>NZ_QICS01000001.1:0-24670 GCF_003201285.1 Lachnotalea glycerini
TGCATTTTTAGATTTGGATACCATAAGTCTCATGTGTAACACCTCCTATATCCATATTATAACACAATACCCATAAAATACCCACTATTATTTTTAAAATTTGACAAAAAAATAAAGCCATAACAGGGCTTTTAGAGATTTTTTCTTTATGTAACTGTCAAACTCCCGTAGGACGCATTACAGATATTTCTATGGAGAGTACATATATATTGCATCAGGCAGCAAAATGGAATATGACCGATGAGCAGTTGGGTTTAAAAAGTGGAATATTAGCAGGAACAATATTTCCGATTATGGCTGTAGTTGTATTTGGAATTTTATCATTATACGGGAAACGTCGCATTGTACAAAATTAATAGATTTGCGATTACGATAGAATAAAAAGCACTTTGTGTAAGATTCTTAAGACTTAGCACATATATAGATTTTATCACCTTCTATATATGTGCTATTTTTTGCATAAATATGGTCAATTTGTGTCAACTAAAGTTAATTTTAACTATACAAATTTCATGCCAATAAGATAATAAATAAAAACATATTTATAAATCTACATTAAATGCTATAATATACTTAATAATTTAATAAAAAATAAAAAATTGACAGATAATCAAAAGGAGTACAAAAATGGACGCTAATCATACAGTGTTTCCCGCTCATTTTCGAATGCAAGATAATCATATACAGACAGTAGAAGAGCATCTAAAAGGAGTGGAAATAAAATGTGTAAGCTATGCACAAAAACTAAACTTTGCTAATACAGGCAGACTGCTTGGCATCCTTCATGATATGGGAAAGTATACAGATGAATTTTATGTCTACTTTTACGAATCTGTAAGTCGGCAAAAGGCAGGAGAACCTAAATTAACTAAGACAGTGGATCATGGAAAACATGGTGCAATGCTAATATTAGAGCGATATCATAAGGGAAATACTTATGAGAAAACCATGGCTGAGATAGTAGCTATGATTATTTGTTACCATCATGGTGGCTTGGAAGATTTTATATCCAATGATTTGAAGATTAAGCTTTTAGAAAGATGTAATCAGATAGAGGAAGGTTTTAAAGAAGATACGCAATATATGAAAGCCAGTGAAAGATTTTACAAGAGAATCATGGAACCTGAGGAATTGGATAAATTATTTAAAAATGCAGTAAATGAGTTTAAGGATTATGTTTCAAAGTACTCAAATACTAATTTTTGTTATAATCTACATTTACTTATTAAATTCTTATATAGCTGTCTGATTGATGCAGACCGATACGATACGTATTTGTTTATGCAAAATAAAAAAGAAGAAGAGGATTTGAATATTAATCGTTTGTGGGAGGAGTTTAGTTGCAGACTGGAAGCAAAGGAAAATGAATTTCAAAATAAAAAAACGAACAGTGAACTTGAACAAACAATACAATTACTTAGGCAGGATATATGGAAGCAATGCAATGATTTTGGAAGTCAACCACAAGGAATTTATACACTAACGGTGCCAACGGGAGGCGGAAAGACGCTTTCAAGTCTACGTTATGCATTAAATCATGCAAGAAGCTGTAAGAAGAGTCGTATCCTCTATGTGTTGCCCTTTACTTCCATTATAGAACAAAATGCGCAGGTGGTTCGTGACGCGTTATTACCGAAAGATTATCTCTTGGAGCATCATAGTAATGTGGTAGATGGTGAAGATACAGAAAAAGATGAAGTAGAGTACAGACAACTTCTGACAGAACAATGGACATCACCAATTATATTCACCACCATGGTACAGTTTTTGAACACTTTCTTTTCGAAAGGAACTAAAAATATAAGGCGAATGCACAATCTGACAGATACTATTATTATTTTTGATGAAATTCAAGCAATTCCAGTTAAGTGTATATCTCTATTTAATGATGCCATTAACTTTCTATCAAGTGTTTGCAGAGACACTATTATACTTTGCTCTGCAACTCAGCCGGGACTAAATAAGGTAGAACACAAAATGCAAATTAAAGAGGAAATAATCTTAGATTTAAGAGAGAAGTTTGCAGATTTTAAACGCATGGAGATTATAGATAAAAGGTATAAAAAAAAGATGTCGTTGTTTGAACTGGGAGAATTTGTAAAAGACGTAAAAAAAGACAATCAATCTATTTTAATTATATTAAATACAAAAGAGATTGCAAAAGCAGTTTTTCAGGAAGTAAAGAAAAATCTGGATGATACAAACATTATATTTTATTTCTTAAATACGAATCTGTGTCCGGCTCATAGAAAAGATGGAATAAAGAAGATGAAAGAAGCCTTGAACAACCACAAGCAGGTTATCTGTGTTAGTACTCAACTAATAGAAGCCGGGGTGGATATTAGCTTTTCTTGTGTGATAAGACATATAGCTGGACTTGATTCGATTGCTCAGGCCTCAGGTAGAGGAAATAGAAATGGGGAGGGAGAAATTAAGAAGACTTATATTATAGAGTTAGAAGGTGAAGAGCTTGGCTCATTGAAATATATTGAAATAGGAGAAAAGGCTGCCTCATATGTACTTGATGACTATAGAAGAAAAGCAGATAAATATGATTACAATTTATTATCGCCTTTTGCAATACAGCATTACTATATGCACTTTTATAGAGACGACAGAATTGAAAAAAATATGGATTATCCAGTATCAAAAACTACGATATATCAAATGTTGTCTAATCCAAATAAAAGAAATGCATATGAAAAGGTAACCAATCAAAAATGTCCGCTTATGCTTGAATTTCAATTCAAACAAGTGTGGATTGAAATACTATTTGTCATTATCTTCACGCTCCATTTCTATAGTCACTTCCCTTGCGGAAGTGTGGATTGAAATAATCTATAGATGATAATACCAATATGTTTAACTTAGTCACTTCCCTTGCGGAAGTGTGGATTGAAATTAACTTGGTTCACAGAGGTATTTAGTACATCATCGTCACTTCCCTTGCGGAAGTGTGGATTGAAATGTATTTGTTTCGGTTTATTTTATATCTCTATTATGTCACTTCCCTTGCAGAAGTGTAAATAAAATAACTGTATCCTCGTGCTATATATATAAGCTGTAATTAAACTATGAATATAAATATATGATGATTAATCCGCCACGTATATGTTTTTGCTTATAGCAAAACCACTTAAATATTGCTCTCAGTTATATCTTGTATAACAAAATGATATAAGACTTATGAGCAGTAGCGTTGACAAAGAAAACAATAGTTGTTAGAATAATTGAAAGTGAACCAAACAATATATTATCGAGAGAGTAGGTTTAAATTATGAAAGTAAGAGTATTTTCCATGCTGGTGGACAATGCTGCCGGTGTCTTAAGCAGAGTAGCGGGAATGTTCAGCCGAAGAGGATATAACATAGATAGCTTGACCGTTGGTGAAACGGCAGATCCTCGATTCTCAAGAATGACAGTAGTTGTCAGTGGAGATGAACCTATTTTGGAACAGATTGAAAAACAGCTTCGTAAGTTAGAAGACGTGTTGGATATTAAGAAGTTAGAGGATGTCGAATCGGTTTGCAGAGAGCTTGTATTAGTCAAGGTCAAGGCAGATGCTAAGCAGCGTCAGGCAGTTATTTCAATTGCAGATATTTTCAGAGCTAAAATAGTAGATGTTGCGACGGAATCTTTAGTAATTGAATTAACAGGTAATCAATCCAAGCTGGAAGCGTTCATTAAATTACTGGATAGCTATGAAATATTAGAGCTGGCAAGAACTGGTATAACAGGTTTATCTCGTGGCTGTGATGATGTAACATATTTATAGTCAGCAGTTTTTCTGTTGGTATTTACTAATAAATATATTTAAATTTTGGATATGTATCCAATACACTAAGAAATTCATCCTAATAACCTTGAATTTCTAATAAATTAATTCTGGGAGGAATATTAAATGGCTAAAATTTATTATCAAGAGGATTGTAACTTATCAATATTAGAGGGTAAAACAATCGCTGTTATCGGATACGGTAGTCAGGGACATGCACATGCTCTTAATGCAAAAGAATCAGGCTGTCATGTAATTATTGGACTTTATGAAGGAAGCAAATCTTGGGATAAGGCTGTAGCACAAGGTTTTGAAGTATATACGGCAGCAGAGGCTGCTAAAAAAGCTGATATTATTATGGTTCTAATTAATGATGAAAGACAGGCTCAGATGTACAAAGAGTCAATTGAACCAAACTTAGAAGAAGGCAACATGTTAATGTTTGCTCATGGTTTTGCAATTAACTTTAAGCAGATTATTCCACCTAAGTATGTTGATGTTACTATGATTGCTCCTAAGGGACCGGGTCATACGGTAAGAAGTGAATATCAGATTGGTAAGGGTGTTCCATGTTTAGTTGCAGTAGAGCAGGATGCTACAGGAAAAGCAAAAGATAAAGCATTGGCATATGCATTGGCAATAGGCGGAGCAAGAGCAGGTGTACTTGAGACAACCTTTAGAGTAGAAACTGAAACAGATCTTTTTGGGGAACAAGCTGTTCTTTGCGGCGGTGTATGTGCACTGATGCAGGCAGGATTTGAGACTTTAGTGGAAGCTGGCTATGAACCAGAAAGTGCTTACTTTGAATGTATTCACGAAATGAAATTGATTGTAGATTTAATTAACCAGAGCGGATTTGAAGGCATGAGATATTCTATTTCAAATACGGCTGAATATGGTGATTATATCACTGGACCTAAGATCATTACAGATGAAACAAAGAAAGCTATGAAGCAAGTATTAAAGGATATTCAGGATGGAACTTTTGCAAAAGATTTCTTATTGGATATGCAGGCTGCCGGACAGGTTCATTTTAATGCAATGAGAAGAGTTGCAGCAGAACATCCGTCAGAAGCAGTTGGTAAAGAGCTTCGTAAATTATATAGCTGGAATAAAGAAGAAGATAAATTAATCAATAACTAATTTATTAAGATCTATCAGCTTCATGGAGATTTGCTGATTGAAAATAATATCATTACAATATACTTAAACAATACAAAATTACGCCTTGCATTTGATTATAGACTATGCGAGGCGCTTTTTTGTCGATATAATACTGGAGCTTAATTATTATAATTCTTATAAAATTGAATGAACTTTTCAACAGAAGAAGAAGGAGACACAGCTTTTGAGAAAACAAAGCCAATTTCTCGTTTTTGTATGGGAGCTTCGAGTGGAAGTTCAATCAGTGATTTGTTCTTTAAATCTTCTTTAATAAAATCCTTAATCACACATGCAACTCCAAGTCCTATTTTGGCAAAATCGATTAGTAAATCCATTGTGCTGATTTCGATAAGATTATTAATTTCAATATTATTATTAATAAAATAATCATCAATATATTGTCTTGTCATATTTTCCTTATCAAGAAGCATTAAGGTGGCGGTTTTAAATAAATCATTTTGTTCAGCATGTTCGCGCATTTTTAAATGATTGATGTAACTGTCGGTGGCGACAAAAATATCTTCAATTTCACCAAGAGAATGAAAATCAATGTTTTTCAAGGTATGTGGCTTACCTACCAGACCTATGTCAATTTTGTTATCTTCTAGTAATTGTAAGGTTTTATTTGTAGACTGACATTCTATTGTAATTCGAATATGAGGACATTGCTCAATAAATTTTTGTAGATAAGGAAGCAGGATATATTTACATAAGGTAGTGCTGACACCGATTGTAATATGACCGATGTCTAATTCCTTAATACGCCTGATTTGCTCTTCCGCAGTTGAAATGGTTGAAAAGGCAGAATCTAAATATTTAAATAGAATCTGACCTTCTTCGGTTAGCAAAACGCCTCTTGAATTTCTTAAAAATAAAACGGTATCCAGATTTTGTTCCAGCTTGGTTATTGATTTGCTAATAGCAGGCTGGCTTATGTATAATTCCTTGGCAGCCTTTGATATATTACCGACTATTGCAACCGTATAGAATATTTTATAAAGTGATAGGTTTTGTTCCATAATATCTCCTCAAAATTTCAAATCATACTATAACACAGTGTTATAACAAGTATTCGTATTATGTATTTTAATTATAACAGCTATTATGATAAAATATCAACAACAAATATTTCTAAGTAACAGAAAATATATAGTTTATTGATTTAATTATTTTAAAAGTTAATGAAGCGGCTCAGAGTTTGCTTTTGTAAAGGAGGATATTGTAATGGGAATGACTATGACACAGAAAATTTTGGCTGCACATGCAGGACTTAGTGAAGTAAAAGCAGGACAATTAATAGAGGCTGAGTTAGACCTTGTACTCGGCAATGATATTACGTCCCCGGTAGCCATCCATGAAATGGATAAAATGAAGGTGAGCACAGTCTTTGATAAGGACAAAATTGCATTGGTGCCAGATCATTTTGTACCAAATAAGGATATTAAATCAGCAGAACATTGTAAATGTGTCAGAGAATTTGCAGCAAAACATGATATTACGAATTATTTTGAAGTGGGTCAAATGGGTATTGAGCATGCACTTTTGCCTGAAAAGGGTTTAGTGGTCGCTGGTGATGTTGTAATCGGTGCGGATTCCCATACTTGCACTTATGGAGCGTTGGGAGCATTTTCAACGGGGGTTGGAAGTACGGATATGGCTGCCGGTATGGCGACGGGTAAGGCATGGTTTAAGGTGCCATCTGCTATTAAATTTAATCTGATTGGCAAATTTTCAAAATGGGTGAGTGGAAAAGATTTGATACTTCATATAATTGGTATGATTGGAGTGGATGGAGCACGCTATCAGTCAATGGAATTTGTAGGAGAGGGTATAGCAAGTCTATCTATGGATGATCGCTTCACAATAGCAAACATGGCAATTGAGGCAGGTGCAAAAAATGGTATTTTCCCGGTTGATCATGTGGCCGAAGCTTATATAAGGGAACATTCCAAAAGAGAATATACGATATATGAAGCAGACAAGGATGCAGAATATGAGCAAGAATATACAATTGATTTATCGAACTTAAAGCCTACTGTTGCATTTCCTCATTTACCTGAAAACACCAAAACAATAGATGAAGTAGGAGAGATTAAAATTGACCAGGTCGTAATTGGCTCCTGTACAAATGGAAGACTTGATGATATGCGTATTGCAGCAGAGGTATTAGAAGGAAAAAAAGTTGCTAAAGGAATTCGTTGCATTGTCATACCAGCTACGCAAAAGATTTATCTGCAATCCATCGAAGAAGGCTTAATTCAAACCTTTATTAATGCAGGAGCTGTTGTCAGTACGCCGACTTGTGGACCTTGCCTTGGAGGCTACATGGGGATTTTGGCGGAGGGAGAAAGATGTATCTCAACTACCAACCGTAATTTTGTAGGACGTATGGGACACGTTAAGTCAGAGGTTTATCTTGCCAGTCCGGCGGTAGCGGCAGCAAGTGCAATTACAGGTAAAATTTCATGTCCTTGTGAAATTGAATAGGAGGCAGAGTAAATGAAAGCATGTGGAACAGTTTTTAAATATGGAGATAATGTAGATACAGATGTAATTATTCCTGCGAGATATTTAAACTCATCCGATCCTGGTGAGTTAGCTCAGCATTGCATGGAAGACATAGATAAGGAATTTGTTAAAAATATAACAAAAGGAGATATCATTGTTGCAAATAAAAATTTTGGCTGCGGTTCATCAAGAGAGCACGCTCCCATTGCAATTAAGGCTTCCGGAGTAAGTTGTGTGATAGCAGAAACTTTTGCAAGAATTTTTTATCGAAATGCAATCAATATAGGTCTTCCGATTATTGAATGCCCTGAGGCAGCAAAGGGAATAGAGGCAGGAGATATTGTAGAAGTTGATTTCGACAATGGTCTTATTTTCAATAAGACAAAGAATATGAAGTTTCAAGGTCAGTCATTTCCACAGTTTATGCAAAAAATCATTGCAGCAGAAGGCTTGATTAATTATATTAATACAAAATAAGATGGATACTTCTAATAGATAAATGTTTGGTTTAATTCAATTTAATTTTTAAAAAAATATTAAAAACACAAAATTGTCAAGGGTTTATACCTTGACAATTTTATGTCAAAATGAGATAATAAATTAACTTTCGGATTAATTTCCTAGTTAATTATGGAAAGAAAATATTTCTTTTCGTTCCCATGATAAGACTTCTATTGCGATGCTTTATGCAATGAAGATACACTACTAACATTTAATTATAAGGAGGACAAACAATGTCAACGAAAGCTTATTATCCACACAGTGAAATTGGCGCAGGCAAAGTTGGATTTGCAACGACACGTTCAATTATCGAAGCTCCATTTTACGGAAACAATGTAATTAAAGTTAATACACTTAAAGAGGCATATGAATTAGCTAAAAATTCACCTGGAACAATTGTTACAGATATGCCAGTATATAGAGGAGAAGAATTTGGTCTTGAAAAAGACGCAAAAGTTCTTTTGTTTAATGATGGTGCTATCACAGGTCGTTATGCGACAGCAAGAAGAATCGCCGGAGAGCCTGGTGTAAACTGCGGTGCTCTTGATAAAGTTATTATGGATGCTGCTTATGAGACTCGTTGGAAAAACATGTATCATGCAGAAGTGTATGTTGGTCTTGACCCTGAATTTATGGTAAAGGCTCATCTTCTTATTCCGGAAGGTGAAGAAAATATTATGTACAATTGGATGTTGAACTTCCAGTACATGTCTGATGAATATGTTAAAATGTATAAAGCTTCTAAGCCAGTCGGTGGCGGAAAAGAAGCAGATATCTTTATTTTCTCTGATCCACAATGGAATGGTTCTGATCGTCCGGGTGTAGATTTATCTTGTTTAAGCGATCCAAAAACATTATGTTATTTTAATACAGAACAAAATTGCGCTGCTATCTTAGGTATGAGATATTTCGGAGAGCACAAAAAAGGAACTCTTACTATGGCATGGGCTGTTGCTAACCGTAATGGATATGCATCTTGCCATGGCGGACAGAAAGAATACTCTTTATCAGACGGTTCTAAATACGTTGCATCCGTATTTGGTTTATCTGGATCAGGTAAATCGACAATTACACATGCAAAACATGGCGGAAAATATGGTGTAACGGTTCTTCATGATGATGCATTTATTATTAACTCAGACACATGTGCTTCGATTGCATTAGAGCCTACTTATTTTGATAAAACGCAGGATTATCCAACAGGCTGTGAAGATAATAAATATCTTCTAACAGCACAGAACTGTTCAGCTACATTAGATGATGAAGGAAAAATTCAATTAGTTACAGAAGATATTAGAAATGGTAACGGCCGTGCTATTAAATCTAAATTATGGTCACCAAACCGTGTTGATAAGATTAACGAGCCAGTTAATGCTATTTTCTGGATTATGAAAGACCCTACAATTCCACCAATCGTTAAGTTGAAAGGTGCTTCTTTAGCCTCTGTTATGGGTGCTACTCTTGCTACAAAGAGATCGTCAGCAGAAAGACTTGCGCCTGGGGCAGATCCTAATGCATTAGTAGTTGTGCCATATGCTAATCCATTTAGAACTTACCCATTAGCAAATGACTATGAAAAATTCAAAAAATTAGTTGAAGAGAAGAATGTAGATTGCTACATTATCAATACTGGAGATTTCATGGGCAAGAAAGTTCAGCCAAAAGATACTTTAGGCATCTTAGAAGCTATCGTAGAAAAGAAAGCTAATTTCAAACAGTGGGGTCCATTTTCTGATATTGAAATATTTGAATGGGAAGGCTTTGTGCCGAATCTTAATGATACATCTTATGCTGAACAATTAAAGGCACGTATGGAAGATAGAGTTAAGTTTGTTGCTAATACTGCAACTTTGAAAGAAGGCTATGATAAGCTTCCAGAAGATGCATTAGCTGCTCTTAAGAAGCTAGTAGATGAGCTGAGCTAATTATTTCGTAATTAATATTATTAATAATTGCAGTGCGTGCGGCTAGGCTTGGTAAATTAAGGCATCTTTTCATAATCTGCAAAATTTACAAAAAGACGGCATAAACCGTCTTTTTGTTTCATATTTTGAAATATTATTATGACATTTTATGGCGATTATTGGAAAAAGTAAATGTTAGAAAATAGGTTTTTGTAAAATTTTACATGTTCATATTTGTTATACTTATTGTAAAATAGGACATAATATAGTATAATCTAATAAAACAATTCCTGAGGTGTTCGATACCCTGCTATTTTGAACCTACATTACATTTCATGGGATTCCTAAATTTCTATTTGGATGTCATGCCGCCTTTGAGCGGAAGGCAGAAGAATAGATGCGGATACCCACCTAGCTTGGCTAGGCGTCAAAATTGCAGGAAACGGCATTTTGGGACATTCTAAAGAAACAATAGGTACGAAAGAATTAAAAAACGAAAGATTTATGATAAACGAAAGATAAAAAAGCAACGCTTGTCGTTGCTTTTTTATTTCATAGGAAAGACCTTGTTGAGGTAACGCTTAAAAGTGTTAATACCTATGTAATATTTGAACGAAGGGTTGATGGTACTTTGTTCTGGAAGGAATTTAGATGAAAAAGCTAATAAGTATTATTATACCTTGTTATAATGTTGAAAGATACATAACCAGATGCATAGAGTCATTAGTGAATCAAACGATGGGGAGAGAAAAACTAGAATTTATCTTTGTAAATGATGCGTCAACGGATCATACTCTGGAGATTTTGCTTCGCTATGAACAACAATATTCAAATTGCTTTATTGTGATTAACAATGTAGAAAATTTAGGAATAGGAGGTGCCAGAAATGTTGCTCTAACCTATGTGAGTGGCAGCTATATAGGCTTTGTTGACTCGGATGACTGGGTGGAACTTGATATGTTTGAGAAACTCTATAATAAGGCAATGAAATATGATTGCGATATTGTAAGGTGCCGCAGTTATCGTGATACCGGAAATGAGAAGACAGAATTTTGTAAAAATGCTAATTTTGAGGATACGTTATTTCAAATAGAAAATGACGAAGAGAGAAGTGACTTTATTGCAGCTAACTTGTTAAGCGGAGGAGTATGGAATAAGCTTTATAGGCGAGAAATTATATTTGATAATCATATATTTTTTCCTGAGAGACTGGCTTATGAAGATTTATTCTGGGACTCTCTTTTCTATCTATATATCAAACGTGCTTATATTATTGAGGAAAGATTGTATCATTATTTTATTAATTATGAATCTACTGTTTTAAATAGAAATATGAAATATCATTCTGACTTGCTGACAGTTAACTACATGAAATGGGAAGAGTATGAAAAAAGGGGAGCTTTTGTAAAATACAAACAGGCAGTAGAATACGATTTCATAAATTCTTATTATTTTACAAGTATTAAAATGCTATTTTTGAGATTTGATAAAGTTCCTTATGAAATATTCCTTGAACTGCAAAGGACAGTTCACAGATTTATTCCTGATTATAAGCAGAATATATATATTAAAAAATACACTTCTCCTTTGTATCAAATTTTGCTAAAGCTTATTGAGGAAAGTGTATCTGCTCAAGAACTCGAACAGATTGCGGCAAGTTATAGAGAAATTAGTGAAATTAATAAGTAATATTAAAAAACCTTAAAAATTTATAAATAATGTTTGATTTATGGATGATATTTTGATATACTCACAATGTTGAAAATAAACTTATTAACAACTTATGAGGAGGTATTGGCTTGATAGAGAAAATATTTAAGCTAAAAGAAAATAATACCAATGTGAAAACAGAAGTATTAGCAGGAATTACTACATTTATGACCATGGCATATATCCTTGCGGTTAATCCAAGTACTATGACAGCATTTAATAGTATTTTGGGTTTGGATCCTGCGGATCAGATGAGTTCAAGCGGAGTGTTTATGGCGACAGCCTTAGCAGCCTGTATTGGATCTTTATTAATGGCTTTGCTGGCTAATTATCCATTTGCATTAGCACCGGGGATGGGTCTGAATGCATATTTTTGCTATACAGTAGTTATAAAGATGGGATATTCATGGCAGACAGCTTTAACCGCTGTATTTGTAGAAGGTGTTATTTTCATCATATTATCATTGACAAATGTACGTGAAGCTATCTTTAATGCAATTCCACAAACTCTTAAATATGCAGTTAGCTGCGGTATTGGTTTGTTTATATCATTCATCGGTTTACAGAATGCAAAAATTGTAGAAAATAATGATTCAACCTTGGTTCAGTTTCACAGTTTTTCTAAGGAAACATTTAATACTACAGGAATCGGCGTTATTTTAGCTCTAATTGGTATTGTTATTACAGCAACATTATTAATTAAAAAGGTAAAGGGCGGAATCTTATTTGGTATTCTTGCTACTTGGATTTTGGGAATCCTTAGTCAATTGACAGGGATTTATCAGATAAATCCAGAAGCAGGTGTTTACAGCTTACTTCCAGATTTTTCACAAGGTTTTCAGCTAGGAGCAATTTCAAATGTTGCTTTTAAATTAGATTTTACAAATATTTATTCAGTTGATTTTATTATTGTAGTATTTGCATTCTTGTTTGTAGATATGTTTGATACACTTGGAACGCTTATTGGAGTTGCGTCTAAGGCAGATATGCTTGATAGTGATGGTAAGCTTCCAAGAATAAAAGGAGCATTATTATCTGATGCAATAGCAACCTTAATTGGTGCTTTATTAGGTACTTCAACAACAACAACTTATGTTGAAAGTGCTACAGGTGTTTCAGAAGGTGGAAGAACTGGGTTGACAGCTTTCACAACAGCTATTTTATTTGCAGTTTCTATTTTCTTATCACCAGTATTTTTAGCGATCCCTTCATTTGCAACAGCTCCGGCTCTTATCATAGTAGGATTTTATATGATAAGTTCTGTTAAGAACATTGATTTTGAAGATATGAGTGAAGGAATTCCTGCATTTATATGTATCTTGGCTATGCCTTTCTTATATAGTATTTCAGAAGGTATCTTTTTTGGAGTAATAGCATATGTTGTAATTAATTTGGTTTCAGGAAATGCAAAAGCTAAAAAAATAAGTCCTTTAATGTATTTCTTAGCATTTATCTTTGTTTTGAAATATATATTTTTATAATTAATATTTTTCAAGAAAGTTCCCGGCTATTTAAAGCTAAGGTTAGACTTGCTTGTTTCCAATCCTCATACCCAAAAAGGTATGAGGATTTTTAACGATAAAAATCTAAATTAACATATTTTATAATGTTTTGTAAAAATAAATAGAAATATATGTTAATTTGTAAAGATTAAATTATCATGATAGAATGGTATAAAAATGTTATATTATTTTTATTAGCCTAATATATTGAGATATATACTAAGAGGAATAAAATGATATAGTAGTGTGGAGGATAATATGGCTGATAAATACCGTTTAAAGATTAAAGCAGTATTAATTATAGTAGGAATAATAATACTTTGCATCATTGTTATAACGAGTATTAGCACAAATGAAAAACGAAATGACAAAATACTGGGAATTCGGTTAGAGGAAGCAGCGGATATGTTAATATTTACAGGTCATGATGCTTCTTGGTGGAAGAATTTACTTGGTAAAGCAGATGAAGACTATATGACCTATAAGGATATAACGATAATACTGGATAATCTGAAAGTATTGAATGAAGAGAATGAAAAATACTCAAAGGTTAAGGCAAGTAAACGTTTTCAAAAGGATGAATGGCTATCGCTGTATGATAAATTAGTAGAGTTGCTTGATACAGATCATAAAGTTTCCTATCAGGATGTGTTTGTATTAGCGAATAGTGGAAATAGTGAAAGCTTGAGTGAAAATGAAATATACACAGACAAGGGAATCTTGGAGTGGAAGAATAGCAAATCTCTTAGCGAGTGCCTATACTATAACTGTAAGGTGATTGTTTATGATAATTGTATTATATATGTAGTAGAGAATAATGAAACGAATTACCAGTTCAACAACATATACATTGTTTCTGGTGATGAGAACGGAATTAACATTTTTACAGATGGTATATATATTAATTATAATAACCGTCCATTGGATAATAATCTATCATCAGAGATAGGAGATATTTTATTTGAAGACGGAGAGATTAAAGAAATTAAGGTAAAAGGGGACAAGATAAGTGGTAAATTGCTATCTATTCAAGCGGACAGTTTGGAAATCGAAGAATATGGATTTGTACCATTAGATGAAAATTTTAGATTATTCAAGGAATATGGGAAACTGGAAGAATTAAGCATAAATGATTTGCTAGTTGGATATAATGTTACAGATTTTATTGTGGCGGATGGTAAAATCAGTGCAGGGCTTGTGATGAAAGACTTGGTAGTGGAAAATATTCGTGTCTTGATTAAAAGCAGCAATTTTGAGAGCCTTTTTCACAATAATGTTATGCTGGAAAGTAATTCTGATTATACAATTTATTATGGAGAAAAGTTGGAAAAGCAAGAAAAACACGCGGCAGATGAGGACGTTAGTATTGATGAAAGCAGCAATTTATGGGAATCGAGCCGAATAAAAATTGAACCTGATACGCTATCAGGAAAAATGACATTACTTTCGGTACAAAGGGCATCGGGAAATCCATCATATCTGGGCACAATTGAGATTGTTAAAGACAGCAATGGGTTAATAGTTATAAATGAAGTATCAATGGAGGAATACCTATATAAGGTGGTACCTAGTGAAATGCCGGAAAGTTTTGGTATTGAAGCACTAAAGGCGCAGGCAGTATGTGCCAGAACTTATGCATATAATCATATTCTAGACAATGCCTATGCACAATATGGAGCACAGGTTGATGACAGTGTTAGCTTTCAGGTATATAGTAATCAGGAAGAGACACCGGCTTGCACACAGTCTGTAAAGGAGACTTATGGCCAGGTGCTTGTTAAGGACGATAATGTCATAGATACTTTCTATTTTTCAACCTCCTGTGGACACACAACAAATAGTGCTATATGGGTAGAACAAAGTGAGAAAGACAGAAGCTATTTACAGCCTAAATTTATAGGTTTAGAAGACTGTGATTTGGACTTGACAGACGAAGCTGTATTTTATGATTTTATTACAAAGAATGAATATGATGGTTTTGAAAGTGAAGAACCTTGGTACAGATGGACGACTACAATTCCTGTGGACACTCTTTCAAATACATTAAATTCAAGATTGGCAGTAAGATATCAAGCAAATCCAGAACTTATTTTGGTAAAAAATAAGAATGGTGAATTTGAAAGTAAGGAGATATCAGATATTGGCATGATAAAAGATATTACCGTGATCAATCGTAATGAAGGCGGTATATTGAATACGATTGTTATTGAGGGGTCAAAAGCAACTATCAAGGTTATTACAGAGTATAATATCCGATACCTGTTAGCTCCGGTTTCAACTCAGATTACCAAGGCAGATGGAAGTGTAATTGAGAGCTTCTCTTTACTTCCCAGTGCTTATTGTATATTTGATAAAGTTATGGATGATAAGAAATTAACTGATATCAAATTTACGGGAGGGGGTTACGGTCATGGGGTTGGTATGAGTCAAAACGGTGCCAAAATAATGGCTGCAAACCAATATACTTATGATGAAATATTAAAATATTTTTATGAAGGTGTAGATTTAATAAATATTTACTAATGCATGTAAGATTATAGTATGAATAGAACATAATATGTGCCGGAGGATTAAAATGAAATTAATACAAATAGGAAAAGATTTTCTAAATAAATTGAAAGAGGATCATATTAATGCCTATGCTGCACAGACAGCTTACTTTTTAATATTATCCTTTATTCCGTTCGTTATGATGCTTTTAACATTAATTAAATATACTCCGGTAACAAAAGCCGATATATTGTCTACAGCAGTGGATATTTTGCCAACATCGATTGATCCAATGGTTATTTCTATTATAGATGAGGTATATAATAAATCGAGTGCAGTAGTATCTATTTCGGCTATTACTGCAGCATGGTCGGCCGGAAAGGGCGTTATGTCAATAATTCAGGCATTGAATACCATTAATGATATTGAAGATGAGAATGGCTATTTTTTAGTACGTTTAAGAGCTGCAATTTATACGATAATATTTGTAGTAGCAGTGGTTCTGTCTTTAATTATTGTAGTATTCGGAAATAAGATTTTGACAGTAATAGGTAAACAGTATCCGTTTTTTAGCCAGTTAACAAGTCAATTATCGAATGTAAAAAACTTTGCCGTACTTGGTGTGTTAACTTTTCTTTTCTGGGTTATGTATAAGTTTATACCACATGGCAAAATGCTTCAGTCAAAGCAGTATCCAGGTGCTGTTTTTTCGGCTGTTGCATGGACGGTATTTTCATATGGTTTTTCCTTATATATTGATTTATCCTCTGGTTTCTCTAACATGTATGGCAGCCTTACTACAATTATATTGGTAATGCTATGGCTATATGGTTGTATGTATCTCATGTTGGTTGGCGCAGAAATTAACGTATTTCGACAAGAAAAGTGTTGATGAAATAGAAAAAGGACGATTACGGTATTTGTAATTGTCTTTTTTTATGTAATAGGAATGCGTCCTATTACATAAAAATGCTCCGCAAGATGCGCACGAATGCAAGTGGAAAATGTCACTGCGTGACAGCATTCGGCGCGACAAAGCGGTCAAGTCCCTCTTGAGTGAGGAATTAGGGAGCTGATGCGGACTTGTCCACTTTGTTCTTAAAAATGCTATGTGATATAATGTTTACGTGAAAAAATATTCTTGATAAAGAATCAGCCGTATAAAATTAAAAAATGGATCTATATAATTTTAAAAAATGTCTATAAAAACAAACAACTACTTAAATTGACATTAAATGGAAAGTATAGTATATTAATACAAGTGAACAATAAGGGAGTAAAATCATGAATAAGAAAAAAATAATTATTATTGTATTAAGTAGTTTATTTATCATATTTATGATAAGAAATTTAATATGGTATCTTAATTTTAATAAATATGAAAATTACATATCAAATGAATATGAGTTATATGTCAAGAGTTATGGAAAAACATTGAATGGGTATAGTTATACCATTAAACAACCAGAATTTTATTCCTTTACAGGTAATTTTGCTATTAATAATAACGCTGATATATCCATTATTATTTGGCCAGAATTATTTATGAAAGGTGATATGAGAATAGGGATGGAATTAGTAGATGCAGAAAATAATCATGGTTATCGATTTTATGTTGATAAAGAACTAAATTATATGGTAGATAAAAAGAACAATTTTACAGAAGAAGAAATAACACAGATACAAAATTTATTGGATAAAAAAAAGGAAGAGATAGGAAAGATGTATCGCTTAGCTAAAAAAGAGTGGGATTTAAAGTAATAACTGATTCATGAAAACAATAGGTAAATAAAATAATAATTAATAAGGAGTATATGTATTATGTAAAAAAGAATTTTAAGTTTATGTATGGCATTAATGTGTGCAACTAGTTTAATGTCATTGTCTGCAAAGGCAGGAAGTTTAAGTAAGTCTTATAGTGGGGATTTTGTAGAGGATTGGTCAAAAACATTAGAGTCTGGTCAAGCAAAAATAGAATATGGATATAATACATGGTTGGTACATGAAGATACATGTTATGCATATCATTCAAATGCATCACACTATGCAAGAATATATAACGGTGGTGGAGCTCATGCAGCGGGGAGTAAAGCGGCAGGTAAATGGTCAAAATTAGAGGTAACACATTCAGGTTCAGAAGTAACCTATAGTTGTGAGTGGTAATAATCTAATAAAGGATATAAAATGGTTTATAAAATACCTATTGTTGATAAGATACCCTATCATGTTTTATGATAGGGTATTTAAAAATAATATATAATATAGGGGAAAAAATGAAAAAAGTAAAATACATGATATCAATACTACTTATTATAAGTGGTTTTTTATTTACTGGAGAATTATTCATTTATTTTCTTGATAATTTTCAAGAAAGTTATTATAGAGCGAATTTCGTATTTGATAACCTACCCGATGAGAATACGAATCCTTATATTGTAGAAGAATTTTTATTGGTAGCACAAGAAACAGGAGTTGACTTTTTTATAGTAGATAGCAATATTGTGTCAGACTATGAAAAGTACATCACTGTTTATGGAACAGA
Source organism: Lachnotalea glycerini (assembly GCF_003201285.1). Taxonomy (GTDB): domain Bacteria; phylum Bacillota; class Clostridia; order Lachnospirales; family Lachnospiraceae; genus Lachnotalea; species Lachnotalea glycerini. Next base: position 18,097 of record NZ_QICS01000001.1, read on the forward strand.
AAATGCAATCAAAGCATTAAAAAATAGAAAAATTTTAGACAAAGAATATGAAGGGCTCTTTACAGGCAAAACGAAAGTTAGGTACTTGAATTTTGAAAAAGTAGAAAATATTAAAAGGTTTGATAATTTTTATTTTATTGGTGAAAATAGTAAGCTAGAAAATATGCGTGCGTTTAAAAAGAAACTAATTAATGAGTATGGTGGAGGTTTTCCTAGGGTATATGGGTCAGACCGTTCTTTGTATACTAATTTATTTTTGGTTTGGGGAACCATCTTTATTCTACTGACACTATTAAATGCCTATGAAGTGATTTTTCAAAAGAAAGAAGTCGTCATTCAATTGTTGTTAGGTGAGGATTTAAAAATAATATTCTTAAAAAATATTTTTATGGATATCGTGGTATTTAGTTTGATGTTTTTGTTTTTGCCTAAAATATTAATAAACGTGTCAAATGTGTTTTTTGAATATAGGTATGTCATAACTCTATATCTTATATTTATTCTCGTTAGCATATTGATTCATGCAAGTGTGTTTCATATCAATTTGAAAAAAGATTTTGCCAATAGTAAAAATTCAAAGACTTTTTTAGCTATGAATTATTTTCTTAAAATAATAACTACGATGTTATCAACTTTGTTATTGGCAGGAAATATAAGTATATTAGCGGAGGGGATAAATTATTATAGGCAAAAAGATTTTTTTGAAACTAACAAGGAGTATTGTTATTATCAATTAAATTATAAGATTAAGAATTCAATTGGTAAAACAGGTGATGACTGCTGTTTGGTTATGCAAAAATTTTATCAACAATATAAATCACAGTCACTACAGTATATAGATTTAACAAATGCATTAGAATGCATTTATCCGTTTATCGTAATCAATAAAAATTCAAGGGATGAAGTATTAAAAGAAAATCCAGACATGAAAAACAGTTTAGACCAAGCAAAGGAAGATAAGTATTATTTTCTTATACCTGATGCTATGAGTGAAAATGATGAAGAACTAAATAAAGCAAAAGAGGTATTTCGCTTTTATTTTGTACAAGAAAATAGTGATGATATTGAAATTATCAAATATAAGGACTCACTTACCTTAATGTCGATTAATTATCAATTACATTTATATCGAAGTAAATTGATAAAGAATCCCATTATTTTGCTCGATAATCATAGTAAGATACAAGAAGATTTGGATAGTGCATCAAGACAGTTATATTATGCATATGACATTATGTATAACATAAAGCAAGATGATTTTGATAATTTTATTCAAGAAAATCAACTTGAAAATCAAATTGTTGTTAAGACAAATGTTTATGAGTTGTATCAATATAATTGGAAGATTATTAAAAGAAGTGTTAAATTAATTTCTGTGCTTTCTGCCTTTTTAATTTTGATACAGATGTCGCTAATTGTTTTTATTATTAAAATAGAATATAAGGTTAACTCTGTAGAAATTGCAATAAAAAAGGTTTTAGGATATAACCGTTTAGAACGTAATAGAAAAATCTTTTATTCCAGTTTAATCACTATGATTAGTATTAGTGTTTCTATCATATTAAGTCTGATATTTCATATTGAGCAGGGTGTTTACCTATTGATTAGCAGTGTGGCTATTGGTTTATTTGAATGGATTTATATACAAATTAAGATTAGTTCTGTTGAAAGGTCAAGAATTGCAACAATACTAAAAGGAGAACGACTATGATAGAAGGAATAAATATAACAAAAAAATTTGATGATAATATTCTTTTTGATAAATTTAATTTTATCATAAATGAGGGTGATTTTGTATGCTTTTCAGGTAACAGTGGAAGTGGAAAAACAACATTGTTAAATATGATTGGAATGATAGAACCAATTGATAGTGGACAGTTATTGATTGATGGAAAAGAAATACAAACGAATAAGCATAGATTAAACTATTTTCGCTCAGTCGTTGGCTATTTATTTCAAAATTTTGCATTAGTGGATAATAAAACGGTCGAAGAAAACCTATGTTTGGTAAGAAAAAGTAATAGAACAAATTACTCAATAGAGGAAGCACTTGAAAAGGTTGGGTTAAAAGACAAACTAAAAAGTAAGGTATATACCTTGTCAGGTGGAGAGCAACAAAGAGTAGCCTTGGCAAGGCTTTTTCTAAAAAAATGCAAGATTGTCTTAGCAGATGAACCAACGGGCTCATTGGATGCCAAAAATGCAGAAATAGTCATGAACATTATTAAAGATATGAACAAAGAAGGAAAAACAATCGTATTGGTTACTCATGACGAAAAAATAAAGAATATGACAGATAGGATCATTCAGTTATAAATACTAAATTTAGTGCTAATTTTTACAATAGTTCTTGACATGACCATTTATTATGGTAAAATAGGATACAGATTCATTTATGTAAAGACTATGAAAGTGAGTGTTTAATCACAAGTAGATAATTATTTTCTTTCAGAGAGAGGGAGTCATCGGCTGCAAGCTTCCTTAAGTTCAGATAATTATTGAATTTCCCACTGGAGTTGTATTCTTGAATTAAGTAGAGAATAACGTTTGTGCGCGTTAAGCATTCTGAGAGCCTATAGGAATTTTATATAGGAATTAGGGTGGTACCACGAATATATAAGCTTCGTCCCTTTGCGGGATGGGGCTTTTTTTATTTCATAGGAAATAACTTGTCATAATAAAGTGAAAAGTTCAAGTTTCCTATTAATGAAAACGTTTCGATAAAAACACAACACGCGTAAATTATTGTGTCGTTTAGAAACTCTTGTGTACGGAGTACCTGATAGGAAGACACTTTGTTCTTTTATCAAAAATCGCATATATTGTTAATAACGAAAGGAGATACATTATGAAAGAAATGCTTCAAAAAATCAAAGATGATGCATTCAGACAAATTGAAGAGTCAGATGCATTAGAAAAATTAAATGAGGTTAGGGTTTCTTTTCTGGGGAAAAAAGGTGAGCTTACAGCTGTGTTGAAATCGATGAAGGACATACCGGCAGAGGAAAAGCCTATGGTAGGTCAAATGGTCAACGATACCAGACAGGCTATTGAAGTTTTATTAGAAGAAACTAAGAAGAAAATGGAAAAGGCAGTATTGGATGCAAAATTAAAAAATGAGGTCATTGACGTTACTCTTCCTGCGAATAAAAGTAATTTAGGACACAGACATCCAAATACCATTGCATTGGAAGAGGTTGAGAGAATCTTTGTAGGTATGGGTTATGAAGTAGTGGAAGGACCGGAAGTAGAATACGACTATTACAATTTTGAAGCCTTGAATATTCCAGCTAATCATCCGGCAAAAGATGAGCAGGATACATTTTATATTAACAGCAATATGGTTCTTAGAACAGCAACTTCTCCGGTACAGGTACGAGTGATGGAAAAGGGTCAGCTTCCAATCCGTATGATTGCACCAGGCAGGGTATTTAGAGCAGATGAGGTTGATGCGACACATTCTCCATCCTTTCATCAAATAGAAGGGTTAGTTATTGATAAAAACATTACATTTGCTGACTTAAAAGGAACCTTGGCAGAGTTTGCAAAGCAGCTTTTCGGAGCCGAAACAAAGGTTAAATTTAGGCCACATTATTTCCCATTTACGGAACCTAGTGCAGAACTGGATGTTTCCTGTTACAAATGTGGAGGTAAGGGCTGTCGCTTCTGTAAGGGCGAGGGTTGGATTGAAATACTTGGCTGCGGTATGGTTCATCCTAATGTATTGAGAATGAGTGGGATTGACCCAGACGTGTATACCGGCTTTGCATTTGGTATGGGATTAGAGCGTATTGCATTACTAAAATATGAGATTGATGACATGAGATTATTATACGAGAACGATTATCGTTTCTTAAAGCAATTTTAGTAAGAGGAGGAAGAACAATGAATACATCATTATCATGGATTAAAGCATATGTACCAGAGCTTGATGTAACCGCACAGGAATATACTGATGCAATGACATTATCAGGTACTAAAGTAGAGGGTTATGAGATTTTAGATAAAAATCTGAAGAATATAGTGGTTGGACAAATTAAAACCATTGAGAGACATCCAGATGCAGATAAATTAATTGTTTGTCAGGTTGATGTCGGCAGTACAGAACCGACTCAAATCGTTACTGGTGCGTCAAATGTAAAAGCAGGTGATAAGGTACCTGTTGTACTAGATGGCGGAAAAGTTGCGGGAGGGCACGATGGTGGTGCATTACCGGAAAACGGAATAAAGATTAAAAAGGGTAAGCTTCGTGGAATTGAGTCAAATGGTATGATGTGTGCCATTGAAGAATTGGGAAGTACTAAGGAGTTCTATTCAAATGCGCCGGAAGATGGTATATATATTTTTGAAGATGACGTTACCGTAGGTAGTAATGCGATAGAAGTGCTAGGTTTAAATGATGCTGTAATTGAATATGAGGTTACCTCTAACCGTGTGGATTGCTTTAGCGTGTTAGGAATTGCGAGAGAGGCAGCAGCTACTTTTAATAAGAAATTTATTCCTCCTGTTGTTGAGGTAAAGGAAAATAATGAAGATGTAAATGATTATATTAAGGTTTCTGTTAAAGATTGTGATTTATGTAAAAGATATTGTGCCAGAGTGGTGAAAGACATTAAAATTGCTCCGTCACCGGAATGGATGCAAAGAAGACTTGCCAAACAAGGTATTCGGCCAATTAACAATATTGTAGATATTACAAACTATGTAATGGAAGAGTATGGACAGCCAATGCATGCATATGATTTGGATACAATTGAAGGAAAAGAAATTATCGTTCGCCGAGGAAATAACAAAGAGAAATTTATAACGCTGGATGGGCAGGAAAGAGTGATAGATGATACCATATTAATGATTTGTGACTCAAGCAAGCCGGTAGGTATTGCAGGAATCATGGGGGGTGAAAATTCCATGATTACGGATGATATTACTAGCATGCTATTTGAAGCAGCTTGCTTTGATGGTACAAATATCCGACGATCCAGTAAGAAAGTCGGTCTTAGAACAGATGCCTCTACCAAATTTGAAAAGGGTCTTGATCCAAACACAGCAAAGCAAGCAATTGACAGAGCATGTCAGTTAATTGTAGAGCTTGGTGCAGGAGAAGTTGTAGGAGGTATGGTTGATATTTATGAAAATGAAAGAGTTGGTAAAAAGGTTGTCTTAAATTCAGGACGCATTAATCAAATATTGGGAACCGATATTGATGAAGCTGCAATGGTTGAATATTTTAAGAAGATTGAATTGGGATATGATGAATCAACGAAAGAAGTGATTATTCCGTCTTGGAGACAGGACGTCAGTACAATAGCTGATTTAGCAGAGGAAGTAGCCAGATTTTACGGCTACGATAACATTCCTACAACACTACCAACGGGCGAAGCTACTACAGGTAAGATTTCATTTAAAATGAGAGTGGAAGAAGCAGCTAGAAATATTGCTGAATTCTGTGGTTTTAGTCAGGCTATGACATATGCGTTTGAGGGTCCTAAAGTATTTGATAAATTATTACTTCCAACAGATTCTATATTAAGAAATGCAGTAGTGATATCTAACCCACTGGGAGAGGATTTTAGTATTATGCGAACTTCCTCATTGAATGGTATGCTAACAGCATTATCTACTAACTATAATAGAAGAAATAAAGATGTTCGTTTATATGAGTTGGGAAATATTTATATACCAAAACAGATTCCGGTAACTGAGCTACCAGAAGAGAGAATGCAATTTACATTGGGAATGTATGGTGATGGTGATTTTTTCACAATGAAAGGTGTTGTTGAAGAATTTTTGCAAAAAATTGGAAATAAGAACAAGATAAAATATGATCCATCCGATAAAAAATCATTTTTACATCCTGGCAGACAGGCTGATATCTTCTGCGAAGAGAAATGCATCGGTTATATGGGTGAAGTTCATCCGGCTGTTGGAGATAACTATAATATTAAAGAGAGACTTTACATTGTGGTTATTGATATGCCACAAATTGTTGAATTTGCTACTTTCGATAGAAAATATGAGGGAATTGCAAAATTTCCGTCCGTTACCAGAGATATTAGTATGGTCATGTCGAATCAAATTCTGGTAGGCCAGATTGAAGAGATAATTGAAAAAAAAGGCGGAAGTATTTTAGAAAGCTATAATCTGTTTGATATTTACGAGGGCACACAGATTAAAGAAGGTTATAAATCGGTAGCTTATTCTATTATTTTTAGAGCTAAAGATAGAACGTTAGAAGATACTGATGTAAATGCTTCCATGAATAAGATATTAAAAGAACTGAATAATTTAGGAATAGAGCTAAGACAATAGTTTTATTAACAACCGACACAGCATAAAAGTGTCGGTTGTTTTGTGAGATAAAAGAAAATTTTAGTATAAAATTCGACAATATTATATAAAATAGTTGTCATTATTAAAAAAATACGATAATATAACTTATCGGAAGAAAAACAAGCACGAGCAAAGCGAGTATTTGTTTTTACCGATAAGTTAACGAGGAAACGAAGTATCCGAGATAAGTAATTCTGGTAAGAAGAACTTATCGGAAGAAAAACAAGCACGAGCAAAGCGAGCA
>NZ_QICS01000001.1:24677-982211 GCF_003201285.1 Lachnotalea glycerini
TTTTACCGATAAGTTAACGAGGAAACGAAGTATCCGAGATAAGTAATTCTGGTAAGAAGAACTTATCGGAAGAAAAACAAGCACGAGCAAAGCGAGTATTTGTTTTTACCGATAAGTTAACGAGGAAACGAAGTATCCGAGAGTTATCAGAAAGTTATCACAAAGTATAATAGGAGATTATAATGAAACTGGAAGATTTTAATTTTGATTTGCCGCAAGAACTGATTGCGCAAGATCCGATTGAAGATAGATCAAGCTCAAGACTTCTTGTTCTAGATAAAAAAACAGGAGAGATACAACACCATATTTTTAAAGAGATTATTAACTATTTAGAGGAAGGTGATTGTCTTGTAATCAATGACACAAAGGTAATACCTGCAAGATTAATAGGAAGTCGTGTCGGAACTGAGGCTAAAATAGAAGTATTGCTTTTAAAAAGAAAAAAAGAAGATATATGGGAAACATTGGTAAAACCTGGAAAGAAAGCAAAAGTAGGAACAAGGATAAGCTTCGGTGGTGGTTTACTGATTGGTGAAGTAATAGAAATTGTTGAGGAAGGGAACCGATTAGTTAAATTTGAATATAATGGAATATTTGAAGAGATTTTGGATCAATTAGGACAGATGCCTTTGCCTCCCTACATTACGCATGAACTTAAGGACAAGAATCGGTATCAAACAGTATATGCAAAACATGAAGGTTCTGCAGCTGCGCCCACAGCAGGGCTTCATTTTACAAATGAATTACTTGAGAGGATACAAGAAAAAGGAGTGAATATAGCAAGGGTGACACTTCATGTTGGACTTGGAACATTCCGTCCGGTTAAGGTGGAGAATATATTAGAACATCATATGCATTCCGAATTTTTCTGTATTGAAGAAGAGGAAGCATTTAAAATAAATAATGCAAAGAAAAATGGTAAGAGAGTTATTTCAGTAGGAACTACAAGTTGTAGAACATTGGAATCAGCGGCAGATGACAGTGGTATGGTAAGAGCAGCCTCGGGTTGGACAGAGATTTTTATATATCCAGGTTATCAGTTTAAAGTAATTGATGGCTTGATTACTAATTTTCATTTACCTGAATCCACATTATTAATGCTTGTTTCGGCGCTGGCTGGCAAGGAGAATATTTTAAATGCGTATGAAACAGCAATAAAAGAGCGTTACAGATTCTTTAGCTTTGGTGATGCAATGTTCATAAGATAGCTTGTGAAAGCATGTACAAGGGAGAAAAATGATGAGTGAAAAGAGAAAATACAAAAGAAGTGACCTTAAAGTTACAATTCATTTAAGACGTTGTGATAGCACAGAACATAATCGATTTTTGGTCGATGTGCAAGATTTATCAAGAGAAGGTCTGGGATTTTATTCAAATGAAGATTTAAAAATAGGCCAGTACTTTGATACAGAAATTGTCATATGGACAAAAGAAGTAATTAAGGTTGTATTGAGGATAGTTCGTAAAACAGAGCAGCCTGATAAAGAAAAAATGTCCTATGGTGGTGAATTTATTGGTTTATCGGAAGCCGAAAAGTTTCGGATTGATGTTTATCAGTGCGTAGAGGAAAACTTAGAAAAAGGTCAGGCATAGGTTCTATAATAAATGTTGGGGTATGCGGTTTTCATATATATCTCCAGCATTTTTATTTTATAATAAAACCATATACAAGCAGAAATATGTTCTATTCGTATATGGTTTTGATAAAAATCTTATGCATGTAGCTTGGCAAGGTCTGAATAGAATGTAGGATAGGAAATATTAACGCACTCACTATTTTTAATTGTTGTAGTTCCATCTGCCATCAAGCCTGCAACAGCAAATGACATAGCAATTCTGTGATCTAGTTTACTGTCTAGCACAGCGGCGTGTAAGCTTCGTCCGCCGGTAATAATCATGCCATCATCGGTTGCTTTGACATTTGCATTCATGGCAGACAAGTTGTTTACGCATACGTCGATTCGATTTGATTCCTTAACTTTTAGCTCGGCAGCATCCTTTATCATTGTTTTGCCCTTTGCAAAGCATGCCAATACTGATATGATAGGAAGCTCATCGATTAGCGTAGGTATGATGCTGCCTCCAATTTCTATACCCGTTAGTTCGCTGGATTTTACCAAAATATCAGCTGTTTTTTCACCATTTTTATCGTTGATATTAAGCAGAGTAATATCTCCTCCCATTTGCTGGCATACCCGAATGATTCCATCTCTGGTCGGATTGATTCCCACATTTTTAATGAGCAGTTCAGAATTTGGAACGATAAGACCTGCTACAATAAAATATGCGGCAGAAGAAATATCGCCTGGTACAGTTACCTTTTGCCCGGTTAAGACCGGGTTTGGTGTTACTGTGGCTGTTGTTCCCAATGTTTTAATACTTCCGCCAAAATATTTTAGCATAATCTCAGTATGATTTCTGGAAACAGAAGGCTCGCTAACACTTGTTTCTCCCTCTGCAAATAAACCGGCAAGTAAGATGGCAGATTTAACCTGTGCAGAAGCTACCTTTGAAATATAATGAATGCCATTTAGTTTAGAGCCGCGAATCAGAAGAGGAGCGCATCCGTTATTGTTTATACTTGTAATGGAAGCGCCCATTAAAGATAAAGGTTCTATAATTCTTCCCATTGGGCGTTTTTGAATAGAAGTATCACCCGTCAGACTTGTTTCAAAGGATTGAGCGGCAAGGATACCTGACATGATTCGAGTCGTTGTTCCACTGTTTCCAACATCAAGGATTTGAGAAGGTTTGGTTAGTCCGAGTAGCCCTTTCCCTTTTATAGTGACAGAATTTGCAGTATTATTAATGTCAATTCCCATTCTCCTGAAGCAATCAATGGTTGAAAGGCAGTCTGCGCCTTGTAAGAAATTACTAACTTCTGTGGTTCCCTTTGACAATGCTCCAAGCATGATTGCTCTATGTGATATGGATTTATCACCCGGAATAGTTATTTCTCCATTTAATTTAGAAACTTTTGTAAAATGCATATGGAATATCATCCTTTCTACTTAATATGTAATATTTGCTGGAACGATACAATAACGGAAGCAGCGAAAAAAACAGTATTAGCGTTCGTATATATGATAACTGTATTTTACCAGCAAGGCGAAAGCACGTTTGGATGAATCCTCGTCATAAAATTCTATTCTAAGAGCGCCTTCTACAAACTCACGATTGTGAATAATGCCAATGTTTTTAATACTTATATTGTTGCTTGCAAGAATGGTTGCAATCGTTGCAATTCCTCCAGCTTCGTCTATTATATCACAATAAAGCTCATATATCTTCTTTATTGGTCCAAGTGATGAATTTGCGATCGAATTTCTATATTCACGCGCATCATCAAATATATGATAAAGGTCATTTTCACAAGCACTATCAATTAAATCTTTGAAATGACTCAATTCTTCAATATAATCATTTAGCAGTAAAGATATATTTTCCTTGTTGGTCAAGCAAATTTGCTGCCACATAGTAGGAGATGAGGAGGCTATGCGAGTAATATCTTTAAACCCTCCCGCTGCCATATTCTTCATTATTTTTTCACTAGAATCCTTTTTTTCAACAAAATTTACCAAGCTGGAAGCAATGATGTGTGGAAGATGGCTAATAGCCGCTGTTACATAATCATGTTCCTTGTAGTCAAGAACAATAGGGATCGAGCCTAGAGTTTCTACGTAATCAATGTAATGCATAATTTTATCTTCACTTATCTTGGAGGACGGAGTTAATACATAATAAGCATTTTCAATTAAATGAGATACTGAATTTTCATATCCTGTTTTTTCAGAACCCGCCATAGGATGTCCGCCAATAAAGTTTTCCTCCAATTCAAGCTCAATCACCTTTTCGTGAATTGATGTTTTCACACTTCCCACATCGGTCAAAATGCATTCTGGCTTTATGACAGCTTTTAGGGAAGTGAGGTATGTAATATTATAGGAAACAGGGGCACATAAAAATATAAAATCACAGCAGCTAAAAGCATCATCTATAGAAGCCGCAATGGTGTCTACGACTCCTTCTTGCCGTGCAAAATGAATTGATTTTGTATTGGGATCATAGGCTGTAATTTTTGTATTTGGATACTTGGCTTTTATAGCTTTGGCAACTGAACCCCCTATAAGGCCAAGGCCAATAAAGCCAACCTGTGAATCATTCATTAAAATTTCCTCCCCGAAAGTTTTGCAAATGGACGTATTTCTTCAGCAAGTAAATTAAATTGCTCAAAGGTTAATGATTGCGGACCGTCAGAAAGTGCCTTTGCCGGATCGTTATGTACTTCAATCATTAAACCATCTGCACCGGCAGCAATAGCAGCCTTGGCAAGCGGCTTAACATAAGCTCGTACTCCAGTTGCATGACTTGGATCTACAATTACTGGCAAATGAGTTTTCTCTTTTAAAACAGGAACACAACTAATGTCCAAAGTATTTCTGGTTGCTGTTTCAAAGGTACGAATACCTCTTTCACACAACACAACATTGGGATTTCCTTCTGCTATAATATATTCAGCCGCATTGAGCCATTCGTCTATTGTAGCAGCTAAACCACGTTTTAATAAAACGGGAAGTCCTGCTTTGCCTGCCTCTTTTAAAAGATAGAAATTTTGCATATTTCTTGCACCAATTTGTATCATATCTATATATTTTACAGCTGAATTAATGGCATCTAAGCTAGTAACTTCACAAATGGTAGCAAGACCAGTTTCTTCTTTTGCTTTTTGCATATAACGCAGACCTTCTTCTTCAAGCCCTTGAAAGGAGTAAGGAGAGGTTCTTGGCTTGTATGCACCTCCACGTACAATATTGGCACCTGCCGCTTTTACTGCATGGGCGATGGACAAAAGCTGTTCTTCGGTTTCAACAGCACAAGGACCTGCCATAATTGTAAGGGTGCTGCCTCCGATTTGAGTATTTCCAACTTTAACAACAGATGGTTCTGGATGGAACTTTTTATTAGTCAATTTATAGCTTTCTGTTACTGGAACGATTCTTTCAACATCGGCAGCTATTTCAAGATTTTCTGTTTGAAGCTTGCTCTTATCTCCAACAACTCCAATAATAGTTACTTCTTTACCTGCAGAAATGTGTGTTTCGAGACCCTTTGACTCTATAATTCTTACTACATTGTTAATAGAGCTTTGAGGTGCATTTGGTTTCATTACAATTATCATTTTTTTATCCCCAATCTTTTTAATAAAATGCGTTGCTTATTGAGTATAAGTTTATAACAGTTAGAAGGATATGTCAATACTGTATTGCTTTAAAGTGTAACGCTTTAAAGCCTAAATCGTTATTGATTATTTATAGTATAATTTAATAAAATTTTACAGAAATAAAGAATATTAAACTTATAATGCATAAATAAAGAATTGGAGAGTATTCATATATTAATTAATATTAAATTTATATGTACAATTTACACGATAATCTTGTATAAATGCAAAATATTTAGTAAAATATGTACAAAGCTTATATTTGCTTGAAACTTTAAACCTACAATGCAGAGTTTCTGCATGAACAGTACGATTAAGCATGAATAGGAGGAATTTATATGAACGTTTACAAGACCGAACAAATTCGTAATGTAGTTCTTTTAGGGCACGGTGGCTGTGGCAAGACGTCGTTAGTCGAAGCCATGGCGCATTTAGCAGGTCTTATCAATCGAATTGGTAATGTTAGTGAAGGGAATACTCTAAGTGACTTTGATAAGGAAGAAACCAAAAGAGAATTTTCAATCAATACGTCAGTGGTACCGCTTCCTTGGAATGAATGTAAAATTAATATTTTGGATACTCCTGGTTATTTTGACTTTGTAGGTGAAGTAGAGGAAGCAGCGAATGCAGCAGATGCTGCTATAATAGTTGTTTCTGGTAAATCTGGTGTTGAAGTGGGAACAGAAAAAGCGTGGGAAATTTGTGAGAAATATTCTTTGCCAAGGATGTTTTTTGTAGCAAATATGGATGATGATAATGCAAGTTTCAGACAAGTTGTTGATGATTTAACGGCACTTTACGGGAAACGCATAGCACCGTTTTTTATGCCGATTCGGGAAAATGAAAAGCTGGTAGGCTATGTAAACATTGTAAAAAAGGGTGGAAGAAAATTTAATGGTTTAGCTGAAAAAATCGATTGCGAAATTCCTGATTATTTAAAGGATTATTATGATAATTACAGAGAAAAATTGTTGGATGCAGTTGCTGAAACAAGTGATGAGTATATGGAACGATACTTTAATGGCGAAGAATTTAGTGATGAAGAGGTTCGTCAGGCACTTAGAAATAATGTGATTGATGGATCAATTATTCCGGTTGCTATGGGCTCCAATTTAGAAATTCGTGGAGTATTTAATTTATTGAATGATATTGTTAAGTATTTTCCAAGTCCGAATAAGATTGAGAGAGTTGGAACAAATAGAAAAACAAATCAAATATTTGAAGCTAATTATGATGAATCAAAGGCGATGTCAGCTTATATATTTAAAACAATTGCTGATCCGTTTATTGGAAAGTATTCTTTAATAAAAGTGTGTTCAGGTGTGCTGAAAAACGATTCAGTGGTCTATAATTGTGATAAGGATATGGAAGAAAAATTGAATAAGCTGTATATTCTTCAGGGAAAGACTCCTTTTGAGGTAAAAGAGTTATCGGCAGGAGATATTGGCGCAATAGCAAAATTGACGAATGCCAAAACAGGGGATACATTATCAACAAAAGCAGTACCGATTATTTATGAAAAGGTAGATATGCCAGTTCCGTACACATATATGAGATATAAAGCTAAAAGTAAAGGCGATGAGGATAAGGTTTCACAGGCTCTTGCCAAAGTTATGGATGAAGACCAAACGGTTAAGATCGTCAATGATACAGAGAACAGACAATCTTTAATCTATGGAATGGGTGATCAGCATTTAGAAATTATTGTAAGTAAACTATATAATAAATACAAGGTGGAGATTGAATTGTCAAAGCCTAAGGTTGCATTTCGAGAAACAATTAAGAAAAGCGCAGAAGTGCAGGGAAAATATAAAAAGCAGTCTGGCGGTCACGGACAATATGGTGATGTTAAGATGGTTTTTGAACCGTCAGGAGATTTAGAGCGGCCCTATGTATTTGAGGAGCGGGTTTTTGGAGGTGCCGTACCAAGAAACTTTTTCCCGGCTGTAGAAAAGGGAGTTCAGGAAAGCGTTATTAAGGGACCGTTGGCGGCTTACCCAGTTGTGGGAGTTAAAGCTACATTGATTGACGGCTCTTATCACCCGGTTGATTCTTCCGAAATGGCATTTAAAACGGCTACTATGATGGCATTTAAAAAGGGATTTTTAGAGGCTGCTCCGATTCTACTTGAGCCTATTGCCTCGTTAAGGGTAAACGTTCCTGATCGTTATACAGGGGATATTATGGGAGATTTGAATAAACGCAGAGGCAGAGTTATGGGAATGACACCAGCAGAGGGAGAAAGACAAATCATTGAAGCGGAAATTCCAATGACAGAAATTTATGGTTATTCGACAGAGCTTCGCTCAATGACAGGCGGAAGAGGTGACTATTCTTATGAATTTATACGCTATGAGCCTGCACCGGCCGATGTGGCTGAAAGAGAAATTATAGAAAGAGCCAGTAAGGTAACTACAATAGAAGAATAAAAAACAGGGGCTGCTGTCAGTTGACTCATTAGTCAATTTAATACAACAGCTCCTGTTTTTTGTTTTCACATGTATTTATTGAGTTGGTAATTGTTATAGAAATATTAACATTTGTTAAGGTTATATTTTAATTAAATAGAGTTATACTAGGTACGAATTCAATTTTGTGATACAATAAAATGTATAGTTTTGTCTTTGATTAGAAAAGTTTATTTAGACTGAAAATGGAGGAAGAATATGATTAAAAATAGATTACAGGCTTTAAGAGCTTTAATGAAAGAAAAAAATGTTGACATATATTTTATTCCGACATCTGATTTTCATCAATCAGAATATGTAGGAGAGTACTTCAAATGTAGAAGCTATATGTCTGGTTTTACCGGATCGGATGGAAATCTGGTCATAACTTTAACGCAGGCTTTTTTATGGGCAGATGGAAGATACTTTATACAGGCAGAGAGGCAGCTTCAGGATTCTTCTATTGAATTATTTAAAATGGGAGAAGAAAAAGTTCCTACTGTAAAGGAATTTATTGAAGAGACTATTTCTAAAGGACAGACGCTTGGCTTTGACGGTCGTGTGGTTAGCTGTGAATTAGGAGAGGAATTAGAGAATATTGTTGATAAAAAGGAAGCTTTTATTAAATACGATGAGGATTTAGTAGATCTTATATGGAAGAACAGACCAAAGCTTGCCCATGAGAAGGCTTTTATAATAGAAGAAAAATACAGCGGCATGTCAACCAACAGGAAGATAGAGCAGATAAGAAATAAGCTGATAAAAGCAGGGGCGGATACCCATATCATTACAAGTCTGGATGATATAGCATGGCTGTTTAATATAAGGGGTAATGATATTGACAGCAATCCTGTTGTATTATCCTATGCAGTTATTACAGACACGGAGGCAATGCTTTTTCTAAATGAAAGTGTCTTAGACCAAAAGGTAGGTGCTGAATTAACGAAAAATAACATTATAATTAAAGATTATCAGGATATTTATGAATATGTAAAACAAATTGATGGAGATAAAATGGTTCTTTTGGATCAAACCAAGGTGAATTATTCCATAGTAAAGCTGATAAAGGCTGGCATCATCAATGAAATAAATCCGACAACTCTTTTAAAAGCAGTAAAAAACAAAGTAGAAATCGAAAATACGAGGAATGCACATATCAAGGATGGAGTAGCTTTTACCAAATTTATGTATTGGCTTAAAAATAATGTTGGAAAGCAAGAAATGACAGAAATAAGTGTTTCTGATTATTTATATCATATGCGTTCTGTACAAGAAGGCTTTATTGAGGTTAGCTTTGATACCATTTGTGCCTATAAGGAAAATGCGGCAATGATGCATTATTCGGCAAATGAAAGCAGCAATGCAAAGCTTTTGGCAGAAGGACTGCTGTTAGTGGATTCGGGCGGTCAATATTACGAAGGAACAACAGATATTACAAGAACGATGGCTCTAGGTGTTATCAGCGATGAGCAAAAGGTTCACTTTACGGCTGTCGTAATAGGTATGCTGAATCTGCTGAATGCAAGATTTTTGTATGGCAGTAGAGGTATTAATCTGGATATTCTTGCAAGAGCGCCCATTTGGGAGCTTGACATTGATTATAAATGTGGAACAGGTCATGGAGTTGGTCACATATTAAATGTTCACGAAGGACCAAATGGCATAAGACCGAGATTGTTAAAGAACAATGAGATGAACTGCATTTTTGAAGAAGGTATGATTACGACCGATGAACCAGGCATATATATAGAAGGAAGTCATGGAATACGTATTGAAAACGAACTGGTATGTAGAAAAGGAACCAAGAATCAACATGGACAATTTATGTTTTTTGAAAATCTGACCTTTGCTCCGATTGATTTGGATGCCATTCAACCAGAGCTTATGTCAATTAAGGAAAAAAGTATGCTGAATGCTTATCATAAAGATGTTTTTGAAAAATTATCACCTTATATGAATCAGGAAGAGGTTGAATGGCTTAAAAAGTATACAAGAGAAATATAAAAACAAAAGGGGTGAAAGTGTATGAAGATTGGCTTGGCTCAAATGGATGTTGTTTGGGAAAAAAAAGAGGAAAATATCTTAAAGGCTGAAAAAATAATAGGAGAAGCAGCAAAGGCTAAGATAGACTACTTACTGTTTCCTGAAATGAGTTTTACTGGATTTTCTATGAATACAGCTTTCATTGGTGAAAGTAAACTGGAGTTAAAAACAATAGGTATCCTTTCTGATTTTGCTAAAAAGAATCAAATATGGCTTGGCTTTGGCTATGTGGAAAAGGGTTTTGATAAGGCACTAAATCGATTTGCTATAATAAATCGATTGGGACAAGTAGTTGCAGATTATGCAAAGATTCATCCTTTTTCCTATGGAGAAGAAAGTAATTATTATACAGGAGGAAAAGAAATCGAATTTTGTGTCGTAGAGGAATTTACAACAACCCCCTTTATCTGCTATGACTTAAGATTTCCCGAAATCTTTCAAATTGCTTCTAAGCATTCACAGCTTATTACTGTGGCGGCGAATTGGCCAATTGAAAGAAGAGAGCATTGGCTGACTCTTTTAAGAGCAAGAGCAATTGAAAATCAATGCTACATAGCAGGAGTAAATAGAGTCGGATGCGGAAATGATATTTTATATGGGGGTGATTCCATAATTGTTAATCCGTATGGAGAAATTATCTCATTTAATATAGAAGAAGGATTAATCAGTGCAGAGATTGATAAAGAAATCGTCTTAAAATATAGAGAAAGCTTTCACTTAAAAAAAGACCGGAGAGAAGAACTGTATCAGAATCTAGGACGGCTTCCATGTTAAAAGCTTTTTCGATATTTTAATATTACTATAGATTTCTGCATAATTTTTTGCAGTGATATCGAGTATATAGTTGGTTTGGTAATTTTTATCCAAGCCAGCTTTTTTTATGATATCAACCGCCTTATTATATGCAATTGCAGCCATAATTTCAGAATTATATATACCAACAATAAAGTTGCCATTGATATGTATTTTGGTTTGATAAAGTGTATAATTACCTCGTCTTATTTTTTCTACACCATAGTATTTATTGATAATAATGATATTATGGTATCTGTAATCGTTGAAATCATTGTTTGCAAATAAATAATCCTTGCCTGGTATAGCATAACTTTTTATACCATATCTCGATAAAATATTTACCTGCATTCCATAATCAGCTACAAAAAGATGGCCTTGACGTTTCATTATTTTGTGACTGGAATAATAGAATAAATCGTCGATATCAAATTTTAATTCTAATTTGTTGCTTAAATAGTAGGAAAAATAATTCTTCCTTAAATAAATTGGGGTCTTAATATAGAGGTTATTATCTCTAAAATTTATCAAACATACCCATTTATGGAAATTTAATGTATTTTTTTTTGATGAATAGGAAATAATTGTTAAAGAATCATCTAAAAGTATTTGAGAAGCTTCTAAATAAGCCCTATGTGCCAGTGATTCCTCAGAAAAGCTGCCAAGGCTGATGTGTTTGCTTTTATAGGTAATAGAAGAACGATAATACTTTGTACCGTCTTTTTTATATGCGGTATAAACACCAGGTAACGTTAACATAACTCCTCCATAAAGCTATTTTTATAAGTATTGATAAGAAACATTATATCATATCTTATTCCCAAAAAGAGTCAGGATAGGGGTGAAAATCTATTTTTTATTAAAATATTAAAACTTTTCAGGCATAAACGGTATACAAATTAAAAAAAGTGTAAAAAATAATTAATAACTTTTTAACATATGCATAAAATTTGTATTGGTATTTTTTGGATAATATAGATAAAATAGTAATTTAAAATTTATCTATTATTACATTATATTATAAATAAAATAAAAAAATTAAAAGAATAATTGCCAAATATGATTAATAGTTATTGACACTATAAATAGTTTTTAATATAATGCTAATCATGTTCGGACATTGAAATCAAATAATAAGAAAAGAGGAGTATGTATGCTAGGAATACGTTCATTTCTTCAAGGCGTGTATAAAATGCTGACTAAGCTTACGAAAAAAAATTATAGAAGCTGTGCAATAGTTATGGCTGGTACTGTAGCAATTGCAGTTATAGCATTTAATTCCACCTCCTTTGGAGGCAGCGGAAAGAATAAAACCACGACTTTAAGAAATGTATTGACATCAGAAGATGATTCTGATGAAGAAGAGACAGATACCCAAGCAAAAATACAAGCCGGAATCGAAGAGGTGTTATCAACTATAGAGAATTCAGCGGAATTTTCGAAAAATCAGAACATAATCTGTTCTGTTATGTCACATGAAGCAGCTGAAGAGAACATAGAAGTAAACACGAGTGAGACAGTGCCCAAAATTGAGCTATCCAGTACAGACTATAATGCATTGCTTAGAATAGTTGAAGCGGAAGCTACCGGAGAAGATTTAAAAGGAAAAATTTTAGTTGGAAATGTGATAATGAATAGAGTCAGCAGTGATCAGTTTCCCGATACAGTTGAGGAAGTTATCTTGCAAAAGGTAGAGGGACATGTTCAGTTTTCACCTACAGCAGACGGAAGATATCAAAATGTACAGATAACCGATGAGACTGTAGAAGCTGTAGACCATGTGTTAGCTGGTGAAGATTATTCACAGGGTGCGTTGTTTTTTTCTGCCAGAGATAAGGCAGATCCAGACAATATGAGTTGGTTTGATAATAATTTAAAATGGCTGTTTATTTATGGAGGTCATGAGTTTTACACTCTATATTAATAATCTAGAAATACAGTGCGATTTTAAAATAAGCTTGTAGTGTAAAACAAGGTATGTTATAATTTTTTGCAGTGGACATTGAACTTGTATGTAAAAGATTATAGAAAAGGAATGATAGATATTATGGAATTACTTTATAAAAGCACAAGAAGTGAAAGTAAAACAGTTACAGCTTCACAAGCTATTCTAAAAGGTTTGGCGGAGGATGGAGGATTATTTGTACCTACAAGCATTCCGCAGCTTGATAAAAGCATTGTAGAATTATCTAAAATGACTTATCAGGAACTGGCTTTTGAAGTTATGAAGTTATTTTTTACTGACTTTACAGAGGAAGAGTTAAAAGCGTGTATTAATAAAGCCTATGATGCGAAATTTGATACAGAAGAGATTACCCCTATTGTAAAGGCTGACGGAGCATATTATTTAGAGTTATTTCATGGTGCTACCATTGCGTTTAAGGATATGGCTTTGTCAATTTTGCCACATTTATTGACTACCGCAGCCAAGAAGAATCAGGTTAAGAATGAAATAGTAATACTAACAGCAACATCAGGAGATACTGGGAAAGCTGCTTTAGCAGGTTTTGCAGATGTTCCTGGTACAAAGATTATAGTATTTTATCCTAAGGATGGAGTAAGTCCGATACAGGAAAAGCAGATGATTACACAAAAGGGTGAAAATACTTTTGTTGTAGGAATTAATGGTAATTTTGATGATGCGCAAACTGGTGTAAAAGCAATATTTAACAATAAAGGATTAGCAGATGAAATGAATCAATCAGGGTATCAGTTTTCTTCAGCTAATTCAATTAATATTGGAAGACTAATACCTCAGGTGGTTTATTATGTATATGCATATTCAAGATTATTAGCAAATGAAGAGATTTGCGAAAATGAAAGAATAAATGTAGTAGTACCTACAGGCAATTTTGGTAATATACTAGCTGCTTATTATGCTAAAAATATGGGATTACCGATTGATAAGTTGATTTGCGCATCGAATGATAATAAAGTCTTGTATGACTTTTTTATAACAGGAGAATATAATCGTAATCGAGACTTTATATTAACATCTTCACCATCAATGGATATTTTGATATCCAGTAATTTGGAAAGACTGATTTATAAAATTGCAGATTGTGATGCAAATAAAAATCATGAATTAATGTCAGCATTGAGCAAAAATGGCAAATATGAAATTACAGAAGAGATGAAGTCTCAATTGGTTGATTTTTATGGAAATTATGCGACAGAGGAAGAAACGGCTCAGGTAATCAAGCAGATATATCAGGATACCAATTATATTATTGATACACATACAGCAGTTGCTGCCTGTGTTTACAAGAAGTACAAAACTGATAAAAAGGATAAGACAAAAACAATTGTGGTATCCACTGCAAGTCCATATAAATTTACAAGAAGTGTTATGTGTGCCATAGATAACAAATATAGTTCAATGTCTGATTTTGATTTGGTGGATGAACTTAACAAAATCTCAGGAGTAGAAGTACCACAGGCAATTGAAGATATTAGAAGTGCAAAAATTCTTCATAATACTGTTTGTGAAGTGGTCGAAATGCAGAAAGTGGTAAAAGAATTTCTGGAAATGTAGATCATACATATAGAGAAAAAAAAGGAAAGCTTTGGCTTTCTTTTTTTTCTCTATATGTATGAACAGGCTAAAACCTATAATAATCATTGAAAAATACATTAATTCTCCAAATTATTGATCTAATAAAACAAACATTACATTTACTGTACCAAATGTAAATTGAATAGGAATGTAGTAAATAGGAGCCTCTGGCACAAATAATACATCATTCTCTGTAAGAGTTGGCTGTAAATAAAGAGTTTTTGCATTGTCGTTAGACACATTTACTGCAAATAGTCCATTATTTAGATTAATGAAATCCTCCATAGAGGATCTAACATATGCGTCATTGACTTTATAATCCTCTCCTACATACCTGGAGGCAAAAGAGATAAGAGTACTTTCATCCATGTCCATAGCAGTATGTAAGGAAAAATCACCGGTTATCTTTTGAGATACACACCAAGTGATAGGATATGCACCAATTTTGACAATAGGAAAAGGAGTAAAATCATTTCCGACAAATCGGATAATATTATTAAATAGTAAAATAATGTAACAATAGAGCATTTCCTTTAAATCATCATTAACTTCATCAAACTCAAAAAACTCTCGTATTAGAGCATTAACCTTGTTACTTTGTTCATTTGCAAAGTCTAAATCGGTGAGTTCAAAACGAGACTGATACTCTATCATAGAAGCTTGAAACTCTTCCATAGTTAAATATCCTTTATCGACGAGAGTTTGACTAAGAAGGAGAAAATCAGGGGTTTGTTCATTCAACAGTATATCTACCTGCTGCTTTGTTAAAAAACCTTCCTCAATAGCAATTTCACCAAAACGTTTGTCTACTTGAGTTTGTTTAACATGAACAAATTCTACTTCTTCGACCGTCATGAAGCCTCGATGAATTGCTAAGACGCCAAGCTTAAGATGAATATCTTGCTTGCATTGAATTGCATCTATTAGTTGTTCGGGGGTAACTAATTCTTTATTGAGCAGATAGTTACCAAAAAACTGAGCGTACATTAATTTCCTCCTTTTACAGACAAATATTTCTCTATAACATTCACAACCGTACACGTATCAAAAGGTTTTTGAAGAAAATCGTGAGCACCGGCAAAAATAGCATCCTTTAAATATTGTTGAGTACCAACAGAAGAAAACATTATAATGTAAGCCATCGGATCATAATGCATTATTTCATTAATAGCTTCTATACCAGTTTTGTTTGGCATTATAATATCTAGAAAGACAATATCAGGTTGATGTTCTTTATATGCATCAATCGCTTCTTGACCACTTGCAACTTCGAGAATAGAAGAACATTCATTAGCTGTAAAGAAATCTTTCATTTGTTTTCTAAATAAGATGGAATCATCACATATCAGTACTTTTAACCCATTTAAATTCATATCAATTCCTCCTATTTTTACATAGTATTTTTATAATTATACATTTTTTATTCTTATTTTACAACAAATATGGGAATGTTTCAACGTATATAAAAAATAAAAGTATTAAATTATTCGAAAATAATAATAAAGTTGAAACTTTATAAATCATTTTAACTATTGTAAATGTAAAAGAATGTGGGTATAATCTAATTAGCTAATACAAAATTAATCATTAACACGGAGGAACGATTATGGAATTTGGGGGCTTGATTGATGTTATTATACTAGCGTGTGGGAGCTATATGTTGTATTCTGCCTATCTAATGAAGACAAAGGGTGAATTGAAAGCAGGATGGCTGGTGAGCAAGAATATTAATCTTGAAAAAAGTAAGGATATTCCCGGATATATACATTATATGTATCCTAAGGTACTGGTTTTTTCTATTTGCACTATTTTTTATGGTATGATTGGTGTTTATAGTACTTATATCAATACTTTAGGTTTGATACAAACCATAACGTTTTTTACATTTTTTATAATTGTAATATGGTTTGCTTATGTTTCTACTAAGGCCAGTAAAAATTACTTGTCTGTATAAAGGCTCTTCTTAATTTACTAGATGTCGTTTGCGTATTGGTTAACTAAATTCACAAAAGAGATTTATTAAAATTTATTAAACATAAAGGAGTATAAATAAATGGGAGATCAAAATATTATTATTGAGAAGCTGGTAGAAGCATTTAAGAATTTACAACCGTATTTGAAGATACTTTTTGAAAGTGAGGTTTCGGTTGCAATAACGGATCAGGAGAAATTCGTTTATGTAAATTATTGTGATAAATTAGATTTAAAATCACAGTCTGGTGATTTGATACCAGCTGGCGGTGCGATTCGTGATGCACTTAATAATAAAAGAGAAGTTATTAAAGAAGTTCCAAAGCAAGTATATGGTACACCTTTTAAATCGTTTGCAATACCAGTCAAAGATGCAAACAATGTGATTGGAATTGTTGTTTTTGGCAAAAGTTTGGAAAAGAAAAATTCCTTAACTGGAATAACCAAAGAGGTAGTAGATTCGCTTACAGAAATGTCTGGTGCCATAAATCATATCGCCGAGGCAGTCCAGTCATTGGCATTAATGAATGAAGAACTTCTTGTAGAGAGCAACAAAACAAATGATCAGGTAGAGGAAATAAAAAATGTGGTGAAAGTGGTTGAAGCAATTGCATCACAAACAAATCTATTGGGGTTAAATGCTGCAATCGAGGCAGCAAGAGCAGGAGAAAATGGAAGAGGATTTAGTATTGTTGCTCAGGAAATAAGAAATCTTTCTAATTCCTCAAGCGAATCAATGAAAAAAATCAGAGAAGTAATTGATAATATAACAAAATCTACACAGAGTATAAATGGTAAAATAGTACAGTTTAATGATATTTCTCAAAATCAATCTGCTTCATTAGAAGAAATGGCAGCTTCTATTACCGAGATTAATAATACTTCAAAGTTATTGGAGGATATTGGGAATAGCCTTTAGAGCAAAACCTAATCAAGGAAGTTCTTCTCTTATTTACAATTACTTTATCATACCAACACACAGTTAACACAATAATACCTTATATTTAGATTATTAAAATGTAAAACGGAGGTTGCATATGGACAAAATATTAGTGGTCGATGATGAAGATAGAATCAGAGCTATCATTAAAAAGTATGCTGAATTTGAGGGATATCAAATTGTAGAGGCTGCAAATGGCATGGAAGCTGTAGAGAAGTGTAAAAATGAGGATTTTGATGTAATCATTTTAGATATTATGATGCCAGAATTAGATGGATTTTCTACTTGTAGAGAAATAAATAAATTTAAAAAGATACCAGTTATTATGCTTTCTGCACGAGGAGAAGAGTATGATAGGATTCATGGTTTTGAATTAGGAATCGATGATTATGTTGTAAAGCCCTTTTCACCTAGAGAATTAATGATGAGGGTAAAGGTTGTAATTTCCAGAAACTGTAAAGATAATCCTACTTCAGAAAGGGAAATATTTGTTGCAGAAGGGTTGGAGGTCGACTTTACAGGAAGAACAGTTACGATTGACGGAAAAAGGATTGACATGACTCCAAAAGAGTATGATTTATTATTTTATATGGTTAAAAATAGGAATATCGCACTTACACGAAATAAACTGATAACAGATGTATGGGGTTATGATTATTTTGGAGAGGACAGAACCCTTGATACACATGTTAAATTATTACGAAGTAGTCTTGGAGAATACCGGAAATTCGTAATAACATTAAGAGGGGTGGGATATCGATTTGAAGTATGAGAAGATAAGCCTGAAATGGAAAGTGTTCCAGTATCTTTTAGGCTTTACTGCTATACTTTTGGTTTTGCTATGGATGTTTCAAACTGTATATTTAGACACATTTTATACTGCGATTAAAAAAAATGAATTAGATCAGGCTTTACGAGTTCTTAAGGAGCATATGGATGATGAGGATTTACAATCTACAATAGATACAATTAGTGGCGACTATGAAATTTACATACTAGTTAGTGAATCGGACGGTTCAAAACTATATGCATCAGAATACTCACGTTCTTATAATGTAATATCTAAGGATAAAATTAAGGATTATTTTAAAGAATGTAAGGAAACTGGAGAAAAAATAGTTATTAATCATAAGGCTCCAAGCAACATGGAATTGGGAGATGAGAATATTTTGCCAAATGATTCCTCTGCGGATGAATCTGAAAATCAGGAAGGTCAAGAAGATCAAGGCTCTGATAGTGAATCAGAACGGAGTTCAGATGCACCATCTAATAAACCATCTGATATACCATCTTCTGATTTGTCTGACCGACCAAAAGACTTTGGGAATAAGCCATTTTTCAATTTTAAAAGTAACGACGATTACCAAAATGTGACATATGCTGATATTGCTACACTGGATGGTGAAGAATGCATAGTAATGGTGAATGCACAGCTTACACCGGTAGATGCTACTGTACATACTATACAGGTTCAATTGATTTGTATTTCTGTTATTATGATTATCCTTTCGTTAATCATTGCTTTACTTGTGTCAAAGAAAATATCACGTTCTATTGTAAAGGTAAATCAAACAGCCAAACAGCTTGCCAAGGGTGACTTTCAGGTTATATTTAATGGTAAAGATTATAAAGAAATAGCAGAATTATCTGATACATTAAATTCTACGGCCAAGGAATTGGGACGAGCAGAGAATTTACAAAGAGAATTAATTGCAAATGTATCTCATGACCTAAGAACACCCCTGACAATGATTATAGCATATTCAGAGGTGATGAGAGATCTTCCGGATGAAAATACATCTGAGAATATTCAAGTTGTTATTGATGAGTCCAGAAGGCTGACCAATCTGGTAAATGATATGCTGGATATATCCAAGCTTCAGGCAGGGGTAGTGGAAAGTAAGGTGGAAGAATATAATTTGACGGAAAGTATTAAATTGGTCATTACAAGATATGCAAAATTGATTGAGCAAGATGGATATATGGTATCTTTTGAATATAATGAAAGTGTTATAGTAGAGGCTGATGAATTTAAAATATACCAGGTTATATATAATCTGATTAATAATGCGATTAATTATACAGGGAAAGATAAATCGGTAATTGTAAAGCAGATTGTATCAGGGGATAGAGTGAGAATTGAAGTTACTGATACAGGAATTGGTATTTCGGAAAATGATATCAAATATGTATGGGAGAGATATTATAAGGTTGATAAAACACATAAAAGAGCTGTTATGGGAACAGGACTTGGTCTATCTATAGTAAAAAATATCTTAGAACTTCACGGTGCCAAGTACGGCGTAAAGAGTCAAGTTAATCAGGGCAGTACGTTTTGGTTTGAACTAAATCATATAAAAGTATTTAATTAAACGAAAAAAAGAGCTATTACTATTTAACGTAAAATATTGATAGCTCTTTTTTGTTTCTAATAATATCTGTTTTGTCTCAAATAATATCTGCTTAATTACGGTCCTTTAATGATTCATAAGGAGTATGTTTGGCAATACTCTTATAAGCAGGACGTATAATTTTACCATTGTTAATTATCTCTTCTATTCGGTGTGCGCTCCAACCACTAATTCTGGATATAGCAAAAATAGGGGTATACAACTCAAGTGGTAAATCAAGCATGCTATAAACAAATCCGCTATAAAAGTCAACATTTGCGCTTACACCCTTATACATTTGACGTTCCTTAGCAATAACAGCAGGAGCCAGCTTTTCTACCATTGAATAGAGCTGAAATTCATTATTTCGTCCCTTTTCATTTGCCAGACTCTCTACGTAGCCTTTAAAAATATTCGCACGAGGGTCGGACAAGGAATAGACTGCATGACCAATACCATAGATAAGACCTGCTTTGTCAAAAGCCTGTTTGTGAAGAAGATTAGCCAGATAGTTTGATATTTCATCTTCATCGGACCAGTCCTTAACCTCTGTTTTCATATCTTCAAACATTTTTATTACCTTAATGTTAGCACCACCGTGACGTGGACCCTTTAAGGAACCAAGTGATGCTGCAATCGCTGAATACGTATCTGTACCTGTAGAGGTTACAACATGAGTTGTAAAGGTAGAATTATTTCCACCTCCATGCTCTGCATGAAGTACTAAGGCAATATCTAGTATTTTCGCTTCGAGCGGAGTATATTTACTGTCTGGTCTAAGCATATACAATATGTTTTCAGCAGTAGAAAGTTCAGGCTGTGGTGAGTGGATATATAAGCTGTTACCATCATGATAATGGCTGTAAGCCTGATAACCATAAACAGATAAAACAGGAAAAAGACTAATAAGCTGTAAACACTGACGAAGAACATTTGGCAGTGAAGTGTCATCTGCATTATCATCGTAAGAGTATAAGGTCAATACACTTCGTGCGAGGGTGTTCATCATATCTTGGCTTGGAGCTTTCATAATAATATCTCTTACAAAACTTGTTGGAAGAGTTCTGTAATTTGACAGAACAGTTGTAAAATCAATCAGTTCTTTTTTAGTAGGTAATTTTCCAAATAGAAGTAGATAAGTAACTTCTTCAAAGCCAAAACGGTCATCTTCAATAAAGCCATTTACGATGTTTTCAACATCAATACCACGGTAGTATAATTTTCCTTCACATGGAACAAGCTCATGATCTTCAATTGTATAGGCCTTTACTTCTGCAATATCGGTTAAGCCGGCTAAAACACCTTTTCCATTAATATCACGAAGCCCTCTTTTGACTTCATATTTTGTATATAGGTTTGGGTCTATTTGACCAGTACTGGTACAAAGCTTGGATAGGTCTAATATTTTGTCTGTTATTACTGATAAACTGTTATTATTCATGCTTTGGTTCCCCCTTTGTTTGTTCGTGTGATCAAGTTTCAAAATTATATTTTTATAATGATAGCATAATAATGTACATATTTACAAGAAAAAAATATAAAACAACTTTTAAATATATTGTAAATTAAAATTGTGTTCAGTTTATGATTACACAAAACAAATATTTTAATTCATAATAAAAATTCAATTAATATTATATAGAAAGTTTAAGAATAAAAAAACATTGTTAAATTAAGATAGAATGTGGTAATATATGTATTGTATAGGTTAGTGTATATATAAAGAAGTATCGGCTGTGAGGTTATTAAAATGATATGGTATCGCAATTTATATGTAGGTGAAACAGCGAGAAAGAGAAAACATGAAATTGTTTGGAAAGTTAAACACAAAGCAGGAATGCTTGGAGTGTATCTTATTTCATTATCCTCTAATCAGGAGAATCTTCTTGACATTATAGATTCCTCTATGCTCATACAGCCTTATTACGAAAAAGAAGATATATTTATAGTAGGAATTGCTTGCGGTTATGATGAGGCACTTGAGTTAACGACTCGTATAATAGAAACACTTTATAAAAAAACAGGTGATTTTAAAATTAGACAATATTTAACAAACGAACGGTAGGAGTGGAATATGCTGCATGTTTTATTGGTTATACTAAAAGTAGTGGGTATCGTAATATTATCAATATTACTTGTTTTGCTTTTGCTATTAATGCTGGTTTTGTTTGTGCCAATTCGATATCGGGTGTATGCATATGTCAATAAATCATCAAAGGTATATGCAAAAGTAAGTGCTTCATGGCTATTTCATATCATTCATTTTAGCTGCAATTATAAAGAGAATGAATTAAAAAAAAGTCTTAGAATTTTTGGTATATTAATTGTTACGTTTCAAAAATTTTTACAAAATATAAAACATATTTTCTCTTTCAAAAAATCCGGCAATAAGATATACAGAAAGAATAAAAGAGAAATAGTGAAAAAGGAAAACAAACAATTAGTTAGTAGTTTAGATGTTCAAAAAGAATTTAAGTCTAATAGTACAGAAGTAAATTCAAGTACAAAAGTAAATTCAAGTACAAAAGTAAATTCAAGTACAAAAGTAAATTCAAGTACAGAAGTAAATTCAAGTACAGAAGCTAAAGAAAAAACAAAAAAAGTCTTAACAGATAATGAGTTGAATACAAACGGTACAGCTCACAAAGAAAAGTTTCAAAAGAAAAAAAATATCTTTCCTTTGTCAAAATGGTATTTAAAAATGCTAACCTGGATTAAAAATTCAAAGCAAAAGCTTAAGAACTTATTAAAAAAACTTATATTAATATTTAAAAATGCAAAAGATAAGATAGAAGAAATAAAAAAATTATTACAGGATGAAAAAAATAAAAAGGCTTTTCTATTGTGTAAAAAGCAATTGATAAAAGTACTTAGGCATGTTAAACCTAAAAAGTACAGAATAAATCTCAAGTACGGAACCGGAGATCCTGCTTTAACCGGACAGATATTGGGAATATTAGGATTATTAATACCGATTTATAAAAATAACGTTCATATAGTTCCTGATTTTGAAGTAGCTATATTGGATGGAGAAATATTACTGAAAGGAAGAATTACACTTGCGAAGATATTATGGATTGGATGGAAATTATATCGGGATAAAAATATAAAACGATGCTATAAAATGATAATGGAATAGGAGGAACGAAGATGTCAGCAGATAATAGTTTTAGTGCAACTATGGGTTCACTATTTAAAGGAATGGATAGTTTTATTACAAGTAAAACAGTGGTAGGTGACGCAATTAAGGTGGGAGATACCATTGTATTACCTCTTATAGATGTATCCTTTGGAGTTGCGGGAGGAGCATTTAGTGAAGAAGGCAAGAAGAATAACGGTGGAGGCGGTATGGGTGGTAAGATGTCTCCAAGTGCAGTTTTAGTGATACAAAACGGAAATACAAAGCTTGTTAATATTAAAAATCAGGATGGAATTACTAAAATACTTGATATGGTACCTGATTTAGTCAATAAGTTTACAGGAGGCTCGAAAAAAGAAGAAGTGAACATGAGCAATGATATTGAAGAAGCAATCAAATCCAGTGTTAACGAAAAAGATAACTAAGACATATTGTACTATTAATTAAAAGTGATGCACCTACTTGAAAAATGAAAAACAGTGTGCTATTCTTTCTACGGAGCGGTATTCTTTGAAACTGCATCTGATGATAAACATTACCATACAATCAATTGTATTAAGTCAAATTGAGAAAAGTGAGAGCTTGTATCATACTAAGGAACAAGACTTTCAAATACCGGGCTTTATAATATACAAATGGTATTATTTTAAGAATCTTATATTTAAAGTAAGGTTAAATCATCAAATGGTTTTGGTAATACAACTCCAAAGTAAATTTTGGAGGTCATTTTATGAAAAATACAACAGTAACTTTTCAGGAAGCAAAAAATAATAATCAAAAAATAGCCATGCTCACTGCTTATGATTATTCAACTGCCAAGTTGATAGATGAAGCAGGTGTGAACGCCATTTTAGTTGGTGATTCACTGGGTATGGTTATTTTAGGTTATAATGATACAATTTCAGTAACAATGGAAGATATGCTTCATCATTCCAGAGCAGTTTCCAGAGGTTGCGAAAATGCATTAGTTATAACAGATATGCCTTTTATGTCATATCAGACTTCTGTTTATGATGCAGTTGTTAATGCAGGTCGTCTGATGAAAGAGGGCAGGGCAGGTGCGGTTAAGCTGGAAGGCGGAAGAGAAGTGCTGCCTCAGGTGGAAGCAATAGTGAAAGCTTCAATCCCAGTTATGGGGCATTTGGGACTCACACCACAATCAATCAACGCTTTTGGTGGCTTTAAGGTTCAGGGAAAAAATGAAAAGGCAGCTAAGAAGCTAATCGAGGATGCCATTTTACTGGAACAGGCAGGTGCATTTGCCGTGGTTTTGGAATGTATACCGGAGTCACTTGCTAAACTGATTACACAAAGAATTTCTATTCCTACGATTGGTATTGGCGCAGGAGCAGGATGTGATGGTCAGGTATTGGTATATCAGGATATGCTTGGTATGTATTCGGATATTACTCCTAAATTTGTTAAGAAGTTTGGTAATGTAGGAGAGGAAATGAAAAAAGCATTTGCTGAATATAGAAAAGAAGTAAGTACATCTGTATTTCCAGCGATGGAGCATAGCTTTACAATGGATGATAGCATTTTAAACAAACTTTACTAACAATATTTAAGAGAGGACAATCATATGGAAATTGTAAAAACAATAGAAGAGGTAAGAACTACGGTAAAAAAGTGGAAAATAGAGGGGAAAAGTGTGGGCTTTGTTCCCACTATGGGATATTTACACCAAGGACATCAAAGTCTGATTAAGAGAGCTTGTCAGGAAAACGAGAAAGTAGTAGTAAGCATTTTTGTAAATCCGACACAGTTTGGACCCAATGAAGATTTTAGCAGCTATCCAAGAGATATAGACAGAGATAGTGAAGTATGCAGCATAGCAGGTGCGGATTTGATTTTTCATCCTGAAACAGAAGAAATGTATGATTCTTTTGCATGTACCTATGTTAATGTGGATGGGTTAACCGATAAGCTGTGCGGAAAATCAAGACCTACCCACTTTCGGGGTGTATGCACAGTAGTTTCCAAGCTGTTTCTTATTGTAAATCCTGACAGAGCCTATTTCGGACAAAAAGATGCGCAACAACTTGCTGTTATTAAAAGAATGGTTAGAGATTTAAATTTTGACATTGAAATAGTAGGCTGTCCAATCATAAGAGAGGAAGATGGTCTTGCCAAAAGCTCTAGAAACACCTATCTCTCTGTTGAGGAAAGAGAGGCTGCAACGGTATTGAATAGAGCGCTGACACAAGGTAGAGTTCTCATTTCAGAAGGGGAGAAAAGTGTTGACAAGGTAAAAAATCTTATTCAAAGGGTGATTGAAGCAGAACCACTTGCCAGAATTGATTATATTGAAGTAGTAGATTTTGAAACGATAGAGCCTATCTCGTTACTGGAGGGAACTGTTTTGGTGGCGGTTGCTTCCTACATTGGCAAGACGAGGCTGATTGATAATTTTATCTTGAAAATATAGGAGGTGAAGTGATATGAATCTTACAATGCTAAAATCTAAAATACATAGAGCTGTCGTAAAGCAGGCAGATCTTTCTTATATTGGTAGTATTACAATTGATCAAGAATTGTTAGAGGAAGCAGGTATTTTGGAATACGAAAAAGTACAGATTGTTGATATTGAAAATGGAAATCGCTTTGAAACCTATGCAATAGCCGGAGAGCGCGGCTTGGGAATGATTTGCCTGAATGGAGCGGCGGCAAGATGCGTTCAACTCGGTGATCATATTATAATTATGAGTTTTGCAAATATGGACGCAGAGGAAGCAAAGAAGTACAGACCTAAAGTCTTGTTTATGGATGATGAGAATCAGATTGTAAGAGTTACAAATTATGAAAGACATGGAAAGTTAGCTGATATGGATTAGAGGAGAAAGCCTATGTTAAAAAATAAGACAGTTATTCTGGGAGTGACAGGAAGTATTGCAGCTTATAAAATAGCAAGTCTTGCCAGCATGCTTGTAAAGCAGCATGCGGATGTAAACGTAATTATGACGAAAAATGCAACTCATTTTATTAACCCAATTACATTTGAATCGTTAACAGGTAATCAATGTTTGGTTGATACCTTTGACAGGAATTTTCAATACAATGTGGAACATGTAGCTTTAGCAAAAAAGGCGGATGTATGCCTGATTGCTCCGGCCAGTGCCAATGTTATTGGCAAAATGGCAAATGGAATTGCAGATGATATGCTGACAACAACCGTTCTTGCTTGTAAATGCAAAAAAATTGTTGCACCTGCAATGAATACAAATATGTACACAAATCCAATTGTAATGGATAATACAGATCGGCTAAAAGAATATGGCTTTGAAGTCATTAAGGCAGATAGTGGATATTTAGCATGTGGAGATATAGGAGAAGGGAAAATGCCGTCTCCGGAAGTTTTATTTGAATACATTCTAAAAGAAATTGCTTTTGAAAAAGATATGCTAGGCAAAAGAGTTCTTGTTACTGCGGGACCAACCAAAGAAAGTATAGATCCCGTTCGATTTATAACAAATCATTCAACGGGAAAAATGGGTTATGCAATTGCTAAACATTGTATGCTTCGAGGTGCTGAGGTTACACTAATTACAGGAAAGACAGATATTAACCCTCCATTATTTGTTAAAACGATTGAGGCTGTAAGCGCCGGAGATATGTTTGAAGCTGTTAAAGAAAATTATAAGGATATGGATATAATAATAAAGAGCGCAGCAGTTGCTGATTATACACCGGCAGTGACAAGCGAGCACAAGATTAAAAAGTCGGATGCTGATATGCAGATAGAATTAATCAGAACAATAGACATATTACAATTTTTAGGCAACAATAAAAAAAGCAATCAATTTGTGTGTGGTTTTTCTATGGAGACAGAAAATTTAATAGAGAATTCAAGGATTAAGCTTAGAAAGAAAAATGTTGATATGATAGTTGCTAATAACTTAAAGATGGTAGGTGCAGGTTTTGGTACTGATACCAATATTGTTACAATTATATCTGAAAATACTACAATAGAGTTGCCAATTATGTCAAAAGAAGAAGTGGCGGAAAATATTATTAATGAAATTTTAAAATTGTTAATTTAATAGAAGGAATAAGCATATAATATATAGAAACAAGACGTTGGTGTTGGAGTAATGATAAGATTAATTGGATTTGTGCTTTTTTGGATTGCAATTGGTATGTTTATAATGCTGTTACTCCATAATAGCTTTTTAGGATTATTAATTATTTGTATATTATTATTAATAGGATATAATTTATTTTGCTGTTAAAGTTGTTATCAGTTTCATAGCAGTTGCAAACCTTTCTTGTTATAGATTTAATAAATTAGAATATTGATAAAAAAAACTCATATAAAAAGGTTTATACAAATCTCTTTATATGAGTTCTTTTCTCTTATTATAGAATTAAGCACGAACTACTAAGCCTGACTTTAAACAAGAAGTACACACGTACATTTTCTTAACGCCACCATTACTTAAATTAACTCTAACTGATTTTACGTTAGATTTCCACATTTTACTTGTTTTTCTATGAGAATGACTCACGTTGTTTCCGAAGTGAGCACCTTTTCCACAAATTGAACATTTTGCCATATTAGCACCTCCTTATATAAAATCATAACAAAACTATTTTATCAGATAAGGATATACTTTGCAAGTGTTAAATTAAAATTATCGAAATTGTACTAATTTTTTATAAATACAAAAAACATATTTCATTTTTGTAAAAAAAAGGTTATAATATCAATATCCTATTGCTATTTTAGCAATTCTAAGTTATGGTAATATCTGTGATTTCTTCATAGAATATAAGAACGGATTGTTATAGTTAATAATTCGTAACTCGGATTGAAAATATAAATGGAGGTAGTAATGATGAAAGGACGCATGAATAATAGTTATGGCGAAGTGCTTATAGATACAGAAGTAATTGCAAACTATGCAGGTTCAACGGCTGTCGAGTGTTTTGGAATTGTGGGAATGGCAGCGGTGAATGTGAAAGATGGTTTAGTTAAGCTGTTGAGAAGAGATAGTTTGACACATGGGATAACAGTGGATATTCTTGAGAATAAATTAATTTTAAATTTTCATGTTATTGTTGCATATGGAGTCAGCATATCAACAGTATCAGATAATCTAGTGAGTAGCGTAAAATACAAGGTTGAAGAATTTACTGGTATGGAAGTAGATAAAATAAATATCTTTGTAGAAGGCGTTCGTGTAATAGATTAATTTAAGGAGGAACTTATTGTGACAATTAACAGAATAGATGCCGAAATGCTATCAAAGATGTTTTTGGCAGGCGCAAAGAATATAGAGGCTAAGAAGGAATGGATTAATGAGTTGAATGTATTTCCGGTTCCTGATGGGGATACAGGTACTAATATGTCGTTGACAATTATGGCAGCCGCAAGAGAGGTGAGTACACTTAATAATCCATCAATGGCAGAATTGGCAAAGGCTATTTCTTCTGGTTCATTAAGAGGCGCCAGAGGTAATTCGGGAGTTATTCTTTCACAGCTTTTCAGGGGGTTCACTAAGGTAATTAAGGAATATGATGAAATAGATAAATTTACTATTACAAATGCTTTTTCTAAGGCTGTAGAAACTGCTTATAAAGCGGTTATGAAGCCAAAAGAGGGAACAATTTTAACCGTTGCTAAGGGGATGGCAGATAAATGCGTAGAAATTGTAGATGAAGTTGAGGATTTAGAAGAATTTATAAGACAGGTAATTGAACATGGAGATTATATACTCAGCCAGACACCTGAAATGCTACCTGTTCTTAAACAGGCAGGAGTTGTTGATTCGGGTGGACAAGGCTTAATGCAGGTTTTAAAAGGTGGATTTGATGCATTTCTTGGAAAAGAAGTTGATTTGTCCATACAAGGTTCTAACCATTTTGTTATCAATAAGAGTTCGGCAACTGTGGAAGAGACAGCAGATATTAAATTTGGTTATTGCACAGAATTTATTGTTATGCTTAATAAAGAATATACCATGGATACGGAGCATGAATTTAAAGAATTTTTAGGTTCCATTGGAGATTCATTAGTTGTAGTATCAGATGAAGATATCGTTAAGGTTCATGTACATACGAATGATCCTGGTTTAGCGATACAAAAAGGCTTAACATATGGTTCTCTAACCAGTATGAAAATAGATAATATGCGTGAGGAACATCATGAGAGATTAATTAAGGATGCCGAAAAGCTTGCCAAGATTCAGGCTCAGGAAATGGAGAAGACACCTAAAAAAGAGGTGGGCTTTATTGCAGTTTCGATTGGGCAAGGAATCAATGAGATTTTTCAGGAATTAGGAGTTGACTATCTGATTGAAGGTGGGCAGACGATGAATCCGAGTACCGAGGATATGTTGAATGCAATTGATAAAGTAAACGCAGATAATATATTTATATTACCCAATAATAAAAATATTATTTTGGCGGCAAATCAGGCGAAAGAATTGATAGAGGATAAAAATATAATTGTTATTCCAACTAAAACAGTACCGCAAGGTATTACTGCGGTCATTAATTACGTTTTGGATAAATCGGTGGAAGATAATGAAAAAAGTATGCTTGAAGAGATAGCTAGAGTTAAAACAGGTCAGGTAACTTATGCGGTTAGAGATACAAATATAGATGGTAAAGAAATCAAAGAAAACGATATTATGGGAATAGGGGATCATTCTATTCTTACGGTAGGCCGTGCAGTTGAAAAAGTTACCAAAGATATGTTGAAAGAATTAGTGGATGATGAGTCTGAGTTAATCAGTATTTATTATGGTGAAGATATTTCAGAAGATATTGCAAACAAGTTGGCAGAAGAAATTACAAACGAATATAAGAATTGTGAAGTAGAAATTCATTTCGGCGGTCAGCCAATTTATTATTATATTGTTTCTGTCGAATAGCAATAGATTATACATTTAAAGTGAAGAGACATTTAAGTGAGAAGCTTGAGTGAAAGGCAAATAAAGAGAGAATCCGTTTTTAGATTCTCTCTTTTGTCAATTAGAAAATATGATACGCTTCTTGTATTATGAATGCTGAATCGTTATAAATCTTGTTACTATAATAACTAATAATACGAATAAAATGAAATCAATAGGGTGTATGGACAATGGATCAAGATTCTTTAATTATTAATTTAAAAGGTGTCGGTGAAAAAACAAGTGCTTTATTTCATAAAATAGGTATTGATACGGTAGAAGATTTAATATCATACTATCCTAGAGATTATGATGTTTATAAGGAACCGGTTTTAATCTCTGGGATAAAGTCAGATGAAACAGTGGCAGTAGAAGGGATTATAATTAAAAATATAGAAATAAAGAAGATTCGTTCACTTACAATTGTTACAACGGCAATAAAGGATGAAAGCGGAGCATTAAATATTACGTGGTACAATATGCCCTTTTTAAAAAATGCAATAAAGCAGGGAAGCCACTTGATTTTAAGAGGAAGAATTAATAACAAAAATGGAAGATTAACAATGGAGCAGCCTCAAATATTTCAATTGGAGGAATACAAAAGTGTTTTAAAAGTCATGCAGCCAAAATATAGTCTGATTGCAGGAATTACTAATCATACAATTACCAAAGCTGTAAGGCAGGCAATGGAGCAAAACATAACAGTTGTAGAGTATTTACCAAAATATATAAGGAAACAGTTTCATTTAGCCGAATATAATTTTGCAGTTGAAAATATTCACTTTCCTAATAATATGGAAGATTTGATTATAGCAAGAAATCGCTTGGTTTTTGATGAATTTTTCTTATTTATTTTGGCGATAAGACAATTAAAAGAAAAGAAAGAGGCAGCAATTAATCATTTTGAGTTATTTAAAGTATCAGACACGCAGAAACTGATTCAAATGCTGCCATATCGGCTTACTAATGCTCAATTAAAGGTCTGGGATGAAATCGAACAAGATCTAATAGGTGAAACAGTGATGAACCGTCTGGTGCAGGGAGATGTAGGCTCAGGTAAAACAATTATTGCGATACTGGGTATTCTTATGGTCATAAGCTGCGGCTATCAAGGGGCGTTTATGGTGCCTACAGAGGTGCTTGCAAAGCAACAGTATAATTCAATAACAGAGCTTTTTATGCTCTATCAATTTCCATATAAAGCGGTATTGCTAACCGGATCAATGACAGCAAAAGAAAAAAGAGAGGTATATCGGCAAATTGAAAAAGGGGAGGCACAGGTTATCGTTGGCACACACGCGCTGATTCAGGAAAAGGTTCAATATAAGAACTTAGCGTTAGTGGTGACCGACGAACAGCATCGATTTGGCGTAAGGCAAAGGGAAACATTGTCAAAGAAAGGACAAGATCCACATGTCCTTGTTATGAGTGCTACTCCGATACCAAGAACTCTTGCTATTATATTATATGGGGATTTGGATGTTTCGGTTATTGATGAGCTTCCGGCTGAAAGGCAAGTTATTAAAAATTGTGTAGTAAATAGTGGTTACCGGCAAACTGCTTATCAGTTTATAAAAAAAGAAGTGGAAAGCGGTCGTCAGGCCTATATTATATGCCCTATGGTAGAAGAAAGTGAGAATATTGAAGTAGAAAATGTTGTGGAATATGCCCAGCTTTTAAAAACTCAACTGCCCGCAAATATTCGGATAGAGTATTTACATGGGAAAATGAAAGCAAAAGATAAAAATAATATTATGGAGCAATTCGGGGCTAATGAAATACAGGTGCTTGTCAGTACTACTGTAGTTGAGGTAGGAGTAAATGTAGTAAATGCAACTGTCATGATGATTGAAAATGCTGAACGCTTTGGACTGGCTCAGCTTCATCAGCTAAGAGGGCGTGTCGGTCGAGGAAAGCACCAGTCTTATTGCATTTTAGTGAACGGTTCCGACAGTAAAGCTTCTAAGAAAAGATTAGAGATTTTAAATAAGTCGAATGACGGCTTTTTTATTGCAAGTGAAGATTTAAAACTTAGAGGACCTGGCGATTTATTTGGAATCCGGCAGAGTGGATTACTTGAATTTAAAATAGGAGATGTATTTACAGATGCATCTGTATTGCAAAATGCAAGTGAAGCCGCCACTGTCATTTTAGACAAGGATAGAAATCTGGAAATGCCTGAAAACAAGCGGCTACGGGAAAAGATTGATCAATATATGAAGCTTGGACTTAGCAATCTAAGTCTGTAAAACTTTTGAAAATGAATAAAATTATTCAGGGTATGAGAGGAAGAAAAGATGGCAAAGCAAGTAAAATATGATGCTTCAAGTATTTCTGTATTGGAAGGGCTTGAGGCAGTAAGAAAAAGACCTGGTATGTACATTGGAAGTGTGTCTAGAAAAGGTTTGAATCATCTGGTATATGAAATTGTAGATAATTCAGTGGATGAGCATTTGGCAGGTTATTGTGATAAAATTACTGTTATTTTAGAGCAAGATGGCTCTGCCACTATTTCTGATAATGGACGAGGTATTCCGGTAGGAATGCATGAAAAGGGAGTATCTGCTGAGCGAATTGTATTTACAACATTGCATGCAGGCGGTAAGTTTGATGACTCTGTTTATAAAACGAGTGGGGGACTTCATGGTGTTGGATCTTCTGTAGTCAATGCACTGTCTGCTTATTTAGATATACAGATTAGCAGAGAAGGTTATATTCACCATGACCGATATGAAAGAGGGATACCGGCATTAGAGCTGGACAATGGTCTTTTGCCTATACTTGGTAAGACAAAAGAAACCGGTACAATGATCAATTTTTTACCGGATGATACAATATTTGAAAAGACAAGATTTCAGGCAAGTGAGGTGAAAAGTAGATTACATGAGACTGCTTATCTGAATCCGACACTTACGATAATATTTGAAGACAGGCGTGGTGAAGAAAAAGAGTATATTGAATATCACGAACCAGATGGAATTATTGGTTTTGTGCTTGATCTGAATAAAAATAAAGAACAGGTGCATGATCCGATTTATTTTAAGGGTGAAATGGAAGGAATTACAGTGGAAGGAGCTGTACAGTTTGTTAATGAATTTCACGAAAACGTACTTGGATTTTGTAATAATATATATAATGCAGAGGGCGGCACGCATTTGACCGGCTTTAAGACAGTTTTTACAAGTGTAATGAATTCCTATGCAAGAGAGCTTGGAGTGTTAAAGGAAAAGGATGCAAATTTTACAGGAGTAGACATTCGAAATGGAATGACGGCAGTGATATCCATTAAGCATCCAGCGCCTCGATTTGAAGGGCAGACAAAGACGAAACTTGATAACCAAGATGCACTTAAAGCGACGAGCAAGGTATCAGGAGAGGAACTTTCACGCTATTTAGACAAGAATTTAGATACTTTAAAGGCAATTCTTTCCTGTGCAGAAAAAGCAGCGAAGATTCGAAAAGCAGAGGAAAAGGCGAAAACCAATCTTTTAACCAGACAAAAATATTCCTTTGATTCCAATGGAAAACTTGCGAATTGTGAAAGCAGGGAGTCAGACAAATGCGAAATATTTATAGTGGAAGGAGATTCTGCTGGAGGTTCTGCAAAAACAGCCAGAGATAGAAATTATCAGGCGATTCTTCCGATTCGTGGAAAAATTTTGAATGTAGAGAAGGCAAGTATTGATAAAGTGTTGGCAAATGCAGAAATTAAGACAATGATAAACGCTTTTGGTTGTGGCTTCTCAGAAGGTTATGGAAATGATTTTGATATTACAAAATTAAAATATAATAAAATTGTAATCATGGCGGATGCGGATGTAGATGGTGCACATATTTGTACCTTGTTATTAACGTTATTTTATCGCTTTATGCCACAATTGATCTATGAGGGTCATGTCTATATTGCTATGCCTCCTTTATATAAAGCAATGCCATTAAAAGGACAAGAAGAATATCTATATGATGACAAAGCTCTGGAAAAATACAAAAAAAAGCATAAAGGATCCTTTACCTTACAAAGATACAAGGGTCTTGGAGAGATGGATGCAGAGCAATTATGGGAAACGACACTAAATCCTAAAACAAGAAAGCTAAAGCTTGTAGAAATAGAAGATGCAAGAATGGCATCCGAAGTAACAGAAATGCTGATGGGAAGTGAAGTTCCCCCTAGAAAAGCATTCATATATGAATATGCACAAACAGCAGAATTAGATATATAAAAGAGCGGAGGAAATTTAGTATTATGGAAGAACAAATTATAAAAACAGAATATTCTGACGTCATGCAAAAATCATATATCGACTATGCCATGAGCGTAATTGTTGCAAGAGCATTACCAGATGTCAGAGATGGACTAAAACCGGTACAAAGGCGTACTTTGTATGATATGTATGAACTAGGCATAAAATATGATAAACCATATAGAAAATGCGCCCGTATCGTAGGAGATACCATGGGTAAATATCATCCTCATGGTGATTCTTCTATTTATGAATCTCTGGTAGTAATGTCGCAGGATTTTAAAAAGGGATTACCGTTAGTTGACGGACATGGTAATTTTGGTTCTATAGAGGGTGATGGTGCGGCTGCAATGCGTTACACAGAGGCTCGTCTTCAGAAAGTGACGCAAGAGGCCTATTTAGGTGATTTGGATAAGGATGTTGTAGATTTTATTCCTAATTTTGATGAAACGGAAAAAGAACCGGCGGTTTTACCGGTAAAGATACCTAATTTGTTAATTAATGGTGCAGACGGCATAGCCGTTGGAATGGCAACCAATATTCCTCCTCATAATTTAGGGGAGGTTATTGAGGGTGTGCAAGCTTATATATCAAAACCTGATATTACAACCAAGGAGTTGATGAAATATATTAAAGGACCGGATTTTCCCACAGGAGGCCGTGTTGTGAATAAGGATGAGCTTCTATCCATTTATGAAACCGGGCAGGGAAAGATTAAAATACGAGGCACGGTAAAAACAGAATCTAGTAAAAACGGTAAGGATAAGCTTATCATAACGGAAATACCATATCCTATGATTGGTGCAAATATAGGCAAATTCCTAAATGATATATGCACTTTGGTTGAAAGCAAAAAGGCAAATGAAATCGTTGATATATCTAATCAATCCTCAAAGGACGGAATACGAATTGTATTGGATCTGAGGAAAAATTCAGATGTTGAACATCTTCTTAACATGCTATACAAAAAGACTAAGCTGGAGGATACCTTTGGGGTAAACATGCTCGCTGTGGCAGATAATAAACCTGAGACAATGGGTCTTAAGGAAATTATTAAGAGAAATGTAGAATTTCAGATAGAGCTTACAACAAGAAAGTATAAAACGTTATTAGCCAGAGAATTGGATAAAAAAGAAGTACAAGAAGGTCTTATTACAGCCTGTGATGTCATAGATTTAATTATAGAAATATTAAGAGGAAGTAAAAATATTAAGGACGCTAAGGACTGTCTTATAAATGGAAATACCGCTAATATTAAGTTTAAGAGTAAGGCTTCTGAAAAAAGTGCAGGCAAACTATGTTTTACCCAAAGGCAGGCAAGCGCTATTTTAGAAATGAGATTATATAAGCTGATAGGTTTAGAAATAGAAGCTCTTATAAAGGAACATGAAGCTACACTTAAAAATATTGCTCTTTATGAGGATATTCTTAGCAATCGTTCGATCATGCTTAAGGTTATTAAAAAAGAACTTGAAGCAATTAAAAAAGAATATGCAGTTCCAAGAAAAACAGTGATTGAAAATGCGGCAGAAGCAGTATACGAGGAAAAGAAAATTGAAGAGCAGGAAGTTATTTTTTTAATGGATCGTTTCGGCTATACGAAAACAATTGATACTGCAGCATTTGAACGAAATAAGGAAGCTGTTTTGAGTGAAAACCGATATGTGTTTACCTGTATGAATACTGATAAAATATGTATTTTTACAGATAAGGGAATGCTTCACAGTGTAAAAATAATCGATCTGCCATTTGGGAAATTTAGAGATAAAGGCATTCCCATTGATAATGCGTGTAATTATAACAGTAGTGAAGAAAATCTGATTTACGTAACAAGCTTAGGTAATATCAAAAACAGGCAATTGTTATTTACTACTAAAATGGGAATGATGAAGCAAGTGGACGCAAATGAATTTGATGTTGCAAAACGCACCATTTCAGCTACAAAACTTAACGAGGAAGATGAGCTGATTTCTATTGATATTATGGATGGAAATCAAAATATTGTAATACAAACGTATAAGGGCGTATTCCTTAGATTTATGTCTGAAGAAATTCCACAAAAGAAGCGAGGCGCAATTGGAGTTAGGGGAATTAAGCTAGGCAAGGATGATTATATTGAAGAAATATATAAATTTTATGAAAACACATCTATTAATATTACGTATAAGGAAAAAGAAATTTCTTTAAACCGGCTTAAAATAGCAGGTCGCGATACGAAAGGAACGAAAGCCAGGGTATAAGGCAGCTATTACTATCTTAATATAATGATGTTGGGGTCAAAGATATTTTGCCTTCTGCTGCCTGTGGATTGTTTGGCACGTTATGTTTTCACAATCCTAAAAGTATTTAAAATCAGCCCTATAGGGCTACTTTCTCATGTTTTGCGGGTTTCAAAGGCATGCTTTTACATGTAAACATGAAACACATGCCTTTGAACCTAGTAATAGATAATAAAAAAAGGGGATGACTGCTGCTATGCATTATACAACAGAATCAGAGGTTTTAAAACAAAACGGTGTACCAGAGTGGTTTCAAGATGCAAAGTTTGGAATATTTATACATTGGGGAATTTATTCTATTCCGGCTTATGGAGACGAGTGGTATGCAAGAGCAATGTACAATGGGGATAAACATTGGGCAATGACGCAAGGCTATGATAAGGGTAAGCCTACTATAAAAGAGCATCACATTAAAAAATATGGTCCTTTAGAAATTTTTGGGTATAAGAATTTCATTGACATGTGGGATATCACAAATTACAATCCTGATGAATGGATTGATTTATTTGAAAAGGCCGGAGCAAAATATGTTATGCCTGTTGGAATTCATCATGATTCATTTGCCCTGTATCAATCGGACATCACTCCGTGGAACAGCGTGAATAAAGGCTTGGGTACTGATAAATTTGGCTGGAAGGTTACAAATGGGCAGGGCAGGGATTTGATTAAAGAACTCAAAGAAGCGGCAAAGAGGAAGGGAATGTATTTTGGCATATCCAATCATTTAGCTG
The DNA here is from genome assembly GCF_003201285.1 of Lachnotalea glycerini. Classification (GTDB taxonomy): domain Bacteria; phylum Bacillota; class Clostridia; order Lachnospirales; family Lachnospiraceae; genus Lachnotalea; species Lachnotalea glycerini. The sequence continues at coordinate 61,321 of NZ_QICS01000001.1, forward strand.
AGAACGCTACGTGGATTCCACATATGGATGAGTATGATACCAACCCTGACAAAGAAAATGATCCATATGAAACCAGAATGTTATATGGATCACATTTGACAAAAGAGGAAGAGGCTGAAAGATGGCTTTCAATGACAAATGAAATAATAGATAAGTATCATCCTGATATGACTTATTTTGATGCAGCACTTTCTAATAATACATTTCAGTTTGTAAAAAAAGAATTTGCAGCACATTATTATAATTCTGCATTGGAAAATAATCCAAATGGAGTACTGTTTTTCTATAAGTTTGGAGCTTTTGAAGAGGGAGAAGCTGTTCTTGATGTGGAACGCGGGCAGCTTAAAGACATTCGTACGCTTCCTTGGCAGACGGATACATCGATCAGTGCAAAATCTTGGGGCTATATCGAAGAAGATATTTATCGAAATGCAGATTTCTTTATTTCGTCACTAATTGATATTGTAAGTAAAAACGGAAATCTGCTATTAAATATTGGACCCAAGGCAGATGGAAGTATATCGGAAGAAGTGAAGCAGATTTTACTTGAAATAGGAGAATGGTTAAATATTAATGGAGAAGCCATATATAATACGAGGCCGTGGATTAAGTTTGGAGAAGGTGTAACGATCCCAGGAAGCTATTATTCGGATTCAGGCTTAGAATTTACGGAAGGAGACATTCGCTTTACAAAAAGTAAAAGTGATTCAACCTTTTACATTTTACCTTTGGTTAAACCGACAAAGGATACTCTATGTATTCAAACACTAAAAAGCGATGTTCTAGATATTCAAAACGTATGTGAAATCATTTTATTGGACGGTAACACAAGATTGGAATATAAGCAGACACAATCAGGCTTAGAAATCAATCTACCATTAGACTGGAACTTAAGATTAAAGAGTGCGTATGCTATGAAAGTTAACCTAAAAGCATAATTCATAAATATATTAAAATATTATTTTTTAACAGCATAAAAAAAGAGGTAAAGCCATAAAGACTTTACCCCTTTTTCTATGCTGCTTTGATTAATAAATGATATCTGTCATTTAAAATAAATGCTTATTTACCAGCCATCTGTTTTTCTTGCTCTTCTATCATTTTCTTAACCATGTAACCACCTACAGAACCATTTTGTTTTGAAGTAAGGTTACCATTATATCCATCTGTTAATGGAACACCTAATTCGTTTGCTACTTCATACTTGAATTTGTTTAATGCACTTTTTGCTTCAGGTACTGATGCAGAATTACTTGAACTTGTCATAATAAGACCTCCATTTTGCTTTCGCCATATTGGTAATATCAACACTGTGTTTTACAATACTTATATTACCAAACGAAAGTTAATTGATTTTTGTTAACCTAACAAATTATTTAATTTGATTGAATTTGTTAAGTGGTTACAATCATATTATGTGCAAATCAAAAAGCAATAAACTAGAAGTTGTTTCAATTTTTTACAATATTTTCAAATGAGTTTAAAATGTGAAAAAAGCGTTCACTTATTTCTTTAAAATGATATAATATGCTTAACAATTTATTTTATAATATAGTATAATTAGGATAGAATTGTTTTACTCAGATATTATGATACTGGGGTCAAAAAGTCATACGTTTTATACTTGCATGAAAAACATGACTTTGGAACCCCAACATCATTTAATAGGTTAAAACAGTTGTATGTTTCGACGCATAGTGTTAGGATATAAAAGCAATTAATTTTGGAGGGGATAACATAGTGGAAATAATGAGTAAGAAAAAACAATTAAGCGGCAGTTCGCTCAAAGTCATTGCTATTATAACAATGCTTATTGATCATATCGGAGCTGGTATATTGGAGAATTTGCCTGGATGTTTAGAAAGTCAATCTTCTTTGCATTACACGTATTATGTTTTTAGGTATATAGGTCGAATCGCATTTCCTATTTTTTGTTTTCTATTGGTTGAGGGTTATTTACATACGAGTAATGTTAAGAAATATGCAATTCGATTATTTATATTTGCAATTATTTCTGAGATTCCTTTTGACTTGGCATTTTATCATACAGTATTTATAACAACACATCAAAATGTTTTTTTTACCTTGTTGATAGGTCTTATTACTTTAGTTGCAATTGATCATTTCAATTGCAGCAGCTTACTTAGATTGGTGTGTATGTTTGCAGGCTTTTATGTTTCATATATTTTAAATACAGATTACGCTGGATTTGGTGTTGTTTTTATAGTGTTATTATATATGCTTCATGATAATATTAAACTAAGAAATTTTGTATGCTCACTCGCTATTGCGTGGGAAATTACGGCACCAATTGCGTTTATTCCGATTACACTATACAATGGTGAAAGAGGACTTAAAATGAAGTATTTCTTCTATTTATTTTATCCTGTACATTTATTATTGATTTATGCTATTTCAAGATTACTATAATTTGGAAATAGGGAGTAATGGAGGAAGGTTTAGTATGAAAAGGCTTATTATATGTATGATTACATGTATGATGTTAACTGGATGCTCTACCACTGTAGATCAAGAGGTGATTGAAAATGTTGATAATCCACAAACTGATTTGGAAAATACAAATGAATCTGAAGATGAAAGTACAATGACAGCAGAGGATGAGAAAGCTGCGTCAGATGAAAATCTGACGGATACAAAAAGCTCCAAAGAAATAAGTAAATTAGAATCAGTAGACGTAACGATAGAAACACTGGAAAGCCAATATGAAAATCAGAATGAAATTGTATCTCATGTTAAGATTCAATATCCTGTCATAAAAAATGATACAGATAATGAAAGCATAAAGGAAATCAATAACTTTTTTCAAGAGTCAGCACAGGCGTTGTATGAAGAGAATAATACGTATGCTCTTGATAATGTGGAGGCAATGACAGAGGAGACTTTGATTAATAATACGGTGAGAGAATATTACAGCGAGTATTTTGTAATGATAGACATCAAATATAACGAAAATGGACTTTTCTCTGTTTTACAAAATTTTAGTGAAAGTTATAGTGCAGAAAATAAAAATACTTTCTCTACAGGCTATGTCTTTGATCTTAATTCAGGAGAGCGCCTGAATATAAGTGATATTTTTATTGGAACGCAGGAAGAAGCGGCACAAATTATAGGACAGGCATTTTTAAATTCTGACAATATTACAGAGAATTTAAAAAATCAATACAAGGAAGAATTGATGGCTAATACACAATATGTTGAATTTTATCTTGAGGAAAATAATATTTATTTTTTTTATAATCCAAATATGATTGCTCCTTATTATGAAGGAACATTTAGCACAAGTATTCCTTTAAATTCGGAGAGTATTTTTAAATTAGAATTGAATCAAAAAGACTAAAAATGAAAGGGAGAATAAAGTGAGAGTAATAGCAGGACAGGCAAGGAGAATTAATTTAAAGACAATACCGGGAATGGATACAAGACCTACTAGTGACAGAATAAAAGAAACATTGTTTAATATGATTCATTCTTATTTAACGGATATTTGCTTTTTGGATTTATTTGCAGGGAGTGGACAAATGGGAATAGAAGCGTTAAGCAGAGGTGCAAAGCAGGCAATATTTGTTGAAAGTAATAAAGGTGCTGTTTCTTGTATTGAACAAAATTTGGAACTTACAAAGTTGAAGGATAAGAGTAAGGTGATTTGCCAAAATGTAATACCTGCATTAATGCGATTGGAAGGAAATTACCATTTTGAGTATGTTTTTATGGATCCGCCATATCATGTTTTTTTAGAAAAACAGGTTCTTGAATATTTAAAAAATTCTTCACTTATTGACAGCGATAGTGTTATAATTGTAGAAGCATCTTTGGAAACAAAGTTTGACTATTTAGAAAATTTGGGATTTCAGATTATAAAGAGAAAAGAATACAAGACGAATATGCATTTGTTTCTCCAAATGCAGTAAAGACTAGAAAAGAGGGAAAGATGAATAAAGCGATTTACCCGGGAAGTTTTGATCCAGTTACTTTTGGACATTTAGATATTATTAAGCGTTCAGCAAATTTGTTTGATGAATTAATCGTAGGGGTATTGAATAACACTACAAAAAGTCCATTGTTTTCTGTGGAAGAACGTGTTAATATGTTAAAGGAAGCAACTGCAGATATTTCAAACATCAAAGTTGCATCTTTTTGTGGGCTTTTGGTAGATTTTGTTGAGGAAACAAAAGCGTCGGTAGTAGTTCGTGGGCTAAGAGCTATTACAGATTTTGAATATGAATTGCAACTAGCTCAAACCAATCATATACTATGTCCAAGTGCGGATACCATGTTTCTGACTGCTGGATTGGAGTATTCTTATTTAAGTTCAACAATAGTGAGAGAGGTCGCAAGATTCGGCGGGGATATTTCTAAGTTTGTTCCGGATAAGATAGCCAAAGAAATGTATGCGAAATACAATATTGTAAAATAAGGAGTGTGGACTTGTGAGCAGTAAAATTGAACAGATTATTGAAGAAATAGAAGAATATATCAATGGCTGTAAATATCAGCCATTATCAAATACTAAAATAGTTGTGAACAAAGAAGAAATAGATGAGCTTCTTACAGAATTACGTTTAAAGACTCCTGATGAGATTAAACGTTATCAAAAAATAATCAATAATAAGGAAGCGATTCTGGCTGATGCGCAGGCAAAGGCGGATGCTATAATTGCACAGGCCACTGTACATACCAATGAGTTAATTAATGAGCATGAGATTATGCAGCAGGCTTATGCCCAAGCAAATGAAATTGTTTTAATTGCAACCAACCAGGCACAGGAAATACTGGATAAAGCCACAATAGATGCTAACAATATACGATATGGAGCAATACAATACACAGATGATATGCTTGCCAATATGCAAGGAATTATTAGCCATGCAATAAATAGTAGTACAGCAAAATATGAGAATTTAGTAAAATCGTTGCAAGATTGTTATGATATAGTCAACGCGAATAGAGTTGAGTTAGCGCCGCAAGAGGATGAGGAAGAAGTAGCGGAGGCTTTGGTGCAGGAGGAACAGGAATAATAAATAGTTTTATTGTATAAAGAGTGCGTTAAACAACACACTCTTTGTTAGTTTATAGAAAAGTTCTACGAACAACCATGTTAAATAAAAGGTACTACGTGCCAAAATGCGCATCTCGCTAAAAGGAGTGTTAATGCTTCGCAATCCGCTCGGGTGCAAAAGTGTCTGCGAGCCATTTAAGATCTATTGAGTATGAATAAATAGATAATTGATAAAAATAAAGTGAAAGACAGATTAAGCAGCTTTGACAATATGTAATAGTAAATTGGCAAGCCAGAGCTTTTAATCATACTTTGTGTTTGAGCTACACAGGATAAACCGCCAAAAGAGACGGAGGTCAGCACAATAATGAACTTGCATGCAAAGGATAAAGATGACCCAGAGACGATGGAAAGTCCATTTGTTATCTCTGTGAGTGATATCATCCAATATTTTAAGAAAGTGTGTTGTAATGGAATATGTATTAGCATCTGGGATAGCAGAGCAAATAATATAATATAACCGCCGAGCTTTGTGATTGCTTCAAAGCCATTTAAAATTGCGTTGTCTATTAATTTAAAATCAACGGCGGCCTCACAGGTTGAGAAAGAAAAATCATTATATTTCATAGCATTTTTTCGAATTAATGGTCTTATAACAATTGCACATAATATAGGCGAAAGATAAATTATAATACATACAGGCTTTAGTAAGGATTGTGAATGAAAGGTTTCATTAATGATATAATTGATGATAAAAATGGGACTTACATTGTTACAAAAGCTTAATAAATAAATGCCTTCTGATCTTGATATTTTATGGCTGGTAACTAAATCAGCAGTTATTTTGGCGCCCATAGGATAACCACATAAAAAACCAGTAATAACAGCATAGCAGCCATCTTTACTAATCCCAAACAAGAATTTAAGAAGAGGCGCAAATAGGAATGTAATATAAGAGGCTGCATTAAGTGATATAATTAGGTTGGAGAGAATCATAAAGGGCAAAAGGTTTGGAATGATGACATTGAACCAAAGCATCAAACCACCTTTCGCTGTACTGACCGACTCTAATGGATATATAAAAATAAATAGGAATATACTAATAATTATGATAGAATATATCGTTTTTTTCAATGATTGAGACTTTCTTGGTTTTTAACAATATATTAAAACAATACAAATATTATGTATCATGGAGGTGGAATGAATGAATACAATAGAAGATTTACAACCAAAGGAATTTTATAAATATTTCAAGGATATAGCGGCAATACCTCATGGCTCAAAAGATACCAAAGGAATCAGTGATTATTGTGCAGCCTTTGCTATAAAGCATAATTTAAATTATGTTCAGGATGAGCATAACAATATCATAATAATAAAAGAAGCAAGTGAGGGTTATGAAAATGTGCCTGCAGTTATTATTCAAGGACATTTGGATATGGTATGTGAAAAGGAATCAGATTGTGAAATTGATTTTACTAAGGATGGATTAAGGCTTGAACTAAATGGTAAATTTTTAAGCGCGAAAGGAACAACACTAGGTGCAGATGATGGTGTGGCTATTGCCTATTCGTTGGCATTGTTGGCCGATGATACGCTTAATCATCCACGAATGGAAATTGTTTTAACAACAGACGAGGAAATTGGATTACTTGGCGCAGCAGCAATTGATGTATCGATGCTGCAAGGTAAGTATATGATTAATATAGATTCTGACATAGAAGGGATGTTTTTGACCTCCTGCGCAGGTGGAATGACAGCCAAATGTAGTATACCTGTTAATTATAAGGATGAAACAATGATGAAATATACCATTAAGATAACAGGCTTACAGGGAGGACATTCAGGATCTGAAATAGATAAATACAGAGGCAATTCCAATAAGTTAATGGGAAGACTGATGTATTTCCTAAGCAAAGAATTAAACTATGGTATTGTTTCACTTAATGGAGGTTCTAAGGATAATGCAATCCCTAGAGAGACTATCGCTGAGATTTTACTAGAGGAAACGGATTGCAGTCAATTAGAGGAACTGATTCATAGCTTTGATAAAATTGTAAAAAATGAGTATATGACTAACGATATGGGCATTGCTGTTTTATTGGAGAAAAATGATATTCAAAAAGAAAAAATGCTGACACCAAAAAGTAAGGAATGCGTTCAGTTTTTACTTATGAATACACCAAATGGTGTTCAGAATATGAGTAGTGATATCAAGGGTCTTGTTCAGACTTCTCTAAACTTTGGAATATTAATGTTGGACCAGGAAAAGTGTGAAATGACTTTTTCAATAAGAAGTGCTCAGAATTCAGAAAAGCAGGCAATCAGTGATCAGCTTTGCTATATGACTGAATTCTTAGGCGGTGAATATCAGGTGAGCGGTGAATATCCGTCATGGCCTTATAAAAAAGATTCTAAGCTTCGTGAATTGATGGTTCATATATACGAAAAGCAGTTTGGTATCATACCAAAGATTGAGGCGATTCACGCGGGACTTGAATGTGGCTTGTTTTGTGAGAAGATAAAGAATTTAGATACAATCTCAATTGGACCTGAGGTATTTGATATCCATACACCAAAGGAAAGAATGAATGTAGAGTCAGTTGCAAGATATTGGCAGTTTATCAGAAGTGTAATATCAAGCTTTAAAGAAATAGAAGATTAATATTTTAAAAAAAAGAGCATATATATAAATGATGATACTTTAGGATAGATTTATGAAACCATATTCATGTATTTCAAATCGAAAGCTAAGGGTAAAATTAATTTATATATTAATGCTCTTTATTTTGCTTGTTTGTGTCTATATCATTTCCTTTGAAAAAGAAATATATAATATGACAGGCATAAGAAATTTAAAAGAAAATATAGAAGAAACGATAGAATTTCGAAGTATGAATTTATCTGAGGGTGCATTAAATAAACTGAAGGAGTTGAATAAAGACAATGGCGATGAAATACCTAACATGTTAACCATTTTTATGCTGGATAATAATTATGATTTAACCAATTGCAGCTTTCATACATATTCCACCCGTGATTATGAAAAAAGTTATTTCTACAAATATAATAAAAGACCTGAGGATTTAGAAAATCTAATTCAAAAATATAAAACAATTTGGTCTGATTTAGTATATTTTCCAGTTCCATTATCAACCCAAAATGATAATGCTATTGTAAGCTATGAAAATTCTTGGCTGGCAGAACGTACCTATGGGGGAAAGAGATTTCATGAAGGCACAGATATAATGGCGGGTATTAACGAGCCTGGTTTGTATCCTGTAGTCAGTATGAGTGATGGAATAATTGAAAAATTAGGCTGGCTAGAAAAGGGTGGCTGGCGTATTGGTATCAGAGGGAATCGGGGTGCCTATTTTTATTATGCGCATCTGGACTCTTATGCGCAGGGCTTGGAGCAGGGGCAATATGTGACAGCAGGACAATTAATTGGATATATGGGAAATTCCGGATATGGTGAAGAGGGTACAACAGGAAAATTCGATGTGCATCTACATGTAGGTGTTTATATTAAGACTGAAAATTACAATGAACTAAGTATCAATCCATATTGGATATTGAAGTATTTGGAGGATAACAAATTAAGCTATTCTTATTAGCATTGTTTGAAATAGACACCAAATTGTGTGTGTGTTATAATAAATAAGGGGCATAATGGATGTAAAGGAGAGGGATTAATGGAAATACAATTATGGAGAGAACTGCTAAATCCATATGAATTAGCAGTAAATGAACTAACTCTTAAGTTTCGCCATTTAATAAAGGAGCACAAAGAGAATGGACTTTATTCACCAATTGAACAAGTGTCAGGGAGAGTAAAAACTATTTCCAGTATTTTAGAAAAAATGCAAAAGAAGAAAATAATATTTGAGGACATTGAGGATAAAATAGAAGACATAGCAGGAATAAGAATAATATGTCAATTTGTAGAGGATATATTTAAGGTAGTAGAATTAATTAATAATAGAGGTGATATGGAAGTCAAGGTAGTGAAAGACTATCTGAATAATATTAAGGAAAGCGGGTACCGAAGCTATCATATTATCATTTTTTACAATGTTCAGACAATCAGAGGTCCAAAAAAGATACAGGTAGAAATACAAATTCGTACGTTGGCAATGGATTTTTGGGCAACCATTGAGCATTCGTTACAATATAAGTACAAGAAAAATATGCCAGAACATATTAAGCAGCGATTAAGCAGTGCTGCCAGTGCAGTACTTTTGTTGGATAATGAAATGTCTTCGGTTAGAAGCGAAATTATGGATGCACAAAACTCCTTTCAGATTAAGGCAAATGTTGTAGCTGATATTTTAAATAATATACAGAATTTGTATAAAGTGGCAAATAAGAGAGAAGTAAGTAAAATACAGGATGAATTTTATAAAATATACAGAACGGAAGATGTCGATCAGTTGAAACGCTTTAACAAGCAACTTGATATCATATCCGAAGGATATCGGGCACAGGCAATTACTAAAGATTTTTATTATTAATATGGAGTAATTATGAGATTAGATAAATTTTTATCAGAAGCAGGAATTGGCAGCAGAAGTCAGGTCAAGACATATATTAGAAAAGGACTAGTTTCGATTAATCAGGAAAAGGTATGCCAGCCTGAGCTTAAAATCAATATAGAAAATGATGTGGTACAATATAATGGGAGCGTTGTAGAGTACACACAATTTGAATATTTTATGTTAAACAAGCCTCAAAATGTGGTTTCGGCAACTAAGGATAATGTATTTGAAACGGTAGTTGGACTTATTAGGGAACGTAAACGAGATGATTTATTCCCGGTAGGGAGACTTGATAAGGATACCGAAGGTCTGTTGATTATTACGAATGACGGAGAGCTTTCTCACAATATGCTTTCTCCAAGAAAGCATGTGAATAAGACATACTACGCAAAGATAAGTGGTCTGATTTCCAATCAAGATCAAGAAATGTTTGAAAAGGGGCTTGATATCGGAGATGATAAGCCAACCCTGCCGGCAAAGCTTACAATATTAAAGAGCGATACACTTTCAGAAATAGAACTTACCATACAAGAAGGACGCTTTCATCAGGTAAAAAGAATGTTTGAAGCGGTAGGTAAAAAGGTTTTGTTTTTAAAAAGAATTGAAATGGGAGGGCTTAAGCTTGATGAAAAGCTAATGCCTGGTGAGTATAGATGCTTAACAAAGGACGAAATTGATTTATTAAGGAGAATACAATGCTAAACAATATAAAAGCAGTACTGTTTGATTTGGATGGTACTTTAATTGATTCCATGTCAGTTTGGAAATCAATAGATATAGAGTTTCTGGCTGACTATGGCTTGGAGCTTCCAAACGATTTGCAAAGCAGTATCGAAGGTATGAGCTTTACGGAAACAGCTTTTTATTTTAAAGAGCGTTTTCATTTTAAAGAATCAATAGAAGAGATTAAGAGTATCTGGAATAAAATGGCCTATGAAGAATATACAACAACCGTTCAATTAAAGGATGGGGTTGTAAGTTTTTTACAGTATCTAAAAGAAAACAATATTAAAACAGGTATCTCTACAAGTAATTCGATTGAATTAGTAAAGGGTGTATTGAATGCCAAAGGGATTAGTCATTTTTTTGATACAGTTTTGACTGCCTGTGAAGTAAATGCAGGTAAGCCTTCCCCGGATATCTACTTAAAGACGGCAGAAAGATTGAATGTAAAACCAACAGAATGTCTTGTATTTGAAGATATTCCTATGGGGATTTTAGCCGGCAAGAATGCGAACATGAAAGTTTGTACGATATACGATGACTTTTCTAAAAATCAGGATTCAAAAAAGCGTGAATTGGCTGATTATTACATAAATACATTTTATGAAGTATTAGAAGGAACCTATGAGGTATTAATAAATGAGTAAAGGATTTTTGCCTATCAGTAAGGATGATATGAACAGAATGAAGATAGACCAGCTAGATTTTGTATATGTGATTGGAGATGCATATGTAGATCATCCATCCTTTGGTCATGCTATTATCAGCCGTGTTTTAGAAGCAAATGGATATAAGATCGGGATCATTGCACAACCAGATTGGAAAGATAAGAACAGTATCAATGTTTTGGGGGAACCAAGACTTGGTTTTTTGGTTATGGCAGGAAATATGGATTCTATGGTAAATCATTATTATGTATCCAAGAAAAGGCGTACGAATGATGCTTTTACACCAGGTGGAATTATGGGAAAAAGGCCAGATCACGCAACGTTAGTATATTGTAATTTGATTAGGCAAATTTATAAGAACAAACCAATTATTGTTGGAGGAATTGAAGCAAGTTTACGACGTTTAGCACATTATGATTATTGGTCAAATAGCTTGAAGCGTTCTTTACTTTTGGATTCAGGAGCAGATTTGCTTTTATACGGTATGGGTGAACGTTCTATAGTCGAGACTGCCGATGCACTTAATAGCGGAATAGATATTAAGGACATTACTTTTATTGAAGGTAGTGTTTACAAAGCAAAGAGTAAGGATAGTGTTTATGATGCGATTGAATTGCCGGATTATCAGGCGTTATTAAAGGATAAAGCAAATTATGCAAGAAGCTTTTATATTCAATATACAAATACAGACCCTTTTTCAGGTAAGAGATTAGTAGAAAAATATAACGATAATTTATATATCATTCAAAATCCGGCATCAAAACCCTTATCATCACAGGATATGGACAGAGTTTACTCCTTGCCTTATATGCGTACCTATCATCCATCTTATGAAAAATTTGGAGGAGTTCCGGCAATAGAAGAGGTTAAATTTAGCGTTGTAAGTAATCGAGGCTGCTTTGGAGGCTGCAGCTTTTGTGCACTTACTTTTCATCAGGGAAGAATGATACAGGTAAGGAGTCATGAATCAATACTTGCAGAAGCCAATCAAATGATATGGGACAAGGATTTTAAAGGCTATATCCATGATGTGGGAGGACCTACTGCTAACTTTAGGCATATGGCATGTGATAAACAGCAGACTAAGGGAGTATGTACAAATAAACAATGTCTGTTTCCGAAACCTTGTAACAATTTAAAGATTGATCATAAGGATTATTTAGCGCTACTTCGTAAATTAAGAGAGCTGCCCAATGTTAAAAAGGTATTCATACGTTCCGGAATTCGATTTGACTATTTAATCCATGACAAAGATGAAGAGTTCTTTCATGAGCTTTGTGAACATCATGTTAGTGGGCAGTTAAAGGTCGCACCGGAGCATATTGCAGATGCTGTACTTAGTAGGATGGGAAAACCTGAAAATAGTGTTTATGAAAAGTTTTTAGATAAATTTAAGCAAATGAATATGGAGCTAGGTAAAAAGCAATTTGTTGTTCCTTATTTAATGTCCTCACATCCTGGGTCAACGATGAAAGAAGCAATTAGGCTTGCGGAGTATTTACGAGATTTAGGCTATATGCCAGAACAGGTACAGGATTTTTATCCTACCCCTTCTACCATATCAACCTGTATGTATTATACTGGCTTAGATCCAAGAACGATGGAGGAGGTTTATGTTCCAACTAATCCTCACGAAAAAGCGATGCAAAGGGCTTTGATTCAATATAGAAATCCTAAGAATTATGATTTGGTGGTGGAAGCCTTGAGTGTAGCTCACCGGATGGATTTAATTGGGTTTGACAAAAAATGTCTGATCAGACCAAGAAAGGGTGATAAAGCTTACCAAAATCCAAACGCTAATTCAAAGGACAAAAAGCTCGTGAAAAAGAAAACCATACGAAATGTGCATAAGAAAAAGACAAAATAGTATAGGGAGAGATGAATGAGAATAGCTATAGTAACAGGCGCTTCATCAGGTCTTGGTGAAGAATTTGTAAAGCAAATATCAAAATATTCAAAGATTGATGAAATATGGGTAATTGCCAGAAGAAAAGAGAAGCTGGAGAATTTAAAAAAGATCTTAAATAAAAGGATAAAAGTAGTTGCATTGGATTTAATTTTGCAGGATAATATAGAGAAGCTTAAATGGCTTTTATCAAATGATAAGCCAAATATTAAGCTTTTAGTAAATTGCGCTGGTTATGGTATACGTAAAAGTTTTATTGACGGAACTTATGAGGAAGAACTGGGGATGCTTGATATCAACTGTAAGAGTCTGACTGCATTAACTTATATTTGCATTCCTTATATGCATAAAAATAGCAGAATTATTCAAATTGCTTCTGCGGCTGCATTTTTGCCCCAGCCTGATTTTGCCATCTATTCTGCAAGTAAGGCGTATGTTCTTAGCTTTTCCAGAGCATTAAATAAGGAACTAAGATGCAGGAAAATTTATGTTACTGCCGTATGTCCCGGACCAGTCGATACGGAATTTTTTAGAATTTCCGATGCAGGGGGAATTATGCCGTCTTATAAGAGGCTTTTTTTGGCAAAGGCTGACAGGGTAGTACAAAAGGCGTTGAGAGATTCTAAACGCAAAAAAAACATTTCTATTTATGGAATATCGATCCAACTTTTAAGGCTACTAACTAGATTTTTATAAGAACGGAGTAAAGTAATGAGGATAAAAAAAGGCAGTTATGGGCATATCGAGAGCAATAAGAGGATTTCTATGATGAAATCGTTTAGTGGTTTAGGAATCATACTTGTGATATTTGTTTTGGGGTTAGTGATAACCAAAACAAGGTTGAACTGGTTTACCTTTGCATCAGTATTATGTGCTCTGCCGGTTGGTAAAACAATTGTAGAATTTATTGTGGCATGGCCTCATAAACCAATGCCGAAAGAGCATTACAATAAGATTAAAGAAAAAGAGGATGGGATGATAATTCTATATGATTTGGTCATTACCTCTTATGAAAAAATAATGCAGATAGATTCGATTGCTATCAAAGGAAATACTCTGTGTGCTTATTCAACGGATAAAGGGTTAAATCATGATCATGCATCCAAATATATAAAAAACATATTAGTAAACAATGGGTGTAGTACATCTGTTAAAATATTTGAAGATGTGGATACTTATTTAGCTAGAATAGATGAGATAAACAGTAACTTAAATAGAGAAGATAAGAGTGATACAGCTAAAGATAGAGATAAGAATAAAGAGGATAAGGTGGTGGAAACTTTATTGGCAATTTCCATCTAGTGAGGTTTATATGCAAAGTATAAAAATAAATAGGAATGAAGAAGGACAAAGACTTGATAAGCTTTTGGCCAAATACTTAAATAAAGCACCTAAGAACTTCTTATATAAAATGCTTAGAAAAAAAAATATTACATTAAATGGAAAGAAAGCAGATGGCAGTGAGAAACTTTGTCTTGGGGATGAAGTAAAGCTTTTTTTAGCAGATGAAACGATAGAGAAATTCTCTGAGCAGCATATAAAACAGGTAGAAGCGATTATGCTTAATATTATATTTGAAAATGAACATGTTATAATTATGAATAAGCCTGCAGGTATGCTGTCACAAAAAGCAAAAGCTTTTGATATTTCTTTGAATGAATATCTTCTATCGTATCTGATTGAAAGTAAGAAAATTACAAAAGAAGAGCTTAAGACATTTAAGCCTTCTATCTGTAATCGGTTGGACAGAAATACGAGTGGCATTGTAATAGCGGGGAAAACGCTTGCCGGCTTACAGGAAATGTCCAGACTATTAAGAGACAGAGATATGAATAAATATTATCGGTGCATTGTAAATGGAAACGTAACCGATAGGCAACTAATAGATGGCTGGTTATATAAGAATGAAAGAACAAATAAGGTATCAATTTTAAACAGTGAAAAAGGCGGAGCCTCTTATATCAAAACAGAATATGCTCCGATTGCACATGGTGAGGATATTACCTTGCTGGAGGTAAAGCTGTTGACAGGCCGATCCCATCAAATTCGTGCACATCTAGCATCCATTGGGCATAGTATTATAGGTGATTATAAGTATGGTAATCAAGCCATCAATAAGTTTTATAAGGAAAAATATAATGTCGAAGCTCAATTATTGCATTCCTACCGTTTAGAATTTCCCAAACTACCCCCTCCATTTGAAGATATGTCAGAAATGGTGATTGTTGCAGAACTTCCGATAATTTTTGAAAAGATACAAAAAGAGAAAATACTATAGGAGGAATTGTATGTTATCTTATCATATTTTTGAATGGATATTATTTTTTTATATCTATTGCTTTTTAGGGTGGGTTTTTGAATCTACTTATGTTTCTATAAAATCCAAAAGATTCGTTAATCGAGGATTTATGAAAGGACCAATGATACCAATCTATGGAGAAGGTGCTATTATGATGCTTGTGGCAACTACTCCAGTACAGGGTAATCTGGTCTTAGAATTTGTCATGGGAATGATTGGTGCGACCTTACTGGAATACGTTGTTGGAGCCTTAATGGAATCTGTTTTTAAGGTGAAATACTGGGATTACAGTAATCAACACTTTCATATCAAAGGCTATATTTGCTTAAGCAGTTCGATATGCTGGGGGGCGCTGTCTGTTTTGATGGCAGAGGTGATTCATCTTCCGATTGAACGTTTCGTTCTATCATTAGATTACACAGTGTTAGTTGTAATTGCTTTGGTGGTGACCACAATCTTTATTACGGATGTAGTAACGTCTGCAAAGGAAGCATGGAATCTAAGAATTGTTTTAGTTGCGCTTACCAAAGCCAGAGGGGAAATTGCTGCGCTACAACATCAGCTAGAGCTTAAAAAAGTACAAATTACGGAACAGTTTGTTGATAAAAAGGAAGAGCTGGTAGAGGATTGGCAGGCGAAAAAGGATTTTTTGCTGCAATCGCTTAAAGGTAATTTGCAAAGTGCAGTTGATACTGAGAATATTAAGGCTAAACTGGATGAAGAATTGACAAAATACCAATCATTGATTGAAAAATTCACATCAACAAGTATATGGATTTTAAAGCGTAATCCGGGAGCAACTTCTAAAAAGTTTTATGAAGCTCTTGAAAATGTAAAAGAACATATTGACTTTAAGAGAAAGAATAAATAGTCTAAAGTAAAATGGAAAGGGTGATGATATGCCGTCTTGGAACTCAAGAGGACTTAGGGGCTCTACCCTTGAAGAATTAATCAACAGAACAATAGAAAAATATAGAGAGTCGGGATTATGTCTGATACAAAAGATACCAACTCCCATTACTCCGATTAAGATTGATAAAGAAAACAGACACATTACTCTTGCCTATTTTGAACAAAAGAGTACGGTGGATTACATCGGAGCCGTACAAGGAATTCCAATTTGTTTCGATGCGAAAGAGTGTATAAAGGATACGTTTTCGCTGCAAAATATCCATAAACATCAGGTACAGTTTATGGAAGAATTTGAAAAACAAGGTGGAATTTCTTTTATATTAATTTATTATGCATCTAAAAATGAATTTTATTATTTGACCTATCAAAAGTTAAGAGAATTTTGGGATAGAATGCTAAGTGGAGGAAGAAAAAGTTTTCGATATGATGAGCTTGATAAAAAATTTTTATTTATATCTGGGAATGGAGTATTCGTTCCTTTTCTGGAGGTTTTGCAAATAGATTTGGACTTGAGGGATTGACAATAACGATACAATGAATTATAATATTTCAAATTGATAACAAGGTAGCATGGTAGCACACTAAAGTGATAAAGCACCAACAATTAGGACTTATATACTAAATGGCAGAAAGGATGTAGCTTATGAATAGAAAGTTATTACATACTCCAGAGGGTGTACGAGATATATATAATTCTGAATGTGAAAAAAAATTAGCTTTGCAGGAAATTTTGCATAATAAGTTTAAACTATATGGTTTTAAAGATATACAGACACCAACCTTTGAATATTTTGACATATTTAGTCGTGAGATTGGCACAATTTCATCAAAAGAATTATACAAATTTTTTGACAGGGAGGGAAATACATTAGCTTTAAGACCTGATTTTACACCTTCGATTGCAAGATGTGTGGCTAAATATTATATGCAAGAAGATATGCCCCTTCGTTTGTGCTATGAGGGAAATGCATTTATAAACAGCTCAGAATATCAAGGAAAGCTTAAGGAATCGACGCAGATGGGAGCAGAATTAATTGGTGATGATACGGTGGATGCTGATGCCGAGATGATAACCCTTGTTATTCAAGCTTTATTAAAATCAGGGCTTACAAAGTTTCAGGTAGAAATTGGACAAATTGATTTTTTTAAGGGAATTTTGGAGGAAGCTGGTATTGATGAGGAAATAGAAGTTGAATTGAGGGAGCTAATATCAATTAAAAACTATTTTGGTGTTGAAGAATTAGTATCAAATCTTTCAGTAAAAGAGGAATTGAAAGAGGTATTTTTAAAATTGCCGCAGATGTTTGGATCTATAGAAATTTTAGAAGAAGCGAAAGCTTTAACAGATAATTTATGCGCAGTTCAAGCAATTGAGAGATTGGAAAGGCTTTATGAAGTTCTAAAAATATATGAACTGGAACAATACATTTCCTTTGATTTAGGCATGCTAAGTAAATATAAGTATTATACAGGTATTATATTTAAGGCTTATACCTTTGGAACAGGTGAAGCTATTGTTAATGGAGGAAGATATAATAATCTGTTAGGCTGGTTTGGAAAAGAGGCTCCGGCAATCGGATTCGTTATTATTGTTGATGCGTTAATGTCTGCATTAATGAGACAAAATATTAGTATTGCATACAATAATAATCATACCATGATATTGTATAAGAGTGAGCAGCAAAAGCGGGCGATTGAGTTAGCAATTTATTTAAGAAACAAAAATAAGAATGTGGAGTTAGTCTCAATGCCTTCTGATAAAACGTTAAAAGACTGTGTAGAATATGGTAAAAGAAATCAAAACTCAGTAATTCTTTTTCTTGACAAAGATGATGAAATAATCCAGATAGATATAGAAACAGGTGATAGTCGGAAGATATTAAGGACTGATTTGCAAGGGTAACTAAAATATAAGGAGAGCATATGAGATATATAACATTTGCCCTTGCAAAAGGGCGTTTAGCTAAAACAACATTAGGTATGTTTGAAAAAATTGGTATTACATGTGAGGAAATGAAAGATAAGGATTCCAGAAAGCTTATTTTTGTCAATGAGGAGTTAAAGCTTCGATTTTTCCTTGCAAAGGCGCCTGATGTACCTACGTATGTAGAATATGGGGCAGCAGATATTGGAATCGTTGGTAAAGATACAATATTAGAAGAGGGTAGACGTCTCTTTGAGGTATTGGATTTAGGCTTTGGAAAATGTAAAATGTGTGTAGCAGGGCCAAAGACTGCAAGGGAATTATTGCAGCATCATGAATTAATACGGGTTGCGACGAAATATCCAAATATAGCCAAGGATTACTTCTATAATAAAAAGCACCAAACAGTAGAAATTATTAAATTAAATGGTTCCATTGAACTGGCTCCCATTGTTGGTTTGTCGGAAGTCATAGTAGATATTGTTGAGACTGGGGTTACGCTAAGGGAAAATGGGTTGGATGTCTTGGAAGAAATATGTCCCCTATCTGCAAGAATGGTAGTCAATCAAGTGAGTATGAAAATGGAAAATGAGAGAATTACAAAGCTGATAACTAACTTACGCTCAATTTTGTAATGTTTTTATTTGGAGGAATAAGATGAGAATAATAAGAATGGATGAAAAGACAAAGAAGAATCTTTTGGATGATTTATTAAAAAGAAGTCCCAATAATTACGACTCTTATACAGCATCGGTGAATGAAATAATAAATACAGTAAAAAACAAAGGAAATCAGGCTGTTTTTGAGTATACAAAGCAATTTGACAAAGCAGAAATTAGTGAAGAGAATATAAAGGTTACAAATGTAGAAATAGAAGAGGCTTATCGTTTAGTAGATCAAAGTCTGATCGATGTGATGCGTAAGGCACTGTTGAATATTAAAAGTTATCATGAAAAGCAGCGTCAATACAGTTGGTTTGACAGTACGCCAAATGGAACCATACTGGGGCAGAAAGTAACTCCGCTTGAAAAAGTGGGTGTTTATGTACCGGGAGGCAAAGCCGTATATCCATCTTCGGTGCTTATGAATATTATACCTGCAAAAGTAGCGGGGGTGTCAAAGATTGTTATGACAACTCCTCCAGACAAGGATGGTAAGGTGAATCCGAACACGTTAGTGGCGGCAAAGGAAGCCGGAGCAGATGAAATATACAAGGTTGGAGGAGCACAAGCCATTGCAGCTTTAGCTTTTGGTACAGAAAGCATTCCAAAGGTGGATAAGATTGTGGGACCCGGCAATATTTATGTTGCTCTGGCTAAAAAGTCGGTTTATGGGTATGTGAATATTGATTCCATTGCAGGACCTAGTGAAATTCTTGTTATAGCAGATGAGACGGCGAATCCAAGATTTGTTGCAGCCGATCTTTTATCACAGGCGGAGCATGATGAATTAGCTTCGGCTATATTGGTTACTACGAGTGAAGAATTAGCAGAGAAAGTATCAAGGGAAGTAGAGCAGTTTGTATCTAATTTATCTAGAAAAGAAATATTAGAAAAATCTTTAGAAAATTATGGATATATTTTATTGGTAAAGGAATTAGAGGAAGCAATTTCAGTAGCCAATGAGATTGCATCTGAGCATTTGGAAATCGTTACAAAGGATCCATTTACTGTGATGACCAAAATTAAAAATGCAGGTGCTATCTTTATTGGTGAATATAGCTCAGAGCCTTTGGGTGATTATTTTGCCGGACCAAATCATGTATTACCGACCAATGGAACTGCTAAATTCTTTTCACCGCTTGGGGTAGATGATTTTATAAAAAAATCAAGTATTATATCCTATTCAAGAGAAGCTTTAGAGCCGATTCATAAAGATATTATTCAATTTGCAGAAGCAGAACAGCTTACAGCACATGCCAATTCGATAAAAGTTAGATTTGAGTAGGAGGATTACAAAATGGAGGAACGTAAAGCCACTATAAATAGAAAAACAAAGGAAACTGAAGTTGACTTAGAATTAAATATTGATGGAGCAGGAGTTTCAAATATAGAAACAGGTATCGGTTTCTTTGACCATATGCTAGATGGCTTTGCAAGACATGGTTTATTTGATCTTTCTGTTCTAGTAACGGGCGATTTGGTAGTGGATTGCCATCATACGATAGAGGACACAGGAATTGTTCTTGGTAATGCAATTAAGGATTCGATAGGTGACAAAAAAGGAATTAAGCGCTATGGAAGCTGTATTTTGCCTATGGATGATGCTTTGGTACTTTGCTCAATCGATTTATCAGGTAGACCCTATTTAGCTTTTGAGCATGAATTTACAACGGATCGTGTTGGATACATGGATACTGAAATGGTAAGAGATTTTTTTTATGCAATCTCTTATTCTGCGGGAATGAATCTTCATCTTAAAGTAATGTCAGGAACCAACAATCATCATATTATAGAAGCAATGTTTAAGTCATTTGCAAAGGCATTGGACGAAGCTACTATAATAGATGCCAGAATCAGAGATGTGTTATCAACAAAGGGAACTCTATAATTAAGGAGATTGCGTATGTTTAAGAAAATAGTAAGCTGTATTTATTTAAAGGATAAAAAAGCGGTAAAGAGTTTACATAGTAATGAAATAGTGAGTGATAATCCCATTCGCCTGGCAAAATATTATAGTGATAACGGTGCAGATGAAATTATAATTTTTGACTTATCGGTATCTGATTTTGAGCATGAACAGTCCATCGGAATCATCAAAGAAATTGCAAGAGTAATTGAAATACCAATGATTGCAGGGGGGAATATTAAACGTGCAGAGGATGTGAAAAAGCTTCTTTATGCAGGAGCTTCAAAAGCAATGCTTAACTATGCAAAGGAGGAAAACATTGCACTAACGGAGGAAGTATCAAAGCGTTTTGGAAAAGAAAAGCTTGCAGTATGTGTGGATTCTGCCCAGCAAATTTACAAAAATAAAGCTCAAATAGAAGAATTTGTGTCCTTGCTTGTGGCTATAAAGGAAATTGAATTAGAGAAAAATCAGGCAATTATTCCGGTCAAGATATTTGCCTTGCTTGATACAATTGATTTAGGTTATTTGATAAAAACACTATATTTGGATATCGTAGAAGGGGTTAGCGGTGAGTTAATAAATAGCACAGAAACCGATTTGCTTCGTGTGAAAGCCGCATGTAAAGCTGCTGATATTAATGTGGATTTATTTGAAAGTGAAATGAAATGGTCAGAATTTAAATTAAATTCGGATGGAATGATTCCAGTTGTTGTGCAGGATTATAAGACAAATGAGGTGTTAATGCTGGCTTATATGAATGAAGAGGCGTTTCTTAAAACAATTGAGACTGGTAAAATGACCTATTGGAGCCGAAGCAGAAATGAATTATGGACAAAAGGGCTGACTTCAGGGCATTTCCAATATGTAAAATCTTTAATAATGGATTGTGATAATGACACGATGCTTGCCAAGGTGTCACAGATTGGGGTGGCTTGTCACACAGGGAAACGAAGCTGCTTTTTCCAAAAGGTTGTTGAAAGGGAATATAAAGAAACGAATCCTTTAAAGGTTTTTGAAAAGGTATATGGTGTAATTGAGGATAGAAGAAGAAATCCAAAAGAAGGCTCTTATACGAATTATTTATTCGAGAAAGGGATCGATAAAATCCTTAAAAAGCTGGGAGAGGAAGCAACTGAAATTGTTATTGCAGCTAAAAACCCAGACCCAGAAGAAATAAAATATGAAATGTCTGATTTTTTATATCATGCTATGGTATTAATGGTTGAGAAGGGTGTTACATGGGAGGATATAACGAAAGAATTGTCAAATAGATAATCATGGGGAGCTTCTATAGCATAAAATATCATGATTCAAATGGTCATAAACGATGAAGTGGCGGCATATAATATCAATAAGATTATATGCTATCACTTTTTTTGTTGGAGGAATTAAGATGCGTAATTCATCTTTGGAACAAAGAGTTGAAATGATTCAGAATATAAGAGAAATATCAGCCAATAATGAAAGAACAATGAGTAACATACATGGTATAATAGGAAATTCTTTTTCAACTGACACTGTTGCAACGAAAAGCAAAAGCAAAAATAAATTTAAATATCGTATGTTAATTGCATCTGTAATGTTTGGCATATATGTTTTGTTAGCCATAGAAAATCTGCAATGTATGGGATATGATTCGAAAGCTATTGATAAAATGATAGCGTATAATATTGATTATAAGGAAATATTAGAACAAGTGAACGTTCAATTAACAAATGCTGTAAAGTCTGAGTAGTGTGAGTCAGCTATAAGGGAGTAACGGTAACGTTACGATAATACCAATGCACCACAGAAACGGTTGGGTGATGAAATGAGTGGAAAAAAAGATTTATTGAAATCTTTATTTTGGGTCTGCATTGCTTCAGGCATAATTTTTATTTTAATTGTTCATATTACATATCGATTGCAAAATCCATCCATTTCCTCAGAAGTGAGGAAATATGATGGCTGGTATGCTTTACTTAATCAACAAAAGCAAAAGCTGAATTGTAATGAAAAATTAGTTGTATCAAATAAACTATTTTCTGTTTATAATGTTTTACCGCAAAATCTGAATCACGATTCCATCTTATTTCGAACTTATCATCAATGCGTTAAGGTAATTGTAAATGAACAAGTAATCTATGAATATGGAGATAATGATAAAGTATGCTTCACAAATACGCCAGGCTCTTCTTATCATATCGTAGATTTGGACAACTCTTTTTCCGGTAAAAAAATTGAGCTTCAATATAAATCAATAACAGACGTTGGAAGCAAAAAGATATTTGATTTTTATATTGGTTCTACTCAGGACTTAACAAAATTAGCAATTGCTGAAAATTTACCAACCTTAATGATGAGCTTGCTTCTTTTTGTTTTAGGCGTATTTTTTATCATATTTGCTATCATATTTACGAAAAAAAACAAAATAAAACAGACTCTCTATATTGGTATGTTTACTCTTTTATTTTCTGTGTGGTCAATTCTTCAGTCTTGTGTTTTACAGCTTATTTTTGAAAATAACTTAACATTTATGTTTATGCAATATGTAGCATTTTTAATTATGCCTATCGCAATGACAATGTACATACGAGAATTATTTCAGTTTTATGAAGATAAAGGTTTAATCTTATTAAGTGCTTGTTTCTGCATTAATTTCGTTTGTTGTATTTTATTGCAACTACTTAAAATCATAGACATGAGAGACATTTTTTTGATCATTCATATTTTAATTGTGTCAGAATTTTTTTATATATTCTATTTACTAAACCAGAATTATAAAGATTTATGTAAGTCTATCACTTGCACAACAATAAGGATAATGTTTATTGTTATGATAACAATACTTGTCGACTTGTATCGTTATTATAATATGACGGCTAAGGATGAAGCTAAATTTACTCGCATTAGTATATTGATTTTTATGTCCTATATACTGATTGGTTATGTTCAGGAAATAATTAAAAAGTCAAAGGAATATACAGAAACAAAATTGATGGCAAAATTAGCTTATAAGGATGTAATGACGGACTTATATAATCGAACTGCATATATTGAAGATATTAGAGACTGTGAAAAGCTTTTGAAACTTGCGCCCCAGAAACTAAATTTGATATTTGTTATTTTTGATTTAAATGATTTAAAGGTAATGAATGACTTTCATGGACATGGTGTAGGGGATCATTATATTATAACCACCGGAAAAATAATTAAAAAAGCCTTTGAAAAAGTAGGAAAATGTTATAGAATAGGTGGAGATGAGTTTGCAGTTATCATAAATGATCGTAGTTTTGATGATTATTTAAGGGCAATGAAGGAACTCAACAATATGGTTGTAAAGGAAAATGAGACATCTAAGCTAGAGTATTCAATAGCCTATGGTTATGCAGTGTTTGAAGCTGGTAAGTATCAGTCGTTAAAGGATTTAATTGATAAGGCGGATAAAAATATGTATAAAAATAAGAGCATATATAAAGAAAATAAAATATTCTTAGCTGATTTTACAACATAAATAAAGAAAAGAAAGGTAATATATGAGAAAAACAGCGCTAACAGATGAAATACTTTTAAGTATAGATAAACCGGCAAGATATATTGGAAATGAGGTTAATAGTGTTATTAAGGATTTGACTCAGGTTAATATTCGTTTTGCTATGTGCTTCCCAGATGTATATGAAATTGGAATGTCTCATTTGGGAATTCAGATTTTATATGACATGTTCAATCAAATGGAAGATGTGTACTGCGAAAGGGTATATTCGCCGTGGACAGATTTAGATAAAATTATGAGAGAAAGAAATATTCCACTTTTTGCACTTGAATCTCAGGATCCGATTAAAGCTTTTGACTTTCTTGGAATTACGATTCAATACGAAATGTGCTATACCAATATATTACAGGTTTTAGAATTAAGTCAGATTCCTTTGCTTGCAAGCGAAAGAGGTGAAGAATTTCCAATTGTAATTGGTGGAGGACCTTGTACCTATAACCCTGAGCCATTGGCAGACTTTTTTGATTTGTTTTATATTGGAGAAGGAGAGACTTCCTATTTCCCGCTATTAGAAGCATATCGTGAAAATAAGAAAAATGGTGGGAATAAATTAGATTTTCTTAAGAAAGCGGCACAGATTCCAGGAATTTATGTGCCGTCATTTTATGATGTCAAATATAAGGAAGACGGTACGGTTAAAGAATTTACGCCAAATGTGGCAGAAGCCCCCAAAACAATCAGAAAAGAAATTGTAATGGATGTGAGTGAAACTTTTTACCCCAAAAAGCCAGTCGTGCCTTTTATCAAGGCTACTCAGGACAGAGTTGTTCTTGAAATACAAAGAGGCTGTATAAGAGGCTGCCGATTCTGTCAGGCAGGTATGATATACAGGCCTGTAAGAGAGAGAAGTCTGGATATGCTAAAAGAGTATGCTTATGAGATGCTTCATAATACAGGATATGAAGAAATATCGCTTAGTTCTTTAAGTTCAAGTGATTATTCTCAGTTACAGGGATTAGTGAATTTTTTGATTGAGGAATTTAAGGAGCAGGGTGTGAATATTTCGCTCCCATCGCTGCGTATTGACGAATTTTCTTTGGATGTTATGAGTAAGGTACAGGATGTTAGAAAAAGCAGTTTAACTTTTGCACCGGAGGCTGGGACACAAAGACTTAGGGATGTCATTAATAAAGGACTGACGGAAGAGGTAATTATAGAAGGTGCCGGAAAGGCTTTTGAGAGTGGCTGGAATCGGGTTAAGCTGTATTTTATGTTGGGTTTGCCAACAGAAACGCTTGAGGATATGGTGGGAATTGCAGAGCTGTCTGATAAAATTGCACGAAGATATTATGAGATTCCAAAGGATCAAAGAAACGGAAAAGTACAAATTGTTGCGAGTACCTCATTTTTTGTTCCTAAGCCATTTACTCCGTTTCAATGGGCTACAATGAGTACCAAGGAAGAATTTATTGAAAAGGCAAGAATTGTAAAACAGGCAATTAAGTCTCAGCTTAATCAAAAGAGTATAAAATATAATTGGCATGAGGCTGATCTGACAGTTTTAGAGGGCGTCTTAGCCAGAGGTGACAGAAGAGTTTCAAAGGTTATTTTGCAGGCATATCGAAATGGTTGTATTTATGATGCATGGTCGGAAACTTTTGATTATTCAAAATGGCTGGCTGCATTTGAAAATACAGGAGTTGATATTAATTTTTATACGACAAGAGAAAGAGCTTTGGATGAGATTTTTCCATGGGATTTTATCGATACAGGTGTCACAAAGGAGTTTTTGAAACGAGAATGGGAAAATGCGAAGAATGGATTAATTACCTTGAATTGTAAAATGGCATGTTCAGGTTGCGGAGCTATGATTTTTAATGGAGGTGTATGCTTTGAAGATAAGAATTAAATTTAAAAAAGAGGATTCTATGAAATTTATCGGACACTTGGATATTATGAGATATTTTCAAAAAGCGATGCGTCGTGCCGATATTGACATTGCATATTCAGAAGGCTACAGTCCGCACCAGATTATGTCTTTCGCTTCACCGTTGGGAGTTGGAATAACAAGTGATGGAGAATATATTGATATTGAAATAAAAAACAGGATATCTTCAAAAGAAGCAATGCACAAGTTAAATGAGGTTATGGTAGAGGGAATTGAGATTTTATCCTTTCGGCAACTTCCAAAGGACAGTAAGAATGCAATGTCAATCGTAGAAGCGGCCGATTATGAAATCAAATTCAGAGAGGGTTATGAACCTAAATTGTGGGAAGAAAGATTAAAAGATTTCTTTACACAAGAAGAAATTACTGTAACAAAAAAGACGAAAAAAAGTGAGAAGGAAGTAGATATTAAGCCAATGATTTATTCGCTTAATGTAAGTAATGGAAAAGTTTCTATGCAAATTGCCTCCGGTAGTGCCAATAATTTAAAACCGGAGCTTGTTATGCAGGCTTTTTGTGAATTTATTGACTTTGAACCAAGGGAATTTGCACTCTTAATACATCGTAAGGAGCTATATGTCAATATTGGAGATGAGAGTAAAAAAGAATTCCTTGCGCTGGAGAATTTGGGTGAAGAGCTATATGAGTAGGATGATTATAACTAAAATACCTTCCTTGGATCACTTTATCATTACTGCACAATTCGATCAGGATAAGTTGGTTCAGTTGGATTGCGATAACACAAATAAACAATCTATTTTAAATAATATTTATATTGGTAAGGTAAAAAACATAGTTCAAAATATTCAGGCGGCTTTCATAGAAATAGAAAAGGGGCTTGAATGTTATTATTCTCTTGAAGATAATAAAAATCCTGTTTTTGTAAAGCCCAAAAAAAATAATAAGATTAATATCGGAGATGAACTGGTAGTACAAGTTTCAAAGGAAAATATAAAAACGAAACAACCGGTTTTAACCTCAAATATTACATTGACAGGAAAGTATGTCGTAGTCTCTTCGGGGAATAAAAAGGTCGGAATTTCAAACAAGCTGGATGCTAAACAAAGACATAGACTGAAAGAGTTGCTTTCTAATGATAAAACGAAAGAGGTAGGAATTATTGCAAGAACAAATGCAAAAAATGCAACGGATGAGCAAATTTTTGAGGAGATTGAAGCACTGAGTAGGAAGCTTCAAGAGCTTTTACAAAATGCAAAACACCGTACCTGCTACAGTGTATTGTATCATTCAGAAGAGAGTTATATTACGATATTAAGAGGATTTTATGAGGAAAAGCTGGAGCAAATTGTAACGGACGATGATGAGATATATAATAAGGTAAAGACGTTTTTAATAGAAAATAAAATGGAGCCTGATCAATATCTGATGCGGTATCAGGATGACTTGCTTCCTTTATATAAGCTTAAGAACTTAGAATCAGAAATTAAGCATGCGCTGCAAGAAAGAGTCTGGTTAAAATCCGGAGCCTATCTTGTGATTCAGCCAACAGAGGCTTTTACTGTGATTGATATTAACACCGGTAAGTTTACAGGAAAAAAGCAATTACAGGAAACTTTTCTAAAAATCAATCTGGAAGCCGCAAAGGAAATAGCAAGACAACTTCGGATTCGAAATATTTCAGGAATCATCGTAGTTGATTTTATTGATATGGAAAATTCAGTTTCAAAAAAACAACTTCTTAAAGAACTGGATGAGATTGTAAAAAAAGATCCTGTTACCACTCATGTTATTGGAATGAGCAAATTAAATCTGGTTGAAATCACAAGAAAGAAGGTAAGAAAGTCGCTTCGTGAGCAGGTGGCAAAACCTTGTATTCATTGTAATGGAAGTGGATATCTATACGAAAGAGGTGAGATATGTTAAAAGCAGATATGCATACTCATACATTAAGATCAGACAGCTCTAACTCTGCTGTTGATACAATTCAATCAGCTCTTCGTAATGGAATTGATATTCTATCTTTTGTAGATCATGATACAATTCCTAATATAGCAAGGGAAATGCAGCTTTCTAAAGAATATAAAATTACTATTATTTCAGGTATTGAATGTGAGTGGATGGATTATGAAACAGGAAATGCCGCCCATATTCTTGGATATCGAATAAAAGATTACTCTTATATAAAAAAATTATGTGATTCTGTAATAGAACAAAGAAATGAGAATACAATAAACCAAATCAAAATATTACAAAAATCAGGTTATGATATTAGTGTAGAGGAAGTAACTCAATCTACTGAGGAGCCATGCTTATACACGCAAAATATTTTATATGTCCTTTGGAAAAAGGGTATGATACGGGAGTTGTTCGGAGAATTTAATCAGAAAATATTTAAAAAGGGTGGCATTGCTTATAAAACAATTGAGTATCCGAAGACAGAACAAATAGTAGAAGCGATTGTAAAAGGCGGAGGCTTTGCGGTGCTTGCGCATCCGGGACAGCAGAATAATTTTTATTTAATTGAGGATTTAGTGAAAGCTGGACTTAGCGGAGTCGAATTGATTCATCCTTCTAATAATGTCAAGCACAGAGAACTTATAAAGAAATATGCGGATAAATATCATTTATTTATGACAGGTGGCAGCGATTGTCATGGTATATTATCTAAAAGCGGTGGCAATATTGGTGATTATTATATTGAAGTGAACCAAGTTGAAGATTTATTTACAATAAGTTAAGTAGGACAAAGCTTCTATAAACTTATTAATTAATATGATTATAAAACTTATTGAAGCATAAATATTAGATACAAAAT
This sequence comes from Lachnotalea glycerini, assembly GCF_003201285.1. Lineage (GTDB taxonomy): Bacteria > Bacillota > Clostridia > Lachnospirales > Lachnospiraceae > Lachnotalea > Lachnotalea glycerini. Next base: position 90,077 of record NZ_QICS01000001.1, read on the forward strand.
GATTGACGATATAAAAGATATGTGCTATCATATACCAGTATGCCGCACAGCGAGGTTTAAGCAGCGTAAGCTCACCGCAGCTGGCGAGTAATGATAATAGGAGGTGCCATATGTACGCAATTATAGCAACAGGTGGTAAACAGTACAAAGTAGCTGAAGGCGATATCATTAGAGTAGAAAAACTTGGAGTAGAAGCTGGAGAAACTGTTACATTTGATCAGATTCTTGCTGTAAACGATGGAAGCTTAAAGGTAGGCGAGCCTACAGTAGCAAATGCCAGTGTTACTGCATCAGTAGTAAAAGAAGGCAAAGCAAAAAAAGTGATTGTTTACAAGTATAAGAGAAAATCAGGATATCACAAGAAAAACGGTCATAGACAAGCGTTTACTCAGGTAAAAATTGAGAAAATTAATGCTTAGGCTGAAATAAAAGTTTTCACCCTGACACTGTGATTATATTCATATAAGCAATGAAATCATATGTGTTGATATGCAAAGAAAAGGTCTGTTATGATTAAAATTACAATTTATAAAAATTCAAAAGGCAGTTTTGCTGGTCTGAAGTCTTTAGGGCATGCTGGCTATGCAGATATGGGTTATGATATTATATGCTCTGCCGTTTCGGCTTTAGTGATTAATACGATAAATTCAATAGAAGCATTTACTGAGGATCGATTAAAGATAAAGACAGATGAAGAAAAAGGAATGATTGAATTTAAGTTTGTAGATGATATCAGCGAGAATTCAACGTTACTTATGAAAGCCTTGGAACTTGGTTTGCAAGGAATTGAAAGAGATTATAACGACGGATATATTAGAATTAAATTCAAGGAGGTGTAGGTCATGATGAGAATGAACCTTCAATTTTTCGCTCATAAAAAAGGTGTTGGTTCTACTAAGAATGGTAGAGATTCAGAATCTAAGAGATTAGGTGCTAAAAGAGCAGATGGACAGTTTGTAAAAGCTGGAAATATTCTTTACAGACAGCGTGGTACTAAGATTCATCCTGGTACAAATGTAGGTCGTGGTGGAGATGATACATTATTCGCTTTAGTTGATGGCGTAGTAAGATTTGAAAGAAAAGGCAGAGATAAGAAACAAGTTTCTATTCATCCTGTAGCTATTAACGAATAAGAGTACAAGTAAGAACCATAAGCCGTTTTTATTCTCACAGATTAAGGTTTCGCTTTTATCGTGAGAGTAAGAATGGCTTTATTTTATTTCATAGGAAAGACCTTGTTGTGGTAACGTAAAAAGTTTAATTCCTATGAAATAAAACACAATGCGCACGAATGCAGGTGGAAAATGTCACTGCGTAACAGCATTCGGCGCGGCAAAGCGGTCAAGTCCCTCGTGAGTGAGGGATAAGGGAGCTGATGTGGACTTGTCCGCTCTGTCAGTTTGTTTTTATATTAATTTGATGTTTCGTATTTTTTTCAATTAGAATAAAAAAATATTAAATTGATATGATATAATTAGTTGAAAAAAATACGAAAACTCAAATATGAATAAAAATACGAAAGAGAATATGCTTGATTATATAACAATTAAGATAATTTAGAGAAGGTGAAAAAATGTTTGCAGATAGAGCAAAAATATATATTCGTGCTGGTAAGGGCGGAGATGGACATGTAAGTTTTAGACGGGAATTATTTGTACCAAACGGTGGACCCGATGGCGGAAATGGCGGCAAAGGCGGAGACGTAATTTTTGAAGTGGATGAAGGTTTAAATACACTGACTGATTTTCGTCATAAAAGGAAATACTGTGCCGTAGATGGTCAACAAGGCGGAAAGAAAAAGTGTCACGGAGCAGATGGACAGGATATCATTATAAAAGTGCCGGCTGGAACGGTTATAAAGGATGAGAAAACTGGTAAAGTTATTACCGATATGTCAAATGGAAATAATAGGGAAATTATTTTAAAGGGTGGCAAAGGTGGACTTGGAAATATGAATTTTGCTACTCCAACAATGCAGGCTCCTAAATATGCGCAGCCTGGACAACCATCCAAGGAACTAGAGGTAACGTTAGAGCTAAAGGTAATTGCAGATGTAGGTCTGGTAGGTTTTCCAAATGTTGGAAAGTCTACACTCTTGTCTAGAGTCACAAATGCCAAGCCAAAGATTGCCAACTATCATTTCACTACATTAAATCCCAATTTAGGTGTGGTCGATTTAACAGAAGGAAAAGGATTTGTAATTGCGGATATTCCAGGTTTAATAGAAGGTGCTTCACAAGGAATAGGGCTTGGACATGAGTTCTTAAGACATATTGAGCGTACAAAAGTCATTATTCATATGGTGGATGCTGCTTCAACAGAAGGAAGAGATCCGATTGAGGATATTTATACAATCAATCAGGAATTATCCAATTATAATGAACAAATTGCAATGAGGCCTCAGGTGATTGCTGCAAATAAAATTGACGTTATTTACTCAGAGGATGAAGACCCGGTTCAAAAACTTAGAGATGAGTTTGAACCAAAGGGAATAAAAGTATTTGCTATATCTGCGGTAAGCGGTAAAGGCTTAAAGGAATTACTCTTTTATGTCAATGAATTATTGGAAAGCTTGGATCCTGAACCTATCATTTTTGAAAAGGAATTCTTTGAAGAAGAAATCCGTTTAGCAGATGAACCATATACAATTGAAATTGATGAAGATGGGATTTATGTAGTAGAAGGACCCAAAATTGATAAAATGCTCGGATATACAAATCTGGAATCCGAAAAGGGATTTGCGTTTTTTCAACGTTTCTTAAAAGATAACGGTATTCTAGATGAACTAGAAAAAGCAGGAATTGAAGAAGGCGATACTGTTAGAATGTATGGTCTTGAGTTCGATTATTATAAATAAAAGGAGGAATCCATATGACAAGTAAGCAAAGAGCATACTTAAAGGGCTTAGCCAGCACTCTGGAGCCTATTTTCCAAGTCGGAAAGGCAAGTGTTACACCAAAAGTAACAGCGGCAATTGAAGAAGCAATGGAGGTTAGAGAACTAATTAAGATTAGTATACTAAATAATTGCGCAGATGATCCAAAGGAAATAGCACAGATGATCGCAGAAAGAACCAGATCTTCAGTCGTACAGGTAATTGGGAAAAAGATAGTATTATATAAACCGGCGAAAGAGAAAGAAAAACAAAAGATTGTTTTACCAAATAAATAAAATTATTTAGGGAGATGAAACAATTATGAGTGAGGGAAAGACAAGAATAGGAATTATGGGAGGTACCTTTGATCCGATACATGTTGGACATCTTATGCTTGCAGAGCAAGCTTATGATAAATTCAATATGGACAAGGTACTCATTATGCCTGCGGGAAATCCACCACATAAAGACAATGAAGTTTCGGCACTTATCAAGCATCGGGTTTCAATGGTAAGGTTGGCCATAGAAGGAAATAAGCATTTTGAACTTTCTTTAATAGAGGTTGAAAGAAGTGGCTATACATATACGTATGAAACTTTAGAAAATCTGACAAAAGAAAATTCAAACATAGAATATTATTTTATTATTGGAGCAGATTCATTACTTGAATTGCATAAATGGAAAGAACCTGAAAAGATTTGCAGGGATTGTACGATACTAGTTGCTACCAGATACAATTTAAAATCAAAGGAATTGAATAAAAAAATAGACGAGATTACAAAGAAATATAATGCTAAAATATATTTACTTGACACTCCGAATATTGATTTATCTTCTACCTATATTAGAACTGCTGTAAGTGCAGGAAAATCTATAAAATATTATGTTACAAGTGATGTAGAACGTTATATTTACAAAAATAATTTATATAAGCATTATTAAAATAGGGTGTGTTGCAAATGAAAGAGATTAATTTAGAAAGATATCAAAAAAAATTAAAAACTAAATTAGATAAAGAAAGATATGAGCATACAATTGGAGTAATGTATACAGCAGGAGCTCTTGCGATGCGTTATGAATATGATGTAAAATCTGCTATGCTTGCAGGTCTTATGCACGATTGTGCAAAGTGCATTCCAAATGATAGAAAGATAGCATTATGTGAAAAACATAATATTAATATTACGGATTTAGAGCGGTCAAATCCATTTTTGCTGCATGCAAAGTTAGGAGCATTTCTCGTCATGCATAAATATCGGATTAGAGATAAGGAAATTATCAGCTCGATATTAAACCATACGACGGGAAAGCCAAATATGGAATTGCTGGATAAAATAATTTTTGTTGCTGATTATATTGAACCAAGACGAGATAAAGCACCTCATTTAGATGAACGTAGAAAAACAGCGTTTATAGATATAGATAGGGTAATGTATGAAATATTAGGTGACACTTTAGAATTTTTGAAAGAAAAGGCTGGAGATATTGACCCTATAACACAAAAAGCATATGAATATTATAAACAGCTGATCGAAACGAAGGAGGATACAATAAATGAATAGTTCGAAAGAAATGGTCAAGACAACGTATCGTGCGTTAGAGGATAAAAAAGCAGAAGATATTAGGATAATAGACATAGGCAACGTATCGGTTTTAGCAGATTATTTTATTATTGCAAATGGTAATAATGAGAATCAAGTAAAAGCTTTAGTAGATAATGTACAGGAAGAATTATTTAAAGCAGGCTATGAGCCAAAACAAGTGGAGGGCTACCGTACGGGAAAGTGGATATTGTTAGATTATGGAGATATTATCGTTCATGTATTTTCGAAAGAAGATCGTTTATTTTACGATCTTGAAAGAATCTGGAGAGATGGTAAGAATATAGAGATTGATAATTTGTAATTAAAGATGGAAGCACGGCAAAAAAGGCACCAGTTCTTGAGAACTTGGTACCTTTTTTGCTGAGCAGCCCTGTTTTAGAGGCTGCATTATTTGTATATTATTTAAAAGAAATATATCTTTTTAAAATTTTAGTTTTTTGTTTGATTTTAGGCTTTTAATACTTACCTTTGTTTTGCTTGTAGAGCTGCTCCGACTGTTCAATGATGGTAGAGAATCTGTAGTGATTCTCGCTATATGATTAGAAACAATAAAAACAGGTGTATTTCCGTCATTATCAGATAAAACCAACATGCCAAACTCATTCTTATAAACCAATCCTGATGCTTGAATTGAAACGCCCAACATAATTAGAACATCTGTTAATAATGGGAGATAACTTTGAATGGCGGTTAAAAGATTTGTATCACAACCAACTGGCAAAGGAGAAAGAGTATCAAGATATTTGATTGAATCATTGTATACAGTACCATCGCCAACATAAATTGAACAAATGGCATTCAGCGGGATAGCCTCGTATTGAGTACCATTTTGCAGTATTAGTATTCCTGCGTCGGTGGCGTTAGAAGAGGTATAAAGATTAGACGGTACTCCTGTGACAGTGTAGACATTGGTGGTAAAAACTGACCAAGTGTTGCCAGAATATAAATCAATAAGTTGATTTAAGGTATAGGATAACTGAGCGATGGAAAAACAATAGGAAGTGTTGCCAAATGTTCCTTGCGGTCCCGGAGGTCCAGGAGGTCCAGGAATGCCAGGAATACCTTGCAAACCAGGAATACCAGTTAACCCCATAGGTCCGGTGGGTCCAATGCTGGAGCCGTTATCCTGCACAATAGTAAGTGTTGCTTTCACTGGTACGTTATCTGGATAGTTAATGAGAGCAGCACTGTTATTTTTCAAAGAAACAGTAACAGGAGCTGAGGTAGTATTTATAATGTTAAAGCCAACCACCTGTCCTGCTATATTTGGTGAATTACCTTTCAAAATATCGCCTTGTGAAGAATATAACGTAAAAACTGCTACATTTGTTGTTGGGGAAGATTGTGTTGCTACCCACCAATTAATAGTATATCTTCCAGGTTCGTTAAAAGTAATTAGTCCTGAATTACTATCATAAATAATATTTCCATCTGAATATACAATGGTGTCGAAAATTACATTACTTACATCCGGTATTACCCCTGCAGATAAACGTTCAATTTGTAATGCTATATTGCTCAAATAATCACCTCACTAACTTTGAATTATATCATTTAGAGGTCTTTGCCAATTGCACATTTACAGTATTTGCCTATGAATAAAAGCAAAATAATCAATAGGACTTCAAAGTGCGGCATAATTCTAAATAAATAATTACAATAACTCTAAATATTATATGTTAGTCAATAATAAAAAGTGATTATCAAAAAATTAAACTTAGTTGAGACAATATATAATGATTAACGGAATAATCGAAACACTCCGAATACTTTTCCTAAAATCACGACCTTATCCACGATAATTGGTTCAAGGGTGTCATTTTCAGGCTGAAGTCTATAATGCCCCTTTTCTTTATAAAAGGTCTTCACGGTAGCGGAATCATCAACCAAAGCTACTACAATATCTCCATTGCTGGCTGTTGACTGCTTTGATACCAGGATTTGATCACCATGTAAAATCCCAACATTAATCATACTATCTCCTTTTACAGTCAGAATAAAACTTTCCGTATTAGGCATAAATTCAGCCGGAATAGGAAAGTAGTTATTAATATTTTCGACTGCCAGAATTGGATTACCAGCAGCAACGGTACCTACTACAGGAACATTAACAACTTCGCGTCTTGTCAAATTAAAGGTATCATCTATAATTTCAATTGCTCTAGGCTTAGTAGGATCGCGTCGTATGTAACCGTTTTTCTCAAGTGTTTCAAGGTGAGAATGAACGGAGGATGTAGATTTTAAATGAACAGCTTCACATATTTCACGAACAGCAGGCGGATAGCCCTTGCTGAGTATTTCCTTTTTTATGTATTCAAGTATTTCTGATTGCTTAGCTGTAATTTTGCCATAAGCCATTAGCAATTACCTCCTAATTGTTATTATTTTAATATAATAACACATATGTTCTGCTATTGCAAACGAATGTTCGTGAAAAGCAACAATAAATCAGGGTATAAATTGGGAAAAAATAGGCTGTGAATCAATCTATAGTATGATATAATTATAATCTATCTAAAAAATAAAGTAGTAAAAACCTGATAAGATAATAAGTATAGAGTTTAATTAAGAATGTTACTAATAATATATCGATATTGATAAAATTTAAAAGAGAAGAGAGGTATTCGTTATGAGAATGTATGATCTGATTATGAAGAAAAGAAATGGCAGGGCTTTAGAGCAGGATGAAATTAATTTTATGGTTGAAGGCTTTACAAATGGAAGCATACCTGATTATCAGATGTCTGCAATGATGATGGCAATTTATTTCAGAGGTATGAACGAGGAGGAAACCTTGAACCTTACCATGGCTATGGCTCATAGTGGTGATGTACTTGATCTCTCTGATATAAATGGCTTGAAGGCTGATAAACATAGTACCGGTGGAGTGGGGGATAAGACTTCTCTTGTATTAGGACCTATGGTGGCGGCACTTGGAGTCCCTGTAGCCAAAATGTCTGGAAGAGGTCTGGGACATACAGGAGGAACCATTGATAAGCTGGAAAGCTTCGAAGGGTTTTCGGTAGATATTTCGACAGAAAAATTTATTCATAATGTGAATTCAATTAAGATGTCTATTATTGGACAAACTGCGGATTTGGCACCGGCTGATAAAAAGCTATATGCATTGAGAGATGTAACGGCAACAGTAGACAATATGTCTTTGATTGCAAGCAGTATTATGAGTAAGAAGCTGGCGGCGGGCGCCGATACCATTGTGCTGGATGTAAAGACGGGCAGTGGTGCCTTTATGAAAACGGAACAAGATTCTGTTGCATTGGCTAAGGAAATGGTTCAGATAGGAAAGGGAGCAGGAAAGCATACAGTAGCAATTGTGTCGGATATGGATCAACCCCTTGGCTTTGCTGTAGGTAATGCACTGGAGGTAAAGGAAGCAATTGAAACCTTAAAGGGCGAAGGCTCTAAGGACTTACTTGAACTGTGTGTGACACTTGGCTCATACATGCTGTTTGGAACCAATAATGCCAAATCTATAGAGGAGGCAAGAGAAAAATTATACGGCACAATCGAGGATAAAAGTGCATTGGCTAAATTTGCGCAGTTTGTGAAGGCTCAAGGTGGCAATGCTGCTCCGATTTATGATACATCCCTTCTTCCCAAGGCTTCGATTATAGAGGAAATAGTATCGGAAAAGGAGGGTTATGTAGAACATATTATTACGGATGAAATAGGAATTGTTTCTCTGATTCTGGGAGGAGGAAGAGAAACAAAGGAAAGTGAGATTGATTTAGCCGTTGGTCTTGTATTACATAAAAAGGTTGGTGATTATGTAAAAATGGGTGAAAGCCTTGCTACTATTTATGCAAATGATAAAGAAAAATTAAAGGCAGCAAAAGAAAGATTTATAAAGACTTATTCTTTTACCAGCGAAAAGAGAGAAAAGCCAAAGTTCATTAAGGGTATCATTGAGTAATGCCAATTATGATATTTGCTTTGCTGTAACCTTTAAGAAAAGATATAGTTACTCTTGGTCTAATTTTAGGCAGCATTGAATTTTTCATAACAATTTTGCATATATTAGCATTAGCTACATACAGATAGAAACTACCTATGCTTGGTCAGAGACTGATTATAATAGTTTTCAGTAAGTATGTTGAAAGCAGACAGGAGGTCTATTACGCAATGAGAAAAAGGGTTGAAGCGAGTCAAAAAAACACTCGACTAATGGAAAACGTTGCAGATACACTGAAGCTTCCTAAAGATTTGCTTTTAGGCGCAGCCATTCTGACCGTTACTGGTCAAAGTGAAGCGTATGTAGAAAATTATAATGGAATAATAGAATACACAGAAAAGAAAATAAAATTGCAGACAAAAAACTGTAGAATTGAAATATGTGGTGAAGACTTAAAAATAGTCTATTACACAAATGATGAGATGAAAATAATAGGTCAAATAGATGAAATAAAATATCAGCACTAGGGAGTGTTAACATGTTAATTAATCTTATGAAATTCATAAGAGGCTATTTGAAAGTACGCATTTATGGCTTTTCACCTGAAAGATTTATCAATTTGTGTAGTAGCCGCAATATTTTAATATGGGGATTAGAAAATCGGGAAAACAAGTATGAGATGTTTTTGAGCGTAAGTGACTTTCGAAGACTGAAACCAATTCTAAAAAAGACAAATACAAAACTTAAAATAATGGAAAGGCATGGACTTCCTTTTTTTTTACATAAATACCGAAAGAGAAAGATGTTTTTTTGCGGTATCATATTATTCGCAACAATCATTTACATATTATCAATGTTTATCTGGGATATTAATATTAGTGGCAATTATTCCAGAACAGATAATGTAATATTAGATTTTTTAAAAAATAATGAAATCTATCATGGCATGATGAAAAGTGAAATTGATAGCGAGCAGGTCGAACAAATGCTTCGAAGTGAATACGATGATATTATTTGGGCGTCAGCACAAATAAAAGGTACAAGGCTTTTAATACAGGTTCAGGAAAACACGGATGTCAGCACGATAAAAGAAAATACCACACCAAGTGACATTGTTGCATCAAAGGATTGCATGATTAGCAGTATTATAACCAGAAAGGGTACACCTATGGCAGAAGAAGGGTCTATCGTAAAAAAAGGAGATATCCTTGTATCTGGCAGAGTAGATGTATATAATGATAATGGTGAAATTGCAGATTACCAGTACTATGCAGCGGATGCAGATATATATGCTAAAACGATAATTGATTATAATGATGAATTTGATGTAACTTATATACAGAAAAATTACACAAATAATCAAAAGTTAAGATATTATTTAAAAATCCTTAATAAAAAAATAAACATATTTAGTAGAAAAATCAGATATAATGAGTACGACACGTTCACAAATGAAACACCTTTAAAAATAGGAGAGAATTTTTACCTTCCTTTCGTTTTGGGCAAAATCCAGGTAAAAGAGTATGTTTCTGAGGAGAAACAATATACAGAAGAAGAAGCTATAGAGCGTGGAAACAAGAAGCTGAGAGAATTTTGTGAAAATTTAATTGAAAAAGGGGTTCAAATTGTAGAAAATAATGTTAAAATACATATAGGAAAAAAATCTTGTATTGTTGATGGATATCTTACCGTAATTGAAAAGACAGGTATAAGAGTAAATACAGAGATTTTGACAATCCCAGAGGAAAGGACTAATACAGATGAGCTTGAATGAAATTGTTATTGAAATGCCTGTTGAACATGCAAAAAATGTATTTGGCCAATTTGATTTTTATGTTAAGAAAATAGAGAAAGCTTTAAATATAACAATAGTTGCAAGAGATGGTGAACTCAAAATATTGGGTTCACAGGCCTCTACAATAAAAGCAAAGAATATTTTTGAACAGCTTATTGAATTATCCAAAAGAGGGAATATCATAAATGAGCAGAATGTAAACTATGCAATATCCTTATCTTTTGAAGAAAATGAAGAGGCTTTGGTTGAGATTGATAAGGAAGTCATATGTCATACGATAAATGGTAAACCAATTAAGCCTAAGACGTTGGGACAAAAGAGCTACATCGATTTAATTAAGCATAATATGATTGTATTCGGAATTGGTCCTGCAGGAACAGGTAAGACCTATTTGGCAATGGCGATGGCGATCAGTGCTTTTAAGGATAATGAGGTAAATCGCATCATTTTGACAAGGCCAGCCATTGAGGCTGGTGAAAAGTTGGGATTTTTGCCTGGTGATTTGCAAAGTAAGGTAGATCCGTATTTAAGACCTTTGTATGATGCATTATACCAGATTATGGGACCTGATAGTTTTGCTAAAAACATGGAAAAAGGATTAATTGAGGTAGCTCCTCTTGCTTATATGCGTGGAAGAACATTGGATAATGCATATATTATTTTGGATGAAGCACAAAATACCACACCAGCTCAAATGAAAATGTTCTTAACAAGAATTGGATTTGGGTCAAAGGTTATTGTAACTGGAGACAACACACAAAAGGATTTGCCATCAGGTGCAAAGTCTGGACTTGAAGTGGCTGCTAAGATTCTAAAAAGGGTGGAAGGAATTGGGTTTTGTAATTTAACTAGTCAAGATGTTGTTAGACATCCATTAGTACAAAAAATTGTAAAGGCATACGATGAGTATGAGCTCAAATATAATACAATACAAAAGACGAGAAAGAGATAAGAATGAAAGACAAGTATAATCATACGGAAGCATATTATGGCATAATGACTATCATTATGTATGTAGAAACCATTATTTTGGTTAGCGGGGCATCCTTTTTAAAAAGCAAGAGTATCGGCAGTGTTATAGCAAACATTTTTATCGGCTTGGTTTGTGTTACTATTATTATTTTCTATATTAATAATGTAAGAATTAATAAAACACATTTTACCAAACAGATGTCAAGCTATGGTAGAATAATCAATGTATATTGGATTTTGTTTATAACTTCTTTTATTCTAACATTGATACCGAGTAATATCAGACCTATGTTTATTGTTGGAATCATAATGACGTTGGTTACGAATGAATATATGGGAATTTTATTTCAAATATATTTTTCAGTTATGATTACTTTGATATCCGCTGATTCGATTGAAGTGATCGTATTTTATCTATTGTCTGGTTTGATTGGTTGTGCGGTTGCAAAATACTTTACACAGAAGAAATTTTTTGTGTATGCTATCGTTATCATGCTTACCACTAATTTGGCATTATCTGGAATACTGGAATATATAAAAAATAAAAATATTACTAATCAGTATATAGTAAGCTCCTTTTTGTGCACGATAGGGGGTATTGTTGCTATTATATTAATGCTTCCATATATTTATTATAGAGTAGAAAACAGAATCAGGGCAAAACTGCTTCGAATCAGTGATCCTAATTATGAGTTGATTGTAATGTTAAAAAACTATTCCAAGGATTTGTACGACCATTCTCTAAAAGTGGCCAAGCTTTCCGAACGTGTCGCTTATAAGCTGGGAGCAGATTCTCTTCTGGCTAAGGCTGGTGGCTATTATCATAAGATTGGCAAGCTTGAGGGAAAGGATTATGTCAGCTATGGAATTGAAATAGCAAGAAGTTATTCTTTTCCGGAAGAAGTAGTAGATATAATTAAACAGCATACAGGACGTCATCAATGCCCCAAAACAATTGAGGCAGCCGTTGTTATGCTGTCTGATACAATTATATCAGCATTTGAATATTTGAATGATAAACAAAATGAATTAGTCTATGATAGAGATATTGTAATTGATCAGGTGATTGATGCAAAGCTTGATAAGGATATGCTTGATGAATCAGGTCTTACATTAAAAATGTTTCGTGATATAAAGAAATGTTTTAAACAGGAGGAAACTATTTATGACATTTAATATTGAAGTGGAAACTAAAAAACAACTTTCTTTTGATTATAAAAAAATCATAGATGAAGTGATAAATAAAGTATTGGAATTTGAAAACTGTCCTTATGAGACGGAGGTTAATCTGGTACTGACTGATGATGAAGAAATACACTCGATCAATATGGAATACAGAGGAATTGACAGTCCTACAGATGTCTTGTCTTTTCCAATGATTGATTATATTTCACCATCAGATTTTTCTATTGTTGAAAAGAATGAGAGAGAATATTTTAATCCCGAGACAGGTGAATTAATATTAGGTGATATAATTATATCAGTTGATAAGGTGTATGAGCAGGCCAAATGCTATAATCATTCTGATGTAAGAGAATTTGCGTTTTTAATTACCCATAGTATGCTTCATTTGTGCGGTTATGATCATATGGAGAAGGCTGAGGCAAATATTATGGAAGAGAAGCAAAGTCAAATTCTTTCGGAATTAGGTATTAACAGGTAAAATTTTTATAAAATTACCAATATCAATAAAGTTTAGCTGATTCTTAGATTAACATCAATAGAAAGATATATTTTCTATCTGATATCAAAAATAGAGGTGCATAATGGGTAAGAGAAGAAATAGTGAGTCTAATTTTATTATACAAGGAAGTATATTAGCAGTAACATCGGTAATATGTAGATTAATCGGTATTTTATATCGGATACCATTGACGAATATTATAGGCGATGAAGGTAATGGTTATTATTCCTGTGCTTTTGAGGTTTATTCTATTATGCTATTATTATCTTCGTATAGTTTGCCAATTGCAGTGTCAAAGCTTGTATCAGCAAGAGTTGCAAAGGGACAAAGGAAAAATGCCTATCGCATCTATAAGGGTTCGTTAATATTTGCGGGTATTGCAGGTGTTACAGTCTCACTTGTTACATATTTTGGGGCAGATTTTTTGTCGGGTACATTAATGTCACAGCCGATGAGTGCGTTTGCTTTAAAAATATTAGCACCTACTCTTGTTCTTAGCGCAATTATGGGAGTAATAAGAGGATATTTCCAGGGACTAGGTACAATGATTCCGACTGTATTTTCGCAGATTATTGAACAAATTATGAATGCGGTAGTCAGCGTGGTAGCTGCTTATTACTTATATTCTTATGGAAAAAAATTAGATGCACTGCTTTATACATCCGGCTATGCTCCAGCTTATGGAGCAGCAGGGGGTACATTAGGTACCGGAGCTGGAGTATTATTTGGTCTGGTATTTTTATTACTCTTGGCAATGATGTATAAACGTGTTATAAATAGACAAATCCGCAGAGACCAAACAAGATATCGGGAAGAATATTCTGAGATTTTTAAAATATTAATTTTAACTATTATTCCTGTTATACTAAGTACTGCGATTTATAATATCAATTCCATTTTAGATCAGGGTTTGTTTAATAAAATCATGGTGTTGCAAGGAACATCTTCCAGTGATACAGCTGAGCTTTGGGGGGTGTTCAGCGGTAAATATAAATTGCTTACCAATGTCCCCTTAGCGATAGCCAATGCTTTGTCTGCATCCACAGTTCCCACCTTGGCAAGAGCCTTGGCAGAATATAATGATCGTGCTGTAAACAGAAAAATAAGCTCATCCATTCGTTTTACAATGATAGTAGTTATACCATGTGCAGTTGGTTTTACTGTAATCGCATCACCAATTTTGCAATTGCTATTTCATGATTCTAGTGTGCTTCCTGCCAGATTATTACAGATCGGTTCAATTTCGACAGTTCTTTATGCTCTATCAACATTGACGAATGGTATTTTGCAAGGTATCAATAAAATGAATGTACCGGTAAGAAATGCTGCAATCTCGCTTGTGATTCACTTAGCTGCTTTGTTTGTTATGCTTTACTTCTTTCAATGGGGTGTTTATGCAGTAGTATATGCAAATATATTATTTGCTTTATTAATGTGCATATTAAATGCAATTGCAATAAGAAAAAGTGTGGATTACGAACAGGAAATAAAAAGAACGTTTATTATACCAAGCATTGCTGCGTTGTTCATGGGAGTTGCTGTATTTTTGATTTATTTCTTGTTGTTTAAACTTGTTAGTAATAGCATTGCTGTATTACTGGCAATAGGGGCAGGTTCTGTCATTTATTTTATCTTATTATTGTTGCTTAAAGGGATATCCATTGATGATTTAGAGCATATGCCTAAAGGGTATCTGCTGATAAATATTGCAGAGAAGTTTCATTTACTGTAAACAATTGAATAAATTTATAAAATAAGCTGATACTATATGTAAAAAGATACCTTTTATGGAGGGGTGATAAAATGAAAAAAACATATGCCGTCAGCTTGTTTTTATTTTTACTTTTGTCTGTTTCAGTTTATTTTTTAACATATAAATTATCAAAGGATATTTTAGAAAAAGATAGCAATACAGTGGAGGAAACGCAGGATGAACCTGTAGTTTCGGTTGACACAAATAATGAACAAACTGTAGTAAACACGACCAAATATGTTCTGGAGCATTATAATTCAAAAGAATATACACTAAATGAAGAGACACTTCCAACACCGGCTGATTTTATGGGACTTACGAGGGATGAATTGATTGACTATTTAACCGAATACGAAAAAGCACCATCCTTAGAGGACAGGCAACTAGGCTTTGAAAGTTTTGAATTAGTATCCTTTTCTAAGGATCAGATCGTTCTTAGAAAAACCTACCATCCGTATGCAGATGATTATAAATATTATCTAAAGGATGAAAATGGCTATGTGACCGTTTATTATATTGATAAAAGCACCATATATGAATATACCAATATTGCAGTGGATAGTCTTCCAGAGGATTTGCAGGAAGAGCTTGTGACTGGTAAATATATGTCTACGATGAATGAACTTTATAATTTTCTAGAGAACTATTCAAGCTGATAGTCTGGTTTGAATAGATATTATAAGTGTGTTAAATGAAAGGGAGAATTACCATACTATTAACTATCTATGGTACTTCTCCTTTTTTATTTATTTGGGAAATTTTACGAACATCCATATCAAATAAAAGGCACTATGTGCTACAATGCGCACGAATGCAAGAAATATGATTCCTTTCTAGAAAAGTAAAAGAGGGTATGATATAATTATAGATTAAAGAGTTCCACGGGAGGTACGAATGAACAGTCAAAAAATTATTGTACTTGGTGCAGGCGCAGCAGGGATGATGTCGGCGATAACAGCAGCCAGAAATAAATCTCATGTAATAATATTGGAGCATACTGACCGTTGCGGCAAAAAGCTTTTATCGACAGGTAATGGAAGATGCAACCTAACCAATTTAGAACAGTCTGAACTTTTTTACCGATGCAGTTGCAAAGAATTTCCAAGACATATTCTTAAACAGTTCACACAAGAACAAACTTTAAAGCAATTCCAACAGTTGGGCCTTTATACAAAGAGCAGGAATGGATATGTATATCCGTATTCAGAGCAGGCTGGTACAGTATTAGATATTTTGAAGATGGAGCTTGAGCGTTTGGACATCTCAATCATATATAATATAAAAGTTGATAAAATCTGTAAAACGAATAAAATTATTCAAATAAAAACCAATATGGGTGATTATCTGTGTGACAAGGTTATTATTGCTACAGGTTCAAAGGCTGCCCCCAAAACCGGTTCTGACGGAAGTGGTTATGAAATAGCAAAAAAACTGGGGCATCGTATCATTAAGCCATTACCTGCTTTGGTTCAGCTAAGATGTGCAGGGGATTATTTTAAAGCCGTTACAGGAGTAAGATGTGAAGTTGGACTTAGCCTATTGATTAATGGAAAAGAAGCAATTTCGGACAAAGGTGAGTTACAGCTTACAGATTATGGGATATCAGGAATTCCAACTTTTCAAATCAGCAGATATGCGGTGAAAGCACTTGATGAGGGGAAAAAAGTTATCGCACAGATTGATTTTATGCCGGATCTGGAATATGAAGAATTTAAAGAATTGATAAAAAGACAGATGGAATGGTTCCCAGAAAAGAGTCTTGAACAAATACTTATTGGATTTTTGAATAAAAAGCTAGTGCCTGTTATGATAAAAAAAGCAGGATTAGCAAATAAAATAGTGGTCAAAAAGATAACAGATAAACAGTTGGATGTTTTACTTGACTGGATTAAGAGCTTTTTAACAGAAGTAGTTTCTTATAACTCATTTGATCAGGCGCAGGTATGTATGGGAGGGGTTGACACAAGAGAGATTTCCAAGGAAACGTTGGAATCCTTAAGGGTAGCAGGTGTGTATTTTGCAGGAGAGATAATGGATGTTGATGGTATTTGTGGAGGCTATAATCTACAATGGGCTTGGTCGAGTGGGTATGTAGCAGGTCAAAATGCAAGTAAAGGATAGAGTGAAAAAGCATGATTAGAATACAACAAATAAAATTAAATCCTGGTCATACAAAAGAAGAGTTGATAACGAAAGCAAGTAAGGCTCTTCGAATCAAACAAGATTTAATCAAAGAATATAATATTATAAAGCAATCAATAGATGCAAGAAAAAAAAGTGAGATTAAATTAATTTATACAATAGATGTTACGGTTGATAATGAGACGGAAGTGTTGAAACATGTGCATGATAATAACATTACGGCATCAAAAGAAATTCCATATCGTTTTCCAAATACAGGAGAGAAAAGTCTGTCAAAGAGACCGATTATTATAGGAAGTGGTCCGGCAGGTTTGTTTTGTGCATTATTGCTTTCGGAAAATGGTTTCTGTCCGATTCTTCTGGAACGTGGAGAGTGTGTAGAAGAAAGAATAAAGTCAGTTACACAATTCTGGGAAACGGGTAAGCTAAAGACCTCATCAAATGTGCAGTTCGGAGAGGGTGGGGCAGGTACCTTTTCTGATGGTAAGCTTAATACACTCGTAAAGGATCAATACGGGAGAAATAAAAAGGTGCTTCAAACATTTGTGGAAGCAGGTGCCCCTAAAGAAATCACTTATATCAACAAGCCACATATCGGAACAGATATTTTGTCACAGGTGGTTAAAAATATAAGAGATAAAATAATTTCTTATGGCGGTGAGGTACATTTTAATAGTCAGGTAACAGAGATAGGAATTGAAAAGAAGCAAGTGACCTCTGTTACAGTTAATGCAAATGAAATAATAGAGACAGATATTGTAGTACTGGCAATTGGCCACAGTGCAAGAGATACCTTTGAAATGCTTTTAGCAAAAGAGTTAAATATGTCCGCAAAGGCATTTGCAGTCGGAGTCCGAATGGAGCATCCACAAGAAATGATAAATGAGTCTCAATATGGTGTAAAATCACACAAGTATCTTCCAAATGCTGAATATAAGTTGGCAAAGACCTTAGACAATGGACGAGGAGTTTATTCCTTTTGCATGTGCCCCGGAGGTTATGTAGTGAATGCATCTTCGGAGGAGCATAGGCTTGCTGTGAATGGAATGAGCTATAGCAGACGCGATGGAAAGAATGCAAATAGTGCGATTATTGTAAGTGTAAAGCCAGATGATTTTCCCTCTGCCTCTGCGCTTTCTGGCTTGGAATTTCAAAGACAATTGGAAGAGAAGGCTTTTGAGGAAGGACAAGGAGCTATTCCAGTTCAGCTTTATAAGGATTTTAAGGAAAATCGAAGAAGTACAGAACTTACAGCGGTAACTCCACAAATTAAGGGCCAGTATAATTTGTCTAATCTAAGAAATATATTCCCGGATTTTGTTTCGGAAGCTTTGATACAAGGTATTGACCAGTTTGAGAACAATATACAGGGTTTTAGTCGTGAGGATGCTATTTTGTCTGCTGTTGAAAGCAGAACCTCTTCACCGGTGCGAATAACAAGAGATGATACCTTTGAAAGCAATATTAAGGGGATTTATCCTTGTGGAGAAGGTGCCGGATATGCAGGAGGTATTACTTCTGCAGCAATGGATGGAATGAAGGTTGCTGAAGCTATTGCAAAACAATATAAATTCGGTTAAGATAGCATATAAAAGCAGACTTAAATGGCTGCATTAACATATTATACCATTTAAAGGGGAATAAAATGAATACGCGAGAATTACTGAAAAATAAACAGACTATCGTTGTGAAAGTAGGTTCTTCATCTTTAATACACAATGAAACAGGTAATCTAAATTTAATCAAGCTTGAAAAACTCGTAAGAGAATTATGTGATTTGAGAAATCAGGGCAAAAATGTAGTACTAGTATCATCTGGTGCAATTGGGGTAGGAAGATTTGCAATGGGTCTTAAGGAAAGGCCGGATACCATATCTATGAAGCAGGCATGTGCTGCAGTTGGACAGGCAAAGCTAATGATGACCTATCAAAAGCTCTTTGCGGAATATAATCAAAACACAGCACAAATTTTAATGACAAAGAATACAATGGTAAATAATTTAAGCAGGATGAATGCAAAAAATACATTTGATGAATTGTTGACAATGGGAGTAATCCCGGTAGTCAATGAAAATGATACTGTGTCAACTTATGAAATGCAGTTTGGAGATAATGATACTTTGTCGGCTATTGTAGCCTCTTTGATTCAGGCTGATTTGCTTATTTTATTATCAGATATTGATGGTTTATTTACAGATGATCCCAATACCAATGAAAATGCGGAATTTATTGAATGTGTTTTAACACTTGATCAAAATTTATTAGATATGGCAAAAGGTTCTTCCGGAAGTGAAGTAGGAACAGGGGGAATGGCAACCAAGCTTCAGGCTGCAAGAATAGCGACGGAATCAGGAACAGATATGGTGATTGCAAATGGAGAGGACATGGGAGTTATACATAAAATCATAGAGGGGGAAAAGGTTGGAACATTATTCGTTCAGCATAAGAATGAAGACTTTTATCTGATCGATTTTATTGAAGAAAATCTATAATTAATGAATAAGTATAGTTTTCTTACAAGTAGAAAGGGTAAGGCGGTTAAATGGATAAAACAGGCTTAATATTAGAAGGTGGAGGAACAAGAGGTGTATTTACTGCTGGAGTGCTTGATTATTTTATGGAGAATAATTTATATCTACCCTATGTAATCGGAGTATCAGCAGGTGCGTGCAATGCAGTGAATTATGTTGCACATCAGCCAAAAAGAAGCAAGAAATGTATGATTGATTATTTAAGAGAGGGAAGCTATGCAGGACTTAAGTATCTAATCAGGAAACGAAGCTTATTCGATATGGATCTAATTTTTGATGTTTTTCCAAACAGTGAAATTCCATTTGATTATAAAACATTTTTTGCGTCAGAGCAGACCTGTATTTTAACAGCAACCAATTGCCTGAATGGAAAAGCGTTATATTTAAGTGAGAAAAAGGATAAAAAAAGAATTATGTCTATTTGCAGAGCGTCCAGCAGCTTGCCGCTTGTGGCACCCGTAGTAATGGTGGATGATATTCCCATGATGGATGGTGGTATGGCGGATTCCATTCCAATTAAAAAGGCATTAAAGGACGGTTGCGCGAAGAATGTAATCATATTGACAAGAAATAAAGGTTATATTAAAAAAATTACACCCAAAACAAATCGGGTATCAAAAATTGTATACAAGGAATACCCTAATTTGGTTAATGCAATTAAGAAAAGACCAGAGAAATATAATAAAACAATAGAATATATTGAAAGACTTCAAAAGGCGGGTAAGGTGTTTGTCATACGCCCTCAAATACCTGTTGTAAAGCAGGCAGAAACAAATCCAGAGGTGTTACAAAGTTTTTATCAGCATGGTTATCAATTGGCAAAACAATGTTATCCTAAGCTGCTTAAATATTTAGAAGAATAGGTTGGAGGAAAAAATGTTAGAGGAAAAAATAGTTAGAATTAATGAACTTTATAGAAAATCAAAGGCAGAAGGCTTAACGGAATCAGAAAAGAAGGAGCAAGCTGACCTAAGAAGAGAATATATTGAAAATATCAGAGGTAATCTAAGAGGTCAATTAAATAATATTAATATCCAAAATGAGGATGGTTCAGTTGAAAATTTAGGTGAGAAATATGCAGGCAAAGGCGGACATTAGAAAAGAAGTATTACAAAGAAGAAATCAATTAACAGCAAAAGAGCTTGAATCAAAAAGTTTTGCAATTTATGATCAATTAAAGCTGTTAGATATATATAAGCAGGCAAGTGTAATTTATGTTTATATGGATTTTAAAAATGAGGTGATTACGAAACATATGATTGAGGATGCTCTTTGTGATGGAAAAAAAGTGGCAATTCCTAAAATTATAGATGATATAATGGATTTTTATTATATTGATGATATTGAAAATTTAAAATCAGGATATTTTGGGATACGAGAGCCAGATCCGATAATGCTTGCCAAAGAGAAGAACAGCCTTATGATTATTCCAGGTGTTGCTTTTGATAAAAAAGGTCATCGAATTGGCTATGGGAAAGGTTTTTATGACCGATTTCTTCATCAGCACGAACAATTTAAAAAGGTAGCTCTGGCGTTTGAACTTCAAGTTTTAGATACGATACCGCATGAAACACATGATGTGTTAATGGATAGGATCATTACAGAGGAACGTATCATTATTGTAAATAGCACAATGAAATAATCATTGATAGAGTTTCCATTGAAACATTAACATAAATCAGTAAGAGGATAAAATATTTGATTCAAAGGAATGGAGAGAAGCAGGTCATGTCAGAAATATTAGAAATTGGGAAAAAGGCAAAGGCAGCAGTTCCACAGCTAAGTAATATGGGTTCTGAAAAAAAGAATCAGGCGTTGGAAGTAGTTGCAAAAATGCTGATAAAGCATGCACAGGATATATTGGATGCAAATGCATTTGATATTGAAAACGCAAGAAAAAACAGTATGAAAGAGGGGCTGATAGACAGACTTTTACTGACGGAAGATAGAATTCAAGGAATGGCGGATGGTTTAAGAAAGGTAAAAGGTTTAGAAGATCCAATTGGTGAAGTATTATCCATGAAGCAACGTCCAAATGGTTTAACGATTGGAAAAAAACGCGTGCCTTTAGGTGTGGTTGGAATCATATATGAGGCTCGTCCTAATGTTACATCTGACGCATTTAGTTTGTGCTTTAAAACAGGAAATGTTGTTATATTAAAGGGAGGCAGTGATGCAATTAATTCTAATACTGCAATTGTAAAATGTATCAGAGGAGCACTTGATTCGATTGGAATTCAACCAGATATGATTCAATTAATTGAGGATACGAGCCGTGAAACCGCAGCAGAATTTATGAAGATGAATGAATATGTGGATGTTTTAATACCTAGAGGAGGCAGTGGACTGATTCAGGCAGTAGTACAAAATGCTACCGTACCGGTTATTGAAACTGGTACGGGAAATTGTCATATTTATGTTGATGAATCAGCGGATTTTAACATGGCACTTAATATTATATTTAATGCCAAGACGCAACGAATTGGTGTTTGTAATGCATGTGAATCGTTGGTTATTGATGAAAGTATTATAGATGAATTTATGCCGTTGGTAAAGGAAAAACTGGAGACGAAAAAGGTTGAGATTCGTGGCGATGAAAGAGCCTTAAAGGCAGTCCCATCTATTATACAGGCAACAGACGAAGACTGGGGAACTGAATACTTAGATTATATTATTTCTGTTAAAACAGTAAAAAATATTGATGAGGCAATTGCACATATAAACAAATATAATACAAAGCACTCAGAGGCAATTATAACAAAGAATTATGATAATGCACAAAAGTTTTTAAACGAAATAGATGCGGCTGCCGTTTACGTTAATGCATCTACAAGGTTTACCGATGGAGAAGAATTTGGCTTCGGGGCTGAAATTGGAATCAGTACACAAAAGCTTCATGCAAGAGGGCCAATGGGACTAGAGGCATTAACTTCTATAAAATATATAATATATGGAAATGGGCAGATTCGATAAGTAATTGAAGGACATTAAAAGCTGCGGCTCATATGTCCTTTAAGTTATAAATAGTGATAATGATAATATACCATTCAGTAAGTCTTGCAACTATCTTAAAACAATCTGGATTTAAAACATCAAGTCTTTTAGTAATGTATATAAATTAATCCAGCATGAAACAACTAATATTATAAGGGGTTATAAAGAGTTGTTGAATCATATAATTAGTAAAAAGAAAATGGAGGGTGCGATGATAGTTAAAGCTAATCAGTGCGAAAAAGAAGTAATTGAGGGGGTGATTGGTGAAGATAAATTCTTACTTCAAGGTATTTCAGAGAAAATAATTCGCTGCGTCTTTACTAGAAAAGAAACTTATATTGACAAATCCTACATAGGAATCAAGGAACATTCACATGTTGCACTTAATTTATGCGAAAATGAGATATCCTATATCATTTCTACCAAAGAATTATTGATAGAGCTAAATAAAAAAAATGGGAATTTCACATGGAAGTGTAAAAATTCGGGAGAAGTTTTATTAAGAGAGGGTGGAAAAGAGCTCATAAAAACTCCTTTTTTGGTATACACAACCGGAGAGGAAGAACCGGTGATTAAAACAGTTCAAACGGTAGATGGTGAACGTAACTTTGTAGAAAATTTAAAGGAAACCATCGATCATATGGCTTATAAGGGGAAATTAAAATTTCTATGGCAATCAGATGAGAGCATACATGGACTTGGACAGGGAGAGGAAGGGATTTATAATTATCGTGGTAATGTACAATATCTTTACCAGCACAATATGAGAATTCCGATTCCATTTTTTATATCCAATAAAGGGTATGGGATTTTAGTAGATTGTGGTTGCTTAATGACCTTTAACGATGATGCAAGAGGGTCCTACTTATATATGGACATGGTGGATCAATTGGATTATTATTTTATTGCAGGAGAGAGTGTAGATGAACGGATAGCTGGATATCGAAGGCTTACAGGAAAGGCAGTTATGCTTCCAAAATGGGCATATGGTTATGTTCAGTCAAAGGAGGCTTACCACACACAGGAAGAATTATTGGAGGTTGCCAAAGAATATAGGAAGAGGAAAATACCGCTGGATTGTATTGTTCAGGATTGGAATACTTGGGAAAGTGGTGCATGGGGAAATAAGAAGGTTGATAAGAAAAGATATCCTAATATCAAAGAGATGAATCAAATGCTTCATGAAATGAATGTTCATTCTATGGTATCAATCTGGCCTGTTATGACTGCTGGCACAGATAACCATGAAGAAATGAAAGAAAAGGGATTTCTTTTTAATGATAATACAACGTACAACGCCTTTATTGAGGAAGCAAGAAGTTTATATTGGAAACAAGTACGAGAAGAGCTGTTTAGTGGAGGATTTGATGCATGGTGGTGCGATTCTGCTGAACCTTTTTCGGGACCCGATTGGAATGGAGAGCATCGTAGGGAACCATGGGAAAGATTTTCGATTGTGGGAGAAGAGCATAAGAAATTTTTAGGTGCAGACTGTGCAAACATCTATCCGGTTGCTCATGCAAAGGGCATTTATGAGAATCAACGTAAAGAAGATGGGAACAAACGTGTGCTCAACTTGACACGGGCAGGCTATGCTTCAAGCCAGAAGTATGCAACTATGTTTTGGTCAGGTGATACAAGTGCTACATGGAATACTCTTTGTAAGCAGATTACAGAAGGACTTAATATGTGTATGAGTGGAATGCCTTATTGGACACTTGACATAGGAGGCTTTTTTACAGTCAATGAAAATTGGAAGAACAGAGGATGCTCTAGCAATGAAGATCCAACTCCAAAATGGTTTTGGAGAGGTGATTATGAGGAAGGAGTTAACGATCTCGGATACCGGGAATTGTATGTACGTTGGCTGCAGTATGGCGCATTTCTTCCAATGTTTCGTTCTCATGGAACAGATACGCCAAGAGAAATTTGGAATTTTGGTGAGCCTGGTGATATGTTTTATGATGCGATTGCTAAGACAATAGCTTTGAGATATCGTTTAATGCCATATATTTATTCCATGGCGGGAAAAGTTTGGTATTCCGATTATACGATGCTTCGAAGTCTAATGTTTGATTTCCCAGGTGACTCGTTATCAGCAGAAATGAGTCATGAATTTATGTTTGGAGAAAGTTTTTTGATTTGTCCTGTTACCCAACCAATGTATTATGAAAAAGAAAATAAGAAATTAGAAACACAAAAAATATGGAAATGCTATTTGCCGCAAGGAACAGATTGGTATGACTTTTATACAGGAAAAAAATACAAGGGAGGAATTGAAGTTGTAGCAGCAGCAGAAATTGAGCAGATTCCAATATTTGTAAAAGCCGGTTCTGTTATACCAATGGAACATAATTTACAATATGCTCAGGAAGTAGTTACATCACCTTTAGAACTTCATATTTATCCGGGAGAAGATGCCTATTTCACATTATATGAAGACGATGGGGAAGGATACGCTTATGAGGAAGGCAAGTATAACCTAATTGAAATTACTTGGGAGGACGCAAAGAATGAACTTACGATTGGAGCGGCAGAATATGATTTTGCTCAGAGCATGAGAAATCGGATTTGTCGCGTCATTTTCAACAATCAAACAAAAGAATTCAAGTATGAAGGAAAAGTTATGAAAATAGGCTTATAGAGGATCATAAAAAGGATTATGGCATTGTGTATGAAGAGGAGAGACATAAAAGCGATATGATTTATGCTGTGTAATTTTAATTTGCTACATTAAAAGATGCTGATTATGACTCAGCATCTTTTTTGAATTGATTCGTTTCAAAATCTAATTTCATATTTTTAACGTGAGAAGTCTCATTTTCGTCAAATAGAGATAACTTAGCAAGTTCAATTTCTTCTACCTCTTTTTCGAGACGTAAATTTCCCTGATCATTACATAAAATTTGCTGTGCAATCATGGTTTGAAGCGTTTCTTTTAATTGGGCGAGCATAGCACAAATAATGGGAAGTTCTTCCTCTTCACATGTTTCAGAAATAAAGCATGCTATTGCAGTAACGTATGTAACAAGTTCACATGGTTTCATTTGAACACCCCTTTTCTATTATATGTTAAAATTAAAATTGAGTGATTCATATTTAATTAAAAATATACATTGACAAATATTTTTATATGTTTATTATGTAATATACATAATAACTTCACAATACTTTGCTATCATGAATTATTAATGATATTGTAATTAAATGTTAATGTTTTTGCGATATGATAAAATAATTCTCAAAATATTTGGAGGAATTGCAAAATGGATTTAATAAAATTATTGAATATATCAGATATTATGGATTTGCTGTCAGGTAATTACATGGAGATTCTTTCAAAATATTTCACCATTATAGCAATTCCAATTTTTATAGCTGCTATGATAAACTGTTTTTTTGGACACAGAATATTTAAAATATTAGTCGGACTGGCAGGTTTGTTCATAGGTGCCTTGTTGGGTGCAGGTATCTATATTGGAATTACTGTGATGTTAAGAAAGAGTATGCCTGGTATTGCAATGATTGCTTTTACATCTGTCATGGGAGCAATTGTTTTAGGATTTTTATCCTTTAAGCTATATAAGGCTGGAGCTTTTTGCATGGGCTTTATTACTGGTATGACACTTGGTATAGTGATTATGAAGCTGATTGGAAAGGATGAATATGTAATAGCCGGAGTCATAGGCGGATTACTTATGGGACTGTTGGCGATTGATTTATATAAGCATGTGGTCATCATTTTGACGAGTGTAAACGGAGGTTTAGTAGGAGCTGCCTGTTTGGCAGTTATACTAAATAATGATGATCCGGTTTTTATTTTAAAGCTTGGTGCTGGTTTTTGTGCTGCTGGAATTATTTTTCAATACGTTACTTTGCTGCTTCATAAAAGAAAAAAAGCAGATAATGATGAACAGGAAGATGAAAAAGTGAATGCTGCTGAAGATGAAAAGTCTGAAAAACATGATGCTGAGAAGAAAAAAGAGACTAAAAAGCAATCTAGTAAAAAAGAAATTAAAAAAACAAATACAAAGAAGAAAATTAAAAAGTCAGCAAAGAACAAGAAGAGTAGCGACAAATCGGATTTCTTTTTGGTGGAAATTATAAGTTATGCAGCTCAAAAAGTTAAGGATTTTATCATGAATCGAGTTAGCAGTGATGGACTGGATCGTGAAGATGAGTACGAGAGTATGGATTATGAGGAAGAGGACTACGGAGAAGAGGAATACGAAGAAAAAGATTATGAAGAAGAGAACGCCCAAGAAGAGGATATCGTAAAATCAGAAGAGAATAAGAAAAAAATTAGTATGGAGTATGAAAACAGTAGACACAGTATAGAGAATAAGAACGTTATCATTATGGAAAATGAAATCTCTTCAAATAATTGGCAAGGAAATGAGAATATGGTTAGATATAATGAGGCAGAAGATATTAGTATACCGGAATTTAACTTTGATGAAATTAGTAAAGGGCTCGAAAAAGAATTGAATCATAGAATCAAGGAGGATGAAGAAGAAGAATTAACCAAAATGATTATTAAAGAAACGATTAAAAATATAGATTAAATATATAAAAAAATGAAAAAAAACAAGAAAAGCTGAGGTTAATTAAATCAACCTTGGCTTTTCTTGTCTAGTAAGAAAGAACACGTTTATTTAACCAATAAATTTTTAATATAAATTTAAAAATATGTTAATGCTCTTTGGAATAATTAAAGATATTTAACAAAATATATATAAGTATTTATACAAAGGATAGATAACTAACATCAAAAATACAAATATATTAAATATAAAGCAAATAAGGATAAATTGTGTTATTTCATAAAGTTTTTATGCTAAAATATTTTTAGTTAAAATTTTACAAAGGAGGAATATTTTTGAAAAAACTCATGATAGTTGATGATGCTTCATTTATGAGAATATCCATCAAAAAGATGTTGGAAAGTAAGAATTATGAAATAGTAGCAGAAGCAGGAAATGGTGCGGAAGCAGTTGAAATGTACAAACTGCATAATCCTGATATCGTTACTATGGATATTACGATGCCTGTTATGTCTGGAATTGAAGCTTTAAGAGAAATTAAGAAGATTAATAGCAATGCAAAGGTTGTAATGGTTTCTGCAATGGGACAGGAGGTACTGATAAAGGAAGCTATTATAAGCGGAGCAACATCCTTTATTGTAAAACCTTTTCAAAGTGAAAAGCTATTGGAAGTACTTGAGGGCTTAACCAAATAATGGGAAGGAGGGTATAAAGTGAGTAACTCTTTTATAGATGAACCAATGACTGAAGCATATGTATATGAAACGACTCAAATTATTGATACATTAGAACAATTAATGATTTCAAGTGAGAGCGTCGGCATATTTTCTGAAGAAAATATTAATGCCATTTTTCGGTTTATGCATACAATAAAGGGTTCTTCTGCTATGATGATGTTCAATGATATTAGTACTTTAGCCCATCGTATGGAAGATGTTTTTTTTGTTTTAAGGGAAAACGAGCAGGTAAAATATGATTTTACTTTGCTTGTTGATGTTATTTTGGAAAGCATTGACTTTTTTAAAATCGAATTAATGAAGATTAAAGAAGGGGAAAGGCCAGACGGAGATAATACAGATATTCTGGCAAAAGTTTCTGTGTATTTAGAAAGTATTAAAGGATGCAGCACAAATAATGAAAAAGCTGTTGCTAAACAGACTGAAAAACAGAATAAAGTGAATCAAACAGTTAAAGAAACGGGAGTTAGCACAAAATATTTTAAAGCAAACCTACGTTTTAAAAAAGATGCTGATATGGAAAATATTCGATCATTTTCTGTTATACATAATATGAATGAACTAGTCGAAGAGGTTTATTATAAACCAAGTGATGTTATGGAAAATGATGAGGCATCTGAGGAAATAAGAAAAAATGGTTTTTGGATTATCTGCAAAATAAAAGAAGAGGAAGAACGGTTAAAAAACTATTTAAAAAATACAATATTTTTGGACAGTCTTGAGTTTAATGAAATAGAATCAGAGGAATATAAGCAGTTAACAACAAAATTTCAAGATAAAATTAGTACGGAAAATGAGTGGAATAAAAATAAAAACAGCTTAAAAGAGAAAGCAAAGCAGATTGAAAAAAAGGCAAAGCATGAAGTTACCATGTCTTCAAGTCAAAGTATAATTAGTGTTAATGTAGAAAAATTAGACAGTCTTATGGATATGGTGGGAGAACTTGTTATTGCAGAAGCAATGGTGACTCAAAATCCTGAAATTTTATCACTGGAGCTTGAAAGTTTTGAAAAGGCATCAAGACAATTGCATAAGATTACTGGGGAAATGCAAGATTTGGTTATGGCAATCAGAATGGTTCCATTATCTACCACATTTATGAAAATGCACCGTATAGTCAGAGATATGAATCGGAAATTAGGAAAAAATGTTGCACTTGATGTTTTGGGGGAAGAGACAGAGGTAGATAAGAACATAATAGAAAAAATTGCAGATCCATTAATGCATATCATTCGAAACTGCGTGGATCACGGAATAGAAAGCGAGGACGAACGAAAACTGGCAGGTAAGGACACACAGGGGACAGTGGTATTAGAGGCAAAAAATTCCGGCAGTGACGTTTTGATTATCGTTAGAGATGATGGGAAAGGACTGAATAAAAGAGAACTATACAATAAAGCGGCAAGCCAGGGTTTGTTAAACCGACCGTTTGAGGATATGAGTGACAGAGAGATCAATAACCTTATCTTAAAGGCAGGTTTTTCTACTAAGGAGGAGGTAACTGAATTCTCAGGACGAGGCGTGGGGATGGACGTTGTTTCTAAAAATATTGAAAGTATTGGAGGAAATGTAATTGTAGAAAGCGAATATGGCTTTGGTACTACAATTATACTAAAGATTCCGTTGACTCTGGCTATTATTGAAGGTATGAACATTAAGGTGGGTGAAGCACGATTTACACTTCCTATTGTAGCAATTAAGGAATCTTTTCGCGCGAAAGAAATGGACATTATTAAGGATACAGAAGGGCAGGAAATGATAATGGTAAGGGGGCTTTGTTATCCGATTATAAGACTGAGTGAATTTTATAAAATACCTACTCAAGTGAATACATATGATGAAGGAATCTTGATTATGGTTGAGGAAAACGAAAGAAGCTGTTGTATCTTTGCAGATGAATTACTAGGTCAGCAGCAGGTTGTAGTTAAAACTTTACCGGATTTTATAAAACGCTATAAGCAAATAAAAGGATTGGGAGGCTGTACTTTATTGGGAGATGGAAGTATCAGTCTGATACTAAGTATTGGCGAATTTGACCTTTCAAGTGTAAAGGAAAAATACAATAATAAAGAGGTGAAACCATGAATGAAGAACTGAACAATGTACTGGATGTAATGGAAGAGGATACGCAGAAAGGTAAATTTTTAACGTTTTCTCTTGGAAATGAATATTATGGGATCGATATTATGTATGTAACCGAAATCGTTGGAATACAGCCAATAACTGTCGTTCCTGAACTACCTGATTTCATAAGAGGAATTATCAATCTGCGCGGCAAGATAATTCCGGTGATGGATGCAAGATTAAAATTCAAGAAAAACCCCAAGGAATACAATGACCGCACCTGTATTATAGTAGTGGATGTTTTGGATTTATCAATTGGTATCATTGTGGATGCTGTGGCTGAGGTATTAAATATTAGTGAAGATAATATAGTTCCTCCGCCAAATTTAAACTCGGGTGGACGTAAATATATAAAAAGTGTGGCAAAAAGCAATGACAATGTAACATTGATTCTCGATTGTGAGAAGCTTTTAAATGAAAATGAGCTGGATGAGCTAATGATCGCCAACGAGTAGGAGGATAAAAATATGAAATGGTTTTTAAATATGAAGATTTCAGCTAAATTAACAATTTCCTTTATTTTTGTGGCAATTATTGCTGCAATAGTGGGTGTAGTAGGTACGGTAAATATTGAAACAATATCTGATAATAGCCAGGAGATGTATGAAAATATGACAGTTCCCCTTTCACAGACTGCAGAGATGGCTAAGCTTTATCAGAAGGTCAGGGTAAATACGAGAGAAATGTTGTTAGCTTCAAACAAAGAAAAAGTTGATGAAGCATATGCGGATATACAATCCATTATCGAAGAATTAAACACATTGTGCGAATCCTTTGAAAAGACAGCAACAACACAAGAAGCGCAAGATTCATACAATAATTTTATGGCAACTCGAAAAAGCTATGGAACTTGCTTGGAAACCTTTTATAACTTTTGCGTAAGCAATAAGGATGAGGAAGCGAATACCTATTTGCATAATGACATGAAGATGGCAGGAGATGCAGAGGAAGCGGCAATTGATGCAATGGTAACCATAAAAGTGGATGCTGCCGCTCAAAAAGCTCAGGATAATTCTCGCGTAGGCAGCAGCTCTGTTCAATCAATGATAGTTTTGATTATTTTCGCCGTAATAATGGCAACTACATTAGGAATTGTAATTTCTCGTGTGATTGGAAATCCTTTAAAAGTCATGCTGCATGCTGCAAATAGTATTGCCGAGGGTAATTTGGATATTGATATTAAAATAAATACAAAGGATGAGGTAGGGGCACTGGCTAAGGCATTTCGAATGATGTCGGATAATATGAATGAAGTCATGACGAATATTAATTCGGCTTCTGAACAGGTGGCTTCTGGTTCCAGACAAGTATCGGATTCTAGCATGTCGTTGTCTCAGGGGGCAACTGAGCAGGCGAGTTCTATTGAAGAATTGACGGCTTCCATAGAAGAAATTGCATCTCAAACGAGACAAAATGCGGCGAATGCAGAAAAAGCAGAAGAAATGGCAACCTCTGCCCAAAAATATGCGCAGCGAGGAAATCAGCAAATGGCTGATATGTTAAAATCGATGGCTGAAATTAACGATTCCTCCAATAACATTTCGAAAATTATAAAAGTAATTGATGATATTGCATTTCAAACTAACATTCTTGCATTAAATGCAGCAGTTGAAGCGGCAAGAGCAGGACAGCATGGAAAAGGCTTTGCAGTTGTTGCAGAGGAAGTAAGAAATCTGGCAGCCAGGTCTGCGAGTGCCGCCAAAGAAACGACCGCCATGATTGAAGGTTCTATAGTGAAAGTAGAAGACGGTACAAAGATTGCAAATGAAACGGCAGAGGCACTCAATAAAATTGTTGAGGGTATCTCGTCGGCAACTCAGTTGGTTGGTCAAATTGCCACTGCTTCTGGAGAGCAGGCTGTTGCGGTAGAGCAAATAAATCAAGGCATAACCCAAATATCAGACGTAGTACAAACGACAAGTGCGACAGCGGAGGAAACAGCATCAGCAAGTGAAGAATTATCAGGTCAGGCAGACATGTTAAAAACACAGGTAGCAACTTTTAAGCTAAAAAAAATAAAGAGTCTGAAATCTTATAATAATGAGGGGGTTGACCCTGAGGTATTAAAAATGCTGGAAGGAATGAAAAAATCAGAGAAAACAATGAAAAGTAGTAAGAAAATTTCATTAAGCGACTCGGACTTTGAAAAATACTAATTGACCAAGTTTTATTAGAAAGGGAGAGATTTCTCCCTTTCCTAAGTAGGTGTAGCAATGATTAATATGTCAGATGAAGAATTCAAACTATTGTCTTTTTATATCAAAGAAAATAGTGGAATTAATCTTCGCAAAGAAAAAAAAGCACTTCTGGTTGGGCGTTTAAATAATATGTTGCTTGAACTGGGTATGGATAATTTTATGGATTATTATAAATATTTACAAAATAATACACAGGGCGAAGAGTTAAGTAAGCTGATTGACAAGGTAACTACAAATCATA
The DNA here is from genome assembly GCF_003201285.1 of Lachnotalea glycerini. Lineage (GTDB taxonomy): Bacteria > Bacillota > Clostridia > Lachnospirales > Lachnospiraceae > Lachnotalea > Lachnotalea glycerini. The sequence goes on from NZ_QICS01000001.1 coordinate 122,183, forward strand.
CTTTTTTTATGAGAGAAGCAGAGCATTTCAACTATTTTACAGAAACGGTTTTACCCTATTTTCGAAAAACAATAAAGGACAGAGATTTTAGAATCTGGTGTGCTGCAAGTTCATCAGGAGAAGAACCTTATACTCTTGCTATTTTACTGGATGAATTTTTTAAGCCAACCGGTGAGATATGGGATAAAAAGTTGCTAGCGACGGATTTATCCTTAAAGGCTTTAGAGGATGCCAAAAGGGGAATATATAACTATGAACATATTAGTTCGCTGCCTAAACTATGGGTTTTAAATTATTTTGATAAAATTTCACAGACAGAATATCAGGTTAAGAATGAAATGCGAAAAGAAGTAATTTATCGTAGATTTAATTTACTTGAGAGTGTTTTTCCCTTTAAAAAAAAGTTTCACGTTATTTTTTGTAGAAATGTCATGATTTATTTTGATAATCCTACCAAGGAAGCTTTGCTTAATAAACTCTATGATAGCTTAGATTATGGAGGTTATTTGTTTATTGGACATTCGGAATCTATTAATAGAGAAAAAACAAGGTTTAAATATATAAAGCCGGCTGTCTATAGAAAGATTTGATGGGGGTATTAGATTGAGTGTCAGAGTGTTAATCGTAGATGACAGTGCAGTGTTTAGAAAAATATTAGAAAAGGGAATTCAGGTAGACAGTTGCATAGAAGTAGTTGCTACAGCAGTCGATCCTTTTGATGCGAGAGATAAGATTCTAGAGTACGAACCGGATGTGGTTACATGTGATATTGAAATGCCGAAAATGAATGGAATTGAGTTTGTGAGAAGATTAATGCCTCAATACCCAATCCCTGTTATTGTAGTAAGCTCGATTAGTGAAAGTGTTTTTGATGCCATGGATGCAGGAGCAGTAGGCTTTGTAGCGAAACCAAATGCAACCTCGCCAGATAGCGTTCAACGTTTTATATTAGAGTTAATAAATAAAATTAGAGAAGCATCAAAAGCAAAAATATTACCCTGTGAAGCAGCTAAAGTTAATAAGAATTCATCTAAGCTTATAAAAAAACATGAAGTGATCGGGATAGGAGCTTCTACCGGCGGTACAGAAGCAATTTTTTCGTTGCTTCGGCAATTGCCAGAGGGACTTCCCGGGATTGTAATCGTACAGCATATTCCTCCTGTTTTTTCTAAAATGTTTGCAGAACGGTTAGATAAGCAGACTCATTTCAAAGTGAAAGAGGCCGATAATGGGGATTTAATAGAAAAAAATCATGTGTATTTAGCTCCTGGTGATAAGCATATGCAGTTAAGACATACAGAAAAAGGTTATAGTCTAAAGGTATTCTCGGGAGAAAAGGTCAGCGGGCATTGTCCATCTGTGGATGTTTTGTTTGAATCAATTGCAAATGAAGTGGGGGATAAGGCGATAGGTGTCATTCTTACCGGTATGGGCTATGATGGTGCGAAGGGAATTGCAATGATGAAGAGAAAGGGAGCAATAACACTTGGACAAGATGAGAAATCTTGCGTAGTTTACGGAATGCCAAAGGCAGCTTTTGAATTAAATGGGATAACAAAGCAAGCTTCCTTAGAGCTGATGGGTAGCTTTATGATGAGATATTTGAATTAGTAATATGCTGATTTGTTTTGTATTGGGGAAGTTCAATGGTAATATGAAGTGGCTTGGCTTCAATGGGATAATGAGATGGCTAGAAATTTATTAAGCAAAGAGGAGAGTAGTTAAGAGAAAGAGTGGGAGAAATCCCACTCTTTGGTGATTCTACACTAGAAAATTCCAATGAATTTCCTAGTGTAGAACACAGTAGGGAATTACAAATACGCATATAATGAAGTAATTACTTCCCAAACGAATCGTAATTGGTGAACGAAATAAATGTTTAAGAATGGTAAAAATGGGGAAAGTTTAAAATAAAGAAAAGTTTTTAATATTATAAGAAGTCTTTATATACAAGACCTTAACGCAAAAAAATTAGCATTTAGTGAAGATATAAGAAAGCAGGTGAGAAGATGGGAAATGCAGAAACAAGATCATATGTTCCTGGACGCCCCAAATACATTATTGAAGATAGTTCAAGCAAAAATTCAATGTTATGCAGTTTTATCAAAAGAAAAATGTCAGATACAGAAAATGATTATGGGTGGCTAGAACCAAATGGTACATTTCATGCAGTGGAATGGGAAGAACATCAAGAGTGGGCTGATGAATGGATCAGGAATAATATTCCAGAGAATGAATATTTATATGGAACAGGCTTTACTTTATTGGCAGGAGATTATTTAGTAAAAAAAGGGTGGATATTATTGCATAATCCATCACAAGGGATTGCATTTGCAACAAGAAGTAGAAATTGCAGAATTACTAAAAATCAAAAAAAATTTTTATATGATTATTATATGGAACGTAATTGCGAAAAAGAAGCAAATAAATTTTATTGGGATTAATGATTTTTTATGTATACTTAGAGATTTTTTATCAATAATATTTATTGAATAGATATTAGGAGGTTCTTTATGTATAATCTAGCAGATTTTAATCAAGTGTTACTACCAAATGAAAAAATTGCAACTGGCCTAAAAGATTTTGATACATTTGAGAATATTTTAATTTATAATCAAGAAGTGAATTTTGATTTATGGAGGTATTTAGATTACAAACCAGCATTTATTATGTTCACTGAAATAGACAAATGTCTCTCAGTCAAGTGGGGCGATAAACCTGTAGAATTAAATAAGAGGTATACGACTGCTGACTATTTTAAAATATGGACAAGTGGAGGCCTGACTATAAAATCAAATTTAGTTAGTAAAGATATGGATGATAAAAAAATAATACAGATAATTGACTCGCAAGGTCGTAAAAAAGACTTTGGATTTTATGTATATCGATTTTCGATTTTAGCGGATTATTATAGAAAAGGAATCCTAACTGATTCAGAATCTTCCAATACGGATTGGAATTGGGGTAATGAAAACACAGGTCCTGTTATAATGCCACAATGCTCCAAAGAAGAAATCCCAGAATATCGTGGTAAATTCCAAATTAAAAATATGGATTCTCCGATTAATTATCCTGACTCAAGAAAAGGAAAGGTAGTATTGATTCTACAATTACATCATGCGATTGATCCTCAAAAAGTTATGATATATAATGGGGATGGAAAATTAATTATTGGAGGCAGTAATGTTCGTTGGTCTGTGATTCAGTTTAAAACGAAAAACGATACATTAGATTTTTATGCTTATGCAACGCAGCATCCGGATCGGAATTTTGATGGACTAATAAGAATAGGAATTAATTTTGCAATCAAGATTATTGAGAATGAAAAGGAAATATTTATTCCAATTTATCAAGAGGTTTCCGATAGCACCAAAAACACTTCCAAATATCCGTTTGTAGCCAGTGTTCAATTCAGAGTATCTCCTTGGATTATGACTGCAAACACACAGTCACCTCGAAATCTTTATGTAAGTGAAGTGCCTTACTCATACTTTAGTCAAGAGGGATATATAAGCAATCAAAAATTTATTGATAATCTAAAACAAGTAATTGGTGATGATAAAGTAAAGGTAATTCCAGAAAAATTCACGAGGAATGACCCATGGGCTCAGGATGAAACAAAGTTTGGATATTCGGAAATGCCAAATAAACAAAATTTGGACATTATATTAAATTCTCCTAGAAATAGAGGATTAGATGTATTTCCAATATATAATATATTTGAGCTTGAAAACAAAGGGTACATTACCTGCGGTGGTACAGGAGAAAAATCTTCACTGGATTCCTTTGGTAATTTAGATGTTACACCACCTTTTGGTGACTATAAATTCGGTCGTATTTATTATGGTGGTTGTAAAGATAATACAAATGGCCGAAGAATGATGCAAGCAATGCGTGAATTTTTAGATGCACAAATTGTACAAAAGCCCTTTCAATTATATACCGACTGGCTATTGGTTGGACATGTAGATGAAATGATGAGTATCATACCTGCACCTAAAGAAATTAGTAAATATGGATTTAAAATATTACTATCAAGTCCAAATCGATTTTATGAAATATTGAATTCGATTAAAGATGAAAATAGTATTTTCTTTAAGGATTTATGTAATATTCAAGGTGATAAGGTAGAAACAACAGTAAAAAATTTGAAAAATAATCAAGAGTTGAAACAATTTAATATAAAGTGCCAGGAGTATCTGGATTATAACAGAAGTATATTAATAAAGGAATTGCAATATTTAGATATTAAAGAATTAAATAATGATATTATAGACATTCCAGCTCTTTATTACCCTGACATTAACAGCCAAGATAATAAGGCATCAGCTTATATGCCAGGAATGGTTAACTTAGTAGTATGGGAAAATCAATTATTAATTGCAAAACCCTTTGGAGCAGAGGTGAATGGAAAATGCTGTATGGAGGAATATGTAAAAAGCAGACTTGAGACAAAAAATTTGAATTTAAAATGTAACTTCATAGATGACTGGAATGCATATCATATTCAAGATGGGGAAGTACATTGCGGTACGAATATGCTGCGTAAGCCCTATTCAGATGATTGGTGGAGCTATATACCTATGTAATTAAAATTAATTGCATATTAATAAAACAATATATCACGAAATAGCCACGTAAAATATACAATTAAATGATAAGATAAAATAGGAGGATATAAGGTTCTTATAATGCTGCTAAGTATTATGAGATTAATGCGAACGATAATGGATATATTAGTTCCGAAAATACTTTTGAATCTTTCATAAATACTAAATTAAATTGGATAGAGATGTGTCAAAGGATGATGACGGATTATTATGAGGCTGGCTTGTATGGGCAGTACAAAGAGGGTCAAAACCTTATAAGATTTTTTTCTGAATATCCTAATATATAAAATGCATCGAACAATTAAAATTTAGAGAATGAATGCTCTTTCTTATGGCAAAAGCTGTAGGTAAGAGCATTTTTTAATAAAAGCAGTACTTTACATTTAAATAGAATTATAAATTGACACATTTCGTTCTTTCATCTATACTCTTATGGTATGAATGAAAGAAAAGGATGGAGAAGAACGTGATTAAAATTGATTTTAATAATATAGATATATCAAAGGAAGAACCGATTCATGAACCGGAAAGGCAGTATTATTTTATCGCTAAGGCAAGAAAGCTTGTAAAGGATAAATCAAAAAAGCTAGGTCGCCCTTTGACCTGCATGGTGACGACCTTTGGGTGTCAGATGAATCAAAAGGACTCTGAAAAGCTTCTTGGTATCTTAGAGCTTATTGGCTATGAACAGGCAGATTCTGAGAAAGCCGATTTTGTTATCTACAATACCTGTACGGTTAGAGACAATGCAAATCAAAAGGTATATGGGCGCTTGGGATTTTTAAATGGCGTAAAGAGAACAAATCCCAATATGTTGATTGCACTTTGCGGTTGTATGATGCAAGAGCCGGAAGCAGTAGAAAAGATTAAGAAAAGCTATTCCTTTGTAGATATTATATTTGGAACGCATAATATTTTCAAGTTTGCGGAGCTTTTATATACGAGATTACAATCTGAAAGAATGGTAATTGATATATGGAAAGGAACAAATGACATTGTTGAGGATCTTCCGGCTGAGCGCAAATATGGTTTTAAGGCGGGGGTAAATATCATGTTTGGCTGTAATAATTTCTGTAGTTATTGTATTGTTCCGTATGTGAGGGGACGTGAGAGAAGCCGTAATGCAAAGGATATCATTCGAGAAATTGAGGACTTGGCAAGCCAAGGTGTTGTAGAGATAATGCTTCTTGGCCAGAATGTAAATTCCTATGGAAAGACATTAAAAGAACCGATGACATTCGCGCAGTTATTGCAGGAAGTTGAGAAAGTGGAAGGAATAAAAAGAATTCGTTTTATGACTTCTCATCCCAAGGATTTATCCGATGATTTGATTGAGGTTATGAAAAATTCCAAAAAGATTTGCAAGCATTTACATTTGCCGCTGCAGTCAGGAAGCACTAAGCTATTAGAGAAGATGAACAGACATTATACAAAAGAAAGCTATTTGAACTTAGCTAATAAGATTCAAACTTCTATTCCTGACATTTCTATTACTACGGATATCATTGTTGGTTTTCCGGGTGAAACGGATAGAGATATCGAAGAGACAATAGACGTAGTACGTAAGGTAAGATATGATTCTGCCTTTACCTTTATTTATTCCAAACGCACAGGTACACCGGCTGCATCAATGGAGAATCAGGTACCTGAAGAGGTTAATAAAGTTCGATTTGAACGATTACTTGAGGCTGTACAACAAGTATCAAAAGAAAAGACACAACGTTTTTTGGGCCAAGTAGTAGAAGTGCTCGTGGAAGAGGTAAATCAACAAGACCAAAGTTTAATGACAGGACGAATGAGTCATAATACGATTGTTCATTTTGAGGGAGATAAAAGCTTAATTGGTAAAATAGTCGAAGTAAAGCTTGAAGAGTGCAGGGGATTTTATTACATGGCTAAGCTTGTATAAAAGGAAGGCTCTTAGCGTTAAAGCGCTAGGAGTCTTTTGAGATTTAAGACAATTGATTCAATACTGTTTCCTTCTTTGGAAAATCGCTTAACTTGTTAATTTTATTTGCATACAAGTGCAGCCTTGTACGAAAGTTGCTTCAACAATTTTAGTTTCAGAAGATTCTGGCGGATTTGTGATTAAATCAAAAAGCTCTTTGGCTAAAATAGGGATGTTTTGTCGTACGGTTGTGATTTGAGGGTAATGTATTTTATCCAAAACACCATCAAATCCTACAATGGAAAAAGTGTCAGGAATCCGAATGTTTCGAAAAACTGCATCATTTATAAGTCCTAACGCAACTAAATCGTTACTGCATATAATGGCGGTAGGAGGATTGGAAAGTGATAAAAAGTATCCAAGAGCTGCCTGACCCGATTCGATATTTAGACCGTTGCTGAAATAAATATACTCAGGGTTAATAGGAATGTTTTTATTTGTTAAAGCTTCCTTATAGCCACATAATCTGGATTCAATTGAATCAAAGGTTTTTTCACTTCCGACAAAACCTATTTTTCTATGATTTAAATTATATAAATAATCAATCACCTTATGTATCATTTCTCTGTTGTTTGAGTGGACAGTTGAATAAACCCCCTTTGTACTTCTGTCCAGTGAAACAATAGGGATTTGATTTTTATAAGGTTCAAACAGGTTATAATCTAAGCCTTCTGTTAAGATGATTCCGGCACATCGATTTGAAATGCAATATTCAATGTAACTAGTTTCAAGGTCTGGATTGTTCTCTGTATCTAGAATCAATAATGTATATTTGTTATCTAAGCATATCTTATTTAAATCCTTAATTAAGTTAATGAAAAATGGATTTTCCATGTCATATATAAAGATCGCAATCGAATTTGAGGTCTTTGAAAAAATATTTTTAATCGTTTGATTTGGAATATAATTATATTCTTTTATTATTTTTTCAACCTTTTCCCGTACTTTTGGGGAAGTTTTATCAGGCGTATTGATGACTCTGGAAACCGTTGCCGTTGAAACCCCTGCGAGTTTTGCGATTTCTCTTATACCGATAAAACTATTGTGATTTTCTGGAATTTTCATACTCTAACCTACCTTTTTACAAGGTTTTTACTAAAGAATAAAACCTTTATTTGTAAAATTATTATAATATGAAAAGGGGAATGTGTAAAGTACTTTGAAGAAAAAATGTAATAAGATACATTATAAAGTGGTGAAAAGTTAAAATAATGTTTAAAAATACCAGGGAATTTGTGAAATGAAAATAGAAATGGGTCAATAAATACAAAGAATAAAATAAAAAAGTAAAAATAGTGTACAAATAGTATGCATTTGTATTGACAAAAAACAAATCATAGTATAATATGTAATTATAACAAGTTACATTTGCAGAGGAGGTTGTTCTATGAATGAACGAATACAACGATTAAGAAATAGACTTTTCGATCAGGAACCAAGAATTTGTTCCCAACGTTGTGTAATTTTCACAAATTCAATGAAAAAGTCCGAAGGAAAGCCAATTGCTCTTAGAAGATCACAAGCGTTTTATGATGTATTGGACAAGATGACAGTGTATGTGAATGAAGATGAACTCATTGTCGGCAATCAGGCAAGATGGCCAAAAGCTTCACCTATTTTTCCTGAGTATTCAACTGAGTGGTTAGAAAACGAATTAAACGGAAAACCATTTTATCCGCACGAGCGGCCAGGTGATAAGTTCTATTATGATGAAGAGGATAAAGAAAATATATTGGATTGTGTCAGCTACTGGAAAGGCAAATCCCTTTATGAAAATTTGAGAAAAACGCTTCCTGACTATATTAATGCAGCATGGGATGCCAATGTAATAGATGATACATGGGTATCAGCTGCTGGTCTTGGAAATGAAGTGGTTGATTATGAATTAGTAGTAAACAAAGGCTTAGAGGATGTCATGAGAAGAATTAAAGAAAGAAGAAATTCTCTTGATTTAAAAGAGCCAGGCAATGTGAAAAAAAGCTGGTTTCTAGACGCTGCACTACAGGGGAATCAGGCAGTAGTTAATTTTTCTAATCGTATCGCAGAGGAATGCGAAAGACAGGCACTTACTGCAAAGGATGAAAAATGTAAGCAAGAGCTAAATGAGCTTGCAGAAATTTGCAGACATGTACCACGCTATCCAGCACGAACCTTTCATGAAGCAGTGCAAGCCATATATATGATTTTATTGACCGTGCATCTGGAATCCAATGGTCATGCCATTTCCCTTGGCAGGTTTGATCAATATGTATATCCTCTTTATAAGAAAGACTTAGAAGAGGGCAGAATTACCAGAGAAGAAGCATTAGAAATCATAGAAGCTTTCTTTATTAAATGTAACGAATTAAACAAATTAAGAAGCTGGCCGGATACAGAGTTTTTCTTGGGTTATCAAATGTTTATTAATTTAGCTGTTGCGGGTCAGCATGCAGATGGAAGTGATGCAACCAATACAATATCTGAATTATGTGTTGAGGCTTGTGAAAATGTTAGATTGTTTACTCCTTCTATCTCTGTAAAATGCTGTGATGCAACCACTGATGAATTTTTAATGAAAGCACTTAACGCAATGGAGATGCATAAAGGAGGACAGCCAGCCTTTTATAATGATAAAGCATTTATCAGGACACTAGAAAATATGGGAATTGCGAAAGAGGATTTGCATAATTGGGTTCCAGATGGCTGCATTGAAGCGTCGATACCGGGCAAATGGGACTTTGCTGCTAAGGGTCCTTGGTTAAATGTAGAAAAGGTATTGGAAATTGTGCTTAATAATGGAACTGACCCTAGAACGAAACAACATTTCTTTGATTTGGATAAAAGAATAGAAGAATATACATCTACAGAAGAAATATTAGAAGTATATGAGAAGGCGCTAAGATTTTTTATCGATTTACAGGTAGAAACAGAACATATCAATGATGAGTTACATGTTCAACAAGATATTAACGCATTTAGAGCATCGTTAGTGGATGACTGTATCGGCAGATGTCTTGATTTGGTAGAAGGCGGTTCAATCTATTCAGCAGACGGAGGTCCAACGGCAGGAAGCATTAGTGCAGGAGATGCGTTAGCAGCCATTGATCACATTGTATTTGAACAAAAGATTATTACCTTGGAACAATTATTACATGCATTAGCAACCAATTTTGAGGATAATCAAACCATACCGACAGGAGCAGAAATAAGAGCAATTTTATTAACGAAAGCTCCCAAATATGGTAATGATGATGACAGGGCAGATAAATGGGTGGTTGCCATCGAGGAATTTATTGGACATACCTATCGCTATGAATGTAGAAGCTCTAAATATGGAAAAGGCCCTATCCCTTGCTGTTATTCCTATAGCCAAAGTCCTGTAACGGGAAATGTTGCTTTTGGTGCCAGTATTGGTGCAACACCAGACGGTCGTAAATCAGGAGATCCTGTAAATAACGGTGTCTCGCCGGCAAACGGTTCGGAAAAAAGCGGTGCGACTGCTGCATGTAATTCCGTTATGAAGCTTCCTACAATTTATATTCAAAAAGGTGGCATTTTTAATATGAGATTAACTAAGGCAGCATTGGAAACAATAGAAAATAAGAAAAAAATAATTGATATGATTCGGGTGTTCTTTGATAACTATGGTGAGCAAATTCAGTTTAATGTAGTTGATACCAAAATTTATAAGGATGCTATGAAAAATCCAGATCAATATAAAGATTTAATGGTTCGTGTTTCAGGCTACAGTGCGTTGTTTACATCACTGTCACCTTCTTGCCAAATTGATGTAATCAGCAGGACGGAGCTTGATCTATAACTAGAAAACAAGAAAGGTATGGCGAAATGGAAGAGGCAAATATTTTCAATATAGAACGATATGCCACGGAGGACGGTCCGGGAATTCGCACTGTTATTTTTCTTAAAGGATGTCAACTAAGATGCAGGTGGTGTGCCAATCCAGAGTCACAGGAATTCAAACCGCAGGTTTTAGTCAATATTAATACTTGCATATCCTGTGGAAAATGTATGAATGTATGTCCTAGTCATGCAATATCCTATCAGGAAGGATATGGCTATATATCCGATTTTAATCGGTGCACCGCTTGCCAAATATGCATTACACAATGTTACCTGAATGCCAGAACGCTTATGGGTAAACAATATAGTATTCAGGAATTGCTGGAAATTATATTAAAGGACGAGCAGTATTATAAAAAGTCTGGTGGAGGCATCACTTTTAGCGGAGGAGAACCATTTTACTATTCCCAAACGATACAAGAACTTGCAAAAGAGATGAAAGCAAGAGGCTATAATACTTTAGTTGAAACCTGTGGGCAGGTTCAGTGGGCTAAAATAGAAGCAGCAATGGAGGACTTGGATTATATTTACTACGACTTTAAACATTACGATACAAAGAGGCATAAAGAGTTAACGGGTTATGATAATACTTTGATATTGGACAATTTGCGTTTGCTTGACAAGAAATATAAAGGGAATTTATCAGTAAGGTATCCATATATTCCTGGTTGTAACAGTGATGATGCAGCAATACAAGGTTTCTTACGATTTATGAAAGAGTTAAATCATGTCAAAGAAATTATATTTCTTCCCTATCATAGATTGGGACTTCCAAAATACCAAGGCTTAGGCAGAACTTATGAAATGGGTGAGAGAAAGTCGTTAAAGAAAGCGGAAATGAAACATTTGTATGAAATTGCCAAAGACTATGATTTAAAGATAAAAATACAATAATTGGGGTGATAACGTGGCAGTAAAAACTATATTGGGATTTGATTGCGGGAATTCGTCCTATCGTGTAGTGCTTGGAAAATATGATGGTGAACGCATCATTACAGAAGTAATTGACCAAATTCCAAATGATATGATTAAGGTGGGAAATTACTATTATTGGGATATACTACGGATTTTTTCCGACTTTAAACAGATTCTTAAAAGACTGGTTTTACAGGGCGAAAAAATAGATTCAATTGGAATTTGCACTTGGGGTGTTGACTTTGCGCTGTTTGACAAAAAAGGGAATATGCTGAATAACCCGTTGGCATATCGAAATGTGTTTGGAGAAGCATATATTTCGAAACTGACAACAAAGGATAGAAAAGACATGTTTCAAAATACCGGAATTTTATGTGACAAAATTAATTCAGTCTATTTACTGGAAGGTATGAAAGAAGAAATGCCAGATATTTATGAATTGTCAGATAAACTATTAATGATTCCTGATATTTTGAATTATATGCTGACGGGTAGGTTTTTTAATGAGCCAAGTGAATTCAGTACAACGCAGCTTATGAATGTTAAAAGTAAGGAAGTTAGTGAATTTGTCTGTCATGAGAGAAACATAAAAAAAGAATTGTTTCAAGAAATTGGCAGGCATGGTGAACTGATTGGTGTTCTATTAGAGGATATCAAAGAAGAAATCGGAGTTGATTATGATATTCCAGTTGTTTGTGTACCATCTCACGATACGGCAGCAGCGGTTTTAGCAGTGCCGGCTATGGAGGAGCATTTTGCTTTTATCAGCTCTGGTACGTGGTCTTTAATAGGAACCGAATTAAAGGAGCCGATTTTATCCGATGAAGTGTATCAGGCGAATTTAACCAATGAATTAGGCGCTTTTCATACTATTACACTTTTAAAAAACGGTGCCGGAATGTTCATGATTCAAAAGATTAAAAAGGAATATGAGCTTGATGTTAAAAAGGAAGTGAGTTGGACGGATATTATGGAGCTTTCCAATTCTTATCAAGAGGAACATACTCCGCTAATTGATATTAATGACATTCGATTCTTTCATCCAAGGAAAATGGGAAAAGAAATATGGAGTTACTTAAAGGAAACAAAGCAGGCGGATGGAGAATTTTTGTGGAATACAGTTGTTAGAGCGGTTTATGCTTCTATGGCTTGCAGTTATGCAATTACGGTTAATGATATGCAAAATGTGACCAAGAAAAGCTTTGATTCTATTTACATTGTTGGTGGGGGTGCCAAAAATGAAATTGTTAATCAAATGACAGCCGATTGTTCAGGTAAAAAGGTAATTGCATGTATAGGCGAGAGTACTGCAATGGGTAATATAGCAGCTCAGCTTAAATATTTTGACACTTCCCTTGGTGTAAAAGACATAAGAAAAATTGTAAAGAATTCTGTTCATATGAAAAGTTATAGTACAAATAAAGATACTTCCTATTTAGTTGATTGTTATAAAAAATTATCAGAAAAGGAGTGGATGATTCAATGAGTGACAGAATTCTGCAAATGGAAGGAATATCAAAAAGCTTCTTTGGCGTACAGGTTTTAAAAAACGCCCAGCTCGAAGTCAGAAAAGGAGAAGTACATGTTTTGCTGGGTGAAAACGGAGCGGGCAAATCAACAATGATTAAAATTTTATCAGGAGCCTATAAAAGAGAAGAAGGAAAAATTTATCTAAATGGTGAGGAATTACCGATACTGACGCCAAAGGAGGTAATTGATAAAGGGATTAGCGTCATCTATCAGGAGTTTAACTTAAATCCACATGTTTCTATATGGGAAAATATATTCATGGGTAAAGAATTTACCAAGCATGGAATTATAGATAGCAGCAAAAGCAAATCCGAGGCAAAAAAATATATGGAGTTAATCGGACTCGATTGTGAACCTGATCTGTTGGTTGGAAATCTGAGTATTGCTCAAAAGCAAATGGTAGAAATAGCGAAAGCCATCTCAATGGATGTAAAGGTTCTGGTACTAGATGAACCAACAGCCTCAATCACAGACAAAGAAACAGAAAGACTTTTTTCAATTGTTAGAGAATTAAAGGCAAAGGGAATTGGAATTATTTATATATCGCACCGTATGAGTGAGCTTTTTGAAATCGGAGACAGATGTAGTGTTATGAGGGATGGCGAATATATCGATACGGTTGAACTTAGTAAAACATCGGTAGAAGAACTTACTAAAATGATGGTAGGCAGAAGTGTAAGCTTTGAAAGATATCAAAATAAAGCGTTAGATACCAAAAGTGAAGTTCTAAAGGTTGAAAACCTGAATTATAAGAAACTCCTAAAAAATGTTTCGTTTCATCTCCACAAAGGGGAAATTTTAGGAATGTCAGGGCTTGTCGGAGCAGGTAGAACAGAACTGGCAAAATGCATTATTGGGGCATATACCAAAAGTTCAGGTACCGTTTATTTGAATGGAAATGAGTATAGCAATGCTTCCATATGTAAATCAATTGATCATGGAATTGTCTATTTAAGTGAGGACAGAAAAGATGAAGGACTGGTTTTAATGCACTCATTAAAGGATAATATTGCACTTCCTAACCTTTCCTTATTTGGTAAGTTTATGTTAAGTAAAAGTAAAATGGAATGTACTGCAAAAGAATCAGTAGAAAAGTTAATGATTAAGGCTCATTCAACTGATATACAGGCGAAAAATTTGTCAGGGGGGAATCAACAAAAAGTTGTAATTGCCAAATGGCTGTTAACAAATGCGCAAATCTTTATATTTGATGAACCGACACGAGGAATTGACGTTGGAGCCAGAGATGAAATATATCAGATTATGGGTAAGCTGGTAAAGGAAGGAAAATCAATTATTATGATTTCGTCGGATATTCCAGAAATTCAGAAAATGTGTGATAGGGTTTTGGTGTTAAAAGATGGAGAAATAACAGCAGATGTAAAAAATACAACGGAATTAACACAGGAAAAAATACTATCTTATGCATTAACAGGAGGAAAGTAAAATGGAAAAATTTATGAAAGGCAAAAAAATTGATGTACAGGCATTCACTCTTTATTTTGGAGGAATCATTATCCTGTTAGCCTTTACAATAATTTGTAAAATAAACGGAAAAGATTTCTTTTCAGTACAAAACATTATGAATATCATCCAACAGTCAGCTATTATTGGAATTACAGGAATTGGAGCTTCAATTGTAATTTTGACCGGCGGTATTGATTTATCAGTTGGTTCGGTGATTGCATTTGTTGGAATTTCGGGAGGGCTGTTATTAAAGGCAGGTGTGCCGCTTCCAATTACTATAATCGCATGTCTGATTATAGGTATGCTGATTGGATTATTTAATGGTTATTTTGTCAGTGTTGGAAAGGTTCCTGCTTTTATTGTTACATTAGGTTCAATGCAAATATTCAGGGGTTTTACAAAGGTTTTGACGGATGGTAAGCCGGTTTCTGGCTTTGAGGATAGTCTGGCAGCACTGACGAGCGGCAAGGTTTTTGGAATACCAGCACTTGTATATTATGTATTTATACTGTATGCAATTATGATATTTGTTACACTCAAAACTAAATTTGGAAGAAGGCTATATGCAATCGGTGGTAATCCGAATGCAGCAAAGCTTTCAGGCGTTAAGATTCGTAAAATAGAAATTTCAGCATACGCAATAGCAGGACTGTTTTTTGCCATTGGAGGAATATGTTTACTATCCAGATTATCTTATGCAGATCCGAATGCAGGTTCTGGATATGAAATGGATGCGATTGCGGCAACTGTACTGGGAGGAATTGCATTATCAGGCGGTAAAGGAAAGGTTGGTAATACTTTAGTGGGAGCTTTGGTTTTGGGCATACTAAAGTGCGGACTTCAGATACTAAATGTAGCAACCTATTGGCAGACTGTTATAATCGGTGTTGTAATTATACTTGCTGTATACGCAGATAAAGCAAATGATAGAAAGGCAGAATAAAGATATTAATACCCAAATGGGTTTTTAATATAAGAAGAATGAAAGCCTTAAGAAATGCTTTCATTTCTAACAACTTTCAAAACATAAGGAGGATAAGGTATGAAAAAAAGTTTTATTAGTATGTTTTTGGTGGTATCAATGATTATGGTTATGCTTGCGGGGTGTGGACAAAAAGAAAGCAGCAGCGAAAGTACTAAAGAAAGTACAACTGACAGTGCAAGCGACAGCACAGAAGAAACAAAAAGTGAATCATCTGACTACACCATTGGCTTTGTACCAATGACATTGAATAATGAGTATTTTATTGCAATGTGTAATGGGGCACAGGAAAAAGCAGATGAACTTGGTGTAAAACTAGAGATTCAGGCAGCAGATTCACATGCCAGTGCAGCCGATCAGCTTACCATTGTAGAAAACATGATTACTTCTGGCGTGAATGCAATTTGTATTGTACCATCATCATCAGAAGGCCTTGAAACAGCATTAAAAAAATGCGAGGAAGCAGGAATACTTGTGTTTAATATTGATACCATACTGGATGAATCCGTAACAAGCAAAGTATCTATGGATATTCCTTTCTATGGTACAGATAATAAGGCAGGTGGACAAAAAGCAGGAGAGTATGTGAAGGAGAATTTCCCAAAAGGCACAATAACTGCTATATTGACTGGTATTGAAACACAGCAAAATTCATGGGACAGACGGGATGGTTTTATGGACGGAGCAGGAGATGCAATTGAAGTAGTAGCTGTTCAATCTGCAAATTGGGAAGTAGATCAAGGCTATGATGCAGCACAAAATATCATTACTGCAAACCCAGATCTTCAATTAATATATTGCTGTAATGACAGTATGGCAATTGGGGCAAGTAAGGCAGTTAAGGAAGCTGGTTTGGGAGATCAGATTAAGATTATTGGTTTTGACGGTGCATCAGAAGCATTAAATATGGTTAAGTCGGGTGAATTTATCGGAACCGTTGCTCAAGATCCGGTACAAATGGGTAAACTTGGAGTTGAAAATGCAGTGAAAGCATTAAATGGTGAAGAAGTAGAGCAATATTTAGATACAGGTTCTTCTTTCATTACAGCAGACAATGTGGACAAACAAATCGAATATATTACTCCATACATTGGAGAATAATTTAAACAAAGGAGAATTAAAATGAATTATCGTAAGCTTATAGTAGAAAACGGACTAAGAATGATAAGATCAGGATTAACAGTAGAAACATGGGGAAATATCAGTTGTCGTGATAAAGAAACGGGACTGGTATATATGACTCCAAGTGCTATGGATTATAATACAATTACAGAAGAAGATATTGTGGTGTGTTCTTTGGATGGGACAATAGTAGAAAGTATACGCAAGCCTACTATTGAAAAAGATTTGCATTTATCAATTTATCGAGCAAGAAATGAAGTAAATGCAGTCGTACATACACACCCTGTTTATTCAATGATATATGCATGCCAAGGTAAAGTAATACCATTAATCATTGATGAGGCGGCACAGGCTTTAGGAGATGTATGTAAAAGCACAAACTATGAGTTACCAGGATCTTTGGAATTAGCACAGGAGTGCGTTTTAGCCTTAGGAAAAGAGGCTAACTCTTGTCTGCTTCATTCACATGGTGCGGTTTGTATTGGTGCTGATATGGATGCGGCATTTAAGGTAGCAACAGTATTGGAAGCAACTGCACAAATCAATTATATGATTGAAGCGACAGGCTGCAAGGCTACGATAATCTCAGAAGAAAATGTAATGGCAATGAAAGATTTTGTAAAAAATCATTATGGACAAGACAAATAGTCAAATATTGATCAGAAACTGATATTAGACGAAGCAGTAGAAATAAAAAAAAGAGGGAATCCGTTAGGAAACCCTCTTTAATTATGTGCGTTTAATGAATTTATTAAGCTATGGTTACATTAACTGCCTGTGGTCCACGATTTCCGTCCACAATATCAAATGTAACTTTAGCGCCTTCTTCTAAAGATTTAAAACCATCTGAAACGATTCCGGTAAAGTGTACGAATACATCTTCTCCGCCTTCGTCGTTAGTGATAAATCCAAATCCTTTAGTTGAGTTAAACCATTTAACTGTACCTTTGTTCATAAAAGATACCTCCTATAAAATAATATATTAATGTATTTCATAACTATATTAAAAAATCACATGCTTTTGTAAATCATGAATCAAATAATGACTTACAAAAACATGTGAAATCAAAATTTCATTATAAATACTTACTTAGTATAATAGCAAAAGTGAATTATGTCAAGTTAAACAACTTTTATTTAATCTAAGATTGTAGTTTTGTGATTATGTACAGGATTTAAGATCAAATGAAAAATAAGATATACTGATAAATCACATTTTTTTTGACAGAACATATACTATAACGAAAGGAGGCAGCATATGTCAATGAGCAATCATGTAGCAGTGATAGGCGGCGATAAAAGGCAGTTTTATATGTGCAAATTATTATCGGAAGATAATATTATGGTTGATAGCTTTGGTGTAGATATGAAAGAAGCTGTATTAGATGTTACGATAGCAGAATCTATTGAGCAAATAATGGAACTATGTGATGTTATTATTGGTCCCATTCCTTTTAGCAGAGATGGTATTCATTTTTTTTCTAATGTAAATCCTAATATAGCATTGAACGAATTTAATCGTTTCATTCGTTCTAATCATATTATTATAGGTGGGAACATGAATGACAAAATAATAGATAGAGTAAAAGAGCAAAATGGAAGATATTTCGATTTTATGAAAGAGGATTCAATTGCAGTAAAAAATGCAATTGCAACGGCTGAGGGGACAATAGCAGAAGCCATTAAATTAAGTGATATTAATTTATATGAAAGTAAATGTTTAATTCTGGGTTATGGGCGGTGTGCAAAAGCTTTAGCTGCCAGATTAAAATCGTTGGGTGCCAATGTCACTATAGCAGCACGTAATCGAGAACAAAGACTTTTGGCAAGAAATGAGTCTTTGGAAGCAATCAATTTAAAAGATATTCACATAAAACTTCCTGAATTTGATTTTATTTTTAATTCAATACCAGCAATGATACTTACCGCGCAATGGCTTCAATTATGTAAGCAAGAAGCAGTTATCGTAG
Source organism: Lachnotalea glycerini (assembly GCF_003201285.1). Lineage (GTDB taxonomy): Bacteria > Bacillota > Clostridia > Lachnospirales > Lachnospiraceae > Lachnotalea > Lachnotalea glycerini. The sequence goes on from NZ_QICS01000001.1 coordinate 140,567, forward strand.
ATATTGCTTCCAAACCTGGTGGAACTGATTTTGAAGAATGTAAGAGACTTGGGTTAAAGGCAACTCTGTCATTAGGTCTTCCGGGAAAATATTCGCCTAGAACTTCAGCAGAAATATTGATTCAATCCATCCGTCATCTGCTGCCGCATTAATAAAAGTAGGAGTAATTTTATGCAATTAAGTGGCATTAATATAGGATTTGCAATAACAGGGTCGTTTTGTACCTTAGACAAAGTAAAAAAGGAAATTGTTAATTTGGTTAATAAAGAAGCAAATGTCATTCCAATTTTTTCATATAATGCAATGAGCATTGATACACGTTTTGGTAAGGCATTTGATTTTGTAAGTGAAATAACCGAAATTACATCGAATGAACCGGTCATATCCATTGAAACAGCAGAACCACTCGGTCCAAAAGGCATGATAGATATATTAATCATAGCTCCTTGTACCGGTAATACAATTGCAAAATTAAGCAATGGAATTACGGATACACCGGTATTAATGGCGGCAAAAGCACATATGCGTAACAATAAGCCGTTGGTCATTTCAATCTCTACAAATGATGCATTGGGATTAAATTTAAAAAATATTGGTACAATGCTGAATGTAAAAGGTGTTTATTTTGTTCCGTTTGGTCAGGACAATTATAATGGAAAGCCTAAGTCTATGATGGCAGATACAACCCGAATAATAGAAACACTAGAAATGGCACTGGATGGTAAACAAATACAGCCCATTTTAAATAATATATTAAAGTAAACTTTGTCTAAGCTTTTTCTATCACATAAATAAAAGGCAGACCGATTGCAGGTCTGCTTTTATAGTATATAAAGGATCTTATAACCTCTGTTAAGGAAAATTAATTCTAATCTTATGATGATTATATTGAATCCTGTGTTGCAATCGTGATAGGTATTTCTATGTCTCTACTAGCCGGATTTTGCTTCTTTACCAAATATTCAAATAGTATTTTTACTAACTGATATCCTTGAAATTCGGGACTTTGGCCCAAAGCAAAATCCACAGTTCCATCTTGAAGTAATGCCAAAGTATCAGGTATCAAGTCATGACAAATCACAGCAACGTTATGAGAAAGATTCAATAGACTGAGTGCACTTCCAACACCAGCAATTCCACCTCCGGTTATATATAGTCCCTTAAGCTGGGGATGCTGGTTGCAATATTCAAGTGTAATTTTGAAAGCTTCTTCCTTACGATCTTGGTTTTCTTGTACCTCCAAAACGTTAATGCAAGAGGATGCCTCTTGTAACTTATCTAAAAATCCGTTCAGACGATCCTGATGGCAGGATAAACGGTAGGAACTAATGATAACTCCTACATCTCCTCCAGAAGGAAGAAGCTTAGCTAACAAGCCGGCTGCTGTTTTGCCACCTTTACGGTGGTCTTGTCCCACAAAACAAAAATCGTTGGTACCTTCTATTTTGGAATTAAAAGTAATAATTGCAATTCCATTATCGACTAGCTGATTAATTTTGTTTCTTACCATATTGTCATCTATGGGAAAAACAGCCATTCCGTTAACCCCTTCTGCTTCAAGCTCATTTAATATACTAATCTGTTCAGCAGGTTCAAGAGAAATGGGCATTTTGATTCTTATATCTATTCCAAAAGCATAAAATTCATTTTGAGCACTTTTAACACCGGTCAACATTTCTTGAATATAGGGATTGTATTCAGGTGTTAATATAATTCCGATTTTTATAGGATCCTTACTTTGAACCAATGCTTTGCCTAGAAAATTTGGTTGATAATTAAGCTCTTTTGCTATTTTCAATACCTTTTGACGTGTTTCTTCTTTTACACCTGGACGGTGGTTTAGAACTTTGTCTACAGTTCCTCTTGAAACAGTAGCAAGTTTAGCAATTTGTTTGATTGTCACGGCCATAATAAGTACCCCTTCATACATAAATATTATTAGACTACATTATAGCATAGAAACTTTTAAATGTCTATAAATGTGCACGAGCACTAAAATCATAAATTTAGATCGCATAATTAATAAATATGTGAATTGTGCACAAAAAAAAGAATTATTATCTATGAATTTGCACATTGCAATAATAAAAATAGAATGATAAAATTTAAATATAAAATAGTGCACGAGCACAATGATGCGAAATGTATAAAAAAATCGTCATAATAATTAATGATAAAATTATATTTACACACGAGCACATTAAAAGAAAGGATGAATAAAATGAAATTTGGTACAGGCTATGCTTATTGGGGAACAAATTGGGAATGTGATTATATTGCTATGACAAAAAAGGTTGCTGAAATAGGATTTGATATACTTGAAATAGGTGCTGATCATTTATATCACATGTCAGATAAAGAAATATTAGAACTGAAAGAGACAGGAAATGAAAATGGTATTGAATTTACTACAAATAGTGGACCATCAAAAGAGAATGATTTTGCATCTGAAGATTTGGCAGTAAGAGAGCACGGTCTTAAATATTTTGAAACAGTGTTGCAAAACATGAAAAAGCTTGGATCCAAATCTTTAGTAGGAGCAATCTATTCTTTTTGGCCAACGGATTTTGTAAATGTAGATAAAGAAGCTGCGTGGGAAAGAAGTATTGATTATTTACAGAAACTTAGTAAGACCGCTGAGGAATTAGATATCGAATGTGCACTTGAGGTGTTAAACCGAAATGAAACTTACATATTAACAGATTGTGAGGAAGCGATTCAGTATGTAGAGAGAGTAGGAAGCAAGAAGATTAATATTCTTTTAGATACGTACCACATGAATATAGAAGAAGACAATATGTATGATGCAATTCGTAAAGCAGGTAATTTTTTAGGACATCTTCATGTAGGTGAATGTAACCGCAAATTGCCAGGAATGAACCATAGTATTGATTGGGATGAAATAGGTAAGGCACTTCGTGAAATTAATTACGAAAAAGCAGTGGTTATGGAACCGTTTCTATTAAAAGGTGGACAGGTTGGACGAGATATCCGCGTTTGGAGAGATTTAAGTAATCACGCAACACCACAGCAGTTGGATCAATATATAAAAGATTCATTGATATATCTAAAAAAATGTTGTCTTGGTTAAAGGAGGAAAGAAAATGGCAGACATTTTAATTATGGGAGAAATGCTTGTTGAAATCATGAGAACACAGGATGATGTCCAATTATATGATCAGGGATTATTTCGAGGACCATTCCCAAGTGGTGCACCTGCTATTTTTATTGATACGGCAGCCAGAATCGGTTGTAAAACAGCCATAATCGGAGGTGTTGGGAAAGATGATTTTGGCAAATGTTTGTTAGAGAGATTAAAAAAAGACGGTGTTGATTGCAGTCATGTAATTGAAAGTGAAAAAACAGCTACTGGTGTAGCATTTGTTACTTACTTTTCAAATGGTTCCAGAAAATTTATTTTTCATATGGGGAATACACCTGCTGTAGAAGCAAGGGCACCTAAAGAAAATGAATTTAAAAATGTAAAGTTTATGCATATTATGGGGTGTTCCTTAATGGCAAACACAAATTTTGCGCAGGAAATATTAAAAACAATGCGAATGATGGCTCGAAAGGGAGCAAAAATTTCATTTGATCCCAATATAAGAAAAGAGCTTTATACAGATGATTCCATTCATAATGTTGTTAAGGAAGTGATGAGATACACAAATGTATTACTTCCAGGTGTAGAAGAGCTATTAATGACTACAGGAGAATCAAATATAGAAATTGCAATAAAAAAATGTTTTGAAAATCCAAAGTTAGAAATACTAATACTTAAAAATGGTTCTAAGGGCAGTGAAATATATACACGCAATGGTGTGAAAAAAATTGATGCATATAAAGTAGAGCAGCTAGATGCAACGGGGGCAGGAGATTGTTTTGACGGAGCATTTATCGCTGGTTTGGTACAGGGAAAAGATGTAGAAGAAGCTGCAAGGATGGGCGCAGCAGCAGGAGCACTAAATGCAGCAGCATTTGGACCAATGGAAGGTAAAATCAGCCCCGAGACATTACTTGATATGATAGAAAGTAGTCATGTTAATTAAAAAGCAAAGAAAGGAGTGAAATGATGACGGAAAAAGTATATAAGATGCAATTAGAGAATATTTCAAAGTCCTTTCCAGGAGTGAAAGCTTTGGATGATGTTAATATTACTCTAAGAGCAGGTACGGTACATGCTATTGTAGGTGAAAATGGTGCAGGAAAATCGACGTTGATGAAAATTATTAATGGGTTGTACAAGCGTGATACAGGTAGGATTCTTCTGGATGGAAAAGAAGTTTCATTCTCCGGACCCATGGAATCTTCTGAAGCAGGAATTGCTATGATCTATCAGGAATTAAATTATTTTCCTGAACTTACAATTGCAGAAAATATATTTATGAAGCGTCAGCCAAGTAAAGCTGGATATGTAAAATGGAGAGAAATGATGGATCAGGCTCAAAAAATATTAGATTATAATAATTTGTCATATGACCCTAAAATGAAAATAAAAGATCTGCCTATTGCTAATATACAAATGTTAGAAATAGTAAAGGCAGTTGCTTTTAAAGCACAAGTTATCATAATGGATGAACCTACATCATCAATATCAGACAAAGAAGTAAAAATGCTGTTTGATACAATTGTGCGGCTGAAAGAACAAGGAATTAGTTTCTTATATATCAGTCACAAGATGGATGAAATTTTTAAAATTGCAGATGATCTTACAATTATCCGTGACGGAAAAAGCATTATATCAGGGCCAATTAGTCAATTTACAGAGGATTCGATTATTGCACATATGGTTGGCCGCTCCATTGAAAACATATATCCAAAGGTGAAAGTTCCAATCGGTGAAATTGTTTTTGAAGCAAAGAAGCTTTGTAGTGAAAGAACATTTAAAGATGTTTCCCTGCATGTAAAAAAAGGTGAAATTGTAGGAATGGCTGGTTTGGTAGGTGCAGGACGAAGTGAAGTCTGTCGTTCAATATTTGGGTTAGATCCATTGGATTCAGGGGAAATCACGTTAAGTGGAAAACCATATGTTCCTAAAAATGTTTCACATGCAATAAAAAATAAAGTTTTAATGATTACAGAGGATCGTAAAAAAGAGGGAATTATAGGAGTTAGAAGCTGCCGCGAAAATATAACGCTTGCCAGTCATCGTGTGCGCAGCGGAATATTTATGAATCTGAAGAAAGAAATGAAAGAAGCAACTGAAATGTCTGATAAGTTAAAGGTAAGATTTGCTGGTATTGAAACTACGATCGGCTCTCTTAGTGGTGGTAATCAGCAAAAAGTATTATTGGCACGTTGGTTGATGCTTGAAAGTGACTTGCTAATCTTGGATGAACCTACTCGAGGCATTGATATTGGAGCAAAATTGGAAATTTATAATATTATGACAGATTTGGCTAAAAAGGGGTATGCAATCTTAATGATTTCATCAGAATTACCTGAACTTTTGGGTATGTGCGATCGAATTTATGTAATGAGTCAAGGTTATATTACAGGCTGTCTGGATCGTCAAGATTTTGCACAGGAAAAGGTAATGCAGTTAGCCACGAGAAGTGAAAAGTAGATTACAGGATATAAATAAAGGAGACCAAGATGAAAGAAATAATAAAACCGAATTTAAGGAAATACTCTTTGGTATTAATTTTGCTCGGTATGATTGGTATTTGTTCAATTTTATCAAGTAGCTTTTTGACTGCTACAAATTTTACAAACATTTTGAAACAGGTAAGTATTGTAACAATTTGTGCATTTGCTCAAGGATTAATCATAATCAGCGGTGAAATTGATCTATCTATTGGATTTTTAGCTGGTATGGCAGGAAGTTTTGCTTGTATTATGTTTGTGGCAACTGGTAATCTTTTTCTTGCTTTTATGTTTGGATTGTTATTAGGAGCGACGGTTGGTGCAGTGAATGGTTTATTTGTAGCATATTTTAAATTACCTTCTTTTATAGTTACCTTAGCGATGCAGACTGTTTGTTTTGGTATTATTTGTTTGTATACTGGAGGACAAAATATTTATAAAATTGGTAATTTTAAGGTATTGGGACAAAGCAAATTATTGGGTATCATACCAATTACTGTGTTTTTTATGATTGTTATGCTTGTTATTACGCACATTTTATTAAAGTATACTAAGTTTGGACGATACTTATATGCAATAGGTGGAAATGCGGAGGCTGCAAATGCAGCAGGGGTTCAAGTTTGTAAAATGAAATGGGCAGCGTTTATTGTATCAGGTTTGTTTGCAGCAATTGCAGGAATGGTAATGATGGGAAGATTAAATGCAGGTATACCAAGTGAAGGAGGTGGCTATGAGACGGATGCCATCACAGCAACGGTGATAGGCGGTACAAGCTTTTCTGGTGGTGCAGGTACTGCATTTGGTACATTTCTAGGATCACTCATTATAGGTGTATTAAATAATATTATGAACTTACTTGGTATCGATTCCTATTTGCAGATGATTATAAAGGGATTTATTATAATCATTGCGGTTCTTGCAGATAGTTTTTCTAAAAAGCAAAAGTCAAGCATTAAAATAATGGCATCAACTTTTGATGTAAAAAAGTGAAAGAATAGATAATAAAAAGGAGGATTTATTTATGAAAATGAAAAAAATTTTAGGAATGTTCTTGACTGTAGCTATGTCTGTAAGTCTGATTGCAGGATGTAGTTCCAACAAGGATGCATCTGTTACAAGTGAAGATAAGTCAACAACCACAAGTGACGATGCAAACAAGGATGCCGATTCGTCAAAAACCGAAGAGGCAAGTACGAGTGGAGATAGCTTTAAGGTTGCTTTTCTCCCTACAGATATGTCGGCTACGTTTGCATCATGGCTGGCTACAGAATTAAAGACAGCATTTGAAACTTATGATGACATGAGTTTGACTGTTATGGATTCAAAAGGTGAACTGGAAACACAGCTTAGTAATTTAGAAACATGCGTTTCTCAAGAGTATGATTACATTATTTTATTACCTCTTGAACCAGCAGCAGAAGATGATATTGTAGCAGGCTATATTGAACAAGGTACTCCTGTCATGATGATCAATCTGGATGATTTTGGTGTAGAGAATGCTTCTAGTGTTATTGCTAATCCATTTGATTTAGGAACAATTGTTGCTCAATATGCTATGACACAGCTGGCAGATGATGCTAATGTTGTAGTACTATTAGGACCATCCGGAAATACAGATTCAATTGAACGCCGCAGAGCTTATGAAGAGGTTCTTTTTTCAAAGACGAATATTACTATTTTAGATGAACAGATTGGTGATTGGGAAAAATCAAAGGGCATGGAATTAATGGAGAACTGGATTCAGGTTCATGGTGACAAAATTGATGCCGTTATATCAATGAATGATGCGATGGCAATTGGTGCTTATGAGGCAGCAAAAGCTGCAGGAGTTGCAGATAACATAAAGTTCTTTGGAGTAGATGGACTTGCTGATGCAGCAGTTGCTATTGATAATGGTGAAATGACAGCTACCGCATTACAGGATGCTAAGGTTATGGCTTTGGATGCTGCTGGCATATGCCATGAAATTCTAACAGGAGAAAATAGTGAAGGATTTGAGAAAATTCAGATACCTGTAACGCTTATTACAAAAGATAATGTTGCTGAATATATCGAAAGATATACAGATAACGGTATGATTACGAAATAAATAATTATTGTTATATATTTTGGTATGTATTTCCGGCATATGCTGGGAATACATACAATAACATGGAGGAATGAAAATGAAACAGGCAATTTTAACACATCCAAAGACAATTGAATTTAGTGAAATAGAAAAACCAATAATGAAAGCAAATGAAATCTTAATGAAAGTTAAAAAAATTGGTATTTGTGGGTCAGATATTCATGCATATTATGGAGAGCATCCATTCATGTCTTTTCCAATCCGTTTAGGACATGAAATGGCAGGAGAGGTGATTGAAGTTGGTTCAGAAGTTAAGGATATTGAAATTGGTGATCTCGTAACGGTTATGCCACAGGAATTTTGTCATGAATGTGAGCCGTGTAAAGACGGAAGATACAATATCTGTAATACATTGGAAGTAATTGGATGCCAAACTCCCGGTGCTGCGTGTGAGTATTTTAATGTTGATTCAGCTTTAATTAAGAAAATTCCCAAAGGAATGACAGATGAAATTGCTGCAACAGTTGAACCCGCGGCAGTGGGCGTTCATGCTGTGAGGAGAAGTGGTAATGTTAAAAATATGAATGTTGTTGTTATGGGAGCTGGTACAATAGGAAATGTAACTGCACAGGCCGCGATTGCAGAAGGTGCAAAAAGTGTACTGATAACAGACTTATCAGATTATCGATTAGAAGTAGCGAAAAGCTGCGGGATTACGCATGTTGCAAATACAGGAAAAGTTTCTATGAAAGACGCAATTGAGCAGGCTTTTGGCGAAGAAGGTGCTGATATATTCTTTGAATGTGTTGGTGTAGGTGAAACGGTAAATCAAGCAATTGAGTTTTCAAAGAAAGGTCATGACATTGTGATTGTAGGAGTATTTGGCTCGACTCCGTCAATTAATTTAGCATGGGTACAGGATCGTGAATTTAGAATTATTGGTTCTTTGATGTATGTCGATAAGGATTTTCAGGACACAATTGATTATATGGCAGCAGGAAAAATCAACATGAAACCATTAATTTCTAAAACTTTTAAATTCGATGATTATGCAAAGGCGTTTCAATATATTGAGCAGAATAAGGATACGAGTTTAAAAATATTAATAGAAATGTAGTCTGTGAGGTCAGGCCTATGATAGTAAATAACAAGTACAGAAATTTTGATGAGAATTTTTCATTGGCAAATAAAACAGCAATCATAACAGGTGCAACAAATGGAATAGGATTTGAAATAGCAAAAATGTTTGCAAGAAAAGGAGCAAATATTGTTAGTTTTGATTTGAAAAAATCAAAAGAGCTTGAACAATATGTAAAAGACCAGGGAAGATATTATCTTTCAATGGAAGGTGATATCACTAAGACAAGCGATATTGAAAATTTAGTGAATAGTGCCATAAATAAGTTTAAAACAATTGATATATTGATCAATTGTGCAGGAGTTGGATTTTTGGAAATGGCATCGGAAAGTACAGAAAAAGTATGGGACTTAACATTAGCGGTTAATTTAACAGGAAGCGCAAGAATGGCATTGGCGGTAGGAAAAACAATGATTGAAAATCAAGGCGGCTGCATTATAAATATAGCTTCACAAGCGGGTGTTGTGGCGTTAGAACGTCATTTGGCATATGGAACAGCGAAAGCAGGAATCATACAAATGACAAAACAGCTTGCTGCGGAATGGGGAAAGTATAACATCCGTGTTAATGCAATTTCCCCTACGATTATACTTACACAGATGGGTGAGATGAACTGGAATAATGAAAAAGGTGACGAGTTTAGACAAACGATACCTTCTCGTAGGTTTGGATACCCTGAAGAAGTAGCTGCCTGTGCTGTTTATCTGGCCAGTGATGCAGCTAGTTTATTTAATGGTGCTAATTTAGTAATTGATGGTGGATATACAATCGTATAATACAAAGTTAAAATGAATATTAGTGAAGGAGTATTATGAAATTAGCTAGTTCTAAAACAATATTGAAAAAGGCACAGGAAGGTAACTTTGCGGTTGGTGCGTTTAACGCAGAAAATATGGAGATGGTACAAGCAATTATAGAAGCTGCAGAAGAATTGCAATCACCTGTGATTATACAGACAACACCCTCATCTGTGTCTTATGCAGGTCTTAAGATGTATTACAATATGGTATCAGCAGAAGCCGAAAATGCAACAGTTCCTATTGTTTTGCATTTAGATCATGGAAACAGTTTTCAATTATGCAAAGAAGCTGTTGAAGCTGGCTATACATCGGTTATGATTGATGGATCAAAGCTTGCGTATGAAGAAAATATTGAATTGAGTAAAAGCGTAGTGCAATTTAGTGCCAAAGCTGGTGTCGAAGTTGAAGCAGAACTTGGAACAGTAGGTGGCAAAGAAGACAATCATGAAGTTACAGGAAAAGATATCCTTTATACGAATCCGCAACAAGCTGTCGAATTTGTTGAAAAATCAGGAATCCAATCATTGGCAATTGCAATAGGATCGGCACATGGATTTTACAAAGGAATCCCAAAGCTTGATTTTGAACGCCTAAAGGAAATACAAATGGCTGTTACTATACCATTGGTTTTACATGGAGCGTCTGGAATACCGGATGAAATGGTACGCCATTCAATCGAATTAGGAATTTGCAAAGTCAATTATGCTACGGAATTGAGAGCAGCATTCACAAAAGGAGTGCGAAAAGTAATTGAAAATGATAATACTTTGATTGATCCCAAAAAGTATAATGCCGCTGGTCGTGAAGAGGTAAAAAAATTGGTAAAAGAAAAGATGCAAATTTGTAATAGCCAAGGAAAAGCATATGTCTGTAAGCAGGCACTTATTATGAATAAAAAGTTTATCATCTAGATAACGATAAAAGTTATCGTTATCGTTATTGACATATTACATAAAAAATAGTATTCTGATTATAGGTTATTTAAAACTAACTAAAATTAGAAGGAGGTTTTTTATGTCATTTATAAATAAAGAAATAGAGGATTTTGCTGTACAAGCATTTGTTAAAAATGAATTTAAGCAGATAAAGAAAGAAGATGTTTTAGGTAAATGGGCCGTTTTCTTTTTTTATCCGGCTGATTTTACTTTTGTTTGCCCGACCGAATTAGAGGATTTGGCGAGTAAGTATGAGGAATTTAAAGAAATTGATTGTGAGATTTACAGTATATCCTGTGATACGCATTTTGTTCATAAGGCTTGGCATGATGCATCTGAAACGATTCGAAAAATAAATTATCCAATGCTTGCTGATCCAACCGGAAAACTTTCAAGAGATTTTGAGGTTATGATTGAAAATGAGGGAATTGCAGAAAGAGGAAGCTTTATTATAAATCCTGAAGGAAAAATTGTAGCATATGAAGTGATCGCTGGGAATGTAGGAAGAAATGCGGATGAGCTTTTTAGAAGAGTACAGGCATTACAGTTTGTAGCAAAGAATGGGGACTTAGTGTGCCCGGCAAAATGGAAGCCAGGAGCAAAAACTTTGAAACCGGGTCTTGAGCTTGTGGGTATACTATAGAAAAAATTAATATTTACTATAAAAAGAGAATTTTACTATAAAAAATTAGTAAAATTCTCTTTTTTTGTAAAATTATAGTATCAATTTTTGTAATTTTCATATATAATAGTAACAACACTATAACAATAGACGAAATAATGCTAATAAGTAAAAATTTTGCTCCTTGACAATTAATAATATAAAACAAAAAACTGATGTGCCTAATTTGTTGTATCTGCGATATACGCATCATCCTATTTATTTTGTCTTATATTATTTATAAAGCAAACATATACGTATTGACTGATGAATGAATATTGAGAATAATGTTGGATAAGAGATTAAGAATAAACTTTAAATGAAATGGGAGGATTAATTATGAAGCAATTAATAAGAAAAGGGTTTGTAATTATTTTGGGTTTAGTTTTAATGTTACCGTTGACAATGAGTCTTGATGCGAAAGCAGCAGCAAATGCCAATCCAACTTGGTATGTAGATTCGACTGTAATTAATCATGGACAAGCATATCCATATGATTATTATGCAGCAAAGGATCCTACGATTGTGTACTATGGTGGTAAATATCATGTATTTTACACAGGAGCAAATAAAAGCGGAGGCTGGCAGATGCTTTATACATCTGCAACTACTATAGCAGGACTTAAAACAGCTAACCGTACATATTTAAGCAAAATTGGCGAAGCTTATTTTTGCGCACCAGAAGTTTTTTACTATGAGCCACAAGGTTTATGGTATCTTGTATATCAGGATGGAACTCATGGAGCTGCTTATGCAACAACAAAAAACATTGCTGATCCTACTTCTTGGTCTGGACCGAAATCATTTGGAATTTCAGGAAACATGGGATGGGATTATTATATAATTTGTGATGATTCTTATGCTTATATGTATAATACACCAAGCGACGGATCAGGTAATTTGTATGTTCGTAAGACGGCATTGAAGAACTTCCCATATGGATGGGGTTCTGCTTCAGTGGCAGTAAAGAACACTTTTGAAGGGGCTAATGTTTACAAATCACTTGCTGATGGAAAATATTATCTTACCGTTGAGGATTTAAAGGATGGCAGATATTATGAATTATGGACATCATCAAGTGCAGGAGGACCATGGACACAAGTTGCAGAGAAATGGGCTTACCGTGGAAATCTTAAATATAACGCAGATAAGTGGACTACTAATGTTTCTCATGGGGAAATCATTCGTTCAGGCTATAACCAAAAGCTTGAAATTAACAATATTAATCGAGTAGATTTTCTAATTCAGGGTACTACAAGCTTATCAGGACAATACCAACAGCTAATTTGGGATCTTGGTGTGATCAAAAATTATAAATAAGATTAGCTGTTCTTTACCTATATGGTATATTGCATTTGAATAAATAATATAGAAATAAATAGGATGATACATATGTCGCTGATGCGGACTTGTCCTCTTTGTTCTATAATAGGAAATTCCGAGAATTTCCTATTATAGAAACCCTCTTGGGGGCACACCACGTGGATAGAAAGTTGTTGCTACGCAACCCGCGTGGGCGCGAGAGTGTCTGCAAAGCAGACACTTTTTTCTATATATAAATTTAACCAAAATATTGGAGTATAGCTTAAAAAAGAAATTGCGTGGTATAATAATGTTGATTACTAATTTAAAGTGAAATGATATCAAATTATTTATTCACATAGGAGGATTTTGCTATGAAAACCTTTCAAGAGCTATACGAACATGTTGTTAAAGCAGCATTAAACAATGAAATAGAGAAAATAGAAAAGTCAGAGAAAGAATATGATCCCCATCAATTGGACTGTTTATTAAACCCAATGAAACATCCAATTGTAATTCAGACAGGAATCTGTGAGTGCACCGGTGAAAATCAAAGTGAATGCATCAAAAGATGTCCCTTTGATGCAATTAGTATCAAGCCAAAAAGTGGAATTGATATTAATCCGGATTTATGTATGGGGTGTTCTGAATGCATTGATGGCTGCGCAAGTGAAAAATTAAAGGCCAGTACTGATATTATACCGGCTTTAAGAGCTGTCCGCTCTTCTAAAGAACTTGTCTACGCTATGATAGCACCCGCCTTTTTAGGTCAGTTCAGTGAGCAGGTAACACCGGGTAAACTAAGAACTGCAATGAAGCAGGTAGGCTTTGATGGAATGGTAGAGGTTGCGCTATTTGCTGATATTTTAACCTTAAAGGAAGCTCTAGAGTTTGATAAAAATATAAAGGAAGAAAGCGACTTTCAATTAACCAGTTGCTGCTGTCCTATGTGGATTGCAATGATTAAAAAGATATATCATGAATTGATGCCTCATGTACCAGGAGCTGTATCACCAATGATTGCATGTGCCAGATCAATAAAGGTATTGCATCCACAAGCAATGACTGTTTTTATTGGCCCATGTCTTGCAAAGAAAGCAGAAGCCAGAGAACATGATTTAGCAGGTGATGTAGATTATGTGTTGACATTTCAAGAAATTCAGAATATTTTTGATGCATTGGGAATTCATCCTGAGCAATTGGAAGAAAGCGATAAAGATCATTCCTCTAAAGCTGGTAGAATCTATGCAAGAGCAGGTGGGGTCAGTGAGGCAGTTGAAAGCACAGTAAGAAGCATTAATCCGAATCGTAAAATAACCGTAAAGACGAAGCGCTCCGATGGGGTGCCAGCTTGTAAAGCTATGATAAATGAGCTTTTGGATGGTAAATCAGATGCTAATTTTTATGAAGGTATGGGGTGTAGGGGAGGATGTGTCGGAGGACCAAGATCTATTACAAGTGTGGAAGCAGGAACGAAAGCGGTAAATAAATATGGAGAAGATTCACCTTTTCAAAATCCTGTGGAAAATCCCTATGTAATAGAATTATTGCATCGGCTGGGTTTTGACACAATCGAAAGTCTTTTGGAAAATTCAGATATATTCACAAGACATTTTTAATAAAATAAAAGGAAATAAGTACCGAATAAATCAATATTTGTTTTAGCCGGTGCTTTATTTATTAATACCAATTTATTTTTATTCTCATATCGGTTATAATTAGGCTTATATTATTTTGAAAATACGATAAAGATAACCCAAAGGAGCTTTCGATGGACAAAAAGATATTGAAAAATATAATTGATGTTGCAGCAAATAGAAAAGATGCTGACTTAGTAATTAAAAATTGCAAAATAGTTGATGTATATAATTCATCCATCATAGATGGAAAGGCTATTGCAATTGTAGATGGCTACATTGCCGGAATAGGAGATTATCGAGGAAAACGTGAAGTTGATGCAAAAGGAAATTATGTTTCCCCGGGATTTATTGACGGACATATTCACATTGAATCTGCATACGTAACACCGGAAGAAATTGGAAGGCTTTTAGTTCCTCACGGTACAACTACTATCATTGCAGATCCACATGAGATTGTAAATGTTTGCGGAATGGATGGTTTGAATTATATGTTGGAGGCAGCCAAAAAGACCGAGCTTAATATAAAATATATGCTTCCATCTTGTGTACCGGCTACTCCATTTGAAAATTCTGGCGCTGTCATTGATTCTACAGCTATGATAGAACCAATTAAAAATGATAATATTCTGGGTCTTGGAGAATTTATGGATTATCCGGGTGTAACACAAGCTAAAGAGGAAGTTCTTAATAAGTTATTGGTAGCAATAAATGAAGGCAAAATAGTAGATGGCCATAGTCCGGGTTTAACAGGACACAAGTTGAATGCATATGCAGCCGCTAGAATCCGTACTGACCATGAATGTTCTACGATAGAGGAAATGCAGGAAAGAATTCGCTGTGGCCTTTATATCCTTTTACGGGAAGGCTCCGCCTGCCATAATTTACGTAGCTTATTAAAAGGGGTCAGCAAAGAAAACAGCCGTTGGTGTCTTCTATGTTCTGATGATCGACAGCCAAAGACGATTTTGGAATTAGGACATATCGACAATCATCTACAGATTTGTGTTGAGGAAGGCATTGATGCAATTACGGCAATTCAGATGGCTACTATCAATGCAGCACAATGCTATGAGTTAAAGGACAGAGGCGCGATTGCACCGGGACTTCGGGCTGATATTGTAATGATAGAAGACTTGATAAACTTTCGTGCAAATCGTGTATGGATTCAAGGCAAAGAGATTGCAAGAGAGGGCTGCTATCTTCCAAAAGTGGAACGCTTTGATATTTCTAATGTTGCAGGTCGATTTAAAATTGGAAATTTTACGATAGATAAGCTAAAGCTTCAACTGAATTCAAATCGTGTTAATGTAATCAATATTTTGCCGGGCGGTGTTGTAACTGAAAAAGAAACGGAGACAGTTACCTTGGATGAAGCAGGTTGTTTTGTTTATCAGCCAGAGAAAGATATTGTAAAAATTGCTGTTGTAGAGCGCCACAACAATACTGGAAATGTTTCTGTTGCACTTTTAAAGGGCTATGGAATAAAAGCAGGAGCAATCGCATTGTCGATTGCACATGACTCTCATAATATTATCGTAGTAGGAACCAATGATGAGGATATGGCATTTGCAGTAGAACAATTAGTAGAACAAAGCGGCGGTATTATTCTGATTCAAGATAAAGAAATAATCTGTCATATGCCTATGGTGGTAGGAGGTATTATGAGTGATCAAACAGGAGAATGGGTTAATGAAAGACTGACTCAAATACATGAAATAGCTCGTACAAGGCTTGGAGTCAGCAAAGAAGTGGAGCCTGTTATGACTTTGTGTTTTATGTCTCTTGCTGTAATACCTGAAATTAAGATTACTGATATGGGACTGTTTGATGTTACCAAATTCAATTTTATTTCAGTTGAAGCAAAAGAATAGGGTCAACTTTGAGCAAATAGTGAAAAAGAAATAGTTGAATCAATGTAAAATTGCTTCAAATTATAAATATGACATACAGTTGACATGTTTAATATGTTATTCTATATCAATCATGAGATGCTGCATGCATAGCCGTTGTGGATTATGGGGAATACGAGGAGGTATTATGGAATTTGTAAGGTTAACAAAAGACAACATAGAGCAGGAGCATATTTGCTGTGCCATAGCTAATAATAAGGATTCACAGGTGAGTTCAAAGAAGAAATGGCTTGAGGAACGTTTGAAAGAGGGACTTGTGTTTTTAAAAGGAAATGTAAGAGGGAAATGCTTCATTGAATACATTCCGGCAGAATATGCATGGGCACCGGTTGAGGCTGACAATTATATTTACATTAATTGTTTTTGGGTATCCGGTCAATTTAAGGGTCAAGGAAATTCCAACGAATTATTAAATACTTGCATTGAGGATGCAAAACAGCAGGGGAAAAAGGGACTGGTTATTCTATCCGCTGACAAGAAAAGACCATATCTAAGTGATCCAAAATACTTAAAATATAAGGGATTTGAGGTAGTGGATACGGCAATGCCATACTATGAATTATTATGTTTGAAATTTGATAAAAACTCAGATTCACCAAAATTTATGAAGCATGTAAAAAATCCTCATATCGATAAGGAAGGCTTTGTGCTGTATTACTCTTCACAATGCCCATTTATTGCCAAATATGTTCCCTTAATTGAAGCCATAGCTAAGAATAAAGGATTAAAGTTCGAGGCAATTCATTTAAATAGCGCCAAACAGGCAAAGATGGCACCGGCACCTTTTACAACGTATAGCATGTTTTATAACGGTGACTTTGTAACAAATGAAATTTTTTCAGAGAAGAAATTTGAACAAATGATTGAAAAGGTAAATGAAAATTAGTAGAATATTATTGATTATTATAACCAATGTTCGAAACTGGTCAAGCCCCAAATAGTTGAAAGCAGCGGTGTAAGTCCAGTCACGGGTATTTTGCTTACAAGATAATATTTTATATATTTCTCATAGTTTCTGATACAGGTTATTATTTGAAACGAGCTGTTGATTGTTAAAATGATAAATAAAGAATACATTATTTGTGAAATGATGTCATCATTGATAAGTTAGATTTTTTGATCTTACTTATTGGGGACATTCTCAATAATGTATTCTTTTTTATGAAAATATTTATAAACAGTTATGAACATGATATAATTTTTATATCTGTAAAACGGTAGATAAAAGTCGATAATTGATTTAAAGTGCCTGTTGTAAGGTAACAATGGTATTACGTATTGATTGAAAATTTATAAGAACAAGAAAGGAAAGAATAAGAATGAATTATCAAGAATTGTTGGTTGAAGCAAGAAAAACAATAGGAAGCTATTGCAAGGCATGTAACATATGTAATGGGGTCGCCTGTTCAAATAAAATTCCAGGACCAGGAGCAAAAGGAGTGGGAGATACAGCGATACGAAACTATGAAAAATGGAGCAGTATTCGAGTTAACATGGATACTATTTGTCAGAATGATAAGGTAGATACATCCACAGAATTATTCGGACAAAAGTTTCGTATGCCTGTATTTGCAGGACCAGTTGGTGCAGTGAATCTTCACTATGGTGAGACATATGAAGATTCAAGCTATAATCAAATACTACTAAAGGCATGTGCAGACAATGGAATTACAGCTTTTACAGGAGATGGCACAAATGAACAGGTTATGAAAAGTGCGACAAAAGCGATTAAAGAAGTGAATGGAATAGGAGTGCCAACGGTAAAACCTTGGAGTAAAGAGGTGATTCAGGAGAAAATGCTTATGGTAAAAGAATCTGGTGCTTTTGCCGTGGCAATGGATATTGATGCAGCAGGTCTTCCATTTCTAAAAAATTGTGAACCACCAGCAGGCAGTAAAAGTATTATGGAATTAAAGGACATCATTCATAATAGTACCATTCCATTTATTGTAAAAGGCATTATTACAGTGAAAGGTGCGATTAAAGCAAAAGAAGCAGGGGCAGCAGCGATTGTAGTATCAAACCATGGTGGAAGAGTATTAGATCAATGCCCATCTACAGCCGAGGTTTTACCTGAAATCGTAGACGTTATGAAAGGAACTGGTATTAAAATCCTTGTTGATGGAGGAATTCGAACAGGCGTTGATGTATTTAAAGCATTGGCAATGGGTGCTGATGGCATATTAATTGCAAGACCATTTGTTACGGCTTTATATGGTGGAAGTGAGGAAGGCGTTAAGATATACATTGAAAAAATCGCAAGTGAATTAGAAGATGCAATGGCAATGTGTGGTGCTCATAGCATCAAGGAAATTACTTCAGATATGGTAAGATATGCTAGATAGCACCATGTCATAATCCCAAGGGATTAAAAATTGATATAAATACACAGCATTCATTATTACAAATACTATTATCTTCTAGGGTTTTCTCAGGAATAGCTGCATTTAGAAATTCATCCAAATTTCCTACTATAGGAAAAGCACTTTGCGTGGGTTTCTCTAGAATGCATTAGGAAGAGTAATTTCTCCATATAATCTCCATATAAAAAGTTTAGGATAAGAGATATGAATAAAAAATGAGATGGAACAATCGAAAGGATGGATGAAATGATTGGAGGCGCTTATGGAAGATAAGATAGTAAAAAAAATATTTAAAGTAGAAGGCCTATCTTGTAGTGGCTGTGAAACAAGGATTGAGAACGGACTATTAAAGCTTGAAGGAATACATAAGGTTCAAGTCAGTTATCGGACCGGTGAGCTTTTCATTACATTTGACAGTGAATCGGTAACTTTGGATGAAATAAAGGATGTACTGGAAAAAATGGGATATTCAATTTGGGAGGAGCGAAAGCAAAGGTCAGAAGGCATAAAGGAAGCATCGAAGCGTCAATTTATTATAATTGGAATTATCTTGCTTAGCGGCTATTTCATTATAAAGAATACCGTAGGCTTTACATTTATACCCGAAGTAAATGCGAATATGGGTTATGGTATTTTATTTGTAGTCGGACTTTTATCCTCTCTTCATTGCGTGGCTATGTGCGGAGGTATTAATCTGTCTCTTTGCATATCATATGAAACTAAGGATACGGCGAATAATCAATTAGCTAAGTTAAAACCGAACTTTTTGTATCATGCAGGAAGAGTGATTTCCTATACCATAATTGGTGGATTAGTAGGAGCTCTTGGCTCTGTATTTCAAATGTCAAATATGGGAAGTGCTCTTATAACGATATTAGCAGGTGTTTTTATGATTATCATGGGACTTAATATGTTGAATGCCTTTCCAGGACTAAGGAAATTAAATCCTCATTTACCGAAGGGTTTAGTTAAAAAAGTAAATGGATTAAAAAAGGGAAAAGGTCCTTTTATAGTTGGGTTATTAAATGGATTTATGCCATGCGGTCCGCTTCAGGCAATGCAGCTATATGCACTGGGAAAAGGAAGTTTTATGGCAGGTGCATTATCTATGCTATTATTTAGCTTAGGAACGGTACCTGTTATGTTTACCTTTGGGGTATTAGGTTCCATGCTTAGCTCAAAATCTACAAAAAATATGATAAAGGTAAGTGCTGCACTTGTAGTTTTGTTGGGACTTGTCATGATGAACCGTGGAGTGGCATTTACAGGGCTATCACTGGAAACAACTCTTGCAAGCGGTACCGTTTCAGAGGAAAATATAAGTGTGGTGAAAGATGACGTACAAGAAATTAATACAACTTTGGAAGCTGGAAGCTATCCGGCTATCACTGTACAAGATGGAATTCCGGTAGTATGGACTATTCAAGCCGATAAGCAAAGTTTAAACGGCTGTAACAATGAAATTATTATTCCTAAATATAATATTAGACAAAAACTATCAGAAGGTGAAAACGTAATTCAATTTACACCAACGGAAAGCGGAAAATTTGGGTATAGCTGCTGGATGGGAATGATTAAAAGCAGCATTACAGTTACGACGGGTGATAGCCAGCCGGATATATTATACGATCCAAACAGTGAAACCGATATTGATAATACAGGCTTACCATCTGGCTGCTGTGGGTAATGGATAAAAAGTGGTAAAATAAAGTACAATAGAATTAGGATTATAGATAAGGGAAAGACACTTATTGGAGGGGTTATAATGAAGAATGAAGCAAAAAAGACGGTGCTGGTTGTTGATGATGAAACGAAGATAGCAGAGGTCGTGGCGGCATATCTGGAAAACAGCGGTTACGGTGCCTTTCAAGCTTACGATGGAGAATCAGCGCTTGATTTATTTTATAAAATAAATCCTGATTTAGTCATTCTTGACTTAATGCTTCCTAAGATATCAGGGGAAGAGGTCTGCAAGGCATTAAGAAGAATATCTCGAGTACCAATTATTATGTTGACTGCTAAAGTAGAAGAAAATGAGAAAATAAACGGCTTTGATATTGGTGCAGACGATTATGTTGTTAAGCCATTTAGTCCCCGTGAATTGATGGCGAGAGTCAACAGCTTATTTAGACGGCTAGATAACAAAAGCACTCCTCTATATCAAACAATGAGCTGGAATTATGATGATTTAGAGCTGGATTTGAATACCTATACGGTAAGAAAGGCTGGAGAGGTGGTTAATCTGACTCCGAATGAATTTAAAATATTATGTACGTTAACTAAATATCCAAATAAAACCTTTACAAGAGAAGAACTGATTGAGGCTGCCTTTGGTATTGATTTTGACGGCTTTGAACGAACTATCGATTCTCATGTAAAAAATTTACGAAGCAAAATAGAGGATGATACAACGAATCCGGTTTATATTCTTACCGTTTGGGGAATTGGTTATAAATTTGGCGGCTCTTTGTAAGCCCAGGCAGTACAAGATAAAAGGGAGAAAAGAAATGAAAGTAACTCTTAAAACAAAGCTTACGCTGTCCTATATTTTGCTGGCAGTTTTTTTAATTGGTTCTTTTTTTTGTGTATCCAATTATCTTTTGATATCTAAATTTCAAAATTATATCATTAATACACAGGAAAAAAGAAATGAAAATCTTGTCAATTTAGTAAGAAATCAATATGGCGAGGATGGAACGCTTCCAAACATGGCGATTCTTGAAAATATTGGTAATACAGCACTATCACAAGGTGTAATTTTAATGGTAAGTGATGAAAATGAAAAAGAATTATTTTGTATGAGCACTTTAAACAGTAGTTTATGTGATAATATGATTGAAAGTATGAAGTCTCACATGCAAAGGGTCTATCCTAATTTCAATGGTGAATACGTTCAGAAAAGTTATGATATCATGCAAAATGATAAAAAGGTGGCTACAGTAACGCTAGGTTATTATGGTCCTTTCTATTATAATGAGGAGGATGTTCGATTTCTAACGGTACTGAATCAGTTTCTAATCATTGTGGCCGTTTTGTTTTTTATTATTGCAATTATTCTGGGCTTTTTTATGGCAAATCGAATTGCCAGACCGATTAAAAAGGTGATTGATAAGACAAAGCAAATCGAAATCGGCAATTATGCCGACCGTATTACAGAGGTATCAAGAACAGAAGAAATAATCCAGTTGATTCATAGCGTAAATACATTGGCACAGACCTTAGAGAAGCAGCAAATGCTAAAAAAAAGGATGGCAAGAGATTATGCTCATGAGTTTCGAACTCCCCTTGCCGCATTGCAATCCAATCTAGAAGCAATGATAGATGGAATATGGGAGCCTACGAAGGAACGATTAGATAGTTGCCGTACAGAAATATTAAGACTTACCAGAATGATAGCAGATATTGATAAGTTAGTTGAAATAGAGAGCGAAGGCTTTGCTTTATCTAAAACAACGTTTTGTATGTCTGAAACTGTAGAAGAGATTTTGCTGAATTTTCAGCAGTCTGCTCAGGAAAAAAATATTCAGATTGAAACAAATTTCAATCAGTTTAATGTCAAAGCAGACAAGGATAAAATCATTCAGGTAATTATTAATTTGCTAACAAACGCAATTAAATATACAAATTATGGTGGGAAAATTAGCATAGCGGTAGGAATGAAAGAACAAAATGCTTTCCTTTCGATTGAGGATACGGGTATTGGAATTTCAAAAGAGCATGTTCCTAATATTTTTGAACATTTATATCGGGCGGATCAATCAAGAAACCGTGACACGGGCGGTTCTGGAATAGGATTATCTGTGGTTAAAGCGATTGTTACTGCGCATGGAGGCGAGATAAGCGTATCAAGTGTGTTGGGACGGGGCAGTAAATTTACTATTATTCTGCCAATTGAGAGTGATTATAGTGAATGATGTATTGAAACGCAAAGTATAAGGATTGACTTATTTTGCGTTTCTTTTTACAGGCATTTTGCGATTTGCACATAATTTGGTCAAAAAAGAGCATATTATTAATGTCACATGAATATAACCAAAATGAGATATTGGAGGTAGAAAAGATGGAAAACAATCATAATATGCAAAATGAAATAAATGAAAAACAGAAAGAGCACGATAAATTTAACAGTGTAACGCAAAAGAGTACGCCTGAGAACCAAAATCAGACCCATAATGTAAGGCAGGAAGGAATTTCTAAGATAAATCAAAATCGCTAACTTTTATGTTTCTGTTAAGAAATCGCGAAGTATAATAATGATAAATCGTTTGAGCTTATTCAAGAGCTTTATGAAAAGTATCTTGAATAAGCTCTTATTATTTCATAGGATAGACCTTGTCGAAATAGATAATATTAGGGAATATATACAATTATATTGTCATCTTGATTGAAAATATTAGTAAAATTGCACAAAATCTATTGACAATCCGTCTATATAGTGAGACAATATAATAAATTATAGGCAGTTGTTTTACATTAATCAATCCAAAAAGCTGTAAAAATGAAAATAAGCAAGGAGGTGAAATTGGTGTACTCGAAAGATGAAATGAAATTGCTTATAATGGAAAAAGTGGACTTATCAATTATGAGGAAGGGGAATAATAATGAAAAAAGGAATGAAGAAAATTATTAGTTTTATTCTTACGTTATCATTGCTATTGTCTTTTAGTTTGACAAATAATGATTCAGTGGTTCATGCAAAAACAGAAGAAGCAGAAGAAGATCTGGAAGCTCTATTAGGAGAAGAGGAATACGAATGCGAAAATATCGGATTTGATGATGATAGTATAGCTGCACAAACTGCATCATCTGATATAGAATCTGATACAATACGTGACACAGTTTTGATTTTGGATGCATCGGGCAGTATGAATGGAACACCAGTCAGTACGATGAAAAGCGCAGCTGTGAAATTTTGTAATACTGTCTTAGAGGCAAGCGGAGCGAATAGGGTTGCCATCGTTGTATATGGATCAGATGTTAAAGGAAGAATGAATTTTTCAAGTGATTTATCACAATTAACTACCTTTATCGAATCAATTGGGGCTTCTGGAGGTACAAACATAACAAGCGCATTAATTGCTGCAAAATCGATAATGGATAGTTATAGTAGCGCGGATGCAATAAAAAATATGCTTATTTTGACCGATGGTTTGCCACAATCCGGTTTATCACAGGCAAATGGTAAGTATAATTCGATAGGGCCAAAATATAGTTACCCATATGCAAACTATGCTTACAAATATTATGTTGATAATTTACAGGATAATTATAATGTATATGCGCTAGGATTCTTCCATTCCATCAGCAGCAGTTATCTTCCCTTTGTAAAACAGTTTTTATCAGACATACAAAATAAGGGTTATTATCAGGTAACGAATGCGGATGAGTTGGAGTTTACGTTCGGGGATATTGCGGAAGAAATTACAAAGCCAGAAACTGACTGTCCAATTATTATTGTTCCGGGGGAAATGGGAAGCCAGTTGTATTCTGATACAGAGAAAGTATGGGATCCATCTTTACTACAGGTAATAAATCCCTTGTTTCGTTTAGATGACTATTTGTCAATAAACAAGGTATTAAATGTACATAACTACGATTATGATGCCAATGGACAGGCTACACCGGTTAATCAAGCGTTATTAAGCGAAGGAAGCCGTGAATATGGTGCAACTTCCTTGTATAAAAATCTTGTTGATGGTATTATTGATAAATTTACGGATACAAAAGGAAATCATATAAGAAACGTATATTTTTATTCTTATGATTTTAGATATGGCAATACAGACAGTGCCAAGGGACTCTCCCAGTACATAAGTGATATATTGGCCGATAATCCTGAATTTAAGCAGGTGGATATTGTAGCTCACAGTATGGGTGGTCTTGTTACATCAAGCTATGTAAAAAACTATGGTTCTGAAAAGATTCGAAAAGTCATAACTGCAGGTACACCTTTTGAAGGTGCTCCAAAATGGCAAACCAGTGTCCTGACCTATCAGGTATTAGACAATTTTTTGGCAGATCTAGCATTGGTGTCTTTGGGTGGACTTACAAAATCATGTAAAGCTTCGTTCCCCGCATTTGCGGAGCTGGCTCCAACAGAGTCCTATTTTAAAGCTAATGATACTTTATTTACCCAGTATTCAGGAAAACTAGAACGAGTTGGATTCTTAAAGTGGAACAAGATTTTCAATTCGCTAGATTTGGATTCATATCATGCGATTAATCGTATTATTTTTAATGATAATTATGATAAAGCATTATCCTTTTATAAGGATATAAAAAATGATGCAGGATATGATGCCCTTGCTGATTTAGATGATTCCTATTTTGCAATCGGAATAAATCAGAAAACGATTTCTGGTATTGTATTTAATAGCGCAACTACGTTGTCTTCTCTTTCAGTAGATGATTTGGTATATGAGACAAAGGGTGATGGCATAGTACCATATGATTCCAGCACAATGATAAAACAGTTAGAATCCCTCCCTAATGGACGAGTTTCCTATTTTTCAACATCTCATACAGGATTAATAGCAAAAAATACATCTGACGAAAATAGTGTGAAAGCTTTTGATTGGATTTTAGATATTTTAAGTACGGGAAGCAGTAAAGTAGCTAATGATCCAGTAAAACCTAAAGGACATCTTGTTATTCGAATTGCCTGCCCTGTAGATGTGAATATTACAAAGAATGGAGAAACATTAAGCTCTGATTCAAATGATATTCAAAATCAGACATCATATGGAGTATTGGACTTAATCGGTGAAAATGGCGACATTAAGATGCTTTGTCTGGATGATGCTGCTGATTACAATATCATAATGAATGGAACCGGCAAGGGTACGATGGACTATTCCATAAGATACTTTGACAGCGAGGATCAACTGGTAAATGAATATAAATTTACTGATTTACCTATTACAGAGGATACAGTTATTACAACAGGTTCAGACCAGTCTGATATGGCACTTCATATTGATGAAAATAACGATGGAATAGTGGACTATGATTTTAGTTCAGGAAATTATTTAGGTCATGGCACGATGGAAAAAATAAGTGATACTTCTTACGTATACAATTCAGATATTATGGAAGTGAAATACGAGATTACAGATCAATACGATAATATATACCATGTGAATACATCTATAAAAAATAAAACAGATGAGACAATTCATGACTGGATTTTAGCATTTGACTCAACAGATAAAATTGATAAAATCTGGGACGGTATTATTGATGAGAACAAGGACGGTACAGTTATAAGAAATGCAAAATACAATCAGGATATTAAACCAGGAGAAACAGTATCGTTTGTTTACATGTCTACGTTTACGGATAAGATTAACATACCCACATATTTTTATCTGTTAAATCAACTGACTTCATCAGATATAAATTCATACCAGGCGACATATCAGATAGATTCTGACTGGACGACTGGCTATAATGCTTCCGTTATTTTAACTAATAAGACAGAAGAGACGATAGAGGATTGGAGAGTGGAATTTGATTTTACGGATAAAATTGATGATGTCTGGGGAGCTAAGCTAGTAAGCTCAGAGGATGGACACTATGTTCTGGAAAATGAGGAATTTAAACAAAATATTGAACCAGGACAGGCGATCATTATCGGATTTACGGTGTCTTCTCGTGAAGAAGCATGTGAACCTACCAATTTCATTTTAAATAATATTACAAAAAAATAATAGTAAAAATTTTGCCAGCCATACACATAATTGTGTATGGCTGGATTTCTATCTAAACATTACTTGTTCATCTTGAATATATATGATACAATTTCTTCAATAATTTATTTTTAAATTCATATTATTTATATAATAGTTTAAATAATTTAGTGAGAAAGAGTATTGAGAATAACCGATTTAAATTTAATATTAACAAAAGACAATGAAACAGGAGGTTATCGAATGGGATGTTTAGGTAATATTATTTGGTGTATATGCGGGGGGTTTATAACCTGCCTTAGCTGGTTGCTGGCAGGTGCTTTATGGTGTATTACGATTGTTGGTATTCCAATTGGGGTTCAGTGCTTTAAAATTGCAGGATTGGTTTTATTCCCCTTTGGGAAAGAAGTAGATTACGGCGGAGGAATTGGATCATTTATATTAAATATACTTTGGATTGTTTTTTCAGGAGTGCCTCTTGCCATTGAATCAGCCTTTTGGGGTGTGATTTGCTGTATTACGATTGTTGGTATTCCATTTGGGCTACAGCATTTTAAAATAGCAAAGCTGGCATTAATGCCTTTTGGTACCAGAGTTTATTAAACATTTAAAACTTCACAAATAATATGGTAACAAAACGATTAAATTAGGAATAATAGATAAAAATGTCAAAATTACTCAAATAATCTTGAAAAAACATATTTTTAGGAATAGTATAAGATAATAGATGCTTTAATCTTGGGATTGAGGCGTCTATTTTTAAGTTAATGGAGGTTCATTTTAAAAATGGAAAAAATAAAACCCAAATTGTTTTCAGTGATGAAAACCTATACAAAGGAGCAGTTTGTCAAGGATGTGATTGCCGGTATCATTGTTGCCATTATTGCATTACCTTTATCTATTGCTCTGGCGCTTGCTTCAGGGGTAGGGCCTGAACAAGGATTGTATACTGCGATTACAGCAGGATTTGTAATATCGTTTCTGGGAGGAAGCCGTGTTCAGATTGCAGGACCAACTGCGGCATTTGCTACCATTGTGGCAGGAGTTGTAGCCAGAACAGGAATGGAGGGACTCATTGCTGCGACGATTTTAGCCGGTATTATTTTAATCATAATGGGATTATTAAGATTTGGAAGTCTGATTAAATTTATACCTTATACGATTACAACGGGTTTTACATCGGGTATAGCAGTGACTATATTCATTGGACAGGTGAAAGACTTTTTAGGACTAAAGTTTAAAACTGCGCCGGTCGAAACAATGGATAAGCTAAATGCCTGTATAACAAGCATAAAGACAGTAAATTATCAGGCTTTAATCATTGGATGCATCAGTATTTGCATTTTGATTGTATGGCCAAAAGTAAGTCAGAAGATTCCTGGCTCTTTAATAGCAGTTATTGTATCTAGTGTATTGGTAAAATTATTGAATATGGATGTTAATACCATAGGTTCACTTTATGAAATTAGTAATAAGCTGCCAAGTTTGATGGTACCTCATATGACTTTTGCAACCATTAAGAATGTGCTTCCGGATGCATTTACAATTGCAGTGCTGGCAGGGATTGAATCTCTTTTATCTTGCGTGGTTGCAGATGGCATGATTGGGAGTAAGCATCGATCTAATATGGAACTGATTGCACAGGGTACAGGAAATATTGTTTCGGCGTTGTTTGGAGGTATTCCGGCAACAGGTGCAATAGCAAGAACAGCGGCAAATGTAAAAAACGGAGGACGTACTCCAATTGCCGGAATGGTACATGCTGTTACGCTGGTTCTTATTTTGGTTGTTTTAATGCCTTATGCAGCTTTGATACCAATGCCTGCAATCGCTTCGATACTATTTCTTGTTGCTTATAATATGAGTGAATGGAGAACGTTTGCACAATTAGTTAAAACTGCTCCAAAGAGTGATATTATCGTTTTAATAACCACCTTTGCATTGACTATTATATTTGACTTGGTAGTAGCTATAGAAATTGGAATTGTTCTGGCTGCCTTACTATTTATGAAGAGAATGTCAGAGGTTACAATGGTTGATAGCTGGAAATACATCGAGGACAGCGAAGAAGAAGAAAATGATCCGGATAGTATTCAGTTGAGAAAAGTTCCAAAGAATACGCTCGTATATGAAATTGTAGGACCAATGTTTTTTGCGGCAGCAAATAAATTCATAAACATCCCTACGGATCAATCGATTAATGCCATTATTTTACGAATGAAGGGTGTGCCGGCATTAGATGCCACAGCGCTTAGAATGCTTCAGGATATACATAAAAAATGTACCAAAAATAATATTACTTTAATATTTTCACATGTACAAAATCAGCCTATGTCAGTTATGGCTAAAGCGGGTTTTGATAAATTAATTCAACAAGAAAATTTTTGTGAAAATATAGATACCGCATTAAAAAGAGCAGAAATGCTAAGCAAAAGCTATATGTAGAGATTGAGGAAAGATGTACTATTTCTTATAACCTACTTGCAAGTGAAAATGAATTAAGATAAAATGGATAGGGACGTAGACAATTAGAATATTCTAATCGTTGCGTCCCTTAAAAGTTAGGTTATATAATTTTAGATAGAAAGAGGAAGATATAGTGGCGGAATTAACTCCAATGATGAAGCAATATTTAGAGACGAAATCGCAATATAAGGATTGCATTCTATTTTATAGATTAGGTGATTTTTATGAAATGTTTTTTGAGGATGCAATTACAGCAGCAAGAGAACTTGAGATTACGTTAACCGGTAAGGATTGTGGCTTAGAAGAGCGTGCACCGATGTGTGGGGTACCGCATCATGCATTAGATGGCTATTTAAATAAATTGGTATCGAAAGGCTATAAAGTGGCAATTGGCGAGCAGGTAGAGGATCCAAAGACTGCAAAGGGAATCGTAAAGCGAGAGGTAATTCGAATCGTAACACCGGGAACTAACTTAAATACACAAGCCCTTGATGAAACCAAGAATAATTACATCATGTGTATTGTCTATATGGAAGATCAATATGGCATATCAATAGCAGATGTTACAACGGGAGACTATCTTGTAACGGAAGTAGATACGTCACGAAAATTAATTGATGAAATTAATAAATTTTTGCCTTCTGAGATTATCTGCAACAATTCTTTCTACGTAAGCGGAATTGACATAGAGGATATGAAGAACCGTCTGGGAATTACGATTTATTCACTGGATTCCTGGTATTTTGAAGATGATTTATGTAAGAAGTCATTAATGGAGCATTTCAAAGCAGGCTCCTTACATGCTATTGGGCTAGAGGATTACGATTGCGGAGTGATAAGTGCCGGAGCGCTGTTACAATATTTATTTGAAACGCAGAAAACCTCCCTGTCACATTTAACATCAATTAAACCTTATTCAACGGGTAAATTTATGTTAATTGACAGCTCTACAAGAAGAAATCTCGAACTTGTGGAAACCCTAAGAGAAAAAAATAAACGAGGTTCTCTTTTATGGGTGCTTGATAAGACAGAAACGGCAATGGGAGCCAGATTGCTTCGAAGCTACATAGAACAGCCATTGATTGATAAAGATGAAATTGAAAATAGATTGGATGCAATTGAAGAATTAAACAAAAATGCGATATCCAGAGAAGAAATTAAAGAATATTTAAAACCGATTTATGATTTAGAACGTCTCATTAGTAAAATAAGCTATAAATCAGCAAATCCAAGAGACTTAATTGCTTTTTCAAGTTCACTGTCTATGCTGCCTTATATAAAATATATTATGGGGACGCTAAAGACTCCGTTGTTAGTCGAAATCTATGAGGAACTAGATACCTTAGAGGATATCTTCTCTTTCATTGATCGTGCAATTGCAGAAGAGCCTCCGATTGCAATCAAGGAAGGCGGAATCTTTAAGGAAGGTTTTCATGAGGAAATTGATAAATATCGGCATGCAAAGACAGAAGGAAAATCCTGGCTTGCTGATTTAGAGGCAAAGGAGCGGGAACGAACAGGAATTAAGGGACTTAAGATTAAATACAATAAAGTATTTGGCTATTACCTTGAGGTTACAAATTCCTATAAGGATTTAGTACCTGATGACTATACCAGAAAACAAACATTAGCCAATGCAGAACGTTATATAACTCCTGAATTAAAGGAATTAGAGGATATTATACTGGGAGCGGAGGATAAGTTGTTTTCTCTTGAGTACGATTTATTTAGTGAACTGAGGGATCAAATTGCAAATGAGGTAATTCGAATTCAGGCAACTGCTAAAGCAATCGCTAAGATAGATGTATTTACTTCACTTGCACTTGTGGCAGAGAGAGGAAATTATTGCCGGCCATCTATTAACAGCAAGGGGGATATTGATATTAAAAATGGGCGTCACCCCGTTGTTGAGAAGATGATTAGCAATGATATGTTTATTCCAAATGATACCTACTTAAACAATACCAATAAACGAATATCCATTATTACAGGTCCCAATATGGCCGGTAAATCTACCTATATGAGACAGACAGCTTTAATTGTCTTGATGGCTCAAATTGGCAGCTTTGTGCCTGCAAGCTCTGCAAAAATTGGAATCGTGGATAGGATATTTACAAGAGTCGGCGCATCGGATGATTTGGCATCTGGGCAGAGCACTTTCATGGTAGAAATGACAGAGGTTGCCAACATTTTAAGAAATGCTACTTCAAACAGTTTATTGATACTTGATGAAATAGGAAGAGGTACCAGTACCTTTGACGGCCTTAGCATCGCATGGGCAGTGGTAGAACATATCAGTAATCCAAGGCTTTTAGGAGCGAAAACGCTTTTCGCTACACACTACCATGAACTTACGGAGTTAGAGGGTAAGCTTGACAGTGTAAATAACTATTGCATTGCAGTAAAGGAGCAAGGAGAAGACATTGTCTTTCTTCGCAAAATTGTAAAAGGCGGAGCAGATAACAGTTACGGTATTCAGGTAGCAAAGCTGGCAGGAGTACCTGAGAGTGTCATTGCAAGAGCCAAAGAGATTGTTAGTGAACTAAATGATGCCGATATCACCGCAAAGGTAAAGAATATCGCCGTAGACAATAATTTGAAAAAGCCTAAGTCAACAAAGCTTGACGAAGTTGATTTGGAACAAATGTCTTTATTTGATACAGTAAAAGATGATGATATCTTAGAGGAATTGAAGGGTATAGATCTTTCAAATCTCACTCCAATTGATGCTCTCAATACACTTTACAAACTGCAAAATAAGATTAAAAACAGGTGGTGATGAAAAATGCCAAATATAGCTCTATTGGATCAAAATACAATTGATAAAATAGCAGCGGGAGAAGTCATAGAAAGGCCATCTTCCGTTGTTAAGGAATTAGTGGAAAATGCGATAGATGCAAATGCAACTGCGATTACGGTAGAAATAAAGGAAGGTGGAATTAGCTTTATCCGAATTACTGATAATGGTTGTGGAATTCCAAGGGAGGAAGCAGCACTTGCTTTTTTAAGACATTCAACCAGTAAAATTAAGCGTGTAGAGGATTTACTTTGTGTGGCTTCTTTGGGGTTTCGTGGTGAGGCGCTTTCAAGTATAGCTGCGGTTTCACAGGTAGAATTGATTACAAAGACAAAGGAAAGCTTAATGGGAATTCGATATATTATCGAAGGTGGAGCAGAAAAAGAACTAGAAGATATTGGAGCACCAGAGGGAACCACTTTTTTGGTTCGAAAGCTCTTTTATAACACTCCGGCCAGAAGAAAATTTTTGAAATCAGCGGTTACGGAAGCTTCTTATATTAATGATTTGGTTGAAAGACTGGCGCTATCACATCCTGATATTTCCTTTAAATTCATTAATAATAATCAAACCAAAATACATACATCAGGTAATACCAACTTAAAAGACATTATTTATAATGTATATGGCAGAGAGATCGCAGGTAATCTAATTGAACTTAATACCGAAATGGAAGGTGTAAAAATTACTGGATTTATTGGTAAACCTGTAATTTCAAGAGGAAATCGTAATTACGAAAACTATTATGTAAATGCAAGATACGTAAAGAGCAATCTTATATCAAAAGCAATTGAAGAAGGTTATAAAACCTTTATGATGCAGCATAAATATCCCTTTACCGCACTTCATTTTACAATCGATGGTGATTTACTAGATGTCAATGTTCATCCAACTAAAATGGAGCTGAGATTTAGCAATCAAGAAGAAATCTATCAATTTATTTTCCTCACCATTTCGGAGGGATTAACAAGACGTGAACTGATTCCCAAGGTTAGCCTTAGCAATGATGAAAATTCAAATGAAACTGTAAAACTTACGTCAGCACCCGAACCATTTGAAAAAAACAGACTTGGTTATAAAAATGATAATAAAAATGAAAATATAAATATAAATGTAAATAGGAACGAAAGTAAACAGGAATACAAAAATTTACAAAAAACGGTTATAGAAGCCTCTCATAAGCCCTTATCTAAAATAGATATGATGTTTAAAGAGGCAGCTAGCCCATATCCGGATACGAAAACTGATTTTATCCAAAATGCAAACCTAGATGTCAATAAAGAATTAATATCAACTAATAATGAAGAGGGAACAGAAAGAATCATAAGAGCAGATATTGAAGCTGGTGAGCCAATCGCTTCAAAAGCGGTTCAGCTTGATTTATTTGAAGATAAGCTGTTAACCAAGGAAGCAAAATATGAGCATAAAATGATTGGGCAAGTATTTGATACCTATTGGATTGTACAATATCATGATAAAATGTATTTAATTGACCAACATGCGGCTCATGAAAAGGTTTTATATGAGCGGATGGTTAAATCCTTAAAGAGCAAGGAGCATACATCTCAATTAATCAGTCCGCCAATCATATTGACTCTCTCTATGCAGGAAGAGGAGTTGGTGAAAAAGTACATGGACAGCTTTACAAGAATCGGCTTTGAAATTGAGTCATTTGGTGGTAAGGAATATTCTGTAAGAGCCGTTCCCGGAAATTTATTTTCCATTGCCCATAAGGATTTGCTGATTGAAATGATAGACAGTCTGAGTGAGAATTTGACCGTATCTAATCCTGATATGATAGATGAAAAACTTGCTTCGATGTCTTGTAAAGCAGCCGTAAAGGGGAATAATAAATTATCTGTCTTAGAAGCTACAGCATTAATAGATGAATTATTAACCTTGGATAATCCATATAACTGTCCACATGGACGTCCAACTATTATATCAATGACTAAATCAGAATTAGAAAAAAAATTTAAACGTATTGTGTAGGTGATTATTTGAAAAGACCACTCATTATATTAACAGGACCTACAGCAGTAGGCAAAACAGAGCTTTCTATATCCCTTGCAAAGGCAGTGAATGGAGAAATTATCTCTGCTGACTCTATGCAGGTGTATAAATACATGGATATTGGCTCTGCTAAAGTAACAAAGGAAGAAATGGATGGTGTAAAGCACTATCTGATTGATGAATTGGAGCCGGATGAAGAATTCAATGTGGTAAAATTTCAACAGTATGCCAAACGGTATATGAAAGAAATTTACGATAAGGGAAAGATTCCTATTCTCGTAGGAGGTACAGGCTTTTATATTCAGGCAATCCTTTATGACATTGATTTTACAGACACCATGGAAGACAGTGCGTACCGAAGAGAACTTGAGGCGTTGTCATTAGAAAAAGGAGCAATATATATTCATAATATGCTTAGGGAAGTAGATGAAGCATCTGCTTGTCAGATTCATTATAATAATATAAAAAGAGTAATCAGAGCTTTGGAATATTACAAGCAAACAGGTCAATGCATATCAAAACACAATGAGGAGCAAAGAACAAAAGAGTCACCCTATCAGTTCGCATATTTTGTTCTAAATGATGACAGGTTAGTTTTATATGACCGAATAAACACACGAATTGATCAAATGCTTTCTAATGGGCTGATTCAAGAAGTACAGACATTAAAGGAAAAGGGTTATACAAAGGATATGGTTTCCATGCAAGGACTCGGTTATAAGGAAATATTAAGCTATCTTGATGAGGAGCTTTCTTTTGAGGAGGCAATTTACATTCTGAAAAGAGATACCAGACATTTTGCTAAAAGACAACTTACTTGGTTTAAAAGAGAGTCGGATGTAATTTGGCTTAATCTGCCAGAGTTTGCATATAATAAGGAATTGGTTCTGACCCAGATGCGAAACCTTATTCAAGAGAAAAATATAATTAAATAATTAGGAAGGAATGCGGTGCTTTTACCAGCATCAACACCGTAATGATAGAAAATGAATTTAGAAATCAATAAAATGTATCAAAATTTAGGAATAGATGAAGAGGTTTATACCTTTGGCGAAGAGATCGTACAAACGTTAAAGGAACGTTTTGCTGCAATTGATGAAACAGTTGAATACAATCAGCTAAAGGTAATCAGTGCAATGCAAAAAAATAAGGTAAGTGATATACATTTTGCCGCCACAACAGGCTATGGCTATAATGATTTGGGAAGGGATACCCTAGAGGAAGTGTACGCCAGTGTTTTTCACACGGAAGCGGCACTTGTAAGACCACAGCTAATATGCGGTACACATGCACTCAATGTTGCTCTTTCTTCAAATCTAAGACCAGGTGATGAATTATTATCACCTGTGGGAAAGCCGTATGATACATTAGAAGAGGTAATTGGAATCAGAGAATCCAAAGGCTCTTTAAAAGAATATGGAGTTACATATCGACAGGTAGATTTATTAGAGGATGGTTCCTTTGATTATGAGAATATAAAAAAAGCAATCAATTCCAAAACAAAGCTGATAACCATACAACGCTCAAAGGGCTATCAAACCAGACCAACGTTATCAGTTAAACAAATTGGAGAATTGATTGCTTTTGTTAAGGGAATAAAACCTAATGTTATTTGTATGGTTGATAATTGCTATGGAGAATTTGTTGAAAGAATAGAACCGACAGACGTAGGTGCTGATATGGCTGTTGGTTCCTTAATCAAAAATCCAGGAGGTGGACTTGCCCCAATTGGTGGATATATTGTAGGTACAAAGGAATGTGTTGAAAATGCAGCATACCGTCTTTCATCACCCGGACTAGGGAAGGAAGTCGGAGCGACTCTTGGTGTTACACAGTCTTTTTTTCAAGGCTTGTTTTTAGCACCAACGGTGGTGGGCGGAGCATTAAAGGGCGCCATCTTTGCTGCAAATATCTATCAAAAATTAGGCTTTGTTGTTGTTCCTGATAGTACACAAAGCCGTCATGATATTATACAAGCGGTTACCTTTGGATCAGCAAAGGGAGTTATTGAGTTTTGCAAAGGAATACAGGCAGCCGCACCAGTTGACAGCCATGTTGTACCAGAACCATGGGCTATGCCAGGTTATGACAG
The DNA here is from genome assembly GCF_003201285.1 of Lachnotalea glycerini. GTDB lineage: Bacteria > Bacillota > Clostridia > Lachnospirales > Lachnospiraceae > Lachnotalea > Lachnotalea glycerini. The sequence goes on from NZ_QICS01000001.1 coordinate 176,026, forward strand.
TGATGTTATTATGGCAGCGGGAGCATTTATACAAGGTTCCTCTATTGAATTAAGTGCAGACGGACCTATCAAACCACCGTATGCTGTTTACTTCCAAGGTGGACTTACTTGGCAACATGCCAAGATGGGTATTATGATGTCATTACAGAAGTTAAAGGATGCAGGAATAGTGAAACTATAAATTTTTGTATACAAGAAAAACGATTTATGATAAAATGAATTTGTTTGTTATGGTTATTAATAAGTTTACATAATACTATTACGTAAACTACTTGCTAAAATGTATGGAGGTTTATATGAGTTTTAGTAGAAATAAGAACTCTTGGGCATTGTTTTTACTAATTCTGACTGGAATTGTTCTAGGCGGATTTATCGGGACGCTGGGTGAGGGAACTTCTTATCTGAGTTGGTTGAATTATGGACAGAGCTTCGGTTTAGAAAATCCAATTATTTTAAATTTAGGGATTCTGGTTATTACTTTCGGATTGAATATTAAAATAACAATGGCAAGTATTATTGGGGTAATAGTTGCTATTATCATATATTTTACATTATAATGATAGTTATAGTTTTGGAGAGATGTTAAAAAGGAGTATCTATGTATAAACATCTTGAAGAGAGTACAAGCTTGACAATGAAGCAAATGCCTAAATCAGAGCAGCCTTATGAAAAATTTTTAGAATCTGGTGCAGAATCATTATCAGATGCAGAATTATTGGCAATTATAATAAGGACTGGGACAAAAAATGAAAGATCAATTGATTTAGCGAGAAAGGTTCTTAATATATCAAATACACAAGACAATTTGCTTGCTGTTACTAAATTATCGCTAAAGGAATTACAGCGTATAAAAGGAATAGGACAGGTAAAGGCAGTTCAGATTAAGTGCATAGCTGAACTTTCCAGAAGAATTTCGAAAACGAATGCAAAAAGCAAACTTTGCATGAATAATCCGCACACAATAGCAGATTATTATATGGAAGATTTACGATTTGTAAATCAGGAAGTTACACTACTTATTATGGTTGATACCAAAAACCAATTTCTTAATGATAAAGTTATTTCAAAAGGAACGGTAAATTCCTCACTGATATCACCGAGAGAAATATTCCTTGAATCCCTGAATAATCAAGCTGTTCATATTATTTTAATACATAATCATCCAAGCGGAGATCCAACTCCAAGCAAGGAAGATGTTTTAGCAACAAGAAGAATTAAGGAAGCTGGTGAATTAATAGGAATCATGCTTTTGGATCATATTATTATAGGTGATAGAAAATTTGTCAGTCTGAAAGAACTGGGAATATTATAAAAATATTTTTAACAAAATAAGTGCAAAATATCTAATAAATACAAAACGAAGAAATAAGAAGGGGGTCAATGATTTGGCTAGCAATATTTTTGGTATCGATTTAGGTACAAGTAACATTAAAATATATAATGAAGATGAGGATACAATATTAAATGAAAAAAATATTATTGCTATTTTAAATAAAAATGTATTCTTTGCGGTAGGTGATGAGGCTTTTGAAATGTATGAGAAAGCACCTGCCAATATTAAAGTTACTTATCCAATGAGTAACGGAGTAATTGCTGATATTAAGAATATGCAATTAATTCTTAAAAAAATGCTTGAGAAAGCAGCTAAGAGTAATCTTAAAAATGGAGATTACTATATCGCAGTACCTACTGATATAACAGAAGTAGAAAAAAGAGCTTTTTATGATCTGGTTGAAAATGCAAATGTAAAGGCGAAGCGGGTTTACATTACCGAAAAAGCAATTGTAGATGCATTGGGACTTGGAATTGATGTGACCAGTTCACAAGGTATTATGATTGTAAATATAGGAGCTGATACAACTGAAATATCAATTGTTTCATTAGGTGGAATTGTAGTGAGCAGATTAATTAAAATTGGTGGTAATAAATTTGATGAAGCAATTATTAATTACATTAAGAGAAATTTCAATTTTATCATAGGTGATAAAACAGCAGAAGTTATTAAGAAAGAATTGGCAAATGCATTAGCTCCTGATGAATCCAGCGCTGGAGTTTATGGAAGGGATATTGTAACAGGACTTCCTTCAGAGCTTGCAATCAGTTCAAAAGTAATATACGAATCAATCAGTGAACCGCTTCATAGCATTGTGGATGCGGTGAAGGTGATTTTGGAGAGAACGCCGCCAGAACTTGGTGCGGATATTATAAGAGCAGGCATTTATTTAACCGGAGGTTCATCTAATATACAGGGCTTAGATAAAATGTTTCATAAAGAAACAGGGCTTAAGGTTAATATCTGTGATAAGCCTGCAGAAAGTGTAGCGAGAGGTTTTAGCAAAATGATTAATGAAGCGGAATATAGAAAACTTGCATACACAACGAAAAATTTAAACAATGTAAGATAATCAGAGGTATATTATGAAAAGAAAAGCAAGATTTTCATTACCAAGTAAATACCTTTTACTAATTGTTACCTTTTTTTGTGTAGCCATGATTTTTATTACGTTTACTACTGATTTAGCTACAGGGCCGTTTAAAGTGATATCAGGTTATGTTTTTATACCAATACAAAATGGCATCAATTATATTGGTACAAGCCTTACCGGTAAAGCAGAACAGCTACAAAACCTTCAGGATTTAATGGATAAAAACATTAAGCTTCAGGCTATGGTTGACGAATTAACAATAGAAAACAGTGCCTTACAGCAGGATAAATATGAATTGGCCCGGTTAAGAGAACTGTATAAACTTGATGAGACATATCCAAGCTATAATAAGGTAGCAGCTCGAATTATAGGAAAAGATCCCGGTAATTGGTTTAGTACATTTACAATAGACAAAGGTTCTAATGAAGGATTTAAGGTAGATAACAATGTAATTGCGGGTAGTGGGCTGGTTGGTATTATTACAGAGGTAGGTCCTAACTGGTCAACGGTCAGGGCAATCATTGATGATTCCAGTAATGTGAGTGCTATGATATTATCTACATCTGACCGGTGTATTATTACTGGTGATTTAAAACTAATGAGTCAGGGCATGATTCAATTTAGCCAATTAAATGACCAGGATAATTTAGTGAATGTTGGCGACAAGGTCGTAACTTCTAATATTAGTGATAAATATTTACAAGGTATATTAATTGGATATATAAGTGAAAAAACTACCGATGCAAATAATCTTACAAGCTCTGGATATGTTACTCCGGTTGTGGATTTTGAGCATTTACAAGAGGTATTGGTAATTACAGATTTAAAAGAATAAGCAATGAAAGGCGGGGGATAAATGAATAGAAAAATAGTAGTGACTCTGCTCGTGATTGTGTGTTTTTGTTTTCAATGCACCTTATTTAAAGCATTATCTATGGCATATATAACTCCTAATTTACTGATAGTTGTTACTTCATCGTTTGGATTTATGAGAGGTAAAAAAGAAGGATTGATAATCGGATTTTTTTGTGGATTTCTAATCGACATATTTTATGGAGATGTATTAGGTTTTTATGCTTTAATTTATATGTACATTGGATATGTAAATGGATTTTTTAATAAACTCTTTTATGATGAAGATATTAAACTACCAATAGTCCTTATTACTATAAGCGATTTGATATATGGATTAATCATTTATGTATTTTTATTTTTACTTCGATCAAGATTTGATTTTGGATATTATTTTGTTCATATTATTTTGCCAGAAGTTGTTTATACGGTTGTAGTAACAATTGTATTATACAGAATCATTAGGGCAATCAACCGCAAACTAGAATCACATGAAAAAAGGAGTGCAAGCAAGTTTGTTTAAAAATATAAAGGAAATTTTAAAGAGTATAGTTTCTTCCAGATTATTTATATTAACAATTGTTTTTGGTATTATGTTTGCAGTTCTGATTCAAAGAATTTTTCAATTACAAATTGTAAATGGTAATACATATTTGGAGAATTTTACTTTAAAAATAAAGAAAGAGAAAACTATTCCAAGTACGCGTGGTAAAATTTATGACCGAAATGGTGAGGTTCTGGCTTATAATGAATTAGCATATGCGGTCACGATTGAGGATAACGGTAACTATTCATCTACGAAAGAAAAAAACAAAGCTTTAAATGATATCATTTATCAATTAATCAATATTATTGAAGCAAATGGAGACGATATTATTAATGATTTTAATATCGTAATGGATGGTTCTGGAAATTATTCGTATACAGTTTCAGATACTCAACTATTAAGATTTCTTGCTGATATTTATGGTAAGGCGAATGTAGAGGATATAGGAGAGAATGCAGATAATTCTGCAAGCGAGGTGATAGAATACCTTCGAGGTGAAAAAAAATATGACATCGGTGATAATTATACAAACGAGGAAGCACTTAAGATTATTACAATTCGCTTTGCAATGTCCGCTAATAGCTATCAGAAATATTTGGCAACAACAGTAGCTACCGATGTAAGCGATGAAACGGTAGCTGTGGTAATGGAGAATGAAGATGTATTACAAGGGGTCAGTATAGAGGAAGGATCAATTCGAAGATATGTGGATAGTGAGTACTTTGCACATATTATTGGATATACTGGAAAAGCTTCGCAAGAGGAACTGGACTCTCTTAAAAAAGAAAATGACAGCTATAAGCAAACGGATGTGGTTGGTAAATCAGGTATTGAAAAATATATGGAAACGCAGCTGCAAGGTACAAAAGGAACTGAACAGGTATATGTAGATAACCTTGGAAAGGTGATTGAAACGGATTCTAAAACAGAACCGATTGCAGGTAATAATGTACAGCTTACTATAGATAAAGATTTACAAGAAGCAGTTTATAAAATTATTGAGCAAAAATTGGCAGGTATTCTGGTTTCCAAAATACAAAATATCAAAGAATATGTTCCAACCTCCAATGCTTCTGCAAGTGATATCATCATTCCGATTGATGATGTTTATTTTGCATTAATTGACAATAATGTAATTGATATTAATCATTTCTCCAATGAAAATGCAAGTGCTACGGAAAGTGCAGTTTATTCAAAATATGAAAATAAAAAAGCATCTGTTATTGCAAGTATAGCGGAGCAATTAACTGGCAGCAATTCACAAGCTTACAAAAATTTAAGCGACGAAATGAAGGTATACGTATCTTATCTTGTAACCTTTTTAACGGATAATGGTATTATGCTCAAGAGTTCAATTGACACAGATGACGATACTTACAAGGCTTGGAAAAATGAAACAATCAGCTTAAAGGATTATCTATCCTATGCAATATCTAAAAACTGGATTGATATTACTAAAATAGATGTTGAAAAACGATATGCGGATACAAATGAAATCTTTAATTCTTTGATAGCTTATGTAGAGAAAAGCTTAACCAGTAATGCTGAATTTGATAAAAAACTATATAAATACATGATTAAAGAAAATATATTATCAGGTCAGGAAATATGTCTCATGCTTTTTGATCAGGGAATATTAAAGGCAGAAGATACAACAACACCAAGTTTAGCTATTTCGGCAGCAGGTGGAGCTTACAAATTTATAGTCAGTAAAATTGAGGATCTGGAAATTACACCAGCCCAATTAGCTTTATGGCCATGCTCCGGCTCCTGTGTTGTAACGGATGTAAATACAGGTGAAGTGCTTGCGTGCGTTACGTATCCTAGCTACGATAACAATAAATTCGCGAACAGTATTGATGCAGATTACTATAATAAATTATTAAATGATAAATCCTATCCTTTATTAAATCGTGCAACACAGCAAAAAACGGCACCGGGTTCAACCTTTAAAATGGTGACTGCAACAGCAGGCTTAGAAGAGGGCGTGATCAGTACGACGGAACAGATTGATGATTTAGGTGTATTTACGAAAGTGGAACAACCTCCAAAAGCGCCCAAATGTTGGAAATATACATCATCTCATATGACGCATGGAAAGATTAATGTTTCAGAAGCATTAAGAGATTCCTGCAACTATTTCTTCTATGAAGTAGGCTGGCGGCTTAGTTTAACTTCGTCTGATCAGTATTCTAGTCAGACAGGGCTTGATAAGTTAAGAGAATATGCAACTAAATATGGTTTATCAGAAACAAGTGGTATTGAAATAACTGAATCAGAACCACAGATTACGGATGAAGATTCTATTCGTTCATCCATCGGACAAGGTACAAATAACTTTACCAACGTACAGCTTTCAAAATATGTTACAACGGTTGCAAATAGCGGAACTTGTTATAATTTGACACTTTTGGATAAACTTATAGATTCTAACGGAAATGTTATTGAAGATTATCAGCCAACAGTATATAATACTTTAGATGATATAAAATCATCAACTTGGACTTCAATTCATGAAGGTATGCGAATGGTGGTTGAAAATTTAGGTGCTTTTAAAGGTATAGAGCTTCCGGTTGCAGGTAAAACGGGTACGGCTCAAGAGGTTACAACAAAGCCCAATCATGCACTATTTGTTTCTTATGCACCTTATGATAATCCAGAAGTGGCTATCACTGTTCAGATACCAAACGGTTATTCTTCAACAAGTGCTGCCGAAGTAGGGAGAGATGTAGTAAAATATTATTTTAATCTTACTGATGATTCTGAAGTGATAACAGGAAAAGCAGAGGAATTGGATTCGTATGTTGCAGGAGATTAGATACTCTGGTAAAGGAGGAAATATGAAATGAGTAATAACTCGGTAGTTATTAAGAGTAATAAATATGGCATTGTAGTAAGACTGGATGAAACTACTCCATATGATGAGTTATTAGTAGAAATTGCAAATAAGTTTAAAGAATCCGAGAAATTCTTTAAGGATGCAAAAATGGTTCTATCCTTTGAAGGTAGAAAACTTACAGAAGATGAAGAACGAGATATTTTAGATGTTATATCAGAAAATTCTAAAATTCATATAGTTTGTATCATTGATGAAGATGAAAAGCGTGAGCAAAGATTCAGAAAAACATTAGAAGAAAAGTTAAATGAAATTAATTCCCGTGATGGACAGTTTTACAAAGGAACTTTGCGTTCAGGACAAATTTTAGAAGCAGAGACAAGCCTAGTTATTTTAGGTGATGTCAATCCTGGAGCCAAGGTCATTTCGAAGGGTAATGTTATTATACTTGGAGCTTTAAAAGGTAATGTGTATGCTGGTGCCACCGGCAATCCATCTTCCTTTGTAGTAGCACTTGAGATGAATCCGGTTCAAATCCGAATTGGAGATGTTATTGCAAGAAGTTCAGATGAAACAAGAAAAAATATAGGTAATGAACCTAAGATATCATATGTGGAGGATGGTAATATTTATATCGAACCAATCTCAAAATCAGTACTAAATGATATAAATTTATAACAAAACCTTATAAAATTTGGAGGGAAACATAGTATGAGTGAAGTAATCGTAGTAACATCGGGAAAGGGTGGCGTTGGTAAAACTACAACATCAGCAAATGTGGGTACAGGACTTGCTAAATTAGATAAAAAGGTGGTTCTGATTGATACTGATATAGGATTAAGAAATCTTGATGTTGTAATGGGCTTAGAGAATCGCATTGTTTATAATTTAGTAGATGTAGTAGAAGGAAATTGTAGAATTAAGCAGGCGTTAATTAAAGATAAGAGATATTCCAATCTCTATTTATTACCTTCCGCTCAGACAAGAGATAAAACTTCCGTTACTCCTGAACAAATGAAAAAGCTTACTGATGAATTAAAAGAAGAGTTTGATTACATAATTCTTGATTGTCCAGCAGGTATTGAGCAGGGCTTTAAGAATGCAATTGCAGGTGCAGACAGAGCATTAATTGTTACAACACCGGAAGTATCTGCAATTCGAGATGCCGATCGTATTATTGGGCTGTTAGAAGCAAATAATATGGATAAAATTGATTTGATTGTTAATCGTTTAAGAATGGATATGGTAAAACGAGGAGATATGATGTCAATTGATGATGTTGTTGATATATTAGCTATTAATCTAATTGGTGCCGTTCCAGATGACGAAGCAATTGTAATATCTACCAATCAAGGTGAACCTCTTGTAGGCTCTGACACATTAGCAGGAAAGGCATATATGAATATATGTCATAGAGTAATCGGAGAGGAAGTTCCTTTAATGGATTTAAAAGCAGAAAATGGCTTTTTTGCAAAAATAGCAAGTTTGTTTAAGAAAAACTAAAGGAGGCAGTTAGTATGAACATTATGGATTTTTTCCGGAAGAAAAATTCAAGCGATGTTGCGAAAGATCGTTTAAAGCTAGTGTTAGTTTCAGATAGAGCTAATTGCTCACCTGAAGTTATGGAAATGATAAAAAATGATATTATTAAGGTCATTTCCAAATATTTAGAAGTGGATGCCGAGGGTTTGGATATTCAAATAACACAAACTGATATTGATGGAGCCAAAGGTGTTCCGGCTTTATATGCTAATATACCTATTAAAAAGTTGAAACAGACTTCTGAGTAAGATAAACTGGAGAGAACTATGTTAAAACAGTATCAATTAAAAAATTATAAAATTAGATTATGTATTTTACTAATTGCAATATCTTCATTAGGAATACTAATCATTGGAAGTGCAAAAGAATCCGTTCAAGGCAAACAGATTCTGGGTTTGGTGCTCGGAATTATTGCTATGATAGTAATATCATTAATGGACTATTCTTATGTGATTAATTTCTACTGGATTTTGTACGTTATTAATATTGGACTTTTATTATTGGTTCAATTGATTGGCGATGATGCGGGTGGAGCAGTAAGATGGGTAGAGATTGCCGGCATTCGATTTCAACCTTCAGAGCTTAGTAAAATAATTTTAATTTTATTTTTTGCAAAGTTTTTTACGAAATACCAGGAACAGATTAATACTGTTAAAATACTAGCAGCATCCGTTATATTAATTGGAATTCCATTGGTTTTGATAGAAGAACAACCAGACCTTTCAACCAGTATAGTAGTAGCATTAATATTTTGTATTCTCTTGTTTGTTGCTGGGTTAAGTTATAAAATAATATTAAGTGTATTCGCCATTGTTATTCCTATGGCAGCCCTACTGATTAGTATTATTTTGCAGCCAGGACAGAAAATTATTGAAGGCTATCAGGCGAAAAGGATATTGGCTTGGCTTCAGCCTGAACTATATTACGATTTAGTTTATCAGCAAACTAACTCTAAAATAGCGATTGGTTCAGGACAACTGTTTGGAAAAGGATTAAATAATAATATTATCTCTTCAGTTAAAAATGGCAATTTTATCTCAGAAGCTCAGACTGATTTTATTTTTGCGGTTGCAGGAGAAGAACTTGGTTTTATTGGGGGATGTGTTATAATAGTACTACTGGCTTTAATCGCTTGGGAGTGTATTAGAATTGGCAAAAATGCAAAAGATTTATCAGGAACTTTGATATGCTGTGGCATGGCTGCACTTGTAACCTGCCAAAGTTTTGTCAATATATGCGTTGCAACAGGGCTTATGCCTAATACAGGTATTCCATTGCCTTTTATAAGCTATGGTCTTACCTCACTGCTTAGTTTGTTCATAGGAATGGGGTTTGTTTTAAATGTAGGGCTTCAGCCCAAAAAATATTAAGGAGGGTTATCGTATGAATATAGGTTTAATTGCACATGATTCAAAGAAAAAATTGATGCAAAATTTTTGTATCGCTTATCGAGGAATATTGAGTAAAAATGAACTATTTGCCACCGGAACAACTGGAAGGTTAATAGAAGAAGTGGCGAATCTAAATATTCATAAATATTTAGCAGGTCATTTAGGAGGAGAACAGCAATTGGGTGCACAAATAGAACATAATCAAATTGATTTGGTTATATTTCTTCGTGATCCATTGACTCCTAAATCACATGAGCCGGATGTCAATAATGTTGTACGCTTATGTGATACACACAATATTCCGTTGGCAACAAATTTAGCAACTGCGGAGCTGTTAATTAAATCTCTTGATAGAGGAGACTTAGAGTGGCGTGAAATGTACAAATAAAGTAATTACCATGTTAATTACAATTACAGCAGCTTTGTTCTTACTTGCAGGCTGCCAAGATAAAAATTTTACAAATGAATATGATATAAATAGTAGTGACTATGCATATAATATTATAAATTCATCAGAAAATTTGACGGTAAAACCGTTTGCATCTAACATATGTGTTGTAGCAGATAATGTATCATCTGATCAAGTTAATTCATCATTATCTGAGGCGGCTGCGCTTTTTGATGTTGATTCACTCGAAGTTTTATATGCGAACAATGCAACTGAGAAACTATATCCTGCCAGTTTGACTAAGGTTTTAACAGCATTAATCGCGCTTGAAAAGGGTAACTTAGATGATGTCATTACTGTTTCAGCAAATTCAGAGATTAAAGAGTCAGGAGCACAGCTATGCGGCTTTAAAGCAGGAGATCAAATAACACTTGAACAGGCACTACATGGTTTGCTAATGTATTCAGGAAATGATGCTGCTGTGGCAATTGCCGAATATATTTCAGGCAGTGTTGAAGAATTTGCAAACTTAATGAATGAAAAAGCAAAAAGTCTTGGGGCTACTAATTCACATTTTGTCAATCCTCATGGACTTTCTGACGAAGATCATTACACAACGGCATATGATTTATATTTAATTTTTAAAGAAGCTATCAAATATGATAAATTTCTTGAAATCATTAACACAGATTCATGGACTACGACATATACTTTAAGTGATGGTTCTTCAAAGGATATTACTTTTAAGACTACTAATTTATATTTAAAGGGCGACGAGAATGCGCCAGATGGTATTACTGTAATAGGAGGAAAAACAGGAACAACCAATGCGGCAGGTTCATGTTTAATTTTGTTGAGCCAAAACGAATCCAGTAAGCCATATATTTCTGTCATTTTAAAAGCTGAAAACAGGAGTATATTGTATACACAAATGACAGAACTTTTAGGCGAAATTAACAACTAATTGTTGTTTTTTGACTTTATTTAGGCTATAATTAACTTGAACTTGTAAGAGATGTGAAATATTATTATAATAAGTACCTATACTGAAAGATAATGAAATTAATTCACTTACGGTTTTGAAAATTTAATATTGTTACTTCTAATCATAACAATAACAAAGCATTATTCGTGTTTTGTATTGTTTGTACAATCTGTCTAAGGAGGAGATTACAATGATAAGCTTAATTGTAGGGAATAAAGGAAAAGGCAAGACCAAGTATCTACTCGATTCGGTTAATGAAAAAGTAAAAGGAACATCGGGAAACATAGTTTACTTAGACAAAAGTACTAAGAACATTCACGGTCTTAGTAATAAAGTTAGATTAATAAATGTATTGGATTATCCCATTGAAAATTGCGATGAGTTTATTGGTTTTATTTGCGGAATTATTTCACAGGATTATGATTTGGAAGAAGTATATCTTGATAGTTTTTTTAAGATAGCTCATCTTGACAGTAAACAAATTGAGACGGCTATAGATAAATTGATTATGATAAGTGAAAGATATAATATATCATTTACAATCAGTGTATCGGATGATGAAAGTAATCTTCCTGAAAAGTTAAAACCATTAATTGTTGTTTCATTATAAATTAAGAAGAATTGGAGCTGTTGCACTGGTTAATTTGTGCAACAGCTCATTTTAGATGATTGAGATATTCTCATTAAGCTTTATTCATTGCGCCTATTCTACCATAGAGACTAATGATATATAGACCCGAAATGCCAACTATACCATAAACGATTCTTGTAAATAGAGTCATTTCTCCAAATAGAAAAGCAACTAAGTCAAAACCAAAAAAGCCAATGAGTCCCCAATTAATTGCACCAATAATTGCAATTGTCAATAAAGTATAATCTATTCCTCGTGAATCCATTTTTTATTCCCTCCTTAATATATTAATAGTTTGATATTTTTTCTTATTATTATGAGTGGTAATATATGTAAAAAATATTTAAAACGATTAGTTCTCAAGGTCTATTGATATAAGAGGACAAGTTGTATATAATAAAAGCGATGGAATTTGAATATAAGGAGCTGGCATGGAAGAAAAAATGAATCGTATCTATTATTCCTATTCTGAATATTTGGTTAGAAAGTATGGAGCTAAGGTATATAAATTACCGATTAATCTGCCGATTACATGTCCAAACAGAATAGAATCATCAGGATGTACCTTTTGCTCAGAGAAAGGAACTGGCTTTGAAGCACAAGAAAATACAAAATCAGTTTCATCACAAATATTAGAAAATATGGAATATATCAGTAAACGATATAAGGCTAAGAAATTTATTGCATATTTTCAAAATTATACGAATACATTTATGCCTGTTGATTTATTTGAAAAATATATGTACGAGGCGGCGTTGCTTGAAAATATAGTTGAAATATCTGTATCTACTAGACCTGATTGCATCAATGATGAATATCTTTCTGTTTTGCGTAACATAGAAAGGAAGTATCATATTGAAATCAGTATAGAGCTTGGATTGCAAACGGTTAATTACCATACTTTAGATAAAATAAACAGAGGACACGGCCTTGCTGAATATATTGATGCTGTTTTAAAGATCAGCCAATATGGATTCGAAATATGTACACATGTCATCTTAAATCTCCCTTATGATAATAACAGAGATGTTTTAGAAACAGCAAAAATTATATCTGCCTTGCCGGTTCATGCTGTCAAGATTCACTCACTTTATATACCTAAGGATACCGTAATGTGCACAGCATATGAAGCCGGTAAAATTACCTTATGTACCAAGGATGAGTATTTAGAAAAACTAATTATTTTTATAGAACACTTAAGACCAGAAATTGTGGTAGAACGTCTATTCAGCAGAATACCAGAGCAGGACAGTGAGTTTTCAAATTGGAATACAAGCTGGTGGAAACTAAAGGATGAATTTGTTGCTCTTATGAAAAATAAAAACAGCTATCAGGGAATTGCATTTGATTATTTAAATGGTGCTGCTTTAGCTAGAGGAGGATATTGTTTTGGCATCAAGAAATAAAAAGGTTACGAAATATCGTAGGCCTTTAAATATTAATATTGGGATTATTATATTTGGAATTATTTTTATTTATGTTCTATTTAGTATCATATTGTATATGATAAATCCACATATCTCAGTATATGAAGTAAATAAAGGCTCATTATCCACTAATAATACATACCAAGGACTTATTTTACGGCAGGAGACAAAGATAACAGCAGACAAAGCCGGTTATGTCAATTTTTATGCCCGCGAAGGAGAAAAAATTGGAGTGGGACAAACCGTCTATACATTAGATGAAACAGGAAAGCTGGCGGATCTTCTGGCGGATTCTACCAACAGTGAAAGTACACTTACTGATGATGATATTAAGTCGTTAAAAACAGAAATATCCAGTTTCTCGAATGATTTTGATACCAATAATTTTAAAAGTGTTTATAATTTTAAATATGACATTGAAAATACAGTTCTTGAGCTGGTCAATATTAATTTGCTAAACAGTATTTCTGACTTAACTAGTGAAAATGCAGGATTATTTACCACTTGTACAGCTCCGAGCGAAGGCTTGGTTGTATATTCTACCGATGGTTATGAGGACGCTACCATTGACAATTTAACAGAAGATATGTTAAATTATGATAATTATAAAAAGACAACATTAAAATCCTCTGATTTAGTTAATGCAGGAGACGTTGTCTACAAGCTTATAACGGATGAGGCTTGGTCAATTGTCATCCCATTGGATGAAGAGAAAGCTACCGAATATGCGGATAGAGAAACCATGAAAATTAAATTCAAGAAAGATGGCGTAATAGCCAATGCAGGCTTTAGCATTATAAGAATAAATAGCAAACCTTATGCCAAATTAGATTTGACTAATTCATGCATTCGATACGCAACAGATCGATTTATTGATATAGAATTAATGGTCAGTAGTATAGAAGGACTCAAAATACCTGTTTCCTCCGTTGTAGAGAAAGATTTCTATACAATACCTATTGATTATGCAACGCAGGGCGGAGATAGTAATCAATTAGGATTTTTACTTGAGGTATATGATCAAGATGGCAAGAGTTCAACGCAATTTGTTGAGCCAACCATTTATTATTCTACTGATGATGACTACTATGTTGAGACTCATGAATTTGAGGTCGGGAATTATATTGTTAAAACCGATTCTACCGACCGTTATCCAATCGGAAAAACAGCAAAATTAACAGGTGTGTATAATATTAATAAAGGGTACGCAGTATTTAAGCAAATTAATGTTTTATACCAAAATGAAGAATATGATATTGTAGAAGAAGGTACAACCTATGGTATAGCGGTATATGACCATATTGTTTTGGATGGAAATTCAGTGAATGAAGACGATATCATATATTAAAGAGGAGTGTTTTAAATGATTAGAGAAAATTTAGCAGAAGTCGAAGAAAAAATATGCAAGGCGTGTGAAAGAGCAGGCAGAGATAGAGATGAGGTAACATTAATTGCAGTTAGTAAAACAAAGCCAATATCAATGATTGAAGAAGTTTTGAATGCCGGAATTATAGAATTTGGAGAAAACAAGGTTCAGGAGCTTACCTTAAAATGTGAGATATTGCCAAAGAAAATACATTGGCATTTGATTGGACATCTTCAAAGAAATAAGGTAAAATATATTATTGATCAGGCTTATATGATTCATTCTGTAGATTCATTACGGCTTGCACAAGCAATTAGTCAGGAAGCCGTGAAGAAAAACATAACCGCCTCAATCTTGATTGAAGTTAATGTAGCAATGGAGGAAAGCAAATACGGTGTGAGTATCAAAGAGGTGCTGCCACTCATAGAAGAAGTTTCCAAACTGCCAAATTTGAAGATAAATGGACTGATGACAATTGCACCATTTGTAGAAAATGGAGAAAAAAACAGAGAAATTTTTAAGGAATTGAAGAAATTATCTGTTGACATAAAAACAAAAAACATTGATAATGTTAATATGAATGTTCTTTCAATGGGAATGACCGGTGATTATGAAGTTGCAATTGAAGAAGGCGCAACACATGTCAGAGTTGGAACAGGTATTTTTGGTGAAAGAAATTATAATATAGATTAAATATAAATTACAAATACTCTGCATATTTTTTGATAAAAATTTATGCGGATGGAGGTAGATATGGGAATAATGGATAAATTTTTAGATGTCATGCGTTTGAATGATGATGATGATTTTGAAGATGATTTTTATGATGATGATTATGAGGACATAAAACCAAAGAAGAAGACTGCTTCGAAAGACATAGATGACGATTTTGACTCTAATACAAAATTTAAGCCAAAAGCAGTTAAATCAGGCAATTCGAAAGTAACACCAATGCGTCCTTCAAGAAAGCAGGTGGGTGGAATGGAAGTTTGCGTAATCAAACCAACATCGATGGAAGAATCAAGGGAGGTAACAGAAACATTACTTACGGGACGAGCAGTTATACTTAATCTGGAAGGATTAGATGTAGACATTGCTCAAAGGATTATTGATTTTACATCAGGTTCATGTTTTGCAATCAGTGGTAATTTACAAAAGATTTCAAACTATATATTTATCATTACTCCTCCAAGTGTAGATATTTCTGGAGATTTTCAGGATTTATTAAGTGGAGCCTTTGATGTTCCGGCTTTGCATACTGAGATTTAAGCTTTATGACAAAAGAAGAATTATTGTTGAAGAAACGCTTTATTGAATTATCCAGTCTTGCGTTTCATAAAAATGTACCAACATTTACTGATTTTTTAAATTTAAATGAACAAAATATTTTTTATAGCATATCAAAAGAGCTTTATACTTCCCGGTTTGAAGCTTATGGAGGCTATGAAACAGCAGAGCGTCAGATGATTGCATTTATTCCTGATGCTTTTTGTTGTGATAGGATGTCATTATACCCTATCAGAGTCATCAAAATAGAACCCTTAAATAAAAAATATGCGGATGTACTGATACATAGAGACTATTTGGGGGCAATCATCAATCTTGGTATTGATCGAAGCAAGATTGGAGATATTTTGGTAAAAGAGAATGAAGCCTTTTTGTTTTGCCATGAACGAATGACGGATTATTTAATTGAACAAATTACAAGAATAAAGCATACAAGTGTAAGAGCAGCTTTAGCCAGCCAAAGTATATTTCATTATGAACCGCAGTATAAGATATTAAAGGGTTCTGTCGCTACCAATCGTATTGATAGCGTATTAACCATATGCTGTGCAACATCAAGGAGTCAGGCGGTAGAATATATTATGACGAAAAAAGTCTTTATAAACGGTAAGTTAATTGAATCAAACAGCGAATCATTAAAAGAAAATGATATTATATCCGTCAGAGGAATTGGAAAATTTGTTTTTTCTGGTGTGCTGTCTGAAACAAAAAAAGGTAAAATTTACATCGAAATAAAAAAATTTGTATAATCGAAAGGATTTAGATTATGGGAAAACGCTTAACGATTCATGGACACAATAATAAAATAGAATTGTACGATATTGTAATTGAACATTCTTTTGATCGGCTGGCTGACGAGTTGGAAAAATTCAATTTGTCTAAGCAAAAGTTATGTATCGTAACAGACAGTAATGTCTATCCTGTATATGCAAAACAGTTAGAGGAAATTCTTTTAAAGGTTGCAGACAGTGTAATTGTATTTTCATTTCCGGCAGGAGAGTCGAATAAAAATTTAAATACAGTACGTGAATTATATGAAAAGCTGATTCTTGAAAAATTTGATCGAAAAGATATGCTGGTTGCTCTTGGAGGCGGTGTAGTAGGGGATTTAACAGGCTTTGCGGCAGCTACTTACTTAAGAGGAATCAGTTTTATACAAATTCCTACTAGTCTTTTAGCACAAGTTGACAGCAGTATTGGCGGAAAAACAGGTGTAGATTTTGATTCCTATAAAAATATGGTTGGGGCTTTTCATCAACCGAAGCTTGTATATATGAACCTGCAAGTATTAAATACACTAGAGTCTGCACAATTTTATTCGGGAATGGGAGAAATCTTAAAGCATGGTTTAATCAAGAATGAAGGCTATTATATCTGGCTCATAGAGCATTTGTATGAAATATATGAAAAGAATATGGAAACCCTTGAAGAAATGATCTACGAAAGCTGTCTGATAAAGAGTGCAGTGGTAGAAAAGGATCCTAAGGAACAGGGAGAGCGGGCGCTTCTTAATTTCGGTCATACAATTGGACATGCAATAGAAAAGCTGAAGAACTTTCAACTGCTGCATGGTGAATGTGTCGCATTAGGTTCGATTGCAGCTGCTTATATTTCATGGAAAAGAGACTATTTGACCAAAGAAGAATTTTATGAAATTCGAGATATATATGTGGCGTTTCATTTACCAATTTCGATTACGGATATTTCACTGGAGGAAGTTTTAGAAGCTACAAAGTTAGATAAAAAAATGGAATCAGGACAAATTAAATTTATTCTTCTAAAGAAAATGGGAAAAGCTATAGTGGATAATACAGTTTCGGATGAAGAAATACTAGAAGCAATCAATTTTATAAATTATGATGAGGAAGAAAATGAATAATTTAATCAAGAGTAAACAAAGAGTAATATATAATGTAGTGGGGCTAGCATCACTGATTCTTTTAATTGTTTTGGATCAATGGACGAAAGTACTTGCTGTTAATAAACTTATGGACAAAGAACCATTTATTATTATGAACGAAGTTTTTCAATTAAGATATTTGGAAAACAGAGGAGCCGCATTTGGTATACTTCAAAATCAAAAAGGATTTTTTCTGATAGCAGGTATTATTATTTTGGCTTTAATTGCGTACGTCTACAATAAAATGCCTGTAGATAAAAAATATATTCTTCTTAGAATTCTGGCAATATTAATGGCGGCAGGTGCCATTGGAAATATGATAGATCGTATTATAAATAATTATGTAGTTGATTTTTTATATTTTGAGCTTATTAATTTTCCGATTTTTAATGTAGCTGATTGTTATGTCACAATCGCAGCTACACTTCTCATTATTTCTATTCTGTTTATTTATAAGGAAGAGGATTTTAAATTTATAGAGAGAAAATCTGCTAAGACATCTGGAGAAAAAGATGATTCAAAATAAATTTTATGTCGATGAAAATTATAGCGGCGAGCGTATTGACAAATACTTAAGTGAACTCTTGGAGAAGCAGACGCGTTCTTACATTCAAAGACTGATTAAGGACAATCTTGTATTGGCAAATGGTAAAATCGTAAAGGCAAATTATAAAATCAGTATAGGAGACCTTGTTGAGATTACCATACCAGACGCTACCGTATTAAATATTGAACCGCAAAATATTGTAATTGATATTTTATATGAGGATGAAGATATTCTGATTGTTAATAAGCCAAAGGGTATGGTAGTGCATCCCAGTGCGGGTCATTACGATGGCACACTTGTGAATGCAATTATGTATCACTGTAAAGACCATTTATCAGGAATTAACGGAGTACTTCGACCTGGAATTGTTCATCGAATTGATATGGATACGACAGGAATATTGGTGGTTTGTAAAAATGATGCATCTCATCTGTCACTTACGGAGCAATTAAAGGCACATTCCATCACCAGAAAATACCGTGCAATCGTTCATAATTGTATGAAAGATGAAGAAGGCCGCATCGAAGGACCCATTGGAAGACATCCAACAGACCGTAAGAAAATGTCAATTAATTATAAGAACGGAAAAGAAGCAGTCACACATTATAAAGTATTGGAGCATTTAAGTAATTATACGTATATAGAATGTCAGCTTGAAACTGGCAGAACACACCAGATTAGAGTTCATATGTCCAGTATCAATCATCCCCTGCTCGGAGATCGTATATACGGACCAACAAAGTGTCCATTTCAATTGCAAGGACAAACACTTCATGCAATGATATTAGGGTTTTTGCATCCTAGAACAGGAAAATATGTCGAATTTGAAGCGCCATTACCAGAATATTTTGAAAAGCTTCTTAGCATATTAAGAAAAAAGTAATAGATAGCAGTTAACATATTAACGTATTGATTATCATATTTTATAAATGTAGTATAATAATACAATTCAAAGGGGAATGTACATAACAGTACATTCCTTTTCATTTGCCCATAGCGACTGCATTCATCACACAATATACCTGTGATCTTTTAATTGAAAGGAAATAGTGATATTCACAGGCACTTTGAGAATTATGGGAAAGGTGATCTATCAATTAATCATTCATTTAATACTCAGAGAGAAAGGAAATTAATCATGAATATATATGATATACTTGGACCAATTATGGTTGGGCCATCAAGCTCACATACAGCTGGAGCAGTTAAAATAGGATTAATCGCAGTAAAGCTTCTTGGTATTGAGCCGAAGAAAGCAGAAATTTATCTACATGGTTCCTTTGCTGCTACGGGAGAAGGGCACGGAACCAATAAAGCGATTGTGGCCGGACTTCTAGGGATGCAGCCTGACGATATGTTAATTCCAAAGAGCTTTGAAATTGCAGAAAAAAAGAAGCTTCAATTCAAAATCGGTCAAATAAACCTAAAGGATGCACATCCTAATACTGTTTTATTAAAGCTGACAGGAGAAGATGATAGACAACTGGAAATTCAGGCATCTTCACTTGGTGGAGGAAGAATTATGGTAAATAAGCTTGATGGAATTGATGTCAATTTTACAGGAGAAAGTCATACGTTAATTGTCCACAATATAGATCAACCTGGACACGTAGCAGAGGTCACATCCACGTTATCACACAAATCCGTTAATATAGCTACAATGCAGCTTTATCGAGACAAACGAGGAGGTTATGCCGTTATGGTGATAGAAACAGATCAAGAAATTCCAAAAGAATCAGTAGCATGGTTATCTCATTTAGAGGGAATTATAAAAGTATCATATTTAAACATAAAAGGAGAATAAAATGAGCTATCATTCAATTCAGGAAATATTACAAAATTGCAAAGATAAAAGTCTTTTGTTTTGGGAAACAATTTTGGAAGATGATATTAATTCAAGAAACATATCAAGGGAAAGCTCTATGAATAAAATGCAGTCATTATGGGATGCGATGCTCTTAGCCGGAAGTACCTATGATAAAAAGGCTCATTCGGCCAGTGGTCTGGTAGGGGGAGATGGAGGCTTAATGGAAGAATATTATATGACAAATGATAGCTTATGCGGCGATTTTATTTCTAAGGCCATTGCACAGGCATTACAAATGGGGGAATCAAATGCCTGTATGAAAAGAATTGTAGCAGCACCTACTGCAGGAGCCTGTGGTGTTCTCCCAGCCGTTTTGCTGCCACTATTTAGAGAAAAGGGGATTCTATCTTCAAAAATAATAGAGGCACTTTATGTAGCAGCAGGGATTGGACAGATTATAGCACAGAGGGCATATATTGCAGGTGCTCTAGGAGGCTGTCAGGCAGAAATTGGTTCTGCCTCTGCTATGGCGGCAGGTGCTTTAGTGCATATAAAAGGCGGAGACAGTGATCAAATTGCAAATTCTGTTGCAATGGCACTGAAAAACCTATTAGGATTAGTATGTGATCCTGTAGCTGGACTCGTTGAAGTACCATGTGTAAAGAGAAATGTAATAGGGGCTGTCAATGCACTCGCTGCCGCTGATATGGCATTAGCAGGAATAAGAAGTAAAATTCCAGCCGATCAGGTAATTGATGCCATGAAAGAAGTTGGCGACAGTATGGATGCATCTTTACGTGAAACCGGAAAGGGAGGGGTTGCCGGAACACCAAAAGCACAAGAAATAGTAAGTAAATTGTTAAATAAAAGCGATCATTAACAACTTTAATTTTTACTTTCCTTATAGTATAATAATAGAACATAAACATTACGAAAGGATGTGGTATTATGTCAAATAACACTATCATTACGATTGGTAGACAGTATGGAAGTGCCGGAAGAGAAATTGGTCAGATACTGGCCAAGGAATTAGGAATTAATTATTATGATAAAGAACTGCTTAAAAAGGCAGCGAAAGAAAGCGGATTATGTGAAGAACTATTTGAGAATCATGACGAAAAGCCTTCAAACAGCTTTTTATATTCCTTAGTTATGGATACGTATTCTCTAGGTTATAGTTCCTCTGCTTTTATTGATATGCCTTTAAATCACAAAATATTTTTAGCTCAGTTTGATGCAATAAAAAAAATTGCAGAACAGGAATCATGTATAATAGTCGGCAGGTGTGCCGATTATGCTCTGGCAGATTATAAAAATTGTATGAATGTCTTTGTTCATGCAAATTTAGAAGACAGGATTAAGAGAATAGCATTCAAGCATAATTTAACAGATGCAAAAGCAAAAGAATTAATACTAAAAACAGATAAAAGCCGTGCAAGTTATTATAACTATTATTCCAGTAAAAAGTGGGGCGATACAACAAGTTATCATTTATCATTAGACAGCAGTCTTGTCGGAGTGGAAGGCAGCGTTAAAATAATTAAAGAATATCTGGAATTTATGAAGAAAGATACTCCACATATTTAAATACATAAGATAAGCTTAGTCGAACAAATTTTAATCGAAAATTTGTTCGATTTTTATATAAAAGGTATTGACAAACATCTGTTCGTATAATACAATTACCATACAAGAACTAGTGTTCGGAATATGCGTTCGATATGGAGGGAATTGGTTATGAATAGAACAGTAAAGCAATTAAACAGTCAACAGTTTTATATAATAACGATAACTGTATGCCTAATATTAGCAATACTAATTACATATGGAAGCTTTATTTCAATAGCAAAGAATCGTGTGGAAAGTGAATTAATATATAATAAGTATTACACCAGTATTCAAATTCAAAAAGGGGATACTTTGTGGGAGTTGGCAGATAATTATATTACATCAGAATATAATTCATATAATGATTATATTGATGAGGTTAAAAATATTAATTCGTTAGAAAGTGACAAAATTCATGAAGGACAATATTTGACTGTTCCGTATTATTCCAGTAAACGGTTGGATTAAAGGGTAGTATGTAATTGATATATACAACTTTTAAAATGGAAGGAATAAATAAATGGAATGTTTTGCATGCAAAAGAATAAAAATGATTAAGGAGAAAACAAATCCTTATTTTGTTAAGGAATTAGAAACTGGCTATGTTGTAATAGGAGATTATCAGCACTTTAAGGGATACACTGTTTTTATTTGTAAAGAGCATGTTGCTGAATTACATCAGTTGCCTTATCAATTCAGAATAAAATATCTTGAGGAAATGAGCGTTGTTGCTGAGGCTGTTTTCAGAGCTTTTAGAGCGGAAAAATTAAACTGTGAGCTATTAGGAAACTGTGACAATACTCATTCCCATTGGCATATATTTCCAAGATTTTCTGATGATATGCCTAAGAAAGGACCTGTATGGTTGTTACCTAGGGAAGAAATGTATCATATGTCCCAAAAGCCCAGTGAAGAAGAACTTAAATCAATGGTAAGCAAACTTAAGAATGAATTGAATGAATTGATAATTGACAGTGTCATGAATGAGAAGAATATTAATATAATAGAGTAAGACTATTATTTCGAGATTGCCATGTCGCCTGAAGATATAGAAAGAATTTATAGTAATAATTATGCAGATTTTATAATAAGCTATGGTGGAAATCCTTCAAATTTAGAGAAGTATGAAAATAGCAGCATTAATATTATTAATTTTTATCTTGCTGTAGTGCATTTACCTGCTGATTTTCTGACAGAAGATGTTATATCAAAAGTTGGATATTCTGTGTTGCCTTCTCTATTTGGTTTTACAAATCCGGATAGCATAGAAACATCGGGAATACAACGAATTCGAAATATTCCTGAATTTAATTTAAGAGGAAAGGGAGTATTGCTTGGCTTTGTAGATAGTGGAATTGATTATACCAACCCAATATTTCAAAATGCCGATAAGACTACTAGAATAGATAGAATTTGGGATCAAACAATTATAAGTGACCAAACTCCGGAAGGAGTGGTTTATGGAACTGAATACACGAAAGAGCAGATTAATGAAGCCTTAAAAAGCGAAAATCCATTTAGTGTGGTTCCTACCAGAGACGAGATTGGTCATGGTACAATAGTTGCAGGAATTGCAGCAGGTAATGAAGTTCCTGATAATGATTTTTACGGTGTTGCAACTGAATCACAATTGGTAGTCGTAAAACTAAAACCAGCCAAGCCTAATATTAAACAGTTTTTTAGAATACCGGAAGACAAGATTTGTTATCAGGAAAATGATTTGATATTTGGGATTCAATATTTGCTTGATTATTCTACAAGTGTGAGTAAGCCAATTGTTATTTGTATTTCAGTTGATACTGCACAGTATGCACATGATGGAAGAGGAACAACAAGCAATTGGCTGTCAATTAAAGCAGTTACGCCCGGTATTGGAATCGTTATTCCTGTTGGTAATGAAGGAAATGCGAAAGGACATTATTTAGGCCTTATTGAGCAGGCTTCAAGCTATAATGAAGTAGAGCTTAAAGTAGGCAGCGATGAGAGTGGATTTTCTATGGAGATTTGGGGAAATACCCCCAATCTATTTTCGGTTGATATTACGTCACCATCAGGAGAATACATACCTAGATTTACTTTAAGATTAAATACAACTAAAAAGATTGATTTTGTTTTTGAACCAACAACAATCTTTGTTGACTCCTCACTGATTGAATCTCAAAGTGGTGAGCAGTTAATGTTACTTCGTTTTACAATGCCATCACAGGGAATATGGAAATTTCGAGTATATAGTAAGGGAATTTATCCGATTAGTTTTAATATATGGCTGCCAATGAGTGAATTTATATCAAAGGATACTTTCTTTCTTAAACCGGATCCATTTACGACACTTCTTTCCCTGGCGTGTGCGCGAAATCCTTTAACAGTCACTGCTTACAATTCAGATGATGAAAGTCTTTATATTAATGCGGGTAAAGGCTTTACTAGAGTAGATATAGTTAAGCCTGATATAGCGTCACCTGGAGTGAACATAGTAAGCCCAACTTTAACACATGGATTTAGGGCTGTGTCAGGCACTAGTGCAGCAGCAGCTCATACAGCTGGTGTTGCTGCTATGTTTTTTGAATGGGGAATTGTAAAGAGGAATTATCCTGAAATGAGTACTCAGGATTTGAAAATTTTTATGATTCGCGGAGCGAGAAGAAAAGCAGGCCTTTCATATCCTAACAAAGAATGGGGCTATGGTATATTAGATATATACAATACATTTAGAAGCATTCGAGGTGAAGAATAAATGCTTACATTGCGCTAATATAAAAAATAGCTCAAGTAATTTGTTTGAAAGGAGAGAGGAATGACCCCGGAAGAAAGATTTAAAATAATAGACAATAATTTTCTGGATATACTTGTAAGATACAATGGAAATCCGGCTAATTTGGAACGGTATAATGAATTTTCACCTCATATTATCGATGATAATTTTGCTATTATCTATATGCCGGCGAGTCAGGTTACAAGAGAAATTTCAGCAAGGTTTGGCTATTCAGCCATTCCCTTTTGCTATGGTTTAACAGATGAACAAAGTCTTGATGCTTCAGGCGTACTTAAATTACGTGAAATCCCAGTGGTTAACCTAAGAGGCGAAGGTGTTATGGTAGGAATTATTGATACTGGTATTGATTACACAAATCCGGTTTTTTTGCGAGCGGATGGAATAAGTAAAATTATTTCTATATGGGATCAAAGTATAGATAGTGCAAATGGTTATCCTACAATTATTCCAGCGTATTTTGGTACAGAATATACAAGAGAACAAATTAATCAGGCACTTGAGAGTGAAAATCCGTTGCAAATTGTTCCTAGTATGGATGAGAATGGACATGGTACGCAGTTGGCGGGAATTGCAGCTGGATCTGAGGATGTACAAAATAATTTCAGTGGAGTTGCTCCGAGTTCAGATCTTATCATCGTAAAACTAAAGCAGGCAAAGAAGATTATTAAAGACTATTATTACATTCCTAATAATATAGACTGTTATCAAGAAAATGATATTGCATGGGCAATAGAGTACATAGTTAATATGGCAAGAAATATGAAGCGTCCTGTTGCTATTTGTATTGGGTTAGGTACTTCGCAAGGAGCACATGATTCAACCGGATTTCTTAATACAATTGTGTCGGTGGCTGCTGATTTTCCCTCAGTATGTATTTCAGTGTCAGGAGGTAATGAAGGAAGATTAAGGCGGCATTTTTATAGTACAATTGATCCAACTGGTCCTCCTGTCCCTGTAGAACTAAATGTCAGTGAAAATGAGAGTGGCTTTACAATGGAGTTATGGGGAGATCCTCCTGTCATTTATTCTTTAGATATTTTATCTCCTTCTGGTGAATACATACCAAAGATATATGTAAGTCTCGTACAAAATCAAGAAATTACTTTTATATCTGAGAATACAGTAATTAACATTAATAGCTTTATGGTAGAATTAGAATCTGGCAAACAAGTTATTGTGTTGCACTTTAAAAGTCCGGCGCCCGGTATATGGTTATTTCAAGTATTTGGTAGTGGGGATTTGCAAGGAAATGTAAATATTTGGCTGCCTTCGGGAGATTTTATTACGAAAGGCACCTATTTTTTAAAATCTGATCCGTATACTACACTGACTTCACCTGGTAATTGTATAGTACCTATTACAATGACAGCTTATAATTCTGGTAATAGTCAATTATATGTGGAAGCAGGAAGAGGATTTTCTGCTTCCAATATAGTGAATCCGGATTTAGCTGCGCCGGGTGTTAATCTTCAATGCCCTTCTCTGGATCACAAATTCACAACTTTAACCGGAACAAGTGCAGCTACAGCTCATACAACTGGAATTACTGCTATGATACTTGAGTGGAGTATTGTTAGAGATAATTACCCTGATATAGATACTGTAGGTATTAAGAAATTTTTAATACGTGGAGCTAGCAGGGATCCTCAGCTTAAATATCCAACTAGAGAATGGGGTTATGGTATTATAGATGTATACAATAGCTTTAACCTTCTAAGATCAGATTTAGAGAATATATAAAATGCTTTCGTAGTATTGAAAAATAAGCTTATAATTCTTAATACCCTAAAAGTGAGATACTAGGTATTTCACTTTTAGGACATTTGTTAATCTATAGGAAATACTTTGTTTTTAATAATAAAGTAAATAATTCTTATAGAATAAAAAGTTGTTTGTGATAAGCCTATGGTTCCATTCCATAGCATAAACTTTCAGATATATAAGCTGTTATCTTATCACAAATAGCATAATTATTAGCGTTATCTTGAAAAGAATAATCATTGGATTGATTATAATTTGACCAGTCTGTCTTTGCAATACGTATTTGTACTTCAATACTTTTATTTACATCAAGTTGATTTGCCTCTGAAGAAAAACCAATCTCAAAGTAATTATCAGCATTCTCCGTTTTATTATCCATAGTAACGAAAGTCCCTGTAACATTTGAGGCTCCTATGTTGGACCAGTCACACCAGAAAGATTGTTCTTGATCTCCATCCTTGGTATAATAGTAACGAATCTTAACATCAGATAGTGAAATAGCTTTATCCCCAGTATTGGTTATTCTGAACTTAGGTGAAATGGTATTTGTTGTATCTGTTGTCGTACCATGATAGGATTCAATTAAAAGTCCAGCTTCGGTGGTTTCTTTTTGTTCAGTGACCTTAATTGTTAACACCTGACTAAGCCCTTCACTAAATATAAAAGTAAGCGTATTTTTACCAACAGGTAAACTGTCCAAATAATCTTTTTTCAGTGTAACCACATTATCACTCATCGTATAGTCGCTGTCAGAAATTAAAGCATTGGAACCATTAAGAATAGAGAGTAAAGTATTACTGTTTAAGGTTAAGGTTACAGTAATGTCTTTAGACAGGTTCTTTTCATAAACAGATGCAGCTGGTGAAATGACTGAGTTGTTACTTGAAGTATTTTTACTAACATTAATTTTTAAAGCAGGATTAAAGTTTAAATTATAGTCAAAAGTCAAGCGTGTGATACCTGCTGATTGTTTCGCAAGATACTCCTTTTTGATGGTCACCTGATCGTCAGAAATTGTGTAATCAGTACCTGATATTAATGCGTCTGTACCATTTTTAATTTCAATTAAATTATGACCATTTTCTGTTAAAGTTACCACAATATCTTCTTGATTAGTTTCATTAAATTCTGCTCTGCCTGGTCGGATGTATGGACTGGAAGTAGTATCTCCAACAGCAATGGCAAGCATTGGAGCTACTCCCTCGTTGTAATTGAGTGTTAGCAAAATAGTACCGACAGGCTGTTTTTCAAGATATTCCTTTTTAATGCGCAGTATATTATCTTCTACAGCGTAATCTGTATCTGAGTTTAAGCTGATTTCACCATTTTTAACCTCAAGTAGTGTGTTGTTTTTAGAACTTAGGGTTACCGCTATATCATCTTGATTATTTGTATTCTTATCAAATACGGCAGTGGTTGGACTAATGGAAGCGCTTAGCTCTGATTCAGGTCCATAAATTCCAACTTCATAAATTGAATATGGCCAATTGTTATTATATCTTTGCATTCCATATATTCTAATGTATCGTCCTGAGGCTTGAAGATTGATATCTTCTGTACCGCCTTTTCCATTGTATTCGCTATAGATATCTGTATAAGTAAGATTATCATCGGAAACTTGAATTTTATATTGTGTGGCATAAGCCGCTTCCCAATAAATGAGTATTCTGTTTATTTCTTTTACTGAGCCTAAATCAATACTAACCCAGTTTGGGTCGGTTACTTTTGAAGCCCATCTTGTGTCAAGGTTTCCATCGGTTATAGCGTTTGATAAATATAGATTGCTTTCAAAGGAAGAAGCAATAACTGATTTACCAAGAGCCAGATTGCCTGCCAAAAGAGGTTTTGCTGGTAAAACGGCTGGGAGGTTAGATAACATGGAAACAGGTCTTTCAGCGATGTTATGGATGCTGTATGTATCTGTTTCAGCAACCTCTAATCCCCAACCATTGAGCGTATCATAAGTTCCGTCCGTAGTCATATCCAAAAAAGTCTGGGGATTATTACCAGGACCCCATTCCCAAGGAAGATATCCAATTTGATTTTTGTAACAGTGTTCTAATATAGTTTTATAAGCTATTTGTCCTGATTCGGTTTCGTCCCACTGATTGCCAAATTCACCAACAATGAGTGGGAGATTAAGAGCAACTGATTCCTCTAGCTCATCGATAACTTTTTGTGCTGTGTAACCCCATACTTTAGGCCACCACATATGTATTGAGAACATAAGATTACTATCTGGATCGGCTTCAATGAGATCAGGTCCACAGCTTTGTAGGATATCAATGTTTTGACCATAGCTGCTGGCATCAATGACTAAAGGAACATGAATACCTGCATCGCGCATTCTATTTACAGCAGTCTCGTAGCCGGTCTTAAAATCCGTCTCTGAAACCTGCATTCCGACTTCGTTACCAATGTTAATTAAAAGATACTCCTGATGTTTTTGAATAACTTTAACAATGTCAGGACTTACCCAATAATCAACTAGCGATGAAAGTTTAGACCAGTCACCTGTGGCATTATGAAGTTCAATAATAGGAATCATATTCTGTAAACGGCAGTTGCGTATTGTAGTATCTAAATCCTCCGCTGATTCATCCAGTGACCATACAATCCTGACGCAGTTTGCACCCGTTTTTGCTATTTCAGAGTACGAAGGAACCCCATCTTTATCTAACCAGACGATCATCTTATTGACCCCATATAATATTACCTTTTCTCCCTGATTGTCGTAAAGAAAGCGGCCATCCACCCGAAAGCCAGGATATACAGTTTCAGTAGCTGCCATAGCCTGTCTAAATGGCAGTAATAAAAATAAAATTGCAATAAGTACAGTAAAAAACAAATGTCGATTTTTCATTATTTATACCTTCCCTTCTAAAAATGTTGCATACTACAAAAATAATTTCTTTTGTATTTTTCAAGTAAAGCTGTACCTATCAGCTTAAAAACACATCACTATATTGTTACCCAAGTATAGTTTGTAATCTCCCCAAATACTGTATGACTAAAACTAGTACCTCCTTTCTTCTTTACTTAATATTTATATTTTAGGATAAGTGCATCATATAAAATGTAATTGGTTTTTATGCTAGAATTGTGCATATAAAAGCCTAATGATGGTTATATTGAAAAATGGAACAAAATTATTGTGTAATTATTAATGATATAATGCAATCAAATAACATTATATCATTAATAATTTAAAAACTCTATATAATATTAATAAATAAAATAATAATTTAGAAAATAAATACAATTATCTGATAATATATGAAATATAATGAAAAAATGTATAGTAATAGTGAACGAAACAAAAGAATTGCTTAAAAGAATAATGAAATAGAAGATAGGTAAAAGACCATAAAATTATAAAGTATTAAAGAAACAAAAAAGGTAGCCAGTGGCTACCTTAAAACATTTAGATTATAAATGATACAAATATTAATTGGAAAAAAAACTTTTCAATAAAATTAATAATTCAAAACAATCTGTGTTTTAAAATTTGGATTAAGCTATATATACGTTAGCAGCTTTGCTTTTTCTTTTATCCTTAGGATCAGTTTCGATGTCAAATGTAACTTTTTGTCCTTCTTCAAGACTCTTAAATCCATTAGTCATAATTGCTGAGAAATGTACAAATACATCTTCTCCACCATTATCATTAGTTAAAAATCCAAATCCTTTTTGTGAGTTAAACCATTTTACTGTACCAGTATTCATTTTAGTACCTCCAATTTTATTTGTATCAAAATATAAAAAAGCTAACATTATCTGCAAGTTATTCTGAAATAACTTACATACAAGCTAGCTCGAATTTACAAATTGATTACAAAATCTATAATATCATATTGTATCAGATAAGTCAACTAATTTTTTTAAATATATTTTTGCATAGAACAGTTGACATTTTAATATTAAAATGATATTATCATATTGATAATAACAATACGATAATATGAAAATTACAAGGGAGGAATCGCAATGAAAAATAAAGTATTAATAGTCGTGGATATGCAAAAGGATTTTATTGATGGAGCATTAGGGAGTGAACGTGCAGTTTCAATTGTAAAAAATGTAGAGGAAAAAATAAAAACATACCATGATGGTGGGAATACTGTAATTTTTACAAGAGATACACATGGCGAGAATTACGTAGAAACTCAAGAAGGACGAAATTTACCAGTATATCATTGTATAAAAGGAACAAGCGGTTGGGAGATTTCTTCTAAATTAAATACCATAGATGCAGTCATTATTGATAAACCAACCTTTGGTTCTGTGGAGCTGATGAAGTATCTTAGTGATTTTTATCCTGAAAGAGAATTTGAATTAGTTGGGTTATGTACTGATATTTGCGTGATTTCAAATGCTATAATGCTGAAAGCCTTTCTACCGGAAGCAAAAGTAAGTGTGGATGCAGCTTGTTGTGCCGGTGTAACTTTAGATAGCCATAAAAATGCACTTGAAGCTATGAAAATGTGTCAGATTTATATTATAAATGATCAGGAGGAAGTAAAATGATAAGCATAAATGATCAAACAATAGAGCTAGGAAATTATCCGGATGGTACATTACTTATGAAATTTGCAATGACAGGTAATTCATTTGAAATTCAATGGATTTATGAATCTGATGCTGAACTATTTGCACTTATTTGT
This sequence comes from Lachnotalea glycerini, assembly GCF_003201285.1. Lineage (GTDB taxonomy): Bacteria > Bacillota > Clostridia > Lachnospirales > Lachnospiraceae > Lachnotalea > Lachnotalea glycerini. Next base: position 206,764 of record NZ_QICS01000001.1, read on the forward strand.
ACGGCAAACCATTTAAGGCGGCTGAATCCTAATGCAGAAATTTCTTTATTGCTACCATATCTGCCACATGCCAGAATGGACAGAGTAAAACAAGACACAGATGTTTTCACGTTAAAATATTTTGTTGATATTATAAATTCACTTAACTTTAGCAAAGTGAGCGTATTGGATGTTCATTCCAGTGTAAGTGAATACGCGGTGAATCGAATTAAAGTTTTAAGTCCAAAATCTTATATTCATGAAACCATAAAAAAAATAAAACAGTCAGGAATTCAGGCAGACAGTATTTTCTATGTAGATGAAGGAGGACAAAAGCGATACTCTGATATGGTTCAGCTCCCGTCCGTATACGGGCATAAAAAACGCGATTGGGAAACCGGAACGATATTAGGTGTTGAAATTATAGGTGATAAGGCCGATGTAAGAGATAAAAACCTTTTGATTATTGATGACATTATTGCTTATGGAGGTTCTATATATTACAGTGCTAAACGTTTAAAGGAAATGGGCTGTAAAAACTTATATGTCTATGCCAGTCATATTGAAAACAGCATACTGGATGAAGAAAAGGGTATGTTGATAAGAAGTGGTTTGATTGAAAAGTTTTTCACCACAAAAACTATCTTTACGAAAGAACATCAATTAATAGAAATATTATAGACGAAGGAGAAAATATTATGAATACTACATTACCATTATTATTGTGCGATTTTTACAAAACAGTGCACAGTGAACAATATCCAAAAGGCGTGACAAAGCTCGTTTCTTACTTTACACCAAGAATGTCAAGAATTGAAAACGAGGATAAACTGATTGTATTTGGAGTACAAGCTTTTATTAAGCAGTATTTAATTGAATATTTTAATGAAAATTTTTTTCAGAAGGATAAAAACGATATATTGGAAGAATACAATCGTATACTTACTTATACCTTGGGGGAGGGCACTTATCAAGAGGAAAAAATCAGCAAGCTGTATGAGCTGGGTTATTTGCCTTTAGAAATTAAAGCAATCGCAGAAGGAACCAGAGTGCCTGTAAAAGTACCTATGATTGAGATTAGTAATACACATCCAGAGTTTGCATGGCTTGTTAATACAATTGAAACACTAATGAGTTGTTCTCTGTGGCATTCGATGATTTCTGCTAATGTAGGATATAATTATCGAATGATTGTTAATAAATATTATCAAATCAGTGTAGAAGATAATATTTCAAGAGCCAGAGCATTGGGAGATTTTAGCATGCGAGGACAAGAAAGCCTTGAAAGTGCCACTAGGAGCAGCGCAGCATTTTGTTTATCTTTCCTAAATACTGCTACGGTTCCGTCAATTTTATTTCTAGAGCATTATTATAATTGTGATTGCACGAAAGAACCCGTTGCTTTTGGATCAATTAGTACAGAACATTCTGTTATGTGCAGTAACACTGCAGTAGACGGAGATGAAATAACTATGCTTCGCCGTTTATTAAATGAGATTTATCCAAATCATTCTTTTTCTATGGTAAGTGACAGTTATGATTACTGGAATTTAGTAAATCATATTTTAGTAGAGTGTAAAGAAGACATTCTCAATCATAATGGCACTTTGCTTATAAGAGGAGATAGTGGTGATCCGGTGAAAATTATAACAGAAACAGTATTTCGCTTATGGGATATTTTTGGCGGTTCAATGAATTCAAAAGGCTATAAAGTACTGGATCCTCATATTAAAGCCATTTATGGTGACAGTATTACACCGCAAAGAGCTGTAGAAATCTTTGATATTTTGATTCAACATGGTTTTTCCTGTAATAATGTAGCTCTTGGAGTAGGAAGTTTTTCCATGCAGTGTTTGGAGCAGGATGACAAATTGAATCCTTTCACCCGTGATACTTTTGGTATTGCAGTAAAAGCCACCTATGCGGAAATAGAAAATACACCATATATGATTTTTAAAAATCCAAAGACCGATACAGCGAAATTCAAGAAATCCCAGCAAGGGTTATGCCGCGTTTTCTTAGAGGAATCTGGTAAAATCAGCTATGAAGATGGATTTGATAAATATACTTTCCCTAAGGACAAAGTCAATATTTTGGAAACCGTATTTAAAAACGGAAAGATGGTAAAAGAATATTCCTTATCAGAAATCAGAAACAGATTACATGCCAAGACAGGCGGATTTTGATAGCAGACTAATAAATAGAATGTCATCATATAAAAAGGAGTATCAATTATGAAGGAAATTGAATTAAATAAATTCGGATATATCAGGGTCGGAGCTGCTGTTGCGGCATTATCAATAGGAAATCCTGAATACAATGCAGAAGAAATCAAAAAACTTTGTATTAAAGCAGCAGCAGAAAAAGTGCAGGTTCTTGTTTTTCCGGAACTATCCTTAACCGGATATACATGTTCAGATCTTTTTCATCAAAGAATTCTTAGGGAAATGGCAGAAAACAGTTTAAAAAAGCTGATGGAAGAGACGGCTTTATTAAATATTGTAATTGCAGTAGGAATGCCAATAGAAGCAGACAATCAATTATTTAATTGTGCAATCCTTTTTCAGCAAGGAAGAATTCTTGGAGTAGTTCCAAAAACATATCTGCCATCCTATAACGAATTCTATGAAACAAGATGGTACAGGTCTTCACAGTCAAGAATCAGTAACAACATTGTTCTGTGTGGGCAGACGGTTCCTTTTCATGAAAATCTGTTATTGAAAGATAAAAATTCAAAACTTTGTATTGGCACTGAAATTTGTGAGGATTTATGGATGCCGATACCTCCAAGCTCTCAACATTGCTTGTATGGGGCAAATCTCATATTAAACTTATCTGCAAGCAATGAAATTGTTGGAAAAATGGATTATCGTAAACAACTAGTTACACAACAGTCAGCAAGATGTATATCGGGTTATGTATATGCCAGTGCAGGACAAAGTGAATCTACAACAGATCTAGTTTTTAGCGGACATTCCATGCTTGCTGAAAATGGAGTTATTGTATCGGAAACACGGTTTGAAACAGATAAAATCATTTACCGGGATATTGATATAGAAAAACTTATGAATGATAGGTTAAAACAAAATACGTTTATGGGAAAAGTGGAAAAACAAGATTACATTACAGTAACGTTTGAATTAAAACATGAGATTACTACATTGAAGCATTATAATAATGCGTATCCCTTTGTTCCTGGTTCAAAAGAACAGCGTGAAATTCGCTGTAAAGAAATATTTGCTATTCAATCGACAGGACTTTATCAGAGATTGAAAAAAACAGGTTCCAGAAAGACGGTTATCGGTATTTCAGGAGGACTTGACTCTACTCTTGCATTACTTGTTACGGTAGAAGCATATCAAAAACTCGGTAAATCATTAGAGGATATTATTGGTGTTACGATGCCAGGCTTTGGTACAACTGGCAGAACTTATCATAACTCAATAACATTGATGAAAGAACTCGGAATAACAAGCAGGGAAGTTTCTATAAAAGCTGCCTGCATTCAACATTTTAAAGATATTGGGCATAATTTAGAAACACATGACGTTACTTACGAAAATGTGCAAGCAAGGGAAAGAACCCAGATTCTTATGGATATTGCAAATCAAGAGGGAGGATTTGTGGTAGGCACAGGGGATTTATCAGAACTGGCACTAGGCTGGTGTACGTATAATGGGGATCATATGAGTATGTATGCGGTAAATTGCTCAATTCCAAAGACATTAGTAAAGTATCTTGTTTCGTGGTATGCCGATTCTGCCAGTAATCATAACATATCAAGAGCTTTAATGGATATATTAGATACACCTGTCAGCCCAGAGCTTCTTCCACCCGATGAAAACGATAATATCAGGCAGGTAACAGAAGATTTAGTTGGACCATACGAATTGCATGATTTTTTCCTTTATCATATGATTCGCTGTGGCTATTCACCTAAGAAGATTTTAATGTTAGCAGTTATGGCATTTGAAGATAAGTATGACGAGAAAGTAATACTTAACTGGATGAACATTTTTTACAAACGGTTCTTTCAGCAACAATTCAAGCGTTCCTGTCTTCCAGATGGTCCCAAAGTGGGATCTATCTGCTTGTCACCAAGAGGGGACTGGAGAATGCCAAGTGACGCAGCTTATGATTTGTGGGTATCTGAACTGCAGGATATGGAATGTTTATGAAAGAAATAAGGATGAAGTGAAATGGAGTATAAAAATGAATCAAAAAAAGGAAAATGAATTTTTAACGAATTACCATTTAGAAAATTACGATAGACCTTCCGTAGCTGCCGATATAGTTGCTTTCACAATAAAAAATAAAGAGACAGATGATTATAGAAAGCTTTCAAAAAAGGAGCTATCTGTTCTGATGATTAAACGCAATGAATATCCATTCAAGGATTACTGGGCTTTACCAGGAGGCTTTGCCAGAAAAGATGAAACACTTGAGGATACAGCAATCCGTGAATTGAATGAGGAGGCAGGAGTCTCTGACATTGCGCTTATGCAGCTTCAAACTTTTAGTGATATAAGAAGAGATCCAAGGGGGTGGATTATTTCATGTGCTTACCTGGCTTTGGCCGAAGAGGAGCAATTTCATATTACGGCAGGCAGTGATGCAGCGGCAGCGGAATGGTTTCAAATTAAATATGACCTTATTCAGGAAAAATCAGAAGAGATTATGCAAGGAAAATGTAAGGTAAAGAGATTTGAATTACAGCTTATGCATTCTGACATTAAGCTTGAAGCAAACATAGATATAAAAACTTATTTTACAGCCAAAAAGCAGAGAACGGAATATGAAATTACAAACATACAAGGTATTGCTTTTGATCATGCTAAAATAATTGGTTTTGCCATGGAGTATCTTCGTGAAAATTTAAACGGTTCTAAGCTTGCATTTGAATTGCTGCCAAAATATTTCACACTGACTGACTTGCAGCAGGTGTATGAGGCTATATTGGACGAAGAATTGCTGCCTGCAAATTTTAGACGTAAAATATCGGATTTTGTTATTGAAACAGATGAAATTACGAAAGGAGCCGGTCATAGACCCTCAAAGCTATTTAAAAGAAATATAGAACAATTTAATTAAAAAAGCGTTAATTGCTTTAAACATGAATATGAAAAGAGAAGCTGGCATGCTCTATGCAATGCAGCTTAGAGAGTTTTATTATGCTGCTTGGTGGGACGGCTGAAATGACGAACTGTATCCCCTGGCTTGTTTTAGCACTGATAGGAAGTATCGGAAAAGTGTTGCTGCAACTTTTTTACTGCATAAACCCATATAGCGACTTTTTCTGTACTTGCAAAAGTGCGAAACAAATAGCATTTGTTTTGGGTGCTTTTTCAAATAGTGGTACTATTTAAAATGATAACTGTGCATAGGTTACGTATCAACAACAATAATATGCCCTAATGGTTGACACAGTCAACTATTAGGGCTACAATATAGTTGATTCAATCAACGAAAGGGGCAAGAGCATGAATTTATTATCTTTCGCAAGGTATGTTGGTATATTCAATAGGCAAACGCAGGCATATATTACGGCAGCGTTTAGCAGCATGAATATTAGCTTTTCAGAATACATTCTTTTAATGAATCTGTATAACCATGAGGGAATCAATCAGGAGGATATATCGTCTATTCTTTTTATTGATAAAGCAGCAATAGCAAGATCAATAAAATCATTAGAAGAAAAGGGTTATATATCACGGGAGGTGGCAATAGAAGATAGAAGATCGAAAAAACTTTTTTTAACAGACTTGGCGAAAAAAGATGAAAAGTATCTTTATTCAATATTGGAAAGATGGGAGAATTATACTACAGAAGGATTGGATATAGTAACAAAAGACCAGATTTTTAAAGGACTTGAGACTATGGCAGAAAAATCTGCAAGCATAAATTTAAGTGACGTATCTAAATATGAAAGAAGGAAATAAGAAATGCTTTTCGGTTATTTCCAAGGTTATTAAATATTAATGCATATTAATATAGAGTAAAGGGACTCTGATTTAAAAGGAGAGGTATTATGTCAAAGATAGAAATTTGGGACAGTATAGACAAAAACAGTCAAATGTTAACAAAAATGGCGCGGGATATCTGGGAAAATCCAGAAGTCTCGCTTGAAGAGGTATATGCTTCAAATCTACAGGCAAAAGTTCTTGAAGATGCTGGCTTAAAGGTAACACTTGGTCTTAAGGGATTACCAACGGCGCTTATAGCTGAGTATGGAAATGGGAAACCAGTCATCGGCATATTAGGAGAATATGATGCGCTTGAAAGTTTGTCACAGGACTCTATATCGAAAAGAAAGGTACGTGTAGAAGGTGGACATGGACATGGCTGCGGTCACAACCTCCTTGGTACTGCTGGTGTTGGTGCTGTCATAGCAATCAAAAAAGCAATTGAACGCAAAGAACTTCATGGCACAATTCGTTATTATGGATGCCCGGCGGAGGAAGAGCTTGTAGGAAAACTATTTATGCTGCGTGACGGATATTTCAATCATTGTGATGCACTGCTGTATTGGCATCCGTCATCAAACAATACCCCATGGCGTGTGCCATGTCTAGCGTCTACTTCCATAGTTTTTAGCTTCAAGGGACTAACCGCCCATGCACCGCAGGCACATTTAGGTCGCAGCGCTCTTGACGCGGTTGAACTGATGAATGTTGGCGCAAATTATCTGCGTGAGCATCTTCCACGTGAGGTCATGTTCCATTACTCAATTCTTGGTAATGGGATCGCTCCAAACACCGTACCTGACAGATGTCAGTCTTGGTATATGGTGAGGGCTCCAAAGCGGTCATATCTTGATGAGACATTCCCACGTCTGGTTGATGTGGCAAAAGGTGCAGCTATGATGACTGGAACTACATTGGAAAATGTTGAGGTACTTGGTGGAGGTAATGATATGGTCATGAACCAAACACTGGCAGATCTATTCGTAAAAAACATGAATGAACTTAATGGTCCATCCTTTACTGATGAGGATTACTCTTTTGCTAAAGAAATAAACAAGCAATTTACACCAGAACAAAAATCTATGGGGGCACAGGCATTCCAGATTCCACCTGAATATTATGATAAAGATCTACTGGATGAGGTTGTGCCAGTAGCAAATGTTAAGGTATTACCAATCTCTGGCGATGCGGATCTGAGTTGGGTATATCCGTTTGGTGCATTTTACTGTGCTACATGGCCAATCGGTGTATTTACGCATACATGGCAAGCAACAGCATGTACAGGTTCTGGTATAGGAATGCACGGTATGCTGTTTGCCTCGAAGACATTAGCGGGTGCATGTTATGAGCTCATGACAGATGATAATTTAATGCAAAGGGTCAAAAAAGAATTCAAGGATTTAGATCTTCATTATAAGGTTAACATTGGAGCCGATTCTGTGCCGCGGAAAGTAATACTAAGATGATTAATGAGGATTTAAACATATAAATATAATGTCTATAAGAATATATGCAAAAAAGATCAGAATTTTATTTTGCCTGTTTGGCAAAATTTATAATTAAAATAAAGTACATTTGTTTGAAAAATGCGGGGCTGCCTCGCATTTTTTTTGAAATAAAAACACAATGCGCACGAATGCAAGTGGAAAATGTCACTGCGTAACAGCAAACTAACTATCTATAAGAGCCTCACTAAGGTTATGCATTCAAGCTTTGCTAGGATACTAGAAAGTGAGTGCTTCAAATCTAAATAGTTTTACAACATATATAAATAATAAAGATGTATTAAAATAATTAAAAATTATAATTTATATTGATGAAAAACAGACAATATGATATATTATAAGAAAATAAAATGATTAACGACAAAATATTTTTAATTTAGTAAAAATATAAACAAAAAAACGACAAAATAGTTAAATGCATAATATTAAAATAAAACAATATATTTATATTTAAATTGTCATATAATTGATTTCTATTAATTGCCATTAACAGCCTTTCAAATAAGGATGTCATAAATGGAAAAGTATCCTGTTAGCATGAAGAATATAGGCTGACGGATGCATGATAGATTGTAGAGACTTACGAGAGGATGTTAAAAGAGGTGGTTTAACTTGAAGGTTGCATTGATGTCAGTTGAGAATAATATTATACGAAAGGAAAAAAGTTATCGTAATATAATCGAAAGTCTTGCAGAATATAAAAGGCGGGAACAGTTATGGGACTGTCCTAACTTGGGACTTTTGACAATTGCCGGATATTTTCCGGAAAAATGGGATATCACATATATTGATTTAAATAAAGAGCCATTAGAGTATAAAAAATATGACTGGGTATTTATTTCTGCCTCTACGGGACAGATTAATCGTGCTTATGAAGTTGCTGATGGATTTAAAAACATGCAAGTAAAGGTAGCAATCGGAGGTATTCACGCATCTGTGTGTAAGGAGGAGGCTATGAACCATGCAGATGTTGTATTTGTAGGAGAATTTGAACCTGTTTATAAGCAGTTTTTGATGGACATGGAAGTAGGGACAGTGAAGAAATTTTATGAAAGTGCAGAAAAACCAAATTTGGATGATACAAAATGCCCCAGGTATGATTTAGCGGGCAAATATTCCTATCATGTGGTACCTGTTCAATTGTCCAGAGGATGCCCTCATGCTTGCAAATTTTGTGCATCGACAAAGGTTTATGGAAGAAGAAGGCGGGAAAAAAATTTGTCTTCTGTTGAAGAAGAAATTAAAACAATACAGAGCTTATGGAACCATGCTTTTTTATTTTTTACAGATGACAATATGTTTATAAATCGTGATTACATAATAGGATTGTTAAGAATATTGAAAAAGTATAAAATGCAGTGGTACGCTTTTTCAGATATTCGTATTTCAGATGATGATGAATTGTTGGAGCAACTGGCTCAAACAGGCTGCCGTCAGCTTTTAATCGGTTTTGAGAGTATGTCTGATGACAGTCTTTGTGAAATTAATGAAAATCAATGGAAAAAGAAACAAAAAAACAAATACTATTCTGCTGTTGAAAAAGTTCAATCATTTGGAATCGGAGTTGTAGGCAGTTTTGTATTGGGATTTGATCATGATAATGAAAAGTCGTTTGTTGATATTGCAGAATTTGTAGAACAGACCAAAATATATGCGACTAACATAACGATACTTACACCGTTTCCAGGAACTGATTTATATGAGCAATATGTGAAAGAAAATCGTATTATAAGTAAAAATTGGTCATGTTTTAACGGATTTGAATTAACTCATCATTTAAAACAAATGACATTAGAGGAATTTGAAAAAAATTATATGGAGCTAAATCAAAGAATTAATTCGAGTAAACGAATGTACGTAATGCTGAATTATTTTAAAAATATATTGAAATTACGTTTGCAGTGTGACAAAGGAGGAAATCAAGATGAATAAAGTTGTATTTGTAGGTGCGGTCAACCTCCCAGTTGGTAAAACAAACCAAATACAGATTGAGGGATGGGGGGTAAAATAATTGGATATTGCAATATCTGGAATGGGAGTTGTTTCAACAGCCGGATATGAACTGGAAGACTTTTGGAATTATCTATATGGTGGAAATATATCCTATGGAGTAGTAGATGAATTTAATAATCCAAACTACCGAGTACATATTGGTGCTGTTATAAAAGACAATATGTGGAGAGAAAATCTAACAGATTGTGAGAATGTTTTTGAATATGGAAGAGCCAGCCAATATGCAGCTAGTGCTGTGTTGCGGGCATTCGTAGATGCCAACTTGGATAGGATGTCTTTAAAGGATACACGTATTGCTTTGTGTATTGGTACAACAATGGGTGAAGTTGATTATGAAGAGAACATATCAGAATTGCTGGTGAAAGATGATGCAAATGATTTACCAGACATTAAGAAAATGGCTTATCGATATTCAAGTGATAATATTGCAGAAGGAATCTGTGATATGCTTGGTATCCGTGCAAATTACTATATGATTCCTGCCGCCTGCTCCGGTGGAAATTATGCAATCGCATTAGGAGAAAAATTATTAAGAGCAAATAAGGCAGATATTGTTATTGCAGGAGGAGTGGATGTTTTCTCGAGAGTCGCATTTACTGGTTTTCATAGGTTACTGACGTTATCACCGGATTATTGTCGTCCTTTTGATAAAAAAAGAAGAGGGTTGGTGATTGGAGAAGGTTGTGGATTTGTAGTCATGGAAGAGAAGGAGCAGGCAAAGAAAAGAACCGATATTCATGGATGCTTGTTAGGCGCTGGCGTGAAGTCAGATCGATATCATATGGTATCGCCTCATCCTGATGGAGATGGTGCTTATCGAGCTATGAAAGAAGCAATACAGACAGCACAGATAGGTAAGGATGATATAGATTATATATCAGCCCACGGCACCGGGACAAGTTCTAATGACAGGATTGAAGCCCATGTGTTGCAACAATTGTTTGGGGAAGAAAACATTCCACCAACCAGCTCAATCAAATCAATGCTTGGACATTCAATGGGGGCAGCAAGTATTTTGGAATGTATTGCTTCATTGCTAATGATGGAAAAGAAAATCATGTTGCCGACTGTAAATCTAATAGAAAAAGATGAGTGCGTAACGTTTAATTGTGTTCCGAATACTCCGCAAAAGAATAAGATGTCCTATGTTATGTCAAATTCATTTGCTTTTGGTGGACAGGTGGGAAGTATTATATTGAAAGGAAAGTGATGTATTTGAATATAGATAATGTGATTTGTATTACTTCGTCAGAGTGTTATGTTGGAAAAGAAAAATCAGGAGATCATGCATGTGTGATTGACGAATCTTATTACATATATTATCAAGGAGAAAATAAAAGCCGCCATTTTGACAGAATAAGTAAGATACTGCTAACAGGAATGTCTAAGCTTTGTGACAAATACAACTTGAATATGGAAAAGCTGAAAACTGCAGGGATTTATTTGGGAACCCAGTACTCTTCCTGTAATAGTATTCATACTTTTGATTCAAAAGCTTTGAATGATTCTCCACTATCGGTAAACCCAATTCATTTTCCAGATACGGTAATCAATTCACCGGCCAGCCAGTTAAGTATTGAGTATAAAATGGAAAATGAAAATTTTACAATATCAAATGGATTAAATGCTAGCTTGGATGCAATTGGTATTGCATATGAAAGTATCTTATCTAAAGCGACTGAAATAGCGATTGCAGGAGGGGTTGATGAATGGGGAAAAATCCAGTCATATGGAACCCAATGTAAAAAAGAAGTTGCAGAAGCAGTCGGGCTTGTTTTGCTTGAAGAGGTCAAACAGGATGAAGCCAGACAAAAATCTTATATTCAAATTATCTCTTATGTTTCGGAGAATGTGAAAAAAGATTGTATTTTATCGGCAGATATTATAAGTGAAGTTTTACGAAAGCAAATAGAAGAAAATTTAAAGGATTATGAACAAAAAATAGAAATATTTGTTAGCTCTTTACTGGATGAGACGGATGAAAAACATCTATTTGAAGAAGCAGTCAAGAAAAGTGGATTTGATATAGAATTACATTTTAACAATAAAATATATTTCGGTGCTACTGGTGTTGTTGAGGTTGATAAGATTTATAAAAAAAGTAAATTAGATTGTTCATTTCAAATATTATTAAATTTAAACAAGAGTATATTATCTTGTTTAATCATATCAAGGAATCCCCCTGTATCTTAAAGAGGAGTTGAATATAAAAATATAAAGCAGCAATTAGAAAAGGAGAAAGAAATTATGAATATTGAAAAAGAAATTAAGGGAATTATTAGTGAAATTGTAGGCATTGCAGAGGATAAAATCGATACAAAAGCATCTTTTCAGGATGATTATGGTCTGGATTCTTTGCGAGCATTAGAAATTTTGGCAGCTGTGGAAAATAAATTTGGTATTGTGATAGATCCGGAGAAACTTTCAGAAATGGTTAATGTTGATAATGTTGTAAGAATTGCAAAGGAATATATTAATGTATGAAAAACAAATTAACTTTTGAACAGATTAGAAAAATATTACCACAGCGTCCGCCATTTCTATTATTGGATAAAGTAATTGATTATGAAGTACATAAAAGTTTAGCAGGGTACAAAAATATAACGGGAACAGAAGAATTCTCCAATGTTCACTTTGGGGAGTGTGCTATTTATCCCGGAGTATTTCTGATAGAAATAGCGGCACAAGCCTCTGCATTGCTATTCCTTCTTTCAAATGAAGAGGTGGACATTAAGGAGAAAAAAAACAAGTTTGGTTTGCTTGGAAATGTTTCGCAGTTTCAGTTTTTAAATATTGTGACACCAGGTGATTGCTTAGAAGTTCATGTATTTATGGTAAGAGAGATTAATCAAATGGCAATTACAAAGGTTGAGATTACTTGTGAGGAAAGGCTGGTAGCAAAGGGGCAGTTATCTTTTGGAGTAAAAGAATATGAAGAAATATATCAATAATGTATTAATTACCGGATTAGGAGCAGTGACACCCTTTGGGTGTTCCTTAGAATCTATTTTTGAAAAGGTATTAGACTTGCAGATAATTCAAGAGGGAGGTCAAGAATGCATCAGCAAAATGGTAATTAACAGAAGTCATTCTATGGTTACCTGTAAAGAATTATTTCTTTGTATGTGTAAGGACGCAATTGAAAATGCGATTGCAGACTGGGGAAAAGACAGGATGAAATTTTTTGATGTTCCTCTTATACTTGGTTCCGGATTAGGATTGACAGACGCGCTGGGAGAACAAAGTTATAAATTAACTGGGAGTAATTTTTTATCTGAAATTGGTGATGAACTAAAAAAAACCTATGAGTTTATAGGAAGTGTATATTATTTTTCTAACGCATGTGCTGCGAGCAGTCAGGCAGTTTGCTATGGAGCGGACTTAATAGGATATGGGGAAAAAGAGATTGCTATTGTTGGCGGAGTTGATATTTATTCTAATATCGCAAAAGCAGGATTTGAGAGACTCTGTTCACTGGATCAGACAGGCTGCCATCCGTTTGATGCAGGCAGAAAAGGTATTTCAGTTGGTGAAGGAGCTGCCTTTTTTATCCTAGAGTCTGAAAGTTCTAACACTGTCATTTCACCCTTGCAAGCAAGTGAAAGCATGCATGTCAATATTGATAAAAGCTATGCTAGAATCATGGGTTATGGTTCAACCAATGATGCTTTTGATGTGGTACGAATGGATACGCAAGGTACTCAAATCATACGTGCAATGGAACAGGCTGTTACGATGGGAAATATAAAGAAACAACAGATAACAGCGGTGATTGCTCATGGAACCGGAACGAAATTGAATGATAAAGTGGAAGCAAAACAAATTTCTTGCTTTTTTCGTGATTGTGGGAAAATACCTTATGTTGTAGCTCCAAAGGGAATGTTTGGGCATACTGGCGGTGCATCTGGAGCAATTAGTTTATTATATGCAATAGGGATTTTTCAATATCATATGCTTCCGGCTATACCGGGTCTCGTTAATAAAGACCAAGAAATTTCAATTCCGTTGGTTGATAGGGAAAGTATGAAAATAGAAGCAAAATATATTTTAATCAATTGCTTTGCCTTTGGAGGAAGCAATGTAGTCCTTTTGGTAGGAAAGTAGAAAGATTTAGGTATGAAAATGAAACGAAAAGGAATTACAGTATATAAAAATATAGCAGGAAATGAATGGAATGAAGATACATTTAAGAGTATTCAATATCGAACAACAGATAATTTTACAAAGTGTGCAATAGCGGGAGTTAGTAAGGTTTTAATTGAGGTGGATGCTTCAAAAATCGATAAAAATTATCTTGGTGTTTTAGTTGCTACATCGACAGGCGCCTATCATTCGATTCAGAATATATATTCTGATTATCTTCAACTTGGGTTTAGAAAAATCAATCCGTCTTTGTTTCCTAATATTATGATGAGTACCGTATTATCATGGTGTACCAGACAAAGCGGGGCACATGGAAACAGTACAACATTATTGGTAAGTCAAAAACAGGAAAAAGAGCAGATTTATGAATATCTGAGCATGCAGTTAGACAGTGGTCGCTGTAATTATATGATTGCAGTTTATTTAAACGATCAAGCAGATGGATATTGTATTTGGACAGAAAGAGAAGAAACTGCGATTCAAAGAGGAGATCATATAAAGATATATTTTTAGAATAACAAGAACTGTAGTATTTTATTTCATAGGAAAGACCTTGTTGTTAACGTATAAAAGTTTTGATTCCTATAAAATAAAAACACAATACGCACGAATGCAAGAGGAAAATGTCACTGCGTGTCATCATTCGGCGCGGCAAAACGGTCAAGTCGGTTATTGTGAGGGATTATGAAGCTGATAGGGACTTGTCCGCTTTGTTCAAATCTTAGGAGGAAAACAAAATGTGTAATATACTTCTGCTGGTGCCCAAAAGCCCAGGTCCTGTTTTGGGAAAAAGGTGGAATTCTTCTTGGTCTGAGGAATTAGAGGAAATAGTAACGAATAATTATTGGTATACCATAGCGAATGGGGTACTGGTATTAGGAGCAATTGCAAAGAAACGTGGTTTACACGTTGATATCGTAGATGAGGAAATAACCAATATAGATTACAGTATCCATTATGATATAGTAGCTATGTATACAGTTACACCAAATGTATGCCGTTGTTATGAGTTGGCACAAAAATATAAAGAACTTGACTCCTATGTAGTCTTAGGTGGAGTTCATGCTACTGTATTTTCAGATGAAGCCTTGCAGCATGCAGACACCATACTAATTGGGGAAAGTGAATATACATGGAATACTTTTTTAGATGACTTTCAAAAAGAAATTCCACAAAGAGAATATAGGCAGGAAACAGGAACTGTTAATTTGAAAGATTCACCGATTCCTCTATTTGAAGCAATTCCATCAAATTATGATGGAATGATTCCGATTCAAACGGCAAGGGGATGTCCACATGGCTGCCAGTTCTGTGATTTAAGAAGTTTATATGGAAATTCATATCGTGGAAAATCAATCAAACAGGTGCAGTCGGAAATTGAAAAGACACTACAGGTAAACCAATCTAAGAATATTTATTTTACAGATGATAATCTGTTTTGCGTGAAAAAAAGAGCATCAAACATGATGGAGATGTTACAGGAATACAAATTATCATGGGTTACCAATACAGATGTGTCATTTGGTATGGATCAGGAATTAATTAAGAAAGCATCCAAAGCGGGATGCAGGAGAGTTTTAATTGGACTGGAAAGTGTGAATCGATCGAATTTAATCGATTTGGATCAACATAATTTTAAAAGTAAACACAGGGATTGTTATGAAGAAGCAATTGAAAATATTCAGGGGCAAGGAATTGGAGTAATAGGGAGTTTTATCGTAGGCTTAGACGCAGACACCGAAGAAACGTTTTCTGAGATTTATGAATTTGTACAAAACACTGGTTTGTCGGGAGTCAACATTACAGTAAATACGCCCTTTCCAGGGACTGAAATGTTTCAAACAATGAAGAAAAATAATAGGATTCAAACATTTGATTGGGGTCAGTATACCATTTTTCAGCCTGTGATTAGTATAAAAAATATGCCAACCGATGTATTTCAAGATCAGTATGCTGACTTACTGTTAAAAATACATGAACCGGAAGCTGTTATGGCTCGAAAGAATATTATGAAAGAGTCAATCAAGAAAAGGCTAAACGGATAGGAGAGGTAACATGGATAGAAAAATACGAATCGGTTATTCCTGCTCCTATGTTCCGTCCAGCTTATTGGAACAGGCCGGATTGGAAATGATAAAAGTCAGCGAGCGCGAGTTGGAGAATTTAGCAGGAAATAAGGATATGTTAAATACCTTGTGTAGTCTTGCATTAAAAAGTACCGCTGTAATAGATGCTTGTGATCTAGATGGCTTTATTTTTACTAATTGCTGTAACAGTATGCAACGGGCATACGACTATCTGATCCATAAAGGAAAAAAGGTGTACCTCCTTGAAATAGAACGAAAACAGAGAGAGGATTACAAAGAGTACTACACCCATTGCGTGCGGGAGCTATTAGAACATATCGCTTATGACTTTCCTATCCAAAAGAATTTAAACAATATAACAATAAAAGCTGGATGGAATATTCCGATGTGGAAAAACGATTTTGATGAAAAAGCAGTTTTGGTAATAGCAAACATAATTCCGACGCATATAGAGAAACTATTTCACGATATCATTCAGCCATGCAGACTTATCATAAAAAGCTGTCATAGGATGATTTGTGATCAAGAAGAAAAGAATCCGTCTGTTTTGGAAAGAGAACCCTGCGTTCACAGCTTTGAATTTGCGAAATGGTTAGAAGAACTACTTCAGAAGAATCAAGAGAAACTATATGGAATCATATTTCTAACCTCCTCTTATTGTGATGCTTCCTTATTTATGTATCCCTATGTAAGGAAAACAGCGAGAAAATATAATATTCCCGAGATTTGTTTGGAAACCAGCTTTGACTATAGTGGTATGGGTCAAGTGGCAACCAGAGTAGAAGCTTTTATGGAAGGAATACAGAATAGAAAAATTTATCAGTATCAATCAACGAGCGAAGAGTTTAAGTCGAAAAAACAAGATGTGCGTCTTGACGCTGTGATTTCATCCTTACAAGAAAGTGGAACCATACGCGCAGATATGAAAGAAAATATCACTTTTCTGACCAAAATTCGATATGTAAGAGCAGTCGTTGGCAAAATGGAATATGATTGCCTGAAAACATTAATATCTTACCAAATAGATATGGTAATAAATAAATTAAAGGGTGAAAGCGAAAAAATAGTTTGGACGAACATGGTGATGCCGGTTGAGCTGTTTTATTCCATGGGGCTAATACCGGTACATATTGAATTGATTTCGGGGTGGCTTGCCTCACTTGGCTTGTCCAAACACTATATTATGCTGGCAGAAAGTATGGGAATTGCAAGTGCAGTTTGTTCCTATCACAAAGCAGTCTTAGGCCTGCTGATTTCAGAAGAATGTCTTCATCCAAAAACTATGGTTTTTGCGTCTACGATTTGTGATGGAGGCTTTGCTTTGGGTGAATATTGCAGCCAGAGGTTTGGCACTAATACCTTTTCTATCGAAGTTCCTTATGAGGATAATGAGGAGTCTTGTCAGTTTGTTAGTAAGCAGTATGAAACTCTTATTTATTGGTTGGAGCAAAATACAGGAATGAAATATAGTAAGAAGAAGTTTGAAGAGGCGCTGCAATTATCAAATCAGTCACGCAAAGGGTGGATTGAGGCCAACCGAATGCGAA
The DNA here is from genome assembly GCF_003201285.1 of Lachnotalea glycerini. Taxonomy (GTDB): domain Bacteria; phylum Bacillota; class Clostridia; order Lachnospirales; family Lachnospiraceae; genus Lachnotalea; species Lachnotalea glycerini. The sequence continues at coordinate 224,001 of NZ_QICS01000001.1, forward strand.
AGGATACACCTGATTTTAAGGGAAGACTGGCACTTAGAAATTTATTTGGAACTACGTTTTTGTTTGGCTCAAAGATTGGAGTTCAGGTAGTAGAAGAATATAAAAAAGACATTCAAAGACTACAAAAGCAAAAGACCGGTGAGAAGAGAAGAAAAAGAATTTTATGGGTTCATTTTAGTCCACTTTATCGAAATGAATTATTAGAATACATGGAAGAGGATCTTGGACTTTCAGTGAGTGCTGATATAGTAAGTTACATTTATTGGAATGAATATAAAATGGAAGATGGTATATTGGATGTATCAAAACGATTACTATCACATTTTTATATAGGAAATGAAAAGAGAAGAAAAAACATATTTAACGATATCATAAATGAGTATGAGATTGATGGGATTATTCATTACATGCACCGAGGATGCAGGACAATTGGAGGATCAGCCTGGTTGATACGTGAGCTTGCGCTAGAAAGGCATTTACCATATATGGAGTTGCATGGTGACTGTATCGATCCTCGTGGAAATGCGAGCCAGCAGGATTTTACCAGATTGGAAGCATTTAAGGAAAGTTTGGAAGGAGTGTAACAATGTATCTTGGAATTGATATCGGATCAGTGAGTACAGATGCAGTACTCCTGAATGAAAAAAACGAAATTGTAGCAAAAGAAATCATCCGTAGTAATTATAATCAAAAAGAAACAGTAGAAGAGATTATAGAAAGATGCTGTCAGAATGCAAATATTAGAAGTCAGGATGTAAAGTGTATCGTATCCACCGGATATGGAAGGAAAAATGTAGAAAAAGCAGATCTGTGTGTCACAGAGATATCTTGCCATGCAATGGGAATTCATTATATGAAAGAGGATATTGAAATGGTAATTGACATTGGAGGACAGGATAGTAAGGTAATTCAAATCAGTGATAGAGGTATGATTGAAAATTTTACAATGAATGATAAATGTGCTGCCGGAACCGGTCGTTTTTTAGAAAACATGGCTCATGTACTAAATATACCAATTCATGAAATGGGAGATATCGCAATCAGGGCAAAACGAGAAGAACCAATAAGCAGCGTATGCACTGTTTTTGCAGAATCAGAAGTGATTTCTAAAATTTCCGATGGAATACCATTAGAGGAAATTGTTGCAGGTATCCATTGCTCTATTTCTGAAAGAATACTAGGAATGATTTATCATATTGGAATAAAAAGTAAGATTGCCATGACAGGTGGTGTGGCAAAGAACAAGGGAATGGTATTTTATATCTCCCAAAAACTAAATCAACCTATCTTTGTTCCGGAGGAACCACAAATGATAGGGGCGCTGGGGGCAGCTTTATTTGCAAAAAGTAAGAGTAATAAGGAATAGAGTCAAGCAGCAAAAGTAGATTTTAATATCTGCTTTCAATAAATGATGGAGGCCGTTATGAATCAGTATCACTATTATCTGGATTTATCCGTTCGATTAGCAAAAGCAAGAAATAAAAATTATTTAGCCGAATTTTTAACAGAACAACGAAATGTCTTAGACAGATGTTTTGGAGGGGAAGATTATGTCCTTGCAACTTATTACATACCAAATGAGCTTTTGGTACCATTTGATTTGCCTGTGATTTATAGCGATAGAATTGCAGGCTTTGGAGCGGCTTGTAATCTGCTTAAGGAAGAAGAGTGGAAGAAATCGGATCAATACACATCCAGGTGTTCGTACCAGATTTATTTGAATTCTATGTTGAAGAAAAAGATACTGCCACTGCCAAAATTAATTGTAGCATCGAACTATCCATGCAATAGTGCATATCAATTTTGCAAAGAATTGTCTGAAACGTATCAAATACCATTTCTGGATTTAAAGGTGAAGCGGCAGGAAAGCACAGAAGCTTATCAAGATCATGTTAAGCAAATGGAGCAAATATTTCAATATTTAAAAGACCATTTTTCTGTAAAAAAAAGTATACAGAGTGTAGTTAACATATCAAACCAGATGATTTTGATTAAGAAAGAAATTGACGACATAAGAAATCAGTATTTAGGAATCATAGATACACAAGATATGTTAAATATCTTTACTTTATATAATGATTTTGGAAAAGAAAGTTCTGTTGAAGCTTTGCAGATGCTTAGAGATGATCTTCATTCTAAAACAGAGAATTATTCATGGAAGCCAGGTGTGAAAAAACTTATGTGGCTTGGCACAACGCCGCTATGTATGAGTTTAATAGATAAGATAGAAGAACAATATGCTTGTAAATTTGTTTGTGAGGATCTTTTTCTATTTTGTGCAAAAGAGATACATTTCGATACATTTTGTCAAGATTTAGTAAAACGGATTATGGATTCAATTTTTTTTACCGAGGAAAAGAGGGTTTTTAAAACAATGGAGATTGCTAAGCGTTATCAGGTAGATGGCATTGTACATTATTCGCAGCGAATCTGTAAATTTCTTCCTCCTATGTTTCCAAAGATTCAAAAAGCGTTTTCTGATATTCGTATCCCAGCAATAGAATTATGTGGGGATGGAATTGAGAGAGCTAGCTGGGATAAAAATTATAAAGAACAAATTGAAACAATGATGCGTATACTTTGTGAGGATAAAAAAATTGAATGTTGATATCGTTTTATATGATAAGAGAGCGTATATAAAATTACATAGAAAAAATGCAAATGCCTTAAACTTATCATTTCTTAAAGAATTGTCAAACTGCATTGATGAAGTTGAAACATTAAAAGAGATTCGCTTGGTTATAATCCAGTCTGCTATCAAAGGAATTTGTTCATCCGGATTGGATTTAGGTGAATTATTTATAAAAGATGACCGTAAGAAAACAAGACAAAATATCATGACAGCAGTAAAAATGGTTTTTGAGATAAACCAGAAAATACTTGGATCAAAACATATCTATTACTTTATTGCAAATGGTGCATTAATAGGCTCGGCAGTTTCTATTATGCTGGCGTGTGATATAAGGGGTGCTACAAATAATAGCTGGATATGGCTTCCTGATGTCAGGTATGGAGGATTACTGGGAGATGGTGGAATTGATTTATTAGTGCAGCGTAGTTCAATCGCAGATGCAAATAGTATAGGTCTTTTAAATAGTAGATATAATGCCGCACAATTAAGGAATAATGGAGTTTTTGACTGGGTTTGTAAAACAGACGAAGTGGAATTATACATACAAAAGGAACTTATAAGAATCGAAGAATTTTCTTTATTATCCATGAGTTTAACTAAAAAAATAATAAATCAACAGATTCGGATTACCTATCAAGAGGAGCTGTTACATCAGATTTTTGATTCAGAGGATGTTTATATACAGATGTCTAAGTATATTAAGAATTAGAGGAACGATTTTAATCTGGGAAGTCGACGTTGAATAGAGATAGAGTGTAGAGAAGAGGATTGTAAATATCCGCTTTGAATGAGTAAGGAGTGTATGCAGAATGAAAAATGTACTAATATCAGGCGGAACTAGAGGAATTGGACGAGCCATTATTTCATCATTGCTTGAAAAGGGGTATCAGGTAGCCTACACCTATAAGGAAAATAAAGAGCTTGCAAGGCAGATTGATGAAATGGCAAGAGATAATTGTCAGGTTGCAAAAGGATATCAGGTGGATATTTGCAATCAAAATGCAGTCAAGCAATTGATAAAGGATATCAATAATGAGTGGGGTAACATTGATATTCTGATTAATAATGCCGGTATTACCAAGGATAAATCATTGGCTATGATGTCATATGAAGAATGGGATATGGTAATTAAGACGAATTTATATGGTGTTTACAATCTGACAAGGGAATGCATTTATCCAATGCTTCGCCAAAAGGACGGACGGATTATTAATATTAGTTCTACCAGCGGGATAAATGGAATGAGGGGACAATGCAATTATTCAAGTTCAAAAGCAGCTATAATAGGTTTTACCAAATCTCTTGCAAAGGAAGTGGCGCATTTTGGAGTTACGGTAAACTGTATTGCGCCTGGTGGTGTAGAGACAGATATGACTCAGAAAATGAGTGAGGCAGAGAGAAAGAAACTATTAGAAGGTGTGCCAATGGAGAGGCTTTGTATGCCGGATGAAGTAGCAAAAATAGTAGTATTTTTAGCTGATCAAAAGCTTTGTCCACAATATCTGACAGGAGTTACCATACCTTTAGACGGAGGACTTGGACTGTGATAGATGAAAGGGATGAGGAATTAACTGAGCTTTTCAATCGTTTTACTATGATTGAATATTTAAAGGATAATCTTAGGAATAAAGATATGTTTATCGCTATATGTGATGTAGATTTTTTTGCTAACATTAATGCAAAGGTGGGAGACGAAGAGGGAAATAGTATTCTTTATAATATTTCAAAATTTTTAAAGCAAGAAATCAAGGGAACAATTGGACGTTATGGCGGTGATGAATTTATTTTTGCCTTGTCGGAATTGGAAATAGAGAATGTTTTAAAGATTATGAGGGAATTGAAAAGAAAGATGAGAAAACAGAGGTTTATTCAAAATAATGAATTGTATTGTCGTGTTCCAATTTCTTGTAGCTATGGTGTAACCTTTGCCAAGAGAGGAGAAAATGTCAATTATGCATTAAAAAATGCAGAAATTGCTTTAGCCATGGCTAAGAAAAAAGGAAGAAACCGAATTGAAGTTATATCAGATTTATCATTGTATTTTATGAAAGACAAAAAAAACTTTGTTTCAACTGTGTGCGGCAGTGGCCTTCGTGGATATTCAGGAGATGGTGGAGAGGCATATCATGCACAGCTTGCAGAGCCATATGGAGTCAGTGTTGGAGAAAATGGTGAAATATATATTGCAGATCGAGGAAATCATTGCATTCGAAAGGTAGATTTAAGAGGTAAAATATCAACTGTAGCTGGCTGCGGAAAGATAGGGTATACAGGTGATTATGGAGCAGCAATATCAGCGACTCTTAGTAAACCAAGCGGCGTGGCCTATGAAAAAGGAGGAAATTTCTATATAGCAGATACTGGTAATCATTGTATTAGAAAAGTAGATAAATTCGGTATAATTACTACTTTAGCAGGTGATGGGAGTGAAGGAAAAGCCGAATTGGAAAAGAATCCAGATGTTGTTAGATTAAGCAGACCAGGTGGTGTTGCGGTGGATGTTAATGGCTATGTTTATACAAATGATTATGGAAATAACCGTGTTTTAAAAATAGACCAATTTGGAAGGTTAATAGAAGCTTATGGAAATTCTGAATTCGGCTATAAAGGGGATGGTGAAGGAGTTGATTCGATAAGGTTTAATAAACCATATGGTGTAACTGTTACCAAGAATGGCAGGAAGGTTTATATTCCTGATTATGAAAATTATTGTGTGCGTTGTATTGATACAAAAAGGAAAAATGTCAGCACAGTTTTTCATTTCAACGATTATGATGAAAAGCTACTATATGGTGGTCCATATTGGGTAGATATTTGGAAAAATCAGATTTTGTGTATTGCAGATGGAGTAAAAAACCATATTGTTTTTTATGATATAGATAAGAAAGCAATTAAATTAGTGTTGGGAATGACAGAAGGCGGATACAAAGATGCTGCCGGACCAAAGGAGTGGCCGTGCTTTAATGTTCCAGCAGGAGTTGCGGTGGATGAGGAAGCGGCAGTTTTATATGTCGCAGATTATGCAAATAATGCAGTTAGGAGGGTAAATCTAAGGATGTTATGATAAAGACACTTATTATAGTATTAATCATCATTATATTAAAATTATTCACATATGTGATTTTGGAAGGAAAAGCTGCGATTCAGTTTTCTTACAAAATATGCCATCCAGTTAGAAATCCAAGAGTACTAACGGTAAAGGAAAAATATCATATTGAAAAAATTACAACAAAATCTTCTTATGGTACAGATTTGTCAGGTCTGATTATAAGTCCAAAACAAATAAAAGGTAGTATCATTGTATGTCACTATCTGGGAGGTAATAAAGAAGCAGTTGTATCTATGTTAGAACCTCTAATAGAAGAAGGATATCAAATCGTCAGTTATGATTATATAAACCATGGTGCCAGCAGCAATAGTCTTTCAACAAAGTATACATTAATGAAAGACTTTGATTTGTTTTTTAAATATATCCAAAGCCGAAAACTTTCAATGAAATATGGAATTATTGGATTCTCAATGGGAAGCACACTTGTTATTCATGGAATGGCAAACTACCCAGAAATTATTACAGGTGTTATTGACAGTGGACCTTTGATGAATACCGAAAAATATTTTCAATATGTATTAGATTCGAATAAGATAAATCATTGGTTGGAGAGAAAACTATTTATATGGTATCAACTGTATATAGCAGGTTTTAGGAAAATGGAGAGAGTGACGAAAAAGGAATTAGCCATGATTAGAGATAGACATATCTTGTTTATTCATGGAACACGAGATAATATAATTGGTCTTGATGATGCCAAACAGGCTATCGAATATTTAAAAACCAATGACATTGAGTTATGGGTGATGGAAGGCGCAAGGCATTTGACTGGATACTTTTTGAAAAAGGAAGAATACATAAAGAAGATAAAAGAAGTATTTGTTGCCATTAGGGAAGACGATACGTTCGTATAAAAGTAAAATACATCATATTAGGAGGGATAGAGTGAAAAATATTTTACTGGTTAATCCAAGAGGAAATATTTTTGGAAAAAATGAAAAAATGTCAAATTTTTTACAAGAGTCAGAATACATGGAGAGTTTCAAACTTCTATGGTCAGGTCCAAATCTTGGATTATTGACATTAGCCGCGCTATTTCCAGAAGACTGGGAATGCACCTATATAGATGAAAATTATAGAAGTATTGATTCTACCAAGGAATACGATATTGTATTTTTAAGTGCAATGACACAACAAATTGTAAGAGCATATGAAATTGCAGATTATTATAAAGCAAAAAATATTTTTACAGTAATTGGTGGAATTCATGTATCTACTTTACCAGAAGATGCACAACATCATGTAGACGTAGTTTTATCTGGTGAGGCTGAGAATGTATGGTTTGATTTTTATAGTGATTATTGTAAAGGAAGTTGTAAGAAAATTTATATACCGAAGAAAAATACGGTATATCAATTTGAAATACCATTAATTCCAAGGTATGACTTATTAATGGACTATAACTATCCTCTTATTACTGTACAAACAACGAGAGGATGTCCTCATAATTGTTCCTTTTGTGCAGCGTCTAAAGTTTTTGGGAATAAGTATAGAAGAAAGAGTAATGAGCAGATTATACGTGAATTTACACTTGTTAAAAAATTATTTCCAGATAGACTAATTCTATTTGCAGATGATAATGCATTCGTATATACATCATTGAGTATTGAGTTATTAAAACAATTGGAAGAGTTATCGATTCGTTTTATTGCACAGGTTGATATTTCTATAGCAAATAAAACAGAATTACTTAAAGCAATGGCAAAGGCAGGGTGTCAGTGGGTTGTCATTGGTTTTGAAAGTGTAAATGTTAACAGCTTGTATGAATTGGATGATATAAACTGGAAATACAAGCAGTCAAAAAATTATCCGGCTCTGATTCGTTCTATACAAAGTTTTGGAATAGGGATATATGGTACATTTATTATAGGTCTGGATTGTGATAATATCAATATATTTCAGGATACGGCACAATTTATTATTGATAATCAACTTTATAGTGCAAATATAACAGTTCCTACTCCATTACCTGGTACAAAGATGCGTACCCAGATGCAAGAGAAAGGCAGAATATTGGATTACGGATGGGACTATTATACACTATGGGACGTTGTTGTGAAATTTACTAATTTTACTAAAGAGGAAATTGAGGATGGATTAGTACAGCTATATAAGAAAATTAACAGTGAGGAAAATATTAAAAAGAGACTAGCACATTTAAAGCAATTAGCTAAAAATCGCAATGTAGTCTTAGCTGAAAAATAAAGCAATGTAGTTGGAGGGGTAAATGGAAAATTGGAATGGTTATGGAATAGGCTTTCCGCCTCGTGAGGTGGTACAGAAAGGTCTTAATATAGAATTTTATGAGCAGTTCGATTCTTTTCGAAAGTTATATGAGGAAGCATCATACCTTTTCAAATTTGACTTTTATAAGGCATCTTTTAAAAGGGCACAGGTAATTGAACAGCAGATGCTCTGCTTACTATTGTATTGTCATGGAATTACAAAGATATTAACGGAGCAGATTGGTCTTCCAAAGTTCACGCTGGGATATAGTCAGGGAGAATTTGCAGCTATTACTGAAAGCAGTGGTATGGATTTTTTTGTGACAATGGACTTGGTATATAGATTAGAGAAAATCATAATGCAGAATCAAGAAAAGCTGACCGGAAAAATGTGTCGGGTAGTTGATTTTTCCTATGAAAGGTTACAGGAACTTTGTAAACGAGTTGATCCGGTTGGAAATGAGGTTTCTATTGCAATACATATATCAGATAGGCAAAATATTATAGCAGGTAAGCAAGATAAGGTAGATAGTGTTTGCAATATGGCAAAGCAGGAATCGGCACATTTTATTATACCAACAGGAGACAGCGTATATCACTGCTTAATGTGTAGTGATATACAGAAAATGGCAAAGCACGAATTTGATTCGCATAAATTTCAAAACAGCGATATTGATGTGTTTTCATGTTTTACAGGGGAATCGACACGATTAGCAGATATAATAAAAAGAAATATTTCTAATCAAATTGTTAATATGATTCAGTGGAAAAGGCTGTGTGATAATGTTTACAAAACGGGGGTAAGGCATATAGTTGAAATTGGTGCGGGAACAACTGTAAGTGGAAATATGAGATTAAATTATCCTCAGTTAAAATATTCTTGGATAAATAGCCCTGGTGATTTAGAAGAAGTAGTGAAGACGTATAAGGCTATAACTGAAAATAAAAAGAAGGAGATATAATGGACGATAAGGAAATAGGCGAAGTAATTATAAAAATAATTCATCAAGCAATGGAAACAAATATTGAAATTGAACTTAACAATCGTTTGGAAGAGATTAGAATAAACTCTATGTCTTTTGTCAAGATAATAGTAGGAATTGAAAGTTATTTTGATTTGAATTTTGAGGATGATAAGCTATCTATTTCCTATTTTAATACAGTAATGGATTTAGTCCATTACACGTTGTACCTTATTAATCAGTAACTCTTTGTTAAAAATTATTTTTGTATAGTATTAGGTTGTACTCCTAACGTTAAATGTATTCAATTAGTGAGGAGGTAATTTTAATGACAGAGCTATGATTTAAAATATGTGATAAAGCTGGAATTATAACTTTGAAATTATCAATATCGTGAGAATAAGCGGCTTACAGAGTAAAATATCAAAATTATATCCATAATTGCACAAACAATTAAAAAATGTTAATAAAAATCGCAATTATTATATTAGTGTAAGCATTTTTGTAATTAAAAAATCTTAAAATACCATTAGTTTACTGTATTGTTTGTTGTATTAAATAAAAATAAATAGAAAAATAAATATAATATTGATAAATAATTAATAATATGATACATTGAATTAAAATAAATAAATACCAGATAATTTTATTATTTTTATTTAATTTAAAATCAATATGAAATAGAAATAATAAGGTTGAATAATAAAAATATTAAGATGATAACATAGAGAATTGTTTATTTAACGTAAAAGACTACATTAATTATGGTAGATTTATATTAGTGGGAATCTAAAGGAACTAAAATAGGGAACATATATATCATCCACGCCTCATTGTGTGATTTGGAAATATACTATTTTAATATTTTGATTTAAGAGGGGATTATATGAAAAGACTATTAATTAATCTTAAATTTATTTTTAAGATGATGTACGAGTTTCAGCCTAAAAAATTATATATATTTCCATTAATTATATTGGTAGAGGCACTTAATCCATTTATTGTAATTTTTTTTCCAGCAAAAATAATTAACCAGCTAGTGGCTAAGGATATATGGGAAAATGTACTAATGACAGTTTTGTTGATGTGCTTGACAAAGTTTGTATTAAGCTTTCTTACTTATATATTATTTGAATTTGATATTGTTTATCAAGCTTGTTTTCTTTTTCAATTGACAGGAGAAATATTAAAGAAATACATGCAGATAGATTTAAAGGATTTGGAGTCACCTGAAACATTTAAAAAATATTACATGGCAAATCAGGCGTTAGAACAGGGTGCTGGTTTCTTCATGGATACAGTGAAAAAATGTATGGTAAATGTAATACAGGTTATTGGAACCTTGGTAATCTTACTTACGCTAAATTGGTTTGTAGCAATTGCAATATTGTTGGTTGTTGTATTGAATACATTCTTACAAAACAAGATACTAAAGATTTCATATGATTTGGACAAAAAGTTAGTTAATCAAAATCGAAAACATGCTTACTATGAAAAGATTATGTATAATTTTGAATATGGAATGGAGATAAGGCTGTATTCCTTGAGAGATATATTACTGAAGCGTTACTCTAGAAATAAAGAAAGTATAATAAAGGAGAAAAGAATAGCAAATCAGAAAACTACTGGATTCAAGTTTTGCATTGAAATGGCAAATTATTTGCAACAAGGTGGAATATATATATATATTATAATGAAAAGTTTTGCAAAAGGAATAAAGATAGGTAACTTTTCTATGTATATATCTACTTTGGAGACGTTTAAGTCTTCGGTAAATAATATTACAGAAAGCATAATTAATATAAATAAGTTGGGATTAAGAATAGGGGATATACGAACGTTTATGGAAATGAATTGTGACTTACGTGAAACTGCTAGATTAAGCGATGATTTATGTAACTTTAATGATTATACCATTGAATTTCGAAATGTAAGCTTTAAATATCCAACAAAGGATGAATATGTTTTAAAAAATGTATCAATAAAGATACCGTACAGAACGAAATTAGCTGTTATAGGAAATAATGGAGCAGGAAAGTCGACATTTATAAAATTACTAATTAGACTATATGAGCCAATAGAAGGCGATATTTATTTAGGAAATATAAATATTAAAGATATACCACTTGAAAAATATTATAATTTGATAGGAATAGTATTTCAGGATTACCGCTTATTTTCATTTACGATAAAGGATAATATTGTTTTTTCAGATAATATTGAATCAAGCGATTGCTGGTTAAATACAATATTGGATAAAGTAGATTTAAAAACTATGATTGAAAAAACAAACTTTGGCTTAGATACCTATGTGAACAAGAATTTTGAAGATACAGGTATTAAATTATCTGGAGGTGAATGTCAGAAAATAGTAATTGCAAGAGCTATTTATAGAGATGGAAGCATAGTCATAATGGATGAACCAACAAGTGCGCTTGATGCAATTGCAGAATTTAGGACTTATCAGCAGTTTAACGAAATGCTTTATGAGAAGACTGGAATTTATATTTCGCATAGAATGGCAAGTACAAAGTTTTGCGATAAGATAGTTGTATTTAAGGATGGAGAAATATGCGAGTATGGAACACATCAGGAATTAATGGAGAGTAGAAAAGAGTACTATAATATGTACTTAATACAAGCACAATATTACACTTAAACTTACGGAAGGATTGAAAAAGTGACAACATTTGTAAGGAATATGCGAACTTATGTAATTTTAAAGGATATTAAGCTATATGTTTTTTTAAATATAATAAATAGTGTTTTAACATCATTATTGGGAATATATGTAATTATATTTCCTAGAAAAATAGTAGATTATGTAATAATTGGTGATTTTAATAAAGCAGTTGAGACGGCAATTTTGTTTTTAATATTTAATGTACTAACTGCTGCTATAAAAATAATTATTACATATACTGTAGATAATCTGAAAGAGTATGTAAAGAAGCATTTTGATGAAAAATTAAAAAAAAAATTTATGGATTTGGAATATCAAAAGATTGAAACATCTAGTTTGTTAGATGAAAAAGAAAGAGCTAAAGTTGGTGCTGACAACATAATTGATTTAGTTGAAAATATTAATATTCAAATATCCTGTCTCTTTACAATTGGTTATGTTTGCTACCTTCTCTTTCACTTAAGTTTAGTATTAGTCTTTCTTGTAATTGCAACTGTTTTATTCAGCTCCTTTTTGAACTACCAAAAAATAAAGGTAGAAGAACGATTACAGGGAAATTTCGTAGTTCTAAATAGAAAATGGGATTATTTAAATTATATTTGTAGAGATAAAGATAATAGTAAAGAGATAAGGCTCTATAATTTGAGTACTTGGTTGTCTGATAAAATAAGATTTTTTGTTGAAGACAACGAAAGACTAATAAAGGAGAACTATAGGGCTTCAACAAAGGCTAGTATAGGAGATACTTTTGGCCAAAATGTACAAGTATTAATCGTATATTTATATTTAGGATATAGAGTAGCATTAAATTTAATTTCTATAGGCGAATTTATACAGTATATTACAGCTGTTAACATGTTATCGGATAGCTTGACAAAATTAGCTAAGAGTTTTCAAACAGCTTTAAAAAATTCGAAGTTTATAAACAACTATGATAATTTTCTACGAGAGGAGGATGTGGAAGAAGGAACTTTAGACATGCCTGAGAATATGGACACCTTTACGTTAGAGATTAAGGATATATCTTTTCAATATCCTAATACAAATGAATATATTTTAAAGAATTTCTCGCTTCAAATCAATTATGGGAAAAAATTGTCTATAGTGGGCTTAAATGGTGCGGGAAAGACAACATTAATTAAGCTGATTCTTCGATTATATAAACTAGAAGAAGGAACTATTCTCTTAAATGGTGTAGATATAAGAAAATATAAATTAGAGGAATATAGAAAGAGATTCTCAGCTGTTTTTCAAGATTTTAAAATTTACTCCTTTAGCATCAGAGATAACATTTTAATGTCAGATATGAGTGAAGAAGATAACGGAATTATTGATGAAGAAAAGGAAAAAGAAGTATGGAAATCAATTCGTAAAGTTGATTTTTATGAAAAGGTTGCGGTTTTAAAAGATGGGCTTGATACCTATATGCTTAGAGACTATGACGTAAATGGAATTGAACTGTCTGGTGGAATGCAGCAAAAGATTGCATTAATCCGGGCATACTATCGTAATCCGAGAATGCTTATATTGGATGAACCAACTTCCATGCTTGATCCGTTTGAGGAATATAAAATGTATAAGAGTTTAGGAAAGATAGCAAGTGATAAAACTGCTATATTTATATCACATAGGTTAGCAAGTTCAAAATTTTGTGATAAGATTGCGTATATTGAAAATGGAAGAGTGGTTGAATATGGAACACACGATGAATTAATGAAACTTGGTAAGCGATATTGTAAGCTATTTACCACTCAAGCACAATATTATGAAACAACAGTATCGTAATGTTTAGGGGAGGAAATAAAATGATTATTGATAAATATTTAGATGAAGTAGTAGATAATTTGCCGGAACATCCAAAGTTTATGCATTCAAATATTAATGTGAATGTAGATGAAATCAAAATGATAATGATAAATGAGAGTATGCCAAATAATATAAATCATTATTTCTATAGTTCAGCTAATAATGCAGAATATGCAGCGTCAGCAGTAAGTATTTTCAATAAAGCAGGCGAAGAGGTGAGCAGGGTAGATGATATTTTAAATATGGGTATTTATATAACAAGTGCTGTAAAATGGTCAAAGGAGGAAGCTATTATTCCTAGTGAAATGGTAAAAAAATATTCTTTTTTATTAGAAGAAGAGCTTAAGTTGTTTCGAGATTTGAAAGTAATTATGCTAATGGGTGATGTAGCAAAAAAATCTATGAACATTATTTCAAAGCGCAATACGAAAAAAAATGTAATTCCTTCTATAGCTACGTATAAGATCAGGCAAAATGATTTTTTTTATAAGGATATACAAGTTATCCCTTCTTATATTATGACAGGGCCTAATCTTCTTCTTGAAAAAAATAAAATGAATATGATTGTTGAAGATGTACAAAAGGGACTAAGAATTTTAAAGTTACTATAGTAAGAAAGAGTGGAGGGAATAACATGGCAGAATATCCTGAACTAAGTCAATTATCCAGCCAGATGCAAGATAAATTGGTGGGACGGCTTATAATAGATATTGATATAAGACAGGAAAAGTGTCTGAATGTAGAGGTATCTGATTTTCGAGAAAAAGTATGTAACAGGAAAATTTGTTATGTAAGTAATTGGGGAAAATATCTTCGGTTACATTTAGACAGTGAATATAATATAATGCTTGGTTTGGGTATGGGAGCTGACATTTTATATTACGATACAGAGAAATTACCATCGGATAATTATCAATGCAATTTAATGTTAGACAAAAACATAGGTTTTACATGTCGTTTTTGGTGGTTTGGACATTTTCACCTACTAAGTGATGAGGAGCTAGGTCAAACAAAGAAGTATCAGAAAATCGGGTTATTACCAGATCATTTGGAGTTTACTTTTAACTACTTTTACGAAAGATTGTATAAAAGAAAGGCTAGAATAAAGAATGCTATTTTAGATCAGAGAGTAGTCAGTGGTATAGGGAATGCTTATATCCATGATATTCTATATGAAAGCAGGATACATCCGGATACACAATGTAATCAAATCCCCAAAGAAGTATACCAACAGCTATACATGCAAATCAAGGAACAAATGAAATATATAAAGAGTATGAAAGGTCTTCATTATGAAAAAGACTTTTATGGTAAGTTTGGAAATTATGATGAGAAAGAATTTAAAATTGCGTATAAGGAAAACAGTAAATGTCCAAAATGTAATAGTACGATTCAAAAAGTAAAAACAGGAAGTACATCCTCTTATATTTGCCAGGAATGTCAAGTGCTTTTCTGATATATGGAGGAAAATAATGAAAGAGTATAAATATATTAGTTTTGACTATTTCATGACACTTGTAGAGCTAGAAAAACCATTTAAGAAGATTGAGCAATGGATAAGAAGAACGTATTCTGACACTGAGCAAGGATATCAAATAATCTTTAAGAAATTTATGCGTGAGTATGCAAGGCTCTATGCTACCAGAAAATATATATTAGGTAAGAGACTTCTTGCAGATGCGTTAGAAAGAGTAACAGTGAAATATGCTCTTGTTAATAAGTTAGGGGAGTTTGAACTATTTCTTTTTCAATTATTTACAGATACGAAGGCATATAAAGATAGTAAATGGACAATAGAAAAGCTTAAAACGAAGTATAAGGTTGGTCTTTTAACAAATGCGGACAATGATATTTTATGGGAGTCAATACAAAAACAGGGTTTTCAATTTGATTTTGTTATATCATCTGAGGATGTAGGCTGTAATAAGCCGGATGCAGAAATATTTGAATATGCCTGTCAATTATTAAAATGTAAAAAACAAGAAATTATACATATAGGGGATTCGCAGGTAGATGATATCTTTGCCGGGGGGAGAGCCGGAATACATACAATATGGATAAATAGAAATTTAGAGGAATTGAAAGAAGAAATTATTCCGCCTATAACAACACTTAGTGATTTAAAAGATTTAATAGGGGAGTTAATGTAAATGGATAAAGAAGTGGTTAATTTAAAAAACAAGCAAGTTTTAAACGGCAATTATGGGGAGAAAGCAAAAAATCTGCATCAATTAATAGAGTGGGGATATTGCGTTCCAGATGGTTATGCTTTTTCCATTTCATTATTTCAAGAGTACAGCGTAGATAACGGATTGTATTTAAAATTTGAAAAATTCGATGAAACAAAATGTTATATTTTGAATAGTCATATAAATAGCGTATTGTATGATACATGGATAGAGATAAAGAATACATATTCATGTAAGATTACTGTGCGCTCTTCTGCTATTGGGGAAGATACCGATAAAGCGTCAGCAGCAGGAATATACAAAAGTATATTAGATGTAGATACATATGAGCAATTTAAAAGTGCGGTTATTAAAGTATGGAATTCATTCTTCCAAAAAGAAGCCATACAGTATCGAAAAGATTTTAATATTAATTCCACTGGTATGGGAATCGTTATTCAAAGAATGGCTAAGGGAAATGTTTCTGGTGTTATATTTACGATAAATCCTGTATGTAATAAGGAAGAAATGATAATTGAAGTAGCAGAAGGACTAAATGAGAATGTTGTTTCAAATATTACGCAGGCATCTACATATAGTATTGAAAAAGTCTGCGATGAATACAATCATTTTGAAGTAAAAGAGGCTCATAATGTAAAACCAAACATTAAGCGTGTGTTTAGTGAGAACTTGCGTAACAAGTTATGTAAAATGGCTTTACAGATTGAAGAATTGGTAAAAGCACCATGTGATTTGGAATGGACGATTGAGAATGATGAAATCGTATTTCTTCAATTGAGAAAAATTACTACGTTAAGTGAAGAAAGTGAAATTCCATATGCAACATTGAAAGACAGCGCGAACAATTGTTGTCTGCTAGATAGGTATGCCCTTCCAGCTTCAATTCTATACTTATCTTTATTAGAGCATTGGCAGGAATTAGTGTACTTGGACTTTGAGTCAGATAAAATAGGAAACAGTTTTCAAGAAAAACCGCTGTTAATTTACTATAACAGAGTATACTGGAACATTAATTATCAACACCAATATTTTAGTATGGCTGGTTTTGGAGAAGAAATGAAAAAGAAGTTCTATGTAAAAAGCGGACATGAACAATGGTACGAAAAGCTCCCATTATATCATGAGAGACTCAAGAAATATGCAGATAATTTAGATAAATGTATATCAAGAAGTGAAATAGGAAGTCTACTAGAACTTGTTCTTAATAATTTCTGTAGCTTTATTGGAATTGAACATTATAGGATGCTTGGAATGGCAAATATTTGTTATGATCAATTAATAAATATGCTTAATTTTACTGATAATCCCAAAAGTAGAGCAAGTTTATTGATTCAGGGTGCAAATAGAGTAAATATGACTGAGAAATCAAATCATGAACTAGCAGAATTAGCAGCCTGGATTGCTCAGAATACAAATTTACTAAAATATATTGATATAGAAGATAGCATTGAGGTGCTAAAAAGGGTGGAGGCTGATAAAGAGCTTTCAAATAAGTTTAACAGCTTTCTAAGTAATCATGGGCATAGAGGTATATCTAGTGATGATTTAATGTATCCTCACTGGAGTGAGGATCCATCCAATGTAATAGAAATCATACGCCAGCTTGTAAAGGATCAGCAATCTGTTAATAAAAACACAGTAAAATCATTAGACACTATGCTTAATGAAACCGAGGGATATAAGGATCTAAGCAGTGAAAAACAAGAGGAATTAAAAAGGGTGATAAATCTTACTGCATGTTATATGACTTTACGTGAAGATCAAAGGTATTATTTTGACAAAAGCTGGCTTCTAATGCGAAAAATATTTTTAAAAGTTGCAAATTTATTGATTCAAGATGATTACATCAAAGAAAAAGAAGATGTTTTTCATCTTCAAATCAGTGAAGTGAATGAATATTTAAAGGATGGGGCATTTAATGTTTCGAAGCAACTGATAAGAAGAAGGAAGAATGCATTGAAGAGGAATTTTTATATGACACCTCCATATTATATTCGGGAGGGTAAGCATATTAAAATTCAAAAAGAAAGTTATTCTAATAGGTACAAGGGAACGGTAATATGTTCAGGCTATGTAGAAGGCAGAGTGAAAATCGTAAGGTCTTGTAATGATTTGTGTAAAGTACAGAATAATGACATCATAATTGTACCAACATTTCATCCTTCATGGACGCCGATTCTTCGAAATGTGGGGGGCATGTTGATGAATTATGGAAATATTCTTTCACATGGATCGGTTATGGCTAGAGAGTATGGAATACCGGTAGTTGTATTTAATGGTTTAGCAACAGATGTTTTTCAAGATGGGGAAGTAATTGTATTAGATGCAACATCAGGGAGAATTACAAGGAATAAAAATAAGCAGGGAGTAAATTATGAGGAAAATAGCATTAATTGTATCAAAAGGTTCTAGGTATGGAAAAAATAACTATTTACAAGAATTTTTACAGGTTAATGATACTGTTTATAATTTCTATGGTATGTGGGAAACACCGAATTTAAGTCTGCTTACTATTGCAGGTATATTACCTGAAAATTATGACATTCAGTTTATTGATGAAGACCATGGTCAGGAAATAGACTTTAGTCAGTTTTATGATATTGTTGCGTTAACAGGTATGACTCAACAAATTAACAGAACATATGAAATAGCGGATCGATTTAGGGAACAGGGTATTTATGTTGTTATTGGAGGAATACATGCAACTTTATTACCCAAGGAGGCAAAGCAGCATGCCGATAGTGTTATGGTTGGGGAAGGAGAAGCGCTTTGGAAAGAATTTATAAGTGACTATGATACCGGAACCTGTAGAGAGATATATGAGAGTAAAGGTTATATAGATTTAAAGACATCTCCAGTTCCAAGGTATGACTTAGTAGATAAGAGGTTATATACTTCTTACAGTATTCAGACAACAAGAGGCTGTCCACGTTCATGTGATTATTGTACCTTGCCGATTATGTA
Source organism: Lachnotalea glycerini (assembly GCF_003201285.1). Lineage (GTDB taxonomy): Bacteria > Bacillota > Clostridia > Lachnospirales > Lachnospiraceae > Lachnotalea > Lachnotalea glycerini. The sequence goes on from NZ_QICS01000001.1 coordinate 242,571, forward strand.
TGGATCTACATATAGACATAAAACAATTGAACAAATTGTAAATGAAATTAAAGCAATAAAAAAAGTTGATAAAGATGCTTTTATATTTTTTGCAGATGACAACATGTTTATTAATCGAGATTTTTCATTTGAACTTTTAGAAAAAATTTCTACAATGAATATTAAATGGGGAACACAAACGGATATATCGGTTGCAAATGATACAGAGCTACTTAAGCTGATTCATAAAGCGGGGTGTCATTGGATGTTTATAGGGTTTGAAAATGTTTCAGAAAGTGGACTAAAATTCTTGGATCGTAAACAATGGAAGGCAAAACAGTTAGAGGCTTATACAGATTCAATTGAAAAAATTCATAAGGCAGGATTAAATATATGGGCATCCTTTATGTTTGGTGGGGATAATGATACTAATGAAACTTTCAAGAAGACATTAGATTTCGCTTTAGATAACGGTATATATTCTGGTAGCTTTACAATTTTAACGCCATTGCCTGGAACCAAACTGTATGATGACATGAAAGAACAAAACCGTATTATTGACTATGACTGGAGCCGTTATACATTTTGGGATACTGTATACAAGCCAAATAATCTGACTTCTGATGAATTATCAAAAGGAGTTGCATGGGTATATAGTAATTTCTATTCAAAGGAAAATGTAATAAGAAGGACACAATTAATAAAGAAAAGAATTAAGGATTATTATAGAAATGAAGCAAGAGTTTAGTAATAGGGAAAAACATATTTTGAAAATGGCAATATCATTAATGGTTAAAGATGGGTTTGAAGAAGTTACTATTACTAAACTTTCAAACTGGACTAAATTAGATGAGACTTTTATAAGAAAGACATTCCCATCAGACCTAAAGCTTAAAATGTCAGCAATGGAATATGCTGCATTTCTATGGGTAAATAAAATACGTTCACATGCAGAATCTATTAATGATCCAAATGAGAAGCTGTGTTATGTGGTAAAAGAATTTGCATTTGGAACGGAGGAATATGGACAATCTCTATCATTGTATATTGATATTTGGGCAAAAATACGGAAGTATAATCAATCTGTTGATACAGCATGGTTAAAGAAAAGCTTATTAGAAATATATAATTATTATGTTTCCTTTTTTAACGAGTTATACTTCAATGAAGGTAATAGCAGAGATGATAATTCGCTAGCATGGCTTATGGTTGTGCTATCTGATGGGATTCATATACAGTCGTTATTAGATAATATGGAAATTAATAGGGAAATCATAGTAAATCAGCTATGTTGTTTAATAAAATGTAATGAAAAATAGGAGAAACATATGTATAAGGTATTGCTTTATTATCCAAGAATTAGTGGAAGTGAAGACACAAGTGATTTGTACATTGGTGCACCACTATCTGTAATGGCAATAGCGGCACAGATAGACCGAGCCGAATTTGATGTAAAGATAGTTGATGGCAGGTTTTATGAAGAAACAAAGGTAGAAATTGATGAGTGGATATCTGATGATATTCTGATAACTGGTATTAGTGCCATTACAAGTTATCAGATTACAGATGGGATACAATTAGCAAAAAGACTAAAGAAAAGATATCCTAATATGCATGTCGTCTGGGGAGGCTGGCATCCAAGCTTAATGCCAGATACCACGGTTGTAAATGATATGGTAGATATCATAATTATAGGTCAAGGGGAAAGAATATTTCCCGAACTTATAAAGTGTTTACAAAACAACCGCGATATTAGTCAGATACCAAATTTAGTTTATAAGGACAAAGATAAAAATATACAGAAAACAATTAGAAAGCCTATAGAACCGATAACAAGTTTTAAAAGTATAATAAATAGTTATAGTTTATTGGATATGAATCAATATGTCAATAAGGTATGGAACAACGAAAGGGTTATAGGTTATGAATCAAGTCGGGGATGTCCTTGGAACTGTCTTTATTGTTCAATCGGCTCGCTCTATTGTCATCACTGGAGTGGGCTGCCGGCAGAACAGGTGACTGTAGATGTTAAATATTTATATGAGCATTATAACGTAGATGCAATACATTTTTTTGACAATAACTTTTTTATTGATACAAAAAGAGTAAGAAGGTTTTGTGAATTACTGCAGGCAGAAAACTTTAGTATCCGTTGGGATGGAACATGTAATGTGCTTCAGTTTCTTGAGTTTTCAGATGAATTTATGAACCTGATGATTTCAAGTGGGTTTTATAGGGTTATTATAGGAATTGAGTCTGGTGATGAAGAAGTTTTGGAAAAAATAGATAAAAAGCATAAGAATAAGCATGTAATTGCAGTAATTGAAAAGTGTAAGAAATATAATATTATGCCATCCTTGTCTTTTATGGTTGGATTTCCCTGGAATTCGGAAAAGGATTTCAACTGTACTGTATCACTAATTGAGCAGATTATAAAAATTTATGATAGAAGTGAAATTTTACTTTTTATTTTTACACCGTATTGTGGCACAAAAATGTATGAGGTTGCAAAAAAATATGGGATGAAATTTCCACAAGAATTAGAGGAGTGGTCTCACTATACATATGATAAGTGTAATACACCGTGGATATCAAAAAAACTTAGGAGAAAGATGATGAGATATATCACATTCTTTGGAACAAAAGATATAGATGAGAATTTAAAGAATTTCTACGAGGGAAAAAAGAATGATGCACTGGAAACTACTAGAGGGAAACAGTACAAATTGTAATGAGCTGCCTAAATTTGTTGTGATAATTGATTTAGATTTTTTTATACGTTACTGCAAACGCTTTGATAAGAAAGCAGTTGAGAAAATCATTAATGAAATCAACCAATTTTTTCTTAAAAATAAGACGAAAGATGCTTTTGTATATCAATCAGATGGTGATGAATATATGTTTGAGTTTTATGAGAACTGTAATCTTAAGAAAATACAAGATTATATACAGTTATTGAAGAATAATTTCCGCAAGCAGCATTTCTTAATGAATGTTGATTATAATTATCGGTTTGCAAGATTATCATTTAGTGCAGGGATTTCTGTGTGCAAAAAAGAAGAAGGAGGTATTAAATTTGCCAGACAAAAGGCACTTGTAGCATTAAACCAAGCAAAAGCTTTAAGGAGAAACTGTGTTGTATGCTTTCCAGAGAAGACAGTAAGAAATAATAATATAGTGTATTTTAACAAAAAATTAGAACTATCAATTTTGTTTGGAAAAAGTGGAATAAAGGGTTTTTGTAACGATAAGAAAACACTCGAAGCTGCTTTGCTGGATGAACCTCAAAGTATTGCGGCTGATAGCCGTGGAAACATATATATTGCCGATCAAAACAATCATAGTATTGTGAAATTTGATGGAATACATGTATATAGTATCGTTGGGAATGGAAAATTTTCAAATCACCTTACGAAAGATAGTGTAAATAAGGCTTGTTTAAATAAGCCAACTGGTATAACAGTTAAGGGAACGCTTTTATATATTACCGATACTGGAAATGATGTTGTGTGGAAGGTAGATATGAATTCTATGAGGATGACAGTTTTAGCAGGTAATGGTGTTCCTGGCTTTGAGGGTGATGGAATACCTGCTATTGAGGCAAAGTTAAATAAGCCAGGCGGAATTGTTATTGATAAGGAAGACAATATATATATCAATGATATAGCAAATAATTTAATTAGAAAAGTAGGCTTGGATGGTGTTATTACTACATATGCCGGAACGGGTCAATATGGATATGCTGGAGATGGAACTGATGCATGCAATGCAACTTTTGGTGAAATATATGGTATGGGAATAGACAGAGAGGCCGGTGAAATTTTTCTGGCTGATTATCATAATCATTGTATTCGTATGATTGACATTCAAACTCATATGATATGCACAGTTGCTGGTTGTGGAATACAAGGATATGAAGGAGATGGTGATGATGCACTAAAAGCAAAGCTAACGAGACCTGTAGCTGTCTGTGTTGATAGAAAGAAGAATATAATCATTGCTGAATCAGGTAATCATTGTATTCGAATATTAGAAAGAAAATCTAACAAAATCTATACACTAGCAGGAGATGGATCATGGGGAATTGGAAGTGTAAAGCAAGCATATACCTTTCGGTTCGCTAACCCAAATGCAGTATGTTTAGGTGCAGACAATAAACTTTATGTGGTAGATGAAGCCAATAACAGAATTTGTTTATTAAATTATGAAGGAGAGAAATAATCATGAGAGGTATGGAAGAAATTAAAGAGGGAATCAAAAATATTATTGCATCTAAAATGACTAATTCTGAAAAAATAAAAGAATTTTCATATGATACACCATTATTATTATTAGGGATTGATTCTATTTTAGCATTAGCAATATTAGTTGAGATTGAAGAGACTTATGATATTGAAATTGATGATGGTGATTTAAATATGGATAAAATCCGGAATGTAGATAATTTTGCTAGTTTAGTTGCAGAATATTTAGAATAGAATTAGGAGTCTAAAAGTATGAGAAATGATATTTTAACTAATAGGGTAGCTCTAATTACTGGTGCAGCTAGGGGATTGGGTTATTCATATGCAAAACTTCTTGCAAGAGCCGGGGCAACTATTATTGTGAATGACATTTTGCAAAATAATAATGGAGAATTTGAAGCAGAAAAAGTCGCAGAAGAAATAAATGAGATGGGAGGCATAGCAGAAGCTTGTACAGAATCTATAGCAGACAGCACATCGGTAAGTGAGATAACAAAGCAGATTATTAAAAAGTATAAAAGAATTGATATTCTTATACATAATGCAGGAAATATTGTACCCAAGCAATTTTTAGATCATAAACAAGAAGACTGGAAAGACGTTATGGATGTCCATTTAAATGGTACATTTTATCTATTACAAAACATATGTCCTGAAATGATTAAGAATAACTATGGAAGGATTGTTTTAGTTACGTCATCAATGGGAATGTTTGGAGCTGTGAACTGCAGTTCTTATGCAGCAAGTAAAATGGCAATATGGGGATTAACTAAGTCTATTGATGCAGAAATGGCTCAATACAATGTTATATGTAACGCTATTTCACCTCTTGCGAAGACTGATTTAACAAAAGAAATTTTACAGAGTTCATTTTATGATGAGTTTACTTGTGAAAAAGTAGCAGATATTGTTTTGATTTTATGTTCCGATGCGGCAAAGAGAGGCGGAAATATATACTTAGCATCTAATGGTGTTTATTCACTAATTGATATATATCAAAACGATGGAAAAACAATTAATCTTGAGCAGGGTCATTTTGAAGAACAAATAGAAAGTATTAATCATAGTTCATCAGGTAAACCGATAAAAAGTTTAATGCAGATGACGAAAAGAATTTTTAAGGATGCCATAAAGCAAAAAAAGTATGATAAATCGTAAATGGAAAAGTATTAAGATTGTTGCTGGAATGAATGAGAAATTCAACTTTCCATCGGGTATATGTCATAATGCAAAAGATAATAAGCTGTATTTATCTGATTTACATAATGGAGTTGTTCACAGTTATGATATAAAGAATGGTGTTCTAAACACTCTTTCAAATAAGGCTGTCGTAAATGGGAAGGTAACCTGTTTGAAAAAACCATTGGGAATTTCATGGCGTGAAGAATATGGGCTGGTTATAACGGATGTAGCAGAAGACAAGATACTATTTTGGAATGATAAGGAAAAGTTATGGAAGGATATTTCATATGTGAGAATGAACCATAGAGAAAAATACCAAATGCTGGGTGGAATTACAGGGGATAATAAAAAAAATATATATGTAAATGATTTTTTAAACAATCGAATCTGTATGATAGATGAAGATGGACAAGTAGAAGAGCTGATTCATTTTGGATTAACAAGGTATGAGGAGCTATCAGGCAGCTTTCAGACAATTAAGCGATGCTATGGACTATTCTACCATAAGGATGCTTTATATTTGACAGATACAGACAGCAGCAAAATAATAAAAATGGATTTAGATACAAAGCATGTCAAAGAATTACCGCTTAATAAATATATGTTATCAAGACCGATTGCTCTAACTGTCGATAGTTCTGGGAACTTGTTTATCTGTGAACCACGAAGAGTATGGGGGATAACTGGTGATGGAGAACAATTACTTTTCATGCTTGATTCTACAAATTGGTCAAAATATTTAAGTCAATTTTCCTTATATACACGTCTTACATATGCAGGCACAATTGTATCGCCGACATTCGGCACAATATATTTGGTTGACTCAATCAAAGGGCTGGTTTACGAGATGGTGTTGGAGTGAGTGTTTTACTTGAAAGGTGTTTATCTATCTATCGCAGTTACATAACAGTATGATTAAGTAAATTTAGAGTTGAATTAAAGGACTAATTCGAGTAAACGTATGTATACATATGAATTATTTTAAAGATGTTTTTAAATTATGTTTACAGTGTGACCAAGGAGGGAATTAAGATGAATAAAGTTGTAATTGTAGATGCTGGTAGAACTCCCGTTGGTAAAACAAATGGAAAACTGGCAAATGCGACAGAAGTACAATTGATGTCCGAAGTGTTTCGGGCTATACAAAAACGTACAAACATTAAAAAGGATGGATTGGAAGATGTGCTCGTAGGCTGCTGTTTTCCAAATGAGTCGGATAATCTGGCAAAGAAATCTCTAATTGAAGCAGGATTTGATATAGCAACTCCAGCGGCAACAATTAACCGTACGTGTGCATCTTCTCTTGAAGCATTATCAATTGCTTTATATAGAATTCAGTTAGGATATCAGGAACAGATTATGGTAGGCGGAGTTGAGAATATGAGCAAAAGTCCACATGTAATGAAGCAGTTGATTAGAGAGGCAAGAAGAGCTATTAAATATGGAATGCCGTTGACAAGCGATAAAAGCTATATGGATTCAATTGTAGACAACATAGGTGTTGCAGTAGAATGGATGGCAATTGAACGTGGTATTACCAGAAAGATGCAGGATGATTATGCTGCAAGAAGTAACCAGCTTGCGAGCATGGCTTGGCAAAAAGGGTACTTCGATAGGGAAATTGTTCCAGTATCATTGGAGGATGGAACAATCTCGCTTGCCTATGATGAAAATATTCATGCAGAAACAACAATGGAAGAGTATAAGAAAGAAAAGCCATTTCTATTTGCAGATGGTAATATCAGCAAGCTTAATGCAGCTTCTGTTACAGACGGAGCAGCCGGAATGTTAATTATGTCAGAAGAAAAGTCAATGATTTTAGGATATAAACCATTAGCAGAAATAATAGGAATGGAAGTAATAGGAAGACATCCAAAGAATATCGGTGAAGTAGCAGCAGTTGCGATTAATAAGTTACTAACACATTATTCTATGGAATTAGGGGATATTGGCTTAATAGAATGTAATGAAGCATATGCTGCACAAATGCTGTTATGTGAAAGATATCTGAAATGGGATATTGATAAAGTAAACATCAGTGGTGGGGGATTAGCAATCGGTCATCCGCTTGGAAGCACAGGATTACGTATATGCACAACATTATTATATAATATGATACGTAAAAATATAGAATATGGAATAGCATCAATGTGTGCAGGGGGAGGTATGGGATATTCCGTATTATTAAGGAATTTATGGCGGTGACGAGTATGTATAGAAGAGAATACAAGGTATCTATTAGTAATTATCCATATTGCAATAAAAAAGTAGATGTAAAGAAGCTAGAAGAGGAATTGGAACAAGATAGCAATGAACAAAAAGAGGCTGTAGTTTATATACACATTCCATTCTGTGCTGAGATATGTGACTTTTGTATTTACTGCCATGAACAGGTAGTTAATAATGACAAGATAGAAAAATATACAAATGCATTAATTAGAGAGATTCAAGAGTATAGTCGAAAATCATATGTGCGTTCTCTTTCGATTAAAGCCATATATTTTGGTGGTGGAACTCCGAGCATGTTGTCGGTAAATCAATTTGACAGAATTTTATCAGTGTGCAAGGAATGTTTGAATCTTGTATCAGATGTAGAAATATCAGTCGAAGTAAATGTGCTGAATGCAACAGAAAAAAAGATAGAACAGTTTAAATATTCTAGGGTAAAGCGAATTAGTGTAGGTATTCAGACATTTAGCGAGAAGACAAGGGAAACGTTAGGGTTACCTTTAAAACAAAAGGATTTATTAAATTTCATCAATATGATGGGACAGTATGAATTTCCAGTTATGGCTATTGATGTAATGTATGGAGAACCGTGTCAGGAAAAAGAAGAGATTATTCAGGACATTGAGATAGCATCTGACTTAAATATATCGCATATTTCGTTATATCAACTATGCGTAATCCGAGGCACAAAGCTATTTTCTAGGATGCAGCAATTTGATTGGGTACAGCCGGATGAGAGTATGTTATATGCAATGTTTAATGTGGCCGATGATACATTACAAAAATTGGGATTCTATAATACTGTTATACCAGAATACAGCAAATATGGTAAAGAATCTGTATTTTGGAAAGATAATTTCAATCCACAATTAGACAGACTTTCCTTTGGTGCGTCAGCATATGGCTACCTAAATGGACGGACATATCAAAATGTATGCAATGTAGACACCTATATAAATTATTTACAAAAATTTAAAGTTCCTTTAGATTCTATAAGTGAAAAAGTAACGGTATTACAAAAATTGGAACGAGATATTATCTTGCAGTCACGTACTCAGGTAATTGATACAAAATATCTGGAGGATGAATATAACGAACTATATGAGCAGATGTATAAAGAGACTTTGCAGGAAATAATTGATCAGCAATTGGCATATAGGGAGAAGAATCTGATAAAGTTTACGAAACCGGGAATGTATATGCAAGAGGATATTGCAGTCAAATTTATGAAATCGATATTAGAGGGTAAATCGCGCTTATATAAAAAAATGGTAATTGGAAATCAGAAGATATAATAATATACTTGAGTTATAGGCATAACAGAAGATAAACATAAATAATGTATTTATTACTGGAGTTGTACAACATTATTTGTAAGTCAGAAATAGGAAAGAGGGGATAGTATTTAGGTATTTTTTTAGGTAGGAAGGAACTGTAGTGCTATTTACAAATTGGAGGAGAGAGTATGAAGCTTGGATTAATATCACCAAAAGGTGTCTGCATGGGGTCAGATGATAATCAAAGGCGAACGAAACAAATTTATAGTAAATTAGTTGGTATGGAAACACTTGAAGAATTAATGAGTTGTCCAAATTCTCCATTGTTAACTATTGCAGCTATTGTACAAGATTATTTTACAGAGATAAAATTTATTGATGAAGAAGTTGAAACAATCGACTTTAATGAATCATATGACTTAGTAGCAATGTCATTTATGACACAGCAGGCTTCTAGAGCATTTGAGCTGGCTAAGAAATATAAAGAAATGGGTGTCTATACGTGTGCAGGTGGTATGCATCCAACAAATTCTCCAGATGAGACAATAAAATATTTTGATACCGTTTTTATTGGAGAAGGTGAAGTGACATGGATAGAATTTATGGAAGATTTTAAGAGACAGAGTCCTAAGAAAATCTATCAAAATGTAGACGAAATTGATATGGAGAAAGTACCTGTACCAAGATTTGATTTACTAAAATTAGATGCTTATAAAACTATTCCAATTCAAATTTCCAGAGGATGTCCACATAATTGTGAGTTTTGTGCATCTACAAAGGTTTATGGACCAAAGTATAGGCATAAGAGTGTTGAAAGAATATTAGAAGAGGTTGATTTGGTAACTAGCTTAAAACCAAACATACAAATATATTTTACTGATGATAATATGCTTGTAAATGAACGATTTTCCAAGAAATTGTTAACAGAGCTATGCAAAAGGAAAATTCGTTGGATGAGCCATACAGACATTGGTGTTGCAGAGCATGAAGAAATATTAAAATTGTTACATAAATCAGGATGCAGTAAATTAGTTATTGGCTTTGAGAGCATAGAGCCAAATTCTTTAAAACACCTTGAAAGGTGGAAATATAAAAAATATAAGCATTATGAGGAGTATATTGCCAAAATACAATCTTATGGTGTGGGTGTTTGGGGAACTTTCATAGTTGGTTTAGATAGTGATGAACGCTCAATTTTTCAAAAGGTTGTAGATTTTGCATTAGATAATAATTTATATGGAGCTATGATTTCTGTACCTACACCCTTTCCAGGTTCTAAGCTTTACGAGCGTTTGGAAGAAGAGGATAGAATTTTAACAAAGTATTGGGGTGATTATACCTTATGGAATGTTGTTGTAAGACCGAAGAAAATGTCAGTTAAGGAACTAGAAAATGGTTTTGAATATGTGCTGACATCCGTTTATTCGATTGAAAACAGAATGAAGCGTTTGAACCACTTTAAGAGAATTTATACAAATCTTATGAGGAATCAAAATGTGTAATATAATCTTTTGGTGATAATGGATCATATTCTATTTTGGAAAAGAGAAAGCTTCAATTCAGTTTCTTACAAGACATGTCATCCAGTTGAAATTCAAGAGCACTAACGGAAAGAAGAAATAAGGAAAGGAGTTGTTATGGAATTATATGAGGCTATACTTGGCCGTAAATCGATACGTTCTTTTGAAGATAAGAAAATAGAAAAAGAAAAATTGGAATTCATGATTCAGATGGCTACATATGCACCGTCAGCATCAAACAGACAAGCATGGAAATTTATTGAAATTGATGATATTGATCTAAAAGAAAAAATATGTAATAACAATGGTGGAGGAATCCAATATGGAAAAAACTTAATTATGAATGCGCCTACAGGAATATTAGTATTATATCGTAATGATGTATCAAAAAATTGCCTGATTTATAAGGATCATATTCAAAGTGCGTCAGCAGCTATTCAAAATATGTTATTAACTGCATATGAGATGGGAATAGGTACATGCTGGGTATGTAAATTGCCTAAACCCAGTTATTTAAAAAAAATCATGGATATTCCTCGCTGTTATGATATTATCGGGTACATTGCAATGGGTTATCCCAAAGACTATATTTCTGAGCATACAGTTAAGCATTACAATGGAGATGTGAATCAAGCGCTAAGTAGAGTTAGAAAATACTCTGTGAAATGTGTTTTATCCAAAAACAAATTAAATGACAAAGAATGTCTTGATGCATTTAAGTATCCTAAGGTATTATTTGTACTGCAAAGCATACAATTAAATTTTAGTAGTGGTTACAATCAACATAAAATGATAAATAAACTATTAGAGAGATTGATTATTTATTTTGCTAATAAAAAATTATGATTGGTTCATCGCCAAAGAGCCATTGAAGTCCAAAGGGAACGTTTTGTTTGTGCATTTTTATGAAGATTGAAATATGGAAGAATATAAAAAAAAGAAGTATCGAATACAGAAGGGGAATCTTATGAACGATAATAATAAAAAAATACTGAATGTGGTCGTACAAAGAAAAATTAATTGCTATTCAAGCGATGCTTATTTTTTAAACTTGATTCTTGCCTATCCAAATATGTTGCCTTGGATTTATGAAAATTACATTCAATTATTTTTTTCCAGTGGGAAGAAAGTAAGAAATACGAATGAGAACGAAGTTTTTTTGGATTTTTTTGGAGGGTGGACAGAGCCAAGAAAATTGTTGAATTGCAAACAATATGACAGGAAATTTTTAAGTACTACAGATATAATTTGTTTTATAGAAAATAAGATCAGTGACGGATTTTACCTTTATACCTATATAGATGAGTATTATTCCATTTCTGAAGGAAAAGAGCATTACTGTCATGACATCTCTATTTATGGTTATGACAAGATAAAGCAGTTACTGCATGTGATTGGGTTTGATAAGAAAGGTAATTATACTACATATACAATACTATATAGTGTATTTCGTTTAGCCTTTGAAAGTGGAATCCTGTTATCAAAGGAATACGACCAATATGGAGGAAAAAATTATCTCCTTGGAATAGCGCCAAACTTTAGCAGAGAAAAAAAATATGTAATAGAGCCGGAAAATATGAAGAGTATTTTCTATGATTATCTAAATAACATTAGAACAATTGACAATTTTGTAACAGATGACCCAAATTACGATCTTTATATGCAACCTCAAAATGTTTACGGAATATGCGTGTATGATTGCATAACAGAATACATTAGCAATTTTACCAATTGGACACACAAAATTGATTATAGAATTTTTCATGTTCTATATGAACATAAGAAGTTGATGTCAGATAGACTTCTTTATTTAAAAGAGGAGTTGAAATATCCAATTAGTGAACAGGAAATCATTCAGACAAATGAATTAATTCATAGTTGCGATAAAGCAAGACTCATTGTTTTAAAGCACAATATTATCCCAAAAGAGCAAACGTTATCTAAATTATTGAATTATATATTACAAATTAGTCAGGAAGAATCAAAACTTTTTAAACAGGTATATGATAAGATGATTTAGCGTTTAATAAATAATAACTCATAAGTGTGTAATAAATTTATTTTCGGTTTATCTGTATTTATATTAATTTTTTGCTTATTTATCACAAAATCTATTGTTTTATACGCACATTTCTTACCAGTTTTAAATTAAAGAGGAGTAATGATATGGAAGAAAAAACATTAAGCTTATGCTATGACCCTCCCGTAAAGTATTTTATGCATCATTCCATAGTTCTGGCAATGTTATTAGCAGAAAATAAAAATTGGAATTTTGTATTATCTAATTATATACAATTAAATAAGTCAAAGATGAATAAATATTTATTTGATATGTATCCAAGAATTGGATCAGGTGAAAAATATGGTGAATATCCGTTAGATAATATTATGGAAAGCCATATAATATCTGGAATATTATGAAAATAAGTAATAGAGATATTATTGACAAAGTAATCGAATGGATTAATAATGGATATTATGTAACGATTAATTCGGATGAAAGAATGCTTCCTGACACAGCAGGGTATCAAAGTAAAATTTTTCATAACCATCAGGGATTTTATTTTGGATATGACATTGTAAAATGCAAGATGAAAATGTTAAACTTTGACACTAAAATGAATTACAGAATTATAGATGTTGATTTTAAGAATTTAATTAGATCATTTGAATCAGAGGAATTGATTAAGTCGCTCGATGAAAAAGGATTTGATTCGTATTTAATCCAATTAAGAAAAGTCAAACAAGACGTAATTGATTATAATTATACGGATTCAAACACAATTGTGTATATTCAACAATATCTTTATGAGTATTTAAATGGAATCAATTCAAGTAAAAAAAATTTATTATCATATGAAATATTAAAGGACAATGATTGGGGTGTTAATGTATATGAAACTCTATTTGCCTGCTTACAAGGTAAATATTCCAATCGCTTTCTGTTTCAAGGAGTATGTGGTCTTTGTGAGCATAAGAATTTAATGTTAAAACGAATACACTATTTAAAGGAAAGAGGTTACGATATTGAAGAAAAAACACTTACAGAATACGAAAGCGTAGTCAAATTTTTTGATAAATTTAAACATATTGCTTTAAAAAGCATACTATCCAATCAATATCAATTATTAAATGATTATATAAAGGAATTAAAAATCATAATTGCTTTGGAAAAAAAAGTATTAGAAAGAATTGTTAAAAGTATGGAATGATGGTATCTTAACAATAAAAGAGAATAAGGGGATTGGCCGGTCAGCTTCATTGATAATACATATCGTATGAATAGAATGAAATAAGTTCATTATCAAAATCATGTTATAAAATTCAGAAATAGTATTGAAAGAGCAAAGAAAACTGTACACCCGAAATACTCATTTCATATTAGCTAATTAGAAAGCGAGGAAAATGTCAATGATGTATTTTTCTTTTATATTACAATTTATTTGTTTTGTTATTTGGATTGTCCTTTATTTTACGAAAGGCGAAGTGTTGTTTTTAATAGTTGCAGCAATTATGCCATTAAATGCTTTATCAACTTACTTCTATTATAAGTATAAGAAAAAAAACAAAGAATTAACTGATAAAAATTCAGACGAAGATTAAGAAAGATAATTAAAAAAGAAGACAAAGATTATAAAGAAGACCTTGAATATAATTTAGGAATAGCATTCGAGCTTTAATAGCTTGGGTGCTATTTTTGTCTTCTCAATGAAGAAGCCATCAATTTTAGCAAGACGTATTAGAGAAAGTATTGACAAATGTGAATAAGGAATAAGTCAAGGAAAAAGAGTATATGGCTTTCGTAAATAAAAATTAATATAAGTGAATTAAATAACATAAGTAACTCTGTATAAGATAATAGAAACAATTTTGCAACAATCCCCTTCGTATGCAAAAATTTCCCTCTAAATTGCAAAAATTTCCTATATTATTGTCAAAGTTTGACAAAGTTATATAATTAATTAATAGAAAACAAAAGGTAAAAACTATAAATAATACACTATATAAAGATAAAAATGGAGTTGAAACTAAATGGATAATAAAATAACAATTTGTCAAAAAATTATAAAACCTATTAACTTTTTGGCGCTTTTATTAGTAAAACAGACAGCAAATGCATCCTGTGCCTGGGTGTTTCATCAGCCGGAATTTCCAGAAGAAGCTAGCAAATTTAAAAAGTATCATGACGGATTAATTTGAATCTATTACGATTCATTATTTTGTTACATGAAATGCTTCGTCGTTCATAAACAGGCAGCAAAGGAGGAAGTATACGATATTATTTTAAACAAATGTATAAGAGTTCATATTAAAGTTTGTTGAGGCTTAGATAGGAGGTCGTTTATGGCGCAGAATTTATTTGTAAAGTGTAAAGAATGCGGAACAATTATAGAGAGAAAAAAATATGCAGAAAACAATGATGTCTGTAACGTATGTGATTCTTATGGAACATTGGATTATAAGAAAAGGCTTGCTATGGTAATAGACCATGATACTTTCGAAGAAACAAATATACATACTGGCTTTTATAACCCGATTGATTTTCCCGGATATTTGGAAAAGCACGAAAAAATAAAAAGTAAAACTGGTTTAACAGAGGCAATTGTTACTGGTAAAGCATGTATTAATGAACAAAAAGTTATGATTGGAATTATGGACACCAGATATATGATGGGGAGCATGGGAATCATTGTTGGAGAAAAAGTAACCAGATTGTTTGAGGATGCTAAAGAGCTGAAATATCCGGTTATCATTTTTACCGCTTCCGGCGGTGCCAGAATGCAGGAAGGAATTTTTTCATTGATGCAAATGGCAAAAACAGCTGCGGCTGTTTCAAGCTTTGGTGAATCAGGAGGATTGTATATTAGTGTATTGACAAACCCTACTACCGGTGGAGTCAGTGCAAGCTTTGCATTTTTAGGAGATATCATAGTGGCAGAACCAGGGGCATTAATAGGATTTGCAGGAAAACGAGTCATTGAACAGACAATCAACGAAGTACTTCCTCCTAATTTTCAAACCTCAGAATATTTATTTGAACACGGTTACATTGATATGATTGTAGAGCGAAAAACGTTAAAGGATACTCTTGGTCAAATACTAAAGATTCATAGTCAGGAAGAGAACCAAATATTTCAATAAGTTTTTAATTCTGTAAAAGGCAGGTGTTACGTTGAAAAGCAGTAGTAATGAGGAATTAGAGAACAATAATGCATGGAGCAAAGTTTTGTTGGCAAGAAAAATCACCAGATTTCGATCGTTGGAGATGATAAAGAATGTGTTTGATTCTTTTATTCCATTACATGGGGATCGGGGTATTGGAGACGATAAGTCTATCATTGGAGGAATTGCCTTATTAAATCATCAAGCGGTAACTATAATTGGACAGCAAAAAGGGAATACACCAAGAGAAATGGAATACCATCAATATGGAATGACAAAGCCAGAGGGGTATAGAAAGTCATTACGTTTGATGCGGCAGGCTGAAAAATTCAGACGTCCAATCATATGTTTGATTGATACCCCAGGAGCATTTCCTGGCGTTTTGGCAGAAGAAAACGGACAAGCAGAGGCAATTGCGAGGAATTTGTATGAAATGGCAAATTTTACAGTTCCCATCGTATCCATTATTATCGGGGAAGGTGGCAGTGGAGGTGCACTTGCACTAGGAGTTGCCAATCGTGTGTTTATGATGGAAAACGCAGTCTATTCTGTTGTTTCACCAGAAGGCTGTGCAAGTATTTTATGCAAGGATTCCCGAAAAGCTCCAGATATGGCAGGGAATTTAAAGGTCACAGCACGTGATTTGAAAAATTATGGAGTGATAGACGAAATCATAAGTGAAGAGGGAACGAATGAAGTCATATTTAATCGAATTAAACAGAATATAAACAAAGAACTTCTTCGTTGCAGTCAACTAAACGGGGAAGAAGTAAGAAAGGAAAGAATAGAAAAATTTAGAAAAATCGGAAGTGAAATCACATTTACACAATATGATACGAGGGTCAAAAAGTCATAGTTTCTTGCATGAAAAAACATAACTTGGGAACCCATAAAACATTAAGTAGCCCGAGCAGGGCGGATTTTGAATGTTTTTAGGATTGTGGCAGCAGTGCGTAACAATACGTAGGTATCTGGGGTTAAAATACATTTTGACCTCTACATCATAATAATAGTTGAATGAGGGAAAAGAATAGGATGGATGATTTAGATAACAAATTAAATGTAATTAATAAGATAATTAAAGAATGTGAACAATCAAAATTAATATCTTTTGCATATCAGGATTCATTGTTTTCCATAGAATTTAGTCAGGCAAATGGGAAAATAAATAGTAATTCAAATTCATATCAAAAAGAAAAGACGGAAAATGATTTTGATTTAAGGAAAGAACACAGAGAGCTAGAGTTGTCGGATCAATGTGCTATCACAGAAATTTTGCAAAGCGAGGATAAGCAAGCCAAAGATATAGTCACAATTGTATCTCCGTTTGTTGGTACTGTTGAATTTATTGATCAAATCAAACTGGATGATAATAATAAACATATAAACAAAGGAGATGTCATTTGTTCTGTTGAGGCCATGAAGTTACTAAATGATATCAAGTCTCCGGTTTCAGGAACTATTTTTGAGATCTTTGTACAAGATGGTCATTTAGTTGAATATGAACAACCAATATTAAAGATAAGAGCTGATAAAAATGAGTAAAAAATATAAAAGGATATTAGTTGCAAATCGCGGTGACAGTGCAGTTCGAGTGATTCGTGCCTGTAGAGAGATGGGGATAGAGACAGTTGGTGTTTTTTCCAAGGGAGACAGAGGAGCCTTGCATACCAGGCTTGCCGATTACGCAATCTGTATCGGAGATGTTCAAAGTAAGGATTCCTATTTAAATGCGTATAACGTACTAGCCGCCGCAACTGATTATAAGGTGGATGCAATTCACCCCGGGATAGGATATTTTGCAGAAAATCCGGATTTTTGTGAATTATGTGAAGAATGTAAGATAGATTACATTGGGCCGGGTAGTTCTAACATTGCTTTGATGGGTGACAAGGTAAGAGCGAAAAGGGTTGCAAAAGAATCGAATATTCCTGTTATTGGAGATGACAGTGTTGAAATAAATTCATATGAGGAGTGTTATCAGTATGCAAAGCAAATGGGATATCCTATTATACTGAAAGCAGCGAAAGGCGGCGGAGGAAAAGGCATTCGTATCGTATACAAAGAAGAAGATTTATTTCGGGCACTTGAGTTATGTATAAAAGAAGCAGAAAAGGTATTTGATTCCGGCTGTATTTTAGTGGAACGATATATAGAGGATGCAAAGCACATAGAGGTTCAGGTATTAGCAGATCAATTTGGAAATGTAATACATTTAGGGGACCGAGAGTGTACGATACAAAGAAAAAATCAAAAGCTTATCGAGGAATCCAGATGCACCACACTTGACGAAGAGACAAGAAGAAGAATGTATGAAGGTGCAATTGATATCTGCAAGAATATTGGATATGTAGGAGTGGGCACAATTGAATATATTTTAGAAGATAATAAAACCTTCTATTTTATGGAAATGAATACCAGACTTCAAGTCGAACACACCATTTCTGAGTTGATAACCGGAATTGATTTAGTCAAAGAGCAGATTCAGATTGCACAAGGAGAATCGCTTCAAATAAAGCAAGAGGATGTACTGTTTCAAGGATATGCGATTCAATGCAGAATATTAGCAGAATATTTCAAAGATGATTTTGTGCCTGATTTTGGTATAATTACAAGATTTGATATGCCGGGAGGATTTGGTGTAAGAGTAGACTCGGCCTATGAAGCGGATAATATAGTAACGCCCTATTATGATTCCCTTTTGTGTAAGATATGCTGCCATGATCAAACGAAAGGAAAGGCTATAAATAAAATGCTTCGATGCCTAGAAGAAATGCGGGTAGAGGGTATTTCTACGAACAAAGAAGTATTGATGAACATACTTAAGGATACAAGATTCTTAGCAGGAGATTATGCAACAACTTTTTTAGATACATTCAATTAGTCGTTTCTATACCAGGCATCCTTTCATACATAAAAACCAGGCATTCTGTGACTTTCGCTCGCAAAGAACCTCATGGGATTTATAGCGAAACGGCAACAAATAAACTTCAAAAATCAGATATTTATATTTACATAAGAAAGAAGGGGAAAAATGATTACATATGTGTTTCCTGGGCAGGGCGTCCAGAAAAAGGGAATGGGAGCAGAGGTATTTGATGAATTTCCCGAATTAATTGCGATTGCAGACCGGGTATTGGGATACTCAATAAAAGAAATTTGTTTAGAGAACCCGGAAGGGAAATTAAGTCTTACTCAGTATACACAACCCGCAATATTTATTGTAAATGCTTTGTTATATCTAAAAAAGTGTAAAGAGACCGGTGTGACTCCGGATTTTGTTGCAGGTCATAGTCTGGGAGAATATAATGCTTTGTTTGCAGCCAAAGCATTTGATTTTGAAACCGGAGTAAAACTTGTGAAAAAGCGTGGGGAACTGATGGGACAAGTAACCGGTGGAGGAATGGCTGCGGTGATTGGTCTGACGGGAGAGGAAGTTTTCTCGGTATTAAAAGAAAAAAATTTAAATAAAATTGATATAGCTAATTACAATTCACCTTTTCAGGTGGTAATAGCAGGACCAAAAGAAGAAGTAGGGAAGGCGAAGTCCATTTTTGAATCAATTGAAAAAGTAAAAATGGTCTCATTGCTAACGGTAAGCGGAGCGTTCCATTCCAGATATATGGAAGAGGCAAGCATAGAATTTGGAACAATGCTTGATACGAATTCCTTTTCTGAAATAAAAATTCCGGTTATTGCTAACGTCAATGCCAGAACATATAAACAGGCTGATATAAAGAAAAATTTAATTTGGCAGATGAATCATTCGGTGCAATGGGTAGATACGATCCGATACCTTATGGGACTTGGAGAAATGACCTTTGAAGAAGTCGGAGCAGGACGCGTTTTGACGGGAATGATTAAAAAAATACAAAGTGAGGCTACCCCTTTGATGATTAAGAAAGAAGACGTAGAAACCTCAAAAACCTCAGAATTCACAGAAAACTCTAAGCCCCCAAAAGAGGTAAGATTTTTGGCAGACACATTAGGCAGTGAGGCTTTTAGAAGCAGATATCATTTGAAATATGCATATATAGCCGGAGCGATGTATCGCGGTATCAGTTCAAAAGAATTGGTGGTTAAGGCAGGAAAGGCAGGAATGCTGGCATTTTATGGAAGCGGAGGATTAACGCTTGACACGATAGAGCAAGACTTACAATTTATAAAGCATGAGCTTTCCGGCAAAGGAGCCTATGGATGCAATTTTCTTCACAATCCAAATTATCCTCAAAAAGAAGAAAAACTTGCAAGGCTGTTGATAAAAAACAGAGTTTCGGTAATAGAGGCATCTGCATTTATGGGGATAACGCCGGCACTGATTTTATACAAAGCAGCGGGTATCGTTGAAGATTCATTTGGAACAATGAAGTGTTTGAATCGAATCATTGCCAAGGTTTCCAGACCAGAGGTAGCAGAGGCTTTTCTTAGTCCTGCGCCTGAAAGAATGGTAAAGAAATTATTAGAGGAAGAGAAAATAACGATAAAACAGGCACAAGAGCTGAAAAGAATTCCTATGGCTGATGATATTTGTATTGAATCAGATTCGGGAGGACATACCGATTGTGGTGTTGCATTTGCATTGATTCCATCGATCAGAAGATTAAGAGACAACATGATGGAACAATATAATTTTACAGAAAAAATCAGCATTGGAGCTGCCGGTGGAATTGGCACACCTGAGGCAGCAGCAGCATCTTTGGCTCTGGGGGCTGATTTTATTGTAACAGGCTCTATCAATCAGTGCAGTCTAGAAGCGGGCACAAGTGATGTGGTAAAAGATATTCTTGCACAAATGAATGTACAGGATACAGAATATTCACCGGCAGGAGATATGTTTGAATATGGTGCAAAGGTTCAGGTGTTGAAAAAAGGTGTATTTTTCCCGGCACGTGCCAATAAATTATACGATTTATATATACATCATAATTCCATCGATGAAATCGATGAAAAGACAAAAAATCAAATTCAGGAGAAGTATTTTAAACGAAGTTTTGAAAGTTTATTTCTTGAATTAAAACAACATTATAATGAAGCAATGATTGAGAAAGCAGATAGCAATCCAAAGTACAAAATGGCATTGATTTTTAAATGGTATTTTCATTATGCAAATCAACTGGCCATATCAGGAAATACAGAGAGTAAAGTGGACTATCAGGTATACACCGGGCCTGCTTTGGGGGCATTTAACCAATGGGTTCTAAACAGTGAATTAAAGGATTGGAGAAAACGCCATGTGGATGAGATTGGAAAGATGTTATTAGAGGCTACGGCAGATTATTTAAATGATTTCTATGAACAAAGTAACTAGGTACCGATGCATCGGGTTGCAGTAACCAGGACGTACTGAATTGTTACTAAAATAAATTGGTATCGATAAGAAAGGACAAAATGATATGAACAGAGAAGAGGTTTTTGAAAAATTAAGTGAGATCATGATTGAGTACATACCGGAATTAAACGGCGTTACGTTTACAATGGAAGATAGTCTACATGAACTTGGAGCAAATTCAGTAGATCGAATGGATATTATAGTAGATATTATGGAGGAGCTTGGAGTAAAAGTATCAATCACTAAATTTGCAAATGCAAAAAATATAAAAGAAATTATAGATATATTATGTGAAGAGTATGTATAGGTTGAAAAAAGAAAATAGTAAAAGAGTTTTTGTAAGTGGTATGGGATGTGTGAATTCGATTGCCGAATCAGCGGCCGAATTTGAACAGGCGCTAAGAGAGGGCAGGCAGGGAATTGACTTTTATAAGGAAAGCAAACAAAAAGGGCCGATTAAAATAGGTGCTGAGATTAGAAATTTTTCACTTAATAAAAGAATTGATGATTATTCTCTGAAAGAAAACGTACCTCAAACGATACTAAATAAAGCCAGAAAGGTTGCAAGGCGTTCGCCTTTCGTAATTCAGACAGCGGTAGCGGCAGTTTTAGAAGCCTATGTTCAAGCAGACCTGTTTCAGAAGCAAGTTAGCGGAGAGAGAATTGGTATTATTGTTGCAGGTAATAACTTAACAAATGTAGTGAAGAACGCTTATATGGATAAATGCAAAAATGATTTAGAATATATGTCCCCTTCCTATGCACTTCAATTTATGGATACGGATCATATTGGGACTTTGAGTGAAATATTTGGAATATTTGGAGAAGGATGTACCATTGGAGGAGCCTCTGCAAGTGGAAATGTTGGCATAATAAAAGCTTACGAAATGCTTCAGCTTGAAATTGCAGACATCTGCATTGTGGTTGGAGCAATGGCAGAATTATCTGATGCAGAAATGTATGGTTTTTATAATGTTGGTGCATTAGGGGGCAGACGGTTTGGGACAGAACCACAAAAGGCCTGTCGTCCTTTTGATATGGAGCATGAAGGATTTATTTATGGACAGGGATGTGGGTGTTTCATACTCGAATCACAAGAATCCATTGCGAAACGTAATGCAGGTATATTAGCTGAAATCATGGGAGGAGCTATACTGTTAGATGGCAACAGGCTGAGCAATCCAAGCGTACAGGGTGAAGCAAGAGTAATGGAACTGGTATTGGACAGATGTGGTTTAGTGCCAGAGGATATTGATTATATTAATACACATGGAACCTCTTCACCATTAGGAGATGAGACAGAACTAAAAGCAATTAAACAGGTATGGAAAGATCAGGTGAAGAATGTCTGGATTAATTCAACGAAAGGTCTAATCGGGCATTGCTTCTATGCAGCGGGTGTGATGGAAGCAATTGCATCCATTATCCAGATGAAAGAAGGATTTTTACATCCGAATAAAAATCTGGATCATCCGATTTCGAAAGGATTTCGTTTTGTAGGAAATGATAGAGAGGAAAAACAAATTGATATAGCCATGAGTAATTCATTTGGTTTTGGAGGAATCAATACAAGCATTGTTTTAAAATATTGCAGTCAATATAAATCTGAGTAAGGCTACGAATGAGGAGTAGAACGATGAAGAATAGACGGAATATAAATTTAAAAACTAATTCAAACAAGAAAAATATGGATATTGCCGTGATTGGTATAGCCTGCCGTTTTCCTGATGCTAGAAATTACCATGAATTTTGGGAAAATTTAAAAAATGGTGTTAACTCAATTCAGGAAATTACAAAAGAACGCTGGGACGTTCATAAATATTATTCGAAAGATCAATCAGAGAAAAACAAAAGTTACTGCAAGTGGTCTGGTTGTTTAGATAAGTTTGAATATTTTGATAATAAGTTTTTTAATATTTCGCCTAGAGAGGCATTAGAAATGGATCCGCATCAGCGTCAGCTCCTTGAGGTTTCATGGCAATGTGTGGAAGATGCGGGAATTCCCATAAAAAGATTACAGAATCGGAATACCTCTGTAATCATGAGTGAATCCAATAGTGATTATAAACAGAGAGCTTATTCTGTTAACAGAACGATCGATAGTTATACCAATATTGGGAATTATGAGAGCAGTCTGGCAAATAGGATATCTTTTTCACTGGGATTTTGCGGTCAAAGTTATGCAATTACAACAGCCTGTGCATCTGGTATTACAGTGATACATGAAGCCAAAAAAAGTTTGCAGTGTGGTGAGAGTAATTATGTACTTGCCGGAAGTGCAAACATTATTATGGATGCCAAAAGATATATATCGTATTCAAAAGCAAGGATGCTTAGTAAAGATGGGCAATGCAAAACTTTTGATGAAGCAGCAAATGGCTTTGTTCCCGGCGAAGGGGTAGGAGTTGTACTTTTGCAGCCATTAGAAGATGCAATCAGAGAAAAAAATCACATTTATGCGGTAATAAAAGGATCGAGTAGTAATCATATAGGAAAACATACGTCTATCACAGTACCCAGTATGAAATCCCAAATGAATCTGTTATCGTCTGCTCTTCATGATGCCAAAATGGATGCAGCTACGGTAGGCTATATTGAAGCCCATGGGACAGGAACAGTTTTGGGAGATCCAATTGAAGTGGAAGCCTTAAGCAATGTTTTTAAACAAAATACGGATAAGAAGCAGTTTTGTAGAATTGGTTCAGTCAAAACGAATATTGGACATTTAGAGGGTGCATCCGGAATGGCAGGTTTTATCAAAACAGTTTTAATGTTAAGCAATCGTTCGATTCCGAAAACGTTAAATATAAACCGTCATAATCCCATTATAGAATTTAAAAATTCACCATTTATTCCTGCCGAGAAAACACAAGAGTGGAATCGAATTGAAAATGCAATACCGCTTCGTGCCGGAGTCAGTGCCTTTGGATTTGGTGGTTCTTGTTCGCACATTTTACTGGAGGAATATGAAGAAAAAGAGAAAAAAGAAACAAAACAAGACACGAAAAAATTATATTTAACCTTATCGGCTAAAAGCATAAATAGTTTAAACATGATATTAAAAGAGTGGAAAAGCTTTGTAGAAAGTGAAAGGTTTGCTCATGCAAATCTTCCTGATATTTGTCGGACAAGTATGCTAAGCCGTTTTGATATGCCATACCGTTTTGGGTGCGAGGTTATTGATAAAGATCAGTTAAAACAGGCAATCAAAGAAAGTGATGGCAGCTACAGAAAAAATGAATGTGATGAATGGTATCTGGTACTCGGTGATTTAAAATTATACGGGGTTGAGGATTTTAAAACATTATATGATTCAGATTGTAATTATAAAAATCAGCTCTTATTCTTTCATGACATGCTAACAGAGGAAGAGTGGAAGGGGTTATTTCTTAAAGAGTGGAAGGATAAAGAGCAAAAAAGAAATACCTTTATTGTTTATTATGCGTTTGCAAAAGTAATAAAAGAGTATGGCTTTCAAGGAAAGGAAAATTTATTTGAAGGAATTGGAGTATGGGTTTTTCTTGCATTAAGTGAAGTGGTAAAAGTAGAACAAGTACTTGCATATTTATCCGATAAAATTAGTTTCAATCAGATAACCCTTTCAAGACCAATCACACCTTTTTATGATCCGGTGCACAGACAAATGATTGCCCCTTTTGTGATTGCCCAGTCCTATTTAACCAGTCTGACAACAAACCTTTGGGTAGAACCAGCTTATTTGAACCAATATGTGCAGAAAGCAAAGGTTCTATATAAAATCAATTATACGTTTCAAAAATTTATGGAAGAATGGAATGAAGCATTAGGACAGTATCATCGAAATGTGCATGAATTATTGCAAAACAGTGAGTCGGCAACCGATGAAAAAGTAACAGAGGATTCCTTGATTCTTCTTGTCATTGTTGTCAGTTCGTTGCGTAGACTTTATATGAAATGGGATATTACAGATCATGCAATCTGTGGGAGTGTGCAATTGATTGAATTCATTGATTTAATTCTTGATAAGGTTGCCCCAAAGGAAATTGTGGTTGAATTGTTACTTTCCAATCGATCGGTAGCGTTAGCCCCTCAACAGATCAGCCAACTGAATGAAAATCTTTCTAAGCTAGACAGAAAGAAACCATATGAAATATTAAGAAAATTCAATGAGCAGTTATGCGAAATTCCAGATTTATTCCAATGGATTGAGGACTTGAATGCAAAGCCATTAGAGCTTGACTTGAAAGATTCTGACGGCATATTGAAAATTGGAACCTGTGAGGGATTTCAAATCCATGGTGGTTCATTGATACAGGTAAATGGAAAACTGCAAGATATGCTTTCAGAGTGTATCTTTCAATTATGGTTATACGGAGAAAATGTAAATTGGACATTATATTGCCCGGAAGATACCTTTACTAAAGTTTCGTTACCGGTATATGAATTTGACCAAAAAGCATATTTACTGCCAGCGGCAGGTGACACGTTAACAGCTTTTGAAAAGATAGAAAATCCTAAAACAGAGTTAAACAGTGGGACACAAAGTGTGTTTCATATTGAGGACGATGTGGTAAAGGATCATATCATTACAGGGGTTAATTTGCTTCCGGGTGCTGCTTTAATCACATTTGCTCTTGAGCAGTTAACAAAAAAAACAGATCAGACGGCGATTCATTTTTCAGGCATCACGATTTCCAAGCCTGCTATTGTAAAAAGTGAATTAAAAATAGATTTTTTAAAGTATGATGACGATATTTACTCACTAAAAAGTGAAAAGGTAGAAATAAGTAAAGGCAGCTATAAAGAAATAGAACCGAAATTATCGCAGGTTAGCTTTCGTGAAATTGATACGTATCCAAGAGCTGATTTGCAGGAACTGTACCATTACTTTTATAAAATGGGATATCAATATAAAGCTGCATTTCAGGTCATTAAAAAAATATATGAAGTGAACCATAATTATCTGGCATATCTCAATGAAAAAGAACCATATTCCAAAGGAATGTGCAGTCCCTATCTTTTAGATGGTGTGATTCAATCTGTTTTGGCAGCTTGCTATTTACAAGGAAAACGCATGAATGGGGAAAGCTTGTATATACCATACCAAATAAAGGATATATATTTCTATGGCGAATTAAAGGATGCCTGCTTTGTTGTATTAGAAAAAGCGCTTATCTGCATGAATAAAAAAAGTATAGTAGCTTCGATATGCGTTTATGACAAAAATGGCAGACTGGTTATAGAGATAAAAGATTTACAGATGATATTATGCAAGAAAGATTTTTTACTGTTTTATCACAAACAAAATACAGTACGTTTAGAGACAGAAAATGTACCTTTATCGCTTTTTCAGCCTGTTTGGATGAAACAAGAGATACCAAATGCAATGGATCACCGTATGAACCATGCCGTGATTTTTATGGATTCAGTATTGGGTGGCGAGCTGCAAAAGCTCATTCAAAATAGATATGAGAAAGTAACCTATCTATATGAGGGAAATGCTTTTTCAACAGTGCACGATCGTATTGTAATTCGCGCTGCCTATGAGAAAGATTACGAAGATTTTTGGAAAGAGCTTAATTTACAAAACGAAGGGAAAAGGCAAGATTTTGATTTCTATTATCTGTGGTCATATGAGCAGATTGATCAAAATGATTTGGAACAGGCACAAGACAGAATTCTTAGCCCGATTTTCTATTTGTGTAAATCTCTGGCAAAGATAAGAGTAAATAGCAAAGTAAATTTAATCATTCTTGTAAATGACTGTTTTGCGGCAGATAAAAAAGATACGGTATCAAATTATCTGTGCGGTGGTATTTCAGGTCTGGCTAAAACAATGATGTCGGAATGTCCTCGTATATCCATACAGGTAGTAGATATCAAAAAGAATGAAAACACCAATTCTAACATAGCAATGCTACTGTGGAGAGAACAATGCAGCAGTAATAGAGAAAACAGGATTGCATATCGACATCATGATCGGCTGCTATGTGGAATGCAAAAAGAAGAAATTCCAAATAGAAGTGAGATTACTATCTTAAGAGAGTGTGGAATTTATCTGATTATTGGTGGAATGGGTGGAATTGGATATCGCTTGATTGAAGAGATTAGTAAAAATGTAAATGCAACAATTATTATAATCGGTTCTTCTGCCTTGGATGTGAAACGAAGTAAGAAGCTGGAAGTGGTAAATAAAGATAGAGCAGCAGTTAAATATTATCAATGTGATATTGCAGATGAGCAGAATTTGAAGTCAGTATTATTAGAAATCAAACAAAAGTATAAGCAGATTAATGGTGTGATACATTGTGGCGGTATCAATCAGGATAAGCTAATCATAGGAAAAGAGTGGACAGAATTTAAAGAAGTGCTTTCTCCAAAGACAAAGGGAACTTATCTGTTAAATAAATTAACAGCCAAAGAACCACTTGATTTCTTTGTTGTTTGCTCCTCCATTGTATCGGTACTTGGAAATATCGGACAGTCTGATTATGCAACAGCCAATGGTTTTGTAGATACCTTTATGGAATACCGTAGAAGAAATGGATTTCATGGTAAATCCATCACGATAAATTGGACATTATGGGATCAGACCGGAATGGGCAAAAATGATAATGCGGTATCTCTGTTTCAGAATAAGACAGGAATTATTACGTATATTCAAGGTGTAAAAACTTTTTTGAAGCTTATTGAAAACGCAGTGGGACAGGTGATTGTGATTGCTGATGAAAAAGCATTCTTAAATTATTCTGAAAAAATCGGAATTCATATACTGGAGCATTCTAATATAACTCCAAAGGAGCAAGGGAGGATAGTCATGTCAAATGAAATGGAGGCACAGATTTTAGTAAACGAACTTATCACAATGCTAGGGGAACTGTTAGGAGTGGATCAAAGCGAAATAGGTGATAAGACAGACTTGCGGGAATTTGGATTGGATTCCATAACACTCAATGAGTTTGCCGAAATGATGAATCAAAAATTAAATATTGACATTAATTCCACCTTGCTGTTTGAATATCCCACGATGAAAGAAATCAGTGAATATTTGTTGGCAGAATATAAAGAAAGAATAGAGGCTTACTGTGCCCCTTTGAAACACGAGAAATTAATGCAGATAGTAGAGGAAGTGCCAACTGTAGCTGTTAAGCAGGAAGAAAGTGAGAATGATTTAATTGAATTGCTTTCCACAATGCTTTCAACGCTTCTGGGAGTGGATGAAAGTGATATAGATGAAAAGACAGATATAAGGGAATGGGGTCTGGATTCCATCTCGTTTAATGAGTTTACCGATAGAATCAATCAAAATTTAGGTACAAACATTAATTCCACCTTGCTGTTTGAGTACTCTACGATTGAGGAGATAGCAAATTATTTACAAAAAGAATGTAAGACAGAAATGAGTCAGAAGAAGAATAGAAAGCAAAATACCATAAATTCAAAAACGGATCAGACGCAGAAAGTGGAAAGCTTGGAATCACTATTTAGTGAAGCTTCTGACTCAAATCAGGTCGTAAAAGACGAAGATATGGTAACAGTACCACCTGTAGCAAAAAGTGATATACAAGAGCCAATGGCTATCATTGGGATGAGTGGTACATTTCCAAAGGCAAAGGATTTGGATGAGTTTTGGGAAAATCTGGACGCAGAAACAGACGGAATCTCAGAAGTACCAAAAAGTAGATGGGACTGGAAAAAATATGATGGAGACCCTGGCAAAGAGGAAAATAAAACCAACATAAAATGGGGGGGATTTATAGAAGATACCGATCAGTTTGACCCTCTGTTTTTTGGAATTTCACCTCGTGAAGCAGAAAGCATGGATCCGCAGCAGCGTTTATTAATGATGTATGTATGGAAAGCAATTGAGGATGCCGGTTACTCAACTGACAGCATTTCAGATAGTGATGCCGGTATATTTGTAGGTACGATAGAAAGCGGATATCAGGACCTTCTTCGTAAAGCGGGTGTTCCGATTGAAGGATTTAGCGCCGCCGCCGCAATTCCTTCGATTGGCCCTAATCGGATGAGTTTTTTTCTTAACATACATGGACCAAGTGAGCCAATTGAAACAGCATGTTCCAGTGCACTGGTTGCAATCCACAGGGCGGTAAAAGCAATCGAAGAGGGAACGTGTTCCCTGGCAATTGCGGGAGGTATCAATACAATTGTCTCACCGGACAGACACATCAGCTTTAATAAGGCAGGGATGCTATGTCAAGATGGTCATTGTAAAACCTTTTCTGCAAATGCAGATGGTTATGTTCGCAGTGAAAGTGTTGGCATGATTGTAATTAAGAAGCTTTCAGAGGCAGAAAAAGATCGAGATCATATTTACGCAGTCATAAGAGGAACCGCAGAAAATCATGGAGGATATGCCAACTCATTGACAGCTCCGAACCCGAAAGCACAAGCAGAGGTCATTAAAAGGGCAATGAGACGTTCCGGAATTGATCCAAGGACAGTAACCTATATAGAAGCACATGGAACAGGAACCAAATTGGGAGATCCCATCGAGATCAATGGACTGAAAATGGCATATAAACAGCTATATCAGGAATGGGGAATTGAAGATGATGAAGACGCGACGAAACAATACTGTGGAATTGGCTCAGTAAAAACTAACATTGGACATTCGGAATTTGCAGCAGGTATTGTTGGAGTGATTAAAATACTATTACAGCTTCAACATAAAACATTAGCAAAGTCACTCTACTGTGACACCTTGAATCCATATATACAATTGGAAAAAAGTCCATTTTATATTGTGACACAAAAGCAAACATGGAATGCCTTAAAGGATGAATCAAATCAGGATATTCCAAGACGTGCCGGCATAAGTTCATTTGGATTTGGGGGCGTAAATTCCCATGTTGTAATAGAAGAGTACATTTCTGATTTGAATCAGAGGATGGAAAAGAACCAAAAGAGGACAGACAGAGAAATTATTGTTTTATCTGCAAAAAGTGAAAGTATGCTTAAGAAAAGAGTAGAAGATCTTTTGGATGTCATGGAAAAGAAAGCGTTTCAAGATACCATGTTAGCAGATATGGCATATACATTGCAGGTGGGACGTAAGGCGATGGAAGAGAGACTGGCTGTGGTGGTCGGTTCCATTGAAGAATTAAAGGACAAGCTAAGGACCTATCTATTACTTGGCTCCAATGGGATAGAAGATTGTTACACTGGGAAAGCAAAAAAAACTTATGATAGCATAGAAACATTTTCAAATAATGAGGAACAAAAAGAACGACAAAATAGGTGGTTGCAGACGGGCAGCTATGAGAAGCTTCTTGGTGATTGGGTAAAAGGGCTGAATCTTAATTGGGCTGATTTATATCAGCGGGCAGGCATCAGAAAACGTATCAGTCTTCCCTCCTACGCTTTTGATAAAGAGAGGTATTGGGTATTTGGCGAAAGCAACAGTAATAATTCGCTGCCATCTAGACCAAGTAACCTAAATATTCATCCGCTGATACAAAAAAATGAATCAAATTTACGGGAAATAAAATATAGCAGCACGTTTACAGGAGAGGAATTTTTCTTAAGTGCTCACGTAATCAATGGAAAAAGAATATTACCGGGAGCTGCATACTTGGAAATGGCATATACAGCAGTAAAAGAGATGCTAGAGCTCAGTAAAAAAGAACAGCGGCTCATTTCCTTAAATCATGTTGCATGGGCAATGCCCATTGTAGTAAAGCAGGATTTGGTTACCGTCCAGACAAAGTTAGCGTTAGAAGAGGATGGTAGCGTAACCTATGTAATATGTGATAAGGCGGATCAGCGTAAAATTTATAATGAGGGCAGGGTACTATTACAGGAGAATGCAATACATACCAAATTAGAACTGGATTATGTAAAAGAACAATGCAATCAGAAAACCTTTTCTAAAAAACAAATATATGATGAGCTAGAAAGCATTGGATTCCAATATGGTGAGGCACAGCAGGGAATTGAGATGTTATATGTTGGCGAGGAAACAATCCTTGCAAAGCTTGCTTTACCAAAAATCATTGAGTCTACAAAGGATCACTATTTTCTTCATCCAAGCTTACTGGATTCAGCAATACAGTCCATATATGGGCTGATGCTGACAGAAAAAAAGGCAGAAGTATTCATCCCTTTTGCTTTGGAAGAGCTTACTGTATATGAGGAAGCCCCAGACTTTGCGTGGGTATCCATACATACTGGCGGCAATGTAAAAACAGGTTCCAAGATTAAAAAGTATGATATCGATTTGTATAACAAAAATGAAACGATTTGCGCTTCTCTAAAGGGACTTACGCTTAAGAAATATGAAACAGACAAAACGTCTGTCATAGAAGAAGCAGAGAACGTGCTCTTTGTACCAGAGTGGGTAGAAAAAAAGCCTGATTTAAACAGGGTGGCATTTTCAGGCAGACATTGCGTGCTTTTTTTAGAGGAGCAAGGTTTTACCGCTGAAAACCTGAAAGAAGAATTGAAATATGACATAGGTGAGACAGAATGTTTCATCGTTACATCAAAAGAAGTCATGGTAACAAAGAGGATACATGATTATGTACTCCAGGTATTTGAACAGGTAAAAGATAGGATGACATCAAAGAACGAGGCAGAAGTACTGATGCAAATTTTTATAAGGAATGAGGGGATTGCACAGATTAACAACGGACTTTTTGGATTGTTGAAAACCGCAGAGCAGGAAAATCCGGATTTTCATGGGCAGGTGATTTTGGTTGACAGTGACGAATCTCTCTTTGAGGTCAGACAAAAAATACTGGAAAACCGATTGTGCATAGAGGATCAAGAAATTTTATACGCGGATAACAAACGATTTGTCAAACAATTAAAGGAAGTATCCAATGTGGATAGAACAGACTGGGATTGTTGGCGTGAGGATGGTGTTTATCTATTGACTGGCGGTACAGGAGAATTAGGTTTCTTGTTTGCAAAAGAAATTGCAAAGAAAGCGGCTCATCCGGTGATTATCCTAGCCGGACGAAGTGAGCTTGGTGATGAGAAAAAACGTAAATTAAAAGACATCCAAAATTGGGGAGCAGAGGTACATTTTAAGCAGGTGGATGTAAGTAAATCAGAGGAAGTAAATAACCTGATTCAAGAGGTGCTGGAACAACATGGAAAGCTAAATGGCATTTTACATTTTGCGGGGATTAACCGGGATCAATACCTATTAAGAAAGTCCAAACAAGAAGTTACACAGGTTATAAAATCTAAATTGGATGGAATGATTTATTTAGATGAAGCAACAAGCAGCGTAAAACTTGACTTTTTTGTATTATTTTCTTCATTAGTCGCAGTGATAGGAAATGCCGGGCAGGCAGATTATGCCACGGCAAATGCATATATGGATGCTTTTTCTGGTTATCGCAATCGTCTAAAAGAGCGTGGTAAACGAAATGGTAATACCGTATCAATTAACTGGCCACTCTGGAAAAGTGGGGGAATGCGCATGAACAATCAGCAAATGGAGGTATTTTCGTATCATACAGGCTTAACGGAAATGGATACAGAAGATGGTATCAACGCATTTTACAACGCATTTTCTTTAGAACAGCCGCAAGTAATTGTATTTGCAGGAAATAAAAAGAAGTTCAAAAAATATAGATTGGGAAATAGAAAACAGGAAGCTCAAGAAGAGTCCAAAAGAAAGGAAACATTTTCAGAGCAGCAATTTTTTGCACAGCTTTGCAAGGAAATTGTAGAGGGAAAAATATCTGAGAAGCAATTCAGTAATTTAATCTTATCAAGAAAGTTACCTGTTTCTTAAAAGGGTGTATGGACTTGCTTGTTTTAGCAGGAGTCTAAGCTTTTACAAAAATACCACGAAGTGGCAATAAGGATAGAGCTATGTAGCGAAGCGGATTGCAAACATCCGCTTGACTAAAATGATAAAGGGGATATTAGAGAATGGATAGACAGGTAAAAGAACTTTATGAAGAAATTAAAGATAAAAAAATAACGTCAACTGCACTAATGCAAAGAATCAATGAGTTAAGACGCATGAAAGCAGCTTCTGACGATACCAAGGACTTAGAATGCGAAAAAACTGAATTCTCTGAAAAAAAGATTATTGATTATGATGCTGCACTCGCCTATTTTAAAGAAACATTATCATCCAAAATCAAACTTGCAGCATATAAAATAGAGGAAGATGCACCGATGGAACGATATGGAATTGATTCTGTTATGGTTCTGAATTTGACGCAGAGTCTGGAGAAAGTATTTGGTTCATTGCCAAAAACACTGTTTTTTGAATACCAAACCATTGGTGAGTTAACAAACTATTTTATCGAAAAGCATTCCAACAAGCTAGGTGAACTTCTGGGAGTGGATTTTAGTGAAAAAGAAACAAAGAAAGCAGCAAAGACAACCAAAGAACCAGAAGTTTCTGTAAAGAAAGTAATCAGTCATGAGGATAGACAGCGTTCTAAGACGTCCGATTTCAATAAACCGATGGATATTGCTATCATCGGTTTAGCAGGAAAATATCCAAAAGCAAATGATTTAGATCAGTTTTGGGAAAATCTAAAAGCCGGAATGGATTGCGTTACAAAAATTCCAAAAGAACGCTGGGACTACAGTCAGTATTTTGATCCGGATAAAAACAAAGAAGGAAAAACTTGTTCAAAATGGGGCGGTTTTCTGGATGGAGTTTACAATTTTGACCCTCTTTTCTTTCAAATATCCCCAAGAGAAGCGGTGCAGATGGATCCACAAGAGCGTCTGTTTCTAGAGTGCGTATATCAGACATTAGAGGATGCCGGTTATACCAAAGAGGCATGCAGAAAATATAAGAATTATGGCTTGGAGGGTAATATCGGTGTATTTGTTGGAGTGATGTATGAAGAATACCAATTGTATGCGGCACAAGAACAGGCACGGGGAAATATGATATCGGTTTATGGCAATCCTTCGTCCATTGCAAATCGTGTTTCCTACTATTTTGATTTTCACGGTCCATGCATGGCAGTGGATACCATGTGTTCCTCATCTTTGACAGCCATTCATCTGGCGTATCAAAGCTTATTACGTTTTGAATGTGAAATGGCCATCGCAGGTGGCGTAAATGTATCCATTCATCCCAATAAATATTTGCTGCTTGGTAAAAATAAATTTATGTCAAGCAAAGGCAAGTGTGAAAGCTTTGGAGAAAACGGAGATGGTTATGTACCGGGAGAAGGAGTTGGAGCCGTTCTTTTAAAACCATTGGAAAAGGCGATTGAAGATGGAGACATGATTTATGGTATTTTGAAGGGCACTTGCATTAATCATGGCGGAAAAACAAACGGCTTTACAGTTCCAAATCCGAATGCACAAGCACAGGTCATAAAACGTGCTTATGGTGAAGCCAATCTGAATCCGCGCTTGGTAAGTTATATAGAGGCACATGGAACCGGAACCTCATTAGGAGATCCAATCGAAATGACCGGATTAAATAAGACGTTCAGAGAGTATACAAAGGATTCCCATTTTTGCAAAATCGGTTCTGTAAAATCCAATATAGGACATTTGGAAAGTGCATCCGGTATAGCCTCTTTGACAAAAGTGTTGTTACAAATGAAACATCAAAAACTTGTGCCGTCGATTCATTCACAAGTTCTAAATCCCAATATCGATTTTGAGGATACGCCATTTGTGGTTCAAAGAGAATTAGAAGACTGGAACCGACCGGTACTAAATTTAGATGGAGAGGAAAAGGAGTATCCTCGTATGGCAGGAATTTCTTCGTTTGGAGCCGGAGGTTCTAATGCGCATATTATTGTAGAGGAATATGTACAACCATCAAAAGAAGAAGTCCAGGAAGATATTCCATACTCAAAACAGTTATTTGTAATAAATGGCAAGAATCAGAAAAGATTAAAAGAAAATGTTCAAAGGCTGATTCAATACGTTGATCAAGCAATCAGTGATCAAGCAGGAGGAGCATTGTTTTCCAATATGGCCTATACGTTACAGATAGGAAGAGAAGCAATGACAGAAAGGCTTTCAGTCGTAGCTTCTGATTTGGAAGAGCTAAGCAGTAAATTAAAGCTGTTTGTTAATGACGAAGAATATATTTCAGGTGTTTATTATAATAATGTGAAAACAGCAGTATTCAAGAAAGTTTTTGAAGGACAGGCAAGTACTGTGTTTTTAAAGACACTAATGCGAGAAAAAGAATTTGATAAAATCGCTTTGTTGTGGGTTTCAGGGATTGATATTGACTGGGAACTTCTTTATCAGGATGAGGCAGAATATCAACCTTACCGGATTTCGCTGCCCGGATATTCCTTTGCCACGGAAAAATATTTTCCAAAAATCACGCAGATAAAGCAGATGGATAGGATAAGCGAGCAGGCCATCGATGTGATAGAGCAAGCAAGAGCAGATTATTTTTATGTACCAAAATGGAAACAAGTTAAGGATACGGCACTAGCAAAGATAGAAGAAAAACAAGGCCGTAATGTTATAATCATTTATCCCGTGGAAGCAGAAAGACTGAGTCAGGCGATTGCACTGGCGCATTCCGGTGATAGGGTGATAAAGGTTAAGCAAGTTAACATAGAACAAAAAACAGCAGATGATTGTTATGAAATAGACAGGGCAGCGAAAGATGCCTACCAAAATCCAATGGAAGAAATCGATTCGATTGATGTGGTGTATTACTTAGGCGGCATCGAGACAAGACAAAAAGATTCCATGGATTTGACTTATCTCGATGCGTTTAAAGAGCAAAGTGTAATCGGGCTGTTTCGTTTGATAAAGGCTTATGCGAAATGTGGTCATATACGAAACAATACAAAATTAAAGATAGTTACCAATCATGTATATAAGGTAGAAGAAGCAGATCAATTGAGGCCTTTTGCAGCAGGGCTTTTCGGGTTGGGAAAATCAATTGAAAAGGAATTTCGAGGCTGTCATGTAACAGGAATCGATGTTGACTTTACAGGAAGTGAGAAAGTACAAGACTTACAACGACTGGCAAAAATGATTCAGATTGAAACTACTTCTCTAAGCCTTGGAACAACAGCAATCCGTAAAGGAGTTCGCTATGTTCAAAAATTATATAAGCTGGATATGCCGGTACAAGAGAAAACACAGTTTAAAGAGGGTGGCGTTTATTTCATTTTAGGCGGAGCAGGTGGCATTGGCTTAGAGCTATGCCTCTACCTTGCAAAACAAATCCATTGCAAATTTGTACTGGTCGGCAGAAGAGACGCAGCAGATATTCCAAAGAGTAAGATAAACGAAATTCAACAGTCTGGTTCAGAAGTTCTCTATATTAGTGCAGATGCAACAGATGAGCAGAGCATGTTACAAGCGGTTAAAAAAGCAAAAAAGGCTTTTGGTAAAGTAAATGGTGTCATTCATTCCGCCATTGTACTGAAAGATCAGGCAATATTAAATATGGAGGAAGAAACATTTTCAAAGGTATTGGACCCGAAAATGAGAGGCAGTATTGTATTGTATCAAGTATTCAAAGATGAGCCACTAGACTTTAAATTGTATTTTTCTTCGGTTCAAAGTTTTGCCGGGAATGCAGGACAAAGCAATTATGCTGCCGGATGCACGTTTAAAGATGCCTTTGCTTTATATGAAGAAGAAAATGCAGGCTATCGTGTCAGCTTAATTAACTGGGGATACTGGGGTGAAGTCGGTGTTGTGGCAAGTGAAGAATATAATAATCGATTAAAGGCAATGGGCATTTACAGTCTCAAGACAGCAGATGGTATGAAAGCAATTGAAAGCATCTTAAATTATAATGGGGTACAGGTTCTGACGATTAAGGCAGACGAAAGTACAATGGAAAAAATGGGTGCAGATTTTAGCAGTAATCGATTAGAGATAAGTGATGAACAGGAAAGCTTCATAGAACATGCACTTTCGTATGAAAAAATGCCAGCATTGGACACGATCAGCTTCAATCATCTAGAGGATGCTTTTTTGCAGTTAAGAAAATTTACGCAATTAGTGACCTTAAATGTATTTCAAACAGCAGGTAGATTTCTTAAAGCAAAGGAACGCTGCGAAAAGCAGGAATTATTCACATCCTTAGCGATACTGCAAAAATATGATCGTTTATTTGGAGCGATGCTTACTATTTTGGAGAATGCCGGTTTTATACAAAAGATTACGAAGAGTCAGTACATCAGTAATGAAATAGTAGAAAGCCAGGAAACGAAAGAACAATTAAGAAACCTTGCAAAGAAAAAGAATTGGATGATTCAGAAATATCCGTCTATTACACCTCATGTGGAATTTTTATGGACCTGCATGTCCTATAGCTGGGATATCTTTAGAGGGGTAAGACTGGCTACGGAAATTATATTCCCGAATTCTTCTATGAAGCTGGTTGAAAAAATATATAAAGAGAATCAATTATCCGATTACATGAACGAAGTGGTAGCTTGGACAATCGTTTCTTACGTTAACAGACGTAAAGAGGATTTGAAAGAAAATGAAAAAATTAAGATTTTGGAAATTGGAGCAGGAACCGGTGGAACAAGCAGTGTTGTATTTCGAGATTTAAAACAATACAAAGACATTGTTACATATGATTATACAGATATTTCAGAAGCATTTATGAAATATGGAAAATCAATGTATGGTGCAGAAAATCCATATGTTAATTATAGACTTTTTAATGTAGAAAAGGATCCGGTTGCGCAATCTTATGAAAGCAAAACATATGACATAGTGATTGCTACCAATGTATTGCATGCAACACGAAATATTAGAAATACAATTCAAAATACCAAAGTATTGTTACGTAAGAACGGTTGGATTGTCATGAATGAAATTACAACGCTTGAAGATTTCCTTACTTTAACATTTGGTCTGTTAGATGGCTGGTGGCTTTATGAAGATGAGAGCAACAGGATAAGCAATTCGCCAATCCTTAGCAATCAGTTATGGGCAGAAGCACTTACAAAAGAGGGATACCAAAATGTAAAAACATTTGGTCAGAAAAAGGATTCTCAAATCAGCCTGATGCAAAGTATTATTGTTGCAGAAAGCAATGGAGAAATAAGCTTAAGTGGGGAGCCAAATCGGACAGTTATAACCAAGCAGTCTAAAAAAACAGAGCAGCCAAAAGTAAAAGAAGTACGTTCGGCAAAGGAACATATAATAAAAGATTCGTTTAAAGAAGAAGAGATTGCATTTGCAGTAGAAGAAGCCATTTTAGATAGTTTATCGTTTGTATTGCAGGTTGATAAAAATGAATTAGATATTGAAATGCCTTATACAGAATACGGAATGGATTCAATTTTATCTGGTCAGGTAACGAATATGATTCATGATAAGTTAAAGATAGAAATAAATTCTACTGCACTGTTTAATTATCCAAATACTTCTAAATTACGGGATTATATATTGAGTAGCTTTCAAGAGAAAATGCTGCAATTTATGAGAAAGCAGGAGGAACAAGTCAATGCAGATGAGCAGGTCAATGCAGATGAGCAGGTCAAAGCAGTTGAACAGGTCAATGCGGATGAACTAGTCAATGCAGATGAGCAGGTCAAAACGGTTGAGCAGGTTGATGCAGCTATGCAGGCTGCGGCAGATGTGCAGGATAAGGTGGATAAGCAGGGTGAGCCAAATAGGCAGTATGAGTCAGTCGGATTTCTGAATACGGAGCAAGTAACAAATTCAGGTATGAATGACAATATTAGTATCACTACAAGAGAGACAAAGTCTGTCATAGGAAACGAGTTACAAAATGGTTCTATGGATATTGCAATTGTTGGTATGTCAGGAGTATTTCCGGGTGCGGATACGTTAGAAGAGTACTGGGATAATCTGACTCATGGAGTAGATTCAGTCACAACCATTGACCGCTTCAATGAAAAAGATTATTTTGACCCAGATAAAGATGTAGCGAATAAGAGTTACATCAATCGTTCCGGTATGGTGCGAGGTATGAAGGAATTTGATCCTTTGTTTTTCAATATATCTCCGAAAGAAGCAGAATTTATGGACCCTCAGCAACGGCTGTTTTTGGAAGCTGCATGGAATGCGTTAGAAGATGCAGGATATAACGATAAATATTTGGATGAAAGAAAATGCGGTGTTTTTGTAGGATGTATGGAGGACTACTATGAACGGCTTATTGAGGAAAGTGGAGCAGATCAGAGTAACTATATATTTAATGGCATTACCATTCCGATTTTGTCCGCCAGAATTTCATATTTTTTAAATTTACGTGGACCAAGTATTGTAGTAAGTACCGCTTGTTCCTCTGCCCTTGTAGCGCTTCACCTTGCATGTGAAAGCATTATAAACAAGACATCAGAAATTGCCATTGCAGGAGGAGTCAATGTATTAGCGACACCAATGTTTCATATTCTTGGAAGCAGCACCGGAATGTTTTCTTATACAAATGAAATGAAGCCATTTGATAATGAAGCAGATGGTTTTATACCGGCCGAGGGCTGTGGAGCTTTTGTGCTAAAACCGCTAGAGAAAGCCAAAAAAGATGGGGATCATATCTATGGGGTGATTGTCGGAACAGGTATTAATCAGGACGGAAAGAGCAATGGAATTACAGCACCAAGTGCACCATCACAGGCAGCTCTTGAGTGCGAAGTTTATGAAAAATATAAGATAAATCCTGCGCATATCAGTTACATTGAAGCACATGGAACAGGAACAAGATTAGGAGATCCCATTGAAATTGAAGCACTTAGAGAATCGTTTTCTAAGTTTACCGACAAGAAGCAATTTTGTGCAATTGGTTCTGTGAAATCCAATATAGGTCACGCATTGCAGGCAGCGGGTTCGGCGAGTCTGGCAAAAGTTTTATTGTGCATGAAATATAAAAAACTGGTTCCTTCGATTCATTTCCAAACCGAAAATGAACTGATTCCATTTAAGGACAGTCCGGTTTATGTAAATACCGAATATAAGGACTGGATTCCTACAGAAGGGGCACCTAGAATGGCTGCCATAAGTGCATTTGGCATTAGTGGAACGAACTGTCATGTTGTTGTGAAAGAGTATGACGAGATGAAACAAACAATCACAAAAGAAGAACCGTATTATCTGATTGCATTGTCTGCCAAGACCAAGGAACAGTTAGATAAAAAAGCATTGGATTTACAGAAATGGCTTCCTAAGGAAAGTAAAACCCATTCACTAGGCGACATTGCAAATACATTAATGACAGGAAGATGTCATTTCAGTTACCGCATGGCGTTGATTGTTAATTCTTTACAGGAGCTTTTTGTCAAGCTTGAAAAGGCAATCAATAAGGAAGCAGATGAACGCCTGATGACCGGAGATTTTATAAGTAACACGTTTCGTGCAGATGTAAAGACAAAACAATATGGGCAGGCGCTTATCGATGGCATGGCACAAGGGCGATACACACAGATTGAGTATTATGAATCCTTAGTGGATGTTGCAAAGCTCTATGTAAAAGGATATTTATTTGACTGGATGGGTATTTACAATACCAATGATTATAAAAAGATTTCCCTGCCTGCCTATCCGTTTTCCAAAGATAGCTATTGGATTCAAAATTACAAGAAACAGCAAGATAAAACATCTTCTAAACCAACCCGGCTTCATCCGTTGGTTGGAGCGAATACAGCAACCTTGAAAGAGCAAAAATATACAACTTATTTTTCTAAAAATGAATTTTATATACAAGGGCATCAGATTGAAAACGAAAAAGTTATGCCGGGTGTTGTTTATCTGGAAATGGCTCGCGCAGCAGGAACGCTGGCAGCAGAAGAGAATGTAAAAGCATTAAAAGATGTGATTTGGGGAAGTCCGATTACGATAGAAGATACGAAAGAGGTAAACATCAGCTTAGAACCAAAGGACGAGGACGAGGTAGCATTTACTATTTACACAGAAGATGCAGAGGAAAGAAAAGCACATGCAAAGGGAATTCTGTTATATGAGAATGACAAGACCAAGGAGCATACATTTACTCTGGATACCTTGGAAATAAGAAAACGGTGCAATGCCCATTTTACGGGAGAAGACTGTTATGAAATGTTTGAGTCAATGGGATTTCATTATGATAAGAATTTTCAGGCGATTCATACGATGTATAGCAATGAAACAGAGGTATTGGCCTATTTGAAGCTTCCTCAAGGTTTGTCTGAGGAGTTTGAAACATTACAAATTCATCCATCGATTATGGATGGTGCATTACAAGCAGCGATTGGACTGGTGAGAAACGATAAGAATCGTTCTTCATCCATCTACCTACCTTTTTTAATTGAGGAGATTGACTTGGTGAAACCATTAACAAAGGAATGTATCGTTTACGTAACATTTGCATCCAAACAGGCTCAAAGGACAAACGGATTTATGTTTCATGTTACCGTAACTAATATGGATGGCGAAGTACTTGCATATGTAAAAAAATATGTGATTCGAGAATATTCGCAAAAACGTGTCGTGCAGAAAACAGATGAAACGTATGATAGAGCAGATGATACATATGAAATAATCAATGATACATATGAAATAATCAATGATACCTCACAGATACCGGAAGCAGAGAGTTTGTCGGCATGGGAAGACTAAGTCAATAACGGAGGGATAATATGAATGATAAGGAACCTGATGTAGAAAAAGATGGGGTAATTTTAGAAAAAACATATAGTGTAGAGTGGGAAGAAAGAGACACGGTTCCCATAAAAGAAACCGAAAAATCAGAGTATATCATTTTATTTGACACGAAGGACGAATTTCGTAATTGCTTAATGGATCAGTATAAGGGGAATCCCAGTCATATTATCCTGATAAAACAATCGGATCATTACAGGAAACTTGACGAAACCACTTTTGAAGTTGCACCGGGGGAGAAAGGTGATTTTATTCAACTGATTGAGGAACTAAAAGCCTGTCATGTACAGATGAATCAAATCATATACAGGTGGACCAAGAAAAGATTTCAGATGGATCAAATGGCGATAAAAAATCAATTGGAAGAAGGATTTTATTCTCTTTTATACCTGAGTCAGGCAATGATAAAACAAAAGATTTCATACAAAATAAAGTTATTGTACGTTTTTGTGGCAGAAGAGATAGAACCGCTACATGAGGCGGTTAGCGGATTTTGCAAAACAATACATTTAGAACAACCAAATTATTCGTATGAAATTGTAAAAATTCAGGAAGATTTTGCTTTGGAGGAAAATAAAATTGCTGATTTCATATTACAAGAACTGAATAATCCAAAGGAGGATACACAGGTATTCTTTCAGGGAAAATCAAGATTTGTTCCGTGCATCCGTGATGTAGACCTTCAAAAGCCAAGCACAAATCCAGTCAGATTTCAGAAAAACAAAACGTATCTGATTACAGGTGGAACGGGCGGAATTGGAATGATTTTTGCAAGATATCTGGCATCCGAATATCAAGCTAATTTGATTTTGTCAGGAAGCTCCGTTTTAAATGACAGAAAGCAAAAACAAATAGATGAATTAGTCCAAATGGGTGCAAATGTTAAATATATTCAGGCCAATCTTAGTGTAGAGGAGGAGGCAGCGTACTTACTGAGAGCGGCATATGGATATTTTAAAAAGATTGACGGAATCCTTCATTGCGCCGGTATGATTCAAGATTCCTTGTTGTTGTTTAAGGAAAAAGCTGAGGTAGAAAAGGTATTTGGACCAAAAATTTATGGAACGACCTATTTAATGAAACAATTCATAAATAAGCCACTTGACTTTATCATACTTTTTTCAGGACTGGCATCGGTAGCAGGAAACGTTGGACAAATTGATTATTCTTATGCCAATGCATATTTAGATCATATGTCTTTCTATTTAAAAAGTGAATTAAAATGTACCCGGATCATTTCAATCAACTGGCCATTATGGGAAAACGGCGGAATGAACATTGATTCGCAGATAAAGGAACAGTTGAGAGAAATGACCGGGCTAGAGACAATAGATAACCAATATGGAATTTTGGTTGTTAACAATGCGTTGCAACACGATTACTCACAAATTATTGTGGTTCGAATAAATTCAGAAAAGAAAGAAGTGATTCAATCTATGATGCAGGAAGAAAGAAGAGATAACATTCCAAATAAAAATCCGATTCCTTTAGAATCAAAAAGTCAATTAAAAAGGCAGATGGAAGAATATTTAAAACAGATTCTTTCAAATCAGTTAGGAATTCCAATTGCCAAAATTAAATTGAGTGAACCGTGGGAACAATATGGAATCGATTCTATGTCGATTGTGCGGATGACAAATGAAATGGAAAAAAAGTTCAAAGAATTGTCCAAAACACTATTCTTTGAATATTTAAATATCAATGAGCTATCTGATTTTTTTGTTGAGAATTATGCAGATATAATTCAAAAAGAACTCGTTGCCACGGGTGAAAAAGCAGAAACAACAGATCTTTTGGAACAAAAGAAACGAACAAAGGAAAACAACAGATTTATAACAAAAAAGGAAGATTCTAAAAAAGAGGAACGAAAAGAATATGTGGTTAGCCAAAATCGAACAGATACGGATATTGCCATTATCGGCATCAGTGGAAGCTATCCGGAAGCAGAGAATTTGGAAGAATATTGGGAAAACCTGAAAGCAGGAAAAGATTGCATTACTGAAATTCCATTGAAACGTTGGGATTATCACAAGTATGAATCAGAAAAAAAAGATGAAAAAGGAAACATATATGCAAAATGGGGAGGTTTTCTCAAGAACTATGATAAGTTTGATCCGATGTTTTTTGGTATTACACCAAAGAATGCAGAACAAATGGATCCACAGGAGAGATTGTTTTTAGAAACTGCATTTCATGCGCTAGAAGATGCCGGCTATAATTTTGATGAGTTAAGTCACCATGAAGTTGGTGTCTATGTGGGGGTTATGTATGGACATTATGAGCTGTTTGCCAGTCAGGAATTAGAAAGAGGAAATGCAATGGCATTAAGTTCTTCGTTTTCCTCCATTGCAAATCGTGTTTCTTATACCTTTCATCTTACAGGCCCAAGTATTGCAGTTGATACCATGTGTTCGTCTTCATTGACATCGGTTCATCTGGCGTGTCAGAGCATCCGGGATGGGGAATGTGACATGGCAGTTGCGGGGGGTGTAAATTTATCCATTCATCCAAGTAAATATCTTTATTTATGTGAAAATAATTTTGCATCCAGTGACGGACGCTGCCATAGTTTTGGAGAAGGTGGAGACGGTTATGTTCCTGGGGAAGGCGTAGGAGCCGTTATTTTAAAATCGCTCAAACAGGCAGAAGCAGATCACGATCATATTTATGCGGTGATAAAAGCCAGTACAATTAACCATGGTGGAAGAACAAACGGCTATACCGTACCAAATCCAAATAAACAGGCGGATTTGATTATAAAGGCTCTAAAGAAGGCGGACATTACTCCAAGAGCAATCAGTTACATAGAGGCACATGGAACAGGAACCTCTTTGGGCGACCCGATTGAAATTACAGGATTGACCAAAGCATACACGCAATTTACCAAAGACAAACAGTATTGTGCAATCGGTTCGGTAAAATCAAATATCGGGCATTTGGAATCAGCAGCTGGGATTGCAGCAATCACGAAAATAATTTTACAAATGCAGCATAAGCAACTGGTTCCCTCCATTCATTGTGAAGTGTTGAATCAAAACATTTCCTTTAAAAGTACACCGTTTTATGTACAAAAATCACTGTCTGACTGGAAACAGCCGATCGTAACAAGACAGGGAAAAACAGTTGAATTTCCTAGAATTGCTGCCATCAGTGCGTTTGGTGCGGGAGGCTCGAATGCACATATGATAGTTAAGGAATACAGCGAAAAAAATAAGGAAAAAGAGATATTAAATAACAGTCAGCAGGTCATTTTATTATCGGCAAGAAATCAGAACAAATTAAAGGAATGTGCGAAAAGAC
The DNA here is from genome assembly GCF_003201285.1 of Lachnotalea glycerini. GTDB lineage: Bacteria > Bacillota > Clostridia > Lachnospirales > Lachnospiraceae > Lachnotalea > Lachnotalea glycerini. Next base: position 287,341 of record NZ_QICS01000001.1, read on the forward strand.
TGTTAGAGTATCTTGATAAAAATAGGACGATTGGATGGAATCAGACAATTAAACCAGCAGACAGAATAGAGAAAGTCAGAGCATTTTTAATCGAATCCGTAGCATTTTTAAAACATATTTCTATCACGGAACTTGATACAGAAAGTTCATTAGATGAAATGAATTTTAGTCTTGTTGAATGGTCAAATCTAGCTGAGAAAATAAATGAAGAATGGAAGATTGGTTTATCTGTAGAAAACTTACTGGAACATTTTTCAATCAATGAAATGGCAGAATTTATCTGTAGCGAATCTAGTGAGGAAATGAATCGAGGTCAGATTGGTGATGAGCAAAACAAAAAGAGCTACACTGCTTTCAAATTAGAACAAATTGCTTATACCTTGCAGGTTGGCAGGGAAGAAAAAGAAGAAAGAGCAGCCTTTGTTGTTACAACATGGGAGGAATTAGAACAAGCGCTCAAGTACTATTTGGAAGATAAGGCAAATGAATTTACTTATTTCGGCAAAAAGAGCATCAATCAGATAGAAGATAATCAGGAAAGCGGTGAGCAGCAGATTGAGCAGTGTTTACAAAATAAGGATATGAAACAATTGGCAAAGCTTTGGGTTTCAGGCTCAAAAATAGATTGGAATCAATTGTATTTCAAGCAAAAGCCAAGACGAATCTCATTGCCGGGTTATCCATTTGAACGAAAACGTTACTGGTATGACAGTTATGAGAAAAAGAGTGAAACGAAAGAGGAACCATTAGTAAGGAAAGAGCAAAAACCGTTATTGGATCAAACAAACAATTACTTAACGGCTGGCTATGAGGATGCGATTAAAAATTATCATGGAGATGAGGTTTTAGTTCAAATCGTTGAAGATTCCATCGCAATTATATCCATGCAGGATAAAAAACACCGTAATATGTTTCATGAGGATTTAGTTATTGGTCTTATGGCAAAATTTCAAGAGGTTTCACAAAACCAAACTATTAAGGCCATTATTTTAACTGGATATGAGAATATTTTCAGTATGGGTGGAACCCAGGAACAGTTATTGGAAATTTCTAATAAAGAGAGACGTTTTACAGATGCACCGTTTTTATATCGAGGATTACTTGAGTGTCCGATTCCTGTAATCGCTGCCATTCAGGGACATGCATCGGGCGGCGGCTTGTTGTTTGGACTGTATAGCGATATGGTGGTGATGTCAAATGAGGGAATTTATACCGCTGTATTTATGAAATATGGTTTTACTCCCGGTATGGGAGCAACTTACATATTAGAAAAAAGATTTGGTGAGACTCTTGCAACAGAAATGATGTTTACTGCGAAATCGTTTACGGGGGAAGAACTTGCAAAGCGTGGAGCACCTGTAATCGTAAAAAAAAGAGAAGAAGTGTTAATGGAGGCTATGAGAATAGCAAAGCTTTTATCTGAAAAGTCAAAGCTTTCCTTAACTACCTTAAAGAAAGAACTGGCGGGAAGAATGTTAGAGCAATTACCTAAATACATTGAGCGGGAAGATATTATGCATGATAAAACCTTTACCACGCAGGAAGTGAAAGAACGAATCAGGCATTATTATTTGGACGGACACGAATTTGGTGAAAACCAAAACAGTGTTTCCAAGACAGTAAATGAAGAACCACAACCTTTAAACGAAATGCTAGATGCATTAGAGTCAGGAAATATGTCACCGGATGAGGCGAAGCAGTTTTGTTTGAACAACATTAAATTTTGAGGAGGCTTACGAAATGTCAGACAATAATAGGTTAGAGTTAGAGATATATACTAGGTTATCCAAAAAAGAAATAACGAAGGAAGAGGCAAAACAATTGTTGATAGATTTGTTCGAGAAGAAAGCTCCTGTTTCAAAGGAGCCGACTGAGAAGAAAAATAGTTCAATCGATGTGATATTAACAGAGATTGCAGCAATTGTATCGGATAATCTTCATCTTTTGGAGGGGGAACTTTCCTATGATGAAAACTTTAAGGATTTAGGAGTAGATTCCATTAATGGAATTGAAATGATTCGTGACATCAATCAAAAGTACGCGCTCAATCTGGATGCAGTTGTTTTGTATGACTATGAAACCGTGACAAAGCTTAGTGAATATGTGCTGGAACAACGAAGCAAACATTCCGATTTTATTCATACGGGAATGCCAGAACCAAAGGAAATAACAGAATCAAAGGAAATAACAGAATCAAAGGAAATAACAGAATCAAAGAAAGTAACGAAATCGAAAGAAATGCCAAACGCAAAAGCAGTAAGCAAGGAAAAAAAAGAATCGGACCTTACGATTGTTTCAGCAATAGTAAAAATTGTATCGGATAATCTTCATCTGTCAGAAGAGGAATTGGATTATGATATGAGTTTTAAAGATTTAGGAATCGATTCGATTAATGGGATTGAAATTATCCGAGATATGAATGCTAAATTTGGCTTAAGTTTAGATGCCGTAGTGCTTTATGATTATTCAGCAATCTCTTCGTTAACCAAAATGATTTCAGAGAAATTGACACAGAAAGAAACTACATTAAAGGAGATGGAACCAGATTTTGTATCTCAGTTTGAATCACTTCAATTGAAAAAGGAAAAAGAACCGATTGAAAAAGTAGTTCTGGAAAGAAAAATAAATACGAATCAAACATTAGTTCCAAGAGAAAATGTAGTTCAAAGCGAAAAAGTAGGATCAAGGAGAACCAACAATGGGACGGTTTTGCTTCAAAATCCGACGGATATTCAAAAACAGTTAGAATCAGGATATGACCAGTCAGCTTACCAACCTAAAGTAAAATTGTCAGACCTAAAACAAAGTCAGGCGTTTGATTCTTCAATAACTGAGAAAAAACAAAAAAAACCAATAGCAGAAGAATTCCATTCAAAAGAGGATATTGCAATTGTAGGGATATCCGGCCGCTTTCCCGGTGCAGACAATGTAGAGGACTTCTGGATGAATTTGATAGAAGAAAAAGACAGTGTAATTGAAGTTCCCAAAGACCGATGGGATGCGGATGAAATTTTCAGTGCAGATTCAAGAGCACCTCACAAATCATATAGTAAGGTAGGAGGATTTTTATCAAATATTAAGAAGTTTGATTCCATATTTTTCAATATTCCGCCACTCGAAGCAGTTTATATGGACCCTCAGCAAAGAATTTTTATGGAAGAAGCATGGAAAGCACTGGAAGATGCAGGTTTTAGTGATCGAAATCTAGCCAATGAAAAATGCGGGGTCTTTGTCGGTGCAACGCAGGGAGATTATTGGAAATTATTGATGAAGAACCAAGAAGATACAAGTGGCGAGGCATTTACAGGAAATGAGCCATCTATGTTTGCTGCCAGAATCGCTTACTTCTTAAATCTTACCGGACCAACTGTAACAATGGATACAGCATGCTCTAGTTCACTGGTAGCCCTCCATTTAGCGTGTCAGAGCATACAAAGTGGTGATAGCAGTATGGCATTGGCGGGAGGAATTCGGTTAAACATCGTCTCCGATTTACATATTGCTACGAGCAAATTAGAAATGTTGTCACACAAGGGGAAATGCAGCGCATTTGACCAAGAAGCAGATGGAACCATTATGAGTGAGGGAGTTGGCGTAGCGTTACTTATGCCGTTGAAAAAGGCACAGAAAGAAGGACATTCCATTTATGGCATCATAAAAGGTTCAGGAATTAATCAAGATGGTAAAACAAATGGGATTACAGCACCCAGCGCTCAGTCACAGTATCGGCTTGAAACATCCGTATATAAGGCAGCCAATATAAATCCAGAAGAAATCAGCTATGTGGAAGCACATGGAACTGGTACCAAATTAGGAGATCCAATAGAAGTCAAAGCGCTGACCAATACGTTTCGTGATTACACCGATAAAAACCAATATTGTGCCCTTGGATCTGTAAAAACCAATATTGGCCATACGACGAATGCGGCAGGAATCATCAGTTTAATCAAAGTTTTATTGGCCATGCAGCATGGGACAATACCTGCCACGCTGCATTTTAAGAAAGCCAATGAGCATATTTTGTTTGAAACAACACCATTTTATGTAAATGCCAAACCGATGAGCTGGAATCTTGCTCAAGGAAAAAATAGAATGGCTGCCATCAGTGCGTTTGGATTTAGTGGAACCAATGCACATGTGGTCGTGGAAGAATACAAAGAAAATACAAACATACAGACAAAAGGTATACTTCCATACTACTTAATCACCATATCAGCCAAAGACATAGATTGTTATGAGAAAAAAATAGAAGATTTACATCAATGGTTAGAAGGGAACAAAACAAAATATTGTCTGAAGGATATCGCCTATACGCTGAATGTCGGAAGAAGCCATTATCATGTTCGAGGAGCATTGATTGCAAGAAGTATATCAGAATTACAGAATAAGTTGAAAGAACTAGTGGATTACAAAACAACCAAAGAGTATTTTTTTCAGCAGGAAAATGGAAAAAATATACGTGCAGATGAGGAAACAAAGGATCAAATAGAGGCTCTTTTTGCAAAGATTTGCAGCACTGAAAAGAGCAATGAGCCAGAATACAGACAGGGACTTTTATCGGTGGCAAAGTATTATACAATGGGATTTTTGACAGACTGTAAGAAAATTTTTACAGACAAGTCCTATCAGCTTCTTCATTTGCCCGTCTATCCTTTTGCAGAAGAGGAATATTGGATTGATGAGTCGGCGAAGCAAGAGTCTTGCTTCATTGGGAAAAGATGCGCTCTTCATCCGATGCTTGATGAAAACATATCAACTTTGCAGGAACAATGTTTTCAAAAAACCTTTACCGGAGAAGAATTTTTCCTGAACGATCATTTGGTGGGAGATACCAAAGTACTACCGGCTGTGGCCTATCTTGAGATGGCTAGAATAGCCGGAGACTTGGCAGACAGAAAACGAAAAGTAATCAAACTATCCAATAATTACTGGTTAAATGCAATTAAGGTTTTAGAAGACCCGAAGAAGGTTGAAATTCATTTCATACCGGAAAAAGAGGATGAAACGGTTGTTTCCTATGAGGTTGTAAGTCAGGATAAGGATAAAAATGTAATTCTTCATGGAAAGGGAGAGATTACCTTTGGATGGGAGGAAAGTGAAGCTAAGAAAGAAAATATATCCCTTCCTCCAATAAAAGAGCGTTGCCATGAAAAAGTATCCAAAGAGGAATGCTATCAAATGTTTCACATGGCAGGACTCAATCTTTTACAAAGCTATCAGTCTATTCAAGAATTACAGTTTAGTGAGAATGAAGTGCTGGCTAAGTTAGAATTACCAAAGCATTTAAAAGCTTCCTGGAAGCAATTTAAGCTTCACCCGATTCTTATGGACGGCGCACTCGAAGCAGTGATTGGTATGCTAAGTATGAGAGTAAAGTCAGACAAAATACGTTTGCCATTTTATATAGGAGAGGTTGAAATTCTGGGAGAATTAACGCAATGCTGTTATTCTTATGCCAGATACATTGGAAAAAAGAAAATTAATTTACAGGAAACAGAATGTTTTGATGTGTTTATTTTAGATGAAGCAGGAACTGTACTGATTAAGATTAAGAATTTTTCTTTGTGGGAAATAGGGAAAAATTTGCAAGACAACGATGAAACGGACAATCCAATGATGTATTACCAGACAATTTGGGAGCAAAAAGAAGAAGTCCCAGAAAACAGTGATGATTACAAGCAAAGCCTATTGATTTTTGATACAGAAGAAAAGCTATCTGATTCTCTTCAGACATTGAGCCAAGAAACGGCTATTATAGTAAAACCATCTTCTGATTATTCAGAATCCGGGGATGGAACAAGATTTGAGATAAATAAGGAGCAGAAAGAACATTATGTTCGTATGTTGAAAAAAATTTTGCAAGTCAGAAAATTACCGGATCATATTGTGTATGCATGGGCGAACGATCCCCTTGAATTGGCAGAGCCGTTTACAATGGATGAGCTAAATCGAAGCTTATTTCCGGTTATCTATTTGACACAAGCGCTAGAGGAGCAGGGTGTTGGGAAAATTCATTTTAATTATGTGTATGATGGAAAGAATGATTCTTATCATCCGTTTGAGGCTGCTTTTGGTGCTTTTGCAAGAGCACTTCATCTGGAAAACAACAAATGGATTTATAAGTCCATAAAATTTGAAAATACGGTATCCTTATATGAAAAAAGCAAATGGATTTTAAGAGAATTTGCAGACAGTAGAGAGAATGATTTCGATGTCTTATATAGAGAAGAAATACGTTATATCAAACAAATCAAAGAGTTTGACGCAAGTAAGGCTGAAATGCAAACAACGAAGCTTGTAAGGGGTGGCAGCTATGTGATAACCGGAGGATTTGGTAAGCTTGGCTATCTATTTGCCAAATATCTTGCCAAAGAATATCATGCAAAAATTTGCTTGTCAAGCCGTGGTTCACTTAATGATGAAAAGAGAAGAATGATTTCAAAACTAGAAGCCTTAGGTGGAGAGGTACGGTTTGTACAGGCAGATAGTTCTAACCTAAATGATGCAAAGAAATTATATGAAGCAGCAAAAGATCACTTCCATAAAATAAATGGAGTCATCCATTGCGCGGGAATGATTCACGATAATTTTCTGAAAAACAAGACAATCGAAGAAATCAAACAGGTGATTACTCCAAAGATTGCAGGAATGATTCATTTCGATTTGCTGACACAAAACGAAGCATTAGATTTTTTTATGACGTTTTCTTCAACAGCAGCAATTACCGGAAATATGGGACAGACAGATTATGCTTATGCAAATAGCTTTATGGATTATTTTGTTTTGAACCGTGAGCAATTGCGACAAAAGGGGTTACGCTCAGGAAAATCCTTATCACTGAACTGGCCGTTATGGAAAGAGGGCGGCATGCAGGTTGATAAAGAAACAGAGAAGCTGTTTCATACGATGGGAATTCAGGCGCTAAAAACATCCATGGGTCTACAGGCATTTGAAGATTCCCTGAAATCAGATTTAAATCAGATGATTATTTTTTGTGGTGATCAAAAGAAGATTCGAAAATTTTTAAAAATGAATCAGGGGGCAGAGCGCAAGACAGAAAATAAGAATAGTGTAGAACTAGCAGATGATCAGGAACAAATCCAACAGCAACTGAGCAATATGGTTTGTGAGATTTTAAGGCTGAAGAAAAAAGATATTTATTTAGAAAAGGAATTGGGAGATTACGGATTTAACTCCTTAACTCTCGTAGATTTTGCAAATAAAATGAATGATTTTTATCAAATAGAATTAAATCCAAGTGCTTTATATGAGTATTCAACGATTTCTTTATTGGCATCCTATCTGAATGAGGAATTTCAGGCTGAAATATCTGCATATTACAGGGGAAGCCAAGTAAAAGAAGAAAAGAGCTTTTCACCAAAGGCAGAAGAAATACCAGAGCATAGGGAAGAAGAAAAACCGAATATAGCCAAAAGCAGCAGATTTCGTATACCGGAAAGGAACGTCGTTGAAGATTTGGTCAAAGTAAATCAGACAGAGAGAGAACCTATTGCCATAGTAGGAATGAATGGTGTAATGCCTCAATCTGAGAATCTTGAGATTTTCTGGAGAAATCTGGAGAATTCCAAGGATTTAATTTCAGAGGTTCCATCTAATCGATGGAAGATGGATGAAGTAGCAGAAAACATTCCAAAATGGGGCGGCTTTCTAAATGAAATTGATAAATTTGACCCGTTATTTTTTGGAATTTCACCAATGGAAGCACAACTGATGGACCCGCAGCAAAGAATATTCATGGAAGTGATATGGAAAACAATAGAGGATGCCGGATATAAACCTTCCGATTTATCAGGAACCCAAACCGGTTTGTTTGTAGGCGTATCTACGACAGATTACCGTGACGTAATCAGTGACAGAGAAATTGAGGCCGTTACGTCAACAGGAAATTCCCATTGTATTCTGGCAAACCGTATTTCGTTTTTATTAAATATTCATGGACCCAGTGAACCGATTGATACCGCATGCTCTTCCTCTTTGGTAGCCATTCATCGTGGTGTGGAATCGATTTACAATGGAGACTGTGAAATGGCACTGGTTGGAGGTGTCAATGTAATTGCAAGCCCAACTCTTCATATCAGCTTTGGGAAAGCCGGCATGTTATCTGTGGACGGAAGATGTAAAACCTTTGATGAAAGTGCAAATGGATATGTCAGAGGCGAAGGTGCAGGAGCAATTTTCTTAAAACCATTGAGCAAGGCGAAAAAAGATGGTGACCATATTTATGGACTGATTAAGGGAACAGGAATTAATCATGGCGGACACGCTTCCTCACTCACTGCTCCAAACCCAAGTGCACAAGCAGACCTGATTAAAAAGGTGATTGAAAAATCAGGTATTGCACCAGATACCATAAGCTATATCGAGGCACACGGAACAGGCACAAAGCTCGGGGACCCGATTGAAATTAATTCTTTAATCAAGTCATTTAAAGAATTGAGCAAAAAGCATGACATTTTGTTCAATCAAAAAGAATATTGCGGAATTGGCTCAGTAAAGACGAATATCGGACATTTGGAAACAGCAGCCGGCATTGCAGGGGTTTTGAAGGTGTTACTCGCGATGAAATATAAAAAACTTCCCGGGCTGGTCAACTTAAAAGAACAAAATCCATTTATCAAACTGGAAGAAACACCTTTTTATTTGGTTAAGGAGACAAAAGACTGGAACACACGTATCGATGAGTACGGCAATGAACTTCCAAGGCGTGCAGGAATCAGCTCATTTGGATTTGGAGGTGTTAATGCACATATGATACTCGAAGAATACAAAGAGGAGAAAGAACTGACACCAAACGATAGTAAACCACAGATTATTGTACTTTCCGCAAGAAATAGAAATTGCCTGAAGGAGTATCTAAAGGAGTGGAACGAGTATTTGAATCAGGATGCCAAAAACCAGATATCCTTATCCGATGTGGCATACACACTTCAGGTAGGTAGAGAAGGTATGACGAGGCGAGTTGCCTTTGTTGTTAACAGTCTTTCTGAGTTAAAGAACAAGGTGAATCAGGTTCTAAATGGGGACGAATCCATTGAAGGAGTATATGAGGGAGACAAAAACGAAGGAGGGAAAGATTTCCTATTAATGGACGGCAGTTTAGGGCAGGAAATTTTAGATATGCTAATTCAAAATCAGGAATATAACAAATTAGCAGCACTTTGGGTATCAGGAATTGAGGTTGATTTTCGTATACTCCATCAAAATTGCAAGCGAAAGAGAGTATCGCTGCCGACCTACCCATTTGAGCGAAAGCATATATGGGCAGAAAAAGATAGTGAAAAGGCAATTCATGTGCCATCAGTAAAAGAAGAAAAGCAGAATAACAAAGAAGATACGACTGATATCACACAATGTTTTTACCAACAATGCTGGAAAAATGTAGAACTGCCATCGAATTTAGAAAAACCATTGGATAAAAAGACCAAAAGAAGCGTATTAATTATGATCCCAAAGGATCATGAGGATATTTTAAATCGATTACTGCAATATCACAAGGATGATGAAGTAACCATTATGATACTTGGCTTCGAGAAGAAACATTTGGAGGAAAACCGCTATCAAATTAATGTATGGGATGAAAATGCGGTCGAAGGCTGTTTAGAAAAAATAAATACACTTGATATTGTATATTTTCTGGGTGGTTTATTGCCAAAAACTTTGGACATTGAAAATAGGGATGCTTTAAAAGAGAGTCAGGAAAAAGGAATTATTTCGCTGTTTCGTCTGGTAAAAGGTTTGACAAGGAAGGAATTGGATAATAAACCACTGCAATTCTATGTTTGGACCAATCAGGTTACCGCAATGGCACCAAAAGAAACGAATATACCAAATTCCGCAAGCATTCTCGGTTTTGTTAAGACCATGGCAAAAGAATATTTGTATTGGAAGGTAAGTTGTGTCGATTTTGATTCCAATGATTTGTATGGCGAAAAGACAGAAGCGCTATTTCAAATGCTGCTTCATGAGCCACCGAATGCGCGGGGAAATGAAACGGTTATTCGTGGCAAAAAGCGTTATGAGCGAAGTATTTCATCTGTTTTTGCAGATGAAATTCAGGAAAATCCGTTCCGAAAAGATGGTGTGTATGTCATCTTAGGAGGAGCCGGAGGAATTGGACTGGAGTTCGCCCGTTACCTGTCCAAAACGGTTCATGCAAAAATAGCTTTAATTGGTCGTTCTGCGCTTTCAGAAGAAAAGAAAGAAAAAATGGCAGAAGTGGAAAGGCTTGGAGGAAAAATTTTATATGTAAAAGCGGATGCAGTTGATTTGGAAAGTATGAGACATGCAGTTACAGAGATTCAATCTAATTTTGGTTCGATTCATGGTGTCATTCATTCGGCAATTGTTATGAAGGATAGCTCCATCCGTAATATGGAGGAGAGTAATCTACGGGAAGCATTGGCTCCGAAGGTACAAGGCAGCTTGAATCTTTATCAGGTTATGAAAAATGAAACGCTTGATTTTATTATGTTTTTCTCGTCAATCCAGACATTTATCGGTAATTTAGGGCAGGGAAATTATGCAGCAGCCTGTGCGTATAAGGATGCATTTGCAGATTATATAAGAAGTCAAACGAAAAGTAAGGTCAAGACGATTAATTGGGGATATTGGGGAAGCGTAGGCGTTGCATCTTCCAAAGCTTACAATCAAAAAATTTTGGCAACCGGCTTAGGCTCTATCATGCCAGAGGAAGGAATGAAAGCACTAACACAAATTGTCGCCCACCCAGATATGGATCATATTGCAGTCATTAAAGCAGAGGAAGCCCTGCTGAAAAAGTCCGGAATCGAGACAAAAAAGGCAAAAGTGCAAAAAGTATCAGTAAAAATAGCCCCAAAACATTCAGCTATCAAAGAGGACGCACTACCAAGGATAAAAGAAAAAATCATGGAAAGCTGTGGCGATATTTTAAAGGTAGACAAAAATGAAGTAGACAGCGATATCCCTTTTTCAGAGTATGGAGTTGATTCGATTACGGGGATGGAGCTGATTAAAAACATCAATGAAACCTTTCAAATCAATTTAAAGAATACCGTACTGTTTGATTATAGTAACATAGATGCCTTGAGTGAATATTTATGGAATGAGTATAAGGAAGAGATTATGACTGCGTTTCATGACGTTGAAGAGGTACCTGATACAGATAGCGACAGAGTAGAAACTCAGATTACAAACAACAATGAAAGTCACAGCGCAAACAACAATTCAAGTGGATATAAACAGGTGGAGCAAAAAGTAATGCAGTGCTTAAGCAAGGCATTGGGTGTAGAAAGCTGTGATATTGATTCAAACATGTCATTTTCTGATTGCGGTGTTGATTCGATTACCGGACTTACACTCATAAAGGCAATCAATGAGAGCTTTGGAATCACTTTGAAAAGTACGGTGTTGTTTGACTATAGTAATCTACATGATTTTTGTCACTATCTAATTAAGGAGTATAAAGAGGCTGCTTTGTGTATGGTTCAGGGAAAAGAAGAAAACGTTTTAACTTTAGATACCAGTCAGGATGCAGAAGAAAATGTATTTCAGCAATTAGCAGAGGGAAAAATGGATATTGATGAAGTCTTTCATCTAATAGACTAATAAAATATCCGCTTTGACAATAATAAGGAGAGAACAAAGATGATGCATTTAGATTATGAACAGGAAGTAAAACAAGTCTTAAAGTTGATAAAAAATAAGAAAATGTCTCCCCAGGAAGGAAAGCAAAAGATAGAAAAACTCAGATATCAAAAAGAAAGTTCATTTTCAGAAGGGGTAGCTATTATAGGAATGTCCGGAAGGTTTCCTGGTGCAGATAATGTCAGTGATTTCTGGGATATTTTAAGCAATGGGAAAAACTGCATCACACAAGTGCCAAAAGAGCGATGGGATCATGATACCTATTATGACCCCGATGTAAAAAATTTAAAGAAAACAAATTCTCGCTTTGGAGGATTTATCAATGACATTGATAAATTTGACCCGCTCTTTTTCAATATATCAGGAATGGAAGCAGAGGTTATGGATCCGCAACAGCGCTTGTTTTTAGAAGAGAGTTATCATGCACTGGAACAGGCCGGATATGCCAATGATAAAGTATCCGGTGAAAAATGTGGCGTTTATGTTGCTGCGGCACCAAGAGATTATCTGACTCATTTGGAAGAAAAAAATATTGAAGGGAGCGCGCAGGCATTTTGGGGAAATACAGGCTCGATCTTAGCTTCCAGAATATCGTACTATTTAAATTTGAAAGGACCGGCAATTTCTTTGGATACCGCTTGCTCCTCTTCCTTAGTCGCAGTGCATCTGGCATGTCAGGGAATTTTGTCAGGAGATGTTAAGATGGCTGTTGCCGGGGGGGCTTGGATTTGTACAACACAGCACTACTATATACTCACAAGTAATGCAGGGATGCTCTCCCCCGATGGGAAATGTAAAACATTTGATGACAGAGCAGATGGAATTGTAAACGGGGAATGTGTGGGAGCAATTGTATTAAAATCCTTAAAAGATGCAGTCAAAGACCATGATCACATACTTGGAGTCATCAAATCCTCTGGAATCAATCAGGATGGCAAAACAAATGGAATCACTGCTCCAAGTTCCTTGTCCCAGACAAAGTTAGAAATGGAAGTGTATGATAAGGCAGATATTAATCCGGAGACAATTTCATACATAGAGACGCATGGAACGGGAACGAAGCTTGGAGATCCGATTGAGGTTGAGGCATTAGACCGTGCATTTAAACAGTATACCAATAGGAAACATTTTTGTGCGCTGGGATCCGTAAAAACAAATATTGGACATGCTTCCCTTGCAGCAGGCATCGCAAGTGTTATAAAAGTTTTACTCGCATTAAAATATAAGAAAATACCCGCATTGTTAAATTTTGAAACGTTAAATGAGCATATTGACTTAAGCCAGAGCGCATTTTATGTTAATACTGCTCTTACAGACTGGGAAGGCTTTGGACAGCCATTAAGGGCAGCAGTCAGCTCGTTTGGTCTGGGAGGTACGAACGCACATTTAGTAATTGAAGAATATACAAGAAATAAGCAGTCTGATGTAAAGAAAATGTTTTATCCGATTACCTTTTCAGCAAAAACAAGTGAAGCTCTCTATCATAGGATAAGAGAATTTGGAATTTGGCTGGAAGAAGATGGGAATATTTCTAAATTAGAGGACATTTCTTATACTTTGAATGTTTGCAGAGCACATATGGAAATTCGTGCGGGTTTTGTGGTAGAAAACCACCAGGAATTAAAACAGAAGATGGATGATTTTCTGAAAGCAGATGCCAAATATTCTAAAAAAACGGCTGACCCAAAAAACAATGTAGAACTATCGAAGGTGCTAACAGAATTAAAAAGTTCATCTCTTTCAAGACAAGAGTACCAAGAAAAAGTCGTATGTTTAATGGAGTATTACCTGAGCGGTCATACGGTTGAATGGGAACAGTTATACAAAAAGGAGGACTGCTATAAAATACCTTTACCGGTATATCCGTTTAGCAAAGAATCCTACTGGATTTCCAAAATTGAAAAGGAGGAAGAAGTGATACTATCCGGAAACCAGTTGTATTCATTAATGGATGAAAACGTAATTCATTCTGAAGCTTCTTCTGGATATAGATTAAATTATTATGAAACGCGATGGGTAAATCAGACGGATGATTTAAAAAAAGCACTGACATTCCATGAACCTGTTTTAGTATTTGCATATAAAACGCAGGATGCACTTCTTGATGAAATCAGACAAAGAAGCGAAAACATGGTAGTGATATACCCAGGTGATGCGTATCGGTATTTAGGAGATAATGAGTATGAAATTCATAAGGATAATGAAAAGGAACTGTCTGTTGTATTAAATGAGTTAAAGGAACAAAATCTTTATCCTAAGAAAATTATATATTTATGGACATGGAAGAAATTTGATATAAATGAAAATACATTTGCAGAATGTGCTTATTCTATATTCCATTTACTGAAAAATCTTCATGCATTATATAGCAGAGAGTTAAAAGAAATAAAGGTATTATATCAGACAGAGGATGGGCAGATCAATCCGTATTTGGAGGCAATTGGAGCTTATAGCCAGTCACTGGGATATTTGTTTCCCGAGCTTTTATTCTCCACAATCCATTTAATAGGCAGCGATATTTCTGTGAATGATGTTATGACAGAGCTATATGATAAGTCAGCTAAGAAAGAAGTTCGGTATCAAAATGGAACAAGATGGATTCAAAAAACAGATGCGATTACTTTAAAAAAAGAAAACGAAAATATTCTAAAGCAAAATGGGGTGTATCTGATTACTGGAGGAGCCGGTGGTCTTGGATTACTATTTGCAAGGTATTTGGCGGTTCATTATTCAGCCAGACTGATATTAATTGGTCGTTCTGCGTTATCGGAAGAGAAAAAAAAGATAGTAGAAGAATTTGACGAGCAAGGAGCCAAAGCCGTGTATTATCGAGCTGATGTTTCAGAACCAAAACAAATGGCAGCGGTGATAAAGAAAGCAGCAGAGATCTTTGGGCCAATTCAGGGTGTCATTCATGCGGCAGGAATTATGAGTGATAAACTAATCATACAAAAGGAGCAGAAGGATTTTGAACAAACAGTACAGGCAAAAATAAAAGGATCTGTTGTATTAGACGAAGTTACAAAGGAGGAACCTCTTGATTTCTTTGTGCTCTTTTCCTCCACATCATCTATACTCGGTGATTTTGGACAATGTGATTATTCGATTGGGAACCGATTTTTGGATAGTTATGCAAAGCACAGAAATGCATTAGTAAAGAAGAAGCAAAGAAACGGAAAAGCGATCACAATCAACTGGCCTTTATGGCAGGAAGGTGGAATGCATGTTCAAAGGGATACAGAAACCCTTTACCTAAAAACATCCGTGATGGGATATCTTAAGACAGAAGATGGATTGGAAGCATTCAGAAAAATCATGGAATCTGGAAAGGAACAGGTTATGGTTTTATATGGAGAGAAAGATAGAATCGATGCATCCATGGGAATTGAAAAGGGAGAGCTAACACATTCAGTTACAGAAAAATTTAATCAAGTAGATAAAAGTCTGCCCCATTGCATACAGGAAGACAAACCAATGGCAATTAATTTTCAGTCGGATATAAGAAAAATTGCTGCAGCTATTTTAAAAATCCGTCCGGAGCAAATGGAAACGGATACCAATGTAGCAGAATATGGTTTTGATTCCATATCACTAAAGGTATATGCAGATAAAATATCAGAACAGTTCCAGATAGAGTTATTACCCACTGTTTTCTTTTCTGAAAATACAATAGAAAACTTAGCAAGTTACATATTAAATGAGTACAAAGAAAAAATATTCAACTATTATGACAAAGAGAAGCAGGAAATAAAAGCAGTGGAGGTGAAAGGGCACAAGCAGCAAAGCGATTTAAAACCATTAAAGGAACAAATGTCATCCTTACAGCGTATTCCAATAGAAACACGAAACGTGCAGCAGAATAAAAAATATGAGCCAATTGCAATTATCGGTGTTACAGGAATGCTTCCAGGTTCTAAGGACTTGAATGAGTTTTGGACAAACTTAATGGATAGTAAAGATTTAATTACTGAAATTCCTTCCGACAGATGGGACTGGCACAAATTTTACAGTAAAGATCAAGCAGAAAGAAATAAGTCGATTTCTAATTCTGGTGGATTCATAAGAGATGTTGATAAATTTGACGCATCATTTTTTAATATTTCACGCCGGGAAGCGGAATTAATGGACCCACAGCAAAGATTATTGTTGCAGTCAGTATGGAGTACAACAGAAGATGCAGGGTATAGAGCGTGTGACCTTGCCGGGAAAGACATAGGAGTTTTTATCGGATTTCAGTTCAGTGACTATCAGGAACTATTAATGGAAATAGGAGAAGCAAAACCACAAATAGCAACCGGAAATGCACATTCTTTGTTAGCAAATCGAATTTCCTATTTTATGAATTTTATGGGACCAAGTGAATCCATTGATACGGCGTGTTCCAGCAGTCTGGTAGCAATTCACAGAGCGGTAAAATCCATCCAAAGTGGAGAAAGCGAGATGGCATTTGCCGGGGGTGTCAGCCTGATGCTGTCACCGGGAGCTTTTCTAAGTGCCAGTAAATTAGGAATTTTGTCACCGAATAACAGGTGCAAAACCTTTGATAAGGATGCAGATGGCTATGTGAGAGGAGAAGGCGTAGGAACTCTTTTGTTAAAACCTTTAAGTAAAGCAATACTAGACAAAGATAATATCTATGCAGTGATTAAAGGCAGTGCACTAAACCACGGAGGCAGGGCAAATTCCCTGACGGCACCAAATCCAGATGCACAAGCAAAGGTATTGGTAAAAGCTTATCAGGAAGCGGAGATTACGCCAGATACCATCGGCTATATTGAGGCACATGGTACGGGAACAGAATTAGGAGATCCCATCGAAATAGAAGGGTTAAAAAAGGCATTTAAAAAGCTATATAACATAAATGGGATGACAGAGCAAAAGGTAAATTATTGTGGGATTGGAGCGGTTAAAACAAACATCGGTCATTTGGAACCGGCGGCAGGTTTAGCGGGAATCATCAAAGTAATCTATGCACTAAAGCAGAAAGAAATACCTGCGACCATTCATTTAAATAATTTAAACCCATATATTAATCTGACCGATACGCCATTTTATATTGTAACAGAACCGACAAAGTGGGAAAAGCCAAGAGATCAAAACGGCGTAGAATTGCCACGTAAAGCCGGAGTCAGTTCCTTTGGTTTTGGTGGAGCAAATGCTCATGTAGTACTAGAAGAATATAATCAGCCTCTTTCTGAAAATACTAAGATTGAACCACAGATTATTATTCTCTCAGCAAAAAATCAGGAATGCTTAAGAGAGTATGCCATAAATTTGTTTGAATTTCTTGCGGCCAAGAACGATGCAAATAACAAGCCTGTTCATTTTTTAGATTTGGCATATACACTACAGTTTGGACGAGAGGCAATGCAATGGCGGCTGGCAATTGTGGCATCGAATCAAAATGAGCTGGAACAATATTTAAAAGCATTTATAGATGGAGAATCCGAGGAGGGAAGTCCTGTTTATTTCAATTATAAAAACATAGCAAAACATACGTTTGATCTGTTTGACCAAGATGACGATGCATACGCCATGATTTCGCAATGGATTGAAAAGAAAAAACTGGATAAACTGGCGAAACTATGGGTTTTGGGATACGAAATTGATTGGAACCATCTACATAAAGGTGAAACATACTTTAGAATTTCATTGCCCACCTATCCATTTAAAAAGGAACGTTTCTGGCTGGCGAAAGAGGGGAGCGAAAGAAGTAGATTTCAGGCAAATGAGTATGGTACTCTAATTGATTCTTTGGAATTTGATTTAAGCATGAAAGAAGGAATCGTATTTAAAAAGGCAATGAATAACCAGTTAGATATGATAAGGGATCACATTATAAACGGCAAATCCGTTTTTCCGGGTGTTGGATACCTTGAAATGGTATATCAAGCCGCCTGTATTGTGAGAAAACATAAGAGAATCTCCTTCAAGCATATTTATTGGATGAACCCGCTTAGTTTAGATGAAAAAGAATGTGTGGTATTAGTGCGCATATCAAAGAAGGATGAGAAGCTAGTTTTTTGGATTTCAGATGAAGAAGAAAAGAAACTATATGCAAAGGGTGAACTCGATGAGAATCAAAGCGAAACGCAAGAATTAGAAAAGGTTTCTATTGAATTGATAAAAAGCAGATGCCACAAGAAAGTTAGCAGCGAGGAAATTTATGAGCAATATGCTAGAAATGGAGTTTCCTATGGCTCGTTTTTCAAAGGAATCCAAGATGTTTATCAAAATAAGGAAGAAGCATTAGGAGAAATTCATTTAACCTCAGGACAAGATCTTAATTCCTATTCCTTACATCCGACTTTGTTGGATAGTGCATTGCAGGTGATCGGCTGTTTAAAAGAGTCGGGCAATCAAGTATTCGTACCATTTGCCGTAGACAAAATTGAAATTTTCAGACCATTACAACCAGAAATGTATGCCTATGTACGCTCATCCGGCCATAATAGATATCATATAACAATCCTGGATGAGAATGGAAATGTATGTGTAAGATTTAACGACTATACATTAGGGGAAGTAACAAATATAAGTGAAAAACTTTATTATGAACCGGTATGGGAGAAGAAAGCACTTACGTCAAAGGTGGAACAAAGGATAGAAGGAAAAGTCGGTATTGTGTATACCGGGGACAGTGAATGTCTGGCAAAAAGAATAGCAGCAAAATATGAGGATGCGGTAGAAATTAAATTAGGTACGTGCAGCGGCCAGTCAGAAGGCAATCAGTACGAATTAAATGTAGAAAATGCATCCGATATCAGTCAACTGGTTAACTGTCTGCCTCCATTAAATGGGATATATTTTTTAGGTGGAATTCAGAAAGATTCAAAGAATACAAACAACTATCAGGCAGTTGCCAAAAAACAGGAACAAGGGGTAATCAGTTTATTCCGTTTCATAAAGGAAATAGGTAATAGCTCCAAATTTGGTGGGCTTGGTGATTTAAAAATAGTGACAAATAATGTGTATCCTGTTGCAGGCAGCAATGTGGTATTGCCGGTAGCTGCCCAAATAATAGGATTTGTCAAGTCTTTTGCAAAAGAGTATCCCAAAATAAGAGTAACTTCTGTGGATCTCGACTTGCCAGACTTATATCATACTTTTTCAGATGAGGAATTTGATGCATTGATACAGCCAATTTTTATGGAGGAAAGTAATGAAAATGGAGAAACGGTTGTATACCGGAATAACGAACGGTATGTTCGGACATTGAAGCCAATTAAATTGACTGGTAATGAAAAAAGCGTTTTAAAAGAACACGGTATTTATATGATCATTGGCGGAACAGGGGGAATCGGGATTGTATTAAGCAAATATTTAAGCCATGCCTATAAAGCAAACTTGATTTTAGTAGGCAGAAGCAGTCTGACAATGGAACAATCAGAACGATTAATGGAGATTGAGAAAGAAGGCGGTAAGGCTTATTACTATCAGGCAGATGTTACAGATGCAGATGGGATAAGAGAAGTTGTAAGTAAAGTAAAACATCAGTTTGGCAGAATGAATGGTGTGTTTCATTCAGCAATTGTATCAAAAGATAAAACCATTCAAACTATGTCAGAAGATAATTTTCGTGCAGCACTTGATCCAAAGGTAATAGGAAGTGAGGTATTGTTTCACATATTGAAAGAGGAGCCGTTGGATTTCATGGCATTTTTTTCATCAACCTCTTCCATTGCAGGTATGCCGGGACAATGTAATTATGTCAGTGGACTTAATTTTGAAGACAGCTTTGCTTCTTATATTCAACCCAGAGTCTCTTATCCGGTAAAGATATTTTACTGGGGGTACTGGGGACTGGGTTCTAGTGAAGATAAGGAATATGGAAAATATCTTAAGATGCAGGGGATAGATAAGATTAGCGTAGAGGAAGGAATTCAGACACTGGAAAAGGTATTAAATAGTTCCTATCATCAGGTATTTATACTAAAAGCAGAGGAAAGCGTCTATCAGAAGCTTGGCATCTATGAAGTAGATGAAGTCCCAAGTCAGAAGAATCAGATACAAATGACTACTGCTGAAACAATCATACAGGAAAGAGAGTTAACAATCAAAGATACCGTTGGTTCTGAAAAGGATCGGTTAAAAGAATTTTTAAAAGATAGGATAGCAACGCTGTTAAAAGATGAAAAAGACAGTATTGAGGATGAAACACTCTTTTCGGATATGGGTATTGACTCTTTATTAGGATTGGAATTTCATGCAAATCTTGAAAAAAGCTTTGGAGAGCTTCCAACTTCACTGCTCTTTGAACATACAAATGTCAAATCCTTAGTCAAATATCTATTAGAGAATAAAAAGGAAAAAGTCAAAGAAATATTAATGGAACCGATGAAGGATAATAATCGTATTAATATGTTTTCCTATCGTACTAAGAAACAAGAAGAGTTACAAAAGGAGGAGTCACTTGGAGTTTTAAAGGAGAAACCCAAAAATGTAGACCTTCCGATAGAACTTGAGAGCTTTATGGTGGAACTGGATTCAGGTACTAAAATAGAAGTGAGTGTGAAAGGAACGAAAGATCCTGTTTTAATCATTCCCGGTTTCGCTGTAAATTCTGTTATCGATATTTATCAGATAAGAGATTTGTCAGAGGATTATCAGGTGATTTCAATTAACCTTCCGGGCCACGCAAAAAGTGATATTATTGAAGATTTATCACTAAAAGGCATGAGCCGTATGATGATACAAGTCATGGACAAGCTCAATATTATAAAACCATTTCACGTTATTGGCGGTTCATTTGGTGGCATGATTGCCCAAAGTATTGCAAAAGAATTTCCAGAACGAATAAAAACACTTACCTTACTAGGAAGTTTTACCCTGTCAAAGTTTGAGGGAGTGACGAAATACTTTTCATTTATCGAGACAGTTTCCAATGATTTTGAAATTGTTAGAAAAAATACAACATCAGAAGAAATCAAACAGAACATAGATTATTGTCTCAATTTATATAAAATTAGTCAGGAAACAAATACAGCTTTGCTGATGAAGTATCTGGATTTAATGAAACAGGGCATGACAACGAGTCATATTTTAAGCCAGATAAAAGTGCCAACGTTAATCATGGCAGGTGAACTGGATTCTGTTGTAGATCCACAAGAATCCAAAATGATTCATGAAGGGATTGAATACTCCAAATATATAAAAATTGAGGACGGGGGGCATTTTATAAATTTAACACACCATAAAAAGGTAAACGAAACGGTAAAAGAATTTCTGGAACAATTTGACACATAAGACACAAACAGATAAGGAGGCTTTATATGCTGATTGATACGATAAAAGCCAAATGGGACAAACTATTGGAAGAAGGACTCATACATTTTTATCAGGAACAGAATAAAGAGATGATATGGAACGGTAAAACCATGACCTTTTGTATGGAATATGTACCGGAACGGGCAAAACGTGTGGGATGCTATCAGGCAAGCACGCATCCTTTGGGGGATAACATAATAAACAGAGAAGACTGCCTTTATGATTTTGGAGAATTGGCATTATTAGCCAATAACAGACCGGTTGAAAAATACCATAGTATCCTTTGTTCCAAATCCTTCATACCACAAAATGAGTTTACCAAGGATGAGATTATGGCAGTATCAAAAATTGTAGAAGAGACTGGGATACGATCTTTTTTCAATATGCGTGGAACAGCCGCAACGTTAGAACATTTTCATACGCAGGTGTTATGGAATCAGTTTCATATAGAAAATTTAGTAAAAGTATCAATCGACGAAAATATAGGCTATTTGCCTGATTATCCGGTTGGAAATATTCTTTTCACTGGTGAGCTTTCCAAAAGATGTGATCTGTTATTTGAAAAGCTGAAGCTGCTATCAGAGTCAAAACTTCCACTTACAGTTAAGGACGATGGCAATTTAAGCAAAACGCCGCTCTTTACCTTGCTTTTTTGGGAGAATAATATTCTTCTGATTCCACGAAAACAGGAAACCTCAAGTCGGATGAAGGCAATGGTGGGAGGGTTAGAATTAAGTGGGTATTTTCTGATCACCGCTCCGCTTGCAAGAGAAAATCCTTTTAAAGGTGTAGATGAGAAGTACCTGATTGAGATTATCAGAGAGGTTGCTTTTGAAAAAGAAGATATTAATTTTTTATACTAAGAACTTTATCATAAGGAATGCAAAGTACCGCATTTTTGTGCAA
Source organism: Lachnotalea glycerini (assembly GCF_003201285.1). GTDB lineage: Bacteria > Bacillota > Clostridia > Lachnospirales > Lachnospiraceae > Lachnotalea > Lachnotalea glycerini. Next base: position 309,160 of record NZ_QICS01000001.1, read on the forward strand.
AAATGTTACTTCAAAGCCGTAAGGCATAATGGTAACAGGATTCTAATTATAAAGGAATGTCAAGGCTCTATGAAATAGGTGCCAAGGATTCCAAGAGCTCATAAGAAAAAAGGAGGAAAATATTATGCTAGAGGTTGTTATTTTTTCAGGTGGAAGAGGTTCTAAAGCATTTGTGAAAGAATTGCTAAAGGATGAGTCAATTAAATTATCATTAATCGTTAATTCCTATGACGATGGGAAATCCACTGGTGAGATCCGAAGATTTTTTAATATGCTTGGCCCATCTGATATAAGAAAAAATCAGGAAAATTTAATGTCAAGTAACTTTGAATTATATAAGATGTGGTCTGAAATTTTTGCATTTCGATTTCCAAAGGATGTTCAATATAATCACTGCATATCTGTTATGCAGGCTTTTGCAGACGGTAAAACCAATATGATAGAGGAAATACAGATTGATGAGCCTAATTTGGTACAGTTGTTGAGAAAAATTATAGAACAATTTTTGACTTCACTGAAAACATATGAAAAAATAATTGGAAGAAAATTTAATTTTAGTGACTGTTCCTTGTCTAATTGTTTGTATGCAGGAGCTTTTGAACTTTTGGATAAAAGCTTTTACAAAACAATTGCGTTGTTTAATGTTTTATTACATACGCGTGGCGATGTCATACCAACAAACTTAGAAAATAAAAAACTGGTAGCAATACGTGAAAATGGAGAAATATGCTATACCGAGGATATTATCGTAGAATTGCGTTCCAATGACAGAATTAAAGATTTATTTTTACTAGATAAAGATCTTGATCCAACGCTCATTGAAAAGAAATTTACAACGCTAGAAGAAAAAAGTGATTATCTTCACAGAATTGAAAGCTACGTACATGGAACACCGGAATCTATCAAAGCAATTGAAAATGCGGATATTATTATTTATGCACCCGGAACACAGCATTCATCCTTATATCCAAGTTACACAACAATTGGAATTCCGGAAGCAATCTATTCGAACAAGAAAGCTTTAAAAGCGTTTGTATGTAATATAGGTGAAGATTATGAGACTCCGGGATATGAAGCCAGTGAGTTTATAACAAGCGCATACAAATATTTAACAAAGAATTGTAAATATAAAATTCCTATTTCAGAGCTTATTCATGTAGCCTTAGTGAATACGTCCCGTTCCCAGCAAAAAGAAGATTTTCGATATGTAGAAAATGATTTTCAAAAACTTGAAGAATTACCAGTTGAGATTTTATGTGGAAATTTTGAATCCAACTCAGATTTGGGAAAGCATGATGCTCATAAAGCAATAAAGACCATCGAAGAAGCCTATTATAAGAAATTTTATAAGAATTTTTACAATGAAACCAATAAGTATTAATAAAAAATGTGCTATTTTTGATTTCGATGGGACAATTGCAGATACAAACAGCATTCATGCAAAAGCATTTCAAATGGTTTTTGAATTATTATATATTGATAATTTTCATTATGAAGAGTATATGGGGCGAAAGACAATAGAGGTTTTTAAAGATTTTTTTCATACACATAATCTGAACTATTCTGAAGACAAAATCGTTCAGATGGTAAAGCTAAAGCAATCGTTAGCAAGAGAACTAATGCTGACGCAGTTAGTAAGCTATGATGGAGCAATTAGTTTTTTAAAATTACTAAAGCAGAAAGGAAAAATTTTAGTTTTGGCTACGTCATCATCTAGAGAAGGGGTCAGTGTAGGACTTAAAAAATTAGGAATCTATGAACAATTCGATTATATACTGACAGGCGATGATGTCAAAATGGCTAAACCTGATCCAGAGATTTTTTTGAAATCACTACAACTTGTAAATGTAAAGGCAGATGAGGCAGTAGTGATTGAGGATTCATTAAGCGGTGCGTTAGCCGCACAGCGTGCAAACATAGAAGTTATAATCGTAAATAATCGTAAAATGGGAAAAAGTTATTATTTTACCAGTTATTCAAAGCTGATAAATGAACTGATTCACTTGTAATAAATTGGTAACTAATCAGTACCCATATTACAGCGGAAATTAGGAAAGTACTGATTAGTTACGTAAACTTAAAAAATCTTAGGGGGAATGTACTCAGTGAAAAGAAACATAGTCTTTATGTATTCGGGACAAGGTTCTCAATATAAAAATATGGGACTTGATTTATATTATTCGGAACCCATCTTTCAATACTGGATGAATCAATTAGATCAATATTTTATTAAATTCATAGGGAGTTCCGTGTTTGACCTGTTGTATGGGGATAAAGGAAAAAAAGAAAGTAATACATTAACACATACTCATCTTGCCATTTTTATGGTCGAATATGCTGTTACCCAGGTTTTATTTAAACACGGAATCTATCCGGACTCTATCGTTGGTGTAAGTCTGGGTGAATTAACTGCATCCGCTGTAAACAATCGAATCAGTCTTTTAGAATGCATGGAAATGATCTATGAACAGGCACATATCATTACCAAATCATGTTCAAAAGCCAGAATGCTATCCATTCTGGCTGATTCACAATTGTATCATTGTTCCAAAGAATTATATCTAAATTCTGAAATCGTTTCGAATAATTTTAAGGATAACTTTACAATAGCATTTCCAGAAGAGAAAGAAAAAGTAATTTATAATTTTTTAAAAATGAATCAGATTACGTACGTACCACTGGCAGTTGAATATGGATTCCACTCCTCCCTGATAGACGATGGGAGAGAGCCATACCAGAAATACCTTGCCAAGAGGAATATAACATGGAATGAAAAGATACGATATAAACAGTATTCAAGTGCCTTGGTGGATCAATTAGATGATTTTTCAATGGATTATTTCTGGAAAGTAGTAAGAATGCCAATTGATTTTCAAAATACAGTGAAAAAGGCAATTGATAGAAATTACATTAACATTTTGGTGGATCTTGGTCCAAGCGGTACATTAGCTACTTCCTGCAAATATATATTTAATGAAGAAAATATATTGCCATATACTATTTTATCACCTTATGGAGGGGCGATGAAACATCTGGATTTATTATATAAGGAATTAGACATGCAGAAATAGATAGAAATAGTAGTCAAAGCGGATATTTCCAATCCGCTTTTCTACTTGCTGTTATATATATGCATTACTTGTTAAGCGTTTCAATAAAATCCTCTAGATTCTTCTTATTCAGCCAGGTTTCTTGTGGTGGATTAGTAAATGCTGGCTTACCACCAAAGGATTTGATACAGCTTGAGTGACTGATCAGTTCGACTGGTATATTTTTATCAATTGTTTTTTGGAATGTATCAGGGTAAGCGTTACATAAGTAAATCTTCACTGTCTTAGTTAATAATAAATTTAAATTCTGCCTGATATAATTGAATACCGGTTTATATATTTTCCCCATATGTACACCTGCCCCAATAATAATCGTATCATAACCCGAAATGTCAGGGGTACTCTGCTTCAGATTGTATATGGGACAATTGTCTAATTTTTTTGCTAAAATATTGGCGCATTCTTCGGTTGCACCAGACTTTGTTGCGTATAAAATAAGTGTCTGCATAATTTAAGCCCCTTTCTTTATGCTGCGAAAACTAATGATTGTAAGTATGAATGTGATAAAGCAGAAAATTACGGATGCAATACCACAATTTATGTGGAAATTAATAGAGCCTGGTTGACCTGAATGGATCCATAAACCACATATCATAGTAGAGAATAAAAGTAATAATGTAATAATTGAGCTAATAATTGTCGCTATCTTCATTTGAATCTACTCCTTTCTTTCGTTAATTAAATTATCAAGCAACTGGTCAATGAATTGATTTCTTGCCTTTTTATCATACAAATTAAAACTGCTGTACATACAAAAAGCTGTTGGGGCTATAGCAGCAACCTGCAAAGGTTGTAGAATTTGTAACGCGATAACTCGCAATTCTATTTCTTCTTTTTTATCCTTAAATATTTCTTTTAAAATAGGAATAATATAAAGCAACGCATGCATGTTTCCACTTAAAATATCATGTGTAACCATAAATTGAGTCAATTTTTCGTTCGTCACCGCTGCATTACACAGTTCTTTCAACATAGTTTTTAATCGGTCACGAGGATTTAAATTTAAATTTGCAGTTGGTTTCGAAAGATTAATCGCCATTTCTGCAAGAACATCCCTGACTGCTATACTTAACAAATTATCTTTTGAATTAAAATGATAATTAATGGAACCTACTCCTACCTTTGCCCGCTTGGCAATCTGGCGTACCGTTATTTTTTCGATATCTGGAATTTCGTTCAATAGTTCGATCGTTGCCTTAATCATGCACTGTCTTACATCTTTTTCGTTACGATTCATTGCGATACCCCCTAATATTATGTCTTTTTCTCGTTTTGTAAAAAGCTGCCCTCCCTTATCGTTTTTTGAATATGTTTTGAATGCGTTCAGTATAAATCGATATCATTAGTTTGTCAATAGCCATATTTTCTTTAACACTTGCAAAAGTTTCCTTTTAAACTACAAAAATTACCAATTCTATTGTCCAAAAATGGAAAAAAAATTAGAATAAAGAAAAGTGATGTAGAAATAAATAATGGAAATGGTAAAGAAATATTTTGTGAGTATTTCATAACTAAATAGTGGATTTTATAAAAGATGAATCTCATTGTTTAGCAAAAATAAGGGTTAGAGATTCCTGAGTTTTTAATTATAAGGAGGTATTATTTTGAAGGAAATTATGGTTGTTACAGGAGGAGCAGGATTTATTGGAAGCCATCTATCACAGAAGCTGTTGAATTTAGGATATATTGTAAGAATTATAGACAACTTATGTCAGGGCAATCCAGATTATATCCCAGATGGAGCAGAATTTTATGAGGGTAATGTTTTAGATAAGGACTTGCTTAAAAAAGTTTTTACAGGAGCAAAAGGCGTTTTTCATATGGCAGCAATGAGTAAAGTAGCGCCATCCATCGAAAAAATTGAGTATTGTACGGAACAAAATGTGTTAGGAACATTGAATGTTTTATTAATGGCCAGAGAATGTAAAGTACAAAAAGTAGTATATAGTGCCTCTTCAAGCTATTACGGAAACAGACAGGCACCACAAAATGAGGAAATGCTTCCAGATCCATTAAATCCCTATGCACTGTCTAAATACGTTGGTGAGCAGTATTGTGAATTGTATACGGTTTTATATGGACTTCCAACAATCAGTCTGCGTTATTTTAATGTTTACGGAAGGAGGCAGCCATCAGAAGGTGCTTATGCATTGGTACTAGGTATTTTTCTAAAGAATCTAAAAGAAGGCAAGCCACTCCTTATTCATGGAAAAGGAGAACAGCGTCGTGATTTTATTCATGTAAGTGATATTGTAGAGGCTAATATCGCAGCCTTTAAAAGTGAAGCCAAAGGCATGGTTCTAAATGTAGGAAGCGGTAAGAATATATCCATTCAGGAACTAGCCGATTTAATTTCGAAAGATCAAATTTATGAGCCAAGACGTGCAGGGGATGCAGAAATTACACTGGCAGATATATCAAAAACAAAAGCAATTCTTAACTGGGTACCAAAAGTGTCAATTGAAGAGGGAATTCAGCAAATGATAGATGATACACGAAATGGTTATCTTTAAATAAAATATTTTATAAGAAAGAAGGTTTTTCATGGCAAAAATTGAAATTGTTGTTATCGGAACGCATGGGGAGGTAAGACCTTTGCTTGCTTTAGGAGTTGCCCTAAGAGATGCCGGACATGATGTGATTCTATGTGCTCCACCAAATGAAGAAAAGTGGATTCAAAGCTATGGCTTTAAATTTTATTCTGCAGGATGTGATGTTTATCAGCTAATTAATGGCTTAAATAAATATATGGGGCATCCCATTGAGTTATTAAAAGCAGTTAAGGCTACTTTAGAAAATATTATCTGCGGTCAGTTTGAGTTGGTCAAAGAGGCAAGTGAAGGGGTTGATTTGATCATAGGAGGGGGAGAACCTTTCGCAGCACCTTCCATTGCAAAATATTTAAATGTACCATATATTTTTGTGAATTTAGTTACGCAATTTATGCCATCGAATCATTATCCACCAACTGTAATACCATGGCAGAATATGCCCAGATTTATGAACACAATTGCTTGGAAACTGGTTAATTCTCTCATTAATCTGTCTTTGATAAAAAAGATAAATGAAAATAGAATAAAGTTAGGTTTAGATAAAATAAAGGATTTTTACGACTATTTTTTAAATAATATAGCTCTTTGTATTATAGCAATATGCCCTTATTTAGATGTATCACCGAAGTATAAGTTTAAGTATATTCAGACAGGATTGTGGCAGATTCCAGAAGTTAAGGAAGAGGAACTAGAGCCGGGACTGGAAGTATTTTTAAAAAGCGGACCGCCCCCAGTATATTTTGGATTTGGAAGTATGAGTGATTCAAATCCAAAAGAGACGATTAAGATTATTAATGAGACAATTAAAACACTTAAAATAAGGGCGTTAGTATCAAAGGGCTGGGCAGAATTAAGTGAAGATTTTGATTTCAAGGATGTCTATATGGTTGGTTTTGTTGAACATAGCAAATTATTTCCAAGAGTATCTTGTGTGGTTCATCATGGAGGACCCGGAACAGTATACACCGCAGCTCATGCAGGGGTACCACAGGTAATCGTACCTCATATGCTGGATCACTATTATCAGGGTGATTTGCTCTATAAAAAGAAATTAACACCCAAAGCAATTAATCGTTCCAAGCTGACAAGCAAAAAGCTAACTCGGGCAATTCATGAGGCTATTACGAATCAAGAGTATATAGAAAATAATAAAAGGCTTGGTATACAGCTTCGCAAGGTGGATCAAGAATGTATTAAGAAAGCGGTAGAATCTGTTAATAAAGTGTTAAAAGACAAAGGATTGAGTTAAATAGGAGACATTATGGATTACCATACATTACGGGTACGTTATGAAGAACAGGTATGCTATATACAGTTTTATCGCCCAGAAGCCAATAATACAATTAACTACAGGATGGTTATAGAATTATCAGAAGTTTTGAAAGAGTGTGATACGTCAGCTTCTATTATAATTTTAGAAGGACTTTCAGATGTTTTTTGCTTTGGAGCTGATTTTCAAGGAATTCATGATGATATGACCAGTCACACAGAGTCTGAGAACAACCCTAAGCTTTTGTATGAGCTGTGGCTTAAACTAGTTTATGGCCCTTATATAACGATTGCTCATGTTCGTGGAAAAGCAAATGCAGGAGGCGTTGGATTTGTAGCTGCTTGCGATATTGTTCTGGCAGATTGTACCGCTTCCTTTTGTTTGTCAGAATTACTCTTTGGATTATATCCGGCATGTGTATTACCGTTTCTTATTCAAAGGATTGGATATCAAAAAGCAAACTATATGACACTTATGACACAGTCGATCGGAGTAGAAACAGCATATGAGTGGGAACTGGTCGATGCTTATGATAAAAATAGTGAATCTTTATTAAGAAAGCACTTGCTTCGCTTGAAACGTTTACAAAAGTCAGCTATTAAGCAATATAAAAGCTATATAAGCCAGTTACGTCCAAACTTGTATCAAGAGAAAGAAATGGCAGTCCAGGCAAATGTAGATTTGTTTAAAGATCGTCAAATCAGGGAATGGATTTATCAGTTTGAAGAGTATGGAAAATTTCCCTGGGATAAATAATGAAAAGGAAATATATCAATAAAGCTAAAAAATAGTTATAAAAATACTTATAAGAAGGTGAAGATATGTTAAACGTTGGTATAGAAGCAATTAACTTTTTTGGAGGAACCGCATTCCTTAATGTCAGACATTTGGCAGAATATCGTAAGCTTGATACAACCCGATTTGAAAACTTATTAATGAAAGAAAAATCCGTTATACTACCATATGAAGATCCAGTAACATTAGGTGTCAATGCGGCAAAACCGATTATTGATTCTTTATCGGAAGAAGAAAAAAACAAAATTGAGCTTTTAATTACCTGTACTGAATCAGGAATTGATTTTGGAAAGTCTTTAAGTACTTACGTACACGACTATTTGGGATTGAACAGGCATTGTCGCCTTATGGAAATAAAAAATGCCTGCTATTCAGGAACAGCCGGGTTTCAAATGGCAGTAAATTTTATCTTATCTCAAAGCTCTCCCGGTGCCAAAGCACTTGTTATTGCAAGTGATCTTGCAAGATTTATGACAGTTGATGCTGGTGAAGTGCTGACTGAGGATTGGTCATTTGCAGAACCAAGCTCCGGAGCAGGAGCCGCGGCTATCCTAGTGAGTGAAAAACCTTATGTGTTTCAAGTGGATATAGGAGCGAATGGTTATTACGGATATGAAGTAATGGATACTTGCCGTCCTGTACCGGATAATGAAGCCGGTAATTCGGACTTGTCATTGCTTTCTTATCTGGATTGCTGCGAGCAGGCATATCTACATTATCAGTCAAAAGTAGAGAATGCAGACTATCAAAAGACATTTGATTATATCGCTTATCATACTCCGTTTGGAGGAATGGTAAAGGGAGTACATCGGACAATGATGAGAAAGATGGTAAAAGCAAAACCAGCAGAAATAGAAAAAGATTTTAAAGAAAGAGTGACACCTGGTATGACGTTTTGTCAGCGAGTTGGAAATGTAATGGGAGCAACGGTTTTTCTATCCTTATTGAGTACCATTCATAATGGAAATTTTGAACAACCAAAACGAATTGGATGCTTTAGCTATGGTTCTGGTTGCTGTTGTGAATTTTACAGTGGTGTGGTCACCCAAAAGGGAAAGGATATTATACTGGGATATGATGTGGATAGTCAGTTGAGCCAGCGTTATCGGCTTTCTATTGAGGAGTATAATAAATTACTGATGCAAAGCAATTTCATACCATTTGGAACGCGTAATTGTATTATGAATTTTGATTTAATTCCGGGTATTATGGAATCAATGAAAGGAAAGAATCGTTTATATTTAACTGAGATAAAAGAATTTCACAGAGAGTATCAGTGGATATAAAACATATGAATGGGTATAGAGCTTTCAGGATAAATTAAAAACAGAAAAACAATGATTGATAAAATTGTAAATAAATTTATTGAATATCAATTTCGAGTAGGATTGATTTCAAAAGAAGACATTTGTATATATAAATATGGATATACGCTTATGTTAGAAATGTTAATTAACTTATTAATTGCAATTTTAATAGGATATTTTTTGGGTGAATTGCCAGTTGTATTATTTTTTTTAACTTGTTTCATTCCATTGAGAAGTTATTGTGGAGGGTATCATGCTCCAAAAGCGTGGCTTTGTATTATATTGTCAAACACCATTATTTTAAGTATTACTTTAATATTTAAATATTTTTATTTAAGTATCAGCAGTATAGAATTATTTCTACTCTTTTTAATTGAAATAATACTTATCGCTTTCATAGTAAAATTATCACCTGTTGAAAGTTTAACCAAAAAGTTAAATACCAATGAAAAGAATAGTTATAAAAGACATATTAAAGTGATTCTAATAATTGAATTAATTTTAGGGATAATTCTTTTTGGCATTGAATGGAAAAAATATTGCTATGCTATTATCATAACACATATTGTTCAGGTGTTTGCATTGATTTTAGCACGTAATGAGTTAACATTTTGCCATTCGGCTTCCTAGTTATAATAATGCATAAAAGTTATTACATACAATATAGAGTCAGGACAATTAATGTCCTATTTGAATAAAATATTTACTTTATTATAGAAGAAGAAAAGCAGTTTGTAGTATTTCGAATGAGGAAAAATCAGAAAAACTTATTCCATTTTATTTAGAAACTTGTCTTAGTAGATGAGCTTTTAAATATAGGGATTTATATAACAAAAATTTTTAGAAACTATGATATAAGGGTATCATAGTTTCTTTGTTTGTATAAACGCATAAAGAAAACTATCAATTAAATAAATTAAAAATATATTGTATTGAATTTTGACACAAAATGAAACAATGTACATATATAGACATAATTACAATGATTAAAATTGATAAAAGTTTATATTTTCGGAAAATGTGTAAAAATAACAAAATATGACAGTTTATTATTTATCTTTCGTCAAAATATGATATAATATTACCATAATTTAGGAGGTATTTAGAAGGTATTTTAGGAGGTATGATCATGTTTCATATAGCAATTTGTGATGATGAAAAAAGATTTATTCAGTATATGAAAAACATTATATACAATGCAGGATTAAAACGAGGAGAAGTTATATTTTATGAATTTTCTTCAGGAGAAGAATTTATTGATTACCTAAAAGAAACAGCTAGCTTTGATTTACTGATTCTAGATATGCAATTGAAGAATATGGACGGTAATGAAACAGCAAAAGAATTTAGAAAAGTGTTTCCGACTACTACCTTAGTATTTTGTTCAGGTGTTTGTATGCCTACTGTGCGAAATTTTGAAACAATTCCTTTTAGATATTTGTTAAAAGGGTATACCGATGAACGTATGCGATTTGAGATGAAGACCATAATTAATGAAATGATAAATAAAAAGGTAGAACCGTTTATTATAGGAAATAATCATTATAATTTAGTTAAATTAAGACCAAGTGATATTTTATATATAGCAATTGCTAAACGGGGAAGTTGTATTCATATATGTCCAAATATAATAGAATATAAATTTGAAGAAAATATCACATCAAAAGAGAAAATCGAAAGCCTTTATAATCTGCTAAAAGATTATGGATTTGCATATGCACATAATAGTTATATTGTAAATTTGAAATATATAAAAAAAGTAACAACAACAGAACTACAACTAGTTGATGACACAAAATTGACAATTTCTAGGTCTAAGGCAAAAAATTTTCGAGAAGAATTTGCAAAGGTGTTAGCTAAGAAGTATTAAGCATCGGGAGAAAAAGTATGGAGTTATTGGACAAATTTATTTTATTCGCAGGATGTGTAGCAGAAGTTTATATGGTATTTGATTTTTATAATAATTTTTTTAATATAAGAAAAATAGTAAAAAGTCAATTAGTGATTATTATAATCAGCATATTGATTATTACATTATTATTTGTTGTTAATCTTTTCGGAAAAGCATATTTGAATTTAAGTCTATTTCCTATAATATTGTGGATCTATGTTACGATATTATTTGATACAGATATTGGAACAAGGTTGATTTATTTGGTTATTTCTATTTCTATTATTGTGGGATGTGAATTTATATTTGTAATTTTATTAAAGATACCGAGCTATTTTGTGAAACAAACAAGTTTTATGGAACTGACAGATATCACTTGGCAGGTATTGAAAATGAAATTATTAACATATATATTATTTACCATATTAAAACAAGTATCCTCTAAATCGAAAAACAAATTATCTGGAAAAATATTTTTAATGTATTTATGTGTTCCAATAGCAAGTTTATGCATTTTGTTAATTACATATTATTCAGGCGTAGATTTTTCTGATAATATCATGATTAAAGTTATGATGTTAATATGCTTTTGCTTTATGTTAATTGGAAATGTTTTAATGTTTTATGCTTTTAATATTTATGAAAAAGAAGTTTACAATGGGATTCAGCAAAAATCAATTATAATGAAAAAGGATGTTGAATTGAAATATTACATTCAAATTACTGAAGTAAATGAAGAAAATAAAAGATTCATACACAATTCAAGCAATTATTTAAAAGTGATTGGAGAATTAGCAAAAGCATATAAAATCGAAAACATTCTGGAAATAGTGAAAGAACTAAATATAGAATTAGAGAACAATGAGATGAAAATATATAGTGGAACACCTGTTTTGAATGCAATCTTATCAGCCAAAGGTTTATGGGCAAAAAAACAGTCGATAAGTTTTGATGTATATGTAGAACCAGTGATACACTTAGGAAATGTAACAGATTCTGATTTAATTACTATATTGGGAAATCTTCTTGATAATGCAATAAGAGCAGCAGCTAGTTGTGAGAATAATAAAAGTGTAAAAGTAAGAATTTTTATGCAAAACGAAGGTAATTTCTGTGTCATTAAAATTACCAATAGATTTACCGGAAAGCTATGTAAAACGGAAGGAGGATTTTTAACAACCAAAGAAGAAAGAGGCATACATGGAATAGGACTTAAAAGTGTTGAATCTATCGTAAAAAAATATAATGGATATTTAAATTGTTTTATAGAAGATAAAGAGTTTCAAGCAATCGTATTTTTATCACTATAAAAAGACAGTGGGCTGCTGGTCATCAGTATATATTGACAGATAATAAAACGTGATATAAAATTAAAAATAAGACTTGTCTCATTTTTAAAAGTTTAATGAGAGGAATGAATGATTATGCCTAAATATGCTTTCAAAAAATATCATTCATATGTTGAAAAAAGCCGCTTCTAGTACAAAAGGAGGTAAGCATGTCAGGTAGTAGTCAGGAATTTAATAATTGCCTGAAACAGTTTAGGCTTCATAACCGTATGAATTTATTCATGACTCTGGTTGTTCAGGTAATTGTGGTAATCACGAATGTTTCGCTTGCTTTTTTTATTATGATGATTGTAAATTCGATGGAACAGAAGAACCAGTCTTTGTTTTTTTGTTCCATGCTCTTTATGTTACTGGTAGTGGTCATCTATTTTCTATTTAGCACTCTGCTGAAATACTTTAAGAATCTTTATATGAAGAGAGCCTTGTCTCAATTTAAAAAGTATGTTTTTGAAAAGATTCTTAAAAAGTCAATCAGCGAATTTAACAATGAATTTTCAGGCAAGTTCATTAGTGCTTTCACCAATGACTTGAATTCAATCGAGATGAATTATTTAAATGGTAATATTGCTATCTTCAATTACGGGGTTATGTTTTTTATTGCTATTTTGGCTATGGCTTATGTCAATCTTGTTATCACCTTGTGTGTGCTTTTTGGTTGTCTTATTCCCGTTGCTGTTTCATTGATTCTGGGAAAGAAATTGGTCGCTAAGGAGAGGAAAACCTCCGATGAGAATGCTACTTTTGTAGATCAGATAAAGGATTTATTAAACGGATTCTTAGAAATTAAGAGCTTTAAGGCAGAAAACGAAGTACTTGCGTTATTTGGAGAGCAAAATTTTACCTTAGAAGAAACCAAGAGAGAGCGGCGTGATACAAATGATACCATGTTAATCGCTGGACAGATTTCTTCTTTGGTGGTTATTATCATCATTTTTATTCTGGGAATTATTTTTATTTTTAAAGGTACAATGACGATTGCTTCAGTTCTTGGCTGCGTACAGCTTTCTAATTATATTACTGATCCCATTAAACAACTGGTTTCGCTGATTAGTAATAAAAAAGCCTCTATAGGCCTGATTAGTAAACTGGCTGATATCATTAAAGAGAGAGTGAATCAGGCTGTCAAAGAAATACATATCAACGAAATCAAAAGGGGGATTACCCTAAAAGATGTTACACTGAAATATGAGGAAGGCACCTATATATTGAATCATATAAATATGGTCTTTTCGAAAGGCAAAAGCTATGCCATAGTTGGAGGCAGCGGTAGTGGTAAGTCTACGCTGATAAAGCTTATGCTGGGATATTTTGAGAATTATGGTGGTAAAGTGGAATATGACGACAAAGAACTTTCAACAATTAATTTAGACAGCTTGTATGATGTAGTCTCTGTGATTCAACAGAATGTATTCCTGTTTGATAAGAGCATTAAGAATAATATTACCATGTTTAAGGAATTTGATGAAGAGAAAATGGAGCATGCTATTTCGCTGGCAGGACTTAAGAATCTGATTGCAAAAAAAGGTGAGGATTACAACTGCGGTGAGAGCGGTTCGAACCTGTCAGGCGGTGAAAAACAAAGGATTTCTATAGCAAGGTGTTTACTTCGGGAAACACCAGTACTGCTTATGGATGAAGCTACGGCATCCCTTGATAATGCCACGGCATATCTGGTAGAGAACCAAATTCTGCAGATTGAAGGAATTACAAGAATTATTGTAACGCACAGACTGGAAGAGTCTTTGCTGCGTAAATACGATGAAATCCTTGTAATGCGTGATGGAAGGATTGAAGAAGCCGGAAACTTTGAAAAACTAATGAAAGCAGGCGGCTATTTTAGTGCTCTGTTCCTTGTAGCAAAGGAAGGCTGCTGTGAAAGTTAGGAGAAATTTTAGAGGAATTGGGGAAAGGGAAGGTTTATGATTTTAGAAAAAGATAAATTGAATAGAAAGATTTATTCTTTACTTTTAGTGACGTTATTTCTGGGAACTGCTTCTATGATAGGATATCTGTTTCAAAAGTTAGAGTTCTCTGAAACCAATATAGTAATTGTATATATTTTGTTTGTTTTATTATCGGCCAGGTTAACATCAGGATATTTTTATGGTATTTTATCATCAATAGCCTCTATGTTTGCCTATAATTATTTGTTTACAGAGCCATATTTCACATTTCAAGTAAACGATCCCGGGTATATAATAACTTTTATAATCATGACTATAACGGCTGTTATTACAAGTGCGTTAACATCCAGAGTGAAGCAAAATGCTGTAGAATCATCCAGAAAAGAAATAGAAACCAGAGCTTTGTACCAGCTTACCAATCACTTGACAGATGCAATTGATATGCATGACATTGCAAAAATCACAGCAGAAACAATTAGTGAGATAGTTTCATATAAAATAGGATTTCTTTGCTTTGATGAGAATGGAGTTCCTGAAAAATCATTTGTTCAGCAAGTCTCAAAGGAAAAATACATTTATAGGGAAATTGATGATATTAAGCAAATCAAATATAGAATTGAAGAATTACGAACTGCATATTATATAAGTGATGAGTTCTGCGATTGGCCAATCTATGGAAGAGAGACAATTCTTGGAATTCTTCGTATTCCTAAAGAAATTTCAGAGAGTTTAAAGGATTCACAGATTAAATTATTGCATACAATGTTAGAAAGTACGGCTCTGGCAATGGACCGGTTAAGAGAGTCAAAACAACGTCTTAAATCAAAAGAGGAGATAGTTCAGGAGCGTTATCGTGGTAACTTACTACGAGCGATTTCTCATGATCTTAGAACACCATTATCAGCAATTATGGGTACAGCGGAAATTTTAATGGATATGACAAAAGAACAACAAGAGGAGTATATCTTAGTATCTGCCATATATAAAGATGCAGATTGGTTACGTTCTCTTGTAGAAAATATTTTGAATTTGACTAAGCTTCAAGAAGGTAAATTAGTGATTAACAAACAGTATGAGGTGCTAGAAGAACTGATTGGTAGTGCAATTGGGCATTTTTCACGCAGATCACTAGAGTTTGAGATTACAGTAGATCTACCTGAAAAAATTATCATGATACCAGTAGATGCGAAACTGATTATGCAGGTACTAATAAATCTTATAGATAATGCTATGAAACATTCCAAAATAAACAGTGAAATTCGGATTGAGGTAATGGAAATGGAGTCTAAAAAGGAAGTTGAAGTATCTGTCATTGATCATGGAGAAGGAATTACGTCCGAAGATTTACCAAATATATTTCAAATGTTCTACACATCAAATTGTCGAATTACTGATGTAAAACATGGTATTGGATTAGGGTTAAGTATATGTGAAGCTATCATTCAAGCACATGGAGGAACCATAAGGGCGGAAAATAGACAAGATAATTGTGGAGCGATTTTTCGTTTTACTTTACCAATGGAGGAAAAAATATGAGTAATTACAATGAAACAATTCTAATTGTTGAGGATGATCCTCAAATACGTAATTTTATAAAATATACAATAGAAAAAGAAGGGTTTCAATTATTTAGTGCTGCCAATGCACAAAATGCATTAAATATCATCGTTACGGAAAAAATTGATTTAATTATTTTAGATTTGGGATTACCAGATTTTGATGGGATTGAAGTAATTCGAAAGGTCAGAGAATGGTCAGAAACACCTATTATCGTTGTTTCAGCAAGGGATCAAGATAAAGAAAAAGTACTTGCACTTGATACAGGAGCAGATGATTATATTACAAAACCTTTTTCGGCAACAGAATTATTGGCACGGATCAGAGTTGCTATCAGGCATTTATATAAAAAAGGAATAAAAGCAGTACAGCCATATTTTTTGGTAGGAGATTTAAAAATTGATTTTGAAAGCAGGATTGTATCGGTGGCTGGTACGGAAATACATTTAACGCCAAATGAATATAATTTGCTTAATTTACTCTCAAAAAACGCTGGAAAAGTAATAACTACAGGTAGTATTTTAAAGGAAATTTGGGGTATGAATTATGGATCAGATACACAAGCACTAAGAGCTCTGATGGCTGGTCTAAGAAGAAAAGTTGAGAAAACACCTGCAAAACCAAGATATATTATTACTGAAATTGGAGTGGGTTATAGATTAGTTGATGAATGAAAACTGCTTTGGAAACAAAGCAGTTTCTTTATGTAAAAATCTCACACAAATCTCACACAAATAAAAGAATTCTCACACTGAAGTCACAACTTAAGAATTAGAATATAAGTGA
The DNA here is from genome assembly GCF_003201285.1 of Lachnotalea glycerini. Classification (GTDB taxonomy): domain Bacteria; phylum Bacillota; class Clostridia; order Lachnospirales; family Lachnospiraceae; genus Lachnotalea; species Lachnotalea glycerini. Next base: position 325,681 of record NZ_QICS01000001.1, read on the forward strand.
ATACAAGAGGAGGTGTTTATTATGACAGGACAAAATAAGAATGAAACTAAATTCAATCAGTTGACTTTGAGTGCACAGGTAAGAGAATTAATAAAAAGTGATCTATATGATGATTGCTATAAGATAATAGTAGAAGAAATGATGAATTCACCTCATGCACCAGAACCACATAATCTTATGGGAATGATTTTGGAATGGCAAGGAGATCATCTTTTAGCCATGAAGCACTTTAGAGCATCATGGGATTTAGATCCCTCCTATTTGCCGGCAAGGCATAACCTTGATGTATATGGATCGTTCTTCTCAAGGAGAATGGGGGCATATGATGAAAGCGATTGCCCAGCACTTGAGGAAAAGAATCCTTATAAATTGGAATATGGCGAAAATAATATTGGGCATGTTGCGAGGAGGAATACATATGAAAATCAATGATATAAAGGATGATTATCAGATCTTGATAATTGGATGCGGCAGACTTGGTGCAAGTATTGCGAATGCATTATCAAATAGAAATAGAAATGTAACTATTGTAGACATAAATAAGGATTCTTTTCGGAAACTGTCACCATCTTTTAGTGGATTGTCAATGGAAGGGGATGCAACAGATATAAAAGTATTAAAAGAAGCAGAAATAATTAAAGCAGATGTTCTAATAGCTGTTACAGATAATGACAATGTAAACATTCTCATTGCACAGATGGCGAAAAGTATTTTTGATATAAAGGAAGTAATTGCGAGATTATACGATCCTGAGAAGGAATGTGTTTACAAAGAGTGTTGTATTCAGACCGTTTTCCCAGCTTTGTTATCGGCAAATGAAATTGACCGAATTCTAGATAAGGAGGAAAAGAATGAAAAATAAAGTATTATTAGTAGGTGGATTCCATAAGGCAACAGCCTTAGCAAATTCACTCATCCACAGAGGATATTTAGTAACAATTATAAACGAAAATTATTCTGATTGTATGAGTCTTGCTGAAAACAATAAGTTAAAAGTTATTCATGGAGATGGATCGAAACCATATGTATTAGATGATGCGGAAGCATATGATAATGAAATAGCAATAGCACTTACACAGCATGATGAAGATAATCTTGTGATTTGCCAATTGTGCAAAAAAAAATTTGGAATTAAAAAAACAGTGTCATTAGTGAATGATCCCAAAAAAACAGATTTTTTTCACAATATGGGAATTGATTCAGTGGTGTGTGCGATTAATACAATTACAGGAATTATTGAGCAACAGGCGTTTATGGATGAAATGGCTACTGTTTTACCTATTGGTCAAGGAAACCTAAGTATTGCTGAAGTACCAATATCACAGTCGGCACCAAGTGTGGATAAAAAAATATGGGAAATAGATTTACCGAAAGAAGTCATTATTGGCTGTATCTTGAGAGGTGAAAATAGTATGGTTCCAAGAGGGGATACCAGACTTTTAGCTGGAGATATACTTGTATTAATTTCTTCTAAAGAAAACCAAATATCAGCAATCAGAGAGTTGACAGGAAGGTGATGACAATGAAAAAATTGTTTGTACATTCTGGTAGTATTGGAAAACTAATACTTTTGGTTAGTTTATTCATTATTCTGCCTTTAATAATAATACCATTTTATCCGGAAGATTTAATATATACTCCGTCATTTCTAATACCAGGATTACTCTCTGCTGTTTTAGGGATATTAATTTGTGTTGTAACGCAAAGTACAAATAATGAAGAGACATTTACAACAAAAAGAGGTAGTATTACTGTATTATTTGTATGGCTCTATAGTTTTTTTATTGGAGCACTTCCATTTGTATTAGGCGGACAGTTGACCTTTATTCAAGCTTTGTTTGAATCAGTAAGCGGTTGGACAACAACAGGACTTTCTGCTATGGATGTAAGAGAAGTACCAAAAATATTTTTGTTTTACAGAAGCTTTATGCAGTATTGTGGTGGTCTTGGATTTGTAATGGTTATGGTAATGCTGATTCAGGGAAAGCAGGCAATGAGCTTGTATAGTGCAGAAGGTCATTCAGATCAATTAGTACCCAATCTTGGGAAAACGGCTAGAACCATATTTTTAATGTATATGACGTATCTTTTGCTAGGTACAGGGCTCTACATAATCTTTGGAATGTCAGCATTTGATGCAATAAATCATTCTATGTGCGCATTATCAACAGGAGGGTTTTCAACACAATATGACAGTATTGGAGTATACAATAGCATTGCTATTGAAGCGGTGACAATATTCCTAATGATTATTGGAACAACTAATTTTGCTGTATTACTGTTAATTTCCAAAAGAAAATTTAAGCAGGTGGCAAAAGTAAGTGAAGTAAGATTTTTACTTCTATTACTCATATTTACAGTTCCAGCTGTTGCAGGTTCTCTTGCATCTGGTTTATACATTAGTATGGGTGAAGGCTTTCGATTATCTGTATTTAATATTGTTTCAGCATTGTCAACGAGTGGATTTTCAACCATGTCATATGCGCAATGGCCTGCATTTAGTATTGGAATGATGATAGTTCTTATGATAATTGGTGGTGGTATTGGATCAACCGCAGGCGGTATGAAATTGACCAGAGTTTATTTAATGTATCGCATAATGAAAGAAAACATAAAAAAGCGATTATTAGCATCAAGGACAGTTAGCAATCCCTATTTTTATAGAGCGCAGGGAAAGACTTATATTGATCAAACTTTGGAGTCAGATACGGTTGGATTTATATTTCTTTATATTGTAATATTCATTATTGGCTCACTATTAATAACTTTAACTGCATCTTGCTCATTAAGTGATGCTATGTTTGAATTTGCCTCATCACTTGGTACAGTAGGACTTTCCATTGGATTGACTGGACCTGCAACAAACAAAATGACACTTATAATTGAAATGATAGGAATGCTTTTAGGTAGACTAGAAATCTTTATTGTAATAATCGGTGTTCATTTAAGTATAAAGCATGCATCTAACTTCTTGAATACTAGGGTTAGGAAAGTGAATTAGATAACTTAGTAACAAATAAGCCAGTTGTCATTGGATAAGAATTTTTTTACTTAAATATTATTTAAAGTTTCTCTCTCAGCCTTACCGCCTTAGCAGCACTGCGACGACGTTCATCTTCAATAGCCGCGTAGTGCTTTTTGGTTGTGTTAACGTCCTTATGGCCTAATACGTCAGCAACCAGATAAATATCACCTGTTTCACGATAGAGATTCGTTCCATAGGTGCTTCGAAGCTTATGCGGCGTAATGTTCTTAAGCTGCGTAACAAGCTTTGAGTATTTCTTTACCAGATTTTCTACAGAGCGTACATTGATTCTTTTATTTTGCAAGGAAAGAAATAGAGCATTCTGACTTTTATCCTCTGCTATGATAAGTTCACGCTCCTCTAGGTAATTCAGTAATGCAAGCTCAACCTCTTCTCCAAAATATACAACTACTTCATTTCCACCTTTTCTATGTATCTTAATTCCACCGTTTTTGAAATCAATATCAGTGATGTCCAATCCAACACACTCTGATACACGGATTCCTGTACCGAGCAAAAGTGAGAGCATAGCCAAATCACGAAGCTTTGTTTTAGAATGGAATTGCTGCTGCTTCTTGGTTAAGCCAGTCCCCTGTTCGACTTCATCCAATAGAGATGCCACCTCATCAACATCAAGACGGACAATGTTTTTATCATGTATTTTGGGCATAGTAACAAGCAGAGCAGGGTTTTTTTCAATTAATTCTTTTTTGTAGTAATAATTATAAAAGGTTCTTAAAGCCGCAAGCTTTCGCATTTTGCCTCGTTCATCATTTGTATGTTCAGTGCCGTCTTTTACATAATACTTTAAATAATCAAGATATTCTTCAATATCAACGGCCTTAATCTGATCTAAAATAGAAAGCGGAATTTTAGTAATATCCATTGATCTGCAATAGGAATTGTTTTCATGTAAAAATATAAAAAAGGTACGTAGGTCATAAGCATAAGCAATACGGGTTCTGGAAGAGGTAGAAGGCTCAATTCCCCTGAAAAAATCACTGCAAAATTTGGGCAGTGAAGCAATCAGAGTACGAAGCTTCATTGCATTATCAATATTCACCTGTTCATGATAGGTATGTTCTTTCATGTTGATATCCTCCCATTTGTCTATTTCTATTATTATAAAGCATTGAACCTGAATGCAAAATAAATTATTTCATTCGTTAAAATATTTTCAGTAAACGTTATTATAACATAAATTGTAGAAGGGTGCATACTGTTGTGTTATAATATGGAAGATTTCTTTTATAGTTTGCCAGAAAGATTATTTCGCAAAATCTTGGCACAGTTAAAACATAATAAATGATACCGTATACTCTTAATGCATTCGCTTATAATAATAAAAGAGTGCATGATAGTATGCTGGTAACTTGGAGGATAGGGCATGAGATATCACTGGGACAAAAAATATTTATATTGGGGCGTTACTGCTTTTTTTGTGATTGCAGTAAGTATTCTGTTCTTTTACGGAGTTTTTCACAATAACAAATTAGTTAATTTTTTTGACAAATTGATTACTATTTTAATGCCCATTATTTATGGGATGATTATTGCTTATTTACTGGCACCGGTAGTCAATTATTTAGAAAAACATATTTTCTTCCCTTTCTTTTTTAATAAATGTAATATGAAACAAAAGAAAAAAAGCAGAAAACGTATCCGAGGACTCGCCATCTTTATTACACTTTCCATTGCAATTTTAAGTGTGGTTGGACTATTCTCGTTATTACTGCCACAATTATTTATCAGCATGAGCAGCCTAATTGCAACATTTCCAACTAATTATGAAAATTTCTCCAAATTACTTGGAGAAATATTAGTTAAAAATCCTGATTTAGAATCCACGGTTACTTCTAATTTAGATGCTGTCTCAGGTTATATCGAACAGTATCTCAATCAACAAATATTACCGAAAATGAATGATATTTTCGTTCAATTTTCTTCGGGTATTTTGAATTTCATAGGTGTGCTAAACAATCTCCTGATTGGAGTCATAGTTTCCATCTATGTATTAAGCAGTAAAGAGCTTTTTGCAGCTCAATCGAAAAAACTGGTATATGCTGCCCTAAAGCCTTACAGAGCAAATATTTTAATCAAAAATCTTCGTTTGACCAATGATATGTTTAGTGGATTCATCAGTGGCAAGCTTTTAGATTCCTTTCTTATTGGAATACTATGTTTCATTGGTACCAAATTATTGAATACGCCGTATCCCGTGCTTGTTAGTGTAATTATTGGAGTGACAAATGTAATTCCTTTTTTTGGACCTTACTTAGGGGCAATTCCCTGCGGAATATTAATTCTGTTTGTAGATCCTCTTCAATTTTTTTATTTCATCGTATTTATTATTATATTACAAACCTTTGACGGCAATATATTAGGACCCAAAATACTTGGACATTCAACAGGTCTGTCTAGCTTTTGGATTATTGTAGCTATTTTGTTAGGCGGAGGCTTATTCGGAATTTTGGGTATGTTCATCGGTGTACCTGTATTTGCAGTAATATATGCCTTAGTGAAAGCGTTCGTAAATAGGAGTTTAATTGCACATAATCTGCCTCATAAAACAACCGATTATTATAATTTAGATTATATTGATGAAGATACCTTTCACAAATTTTATAACCGTAATGAAAAAGAAGAATCCAAGCTTCATTCTAAGCTTGAAGAAATAAAAGCTAAAATAGAGGTAAAAGAGGATCAAAACAGAAGCAATAATACAAAAAAATAAATCACTCATCATAAGTAATTACTTAATGTGACTTAGTTACAGAATTGAGGATTATAGAAGCTTATAATCAAAACAAAGTAGAAGAAATGCTTATTTGGGATAAAAACGTCCTAAAAAGTTAAATCTTTAACATAGTTATTCTAAGAGAAGGAGAGTAATTACTATGAATCAGAAAACGATTATTATTGGCGGTGTGGCAGGTGGTGCCAGTGCAGCAGCACGCCTGAGAAGAAGAGATGCAGCAATGGAAATTATAATGCTTGAGAAAGGCGATTATATTTCCTATGCAAACTGTGGGCTTCCATACTATATCGGAGATGTCATTCAAAACAGAGATGCTTTATTACTGCAAACACCACAGGCCATGAAAAAGAAATTTAATATTGATGTCAGAATTTCATCAGAGGTCATAAAAATTAATCCAGATGAAAAAAAGGTTCTTATTAAAAATCAAAAAACAGATGAAGAATATGAAGAGAGCTATGATAAATTGATTATTGCAACCGGTTCTTCACCAATTAAACCTCCAATTGAAGGGATTGATAACGAAAGTATTTTTACCTTGTGGACCATACCGGATATGGACAAAATCAAAGCATACCTAAAAAGCAACACACCAAAACGCGCGGCTGTGATTGGCGGAGGTTTCATCGGCTTGGAAATGGCAGAAAATCTGCACGCCGAAGGTCTAAATGTGACTCTAATAGAAATGCAAAATCAGGTAATGGCACCGGCAGATTTTGAAATGGCACAATTATTGCATGAAAATATGAGAGCCAATAATGTGAATCTTCTATTAGGGGATGGCGTTAAATCATTTTCCAATGAAAACGGCATCACATCTATTTTATTAAACAGTGGTAAAACCATTCAGGTAGATATGGTTATCTTATCAATTGGGGTTAAGCCAAACAGTGCATTGGCCAAGAATGCAGGAATCGCTCTAAATAGCAAGGGAGGCATCATAGTTGATGAACATCTGCAAACCTCAAAACCTGATATTTATGCAGTTGGTGATGTGATAGAGGTAGATAATTACGTACTTAAGAATAAAACCATGATCCCTTTGGCAGGTCCTGCAAACAAGCAGGGACGTATTGTGGCAGATAATATTGCAGGAGACAAGAAACGATATAATGGCTCTCTTGGAACAGCAGTTGCCAAGGTATTTGATTTAAGTGTTGCAACGGTTGGTATGAACGAAAAAACACTAATGACTCAGGGCAAGGAAAAAAATAAGGATTACTATACCGTATTAATTAATCAGAAATCACATGCCGGATATTATCCCGATGCAACACCAATTACACTGAAACTGATATTTGACCATGAAGGTAAGATATACGGAGCACAGGCGGTAGGACAGGATGGAGTAGACAAGCGAATTGACACTATTGCTGTAACAATGCGGTTAAATGGTACAATATATGATTTAACGGAACTTGAATTGGCTTATGCGCCTCCTTTTTCTTCCGCTAAGGATCCTGTGAATATGCTTGGCTTTGTAGCTGAAAATGTTTTAAACGGCTATGTTTCATTTATCGAATACAATGAAATGGATGAGATGATTCTAAACAGTGATCAATCAAAGTACACAGTGCTTGACGTTACTGAGGATATTGAGCGTATGGTATTTCAAATTCCTGATTCCCATCATATTCCATTGGGACAGTTAAAAGAGCGCTTTCATGAACTAAACAAAGAAAAGTTAATCATTACGTATTGTGCAATCGGAGTCCGCTCCTATAATGCCGCCCGATTACTCATGCAAAATGGATTTAAAAGGGTAGCGGTATTATCAGGCGGAACATCCTTTTATAAATCGATGCATCACGCGGATATGCTGAAAGAGGAAAATGAAATGAAATCAACTGTTACGGCTGCACAGATTAAGGAAGCACCAAGTGAGAATGTGACAGCCAATCAGGAGCTAAAGGTATTAGACTGCTGTGGTCTGCAGTGTCCGGGACCTATTGTCAAAGTAAACGATGCAATGAGTCAAATGAAGGACTCTGAGATTCTTCGTGTTAGTGCAACTGATATGGGATTTGCCAGAGATATTGAGGCATGGTGTAAAAGAACGGGTAATACTTTAGTGAAAAAGGAACGCAAGGATAAAGAAAATATTGTTTATATAAAAAAGGGTACCGGATTTTGTGAAATGGAACGCAGTACAAATGAAACAGTAGTATTGCCGCAAGGAAAAACAATCATTGTATTTAGTGGAGATTTGGATAAGGTGTTAGCATCTTTCATTATTGCAAATGGAGCTGCTGCAATGGGAAGGCCTGTCACCATGTTCTTTACTTTCTGGGGACTCAACGCTCTTAGGAAAACGGAGACGGTTAAGGTAAAGAAGCCATTGATTGAAAAGATGTTCGGAATTATGATGCCGCAAGGAACTAAAAAACTGAAATTATCAAAAATGAACATGGGCGGCATGGGCACACAGATGATGAAAAAGGTTATGAAAGATAAAAATGTTGACTCTTTAGAAGCACTTATGAAGCAGGCTATGGCAAATGGCGTTAAGCTGGTAGCTTGTACGATGTCGATGGATGTGATGGGAATTACAAAGGAAGAATTAATTGATGGTGTAGAATTAGCTGGAGTTGCTTCCTACCTGGGAGATGCAGAAGAGTCAAACGTAAATCTATTTGTATAGTTCTGTTATAAAGTGAATGTTGCAATTCATTCAATGCCTTGCTAAATTAGTTTCAATCATATATAATTTAATCAGAATATGGAAATCTAAATAGTATCAAAGAATTAGTGATTCATAAAATATTTTTAAATAAAATGGAGGAATGAATATGGCATTCTTAGATAAACTAGGAGAAACGATTTCAACAAAAGGCAAAGACGTTGCCAAAAGAGCAAAGGAACTTGCGGAAGTAGCCAGCTTAAACGCCAAAATAAATACACAGGAAGAAATCATAAGAAAGGCTTATATCGAAATAGGTCAAAAATATTATGAAAAAAACAAACTCGATACTACCAATGAGTTTGGCTCTGAATTTGAGATTATCTCAGAGTCGATGGATGAAATCACTAAAATAAAAAAAGAAATTCAAATTATCAAAAATTATAAGGTATGTTCAAAATGTGGTGCAGAGGCACCTGCAGAAGCACTTTATTGCTCTGTATGCGGCGCTCAGTTTCAAATTGTAGAAGGAAATGCCAAAGAGTCTGATGAAACAAACGATAACATTTATGAAGAGGAATCAATTCACTCAGAGACAAAAGACAAAATTGATTAAGTTTATGAAATCGTTAAGAACATTCTATTAAAAATTTATTAAATATATTTCAACTATATTTTAAAAAGATAATATTAAAAATCCTTAAAGGGTTATTAATGTTATCTTTTTTACTATTTTCGACATCAATTGAATATTTTATAAAAACATACTGATGAAAATAAAAGAAAAAGCAAGAATTGACGAGTTAATTAGACATACCGCCGCAAAAAATTGTCAATTTTATACCTAACTAATTTTGCAAAATAATACAATTAATAGTATAACAAAGCTACCGGAGAGTATAAAAATTAGGAGGTTTAAAGTATGGAGAATTTTTTTGAAGATTTTAGGGACAATTTGCTTGAGCAATATGATACCTGCCCTGCTTACAAGTATCTTTGCGATAATCAGGGATTTGATCCTAATATTCACCTAAACAAAGAAGAGGATATGGAGTCCGTACCTTTTATTGCTACAACTCTATTTAAAAAATCTGCACAAATGTTTACAAGCTTGCTTCGCGTACCATTAGAAACAATTGATAAATGGACTGTGTCAAGCAGTACAAGTGGTGATCCAAGCATTGTAGGAAGAAGAAAATGCGATCTTATGCAAATGGAGAGATTCAATGAATTGAATCGGGGAATTTTTCAACCAGGTAGTTCACAGGAATGCGTTTTCTACCCCGAGCCTGAAGTAATGAAGAGCTATAAAAGCGAGATGATATATGGCAAGAGAACAGAATCTTATATGGGAAATCTTCTAGACTCATTTCATTTTAACGAAGACGCCATATTTTTTGTAAAACAAAAAGGCAATGAATTAATGGTTGATCTTGGAGAATTTAAAAGAGTAATAAAAACGAATGATGGTTTGTCTCATCATTTGTCTCTAAGAGGTTCTACACCACTAATCTATAACGCTGTCAATGAATTAAAGGATGAAATGGAACCGGTAAAGCTGGGAGCAAATGTTTTAGTACATACCGGCGGAGGCGGATGGGATGGTAAAAAAGGTACCATTACTATGGACGCTGCAATTCAAAGAAAGGATTTCGTAGAATGTGTATCACAATTTCTTGGAATTCCAGAGGAAAATTTTATTGATTCCTATTCTTTTACAGAAAATAGTTTTCCAATTACCGGACACTATTCCCCAAAATATAAGGACTACTTATTTCATATTCCAAAATGGGGTCAGGTTATCATAAGAGATATCAAAACACTAAAACCTCTTCATAATCCAGGTGATATAGGCTTTATTCAAATGTTGAATGCGTACGGAACAAGCACCTTTGCGGGAGCATCTATTATAGTTGACGATATTGGACAAATTGTTTCTATGGACGAATGCCCCGATTGCAAAGAAAAATGTATGACAATCAAAATAATTGGCCGTGTAAAGGGAGCAGAAGCAAAAGGCTGCGGAGCTACCTTAAATGTAGAGGGGGAAAAACAGTGAGAATAGAATATACCTGTGGAAATACTGCACTATCAAAGAATATCAACGATCTTAATCTTGAGCTGATCGGCTCAGAGGAAAATGAAATTATAAATGAAATCAATAAACTAAGGGCAAATACAATTAAGACACATGACTTACCGTTGCAGTATACGATTGATTTATTAGACCAATGTGGTAAACTCTGGCTCAATCGGGAGTATTCAAAAAAGCATGTTGAAATCTTATCGCATATCTTAAGTCAAAGTAAAGAACTTGTCATCTATGAGCTAGAGCATACAATGCAAATGCTATTAAAGGAAAATCTTGAAAAAACAATAAAAGAGGAGCTTGGAACAAAAGAAGTTCTGGATACTTGGGTGAATACTGGTTATGGAAAAGTACATCGTCAACCAAGGGGTGTTATATTTCATAATATTTCAGGTAATGCATTTGTCGTTGTTCCAACCAGTATCTCGATGGGACTCTTGTCAAAAAACTGTAACCTAGTTAAGGTTTCTGGTGATGAACCATATTTTGCTTACGCATTTTATAATAGCTTATGTGAAATTGATCCCTCAATAAAAGACAGGCTTTCTGTTATTTACTTTAATAGCGAATATTCAAATATTTATAAGACGATTGTAAAAAATACAGATTGCGTCATTCATTGGGGAGGAGAACATTCAGGTCGAATGATGGGCGAGCTTTGTGCCAAATTTGACAACCATTTAATTATGCATGGTGCTAAAATCAGTTTTGAGGTTATAGATAAAATCAATAATGCAAATCATACCGCCGACCTAATTGCAAGAGATGTAATTTGTTGGGAGCAAAAGGCGTGTCTGTCACCTCGTATCGTATTTGTCAATAAAAATTTAGACACAAAACAATTGGCACAGGCAATTGCAGATAAGCTAAAGGAATATACATCGATTCTGCCAAAGGCATATTTAAATCCCTGGAACTCTATGAAAATCATTCAGGACAGACAGTATTGTCTTTTAAAATATGGGGTAAAGAAGCAGCAGAATGTTGAATTATATTCTTCCTACAATGCTGATTATACTGTTATTTTAAATGATTCCCTGCTCGATAAAGAAGATATTGACCGCTGCTTTAACCGATTTATTTTTGTTTGCCCCTATGAAAGCAGTGATGAAGTGCTAGAGTATATAAACAATAATCTGAAATCCTATTTGCAAACAATGGGATATAGTGGAGATAATGAGGAATTTATCGAAAAAATGACGCTGCTAGGTGTCAGCATTGTAACAAAACCAGGTGACATGTCAATCCATTATCCAGGCACTTCTCACGATGGATTTCATAATTTACAAGAAATGACTTATGTGGTAAGCAGGCAATTATAACAATTTTATAAAAAGGAGATTACGATGGAGTTAAGCAGAAAAAATATTATTTTAACAGGTGCATCCTCAGGAATTGGAAAAGAGATACTTAAATTGCTTCTGAAATATGATGCAAAAGTGATTGCAGTTGGAAGAAACAGTTCAAAAATACAGGCTGTAAATAATAAGGTCATTCCTTATACCTGCGATGTATCAAAGAAAGAAGAGATAGACCGGTTATTTGATTTTGCACAGGAGAAGCTGGGAGTTATCGATATTTTTATTGCTAATGCCGGCTATGGTGTGTGTGAGGATATTAATGAAGCAAATTGGGAAAAGATCGATGCAATTTTTCGAACCAATGTTTACTCGCCTATCTATTCACTAGAAAAAATGAGAGTTCTAAACCGAAGTCGAAAATACAGTGTCGTAATAACCTGTTCCGCCGTAAGTGAAGTTCCGTTGCCTGGCTATTCAATTTATTGTGCAACCAAGCATGCCATCAACGGTTTTGGAAGAGTATTTCAATATGAGACAAGAAAAAATGAAATTATTTCTTTTGTTTACCCTATTGCTACAAAAACTAATTTTTTCAAGCTGGCTGCTGATAAAGCTCCCATACCTTGGCCGGTACAGGCTCCCGATCAAGTAGCAAAAAGTGTGATCAAAGGGATTCAAAAGGAAAAACGATTTATCTATCCATCCAAACACTTTGCCATTGCCAGAATTTTAATTCGAATTTTTCCATTTACAAACGCATTTTACGCTAAAATTCAGAAAAAGAAATTTATGAAATGGGCTAAATTATAATATAAATTTATTTTTATTAAACAAAGCAAGAAATATTAAAAATATATAAAATAATAATATATAATTTATATACAATTAACAAAATCGGATCAAATAAACTAAATCTATAGACATATATATCTTTTTGTGTTACAATATGGAACGAGTAAAGTATGTGAAAAAATAAATAGGGAATAAGAGTTTTTATACTTTATTCTAGCAGCAGGTCTGTTAATAAAGTACACAAGCAGTCCACGCATTTTCTGCTATATGACATTTAAGCAAAGCATAATATGAATGCCTAATTGAACTAAGAGTGAATTATTGGAAGAAATAATCACAATAGCAGAAAGAGTGGACTGTTTTTGTCTAAAAAAATAAGGGGGAGGAAAGATTTTATTTACACTAAAAGATTAAGTAGGGGAAAACATTTTTGAAGGAGGATTGAAATGAAAAGGAAATACAAAATATTTTTATTAATTATTTCATTATTAGCAAGCAGTCTGTCTGGTATGCCTGCATTCGCAGCTACAAGTACAATTGCTAAATCAGTGGGGAATTCAAATCCACTGATTGATCATCATTTAGGAGCGGATCCGTCAGCACTCACCTATAATGGCAGGGTCTATCTTTATATGTCTAGTGATAATTATGAATACAACAGTGACAATACAATTAAGGATAATTCATTTGCTAATTTAAAAAGTGTAAATGTTATATCCTCTGACGATATGGTGAACTGGACAGATCATGGTTCCATTCCGGTAGCAGGTGCCTATGGAGCCAACTCAGGTCAGGGCATCGCAAAATGGGCAGGCGCCTCTTGGGCTCCCGCAGCTACAGTGAAAAATATTAATGGCAAGGATAAATTTTTCTTATACTTTGCAAATAGTGCCGGAGGTATTGGAGTACTTACAGCGGATAGTCCAATTGGACCATGGTCTGACCCAATTGGCAAAGCATTGGTCACATTAAGTACACCTGGAATGTCCGGAGTCGTATGGCTGTTTGACCCAGCAGTGTTTGTGGATAGTGATGGAACAGGATACTTATACTGTGGAGGTGGTATTCCTGGTGATTCAAATCCAACACAAGCACAAAGAGCCAATCCCAAAACTGCCAGAGTGCTAAAATTAGGTTCTGACATGACAAGTATTGTTGGAAGTGCAGTTACAATCGATGCACCTTTTATGTTTGAAGATTCAGGAATTCATAAATATAATGGAACTTATTATTATTCTTACTGTATTAACTTTAGTGGTACACATCCAAGTAATATTCCGGCAGGAGAAATAGGATATATGACTAGCTCAAGTCCTATGGGACCATTTACTTATAAAGGACATTTTTTGAAAAACCCAGGTGTTTTCTTTAAGTCAGGCGGAAATAATCATCATTGTGTTTTCAATTTGAACAATGAATGGTATGTCGTATATCATGCTCAGACGGTCAGTCAGGCTTTATTTGGTGCCGGTAAAGGTTATCGCTCTCCTCATATCAATAAGCTGGTACAAAATCAGGATGGAACGATTCAAGAGGTTGCAGCAGATTATAAAGGAGTTTCCCAAATTTCCAATCTAAATCCATACAATCGAGTTGAAGCTGAAACGATTGGCTGGAACGCAGGCATTCTGACTGAGAAGTGTTCTGCAAGTGGCGGACCGGTAAGTAATCAAGACGTTACAAGTATTCATAACGGTGACTGGATTGCTGTTGGCAACGCTGACTTTGGTTCTGATGGAGCTAAAACAGTGAAAGCAAATGTGGCCTCCACTGTAGGGGGGAAGATTGAAATTCGTCTTGACAGTGTAACAGGTTCACTTGTAGGTACCCTTGATGTACCGTCAACCGGAGGAACACAGACTTGGAAAGAAATTGAGACCACAGTAAGTAATGCAACGGGCGTACATAATGTATTCTTTGTATTCACCGGAAATGGTTCTAATAATTTATTTAATTTTGATTACTGGCAATTTTCACAAAATAGCAGCAATAATGGAACCACTTACGAAGCTGAAGGAGATACTACATTCACAAATGCTGTCGTAGAAACACTGAATTTAGGCTATAACGGTACTGGCTATGCTAATTTTAATGGTTATTCAGATGCAGCCATTCAATGGAATAACGTTTATTGTGCTTACGATGGAACGAAAAATGTAAAGTTTCGTTATGCTCTTGAAAAAGGAGCAAGAAATTTGGATGTATATGTAAATGGAGCAAAAGTTAGCAGTGATGTATCTTTTGAAGCAACAGGCAGTTGGTCAACTTGGGGGGAAAAGACGATACAAGTAGCTTTAAAAAGCGGATCAAATACATTAAAAGTAGTAACTACTGGTACAGAGGGGCCAAATATAGATAGTATCACTGTATCAGCTAAATAAATCTTGTCTGTTCTTTACTGCAAAGGGGGTGGTTGGAACAGGTGATTTAAATTACTGCTTCATTGAGGCGGCGTTTCTCGGGGTCTATAAGTATGAAAATTTATAATTAATAAGGAGGAAATATGATAAAAAAACATTTAAAAAAATCACTCAGTATGTTATTGGCTTGTGCCATGGCATTACCACTTATGCTGACAGAACCAGCATCGACTGAAGTTATGGCGGCAAGTAATGTAACCGTTAACTTATCTGCGGAAAAACAAGTAATCCGTGGCTTTGGTGGAATTAACCTACCTGCATGGGTTGGAGATTTGACTGCAGCACAAAGAGAGACTGCTTTTGGTAATGGAGATAACCAGTTAGGTTTTACTATTTTAAGAATTTATGTAGATGATAATAAAAATAATTGGTACAAAGAAATAGCAACTGCAAAAAAGGCTATTGAAAAGGGAGCAATTGTTTTTGCATCACCTTGGAATCCTCCAAGTGAAATGACAGAAACATTTAATCGTAATGGTGATACAACTGCAAAACGTCTTAGACATGATAAATATGCGGCATATGCTCAACATCTGAATAACTTTGTTACTTATATGAAGAGTAACGGCGTAGATTTATATGCGATATCCGTTCAGAATGAGCCTGATTATGCTCATACATGGACATGGTGGACTGCCGCAGAAATACTTGACTTTATGAAAAATTATGCTGGCTCAATCAATTGCAGAGTGATTGCTCCCGAGTCATTTTCTTACGTAAAGACAATGTCCGATCCAATTTTGAATGACTCTACAGCTCTTGCAAACATGGATATTCTTGGCGCGCATACTTACGGTACCAGTATTAGTAATTTTGCATATCCTCTTTTCAAGCAAAAAGGCGCTGGAAAAGAACTTTGGATGACAGAAGTATACTATCCAAACAGTAACAATAATTCGGCTGATCTTTGGCCGGAAGCTTTGGATGTTTCTTACCATATTCACAGTACAATGGTAGAAGGTGATTTTCAAGCATATGTTTGGTGGTATATTCGTAGACAATATGGTCCAATGAAAGAAGACGGAACAATCAGTAAGCGTGGATACAATATGGCTCATTTTTCTAAATTTGTCCGACCAGGATATGTAAGAGTTGATGCAACAAAGAATCCTGCTACAAATGTTTATACTTCAGCATATAAAGGTGATAATAAGGTTGTTATAGTTGCAATTAACAAGAGTACATCTACAATATCTCAAAATTTTGTACTTCAAAATGGATCTGCAACCACTGTTTCTTCATGGGTAACTGACAAAACAAGAAATTTAGCTGCTAATTCAGCAATTTCAGTTTCAAATGGCTCTTTTAAAGCTAGTCTTCCGGCACAAAGCGTTACTACTTTTGTAGCTGAGCTAACTGGTAGTGGAAGTACTCAAACCGGTACTGTTTATGAGGCAGAGTCAAATACTACTTTAACAAATGCTAAGGTAGATACTTCAACTAGTGGTTTCACTGGAAGTGGATTTGTTAATTTTAATGCAAATACTGGTGCAGCACTTCAATGGAACAGTATTTACTGTTCTTATGATGGAACCAAAAACATAAAATTCAGATATGCATTAGCAAGTGATACCAGAAAACTAGACGTATATGCAAATGGAACAAAAGTTAACAGCGATGTTGCTTTTACAGCGACAGGTAGTTGGTTAACCTGGGGTGAAAAGACAATTCAGGTAGCTTTAAAAAGCGGTGCGAATACCTTAAAAGTTGTTACAACTGGTACAGAAGGTCCAAACATAGATAATATTACTGTATCGGCTGCTCAATAATGTTTTTAAAGCAGAAAGCTTAAACATATGAGGCTGTCACAAATAAAATAAAAATAACAGGAAGTAATAAATCAAATCATAACGTTTCTGATATTCTAATTTTATATTGTGACAGCCTATTTTTACAGACAGGGTAATTCTAAAAAATTTTCCATTCTATAATTAAAAAACTTCATTCAAAATAAAGGAGAAGCAGTTTATGAAAAAAAGAAAACCATACTATATGATATGTGCGAATTTGATGATATTATCATTAACTCTTTCTGGTTTTATTCCAGCAGATGGTGCTGCAGCAAACTCTGTTGAAATCCTACAAGAATTTGACATGGAGCAGGTAAAAATTACTGACTCTTATTATGTAAATGCATTTGAGAAAGATATGACCTATCTCTTGTCGCTTGATGCAGACCGGCTTATGGCTGGTTTTAAAGCTGTGTCAGAAGGAAAAGATCCAAAAACTGCAACCGGATTAAATCTGTATGGAGGTTGGGAAGGCAGTTGGAGTTTATTAAGGGGACATACGTTGGGACATTATCTGACTGCAATGGCACAGGCCTATAAGCAGACGAAAAATGATTATTCAATACAAAATTCGCAGATTAAGAAAAAAATAGATTATATTATGACTCAACTAAAATCATTTCAAGACAAAAGTAGTACCGGATATTTATTTGCATCGCCTGAAGGACATTTTGACATTATTGAAGGCAAAGCAACCGGTGACAGTTGGGTACCTTGGTATACCATGCATAAGATAATTGCAGGTCTTGTAGATGTATATAAATATGAGGGAAATGAAATTGCACTGCAAATAGCAAGTAAACTGGGAGATTGGACTTATAATAGGACTTCAAAGTGGGATAGCACACTTCAAAGCAAAGTACTTGGAGTAGAATATGGAGGTATGAACGATTGCTTGTACGAGCTTTATAAATACACCAATCAAGCAAACCATTTAACAGCAGCACATAAGTTTGATGAAGATTCCTTGTTTACATCGATTTCCAATGGCAAGGATGTGCTTGAAAACAAGCATGCCAATACACAGATACCCAAATTTGTTGGAGCATTAAACCGCTACCGAACCCTTGGAACGTCTGAAAAATTCTACTATAATGCGGCTCAGCAATTCTTTGCCATGGTAGTAAAGGATCATACTTATGTAACAGGTGGAAATAGTGAAAATGAACGCTTTCGAGCAGCAGGACAACTAGATTCCACAAGAGATAATTTAAATAATGAATCGTGTAATTCCTACAATATGCTCAAACTTTCAAGAGAGCTTTTTAAGGTGACCGGAGATGTACAATATGCTGATTATTACGAAAATGCATTGATTAATGAAATTATGTCAGCTCAAAACCCTGAAACAGGTATGACTACCTACTTTAAACCAATGGGAACCGGATACTTTAAATTATTTGGTTCAGAAACAAATTCCTTTTGGTGCTGTACAGGCAGTGGTATGGAAAATTACACAAAGCTTAATGACAGTCTATACTTTCATAATAATTCTGAGCTTTACGTAAATATGTACCTAAGCTCTACACTAAATTGGGCAGAAAAAGGACTTTCCCTTACACAAGAAGCTAATTTGCCTTTATCTAATCAAGTACTTTTTACGATTAACAATGCACCTTCTTCTTCTTTAAATATTAAATTCAGATCACCTTCCTGGATTGCATCTAATCAAGAAGTGACGGTTAAAGTTAATGGGACTGCATATAGTGTAACAAAGTCAAATGGTTATTTAAATATTAATAGAAACTGGAAAAGCGGTGATAAGGTAGAGTTGACTTTCCCAATTGAGGTAAAAGCTTCCAGACTTGCGGACAATCAAAATTCAGTAGCATTTACGTATGGTCCACTTGTTTTAAGTGCAGGGCTTGGTACGGAGCAAATGGTATCCACAGGTCATATGGCATCTGCTAAAGCAACGATACCTGATGGTGTTACAATTAAGGATTATATTCTTATAAAAGATGGTGAATCAGTCGATGAATGGCTGAAAAACATTAAGAGTAATCTGGTTCAAACGGAAGGTAAGCTTGAGTTTACACTTCGAAATACTGATTCAGACGATAATTTGAAATTTACGCCTCATTATCAAAGATATACCGACCGATATGGCATCTATTTCATATTATCTGCACAGGATTCTGACTCAGTACAGGAAAATATTATAAACAACAAAGCGGCTGCAAAAAAGGAAGAAGCTACCATTGATGATGTACAGGTTACAAATGATCAATTTGAATTGGTACACAACTTGCAAGGTAATTCATCAAGTGGTACCTATGGAGGCTATAATTATCGTCATGTCTATGGTACAACAGATGGTCAGGGTTGGTTTAGCTATGATATGAAAGTAGACTCTTCTTGCACCAATTATCTGTGTACGAAATACTACAGCAAAGATGCTGGAAGAACCTTTAACATTTACATAGACAATATGCTTTTAAAGGAAGAAACAATTCAGTCTAAAAATCCAACTGGTTTTTATGATGTTTCTTATCAGATACCATCCCAAATGATAGCAGGTAAATCAAAGGTTACAGTTAAATTTGCCAATCGGGGAAACAGTTATGTAGGTGGAGTGTTTGAAAATGTAACCATTATGAAAGCTTATAGCAATAATGCCAAGTTATCACAAATAACCGTAAATGGCATGTTAGCTAATCTTTCTGGCACAGAATATACTAGCTTAGTAGATACAAATGCATCCCAAGCTGAAATTAAGTTTACACCCGTACAAAAGAATTCACTGGTTTATGTGGACAACATTTTGATTGATGATACTATTACAAGAACGGTGGAGCTTTCTTCAAAAACCACTTCATTGACAATAAAAGTAGTGGCAGAGGATGATACAACCTCTCAAAACTATACATTAAAAATTGATAAGGGCGAACAAAATACAGGTACTACTTATGAAGCAGAGAAAGATACTACTCTTACAAATGCGATAGTTGAGACTACGAATTCAGGCTTTCGTGGTAACGGATACATTAACTTTACCGCTAACTCTGAGGCAGCTATTCAGTGGAACAGCATTTACTGCGCTTATGACGGAACCAAAAATGTAACGTTTCGATATGCCTTAGAAAAAGGAACCAGAAAACTAGATCTCTATGTAAATGGAACAAAGGTAATTAGCGATGCCACCTTTGATGCAACCGGAAGTTGGACGACTTGGAATGAAAAAACATTGGAGGTTGCCATGAAAAGCGGTACAAATACCTTGAAAGTAGTAACAACTGGAACAGAAGGCCCTAATATTGACAATGTAACAGTAAATGCAAAGCAATAGGAATATGAGCATTTGGTAAAGCGGTCAAGTCCCTCGTGAGTGAGGAATTAGGGAGCTAAAGCGGACTTATCCGCTTTGTTCTATAATAGGAAATTCCGAGAATTTCCTATTATAGAAACCCTCTGGGGGAAGGCACACCACGTGGATAGGAAGTTGTTGCTACGCAACTCGCGTGGGCGCGAGAGTGTCTACAAAGCAGACACTTTGTTCCAAATTTGTCTTTGGATTATATGGGAAATGTGATTGTAAATGTAGTCCCAATAGTTAATTTACTGTCTACTTTTATTTTACCTCCTGATAAATCTACGATGTGTTTTACTAACGTAAGCCCTAAACCATTCCCTTCTGATAAACGGGATTTGTCCGATTGATAAAACTTTTCAAATATATGTCTTTGCATTTCAGGAGATATTCCAATTCCGTTATCAGAAATGGAAATGGAAACAGCGTAGTCTGTTTTATAGGCGTTAATCTTAATTTCACCATTCTTTGGGGTAAATTTAATTGCATTGTCAATTAAATTAATAAAAACCTGCATCATAAGCTCTTCATTTCCATAAAAAATGATTGGGGAAAGTTCAAGCTCTAAATTAATATTTTTTTCATTCCATTTATTTTCTAACAAAAGAAGAGACTGGCGAATTTGTTCATCAAGAGAAAATAGTTTTTTTATCAATATTCGATCCTGATTTTCTAATTTTGAAATTTTCAAAATATTACTGGTTAGGTTGGAGAGCTGTCTGGTACTCCCCATAATAATATTGATATAACTTTGTTTTTGTTCTGTGGTTAAATCTTCTGACTGTAGCAAGGTAACATAGCCATCAATCGTAGAAAGTGGTGTTTTAAATTCATGTGACACATTTGTAATAAAATCGTTTCTTAAAGTTTCAATACTCGATAGTTCAGCAACCATTTTATTGAAATTTTTTGCCATTTCATTGATTTCGTGGATTTTTTGATTTTCCTCCAGTTGAATTGTAAAATCTCCCTTAGCCACAAGATTAATTGCCTTGCTGAATTTTCGGATTGGTTTTAATATAACATTACCACTCAGCATTGAGAAAATAGTTCCAACACAGGTACTTAGAAGAAGGAGTAAAAACATAGGAGTAATCGGACTTTTATCTGTAGGAGCTAAATACCCCAGATGTATCATAAGAATAGCTATGATACCAATTAATATAGTGGAAAACAGCATGATAAAAAATACAGTTAACACGAAGGTCAGCCAAAGATTAATATTGCTTTTTCTAAACATTTTTTTTCACCACTTTGTAACCTAATCCCCGAACAGTAATAATATCAAAATCCTGATTTTCCTTAAAACGATCTCTTAATCGGTTCACATGAACATCAACGGTACGTTCATCAGATTCACTATCCATTCCCCAAATTTCATCCATAATACTTTGACGGGTAAATATTTTATTTGGATAGGATGCTAATTTATAAAGAAGATAAAATTCCTTTTGTGGAAGCAGTATCGGTAATTTATTTTGAAAAACAGTTAAGGTATCATACTCAAGTATCGTCGAACCAATCGTCAATTTCCTTTCTGTAATAATCTGGGCACGGCGCAGCAGTGCCTCTACACGAAGCACCATTTCATTAACATCAATGGGTTTTACCATATAATCATCCGTTCCAGACAGAAAACCTTTTTGCTTATCCTGAAAGCTTTCCTTTACAGTAATAAGAAGGATAGGTATTTCATAATGTGCGGCTCTAAGTTCTCTGGTTAACTCATAGCCATCCATATTTGGCATCATAACATCTGAGATTAATAAATCAACATAATTCTTGTCCATACAATCTAATGCCTCATAACCATCCTTAGCATCAATAGTTTGATAACCATTTTTATTTAAGACAGTACAAAATAACTTGCGTAAATTATCGTCATCTTCTACAACTAAAATTGTAAACATAAAACACCTCCGTTTTGATAGACTTTAAACACTCCGATTTGACTACTCATTCAATCTTATATCGTATTGTACATGATTATAAAAGAATAACACAAGTTTGTAAATCAAATATAAATTAAAAAAATTAGTTTAAACTGAGTTCAAATTCGTTTGCTATCTTATTCAAATCAATTAAAAATGGAGGATATTATTTTGAATAAGTTAAAAGAAGTAATACATAAAAAAGGAAACAGTACGAATAAGAAACATTCTAAAAAATTCGTTGTACTTTTAGTAACTGTTGTGCTTATCATAGCAGGAGTTTTTGGAGTAAGCACGATTCTGGCAAATAAAAAGAAAAATCTACAAAAAACAAAAATTGAAACAGAACTGATTGAAAAGAGATCGCTTACAAACAGCATTAGTGCAACAGGAACAATTCAAGCAAATGACTCACAGGAAGAAGAAACATCTCTTACCAATTATGAAATCACCTCAGTGAATGTAGAGGTAGGCGACCGCGTAAAGACAGGCGATATATTATGTACCTTAGATGTCAGTGATATCGAGGAATCATTGGGAACAGTACAAAAGAGCATTGAGGTTGGTGAAAAACAAAATGATGTGAGTACACAATCTGCTGAACGTTCTTTAAATTATGCACAAGAGACTATGGATGCACAGGCTTCACAGGCAGATAGCAATGTATCAACAGCAGAGAATAAGCTTTCAGAAGCACAGAGTAATCAAAGTGATATTGAAAGTGAGTTAGAATCTGCAAAAGATAAGGTGTCCAGTACAAAAAAGACCTATAACAGTACAAAAAAAACATATGCAGCGTTAGAGGAAGATTACAACGTAAAGAATACGGCATACGAAACAACACTGAAGTCATCAGAGGCGGCGCAGGCAGTCGTAGATAATTTAAATTCGCAAATAGCAGCAACTTCTGACAGCACAGTGCTTACGGACTTGACAAATCAATTAACAACCGCCAAAGAAGATTTAGCAGTAAAATTACAGGCAACAAGTGACTCCAAGTCTCAATTGTCTGGTATAGAAGCTTCCTATATGGAGGCAAAAACAGCCTATGAGTCAGCAAAAACAGCTTACGAGACAGCAAAAACCAATCTATCTACACTTGAGACTCAATTAGATGCTGCCGAAACAGCCGTTGAAACGGCTCAAACCGCATATGACGGAGCAATATCAGAACGTGATAATACCAATCGTGCCAACGAGAATACAGTAAATTCTCAAAAGGAAAATTTGTCCTCAACTGCACTTACCAATGAAACTAATCTGGATTCTAAAAAGACTGAGTTAAAAAATTACGAAGACCAGTTAGAAAAAGGGAATGTCACAGCAAAAATTGATGGTGTTGTAACCGCAGTGAATATAAGTGCAGGAAATACCTATACAGGCGAAACTATGTTTATAATTGAAGATGACAGCGCTTATCAGGTTGAAGCAACTGTAGATGAATACGATATTGGTGATATCTATACGGGTATGCCAGTTATTATAAAAACCAATGCAACGGATGATGAAGAATTAAAGGGAACGATTACCTACATTTCACCAACACCAGAGTCACAAACCACTACAACAAGCAGTGATGTAAACTATATTGTTAAAGTATCAATTGATAGTACGAATGATAAAATAAGACTCGGGATGACTGCAAAGTTAAGTATCATAGTAGATTCCAAGGATGATGTTTATGCCGTTCCTTATGATGTGATAACCGAAACTGCGGATGGTCAGGGAACTATTCAGGTATTAAAAGAAAGTAGTGGAGAACCAGAAACAATAACCGTAACACTTGGTATGGAAACAGACTATTATGTTGAAATTAGCAGTGACCAGATTACAGAGGGCATGTTTGTAGTAGTACCTTCTACCGGTACCGATACATCGGAATTAACTAATATGGGACCAATGGGAGGATTTTAGGAGGTATAGAAATGTCAAAAATTATACAGTTAGACAATATTATTAAACGATTTTATATTGGTGAGCCTAATGAGCTTCAAATTTTAAATGGTATCTCACTTTCTGTAGAGGAAGGGGAATTTCTATCCATAGTAGGTGAATCAGGTTCGGGAAAAAGTACACTAATGAATGTCATTGGTATTCTGGATCGTCCTACAGAAGGAAATTATATTCTTGACGGTGTTGATATCAATGCGGCAAAAGACAATGAACTATCTAAAATACGAAATCAACGGATTGGATTTGTATTCCAGACTTATAATCTTGTTTCAAAAACAACTGCATTAAAGAATGTAGAGCTTCCAATGCTTTATGGAGGAAAAAAGAAAAAAGAAAGAATCGAAAGAGCAAAGGAACTTTTGGATTTGGTTGGGATTGGGGAACGTATGAAACATAAACCCGAAGAACTTTCAGGAGGTCAAAAGCAAAGAGTTGCAATTGCAAGGGCTATGGCGAATAATCCTTCCATTATTCTTGCAGATGAACCAACCGGAGCTTTAGATTCTCAAACAGGTCGTATGGTAATGGATTTATTTCACAAGCTAAATAAGGAACAAGGTAAAACGATTGTTTTAATTACTCATTCAAATGAGTTAGCCGAGGAGACAGGTCGTATCATTACGATTAAGGATGGCAGTGTAAAAAATGAAAGAAAGGGGGGGATTGACTTATGATGCTGATTATGGAAAATATATTATTGGCCGTTAACAGCTTACTGGCCAATAAAATGAGAGCGCTTCTGACCATGCTAGGTATTATTATTGGCATTGGTTCAGTAATTGCAATTATGACAGTAGGAAACTCTTTGACCAATTCAGTATCTTCCTCGATGGAATCAATGGGAGTAAATAATATTACAGTGGGACTTCAGCAAAAAAGTGAAGAGAAAGAGGTAAATGAAAGCGGTGCAGTATTTGGTAATACAAATTATAGTAGTGCAGCGGCCACAGATAAAGATTATCTGACCACACAAATGATTGAAAAACTATGTGAAACCTATCCTGATTCCATTGAAGCAATCTCTGCCAGCATTACAGTTGGAAGTGGACAGTCCAAATCTGGAAACACATCTGCAAATACACAAGTAATAGGAACAAGTGCAGGCTATTTTGTTGCAAGTAACCTGACCTTTTTAAAGGGAGGCACGTTCTCAGAAAGAGACTATGACGGAGCTAAAAAAGTAGCAATTGTATCTGATAAATTTGTTAACAACATGTTTGATGGAGACAATGAAAAAGCATTAGGAAGTGAAGTCGAAGTAAAAACAAACGATAAATATATTGGATATACCATCGTTGGTGTATACAAATATGAAGAATCCAGCTTAGGCTTTTCTTCTGCTTCGGATGACACCGTTACGACTAATATGTATATTCCGTTAAAAACAGCAATCAGTTTAGATCATAGCACTGGTTTTTCACAATTTTCGGTTGTAACTAAAACAGGTATTGATTCAACAAACTTTGTCTCTCAGATTGAACGCTTTTTTGAACCATATTACCGCAATAATAATGATTTTGAAGTAAGTGCTTTTAGTATGGAGTCAATAGTTTCAACGATGATGGATATGCTTTCTACCATTACAGTTGCGATATCAGTTATAGCAGGAATTGCGCTTTTGGTAGGTGGAATCGGAGTAATGAATATAATGCTTGTATCAATCACAGAACGTACAAGAGAAATTGGTACCAGAAAAGCACTTGGAGCAACGAATGGCTCGATCCGGCTGCAATTTATCGTGGAGGCTGTTATTATCTGTTTGATTGGTGGTATTTTGGGAATTATTCTAGGCGTTATTCTAGGTAATGTTGCAGCAACGATATTAGGGTATCCTGCCAGTGCATCTGTTACCAGCATATTGATCTCACTTGTTTTTGCAATGACCATAGGAGTATTTTTTGGATATTATCCGGCAAATAAGGCTGCAAAAATGAATCCAATTGAAGCACTAAGGTATGAATAAAATAATTTATTGAAGTGGAAAATGTCACTGTGTGACAGCATTCGGCGCGGCAAAGCGGTCAATTCCCTCGTGAATAAGGGATTAGGGAGCTGATGCGGACTTGTCCGCTTTGTTCTAATAGGAAAAACACTATATTAAGCTCTTATGCGATCCAATATCTACGATGCGTTGATTGCATTTTGCCACTCGTTCTATTATGATAAGGTAATGGAGGCGAAAAAATGAATAATCAAAATGTAGGATTGTTATTGCGCAGTCTGCGTCAAGAAAAAAACATGACGCAAAAGCAGATTGCCAATATGATGCATATAAGCGATAAAACAATTTCAAAATGGGAACGTGGATTAGGATGTCCTGATGTATCTTTGCTTGGTAAACTTTCCAATATATTGGAAGTGAATATAGAAAGAATGCTAGCCGGTAATTTAGAACAAAATCAAATCGAATCCGGAAATATAAAAAGAATCAAATTCTATGTGTGTCCAAACTGTGGAAATGTAATTACAAGTACAGGTCATTCTGAGATTTCTTGCTGTGGGCGTAAATTGTTTGCCCTTAAGGCAAATGTACCAGACCAAATGCATCAAGCCAAAGTGGAGGAGATAGATGGAGAATACTATGTTACCTTTCAACATGAAATGAGCAAAGCACATTATATTTCCTTCCTTGCATACGTTACAGGGGATAGCATTTTACTTATAAAACTCTATCCAGAGCAAACTGCATCTGTGCGTTTTCCAAAATTAAATGGTGGTAAACTCAAATATAAAAATGGCGGCATATTATACTACTATTGCAGCCAACACGGGCTTTGGATTTTATCATGAATAGTGTTAATTAAAAAATACAATGTTATTTGAAAGAGGGGTCTGTATTATGGAAAAGCTTACGAAAAAAGAATTAAAACAACAATATAAAGATAGAGAAGTAATTGGCGGAATATACTGCATCAAATGCAATGGTAATGACCATAAATGGATTAAGTCAACAAAAGACCTGCAAAGCGCAAAAAAGCGCTTTGAATTTTCCATTATGATAAATTCTTGTCCTGAAATAATTATGGATGTAGATTGGAAACAGTATGGAGCTAGCTCGTTTTCTTTTGAAGTACTGGAAGAAATGAAAAAGAGTGAAACTCAAACTCTTCGTGAATTTTCAGAGGATATAGCTGTTTTACTGGAAATGTGGCTGGAAAAGTAAAAGCTTTTAAAATTACCCCTAGTCAAACTCTTAAACTTAGTATAAAATAAATATAATAATAGTTATTATTATTGAATTAATTACTAAGAGAGGATGAACAAGATGAACATCAAAATTAAAAAGCGTAATGGCTGCTATGAACAGCTTATTGTTGAAAAGACAAAGAAAATGGTAGCATACGCTTGTGAGGGCTTGGATGGCTGTAATCCGATTGAACTTGAGATAGATTCCAATCTACAATTTCACGACGGTATGAGCACGAAAGAAATTCAGCAGATTTTGATTCAGACAGCAATTGAAAAAGTAATACAGACTACGAAGGATATCAATGGAGCGATGATCAAGCAGACAAATATAAACTGGCAGTATGTGGCGGCAAGATTGCTCATGTCAGATCTTTACAAAGAGGCAGCTATCCATCGTGGCTACGACTATTTTGGCTATGGAGATTTCACACAACTGATACATCAATTAACCAAGCTTCACTATTATGGAGAATATCTGGAAGGAGAATACAGTACACAGGAAATAAAGGAGTTAGGAGACTACATAAAGCCAGAGCGAGATTTGCTCTTTAATTACGAAGGACTAAAGCTTTTAGCCGACCGTTACTTAATTCGTGGATTTCATAAAGAAGTGTTAGAGCTTCCACAAGAACGTTTTATGGTAATTGCAATGCATCTTGCCATACCTGAAAGGGAAAAAAGGCTTTTCTATGCCAGAAAATTTTATGATATATTAAGTGAGCTTAAGATGACGACTGCAACCCCGACTCTGGCAGGTGCCGGAACACCGTTTCACCAATTAAGCAGTTGTTTCATTTGTGTAACGGGGGATAATTTGTGGTCTATCTATGATGTCAATCAAAAGTTTTCCAGTGTTTCTAAGCATGGCGGAGCCTTGGGTATTTATCTTGGAAAAATAAGAGCACTTAACAGTGAAATCCGAGGACATAAAAATGCATCCGGTGGTGTTATCCCATGGATACGTTTATATAATGATACCGCCGTTGCGGTAGATCAACTGGGGCGCAGAAAAGGAGGAGCCTCCATTACGCTGGATGTCTGGCATCAAGACTTGTACGAATTCTTGGAGTTGAGAACCAATAATGGGGATGACAGGAGGAAAGCTCATGATATCTTTCCATCTGTCAGCATTCCAAACATCTTTATGGAGCGTCTGAAAGCAAGAGGCAATTGGTCTTTATTTGATCCGTATATGGTTAATAAAGTGATGCGTTTTCATTTAGAAGACTTTTACGATGAGGTAGATAATAAAGATTTCACCAAGCGTTATCTAGCTTGTGAAGCAAATGAACAACTTGGTAGAATCACCGTAACAGCGCTTGATATTATGAAAAAAATTATGAAAAGTGCTGTCGAAACAGGAACTCCCTTTATTTTCTTTCGAGATACTGTAAATCAGGCAAATCCTAACAAACACGCCGGTATGATATACGCTTCCAATTTGTGCCATGAAATAGCTCAGAATGTGAGTGAATCCACATTTATTGATGAAGTGGCAGAAAATAAAAACGATCATTTTAATGTAATTAGACAAATTCAATCTGGTGATATGGTAACCTGCAACCTAAATTCTGTAAATTTAGGACGAGTGAACTTGGAGGAGCTGAAAGAAACAATTCCACTGCAAATTCGTATGCTAGATAATGTCATTACTCTGAATCAGACCCCCGTTGCAGAAGCCAAAATAACGAGTGACAAATATCGAGCCATCGGACTTGGAACAAGTGGCTATCATCACTATCTTGTAAAACACAAAATTACTTGGGAAAGTGAAGAGCATTTCAAAGAA
This sequence comes from Lachnotalea glycerini, assembly GCF_003201285.1. GTDB lineage: Bacteria > Bacillota > Clostridia > Lachnospirales > Lachnospiraceae > Lachnotalea > Lachnotalea glycerini. The sequence goes on from NZ_QICS01000001.1 coordinate 354,648, forward strand.
GCCGATCAACTATACGAGGAAATCGCCTATCAGGCAATTAAAGCTTCGATGGAATTAGCCAAAGAAAAAGGTGCGTATCAGGCATTTGAAGGCTCGGAATGGCAGTCGGGCAAATATTTTGAGAGAAGAAGCTACGATTCAAAACGGTGGCAAACACTTAAAGAACAGGTACAAAAATATGGACTTCGAAACGGCTATATTATGGCAGTAGCTCCAACCGGAAGTACCTCCAACATAGCCGGTACAACAGCCGGAATCGATCCGATATTTAAGAAATTTTTTATAGAAGAAAAAAAGGGAAGCTTTACACCAAAAGCAGCCCCAGAGCTTTGTGAAGAAAATTTTTGGCTCTATAAAGAAGCACATCATATTGACCAGCGGTACAGTATCAAAGCATGTGGAGTAAGACAACGCCATATCGACCAGGCACAATCCTTTAATCTATATATTACACCCGAGCTAAAAGCAAAGGATATCTTGGATTTATACATAGAGTCATGGGAAAACAAGATTAAGACAATATATTATGTAAGAAACCAGTCTCTTGAAATGGATGAATGCACGAGTTGCTCAAGCTAAGTAAAGAAAGGAAGCCAAAGGTATGAAAAAAAAGAAAATATTTAATGAATACGGAATACGAGGAACCGAGTCATTAATCAATGGAAACACTACGAATTTAAGGGAATGGAACCGAATTAAATATAACTGGGCAAATGTCCTTTACCGAACTATGTTAAACAACTTCTGGATTCCAGAAGAAATCTCATTAAATGAGGATATTAAGCAATTTCCGCTGCTGACAGATGGGGAAAGAAATGCCTTTGATAAAATCATTTCTTTTTTAAATTTTCTAGACTCTGTGCAAAGCGAAAATCTACCCAATCTCTCCAGATATATCACGGCGGCAGAGGTTTCTTCGCTGTTGAATATTCAGGCTTTTCAAGAGGAGATACACGCTCAAAGCTATTCTTATATCTTAGATACAGTAACCAATCCAATCACGCGGGATAAGATTTATGATGAGTGGAGAGAAGACAAGCACCTCTTGAGACGAAACCAGTATATTGCCAATATTTATCAGGAATTTAATGAAAATGAAACGATAGACAATTTTATTCGTGTGGTGATTGCCAATTATATATTAGAGGGAATTTATTTTTATTCAGGCTTTAGCTTTTTCTATACTTTGGCAAGGCAAGGAAAGATGACTGCCACGAGTACGATTTTTAAATACATTAATCGTGATGAGATTACACATTTGGTTTTATTTCAGGATATCATTAAAGAGCTTAGAAATGAAAATCCAAAAATATTTACACAAAGGCTTCAAGCGGAAATTCGTGAAATGATGAGAACAGGTGTAGAACATGAAATAAGCTGGGGACAATATGTAACCAACAATGAAATACTTGGAATTAATGATGGTTTAATTGAAAAATATATTCAATATCTGGGAAATCAAAGACTTAAGGCAATTGGATTAGAAGAGCTATATCCAAATATAACAGAAAATCCAATGGCATGGATAGAAGGCTTTTCCAACCTAAACAGTACAAAAACGGATTTTTTTGAAGCAAAAGTAACCAATTACACAAAAGCAGCGATATTTAATTTTGACGAGCTGGAATAGAATGTAATAGGATACTAATATATGTTTCTAAAATCACTTACAAATATATGTTTTTAAAATCACTTACATATTGTAATTGATTGAATATTGTGATAAAATAAGTCATTATAATTTAGGAGAACTGATATGAGTATTTATAGAAGTGATAAGATAACAAGACGAATGAGCTCTGTACAATTAAACACGATGAAGCATTGTGCAGAGTATAGCGATAGAATAAGCTTTTAATTTTCATCGGGAAATATATCAATCAGACATGTCTTTTGCTAAAGAAAGACATTAGAAACGGAATTTTTCGTTTTATTTTGATACCTATTTCCCTGTGCTATTAATGTTTATCAGGCTGTGGACAATGTTTTGTCCATGGCCTTTTGTTGTATTAGATTCATTGGATTTAATCATTAAGCAAAAGGCAGATACTTTTTTTGTATCTTTGCCCTTTGCTTTTTTTATTTCATAAGACCTTATGGGGACTTATCCGCTTTGTTATTTATAGGAAAGACCTTGTTGTTATCGTACAAAAGTATTGATTATCATAAAGAAGTTATAGTAAGGAAAGGATTATTAAAATTATGAGTTTATTAAATATTATGGAATTAACACATTCATTTAGCGATAATTTGATTTTCAAAAACACAGAATTATCGTTAAACAAAGGAGAGCATATTGGAATCGTTGGTCAAAATGGAACAGGGAAAAGTACCCTTATCAAAATTTGTATGGGTCAAATAATTCCTGATATAGGAAGAATTGTATGGCAGCCAAGGATTACCGTGGGCTGCCTGGATCAATATGCTCAGATAGATGAGAATATGACAATGGAAACCTTTTTAAAATCAGCGTTTCTTAAGCTATATGAAATGGAAGAAAAAATGAACAAACTTTATTATCAAGCTGCTGCTGGTGATAGGAACCTTTTAGAGCTTGCTGCACAATATCAAAAGCAATTGGAAATGAACGATTTTTATTCAATAAATACACAGATTGAACGTGTAGCAAACGGATTGGGACTTCTGGCTTTGGGACTGGAGCGTCCTATTGAGCTAATGAGCGGGGGACAGCGAGCTAAGGTAATTCTGGCAAAGCTCTTACTTGAAAAACCAGATATTTTACTCCTTGATGAACCCACAAATTTTCTTGATAAGAATCATATTATGTGGCTATCTGACTACCTGTCTAATCTTGAAAACGCTTTTATGGTGGTTTCACATGATTACGACTTTTTGGAAAAAATTACGAATCGCATTTGCGACATTGATAATAAAAAAATAACAAAATATTATGGAACCTATTCAGAATTTCTTAAAAAGAAAATGCTTTTGAGAGAGGATTATATTCGGCAGTATTCTGCTTGGCAAAAGGAAGTCAAAAATACGGAAGAATTTATTCGCAAGAATATTGCAGGAAGAAAGTCAAAAATGGCAAGAGGGAGACAAAAACAACTTGACCGTATGGATAAAATGGAGGCATTGAATCAAAAAGAAATAAAGCCTTCCTTTCATTTTAATGAAATTTCATTAACAAATACGAAACATTTAATAGTAAAGCATTTATATGCTGGATATCATAAAGCCATTTTGTCAGACATCAATTTCTCGATTAATGGCGGGCAAAAAGTGGTGATTACAGGTTTCAATGGAATAGGAAAAACTACTCTGCTTAAAACACTAGTAGGGCAAATCTCGTCTATACGAGGATCGTTTGCTTTCTCTGAGCAAGTGAAATTTGGGTACTTTGAACAGGACTTAAAATGGCAGGACGAAACACAAACACCTATTCAAATTATTTCCGAGAACAATCCATCCCTTGTCATAAAGGAGGTGAGAAAGCATCTTGCACGTTGTGGCATTTTGAATCAACACGCAGTGCAAGCAGTTGGGACTTTGAGTGGAGGAGAGCAGGCGAAGGTCAGAATGTGTATGCTGCTGATGAAACCTTGTAATTTTTTGATAATGGATGAACCGACCAATCATCTTGACATACAAGCAAAGGAAGCTTTGAAAATAGCCTTGTCTCATTTTTCAGGTACAGTATTATTAGTCTCTCATGAGGAAGCTTTTTATCGGGATTGGGTGCAGAAGGTTATTGACATAGAAAGGTCAAACAAATAAAACAAAATGCAAAAAACAAGTACAATTATTATGGATAAATATGTGATATAGGAAATATTTACTATATTATCTAACAACAATAAACTATACGTAAAATAGTATTTACATTTCTCTTTATTAATGCTATAATTCGAAAAAAGGGGAGGTACATACTATGAAAAAACAAATTATTTCTATATTAATTGCATGTACATGCATCACATCCGCAGCAGGAATAACTGCTAATGCCGATAGTACAGTTTTATTCAATGCTTCTATTAACAAATTTGCCAATACAGCTATATCATCTGATTCTACAGATCAGTGGAATGCTCTGCATTCTGGCTATGCTACTTATACCGGCTCAGGATATTCAGGAGGCTGTGCATTACTTGATCCAATATCATCCGATATGGAAATCACAGCCTTGAATCCAGATGATTATAATAGTTATGGTATAAAGGCTGCTTTGGCCGGAGCATATTTACAGGTGGAAGGACCAAACGGCTCTACTATTGTTTATGTTACCGATTTATATCCAGAGGGAGGGAATGGAGCACTTGATTTATGTCCCACTTCTTTTGCCAAAATAGGTGATATGTCGGCAGGCAAAATCGATATTTCATGGAAAGTAATAAAAGCACCGATTACCGGAAATGTATCATACCGCATTAAAGAGGGCAGCAGTCAATGGTGGGCAGCTATTCAGGTCAGAAACCATAAATATCCGGTATTAAAGATGGAATATTATAAGGATGGGCAATGGATTAATATGGAGAAAATGCAGTGGAATCATTTCGTTGGAACGAATATGGGAACAGGCACCATTCAGATTAGAATGACAGATATCTGCAATCACGTAATCACAGATACGATTGATTCACTCCCTCAAAGCGGAACTTCAGCGGCATATATTGTGCCGGGAAATGTACAATTTCCTGATTAGGGGTAAAATAAAGCATTGTATTAAATTAGTATTATTAAATATACTATTTGATACAATGCTTTTTTGTTTTGTTCTTTCATAGGAAGTCCATGTTGTTAACATATAAAAGTATTTTCTATTGCTTCTCAATCTGCTCGGGCGCGAAAGTGTCTGCGATGTCTAGTCAATATCAATTTTCAATCAAGATATGATATCAAACAAAAAAAAATACACTTTTTTACACTTTTTGTCGAAAAACAAAAAAATATTATACATTTGAAAAAAAATAGCACATAGATATGCCCTAATAGAAGCGCTAAAATCAACCTATAACTGTTAATGATTTTTTACAGAAGGAGGTAACAGTGTGAAAAAGGCAAAATGTTTCAGCGACAGTCATTATCCGATAGGAGAAATTAATGACAAGTTGTATTCTTCTTTTACCGAGCATTTGGGAAGAAGTATCTATTCAGGTATCTATGAGCCTGGACATCCGGATGCAGATGAAGATGGATATCGAAAAGATGTCATGGAACTTGTGAAAGAATTAAATGTTCCTGTCATAAGATATCCGGGAGGTAATTTTGTTTCTTGTTATGACTGGCATGACGGAATCGGCCCCAAGGACAAGCGTCCAAAAAGAATGGATTATGCGTGGGCCAGTATCGAAACAAACGAATTTGGAATTGATGAATTTTGCAGGTGGGCCAAAAAGGTTGGAATCGAACCCATGATTGCGGTCAATCTTGGTACTGGAATCATTAAGGATGCCGGTGATTTGGTTGAATATTGTAATCACCCGGGGGGAACCTATTGGAGTGATTTAAGAGCCAAAAATGGCAGCCCAGAGCCTTACAATGTTAAGTATTGGTGTCTTGGCAATGAAATGGAGGGAAGCTGGCAGGCAGGTCATTTGTCAGCAGAAGACTACACAAAAAAGGCACTTGAGGCAGCGAAAATAATGAAATGGGTTGATCCAACCATTCAATTAGTTGCCTGCGGAAGCAGTTATGAAATGCTGCCGACGTATCTTGACTGGGACAGAACCATGCTCTCAGAGTTATATAATCAGGTAGATTATTTGTCAACACATAATTACACCATGAATGCCGGACAGGGAACCACTAATTATGTGGCATCTTATAAGCAATTGGATCAGCATATTAAAAACAGTGCATGTGCAATTGAATATGTAAAAGCCAAAAAGCATTGCGAAAAAGATATTAAAATCTGTTTGGATGAATGGAATGTATGGAATTTTCAGGATATTAAACTTGACTCTTTGGATGATTTGCAAGGGCTTACCACCTTTGAAATGACATCAGCCGGAAGATGGGAAATTGCACCGCCGATACTGGAGGAGAAATACAGCCTGCTGGATGCAATTGTAGTCGGAGGACTTGGAATTACACTTTTAAATAATGCAGATGTACTGGAAATTGCATGCCTTGCGCAGTTGATTAATGTCATTGCTCCAATCACAACCATGAAAAACGGCGGAATTTTCAAGCAGGCCATTTATCATCCGTTTCATATGTTAAGTACTTATGGAAGAGGAACTGCAATGAAAGCCAGCACAGAGGCTCCCAAATATCATTGCGACTTTGGTGATTTATCTGTCGTTGAATCGGCGGTTGTTTACAATAAAGAGAAGGATGAAGTACGTATCTTTGTGCTAAACTGTGATCAGGAAGAGGAAGTTGAATTTGAAATTGAACTGCAAGGTTATGGCAATAAGCAAGTTAAGAAACATCTTGTTTTAAGTGGTGATGATTATGAAGCACGAAATACCTTTGAAAATCCAGATAATGTCGTAATGAAAGAGCTGCCAATTGAGGCTTCAAAAAATCTGACCGTGCTTCTTCCAAAGATGTCATGGAATGTGATTATCCTTGGGCAATAGCCTTTGGGGATGGAGGTAGTAATGAACTCGAAAGCGATATTAAAAGTAAAAAATATATCGAAGGATTTTGGACTGACTCATGCATTAAAGGATGTCTGTGTGGAAATAGAACAGGGGGAGATTATCGGACTGATTGGTGAAAATGGTTCCGGCAAGTCAACCTTATCATCCATTATTTCAGGCGTTTATCCGGCTTCTTTAGGCGAACTTGAGTTGGATGACGAATTCTATAAACCATCCGATACAAGGGATGCCCAAATGCATGGAATCAGTATGATTGCTCAGGAAATGGGAACGTTACCGGGAATACGAGTTGCCGATAACATTTTTCTTGGAAAAGAGCATTTATTTGCAAAAGCGGGTGTAATCAACCGCAAAAAAATGTATCAGGAAGCCTTAAAGGCAATGGAAAAAATAGGAATTACCAACATACGACCAGAAGCACCGATTGTTCAATATAGTCTTGAGGAACGAAAGCTCATTGAGGTTGTGCGCGCTCTTTATTCTAATCCTAAGATTTTTATTGTAGACGAAACGACAACCGCACTTTCCCAACGAGGAAGAGATATTATTTATGGAATTATCAAACAGTTTAGGAAAGAAAACAAGACCGTACTATTTATTTCACATGACTTGAAAGAGCTGATGGAAATCTGTACCCAAATGATTGTATTAAGAGATGGAGTATTGATTGCACAGCTTGAAAAAGAAGAGTTTAATGAAGAAAAAATTAAGGAATTGATGGTAGGACGAAAGCTGACCGGTGATTATTATCGAAGCGATTATGATGGTCATTGTGAGGATGAAGTGGTTTTAAGTGCAGATAATCTATATATAGGAACAAGCCTAAAAGGCGTATCGCTTAAGCTTCATAAAGGTGAAATTCTTGGTATTGGAGGGCTTACCGATTGTGGAATGCATGAACTTGGAAAAGCACTTTTTGGAGTTAAATCTCCTTTATATGGTGAGGTGAGGCTGCAAAATCAAGAAAAAATCATTTCAGAAAAGCAGGCAATAAAAAATAAAATAGGCTATGTTTCCAAAAACCGCGATCAGGAAGCTTTGATATTATCTGCAAGCATTATGGAGAATATCGTAATACCATCCTTTCCAAAGCTTAAAAAGGGACCTCTTATTTTGAAAAAATCAGAAAAAGAGTTTACAAATAAGCAGGTTGAAAGCTTAAACATTAAATGCCGGGAAATTACGCAGGACGTACGAGAATTAAGTGGTGGAAATAAGCAAAAAGTAGTATTTGGAAAGTGGCTTGGTAATGAATCTGAAATATTTATTTTGGATTGTCCGACAAGAGGAATTGATATCGGCGTGAAAGCATTTATGTATCAACTGATGTATCAGCTCAAAAAAGAAGGAAAATCCATTATCATGATTTCAGAGGAGCTTCCTGAACTGATTGGAATGAGCGATCGAATATTGATTATGAAAGATGGAAAAATTCAAAAATCCTTTGAACGATCAGAAAGTTTGAATGAAACCAAACTGATTCGGGAAATGGTATAGGAGGGAATCGATTGTGAATAGCACAGTAACAAAAAGACAGGAGACAGCGCAAAATTCAAGCGAGCTGTTAAGAAAAATTGTTCCCTTTCTTGGAATTATACTAATGATTCTTGTTTTTCAATTTTTTGGAGACGGTAAGCTTTTGACAAGAGCAAACTTAAACAGTATTCTAAATCAGACCGTCTATGTGGCAATCATGGCATTTGGTGCAATTTTTGTCTATTCCCATGGAGGAATGGATCTGTCATATGGCGGTGTCATAGGCTTTAGTGTTTTAATTTCTATTTTGGTAGCAAATACCGGTGCACCCGTAATTGTTATATTCATAACGAATATTTTAGCAGCATTGGTATGGTTTCTCTTAAACGGAATGGTTTCGGTATATTTAAAAGTGTCTCCCTTTATTACTTCATTATGTATAATGTACATGTGTCGTGGTATCTTAAATACAGTATGTGCAACACAAAAATATAGTATTCCTGTGTATCTGTATGATTATGATAATCAGGCATTCAAGCTTTGTATGCTGATAGGAGTCTATCTTGTCTGCTATCTGCTATTTGAAAAGAGCAGTATCGGTAAAGCGAATAAGGCAATTGGTGGAAATTCAGTGGCAGCACAGCAAGCTGGAGTAAATGTAATAAAAACAAGGATGATCGCTTATATCATCAGTGGCATCACAGTTGGGATTGCAGGCTTTATACTGATGGCAAGAGCAGGAAGTGTCAGTACCTCTACCGGACAGGGGTTGGAAATGAATGTCATAACTGCATTGGTTTTAGGTGGCGTTCCTCTTTCAGGAGGTTCTCGCGTCAAAATGATTGGCGCACTAGTTGGCAGCTTCTCAGTTATCCTGTTACGTAATGGTCTGATTATTATGGGAGTGAATGAACGTGTCATTGAAGGAATTCAAGGAATCGTTTTATTACTATTGGTTTTCTTAACATACGTTAAGAACAAAGATGGGATTTTAAAATAGGAGGAAAAGGTATGAAGAAAATTGCAGCATTATTACTAAGCTTTATCATGGTTTTTTCATTAATAGGATGTGGAAGTTCAAATACTACAACAAATGATCAAACTCAAAAAACAACTGATACAACTGAAACAACCGATGCAACCGAAAACACTACAAATACGCAACAGGGACAAGTATGGTCTGATCAGTCGGGGGCTGGTGAAACCTGTGGAGATGAAAATGGTAAATATACAATTGGTGTCATTATTCATACCACTACTGACTTCTTATGTTCTAAGTATAAAGCTTATACAGACTATTTAGGAAAGAATTATGGCGTAAAATTTAATTATTATATCATTGAAAATTTTGCAGATGAAACTTATCTTTCCGCTATTGAAAATTTATGTGCACAAGGTGTTAATGCTATTATTACAACAAATTTTTCAGGTACGGCAGTTTTACAAGGCTTAAAAACCTGTGAAGAAAACGGTGTTTATTTAAGCGTTGGTTTTTCTCAGATTGATGATAGTATTAAAGAACAAGTATATGCCAGCAAATATTTTGTAGGTGGTTCCTATGAAGCAGATTATGATGCGGGCTACGAAATCATTACAAGCTTAATTGATTCTGGATGTACCAACATTGCAGCAATTGGATATGAACCGGGTATTACTTGCCATGACAGACGTTGGGAAGGTATGATGCAAGCATTTAAGGATCATCCTGAAGTGAAAAAAGCAGGTGAATACAGAGGTCTTGAATTTACCAAAGCAGTAGAAGACTTTCTGGCTTCAGATAATACGATAGATGGTATCGCAATCACCTTACTAGGTATCGAATATTGCTCAGAACCTATTAAATCAGCAGGCAGAGATGGCCAAGTTAAAATTGCATTCTGCGACTTGTCTGAAAATTGTCAGGATAGCTTAAACAGTGGTGATACCGTATGCGCAATCGGCGGACAGTATGTAGATGTTGTATTCCCATTTGTATTACTTTATAACGCATTAGAAGGCAATCCTCTTGATAAAGTAGAAGTACCAGTTAACTTTATTATTTGTAAATCAGGACAAGAATTTTCAGATTATATGACTTATTTGCATAATGACGGCGTATATGCATGGACAACGGATGAGATTGACAAAGTAATTAAGTCGAAAAACAGCGCTGCAACCTCTGCTGATTTATTAAAAATGGGTTCTAGCTACAGTATCGAGGATACGATTGCAAGACATGGTGAATAATCCGTCCGTTTAGGAAAGGAGAAGAAGATGAATACAATATCCACCAATTTAAAAAATTCATGGAAAGTAATATTATTGCCTGTATTTGTATATGCTTTATTCTTTATCTGCTCAGGAGGCAGCTTTGGAAAGCCAACAAGTATACTCATGAATTTGAAACAGACACTTGCTCCAACCTTGATTTCTTACGCAATGTGCTGTAATATGCTTTGTGACCGCATGGATTTAAGTGCAGGTGCAGTTGTAATGCTATCGGCAATGTTTGGTGCCAAATTAGTGTATCTCTATGGAATAGGCCTGATCCCGTTTGTATTAATTGTTGTTTTAACCGGAGTTGTTTTGGGAATTATATCTGGTGCAATGTATTTGTTTTTAAGGGTTCCGGCCATTGTTACAGCATTAGGCGTATGCATGGTATATGAAACATTGTCTAACCTTGCAAGCATATCCTGGGTAACAGCAATCAGCGGTGAAATTACAATGCTTGGAAGATTTCCCTATTGCTTCATTCTCTTTGGATTGATGTTTGTACTGTTTTACCTGATCTTTAATTATACTAAATTTGGATATCATGTAAGAGCTTGTGCAAGCTCCCAGCAAATTGCCAAAAACATTGGCGTCAATACAAGAAAAACAGCATTTTTATGCTATGTGGTATCCGCCCTGTTTTTGGGTGTGGCAGCATTATTAAAAATATCAATACAAGGATCTATTGATACTCCAATGTATATGTCAAGTACAAACATTATTTTTAACTGTATGTTAGGAATCTATGTAGGACTTGCATTAGAACAGTACTGTAACCTGCTTATCGGGATTTTTATCGGAAACTTTGTACTAAACATGTTGACAACCGGCTTACTAAGTCTTGGCTTGTCTGCTTCCCTACAGGATACGGCATCTGGTATTTTCCTTTTAATTATTATGATTTTTACCTATAATAATCAAAGAGTCATTGACTTTATTAACAGTCAAAAGAAAAAGAATGAATTAATCAAGGCGAATCAATAAATAATTCGGCACCCAAAGTCATAGAATACAGGATATACTCTTGCATGGCTTCGGGTGCCGTTATATACTTATCTTTAGAAAATATTCGGGGTGAATACTATGATAAAAGTCTTGTTAGTTGATGATGAACGTCTGGCATTAGAGTACTTAGAAAACATTATAAGCTGGGAGTATTATGGTTTTCAGCTAATTGGGGTAACAACAGATTCAGAACAGGCATTGCAGCTATATAAAAAGTATAAGCCTGAGCTTGTTATTTCTGATGTAAAGATGCCTGGAATGAATGGCTTGGAATTAGTAAATGAAATCAGAGATTATGGTGGAAAATCGCATATCCTTTTTTTATCGGCATACAAAAATTTTGATTATGTAAAACAGGCAATTCGCTTGGATATTGATGATTATCTGTTGAAAAGTGATTTGCAGGAAGAAACCTTTCTGAAAAAGATTTTGAACCTTAAGGAGGAAATTGATAAGGAAAAGGCAAAAAGCCAATATACAACAGGAATTATAATGGAGGAACTGTTTAATAAAAATACACCAGAAGAACATTATAAGCTTATATTAGATGAAAACGATTATATCCGTATTCACAAGAAATATTTTTATATTATATTGGCTCAAAAAATTCCACCAAGGTTTTTGGATAAATATTTTGGACAATCGGGTCTGCCAGCCCCCTCCTTTGAATTTGAATTCAGCAATGCATGTCATAGCTTTCAGGAAGATAGCCAGATACAAACGGCTGCCATTGTTGCAATCAATAAAAATGAATATGTGGCAGTATTGAATGTTGATTCCAGTATGATTTCTCAAATGGATGTTACTGAAAAACTGTATGAATTTTCCCGAAAGATATTTAGCAAAATGAATCAAGAGCAGGAGCATCAGTTTGATATCTATTATTACAATAAAAAAATGTCCTTAAGGCAATTCGGACGATTTTATCACGAAAACAAAAATGAATTATCACAACGATATTTAAAAAAGCGTGCTCAAATTATGGAATTTAATGAGTTTAAAAATAATGAGCAGCAGATGAAAGAACCAAAATCAATTACCTCAGAAGAAATCTATCAGATGATTAAGCAAAAAAAGAAAGAAAATATTGAACAATGTATGCAAATAATCAAAAAGGCCGTGACAGAAGAGTCTTATTTTTCCTATCTGTGGTATATCAAGAACATGTTTGAGGCAATCAGTTTTTTTGAGGGCGCACTCTCAGGTGCGAAAAGCGGCAGAAAATTTTCGCTGATAGAAAATAGTGCCTTATATGATTTTAGGAATCCTAATGATCTGGTTGATTTTATTACCTTTAAGCTAGAGGAGATATGGTATATCATCAGTGAAAGTGAAACCATAGCTTATTCAAGTGTTATATCAAGTGCAATCCGATGTATACGGGAGAAATATTGTGATCCACAGCTTACCTCAGCAGTTGTGGCAGGCAACATCAATATCAGTACTTCATGGCTTTCAACGAAATTTAAAGAGGAGGTAGGCATCGGTGTCAGCGATTTTATAAACAATGTACGTATTGAGCATGCGAAAAAAATGCTTGATGAAAAAGACTATATGGTTTATGAGGTTTCTGAACAGGTAGGCTTTACATCAAGCCAGTATTTTAGCAAAATTTTCAAGGATTTTGTTGGTGTCACTCCAAACCGCTATCGTAAAAACCATATGGATAAAGAAGGATTGTTGCATGAAACTGAAAAATAAATTGCTGATTTCCCAAATCATTGTTTTTCTGACTATGTTTATTACACTGAACACTGTACTTTCTAAAATAGTATATATGACGGTAAGCAAAACAGACTGTGAAAACGCCATGACGCTAAACGAACAAATCATGACGCGTATTGATCAGTACTTCGAGGAACTGGAGCGTTTTACATTAGTTGTCGCAAACGATGAAATGCTAAATGTTTTGATAGAAACATATAATAAGGAGCCAACTAATGCAAACGAATCCAAAATAAGACTCTATTTATCAGGACTTGGCATCAGGGATAAAATACAATCATACGCAGTTTTGGGTATTTACGTTAATGTTCAAAATTCAAAAAAAGAGCTTCATTTTACAACCGTAGGACTCTCCTCCAGTTTAAAAAATTATGTACAGAATACAATTCCAACAATCAGTCTGGACAACACAACGGGAAAATTTATCGATCCATTTACCTATGACGGTGATTCTACGACTGTATTTGGAAACAAATTCAATATGGCTTATGGCTTTATCAGCCCATACAGTGTAAATCAAATGCAAGGAAGTGTAACCGTTATTGCATCCTTTGACCAGATTATATATATTGCAGAAAATATGAAAGACTACAGTCATGATTACCTGCTACTGGATAATCAAAATGAGGCAATCAAGCCAAGTGTAGAAAACTCCAAAATAGACATTACGAAAGCGTTGAGCCATCTTACCTATGGAAAATCCTATAAAGAAGGCTTTTTTAAAGAGAAAGATGCAATCACTACCGTCCGATATTCAGACTATGGTGAATGGAAGCTTGTTTGTCGGCTTACCAGAGCAGATATTCTTAAAAACAACAGCTCATTGATTCTTCTTGATCAAATTTTAGTTGCAGTATTTGGAATCTGTGTCGTTCTTATCATGATTCCTCTTGTTCAGAAATTTACAAGACCATTAAGCAAAGTATCAGAGCAAATGGGAGAAATAGCAAGGGGAAATCTTAAAGCAAGGGTGGTAGTCAAATCGGAAGATGAAATCGCAGAGGTTGGCAGAGCCTTTAATATTATGGCAAAGAAGTTGCAGGAAAATATTGATAAAATGCTGGAACAGGAAAAACGGGAGCAAAAAATGCGCTATAGCCTAATGATTTCACAGGTAGATCCACATTTTATTTATAATACCATGAATACCATTACCTATCTGGCTCAAAAAGAAAGAAGCGAGGATGTAATCGCTGTGAATAAAGCTATGATAGAAATTCTAAAGGATCGGCTCAGAGTTGATATAAAAAATGTATTTGATACACTGGAACAAGAGATTAAGGTAGTAGAGCAATATTTAATTATTCAAAATTACAGGTATGCAGATACCTTTAAAGCGCAAATCAATATTCAAGATGAGGTAAAAACTTTCTATGTAGCCAAAAATGTATTGCAGCCCTTGGTTGAAAATGCATTGTTTCACGGGGTATTATGCAATAAAGACGAGGATGGAGAAACGATTGGAGGCTGTATTACAATTAATGCAATACAGGCCAATACGGACATTCTTATCTCTGTGAAAGATAACGGAATTGGTATGTCGGAACAGATGCTTGAAAAACTAGAGGAGCAATCTGTTTCAAAAATACGTGGGGAACATATTGGAATACGAAATATCAAAGGAAGAATTAGGTATATTTATGGTGAAAACTGTTCTTTTATCATTCAGTCAAAAGAAGGGGAAGGAACAGAGGTTATTATTAAATTACCTGTTATAAGAGAAAATGGAGGAAACATAGATGATATATCCTAAATTAAATGATGAAAAAAGAATCGAGCTATTAAATCCGCCTCAGAAAAAGCTGAGGATGGTATTAGATACGGACACCTATAACGAAGCAGATGACCAGTTTGCACTTGCCTATGCCCTACGCTCAGTTGAAAAGCTTGAGGTAGAAGCAGTATATGCTGCTCCATTTTTTAACGGACGTGTTAAAAGTCCAAAGGAAGGGATGGAGAAAAGCTATGATGAAATATTAAAGATATATCAACTGACCAACGAGGCTTCTGACGGTAAAGTATTTCATGGAAGTGATTGCTTTTTAACCGACAAAGAAACACCGGTCATTTCAGAGGCTGCTCTTGATTTGATAAAACGAGTAAAGAGTAGTTCCAAACCTTTATATGTACTTGCTATTGCTGCAATTACAAATGTCGCCAGCGCTATTTTAATTGATCCGTCTATCATAAATAACATGGTTGTTGTATGGCTTGGAGGGCATCCACATTTTTGGAAACATACCTGGGAATTTAATTTAAAAGGCGATATCAAAGCAGCTCAGGTAATATTCGACAGTGGTGTAGCGCTCATACAAATACCATGTATGGGTGTTGCCAGCGGATTAATGACTACAGATTATGAATTAAACCATTATTTAAAGGGAAAAAGTGTAATTGGTACCTACCTTGCAGACACGGTATGTAACTTCGCGAAAGACGAATCATTTTTCAAGGAGTATAATAGTATTGTAGATCAGTATCTGGAGGGGACAGCAGATTATCCGGATGACTTATGCGGTATCAATGATTACAGCGTAGAAAAATATGCATATTCAAAAATAATATGGGATATTGCAACGGTAGGATATGTAGTAAATCCCAATTGGGTACATTCAGTCATGACAACAACGCCGATTATTACAGACGATGCACATTGGAAATTTGATGAAAATCGTCATCCAATGAGAGTTTGTACCTATATCAAGCGTGATTGTGTATTTGGAGATCTGTTTTACAAATTATCAAAATAAACTGCATAAATGAATAGGGGGATACGAAATGAAAGTATTAACTGTACAGGACTATCAGCGTGTACGCAGTTGGGTTTATCGATATGCCAAGCATCTTGATATAACAAGATGGCGCTATCATTTTGAAAATGGAAGCAAGGAGGATGTGTTAGAAGCACTTTTGTTTTATCAAAACAAAGATGGAGGGTTTGGACACGCTCTTGAAATCGATTGCTGGAATCCGAATTCAACACCTGTATGTACCTTTATTGCATGGGATATACTAAAAGAAATTGGTTGTGATGACAAAGAAAATCCTATTATCAAGGGTATGATGAAATATTTTGAGAGAGGAGAAGTTTGGACAGAGCATGGATGCTTATGGTCGATACCCACCAACAATGAATATCCGGTTCAACCTTGGTATCTCTTTCCAAATGCACCATGGTTTCCAGAAGATTGGCCTCCTGAAAATTATACGAATGCCAATTTTATAAAGTTTGTTCTTAACTACTTTGATAAGAACTCAAAAATTTATAATAACGTATACAATATAATTGATTACCGACTATCTTTTATGTCAAAGCTTTCTAATTTCTTTACATTTGCCAAAAGTGATATCGAGCAAACAATAGAAACAAACGATTGGATTGAATTTATAAGATGTCTACAAAAATATAACCTAAAAAGCAACGACGAATGTGTACAGCTTTTTACAGAGCTATTGAATATTATGAAACCAACTGCCAATCAAGACGTATACGAAAATTGCAAAAAAAGAATCGAAAATGAAGATAAAATAGATTCACATGAGCTTGATACAATGGTTGATCAGATAGTAAACGGAATTTGGTCCGAACACGGATTAAAATGTGATAATCCGGAACAAAAAATCAACGAGATAGCTTCTCTAGGTGAACTTTGGTGGCCAATTTATAGTATAGTTGATACATTACGAGTATTAAAAAAATATAACAGATTAGAGTAACTTTTTTAACCATTTAATCATTAATTACATAATTATCCTTGTATTTAAAACTTTTTAGCTTCATTTTGCTTCCTCTTAATCAATTGTATATATTTAATAAAATAAGAATCATATAATTACTATATACATTATGAAACAAATTATTTAAAGGAGAGGATATTATGAAGTGTACTAAAAATCATCGCTTAACTTATACCAAGCGGGCACAAAGAATAGTAAGTTCATTAACACTGGAAGAAAAAGTATCTTTGATGGGAGGAAATGTATCGCTTAAGGAAATGATGGCCGACTTAACAGCAGATGCAAATAACCATTATAATTACATACCGTATTCGGCAGGTGGAATTGAAAAGGCAGGCGTGCCACCAATGCTTTTTTGCGACGGTCCAAGAGGTGTGGTTTGCGGAACAGGAAAAAGTACCTGTTTTCCGGTATCCATGTTAAGAGGAGCAACCTTTGATACCGAATTAGAGGAGCAAATCGGCCACGCCATAGGAAAAGAAATACGTGCATTTGGAGGAAACCTGTTTGCAGGTGTTTGTATTAATCTTCCTTATAATTCAGGGTGGGGCAGAAGTCAGGAAACATACGGAGAAGAATCCTTTCATTTAGGAGAAATGGGAAGTGCTCTGCTAAGAGGTGTGCAAGATGAAAATATCATTGCATGCATTAAGCATTATGCCTTTAACCAAATGGAAATTTCACGCTTTAAAGTTAGTGTTGACTGTGACAAGCGAACAGAGCGAGAAGTATTTCTTCCTCATTTCAAACGCTGTATTGATGAAGGAGCCGCCTCAGTTATGAGCTCCTACAACCTATATCAGGGAATACAATGCGGACATCATGATTATTTATTAAATCAGGTATTAAAAGAGGAATGGGATTTTGACGGCTTCATCATGAGTGATTTTATATGGGGCGTAAAGGATACAGTAGAGGCAGCCAACGGCGGTCAGAATATGGAAATGTGCTGTACAGAGTTTTTTGGAGAAAAGCTTGTAAATGCGGTAAAAGAAGGTAAGGTTTCAGAATCCAAAATTAACGATGCAGCACTAAGAATTATCCGTACCCTGCTATGCTTTGAAGAGGCTCGTGAGAATAAACCGAATGAAAGTGTCATTGGATGCAAAGAACACATAGCACTGGCACTTCAAGCCGCCAGAGAAGGAATTACCCTGATAAAAAATGAAAATCAAGTACTTCCACTGGTCAAGAACAATACAAATAGAATCGTTGTACTTGGAAAGCTGGGAGAAAAGGAAGTAATCGGAGATCATGGCTCAAGTCAGGTGCATCCGGCCTACATCGTCACTCCGATACAAGGAATTGCAAATATAAGTCCTAAAACAGATGTCATTTATTACAACGGTGAAGATTTAGAACATGCTAAAAAATTGGCTGCTAAAGCAGATGCAGTTATTTTTGTAGTTGGTTATGATCATGATGACGAGGGGGAATTTATTTCGGAAGATCAAGATGACTCCTACACAGGTGCGATCGGGGGAGACAGAAAAGACTCTCTTGGGCTTCATCAAGACGAGATTACCTTAATCAATGAAGTAGGACCTGTAAATAAAAATTCTGTTGCAGTTTTAATCGGAGGCAACATGATTATGATGGAGGAATGGAAAGATAGCATAAGTGCTATTATTATGGCATATTATGCGGGAATGGAGGGCGGAACAGCCATTGCAGAAATTTTGTTTGGTGATGTTAACCCTAGTGGAAAGCTTCCTTTTGTTATTCCATTTAAAGAAACTGATTTGCCTCATGTAGATTGGGATACACAGACACAATGGTATGACTATTATCATGGTTATACCAAATTAGAAAAGGAAGGGATTCAGCCTTGCGTACCGTATGGTTTTGGATTATCCTATACAACCTTTGCAGTGAGACATCCTTCGTTTATGGCAGATGCTCAAACTATTACAGCCACTTGTGAAGTAATCAATACAGGAGACAGAGCCGGTACTGAGGTTATTCAAATGTATGTTGGATTTAAGAATTCTAACGTAGACAGACCTGTAAAAATATTAAGAGGCTTTCAGCGTGTCCGCTTAGATCCAAAGGAAATCAAACAAGTTTCAATATCCTGTCCCATCGAGCAATTATGCTGGTATAATGAAGAGACAAAATCAATGGAATTAGAACATATGGAATATGAAATCTATATTGGAACCAGCTCTGCAAACAAAGATTTAAGAAGTGGTGTATTCAGTCTGTAATATGAATAATATAGACAGATAAAACAAGGTATTGCATTATTGTAACTAAGTTATACTGGCATTCCTTGCAGTAAGTGGAACAAAAAAATAGAATAACGATACATGTTATATAAAATCAATCCCGAAAGCATTTCTAAAAATAGAATAGAATTGCTTTCGGGATTAATTTTATATTTAAAAAAATATTGGGTACAATCCTCAATAAGAGGTTTACTTTTATAACACCTATTGCTTATCATTATCCGTTTTATCTGTTTCAAAAAAATAGTAGCTTACATTGATAAAATATGTAATGATAAAAATGTTTAAAAACAACATTTAATCTTTAAAACAAACAATAAATAAGTTGACTTTTCTTTATATCGGTAGTATTATGTTGATAACAAATAAATTATGTTTATTTCAAAGGAGGATTTTGAGTGAAAGCATTAGTTAGATATGGGAAAGCATTTGGAGGTTACCGCTTTATTGATGTTCCAGAGCCGGTGTGCAAAGATGAAGATATTATTGTTGAAATCAAAGCAGCGGCCATATGTGGAGCAGATATGAAACACTACAAAGTGGAGAACGGTTCGGACAAATTTAATTCTATTCGTGGACATGAATTTGCCGGTGAAATTGTTAAAATTGGAAAAGATGTAAAGAATTGGCACGTTGGACAGAGAATAGTATCAGATAATACTGGTCATGTATGCGGTGTTTGCCCATCTTGTGAAACAGGAGATTTTATAACCTGTCCGGAAAAGGTTAACTTAGGCTTGGATAATAACAGATGGGGAGGAGGATTTACCAAATATTGTATCATACCTGGCGAAATACTTCGAATTCACAAACATGCAATTTGGGAAATTCCATCAAATATTACTTATGAAGAGGCAGCCGTAATGGATCCCATTTGTAATGCTTACAAAGCAATTGCACAAAGATCCAAATTATTGCCGGGGCAGGATGTTGTTGTTTTCGGAACCGGTCCCTTAGGATTGTTTTCTTTGCAGATTGCCAAAATTATGGGTGCTGTCAATATTGTTATGGTTGGATTAGAGGAAGATACCAAGGTTCGATTTGGTATTGCCAAAGAATTAGGAGCAACTCATGTTGTAAACGCCACTAAGGAAGATGTTGTGTCAAGATGCAGAGATATCTGCGGAAGAGATAATTTGGGTTTGGTAGTAGAGTGTTCAGGAGCCAATATTGCATTGCAGCAAGCAATTGCCATGTTAAGACCGAATGGTGAGGTGGTACGTGTAGGCATGGGCTTTAAACCACTGGAATATTCCATCAATGATATAACCGTCAATGCAATTAATATCATAGGTCATATGGGATATGATACAACATCCTGGAGAAATGCCTTACGCTTATTAGAATCAGGAGCCATTCAGGTAAAGCCAATGATTACTCATAGAATAGGGTTATCTGAGTGGGAAAAAGGGTTTGAAGCGATGGCAAATAAAGAAGCCATTAAGGTAATTATGCATTATGACTGTGATTAGCTGATTACAATTGCGATTGCTAAGAAAATAATTGCTATCTCTCTTTAGGGTGTTGAAATCTTTTAAATGGAAAAGGAAATAAGCTTTATTATAGTATGTGTAGAGACAAAAACTAAACTATTTTAGGAGGGTTATTTTATGAGTAATACTGTTCAAAAACCAAATTGTGGGGCAAGACTGGATCGTCTGCCAAACAGCAAATGGCATTGGTCTATGTTTGGAATGGTTGCATTTAGTTTATTGGTGTGTTGGAGTAATGCAATCGGAGGATTAGTTTTAGCTCAATTAAAGGAAATCGGATGGGCAGATAATAACATTAGTGCAACGTTTGTATCCTTAACAACTACTGGAATGTTCTTTGGAGCACTCATTGGCGGAATTGTAGGCGATAAAATCGGACGTAAAAGAGGTTTTTTATTATTTGAAACCATACATATTATTGCAATGCTTGTAGGTGCATGTTCACCTAATATGTCATTTTTAATTGTTTGCCGTTTTGTAATGGGATTTGGGCTTGGAGCTTTATTAGTAACATTATTTGCAGGATTTACAGAATACATGCCTGGGCGTAATCGTGGTACTTGGTCAAGCAGAGTTTCCTTTATAGGAAACTGGTCCTATCCTATTTGTTCTATCATTGCAATGGCTATTACTCCCGCAATTGCTGCTGCTATGAATTGGAGAGTGCAGTTTGTAGTACCATCCGTCTTGTCACTGATTGCTACCTTGATTGCATTAAAGAAATTTCCCGAATCACCAAGATGGCTAGAGGCACAAGGTAGATACGAAGAAGCAGATAAGATTATGACTGCAATTGAACAGTCTATTCAGAGTAAAACAGGAAAAGAATTAGAAACCATCACTTTGGCAACAGAGAAAAAAGAAGAAAAAGTAATTCCATTTTCTCATTTGTTTCAAGGAGCTTTATTAAAAAGGGTTATTTTAGGTTCTTTTGTACTAATTGCAATGAATGTGGTTCAATATACCTTGATTAACTGGCTTCCAACTATTTTTCTTTCTCAAGGAATTAATTTAAAAGATTCCATTGTTTTAAATACAATGAGTATGTTTGGTGCCCCATTTGGTATTTTTATTGCAATGCTGATTATGGATAAGATTCCACGTAAGGTAATGGGACCAGGGTTGTTACTTTTGATAGCAGGACTCGGTTACATCTATTCCTTGCAAACCAGTATGAGTATGCTTACCCTAATCGGTTTTTTTCTTATTACATTTGTATATATGTATGTTTGCTATGCTTCAGCAGTGTATGTTCCTGAAATATGGCCAACAGAAGCGAAGCTTCGAGGCTCTGGAGTTGCAAATGCAGTAGGACGTATCAGTGGAATTATTGCTCCTTATGCAGTTGCTAACTTATTAGACACAAAAGGAGTTACCGGGGTGTTTGTACTGCTTGGCAGTGTAGCTATAATTGTTGCAGTTGTTATCCTCTTTATAGGCGTTGAGACTAAGGGGGCATCTGTAGAAGAAATTGGTTCAGAAGCAGCTTAAAGATAAAGTAAAAAGGAGAGGAAAAAATGGATAATACAAAGGCAATTTTAGTAGTTCCGGGCACAATGGAAATAAAACCAGCAAGAGTGCCTATGCCAAATGAGGATGAAGTATTGATAAAAGTTGAGTATGTCGGTATTTGTGGATCAGATGTACATGGTTTTGAATCAGGACCATTTATTCCTCCATCCGATCCGAATCAGGAAATTGGCTTAGGCCACGAATGTTCAGGTACGGTAGTAGGATTGGGAGCGAAAGTTAAAAAATTTAAAATAGGAGACCGTGTCAATATTGAACCCGGTGTACCTTGTGGAAAATGCAGATTTTGTTTGGAAGGAAAATATAATATTTGTCCAGATGTAGATTTTATGGCAACACAGCCAAACTATCGAGGCACTCTGACCAATTATCTCACTCATCCAGAGAGCTTTACTTATAAATTACCAGATAATATGAGTATGATGGAAGGTGCACTAGTAGAACCAGCCGCTGTTGGGATGCATGCTGCAGCCAAGGCAGAAGTAACACCTGGGAAAAAAATAGTTATTTTAGGAGCAGGTTGTATTGGACTTATGACTTTGCAGGCGTGTAAAACAATGGGTGCAACAGAAATAGTTGTTGTTGATGTATTAGAAAAACGTTTGGAATTAGCAAAAAAGCTTGGTGCAATGGAGGTAATCAACGGTATTGAAGAGGATACTGTTGCAAGGTGCAAAGAAGTACTTGGAAGTTTAGGTGCAGATATTGTATTTGAGACAGCAGGATCACAAGTAACTGCAAGGCAAACTCCTCTGCTGGTGATGCGAGGTGGTAAGATTATGATTGTAGGAACAATACCGGGAGAGACACCAATTGATTTCCTAAAAATTAATCGTGAAGTTGTTATTCAAACTGTTTTTCGCTATGCCAATGATTATCCCACTACGATTCAAGCTATTTCAAAAGGAGGCTTTGACGTAAAATCAATGGTTACCCATATTTATAACTATAAGGATGTACAAAAGGCCTTCGAAGAATCAGTAAACTGTAAGAAAGACATAATCAAAAGTGTCATCAAAATGAAAAAATAGGAGAATAAAATATGTTAGGAAATATCAAATACTGGGAAAACAAAGCGCTTTTAGGTCATTATGCAATTCCACACTTTAATGTGTGGAATGCAGAAATGCTGATGGGAGTAATCGATGCAGCGGAGGAAGCAAAGGCGCCGGTCATTATTTCTTTTGGTACCGGATTTGTAGGTAATACTTCCTTTGAAGATTTCAGTCATATGATGGTATCCATGGCAAAAAAAGCATCGGTACCCGTTATTTTGCACTGGGATCATGGACGTAGTATGGAAATTGTACAAAATGCATACAATCATGAAATGAATTCTGTGATGAGAGATGCCTCTGCTTTCGAATTTGAAGAAAATATAAAATTAACAAAGGAAGTAGTAGATTATTTCCATCCTTTGGGAATACCTGTAGAAGCAGAGCTCGGACATGTGGGAAATGAAACCGTGTATGAAGAAGCATTAGCCTCTTATCAGTATACCAATCCAGATCAGGCAGCAGAATTTGTGCAAAGAACCGGCTGTGATTCGCTTGCTGTGGCAATCGGAAACCAACATGGAGTGTATACGTCAGAACCGAAATTAAATTTTGAAGTAATAGAAAAAGTAAGAGCTGCCGTAAATGTACCTTTGGTGTTACATGGGGCATCCGGAATCAGTGACGCTGACATAAAAAGAGCAATTTCCTTAGGAATTGCCAAGATTAATATACATACCGAGTTATGCCTAGCTGCAATGGACGCTATACAGGCAAATACAAATGACAGCTTTTTAGAAATTGAACGTAAAGTAAGAAGTGCCGTAAAAGAGCGTGCATTAGAAAAGATTGAGCTATTTGGTACAAAAGGAAGGGCGGAATAGGATTGGAAAAAACACTAGATGTAATTTGTATTGGAGCTGCTATCGTGGACATTCCCTTACAACCTGTCAGCAAGAATATTTTTGATATCGAATCTTATCCTCTGGATAAAATAGCAATGACTATTGGCGGTGATGCAATTAATGAAGCAACCATAATTTCAAGATTGGGATATCGAACAGCCTTAATGAGCCGTTTGGGAAAAGATGCCGTAGGGATATTTATTCAAGAAGCATGCATAAAAAATAATGTGGATATTAAAAGCCTACATATTGATGAAACAATAGATACCTCAATAAACGTTGGATTGGTAACCGAAGATGGAGAGCGTACCTTTGTAACAAATAGAAATGGAAGTCTGTGGAAAACTACAATCGAGGATGTTGATTTCTCACGTTTTCAAGAAGCGAGATTATTATCTTTTGCAAGTATTTTTAATAATCCTTTGATTAATGGAGCTGCCTTGGTGGAAATTTTTAAAAGAGCAAAGAAAAATGAGATGATAATTTGTGCAGATATAATTAAGGCAAGATTAGGAGAAACACTTGAGGATATCAAAGAAGCACTAAGTTATGTAGATTATTTTTTTCCCAACTATGATGAAGCATGCTTATTGACAGGCAGAACAAAGCTAGAAGAAATTGCAGATTGCTTTTTAGAATGTGGAGTTAAAAATATAATTATAAAGACTGGTAAGAAAGGCTGTTATATCAAAAATGAGAATGAAACCCTTGAAGTGCCTGCACAAAAAGGTATTCAGGCAATTGATACAATCGGCGCAGGAGATAATTTTGCTTCTGGTTTTATTACAGCTATATTAGATGGTAAGAACATAAAAGAATGCGCACAATATGCAAATGTGACGGCAGCGATTTCTGTTCAAAGCCTAGGAGCAACCACAGGGGTTGTATCCAGAGCACAGGTGGATCAGCAACTAATAGTATATAACAATGAACAACACGTGTAATTGCAAAAGTGCCAAACAGAGCTTTAGGACGGTGCATAAGCGTTACGGAGGAGATTAAATGAAAAAAATCAGATTAGGCAATGGAGATACACAAATATCACAAATTGGGCTTGGAACATGGGCAATTGGAGGCGGACCCGCTTGGGGAGGTGATAAAGATACAAGAGAATGTATCAATACCATTCAAGAGGCACCAAAATTAGGAATTAATTTAATCGATACTGCACCGGGCTACAATTTTGGAAACAGCGAAAAAATAGTTGGCGAAGCACTCAAAGGCATCAAACGGGAAGAAATTGTAATCATTACCAAGTGTGGTATCGTGTGGAAAAGAAAAGGAAGCTTATTTAACAAGGTAGGAGATACTCAATTATATAAAAATCTTTCAAAAGAGTCTATCCGTGAAGAAATTGAAGAAAGTCTGGAACGGTTGGGTATTGACTATATAGATGTATATATGACACATTGGCAATCTGTTGAGCCGTTTCTAACACCTATTTCAGAAACCATGGAAGTGTTAAACGATATGAAAAAAGAAGGACTTATAAAGGCTATTGGAGCTGCAAATGCCACCCCTGATCATATAAAAGAATACATAAAATACGGACAATTAGACATTGTACAGGGCAAGTATTCGGTGCTTGACAGAGAAATTGAAAAGGATTTAATTCCGATTTGTAAGGAGAACCATATTATTTTGCAGGCATATTCTCCACTTGAACAGGGATTGTTAACAGGTACGTTCCCAAGAGATTATGTTCCAGTAGGTGCTCAGTGCAATAAAAAATGGTTTAGACCTGATAAAATGCAAAAGGCAATGGATATGATGGAGAAATGGAAACCATTATGTAAAAAATACAACAGTAGTGTTCCAACTCTAGCTCTTGCATGGATCATTGCACAGGGTGATTTTATCAGTGTACTTAATGGTGCCTCAACTGTAGCGCAACTCAGAGAAAATGCAAAAGCAATGGAATTAGAAATAGGCCAAGACGACCTTGCATTGATGAGAAAACTAGCAGAGGAAGCAGATCAATAAAAAGTGGACAAAACATTAAAAATCTGTTTTTCAATAAAAATACTTTGAAAAGCAGATTTTTTATGTTATGATATTAAATATTAGATAGAAATGAGGTGAGTATATGGCAGCAAAAGATAGATTAGATTTAATTAAACAACTTGTGATGAATGAAAAAAAAGTGTTGGTAGCTAATTTAAGTGCACATTTTGAAGTGACGGAGGAAACCATTAGAAGAGACTTAGAAAAGCTGGAAAATGAAGGCTTTTTAACACGAACTTATGGCGGAGCCGTATTAAATTCTGAGAGTGGTTTTGAAGGTATTCATTTTTATAAAAGAACGACTACTAATCATGAAGCAAAACAGGCAATTGCAGTTAAGGCAATGGAACTAATAAAGAATAAAGTTACCATAGCCGCTGATTCCAGTTCTACTGTTATGGAAGCCTTAAAGCTGATAAAAGGAAATAATGAATTAACCATATTGACTAATTCAACAGAAGCGTTACGGGAATTAAGCCAGTCGGATATGACGGTTGTATCCACAGGCGGAATCCTTAATAAAAGTGCATTATCCTTGCAGGGCGCAATTACTAAAGCAACGATAAAGAATTATATTTTTGATGTTGTATTATTAAGTTGTAAAGGGCTTAACCGTGACAAGGGTGCCTTAGATTCTAATGAAGCTGAGGCGGAACTTAAACGTGAAATGTTAAAGCAGTCTAATGAGGTTGTACTTTTAATAGATCATAGTAAATTTGATAAAACAGCATTTTTAAAGTTATCAGATTTTGAACACATAGATTATATTGTGACAGATGCAAAACCAAGTGATGTTTGGATTGAGTTCTTAAAAAGCAAAAACGTAAAACTTATATTTTAGATGAACTGATGAAAAGAAAGTCTTTATTTATTACTGAAAAAGACTTTCTTTTTTTGTGTAAATAGACGAAAAACACAATAAATATTTGAAACAGACATAATACTGTTGACAAAGCAGAAAATATGTTGCAAAATCATAATATAGAATAATGTAAGGAGAGAAAATTTCTATAGGCAGTATTGGAGGAAAAAGCAATGAATCGTAATGCAAAAATTATTTGTAAATATTTAGGAATATCACTTTTTATAACAATATTACTAGGTGGATGCACAAAATATAATGAGAAACAAATAGAGCATAATGATTACAGCCAGGATGAAAGTCCAATATCAATTAAAGAAAGTAAAGAAGAGACGGTAAAGATTGGTGTTTTATTACCCATGAGTGGAGCACAATCCAAAGCCGGGCAAGAAGTAAAAGCAGCAATGAATATGTTTGTCGATATTATCAACGAAAGTACAGATGATATTGATATTCCACTGGCTCAGTCGCAAGGATTACCTAATCTTGGAGGAAGAAAAATTGAACTGGTATATGGAGATTTAAAGTCTGCTGATACTGCACTATCAGAAGCAGAGCGTTTAATTACCTCCGAAGGTGCAGTGGGTATTTGCGGTTTATTTAGTAGTGCCAATACAAAAACAGCTGCAGTATCTACAGAAAAATATGGTGTACCACTTATGTCTGAGGGTACTTCCCCCACACTTACACAAAAGGGATATGAATATTTTTTTCGCGTTTTTCCAGATGATACGATGTATGTTGAAGATTCTTTTCTATATCTTGTAGAACTAAACGAAACAAAGCAAGCAGATATTAAGACCGTGGCTTTGGTTTCAGAAGATACTGAATTTGGTAAGAACATAGCCAATGTAGAAAAGGAATGTGCAGAAAAATATGGATTTTCGATTGTGGAAAACATTACCTATAGCTCTAATGCTACTAATTTAATCAGTGAATCATTAAAATTAAAAAAGGCAGATCCAGATGTGGTTATGATGTCATCCTATATATCAGATGTCATTTTGTATATAAAAACCTTTAAACAGCTTAATTACTCGCCTAAAATGATTATGGGACAAAGAGGCGGATTTATGACAAGTGAACTCTTTACCGCATTAGGAAGCGATGCAGAGGGACTATGTTCAACCAGTGCATGGTCATTGGACTTACAGATACCATTAGTTGCAAAACTTGGTAATTTATATAAAGAAAACTATTCTGACGGAGTGGATATGATAGCTGATGTATTAAAGTGCTCCACTGACCTTTATGTGTTATGTTTAGCAATTAATCAGGCAGGTTCCACCGATGCCGATGCCATTAAGGAAGCCATGCTTAATCTTATATATCCAGAGGACAAGCTATTTATAGCCGGAACAGGTTTTAATTTTAATGAAGTTGGACAGAATGTAGGAACAAGTGCTTTAATATGCCAAATCAAAGACGGTAAATACCAAACGGTTTACCCAGATAGTATCAAAGCCTATGATGGACTGTTTCCACTTCCATCATGGGAGGAAAAATAAGAAAACGAGGTAGAATTATGGTAATTCAATGTATTTTTGAAGGGATAGTAATAGGTTCCATACTTGCTCTAATTGCAATGGGAATTGCATTAATCTGGGGAGTTATGAATGTACTAAGCTTTTCACAGGGAGAATTTTTAATGATTGGCATGTACATAACATTTTTTTTAAACAAAAAATGGGGAATTGATCCAATTCTATCTATACCATTTACAGCAATTTTAATGTTTTTGATAGGCTTGTTAATTTATAAAACTTTGATTCGAAAGGCACTAAAAGGACCAATTCTTTCACAACGATTAATTACATTTGCTCTAAGTATGGTATTGGTAAATGGAATGCTTATGCTTGTTACCAGTGAATTTCGGACAATTCAAAAGATAACATTTTCTGGAATCATTGACTTTGGTTTTTTAGTAATCAGTAAAGAAAAATTGGTGCCATTGACAGTTTCTATTTTGGTTACTACGGTCTTATTTTTCTTTATGAATAAAACAAATACTGGAAAAGCAATTCGGGCTACGTCTTTGGATAAGGACGCTGCAGAGCTGGTAGGAATTAATACAGAATTTTCTTATGCCTTAGCATTTGGAATTGCCAGTGCAATTGCAGGGATAGCCGGATGCGTCTTAGCTTATTATTATTATATTACACCTACAGCGGGAACCTCATTCTTATTATTTGGCCTTATTGCAGTTGCGTTAGGCGGATTTGGAAGTATTTTTGGTGCTTACATAGGAGGGATTTTAATGGGGCTTGTGGATGTGTTTGCGGGGGTTTATTTTAATACAGCATTTAAATATGTGGCAGTTTGTGTTTTATTTATGTTGGTTGTATCGCTAAGACCGAAAGGTTTGTTTGGAAAATAGGTTCGAATAAATATTAAGGAGAAAGGAAAAATAATGAGAAAATTCATTAATATAAATAAATACTTTATTGTGAAATTTCTTGCAGGACTATTAGCAGCTATTGTATTGCCTCTTTTTATAAAAACACCATTCCCCTTACATGTTATGATATTAATCTGTATCTGGGCGATTATGGGAATGGGATGGAATTTTATTGGAGGATATGCCGGGCAAGTCTCAAATGGTCATGCACTATTTTATGGAATAGGTGCCTATACATGTGGAATAGGCGTGAAAAATTTTGGTGCCAGTCCTTGGGTTACCATGTGGATTGGAGTTATGATTTCTATGGGTATAGCATTTGTATTAGGAGCACCCTTACTACGCTTAAAAGGGCATTATTTTGCTTTAGCAACCATGGCTATGGCAGAATGTGGACGCATTATCTTTTTAAACTGGAGCTATGTGGGTGGAGCAACGGGAATTGATTTTTTTGATAGATCAAAACCAAGTTGGTACACGATGCAGTTTACGTCAAAGTATCCCTATTATTATATATTTCTTTTCTTTGTAGCCTTGATTCTACTACTTACAAAAGGATTAGATAAATCAAAATTTGGTTATTATTTAAGAGCCATTAAAGCAAATGAAAATTCTGCACAAAGTGTTGGAATCCATACTGCAAAATACAAGTTACTGGCATTTATGCTTAGTGCAGGCATAGTAAGTTTGGCCGGAAGCTTATATGCAAATTATTTGCAATATATTGATCCGACTGTTGTGATGCCCTTGAATATATCTATGATGATTTGTTTAGTTGCAGTTATGGGAGGAATCGGAACAGTGATAGGCCCTTTGGTAGGAGCAATCGTGTTGACAATTATTTCAGAATACACAAGAGCAACCTTTTCTTACATCAATGGGTTTGATTTATTTGTTTATGGTGTATTAGTTATTATCATTGTGTTGTATATGCCAAATGGTCTCATATCTCTATTTAATAAGAAGCAAAAAAACAAGATTCTAACACCTCTGGAAATGGAGAGAAAATAAGATGAAAGTCATACTAGAAATGAAACATGCAACAAAAAAATTTGGAGGTCTTATCGCAAATGAAGATATTACCTTTTCAATTATAGAGGGAGAAATTATTGGAATGGTAGGACCAAACGGAGCAGGAAAGACAACCTTATTTAATTCCATTAGTGGTACACATTCACTCACCTCAGGACATGTTATATTTGATGGTACTGATATTACCAAAAAAAAACCTTATGAAATTTGTAAACTTGGTATCGGCAGAACATTTCAAATCCCACAAGCGCTCAATGAGATGAGTGTATTTGAAAATGTACTGGTGGCATCATTAAACAGACATCAAAGTATTTCGGCAGCAAAAGAACATACTAAAAAGGTAATTGCGATGTGTGGTTTAGCTTCCTTTATTTTTATGAATGCAGGAGATTTAAACGTAATGCAAAAAAAACGACTAGAGATTGCAAGAGCTTTAGCTACAGAGCCTAAGCTTTTACTGCTGGATGAAACAATGGCAGGATTAAGTGGAGTAGAGAGAAAGGAAGCCATTAATTTGATTCAACGAATCAGAATTTCGGGAATAACCATTTTAATGATAGAGCATGTGATGGAGGTGGTTATGAGCGTATCCGACCGAGTTGTTGTTCTTTCTTCCGGAAAACTTTTAGCAGAAGGGACACCGGAGGAAGTGACGCAGAACCAGCAAGTAATTCAGGCTTATTTGGGAGGATCGGTTCATTAGAACATTGCATTGGAAAGGAGATAAATGATATGTTGTTTGTAGAGCATTTAAGTGCGGGCTACGAGGGAACTCCAATTCTTTATGACCTGTCGTTTCACGTGGAAAAGGGCAAAATTATGGCTTTATTGGGTTCAAATGGGGCTGGAAAAACAACTGCATTAAGGAGTGTTGTAGGGAAGATAAAGCCTACTTCAGGAGCTATTTTATATGAAGGGAAATCCATATTGAATATACCTACCTATAAGATGGTGGAATTGGGAATCTCTATGATACCAGAAGGCAGACTTTTATTTGGGAAGATGACAGTTGCAGATAATTTGTGCATGGGTTCATATCGTGTAAAGAATAAGAGACTGATTCAAAAAGAACTGGAGGAAATTTATAATATATTTCCTAAGATAAAAGAACGAGAGAATCAGCTTGCTGAAACACTTTCCGGCGGGGAACAGCAGATGGTAGCAATAGCAAGAGGGCTAATGAGCCGACCTAAATTACTGATTTTGGATGAACCTTCCCTAGGGCTTGCTCCAAATATTGTGAAAGAAATGTTTGAATTTATTAAAAAGATTAATCATATGGGTCTTACAATCATTATTGTAGAACAAAATGCAATTGATACATTACAGTTTGCAGATTATGCATATTTAATAAATAGTGGAAAGAATGTTTTAGAAGGAACAGGTGAGGAATTGCTTCAGAACAAAAAAGTGAAAGAAATATATCTAGGTATATAATTCTTAAAGTTTATATAATCTAAACTTTATATGAAAAATAAAGGAAAATTGAACATAATAATATAGACAGATAAACAAGGTATTGCATTATCTATGTTTTTATGTTATACTAAATTTAATTCAACAAATAAAGAACCGTCTTTTTAAGAAGGGCTTTTGGCACTGTGCTAAATGGCATAGCTAAAAGCTCTTCTTTTTAACTTATCTAAACGATCCATATGAAAGGAGCTAACAATGCAACTAGAAGGAAAATCAATTCAACATATGAAATTTGGGAAAGGCATAGTAAAGGAATCGGGAGGAAAATATATTACTGTACAGTTTGAAGAGGGAGAAAAACAATTTTTATACCCAGACGCATTTTTTAAATTTCTTGTCTTTAATGATAAGAAAATGCAAGAAAAGATAGATATCATATTAGATGGAATGATATCAAAGGAGGAAAAAGATCGGGAAGCTGAAATAAGAGAACAGGAACGTGTGCATAAGATTCAAACTCTAAAAGTTGAGTTGAATTCTCAGGCTGCTTTTGGAATGATTCAGAATGCTAAAGAAAATGTGTTTGACACTTGGACTATATTTTCTGGTAATTATCTGAGTGGAAAATCAAAAGGAAAACCAAAACCTCCGTTAAAGCTTAAATTAAATTCTGCATGTTTACTTACAGAGTGTCTAGCGGGTGAAGCTGAAAGCAAAAGACGCATTATTGGTGCTTTTATGGTCAATGACGATTTTGTTGGTTCTAATTGCCAGGATGGAATTATCAAAAGTCACGAAAATTTTCGTATAAAACTTAAGACAAATGAGATGTTATCCTTTTGGGATTATTTTTCGAATGACGAAGGTTCTCAAAAATGGGGTGGCGCTGAAATGAAATATTTTACTAACATTAAAATGCAGCACATCTTAAATGATATACAAACTAAGATAACTGATTTGAAACGTCAACAATTAGTATCTGAATTTTATCAGTATTTTTGTTATGTAAATAGATTGTAGGACGATATAGCTTTTTTTAATTTAATATGATATAATAAATCAAAATAAAAACTAAATATAAAAGAACCGTCTTTTAATGGAAGGGCTTTTGGTATTACGCTATATAGCGTTGTATGGAAAGTCTTTCCTTTTTTAGTTTAGAAAGGAGAAAGAAATTTAAAAGTAATTATAATCATTTAAAACAGGAGGTAATAATGAACGTATTAAAAACAGAAATCAGAGATGCAAATGTAAAATCAAAAAAACTTAGAAGAGAAGGTCTTGTACCATGTTGTGTATATGGACCAAATCTGGAAAAATCCATATCAATCCAAATTAATAAAAGTAATGCAATGCAGCTACTTAGGAAAAAAAGAGAAGGTAATCAGGTAGAAATCGAAGTAAATGGAGAGAAAATGGTTACCTTAATCAATGAAATTTCATACAACACATTAAAAAATGAAATTGAACATATTAGTTTTCATGTATTAGACCCAAATAAAAAAGTAAACAGTGTGGCACAAATAGCTCTGTTAAATACAGATATGGTTTCAGGTATTGTTGAACAAATTTTGTTTAATATTCCATATGCAGCACTTCCTGAAGACTTCGTGGACGTAGTTTTCGTTGATTTAGCAAAAATAGGCAACAGTATAACCGTAGCCGATCTTGATATGTTTAAAAATAAGAAAGTTGATATTCTTATAGATGCGGATACTATGGTTTTAAAAATTGTTGAAAAAAAAATAGCAAGTCAAGGAATTGGTTAGCTGCTTAAAGATAAATCTAAGGAACAGATAATTCGAATAGAACGGCTTACCTGTACTTCGAAAGATACATAAATTTTAATTTTCATTTACCTCTTTGATTTATTCTTTCTTTTGCCTTATAATAAAATATTAGACGTAATTGATATTTTATAACACAATTGCAATGGAGGTAAAGATGAATAAAAAAGATGTATTTGAGTTGAAAAACCGATTTAAAAAAACAGGGTGTACATTTACAAAAATGTGTGGCTGCTACGTCAATGCTGCAAAAGAAACTCTGGTTAATTTTAATGAAACATTTTTAAACTTGGAAGAAGATGAATTTTATAAATATTTAGAGATTGCTAAAAAGACATTATCTGGTACAGTAGGAAATAATCTTATTGAATTAAATTTTCCCCTAGAGGAAGAAGATCAGGGTGGTAAGCAGCAATTTCTTATGGGACTTAGAGAAAGTAAATTAAAGAACGAGGGTTTGCTTGAAACTTTCTATCAGCTTATCATTGATAGCTATGATTATGCAGGAAATTATCTTATTCTTGTCTTTCATGATGCGTATGATGTTATAACAAAAACAAGTGATAATTCCAAATTAGATGAATCGGAAGAAGTATATGAATACTTATTATGTGCCATTTGTCCGGTAACATTAACAAAACCTGGACTCGGCTATTTGGAAGACAAGAATAAAATCGGACCGCGTAATCGTGACTGGGTAGTTGGTGTGCCGGAAACCGGATTTATTTTTCCTGCTTTTACAGAGAGAAGTACGGATATTCATTCTGCCATGTTTTATACAAAGAACGCATCGGAGCCCCATAATGAGCTAGTT
Source organism: Lachnotalea glycerini (assembly GCF_003201285.1). Taxonomy (GTDB): domain Bacteria; phylum Bacillota; class Clostridia; order Lachnospirales; family Lachnospiraceae; genus Lachnotalea; species Lachnotalea glycerini. Next base: position 388,881 of record NZ_QICS01000001.1, read on the forward strand.
GAACTGACTTTGGGCTGTCCTCCAAAAGCAACTGCGACAGAACAAAAAAACACCTTTCATACCATCATAAAAAATGCGATCAACGATTCAGAAAAAACTACAATAGTCATTGGTGAAATTCAAGAGAGCCTGAACCAAATAGTAGAAGAGCAGGCACAGATTTCCAAGGATAGCGAGGAGCCTGTAATTCTTACCGCAGAATCCGTTTTGGATGTTTTAACTGAAAGTGCATTGCCAAGAGATATTGCAGAAAAAATTCAAACCTCCTATTCAGAAGTTTTTTGCGAAGAACCTCCTGTAGTGGAGCATCTACTGGATAAGAAAATATTGGCAGAAAATGAAAAGAATAAGACCAATAAGGCACTTGTTGAGCAGATCAATATCTTGCAGGAGAGATTAAAGGAAACGGCTGTTTCTGCAGAGACTGCAGACAAGCAAAATATGCAGGAATTAAATACAGATGACGGATATGATATAATGCTTCAGGTAAAGGACGAAAAAATGGATCAAATAAAAGCGCAAATGCTTGATGGGAGAAAATGCATTATCATTCCCCTTGAGGAAAATGAACATGTAACGATAAATGGAATGACAGATCTATATTAGTAAGAAAAAAGTGTCTGCTTTGCAGACACTCTCGCGCCCACGCGGGTTGCGTAGCAACAACTTCCTATCCACGTGGTGTGCCTCCCCCAGAGGGTTTCTATAATAGGAAATTCTCGGAATTTCCTATTATAGAACAAAGCGGATAAGTCCGCTTTAGCTCCCTAATCCCTCACTCATGAAGGACTTGACCGCTTTGCCGCGCAGAATGCTGTTACGCAGTGACATTTTCCACCTGCATTCGTGCGCATTGTGTTTTTATTTCATAGGAATCAAACTTTTTTACGTTACCATAGCAAGGTATTTCCTATGAAAAATTAAATCAGGTGCAGCCTAATAAACAGCAGCGCCTGATTTAATTTTATTTAATGAAAGAATTTCACCTAAGCATTTTGATTCCGTAAATTCTAGTTTCATATTTTTATTGTATCAAAAAGTAACAGAGTGTAACACCATTCTTAAAACGCTATATTCAATTGCTGCCTAAAAAATTCTAAGACAATCTAACTATAAATGTAAAAATATTACACATTCAAGTAAAAAATCTACATTCCTATTTAATACTTGTTTTTTTATAATTAAGATATAAAATGTTTGGAGGAATGGAAATGAAAAGCAAATTGTTTTACATTTTACTAAGTGTTTCTATGTTAGCATCCTTACTAAATGGCTGTGGTTCGTCAAGTACATCTACATCCATAGATAAAAATGCTATAACAGAAACCAAAGAGAACTCTGAAACATCTATAGAAACCAAAGAGACTACATTAACACTGTGGAGTATTGCCACTGAAAGTGATTCCTTTAATCATGCCTATGTACAGGCAATTGAGGATTTTCAAACAGCAAATCCCGGCGTTACCATTAAAATGGAAACATATGAAAATCAATCCTACAAAACTAAAATAAAATCCGCAGTAGCCGCAAATGAGCTGCCCGATATTTTTTATACATGGGGAGGCGGTTTTTCTAAATCATTTATAGAATCCGGCAAAGTACTTCCGTTAGATGATTATTTTACGGAGGAATATAAAAAGCAACTTCCACAAGCAGCTTTAACCTATGCCACTTATGATGGAAAATTATATGGAACAACCTTTACCACACCGATTTCCGTATTGTTTTATAATAAGAAACTGTTTCAGGAAAATCAAATCGAAGTACCTGAAACATTTGATAATTTGATTGATGTTTGTGCAACCTTTAGAGGAAAAGGCATTACACCAATTGGCATCAGTGCAAAGGATACTTGGGTATTAGCTATGACACATGATGCACTTACCTTAAAGTATACAGGTCCTGATAAATTAGTAAACGCTTTGACAAAAAACGGACAAAGCTACGACGATCCTGATTTTTTAAATTCTGCAACAGCATTCAGTCAATTGGTAGAAATGGGAGCATTCAGTGAAGGTGCTGCTGGTCTTTCCAATGATGAAGCTACGGCTATGTTCTATGGGGAAAAAGTAGCCATGTTTATCAGCGGAAGCTTTTTAGCTGGCAGTATTCAGGAGAATGCTGACCATCCCGAGAATTTTGATGCTGTACCGGTACCAATATGCTCAGATAATGCAAAAATCACTGATTTTATGGGTGGTGCTGTTGACACTCTGATGGTAAATGCCCAATCGCAGAATAAGGATTTAGCAGCAAAAGCTGCATTTGAACTGGCAAGAAGCATTTCAAAATATGCTTATCTGGACGGTACTGGTGTCGCAGCCTGGGAGAAAGACTATGACGACAGTAATGTAAGTGATCTTTCAAAAAAAATAGCTGATTATGCAGCAAATGCAACTTCCTTTACTATTTGGTTTGATACATTAATGGATGCAGATGACGCAGGTGAATATTTGTCCCTGCTTCAGCAGCTATATAGTGCAGATATCTCACCAAACGATTTCACCAAAGCAATGGCAAATCAATTAGGCAACTAATTATGTTTTTATGAAAAACCTCCTTTGGGCAAAACAGTTATGTTAATTCTTTGTTCTGAAAGGAGGTTTTCATAATAAGGAGGGTTGTATGGATAAATTAAGAAAAAATAAACTTGCAGTTTGTTTGTTTTTACTACCGGCACTTATTCTTTTTACTCTGATAATTATCGTACCTATTTTTATGTCAGCATATTACAGTTTACTTGACTGGGATGGAATGACAAAGGGCGTATTAATTGGATTGAAAAATTACATAAATTTGTTTCAAAGCCCTTCAGCAGGCTTTGTTAAAACACTTGGAAATGCATTACTTCTAGCACTATTGTCAGTCATAGTTCAATTGCCGATTTCTTTATCTTTTGCTTTATTGCTTGCAAGGGGAATAAAAGGTGAACGCTTTTTTATTGCAGTGTTTTTTATTCCTGTACTTATTTCAACTGTCGTAATCGGTCAACTATGGCTTAAAATATACAATCCTGAATATGGTATTTTAAATGCTTCCTTGCGTTGCCTTGGGCTGGATGCTTTGACAAGGATTTGGCTTGGAGATAAACAAACTGTATTAGTTGCTGTATTTATACCAATCTTATGGCAATATGTCGGATACCATATGTTACTTATGTATGCCGGAATTAAATCAGTATCTTTGCAGTTAAGGGAAGCGGCCATGATTGATGGTGCAAGTTCCTGGAAAGTGAATCGTTTTATAATAATACCGATGATTAGACCTGTTCTTCGAATCTGTGTGATTTTTGCTGTAATTGGTTCGTTAAAGGCTTTTGATTTAATTTATGTTTTGACTAATGGAGGTCCGTCCCATGCCAGTGAGGTACCAAGTACTTTAATGGTAGACATGATTTTTAGTCGTAATCGATACGGCTTTGGCAGTGCAATTGCTCTATTTATTATATTTTTATGCTTCTTTTTTGCATTGCTGATTAAAAAAATTTTTAATATGAGGGGAGTTTTCGATGAAACGTAACATAGCAAAAAAGCCATTAAGTATTTTTTCTTACCTCATTTTAGCTTTTTGGACTTTTATTAGTATTTTCCCTCTTTACTGGATGCTTACTTTTTCCTTAAAGAGCAACAAAGAAATATTCGGTGAAAACATAATGGGACTTCCTAAAAAATGGATTTGGCCGAATTATCATGCAGCACTTACCACCGGTAGTATGGCAGTTTATTTTATAAACAGCTTTATTGTAACTGGACTTACAATAGTATTAACGGTAATGACATCGCTTATGGCAACCTACGCATTAACAAGGCTGGTGTGGAAGGGGCAAAAAACTATTAACAATATTTTTATGCTTGGTCTGACGGTTCCGATACATGCCGCGATATTACCCGTATTTATCATATTAAGAAATCTCCATATGACAAATTCGTATCAGGCTTTAATTATTCCCTATACAGCTTTTTCACTTGCCATGGCAATTATGATTTGTGAAAGCTTCATTGAAAATATTCCGCTTGAACTGGAAGAAGCTGCTTGTATTGATGGATGTGGGGTTTACAGAATTTTTTTTCGAATTGTATTACCGCTTATGAAGCCTGCATTTTCTACCATTGCCATTTTTACTTTTCTTCAAGCTTGGAATGAATTAATGTTTGCCGTTATTTTCATTAGTGATTCAAAATACAGAACACTTTCCGTAGGTATTCAGACTTTGTCAGGCTCATATACGACTGATTGGGGACCAATTGGAGCTGCATTGGTTATTGCAACCTTTCCAACACTGTTTGTTTATCTGTTTATGAGTAAAAAAATACAGAATAGTCTCATCGCCGGTGCCGTAAAAGGATAAGAAGATTTTTTGAAAAGTATTGTATTCTTTGTTAAAATAGAAGTAAAAAGGGGAAGGATACAGGTAAACAAGGGATGAGATGGGAGTGTTTTAAACAATGGGTTTCAACTAGGAAATTAAATCAAAAAGTGAAATACTTATTTTTAGTTATCATATGTATTTATTTAATTGTTTTTTTATTTATGTACACTTTTGTAATACGTAGAAATATGTTTGATTATATGATGACCAGCAATATGAATACTTTGGTTTCCATTGGCAGCAATCTAAATGGAGAATTTAATAATATCAGCCAAATGAGTCAGCTTCTAATGGGAGAACCAAGCGTCCGCAATTATTTGAAGAGTCCGAAGATTGAAAAGGATAATTATAATCCCGAGGTATTGGGCGCATTACGAAATATGATGATCAATATACAATATGTATCCTCCATCTATTTAATTCGGACAGATGGTAACTATATAGATGCAAGTAATAGTATCACCTATTTTCATACCGAATATTTAAGTGATTCGGAGTGGATAAAAGACATTTATTTGAAAAGCGGCGGCTATATCGTAAGAGTAAACGCAGGAGGTGCCTTTGAGTATTTCTCAGGAAGACCAATGATTTCAATGATGAGAGCAGTATATGATATTGATTCACAAAAGAGAATCGGTATTTTAATCATCAACCTGTCTGAGGATATATTAAATGAATCTTACCAAGAGGTCTTAGACAATGGAAAGCATTATGCCTATTATGATGAAAACGGACAGATGCTTTCCAAGAATGAACAGGTGGATGAGATATCAAGAATTAATATTACTACACAAGATTACGAGCAGATATCGGTAGGAGGTTTTTTTAAAGAGAAAGTGGTATCCTATTACCATGTACCCAACACCCCCCTTCGAATTGCCGGAATAGAGACCTTGTCTTTGACTAAATTTGTTTCAAAGGAAATACTTTTATTCATTTTGTTTATTATTTTATTAACCTTTATCAGTCTTTCAGTTCTGGGGTTTTTCATTGCGCATTATATTACAGCACCGATTCAGCGCCTTGCGCGGTCCATGAGCAGTGTGAAAAACGGATGGCTTCAAAGAGTCAGTTTAAAAACCTCAAAAGATGAGATTGGAGACTTGAAGGACAGCTATAATAATATGCTGATTGAAATTAACAGGTTGATAGATGAACTAGTTGAAAATGAAAAGCAAACACATAGAGCAGAATTTGAAATATTGCAGGAACAAATAAAACCGCACTTTTTATATAATACATTGGATACCATAGCGTTTTTATCTTTGGAGCGTGAAAAGGAAGAAGTGTACAGTGCCATAGAAACACTTGGAAGTTTTTATCGGAAATTTTTAAGTAAGGGGAGCAAACAAATTACGCTTGAGGAGGAAATTGAAATTGTTAAAGACTATTGTAAGCTTCAAAAGCTTCGTTATGGTGATATATTCGAAGATTTATATGAGATAGATGAATCTTTGAAACAAATTAAAATACCGAAATTAATTTTACAACCCTTGGTGGAAAACAGTCTGTATCATGGTATTCGGCTAAAGGGTGAAAAAGGTATTATTAAAATAACTGCATATGCAGATGAAGCAAATCTTCATATTGTGGTATATGACAGTGGAATTGGTATGAGCAAATCAAAAATAGAAGCACTTATGACTGAATCGAATACAAAGAGCTTTGGATTCAAAGGAATTATAAAGCGAATTCGATATTATTATGGAATGGAAGACATATTTGATATACAAAGTGAAGAAGGTATTTTTACTGAAATAGATTTAAAGCTTCCACTTTAGAGGGGGAAATAATGTACAAGGTAATGATTATTGATGATGAGAGGGCATTGCGTAATCTTCTGAAAGTAGCAATTAAATGGAAAGATTTCAATTTATGTGTTGTAGGAGAGGCAGAAAGCGGTATTGAAGCAATTAATATAATAGATGATATTCAACCAGATATTATCTTCGTGGATATTCGTATGCCGTTTATGGACGGAATCGAATTTTCAAAGCTTGCAATGAAACGATATCCTAATTTAAAAATCATAATTTTATCTGCATTTAGTGATTTTGAATATGCAAGGCAATGCATCGGAATTGGCGTCTGTGATTATTTACTTAAGCCAATCGTGAAATCAGATATACAAAAGAATTTAATCAAAATAGTTGAACAATTAGATCATGATCCAAGACAGACACAAAATGAAATAAATAAAACAATATTTAATGAGAATACAAATATTCAAAATATAAAGAAATATATAATGGAAAATTATGCTAATGCTAATATAAATTTAACTTCAATCGCACAATACTTTGGTTTTAATCCTAGCTATTTAAGCAGGATGTTTAAGTCAGAGACAGGAATCAGTATGATTGATTATATTACATCCATCCGAATGGAAAAGGCCATGCAATATGCTGCAAAGGGAATTCTTATGTATCGTACTGCAAAATTGGTTGGTATACCCGACCCAAATTATTTTGGAAAATGCTTTAAAAAATATACCGATTATGTATATTCAGATTATATAAAGCAGGCAAAAGAAAATGGGATATAGATAAAGATAATCAAGGTTCAAATGAGGGGGATTAAAAGAACTGCTTTATAAATTTGCGGTTTTTTTAATAGAAAATGCTATAAGTAAAGGAGGTGGCAATTGAAAACTCTGGTAAACGTCACAAAATAAGGGAAAATTCAAAAAAGGGAGGGGGAAAGGCGATAAAAAATACCTGTACACAGATAAGTGAATTAATTTAGATCATAAATTAGGGGGGGAAATAGTATGAGTAAATTTAATAAGAGAGTTTTAACGGTATTATTTGCAATTTTAATGTGTTTTAGCGGTTTCTTCGAAATCACAACAATTGCAGCAACTAATTATTGGCAAAATTGGTCGGACGGCGGGGGAACCGTGAATGTTACCAATGGCTCCAATGGTAATTTTAGTGTTTCTTGGACAAACTGTGGTAACTTTGTAGTTGGTAAGGGTTGGACAACTGGAACATCATCAAGAGTAATTAACTACAATGCTGGTGTATTTTCACCAAATGGCAACGGTTATTTAACTTTCTACGGATGGACCAGAAACTCACTTATAGAGTATTATGTTGTTGACAGTTGGGGCACATACAGACCTACCGGAACCTATAAGGGTACTGTTACAAGTGATGGTGGCACCTATGACATTTATACATCTATGAGATATAATGCACCTTCTATCGATGGTACACAAACATTTCAACAGTACTGGAGCGTCAGACAGTCTAAGAGAGCAACTGGAAGCAATGCTCAAATTACATTCCAAAATCACGTTAACGCTTGGAAAAGTAAAGGCATGAATCTTGGAAGCAGTTGGAATTATCAGTCAATGTGTGTAGAAGGCTATAAAAGCAGTGGATATGCTAATGTGACGGTGTGGTAGAATTTCAACTGTAAGCTAGCAGCTTAAGAACGCCGAAGGCCGTTTGCTATAGAAACGGCTTTCGACGTTCTTAAGTTTAACATGATAATCTGTTTAAGGAGAAAAATAATGAAAAAAGCACTGATTTTTCTTGCACTTGTTTTTATATTGCTTTGTAGTGCCTGTACAAGTAAAAAATCCAATAGCCTTGTACTTGTAGAAGGAGGAAGCTTTGTTAATTCAAAGTCAAATTATTATGATACAAATGAAACTATTTCTGACTTTTATATGAGCAAATACGAAATAACGCAAAAAGAATGGGTAGAGGTAATGGGCAGTAATCCCTCTGAATTTCAAGACGATAATTTACCCGTAGAGATGGTGAGTTGGTATGATTGTATTGAGTATTGCAATAAAAGAAGTATAAAAGAAAATTTACAGCCATATTACAATATTGATAAGGATCATAAAGATTCCAATAATCAAAGTGAATATGATTACATAAAATGGACGATAACAATCAATGAAGGGGCAAATGGCTATCGATTACCAACTGAGGCACAATGGGAATATGCCGCAGGCGGAGGACAGAAAAGTTTGAATTATCAATATAGTGGTAGTAATAAGACAGAAGAGGTAGCATGGTTTTGGAGAAATTCGGGGAATAAATACTTATCAGGTGATTGGATTTGGCCTACGATAGAAAATAATAATTGTAAAACAAAATTAATTGGTGATAAGAAGTCTAACGAATTGGGACTATACGATATGTCAGGAAATGTAAGAGAATGGTGCTATGACTGGTATGAAGATTCGGAATATAAAAGTGGTTTATACCGTGTCTGGAAAGGTGGCGGATGGATCGGCGGTGAAACTTGCTGTGAAGCATCATACCGAGGCAAATTTGAGGCTAGCGGTATGGGTTCTGATCAGGGATTTCGTGTATGCCGTGATACGATAAATTGAAGTAGAAAGTATCGATAATGGAATCGCTCGATGTAGAAAGAAGTTACTCGAAGATAAAATTAATAAGGATACGGGTCAAGTATAAATTTTAAAATACAATTGTAAAATTATAGGAGGTGGTTATATGAATCGAAAGAAAGTAATATCTTTCCTAATGATTTATATTTTTTTAATAGGCACATGCTGTTATATACCTAATATATCAGCAACGGCGGCAAATGGGGAGTTAATAGTAAACGATTTTGAGACAGGCTTAAGTGGTTGGGAAGCCAGAGGTATTGATGCAGAAGCATTAAGCCTAAGTACAAATCAGGCACATAGCGGTGAGTACAGCCTTAAGATAAGTAACCGTACCCAAACATGGCATGGAGCAACTAGTAATATAACAGATAAACTGACTTTGGGAGAAACTTATGTGTTGGGAATTTGGATATATTATACGGGGAATACTTATTCGGATACCGAAAATTTTAGCCTTCAGCTACAATACAACGATGGGGTAAATGACCAATATAAAAACATAAAAACCGAGACAGTTAAAAGGGACTCCTGGACATATTTGGAAGGGCAATACACCATTCCCAGTGATGCAGTAAATGCTTACATTTATGTGGAAAGTGAATTCAAGTCAACTCCTGGCACACAGGATTTAATGGATTTTTACATTGATGATTTTACAGCAACTCCGGCAATTTTACCTGATATAGAAGATGATATTGCCAGTTTAAAAGACGTATTTTCACCTTATTTCAGTATGGGCGTTGCTTCAACAGCCAGCGAATTGGCACCGGCTCCATCAAAGGAACTAATTTTAAAGCATTATAATATGCTGACTCCTGGAAATGAATTAAAACCAGATAGTGTTCTGGATTATGATGCAACGATTGCATACCTTGAAGAAAATCCTGATGATCAGACCAATCCACAGGTAAATATAAGGGCAGCAAAGTCTTTGCTTGATTTTGCAAGGGACAATAATCTTTCTGTAAGGGGCCATACGCTAGTTTGGCATAATCAGACACCGGATTGGTTTTTTAGGGAAAATTATTCCACGGATTCTTCAACTCCGTGGGTATCTAAAGAAGTCATGTTAAAAAGAATGGAAAACTACATTAAAAACCTAATGGAACTGTTAGAAAAAACTTATCCTACGGTAGAGTTCTATTCTTGGGATGTGGTAAATGAAGCTGTAGATCCCAATACTTCTACGGGTATGAGAAATCCTGGCTCCAATAATACCACATCAGGCAATTCTTTGTGGATGCAGACCGTTGGCTCAGATTATATTGAAAAGGCATTTGAATATGCCAGAAAATATACTCCAAAAGGCTGTAAGTTATTCTATAATGACTATAATGAATATGAGACTACAAAGAGTAACTATATCTATCAAATTTTAAAAGATTTAAAAGATAAAAATTTGGTTGACGGTATGGGAATGCAGTCTCATTGGACTATGGACTATCCAAGCATAGACATGTTTGAAACTGCAGCAAGAAAATACGCTTCCCTTGGTTTGGAATTGCAGTTAACGGAACTGGATATCAGTCAGCCAAGCAATAAGGATAGTGATCTTCAAGCTCAAGCAAACCGTTACAAACTGCTGATGAACAAAGTAATCGATTTAAAAGAAGAAGGAATTAATATTACGGCAGTTGTCTTATGGGGAATTACAGATCGAACCAGTTGGTTGGGTGGATATCCACTTTTATTTGATGAAGATTATAAAGCAAAGCCTGCATATTATTCCATTATTGAAGGAATGAAAACAGATTCAGATACGGATACCGATAAGGATACAGACATCGATGTGAATCCTATAAATACGCCAACGGCAACCGTAACTACAACAAATAATGGAAATAGCATCAGCCAAAAATATACGGTAACTGCAAATGGTGGTACAATTGACTTGTCAAAAGTAGTTCTTACCTTTACTGCTGATGGGATGAGCAGTGTCAGCCAAAATGTCTGGTGTGACAATGCTGCCATTCAGCTTAATTTTGCACCTTGGTATGATTCAATTATCAACTATGTTACTGGAAGCATAGACGATCAGACATTAATGTTAACCATAACGGAAAACACTCAATTATCAGAGAACTGCAAACTGGTTATGGATATCCGCTTTGCCAAGACAGACTGGTCGACATATGAAACTTTAAGCAATCCAGTATTGCATGTGTATTATGATGGAACTCTCATAGAATAATTATGATGTATAGTATTTCATTAGATTACTAAATCTAGTAGATAAAAATATTGATAACTTCCATTTTTATGGAAATTCTATAAGAATGGAAGTTGTTTTGCTTCTAAATACAAATTCAATGTCAAAACTTTGGCAAAATAAAATCATGAATGGTGAAAAGTAAGATTTACACCACCTATAAAGGAGGTACTAATAGGATGATAACGCAAAAAATAAAATTTAATACAATTTTAAAAGGTATGACAATATTTTTATTCATATTTTTTATGATTCAAAATACAATGCCAGTTGTTTATGCTGCAACAACAACTACAAAAATAATGCCATTAGGTGATTCCATCACAGACTGTGATTTTTGGCGTACTTTACTATTCAATAAACTAACTGTGAATGGATACGATGTCAAATTTGTTGGATCTCAAGGTACACATGAAGGCCATAGCGGCATGCTTGTTACCGATCTAGCTGCTACTACAAATTTAACTGACTGGCTATCAGCTTCAAATCCCGATATAGTTATGATGCACTTTGGAACAAACGATTGCTGGAGTAACAAAGGTACAGAAGCAATTCTTGATGCGTACACCGTTCTCGTAGCACAAATGAGAGCAAATAATCCCAATATGAAAATAGTAGTGGCACAAATTATACCTTTGCACCCAAATGATGACGCGGATTATATTGCGCGTGTCAAAGATCTTAACTCATCAATGTTAAGTTGGTCCCGTGATTTATCAACCAGTGAATCTCCAATCACTTTAGTAAATCAATATAGTGGTTTTGATACAAGTACGGATACTTATGATGGAGTTCACCCTAATAATTCAGGCAGTCAAAAGATGTGTGATAAATGGTATGAAACGTTAGCAGCTCTTTTAGCGATTTCACCAACCACTCCCTCATCCACTGCATCTGATCTTGATGGTACGTTACAATTAACAACAGAAACCAATGCATGGTCAACTGGCAGCACTATAAATTTGTATATAAAAAATACATCAAACGCTAAAGTAAGCGGCTGGAAACTAATAATAAACAAATCTGACATTACAATCTCAAATATTTGGGGAGGAGTATTAACAGAATCAGATGATACATACATGATTACGCCCCTTTCCTGGAACCAGGTAATTGATGCTGGTGGGACCATAAATTTGGGAATTCAGACTACTGGAATACCAGAGGCCAATTTTTCATATACTCTAGAATAGCAATGAAGCAGTAAAATTCTGTCCTGTTTCAGTAAGATATTAATAATTTGTATCAGCAGACGAAAGCTGGAAGATGAACTTATTTTATACTTTATTATGGGCTTGCAGAAAAATTTGGTTAATACATTGTTATTAGACTTAGATTAATTTCACCTATTATGTTAAAATATATCAGAGATGAAATAACAGGTAGGAGGAGTACGATGTTTAGTCCAATAAAAAACATAAAAGTTTATGAGCAGGTAATAGAACAAATAAAAGAAATGATAGATAAAGGAACTCTGAAAAAAGGAGATAAACTTCCTTCCGAAAGGGATTTAGTGGAACAATTACAAGTGAGCAGAGCTTCTATTCGAGAAGCTTTACGAGCTTTAGAAGTAATTGGCTTGATAGAGTGCAGGCAGGGTGAGGGTAATTTTATTAAATCAAGTTTTCAAGATAATTTGTTTGAGCCTTTATCGATCATGTTTATGTTAGAAGGAATCAATTCAGAAGAGATTTTAGAACTCAGAAAAATCTTGGAGGTTGGGGCATCCGGTCTTGCTGCTAAGAGAATCACAAAGGAACAGCTAATGGAATTAAAAGAGATCATTAAGCGATTTGAAGATTGTGAGGATGAAGAGGTTAATGTAACTATTGACAAGGAATTTCATTATAAAATCGCAGAGTACTCCGGTAACGCATTAATATTTAACATCCTAAGAACCGTTTCCATTCTTGTCGATGATTTCATTAAGGATGCGAGAAAGTTAATAATAGTTCAGAAAGAGAATAGAGAGGTACTCTTTTCACAGCATAAGGAAATCTATGTAGCAATCGAATTACACAATTCTGTAGCTGCTCGAAGAGCAATGCGAGAGCATTTAGATTATACCAATAAATATAGTAAAATGTTCTAAATGAAATAAATCAATTCTAAGGTGAGTGTAATCTGTTATATTACATTCACCTTTTTCTATACTAGAAAATAAATGGATTACTTCGTATGGAAACCATCTAAGAGAATCCTTCCACGCAGGACACACAAGTTTTAACGAATAAAGCACATTGTTTAATTAAAAACATGAAACATTTGTTAAAATTTAACTAAAGATATAGATATTTTAAAAATTGTATGATATGATAGTTTTATTAAGTGGTCAGACCATAATACCATTGGTTTCACTTTAATATATACATTTATCAAAGAAAAGTGATAAAGGCACAAAAGATATATTCAAGTAAAATTTTTATAATAAAATATTTAAGAATGAGAGGAAAACATATGGATATTTTTGTATGTATCAAGCAAGTTCCGGGAACTTCAAAGGTTGAAGTTGATCCAGTGACAGGAGTTTTAAAAAGAGATGGCATTGATTCAAAAATGAATCCCTACGATTTGTATGCTTTAGAAACTGCATTAAGAATGAAGGAGCAAATGGGAGGAATCATTAAGGTAATAAGTATGGGGCCACCTCAGGCAAAAGATGTTATTAAAGAAGCATATATGATGGGCGCAGACGAAGGCATATTAGTTACTGACAGAAAATTTGCAGGAGCAGATGTACTTGCTACTTCTTACACAATATCTCAGGGTGTAAGAAAAATGGGAAAATTTGATTTAATATTATGCGGAAAGCAAACGACAGACGGCGATACTGCCCAAGTAGGTCCTGAAATGGCCGAGTACCTTGGAATTCCGCATATTACAAACGTGATAAGTATAATTGAAATAAAAGAAAAATCCATGATAGTTGAAATGGATATGCCTGATACGATAGAAGTTGCTCAAATTCAATTTCCATGTCTATTGACGGTAGAAAAAGATATTTTTCAGCCAAGGCTTCCATCCTATAGAAAAAAAATAGCTACAAAGGATAGAGAAATTAAAGTTTTAACTTTAAATGATTTTGAAGATAAGGATGAAAAGAAATATGGTTTAAACGGCTCCCCTACTCAGGTTGAAAGAATCTTTCCACCAGCCATTAATAATGACAGAGAAACATGGACGGGCAGCGGTGAACAGCTAAGTTTAAAATTGACAGCAAAGCTTAAGGAATTAAAATTTATATAAAGAAAGGCAGGGTTTGCATGGGACAATTAGTATGTAACCAAGATAAAGTAAATGAATTGAATATAGAAGAGCTAATAAAGGTCTGTCCTTTTGGCGCTATTGAGTATACGGATGGAAAAATCGAAGTAAATGCAGGATGTAAAATGTGTAAGCTATGTGTTAAAAAAGGACCTGTAGGAGTAATGGAATTTATTGAAACGGAAACGAAAAAAGTAAATAAGGATTTATGGAAAGGAATAAGCGTATATGTTGACCATGTAGGAGGGTCAATACATCCGGTTACAATGGAGCTGATTGGAAAAGCCAGAGATCTTGCCGCAGTTGTTCATTTTCCGGTCTATTGTGTGTTTATCGGTTATCATATTAAGGAAAAAGCAGAGGAATTGCTTCAATATGGAGTTGATGAAATTTTTGTATATGATTATGAAGAATTAAAAGATTTTAGGATAGAACCTTATGCCGCAGCTTTGGAGGATTTTATAAATAAGGTTAAGCCTTCCTCCTTACTGATTGGTGCAACAACGCTTGGCAGATCACTTGCTCCAAGAGTAGCCGCAAGATTTCGGACTGGTTTAACGGCTGACTGTACCATTCTTGATATGAAAGAAAATACAGATTTGGTACAGATTAGACCGGCTTTTGGCGGTAATATTATGGCACAAATCATATGTTCAAATACTAGACCGCAGTTGGCAACCGTAAGATATAAAGTTATGAATGCACCAGAAAAACAGTTTAACTCAAAGGGATTAATAACCGTATGTGAAATAGCTAAAACAAAATTAAAATCAAATATAGAAGTTTTAAAGGTGGTAAAGAAAAAAACAGAGGAAAATATATCGGATGCCGAGGTTATCATTGCTGTTGGCAGAGCTTTTAAATCAGAAAAAGATATGACGATGATTGAAGATTTAGCAGAACTTCTTCATGCTCAAATAGCTGGAACAAGACCCTTAGTGGAAGCTGGTTTGATTCATGCCAAGAAACAAATCGGTCTTTCAGGAAGAACAGTAAAGCCCAAGTTAATCATAACGCTTGGAATATCTGGTGCGGTTCAATTTGTAGCAGGTATGAACAATGCAGAGCATATTTTCGCCATAAATCAAGATGAAAGGGCACCTATATTCAATGTAGCTCATTATGGTATTGTAGGAGATATTTATGAAATAGTACCTAAATTAATAAATGATATAAAAAGTTCAGTAATCATGTGATATACATTTAAAAGCGGAGTGTTATTTCATAAGCAGGTATTAAATAAAGGAGGTAGTTATATGGATTACAAAAAAATTGATGATAAGGATATTGAATTTTTAGTATCTGTATTAGATAAAGAAAGAGTATTTACAGGAGAAAGAATACATAATGATTTTAGTCATGATGAATTGGGTAAAATAAGCAAAATGCCGGATGTAGTGGTCGAAGTACTTACAACGAATGAAGTATCTAAGATTATGAAATATGCCTATGACAATAGAATACCCGTTGTGGCAAGAGGTTCGGGAACAGGTTTAGTCGGTGCTTGTGTTGCGATTTATGGCGGTATTATGATAAATATGTCCAAAATGAACAAAATACTAGAATTAGATGAAGATAATTTAGCTTTAACTGTTGAACCAGGCGTTCTATTAATGGAAATCAGTAAATTTGTGGAAGAGCATGATTTATTCTATCCTCCAGATCCGGGAGAAAAATCTGCAACGATTGCAGGAAACATTAATACAAATGCTGGTGGCATGAGAGCAGTTAAGTATGGCGTTACCAGAGATTATATCAGAGGATTAGAAATCGTACTCCCAGACGGAAAAATCATTGAGGTTGGAGGAAAGGTAGTAAAAAACTCTTCCGGCTACAGTATAAAAGACTTAATATGTGGCTCAGAAGGAACTCTGGGAATCGTCACAAAGGCAATTTTAAAGTTGATTCCTTTACCTAAGAAAGTGATATCTTTGTTGATTCCTTTTACAAATCTTGACATGGCAATTAATACGGTTCAAAAGATTGTAAAATCAAAAGTCGTGCCAACTGCAATTGAATTTATGCAAAGAGAAGTAATCCTCGCTGCCGAAGAGTATCTGGGTAAAAAGTTCCCTGACAATTCCTCTGATGCATATCTATTATTGACTTTTGATGGAAATAGTACGCAAGAGATAGAAAATTCATATGAAAAAGTAGCTGATATTTGCCTTGAAGAAGGTGCTCTTGATGTATTTATCACGGATACCGAAGAAAGAAAAGAAGCCGTTTGGTCAGCAAGAGGAGCCTTTTTAGAGGCTGTCAAAGCATCCACAACGGATATGGATGAGTGTGATGTTGTTGTTCCGAGAAACAAAGTAGCTGAATTCATTAAATATACGGATGAACTTCAAAAACAATTTCATGTTAGAATCAGAAGCTTTGGTCATGCAGGAGATGGTAACTTGCATGTATATATATTAAAAGATGATCTTACAAAAACCGCTTGGGAAGAGAAGCTTTCAAAGGTTTTTGAAGCCATGTACAGCAAATCAAGGGAATTAAAAGGTCTGGTATCTGGAGAACATGGAATAGGCTTTGCTAAGAAACACTATCTATTGGAACAATATGGTTCTGATTATTTAGAATTAATGAAGAATATAAAATTATCAATTGATACGAAAAATATACTAAATCCAGGAAAAGTATGTCAGTAATAAATGAAGAGAGGAATATTTTATGGCAAAAATAAAAATACCTTATTCAAAAAAGCATTTAGAGATTGATATTCCAGATTATAACCTGTCAGCTATATTGGAGTCAAAAACTCATATTTTCAAACCCAAAATATGTCAAGAAGAAATCATACATCAAGCATTAGATAACCCGATAGGAAGTGCTAGCTTAGAAGAATTGGTTAAAGGCAAGAAGAATATGGTAATCATAACAAGCGATCACACTAGGCCTGTACCAAGTAAAATAACAATGCCCATACTCCTTAAGAGAATCAGAAATGCAAACCCTGATATTGATATCAAAATATTAATTGCCACCGGATTTCACAGACCGACTACCAAAGAAGAAATGATTCAGAAATTTGGACAGAAAATTGTAGATCAAGAAGTAATTATAAATCATTTATCTGAAGATGAAAGCAGTGTTGTTAGAGTCGGTACCCTTCCGTCCGGTGGCGAGCTATGGTTAAATAAGCTTGCAATGGAAACGGAATTATTGATTTCAGAAGGATTTATAGAGCCACACTTTTTTGCCGGATTTTCGGGAGGACGAAAGAGTGTTCTTCCCGGCGTTGCCGCAGCAAAAACGGTTCTGGCAAATCATTGCTCCGAATTTATAGCAAGCGAATATGCCAGGACGGGAGTCACAAAAAACAATCCGATTCATATGGATATGCTCTATGCAGCGAAGCAGGCAAATCTGGCTTTTATATTAAATGTTGTTATAAACAGTGAAAAAGAGGTAATCAACGCATTTGCAGGCGATAGCCAGCTTGCCCACGAAGAGGGCTGTAAATTTGTCATGGAACTTGCTTGTGTTCAAGCAGTGAAAGCTGATATTGTTATCTCATCAAATGGGGGCTATCCACTGGATCAGAATATATATCAGTCTGTCAAAGGTATGACAGCCGCAGAGGCAACCTGTAAGGAAGGTGGGGTCATTATTATGGTGTCTGCTTGTAATGATGGACATGGAGGTAAATCTTTCTATGATAATATGGCTAACGCTAGCAGTCCAAGAGAAGTACTTGATCGGGTTTTTAAAGTGGAAAGAACAAAGACAGTTCCAGATCAATGGGAATTTCAGATTTTGGCACGTATTCTTGATAAGCACACTGTAATCCTTGTTACAGATATGTGTGATCCTGAAATAATTTGTAATATGCACATACAGCATGCATTTACACTTGATGAAGCACTGCAAAAAGCTTTTCAGCTTAAAGGAAAGAATGCGACGATAACCGTAATACCAGATGGCGTATCTGTTGTAATAAAATAACTATATTTTGCAATAAAGCTACGTGAAAATAGCAATAAACGAAAATATCGAACCCAAATAGTAGATGAAAAACCTTGGTATAAAAATCCGGTCAAAATAATTATGAAAGATAATGTTCAAGATTTTTCAACGGAATGATATGGTATTCTATACTTAATTGTAGATGTAAGTTGCGGTTGAAAAAGGAAGTTGTTGTATGATATAATTAGAATAATAAAAACAATTAGTTTTCACTTATGACTTACGGAAGGCTATGAATTAAGGGGTGTGGAAATGGAAGACTATCGAATACCGCCTGGAATGGAAGCGGTTGAGAAATTAGAAGATTTTATTGTGGTGAATCGATTGACTGCCAATACCAGAATACCATCGGAGAGAAATCTTTGTGAAATGTGGGGGGTTAGCCGTTCTACACTTAGACAGGCAGTGGATACACTGGTTAGCTGGGGAGTATTGTATCGTGTGAAAGAATCGGGAGTGTATGTAGCAGTACCCAAAAAGAACAGAAATATAGTAGGTGTCGATTCTATGATGGGAGAATTACGGCAACAGGGTATATTCTTTACAAAGAAGATTATCAGTGCCCGTACTATCGAAGCTACCAGACAAATTTCAAGAAAATTAAAAATTCCATTGGGACAGAAGGTATACGAATATATACGTATACGAAAAGCAGATTACGTTCCAAGTATTTTAGAGACAACATATATAGACTGTAAGCAATATCCAGGACTTGATGAGTATTATACAGAGAAAACATCTTTGAATTATATTTTTAAAAATATTTACCATAAAAAACAAAATTCTGGGGAAGAACATATCAGCGTAACTTATGCCAGTGAGAACGAAGCAAAAATGTTTGAAATAGAGCAGGGGACTCCTTTATTTTTTACTTCGGGCGTTGTAGAGGATGATAAGAGAGTACCTATTATATATTATAAGCAGTTGTTGCGTTCTGATCAATTCAAGTTTGTAAGTATGATTAACAAAGAGTAGAGTTTAAGTGACTGAATGGAGATTAGTATGGATAAAATCGTGGAAACGCTTGAAAACAATGAAAAAGTGAATCATGAAGAAGCGAGTGATAAATTGGATTATCGTATGCCCATCTATCTGCAGTTACGAGAGATTGTACGAAGTAGAATAGAGGA
This sequence comes from Lachnotalea glycerini, assembly GCF_003201285.1. GTDB lineage: Bacteria > Bacillota > Clostridia > Lachnospirales > Lachnospiraceae > Lachnotalea > Lachnotalea glycerini. The sequence continues at coordinate 408,200 of NZ_QICS01000001.1, forward strand.
AGGCGAGTATTTACCAGGAACAGCGATTCCTTCTGAAAATAAGCTGGCAGAAATCTTTGGTATTAACCGATTAACGGTGCGCAATGCAGTGGATGCGCTTGTTAATGAGGGCATTCTTCAAAGAGTACAGGGAAAAGGTGTATTTGTTGTAGGAAACAAGTATGAGGAAGCGTTGGAGGAATATGGAGGATTTGTCAATACAGTTTCATCCGGACAAAAAAAAGTCTCTGTGAAAGAACAGGTGAAAATGCTTCGTCTGGCGGGAAATAAGTATGCCAATTATTCAATATTGAACCGGATGATCTAATATTTTATTTAAGACATTTTACAACTATTGCTGACGAAATTGTTTCTATAGAGGATTTTTTTATACCAAAGAATGTACTTCCTGAGTTGGGGGCGGTTAATTCTTCCGTCTTTACAATGAGAGATATTTTTGCTTTTTATGAGATAGAGTTAGACAGCATGCAACAGACAATGGAAATTGTTAGTGGAGAACCAAAGGTGAGAAAATCTTTGGATGTGCCAGATGGTGTTGCACTTATTATGTTGACTTGTGATTATCATGATAAGAATGGCTGTATTATTGCACACAGCCGTTCTTTCATAAGGAGCGATAAGAGCTCATTTAGTATCAAGTTGCATGATTAATTATAATTCAGTATTTTTACTGGATAGTTCTCGTTTCATTATAATTTTTACATATTACAGTTTAGCAATCGAATGTATCAAGTCAATTGTTGCGGGATAGAACGCATCATAGATGACTTGATATTTTTTGTATATTTCATGCTAATCCATATTTGGCGTATAAGTTTTGCCGGGCTTAATAAAGGTTGTAAGACTGGCAAAAGTCTCGAATCCGGGATGCTTAATACCGGAGGCAGCCATAAGGGCATTACCAAAGCTGGCAAGACCAAGAAAACGATCAATTACATAGTTGCCTGTGCTTTTAGCGGCAATAAAACTGGAGCCTGAAATTTTTGTGCTTTTGCATAAATTTCAGGCTCCTTATTTTTGATCCAGAAATTTTTGACATGACATCACTGGAACATAAAGGACAACTGTACCATTTCTTAATCTGCTCTTCCTTTACAAATCTGTAAGTTGTTGCACTTCATCTGTAGTGCGTGCGTCAATGCCATATAGAATTGCTTTCAATTTTTATCAAAATGCAGACTACTATAATGCTGAAAACAAATATACAAGATGTGAAATAATCATACCGCAAATGAACAAAATTAATAACATTATGTGATGGATATATTATTATAACAAAATAAAAATGGCGAAAACAACAAAATTATGAATAAAATGATAAAAAAATGTACAAAATATTGATATAAATTTTGTGATAAAGGTTGAAAATAATAAAGTTTGATAAAAATCATTGTATTATACAAGTTGAGCATATATAATACACTTGTGGTTTGATAATATTAAACTTATAGATTTTAAACTCATCTAATGAAAGGAGAGTGTGTCATGGCCAACAATAGCACAAATGTTACACCGAATACAGGTGGAGGAGAAAAAGAACTGGTACGAAGACTTGGATTAATGTCCGCACTTGTTTTAGGAATCGGAACTACAGTAGGTTCTGGTATTTTTACATCTGTAGGAGGAGTTGCCGGGATAGCTGGAACGCCAATGTTAACGATACTTGCGTTCTTAATCGGTGGTTTGATTATGATTCCTCAAAATCTCTGCTATACAGAGCTTATGACTGCATATCCGGAGGATGGACTTTTTATTGTTTACTTCCGTGAAGCAGGATGGAATTTTTTATCATTTTTTGGAGGATGGTCTTGTTTTTGGGCAACAGACCCAGTAGGTATTGGCATTATGGCTCTTACAGTTGGTAATTACCTTGCATACTTTACGGGATGGAATACAGGAACTGTCCGTGCAGTGTCTATTGTACTTATTATTATCTTTACACTGCTGCACATGATTAAGATGGATGCAGGTGCTAAATTCCAAAATATTATTACAAGCGTAAAAATCGTACCTTTTATTCTTCTTGTTATTGTAGGTTTAATACATTATGGTATGTCAATTGAAATAACGAATTAAAAGGAGTGATTATGAAAAAATTTAGTGTACTGTTAATAGGTATTCTTTGTTTGATTGCCAGTTTTATATGGATGGTATTATCTCAATCATCTACAGGTCCATTTTTGATTTAGGATCTATAAGTGGTGCAATTATTATGGAGGGAATACACAGGATAAGGAGAAAGTAATAACTTCTAATATTTTTTAGTTAAAGTAGTATAATGTCGTTTCTGATAAACTTTAATATAAAATTTTTTTGGTTAAAAGAAAAAAACTGCTTTTTATTCGTTAAAGTTGTGTTTCGCGAATAGTTAAGTATTGGTTACGAACACATAATATCCGGAAAATTTTTTTAGGAGAAAATCAAATAAAACCGACAATATCTTCAAAAGAAGTAAAACTATTAATCCAATTAAATCTTGGTTTATCACCTTTCTTAAAATCTTCTTTTCTTGTCACTTCATCTAAAAATCTCTTAAAGTCCTCTAATGTTTTGATTAATGCCTTTCTATCTTCAAGAACATCCCATATTTCTTTAATTATTTTTAACTCACCACCATCATATTTTTTCACTTAAATACCCAAGTTTTTTAGCTCCTTATAATCAGGTTTGTATTTTACTCCATAATAGTATGGATCAGGTATTTTCCTATTCGGATGTTCATAATCAACTATATACTGTGGTGGCACTGTATCAACAGAAATAGATATATCATAACCAAATTCTCTTCCCAACTCAATTCCCTCTTCAATATAGGATATCTCACTACATGCTAGATTCTTTATAGGAATATCACAGTGAAAAATTGTTGGTATCCCCACTTGTTTTAAAGAATCTCTATACCCCAACTCCATTGCTAGTGCATTAAGAAATTCACTGCCATATATCAGATAATGCCCCGATTTAGTTAATAATAATTCCTTATGAATGATTAGCCAAACCTTTTTGTGTATTTCATTCAAATCTTTCCATGCAATTTTAAATTGCCCCTTTATTTTGTCCTTATTTAAGCCTTCAGATTTAAGTCGTATCAGTGCTTCTTCTAGCGCTCTCTCGCAACTAATTGGTTCTATTCCTTTGGCGAAGTAATCTTGAACACTTAAAGGGCGGCAAGCATGATAGGCTCTTATATGGGTATACTGATTTAAATTTATTTCCCGCTCCTCATTAAAATATTCTTCCAATATAAACACTTTTTTCTCTAAATCCATTAATCCTCCTCAACAACTTCTTCTAAAATCAGGCTCAATACAAGCTCTCCTTAACTGCTTTGCTGCAAACCTTACTTGTACTTACTTAATCCATTTGTTGTAGTCTTTATTTAATTAATTCTATCTCAAATTATTTTTTTCAATTTCTATATCCCAGTTAATAATTGAAAAGTTAAAAAAATTAAATTTATCTTGATTGCTTTCATAATACATTCTAGCATTACTACAAACTATCAAACAAAAGCGTCTTACATTTATACGATAAGTCCTTACTTTACCATCAATTATTCCTGATGCATCAGAATAAAAATCAAATGGTTTTTTAGATTCAATGACAAGTTCAAAATTATCAATTTTATTATTATAATTTTTTATTCTAAGAGGATCTATGTTAGGCGTTCCCTGATGCAATAAAAAGTTTCTTAAACTGTATACAACTTCTCCACTTAAATAAGGCATTGGGGTATTCTTACAATAATCACATGGACACCGTTCGTATTTACCAATATACTCATCATACCAATCTTTATATCGTTTTGCAGTACTTTTTTCTTGTGGATATTCAGCCTTCCCACAAATATCTGGAAAGGTAAGAACTAATGACAGAGCGGCATAATAACACTCTGCATCTAATGCTTTGTTGACATCATTAATTAGTTGTTGCATCATAGTAGACACCTCGTTTAATAATATAAGTAATATATACACAATATAATGGGCAGTTCAAAATTTACCATCGCTAATATTCCCAGTAATTAGGCAATCTAAATTCATTTATTAATGTGGGATTCTCTTCATTACCTGTCCCAATTATAATTTTATCTATATTCCACATTTTGAGTGTTTTTTTAATAAATTTAACGACTTGTGCTCTCTTTGATGGTCTTCTGGAAAAATGTAATAATTCATCTTTTTTATTAACAAGAATATGTAACTTACCATTGCACTTATGTATAGACATAGAATACATTGGTTCTTGAGATTTATAAAAAATACTAATCGCAAGTGATGCTTGATTCGGATTAATGTATATTGTCGAAATAGCAGTTTCCTTCCAGTCTGCCGAAGTTACCATTGTTGCTATATTATTATCGATTGTTCTTGATATACTATTTTTACATTCATCGCAATATTCGATTGGCAAGGGGCGGTCAACAAGTACAATCTTAATATTTTTTCCAAGCCTTATTACTTCTGAAATAGCATTATCAACCCACTCTTCAATGGGTGAATCAAGTAATTGATATACCCTCTCAAACTCAACTTTTCCATCAACCCATTGAAATAATATTTTCATGCCAACTATATTATCAATAGATCCAAAAACATTGATTGTTGCGATAATTTGTGGATGTTGTCAATTATGATATATTTGCATATTATAATTATTGAGTAACTCACATAAAAATAAGGAGTAAATATATATGCCAGGAATGCCTATATTTCAAGATTCACCCACTCAACTAAAAGGCCAAATTTATGTTGAAGATAGTTCTAATAATGTGGTGCCTTTGCAGTTAGATGCAAGCTCAAGTCTTCCTATAAGTGGTGAGGTATCATTTGCAGCCGGTTCAGATATTAGCACCGTCTCGACTGTCACCACAGTTGGTACCATAACAAATGACGTACCCGTAATAAACGGTACATCTGCTTTCACCGTAGGGTTAGCAAGCGGTACCGATCTTGATACCGTCTCAACTGTCACCACGGTTGGTACCATAACAAATGATGTATCTGTTGTAAATGGCACATCTGCTTTTACCGTAGGGTTAGAAAGCGGTACCGATCTTGACACTGTCTCGACTGTCACCACGGTTGGTACCATAACAAATGATGTACCCGTTGTAAATGGTACATCTGCTCTCACCGTAGGGTTAGCTGCAGGAAGTAATTTGATTGGTAAAGTTGAAAGTCAGTTGGTATTTACTAGTGTAGATTCCTTTGGTGCAGAAACCATATTGACGCCCCAAAGCGTTGGTATCGGAGCAACGGTAAGTTCAAGCGTACAGGATATTTCGACAGAATCATCCTTTAACTGGTTCATTAAAAATACTGGAACTATAGCTGATCAAAATATTACTTTAATCGTAGAATTGAGTCCAGATCAAACAAACTGGGTTGCAGATACAGGAACTGTTATTAGTCTAGACTTTGGTGTTTCAAAGATGATTACAGTTACAAACTTCTTGCAATATGTACGATTTACAATTACTGGAGGAACTGCTCTAACAGATGTTATTTCTTGTTACCAAGCACAACATTAATAATACTTGACGGTACACTTTGATAAAAAAGAGAACGTCGATTTTGAAAGAATATCAGAATCGACGTTTTCCATGTTATATTGTTTTTAATATAATTCCCAAATAAAATTTAGAACATTTAATCTAAGCTAATCCTATCAATAAACCAATTGTGTGTACTATGAATGCTACAATCCAAGCTACAGTACATTGCATACATACAACTCCTACTGCCCATTTACCACCAAGTTCTCTTTTTACAGTTGCAATTGCAGCTACGCATGGAGTATATAAAAGTGTAAAGATAAGAAATACAAAGGCTGTAAACGGTGTGAAAATTGTAGACAAAGAAGCTGTTGTGCCACCTAGTAACACGGTCAATGTGCTCACTACACTTTCTTTTGCAGTAAATCCTGTTATTAATGCAGTTGATATTCGCCAATCTCCTAAGCCTAATGGTGTAAAAATAGGTGCTATTAAGCTTCCGATTAATGCTAATAAGCTCTCAGAAGAATCACTTACTTGATTCATATTTACTGCAAACGTCTGTAAAAACCAGATAATTAGCGATGCTACAAATATAATGGTAAATGCCTTGGTCGCAAAGTCTTTCGTCTTATCCCATATCAACTGGCCTACACTTTTCGGACTTGGAATCCGGTAATTAGGAAGCTCTAATACGAAAGGTATTGGCTTTCCTTTAAAACCTGTTACTTTTAATATGAGTGCAAATAATATTCCAATCACCATACCAGTTACGTATAATAATATCATAATGAAAGTTTGATGATTTGGAAAAAACGCTGCTGTAAACAAAGCATAAATGGGTAGTTTCGCTGAGCAGCTCATAAATGGAGTTAATAAAATGGTCATCTTACGATCGCGCTCAGAGGATAGTGTTCGGGTTGCCATAATTGCCGGAACAGAGCAGCCAAAGCCAATCAACATCGGCACAAAACTCCGACCAGACAAGCCTATCTTTCGTAACAATTTATCCATAAAAAATGAAACTCTGGCCATATATCCGCTATCCTCTAAAATTGACAAAAAGAAAAATAGAACTACTATAATTGGTAAGAAGCTTAAAACACTTCCAACACCGGCAAATATTCCATCTATTACCAGGGAGTGAATGGTTGCATTTACATTGGCCGCAGTCAATCCCTTATCGCATATATCAGTGAGTGCATTAATTCCTAAAATTAGAAAATCAGAAAGTGCTGCACCTATTACATTGAATGTCAGCCAAAATATTAATCCCATAATTCCTATAAATGATGGAATCGCAGTCCATTTTCCTGTTAATATTTTATCCGCGCTCACACTTCTTGCATGTGCTTTACTTTCTTTGGGACTTACCACCGTATCCGCACATACCTTTTCTATAAATTTAAATCTCATATCGGCCAAAGCTGCTTCCCTATCAATTCCACTTTCTTTTTCTAATTGAATCAGGATGTGTTCAAGCATATCATTTTCATTTTCATCAAGTTTTAATGCATCTAAAATAAGTTTGTCTCCTTCCACTAACTTTGTGGCGGCAAACCGATTCGGAATATTAGCTTTTACTGCATGGTCTTCTATTAGTGGCATAATTCCATGTATACATCGATGCACTGCACTTTCCTTTTCATCACCGTTCATATCACAAAAATCGATTCTGCCAGGACGTTCCCTAAATTTTGCCACATGTAACGCATGTTCTATTAATTCTTCAATCCCCTCATTTTTTGCAGCTGAAATAGGCACTACCGGAATCCCTAATGCTGCTTCTAATTCATTAATCATAATGGTTCCACCATTTTCACGAACTTCATCCATCATGTTCAACGCAAGGACGATTGGTATGTCCAGCTCCATAAGTTGCAAAGTTAGATATAAATTTCTTTCAATATTTGTTGCATCTACAATATTAATAATTCCTTTTGGCCGGTCTTTAATCAAAAATTCTCTCGTTACAATCTCTTCGCTCGAATACGGAGACATAGAATAAATACCTGGCAAATCCGTTACCAGTGTTTCCGGATGTTTTCGGATACTTCCATCTTTTCGATCTACTGTAACTCCCGGAAAATTACCAACATGCTGATTTGCTCCTGTCAATTGATTAAAAAGTGTAGTCTTACCACAGTTTTGGTTACCGGCTAAAGCAAACGTTAATGCTTTACCATCTGGTATTACGGTACCTCTTTGTTTAGGATGATAGGCTGTCATTTCACCTTCTCTGGGATGCGGAATCATTTTTCTTTGAGCATCTTTTTTAGTTTCGTCTATTTGTTTTTTATCATATGGAACTCCAATTCCTATTTTTGCAGCGTCTTCTTTGCGTAGTGTTAGTTCATAACCTCTGATACGCAATTCAATGGGATCTCCCAAAGGTGCAATTTTCATTAATGTAACTTCAGTATCTGGAATCAATCCCATATCAAGGAAATGACGTCTGAGTGCCCCATTTCCACCTACACTTTCGATTATTGCACTTTTGCCAACTTCTAGTTTATCTAAGTTCACTTTCAATACCTCGCTTTCTATCTTTAGTTGTGAACAACTGTAAGTTTTTATAACTTTCTTTAATTTGGTGCTTTATATGATACGTATCTTTTTACTCTATTTTTCTTTAATTTCAAGTTCCATTAACTGGAAATATTTATTATAATGACGAAGATACTCATTCTTCAATCATTTCTTATTTAGTATAAGTTGTATAAAACTAACTTTCAACCGACAATAATAAACTTAAAGTTTATTAACATACTTTTTAGTAATAATCGTTTAGCAGTATTATTGTTTTTTATCACTTTTATGGTATAATTTATTGATGGAGGTAGAAATATGGAACAGAAAAGAACAGATATTCGTATCATAAAAAGTAAAGAAAGTATTGAGAAAGCATTTCTTGAACTTTTAAAAGAAAAGGACTTTGATTCTATCACAGTAAAAGAATTACTTGCAAATGCAAGAATTAATAAGGCAACCTTTTACAAATATTATCAGGACAAATATGATTTAGCTCATATACTATGTCAGGAATTTATGGATGAATATGTAATATTATTGAACCGTAGACAAAATTATAGTTCGAGTAATGAATTACCTATAGTAATTAATAATATATATCGTTTTATGTTTGAAAAAAGAGAACTGTTAACTTCTTTATTAAAAATACATACCGATGATATTCATCTTTATGACGATATGCAATGTGTATTAAAAAATATCTATATTATGATGAATCATAATTTGCTAAAAAAGCATGGAAAAGACCTTGAACTCTGTGCGCATATATTTTCTTCGACTATTTTATCTTTACTCGAATATATGTACAATAATAATGAACTCTTAGAATACGAGCACATAATATCTTGTCTTAACTTAATATTTAAAAGTAATCTAATAATCAATTAAGAAAATAGGGCTGCGCACAGGATAGAGTAACCTTTCCCAATGTTAAAGTTTATATCGCTATCATAAGTTCTATTATTGCTTTACAACTTTAGTTTAGCGAAAGCATCTGCAAAAGCATTATTTACAGGGGCTTGTGCTTCGGATTTCATTTTTTTCATGTAGTTTGCAACATCTTTTTTACCAACACCGGCACCCTCTTTTTTGCGTCTTTGTGTAAATGCGGATAATTTTTCTTTGTAACCACAGGCACAGGTAAATATCTGAGCATCTCCTTTTCCTTTCAATCCCATCTTCTTGTGGCATACAGGACATCTTGCATTGCTTGTTCGTTCTATTGTCTCTCTATAACCACATTCACGGTCTTGGCACACTAGCATTTTACTGTTTTTTCCACTGACAAGCAACATTTTTTTACCACAATTTGGACACTTCGTATTAGTCATATTATCATGTCGAAATGTTCCATCGCTTGTTTTAATTTCTGCAACGATTTCTTTCGTATAATTTGTCATCTCATTCATCAATTCTTGCTTTTTTAGATTTCCAGTAGATATTTTAGATAATTTCATTTCCAATTGCGCCGTTAGTTCTGGTGTTTTTAAATCTTTAGGAACTAACTCTAATAGCTGTTTTCCCTTTGATGTAATAAAAATATCTTTACCACGTTTCTCCATTAAGAAAGAATGAAAGAGTTTTTCTATAATATCTGCACGTGTTGCAACAGTTCCAAGTCCTCCTGTTTCACCTAACGTTTGAATGAGTGCTTTCTTTTTTTGTTCTAAAAAGTGAACCGGATTTTCCATTGCAGATAATAAACTTGCCTCATTAAATGGTGCTGGTGGCTTTGTTTTTCCCTCGGTAATTGAAAATACAATATCTTCTAAAACATCATTTTTATTTATATTGGGTAATACCGTAGATTTATCGTCTATTGTTTCATCTTCAGAAGATTTTTCATAAACCTCTTTATACCCTAATGACTTTTCGATTTTACCTTTCGCAATAAAGTCTTCTTTCTCTATGTCAATCTTTATGGTGACTTCTTCATATACATAAGGTGGATATAATACAGCCAGAAATCTTCTAACTACAAGGTCATAAATTTTTCTCTCATCATAACTCATATTTTCCAAATTAACATATTGTTCAGTTGGAATTATTGCATGATGATCGCTTACTTTCTGATCATCAACAAAGGATGAATTGGTAACAATCGGTTTTTTTACTAAAATTCCTGCCAATTTCCTATACGGTCCAACACTAATGGATTCTAAACGCTCTTTTAACGTACCTACAATATCATTAGGAAGATATCTGGAATCTGTTCTTGGATAGGTTAATACTTTATGATTTTCATACAGATGCTGCATAATATTTAACGTTTCTTTTGCTGAAAAGTCGAATTTCTTATTTGCATCTCTTTGAAGCTCTGTCAAATCATACAGTCCAGGGGAATATACTTTTTTCACCGTTGATGTACGTTCGCAAACAACTCCGGTTTTTCCTTTTACCCTACTATATAACTCCTCTATTTTACTTCTTTCAAAGGTAGTATGACCGTTTGATTTTTTATCTGTCCAGGTAATAGTCATTCCATTTATCTTCCCGACTAATCCGTAATAAGGGACAGGAGTAAATGACTTTATTTCTTCTTCTCTAGCAGCAATCATTGCTAAAGTTGGCGTTTGAACACGTCCACAAGAAAGACTGGCATTGTATTTGCAAGTCAGTGCCCTTGTAGCATTCATTCCTACTATCCAATCTGCCTCGGCTCTTGCTACTGCCGCCTGATAGAGATTTTCGTATTCTTTTCCATTTTTTAAATGTAAAAATCCTTCTTTAATGGCCTTATCTGTAACGGAAGATATCCAAAGTCTCCTGACGGGCTTTTGATTGATTGCCTTTTCTAATATCCATCTGGCAACCAACTCGCCCTCTCGACCTGCATCCGTTGCTATGATAATGTCAGATATATCTTTTCGATGAATCTGCGTCTTTACCGTTTTATATTGATTACTGGTTTGTTTCATTACGACCAATTCAAACTTCTTTGGTAACATCGGAAGATATTCCATTTTCCACTCTTTATATTTTTCATCGTAAGCCTCTGGATCAGCTAATGTAACAAGATGTCCTAATCCCCATGTCACTACGTATTTTTCTCCTTCAATAGCACCATTTATATTTTTTGAACATTTTAATACTTTTGCAATATCTCTTCCAACGGAAGGTTTTTCCGCTATAACTAATGATTTCATATAAACCTCTTTTCTATATATTTTGCTTACATCATTATATAACAACACTTCCAGTATTACAAATTTTTATAATTCCTTTTTATCCAGATATATTAAATTTTCTCTATCTTCTTTATGATTCCCTGTCGAATTTGATATACTTCATCACACAAAAACTCAATATCTTCCTTGTTATGACTGGTAATAATAATCAACTTTCCTTTTTCCTTTAGTTGAAGTAATATATTACGAATTTCTTCTACTGCTTGTTCATCCAGAGAGTTCATTGGTTCATCCAATATTAATATTTCAGGATCTTCCATGATTGCTTGTGCAATGCCTAACCTTTGGCGCATTCCTAGCGAATATTTTCCAACACTTTTTTTATTCTTTGGATCAAGACCTACTAATTCCATTGCCTCTGAAATTTCTTTTTTACCTGCTCTTCTATTTATGGAAGCTAAATATTGAAGATTCTTAAAACCTGATAATTCTAACAAAAACCCTGGCGTATTTAAAATAAATCCCATATTTTCAAGGAATTTAACATCTTTTCCTATTTTCTTATCATTGAACCAAATTTCACCTTCAGAAGGTTTCATAAATCCGGCAATACATTTTAATAATACTGTCTTTCCCGAACCATTTCTACCTATTAAGCCATATATTTTTGAGTCTTGAAACTCTAGATTGATATCATTTAATATGATTTGTTCTCTAATTCTTTTCCCTACATGCAACACTTTAATTTTATTCATAATCTCTAACCTTCTTCGTTAATAAAATTGTTCCAACTATAAAACCTATAATTGTAATACCAAAAAATCGCCATGCGTATTGCAATGTAATTCCATAATACACGTATCCTTTTGTAAAAGCAGATAAATGAGACAAGGTAACTGGCGAAAAACGATATGCCCAAGGCGTCCAAGAATTGTAAATCATAGCATCTAAAAACACAAAAATGCCAGCTAAAAACACACCAACAGCTTTCTTTGTTAGAATATTAACGAAATAGATGCACATCCCAACCCAAATAAAGCAAATCCACTCTAATAGAAACGATACAACCATAGCATACAAAGGTTCATATTTTCCTATGATATAATCACTTACCGCAAATTGGACTCCATACTGACTTGCTGCATTCGTTCTCGCTAACGTCCCCCATATTTTGCCCCACTCACATACAAAATCAATTCTTCCTTTTAAACCAATCATACTAATAATTACAAGAAATACGGTATATAGAAACGTCATGATAAAAATGTATAAAATATTTCCGGTTTCCCACTCTTTATCTCCAGAGCGGTATACAATATATGGATAAAAATCACCTCGAAACGGAGCACTACTGAGTAAGAAAAGAATTCCAAGCATAAATACTGTCTGAAATATAAAATCATTTATCATATGAACAAAACCAAGTGGTGTAGCCTTTATCCCAACCGCAGCACAAAAAACTGCTACCGGTTCCATATTAGAATAAATAAAGATTCCTATGATAAGAAATAATACGATTGTCCGCTTTGATAATAATTCACGTCTTAGCTGAAATAGTGTAACTTGTAAAGTTCTCCTTATATATCCCATTTACTTTCCTCCGCTTTCCCAATTAACTTTCCGAATAAAAAACCATGAACAAATTCCAACGATAACCAAAACAGACAAAGTGCTTAGCATTAATGTTACCCTGTCTGATACATATACGATTCTAGCTGATAACCAAAAATCCATACGTAACTTATCTGGTACTCGTAAATAAGTATAAATCCGGCTTAAAAAATAAGATAATAATAACGGACTAGCAATAGTAACATACACATTCTTAAAATATGCTGAACATAATAAAGCAATCGTATTCCATAATACTGCATTTATAAATATTAAATAAAATATAATAATGAAATAACCCACTCCATTTCCAGTACTTAATGCCTTAAAATAAGGAAAACCTGATGCCTCCATATCAAATTCACTTAAATATAAAGGCTGAAATCGGTTAGCCACCACGATAAAAAGTAAAAAACCCATTACTGATATCACACCACCGCTTATGGAGGAGGCGATTAATTTGGAAACTGCATATTTTCTACGGCTGCCAAGTCTCCCAATAATAAATGCATCCATTCCAGTACTGCTTTCTTTGTAATAGCTAATGGTATAGACCGCAACAGACAACATTGGTACTAAATAAGGAACATAATGTCCTCCAAACGTCAACGAATTAAATATATAATAATAGATGGCCATGCTATTTCTTGCGCCCGTCCATAAAAACGGTAGCTGATTCCATGTATCCAGACAAACGCAAAAAGCAATCGATATAATTAAAAATCCCGCTCGATAAGATAGGGATTGTCTAAAAGATCCACTTAAATAATATAACATTTTATTTCTTTTATTCATATTCAAAGTCTTCTCCTGTTACTGCGTGAAATCGTTCTCCTTCGTAAGAAATGTCTTCTACCCCTTCATATTCTTCTATTTCTTTTATTTGAAAGCACCAATAAGGCTCCAAGGTTCCCTCATCAGCTTCCTGCGTAGAAGAATCCTGAACAAAAAGATATTCAAGCCATATCTTATCAACTACACAATCACCAGTAATAATCTCAAGATTGTATTTTTTCTTTAAGAGCGAAGCCGCATCTTGTACAGACATAATTTTTGCTTCAGATGTTTCTTTTAAGTCAAAAATTCCTGTTATATAAAGTAGTTGAATTCCATTTTCATCTACAATTACCTCTAAATTTGTTTTCTCTGTTATCGCATTTTCATCCCTCTTGCTTATTGAAGGTTCGTTTGAATTGGTCAGAGGAATACCATTCTTTTTAATAATAAAGGAAAGATAATAGCATTCATTTGCCTCCCAATCTTTACCTAATTCGTTAAAAAGACCACACTCTACTTCCCCTTGATATGCACCTTCATTTTCTAAATATTCTTTTTGCTGTTCCTGCATTTTTAATATTGTGTCTGTATCAACGCTAACGCCTGCTTTCAGTGAAAGTTCTTCTCCTTCTTCTAATCCACATATTTCATTCAAATTTTTCTCTACGTTTTGAACAATCGACTCTTGTTCGACTGCATTCAATTCTTGTTCATGTGGAGTGCCATAGTCTAATTCTGAATAATAGGCCTGCTTAATATATTTCTCTAAATCCCATATGTTCTCACTTATTGTATATGTTAATCCCCCATCCCCCATCATCAATAGAGCTCCATTAGTTGATTCTATAATTGTAGACTGGCCATTTTTGCTGATATTTAATTCCCCATTGTCTGAAAAAAATAATTGTTTTACTTTATCTAAATCAAATTCTTTGGGTAATGTTTGATATATCATACTTTGTCCAACAGTTTCATTCTCAATATCAGCATCAATTACCATATGATCTGTTACATTCATCGATAAATGATTTGGCTTTTGACTTTCTGATGTATTAGTCCTCTCGCTTTCATTTATGTTAGCATTGTCATTTGCCATTGTTCCATTTTGAACTGAATTACTAGAACTATCTTGTTCCTGCGTCCCACAAGCTGTAAAACTAATTACACTTACTATTAAATATCCAGCTAGCATCCACTGCTTATATCTTTTCAATTTATTTCCTCCAAGTATTATCCAAGTTTTATCAATATAATACCGTGACTTTATTGAAGTTAGTTCTGTCACGATAGGTGCATATTCATTCCTGCGTCCAGTTTTTTTAGCTTTAAAAAACCCCTTTTCCATAAGGTGTGCATATGTCAAGACCATATCCTCAAAATGGTAGTTGAACTCAATTACAGATTCCATCTGATATGGTTTCTCTACTGAATGTAGGTAATTATTGCATTGAAGCATCAAAAATGTATCTATGTCCATTTGATTTGCAGTATTAACAATGGAATTGATCGTTGTATAAGTGGACCTATTTGAAGAGCTCCTTTTACTTTAATATAAGCTTGCATTTGTTCTACTGTTAAATTAAAACTTTCTTCATCATCTGTTAAAATAAACTTATTTATTAGAACATTTGATAATTTTAGA
Organism: Lachnotalea glycerini; assembly: GCF_003201285.1. Taxonomy (GTDB): domain Bacteria; phylum Bacillota; class Clostridia; order Lachnospirales; family Lachnospiraceae; genus Lachnotalea; species Lachnotalea glycerini. Next base: position 423,387 of record NZ_QICS01000001.1, read on the forward strand.
GTTTTGTTATTACTAAATAGTAATTTATTCATTCTTTTCTCCATTAAAATAATTAATATTATTAAAGTTATAAATTAGACTAATAAATAATCCACAAACATTATTTATTATTTTTCATGTTTTAATTTCTATATCATACATGGATTTATAAAATTACTATCTCTTCTTTAATGATAGTATTTTAATAAAAGTACAGCTTAACTCATTTCTTTTTCTATTTCCTGTTCAAATTTACGATAGCAACTGAAATATTCCGCTGATATTACACATAAAGAATCTCGCATCAATATTCTATATTTTGGTTTTCCAGAATTTTTTCGCCCAATCTTATGACATTTTGCTAAGTCTAAGTACCAATCAAATATTTTTAATGGGAGAATTCTCCTTATCTTGACTGGCACTATTTCATATGAATTTTTTACTGATTCTATAATACTAATAAAAGATTTTACTGTATTTTCTCTATTTGTTAGAATTTCCCAATATAAATTAGTCACAAATCCATACCACTGATATGAGGATACCTGTATTGAATCTATTTGATTAATTTGATGTTGCAGATGTGTGATAAATTCCTGTGTAAAAACAATTTTTTTACTGTATTCTAATATATACATATGCATTAAATTATAAGAACACCAATCTATTGAAAATAGATTGTCGCGGCTAAGCAAATTTTCTTGGTATACTTTATATAAAACATTATACTCAGTATCATGATACGAAATCTGTGAGGCACAGTAATCTATAAATTTATCACTCGGTTTATCAAATGACTTTTGTATCCATGCTTCACCTACATAATAGTCAATTGAACTCCAGTCTGAAAGTGCTCTTTGAATTACAATCAATCCAATACCATACATACAAATAGAAATAGAATGCAATGTTATAGCTTCAACTAATGTTATAACGATAATCCCCAAATATCTTCCAACTATCTGGATTTGAATACTTTTTTTAATTAAGACAATCCTATCGTTTTTTATATCATGATTATCATTCGAAGTAAATATGTCTTCGATAATTTCTTTTGGTAAAATGACTCGAAAAAAATCTTTTTTAATACCTATATATTTTATTTTTATGTGTTTCTCACTAATACTTGTTATTATAAATGGACATAAATAGAGCGGAAAATATGATATATGTTTTTTCACACTATAAATATATCGAAATATATTCCCAATGTTAATAATCAATATTATATTTAATAAAGAAATCCCCATCATGGATAGAACAAAACCTAAAAAGCCTAAGTTAATAAAAAAATCAGATTGACCTAAACCTAAGCCTAATAGCATCATTTCCATTATAATATAAATATAATATATCACCTTATCACCTCTTTCAATAATACGCCCAAGTAGAATAACTTGGGCGTATTATTATACTAATAGAATACTCTGTGAGTAGCTAAATAATAGCAAGCTCCTGCTGCACCAACTGCACCTATGAAACCGAAAAACTTTCTACTCTAAATGATTCTAACTATTGCTTTAATTATAATTATTTTTTGTTCTTAATATTAAGTATTAAATCTGTGATACAAAATACGATAGTGCCAACCCACACAAATATCATTAAATATGAAGGTACATATAAATCACTTAATACCATAGTAACAATAATTAATAAAGCTACAATATAAAATATCCTAGAAATTGTTCTTATTAGTTTTAATTTGTTCATCTATAGACTCCTATCAGAATTTATCGATTTTTCAATATGAATTAAATTTTCAATGATAAAGCCTTCTATAATTAAATCCTTGGCTGGATCACCAAGAACCACATGCTTGTCTGTAATCTTAAAGATTACTACAAAGTGACTTAAACCTTCCTTCGTAATAATATTTGCAATGGCAGTAAGTGTATACTTACTTAAGAAACCTTCCTTATCCACTCATACCGCCTGAGAAGTAAATCCAAGCTCATCCGCACATTTACTAAGACCAATCAGGTTCGTTCCTTTTAAGTCCGTTCCCATCATATCCCTAAGTCTTGTAATCGTTGTTTCTTTTCGATAATGCAAGCATATCATTGCCAGACACGCCGCTGCACAATCGGTTGCATCCTGCTGTTTTACATAGGTATATCTCATATTTACTCCTTGGTCTTTAGATCATTCTAATATTTTTTATACTATTTTAAATGGCAATTTCCGTAAGTGGGACTCATTAGTTACCTCTATTATCTGCCTTGCTCCTAGTTTTTTCAGTGGTTTGCTAAAAAATCCTATTAACAATTTAACAAAATACAATTTTTTTTTCAATAACAAATCACAAGCGGACTGTTTGGAAGCACGAATGGACGATTTGTATAGTCAATTACTAAATTGGCTAAATTGAGCTCAATTGAGGGCAATACAGTTATTGTTATCTACCACCAGGCTGTTGAAATCAAACCAGAAGTGATTTGTTTTTTAATAAAGGAAGTGCATCTTTAGAAAGCTTTGGAGGCGTAAATCTGCCACTCAACAATGCCTGCGGCCCATACTGCCATATTTTCATTATGTATGTTTTTAATAGCATGTACAGTCAATTTAACATAACGATAATCTCCTTTCAATTTATGACTTCGAAACCCAACCACCTTATTCGCGTTTTCATCTAAAATTGTACTCCAACTAATTCCATCTACACTTCCCTCTACAATGTATTGATAATAGGTTTCTGAACCATTACACAGTCTGGTGGAAAGATCCATACGAGTTAGAGGAGATACCTCTTCCAAATCAATCTCAATTGTAAATGGTACCCTTGCCTGAGACAACTCATAATAATTGCTATTTCCCCATGTCGTATCCGTATCAATAATACCATCAACTGCTTGTGATGCAGGATGTTTTTGTGTTCCAGCAATACTTACGGTCACCTGTTTATTTTCTGATATCAAAGATTCCTTCGGTTTAATAAACGTTCCAGTGGAAGTTTGAAAAGACCACTGGTTTAAATAGTCCATAGAAATCTGAACCTTCTTGTCACTGTTTTCATCAATTATGATGTCCATCGGAAGCCAAACATAGGTTGATTCACCCAAATTCTCTTTATCCCAACGATCTCCCATATAAATGCATTGTTTATTGCCTGTCTTATCCTCCACTACTGCAATGTTCGTAGGTTGACTGTAATAAGTCGAGTTGTTTCCTATCGTAATCAAAGCATTGGCTAAAGTCCATTCATCAGGGTTTGAAATATCCTTCGTGTAGCCATACATCGACTGATTCGGATACCACCCTGACTGCCCGGAAGTAAGCAATATATAATAATCATTCACTTTTACCATAGATGGAGCTTCGCGCCCTGCACCTTTCCAAAATTTATAGCTCTCTTTTGGAACTACATCCATGCAGTCCTCCGTTAGTTTGTAAACACACATGTCATGACCGCATGCAGAAATAAGATATGCCTGATTTTTAATTGTTCCATTTCCATTGTCAACTGCATCATTATAAATTGTAAAATCCAGTGAGCGATTTGTAGAATATAAAAATTCCCCATTTTCACCTTTTTGAGTTGTTTGAGGATTAAAGAGCTTTACAAATTCATAATTGCCGTTTATTATATCACACTTGGCAACCAGTAATTTAGATTCCGTATAATCATTTCCATTTTCCCAATGAGCCCATAATATAAAATCACTTCCATTATATATGAGTTTTGGACGTTCTATCGTGCAAAAACCAATTGTAGTATCCCCCTTAGGTGTTTCAGGAGTCAAAATCATATGTTCAAACTTCCAATTCATCAGATCATTAGATGAATACAGCGCAATACCGCTAAAATTAGCACTTTGCTTATACTCTCCAACCCAGTAATATCTTCCATTGTAACTTAAAATATTTCCGCCGTGTCCCTGAATATCATTTCCATCACTGTCATACCATAATTCACCGTTAACTAAAGTAGTTTCATCATTCTTTGACTCCGCCTGAAGGTGCTGAGCCTGTCCTATAAAAATTAACACAAAAAAAACACTCAAACAAAACAGATACTTTACAATATTTTGTAACATAAGCTCTCCCATCTCCTTTTTCATTCTATTCATTGCATTTCAACAGCTTAATAAAATATCCCTCCCCACTATTTATTACTAATCATTATATTCCCTGTTTGTACCAATTATAAGTAGAACAAAAACTAAGTGCAGGAGCCGATTGTTTTATCTATAGAAACATTCTGAAAATATTACAATAAACTGCAAAAAAAAGAAAAACATTATTTTATATCACACAATTTTACTTGTTTGAATAATATATTAGGAGTGAAGTGTATTTCATTCCTAATATATTATCAAAAAGGAGGATGTAATGATGAACAGTATGAATAAAAACGTTACAAATAACGTAAAAGTAGTTAGCACAGACGCAATCAATACTAGCGGTGGTAATGAATGTAATGCTTCAGTAATCAATGCAGACACCCTTACAAATGCCGATAATTATCCTTGCTGTGGAGGAGATTTTAAAATTCCTAAGGTTCTTACGGAATTTATTGTTCAAATAGATACAGAATCAGTAATCAAACTGAACGAACCAGCATATGAAATTAAAAGAATAGAAAAACAGGTGTTCTTAACTCAATGCAGATATATCCCTCCCACTGATAAAGTCTTTCTTGAAGGATATATCAGAAAAAATATAGAATATGCTACCCGAACCTGTTCAAGAGGTTCTGCAATTGGTGGCTCTATCAAAGATACTACTGTTCATATTCCTTTTAAAGTTTATACAAAAGTAAATTTTAAGGGTTCCTTCCCTCAGATTTCACCAAATCTTCCGTCTCAGGTTACCCGTTATTTTGATCAAAAAAATATGGGCAAAAATTTTAGAGAAGCTGACAGATCAAATATTGAAATTTTCAACGAACCTGTATATTGTGAGTTGGAATGGTCAGCAATTTTTGATGCAGATATTGATAAAAAAGGTAATCCAATTAATGGATTAATTAATGAGGAAGAATTCAATGAATTTACCGATAAATCAGTTTTATATCTTTGTATGAAATTACTTCAGAAACAACAGATTTGTTGTAAAGATTCTATGAATCAGTCTATGGAAGATTTTGATTTAGTTAACAGTTTGAGCTCTCAATGGAATTTACCTATTACTGAAGTAATACAAAAAAATGATAATTGATAAATTTTTATAACTAGCTTTATCTATCAGGTATAATTACAATACGAGAACTAACAAACACTTATTAATCATCAAATATCAAGGAAACAGAGGCAAAACATTATGAGATTACCCCTGTTTTCTTGCATTTCTGACTTCAATCGTTATTCTATCTATTTCTCTTTTATTTATATCTCATTAACCTCATTAACAAAAATCTATTATCAATTTAGATATTCCTTTTAAGGTTAAATATTAATTAATTCACTACAGATATATAATATAAATTAACGGCATCCGCTTTACTAATTGTATGTTTGCCAGTTGATAATTCCATTTCCAATACACCATTGTTGATGCTTAACTTGGTTCCATCAATCTTAACATTTTTATTACAATCAGCATTAAATACCAATGTTAAAGTAGAGACTGAACTCGTTGTAAATGAAATACTGGTACTGCTCTCTAATTTTAATGCGGTTGTCAAAGTCAAATCTTGATAGGTAACAGTTCCTTTATTGGTTGCCAGATTACCGCTAATTGTAAAAAAATCACTGTTTAAACCACTCTCTGTGAAATTTTGTACGTTAGATCCTGTTAAAACTTCCTCTGTTGTTTCATTGCTATTATCTGTGTCTGTATCTGTATCACTAGCATCAGATACAGAACTGGAACTGTTGATCGTTAGCTCTGTTGATGCAATATTGGAAGATAATCTCGCACCTATTGCACCACCATCTGTGGAAAATGTTGCATAATTGCTTGAAGAAGAAATCATTGCTACACCTTTTGTATTAATCGTACCATCCGTATTTCTCCACAATGTATCAAAATCAGTACCAACCGTCGGTATTGTTGCATTGGTAAAGTCTACTGCTGTAATACCTGTAGAAATCGCTGTTCCTCTTGAAGCGGAGGAGCCTGTGTTCATTACCTGTAAGTCAGTAACCTTGTACCATTTACTACTGTTATAAAAAACTAAATGATCTCCTGATAAATTAACAAATTTATCAGATGTATTATTTGTTGTATAAGAAATACAATTTGCAGCATATGCATCTTTGCAACGATATAAGCTGAAATTATTCTTAGTACCGCTAGTATTGTTATTAAATGCAGTACAGTTTACTACTGAAATTGCACTTGGATTATTGTTATCCGTAAAACCATTATGTAAGTTTTCAATTGCCAGACAGTTTGTAATCACATGAGGAGTACCCACTCCTGAACCACCCAGTTTAAAACCGTTTCCATCACAGGAGGATTCGGTTGTTCCATCCTCTGTAATACCATTTCTCATCGCAATACAGTTTCGAATTGTTACTACACCGATTGGACCGGTAGCAGTTTTGGCAAACAAATCCCAACCATCATCACTATTATTATGAGAAATACATCCATCAAATACATTTCCGTCACCGCAAGTTAACTTAGAAGCAAAACCATCCGCATTCTCATAGGTTGCAGGATCACAATTATTTTTAGAGGTACAGTTTATAATATAATTATAGCTTGGCCAATCTGCAAAATTAGTTACTGCTGAGCTGTATCTGCTGATTTGTAAACCGGTATCTCTGTTTGAGTCAAAACTACATCGTTCAATTACATTATGGCTTCCAGATACCATCATTCCGTTATCTGCTGCACCATAGATTGTAATACCCTCTATATACCAATAATTACCATTAAGCTGGATACCTCTGTTATTTACAGATGTATCACTCATATTGTAGCTTTCACCTGAAAAGTCTAAAATAACCTTAGCACCTTTACAAGCCTTTAGTATTTTATAAGCGTTGCTTGTTCCATTGTTATCGGTACCAATCGTAAGTTGACTGTTCAGACTGTAGGTTCCTGCCTTTAAAAGAATGACAGCATTGTCTTTTTCTGCCGCTTTTTGAATTGCACTTGCCAAATCAAGCGGACTGTTTTTTGTTCCTGTTGCACTGCTGCTTCCATTTGCTGCTGCATAAATAGCATCACCAAATACCGAATCTTCTGTATTATAAAGATTCGTATACATTCCTTTTGAAGTCAAACCTGTGTTTGCACTTGCTGAATTTGCTTCTAATTGAAGCGGGTCTGTTGCCGCAGCTTCTACATTGTAAGTACTTACATTTAAAGCCATAGAAAAGATCATACTAACACTCAAAGCAGCAGGTAAAAATTTTTTGTACATTTTCTTCATGTTTTTCCCCTTATTAACTAAATTTTCAAGTAATATTTACAGTTACTATACAATAGTAACATATTTTATTTGTTTTACAATACAATTATGATATTTTTTACAAATTTTTTATTATTTTAAAAAATAGTAAAAATATAAAAGCAAATGCTATGATTTTTTGGCATAATAGCATAAACTGCCAATTGACTCGCTATGAATCAATCAACAGTTTAAACTACCCTTTTTATTCAATGGTAAGATTTGCTACACCTATATTTTTTAATAAAATTCTTGGTCTACATGATGAAAAGCAGCAAGTTCTTTTTAATGGACATATTACAAGAACATATGCTCCATAAAAATCTGCTTTAAAGCGGAAACACCCAAGGTGACATATCGTTACACATGAAATCAATATTTTCTTTCCATTGCTCATCTGATAGAGCATAATATCCCATTCATGATTTCTGCAGCAATCGCAACCTAAGATACAGCCTTCAATCAAACCCATAGTAATCTTATTTTCTTCACAAATCGGGCATTCTGAAACATCCGGATCGGTTCTGACAAGAACCGGATACGGTATGGGAACCGGAACCGGTATAGCTACATACTCTGCTTTCTCTTCTGTTTCATCTTTTTGCTGCGGACATTCTGGACACGTTGGGCATGGCGGACAAGTCGGACATATTGGGCATGGCTCTGGTTTTGGGCACGTTGGACATGTCGGGCACGTTGGGCATGGCTCTGGTTTTGGACACGTTGGACATGACGGGCACGTCGGACATGGCTCTGGTTTTGGACACGTTGGACATGTCGGGCACGTCGGACATGGCTCTGGTTTTGGACACGTTGGACATGTCGGACATGGCTCTGGTTCTGGGCACATTGGGCATGGCTCTGGCTCTGGACATGTCGGACACGTCGGACATGGCTCTGAAATGCCACTGGAAATCTCTCCTTGATTGGAAGCTGGGGTTTCCGGCAATGGAACTGAAATAATTTCTGATTCATTTTCCTGCTTAGGCATACTCTGCATACAATCCACATTACCCAAAAATGGTGCCAAATGAAATTCAAAACCGCTGTTTGCATTTACTGCAAATCCACCCAATACGGCATTACCACTCACATGTCCTCCTGTAGGATGACCATGAAACATCGCTTGAGGAGCTAAAATACTGCCCCATATGTCGGAAGAATTCTCCATATGAATATTCGTTGCATCTTCAAATACATATAACGTATTCTCTGCTTGACTTTTCCCCCCGTATAATCCCGATTGTAAATGTGCATGAGGACCTGTTTTTAGTCTGACGATTGCCAGACTGCCTTGTGGCACTTCAAATCGAATCCCTTTATTTAAAATACCGTTTGGACTTGCATCAATTGTAAAAACATTTTGTTTTGGATTGGTTCCGCTTAATATCCATTCATAGGAATTGCTTGTTATCTTTCCATTGCTATCTAATTTTTGAATACAATCTTTAAATGTATCAATACTTTTTCTTGCTGCTTGGAAAAATGCAGGTAAATCTGCGGATATTCTGGAAGCAGGTATTACTCGTGGAACATCATAGCTAGGAATGATATAATAATCTCCTTTATCACTTGGAGTCCAATAGGGACTTCCTCCGTTAGCCTGATATAAAGATTTTAATTCCTCCATCTGCTTATCTGATCCATCTTTTCCAATATAATAGGTACTTCCTAACGCAGCTTTAAAGCCTCCGCCAGAAATGACATGCCCTACAACAACTAACGGTCCTTTCATGGAAACAATATTTCCTACTAAATACCTTGCCAGATCAGGTGAAAATTCAATTCCCTGTTGACCATTCGTGCTTTGAAAACCTATGCTTAATCCCCTTGGGCTGTAATAACTGCCCCCTACAGCAACAGCACCTTCTACATCTACAATATTGTTGGCATCTCCAAACACGAACAGATTAAATTGAGAAGCCAAACCAAATGGCTGTCCTTGTATGTCTTTCCAGTTTACATGTTGATAAGGAATTCCAACCATTGGATTATCTTTTGCACCATATATTGTTTCATCCATATAAACTACACAAACCTCCTAAGTTACCTTTATATCCAGTTTATTCCAAACGGCTATTATTGTGCAGGTTTATTATGATAAGATGCAAAATATTTAGAGAAAATCTTTTCGGAAGTACGAGTTGCCAGCGCTTGGGTAGTCAGAGTGGGATTGGGTCCTCCAAGTGAATTGCATAACACACTATTATCCGCTATGTACAACCTTTTTACCTGTAACGTCTCACAATCTGTATTTGTTACAAACCCCATACGCATGGTGCTTAATATATGAATATAGATGTCCGGTGACCAATTGGCACGTATTACTGTCTTGGCGCCGGCCTCTCTTAATATGTTTGCTGCAATGACTGCCAGCTTATCTCTCTTAATTCTGTCTTTTTCACTTGGGTGATAGGTTATAATTGGAATATAGCCGTTTTCATCCTTTTGCTCCCTGTCAAGTATAATTCCATTTTGCTGGCTGACTTCGTCATCTGTAAAGATTATCACACATAATGTTTTTTGATAATTCATCATAAATTCCTTAAGCTGTTCTCCGATGACAGCGCCTTCAAAATCCCAAGGAGACTCAGGATTTGTTTCATTTTCAAAATAGTAGCCTTTGTCACTCGATGCATAAAGTAGAGACGAAAATACACCTGGAGTACAGCCAAAGGTTTGTATCACACCCAAACCCGGATAGTCAAAACGAACGGCTGAGTTTTGTCCTACATATGGTTTTATATTTGGCTTTCCAATATTCTCCATTAATGTTGCTTCTTCATAAATCCCTGTCACGCAATCAAACCAATGATTTACCAGGCCTCTTCCAACCCATTCATTTTCGGGTAAGTTGGAATTCATCCATAAACGAGGTGTTTCAATCGAACCGGCTGCCATAACAATAACATCGGCTCTATATTCGCTTATTTCTCCTGTCCAAGTATTTCTCACTATTACACCAATGGCCTGCTTCTCCTTGTTTTCGTTCTCCTCTGTTAGTATTTGAATGACAAAGGAATTAGGCTTTACTTCAACATTACCCGTCTTTAGAGCATATGGAATATAACTTGCAAAAGTAGAGCGTTTTGCCACCGCCTCCACAGCCGGTCCTATGTGACATCCATTGACACAATGTCCCCGAAAGCTGCATCCATATGGTTCATAACTTTTCGAATTTTCCAATGTGTATTCAAAGGGCTGACTTCTACGTAAAATTGCATTTGGCTGCGCCCGATAACCCGGACTCATAATATCCTTTGTTTCTAATGGCTCCCAGCGTGCTCTTTGAGCACCGTAATAAAATAGTTCTTCCTTAGCTAAAGCAGGAGCCGGAGAAACAGACAGCTTTTTCTCAACTATTTCATAATATGGAATTAATTCGTCATATGTAATTGGCCACACTCGATTGATTGCTTGTGGATAAGCTCTTGGTGAATTGCCCAGATAATGCAGTGTGCTTCCACCAATTCCTGAATTTTGCCATGTAAAACCACCATGTGCAACACGCCTCTCCCATGGTCCCTGATTTCGATTAGCAGGTCCCCATCTGAATTTACCCGATATAAGGCTATTCATATCGTCCTCTAAATCGGTAAAGCACTCTTTCAATATATCAATACTTAAGTCCTCATATTGAGATGAGCTTTTAGCACCTTGTTCATCATTTGGCTTTGGCCACTTTCTATTTCCGTACCAAGGACCTGCCTCTAATAACAAAACCGAAACTCCTTTTTCTGAAAGCTCCCTAGCAACTACTGCTCCTCCGCCACCTCCACCAATTACGATTACTTCAAAATCCGACTTCATACCTGTGTCTCCTTTTGTTCTTGACTATTTTTAAACACATGCCCAGGTACCGGACCTGGATAACCAACCTGATTCCAGCTTAATGGATAAAACTCAAGAATACGCTCATTTGGCATCTTTAGGCGTGTCATACCATAGCCAAACCACTCTGAATAATACCCCATCATAGTAATTCGTATAAGGTTATCGGTAATATTAAAAAAAATATTTTCAAATGGAAATAATAAATGTGAGGATGTATATTGATATTTTTTTAACAAGGCCAAAGCCAACAACCGATCGTTTGGTGTCAGAGCCGAGAAATTCCCGCTCCCATTAAAATGAACAGGCTCCCTGTTTTCGTTTCTTAAAATCAGTTTCTCGGCAGCAACATTTAGCATTTCTGCTGTCGCTTCTGCCAAATCCGGGTGATATTCATTCAGCGTAATAATCAAATATTCGTCAATGAGAAAATCCAATGCACCATAATACTGTATGTTACCATATTGCTCTGCCAGCTTGGGCGAGCGTGGAATCACAGCCTCTACAAAGGCCTCAAAAGTTTCTTTTGTTTGCTTTAGCGTATAGTCTAAGACTTTATCTTCACCATTCAACTCTGAATCCATTTCTTCCCACCTAGTTTTTATTTGCTGATTAATTTTATGTGCTAATACTTTTGATTATTACAGCTATCTTTTTTTGTAGGTGATAGGCAATTTATTGTAATCTATTTCACTAAATGTTGATACCATAGCGCACTCAGATTCATTGCACCACGAAAGCCCATAAAAGGCAGCTCATAAGGATTGATATCATTAGATAGGGTGCTGCGTCTAATTTCTATATTGCATTTTCCGAAATTTTCCCTTAAGTCGTGAAGATCAGACATGTGAATTTCTCCTTTTTCTAAGTTAAAGCCTAATTCTATTGCAAAATCTTTTAAGCCCTTAGCAAGCTCATCCTCCTTACTAACCCATATTTTGGCTTTGTCCTTTCGATAAGTCGTCCATTTCTTGCAATGATCAGTTGTATATGTGGTTTCCTCATATTCTCTCTTTATGAATGACTCATCTGCCTTTTTTCCAAGAATTTCTTCCAATGCATGAACAAAGCTAAGAGTCCCATCTAAGCCGTAAGGAGCCTGATAAAAATAAGGTATCCCATATCTTTTTTTTAGTTCTTTTGCTGCCTTAAGACCATCTTCTCGCATTACAAGAGTCAGCTCTGCCCCTGCTATATCATAAAAATCTTTTACACTTGAGGCGGCTCCGAATACACAGGCCTTTTTCATATCAAAAGCCCCCTCCATAATACGGATTATCTCTGCACAATCAGACTGAAAGCAAGACCAGTCACAGCCTGAGCCAAGTAAATGAAAGCGAGCCTTTCTTCCTCTTTCTACATGAGTTGAATCAATCACTCCCAATCGATTTGGCAATTCTTTTACAAGCCTGTCATATGCTTCTTCCATCCCTTGTTTCATTTCTGATTTAAAATTACCTGAACGAAAACTCAAAATTGGAATCTTTGGGTATGAAGATTGAAGCTCATCTGCAATTGCCTCCAAATCGGTACCAATCATTTCCGGTACACTTGAAGGCAACAAAAAGATTGCCCTTGCTTTATTCTCTTTTACAACTTTATCGACGCACGCTTCTAGTCTTTGGGTTATACCAAGAGCAATATCTTTTTCTGATAAATGCGTGGTAATCATCTTTGCATAGTTTACCAAACCGGTATAGCTCATCCATTTGTTAGCATAAAGCATATGCCCCATAGATCCATATTCTATGATTGCTGCATCATGAATTGGTGCCAGTGCCCATAGAAGTCCCATTCTGCCGGATGGATTCGGTGTTTGTTTATATAGTGGCATAAGCTTCCTCCTTGTATGCATTTTCCATTTGTGTCAATAGTGTAAGTGTACGCTCATATCCAATAAAAGGTACCTGAAAACGTCCTGTCTTAATACAGACAACGTCCTCATCAAAACGATTACCGATGCAAAGACGAATATCCTCTTTTGTTGACAGAAAATCGGCCTCTTTTAAGAGCTTAGCTACAGGCTCGTCCTGTACCATATAGGTAATCAGCGGATTAACTGAATAGGCAAGAATTTTCTCCTTCCATTCTCTCATAAAGACCCGATATTCCTCCAGGTGCAGAAGGCAAGGCTTCATTGACAAAGAACATAAATATTCTGTCAAAAGAAGTACATCCTCTACAACTGCAGTAATGACAAAACGACTGTTTTTAAATTTTTTACGTATTTCATTTTCTTTTTGAAGTAAACTGTTAAAGCTTGTAAAATCAAAGGCTTCTGACAAGGTAAGCTGCTCTTGAATCTGCTGATAGCATTTATTGATAGCTTTAATAGAATAGGAGCCTGCTAAAAAGATATAGGGAATATGATATTCTTGTTCCAGGCGTTTTGCCAAAGGCAGAAAATGAATTTGTGTTACAATTGTAAGTCTTGATGCCGTGACCCTTTGAAATTCCGCAATCGAAAAGAACGCATTGATTTCCAATATCTCAAACGCATTATTTTTCAAACTCAGCTTTAGAAAATTTCCCTCTTCACCGCTGCACGAACCTAAGAATGCAACTTGATTATCTATTCTGTTTTGCTTTACACAAAAACTTAACAAAGCCTGATAGCTTTCATAAAAACCGGCTTCATACCCATTTCTTTTATAATGAGCCAAGTCAATGCAAACTGCTTTCGTGACATGCTCTTCACAAAAGGCTTCTGCAATTTCTGCAATATCCTCTCCAATCAGCGCCGGGATACACGTCATGATTACTACAATTGCCTTTGCATTGTCTCTCTCCATTTCCTCAAGAGCTTTCGTTAAACCATCGCGACAGCCAAATACAACCTCATTAGAGTCTAACACATAAGTATAGTGAAGTTCTTTGTTTGGACCAATGGGGGTATCCATTACATATCTACTGTAAAAACTACATTCTGGCATACCAACCACAAGACTTGACAAGCCTTCTATATTACGAATTGCAGATAATGCTGTATGCATTGGACAATGACAACCCGGTGATGCTCCCTCATGAGAAAATAAGATTCCCTGATTACTCTCTATTTCTGACAGACGATAAGGAAACTTTGATTGCTTCATAATAATCTCCTTTCTGCTATAGCATAGCTGCAAGTTCTAAATAATTCTTTGTCATGTCACTTTCTGGGAAAGCACTGACCACCGTTTTTCCGATTGCTTCCGCTTGCTGCACCAACGGATTACGACCAATTTGATATACTACTTGTGTTTCGATTTCTGCCGCTGCATCACGCACGAGTGCTTCTTCGTTTTCTATATTTTTACTGTTTAGGATGATTCCGCGCAAAGAAGCATATTTTCTTTTTCCGAACATTTTAACTGCATATGCTATGTTGGAAGCTGCGTATAATGACATCATTTCGCCAGAAGAAACAATATAGACCTCTTCTGCATAACCTCCTCGTATTGGCATGGCAAAGCCACCGCATACAACATCTCCTAGCACATCATAGATAACAATGTCAGGCTTGTATACTTCAAATGCATCTAATTCCTCTAGCTTTTCAAATGCTGTAATAATCCCTCTTCCTGCACACCCAACTCCCGGAACAGGTCCGCCTGCCTCTACGCAAAAGACTCCCTCATCTCCCTCATAGACCAAATCCTTCAGGCTTACATTTTCTTTATCTCTTAATAATTCAAGTACGGTCGCTATTTTTTTCCCACCCGTTAAATTTCTGGTGGAATCCGCCTTAGGATCGCATCCAACCTGCATTACCCTATAACCACTGACTGCCAAAGCAGCAGACAAATTCGAAACCGTTGTTGATTTTCCGATTCCACCTTTTCCATATATCGCTATTTTTTTCATCCTACCACCTTAATTCCTTTTTTTATTCCTGCTTCCACTGCTATTTTCCGATTGTTTAACCGATAGGAAATGCAGGTCGGCTTTTTCGTCCGTTCTTCTATCATAATATCAGCTTCAATATGATAAACCTCACGAAGCATCTCCTTTGTGATGACCTCTTTTGGTGTTCCCGTTCCCACGATATTACCATTCTTTAGGGCTATCAAATAGTCTGCGTAACGCGAAGCCATATTAATGTCATGAAGCACCATAACGATAGTGCATCCATGCTCCTTATTTAGATCCTCCAAAAGCTCCAATACCTCAAGCTGATATGCAACGTCCAAATAGGTTGTTGGTTCATCCAATAAAATCATATCTGTCTGTTGCGCCAGTGCCATGGCAATCCATACCCTTTGCCTTTGTCCACCTGACATATTATCGACACTTATTTCGCTTAATTCTGATAAATTCGTTACTTCAAGCGCCCACTTTACGATTTCCTTATCCTTTTCACTTGGCTTTCCAAACCCTTTTTGGTGGGCATAACGCCCGTATGAAACCAGTTCCCTGGCAGTAAGCCCCTCCGGTGCAATCGGACTTTGCGGAAGTATCGCTAATTGTCTTGCAAAATCTTTACTTGAAAGTTCATATATGTTTTTTCCATCCAGATAGATGGCACCGTTTTTGGTTTTCATAATCCTACCAATAGCTTTTAATAAGGTCGATTTCCCACAACCATTAGGGCCAATAATAGTCGTGATTTTTCCAATTGGTATCTTGATACTTAAGTTTTTAATAATCGTATTATCTGCGTATGCTACTTCTATATTCTCTGTCTTAAATTCTCTCATTTGTGCTACCTCTCTTTGACTTTACTTTTATTGTTGGTAATTAATAAAAAGATAAAATAGGGAGCTCCAAGAATTGCTGCCACGATTCCGGCAGGAATTTCACTGGGCGAAACAATTGTTCTACCTATCGTGTCAGCCAAAAGCACTAATATGGCACCTGTTATTGCACAAAACGGAAGAAGTATTTTATGCCTTGATCCTACCAGTCTTCTTGCAAGATGCGGTCCCAAAAGACCTACGAAGTGCAGACTCCCACTTACCGTTACAGAAGCTGCCGCCAATGCTACTGCTGCAAACAGCAAACTCTTTTTTTCTTTATTTACCGCTACTCCAAGCCCTGAAGATAGCTCATCTCCAACCATTAATAAATCCAGCTCCTTTGCTTTTAGGAAAAGATAAAGCATTCCTAGTACAATCCAAGGCAGCAGACTGACAACCAGTTTCCAGTTGGAATTCCAGATGCTTCCTGCCTGCCATACAGCCAAAAAATTGTATTGGGTATCATCTAATTGAAGAACAATAATGGTCATCATTGCATTAATTCCCGCTTGTATCGCTACTCCATTTAATATCAGCCTAGTTGAATTCAAGCCTGCGTTCTTTTGAATGGAAATGGAATAAAGAATTACGCTAGTCAGCAGTGCACCAAGCAAGGAGAAAAAAGGAAGAGTTAAGACACCGCCGATGCTTAGGGTTCCTGACAATGTCATGAAAATGACTACAACTATACCAGCTCCTGAATTAATCCCCATCAAACCCGGATCAGCCAACGGATTTCTTGTAATTCCTTGCAGCACACAACCCGATAGAGAAAAACCCATACCTACTAAAATGGCAATCACAATACGTGGAAGACGAAAATCAAATATCACAAGATTTTCCCTTGCTTCTCCACCTCCTGCCAGAATTCGAAGAATATCCCGAAATCCGATTGGCGTATAACCTGCATTGATACTGATAAAAAACAATATCACCAAGATAAGAAAAGAAAGCATTAAAAATTCCCATTTATTTTGTTTTTGAAATAAGTGTTTCATTTTAGGCCTTACCCCTTTCTTTTCTTGCATAATACAGAAAAATTGGAACACCAATCACCGATATGACAGCTCCTAGAGGGATTTCTGTAGGTGGTTGAATTGTCTTTGAAAAAATATCTGCAAGTACGACCAAAGCAGCTCCTTGCACCGCACTAATTGGTATGATCAAGCGATAATCAGAACCAACTAAAAACCTTGCAAAATGAGGAATCATCATTCCTACAAATGTAATACTACCGCATAATGCAAAAGATGTTCCTGATAAAAGAACAACAATTAATGTCCCAAGTATTCTGGTCTGTCTGGTATTGACTCCAAGCCCCTTCGCCATTTCCTCTCCCATGTTCAATATAGAGATTCTTCTAGATAAAGCCATTCCAATTAAAGCACTGGCTAATATAACCGGTCCTCCTATTTTCAACTGCATCCAGCTTGTTCCTGACACATTTCCCATAGTCCAAAACATTATACTCTGAGAGGCATTGGCTGCTATGGCAATTGCCTGACTAATGGCTGAAAACAGGGTGCTTACAGTGGCACCTGCAAGCACAAGCTTCATAGGATGATTTCCTCCCGGCACCAGATTACTGATAATATGTACGCTCAATGCACCAAAGGCAGCACCTAAAAACGTCATAATAATAATACTATAATAGCCCATGCCATTTAAGTATACCAACGAGATGGCCAGAAACAGTCCTGCGCCTGCACTCAATCCCATCAGTCCTGAATCTGCCAATGGATTTTTTGTCATTCCCTGCATCATGGCTCCTGCAACAGCCAAAGCTGCTCCAATTAATGCGCCAGAAAGTGCCCTGGGAATTCGCATTTCACGAACTAGCAAATGCTCTGGATTAGTAACTTGAAAAGAAAAAAATGCATTTAAAACTGTGTTAATCGACAGATTCGCCGCTCCTGTCATAATTGATATTAAAATAGCTGCTACAAGTACAAGAAAGCTGCCTGTTATTACAAGAATGCAGATTTGTACCCGTGTTTTTTTTGTTTGATAAGCGGCTTTCATCTTCAGCTCCTTTCTGGCCTTCTAACTGTTAAAGTGTCACTAGGAGGCCTTTCCATTTTGTTGTAATTGATATAATTTTTTATAGGTTATATTACTTTGCATTAAAGTATCATGAGAACCTTCCTCTATTTTTCCGCCTGGGTCAACGACTATAATTCGATTTGCATCCCTAATTGTTGAAAAGCGGTGTGCAATTAAAAGTGTCGTTCTTCCTAAGGAAAGCTGCTTTAACGCTTTATGTATTTCCATTTCATTTTCCGCATCAAGTGCAGAGGTCGCTTCATCCAAAATCAAGATTGGAGGATTTTTCAGAAACATTCTGGCAATGGACAGGCGTTGCTTTTGCCCGCCCGAGAGCTTAATTCCACGTTCTCCTATAACGGTTTTCATACCTTTTGGCTGACCTTGAATGAAGTCGTAGAGCATTGCCTTTTTTGCAGCCTCCCACAGTTCTTCTTCACTTGCCTCAGGTTTTCCAAAACGTATATTTTCCTCAATCGTACCTGAAAATAAAAATACATCCTGCGCTACCACACCTATTTGCTTTCGAAGTGATGACAGCTTTATTTTTTTTATATCCATTCCTTGTATTTTAATCTGTCCTTTTTCTATTTCATAAAAGCGAGGTATCAGATTACAAATCGTGCTTTTCCCGGCTCCTGAACTTCCCACGAAAGCAATCGTTTCTCCTTCTTTGATTTCTAGAGAAAGCTGAGAAAACACCGGTTTTCCCTCATCGTACGAAAAAGCTACATTAGAAAATTCAATTTCTCCCTTTAGCTTGTCTACCTCAACTGCATCTTGGGCATCTGCGATTTCCGGCTCAATCTGCATAATTTCCATAAAATTTTTAAAGCCTGCAATACCCTTTGGATAACGTGCTACAAAATTGCTAATCATTTCAATAGGCTTTAGTACCATATTGGTCAAAAGGATAAAACTAAAAAATTGTCCTTCACTGATTTCCTGATGTAAGGTTAGCCATCCTCCGGTCAATATAATGAGAACCGGTAATAGTTTTGTTACATAATATGTGATACCGTTACAGACAGCTACCCTTTTAAATCCTTCCTGCTGTTTGCTGCAATATTCTAACGTTATATCCTGAAAACTTTTTCGTTGCTGTTCTTCATAAGAGTAAGCCTGTACGACTCGGATTCCCGCAAAATTTTCTTCAAGCTGTGCCGCCATTTCTCCTACATTTCCGAAAAGCTCCCTGGAGGTGTTGACCATTTTTTTTGTAAAATTGATATTAATTCCAAGTAAAAGCCCTACATTGAGTAAAATCAGACCAGCAAGAAGCTTGCTGATTGAAAACATAATAATAACTGTCGTAATAAGCATGGAGCTAGCCACAATTAGCTGTTCTGGCGCATAATGTGCAACTGTTCCGATTTGATGTAAATCATTGGAAACTCTGGCAATCAGTTGTCCCGTTTTATTGTTATCGAAAAAACGATAGGACATCTTTTGCAAGTGAGTAAACAAATCATTTCTCATATCATTTTCAATATACATGCCAAGCTTTTCACCCCAATAATCAATGACCATATACAAAAATGTATTAAAAATATAAGCAATCAGCAATAGAACACCAATTTTTATCATTTCAATCCATTTTCCCATCGGCAGCAACTCATCCACAATATGGCTAATCGCATAAGGAAATAAAAGCTCAATAATCGCCACGGCTACCGCACATAATAAATCAATAATGAATAACGCCTGATAAGGCTTATAATATTTTAATGCTTGTTTTAACATAATTTTTTCATCCCTATTTACGAATTAATATTATTTCCCTTTTAAAGCAAGGCAAGACAGTCACAAAGTGACTTCTTCTTTTTGCATTTGTATGCATCCTTCACGGATTACTTTCTTAATCTGGCAGGCATTTCCTGCTAGATTAAGAAAGCAGATACAATCTGTTAAGCCTGTATCTGCCCTTTTAGAATAGTAATTAATTATTCTGCTGATAATGCCTCTGTAATAAAATTGACGGTATATAACGTAGCAAGTGGGCTGGCTGCATGACCGCTGCCATCCAGACGATACACATGACCATCCTTAACTGCTTTTAGGGACTGCCATACAGAATTTTGCTCTAAGGCTTCAAATAAAGCTTCATCACCATCAAATACATTAACAAAAATATAATCAGGATTCATTTGTACAATTGCCTCCATCGATACCTGTTCATAGGTTTCTGAGGTGGTGTATCCTTCCGGCAGATTAAGACCTAAGCCTGTTTCCTTATCGTATAAATCAGGGCGGTATGCACAATAGTATTTGTCCTCACCCATAAGAGAGAATTGTATAACAGTCTGACCTTCATACTCTTTCGACAACTTCTCTCTGTCGTTAGCAAGCTTTTCATCAACTTCAGCAATTACTTCCTCTGCCTTATCCTGCTTATTTACAACTTTAGCAACCTCTCTTAAGCTCAATCTCCAATCCATTTTGGTATCATTTCCAAATACAGCAACAGGAGCAACCTTTTCCAAATTCTCGATATCCAAATTACTGATATCATAGCTTTGATCTAAAATAATATCCGGTTGAAGCTGTGCTAACAATTCTAAATTTACTTCACTTGCACCAAGATCTGTGACACTGCTTACATCATAGCCTTCGAAAGCATCCCAGGTAGCGATATAATTTTCTGCTCCTGTAGCTGCTATCGGCATCACATCAAGCATTACAAGAGTTTCCCAAAGTGGCAGATAATCTACTGCAATATTAACTGGCTCGTTTTCTATTGTCACTTCTCTGCCCGCTGCATCTGTATAAACATATGGATAAGTAATAGAAGAGGCTTCCTCTTGAGAATCCTTTATCGTTTCTTTTTCACTGACCTGGGTTTGTGTATCACTTGCTGTTTCCTCTGTCGTTGTCGTTGCTTCTGCTAAAGAGTCTTCTGTCGTGCTTTGGCTTTGGCAGCCTGCCAATAAAGAGAATGACAGCGCACCAATAGTTATCATTGTTAAAGATTTTTTCATAGTACACTCCTTTTGATTATGAAATTCATTTTCATTTACAAGAGAGAATATAGCATAGGCATTATAAAATTTGAATAGACTTTTTTCAATTTAACATGGATATTTTTCAAATTGTTTTCTAAATATACTCGGTGATGTACCTGTATTTTGCTTAAAAATTCGACTGAAATGCAACGCATCCTCATAGCCTACCTGGTTTGAAATTTCAACAATCGTAAGATTACTTTCCAGCAAAAGCTCCTTTGCCCGTTTCATTTGGGTATCAATAATGTATTTTTTAGGAGAAATTCCCATCTTTTTTTGAAAATAATAATGAAACTGCTTTGCGTTTAGTTGAAAGTATTCTGCTATTTGTGCAATAGATAAATTTTTCTCCAAATGTGTGTGTATGTATTCTAAAATTTCACTGATTTGTTCTCTTGGTTCTGGATTTTGCCGTGTTTGTGAAAAGGCCAGAATTTTAGATATCAGTTCATAAAGCAAAATTTTAGTCTTTAATACATATTTGCTTCCATATTCCCTTTGCAAAAAGAGTATGGATTCTAAAAGCTTTCTGATTTCCATATTTTGGTCAGAAAATATCTGAACGCAATAATTCAAATTTAAAAGGGATTCGATTTGATTATCCTGCTGCAAAACCTTGTAATGCAACAGGATAAATTCCCAATTATCTTCACCGATAACCTCTTTGTTTAAATCCATATTAGAGCCTGCATGAAGAATCGTTCCCACTTTCAACTCATAATCTTGTTTGCTTACAGTAAACTTCGCTTTTCCTCCTATCGGAAATACAAGACCACAGACTCCATTCATCGTATTTTGAGCAACCGCCTTGCTGCCGGGAGGTAATGACATATGATAGGCTCCATCCAATTCCAGATTTGCTTTCGCATATTGTAATATTAAGTTATTATAATTCATATTGCTTTCCTTTTTCACTAAACACTTGTACTTGAAGTGTCAGGTAATTTTTTATATCAATAATGTTTTATTCCAAAATTACGACATAGTTAGTCTAAGCTAACTTTTGATTAATACTATATCATAATCTATAAGATAAAGCAATTTTAATTAAAGTTTTTAACATATGCTTTTACAGCGAGTTACCATAATCGGCAAAAGCTTACACAAAGTTCCATAAATCCTATTCAACTAAAGTGATCTCAGAGAAAGCTGCATTGTTATACTCCACACCCGAAACAATATAGGTGGTAACGGAATTTGTCTTAAGTGTTGCCTGAAAACCCGAAGCATTGGCAGTCAACGGTTTAAGCTGCGCCCACTTCTCTCCACTTGACATAGTACCGCTTGTCCGGATTACCTTTACACTCGCTCCAACTGCATGAAACAAAGATAAATCAAAATTATAATTTACATCAAAAGCCGACGCATTGACGGCAACAATTATCAACTGTTTCCCCTTTACATCGTATGCTGCAAGCGTGTTAGAGCCGGTTGGTATAATTGTATAGCCTGGACGAATATATCTGGTAAATTGTCCAAATGCATAATATTTCATAGTAAGATGAATCGTTTGATTATCATGATCAGCAACTGCGATTCCCCAGTAACCTTTACTTCTGTCCACATCACCTGAATCCTGATTCCCCTGATAGCCATCCTTTGAAATATGATTATCTATTATATTCCATAATACCCAAGCAGAAGGTGTCATATTGTTCACATCTGTAATAATCCTTTGAGCCAGCCAAAGACCTGCACCCATTTCACCTGCATTCTCTCCTGCGGTAAGTCCGCCGTCCACCTCAGACATCCAAAGATTTTTATTTTCTTTTTGTGCAAGAGCCTTTATTCCGGCACGATTTGAACCACTGTAGGTATGTACATCAATTCTTCCTAACATGTTTTTTGCCTTCGTAGACAAAGCTTGATAGGATACTATCTGGGTATCAATGCTCGTCTCATCCGTTCCCGTTACCATCAGGCTGTTCAATCCGTTTTTATCTAACGCCCCTCTTAAAGCTGTTATCATATTGGATTGAGATTCGCCCTGATCAAAGTGACATCCCTCCTGCTTATTGCTATTTGCCATCCAATAGCTTGTATATGGCTCATTCATCGGTGAAATACTTTGAAAGGTGATTCCAAAGGATTTCTTGAAATGATATGCTACATCGGCAAGATATTTAGCAAAATCGTCATAACAATTATTATGTAAATTATTCTTTGAAGCATTTACAGCACCACAACTGCATCCTGAGTTTGTCATGAAATAAGGTGGTGAATTGGAAAAAGCTTCAACAATTGCTTCCTTGCCACTCTCTTTTATACATTTTGTTAATATATTACGCTGATTATAATCTGCACTCCAATCATAATCCCAACTCAAATTATCTGTGTCTGAAGTGCCTGTCACATTTACTGCATAGCCTGGCACCTTGGAATCTGTTCTTGTAATGTGATTATGTGTCGGATCATCTCCGCCGCCAATATTGTACCTCATAATATTTAGACCTAAGCCAGTATTCTTATTATAGAATAACTGAGCTGCCTGTGTGGCTAGTTGTTCCGAATAGCCGACTCGATTCGCCCACCAACAAAGGCTTGTTCCCCAACCCTCAAAAGCACCGTTAATCGCTAAAATAGAAACTACTTGATACATTTGATTTTTCAAAAATTTCATCTTTAAAACCTCCCTTTTTCCCTCACTCTTGCTACTTTATATCAATAAGCCCGCCTAAGCTTACCTCCTTTCTTTAGCACCGGATCCTTATTGAAATAACACCACATATATTAAATGTTACTATTTTAAAACTATTAAAATAGTCGTTTTTATTTATATTATATAACTATAAAAACAAACTTTCAATATAACAATAAATATGAACCAATAAATTAGACTTTTACAATAAAAAAATGGCAAATTTATCAACTTTTTAAATAATTAATGATTATAATTTAAAATAATTTGTGATATGTAGATATTAAGTGGAATAATTTGTAATTTAAGAGCATAAAATGCTATATGTTAATTTTTTAGCAAAAAAACAAATAAGTGAGGTTATGCATGATGACAAAAATAATGAAAAGAAGCGCTATCTTTAATTTTTTCCTTTTATTTACAGTTTTTGCTTCTTCTGTAAAAGTGTTACCTGCTAATGCTGCTGAACGCACAGTTGATGCAGGCACTGACACATTCGATGATGCAAACGCAGACACTCTCAATGCTGCTTCAGCAACGAACCATTATCCGATCATAATGGTACATGGTTTGTTTGGCTGGGGAAATGATGAACTATTTGATATCAATTATTGGGGTGGTAAAAACAGTTTAAGGGAATTTCTAACCAATAATGGCTATACGGTTTATACTCCTACCATCGGATCGATTTCCAGCAACTGGGACAGAGCTTGCGAATTGTATGCCTACCTTGTAGGAGGAACAGTAGATTATGGACAAGTACATTCCCAAGCAATGGGACATGCCCGTTTTGGTAAAACATATCCTGGTGTTTATCGTGACCTTGGAACGGCTGATGAAAATGGAAACCTTAAAAAAGTACATTTGATGGGCCATAGCATGGGAGGTGAAACGATTCGCGTCTTAGCTCAGCTATTAGAAAATGGGGATTCTGATGAAATAGAGCAAAACACCTCTGATATCAGTCCTTTGTTTTGCGGTGGTCATCACTGGATAGAAAGCATTACAACGATAGCAACTCCACATGACGGCAGTCAATATGATGAAATACAAGCTGCCTTTGAGCCATTCATACATAAATTCTTTGCATCGATTTCTGCAAAGGGTGGCGTGCTTGATTCTAACAATCCTTGCATTGATTTAAAAATGGATCAATGGGGACTAAAAAAGAAATCCGATGAAACTTATACTGAATATATTGACCGCGTATTCGACAGTAATATATGGAAAAATACTAAGGATTTGAGTATTTGGGATTTATCCTTAGAGGGTGCTAAGGAATTAAACAGTTGGGTAAAAGCACAAAGCGACATCTACTATTTTTCCGTTGCCTGTGTTGATACGCATGCTAAAATATTTACGGGATATCATACACCTAACCTTAATATGAATTCGTTATTAATTAAAAGCTCTATTATTATGGGTAACTATACGAATCATTCAGAAGGTAAAGTTTTGGTAGACAGTAGTTGGTGGCCAAATGATGGAATCGTAAGCGTTCGCTCCGCAATTGGACCTCATGAAGGCTCTGCTGACGAAATCATAGACTATAATCCAGATTCTCCTGTAAGAGGTGTGTGGAATTATATGGGTGAATTAGATGATGTCGATCACCTTGAGATCGTTGAACAAGAATCCTCTCATCAGAAAGAGTTACAGAATAAGTTTCTGGAATGGGCACAAATATTATCCCAATTACCAGATTAAATATTTTGCAAGGAAAAGAGTTCAAACATTAACCCTTTGAACTCTTTTATTCCTTAAGTGTGATAAAATGTCACTCATATAATCTTTATATTTTTATCTTTATTCTATTTGTAATGCCCAGTTAAAAAGGTCATATATAGATAATTTTACGATATCTTTTATTACATTATCTGTATTACATTTGGCACATAAAGCTACACAATGCATTTTGTCCAATTGTCCTTTTAAGAAAACATAATCATATTCAAGGTTCTCTTCATGATACAAGTAAATTTTGTTCTCCTTTTCCTCAAAGCGAAAAGAATCAAGCGCTATACCAAGTCCCTTTCCGACAGCCTTAATATAGCTTTCCTTTAAGGTCCATAAGGAACAAAAAGCATAGGGCTGATTGTTAAGTGGCTGCTGCATGATATAGGAATACTCCTGATTTGTAAAGAAACGTTTCGCCAAATCTATATTACCATGAGCTACCATTTCAACATCAACTCCAAGAGGAATATCTCCAATTCCACATACAACCCACTCTCCAGAATGAGAAATATTAAAATAAATGTCTTGGTATTTGGCCAGATACGGTTTACCATATTCATTATATTGAAATGTTACATCCTTCTTTGACAACTTGTAATGCCAGCATAATGCATATCTTAATACAATTTCAGCCATCAAGCTGCGCACTTTATCCTCTTCAAATCTATACTTATCTATTTTAGTTCTTCGTTCCTCAGAAGCAATCTGATAAAATATTTCATATTCTCTTTGCTTCAAACCTTCTGAACAATTAATTGCATATTGAAATACCATATTATCCCCTTAATTAATTTATTTCCCGTTGATATCTTGTTATCCTATCATATAAAATTGTAAAAAAACACCCATATAATCTTAAATATATGGATGATTCTTATGATTTACTTAAAAATATTTATGATTTCCCCAGAGATTACTTTTCTTTAAATCTAAATATTCATTATATGCTTTTTCTAAAATTTGCTTTTCATTTGAAAATTTTAATAGATGATAGGCCTCATGAAATTTATAGTAACCTGAATCTATAAAAAATTCTTCACGCTGTGGTTTGCTGTAATAACTATCAGCCATCATTAAATACCAATGAACATCTTTTGCAACTGTATCCTCAGGAACAGTAAATGTATATTGACTTTTTCCAATATACTTGATAATTGCAGCATTCACTCCGGTTTCTTCTAGAACTTCTCTGGCGGCAGTATCCTTAAAATCTTCTCCCTCTTCCACAGTTCCCTTTGGTAAAACCCAGCCTTCATATTTGTTCTTAAAATTTTTATATAAGACTAATATTTTGCCCCGAAATATAACCACACCGCCACAGCTAGTTGCTTCTATCATTGCAATCCCTCCTGTATTATGGTGTGTCATCTATGACTGATTATAGTATAACCTTTTTGGCATTTCCATGCAAGCAATTAGTTATAATAAGCGTCAAAAATTTTCTTGGCGATTGGTACCGCATATTCGCTTCCTGCTCCTGCCTCTTCCACTACAATGCTCACTACGATTTTAGAATCCTCTACCGGAGAAAACCCTACAAACCATGCGTGGCTTTGACCCTTTACATTTCCATATTCGGCAGAACCTGTTTTACCTGCTACTGTATAGGACTGTCCGCTAAGCTTTGTTGCTGTCCCATTCTCGACTACATTTTGCATAAAATCTTTCAAAATAGCGGCTTCTTTCTCTGATATTATTGTATCATATGCAGAATCCTTGTATTTTTTGACGACTTTTCCGTCATAATTTTCTGTATGATCCACAAGATATGGCTTCATCATAACCCCATTATTCGCAATTGTCTGCGTAATCAATGCCATATGAAGAGGTGAAACAAGCGTTTCACCCTGTCCAATCATCGTCTGCATAATATCATAGGTTTCAGCCTTATTCGTTAAAGTAAAACTACTTTTATTATATACCATGGAATAAGGTAGTGCTGAATTAAACAGAAATTCATTACACAGTTTTGATAATGAATTAATGTTTAACTGCAATCCAATATTTGCAAAGGAAGAATTACAAGACTTTGCAAAAGATTGATACAAATCCTCCGTTCCATGAACTGTATTATGGTAACAGTTAATGGTACTGTCATCGATAACAATCTTTCCACTGCATTCATAAGTATAATTTTCATAATCAGGATTTTCCCTGATATATTCCATCAGTGTTAATATTTTAAAGGTCGAGCCAGGTGGATATTTTCCCTGCGTCGCTCTGTTTAAAAGAGAGCTATCCTCTGTATTATCAGTGGCTACCAAACTGTCCCATATTGTATCAATATCATTTGGATTATAGTCTGGCTTTGAAACCATAGCAAGTATCCTGCCTGTATCTGCCTCCATTACAACGACTGCTCCGTTATTACTTCCAAGCGCTTTGTAAGCCGTTTCCTGAAGCTTACTGTCAAGCGTTGTAACGACATTATCTCCTGTATTTTTTACTCCCTTAAATTCCTTGATGATGCGTTCCATAAGTGGTGCATTTGAGGTTAATAAGTTGAAATTCATTAACGATTCCAATCCCGCTTTTCCTTTGGATGCGTATCCCACTACATGAGCATACATATTATCATAGGGATATTCTCTTGATTCCGTACCATCCTCACTTACCACAGTCTGTGCCAGAATTTTGCCGTCGGAGGAAACTATCTTACCACGTATTACCTTTTTAGCAAATAAATCTTGTCTTGTATTGTAGGAGCTATTAATAATACTAGGGCTTTTAACGATATTAAAATAAACAAAATATCCCATTAGCAAGACAAATAAGCCTACAAATATATAAGCAACAATAGAAAGCTCTTTATTATTTCGATTCTTGCTGTTGTTTTCTTTTTTTAGCTGCCTGTTTTGTCTTTCTTGCAGCATCTGCTTTAATTTTTTCAACCTTTTCGTCCTCTTCCTGCTTCAATATATATAATCCCTGAATAATAGCAAACATAATCAATGTACTTAAAACAGAGCTTCCGCCATAGCTTACCAACGGAAGAGTTACACCGGTAAGTGGTATAAACTTCGTAACACCACCGATTGTTAAGAATACCTGAAAGCCATACATAAGGGCAATTCCCAAAGCAACCATTCTAAAAAAGCGCTCTTTTGCCTGCATTGCAACATTCATAAACATCACAAAGCAGCTTATACAGATTAAAATGACACATAAGCCAAATAATCCACCCAATTCTTCCACAATTGCAGAAAAAATAAAATCCTGATCGACTACCGGTATTGTATTCGGAATTCCTTGATACAAGCCCATTCCAAACCAGCCCCCCGTACCAATCGCAAACAAAGACTGGCTTAATTGATACCCTTCATTTTCAATTACACTAAAGGGATCTTTCCAGGCAATCACTCGTACTCTTACATGGCTAAAAAGCCTATATCCAATAAATGCGGCAATTGCACCTGATAAAAGGCCGCCTGTCAAATAAAGGTATTCCTTGGTTGCTACGTATAGCATAAAGGCATATGTTATAAAATAAATCAAAGCACCGCCTAAATCCTTTGAAGCTACCAAAATCAGCACATGAAGTGCTGCCAGTGCTGTCACAATAAGTAGCTGCTTTAGCTCCTGAGATTTACTAAGCAGCGCTGCCACAAAAAATACATATGTTATTTTAATAAATTCAGATGGCTGAAGTGATACTCCTGCAAAGCTAAAGGATAATTTCGCACCATAACTGATGCTTCCTGCAACTGCAACAAGACCAAGCAGTCCTATCCCTATTCCTGCATAAACAAATCCAAGTCTGTCCAGAAACTTAATTTTTTTAAACAAATAAGGTATTAACATCGTTATAACCATAGAAACAATTACAATTTTAAATTGCTTGATTGATTTTGTATAAGATAATCTGGTTAAAATAATAAAGCTGATGGACAACAGCATACACATATGGTTGATAAGCAGCTTTGATGAGCGAGGATATATCACGCGATATAGCGCAATTACCGCAGATAAAAATACCACTTGCAACAGATAAAAAAATACAATTTCTATCTGATTGGTTGACAAAAATAAAATAAGATACGCCATAAAATGAATCGCAAACATAAGGTGGTTTTGAACTCTTAAAATATTTTCTTTTTCTTTTTCATCCGTGATGCGAAATATCACAAAGCCTTTGTAGGTATACACAGCTATTGCAATTATAATTAAATATCTTGATAATTCTATTAGAATGTTTGTCACTTTAACACCTACTCTATTCCTCTTCTAAAATGTCCTCTTGTAAAGTTTTCAAAATCATTTTTAACTGATTTATGATAAATAAAAGAGTCAATATATTTTCGTATAATGGCTGAAATATCTTTTGTGTCCTCAATTGTAAAATTCAAACGAAGACTCTTTGGCTTTATTGAACAAATTTCTTCCTCATAATCCAATAATACAAGGGGTTGACAATTATATATCACATTATAACAGTATTTACAATGGTTTCGTACAAAAAATTGCTTATTCATTCTATCTTTCAAAAATAGCTTTGTGCTGTTTTTGTCACACCCCTCTATCGTCTTATGAACACATTGTGCTGAAACCATGACAGGTAGATAACCGTAAACAATCAGCTCACTCTCTTTTACTCCTCTTTCCAAAAGCTCCTTATAATTTAATTCAACCGGAGCTGTATCATAGGAAATATGATTGTCCATCCAAAAACTATGTGACATCTGATTAAAGGTGTATACATTATAATCAAGTACAAGTTCTTTCTTATCATATAACGATTTTAAATAATCAAATTCTTCATAATTTTTAATTAAAAAACCATCAAGTTTTTCATTTATCAAATCTTGGTAGTTAAAAGAACTTATTTTCTTCGTATTTCTGAAAATATGCGGTAAGCTTAAGAAGCATTTCTTACCTGCCTGATGGCATAAATTTATATAATAATCAATCGGTTTTTCCAGCATATTAACATCAATATAGACCGTTTGCACTTCTCGAAATTTTAATACCTCCGTCAAATAACTTTCTTTCTCAATATAAACGTTGAAAGAAGTTATAACCGGCTTACCTTTTAACTCAATGTTTCTGTTAATGTAATCCGTCTTCCTTAAAAAAGCATCTTCTCGTCTATACTGCTTTAATATCTTATTTTGCAATACTTCTAACGCATTTCTTCTTAGCTCATTTATACTTTGTACCGGAATAAAAATATTATCGTCCATTTGAATATCAACCTCCTCAAATTCAAATGGAGTACTTCCTGTTTTGGTTATCTGCTTATAAATTCTCTCCTTGTCCATGGGCTGTTTGTTTGCATTTTCTACTGTATTTCCCCATGCTTCTGCTTCCACATTACCATATTTTACAACTAGTCTGGCCGGTCGCCCTGTTGACAAGGTTAAACTTCCATTGATTTTTTCTTTCGGCTCCAATACCTGATATTCTTCCAATTCCTTATTCAGCACTTCGTTTCTAGCCCTTTTGACCGGCTCCTTAAGCGTTATCATATTCCTTGCATTATGTTCTTTATAATATCCTTGATTGAAACCGCATCGATTAAAAATATCTTCCAGCTCTTTTTTGTCACTATTTAATACTTGGTAACCCTTTCTACCATTTATTAGATAGTGATCGATATATTTTCTATATATGCGTACTACGCCTGCCGCATACTCAGGCTTTTTCATTCTTCCCTCTATTTTGAAAGAGTCAATCCCTGCCTCAACCATATCTGGTATCAAATCAACCGTACACATGTCCTTGGGACTTAAAACATAGGTTTCATTCGTGCTGTTAATCTGCTTATTATCTTTCATCACTTTATATGGAAGGCGGCAAGGCTGTGCACATCTGCCCCGATTACCACTTCTCCCGCCAATGAAACTGCTTAACAGACATTGACCAGAATAACAATAACACAAAGCACCGTGAACAAAGCTTTCAATCTCAATATCTACTTGATTATGAATTTCTTTTATTTCATGAAGCGACAGTTCTCTTGCCGTTACTACTCTGGAAGCTCCCATATCCTTAAGCATTCTTGCCCCTTCCACTCCACATATTGTCATCTGTGTACTGGCATGAATTGCTAATTTAGGAAAATTAGCTTTTATAAACTGAAATACACCAATATCCTGCACAATTACTGCATCCAGTCCATGTTCATAATAGATATTTAAATAATCAAATAGTTTATTATTCAATTCATTATTTTTCAGTAAAGTATTTACAGTAAGGTATAGCTTTCTTCCGTGTATATGAGCATAGTCAATGGCTCTTTTCATCCCTTCGGTATCAAGATTATTTGCATACGCCCTTGCTCCGAATAACAGACCTCCTATATAAACTGCGTCTGCCCCAGCATGAATCGCTGATTTCATTCCATCAAAGGAACCAGCCGGAGCAAGTAATTCTATTTTTCTATCATTCATCCTGTCATCCTCATACATAACTGGCTGTTACATGCAATGCAACAGCCAGTTATGTATTATTCTTCCTATGGGAAGTTTATTCTTTACGCACTATTTTTTATTGCTTGGCTTCTAGTTTAACTATTGTTTTTTGTAACTCATTTATTTCCTTTTTTAAAGCATCTATCTTTTTTTCGGCTTCCTCTGCTTTTAACTTTTCATTTATCAGATCATGCTTGAAATTATACATTTCCTTATCTTTTAGAGCAATTTCTCCTTCCAGAAATTCTGCCTGCTTTTTGGCTTTAAAATAATCATCTGCTATATTAAGCTGAATATACATATTTTGTATGTCAAAAGACAGATGATTAAATCCTTCTGTTTTGGTAATTTCAGAAATCTTATGATTAATGTAACTGCCTATCTGCTGCAAATAAGCTTCACTTTCATATCCACTTAGTGTTAATACCTTGCCGCCTATAATAACATCTATATTATTCTTAACTGCCATAATAATAAACCCCATTTCCCATAATATGAAAAGTATTTTCCATCACCGATTATTTTTCATAATTCATAGACTTCATTATAAACCACTCTAAAGCGTTTCGCAAGCATAACACTTGCAGAAGATCCCTTTTCTATGCTTTGTAGCGGTTTATCCATTGAGTCCTAAATGATGATATGCAAGTGTTGTAACCACCCGTCCTCTTGGTGTTCGGTTGATAAAGCCGTTTTTGATTAAATATGGTTCATAGACATCTTCAATCGTACCTGAATCCTCCCCAATTGAAGCAGCCAATGTGTCAAGTCCGACAGGACCTCCCTGAAATTTCTCTATCATAGTAATTAAAATAGTACGGTCAATATGATCCAGACCATACTTATCTACATCCAATAAATCCAGCGCAAATCTGGCAACCTCTTCGGTAATAACACCATCATATTTAACCTGTGCAAAATCTCTGACTCTTTTTAACAATCGGTTGGCTAATCTTGGTGTTCCTCTGGAACGTCTTGCCAACTCTACGGCACCCTTTTGATCCATTTCAACCTCTAGCACCTTAGCAGAACGTGTAACAATCTCTGTTAATTCCTCTGTTGTGTAAAATTCCAGTCTATGAACCACACCAAAGCGATCTCTTAACGGAGCGGATAACAAACCTGCTCTTGTAGTTGCCCCCACTAAAGTAAACTTAGGCAAATCAAGTCGGATCGAACGAGCCGTAGCACCTTTACCAATAATAATATCAATTGCATAATCTTCCATGGCAGGATACAAAACTTCCTCTACCTGTCGGTTCAGACGATGGATTTCATCCACAAACAACAAATCTCCCTCTTGCAGATTATTAAGGATTGCTGCCATCTCTCCCGGCTTCTCAATCGCTGGTCCTGAAGTAACTTTGAGATTCACATTCATCTCATTTGCAATGATTGTGGCAAGTGTTGTCTTTCCAAGTCCCGGAGGTCCATAAAAAAGCACATGGTCAAGTGATTCCTTTCGCTGCTTTGCAGCTTCAATATATATCTTTAAGTTGTCTTTCGCCTTTTGCTGTCCGATATATTCATTTAAAGTCATGGGACGCAAATTACTGTCAATTTTTAAATCTTCTTCTGTTAATTCAGTTGTAATAATTCGTTTTCCCATCATTTATTTCAATCCTTTATTTATAAAAATGTTATTTTTTTTAACGCGGCTTTCAAAATTGCCTCAGAATCTAAATCGTCTGTTATATCAGCTTCTTTTACTGCTCTTAATGCCTCGGAGTTTGAATATCCCAGTGAAGTTAATGCAAGTATTGCTTCGCTTTTTGCATCATTTTTAAGATTACTTTCCGATGTAGCGATCTGATTGTTTTCAAGCCTTTGTTCAAACGCATCTTCTAATTTAAGCTTATCCTTTAGTTCTATAATAAGCCTTTGTGCTGTTTTTGTTCCTATGCCAGGTGCCTTTGAAATCGTTTTCACATCATCGGATAAAACTGCAAAGCGTATATCATCTGCTGAAAGAGCTGAAAGTACTGCAAGTCCGCCTTTTGGACCAATTCCTGATACTCCGATCAAAAGTTTAAAGACCTTTAAATCATCTCTGGTCATAAAGCCAAATAGACTGATAGCATCCTCTCTGACATGCATATAGGTATATATTTTTATTTCTTGTCCAATTCCTGGAAGGCTTGCTGCTGTCTGATTGGATATTCGTATATTATAGCCAATATTGTTTGCTTCAATAATAATTAAATCCTCTTCGATTTCGATTATGTTGCCCTTTATATAAGAAATCATATGCGTTCCTCCCTCGTCTTGGTTTTTAATAATTTATTGTGCAATAACATCTAACTCATTTTCTTTTGCATCAATCACTGTTATTACCACCTTATGGGGCAGACAAACTATGGTTTCCCCTGTTTTATCGATTGACTTTTGATGTACACATAGTTTATCCGGGCAATTGGCTTCTTCCATCTTTGCCTTTTGATCCTTAATCACTAAAGTATTAGTACCATATTCACTTTCAATTTTAATAGTAGCATCCTCAGTTAACTTATAGGTGCCATATTCCTTTCCATCTACTGTAACAATAACTTTTCCGCCCGTTTTATTTATTAACTGTATTGCAATAAGGCATATAACTGCAACAAGAAATAAGATTCCAATTAATTTAAAATCATTTTTCTTCATTATACTTCAACAACCAGGTATCTGCCGCTAGGCAGCTTAATTACCTCATCACAATTTTCTATATCGTTTAGTGACATTCCCTGTACATCTACACCAACCTCATCAAAATACACCTTAATTTCCTTTTGAGAGTTGACTACAATTGCCATACAATCTTCTAAAAACTCGTCTGCTTCCTCTAAGGTTTCTGCAACATTTTCCTTATAAATTTGCTTTTGCTTTTCCAAAAAGGTTTTTAAACATTCTTCATCATAATGATACATAACCAATTCTCCTTATAATAGTTTCTTTAACTCTTTTAATACGCCATCCTCATAATAAGCCGCTGCAATATGCTTTGCCACAGCCTTTAATTC
The DNA here is from genome assembly GCF_003201285.1 of Lachnotalea glycerini. Taxonomy (GTDB): domain Bacteria; phylum Bacillota; class Clostridia; order Lachnospirales; family Lachnospiraceae; genus Lachnotalea; species Lachnotalea glycerini. The sequence continues at coordinate 458,086 of NZ_QICS01000001.1, forward strand.
CTCTCTTGCATTTTCAACGGCAAAGCTTTCACCAGCATGATTTAGCATTCCCACATCATTAAGATTATCTCCAAAGGCCATCGTTTCTTTTTTCTGTATCGATAAAGCGTTTTGTATGGTTAGCAAAGCATTTCCTTTATCCACCTGGCTATCCATAAAATCAAGCCAATCTGCACCCGCCATGACTACCTTTAGTCTGTTTTCCCACTTAGGTATCAAGATTTCCTCTGCAATTGTCCTGATACCATCTGCTTTAAACAATGCAATTTTGATAATATCTAAATCTTCCTTTAATACATCATCCACTTGTTTAATTGTATTTTGATAACCATAAACTAACAAATCCTGAAATTCCTTATTTCTAGATTCAATATACATGCATTCGGGTGTTGATACGGTAAGCATAACATTTTTGTCTTGCAATTGCCTCACCTCAAGAATCAATTCTTTCACCGTCTCTTTATCCATAGTTGACTTAAACATTTCTACTCCGCGGCACTTAATGTAGGCACCATTTTCTGCTATAAAAATAATATTATTATGTATTGGATCAAATAATCTTCGAATACTCGGATATTGTCTGCCACTTGCCGCTACAAATACAATTCCTTTTTTCTTTAACTTCATAGCTGTTTCAAAGATTTCAGGGTTAATATCTGTGGAACCGTCTTTTACTAATGTTCCGTCAATATCTGTTGCTATTAGTTTTATCATAGTTATTTAATCTCTCCATTCAATACCTTTGCGAGGATATCCTCAACTCTGTTTGTTGAAAAACGAGATAAATTTATAATATCCTTTTTTCCACTATTCATAGCATAGCTATAACCAGCATTTTTAAGCATTTCAACATCATTGTAATTATCTCCAAAGGCCATCGTCTCTTCCGGTAAAATATGAAAGGTTTCCTGCAAAACTTTCATTGCATTACCCTTATTTGTTCCAAGGGATATCATATCCAGCCACTCCGTTCCTGAAGTAACCACTGTAACTTTATCTTTCCATTTATCTCTAAAATATTCTTCTGAATTGTTAATCCCTTCACGTTCATAGACTGAAATTTTTAAATAGTCCTCTGTTACTTCCAAAATATCTTTTACGATTGTGACATTATTTTTTACGATATACTGCATTCTGTGTGCATACTCATTTGTTTTTGGCTCCAGATAAGAGGTATTCATGCCTGACAGCAAAATTTCACAACCTTCTTTTTGACGTATATCAACTAAAATTTCTTCACCTAATTCCTTATTAATAATCGTTTTATGTAAAATTTTTCCTTCATTGACTACTAAAGCTCCGTTTTCGCAAATATAGGAAATCTCATTCTTAACCGGTTCAAAGAGTCTTTGCAAATTAGCATATTGCCTGCCACTTGCCGCTACGAATACAATTCCCATTTCTTTCAGTCTTTTTATGTATGGTATGACCTGCTCAGTAAGCTGTTGTGCGCCATTTTGAAGAAGCGTTCCGTCTAAATCGCTTGCAATTAATTTAATCATTGTATTTCCTCTATCTCTAATAATTCTAATGGAGAATCTATAATATAATCTGCATGATTCTCTATCAGCTCCTGGCGATCCCGAAAGCCCCATGTAACACCAACGGTAAACATATTTGCTGCTTTCCCGGTAAGCATGTCTGTATCTGTATCTCCTATATAAAGGCATTCATTTGTAAGCAAGGAAAGCTCATCTGCAATAATTAATGCCCCGTCAGGACTTGGTTTTTTATTAATATGATCGGATTGTCCTATAATTATGTCAAAATAATTTTTACCAAATATGGTTTCTACAACATCCACCGCCCGATTATGAGGCTTATTTGATAAAACAGCTAATTTAATATTTTTATTTTTGAGTTCAATAAGCAATTCCACAATACCGTCATAAGGTTTTACCATATACATACAATCTTTAGCAAATAAATCCTGAAACCTTTGCTTTACTTGCTCAAAATAAAAAAGATTGGTGTCACCGGCAGCAATTAAGCTGCGCTTAAGCATCTTATCAGCTCCATCACCTGCAAACATCTTATATGCTTCAACAGGATTGGGATTAAAACCATACTCTTGTATGGCACGATTAGCTGAATATGCAATGGATTCAACTGAATCAGTCAATGTTCCGTCCAAATCAAAAATACATGCTTTATACATTTGTCATTCCTCCTACTATGCCAAAAGATTGATACCATTGTTGAGTAATGTCTGATAAAGCATTGCTACAGGCAAACCTACCACTGTATTGTAATCACCCTTAATCTCTTTAATATATACAGCTGATTTACCCTGAATTCCATAAGCACCTGCTTTATCCATAGGTTCTTTCGTATTAATATAGCTGTATATTTCTTCATCTGTCATAGAATAAAAGCTTACATCCGTAACGGAATAAAAGGAATAAACCTGATATTCGCCTTTTTGTTTGTCAATTACGGTAACTCCAGTATAAACCTGATGAGTGTCTCCCTGCAAGAGCTTAAGCATCCGATAAGCATCCTCTTCATTTTTAGGCTTTCCAAGAATCTGTTTCTCCTTTGAAACAATGGTATCGGAACCAATGATAATAGTATTCTCATACCGCCTTGCTACATCACAGGCTTTCTGAAAAGATAAATCCACAACTACCTTAATAGGATCTGTGTCTGATATCCTTTCCTTGCAGGTACTCGGGTCTACCGTAAATTTTACACCAATTTGTTCCAATAATTCCTTGCGTCTTGGTGAACCAGACGCTAATATAATTTGGTACATTTTTATCTCCTTATTTTATATAAACTAATCGGTTAAACTAATATAAACTTATCAATTACATGCGCCACACCATCTTCGTCATTACTATAAGTAATATAATCTGCGGCTTCCTGAATTTCTTTTTGCGCATTGCCCATTGCTACACCCTTACCTGCATATTGTATCATAGTTAAATCATTATATCCATCACCGCAGCTAATCATTTGTTCTCTCGACATATGAAGTGTGTCCAAAAGCTTTTCAAGGGAATGCGCTTTATCAATATGCAAAGGCATAATCTCTAAGAAAAATGGCTCAGAACGGTAAATACTAAGTTTGTCACCAAAGCGAAGCTTCATTCTCTTTTCTACCTTTGCCAAATATTTTGGCTCTCCTGTCATCAGGCACTTATTGATTGGATAATTAATATATGAAATAAAATCATCAACCGCTTTGATCGGCATATGATTAATTTTACTCTCTTTTTCAATATATTCATCTATTTCACTTGCTGTAATAATTGATGTATCATCATACGAAATAATCCCGACCTTTTCTTCAATCGCAGCTTGATAAATTTCTGGTAGTAGCTCTAATGGAATTACCTTTTGAAAAATAACCTCATTGTTATTACAGTTAATTACTTTTGCACCATTAAATGATAAAACGAATCCTCCAAATTGATCCATCAGCAGTTCTTTTGCCAAAGGCATTATGCCTGGCGTAGGTCTGCCGGAAGCTAAAACAATATGGTGTCCTCTTGCCTGAGTATTTAAAATTGCTTCTTTTGTTTTTTTTGATATTTCTTTTTTAGAATTAGTTAGTGTTCCATCAATATCCAGAACCAGCATTTCATATGCCATAATTTTCTCCTTTTGTACAAACCTCTTGTGCCTTTATGACAACTTATAAAAGATTATTAATGTATTATGTACCTGCATATACGCTCTTCGCATATGCTTTTATTTATTCCTGTAAATTATATTCAAAGTCATTATAACATGAACACAAATATTCTTACAAGTTTTAAGTCATTTGTGATAGGGTTCATTCTTAGCAATTCGATACGCTCTGTAAATTTGTTCTAACAAAATTACTCTCATCAACTGATGAGGAAAGGTCATTTTAGAAAAGCTTAGCTGACAGTCTGCTCTTTTTAAAATTTCCTCCTCCAATCCTAATGAACCGCCAATGACAAACATAATTTGACTTACCCCGCATACTCCAAGCTTTTCAATTTTTTGAGAAAGCTCTATCGAATCTAACATATCACCATTAATTGCCAGTGCAATAACATATGACTGCTCTGTAATATATTTCAAAAGTCTCTGAGATTCTCTTTTTTTTATGCTCTCCTCTTCAGCCATACTTGCATGATCCGGCGTTTTTTCATCTGCTACTTCAATGATTTCCAGCTTGCAATATCTACTTAACCGTTTGGAATATTCTTCAATCGCCCCTTTAAAATATTTTTCTTTCATTTTTCCAACCGTCAATAGGGTTATCTTCATGTTATAATCCTTTCTATTTTAGTTTACCATAACTTAGTTATGTCAACTTCATATACTTATAAATTAATTTCACAATTTTTAGTATACTATATTGTGAATAAAAGTATAATTATTTTTACAATATTTATGAAAAACTTGAAAAAGAATCACAAACTATGCTACTATCTCTATTAGGATATTTAATAAAGGAAAAATGTGTAAAAAATGATTCTTTTTATATGAGCGTACGATATTAATCGCATGAATGGAGGAAAATATGGCTTGGTGTCCCAAATGTAGGAATGAATATAGAAAGGGTATTAAAGTTTGTATGGATTGCAATGTACCACTTGTGGAGTCTCTGGAAGAGTACGATAAAATGCTTTTTGAAAATCAGCTTGGAATAAGACAAGAGGTAATCATCGATGAGCTTGATCATTATGAAACGACGGAAAATGAACTTGATGAAGATGGAATTTTAAAGCAGACTCCTGCTTACGTAAGAAAAGAGGATAAATACAAGGATACTCTATCTTCTGCATATACTCTTCTGTTTGTCGGCTTTGGTGGTTTAATCGTATTGTTATTAATTATAACAAACATCATAGATTTGCATTTAGCATCGCCAGGAAAATATGTAACTTATAGTGGTATGGCTATTTTGCTGCTTATTTTTATAATAATTGGACTTGCTTCATTAAAAGCATCCAAAAAATTAGCAAAAGAGGCTGAAAGTGAAAATCAGTTAACCAATGATATTTTGGATTGGTTTAATAAAAATATTACAAAAGATTTGACAGACAATGGAGTAAATCTTGACATGGTGGAAGAAATTCAATACTTTAAACGAATTGATAATATAAAAGAGATTGTTCAAAAAGCCTACGGCGAGTTAAATGAAGATTATTTAGACAAACTTGCCGAGGATATCTATCAAATAAAATATAAATAAATAAAAACAAAGTGTGAAAAAAGCTCACACTTTGTTTTTATTAGTTCACATGCTATTTCTATCTCATTCGATTGTCTTCAAAATGGACAAAGGTCAATAAACAGGTTTTTATTTCTTCATATTTATCCTGCAACTTTTCACTCTCTACTGTAATATCCAAGGACATTGCAATATCACTTAACATTCTGTCATCTGCTTTATTCTTAAGCGTTACAAATTTATCTAATTTTTCTTCATAAGTTTTACAATCCAAGAATTCTAATAACAAAGGAGAAACTTCTCCTTCTTTCAGTACATCATTATTTTCATTTGGGGATTGAACCAATATCGGCTTTTCTGATACATAATCAGTGCTTTGCATGAAAACCCTTGTATTCTCTTCTTTTATAATAGAACCCACATTTACATCATATTTTTCAAAGCGATATTTTTGTTTTACCTCAGGATATTTAGCATGATCCACTTCACTGATAAACATATGATATGGTCTTACATAAAACTGAAAGTCTCCATATAGAGCCTGATACACTACCATTTTTTCTCTGGTTTCCGAATGCGTTGCAATAGCAATAATCTGATATACTTTATTTTTAAAATGTTTATAAAATTCTCCCTGCTTTACTTCTCTCTCAAAATTATTCATATTTTACCCTCATTTACACTCGTATTATTTTATTTACTTTTCTTTTGCCTGATTGATAGTTTCAACTTTATTTTAACACATATGTTATTTTCTAACTGTCAGACAATAACATATGCAAACTAATTATAGTAATTATATCACCTTTAGGTTGGATTTTCTATTTAAATCCTTGGAAAATGTGATTGTAATTTATTCTATTTACTGTATAATAATACTGGAGTTTTGTAAACTTTTAAATTATAAAACTTTTATTAAAATTATAAATAAAGATATTTGCAACCAATCTTGCAACTACTATGTATGAAATTACAAAATTATATTGAATAGAGATTAATAGAAAGGATACTATTATGATTTTATCATGTCAAAACATATCAAAAGCATTTGGAACAGATGAAATACTAAACAATATTTCATTTCATATAAATGATAGGGAAAAAGCAGCTATTATAGGAATGAATGGAGCCGGAAAATCGACTCTGTTAAAAATTATTATGAAAGAATTGACCGCAGACAGCGGAGAAGTCATATTGGCAAAGGGAAAAACAATTGGCTATCTGGCACAGCATCAGAATTTATCAACTTCAAGAACAATTTATCAGGAAATTCTCGAAACAAAAGCAGATATCATACAATTAGAAATACGAATCCGTGAGTATGAAGCTCAAATGCATTTAAAAGATGGCAGCGAACTAACTCTAATGCTAGAGTCCTATAATAAGGCAGTTCACGAATTTGAATTAAAAAACGGCTATGCTTATAAAAGCGAAGTAGTTGGTATCCTAAAAGGACTTGGGTTTACTGAACAGGATTTTGAAAAGCCTATTCATTCTCTTTCGGGGGGACAAAAAACGCGTGTGGCTTTAGGTAAGCTATTAGTATCGAAACCTGATATTATTCTTTTGGATGAACCTACCAACCACTTGGATATGGAATCAATTGCCTGGCTTGAGACTTTTTTACTCAATTATAACGGTGCTGTTGTCATTGTTGCTCATGACAGATATTTCTTAGACAAGGTAGTATCGAAAATTATAGAATTAGATAATGGCAAAGGTTTTGTATTCTCGGGGAACTATTCAGCTTATGCCCAAAAAAAGACCATGGTTCGTGAAGCTGAAATAAAAGCGTATTTAAACCAACAGCGAGATATCAAACATCAGGAAGAGGTAATTGCCAAATTAAAATCCTTTAACCGTGAAAAATCAATTAAGCGGGCGGAAAGCCGTGAAAAAATGCTTGATAAAATAGAGGTATTGGACAAACCAACAGAAATCAATGACAAAATGAACATTCAATTGGAGCCACAAGTCATTAGCGGCAACGATGTTTTAGATGTAAAGGAACTTACGAAAGCTTTCTCTTCACTCGATCTTTTCTCAAATATAAATTTTGATATAAAACGTGGTGAGAGGGTTGCTTTAATCGGCAATAATGGGACGGGTAAAACAACAATACTTAAAATAATAAATGGAATTATTTCATCTGATTCAGGTGAGGTCAAGCTTGGATCTAAGGTACAAATAGGCTATTATGATCAGGAGCACAATGTTTTACATAAGGAAAAAACATTATTTGACGAAATATCAGATGAATATCCGAATTTAACAAATACGCAAATCAGAAATGTCCTAGCTGCTTTTCTATTTACTAATGATGATGTTTTTAAACATATTAATGAATTGAGTGGCGGAGAACGCGGTCGTGTTTCTTTGGCGAAATTAATGCTTTCTGAAGCCAATTTTTTAATTCTTGATGAGCCAACCAACCATTTAGACATTACTTCCAAGGAAATACTAGAATCTGCGCTAAACAGTTACACCGGAACAGTTTTATTTGTTTCACATGACCGTTATTTTATTAATAAAACTGCTACCAGAATCCTAGATTTAACACATCATACGATTATTAATTATATAGGTGATTATGATTATTATATTGAAAAAAGAGAGGAGCTAACGCAACTATACGCCAATTCTTCGGATGACATCTTGGACACCTCTGTTGAGGATAATAGTTCCAAACTTGACTGGAAACAGCAAAAGGAGGAACAGGCCAAAATTAGAAAACGAGAAAATGATTTAGCTAAAACTGAACTTAGAATTCACGAACTAGAGCAACGAAACACTGAAATTGAAGCACTAATTATTCAGCCTGATATTTGCACTAATGTTTCGAAGTTGGTAGAGCTAAATAATGAAAAAACTACCATTGATGAAGAACTGCTTAATTTATACGAAAAGTGGGAAGAGTTGGCAGAGGCTTAATAATGAAAAAAGGAAGTACTTCAATGGTTGTACTTCCTTTTCGTTATTTAAATTAATTGATATCTTAGTTTTATTTATTTCCTAGGTATTCCATAATACCCTTTGCGCCTATTTTACCAGCTTCCATAGCAAGGATAACGGTTGCTGCACCTGTAACAGCATCTCCTCCGGCGTAAACACCCTCTTTTGTCGTTTTACCATGCTCTTCGTCCGCAATAATACACTGCCATTTATTAACTTCTAATCCATCTGTTGTGGAGGAAATTAATGGATTTGGTGATGTTCCAAGCGACATGATTACTGTATCAAGTTCCATTTCAAACTCAGAACCTTTCATTTCAACCGGTCTTCTTCTTCCGGAAGCATCTGGCTCACCAAGTTCCATCTTAACACATTTCATCCCACTTACCCATCCGTTTTCATTAACAAGAATTTCAATTGGATTGGTGAGCAGATCAAAAATAATACCTTCTTGTTTTGCATGATGCACTTCTTCCACTCTGGCAGGGAGCTCTTCTTCGCTTCGTCTGTATACAATATGTACTTCAGCACCTAACCGAAGAGCGGTTCTTGCAGCATCCATTGCAACATTTCCACCACCTACAACTGCTACTTTTTTACCCGCAAGTATTGGAGTTTCATAGCCTTCCTGAAATGCTTTCATCAGGTTATTTCTAGTTAAATATTCGTTTGCTGAAAATACTCCGTTTGCATTTTCTCCTGGTATACCCATAAATTTAGGTAATCCTGCACCAGAACCAATAAATACAGCATCAAATCCCTCTTCATCCATTAAGTCATCTATTGTAGTTGACTTTCCAATTACAACATTTGTTTCAATTTTAACACCTAATTTTTTGACATTATCAATTTCATGCTTAACAACGCTATCCTTTGGTAAACGAAACTCTGGAATACCATATACTAATACTCCGCCCGGCTCATGCAAAGCTTCAAATATGGTGACATCATAACCTTCTTTTGCCAAGTCACCTGCACAAGTAAGACCAGCTGGTCCAGAACCGATTACTGCTATCTTTTTACCATTGGATGGCTTTGGTGCCTCTGGTTCAATATTATTTTCTCTAGACCAATCTGCTACGAATCTTTCAAGCTTACCAATAGAAATAGGTTCTCCTTTAATTCCTCTGATGCACTTACCTTCACATTGTGTTTCTTGCGGACATACACGGCCACATACAGCTGGTAATGCTGAAGATTTTCCAATTGTCTTGGCTGCTTCTTCTATATTACCATCCGAAACCTCTTTTATAAATTTAGGAATATCAATTGAAACCGGACATCCAACAATACATTTTGCATTTTTACAATTTAAGCAGCGAGTGGCTTCTTCCATCGCTTCTTGTTTATTATATCCTAAACAAACTTCCTTGAAATTTGTTGCTCTAATTTTAGCATCTTGCTCTCTTACAGGGACTTTTTTCATTACATCCATTACTCGTCACCTCCACATTGACCACATCCACCATGATGTGTGTCTCCTTCTTGTAGCTTTAAGATAGCTCGTCCCTCATCTGATTTGTACATTTGCTGTCTTTTCATTGCTTCATCAAAATTAATTAAATGTCCATCAAATTCTGGACCGTCTACGCAAGCAAATTTAATTTTTCCACCAACGGTAACTCTACAGGCACCGCACATACCCGTACCATCCACCATAATTGGATTTAAACTAACAATGGTAGGAATATTTAATTCCTTTGTTAATAAACTAACAAACTTCATCATAATCATAGGACCAATAGCCACTATCACATCATATTTTTTTCCTTGATTATTTACTAAGTCTTTTATTACATCTGTAACTAAACCTTTTCTTTCATAGGAACCATCATCCGTAGTAACATAAAGGTTTCCAGCTACTGCTCTCATTTCATCTTCAAGTATCAGCATATCCTTTGTTTTACTTCCTATAATTACATCTGCGTCAATTCCATGGTTATGTAACCATTTTACCTGTGGATATACAGGTGCTGTACCAACGCCGCCTGCAACAAATAACATTTTTTTGTTTTTTAATTCTTCCAAGCTTTCAGAAATAAATTCTGAAGCACAGCCTAGCGGACCTGAAAAATCTCTAAAACTATCGCCTGCTTTTAACTCGGCCATTCTTTGTGTAGATGCTCCTACTGTCTGGAAAACAATAGAAATTGTCCCCGCATCTTTATCATAATCACAAATTGTAAGTGGGATACGTTCTCCCTTCTCATCAAGCTTTACAATAACAAACTGTCCAGGCTTACACGAATGTGCAACTCTCTTCGCTTCAACTTCCATAAGATAAATATTCTTAGCAAGTTCTTCAGCTTTCACTATTTTGTACATAGAAATCCTCCTTTAAAATACTACTTATATGATAAGTCATAATGTCTAAAAATTCAATAACGACTTTTATAAATCAATAAAAAATTATCGAATAAGAACAGAAATTGAATTATTTATATACAGTAATTAGAATTATTTATATACAGAAATTAAGCTATAACTTTATGGCTAGTTATGATATAATTTTTTTAACAATATAATATCTTATTAGACATATATTGTAATAATAACATGTGAGGTGATTGCTATGAAGCTGTTAGAGGATAAAATTCTTAACGAAAGTGTGGTTTTAAACGATGAAATATTGAAAGTTGATGGATTTATTAATCATCAAGTCGATCCAAAGCTGATGAAAGAAATCGGAGAAGAATTTGCCGAATATTTTAAGGATAGAGGCATTACAAAAGTTGCTACTATTGAAAGTTCAGGAATATCACCTGCACTTATGACTGCATTGGCACTTGGCGTACCATTAATTATTATGAAAAAATCTCCGTCCAACGTAATGAAAACCGATTTATTTCATACAGAGGTAGTTTCTTTTACCAAAGGCTCCAGTTACGAGCTAACGGTATCAAAATCACATATATCAGAGAACGACCATGTACTTATAATTGATGATTTTCTTGCAAACGGTGAAGCATCTACAGGTGCAATCCGACTTGTCAGGAAAGGAAATGCCACCATTGCAGGCGTTGGAATTTTAATTGAGAAATCTTTTCAAGCAGGTCGAAATAAATTAAACGAAGCTATGATTGAGGTTTATTCTTTGGCAAGAATTGAATCTCTTAAAGGTGGAATCATCCAATTTAAAAAACAAGAGAACTAATCAAAGATTACTTTTGTAACCAACATTTATCAACCAGTAAATAAAATTTATAACGGTAGCCCTAAATTTTAAAGGGGTGTCGAAAAAGTTAACATCCTTAGCGGAAGATTTTTGTATCTTCCGCTTTAAAATGGAGTTAAATCATAACCCCCTGCCGCATTTCGGATTGTATAAAAGGTCTCAGCGGTTAATACGTCAAAAGTAAACTTTTCTGTTCCATATATCTTATTGCCGTTATCATCGGTACCGTAAACTTTATCAAAAACATAAAGATTATACCCTCCAATTTCAATTGCAGAACTACACTCTAAATCAAAAGCTCCCTTATCATCAACAAGCTCACCACCGAGTCTTTGTATTATAATTTCATAAGCCTGATCAACTGTAAAATGAGTTTCAAATTCCAAATCATAATTGCTTTGAATCGTATTGCTTGTAATGCCATTTTCATCAATAGCCACAACCGATAATGTATGTTGTCCGATTGGCATATCCAATGGTTTTGAATAAAGATTTGATTTTTCTGTCGGCTCAGTTCCATCCCAAGTATAATACACCTTACATTTATCAGGTACTATTATATTAATTGAAATAGGGGTTGAATATACTCCTGAAGCTGGTTTGATAACTGGGTTATCAGGTACAGTAGAGTTGACCGTATATTCTTGAATTGTTTCCAAACTTAAATCTCCTGATTCATTAATAGCAACTGCTCTGATTTGAGTTGTACCACCACGCAGTCTGATCTGCCCTGAATATTTTATAGCAGAGTTATTTGGCTTTGACCCATCAACAGTATAATAGATATCACTATTTTCTTTTGAAGTTAATTCAACCGAAATGTATTTATCATAAATTCCACCATCTATACTAAAAACCGGTCTGTTTTCATAAAAATCGCCTAATGCCTCAGCGAGATGAGTTCCTTTTAGCTGTAAACTGTATTCAGTTAATTCATCCGTATAGTTATATTCCGAATAGACTTCAAGCAGTTGTTTTGCGGCTTCCTCATTCGTCTGATCCATTTTCAATGTTTCTTTTAACAATGAGATTGCTTCTTCTGTTTTTCCAAGCTCCAGGTATACAGACGCCATTAATAAACGCGCATTAATATTACTGTCATCTTTTTTTAATGCATCAGATAAATAATCATAAGCAGCTGCATAATTATCACTATCTACATTCTTTATAGCCTGATTATATTGATATTCAAATGAGTGTTTATGTAAATTCCATAATACAGCTACTACTATAACAAGTATAACAAAAGCAGCAATCATGAGTGACAGACTATGATTGCTCTTACGATTACATTTTTCATTAGGTGTCTTTGGTTTCTTATCTTTCGGTTTCGGTTTTGCTTTTTTGGTATTTTTATTTATTATTACTTTCTCAGATATTGCTTCCTTTGCATTCTCAAATGTTATTTCGTTTTGCTGGGCTTCTGCAAGATTTTGTATGACTAATTCCTCAACCGGACTATAGTCTGGAACGATTCGAACTTCCTCGCCGCAATTTAGACAAAATAAATCTGTATCCTTTAGTTCAGCACCACATTTAGTGCAAACCATAATCATTTCCTCATTTCTAAAAATTTAATGCTGATACTACACAATTATTCATTAACATAGCTATTGTCATAGGACCAACCCCTCCAGGTACAGGTGTGATTGCACTCACTTTATTATAAACTGCTTCATAATCTACATCACCACATAATTTATTATTATCATCACGGTGAATACCAACATCAATTACAACTGCACCTTCTTTCACATACTCATTAGTTATGAATTTAGGTTTACCAACTGCAACGACTAAAATATCGGCTCGTTTTGTCACTTCCTTTAAATCTTTCGTTTTGGAATGAGCGATTGTTACAGTACCATTTTCTTTTAAAAGCAATAAAGACATTGGCTTACCTACAATATTACTCCTGCCAACAACTACACACTCTTTTCCGGCAATTTCAATCTGAGAACGCTTTAATAATTGAATCACTCCAGCAGGCGTGCAAGAAACAAATCCTTGTCCCCCTATACACATGGCTCCTACATTTTGTGGATGAAAGCCATCTACATCTTTCATCGGAGTAATGGCATTGATTATTTTATCTTCGTTAATATGTGACGGTAATGGTAATTGAACTAAAATTCCATTTACTATTGGATTGTCATTCAAATCATAAATTAATTCCAACAATTCAGTTTCTTTAACCTTTTCTTCTAATTCATAGGAAAGTGAATTGATTCCAATATATGCACATGCTTTTTTCTTATTATTTACATAGACAGAAGATGCAGGATCATTTCCAACCTGGATCACAGCTAATGTAATTTCTTTATTCTCGGTTTTTAATTTATCTACGGTTTGCTTTAGCTCATCTTTAATTTGCTTCGATATAATCTTGCCATCAATTATTTGTGTCATATTTGTGTTCCTCTCTGCCTATATCATTAGAATAGTCCGGTAATTACTCCATTGTCATCTACATCAATATTATTCGCTGCCGGTTTTTTAGGAAGTCCTGGCATTGTCATAATAGCTCCTGTTAGCACTACTACAAAGCCTGCTCCGGCAGATACATAGATATCTCTTACATTAATATCAAAGTCAGTCGGTCTTCCGAGCAAAGTGGCATCATCAGACAATGAATATTGATTTTTAGCCATGCATACAGGTAACTGTCCAAATCCCATCTCTTCAATACGCTTTATTGCTTTCTCAGCAGCCGGCGCATAAATAACATGAGAAGCACCATAAATTTCAGATGCAACCTTATATATTTTATCCTTTAAGGATAAATCATCCTCATACAATGGGCTAAAGTTACTCTTTTTATTCTCTAAGGTTTCAATTACCTTATTAGCTAAATCAATTCCGCCAGCTCCACCTAATTCCCACACTTTGGACAATGCAAATTCACAACCCTTATGTTCGCAGAAGTCTTTGATAAATTTATACTCTTCCTGCGTATCCGTAATAAAAGAATTTAGTGTTACAATAATCGGAACTTGATATTTTTGAAGGTTTTCAATATGCTTCTCCAGATTCACGATTCCCTTTTTTAATGCCTCCAGATTTTCTACCGCTAAATCTTGCTTTGCAACTCCTCCATTATATTTAAGTGCACGTACCGTTGCTACTAAAACAACTGCATCAGGCTTTAAATCTGCCTTACGACACTTAATATCAAAGAATTTCTCGGCGCCCAAATCAGCACCAAAGCCCGCTTCTGTCACTACAATATCCGCAAGCTTAAGTGCAGTCTTGGTTGCAATTACACTATTACACCCATGAGCAATATTGGCAAATGGACCGCCATGAACAATAGCAGGAGTATGTTCTAAGGTCTGTATCAAATTAGGCTTCATTGCATCTTTTAGGAGTGCGGCCATCGCACCGGTAGCCTGTAAATCATTCGCAGTTACAGGTTCACCATTATAATTATATGCTACAATAATACTTCCTAGTCTCTTTTTTAAATCTTTCCTATTCTTTGCAAGGCAAAGAATAGCCATAATTTCAGAAGCCACGGTAATAACAAAGTGATCTTCTCTTACTACTCCATCCATTTTATCACCAAGACCAACCACAACATTTCGCAAAACCCTGTCATTCATATCAACACAACGTTTCCAAATAATTTGTCTGGTATCAATATTAAGCTCATTTCCTTGCTGTATATGATTATCAAGCAGTGCTGCCAGTAGATTATTCGCAGAAGTTATTGCATGGAAATCACCAGTAAAATGCAGATTTAAATCTTCCATCGGAACCACCTGTGCATAACCACCTCCGGCAGCTCCACCCTTAATACCAAAACACGGTCCTAAAGATGGCTCTCTTAGTGCTATTACTGCTTTTTTATTTAACTGGCCTAATGCTTGTCCAAGGCCTACTGTTGTTGTCGTCTTACCCTCACCGGCAGGTGTTGGATTGATTGCAGTTACTAACACCAGCTTACCATCTTTATTACCTTTTACTCTATCCCATAAATCATCCGATAATTTAGCTTTATACTTACCATATAATTCTAATTCATCCTCCATAATATCTAATTTTTGCGCAATATCCTTAATATGAATCATTTGTGCATCTTGTGCAATCTGAATATCCGTTTTCATTCTGCTTCCTCCTTAAGGTTTTGAAATATTTTTACCACAGCTTATAGGCTTTCGTCAATAAATTGTTCAAATTCTTCTATAGTCATTAAAACTTTCCGAGGCTTTGTACCTTCTTCTTCGCCAACTACACCAGCTTCACAAAGCTGATCCATGATTCTGGCGGCTCGGTTAAAGCCTACCTTAAATACCCTTTGCAGCATACCAATGGATGCTTTTTCCTTTTCTATTATAAACTTGCCAGCATCTACAAAATACGTATCTCGCTCTGAACCTGTATTACCTGCATCTGCTCCTGGCTGTACTGCCGTCGTAATGGTTGCTTCTATATCCATGTTATACTCAGCAACACCATGTTGAGTGGTTAAAAAGTCTACAACGTCGCTTACTTCTTTATCAGATACAAATGCACCTTGTACACGCACAGGCTTTTGATAACCCTGAGGGTAAAATAACATATCTCCTTTACCAAGAAGCTTTTCCGCACCATTCATATCAATAATTGTTCTGGAGTCTACTCCAGATGAAACAGCAAAAGCTATTCTAGAAGGCATATTTGCCTTAATCAAACCTGTTATAACATTAACGCTAGGCCGCTGTGTTGCTATAATCAAATGGATTCCTGCGGCTCTTGCAAGCTGAGCCAGACGACAGATTGAATCCTCCACCTCACCCGGTGCTACCATCATTAAATCAGCAAGCTCATCTACAATAATTACAATCTGAGGAAGTTTTTCAGGTTTATTCTCATCTTCAATATTTTCAATTAAAGTAATTTTTTCATTATATCCTTTTAAATCTCTTACATTTAAATCGGCAAACTTCTTATATCTTGTGCTCATTTCGGCTACTGCCCAATTAAGTGCTCCTGCCGCTTTTTTGGGATCAGTTACTACCGGAATAAACAAATGTGGAATACCATTATAAACACTAAGCTCTACCACCTTAGGATCAATCATAATAAGCTTCACATCATCAGGCTTTGCCTTATATAAAATGCTCATGATTAAAGTATTAATGCATACCGATTTTCCCGAACCTGTCGATCCAGCTATTAATAAATGAGGCATTTTAGCAATATCTGTAACTACAGTATGTCCACTGATATCTTTACCGGCAGCAAATGCAATATTGGATGAGTGTTTTTTAAACTCTTTCGTTTCTAACAGCTCTCGAAGCATTACCGTACTGTTTTCTTTATTCGGAACTTCTATTCCAACAGCAGCTTTACCTGGAATGGGAGCTTCAATTCGAATATCTGCCGCCGCCAGGTTAAGCTTTATATCATCAGATAAACTGACTATTTTGCTTACTTTAACACCCATTTCAGGCTGTAATTCATAACGAGTAACCGTTGGTCCGCAGCTAATATTAGTTACATTAACCCGAACTCCGAAATTTTGTAACGTTTGCTGCAATTTATTCGCCGTTTCACGTAGATGTCCATCCGTATCACCGGTTCCTTTCAAAGAACCTCGTTTTAGTAACTCAATTGGAGGAAATATATACTCTCTTTCTTTTATCTGTACGCTTGCAGCAACTTCCTTATTATTAATCAGAGTTTCCTGTAAAAAGGCTTCTCCATCACTCGTGTGCTCCTGCTTCATATCCGGTGCTGCTTTTATCACTTCCAATGCTTCTTTCTCTAAGGAGGTATTTGTTTCTTCTGGATTGTTTATTGGCTTTTCCTTTATCAAAGTATCCGCTTTCAGAATGCTTGGTTCTTCTTCCTGCTCAGAAGTTTCAGGTAACTCATAAAAGGGAATACTTGTATCACATATTGTTGTAACTGTCTCTTTCTGTTCCAAAGCATTTGCGTTTAACTCAGCTCGTTCAATATGAAGACTTGCTAAATTAGGATCAGGAATAAAATCCATTGTTATTTCGTGAATATCCTGCTTGGCAGTCTTATTTTTGGTATCAATTGAGGTGTTTACACATACACCTTCCACACGCTTATTAATACGTCTATTCTCTGCCTCAATGTGCCTTTGCTGCGCACGTTCCTTTAATCTTTCATTTCCAGCAACAGCAGTAGTATAAACCTTATTGCTGCTTTTCTTCACACTTTTAAAAAATGATCTTTCCGTAATGATAACCAAAGAAATTATAATTAATGTAATATCTAAAATATAAGCACCTGCAATACCAAAAGCTGAGGAAAACAGGTTGCATAAAATTCCTCCAACTGCACCTCCTGCACTCTTGTTTATAGAAGAATAATTATAATATTCTTGTAAGGTATTAGACCATTTATAAGCTTGGCTTATTAACTGTGTTAATACACAAATAAATAGAAATAACATGATTCCAGCAATTATTTTTACTACAACCTTAGTATTATGCCTATTTGATAAAAATAGACCGCAGCCAAAAAATAATGCAAAGGGTAACACATATGCCATTAATCCAAATACACCAAATACCATACTACTAATATAGCTGCCAACACTTCCCCCTAATTCAAAATTACTAATCAATAGTATTATTGAAAATGCCAATACTAATAATAAAACCACCTCTGCCTTGATAAAACTATTATCATCTTGTGTCTTATTTGTTTTTTTATTAGTACCTTTTCTGTTTTTATTATATGTATTTTTTTTCTTTCGCGATGTAGTTACTTTTTTGTTAGTACTTGAACTCATTATACTGCCTCCCAAGTTTTAATCTTCTTCCAGCTTAGCGCATCAAAACAGAATACGCACAGCATACTTCTATCCGCAAACCGCCAATGTATCAGTTGCGTGTAGCGTGAAAAATTATATACTGTCGTAGTCCCTTTTTTAATTTTAAAATTCAAAATTTCTCAAATATAAAGGAAATACCCGATGCATGCTGTAATACCAACCAGTAAACAATAAATGGCAAAGATTTTAAATTTCTTATTTCGAACTACAACCAACATTATTTTAATACTAATATATCCTACAACAGCAGCAACAATTGCGCCTATTGAGTAATTAATAATTTCTCCTGCGGTAAATGTCATTTTGCCTACATCTTTCAGTTCCAAAACAGCCGCTCCCAGTATTGCGGGAATAGACATTATAAAGGAGTATTTTACTGCGAATTTTCGATCAAACCCACTCACCAGACATGCTGTTATTGTTGTTCCCGAGCGTGAAATTCCCGGCAGTGTCGCAATCCCCTGGCAAATACCTATAATAAACGCATTATTATAGGATACATATTTTGGTGTTTTTGTTCCCTCATTATATTTGTCTGCAATAAACAATAATATACTTGTTATAATCAAGCAAACACCAGGTACGATTAAAATTTCTGATACTGCTTCCACCAAGTCTTTAGCTGCGTAACCTATAATAGCCGTCGGTACAGTTGATACGATTACAAGCATAACAAACTTCCTGTAAGAGTTACGAATCACAAGTCTGTAAGGCATTTCCTCTTTACGTATTTTATTGTAAAAAAATATTCTTAAATTAATAATACAGTCTCCAAGTATACAAAATCCCTCTATTATTAATTTCTTAATGTCTTTAAAGTAAACTATAAAAACAGCTACCAATGTGCCCAAATGCAGTAATATATCAAACAGAATACCTGTCTCTAAGTTCACTTTAAACAATTCTTTAAAAATAGCTAAATGTCCTGAACTGCTAATAGGTAAAAACTCTGTGATTCCTTGTATAATCCCCATTAAAATTGCTTGAAAAAGTGACATTGTTTCTCCTCCTGTGTGTTTTAAACGCACAAACATATGTTTGCTTTATCTTTCTCAATCTTTATTATATCATTTAACTATAAAAATGTCATTACTTATGTTAATACAATACACAACTTAAAAGGTTTCCTATCGCTTACAGCTTTAGGAAACCCTCTGTTTTTATTTCATAGAAAAGACCTTGTTGTTAAGTAAAAAGTTTGATTCCTATGAAATAAAAACACAATGCGTACGAATGCAAGGAGAAAATGTCACTGCGTAACAGCATTTTGCGCGGCAAAGCGGTCAAGTCCCTCATGTGTGAGGGATTTGACCGCTGATGCTGACTTGTCCGTTCTGTTCCTATTTATTCTGAATCTTATAAGAATCAATCATTTCATAAAGCTTCTTTAATGCATCCTTAATACCACCGACTTCATCAATCAGTCCCTCATAAACAGCTTCCTTACCTACAAGAATAGTTCCAACATCCTTAGTCAGTATTCCTGTTTCCATCATTAGTTTTTCTAATCTTTTTTCACTTGTCTTACAATGATTTACTATAAAATTAAGAATTCTGTCTTGGATTATTTTAAAATAATCGAAAGTTTGGGGAACTCCGATAACCAGTCCATTTACCCGCACAGGATGGATTATCATAGTTCCGGTTGGAACTATAAAAGAATAATCAGTAGCCACAGCAAGCGGAACGCCAATTGAATGACTACCTCCAAGCACAAGGGAAACTGTGGGCTTACTAAGCGATGATATCATTTCTGCAATTGCAAGACCACTTTCCACATCTCCTCCAACAGTATTTATAATAATGAGTACTCCATCTACCTCATCACTGTCTTCAATAGAAGCCATGGTAGGCAATACATGCTCATACTTCGTCGTTTTTGTATTGGGTGGAAGACATTCATGTCCTTCCACTTCACCAATTATACTTAATAAATGAATTCTATAATTATTTTTATTTTTGTCTAAAGTTAATTGGCCTGTTGCCTTTATTTTTTCGTCTTTCTTTTCCTGAACTTCTTCTTCTACTTTTTCATTTTCTTTATTTCCCATAAAATAATCCTCCATAATTTAAAGAACTCGTTAAAATGCATTTTGTTCTTATTATCCTTTATTATGGAGGATTATTTTATTTTTATTCGATTCAATATTATTTTAATTTTGATATTGCCTGCTCTAAATCTTCAATAATATCCTCTACATTTTCAATACCTACAGACAATCGAATTAAATCAGGTGCCACACCAGCAGCTATCAACTGTTCATCACTCATCTGGCGATGCGTATGACTTGCCGGATGTAATACCGAAGTTCGCGCATCAGCCACATGTGTAACAATAGACACAAGCTTAAACTGATCCATCATTTTGGTTGAAGCTTGTCTTCCTCCCTTGAGTCCAAAGGAAATTACTCCACAAACTCCATCCGGCATATACTTCCTGGCCAGTGAATAATATTTATTACTTGGAAGTCCGGCATAATTAACCCATGCAACCTCCTCTTTCTTTTCTAAATATTCAGCTACCTTTTGCGCATTTTCACAATGCCTTGGCACTCTTAAATGCAACGTTTCTAATCCAATGTTTAGCAAAAATGCATTTTGTGGTGATTGAATTGCTCCCAAATCACGCATAAGCTGTGAGGTTGCTTTAGTTATGTAAGCCCCCTTACCAAATTTCTCAGCATATACAATACCATGATAAGATTCATCCGGCGTAGTAAGACCCGGAAATTTATCTGCATGTGCAAGCCAGTCAAAATTACCGCTGTCAACAATACACCCTCCGACACTGACTGCATGCCCATCCATATATTTTGTCGTAGAATGAGTAACAATATCTGCACCCCATTCAAATGGTCTGCAGTTGATTGGCGTTGCAAAGGTATTATCAATAATTAACGGTACTCCATGACTATGTGCAAGGTTTGCAAATTTTTCTATATCAAGAATAACTAAAGTCGGATTCGATACTGACTCAGCAAATACTGCCTTGGGATGCCAACCCGACTGAATACATATGGTTTCTCGTTTGTAATTATCATTCATAATAAATTCCTCCTTGTATACACGTAATTGTGCCAAATTCATATTATTACTATTAAACTAATCTAGCTTTCCAATAATCGCAGTCGCAGGTTTCATATTTCTTATATATTGATCAATAATCAGTGCCGTATCATCCACAGTAACCATATCCAGCGCCTTAATGGTTTCATCCATTGAAATAATTTTATCAAACTGTAATAGTGATTTGGCGTTATTTTCCATTCTGCACTGCGTACTCTCTGCATTAATAATAAGTTCTGTTTTGATTTCTTCTCTCGCATTATTTAATTCCGAATTAGAAATCTTCATCTTTACAAATTCATCTATTGTAGCATATATTTCATCTAAAACAGCATTGATTAAACCAGGATTCATTGCCGCATAAATTTGAAACAGGCCACATTGGTCATAGGAACTTTGATAGGAGTAAATCGAATATACCATTCCCTCTTCTTCTCTTATTCTTTGAAACAATCTGGAATTAACACTGCCGCCCAACACAGAATTTACAATAGAAAATGCATAACGCTTGGGAGAAAGAGCCGAAATAGCCTCATATGCAATATTCAGATGTGCCTGCTCTATATCTTTATTTTTTTGATAATCGCACCTCGTGAAAATAGGCGCTAACGGTGCATTTGAACTTCCTTTCAAAGGAATTTGTCCAAAGAATCTCTCCAGCTTATCGATTAATCTGTCCTGTTCAAAGCTTCCCGCAACTGATATTACTATATTTTCTCCGGTATAGTAATAATTCTTAAAATTTATAATCTGAGCTTTTGTAAAACTTTTTACTGTATCTTTATCACCTGATATAATATATCCATGAGAATTGTCTTTCCAGACATATTGCTGTAATACCTCATGAACCATTTCTTCCGGTGAATCCTCGTACATGTCTATTTCATCTAATATTACACTTTTTTCCTTTTCTATGTCCTTGTTGCTAATAGTAGAATTGATTAGCATATCACTTAGCAATTCAATACTGGCGTCTAAATGCTTATCCAGTGTACATATATAATAAGAAGTATATTCCTTACTGGTAAAAGCATTTAAATTACCTCCCAGACTGGTGGTTATATCTGCAATTTCTTTTGCACTTTTTGTTTTTGTTCCTTTAAAAAGCATGTGTTCTATGACATGGGATATTCCGTTTAATTCTAATGACTCGTTAACCGATCCCGCTTTCACCCATATCCCCAGTGATACAGAGCGAAGATATGGCATTGGTTCACATACAACCTTGATATGGTTCGATAACTTAAAGCAATTTATCATAAATAATTCCTTCCAAATTTTGTTACCAACAAAAACGTTCTTATCCATTTAGAAAAAGCGACCGAAAGCGCTTTGCCAACGGTCCCTTTAATGACAATATTCTTGTTGCAAATCTTTTACCATTTTATAATAAACTTTTTTGCATTCTGTATTTCTATCTTCTTCTATTAACCGAACGCAGGGATTTAAATAATTTTCCCATACAGCATGGTAGATTTCACTTGAATTAGATAGCTTGTTAATTCTCTTAACTATTGTCGGTGCAATATTGTAATATTCGCTTATAATCTCCTCACCGTCATCTTGGCTCATTAAGAAATTATCACGGTAATTTCTTAAAAGAGTCAATTCATAACAATCATCACCTTTACCTAATGTTTCGCATACTGCTGTTGTTATATAGCACAGTTTTTTACGAAAACCCTTATTAATGTTTTCATAATCGGATTTTCCAACATTCGTTTTTGGAAATTTATTTTTCCATTCCTCTAATATTTTATCTGCCAGAATTTCTAATGTTCTGTTTTTATATTTTAATATAACCGGAATTACATAAACTGCAAGACTCAAATTATAGTCCATGAGTTTTTGCTCTTTTGCACCCTTCTTTGGGATAGCATCAATACTTAATGTTGCCTTATTTACCAGATTAAGAGCTATTTGCTGCATTGTTTCTTCTTTATCTTGTGCAAAAAGACAGACTTGTTCAATTGCTTCAAGCAGGTCTGAATTTGCCTGATATATCTGGTTAAAAAACTGCTCATACCGATCCTTTTTAAAGGCTACCAATGGATTATCAATTTCTGTTAAAAGCTTAGGAAGTCTTTCCATTCCTATTTGTAAATACTTATCATAATCTGCCGGTTTTTTCAACTCTTGCATTACTGAAGCTTGATTATCGTCTTGTTTTAATAGTTCGGCAACCTTAAGCTTCTCCCCACAATACATGCAAATTATTTTATCCCTGTCTTCTGGCACTTGAAGTATACCAAGACATTTTGGACATTTACCTTCTTTAAAGTTCATGATTTCCTCCATTCGTGCAACTTTTTACGCACATGTGGCAGATGGAAACTTCTTCTTCCACATCTTTCATTAAATAATATTTATTCATCCCAATTATGGTATACTGCCTGCACATCATCATCCATATCCAGTAAATCCAGAGTCTTTTGTAAATTAGCAATTGCCGTCTCATCTGTTAATTCTACCCATGTCTGAGGAATCATAGTAATCTCAGCCTCAACCATAGGAATACCTGATTCTTCCAAGCTTTGTCTAACTTTTGAAAAATCCTCAGGTACTGTTGTTATCTCAAAGCTGTCTTCCTCTTCATTAAAATCTTCTGCACCGGCATCTAAAGCGAGCATCATAAGCTCATCGGAATCCATTTTACATTCCTCTTTATCAATAATTATTTGTCCTTTCTGATCAAACATAAAAGAGACACAGCCTTGCGTTCCAATACTTCCTTTTCCTTTTGTAAATGCGCTTCTGACATTGGCAGCCGTTCTGTTTTTGTTATCAGTTAATGCATCGACAATAATGGCGGTACCACTTGGACCATAACCTTCATAAGTGACTACTTCATAACTTACTGAATTGATATCGCCTGCAGCTTTTTTTATTCCACGGTCAATTGTATCATTCGGCATGTTGTTAGCCTTTGCTTTAGCAACTATATCTCTTAGTCTGCTATTATTATTAACATCCGGTCCTCCCTCCTTAACTGCTACTGCTATTTCCCTTCCAATAATGGTAAAAACTTTACCTTTTGCTGAATCATTTTTTTCTTTTTTATGTTTAATATTTGCAAACTTTGAATGTCCTGACATGAACTAAACTCCTTTTCCTTATGTACTGCAAACTAACAGCTTTCTGTTAAGCTATTAGACGATCTGCGTAAGCATACATCATGATTCTAAACTAATTACAGTGCTGATGCGCACTATATTTCATAATTTTAACACCGTTTTAACACTATTTCAAGAAGAATATTATAAGATATCTGCCTACTTTGGTTATGATAATCAAACCATTGGTATCAACCACGGCAACCTGATTATCTGATGACGACCAAGTTATTCTTGTGTCAATAGCAATTGCTGGTGATATAACCGCCTGCATTGTTGCTGTAGTACCTACTTTTAGAGAAAGATAATACAGTAATTTATATCATCGCTTCGACATTGTTTTTTGTAACTTTAACTAATTTTATCATATTATTTTCAACTTTGATTACTTCAAAGGTATAATTTTTATAATTCACCAGTAAGCTTTCGCCCTCTGTAGGTATTTTATCCAATTGTGTAATCAAAAATCCATTTAAGATTTCACAGTCATCTGTTTCGAACTCTATTTCAAGAATTTCTTCTAAATCTTCAAGATTGGTCATGCCATCCACCAAATATGAACCATCCAACTGCTTTACTACCATGGCATCCTCTTTATCGTACTCATCTAATATATTGCCTACAATTTCTTCTAAAATATCTTCCATAGCAATAATCCCTGAAGTTTGTCCATATTCATCTGCTATGATAACCATATGTATTTTTTGTAACTGCATGGATTGAAACAGTACATTAATATTTCTAGTCTCAGGAATAAATACTGCATCTCTTAACATCCCTTTAATTAATTTAATTGGTCTGTCCCTTAATTCCTTATGCTCGTAATACGCTATGCATATATCCTTTAAATGAATCAGACCTATAATATTATCCAAATCGTCTTCAAATACCGGAAACCTTGAATAATTCTGCTTTAACATATATTTTAAAGCTTCGGACACGGTATCATTACCATTGACAGAAACTACATTTTTTCTATGAGTCATGATATCTTTGGCTTCCTTATCACCCAGCTCAAAAATATTATTAATCATTTCGGCCTCACTGGCCAAAAGATCTCCCTGCTCATGTACTTCATGAACCATGGAAATAATCTCTTCTTCTGTCACATCATCCTCATTGGCATTTGGTGTTATACTAAAAATCCGACAGACTAAATTTGTTCCGTATGAAATTATTACAGTAAATGGTAACAATAAAATAATGATTGCATTTATAAAATATACAAGACTATAAGCCCATTTTTCACAATACTTTTTCCCAATCTTTTTGGGAATCTGTATGCCTAATGTAAGTACAAGATAGAAAATGATTATAAATGCTAATATTGGTCTTTGAAATAGTTTAGTCATAAAAACACCAAAAATTATGCTAATCAGATTTATTACAATTTGAATTGTATTAATAAAATTCGCGGGGTTATCAATCATTTGATTTAATAGAATAGATCGTCTATCCTTTTCATCTTTTGCTCTTTTTTCTACGGTATTTTCGTTTATTGCTTGTATTGCCGATCCAAAACCATATAATAATGCATCCACACATATCAAGAAAGCTAAAACTATAATCCCAATAATCTGACTGTTCTTTGTCATTCTTTAATTTAAATCCCTTTCTATGTATTCAACTCAAGACTAATTAGTAATGCTTTATCTACTTTTTCCAGTATTTCATTGTCTAAGTGGCACACTTTATCCTTAAGTCTCTTTTTGTCAATTGTTCTTAATTGTTCTAATAATATAACAGAATCCTTAACAATAGCATATTTTTTTGAGTCTATTTCAACATGTGTTGGTAATTTTGCTTTATTCATTTTCGATGTTATTGCTGCACATATCACAGTGGGACTATGCTTGTTACCCACATCATTTTGAATTATCAGTACAGGTCTTATTCCTCCTTGTTCTGATCCTATTACAGGCCTTAAGTCTGCATAAAATATATCGCCTCTTTTAATAATCACTTTTTTCACACTCCGATGATTGTAGTATATGTATCTACTTTTATTATTAACCAATTCATCAGACGTATTCTAAAATGTAATTATTTTTCTTCGACTTTATTCGTTAAAATAATCCTTTGTTTCAACGATTTTATTATTTTTCAAAAAAACTCTTGGAACTCTTTTTCCTATATCACAAACGAATTCATAATTAAATCTTCCTGAAATATCGCTTATTTCTTCCACACTTATCAATAATTCTCCATCTTTGCCTATCAAAGTCACTTCATCGTTTGGCAGCACATTTTCGATTTCTGTAACATCAACCATAAATTGATCCATACAAATTCTTCCTAGAATAGGAGCTTTTTGTCCCTTAATCAAAACCCAGCCTTGATTTGAAAGGCTTCTTGGATATCCATCTGCATATCCTACCGGTATGGTTGCTACCTTAGTCGTCTTATTTGTTGTCCAGGTCCATCCATAACTAATTCCAAAATCTTTAGGAATCTCTTTTATATGAACAATATGACTTTTTAATTCCATTGCCGGACGAAGCATTACCTTATCCGTGGATACCTCATTAGACGGATACAATCCATAAATAATAATACCAGCCCTTACAGCATCCATGTTTGCAGTCCTCATATCCATAATACCTGCACTGTTTGAACAATGCTTAATCGGTATTGGCACTCCCATTTCTTCTATTTCGCTTACAAATTGTTTATATAAATCAAGTTGCCTATTTGCAGAAGTTTTATCCGCTTCATCAGCCTTCGCAAAGTGTGTGAATGCTGCCTCAATTTCAATATTTGATAATTTACTTATATCTTTAATCTTCATAAGACTGTCAGAATTACATTGAAAACCAATTCTTCTCATACCTGTATCAATTTTAATATGAACTTTAACCTTTTTATTTACCTCTTTTGCTATATCTGAAAGCTCTTTAGCCATCTCAAATGTAAATACAGTAAGATGTATCTCTTCTTGAATCAATTGTTTGTAATGCTCATGAAACACATAGCCTAAAATTAAAATTGGTTTTGCTATCTTATGATTACGTAATATGAAAGCTTCCTCTGCTGTAGCTACAGCAAAACCCCAAATATAATCATATTCTTCTATTAAATGTGCAATCTGTACCGCTCCATGACCATATCCATCTGCTTTAATCACTGCAATAATCTGCGTATCAGAATCTATATTTGCTTTCATTTGTTGTATATTAAATGCGATTGCATCCAGATTCACAGTTGCATATACTCTTTTATACTTCTCCATAATTACCTCCAATCGTGTCTTATGATACACCTATTCTGGTAGATATAAAGGCTCTGCCCTTACACTAGTGTAAAGCTCTTGTAATATTCATTGCAATATCTCTTGCAAGTGTACTATAGCATCCATTTAGATTAGATGCCTCATCACCTGAAACTCCATGTATATATACCCCTAGAGCGGCACTTTCAAAAGGCTTCATTTTTTGTGCCAACAGTCCAGTTATAATCCCAGATAGAACATCACCAGAACCTGCCTTTGCCATTCCATTATTTCCACTCTGATTAATATATACCTTTTTATTGTAATCTGCAACTATTGTTCTTGAATCTTTTAAGACACAAATCAGCTTATACTTTTTTGCCATTTCAGTTGCATTTTCAATTAAATTATTTTTTATATCATTAATATTACGCTTGGATAATCTTGACATTTCTTTCATATGAGGTGTAATTATAATATTCTTTTGATTTTTGGTTAGTAACTGTTCATATTTTGCCAGTAAATTTATACCATCTGCATCAATTACTAATGGACATTTGTGTTTTTTTAGGACTGTTTCAAGAATCTGCTTTGCTATATCACTCATGCCAAGTCCCGGGCCTATGTTAATTACGTCTGCCCATGCTATGGCATCTTCTAAGCTTTTATGACTAAACTGCTTTGTATCATATGTGGTCAAAACTGCCTCGGGTATCAAAGTCTGTAAGATTTCCCGATTTTCGAGTGGCGTAAATATTCTTACAAGTCCACATCCCATTTTATAAGCAGCTAATGAAGCTAAATAAGCCGCTCCTGACATATTATTACTTCCTGCAATAATAAGTGCTTTTCCAAATGTACCTTTATTGGAATCATTTGATCTTTGCGGTAGTTTATCTAAATCTTTCTTATTATAAGAAAAATTAAAGCATATTTCATCGGCACCATAAACTCCTATATCTGCTACTTTAATCCTATTACAATATTGTGCACCCGGATAAAAGACATGCCCTAATTTCTTATATGCAATCGCAACAGTTAAATCTGCTTTCACTGCACACCCCATTATCTTACCAGTATCAGCAGATATGCCGGATGGGATATCGACTGCTATCTTAAAACCTTTCGCTTGATTAATAAAATGAATTGCCTTTTTGTATTGACCTTCTACGCTACGAGTTAAACCAATTCCAAACACACTATCTACTATTACATTATATTCATTTTTGTCAAAGGTGTTATAGATTTTAATATTATATTTTTCAGCAATCTCAATCTGTTTCTTAGTCTCAGGAGAAGAATGCTGCCTATCTCCTATAACTACGATCCGAACCTGTCTACCCTGTAAATGAAGTATTCTTCCTATTGCGATTCCATCTCCACCGTTATTTCCAATTCCGCTGACAACCAGAATATTTTTGGCATTTGCGCATTCTTCATCAATTGCAGACACTACACTAAGTGCCGCTTTTTCCATTAAAACCGATGATGCAATACCAATCTTGTCAATCGTATTGTTATCTAACAACTTCATTTGATCACTTGTTAATAAATATTCCATTGCATTTACCTCCTACAATTTTATAAAAACAACGCAAAAAGAAAGCCTCTTTTACCAGGCTTTATTAATGCGTTGTTTTTTAATTATATTTATTCCTATTCTTACTATCATTCTTCCGGTAACGCCTCATTATACATATCAAATAGATCTACAATTTCAAAGCCTAAAATATCATGCATATAAGAATACATTAGATTTGACTCATCTTGTATCTCTTGTTTTCTTATTACGTTTTCCTTAAGCTGCATACGAACTTTTTCTATCCATTCGTCAATTTCAGTTAACTTGAGTTTATTATCCTTCATTGTATTATAACAAATACGCATACCTTCAATGAGCAACATTTTATTAACTGTATCAATCGTATTTGGCAATTCTTCCAACTCTTTTTCACTGTCTATCATTTTGCTGTTTAAATCCCTAATTAATTTTTGGCTTGCATCCAGCTTCTTATTCTTCACATTGCCATATACTTCATCCTCGTTTGGATTCATGTTCTCAAGTATTTTATCCATTAAGGTCTTCTTCGCAGCTTCCATTTCCTTTAGATCATTATATAACTGTCCCTGTCTTCCCAAAAGCTTGTTTAATTTTTTTTCTAAACTATTCATCGTGAAAGTCTTCAAATTATTATCAAATAACAGATACCATTTATTGTCCAAAGTAACAATAGGTACCTTTTTTCCTTCTAACGCTCTTTCAAATTTATCTAAATTCTTCTCTTTCACTCAGTATCTCCCCGCTTTCTCCTTTGCGCTGATCATTATTTTAGTCTTTAAAATGTTCTTTCTCATATCGTGTTATATTATATGATAGTCTCATTAAGCTCTCTGACAAATGTACATTTTCAACTAAAACCTCTTCAGGTAGATTTAAATCTGTGTGGGCAAAATTCCAAATTGCTTTTACTCCATACTCAATTAATAAATCTGCCATCTCAGCAGCCTTTGACTTTGGAATGGTTAATGCTGCGATCTGAACATTATTTTCTTTAATAAATTGCTCCAGTTCATCAATCATTCTAATCTCAATCCCTCTTACGGTAACACCTTGTAATCTTGGATTAACATCAAAAATCCCATTAATGATAAATCCTCTCTTCTCGAATGCTCCATAATTAGCAATTGCCTGACCTAAATTGCCAGCACCAATAATTATCACATTATGATTTTGATCAAGTCCTAAAATTTTACCAATTTCTGTATAAAGATGCTTTACATTGTAACCATAGCCTTGCTGACCGAATCCGCCAAAATTATTCAAATCCTGTCTTATCTGAGATGCCGTTACTTTCATCTTTGTACTTAATTCATTTGAGGAGATTCTCTCAACACCGCTTTCTAGTAATTCACCCAAATATCTATAATATCTAGGCAGTCTTTTAATAACCGCTTTTGAAATTTCTTTCTCTTCCACGAACTAACCTCCTATTTAAACATATATTCAATTATATATAACTGACAAATTAATGTCAATCTTTTGTTATTCTTCTAACATTTTATATAAAGTTTTTTGTATTTAATCATGTTATAATAAATTTGTATAGTAAAAAAACTGAAAGGAATCTTATTTATGAACACTATAGATTTGCATGTTCACTCTAATGCATCAGATGGAACATATTCTCCCACTCAATTAGTTGAGTATGCTTCAAAGAAGCATTTAAGTGCATTTGCACTAACCGATCATGATACAGTAGCAGGTGTTAATGAAGCAATACACGCAGCTACCCAGTACAATATAAAAGTGATACCAGGTGTTGAATTATCAACAGATTATAATAACCAAGATGTACATATACTTGGTCTGTTTATTGATTACACTAACGATTCTTTTTTAAGTAAGCTAAAAGATCTTAATGCCATCAGAGCCAAAAGAAATGATCAAATGTGTTATTTACTTCAAAAGGAAGGCTTTGACATTTCCATCAAAAAAATGTATGAAAAATTTGGAGACACTGTTATTACCAGAGCACACTTTGCCAGATATTTATTAGATCATGGCTATCTTTCTTCTATGAAAGAAGCTTTTGATTCGTATTTAGATGTTGGCTGTTCGTGCTATGTTCCAAAGTACAAGTGTTCCCCCTTTGAAGCTATTGACATTATATTAAAGGCAAATGGTGTACCAGTACTCGCTCATCCACTATTGTACCATTTTAAT
The DNA here is from genome assembly GCF_003201285.1 of Lachnotalea glycerini. Taxonomy (GTDB): domain Bacteria; phylum Bacillota; class Clostridia; order Lachnospirales; family Lachnospiraceae; genus Lachnotalea; species Lachnotalea glycerini. The sequence continues at coordinate 489,272 of NZ_QICS01000001.1, forward strand.
AATAAACAACTAGAAGAGATGGTACATCTTTTGAAAAATTCAGGATTAATGGGGATTGAAGCAATCTATTCTTTGAATAAAAATCAGGATGAAGCTAATATGCTTGCATTGGCAAGGAAATATAATCTGAAAGTAACAGGCGGTTCTGATTTCCACGGAAAAAACAAGCCAAATATTGATTTAGGTATTGGCAGAGGAAACCTTCTTATTCCTGCTTCGCTTCTTGAACAATTTGCATTCTCTTAATGGATTAATTTTAGCTTGTGCTATAAACACAAACAAGACGGATAGCGCAAGCTGAATTGACATACTAATAATAACCCAGTATTTTACAATCAGATCATCATTATAGTCTCCGAATTTGTTGCATATAGTTAAAATTTCATCTGTATTTCCCGCTTGTCTGCTAATCAATCCTGAAAAAGTTATCATCGGATTAATCAATAAAACATAAATTACTCCTTTGATATCTACAGTAGTATTTTCTAATCCTGCATTTTGGGCTTGTGAAATGATATATGAGCTTTGCACAATTAAATAACTTCCCAAGAAGATAAAAAGCAATGCTGCATAGGTTAAAACTGTTGCTGTTGTTGATTTCTTAAATGCAGAGGAAAACAACAGACCAATTGTACCAATAAACACCGCCTCAACAACAAGTAAAATAATGAGAATTGATAAATCTATCAATTTAATTCCGCCAAATATAAAAATTACTGAAACAATCGGCATACTGGTAATAGTTAGTAAAAGCACAATACTCAATGAACTTTGCAATTTACCTATTATAATTTGCCAAGGCTTCATCTGCGTTGATAGCAATATATCTAACGTTTGACGTTCCCGCTCGCCTGAAATTGCTCCAGCCGTCAACCCCGGAATAATAAGAATAAGCATTGCAAATTGAATATAAGCCATAACAATATAGATCTGAATCATATTCTCATATTCGATTGAACCTGTATATTGATACGAATTCAACATTTCGTAAAAGATTATTAAAGCTACACATGCCAATATAAAATTATATACGAAAATAACCCATGATATCTTAACACTTCTCTCAAACATGCGAAGCTCTTTTTCAAAAACTGGATTCAATCTCATTCAAATTCACTTCCTTTTTCCATAATTTTCAAAAACAAAGATTCCAAATTGCTCTGTTCTCGTTTAAACGATACAACTAATACATCATTTAGGATAAGCTCCTTCAATAAATTAGCTTCATCTTCCTTTCTTCCAATAAAAGTTACCATAATATTATTATTGTCAACCGATATGGTTCTGACATATTTATTCGACCGAAGAATAGGAACTGCCTTATTGACCTCGCCGTATACATTAATAATTAAAGGATTTGAAGAATCCACCTGGAAAAGTATTTCTTCGATGTTACCGCTCATTATGACATTTCCTTTATCAATAATGCAAATGCTGCTGCACATTTCAGCCAACTCTGTTAATATATGAGAGCTGATTATAATCGTTTTACCCTGTCCACTTAAGTGCTTAAGAATATATCTTAACTGATGACGTGTCAATGGATCAAGTCCCGAAGCCGGCTCATCCAGTATTAATATATCAGGATTATGAACCAATGTTCTGGCCAGACATAAGCGCTGCTTCATTCCGCGCGATAGTCCATCTACATATTCGTTAATTTTATCTTTCAAATCTACAAGCTCTAGTAATTCACTTGCACGATTTAATGCAACATCCTCTGGAATGCCGTATGCTGAGCTGTAAAACAGTAAATATTCAATTACGGTTAAATTGTCATATACTCCAAAAAAATCTGGCATATATCCAATTGTCTGCTTTAACTTCTTAATATTATGGAGTATATTTTCATCCGCTACAGTAATTATACCTGAATCCGCAGGTAAAAGTCCTGACATTATTTTCATTATAGTTGTCTTTCCTGCTCCATTAGGTCCTACAAAGCCATAAATCTCGCCCTCCTTAACTGTTAGATTAAAATTTTCAACTGCTTTAAAGTTTCCGTATGACTTTGACAGATTCTCAATTTTCAACATCATTTACCCTCCCTATTGTTGATAATGAAGGTAGTAATGCCTGCTTTTCTTCTTCGTCGAAATGTTCAACATATTTTACTACAATTTCATTCTGATCATTTAAATATGGCTTAAGTTCATGAGAGAAAATATTCTTTTGGGATAAATCAATGGGATCATATAATGTTGTAACACGATTATAAAAATATATATGACCAGAAAAAGTTTTATAATATTTATCATCAAAATAACTTAAATCATTAAAATACAAATTAATGTCTTTCAGATTTTGCCCCAGATTATATGTTAAAATCATTTCATCCGTATACATAACATCTCCTGATGAACTATATTCCTCATTTTTAATTGGAACGTAGGTTGTATACTCAAGATTATCACAAGTATAGTCCACATCAACCGGTACCTCTATCAAGGTCATCCCGTATGCATCATAAGCAGAATCCAATTGTAAATCTAATTGATTCATATCCTTTGCGAAACCAATTAGATAGGCTTTATCTGTATAGTATCCAAATTTTTTTTCAAGATAAAAATCAAGAATTGATTTTTTCTGATTTTGCAGCATATAGCCATCTTGGATTAATCCTTTTTCAGTCGTCTTAAGATTAGCAATTGCATTGGTAAGCCCATATTTAAATTTTGGATTATACGTATATATTTTCATATCATCTAAATTGATCGTGGAACCAGCAGGTATTGTATCAAGAAAAATCACCTTGTTATATACTAAAATCGCAGCATTCTCAATTGAATAGTCCATATAATTGGTCACAAATCCGCTTACCTTGTCTCCAAACAAATTCATATTCACACTAATATAATCACTACTATTTGCTTCCTCTGATTTTTCAGCTATAAAATTTTCTTTTGTAAAAGCAACATCGTTTTTAATCGTTATTGTATTTTCCTGTTCACCATATGAGATACCAACATTATAATCATTTAAATTAAATTTTTTATTTCGATCATCGTAATAGACAGTATCAAATATTGGTTTAAAAGAATATTCTTTGTCTACATACAGCTTATATTCATTGTTAAAGGGAGCTCTTATATTAAAGTAAACACTGTCATCGATCGTCTTTTCATTATAGGTTACAATTTTAAAGTAATTTAAGAAAGGAGCTTTCAACCTTGTACTGTTTCCTAATATTATTATCAAAAATGTAAATAAAACAGAAGCAGTTATTTCACATAACCAGAAAAATTTTCTTTTATTTAACTTCTTTAATAAAAGATATAATAATGGACCCATGATAATCGAATAAATAATGAGTGCAATAATAAATATCGTAAAATCAGGTAAATTGTTCATAAATACACTACTAAGTGCATAAGTAATCGCCCAATCGGTATACGAGCGATAGGAATAGTTTAATTTTCTTATTTCTTCATCTGGTATCACTGTCTCCCATGAGATGCTTTCATTGGCGTCATTAACCAAAACTAAAAAGCCTCCATTTTTAACCCAATTATCAATGACTTTGCTCTGCTCCTTAGTAAGACTGTCTAGCTGATTTTGATTTGCTATTATTATATCAAAAAGATCCAAAGCATAATTTTCTTGAGGTATATCCTCTTGACTGATGATAATTGATTTAAAAGTATAGTCATTATATTGATAAATTGCCGTATTTTCAAAATAGTTCAAAACCGAAGGAGAATCCGTAAAAACCGCAGCATAAACATAATAAGAATAATCCTCTGACTCAATTACCTTTATGCCGTTAAATAATTCATTGCCATACTCATCGTAGATCATAATCCTTAGCTGATTACTCCGATATTTTAGTGGTATGATTAAGGATACATCTGTAGTAGCGTCTGCAGCAATGTGAGCCGTCTTTTCATACATATAGTTCTTCTCTTTGTAACCATTCAGCATAATTGCTTGTGTAGCAGAATTTGTAGTGGTTACCGCCGATAAAATCACTTGTACTGTTCCGTTAAATTCGCTCCCTTGGTTAGTCACAGATATCGTAAGTGGTGAATTGGTATCTGTCTTTGTAATGAGGTTATAGCCATAAGAGATTTCAGCGGATAACTCGTTTGAGGCTGCTGCCTTTACAGGATGTGTCCCAATACAGCTAAGCAGGATGCAGCAAAAAATTAATCGAATTAATTTTTTGAATGTTTTTGCTGTTCTTATTGCCTTATTCTTATTTATCATTTATTGTTCCCCACTGTTTCACCTTTATTATCTATCATAAATTTGTCTTTACATTCGCTTAAGCTATATGGCAGACATACTGTAAAAGAGGTTCCTTTCAAACTGCTTGTTACTTCTATCGTACCATTATGCATATCAACAACATTCTTTGCAATCGCCAGACCTAATCCTGTACCACCTGTATTTTCGGAGCGAGACTGTTCTACCCGATAGAACTTTTTAAATATATTGTTTAACTCTTGATTTGGTATCACTTTACCATAATTAATCACATCAATTTTTACCATCCCCGGTACCTCGCTAATACATACCTTAATTAATTTACCATCTGCACCGTACTTGATTGCATTATTAATTAAATTATCAAAAAGCCGCGCAATCAAATCTCCATCCGCTTCGATACAAATATCCTTTTTACTCGTTTGATACTCATATTCAAGATGATTGCTTTGAAAACTTGGATAAAATTCATCCAATAGCTGCTCTAATAATTTTACAATATTAATTGTTCCAGGTTTTAGATTTATTCTACCATGATTTAATTTGGTAAAATCAAATAAATCATAAATTAAATGTTCTAAACGTTTTGATTTATTGTAAACAATCTCAAGGTACTTATCCCGCGTTTCATCATTAAGTGTACGATTACTTCTAATTAACTCTAAATATCCTGTTATTGAAGTTAAAGGAGTTCTCAAATCATGCGCTACACTTGTTATCAGTTCGTTTTTACTTCTTTCAGTCTCCCTCTCTCTGTCCATAATGACCAATATCTCTTCTGTCATTTTGTTTATATTATCTGCTAATTGGGAAAATTCATCATCATCTTTTACATCAATTAAAATACCAAGATTCCCTTCTGCTATCTCCTGAATGCTGTTCGAAATCTCTTTTACATATTGCAACAAATCACCAATCATAATAAAAAAACTTGTTAAGAACACCAAAAGACCGCAAAATAGCAAAATAACAACTTTTATCTTTGGATCGATTCCATCTCTTCCAATCACATAACTTCTATATCCGTGAGTTCTTAAAAATTCAATCAGCATATGCAAATCTATAATTAAAAATAGTTCTACAGCTATAGTGATCGTAGTGCTTACCAGTGTATATATAATTATTTTTTTTCGAAAGGAATTAAAGAAATTACTTTTCAATTTTATAACCTACCCCCCAAACGGTTGTTATAATTTTTTTATTTCTGGAATCTTCGTGTATCTTACCTCTTAGCCTTCTAATATGAACCATAACCGTATTGTTTGCTTCATACACTTTCTCATTCCACACTCTTTCAAATATCTCATCTGTACTAAATACTCTGCCCGGATTCGATGCCAGTAAATACAAAATATCAAATTCAATGGGTGTCAGTTTTACCTCCTCACCAAATACTGTTACCATATGATTTTCCTTATTAATTTGCAGACCATGAATTTGTATATCACTTTCTATTTCTTCAACCGGTTTTCCGGGATTTAGCTGTGTATACCTTCTTAGCTGTGATTTAACTCTTGCTGTAAGCTCAAGTGGATTAAAGGGTTTCACCACATAATCATCTGCACCAGTTCCTAAGCCCAGTATTTTATCCAAATCCGTAGACTTTGCGCTTAGCATTATAATCGGTATATTATTATTTTCTCTAATCTTTCGGCACATTTCAAGTCCATCCATTCCAGGCATCATAATATCTAGTAACACCAGCTCAATCTTTTGCTCCCCTAATATTTTAAAACCCTCCTGTGCGTTGTATGCCTTATAAACCTTGTAACCGTCACTTACTAAATATATTTCAACCAAATCTGCAATTTCTTTTTCATCATCTACTACTAGAATATTAATATTTGACATTTGCTTTTCTTCCTTTCACTAATTATTAATATTGATTTCATGAATGCAAGCCATATATTGTAATATTATCATAATAATTTGTATAAATCATTAAATTTCCATTACAATATTCGGACTAAGTAATAACGCATTGTATCTGATACTCTCTAGGAATGTTTTAAAACTTGTTCAAACAGATTTTACATAGTATAATAACTAAATATTAAGAAATTACAGTCAAGGAGAAAATAATGAGCGAAACTAAAATTCTTTTCACTGATTTAGATGGTACCTTATTAAATAGCGAACGGCAAATCTCATATGAAAATAGATTGGCTATCAAAAAAGCACTTGAAAGAAATCACAAGGTGGTAATTGCTACCGGCCGTCCTCTTCCAAGTGCTGTACACTTAGTTGAAGACTTAGGACTGAATTATGAAGGTTGCTATGCAATTACTTATAATGGTGGTCTTATTTATGATACCTTTCAAAAGAAAGCAATCTTTAAGACCACGCTTCCACTAGAATATGTAAATTATATATTTGATGTGGCAAAAGAAAATAAAATTCATTGTCATACTTATTCGGATGATTCTGTTATTTCAGAAAAATTAACGAATGAATTAGAAAAATATTGCAACCGTATTATAGTTCCATATGAACTTGTAGAGAATATACATACAGATTTAGTTAACGAACCTGTTAAGGTAATCATGATTGATTTTACAGAGCAAAACAAGCTTAATAAAATAAAAGATGAACTAAGCGACTGGTGTCACGGAAAGATAAATTGTAGCTTTTCCAATCCATTTTTTTTGGAATTTGGCTCACTAAAGGCGACAAAAGGTAATGCTGTAAATTATTTATGCAATTATCTTAACATACCAATAGAAAATTCTATTGCTGTAGGAGATGAAGAAAACGATATTTCCATGATTCAGTCTGCAGGCATCGGTATCGCTATGGCTAATGCCACAAATGGAATAAAAGAATATGCAGATTATATTACCGAGCACAATAATAATAATCACGGAATATCGGAGGTAATTAAAAAGTTTTTATTATAACATTTAGTCAGCTATTTTTTATACAAAACAACGTAGATGCAGGCAAAGTATTAAAATCATTCTCTTAAAGATCAAAGGCATTGGTTCATCATTCTTCAATCAACCAATGCCTTGTTATTTTATATTTTTTGCTTACTATAAAAGATAGTGATTATTAAGCTTAATTTGTAATTGTATCAAGACCTGCTTCATCCATTTTTTCAATAGATATTGCTTCAATATAATAAAATTCTCCGCTCTCATCAGTATCCTTTCTTAGAATTCCTTTTACCTTAATCCAATCCTGACCTGATATCAACTGCGTTAAATCTTGTTTCGTATAAAACTCAAAGCAAACATATGCACCCTGACAATAAGGGCATGTAGGACCATATCTTCCTACAAATAAGTACGGCAGATAATCTGCGATGTAGTAGCCTTCTATTTCAACCGTCTTTCCTTCATACTGGTCAAAATTCATGTACCAATCATTAATTTGTGTGGAATAATAATTATCTCCTACTACAATATCAATATTTTTATCATCGAAAGTTTCCCGATCCTTTTCTATGTCACAATTATAGTTTAATGATGAATGTGGAGGTGTATTACTTTGTGTTGTATCAATTTGATTGTATTGCGATTGGGTATTTGTACCATTTGTTTCTGTTTGATCAAAAGTCTGTAACACCTCTGCCATACTTTTATCAGAAGAGTCATCTGACACAGACTCTTCACTGCTTTGTGCCTGCGTCATCTTGCTATTGGATGTAGCACTATCTTGTCTGGAACACGCATTCATGGAAATAATCATTACCACTATAAAACCGATTCTTAAAAACCTCTTCAATTTTACATTCCCCCTATTCTTTTATTATTTTATCTTTTCGCTTCGCAAGCAGGCAGAAACCTAAAAATACACCTAAATTAACGATAACAACACTTGCACCTGTCGGTGTTGAATATCGATATGAGATAACAATTCCAATGCAAAAGCATAGAACCGAGAGAAATCCCGAGCAAATGACGACGCCCAAAAAATTCTTTATTATTCTCATTGATGAAAGTGCCGGAAAGATAATAAGACTTGATATGAGCATGGCTCCCATCATTCTCATTCCTAGTACAATTGTGATTGCAGTTAATACTGCAATCAGTGAATTGTAAAAAGATGTCTTTACTCCAATTGCCTTGGCAAAATTTTCATCAAATGTTACAGCGAAAATCTTATGATAGCAAAAGACAAACATAATGAGTACCACAATTGATAATACAACACTCAACTGCACATCACTTTCACTCATTGCTAAAATACTGCCAAACATATAGCTGCATACATCAGTATTCATTCCGGTTGTCAGCGCAGTTATAATTACTCCAATCGCCAATGATGCAGCGGAAAGTACTGCAATCGCGGCATCACTTTTAATTTTTCCTTCCTGTGTAATACGAAGCAGACAAAATGCGGCAATTACCACAATTGGAATTGATACTTTAAGGGGCGCTAAGCCAAATGCCATCGCTATAGAAAGTGCGCCGTAGGAAACATGGGATAATCCATCCCCTATCATCGAATAACGTTTTAATACAAGGCTAACTCCCAGTAATGCGGCACATAGGGACACCATAATACCAACCTCAAATGCTCTTAAAATAAAGGGATAAGTAAACATTTCGAATATTAATTGCATGTTTCATTACCTCCAAAATATTTTCGACCATAGTCAGTATTTAAAAATTGCTTTGTCGTACCATAAAACCAATTGCTCTGCTTAAGCTGAAGAACGGTATCTGCATATATGAGTACATTTCGAATATCGTGTGATACCATGATTATAGTCATATTAAGCTCTTGGTTCAACATTCTTAGATTCTCATATAATTCAACCGTAGCATCTGGATCAAGACCTGTAACTGGTTCATCAAGCACTAATAACTTATGTGCCGCACACAAGGCACGAGCCAGTAATACTCTTTGTTGTTGTCCACCTGACAACTCTCGATAGCAACGTTTCTTTAGCCTTTCAATATTTAAAAGTTCCATATTTTTATATGCTGCTTTTTTCTGACCAGTTGAATAAAAAGGGGTTCTTTTACTCGAATTTAAAAAGCCCGAAATCACAATTTCATATACACTGGCCGGAAAATCCCTTTGTACCTGCGTTTGTTGCGGTAAGTAACCAATTCCATTATTTTTTACTTCCTCATGCATTATAATTTTACCAGATATGGTTTTTTGCAGTCCTAACAAGGTTTTCACTAATGTACTTTTACCGGAGCCATTTTCACCAATTACAGCAATATAATCACGTTCCCAAATATCAATTGCCAGATCTTTAACTACTATTTTATTATCATATCCAATACATGCACTTTGGCAGGAAAGTAATATTTTATCATTGCTTATACGATTTTCTGTCATTCATTTAATCCTTCCTTAAGTGCCTCTACATTCTGATGCATTAATTGCAAATAGGTGACTTTGTTGTTAAAATCTTCCTGCGATACATTATGGCAGGAATTAAATTCAAGCACTTTTGCTCCTGTTGCCTCACTGATTGTCTCAGCAATTTTACCGCTGCTTAACTCAATATGATAAACTGCCGGAAGCTGCTCTTGTTTTACCTTGTCAATTAAATACGCTACCGTATCTGCACTTGGCTCGGTTTCACTGCTGCATCCGTTAAAAGCGGCACGGTAGGATAAACCATACTGATCAACAAAGTAGCGCAGCGGAAATTTATCTCCAAAAATCATAATTTTATATTTAGAGTTTTCCACCACTTCCTTAAATTCGGAATCCAACTCTTCAAGCTCTTTCACATAGTTATCTGCATTCATTTGATAATAATCTGCGTTGTTTGGATCTGCCTCTTTTAAGACATTACAAATTTCAATAACTATTTTCTGCGCATTAACCGGAGAGGTCCAAATGTGTTCATCATACTCTGGTTCTTCCTCTGACTGTTCTTCCTCATCCGCAGCCTCTTCTGGCTCCATACCTTCCGTCTCTTCTTCGATGACAGTCTCTACGTAATCCATCATGCAGGCTGATATTTGTTTCTTATTTTCTGTGGATGACAATACTTTCGTTACCCAGCTTTCCATTTCACCACCATTATAAATAAAAACATCTGCATTGTTAACTTCAATCATATCTGCAGGAGTTGGCTCGAAGGAATGTGTATCCATTCCGGCAGGTACCAACATTGTCAAATTCACCTTATCCTGAGCTATTTCTCTGACAAAGTCGTAATAAGGAAATAGGGTGGCAACTACATTTAGCTTTGCATTTTCTTCTGTGCTGGTTGTAAGCTCCTTAGATGTTTCTGCCACATCTTCTGTCGCTTGATTCGTTTTTTGACCGCAGCCAACTAAAGCTGCCAAAAGTAAAGCAGCAATTATTAATAATGTTTTTCGTTTCATTTTAATCCTCCATACTTTAATTGTGTACACAAAACAAGGCGAAGCGATCTATCGTTTCACTTCTTATAAACTTAAAACTATTTAATACCTTTTGATTTTGTGTTTTTATTTAATTAGTTACACAATAATAGAGGATTCAATCGTTCAGACGCACTTTTCTTTTAATCAGGGTATCACTTTCGTGAAAGATGTGTACATTTTTTTTACTTTCATACACAAAGATATTCGACACAAGTAAAATGATTGCAGGTAAAACTGCTGTTTTTATTTGAGCAATAATATGCTCTGCTAATTGAAGTTGTTCACAGATGGGACATTTATCACCTGTACATTGATGCTTTTTATGAGTTACAATAAACAAGTAAGAAAGAGATAACACCATGATAAGAAAAATGCAGATAAACCAAGATATCATTTTTTTTCTATTTATGCTAATATACATATCTTTCCTTCTTTCCTACATAATAATTTAACACTTTTCATTCTATCATATTCTTACTTTTTGTCAAGAAAGTGTAAAGCCCTTTCTTGTTTGCATATAAATAAAGTCGATTTTTATACACAAAATTTCAAAGCTTGTTTTACTGATGTAACAAAAAAGAGAAAGCCAATTTCTCCTTTGACTTTCTCTTTGCATATTTTTTATTTAGTTTCCAAAAACAGAGCATATTTTGGAAGTTTTCCTAATTCCATTTGTTCCGTTTATCAGTTTTTCTCCCCAATCTGAAGAAAGTTGACTGCCATCCCACTGATTTGCAATATCCAAATACTCAACACCACCACTGTTGCCTTTCCAAGACCAGCCCATATAGCCAATATTTTTCTGCGTACAATATGACATAATATAATCCTCGTCTACATCGCCATCTGAATGATATTGTCCGAACTCTCCGATTACTACGCAGAGATTTTTGTTTGTTACGTTGTCTATATTTGCCTTTATCGTAGCCGCATCCTTGCCTGCTGTGCCATACATATGAATGGAAAACATCGTGTTTCTTAAAGAATCACTATTTAATATCTCTTGACCATATTGTTCAATACTCTTTGCGTATTGTCCCCAGCCTGCACTATCAACCATTAATGTGTTTTTAATTCCTGCGTCACGAAGCTTTGGTATTATATTCAAATACCCTTCTTTCCAGGTAGCTGTGTCCCATCCGCCATACCATTCGTTTGCGATATTCAAGATAACATATGCTTCATTACCAATCAATGCACTTTTCATTTCAATCCAATAGTCTGCTGCCTTTTGAAGTGACTCAAGATCATATTTTCCAGTTGCATCATGCACTTCTAAAATTGTTATCAGTTTTTTTTCACGGCATTTATTAATAATGCTTTTGATTGAATTTAAATCATCCTTGTTCCATTGCTGACCATTTGAAAGTACAATTCTTACACTGTTAGAACCCGTATTGGCTATTGCTGTAAGCGTAGTATCTAGATAACCCTTATACCAAGTGTGGGCATGATTAATACCGCGAAGAACAAATTCCTTACCTGTTGCATCATATAACTTTGTACCACTCACATAGAATCCATTGCTTGAGTTAGCAGATTGACTTGGCAATATTGCCTCTTTTGCTGCCTCTGATTTAATCTGATTACCGCAAAGGCAAAGACTGACTAAAATTACCGCACTGAAAAGACATGTAAATATTTTTTTCATTAATGATTATCCCCCTTACTAATTCGTATTTTAGCGCACATTTAATCTTTTAAAACCGGCGCTTAGATACATTATATTATCCCTCATAAATATAGTGCATTGATACAATAAAAATTGAATACTATCTATTCCCCCCTTATCTAATCATAATTCAATTGCACCTATGGACTTCATGTAACTTAAAGATGCATTAAATTAAGCCGCATTATTTGTCTGATTATTTGTTATATTATAATATATTAGCAATCAATAATCAAGTTTAATATTATTTACACTAATAATATTTTATATTGTATCTTTATGATGAAAAAGCAAGATCAATTTAAGTTGATGTGTCACTAGAATTAAGCTATAATATGTCTATCAAAATAGAGAGGTGGTTAAAATATGAAAACCCTTAAAATTTACTTTGCGACATTACTTGTTGTGTTTACGTTTCTTTCCCCTTTGGCAGTTACCTATGCAAATGCACAGGAAACCAGCACCCAATTCTTTACTGATGTTTTAGAATTAGATGCACGTACAATAAACAATGCTGAAATAGCAGTCTGGAGTGGTACGAATAATACCGGTTATTTAATACCAAAAGGAGCGCGCATTTCCTTTCAGATAAATGCTTACCAGTATTCCCCTATTGATATGATTGTTTATAGGCGAGATGAAAATGGAGAATTTGTGAAAGTTCTCAATTTATTTTGCACAATGCAAAATAATCAAGGCACTTCTATCTACATAGGACAAGTGCCAGAAACAGCCTACTATGCTTTTGGGGTACGCAACTATAAATTAACACCTGCCATTTATGATGGCTGGATAATATGTGCTTACGAATAAAATACCAAGGTCTTTCCTATAAAATAAAAAAGTGGACAAGTCCGCATCAGCTTTTAATCCCTTACTCATGAGGGACTTGACCGCTTTCCAGCGCCGAATGCAGTCACACAGTGGCATTTTCCACTTGCATTCGTGCGCATTGTGTTTTTATTTCATAGGAATCAAACTTTTTACGTTACCATAGCAAGGTCTTTCTATGAAATAAAAAAAGAGTATCCCTCAAGTTATTTCATAACTTTTGATATGCTCCCTACTAAATGACAAGTTATTATTACTTCACTTGTCTACCTAAATGAACCTAAATGGGAGTATATCATTTTGGGACACCCTCATCAATTCCTTTATCAAATAGTCAACTAAATCGACTTCATATTAGGGTAATATTTGGTTAAATGTTCTCAAAACATGTATCAATCACTGATGAAAGTTTAGTTGAATTTATTCTCCCAGTACATTTCTCATAATACGCTTACTGACAATATTCCAATTGATATTTTTCATAAAATTGTTAATGTATTCATCTTTATTGTTTTCATATTGCATAAAATAGGCATGCTCATACACATCCAATACTAATATCGGAGTTGAAAGAGAGATATTTCCGACGTCATGCGCATCCAGACTGATATTTCTAAAACGGTAAGATCGCCAGTCAAATACTAAAACAGCCCAACCACGGCTTGCCTTTGCAGTTGCCTTAAAATGCTTTTCCCAATCCTGAAAACTTCCAAAATCTTTCATCAAATATTTCATTGTTGTTTCGTTAGGCAAAGCATTCCCTATATTTTGGAAATAAAGTTCATGAAGAATCACCCCGTCCAGTGCAAAGGTTTCTCCTCTTTTTATACCACGATATTTGCTGTAAGTAGCATTTGCCTGTTCGTAGTCACTACCTTGCTGTAATAATTGGTCAATCTCATTTATTTTATTAATATAGCCTTGATAAAGCTTCATATGTACATGAAAGGTTTCCTCATTAATTACAGTAATATCCGGCGTATACTTAAAATCTATCATTTTAAGCTCCATGAAATACCCTCTTCTTTTTTATTTATATATAAGTATACGCAGGTAATTCATCATTTCATGACTGTTCTTCTATTCTTTCTGCATGAATTACCACTCTGCCTTCATCCGGACACTTCATGTCAAACATTGGTCTTTTTTTATTACCATAATCCAAATTGGCCCCATTTTGCAATGCGTATACAAAAGGATACATTGAATGCCAAAGTTCATGACATAATGGCGGACATAAATCCTCTACTATAAATACGTCATTTGTTTTACAATATCCACCTCTGCAACGGCTCTCAATAATTGTAATCTTAATTTTTGGCATCTATAAGCCCTCGAAATATTTTTTCATAACAACAAGTGTCTGATTAATTTCTTTCTCCCCCATTGCTCCCGATACAAACATTGCTTCAAATTGTGACGGTGCGATATAGATACCATGATTTATCATATATTTAAAGTATTTGCCGAACGCTTTTGTATCGGATGTCTTTGCTGATGTATAATCCTTAACCTGGTTTTGGGTAAAGAAAATACAACCTAAGGAACCCAAATAATTAAGCGTTGCCGGCACATGATACTCTTCAATTATCTGTTTCATTCCTTCAAAAAGCTGTTTGGAGGTCTGGTTCAACCTTGTATAAAAATCAGGATTATTCTTTAATATCATTAGCTGTGTGTAACCTGCAGCCATTGCAACCGGATTGCCGCTTAATGTTCCTGCTTGATAAACTCCTCCTGAGGGTGATACCAGTTCCATAATTTCTCTTCTACCGCCATATGCTCCAACTGGCATACCCCCGCCAATAATTTTACCGAACGTGGTAATATCCGGTTTAATGCCAAAGTAGCCTTGTGCACCATCAATTCCAAGCCGAAAGCCTGTAATAACTTCATCAAGAATAAGCAGGGACTGATTATCATCACATATTTTTCTAAGTTTATTCAAGAAATCTTTTTCCGGCAGGACAACTCCCATATTTGCTGCAACAGGCTCTATAATAACAGCAGCAATTTCATTTCCCCATTGATGAAACAACTCTTCTACGCTGTTAAAATCATTGTAAACTGCGCTCAACGTATCCTCTGCGCAACCGCTTGGGACTCCTGCGCTGTCTGGAATTCCTGCTGTCATCACACCAGATCCTGCTTTCACTAGCATGGCATCGCTATGTCCGTGATAGCAGCCCTCAAATTTAATTATTTTATTTTTCCCTGTAAAGCCTCGTGCCACTCGTATTGCACTCATAACTGCTTCTGTCCCAGAATTAACCATACGAATCATTTCTATGGATGGAACTAATTCACAGATTAGTTTTGCCATTTTTACTTCTATTTCAGTTGCAGCTCCAAAGCTTAAGCCATATTGGCAAGCATCCAGCACATTTTTATAGACCTCTTTATGAGCGCTTCCAAGAATCATAGGACCCCACGAACCAATAAAATCAATATATTCATTTCCGTCTACATCCGTGATATAAGCACCCTCTGCTTTGCTTATAAATCTTGGAGCCATCCCAACTGAACCATATGCTCTAACAGGACTGTTTACGCCCCCCGGAATCACTTTTCGTGCTTCTTCAAAAAGCTGTTCTGATTTTGTCATTATCCAATTCTCCCCTCATTAATGTATTGTGCAAGCTCTTTTGCAAAGTAAGTAATATAAACATTGGCACCGGCACGAAATGTACTGACTGCCATTTCACCTACAATTGCTGCTTCATCAATATATCCCATTTGGGCTGCTGCTTTGACCATGGAATATTCACCACTTACACTATAGGCAGCAATTGGTGTATCAACCGTATTTGCAATTTCATGTATGATATCAAGATAAGAAAGTGCCGGCTTTACCATAATAATATCGGAACCTTCTTCGACATCCAATAAAGCTTCCTTTCTTGCTTCCTTTTTATTATGAAAATCCATTTGATAACTTTTTCTGTCTCCAAAGGCCGGTGCTGAGCCTGCTGCCTCACGAAATGGTCCATAAAAGGCAGAGGCATATTTTACCGCATAGGACATAATAGGGGTTTCAACGTATCCTTTCGAATCGAGCCGGTTTCGAATTGCAAGTACCCTTCCATCCATCATATCAGAGGGTGCTACCATATCTGCTCCTGCCTCTACATGTGAAAGTGCAGTTTTAGCAAGCAGTTCAAGCGTAGTATCATTATCTACATAATGGTCTCTCAAAATTCCGCAGTGTCCATGAGAAGTATATTCACAAAGGCATACATCCGTTACATAATAAAGGTTAGGGAATTCTTTCTTCGCTTCTCTTAATGCCTTTTGTATAATACCGTTATCTGCATAGGCTGCACTTGCATACTCATCCTTGCTGCTCGGAATCCCAAACAACATAACACTTGAAATACCAGCATCTGAAACTCTTTGAAGCTCATACATCAATTTATCAATACTATAGCGATATTGCCCTTTCATAGACGCAATTTCTTCCTCTATCTGATTACCTTCTTGTACAAAAATCGGATACATAAGAGCAGCCTTATCAATTCTGGTTTCTCTTATCATTTTTCTTAACACTTCTCTGTTTCTTAATCTTCTTGGTCGTTTTATCACTTTTTTGCCTCCGTCTATCCTTATCCTTGTATTTATCTCTTATGTGTTTAGCATGCTCTGCTCTTTGTTTTGAAACTGCTGCTCCAAACATTCTACCAGACTCTCAAGCGTTGCTTCTTTGGATACATAGGTTTGCATTTGATACTCATCTGCTGTTTGTTTTGTCTTTTGTCCAATGCAGATGGCTTTTACCTTTTTCAAATTCAGATTTTTATGTGCTTGTGCAAATCCCTTAACCGTGGATGCACTGGTAAAAATAGCATAATCTATTTCAGCATTTTCAAATTCCATCTTCAGCTCACTCATCGATTCCTGATATAAAGTATCATAGGTGGGAATATCATATATTATGCACTTTGTTTTTGACAATTCCTCTATCAATTCTTTGGCACCTTGTCTGGCTCTTGGTATCAGTATTTTATCCCCCTCTTTGATGGATTGTGAAAGGATACCTCCAAGCTCTTTTCCTTGATACACTTTTGGCATTAACTCAGGATAGATTCCTTTATCCTCTAATACCTGACTGGTACCTTTACCGATTACAGCAAATTTAAGCTGGTTTAATTTCCTAATATCTACCCTGTAACTGCTTAATTCTTCAAAGAATATTCTTGCACCAGTCGGACTGGTTAATACAATCCATTGAAAATTCTCTATCTCTTTCATGCAGCTATATAAAGTTTCATTATTTGGTATCCTCTCTGTTACAATACACGGAATTTCCAATACCTCAGCTCCCTTTTCCCTTAAAAGCTCTGAGAGTTTTGAAGAGAGTTCTTTTGGCCTTGTTACTGCTACCTTACAACCGGATAAAACATTTTTATCATACCACGAAAACTTATCCGAAAGAGAACAAACTTCGCCGACAACAATAATAGATGGTGACTTAATCTCAGCCTTTTCTGCCGCCAAAGATAACTCAGAAACAGTCGATATTACCTTTCTTTGATGTGCTTTTGTCCCATTTTCTAAAATAGCTGCCGGCATCGTTGGTTTCATACCGGCTTGTAAAAGCCCCTCACATATATCCTTTAAAGAGGCTACACTCATTAGAAAGACCAATGTTCCTTTCGTTCTTACCAAAGCCTCAAAATCGATATCCAATGGCTCATCTTTCTTTTTATGTCCTGTAATAATATGTAAGGAAGAACAAAAATCACGATAGGTTACAGGAATGCCATTGTATGCAGCTACTGCAATCGAACTGGTTATTCCAGGCACAATCTCAAAAGGAATGTTATGCTTTACCAATAATTCAAGCTCCTCGCCACCACGTCCGAAAACAAACGGATCTCCTCCTTTGAGTCGTACTACCTTTTGGCCCTTACAAGCTTCCTCTAAAAGGATTTCGTTAATTCTATCCTGTCTCACTGCATGATTTCCTGATTCCTTACCTACATAGATTTTCTTGGCTTTTTTGCTTATCAAGGATAAAATTCCATCCCCAACCAGCCTGTCATATACAACAACTTCAGCATTTTCTATAAGTCTTTTACCTTTAACTGTTAATAATTCAGGATCGGATGGTCCTGCACCGACCAGCCAAACTTTTCCTTTCGAAGGCGTTTTATAATTGGCTGCAAATCTACCGAGTTCCTCTGCATTTCGTGGTTCATCATAAAAGGTCATTTTCTTACCATCCTCATACATACAATTTAATACAATTCTTTCATTCTCTATTGTGGCAAATGCAGCAATCGGAGAGCTGCAGCCGCCATTTAGTTCCCGAACAAAAGCTCTCTCACACAGTGCAGCAATCTCACTTTCATTATCATTAACACAGGAGAGAAAAGAATAATCTTCTCCTTTTCTTCCCTGAATTGCTAAAATTCCCTGCCCTGCTGCCGGAAGTGATTCCTGTATCGTAAATTCTTTGGTAATTCGTTCCTCTAGCTTAAGTCGTTTGATTCCTGCAGCAGCAAGTATCAAAGCGCTGAATTCTCCTTGATCCAGTTTATCTAGTCTGGTAAGAACATTTCCGCGGATAGGTTTGATCTGCATATCCGGGTATAGCTTTTTTATTTGAAGGGTTCTTCTTAGGCTGGAACAGCCGATTGGCCTATCAGGGTTTAATTCTAGATTATCTTTTGGCAAAATGAGTACGTCTCTTGGATCTTCTCTTTTTGAATATGCAATAATAGGAAGTTCTTTGTTAATCTCCATAGGCATATCCTTTAGAGAGTGGATTGCAATATCAATTTTATTTTCTATCAAAGCTTTATCAAGCTCCTTGACAAACAGTCCCTTTCCTCCGATTTTATCTAATGCTTTATCAAGTATTTTATCTCCTGTAGTTTTCATTGTAATGAATTCAATTTCCAGATCTGGATGATGCTTCTTGATACAGTCAATGATAATTTGCGACTGTACAACAGCCAATTTGCTTTCGCGGCTTCCTACTCTTAATTTTCTCACCATTTCTCACCTCTTTTAGCATTTACGCCTTACTGTTTTATATTATTCTGAATATATTTTATTCATCCCTTCTATGCACTCTCTCCATGCATCCGTGGTTAAGCTGTCTCTTAAACCAAATATCAGCTTATCCACAACCTTTATTGACGCATCTTGAATAGTCTTTTCAAGACTTTCCTTAGATTCCTCTTCAATGTTAAGTTTACCAGATGCCCCCCATACTCTGTTTTGAATATCTCTGGCGGCTGAATCTGCAATCTGCTTCACAACTGGCATGATGTCTTTACATTCGTACCATTTTAAAAACTCTTCGATCTGATTATGTAGAATATCCTCTACTTTTTCCAGATTTTCCTTTCTTTTTTCATCCGTTATATCTAGCTTAAAATCATCAATATCATATAGCTTCACCTGTTTTAATTCATTTACCCTTGCATCAATATCTCTGGGCACAGCCAAATCGACAAGTATAATCGAATCTTTTAATTCCAAATTCTTTATCTCTTCATATTTAATCGTGCAGTTTGGACTTGCTGTTGCACTGATAACAAGATCACACTGTCTGATAAATTCCATTCGTTCGCCATAATTAATCCGATTACAGCCTGTTGGTATTTCTACTACGCCGCTTTTATATTGCCGGATTGTAACGGTTACTTTTGCGCCTTGTTCTTTTAATGCAATAGCTGATAGTTTTCCCATTTCGCCATTGCCTATCACCATACAGACTTTATCCTTTAATTCTACATTTTTTCTTTGCAAATGTCTGATTGCTTCTTCTATAACAGAATGACTTGCATTGGTCAGTTTGATTTCTGTTTTCACTTTTTTGGCAGCGGTAACTGCCATCCGAAATAGTACCTCTAGTACATTATTCGTACAATAATTTTCTCTGGCTAACGCCAACGCATCCTTTACCTGTGTAATGATTTGATCTTCCCCAAACACCTTTGACTTAATTCCGCAGGACAGATTAAATAAATGCTCTACTGCTTCTATTCCACAACGTTGGGTCAAATACTGTCGATAGTTATAATAATCAAGACCATTTAAGAAGCAGAGACACTCTCCTAAATTTTTATCAAAAGTATCCAAATGACTGATCCAGATTTCCGTTCGGTTGCAAGTTGACAGTACAACACATCCTTCCACACCCTCCACTTGATTCATTTTCATCATCGCCTCAATGCTTTTATGCTTTGTTAAAGCAAATTGTTCTCTATATTCGACTGATGCTTTATCATGGTCGATTCCTACCATTCTTATGTTCACTGTATTGCTCCTTTTTCCTACTAGAATAATACTCCTAATATTATAATATACTTTATAGATTATACTCTTTTCATGCTTGTATGTCTATGGCTGAAATCGCTATAATTACTTAAAACAAACAGTCGGTAAGCTGACTCTTTCTCGCCATTACAGATTAGGAAGCAATCTTCTAATAATATGAGAAATAGCGTATATAACTAAAAAAAGCTGTTGAAAAACTTATTATGAAAGTTTTTCAACAGCTTTTTGGTATCATTCTCTTCTATTTGAGGTATCAAGAATGGTCGGAATGGTTCCATCGGCATTATAGCTAAACTTTTGAATGCAAACTGAACGTCTATAGCTTCCGCCATTTGGTAAAGAACCATTATGGTATACAAAATAAGAGCTGCCATTAAAATCTACAATTGCAGGATGAATTGTGTTACTTGTAACGATATTTGGCATAATAATGCCCCTGTATTTCCAAGGTCCGGTTGGGTTGGTACTTGTAGAATAGGCAATACGCTCAGGAAAACAGGCTGCATAAACCAAATAATATATTCCGTTACGTTTATAAAGCCAAGGAGCCTCTTCATAGTCCGGTCCAAATGCTTCTATAGTAAGAGGTATCGCTGTAATAGAGCCATTTAGAGAAATCATATCATTGTTAAGCTTTACCCAATAACAAGCATTATTTCCCCAATACATATAAGCCTGTCCATCATCATCAATAAACACCGTAGGATCAAGGTCATCCCATGAATGCGATGCATATGTTGTCATATCATTTGTAACAAGAGCATGACCAATTGCATCTTTAAACGGTCCTGTAGGACTGTCGGAAACAGCAACCCCGATGGCAACTCCGGGATGTGTCTTATCATGAGTACTGACATACCAATAGAATTTACCATTTCGGTAAACGCACTGAGCCGCATTCGCATCACCGCCGGACCACTGAAAGGTACTGGTTGTAAGAGGGATTCCCTCATCTTTCCAATTCACCATGTCTGTTGAGGAATAACATTTCCAATCTTTCATTCTGTATGCATTATCAGGTGCATCATTTTGATCATGACCAACATACAAATAGCACACACTGTTATACACCAAAGTGGCAGGATCAGCTGTGTAGCAATCTGTAATAACAGGATTATCCGCATAGCAGACCATAGAGAAAAACATTGTAAAAATTAAAGAAGAAAGCAAATATTTTATTACTTTTTTCATATATAACCTCCATTTTCTATATTCGTTTTCGCATAACAAATATTTTAATTAACATTGGTAATAAGTAAAATACTCTGCTTGCAGAAACATTTTACAAATACCTTAATCACTTGAAAAACCAGCAAAGTTTTATCTTGCAGTTTAATAGCAAATTTTAAAGGTAGAATCTTGCTTATCCGTTACGGATGAGCTGTTTGTAATCTGGCTTAATTTTAGTACATAGTTTGAGTGTCTGATATAATAACCCGGATATGTATAGGATTGAAAGGAAGTCCAGCTTGAATCTGCAAATCCATTTGTCATATAAAAGGTAGCATCATTTTTAAATGCCGTTGTGTTATCTTTAGAAGCAAGCACTACGTTGTAGGATGACTGTCTTAAATACATGGACGGATTATCAACTGATTGGAACGATACTCCTCCCGAATCGGCAAGACCGGGTACTATCTTCCACTGCATATTGGAAGTCGGGTCAAATGGAGCTGAGTCAATTCTACCCGTATAGTTTGCATGTCTAATGTACCTGTCCGGATAATTATATGATTTTAATCGGTTCCATTCCGGCGCTCCCCACTTTGCAATCAGATTATTATACTCTGTTAAAGTAATGGCTGCTATTGTGGCATGTTTGCTGTTTAATGGTGCATTATAGTCCTTCCGGTCAATCGCAGTCCAAGAGTTGGAAGTTAAATCATTCGTCTGCCATGCATAAAAGACTGCATTAACTGGATTGTAGCTGTCTCCCCATAGCCACCACGTGTTAGATGTAAGGCTTTTCATTATAATAGGTGCTTCAATATGGCTTCCTGAAATATTTGGTCCATATCCGCTGGTGTAAGTATTGGAATTAAAGCTTCCAGACTCCAGTGAGGTTGACTTCGTACCATATAATTTGAAATCCTTCTCACTTTTATAATATAAATAATTATAGCCATTTACATTCACTTCCATATGACCGTCTATGACACTGAAACCAGGATCAAAATATACCTTAGGGCTTGTAAAATTAACAAAATCTTTTGTGTAATTTACATAAATTCTGTTACGGTCTGTATTTCCTGACCATATAACAGCATACTGCCCCTTTGAAGCATCATAAAAGGTCTCCGGTGCCCATGCATGCATACCTGATGTATTCATACGCACCAGACGTTCATTTGTAAAATCCGTTAAATTCGCAGAATCCCAAATATGAATATACTCACTATTCCAGTTATCGGTTGCCACGATTACAAATGTTCCATCCTGCTTTCTTAAAAAAAATGGATCTCTTAAATAGCCTGTCCCCTCTGTCGGCTTTAATACATAGTTGTTTTGGTTCAAGGGTGTCCAATTCAAACCATCCTTACTGACTGCAAGGTACAGATTGGGACTGTTGCCCGAACCATTTGGTGTCTCCTTAAAATACCCCATTACATACGCTGAATATAACGCTGCCTCGACAGGTTTTGTGGTGAATGACATCACCGAGCTGATTAGTGTCAGCGCAAGGCTGGCACATATCATTTTTTTTACCCCTTTCCTCATAAATATCTCTCCTTCTTTTTTATTTGCAAAATGCTATCACAGTTAGAATGTAGGTTTTAGCATTTTACTTTTGACTGTACCGCTCAATACACTTATTTTCAGACTGTTTTAAAAATTCTATGTTATTTATATTATAGTATTTTTGTCTATATTTTTAAACATGTTTTGAAACTTTTTAATAAGTTTTCAATATATTTCATTGCGCTTTTTCGACTTTATATTTATTATTGGATTTTTGTCGACATTTTCCTCTAAAACTTTAGACGAATTTTACACAAAATACGACACACATATTTATGCAAGTTGTATATTTTTTATTTTTGATAAATATGATATTCTGTAAATGGTTTTATCAAACTGCTTATTTTCTAATAATTATACTTATTTTTTTATTATTAGACAATATTTTACAAATGATAAAATTCGAGTATATTTTACAATTTATCCATTTATAGAAGTTTCTAAAGGTTATGAATTGAAAATCCACAGTCACTTTGTTCATTTGTCTATTCAGACTTTGTACTTAAAAACGACAGAAAGGAGGTTAATTTATATTTTATCTCATTACTATATCAGGGGGTTAATATAATTGAATAAATTGTTAAATTTAAGCAAATAAGCCATACTCTGCTAGAGTTGGCAACTAGAGAGGTGTAAAATAATGATAAAGGGAAAAATAAAAACTATGATTAGTGT
Organism: Lachnotalea glycerini; assembly: GCF_003201285.1. Lineage (GTDB taxonomy): Bacteria > Bacillota > Clostridia > Lachnospirales > Lachnospiraceae > Lachnotalea > Lachnotalea glycerini. The sequence continues at coordinate 513,008 of NZ_QICS01000001.1, forward strand.
AATAGCAGCAATGGGGTTGCTTTGCACTTTTCCTAATGGCTCAGTCATAAATTCTAATGCCGCCAGTGATGTTACAACGGAGTCCTATACCTGGCAAAATGTTGAAATTGGCGGTGGTGGCTATGTTGTAAATGTGATTTTTAACGAAACTGAAAAGGATCTGATTTATGCAAGGACTGATATGGGGGGTGCATATCGGTTTAATCCTGAAACACAAAGATGGATCCCCTTAACTGACATGATTGGTTTTGATGACTGGAATAATTTAGGTTGTGACAGTATGGCTACTGACCCTGTGGACACGAATCGTGTTTATATTGCAGCAGGTACATATACCAATAATTGGACCGATGCAAATGGATGTATTTTACGTTCTACCGATAAGGGTGAAACCTGGGAAACTACTGAATTACCTTTTAAAGTAGGTGCCAATATGATGGGGCGCTCTATGGGTGAACGATTAGCAATAGATCCTAATAGCAACAATATCCTATATATGGGAACCCGCTCTGGAAATGGTTTGTGGAAAAGTACAGATTATGGAGTGACCTGGAATCAAGTAAGTTCCTTTACTGAAGTCGGTGATTTTGCTCCCACTAATGATAATTCTTCTTCCTATGACGATACATTAACTGGTGTGGTATGGGTTACATTTGATTCCTCCACCGGTAAATCAGGGAGTCCATCTCAGACTATTTATGTAGGTGTTGCCAATAAAGCAGCAGAGGGTGAGGAAGCTGAAAATACAGTATTTTGCAGTAAAGATGGAGGTGAAACCTGGAATGCTGTTGCAGGACAGCCAAAGGATGGTTATTTACCTCATCATGGGGTATTATCCTCCGATGGAATCCTTTATGTCACCTACAGTAATGGTGCAGGACCTTATGACGGTACAAAAGGTGATGTATGGAAATATGATACAAACACTGGAATATGGACTCAAATCAGCCCCGTTTCTTCTAGCAGTGAAGATAATTATTTTGGTTATGGAGGCATCAGTGTAGATGCACAAAATCCAGATACTCTATTGGTTACTACCCTAAATAGCTGGTGGCCGGATGCAAATATTTACCGTTCTACAGACGGTGGCACCACTTGGACTAGCCTATGGGAATGGAACGGTTACCCAACCAGAACTCTTCGCTATACCCAGGATATCTCAGCAACACCTTGGCTGACTTTTGGTATTGAAGCGGTTCCTCCTGAACCATCACCAAAGCTTGGCTGGATGATAGGCAATATTTCAATTGATCCATTTAATTCCGACCGTATGTTCTATAGTACCGGCGCAACAATCTATAGTGCCGATAATTTAACTGATTGGGACAATGGTGGAAAGGTAAATCTCACTGTAAAAACATTGGGAATAGAGCAAACGGCTGTTCTTTCACTGATTAGTCCTACCACTGGTACTGCTCATTTAGTCAGCGGTCTGGGCGATGTTACGGGTTTTGTTCACGAAGATTTAACTAAGGTTCCAGACATGATGATGATCCGACCATATTTTTCAAGTACGACTGGCATGGATTATGCTGAACTTACTCCAAATAAATATGTCAGAGTCGGCAATACCGATTCAGGTACAAATACAAGAATAGGTATTTCCTATGATACCGCAAAAAACTGGTTTTCCGGTTCTAATTGCTGGTCCTCCTCAAGTACTGACAGTACAGGCGGCGGTAATGTAGCTATGTCAGCAGACGGCGACACAATTGTATGGGCACCTACCAATCAGACTCCATGCTATTCAACAAATAATGCTAGCTCTTGGACTTCCTGCAAAGGTCTTCCAAATAATGCTGTCGTTGCATCAGACCGTGCTAATTCAAATAAATTCTATGCTGTATCAGGCGGAAGCTTTTATGTCAGCACAGATGGCGGCGCTACATTTACAACTACTGCTACGATTTTAAGTGCATCAAACGCTGGTACATTACATCTTAAAGCAATGCCGGGCATCGAAGGTGATATTTGGGTTGCCGGAGGTCATAACGACGCAGAATATGGACTTTGGCATTCCACTGATTCTGGAAAAACCTTTACTAAGCTTTCAAATGTAGAAAAAGCAGATGTAGTAGGATTTGGTAAGGCTGCACCTGGAAAAGATTATATGGCACTTTATGTTTCAGCACAAATCAATGGTGTCAGAGGAATCTTTCGTTCTGATGATGTTGGTGAAACTTGGGTAAGAATTAATGACGACCAACATCAATATGGTTCTACTAATTCAAGCATCACAGGAGATCCAAGAGTATACGGACGCGTTTATGTAGGAACTAATGGAAGAGGAATTGTCTACGGCGATACGAATGAGGAAACTGTTATACCTGATCCTGATCCTACTCCTGAAGTCAATTCAGCTACTCTTTCACCTGCTATCGCTGCTTTTGATAAAAATATTGATAAGCAGGAAGACATAACGGTGACAATAGAACTAAATGGCAATACACTTAATGCAATCAAAAACGGTTCAACTACATTAGTCAAGGATACTGATTATACATTTGAAGACAATACTGTAATAATTAAAAAAGAATATTTAACCCAACTAGCTACTGGGGCAACTAGTTTGATTTTTGAATTTAATGCGGGCGATAACGCTATACTTAAAGTTAATATCTCCGATTCCACTTCAACTTCAACTCCTGTAGTTCAGGGGGATTTGGAAATTCAAATGTTTAACAATAACACAAACGATTCTACTGTTTCTATTGCACCACAATTTAAAATTATTAATAATGGATCAGATTCCATTAAGCTTTCTGATTTAAAATTAAGATATTATTTTACAAAGGAGAATGCTTCTGATCAAAATTTCTGGTGTGACTGGTCAAATGTTGATTGTACTAATGTTATTGGTAAATTTGTAACTATGGAAGAACCAACTGAGACGGCCGATTGTTATCTTGAGATTAGCTTTTTAAGTTCTGCTGGCAGTCTCTCGAGTGGTGAATCGGCAGTGTTGCAGACAAGGTTTGCAAAATCAGATTGGAGTAATTATTCACAATCTAATGATTATTCATTTCTATCTTCAGCTACAAGCTTCACTCAGTGGACACAGGCAACAGCATACATTTCAGATAATCTTCAATGGGGAGTAGAACCCAAATAAATAACATAGAGCAAGGATTCTTAATTCAAAGAACCCCTTGCTCTATTTTTTCTTTTCATAGTAATATCCATAAATTTAAGCATATAATATAAAAAACAAAATGTTTGGTAGAAATGGAAATATACGTTGTAAAACCAAATGATACCCTTTATTCAATTTCTCGTAAATTCAATGTACCTTTAGATAAGCTCATTCTAGATAATGGTTTGCAATTTATGCAGCAATTAGTGCCCGGTCAAACCATCGTAATTGTGTCCCCTGCCAAAACTTATATCGTACAAGAAAAAGACACTCTAAATAGTGTATCTATGCAGTTTGGAATTTCACAAATGCAATTGTTTCGGAATAATCCTTTTCTTACTAGTACTCCACTTGCGCCCGGTATGGAACTTACAATTAGCTATAATACAACAGAAAAACTTACCACCTGTGGCTATATATACCCTTATATTGATAAGGATACATTAAGAAAAACTTTGCCCTCCCTTACTTACCTGACTATCTACAATTATCGGGCAATTAGCGAGGGGAAAATCATTACTTACTCTGATGACAGCGAGGTGATTCAGCTTGCGAAGGACTATGGTACCATACCTCTTATGCTTGGTACAACATTGTCTTTACAAGGAGAACCCGATACTGAAGCAGCTTACAGCCTTTTATTAAAAGAATCTTATCAAGATATCCTTATTGAAAACACAATAAACATTATTAAAGAAAAAGGCTACTTAGGTGCCAATATCGTTTTTAATTATATCAATCAAGGCAGTGTAGAAATATATCAAAATGTTATTCAAAAGCTTAAGACACAATTAGATAAGGATAATTTAATATTATTAGTAACCATCAATCCAAATACCAAATATATCAATAATGAATTAGCCTTTGATAAAATCAATTACGATACCATTAGCAAAATTATAAATAAAATCGTATTTCTCCAGTTTATCTGGGGAATAAATTACGGTCCCCCTTTGCCTGTTAATTCAATAACGAAAATTAAAACCTTTATTGACTATGTAGTAACCAATATACATCCTAAAGAGATTATGGTAGGACTTTCACTAGTTAGCTATAACTGGCAACTTCCTTATATTCCGGGAAGCTCTTATGCTAATTCCTTAAGTTTAAACTCTTCTCTTCGCTTAGCACAAGAAGAAAACGCTGTCATACAATTTGATGAGGTTTCCCAGTCTCCTTACTTTACCTATATTAATGGCGAAACTTCCGAACACATTGTATGGTCTGTCGATGCAAGAACGATCTCCTCTTTGAGTGATTTGATTACTCAGTATAATCTTCACGGTGCAGGATTTTGGAATCTTATGGTATATACAGAGCAATTATGGTTAGTTGTTAACTCCCAATATGAAATTAATAAATTTCTACCTAATATATTTGATTCCAATTAAAGTGATTTCTATAATAATCTCATTATTGCTTCGCATATAATATATCAAAACAAAGGTGACTATAATATGGAAATATATGTTGTACAACCAAACGATACCCTTTATTCAATTTCTCGTAAATTTAACATATCCTTAGATAAGATGATTCGGGACAATGAACTGGAATTTACGGAACAATTGGTACCTGGTCAAACCATTGTAATTGTGTATCCTGAAAAGACCTATATCACACAAAAAGGAGACTCAATAGAAAGTATTTCGAAGCAGTTTAACATCTCACAAATGCAATTGCTTCGAAATAATCCTTTTCTTTCTGATACTCCTATTATCCCCGGTACTGAATTAACAATCAGCTATAATACGTCAGGTAATATCGCAATAGGAGGCTACATTTATCCCTATATTGATAAGAACACTCTAAAAAAAACATTACCCGATCTCACCTATTTAACTGTTTATAACTATCGGGCAATCAATGAAGGAAAAATTATTTCTTATTGGGCGGATGAAGAAATTATACAGCTTGCAAAGGACTACGGTACCATCCCACTTATGATGTCTACCACTTTATCGGCTCAAGGTGAGCCAGATATTGAAACTGCTTACAGCATTTTATTAAATGAAGAATATCTTGTGGCTTATGTCAATAATACAATAAGAATTATTAAGGAAAAAGGATATTTAGGCACTAATATTGTTTTCAATTATATGAATCCAAACAGTCTTTATTTATATCTAAATCTGATTGAAAGGCTTAAAGTAGAGTTAGATAAAGATAACTTATTATTATTTGTAACTGTTAATCCAAACACGAGCTACGTAAATAATGAACTAACCTTTGATAAAATCGATTATAGTGTACTAAACACGAAAGTAAACGGTATTATATTTCTTCAGTTTATCTGGGGAACAAATTATGGTCCTCCCTTACCTGTTAATTCCATAGCAAAAATTAAATCCTTTATTGATTATGCAATTACCAATATAAGTTCCACAAGTATTGCAGTTGGCCTTTCTATCATTAGCTATGATTGGCAGCTTCCTTATATTCCAGGCAACTCTTATGCTAATTCTCTAAGCTTAAACTCTGCCTTGCGTTTGGCACAGGATAAGGGTGTCAGTATACAATTTGACGAAGTATCCCAATCACCCTTTTTTACTTATATTCAATTAGAAACATCAGAACATATTGTATGGTCAGTCGATGCAAGAACGATCTCCTCCTTGGTTGATTTAATCAATCAGTATAGTCTTCAAGGAGCAGGCCTTTGGAATCTCATGATATATACTGCACAATTATGGCTGATTATCAACTCTCAATTCGAAATTGAAAAGCTGATTCCAGACAAATTCAATTGATGTTATTGAAAAATATGTTGCACAAGCATCATATAAATTAAAGTACTACCACCAATGCTTAATAAAACATTATTTTTCCACTTATGTAATAGTATAATGCTTAATATGGCAAATATTTCAGGCACACCATGTGTACTGCTTAAAATGGAAACACTTTTCAAGCAATATACTACGAGTAATCCCATCATAGCTGGGGGCAGCACCTTACCTAAATACAAAATATATTTTGGTTTTTCTTTTCCTTCCGGAAAAAGGATAAAAGGAGTAAATCTTGTAATCATAGTGCCAATAGCAATTACAATAATGATAATAAGTGTTTGTATAGCTGTTAAATACATTCCTTCTTCCCCCTTAACATTAATATAATAAGAATTAAAATCATGGAAGGGATGACCAGATTATTTTTACCAAATAAAAAGAGACTGATGATGGTTGCAATTATACCAATTACTCCGGAAGCCCGATTCTCTCGTTTCTTCCATTGTTCAAGAAATAAAACAACAAATAAAGCAGTTAACACAAAATCAAGCCCTTTTGTATTAAAATTCACAACATTTCCTGCCAGTCCACCCAGAAAGGTTCCCAAAACCCAATAAAAATAATCTAGCGCTGAAATAGATAAATAGTAATACTTATGGTTAACATCACTTGGCGGTGCATCACTTGAAGCAATGGAAAATGTTTCGTCACAAAGTACATAAATTAAAAACATTCTGGCTCTACCTAAGCCCTTGTATTTTTCCAGCATGGAAATGCCATAAAATAAATGTCTGGCATTAACCATAATACTAAGGAAAAGTGCCTGAAGTGGATTAAATGCTGTAGTCAGTAGCGTGATTGCAACAAATTGCATACTGCCGCAAAATGCAACTGCACTCATGAGAACCGACCATAAAACACCATAGCCCTTTGACTGCATGAGTACACCATATGCCATACCTAATACCAGAAAACCTGTTAATACAGGTATCGTTTTTGGAAAGGCATATAAAAATGCTTTTTTCTTATCTTCATAATTTGTTTTTTCTTTCTCATAATCTATTTCAATCATTTTTAGCCTCTTTTCCCTTTATTAATGATTTCCTTTCATTATGATTCATACGTTGACAATGCTATTGCCGAATGATAAACTTATATAAGAATGAATTATATTAATTAAGACATTTTCATATTTTAATATCTGGCTAAAGCAATCATGCTTGCCCATAAAAATATGAATTGTTATTACAAAGGAGATCCCTATGTTAAATAAAAAAGCCATTCTTGTTGTAAGCTTTGGTACAAGCCATCTAGATACTTTGGATAAAAATATTAAAGCAATAGAAGACAGTATCCAGCATGCGTTCCCTGACTGTAAAATATATCGGGCTTTTACCAGTAAAGTGATTATTAAAAAGCTGAAATCTGTTTATAATCTTTCAGTAGATACCGTATCAAAAGCACTTGAACAAATCATAGCTGATGATATCAAAGAGCTGATTGTTCAGCCGACTCATATGATTCATGGTATAGAAAATGATAATATGATTCGAGATATTAATCAGGCAAAGGATCATTTTACATCAATCAAGCTAGGTAAACCGTTACTCTCTGATGCAACGGATTATATCAAAACAGTTCACATTATTTCAAAGTATTACAATCCCTCAAAAACAGAAGCCCTTGTATTAATGGGACACGGTACTGCACATTATGCCAATGCAACTTACCCTGCCCTAGACTATACCTTTAAGCAACAAGGCTTTTCAAATATTTTTGTAGGAACCGTGGAGGGTTATCCAGAACTTGATGACGTTATATCTTTAGTCCAAAATGAAAAATTATCTAAAATAATACTCTTACCTTTTATGCTGGTAGCCGGCGATCATGCCCAAAACGATATGGCAGGAAGCAAAGAGGATTCCTGGAAATCCCGTTTTCTAAAAGAAGGTTATAAGGTAGAGACAATAATAAAAGGACTTGGTGAGATGAAAGAAATCCGTGACATCTATATCGAACATATCAAAGATGCTACTAACTATTTATAAAGAATGTGCTTTGCACATTCTTTTTTAGTTCATAGGAAAGACCTTGTTGTGGTAACGTAAAAAGTTTGATACCAATGAAATAAAAACACAATGCGCACGAATGCAGGTGGAAAATGTCACTGCCTAACAGCATTCGGCGCAGCAAAGCGGTCAAGTCCCTCATGAGTGAGGGATTATTGTCCGCTTTGTTAATCCTTTGTAAAATACCGGTCTAATCCATTTGCAATACCAGTAGAAAGCTTATTTTGATAATCGTCTGTTGCCATTAAGGCATCCTCGGCTGGATTTGTCATAAATCCCATTTCAACAATTGTAACTGGAACATTACACCAATTAATACCGCTCATACTATCTGTTTCAGTGACTCCCTTACTTGCTGCTCCAGTCATTGCCACCATCTCCTCCAAAACCGCACCTGACAGCTTTTTACTCTGACTATAAAAAGCACTAACGTAAGGATTTGAGGCGGTCTGGCACATGGTTAAAATACCATTGACACTACTGTCTTGCGAACCATTAGCATGAATTCGAACAAATGCCTCTGCACCTGCATCATTTGCAATCTGCGCTCTTTGTGCATTGCTGATGTCAACATCATTTGTTTCTCGAATCATAACTACCTGATAGCCACGATTAATCAGCTCCTCTTTGAGCTTGAGAGCAACAGAAAGGGTCAATTGATATTCTGCCAGACCGCTTACGCATCCACTCGTTCCTGAAGCTACCTTTGCCTTAGTCTGCGATGCACCAGGGCCAATTGGTTCTTGCTCACTATTTCCCTTAGCCTGATGACCTGCATCTATTGCAACAATATGGCCACTTCCATTTCCATAATAAGAAGAGATACCTGACGTATCCGGTTCTTCTGTGGAAAGGTATTCACTTGCTATAAAGCATTCCTTATCTTCATATACCACCTTACTCCACTCGTCTGATATCCCAATTCTTTGTACGGCTTTGTATTTTGTAAGCATTCCCAAACTTTCACTATCCGTATTTGGAGCTGTTCTTATATTTACATTTGAAGTGGCGTATACTTTTTCATCTACTTGGGTAAACGAAACTTCTTCATCCAAAATCTCGCTTGTATTATTCGTCTCAGCTTCATTGCTTTCGCCTGCCTCATTACTTTCCTGCTTCGTAATCACATCGTTACTATTCCCCTGATTTTCATTTAATGAATCCGTACTTTGTGAATTGGTATGATCCGTTACTGCACTATCCTGATCATCTGTTTCATTAGCATTTTTATTCTGGCTGCTATCTGCCTGTTTATTGGAAGAAGCACACCCAAGCATACCCACAGATAGACACAGCACCAATAATATAGTTATAATTTTTCTCATGTTATCGTTCCTCATCAAGCATATACAATAACGCATTGCAAATAGCTGCTGCTACATTACTTCCTCCCTTACGTCCTCTGGCCACAATATATGGTACCTCCAGACTCATGATTAACTCCTTAGACTGTACTACATTCACAAAGCCGACCGGAACCCCTATAATAAGCGCTGGATTAATCTTCATTTCCTGTATCAGCTCATACAAGCGAATTAAAGCAGTTGGCGCATTACCTATTGCAAAAATCAGTTCCCTATCAAGAAGCGCTGCTTTGTCCATGCTAGCAGTTGCCCTTGTACTTTTATTCTCTTTTGCTTTTGCTGCCACATCCTCATCAGACATAAAACAATATACTTCCCCGCCAAATTTAGCCAGAGATTTTTTATTGATACCTGCTTTTCCCATTTGTGTATCTGTTACTATACAAGCACCTCTCTTAATAGCCTCCAGACTCTTCTTTACCACCTGTTCTGAAAACATAAGGGTTTTTGCATATTCAAAGTCAGCCGATGTATGTATGACACGTTTGATGATGGAAGCTTTCTCATCCTCTGCAATCTGTCCATTTAACTCTTTGGTAATTATTTCAAAACTTCTCTTTTCAATGTCTTTTGGAAGCACATTCTCCAATTCTATCTTCATCTTTTAAAGTCCTTCCTCTAATATTTGATAAATTGCTTTCATATCAAGGTTCTCTCTTAAGCCATCTGCCAATGCATCATACTGTTTTTCTTTATATTCCTCATAATCAACTGATTTAATATCTTCCTCTTTTAGCCCCAGCTTAATACCAAGAGACAGAATTAGTTTCCTTGTTACCTCTTCCTCATCAAATATCCCATGAATATAAGAGCCATAAATATTATTTAGGTACGCTCCGTCCCATTTGTATTTTTCAAAATGATCCTCTTGGCTGGTACTTATTTCTTTAATCCTTGTTAAAGGCCTTACCTGACTGTTAAGCATAGTTGTAACACCCATATGAATTTCATAACCTTTTAATTTGACATCGGATAAATGACTTAGCTGTGCATCTATTGTTTCAAAGCTTCCAAGTACTCTTGTTCTTGTTTTCCTCTCTTCAAACACAGTTTTGATAGGCAACAGACCCATGCCTTTCATGTCGCCGCCTGACTCTACTGCATAAGGATCACTCAATTCCTCTCCAAGCATTTGATAGCCGCCGCATACTCCAAATATTATGGTTTCATTTGAAGCAGCCTTTAATATAGCGGCCTCCAAACCATTTTGTCTCATCCACAAAAGGTCACCCATGGTATTTTTGGTACCGGGTATGATAATCATGTCTGGCTTTTGAAGCTCATGAACCTTTTCAACAAATCGAACTGATATGCCTTCTATGCGCTCTATGGAATTGAAATCAGTAAAATTAGAAATTCGAGGCAATTTAATAACTACAATGTCGATTGCTGCAGCCTTTTTTGTCTGCTGAAAACGTTCCGTTAAGCTATCCTCATCTTCAATATCTATATACATATACGGAATCACTCCAACAACAGGAATATTTGTCTTTTCTTCTAACATCGTTAATCCGGGCATAAGAATACTTTTGTCACCGCGGAATTTATTAATGATGGTACCCTTTACCATTTTTCTTTCATCTTCTTCTAAAAGGCTGACGGTTCCTACAAGCTGTGCAAATACTCCGCCCCGGTCTATATCCCCTGCTATCAGTACAGGTGCATTGGCAAGCTTTGCCATCCCCATATTTACAATATCCTCACTCTTAAGGTTAATCTCCGCAGGACTGCCTGCACCTTCGATTACTATGATATCAAATTCATCACTAAGTGACTGATAAGCCTTTAAAATGTCCGGTATCAGCTTTTTCTTATATTTAAAGTAATCGACGGCACTCATATTGCCGATCACCTCACCATTGACAATTACCTGTGAACCAACATCGTTAGTAGGCTTTAACAAGATGGGATTCATCAAAACACTGGGAGCTATTTTAGCTGCCTCTGCCTGCATCACCTGTGCCCGTCCCATTTCCAAACCATCACTTGTAATGTAAGAGTTCAGTGCCATGTTTTGTGATTTAAAGGGTGCTGTCTTATAACCATCTTGCTTAAATATTCTGCATAAACCAGCTACAATCAGACTTTTGCCTGCATTTGACATGGTTCCTTGTATCATGATTGCTTTTGCCATTGTTATCTCCTAACTTTTTCTTAGCTGTGTAAAGACTCTAAAAACTTTTCGTTTTCCTCATGTGTTTTTACTGCGATTCTATAATATCCTTCTTCTAAACCCCTGTAATTACTGCAATCTCTAATTAATATCTGATTTAAAAGACACTTCTCAAAAAGCCCCTTTTCTCCTCTGAAAAAAATGTAATTTGCTTTTGAACCGTACACTTGATAGCCTGACTGCTTTAATTGTGTAATTAAAAATTCTCTTTCCTGAGTAATTAATTCCATCGTCTTTGTAACATACTCTGTCTCCTCTAAAGCTGCGAGTCCTGCCTCCTGGGCCAGCACAGATACATTCCAAGGCTGAGTCGACTTTTCAATCAACTCTCGTATACGCATATTGCTCATTGCACCAAATCCAAGTCTTATACCTGGCATTGCATATAGCTTTGTAAACGCATTGAGCACAATTAAATTATCATAATTTGCAACTTCCTGCATAACGCTTTCCGCTTCCGGATTTTCTAAGAAGCTGTTAAAGCATTCATCCACTATCAAAATAATATTATGTTTATGGCATTTTTCTATTATCTGCATTAACAAAGGTTTTTGAATTATTTCACCTGTTGGATTATTCGGATTGCAAAGAAATATCATATCGTAATCCGAAGTAATACAATTCAGAAAATTTTTATTTAATTGAAAATGTTGATCTTCTTTCAAATTGTAATAAAAAATTTTAGAACCGCCTGCCCTTAGTGACTGCTCATATTCAACAAAAGTTGGTGCCAGAATCAGAGCTTTCCTTGGCTTTAATGCTACGCTTATCGCAAAGATCAAATCAGCCGCTCCATTTCCGCAGATAAGATAGTCCTTTTTGATGCTATATTTAAATGCTAACTTTTCCCGCAATGCTTCACAATTAATATCCGGATAATGAACAGTCTTATCAATACAGTCCATTAAAGCAATTTTAACTCCCCTTGGTAATCCTAGAGGATTGATATTTGCTGAAAAATCAATTACATTTTTATGCTTATAAATATCTCCGCCGTGTTCGTTTATCATGATAACTCCTTTATAAATATGTAATAACTAAAATAAATGCCTTAAAACTTGATAATAGAATTAGACTTAAGAATGCGGTCGCATACATTAACATATTCGCTCTCTTAATATCAATTGGCTCAATCTCTCTAATATTATCTCCAATTGTCTTTTTTTCAAACAGTTTACCAAAATAGTACGCATTTCCCGCAAGTACCACGTTTAATGCTCCCGCACAAACCGCTTCTGTTTGCGCTGAATTGGGACTTGCATGATTATATCTGTCTCGTTTAAAGATTTTCCAGGCGTTTTTTCCATCCAAACCGCACATGAATGAAGCAATTACCATGAAAATTCCACTGATTCTGGCAGGTATAAAATTCAAGATATCATCTAGTTTCGCACTGATTCTTCCGAAATAAAGGTATTCCTCGTTTTTATATCCTACCATAGAATCTAACGTATTAACAGCCTTATATAAAAATCCAAGAGTTGGTCCTCCTATCAGCATATAAATAAGCGGTGCAATCACTCCATCCGTAGTATTCTCGGCCACTGTCTCTATCGTTGCCTTAATAATGCCATCCTGAGTCAAAGAGGAAGTATCCCGTCCGACAATCATAGAAACTGCGTATCTGGCTTTCTCTATATCACCCGTCTGAAATGCCTGATATACTTTCATACTCTCATCATGAAGTGACCTTGCCGCAAATATCTGATAGCACATGACCGTTTCCAGTGCAAATCCAAGGTAAAAATGAAGTCGATAGCTGATAAATAACAAGACGAATGGCATTATTATCGATAAAACAATAACACAAAAAGCAAGAACTGCTCCACCAACCAACTCACCTGTCTGACTTTTAGGAAATAACTTTCGTATTCTTTTTCTTAAAAAGCTAATTAGATTACCAATCGCACAAATCGGATGCCAGCTTCCAAAGGGATCTCCAATCAGCAAATCTAAAAAAAAGCCTAATATCACTGGTAACATAGACTTCCTCCGTCAATTTCCAATAAGTAACCTTCACAATTTTTAACCATATATTCAAATTTATCCATTTTTTCTACTCTAAACTGAGATGCTATCGACATAATTGTTCCGCCATGAGCTACTATTGCAATACTCTCGCACTGGTTCTCCACCGCATCCCGAATAATAAAGCGAAAAGCATTTTTCACCCTACAGTCAACTTCCTCTAAATTTTCTCCGTTTGGAAATCCGGATGCACCTTTGGTGTCAATCCATTTTTGATAATCTACATTGCCATTTAGTTCCTCATAATTTTTATACTCAAAATCACCAAAATCGGTTTCTCGAAGCGCGGGAATAATTGCCCTATATATATTAGGATACAAAATTTCTGCTGTTTCCACACATCTTAACAAAGGACTTGTATAGACCTTATCTACTGTTGTCAGCTTCTTTGATTTAGCCAATTTAATACCTTCTTCGCATAAATGTTCATCGGTACTGCCAACATACCTTTTCTCCAAATTTCCTTTTGTTATTGAATGTCTTACTAAGTAAACCTTTATCATTCAAACCTCTCCTTATAACTATAAATTAGGAATTTCCACTATCATAAATCTTCGTAGCAATACCGCAATGTACACGATATACCTGATTTGCATTCTTTACGATTTGACAGCAGCTTCTTCCTACTGTTTCTCTGTACTCTCTTTCAAATGTATCAACAGGAACTAAACCACAGCCAATTTCCGTTGAAATAATGATAGCATTCTTATTTTCCCAAAGCAAGTCCTCTATTACCTTTGATACTGATTTATTTTCTTTTAATAATCGTAAAAGCAAGCCTTCAAAATGATTAATCACTCTTGCATGATAAATTTTATGATACTCACAAAGACAACCATCAACAATTTCCTGCTCCTGGATATTAAAATGTTCTTTCACAAATTCTGTTTTGCCCTGAAACGCTCCTCCTGTTACAAATATCATAATTACCTCCGTTAATGTATAATAAGCTGACCAATTAAAGCTGACAATGCCATTATAAGCTCACAGCTTTGTAAAAACCATCCTGCTATATCTCCTGTAATACCACCAAACTGCTTGTAGGCCATATGCCGATATAAATAAAATACAAGCATTGCACCCAAAAGAATACAAAAGCCAACCACTCCTCCTGTCAATACCAATAAAATGGCAGAGCACATGATTAATATAATCATTACAATGCGTACCGTCTTTTTTTGAGCTGCATCTGAAAAAGCATGTACTAAACCGCTGTTTTTAGCACAGGAAAATGTTACCACAGAAAAACCGCTTAATGCTCTGGACAGCACAAATCCAATAGCTAAAATAGGAATGGAGGACTGCTTTAGATCACTCCAGACACCTCCCATGATAATAAAATATACCATACTGCTAATCAGCGCAAAAGCGCCTATATGCGAATCCTTTAAGATCTCAAGCTTTCTCTCCTGAGGCTGATACGAGCTTAGTGCATCCTGTGTATCAATAAAACCATCTAAGTGAATACCTCCTGTTATCAATATGGGGATAACGAGATAACCCGAAAGACAGAGCATACTTCCAAAGTCAAAATATCTGCATAATATATTCCACAGGAAAATACATGCTCCAATAACAGCTCCGACAAACGGAAAAAAACACATGGAATAACGCATATTCTTTTCATTCCAAACCGTTTTAGGCATTGGAATTTTGGAATACATAGAAAAAGCAATTTTAAATCCATTCCAAATCATTTGATTACCCCCTTATGAAAAATTGGTATAGAATATACCACTTCACATATTACATCTGCCATTTTTCCGATTTCTAAATTTATTCTGCCAAGCAGGCGGATATATTCAAGCATTTCCGAATTGGAAGCTGTTATATCACCAAATACCTCATTAGAAATTATAATCAGGTTTACAGTCTCTTTACCAAGTTTTTGTATTCCAGTCATAATTTCTTCCAGGGCTTTGTCTTTCGCTCCTTCTTCCCTATAAAGCTCGTTTGCCAGTAAATTAGACATACATTCTAATAACACTGTCGAATTGTTCGTGTCTATGTTCTTTAATCCACAGAAGCACTCGAGTGTTTCAAAGCCTTTTCCTTTTCTCATTTCCTTATGCCTTTGTATCTTTTGAAGTGTTTCGTCTCCATAAGGATACATGGTCGCAATATAAGTTTTCTTTTCAGCTTTGCTAAGCTTCACAGCCAGATTTTCACCATATTCTGATTTTCCGCTTGCACTGCCTCCTGTTATTAATACAATCATAAATCTTCTGTAATCTCCTCATATCTTTTATGCTTTATTTATGTATCTGCATATATCATTTTAGTGTAATTAACTTAGAGGCTGATAAGCAGCCACCTCAATTTGTTCAAAAGTACTCATACTATTATAAACTGCTGTTGCCATATCAAGAATAGAAAATACAGCTACTGCTCCGGTTCCTTCCCCAAGACACATATCACAGGTAATAAAAGGCTCTAGCCCAAGCGCTTGTAATACATACCATGCCGCCGGCTCCTTAGACGCATGTGAAGGCAACATATACTCAATTGCCAAAGCATTCATCCTTGCTGCTACTAGGGCAGAAACCGCTGAAATAAAGCCGTCTATTACTACAGGAATATGATACATTGCTCCACCTAGAAAAACTCCGGCCAACCCTGCGATATCAAAGCCTCCTATTTTGCTTAATACATCAATCATATTCTCTTTATCCGGTTTATGTAGTAAGAGAGCATCCTGTATAACCTGTATCTTTCGATTTAATCCTTCATTTGAAAGCCCGGCACCCTTACCCGTTACCTCTTCAACACTTTTTCCCAACAGCAGAGCTGCAATGGCACTACTTGTTGTTGTATTGCCAATTCCCATTTCTCCCGTTGCAATAATGTGATAACCTTTCTCCTTTAGTTCACCAACCATATCTATTCCTGTCTGAATTGCCCTTTTTGCTTCTTCATAGGTCATGGCAGGTTCTTTTGCAAAATTCTTTGTTCCATAAGCAATCTTTTTATTAATTATATTTGTGTCCTTTGCAACACCAATATCGATAGGGAAAATATCTGTATGTGTGTAATCTGACATTATGCTGACACTTGCCTTTTTCTTTAGGAAATTCTCTGCTACAATGGCCGTTACCTCTTGACCTGTCTGTGTCACGCCTTCTTCCACAATCCCATTATCCGCACACATAATAATCAATGCCTTTTTATCAAGAACTACTTGATGAGAATTGGTAATTCCTGCAATTTTTATGACTGCTTTTTCTAGCTTTCCAAGACTGTTTAACGGCTTTGCGATACTATCCCATCGAAGTTTACTCTCTTTCATGGCCTGTTTGTTCACTGTCTTAATTTGCTTTATCTGTTCTTCTAATGTCATTTTCTCTTACTCCTTTTATTTGCATTTGCTCAAAAAATTGTAAATAAACTCCGGATTGGAATAATAATAAAGATGCGGAAATCCCATATATTGCATTTGTGAGCCATGGATACAATCCCACTCTCTTTTTCTCATTGGTTTTTTCGCATGATAAGCTTGTCCGCAATTGGTGCTGTCAAAGTAATGAAACTCATGACCTTTGACCGATTGATGTTTTGCCAACAGGCTGTCTGTTTGATTTGGTGTTAATTCAATATATCCAAAGCGGCCAAGCTTATTGGTCTTATAAGCCTTTCCCTCAATTGCTCCCACCATCGGATAAGCCTTGGCCTCATTATCCTCCATTGTCTCATGCAAATACATAAATCCACCGCACTCTGCTATGACCGGGCGATTATCTTTTACAAAATTCTTTATTTGCAAAAGCATAGTCTGATTTTTACTCAATTGACTGGCATAAAGCTCCGGATAACCTCCTCCTAATATAAGACCATCTATATGATCGGGTAAGTTTTCATCATGCAAGGGTGAAAATAGAATAATTTCAGCCCCCATTTCTTTCATCAGTTCAAGATTGTCTTCATAATAAAAACAAAATGCCTCATCATATGCAAGCGCAATAACAGGTTTATTCCTTAATCTGACAGGTTTTCTCAGCTCTTCTTTTAGCTCTGGTGCATGGTCTGCAATATGAACAATTGCATCAATGTCAATTGTCTCTTCCATATATTGTGCTAATTTTTCAATTTTTTCCTCAATTTCTACAATTTCATCAGGCAGCACCAGACCAAGGTGCCTGCTTTCTATCACGCAGTCCCTTACATTTGGAAGATAACCAAGTACCTTAATATGCAGTTCTTCCTCAATAACCTTTTTCAACTCAGGATAAAACATTCCAGATACCTGATTTAATATGACTCCTGAAATATTACTGTCTGTCCTAAACTCCATGACGCCCTTGATAACGGCCGCTACAGACAGACTCATTCCTTTTGCGTTGATTACTAAGATAACAGGTGCTAGTAACGTTTTAGAAAGCTCATAGGCACTTCCCCATTCTGAAATGCCGCCTACTCCGTCATAATATCCCATTACTCCTTCAATTACAGATATATCATAGCCCTTTGAGGCTCTGGTAAATAGATATCTTGTTGTATCAGGTTTTGTAAAATAGGTATCTAAATTTCTGGAAGGCGTTTTTAATATTTTCTTGTGAAACATTGGGTCAATATAATCCGGCCCACACTTAAAGGCTGCAGCATTTTTATTTCTGTTTTTTAAGGCCTTTAAAATCGCACAGGTGATTAACGTTTTGCCGCTGCCACTGGAAATCGCCGATATCATAATTCTGGGAAATCTCATGTTATTTTCCCCCTTTAATCGTTATGATTGAAACGGGATTCTGCCCCAGCATCATATGATAGCTGCCGACAGTTTTTGCCTTGGATACTTGAAGCGCAAGCACTTCATATTCCAACCAGCCTGACTCCTTTATCATTTGAATTATTTCTGAAACCGTTTCTAACGTAATTGCATTAATGACCACTCTGATATTTGGATTTTTATGAAATAATATTTTTATTATTTCATTTAGATTCCCACTGCTGCCTCCAATAAAGGCATGTGTCGGTACCGGCAAATCCTCTAAAACCTTAGGCGCCATTCCTTCTATGATCTTAAGATTTGATACCTTAAATTTCTTCTTATTCTGCTCAATTAGTGACGTACCCTCCGACTTCTTTTCGATTGCATATACAAAACCCTCGTAAGCCTTTTTTGCTGCCTGAATGGAAACTGAGCCTGTCCCTGCTCCAATATCATATAGGATAGAATCCCTGTCAAGTTCCAGCTTGGATATTGATACTGTTCTTATTTCCTCTTTGGTCATCGGTACCTCGCCGCGTATCAATTCTTCATCCCTGATTCGCTCTGTATTGGATTCTGCGCAAGAATTTTCAATATATAAAACACTTAAGGCTTCAAATTCCTGCGTAGCAATTTCATTGGGAGTACCTATAGTAATTTTTTCCTTTTCATAACCCAGATTTTCACCTACCCAAACGCGAAGAGAAGGAAACTCATAATAAATCAAATCCTCCATAAGTTTTTTGATACTGTTCTTTCCCCCAGTCAGTAAAAACACCTTAGAATTTCGTCGTATTGCATCAATCATATTCGCCTGTCTGCCGTGGTTGCTTATCAGCTTTACCTGCTCCCAAGCTACTCCGATTCTGGCACATAAATAGGAAAGGGATGAAATTCCACATATATATGCTACTTCATCCTCCCCAAAATATTCCTTAAAGCCGTTTGCCGCGCTATAAAAGCCTACATCTCCAGACACAAGAATTGCAATCTTTTCATATTCCTCATGCTCGCTTAAATAAGCAGCTATTTCTTCCTTTTTATACTGTTCTACGGCCGCCTTATGAAGTGGCTTTACACTGTCTAGCATACGTGCTGCCCCAAATATCACTTCGGAATCCAAAATTGCATTGATTGCCTCCTTAGTCATACCCTCAAGGGTTCCTGTGCCAATTCCGATTACCGCTATTTTTCTTTTCCCCTTTAAAATTCCCAGTTTTTCTTTTATTATTTTAATTACCTCAGAATAGGAGTATCCCTCCATCTCGACCGGCCTGCCAACTACAAGCGTTGTAATGCCCAATCGGTTCGCAGCATTAATCTTCTCCAAAAAGCCGCCATTTTTGCCTGCTTCCTTTGTTACCAGATAACCGGCACCCGACTCCTTAAGCATTTCATAGTTAAGTTCTTCGCTAAAAGGCCCTTGCATACAAATTAAATTTTTGCCTTCAAAACCTAAATCCATTACATTTGAAATGGCATCTCTACTTGACAGCACTCTTGCATAAACCCTCTTTTTATAGTGATCAATATTAGTAAATTCTATTAATTCTTTACTTCCGGTTGTTACAAAAATATTGCCATTCGTTCCTTTTAAATAATCACAAGCTTCTTTTACAGAATTGACGTATACCAACTTATGGTTCTGAGCATAGGACACATGTGATTCTTCCCGCAATAAGCGAAGATAGAAAACCCCAGTATTTTCACACGCATCCTTGATATGCTTAGATACCAAGGTCGCGTAAGGATGCGTTGCATCCACGACAAGCAGAGCCTGCTCATTATGAATCAGCCGCTCTATTTCCTCTCTGTTTTGCCGCCTTCCTGACACTTCTACATATTCAGACTTAGGAATCAGACTTTCACCATATTCGGTTGCTGTGCAGACATGAATGGAAATTCTTTGTCTGTTAAGATATTCTGCAAGGTTTCTCCCCTCCGTCGTACCTGCAAAAAGAATAAGCTTACACATTTTTATATCCTCTTGGTGTTACCATTTTGCCATTTATATTTTTAGTTTGTGAATTACCAATAAAAACCGTAGTAAACATATCAACTGTACTATCTCTTAGCTGTTCAAGTGTAAGAACAACCGCATGCTCTCCCTCTCTTCCAATATTTTGTACATATCCGCATACTGTTTCCTTGGAGGCGTGTTGAAGCACGATATCACATGCTTTCCTCAAATAATCACTTCGTTTTCTGCTAGATGGATTATAAAGACAAATTACAAAATCAGCCATTGCTGCACATTCCAGTCTTTTTTCAATTTTCTCCATCGGGGTAAGCAAATCGCTTAAGCTGATTACTGCAAAATCATGAATGAGTGGTGCTCCAAGCACACCAGCTCCAGACATTGCAGCAGTAACTCCGCTGATAATATTAACCTCTACATTCTCGTATTTTTGACCAATTTCTAAAATTAATCCCGACATGCCATATACACCTGCATCTCCGCTGCATATCATGGCAGTTGTATTACCCTGTGATGCTTTCTCAAACGCAAGCTCGCATCGCTCAACTTCCTTGGTCATTGGTGTTGTTAAAAACTCTTTATCGGAAAAGTGCTCTTTGACAAGCTCTACATATACCGTATAGCCTACAATAATATCACAGTCTTTCAAGGCCTCATAAGCCTCAATCGTCATCTGCTCATAATTTCCTGGTCCTATTCCTACTACATACAATTTATTCAAATCGAATCCCTCTCTTTTCTTTCGTCAATGCGATTGTCATTCCTTCAAAAGCCTTCTTTCTTAATAACAGTGTCGGTTGCCTACATGCTAACATAGCTGAGCGCTCACATACATTTCCTACGCCGGTCGTCAGCTTTACGAATTCAGATTCTTCAAATTCACCTTCTGCCTGCTCTAATTGCTTTGCTGAAAAAATCAAAAAGTCAACTTCATATTTATTTGCAAAAGCTCTGATACAAGGCTCATTTTCTTTTAAATCAATGCTTGCTATATTTTTAACTGCCCGAATCGAAATATGATTCTCCTTTAAAATTCTTAAGATAAATGATTCAAATTGTTCTGTGTCCGTATTTTTCCTGCATCCGACACCAATTGTTATCACCCGTGGCATCAATATCAGTGTATTGATAAAAGGGGTATCATATTCATCACAGGTAATGCAGATACCCAGCTCATGCTTTATATCATCCTCTTCATTAATATGCTCCAATTCCATTGGAAGCTCTCCCTGTATCAAGAGTCTGCTCACAAAACCTATTCTTTCCCCATCCAATATTGTGGCAGAAACTTCCTTAGCAAGTTTCCTATCTGAAATAGTAAGCTTTTCTTTTCTTGCCAGCTCATCCACTGCAAATTTATGATTTACATCCGTAGCTGTAGTAATTACGGGTATAGCTCCTATTTGTTCACTCAAGGCTTGAGTCAGCTCGTTTCCGCCTCCCAAATGTCCCGATAATAAAGATATTACAAAGGAAGCTTTCTCATCCAATACAAGAACCAAGGGATCATTCATCTTATCCTGAACAAATGGTGCTATGGTTCGCACTGCAATGGCGCACGCTCCAATAAAAATAATACCATCCATTGTATGAAAGACCTCCTTGCACCAATCTTTCAACGGCACTTCTACCTCTTGTAAGGTCAGGCTTTCTTCACATCTTCCCTTGTAATAGGTGATACTGTGATGCTCTTTGTTTAAAAGCTTTGCTATTTTAGCATTTAATATACTGCCTGCCTTTGTAAAGGAAATTATAGCTAAATTCATATCCTCATCCTTTTCTAGTCTGCTTTACGAAACTCAGTCTCAAAATTAGGGTGATATAGGTCTGAACGACGATATTCACAAGCAAGAACATTTCCGACTATAATCAAAGCTGTTTTTGTAATCTGATTCTCTCTTGCTGTCTTTTCTAATGTCTTAACCGTACACACAAATTTCTTCTCATCCGGCCAAGTTGCTTTATATACGATAGCAGCCGGCGTATCCTCCTGATAGCCACCATCTATGAGCCTTTTTGATAATTCATCAAGCATACCCGTACTTAAAAAAATCACCATGGTTGCCTGATGTGATGCCAATGATTCAATCTTTTCCTTTTCAGGAACGCTGGTTCTTCCTTCCATTCTGGTTAGAATTACAGTCTGAGAAACGTCAGGAAGTGTATATTCCAGATTAAGCGCCGATGCTGCTCCACAAAAAGAACTCACACCCGGACAATAATCATATGCGATTTCTAATTGATCCAGGCAATCCATCTGTTCTCGAATTGCACCGTAAATACTTGGGTCACCCGTATGCAGTCGTACCGTTGTTAATTCTGCCTCCTCTGCCTTTTTCACCTCTCCAATTACCTGCTCTAATGTCATAAACGCACTATTATAAACCTTACAATCTTCTTTCCTGACTTCCAGCAATTCTTGATTAACCAAAGATCCTGCATAAATAATTACATCTGCTTCGCGTAATAAGTTTTGCCCCCGTACCGTAATCAAATCGACTGCTCCTGAACCTGCTCCTACAAAATGAACCATATTAACCTCCTAGTATGCATATTGCTATTTATCCTTAACAATTATTAATGAATAATATCCTGCATTTTCCTCTATTTCATCTGCGCCATAATATATCTTTTCGTCTTCCATTCCACAGTTTTCTACCATAACTGCCTGGGCATCGCTTTCCTTTAGCTTTTGTTTTACTAATGACAGCTTTTTCCCTGCTTTCATTAATACCTTAGTTCCTTTTAGATTCATTGCCTCCTCAATTGCATAGGAAGCCGGAATGATATGAAGAGGTTCTGCTTTCTCTACCAGACTGTCACCAATTAAGGCTGCCGCCGCACAAAAGGAAGTGATTCCGCTGATGATACTTGCCTTGCCTCCTGCTTTTAGAATTCTTTTATGAACATAAATATAGGTAGAGTAAACACATGGATCTCCAAGTGTTAGAAAAGCTACCTGCTTGTTATCTTTTAAATACCCCATAATTTGTTCTGCTGCCTCTTGATGAGCCTTTTCTAATACCTGCTTGTCCTTGGTCATTGGCATTTCAATTGCAACCACTTCCTTATTTGATAAATCAAGGACACCTGTTGCAATTTTGTATGCTACACTATTTCGGGGTTCCTCACCAGGTACAAGAATGATATCACTTTCTTTCATAATTCTCACTGCTTTCAAGGTAAGAAGCTCTGGATCTCCAGGTCCTACACCTACTCCATATAAAATTCCTGACATTTTATTTTCCTCTCTTATTGTTCTTTATCTGATTTTTTCGAAAATAAAGTTGCTATTTCCATTGCATTTTTTGTATGCCCTAGCAATCCATATTCATTCGAAAAAGTAATAACATCTACTTTGATTTTATCATAAGCACGTGTTTGCATAAAATATTGCATTTTATCTACCAGTATTGACATAGTTTCCTCAAATATCTCTTCTTTCTTCAATATTTGAATTGCTTCATCCGTCGTAATACAATTTAATATCTGCTTTGCGCCTTCCAATGTAATTCCAGCCCTGATTGCAGCCGCAGTCAAAATATCCATTCTGGCATCTGCATTTTTGGAATGTGTATTCATGATTCCACCTGCCACCTTAACAAGCTTACCTATATGTCCAATGATAAGGATCCGTTCAAAGCTTAACTCTACAGCATAATCAATAGTCTCGCCAATAAAGTTGCTGCATTTTAAGCTATTTTCTATATTTATATTTAATTCAGAAGTACTGAAATTCTCTCCGTAATTTCCAAGCGTTACTAATATCTGCTTCGCACCCGATGCTTTTAAAATATTCATTTCAACTTTAATGCTGTCAATGAGTGCGGCTTCACTCATCGGCTCCACGATACCACTTGTACCAAGTACCGAAATACCACCTTTGATTCCAAGTCTTTCATTAAAGGTTCTCTTTGCAATCTCTACCCCCTCAGGTATACTTATCTCTATATAAATACCTTCCGGGTATTCAAATTCGTTGCAAACATCTTTTACTTCCTGATATATCATCTGCCTTGGCACTTTATTAATAGCTGCACTGTGTACGGGTTGTTCTAATCCCTGTTTAGTCACTCTTCCTACTCCCAGACCTCCTTCAATTATAATCTTTGGCTGACTAATCTTTTTGACTTTTGCATATACAAAAACTCCATCCGTAACATCAGGATCGTCACCGCTGTCTTTTTGAATCGCACAACTTACATAGTCAGAATTTATTTTAATATCAAATACTTGTAAATCAAGTAAAATACCTTTGGGAGTCATAATGGAGATCTTACTAATTTCACATTTTCGAAAAAGCATGATTGCAGCAGCTTTGGAAGCTGCTGCTGCACAAGAACCCGTTGTATAACCGTATCGTAACTTTTTATTGTTTTTAAACGTATATTTTTCCATGGTATCACTTTCTTATTATACTATCGTTCAAAATATTCTTAGGTCCAAATCCAAGCGGAAGAATCTCTTCCAGAGTATATTCCTTATATTCATCCTCCGACTTAGCAAGAACAATTTTAAATTTCTGTGGATCACAAAACTCCATCATAACCTGTCTGCATACCCCGCATGGAGCACAGTAATCCAAGTCTTCATCCTTTTTCCCACCAACAATTGCAATCACTTCAAAGTCTGTAATCCCTTCACTTACGGCTTTAAAAAAAGCAGTACGTTCTGCGCAATTTGTAGGTGTATAGGATGAATTTTCAATATTGCATCCTTGATAAACCATACCATTTGAAGCAAGCAATGCTGCCCCTACACGAAAGCCTGAATAGGGAGAATACGATTTTTCTCTTGCCAATAAAGCCTCTTTAATCAGTTCACTATGCTTCATAATTCTCTCCTTAATCGGTTAACGTCTTACTCATATTTATGATAGATGCCGTAACCAGCTTCTTAAATAAAGGTGCTACCCGATCTGCTACCTCTTGCACCTCTTTATGATTCAGCGGTGCATCACTCATACCACATGCAAGGTTAGATATACATGAAATTCCACATATTCTCATACCCATATGATTTGCTGCAACAGCTTCACAAGCAGTACTCATACCAACTGCGTCACCACCAAGAATACGGCACATTCTAACTTCCGCCGGCGATTCATAAGCAGGGCCTGTCAACTGAACATAAACACCTTCCTGCAATGATATCGTAAGCTCTTTAGCCGTATTCTTAATGATTTCTCTTAAATCACTATCATAAACATGACTCATATCCGGAAACCGAGTACCAAGCTCATCCATATTTTGGCCAATTAACGGAGATGGCACAAAGTTCGAAATATGATCCGAAATCAGCATAAAATCTCCGGCATTATAATCATAATTCACTCCACCAGCGGCATTGGTAAGAAACAACACCTGTGCGCCCATCAGTTTCATAAGTCTGACTGGCAAAACAACATCTGAAATAGGATATCCCTCATAGTAATGAACACGTCCCTGCATAATAACAACAGGTACCTCTTTAATATATCCAAATATAAATCTTCCTTTATGCCCAGGAACTGTTGATATCGGGAAGCCTTCAATTTCATGATAATCAAGTGTTTCTTCCACTTTTATCGTTTCTGCATAATCACCCAGTCCAGATCCTAAAATAAGGGCTATCTTTGGTATGAAATCTATTTTTTTCTTAAAACTTTCATAACATTTTTGTAGTTTTAAATATTCTTCACTCATAGAACACCTCCAAAAGTAATTGATTAAAATACTGACAATTTTATGGAATAAAATAAGACTGCCACGAAGTGACAATCTTATTATAGCACATAGAAAAATACTTTTCTATTATAAATCTATCCTGCCTTTAACACTATTATTAATTACATAATAAGCAGAATATTCTTCCGGCTTAACATATAAATCAATATTTTTTAGTTCCTTTTCCGTTTTGTTATGAGTATTCACCCACATATCTTTTACTTTCGATATCAAATTCTCACTGTTAATCTCAAGTGATTGATATTGTAACACTAAGGAAGTCTTAACATTTGCCTCTTTGACTGGCGATGTAGCTTTGGCTTTTGTAGTCTTAACTGAAGTAGTTTTTGCTTTCGTAGTTTTTGCTTTTTCTTGATTCTTATCCATTTCTTTCTCTGAAAGCTTATTATCTGTGACTCTCTCAGTCGTCTTTTGATTGATTTCTTTATCAATTCCAATAGAATTTTGGGTTATTACAATTGGTTTTGTCTCTTTTTCTATTATCGCAGTTCTTTTTGCTGCAGTCTGCTTTTTATTTGATGTTAACGCCATTATAGCTCCTCCTCCTTCTTCTTTTGTAGTACATAATAACTCCAAACAGTAATTTTTGCAACCTTTAAATTTACATCTAAATTTATCTATATTTTCTTTATATAATTCTAATTTTTTACAATATTTAAACATTTTGTCTATATTTTCACACCATTCTTTGTATTTTTTAAATCAAATATTGTTGATTTCTGATTTCAAAAACCCCTTTCATTAGATTTATGTCTAATAAAAGGGGTTATATTTATTATTGCCGCAAGGAGTTTTTTTATACACAATCATTCAAAACTTTGTTAAACTAAATGATAATACAAACTAATCCTCCATTGCTATCATTTACTATTTTTTGCATAGTCTCTTGTAATTTAAGTTGGCTTTCATCCGACATTTGAGCGATTTTACTGTTAATTCCATCTTCAACCAGTTGTTCTATTGATTTTCCAAATATATTGGCTTTCCATATTCCATCTCCACTACTACTAGTATTTTTAATAAACTTAATCAAGTCCTCTGCTTGTGCTTCACTTCCTACAATAGGGGCTATTTCTGTTTCTATATTAGCTCGTATCATATGAATGGATGGACTTTCTGCCTTAATTTTAACGCCAAATTTATTACCGTGTTTTATCAGCACAGGTTCAGCCAATACTATTTCACTTTGATCCGGTGTAACGACCCCATATCCTCGCTGTCTTACTGAATCAACTGCACTAAGAACCTTAACATATTCTTTTTTCATCTTTGATAGCTCTTTTAGCATTGATATCATCTGATATTCACCGTCAATTTGTGTATCTGTCATTTCACTGATAATTTCATAATAATATTTTTCTAATATATCAATTATTACTTTGATACAACCCGTTGCCATAGAGATAGAGTCTACTTTCATCCGCCTTATGTATTCACTATCTATTTGCAGACTTTCATTATTTGCATCTTTAATCATTTTAATAGGTTTTATAGTTTCTTTTATTTTAGCAATTAAATCAGCTTTTATTTTGTTATCCATTGGCAACATTTCCACCCATTTAGGAATGTAAAATTCTATCTCTGAAATTGGAAATTCATATAAAATGCGTTCCAGAATTTTATTGATGTCTTCTTTTCTTAACTGCTCACAATTCACTGACATAGCAGTTACTTTATATTTATCCTCAATATTTTTTGCCTGATTAATTGCTTCCTCGCTATAAGGCTTTTGGCTATTAACAAGGACAATAAATGGCTTTCCTAATTTCTTCAACTCTGTAATTGTTTTTTCTTCCGGTTTTGCATAATTTTCTCTTGGTATTTCACTAAAAGAACCATCACAAGTTATAACAATACCTATTGTGGAATGATCATTAATAACCTTTTTTGTTCCCAATTCTGCTGCTTGGGTAAAAGGTATTTCATAATCAAACCAAGGAGTTTTCACCATACGCTCCGCATTATCCTCTATATGGCCGGTAGCTCCCTCTACCATATAACCCACGCAATCAATCAGTCTGACATCTACATTGACATCATCTGCTAATTGTATATGTGCCGCTTCTTTCGGAATAAATTTGGGCTCTGTGGTCATAATCGTTTTGCCTGCTGCTGACTGTGGTAATTCATCCTGCGTTCTTTGTCTGCTATGTTCATTGTCCATATTTGGAAGAACCATTAAATCCATAAATCGTTTAATAAAAGTCGATTTTCCCGTCCGTACCGGTCCTACTACCCCTATGTATATTTCTCCTCCTGTCCGCATTTGTATATCTTTGTATAGATTGAACTCATTATTCGGTTCCATGTATCATAATACCCCCTTGCGATAATATAACGTAATGTGCTGATATAGTATATGCCGCACATGGAATAAATTATGCTTAAGGGGGTATTAATTTTCTTTTTATTCTGTTGCCTTGAAATTATAAATCGGCCTTATTATGTTTATGATTTCAGCCGTATCCTTTATATTTTCTACAATATCCTCCATATTTTTATAAGCCATTGGACATT
This sequence comes from Lachnotalea glycerini, assembly GCF_003201285.1. Lineage (GTDB taxonomy): Bacteria > Bacillota > Clostridia > Lachnospirales > Lachnospiraceae > Lachnotalea > Lachnotalea glycerini. The sequence goes on from NZ_QICS01000001.1 coordinate 541,427, forward strand.
CATCTAATGTGTTTGAATTAACAGATGTAGTATATACCTGTTTCATTTGCTTTTTAAACTCTGATACAGTAAACGTATTTTTGGCTTCGCGTCTTGACATTAAACGCCCGGCTCCATGTGGAGCTGACTGATTCCAATCCTTATTTCCCTTTCCGATGCAGATTAAAGAACCGTCTCTCATGTTAATTGGAATCAACAATTTCTCTCCAACTGCTGCTGATACAGCTCCCTTTCTTAAAATCATAGATTTTGTATCAATGTAATTGTGAATAGTTGTAAATTCATCTTCTACCTTAAGCTTCATACCTCGAATTATTTCATCCATAATCGCTTTTCGATTCAGCATAGCAAATCTTTGTACGAGCTTCATATCATGAATATAATCCTCCATTAGATTTCCCTGAACATAAGCAAGCGTTTTAGGAATTTCTTTTCTTAATCGATTATCAAGCTGTAAATAAGCCTGCTCCTGATAATAGCCTGCAACTTCCAAACCAAGATGGCGGCTGCCCGAATGTACTACCAGATAAATGACTCCTTCTTCATCCTGATCTGCCTCAATAAAATGATTACCGCCTCCTAATGTTCCAATACTTTTTGCTGCTCTTTCGAGGTTTATTTTTCCATCTTTTATACAACGCAGCTCTTTTAAATCGACTTCATCATTATATTTATGAAATGTCTCTCGTATGTTATATCCTGACGGAATTTTTTCATAAATAAGCTTATCTAGCTTTTCAAGCTCTATATGCTTATTTTTAATTTGAATTGTTTCCATACCGCATCCAATATCCACTCCAACTAAATTTGGAACCACCTTATCTTTTAGCGTCATGGTTGTTCCTATAGTACAACCTGCGCCGGCATGCACATCTGGCATAATTCTTATTTTGGAATCTACTGTAAATTCTTGATTACACAATAAGAGAATCTGCTCTCGTGCCGTTTCCTCTGTCACATTTGTAAAAACCTTTGCCTGGTTAAAAATTCCTTCTATTATTTGCATGTTAATAACGTTCCTCTCTTTTTATCTTTTCAAGCTTCTTTTTCTTTTGATTGATATGTCTTTCTCTTACTCTTGGAACATATTTATCACATTTTTGACAATAGCCTTTATGACTGGCATTTCTTCCCTTTTTACATTTTCCAAGTGATTCATAATACATACAAACTGTTTCTCTATCCTTTGCCATACTATTTTCTCCTAAAATAAAAAAGAACTAATTATAAGTCTTCTGCGTCACAGCGCAAAAGCTTAATAATCAGCTCTAATTCTTACACTACTGTTATCTATCTTTGCTGACAGTTCTTAAACCTCACTGTCAGAATGAGTTCTATATCAGATGGCTTTAATCAACACACTTCATAAAATGGAGGGTAATTATATCCGTATACTCAAGACAGTAAGGACTACTATTTAATTTTAATAAGCAATTCTGTTTTACTTTATGATTCATTCTTATCATTATAATTTCCTCCTTTCTCTATATTTAAAATGTCAATTATTTCCTTTGAAACTATATCATAAAAAATACTATCTTGCAAGTAAATATATTTTTAATTAATTTCTTCAAAATATCCTAAATCTTATATTTCCTTTGATAAATTACATAACATAATTGTAATAGCTAGCAAATCTGCGCATCCACCCGGACTTATATTTTTTTCAATAAACAAATGATCCATATTCTTAAGTTTGTTCAAACTATCCTCGGCAAAAACACCTCCCTGCGCAAGAAAATTCTTAGCTGTTTCCTGAACAAAAATAAGCGTCTCTTGATTATGTCTTGCCAAAACATTGGTATCCTCTGTATTCGCAATCAAATGCATTAACACTTGGATTTGTGTAAGATTATTATTGAAATTAAGGCTTTTATAATATTGTAAAGCCGGTAATGCTATATTTTTAACCGTTGGGAAACCATTTTGAACCTCTCCGCGGATCCCCCTATTTCCATACCTAATATAAAGTCTTTCTCCATTAGTTTTTGGATGATTATAATCTATATTTTTAAAATCTTCTTCTAAAATATCATTTGTCATAAGTTTACAGGTTTCCAACATCGCATCGATATCAAACATACCAAATCTACTGTATATATAAGCAGAAGCAGCCGATAGAATTCCTGCTGAAAATATCAAACCCTTGTGAGTGTTTACACCATTAGTAGCTCTAAACATCTCATTTTCTGCTTTCATTCCAATTTTCCGTATTTCTAAAAATAATTCTTGAAGAGAATGTTTCCATCCAAATCCTAGTTGTGCCATTTCGAAAAAGTAAGGTGATATTGCAAAAGCACTATACATAAAGGTTCTGTAATTCATATCCTTATGCGCGCCGTTACTGACGCAGTCCACTAAACCCGGCTTTGGAGTTGTACTTACCTCGGCAATCAGGCTGCTCGTAGCAGCACATCCTATCAACTCAACGATTTGATGCGACAATTTAGTGTGCATATAAAAATTTTCCTTTTGTTTCTGCTTCAACATATCACCTTCCCCTTTCCATTTAAATAATTATTATTTTAAAATTTAATTACTCCTAAAACAATTCCTAAAATTAAACAAATTATACTAATCGCAAATACCGGAACAAATGAGCTTTTAATATGATCATTTATTTCAACTTCAGCAAGACCACACCCAAGGAAAGTTGCTGGAACTACCGGGCTGATAAAGCTTGCACAGTTACGACACACTACCATTGTAATTGCAATTTCTGATGGATTAACGCCAAATTTTGCACCAACACTAATCATAATTGGAAGCACACCGTAAAAATAAGAATCTGTACAGAATACTAAAGCCAGTGGCGCTGATAAAACACCAATTACAATTGCAAGATGTGGTCCTAATGCTTCTGGAATAACCGCTACCAATAAATTGGCCATCTGGTCCATCATTCCACTATTTTCTAGCACACCAAGTAAAACACCTGCTGTTAACAGTGTAGTTGCCATCATAATGGCAGGACCAGAATGCGATTTAATAATTTTATCCTGCATTTCCTTTCCTGGATAATTGATCATTAATGCAATTACTACTCCAAGCATAAATATTAAATAGGAAGGTACTTCTGTTAAGAATACTAAAGCGATAATAACAGTTATAGTAAGCGCAATATTAAACCAGAATAATTTCGGCTTTGCTAATTCATTTTCTTTTACTTGAGTCGTTAAAGCAACTTCAGCAACAGCATCACCCTGATAGCCTGCCCCTCTTTTCTTCTCTACTCGGCCCAAAATAAAGGCAAGTCCAAAGGCACAGAAAATGCCTACAAATTGCATTGGAATAAGCTGCATCCAAAGAGCTGTTACATCCATTTCCAGTACGGAAGCCGCTCTCATAGTCGGTCCTCCCCAAGGCAAAAGATTCATAACACCCATAGAAGCTGTACATATTGTCATAAGTGTTGTTTTTCTCATATTCATCTTCTTATAAATTGGCAGCATAGCTGGTATTGTAATTAAAAAGGTAGATGCTCCACCTCCGTCGAGATGTCCAATCATTGCAACCAACGCTGTAAGCATAGTAATTGCCATCACACTATTACCCGCTCTTTTTACCAACGCATCAATAATTTTATCAAACATTCCTGCATCTGACATGATTCCAAAAAACAAAATAGAAAAAATAAACAAGGTTGCTGTTGATGCTGTATCTAACACACCAGCCTTAACATATGTCCCAATGTCGGCAATTTTGCATCCTCCAATTAAAGCCATTACTACTGGTACCGCAATAAATGCAATAGATGGTACTGTTTTTGATTTTAGCAATAAAACAATAATAATTGCCATTGTTATAAATCCTAAAACACCTAAATACATAAACTTTCTCCTTTTCCCTTATCATGCTGTTTTTATACTATTGCGTGATTGAGAAGCAACATAAGCCTGAATTTTTTCATTAGTAAATTTATAGAGTTCTTCCACACTATGACGCCTGCTTCTTCCACACACTTTAGCATCTTCATTACATAAAAAACATTTTCTTGGCTTAATGCCAAGTTCGGCTCTTGAGATATTCCTATTAGGAGCACTTTTTACATCAATATCAAACCATCTGCCTATTGGATGAGTTTCTTCAAATTCAATAATTTTTGATTTAATTTCTTTGGCAGAAAATTGTTTATCAATCACTAAGTATGCTTCTCCTCCTGAAGCAAGTTTTCTACACCGTATCTCTTTTATCAAATAGTCTTTCATATATTTGATAAGATCTCTTTTCCCATAAATAAAACTTTGTTCTATCCCCTTATTGTTTTTGATGGGTCCTGGTATATTCATAGTGAAAGTAATTAATATTGAATTTGTTTTTTCCAATATTTCGTTTTGAATTTTCACACGTTCTTCTCGTACTTGCAGCATTTGTTCTAATGTAATTTCTATCAGTGCTTCTTTCATATCTTTAAACTCCTAAATTATTCCTCTTCACTTTCATCAACTTGATATATTAAATCAATGACTGAGCCATCTCTATATGTTACAACGCCAACTACTTTATCTGTATATTTAATTGACGCAGCATCACCAACTATTCTTTTTGCATTATCCCTTAATTCTTGTATGGTTCGAACTTTTATTCCAGCTTTTGTAAGCAAGTCCTGTAAATCCTTTCTTTTAGGATGTACGGCTACGCCTTGATCTGTAACAACAATATCAACAGTTTTTCCAGGCGTTACGATTGTATTTACATGGTCTACTATCGTCGCAATTCTTCCTCTGATCAAAGGACACACTATAATAGATACTGAAGCCCCCGCTGCTGTATCACAATGTCCCCCTATTGCACCTCTGATTACACCATCAGAGCCTGTCAAAACATTTACATTAAAATCTATATCAACCTCAAGAGCAGAAAGAACGACTATATCAAGCTGATTGACCGCTGTTCCTTCATTATTGGGACTAGCATAATAGGACGCTGAAATCTGTTGATGAAATCGATTATCCTTAAGAGAATGTGCTGCATCCAAATCAAATGATTGTACATCCAGAATTTTTTTAATTAATCCTTCTTTATGAAGTTCAACAATCTGACCCGTAATCCCGCCTAATGCAAAGCTTGCTTTAATGTCCTTTGCAATCATTTTTTCTCTCAAGAATCTTGCTGTGGCAAGAGAAGCTCCGCCAGTTCCCATCTGAATAGAAAATCCCTCTTTAAAACGCCCGCTCGCCTCAATAACATCTGCTGCTGTTTCCGCAATCAGAAGCTCTTTGGGATTCTTTGTGTATCGTGTTGCACCACTCATTATTCCGTTTGGATCACCAATTGCATCTACCTCTACTATATAGTCAACATCTGACTGTGGAATCCCAAATGGTATATTAGGGAATGGCACAATATTATCAGTAACAATAATCACTTTTCCTGCATATTGAGCATCTAACTTTGCATAACCCATAGAACCGCATATGACTCCTTTGTCATTGTCCCTTGAATAACCATTTGCGTTACCAAATGGATCACAAGAAGGTGCACCCAAAAAAGCAATATCTACTTTTAATTGTCCATTTTCAATTGCATACGCTCTTCCACCATGTGACCGAAATACAACCGGTACTTCCATAAGTCCTCTGGAAATTTCTTCCGCTAATTCCCCTCGAATTCCACTTGTTTCAATTCTATGTATGACACCATTTTTAATGTGTTTGATAAGGGGTTTGTGTATATCAATTAGCGAAGATGCAGCAAGTGTAAGATTTTTGAATCCCATTTTAGCAATGACATCCATAACCATATTGATAACAAAATCTCCATTACGGAAATGATGATGAAAAGAAATTGTCATTCCATCCTTTAAGCCACATTTAGTAATGGCCTCTTCTAAGGAAGCAACTATTTTATTTTGGCTTGCTTCTCTCTCTATTAATGTTTTTATATCTTTTTTTGCATGCTTTTCAGTAAATGTTTCATGAATACCATCCATTTCTTCTATGTAAGGTATTTTATTAACCTCAATCTTTTTCATGGTAAATCCTCCTATTCCAAAACTTTCGCAGCCTTTGCAAGCTTTAATACTCTTTTTGCCCTTAAAACAATAGGCTTATCTATCATTTTTCCATTCAACGCAATTACACCTGAACCTTTGGCATTTGCTTCTTTTATCGCCTCCATAATGGCTAATGATTTTTGAATTTCTTTTTCTGTAGGAGTATATATTTTAATGATTGGTTTAATTTGTCTTGGATTAATTACAGATTTTCCATCAAAGCCCAATTGCTTTATCAATGTTGCTTCATGAATCAGCCCCTCTTCATTATTGACATCTGAATAAACAGTATCAATTGCTGCAATTCCGGCCGCTCTTGCGGCGTGAAGAATCATACTTCTGGCAAATAACAATTCTATTCCATCTGGGGAACGATTTGTTTTCATATCGGTAACATAGTCTTCCGCTCCAAGTGCAATACCAATCAGTCTCTTACTTGCCAAAGCAATTTCTCTTGCATTGAGAACGCCTTCTGCGCTCTCTATTGCTGCCATCATCTTTGTAACTCCTACTTCTTTTCCAATTTCTTTTTCGATTCTTTCAATTTGCTGTTCACAAAACACTACATCTTCTGCTTTTTCTGTTTTCGGAAGTCTGATTACATGAACACCTGCTCTAACCATTGCTTCTAAATCTGCTATTCCAACTTCTGTTGCAGGATCATTGACACGAACCACTAGCTCTTTATCACCATAGTCAAATGAAGTAAGTGCGTAATAAATCAAGGCTCTGGCTGCATCCTTTTCAGCAATTGACACGGAATCTTCTAAATCAAACATAATACTGTCACTATTATAAATGTATGCATCCTTTACCATACCTGGATTATTTCCCGGCACGAACATCATTGTACGTCTTAATTTTTCATCCATCATTATTGCTCTCCCCACCTATAATCAGTTGATTCACATGCTCTATAGATTGCGGTTTCGACTCTTGCTTTAATAACACAGTCCAAAGCACCTTTATCAATTGCGATAATTTTTGCATCTTTTAATTGAAGTCTGTTCGCACTTGCTTCTATTACTGCTTTAATTTGTTTTCCAAACTGCTTTTCAACGGAACTTTCTAATTTAATATCAATTCCATTTTTATCACTTTTGCAGACTGTAATCATAATATCACTTGATTCCATAGTTCCTGCAACACCAGTTTTTACGACTTTCATTGTCATCCTCCTCGATCTATTTTTTTACTTTGTTATTTGCTATATTCTCATTATAAAATCAGCATCTTAAAAGCAAATAAAAAAGTCTTAAAAAATTTTAAGACTTTTTTATTATTTTAAAAATAACCTCTTCAATTGTGTCAATTGCAATGGGCTTAACCATATATTCTTCAATTACCTTTGATTCTTTAGCTTCAATTATTTCCTTTCTTAACATTCCGGTAATAATTATAATTGATATCTGAGGATATTTTTGTTTTATACTCATGGCAAGCTGTATCCCATTCATATCTTTCATAGAATCATCGGAAATAACAATATTGTAACTATTATCCTCCTCAAACAGTTCCAGGGCCTGAAGAGGATTGCTCTTTCCTTTTACTTGATAACCATGGCTTTTTAGACCTTTTTCCAATAATCGTAATACCTTTGGATTATCATCTATTACCAATATTTTAATACTTGTATCAGAACCTATTATTGATTTATTTGTAGCAATATAATTTTTCTGATTTGCTTTTTCTGTAAGCGGAAAGATTATAAAAAACTTTGTTCCTGACAAAACCTTACTCTTAACGAATATAATACCCTTATGTGAGGAGACTATATTATTAACCAGAGCCAGACCCAATCCCACTCCTTCACTTCCTTTTGTAGTAAAAAAAGGTTCAAATATCCTTATAGCAATATGATCCTCTATTCCACATCCGTTATCCTCTACGACTATTTTTGCAAATTTACAATTATATTTCTTTAAAGCTTCTAATGATTCATGTTGGAAATTTTCTAACTCTTCTTTTTCAATCTCATCATATCTAATTACTACTTTACCTTGATTATTTCCAATTGCATAATAAGCGTTCATAATTAAATTAAGCATAACTTGATTAATTTGTGTAGCATTACCAAAAATTCCATTTTCACTTGACTGGATTTGTGCTGAAATTTCAATATTATCAGGCTTCACTGATTCTGCCATTTTTTTTACTCTATTTAACAACTGATTCATATCAACAAATTTAAATACCGTATCCATATTCTGTCTGCTCAAACTGGATATTTGATGAATAATTTCTTTGGCCTTATCAGCCGCATCGTATATCTCTGATATATCCTCATAATAGATATCGTTTTGATCCATACTGTTTATAATTAAGCCGGCATATCCCATAATCGGTGTTAAAAGATTATTAAATTCATGCACAATTCCTCCCGTCATTGTCCCTATAATTTGTAGCTGCTGTTGATGTGCCATAAGCAATTCGTTTTCATGTATAGTTTGTAATGACTTATTTAATTCCTTTAAATACTCATTTTCTTTGGCAATTATATTTCTTCTTCTAATAGATAGTATAATATAAATCATCAAACCCGCCACACCGATCACCACTAGTATGGATAATAATACAATTCTCATTACATCATTTATAATAAGCTTAGCTACTGCAGAATAATCCATGACTGCACTTACAATGAGAAATCCTTTTTCAATTTCAGCATGCGTATAGGCAGTTATTTTTTTTACTAATTTTGGGTTTTCCTCCGCCCACCAATAGGATTCGTAAACTTCACTACCTTCCTCTTTGAGAATTTGATTATTTATCATATTTTCTAAACTGTCATTTTTAATGTCGATCGATGGATATAAATTTTGTCTGTCATCAATCGCATTAATACCGATTTGATTAGAAAGTTTATGCATAATAATTGTCGCATTGGAATCCTTTACCATAACATAGCCTTGATCACCTAAGGTAATATAGGATACAAGTTCTTCATACAAATGTTCTAAATTAATCATGATAAATAATTTATAATTTCTATTATCTTTTGTCGAAATTGCCATAAACATCTGATTATCTGAATTTTTTAATAATATAATCTCTCTGTCTTGTTCAATGCTGACATCTGATACCTTCTCATATTGAATATCTTTAGCTGTATAAAATGGTACATCATAGGATTCTTTGCACAAAAGCATATTGTCTACTTCCCATGAATGTGTATCCAGATAAGAATGAATTAATGTATCTATTTTATCGCAGCTTCCTGTTTCACAATATTCCTCTTCTCCTGCTAAATACTCTGGTGAAGAAATCAGATATTCCATATCATCTTCACTTCTTTGAATTGTTGTCTCAAGTGCTGTAGCAACATTTTTTGATATAATAAGCAATTGCTTTTCCTGATTTTCAATTGTAATATCGAAATAACCCTTGCATATATACACTAATAAAATCCCTATTAATCCTGTACAAATTATCATAATAGCAACTATATATTTGGTACTATTATTTTTTCTAATTCTCATATGCATCCCCTTAAAATTTTAATTCATCAAAACACTTATAATTTTATGTTACAATTTGTTGTTTTTAATTTTTATTTTGTTATAATAATTAAATATATTGTATAAATACAGGAGGTTATTATGTCAGGTAAAGTTCTGATCGTAGATGATGATGTCGCAATTCGCAAGTTATTGTCAAAGGTTATTACAACAAATGGGCTTGAACCACAGACTGCATGTAATGGTACTCAAGCTCTTGAACTAATTAAATCTTTTACCTATAAACTGATTTTATTGGATATAAATATGACCGATATAGATGGATTTTATGTAATTAAAAAAATCAGACAGCAAGGTCTTAATGTACCAATTATAGTGGTAAGTGGTCGTAATGAGGATTATGATGCGCTATACGGTTTGGATCTAGGGGCGGATGATTACATCATGAAACCCTTTAACCCTGTCATACTTGGAGCCAAAGTAAAGGCTTTAATTCGACGTAATGCCGCTTCTGCTATTTCTAATAAAACAATACAGCAGGTTGGTCCCTTTCAGTTTAATAATGCAACAATGAAATTCTACAAAAATGATATTGAAATAGTTCTTTCCTCTAAAGAATCTCAAATGATGAAATTGTTTTTGGATCACCCAGGCCAAGTATATACAAAAGATATGCTTTATGAGCAAATATGGGGCGACTGTATTGTGGATGAAAATGCAATTATGGTTTATATCAGTCATCTTCGTAACAAAATAGAGCAACACCCAAAACGACCGAAATATTTATTAACCGTTTGGGGTGTTGGTTATCAATTTGTTGTTGAATAAAATTCTTCAATAATATATTGATAAGTTGATGGAGGAACTAAGCTTTTTATTTCTTCAAGCTTATTTTCTTCCATATTCTTTCTGACCATTGACGCACTAATTGCTACACCATTTCTTTTGACTCTCTCAATTTCTACCAATTCTACATCACATTTGTTTAAGTACTTCTTTAATTGCTGATTATAGAATGCTGTAAGTCTACAATTTGGCTCTGTACCAACAAACCTTTTTTTTATATTTAATGCTTCTATTATATATCTTCTAAATATTTCAATATCCAATTTACAATTTATCTCTTCTCCTCTTGCCTTATCCTTAATAAAATAAGTAGGAAATGTAGCCGGAGAAATCAAATAATCCTTAGTTTCATGTAATATTACATTTGATAATTCCTTAGTACCTTCATATACAAGCTTAAACCTAGCCGTTTGTGAAAACATACTGACATCATTGGAAACAACAAAAATATGAAGAATATCACACATACTGGCACTTTTCTCTATTAAATATTGATGCCCTAATGTAAAAGGATTACAATTCATAATGATAGCACCTTGCAGTACTTGCTTCTGATTCATATTTTTGAATTTTTGTTGCGTTTTCTCTTTTATTTCACCCACGTATTCTTTAATGCCATGCTTTAAATTTTCCATTAATAAAACATCTTCTGTTTTAGCAATTTCATAAAATCCAAAATCAGAAAACATCTTTTCATTAGCAGGCTTGGTATATAGAAATAAATGATTCTGATTATTCACAAAGGCTTTCCATGTCAAATTGGTCATCACTTTGGAAAGCAAACCTTGTCCCTGATATTTTTCGTCAATCGCAATGCATTTTAATACATTTTGATCCAGGGATCCCGTACCTATAATAGAATAATTTTCATCTATTAAGTTACAGGAATATTGAATTTGATTGTCATAGCTTAAATCCTGCAAAGATAAAAACTGCTTTAATTTTACTAATTTTTCTCCGGTAAAAGGTTCTCCTGTCTGTATTTCTAATTCATTGTTAAATTCATAATTCATATTAACCTCACACATACAAATTTATTCAATTTCTTCTAATTTTCCGTTTTCAATATTCATAACAAATCCTCTTATTGTAATGTCTTTTGGTATTAATGGATGTTTTTGCAGTAAATGAATCGATTCTCTTACAGATTGAGATACATTTTCAAACCCTCCAAGCCACCGTTGAAAGTCAATGCCTCCAAATTGTATCATATCAATGTTTTCTTTTGAAATATTTCTTTGTTTCATCTTAGTAAGTAAAGAATTTACATCAATATATCCAACTCCACAGTCAGTATGCCCAATTACCATAATTTCCTCCACACCCAATTCAAAAATAGCAATTAAAAGGCTTCTTACTACACTTCCATATGGATGTGAAATTACGCCACCAGCATTCTTAATTATCTTACAGTCCCCATTCTTAATACCTAAAGCCGCCGGAAGCAAATGTGTCAATCTGGTATCCATACAGGATAAAATAGCAATTTTCTTATTTGGATATTTACTCTCTGTCTGATACTCAAGATATTTTTGCTGTTTCACAAACTCTTTATTATAATCTATAATACTATCAATCAAAGTAAATGCCTCCTATATTTTAAGACTTAATATACTTTAATTATAGCGAAAAGTATGTACTGTAGCAAGAATACTTAAAGGATTTTAAGATTTTCTTTCACTACATTATAATTTAAAAATAAAAGTTGCGATATTAAAATAAATACAAATAGAACAAGTATCCACTAAAGTAGTAATCAACGGTGCCGCCATTATGGCCGGATCCAGTTTTACCTTTTTGGCCACCAAAGGCAGTACACATCCTACTAATTTTGATATTATTACGGTTGCTATCAAAGAAATAGCAATAACTAATGCCAGCTTAAAATCTTGATACATTAACCATATTCTAAGTCCATTTGCCAAAGCTAAAGCAGCACTGACAAGAATTGCTACCCTGAATTCTTTCCACATAACCTTAAAAATATCAGTATAATTTATCTCATCAATGGCCAATCCGCGAATAATCAGTGTAGCGCTTTGCGATCCGCAATTACCACCAGTATCCATTAGCATAGGAATGAAAGATACCAATATTGGAATGACTTGAAATGCCGCCTCATATTTTGTTATGATGGTTCCTGTAATCGTTGCGGAAAGCATTAGAATCAGAAGCCATAAAACTCTATTTTTAGCATGAGTAAAAACACTCGTCTTAAAATAGGACTCATCACTTGGATTCATAGCTGCCATTTTAGTCATATCTTCTGTTGTTTCATCGGTTAATACATCAATAGCATCATCTATTGTTACAATCCCGACAATACATTGTTCGGAATCAACTACCGGTATTGCAAGCAAACCATATTTACGAAACAGATTGGCCACTTTTTCTTTATCATCATGCGTATTAACTGAAATAATGTTTTTTTCCATCAATTCCTCAATCAGAGTTTCATCCTGATGGATTAAAAGGTCTTTTGCTGAAACTGCGCCGAGTAATTTTCTATCATGAATGACATAGCAAGTATAAATGGTTTCACTGTAAATCCCTACGCGTTTTATTTTCTTCAAGGCTTCCTTGACCGTCATATCTTCATGTAAATCAACATATTCTATTGTCATAATGCTTCCGGCACTATCATCAGGATAACGCAAAATTTCATTAATACGTATTCTTGTTTCTTTGTCCAGATTCTCTAATACTCGATTTACTACATTAGCTGGCATATCCTCCACCAAATCAACCGTATCATCAGTATACATGGAATCTAATACTTCTTTCATTTCTTTATTCGTAAATATTTTCAAAAACATTTCTTGCTGTTCTCCGTCCATATAGGCAAATGCTTCTGCTGCCTTCTTTTTTTCGATTAAACGAAAAGCAATCACATTTTCTTTATCTGAAAGCTCTGCCAATAACGAAGCAAGGTCAACAGCATTCATTAAATTCAGTGCTTCCCGAATTAATTTAAGTTCATTTTTTTCAAATAATTCTAAGAATTCTTTCTTATCCATAGCATATCCTCCATATTTTTCTTTCATTTTTCCCTTTTGCATATGCCCGTCATAATCCATTGACCTCACCTCTCTTTCTTTTATTGCAGATTAAATTTCTCACTCATTTTTCAAAGCAGAAATAATTAAATAGCTTCACGTCAAAAAACCTCGTCAAAGTTAAACAATGACGAGGTTATCACCTAATAATACCCTTCATTACTCAAAATAAAGTAACGCCACCGTTTGAGCTTTGACTTTGCAGGGCATGTTGCATGAGCAACGTGAAATTGCATTAGATTATACCTTCTTGTTCGATATAGCCTGTTCAAACCAGCTCATAGTGTCTCCACCATTTCGCGGCAGCAATCCATATCCCTGTAGTAGCCTCACCTACCGGAACTATTTAAATAATTTCGAGCTAATTATAAGTTATAATTTGACTTATGTCAATATTTTTATTTCTAGATTCTTGACATTTTTATTTTTAATCGCTTTGAAACTTATCCTATCTAGATTTTTTATAGTTTCAAAAATAAGTATCTATGCTCTATCTTTCCTATGCTTTTGGGTAAATATTAATTATGGTATCCCGTTTGTAATAGTTCCATTCTTTATTGTATAAATACCTGTGTTATTAATGTAATAGTTATTGCCATTATTATTATCCCAGCTTCCGTTGCCATTATTAAAACAGACTGTCAACGTTTTTTCTCCAGCCATATCAATCGTTACCACTTTATATCCGTTTATTTTCGAATCTTTCATCTTAATTCCAGGTACACTTGTCCAATCTTTATTACCAATTTTATAATGAATATTGGCTCCTGACCAACTTGAGTAATAGTATATTGTAATTTCATTCTCCTGATTAGTAATTAATCCATCAATACTATAGGTTCCACCATCTATAAGCAAAAATCCTTGCTCTTGACTACCAGGTGCCTGATTCGTGCCATCATTAAATATAATTAAAGGTTCCTCATATTCCTCTTCAAATGAATAACTATATACACCATTTTCATTAATTTTCATGGCTTCACCTGGCCATGGAGCAATTTCTTTTACTGATGATTCACTCTCATCATAAACATATGCATAAATATTATTTGACCAAGAGGTTGGCTTTTGGAAATAAACTGTATTTTCTTTTCCAGGTTCTTTTTTAATTAGAGTATACTCTTTACTATATTTTTCTCCATTGGTATCATTTCCTGAAAGAACCAAAGTATAACTTGTGTTATATGCATCTCCTTTTCCTATCGTAATAGTGTCCCCATCTGAAAATGATTTGCTTGTACCATTATTAATTTGATAGGTTGCATTTGTTATATCCTTAGCTCTAAGTATAATATCACAAGTATCTGAAGTAAAATATGCTTTAAAATTCTCTATATATAACTTTGATCCATACTCGCTATCTTTCATTAACACTGATACTGATCGACTTGGAATTGTTCCAGACAGTTTACCATTTGTAACATAATACATGGTTTGATCATCGGTAATACTGTTATAGGCAGCATCAGCTAAATTAGTTGAAGTATTAACCGTAACGTCATTATAGCTTGTATTCACAAGTACTGCACCTTTTGTACCTCTTTCAATCATAAGAACTTGTGAATTGTTGTTGGGATTTATAAGATTTTCGCTTTCTCCTATCATAGCATTTCTAAATTTATTAACAGCTGCTATTTCATCATCCTTATAAATATCACTTCCTGCTATTCCAATTGTATTACTACCCCATTTATTATTGGTTGAACTGCCATAAGGTCTATCAAAAAACAATGGAACACCATCTTTACGAGCTGTTATTACTGCCCAGGCAAGCTTTATTTTGGTATCATCAAATTGTTGCCATGTTCCGTCATTAATATAATTATCATGTGATTCAACCCAAGTTACAAGTTTAGAAGTATCTACATCACCAACTTGATAATTTATAATATTTGAAACGCTTAAATTATTGCCATTTATTGCATTTCTGATTTGATATCCATAACTGCTTGCTGTTGTTGAGCCTATTACTTTAATATATTCCGAAATTCTTTCATTGCCGCCTTGTAATACTTCACCATAATTAAATATCTCAGAAGCATTTCTGATTTCAGAAGTTACCCTTGTCCAGAAATTATTTACTACACCATAAGGTCTATCATCATCGGGTAAGCCTATATGTTTGGCTGTATCATATCGAAATCCATCTGCTCCGCATGCAATACAATCGTTTAAATATGATATAAAATAATCTTGAAAACCACTATCTTCAGTGTTAACATCCGGCAGGCTTATAAGTGAGTACCTTGTACATTGAAGCCTATCAGACCAATTAGATACTGCTGTAAATCCTGTGTCGTGATATAAATTTCCGTTACATGCATTGATTAGATTTTTAGATACTTTCTCTGTATTATTTGCTGTATGATTTGGAACTACATCTACAATTATTTTTATATTGTATTCGTCTGCTTTTTTGCACATTGCAATAAATTCATCTCTAGTTCCTAGTTGATAATTTCCTATCTTCCAATCTGTAGGTTGATAATGCCACCACCATGCGCCGTCAGTTCCATTGCTTGTATCTGATCCCATAAGCTTCATATTAGAATAATCAGAATTAATTTCATTTATTGGTGATGTTTGAATACTGGTAAAACCAGCATCTGCTATATCCTTCATATTCTCTTTGATTGTATGAAAGGACCAACAAAAAGCATGTAAAATTGTACCATCTTCAATCCTCTCATTTGTATTTACATTTAATAAATCATTAGCATTTACAGATGAATCTTGCATATTCTGAGCATTTGCACTTAGTATATTATTTTGAATTAAAATTATAAAAAGCGCAAATATTAACAATGGTGTCAATAGCTGCTTGAAGCTGAGTTTTATAGTTCTGTTTTTATTTATCATCATAACAACCCCCCTATTAATCAATAAGTTACCTAACTATCTACCCTCCTTTTTTATTTTTTATTCTCATTTTTGAATCATTCATTGATAACAACTATGATTCAAAATATATTGAATTCAAAAAAAATAGTGCTTAAAATAGACTTTTTGCATATAATATAGAGTAGTGTTTTTATTGTATAATTAATCCCTGCATGATATAATCTATTTGGGTAAAAGGTAACGCAAGTTAAAATGCCAAATGCCTATTACTCTTATGAAATGATAGAAGGTTAAATTCTAGCTTTCTATCCCTTTATTTAACGGTCGTTGACTTTGCGTGAGGAACGACCGTTAATTTCGTTTTCAATGATTTTATCAATTTTATCAAATGTAAAACTTATTAATTTTGAAATCAACGCCCCTATAATTATTTCATATATTTTTTGCATAAACACTGCCCCTCTTTCATATAACAAAACTTTGTTTACTATATGTTAAGACCTGACATGTTTGGCAATTTTCTTCCGCACCTTTTACCCTACTTTAATGATAACAAATCAAACAGAAAAGAACAAGTTTTTTTGTGTGTAATATATAATATTTTTCTTTTATAAACTGATAATTTATGACATTTGCTTTTTAAATTTGAGTATTTTATTGCTTTTTTAAAGTTATTTAACTATTTTCACAAATTTTTTTTTCCCAATTCGGATAACATCACCACACGCCATCACAATATTTAAGTCACTTATCTTTTCGCCGTTTATGCTTATTCCTCCTTGAATAATTAATCTTCTAAATTCACTGCTGCTACTTACATAATTATTTTCTACCAACAAACCAATCACATCCGACAGCATATCTTTTTGGTATTCTATGACTAGCTTTGGAATATTATCTGGTATTGCTTTTGTCTCGAAAGCTGCATGATAATAATCATATGCTTTTTGAGTTTCTCTGTCCTCAAAGTACAATCCTGTAATTGTCAGAGCTAGTTGAAGCTTGATTTCTTTCGGATTAAATCCGTCTTCTAATTTTTTCTTAAATACTAAAATCCGATCTGGATGCTCATCGGTTGCTAATTCAAAATATTTTATAATAAGACAATCCGGTATTTCCATTACTTTTTTAAACATTACCTCGGCACTTTCATTTACTCCGATATAGTTACCGAGACTCTTACTCATTTTCTCTATTCCATCTAAGCCTTCCAAAATCGGCATAAATATAGCAACCTGAGACTTTTCACCTCTGCTTTTTTGTAATGTTCTTCCCATTAAAATATTAAAAGTCTGATCTGTTCCTCCTAATTCAATATCTGCTCCTATTGCTACCGAATCATAGGCTTGCATTAATGGATAAAAAAATTCATGTAAGCCAATTGTTATCTTTTTCTGATATCTATTCTGGAAATCGTCTCTTTCTAATATTCGAGCAACCGTGGTTGTTGAAGCCAGCCTGATTATATCTTCAAAGTTCAGTTTTGCCAGCCATTCACTATTAAAACATACTCTTGTTTTATCTTTGTCGAGTATCTTAAAAATTTGTTCACAGTAGGTTTTGGCGTTTTCTTCCACTTGTTTGGTCGTTAATGCTGCTCTCCCTTTTGCTTTTCCGGTGGGATCTCCGATTTTGCCGGTAAAATCTCCAATTATGATAACTGCTTTATGACCTAAGTCCTGCATTTGTTTCATTTTTCTTAAGACAACTGCATGACCAAGGTGTATATCCGGCGCACTTGGATCCAGTCCAAGCTTAATGGTTAACGGCTTGTTTTGCTCAACAGATAACTTTAATTTTTCTTTTAATTCTTCCTCATTAACCAGTGTATCTACTCCTTTTGTTATAATTCTAAATTGCTCTTCTACCGTTTTCATAGTAATCTCTCCTTATATTCTTGTCAGCGTTAAGATTTAGAAAAAGCATCTAGGTTTTTAATTCGGAGTTTTTTTATTCTTTAAAATTCGCTTACTTTATTACTTCACTATAACTAAATTCCTCTAAAGAACAAAAAAAAGCTCCCGTCCTTATTCAAAAGGACGAGAGCATCATCTCGTGTTACCACCTTAAGTTTATAAACAGCTCACACTGTTTACCTTTTCAAGTACTCCATTATAATATGGGTAATACTCTAGCACTATAACGTGTGCGGGAATCCGTCAGCAGCCTACTAGACTTCGTCGTTTGGTGTGAAGCTCAAAGATGTATTCATAGTAATTCGCCATGCACCTCTCATCAACCGGTAACTTTCTGTATGGAATCATTGCTACTACTTCTTCTTATCATAGCTTTTCTTTATCTTATTATTAATCATTTAATTAATTTCGCTTGTTTAATTTCATTTATTATATATATTTTCAAAATATTTGTCAAGGCATTATTTTTCGTACAGCAGAAATTATTTTTCGTACAGCAGAAATTTAATTTTTTCCAAAATTGTAAGCAATATCTTTAATTACTTCTCCTGCAATTATCAATCCTGCAACAGATGGCACAAAAGCATTGCTTCCTGGAATCGATCTTCTTTGTGTACATTTTCGTTCTGCACCAGGCGGACAAATACAATTTTGCCTACAGCTAATAGCCATATCTTCCAGAGGTTTTATTGGTTCTTCCTTCGAGTATACGACCTTTAAGCTTCCTATGTTTCTTTTTCTCAGTTCACGGCGCATTACCTTAGCCAACGGACAAATTGAAGTATCGTATATATCAGCCACTTCGAATTTAGTTGGGTCTAGCTTATTTCCTGCCCCCATTGCACTAATAATTGGTACATTGTATTTTTGAGCCTGCATTACTAATTCTATTTTAGCCGTAACTGTGTCAACTGCATCCACTATATAGTCATAATTTTCGAATTCAAACTGATCTGCATTGTCCGGTAAAAAAAAGCACTGATACTTATTCACTTGTGTTTTAGGATTGATATCATGGATTCTTTCCTGCATAATCTCAACTTTATATTGTCCTACAGTTTTTCTGGTAGCTATAATTTGTCTATTAATATTTGTCAAACAAACCTTGTCATCATCAATAATATCAATCGTGCCAATCCCGCTTCTTGCTAATGCCTCGACGGTATATCCCCCTACTCCTCCTATGCCAAATATGGCTACTCTGGCCTGCTCCAAACGCTGCATTGCATCTTTTCCAAATAAAAGCTCAGTTCGTGAAAATTGATTTAACATATTCTCTTTCCTTTTCCTACTAATTTGATAATATTTCTAGGAAATAGTATAAAACAAGTTGATAAAAACGTCAACGTTTTACGTTAACTGCTTTACTTATTCTTATGATTTGGGCATTCTTTACAAATATATTTCCAGCCTACTATTCTTTTAAATTTTTTTGGTATTATCGGTTTATTCTGATAGGATTGTTCAATTGTATTTTTGCATTCTTCCTCACTAATTTCCTGATTCAAGACAAAACATTTTAACATTTTATTTTCCTTTCTTATTTGAGTAAAAGTGGATTAATATGCATCCTTCATGTAGTATCTTTTTCTTTTTGCATTTGCTGCTTTCTTTACGATACACGGTCATCCTTAAAGAGTAAATAAGTGCAAACTGTAAATGTACAATTTGCACTTTTCTTCTATTAGAAAATCTTAATAATATCTTTTGACTGCTAAAATAGTCCTATATGTAACATTCCCATATTTAATCCCCGTTGCAGGTGTACTAGCATGTACTATTTGCCCATTTCCTATATAAATAGCAACATGTCCCGCATAACATACGATATCCCCTGCCTGTATATCAGAAAAGGACACTGATGTTCCAGATGACGCTTGTTCTCCTGATGTTCTGGGAATTGATATGCCAAAATGAGCATACACTGATTGCGTAAATCCAGAACAATCAGCACCATTGGTCAAGGATGTACCACCTGAAACATAAGGATTCCCAATAAATTGACACGCATAGGATGCAATGGAAGCTCCTGAACCGCTTCCTGCCGAACTATTAGTTGTAGTAGTTGATGTAGTTGTCGTGGTTGATGTAGTTGTTTCTGTGGAAGTAGTACTACTGGATGATGAATTTGAACTTTGAGTAGTTTTCTTTGCCGTCTCGGCTGCTTTCTTCGCTGCTGCTTCATCCGCTGCTTTTTTCTCAGCTGCTGCCAATTTTTTGATTTGCGCTGCCTGCTCTGTGATCATGTTCTGATAGGATTTAGCCTGTGCCTGTGCCTTGGAAAGCTCAGAATCAAAATCAGATACCTGCTCTTTCATATCCGAAATAGCAGCTTCCAGATTCGATTGCTGTTCCTTATAATCCGCCTCCAAAGCAACCATTTCTTCCTTTTGTTCCCCTAATTCTACCTGAAGTTTTGCAACCTCTTCCTTGGCCTGCTCATAATTCGTTAGCAACTGACTGTCATAATTATAGATTTCATTCACATACTCAGCCTTATTTAGCAAATCCGACCAGCTGTCTGAATCTAAAAACGCTTCTATATACATCGTATTACCATTTTCATACATGTATTTAATACGCTTTTTCATGGCAACATACTGTTCCTCTTCTTTTGCCTTCGCTGCATCGAAATCTTCCTGAGCCTGAGCAATTTCTACCTCTTTATTCGCCATATCATCCTCTAAAACCTGCAATACAACAAGCAAATCTACCAACTGATTGTTTTTATCGGATATTTGTGCTGACATATTGGACTTCTTTTGTTCCAGACTATTAATATTTTGCTTGATCGAATTTAGATTTTTCTCAGTTTCTTCTTTTTGCTTTTTCACCTCAGAAGAAGACGTTGCATGCACTGTATTTGTCATCATAGCCACAGCCAATGATAGTATTATTATATTTTTTACATATCTCTTCATTCGTTTCCCTCAATTATTTCACTCTATTTCATATCTCTACGCTTTGACATATACAGTTATTATACATCTGAATAACAATATATTCAACAGCAACTATAATGTATAATCTGACATTTTTCTAAGAGACGAAGCTCTTAACGAATATAACTAGTTCTTACCCTTGTTTCACTTTCAGGTAATGTGATACCGGCCTTTTTACCTGCTTCAATTGACTTTAAAAGCCATGCCATATTATCTGCCAATGCTCGAAGTATCTGCATACCTTCTAAATCCTTTTTAACCTCTTGTGGTGTGTTTCCATGAACCATATTCCAATAATGTGAAGACACAACAGGCATCTTGGCTATTGTAAAATATTTATTTAACTCATCTAATGATGCAGTAGTACCCGCTCTTCTGGCAGAAACTATTGCTGCACCAGGTTTATACGCAAAGCAAGTTTTTCCTGCATAATACATTCTGTCAAGAAATGAAATTAATGATCCGTTAGCAGATGCATAATATACCGGAGAGCCAATAATTAAACCGTCTGCTTCCTCCATTAACGCAATAGCTTCATTCACTGTATCATCATTAAATACACATCGATTTTGATTTGATGAGCATTTTCCGCACCCAATACAGCCTCTGACTGGTTTGTTTCCGATATGAAATATCTCTGTCTCAATATCATTTTTATTTAATTGATCTGCAACTTCCTTAAGTGCCGTATACGTACACTTTTCCTTATTCGGGCTGCCGTTTATTAGTAAAACTTTCATTACTCATCCCTCCTGCTGATTTTGATAAAGTTTCTCTGTAACATTATACCATAAAAATACTACAATACCTAATACTCATTTTATTCATGTTACACGCACACTGTTACATTTTCATTTCCATAATTCCAATTATATGTTACAATATGAAAGATTTTAAGAACAAAGTGGACAAGTCCGCACCAACTCCCTAATCCCTCACTCATGAGGGACTTGACTGCTTTGCCGCGTCGAATGCAGTCACGCAGTGACATTTTCCACTTGCATTCGTGCGCATCCCGCGGAACATTTTAATGTAATAGGACGCAATTTCCTATTACTTTAAAAAATAATTTATATGGAGGTTTTATGGACGATATATATGAAATTATAGAAAATCTGATTAAAGCTTCTGGATATTTATCCAGTATAAGCGGTTTTGATATTTATAATGAAATCTGCGATGAAGTGGACGGCAAGAAAAATGGAAGCTATGTATTCATGTCAAAGCATGATAATGATGATATCTTCGAATATAATCTTACCATTTTTGACGATGAATTTAATTTAAGCTCCTTGACGATTACTACGCCTGATGGTCAGAACTATTTCATTCCTTTTGACTAATCGCAAGCAGATGCAGTAAAACGTTTTTTATTTGCGTTTTACTGCACAATCTGATTTAGTATTTGATATAAAATGCGATACAATACTTTTGCATCTTCTTCCGGAATATTGATACAACTTCCAATCTTTGCAGGTATTTCAATCGCCTTGTTCTTTAAGGCTTCACCTTCCTTTGTAATTGTAACGATTAAATTTCTCTCATCCTGAGTTGAACGTTCTCTTTTTATAAATCCCTGTTTTTCAAGCTTCTTAAGTAATGGAGTCAATGTTCCCGAATCCAGATATAAGTATTTGCCAAGTGCTTTTACATTTAAAGATTTTTTTTCCCATAATACCATCATGGTTATATATTGAGTATAGGTAAGCTCAATTTCATCTAAATATGGTTTATACTGTTTTACTACTTCTTTCGCACATGCATATAATGGAAAACATAGTTGATTTTCCAACTTTAATAAATCATCTTTCATTTTTACTCCTAACTTTTAATGTTTTTACTATTCTATCATACAATTATATTGTAATCAATTAGGTTTAAGATTTTATCATTTTCTTTTAAATTCCATAATATGTATGATTCATCTAATTTTCACTATATATTCATGTACTATCTACATTTTCGAATTAGAATAATAAGACAAGCATTACACATACTATAGTAAGAAAACAAGTTCACATTATTATAAAGGAGGTTTCTTATGCCAGTACAAATATTTTCTGCTTTTCATAATAATTCAGAATATTCACCCATGTACTTTCGCTTTGAAGACGGAAATCACGGTATTCAAATGGTAGAAATAAAGCAAATTTTAAATTATAAAGAATTCTATTTAAGAAATATTAAATTTATCCGCTACTTATGCAAGGCTCAGATACTCAATCAGGAAACCACTTTAGAACTAATATATAATGTATCAAAACACACTTGGAAAATGTTTGATATACAAGAATAAATTAAAAAACATAACGTTTGCAATATACATTAGCAGTCTTAACAATAGGAAGATTTTTCTTCCTATTTTCAGTTAGTAAAAACTCGACAAATCAAACTTTTCCATCTTATCAAGGAAATCCTCTTCATTCGTATTTTCCTGTATTTTATTTCTGATACTAAGCATCCTAACATCAGTAGCTGCTATAATATCAGCACACTCCTTTAATTCCTTTGTAATCTCCTCTTCATTATTAATTACATGCTTATATCTTAACTGATGCTCTAAGCTTGCCCAAAAATCCATTGCAATGGTTCTGATTTGAACCTCTACTCTCATCATTTTCTTTTGATCGGAAAAAAATACCGGTATTTCTATTATTAAATGTAAACTTCGATAACCATTTAATTTGGGTTCATTAATATAATCCTTTTGTTCTACCAAAGCAATATCATCCTGTCTTACAAGCATGGAAGCAATTTCGTATATATCATCTACAAATGAACAAATCACTCGTACACCTGCAACATCCGATAGCGTTTCTTCAATGGAATCAACACTGATTATTTTACCTTTTTTTTGAAGTTTTTTGGCTATACTTACAGGTTTTTTAATTCTGGAACTGATGAACTCAATGGGATTTCTTTTATATCTTACCGATAATTCAGCATTCAGAACCTCCAATTTAGTTTTTACTTCCTTAATAGCACAATCATACATCATCATAAGCTCTTGAAATTGTAATGTTTGATTAATAAAAAATTCAGGATTTTTAATTAATTCCTTATCACCAATTACACTAATTTGCCCAACCTCTGTGTTTTGCTCTAAATCTGCCATAAATTAATCACCTCTTACTTACTTTTATCCTTGTTAAGAATACTCCTATTAATCTTGTAACCCCTCATTACCCGATTTCATATTTCTACTCCACTCGTCAGTAAGTATCAAACTAACACAAAATTCACAAATACTATAACATAAAAATGTGAATATTATAAGAATAATAGTTATATTTATTATGAAATTTTTATAATTTTGCTAATATTTATATTGCAAATTTGGGAACCTGTCTCTATACTAGAATGAGAAAAGAAGCCATTTCTTCTATAAACAAAAATAGATATGAAAAACTTTATAAAAAATAAATACTTGTTTTATCATACAATGGAGGTCATTATGTCAGGTTCAATATTAGGAAACTTATTTACAATAGCCACATGGGGTGAATCACATGGCAAGGGAATTGGTGTCGTAGTCGACGGTTGCCCTGCAGGGCTTAATTTATGTGAAGAAGATATTCAGTTATTTTTAAATAGAAGAAAACCCGGCCAGTCTAAATTTTCTACCCCGCGTAAAGAAGAAGATTCTGTTGAAATACTGTCCGGTGTATTTGACGGTAAGACAACTGGAACTCCCATTTCATTGATTATTTATAATCAAACACAGCGTTCTGGTGATTACAGTGAGATTGCAAATTATTATCGACCGGGACATGCCGATTTAACCTATGATGTGAAATATGGGTTTCGCGATTATCGAGGTGGCGGACGGTCCTCAGGCAGAGAAACTATTGGCCGTGTAGCTGCCGGTGCAATTGCCTCTAAAATTTTGAACACTCTTGGAATAGACATTTTTGCTTATACAAAATCCATAGGTCCTTTTGAAATTCATACTTTTGATCGAAATGAAATTATGAACAATTCACTTTATATGCCTGATGCCAATACAGCTCTTGATGCTTCTTCTTATCTTGAAGAATGTATAAAAAACCATAATTCTGCCGGCGGGAAAATCGAATGTATTATTTCAAATTTACCTGCCGGGGTAGGTGAACCTGCTTTTGAGAAGCTGAATGCAAATCTGGCTAAGGCTGTAACTTCCATCGGAGCTGTAAAGGCCTTTGAAATCGGGGATGGCATTGAGGTTGCAACAGCAACCGGTTTAAGCAATAATGATGCTTATCAATATGATGAAAACAGCAATATCATAAAGCTTTCGAATCATTCAGGTGGGATACTTGGAGGAATCAGTGATGGTACTGATATTTTATTGCGAGCATCTATAAAACCTACTCCATCCATTGCTGCGTCTCAGAAAACCATCAATAAATCAGGTGAAAATATTAATATTAATATTAAAGGCCGTCACGACCCGATTATTGTACCAAGAGCTGTTGTGGTAGTAGAATCTATGGTTGCAGTTACTGTGCTTGATATGTTATTTATGAGTATGACCTCAAATATGGATTCCATTAAACGCTTTTGGGAAAAACGCTAAACGGATTACAGAATAAGAACTCCTGTCTACTTGACAGAAGTTCTTGATACTGTATAACAATGCAGCAATTTATCAACATTCATCATATAGCATCCCTTTCATGCTACATAGCCAAAGCCAAGGATAGTAAACTTTTTATCTTCATCACCAGAAGCTAACTGTACCCGAATAACATGTTCCTTACTTTCGGTTTCGTTTAAAACAAGTATAGGGTTGCAATGAATCCAGCCATTCTGATGAGGATCTACGGTTCTAACCACTTTACCGTCCACATAAATATCTGCTTTTCCAACATCCATGGCTCCAGAATCCTTAGAAATAACAAAAAATGCTTTTACATTTATCTTTAATTCTAGATAAGGTTGCTTTTTAACACCATTTGTTCCATCATACATCCAATTATATGGAAATTCGGGTGTCCCCATTAGATTTTCATCCATTTCCACACATTGCAGCTCCTTATCTGTTTCTGTAAAATCACCAGGCTGAATCTTGAAAATACTGCATTTCATCTGTTTATCTATTAGTTTTACTTCTGTAAAGTCATCCCCAAGGACTGGCTTTTGCAATAAAAGTGATTCTGTTGGATCATCTGGTATTTCACTTTTATTACTATCCAACATACTATCTGACAGCTTAAATAAGTTAGTCAGACAGTCCGCCATAATAGTATGCCCTATATTACTTGGATGAAATACATCGTAGAAAAACTGGTTTTTAGATAAAACTTTTCCTTGTGCTTTGTTCAATTTAAATTGAGGTGTTACTGCATTAAGAATACTTACCATGGGAAGATCATAAAGCTTTCCTACTGGTGAAAGCCGCTCCTGTAAGTTCCAGTCGCTTGCAAATACAGCAAAAAGCAATATGACTGCCGGATGATTTGGAAGCTTTAAAATCTTCTTTACCAGACTCTCATAGCATATTCCCTTTGTCTCATCACCTTCATCATTAACTGCAAATTCAACAATTACCACATCAGGCTGTACGCCGTCCCTTAAAATATCCCGATCAAAACGAAGCATTCCAAGCTCGGATGGTGTCCCGCCTACTCCTGCTTTAACATAATGTACATTATCACCCGTTCCATACTTATATGCAAACTCCTGATAAGATTTATATGCATAGCACTCTTTATTAATTGGTATAGCTCCTGCTCCTTGAGTAATAGAACCTCCGATATAAGCAAGTGTAACATCCTCTCCTGCACGTGCCTTTCTGATGGCTTTCATAATACGGACTGCATTACCAGTCTGCATTAAGGAGCGTGCAATCATGATCTGGTAATCTTTTGAATTGACATCAACTTCCTCTTCGTCTATTATTATTGGCGCTGAGTATCCCTCATTGAGGTAAAAACGTACACTGGCTTTTGCAATCTTTTCTGGAACATCAAAAACAAATCTAATCTGTCCTGGTTCAAAATCATCCTCTGTCCACAGAACATCAGATAGATAAATTCTACTCTCTGCTCCATCCCCTTTTAGTTTCAATATAAGAAGTGAACCACCTCCATACACATCCTTTTGTCCGTACATTTGAAATACAAATTCAACACTATCTTCTGTATTCTCCGTTTCAATTGAAATACCAATACTATGTATCAATTTTCGAAATCCGTCCGTAGTCTTTAATAAATCCAAAATCTCCTGGTCTGCAATATTACCAGTAATCTGGGCACTATTAATCAAACGTCCATCATTTTCAAAAATAAACTGAACCCCTTTTCCATCTGTCTGTTTTGCTCCAAAAATCTCTTTTCCCCGCATAATATAAAAATACGGACGTCTCTTTTCAGGATCCCTTGGTGCCTTTGGTCCTTCCATTTTTTCTCCTCCTTTCAATTGCTATCTACTTTCTGAATTTGATCAAATTCTGCCAGCTTATGTACTACCTACCCATTACCAACATCCTCATCTCTTTTCTTATTATAGCTTTCTTTTTCATTCATTTCTTCTCAGATTTTGTTAATTACTATTCTTATCTTGCGAGTTCTCAGAATTTATGTCCCCATGTCTAATTTTCTTTCTCAACTTTTCCCAACTCATCCCATGTCTTTTTCATCTCTTCTGTCATATATTTACGTATAATTTTTTCCATGAAATTACTATAGAAATAGAGACAAAATCCAGGCATAAAAATAACCCCAACAGGAAAAACAATCATGATAACCACGGATAAAATAAATAATGTAATGAAAAGCAGTGTTGTCGGAAAATGTCGAAACAGTAACATTATTGAAAACATTACCAATTGAATTCTTCCCATAACAAATCTTGACAAAATCGGATATGTATAAATTTCTACTCCAATCACTAATAAAAAAAATATTACATAAATAAAAAGCAGATCCAGTGCAAAAGAGGAATTTGTTGTCTCTAATGATTGGAATACAAGGCATATGTTGACTCCCAGAATTCCTTTTATTACCAAATATATCAGATTAGTTAGTAATGAATCTTTAAAATTACTCTTGAATGATTTAACAAATTCCTGATGAAGTGTTCCAGTCTGACGCCTTACCACCTTGACTATTGTATAATATGCTGCTGTTGTAGATGCTCCAATCGTGACCATCGGAAGACAGCATAACAACCATAAAATACTTATAATACAAATATCAGATACTTTCGACAAAAAGTTCATAATCACTCCATCCAGCCTAAAAATCTCTTCCATATTTACCTCATTTCACACTGCCTCTATACAAATTTTAACATCTTACAATGTTACATTTTACAAATGACAAATCATGGGATGGCAGCCAATGCATACCACCCCGCAAAGAATTTCGTATTCTCAATACTCATTATTACATACATTTAAATATCATTCATTTTATCTTACTGACTATTTGTCTGGTCAATATAGGATTGCCATGTATTTCTAATCGATTCTGCTTTTTGTGCTGGAGTGTTATCCTTACTTATGCTCCAGAAAAGATCTGATCCCATGTCAATACCATTGATTGCTTTTTCATTCATAGGAACACCACTGTTAACCATGATAGCAAGTGTTTCATCTACCGATTCTGTATCTCTAAAGGATTGATAATAACCAGATTTCCATGTTTCTGAATCCTCATACCCTGGTACTGGATCTGTATATAGATTATAAACAAAAGCAAGCTTCCAAGCTTTGTCTTCATCGTAGCAAGAAGGAATTACATATACATTGTCATGTGCGTAGTTTACATAATGATCCATCAAAGGTCCCATTGGAAAGCAAACGAAACCAAAGTCATCCTCCATATCAGACCATTCACCAGCTTTATAGGATTCTGCACAAGTAAATACTGCTTCACCATTTGCAAATGCTGTATAGGTATAATCCCATTCCGCATCTTCGGGATATATCATTTCGTATTTGTCAATCATATCAAGCGCCCAGTTTAAAGCTTCCAAAGTTGCATCACTTTCAAGCGCATTATAGTATCCATTTTCATCTTTTCCAATAAATTCTCCCCCATTTGAGAAAACAGCTGCTGGATATAAAGTACTTGTAAAGTTTGTCATAGCATTCTGATCAATGACACCGTCATTATCTGTATCTTTCTGAACCTGTTGGCAGAGTTCTTCAAATTTATCCCATGTCCATTCATTATTTGCCTGTAATTCATAGATAGAATCCGGATCAATACCAGATTCCTCTAATAATCTCTTATTAAAATAAATACCTGCCGTTGCTTCATGTAAAATACCTCGCATGCCATAGGTTGCATCTCCAATTGTCATTAAATTTGTTACTACAGTTTCCCACTTATCTTCAGAAAAATCAAGACAATCCAATGTTGAAAGATCATACATTAAACCACTCATAAGCGCTGATGTTAATGCACTTCCCTGATACAAAGTAAAGATATAATTTTCCTCACCACCAGTAGTCGCATAGTTTACAAAATCCTCTGGTACATCCCCCCATGAAGTAATTGCCTGCTGCTTGATTGTGAAGTGATAGGTTTTCTGAATCCAGTCTAAATATTCCTGATGTGCTTCATCATATGCACTGACAGCTTCCTCCTCTTCTCCTGAACTCCACCAATCTGCAATAATGATTTCCATGCCACCCAAATCATATGGATTTCCATCCTCGTCAGTAAGAATGATATACTGATCAACCTCTTCTTCTGTAACTGCTGCTTCCTCTTTCGTATTTTCAGTTAACGCATCCTTTGTTTCATATGTCTCTCCAACCGTAGATGATGCTTCATCGGAAGGTTCTCCACATGCAGTTATACCAATAAGCATAATTCCTGCCATCATAATTGCCAATATTCGTTTCAATTGACTCATTTCAATTTCCTCCTTTAGATTCTTCTCTCTAATTAATAAATTCACGGCTGCAAATGATATTCCATTTGATTTCCTGTTGTATCAACAGTTTTTGGCACTCCAGAAAAAATATCGTTACATTTTAATACCAGTACTACTTAAGCTTTCTACAAACCCTTTCTGTGCAAATAGATACAGAATCAATAGTGGAAAAATAACCATAAGAGTACCAGTAGAAATGATACACTCGGTATATCCAACCGATGCTCCGGTCGCCTGATTTAGTGTATAAATCATATAGTTACTTAATTTTTCTCCAATCTGTTGCAACTGAATGGAAAGTAATTTTACATTTCCAAGGAACATCTTTGAATAAAAACTGTCTGTCCATTGCCAAACAAAAGAAAACAAAAAACAGGATGTTACAATTGGTTTTGCATCCGGAAGCATGATGCGGATAAATGTTTTAAATGTTCCACAACCATCCACATAAGCTGCCTCTTCCATTTCTTTTGGTATGTTTCGAAAAAATTGTCTGATCATATAGATATATAAACCATTTTTCAGTCCCATACACCCTGCACTCATCAAATAGTAAGGAAGTACAGAGCCTCTTAAGTTTATGGTGTGTCCCATCGTCAAATTCGCAATCCCCAAGATATCAAAATATCTGAAATGCAGATGCAAAGAAGATGAGATTGTCTGGGGTGGAATAATAATAGCTAACATGACACATGCAAACCAGAACTTTTTAAATGGAAACTCAAATCTGGCAAATCCATAGCCAGCCACCGTACAAACTATAATCTGCAATACAGCAATTGTTAAAGATACCAGCAGAGTATTACGAAGAGTACTAAAGTAACTCATAAACTGTGCTGCCAGCAGATAATTGGCACTGGTAAAATGCTCAGGCACTGAAATTACCATTGCATTATACAAATCCTCTTCAGCCATAAAGCTAATAGATATTTTATTAAAAATTGGCTGCAATATCAGGAAGCACATACCAAACAAAAGAAAAAAACGTATGATTCGATAAATTAAATTTTTGATATCCTTTTTTAACAGATAACCACTCGTTTTTTTATTCCGTTCCCAATAACTGATGTATTTTTTTTGCATCTGTTCTTTATTCATAATAATAAACTCCTTTTGAAATAATGAGTGAGCTTATGCCTATAATTGTAATTGCAATGCCAAAATATACCCAAGCCATTGCCGAAGCAAAGCCATAATTTAAATCAACAATCATGGTATCGCTGATTTTCTCCATGACCTGATTATCTGACCTCATACAAAAGTCTACAATCGTATAAACCCAATTAACCAGAAACAATGGACTAATCATTGGAAACGTAATTTTCCAAAGGCTTTCCCAACTGGTACAACCTTCAAGTTCTGCTGCTTCATACATACTCTTTGAAATTGTCTGTAATCCGGATAAGAAAATTATAACCTGAATCCCTGATGCAATTGCAACATCATATACTCCTTCTACAATTTCAAATACCTTTTCCAGTGCTCTGTTAGCCATTCCACTAGTCGTTAAAATTTTCTGAATGACACTCGTAATGCTTGCATTTCCCGTCGATTCCTGAATTGCATCCTGTACACTTGCCAGTAATGAATTATTATATTCAATCCCAAGAATAACCCCTGAGGATAAGATGACTGGTAGGAAAAAGATTGCTCTGACAAATGCACGCCCTTTGAATTTCTGGTTTAGAATCATAGCTGTAAAAAAGCTAAATACCATGACTGCCAGTGCATTATAAGTCATTTTTCCAATAGTTTCTGTTAGCATTCTATTGAATTCTGTATCAACAGTAAATGATCTGGTATAATTTGCAAGTCCAGCAAATACCAAATAAAATCCGTCAGAGCTTATTTCCACATTACAAAAGCTCATGTAAAGCGACTGAATAAAAGGCTTTACCATAAATGTCAGAAATCCAATTATAAAAGGCATTATGAACATATATCCTGATATTGCTTTTCTTCTTTGAATACCCCTATATTTCTTTTGCCTCTTCATCCTATAAACCAACCCTTTCCAAATCCTCAGTCTGATACACTGACGCGTTCTATCATTATTATCGAATTACCAAATAGTCTCTGGCCGGCAGAATACTGCCACCTGCTATTTTGTAGTCTTCATAGTTGTAATTCACATAAACCCTTGTTCCATCTTCATAGGTGGTTACGGTAATTCCACTGTCTATGATTTCATGATCTGTTATTCGCTGGTTAAAAGTACCACCAAGATTCTTTTCGTATTTCTGATATATGGTAAGCATATTGTCTTTCCATGCATCGAAGCTTGCTCCATAATACTGTGTATAGCATGTATTCTGTAATATTGAGGTATCCGCCTCCATAAATGTAAAATATAATCCAGCTCCATATTCTGCTGACTTAAGAAGCTCCTCCTGATTATCTCCTACAAGGTTCAATGCTTCTCCAGCATAATTAACGTAACCATGAATGGCAATCTGGTAAAATGGAACCGTCTCATCAATAATGTTATAGTCTGAACCATTTAAGTCCATATTGGTTATAAAATCCGTAGCACCAAGCGTATAGTCGTTTCCTTTATTTGTCATAATGCCAAGACTTAAATCACTAATTTTATTTAATTGCTTTATCTGTTCATTTTCTGCCTGCTGTCTGCTAACCAAATGCTTTTGGCTGTAATCTGCCGAAAGTTGATAACCAATATCTCTAAATGATACTCCTGCCGCTTTATAAGTTTTTGCTGCATCTGCAAGATTTGCCATCATTTTAGTAATTAATTCTGGTTTTAATAAATAATAGGAATCCATCCATTCCTGTTTGCCATAATAAATGGGGTCAAAGTCTAAAAGCTCAACTTTTTTCTTACTTGCCAGTGTTGCTGCATCTTTAAATATGAAGAAGCTGTCAAACAGCTTGTTATTATATGCATAATTTGTTACACCATCTAAATAAATATTAATCCCATTCTCAGTTGCATAAGAGGTTAAACTTTTGAAATCTTTTTTTCTTCCCAATTCTTTGATTAAATGAACATCGGTAAGTATAGTCTGCTTGATTCCTCCATTCATCCAACCACTTAATTTGACAGACATATTGGTTACTCCATTCGCCCTCAACGTCTCAATCATCTTTGTTGCTTCTTGATAAGTAGTAAGCTCTAATGTTTTGGAAACAGGTACTCCAAGCACCTGTCCTACCTTATCAACGGCACCAATGATTTCAACTGCAACTGGCACATCATTATCATCATTTTCTGTAAATTTGTCGCCGTATTTTTCCTCTAGATAATCATGATAAGCATTTGCCAGATCAACATAACCTCCAGAATTAATGAAACGATAACGTGTTACAATATCTTCCTCTGGAATACTCTGCTCATATACAAACATTTCTCCATTATACTTATCTGCAACATCACATTGTTCTCTGTGTAAAATACTGTAACTGGCATTTACATAATTATAACTGTTGATTCTTCCACTGATATCAGCTTGAATGGATGCATATGCAGCCCCCTCCTCTAACATACAGATAAAAGATTCTTCACTATTTGATATTCCATAAACACCATAATCGTTTCTCGTTTCATGAACCAGAGAAGTTCTTCCCTGTGCCATATCCCATCCATACATATTGGAATAATAGCTGTTTTGTACTGTCTTTCCATTATTAAAATGAATAATAGAGCCACCACCTTCTGGAACTAGCATATATCCTTTTTCTGAAGTTCCTGCGGCTCCAAAAAATGGTAATACGTTTAAAGTAAGAAGTGGATAATCTTCTTTATACTCAATCTCATCCTTGCAAATCTCTACTACCAGATCACTGTCATCAAGGCTATATTCCATATTGATATTAAATACCGGTTTTGTTGAGGAAGAATCAATTACATATAATTCTTTTTCTTCTGCATATTCTTTTTCTGTATATCCTGCATCACTAAAATAAGTTTCGAATTTTTTCTTTAAATTGTCTTTTATACCATCGCGTATTACATAAATGATTTCATTTTCAAGAATCGGATACTGTTTTAACAGCTCATTCTTGTCATCCTTTTTACCAAGATTGTTAATATCATACTTTTTATAATACTGCTCCACTGTGTTGGCATTCGTATGACTCATATTAGATAACAACTCTTCCATCCGTTTTGCTGAAATGACTCTTGGAGCAATATACTCTTTTTCTACCTCACCAATAGAATAATATACTTTGACATAATCATTGGTTGCTTTAATATTATAAAGTCCAGTTGACATACTGTATTTGTAATTGTTATACAGTGTATCAACACCATTGATTGTACTGTAGGTCAGAAGAAGTGTTGATTTCAGATTATCAATATCCGTGGAAAGTGCTATGGTATCCTCATCTGCATCCTGTGGATTGGAATACCACGTCTTTCCTGTGGATTTTACTGTTACCAAAAACTGTGTGGTAGACGAATCCATAACGAATTTCAGTTTATCATTCTCCAATGTAATTTTATTATCCAAAGCTTCATATTCATTCACCCTAATAATCTCTTCTGGTTCTTCTTCCTCTTTATAAATTACTACTATTAAAATGATTGCTATAATCACCAGTAAAAACAGAACAGGAATCAGTTTCTTAACAATTGTTACTGCCTTGACTTTCTTCATATCCTTTTACCCTCCAACCTGTCACATTCGAAACATGATTTCTTTCATGATGGAAACAAAATATGCAATTCCCTGGGTGATCATACTAAAAAACAATAATAAAATAAATATCATAACCAGCATTGCAAAAAACGAGGCAATGATAAATAAAATTGTTTTGCTTATTGTATATTCATGAATCTGCATCATGGCACAAATAATTAGGATTGCCGTCCATCCGATAGAAAGGGCGGCTGCAAAAAAATAAAAAGCTCCCTCTTCATCTGTCACTACATTACTAAAAAGAATCATTAAAAACTGTAGCAGTGGATATGGTGTTAACGCATAAGCAGTTCCCATATAAATTTGTGACAATTTCCCCTTTCCATCAAACAAGGTTGTTAACCCCCAGTTACCTACACAAAACAATACCAGTTGAGATAACATACTTGCAATATATAAGAAGATATTGATTCCTTCCCAATAAACCTTTAGGAACAAAAAACTTGTGAATTGAAGTTTCATAATTCTGGCCATTAACATTAAGATAACTATTGTATTCGCCGCTGCTAATGATCCTCTTTTTTCATGTGTCAGATCCCAAAAACCATCCAATGGATGGGTAATAACATACAATGCATATTTTAGGGTTGCAAAATAGGAGCTGTATATTTCTTTTTTCTTTAATAAAGCTTGCATTTCTGTCTCCGTTTCTAGATCAATCTTGAAATATTTTTGCTACGTCAATCTTATGTTTTATTGCTTTAATTTTTCTTGTCAGCATTGGTAAAATAAAAATAAGGATAAAAATTGCAACAATGAATCCCATATGATCTTCAACCCACTCTTTCCTATATTGTTTGAATGCC
This sequence comes from Lachnotalea glycerini, assembly GCF_003201285.1. GTDB lineage: Bacteria > Bacillota > Clostridia > Lachnospirales > Lachnospiraceae > Lachnotalea > Lachnotalea glycerini. The sequence goes on from NZ_QICS01000001.1 coordinate 576,816, forward strand.
TTAGAATAATTGCGTTCATCCCATTTCAGTTTAAAATAGGACATGGCCTCTTTATATTTTCCTTGACGCATTAAGGCTCTTCCGATACCAATATAGGCAAGATCATAATTTCCATTTAAGGCTTTTACCTGCTGCCATGTGGCACCTGAGGCATCATAATCTCCTGCATCATATTCTTCGATTGCTTTATAAATCAGACTTGCGTATTCAGTTGGATTAAATATGGTAATACTTGCATTCTGAGAATCAAGTACAATAAGTTGCTTACCTATATGTTCGATTGCTGACGGTAATTTAAAGCAACCTGCCAAGTTACCATTACCACCAAAGGCATACAATAGATTTCCCTGGGTATCATATCCAAAAATTCTTCCTCGCACTTTATCCAAAGCAAAATAAATACCATTATCCAGCGCTGTAATATCAGTCATTAAGGAAGAACCCTTATAACCACCTGCATCTCCCCAGTAAATATCACCAATAACATTAAAATTACCATTTTCAATGAGAATATCTTTTCCCATTAGATTCAGCCTGCGGATTGGCGCATCTGTTCCATTATCTATTCCAGCTTCAGTGACATTCGTGGTACATGCAAAAATAAAGCCTTCTGAATCCATATATAAATTGTCATACTCAGTTGGAACAAAGGATTTAAGCGCCAAACGCTGTGCTTTCGTTGCAAATTTTTTCCAAAGATAATCTGTCCAGTCATAGGTAACCTCACTGGCTCCGTAAAATCCCATAAAGGTTCCATCGGATTCATATTTAATCATACCTTTATTGACATTGTCAGCAATACAGTAAACTCTGCCGGTTCCATCCACCTCTAATTTGTTTGGTAAAAATGCAGTGGACTGATCAAAGGTTGCATCCATTGGCTTTGTAAATTCCATTACATAATTTAAATCATTGTCTAGTTTTAAAATACGGTTATTTCCTTTATCACAAATATATAAATATCCATCTTCCGGTACGCAGATATCTGTAGGACCTGATAATGTTTTTACATCTATATCTCCATTGATATATTCAATAATCCTTACCAATTCAAAAGTATTTGTATTCGTTCGCTGTAATTTTACAATTCTGTTATTTCCTGTATCACAAATATAAACTGTATCTCCATGCACATACATACCTGTCGCATTATTAAATCCTTTATCCAGTTTCAATTCTACTGATGTATACACGCCTACTGTGCTGTATGCATCTGGTGAATACTGAATATCTCCCCAATAATCATAATTGTAGGTATATCCTTTTTCTGAACCATCGTCTGCATTTCCCACTGTTACAGAGCTAAAAAATATACAAGCAGCTATAAGCAGCATAATCAGACTTTTGAATCCTTTCTTCATCTTATCATTCTCCATCTTCATTATTCTTTCAAACCAGAGCTTGCCATTGTTTCAAGAATCTGGCTCTCCGACAGGATGAAAATTGTGATTGGAACAATCATTACAACAACAGTTACTGCTGCCGCCTGACCTGTTCTCGCAATGCCGCCGCTTTGAATCTGCTGCAATGCATAAACCAGTGTTTTCTTCTCTTCGGAATAAATAAATGTTGCAGCTTTGTTATTCCACAGATTTTGAACAGAAAAGATGATTAACGTCAGCCATGCAGGTTTTACATTTGGCATAACAATCTGCATGAATACTTTTCCAAGACCTGCTCCATCAATCATTGCGGCTTCCACAAGTGACATTGGAATTCCTTCCATGAACTGTTTCATAAGAAACAGACCCATCGGCGCTGCAAATGCAGGTATAATAATAGCCCAGTAAGTATCTATCCATCCTAGCTTACTAATAATTAAATAATTAGGAATTGCTGTTACATATCCGTTAAACATCAAGGCAGTTACTACAATCGTAAAGAAAAGTTTCTTACCAGGAAAATCATATTTTGCAAGTACGAATGCACCCATTGAAGCAATAATCAAATGTCCGGCAGTACCGACTGCTGTAATAAATATGGTGTTAAATATATATCTAGAGAAAGTTACCCATGATTTACTCATGGTTACGAACAGATCCTGAAAGTTATCCAGCGTTGGATTCTGTGCAAATACCTTAGGTGGAAACAAAAACAATTCATCTAACGGTTTCAATGAACTACTGATTGCAAATACCAGTGGAAATACCATTGCCAGCGCAAACAAAAATAATATGAAATAAATAAATAAATCACCCGCGAAAGAACGATTTGGTTTTCTTTTTTTTAATTTTTTATGCTTTAGACGCTTTATTGTCTCATCTTTTATTTTTTTACTCATATCAAGTTCCCACTCTTCTTAATAAGCTCTGAATTGCTTTGTTACATAAAATCATAATCAAAAACAGTGTTGTCGCTATTGCTGACGCATATCCCATTTCAAACCTGGAGAATCCATAATCGTACAAATGGGTTACTACCGTTCTTGCTGCATAATCCGTACTTGGATAACCACATAGAGCCATAGTAACATCACAAACTCCAAACGCCTGTGTAATCGTCATAACCGCACCAAACATCAGCATTGGTTTCATATTAGGTAATGTGATATACCATAATTCCTGCCAACGGTTCTTAACGCCATCCATGTAACCTGCTTCAAGCTGGGCATTATCCACACCTTGAAGACCTGCTACAAAGGAAAGAAATCCTGTTCCAAGACTCATCCAAAGAATAACAATCATGCAGACAGAAAGCATGTATTGGGGATTGGTCAGCCAAAGAATTGGTGAACCAATTATTCCTGCATTCATAAACAATGCATTGACATAACCATAAGCATCCCCACGAAAGAAAATGGAGAAAATTACAAATACATTTCCTGCAATGGAGGGTGCATAGAATACAATCACTGCAATGGTTCTTAGCCATCTGGGCAATTCGTTAATGAGCCAGGCAAACAAAAACGCCATGATATAACCAAGTGGTCCTGTGATAACAGCAATCAAAAACGTATTCTTGATTGCTGTCAAGAAAATATCATCCTGCATAATTAAATTAATATAGTTGTGTAACCCTATATATTTGGGTACTTCTAGTATGTTATAATAAGTAAAGCTAAAGAAAATTGAGGTGCATACCGGAAGTATATAAAACATAGTAAACAAAATTGCGTATGGTGCCAAAAATAGATAGCAGGCTTTGCTTTTTCTCGCTTTTTTTATCATAATTTGAAGCTCGTAATGACACAATATACATAATTTTTTTACATAATTTTTCATTGTTATCCCCCTGTTAGTCCAATGGAAGTCCAAATTCGGTTCGTTTCTTAATAAGCTCTTCATCAATTGTAATTGCGTAATCGAGAATTGTCTCTCTTGGATCTTCCTTTTCATTGATTACCTTACGAACTGCATTGATGATATGTCGTCCGGTATAATATCCACCGGCAACCTCCCGAAATCCCACTGTAGATGCCCACTGTTTTTGAAGTACCTGCACATCATTGGCACTCCATGCCAGCTGGCTGAAAGCTTCTTTATTCGCCGTTGCATATCTTGCTGATGAACCAAGCAATGCTTCCAATTCACGACCAAAACGTACCTGTGTTTCAGTCTGTGCCCACCATTTCATAAAGTTCCATGCATTCAGCCTTGTATTTTCATTCTCTGTTTTAATCATCATGCTACAGGTTCCAGTGGAATAATCAGAACGGTTTATATGCTCCCATTCATTTTCATCTTTTGTAACGGTTCCCGGAATCAATGTAAAATCCCATAAACTCCTGATTTCTGGTGCTGATACTATCAGTGTGTTATATATGCTATAGCTTGCAATTCCAATTGGCATTTCTCCAGAACGAAAACGGCTGACAAAATCGTAATCGGCAGGCATTCCGTATTCAGTAAAGAAGCTAGTATACATAGCAAATGCATGGACGCCTGCTTCGTTATCAATAATTGTCTTTTTGGCATCCTCATCATAGACATCACTTCCATTTTGGTAAAGCAATGTATAAAAAAGTGATAAGTCAGGTAATGTGGTACTTGCTGTTGCGGGAATTCCAACCTCCATATTGTTACCCTGAATCGTTGGAAGCATCTCAATCATCTCATCCCAAGTGTTTGGTATTTCAAGTCCCAGTTCTTCCAAAATATCTTTGCGGTAAAACATAACGTTATATGTCTGTGTTTCCGGTATGGCATACAAACCGCCATTATATTCATAAGCACGGTATGCACTCTCATAGAAAGAATTAAGCACTTCATCGCAAGTATCAAACTGAGTTAAATCCTCTACTGCATTTCGTAATGCATAGTTCACTGGCTGATCTGCTCCAACAGATAAAACTACATTAGGACCTCTTCCTGCCACTACTGCATTTAAAAGTGCACTGGCATCAACAATTTCTACATTGACTTTAATTCCACTTTTGGGAGTAAACGTATCATCTACCATTGTTTTTAGAATACTTCCCTGATCACGTCCTGTTACAATCCATACTTTTACAACATCATTATCTTCCTGATAGACATCGCCAACAGCATCGTAGTCTACAAAGTAAGAGGCAATAAAGGAATTCATTTCATGCCATATCTTTGCAAATACGCTGGTTTTATCTTTTGTTATCTCATTCCCATCATTGCTTACAATTAGATAATCAATATCCAGTTTTGTCTCACTCATGTTTAAAATTGCAGTACCAAGTGATGTAATATTATCTTTAAATGTAGTAAAGTTAACCGTTATCTTATCCGGTCTTTCAACAAACTGTTCCAGTTGCCTGGCCAGTGTCTGGGCTGTAGCAATTTTTTCTGCCTTCTGACCGGTATAGGCGACAACCTCGTCAATGATTTTATATAAACGTTTTGATTCTAAATCCATTGCTTCGATTACCTCTGGATAAACCTGTTCTATATTGTAATCACGATAGTCATCCGGATCTGCCCCCGTATAGACTAAAATCTTACGGTAAATCTGATTCAAACGATAGATGGAATCTTCCAGTTCTTCCAAAATCTCCCCCATATTCCCAAGCGTAGCTTCTAATCTTATCCTATGTGTACCTTCTGCCAGATAAAATCTGTATGGTGTTCCTTTTTCATCCGCTAAAATCATTACATTCCAGTCGTTATCATAATCAAAGGAAATAGTCTCAACTTCCTTAAATGGAATCTCTCCATCTATATATAAGCTTCTGCACGATACGCTTCCCCTTGCATAGTTTTGCCTGCCTTTTACTGTAATGTTATAATATCCATCTTCAGGCACATTAAATTCCCATTCAATCCATTGTCCCGGAGTGTTCCATGCCTCACCACCTGTATAGTTTAAAACTGTTTTAGTCACACTGTAAGGTTGTGTTGTCGGTGATGATCTGTCATATTTTGCATAAAGAGAAGGTTCCGAACGCATAATAGAATCCTCTCCTTGAATCTTTAATTCAAAATCAGATAAAGTATTTTTCATAATTGGCTGCTCACTGCAATATATTATATAATCTTTTCTCTCACCGATCGCTGTCAGTGCAAGTTTCCTTAAAATCATAGGTTCGTTTACTGCATCCAATGTGATTTTATTTTTTCCTTTTTCAAAATAAAACTGATATGGCTCTATTTCATAACCCATACAATCCTTGCAGTAAGCACTTTGCCATTCATATACCTCTACTTGAGTCGGTCGGATTTCATTGCCCTGGTTATCCGTAATTACATTTTCGTCATCTGTCCATAATCTATTAAATGTAAGATTTGCTGCATCCTTGAACGGATTCACATTATTAATAAGAAAGGAGCGTTCCACTACAACTCCTCTTGATTCCACTGTCATGTATTCTATATACACATTGTAGTATCCTGCTTCTGGAACATCAACGCTCCATGTAACGGATGATTGATCTTTTGTATAAAGAACTTTTTCTTCCCCTTTATAATTTTGATAAACCTCTATATTTTCACCTGAATCATAATTGCAAAGATCAATGTCAATGTTCTCTTTTGGATATTCAGCATTAGCATGATTACTTAAATACTCTGTATAAGTACCTTCCCGGCTCAGTCCATCCACCTTTGCGGTAAGATCCGTACTCTCATACTTATCAGCATAATTATCATTTACTGTCGTCTTGTTTTTGACAAAGCAAATGATTCCTATTACGAGAACTACTCCAACCATTATTAATACTTTCTTAACAGCCGCTTTCATAATGCCTCCACTTATTTTTTGAATCATTCCTAAAGATTACTGTTTGTCTATTGCATTACTATCAGAGAACCTTCTTTTTAATGTATAGCAATCTATTTTTAGATACCAATTCACTATATTAATATCATATCATTCTCAAATATTACTGCTTATCATTTATTGCTAGTTAATATGCAATTATTGCCTAATTATTCTGATTATTATTCCTTTTATTATACAATATTTACTTTGTAATATGTTATAATACTATTTAGCTAGTGCTTTCGTGCATTTTTTTCGTATTAATCGCATATTTTTGCATCTTTTTTCATAAATAAGAGTGTAACATCTGTGCTCTTATGCCATCTCTGCACATATCATTTTGGGGGGAAATTATATGACAAAATTTAATAAAATAAAAAGAAATCATTTAGACTTTTACACGCAAAACAGTGACTGGAAAGAACGCATTGTAGAAGGTGATTACGAAATCATCAAATACCAGAATGATACAATTATCCGTATCTGGTATAACGAACAGAATCAGAATTTTAAACCTCACTGGCACACTGCATTAGAAGTTATTATACCTGTAGAAAATTACTATGAGGTAATTGCATCATCCACTACTTATCATATCTTACCTGGTGAAATTCTTATCATTCCATCAGGCGAAACGCATCAGTTAATTGCCCCTGAAACAGGAAAACGCTTTATCTTTTTGTTTGATATATCTAATATCAGCAGACTGAAAGGATTTTCCTGTATCCAGTCTATGTTAAATAGCTGCCTTTATATGACAAAACAGACCTATCCTCAAATATACGAGGATATCTATCAGCTTCTATTACAAATTAGAAATGAATATTTTGGCAACAATGAAATCCGTGAGCTTGCTATTTATTCCCATTTAATTAATCTGTTTGTCATCTTTGGCAGAAACCGAGTTAGTAATACTGATATTTTTCCAAATGTACGGATTTATAAGCAGAAAGAATATATGCAAAAATTCAATAATGTTTTAGATTACATTGATTCTCATTATATGGAAGACTTGACCTTAGATGATATTGCTTCTTATAGTGGCTTTTCCAAATATCACTTCACCAGATTATTCAAGCAATATACCGAGTTTACTTTCTATGACTATCTTAGTTATAAACGTATCAAAACAGCAGAAAATCTACTGGCCAAACCAGATCTTTCTATTACAGAAATAGCCTTACAGTCTGGATTTACCAGTATTACCACCTTTAACCGCATTTTTAAACATCAAAAAAATTGTACCCCTAGTGAATACAGAGCTTTATATAGTAAAGTACATTATACTAATTAATAAGTTTCTCTCTTTTCTTTGATGGAAAGCTGTGTTTAACAAGCTTGTAATAAATTCCTCTCTGTATTCATCAGCTCTTTATGGGTACTGCTCTCAATTTTTTTAAAAAGAATAGGCATCAAATATTGCTATTTTTTAATGACAAGTGAATCAAATGTCCCGTAAAATCACCACTGGCCCATGGAGTATTGAACTGATAGCCTCCATACATCAATTCTTCACCGGTATAGGTACGATTCTCTCCATCAATTTCATATTCGGCATCTGGATTTAGCCCTTTAAAACATATGGTATGAATTAACTCACCTGGATGAAGCACTACATGAATAAAAGTAACAAGTGCCTCTTTTTTGTCCTTAGATACCACCATATAACAGTCGTAGGTATGATTATCCGTATAAGAAGCAATTCGATAATAATCCCCATCCCGAACTAAATCATTGTACAAATGATATTCATTTATTTGCTGTGGAATCAATTCTTTGTCCTCTTTCGGTATTTTTGTTACATCCAGTTCATAACCGAAAGTTCCTGCCAAAGCAACCATACCTCTTGTATGAAATGAAGTGCTTCTGCCGGTAATATGATTGGGACAGTCGCTGATATGTGCACCCAATGCTGACAGAGGATAAAGCATCGCTGTTCCTTCCTGAATAGCTAGTCGTTCTATGGCATCACTATCGTCGGAGGTCCATATCTGGGGACCGTAATAGAGCATTCCGGGGTCAAAACGCCCTCCACCACTCGAACAGTTTTCCAAAAGCAGATAGGGGAATTGTGCCGTCATACGCTCCTGTAGCTGATAAACTCCCAGAACGTAGCGGTGCATTAATTCTCCTTGTCTGTCAGGAGGCAGCCCAAGTGTGCCAAGATCGCAAAGTGAACGATTCATATCCCATTTGATATATTCGATATTTGCACTATGTAATACCGTTGAAATCATTTCATAAATAGCATCCACAATCTCTTGTCTGGAAAGATCCAAAACATACTGGTTTCGTCGTAAACCTGCTTTTCTGCCTGGAATTGCAATTGCCCAGTCTGGATGTGCACGATATAGGTCAGAATTTGGTGAAACCATTTCAGGCTCCATCCAGATACCAAATTTCATTCCTAGTTTGTTTACCTCACTTACCAAAAAGGAAAGACCACCGGGTAATTTATCTTCATTTACAAACCAGTCTCCCAGAGAACTGCTGTCATCATTTCTTTTACCAAACCATCCATCATCCATTACCAGCATCTCAATTCCAAGCTTTGAGGCTTCTCTTGCAATCGCTAATAGCTTTTCAGTATTAAAATCAAAGTAAGTTGCCTCCCAATTGTTGATTAAAATCGGACGCTTTTTGTTGGAATATGCTCCACGTATCAGATGCTTTCTATACAGATCATGTAAGCTTCTAGTCATACCGCCGATCCCTTTTGTACTATATACCAAAACTGCTTCTGGGGACTGAAAAAACTGATTTTCTTCCAATTTCCAACAAAAATCCTGTGGATGAATTCCAATAACAAAACGTAATGCACCACTTGGCTCCAACGCGGTCTGAGTCAGAAAATTACCAGAATACACAAGATGCATGGCATAGACCTCTCCTTGGTTTTGATCAGTCGTATGTGCAGCCATCGCCATAAAAGGTTGGGACTGTTGACCTGTTTTACCACAAACAGAATTTACGTTATGAGTACCCATTGTAAGTGGATACCGATTGATTCGGCACTCTCTTGCCCAATCTCCATGTAAGGTAATGATATCGAAGTTTTTATTATCCATATCTAAGCTGGCACTCATCACCTTTGTAAGGTAGAGTTTTGTTTCACTTTCATTGATGATTTTTACACTTCTGGTGATAACATCAATATTTTCAAACGTGTTATACATTAATATAACCTTTATTTTTAGAAGTTTATCTTCGCAAATAAGTTCTAATGTTGAACAATCTTCCTTTGTACCAAAGGTGGCCGGTAAATTCAGAAGCTTAGGTTTCCCTTTATAGATTTTGTGCTCTTTATAACATAACTTTAATGCGGTATGCCCGCTTTTGGTACGTATACCAATAGCATCCTCCTTGTAGTCACCCAGTCCATGAGAGGGATATTCCTTTGGATATGACCCCATAAAAGTAACACGGTCAAAAGAATTTTCATCCGGAACACTCGCCGGTTCTCCTAATCCCATAAGATAAGTTAATTGATGGCTTTTTATCTTTCTTCCATAGTAAATATGTGCCACAAAGTTTTCTTCTCCAATTATTCCAATCGAATAGCTGCTCCCCGGAGTATCTAATTTAAATAATCTTTCTTTTTCAAAATATTGAATCCCCATCTTTTTACCCTTTTCTTTCTATACTAGTCAGTTATATTTTCTTCGATTTAAAAATCTTCATAGAATGAGACACTTCTTTCATAGAACAGACATCTTTTATCTGGTTCTGGACATCTATTCACAAGACTTTTATCACATAACAGCATACTATATTTTCTTATTTCTTTCCTATCATAGCTTGCGAAACACTTACCATATATTGCTGTTTTTTATTGAATTAGTAAAGAACAAAGTCTGCGATATTCCAGCGGATTTATATATTTATTCGTGCGCATCCTGCAAAGCATTTTTATGTAATAGGACGCAATTAGCTATAACCTATAACACAAAAAAGTGGAAAACTCATTATTTGAATTTTCCACCTCAACAGTTCAACAACAATAATAACTTCTGTATTATTTTAATTTAATCGTTTATTACATCAAGTTTATTATTCTTAATCCATATGAAATATTATTTCATTATTAATACTGATTCCTGTCATCTCAAACTCATATTTCTTTAAATCCACATTTAATCTTGCTTCACAGCCCTGATTCTTCCATACAAATTCTATACAACCACACTGTTCACGAATCATTAAATCCGAATCAAAGCCAAATGCTGCAAATGTATTGCGAAACCTCAACATCGTTAATTGCTTTTTCACAACATCGTATTTCAATTTATCCTCAATCTGATTCAAGGAAAGATTACTACGGTTGATTTCCTTGTGACCACCTTCTCCTGCTCTTTCTATCGCCTCATAATCATTTTTTCCTGCAAATAAATCAAGATACCAAATCTGCGGCTTTCCTGGCATAAATAACTGTATTGCCCTAGCTAAAAGCATTTTTTGATCATCATCACCAAGTGCACTATAATAAGTAGCGTTTACTTGATAATATACATTTTTCTGTCCGTGAAGGTTTTTAACATAGCCACCTCGTTCTACAACAATATCAATCAGTTTTCCAATCTGTTCTTCTGAAATCAAACCTTTTAAATCTAATAAAGGAATTCCGTCATGACAACCAAGCATATTTACAACTCTTATCTTTTTTTCCTGTAATTCTTTTGCCCAGTTTACAAGGGTTTCTCCACTGCCTCGTTCCATTGCATCAATAATCAGACCTGGAAGAAAAAAGTCATAGGTCATATATCCTTTTTGGGCTAACAATTCATATGTTTTTTCAGCATAGCTAGAATGAATTTCAGGCAAAAGTGTCAATTGATATTGATCTGCTAAATTTTGAACTTTTTTAAGCAAATCCCAAGTTCCAGGATTATTTAAAAAGTTCTTTTCACCAGGCGCTTTTGGTGCATAAGCAAATGCATCAAGACGAACAATTTTAGCTCCATAACTAGCAAGCGTTTTTAATGTATCATCATAATAGTCCCACACAAGAGGTGACTGTATATTTAAATCCATCTGTCCTAAATACTTGCGTTTAGACTCCAATAGTTCAATTACTCTTTTACTATATTTTTCATACCTGCCATATTGAATTTCAACAGGAGTTTTTCCTTCTGCTAATTCAGTATCAATCATCTTTGCTAATTCGACTGCTGATGCGTACTGTATATTCATTGCCTTCATCAAATCCTGTGCATCCAATCGCTCATAACGCACTTCTTGATAGAAAGTGTTCCAGTAAGGAATATTTTTTCCATCTGGCATTCTGACCATAAGAATTGGTAACCCCTTCTTACGAAAGAACATGTTTTTAATCAATTTCTGATCTGGTTGGATATACCCATCCTCTGTCATTGTTCCATGATCTTTCCAGAATTGATTCCAATTAATAAAAAAGTCCTTATACTTTGAATTATTCCCATTTTTTAAGATGTCCTGAAACTGTTTTGAAAGAACAGAAGAATGATTTAATATAAAATCTAGTTTCAAATCAAGATTTAGCTTTTCTAACGTTTCAAGGTCTTCCCTGCTTGCTAAAAGTTCATTTAATTCATAATCAATAACGGAAAAGCCACGGTCTAAATCCGTATTAAAAATACTTGGAAGAATGTAAAATGTTTGGAATACATCTTTTACTTCCTTTTTATTAAGAAAATATGTAATGTCTGATAATGTACCACCAACGCTATCTGGATATGCATTTAACATTGGGCCATTATCTGTATATGTTTTGCTCATAGATTCCTCTCATTCCAACTGAATATCAACTTAAATTGTATTCTATTTTCTACTGTTTACTCTCTAACATCAATTTACAATACTGGTTATATGTCAATAACTCTCCATTTTTGGATAGTATAATTTTAGCTTTATGTGACTGTTTCTCTAATAATTTCTGTTCAAGTTCTAGTACCATAGTCGTAAAAGGACTATCTGTAGCACCATCACGATTTCTTGCTCTCCTATGTGACAATGTTTCCTGCGGTGTGCTATTTAATAATATTGGAATGTCTACTCCCTGATAATTGTCACTATTTCCATGTGTCCACTCTATTACAAGTACATTTATTTTTGAAAAATCCACCTGCTCATACCATAATTCGGTATCTTCTCGTCCCATTCTTTTTAGCCAGATTTTTTCCTCTCCCTTTTTAAACGACGAAATAATAGATGTAATATCATCAAATCCAATCTCATTTTTAGTTCCAAGATATCCTTGTAATCCTTTTTTTCCAAAATTAAGATAAGACTCAAACCACGGAAATGTTTTTATATGTTCTGGATTTGCATCATCACCGGCTTGTTGAAATTTATTAATAATATCAAATCTTTCTTTTGTATATTCCCCCTCCTTTATCATCCCTTTGATAGCACTTTCACGGAAAACATGTAATCTTTCTGCGTCATTATACTTTGGAATTTTATGCGGATAGTTGTCACCAGAAAGTGTATAACTTCCAACTTCAATCTGTTGGAAATAGTATGATATTAAAGATGCAATCTCTGATTTGCCAACGCCTGAACCTCCGCAAATTGCTATGACTGCCTTCTGATATTTGTTCTTCTGTATAATTGTATTTATTTGTTTTAATAGTTCGGGGAAAATAATATTTGCTTTTGCAATATGTGTTTCATTAATTTCCACTTTATCTCCTGGCATATCACCATGAGAAATATCTGCCGAAACGACTGGCGGATTCCATGAATCCATTAGAATTTGATTGAATTTCTTATCTTTTAGTATGTTTGATTCCACTATATTTGTCATAATATTTTACTCCTAATCTATACCATTCACCGAATTGCTAATCTTTAATCTATTTGAAAAAATGCAGTATCACACTTTTCCTGTTATAAATAAAGAAATGGCTCTTTCGCATCAACAAACTGTATTTCAAGATTGCCTGTAATATCCTGCATCCATGCACCCAGATGCTTCATTCCCATCTCTTCACTACGCTCATGACCTAATACAAGCATTCCTTTGTTCATTCCCATAGCTGCTGCATCTCTGACATAGGCGCTAATCGTCCATTCTGTAATATCACCGCATATAAGTAAATCCAGCTTATTCTCATGCATAAGCTTCATTGGTAGTTCTTCAATTCCAAGTCCTAGACTCCCCCCGCCAACAAGTACTCCAACACGTTCTACAATCATTTTAGGATTTCCTACTATTTGTATTACACTCATATCCAGTTTTTCTTTAAAATACTTGCATAACTCTTCTAATGTAATGCTTGGCAACTGGTAGCATGCACCAAAATATTGCATTTCTTTTGGGCTTTGAATTTTGTATTTTCCCCAATCAAATTCCAAATCATATCCACGATAAATTCCGTCTTCATTCCCCATATGCATATGGTCATGAAATCTCCAGATTGCAATATTATGGTCTTCAATTAGTTTTCTTTTTTGATGATATACAGGATCATTTTCTAGCCAATCGATCCCATCCATTCCTGTAAACCAGGTTGGTTCATGGGTAATTATAAAGTTAGCTCCTATATCAATTGCTTTTTGTATTACCTCTACTGTTGCCATAAACGTAGTTACAATTTTCGTAACCTCCATATCATAACTGCCTGTCATCAAACGATCGCAAGTCTTGTCTTGCGGCAATGGTTCCATTCCTGTTTTTTTAATGATTCCATCAATAATTTCTTTTACTGTCATCTTCATTCCTCCTACAATTCGTAAAAACATCTCTGTTTCATTCATTAACGGTTTGCATTTTTTTAGAACAATCTATTCTATTCAGACGTTATCATCTTTATTTTTTCTCTTGAAAAGGCATGCATAAAAATGCATGCCCTGTTATATCAGCCTTTTACTGCTCCCACTACTACACCTTTTATAAAATATTTCTGAATAAACGGATAGATAATAACGATCGGAAGAATTCCAATTACAGCCATTGCCATTCTTACCGAAGTACCGGGCAAATCAATATTCCCTACGCCTAATAGATTAGAAGATCCTGATTTTAAAAATTGCACATTATTCATGATTTTAATTAATAGATTTTGAATTCCAAAGTATTTTGGTTTTGTTATATAATATAATCCATTTACCCAGTCATTCCAGTAGATTAAAGCGGTAAATAAACTAATAGTTGCCACTGATGGTACAGAAAGTGGAATAATGATTTTCCAGAAAATACGAAGTTCGCTTGCACCATCAATTTTTGCTGATTCTATTAATGCTTCAGGAATATTATTTGTATAATAATTTCTTACTAGAAATACATTAAAGGCCGTCAAAAAATAGTTTGGTAAAATTAATGCCCATATTGTATTTTTGATATGAAATATACTTGACCACATAATATAGGATGATACAATTCCTCCATTAAAAAGCATTGTAAAAAATACAAAGAAAGCTAGAAAGTTACTATATTTAAAGTTTTTTCTTGACATGGGATATGCCAATGTTGTGGTAACAATAACGCTCCCTAACGTTCCCAATACAGTTACTATAGTTGTTATCCCATAAGATCTTAGTATTGTTTTTCCTTGATTAATAATATAATAATATGCATCAAAGCTAAATGCTTTTGGAAAAAAAGAGTATCCATTTGAAATTAATGCCTGTTCATCCGTAAAGGAAGCAATTACTATCAAAATAATTGGAAGAAGTGTAATAACCGATAATATCGTAAGAATAACGGTAGCACCTATTCTAAATTTTTTTTCATCTGTCATTTTATTCATCATTCCTTCCTTAAAACAGTGCATTGTCATTATCAACTTTCCTAACGACTGCATTTGCTGAAATAACAAGAACAAATCCAATAACGGATTGATATAATCCAGCTGCCGCAGACATACCAACATTATTTAATTCCATCAATCCATGATATACATAAGTATCAATCGTCTGTGTAACATCATACAAAGCTCCTGAATTCATAGGTACTTGATAAAATAATCCAAAATCGGAATAGAATATTCTTCCGATTGCCATTAATGTTAGAATCGTAACGGTAGGTCTTAACATTGGAATTGTTATATGCTTGATTTGTTCTAGCTTTGTAGCTCCATCAATTTTAGCAGCTTCAAAAATACTTTTATCTATACCAGCAATACTTGCCATGTAAATAATGCTGCTATAACCTACGTTTTTCCACATAAACACTATAGTTAATATAATTGGCCAATATTTTGGTGTAGTATACCAAGCCACATCTTTTCCACCAAATAATTCTATCACCGTATTGTTTATAAAACCTGTATCTGAGTTAAGAAATGCAAAACCAACAAATCCTATTACTACCCATGATAATATATTTGGTAAGAGCAAGGAAGACTGGAAAAACTTAACTCTAAACTTTGTTCCTAATTCACTCATCAATATTGCAACAAAAATGGCCGCTATTGTACCTAGTATGATAAATGCTAAATTATATAGTATTGTGTTACGGGCTATTGTAAACGCATCCTGACTGAATAAATATTCAAAATTTTTAAAACCACACCAATCACTTCCAAAAATTCCTTTTACGTAATTGTAATCTTTAAATGCAAGAAATACACCAAACATAGGAATATAATTGTTAATGATAAGATATGTAATTCCTGGCAATGCGATTAAGAGAAGGGGACCGTTTTTGACCAGTCCCTTATTCTTCCTTTTTGTTGTACTTTTCATATCTTTCTCCATTTTACTTCTTTGCTAACCACTCATCTAATTGCTTCTGCTTTTCTGTTATAATTTTATCCAAACCAGCAGCTGCTAATTTACCTCTAAATTCTGACAGAGCTGTTTCTGGATCAATACTTCCACATAATAATCCTGGTAGATATTGTTGAATCACGTTAGTTACTGAAGTATATTCTGTTTTAACTAAACTAGAATCAAATGTAAATCCCATTGCCGGCGATTTTTTAGCTGTTTGGTTCTGTTCTTCTTCCCATACTAAGGATTCTGGGTTTGAAGTTCCCATTTGATACATATTAAAAAAGTTTCCTAATGTTCCACTACATAACTGCGCAGTATAAGGAACTGTAGCTGCGTCCAGACCTTCCGGATAAGATACGGAACCATCATCATTTAGTACATAATCTCTATCTTTAATACCATATACCAAAAGATTTACAATGTCCTTATCTGTAAATGTTAAATTCAAAAATTTAAGTGCTGCTTCTGGTACCTTAGAAGTGGAAGAAACCATCCAGGATACTGCATTAATAGAAGTTGTATCCAAATATGCATCTCCTATTTGAACTGCTCCCAAAGAAGTTCCACCAACCTGTGGTTCCAATGAAGCTGCTGTATCTTCCGTTGGATAACTGTATGCTGCTACATAGCAAAAACTATTATCTGCTGACATAAGTTCTGTAGACGTACTTGTTGTTGTTGCAGCGTCCTGTAAAATCAATCCTTCGTTATACCATGTTCTAACAAGTGAACAAGCATTTGTAAATTCTTCTGTACTATAGTAATCTTTTACTGTCATATCATCCCCTAATAAAATTCCCTTAGGATAATTATAATCATCTGTCAAATAATCTACATTCCCAATTGTTAGATTAATGCCCGAAGTACCTTGTGATACTGGCACAAGAGGTGCCATATTGGGATATGCTTCCTTTACTTTTCTTAAAACATCTGTTAAATCATAGATACTTTTTACTTGAGTCATGTCAATTCCAAGTTCATCTGCTATTTCTTGTTTGTAGATAACCATTGGTGTCAATGCATATGGTTTGTAAGTTGGAATGCCATAAAGTTTTGAGTCCTTTACACATGCATTTAGTAAATCTTCACCTAGAAGTGCTTTCGTTTCTGGTGCACATGTATCCATCAAATCTGTTAAATCATAAGCCATACTACTTGATACACTAGTATTAAAATCACCTAGAGATTCAAAAACATCAATTTGGTCTCCACCTTGTAATGAGAGATTAACTTTAGAAGAATAATCAGAAATGGCAATAGGCATCAGCTCAACTTCAACACCAATTTTCTCTCTTGTAATTTTATTGATTTCCTCTTCTACCGTATCCAGTGTATCTGACTCTGGAATATTGTTAAATGTAGCATACGCATAAACAATCTTATCATAATCAGTACTGGCATCTTTTGTAGAACTTTCTTCTCCATCGCTTGTACCACAAGCAGAAAGTCCGGCAATCATCGAAATAGTTAGGATTGCTGCTGTTATTTTTTTCATCTTTTTCATCTTAAAATCTCCTCCTTTTGATAATACAAGTATATCAATATTATCTTTAGCGCTCTTTTAAAAATAAGCTATATTTTTTTAATTTTAAGCTATATTCTACACCATAAGTTATTGTTGTACGGCTTCATTTTCTAATAGAATACCTTAAAGCATTATTTTAATTCATATAAAAAAACCTATCCTAAATTTGTTTTTAACATTAGGATAGATTTTTTTAATCATAAAATATAGTAAGAATTAAAGTTATTTCTTATAGTCCTTAGGAGAAATCCCTGTTAATTTCTTGAATAAGGTTGAGAAATATGAAAAATTATCGAATCCTACTTTAATTGCAACCTCGCTAATATTTTGTTCTCCTGCTCTTAAAAGCTCTTTTGCCTTTTCAATACGATATTCATTAATATAATCCTTTAGATTAATACCCGTCTTTTTCTTATACAATTTTGAAAGGTATTCTGATGTTAAATAAAAGTCTCTTGCAATTTCGCTTCGCCCAATGTTTTCCGAATAGTGTTTATGAATGTAATCATTTATTTTATCAACAATTGTAACCGACTTCGCAATCTCATCCTCATACGCAAATGTCTTCTCAAGCAAATAATTTACCCAACGAATCATATCAACAGTCGAATCCAATGCATGATCAGACATTTCGATTGATAATTCATCATAAAACAGCTTTGTAGCTTGTATCCCCTGCTTCATTAAATCTGCATACACTACCTGAACAATTTCTTGTTTTATCAAATAAAGGGAATGAAGATTCAATTTATTATTTGCCGATAACTCATCAAAAATCTGTTTTAAATAACGCAATAAATTTGGTTTCTCTTTATTTTCTACAAAACTAACTACTTTTTCTAGATCTAGAATTTGAATTTCATTGTTATCTGGCAATTTTAATTCGTTTTCCAGATACACTTTCCCAAAACATCCAACATTATAATCAAATAATTTCTTCATATTTTGTCTGGCATTCGAAAGCTTTGTAATCTCATACGCATTGCTAATACAGCAAGTAATTGTTGATTTAAAATATTGATTATAAACTTCAATTAAATGTTCACATTTTTCTCTCAGTTCTACACGTTTTTCATCATCACATATTGTTATGATACTTAAACTTAATGTATCTGTACTATAAAACTTTATTACACTTTCATTTTCAACTTTTTCAGTTAATATTTCTGAGTGAAATCCTTCTAATATAAATTCAAACACACTTTTACCATAACGTTCGATATCAATGTCGTTATTGCTTAGCTTTGAATATACAAAACAATATTTCTTATAAAAATCAATGTTGAGATGTCTGCGTTCAATTTCTAATTTAATATGTGTATCATCAAGCAGCTCACTCTCAAAAACTGCCTTCCAAAAATCCAACTTCATAACCCTAAGATTTTTCTCTACCCATATTCCATATTCGCTATTCTTTTTTAAATTACGTTTTTGTTTTAGCTTTGAAACTATTTTCTGTATGTTAAGTTCCATAATGTTAATATCAAATGGCTTTGTTAAATATGCTGCTGCATCATAGTTGATTGCATTGGTTGCATAAGAAAAATTCTCATGGCACGTAAGAAACAAAAATTCACATTCCAGCTTTTCATCTCTTATCCATTTTAATAAGCCCAGACCTGTTTCCTGTGGCATTTCAATATCACTAATTATAATATCTATCTTCTGCTCTAGTAGTATTTTCTTTGCATCAAACACATTAAAAGCCGTACTTACATTATCAATGTCCATCTTGCTCCAACTAATCGAGTCCCTAATTACTTCAACTGTTGCTATGTCATCATCTACAATCAATAGATTTATCATAATACCTCTTCCTATATTTTAATCTGAATTGTTTCTTCTTCTAATTCATGTTTTGGATTTTCTGGTACATAAATCTTATTTAGGCATCCGTGTGGATTGATATTTTCCAGCATAACCAAATCATTTCTTTCATACATAAGCTCCATCAATCTTTTTATGCTCCACAGCCCAATTCTGTTACCTTTTTCACTGATGTTTATGGTGTGACCGTTCATATAGTCTAAAACTTCTTTAGAATAGCCTTTTCCATCATCTTCTATTTCAATTAACAACGTATTTTCTCCCTTATAATCCTGCCTGCAAACTTTTATTAATATAGTCAAAATTTTGCCCATTGAAATAGCATGCTTATATTCATTTTCAACAAAGGTATGAATTAACATCTGTGGTATTTTCCATTCTTCTAATTCTTGGGGCAAATCAATCAAATAAAAAATGCACTCTGGATATTTTAGTTCCTGCATTTCAAAATAGTTTTTCACATGTCTTACTTCTTCCTTGATTGATACCGTATGAAAACCAGCACGAAACATATACCTCACATTTTTAGACAATGAGTCTATATACATTTTTACCTGTTCGTTTTTATTCTGACTGTTTAAACTTGAAATTGTTGTTAACGCATTAAGAAAAAAGTGTGGTTTCAGTTGCAGACGTATACTTTTGAGTTCCATATCTTGCAGTTCAATTCTTTTTTCATATGTT
The DNA here is from genome assembly GCF_003201285.1 of Lachnotalea glycerini. Lineage (GTDB taxonomy): Bacteria > Bacillota > Clostridia > Lachnospirales > Lachnospiraceae > Lachnotalea > Lachnotalea glycerini. The sequence goes on from NZ_QICS01000001.1 coordinate 596,713, forward strand.
TGTATTTTTAGTCCTATAATTTCATCTACCATCTGATTGGTGGTTTCTTGCAGTAACTGAAATTCCTTTGTATTAAATTCTCCCTGAATACGCTTCTGATATTCTCCTTCTCTGATTGATGTCATATCATTAACCATAAGTTTCATTGGAACCGCAATATCTTTTTGGGTATATCGTAAAATAAACAGCATAAATAAAACAGCAATATAAACTGTAATAGCAACTACAATCATACTGGAATGTACCTGTTGAAAGACACTGGTTTTACCTGTATAGCAATAAATCGTAAGCTGTCCGTCAACAATCATTTTCTTATCTGTATAATAATTATTTAAATTAATTTTACTGATATATCCACCCTCATTAATATCCTTTTTTTCATATCCCCATAATTTTCCTATCATTCCTGTATTGCTTACTAATGCAATGGAACGATTCCCATTATTTTGCATGTCAAGATAGTCCAATAATTTACTTGTCCTGATATAAACAGCAATAACTCGGCTATCTGTTAAGAACATTTTGCATAAATAGCGTTCATTATCTAGATATATAAAATCCCACTTAAAATTTTGTGTCGTCTTATTTTCAAAAGCTAATTTTGTATAGTCTCTAATACTATTCTTGTTCTGAAAATGAAAACCTGTTTTAATGGCGTCTAGACAAATGTCATAATTACTATCATATACTACAATGATATCTGTTACTCCATTATCTGATATTAAACTCTGCATATATTGTTGTAATGCTATAGAAGACAGCAAACGCTCATTTTCATTATTTCTTTTTAGTTTTTCCAGATCTTCTCGTTGCATTGTAACACTTGTTAATATTTGATCCAGTTCTGCTATATTATTACTAAGCTCATTGCTATATATTTCTAAAAAAGTATTAGAAGAATCTTTAATTTCTTTATTCAATATGCCATAGGAAGATATGAGAAAGCCTCCCAAAGCCACAATAAGTAAACCTGTTAAAACTAACAGATATAACATTATTTTTCTAATAAAGGATTTTTTCTTCTGCATATTTATTTCCTTTCACTTACAAAAAGGGGATTGAAAATTCAGCATCATTTATACTAATTTTCTTTAATCCCATCCCTTCCACACGTCAGGCTGATACCCAGCCGTTGCTTTCTTACCATTACGTACAATTGGAGTTAAGAGTACCTGCTGATTCTCCAATACCTTTTCATCTTTATCTTCCTTTGCAATGTACTGAATCAATGCCAATGCATCTTTGTCCTTACAATTTGGATTCAACATATGCTCAAGACCTCCGACCGACTGCTTTACACTGTTATATTCCCCTTTGCTCATCCCCTTTTCTTTTAAATCAATGAATTGGAATTTTACACCATGTTCCTTGAAATATCTTTGTGCTTTCTTCGTATCAAAACACTTGTTTGTTCCAAATATCTGTATATTCATTTTACCTCAACGCCTTTCCTAATTCCTTGTACAATCAGTAACAGAAATATCTCTGATACGCTTTACTCGTCCTACAATCAAAAATCTTCCTTGTCATTATACCATATTGATACTATAACAGAGAAGTCTTTGCATAAAGCTTGGCATACCAAAAGCACCGCCACTTTAAAAGACGATGCTTAATAAACTAATCATACATCATTTGTTTTTATATTCCCAACAATATTTTCTAATTGGGACTTATATATTGTAATTTTTGATGCAACTCAAAAGTTCTTTTAACTATTGTAGAAATTTTGAAATCTTCATCAGTTATTCCAAGTGCCCTTATCATAATATTATTCAATGCTAAAATTTTCTTATCATATTCATTTTCTTTTAACTGGCAGATACCTGGATCAAATAAATAATTAACAACAATCATAAAATATTCTGCTATATCTTCTGGATATTCGGTCTTGAAAAACCCTTCCTCTACGCCTTTTTTGAATAATCTTCCATATACTGGTGAATATAATTTTATTGTATTAATAATTGCTTTTTGATGGATCTCTCTGTTCTCTTCTTGATGTAACTGAATATTTAAGCTTTCATGAAAATCTATAGTTTTAAATTGAATTTCTAACATCTCCATATATTTTTCTATAATTGTTCCTTCTTTACGGTTGACAATTTCATTCAATATGACTATACTTTTTTTTACATTTTGATCAAATACAGCTAAAAATATATCTTCTTTTGATTTAAAATAATAATAAAATGTTCCTTGTGCTACATTAATTTTTTTTACTATATGACTTACTGTAGTTTTACTGTAACCTACCGTACTAAAAAGTTCTTCTGCTGCTTCAATTAATTCGCTTTTTCTTTCTTCTGGAGTTTTTGTTATTCTTCCCACTTTTGAATCACCTCTAAAAAAGTATAATATAAAAGTTACAAAAAGTATATCTCTAACTATATGTTTTTTAGTATTTCATTTTACCTTTATATTATTACATTTTCTGAATTCTTATTTTCTACTATATTTTCAGATTCTTCTGTATTTTCAATTTCTTCAACGTTTTTATTTTCTTCTACTTTATTTAGCAATTTAATTTCTTTCATGATAAATCTGATAATTATTGTTCCAGAAATTAAATCTGATACTGATTGTGATATAAATATTCCATTCATGCCAAACTTAATAGGTAATAATAGTATTAATGGTATTAAAACTATTATTTGACGTAAAGCGCTTAAAAGTATTGATTTCTTAGCTTCACCAATATATTGAAAGAAAAATGTTCCAATAACTTGAATTGCTAATATTGGCAGCATAATTTGAGATAATCTTAATGCTTTTGTTGCCAAGTGATATAGCTCTAAATCATCACTACTTCCAAAAATATTTACTATTTGTCCTGCAAATAGTTCTACGATTAAAAAGGCTGCTGTAACAAATAGAGTTCCCGCTTTGAAACCTACCTTTAATGCTTCTTTTACTCGATCTATTGCATGTGCTCCATAATTATATCCAATGATTGGTTGAATTCCCAATGCAAGCCCAACTATAGGCATATTAATTAGCAAGCAAACTGCTGTAACTATTCCATAGGCTGCTACACCTGTTTCGCCGCCATACTTTAAACAAGCTCTGTTAAACACCAATGCGACTACGCTCATAGCTATTTGCGTAATACAACTTGGTATTCCAATGGAAACTATAGTTTTTACAATATTCTTCTCTAATTTAAAATACTTAGGTTTTATTTTAGCCGGATTCTTAGTAGAACATAATTGTATAAAAGCAATAACTGCACAAACTCCACTACTTAATGTAGTAGCCAAAGCAGCTCCAAATACACCCATATGAAAAACAAATATGAATATAGCATCCATAACTATATTTAAAAATATATCTATAAGAAAATTAATCATTGCTGCTTTTGCATTTCCCATACCGCGTATGATTGAATTTAAGGATTGTGCATATACAAAACATACACATCCTAATATTAGCACGGATGCATATTCTCTTGCATCGTTAAATACCTGCCCTGAACCACCGTACAATTTAATGATTGGATTCATACAAATATATCCCATAATTGAAATAAATAATGATAACATTAATGATAATATTACTGTGTTTCCTATGACCTTTTCTGCATCTTCAATATTTTTTTTACCAAGTTTTAAAGCAACTGTTGAAGCCGCACCTCCAGAAACTAATTGTGATAATCCTTGAATAATTAAATAAATACCAAATGCAACCGTTACAGCCGTTATTCCTACTGTTCCAACTCCAATTCCAATAAAAATTCTATCAATAGCTATATTGATTGAATTCATTAAAAGTGATACGATCGACGGCGCTGCTAAACTAAATACTAAACTATTTATAGGTTGTTTTTCCAACTTTTCTTGTTTATTCATCTCTTTATTGCTCCTTTGAATGACATCAGTCAGTATTGAATCTGTTTTAATCATATTATATTGACTGACTTAAGTCAATAGTTTTTTGCAAATATTTTTCTATGTAGAAATAGAAAGCCCCTTATAGGCGCTTTCTCCATTTTCAATGTAATTTGCATTCTATCGACCAAAACTCTCCATACGCTTTTCTTACATTAGTGACAACGAAACCTGATTCCTCTATCAGTTTATTAAATTCTACTTTACTTCGAACCTTTCCTCCATCGGAACATACTAAGAAAAGTAAGTCTCTATATGCCTCTTTGGGTGATATTTTTTCATTATTATCTATCAATGATTCTACTATTAAAAGCCTTGATTCTTTTGACATTGCAGCTTTTATATTTTTCAGAATTTTAATGACACTATTATCTTCCCAATCATTTAGAACTTTACTTATTAAATATAAATTTCCTCCTTCTGGAATTTTCTTGAACATATCTCCACTAACTAATTGGCATCTATCATCTAGTCCAAAACTAACTTTATCAGCTTCTATCCTTTCAATTGTTGCTGGCTGATCAAATAATATTCCAATTGCATTTTTATTGTATTGAAGTACTGCTGATATTATTTGTCCATTTCCTCCGGCAATATCTACAATTAATTGGTATTTTTCAAATGGATATGATTCTACAAATTGTAAAATACCTATTTTAGAAAATTCATTCATTCCCTTATCCATAGTTTTTAACAAATCTGGATTTTTCTTTCCATACTCATACCAGCTTGTTCCATTGTTTTTTTCAAATGATGATTTTCCTGTTTTTATACTATATTGTAAATCTGCCATAGAACTAATCAACAGATCGTTCAGGAAGTATTTAGCCAGCCCTTCTAATGAACCCTTGGAATCTGTTTGAAGAACCTCTCCCATTTCTGTTACCATAAATGTATCATCTTTCTCATAAATAAGCCCTGCAGACATCAATACTCTTATTAATCTTGCTAAAGAAGATTCATTGACTTCTAACTTCTCTGCTAATTTACTGATTTTAGCTGAGCCACTTATTAATTCGTTAAATAAATTAATTTCAATTGCTGCCTTTATTGCAAATGAAAATGCGTATCCTGCAACTCCTTGTATTACAATAGCCTGTAGTGATTGTATATTTTTCAAATTTTTATCCACTCTATTTATCTCCTTTATTAATTTACTACATGATATTAGTATTCTATTAAATTCATATTATTTAGCAGATTTAGCTTAAGTTTACATAGGATAATATTTTTTACAAATAATTTAATGTATTAATTCTTCCTCTTTATTATATTTATCATCTTATATATATTTTCTATATAATAATTTCTAAATTTAACAACAGTCTCTTCTTTAAACTGTCTTGAACTATAATCTATTCTTATATTTAACCTATTCATTTTTATCATAGTTACTATATTAAATTTGTATCTTCTTGGCTCTTCATCACTTAAGTTCTTTCCAGTTATTAATTTAGATATAGTAAATACATCAGTAATAATATCTTGATCAAATGCTCCCATAAAGCTAAATCCTATTTCTGGTCTTAATTTATAATTAATATCATTACTGTTTGACAAATATTTAAGAATATTATACCCTACACCTTTGTTTGGAATGGATTGGATATTTTGGTTCATATCGTTCATTAATAATTCTATATTGATATAGTTGCTCATATCAATTAATATTGGATATATTGAAGTAAATCTTCCTACGGTTCTGTTAATTTTCAAATTGCAGCCTTCTATATCTCTTCCGTTATTACCGAAATTCACGGCATAAACAAACTCCCCTGCAATTTCTCTTAATGTTAACCCCAAAGCTGCTAAAAGTATATTATCTATTTTAATTCCTTTATTTAAATCTACTTTTCTAATTAGTTCTTCCGTATCTTCTATCGATAAATAACCTTCTATCAGCCTAGTATCTCTTGCAATACTCCTGTCACATTTATAATCAGTTGGAATATTCTTAATCTCTGTATATTCAATTTTTTTCCAATATTCCTTTTCATTTAATAAGCGTTCACTAGTTGAATATTCATAGATATATTTGCTCCAACTCATAAATGAATCTGTCTTATTAGGTAACTTAATATCTTCATTATTAATAAGCTGCATATATGCTATCGTTAAATCCTCTAAAATTATTCTCCAGGACATATGATCGATCAACATTTGATTAATAGTTATAAATAAATGTTCTCCAACATTATCCTTAAATAGTATTAATTTAATTAAAGGCCCTTTGGTTAAATCCATTCCTTTTTGTAACTTGTCTACCTCTAAATTTACATACTCTAATTGATTAGAGGTATTACATAAATCTGCCTCTCTTATTTCTATAATATTATCCTCAAGCCCCCTATTATATTGGATTAATTTCTCATCCCTAAACTTAAATAGGATTCTTAATGCGTCATGCTGCTCAATGATCTTCTTAAATATTTTCTTAATATTGTCTATTCCAAATCCTTCTTTTCTGTATAACATAAATGAAAGATTTCTAATTCCTGCATTTTTTATTCCATATTCTAAAAGGAAAAACTGAAGTGGAGTAATTCCAATCTCGCCCGTAATAAGTTGGTTATCTATGTATTTATGCCCTATCTTTACTACCTTGCTAAGCTCTTTTATTGTTTGATATGTAAATATTTGCTTTACCTCAAGTAAGAATCCACAGTTTTCTGCTCTGGATATTAGTTGCATTGCCTTAATAGAATCACCAGAGTTCTCAAAAAAGTTATCTTCAATTCCAAACTCGTCAACACCTAATAAATTTCTGCATATTTCACATAATGCTTTCTCTATATCATTTCTTGGGGGAACATATCTGTTTTTATCATCCCATACTTTTTTAGGATTTGGTAAATTTTTGTAATCAATTTTTCCATTATAAGTAAGAGGTATTTGTTGTATTTTTACAATATATTTAGGAATCATATATTCTGGTAAATACCGCTTCAAATAGTCTGGTAAATTTATTTCTTCAATACCATCTTCATAGATAACATAGCCGCAAATATAATTTTCTCCTCTTCTATCTTTATGAATTGTTACAACAGCATCCTTAATTGCTCTATTCTTTAATATAATATTCTTAATCTCATCTAATTCAATTCTAAATCCTCTTACTTTTACCTGGTTGTCCACCCTGTCAACAAATTGAATATTACCATCATCTAACCATAACCCCAAGTCTCCAGTTTTATACATTTTTTTGTTAGGATTCATTATATCTTTCAGAAAGCTTTGATTCGTTGCGCCTTCATTATTTAAATATCCTCTTCCTACTCCATTTCCCGAAATAAAAATTTCTCCTATTACTCCATTTGGAACCGGTTTTAAGTTCGTATCCAATAGATATACATTGCAATTTGGTAACGGATTTCCTAGTGGAATGGATACAAAATTACGTAAATTATCGTCATGAACCATATAAATTGTAGTATCTACACAACACTCTGTTGGTCCATATACATTGGCAATACAAGGAGCATCAATTCTAAGTGAAAATCTTTCGTAAAATTTACGAACATTTTCTGCCAGAAGAACTTCTCCACCTATTATAAATTGCTTTACATTAATTTCAGCACACCCTTTCGTTTCTGATAAAATTTTTATATAACTTGGTGTGCCATCTGATACATCGATTTTGTTATCCTTATAATATTTAACAAGCTTAACTCCATCTATTCTTACTTCACTTGGAACTATATTTAAGTTATGTCCATTTAGTAATGCAACAAATATTTGTTTAATCGATGCATCAAAAACATATGGTGCCAGTAATGCAATATTTAAGTACTGATCAAATTTTTTGTATATTTTATTATTTAATGCAGTCATTAAATTCACTAAGTTGCGATGCTCTATCATTACCCCTTTTGGAGTTCCTGTAGAGCCAGAAGTATATATTACGTATGCTGCATCATTTTGTTCTCCATAAGTTTTAATATTTCCATCATCGGTTTCTTTTATTTTTTGAACATTTAAGTCTATAAACTCTCCAGTAAACTCTACATTTTCAGCCAAAACCTCTGTGGTTAAAATGATATCTACACAGCTATTCTTTAACATATAATTGATTCTCTCTGTAGGATATTCTATGTCTATAGGAAGATATCCGGCTCCGGCTTTTAGTATTCCCATTATCGCAACTACCATAGAACTAGTACGATTGCTTATGATTGCTATAATATCATTTGATTTAGCACCCTTTTTAATTAATAATCTAGCCACTTGGTTTGCTCTACTGTTTAATTCTTTATATGTAAGTGTTCCATCAATAGCTGTTACCGCAATATGATCTGGTGTTAGTTCTACTTGTTTTTCAAAAAGCTCATTAACTTTATGAACTTTATCTACAAATTCCTTTTTCCCCTGTCCAACATTTATTATTTTGTCTTTTTCTTCTTGGCTTAACATATTGATGTCACAAATTTTAAGATCCGGATTTACTCCAATTTCAGTTAAAATGTTTAAATAATGACTGGCTATTTTTTGAATCGTTTCCTCTTTATACAATTTTGAACAATAACTTAAATCAAATTTTAATATTGATTCCTTTGGCATCACTTGTAAAACCAAATCAAACTTTGATATTTTTTTACTATACTCATATGGAATATATTTTAAATTATTAATTTCTAAAGTTGGAGCATCCATTGTCTGCAATACAAACATTACATCAAACAGAGCATTTCTACTTAATTCTCTATGAATATTTAACTTCTCCACTAATTTATCAAATTGATACTCTTGATTTTCATATGCATTTAAAGACGTTTCTTTTACTCTTAAAAGAAAATCTTTAAACGATTCACCCGAATTTATCTTACATCTCAAAGGAATTGTATTTACAAACATACCAATTAAGTTTTCAACATCTGGATGATTTCTTCCTGCAATAGGAGTTCCTATAATGATATCCTCTTGATTACTATATCTTGATAACAATATGTTAAATGCTGCAATTAAAGTCATAAATAATGTAGTTTCTGTTTCTAAGCATAGTTTATTTAAGTTATTTAAAACAGTTTCGTCAGAATAAAAGATTATATTTTTACCCTCATATTCCTTGGTATAACCTCTTGGATAATCCGTTGGCATATTTAAAACTGGAATATCACCTTGAAATTTATTGATCCAATATTCTTCTTGCCTTTTTAAATCCTCGCTTTGTTCTAATCTGTTATGCCATCTTGCATAGTCTTTATAATTAACTTTTAATTCTCCTAAATTTTGTCCTCCATATAAAGAGATTAGTTCTCTTTCAATAATCTCAATTGAAGCTCCGTCAGCCACTATATGATGTACATCTATCAATAAAAGGTTTTGATTATGTTTAATATTTATAATACTGCCTCTAATCAGTACATCTTCTTTCAAATTAAAAGGTCTTATAAATTTATAAATAATATCATTCATTTCCTCTTCGCTATTAACTATGATTTCCTCTAATTGAAACTGAAAAGAATCCCTGACCCTTTGTACTACATGCCCCTCTATAAAATCAAATGAAGTTCTTAATATCTCATGTCTGGCTATCAGTTTTTTAAATGCCTCTTCAAATTTGTCTTTATTAAAATTTCCTTGTATCATAATAAATACTGGAATATTATATGCCGTTTCATCTTTATCCAGTTGATCTAGCATAAAAATACGTTGTTGTGCTGATGTAGCTTCATAGTATTCAGTTTTATCACATAATGGAATTTCTTCGTATTGACTCATTCTATCTTTTAACTCTCTGGTTTGTACTAAATGAACTATTTTTTTAATATTGGCATTATTTAATATATCTGATATTTGTAATTTAACTCCAATCTCCTTTTCAATCAAATTAATTATTTTTATTGATATAATAGAATTGCCACCCATTTCATAAAAACTTTTATCAATATCTATTTTGTTTAACCCTAAAACATTACCCCAAATAGTACCTATGCTTTGTTCTAACTCAGTATATGTATTATTTTCTCTTCCACAAAGTTTAATTTTTTCAAGCTCAATTTCTTCTTTTTCACTATTCTTTTCATTCATTGCTCTTGTTCTTCTTTTTGAAACATCTAGCCAACATCTAGTTCTCTTAAGAGGCGTTGTTGGAATACTGATCTTATTTCGTTTTTCATTTGAATAAAAAAGATTCCAAGGTATATTTATCCCCTTTTCATAAGCTTGACATATATATTCCAAAGCCTCTTTATCTTTATTATTATTTTCCAGAAATCTATTTATTCTTTTATTTACCTCAGTCAATAATTTATCTTTATCCTCAGTATTCATATGTAAGCAGTCCATGACGGTTCTATTTTTTAAGCTTCTTATTTTTTTTTCAAAGCTTTCTTTCCCATCGATTATTATACCCACTCTATATTTACTTTGTTTTCTTCCTGTATTAGCAGTAAAACATAAATCATCTAAGTCATAATCATTTCCTTTATCTATAAATTCAATATAACTATCAATCAATTTTGTAATCCCTTCTGCATATTCAGAAGAAATAGTGAATAACTTGAAAGGTTTACTTTCATCTTTTTTTCTTAAAATGATTGGAGCTTCTTCTATCACAACATGACAATTTGTACCGCTAAAACCAAATGCATCAATTCCGGCTCTCCTTGGTTGTTCAGCCTTTTCCCAAGACCTAGCTCTATCATTTACGTATAAGGGTGATTCACAAAAATTTATAAATTTATTTGGCTCATCAAAGTTTATAGTTGCTGGAATAACATTATTTTTCATAGATAAGACAACCTTAATTAATGCTGCTATTCCAGAAGCTGCTACCGTATGTCCTATATTAGGTTTGACACATCCAATTGCACAAAATTGCTTATCCTCTGTATATCTTTTAAATGCATTCGTAATCCCCTTGATTTCTATAGGATCACCTAATAATGTTCCAGTACCATGAGATTCTATATATGAAATGGTTCTAGGATCTATATTAGCGGCTTTCCAAGCTTTCGTTATTACATCCTCTTGTGCTAACGCATTCGGTGCTGTTATTCCATTAGAAGCTCCATCATTATTGACAGCACTACCCTTTATTACAGCATATATATTATCTCTATCTTCAATTGCTTTATCTAGAGTCTTTAATACTACAGAAGCTACGCCTTCTCCCCATACTGTTCCATTTGCATATCTATCAAAAGATCTTATACTGATATCTCCAGACTGTATAGAATCCAATATACCATCAACACTAGGATTTAAAATTAAATTTATTCCTCCTGCAATAGCCATATCACATTCACCATTTTTTAAAGCCTTACACGCTTCATGCACACATACTAACCCCGAAGAGCATGCTGTATCAATTACTTCACTAGGACCATTCAAATTGAACAAATAAGAGAGTCGGCTTGCAAGCATTCCTGTCCATGATCCTGTTGCAGCTAATAAATCAACCTCCTCAACTAAATTTAAATAGGTTATTTTGATTTTAGCTGTATGATCCATACCTACAAATACTCCTGTATTCGTACCATACACTCTATCCGCACCATATCCTGCATCTTCCAATGCTTCATAAGCATTCTCCAAATATATTCTGTGAAATGGATCAATTAAAATAGCTTCTTTCGGTGCTATCTTAAAAAATTCGGAATCAAATTTATCAATTTCCTCTAAATAACCTGACTTACTATAATTTATGTTTTCATTGAATCCCAGCAAAGTTTCTATATCCTTTTTTCTCTTATCTGGAAATTCTCTTATACTACAATAACCATTTAATAAATTTTTCCAATATTCATCTTTGTTATTTGCTTCTGATAATTGACAACTCAATCCAATAATTGCTATGTCAGTATGTTTTTCAACAAACTCATTTGAAATTTTTTTCAAAATGAATAATGCTTCCTCTTTATTCATTTTTTTATTTTTAACTTCATTCAGTATATATTTACTTATTTCTTTTATACTTCCCATTTATAGCCTCCTATGGTCAATATATATGAATTTACCCTATTATAATTTGCACTTTACTCTTGTATTATATTAATAAATCTTTCTTTATTACTTATCTCATCAAATATATCGTTAAAATATTCCATTTGTTCTTTTATTGGAACTTTTTTAGTTTTAAATATTAATTTAAGCATTATGATTGCCTCATTTATCTCACTTTCATTAGGCCTTCTTTCTTCTTTTTCTAAAGTATCTTCTATCCTTTTTATCTTTTTGTATGGCTCTGTAACACCTTTTTTATACTCAATACTATTAAAGTTACTATTTTTAGTACTTACAGCTGCCTTTATACATTTGCTAATAAAAGCTATTTTAGTTTTTATCATATCTTTACTTAGAATATTCTTTAATTTATTCATATCATTTGAATCTTGACAAGATAAAGCCAACATATTGGGATAACTTTTTTTTATCATATCTGTCAGAACTTTTTTGGGACCCATTTCTATAAAACAAGTTACGCCTTGTTTCACTAAATACTCTATCGACTGATTCCACTGCACCGGTAAAATAATCTGATTTTTTAGTTTATCTTTTATTTCTTGGAAATTGTCATAAGGCTTAGCGTCTGTATTAGAAATAACAGTATATATGCCCTTTTTATAATTGTATTTTTTTAATTCTTCTCCAAATTTATTGGAAGCAGATTCCATAATTGGACTATGAAAAGGTGCACTAACTTCGAGATTTATTATTTTTTTCACTTTATCCTTTACATTATCAGCCACCATTTCTACTGCTTTTTTAGTTCCAGATATAACAATTTGCTTTGAAGAATTATAATTTGAAATCACAACCTCTTCACCTAAATCTCTTATACTTTCGCATTCATTCTCAACAACGGTTTTGTCTTCACATATAATAGATTTCATAATTCCAATATCTGACTTCGCTGCTTCTTTCATAAATAATCCTCTTTGTCTTACAAGTCTTAAGGCATCATGAAACGGAATACTTCCTGAACAAGTTAATGCAGATATCTCACCTAAGCTATGGCCTGCCAAAAAATTGGGTTTTATTTCAAATTCATTTGAAAAAACTTTAAATATGGAATAGCTAACAATTAAAATTGCTGGTTGCGCATTCTCTGTTTTCGTTAATTCATTTATATCTCCATTAAATATGAGATCTTTTAAATTGAAATTAAGAATTCCACTCGATTCATCAAAAATATCTTTCGCAATTTTATAATTTTCATATAAACTTTTTCCCATGCCAATATATTGTGAGCCTTGTCCTGGAAAAATGAATGCTTTTTTACTCATATCACAACTTTACCTTCTTCCATTTATTTTCTACACTACAAGTACATTATTACTAATCATAAAAGTCTCTTACTCATTTGAATGCATCATTAAATTTACTAGATGTATTTTAGATTTACTATGATTCAAATTTATCCAATATATCATTTAAAGAAATATTTCCCTCTTCAAAATCATCTAATAAATTATCTATATTATTATCTTCAAATTTTTCTTGCTCTTTTTCTTCTATTTTAGTATGTATTTCTGTTTTACCTGAAACATATTCTGAGAAAGATGCAATCGTTGAATAAGAAAAAACATCTGTAATATCTGTGATACCCGGATATAATTCTTCCATTTTATTTGAAATTTGTAATGCCAATATAGAGTCACCGCCTATAGAATTAAAGTTATCAAAAATATTTACTTCTTCAATATCCAATGTTTTACACCAAATTTCTGCAACCTTTCTTTCAATTTCAGTATATTCTTCTCCTCTGCCTCTTAATGTTATATTTGATATAATTTCTTTTATACTTGCATTATTTTTACGTTCTTTGTGTACTTGAATATTATTAACCTTTTCTAATAATTCATCTGATAAATTAATAGATAAATAATTTTTATTATTGGCCAATACATCATAATTAATATCTGCTGGTATTACTTTTAAAATATCTGATTTTAATATTTCATCAAAAGCTTCTATTCCCTTATTTATATCAATTTCTTTAAATATATTGTTTTCATTATTGAAACTGTAATCTGCTGCCATTCCAATTTCTTTCCATGCCGGCCAGTTAATAACTTTCGTTTGCTTGCCCATTTTATTTCTATAATCATTAAAACTATCTAAGAATGCATTCGCTGCTGTATAATCACTTTGTCCTGCCCCAGCCAGAATTGATGCCACGGATGAAAAATTAATAAAAAAATCAACATTCAGATCTTCTGTTAATTTATCTAATAAAATAATTCCGTGAATTTTAGGTTTTATTACACTATCAAATACATATCTTGACTTGTTCATTATAAACCCATCACCAGCAACCCCCGCTGCTCCTACGATTCCATCAATATTTCCAAACTTATTCTTTATGTCATCAATAACTTTTGATAGCTGATCTTCGTCTGAAATATCTACATTATATGAATAAACATTACTTCCCAACTCTTCTATTTTCCTTATTTTATCTAGCTTACTAACTAATGATTTTTCTTTATTATCCGTTATAATATCATCCCAATATTTGCGTTCAGGTAATTTTGACCTATTTAGTAAAACCAAATTTACTTTGTTCTCATTCGCAAGATATTTTGATACCTCTAGTCCTAAAGCACCTGTTCCACCCGCAATAACATAAGTTCCATTTTCCTTTATTTTTATTTCATTATAACTGATCTCTTCTAGACTGTACTTCTTAAGCTGTTCCATATATCTTACATTACCTCTATATGCCACCACCTTATCAAATGAATTCTTTATTTCAACGACTACCTTGCTAGAATCAGTTTCATCATCAAGATCGATACACTTAGTAGCATACTTTGCATGTTCTTCTGAGATTACTTTTGTAATACCTATTAATGCATTGTTTTCCGGACATATTACTTTTTCACTGCCATCCACAGAATTAGCATATTTACTTACTACATAAATGCCGATGTTATCTGAAATCTTATTGTTTATTAATGCTTTTGTTATATTGAATAAACTATATAATCCATCCTCTAGTTTTTCATCTGTTCGGTTATCCTCATTAGGAGAATCACACCCGAAACAATGAACTATTTTCGTTATACTACTATCCTTAAGTTCTTTAAATAATGTAATATATTCATTAAGACTATTCCCTAATCTATATTCATTATCAGATACTTTCTCATATCTATCACCTTTTTTAACGTCTATCGTAACTGCGCCTTGTAACTTTAATATTGATTTTATCTCTTTACCAATACCTTTATTGTCTTCAAATATTAAAATCTTCTCTGAACTAATTGATTTACTTTCATCCTTTATCGGACTTTCTATCCATACCTTTTTAAAATAAGGAACTTTGTTACTATTTTTATTTAAAAATGTATTTTGTTCTGTAACATTCATTTTCTTAATTGAATATGAATTAATTTCGGATATAATATCCCCGTCTTCATTAAATAGTACAACATCAAAAGTTGCAGTTTCTGGATTTACAACTTCAGGATTTTTTCTTATTATATGACTATATAGCCTTTTACCAGTTTTTCTATATATTTTTATACTTTTATATACAAAAGGTAAATATGCTCCCTGCAAAACGCTTATCTCGTTATTGATAGCATTATCAATCAATGCTGGGTGCAAATAATAATCATCTAAATCTGCAGCGTATAAATCTGGCAATTCTTGAGTGATCAATACCTCTGCAATATATCTTTCATCTCCATAAACATTGATAGTATTTTGCCATCTTTTACCAAAAACAAAATATTCTGATGCCATGTTTTCAATATTTCTCATTTCTGTTTTATAATATTTTCCATCTTCGTTTTGATATAACAAAAGATGTAATTTATCCCGTAACTCTTTCAACTCATATTTTCTATTCTCTTTCTCTATCTTTGAACCATTTCCTTTGGCATGAATTGTCCAAATTCCATCAACATTCTTACTGCAAATTGAAAACTTAACTCCCTCATCCGTTTTTTCGAGAATAGTCTGCACTTTAAGAGATTCATTCTCTTTTATTGATATTGGAGATAAAAATACCAAATCTTTTAACTCAATACTTTCCGTATCAAAGTATCTTGAGCATACTTCTCTTGCCATTTCTATATAACTTGTGCCAGGAACAACACTTACACCTAAAAAAATATGTTCTGCTAAAATCCAATGTCTGGAAGGACTAAATTCAGTTTCATAAATCACAGTATTCATTGAATCTGCTAATAATCGGTCAAACAATGGATGATCTATATTTCTATCCACCTCTTTTGTAACCTCAATTTCAAAAGTTTTCTTTTTAGCACAGCAATACTTATCATCATAAGCATAAGTTGGTAACGAAACCCTTCTATATTTATGATCTGAATAATAATCTTTGAAGTTTATGTCGGCTCCTTGTACATATAACGTACCTATATTTTCTAAATCATCCTTCTTCTTTTTAATATTTGAACGTAGCATCTTGGTTAATTCATATCTTTGATTTTCAGTTATTTCGTTCTCTTCCATGATACCTACGTTATTAACAACTTTATGGTATCCATAAAATACATTTTTTTCGTTTCTATTTTTACCACTTATTAAGTTATTATATGCAAATTCTATCCTGCTTTTTAAACTCTCTTTATCCATACATATTACAGCTAATCTATAGTTATAATGACCTCTTCCAGTATTTGCTGTGTAACATATATCATCAATTGAAACATCTAAATCTTTTTCTAAATATTCAATATATTTATTGCATAATTCTTTGATTGAGCTTTCACTTTTCGCTGAAAGTAGAAATATCTTTTCCGTTTTATCACTATTTACCCTAGTTCTTTTAGGTGCTTCTTCTAGTACTAAGTGACAATTCGTTCCACTAAACCCAAATGAATTAATACATGCTCTACGCACTCCCATATCTACTTTCCATTCTTTTAGTGAATCATTTAAATATACTGGAGAATTTACAAAATCTATATAAGGATTTACTTCCATAAAATTAATACTTGGTGGTAATAGTTTATTCTTCATAGCATAAATTATTTTTATTACCCCTGCTAACCCTGATGCAGCTACAGTATGTCCAATGTTAGCTTTTGTTGAACCGATTGCACAAAATTGCTTTTTATCTGTAAATCTTCTAAATGCATTTGTCAAACCCTTTATCTCAATTGGATCACCTAAAATTGTTCCTGTTCCATGCGCTTCAAAATAGGAAATGGTTTCCGGATTTATTTCACCATCTTCCCATGCCTTACTTATAACTTCCTCTTGAGCACGTGCATCAGGAGCTGTTATTCCATTAGATGCTCCATCATTATTAGTGGAACTTCCTTTCATAACAGCATGTATATTATCTCCATCCCTAATTGCAGTTTCTAAGTCCTTTACTATTACAGATATAACACCTTCACTCCACACAGTACCATTAGCACTCTTATCAAAAGTTCTGACATTACCATCTTTCGATTCAACCATGCTTAAACTTAGCTTAGAATCCGATATTTCTGCCATATATTGAATTTGTAACCCACCAACGATTGCCATATCACATTCACCATTGCTTATTGCCTTAGATGCCATATGCAACGATACCAGTCCTGAAGAACATGCTGTATCTACAATCATGCTTGGTCCTTTTAAATTATATAAATAAGATAACCGACTAGCTAATATTGAGTTCCACGATCCAGTAACATGCATCACATCTGCTTCAGTTAAATATTTATAAAGACCTAATGTTGTATTATCTTTTCCTATGAAAACTCCTGTATTAGTTCCATAAATTTTATCTCCACCATATCCTGCATCTTCAATTGACTCCCAAGCAACTTTTAACATCAACTTTTGCTCTGCACTCATGAACTTAGCTTCTTTAGGTGAAATTCCAAAAAATGAACTGTCAAATTGACTTATATCGTTTAAAAATCCGCCAATCGGTCTATTGTTAATAACATATTCCTCGGGCTCACCTTTTTCTACACCTGTTAGGAATTTATACAAGACATCATTAGAATATATATCTATCCATTCTTTTGTTCGATCCAAAGGAAAGTTATCTAAACAATTTCTTCCGTTCTTAATGTTATCCCAAAACTCCTCTGGATTATTTGCTCCAGGTAATCTACAAGCAAGCCCTATAATCGCCATATCTTTATACTTCTTTTTTTTATTAGAATTTTTTAATTCAAGAAGCATTTTTTTTGCACTTTCCTTTGATAGATTTTTTTGAGATACCTGATTATATATATAATTTTCTACTTCTAGCATTTCTAATATCACCCCTGCTTTTCTAATAAATTCTTTATTTCATCTACTTTAACAGTACCTTGTTCTAATTTATCCAATATATTATCTATTAAATCTTCCTCTTCATTAAAATCCGTTTTAATAGGTTCTTTTTGTCTTCTTATATTTTTTGCCATTTTGTCTACTGATGAATATGTATAAATATCAGACATATCAACCATATTGTCAAATTTGCTGTTTAATTCTCGTAATAATCTAATGGCTAAGATAGAATCTCCTCCTAATGTATTAAAATTATCGTTAACATCAATTTCTTCTAATTGCAAAACATTTGCCCATATTTTGGCAATCTCATTTTCTATCTCATCTATTTCTTCTTGATATTTTCCCCTAATAATTACGTCCTTTTGATTAGTATTTTTCTTTGGTTCCTTGTAGTTTCTAGGTAATCTTTTATTTATTTCATCAGATAAATTTAGATTTAATTTCTTTTTTAAGGAATTTGCCAAACCTATATTTAATTCACCTGGTATTACAGTAGAAACGTTAAAACTTATTATTTCATCCAATGCTCTTATTGCATCTACATTTTTAATTGCCTTAAATAAAGCTTTACTTGTATCTACCCCATATCTAACAGCCATTCCAACATCTCTCCATGCAGGCCATCCTATTGCTATATAATTTTTACCCTCTGCTCTACGTCTTTCTGCAAAGCAATTCAAATAAAAATTAGCTGCTGTATAATCTGACTGTCCTATTTCTGCTGTTAAAGCCGTGGTTGAGGACATAATAATAAAAAAATCTAAATTTTGATCTTGTAATAACTGGTCTAATATCCAAGTTCCATGTACTTTTGCTTTTAAAACGTTATGAAACGTTTCTAAACTCTTATTAATAATTAATCCATCTCCAGCATTTCCAGCGCAATTGATAACACCATTAATTTTTTTATACTTTTTCTTTATTTGATTAATGATTTCTTTCATATCTTCATAATGAGAAAGATTACATTTATATATCGCTAACTTAGAATTATACTCTTTACTAATTTCTTTCACCAAATTATAACTTATCTGATCGGCTTCCTTTATCACTCCATTTCTTGATATCAGTACAATATTTTTAGCCCCTTTAGCTATTAAATACTTACAAACTTCTAGCCCTATACTTCCGGTTCCACCAGGAATAATATAAACACCATCTCCTTTTAGGTTAATCTTAAACTTATCCTTGTTATCGATTGAAATATTTCTCAATTCTTCTATATACCTTACATTATTTCTAAAGTAGACTATATTTTCCTCTGCTTCTTTATCCATTTCATACAGTACATGCCTTATATTAGTAAATTCATCAATATCTATTGTTTTACATGACACATTATAAAATTCTTTATTCATTACTTTTCCAATACCGTATGCTGTTGTACTATCAGGATATAGCTTTTTGTTACCTAAAATAACGATTGATAATTTATCATTAATGTGACTTTTGAAAATAGCCTTTGATAATTTAAATAAATTAATAACGCTGTCTTCTTGCACCTGCTCAAATTCATCTATATTTTTTATGTCTGATTGAGCGCTAAATGCACCTAAATGAATCACTCTCCTGATTGACTTTGTTGTCAAAATATTGCTCAAATCATTGATAGATATATTCGTATTTACCAATGTATATTTAACATTATTTTCTAATAATGCTTTTTCAACCTCTCTGGATATTTCATTATCATTTTTGATAACTAATACATTATCTGTGTAGAATAATTTTTTATTTTCTAAAGGCTTTGCTCTTAGCTGAAGATTAAAATACTCAATTTTACTTTTTTCAATTACCTCCTTATTTACTTTTTTTATAGAGTAATGATTGATATCCATCAATAAATTACCCTTTATATCTACGAGTTTCACATCAAATGTAAGTATTTCATCACTTTGGTCAAGATCATTTTTTAATTCAATATAGCTATATAATTGTCTTGTTAACTTACTGTATATTTTTATGTCCTCATACCTAAATGGCAGAAAGTTCCCTTCAATATATTGTTCTTTTCCTAAATTAGCTGCACAATCTAGCATTGCTGGATGTAATTCAAAATTTTTAAAATCTTCTGCAAAGCTTTCTTTTAACTCTATATACGCTAAAATATAGTTTTTGTTGTAATATATTTTCCTAATATTATTCCATCTAGGACCAGTAGAAACAAAGCCTTCTCTGTAATCTTCATCACTTACATCAATAACTTTTTCAGCATTTTTTATAAAAGAATCAATATTGATTGAGCTGCCATTATCACTTTTCATATCCTCAATTTGACAGTTTGCATGTTCGATCCAAATACCGTTTGACTTACTGCATACCACAATTTCATTGCTATTTTTATTGAATCTTATTTGTAAGACCTTATCTTCTTCTTCCTCAAATGATAACGTTTTTTCAAAAAATAATTCTTTAATTTCGACTTTCTTATTATAATATCGTTTAAATAAATTACTTATTATTTCAATATATGCAGTACCAGGTAACACTTTATAACCGTCCACTTTATGTTCATTAACAACCCATTGATTACTAAATATTTTAAGCGAATAAATTTCTAAATCATAGGATTCTACTAATAATTTAATATCAAAAGAGTCAACATATTGTAAAGCTGAATAAAATACTTCATTATAAGGATACACCGGAGCACTGATTCTACAATAATCATAAGTAGAATAATAGTCTTCCCAATCTATAAAAGCTCCCTTTATGTATAAGTCACATATAGAATTTAAATTTTTGTCATTCGTTAAAACCTTTTTGGCTTTTAAATCCAATTGTGATTTTTCTTTTAACGATATCTCTTTGCTGTCCATTTTTATTACACTATTGTCAATTATTTTAAATTTACCTATATATACTCCATCTTTTTTGTTACTGTCTTTATGACTGTTTACATACTCTAATTTTCTTAATAGTTCATCTCTATTCGAAAAGATAATTAAACATCTATATTCGAAATGGGCTCGTCCTGTATTACATGTAAAGCAATAATCATCTAAATTTATAAATTTGTTTTCCTTTATAAAATCCATATGATTTTTTATATATCGATTAAAACTTTTTTCGTTTCTAGCAGAGATAGATATAACTTTTGTACTACTATCCTCTTTTTTAGACTCTATATGTGGAGCTTCTTCTATTAGTATCTGACAGTTTGTTCCACTCAATCCAAAGGAGCTTATTACTGCTTTGTTTAATTTTTGATTCTTATCTATATTAGTTAACTCAGCAGGGATATAAAAGGGTGAATTTATTAAATCTATCTCTCTATTTATTTTCTTAAAATGTAAGTGTGGTGGCAAAATCTTATTTTTCAAACATAGAACAGCCTTAGCTACTCCTACTGCACCTGCTGCGCAGTCTAAATGTCCAATGTTAGTTTTTACAGAACTTATAGCACAAAATTGCTTTCTATTTGTATATTTTCTGAATGCATTTGTCAATGCCGTTACCTCAATTGGATCCCCTAATTTTGTTCCAGTGCCATGTGCCTCTACAAAAGTTATTTCTTCTGGATTCACACCTGTATTCTTTAGTAAATTTGTCATTAAATCTTCTTGTGCTTTTGGACTAGGAGCTGTGATTCCTATAGATTTGCCATCTTGATTATTAGCCCATCCTTTTATTACTGCATATATATTATCTTTATCCTTTAATGCCTTGTCTAACGGCTTTAATAAAAACGCTACTGCACCTTCACCAATTCCTGTTCCTGAAGCTGAATCATCAAAAGTTCTAGCTATGTTATCTGGTGATTGAACTTTTATCTCCCAATCATCATCCTTAATTGGAGATTGTATAATTTTTACTCCACCTGCAATTGCCATTTCACATTCATTGTTTAATATATGTATACAAGCTTCTTTTATAGCTATTAAAGATGATGAACATGCTGTATCAAACGTTATACTTGGTCCTTTCAAATCTAAAAAATAAGATATTCTACCAGATATTATGGATCTTATATTCCCCACTAAAGATAAACCATATGATGATGGGTCATTTAATAATATATTATGTTTATAATTTTCAAAAAAATCATCACTATATCCTAAAAAAACTCCTGTATTCGTTCCTTTCAGCTTATCTCCACCATATCCGGCATCCTCAATTGTATGATATGCAACTTCAATAAATTTTCTTTGATTTGGATCCATTAGACTTGCTTCTCTGGGTGATATAGAAAATAAATCATTATCGAAAGAATATATATCACTCATATATGCTCCTGGAAAACACGTTGCATCATCTTTTAATATATTATATTTCTTTGAATACTCTATATAGTTATTATTACTTTTTTTTCTTTCATCATTTAAATTATCTATAAAACTAGTTCCATTTAATAAGTTTATCCAAAACTCATTCATATCTTTCGAATTTCCTACTATTCCAGACATTCCTATTATAGCAACATCATTTTTTTTGGAACTTCTCTCCTGTTTCTTTTCTTGTTCTATATCTCCTATTTGTTTACCATTGAACTCCAATAATTTTGCCATAATTTTAATTCCCCCAATAATTATTGAAATTTTGCATTAACATAATATGATAACAATCCTTTTAAATCAGTTTCTAAAAGTAATTGATTAAATCTCTCTTTTTGAACACTTATTTCTGTTTTTTTCGTATCAAAAATTTCTTTTAATAAATCTAAAGCTTCTTTCATCTCTTCTACGCTGATTTCTCTTTCTGACGCTTTTAAATCAGTGTTCATTTTCTGCAATTTCTTATAAGGATTCACGACACCAGCATCATATTCATCATTATTAAAATTGTTATTTTTTGTACAAACAACATTAGCTAAAATTCTTTCAACAAAATCATCTTTCGTTAAATATTTTGAATTAGGATAAATTTGTTCTATGACAGCTTTTATGTCATTTTCTTTTTCAAACTTGAATATTGGGAATTTTGTATCATCTTTCTTCGATAAATTAGTCAAAACATTTTTAGGAGCCATTTCTATAGCTTGACCACTATATTTTTTAATTTTTTCTATTATTTCTAACCATCGTACTGGTGAGTATATTTGCCTCGATAATACATCTTTAATATCTGAAGCACTTTCGTAAAAATCTGCGGTTACATTTGACAATACCTTTCGATTCAAAGGTTTAAAATTATACTTTTCTAATTCTAGTTTAAACTTTTCACCGGCATTCTTCATATATCTACTGTGAAATGCAGCACTAACTTCTAACAGCGTTGTCTTTGCTCCTAGCGCATCTAATTTATTTTTAGCTAATATAACTAAATCTTTGTTCCCTGAAATTACTATTTGTTTCTTTGAGTTATAGTTTGATATAGCTATACTATCTGTTTCATTCGATAATTCTATACATATTTCTTTTACTATGTCACTGTTTATTGATGAAACTGCCGCCATTCCACCAATAGAGCCATTCATAGCCTCTGCCATTATTTCAGCTCGCTTTCTTACTATCTTAACTCCATGAAAGAAATCGATTGCACCAGCAACCACTAATGCTGAAATTTCTCCCAGACTATGCCCTGCTAAAATCTTTGGTTCCATTCCTATTTCATTTTCAAATACTTTATAAGCTGCATAGCTGACAGTTAAAATTGTAACTTGTGCATTTCTTGTATCTTTTAGTTCTTCTTCATTTCCATTAAATATTAACTTTGTTATGTCTTTTTCTAATGCTTCATTCGCCTCTTTGAAAATATTTTTTACATAATCATACTTATCATATAATTCTTTTCCCATACCTATATATTGAGAACCTTGACCTGGAAACACGATTGCTAAATCCTTCATTTTAACCCCTCTATTCTTTTATACTATCTATTAGTGCTTTTATTAGATTCCTATAACTTTCAAATAATACTATTACTTTTTCCTTCAACAGTTTTTCTTTTTTATAACTTAACAGAAATTTCACTCCACCTTGAACTATTTCTGATCTTATAATCAAATCGTAACTGTTTTCCAATTCTTTGAAAGATCCAATTTTGTCTATACAAAACAATGGATATACCTTATTACGATAACGCTTTTCATCCTTTATTTTTGAAAGATTTAATGTGATTTTTTTTGATCTGCTTTTTAATTTTTGATCTATAAGATTGAATAAATCTTCCATGTTCTTTATATTAGAATAATGAATCAATATTCCCATTACTTCATTATTTTTTATTATAGGCGTATTGATTTCTTCTATTTCAGTTATCTGATAGATACAATAATTAAACATACCTAGAAATACCGCTTCCATACTAATATTTAATTTTTCAATTAAAATATTTAATATCTCTAAATCTTTATTATTAATTTCTTGACTTAATAATTCATAATTATCATATTGACCTATATCAAAATATTCGTCTGGAAATTGGATGCCTTCGTTTTCATATATGTCTTTCTCATTATCTTTTTCTAAGAAGTCAGCTATCTCTTTAATTGTAGGCATATCAAACAACTGTAATACTGTAATTTTATTTGTATAGATTTCATCTATTTTACTATGTGCTGTTAATAATAAAACTGATGTACCACCTATATCAAAAAAATTGTCATGGATTCCAATATAGCTCCTATTTAATACACTTTTCCATATATTTAATAATGTACTCTCAATTTCTGAATTAATATCTTCTTCCTCTTCATAACTAGAGGATTCAAATTTAATTTTTTCTAATTCAAGCCTATCTACTTTTCCATTTATATTAAGTGGCATCTTATCTATTTTTATATAGTATTGAGGAATCATATATAATGGAATACTTTTAACTAAAAAATGTCTCATTTCTTTTATTTCGATTTCTTCATTGGCTATATAATAAGCAACTAAACTTTTTTCTCCATTTACATCTATACATAGGACTGCGATATCCTTTATGTCCTTATACTGAATACAAGCATGTTCAATTTCACCTAGTTCAATTCTATATCCTCTCAGCTTAATTTGATTATCTTTCCTGCCAAAACATTGTATTTCGCCCTTAAACGATACCTTTCCGATATCTCCTGTTTTATATAGCCTTTTTTCATTTCCATTGTTATCAATAAATTTTATAAATCTATCTGAAGTTAATTTTTTATTATTTAAATATCCTCTTGCTAAACCTTCCCCTGCAATACCTATTTCTCCATTGGAACCTATTGGCATTTGTTTATTATTTTCTCCTATTATATAGATCTCATAATTAGGTAAAGGCTTCCCAATATTTATTTCCTTTTCATCATTTAATTTTTTATAAGTTGCCCATACTGTAGCCTCAGTTGGTCCATAAAAATTATATATTTCAGCATTTACCATTTTTCTTATTTTGGTTAACATCTCACTTGGAAATGGCTCTCCTCCAATAACAAGATGCTTTAATTCAGATAACTTCTTACTATTATTTTTATCATCTAGCATTAAATTCATCTTTGATGGAGTGGTTTGAAATAGATCTACTTTGAATTTTTCTATCATTTCACCAAGTTTTTTTACATTATTTTGCTCTTCATCATTAGCCAATATTACTGTAGCCCCTGAAAGTAGTGGTACAAAAGATTCATACGCAAAAATATCAAATGATACCGTTGTCGCATTTAATACTTTTGTAGTTTGGGTAACTTCAATTACTGACTTAATTCCATATATAAAATTAACTAATGCTTTATGCTCTATTACCACTCCTTTGGGCTTTCCCGTTGACCCAGATGTAAATATAACATATGCTATGTTACTACTATTATTTACTACCGGAACACTTACTTCTTCTAAGTAATTTAAATCTGTATTTACATTGATATTTTTTATCTTTCCAAGCTGCTTTAATTTATCATCATTTATCAATAGAATATTAATATTACTTTCTTTTAAAATATAAGTAACCCTGTCTTGCGGATAATTTGAATCCATTGGTACATATCCTGCTCCAGCTTTTAGAGTTCCTAAAATACTAACAAATAGATCTATTGACCGATTTGTCATAACCCCCACTAATGTCTCCTGACCAACACCATTTTTTATTAACTCATTGGCCAATATATTTGAACGCTTATTTAGCTCATGATAAGTAATACTTTTCCCATTGCATATCAAAGCTACTTTATCATGATTTTTTGCAGCAACCTCTTCAAATAATTGATTAACGGTAGCTTCTTTCCATATTGATTTCTTTGTGTCATTCAATTTGTTATATACCAATGAGTTTAATGATTCTACTTTTTTACTTAAATCCTCAAAAGTTATATTAATATTCTCCGTTATATATTCTAATGTTTTTATGATATTCTCAAAAACACTTTCTATGTACCATGGTAAATACTCTTTACAATTGTAACTCATTCTAACTAATATATTTTTATCACATACCTCAAAGTGCATTACAATATCATATTTTCTAGTTAGATGTTCACTAGTTTCTTTATGAATATTACTAAGTAATAGTAAACATCTATCATCATAACTATCTTCATTTAAAGTATTTGCGTTACTTGAGTAAATATTAGATAAAAAATTCTTTACATGTATTAAAAAATCTTTGTAACTAGCGTAATCGGATAAATTCATTTTAAGAACTATGCTCTTATCCTTATCTTCTAACATTGGTATATCAATATTAGAAAATTCATCATATTCATAATTAGACATCACATACAAACCCGCTGATAATATTACAGTATAAATTCCATATAATGAATCATTACTTATTTTTATTACTTTTTTAGATAAATCTTCTCCAAGAGAATATGTAATTTCACTTAAATTTTTACCACTCTCTTTACTATCCATATGTATAACCTCTTTTCTTTATCTATTCTATTCTTATCATACTCACAACCTAATAACCAAGAAATCTAATCTTTCCTTTCTTCCTGCCTTTGTTTTCTTTCTGCCTTTCGTATACTAATTGTAAGATTTTAAAAATTAAAACTAAAGTCCATACTGTTTTTCTTATTATCATTTTGTCTTTTCTGAATACATTTAATCGTATTTATTTTTATTTTGCTATTATTCGCTACTTGAATGAATACATTTTCAAAATCACTAAACATTTCCAAAATTGTTTCTTCTTTGAATAAACCGGTTCTATACTCTAATACACAACTTAATTCTTCTTTTTCATATATATCTATTGATATATCAAATCTAGCAGAATTATTTTTACAGCTATATTTTTTTGCTAAAATTTGATTTAAATTTAAATCACTGGTACCTGCATTTTGCAAAGCAAAAAATACATCAAATATCGGATTTTTGTTTGTTTTTCTAGTTACATTTAAATGATTTACTAATTCGTTATATTGATATTCTTCATTACTAAAAGCATCTATACATATATTTTTTACATAACATAAATATTCTTCAAATGTAATTGACTTGTTTAAGTGTAGTCTAATAGCTAATGTATTTACAAATAAACCGATAACTTCATAAAAATTCTTATTTGGTCTTCCTATAATAGGAGTTCCAATGGAAATATCATCTTCATAATAATAGTTTGAAAGAGTGATACTAAATGCCGCAAGTAATACCATGAATAATGTACAATTATTGCTTCTACCAATCCCTTTTATTTTCTCACTTAATTCTTTATTCATGGATTTGTATATTCTTTTACCACTATTATCTAATGTATGATACCTTTTATAATCAGTTATTAATTCTCTTTCAAATGGCTTCTTTTCATACATACTATTCCAAAATTCTTTTTCTTTAAGATACATCACACTTTTCATAAACTCGTATTGATACATTACATAATCTTTATACTGAAAATCTACCTTTGAAAGATTTCTTCCACAATATAAACTTTCTAACTCTTTCACTAATATCTCTAAAGATGCGCCATCTCCAATTATATGATGCATGTCTAAAATCATCACATTCTTATCTTTTTCAAAATTAATAATCTTGATTCGAATTAGTGGGGCCATAGTCAAATCAAAAGGTTTAATACTTTTACTTATTACTTCCTCTAAATCTTCATCCTTTTTTAATTTATTTTCTTCTAAACGGATATTAAGATTTTTATGTATCTTTTGTTTTGGTGTTCCCTTAACTAAGTGAAAAGATGTTCTTAAACTCTCATGTCTCTCTACCAATTTCATAAAAGCATAATTAAGTTGTTTTAAGTCTAACTTTCCATCTAATATCCAGACTACGGATATATTATAATTAGTCGACTTATGATCCAGACAGTTTAATACATATTGTCTTTCTTGTTCTTCTGATAACTTATAATAATCATCCATTTTTATTTTGTAATAATTATTATTTTTCTTATTTTTTTTCTCTAATTTGATATTTGGAGTATCGACGTGCTCTATAATGTAATCAGATAATTCTTTTATTGTTGGGTTTTTATAAATCGCTGAAGGTAAAATTTTTTCTCCATATACTTCCCTTAAATCTTCTCCAATTTGCTTCATTAATATTGAATTTACTCCTAAATCAAAAAAATTATCAAAAATATTGATTTCATTGTATTTTAGGACACTAGATGTTATTTCGATAACTTTTTTTTCTACAGAATTTAGCTTATATTCTGATTGTTCCAAAATTTTATAAGCATTTTTTCGATATTCAGTATTTACTGATTTCAGAACTTGTTTTATGGTACTTTCCATATTGTTTTTTTCGCTTTGGGATAGTTGTTTATAAATCTCGGCCGCCTTATATCTTTGCAATTTCCCACTTGTTGTCTTTGGTATATTTTTTATAGGCAATATTGAATATGCTTGAATTCCAAATTCTTTATTTAACGTACTTACGATAGCTCTATATTTATTAATAAATTTATCATCTATTAACTCATGTTTTACAAATATAATCAGTAAATCCTCATTATTAGCTGATGAAACTACGCTGGCAATTACTCCTTCAATGGGAATTTCATCTAATTTTTCTAAGACTTGTTCAATATCATATAAATAATAATTCTGACCATTTATTATTACAATTTCCTTTTGACGAGCTGCAACCACCAAATAATTATTTGTTACAAATCCTAAATCACCTGTATTCAGCCAACCATCGTCTGACATATATGTTTTCCTGTCAGAAGCTTTTTCTTTATAATATCCTTTTGTAACACTTTTTCCCCTAATCTCTATTTGACCTATATGCTCATCTGGTAACTCTTTATGTTTTAGATCTGTTATCCTAAAATCAACATCTCTTACTTTTATACCCTCAATAGCTAGTTCAATCCCATTTTCTCTATGTTTTGTTCTAACTATTTTATCTCCAACAGACAAATAATTTCTATCAATTTTTATTGATTGAAACGGCTCACCGGGTATGGCCAGACTTACAATTAATGTTGATTCTGCTAATCCATAAACGGTATACATAGTATTCTGATTTAAATTATATTTTTTCATTTTCTTAATGAATTCATTTACTATATCTACAGATATAGGTTCTGCTCCATTTATTATGAGTCTTACTCTTGATAAATCCCAACCATAATTTTTGCTATCTTCGTATTTTTCCAGCAAATATTTATATCCAAAATTCGGTGATACCAATATAGTCGCCCCTTTTTCAGAGGTTTTTTCTAACCATAACAATGGGTCTTTTAGGAACAGTGATGTAGCAATATTATATTGTTTCACATTTAATACCATAGGCATTAAGCAAAACCAAGTTAATCCCAAATCGTGATGCAATGGCATCCAACTTATATATCTATCCTCCACCGTATGTTTTGACCCAATAATAATTGATTCTATATTTGACATCAAATTTTCATGTGTTATCACAACACCTTTTGGATTACCTGTAGACCCTGAAGAATATTGTATAAATGCAATATCTGTTTCAACTATATCTTCTAAATTGCCATATCCGTTATCTGAATTTATATCCTGAAAATATATTACTTTAGTTTCAATATCTTTTAAATTTACTTCTGCTTCATCATCACTTATATGATGTAATTCTTTTAATATATCTTCCTCGGTTACCATAAATGATTTAGGTATTTGATTATATATCTTTATTAACTTGTTAAAGTTTGCACTTGTTGCTAAATAATCGAAAGGAACTGGTATGATTCCTCCTAGTAAACATGCCCAAAATGTATATAGAAACTTTTCATTATCAGATAATCTAATTATTACTTCATCACCCTTTTTCAGTCCTCTATCTTGTAGGTGTTTTAAAACTAATTTTGATTTACTATATAGTTCTTTATATAATACCTTTTTTTCTATATTACTTTCTTTTATAAAAGTTATACTTTCATTTTTCCCCTGTATTGACTTATACATTAAATCTAGTATCGTATTTTTATTAATCATTCTT
Organism: Lachnotalea glycerini; assembly: GCF_003201285.1. GTDB lineage: Bacteria > Bacillota > Clostridia > Lachnospirales > Lachnospiraceae > Lachnotalea > Lachnotalea glycerini. Next base: position 627,074 of record NZ_QICS01000001.1, read on the forward strand.
CCCACCTCAGCAAATATTAATTTTTCTATTGCCGAATCAAAATGCAGTTTACAGATTCACTATTTTATATTTTGAAATTCTACGAACAAATATAAAAATATTTATAGATATCCTATACTAGCTATTTATTATCTTCTTATTGAAACACTAATTTTTGGTTTATTATGTTCAATATTTCATCTTCCCTGTCGTTAAGATAAAAATGTCCTCCTTCCAATTCGTAAATCTTGCAATTACCATTGGTATATTTACTCCATTCTCTAAACTCTTTTGTAGCTCCTCCCTTATCATCCTTTCCTATTAGTGCTACAATGTCACAGTTAAATTTAAAACCATCATTAACATATTTATAATCATCTATAAGCTTGAAATCAGCTTTTAATATTGGTGTAACTAATTTCATTAATTGTTCTTCTTTCAATACTTCATCAGGCATTCCGCCATATTCTTTTATTTTATTTATAAATTCATTATTTGGTAATATATGAATTTTTTCTTCTTTTTTTATAATATGTGGTGGACATCTTCCTGAAAAAAACATACAAACTGGTTCTTCCTCCTTTAATTCTTTTAACTTGCGAGCTAATTCATATGTAATAATTGTACCCATACTATGTCCCCAAAAAGCAAATTCACTATTGTCTAATTTACCTGAAACTTGCTTAAGAATATCATTTATAGCTTCATTACAGTTATTATAAAAATTCTCTGTTATACGATTTCCCCTGCCTGCAAGTTCTAACGGTATTAATTCGATGGAATCGCTTAACATTTTCTTCCATTTACAATAATACATAGCTGATCCACCTGCATGTGCCAGGCAAAAAAGTTTTACTTTTTTCATTTTACCTTCTCCTTAATAAAATTGTTAAACTTGATTAAATTATCTATTTCTGTTTAAAACAATTGCAGCTTTCAAAAATTTACTTAGATTATATTTACTTTACCGTTCTTATTTTCAACAACCTTATTATAGACTGTTATATATTTGCTAAAAATCATTGTATGTATTTGATAATAATTTGTATTAAAATTAAATAAATATATATAATTCGTTATATATTTTATCATTTATTAATCATTTGTCAAGCTTTATTCGGTAAATTGTACAATATTTTTGCACTAATTAGATTTTTTTGTATTATTTAGTACAAAAAAATAATAATAGTAATAATTAAGTCATTATATGCCGAATTATAGTATTTTTTATCACAATTCTCCAATAAACCTTATACATATGACACCTCTTATATATAAATTTTATTATTTGAATATAAAAACGGAATGCAGTCACACAGTAACATTTTACACATTCGAATCAAACTATTTTACGTTACCACCAAAAAGGTCTTTCCTATGTAACAAAAAAAAGCCGAAGATAACCTCGGCTTTATGTCATATATGGAAACTACTGTTTCCATTACTACATCTCTTTAGCAAAGATGTAGTTTTTCTTTTCTTCCATTTTTATTACTCGAATCTGCCATATATTTTTATATGAAGTCAATCAGTGAAAAATCAGCCATGCTTAAATATATAATCATTTAAATTAACATTAAGTTTCTGTGATATCATGGGACATTTTGCTTTTAACAAAAAGAATATGTTTCCTTTTTCTTCTGAAAGAGCTTCGTAATTCCCTTGTCCCTTACTTATTATAATATCTGATTTATTGTAGATCTCTATAAACTCCTCACTACAATCCTCTAATATGGCTCCTGGTGCACTACATCCAGTAGACACTATTTTCGAAACCCGATCCAATCCGGAAGCAACTGCTTCTTTTTCTGTTACATCATTCAAGATCGGTTCACTTCTTACTCCATATGTAATATTAATATCTGGAAAACTTTCTATCATTACTTTATCAAAAATTGTCTCTCCCGTATTATCACCAATTATAAGTATATTTGATGCGGTTTGTAATTTTTTCTCCATAATGTCAATATCACAGATTGAGAACTCTTTCTCTAACTCTTTCTCAATACATTTTCTTACATCGATATTACTATATACAGCTGCATCAATGTTATTACCTGTGGCAGCTATTTTTAATGCCCAATAAAGACTATTCTCTTTACTTTGAATAAAATCTTTCAAATATGGATATACAATTTTTGCCGCTTCTAAATCTTTTTCTTTGATTTCAGAATATGGATCATTGATTCCAGTCTTTTCCTTAACAATTCTATGAATATCCCGTGCCAAATCAGGTGAATTTCTATATTTTTTATAATTGGTTATTAAATTAATTGTTTCACATACTATCTTATCATGTATTTCCACATCACTTGTAGTCTTTCTGGCTGCCTCTATTGCCTGCTTTAACATACAAGGTATACAGTCAAAAAATAATTCCATTGTTGCCTCCAGTTCTTTTGTTCTATATTACTTACTGTCGTTTTCTTACGTATTTTATTATTTTATTTAAATCTCTATCACCTTTCCTGTATTATTATAAAGAAATTGCTCTTTCATCTCTTCACTAATCAGACGCATTCCTTCCTCTCCAGTACAATGTGACACTGCAATTAATTGTATTTTCATTTCTTTAAAAGCATCGATTGTTTTTTGTATTCTGGCTTCGTCTGCTTCAATTAAATGAGTACCACCAATCACAGCGTATATTGGTATGTCAACCCTTTCTGAGATTCTTCGCCTACAATAAGTGGTGGAAATTTACCAATTTCATTTACAAATTTTACAAATCCGCCACTATGATCATAATGTCCGTGGCTTATGATGCAAAAATCTAACTCATTTAAGTTTTTACTAAGAGACTTAGCGTTTTCAATGAAATCGCCACTCTGTCCAGTGTCAAATAAAAATTTTTTTCCATCAGCTTCTATATATAAAGATAAACCATGTTCAAATAGCAACTGACCCTTATCATCTGTATTATTTTCAATCAAAGTTGTTATCTTTATTTCCATCAATTTCTTTCCCTCTTCTACAATTCATTTCCTTCCCTGTGCTGTTTCTCCCATTCCACCTGCAAAATGCTCTATCCCTGCTCCGCTTGTTTTGCTCCGATACTATCTATTTTCTTCTAAATATTTTTCCATAATATCTGCCGCCATGCCAACAAGCTCGACACAGGGTCTCTTTTTATAGTATTCTGCTGTCCTAAGTTCTGGAACTGGACTATCCTTACCAGCATCTAAACCCAACAGTTCTCTGCAAATAATAGAATGATTCTTTTCTTCAAATTCTTTTGCAAGATATTGAATTCTTTTATAATGCTCTGTTTTTAAAGTATGATCTTTTGGATCTGCATATCCATATACCATCCCAGCGACCATAAACATTCCGGTTACTGCTCCGCATACTTCTCGTAATCTTCCCATTCCTGCTCCAAAAGAGGAGCTGATTTTCAACGCCATTTCAAAGTCCATATCATATTCCTCGCTAAATGCCATAAACACAGATTGTGAACAATTATAGCCCTCTTTAAAATATGCCATTGCAAGTTCTGAGTGTGTTTTTTCCGTTATGTGTAATTCTGCATCCACTTTTACTATATCCTCGTAACTTTCTTATTTTTATAATATATTAGCTTAATTATTAGCATATGCCCTTAACATATTGTATCAGAATTATTCCATATGTCAAATACTTTATTACTTGATTTCTCTTGTAGTTTTTCATCAGCCTATTTTCATGCTCGACATCTGATTGCAGGCTTCTTTCTTCTGACAATACAAGTATAATTAACTTACCACATAAGATCAATAATTCAATTATCAAACAAAGTAATTCTGCCTTGTTTTAATAAATACTATTTTGTATTCTTATAGGTTTCGAGGCATTGATTTAGTTTTTCTGTTATTTCTTCCTTGGAATAACCTTTTCCAATAAAAACAATCTGATTTATCCGATCGCCATAGGTTTCATCCCAATCCTCTAAAATCTCAGGATAATTTGCCATTGCTTCTTCTCTGTCTTTTGTTGGAAGAGCTGCAACCCAATTCGAAATTTCAGTAACCGATGCATTTCTACCTGCCTGTTCAAATAATTGCGTATGAATATCATCATCTGCAAACCAGATATATCCCTTGGCTCGAATCAAAGTTTCCGGGTAGTCATCCTCAAGAAACTTCATGAACTTATCATAGCTGAAAGGCTGACGTTTTGTATAAACAAAAGATGATATTCCATATTCTTCATGCACTCCGTCAATCCACTCCTCATTGTGATTATTTTTAAATAAAGTCTTATTGATTAGTGAAGAATCCCTAATTCTGTCATAATCATATGGAATATGAGAAACTATATTTTCAAAGTCAACTCTTGCATACTCAGTTTCAATAATTTTTGCTTCCGGTTGGATAATTTTTACTACTTCTTTAACCTCTCTTAACTGCTCTTTTGTCAACAGATCACATTTATTTAGGAGAATAAGACTGCAAAATTCAATCTGATCCATAATAAGATTAATAATATCAGGATCATTTTCTTCCTCATCTGTTTCAGTTTCATCTGTTTCAGTTTTATCTTTATCCGAATCGACATAGTCATTTAACTCATCCAAAAATTCGGCATATATCCGATCTGCATCTACAACAGTTATAACTGAGTCCAGATAAACCGGTATCTCTTTTTCGGTTTCTTCGTAAGCCAAAAACGCTTCAGCTATTGATACGGGATCACTGATACCAGATGCTTCTACTAGAATTGCATCAATATCTTTATGCGATAATTCAATTATCTGATCCATGAATTTTTCTCGTAAGGTGCAGCAAATGCATCCATTTTGCATGCTGATTAATTCCATATTTGGATATTTTGCAAGTGAATTATTTTTGATCAATGAGGAATCAACATTAATTTCGCCCATATCATTTACAACTATCGCAACCTTTTTATTCGATTGCAATTTTAGCAGTTCATTCATAAATGTTGTCTTTCCAGAACCCAGATATCCGGTAATTAATGTGACTGGTATTTTATTTTCAATTTGATTAAACATGTTATTTCTCCTTGATATTTCTCACAAAGTTTATTATATTATCGTTCATTAGCCTTCAGATATTCTTCCATTACTACGATAAAACATTTATTACTTTTTATTGATCCATTATATAATAAATGCAAATGATTTGCATTTATTATACTTAGCGTCCATTAATATGTCAATAATATTTGCACTCTTTTTCCTTACATATTATTTACCGTATCATACATTCTGTCTCTAAAGATTCTAATTATTTTGTTACTATACTTATTTTTGATTTTGATATAAAATAATTCTATTGAGAAATGGGAGGTTACTATAATGAATCTTAGAATTGAAACAGAAAACGATTATAAAGAAAATGAATATGTAACACGTGAGGCATTTTGGAACGTATATCGGCCTGGATGTAATGAACATTTAGTTCTTCACAATCTTCGAAATTCAGCCACTTTTATTAAAGAATTAGATTATGTTATTGAAGAAAATAACATTATTATCGGTAATATTATTTATACAAAAATGATTAAAGAAGGTAAACTCTGCAAAGACATCATATCCTTTGGGCCAGTATCTGTTCTTCCTGAGTTCCAAAATCAAGGTGTAGGTTCACTTCTTATTACAGAATCTATGCAGACCGCCAAAGAACTTGGATACAAAGCAGTTCTTATCACCGGTAATCCCAAATACTACCAAAGATTTGGGTTTGTTTCTGCAAGTAGATATAATATACATCTTCCAAATCTTACATTAGATGATGAAGCAGCATTTTTTATGGCTAAGGAACTTGTAGATGGATATTTATTAAGTAAATCAGGTACTTATTACTTTGACACAAAGTTTGATCCTTCTGATATAGAATTAGCAAATTTTGAAAAACAATTTCCTTATAAAGAAAAACGTAAATCCCAAGCTGGAGATTTATAAAATCTTAGGGTCTAGCAGATATTATACAACCAAATAGTCTCTTCCATTTACAAAACAGGTACTATTTGGTTGTACCTTCATTATTCATACTAAAAAATTCATCTAGACAGACTCCAATTTCCTCTCTGACTTAATTTATGAATAAATGAAGCATAGGTTTTGCCTCGTTCCATTAGCTCCTCTAGCATCAATCATCTCACTTGTCAATTTTCTTGATAAAATCTATTCTATTCCATATTCCATCTTTCTGCCTTTTCACGTATTTCAACAAATTTCTTATAGACCCCTTCTTTCTTCACTAATTGTTTATGTGTTCCACTTTCTACAATTTCTCCATGATCAATAACCAGTATTTGATCCGCATTTTCAATAGTAGCCAGACGGTGTGCGATTGTGACAATCGTTTTACCTTTCGTTAGTTCAGAAATGGCTGCCTGAATATAGTGTTCATTTTCAGGGTCAATTGAAGCAGTCGCTTCATCCAAAATGATAATGGGTGCGTCTTTAAGTATGGCTCTTGCAATGGATATCCTTTGCTTTTCACCACCGGAAAGCGTTCCACCCCCCTCTCCGATTATCGTATCATATCCGTTTGGTAAGGCAGAGATAAAATCATGACAGCATGCTTTTTTCGCTGCACAAATCAAATCTTTCTCTGTAGCCTTAGGATTTCCAAAACAGATATTATTGCGAATCGTATCATGGAATAAATAAACCTTTTGAAATACCATTGAAATATTGGATAGCAAACTATCACAGGTAAAATCCTTTACATTCACACCACCTATTTCAATGCTTCCACTATTTACAGCATAGAACTTTGCAATTAGATTGCAAATTGTTGTTTTTCCGCTTCCTGAGGAACCAACAATTGCAGTCGTTGTTTTTTCCGGAATTGTAAAGCTCACATGATTTAATATTAATCTGGAATCATAGCCAAAAGATACATCATGAAATTCTATCCCATATTGAGTCAGAGATACCTCTCTGCCTCCCTCATCAATAAATTCTTCCGACTTCAGAGCATCCAGTTGATTCATGGCATTTTCAATTACCCCCAATACATGTGCACTATCACTGATTGGTTCAATAGAAGCAAATACACTAAACGACAGAAAAGACAATAAGAGCATATTTGAAACTGATATCTGATTTGTAACGCCAAGATAAACAGCTGCCAAAAGAATACATAGAGAACCTATTTTCAGTACAAGTAAATGAATACAGTTTGCTGGTACAAATCCCCATTCAATTTTTAAATGAATCTTTTTACTCTCGCTGCAAGCCTTTTTCATGGTAGATATGGCCACACCATCCTGTCCAAAAGATTTTACTACCGGTAATCCCCTTGCGTATTCAATTGCCGCATTGGTAAGATCACGATCTGCCTGAGCAGATACAGGAGCATTCAGCATACTATACTTTGATATTACCAATAAGAATACAAAAGAACCGATCATACTTGCGATTGTAATCAAAGAAATCATTGGGTTAATTACAGCAATCCATATTAAAATACATAGGAAATTTAAGTATCCTCCTATAAAAGTATCGACCATACGAATTCCCATATTCTCTAATGTGTGAAGACCTGTCGTGATTGAATTTAAGATATCACCTGTATTCATCTTCTGAAAATAGCCCAATGATACGCGTTTTAGCAAATCACCAATTGCTAGTCTATCTCTGGAAACCAGCTCATAACTGATTGTTTCCTGAAATTTGGCTCTTAAATAATCAAAGAGAAAGCGAAGAAATACAAAAAGTAACATCAATAAAATACTGAATCCAATCCATTTCGTATTAAATCTCGTACCACCCTTTTTCTCCTCAATCAGCATGCCTACTGTATATGCTGCAATAATAACTGGCATTGCCGCAAACCATGAAGAAAAAAAAGAAAATATAAATCCTATATATAATTTTCCTTTAAACTCACCACACCAGCAAATGATTCGTTTTATCGATTTAAACATCCTGACTCACTTCCTTTCCCCGTACTCCTACCGACCATGATTTTGCACCAATATGGTTTTTCCACATATTTGCATAGAATGATGAGTGTTTTAGTAATTCATCCTGTTTTCCCTCTGCAACAATATTACCGTGATTTAGAACTACAATATGATCTGCATTTTTAATGGTAGAAAGCCTATGGGCAATTACCAAAAGCGTTTTTCCTTTTGTAAGTGCTGCAATACTATGCTGAATTTTTTCTTCATTTTCCGGATCGGTAAAGGCAGTGGCCTCATCGAGAATGATAATAGGTGCATTTTTCAATATCATTCTTGCAATGGCAATACGCTGTTTTTCTCCGCCCGACAATCTTTTTCCAGCCTCTCCTGCCGGCGTCTGATAGCCTGCTTCCAGTTTACGAATGAACTCGTCACACTGTGCAGCTTTTGCCGCTGCATATACGTCCTCATCCGATGCGTTTGGATTGCCTAATCGTATATTTTCAAGTAAAGAACAGCGGAACAAAAAATTATCCTGTGTGACAAAACTAATCGTATTTGCAAGTTGTTTGAGAGGTATTTCTTTAACATTTATGCCGCCAATTTCAATCGTTCCTGCTGTAACATCCCAAAAACGTGCAAGTAGTTTGGCAATTGTTGATTTACCTCCACCAGAAGGACCGACCAGTGCCGTAAAACTTCCCTGGGAAAGATTCATGTTGATTCCGTGCAATACTTCATGCTCTTCTTTTTCATCATAGGAAAAGGTAACATTACAAAAATTGATGTCATATCCTCTCAGTTTCACATTATCTTTTGCTTCTGGTAATGAAGGCATATCAAGAAACTGTTGGAGATTTTCTATGGTAAACTGCATCTCCCTTATCCCTTCACTAAATACCTCTAGCTTTGCTAGCGAACCAATCATAGACATGGATAACATGCAGCATAACGCTACCTGTGCAGGAGTTAGAATTCCTTTACTGTATAGTACTAATCCAACTGGAAGTACTCCAAGCAATGTGGATGGAAAAAGTGCAAACGAAAGTTTCATGGTGATCCAAGTGGAGGAGAGCCATTTTAGTATAAAATCACGGTAATTTGTAATTGCTCCTGCAAATTTTTCATAGGAAGTTCCTTCCTTTCCAAATGCCTTAATAACTTCGATCCCCTCTATATACTCAACAATGGTACTATTCATGTAACTATTGGACTCATTATACTTATTAAAATTTTTTCCACTTATTCTATAGGTAAGCACCATGCACACAAAAGCAAGTGGTAAGGTAACCAGTGAAGCAAATGCTACTCTCCAGTCTACATTGAAAAGCCCTATAAGGCTTACCAGTGGCAGTACGGCATGTCCGGCTCCCTCAGGAATTATATGTGCCAGCGGTGGTTCAATATTTTCAATTTTATCGACCATGATATTTTTAATTTCTCCAATTGAATGGCTTGTAACCTCTCCAAGAGGTGCATGCATAAATGCATCCGAGACACGCAGTCTGAGATTCTCAAGAATATGGTATGCTACTTGGTGGGAAATGCCAGTGGAAACCCCAAACGTAATCACCTTTACCACATACGCCATAAGTATCAGTACGCCCCAATGAATCATAGAAGTATTTGTCACAACATTTTGGGTAAATAATTCAATTATTCTATACAAACAATAATAGGGTACAAGACCTGACACAATGCTTATTACAGATAACAACACAGACATCGAAAGTTTCCCTTTACTTCCATTCGCAAAATTCATTAGAGAGGAAAACCAGTTCTCCTTTTTCTTTTTCATTATGATAATCTCCTTTCTTTTTACATCATAAATGTCAAGTAATCGCAAGAAAGCGGAATTCCTTTCCGCGAGATGCGCTTTTTGGCACGTAGTGCCTTTTATTTAATATGGATGTTCGTAGAACTTTCTTATTAAATAAAAAATGGATCGTCAAAATTCTTTGACCATCCATATCATAAGGTATTGCTATGTTATTTTCTTCTCCATCCCGACTACTTTATTCCATTTGGACCGAATATTTTTCGATACTCTAAAGGCGATTTTCCTATTACCTTTTTAAAAGCTGCCGAAAATTTGCCCGGACTGTCATATCCAACTTTACCAGCAATATCAGTAATGCTCATATGGCTCTGTTTTTTCAGTAAAACTGCTGCCTGATTCATCCTGTATACTCTCATGTAAGTATTAATTGGGCTTCCATAGACATTTTTAAAGCAATTTTTCATGGGAGTGAGAGGAATGTTAAAATGCTCTGATAATTCTTCCTGCGTATAATGTTTTTCCAAATTTCCTATCATTATATTCTGCATTGCCTTTATTTTTTCAACTTGATTTTTATAAAAATATGGCTTTTCTTCTAAATTCTTGGGAAGTTCTAATACGTCCAAATAGAGCAATAGTTCAAATATCTTAATTTTGAAATAGGGGATACGAATCTTCTCTGGAACCATATAAAGCTCGCTAAAAATGTGCTTGATCGCAGGTGCATTATGAATCACTACAGGCTGATTTCCCTTGCAGAATTTCTTTTGCAAGCTTATCAGATTCACAGGAAAATCCTTGATTTCCTTTTTTAAAGTTATCTCTGCCTGATCCATATCAAAAGTAATCATAAGTCCATGATAATGTGCAAGAGGAAATTCGAAGTGTCCCTGATGGGTGATTCTTCGGTCTAATTTTAAATCACCCGCCTCAAAATAAGAAAAGGCTTTCTGCGTAGTTGCATATTCTAATCTGCCCTCCCTGCAATGGTCAATGCAAAACATATTTCGGTTAGTGTTATAGGTTGAGTCAAAACTTTCCATATGGTAATCGTTATAGGAAATACTTACTCCCGGAAACACTTGATACATGGTCATAATTCCTTCACCCGTATCATTTTTCATCTGAAAGACGCTGCATTCTTTTGTTTCTGCCAATAGAATCATCTGTTCCTCTTCTTTTGTTTCCTGACACCTCATAGTCCATTTCTCCTTCCATATCATTCTTTACTATATTTTTAACACTCTGTCACAGGCAGATAACATAAACTCCTTATCATGGGTTACTACAATGACAATTCTCCCAGATTTTGCAAGCTTCTTTAACCGGGTAGATACCATTATCATAGTTGCATAATCCAATCCACTTGTGGGTTCATCAAAAATTAAAATTTTTTTACAGGAAAGGATAGCGGTAACAATAGCCAAACGTTGCTTTTGCCCTCCTGAAAGAGCCATCGGATGACGATCAGCATAAGACAATAATCCCATTTGTTTTAATTCAGATTTTATCACAGAATCCTCCAGTCCGTCTCCAGATATTTTACATTCTTCCCATACACTCTCTGCAAACAATTGATGATTGACGTCTTGCATGACTAAAATACATTGTTGGCGTCTTACTTTCTCGGGCATTATCTTGCCATCTAGTAATATTTGTCCTCCCATTTGCTTCATCAACCCGCATACACAACGAATTAAGGTTGTTTTCCCAATTCCATTATACCCTGTAATAGCAAGTATTTCGCCTTGAATAGCAGAAAAAGAAATGTTATTAAATAAAACACACTTCTTTTTATATCCAACGGTAAGTGCTTCAATGGATAAGCCAATATCTTTACCTGCCCCATGCGCCTTAGGAAGCTCCCCCTCTTCCTCTTTCAAACATCTTAAACCCATCCGTTTGCGATCTTGCTCTGATAATGCCAGAAACTCCTCTTTGGAATAAACCTTTATGAGAATTCCATTTTTCAAATATACCGCTCGATCCAGCAAATCATATAAAAATGAGAGTCGGTGCTCCGCTATGATTATTGTATGACCGTTCTGTTTTAAAATACGAAGAAGTTGTTTGATTGATTGAATTGCAGAAAAATCTAAATTTGCAGTAGGTTCGTCCAATACATAGACAGATGGATTCATGGCATAAACGGAAGCAAATGCCAATAACTGCTTTTCTCCTCCAGATAGTTCAAATATATTCCGACCTAAAAGCTTCTCCAAATGAAGATTATGAACTGTATTTTGAAGTCTCGATTGCATCTCCTCTTTGCTTTTTCCCTGATTTTCCATTCCAAATGCGATTTCACTATCTGTATCCAGTTGAAAAAACTGACTCTTTGGATTCTGGAATACAGATCCAACCGATTCTGCAATTTTATATAGCTTAGTACTTGCTACTTCCATGTCTTGTATGCGAACAGTTCCTTCCAATTCACATTGTTCACAAAAATGCGGAATCAGACCATTTACCAACTTTGTCATTGTTGTTTTTCCACAGCCAGATTCACCACACAAAAGGATGCATTCCCCCTGCTTAATCTCTAAATTTATATCTTTTAATATTTTTTTTCGACTCTCATAGCCATAAGATACACCTTGTATGGATACCATAACGTTTGCTCCTTATTTTAGTATAAAGGTTCCGACAAGAAACAGACATCCAATCACACAACACGCATAGTCATTGAAGTTTAATTTTAATGTCAGTAAACTTGTCTTTTTTATAGGATTCTCAATCCCTCTTGTTACAGCCGCCGCAGATAGCTCTTCCGCCGTTGCAGCAGCCGACATCATAAGTGGAACCAACATTGCCTCCAGCTTCTTAGAAGATTTTATCTTTCTTAAACTCATTGCATCTTTGGTATGATATATTTCTTCTTTAATCGCAGGGAAATAGCGGATGGTTACAGATAATGAAATGATTAGTTTTTCTGAAAAATGTAATTTTCTCATAGCTAGAACAAATTGTCGTAATGATATTTCTCTCATCATAAAAGAACCTATCAACAGACACGGAAACATCCGTATTGAATAATTTACCAAAATAACGAAAATTGTGGCTATGATTTCAGGTGATGCAGGTAACACAATGTATTGTAAGAGTAATAGGATACAAAATAACAAAATCCACTTCACTGCCATTTTATATTTTCCAGATAACAAGATCATACTGTCTACAAATACAATCCATCCCATTTCAATCCATAAGCTAATTTGAGAAAAAGTTATTACATTTGCGATTAGCAATAGCAATAAAAATGTGCGTGGATCCAAAAAGGAACCGCTTCTTGACCTATGATGCATTAGTAACCATTCCTGCCTTTTCAAAATGCTTGTGAAACAACCTTTTGCTAATCCATGCCCCAAGAACCGCTCCTATGATTGGTGCAAAGAATAGAATCAAAAGCATAACTGGAGAGGATAGACGTTCAAGGGATTTTATGTAGCTATCTGGCATCCCCTGTCCACTAATCTGTGCCATGAATTTTTCATGCATAATCCAGATTGGAAGAGGTGAGCCTGTCATTCCAAGAGAAAAAAAGATGAAAGCAACGATATTTCCTTTTACACTATAATACCCGCTGATGAACCGTGCCACTTCTCCTAAAACGCAGGCAATCACAAATGTAATCAATATAACAACCGTAAACATACCTGTTATAAAATAAATTAATCCCGTAATAACTCCCATTAATAGTATTGCTCCCATTTTTGGAACCTTAGAGCACATTAGCATAAAAGGTAATCCTGTAAACAAAGCAATAAACCCAGGCATAAGAATCCACATGATAGGATGCAATCCTCCCAATAACATAAAAATAAAGTTAATAACAAAATAAATTGAAGAAAAAATACCAATAGTAATTAGGTCTTTTCCTTTGAGACTACTACTGTTTGATATTTGTGACATAATGACTCCTCCTTATGATTAGTTTTGACTAACTTAGCTATCAAACAAAAACGCTGCTAGAGCGTTTCTATCTGTTAGCATATAAGAAGTGTTTATTTAAATCTAGTCCAATCAGACCATTTTGTTCCGATTGGACGAAACATTTGTACATCAATATCCGATTGCTTTATATTTTTTGCCAATTGACTATGATTCGTTTTGCTTGTGCGTTGTTATCAACTGTCCATTTCTATAACTGTTGCTCTGCTTTCCACATAGCAGCATATTTTCCATTGATACGAAGCAATTCTTCGTGTTTTCCTTCTTCCTTTACTTTCCCGTCTGCAATCACTAGAATCTTATCGGAATTTTTAACAATCGACATAGTATGTGCAATTATTACAACCGTCTTTTTCTTTTTTAGTAGATTTACAATCGCCTGTTTTACAGCTAATTCATTTTCTACATCCAGATTTGCTGTAGCTTCATCCAGTAAAAGAATTGGAGCATCTTTTAAGATAGCTCTTGCTATGGAAAGTCTCTGACGCTCTCCTCCAGATAATTGGTTTCCGTTTTCGCCAGCCATTGTATCATATCCTTGTGGCATTTTTCGTATGAATTCATCGCAATTTGCTTCTCTACAAGCCTTTTCAATTTCTTCATTCGTGGCTTGCACTCTTGCATACCGGATATTATTTTGGATCGTATCATCAAAAAGAAACACATCTTGATCTACCATGGATATCTGTGAGAGAACCTGTTCTGTTCCCATATTCTGAATAGAGCATCCTCCTATCCTGATATCTCCTGCATCTGGATCATAATATTTTGATATCAGGTTCAAAACTGTAGATTTTCCAGAACCGGAATCACCGACAATCGCAGTTAATTTCTGATCCTCTATTCGGATATTCATATCCCTGCAAATAGTTTCTCCCTTTTCATAAGAAAAATCAACATGTTCAAAGATAATATCATGTTTTTGCGGAGCAAATACCTGATTGGTCTGTATCTCCTCTGGAATTTCAACCACTGCATTGATTTTTTGTTTTGCAATCATCAGATTTTTATAGCTTGTCATATCTACAAATATAGTTCCTAATAATTTCGTCAAAAATAATGGTAAAAGACAAATTATGACAAAGGGAGTTGTTTCCAGTCTTCCACTCATCCAACTGTCACCAGCAACCATAATCTCAAGAGGAAGTGTACATCCGATTAGAATACTATATACTACTCCATCCGGAATAATTTTCAACTCATAAATAAAACTGATATCACTAAATTTCTTCATAGAACTCGTAACCGATTTATTTTTTGTTCCTCCGATTCCGTAAGCACGAAAGGTTTGTATTCCTGTAATATACTCTACCATACTGCTGACATTTTCTGCACAGATTGCATTCTTTTTTATCCCGTATTTTTTTACCGCACGAAAGGAGATTGCAATTGCAGGAATAAATAAAAGCTCAGCAGCTAATAAAATCAATGCCGAGGGTATATATAAAGTTGCAATAAAAATAATCAGCATCACTGTAAGTGTCAGATTTTTTATGATATCTCCCATTTTATGTGTTAAAATCTGTTCATAGCTATTTACATTTTCTGTTGCCACATTGATATATTCCCCGGTCATGGATTTTTGAAATCTGGAAAGTGGAATCTTTCTTAATTTATCTCCAAGAAATAATCGTATGTGTTTGCTGACACTGGCACCACCTACCTGCCCCTGAACGTACCCAAAACTATAAATGATAAGTCTGATCAGAAAAATGACAGCAATACTTCCTGTGATTTCCATGATTTTTCCCATGACCATCTGCTGTTTCCACAGAGACTGAAATATATAATACATGACCATAAAATTACATCCAGATAAAAGTCCTTCTAACATAACACAAATTACAGAAAGAAAAAGCTGTTTGTTCCATTTCATCGGATTATTCTTATTCATTTTAACACGCATGTTTTCACTTGTTCGTAATGGTGAAATCACTTCGTTAGGACGAAAAATTATATTTTTCAAACTAAACCTCCTTTCATCTGATAGACAAAAGTCCTTGCTTTGTGAAAGCTCTCCCATGCTGCTTTATAATAGGCGCTTTCTTTCAAAACATCTTCATGACAACCGATACAGCTAACGGCATGATTTTCTACAACTGCAATACGGTCACATATTTTTAATGCACTGAGCCGATGAGCAACAATAATAACTGTTTTACCTTCACAAAGATTTTGAATCGCTTTATCTATTTCTACCTGATTCTCCGGATCTGCTGCGGAAGTAGCTTCATCTAAGATTAGTATCGGTGCATTCTTTAAGATTGCTCTTGCTATTGCAATTCTCTGTTTTTCTCCTCCAGAAAAACGAGTTCCATAACTTCCAACCTTTGTTTCATATCCATTTGGTAAACTCATGATAAAGGAATCAATCTGTGCCTTTTTTGCTGCCTCTCTAACTTGAGTAAGTGTTGCCTGTGTCCCCATACGGATGTTTTCAAAGACACTGTCTCTTGTTAAAAATGTCTTTTGAAATACAATGGACACATTCTCCAAAATCTGCTCATAATTTAACTTTTGAACATCCATTCCACCTATCGTAATACTACCTTTCTCCGTATCATAAAATCTGGCAATCAACTGAATAATTGTACTTTTCCCTGCGCCTGATTTTCCAACCAAAGCCACTTTCTCTCCATGATTAATCTCAAGATTGCAGTTTATCAGCACCGGCTCTTTTTCATTGGAAGGATATGCAAAGCATACATTGTTAAGACTTATTGCATGTCTCTTTGGAAAATCGTCACCGCCTTCAAAAATAGGGATATCCAGAATTTCTTTTGTTTTTATCACTGCATGCAATACTTTTGCAAAGTTTGAGCCAAGCTCCTGAAGTGGTCTTAGCTCTGTCAGATACAAAGAACCTATAAATAGGAAAAGGAGTAATACATTCAATGAAAGAGAGCCTTGTAAAAAGAAAAATCCCCCAATTGGTACCATAAAAAGCAATCCACATTCTGTTATGACGATATATGCAGCATACGGAGGTCCCATTTTTTTTGATATCTTATTCCATATCTTATTTTCTTCCTCTATGGTATTTTTATATTTTAGGAAAGAGTTGCTTCCCATATGGAATGCTTTTATAACTTTCATACCGCTTATGTATTCAATTATAACCGAATTCAAATTTACGAGAGACTGGTTTGCATCCTCTAGCACTTTCGACATACCGGAAAACATCACTCCCATAACTGCCATTGCCAGTATAAGTGGTATCAGAGAAACCAGTGCCAATGGCAAATTAACAAAACAAAGATATAAAAATACTGCAATTGGACCGCACATATAATAAATTAATTCTGGCAGATGATGTGCTAAAAATAATTCCAGCTTTTCAATGTCCTCATTTAATATTGTCTTGATGGCACCTGAATTATGCTCACTTAATACACCTAACCCAACCTTCGCCATATGGTCTATAATCATACATCGAACCTTATAAAGTGTACGGTAAGCACCCTTGTGAGATAATCCTCCCGAACATCCAAATAAAACAAAGCGAAGCACAATTGACACAAAAATTAATATGCTGTTATGAAAGAGCACCTCTTTTGTACATGAATTCTGATAAATTGCTGTGATCACCTGATATACCCCATAATATGGAATCATAGTGCAAAGTCCGCTTATCAATGAACAAAGGATCGATAAATACAGATAATATTTATCCTTACCAGCCCACTTTAAGAGCAGATGTACCGAACTTTCTTTTTTCTTCATCATTTTCGTTCCTTTCTTTATTGCGATATCCATTATAAAAACTTATCCTAACGGAAAAATTCGGGTGCATGCCAGAGAAACCAATTCAAAATCATGGGTAACTAAGAAAATGATTTTTCCCATCTTTGCCAATTTATACATTAATTCTGATACCATTCGCATGCTTTCTAAGTCAAGACCGCTCGTTGGTTCATCAAAAACCAGAATATCCTTATCACAAAGCATACTTACTGCTACTGCTAGACGCTGCTTTTGCCCAGCCGATAATGTATTTGGATGTTTCTCTTTTAATTCATATAAATCCAGTTCCTTTAATACTTGTTCCACCTTTTTATAATCTGGATTTTTGATTCCAAAACATGTCTCTTGCTCTACACTGTCTGCAAACAATTGATAGTTCACATCCTGCATGACCATATAGGTTCTCTTTAACAACATTTTTTGATTCTGTACTTCTCCATTCCAAAAAATGTTTCCTCTCAAGGCTTTTTGCAGACCACATAGGGTTCTTAACAATGTCGATTTTCCGACTCCGTTATGTCCAGTTACAGCAATAATATCTCCTTTATTCGCTTTGAAATTAATATCAGTTAACACATCTTTTTTACCATATCCAATAGAAAAATCCTTGATTTCAATATCAGCGTTGTCATTTCTTAATGATTTATCGTTAATTTTAGGTTCTTCCTGGTTCAGGCTTCTTAGTCCAAGCTGCTTTCTCTCATGAACAGATAAGTTTAGAAAAGCTTCTTGTGTCCATCTATGCTTTATTTCCCCAGCATCCATATAGTAAATCTCATCCGCTAAATCCTTAAGGTAATATAAACGATGTTCTGCAATGATAATGGTTTTTCCCTGACTTTTCAAAATTTGAATATACTCTCTTAAATCACAAATTGCATCGGTATCAAGATTGGAGGATGGCTCATCCAAAAGGTAAACTTCAGGATTCATGGCATATACAGAAGCAAATGCTATCTTTTGTTTTTCTCCACCCGATAAAGAAAAGATACTGCGATTTAAAAGATTTGTGATATTCAGATTATCCGCAGTCTTTTTTACCCTTTTTATAAGTTCCTGCCTTGGCACTCCATTATTCTCCATTCCGAAAGCAATCTCACCATCCGTATCCGTATTAAAAAATTGGGTTTTGGGATTCTGAAATACAGATCCTATTTTTTTTGCAATTTCATATAGTTGTTTATCTGCAAGGTTCTCACCATCTACAAACACGCTGCCTGTTAATTCCCCGGAAAAGAACTCTGGTATCAATCCATTGATCATTCTAGTAACAGTAGTCTTTCCACAGCCACTGCGTCCTGTTAATACAACACACCCACCAGGCGAAACAGAAAAGCTAATGTTTTTTATTTTTCCATTCCCTGTACCATCATATGCAAAGGAAATATTATCAAGTCGAATTTTCTCTATCATCATCCCCTCCTTATACCATCCCTATAAGCCCAATGACAAGGTAAATGCTAAAAGCAAACACCGCTATCAAATCTCTAAGTAAAAATTTGATTTGGGCAAGGCTTGTTCTTGGATTTGGATTTTCTATTCCTCGTGTGACAGCAGCAATCGATAATTCATCCGCCGTATTCGAGGCCGCCATCATGAGCGGTACGTACAGACATTCTGCTACCATTATCGGACGTAAACAGATATTTTTTATGGATGGTGAAATATCTCTCATACGCATGGCATCCTTTATATAATGCCAGTCTTCTTTCACCACCGGGAGATAGCGCAACATAACTGCAAAAGGAATCACAATGCGATTCGGTATATGTATTTTATAAAAGGCTGCCATAAATTCTCCTGTCTTTGTTGTTTTGATCATAAGACCCGCCATGAATCCACAAGGGTACACTTTATTTACCAGTCCTAAAAATGCAGCAAATATTGCCTGTGTAGTTCCTGTCATCTTTGTAACAGAAAGCAAAGTGCCAGCATAAATCATTCCATAAAATAAAGTGCCCATAAAAGCATGTCCAAACTGCCCTGACAGCAGTGAAAATACTGCAATCAGGCAAACCAAAACCAATTCATATCGTAGTGAGGGTGCAAACATGGTGCAAATAACACAAAGTAATAGCAAAAGCAACTTTGTCCTCGGGTCAAATCGAACTCCCATCACGCTGTTATTCCCGCCTTTTCAAACTGCTTTTTCAATAGTATGCTTCCAATCCATGCACTCATTCCTGCTACTACAACTGTTCCAATTAAAATAACAGCCAGCATCCAGTTCTTTGCTGCTGTATTCATGGCATCAATATAGCTTTTTGATGTTCCGCCATTTAGCATGTAATTGCTCCATGTATTACGGTTTGCAAAATAGCAGATATAAGTCCCGGTAGCTCCTAAGCTAAGACAGATGAATGCAAGCATATTTAGAAATTTATTTTTATATTTTCCAATCCCTGCAATCAAATCACCGATGATTCCTCCCACAATATAGCCTAAATCCATTGCCCAGTGCATTCCGGTTGCAAACCATATTACTCCACACAGGATACCCGCAATTGCAATTGCACCACTCTTTGGAACTTTTGCAATTAAAAGCATCATAACAGGTCCTCCAAGTAAAGCGGCTCCTAGCGGCATATAAAAAGTAAGTACCGGATTAGGTGCAAATACAATTCCACCTACTAACATGGTAACAAATAAAAGTGCTGTAAAAATACCAATTGTCACCAGATCTTTTATACTTAAACCTTTTTTGTTTGTTCTCGTCTGATTACCCATAATTTTCCTCCTTTTTCTTATTTCTTGACGTTGCAAGAAATTATGTTATAATATATGTTAGTTGTATCTAACCTCGGTTATAAATTTACCACATAGGTATTTCATTTTCAATGGTTGTAGATTAGTTTCGCCTAATCAAGGTAATCATATGTCTAATCAAGGTATTATGTTAAGAATGGAGAGTTTAATGAAAGAGAAAATAGATTTTTTTTATGAAAATATATTGGTAGACAGAGGCTTTATATCCATCAAACCAAATGGAAGATTTAATTCCTGTGGACAAACTTATCAGCTTTCAAAGGACTTAGGAGAAGGATTTTACTGGATTTATTCAGAAACTGATTTATACGATATCAAGATACATGATTTTTCGTTTTTTGAGGATTATTTATTCGAGTGCCAACTGCCTGAATGCATGAGCGTATCCTATTATCAATCAATTGCTGGTCATGAGTTAACTCCGTATCGTAGAATCAATGCGAATTGTATCAAAACATTTATAGGTGGAAAGAGTCCATATAAAGCTGTCATGCATAAAAGAATACCCATTCGGGCGGTAGGAATAGAAATACTGCCTGCTTATTATTTACATTATTTAAAAGAAAAATATCCGGATGATTATTTAAATCCTTATGAAGCCTTTTGCTCCATTGATGAAACATTACATTTTCCTGAAATGCTGCTTCTTCTCAATCAAGTGGCTGAATATCGGGGCACTGGAATAAGTGCCAAGCTGTTTTATGAAGCAAAAGTAAATGAGGCTGTTTCTCTAGTAGTGGAACATTTTCATAAGAAAAGTAAGGAACAGCCGCATATTTCAGATAAAGATATAGAACAGATTTATAATGTATCGGCATATATTAAGGATCATGCTGCTTTTCCTTTAACGTTGGAACAACTATCAAGAATTGCATGTATGGGACAAACGAAATTAAAAATAAGCTTTAAATTAATTCACGATTGTACCATTACAGAATTTATCCAACAGGCACGAATTGAACATGCTGAATTTTTATTATCACATACCGATTTAAGTATCGCACAGATTGCGCAGACTATTGGATACTCTAATGCCAGCAGATTTGCAGAGCTTTTCAAGAGAAATGTTGGTATACTCCCCGGAGAATATCGAAGAATTATGAATTAGAAGAGCCATATAATGAATACCAGTTTTTTCTATAATATCGTCCATCGTAGTTCTGACCAGTCCTTTTTCAATAAAGAGCTGTAAAGCAACTTCTTTAATTTGCTTTTTTCTCTCTTCTTTCTCCAGTCTCACTCTTGTCATTATAATTCCTCCTTTCACTACCGACCTTTACACATGCCAGTTATCTGCTTTCTTTCGAATATTCCAATAAGTCTGATAAACTCCCTTTTCTTTAAGCAATTCTTTATGTTTCCCACACTGTGCTACTTTCCCTTCGTTGATTACAATAATTTGATTGGCATTTTTAATAGTAGAGATACGATGCGCAATTACAATCAAAGTTTTGTCCTTAACAAGAGCATCGATTGCTCTTTGTATTTCGACCTCATTCTCTGGATCTACACTTGCTGTTGCTTCATCTAGCAATACAATTGGTGCATCCTTTAATATCGCTCTTGCAATCGATATTCGTTGTCTTTCCCCCCCTGATAATGTAGAACCAGCTTCCCCGATCATAGTATCGTATCCATTTGACAATTCCAAAATAAATTCGTGACAGCAGGCTTTTTTCGCTGCTTTTATTACCTCTTCTCTTGTGGCATCTGGATTTCCAAACTTAATATTGTTCTCTATTGTATCCTGAAACAAATATACATTCTGGAATACCATACTTATATAGGATAGCAAACTCTCACTGGTAAAATCTCGTACATCTCTTCCTCCAATTCGAATACTTCCCTTTTGTACATCCCAAAAACGTGCAAGGAGTCTGGTAATTGTAGTTTTACCGCCACCTGATGGTCCCACAATTGCAGTCATCGTATGCTCTGGAATCTGGAAGCTTACATTCTGAATCAAAGGTGTTTTTTCATCATAAGAAAATTCTACATTCTCAAAAGTAATATCAAACTTACTAAGCTCAATTTTTTTTCCATCCTGATCAATCTCTTTGGCAGTTTTTAATTCTTCCACGCGATTAAGCGATTCATCCATACGACGTATCAATTGTGTAAGCTGTCCCAATGTTTCAAGTGGAGTAAATATAGTAAATGCTGCACATACAATCACGGCAAAACTAGCGTAATCCATATCATTTCCTAGTACCAGATAGGATGCTGATAGCACAATCAAGCAGGCCGCCGTGCGAAAAATCATGGAGTATACACCATATAAGGGTGTAAAGACTTTTATTGGTTCACTGGATGCCTGCTCACTTTTGGTAAATATCTGCTCCATACCATCCAGATGCTTTTCGTGCATATGAAAAGATTTTACTACTGAAATTCCCTGAATGTATTCCAACGTAGCTGCAATAGCATCTCTTTGTGCTGCCTGTTCTTTTTTCGATGCAATGACGGATTGAATCTGTAGCTTATGATAGACCATCATAGAAATAGCTACTCCTGCAATAAAAATCAATCCGATTTTCCAGTTAAATGTCACGACAAAGAAGCTGATTGTAACCGTTGCAAGAAATCCCGTTACAATTTTGTCCATCATATGCATAGAATATTGTTCCATAAAATTCAAATCACTGGTCACAGATGCAGTGATATCTCCTAGATCATGTTCATAAAAATATCCCATAGACACACGCTTCAAATGATCTCCTACATTCATTCTTTCTTTTGCCACCACCTCATAGCCTGCAGTGCTTTGAAGCCGGTAGACAAGATATTGGCTGATAGCCTTTCCAACGATTCCAAAAACCAATAAGCGAATGACTTGAAACAGTAACCTGCTTGTATACTGTCCCTGTCTCTCCCAATTTGACAAAAATAGAAATAATGCTCCCAGAGAAAACATGGAAAATATAGCATCCAAAAAACTAAATAAATAACTAAGCTTTAATCTTTGCGACAACTCATCTGCTATTCGAAGAATCCTTATTATGATCTTAATCATTCTGTGCACCTCCTCCCAAACTCCACGCTGTTGATGTGAGATGTGCCTCCCACATTCGTCTGTAAGTATCTGATGTATCTAGCAGCTCTTCATGCGATCCTCTTGCCGCTATATTTCCCTTTTCCAGCAAAATGAGCTGGTCTAAAAACATAACTGTTGAAAGTCTGTGTGCAATCGTGATAAGTGTCTTATTTTTTGTCACTACAACGATTGCATCTTGTATTTTATCTTCATTCTCTGGATCTACAAATGCGGTCGCTTCGTCAAGAATTACAATGGGAGCATCCTTTAATATCGCTCTGGCAAGCACAATTCTTTGTCGTTCACCACCTGATAATCGTTTTCCGGCATCTGCCGCATTCGTACGATAACCATCTGGAAATCTCTGTATGAATTCTTCACATTGTGCCAATCTAGCTGCCCTCATTACTTCCTGATCAGTTGCGTCCGGCTTTCCGATTCGAATGTTATCCATAATAGAACGCCCAAATAGGAAAGTATCCTGAGACACATAGCTGACCATATCGGTTAACTCTTTCATGCTAAAAGACTTTAGGTTCCTTCCTCCAATCCGTATTTCTCCTTCTGTTACATCCCAGAAACGATTTAAAAGTTTGGCCAGTGTGGATTTACCAGATCCAGATGGTCCAATAAGAGCTGTTGATGTTCCTTGTGGTATTTTTAGTGAGATATCATGTAACACCTCTTGCTTGTCATAAGCAAATGACACCTTTTTGAATTCAATATCATACACTTTCACTGCTTCTTTTATGAAATCTCCCGTTGTTTCCCTTGTTGTTTCCAATTCAACTTCCTCCAAAGCAGCCGCTATTTTAGGCTGCAACTCATAGAATACGGCCTCATGCTCTCGAAACTCTATTCGTTTCTGCAGTGCACCCACAATTCCTAATGCAAGTACAATGGACGTAATCAATTCTCCCTGTGTTACAGAACTATTTCTCAACAAAAGTATTCCAACAGGAAGTACAAAGGCAATACAAGATGGCATAATTGCCTGACCTAGACTCATGTAAGGCCAGCATCTTCGGTACCATTTTAAAGTCATATCCTTTACATTAACAACTGCAGTATGAAATTTTTTAAAAGAGGAATCTCCTTGGTTGAAAGCCTTGATTACCTCCATACCATTGATATATTCTACGATTGTTCCATTCATAGTTGCGTTGGCTTCCATGTATCTCTTCATCATTTCTCCATGCCCTAGCATGATTCCACTGTAAGCAAGTGTTCCAAGCACCGAAGATGCAAGTGAAGCCAATGCCAATCTAAAATCAATTGTAATTAAAAAAACTATTACTAGAACGGGAAGAAGCGTATATCCCATCTGTTCCGGTATTGCATGAGCCAGCGGATATTCCAATTGTTCCACATCATCTATAATCAGATGTTTTATTTCCCCAGCGGTCTTTTTCTGAATCTCTCCCATAGGTATTTTCGCCAGCTTATCCATTAACCTCATTCGAATGTTTTTCATTATCTGATATGCTGCTCTATGGGACATCATAGTGGCTTTACTAAATAATAATGTTTTTATCAGATACCCACTCCATGCCGCTGCAAGCAGTAAAATTACTCTGCCATGTTCCATTCTTTTTTCTAAAATACCATTTAATAGGATTGCAATACATATGTAAGGAATAAATCCTGCCAGTACGGATAAGAAGGATAATATCCGTGCACTCATAAGCTCTTTCTTCTTATCTCCGGCAAAACCAAGAATTCCTTTCATTGGATTTTCTCTCTTTTCTTTCACCTCATACACCTGCTTTCAATCTTTCTTTGGTTAGTTGCTTCTAACTCAAAATTATATCAGTTTCTTTCTGCTTAAAATGTCACAATCCAACTTTTTTATATCACAAAAGGGTCTGCCTTTGTTCAGCAAACCCTTTTGATTCAAATCATTTTATTTATTTATTTTTTTTATTGCCCCAGGTGTTATCCCATATTCTTCGTGAAATCGCCGAATAAAGTAACCCGTATGAGTATATCCTACCATCCATGCAACAGCACTGACACTGTAATTACCACTTTCTAACAGTTTTTTTGCCATTTCCATCCTTTTTTTGATGATATAATCATTCACAGTTAATCCAAAGCACTGTTTAAATCCTTTTTGTAATCTGCTTTCACTCATAGCCGCTTTCTTTGCTATCTCTGCAATAGTCAATGGGTGTGCATAATTCTGATTGATTAGTTCCTTCGCCTTCAATAGTGCCTCATACTCCTGTTCATGAATCCTGACTCCATAATGATTAATTGCAGCTTCACACATCACCTCATCACAAAGAATTGCTATCAACTCTAATATCTTTCCGTGAAGATAAATATTTCTTACTTCTTCACACAAAACGCATTCTTCAATCTCCGATAATAGCTTGTTGATACGGGGTGTATACCGATATACTTTTACAGGGTAATTCTTTTCCAAAATACAGATTGCTTGTCTTATATAAATACAATGAAACAGTTCTTCAAATCTACTCTTATCGAGTGTAATACTAATCGAATGATATTTCCTGCCTCCAAAGAAAGTACTGTGACATTGTTGTAAAGCTCCAAAACGAATCTGACATTCCTGTGCTCCAAGTCGGTACTGTTGAATCGTATTTTCATTTTGATGGAACCACTGAAATTCTCCTTCGATACAAAAAGATAGCTGAAAAATCTCCTGATTAGAATATTGTTCATCGATCTCCAATTTTTTGTCCAACGTAAAATCTGAGAGCGTCAAAAGTAATCCCTTTTGAATCTCCGTTGTCAAAATTTTTCCCTTCATTCCCACAGCATGAATCTGATAACGCGTTCCTCTGGGTATTATTGCCTCTGTTTTTACAGTATTTTCCTTTGACGAAGCCATTATAACTGCACGTTCAGGTATATATTTTTGATTTGGATAAATTGCTAGCATTATATATCTCCAATATTATAAGTATGTCCTCTCAGAACATCGTATTCACTTGTATCCATTAATAAAATCTTTCATTTTTTGAGTATCCTCTTTAAGTAAGCGACATCTAGCAAATTCACTGTTTCAAATTTTCCTTTATAAAACACTCCCCAGTTATTGAAAACACAAGGCAATTCCTTAGCTTTTTGTAACGTATCCACTTGAATAAAAGAAACTAGAACGTCATTTATCTCACAATATTGTTTTATCAGTTCAATCCTTTCATAGACAAAGGGGCATTGCATATCATAATAAATTGTTAACTCTTTACTTTCAATTTCTTGTTTTTTAGCATTTTCGGCGAACTTTGGCCTTGTTCCATCAAAAGAAAGGGCAAGCAATTCATATCCATTATCGGTAGAATCAACAACCTCAAAACCGAACTTCTTAGCAAATAATTGGTCCGAAAGCCAAGCTTTTTGCTTTTTTGCTCCGAGCATACAAATGCCAGATTTGCCCCTTTCTTTGGCATCAGCCAAACAATACTCCATCAGCAATTTCCCATACCCTTTTCCTTTTTGACTACTCCATAAGCAGTACAAATAATAATAGTTGTCACCAGTTATGGGAACCCAAGCTGTTTCAAGAGGAGCATATTCAATAAAAACCGGAGCCTTTACATTTAACTTTCTAAAGACATGACCTTCCTTTAGCCGATCTGAAAGCCATTGTCGCTTTGCTTCAATACCTTGATGGAGCTTTTTACTGCGGATAATGCAGCATAAATGCTCATTGACTAGGTTTTCTGTTGTTAAGTTCACAAAATCAGTATTCATATTATATTCATCCTCGCTTTAGATTAACCTTTCAGCATACTAAGCCACTTTTGATTATGAATTCTTCTATAGAACTCATTAATGCCCTGTACACTATAATCCTTTTCTCTACAACTCCTAATTTAATTCATAATTTTAATAATACCATATTTTTCATCAATCATAAATATTAACCCTGAAATTTTTTTCCGTTTAAAGTTGTTTGATATTGATACAAAGACATTTTGAAACAAGATATTTTCTCCAAAGTTAATCACATTTGCCCGATTTCCCCCTGATAAAATTATGCTAAATATGTTTATAAGCCATTTTTCCTTTTTCTGTAAGAAAAAGACAGAATCGCTTTTTATCCTCGTCATCCTCTTTTTTTTCGAGAAATCCGTGTACTTCAAGTTTTCGGACAGTTTTTGCTACTACAGCACGTGTTACATTAAAGCCTCGTGCCATTTCAGAAATAAATATACCTGGATGATCACCCACCATTTTAATCATGTGGATTTCTCCACGATAGAACTGCATTTCTTCCAAGCCAAAATCTAATATCTTTGTCTTTCCATTGGCAATTTGCTCTGTCATCTGTATAAAATCATTAATTACAATTTTTTGTAACTTATCTATCTTGGAGACCTCCCGTTCTTTTTAAGTAAAATTCGCCTTGCAGCCCTTCAAATACTCCACCGTCATCATCAATAAGAATATATTGAAATCCATGTCTTGTTAAAGCATTTTCAATATCCTTTTTTGTAAGTAGTACATCAAGTCCGTCCAAATGGCTGGATAACCAGCCAAGAATACTCTCAGGCGGTTTCTGATAATCCTCACTGACATTATGCG
The DNA here is from genome assembly GCF_003201285.1 of Lachnotalea glycerini. Classification (GTDB taxonomy): domain Bacteria; phylum Bacillota; class Clostridia; order Lachnospirales; family Lachnospiraceae; genus Lachnotalea; species Lachnotalea glycerini. The sequence goes on from NZ_QICS01000001.1 coordinate 654,742, forward strand.
TAACAACATATAGGTAACCATTTGATGTTAAATCCCATCAATAACTGGAATTAAAACCTGCATAAAAAGAGACATGAATTATTGTGTCCATCTGCGATATCTAAATGCTCCAGGAAACAGCCTCTTTTCTTTTACCTACAAAACGTTTATAGATTCCTTCCTGTTCAATCAGTTCTTCATGCCTTCCTTTTTGAACGATTTTTCCTCCATCTACTACAAGTATCTGATTTGCATGGCGGACTGTTTTTAATCGGTGTGCTATCATAATAATTGTTTTATTTCTGGTCAGTTCTTCAAAGGCTTTTTGTAAATGCACTTCATTCTCTGGATCTACATTGGCTGTTGCCTCATCAAAAATTATGATTGGCGCATCCTTTAAAATAGCTCTTGCTATGGATATTCTCTGTTTTTCTCCTCCAGAAAGCGCAAACCCCTTATCTCCGATCACCGTATCATATCCATTTGGAAGACTGTTGATAAACTCATGGCAACATGCTTTTTTCGCTGCCTTTATAACCTCTTCTCTGGTTGCATTTGGTCTTCCAAAGCGTATGTTATTTTCAATGGTATCTCCAAAAAGGTATACATTTTGAAACACCATGCTAATTTGTTCCATTAATGACTCCAGTGTATAATCTTTGATGTTTTTTCCACCAATCATGATATTACCGCTATCTACATCCCAGAATCTTGCTATCAGATTACAGATAGTTGATTTTCCAGACCCACTTGGTCCAATGATGGCCGTCATTGTCTTGTCCTTGATCTGAAGGTTCATGTCTTTTAATATTTGTCTCTTCTCATAGGAAAAATCCACATGTTCAAATATAATTTCATGATTATCTGGTTTAATAATTATTCCTTTTTCATCCATTAAAGGTACATCATCCATCTGATTTGCCTGCTCGATAGAACTGCCACATACACGAAGAATTGCAACTCCGTGTCCTGCGGATTCAATCTGTTCAAAAATAATAAAAGAAACAACTATAAACATCAACGAGTATGTGAGCTGCATGGTTCCATTAAAATAGAAATATAAGGCTGCTGCCATCATGATTACACTAAATATCCGTAATATTCCTTCTTGCATAATCGTATAGGGCGTAATCAACTGTTCCATTGCCAGATTCGTTATTTTACTGCTTTCAATTGCTTTATCTACTTTCTTGTTATCAATTTTTGTTAGGTTGAAGGATTTTACGATCCCCATTCCCTGTATAGTCTCTAATATATTTTCTACAAGTTCCGCTTGTGCTTTCTGTCTTTTAGGTGCAGTATCCCTTGATTTTTTCTCCATAGCCGAGGTTATCAGACAGAATAAGAGAACACCTGCCAATGTAATTAGTCCCATTCGCCAGTCAAAAACCAGCATATAGACAGTAAATACGATGGTAGTGATAAACCCACCTAAAGTCAGAACCAAGACCATTGGTGCAGTAGTTTCCACATCTCCCAAAACCGTGGTACTAATACCTGTAATATTCCCAAGACTGCTCTGGTTAAAAAATCCCATCGGTATTAATTTCATCCTGTTTCCAATAAAAACCCTTTTATTTGCAGCCATAAAATATCCCGCATGTGTTTGTTGTAGCTGAGAAAAATAATTTGTGGCAATTTTACCTGCAATACTTACAATCATAAGACCTAGCACATACCATATAGTTGTATGATTGGCATTTTTTTCGACTAGTGCCTGAATAGTAAGAAAAATCGCCCCAATCTGCAGCATATGAAAGATCGCATTAAAAAATCCTATGATGATAGAATTTCTAATATTTTTTTGTTCCTTGCCAGCGAATCTCCATATTTTACGAAAAATTTCTATCATTCCTGTTCACCATCCTTTGCTCCGATATGCGCATTCCACATATTCTGATATAATTCAGATTCCTGTAATAACTGTTTATGAGTTCCAGCAGCACTGATTTTTCCCTGATCCACGAGAATAATCTGATCTGCACCAACAATCGTCGATAATCTATGTGCAATCATAATCAGCGTTTTTCCCTGTACCAGCTTTGAGATAGCCTTTTGAAGAACCGCTTCATTCTCCGGGTCAATATAGGCAGTAGCTTCATCTAATATAACAATCGGTGCATCTTTTAGCATGGCTCTTGCAATGGCTATTCTCTGCCGTTCACCACCAGACAAGTGTGCTCCACCACCACCTACTTTTGTTTCATATCCACGTTCAAGACCTCGTATGAAAGCATCACAACCTGCCTTTCTTGCCACCTCTTCCACTTCTTTATCAGAAGCATTTTCCTTTCCCATACGGATATTTTCCCGAATGGTATCATCAAACAGGAAATTATCTTGAGATACATACGCAATCTGATCTGCAATTTGTGTCAGTGGAATTTTGCTAATTTCCTTACCTCCGATTCGGATACTTCCTGTTTCAATATCCCAAAAACCAGCAATCAGCTTTGAAAGCGTTGATTTTCCACTTCCACTTGGTCCAACAAAAGCATTCACTGTGCCCTGACGTATTTTTAATGTAATGTCCGTTAATATATTCCCCTGTTCTTTTTCATACGCAAAGGAAACATGATTCATCTCAATATCCATTCCTGACAGGGTGACTGACTCCTTTGGATGGTGTTGTTCCGGTGCTTTTAATATCGTTTCTATGGATTCAATAATGGTTCCAGTCTGTGCCAGCGAATCAATAAAATTAGAAGCTGCGATAATTGGTCCAACGATTCCCATGGACAAAATCATTATCATAATAAATTCAGAAGATGTAATACTTTTGCTAAGATAAAACGCTAATCCTGCGGGTAATACTCCTATCAGAACAGCAGGACTGAAATTCCGGTAGCATGCCATACCAAACTGTGCACTTTTCATCCAGCCATAAAAAAAAGAGGCATTCGCATCTACTGCATCCACATAACCTTTATAAGCTTCCTGACCTTGATTATATGCCTTGATTACTTCAATTCCATTGATGTATTCTACAATAGAATCATTCATTTTCTTACCGATTTGGACCGATTCCTGATATTTTACTGGATAAGATTTCATCGTAGTCATCATAAATATCATGCCAATTGGAAGCGTGGCAATCGATAGCAATGCCAGTCTCCAATCAATGAAAAATAGTGTAATGATTAGCACCAACGGAGATAAAACATTAGACGTCATTTCAGGTAAAAGGTGAGCAAGCGTTGTTTCCATACTCTCAATTTGATCAACTAATATGCTCTTCCATCTTCCAACCGATTGATTCTGTAAGGTTCCCATGGACAGCTTTGCCAGCTTATGTACACATTTATTTCGTACTTCTGCCAATACTGCAAAGGTTGCCTTATGGGACCACGCAGTTGAAAAAGTAGTAAGGAGTACTTTCCCAAGGCTACCTGTCAAGGCAAGTATAAGCCATGGAATACAGCTTTGCATGTCGGCAGTCTGCTCCAGTAACATAATAATGATTTTTCCAGCACAAAAATACGGTATGAAACCTGACAACACCCCCAGAACTGCCAAAATAATCGAGAACTTAAGTCTTGAATGTTCTACTTCTGCCAATGCCCATATTCGCTTTAGTGGACTTTGATTTTTTTGTTCCATAAATCCTCCTTTTAGTTAGTTTTATCTAACCTGATGTTTTAAAAAATAGCGGAAAAAAGCCCCGCATTTTAGACATGAATGTACTATTTCCAATTGTAAATTTTAGCAAACCCAGCATAATAAAATTCTCTTAGCTGCTTTGCATACAACATGCCATCTTCTTTTTTCATATCATGTCGCACCATTTCAAAAATTCCGGAAAAATAAGAACTAGTTACGATGTGAAGAAATTCCGATGTAATTGTCTTATTTTTGAGTGCATCATCCTTTGTGGCTTCCATGTATTTCACAGTATATTCCATTTCAATCTCCACCAGATGACCTAAAAAATCAGAAAATTCTGTTCCTTCGGCACATTCTAATAGTAATTTGAATACATCATAGTGGTCATAAATATAAGCCACGAATGATTCCGCTTCCATACCACTGTAATGAAACATATTCTTCTTTTGATAATCAGAATCTTTTTTGTGAAATGACTCTTGTACCTCTAAAAACCATGATTTCAATTCATCAACAACTGGATATACGATGGCATGAAACAACCCTTCTTTATTATGAAAACGTGTATAAATAGAACCTGTGCTGGTACCAGCCTCCTTCGCAATGTTGCGAAGAGATGCATCCTTAAATCCCTTACTTAAGAATTCCTTTTTCGCACATTCATACACTTTCTCATAAACACCTTTAATTTGTTTTGCCATGCATTTTCCTCCTCAATTCAAAACAGTGTTTCATAACACTGTTTTGAATATAATACTTTTATATTGCATTGTCAAGTATATTTTGTACATTTTATTTAGTTTACTGCACCTCATTATCTGGATCAATTATGTAATCTACTATTCATGGTTTTCCTCCTATCATCTATTTTCCCCATACTTCTTCAGCTATTTCCTTTACTAATGCAAGCTTTTTCCACTGTTCTCCTTCTGTAAGTTTATTACCAATTTCGCAAGAAGCAAAACCGCATTGTGGACTTAAATAGATTCTATCCAATGGTATAAAATTTGCAGCCTCATGAATTTTTCTGATAACCAGCTCCTTATCTTCCAGTACAGGTGACTTTGAAGTAATCAGTCCCAAAACAACTTTTTTATCACCTAAAACAAACTTAAGCGGTTCAAAGTTCCCAGATCGTTCATCATCATACTCCAGATAATAAGCATCTACATTTTCTCTTGTAAACAAAAATTCTGCTACAGAATCATATGCCCCACTGCTAAAGAATGTAGAATGATAATTTCCTCTACACACATGGGTATTGATAGACAAATCTTCCGGTTTACCTTCAATAGCCAGATTATTAACTAACAGAAGTTGCTCCATAATTGTATTCAGGTCAGCATCTTTCCCATAACGTTTCACACTTCCCTGCGCGACACATACTCCCCATGTACAATCATCAAACTGAATATTACGACAACCTGCATTGTTCAGTTCATTAATTACTTTTCGGTATGCCAAAGCAATATCATCAATTAATTCCTGATTCGTAGGATAAAATACTCTGGTCTTTTCAATATTAGAGGGTACAATCATCTGCTGAAAAAACTGAGCTGGTGCCGGTATCGTCTGCTTGGCAACTGTTTTATCATCCTCAAGTACTTTCACAAATTTGTAATGTTGAACAAATGGATGATTTTCCACAGAAATCTTGCCGATCAGATAGGTATCATCTATGATATCCAGCGTCTTTTTGTTTCTGTACTAAATCAAGAATTGCACGGTTTTCTACTTCTACTAAGTCCTCTTTTGTTATACTTCCTTCTTCATAATCTGCTCTAGCTTTTCTAAGATAATCTGGTCTTAGGAAACTTCCTACATAGTCGAACCGAAATGGTGTGTGTTTTTTACTCATTTTAACTATCTCCTTTTTTGATATAGCTTTATACTATACCAAATACACATTGAAATCTACATGTACAATAAAAATATTTTTAACTTGAATTCGTCGTTTAAAAGATGTAAACTCTTAATTAATTGTCCTTATACTTTGAACGCATTATTCCACATTTACGATATCCATCCTAATAATAACATTTCCATTCTACTTAGAACCAACTGTAATCTTAGATACATTTAATGAGATATGATTCAAAAATGTTGTTCTACCACGGCCTTTGCCAGTTTTAATTTCATGTGACTCTGTCACAGAACAAACAGTATTATTATTGCTATAATCTACACAGTCAAAAAGAAAGGTGGAATGTATTATGGCGAATGTAATTATTATTGGAAATGGTTCTGCAGGTATTTCAACTGCACTATATACAACAAGAGCTGGTATCCGCACCACGATTATTGGTAAAGACCACGATCACATAAGGAATATTTTGAAATGATATTAAAGCTAATTGTAGAACATGATGTACGAACTATCCATTTGTAACAATATTAGATATAATAACAAAAAACAGGAGGTAATCCCATGGATTCCTATATTTTCTATGGACTTGCCATTTTCCTCTTGATTTTCTCTTTCGTAAAAGATAAAAAAAAGACAAAAATGGCGTTAATGAAAGCTTGGAAAGCATTTGAAAATATCTTGCCTGAATTTTTAGTAGTAATTTTACTAGTAGGATTTTTACTTGCTATTCTAAACCCTGAGACAATCTCAAAAATAATAGGTGCTGAGTCAGGTTGGTTTGGCATTATACTTGCTGGTATAATCGGTTCTATAACACTTATTCCTGGATTCGTAGCGTTCCCAACTGCAGCTATCCTGCTAGAAAACGGAGCTGGCTACATGCAGATTGCCGCATTTTTATCTACTCTAATGATGGTTGGTATTGTAACGCTTCCCGTTGAAATAAAGTATTTTGGAAAGAAAATCTCAATTATACGTAATATACTGGCATTTTTCTTTTCCTTTATTGTAGCTATAATTATTGGAATGGTGGTGGCTTAATGAAAAAGATAATCAAACGATACAGAGGATTTCTATTTGTTCTCGCAGCAATGATACTCCTTATCCTTTTTAATCAAGAACTTGGACTTAAAACACTTCGCATCACAGGAAACTCCGTGAAAGAGATGTTATTAGTAATTCCACCGATTTTTCTATTGCTTGGTCTTTTGGACGTCTGGGTACCAAGAGAAACTATGATCAAATATATGGGAGAAGGTTCAGGAATAAAAGGTGTCTTACTTGCCATCTTCATTGGTTCTGCTGCCGCCGGCCCATTATATGGAGCTTTTCCTGTTGCTGCTGTATTTATGAAAAAAGGTGTTAAATTCATGAATATATTGATATTCATAGGTGCATGGTCAACGACTAAGATTCCTATGTTCCTTTTTGAAATAGCAGCACTTGGCAATACTTTTGCTATTACACGACTTCTAATTGATATACCTGGAATTATCATCATCGCTTTTATCTTGTCAAAAATGGTATCAAAAAAAGAAGTTCAGGCTCTGTATGAAAATGCTGCAAGTATAGATTAATTTATTATTGACATATGCCAGCACTGATTCCTTTTTAGTCAAAAAAGCAGTAAAACCTCCAACTATAAATAAAAATGGTTGGAGGTTTTCGTTATTTCTAAACTACTTGTTTTTTAATCAATTCGTTAACTGCCGCTTTCGATTTTGATCTGTTTCCGAATATTTTGTAATGATTTTAGTTTCTGCTTCCATTACACCATTTCATTTGCAAATTTATTATTAATTTTCTCCGCTGCCTCCATCAAACAATCGCATGAAAATCTTTCAAAATCACCTTCATCAACCAATTGTGCAATGACTGGATCAATGGGAATTCTTCCCAATATATCAATCCCTATTTCTTTTGAAATATCATTCAATTTGCTTTCACCGAATATATTTATTTTTTTCCCACAATCAGGACATTTTACATAGCTCATATTTTCAACCAAACCTAATATTGGTATGTTCATCATTTTCGCCATATTATAAGCCTTTTTAACAATCATAGAAACAAGATCCTGTGGAGAAGTTACAATAACAATTCCATCCAATGGAATTGACTGAAACACGGTAAGTGGTACATCACCTGTTCCAGGCGGCATATCGATAAATAAGTAATCTAATTCTTCCCATACAACTTCTGTCCAAAATTGTTTTACTGTATTAGCAAGTATTGGTCCCCTCCATATTACAGGCGCATCTTCTTTGTCTAATAATAGATTTACTGACATTATTTTAATATTGTTTGCAGTAGATTCTGGTATGATTCCCAACTCATTTCCCATTGCTTTGCGAGTAATTCCAAACATTTTAGGAATAGATGGTCCAGTAATGTCGGCATCAAGTATTCCTACTTTGTATCCTTTTCTACTCATCAATACTGCTATCATAGCGGTAACAAATGATTTTCCGACACCACCTTTGCCACTTACAACTCCAATCACATTTTTTATATTGCTATACTGATTTAAGTCCTCTAGCATACTTTGTTTACTATGTTCACAGCCTTCACAGGATTCTTTTGTACATTCACTATCAGAACATCCTTTTTCTTTTTCCTTCATAATAATACTCCAATCATAAATTTTATTTTACTATCAATTCATTAAAAAATATTTTAATGCAATTTTGGGCATATGTCAATATCGAAATCTTTTTAAAATTAATCTCATGCATTTTAAACATAAGTCATTTTCAATAATTATTATAATAGATATAAGTAACATCTGGCGCCTCTGCCTTAGTTATCGTAACATCTGTTAGCAGCGGTACCATATAACCATTATATTCATAATCGTTAAATTAATAATATTTTTAGCCAGTTTAGATAAAGCAGCAACGACCGCTGTTTTTCCGGTTCCTCCTATTTACTGACTCTATAGTTTGCATAATAAATATAATTTTTTCTTTACTTTTGTCTCTGTCATCTATTGTCAAAACCTCTTAAGCTTAATATCTTCTCCTTATATCCTTTAAAAACTATTCTTGAGTTCAATTTCACCCAAAACTATCTAGTGAATTTAAGGAATTATTGGTAGCATTAAATATGAATCAAATTGACCTCCTGTGTATATAGTTACATCTGCATCCCATATTCTATCATCACCTGTTTGTGTGAATAGTGCACAGCCACTCTGACTTTGGCTTCCAATTTCTAAAAGAAGCCGATTTCCTTTAGGTATAACAATTGCACTATCCCATATTTCAATTTCTAATGGATAGGCTTCACCTGGAATTAATTTTTGTTCCTCATCGAAAGTATAGTAAGGCTTATAATCAGTAGATAATTTATCATCTATTTTACGTAAAGAAGCACGTAACCATCCTTGACTAATAGGAAATTCATTTGAATTTGCTCCAGAGTTAACAACTTCATGACCCAATGAATCAATATTACGTAAAGACACAAAAATATCCATATCATCAATAGTTGAAGATGCCCATAAACGGAGTTTGATGGGTCCAAGAATTTCTGTGGCATTTTCAAATGGAACTGTTTCAAACATTACACGTTTAGAACTACTTTCGTTCTTAGAAAATTTTTTTATAAAAGGTCTTGGCCAATATTTTGACTCTTGATCCTTATCACCTTTATAGCAAATCATTTCCTTAGATTTAGGAGCTTCCTTTGAAAGTGTTTTAGAACTTGCATTGAGATAAAATCTAGTCCATTGAGTTCGACTAAGTGGATACTCATTTTCGTAACGCCATTTATATCTATTTCCTCCACTAGGAATTGCAAGCTTAACTTTAGGCTCTTTCATTATGCCAGTATCAAGTCCCTTAAGCCAATAATCTAAAAATTTTTTTTGCAATGCACGGCCTTGAGCAGTATAAAATTCACCTACATGACTACCAATGTGAACTTCAAGCCACTTATATTCAGATGCTGCATTTTGAAAGCCCAGGAAATTTCCACGTGTATGAATTCCAGCACTAAACCAATTACTTGCTGATAAAACAGGTACCTTTACTTTATTGAGGTCAGCAAAACGATTTGTCCACATTTTATCACGTAAAGGATTATTTTTTACTACAGTAAGAAAATCAATACGATTATCTTTCAACTGCTCTTCTGAATATTCTCCATTAGGGTTATACTGATTAGGCAAAATAGCATTTTTCCACCAAAATTCTAGAAAACCATTTGCTTGAATTCCCCCAGGACAAGCAAATTCAGCATAATAATCCACTGTTCCTTCCCATGGTATAATACAAGACAAATGAGGAGGTTGTTCTGATGCTACAGCCCATTGACTCATTGCTAGATATGAGATACCTAGTAATCCTATCTTTCCATTGCTCCATGATTGAGCTCCAGCCCATTCAATTGCATCATAATAATCTCTCTTTAAAGATTCTGATAATATATCAAGTTTTCCAGGAGATTTACCTATACCACGTTCATCTACTCTAAGTACAGCATATCCTTGTGGTACCCAAAATTCAGGATTCGGAGTTTCCCAACTAAGCAATGGTCCTTTATCTTGACTACGAGAATATTCTATTGCAATTTTGGGATTAGCAGGACCAAATTCTGAAAAATGAAGATCTTTTCCATATGGGCACATCGTCATAATTACTGGAAATTTACCTTCTGATTTAGGTTGATAAAGATTAGCGGCAAGATAATTACCATCACGCATAGGAATTTTTACTTCTTCCCACGTAAGTTCATAGAAATGATTACTTCTTTCATTAATATCAATATTGCATTGATTCATGTTTTTCCTCCTCTACATCTTAATAACTTCTCGGAATCTTGAGCTCTTATTTCATAAGGCTTTCAGACTCCTTATTTTAAAAATCACCCGCATTTTTTCACAAAAAATCTTGACAAATAACCAAAAATTTGGTACTGCCGCCTTCTATGGCATTTTCCAAAATTACCAGTATTCAGTTTTTAATCTGTCTTAGCACCGATAGGTGCTAATTCCGAGAAGTTATCTTAGTATAATATTATTAGTACATATGTACTAATAATATTATACTAGTACGTTTGTACTAATGCAAGTTTAATTTTTTAAGTATACATAACTTAAAAATTTACTAATTCCTTCTTTCTAAAATGCTATTTATATTAATTAAACAATTTAATTCATTAAAATATTCATGACATGTTTTAGTAAAAGTAACTTTTTAAAACATATTTATGATATAATACGAAATTATAGTGGAGATTATAAGTAAAAAACTTCTTTAGACTGATAAATTAAAATCACTTTTAGTTATTCAATATATATAGAAAAAGTAAATGTTTTTATACTTTTTTATTAAGGAGATTCGATGAGCAATAATTTAAAAAATAAAATTATAGACAAATCAATTGAACTATTTAATGAGAAAGGGTATTCTAATGTAAAAATGAGAACTATTTCAGAGGAATTAAATATAAGTATAGGTAATTTAACATATCATTTTAAGCGAAAAAAGGATTTAATGCTTTTTGCAATTGCAAAACAATACGAAGAATACAAAACATTAAAATTTTCATCAGATGTTTCTATGGAAGAACTTAATCAACAATTTCTAAGTTTTGATGCCTTTCGCAAAAAGTATTTCTTTTATTTTTATAATTTTACAGAATTATCTAAAGAATATCCTGAAATATCAAAAATCCAGATTGATGTTGTAAATGAATTATATACTTATTATAATGACCTATTTTCTAATTTCATTAGTAAAGGAATTATGAAAAAAGAATTGTATCCTGGGCAATATGAAGATTTATCCACTTCTTTGTTATTATTGAATATGTATGGGGCACAGGAAATAATTTTTCTGAAAAAATTTATTAAAAATCAAAAAAATTATTTATCTATCTTGTGGAGTCTTATATTGCCTAATCTAACAAGCAAAGGAATTACATTATATAACAAATTAAAATCATGTAAATAAATGACCCTATAACCTGATTACCATAAATGAAAGATACCTAACCACATCTTTTCTAAAATAAATTTCTGAAAACACTAGTAGCAAAGCTACTCAGTGTCGTACGTTTGCCAAATGCCAATTCGTGCTAGCACGATTGCCACTTGGCTTGCCAACATTTAAACTATACTGCTTTCCCCTTGAAGAGCGCAAAATTACTGATGGTGCGGTAATCTTACATCTCTTTATCATATTTGAAGCGATAATATATTCCATACCCTTGTACAAATAGATATGTGAAAACTAATAATAATAAAGCTATCATATCAATACCCATTAATGCAAAAGACAATAACAATGCCCCATATACAAAGATCATCATATCATAAGCTTTTGCCTTAGATCGATTAGCAATTTCTACATTACGTTCATCATTTTTATCTATATTAATTTGTTTTTGTACTTCTGGATTACCTTTAATTGCTTTACATGAAATATAATTGCCCATTCCATGACCAAACACACCACAACCGAGACCGACACAGATATATGGCAATGCTAACATGATTCCTTGTGGATTAATTAAGTATTTAACCAAATATAATCCTATCACTAATAAAGCTCCACCCATTATTATTGCAATGTAACTTGATTTCAAACTTTTCATCTTAATTCCTCCTCAAATATAAATATTTCTTCAATTGTCATTTCAAAGTAGCGGGCTATTTTGAAAGCTAAAACAATAGACGGATTATATCTTCCGTTTTCTAGTGAACCTATTGTCTGTCTAGAAACTTCTAATATAGCCGCCAATTCCTCTTGCTTGATGCCTCTTTGCTTTCGGATTTCTTCTAGACGATTTTTCACAGCAACCTTCCTTTCAATGTTAAGTTTACTTTCCATAACCGAATAATATCACTCTTTATAACCAATGTCAAGTATACTTTCCATGAAGTGTATACTAAAGTTTTCATCTAATTGTGTGGTATTCTATTTACCACGACTTAATAATGCTTGATTTGATATGCCAAAAGTCGAGAAAAATCTCGACTTTTCTATTTATATTACTCTGGAGAGTCAAAAGTTTTGTAACCCTTAGAAGCCAATAAATCTTATAGAATATAAGCCAAAGCTTTGGAGATATAGCGTCGTCACGAGAGCACTCATCGCCAGCCGGGCTATTTTTTCCGCAAAGCCCTAAAGGGCTCCCTTATTTCTTAGTGCTTTTGTTTACTGGCTCACCCGTAAACGGGTCATAATATTCTTTTAACGTCATTTGGTCATATTCACAATCTTCTTTTATTTGATTCTGAATATATTCTTGTATCTTTTTTGCATTTTTACCTACTGTATCAACATAATATCCTCTACACCAAAAATTCCTGTTTCCATATCGATATTTTAAATTTGAATGTCTTTCAAATATCATTAATGAACTTTTTCCTTTTAGGTATCCCATAAATTCTGATACACTGATTTTGGGTGGTATTCTTACCAACATGTGCACGTGGTCTTTACAACATTCTGCTTCAATTATTTCTATCCCTTTTCTCTTACACAACATGCTAAGTATCTGACCTACATCCTGTTTGATTTGTCCATATAATACCTGTCTTCTGTATTTTGGCGCAAATACAATATGATATTTGCATTCCCACGTTGTGTGTGCTAAAGTATTTTTATCCATTATTGGATCCTCCTTTGTTTTATATGCGTGGTTGGCGAACCTTTACATATTATAACGCTGGAGGTTTTTTACTTAAAGCTAAAGCAAAACCGAGGGACCACCGGCATAGCCGGAGGTTTATTTTTATGGTTATACAAACAAAAACCGATGATCTGTGATTACTCACAAGTTCATCGGCTCTGCGTCTTAGCGTCTGGCTCTTTGATACCTTAGATATGTATTATCCTTCTAATTATAATTATTATATGTTGCATACCATATTTATATAGAAGAAAAATAAATAACAAAAGAAGAAATAATAATAAGAAGATTATAGCTGTTTTTTTATTCTTTTTCATACAGCGTTCATTCCTTTCATTAGAGTTATTTGATAATCATACTATAATTTGTTTAAATTAATAATTCTATCCGCTGAATCTGCAACTTCTTTATCATGGGTCACACAAACAATTGTTTTTCCAGCTTTTTTTATGTCTTTAAAAATCTCTATAACATCCATTTTATTTTTATAATCTAAATTTCCGGTAGGTTCATCAGCTAATACTAGCTCATATGGCTTCATCATCATCCTTGCAATTGCTACTTTTTGTTGTTCTCCTCCACTTAAATGATAAACTTTTTTATTTAAATAACTAAGGTCTAAACCTACTTTTTTCATAATGTCATTTATAACCTTTTTATCCAGCTTTCCCAAATTAGATATTTTGATATTTTCTTCAACGGTTTTATTGGTCATCAATAAAAAGTCTTGAAATATATATCCAAAAAATTGTCTTCTAAGTCTTAATATATCTGTCTTGGTAAAATTAATTCTACCATTTAAACTTAATTCTCCACTATCTGGTTTTTCAAGTAATCCTATGATGTTTAATAATGTAGTTTTACCAACACCGCTCTCTCCAGTTATACAAACAAATTCATTTTTACTTATACATAGAGATACATTTGATAAGATTATTCTTTGATCAAAATTCTTATTAATGTTTGATAATTTTATCATATTAATTCTCCTTTAATAAATTGGATCTCGCCTTTTAAGAGTAAATACATATTTATTATTCTAGCCACAAGATAATCCACAATTGACATTAGAGCAACAATAATAATGCTATATAATAGTATATTTTTACATATAATAGCCACGAAAATTAATAAAAATATATTTATAAATAAGTTTGCCAAAATTAAATGTTTATAAATAAAGATAAAATGATGTCCATGTAAAGACTTTATAATAATTGTTGAAAAAAAAGACTTATAATAGGCGTATGTTATTACAATCATAAATAATATTATTAATAAAGATATAATTATAGTATTTAATATTAAATTATCGATTTTATCTTCTACATTTTTAATTTCTTGTCCTTTTTTGTCATACACGGATGTAATTGAATTTAGTTCGGCAACATTATATTTTTGTGTTATTGTGCTGATTTCTTTTAATGCACTATATTCATCTTCAGACTCTACAAACATATAATTTCCCAAACATGAGGCTAAAAAAGAATTATCTATATTTTCTGTGTATACAGTAATTATTGGATCTTCTACTGTATTCAGAGCATCTCCACTATTCTGATTATAAGTAAAATAATGCTGGTTATTTTCTATATAGATTATATTAATTGTTAAATCATTAATTTTTTGTTCAATTTTTTTTTGATTACTAGCATCCTTATAAATATTAGTCACTTCAACTTTTTGAAAATAAAACCATTCTTTAAACGACTTCTCTATGATACTTTCATAACTGATAAATTTTTCTGGTACTAATATGTTTAAAACATTGTCATTTCTATCTATTATATCAATAACATTTTTCTCATCTGGAGTTTTGACAATATGTTTCTTTAGATAATTGATATCAACTACTATATTTCTGCCATAAGGAGAATATAAATCTTCTTCACTTTTTACATTTATATTATAGTTATAATCATACTCTTCTTTGTTCCCATCTATATTTTCTTTTTCTGGACGTTCAAAATTTATTGTCTTCATTAAAAATCCTTTATTTAAATTACTTAAATCTTTATATACTCTTGAAATTTTATCATTAAGTAAATTTTCAGAACTTAAATTATCATAATTAAATGGTGAATATATTTCTTGTAGATTATATAAATTTTTTGTATTTTTCCATAAAGTTAAACTATTTTGATTTTCATTTAATATTACATTTTGATTAAATAGATTTTGGAATATAAAAATAACTAGTAAAAGTAAAACAAATTTTAAAAAATAAGAAATGATTATTATCTTCGACAATCCTTTTTTTCTACTTTTATTATTTACAGTAGTAAAAATCAATGAAAACAAAACTATAGATAGTAAAAATAATAATATCGCGATAGCTATATTCAATGTTATCATTATAAAAATAACTTCAATTTGTTGATTAAAAAAAACAAATTTATATATAATTGCAATCATCGTTAAGTTACTTATGAATATAGTTAAAAATAATGACTTGTATATAGATTTGTTTAATATATTGTATATTTGAATATGCGTATATCCCCATAGCTGATGAATAAAATACTCCTTCTTACTACTTGAATAATAAAAAAATATGATTAGTATAAACAAAAAAATGAGCAAAGCAAATATAGGGAAAACACTTACATCTATATAACTAACAAATCTATTAGATAAATATGTATCTTTTTTAAACGATGATTCTAGAACAGATAGTTCACAGTAGTTTTTGAGTTCATTTGAAAGTTTCTTGATTATGCCCTTATCATTAGTATCAATATATAACAAATTTTTAAATCCGACATCCAAAATTTCCTCAAAACTATGTACTTTTATATCCCTATTAAATAATAAATTAGGCATAAATAATGCTTCCTTATATTTATCATTCATAGTAGAATATATATCGATTTTATTTGTACTTAAAAAACTATATTGTGCAATTTCAACATCGTTTTCTTCAGAAAAATTATTAATTTTTTTTAAAAACTCTGATATTAATTCATTATTATCAGTAGTATAAAAAGAAAAAGATATAGTAGTTTTATCGAACAATAATTTATCAATTACATTTTTATTAATATGCAAGAAAGAAAATATATTAATTAATGTAGTTAAAATAGCAACCGTTATTATTAATTTATTTTTCAAATCCTAACCTCACTTTGCTTTTTATCAGAGATTTCACTTTTAGTCTGTAAATTTTTGAGAACTATTCTGATTACATAAAATATACATTTTTACTGATTATTTCCACCTATGGTGATTATTATTCACCAGTTACAATACGAAACACATTTAGGAAACCTTTGGAATCAACAGAATGCTATCTACGATTGAAAGCATTACTTTATGAACATCTAGAACGCCTACATCGGTTACTCTATAACAGGGAAAGGACGCAAGGTTAAATGTGAATGACAACATTGGCAAATATGCTAAAATACATCAGTTATCTAATCCAGAACAGCTTGTCTTTATTAATAATCACCAAGGTCTATTCACTCATTCTGAGATATCATCATCTTGCAAAAATATAAAAATGAGTAAAGCAGAAGAAGTTGTTCGCAATCATGAGTATAGTATATACAATTTTGAGGCTTTCGAATTCTAGGCATCTTCTTGAAAGCAGTGTAATCTTATGTATAACAGAGATTTTCTAGCTCACTCATCTGTTACAATAACAGAAATTTATACAAGATTAAATCCGGAGTTCAAGCGTAAATTTTTAGAGGAGTTCACATTAAAAATTGATACGCCTATTGATAAATACTCCGAAAAAGAAAAGCAGACACTTATTGATTGGTTATAAAATAAAAAATAATATGTAGAGTAAAGTAAAGGGGAGAAGCTTTATTTGCTGGCTTCCTACCTATTTTTCTACAAAATATAACAGTATTATTAAACGAGTTATACACTGCTTTACATAACTCGTCTGCTCAAAGGACATGCGAATGGTAGAGTTGCTCATGTAAATAATCGTAGAGAACTGTGTATGGAGCATTTTTTGATGAAGTGACTAGTCTTAATAGATATAACGTAACCGATCCATAGTGGGTACTCCTACAAAGCTAACCGCTCCTATGAGCGGCATTCGGCAATTCGCCGGAAGTTTATCCGACCAAGGGAGCAGATTTTCGCAGAAACTGCTGTCTTTTTCATCCAGATGTTTTGGAATCCCTGTCAGAAGATACTCAAAATAGTCATAAGGCTTCAGAATCCGCATAGATAATCCCATTTATTATCAATATTTCAGTCAAATATTCTGCAAAAAAAACCGTCATGTTTAGCCTCCGTTCTGACTATAATCATACACTAATTCACAAAAATTGCAATAGGATTTACGCGAGTGGTATATTTTTAATCTATTTCCAATAGATTTTGGTGCAATGTAGAACGAGATTCCCGTTATGTAAACGAGTTTCACATTTTGTAAGTGACCTTCAAATTTTCGTTATGGATGGTGCGTTACGGACAAAGATTTTTTTCTGCGATCCTCTTGCTTCCTGGCAAAAAGGAAAACTGGAGAAAAATCATGAATATATCCGCAAAATTATACCTAAAGGTATTTCTCTGACCGATTATACGCCACAGGATATCCTTTTAATGACTAACCATATCAACAGTACAGCAAGAGCCAGTTTAAATGGTCGCACCCCATTTGAACTGGCTCTGTTGCTTCTTGATTCAAAGCTACTTGAACTATTAGACCTACATGTAATTGAATCCGATAAAATTATTTTAACACCGAGACTTCTGAAACATTAATTCCTGTTTCACTTTCATCTTGCAGACAGATATCATTCCATGAAAAACAAACTTCGACATGTGGATTTTACTTTTGCAAGTATTTTTCAGATGTCTGGATATCTTGCGCAAAAAATATCACTCTTTTATAGTTTCTTCTGCTATTATAATTACTTTTTCTTAAATTTGAAACACTTATTTCATCAAGAAAAGTAGTTATTCCTTCAAAACTTTCAACTTTTATTATGAGGGATTCTCGGTTTTCATTCAAGCTTTCGTTTTGAAATTCACGTCCAATAGATTATGTCGATTTAAGGTTTCCCTCTGACTTTGGCAATAGAATTGTAACCTTAAAAACATCCCCTGAAAAAATATAATTCATATCCCCCCTATTTTGCCTTACCATATCTAAAACAATGGACATACCAAGACCATGGTTATCCGAATCACTTTTTGAAGTAACCAACTTTCCATTCCTTATCACTGGTGAATTTTTTCTGTTCATTATATCTTGCATATAATCCATTTATTTGCAATTTTCCTTATTCATTATTAAATAATACCATATTTTTCATATTAATTTATTAATTAACTGTAAATATTTGTATATTTTTTATTATTTTTATAACAATTTAGACTCATTGGAAAGTCCAAATCAACTACAACAATTTATTACTTAAACCATATTTTAATATTTAGAAAACGAAATAAAAGCAGTAGCCAAAGTCACCCTCACAGACAACTTAAAACACACTGCTTTCCATACATTCCATGTACCGATTCCCATCTCACAGATTATCTTCTGCAATCAACTTCATCGTTACAAATTCATTTATTTTCTTTACACATTACAGTCAAAATCCCTGACGCCATTCATTATTCCAAAGCCAATCAGCACCAAATTTACCTGACACCATTATAATGGAGTCAATTATAAATTTTTCTCATCACTTGATTTTTTTCACCAAGTGACACCACTTTGATTTGACACCTTTTTCACCCATTTTTGACTCCAATTTTGACACCTTTTGACTCCAATTTTGCCCCAAAACCTACGGTGAGTTACGATAAGAAAAAGCACTTCCAAATCGCCCTAACCCCCATAGAATCTAGGCTTTTAATGCCCTTCCCTACAACTCATAAGGCGTCACCTGATATACATAATAATTATACTGCTTCTGCCCTTTCAAACTGTGAATTATACAAATTGGAGTAGAAGCCATTGGCTGCCAGCAGTTCATCATGGTTACCCTGCTCTATGATATCTCCATCCTTCATCACAAGAATTAAATCTGCATTCTTGATGGTAGATAGTCTATGTGCAATTACAAAGCTTGTTCTTCCACTCATCAGATGATCCATCGCTTTTTGAATTTGAATCTCTGTTCTTGTATCAACGGAACTGGTTGCTTCGTCCAAAATCAAAATTTTGGGATCCGCTAATATTGCTCTTGCTATTGTAAGTAATTGCTTCTGACCTTGTGAAATATTACTTGTTTCTTCATTTAATGTCATTTGATAACCATCTGGCTGTGTCATAATAAAATGATGAGCGTGCGCTGCTTTTGCAGCCTCAATTACTTCTTCATCTGTGGCATCAAGACGTCCATATCTAATGTTTTCCATTATTGTTCCATTAAACAGCCAGGTATCTTGTAAGACCATACCAAACATTTCTCTAAGCTCATTACGGTTAAAAGCTCTCAAATCATGTCCGTCTACTTTGATCACTCCTGCATTAACATCATAAAAGCGCATGAGAAGCTTTATCATCGTCGTTTTACCGGCACCAGTTGGTCCAACAATAGCTATCTTTTTCCCTTCTTGAACCTTAGCCGAAAAATCATTAATAATAATTTGATCCCTATTATATCCAAAAGATACATTTTCAAACTCAACATTTCCGTTTAACTTAGCAACATTAACTGCATCTTTCACGTTTTGATCTTCTTCCTCTTCCTCTAAAAATTCAAATACTCTTTCACCTGCTGCAGCTGATTGCTGAAGCATATTTCCAACTTGCGCTATCTGCTGAATTGGTTGTGTAAAGCTTCTGATATATTGGAAAAACGACTGAATCTGTCCAACCTGAATACTTCCTTTAATCGTTAAATAGCCCCCCAATAAGGCAACCATTACATAGCCCAAATTGCCAATAAATTGCATAATTGGCATCATCATTCCGGAAAAAAATTGTGATTTCCATGCAGAATCATATAGTTTCTTATTCGTCTCTTCAAATTCATGAATAACAGACTCTTCCTTATTAAAGACTTTAACTATATTATGTCCTGAAAACACTTCCTCTACCTGACCATTAATCTCACCAAGAAATTTTTGCTGACTTTGAAAATATTTTTGTGAACGCTTCATAATAGACCCAATCAATCCCATTGATATTGGAAGAATACATAAAGCAGCCAGTGTCATCCACCCACTTATTCTTAACATCATAATCAGTACACCTATAAGTGTTGTAACCGATGTTATCAATTGCGTTATACTCTGGTTTAAACTCTGTCCTAACGTATCGATATCATTTGTAACTCTAGATAAAATTTCTCCATGCGTTCTGCTTTCAAAATACTTTAAAGGCATTCTGTTTATTTTTTTTGATATATCTTTCCGTAATGAATAGGTTACATCATTGGCAACCCCAGTCATAATAAAACCTTGTACGAATGAAAAACATGCACTTAATAAATAGAGTCCTAGAAGCATTGTCAAAGTACTTATTATTTTATCAAAATCAATTCCACCTGTACCGCTAATCTTTTTTATCAAACCTTCAAAAATTTCAGTTGTTGCATCGCCTAATATAGTCGGCCCTACAATATTAAAAGCTGTACCTGCTATTGCAAATACAAGCATTGCAATAAGACGAAACATATATTTAGACGTACTCATAAATTGAATCAGTTTTTTCATTGAGGATTTAAAATCTTTTGCTTTTTCTCCTGCCATCACAGGACCATGTCCCATAGGTCCTCTTCCTCTTGGTCTTTCATTACTCATTTGCTAATTCCTCCTTTGATAGCTGAGATATTGCAATTTGCATATAGACCTCGCAATTATTCAAAAGCTCTTTATGCGTTCCAATCCCTACCACCTTACCTTCATCCAGCACAATGATTTGATCCGCATGTAAGATCGTACTAATTCTTTGTGCAACAATTAAGGTAACGACTTCACTTGTAACAGCTTTTAACGCCTTTCTAAGTATTACATCTGTTTTATAATCAAGGGCTGAAAAACTGTCATCAAATATAAATATTTCCGGCTTTCTTGCAATCGCTCTGGCTATTGACAAACGCTGTTTTTGGCCGCCCGATACATTAGAACCTCCCTGTGAAATTTCAGCTTTAAATTTTTCCGGTTTCTCATTAATAAATTCCATCGCCTGTGCTATCGTTGCGGCATTTTCTATCTCCGATTCCGGTACATGATCACAGCCATATCGGATATTTGAATCGATTGTACCTGAAAAAAGAACTCCTTTTTGAGGAACATAACCTATTTTTTGATGTAAATCGTGCTGTGTATAATCCTTAACATTAACACCATCAACCAAAATTTCGCCTTCTGTTACATCAAAGAACCGTGGTATTAAATTTATTAAAGTTGATTTTCCACTTCCTGTACTTCCAATAATTGCTGTTGTTTCACCCTTAGATGCTTTAAATGAAATATCAGACAAAACATTTTCCCTTGCATCCGGATAAGCAAAAGATACATGATTGAATTCTATGCTGCCTTTCAAAGTCTGTGTCTCTTTCATCGATACCTCCGGATCCTTAATAATCAATGGTGTATCAAGTACCTCGTTAATACGAACAGCCGATACACTTGCTCTTGGAATCATGATTGATACCATAGTCAGCATTAAAAATGACATAATAATCTGCATTGTGTATTGGATAAATGCCATTAAATCACCCACCTGCATGGCTCCTTTATCAATACCGTATGCACCAACATATACAATCAACAAGGTTATTACGTTCATAATTAACATCATAAGAGGCAGCATAAAAGTCATACAGCGATTTACAAATAAATTTGTTTTTGCTAATCTTGCATTCGCATCTTCAAAACGTTCTTCTTCATGCTTTTGAGTACTAAAAGCACGAATGACAGTAATACCGGTAAGGATTTCTCTTGTCACGAGATTTAATTTATCAATCAATGTCTGCAATAGCTTAAAACGAGGCATCGCTATTTGCATCAGAATAAGTACAACTAAAAGAATAATACCTACTGCCAGCACAATAATCCATGACATCGAGGTGTTCGTTTTTAATACCTTAAGAATACCACCTATTCCTAAAATCGGGGCATATAAAACAATTCGAAATAACATCGTCATGAATAATTGAACCTGTTGAATATCATTTGTATTTCTCGTTATCAACGATGCTGTGGAAAATTTATCAAATTCTGAACTTGAAAAGGAGATAACCTTTTTATACACGCACTCTCTTAGTTCACTACTAAAGGTTGCTGCAACCTTACAAGATAAAAAGGTAACCAAAATGGAAACAATCATACCTAGCAAAGCAAATGCAAGCATCTTTAATCCTGCCATTAAAATATATACTTGTTGTAAATGTTCAATATCAATCCCTTGCGCTACATACTCTGCTTTCACATATGCAATTGAAGATTGCGTTATAATGGAATCTGACATATTTTCAATATTTGATGACATGCTATCTAGCATTACATCAAGCTGCTGTTTTGGTAATTGAGATAAAAATGCAAATATGTCCTCATCCTTAGTTAATCCTAATTTCTCCTTGATGGCCGCTGCTTGATCTGTGTCATTTGACAAGGCCATTGTAATAAGCATAGGTTTACCAAAGACTGTATTAAGCTGCTCTCTGGTTGAAGCATCTATTTGCTCTAATTTTAGCAAGTCTTTGTCCTGCTCATAATTGGCTTCAACCAGACTTTTATCCTCTTCACTCATAAACAAATACAGTTTATTCATTTCATCTACTCTGATCTGATCTGCTACCGCGTCTTCAATCCCTCCTTGCTGAATACCAACATTAACAATTTTTGATGTTAAACCTGGTAACGACAAGTCACAGTAAGCCTGAATAAAAAGCATAAAGATAATTGCTATAATTGGTATCAATGACTTTTTTAAATACTTAGCTAGTTTAAACATTGCATTTTCCTTCCTATTTATCTATTTTCGATGCATTTTATCATGATGTTTAGTAAATTCCTGCATTACTTCATCAATCTCTTTATCATCAAGCGTTTGACGGATATTTTGAATTAATTGAATTAACAAGCGTCTCAAAAGACACATTTCAACATCAGAAACTCCTGAAAATATTATTTGGTCTATATCTTTTGTAACGTTTTTTACTTTCTCTAATAGCATTTTACCCTCTTTGGTTATAAATACTCTTGATACTCTTTTATCTGTCGAATCAATCTCTTTTTTTATCCATCCAGCTTTCTCCATGCGTCTGATTGAAACCGCTACAGTTGGCGGTTGAATCTTCAGTTTGTTCGCTATTTCTTTTTGATTTAATCCAGATTCATTGTTCACCAGATTCAATAAAGCCTCCTGACCCGGATGCATTCCTACATCAGAGGCTATTTTATACTTTTTAATAAAATATACTCTCGTCAATTCGAAAAAAAGTTCTCTGGTTGATTTACTGTCATAAGATGTTTGATTCATACTCTCACTTCCATTCTTTAATTAGTCGACTAATAATTATTATATTCATTATTTTAATAAATGCAACTATATTTTATGCTATTTCACATTTTTTTCACATTTTATATTTAAATTTGCTAATATTTAATATAAAAGCAGAGTAAAAATGCCGTTTTATATAGTCGGCTAACTATTTTTTTATTAAAATAATGGAATTAAAAGGGGAACTTACCTCTTAATTCCATTATGCTGCTATCTTGTTCTTTTATGAAGCAATGAATCAAGGATTCGCCTGTAAAAATTTAGGGTCATATCCGTTATCTTTTAAAGCCTGTACAATTTGTACTTTGTGATCATGTCCATATGCTTCCAGTGTAATACGAAGTTCAACCGCTGCATTTCTATTTATACTTACAAACTGATTATGTTCAAGTTTAATTACGTTGCCTTGCTGTTTTGCAATGATGTCTGCAACTCTTACAAGCTCACCTGGTTTATCAGGTAACAATACTGATACGGTAAAAATTCTGTCCCTTTGAATCAGTCCATGCTGGACAATAGAGGACATTGTAATTACATCCATATTGCCGCCGCTTAATATTGATACAATTTTCTTTCCTTTTGCTTCTAAATGCTTCAAAGCTGCAACCGTCAACAAACCGGAATTCTCTACTATCATTTTATGGTTTTCAACCATATCAAGGAAAGCAACAATTAATTCCTCATCATCAATTGTAATGATATCATCAATGTTTTTTTGTATATATGGGAATATTTTACTCCCCGGCGTTTTTACAGCAGTTCCATCCGCAATAGTATTAACATTTGGAAGTGTCGTTACTTTTTTGTTTTTCATTGATACTTGCATGCAATTCGCATTTGCAGGCTCAACACCAATTACTTTGATCTTTGGATTCAAAAGCTTTGCAAGAGTAGATACACCTGTTGCAAGTCCACCTCCCCCAATAGGGACTAATATATAATCTACTGTCGGAAGCTCTTTTATAATTTCCATTGCTATAGTTCCCTGCCCTGTTGCGACAGCCAAATCATCGAATGGGTGAATAAATGTATAACCTTTTTCTTTCGCAAGCTGCAAAGCATAATTACAAGCTTCATCATACACATTTCCAAAAAGAATTGTTTCTGCGCCATAACCTTTGGTTCGATTAACTTTCATTAATGGAGTTGTCGTAGGCATTACAATGGTCGCATTGACACCAAACAACTTTGCTGCATAAGCGACTCCCTGCGCATGATTCCCTGCTGACGCCGTAATCAATCCCTTTGCTCTTTCTTCATCTGTTAGTGTACTTATTTTGTAATAGGAGCCTCTTATCTTATACGCGCCTGTAAATTGCATGTTTTCAGGCTTTAAATACACTTTATTGCCTGTTTGTTCACTAAAGTAATCGCTATATACCAGTTTTGTTTCTAAAATTACTTTTTTCACTACCTCTGTTGCTTCTTCAAATTTTTCTAAAGTCAGCATTTACTCATCATCTTCTTTCTCATCGTGCTTTACGTCAAATAATGCATTAACAAAATCATTCGCATTAAATTTCTGCAAGTCATCAATAGTTTCTCCTACACCAATATATTTAACCGGAATACCAAGCTCTGAGTGAATTGCAATTGCGATTCCTCCCTTAGCCGTTCCATCTAATTTGGTCAAAATAATTCCTGTAATGTTCGCAGCTTCCTTAAATTGCTTTGCCTGTGCAAGGGCATTTTGTCCTGTCGTTCCATCAAGCACCACCAAAGTTTCTCTATACGCATCAGGATATTCTCGCTCTAATACCCTGTCAATCTTCTTTAGTTCCTCCATTAGATTTTTCTTGTTATGAAGTCTGCCTGCTGTATCACACAGAAGCACATCTGCATTTCTTGCTTTTGAAGCAGCAACTGCATCATAAACAACCGCTGCCGGATCAGCACCCTCCTGACCTCCGATAATATCGACACCTGCACGATTTGCCCACTGTGTCAACTGCTCACCTGCCGCTGCCCGAAATGTGTCTGCCGCTGCCAAAACAACTTTTTTTCCTTGATCCTTTAGTTTCCCAGCTAGTTTTCCTACACTTGTAGTTTTTCCTACACCATTCACACCAATTACCAATATAACAGATTTCCTATGTTCGAATTCATACGCTGTCTCTCCGACATTCATCTCATCCTTAATGCTCTCTATCAAAAGCTCCTTACATTCAGCAGGATCTTTAATCTTATTTGCTTTCACCTTTTCCTTCAAATCTTCAATAATAGAAGTGGTTGCATTAATTCCCAAATCTCCCATAATCAGGATTTCTTCAATTTCATCGTAAAATTCATCATCTATACTGGAAAATCCATTAAAAATAGAATCAATTCCTGATACAATGTTATTTCTTGTTTTGGTCAGTCCTTCTACCAGCTTTCCAAAAAAACCCTTTTTCTCACCCATATCTTCCTCCTGTATCTAAAACTAATTATTTTATGAAACCACTATTATTCACTGATTATAATCTCTATTTATCTAAATCATCTTCGATTAAATTAACCGAAACCAGAGTTGATACACCCTTTTCTTGCATTGTGATGCCATATAGCCTGTCTGCTGCTGCCATCGTTCCACGCCTATGTGTAATAATAATAAATTGTGTATTCTTTGTCAACTTATGTAAGTATTTTGCATAACGAGAAACGTTGGAATCATCAAGTGCCGCCTCTATTTCATCCAAAAGACAAAACGGAGAAGGCTTTAAATTCTGAATAGCAAATAATAATGCAATAGCAGTAAGTGCCTTTTCTCCACCCGATAATTGCATCATATTCTGAAGCTTTTTCCCAGGCGGCTGTGATATAATGCGTATTCCTGCTTCCAAAATATCGGTGTCTTCCATTAGCTCAATCGTTCCTTTACCTCCACCAAACAACTCTTGAAAGGCTTTATCAAACTCTATTTTTATCAATTCGAATTTTTCCATGAACTGATTGCGCATTCCAATATCCAATTCGTCAATAATTTTAAGAAGTGTTTCTTCCGACTCCACCAAATCATCTCTTTGTTCACTCAAAAAATGATATCGCTCTGAAATGTTTTTGTAATCCTCAATTGCATTTACATTCACATCACCAAGCTTTTTGATTTCCTCCTTAAGCCTTATGATTTCTTTTTTTAACTCTGACTGGCTATCTAATTCTTCATTTCGCATTTTAAGAGCTGAACCATATGTGATTTCGTATTCCTCCCACATATAGTTAATTTGACTCTCACTTGCTTCCTCATACTTTTCTTTTTGGTTCACCAAACGAAAAACTTCCTTGTCTAATTGGTTGATTCGTTCAGACAATTCCTCACGTTTTGAAAAAAAGCCCTTATGACTTGTAGTCAGTCCTTCCTTCTTTATTGTAAAGCACTTGAGATTTTCCTGACATTCTAAGAATATACTCTCCATTTGTATAGATTCTTGTTGAAGAGCTTTAATCTCCTCTTCTTTTAATAAAATATCATTTTTAGCGCCAAAAATACTATCGTTTAATTGCTGCAACTGAGCATTTAGCTTACTGATCTCTTGATTCACACGTCTGATATTTTCCAAAATAAATTCGTTCTTTTGGTTCAGATTAGCAAATTCTAAATTTATGTCAGCAGCTTTTTTTGAATATTCTATTTCTTTTGCTCTTTCTTCCTCTAACCTTTTGCTTTCCTTTGCAATGAGTACTTCGTATTCTTTTTCTTTTGCTTCTGAGTCAGACAGTTCTGTTTGAATCTCTTCTTTTCCCTTTGTGATATCCTTGATTTGCTGTTCGATTTCCTGACTTTCCTTTTTTAAATCCTCAAATAACACAATACTGCTGTTTTTCCTATCCTCTGCCTGATTTATATTCATTTTTGCTGTATTTTGCATCAAATACTGTTCTTGAAGTTCTTTTTTCAGCTTTTCAATCTGTTCATAAGCATATTGTCGCTTTGTTTTCTTTTCATCTATTTCTTTTTGAAGAAGCTCTGCCTCTTTGTAACGAAGGGCAGTCTTTTCCTTTAGTTCTTCAATTTCACGTCTTCTGCCAAGCAAATTGCTTGTATTCTTAAAAGCACCTCCAGACATGGAGCCTCCCGGATTTAAAGATTCCCCTTCTAAGGTTACAATCCTAAGTATATATTTATACTTTCTAGCCAAAGAGATTGCATGATCTATATCATCTACTACAATCGTCCTTCCCAGTAAATACTTAGACAGTCCCTGATACTTTTCTTTCGTCGTCACTAAATCACTTGCTAAGCCGATAACTCCTTTTTCCCTTAAGGCATTTTCTTGATTGAATATAGTCTTATTTCCAATGCTTGTAAGCGGCAAAAAGGTTGCTCTTCCGTATTTATTTGACTTTAAGTAGTGAATCATTCGTTTCGCTGTCTCTTCATCCTCAGTAACAATATTTTGAATGCTTCCACCCAAAGCAGTTTCAATTGCAACTTCATATTCCTTTTCCACTTTAATAATATCCGCCACAACACCGATAATTCCCTGTTCTTCTTCTTTTCTCTCCATGATACGGCGTATACTGTTTCCATAGCCATCATATTTCTCCGTTATATTAATCAAAGAATCCAAACGGGATTTTTCCATATGGAACGCAGATTGCGTTTCATTTCTTCTTTGATTCATTTCAAGAAGCTCTTCTTGAATAAATTTGACCTTATCTTCGTTATAGCTGGTTTCTTCATTAAGCTTAAGAATATTGCTTGAAAATGTCTCCAACCCTTTTTGATATTCCTTTAAAAGCTCATCCTGCTCTGCTTCTTCACTTTTTACTTTCAGTAATTTTTGGCTAAGCTCTGCCTTTTGAAGACTAATCTGCTCAAGCATTGTATCAAAGCGCTGCATCTTGCTCTTAGTAGATGCTCTTTCATTTAGTAAATCAAAGATTTCATTTTTATACTCATCTATGCAGGCATTTAAACCAGTAATTCTATTTTGTATTTCTCTGATGATATCGGCTGCGTTTATCTGTAAATCATCAATAGCGTCCAGCTGTTGATTGATATCCTCTTTCTGAGTGGTGAACTCTTCCTTTTGTCTTTCTTTTAATGCAACTTCCGAAGTAATAGCTGATATTCTTTCCTGCAAATTTTCATCGTTTTGCCTTACAGAATTAATCTGCTCCTTTAATACATTTATTTTACCTTCCACATCACGGCTTAAGATACCTGTCTCATTTTGTTTGTTTCGATATTCTTCAATTTTCAAATCAATAGCTTCAATATCTGCTTCAAGCTTTTCGTATTCCAATTTTGTACTTTCATAACTTGACTTAGTTTCTGTCAAATCTCTGTCTGCAATAGAAAGCTTTTCATCTACCTGACTTAACTGCTCCTCAATCCGTTTGGTATCCATTAAAAATAAATTGACATCAAAAAGCTTAAGTTCTTCTTTTTTCTTTAAAAATGCTTTAGCAGTTTCTGATTGTCTTTCAAGAGGCTCTATTTGTTTCTCTAACTCTGACAAAATATCTGTAACACGAAGCAGGTTCTGCTTCTCATCCTCAAGCTTTTTCTGTGCTACCATCTTTCTTCTTTTAAATTTTACAATTCCGGCCGCTTCATCAAACAGTTCCCTGCGTTCCTCTGGCTTACCACTTAATATTTTATCAATCTGACCTTGTCCAATAATGGAATAACCCTCTTTACCAATTCCGGTATCATAAAATAGCTCGTGAACATCCTTTAACCTGCAACTTGTTCCATTCATAAGATATTCGCTTTCACCAGACCGATAAACCCGCCTTGCAACCGTTACCTCTTCAAAATCGATTGCCAATTTATGATCAGAATTATCAAGTGTTATAGCGACACAAGCAAAGCCAAGAGGTTTTCTATTCTCCGTTCCTGAAAAAATAACGTCCTGCATGCTGGCACCTCTAAGCTGTTTCGCACTTTGTTCTCCTAATACCCAGCGAACCGCATCAGCAACATTACTTTTCCCACTTCCGTTTGGCCCAACAATACCTGTTATTCCATTGTGAAATTCAAACACTATTTTATTTGCAAAGGATTTAAAACCCTGCACCTCTATACTCTTTAAATACATACCATTCTCCTGCTAAGATTTTCTAAGTTTTACAATAGCGCTATAGGCAGCCTCTTGTTCTGCCGCTTTTTTGGTTCGGCCGATTCCATGTCCTACAATGTTATCTCCTATCATTGCATCAACAATAAACTTTTTGTTGTGGTCTGGTCCTTCTTCGCCAATCAGCTTATAAATTAATTCGTCTTTATAATCACTTTGTACAATTTCTTGCAGGATAGTCTTGCTATCATAAAAGAGCTGCTTATGTTCTATATCTGATAAAATGAATTTATAGATAAACTCTTTTGCATTAGCAAAACCACCATCTAAATAAATAGCTCCAATCAATGCTTCCATTGCATCGGAAACTATTGAATTTCGATCTCGTCCGCCGGTTAAATCTTCCCCCTTTCCAAGTAATAAATATTTTCCCAATTCGATTTCTCTGGTACAAAAAGCTAACGTTTGTTCACATACAATACTCGCTCTTATTTTAGTTAAATCTCCCTCTGGAAACTTTGTATACTTTGAATATAAAAAATCACTTGTCACTATTTCCAAAACAGCATCACCTAAAAATTCCAGCCTTTCATTACTCGTTAATCTGCTTAATCGATGCTCATTTGAAAAGGAACTATGTGTCATTGCCTGACGAAGTAAGCCAGAGTCTTTAAACTGATATCCTATTCTTGTTTCTAAATCCTCAAATAATATCTTTTTTGTCATTATTACACCTCCCTGAATGAACTACTAAATAATCTTATAAGAACGTCTTTTGCACCTACTATTTTACAACACAAAAGCCCTATTCAGGGCTTTTGCGTATCAACTTATGCGATAAAACAAGCCAATTCGCCATAATCGTATGGCCATAAGGCACTTCACACAAACCGAAAGCTTCCTAAGGGGTTTCATACTCTCAGTTAACACTTATAATTAGTTGTTAAGATTCTTAATTTGTTCAATTACATCTCCAACTGAAACTATATTTTCAGCATCTTCATTGGATATCTCAATATCAAATTCTTCCTCTATTCCCATTATAATTTGAAAAATATCTAGAGAATCGGCACCCAAATCATCAACAAATGTTGTCTCCATCGTAATTTCATCTGCATCAACATTTAATACCTCTGCAATAATTTTTTGTAATTTTTCAAATTCCATATTTTTTCAATCCTTTCTACTTACTCATCCTTCATTATAATATTTGCTTTGATTTTTTCATTAATTTTTTGATTCTTAAAAGCTACACATTGTATAATTGAGTTGGTAACTTCCTTGGCTTTAGAACTTCCATGAGTCTTTACTACAAGTCCATTCAGTCCCAAAAGCGGTGCCCCGCCGTATTCACTGGCATCAAAGGACTTAAGAGTTGCTTTTAACGCAGGCTTAACAAGAAGTGCTCCTATTTTACTCTTTAAAGATGACATCATACCATCTTTCATCATAGTCAATAAAGTTGCGCCAACACCTTCATATAATTTGAGGATAACATTTCCTACAAATGCCTCACATACTATTACATCCGCATATCCGCTTGGAATATTTCTTGCTTCAATGCTTCCGATAAAATTAATATCACTGCTTTCCTTCAATAAAGGAAACGTCTCCTTAACAAGCATATTTCCTTTTTCTTCTTCTGCCCCTATATTTACAATTGCAACTCTTGGATTTTTAATACCTACTACATTCTCCATGTAAATAGAACCCATTTTTGCAAATTGAACTAAATGCGATGCTCTGGCATCAACGTTGGCACCACAATCAACCAATAATGAAACTCCTTTAGCTGTAGGAATCAATGGAGCAAGTGGAGGTCTTTCTATTCCTTTTATTCTTCCAACTATTACCTGACCCCCTACAAGAATAGCTCCCGAGCTACCTGCTGATACAAGAGCGTCTGCCTCATGATTTTTTACCATGTTCATAGCCTTTACTAAAGATGAATCTTTTTTTTGTCTTATCGCCATTACAGGTGGTTCTTCGGTTGCAATTACTTCTGTAGCATTAATTATTTCAAGTTGTTCTTTATTATATTCATATTTCTTAAGTTCTGCCTTAACAATCTCTTCTTTGCCAACAAGAAATATTTTAATATTGTTCTCCTTATTTATTGCTTCTATTGCACCTTTTACGATTTCTCCCGGGGCATGATCCCCTCCCATAGCATCAACTGCCACTTTCACTATTTCTTGCATATGAGTCAATTTCCCTCCTTGAATACCTAATAATCAATATACTAGATATCGATTTATAAATCAATATTTATTTTGATTATTTTCCAATAAATATTATATCTGACTCATTATACTGTATTATATCATTTTTAGATAACAAAAAGAGCCGTTGAAAAATGATTAATATAACCATTTGGACAACAGCTCCTCTTATAACAAGCATAGTATAAAATTACTATATTACAAATATTTTTCAATATTGTAAAAATATTCTTGAACCTTTTCATAAAAACGGCTTAAATGTAATCCGTCCATTAGAGCATGATGTGCCTGTACTCCTAATGGTAGTTTAACTGTATCACCTATTTTCTCATACTTTCCCCACGCAATTCGTGGAATGGAATCGGCAGTTTTAGTATTGACCGGTTGTATTACCTGGGTAAAAGCCAGCCATGGCACGCATGAAACAAAAATAAGATCATCTCTATCTGGTTCATGATAGATATCTATATTGCCACGCAGCTTTTCTGATTCTATAACAGCTCTTTCATAGAATCTATTAAAATTCGCATCAAATTCAACCGTACAAAAATTAAAAGCATCTTCTACCGTCAGCAATGTATAAGAAGGATGTATAATTTCATATTCTATTACCTTATCCTCTTTTAATCGATATCTAAATTCTGTTACAGAATTAGCTGCTTTCGAAACAAAAAATAAAACTGTTTTAAAAATTGAGAGATTTGTTTTTTTACAATAAAGATAAAGTTGTGTCATATCAACATTTACAGTAACTCCCATATACGGATAATCCATGTTTTTATATAATTGATACAAATATTTTCTTGAAGATTTTTCTATATCCACATATTTCATTTTCTCTATTCCACCTTATGTAATTTTTAAAAGAAATCAAAATCATTTAATTCAAAGCCTAGTTCAGTCATTTGTTTATAATATGGAGATTTTACTGTCGCTTCTCTTGTACTTTTTTTCAATTCCTTTAGCCATCTTAAAGTATCCTCTTTAGTTTGATATGGCATATCATGAGTTACTAACTCGGAATAGATTCCATTTTCTCTTCTTTCTACCGTAGAGAATATTTTGAAATCATCATAATTATGAAAATATGCATTTATATTATATAAATGCCTGTTTTTATATAAATCAGTTTGTGGGAAAAGCAATAGTTGAGAAACTCTTTCTGTAAATACTCCCATTTTCGTTGTCTCTTTAATCGCTTCCTCAGTTAACCGAACGTCCTCTTTAGTCTCTCCCGGCAAGCTAATCAGCCACCATGCTGTTGATAAGGTTTTTGTTTTTCCTAATATTTCTACATCTGAATATATTTTATCCATGTTATGATAACGGTTCATATTTTTAGCAACTTTTTCAGAACCTGTTTCAATGCCATAGTCAACTGCAACTTTTTTAGCCGGAAAGGATTCTAACACTTCAAAAATATCTGAGTTGACATAGCCTGGCTCAATAAAAAAATGCATAGCATCCATTTTCAAATTATTCTTTTTAACTAATTCCACATATTTTTCTATCGGTTTATTCCCATTTGCATAAAAGGAATCTTGTATCAAAATATTTGTTTTGCCTTCTTTTAAATATATTTTTAATTGCTCTACTAAATATTCAGGAGAATGAAAGTCACGTTTTCTTCTGCCCAAACGCCCAATATCATCTGCTTCTAAGCAATATGCACACTGCTGAGGACATCCTCCTCTAACCGTATCCAAAGCCGCAGCAAACGGTATAATATCACCCTTTGCAGGCTTTATTTTCGGCCATACAACGGAATGTGACATAAAAGGAAGATCATCGAGTTTTAGTTTGACTTCTCTTGGCTTAAACGAGACTTGATTCATGTCCTGATCATAAGTCATATATCCGGCTATATCCCTATCCAACTTACCGGTATTCTCTACTGACCTCACCAATTCATGAAGAGTCTCTTCTCCTTCACCCACAATTACTCCATCAATTATATCAAAATAACCTCTAACAATATCCTGTGCAAAAAAGCTGGCATGCTGTCCACCAATAACAATAGGAATATCTCCATATATATTTCTTATTAATTTCGCAGTTTCTAACATTCCTACGCTCTGATGAACCCACATATTCCCAATTCCAAACAAGACAGGCTTTCTTTCTTTGATCTTATTTATAACCTGTTCTACCGTATAACCGTTTCTTAATGCTTTTGCTAAATGTAAGACTTCTACAATATAACCCTTACTTTTAAGATAAGAAGCTAAGGCTAATAAGCCAATACTGTCAAACTGATCGAACAGCGCCGGCTGTATTTTTGCCAGCTTAAATGATGTATGTGGCTGAATCAAACAAACATATTTATTCTTCTCCATTATTATACTCCTGAATTTATGGTTTCTAAATATTTGCTCTGCTTGCTTCTATCTGGACAAATTGTATC
Organism: Lachnotalea glycerini; assembly: GCF_003201285.1. Classification (GTDB taxonomy): domain Bacteria; phylum Bacillota; class Clostridia; order Lachnospirales; family Lachnospiraceae; genus Lachnotalea; species Lachnotalea glycerini. The sequence goes on from NZ_QICS01000001.1 coordinate 688,892, forward strand.
CAAGCAATGTTGCCAATAAACATTATCATTCGTATTTGCTCTTAAACAGACTTCTTTTTTACAAAAAATAACCGCTTGCGATTTTTCTTCTTTATGTACTACGTATCCATTCTCTCCTAACTGACTTATGAAAAAATCAATTCTTCTCATTTTTTCCTGTTGTTCTATCTGACCGCTCATAGCTGCTGCCTTTGTCCCATCTTTAGGAGAAAATGCAAAGATGTGCCCCCAATCAAATTTTGTATCCAGAATAAATGCAACGCTTTCCATAAATTCTGACTCCGTTTCGGTTGGAAATCCAACTATAACCTCTGTTCCCAGAATAATATCAGGACTATACTTTTTAATTTCAATATAAGCTTCCTTTAATTGATGCACATCGACTTTTCGGTTCATTAAGTCTATAATTCTCTCACTTCCAGCCTGAATAGCTGAAACTATCATTCCTAGTTTATTCTTTTTTGCTGCTTCCAGTATACTATCGTAATATTTTAACAGCCATTTAGGATGTAAGGAATCAATAAGTGCACTATAAGAATTTTCTTTAAACGGAAGAGCGGTGAGTAGGGTCGCAAAGCTCTCTTTAATATCCAAACCATAAGCACCCACGTTATCTCCATTAATGACTACTTTATCAGCATCACTTTCATTAAATGCTTCCACCTCTGTCACACACTCTTCTACTGTTTTACTATGTAATTTGCCTACTGCCCATTTTGTTGCACAATATGAGCAATTTTCCGGACATCCTCGTGATACCTCAACACAAAAGTATTTGTCCCCCCAAGTCATATCATGTACTTCTTGAATATCAGAAAGTTTATGGAATTTACCGAATATGTCATCGAATTTTTCCAATTCAGTGTTTCTAATAACGGTACCTGTAAATATAGATTTCAATTTATCCACATCCGTGTCTGGTACACATCCTGTTACAATTATTTCCGCTGATATTTTTTTTGCACTCTCAATCTCATCTAATGCCATCTTCGCAGTTTCATTAATAAAACCACAGCTCGTAACTACAATATAATCACTTTCTTCTTTTTTATTTGTTAACTCATAACCATTGGCTCTCAAATAAACTTTTAATTTAGCCATATCCATTTCTCTGCGGCTACAATTTAAATTACAAATTACACATACCTTTAAGCTCATATAACTTTTCGTTCATATGACATCTAATATAATGACATCATAAAAACTACTCCTTTCGTTTGATTTTAATATTTAGCACACCTTATATACAGTGTTTTGCTCACAAGTTATTTTTTATGAAAATTCCCCTTAAGACACTCCTATTTCCAATATTAATTTTTGTTTGGTATGAAAATGTATTACCTTCTGGCAACAAATAATTATCCTTTAAAATATCTAATATTTTATGTTCTGGCAATAAAATCATATCCAATTGATCCGGTGTTTCGTATAGATAATCTTCGCTTTTCTTAATCAAATCTTTTTCTACGAAAGCATCGGTAAAAACATTCATGCATAGATGTCCTCCTCTCTTTAATATTCGTGATGTTTCTCTAATTGCTGTAATAAATTCTTCAACAGATGATGTATTATGATAGATTCCATTTGCCAAAACATAATCTATACTTTCATTTTCATAAGGAAGACTTAACATATTAGCTATTTTAAAGCTGACTTTTTCTGTTTCATTTAATTCCAGTAATTCAATCTTTTTTCGCGCTGCTTCCAACATATTTTCATGTAAATCACATGCTAACACCTGAAATCCAAGTGATGCAAGCATATACGTGTTTCTGCCTCCACCACATCCCAAATCTAAAACTGTATCATTTTGGGGTTCAACAACACAAGTAAAATAATCTTTCCAGTATAACGGAATACCTGCATTTGCAAATTCACTTACAATTTTGCTGCTATTCCAATAATCGTTTGCTTTTTCTTCACTTACTTTCTTCAATTTACTTCCTTTCCTTTTATCTTTCATAAAAATAGTTTTCTATCAATTTGATTACGGATAATCCTTGAGAATATTCTAATTGAATATCTGCATACCTTTGTAATTCTTTTGGTAAATTTCCTACTCCCACGCCAATCTTTGCATACTTTAATAAGTCAAAATCATTCATATCATTGCCAAATGCAACCACCCTATGCTCTTTTAATTCTTGATACATATTAACTATTTTTTCAGCAGCTAAGCCTTTAGAAGCATGAGAAGATATAATTTCTATTATTGCCCCTGATGTATTATCGGCATCTTGAAATACAGATGCTTTCATCATCTTACCATTTTGTTTCATAAAGCTTTCATATACATTTTTTATTCTTTCTGGTTTATCTTTAAAAGCAATCGAAATTATTCTTTCAGATTTAAGCTTGTCTATTTTGACTATATCAGAGCTTCCAGCAATCTTATAATGATTAACTTTTCCCTTTTCATTTGTAACTAGTGAAACCTCAAAATTGTATAATTGCAAAAAAGATATGACAATTCTTACCACTTCATAATTGATGTTCCAATCCCTTATTATTCGTCCTGTTCTAAAATCCACTATGGCAGCTCCGCCACATATTGCCACCGGGAGCGTAAATTCAATATGCTTCATAATTTCCCTTGAGCTTCTATGATCTCTGGAAGTTATATACGTAAACTTGAGTCCTTTTTTCATCATATCATTTAGACTTTTGACAGCTTCCGGCTCCAGTTCATGGTTTTTATTGAGTAAAGTACCGTCTAAATCACTAATGAATAAATAATTTCCTTTCTTGTTTTTTTCTTTCATATATTTATATTTCCTAACATTCTTTCCACCGCTTTATATAATTGAACAAAACTATCCTCATCACTATGAATTGTAATTCTTACTGCATTTGCAAATTCCAATCCCTTTTCTTCTTTTACCGAAAAGCTTAGTATATTTTCTTTCACCAGCAAATCCCATATACTTATACTATTATTGTTATATCCTATAATTAAGGTATTACTTAAGGAATTGCAAACATAAAAATCAGTATTATTTGAAACAAGCTTTGTTAGCTGCATTTTGTGATCATCTATTTTTTTCTCCATATTCTTAAAGAGACTTTTCTTTAATATAAGCTTTTTTGCTAATAGAACAGAATAATTGCTAACTGGAAATACTGACTCTTGATCCTCTATTATTCGCTTGAATTTCTCGTCCATTGCAGCATAACCAAGTCTGATACCCGGAAAGCCATAATATTTTGAAAATGTTCTAAGAATAATAAGATTAGGATAACTGATTCCATTTTCCAAAAGAGAATAGCTCTTTATATCACTCACTGAATCCATGGAAGCTTCATCTACTATAAAAAGTATGTCTGACATTTTTTCCACTAATGTCTTTAATTGTTGCATTAAGAACCCTTTTCCGGTAATAGGATTAGGATTGGATATCCAAACCGCCTGACACTTTTTATATCTTATTTGTTGTTCTAATTTTTCAATATCTAATAATAATTCCTCTATACTGATAGGCAGAAATAAAAATTCAACATTATCTAATGTTTCATATATTCGATAAAAATTTGGTACTACAACGCCTACTTTTAGATTTTTTAGTAGGAAATTATTAATCTTCCATATGATATCCTCAGAACCTGCTCCAACCAAAAAGTTCTCATTTGAATATTCCTCACTTAAAATTTTTTTTATTTCCTCATAATTTTCATCGGGATACTTATTTAAATATTGAAACACTTCATTTGGAGATAAGTCATTTATTAAATTAAATATCATATTGTCCTTATTGTAGCTTAATGAATAATCACTAAATTCCTCATTATTGCGATATTTTTCATACAGACTTAAATAATTCATATTTTTTCTCCGCTATTTCATGTAATTAACTTTGTAAATGCCATTATTGATCTTCGTTTTTATAATTTTCATATCTTTTTCTTTAAAAGCTTCCAAACACTTGGCTGAATTTTTAGTTATTGCAAATACTGCCGGTCCTACAGATGAAATTGATAGGACATCTACATATTTTTCTGTTTTAAGAAAGGATAATTCATCCATTAAGCTGACCATACCGTTGTATGTATAGGAGCAATTTTGTATACTACCCATATTATATCTATAATCGTAAATGACATCCCCTACCACTTCTAGATTTCCATTAATTGCGGAGGGTAGAAAATAATGTAACATATTAAAGGCAATTTCATTTTTATATTTCGTTCCGCAGTCCATAAACTTATCTAAGTTCTCTTTTTCATCGTCAAATTGACATTTCGAATCTATAAATACATAGTTGTCCGGAATTCCTATAATAACATCATAGTCCTCCTTGATATCAACCGATAAGATTACGGTACTTTCACCTGCCAATACTAATAATCCGCCGGTATGCAGACCCGAAGCGGCAGAGCCTCCAATACACTGAACGGGATTTAAATTAAAAGAATCATGATCTATTTCCTCCCCATAATTTTGAGCCAAATACCTTATTAATATGTCAGCCTCAATCGGGCAGCCAAACAAATGATTAATTGCGGCGGCGGTTCCTGCTTGCAAGCATCCGGTTGAACCTAATCCACAATGCTTTAAATTATTGTAGTTTTTAATATTAACTTGAAAACCGCCCTCATATCCCAGTGCTTTCTTCATAATTAAACATGCATGTCTAATAACAGTTTCTCTATCTTTTATTTCCTCATTTACAACTATCTTTTCATCAGATATGATACCTATTTCAATTTCTGCAAATATTTGAGTAGAAAAAACAACCTCTCCTGGAGTATATTTCATATTATTATTTTCTACAATCTTGCTAGGGTCTATTGCCATTGCATTTAATCTCATGGGATAATCAATTGATATTTTTTGTCCTTGCAATTTAACAGGATTTCTACATATAATTGGATTAAACACCGTTCCTACTTTAAAATAATCAAAATTTTTAATTTCCATTTTTCCTCCATATCCCGTTTAGTAAATTCCGTTTACTGGTTCAAATATTAATCTTCCATTTTTCTCTTGACAATTCATTTCTCTATCTATATAAAATTGTTTATTATGATACAATTTTATAATCCAATCTTCACAATATTTGATTTCCTGTTGTAAATTATCGCAATCAGAATAATGCTGCAAAAACCCATCTAAACTGTTATTTGATATGAATATCCAATCTTCTGCTTTTAGTAAAGGATCAATACCTAACAAACGCATTAAATTTTCTTTAAATTCTCTGTTAAGATAAGTTTGAACTACTTCTTCCATCCAGGCTATTGGCTTAGAACGTCCTGTAATTTTGAAAAGATTAACGCCTAAGCTTTCGTATACATACAAATCTTCGGGTCTAATAAAATTTGCCATTAGAAGCTGATAAGGATTTTGTATTTTGATTAAATTACATTTTTCATGAAACTTTCTATCATCATTCCCCATTCCCAATTCGTTATAATGCTGCTCTCTATATGGGCATCTTCTCAAGCAGCTTTCATTCACCATAAGTTCTAATTGCATATTATTATTTTTTACATAATCTAAAACCTTTCTCAAATCCTTAAAATTTCTATTTAAGTCGTGGTGTGCAATGATTTTAGCCGGGGATATTGATAAATAAGATTTTACATCCTCTATTGTTTTTATTCCTGCAATTGTTGAAACGTTAATTCTAATATCGGGATATCTCTTTCTTATATATTGCATCAGTTCTTTGGAAGATATCGTTAAGGAATCTGCCTTAAACTCATTAATAATCCATTCCAGCTCCTCATCCAAAAACCTGCATGATTCTATTTCAATAGGTGTATTAATAAGATAAGCAAAAGAAATATTATGTTCATCTAAAATTCTCTTGATTTGCAAAGCATTTTCTTTTGTTGTATTATGAGCGATTGCTAAAGACCGTCCCTGAGGCGTAATCCCGTTTGATAACGCTCCATACATTTCTCCAATATGAATACCATTACTTTGTCTCAATCCAACTATTCTTTTTATACTTTCTAAATTCCATTGACATGGAACCGTCAACATAGTTTTCATCCTAGTTATCCTTTCTGTTTACTTGGCTTATACGTACAATATCCTCAATAAAATAGTCTAAACTTTCCTTTGTGACATGGGGCATAATATATATTTTGTAGCAGTAGTAATCTTGTCCTCTGTATTTAAGTATAAAACCATCCAGAATATATTTTTTTTCTAATTGATCAGATAATATTCCATCTTGTATACAATTAAAATGAATGCATACCATGTTGGTTCCTTGGTCCGATATTACTTCTATGAGGTTTTTGCTTAATAATTGTTTTACCAGATATTCCTTTAAAATGATTAATTTATTTAATTCACGCTTAAATCCTTCTTTTCCTAGATACTGAAACATAACCCAACATGTGGCGGCGGCGGCTCCGTTTCTTGAACTAATCAGTGTCTTATCATAAACCGTTTTAGCATACTTAATTGGAATAGCAATACTCTCTTGTAATGATTTTCTACAAATAAATATACCTGCTGAAAATGGAACATACCCCATTTTGTGTGGATCAACCGTTAACGATTTCACACTTTTGTATTTGAATATACCCTCATTTTCATGTAAAAAAGGAAACACCAGTCCACCTATTGCAGCATCTATATGAAAATAAAACTTAATACTATTTTCCATTTCATAATGTTGAATTAGCATATCTATCTTTTCTATATTATCTTTACTTCCAGTCATGGTATATCCCATTGTTGCAACAATTATAAAGCTTTTAACACCTAGGTTAATTTGGCTATTAATGATTGATTCCAGTTCGGCTAAATCCATTACATATTCGTCTGTATAAGAAATTGTTATTACATTGGATAAACTACATAAGCAACATGCTTTATCAATTGACTGATGGGTTAAATAGGACTTAATGACACAGCAATCCTTTCCCAATAATTCTTTTCCAATCCAAGTACCCATTATATTTCCTTCTGTTCCTCCAGAAGTCACATATCCATCCACAGTATCATCGCCATATAAGTCCCCTAGCATCTCAATCAATTCTTTTTCCATTTTTCTTGTTTGGTCTAATTGGGTAAATACATTAGAAAAAACACCTACATGATTTTCATTATATTCCAAATAATTTTTATACGTTTCCAATGCTATTGGATTCGGTATTGTTTGAGGATAACCCAAAAATACACTCTTTTCTTCAGAATTAATATAATTTTTTGGTGGATTCATATATGGCGTAAGCTTTTCTTTTGTTCTTCCTTCTTCAAGAAATTTCATCCTTTTATACATAAAAGCCCCTTCCTTTTTCATAAATACAAATCAAAATAAGCAGAAAAACGCAGCATTCAAGCCGTTTTAATGTTTATTTATATAGACAAATTATAACAACATTCATCTTTATTTTCAAGAAATTATTATCGCATCTTACGTTTTGTTTCGACTCATTTCAATTTTGCATATCTTAGTTCGACCTATTATGACTTTTATCATACGAATGATTGCCCATGCTGGACAAAAAAAACCAACAAAATCACATAGTGATATGTTGGTTCTGAATGCCTACTAAATATAATGATATATTTTTTTATATTTAATAATAAAAAAAACGGAAATAAATATTGTTGAAAACTCTGCTATTGGAACAGCTAACCATACACCAATTATTCCAAATAGCTTTGCTAAAATGATAATACCTATTGTTATAAATCCAAATGTTCTCAAAAACGAAATAATTGCAGATATTTTTCCATTAGATAACGCTGTAAACATAGAGGAAATAAAAATATTAATTCCACTAAACAAAAAGCTAAGTGGAAATACTAAAAATCCCTCTTTCGTAATCTTATACACAGATGTATGTGAAGGAGAAAATACCTCTGCCAGATTTGGTGCAAATATAAATAGTAATGCACATATTAAAATGGATGTACAAATGATAAACCGCAAACATATTGTTATGATTTTTTTAAGATTTTGTGAATTATTACTTCCAAAATTATAGCTTACTACTGGTGCGACTCCCATTGAAAAGCCAATATACAAAGTAGATGCAAAAAACTGAGTGTAAATCATTATTGTAATAGCTGCAACTCCGTCTTCTCCTGCTAATTTCATCATTGTAATATTAAACAAAAATGTTGTAATAGCTGCAGCTAATTGACTTACCATTTCTGACGAACCATTTAAGCAGCTTTTTGCTATTACCTTAAAATCCACAATTGGTTTATTAAAATATAAAGTACCTCTGTTAATTATAAAAAATGCAAAGCCAATAATGGATGGAATCAGATAACCAATACCAGTTCCCAGCGCTGCACCTTTCATGCCCCAATGAAGCAATACAATAAACAAATAATCTAAAATTATATTTGCAACTCCTGCACTAATGGATAAGAACATACCCAGACTTGGTTTTCCGGCTGTAACAATTAGATTTTGAAATAATACTTGCAGCATACTTGCAGGTGTAAAAAGCAATAGTATATATAAATAGTCTCTACAATATGGATATAAAGATGAACTTGCTCCAAGAGCGAATATAATAGAACGTAAAAAAATCAGTCCTACAACAGCAATCATACAACCAATTACGAAACCCACTAATATAATTAGTGTAAAGTCCTGTCTTGACCTTCTATCTTCTCCTGCTCCCATTTTACAGGCTACAATAGCACTCCCTCCTGTCGCTAACATAGTCCCCAGACCTACAATAAAATTATTCAACGGACAAATAATATTCATCGCAGATAATGCGTCCGTATTAATAAATCGCGCTACAAATATAGTATCAACAATAGTATATAATCCCATAAAAATCATCATTAAGATAGTAGGAAATGCAAATTTTAATAATTGATAAACTGTAAATTCTTTTGCCAATGCATTATTGTTGCTGCATTCGTTAATTGTATCTATCATGATATTTTCTCCTCTACTATTTTCTGCATATAAAAGCTCCCATACGAAAATCTATCTTTGATAATCTTTTTACCATATGAAAGCCAGCCTTTTTGATTGCAGATAAATATTCTTTTTCTGTGAATAATGTAATTTGCTGCTTACTTTTATATTGATCAATTTTGCCATGATTGCTAATCAGATGATACATATCTACATCTACCTTTTTATTACTTATTCTTTTTACAGACTCCATATAGCAAAATTTAATAGTTTCAGTCTCTCCTGATCCATGATAAATATTTTCCTCAAAAGTTTCCTGCGTATCCCAAGGTGTTAATATTAAAATCCCCCCATTTACCAAGCATCTAAAAGTACATCTTAAACCATTGACTAATTCATTATAATCATTAGCAAATCCAATACTGCCAAAAAGATTTACTGCAACACCATATGTTTCATCCAACTCAAAATCAAACATATTTTTTTTGTAGAACTTACAATTTGGCATTTTCTGAATTGCCTTTTTTAGCATAGCCTCACTTAAGTCCATTCCTTCTATTTCAAAATTACTTGATAAATTTTTAGTCTGTTCTCCTGTTCCGCATCCCATATCCAAAAGCTTATTATTTCCGGATATATTAAATTCTTTAGAAATAGATATAATTTTTTCAGCCTCTTTTTTGTATTCTTCTTCATCAATATACATTGCATCATAATAAGACGCAATCGTATCGAAATCTGCATTCATAATGTATTTTCTTCCTCCTTTATAACTTATTTTTTTCTATAGAAACTTTGTAATTGAAGAATAGATTACAAATGGTAAACTATCTATATATAACTTTTATTGACTATATTGATAAACATTTTTTATCTTATCATACATATTCAAAAAATAAAAGTGGAATACGAAAATTACAAAAAAATAACCCTGATAGAATTATCAAGATCATTGTTCCCTTTACTACACTCAGATAATCTCTTACCTTTTGATTTGTCGTACCATATTTTACGTGTCAGTGCTAATTTACTTGAAATGGTTAAGCTAGATTGTGCTGATATTGTTAAAGAAATAAATTGATGTTACAAATAGGTAAAATTAGATTTTATAACAAAAAACAAGGGATGATATTGTTTCAAACCCTTGTCTTTACTAGCTTTTAGCTAACTAATCAACTGAAATAATTTCTTTTTTGTTGTAAGATCCGCAAGCCTTACAAACTCTATGAGGCATCATTAAAGCACCGCACTTGCTGCATTTTACTAAATTTGGAGCACTCATTTTCCAATTAGCTCTTCTTTTATCTCTTCTCGATTTAGAAGATTTATTCTTTGGACAGATAGACATGGTCACACCTCCTTATTATTCAATAAGTTTCAAAAGTATTATTGAATGATTCCAATTCAATAATATTGAACTATTGCTTAGAATTGTTAAATATATCACGGATAACTGCCATTCTTGGATCTAACTCTGCCCGATCACAGCCGCATTCCCCAAGATTGAGATTTGCACCACACCTATTACATATTCCCTTGCAAGAATCTTTACAAAGAACTTTCATAGGCCAGTTAATTAAAATCTCAGCGTAAATCAATTTATCTACGTCAAGATCATATCCCATAATATAATCTTTTTCATCCAGCTCATTTTCCCTATTTTCTTCAATTAAGCCCAGATTTACATCTTTAGTGACATCAATATGAAATTTCGTTTTAACAGGCTCTAAGCAGCGGTCACAAGGAATGGAAACAGTTAAATCTGCTTTTGCTTCAATCGTAATGTTTTTATTTCCTACATTCGTAAGGAGCAAATTTACATCACTTTTAAATACAATTTCAAATTTACCTGATTTAATATCAAAAAAATCCATTTCTAATGGCGCTTTCGTCTGTATTACTTTATCTTCATAGGCTAAAACGTCTGTCAATTTTATTAGCATAATAGTCTCCTATACACACTTGTATTATTATACCTACCTTGTGTTGCTTTGTCAACATCTTTTATAAATTTAAGCTCACAATTATTCGTGAGCTTAAATTTTCTATACTATCGAAATATATTCTTACTACAAAATAAAATTCGCTCTGTGCATATTCAAATACCATTTACATATTTAGCTATTTAAAACACACAAGCCCTGATACTTTATTTTGTAACTAATAATAATGTCTCTCTTGCAATTGCAAGTTCTTCATTCGTTGGAATCAATAAAACCTTAACCTTAGAATCAGAAGTGGAAAGTGTTGCTTCCTTACCTCTTACTGATGATGAAGCTTCATCGTATTGTACACCTAAATAACCAAGATATTTACAAACTTCTTTTCTAACGATACCATCGTTTTCACCCACTCCTGCTGTAAATACAATTGCATCTACACCATTCATAGCTGCTGCATATCCTCCAACTATTTTTGCTACCTGATAGCAGAAAGCTTCTCTTGCTAATTTAGCTTTTGCATTTCCTTCTTCCGCTGCATTCTCAAGATCTCTGAAATCACTGGAAAGTCCAGAAACTCCATAAACTCCTGATTCCTTATTTAAAATATTCATAATTGCATCAATGTCCAGATTTTCCTTTTTAGCAATAAATTCCATGATAGCTGGGTCAATATTACCTGAACGGGTTCCCATCATAACACCTTCAAGAGGAGTCAGCCCCATAGAAGTATCAACGGATTTACCGCCATTTACTGCACAGATACTTGAACCGTTACCTAAATGGCATACAATAGTCTTTAAAGATTCAAGCGGTTTTCCTAAATACTCTGCTGTTCTCTTAGATACAAAGCTATGGCTGGTACCGTGGAATCCATATCTTCTCACCTTATATTGCTCATAATATTTGTACGGTATTCCGTAAATATATGCTTCCTCAGGCATTGTCTGATGGAATGCAGTATCAAAAACAGCTACCATTGGCGTATTTGGCATTAAAGCTTTACAAGCTTCGATACCAATAATGTTTGCTGGATTGTGAAGTGGTGCTAAATCATTGCATTCTTCTACTGCTTTCATAACTTCTGCTGTAATTACAGTTGAGCTTGCAAATTTTTCTCCACCATGTACCACTCTATGACCAACTGCACCAACCTCATCTAAGCTCTTAATCACACCTGTTTTGGCATTCATTAATGCATCAAGTACCATTTGAATGGCCTCTTTATGTGTAGGCATTGCTGCCTCTGTTATTTCTTTTTCTTTGCCTGCTGGCTGATATACTAATCTTCCATCAATACCAATTCTCTCGCAAAGTCCCTTTGCTAATACAGCCTCTGTGTCAGAGTTAATTAATTGAAACTTAAGTGATGAGCTTCCACAATTTATTACTAAAATATTCATTTGAATTTCCTCCTTATGTTTAATTGACTAATTTGCCTGTGCCTGCACTGCTGTAATTGCTACTACACCCACGATATCATCTGCATTACAACCTCTAGATAAATCATTTACCGGCTTAGCAATTCCTTGTGTAACTGGTCCATAAGCCTCTGCCTTAGCTAATCTTTGAACTAATTTATAACCGATATTTCCTGCATCCAAATCAGGGAATACTAATACATTGGCACGCCCGGCTACCTTGCTTCCCGGTGCCTTAGACTGACCAACACTTGGAACAATTGCAGCATCTAACTGTAATTCTCCATCAATCTCAATATTCGGATACAGTTCCTTTGCAATTTTAGTTGCTTCAACTACCTTGTCAACATCAGCATGCTTTGCACTTCCTTTTGTAGAATGGGAAAGCATCGCAACAATCGGTTCTTCTTGTACCAATAACTTAAATGATTCTGCTGAAGAAGCTGCTATTGCTGCTAATTTCTCTGGGTCAGGATTCTGCTCTAGACCTGCATCTCCAAAAATAAAGGTTCCATTTGCACCAAACTCACAATCTGGAACAACCATTAAAAAGAATGCAGAAACTAATTTGGTACCTGGCTTCGTCTTAAGAATCTGTAAACATGGTCTTAAGGTGTCTGCTGTTGAATGGCACGCACCTGATACCATTCCATCTGCATCACCTAATTTAACCATCATTACACCGTAGTATAAATAATTCGATAACAATATTTCTCTAGCCTGTTCCTGTGTCATTCCTTTACTCTGTCTTAATTCTACCAGTTTATCAATGTATGTAGATGTTTTTTCAGAAGTAGCTGGATCAACAATAACTGCTCCTGATATATCTAATCCTTTACTTCCTTCTTCAACAGCATCCTTGCTGCCAACTAAAACTACATTGGCTATCCCTTCTTTTAATATGGCAGCCACCGCCTCATAAGTTCTGCGATCCTCAGTTTCCGGCAACACAATCGTTTGCTTGTCTACTTTTGCACGTTCCTTAATAGTGTCAATAAATCCCATTGTGGTAAGACTCCTTTCATGTGTATCTTATTATTTTTTCCTCATTCATCGAGGTTTATTCACCAGTGTGTATTACTATTCTCAGTAAAAAAGCATAATTCGCCTTAAAAATAGAAAATATCTATTTATTACCTCAAATTATGTCTTTATCACGCTTAATTTCATTATACTACTAATGTTTATTGTATACAAGAAGTATTTTTTTTAGAACATTTAATTAAAATTTTAACAATCTTTTTTACCAGATCTTACTTTTGAAAACATTGCTTTGATAAATATTGTATAATATCCTTTCTTGTAACCAAACCTATAAAAACCTCTTGATCATCTATAACCGGTATAAAATTCTGATACAATGACATGTCCATCAAATCCTCAATATTTGCATCAATATTAACCGGCTTATTATTTACCCTTCGCTTAATATCAAGTATGGATATATGCTCTAAATCACTTATTTTGTTCAAATCATTAGCCAAAGTCCATAAGAAATCTCCCTCTGTAACAGTACCTTTATATTTTCCATCTCTGTCTATCATAGGAATTGCCGTATATCCATAGTGCTTCATCTTTTCCAGTGCTTGCCTTACTGTAAAATCACTATATATGTAAGCCGTATCACTTTTAGGTATCAAAAAAAACAATATATTCATTTGAAATTCCTCTCTAACTCTAACAATTTATTCCTTTTTATTATAACTCTTTTTGCACTATAACAACATACTTTCTCAATTTATTTAACATAAGTTTCACATGATTTTTAAATAAAATACAATTTGCTTTAATTTATATTCCTGTCAACCATATTAATTTCCTTGACTTGCGCTACTCATGTGTTATAGTATATGCAAATATATTTTTAGAAAGAGAGGATTCCCTATAGCATGAAAATAGTGGGTCTTATTACAGAATACAATCCCTTTCACAATGGGCACTTATATCATATTAAAACTGCCAAAAAATTAACAGATGCCGACTATGTAGTTGTTGTTATGAGTGGCAATTTTCTACAGCGTGGTACTCCTGCCATTATTGATAAATACAGCCGTACTCGTATGGCATTAGCCAGTGGGGCAGATCTAGTCATTGAACTGCCCTGTGCTTATTCCACGTCAAGTGCAGAATTCTTTGCATCAGGATCGGTCGCTTTGCTTAGCCAAATGGGATGCATTGATTATTTATGCTTTGGCAGTGAATGTGGTGATACTGAAATTCTAAAAAAGATTGCTTTCATCCTAGCCGATGAGCCATTGACCTTTAAGGAGTTGCTGAAAAAATATCTAAAAGAGGGGCTTTCCTTTCCTATAGGAAGAAAAAAAGCACTTCTTGATTACATGGCCGATACGACAATGACAAAAGAAGAGCTTGAGCCCATTTTATCGGAACCTAACAATATTCTGGCAATTGAATATATCAAAGCGCTGATTAAGCAAAATAGTAAAATTATTCCTCTGGCTATTAAACGAGTCGTATCCGGCTATCATGATAGTTTAATTAAAGACAAGATATGCTCCGCTACAGCCATTCGCACAGCCTTTCAAACAAGTGGCTTAAATAGCTTTAGGGAACAGGTACCCTCTTATGTTTTTGACATTTTATCTGAGGCATATAACAGAACTTTTCCAATATATCCAAATGACTTTTCTTCTTTATTAAAGTATCGCCTGCTCCTTCAAAATTCAAAACCTTTTCAGGCATATTGGGACGTTTCCGAATCTCTTGCAAATACCATTACAAGAATGCTTTCTCAATTTAAAAATTATGAGGACTTTGCCAACTTATTAAAAAGTAAACAATACACTTTTACAAGAATCAATCGCAGTCTGATTCACATTCTATTAAACCTAGAAGCAGATACGATTCACCAATTTATAGAGCATAACTATGCTCTATATATACGAATCCTTGGGTTTAGGAAATCCTCTACCCCCTTACTGACTGCCATCAAAGCAAACTCTGGTATCCCAATTATCAGCAAGCTGGCTGATGCCAAAAATCACTTAACACAGTTAGGACTTCTTATGTTGGAACAAGACATTTTAGCGTCTGATATTTATAATACCATTGTCATTGATAAATTTGACTTTAGCATTCCAAATGAATTTCAACAACAAATTGTTATCTTTGAATAAAGCAATCAGCGCATTTAAATTGAACGCTGCTTGTTTATTCTATTATTTTATAATCATCTTTTAAAATTGTAATACTATCCTTTAATTTTTGACTTACCATGACATTTTTATCGGAATCAACAAATATAGCCTCGGCATCGTAATACTCCAGTAACGGCAAACTTTTGTCATATCCTAATATAAAGCATGCCGTCGATAATGCATCACTTAGAACACCAGAATCACTTACAATAGTTACTGAAATCAAACCACTCTCACTTGGATAACCTGTTTTAGGGTCTAAAATATGATGATAGCGTTTTCCATCCTGTATAAAATATTTTTCATAATCGCCTGAAGTCGAAACGAAGCAAGCATCATGAAATGATAAAGCAGCAAAAACGTCTTGCTGTTCTCCTCTTGGATCTGTAATACCTACTTTCCAATTTGAAGAATCCGGCTTGCTTTTATAGACAAGAATACTTCCACCTACTGAAATAACTGCCCCATCTACATTCCCCTTTTGATCAAAGTATTGTTTGATTTTATCACATGCAATTCCTTTACCAATTGCACCAAGATCAATACTTGAATTAGCAGGTAACGAAACACCTTCATCTGATACGATTAACTTATTAAAATCTACATCCTTTAGAAGTGCTTGGATTTCCTCATCGCGTGGAACCTTGGGATTATCCCCTTCAATATCCCATAATCTTGATATTTTTCCTATTGTAATATCTAAGGCTCCGTCACTATGATTGCCAACATCAATTGCAGTAAGTAAATCTGCTCTCACATCATCTGATACATTTACTGCTCCCACTCCAGCCATTGCATTGATTTTTGCTATTTCTGATGATTGAATTCTCCATGATAACATATTATCTTCAATATCAACTATCAGATTTAATACCTCTTGGGTATCATCAGAATCTGCATAAATAGTCTGATTAATAACCGTTCCCATGGCAAAGTCTACACTCGTATACGCATCTGAATTCTTTGCTGAACAACCTGTTAAGCCAATCCATGTAATTACACCTATTAGTAATATTTTAAATGTAAAATTATTTAACTTTCTTTTCACTCTGAACTCCTATTTTGAAATACATTCACTCTGTCTATAATTATCTGGCTGATTATCCCAATTATGATTCCCGCAATAATTCCCGAAAGAAACAAAACAGGTAAATAATATATTATCGCTTTTGTATGCAGTAGTAAAGCCGCCGCAATAATTTGACCCACATTATGCATAACTGCGCCTGATACACTGATTCCAACATTAGAAAATTTATTTGTTTTCTTTAATAATAACATTACAAGAAGACTCAGTACCGAGCCTGTAATACTAAAAATCATAGCAAATAATTTGCCAAACATAAATGTAGTTAAAATAATTCTCAACTCAGTAATTAAAATTGCTTCCTTTTTTCCCAAAACAGATAAAGCTATTATTGTAGCCGAATTGGCAAGTCCCAATTTAATACCCGGTACTGCCATATTAATTGGAAACGTTTGTTCAATATACCCGGCAAGCATTGCAACACCTATTAACATTCCACAGGATACAATATCCCTTGTTTTCATAATTTAATACCTAGTCTCAAGCAATATATGTACATATTAGTTGAGGCGCAAACTCAGAGGGTTTCAATTATGTGTTTGCATTTATCCTTTCTTTAAAATTTTCCATCCTTAGTTCCATAGCAGGCTCTATAGGCTGAATTAATAAATCTTATCCTCATGTCATGAATTAAGAGCCTCCACAGCTTATTGCTGTAGAAACTCTTTATACTAATTATGCTTGAAAACTCGATTTAATTTTTAAAGCTATGAATTGGCGCTGGTATACGTCCTTTACGATTTACAAAAGCATCGCATGAGAACTGATTCACAGGCATAATAGGTGCATAACCAAATAACCCACCAAATTCAACTGTCTCCCCAACATCTTTTCCAATAACAGGAATAATTCGAACAGCAGTTGTCTTCTGATTGATCATTCCAATCGCCATCTCATCCGCAATAATTCCTGATATTGTTGTTGCTTTAGTGCTCCCCGGAATAGCTATCATGTCGAGTCCAACAGAGCAAACACATGTCATTGCCTCTAATTTTTCCAGAGTTAATGCACCAGCTAATACTGCATCAATCATTCCTTGATCTTCACTTACAGGAATAAACGCACCACTTAATCCCCCTACATAGGAAGATGCCATCACACCGCCTTTTTTAACCTGATCGTTTAATAATGCCAATGCTGCAGTAGTTCCTGGGGCACCTGCATATTCCAGTCCAATTTCACATAGAATATCAGCCACACTGTCACCTATTGCCGGTGTTGGCGCCAAAGATAAATCCACAATTCCAAATGGTACACTTAAACGTTTGGATGCTTCTTGTGCCACTAATTGACCTACTCTCGTTACTTTAAATGCAGTTCTCTTAATTGTTTCACATAACACTTCAAAACTTTCACCACGAACCTTTGATAAGGCTGTCTTAACAACACCAGGACCGCTAACTCCAACATTAATAATAGCGTCTGCTTCTGTTACACCATGAAATGCACCTGCCATAAATGGATTATCATCAGGGGCATTACAAAATACTACCAGCTTCATACATGATACAGAATCTATTTCTTTTGTCATTTCTGCTGTTTCCAACAATATCTCACCCATCAATCGGACAGCATCCATATTGATTCCTGTCTTTGTAGATCCAAGATTCACAGAACTGCAAACTCTTTCTGTTGTTGCCAATGCCTTTGGAATGGAGCGAATTAACAATTCATCAGACGCTGTCATTCCTTTTGAAACAAGTGCTGAATACCCACCAAGTAGATTTACACCAACTTCAACAGCTGCTTTATCTAGCGTTTTCGCTATCGTTACAAAATCGTCTATAGTTTTACAGGCAGCAGCACCAATTAAAGAGATCGGAGTAACTGATATTCTTTTATTTACAACGGGAATACCATATTCTTTTTCAATCTCATTTCCGACTTTAACCAAATCCTTGGCAGTTGTTGTTATCTTTTCATATATTTTTCTATTTAATTCTTCTAAATCAGAATCAATGCAATCCAGCAAACTGATTCCAAGGGTAATAGTTCTCACATCCAAATTCTCTTGTTCTATCATCTTATTGGTCTCATTGACCTCAAACATATTAATCATATTAGTTAAGTCCTCCAACTTTTGCTAAATTCGGTGCATCTTATTAAAAATATCTTCATGCTGGCAAGTAATCTTAACCCCGATTTCCTCTCCAATTTTATCAAGTTCAACAGCCATGTCACCAAAAGATTTGGATGATTTGTTTGCATCAACAATCATCATCATATTAAAATAATCCTGTACGATTGTTTGTGATATATCTAAGATATTAATGTCATTTCCAGCCAGGTAGGTACAAACCTTAGCAATGATACCTACGGTATCTTTTCCAACTACTGTTATAATTGTCTTTTTCATATTAATCTCCTCTTTTTCGTTATTGTATCATTCTGTACAGTTGATTCATAAATTACTATGTTAAATTTAACCGATCCCTCTGTACTATATTGCTATGAGTTCAGATACTGAGTCTCTTTTTGCTACGGTTATAGAAAAATCACCTGGCTTATACGAGGTTTCACCCATTGATATTTCAAGCCTTACTGTTTCGTAAGCAAGCTCTTCATAATTGTTCTCTTTGCTAAGATGTCCTAAAACCACTGCTTTTAGCTTATCACTAAGCAGCCTGCAAAGTAATCTGCCAGACAATTCATTTGACAGATGTCCTTTATCACCTAAAATACGCTGTTTTAAATAATACGGATATGATCCGACTTGCAGCATGTTGATATCGTGATTCGCTTCTAATAATAATACATCTAAATCCTTTAAATTGTCTATAGTATAATCATCATATTTTCCTAAATCTGTTGCAACAGCGATTGATTTCTCACCGCGTGAAATTCGATAAGCAACCGGCTGCACTGCATCATGAGACACGGTAAACGGATGTACTGTCAACTCATCCACCTGAAATTCCTTATCTGCTTCAATTTCTCTAAACAATTCATCTGGTATCGCACCTAACGATTTTGCACTTTTTATTTCACGAATAGTTCCTTTGGTCGCATAAATTGGAATACCATATCTTCTGGAAACCACACCCAATCCTCCAATATGGTCTGAATGCTCGTGTGTGATTAATATTCCATTCATATCCGCAGTTTTTAAGCCTATTTGATTTAGACCATTTTCGATTCTTTTTCCACTAATTCCTGCATCTATCATCAGGTGAGTATTTGAAGAACCAACATATATACAATTACCACTGCTTCCGCTTGTTATACTACATAAATTCATGTTTGCCTCCTTTTGTATAGCCTTATTCATACTCTCCGTCAAATGTAATGCATCCTCTTCCACTTATCTTAGAATGATACATGGCCTTATCTGCTCTGTCAAGAAGCTCGGCGGGATTATCACATGTCGTCGGATATGCCGCTGCGCCAATGCTGATATCCACAAAAAGAGTACTGCCTCTGTATTTTATTTTTGTTTCCTTAATTTTGGTATGTAACTGATTCGCCAGTTGATGCAGCTTATTAATTGATTTTTCTTTACAAACTATAACAAATTCCTCTCCTCCGTAGCGTGCAGCAAAACCATGATTTTTCTCTGCAACTTCTTTGGCCGCATCAGCACAAACCCTAATTACTTCATCACCAAATAAATGGCCATATGTATCATTTACTTTCTTGAACTTATCAATGTCAAATAAGATTACAGTTAATGAACCTTTATTCAAAACGATATCAGATATATATTCATTGATTTTTTGTATCATATATGTCCTATTAAATATACCAGTCAAACCGTCTTTCATTGCCATGTTTTCCATTTTAGTATATATTCTTGCATTCATTAATGCAATTGAAAATTGTGTGCTTACTCTTTCAAAAAAACTCATATTATTCAAAAAATAATCATTTGTGTCTTTACCGATCACAAGCATACCAAGCCAATTTTCTTCATTTACCAAAGGATAAATCAACAATGATTTAATATTCATACCCTCTAAAAAATCATATCTTTTCATATCAACCTGATTATCTACAAATGGTTCTCTGAAATCTTGAAAGCATTTGATCAAACTACCATCCTCAATATGAGAATTAAAATGTTCCATTTTTATACTTTCACAAATAGCACGACTATTATACTGATAGCTTTCATCATATTCGTTCTTTACAATAATACTGCATAAGTTAACAACCAAGGCTTCTGAAAGACTCTCAGATATTAGCTTCATTAGATTACTTATTTCTAAAGAGGAAGATATATATTGCTGAATCAGATTTTCAACAAGCATTTCAGAATTTTCGTGACTTAGCCTCTCATATGCATTTTCTAAAGACTTCTCAGTATCCAAATTATCTAACTTAACATTTTGTTTCATGATAAATAATTCATTTCTTAATCTTTTCATTTCTAGATTATTTTCAGCAAATATATGTGAAATTAAAGTTATCATAACTAGCATGTAAGTAAATAGAATCAAATTAAAAAGAATCAAATGTATGATAAAACTCCAATGACTCATTTGTATGATTTTGACACAATCGGCAATCAACATTGGAAGTAAAATAATAAAAAACATAATAAGCTTGTGCCTAAATCTAAAAATATCTGTTAAATATAAAATTTGTATGACCAATGCAACAAAAAAAAGCATAGAAAGTAAAGCGACATAAATTCTGTCCGAATGAATGATTACATTAACACTTGACCACATAGCCATAGGTGTTCGAATCACCTGAATGATTTGAAAATTATTGTTATAATTTTTTCTGGAATAAGCAAAGTCCAATATAATTAACACTGAAATTAGTACCCTGGAAATTACGTCAAACAAGTCTCCTAGATAACAATTATTTACAGCCGCCCTCACTACATAATATAGGACAAATAATACCCAATATATAAAACGAATTTTTGCAATATATGTATGAATTTTAATAATTTTTGAAGAATTCACCTTAATCTATTCCTTCCAATAAATCTCCACTCTATCAGCAGCATGTAACTCCTGCGTATATTTTGTCTTTTCCCCGTTTAGCAAGGTCACGATTTCTCTGCCCTTTGAATTTCTTAAGTCAAAATCAATCCAGTCAAATATATCTACAAATACATATTTATTTTTGCCCTTTAATGTAACTGCTTTTTTATTTACAGTAATATTCAAGTTTACTATTTCTTCGTTCTGCTCAAGCTTGTCCTCTTTCCATACTTCGTTTTCCTCGTGGTTTTGCCCACTTTGAACTGCTTCATTAACATTTTCCTTTTCATAACTTTCACTGCTTTTAAAAGTCCAATTTATTGTAAAATTTTCATACACCTTTTCATCTAAATCAGCTGG
Source organism: Lachnotalea glycerini (assembly GCF_003201285.1). GTDB lineage: Bacteria > Bacillota > Clostridia > Lachnospirales > Lachnospiraceae > Lachnotalea > Lachnotalea glycerini. The sequence goes on from NZ_QICS01000001.1 coordinate 710,641, forward strand.
CTTGTTATTAACAAATATTTCTGTATTGAAATCAATTTCCACATCCATAAACTCTAATATTTGTGCCACAGTATAATAATTTCTCATAACTACTTCATCATTGTTTTGTAAACTATAATAATTCGACACTATTTGTCCATTCACTTCTGCATATTGAGGGCACTTAATTTTTTTATCTTCTACCAAGATATCAATTGTATTACTAAATTCAGGAATCTTATCAATAGTAATTTTAGCATCTTCTCCAAATGTAGAGCCCATTATTTTAATCTTATCATTTGCTTCAATCAATGTATTAATACCAACAGGCAAGCCATTCAACGTTACAATTGCTGCTTCACCCAATTCCCCCCGAACCATTCGGCTTTTTCCATTTATTTTATAATTTAATTCTTTCCCTCTTCTAGGAAATAACTCTTCATTTGGGAAACCTGTCTGAATTGCAACATCAACTATTGTAAGCCTATTATTGTTATATAATTTAACTCGTTCGCCATTAAAGTTAACAAATATGAAATTATTCTTTTGATCATAAAAATTCAGACAAATTCCAATCGGTGTTACCAACAACGGATCTTTTTTTATTTCTTTTTGAAAGAAATTGATATCACCAAGAACCTCTTCGCCTCGTAACGCTACTCTTTCCTTTGGCAAATTCAGATATTTCGAAAGGCTTTCTACAAAACCTTTAATTTTACCTCCGCCGCCAACAACAAAAACTGCGCTTACCGATTTGCCTCCATTTAATTCTATTATTTTTTTAGCAATTTCCTGTGTTATATTCTCAATCATTGGATTTACTAATTCTTGAAGCTCACTATGTGGCATTTTTATAGAATTTCCTATAATATCTTTATATGTAATTATTTTCTTTTTTGAGCTTAAATTGAATTTTATTTTTTCAGCACTCTTGAAATCAATAAGACAATTCTTGGCAATTAGTTCTGTCAACTCATCACCTGCATGTGGTATCATTCCATATGCAATAATACTTCCATCCTTTGTAATAGAAATATCAGAAGTTCCTGCTCCCACATCAACCAATGCTATATTTAACATACGATACATCTGTGGAATTGCTACATTAATAGCTGCAATCGGCTCCAATGTAAGATTAGCAACCTCTAAGTCAGCCATACCAACCGCAGTATTTAATCCCGATACCACCTCTTCCGGAAGAAAAGTTGCAATCAGTTCCGCTGATATCTTATTTGCCTTATGATTTTCCAGATTACTCATAATGTAATTATTTAAATAATATTTCACTACAGTATATCCGACACAATAGAAATTAATATCTGTTTCGTTATTCGCATTAATCTCATCGTGTGCTTTCTCTACACCCAGTAAATCAAGTGAATAAATATGCTCCGGTGTAACTATTGTCTCTTCTGCAAATTCATAGTGAGCAGTAACCGTAACTGTTCTTAAAACTCGTCCTGCTGCAGCAATACAGACTTCTGTAAGCTCTCTTCCAATCTGTTCCTCCAGCTTTTGCTTTACAAAGGTTATTGTATCTCCTACCTTACTGATATCATGAATCTGACCATCCATCATTGCACGAGTATCATGCTCTTTCACATATTGAGCAACCACATTAAACTTATCTCTTTCTTTATACCCAACTGTTCCTACAATACTTCTCGTGCCTATATCAAGTCCAAAAACTAAATGCTGAGGATATTTCATCATTTCTGCCAATCTAATGTTCCTCCCTTAATACTTCATCAATTTGCATATATGTATTATATTCTGATAAATTATTATTGATTACTACCCCACATTTATCTCTAAATGCATCTTCTGTCAACTGACTGTTAAAAATAAAATTTATTTTTTCATCTGTATACCCTCTTGACTTTTTTAAGCGTTCCCTTCTTATTTCTTCCTTCGCATAGATATACCAGACTTCATCACATAACAGGTCATATTTATCCTCAATCAATAATGCCGCCTCTACAATAAAAAAATCGATTTTGCCGCGTTCTTTTTCAGCATTCATCTCTTTCGTTATATACTCCTTAACATCGGGATGAACAATAGCATTTAATTTTTTTCTTTTTTCTTCATCTTCAAAAACAATTTGTGCTAATCGCTGTCTGTTTATCGTTGTATCAGCATTCAATATACTGCTTCCAAACATCTCAACAATATTATAATAGCATTTATGACCCGGTTCCTCCAACCTATGAGCAACCTGATCAGCCATAACAATTCTTGCATTGTAATTTTTTTGTATATAGTTTAACACACTTGTCTTACCAGCGCCAATACCACCTGTAATGCCTATTATTCTCATAATTACACCCTATTTCGTTTCGTACCAATTATTTCCTGTGCTCATATCTATTTCAAGCGGAACCAAAAGATTGGCCGCTCCATGCATTTCACAATTTAATATTTCTTTCACCTTATCAATTTCATCCTTGTGTGCTTCGATCAACAGTTCGTCGTGTACTTGAAGAATTAATTTAGATTTCATTGATTCACTTTTTAATCTGTCATTAACCCGAATCATTGCAATTTTTATAATATCCGCTGCTGTCCCCTGAATAGGCGCATTCATTGCAACTCTTTCCCCAAAAGAGCGTTGCATAAAGTTACTTGACTTTAACTCTGGAATCGGTCTTATTCTACCAAAAATTGTAGTCGAATATCCCTCCTGCTTTGCCTTCATAACTGCTTCATCCAAAAATTCCTTAACTCTTGGGTAAGTCTCAAAATATTTTTCAATATATTCAGAGGCTTCCTTTCTGGAAATACTTAAATCCTGACTCAATCCGAACGAACTGATTCCATACACGATACCAAAGTTAACAGCTTTTGCATTTCTTCTTTGTAGGCTGGTAACCTCCTCCAAAGGTGTATGAAATACCTCTGATGCCGTAATTTTATGAATATCTTGTTCTTCCCGATAAGCCTGTATTAGCTTTTTGTCTCCTGAAAAATGTGCCAATACTCTAAGCTCAATCTGTGAATAGTCTGCATCCACAAACACATAGTCCTCTTTCGGTATAAATACCTTTCGAATGAGTCGGCCAAGCTCCATTCGAATTGGAATATTTTGCAAATTTGGTTCTGTGCTGCTAATTCTTCCTGTTGCCGTAATCGTTTGATTGAAATTACTGTGTATTCTGCCATCCGCTTCTATATAATTTGCCAGTCCATCTGCATAAGTCGATTTTAATTTAGTCAGTTGTCTGTATTCTAATATTAATGCCACAATTTCATAATCAGCCTCTAGCTTTTCCAAAACATCTGCTGCTGTAGAATACCCAGTCTTTGTTTTCTTCCCGTTAGGGAGCCCGAGTTTACCAAATAAAATCTCCCCTAGCTGCTTTGGTGAGTTGATGTTAAATTCTTCTCCAGACAGTTGATATATTTGTTTTTCAAGTTCTATGATTCTTACACTTAGCTGATTTCCATATTCTTTTAATTCATCTTTTTCTACCGCAATTCCAGTAGTCTCCATATCATGAAGTGTAACTATCAACGGCATCTCGATTTTCTTAAACAGATCCCATTCTCCTGCTGCCTTAAGCCTGTCCTCAATAACCCCCGCACTCATTAGTGCCACATAACTCATGTAGCATACTACCTTTGACAATTCCTGCGGCTTTTGCTCATATGCGTCCAAATAGGATAATTTTCCAAGAAGTTCTTCTCTCTCCGGTAATATGAATCCCAAATACTCCTTTGCAAGGTCACTATAAGGATAAATAGGATTCATAGGATTCAACAAATAAGCACCTATTTCCACATCAAAGCACTGATTAATATCTGAAATTTGCAGAATTCTAAGCTGCTCCTTTAGACCAATCGTCGAAATGGATATAGAACTATTCAATATTTCATTTACTCTGTCAGCAATATATTCTGTAGTAATAAAGCCCTCTGCCACAATAAAATAAACCTGTGTCTCACTTAGTGCAATAGAGGTTCCTATCAATCGTTCTTTATCAACAATCATTTGAATTCCAATTCTATCGCATTTCTTTGCCTGATTCATAATATTTTCTGCTTCATCAAGCATTGTAATTGTTTTAAAAACTTCCTCTAACGTATTGTCATTTACAGGTGCATCAAAACGATTTAAAAGATTCTTAAATTCCAATTCCTTAAACATTTGATAAGCCTGATCGGTATATATATTTCCAAGTTTAGCGTTTTCTATGGAATATTGGATATCACAATTGATATCAATTGTGGCAAGTGTCTTACTAAGCCTTGCCTTGTCATAGTTTTCCATCAATGCTTCTCTTGCTTTATTCGGTTTTATCTCGTCTGCGTGTGCAAACGCATTCTCGATATTACCATATTCCACAATAATTTTAGTAGCCGTCTTTTCACCAATTCCTGGTACACCCGGAATATTATCTGCTGTATCTCCCATAAGAGCCTTTAATTCAATAATTTGAAGTGGGGTAACCTGGTATGCTTCCAATACATCTTTTGCATTATAATCTTCAATTTCTGTCGTTCCCCTTTTGGTTTTAGGAATTCTGATTTTAATATCTTCTTCCGCAAGCTGTAACAAATCCCTGTCCCCAGAAATAACAGATACCTCGAACCCCTGTTTTGATGATTGTTTTGATATTGTTCCAAGTAAATCGTCCGCCTCATATCCTGCTTTCTCAATGATATTGATTCTCATGGCCTTTAATAAATCCTTTATAACAGGAACCTGCTCTCTAAGTTCCTGAGGCATAGGCTTTCTAGTACCTTTATATTCCTTAAATAACTCATGACGAAACGTAGGTGCACTTACATCAAATGCTACAGTTAAATACTGTGGTGCTTCCTCCGATAATATTTTAAACATAATATTTAAAAATCCATAAATTGCATTCGTATGAAAGCCGCTGCTATTCGTTAAATCCGGTATTCCGTAAAATGCTCGGTTTAATATACTGTGTCCATCTATCAAAACAATTTTTTCTTTCATAAATCAGTTATCTCCAAATCCTTTTATTTTCAAAGCCAAAGCCCTAACTGCACTAATATGATTATCGCCAATACTATCATAGCTGCAATATAAATGAGTATTCTATAATGATTAAATATTTTCTTTCTTCTTATGTATTTACGGGAAGCCTTTAGTTTTTCCAGAAGCATTGCATTGATATCATCTGATGAATCTTCATTGTTGTCCAACTGTACAAATGCAGAAAAAATGGTATAATTAATCTCCAATTCATCATAACAGTCCTTACAGATTTGAATATGTTCCATAAATTGCTCCAACTCCTGCTCTGTTATATCATCCGCTATGTACTTTGTCACTAATTTTTGCGCTTCTTTACATTCCATAATAGTATCACTACACCCAATCATCATTATTCAATAAAATTATACATATTTACTATACACTAAAACATACAATTTTAAAACAATTTTATAAAAAAGTTATTTAATTATATGATAAACAAAAAAACCATTAATTATATGATACCAATAATTAATGATTTCTTAATATTAATGCGGATAGTGGGACTTGAACCCACACGAAGTCGCCCTCGTCAGATTTTGAGTCTGATGCGTCTGCCATTCCGCCACATCCGCATGTGACAACCGAACAAAATGTATTTTATCATATACCTAATTATAATGCAATAAGAAATTTATAATTTTATATAATTTTATTTCTCTTTGTGTTTCTTAATGCAATTTGATACAATATTTATTTTAATTAAGTGAATTCATTTTGGTACGCTTTTAACAGATAAAGCCACAGATCACTGTGGCTTTATCTCATTCATCACAGTAAATCACACTATGTAAAGAAAGAATTACTTGTGAAGGCAAATAAAAAAGCCAAATTATAAATCCAAAATTGACAGCCAATAATCTATTTAAATATGGAATTAAAGACTCTATCATGCTTATATTTTTAAGACCCACATTAATATCACATAAATAAAAAAATAACAGACCCATTGCAAAACTACTTTCATAAAAGCTTCTTTTTTTATCTCTAACGATTCCAAACCATACTCTAATCATATTACCTGTGAAAATAGTAAAATATAAACTGGCAATTACAACAATTGGCGTTAAAAGATTTAAATTTTTCATTACAAGTATAAATAAATTCCATAAAAATGCAACACCAAACACCTCAAACATATATTTCTTACAATCATCCTGATGCATACATCTGATCTTAATGGAATACAAAATCTGGACAATAATAAAGGCTCCTACACCAAATTCAAAGCTTATGCAAAATATTAGAAAAGTATCTGCAATTACAGTAAATATTAGAATACTCATCATGATACCAGCACTTTTACTCTTACAGACAAAAAAACGATTTGATACAAAAAGCAGACAAATGCATATTGAGCTGTATTTCAAAATATTTGAGAAGGTACTTGCAATGCTTAATAAATCCAACAAAAGAAAAGAAATATATAAAATAATCTCTAACATAACAAATACAAAAACTATTTTGTCCTGATTCCCTATATTGACTGTTTTTTCATCCTTCGTATCATAATTCATCTAATCACCCATTCATTTTTATTATTCAAAACTCTCCATATTTTCGAATATTTTTGAAGCAATAACCGCCAGTAGCATAGTAATCGCAACAGAAATAAAAATCATAATACTATATCCAATTTCAATTCCAAAAACGGCTCCTGTAATAATCGCGCTTGCTGCACATATTGCAATAATTGTCCCTTGGAAAAATAATCTGAAAATTTGTTTCCCAATTTGGCCTAAATATTTAACGATAACAGCATCTGTTACTACATTTAAATATAATTTATTTGCTTGAAGACACACATAAATTAGTATAGTCAACAATACCTGCAGAATGTTTAAATGTAATGTAAAAGCTGCAAAAATTGTAATAAGAACTCCGTCTACAACAGCTCTTATATGTTCAATTAAAGTTGCATACCATAGTTTTTTTGTTGACGAATCTGGTATTAAAAAAGTATATGGATTACTAATTTCCTTAGACCACTTTGTTGCATAACCACTAAAAATAAATGTAATATATGCGCTAACACCCGGGATAACAAATACATGAAAAGCTGATATTTGGTCATAACTAAAATATCCAAAAACTGCGATTGCAATTCCTGCTGCCAGACTAATAAGTGAATTTAACCCAAAGATAAAGAATCTATTTTTCTTATATTCTAAAAGTTGTCTATAAAAAATAGCTTTAGCATATTTGCCTTTGTATTCTACCTTTGCTTTAATAAGCTTTGGTTTATATGAAAAAGCCACCTGACCCTTTTTCTTTCTAGCAACCCGTACCGCATAATCATCCGCAAACGTAATCGCTACTTCATAATATTCACCTGTACATTTCATTTGATATGCTAAGATAAATAAAAGGAATGCACTCATGCAATATAATATAGTGCATACAACATTTACTGTTGTCGGCCCTAATATGAGCAATCGTAAGAAAGCTATATTCCATCCGATAATTGGAACGCATTGTATAACTGGGTGTGTCAAAAACAACTCAATCACTTTCCAAGAAGCCTTGTATTGTATAAAAAGATACGCTCCAAATAACAGTAATACTGCAATGATAAAGTATAAGCTTTTGCAAAACATTGCAATCTGTTTTTCAGTCAATTTTTCATTGCCATATAACAATAGCATTATGCATGTTTCTAACACATTTTCTACAACAAATGCCACTACAGAATAAAGCATAATATTTACAATTGATATATGAAAATAAATTACACCCATTATTGCAATTATGATATGAAACAGAAATGCAAATAAAATCTGTTTAAGCTTTGCATTAATTAGTACAAGCTTTGGTTTCACAGGCGACGGAAATACAAAATGTACATCACTTTGAGTAAATAATAAACCCTTTTTTTTCGCATAAGTAATAATATTAGCCGGAAGAAGAGAAAAAATTCCAAAGGATACAATTAGAGTGAAACCGTTTGGGTTTCCCACATGTAAATTTTCTATAAGATCTTTTAATGAACCAATTACAAATAAGAAATAGGCTATAATAAAGACAATCCAAAGAAAGGTTCCCGGTTTTTTCAAAGCTTTCAAAATTCGATTTTTAGTAGTTGTTTTCAGTAAATATATAAGCCCTTTCATTCCGTTTCACCACCTGTAATTTGAAAGAAAATATCATCTATATCCATGTCTTTGGCATCTTCTTTTGTATACTTACCAACTATTTTTCCTTTGTTCATAATAAACATAACGTCCCATAATTCCTTTACCATTTCCAACATATGGGTACTAAGTAAAATGGTAACACCATTATTTTTAAGCTCTATTATCGTTTTCTTTAATTCCTTAATTGCTTTAGGGTCAAGACCAACCATTGGTTCATCAAACAAAATCACCTTAGGCCGAATCATGAGTGCACAGCATATGCTGACCTTTTGCATCATGCCCTTTGATAATTCATTTCCTAATTTGTCCTGTTTATCAGTTAACTCAAAACGTTCCAATAGTACATCCATATAATTATCATCATTATTTACATCATATGCCTTACAGATATATTCCAAATGCTCTCTAACCGTTAATGCATCAAACAGCGCCGGCATTTCTGGTATATACCCAAATATTTTTTTTGCCTCAATCCGTCTTGATGCAATACCTTGTATTTCTACCATTCCACTAAATTTTAGCAACCCAGCTATACTTTTTATAATTGTTGACTTTCCTGCTCCATTTGGTCCAAGCAAAATACCGACATTACCGTCTGGCACTGTAAGGCTAACATCTTCTACTGCTATATTCTTTCCATATTTTTTTGTCAAATTTTTTATTTCTAACATACTACTCTCCTCTTGTTATTTCTATGTATAGATTACTGTATTATTGTATTATTCATTTAATACAATAATATAACAGGAATCATTTGTCAACCATAATATATCCAAAGGCTTCATTTTAAAAAAAGCGGAGCGCAATTATTGAATCGCACTCCGTTGCCATTTTTATCTTTAGATTCTTTCAGCATCCTTGCCAAATTTTAATTTTATTGCTTTTTTACTATGTCCCCTTGCTTTTTATAAATACTGTTAGCTTTAACAAATCCTCTTACCATAGACAATGGATATACATTACTCTCTTTCCCGATTACTGTTCCTGGATTTAAGACACTGTTACATCCAACTTCAACATAGTCACCAAGCATAGCTCCAAATTTTTTAAGTCCAGTTTCTATTTTTCCACCCTCAAATGCTACAGTCACTTTAGTTTTATCAGCTTTTACGTTAGAAGTAATTGAGCCTGCTCCCATATGAGCCTTATAGCCTAATATAGAATCACCCACATAATTATAATGCGGTACCTGTACTTTATTAAATAAAACCACATTTTTCAATTCTGTAGAATTGCCAACTACCGCTCCTTCTCCAACAATAGCATTTCCTCTGATAAATGCACCATGTCTTATATCAGCTTCTTTACCAATGATTGTGGGACCGTTAATATATGCAGTAGGTGCTACCTTAGCTGATTTTGCAATCCAGATATTTTCACTTTTTTTCTCGTATTCATCAGCACTTAGTGTTTTCCCAAGCTGCAAGATAAAGCTTCCTATATTAGGCAACGCTTCCCACGGGTATGTTAAGCCCTTAAATAAATCATTTGCTATTGTTTCCTTCATATCATATAAATTCCTGATTTCCAAGCATTCCATAATAATATCTCCAATCCTATTATATTTGCAACTACTATTTACTATAATTTTTTGCAACGTAATCAAAGCTACCTCTTAGCTGATATTGATTATTCAAATTAAGCACTCCACTTGTTCTGCTGACAATAAACTTCTCAAGCTTTTCCATATACTCATCAGGTGTAATTTCTCCGTTCGCCACATAAGTGAGCCCCTTTTCCCAACTTGCTGTCAATTCTGGATTAAGCAAAGAACGAATAGACGCATTTACAACATCAAATATCATTTCTCCAAGCTGGGTTGGTGTTATAATTTGTGTTTTTTTATTTAATGCAATATACTTGTTATGAACTAACTTCTTAAGAATTTCAGCACGCGTTGCACTCGTACCGATTCCACTTCCTTTCATTTGTGCTCTCAGTTCTTCATCCTCTATTAACTGACCTGCATTTTCCATCGCCAGAATAATAGACCCTGAACTATAACGCTTTGGTGGTGATGTTTCACCCTCTTTCACGTTGAATTCCTTTACCGGCATTCTGCTCCCTTTTTTCAAAGTTTTCAGTATTTCGAGCAGCTCCAGATCACATTTTGCATCTTCACCGCTCTTATCCTCTTTCTTTTTATCAAAGGAATTGCCAACTACTTTCAAATACCCTTCTTCTGCAAGTACCTTAAAGGTTGCAAAAAAGCTTTCTTCCCTTACCTTTGTCGCAATAGAAATCTTATGATAAATTGCGGGCGGATAAAAAATACTTAGAAATCTTCTTACAATCGTTTCATATACCTTACCGGAGGTGGGTGTAACACTTCTTAATGCGCTCAGCCCTTGACCCGTTGGGACAATTGCATAATGATCCGTTATTTGCTTATCGTTAACATAACGGCTATTCACTATTTGCTTATAAGTTCCCTTTTGCAAAATTTCTTCTGCAAACACACTTCCATGTTCATAACCCTTTAAACCGCTAATATTCTTATATATTTCCTTGGCTACTGCACTGGATAATACTCTTGCATCTGTTCTTGGATATGTCACCAACTTTTTCTCATATAATTCCTGAACAATACGCAAAGTTTCATCCGGACTGATTTTAAACATTTTTGAGCAGTCATTTTGAAGTTCTGCTAAATTATATAGAAGAGGAGGATTTTTATTTTCCTTCTTTTTCTCAACGGATGAAACTTCAGATATGACAGGAGACTCATGATTTAAATAATGAATTAGCTCTTTCGCATCTTCTATTTTTTTAAATCCATTTTCCTTATATAATTTAGGGCTCTCAAAATAACCCGATCCTTGTATTGCTTTCCATTCTGCCTCAATTTCTCTGCCGTTACATTCAAATATCCCGAGCACTCTATAAAAAGGTGTTTTAACAAATTCTCTTATTTCTCTTTCTCTTCTAACTACCATTCCAAGTACACAAGTCATAACACGTCCTACTGAAACAACACAATACTTTTGATTTAAATAGTTTGCAATGGAATTGCCATATTTTAAGGATAAAAGTCTTGAGAAATTAATTCCCATTAAATAGTCTTCTTTTGCCCTTAAATAAGCAGCAGAAGCTAAATTATCATAATCAGACAAATCTTTTGCTGTATTTATTCCCTTTAATATTTCCTCTTCTGTCTGGGAATCAATCCATACCCTTTTTCGAATTTTACCCTCTACATGAGCTTTCTGTTCAACCAGCCTGTAAATATATTCTCCTTCACGTCCAGAGTCCGTACAGACATAAATTGTGTCAATATCAGCTCTGTGAAGCAAATCCTGAACTGTATTAAATTGTTTTCTTACGTTATCAATCACCTCATATTTAAATTCTTTTGGTATAAACGGCAGAGTGTCCAAGCTCCACTTCTTAAGCCTTTCGTCATATTTCTCTGGATAACTCATAGTCACCAAATGCCCTACACACCAGGTAACTACCGCTTCCTCTGCTTCAATATAGCCGTCATGCCTTTTTGTTTTTAGTTTAAGTGCCTTAGCAAACTCCTGCGCTACACTTGGTTTTTCCGATATATATAAAGCCTTTGCCATTTGGTACCAACTTTCTTACTTTTTTAGAACATCTTACTAAATTTTCTCGATTGGAATGAATACTCTGCTCATATGATTTTCTTCCTTTACCTTACCATACCTAATTGCCTCCCGGCAAAAAAAATCTTGTGAGTTAAACTTTTGCTTACCTCTTCTGTTTACCTTAAGATAGGTACCATCCTGCTGAAGTATATGGGCTTTTACATTGTCCTCAAGCTGACGCTGTAAAATTTTTGTCACTTCTTTTTTTAAACTTTCATTTTCAACAGGAAAAAGAATTTCCACACGTCTATCCAGATTTCTTGGCATCCAATCCGCACTGCCCATATACACTTCTCCCACACCACCATTATAGAAATAGAAGATGCGCCCATGCTCTAAGAAATTACCTACAATCGAACGTACTGAAATGTTATCACTTACCCCTTCAATACCTACTTTCAGGCAACAGATACCTCTGACTATGAGCTCTATTTTAACACCCACTGAGGATGCCCGGTATAATTCCTCAATAATTGTCTTATCGCACAAAGAATTCATTTTAGCTATAATTCGAGCCTGTTTACCTGCCAATGCGTTTACTTCTTCTCTTTTAATTAGTTTAATAAATTTTTCCCTCAGCCATAACGGCGCTAATGCAAGCTTATTCCAGGATAACGGTTCAGAATAACCTGATAGCATATTAAATACTGCGGTTGCATCCTCACCTATTGCCTCTGCACATGTAAGAAGACCTAAATCCGTATAAAGTTTGGCCGTCGCGTCATTATAATTGCCGGTTCCAAGATGAACATATCTTCGAATACCATCTTCTTCTTTTCTTACAATTAATGTTATTTTACTATGTGTTTTAAGTCCTACTAAACCATAAATAACATGACAACCCGCTTTTTCCAGCATTTTAGCCCATACTATATTATTTTCTTCATCAAACCGCGCTTTCAGCTCAACCAAAACAGATACTTGCTTACCATTCTCTGCTGCCTGAGCCAAAGCTTCTATAATAGGAGAATTTCCACTTACCCGGTATAATGTCTGCTTAATTGCCAAAACCTTAGGATCCTTTGATGCTGATTTAATAAAATCAACAACCGGATCAAAAGATTGGTAAGGATGATGCAGTAGTATATCTTTACTCCGTATTTGTTTAAAGATATCCTCTTCTAATGACATGCCCTTAACTGGTTGGGGCTGATATTTTGGAGCCTTTAAATGCTCATACCCCTCAAGGCTATACATTTTCATTAAAAAGGTTAAGTCAAGAGGTCCATTTATTTTATAAATATCTTTGTCTTTAATCGCCAGTTCTTTGACTAGAATTTTTAATAAACGATCATCAATAATGTCCTCAACCTCTAACCTTATTGCTTCTCCCCATTGACGCTTTTTAAGCTGTTTTTGAATTTCCTTCAATAAATCAGATGCCTCATCCTCATCAATAGACAAATCAGCATTACGCATAATTCTATATGGATGCGCACATATCACGTCATAATTTAAAAACAATTTATCGACATTACGTTCAATAATTTCTTCCAATGTAATAACAGTTGCATCCCCTCTACTATCCGGCAGCTTAACGACTCTTGGCAAAAGAGATGGCACCTGAACCGTAGCAAATTCTAACTCTTCTTTATGTTTTTTCTTTTTCTTAAGTAAGGCTGCAATGTTGAGAGATTTATTTCGAATCAGAGGAAATGGTCTGGAAGAATCAACCGCCATCGGTGTAAGAACCGGATAGATATTCTCCTTAAAATATAAATCTACATACTCCTTTTGCTGTTTTGTCAGCTCTTCATGAGATTTTACCAAATGAATACCATTTTTCTTCAGAAGAGGAATCAAAGAACGATTATAAGTTGAATATTGTAAGTTCACCAACTCATGTATGGATTTGTTAATTTCATTTAGTTGCTTAACCGGAGTCATTCCTGCTATATCTGGTTTATCATATCCAGCATGAACCATATCCTTAAGAGAGGCAACCCTGACCATAACAAACTCATCTAAATTAGAGGCTGTTATACTTAAAAATTTCAGTCTCTCAAGCAAGGGATTATTCTTATCTCTTGCTTCACCCAGCACTCTTTTATTAAATCCAATCCAGCTCAACTCTCTATTTTGATAATAATGAGGATTATTAAATTCTTTATTTTCCATATCCATCCCTCCATGCAAGCTCAATAAAATCAAATATTTTTAGCATTTTTTATTTTGTTTGATTACTGGTTTTATACTAAATACTTCTTCAAAAAATTCTGCCTTTTCTCCAAACAAACCCTTTTCTAAAACAATATTATCCACTGTATCAACCATTATAATTAATTCCTTATCCTTTAGTACCACTTTCACATTTTTAAATTTCTGCCTGTGACTTCGATCTAATGCATTGGAAACTCGAAGTATTGCAGTTAATTTTTCCAACAAGATATAGCTCGCTTTATCTATTTTTCCAGCTAAAGCGTCATAATAAACAAACTCCGTTGTATTGAATTTAACTGCGTTTGCTATAATCTGTCTCTCTAAATGAGATAAACCAATAATTTCAGTAGCCATAATAATATTATAAGAACATTCCGCAGCAGCAGACAGACTAATGTATTTTCCACAATCATGCAGAATAACCGCTATCTGCAACAGCAATCTTTCTCGTTCACCCATACCGTGAATTTTCACTGTACTGTCAAATATTTTAAGTGACAACTCCTCTAGCATTTTGGTGTGTTCTTTATTATTCATATAGCGCTTGCCAATATTCTGGGCTGAAGCTATAATATCATGCTCAAAATTATGCATTACCTTAATTATTTTATTATTTTCAGCATAGTCGTATGCAATACCGTCAGATAATTTAACTCCGGGAGTCCAAATGAACTCGGCTCCTGTCTCTTCAATAATTCTTTTGTATATAATCAATGACGGAATCAAAAGCGATGCTTCTTCTTCCGGTATTAAAAGCTTTGCTGCTATTTCATCAGTGGTTAAACGAAATACATTTTCAAAAGAAGACAGAAATTTTTCTCTGGTTATATAATCGCCGCTATCCGATTGCATATAGTTTAAATAATCACCGACAGCAATGATATTTTTAATTGTATAATCCCTTACATATTGTGAATATAGATTAGAAATGTCACTGTTAACCAATTCTTCTACCAATGCCTGTATATTTGTAGTATATTTCGAAAGGCCTGCCAACTTTTCTCTAATTCGCAAAGAACCCATTCTAATATTCTGCGTTGCAATCAATGTATCCTTGTCATACAAGGAAAACTGAGTACTTCCTCCGCCTACATCCAATATCGCAGTACTGGTCTGAATGATTTTATCAAAATTTTTAACCCGATAAGCAATTGATTTATATCTGAGAAATCTCTGCTCTGAATTACTTAGAACCTCTACTTTTAATCCCGTTCTTAGTCTAATTTGGTCAAGTAGCATTATGGTATTTTTAGCTTCTCTTACTGCACTGGTTGCACAAGCTCTATAAGCATCAACCTGATAGCTCTTCATTATTTCAACAAAATCCATCAATACATTACATAGCTTGTCCGTTAAATCGCATCCAATTTTTTCCAATACGTAAGCATCCTTTCCAAGTTCAATACGATGCCGTATAAAATCAATCTGCTTCATACCAGCTTTTGAAGACAATTCAAATATCTTCATACCAACCTCATAAGAGCCAATGTCTATGGCCGCAAACATAGTAATCTGCATAAGCTTATACCTCCATTATTAGTACTTACCTAACAAATAATCAATAAATTGCTGCGCCGTTCTGCCTGATAAACCTCCATGACTTAATTCCCATTTATTTGCCTCTAAAAAGAGCTCTTCTCTTGGTATAGTTAAGCCATATTTATTTGCTAGTGCATCAACAATATTCATATATTCTTTCTTATCTGGTGCAACAAAGAAGATTGAAATACCAAACCGATAAGCTAAAGATAATTTTTCCTGAACCGTATCTGAGGAATGTAAATCATCTCTTCGCTCCTCTTTATCGCTAAACTTTTCTCTTACCAAATGCCTTCTGTTAGAGGTTGCATAAATCAATACATTATCTGGGCGCCTTTCCAGTCCCCCTTCAATTACTGCCTTTAAATATTTATAATCAATTTCAAATTCCTCGAAAGACAAGTCATCCATAAATATTATAAATTTATAATTACGATTCTTAATTTGGGCAATAATAGAAGTCAAATCCTTAAACTGGTGCTTGTAAATTTCAATCATTCTTAGTCCTTGACTATAATATTCATTCAAAATAGCTTTGACACTTGTAGATTTACCTGTTCCAGCATCACCAAACAGTAAACAATTGTTGGCCTTTTTCCCATTAACAAAAGCTTGTGTATTGTCTATCAGCTTCTTTTTTTGAAGTTCATAGCCCACCAAATCATCTAAATGTACATGTTGTATATTTGTAATCGGTACAAGCTTTGTCTCATGATCTACATGTTCCACGCGAAATGCTTTATGCAGACCAAGCTTCCCAACCCCAAAATCTTTATAAAAGTTTGTCATAATTTCTTTAAAATCGAATTCATTCTCACTGCCTGACAATTTAATACTCAAATCACATATTCTATCTCTGATTCTTTTATTAAAAATCTTTCCGTTAGAAGTAGCACTTTTATAATTTACTAACAGGGATAAACACCCTGCATGAAACGTTCTTTCTAATACAGTAAAATCAAAGTTGAATAATTTTCTAAAAATTCGAAAATCATTTAAGGCTATTTCATTAATGGTGCCATTTACCTCTCCTACAATTTCGCAAGCAGTACTATATGCATTTTCATTATTGGCCAGCAATAAGGCCAGATAATTATGCCAAACATTACCTAAAAAGCCATACTGTTCAGCTAACTCTATTAATTCATTCACACGATCATATAGCAATGCTTTGATATCCGAATGATTGTAATATTCATTTTCATAGTTCTCCATTATCCACGTCATATCATAAAGTAAATTGCCATTTTTAAAATGCTTATAGATAATCAGCTCACTTATACTATCCATTGATTACTCCTCGTACTTTTTATAATTTCCCAAAATTCTTAAATCAATTGTTTCTGCCTTTAGTCCCATTAAAGCATTTTGTACAGAACTATCGTTTAAATTCCCCTCAAAATCAACAAAAAACCTATACTCCCAAGGTCTGCCTTCTAAAGGTCTTGATTCTATCTTAGTCATATTAATTCCATTATAAATAAAATGCGCTAACGCATTATATAAAGTTCCACTTTCGTGTGCTACTTCAAAGCATACGCTGACTTTATCTGCTTTTATTGTAAAAATAGGTTCATGCGATACCACCATAAATCTTGTGGAATTGGTATCACTGAAATTAATTGCTTCCTGCAAAACCTGTAAGTCATAAGTCTCAGCAGCTTTAATACTTGCAATAGCCGCCTGCGTCTTATCTTGATCCTCCCTTACCTTTAAAGCACTTGCTGCTGTATTTTGCAGACTGATTTGCTTCCAATCTCTATGCTGATCCAGATATTTAGCACATTGCATAAGACCCTGTGGATGAGAGTAAACCGTCTTGATATCCTCTATCTTGGCATCCTTTGTGGCAAGCAATGCCTGATCTATCCTTAAAATATGCTCTCCAACAATATAATTATCATACTCTACCAGCAAGTCATAGCTCATATTTACAATTCCGGCGGACGAATTCTCAATTGGAAGTACTGCATAATCTGCTGCTTGATTTTTAATTGTCTCCATTGCATCCTTAAATGTTTCAACGCCATAGTTATCAACATCTTCTCCAAAATACTCTAGCATCGCAATTTGACTGTATGAACCAGGTACCCCCTGAAAAATAACCTTTTTATCTTTTTTATTTTCAATCGTATCTATTAAACGAAATGAAGTCTTATCCTGTATTCCATTTTTATTTAAAAGCTGATACTGAAGTTTACGGCTCATACTCATAATCTGTAAAAACAGTTCTTCAATTCCATGCTTTGTAAATTCACTATGTACCTGTGATTTAACCCAGTCTAGCTTTGCATTTTCCCTTTCTTTATCAAAGACCGGCTTACCTGTATTAATTTTATATTTTGCTACTTCTTCGCTTATCTTCATACGTTTTTCATAAAGAGTAACCAACTGGGTATCAATTTCATCAATTTCTTTTCTCAACTCTTTTAAATCCATTCTTTCATCTTCCTTTTAGTCTAGACATATTTTTGAGGTTAATTATATCATAATTTTTTATATTTCACCAGTTTATCTAATTATTGTTAATTTATTAATTCTCAATTTAATAATTAATTTATATAATTCATTTGCTTAATTTGTTGCAAAACTGTGTCGAAACTAATATAATTGAATTAAAGAAAAAGTAAGATTTTTTTAATAATTATAATAAATATATTTTTAATGAGGGGGAATGAGTATGAAACAAAAAAATAAGACATCAGCTGTTTCTCTTATAGTCATTTTTATAATCATAGCTATTATTACTGCTATAACAATTATCTATCAGCGAAACAATAAAACAGTTTTTAACACAGGTAAAGTTTCTGGTAATACTGCCGGCAATTTATACAATAAAGGAATCTTTTGTGAATACAATGATAAGATATATTTTAGCAATTCGTATGATCAGGGGGATCTTTACGTTATGAATTCAGATGGTACAAATATTAAAAAGCTTTATAAAGACACAGTTTCTTATATAAATGCGGCCGGTAAATATATTTATTATGCACGTAATAATTTAAATGAGGATACGATTCATGCCATTTTCAGAGAAAATCTATTTGGTGTTTATCGAATCAATATAGATGGAAGCAAAGTTCTAAGTTTAAGTAATGAAACCTGTGGTGCTGTCAGTTTAGGAAATAATAAAATTTTCTACCAGCATTACGAGGCTGAAACCGCTCTTACTCTTAACAGCGTTTCAATTGATGGCACGCAGAATACAAATCTTTTAAAAGATGCTGTTAATCCTGCTAATATTGTTGATGGTATTATGTATTATAACAATGTAACTGATAATTTTAACCTATGTGCGATGAATATTGAAACTGGTAATATCAACGTAATTTACACTGGTTCATGTTGGAACCCTATCTATGACAATAACTATATCTATTTTATGGATATAGAAAATGACTACTCACTGGCAAGGCTTAATTTATCAACGTTAGAAAAAGAGAGCTTGAATACAGGCAGAGTAGACACCTATAATTTGTATGGAGACTATATCTTCTATCAGGCGAATGATAAAACAACTCCTCGTTTATGCAAGATGAATAAGAATGGAACCAATACAGAAACCATAATAGACGGAAATTTCAGCAATATAAATGTTACTTCCCAATACGTTTATTTTAATCAATATGGTAATGAAGTACCAATATACAAAGTTTCCACTACAGGAGATATCAATGTTACCAGATTTGATGAAGCCGCCGAGGCGGTTGAGAATAAATAAAATGCTTAGATTAGAGATTGAGTTTTTTGATACTATTGTACCTGAATTGTTACAAAAGGAGAGGCTGATACCTTTCCTTTTGTAACTATACACCATATATTTTTATAGAAGTAGATATTATTTTTGTAAATCATAAAGCATTTCAATTACCATTTTATGATTGACTGGATTTCTTTTATAAGGAATAATTTGTGCCAATGGTTTTAATACAAAATCTCTTTTATGCATTTCAATATGAGGAATGATTAAGTCATCATCAGCTAAAATTAAATCATCATAAAATATGATATCCAGATCCAGAGTTCTTGGTCCCCATTTTACTATTCTTTCTCTATGCTCAGCATTCTCTATTTCATGAAGACAGGTAAGTAATTCCTTTGGATTTAATATAGTCTTAAGCTCTAGACATCCATTTAAGAAATCATCCTGAACCACATCCCCGTACGGCTGTGTTAAAATAAAATCAGAAACTTTAGTTATCCTACAAGTTTCTCTTTGATTTAATGCATAAATAGAATCATCTAAGTGTTTCTTCTTATCACCAATATTAGAGCCACAAGCAATATACGCCGTATGCCATTTACGGCTAATTTCAACTGCTACATTCTCGATTGGAATACCAATAGGTGCCCATGGCTTTTTAATCTCTAAATCAATTTGCTCTAAATTATCCCAATTAAGCAACAAATTCATAGCTATTTTTTCTGCTGCGGTTTCTATCAACTTAAAAGTATGCTTTTTCATAAAATTCTCAATATATTTGCAAATCTCGCCATAGTGAATTGACTTTTCCAGATTATCTGTAAGTCCGGCTTCTCTTGTATCAAGATACAAGATTGCAGATACCAAGAATTTTTGTCCTAAAACATTTTCTTCCTTAAACACACCATGATTACAAAACACTTCTAAATTACTAATTTTAATTTTATCCATGGTCAATACTACCTTTCCATGATTGTTTTTGTCATTTTAATAACTCTTTTATTTTCCTTGATATCATGAACTCTTACAAATGCACACCCTTTCAAGACCCCCATAACCGTTGTAACCAATGTACCTTCCAGTCTTTCATAAACAGGTAACTCAAGTGTAAGACCAATTACTGACTTTCTGGAGGCTGCAAGTAAGAAAGGATATCCAAGTCCACAAAGTTCATCTAAATGATTGATTATCTCAAGATTTTGTTCATAGGTTTTCCCAAATCCAACTCCTGGGTCAAGAATTATTTTATCCTGCTTAATTCCAGCTCTTTTCGCACTCTCTATAATCTGTTCTAAATCCATTAACACATCAGGCATAAAATTATGATAATTTGTGTTGTCCCGATTATGCATCAAACAGCATGTCACTTCTTCCTCGGCAATTAGCCTTGCCATCTCTTTGTCATATTTAAGTCCCCATATATCATTAACTAACGATGCTCCTGCCAAAATCCCTGCTTTTGCAACTTTTGCTTTATAAGAGTCAACCGATATTGGTATGTCAAAATGCTTATGAATCTTCTCAATAACTGGAGCTACTCTGTGTATCTCCTCCTGTTCACTGATTGGAATATGACCAGGTCTAGTAGATTCTCCACCCACATCAATAATATCAACTCCTTCTAAAATCATTTCCTCCACCCGCTTAAGTGCTTTATCTATGTGATTAAATTCACCTCCATCTGAGAAAGAATCTGGTGTTACATTTAAAATTCCCATGATATATACATTATTTTCAACATCGAAGTTCTTGTTTCCAATTTTCATAAAAGGCTCCTTCCTAATGCTGTGGTTGTTATAAACAAATAAGACTGTTTTTTCTTATCTCATCCCAATTACAAGTTTTCCTTGCTTTACAAGAAAAACACAGACGGGACAGCTTGTCTGCCTGATAAAGAATACCACTTAAATCCATTCGCTCATCACCTTTTATCTCTCTATGTGATACAATTGCATAGATAATTATTTCAACTTCTTCGTTTCCAAAACCGCACTGAGTTAAAATCTCTCTTCCAATTATACCTCCTGCCAACTCATGAGGAATATGATTTACATACTGTTCATATCTTCCAATATCATGGAGTAGTGCTGCGGCATAGATAAGCCTTTTATCAATAGGCACCTGCATTTCCATGCTTTTTATATAAGCAATTCTTGCAACATCCATAAAATGCGATATATTATGTCTGCAATAAATTCTATCTTTCTCTAATTCCTCAATATTTTTCAGATAGGATTGATATAATTGATTATTTATAATTTTATTTACTAATTCCATTCTTTTAAGCTCATTTCACTAATTGTAAAAATTCATTTTTCAGCTCTAAGTTAGTCTCAAATTCACCCCTGGCTACTATCGTTATTGTTTTACTGCCTGGCTTTTTTATTCCTCGCATTGTCATACACAGATGTTCTGCTTCTATCAAAACAATAGCCCCCTTTGGCATTAAATGATACATTAAGGCATCCGCTATCTGTGCTGTCAGTTTCTCCTGAATCTGAGGTCTTTTCGCAAATACTTCCACAGTTCTTGCAAGCTTGCTTAATCCAACCACTCTACCATCTGGAATATAAGCCATGCTCGCTTTACCATAAAACGGCATCAAATGATGTTCACACATCGAGTAAAAAGTGATATCCTTTTCTATAACCATTTCATTGTTTTCTACTTGAAATGTTTTAGATAAATGAATATTAGCATCATCACTCATGCCGCCATAGATTTCTTCACACATCCTGGCAATTCGTTCTGGCGTTTCCCTTAACCCTTCTCTTGTAGTCTCTTCACCAATTCCCTCTAGCAGAAGCTTTATCGCCTCTTTTACTTTTTCTTTATCAACCATCGTACCCATTACCGCCTTTCAAGGAATTTACATACCTTTCAAACTCTCCTAGATAGGATAAAGAACCAAATACTATAATAGCATCCATTTGATTCTTTTGTTTCATACATTCAATTGCTGCCGCTTCTAAGGTCGGCATATAATAAACATTTGTATTATATTTTTTCACCACCTTGGCTAATTCTTTACCATCCAAGGCACGCTTATTGTTAGGTGTCGTAACCGTTAATATTTTTACAGCAATTGGTGCTGTTATTTTTACTATTTTTTCATATTCTTTATCAGATAATACTCCAATAACAAACATAATTCTTTTTTGCTTCAAGTAAATATCTATCGTTTCTTTTAATCTCTTTGCCGCTGCCTCATTATGTGCACCATCTAAGATTATAAGAGGAGTCTCACAGATTTCAGAAAATCTTCCTGGCCATTTTGTCAGTTTTAAACCCATCCTGATAGCTTTATCTTCAATCAAAAAACCTTTTTTTCTTAAAGCCTTAACAGTCTCTATTGCAAGAATGGCATTTTGTATTTGATAACTGCCCAAAAGACTTATTTCTATTTTTTTTAATTCATTATAATCAAAACATGTGCTTAATAACCCAAATGCTATTTTATCTGTTTGATCAAAGTCAGCAAGGATCAATTCATTTTTGTATGCAAAACACTTTTTTCTGATTTCTTTCATAGCATCAGGCTCTTGATTTGCAGTAACTATAATGGATTCTTTTTTAATAATGCCTGATTTATTAGCTGCTATTTCCTGCAGCGAATCTCCCAAATACTCCATATGATCTTTACTGATTGGTGTCAGTACAGCCACCAATGTTTTCTCAACTACATTGGTAGCATCCAACAAGCCACCCAATCCGGTTTCTAACACAACCAAATCACATTTTTCTTGTTTAAAATACAGTAATGCAAGTACCGTTTCTACTTCAAAAACAGTAGGATGGTCGAATCCCTCCATAAGCATCCTATCAATTGCAGCTTTGATAATAAAGGTTAGTGTACCTAACGAAGTCTTTGTTATATATTGTTCGTCAACCTGTATTTTTTCTCGATAGGAAAAAACACTTGGTGATATATATCTCCCTATTTTATAGCCTGCTGTTTTTAAAATAGTAGAAATAAAGGCTAGCGTAGAACCTTTGCCGTTCGTCCCTGCTATATGAACAAATTGTAACTCTTTATCCGGATTTCCTACTCTTGCAAGAAGTTCCTTTATATTACCTAACCCTAGCACGCTGCCATATTTAGTTATTTCATTTAAATACTCTCTTGCCTCTTTATACATTACTTTTCATCACATACTTGGAAGATATAGAATTTCAAATAGTAAGATTCATCTGCTGCCCAAAGAATAGGATGGTCAGCTGCCTGAGTCCTATATTCTACTTGCCTTAGTCTCTTATGAACATTTTTAGCTGCCTGCTTAATGGTATCCGAAAATAATTCTGGTGTCATGAAATGAGAACAAGAACAAGTTGCCAGATAGCCACCATCTTTTAATAGCTTCATGCCTCTTATATTAATTTCCCTATAGCCTTTAATCGCATTTTTTACCGAGTTTTTGGATTTTGTAAAAGCAGGCGGATCCAAAATTATAACATCAAAACGTTCCCCATCACTCTCTAATTTTGGTAATAAATCAAAGACATTGGCACATTCAAAATGTACTACTCTTTCAAGTCCGTTCAATTTTGCATTTTCTCTTGCTTGATTTACTCCAAGCTCAGATGCATCAACTCCAAGTACATTTTGAGCCCCACAAGCTCCTGCATTAAGCGCAAAGGATCCGGTATGTGTAAAGCAGTCCAATACAGATGCATTTTTACATAACTTTCCAACTGCCTGCCTGTTATATTTCTGATCCAGAAAAAATCCTGTCTTTTGCCCTTCTTCTACATCTACTATATATCGAATTCCATTTTCAACAATCTCAACCTTTGTGTCAAATTCTTCTCCAATGAATCCCTTGGTTCTTTCCATTCCCTCATTTAATCTAACCTTAGCGTCACTTCTTTCATAAACGCCACGAATTTTAATTCCCGACTCCATTAGCACTTCCTTTAATAAATCAACAATCATAAGTTTATATTTGTCAATTCCCAAAGCCAGTGATTCAACCACCAATACATCTGAAAATTTATCAACTACCAGTCCGGGTAAAAAATCAGCTTCGCCAAATATTACTCTGCAACTGGACGTATCAACGGTTTGTGTCCTATATTTCCAAGCATTTCTGACCCTCATCTCAAAGAAATCTCTATTAATTTCTTGGTCTATCTTTCTTGTTAGAATTCGAACAGTAAGCTTTGAGTTGGTATTGATAAAACCTTTTCCCAAAAAAAATCCATCAAAATCCTCAACTATAACAATATCACCATTTTGAAAAATCCCTTGTATTTCATCTATTTCATTATCATAAACCCACATTCCTCCAGTCTTAAGGGTTCTGCCTTTTCCTTTTATGATTCTAACAACTGCATTACTCATAAATTCCTCCTTTTGTGCGTCATACACACACACGGTAGATAGAAAACTTCACTTAGAAAAGGAAAGTCCAATTCATGAACTTTCCATATTACTTGCCCAAATAGGCAGCTATAATACTTTCTTTAAAAATTGCTTTGTTCTTTCACTTTTCGGATTGGTAAAAATCTGTTCCGGTTTTCCAATTTCTTCTACCTGCCCCTGATACATGAATACAACTCTGTCTGCAACCTCTCTTGCAAATCCCATTTCATGCGTAACAACAAGCATAGTCATCCCATCTTCTGCCAGTTTTTTCATAACGTTCAATACCTCTCCCACAAGTTCAGGATCAAGAGCCGAAGTAGGTTCATCAAACAACATGATCTTAGGCTTCATTGCTAATGCTCTGGCAATTGCCACCCTTTGCTGCTGACCACCTGACAATTTAGATGGATAAGCATCGATTTTATCGGACAATCCTACTTTACCAAGCAAATCTCTTGCCGTTTCTTCTGCCTCTGCCTTGCTAATCTTTTTCACATTCATAGGGGCGATCATTACATTTTCAAGAACTGTTTTATGTGGAAATAGATTAAATCTTTGAAAAACCATTCCAACCTCTAACAAAATATCAGCTCTTTCTTTTGATGTTATCTTATTTATTTTTGCTCCCTTTTCTCTTTTCTCCAGCAGCTTATCTTCTATATAAATAGCGCCCTCCGTTATCTTCTCTAAACGGTTAAGTGAACGTAAATAAGTTGATTTACCAGCCCCTGACGGACCAATAATACATAATACTTCTCCCGGCTCTACTGTAAGACTAATATTCTTTAAAACCTTAAGCTCTCCAAAATCCTTACATACATTTTCTGTCTTAATCATTGACATATTGTCTTACCTCCTATTCATAAACTGAGAATTTTTTTTCTAAATAATCAAAAACATACGTAAATACGGCCGTTACAATTAAGTACATAATCATCGCAGGTATATACACAAGTGCAGATGATGCTGACGACTGTATTTGAGAAGTTCTTTTCATTAGATCCACCAAAGCTATCGTTGATACAAGAGAGGTATCTTTGATTACCATAATAAATTCATTGCCTACAGGAGGAATAAGACGACGATAGGATTGTGGAATAATAACAAGTCTCATCGTCTGCGCATGTGTCATTCCAAGTGCCTTTGCCGCCTCAAACTGTCCTTTGTCAATAGATTGTATTGCAGCACGGATAATTTCTGCCTGATAAGCTGCAGAATTTAATGTAAATGCAATAAATGCCGCAATAAATCGACTCTTTATCGTGAATACAGAACTTATTTGAGGTAGCGCATAGTAAATGAAAAATAATTGCATTAATAATGGAGTTCCCCGAAAGAAAAAAATATAAGCCCCACTTAATTTCTGTAAAATTTTATTCTTAGATATCTTCCCCAACGCTAAAAATAAACTTAATATCAAGCCTGAAATAACTGAAATAACAGACAAGGATAAGGTGATTTTTAAACCATCAAATAGTGCCGGCAGCCAGCCTATCATCTTTTCTATTTCATTCATACTAAAAGTCTTCCCTTCTTACTTTCTTTCGTTTTTCATTTTCTATTGTCATATAAAATAGAAAATGTCCATTGCATATGACATTAGAAAAAATCAGGACACAGTAAGCACTATGCCCCGTTTGCATCAGTAACTCATACTTATCTTACATCTTCTGTAATATCATAACCAAAATATTTGGTTGCTATTTCTGCCATTTTTCCATTTTCATACAAAGTGTCTACTGCTTTTTCAATTTTCTCTGTCAATGCATCATTTCCCTTTTTTAAACAGATTGCCATCGGCTCGGATTCTTCACTTTTCCAAACTACTTCAAGCTTATCGGAATCATTTCCCATATAGTAGGATGCAACTACGATGTCTGTCATCACAGAATCTACTCTGCCTACTTTTAAGTCATCAAAAGCCTGAATTATCTTATCATAAGGATAAGTTTCCGAAGGCTCAAGACCATTTTTAATTAAATCCTTCATATAATAATCTGAAGTTGTTTCTGTCTGATAAGCTACACTTTTTCCTTTTAAATCTTCCGGTGAAGTAATATCTGAATCCTTCTTCGTAACAAGTGCAATACGATTTGCAACATAAGGTTTCGTCAAATTATAAGCCGCTTCTCTCTCCTCGTTAATACTTACACCTGCAATAATACAGTCATAGCGGTCACTATCCAGTGATGCAAAAATACCATCCCATGCAACATCATCGATTTCAAGCTTTAGTCCTAATTCATCGGCAATTGCCTGTGCAACCTCTATATCAAACCCAATATAAGTTGTTCCATCCTCATCTAAGTATTCCATCGGAGGATAGCTTGCTTCTGTTCCAACCTGTAAAACACCATCTTTAATTGTCAAAGAACTTGCATCACTTGCTGTTGCATCAGTATTTTCTTCTGCGACATTTTCATCTGTAGCCTTAGAACCGTCATCTGCGGATGTATCCTCTTCTTTTTTTGAGCATGCCGCCAATGTTATTATCATAGTTAGCATCATAATAACGGCTATTAATTTTTTGATTTTCATATATGCCTCCTCACATTCTTACTGAAAGCCGACTTTGCAGGCCTCCATATATAGTAAAAGACAACTAGATTTGACCCAGTTGCCTTTACTAATCTAATTTACCAACACCTTTTTATCTTCTGTCAATAAAGTGCCTTAGTAGTGATTACCTATGAGTCTTTAGCTTTATTCCTGCTTTTGCATAATTAATTTAGCTATATCATCTTCACTCATCGGCTTTCCTAGTAAATAACCCTGAATATTATCGCAGTTCATTTTCTTTAAATGTTCAAACTGTTCTTTACTTTCTACTCCCTCTGCTACGGTTATTACGCCTAATTGCTTTACCATTGCAATTACAGACTGAGTAATGATTGCTGTTGAGGAATCGGATGCGATTCCATCAATAAAGGATTTATCAATTTTCAATGTATCAATAGGTAAATCTTTTAGATAAGCCAAAGAAGAAAATCCTGTTCCAAAATCATCTAATGAAACCTTAATGCCGTATGCCCGCATAGTATTGATTTTAGAAATAATTCCTTCTAAGTCTTCTATTAATACACTTTCTGTAATTTCTATTTCAACATCTTCTGGATTAACATAATATTTATCTATGACAGCCTTTAACTTTCTTACAAAATCTTCTTTTTTTATTTGCAATGTAGAAATATTAATTGACATGATACCATCATAATCCAATTCATTCTTCCATTTTGCTAAAGTACTGACTGCTTTATTAATGACCCAGTCTCCTATTAAAATTATTGAGCCATTATTTTCTGACACTGGTATAAAAATATTTGGTGAAACAATTGTTCCGTTATTTTTCCATCGGACAAGTGCTTCTACACCTCGCAGCTTATTGGTTCTTGTATCATACTGCGGTTGATAGAGTAATAAAAAATCCTCATTATCAATTGCCGCACTTAATTGCCTTTCGATTCGAAGCGCATCCAAAAAATCACTATACATCTCATTGTTAAAATAGCAGATATTATTCTTTCCGTTTTTCTTGACTTCAAAAACTGCAATCTCTGCATTCTTAATTACTCCAAGTGCGCTCTCGCCATTCTCGGGATATTCCGCTACACCAACACTGACTGTAAAATGTGTCTTTCTTCCATTAATCAATCTATAAGTCTTATTGCATAAATTGCATATTCTTTTATATAATTTATCAATTGTTCTATTTCCAATTGGATTCATCACAGCAATACAAAACTCGTCATTACTCATTCTAGCTGCAAACATATTTTCATCCAATAAGGTATTAATATCTTGCGCAAACATTTGAATCACTTCATCGCCTGCAACAATTCCAAGACTATCATTAATAACCTTAAAATCATCAACATCTATATATAATACCGCCACGTTACAACGATCATTGTCTGCCTGCTG
Source organism: Lachnotalea glycerini (assembly GCF_003201285.1). Taxonomy (GTDB): domain Bacteria; phylum Bacillota; class Clostridia; order Lachnospirales; family Lachnospiraceae; genus Lachnotalea; species Lachnotalea glycerini. The sequence goes on from NZ_QICS01000001.1 coordinate 739,061, forward strand.
CAATGAATCATTCAACCTTTTTACAAAATAATTACGGTTAAATAATCCAGTAAGTAAATCAAAATAGGCCATATACTTTAATTCTTCATTTTTCTTCTTAACCAAAGTAATATTTCTAAAAAATATAATTCTTTCTGTTGGGTTACCATCTGCATCTATATTGATTTTTATACTTGCCATAATCCATGTTTTATTATCAGATAATCTAAATTCAATTACTCGGTCTGAAAGCTCATTAGGTTTTTTTTCCAACATAATTCGATTTACAATCATCTTATCGTCTTCACAAATTGAATTCATAAAAATATTATGATTTATTTTAATATCAGCTTGTATTCCAAACATTTTGTGAAATTTATCTGAAATAACATTTTTTCCCGTTTTTAAATCTTCATAAATATAAGCATCCTCAGACATATTCAAGGCTGTTTTATAAATATGCTCATGATACACTAGTTTCTCTGTTTCCGCTTCCATCAAATCAATCTTAAATTTCAAGGCTTCATTTGAATATCTCACATTTTCATTATAATCCACAACACACCACCTCGATTACAATTAATTTACTTGGAGTATCAATTTTGATGCATTTTTACCTTTTCACTTTAAACCCATATTAGCATTATAGCACTTTTTATCTTTAATTACCATTGCATTTAATTAGCGGATATAAAATATACCTCATTTAACAATTTCAACCTAACTAATCTATTATAACATAAATAAAAATGAACAATCATGATTTAAATAAGATTTTCAAATTAGGTTATATAAATAACAAGAATTACCTAACATATAATAATAGATTTTCTTCATAAATGCAACATAAGAATTAATTTTTGGTGAATTTTTATTCAAATTACTTTAAAATGTAAAAGCAACAGACCCTCTATCTAAAACAGATCTATTGCTTCTATTTAAAAATGTGTGTTATTATTTTGGTTGTATATATCCTTGTGCTTTCAGCAATTCTGCACATAGAACAGCTCCGCCCGCTGCTCCTCGTACCGTATTATGTGATAGACCAACAAACTTATAATCAAATACAGAATCTTCTCTTAGCCTACCAATCGATACACCCATTCCATTCATATAATCAACATCTTCCTTAACCTGTGGACGATTATCTTCTTTAAGATATTGAATAAACTGTTTAGGAGCACTTGGTAGTTCTAATTCCTGTGGAAGCCCTTTGTAATCAACGAGCTTTTGAATTAGTTGTCCCTTACTTGGCTTCTTCTTAAATGAAATAAATACTGCAGCAGTGTGTCCATCCAAAACAGGAACTCGAATACACTGTGCTGTAATGGCAGGTTCTAAAGCTTTAACAATTACTCCGTCTTCTATTTGACCAAGCACTCTTAATGGCTCCTGCTCACTCTTTTCCTCCTCACCGCCAATATATGGAATAACATTTTCAATCATTTCAGGCCAGTCTGCAAAAGTTTTTCCAGCACCCGAAATTGCTTGATATGTTGTTACTGCAACTACCGATGGTTCAAATTCCTTCCACGCTGCCAGGCATGGAGCATAGCTTTGAATGGAACAATTAGGCTTTACAGCTATAAAACCTCTTGTTGTGCCTAAGCGTTCTCTTTGATATTGAATCACTTCAAAATGTTCAGGGTTGATTTCTGGTACTACCATTGGAACATCTGGAGTCCAACGATGAGCACTGTTATTGGAAACCACAGGCGTCTCCGTCTTAGCATATGCTTCTTCAATTGCTTTAATTTCTTCCTTAGACATATCAACTGCACTAAAAACAAAATCTACTTCTGATGCAACCTTTTCAACTTCATTTACATTCATTACAATTAATTGCTTTGCTGCTTCAGGCATTGGAGTTTTCATTTTCCATCTTGACCCAACTGCTTCTTCATATAATTTTCCAGCTGAACGTGGACTTGCTGCAATAGCAACCACTTCAAACCATGGATGATTTTCTAATAACGCAATAAAACGCTGCCCTACCATACCAGTACCCCCAAGGATACCAACTTTTAATTTCTGACTCATAATAAATCTCCTCTTTGCCTTATTTCAAGTACGCAGCACATTAATTATTTAATTTTGTTCTTGCACCGCGTACACTTGTCTTTGTAATAAGTATATTATACTATTATGTGAAATAATGCAACACTTTTTTAAATTAATTATTAAATAAATAAATCTTGTATTCTTCAATAACCTGGTTCATTACTGTTTTGCTTGGTGCTCCCAATGTCATTCTTTTATTAACACATGTGTCTAAGCTAATTGCCTGATAGATATCCTCTTCAAACAATTTATTCTCCTTTTTGTATTCATCAATTGACAAATCATCTAATGCACATTTTTTTTCAATACATAATAAAACCAAACGACCAGAAATGCTATGAGCATCTCTAAATGGTATTCCTTTATTCACTAAATAATCAGCCACATCTGTTGCATTGGTGAATCCACCCTTAGCACTTTTCTCCATTATCTCCTTATTAAAAGTCATAGTTCGTACCATGCCAGTAAACAAAGCGATACATCCTTTTACCGTATCGATAGCATCAAAAGTCAGCTCCTTATCCTCCTGCATGTCCTTGTTATATGCCAAAGGAATTCCTTTCATTGTTGTAAGAATCGACATAAGTGCTCCATAAACCCGTCCCGTTTTACCACGCACCAACTCAGCGATATCTGGATTTTTTTTCTGTGGCATAATACTGCTTCCCGTACTATAAGCGTCATCTAGTTCAACAAAACGATATTCATTTGTATTCCAGATAATTACTTCTTCTGAAAATCGACTTAAATGCATCATGACTGTTGCCAGAGCGGACAGTAATTCAATAATATAATCTCTATCCGATACCGAGTCCATGCTATTACGCGTTGCCGCCTCAAATTCTAAAAGCTTCGCCGTATATTCCCGATCAAGCGGATAGGTAGTCCCTGCCAAAGCTCCTGAACCAAGTGGACAGAAATTCATACGATTGTATATATCCCGCAAGCGCGAGCGGTCTCTTTTAAACATCTCGAAATAAGCTCCCATATGGTGTGCCAGAGTGATTGGCTGTGCCTTTTGTAAATGCGTAAAACCAGGCATAAACGTTTCTGTATTCTCCTCCATTATTGTAAGAATTACCTTTAAAAGTTCCTTTACAAGCTCATCTATTTCAAGTACCTCATCTCTGGTATATAATTTCATATCCAAAGCAACCTGGTCATTTCTACTTCTGCCTGTATGAAGCTTTTTCCCTGAATCACCTATCCTATTTATTAAATTTGCCTCCACAAAGCTATGAACATCTTCATATTCATCCGTAATTTCAAGCTTTCCACTTTCTACATCTGATAGAATACTCTCTAAACCATTAACTATTGTATTTTTCTCGGTTTCCGTAAGAATATTCTGCTTTGCTAGCATCGTAACATGTGCAATGCTTCCCTCTATGTCTTGTTTATAAAACTTCCTATCGAATGAAATTGATGAATTAAAATTGTAAACTAATTGGTCCGTTTCCTTAGTAAAACGACCGCCCCATAATTGTGCCATAAAGCAATCCTCTTTTCTTTTTCTTATTTGCACTTTGCATATTTTCACATAATAATAGCATATTTATTCACTTAAGGCAATGCTTGTTTTTACTATTAATATAAATAATTGGCTTCTACTATTGTCCATTTATTTCATTTGTTTCATTTATAAAATAAATAAGTAATTATTCATTTCTATTCTGTATTGAGAAGATACAACCACAATAATCTTGTCGGTATAACTGATATTCTTTCGATAATTCAATCGATCTTTTATAACCGTTTTTTTTCTTAAAATCCGAAAATAAATATCTGATTTCAAATTCACTCTCTAATGCACTCCCAATTTCATTTAATTTATTTGCATTCTTAAGAGGACTGATGGATAATGTTGTTGTAAAATAGTCAAAGCCTTTTTCTTTTGCGATAATCGCAGCTTCGCGCATTCTTAACTCATAACATTTATAGCAGCGTTCTTCTCCCTCTTTCGCCATTTCCAGTCCCTTTGCAATATCATAAAAGCGTTGTGTATCATAGTTTCCCTGTATAAATTGGACACTACGCATCACCTTAAGCTCATGAATAAAATGCTGTTGTTCATTCACTCTTTTCTCGTATTCACTAGCAGGATAAATATTGGGGTTATAATAAAAAACTGTGATATTAAAATACTGTGATAAGTATTCTAATACATAGCTGCTGCATGGCGCACAACAACTGTGCAGCAACAGGCTTGGAACCTCGTTTACTTTTTGCAAGTTCTCAATCAACATTTCCAGCTTCTTTTGATAGTTGATACAATTCATATTGCCTCCATTCTCATTATCTTAAATGATACCCATATCTGTTAATTATAGTATAGGTTATTTTATTATTCAATCTTCAGCACAATTAAAGCTTTTACTATTTAACCACATCACTTAATAAGATTGTATCACAACTTTCTAATTTCATAAGTAACCTCTTTGTTTGCACATCATACAATAATGTATAAATATAATGGAGGACTTGTATGAAATCTTTTCTTGAACTTAAGTCCGTTAGCTATGCCTATCACAATTCAGACGGTGAAACACCCGCATTAAAAAATATATCATTTGATGTAAATGAAGGAGAGTTTATTGCAATAGTAGGTCCAAGCGGCTGCGGTAAATCAACACTTCTTTCTCTTATAGCAGGTTTAATTACTCCCGAGTATGGAAGCATACTAATAAATGGAACTAATGTATTAAATGCTAGATCTCGTATTGGATATATGCTTCAAAAAGATCATTTATTTGAGTGGAGAAATATTTACAAAAATATTATACTTGGCCTTGAAGTACAAAAAAAGTTAAGCAGTGATTATTTAGACACTGTTAACGAAATGTTAATAAATTATGGTCTTGATTCATTTCGGGATAAGAGACCTTCTGAGCTTTCTGGAGGAATGAGACAGCGAGCTGCATTAATTCGCACATTGGCCTTGAAGCCTTCTATACTTTTGCTAGATGAACCATTTTCTGCTCTTGATTATCAGACACGCTTAACAGTAAGTGATGACATTGGATGTATTATTAAAAAAGAAAAAAAGACTGCCATTTTGGTAACACATGATTTGTCTGAAGCAATCAGCTTAGGCGATAAGGTAGTTGTTTTATCAAAACGACCAGCTACTATTAAAGCAATTGTTCCGATTCACTTTGCATTAGCAAATAAAACACCCTTAGGTTGTCGTAACGCTTTGGAATTTAAGGACTATTTTAATGCAATCTGGAAGGAGTTGAACTACAATGAATGAAGTATCTGTTCATCAACTCGAATATATAAAACAAAAGTTAAAGTATAGACGAAGTATCACTATATGCCGAGTTTTTATATTTGTTGCCTTTCTATTACTTTGGCAAATCTCAACCAGTATCGGACTGATTGATTCTTTTATATTCAGCAGCCCTATTAAAATAATAATCTGCTTTTGTACAATGATAATAGACGGCACCATACTTCATCATATTTTTATTACATTAGTAGAAACCTTTATAAGTTTTTTTCTGGTTATTATAATTGGTATTTTTATTTCTGTATTACTTTGGTTAAACGAAAAATTATCAAAAGTATTAGAGCCTTATTTAGTTATTTTAAACAGTCTTCCAAAATCTGCACTGGCACCTTTATTAATCGTATGGCTTGGTGCAAATATGAATACTATCATAGTAGCAGGAATTTCTGTTGCTGTTTTTGGCTCAATTATCAACTTATATACAGGGTTTAAAGAGGTAGACACTGATAAAATAAAGCTTATTTACACTCTTGGTGGAAATAAAATGAATGTTCTCTTAAAAGTTGTTTTACCCAGCTCAATTCCCATTATTATCAGCACCATGAAAGTCAATATCGGTCTATCGCTAGTTGGTGTCGTAATAGGTGAATTTCTAGCAGCACGCTCAGGCCTTGGATATTTAATTATTTATGGCTCACAGATTTTTAAGCTTGATTTGGTAATTATGAGTATTGTGATACTTTGTATCATAGCTATGGGACTATATAAAGGAATCAATCTGATTGAGAAATTATATTTAAAGTATTTATAAATACACTATAAGGATACTGCCAAAAAATAGGCAATTACACCATAAATAGTAAATTTACTATATTAATTCTAATATTTGGTGTGCATCAATTTTATGGCAGTTCTTTACATACTATCTTAATTTAAATTTTCTTATTAATTTCTTTCGTTCATCAATCAGATCTTCTACTTCAGTAACAGTCTCATTAATTGTAAACATAGAAAAATCTCTTGCGTAGTTGCTGAAGTTTCTTCTGTGCTGGCCGCATTATCCTGCGCGATAGCCGCCAAGGAAGAAATATATCAACTACCTTTAACCGCCATATCCTCTTCCTTCATAAATTTAATTTCATAATTATCATACATTATATTACATATTTTGACATTTTATTTTACAAAACTGCAAATTAATTTATATTTTCTTTATAAATCTATCTATATTTTTAATTTGCTTTTAAATTATTTAATTTGTTTTTAAAAAAACTCTTGCATAATTTTGAAAATGTATTATAATCACATATAGCTGTTTTTTTTAGATGCAACTTTTTTTAAATAGAATTAAATAAGTGTTGCAGTATAGATTATAGGGTATTTCATTTTACATATTACATTACACACATCGTATTTTTGCTTTCGTAGCGCAGTTGGTAGCGCAACTGATTCGTAATCAGTAGGTCGAGGGTTCAAGTCCCTTCGAAAGCTTTAGAAGCAATGACGCTTCATAGCTAATTTATAGTTATGGAGCGTCATTTTAAACCTGTAATATCATCGACAACCAACTCATTTTACTGATTTATTTCATGAGAATATTATAAATAAAACTTAGGGTATCGCTTTATTACGTACCTTGCGATTATGTTTATAAATGTTCTAATTAAATTATGTTTATTAATTAAAGCAACAAAATTCTTGACTTTATATTCATTATCCGTTAGGATAATAACAGAGTGCATGACTATTTAAGGTCGCATGAAGGGGTACACCACCTTGGGTGTATTTCTTTATGTGGCCTTTTTTGTATGCTTCTTTTAAAATGACATAAAGTGAGGTGAAATACATGGTCTACATAAATGGAAGTTCGATTGATGTCGCAGCCATAACGTTAAAGGATTACCTATTAAAAAATGGCTATTCCATATCTAAAATTGTTGTAGAAATTAATAATAAGATTATTTCAAAAGCCAATTATGAAAATGTAATTTTAAGTTCCGGTGATGTTGTTGAAATAGTTAGTTTTGTAGGAGGAGGCTGATTAAGTGAATCGTTATATCATACCATCTGAAGAAGAAATACGTTTTTCTCTGGAAAAACGTCATACAAAAGCAGTTCAGGATAAGTTGTACAATGCCAAGGTCGCTGTGTGCGGTCTTGGTGGACTTGGTTCTAATATTGCCATATCACTGGCACGTACAGGAATTGGCTCTTTGCATCTGATTGATTTTGACCGGGTTGATTTGTCAAATCTAAACCGTCAGCAATACAAGCTCAATCAAATCAATCAGCCAAAGCCTGAAGCACTTAAAAATTCTATTCTAGAATTTGCTCCCTATTGTCAGATAAAAACCGATTTTATTAAGTTAAATGAAGAAAACATACCAAGTCTTCTCTCTTTAGATACCTATATCTGCGAAGCATTTGATCGGCCCGAGCAAAAAGCCATGCTCACCAACACAGTATTAGAAAAACTACCTGAAAAATATTTAGTTGGGGCCTCTGGAATGATTGGTTATGGAAGCAACCATCTTATGAAAACCAGAAAAATTATGGCACATTATTATCTTTGCGGCGACGGCTTAGCAGAGGGTGATGGCTTAGGCTTAATGGCTCCTCGAGTTATGCTTTGCGCTGCCCAGCAGGCTAATACAATAATCCGTTTAATAATGGAAAAATATGAAGTTTAACATATCCTGAAACATTTAGCAGACCCTATAAATAATTTTCATTATACAAGGAGGAAACATGGAACATAATGACATATTCTATCTTGGAAAAAAAGCATTTAAATCACGTTTTATCTTAGGCTCCGGCAAATATTCAATGGATTTAATTCATGCTGCCATTGAAAATGCCGAAGCAGAAATTATTACACTTGCACTACGCCGTGCCAATACCAAGAAATCAGAAAATATCATGGATTACATTCCTGAAGGGATTACTTTACTTCCTAATACATCGGGTGCCCGAAACGCCGAAGAAGCTGTTCGAATTGCTCGATTATCAAGAGAATTTGGCTGCGGAGATTTTGTTAAAATAGAAATCATGCGTGATTCTAAATATTTATTGCCCGATAACTCAGAAACAATCATTGCTACTGATATATTAACGAAAGAAGGCTTTATTGTCCTGCCCTATATTTATCCTGACCTTTATACTGCAAGATCCTTAGTGAATGTCGGGGCAGCGGCAGTTATGCCCCTTGCCGCCCCCATTGGTTCCAATAAGGGACTGTCTACAAAAGATATGATACAAATATTAGTGGACGAAATTGAGCTTCCTGTCATTGTCGATGCCGGAATCGGAAAGCCATCTCAAGCCTGCGAAGCAATGGAGATGGGCGTCTCTGCAATCATGGCAAATACCGCTATTGCCACTGCTGGTAATATTCCTGCAATGGCTGATGCTTTCAAAAACGCAATAAAGGCAGGCAGAAGCGCATATTTATCAGGACTTGGACGGGTATTGGAACGAGGCTGCTCTGCCTCTGATCCGTTAACAGGATTTCTTAGAGATGAGGGGTAAGACAGATGAATGAAAATCTATTTATTATTAAATCTTCTGATTTAAATAAGACTGCCTTGGAGCAAAAAAACAAATTGGAAACCGATATTCATTCTCGTATCAATCATATGGAATATTTGGACGGAATGGAAAAAATTCAATCTAACATAAAGGATAATGTACTTAGGCAAATGCAAGGATACGACTGCAATGAATACAAAGCCTCTGACGTTCTCAATGCTTTAAAGCATGAGGATTGCAGTCTAAAAGACTTCATGGCATTGTTATCACCTGCTGCACTTCCCTATTTAGAGCAAATGGCAAATCGTGCCAAAGAAAAAACCAGTAAACATTTTGGGAATACAATATATCTTTTTACGCCTTTATACATTGCCAATTACTGTGAAAATTATTGTATTTACTGTGGCTTTCACTGTTATAACAAGATAGCAAGGAAAAAGCTGTCTCCGGAAGAGATGGAGAAAGAAATGACAATTATATCCGCTTCGGGTATTGAAGAAATCCTATTACTTACCGGCGAAAGTGAAAGTATGAGTTCTGTGGAATATATTGGAGAAGCCTGTAAACTGGCACGAAAATATTTTAAAAATGTCGGTCTTGAAATATATCCAGTTAACACAAAAGATTACAAGTATCTACATGAATGCGGTGCCGATTATGTTACTGTTTTTCAAGAAACATACAACTCTAATCGATATGAAGCTTTACATTTATCAGGTCATAAAAGAATTTATCCTTATCGATTTGATGCACAGGAGCGTGCTATTCTAGGCGGTATGCGAGGTGTTGGATTTTCTGCTCTTCTAGGTTTGGATGATTTTAGAAAGGATGCATTGGCAAGTGCTTTACATATCTACTATTTGCAGCAAAAATATCCTCATGTGGAGTATTCGTTATCCTGCCCTCGCCTTCGACCAATCATTAATAATAATAAAATCAATCCTCAAAATGTACATGAAAAGCAATTATGCCAAATAATATGTGCTTATCGACTCTTTTTGCCATACGTAGGTATTACGGTATCTTCACGAGAAGATGCACAGTTTCGTAATGGAATTACGAAAATTGCTGCAACTAAAATTTCTGCTGGTGTATCTACTGGAATCGGAGATCATGAAAATAAATATTATGGAAAGGATGAAACAGATACTGGAGATGAACAATTTGAAATAGCAGATGCAAGAAGTTTACGTCAGATATATTGTGACATGAAGCAAAACGGTCTTCAGCCTGTTTTAAATGATTATATTTATGTCTGACGTTATATGTATTACTAATCGATTACTTGCAGGTAAACATTTTCTCCTACAGCTTGATAAAATTGCCTCCACTAAACCCAAATACATAATATTGAGAGAAAAAGATTTATCTGAAAAGGACTATGAGATGTTAGCAAAAAAAGTTCTTGCCATTTGCAGCCGCTATGATGTCAAATGTGTCATACACACCTATAGTAAGGTCGCATTAGCATTGAATACCCCTTGGCTTCATTTAACTCTATACGATTTAAAAAAATTAGAAAAAAATGAGAAAGTTAAATTCAAACTGCTTAGCACCTCTATTCACTCTAGGGAAGAAGCCGTAGAGGCGCAAAAATTAGGCTGTCATTCTATTATTGCCGGGCATATATTTGAAACAGACTGTAAAAAATCTGTTCCTCCAAAAGGTTTAAATTTTTTAGAAGATGTATGCAAATCAGTTGAAATTCCCGTTTATGCAATTGGAGGAATTACAAACTACAATAAACAGGAATGTATTCAAAGAGGCGCAGCCGGAGTCTGCGCAATGTCATTGTTTATGAAATGTCACAATCCCGAAATACTCTTCTCATAAATCAATAGCAATTTATTGTAGCTAAAAAGGGCTTTTGCTCTATAGGTATAACACCTAGCAAAAACCCTTTTTCTCTTATTAAAAAGCTTTATTTATAATTTACAATCTTGCCGAAATCCGGTTTCAAGGAAGCTCCACCAACTAAACCACCGTCAATATCTGGTTGCGCAAATAGTTCAGCAGCACTTGCAGCTGTTACACTTCCACCATATTGAATGCGGATTGCCTGTGCGGTTGCTTCATCATATATTTCACCAATGCAAACTCGTATTGCTGCACATACCTCCTGTGCCTGCTCTGTAGTGGCAACCTTTCCAGTTCCAATTGCCCAGATTGGTTCATATGCAATGACTGCTGTTTTAGCTTGATCTGCTGTCACATCAAGAAAAGCAATTTTAATCTGCTGACGAATAAAATCAATCGTAACTCCTTGTTCTCTTTGCTCTAAAGATTCTCCACAGCAAACAATAGGTGTGATACTATGTTCAAAAGCTTTCTTTACTTTCTTATTTACTGTAATATTTGTTTCAGCAAAATATTCTCTTCTCTCTGAATGACCAATTACAACATATTTCACACCTACATCTGTTAACATATTAGGTGCAATTTCTCCTGTAAATGCCCCACTTTCTTCAAAATACATATTTTCTGCACCAATTTTGATATTCGTCCCCTTTGCTGCCTCCATACAAGGAATAATGCTGATTGCTGGTACACAAAATACTACATCTACTTCATCATTTGCAACTAAAGGCTTTAATTCATTTACAAGTGCAACTGCCTCACTTGGAGTTTTATTCATTTTCCAGTTGCCTGCTATAATTTTTCTTCTTGACATCTTATTTTCTCCTTTAGAGTATCTCTTTCATTATTTTAACTCTGCTGATAAATCCAAACTATGCTCACACTCGGCTTTGCCTTGTGTTTGCTTAGTGCGTCGAACTAAGTTCGCACTAAACTCTGCCCGCGCCTTTGGTTTGCCAATCGTTAAGTGCTTTTTCCTTTCGGTTCTATTTACCATTCGACTTTCTATGCTCACACTTGCGGCTTTGCCTTGTGTTTGCTTAGTGCGTCGAACTAAGTTCGCACTAAACTCTGCCGGCGCCTTTGGCTTGCCAATCGTTAAGTGCTCTACTTATCGTTAGCGGCTACTACGCCTGGTAGTTCTTTTCCTTCTAGGAATTCTAATGATGCTCCACCACCTGTTGAAATATGTGTCATCTTATCACCATATCCTAAGATATTTACTGCTGCTGCGGAATCTCCTCCACCGATGATTGTAGTTGCATCTATTTCAGCTAAAGCTTTTGCTACTGCAACTGTACCTGCTGCAAAGTTTGACATCTCAAATACGCCCATAGGTCCATTCCAAACAACTGTTTTTGCATCTTTTAATGCATCTGCGTATAAAATCTGGGTTTTTGGCCCAATATCAAGTCCCATTTCATCTGCTGCTAAGCTTCCTTCCACTACGCGAAACGGTGCATCATTTGAAAATTCTTTTGATGCTACTGTATCAACGGGTAGTAATAATTTTACTCCTTTTGCTTTTGCTTTTTCAATCATTTCCTTTGAGTATTCTAAGAAATCTTCTTCTACTAATGATTTGCCGATTTCTTGACCTTTCGCTTTTGCGAAAGTGAAAGACATTCCGCCACCAATGATTAGAGTATCTACTTTATCAAGCAGATTTTTGATAACTGATATCTTAGAAGAAACTTTTGAGCCTCCAAGAATAGCTACAAATGGTCTTTCTGGATTATTTACAGCATTGCCTAAAAAATCAATTTCTTTTTGCATTAAGTATCCTACTACCGCTGTATCTATAAATTGTGTAACTCCAACGTTTGAACAATGTGCTCTGTGAGCAGTACCAAATGCATCATTTACAAACACATCTGCTAAAGAAGCCAATTCTTTACTGAATGCTTCTCCATTTTTTGTCTCTTCTGCTCTGTAACGAGTATTTTCTATTAAAACAACTTCTCCATCTTTCATTGCCTCTACTGCTGCTTTTGCATTTGGGCCAACAACCTCTGGGTCTGCAGCAAATTTAACTTCTTGTCCTAATAATTCTGCTAATCTTTTGGCAACTGGTGCTAAAGATAATTCTGGCTTTGGCTCTCCCTTTGGTTTACCAAGATGTGAGCAAAGTATAACCTTTCCTCCATCCGCGATTAATTTTTTAATCGTTGGAAGAGCAGCCACAAGACGATTTTCATCTGTTATTTTTCCATCCTGCAATGGTACGTTAAAATCACATCTTACAAGAACCTTTTTACCTTTTACATTAATATCATCAACTGACTTTTTATTAAGCATATATTTACCTACTTTCTTATTTATTATCACAAAATTACAATAAAACAGGCCCGGCCCCAAAGACCGGACCCATGTTGAGTCTTTAAATATATATTATGCTAATTCAGCAAAATATTTAATGGTTCTAACCATCTGGCTAGTATATGAATTTTCATTATCATACCAAGCTACTACTTGAACCTGGCTTGTTCCATTATCAAGCTGAGTAACCATTGTCTGTGTTGCATCAAATAATGATCCTTCTGAAATACCAACGATATCAGAAGATACTAATTCTTCTTCTGTATAACCAAAAGATACAGTGGAAGCTTTTTTCATAGCTGCATTAATTTCTTCTTTAGTAACTTTACCATCTACAACTGCTACTAAAATTGTTGTTGATCCAGTTGGAGTAGGAACACGTTGTGCTGAACCAATTAATTTGCCATTTAATTCAGGGATTACTAAACCGATTGCTTTTGCTGCTCCAGTTGAGTTTGGAACGATTGAGCATGCTGCTGCTCTGGCTCTTCTTAAATCTCCCTTTGGATGTGGTCCGTCAAGAGTCATCTGATCTCCTGTATATGCATGTACTGTAGTCATAATACCACTTAGAATTGGAGCGAAATCATTAAGAGCTTTAGCCATAGGAGCTAAACAGTTTGTAGTACAAGAAGCTGCTGAAATAACTGTATCTTCCTTTTTTAATATATCATGATTTACATTATATACAACTGTTGGAAGATCATTTCCCGCTGGTGCTGAAATAACAACTTTCTTAGCGCCTGCAGTAATATGAGCTGATGCTTTTTCTTTAGATGCAAAAAATCCTGTACACTCTAAAACAACATCTACATCTAAGTCTCCCCAAGGAAGATCTTTAGGATCTCTTTGTGCATAGATTTTAATTTCTTTTCCAGCTACTACGATTGCATCATCTTTTGCTTGTACTTTATCAGCTAATGCATATCTTCCCTGTGCTGAATCATATTTTAATAGGTGCGCTAACATTTTAGGATTTGTTAAGTCATTGATTGCTACTACTTCATATCCTTCTGCGGAAAACATTTGTCTAAATGCAAGACGTCCAATACGTCCAAAACCATTGATTGCTACTTTTACTGCCATGCTTTTAATTCCTCCTAAAGTTAAAAATATTTTATAATATACTGTTAAATAACAGCAATTAAACTATGAGTTGCGAAAGATTGTTAATAAAACCACAACCTAAAGATATAATAACTAATTTATACCAAAAATTCAAGTACTATTTTTTTATACCTACAACATTCAATGATTATTCCATTTCATCCTTTACATAGCCTGCAATATTATATGCATGATCAGAAATTCTTTCCAGATTACTGATTATATCAAGGAAAACAATGCCTGACTCTGGTGTACAAAGATTATTAGAGAGTCGTTCAATATGCTTTTCTCTTAGCTCCTCTTCCATATTATCCACCATGTCTTCATATTTTACTACTTTTCTTACATATTCAATATTTTCTTCCTTTATTGATAGAATTGCATTTTGAATGGATTTCAAACCGATATCCATAATTTGCATAATCTCATCCTGTGCACTATTTGAAAAAACGATGTTGTTCTTACATTTAAATTCTGCAAGTTCAGCTATATTTTCTGCATGATCACCGACTCTTTCAATATCATTCGCCATATAGAATAAATTATTAATAATCATATGTTGTTTTTCAGTTAAGGATAAATTGTTAATCTTAACTAAATATTCCGTAATCAGCTTTTGAAGATTATCAATTGTTTTCTCATTTTCAAAGACAGTTTGTACCTTATTAATATCATTTTCCCTTGCCGCTTCAAATGCAAGCTTTGTGTTCGCAACTGCAATGTCGCCCATATGTGCAACTTCTAAAATTGCATTTTCTACAGCGAAAGAAGGAGATTCAAGAATTCTTTCATCTAAATGTCTTAAGGTAATCGCTTCTTCTTTTTCTGCCGTTTCTTCCTTTACTTCTGAATTTTTAATAATTACTCCAGATAATTTAACAAGCTGGTTTGCAAATGGGAATAAAATTATTGTATTTGTTACGTTAAAAATAGTATGGAATATTGATATCTCAACACTATTGATACTACTAGAAGCAAAATCCGGAACAAATGAAAATATGATAAACATTATGATACCAAATATAATGGCTCCCATAGTATTAAACAATAAGTGAATAACTGCTGCTCTTTTTGCCATTTTCTGAGCTCCAGCACTAGATAATAAAGCAGTAACGCAAGTACCTATATTTTGTCCAAGCGTGATGAATATAGCTGATTTCCAATTTACAATTCCATTCATTGCCAAGGTTTGTAAAATACCTACTGAAGCAGAAGAACTTTGTATTATACCTGTTACAACGGCTCCTGCCAATAATGCCAAAATCGGATTACTTCCAAGAACTGCAAAAGCCTGGCTAAAAATTGGCGCATCCTTGTATGGAGTAATAGAATCCGACATCATGCTAAGACCAATAAATAAAATACCAAAGCCTACCGCTATTTCTCCTATTATTTTCTTCTTATCACTTTTACTAAACAGTATAATAAATGAACCAATACCAACAACTAGCGGTGCAAGAAATTCAGGTTTAAAGAAAGCCCCCCATTCGCTCATTGACACGATCCATGCTGTAACGGTGGTTCCAATGTTCGCCCCCATAATCACTCCAACAGCCTGTGTAAGATTCATTATTCCTGCATTCACAAAGCCAACTACCATTACTGTTGTTGCAGATGAACTTTGTATAATACCTGTTATAGCCGTCCCAACAAGAACTGCCAAAAATCTGTTATTTGTTAAAAATCCCAATAGCTGCTTCATCTTATTCCCAGCTGATTTTTGTAAACCGTCAGCCATTACGTTCATTCCATACAAGAATAGCCCTAGTCCTCCTATAAAACTAAAAAGCATTCCAATGTCAGTTATAGACATATTTTGTTTCCTCCTAATGTTAAACTTCTGATGTTTATTTTACTTATTTTTTACAATTTTAAGAATAACATATAATAAAGCTTTTTATCAATAGATTTTAAAATAACCACACAACTTTAACATGATTTTAACATAGATTTAACATTAAAATTCGACATATTTTTTCATAATATAAGGTATATTTATTATATTATTCCACACTTTATTGTTCCCCCTCCAACAACATAATCTCCATCATAAAAAACAACAGCCTGCCCTGGTGTAATAGCCCTTTGTGGCTCATCAAAGTTACACAAAACAGATCCATCCGCCAACTTTTCTATTGTACATAAATCACCCTTATGACTATAGCGAATCTTAGCCATAACTTGCATTTTTTGTGTCAAATCCTCTATAGACATAAAATTAATATTGTTTGCAATCAATTTATTTGCATAAACATCATCGGCATTTCCTATCACAACCTCATTTGTTTCTGTTCGAATCTCTGTTACAAATACAGGATGTCCCATTGACAGATTCAGTCCTTTTCTCTGTCCGATTGTATAATGAGTAATCCCCTTATGCTTTCCAATTACATTCCCATCAAAATCTACGAAATTACCCTCTAATGATTGATACTGAGAGTTCTCTTCAATAAATTTCGCATAATCATTATCTGGAACAAAGCATATTTCCTGACTATCCGGCTTATTAGCCACCTTAAGGCCGATTTTCTTTGCAATTTCTCTAATTGCATCCTTTGTATACTCTCCCACTGGCATCAGGGTATGTGATAGCTGATATTGAGTTAAATTGTAAAGAGCATAAGTTTGATCCTTATCTGCAGTGACCGATTTTTTTAACGTATATCTGCCATTTTTAAGCTTTTCTACCTGCGCATAATGCCCCGTTGCAATGTAATTTGCACCTATTTCTAGACTTCTGTTAAGTAACGATTCCCATTTTACGTATCTGTTGCAAGCAATACATGGGTTTGGAGTTCTTCCGTGTATGTACTCATTTATAAAATAATCTATTACATTTTCTTTAAACTCACTTTTGAAATTCATGACATAATAGGGAATTTCTAAATCATTGGCTACTCTTCTGGCATCATCAACAGCACTTAAGCCGCAGCACCCGCCATTTTCTTCCTGTATATCTATATTTTCATCCTGCCATATCTGCATAGTCGCCCCTATGACTTCATAGCCCTGTTTCTTCAAAAGATAGGCTGCTACAGAGGAATCAACTCCTCCAGACATTCCTATGACCACTTTTTTCTTATCCATATGTTCCTCCATCTGACCAATTACTTGTAGAAATCAAAATTTATATTTTTACAATTATCTATGTTCACTTAAAATATAGTTAAAGTGAACATAGATATTGAAAATACACACCTTATATATACGGTATGATAGACAATTTATTCCTAAATACTATAACAGTAATCTAAAAAAATAACTAGTACTTGCCAAAAATTTCTTCATATCGATTATTCTTTTCTCGTAACTCCTTCACCTGCTTTTTTAAGGTATCCACTACATAATCCAGTTCCTCAAATGTATTTTGATCACTGAGTGTCATTCGTAATGTGCCATAGGCTATTTCATCTGGTAAGCCAATTGCAGTTAGTACATGAGATGGTATTTTAGAACCTGACGAACAGGCTGAACCAACTGACGCGCAGACTCCAGCCGTATCAAGCATAACCAGCAAATTATCTCCTTCAATAAATTGAAAGCTTATATTTACATTATTCGGCAGCCTAGCCTTATTGCTTCCATTTAATCTTGTAAACGGAATTTCATAAAGAATTCTCTTAGTCAGATAATCTCTTAGCTTCATTTCCTTCTTACTTCTTTGTTCTAGCTTTTCAATGGCTATTTTAGTTGCTTCGCCAAACCCTACTATACCAGGAACATTTTCTGTTCCAGCCCTTTTTCCTTTTTCTTGTCCACCACCATAAATAAGAGGTAAAACTTCTATATTGTTACGTATATATAAAAAGCCTACTCCCTTTGGACCGTTTAGCTTATGTGCACTTGCACTTAACATATCAATATTGCACTCTTCTACATCAATAGGTATGTGCCCAAACGCCTGTACTGCATCCGTGTGAAAAATAATATTCTTTTCTCTGGCTAATTTTCCAATTTCTTTGATTGGTTCTACTGTTCCAATCTCATTATTTGCAAACATAACAGAAATCATTTTAGTATATGGTTTGATACTGTTTTTTAACTGCTCTAGATTGATGATTCCGTTTTCGTCTACATTTAGATAAGTGACTTCTACATTTTGTTTTTCTAAAAATTTACATGTGTTTAATATAGCATGGTGCTCAATTCTCGATGTGATTATGTGCCTTTTTTCCAATTTATTTTTATTCGCTACTATATTGAGTGCCCAGTTATCTGACTCACTTCCTCCTGATGTATAATATATTTCATCTGATTTAGCATGAATTGCATTTGCTATTATTTCTCTGCTCTTCAAGATTGAATTTTTATTTTTTTCTCCAAAATCATAGATAGAAGAAGGATTGCCATAGCTTCTTGCATAATAAGGAAGCATAGCTCTAATTACTCTTTCTGAAGTCTGAGTTGTAGCCGCATTATCAAGATAAATGAATTTTCCCACTCTATTCCCCTCCAACATGTTCTTATATTGTAGTTTGTTGAATAAAATATTAAAAATATTATTGATTAAGGTTCATTAATGAAAAAACAACATACTATAATAAAAGGAACTTTATATTTAACAATAGCCGGATTTATCAGCCGGATTATTGGCTTTTTTTATAGAATATTCCTATCTCATACAATAGGTGCAGAAGGTATGGGAATTTATCAACTTATTTTTCCCATCTACATACTTTGCTTCTCTTTGACCGTATCTGGAATACATACCGGAATATCTCGGTTTACATCTGCTCAAATGGCATCTAATAACAAGAACGGAGCATTGAAGGTTCTCTTGGCCGGATTGATTTTAGCTGTCCTGCCCTCTATCTTTGTTAGTTATCTGATTTACTCGAATGCTTCTTACATTGCCTATCATTTTTTAAATGAAGTCAGATGTATTGATCTGCTTAAAATAATTTCACTATCCGTTCCATTTGGTGCAATACATACCTGTATCAATGGATATTATTATGGTATTAAAAAAGCTGAGATCCCTGCAATTTCTCAACTCATTGAACAAATTGTCCGCGTCTTAAGTGTATATGTTATTTATCTTGTTTTAATGGAAAAGGGTCTTCCAATCACTCCTGCTATTGCAGCCATTGGCATTGTTATTGGGGAAATTGCTTCTGTATTGTTTACTACTACGTTTATTTTAATGCAAACCAACCTACCTCTAACATTTAAAATAGTAAACCGTATTCCTCTAACTTATTTTAAAAATATTTTTACTCTTTCTCTTCCACTTACAGCAAATCGAGTTGTAATTACTTTACTGCAAAGCATTGAAGCGGTACTCATACCGATTCAACTCAGAAAATATGGATTGTCCTCTAGTAATTCTCTTAGCATATATGGGATCTTAACCGGAATGTCACTACCGCTGATCCTTTTCCCTTCTACATTTACAAACTCGCTTTCTGTCATGCTATTGCCTGATGTGGCGGAGGCACAAGCTTCTTCAAATATGAACCGAATACGTCATACCTCAAAAGTAACTATACAATACTGTCTGATTCTTGGAATTCTTTGCACCGGAATTTTTTTAAGCTTTGGTTATGATATTGGAAACATTATTTTTAACAATAATTTATCTGGAGAATTTATCATTACTCTGGCTTGGATATGTCCTTTCCTATATTTATCGACCACGCTTAATAGTATTTTACACGGTCTTGGCAAAACAACAACCACTTTTATCCATAGCTTACTATCAATCTTAATTCGTATTCTTTTTATTGTTTTATGTGTTCCACGTTTTGGTATACAAGGGTATCTATGGGGATTATTAATCGGACAATTAGTGATGACTCTTTTAAATTATATTGTACTTAATAAATATATTCCTATAACCATATCCTTATATACATGGATAGTAAAACCTGTTGAGATTTTATGCATAGCCATCTGCTTTGGAGTATATACCAATATTCTTTTAAATAAGTTACCATTTTCTTTTGATTTGTTAAATGTGACTATATCCTGTGCTTGTACCACGGTCATATATTTAGTGATGCTTAATTGGATAAAATTATTTCCTGTACGCAATACTCAATAAAGATAAAATTATTTTCATCCAATACGAGGTACACAGTCGACAATCATCTTAAAATATATTATAATAGAAAAAGTTTACAAATAAGATGCAATCATGAGGAGAAAAGCAATGAGTTTCAAATTTATTAAGCAATTACCTATTCCTGAGAAAATTAGAGAACAATATCCTCTTCCAGAAGCTTTAGCAAAATTGAAAGAAAAACGTGATGCTGAAATCAGTGATATCATAGCTGGAAAATCCAATAAATTTTTAGTTATCATAGGTCCTTGCTCGGCTGATAATGAAGATGCAGTTTGTGATTATGTGAGCAGGCTTTCTAAGGTTTCGGAAAAAGTAAAGGATAAGCTGATTTTAATTCCGAGAATTTATACAAATAAACCAAGGACAACAGGTGAAGGTTATAAAGGAATGGTACATCAACCAGACCCTGAAAAAGAACCTGATCTATTTGCAGGCGTTATTGCAATGCGAAAAATGCATATACGTGCAATTGAGGAAAGTGGGCTGACTGCCGCTGATGAAATGCTTTATCCAGATAATTGGAGATATTTATCTGACATCTTGTCTTATGTTGCAATTGGTGCACGTTCAGTTGAAAACCAGCAACATCGATTAACGGTAAGCGGATTAGAGGTTCCTGCCGGTATGAAAAATCCTACCAGTGGTGATTTCTCAGTTATGTTAAATTCAGTTGTAGCTGCTCAGCAAGGTCACACCTTTATTTACCGGGGCTGGGAAGTAAAAACAAATGGAAACAGCCTAACACACTGCATCCTAAGAGGTTCTGTTAACAAGCACGGACAATCTCTTCCTAATTATCATTATGAGGATTTAAACCTTCTACTGAATCTTTACAACGAACGTGATTTACAAAATCCTGCTGTTATCGTAGACGCAAACCATGCGAATTCGAATAAACAATATGCTGAGCAGATTCGAATTGTGAAAGAAGTAATGCATAGCAGAATTCTTTCTCCTGATATCAATCGCTTTGTGAAAGGTGTTATGATTGAAAGCTATATTGAACCAGGCAGCCAAAAAATAAGTGATCATATTTATGGTAAATCCATTACTGATCCTTGTCTTGGGTGGGAATCTACAGAACGCCTTATTTATGAATTAGCGGAACTTAACCGCTAACATTTCATATTGATTAGTGAACTATAGCTAAGTGTTTGTCTTTGTATATTACAAACTAGCCCATATTTTGGGCATCCTTATGCCTATCCTCTCGGATGGGCTTTTTTATATACTTCTCTAATTCGGTTATGACTCATGTTTGCATAAATTTGAGTAGTCGATATATCAGAATGGCCAAGCATCTCCTGAACGGATTTTAAATCAGCTCCATTTTCTACTAAATGAGCAGCAAAGGAATGTCGCAAAGTATGTGGAGTAATCTCTGATTTAATACCTGCTTTTTTAGCATAATGCTTTATTAATTTCCAAAATCCCTGTCTGCTCATAGATTTCCCAGAGCAATTGGCAAATAAAATCTGATTTTCTTCCTCATCAATCATAATACTTCTTGAATTATTCATATATTGTTCTAATGCATCCTTTGCTTTATCTCCAAATGGTATAACTCTTTCTTTATTTTTATCATGGCATACAATATATCCAACATCTATATTTACATCTGAACATTTAAGAGAAATTAATTCTGTAACTCGAATACCCGTAGCATAAAGTAATTCAAGCATTGCCTTATCACGCATTTCTTTTGGACTAGAGCTTTTCACCTGATTCAGAAGCTGCTCTACCTCTCCCACAGTTAAAACATCAGGTATCTTTTTCTCTAGCTTAGGAGATTTTAACAGTTCAGCAATATCACTGCTTATCTTTTTTTCTTTAAACAGGTAATTAAAGAAAGCTTTTATTGAAGCAATATTTCTTGAAATCGTTGATGTCGCAAATCCCTTACGCTCTAAATATAAAATATAAGAATTTAGATTGGTAAAAGTAATTTTGCTAACATCATAAATATTTAGTTGCATAAAATAAGCCTCCATTTTTCTTAAATCTCTCTGATACGAAAGCTCAGTATTACCTGTTGTTTTTTTTACATTATGTAAATACTCGATAAATGCCACTATATTCTGTTCCATTTTATTCCCTCACAATTTTTACCAAAATGTTACAAATGTGTTATATAATTAGTATTATAATAAGAAAATGGCGTAAAATCAAACAATATTTTACGCCATAATTTGGGAATTCTATAAAAGCACAACATATCCTTACATAATAAGAATAAACTACTACATCTTGTAATATTATTTTTAATTTTAATTGCCTTATCCATTTAAATCAATTAAGTTTATCAAACTTTTTAAGATAAACGGATTAATATAACTTTCTAATATAACACCAATTGAAATAATGATAATTCCAATCACTAAAAACAAAATATACTCAATGATATTTTGCTTTCGTAATGTTTTCTTATCAAGAAACCTTTTGTCTATAATTTTATCAGAGTAAAATAAAATAACTGGTATATAAATTAAAAATTGAGGAAATATTCCTCCCATACAAACCAAGATTCCCTTTAATCCAAATTTTAATATTGCCACAGATAGCAGCACACCGCTTGAGAAGCCTAGCCACATAAATAACAGACTAATAACAGGTATCCCTATATTAGTTATACCTAGAATTCCTATGAGCAAGAATAGCTTAATACGCTCCTTAAAGACATATATAAACAATCTGCTGAAATTAATCTGAGTATGTTGAAAGTTTAATAAAAAATATTCACCCATTAAACCTACTCCCAGAATATATGCTCTTCCAAAAACATTTGTAAAAACAATACCACTGAGAAAGCTCACCATAAATAATATTAAAAAAAGTTTTTTATGGACTATCTTTGTTTTTAAAATAATATTCACCTTAACTGAAACATGCTGTTTATTCATTATATGCAATTCATATAATTTGAATGACTTAAAATTAGCAGTATTTCGCTTTATAAGCAAACAAAGCTGAAACCGTTTTGGCATCCTGAATCTTACCTTCAAAAATCATATCATATAGCTCTTCCAGCTCAAATGCTTCAACATCTACAAATTCATCTTCATCCAGGTTCTGACAGGTTTTAATCAAGTCTCTGGCAACAAAAACATCAATTCTTTCATTGCAAAATGCAACTGTCGTTCTTAGTGATATTAAGAATTCAAGATTGCTTGATTTAAAGCCTGTTTCTTCTTCCAATTCTCGTGAAGCACAATCATACATAGCCTCTTCTATTGAGTTTAAGCCACCTGCTGGTATCTCTATGGTAAACCTGTCTATTGCATTTCTATATTGTTTCACCATTAAAATCTTACCTTCTTTTGTAATTGGGATCACGGCTGCTGCCCCCTTATGTCCAATGAAATCCCATTGTGCAACTGTGCCATTAGGTATTTCTACATAGTCCTTGTATATTTCTATAATTTGTCCTTTATGTACAAGCTCACGCTTTATTCTATTATATTTTTCAGCCATTTTATTCTCCGTTCTTTCATTAAAATAAGCTATTTTATTTTCTCTGCACGTGCATAGCACTCATCCGTTGCTTTCATAATTGCATTTCTAAATCCATATTCTTCTAAAGCAGCAACTCCTGCTATCGTAGTTCCTCCCGGGGAGCATACTTGATCCTTTAATCTACCCGGATGTTCTTTTGTTACAAGAACCATTTCAGCCGCCCCTTTCACAGTTTGTGCAACAAATTCATACGCCTGATCTCTTGGCAGTCCATATTTAACTACACTATCTGCTAAAGCCTCTATAAACATATAAACATAAGCTGGTGAACTTCCACTTGCACATGTCACTGCGCTCATTAAGCGTTCTTCCACATATTCAGCTTTACTAAAGGAAGTTAATAATTTATTAACGGTATCCGTTTCCACATCACTAAAAATTTCTTTATTATAGGATATACCTGTCATTCCCGCCCCCAACAAGGCTGGTGTATTAGGCATTAATCTCATTATCCTTTTATCTGCCCCAAGCTTTGTATTAAGCTCTTCAATTGTAATTCCGGGCGCAATGGATATGATAACCTGTTCCTGTGTAATAACATATTTTATGTTTTTTATAACTTGATCATAATATTGAGGCTTGACTGCTAAAATTATATACTTATTGTTATTTGTACATTCCGCATTACTACTATAATAGTTTACACCTGTTTCTTTTAAAACATTTTTACATCTTTCTTCATTTACATCTGTAAACGATAGTTCATCTGGTGAAAATACATTCAACGCTCCTTTCAGCATTGCGTATCCCATGTTTCCCATTCCAACAAATCCAATTTTCGACATAAAAGTCATCTCCTTTTATTATTTAATCCTTTTTTCTTGCGTCCACACATTGTTTTATATTTCATAGAAATCAAAACTTTTACACGTTACCACAACAGGTCTTTTATATGATATAAAAAAAGTCTTATAAACAACTACGTTTATAAGACTTTCCAACAAACTATTTTGCGTAATCAATTACTCGTGATTCACGAATTACATTGACTTTTATCTGACCAGGATACTCTAACTCAGCCTCAACCTGTTTAGAAATATCTCTTGCCATAAGTACCATATCAGCATCTGTCACCTGCTCCGGAACTACCATGATACGAATCTCTCTTCCCGCTTGAATTGCAAAAGATTTGTCAACGCCCTTATATACATTAGCGATATCTTCAAGTTGTTTCAATCTGTTTGTGTACGTTTCTAATGTTTCTCTTCTTGCACCAGGTCTTGCAGCAGAAATTGTATCTGCAGCCTGTACCAAACATGCAATTAGTGTCTCAGGTTCAACGTCACCATGATGTGATTCTACTGCATTAATAACGATTGGTGATTCTTTGTATTTTCTACACAAGTCAACACCCAATTGAATATGTGAGCCTTCCATTTCATGATCTACAGCTTTACCAATATCATGTAGTAAACCTGCTCTCTTCGCCATTCTTATATCAACACCAATTTCTGATGCTAATAGACCTGACAAATGTGCTACTTCGATAGAATGTTTTAAAGCATTCTGACCATAGCTTGTTCTAAATCTCATCTTACCAAGTAATCTGATAAGCTCAGGATGTATTCCATGAACTCCAACTTCTAGCGTTGCCGCTTCTCCCTCTTCACGCATCATCACTTCAACTTCTTTTTGAGCTTTCTCTACCATTTCCTCAATTCTGGCCGGATGAATACGTCCGTCAACAATAAGTTTTTCAAGTGCGATTCTCGCAACTTCTCTCCTAATAGGATCAAATCCAGATAAAATAACCGCTTCAGGAGTATCATCAATAATCAAATCCACTCCAGTCATAGTTTCCAAAGTACGGATATTTCTACCTTCTCTACCTATAATTCTACCTTTCATTTCATCATTAGGAAGTTGAACTACAGATATTGTAGTTTCAGCTACATGATCGGCAGCACATTTCTGTATTGCCGTTACTACATATTCTTTTGCTTTTTTGTTTGCTTCTTCTTTCGCTCTGCTTTCTAATTCTTTAATTAGCTTAGCAGTATCATGTTTCACTTCATCTTCAACAGTTTTCAAAAGATATTCTTTTGCTTGTTCGGAGGTAAGTCCAGAGATTCTTTCTAGTTCCTGTACCCTTTTTTCATGCAATTCTGTAACTTCTAGCTTTTGCTTACTTAATTCTTCTTCTTTGGCTGCAAATCCAGCTTCTCTTTTCTCGATGGCTTCAGCTTTTTTATCCAAAGCTTCTTCTTTAGATAGAACACGTCTCTCATAACGCTGTATTTCTGCTCTTCTTTCTTTTGATTCTCTTTCGAGCTCATTTTTTGTCTTGAGTGACTCTTCCTTTGCCTCAAGTAAAGCTTCACGTTTTTTTGTTTCCGCAGTCTTAATTGCTTCATCTATTATTTCTCTTGATTTTTCTTCTGCATCTCCCAATTTCTTTTCAACAATCTTTTTTCTATAGGAAATTGCAGCAATACAAGTAATAGGAACAGCTACAATCAGCGTGATAATTACAGCAACTATTATAATAGCAGCTATTGACACAGGAGCACCTCCTTATTTAGTTTTCATTGTACAAAATACAATACTTAAATTTTATACTGTTTTAAACATTATGTCAAGTAGACATAACTTTTTTTTATGTCTGTCATAGGCAATATTGTTTTTATATTTATACGCTTTTATGCATAATATTCATTTGAAATATTATAAATGCTTAAAATTGCTTTGTTAATATCTTCCATTCTAAAACCTTTTCTGCTAAAATATGTCATCAATTTTCTTACTTGATTCTTATCTGGCGTATTATTATCACCTAATTTTTTCTTAATAAGACTTACTAATACTTCCTTTTCATTTATATTTGCTTCTTCATAAATAGAATTAACAATGTCCTTATTGATTCCCTTTTGTTTAAGCTCTGACAGTATTTCCAATTTGCTCTTTACACTTCCTTTGCAGTCTATGTATCTTGTCGCATAATTGAAATCATTGATGTAATGATAGTTCTTTGCATATTCAACTGCCTTATCAATGATATCTTCTGGATAGAAGCCCTCTCGTAATTTTTTTCTTATTTGTTGTTCTGTTCTGTCCATTTTTTCAAGAAGATGTAAGGTTCTTCTTTTTGAACGTTTTAATATAATCTCATTTATTATCTCTTCATATTCAGATTCAGATAATTCTTGACCCAATTTAATCATAAAACGGCGCAGTTCGCCTTTGTATAATACAAACGCGAACTGCTCATCTAAATATATTTTATATTTGCCCTTAATATATTCTTCCATTGCCGTAACTATCATATCTATTCCTCATCTGCCTTGTCTGTCAGCTGTTTTTCACTATTTTCGCCTAAAAGACCATAATATTCTCTTACTTTAATTTCCACCGCATCCATAATCTCATTATGCTCTTTCAAAAAAATCTTTGCATTTTCACGGCCTTGACCAATCTTATCTCCTTCATAGGCATACCAAGCACCACTTTTGTTAATTGCACCAACATTAACGGCCAAATCAAGAACATCACCCTCTCTTGATATCCCCTTTCCAAACATAATATCAAATTCAGCCTCTTTGAATGGAGGAGCAATCTTGTTTTTGACTACCTTTACTCTGGTTCTGTTACCAATTACATCTCCACCTTGCTTTAAAGTCTCTATTCTTCTTACATCCAGTCTAATAGAAGAATAAAATTTCAAAGCTCTTCCTCCAGTTGTTGTTTCTGGACTCCCAAACATAACTCCGACTTTCTCTCTAAGCTGATTGATAAAAATTACAATACAATTTGATTTACTGATTACTGCAGTCAGCTTTCTAAGCGCCTGTGACATTAGTCGCGCCTGTAAGCCAACATGTGAATCACCCATATCTCCATCAATTTCAGCTTTGGGAACCAGTGCTGCAACAGAGTCTACAATTACAATGTCAATTGCTCCTGACCGTACCATTGTTTCAGTTATTTCTAAAGCCTGCTCACCATTATCAGGCTGTGATATATATAAATTGTCAATATCGACACCAATATTCTTTGCGTATGCTGGATCCAAAGCATGCTCCGCATCAATAAATCCGGCAATGCCTCCTCTTTTTTGCATCTCGGCAACCATATGTAAAGCAACTGTAGTCTTACCACTTGATTCAGGTCCATATACTTCAATAACTCTTCCCTTTGGTATTCCACCCATCCCCAATGCAATATCCAAACTCAGGGAGCCTGTTGGAACAGTCTCCACATTCATATTGGCACCTGCATCTCCAAGCTTCATTACTGAACCTTTACCAAACTGCTTTTCAATATTAGCCAATGCCGCATCCAATGCTTTCAATTTATCTTCTTTAACCATAACAATCTCCTTTTATGCGAACCTATGTTCGTTTTATAAGTACAATATTAGTACACTAACAGTAACTTGTCAATATCTTTCTGGCATTTAATTTATTATACTCTAAAAAATCTAAATAATTTATAATTTATATTAAACTATATAAACCTATAAGTTGTGAATTATGTATCAGACTCAAAACAGATAGCAGCGGTTACGTTCGGATATACGGTCCGAACCGTTAACCGCCTCATTCAGAAATATCAGATGAAGGAATATTTTTTACCTTCTGTTTGCTTTCTGAGATACAGAAAGCGAAGAATATTACTCAAAAAATCATCACATTGAAATTAAGAAATTCACACTTCTTATAAAATTCTTTTTCAGCGCTCTCCCCTTGCTACATGAATAAGATATTTCAAATGGATTTTTAGCACCAAGCATTTAGTGATTTTATAACACAGCTTCACAGGCCTTCAATAACTGTACTGGTAAGATTGTTGCTGGTGCATTCTTGACAAGTATTAATCTTTCATTCTGCTTATACTTGACTAGATTATTATAACTACTAGAACTGCAAAATCTTCTACTGATAATCGCTATATAACTGTCTTAACACAGTAAGTGACATGAATCAATATATAACACTTATACTATCGATGTAAAATGTTGGGGATTAATTAAAGATTACCATATGCACAGCCGAAAGGCAGTGTGGAACGAATGTTCCAGACATTTCACTCATACTTCTCAATCAAGTTAGACTGAAAAGTTAAAAGGATACTTAGTAAAGCCAACGTACCTTACTTATACTTAGTAAGAATACGAGGTTAAATCCTCACTTCTTATATAACATACCATATTATTACATTTTTTTCAACCTAATTTTTCATTTTTTTACTTATATTTTTATAAATGCAATTGTTATGATTCAATATATAACTTACAATTTTATTCTCATTGTGTATGACATAATATTTTTAATATGTTATAATTTTCGATGTAAATGTTATATTCTATAAAGCGGTTAGCTTAAAACTAATTAACAACATTATTCTACGTTATGAAAGGTGAATACATTATGGCAACTATTACATACATTATGATAGCATATTTTAGTCTAATCAATATTGCTGGATTTATCTCTATGGGAATGGATAAGTATAAAGCAAGACACCATCTCTATCGAATTCCAGAAGAGAACTTATTTTTTATTGCTATTTTGGGCGGAAGTATTGGTTCTTACATGGGAATGCATTTATTCCGCCACAAAACAAAACATAAAAGCTTTGTCCTTGGTATCCCTTTGATATTCGTGTTAGAAGCAAGCCTTAGCATTTCTACTTTTATCAATTTATGTAAATAACTTAGCAAAATATCATATGTAAAATTCAGCTCATTCATGCATACTACTTTGTAATTCTCGTCTCAAACGCCTGAGTATGATGGTTGAACGAGGTTTTCGTAATTATGAAGATAAAAATTAATATCTATGGGTGATTGGCGAATTTACTGATGAAATAAGCAACTTTAGATTACTGATAGAAAGAAAAGTATAATCCATTTCCTTTGTAATAAAGTAAGTATTTATTAAATTCATAAGACAGAACCCAGCTATATAAGTTCTGTCTTATACTTTATAATTCTTTATTCTTTTGTCTTGGATACTAATGCAATATCAAGCTCCTCTAGCTGCTTCTTATCCACCACATCTGGAGCATTTGACATTAGGCAGGATGCATCCTTAACCTTAGGAAATGCAATAACATCTCTAATGCTGTCCTCTTTCGCCATAAGCATAATCAAGCGATCTAATCCATAAGCAAGACCTGCGTGTGGCGGTACCCCGTATTTGAAAGCATTTAACAAAAATCCAAAACGCTCATAAGACTCTTCTTTGGTAAAGCCCAAAAGCTCAAACATCTTTTCCTGTACATCATCCTGATAGATTCGAATACTTCCGCCACCGATTTCCGTTCCGTTAAGCACGATGTCATAAGCTTTTGCACGAGCAGCGGCCGGATTGGTATCTAATAATTCCAAATCCTCCTCCATTGGCATTGTAAATGGATGATGCATGGCTACCAATCTATTTTGCTCTTGAGACCACTCAAATAGAGGAAATTCAGTTACCCACAAGAAATTATACTTGGTTTTATCGATTAATTCTAAGCTTCTTGCAATTTCAAGTCTTAAATTACCTAATACATCGTAAACTACTTTATTAACGTCCGCAGCAAATAATAATAAATCTCCCTTTTCACCATCCATTGCGGTTACTAAAGCTTCTAATTCCTCTTCAGTCATAAACTTTGAAAAGGAAGACTTATAACTTCCATCCTCTCCGATTGAAAGATATGCAAGCCCTTTAGCTCCAAAGTCCTTTGCAAACGCTACCAGTGCATCAATCTTCTTACGAGGCATTGCTCCCTGACCCTTTGCATTAATTCCTCTTACCGAGCCTCCATTTTCCAAAGCTCCTGTAAATACTCCAAAGCCACAGTCTTTCACAGTCTCTGATACATCCTTTAATTCCATACCAAAACGAGTATCCGGCTTATCCGAACCATATCGGTTCATTGCTTCTTGCCATGTCATTCTCTGAATCGGAAGTGACACATCAATTCCAATGGTTTCATCAAACAGCTTCTTTAGCAATCTTTCATTGACATCAAGAACATCATCTACGTCAACAAAAGATAATTCCATATCTATCTGTGTAAATTCAGGCTGTCTGTCTGCTCTTAAATCCTCATCACGAAAACATTTTGCAATTTGAAAATACCGATCAAAACCCGAGCACATCAAAAGCTGTTTGAACAACTGTGGAGACTGCGGCAAAGCATAAAAACTACCTGGATGCACACGGCTTGGAACCAGATAATCTCTTGCCCCTTCTGGTGTACTCTTTTGTAAAATTGGAGTTTCAATCTCTAGAAATCCTTCTTCTGCAAGGAATGTGCGAGTAATATTTACTGCCTTACTTCTTAATATAATATTTTCTTGCAAATCCGGTCTTCTCAAATCTAAATATCTATATTTTAACCGAAGTTCTTCTTTCGTTTTGGAATTTTCTTCAATAGGAAACGGAGGAGTCTGTGCCTCTGAAAGGATTCTAATTTCCTTTGCCCGTATTTCAATATCTCCGGTTAAAAGATTTTCATTTACTGCGCCAGAACGTGCTTCCACTTTTCCTACTACTGCTATTACAAATTCACTTCTTAACTTTTCTGCCTTTGCAAAACCTTCTGCCTTAACATCTGCCGCTTCAAATATAATTTGTATCATTCCGGAACGGTCACGTAAATCTACAAAGATAATTCCGCCTTTATTTCTGCTTTTTTGTACCCAGCCCATTACGATAACTTCTTCTCCAATATTGGAACTTGTAACCTGTGTACATCTGTGGGTTCTATGCAACCCTTTCATTGATTCTGCCATAATTTCCTCCATTCATGCGACTTTACAAGCTCTTTATATGAGCAGGAAGTTTATTTTCTGCCTCTCTTTGTGTGCCGCTCTTAAAACGATACAGATAAACACATAAGTGTCTATCTGCCATTTTGGTAAACTTTTTTTAATTATTTTGCTTAATAATATACTCTGCTATCTCATCAAGAGCAAGCTCTATCTGTTCGCCGGTATCCATTTCCTTTATTTTCGCCCGATTGTCATCAAGCTCTTGCGTACCTATAATAACCGTATATTTTGCTCCAAGCTTATTGGCATACTTCATTTGTGCTTTCACACTTCGATCCATATAATCAGTTTCAACTATAATCTGATTGCTTCTTACTTCATTCACAAGCTTATATGCTTTTGCCTTTGCTTCTTTTCCAAGTATTCCAACATATAACTGGATTGGCTTCTTCGGTTCTAATTCTACACCTTCCTTTTCCAGAAAATAAAGAATTCTCTCAATACCCATGCCGAATCCTACAGATGGAATATCTTGTTTTTCATCAATCTCATGAATTAAACCATCATATCTTCCTCCACCGCAAAGTGTGAAGCCTTCTGAATTTACAAACTCAAATACTGTTTTTGTATAATAATCCAGTCCACGCACAATTCCTGTATCAATTTCATAAGGAATATTTAATTCATCTAATAAGAGCTTGAGCTCTTCCCAATGCTCCTTACATTCCGTATCCAGATATTCTATTGTTCTTGGTGCATCCTTTACAATTTCCTTACATGCGTCTACCTTACAATCTATAACACGAAGAGGATTCTTTTGCATTCTCTCTTTGCAGGTAGGACATAATTTATACTCATGTTGCTTTAAATAGTGACAAAGCGCTTCATTATACGTTTTCCGGCAATTAGCACATCCTATACTATTTATGTGAAGCTTAGCATCCTTTAAGCCCAATTTACCTATCAGCGTTGTGATTAAGGTAATCAGCTCCACTTCGGCAAGTGGTGATTTAGAGCCTACAAATTCCACTCCAAACTGGTGATGCTGTCTTAGTCTTCCACTTTGGGGTTTCTCATAGCGAAAAGCCGGTGTTACATAATATAACTTTGTCGGAGCCGGTTCTGCATACATATTATGCTCTAAATATGCTCTCATTACAGGTGACGTACCCTCCGGTTTGAGCGTTATACTTCTATTGCCTTTATCAGTAAACGTATACATTTCCTTTTGAACCACATCGGTCGTTTCTCCAACGCCACGCTGAAATAATACGGTATGCTCAAATATCGGTGTTATAATTTCACTCATATTATAAGTGTCAGCTAATTCTCTTGCTAATTTTTCAATAACACTTCTTTTGTGCATACTGTCACCATACCAGTCCTCTACTCCTCTTGGTGCTTGTGTAATCATAATAATCTCCTCCAATATATATCTTAAAACGGCAAAGAACCGCTCTTAAATCAGATAATCAATATTTTTAACATTTATCCTTAAATATCATAAAAGCTTATACTATTCTCGCTGTTTATTACTCGTAAAAATGCCAAAAAGACCTGCATATCAAAATTTTTAACCTCTTCTATCATAAGTTCTACCGCTGTATTAACATCAAATGCGCTTCTATATGGTCTATCCGAAATCAACGCCGCAAACACATCGCACACTCTTAGAATTCTTGCTCCAAAAGGTATCTCTGTCCCTTTCAAATTGTCAGGATAACCGCTTCCATCAAAATTTTCATGATGATACAAGATCGCTTCCAATATAAAATCAGAATAATCCTTGTTTTTTAGTATATCATAACTAAATTTTGAATGCATCCTGATATATTTCATCTCTTCTACTGCCAATGTATTTTCATCTCGTCCGTATAAATAGCTTGACAATTTCAATTTCCCGATATCATGTACTATACCAGCCTCCGCGAGTTCATAACATTTACTCTCATCAAAATCAAGCTCTTTCGCAATTTGATATGCCAGATTACTGACACACATGCCGTGCACAAGATTATAGTACATGTCACTATTTATTACCTCATCCTTTTGGGGCGATATGTTCAAGGCATCCATACTCATCGTCTCCTCATAATAAATTTGACTCTATAAAACTGCTCTTTCGTTGTATCATTTCATCAATGCGTTCTATATAATTATCAACATCTTTTACATTCTCAATTCGCTCGATTCGAAATCCATCTGGAAAAACGATCTTTGTGGAAGCACCTGCCCCCATTGCTACAATCGTTTGTTTTTCCTCCATAATCAAGATATTATAAATCCCTTCCTTGCCTTCCTTTGCATATCCAACATTTTCTAAGTTTCCAGCCATATTTTGCTGTCTGTATAAATAGTAAGGTGTTGCATCTATCTTTTTCGCATATTCCTTTGTCATTTCAATAATTTCGTTATTATTTATTATTGCATATTCGTTATAAAGCTCCTTAAACATATTTAGTCTGGCTGCTCTTTTAATTGCCAAAGAATGAACCGTTACACTGTCAGGATTAAGCTTTACAATTTCTTCCATCGTATATTTGACCGCCTGCATGTCTTCGTCCGGAAGCCCTACAATCAAATCCATATTTATATTATCAAACCCCGCTTCTCTTGCCATATGAAACGCAGTATGAATTTGTTCTACCGTATGCCGTCTCCCAATGATATCTAACGTCTTTTGGTTCATTGTCTGAGGATTAATTGAAATTCTGGTAACACGATGTGCCTTTAACACCTGAAATTTATCCTGTGAAACACTATCCGGACGTCCGGCCTCAACGGTTAATTCACATAGTCCCAAATAATCAAATGACGTTTCAAGCTTTGTCAATAAACGATCCAGTTGCTTTGCCGACAGGGTGGTTGGTGTTCCTCCACCAATATAAATTGTATTCAGCGTTCTGTTTTTAAACGCAGAGGCAGCATAATCAATTTCCTTACAAAGCGCATCTAAATATTCGTCTACGCGCTTTTCCCACTTTGCAATCGGATAAGAAGTAAAGGAACAATATAAGCATGTCGTTGGACAAAAAGGTATTCCAATATAAATACTATAGCCATTTTTATAGTCAATATCTTTTAATATTTTAAGCTCTCGTTTCGCAATATCAATGCTTAAATCAATCTTTTCCTGCGTAGCTTGATAAGTCTCTTTCATGTATTGTCTGACTTCAACATCGGTCTTTCCTCTTTCAATCAAAGATACCGGGATTTTAGTAGGACGTATCCCTGTTAAGGTACCCCACGCAAGTACCCTGCCTGTAAATAGGCTTAGTATATCATATAATAAATGCTTGATAATATTTTTGGCTTCCACTCTGGAATCCAGATTAATATCAGCACTCTGCATCAAATGCTTCCCATTGCTATCATCTGCTTCTATCCGAACTGAATTATTCTCGTAATTCACCGTTATCACTGCTTCTATTTCATCCGGCGACTTATTATTGTCCTCTTCTACAAATGTAGCAGCCTCTTTATCCGGATAAAATGCTTTTACAAGCGAAAATATATCATATTCAAAATCTCTTCTGTTTTGCTGTATCTTAATCATTGCTATTTTCAATTTGCTTAGCCTATATATGGGTTAAACTTCCTTTCACGTCCAATGCTTGTTTCATCCTCATGTCCCGGATATACTATCACATCGTCTTCTAATACAAATAATTTATCCTTAATGCTTCTTACTAAGGTCGACGTGCTTCCTGTTGGAAAATCACTTCTTCCTACTGAGCCATTAAACAAGGTATCTCCGCTTAATAACAGTTTTTCCTTTTCAAACAAATAGCAGACACCACCAATCGTATGACCCGGAGTATACAAAGTTTTTATTTTTGTTCCTAACAGCTCTAATATCTCACCATCTTTTAGGAACCTGTCTGCTTTCACGATACAAAAGTTTCCGCCCATAGAATCAGATAGATTTTTAGCCGGATCCTCTAATATTTCTTTTTCCTGTTCGTGAGCCATAACTGGAATTTGATAGTTTTCTTTTAAATACGCAACAGCCATAATATGGTCAAAATGCCCATGTGTAAGCAAAATGGCCTGAAGATTAAGATCTTTTTCCTCTATTATACTCTTAATATATGCACCATTATCTGCCGGGTCTACTATAATTGCTTCTTTTGTATCAACATTATATACCAGATAGCAATTCGTTCTTACCATTCCCAATGGGAATTTTTCAACTATGATAGACATTTCTTCCTCCTTTTTGTCAGCCCGTAGTTCTCTCAATATCTAAGACTGATTCAATATGTCTTAGCTTATCAATAATTCGATTTAATTCATCTCTTCCGTGAATTTCAAATGCAATTGATATACTTGCAGTGCCCTGCTTACTAGTTCTGCAATTCATAGACGTTACATCTGTCTTTGTTTCTGTAAATACTTTAGAAATATCAACCAAAATACCTGATCTATTATTTGCAAATATCATTATTTCCGCTGTGTACATTTCATTACCCACCGAATTATCTGACTGCTGCCATTCCGCATCAATAAGTCTGACTCTTTCTGTATCCGTCAAATTTATAATATTAACACAGTCTGTTCTATGGATAGATACACCTCTTCCTCTTGTAATGAACCCAACTATTTCATCTCCAGGAACTGGACTGCAGCATTTTGAAAAGCGAACTGCAACATCATGTATTCCCTTGACTACAATACCGCTCTTGGATTTGACTACACGTATTTTCTCCTTGCTTTCACTTACATTTTCCAATACCTTTTCATCGGACAGTTCTCGCTTATGTGTCTTGTCATATTCCTCAACAAGTTTATTAATGACCTGACCTTCCTTTAACCCACCATGACCGATTGCCGCATTTACTGAATCCCAATCCTTAAAACCATACTTGCGCATAATTACTGTCATATATTCTGGCTTCATCAAATCACTTAAAGTAATACCTTTGGTTTTACAGTATTGAATCAACATTTCCTTGCCTTTAATGATGTTGTCTTCTTTTAATTCATTTTTAAACCATTGGTTTATTTTACTTTTAGCCTGTGTACTTTTAACAACACTTAGCCAATCACGACTTGGTCCTTTGGAATTTTGTGAGGTTACAATTTCTACTCTGTCTCCATTTTGAAGGACATAATCAATAGTCACTAATTTACCGTTAACCCTGGCACCTACCATTTTATTTCCAACTGCACTATGAATGCTGTATGCAAAGTCTATTGGTGTTGAACCGTTTGGTAGATTTTTAACATCACCCGATGGCGTAAAGCAGTAAACATTTTCTGAAAAAATATCAAAATCGCTCTTTAGCAAGCTCATGAATTCTTTATTATCCGACATATCTCTTTGCCATTCCAGAATCTGTCTCAGCCAGCTTAATTTAGCCTCCTCCTGCTCCTCCACATGCTTACCGTCAGAAGCTTCCTTGTATTTCCAGTGCGCAGCAATACCGTATTCTGCTGTTCTGTGCATCTCAAAAGTTCTAATCTGTATCTCAAAAGGATGCCCATTTGGTCCAATCAAGGTAGTATGAAGGGATTGATACATATTAGGCTTTGGCATAGCGATATAATCCTTGAATCGTCCAGGAATTGGTTTGTATAGTTCGTGGATAATACCAAGCGCAGCATAGCAATCCTTAACTGTTTCAACAATAATTCTGACTGCAAACAAATCATATATCTGCTCCAGTGTCTTATCCTGATTCACCATTTTCTTATATATACTGAAAAAATGCTTGATTCTACCGTCAATTTTAGCTTCTATTCCTGCATTCTCAATGTGTGTTCTGACCTCATCTACAATGTCTTGAACTAATTGTTCCCTTTCACTTTTCCTAAGAGTGATTTTTTCTACCAAATCATAATAAACTTCCGGTTCCAGATATTTTAACGACAAATCATCCAATTCGATTTTAATTTTGGAAATACCTAGCCTTTGTGCAATAGGAGCATAAATGTCCATGGTTTCTCTTGCTTTTTCCTTTTGCTTTTCAGGCTTCATGTATTTTAGTGTCCGCATATTGTGAAGGCGGTCTGCAAGCTTAATCAAAATTACCCGGATATCTTTTGCCATTGCCAAAAACATCTTTCTTAAGTTCTCCGCCTGCACCTCAACCTTATCCTTTGAATAGGACAACTGACCTAATTTAGTTACCCCATCCACAAGTAATGCAACTTCTTCGCTAAATTCTGTTGCTATTTCTTCAGTAGTCATTACGGTATCCTCTACCACATCATGAAGCAGTCCGGCAACAATTGTTTCCTTATCAAGTTCAAGCTCTGCCAATATAATTGCAACACAAAGAGGGTGAATAATATAAGGTTCACCTGATTTTCGAACTTGCCCATCATGAGCAGTTTTCGCCACGTTATATGCTTTTTCTATTAAAGAAATATCCGTTGAAGGATGATATTTTCTAACACTTTCGATTAGTTCATTATAAAGAATATCCGGACTTGTAAAATCTGCTGGTGCTTTTACGTTATTATCATCCACTTTCATTTCTTCCATTCTATTCATTATCTGTTTCCCTTGTTTATCCGACATATATTCACCATCTATCTCAGTACATTTGATTCTTATTATAATTTTTTTTGTCTATATGTGCAATAGTAAATTCAAAATTTTTGTCGTACCGTTCATTTTATGCAAAAAAGTGACTATCGATTCTTCAATAATCACTTTCTCTCTGTTCTATTCAAATCTTGTAAAAACGATATACAAGTTCTTTAAAACAGGTATTTAATTTATTTGCCCGAATAATGTATAACAGACTCTACATCATATCCATTTAATTTGTTTCTTCCTTTTAAACCTTCCAGTTCCATAAGAAATACTATTTTAACCACCTTGCCGCCTAATTCCTCAATCAACGAAACAATGGCTTCAATCGTTCCACCTGTAGCCATCAAGTCATCCACAATAATAACCTTCTGACCTGGCTTTATTGAATCTCTATGCATCTCTACAGTAGCTGTACCATATTCAAGTGCATACTCCTTTTCGATTGTTTCACAAGGAAGCTTTCCCTTTTTCCTTACAGGAACAAAGGCTTTTTTTAAATTGTATGCAATAGGAACTCCGAAAATAAATCCTCTGGATTCAGGTCCTACAATAACATCACATGCGGTATCTCCAATTAAATCCTGAATAGAATCAATTGCTAAATGCAGTCCTTCTGCATCTTGTAATACGGAAGTTACATCTCGGAAAATAATACCTTCTTCTGGAAAATCCGGTATATTTCTTACGTATTCTTCTATCTTTTTCATCTGCCTAATCTCCATTCTCTTGCAATGGAATTGTACTTCGCAATTTCCATTGCTGTTAAATCATACTTGCTAAGTATAGCATTTTTGAATAGAGCATGCAAGATTAATATAAATCCTTTTTTATATTACTTTCAATTTATATTTCTTCAAAACTGTCATGTTCGCCAATATCTGCCTTTGGCTCCTTTAAACCATCTATTTCAATATTATGTTTTTGCGCATAATCCCAAAGCGCTGCATGGATTGCTTCTTCTGCCAATAAAGAACAATGTACCTTAACCGGCGGTAGTCCGTCCAAAGCTTCCATTACCGCTTTATTCGTGACAGCCATTGCTTCCTTAACTGTTTTACCTTTAACAAGCTCTGTTGCCATACTGCTTGTTGCAACTGCCGCACCACAACCAAAAGTCTTGAATTTTACATCCTCTATGACATCGCCTTCTATTTTAAGAAATACTCGCATGATATCTCCGCATTTCGCATTACCAACCGTACCAATACCACTAGCATCCTCTATTTCTCCCATATTTCTTGGGTTTTTAAAATGATCCATTACCTTTTCTGTATACATAAAAACCGCTCCTTTCCTTTACTTTTGTGCTTTAACAAAATCTTCATACAATGGTGACATTGCTCTTAATCTGTTTACAATATCCTTTAATTGTTCTACTACAAAATCCAATTCTTCCTTTGTTGTATTATGGCTTAATGTTAATCTCAATGAGCCATGCGCTATCTCATGGGGCAGTCCGATTGCAAGCAGTACATGTGACGGATCAAGAGATCCCGATGTACATGCAGAACCGCTTGAAGCACAGATTCCTTCCATATCCAATGAAATCAATAAGGATTCACCTTCAATAAAACGAAAGCAAAAATTAACATTATTCGGAAGTCTTTTGGTTCTGTGTCCGTTTAACCGGATATAATCCACGTTCTTTTCTATTTGTTCCATTAAATAGTCTCTTTGTTTAATTAAATGCTTTGCTCTTTCTTCCATATTGTCACATGCTATTTTAGCCGCTGCACCAAGACCTACGATACCTGGTACATTTTCAGTTCCGGCTCTTCTTTGTCTTTCCTGTGCACCTCCATGAATGAATGATTTTAACTTAATATTTTTCCTTATATAGAGAAAACCAATTCCCTTTGGTCCATTTACCTTATGTCCACTTGCACTTAATAAATCTATGTTCATTTCATTTACGTGAATCGGTACATGCCCAAATGCTTGTACCGCATCTGTATGAAATATTATGTTATGCTTTTTGGCTATTTCGCCAATTTCTTTAATTGGTTCTATTGTTCCGATTTCATTATTTGCAAACATAATACTAATTAAAATCGTATCCGGTCGAATACTCTTTTCTAACTCTTCTATATTAACAAGTCCATCTTCATCCACATTCAGATATGTGATTTCATAGCCTTGCTTTTCAAGATATTCACAGGTATGCAAAACTGCATGATGCTCTATTTTCGTTGTAATAATATGCTTTCCCTTATTTACATAATTTTCTGCAATTCCTTTAATTGCCCAGTTATCACTTTCCGTTCCACCATTTGTAAAATAAATCTCAGAAACTTCTGCTCCGATTGAATTAGCTACTCTTTCCCTTGCTATATCGATTGCTTTTTTACTTTCTGACGCAATGCTATACACACTAGATGGATTTCCATAATGTTCTACAAAATATGGCTTCATTTCCTCAAAAACATTTTCATCGAGCTGCGTCGTTGCTGCGTTATCTAAATATATAATTTTACTCATCTATATGCCTCCTAACCGTCTCATTTCATAGTATTATACTAGGTTTAGTTCTATCAGAATCATACCACTTGATTTCCTACTTGTCAACTAGGAAATGACTTTTTTATATACAAGAATATTCATCGGAATTTCCATGTATACAAGAAGGCAGACAAGTCCGCATGTCTTTCCAATGAAATAAAAAAACATTATATATGTTCTAATATTTTAATAAAACTATTGACACGATAAAGTTCTTCCTGTATATTGTTTTCATACTTATCCTATAGGATTTATTGTATTAACAATCTATATTTCTATGACATTATTTTGGCAATAATTCTCACAAAACATTCATCGAAAAAGAAAAGAGGTAATTCATATGAGTACACGAAATGAAAGAAAATTAAAATTTGAAACCAAGCAATTGCATGTTGGACAAGAAGTTCCAGATCCCACAACAGATGCCAGAGCAGTTCCTATTTATCAGACTTCTTCATATGTATTTCATAATTGTGACCATGCTGCTGCCCGCTTTGGACTTTCTGATGCCGGTAATATTTATGGTAGACTTACGAATCCAACTCAAGATATTTTTGAGCAAAGAATAGCTTCCTTAGAAGGCGGAATTGCTGCTTTGGCAACCGCATCAGGGGCGGCAGCTGTTACCTATGCATTACAAAATCTTGCTCATTCGGGGGATCATATTGTTTCCTCCAAATACATTTATGGAGGCTCCTATAACTTATTAGAGCATACTTTTGCTGATTTTGGCATAACTACCACTTTTGTTGACCCGGATATTGAGGGGAGCTTTGAGGAAGCAATCAAAGATAATACTAAAGCAATTTTTATTGAAAGTATCGGCAACCCAAATGCCAATTTAATTGATATCGAAAAAGTTGCTGCTATTGCTCATAAAAACAGAATCCCTTTGGTAGTAGACAATACCTTTGCTACTCCATATTTGTTAAGACCGATCGAATTTGGAGCAGATATTGTTGTTCACTCAGCTACAAAATACATAGGTGGTCACGGAACAGCAATCGGTGGAGTTATTATAGACAGCGGCAAATTTGATTGGATTGCTTCCGACAAATTCCCTGCACTTGTAGAACCAAATAAAAGCTATCATGGTATCAGCTTTGCAAAAGACGTCGGTGCCGCTGCATACATTACAAGTATTCGAGCATTATTATTAAGAGATACTGGAGCTACCATTGCACCACTTCATTCTTTCTTATTCCTGCAAGGACTTGAAACACTTTCCTTAAGACTTGACAGACATGTAGAAAACGCACTGAAAGTTGTTGATTTTTTAAGTAAGCATCCAAAGGTTGAATCGGTAAACCACCCTTCTATTTCCGAAAACAATTACCACGATTTATATACTAAATATTTTCCGAATGGTGGTATTGCTATTTTTACATTTGATATAAAGGGAAGTGAACAAGGTGCAAAAGATTTTATTGATAAATTACAGATTTTTTCATTACTTGCCAATGTAGCCGATGTTAAATCCTTAGTAATACATCCTTATACAACGACTCATTCACAGATGAATGCAAAGGAGCTTGAAAATGTTAATATTAAACCAACCACCATTCGTCTTTCGATCGGAACAGAGCATATTGATGACTTATTATTTGATCTTGATGAAGCATTAAAATAATATATTTAAATCAGACCATGGGATATGACTGGGATAAGCAAATGTAAAAACTTTGTAATTTAGTCTTAGGTCTGTATCATCAGCAAAAGATAAATTTTTGTTTACTTTTCCTATATGATTAGTATATAATAAGATTTAAGAATAATTTTTACTTTATTAAAAATCCAATTATGATGATACTAATTGTCATACAACAAAAAATGAGTAGGTGATTAAATGAAAATTTCAACCAAGGGCCGTTATGCACTTAGGCTTATGCTTGATTTAGCCTTGTATGAGAGTGAAGGCTATGTCAAAATAAAGGACATTGCAAAACGCCAGGATCTTTCGGACAAATATTTAGAACAAATCATTACCATATTAAGCCGTGCCGGCTATGTTAAGAGTATTCGCGGTGCTTCTGGCGGATATAAGCTTGCAAAGCTTCCAGCGGAATACACAGTAGGGATGATACTACGTTTAACGGAAGGCAGCCTTTCTCCTGTAGCATGTTTGGATGGTGATGTTGCTGACTGTACCCGGTACGATAATTGTGCAACTCTTGAAGTTTGGAAACGGTTAAATGATGCCATTAATACTGTGGTGGATAGTATGACACTAGCAGATCTCATAGATATTCAAACAGAAAAAAATCAGTTAAATTTCGTTATATAATAAACAATAGAATAAAATTTATCAATTTATTATCGTCAGTTGCATATTGCCAACTGACGATAAATTATTTATAATTAGAACAACATGCACAAAACATCCTGTTTAAAATAGAAAGGAACGGTAAATGGAATTAAACAAAAAAGAAACTCTGCGTTATTTAGGCTATAAAGGTCAGCATATGGATTTGGAAATTTCTAATCTAATTGATGAAGCATCAGAAGAATTACTTCACTCCATCCATCCTAAAAGCGTTTATAAGGAGTTTGATTGTATGGTACAAAATGAGACA
Source organism: Lachnotalea glycerini (assembly GCF_003201285.1). GTDB lineage: Bacteria > Bacillota > Clostridia > Lachnospirales > Lachnospiraceae > Lachnotalea > Lachnotalea glycerini. Next base: position 782,042 of record NZ_QICS01000001.1, read on the forward strand.
ACGGTACTACTTGAATCTCTTTCTATAAATAGTAGAAATCTTGCTAAAAATCTTAAGGGCTGTGAACGTGCTATTATTTTTGCCGCAACAATTGGAGCCAGCGCTGATATGCTCATCAAACGCTATTCTATTACCAATCTTGCTAAAGCCTCGGTCGTACAAGCTGCGGGCGCCGCTTTAATTGAAACTTATTGTGACACTTTAGAGGAAACGATTCGTAATGAAGCTATTCTAAAAGGTCTCTATCTTCGTCCACGTTTTAGTCCTGGTTATGGTGATTTTTCACTGGAGTATCAAAGGGACTTTTTTACTATACTCGAATGCAGCAAACGAATCGGCATTACTTTAACTGATACTTGTCTTATGATTCCTTCCAAAAGCGTTACTGCTGTCATAGGACTATCCAAATCTAAAAATAACTGTCTGTCAGAAAAATGTACCTCTTGTTCTAATACTGCATGCGAATACAGAGATCATTATTATATTTGATATTAGGAGGAGCTTATAATGAATTTTAGAAATATATTAGGGACACGAATGCTATTTTTTGATGGTGCAATGGGTACGATACTTCAAAGTAAAGGGCTAAAACCCGGTGAAATACCAGAACTTTGGAACTTAACCCATAATGATACCATTTTAGAAATTCATAAAAGCTATCTTAAGGCAGGCTGTGACATTATTAAAGCAAATACCTTTGGAGCAAATCCTTTTAAGCTAAAAGATACCACTTATAGCTGTGAGGAAGTTGTCACAGCAGGCATCATGCTTGCAAAAGATGCCGTTGCAAAGACGAATAAAGATGCCTATGTGGCACTTGATATCGGTTCCCTTGGTAAACTGTTAAAGCCCCTTGGAGATTTAGAATTTACTGCTGCCTATGAAGCATTTAAGGAAATCTGTATCGCAGGTGAAAAAGCAGGCGCCGACTTGTGCCTGATAGAAACAGTAAGTGATACCTATGAAATAAAAGCAGCCGTTCTTGCTGCTAAGGAGAACACCCACCTACCAATTATTGTAACAATGATCTTCGATGAAGAAGGAAAATTACTGACCGGGGCTAATGTTGCTGCCGCAACTGCTATGCTTGAGGGGCTTCGAGTTGACGCAATTGGATTTAATTGCGGGCTCGGACCAGTTCAAATGCAAAAGCTATTGCCAGACCTTCATAAAGTATGTTCACTACCAATCGTTGTTAATCCTAATGCCGGACTTCCTGTCGTTGTCGACGGTCAAACCATGTTTAACGTTGATCCTGATGAATTTGCAGACCTAATGAAAGATATTGCCTTAAGTGGAGCTTCCATTTTAGGCGGCTGCTGTGGTACAACTCCTGAACATATTGAAAAAACAATTCAAATGTGCAAAGATATACAACCACTTCAAATTGTTGATAAAGAACGATCTGTTATTTCTTCCTACAGCCAAATTGTAGAATTAAATAACAAACCTAAGATAATTGGCGAACGAATCAATCCAACCGGAAAATCTCGATTGAAACAGGCTCTTAGGGAGGATGACTTAGAATATATTTTAAAAGAAGCATTGGCTCAACAGGAAAGTGGTGCTCATATTCTGGATGTTAATGTAGGACTTCCCGAAATTGATGAAGTGTCCTTAATGGAAAAGACCATCATCGGAATTCAATCTATCGTTGATTTGCCTCTTCAAATTGATACCTCGAATATAGAAGCCATGAAACGCGCAATGCGTATTTATAATGGCAAACCCCTCATTAACTCCGTCAATGGTAAGCAAGATTCTATGGATGCTGTATTTCCTCTCGTTGCTCAATATGGCGGTATGGTTGTTTGCCTCACTCTGGATGAAACGGGCATTCCCGAGACAGTGGAGGGGCGTATCAAGATTGCTGAAAAAATTGTAAAAGAGGCTGCAAAGTATAAAATTGAGAAAAAGGATTTAATCATTGATACTTTGGCAATGACTGTCAGTACCGGACAGGAAAATTCTAAAATAACTTTAGACACTTTGGACTACATCAGAAATCAAATGGGCATTCATACTGTTTTAGGGGTTTCTAATATATCCTTTGGTCTGCCTCAGCGCGAAAAAATTAACACAGCGTTCTTCACCATTGCACTCTATAAGGGTTTAAGTGCCGGTATTATTAATCCTAGCATTGAAGCTATGATGAACGCATACTATTCCTACTGTGCATTAAGTGGAAATGATGAACAATGTATCAATTATATCAATCATTTTTCACAATCTACCGAAAATAAGACTTCTGTTTCCAACCTGCAACAAGACCAGGTTTCCTTGTTCGACGCAGTAGTAAAGGGACTTTCAGAAAGTGCATATACTGCTGCTAAAGAAATGCTGAACACGAAAGCGCCCTTGGATTTAATTGATGAGGACTTGATTCCGGCACTTGACAAGGTCGGACAGGGTTTCGAGAACAAAACTTTATTTCTTCCTCAACTTCTGATGAGCGCAGAAGCTGCTAAGTCTGGGTTTCATGCGATTAAAGAATTATTAGCTAAAAAGGGAAATGTATCTTCCTCTAAAGGAACCATTGTAATAGCAACAGTAAAGGGTGATATCCATGACATAGGCAAAAATATCGTTAAGGTTCTTCTTGAAAACTATGGTTTTCATGTAATCGATTTAGGTAAGGACGTCTCTCCTGAACAAATAGTCCAAACGGCAGTTGAAAATCAAGTTAAATTAATAGGACTTAGCGCTTTGATGACCACGACTGTTGCAAATATGGAAATCACGATTCAGCAATTAAAAACAGCTCTTCCTGATTGCAAGGTGATGGTGGGCGGTGCTGTTTTAACACAGACTTATGCTGATATGATTGGAGCTGATTTTTATTCAAAGGACGCTATGGGCTCCATACGATATGCAAATGAGCTATTTGCAGTATAATAATCATGCGTATTAAATCAAGTAAGTACTTTATTATCCTATAAAATGCAGCGCAATTTCCCAGGATAGAAAAATGCCAGAATTTCATTTTTGAATTCTGGCTTATATTTTTTTAATCATTTATAATATTAATTAAATGTGTATCTTACGCGATACCGCTATAGCAAGGGAACCTGGACCTATATGACATGCTACACTTAACGATAGCTCATCCACATAAATAGGCACATTCGAATAAGTTTCTTTCAATTCCTCTTTTAGTTTTAATGCTGCCTCTTCATTATTCGTATGAGCAATTTGGAGATAGTAATCATTCTCTTTTATTCCTCCAAAACGATTAACTATGTCATCTTGAATAGCACTCATCATCATCGACTTAGCCTGCTTTACTGTTTTGGCTTTTGCAAAAGCCTCTAGCTTTTCTCCCTGTATCTGTAAGACAGGTTTTAATCTAAGTACCGTACCAAGTGCTGCTGCTGCAGGTGTTATCCTTCCACCCTTTTTCAAATATTTTAATGTATCTACCATAATATAAATGCTGGATTCAAACTTATTTTTCTCTAGTATTAGTTTAATCTCAGATGCAGATTTATTAAGTTCTGTAAGCTCCAAAGCATCTAATACTGATTGTCTTTGCGTTACAGATATCCTCTGATTATTTACAACTTCAACTCTTCCATCGTAGTCCTGTGCCAAAGCTGTGGCAGTACTACAGGATCCGCTAAGTCCACTTGACATCGGAATATGTACAATTTCATCATAATCTTTTAATATCGTGTCCCATAAACTTAAAATGGAATTAATTGAAGGCTGAGATGTAGAAATATCATCATTTGCTTCCAATCTTTCATAAAATTCTTTGCCAGATAGGTTAATATCTTCAAAAAACTCTTCGCCATCAATGGTGAACGGCATCGGTAGTACAAATATTCCTAATTTCTTCGCCTCAGCCTGAGTAATTCCACTATTGCTGTCTGTTATTATTGCTACTCTATTCAAAATAATCTATCCTCCATGTTGTTACATTCTCATGCTATAATAAGCATTTTATCACTTATTTTCCCTAAAAACAAGAGCGGATAATATATATCAAAATTCGTAATAATATAACATTTCAGGAATAGATTGTATTACTTATATTGGAATTCTTTGAGGTTTGCAGTCATCTTTAATTTCTACCAATATAATATCTGGTCCTATTTTACAAATATGATTCCACGGAATGATGTATTCAGAATCTCTTCCAAAAATTCCGCATACTCTTCCAGGACCTGGAACAATAATATCTGTTATTTTACCTGTACATTCATTAAATATAATATCACCGACACATCCAAGTACCCTGCAATCGCATAGATTGATTACTTGTTTGTCCTTAAACTCACATAATCTCATAAATTCACCGACTATTGCTTTGTATCATTATATTATTAAAATATTAATTTTATAATCATCTTTATCAAAGTAACCACTTAACTTACTTACATTTTCTAATTACCTGTAAAATTGAAATAACAATTCCATGGTTGCCATTGACATGGAAAAGAAACTAATAATAATAATCAAAAATATCGCCCCCTTATCATAAATAAATGTTTCGTTTCTACTCTTTGCATTTACCAACAACACTTCTAATCCTAATATGATAAGAATAATTGGCCATAGTTTAAATATCAGTTCATAATGAAACGAAGGTATAAGCATATGTGCCAAAAAAAGCAAGCCAAATACTACCAATACAATTCCCAATGTAATTGTTCCGACTTTATGCACTCTCATTATCCTCAAGCTCCTTTTTCTTTCCTCTTACCATTGATATACCAAGCATAATGATTGCAATCCCCAATACGATTTGAGGCAGCATATCCCCTAATCTGATTATAATATTGGCGAAATAATCAGGTAGCAAAATTCTAAATAGTCGATAAGAATTATTCCATAAAATGGTTAAACCTATAAAGATTAATATTGCTGCAATCATATTATGATATTTGTGAACCAAATCTTTTTTATTTGCCACTAATACTTCTAAATGAAAGGCATAATCATCCTGTAATGAATAAAATTCTTCTTCTGTCAGTGACTTTAAATTATGAACATTGAAGAAACTATAGAACCACAGCAAAGGCAGCCCGAGAACAAAAGCACTTGTTTCAAAAAAGGATGACAAACCTATCAATCCCCAAAAAACAGCCATAATACTGATACCCTGTTTCATAAATCCCATATGCATTTCACCCGCACCCGGTATCAATGAAAATACAAAAGTCCAAAAACCTTTTTTTTGTTTTGTCATTTATCCAATCCTCCATTCACAATTACATTTGATAAATTATTCATAATATTTGTTATTTGATTCGTTTTTTCATCCAACTGATTACCCCAGCTTACAGTGATTGATGCCAAGTTTATATTTTCAAAATAGTTAACTATTTTAATATTTCCCGCTGAAAAGAGCAATATCAATGCACCTAAAACAGCTGCTGTTGTTTTTAAGCTATACATAAACAATTGCACGTTTTTAGAAGCTTTCTTCACCTGAACCTCAGTCTTAACATCAGGCATATGTGTACGTTTTATTAAATTATTTTTTAAATAAGCAGGTGCTTTGAGTCCTTCTTCTATCTCTATGCTCATTAAACGCTCAGCGCAATAAGTACATTGCTTCGTATGCTCTAAAATAAATAACAATTTATCCTGTACTAATTTCCCACGATGAAATTTTATTAAATCTTCGTCCTCAATATGCATTTAACCACTCCTCTCTAATATTTTCTTAATCATTGCCTTTGACCGATATAGTTGTGTTTGTAAAGTTTTAATATTCTTTCCTGTTTTAGCTGCTATGTCTTGAACTGATAATTCATAATAATAATGCTCTAAAGCAATTTCATTATAAGGACTTGCTAATTGTTGGCATATATGGTACACCTGCTGCTTTGATTCCTGAACCAGATAATTCTCTTCTGGTGATTTATCCTCAGACTGTAACTCCAAAAAATATGTATCATTTGTCGGAATTGTACGCCTGCCAGCCTGTTTTAAAAAGTCCAGGCATTTATTCACTGCAATCTTACCAAGCCATGCCTTTTCATAATTTCTGTCAAATTCTGAAAGTTTTTTATAAGCGGATAAAAAAACTTCTTGTGTTAAATCTTCGGCATCAAAACGATTTCCGACTGAATTGTAGCATATGGAATATACTAAATTCTGAAAGTGATCGATGAGATATTCAAAATATTCCTCTTGGTTAATTTTATCCGCCTCCTTTTTATCTGCTCATTTATTATAACGAATCAAATCTAAAATTGTCTTCAACTTTTTAAATTTTTATTCAAAAAATATATTCATATAACTTAAGAGCAAAGAAAGGACTGAGTCCTGTTCATCATAGAACTCAATCCTTATCGGTTAGCTATTTTAATTTTTATTTTGGGGGCAAATAATTATAAAACAATAGTCATTATTATTTTTTAAATTCTGCTTTACAAATGGGGCATGCAATGGTTACTTTACCTTTTTGCCTTTTTACACTAATTGTCTGATTACAAAATGGACAGTGACAGTATTGATGTTCTTTATCTTTAATCCGGCCAAATTTAATATAGACTGGTTTGATTATAGGTTTAAGAAGCTTCATAAAAAAAGCATTTTCCTTATATCTGACTATGTGCTGTTTCGAACAAGCCCGATAGAGATAAGTACCTAAAAAAAGCGAACATAGTATAATATAATCTTCACGATCCGTAAAAAACGCTGCAATTATAATAATCAAAGCTATCACTAATAAAACAATATTTAATTGATCTACGCCGTATCTTCCCGTTAGGATACTTTTGATTTTATTCATGCTCTACCTCTTCATTTATTTAATTTTTAAATAATTTCTCATATTCTTTAAAGCACTTTTTTCAAGCCTTGAAACCTGTGCCTGTGAAATATTAATTTCGCTTGCAACCTCCATTTGTGTTTTCCCTTCAAAAAATCTTAATTCAATAATAAAGCTTTCACGCTCATTCAGCTTTTTCATTGCTTCACTCAGTGAAATTTGCTCTACCCAATTATCTTCTTTATTTTTTTTATCACTTATCTGATCCATAACATACAAGGTATCTCCACCTTCCGTATAAACAGGCTCATATAGGCTGACTGGATTTTGAATGGCATCCAGTGCAAATGCAATATCCTCTTTACTAATTCCTATTTCTGAAGCGATTTCGTTAATGGTAGGTTCCTTAGAATTTCTTTTTGTCAGACTTTCCTTTGCATAAATCGCTTTGTACGCAGTATCCCTAAGCGATCTGCTTACTCTGATTGAATTATTGTCTCTTAAATATCTCCTAATTTCTCCGATTATCATAGGAACTGCATAAGTTGAAAACTTAACATCCAGTGTCGAATCAAAGTTATCAATTGCCTTAATTAAACCAATGCAGCCAATTTGAAACAAGTCATCCACATTTTCATTACTATTGGAAAAGCGTTTTATCACACTTAGAACTAATCTTAAATTGCCCTTAATATATGTTTCTCTTGCAATTTCATCACCTTGCTTAATTTTTTCAAAAAGAATTTCTTTTTCCTCATTTTTAAGTAACGGTAATTTCGATGTATTTACTCCACAAATTTCAACCTTATTAAGCGCCATAGTAAGATTCCTCCTAAAATTTTTCTAATTAAAGTCTTCTCACTATCCTGCATGACTATACGTGAAACACAATAAATTTTTTAAATTTTAGTCCTTGACAAAATCAAAATTTTAATAAATTCTAACTACTTAAGGCTTATTCTAAATTTCTTTTAATAAACATTTATTATCAAAAGCGTAGTCTTGACAAAGAACACTATATTTGATAACATGATTTTAATAGAAACGAATATAAAAGGAGTGTATTATGGCTAAATTAAATGAAAACTATCTAAACTTAAAAGAAAGTTATCTATTCTCTGAAATCGCTCATAGAGTAGATAAGTATATCTCTATTCATCCTGATACAAAAATAATACGTCTTGGTATTGGAGATGTTACTCTACCGATTGGAAGCACAATGATTGATGCTCTTCATGAAGGTGTTGATGCTATGACCTCCTCTTCTACTTTCAAAGGTTATGGTCCAGAAAGAGGTTATGATTTTGTTCGAAATTCCATTGTTGAATATTATAAAAGAAACGGTGTTTCCATAGAAGCTGATGAAATTTTTATCTCAGATGGAGCCAAAAGCGATACTGGAAATATCACTGACTTATTTGATAAAGATAATATTGTAATGGTACCTGACCCTGTCTATCCTGTTTATGTAGATACCAATACAATGGATGGCAGAAACATCATTTATATTGATGCTAATGCCGATAATCAATTTCTGCCAATGCCTGACTCAAATGTTCATGCAGATATTATTTACCTCTGTTCTCCTAATAATCCAACCGGAGCTACTTATAACAAAGAACAATTAAAAACATGGGTTGATTACGCATTGGCAAATAACTCCATTATCTTATTTGATGCTGCTTACGAAGCATTTATAACAGATGAAGCTTTACCAAGAAGTATATTTTCAATAGAAGGGGCAAAAAAATGTGCAATAGAATTTTGCTCCCTATCAAAAACTGCTGGCTTTACCGGAATCCGCTGTGGCTACACAATCGTACCCAAAGCGCTAACCGTTACCGCTTCAACAGGCGCATTGATGTCACTGAATGCTATGTGGAACAGAAGACAATCCACTAAATTCAATGGCGTATCCTATATCGTTCAAAAAGGGGCTGCTGCTGCCTTTTCAGAAAAAGGTATGCAGCAATCCAGACAAAACATTAAATATTATCAGGAAAATGCAAAAATTATTGCCAACTGTTTAGCTAAGAAGAATGTTCGCTTCTTTGGTGGCGTAAATTCTCCGTATATATGGTTTGAGTGTCCTAATGAAATGGAGTCTTGGGCATTCTTTGATTATTTATTAGAAAATGTACAGGTGGTTGGAACTCCTGGTGCGGGATTTGGTAAGAATGGTCAGAATTTTTTCCGTCTCACTTCTTTTGGAAATAGAGAAAATACAATTGAAGCTATGGAAAGAATCGAAAATTTGCTTTAAATCATTTTTAAGGGGATACTGGTTAAAATATCCCCTTACTTTAATCATAAGGCAAAAGTTCTTAAATTTTTTTAAAACTTGGCTTTCGGTTTTCAAATATAGTAATGTATTGAAATCCAGCCTCTTTAAGTAATTCCTGTCCTTGTTTGATTGTCGTTCCAATCTGGCCTATTTTATGAGCATCGGAACCAACCGTAATAATCTCACCACCGCATTCCTTATATAATTTTATAATAGACAGGGGAGGCATCGTTTCATTCATAGGCTGTAACAAGCCGGATGTATTAACCTCAATTCCTTTGCCACGCTCTATCACCTTTTTAAACAATTCTCTAAACTGCGCTTCAAATAATTTTAAATCAACTCTCTTATGCTCTTTTTGGTAAATATATCTTAATGGATAAGTAAGATGTCCTAATACATCAAAATTATAATTGACAGTAAGTTCAGATAGACACATCAAATATTCTCTATAAACTTCATTACAATCTAATTGTTTAAAATCATACTCATAGACATCGATATCATCCTTTATGTTATGAATAGAACCTATAATAAAATCTAAGGAATATTTTTCCATGAATTTTCTGCTCTCAGCCGGATTAGCCTGAGGTTGACCAAGCTCCACACCTTTTCTAATGATTAACTTTCCATCAAATTCAATTTTTGCTCTCTCAATGTCTTGATATAAGCTATCACAATCCAGTATACTTTCATAAGGTTTATCACTAAAAATATCCATATGATCTGTCAAAGCAATTTCATTGATACCACGTTTCATTGCCATATTACAAATATCTTCTATCTGTTCATACCCATCAAAGGAATATTTTGTATGTATATGATAATCAGCTAAATACATAATCGTACCTCTTATCTTTCCAAGTAAATTACTTTTACAATAAGATTATACACCCAAACAAATATAGTGTAAACTAAAGTCACTTGCTTTCACTGCAAGTGACCTGTTCGTTTTTGATTTAGTTAAAGTAAATGCACACAAAATACAATCCTATTTCACTTTATTGCTTCAAAACTTAGGATTTAGCTTTGCAAACTTCTCGCGAATATCTTGATCGTTACAAATCTAAATACTATTCAAACATTTCTCCATCGATAATTCGTACAATGCGCTTTGCATGCTCTGCTACCGTCAAGTCATGTGTAATCATTATGATTGTATTACCCATTTCATTTAGTTTATTAAATAAGGCTAAAACCTCCTTACCAGTATTTCTGTCCAAAGCTCCTGTTGGTTCATCTGCTAATAAAATAGCTGGATTACCTACCAAAGCCCTTGCAATTGCAACACGTTGCTGCTGACCGCCTGATAATTCACTCGGTTTATGTTTTAATCTTTTATCTAACCCGAGCATTTCAATGGTATCTTTGCATTCTTCTTCCGCTTGCGTATGACTCTTACCACGTACTAATAGTGGCATTATAATATTTTGCATAACTGTATAGGTGGGTATTAAATGATATTTTTGAAAAATAAAACCAATTTCACTATTTCTTATTTTAGTAAGATTTTTCTCCTTAGTTTCGTGAATGGGCAGGGAATTTAAAAAATATTCTCCTGAATCAGCAACATCCATGCAGCCAATGATATTCATCAGAGTTGATTTTCCAGAACCTGAAGGTCCTAAAATTGCAAGATAATCTCCTTTTTCCACTTCCAGATTGATGCTTTTTAGCACCTCTAGCCTTTCATTCCCAACATCATAGCCTTTACATATATCTTTAATTTTTATCATCGCTTCCATTCTGTTACCCCACAATATATATGGCAACAATCACATCTTCGCCATTATCATTCGTTTCTGTTACTATCTTTAATGTGTTATCAACTGCAATTCTCGAAAATGTTGTTACTGTCCCAAGTAATGTTGTTACCGGAGTACCTACCGGAATGGTAGTAGTCATCTCTTCGCCTGTTAATGTATACATAGTTACCTGAGACTGTGTTTCCTTTTCAGAATCCTTTTCCTTAGAAGCATCATCGGAAGAATCTCTACCACCTGACGGCATATCTGAAGAGTCCCCCGAATCCAAACCATCCTGGCTGGGCATATTATCTCCGGATGTACGCTCCTGCGTATCAAAAGCTTTCTCTTCACTCTCATCAATCGTACTATTCTGACTGTCTGACCCATTTTCAACAGTCATATCCTGTGTAGTGTCTTCTTCCTTTTGAACTTCTTGCTGAGTTGAATCCGTAGATGTACTTTCTGCAATCGAATCTTTTTCTGTTTTATTCGTATCCGTATCTGATGAATTTACACTATCCTCATCTTGCCTATTCCCCTTGCTTTCTGATGAATCTACTTCTTTTGCTAAAGCAAGAGTTATCTCATTTCCATAAATTGCGGTTACCTGAGCAATAATTAAGCTTTGATTACTTTCAAGCTTCAAATCTCCGTCAAGAGCTTTATTTCCGGTGCTATTACTATTACCACATCCTGTCATTGTCAAAATAAATACTAATATAATGGCGCTCCATTTCTTCATCTTTATCTCTCTCCTATTCCTCGCTTAATGCTTCTACTGGCACTAAACTTGATGCCTTAAGAGCCGGATAAAATCCAAATAATGTTCCTGTCAAAATTGCAAATAATACCGCAACAACATCTCCTATTACAGATGCCTCTACACGAATCCCAAAAAGCTCTACAATCGGAATAACAATAAAGCTTACTACCACTCCAAGTACTCCTCCTAGTGTACTAATAAAGGCGGCTTCTAATAAGAATTCTACTAATATATCCTTCTTGGAGCATCCTATTGCTTTGAGAATGCCAATTTCTTTCGTTCTTTCTTTTACTGATACAAATAATACATTCATAATTCCAATACCCCCGACAATAAATACTATAGTTGCCATTGCAGCTAATAACATAGTCAAAGTATTGGCAGAAGATTTTGCTGCTTCCATTTTACTGCCAGCATCTGTTATCGTAAATTCGGCGTTAGGATAGGATTCTCCTAATACACTTTCAATATTGCTTACTACCTCATCTACATTATTTACATCAGATGATATTACTGTAATAGTAGGGCTTACATCTGTACCAGTAATATATTTAATCGCTGTGTTATAAGGTACGAAAATTGCATCATCCGGACTTATTCCTGATGAAACGGTGCCCATCTGTGATAAGACTCCATTAATAACATAAGGTCTTTCATCAATATAAATTGTACTGTCATAAGCATCAAGCGCACTGCCAAAAATTTCAGTTGCAAGAGTATATCCAATGATGCAGACCTTTTCTTTATTCTCATTATTACTTTCAGTAATAAAATCACCAATCTCCATAGATAAATTACTCATGCTTGCATAGTTGGTTTTTACACCTGCCACGGTATAGCTGGTTTCTTCTTCTAATTCGCCTCCGGTTACGGTACTTTTTGTAGTAAGAGAAATGGTTACATCCTCAATGCCTGGTACAAATACCTCCAAATCGTCTACATCATCTTCACTAAGAGTAATTTTTTCCTGATTAAGCATGGAGTCTTCAAAGTTTTCCATATTACCACCAATCATAAAACCGGAATCTCCACCCATAGATGGAGGTCCACCTGAACTGCTTCCTGAGGAAGAGGAACCTCCCTCTGATGACCCGCCGCCTGATGGCATGGAGCCTCCTCCACCTGATGGCATGGAACCTCCTCCTGATGGCATGGAACCTCCGCCACCTGACGGACCACCTCCTCCACCGCCTCCTTGAGAGGAGGAACCTCCTGATGAACTTTCGCTATCTATTGTATAAGAAATGTCAATTGCTCCGGCATTTAAGTTCTTAAATTGATCAGCAACTTCCATTTGTCCGCCGCGTCCGACCGCAATTACCATTACAATCGTAGCAGCACCTACTATAATTCCTACAGAAGTGAGCAGCACTTTGAATTTGTTTTGTACTATATTAAGCCAGACTATTCTAATTAATTCACTTAGTGTCACTCTGATTTCACCTGACTTTCAATTAGCGCTGTCTCCCCTTCTGATAATCCACTCACAACTTCAACATTACTTCCATCTGAAAATCCAGTAGTTACTTCACGTTCTTCAATTGTTCCATCGCTATTCTTTACCTTTACATAGGTCTTAGTATCTTCTGTAATAATTGCCTTGTTAGAAACATATAAAACATTATCCATTTCCTTTGTAATAAAGGTCACATTCGCAGTCATACCTGAATATAGGGTGGAAACATCACCATTTACTTTCACCGTTACTGCATAACTTACCGTAGATGATTTCTCTGAGGTTGGACTTGTAGCAATCTCAGACACTGTTCCTTCATATGCCGTACCCTCATATGCAGTAAATTCAATATTAACCGTGTCATTTACAGCTATTGAAGCTACATCCTCCTGATCTACTGATACGCTGATTGTTACTTCATCCGGATTTCCATATGTTACAATTGAAGTCGAAGAGCTAATTTCATCACCTGCTACATATCCGACTGAAATAATGGTTCCTGAAAAATTTGCTTTTACAATAGAATCGACTACTAAGGAATTAAAGGTATCCAATGCCTCCTGAGCATCCTCAAGTGTTTCCTCTGCTTCCGTTAAATCATCATCTAATCCATTGGTTTCTATATTATACAATGTGTCAGCGTTGTTGCTTGTGATTTGCTCTTCCTTCATGGATTGTTCAGCATCAATTAATCCCTCTGTCTGCTTTGCTACTTTTTCATCATATTCTGCCTTTAGCGTATCATATTCTGCTTCTTTTTCTGCTAAGGCTGTTTCGCCTTCAGCAACCATTTCTTCATAGGAAGCTATGCCTGATTCGTAATTTGAATAAGCTGTTTCATAATCAGATTTTGCTGTTGACAAATTTGATTTTGCTGTTGACAAACTAGACTTTGCTGTACTGTAGCTTTCTTTCAGACTTGTAAGCTCCGTATTTAATTCGTCTAACGTTTTTTCATTATTCTGTGTTGAATCATAGCTTGATATCTGTGTCTCTAATTCTGTTATTTGCTCCTTTAAGGTTGACATTGTTTCCTTTAAGGTTGACACCTCTTCTTTGTATTTGTCAATTAATGCGGAATATTTATCACACTTTTCAATTAAGCCATCTATATCATATTGTTCATAATATTTTGCATTCCACTCCTCTGTAAATGTGGATACTGTATCCTCCCAATCAGTAATAGCATCGGATGCTTCCTCTACTGCGTCCTTTAAATCCTGTGCAGTTGCATTATATTCTGCTGAAGCGGTTGAGTTTTTAGAACTATTGCTTTTGTATGTATAATCTGCATCATTCTGCGCTAACTGCTGTTCAATTTTCTCATTTTCCACGTTCAGTGTTGCTGTTTTTACAGCAGATTCCAGATAATTTAAAACCTTTTGATAGCTTTTATCTGTAACCTTTAAAATCTGATCTCCTTCATTGACTGACTGACTGGATGCTACATACACTTCTTCCACTTCTAACGCTGGGGATGATGAACTTGAGGTAGTCGATGAACTTGAAGAGGAATTTCCAGATGAACTGCTAGAACTGCTTGTTGAGCTACTGGATGTACTGCTTGTTGAACTACTGGATGTACTGCTTGACGATTTGGAAACTGAAACTGCTGTAACATCATAATCAAGTGTTTCTGTTCCAATTGAAGTAGTTCCGCTTTCCGTAATACCTACTGTCAGATTTCCGTATTGTACCTGTGTTTCCTTATACACAGTATCATTTTCCTTTGATGAGGATGCATATACATTGGCCGCAACAACTCCACTTACTATTAAAATTGCAGCAATTGCCAGACTAATAAAAACTTTTTTATTTTTGCTTGCTAGCTTCGCTTTCATTTTTTCTATTAGTTCCTTAGATTTTACTTTTACTGACATAGTAACCTCCCTGTAATTGATTGTATCGTAATCAAGCATAGCTTATCATTGCTATGTGATTGCTAAGTGATAAAACTGTGCACGGATTGTTAATTTCAAGTAAGATTCTGCTTCCTTACGCATTCTTGCGCATTGTGTTTTTATTTCATAGGAATCAATACCTTTATAGGTAACCACGGCAATTTCCTATTAAGTGAAAAAAGCAATAGCTCTAACTCAGCTATTGCTTTTTTCACTTAATAGGATTATTCTTCTATATCTTTCATACTTAAATTAATTCTACCCATTTTATCTACTTCAATTACTTTTACTGTAACAACGTCTCCGATGTTTACTACATCTTCAACCTTATTTACACGTTCTTTCGAAAGTTTTGAGATATGAACTAGACCATCCTTGTTCGGCGCCAATTCTACAAAAGCGCCAAATTGCATAATTCTAACTACTTTACCTGTTAAAATCTGACCTGTTTCAATATCTGTCACAATCGCTTTAATGATTTCTTTTGCCCTATCAATCCCTTCTGACTCAATACCACAAATAGAAACTCTTCCATCATCCGTAATATCTATTTTAACACCAGTTTCTTCAATAATTTTATTGATAGTCTTACCTTTTTGTCCAATAATTTCACTTATTTTCATTGGGTCAACTTGAATTTGAACAATTTTAGGTGCATATTTTCCTACTTCTTCTCTTGGCTTAGCAATTGCAGGAATCATTACTTCATTTAAGATGTATGTTCTTGCTTCCTTTGTTCTTCGAATCGCCTCTTCGATAATTGGTCTTGTTAATCCATGAATCTTAATATCCATTTGAATTGCAGTAATACCGTCATGGGTACCTGCTACCTTAAAATCCATATCTCCAAAGAAATCTTCCAGGCCCTGAATATCTGTCAATACAATATAATCCTCATCCGTATCACCAGTTACAAGACCTGTTGAAATTCCGGCTACTGGTTTTTTAATAGGTACACCTGCTGCCATAAGTGATAACGTAGAAGCACAAATACTTGCCTGTGATGTAGAACCATTTGACTCAAATGTCTCTGATACCGTTCTAATTGCATAAGGAAATTCCTCTTCACTTGGAAGTACTGGAATCAATGCCCTTTCAGCTAATGCACCATGTCCGATTTCACGACGTCCCGGACCTCTGGAAGGCTTCGTTTCACCAACTGAGTAGGATGGGAAGTTATAATGATGCATATATCTTTTTGTCTTCTCTGCTTCATCCAATCCATCAATTCTCTGCGCATCTGATAATGGTGCTAAGGTAGTAATCGTACAGATTTGAGTTTGACCACGCGTAAACATACCTGAACCATGAACCCTTGGAATTAAATCGATTTCTGCCGCAAGTGGTCTGATTTGATCCATCTTTCTACCATCTGGACGTTTATGGTCTTTTAAAATCATCTTGCGAACCGTCTTTTTCTGATATTGATACAATGCTTCACCAATTAGTGGAAGCCATTCTTCCTTTTCAGCAAAAGATGCTTCGAATTTATCTCTGATATTTCTAATATTCTCTTCTCTAACCTGTTTCACATCTGTAAATACAGCTTCTTCCATTTCTTCAGGTGTAACAATTTCTTTCATTGCAAGAAATAGTTCCTCCGGAATTGCACAACTTTCATAAGAATGCTTTTCCTTACCACATTCTGCAACGATTTCATTAATAAATTTGATAACCTGCTGATTTACCGCATGTGCTGCAAAAATAGCTTCAATCATTTTATCCTCTGGTACTTCGTTTGCACCGGCTTCAATCATAATTACCTTTTCACTTGTAGATGCAACAGTGAGCTGTAAATCTGATGTAAGCTTTTGCTCCGCGTTTGGATTAAACACAAATTCTTTATTTACCAGACCAACCTGTGTGGTCGCACATGGACCATCAAATGGAATATCTGATATAGCAGTTGCAATTGCCGAACCTAACATAGCTGTCAATTCCGGACTGCAATCAGGATCCACTGATAATACCAGATTATTTAAGGTAACATCATTACGATAATCCTTAGGAAATAATGGACGCATTGGTCTGTCAATTACTCTAGAGGTCAAAATTGCATTTTCTGAAGCTTTTCCTTCTCTCTTGTTAAAACCTCCCGGTATTTTTCCTACTGAATACAACTTTTCTTCATACTCTACACTTAACGGGAAAAAATCAATTCCTTCTCTTGGTTTCTCTGATGCCGTAGCCGTTGACAATACTACTGTATCACCATAGTGCATAAGTGCTGCACCATTTGCCTGTGCTGCAACACGCTTTACATCAACCGTAAGTGTTCTGCCAGCCAATTCCATTGAATAACTTTTATACATACTGTATCTCCTTTTACTTTGATAGTGGTAAAAGACACCGAAACTACTGAAAAATACACTTTTAAAAAGCTTCTTTTAAAAATATACTTTTCAGCGGTCTCGGGTGCAATCTTTTACCTATAATTTACTAGATTATTTTGCCTTTGCAAAAATATCTTCACCATTACCATTTTCTGGAAATGATATGGTATAACTCAAAAATATAGGGCGGATTTCTCCGCCCCTTTACTCTTTACTTGGCAAAGATTACTTTCTGATTCCTAAACGCTCGATTAAAGCACGATATCTTTCAATATCTGATTTCTTTAAGTATGCAAGTAATCCTCTTCTTTGACCAACCATTTTGAAAAGTCCTCTTCTAGAATGATGATCTTTATTATTGTTCTTTAAATGCTCTGTCAACTCATTAATTCTTTCTGACAAAATAGCAATCTGAACTTCAGGTGAACCTGTGTCTCCTTCTGTTCTGGCATAAGCTTTAATTATTTCTGCTTTCTTTTCCTTTGAAATCATTTAAATTTCCTCCTTAATTTTAAACCGCCATATACTAAGAATAAGGTCGGAGTGTCCAAATTCTGAATATCAGCTAATTTTCATACCCAAATAGTATAGCATATATGAATTAGTATGTAAATACTATTTAAATTTCTTATTTTCCATATACATCAAGTATACATTCTCTTAATAAGGTTAATGCCTTTACAACTGATTGTTCACGTATTTTGGAACGATTTCCTTTAAAATTAAATTCTCTGACTGTTACTTTATCATCTATATAACATGCAATATATACTAAACCTACCGGCTTTTCTTCCGTGCCACCATCTGGTCCGGCAATTCCTGTTATAGCTACACATACATCTGTATCTGTTGCAAACACGCCGCCTTTTGCCATTTCCTTTGCAGTTTTTTCGCTTACTGCACCATATTTTTTTAATGTACTTTTTTGAACACTTAAAATTTTACGCTTTGCCTTATTAGAATAGGTAACAAAACCCTCTCTAAAGACTTCTGATACACCGGGCACATTTACTAATCTGGCTGCAAGCATACCTCCGGTACAAGATTCTGCTGTCGTAACCTTAAGTTCATTCTTTTCAAGCAGCTTAATTACAGCTTCCTCTAACGTTTCATTTTCATCTGTAGAATAAACATTTTTACCAAATCTCGCCTTTAATTCCTTAACAACTGGCTTGATCATTTTCTTAGCTTCTTCTTCATCCTTTGCTCTGGCAGTTACTCGTATATGAACCTCTCCTACCTTTGCATAAGGCGCAACTGTAGGGTTTGTTTGATTGTCAATTAAGTCTTTGATCATTGTTTCAGCTGTACTCTCACCAACACCGCAGACTTTAACCATTTTGGAATAGATTGTTTCAGGCTGAAGCTTGTTTAAATATGGGTATATATCATTCATAAACATTGGAATGAGCTCATTTGGGGGACCGGGCAATAATATCACTGTTTTGCCGTTCTCCTCCATAATTACACCTGGTGCTGTTCCATTTTCATTGTCAACAACAATGGCACCTTCTGGAACGAAAGCCTGCTTCCAATTATTTTCTGTTATTGTTATCTGGCTCTTTGTAAAATAATCATTAATTCTTTGTTTTGTATGTTCATCTTCAATCAAGGTTTTTCCCATGACATTTGCCACAACCTCTTTTGTCAAATCGTCCTGAGTAGGTCCTAGTCCACCTGACAAAATAACTACATCAGAGCGTTTTTGTGCTGTCTGAATCGTTTCTGCCAAGCGCTGTTCGTTATCTCCAACCGACGTCTGATAGTATAAAGATAATCCTAAAATCGCACACTTCTCTGCAAGAAAGCATGCATTTGTATTAACTGTATTGCCAAGTAAAAGCTCTGTTCCAACCGATATTAATTCAACTACCATTATTTATTACTCCTTTCGCTAAGAACACTTAAGTTCTTTATCAAATAATCAATCAATGATACAATAGTCAGTATTAATGCTAAATAGATAAAGATGTTTTCTAATAATGCAAAAGCTGGTGTTTGAATATCTAAAATCAATAAAATTATCATAACCATCTGTGATGCTGTTTTAAATTTTCCCCAATAGCTTGCTGCAAGAACAACACCATTGTCTGCTGCGATTACCCGGAATCCACTGATAATAAGCTCTCTGCTTACAATGATTATAACAATCACAGATGAGATTTTATTCATCTGAATAAATGCAATTAACGTCGAACAAACTAATAACTTATCAGCCAATGGATCCATAAATTTTCCAAAATTCGTTACTAAATGTTGCTTTCTTGCAATATAACCATCTAAAAAATCAGTAAAGCTTGCTAACGCAAATATTGTCAATGCGATATATTTTCCGTTTTCTCCCATCAAATCAGTAAGCATAAATACTAAGAAAAATGGTATCATGATTACTCTTAAAAGAGTTAATTTATTTGGTAAATTCATCTGCAATCTCTCCTATTAAATCATATTCCAATGCACCAGTTACTTTTACATTCACAAAGTCACCTGAAATTAGCTCCTGATCTGTATGAATAAAAATATATCCATCAACATTAGGAGCGTCCTTGTAGGTTCTTCCAACGTATGCATTTTCATCAACTACCTTACCCTCAATCATAACCTTTACTATACGGCCAACCATGTTATCCTCTTTATCAAACACGATTTCTTGCTGAAGTTCCATTAACTGCGCACGCCTTTCCTCCTTAACTTCTTCTTCCAGCTGTGCCTCCATCATGGCGGCTGGCGTGTTCTCCTCCGGTGAGTAAGTAAATACACCTAAACGGTCAAATTCTATCTCATCGATAAAATCCATCAGTTCTTCATGCTGCTCTTTCGTCTCTCCCGGGAATCCGGTAATTAAGGTTGTCCTGATTGCAATATCAGGAATTTTTATTCTAAGCTTATTGATAATTTCAACTAATTGAGCTTTGTTCGTTCTTCTCCCCATCCGTTTCAATATATCATCATTGGCATGCTGAATTGGTAAATCTAAATAATGACAAATTTTAGGCTCTGATTTAATTGTCTCAATCAGCTCATCTGTAATTTCTTCTGGGTAACAATATTGTACCCGAATCCATTCAATTTCACTTATCTTACAAAGTTCACTCAAAAGAGTGGGCAATGTTTTTTTACCATATAAATCCACTCCATAAAGAGTCGTTTCCTGTGCAACTAAAATAAGTTCCCTAGCTCCTTGCTTGGCCAGTACTTTGGCTTCTTCAATCAGCTCTTCCATGGGAACGCTTCTATAATTTCCCCTTATCTTAGGTATAATACAGTAGGTACAATGCTTATCACAGCCATCGGCCACTTTTAAATACGCATAATATCCTCCTGTAGTTAATACTCTATTGGTCTTATGTGTTGGCAATCTGTCGATATTGTCAAATATTTGTGTTCTATCACCCTTAAGACTTGATGAAACAGCATCTAATATGCTGTCAATAGAGGTTGTTCCAAGAATAGCATCCACTTCCTCAATTTCATCCTGTATCTCCTGCTTATATCTTTGAGCAAGACATCCGGCTGCTATTAAAGCTTTACAACTTCCTGACTTCTTATATTCCGCCATTTCCAAAAGCGTATTAATACTTTCTTCCTTAGCATCATTAATAAAGCAACAGGTATTCACAACGATTACATCAGCCTGCGTTTCATCGTCAGTAAATTCAAAGCCCCCCTTTGATAAAATTCCAAGCATAACCTCTGTATCCACTAAATTTTTATCGCAGCCGAGGGATATAAAAAGTAATTTCATAAGTAGTCTCCTAATTTCAATTCTATAAAACAACAAGGTTTCAATTTTAAACCCTAATATTTATTCTAACCTTTCAACCCAAAAAGGTCAATAATAAAAAATACTGTATTAAAAAGGTATTAAAAATACTGTATTAAAAATCTGACTGCAGCATTTTACGATTATCAGAGACTTTCCTTTCCATTTGTTTCAAATAGTACACGTCACATTATAGAGTATTTAACATATTATATTATTAGGTTAACACCTGAAATATTCATTCAATTTGTACTTTTTTTGAGGTCGAGCCAGAAAAAGTTGCATTGTTATATTTAAGAAAGGAAACTGTATAATGAATGCCCCTATATTTTCATTATGCTAGGTTATATATATGAAGAAAGCATTAATAACAGGTATTACAGGGCAGGATGGCTCCTATCTGGCAGAATTTTTGCTTGATAAAGGATATGAGGTACATGGAATTGTTAGAAGATGCAGTTCCTTGAATACTCAAAGAATTGATCACTTAATAGAAGGAAAATACGGCAACGAAGAAAAAATAGTATTACATTTTGGTGATTTAAGCGATTCCAATAGCTTAAATAGGTTAATTGATAAATTTGAACCTTGTGAAATTTACAATTTGGGAGCTCAAAGTCATGTTCAAGTCTCTTTTGATGTACCAGAATTCACTTCTGATGTCAATGCTTTAGGTGCTCTAAGACTTCTAGACAGCATCAAAGAGGTTAATCCCAAAATAAAATATTATCAGGCCTCTTCCAGCGAATTATTTGGCAAGGTGAAAGAAACTCCACAAACAGAAAACACACCCTTTAACCCTAGAAGTCCCTATGCAGTAGCAAAACTTTATGCCTATTGGATTACAATTAATTATCGCGAGGCTTATCAATTATTTGCCTGTAACGGTATTTTATTTAATCATGAATCACCCAGAAGAGGAAAAACCTTTGTAACAAGAAAAATAACTACAGGAATTAGTAATATTCTAAAAGGAAAACAAGAAAAAATAATTTTAGGAAATATTGACGCAAAAAGAGACTGGGGCTTTGCAGGTGATTATGTAGAAGCAATGTGGTTGATGCTTCAGCAAAATGAACCAGACGATTACGTTGTTGCTACAGGTGAAACTCATACCGTTAGAGAATTTTGTGAGCTTGCTTTCCAACATGTAGGAATAAAATTAGTGTGGGATGGGGAAGGCATAAGCGAGAAGGGTATTGATTATAAAACAGGGAAAGAATTAATTAGTATCAGCAATCAATATTTTAGACCTACTGAAGTTGACCTTCTTCTTGGAAATGCAACAAAAACGCATAACAAATTAAATTGGGAACCAAAAGTCTCTTTTGAGAAGCTGATTGAAATGATGGTTGACAGTGATATAAATACGTGAATCTTATATAGAAAGGAAATTAAAAATGGATAAAGACAGCAAAATATATGTAGCCGGCCATACTGGTATGGTTGGTTCTTCAATCTTAAGAGACTTAACTAAAAAAGGTTACAATAATATAATAGTTCGAACACATGCAGAGTTGGATTTAATGAATCAATCTGCAACTGAAACATTTTTCAAGACAGAAAAACCCGAATATGTATTTCTTGCGGCTGCAAAAGTTGGTGGAATCATTGCGAATAAAACTTATCCTGCTGAATTTATTACTCAGAATCTTTTAATTGAATGTAATGTAATTAAAAGCTCCTATATGAATAAGGTAAAAAAACTTATGATTTTAGGCAGTTCTTGCATTTACCCAAAGGTATGTCCACAGCCTATTAAGGAAAAATCTTTATTAACAGCTCCTTTAGAAACCTCAAATGAAGCATATGCAATTGCAAAAATTGCGGGTATCAAAATGTGTCAGCATTATAATACACAATATGGAACAAACTATATCAGCGTTATGCCCTCAAGCATTTACGGTTTAAATGACAATTATGATATTAATAATTCTCACGTAATTCCTGCATTAATCGTAAAAATGCATACAGCTAAAACAGAAAATAAACCGATTGTAGAATTATGGGGCAGTGGTACCCCACTAAGAGAGTTTCTTTATGTTGATGACCTCGCCAATGCATGTACTTTTCTTATGGAGACTTACGAAGATAGCGAACACATCAATATAGGTACCGGTAATGAAATCAGTATTAAAGATTTAGCTGAAATAGTAAAAAATATAGTAGGCTACCAAGGTGAGCTTGTTTTTGATTTAAGTAAACCAGACGGAACCTTAAGAAAAGTACTGGATCACTCCAAAATAAGTAATATGGGTTGGAAACCTAAGATAGAATTGAGAGAAGGTATTATTAATGCCTATCATGATTATCTTAATAAGCTTTAGTCTTTTATTATTTTAATAAAACAACTCATATCATAGCATGAGCCAATGCTTATATTGATTAAACGACAACGATTTTATCGATATTTGCAATGCTCATGCTATTTACGTTTTATACAACTTATCATTCATAGGCGTTTTTTAAGTGGTACTCTTTTCATTCTTTTCATCATCAGAAACTTTTAACATTTCCAATGTTGTGGCTAACAATGCTTGTGACCTCATTTTGTAAATGTTTAAGCTCTTTTTTATTTCTTCATATTCATGATTAATGCCATCTACTTTTCGATATGCATTATGAACAATATCTTGTGCATTTTTTTCAGCTTCACTGATTATATTATTTGCTTTCTCTGTCGCATTGTCTGTTATATTTTCACTGGTACGTTGTGCTATTATCAAAGTATGCTGCAATGATTCCTCAATTGTCTTATAATGCTTCACAGTCTCTTTCATAATAACAATTTCATTTTGCATTTCTTCATTTTCCTTATTGAGTGCCTCATAATCCTCACTAATCTTTGCAAGTATGTTATTGATCTGCTCCCTATTGTATCCATAAAAGAATTCTCGTCTGAAACAAATATTTTTTAAATCTTTTGGTGAATAATTCATCTCAATCACCCTAATACATAGCTTCTGTAAATAATATTCTTTAAAATAAAATTTATTCTATCAATATAAAAAAATTAAGAATATTTTTACATTCTGGAAAGTATATCTCTTTTTTTATCAGCAAATTCTTCTTCCGTTATTACATTCATTGCTCTTAGTACTGATATTTCTTTCATAAGATCAATTAAGGTTTTGTCGCTTGCAACTTCTTTAGCTTTTGCATTGTCTTGAACAATCTTTGCAACTGCTCCGGCAATTTTATTGGCACCTTTGGACTCAAACAATACACTGCATTCTACTTCATTTTCACTATAAGTTACGGTTAAAAACATATGCTTTTCTCTGTCTTTTTGTTTGAATGCAAAACGAAATCCACTAAAAGCTAAAATTCTTGAGAGAACCTGATTTTTCGAAGTTTGTTCCCCCGTTCTAAATTCAGCCTTCAAAAGCTTCTCTACTGGAATAAAGATAAAGTTAAAATTTAAATTGTCTTGGAAAAACAGACCGGTACTTTTAACAATAATATCTCCGTATTTTTCATCTAAGAGCTCTGGATAACCTCCCAAATATCTTCCCTTACTTAGGGCAATAGTTAAACCACTGCTTTGAAGGTTTTCTTTAAATGCAAGCTTATTTTCCTTTTTATCTCTTCTTTTATCCACTAAGTCATTAATAGAATCCATATAATCATCTCCCTTAAATTGTGATTCCCTATCATATTTTTTAATAAAATTTAACGATCAGAATTTTGCAGCAGCCGATACCACTCTATCGTTTGCAAAATTCCTTCTTCTAACGCTACATAATCCGTTTTTATAAATTCCCGTTGTACCTTTGTCATATCCAGCCATGATTCTTCTGGCGAACCATTTACTTCATCCGTTAAATCGGGATAAACCACAGGAACATTCATGACCTTTCCAATTGTTTTAGCAACCTCAGAAATCGTATTTTTGTACACCCCTCCCACATTGTAAACAGCATCAATTCCATGCAGCAATACTTCCCACATGATTTCTACAGCATCTGTCACGTAGCAGTATGCACGTACTGCTCTTCCTTGATCCAAAAGCTTTAAATCCTTTTGAAATGCCTTTTGAATAAAGGAACTGATTACTCTTTTATCGTCCATTCTTGTGCCTGGGCCATAAGCTGCAGCCAACCGAACTGACTTTGCATTCACGCCCTTTTTTCGGTATACATTCACTATTGTTTCACCACAGCGTTTTGCTTCTACATAACATGATCTTGGTTGATCTGTTGCTATAGTTCCGATTTGTGTTTCATTAAAGGGTGGATTCGTAAGTCCAATATACAATTCACTGCTGCTTACATATAAGAATTTACCACCTTGATTTAATTTATCAAATAAAATAAAAGTAGTCAGTGTGTTAAGCTTTAGCGTGTCAAGAGGATTCTCCATAAAACGAATCGGCTGACCATAGCTTGCTGCATGTATAATATAATCTGCCCTTGGCAAGCCCTTGCAAAAGTCAATATCCGTTAAATCTCCCTGCAACATTACAGCCCCTTCATAATCAAAAAATTCTTTTACAAAGGAAAGAGGTTTACGGTTGACAATTCCAATTACATTAATTGGCTTTTCAAGCATTTCGCTTACCCGCTTAAGACATGCAAGAAAATGTATTCCAATCAATCCTGACGCTCCTGTCACTAGAATTGTTTTACCTTGGAGTTCTTCCAAATCAATTTTTTTCAGTATTGTAACAGCATTATTTGAAATAATGTCCGTTAAATTACTCATGTCACCATCCTCTTATTTTTTTCTTTTTTAATAAATTAGCTTTGCGTTAGTCTTTGGCCAGTCTTTTAGCCGAAATACCGCATTGGAAAAGCTGGAATATCCGTTTCCAATAAAAAAATCACATTCCGTTGCAAGATAAGTATCCTTAATTACTTCAAAGGTGTCTCGTATCAATTCAACTCCCTTGTGACGTTTATTTGGATAATTTGTATTACACTGTCTGACAGGTCCTCGGAATGGTATTTTTTTACTATTACTAATAATCAAAATATCTCCCATACTATACAAACTTTTATACTCCCTTACAATCGATTTGGAATCTGTTAAAAGTAACAAATGTCTTGCATTATAAATATTGAAAAATTGCCAAATAGCAGGAGCATAAAAATTATTTGCACTATAAAGCTGATTGATTTCATGCACTAGTGCATTTCCTCTTACATGTGCACATACAATCGGCTTTTCATCCCTAAAAGTAGAATTTGCATTTATAAATTTTTGAATACTCTTTTTAATCTCAGGGTTTGGCAGCAGATAGGTCTGATACAGCTTACAATAAATTTGGTGAGCTGTCATCCCATACATTGGATGTGCCGCATGAATGAAAGGCATGATTTCGCTGATATGATAAAATACATCACTTACTACGACATCTGCATTACTCGCCATCAAACTACTAATATCACGATATTCCCATTTCAACTTATCTGGGTCATCTATCATTACATTACTAAAATTCCATATGGGGGGATAATAAGTATAATCAGGATGAACAACATCATAAATGTTATATTGTGATAAAGGTTCAAAAAACAGTTCAAATGAATTCAAGCTGATGGCACCACTGTACATACTTTCCATTCCCCAATAAACAACTGGAATACGGTTTGTTAATTGGGCTGCCAGATACATAACCATAACATGCTCAATATCCGCCCACAAGCTATATCCCCAGGACTTAATTAATAAAAAACGCTCTTTCGCCATATACTTAAATACCTCCATATAATTCTGGATAATTCAACTTATGTTCTAATTTTTGGTTTCGTTTTCTGATTGCTTCTAATTTTCCTCGTTTCTTTGATAATCTTATCTCTTCTTCTAATGTATTATATAAAAGAGTTATGTGTGATTCTGGCCAGTTTTTTATGCGGTTAACTGAAAAAGATACATTGGAATAACCATTACCAATAAAATAATCACATTTTGCAGCCAGATAAGTGTCAGTTAATATCTCTACTCCCTTATTTCTTCTGTTAATATAATTATCAACCTGAGTGGCATCATGCTCTGAATTTGAGGTACTTCTATTAGCATCTGTGGAAATGATTAAGTTTCCGTATAATTTTTGATATTCTTCTAAAATTTCCTGACTATCTGTAATTACCAAAATTTTTTTAATGTCATATTGTTCTCTATATTCTTTTATTTCATAATGGTATCTTTTATTTAAATAAGGAAGATTAGCAACTTCGATTATTTTATCCGTTCCACGAACATGCACACCCAGCAACGGCGTGTTATCTTTTAGATACTTATTATTGAACTCTTCAATTTTTAATAGAATATCTGGCTTAAGCCGAAGATATTTCTGAATTAAAATTCTGTATATTTGAAGTGGAGTCATACCATAAGTCCAATGATCCTTTTTGATATATTCCATGATTGGGCGTGCAAAGAAATGTACATCGCTCACTACCACATTTGCGTTACTGCTCATCAAGGTACCAATGTCTCGATACGTATACGTAATTTTATCAAGATCTTCTATCATAATATTGACATAATTCCACATGGGAGGATAGAATGTAAATTCTGGCCTTGCAACATCGCGCAGTGTATAATTTGATACAGGTTCATAATATAATTCAAAAGCATTTGCTATAATTGTATCACTGTACAAGCTATTCATTCCCCAGCTGACTACCGGAATCCGATTGGTAAGCTCAGCTACCAAAAGCTGTCCTACCAGATGATCCATATCTGCCCAGAATCCCCACCCCCATGCCTTAATGAGAAGAAATCTAGCATCTGACATTATTTTTTTAACACCTCCAGATTATTTGTTACTTAAAAACTCTTTGTACTTTTTTAATAGAATTCTTAGTCATTTTAGTCATCAGACGATATTTTCCATCTGCCTCCTCAGGAGAATAACGCCCTGTTTTTATACGCTCATAGGAAAAATTATATAATTTTTCAAACATCCAATAAGTAAGCTTTATATTCGTTTCGGGCCAATCCTTTAAATGGGTGACCCCGTAAGACAGATTTGAAAAACCATAGCCTATAAAGAAATCGCACATGGTTGCAATATAAGTATCTCTAAGAATTTCAATGCCCTTGCTCCTATTATTCAAGTGATTTTCAATATATACCGGTTCCCTGGAATCATTGATTGGTGTTCGTTTGTAATTACTATAAAAAAGCATAGAGCCAAATTCTGATGAAAATTCTTCCAGAATATCCTCTCGATCAGTGATCAAAAATATTTTGTCAATATGAAAATTTTTTAAAGTAATTTGTACTTCTTTGTTTAAAATCTTATAAGGATCCCCATGCTGTGTAACCTTTAGAAGACGTACTATTTCATGCTGATAAATTGTATCATCTACCTTAAAATGATCGTATCGTTTTTTTGGTTTTTTTGACTTTGAACGCGTATTTGGATTAACCGGGTGATAAATCATATTTATATTATATCGCTTAATTTGTGGATAAATATCCAAAGTAAAATCACCCGGCATATGAATTGCCAAAACATGATTTGCACTACCTAAATTTGTATCATAATATTGCTCTATTTCTTTTTTTATATCTGGCTTTAACTTCAGATATTTATCAAACAGATATCGATAAATCTGCAAAGGTGTCATTGCGTAGGTCGGATTATCTTTTGTTATAAATGGAATAATACGCGTAATATAAATACTCACATCACTTATCACGACATCCGCCTGGCTCCCTATAAAATCACCTATATTCCGATAGCAAAGATTGCTCTTGTTAGGATCATCTGAGGTCAGATTATCATATGTCCAAATCGGTGGATAAAACGTAAACTTTTTATTGATTACGTCATATATGTCACAGTCTGAAATTGGCTCAAAATATAAGTCAAACGCATTATTATATAAGACATCCTGATAAAGACAACTGCATCCCCAATAGACAATCGGTTTACGACCAGTTATTTCAGCAACCAGAAGAAGTTCCATTACATGATGCAGGTTTTTCCATAAATTATGGCTAATTGCCTTTATTAATAAAAATTTCTGTGGCATTATGATTCAATCACCTCCATTTAATTATATAAAATTATCATAGCCCTTGTTTTTAAGCTCATTAACCAGTTCTTTCATCTCTTGAACCCTATCTCTTGGACAGACAACAATAGCATCCTTAGTGCAAGCAATTACCATATTATCAATACCAATAGATGTAACTAAAATATTCTCCTCACTGTAAATCACACAGCCACTTGTATCTACTCCGCAATAATTTCCCTTAATGAAATTCCCTTTTAAATCAGTTTTTAATGTTTTAGACAAAGCTTCCATGCTTCCCATATCGTCCCAATCAAACTCTCCTCTTACTGTGTAAATTTGACTGGTTTTTTCCAAAACACTGACATCAAACGAAATATTTTCCACCTCCTGATACGCTTTTTCAATTGCATTTGTACAAGAAAAGCCTTGCATATCCTGATTGATTGCTTCTGATAAAAGATTATAATGATTTGGAAGTAACTGTTTGAAATGATTGATCAAGGTATCCATATCTCCCAGAACAATTCCACTATTCCATAAATAATCATTCGAAGAACATAATTTTTTTGCTGTTTCTAAATCTGGTTTTTCCACAAACTTTTTCACTTTGAAATAGCTTTCATTTCCCTTCGATCTATCACACTGAATATAGCCATATCCGGTAGCAGGGTAAGTCGGCCTGATTCCTATCGTAATTAAATTTTTCGTGCTTTTTGCAGCTAAGTATGCCTTCTCTAATGCTTTCACATAATTTACATTATCCTCAATATATCCATCTGCCGGAATAAAGCTTAAAATGCCAGAACCGAACTTGTTTTTTAATAATAATGTGGAATAAGCGATACAGGCAGCAGTATTTTTTCTTGATGGTTCTTCTATTATATTTTCAATAGGCATGATATCCTTAATTGTATCCTGCGTTATGCGAAGCAGATCTTTATTCGTAACAATAAAACAGTTTTCTGAAGAAACTACATTACATACTCTCTCAATAGTCTGAACCAGCATACATTGGTCCCCATCTACACGAATAAACTGTTTTGGCTTTTTCTCTCTTGAAAGAGGCCAAAATCTTGAACCTACACCACCTGCCATAATAACTATATATCGATCCATATATCCTCCAAATTCTACCTGAATTTTACTATTCCTCCATGCCTTTCTTTAGCATATTGAATAATCTAGAATATATTATGCCAAATAATACATTTGGTTCCTGACTAAATGGGGCTGTTGCAGAATAACAAAATGCACCACCAAATGTTAGATTTATTTTGTCTAACATTTGGTGGTGCATTACAGTTAAGATAGGTTTTTAATTTCTATTACATTTTTCTATATTACTGATTGAATGAACAACCACTTGTTGTTGCTCCTACAATTTTATCTTTACTCTTTCCGCTAGTTGATATACAACCAGTAAAACTATGCTTACCTGACTTTGGTGCTGTTGGAAAATAGAAATTAACATTATTTTTGATACCTGTACATTTAACTAATGTAATCGCACCGGTATTATTGTTTTGGTCAAAACCTCTTGATTTGTTACCAGTTGCTGTACATCCTTCTAAATAATGATTATCTGCAGTGTAGTCTCCGCCAACTTTAAAACCTTGTCCATTTCCATCATATAATCCATTATAATTTGCCTGACAGTTATAAAACTTAACTGCATTTCCTGCACGATAGCAATCATATCCGTCGTCAGAGTTAGATGTTGCTATGCAATTCTTAAATACGTTTCCAGCTCCAATGTTTAATTTTGCTGCAAATCCATCGGCATTTTCTCCATTCGTTGCTGAATCGTAATTATAGGTTGACGTTACGCTGGTAATTGTGTTATAAGCCGCACCATTACTCATCTGAAGACCGGTATCATGACATTTTGTAATTGTACAGTAAGAAACATTGTTGTTATTTCCACTAATAAAAATACCATTATCTCCTGCATTCTGAATTGTCAGTCCTGAAATAGTCCAATAACTGCCTGAAATCTGGAATCCCCTATTACTGCTGTTCTCTGCCTGTCCAGAAAAATCAATTACCGGCTTAGATCCGTTATAGTTTAAAATTCTAATTGGCGAACCCGATTTTCCGCTCGCACTAAGCTTAATTGTTGAACTGTACTTATAAGTTCCGTTTAAAACATAAATGTTAGTTCCTGCGCTAGCTTTTGTTATTGCTTTTGTTATAGTTTTAAAAGCCGTGCTTGTTGATGTTCCGTTGTTGGAATCATTTCCACTTGTCGAAACATAATAGTTTGTTGCTGCTTTTACTGGCAGCTCATTGAAACAAAATAAACTAGCAATCATTAAAAATGTCAAAATAAAACTGATCCTTCTTCTTCCTCTTTTCATTATATGTATCCCCTTTCTTTTTTATCTATAAAGCCTTTCCATATTAGATTGGCAATTATAGCATAATCATGCGCCTATTTTGTGTTATTTTAGTACTAAATAACCAACTAGACACTATTCTTAAGCCCTCCGAAATCTATTATAATATTAAATTGTCAAAAAATCAAGCTTAATTTTGTATTTTATCATACATTTTATATAATTTACATATTTTTTGACTATTAATTAATAATATTCTAATATTTTAGTTTAATTTTTAATATTTTGTATTTTTTGATAAAATTTTAACATTAATTAGCACTTTTTAAATATGTCTATATTTATAATCTATTCAAAATTATAATGCAATATTTGATGCTTCGTTAATCTTTATTTTATATCCTATTTATAATTTTATTATATAAAAACAAGCCTAAATCATTTGGTTCAAATCATTTAGGCTTGTTTTTTAATTATAAAAGGCAGTGGTTATACTATTAAATCCTACCACGCCATCCGTTTTTAAATTGTATTTCTTTTGCAACTGAATTGTCTTTTTTCTGCTATCCTTTGCGTATTTGCCGTCTATGCTGGTTGAAAAATCCATTTCATTTAATCTGGTCTGCCACCATGATACAACATCTCCACTGCTACCTGTTAGATAACCAATTATAGTACTTTTGGCTTTTAATTGAATCAGATTACGAACGTATTTTGTATTAACTCCATCCATTCCATCTTCTATTAAAGCATTACCGCTTTCGTCCAGATACCCGTCTTTATTTGCCGCTTTTTGAAAATTAAGAATATTAATATTAATTATATTATAATTGCTTTCATCTGTTTCAGCCTCAAGCTGTTCTAATTCCAGATAAAATTCATTTATATCCACCTTACCACTTATTCCAGGTACCTTACCGGTTTTTGATTTCTGCCATATAGATGCATGCTCTTTTTCTTTTGAAGATATATTGCTTTTATAACGAGCATACCAAATATCACATTTAAATTGCTCCATATCAAAATAATTCATCTCATAAACATTATTGGTATATAAAATCGGAATATATCCTGCATTTTCTACTTCTTCCAAAAATATCTTTGCCATTTCAGTTGCAAGAGCTTTTGTTATTTCTACTCCTTTTGTACGCGCATATCGAACCGAATCATATTCCAAATCATAGGCAATCGGACAAATGCTCTTATACTTTTTAACTGCTTCAATTGCATATTTGGCTTCTTGTCTCGCCATTTCAAGGGAATATGCATAGCTGAACCAATAAATCCCCAGTGGCATATTTGAATTTATGCAAGCTCTTGCATTCGATTCAAATCTTTGATCAATATTATTCTTCCCATAACCAGCTCGAATAAAAATAAACTGGTATCCTGCATCTTTTACCTGCTTTACATTAACATTTCCATTATGTACACTAATATCAATACCTAAAAACATTTATACCTCTTTTTTTTATTAGATTTATAATATTTTATGTAACAAATAATTTGTCTTATGAATAAATATAATGAATAACATTTTCACCACACAGGTTAAACCAAACATACCATATTAACTAGTCATCAAAATCAACCGTAACTGTCCAGTAACTTGGTCCATCTTCGATCTTGCTAACAGTTCCATTTAAATTGTTAATTTTATTGCTGATTGGAATATTGCCGCTCATTCCCACAGCAGGCTCAATGGTATAGCAATACATAAGCCC
This sequence comes from Lachnotalea glycerini, assembly GCF_003201285.1. GTDB lineage: Bacteria > Bacillota > Clostridia > Lachnospirales > Lachnospiraceae > Lachnotalea > Lachnotalea glycerini. Next base: position 815,047 of record NZ_QICS01000001.1, read on the forward strand.
TTGAAGAGTCTGCAAATCTCTGGCACTCACCTCTACGCAATCTCCTACCTTTACCAAATTTGGTCTTTCCATTCTAAAATCTAACTGTTTCATTTTATCTCACTGCCTGCCTTATATTATTATAAATTTATTTTATAAGCTCCTATTCCAAAAAAAGGAATACTTCACACTTTTTTCAAAGTTTCTTCAAATACCCTACACATAGCTTCTGTATATTATAATCATACAAAGTAATTAGTACATATCGCACCACATATTTCACTATAATTTATTATAAATATTCGCAGTTTATAATAACGAAATGCATCTAATACTTTGATTATATAAACTTTTTTTCATATAGCCTGGATAATCCCCCTTATCCAGGCTCTCCTCTTTTAAAGTACTAATTCTAACTCATTTCTGCTCTTTAAAAAGCCCTTACGCAATAATATGTTCCACTTTTAATCTTAGACATCCCCGTTGATCTTAATAATTTAATCAATTTACCTATATAAAAAACTATTTCAATATTGAATCAATTACATTTAATTCTTCTTTGGTAAAAACCAGCTTATCTACAATTTTGACATTGTCTTGTATCTGCTTTACTTTACTTGCACCAATTAATACCGTGGTTACTTTATCATTTCTAAGAACCCAAGATAATGCCATCTGTGCTAATGATTGATTTCTGCTGGCAGCTATTTCATTTAATTGGGTAACCTTATCGATTACATGCTCTGTAACATCACTTTCATGCAAAAATATACTCTTAGTTGCTCTTGAGTCTTCTGGAATTCCATGAATATACTTATCCGTTAATAATCCCTGTGCCAATGGGCAAAATGCAATTGAACCGATTCCCTCTTCTTCTAATACATCCAATAACCCATTTTCTACCCATCTGTCAAACATATTATACCTTGGCTGATGAATTAAACATGGTGTATGGTTAGCCTTCAATAGTTGAGAAGCTCTCTTTGTATCCTCCGGCTTATAGTTTGACAAACCCACGTATAATGCTTTACCACTTCTAACAATTTGAGAAAGTGCTTCCATAGTCTCTTCTAAAGGTGTTTCTGGGTCAGGTCTGTGGTGATAAAAAATATCAACATAATCTAGACCCAATCTTTTTAAGCTCTGATCCAAGCTGGATACTAAATATTTCTTAGAACCCCAATCCCCATAAGGTCCAGGCCACATAGTATACCCTGCCTTTGTAGAAATAATCAGTTCATCCCTATAAGGGAATAATTCATTTTTAAGAATTTTTCCAAAATTTTCTTCTGCTGAGCCTGGCACCGGCCCATAATTATTAGCAATATCAAAATGTGTGATACCGAGGTCAAACGCTTTAAAAATAAGTGCTTTTTGATTTTCATAGGAATCTATTGAACCAAAATTATGCCAAAGACCAAGCGCCACTCTAGGTAACTTAAGTCCACTGTTTCCACATCTTTTATATTTCATTTGACTATATCTTTCTTCCATTGGCTGATACATTAAACTTCCTCCTGTTACTCTATTTTAAACATATCTCAATTGTAATACCTAGAGTTAACTCTATGTCAAGCTTCTTCTTTTCAACGTTCTTTTCAAAGTATTTTAAGTAAAAGGATAAGGAGAGGAATGTTATTTTCTTTTAAAAAGTAATTTTATTCAGTCTGCTCATCAATATGAAAAATACCAATTTCTTTATAATGCTCTAATTTATAATTTACAATTTCCATACTCTTATAGAGCTGTTCTATCTGTTTTTCGATATTTTTCTTATGAGCTGTCAGAATAATTTTTCTATCCTCTAATCGCTCTCTTCCTTGTAAGCAGCACTGCATAAATTGTTTTATACTTTCAATTGACATCCCACTATTTTTTAAACAACATATGAGTTTAATCCATTCAATATCATTATCAGTAAATTTTCTAATTCCTGATTCACTTCTTTTAATTAATGGTAACAGTCCTTCTTTATCATAATATCGTAACGTATAAATTGATAAATTTGTTTTCTCTGCTACTTGCTTTATTGTATATTCCATATAGAACATCTCCCTTTTGCTTATATCCATCATATTTTAAAATGCTAGCCCTGAAATCAATTGAATCTTCAACGATGAAACTCGATCTACTCATAACCAACAGTTACAAACTTTACTCTATTTCAATTCGTTTTGATTGATTTTAAATATAGAACTGATATTTCGATTTAGTGTCTTAGCTTTTATTTGGATCAGTAATTCCTCTATAGCAGAAATACTTGCGATGCTGCAAAGTAAAGTACAAGTGATTGGCATTCCAAAAATGACATAAAGTAATGGAAAACAAAATAATAAAAATCCTGTTGCCTTATTGGCATAGGTATGTAAAAAGGCTAATGTATGATGTTTCATAAAACCAACAAACAGTCCTCCGATCCGAATAGCAAAAATACCAATTACCCATAATATCATGTATTCCATTCTATCCAGATAAGGAAAAAACACATACATAAGAACTGCAATTAAAACGAAGTCCGCCAGACTGTCAAGAGCTGCACCATGCTCACTTTCTGCTCCCATTTTCCTTGCCAGAAAACCATCCAGCATATCACCGAGTCCACATATTAGATAAAGGACAAAAAATAAAATGGACAACGGCTTTATTATAAGTATAACCAAAGACAATATAATTCTTAATATTGTTAACACATCTGGAATTTTGCTAAACATAATTATCTACGACCTCTCTAAACATTAGCTGCTTCTTTCGCAAAAAAACTTCCTAATTTATTATATATGCAAATGATAAATTTAGGAAGTTTTTCTTTAATATATTGTCTTAGTTCTTACAAACCTTTTTAGATAATCCAGAAGTTCTCATGGCACACTATCTTACGATATGTTTCAAATTTTGACCATTTATTTACAAATGCTATCTTATTATCTTCTTCTAGCTTCTTATAGTCATGCAAAAATTCCTGTAGCTGCGCTATCGTATTAATGTTTAGTGCAAAACCCCTTTCATCCAGAATTGGTAGTCCATCATAGTTATATTCTTCCAATTTGATTATATCAGCTATTTTAGCATTGCGTATTAAAATTGCTGTGGAAGCTTCTACTGAAATAATATCAAAATAATCCGGATAATTAAAGCTGTCTCCTTTTGTTGGTACCCTGTCTCCTGCATGATAAGTCCTATCCCTTGATTTTTCTTTGGAAAGAAACGCGTTTTCCAAATCAAAGTAAAATTCTTCAAAAATATAACCGTTTGCTATTAGATCATCTTTTTCGAAATAAGGTTTTTCATTTTGCATTTCTACATGCTCCACTACACCACAGGCAGATGTCATATGGCTGATACGATCTATCAAAATCAGTTCTCCAAGCGTTTTATTTTTTTGAAATTCATCTACTACTATTTTTTCAGCAAATTCAAGCTCGCAATGGATAATTTCATTTTTCGTAACTGTATCAATAGGCAGATGCTCTCCTGTATTGACATCTATTTTATATTCAATATTTTTGACAATTGCCGGTATCATCTTTGTTCCGAGTTTTAGCAGGAAATCTCTGCCTGCTCTCAATGGCTCATCATCCATCCAAAGAATGGTAGTTCTTACATTTTTTTGAATTGGAAGCTTCTCATTATTCGTCAGCACACACCCACGACTGACATCGACTTCCTTATCAAGCTGAATGGTAACCTCCTGTCCTTGAATGGCCTCCTCTGCATTTTTATCTCCAATCAGAATACTTTCCACTATTGCCTTTTCATTACTTGGCAGGGTAGTTAATTTTTGTCCCACTTTAATGTTTCCTGACTCTATCTGCCCCTGAAAGCCCCTAAAGCTATGGTTCGGTCTGCATACTCTTTGTACCGGCATATAAAAGTTCTGACTATCTGCGATTTCAGAAACATCCACATTTTCTAGAAAAGTAAGCAGTATTTCTTCCTGATACCAGTCCATATTCTGCGATTTCTTTGTTACATTGTCCCCTTGCGTTGCACTGACTGGAATTATTTTTATGTTTTTAAGTGACAGCTCTTTTGCCAGAGCAAGAATATTTTCTTTAATTTGGTTGAATCGTTCTTGGCTATATAAAACTAAATCCATCTTATTGACTGCAAATACAAAATGTTGAATCCCCATCAAAGAACATATTCTGGAATGACGCCTTGTTTGTACTAGCACACCTTGTTCGGCATCAACCAAAATAATTGCTAGCTGGGCAAAAGAGGCACCCACTGCCATATTTCTTGTATATTCTTCGTGTCCTGGTGTATCTGCTACAATAAAACTACGGTGATTTGTGTTAAAATAGCGGTATGCAACATCAATCGTAATCCCCTGTTCCCGTTCCGCCATAAGGCCATCTAATAAGAGAGAGTAATCGATCTCACCTCCACGAGAGCCTACTTTACTGTCAAGAATCAATGCTTTTTCCTGATCTGCATATAAAAGCTTGGAATCATATAAAATATGACCAATCAGCGTTGATTTACCGTCATCTACACTACCACATGTTATAAATTTTAGTAATCCATTCATTAGAAATACCCTTCTCTCTTTCTTTTTTCCATACTTGCCGCACCTCCGTCCGAATCAATGACACGGCTGGTTCTTTCTGACTCAACTGAGCTTAAGGTTTCTTCAATGATTTCCCCAAGAGTAGCCGCCTCAGACAAAACTCCTCCTGAAAGTGGATAACAGCCAAGGGTACGAAAACGAACCTTTTTCATTTCAGGAACCTCTCCTGGTTTTAATTTCATACGTTCATCATCTACCATAATGATATTACCATCCCGATATACGATAGGGCGTTTTGCAGCAAAATAAAGTGGCACAATGGGTATATTTTCACGCTGTATGTATTGCCAGATATCCTTTTCTGTCCAGTTTGAAATTGGAAAAACCCGAATGCTCTCACCCTTGTTGATTTCTGTATTATATAATTTCCACATCTCCGGTCTTTGATTTTTTGGATCCCATGCATGTGAGGCATTACGGAATGAAAAAATTCTTTCCTTTGCTCTGCTTTTTTCCTCGTCACGCCTTCCTCCACCAAATGCAGCCGTAAATCCATATTGATCCAGAGCCTGTTTTAATGCCTGTGTTTTCATAATATCTGTATAGGCTGATCCATGTTCAAACGGATTGATACCTCTTTTAACACCGTCCTGATTAATATACTCAATTATTTCAATTCCCAATTCTTTCGCTGTTTTATCTCTAAATTCAATCATTTCTTTAAACTTCCAAGTTGTATTTACATGCATAAATGGAAATGGAGGCTTTTCGGGATAAAATGCTTTCATCGCCAGATGCAGCATAACAGAGCTATCCTTTCCAATCGAATACAGCATAACAGGCTTTTCACACTGCGCAGCTACCTCTCTTATAATATAGATTGCTTCGGCTTCTAACTCATCCAAATATGATAATCCGCTCATCCTTACTCCTCCTAATATTTATTTGAATCCTTACTGTTGACATCTATTACCTTGACAGTTCCATCACTCTTTGTAATATTCCAATGAATGATATCCCCCTCATAAGAAACATTCATTTTACCTCCATTGCCTCCAATATCTGCGCCCAGATAAAACTCAATTGCACCTGCCTTACATTCCTTAACACAGGACACACAGCCCCAACAATCCTTTGGATACTTCATAAATGCCTTGGTATCCTTTTCTTTAATCAGACTTCCGGGACAAACCTCGATACATCGAAGACAGCCGACACATTTATCAAGATTAATTCTTATGCTCATACACTTCCTCCTGTACTATATCTCTTAATAAAATCTGTAATCTTCCATCTTTTAGCTTTGAATTGACATATTTATAATAGCCGGAATCAATATTTGGATAGTCTAGATTTTCATTAAAAGAATGCCACCTTGTTTCTTTCCTGTGAATTAAATGCGCAATAACCTGCTTACATACAGTTAACCTTTCTTTCAGTTCATATACAAACATTAGCTCATGCATATCGGATGCGCTTAAATCCTTTGATAATTTTATGATTTGTTCAATTTTTTCTTCTGCTAAATTCAATTGTTTTTCATTATACTGATAATGTGTGGAAATACCTCCTGCATACTCATCCATCACCTTTTGCATTGCCTCTTCAAGTTCTTTCGCCGTAAAAAAATACGTTTCTTTATTTAATATTTTTTCATATTCTTCTATCTTTTTAAAAGCAACGTTGTCATCTATTTCTCTGCTTTGCTCTTGGTCTATTTTTTGAATAATATCAAGGGCTGCAATTTCACCTTCTGCCAAAGCGCCGGTTACATATTTTTGAGGGCAACCTCCTGAAACATCTCCTGTTGCATACAAACCCTTTATGGTAGTCTCACGATTAGTATTGACCCAGTAACCGCTTGCCGTATGCCCGCCAACAATATAAGGCTCTGTTCCTTCAATTTCCACATCCTGCTCACTTGGATACTTACCGCTTTCCATCCATTTCAAGGTCTGACTCGGAGCCATATTCAGATAAGCTTTGAAAAGCTCCTCATCTTTTTCTTTATCAATCCCACTGGTTTGTAAATAGCATGGGCCATTTCCCAACTGGTTTTCTTTTACCGTTCCATAGACTCTTTCGCTGGTTGTAACCCCATATTTTCCTTCATAGGCCTCACCATGAGCATTTATTTGCTTAGCCCTTACTCCTTGTGCAATAGTCCCTGTCGGTGCTATGGTATCTTTACATCTTAAGGCAATGAAACGCATTTCAAAGGAGGTCATTTCAGCTCCCGCCAAAATTCCCATAGCATAGCCGGCTCCTGTATTAAATGGCGGATACCACATTTTGTGTTGTGAAAAACCCGGGTTATTCGGTTTATAAAGACCTGACGCTCCTCCAGTTGCAACGATAACTTTATGAGCCCTGAATTCATATACGTTTTCATCAGAGATACAAAAGCCAATCGCGCCCTTTACTGTATTCTCTTCAACCAATAAGTCTGTGACATTAATATGATTCCATATGGTAACATTCTCTGCTTCTTGCACCGCTTTTGCTAAGATTGGTTTGAAATTTTCACCATTTATTTTAATATTACGGTTTCCTCTTGCTACATAATTCCCCTTAGCATCTTTTAAAATCACTAGACCAAGCTTTTCCATTTCTGCCGTAACAGCATTAAATCGTTTCGCTGCAGTAAGAAGTAAATCATTTCGAACTATTCCATTTGCATCCTTTGTTGCATAATCCACATAATCCTCTGGCTTTTTTCCATCTACAATATACGCATTGATTGCGTTGACACCTGCTGCAAGGCATCCACTTCTTTTGATATTGGCTTTTTCAACGATTGCAACTGACAAATTAGAATTTCTGCTTAAGGTTAGTGCAGCATAGCAGCCGGCAGTACCTCCGCCTATGATTAAAACATCTGTCAAAATTTTATTATGCTTTAAACTATTTTTCATGTCATCTACCATTCTTTCCATTATTCATTAAAAAGTCACCAGCTCTTTTCCTTTCAGATCTTTATTTTCTAAAAGATAAGCTCTTTCATTATCATAAGCATATAATCGATATACAATAACATGCATCCTTTCTCCGATTTGAATCGGTCGTCTTTCAAGGGAGCGCTTTGTGGTTAATATAATTCCACCCACATTGAGTTTTACCTCAAGACAATTTCCACGGAAATAGATATCTTCAATGACTCCATCCTCGGAATAGTTGATTACATCTTTGAATTTTACATTGTCACTTTTAAAGCTCTCTACAAATTCAGGTCTGATAATCGCTCCTTTATAATCTCCTTTTTCAAATCCTCTTAGCTTATGATAATCATCTATCTTAGAAGATTGACCTATGAATTCTGCAACAAAAGGAGTTTTCGGATTCTTATATATTTCAATCGGTGCTGCTATTTGCTCAATTTGTCCTTTGTTTGTAATAATAATTTCATCGGCTACTTCGACCGCCTCATCCTGATCATGTGTAACAAAAATACTGGTAATCCCAACTTTATGTATCATTTCCCGAAGCCAGCTTCGAAGCTCTGCCCGCACCTTTGCATCGATTGCAGCAAAGGGTTCGTCAAGTAAAAGCAGGCTTGGATTTGGAGCAAGTGCTCTCGCAAATGCCACTCTTTGCCTTTGTCCTCCCGATAACTGATTGGGATATCTCTTTTCCAATCCTTTTAAACCAGTTAATTCAATCAGCTCTATCACTCTTTCCTTGATCTGTTTTTTAGGCAGCTTTTTGATTTTCAGTCCAAAGGCCAGATTTTCATATACTGTCATATAACGAAAAAGGGCATAATTTTGAAATACAAATCCGATACCTCTCTCAGCCGGCGCAATATCATTTACTCTTTTCCCATCAATTATGATATCACCAGCATTTGGTGTTTCCAGTCCGGCTATCATTCGAAGTATCGTTGTTTTCCCACTGCCGCTTGGTCCTAGTAAAGCAACAAGTTTTCCTTTCCCAATTCCGATATTAATATGGTCTGATGCTTTATAATTTCCATATGATTTTTCTATGTTCTTTAATTCAACGTACATAGCCGCCTCCTCTGCTACGATTCAATGTGTTCAAGCTTCTTTTTTGCTTTAAATTCTACTATATTTCTGACAATGATAACTGCAATAGCAATGAATACTAATATGGAAGATACGGCAAAAGCTGACGTTATGGAGTCATTTGAGCCGGAAAGATACAACGCATCAATCTCCAATGGCAGTGTAAATGTCTCGCCCCTTGTTTTAGACAATGCATTCACTGCACCGAACTCTCCTAATGCTCTTGACGTACACAATATAATGCCATATAAGAAAGCCCATTTTATATGAGGAAATGTTATTTTACGAAATATCATAAAGCCGCTCGCTCCCATCAGCGCCGCTGCCTCTTCTTCCTCCTTACCCTGTGCATTAAGTACGGGTATAATTTCTCTGGAAACAAAGGGAAATGTTACAAAAACAGTAGCTAATATTACTCCCGGTATAGCAAAAACGATCTGTATGTTCGTTCCAAAAAATTCATTGATTTTATCAATATAATTACTGCCCCATCCCAGTCTTCCAAAGGTCATAATAAATGCCAGACCCGCAATAACTGGCGATATGGAAAAGGGAATATCAATCAAAGTTGCCAATAACTGCTTTCCTTTAAACGAAAACTTTGTGATCAGCCAGGCTGCCATAATTCCAAAAAAGGAATTAACCACTGCCGCTATCACTGTTGCTAATAACGTTATCTTAAGCGCAGACAGGACATACTCTGTCTGTAAAGATTTAAAATAAAATGAAACCCCTTCACTTAAGGAATTGTTAATAACAGATATCAAAGGTATTACCAACATCAAAGTGATGAATAGAACACTAATTGTAATTAAAACAATTTGCGTTGCTTTGCTCTCTTTTCTTTTATTTTCCTGCATATTTACCCCCCTATACATGGTTAGTACGTCTTGATTGACAGATTTGAAGTATATTAATGAACAGTAAAATAAAAAACGAAATAATCAGCATAACCAATGCGATTGCAGTGGCGCTGGCGTAATCTACATAATTAAGCTTTTGCATAATGATGTAGGATACAACCTGTGTCTGTTCCTTGGCACTGTTACCAGAGATATAAATGACACTTCCATATTCACCAATTCCTCTTGCAAATGCCAATCCAAAACCAGTCAATAAGGCTGGTCTTAGCTCAGGTAAAATTACTTTAAAAAATGTTTTTGCTTTGCTCGCCCCCAATATGTAAGCTGCTTCTTCATATTGGGAATCCAAATTTTCAAGTACTGGCTGGATTGCTCTGACTACAAAGGGAATTCCTATAAATATAAGTGCTATGGTCAATCCCAATTTCGTATAGGAAACCTTAAGTCCTAAGATGGTCAACGGTTTCCCAAGCATCCCTGTGTCCGAATATAACTTAGACAACGTAATACCTGCTACTGCGGTCGGAAGTGCGAATGGAAGCTCAATCAGACCATCTAAAAGCCTTTTTCCAAAAAAATCATATCTCACCAAAACCCAAGCGAGTATCATACCAAAAAAACAATTAATAAAAGAAGCAATTACAGAACATAAAATACTCGTTCGAAATGCATTTAAAATATTTTCTTTTGTTACTAATCTAAAAAATTCAGTTGGTGTCAGTTTAAAAGAAAATACAAGGACAGATACTAACGGCAATAATATAATGAAAGAAAGCATGAGTAATGAAATTCCCATAGTCAAGTCAAAACCAGGTATTACTCTGTCTTTTCGTATGTATTTTTTAATTTTATGTCCCTTCATATATATCCTCCAATTTAATATTTAATTTCCATATATTTCATCAAAAATTCCACCATCTATAAAAAACTTTTCATACACATGATCCCAGCCACCCAAATCATCAACGGTACAAAGCTTGATATTAAGATCAAACTTATTGGAAAATTCCTGCAATACTGTATGATTGGATGGTCTATATCCATACTCTCCAATCATTTTTTGCGCGTCATACGAGTAAAGATATTCCAAATAGGCTTTTGCTGCCGCCTGTGTTTTATTTTTATCTGCATTTTCATCCACAATGGCTACACTTGGCTCTGCCAAAATACTAATACTTGGAGATATTATTTCATATTGATCTGGATATTCTTCCACCGTCATAATGGCTTCATTTTCCCATGCAATTAAAACATCTCCCTGCCCATTTTCAACAAATGTAGTCGTTGCTCCACGAGCACCTGAATCCATGACTGTAACATTGGAATAAAGCTTAGACATAAAATCTTTCATTTGTTGTTCATTATCATTAAATTGCTGTCCGGCATAATACCAGCCAGCCAAGAAATTCCAGCAAGCCCCCCCACTGCTTTTAGGATCTGGGGTAATTATGCTTACTCCTTCTTTCGTTAAATCGTCCCAATCCTGAATCCCTTTTTCATTACCTTTTCTGACTAGAAATACAATAGTTGAGGTATACGGAGATGAATTACTTTCAAATTCATTGTTCCAGCCAGATTGAACTAATCTTGCATTTTCTATTAAGGTAATATCGTGAGCCAATGCAAGTGTCACAACATCCGCACCAGCCCCTTCAATCACAGACCTTGCCTGACTTCCAGAACCTCCATGTGATTGAACAACTTCAACCTCATAACCAGATGTATCCAAATAATATTTTTCAAATAGTTCATTGTATGCTACGTAAAATTCTCTGGTCGGATCATAAGAAACATTAGTAATAGTCACTTTATCAGTTGCATCTTGATTAAAATTTTTTCCACATGATATCAAAACAAAGGACATTCCAAAAATCATAAAAATTGCTGCTACTCTTTTTTTCTTCTTCATAATTTAAACCAAGTCTTAAGTGAACATGCTAGCATGTGCATTTAAGACACAAACACAGAGCATATAAATTATGTGCTTGCACTCTCCTTTCATTTTTTTAACCCTTATTTTCAAGTTATCAGTTGCACTACTTACATACTTGTTTTGTATGTTTATCGGACGTAATGGTTTTGCTTTGTTTTTTATATTACTTCTTTTAACATACTTTGTCAATATGTTAATATGTAATAATAAAAAAAGTACATGTATCTATTAAGAAAATATGAATGAGTAAATAAAGCAGACAAATCCAATTCACTTCCCAAATTCCGAGAATTTGAAAGACTTGGCTGCTTTGTTACACTGAATACAGTTACATTAAAAATAGGCTATTACAACAAAAAGTATCGCTCCCCTTAATCCTTGGAACGATACTTTTTATATAGATATTGAAAATATCCACTATCATATTAAATTTTAATAAATATTCACGCCATTTATATTATATTACATAATAATCCGAATCATTCCTAGCATCCAGTAAATCAGCAACGGTTATATTCTCCAGATAATCATTAATTACCTGTTCCAATCCTTCCCACATTTTCAAGGTTTTACATTCGGTTGCTCTTAAACAGCCATTTGGCTTATTCGCCAGACATGAAACTGGAGCAAGTGGTCCTTCCGTCAGCATTAATATCGTTTTTATGGTATATTGATCCGGAGTCTTTGCTAACTTATAGCCCCCTCCCTTACCTCGAAGAGAAACCAATAAATTGTTTTTGCTTAGAATAGATACAATTGCCTCAAGATATTTTTCCGAAATTTCCTGTCTTTGAGCTATGTCCATTAAAGTTATAAACTGACCATTATTATGTTCTGCCAAATCTATCATAACTCTTATGGCATAACGTCCTTTTGTTGAAATTTTCATACAAACAACCTCCATTTACATATATTATATCAGGGTTTATATGCTTTTCAAGTGAAAGTTAAGCTTTTCTGTTATAAAAAGCATTCTGTTATATTGCCATCCTTTATTTCATAAATACAATCTGCAATATTCTTCGTTAATTTTCTATCATGACTAATTACCAGTAACGTCCCATCATAGCTTTTAAGCAGCTTTTCCAATCCCTCCATGGTATAAATGTCCATATGATTAGTTGGCTCATCCAAGATAAGAAAATTACAGTCGGACACTAACACCTTGGCAATTGCTGTTTTTACTCTCTCTCCGCCTGATAAGACTTTAACCTTTTTATAAATATCATTATGATTCATATACAGGTTCATCAGTACAGCTCGACAAATATGCTCCGGTACAAATGCTGTTGATACAACATTTTCCAATACCGTTTTATCCTCATCAAGGAGCAAAGACAATAAAAGAGGCTGCATCACTAATTTCTTAGTGCTGCAACCTTAATGATTTGTCAAAGCGGATATCCGCTAACTGCTTTGCTACTTGCTTATAACCTTAATACCACTTTCTTGTTAATATTAAATAGTTAATTTCCTTGTATTGTAATAGATGTAATATTATCAGAATCATCATATTCAATACTAAGTATTGTATCAACTGTAATATCGCTTAGGCTTCCGGTAGTTGTTTCTGTGCCCGAAACTAACTTAATAATACTTTCGTCATCCACAGTTATTGTAGTTGTTTCTCCACTTTCTGTAAACAATGTACTCATATCAGGTGCCTGACCTCCTGCTGCATTTGTATCTCCACTCGGTGCTTCACCGCTTGGTGCCTGACCTCCTGCTGCATTTGCATCTCCACTTGGTGCTTCTCCACTTGGTGCTTCTCCGCTTGGTGCCTGACCTCCTGCTGCATTTGCATCTCCACTTGGTGCTTCTCCACTTGGTGCTTCAGTGCTTGCCGTCTGACCTCCTGTTGAATTTGAGTCTCCACTTGGTGCTTCCTTACCATCCATGTTATTTCCTTGTGCCATTTCTCCTAAAGCTAAAGTAATATCACTACCATCTATCGCTGTAACCTTACCAAATACAACAGAATCATCTACTTCATTCGTAACAGTTGAATTATCCGTATCTGCCGTTGTTTCATCCTGAGTTGTGTCAGTCGTTTCTGTTTGTGTAGTCTCTTCTACTGCATCTGAACTGGTGCTAGAACACCCTGCTGCGGTTACAACCATTACAGTTGCACACCCTATTGCTAAAAACATTTTTAATTTTCTCATAATTATCTTCCTTCTACTCTTATTCTTTTTTAGCTATACGCCATCCATTGCTTTCTCATTCGTAGTTATGAATCATATCACCAACCTTTCAGACTCATATATCTTTATGGAAAGGATTATAGTTTGAAAACCTTAAATTACTCTTAAGCCTTTGGCTATTTCACTTAGGTTTTATCTAGTATTCACCTGTTCTTCACATATTTAGACCAACGGTATTCCAGACATTTATCTTGATCAAGTATCAACTCATATCTTATGAAAGTCACAGTATCAAAAAAGCCTGAGATAAAATATTCTCAAGCTCTTTTATATGTTATTAAGTACTTATCTTGTTATATGAAAAGATACTTTAAATGTTGTTCCTTCTTCTTTGGTACTAGTAACAGAAATTTTCCCACGATGCATATCTACAATTGTTTTGGCAATTGATAATCCAAGTCCATATCCACCTTTTTCTCTGGCTCTTGATTCTTCCGCCCGATAAAAACGTTCAAATAAATGACTTAAATGCTCCTGCGAAATAGGTTCTCCTGTATTATTTACGGTAAGATATATCTTTTCCTTTTCTGGTTTTGTATACAATTTAACCTTAATACTACCATTTTTTTCCGTATATTTACATGCATTATCCAGTAAAATCATGATTAACTGTTTTAACTTCCCTGAATCGCCCTGAATCAAGATATCTGATGCAATCTCTGCGTCCAGATTTTTTTCTTGCTCAAAGGCTAACGATTCAAACGGCAAATAACAATTCCACATAATATCACTCAAGTTCACCTCTGTTAATACTATATTCTCTCTTGCGGCATCTGACTTTGCCAAAAACAATAAATCATTTACAAGACTACTCATATGTGATGCTTCTGCCTTTATATAATCAATCCATTTATACTGATTTTCAATTGTATCTTTTTTATGAGCACTAAGAATATCCGCATTTGCAAGTATAACTGTCAGTGGAGTCTTTAGCTCATGTGAAGCATCTGCGATAAACTGTCTTTGACTTTCCCACGATTTTTCAACTGGCTTTAAAGCCCAGTTAGCTAGGAATACACTAATAAGTAAAAATGCCAGAAAGCTGCCAATTCCCACAATGAGACAATTTTTAACCAAATGAAACATGCTTGATATATCATCACTTAAATCATAAAAAATAATTTCATTACCATGAATATTACTGTTTTTTAAATACCTAAGTGACATGTCCCAAAGGATTCCAGAATCTTTATTGCTTTCAACACAAGTTGAAACAATCTGTTCAAGCACCTGATCCGATACTTCAACATAATCTCCAATTAAATTTTTAATATTATTATTTTCATCTAATCTTACTGTAAACACAGTAAAACTAGTTGGTTGTTTATCATTTGCGGGATGGGTACCAATTTCTAGAACCGGCTTGTTCTTCTCATCCAATCTATTATTCCTATCGACTGAAGTTTGTATCGCAATTCTACTGTTTTCGTCAACTCTTAGAAATGATGATACTAAAACAGCTCCAAATGCAAAAATTAGAATGACTGTAACAAATATCATATTAATAAAGATAAATTTTTTCTTTAATTTCGATATCATTACACGCCCTCCTCTAGAAAGTAGCCAATTTTTCTTTGAGTGGAAATATTAACTTTCGAACCTAAATATTGTAATTTTTTTCTCAGAAAGGAAATGTAAACTTCCACATTATTATCCTCTGCATCAGATTCCATTCCCCATATTTTACTTATCATCTCATCCTTTGATACTACCATCGCAGGATTGGTAATTAATAAGCGCATCACTTCAAATTCTTTGTGTCCCAAATGAATAGATTTTCCATCCTTTTGGAGCATATACATAGACAAATTTAATGTCAAATCTGAAAAGCTGAGTTCATTCATAACCACCTCTCCCTGTCTCCTTGTCAATGCACGTATTCTTGCCAACAATTCATCAGGTACAAATGGCTTTGTAAGATAATCATCAGCTCCAGAATCAAGACCCGTTATCTTATCAATCACCTCATCCTTAGCAGTAAGCAGTATAACAGGCGTTGACACCTTTGCTTTTCTTAGGGCTCTAACAACATCAAAACCATTCATTTTCGGTAACATCACATCTAGTACAATTATGTCGTACATGTTACTCATTGCATAATCAAAACCGTCTGCTCCGTCATTTACAGTATCAACCAGATACTTATTCTCTGTCATAATCTGACTTAACGTATCTGCCAGCCTTATTTCGTCTTCTACTATTAGTACTTTCAATTTTTCGTTCTCCTCCCAGCAAATTAATGGCTATGCATGCATATAGATTGCCCCTCATCTGAATAAATTATATATTATTAAACTTAAAATAGTCTGAAAACGCATAAATTGACATAATTTTACAACTCTGTTTTTATGTTATTACTTTTTATATTCACATCTAACTGTTTAAATGGTATCATAATATCATTTTTATCAAAAGTAAGTTTAATATTTTCAATAATACGCCATCTGGCCGGCCAGTAATCCTCTGTTTTAACCCACATGCGACCTCCTATTATAACTGAACTTTCAGCTAAATCTGATACATAAACATTTAAATCCCTCTCTTCAATTCTTGCCGAATCCTGCAAAAGCATATCTTCTATGATTTTCTTGGCTTTCTTCAAATCACTTTCATAGCTGATACCTACAACAATATCCAATCTTCTAACATCCTCATTCGTTACATTTGTGATTGAACTATTAATGACATTTCCATTCGGCATTGCAATCATTTTATTGTCAGCTGTCAATACCTTGGTATAGAAAACATCAATATTGGTTACCGTACCTTCATTTCCAGTACTTTGTTCAATAATGTAATCTCCTATTTTGAAAGGCTTTAATATTAGTAATAAAATACCTCCTGCGAAATTAGACAGGCTTCCCTGTAACGCTAGTCCAATCGCAATACCTGCCGATCCCAATAACGCAACCATCGAGGTATTATCTAGTCCAAAGCGTTTTCCTATAATTAAAAACAATACAATATAAAGTAAAATTCTTAATAAAGAGTGTATAAACTTAATAGCCCCTTCCTCTGCGCCTATCTTTATACAAGACTTATCTACCAGCCTTAGAATTAAATCAATAATTTTTGTACCAATAAAATAAATGATAATAGACAAAACAACATTAATTGCAAAGTTGGCAATATCCGGCAGCCAGCCTTTAAAGTATTCAATAATTTTGTTAGGTTGATTTACAATCTGATCTTGTAAATCCTTTATTTCAGCTATGGTATCCTCTGAATTCTTTACTGTTAATAGCATCGTTATCTCCAATCAGTTTCATCAATTTTTTTAATTGAATTTGTTTGTATCTGCGCTTCCTCCACCTGTTTTGCAGCCAGAATGGATTTCTCAAGCTCTCGTTTTTCATCCGCTAATATGACTTGTGCCGCAAGCCTGTCTTTC
Organism: Lachnotalea glycerini; assembly: GCF_003201285.1. Lineage (GTDB taxonomy): Bacteria > Bacillota > Clostridia > Lachnospirales > Lachnospiraceae > Lachnotalea > Lachnotalea glycerini. Next base: position 831,952 of record NZ_QICS01000001.1, read on the forward strand.
AAATTACTCTTTGTTTTGTTGCTTCTTTTTGTATTTTTTTTATTAGACATCTTATGCTTATCCAAAAAGAATTTTAATATCGTTATTCCTAGCGGAGGTACTGTCACCTTTATAGAATGATCTCTGCCGTCGCATTCTTCAAGTCTTGATTGCTTCATTCTCCTATTAATATGATTTTCCCCTCCGTATTCTAAACAATCACTTGAGAAAATCTCTTTATATTTTCCTTGAAACGGAACTCCTATTTTATAATTTTCTTGTAATACTGGAACAAAATTGCAAATCACAATAAGAGTATCCTCTTGCATTTTGGTATTTCTGGTAAACACTACAATATTTTCATTCGCTGATATATTATTGATCCAATCAAAGCCTTCGGTTTTATAATCCAGTTCGTATAAAGCTGGTTCGTTTCTGTAAATATGATTTAAAGCTTTTACATAATTTTTAAAGGTGATATGTTGCTTTTCTTCTAAGATACTCCACTCTATGCTGCTTTGCTCTGACCATTCTGTATATTGACCGATATCCTGCCCCATAAACAAAAGCTTCTTGCCAGGATGTGTATACATAAATCCATAAACCGCCCGCAGATTAGCAAACTGTTTTTCTTTATTTCCGGGCATCTTATTAATCATAGAACCTTTCCCATGCACCACTTCATCATGCGAAAATGCTAAAATAAACTTTTCGCTATAAGCATAAATCATACTTAATGTCAGCTCCCCATAATGAGATGAACGAACATATGGGTCATTTCTCATATATCCTAAAAAGTCATTCAGCCAGCCTGTATTCCATTTATAGTCAAGGCCTAATCCATTTTTCTTTGTATCTGCTGTTACCATTGGCCAAGCTGAAGATTCTTTTGCAATCAAAATGGCTCCATTCGCATTTACTTTAAAAACTTCACTTAACTGCTTTAAAAATTCGATGGCATCTAAATTCTCATTTCCACCATATATATTGGGTAACCATTCACCAGGATTCTTTCCATAATCAAGATAAAGCATAGAAGCAGCTTCCTCGATTCGAATACCATCCGCATGGTACATCTCAACCCAATAAACAGCATTTGCAATTAGGAAATTACGAACCTGAGGTCTAGCATAATTGTAAATCAAGATATCGAAACGCGGATGAGAGCCCTGTCTTGGATCTAAATGCTCATATAGGCATGTACCATCGAAATTTGCCAGACCAAAACTATCTTTCGGAAAATAAGCAGGTACCCAATCTAATATCACTCCGATTCCTCTTTCATGCATATAATTCATGAAAAACATAAAATCTGTCGGACTGCCGTAACGACTGGTTGGCGCATAGTAACCCGTTATCTGATATCCCCAGTAAGCATCACTTGGATGTTCCATAACCGGCATCAACTCTATATGTGTGTATCCCATTTCCAATACATATTCTGCAATCATAGCAGCCAGTTCTTTATAATTATAAAATTCTCTTTTGTCCTCTGGTCTTCGCCACGAACCTAAATGCACTTCGTAAATTGACAATGGTTGATTATCCAGTTTTTGCTTGTTTCGATTTGATATCCACTCTTCATCTTTCCAATCAAAACATTCCAAATCAGCTACAACAGATGCCGTATCCGGTCTAAGCTGTGCTTCATTTGCATAGGGATCTGCCTTTAATTCAAGCATTCCACCTTTAAATTTAATTTCAAATTTGTACAAATCACCTATTTTAACTCCTGGTATAAAAAGTTCAAATATTCCAGACTCCCATAATCGTCTCATCTGATGGCATCTGCCATCCCAATGGTTAAAGTTACCTACTACACTTACTCTTAATGCAGATGGTGCCCATACAGCAAAATGTACTCCATCAATTCCCTTTATTACCATCCTGTGAGCTCCAAGCTTTTCGTACATTTTATAATGAAGCCCACAATTGAATTTCATAGCTTCCTTTTGCGTTATCTGAGGTTCGAAGCTATATGCATCATGTACTTCATATGTTTGTCCATCTTTATCTTCTACTATATAGATATAACTGGGTATTGTCTTACTTGGTAAGAGTACCGCAAAAAAGCCCTCTTCATCTTGCATTTCCATAAGATATAAACTACCGGAATTAATAATTCTCACTGTAACTTGCTTTGCATTTGGAAAAAATGTCTGAATTAAAACACCCTGTTCTATTATATGTGGTCCTAATATAGCGTGTGGATTATCTTCTTCTGAATATACTATTCCATCAATAGCTGCCCAGTCCATTAAATCATATATTTTAGCACTCATATTAATCCCTCCTAACGCATTTCATTATAAATATATTTCTATCTTAACATTTTTAAGTCTCAAAAACAATAAAGCCCACTTAAGATTTATCAACGTTATCTGACATAAACACCCAAGAATAGTTCATACTTTTTTAAAAAAGATAGGTTAAACATACATTGATTAAGTAACTAGTTTCAAAAGTACATTGGTCAAAAATAGAGACCACAATGTGCTCTCTATTTTCATTCCTTTTATAAAACCGTTCTGCTTCTTCTTATTTTACTCTGCTGCTAATCTAATGTATGTATAAACAACCCACTTCTAAGTTTAGGTTCAAACCAAGTAGATTTAGGTGGCATAAGCCTGTGATCGTCTGCCACATGAAATAGTTCTGCAATGGAAGTCGGATACATAGAAAATGCCACTTTCATATCGGTTGAAGCTCTTTTTTCCAATTCGGATAATCCCCTGATGCCACCTATAAAATCTATTCTTTTATCAATTCTTGGATCCTCAATCTTTAATATAGGGTCCAATAAATAATTTTGTAATAGTGACACATCAAGTCCTTCTACAGCATCATCAGAAAGAATGTTTCCCTTTGCTGTAAGCTTATACCATTCCTGATCAAGATACATTCCAAAGGTAGCTTTCTGGCTTGGAGAAAACGGTTGTCTGCCTAAATTTTCAACTTCAAAAAAAACTTTCAGCTTTTCCATAAACTCAATTTTGGTATACCCATTTAAATCCATTACGACACGATTATATGGCATTATCATTAATTGATCATCAGGAAACAAAACTGACAGGAAGAAATTAAATTCCTCTTCGCCTGTATAATTTGGATTTTGTTGTCTTCTTTGAAGACCAACCTTAACTGCGGATGCTGCTCTATGATGGCCATCCGCTATATAAATGCTGTCAATTGTGCGAAAGGCATCTGCAATCTTTTCGACACTTTTCGCATCACTTATTTTCCACACAGCATGACTTACCTTGTCGCTTGATGTGAATTGATACAATGGCTCTTCCTGTTTTTTTACCTTCACAATCTCATTAATGATTTGATTCGAACGATAAGCCAAAAAGATTGGTCCGGTTTGAGCATTACACCGATCTACATGCTTAATACGGTCAATTTCTTTTTCTTCCCTCGTATTTTCATGCTTTTTAATCATGTTGTTTTGATAGTCATCAATTGAGGCACATGCTACAATTCCAGTCTGAGAGCGTTGATTCATGATCAATTCATACACATAATAACTATTTTCGTCATCACGAATAAAAGAGCCTTTCTCAATCATCTCCCATAACATATCATGTGCTTTTTCATATACTCTGTCATCATAGGTATTCACTCTGTCCTCAAATTGAGTTTCCGCTCTGTCAATTTTTAAAAAAGACATTGGTTCCTTTTTTACTTCCTCTAAAGCCTCTGCTCTATTATATACATCATATGGTAAAGCAGCAATTTTATCTGCTAATTCTTTTTTTGGTCTAACACACCTAAATGCTTTTACTGTCGCCATTTTTTCCTCCTAAATTTTATTATGCTTCTCTTAAAAATGCAAGATATCCTTTTTTTGCTTCGTAAATATCTGCCTTGCTTGCAATTTCCCAAGGTGCATGCATATTATGCAGTGCAATGCCGCTGTCAATCACTTCCATATTGTAGTTTGCTAAAATATACGCTATGGTACCGCCGCCGCCTTGATCTACCTTACCAAGCTCTGCCGTTTGATAAACAACTTTGTTTTTATCGCATATATTTCTTAATTGTGCCATATACTCTGCATTTGCATCATTGGAATTATATTTGCCTCGGGAACCGGTGTATTTATTAAAGACCAATCCCTTGCCAAAATACGCAGAATTATTCTTCTCCATTGCCGATGGATAATTGGGATCAAAGGCTGCTGAGACATCTGAGGAAAGCATCTTAGAATTTTTAAACGCTCTTCGAAAAAGTATTTCTGAGTATTCTCCTGTGCAATTGATTATTTCAGCTACTGCATTTTCAAAAAATTTGGAATGCATTCCGGTAGCACCAACGCTTCCAATCTCTTCCTTATCAACCAATAAACATACACAGGTCTTTTGGCTTTCTTCTAATTCAAGTAATGCCTTGTATGACGGGTAGGCACATATTCTATCATCATGACCATATCCCATAATCATACTTCTGTCGATTCCATAGTCTCTAGCACGTCCTGCCGGTACTGCTTCTATTTCTGCTGAAACAAAATCCTCTTCTTCAAAATCATACTTATCCTTTAGCAATTTAAGAATATTTGCTTTCACAGCATCTTTCTCTTCGTCTTGAAGCGGAATACTACCAATTAATATATTAAGATTTTCTCCCTCAATTACCTTACTGGCTTTCTTGTCCATCTGTTCTCCTGATAAATGAACCAATAAGTCTGATATTCCAACAACCGGATCTGTTTCCACCTCTCCAATGACAATATCAATCTTCGTACCATCCTTTTTTATAACTACACCATGTAATGCAAGCGGTAAAGTTACCCACTGATACTTTTTAATACCGCCGTAATAATGCGTATCAAACATCGCTAATTGAGTATCTTCATAAAGTGGATTCTGCTTTAAATCAAGGCGTGGTGAATCAATATGAGCGCCTAAAATGTTCATTCCTTTTTCAATTGATTCCTTGCCAATTAAAAATAATGCCACGGCTTTATCCATATTATTAACGTAAACTTTATCACCTGCCTCTAAAACACCTTCATTAAGAATGACCTGATTTAGATCACGAAAGCCTGCTTTTTTTGCTTCCTTGATAACTCTTTGTACACATTCTCTCTCTGTCTTACAATCAGAAATAAACTCCTTATAGCCTTCACTGAATTCAAATACTTCCTTAAACTGTGTTTCATCATAAAATTCCCATGCTGTTTTCTTTTTCATTATAAATCTCCATTCTAACCTTTTGATAGTCAAAGCAAATATTTGCAATCTACTTTGCTACTTGCTCATAAGCTTATCATCTGTAATAATATTACTACTATTGTACTTATTTTAAATAAATTAATCAAGAACCTTATATACATTCTAATAAACGTAATTTAGCACGAAAAGTCTTTGTTTTCTTTTTCTTTCTCAAGCATTTCCTGCAAAGCCTCATCACTTTCCTCAATCCAAATATCCTCTTCATCAGCATTTAGTCCCAAGTATTCTCTTAGTGTACAAGTCTCATCGCTGTGATTCCATTTGCTTGTATATCTGTGGATTTCATCAAATTCAATTTCTCCTGCCAGATACCGCTCTTTAAAATTTTTATCCATCTTCTCTCTCCTCTTGTAATAATACTTTTAATCATTATTACCATTATAACATATTTTTGTGCAAAAATAAGTAAATCAATTATGACTCAAATAAACTATCCTCTCATACGTTACCACAACAAGGTCTTTCCCATGAAATATAGAAAATAGCTATGTACAATTCATATTCTTTGTACATAGCTATTCTTTAAGAATTAAGAGTATCCTTCTATAAAACTATTTTATTACCCTGATTTTTAAAACACCACTTATAGATGCCAATTCCTTTATCACATCTGCATTAACCTGTGATTCCGTATCAATAATTGTGTAAGCGTAATCACCTTTACTCTTGTTTATCATATCAGAAATATTTAAATTAAACTGAGCTAGTTTACTTGTATATTGTCCAATCATATTTGGTATATTCTTATGATTGATACAGATACGCCCTGCATTTTCACAAATTCCCATATCACAAGCCGGATAGTTGACAGAGTTTTTAATATTACCGTTTTCCAGATAATCTCTTACCTCTTTTACCGCCATAATTGCACAATTATCTTCTGATTCTTCAGTTGAAGCTCCCAGATGAGGGATTACAATAACTCCATCTGCTCCTGCTGTTGTTGGATTTGGAAAATCAACTACATACTTCTTTATTTTACCATCAGCAACGCCTTGAATCACAGCTTCTTCATCAACCAATAAATCTCTTGCAAAATTTAAAATGACTACACTCTCTTTCATCATGGAAATGGCAGCCTCATTTATCATTTTCTTGGTAGCATCCATTAGTGGTACATGTATAGTAATAAAATCACATTCCTTATATATTTCTTCAGCTGTTTTACTGTGCTTAATACCTCTTGACAAATTCCATGCGGCATCGACAGAAACATATGGATCATATCCATAAACCTCCATACCAAGATGCGTTGCAGCATTGGCTACTAACACTCCAATGGCACCAAGTCCAATAACACCAAGCTTCTTTCCTCTGATTTCACTTCCTGCAAAATTATTCTTTGTTTTCTCTGCTAATTTAGCAATATCCGGATTACCCTTTTGTGTACTAACCCAATTGACACCACCAATAACATCACGAGAAGCCAAAAGCATTCCGGCTATCACAAGTTCCTTTACTCCATTTGCATTTGCTCCGGGCGTATTAAATACTACAATTCCTTTTTCGGCACATTTCTCCAAAGGGATATTATTAACGCCTGCCCCTGCTCTGGCAATTGCATGCAGGCTATTTGGAAAATCCAAATCATGCATTGCTGCACTTCTCACTAATACAGCATCAGCATCCTGCAAATTTTCTACTTTTTGATACTCTTCTGTAAATGATTCCAGTCCTATATTTGCAATAGGATTTAAACAATTATATTTAAACATTATGCATATCCTCCATTGAAATAAAGCATTAACTATGTAATCTCTTTAATTATTTATTCTCTGTCTCGAATTTTTTCATAAACTCAACAAGCTTTTGAACACCCTCAGTTGGCATTGCATTATAAATGCTCGCTCTCATACCACCAACACTTCTATGGCCTTTTAAGTTCTCAAAGCCTGCTGCCTTTGCTTCTTTTACAAATTTAGCATCCAATTCTTCGTTACCTGTTACAAATGGTACATTCATAAGGGAACGATCTCCTTTTACAACTGTTCCTTTAAACATATCACTCTGATCCAAATAATCATATAAAATAGCAGCTTTCTTTTCATTTACTTTTTTCATTTCTTCAAGTCCGCCCATTTTCTTAAGCCACTTGAAAACCTTACCACATATATAAATGCCGTATGCTGGTGGTGTATTATATAAGGACTTGTTATCTGCATGAATCTTATATTTTAACATAGTCGGAGTTCCTGGCAATGTATCTTCTGTAATTAAATCTTCTCTGATAATGACAATCACCATACCTGCCGGACCAATGTTCTTTTGTACTCCGCCATAGATGATACCATACTTGGTTACATCCACCGGTTCTGATAAGAAGCAAGAGGATACATCAGCTACTAAGGTTTTACCTTTTGTATTTGGTAATGTCTTATATTTAGTTCCATAAATTGTATTATTTTCACATATGTAAACATAATCTGCATCTTCGCTGATTGGCAAGTCTGAACAATCTGGTATGTAGGAAAATGTCTTATCCTCTGATGATGCTATTTTATTTGCTTTTCCATAAATTTGTGCTTCTTGATATGCTTTCTTCGCCCATTGCCCTGTAACAATGTAATCACCAACCTTATTCTTCATTAGGTTCATTGGTATCATTGCAAACTGCTGTGATGCTCCGCCCTGCAAAAATAATACTTTATAATTATCTGGAATGTTCATTAAATCACGTAAATCTTTCTCCGCATCATTAATGATTTCTTCAAAAGCTTTCGATCGATGACTCATTTCCATTACCGACATTCCGGTACCCTTATAGTCTAACATCTCTGCTGCTGCTTCTTTTAATACTTCTTCAGGTAACACTGCTGGTCCTGCTGAAAAATTGTACACTCTACTCACTTTTGTTTCCTCCTAAATTTTATTTGCATATTTATACTAAGTTCTGACACGCCGCATACTTTGTAAAATACGAAAGCGATGCATACGCCAATTATAACTTATGATACATAGCATTAACAAATCATCCCGTCAAAATCGGCGGGATGTCATTTGTGCTATTCAATCACTTTAATCATTTTACAACTTTGATATTTTTTAGTCAATAGCAAATGGCTAACCTCTTATTTATTTTTTAAATCTTCCTCTGTAAAAGCTTCTTCTATCGCACCATTTGGTGCCACCATTGGCCATACCTTATCATCCAAATCAATCTGACAGTCAATTACAACCGGTCTGTTTAGTGTAATAGCTTTTTTCAGTGTAGGTGCAAATTCCTCTTTCGAAGTTACTCTCATCCCTACTGCTCCCATTGCTTCTGCTAATTTAACAAAATCAACTGCATCGTTTAACACAGTATAAGAATATCGTTTTCCATAGAACAATGTCTGCCATTGTCTAACCATTCCTAACACATGATTATTTACAACTACCTCTACGATAGGTATATTGTATCTTGCAGCTGTGGCAATTTCATTCATATTCATACGAAAACAACCATCGCCTGCAACGTTAATCACAGTTTTATCAGGACAGCCCATTTTTGCGCCTATACAAGCTCCAAGTCCATAACCCATTGTTCCAAGTCCTCCAGAAGTTAGAAAAGTTCTGGGTTTTTTATACTTATAAAACTGAGCTGCCCACATTTGATGCTGGCCTACTTCCGTTGTTATAATTGCATCTCCATTCGTAACTTGATATATCTGTTCAATAATATATGGACCGGTAAGACCTGTATCGTTATATTTTAAAGGATGCTTTGCTTTTAGCTCTTTTATATGCATAAGCCATTCTTCATGTTTGTGTTCTTCTATTTTGCTGTTTAATCTGGATAGCACTTCTTTGATATCACCAATTACACTTGCATGCGTCATTACATTCTTATTAATCTCTGCCGGATCAACATCAATTTGAAGAATTTTCGCTTTTTTAGCAAACGTTTTTGTATTTCCTGTAACACGGTCACTAAATCTTGCACCTATTGTAATTAGCAAATCACATTCTGTCACTCCTAAATTAGAAGCTTTTGTGCCATGCATTCCAAGCATTCCCGTATATAATTCATTTTCACCGTCAAAAGCCCCCTTGCCCATCAAAGTATCTGCGACAGGAGCATGAACCTTATTTACAAATTCTTCCAATTCTTTTGATGCTTCTGATAATATAACACCTCCGCCAACAAAGATGTACGGCCGCTTTGATTGACCAATTAACTCTATTGCTAAATCAAGATCCGTCTCTTGAATGGTTTTAGTAACTCTTTCTATATGATTTGGAATAGCAGGTCTATATTCAGTGGTATTGGCCGTAACGTCTTTCGTGACATCAACAAGCACAGGCCCCGGTCTGCCGTTTTTTGCAATTTCAAATGCCCGTCTTATTGTATCTGCCAGCTTATTAACATCTTTTACAATAAAGCTATACTTGGTAATTGGCATAACTACGCCGGCAATATCGATTTCTTGAAAGGAATCTTTTCCCAAAAGGGAAACACCAACATTTGCGGTAATTGCTACCATTGGAATGGAATCCATATAAGCGGTTGCAATACCTGTTACGAGATTAGTTGCCCCAGGTCCTGATGTGGCCAGACATACTCCTACCTTTCCGGTTGCTCTTGCATATCCGTCCGCTGCATGAGAAGCTCCCTGTTCATGTGACGTAAGAATATGTGTAATTTCATCCTTATGCTTATAAAGCTCATCATATACATTTAATATGGAACCTCCTGGATAACCAAAAACCGTATCCACACCTTGTTCCTTTAAACATTCAACTATTATCTCTGCTCCTTTTAATTGCATATATGATACCTCTCTATTTCTGTGGAATTTCTAAAATTGCACCACGGTTTCCAGATGTAACCATTGCAGCATAGCGTGCAAGGTATCCCGAGGTAATCTTAGCTTCTCTTGGCTTCCAATTCTCTCTTCTTTTATTAAGCTCTTCCTCTGAAATCACAAAATTTAAAGAATTTTCAGGAATGTTGATTTTAATAATGTCACCGTCTTGTACAAGTGCAATGTTTCCTCCAACCGCAGCCTCCGGTGATACATGGCCGATAACAGCTCCTCTTGATGCACCGCTAAAGCGGCCATCCGTAATTAAGGCTACACTTGAACCTAAGCCCATGCCACAGATTGCCGAAGTAGGACTGAGCATTTCTCTCATACCCGGTCCACCCTTTGGTCCTTCGTAACGGATAACAACGACATCTCCCGCAACTATTTTACCTTCTTGAATTGCTGTAATAGCATCCTCTTCACAGTCAAACACTTTGGCGGGTCCTTCGTGAACCATCATTTCAGGTGCTACCGCAGAACGTTTAACTACACCGGAATCCGGCGCAAGATTTCCTTTTAGTACTGCAATTCCACCGGTTTCGCTATAAGGGTTGTTAATTGGCCTTATTACTTCTTCATTTTTGTTGATGCAGCCCTTAATATTTTCTCCTACTGTCTTACCTGTAGCCGTTATCAACTCTGTATTCAACAGACCTTTTTGATTTAGTTCATTCATAACAGCATAAACTCCGCCAGCCTCATTTAAATCCTCCATATAGGTCGGACCTGCTGGTGCAAGATGGCATAAATTAGGAGTCTTTGCACTTATTTCATTTGCAATGTCTACGTTTAACAAAATACCTGCTTCATGTGCAATAGCAGGCAGATGAAGCATACTATTTGTACTACAGCCAAGTGCCATATCCACAGCTAAGGCATTCATAAAAGCTTCTTTGGTTAAAATATCTCTAGGTTTAATGTCCTTCTCAAACAATTCCATAACTTTCATACCTGCATGCTTTGCAAGCTTTATTCTCTCAGAATATACTGCCGGAATTGTTCCGTTTCCTTTCAATCCCATTCCAAGTGCTTCTGTTAAACAATTCATACTATTTGCAGTATACATTCCTGAACAGGAACCACAAGTTGGACAAACCTTATTTTCAAATTCTTCTACATCTTCTAATGTCATATTTCCTGCCGTATAAGCCCCCACTGCCTCAAACATACTGGAAAGACTTCTCTTCTCTCCTTTTACACGACCTGCAAGCATTGGTCCGCCGCTTACAAATACGGTTGGGATATTCACTCTGGCTGCTGCCATTAAAAGTCCCGGTACATTCTTATCACAGTTTGGAACCATGACTAACGCATCAAATGCATGTGCCATTGCCATACTCTCTGTTGAATCTGCAATTAAATCTCTTGTAACAAGAGAATATTTCATTCCTACATGTCCCATGGCAATACCATCACAAACAGCTATTGCCGGAAATACAATAGGCGTTCCTCCAGCCATCGCTACCCCTAGTTTTACAGCCTCTACTATTTTATCCAGGTTCATATGTCCTGGTACAATCTCATTATAAGAACTTACAATACCAACTAATGGTCTTTCCATCTCTTCTTTCGTAAGTCCTAAAGCATTAAACAATGATCTATGTGGAGCATGTGCAACTCCCTTTGTAACTGAATCACTTCTCATATTTGCCTCCATCTGCGTATAAGCACTATGCCTCTTATTTGTTGTAAGAATCGCTTTTTATCTCTACTTTTGTAACTTAAATTCTATCGGCTATTAAATCTCCCATTTCACAAGTACCTACTTTAGAAAAACCATCTGACATAATATCAACGGTTCGATAACCATCCTTTAGTACCTGAATGACTGCTGACTCTATTGCACCGGCCTCTTCGTCTAAATCAAAAGAATATCGGAGCATCATAGCTGCTGAAAGAATTGTAGCAATCGGGTTAGCCAGATTCTTCCCTGCGATATCCGGTGCCGAACCATGACTTGGCTCATACATACCCTGCTTTGTTTTTCCCAGACTTGCAGAGGAAAGCATTCCAATAGAGCCTGTAATCATGCTCGCTTCATCAGATAAAATATCTCCAAACATATTCTCTGTTAAGATAACATCAAATTGTCTTGGATTTTTCACCAGCTGCATTGCACAATTATCCACCAGCATATGCTCAAGCTCGACTTCCTTATAGTCTCGTGCTACCTCTGTTACGACCTTTCTCCAAAGTCTGGAAGAATCCAAAACATTTGCCTTATCGACACTTGTCACTTTCTTTCTTCTTTTCATTGCTATATCAAATCCTCGTATTGCAATGCGTCGAATCTCCTCTTCATCATAAGTTAAAATATCCGTTGCCTTTATAATACCATTTACTTCTTCAGTTTTTCTCTCTCCAAAGTAAATACCGCCGGTAAGCTCTCGCATAATAACCATATCAAATCCATCGCCTATCACCTCATCCTTTAATGGACATGCTGATTTTAATTCCTGATATAAATAAGCAGGACGAATGTTTGCAAATAGGCTAAGTCCTTTTCTTAATGCTAAAAGTCCGGCTTCAGGACGAAGGTTAGGTGCTACACCATACCACTTAGAATTACCTACGTCACCACCCACTGCACCTAGTAATACAGAATCACTTTCTTTTGCAGTACTTAAAGCTTCCTCTGTCAAAGGAACACCGTGAACATCAATTGATATTCCTCCCATGAGGACTTCTGTATAGTTAAACTTATGTCCATACTTTACTTCAATTTTTCCTAACACCTTTTTAGCTTCTGCTACTATCTCAGGTCCTATTCCATCACCAGAAATCACTGCTATATTGTAGTTCATGGTTATCTATCCTTTCTCGCTTTCATTTTCTATTGTTGTAATCATAGCTTATTTTTTTGCATTTTTCAACTATTATAACAAATTTTTAATTATTTTTTGAATATTATAACTACCAGGAATAGTAAGCATAACCTCTAATAATGCTATATGTAATAATAAGCAAATCATTTAATGTAAAAATATGATTTCAATAAAACAAAAACACCTCTACATATAAAATACAAATTGATTTCTATGCAGGGATGTTTTATTTTTTAAGTGAATCACAATTACTATTGAACCTCTGGTTTTTCAACCTGAGTGATTGCAGATTTTTGCATTGGAATTCTACAATTTTTATTGTTTCCAAATTCTACAATTACAGTATCATCTGTAATGTCAATTACGACACCATAGAATCCGCTTGTAGTTAAAACGCTGTCACCTGTTTCTAGATTACTAATCATGGTCGCTAATCTTTTCTGTTCCTTTTTCTGTGGTCTGAATACAATGAACCATAATCCAAAAAATAAGGCAGCATATAATAATATCATGATACCTCCTGATGCTGCTGAAGATGTAGTCGCTACGAATGAATTCATCATTTATTCCTCCTAATATTTCCTAATATACATATATTTTAACAATGATACTATTTTACACAAATATTACACTTTCATCAAGTATTTTATCATATTTTTAAAAACTAGTTATATTTGGCTTATCATTTTCCAAAAAACCTTCCAGCTTTGCCTTTTTATATTCTATAAATCTTCCTTCATCTAAAGCTTGTCTTATTTCTTCCATCATCGTGTTATAGAAATATAAATTGTGGAGCACGCACAATCTCATACCAAGCATTTCTTTTGCCTTTAATAAATGTCTGATATATGCTCTACTATAGGTACGACAGGCAGGGCACTGACACCCTTCTTCTATTGGTTTTTCATCAAGCTCATATTTTACATTAAATAGATTTATTTTTCCCTTTCTCGTATATAGATGTCCATGTCTTCCATTACGGGATGGATAAACGCAGTCGAAGAAATCAACGCCTCGTTCCACTGCCTCTAATATATTAGCAGGTGTTCCGACTCCCATCAGATAGGTTGGTTTGTCAACCGGAAGATATGGAACTGTTTCTTCTATAATACGATACATTTCACTATGAGACTCTCCTACTGCAAGACCTCCGATCGCATATCCATCCATATCCAGTTCTGATATTATTTTTGCATGTTCGATTCTGATATCCTCAAAAGTTCCTCCTTGATTAATCCCAAATAGCATTTGCTTCTTGTTTATGGTATCTTCTAAAGCATTCAAACGAGACATCTCTTTTTTACATCTGTGAAGCCATCTGGTGGTTCGTTCAACGGAAGCCTGAATGTATTTTCTTTCTGCAACGCTAGAGGGACACTCATCAAAGGCCATTGCAATTGTGGATGCTAGATTGGATTGAATTTGCATACTTTCCTCCGGACCCATGAATATCTTATGTCCATCAATATGAGAGTTAAAGTAAACTCCTTCCTCTTTGATTTTACGAAGTCCTGCAAGTGAAAATACCTGAAAGCCACCTGAATCCGTTAAGATTGGTTTATTCCATACCATGAACTTATGCAGTCCACCAAATTGCTTAATTAACTTATCACCAGTTCTTACATGCAAATGATACGTGTTGGAAAGTTCAACCTGCGTTTTGATTTCATACAAATCTTGTGTAGATACAGCACCTTTAATCGCTGCTACCGTACCGACATTCATAAAAACAGGTGTTTGAATCACCCCATGTACGGTATGAAACTCACCTCTTTTGGCTCTTCCTTCTTGTTTTATTAATTTATACATACCTGCCTGCCATTTCTACTCTTTTTGCAAATAGTGTAAAATCAGTTCGAGTGCCGCCTCATATTCTAATTGTTCTATCTGCAATCTCAGTGTTTTGATATATTCTCTTTGCTCTTCATCTAAAGCATATGATAATAATTCACTCGCTTTTTCATATGCTGCTGAAGAATCATATGCCTCCAGCAATTCCTTGATTTTTTTCAACTTCTTTTGAAAGCCGATTGCATCTAATACAATACTTGTTGTGTCTTCTGTCTTATTCTTGGTTTGCTTAATGAAACTCTCTATATTTTGTATTAGATTTTTAAATTGCTGAAGAAAATTTTCAATATTATCATTGATAAATTCATAATTTTCTTCTTTTCCTGCATATTCATGTCTTCTCGCTATTTCGCCTAGCTCTAACGCTCCAATTGAATTCATTGCCCCCTTAATTCCGTGAGCCTCTATTGTATATCCATAGTAATTTTGTTCTTCATAATAGTTGCTTAGTAGCTTGCATTTTTCTTTTCCTTCTTTCACAAGGATGTCTAATACATTCATATAACTCTCTATATTATTATTGCAGTTTTGCATGCCAATCTTTGTATCAATACCTTGAATAGACAAAGGCTTAAATTTTTCTTTGTTATCAGAAGAATTTATATGGTCTATATTTTGAATATATTTTGACAAATAACGAATTAAGATTGTTTCAAGCTTAGTTACATCAATTGGCTTTGCAATATAATCCTGAAAGCCTTCATTGATAAACATCTCTCTTGCACCACTAACCGCATTGGCTGTCAGTGCAACGATAGGAACATTTTTATAATAATTCTCATTTTTATTTCTTATTAGCTTTTGTGTTTCTATTCCATCTAATTCAGGCATCATATAATCAAGAAATATTAAATCATACTTAGGACTTTCTAATAATTGAAGTCCTTCCTTACCGCTCTTTGCTACCGTCACATTTATCATATAATAATTTAGCAGACCTCTGATCACTTCCAAATTAATCAGGTTATCATCAATCACAATTACTTGCGCACCCGCTGCTGAAAATTTTTTATACTTTGTAATACTATTATAATTTAACTTACTGTTATCTCCATTAAGAACAGCAGCTATTGTCATACAAGTTACCGGTCTTCTCAAAACAACCACATTTTCATAGCGTAGAATCGGTGCAATATAATCTACTAAAACGCATAATTTAGCATTTCTACAATTTTTTCTAATAAAGCTCTCTTCCTTTTCAAACATTCCTTTTGATATAAATAAATTTGTATACTCAATGTTTACTAAGTAAGTCTTAAGTTGGTCTAAACTGTGCACAAGGTTAACATCAATACCAAATTGCATACAAGCATTTTTTATCAGCTCTGCATGCTTTCTTGTTTTTTCAAACACTAATATTTTTCGTTGTATGTTATTATCTATAACAACCATAGGCTCTCTGTTCATTATCTTTTGTGGCAATAATACAGAAAAGATACTGCCTTTTCCAAATTCACTTTGTACTGCAATACTTCCCCCCATTAAGTCCAATAGCTGTTTACATATTGAAAGCCCAAGACCCGTTCCCTCAATATTTCGATTCTCATATTCTCCTACTCTTACAAAGCTTCGAAAAATTTTATTAATATTTTCTTCCTTGATTCCAACTCCTGTATCTGCTACATTTATAAACAGTAAAATGGAATCCTGCCTAAACCTGCTGCCTATCGTAATCGTAATAGAACCCGTATGCGTAAATTTTACTGCATTATTTAAAAGATTAATCAATATTTGCCTAATTCTGACCTGATCTCCCAAAAGCTCACTTGGAATTTTAGGATCAACATTTACAAACAATTCCACATCTTTTCCAATTAATCGGATAGAAATCATATTGATTACATCATTGATAACAGAGGAAAACTCATATTTTTCAAGTGTTACAATCATCTTGCCTGATTCTATTTTAGAAAAATCTAAAATATCATTAATAATAGCTAATAGGGAGGCACTTGCATTTTGAATATTATGAGCTTTTTCTCTTACCTCTTCACTAATATCTGTTCTTAATATTAACTCAATCATCCCTAAGATTGCGTTCATAGGAGTCCGAATCTCATGAGACATATTTGCCAGAAAAAGACTTTTTGCCTTATTGGCTTCCTTAGCAAGAAGCACAGCTTCCTCTGCTTTTTTACTCTCTCTTAAATAAATTGCTCCTTGAAATTCAATTACGCTTCCAATTACAATCGCAGCCACAATAACAGCTATTATTATATTTGTAAATATTTCCTTTTGGTTTGATAATTTTATAATCATTTCTGGATAGTGAAATTCCAATGTAACCATGCAAATAAATAATAGAATCTGTAAAAGAACGGTAGCAACCAATACCTTTTTACTATTACTTACAAAAAAAGTCATAACAATAAGCAATACCCAATATGCAGGTATTCCGCTGTATATTCCTCCATCGTAAATATATAAAACCGGATAAACAACAAGTGTAACAGAACAAATTACTGCATAACATCCAAATCTGTAATTTCCAACTGCTTGTACTATTGTTCCAATAATCATAAGAAATAACATTGCTACCCCAATAAGAATAGATGCTATTGTTGGTACCTTTTTTAGATATAAGCTGATTGTGCTCAATAGGCAGGTAATCATTGCTGTTGCAAATGTTACCCTAAATAGTCTTAAGTCAAAAGGTGATTTTTCATTAAGAAATTTATCTTTAAACTTCTTTAGCATATAATTTAAACCTCTGTCAAATGATTTGACATTTTAACTTATCTTTTGTTTTTATTCCCAAGGTAAATCGGAGTGCTCAATTTTTTTATCTCTTATCATTAATTCCTTCACTGCTTCTGCTGCTGGTTTTTCAAAAAATAATACTTCGTTTACCTGCTCTATAATTGGCAAGGACACCTGATATTTTTCTGCAAGCTTAATGGCTGCTTTTGCTGAATAAACTCCTTCAACAACCATTTTCACTTCTTTCATTGCCTCATCCATTGTATAACCTTTTCCTATTAGTATACCCGCTCTTCTATTTCTGCTATGCATACTGGCACAAGTTACAATTAAGTCTCCAATTCCTGTAAGTCCAGAAAATGTTTCTTTCTTACCTCCCATAATGGTACCAAGACGACTGATTTCAGCTATTCCTCTTGTGATTAATGCTGCTTTCGTATTATCACCGTATCCCAATCCATCTGCGATACCTGCTGCAAGTGCAATCACATTTTTAAGCGCTCCTCCAAGCTCGATTCCTAATATATCAGGGCTGGTATATACACGAAATACCTCATTCATAAAAGTATTTTGAATAAATTCCGCATTTTCTTTTGCCTTTGCTCCAGCTACGCAGGTAGTGGGAATCTCTCTTCCTACTTCCTCTGCATGACTGGGACCAGATAATACTGCTGCATTAACACCGGGGATTTCTTCTTCAATAATATCAGTTAATGTATATAGTGTGCTTTCTTCAATTCCCTTTGCTACATTAACAATTAATTGATTTTCACTCACATACTCCCTTAGCATTCTACTGGTACTTCTTGTATATGGCGATGGTACAGCCAAAACCAACATGTCCTTATTGGAAGCAGCTTCTTTTAAATCATTTGTAATTAAAATATCTTCTGCTATCTTAACTCCCGGTAATTTATCCTTATGCTCTCTTTGTACCTTTAGCATATTAACTTCATCTTCTATGATAGACCATATAGTTACCTTATGTCCATTATTATGCAGCAGAACGGCTAAAGCAATACCCCAGCTGCCTGCACCTATTATACCAACTTGAATCATATTAACCACCCTTATTTTTGACCAAGCTTATGCTCAGTCCCTTTCACTAATCTAATGATATTTGCTCTGTGCCTGTAAAATGCTAATGCGGTTAATACAAAACTTACCGCATACAACTCATAAAGATATGGCTGGGTCAAATGAAATACTCCTCTGCTTCCCAATACAATAACCTCAATCAAAAAGCCTGTCATTAAAAGCAGTGAGCCAAGCGAAACGTATCTGGTTATTGCGACAGTAATGATAAATGTAAAAAATCCAATAATAGCCATTGTATTATGAAACGCAAGTATCATTCCGGCAGTGGCAGCAATTCCTTTACCACCCTTAAATCCTAAATAGAATGGAAAATTATGGCCTAAAACTGTTCCAAGACCTGTATACATTATAAGCAAAGGCATCCAATCTACACAAGACACTCCAAATATTTTTCTTGCAACCCATGCTGCTAATACAGCTTTTAAGCAATCTCCTAAAAAAGTAATAAAACCTGCCTTAAAGCCTAATGTTCTAAGTGCATTGGTGGTACCTGCATTACCACTTCCCATCTGTCTTATATCTACATGCTTAATCTTACCATATATGTAGCCCGTTTGAAACAAACCACACAAATAGCCTATTATCACGCACACCAATCGTTCCATGTTACTGATTTTCCTTTCGCTCTCTAACAATAAATTTTAAAGATGTTCCTTTAAAACCAAAGGCTTCTCTAATTCTGTTTTCAATATATCTTGTGTAAGAAAAGTGCATTAACTCCTTGTCATTTACAAACAAAACAAATGTCGGAGGTTTCACAGCTACCTGAGTAATATAATAGATTTTCAAACGCTTTCCTTTATCAGAAGGCGGCTGCTGAAGTGCTACTGCTTCTGCAACAATTTCATTTAAAACTCCCGTTGCAATTCGAAGCGTTTGATTTTGAATCACCACATCAATCTGCTCAAACAGCTTAGGAAGTCTTTGTCCCGTCTCTGCTGAAATAAACATAATTTCTGCATATGGCATATATGCCAGCACATCTTTGATTTTTTTTGTATATTCGTAAATGGTTTTATCATCCTTTACAATAGCATCCCATTTATTGACTGCTATAATAATTCCTTTCCCTCTTTCATGTGCAATACCCGCAATCTTTGCATCTTGCTCGGTAATTCCTTCTGTTGCATCAATCATCACAACAACAATATCTGCTCTATCCACTGCTGCTACCGTACGAATAATACTGTAGCGTTCCAGCTCTTCCTTAATTTTATTTTTTCTTCTGAGTCCTGCTGTGTCAATAAATACATATTCCTTATCCTGATGTATTACTCCTGTATCAACAGCATCGCGGGTCGTACCTGCTATATCTGATACAATCAGCCTTTTCTCACCCAAAATTTTATTAATTAATGAAGATTTTCCTACATTCGGCTTACCCACAATTGCTACTCTAGGTCTTTCATCCTCTTCTTCTGCTAAATCCTCTTGATTAAAATGCGAAGTAACTATATCAAGCATATCTCCAAGCCCAAGTCTTGAAGCTGCCGATACTGGTATTGGATCGCCAATTCCCAGATTATAAAATTCATATACATCCGGCATAAACTTGTCAAAACTGTCTACCTTATTGACAATTAAAACAACAGGCTTTTTCGAACGTCTTAACATATCAGCTACCTTAGCATCTGAGTCCACCAAACCTTGTCTTACATCTGTAATAAAAATAATGACATCTGCTGTTTCAATTGCTATTTCAGCCTGTTCTCTCATCTGGGATAAAATAATGTCCTTGCTGTCAGGCTCTATACCACCTGTGTCAATTAAAGTAAAAGTCATATTAAGCCAAGTTACATCTGCATAGATTCTGTCTCTTGTTACACCCGGTGTATCTTTAACAATCGAAATAGTATCTCCTGCTAATACATTAAACAATGTTGACTTTCCTACATTAGGACGTCCTACAATTGCTACAATTGGTTTACTCATATAAATCTCCTTTTCTATATTAGGATATACAGCCCTTATCTATAATAAACTGTTATTTCTAATCTTGAATTACCGAATTGATAAAATCGCGTCCGCTTGATTTTACAATATCTACTTTCACTTGTAAAGTAGTTTCCAATTCGAATATCGTAATATCGTCCAGAAATACATCTTCTCCGCTTCTTAAAATATTACACGGAAGTAAAAGTTTTTCTCCTAATTCTTTGTCTTTTAGTTGCTCAATTAAATCCTGTCCCGTTAATAAACCTGACACCGTTATCATTGATCCAAAAAAATTATTAATAATTTGATATACATGGACGGTCATTTTAGGGAATTTTTCCTCCAAACGTATAGCCATCTTTTTAATATAGCTATAGGCAGACACACCTGTCGCTATACTTATCATATGCTCTCTGTTATCGGAATTAAGCTGACTGTATTCCTCCTCAAATTCATCCAATAAAAGCCTTACCATTCCAACGCCATTTTCAAGCTGAAGATAACCATCATAATTATCTGCTTCCGGTAATTTTTCATTCGCCATTATATACCATTCATCCCCTGCATGGATAAAATGCGTTCCATATTTTTTAAATAGTTTCTTCTGCCATTTATGAATAATAGCCAGTACCTCTTTACTGTCCTCTTTGCTAAAAGGCTCCAACGGCCATAGTCCTTCCCGAAACTTCGTAAGGCCTACGGGAACAATAGACACACTCTTAAGGTGTGGAATGTATTGAGACATATCCTGTATGCTTCGCTCCAATTCCTTACCATCATTAATCCCCTTACATAATACAATTTGCCCATTCATCTCAATTCCAGCCTCATAGAAACGATCCACTTTCTTAAGTGCATCCCCTGCAAAACGATTATGTAGCATTTCACACCTAAGTTTGGGGTTCGTCGTTTGAAACGATATATTAATCGGAGACATCTTATATTCTATAATACGATTAATATCTTTTTCACTCATATTGGTTAAAGTAATATAATTCCCCTGCAAGAATGATAATCTGGAATCATCATCCTTAAAATAAAGAGTTTGTCTCATACCCTCAGGCATCTGATCAATAAAACAAAAAATACATTTGTTATGACAGGATTTATAATCATCCATCAAACCATTTTCAAACTCAATCCCAATCTCATCATCAAAATCCTTCTCTATCTCTAATTCCCATTCTTCTCCATTTTCCTTACCTATCAATAATACCAAATACTCTTCCTCTGCCAAAAATTGGTAATCAAATACATCCTCTATTTCTTTATTGTTAATTGCAATTAAACAATCACCTGGTACTAATTCCAGTTCATCTGCTATACTTCCCGGCACAATTTTACTTATTACATGCCCTTTCTTCCTCATAATACTACTCCTTGTCTATAATCAAAAGCACAAAAGAAAGAAAAAATCTGTTGATTTGTTCCCCATTTTTTCAAAGCTTTCGTTTCTATCATACTAAAATTAACTCTAAAAAGCAATAAATCTTGACGTACTTTCCTCTTGATGTTATAAATTATAAGTAACATCTTTTAGTATGACAAGTGAAATGGATTACATTCATCTTGTTTAATATATTGTTCGGAGGAATACAATAACTATGCCTAATCTTGCTTTATTAGAAAATTCACTTCCTGTTGCACCTCTTAAAATTGCTGCTTTAGAAGGTTGTAGACAACTTGCGTCAAATGTTGACGACTACATTTTAAAATTTAGAGATAATTTAAATCCAGATTTGAAATTGTTCAAAGGCTTTCATGAGGATACCTATCTGACAAAATGCTCTTGTCCCAGATTTGGAACCGGAGAGGCAAAAGGAATCTTTTACGAGTCCATTCGCGGTGCTGACCTTTTTATCATGGTTGATGTCTGCAATTATAGCTTATCCTACTCTGTATGTGGACAAATCAACCATATGTCTCCTGATGATCACTACCAGGATTTGAAACGAATCATTTCAGCTGCTACCGGCAAAGCACACCGTATTTCTGTTATCATGCCATTTCTTTATGAAGGAAGACAGCACAAGCGTACAAAAAGAGAATCCCTTGATTGTGGTTTAGCTTTGGAAGAATTAATCAATATGGGAGTATCCAATATCCTTACATTTGATGCTCATGATCCACGTGTACAAAATGCAATTCCTCTTAGTGGTTTTGACAACTTTAATGCATATTACCAATTTATGAAAGCATTGCTTCGTACTGAAAAAGATTTAAAAATTACGAACGAAAAATTAATGATTATCAGCCCTGATGAGGGTGCTATGCATAGAGCAGTTTATTTGTCAAACGTTTTAGGTGTTGATATGGGTATGTTTTATAAACGTCGTGATTATTCTACTATTATCAATGGTAAAAACCCCATTGTTGCCCACGAATTTTTGGGAGATAGTGTAGAGGGTAAGGATGTGATCATTATAGATGATATGATATCTTCTGGGGAAAGTATGCTAGATGTTGCCAAGCAGTTAAAAGAGCATAAAGCAAACAGAATATTTATTTTTTCAACTTTTGGTCTGTTTACGGATGGGCTATCCAAATTCGATGAATATTATGAAAAGGGTTACATTACACGAGTTGTAACAACTGATTTAATATATCGTACCCCTGAATTATTATCAAAGGAATACTATCTTGAAGCTAAAATGAGTAAATTTCTTGCGACAATTATTGATAGTTTAAATCATGACATTTCTATTGGAAGCGTATTAAGTCCAACTGAAAAGCTTCATTCTGTAGTTGCTAAATATAATAAAGGAATCGAATTTTAATTTATTCATGTAACAATGTATGGAATTTGATTACTCACTTGCAACTAAGTTAGATGCTAAGTGACTACTTCCATATCTAAACATACGCATCATCTCCCTAATTCCTCGCTCATGAGGGACTTGACAGCTTTACCGCGCCGAATGCAGTCACATGTTCCACTTGCATTCGTGCGCATTGTGTTTTTATATTATAGGAATTAATACTTTTATAAGTTATCACAACAGGTGTTTACATACTGCAAAGCACTACATTTATTTTATTCAGCATTGTAAAAATGACTCATAATGCCTTGCTGCTTCTACCTGCGATTGTTCTCTAAGCTCATTGATCATTTGCATATTATCTATGAGAACCGAAACAACATTTTCTGCAAGTGCTCCATTTTGAACCATACCATTTAATACTTTAACCGCATGGCTCTCATCCATACCTTTACGATAAGGACGATCCTCTGTTATGGCAGTAAAAACATCTGCAACTGCCATAATTCTTGAACCTAATGACAGCTTGTCTCCCTTTATATGAAACGGATAACCTTTCCCATCAATTCGTTCATGATGGTAGGCTGCCCATTCCTTAATTTCTTGTAATTCTGGAATAGAGTCTAACAGTTGATATGTATAATAGGTATGAGATCGCACTTGGTTAAATTCATCATCACTCAACTTCCCTTGTTTTTCTAATATTTCATTGTCAATTGCCAGTTTCCCCAAATCATGCAAGTATCCTGCAACAAGCATCATTTTACATTCCTTAGCTGGAAAATCAAATAAGATTGCTAATTGCTTCGCTATATTTGCAACCCCTGCTGAATGCCGCGCTGTAAAACGACTTCTAAAGTCAATGATATAAGAAAAAATTTGGGTCAGTTCTAACAAATCATCCAGACTCAACATTTGAATATCAAAATTGCTGACATCGACCTTATTTACCGGATAACCAGCCTTTAAATCAAACCATATATATTCTTCTATGCTTAGTTCTTCAAATGCCTCAACAATAGCAGGTACGTACATTGTATTGCTTCTTTCTTTAATATATTCTGCAATACGCGGAATTTGTGATAAAATATTCACGTCAGGCTTAATCATTGTACAAACCCGGTCTGCTAAGTGTATAATATGACTTCCAAAGGGAACCCTTTCACCATAAAATTCACTTCCTTTTCCATCGTTCCATGCCAGATGGTGAAATTTAATTATCAGAGCCGCACTTTTCATTGGCTCAAATTCTTGCAAAAGTTTGGCTCCAATAAATGCATGATTATTAACAAGCATAGGCTCTCTTTCTATAATTTCCAATCTCTCGTTTCTTGAAAGTGCCCCAATGTCATGGACTAAACCAGCAAGAAATGTATCTCTTTGCTCATTCTTTGACATATTTAATTTTTCACATAATCTATACGATAAATAGGCCACCTGCTGCTGATGATTCGATAGCAGTGGCGAAATTAAATCCTGTGCATCTGAAATACTTTTCAAAAGTGCAAATAAACTAATATTAATTATGTCCAATAAAACCTCTCCAATCTTGTAAATTTATTAAACACTTACTTATGTACTTAGTATTTTTCTATCATAACTCATAATTTGTCGTACGTAAACAAATAATTGGAATAAATATCCTTATTATATAAAAATGGTGTAAAACAACTTTTTGCTTTACACCATTAATTTTACTATTGTTTTTTAAAAACTGACTTAGGCTGTTTACATATTGGACATATATAATCATCAGGCAAGTCTTCAAATGGAATGTCTCCATTATATTCATAGTTACATATACTGCAAACATATTTATCAGTCTTATTCTCTTTTATTCTTTCAGTCGCAATATAGGTTGGCGCATTTTGGGGACTTTTGCCTTTAATCACATTATGATAATAGGAATATGTCATACTATCATCTTCTGAAAGAACATCTGCATCCATGACCTTACCAAGAAAAACGGTATGTGTATCCGTTTCCATCTTATTAATGACATCGCAAACCAAATATGCACATCCATCTGTAACAATTGGCATATTACTAAATACATCATATTTTACGGAATCAAATTTGTTGACTTTCTTCCCTGATTGGAATCCAAATGTCCCAATAATGGAAGGATTGGATTTAACTCCTAAAATAGAAATTGCAAATCTACCTGATTTTTCTATACACTTATTTGTATAATTGTCATGGTGGATACTAATTGCTATTGTAGCAGGTTCTGCCGTTATTTGCATTGCACAATTAGCCGTACATCCTGTCGGCCTTTCTTCATCCCATGTAGTAATAATATAAACTCCATAAGATAAATTATTAAATGCATTTATATTCATAATTTCTCCTAAGCATTTATTATTAATGCTTTGTCATTTATATATCCTTCTTCCATAATCCATGAAGGTTACAAAACTCATACGCTGCCACTGCTTTTTCACCATTTAATGAAAATTCAGCTCTTGGCTTATCATCGGAAGTTAAATATTTTATCTGATATCCCTTATCAGTTTCTAGATAAATCCATTGTATAAAGTGCTCTGGTACCATTGGATGTTCTACACTTCCCACTTCCACAGTAATTAGGTCACCATCTGCTGTTACAACCGGCACATGCTTCTCTGTTGCTGCATCCACTGTATTTGGTTTAATTTGTGTCATTGTCTCACCACAACAAGATACTGGTGCTCCCGATTCATTTATCATGGTAATAATATTACCACAATGCTTACATACAAAAAACTTAGGTTCTTTTTTCATAGACATTACCTCCATATTTTATTAAGTGTATGAAATAGTCGTAGTTAAGTCTGAAATACAGCTTTATATCAACATGGATATGTTCTGTTTCGAACATACCCATATAAATTCTACAACGATTATTCTATTACAACTAAATTTCGGTAAATGCATCTTTGCCTAAACCACAAACAGGGCAAACCCAATCATCCGGAATATCTTCCCATGCAGTACCTGGAGCAATTCCACCATCTGGATCACCAACTTCTGGATCATATACATAACTACAAGGACATTCATATTTGCTCATACGTAACACCTCCATAATTAAATTATTTTCATATGCTAAAAGCATGTTTTATTATAACATATAACATAGAAAATAGATATGTTTTTTAAAAATTTTTAATATTTCAGTTTCAACTAGAAGATTTTTAAATAGATACTATGCTTTAAACTGATTGTAAAATTCTTTTAATTCCTCTTTTTTATCGATAGACAGTTGAGTCTTTTTTATTCCTTGAATTGCTCCCTCTAATGCATATAGTCTGTGAATACATGCAGATGCATCAATTGCTTTGATTTTCAACCAGGCTTGCTTGCTTCCAATATTCCTTAATTGCTCCGGGGTTGTTATTCCAACCTCATTTAGCTGTGCTTCTACCATACCGCCTATATTGGGTAATTTTGATAAATATCCCACATTACTCATCTCCTTAGATAAAAAATTATTTATTTTAATCCAATAAAAGCCGCCAGATTTCCTCTCATTCCATGTGATGCTCTATGTGAAAAGAGCAGCTTTGGATTACAACAAGTACAAACATTTGTTACAGAAATATTATTTTCCTTTATTCCCGCATCCAACAAGACATATTGGTTTGCTTTCCATAAATCAAGTTGATACTTATCATTTGTTTTTCTATCACACATATTATATACCTGCTCTAACGTAAAGCTTTTTTTAAATTCTTCAATTATATCTTCACTCACTTCATAACAATCCTTACAGATCGAAGGACCTATTGCTGCAATCACATCTTCTGGTTTTGTTCCATAATGCATGTGCATTTCCTCTAATGTTTTTTTACCTATTTTATTAACAGTACCTCTCCATCCGGAATGACTGGAACCGATTGCACAATGAACAGGATCTACAAAAAGCAACGGTACACAATCTGCGTAAAAAGTTACCAACGTAACTCCTTTTTCATTCGTGATAAACCCGTCAATATCAGTGTAGTCACGCTCCCATGTCAGTCCTTTGCCTCTGTCACGATTCGTCACTACTCTAATATTGGTTGTATGCGTCTGCATAGAAAGCACTAGACTATCATACTCTATATTCATGGCTCTTGTAATTCTTCTATAGTTTTCAAAGACGTTCTCAATATCATCACCTCTTGTAAAGCTTAGGTTCATAGAGCTTAAATGTTCTCTGCTGACACCCCCAAGCCTTGTGGAAAATCCATGCACTACAAGATTCGTTGCCTCAATATTTTCAAAATAGAAATATGGTACCTCCAGATTCTCCTTTAATTCAATATCCTTTCTATCATTCTTTCTAGTATAATCAATTTTATTCATTTTATAAAGCCTTCCCATCATTACAATATTCAAATGCATTCTCATACAGCCTTATTTCATTACCTAATATGGCTACTACATCAAAGCAACAGGAGATATCCGTTGAATACCCATTTTTCATCATATAATACAAAGCACTCCTGCTGATTAGCCTCTGTTTCTTGCAATTTACCGCCTCTTCTGGATTTCCTGCTCTTTTATCACTTCTATATTTTACCTCTATAAATCTTAAGTATCCGTCCTTTTTAGCTATAATATCTATTTCTCCCATCTTACAGCGAAAATTACGTTCTATAATCTCAAAGCCTTCTGCCTGCAAATATAATAGTGCAATACATTCATAGCTATCCCCTAAGCTTCTTTTATTCACAGCTTCCTCCGTTTGACCTATTTCTTATTGTTCCAAATCTAATTTACGCTTTAATCGATCCATATCATCAACAAAGGTTAAAATTTCTGCTACCACCTCATAAAGCTCCGGTGGAATCATATCACCAATTGAAAGTGTAGAAAGAGACTTCGATAACTTTTCATCCTGATGAATTGGAATCTTTTCCTCTTTCGCCGTTCCAATAATTTTGTCTGCTAAGTAACCCTTGCCTGACGCTATCACTCTTGGCGCATTATCCTCTGGATCATATTGCAAGGCGACGGCCGTCTTATTCATATCAGGCTTCTTTTTATTTGTTTTGTTATCCATCTTATCACGCCCTTACGTCGAATGCATATCTCTTTAACGAAGTAACTACTTGATCCTTTTCCAAAAAATCTTCTACAAATTCCTGTTCCTTTTCCAATTTACCTACTTGCGCACTGGCATGATAGCCTTTTTCTTCTAATCGTTTGATTAAGCTATCCAAATTATTTTCTATGATTTCTATCGATTGATTATTCTTTAATGAAAATTTTGCACTGACATTCTTTCCTGACATGTTTATATAAATATCTGTTGTTCCCAACACTTCCATATCAAGATGCAGCAATACGCTTAAATTTCCATCCTGCTTTTCTAAATTCTTCTTATTTGTATACACATACAAATCACTGTGCGCTTCTTCATTCGAAAATTGAATTGGAATTTGCAGATAGGTGAAATTCTGATTAATCTGTTCCATAAAGCTTAAATTGCTTCTTATATTTGACACATCTTTAAACGCACTGGAATTTTCTTTTCCCACTGACTCTAATATTGATGTAAGCTGCCTTGTTTGCTCTTCCATCTGCTGATACAAGCTTTCCATTTTATTAGGAGTCTTTAAATTCTCTGGCTCTACCAGCCATTGCTGCTTAATTTCCTGTCTTAAAATTTCTGTATATTCTTTACTACTAAATAAACTTTCTGCCTTTAAAGCATTACTAGGATTAGATAACAGGTCTTTTACCATATTCAACAATTCCTTACTGGCTAGTTTTCCTTCTTTCACCTGTTCTATCTGCTGCTCATCAGCTCCAATACCTTTTAGTGTTTCAGAAAACTTCAAACGTTCTTCCTTACCTAATACAGTTTCTAATAGCTGCCCTTTCTGATTTATATCCCTCTGACTTTGAATCTCATCGCCTTTTATCAAGTCCATTTCTGTGATGCTTCTTTGAGTATCTGGTGTATCTTGCACCTTAGCATCGACAGATATCTCACTTTTAAATGGGTCTTGAATACCCTTTCCCATATCTGTATTATCTTGTTTTAAAGCAGTATAAATCTCTTGGGTCTGTACTTTTTCCTCGTTTATTTTAATTTCCTCTTGTAAACTCGGTTCTGTTTGCATATTAGAATTTATTACAGCCTGCTTGGGGCTAATTTCTTGTGCTATCTGGTTTGAGATATCATTCTGTTTAGAACTGTATTGCTCCAATGGTATTTCAATTGACTGTTTTGGGTTATTTGTTTGAATATTTATCGTACTGCTATGATTTAGTATATCAATCACCTTATGATTTATTAGAATAGCTGTATTTTTATCTTCTCCTGACATCTCATTTAAGAGCTTGGATAAATTATTTGCTATATTGTCTATATCCTTTACAATTCTATGTTCGTAATTCTTATAATTATCAAATTGTGTGATATTTTCTTTCGTTGTTTCTATACCCAACTTACTCATTTTTACAATAGTAGCTGTATCAGCATCCGGGTTCATAGCAAGTTGTCTCAGCATACTGGTAAGTGACTGCTTATCAAGCGATAATCCCTCTTTCAGTATATTGCTGACCATATCCATATTACGATCCGTTATTGGTATATTCGCTTCCTGTAAAGCCTTTTGAAGCACTGGATTCGGATTAAGTGATACATCGGCTGGCTTTATTTGTATCTGTGTGCCTGTATTTTCTTTCACCTCAAACATAAGTTTTTGACCAATATTTAAATTTATGTCCGCTTCCATTTTTGCGCTGATTACCTGTCCATTATCCAAGCCAATTAAAACCTGTGTTCCCTTAACATCTAAAATTTCACCCTGAAATATCTTTCCAGTTCCAAGGCCGGATGTATCACTCAACTGTGCTAACGCCTTTCCTGTCTGTACTGTTGCCTCACCCGTCACACCTTTTGATGTATTCTGTTGATTTGTTATATTAGAATAGCCAATTTCCATAAACTCATCCCCTTAGATAAAGTTCTTAATAAACGTACTTCTATGTATCGGTGATGCTCCAAACTGTTTCAATGCTTCTATATGAACTGCGGTACCATAGCCTTTATTTTCTCTGAACGAATATTGTGGAATTAATTCATCATATTCTTTCATCAACCTATCTCTTGTCACCTTCGCAATAATACTTGCAGCAGCAATTGATATGCTCTTTGCATCTCCCTTAATAATGGGTACTTGCCTAATCGTAACTTCTGGTATTGTTACTGCATCATTTAATAATATATCGGGTAAAACTGACAGACTCTTAATAGCTATTCTCATCGCTTCATAAGTTGCCTGTAATATATTAATTTCATCAATTCTTTGCGGGCCTACCATTCCAATACCTGCTGCTATTGCTTTTTCCATAATAATATCATACAATTCTTCTCTTTTTTTTTCGCTTAACTTTTTTGAATCGTTGATATATAAAATATCACAATTTTTTGGAAGTATCACAGCACCTGCCACAACCGGTCCTGCTAAAGGTCCTCTTCCCACCTCATCGATTCCACATATGTATTGATATTCACCATACTCCCGTTCATAATGCTTCATCGCTTCGATTCTGTTCTTTTCAGTCTCTTGCTTGACTAACACACTCTGATATTTTTTTCTAATACTCACTACACCATTTCTTAAATCATCTTCGTATTCTTTTATTAATACAGGCAGCATATGAATATCTGCTGCCTGAAATTCTTCTTTTATTTGGTTTATCTTCTTTTCCATAATATCACCTACTGATGCTTTAAAACTCCAAATTTATTGAGTGGCCATATTCTAACCCAAGCTCGCCCGATAATATCTTCCCTCTTAATATTCCCAACATCTGGCTCTCTGCTATCCGCACTGGCATTTCGATTATCACCCATTACAAAATACTCATCATCACCAAGAATAATTGGTTCACTGGCTCGTCCTGAGGATTCTATTCTTTCTCTTCCATAGGTTTCCTCTAATACTTCACCATTAATTAGTATATCACCGTCTATAATCTGTACGGTTTCACCCGGCAAGCCTATAATTCTCTTGATATAATAAGTATCCTTTTGATACTGAAAAGGAAATACTATAATATCAAATCTCTTTGGATTTGAAAAACGGTATGTAATTTTATCTACTATCAGATTGTCCTTATCGCTAAGTGTACTTTCCATTGATGAACCGCTTACCATTGTCCGTTGTCCTACAAACGTTACAATCAACCCGGCAAGCGCAAGTACTACCCCCATATAGATTAATAATTCAACCAATTCTCTCACCATGCTTTTGTTTTCTTCGTCACCCTTATTACGTTTAATCTCCATACTGTTACCTGTACCTTTCTTATGTCGCATTTACTCCCTTAAATATAATATTACGATTTGTCTGGAAATTCAAGAGTAATTCGTCCTAACTTACCATTTCTAAAATCATCAATAATTAAGTTAGCTGCTTTCACAAGGTCAGGTTCATTTCCTTTTAATTTACATTGCTTGCTTTCTGCTACATTTTGTAAGGCAAACGCACTATTTTCAATTTCCGGAATTGTATATTTTTCTTCCATGAGTCCTTTATAATGATTATTTAAAAATTTAATTAGTTCAAGAGCTAATTCTTCAACATTTAATATCTCGTCTTTAATCGAACCGATAAGTGCCAATTTTAACCCTACAAGCTGATCTTCAAATTTAGGCCAAAGGATGCCAGGTGTGTCCAAAAGCTCTACATTTTTATTTAGCTTAATCCATTGCTTCCCTTTTGTAACTCCAGGCTTATTTCCCGTTTTGGCACAAGCCTTGCCGGCGAAAGTATTAATAAAGGTTGATTTCCCTACGTTAGGAATTCCTACTACCATAGCGCGAATCGGTCTATTTAATATTCCACGTTTTCTGTCTCTTTCAATTTTTTCCTTACACGCATCTTGAACAACTGAATTCACATTTTTTATTCCATTTCCATTTTTGGAATTTACTTTAACCACATAAAACCCCTTATCTTCAAAGTATTTCTTCCACTCTTCGTTTCCTTTTTCACTTGCTAAATCAGACTTGTTTAATAATATAAGCCTTGCTTTATTTTTGCCCAAATCATCTATATCAGGATTACGACTGCTCAAAGGTATTCTGGCATCAACAAGCTCAATGATTAAATCAATCAGCTTAATATTCTCCTGCATCATCCTCTTTGCTTTCGTCATATGTCCCGGGTACCACTGAAAATGCATCTTTTTGTCCTCCATATGCGCTACGATCTAAAACAATAGATATGAAAGGATTCATATCTATCAAATCATTTTTATTCAATAAATCCAATTTTATCACTCGGTGCGATTCTAAACCAAGCCTTTCCTGCAATATCATTTATATTAACATTGCCTATTTCGGCAAATCTACTGTCTTCACTATTATTTCTATTGTCTCCTAATACAAAATATTCATCACTTCCAAGCGTAATAGGGTTACTGGCCAAGCCTGGATTGCTTATATTATCTGTTCCAATATTTTCTTCAAGAATTTCACCATCTATATAAATTTTACCATCAATAATTTGTATTGTTTCTCCAGGTAAACCGATTACTCTTTTTATATAATAATGAAGCTTCTCATTTCCATTCGGTTTAAAAACAATAATATCATTTCTATCTGGTGAGCCCAGTTCATAAACAAACTTATTAATAATAACTACATCATTATTTTCTAGCGTTGGTGACATTGATTCACCTATAATGCTTGTCTTTTCTCCTATAAAATGCACTAATACAAATGCGATTATAAGAACAACCGTAATATCGAAAATCCATATAAAAATTTCCCTTAAAAGTGAAGCACTTACTTTCTTTTTTCTCTTATAAAAATGAAGTTCACCCATTCTCTCATCTTCCTTATTTACCCACTATAAAATACTGGCTCCCGGCCTATATTCACATAATAGCTTTCATTGCACAATTTACTCCCTGTAGTGTAATAATAATTCAAGAAAAATAATACCTTTCTTTTTTCTTTTTTTGAAAAAGGGACAATATACGTTAAGTACTTGTCCCTATCAGGTTTAAACTCAGATATTATTTAACTAATTCTTTTACCTTTGCTCTCTTACCAACGCGATCTCTTAAGTAATAAAGCTTTGCTCTTCTAACTTTACCATTTCTGACTACTTCAACCTTTTCAACAAATGGTGAATGTAATGGCCATGTCTTTTCAACGCCGATTCCATTAGAATTCTTTCTTACTGTAAAAGTAGCTCTTGAACTTCCACCTTGCTTCTTTAAAACAGTTCCTTCAAAAACCTGAATTCTTTCACGGGTTCCTTCTTTAATCTTAGCATGTACTCTAACTGTATCACCAACATTAAATTGTGGTACTTCCTTTTTTAACTGTTCTGCCTCAATATTCTTGATAATTTCGTTCACTTGTGTGACCTCCTTAATATTTGGATGTTCTTAATACGTTCTCGTAACAGAGGACCATCTATTTTCTCTCACAACGATATATTCTAGCATAATAGGTACTTTTTTGCAAGTATTAAGTGATAAAGAATCTATATTTCAAATATCTTATTTTTGAGAATTTATTTTATTATAATTTATTTAATGATCCATTCTCTATTTCATACACTTCGTCACAAAGTATATTAATATCTTCTTTATTGTGACTTGCCAAAAGAATCGTTTTTCCCTCTTCTTTCAGATTTAAAATTAACGACCGTATCTCTACTACCCCTTTTTTATCCAGACCATTCATTGGTTCATCCAAGATTAAAATATCGGGATTTTCCATAATTGCCTGTGCTATGGCCAAACGTTGTTTCATACCTAAAGAATATTTTTCAACTCTTTTTCTATCCTTTTCATCTAATCCTACTAGTTTTAAAATATCGTACATATGACTTTTATTTGGCTTATGATTAATATTATATAAATATTCTAAATTCTTAAATCCGCTTTTATTCTTTAAAAATGCAGGTTCTTCAATAATAATACCGATATTATCTGTGCTAAATTTTAAATGACCTTGTTTTTTTCCCATTATATATATATTGCCCTTGTCCGGCTTTATAAAACCACATATACACTTAAATAAAACAGTTTTACCCGAACCATTATAGCCTACAAAACCATATATTTTACCAGAATGACAACTAAGTGTGAGATCATTTAGCACCTTTTTTTCTTTAAACGATTTATGTAATTGTTCAATTACAATTGTATTCATTTTTACTCCTCTCCATACCAATTGAACTCCATTTTATGAATTCTATAAATTATGAATATACTTAATAATACATTTAAAATGATTAGTCTGACTATGATTGTGTTCCAGTCTGGTGATTGGACTGTATTGTATGTATTTCCGATTTTATAAATTTTTATCCATTCGGTAGGAATTACTTCAACTAGCAAACGTTGTATTTGAATATCAGCTTCTTCAATCATAATGGGGAAAATTGAAAACATAATTGTGATTATTATTGCCACTAATCGTGAAAAGCATATCGAAATCAAATACATAAGTAATCCAATTGTCATAACAATAAGGCTAATTATTAATATTACTTTCCCCAAAACACATAATGGAACTTTGTTATCATTTATTAATTGATACGAAATAGGAAATTCTTCTTCATAAATCTCCCCTGCATCTGTTAAAGCAAGAGTATACAATACTTTACCCCATCCCTTTTCATAATGTAAATTTTTAGCTAATGCCAAAAAACTCAACAAAATAATAACAAATACATATGAAAATGAGCTTAGTACAATTTTACCTATCTGAATAAATCCCCATTTTGTTTTACCATAACGAATTTGCTGATACATTTGCCATCTTTCTAAAAAAGGTACCTTGGAAAAAAGATAAATAGAGCCTAGTAAAAATATTAAATCAAAATAAACTGAAGAAAAAAGAAATATAACTACCCACGGAGTAACCTTATATTTAGCTGCTATTGAAAAATTTATTACTGGTGTTAGATATATATGGATTAATATTATTAAAAGAAAAAATAAGCTCCATACTCTACCATTATAGAAATAATTACAATACTCTCTTATTTGATTTTTAATATGGAGCCAAAATTTATTCACAATGTATTCTCCTTTTCAATCTTTTATATATAATAACCGTTAAAAGAACACAAAAGGCAAAAGTAATAGCAAATGCATATAAGAAAGACAATAAGTCGTTATTAAAAATATTATATCGTCCCGAAAAAATAATATCAAAATCTAACATATATGATCCTGAAAAAAGTGTCCATGAATACTGTGAAATTAAATAATAAGCTATTATTGGTATTGACCAAACTAAAAGCTTATTACTTAAAAATAAGGAAACACATGCTGATAATAATGCTAATATAGCAGTTAATAATCCAAATTGAAAAGCAAATAGCAATGAATATATAAAATAATGCCCTGTTAGTATTATACTATGAAAACTTCCACTTCGAATCGCCGCTAAGTACACACTGTTGTTAAGCTCTGTCCATGGTATAAAAAATTTTAATAAAAGAACAAAAATACAAACCCCTATTACCATAGTTCCTATAGCTGATACCACAATGGACATTGTCTTACTTATACAGTAGGAAAGTAGATTTCCTCTAGCCACTAATTGCTTAATATATCCGTTTTCAAGATCCTCACAAAAACACCCTGCATAAGGTATCGAACAAAAGAACATTACAAACACATATCTTATATTATATGCACTCCACCAAAGAAGAAATATAATCGTATTTTCCTTAATCTTACCATTACTGCTTAAACTTGACCAAATCAAAATAATAGCTACACTTATAATGCTAATTAAAAACTTAAATGATAATATTGCTCTTTTTAAATCTATTTTAAAGTAATTTAGTACTTTTATATTCATACAATTTCTTCTCCAGTTATTGCATTGATAAAGGTATCCCCTTCACTCTCTGTTAGATTATCCTTGATTGTAAACTGCCAAGTTGGTAATATATCATAGGTTCCATTATCATTTTTAATAGGTCTAAAATATAGTTCAGCCTTTGTTACTTCATAAGTTGAATCTGATAGCAACATTTCATACTTGTCTAGAATATGATTAGCAATTTCTTCAAATGGTAAAAGATTAATATATTCATTACTTACTTGAAAATCAAATAAGCCTTCAATATCTATTAACTTAACTCCTTCTTTTGTATATAAAATTTTAATTGGTGCATTTTGTTCCGATACTTTTTCAAATACATCCTCAATTGGATATTGGACAATACAATTTTGTAATTCTTGATGAGCTATAAAAAAATATCCATTATCGTCTTCACTCCAATTCGGTTTATAAGCAGAAATATCTTCTTTTCCATCCTTACCCATTGCATATTCTTCTTGTTTTAAAGTTTTATAATCAAGAGAATAGCAAGTATAATTTCCATCTATATCATAACCTATTTCATTCATTGTATTAATCATTTTCGTCCATATTTCTTCTTTACTAGCAAAATCGAAATCTAAATCAGTTGAGTAAAGGTTCGCGTTATAATCATCATCATATTCACTAAAAGAATGACTATAATAAATATGCTCAGGTGTTAAATAAATAAGTGAATCTGATGATATACTTAAATCTTCATAGTTACTGCTTTGATAAGAAACGAAGTTATCACCATCTATGTTATGTTCTTCTTTACTTGCAGTCTCTTTGTCCTTAAATAATATTTCAAATGCCTTATCATAATCTATTTTTTGCAAAGTACCCGTTGTATAATACAATCCCGTTTCTAGAATCTTTTGATTAAATATTATCTCCGTTTGAAAAGTGATATTTTCTCCTACTTTATTATAAGATTCCGGTATCTGATATGGTTCTCTCTCCTCTTGCACAGCTTCAGATACATCTTGCGATTTTCTTTCATTTATTTGATTTGAAGCTTTATTGGAACATGCAGTAAGAGAAATTAAAAAAATTAAAATTAAATAAATTTTCTTCTTTTTCATACAAAACCTTTCTATATTCTTTATATATAGATACTGGCACTAAGGTGCCAGTATCTATATGGTTTATTATGGTGTATAGTTACCAGTACTTTTTACTGTACCAGTTTTTGAATAACCATAACTCGTTTGCATATAATAGTACTTACCGCCTGGTGCATAATCATCTTTATATTTACCATCACGAGTTTCACCTATTCCATTTTCAACATATATTTCATTTGATTCTGCACTTCCACTCTTTTGTTTAGAAAAAGCAAAAAAAGCAGCATTATTAGTATTAAAAGTATATGGTGTTACATAAAAGTATTTATCTCCATCCGTATTTTTTGTTACTTTTTTTGACAAATTGTCTTGGTTAGTAGCTGACTTGTTTACCGTTATAGTATATGGTACTGTATCTGCATAAATCGGTATCGATACTGTCAAAAGCATTCCCAAAACGCCACAACCCAAAATCATTTTTTTTAATCTCATAAAATTTCCCTCCTTAATTTGAATACTATAAACATTTATTTTATAGCTTGTATTTTTTACCTACTTTTCAAACTTAATATAACATTTTATGTCTAATTTAGTCAATGACTATATAAGTATTCGTCTTCAAATTTAGTTTTTTCAATAAATAATATACCTACTCTAACAAAATAGTTGACTATTCCAATTGAATATGCGATAACTATAGTATAATTACATCTCATTAATTAAGGAGGAGATTTATGTCAAAATCAAAATTAATACCATTAACTAACAGCGAATACGAGGTTATGAAAATCGTCTGGGAAAGTGACCATGATATTACGCTTCAAGAAGTTCTTGCCCTTTGTGCAACCAAATATCAAAAAATTTGGAAACGAACTACTGTTGCTACATTTTTAGCGCATATTATAGAAAAGGGTGTTGCAACTTCTTATCGTAAAGGCAGATATTTTTATTATAAGCCTACCATCAGTGAAGATGAATATAAGAAGCTTGAGACAGGTAACATGATCAATTTTTGGTATGACGGTTCTGCTTCCAACCTTGTTGCATCACTATGTAAGCAAGAATTAATATCAAAAGAGGAATTGCTGAATATACAAAAGCTAATAGATGACATGGATTAGTTTTTTAGAATTTTATCTAATAAGTACTTCCTTTGGTGGCACACTTGTAGTGTGCATGTGGTGCATATTTAATAATTTGTTCAGCAAGATAATATCAACAAACGGTACCTACCTGATTTTCAGAGCAATCATATTCTTTTATTTTATACCTATTGTGTACTTTGAAAGACTTTATGATGTGTTCACAGATGAAGAACTTTTTAGTGCGGTACCTACAATCGGATTAATAAATCCGACCATAAGCAATGCTTTAGCTTTGCCGTTTGTCATATGGTTGACGGGATTTATCATTACATTTGGATATTGCATTTATACGCATTTATCTTTTTATTTTAAAGTTTTAAGATATAATGCATTAGTAATTGATAAATCTATCTTAGAGATTGAACGTACTATCAGTAGACACCTCAATCTAAGAAGATCATTACCTATTTATTATAATGATAACATTTCTTCACCTATGTTAGCTGGAGTACTGTTTCCCAGAATATTACTTCCAAGCTGGTTTCCTCTGGAAGATTTGGCGATCATGCTTTATCATGAACATATTCATTATAAACAACATGATTTGCTATTCAAAAAATTAGGTAGTATCATACTCTGCATTCA
The DNA here is from genome assembly GCF_003201285.1 of Lachnotalea glycerini. GTDB lineage: Bacteria > Bacillota > Clostridia > Lachnospirales > Lachnospiraceae > Lachnotalea > Lachnotalea glycerini. The sequence continues at coordinate 870,746 of NZ_QICS01000001.1, forward strand.
TTGGTTTAATCCTTTTGTCTACAGACTGAATAAATTAATCAATGAATGGTGTGAATTTAACTGTGATAACCTGTGCTGTACAGCTCACAATTTCTTTCGCCCTAAGGAGTATGCTACTACGCTCCTTAAAATAGCTACGGCTCCGCGTATGTATTTTAGCTTACACTATTCTGCATTTTCAGAAAAGACTTCTCAGTTGGAGCCTAGAATTAGAAGAATTGTAGCACAGCAAAAAGTATATAAATATACACGGTCATCTGCTACCATGATAAGCCTTATATTTTTTATCTTAGGCACCTATACAGTACATATAGCAGGTAATGAGGCGTTAAACTATTATTACGATTGGTATTACAATACTTCAACCTATATTGAAGAAGTACCAATATCACTTCCAGACAAACCATTGATTCCACAATCTACTGATAAAGTGGACTCAAATACAGATGTTTTTCATGATGCGCCAAGTGTAAGCTCTAATACTGATGACATTACTTCATATTACTGGAAAGTAAAAAAGAACAATGGAATTAATTGTATGAAGGTGAATTGTAAAAAGGGACAAGTTCTTGTTGTTACCCATTATATGATTCAACAAGCAATTCCTTTGCATCATGGTGTTATCGATATGGAGGGTAACATCCATTACGTGGATGGCTCAACTTACATAGCGTTTCAATATTCGATACCAGAAGATGGAGAATATATGATTTTTACTCAGAATCCAAATGAGGGAGATGTAAATCTAAACGGCAGCTACTATTTAAAATAGCTACTGCTAGATAACAAGATTTAACATAAAATAATTAATAAAGGAGAATTTATATGAAAAAAAATACTTTAATCACAGCTTTACTAATCGCTTCAACCATTACATTTATGCCAATGCATTCCTATGCATCCTCAACGGCATTCAATCCTGGCAGTGGCTCTGCACAAGAGCTTTATCAATTAAACAGTAAGGATACCAGTATTTATTGGCGTATTCCATCAAAGACTGCATACACCAAATATGTATCTTGCAAGGCAGGACAAACCTTAGGTGTAGGAGTAACACTCGCTGACAGTAGTGCAAAAGCACGAATTGGTGTTATTGATCCTGATGGAACCTATCATACTAAAAGCATCGAAGGCTTTGGGTTTTTTCAGTATGAAATTTCCAGCTCTGGCACCTATGAAATCTATTGCAAGAATAACGATTCTTACGACTTTGATGTAGTTGTTAATTATTCGTTAAATTAATATTTGAAAATATTATTATAATTTATTTATAATTTCATCCAATACAGTTATTCTAACAAATAGACCACTACATTTAATCTTATAGTGGTCTATTTTGCTTATATGATATATATTTTTACCTATCCTTGAAAAGCATTATTTTAAACAGCATTCTATATTCAATCTTCTTAATGCTTCACCAAACCCATTAATTAAATAAATGGCATTTTACCATATGACCATTTCCCATTTCCTTTACATCCGGAACTTTTGTCTTACATATCTCCATACATTGATTGCATCTTGTATGGAATTTACATCCCTCTGGTGGATTTGCAGGCGATGGAATACTACCCTTTAATACAATCCTCTCAATCTTCGCATTGGGGTCTGGTATCGGTATTGCACTAAACAAAGCCTTTGTATATGGATGCAGAGGATTAGAAAATATATCCTCTGTAGAACCCGTTTCTACCAATCCACCCAGGTACATAACGCCCACCGTATCACAGATATGCTCTACTACAGATAAGTCATGTGAGATAAAAAGATAGGTCAATCCATATTCCTTTTGCAAATCTTCCAATAAGTTAATTATTTGAGCTTGAATGGATACGTCTAATGCAGATACTGGCTCATCGCATACAATAAATTCTGGATCAAGTGCTAATGCCCTGGCAATACAGATTCTTTGACGTTGACCACCCGAAAATTCATGAGGATAGCGATCCTTATGATAAGGCTGCAGCCCACAGGAAGCCATAATTTTGTTTAAATGCTCTTCATGTTCTTCTTTCGGAACCAAATTATGCTCTTTCACTGCCTCCCCAATAATTTCTCCGATCGGAAGTCTTGGTGATAAGCTCGAATATGGATCTTGAAAAATAATCTGCATTTTTGTTCGTAGATTTCGTAATTCTTTCTTATTTAAACTATATACTTCTTTACCATTAAATAACACTTCTCCATCCGTTTTATCCATTAATCTTAATATCGTTCTTCCTGTTGTTGATTTTCCGCAGCCGGATTCTCCAACCAGTCCCATTGTAGTTCCTCTTTGAATAGTAAAGCTTACATCATCCACTGCCTTAACAGCTCCTTGATTATTACGTAATGGTCCATTTTTAATAGGAAAATACTTTTTTAGATGCTTTACCTCTAAAATATAATCTGTCATTATTGATTTTCCCCCTTATCATTCACATAACGATAGCAACTTATAAAATGTGTTGGAGATAATTGAATCTGCTCTGGATAAGCTCCATTACAATCCGAAATACTCATTTCACAACGCTCTTTAAAATAACAATAATCCGGCATATTAACTGGATTAGGTACCTTACCAGGAATACTGTACAAGCGGTCTACTTTCTTACCCACTGCCGGTTTACTATTCATAAGCCCAATGGTATATGGATGACTTGGATTTGAGAAAATTTCTTCCGCTGTTCCTTTTTCAACAATGCGTCCGGCATACATCACAACCACAATATCAGCCATCTCAGCAATTACACCTAAATCATGAGTAATCAACATGATGCTGCTATTCATTCGGTTTTTTAAGTCTCTTAATATATCAAGTATCTGAGCCTGAATTGTTACGTCAAGTGCCGTAGTAGGCTCATCTGCAATTATCAACTCAGGGTCACATGCAAGTCCCATGGCAATCATTACACGCTGGCGCATACCCCCCGAAAGCTCATGAGGATACATTTTATAGACTCCTTCGCTGTTTGCAATACCAACTAGCTTTAGCATTTCAATACTGCGCTTTCTAATATCCTCTTTATTCATATCCGGATAATGTAGCTGTATTACTTCATCTATTTGTAAACCAATTCGAAAAACCGGATTTAAACTTGTCATTGGTTCTTGAAAAATCATAGATAATTTATTTCCACGTAGCTTTTGCATCTCAGAAGTAGGCATTTTCGTTACATCTACTACCTCTTTTCCTGTATTAAAACGAATCGCACCTGCTACTATCTGCCCCTGTGGTCTTTGCACAAGCTGCATTAAGGACAGGCTCGTAACAGACTTGCCACATCCCGACTCTCCTACCACTCCTACCGTCTTTCCCTTTGGTATATCAAAGGATACTCCGTTTACAGATTTTACTACTCCTACATCAGAGAAAAAATAGGTATGTAAATTATCAAACTCAACAACATTTTCTGAATTCTTCATTTGTGTAATGTATTCTTCTCTTGGAATAACCTTACGATTTTTCTTTTTCTCATATTCATCGGTAATTCTACGGTTCTCTTTGGAAATTTTTCTTGATTCTCTTGCAGTTATATAATTAGCACCCTCAGTGCTGCTTTTCTTAAATATACCCATAATCAACCTCCTTAAGTTCGAATTCAGGCTCTTCTAGCGCTTCATTTTAGGGTCAAATGCATCTCTAAGACCATCACCAATAAAATTAAAGCCTAATACAGTAATTAATATTAGAAAGCCTGCCGGTATCCATATGAACCAGAAGTTAGTCATTACATAAATATCATTCACCGCATTTACTATATTGCCCCATGATGCATAGGGATATTTTACTCCTAAGCCAAAGAAGCTTAAGGTTGCTTCCATCAAGATTACATTACCAAGTCCCATTGTAGCCATTACAATAATCTGTGGAATTACATTAGGAATTAAATGTTTAAATATTCTTTTTGAGGTACGAAGCCCTGTTGCCTCAGTTGCTATCATAAATTCCTGCTCACGAAGTGACAATATTTGTCCACGAACCATTCGCGCAACCTGAGGCCAACTTAAGAGTCCCAATATAATACATAGGAAATAGATTCGTATGCTCGGATTAATCTTCAAAAAATCCATAATTGCACCAAGAATAATATATAATGGCATTGCCGGAATACAATTGAATACATCTACAATTCTCATAAACAAGCTATCGATCCATCCGCCAAAATAGCCTGCAATACCTCCAATGATAATTCCCAGAACAATTTCCAATATAACTACGACAAAACCAATTAATAAGGAAATCCGTCCGCCATACATCAGTCTCGTCATTACATCCATACCATTACCATCCGTACCCAACCAATGCTGCCAAGACGGGGACTCGTAGGTATTGTTGACCTGTGTACTTAATTCTCTTTTAAGTGTATACTGTTCATTATTGCGCTGAATTAAATATTGCTCTGTTTCATTCTTCTCATTTATATAGTCGAGTGTTGTTTCATTTTTCTTAATTGCTTCCTCTACTGCCATTTTAAAATCCAGATTTAAAAAAACATCAGAAGCAATAGGATTAATACTATACTGAGAAATGGCAGCATATTCCTGATCATTTAAATAAAATATGTTAGACTTATCATCAGTTTTTAATGTATAGTCCACACCATCTGCCTGAAACGAAGTCTCATTTGCAGCTAATGCCTTTTGCGCTGCAACTTTAAATGCAGAGCTTAACTTTGTATCCTGACTATATGTGCTGAAAATCATCGTTGTTACCGTAGATACTTCCTGTGCAACGGAAATCACATTCATCTTTCCATCTTGTGTCACTACATAGGACGTACCCTCAAATTCAAATGACTGCTCTTTCTTTTCGATTGCCTGAGAACAGACCTCCTTTAACTCATCAGTAAATTCAATTGTACTGGTTTGATTAAAGGAACTGATTCCCTTAACTGTTATAACCTTGGCAGCCTCATTTAGTTTAACAATTCGAAATAGATTTTCTGTTTCTTTTATAATTGTATAGGTCACATTTCCAGAAGTAAAAGAAGTTTCCCCTTTATTGATTGCCAATATCATATCAGCCTTTGCAAGGGCAGGAAATTCCTGATCTGGTGCATCTGAATACTGATATTCTTTGTTTAAGCTAACACCCGCATAATCCTTCAGCGCTGTTTCATAGGTACGAAAAACCTCTCGCTCTCCATAAGGAGATACAATTCCTCCAACAAAAGCAAACACAAACATTGCTACAATAATAATTAATCCTACCAGTGCAAGACGGTTCCTTAGAAATCTCTTTGTAACCAACATTCCAGGAGATAATACCTTGACTCTTTGTTCATCATCTAGCGCAATCGCCTTAATATGTATTTTATTATCTCTATCTATCCTAGCCATAGTACCCTCCTTTCTAATTAACTCTAACGCGTGGATCAACCACTGCATATAATACATCTGCAATAACGGTACCAAGCAGGGTCAAAAATGCCAAAAATACCATATAAAACATTGTAAATGGTATATCACCCTGTACCATAGACTGATAAGAGGTATAACCGATTCCGGGAATCTGAAAAATTGTTTCGGTAACCATTGCCCCCGCAAATAAGTTTGGAATAGAGCTTCCCAGTAATGTTACGATTGGAATTAAGGTATTACGAAATGCGTGATAATTCACTACCCTTTTTTCTGTAAGCCCCTTTGCTCTTGCTGTTCTGATAAAATCGGCATTTAATACTTCAAGCATATTCGTTCTGGTATATCGCATCAGACTACCCATACTGATAATAGTTAGTGTGATAACCGGCAGTACAAAGTGCTTTGCAACATCCAGAAATTGCCCGAATGGACTTAATTGCTCATGCATTCTGCCTACAACACCAAATAAATCAAACCATCCTAATTTGACTGAAAATATATATTTTAATAACGTTGCTAAGAAGAAACTTGGAATCGAAATCCCCATCAAGGCAATAACAGTAACCGCATAGTCTGTCTTACTATACTGCTTTCTGGCCGATATAATACCTAATGGTATCGCTATTACAACCTCAAGTATAAAAGACGCCATGCCAAGTGCAAAAGAATGCCATATTACCTTACCAAACTTTACGGTAACCGGGACGTTCCAATACCATGAATCACCAAAATCACAAACAATTGCCTTACTTAACCACTTTCCATAGCCTTGAATAACTCCTACATCCAATCCATATGCTTCATTTAATTGTGTAATCCACTCATCATAACTTTTTGCTCCCGGCTGTGTCGATAACGCTCTTGCTTGAGTTTCAACATAGCTAGACGGCATACAGCGCATAATACCATAGATAATAAAAGAAACAAAAAATAAGATTACGATACTTTGTAACAGTCTTTTCGTTATAAATTTCCTCATCTAAATCTCTCCTGATTTTCATTCTTTGTGTTAACAACACCAATTCAGACATGACTTTCATGTTCAAATTGGTGCAGTTAACAAAAAAGTTAACTGCACCTCATTGGCATTCCAATGTTTTGGTTAATTCATTTCAATATTCTGAATACCTTGATACCATTCGTAGTAAGTGGAGATATCCGGTGTAATCGTATCGACATTTACTCGCTCTGCACTAAAAATGACACAATTTTTTCTCTGGTAAATTGGGACTTCCACTGCCCAGTCAAGTACAATATCAAGACACTGTTTGTATATTGCTTTACGATAAGTCTGGTCATCACTTGATCTTGCAGCCAGAATCAACTCATCTAACTGTGCGTCATCAAGTGTATATCGATTGTCTTTTCCAGCTCCGTTTCCTGGAATGTTATTACTATGGTATACCTGATACATATCCGGATCTTTGTCCGCCTGCCATGCAGCTACCCATAATTCCTGACTTCCGCCATCCAAGGTAGTCCATAACTGACTTGTATCTGCAAAATCTGTAATCGCAAGAGTAATTCCAATTTCTTCTAAAGCTGCTTTTGCATCCGTTAATACCGCAAAGGCAGGATGATCTCCTGTGCCATCTGCTCCAATTAAAATTTCATATTCTAACTTAGCACCTGCCGGAGCTGCAGTTACTTTACCGTTTTCTACGGTGTAGCCTGCTGCCTCCAGATATCCTAAAGCTGTCGCCTTTGCAGCTGCATATTTATCATCTGCTGTCATAGAATCCGTATAGATTGCATTGCCGTCTACATCAGTGGCAAATGCTGTCTTATAATCAGAATCAGATTTTTGTGGTGCTGCCCATGAGGTGTTCGAGATTGGATATTGGATTACACTTGCAGCATCTCCATAATAAGAGTCAATTGCAACATCACGATATACTGCAATAATTGTTGCAAGTGCCTTTCTTAAATCCTTTGATGCATCTGAGCCTAGCTCTCCACCCACATTTACGTTTTTCGCATTGATTCCGATGTAGCCGTAGCCACGGTTATCTACAGCGTTTAAGATTATCTTATCTCCTTGAAGCTCACCATTGCTGTTTTCTTTTTTAATTTGTTCATAGTTCGTTTTACTTCCTGTTGGATCTGTTATATCAATGGTGCCTTGAATGACACCGGATATTTTATCCGCTTCGGTTGCTTCCTTAAACTGAACATATTTAGTCTTTGGCGCTCCTAAGTAATAGTTCTCATTTGCTTCATAATAAATAACTTTGTTTTCAAATTTTACAAATTTATATGGACCAGCTCCCATTGGAGTAGTTGTTTTTTCTTTTATCTTAGATAAATCTCCTCGGGTAAAACCAAATTGATTATTATCATAATCGTATAAGGATTTGTCTCCATAGTAATGCATTGGTGTACAGGCCAAATCAAAGGAATAAATAACTGTTGCATCAAATCCATTGGTCTGAACCTGAACTTCTGTATCACTAATTTTCTTAATTCCTTCAATATTAGGAACTTCCGCACCCTCACCGGCTGTTCTTTTTTGCTCAACAAGATAAGTTTCTGCCAATTTATTTACATCTTCATCAAAATTGCTTTCATCTTGTGCATAAGCTTTTCCCAAAGCCTTATAATCAGAGCCATACATATTGATAATATCAGATAGCACCTGATTTTCATCTTCAACTTTAGTCGAATCATAAGATTCATCCTTTGAATAGAAAAATGCAAATAAGTCCTTTGTCTGAGGATACTTTGATGTATATTCCGCATATGCCTCATCTCCATAAAGTGAAGCTGCCCATTCCATTTCGCTGGTAAGTGTAGGTGTAATAATCGTTTCTTTGATTTGTGTTGCCAATTCCTCCGGCATCTCACTAATGATCTTTGCTAATTCTTCAGAAGTAATTGATCCTGCGGCTGTACTGTTTGCACGGTAGTTTTTCATACCGATAATCGGTTTGGAACTAAAAGTTTCCCCACCATCATAGGAGGAATCTGATATGACATAAAGTGTAAATATTATATCATCCGCCGTTAATAATTCTCCATCACTAAACTTCACGTCATCTCGAATCTTAATATCATAAGTCGTAACATCAGAAGCCGCATCATAATCTGTTGATATATCGGCTAATCCTTTATAAGTATAATCTGTGCCATTGTAGCTTCTTGTTTCTCCCTCTATCGCATTTGCAACCAAAGCGCCTGCGCGATCATACGTACCTATCGTAGTTTGTGTTACGATCTGTGCATGTTTGTCTGACTCAGTGTTGTTAAAAAACGGGCTAAACTTTTCGCTAAATGGATTATAGCCTACTACTAATGGCGTTTCCTCTGATGTGCTCGAATTAGTACTGTTCGCATCCGTACTATCTTTGGTTTCATCATTTGCGGTATTCTTAGAACCACAGGCAGTTAACGAGGTAACTGTCATAGCTGTTGCCAGTAAAATAGATAAAAATTTCTTCATAAAATATCCTCCTTTAATTTGTTTATAGAAAATACATTAAGCATTTCGCTTATTGCATACTATACAATTGTGATAAAATAAAACTGTCATTGAAAGAATAACAATGATTAAATTAAAGATACAAAATCCAATTTCATTCAATAGATGTATTTTATTTTTGCTTGACACTATATAAATTATGTCTGAAAGTGTAGTGACGGTACCAGCGGCAAGGATACCAACCAACGAAAACTTTACTCGAAGAAATGATTTGTCATAAATAGAATATTCCATTATTTTCTTCTTTTTAGGAATACTTATATATCCCCAAAGCAAAAAAATCATGGGTAGTAAACTAAACATATATGGCAGCAATATATAAAATTGAAAGCTGCCATCACTATTTAATAACCCGGCAAGAACAAATAGTATCAAATCTAATATTACTGTGCCAAAAAGTATCCCTCTCATTTTCCGGTATTCTTTTTCATCTAAACGATATTCATAATAGTCGCCTACATATTTAACTTTTCTGACTATTTTCCCATCATCTGTCACCTTTAAATCAGCCGTATAATCTTTGTAGTACTTTTTCACTCTCTTCCTCACATTCTATTTTTCAGCTTATTTACTATTTCTTCAATACACCTATTTTCAAATGGACTGTCAAGTCCTACTTCTTTCACCATATTAGTAAAGAAATCACTTGCTGATAAATTGCAAAGTTTGATATAACTTTTCCAAGCTTCTTCAAAATTTTCATCCATCCATACCTTGTATTGAAATGCACAGGTCTGAGCAATACAATAGTCAATGTAATAAAGTGGATAATCATAAATATGAAGCTGCTTTTGCCAAAAACCGCCTTTTTCAAAGAATGCACTTCCCGAATAATCCATATGTGGTCTGTATACTTTTTCTAATTGATTCCATGCATAATGTCTTTCCTTCGGAGTCATGTCCGGATTTTCATACACAATATGCTGAAATTCATCTACCATACATCCATAAGGAATAAAAGCGGCGGCAGCTTCTAAATGCATAGAAAGATAGTCATCGGTTCTCTCAGCAAAGAATTGTTTCATCCAAGGCTCTGTAAAAAACTCCATCGACATAGAATGAATTTCCGCCGTTTCCATTGTGATATCAGCATGCTCTTTAATCGGATCCTTGCCAGAAATATATCCTTGGAATGCATGACCGCATTCATGCGTAATTACATCAATATCTCCACTTGTTCCGTTGAAATTTGCAAAGATAAACGGTGCATGATAAAGAGGTAAATATGTCATGTAGCCTCCGGCTTTTTTTGTTTTTCTGCCCAATACATCAAACAGTTGATTCTCTGTCATAAAATCAAAAAATTCCTTTGTTTCATCAGACAACTCACTGTACATCTTTTGTCCTTGTTCCATAATCTCGTCCGGTGTCCCGATAGGCGTAGGATTTCCATTCAAAAAATATACCCCTTCATCGATATAGGAAAGCTTAGTAATCCCTAATCGTTCTTTTCTTCTATTATGTAAGCTTTCTGCAAACGGAACAAAATACTTTTTAATCTGATTTCTAAAGCTTTCTACCATCTTTATGTCATAACAATTTCGGTTCATGCGATAATATCCTAATTGTAGATAATTATCATAGCCTAGCTCCCTGGCCTGTCTGGTACGGTTTTTTACTAACTTATCGTAAATATCATCCAGTTCATCTGCATTCTCTTCAAAAAATTCACAGAATTTGTCATATGCTTTTTGTCTTACTTCTCTGTCTTGATTCGTTAAATATTTCTTTATTAACGATAAATTAAGTGTTTCACCATCCCAATCAATTGAAGCACTGGCAATCAGTTTATCATAAGAAGTAATTAGAGTATTTTCTTCTTGCATAAGTGGAATTAATTTCTCATCATATGCCTTTAGACTAATTTCAATATTCTTAAATGCAACCTGGCCTATCTTATTCTCTAAATATGATTTATATGGAGACTCATACATTTGCTTTTTATACTTTACTTTCAGATTAGATAATATAGGTGTTATTTCATCATAATAGGCTTGTTCTTTATCATAAAACTCATCTTTCGTATCAATATCATGCCTGATTTGAGCTATTGTTATCATCGTTTCTACTTCGTTTGAAATTTGATAATACTTCTTATGAATTTCAAATTGCTCCTCACCACTGGAGGCATTTGCAAATTCCCTAATAATCTCTTCAAACTGCTTTTTTGTTGTATCAAAGTCGATTCTTTGATATGGCATATCACTAAATTTCATTTTACTCCTCCTAAAATAATGTTTGCTTAACCTCTTCTAACAAAATATAAATAGCTTCTTTGTTCGTTTGATAATAAATACGGTTATCTACTTTTTCCAGATTAATCAATCCAAGAGTGATAAGTGCATTCATATGATGAGAAATCGTTGCTGTTGTAAGATTAAGCTCCGAAGCAATTTCTTGCCCATAGGCTCTTTTATCTTTAATAAAACGCAAAATTTCGAATTTACTCGGATCTGATAACATCTTAAGTCCGGTACATAATTGTTCTTTTGTCAATGTGTTTTTTGTCGCTCTGAATTCACAATCAAAGGTAATACCAACATCTAATATATGATAGTCTCCTGCATTTTCATCATTTCCATATAATAAAACTTTATTATAATTCATGATCTGAGGTCTGATGTATGCAGGTTTTGTTGGAAAACTATCCTCTTTCATATTAAAGAAGATATTAATAAGCTTCATAAACTCATTCTTTTTGAAATATTCCTCCCAGTAATCGCACGACTCTTTTTTTAATTCTTCCAAAATGTTTTCAAATTTTTTCATTTTGCTAATTGTATGCTCTAGTATTGGAAATAGTCTATCCAAATGCTCGTCTGAATGTTCAATCAAATCCAATATCTGCCATTTTTGAGCTGCCTCACATTCCAGATTGCCAATTCTATCTGTATAAGGCATCACTTGGTTATTCTCAAACTTTGAGACAGCCATTTCGTAATTTTCTAAAGATAATTGAAGAGTATTATCATTTTTAATATTTTGAAAGGATTGTTTAATATAATTTTTAATGGCTTTCGTATCACTTTGAAATACGGTATGAATCATACTTTGATACAAAATTTTTGCAATACACAAATCTTCAGTAACAAAACGCCGAAAATAAAATTGGATATCCATATGAGTAATGTCTATTTCTCTTTTTATGTCCTCTTCAATTTTACTTAACTTATCTAATTGTTCAATGACCTTTGCATGTTCTCTTTCTTCTAAACGCTTTAACATATCCAACTTTAAATTTTCATAGGAATTGTTATTTGTGATTCGATATAGTAATTCAATACTTTCTTTATAGTAATCAATGTCTCTTATTACTGTATATTCTGCCATCATAGTTTTATCCTTCCATTTTATCCGCTGGTAAATAATAGTAAGAAAAACGCATATTTAAAAATTTTAAGCAAAATTTGCGAGTCTCTTTTTCATGTATAACATTTTATAATTATAGCATCTATTAGATGTTTGTCAATAAAGCATTTCGACATTCATCAAACAATTATTTCCTTTTAGTTGCTTATTTTTAATTATAAATATACATTAATTTTAATATTTATTCATTTTTTAGTGTCGTGTCTTTCTGTCGAGCACACATGTTTGTCGAAATATGTTTTTTTTATTATGTGACACGCACATTACAAAAAATCGATTAATATTATATCATGTTCATCTAATAAGATTTTAGATTAAATCTTGACAATTTTTTCTTCATATATTTTACTGTCTTTAATAAATAATTTTTTAATTTTAACAAAACCAACATATAATTAGGGTATACTATCATTGATAAACTTTATTTGGAGGTCACTATGAAAACTTTTTTAACCATTTCCTTCAAGGATTTTTTTATGATAAACCTTTTACTTTTGTTCCCATTGATTATTTTTGGTATTCTATTTTCTGTAATGAAAAAAGGCTGCAATCGAAATCTCAGAAAAAGTATCGGATATTTGGGCACTGTAATATTTGGTATCATTGGAGTTCCAGTTCATGAACTGAGTCATTTATTAATGTGTTTTGTCTTTAGACATACGGTTACGGAAATCAGTCTTTTTCGGCCTATGAAAGGCAGATATGATAATGTGCTTGGGTTTGTAAAACATAAATATAATGCAAACAGCATTTATCAGGTTGCAGGTTGCTTTTTTATTGGTATCGCACCAATGATATGCGGTTCTTTTATGATTGTTTTTATTATCAATTTAATCTTTCCTGCTATGATTCATAATTTAAATTTTTTCGCTGATTTAGATACGTTGCAGCTTAGTTCCTTTACCAACGCTATCTTATATAATACAAAGCTTATTTTATCTAATATTTTTTCCTCCTCCAATCTTACAAATATTGGATATTGGTTTAGTATTTATGTCATCATTTCTATTACCCTTCATATGACAATAAGCAAAGCCGACTTTGATAATGCTTTCAGTGGCTTTGCTTTATTAGAGGTGATAATCTTCGTTATTGCAATGCTTAGTAATGTTTTTGATTTAAATAATAATGCAATGTTAAACAATGTTAAGCAAATATCCTCGATTCTTTTGAGTGTATTATTTATTGCTTTTATTATGTTTGGCATTGTATATGTGTTAAGCTATATCATGTATCGAATACTCAATTAACTAAAGTTGGTATTTTATAATATTACGATACAATAACCACGCAATACCAGCAACGATTAAGGTAATCACGATATGAAAGATTTGATAAGGTACTGTTTGGAAAGCTAATATAATTAAAACAGGTACAATAGCAAAAACAGGTCCCCCAAGCATTCCGATTGCCGATGACATCCCTTGCTTAATTACTGTAGTTTCCGATTCCCAATCATAATTTGGCAATTTTATGTTAATGAACATTCCCCATACTGCTGATAGAATAGAATAGATGATGGGTATGATAAACAACATGATTCTGGTTATAAAATCGGTTTTCCATTTCAGATTCATTAATATTCCAAAAAGAATAGCTATGGGTATTGTAATGGTCAGATTTACTAATATTTTACTGTTCATAATTGTTTTCGTACCAATTGGTAACGATTTAAGAATCCATAAATTTTTTCCTTCTAAAGATAAAGCAACACTGGTTGTACAACTCATTGCGATAACTGCTGAAAAAACAAACGCAATGATCTTGATTAACATATTTTGAATATTAGGGATTTTCGCAATTCTTTCCAATTGTTCCGGGTTTAAAACAAACACGGCAATTACCATAATAAATGCCATAATCGCTCCCATTCCTACATTCAGCACATACGCATAGGAGGAAAAAAATCGTTTTATCTCCTTTCGATAAAGTGCTTTTAAAACACTTGAAGTTTTTAAATTCTGTATTTTATAATTGGACTTTGTGCTATGAGTGAATATGGCTGTATGAATGGATTTATATTTAAGGGAAAGTACCTGTACAAACAGAACATACCAAGCCACTGATATAATGATGAACGATAAAAGAGCGGCTATATCTTGATTGTTAATTGCTTTTTCAAACAGCTCACTAGGAGGATAGACTGAGTTTATCTGCTTTGATATCTGTTCTCCAAGCTGAGTAAAACGAGACAAATCGGTGCTGCTTTCATCCATACTGCCAAGGCTCATAGAGGACAATATGATTCCGATTACCAGAGCTAACGACAACAGAATGGAAACTACATTTGTATATTTAAAATGTGACGCAATATATGCAATCAAGCCACCTATCATAGCGGCAAGTGCAGTCGGAAGTAATGTAGACAAAAAGATACCGCAAAACCAAGTAAAAAAGAAGAACGACGTTGGTTTTTCAAACATATAGTAGACCAATCCAAGAGGAATCATTATGACAAGTGCAAATAGGGTATTCATAATGTACATATAAAGAAACCGACTTGCTACAATCGTTCTCGTCCGAAACGGAAGTGCTACAATCATATCATAATCTTTCATTCCAAACAAAATCCCATTGCTTTTAAATATCGAAAAAAACAGAGTAATAAGGCTTACTATCGTGATACCATATCCAGGTATCACTTTGGCGATTCCCATAACCCCAAGGCTCCAGCCAATCGCAAAACTATAGACAGCCATCATTACGAATACAATTATAATAGAAATTCCTACTAAAATAACATTTCTTCTGTATTTACTATCTTTTTCCTTTAATTCATTGATTTTAAATTGATTCAAAAATAGTATTTTAAGTAAAAGCATACTGTTACTTATCATGCTCTACCACCTCCATAAAGAGATTTTCTAAGGTTGTATTCTGAATCAGTTCTTTTGTTTCACCACAGGCTACTAATTTACCTTGATTAATAATCGCGACCTTATTGCACAATTTTTCAGCAACCTCAAGAACATGTGTAGAAAAAAACACAGAGTTTCCTTCCTTACATATTTCTTTCATGATATTTTTAAGATTTAGGGCTGCCTTTGGATCTAGCCCTACAAAGGGTTCATCCAACACCAATAACTTAGGTTTATGAAGCAGCGCAGATATAATGGCTAGCTTTTGCTTCATTCCATGTGAATATGAAGAGATTAAATCACCCAAGGCACCTGTTATTTCAAATCCATCCGCATATCTTTGAATTCTCTCTTCTCTTTCCTCCCTTGATACCTGAAATACATCTCCAATAAAGTTTAAAAATTGAATTCCTGTCAAATGCTCATACAAATCTGGATTATCTGGAATATATGCTGTAATTCTCTTACATTCCATTGGTTTTTCTTTTACAGACCTTCCATCTATGAATATATCTCCTTCTTCAAAGTCCAAGATACCAACAATAGCTTTAATGGTCGTGCTCTTACCTGCTCCGTTATGCCCGATAAATCCAAAAATATCTCCTGCTTCTACCTTAAGATTTAGATTATCTACTGCCTTTTTGCCACCTTTATAGCTTTTAGAAAAATTCTTTATTTCTATCATAATTGTCATCCTCTATTCTTCACATGGTGATGATATCACTGTGATTCTTCTAACCTTTCTTTTATCATTTTTCTTATAGTTCAACACTCTATTAAATATTTCTCCAATTTCTTTTGTAAACTCCGTAAACTCCTCATCAGATAATAGTAATGTTGAGGTTGAAAGGAATAGTAAGTCCTTTTGAGGATCATTTTCTTCTTTATCCAAATAGCTGTTAAATTCACTCATAATGCTAAGCATACTAGAATCGATGACTCTCTTTATATTCTCATTTGAGTTTTCTTGACTAAGCGGGTTTTCTTTGTTAAGTTGAAATACCTTTTCTACCACTCCTCGTATTTTATTTTCTTTAACTACTATAATCAGCTTAGCCTCTTCTAATATCTTAATATGCCGATACAGACTAGCCGGCGGTATATCAGTAAGCTCCTCTTTAATCTGTCCTGTACTAGCGCTGCCATGAAGTACTAGGTATTGTATAATCCTAAGTCTTACAGGATTCATTATTATTTTTGTAATGTCCATTTTTTCATTCCTCCTTTGTTTATTTTTATTTTATCATTTTTGATAATATTATCACTATTAATAATATTACTTATTATTTCTTTTGTCAATTCATATTTACTTACATGTTAAAAAAACACTTTACCTTAGCAAAAGATTGCTTATAAAGCAAGAAAGCAGTCACGCAGTGACATTTTCTATTTGCATTCGTGCACATTGTGTTTTTATTTCATAAAATCAATACTTTATATGTTACCACAACAAGGTCTTTCCTAAGAATTAAAAAAACTCCTAAATTGTATTATTTCATTACTGAAATTATAACAATTAGAAGTATTTCTAATCTACCTGCCAGACGAAACTTCATAGCAATGATTCAGAGGTCCATTCCCCTTTCCTAAGTTTAGTCCTGCTCTAATAGCACCTGTGATATAATCTTTTGCTTCCTTTACACTTTGTTCTATATTATAGCCTTTTGCCAAGCCACATGCAATTGCAGACGAAAGTGTACAGCCTGTTCCGTGCGTATTGGGATTATTAATTCGCTCACTCTCAAACCATTTTATTTCACCGTTTCTATATAATAAATCCTTTGCATTGCCGTGTAAATGACCGCCTTTAATTAATATTGCTCCTTTATATCTCTTTGATATTAGGGTGGCAGCGGCTATTACGTCCTTTGAAGTTTTAATTTCTATACCACTTAGCACTTCTGCTTCTGGTACATTGGGAGTAATTAGGCTTGCCAATGGCATTAATTCTTCCATAAATTGTTTCATTGAATTCCCATCTATCAGCATATCATTGCTTGTGGAAACCATTACAGTGTCTAACACAATATTTTTTGCATTATATTTTTTTAACTTGTATACAATTGCTTCTATAATGTCAGCACTTAAAACCATACCAATTTTAACTGCATCGGGAGAAATATCTGTGAAAATACAATCCATTTGTCGTGCTACAAATTCTTTTGGTAGCTTAAAAATCTCATAGACTCCCATAGTATTTTGAGCAGTTAGTGCCGTAATAACACTCATAGCATAAATGCCATGTGCGCTCATTGTTTTGATATCTGCCTGTATCCCTGCTCCGCCGCTGCAATCAGAGCCTGCAATCGTTAATACCTTTTTCATATCATCCTTTTCCCTACTGTAATTCGTCCAATGTTGTGATGTAAATATCTACTGTTTCTTTCAAGATTTCACTCTCGTGTTTGGAAATTTTATCGTATACCCCCACTACCCGAAAGCCGGCTTGTTTTGCTGTTACCGCCGCATATAGGGAATCTTCAAATACATAGGTACATTCTTTTTGTGTTCCTAATCTCTCCAAAGCGTATTCAAAAAGTTCAGGTTTGTCCTTTCCTGTTTTGATTTCCCCACATGTGTAAATACCCTTTAAATACTTTCTGATTCCAATTCTGGTGAGACACATATCTGCTAAATGATAATCAGATGCTGTTGCAACGCACATAGCAACATTCTTTTTTGCCAGTGCCTCAATCAATTCCAGTGCTCCTTTCTTAGCCGGAAGCTCTGTTTTATATTTTTGGGCTATCATTGTATTAATTCCTGCTACTATTTCTTGTGAGGTTTCTGTCATAGAATATGTTTCAATCACATAGTCGCATCCTTGTTGCATACTCATATTTTTCAGTATATGACCAAGATTGTCCTCTGGCATAATCCCTTTTGACAAAAGATATTGTGACGCTATGTTGTCCCACATTTCCATTGAATCGATTAAGGTTCCGTCCATATCAAATATAGCACCTTGGATATCTTTAATATTCTTTAACTTCTTCATTTAATATTTCCTTTACTTTATTTAATAAGTCTTTGGTTGCTTTCGTAATATTTTTACTTGCAAATATAGCAGATACGACTGCGATTCCTTGAATACCAGAACCTTTTAGCTTTTGCACATTGTCAATATTGATACCTCCTATTGCAATCACAGGAATTGTAACTGCATCACATATCTTTCGTAGTGTATCAAAGGATACTTCCAAAGCATCTGACTTTGTAGAAGTGTTAAACACTGCTCCTACTCCGATATAATCAGCTCCTTGGCTTTGAGCTTGTTCAGCCTGTTTTACCGTCTGTGCAGAAATGCCAATAATTTTATCAGCTCCTAAAATACTTCTTGCTCTATCAACTGCCATATCCTTTTGACCTAAATGCACACCATCTGCTTCGCATTTTAAAGCGATTTCTACATCATCATTGATCACAAAAGGAACTTGATAGCTCTTTGCTAACTTCTTAATCTGCATGGCTTCTTCTAGAAATTGTTGCCTTGGCATATTTTTTTCTCTTAGCTGCAAGAAAGTGATTCCGGCTTTTAATGCCTCCTCTATCTGTCTTGGTAAGCTTTTTTCACCAATCCAGGTACGATCTGTTACCGCATAGAGTAAAAGTGCTTTCTTATCTAATTTCAACTTTCATTCCCTCCCTTATCATTTGATCTGTCATCTCACCGATATAATCAATTAAATACATCCGAAACGTTGACGTATAGCCATTTGTAGCCTGCATTTTCTCATAGGCCTTTTCTCCTGCTAAGCCTTCGCATATGACTGCCGCTTTCGTTGCCTCTAAAATTTGACTTGGATTTGCAGCACAATAAGCTGCTATGATACCGGTCAGCATACATCCTGTACCTGTTATTTTTGACATGATCGGGTGTCCATTTTGTATCACATATGCTTTGTTTTCGTCCGCAATAATATCAATTGCCCCAGTAATTGCTATGACTGCCTTTGTTTTCTTGCTAAGCTCCTTTGCAAAGCTGATTGTCTCTTCTAAATTAGCTTCTGTTATCCTGTCACTCACATTTGCATCTACACCATTCGATGTGCTGCTTCCCTGATATAAGGACTTTATTTCTGAGATATTTCCTCTAATTACAGAAAATCTTATTTCCTTCAATAATTCAAAGGCAGTATCCGTCCTAAGCTTTGATGCACCTGCTCCCACGGGGTCTAACACGGTAATATGACCCAACTCATTTGCTTTCTTTCCTGCCTTTATCATAGCTTCTATGGTTCTTGTATTCAACGTTCCAATATTGATATCCAGACCACTGCAAATTGAGGTGATTTCTGCTGCTTCATTTATATCGTCTGCCATAATAGGAGAAGCACCGCAGGCCAATAATACATTTGCCACATCATTTACTGTCACATAATTCGTAATACAATGAATGAGTGGGGTATTGCTTCTTACATTTTCAATTATTCTTTCTATCATATCCATCCTCCATTAAGTGGTAATTCTGTTCACAGAATTACTTTCGTTTTCGCGGTGCTCGCCAACTGGGCGCTAGCGCCCGATTGGCTCGCTACTCGCTATCTTTTATAATTCTGTTTCACAGAATTACTTTCGTTTTCGCGGTGCTCGCCAACTGGGCGCTAGCGCCCGATTGGCTCGCTACTCGCGAAAAAAGCAAGCCCCCTTGGTAGAGATGACTTGCTTGTATCTGCATTATCTTTCCTACGTTGGCATTATCCAAATCAGGTTATAGGTCGAAGTTCACAACTTCCTCTCAGCCTGTTTACAAGCTCCCTTTTTATTTATTCTAGCATTTTCATTCTTTCTCGTCAATTTTTTCTTTTAGAATCTGTTTGCTAATGTTTCAATTTCATCAATCACTAGTTCTTCTAAGCTTCGCTTGGGCACATGATGTACTTCTCTTTCATCACGATAATATTTGATATCATTGTCCTCCTTTATATCCTCAAGGATAACCTCTTCCTTAGGATGACCCAATGCAATGACTATGGATATTTCATAATTATCAGTAAGATTTAAAACCTCTGAAAGTTTGCTGCGATTCACGGCACCAAGAAAGCAGCCTCCAAATCCAAGCTCTGTTGCCCCCAGAAATATACTTTGAGCACAAATTCCCTCATCCATTGTCATGCCTGTAGCAATATTTTTATCTCGCAGCATTATGATATAGGCACTTGGACGCTCCCCCTTTGCCGGACCTGCCCAATCCTTTAAGTAACCTGCCCATGCAAGAGTATCAAATATTTCCTTATTTTTTTCTCTGGAATTGCAAAGCACATATTTAAGCGGCTGTCGATTTGCACTGCTTGGTGAAAGTCTGGCTAGTTCTACTAAGCATCGTAATTCATCAATTGTAATTTCTTTATTCTCATAAAATCTTCTGTAAGAACGACTCTTCATTACTAAATCATGCAGCATATTATTCTCCTCCCGGTGCGCAAAAAACTCTCTCTTAATTGTTATCTACTTTTCCAGTCTATCATATTACTATTTAAAAATTCAATATCTTGTTTTGTCAAAGATGCCTTTTCAAGCAAGTCCGGTCTTCTCTTTGCCGTTCTTATCAAGGATTGTTCGTGTCTCCATTGGTCTACATTCGCATGATGTCCTGACATAAGTACCTCAGGTACTTTTTTGCCCATCCATTCTATTGGTCTGCTATACTGCGGATATTCCAAAAGATGATTGTGAAAAGATTCAATTTCAGCGGATACATCATTATTTAAAACACCCGGTACCAGTCTTGCGATTGTATCAATCATCACCATAGCCGGAAGCTCTCCACCTGTCAAAACATAATCACCGATTGATATCTCATCCGTTACCATTTCTTCTAACACACGTTCATCAATTCCCTCGTAATGGCCGCACAAGAAAACTAAATCCTCTTCCTTTGATAATTTTTTTGCAATGGCCTGATTAAAAACCTGTCCTTGTGGCGTTAAAAATACAACCCTCGGCTTTTTTCCAAGTTTCTTTACAATAGACTGATAGGAGCGGTATACGGGTTCTGCCTGCATGACCATTCCTGCGCCGCCGCCATATGGATAATCATCTACTTTCTTGTGTTTGTTCGTAGAATAATCTCGAATATCAATCGCTTCCAGCGAAATAAGCCGATTTTCTATCGCTCTACCAATAATACTGGTATTAAGTCCATCTAAAATCATCTGTGGAAATAATGTCATTACATGATAATTCATTCGTCCAGCAACCCTTTCATAATATGAACTGTCATTATCTGATTGTCTATATCTATCTTTAAAATGCACTGCTTAATGGCTGGCAATAAAATCTCCTTGTTGTCTAAAGTCTGAACTACATATACATCATTTGCTCCGGTTGCCAATACATCCTTTAGCCTTCCAAACTCTTTCTCATCTTCTGTTATTACTTTCATTCCAATCATATCTGCAATAAAATATTCGTTCTTTCCTAACTTTACAGCATTTTCTCTTGTTACCAAAAGACTTTTTCCCTTGTACTTCTCAATATCATTTATATGATCAATTCCCTTGAATTTCAGAATAACATATTGCTTAAAAAACTTTACTCCTTCAATTTCAAGTTCTATATTTTCTTTTCCAGTATCTAGTATTACATTTTTAAGCTTTTTGAAACGATTCACATCATCCGTTGTTGGAAATACCTTTACTTCACCTTTGATCCCATGTGTTTGTGTGATTACTCCAACCTGTAATAAATTCTCCATATTATATGATTACCTTTCATAAAAAAGGCGACCTACGTCGCCTCATATTTATTGCACTATATCCACTATTACTTTCTTATCATCTTTGGAGGCTGCTGCTTTCACAACAGAACGGATTGCTTTTGCGATACGACCTTGCTTTCCAATTACTTTTCCCATATCTTCCTGAGCAACACGCAGCTCAACAACTATAGAATTGTCTTTTTCTGTTTCAGTTACAACAACTTCGTCCGGACAATCAACAAGTGACTTTGCAATGACTTCTACCAATTCTTTCATTATGAAACCTCCATATGCACTAATTGAAAGCTACAATGTAGCTTTCAATAGAAATCTGAATTACTTAATAATCAATTATTTCGTAATTCCTGCTAATTTGAATAATTTTCCTACTACTTCTGTAGGCTGAGCGCCGTTTGATAACCACTTTTTCGCTAATTCTTCATTAATGTGATACTCGCTTGGATCCTTAGTAGCATCATAAGTACCGATTTCTTCAATAAATCTACCATCTCTTGGAGATCTTGAATCAGCAACAATTATTCTATAGAAAGGAGCCTTTTTCTGTCCCATTCTTTTTAATCTAATCTTTACTGCCATTGTATTTCACCTCCTAAAATTTTCTAATTATTTATGTTAAAAAGGAAGCTTAAACTTACCTTTTTTACCCATCATACCGCCCAGACCACCGCCCATCATGCCCGGCATCTGCTTCATCATTTTCCTTGCCTGTTCAAACTGCTTAACAAGCTTGTTCACTTCGCTAATGTCAACCCCTGCACCAACTGCGATTCGTCGCTTTCTGGCAGGATTCAATACATCAGGATTGGTACGCTCTGTCGGTGTCATTGAAAGTATAATTGCTTCCGTTTTACCAAGAGCCTTTTCATCTATCATGTCAAGATTAACCTGACTTCCTCCCATTCCTGGCAACATCTTAAGTATCTCGCCAAAACCGCCCATTTTTTTCATTTGACTCATACTTTCTAAGTAATCGTCAAAACCAAATTGTGCTTTTTTAAGCTTCTTCTCCATTTCCTTGGCCTTATCTTCATCGATATCGACCTGTGCCTTTTCAATCAGGGTAAGTATGTCACCCATTCCAAGTATTCTTGATGCCATTCTGTCTGGATAAAACTGTTCTAAATCCGAGAGCTTCTCTCCCATACCAACATATAAAATCGGACGTCCGGTCACTGCACGTATCGATAGTGCTGCTCCACCTCTGGTATCACCATCAAGCTTTGTTAAAATAACTCCATCCACACCAATTTTTTCCTCAAACATTCCTGCAACATTGACAGCATCCTGTCCTGTCATGGCATCCACTACCAATATAGTCTGATGTATTTCTACATTCTCTTTTATCTCTACCAGCTCATTCATCATATCTTCATCGACATGAAGTCTGCCTGCAGTATCCAAAATCACAACATTACAACCATTCTTCGCAGCATGCTCTACTGCTGCCTTTGCTATATTAACAGGCTTATGTCCCTCTCCCATTGAGAATACGTCAACGCCTTGCTTTTCTCCGTTTATTTGCAACTGTTTAATTGCTGCCGGTCTATAAATATCACATGCAGCCAGCAACGGCTTTTTTCCTTTGCTCTTAAGCTTTCCTGCTATTTTGGCAGTTGTCGTTGTCTTACCGGCACCTTGCAGTCCAATCATCATAATAATTGTAATCTCACTGCCCGGCTTTAGGCTGATTTCGGTTGTATCAGAGCCCATGAGATGAACCATTTCCTCATTTACAATCTTAATAACTGTTTGTCCCGGTGTCAGACTTTGCAATACATCCTGACCAATTGCTCTTTCTTCAACCGTTTTAATAAACTGCTTCACGACCTTAAAGCTAACATCTGCCTCTAACAAAGCCAGCTTTACTTCCTTTAATGCAGCCTTAACATCCTCTTGCGTCAAACGACCCTTGCTTCTTAAATTTTTAAAAACATTTTGTAATTTATCTGTTAAGCTTTCAAAAGCCATATGCTAAAACTCCTCTAATATTTGGTTCGATATTTTCTGAATTTCTTCAACAATATCATTTTGACTTGTTTTCTCAAACTGTTTCGACAACTCGTTAATACGATTAATCTTCTCTTTTGCACTCAGAAATTTATCTATTAAATGAAGCTTTTCTTCATATCCGGCAAGAATATGATTGCATCTCTTTATCAAATCATGTACTCCTTGCCTGCTAATTCCTTGTTCCTGAGCAATTTCACTTAAGGAAAAATCATTTAAAACAAAGTCTTCATAGATTTGCTTCTGATGATTATTTAACAATTCACCATAAAAATCATATAATAATGCTTGCTCTACAATCTTCTCCATTTATAATCACCTTTGTTATAATATAATAAAAATTTATAGGTGTCAAGTGTTTTTTCTTTACACGTCAAAAATGAAATAGTGCATGAAGCAAAAACTTCATGTAATAAATGATAGCAGGCATAAATACTGCTGGTAGCATATTGCCTATTGCAATTTTTTTACCCAATATAAGATTAATACCCAATGCAAAAATCAAAACAGAGCCTACACAAGAAATCTGGCTGATAATGGTATTATTTAAATATGGGCTGACAAATCCAGCTAATAACGTTATACTCCCTTGATAAATACCTACTGCTATGACAGAAAAATAAACCCCGATACCTAACGAAGCAGCTAACACACCACCTGCTACCATATCCATAAAGGATTTTGCAATCAAGGTAGCATATTCATGCTTTAGTCCGTCTTCAATTGAACCTACAATTGCCATAGCCCCTACACAAAATAATAGGGAACTGCTGACAAAGCCCTCTACAAAATCATTCCCCTTATCTCCTTTCATCTTAAACTTTCTTTTACAGCATTCTCCAAAATTTTCAAGTCTCGCTTCAATATTAATCTTTTCACCGATCAAAGATCCCATAACCAAACTGATAATCACCAAAAGAGTATATCTTGTTTGAAAAATTCCATTTTCCATAACAAGCATTTGTGTTATAACACCATTCACCCCAATAAAGATAACGCAAAGACCAATGCTTTGCATTACTATTTTTTCATAACGCTTTTGAAGTCCTCCTTTGATAATCATTCCTATCGTCGTTCCAATCAATATAGCCGCTATATTGATAAGTGTTCCAAGTCCGGTCATTTACATTGTCTCCTCAATCTAGTGTTTCGCTGCCTCAACCAGATATTGCACTACACGAATGCTCTCTGCATCAATGGAGTTGTCAATACTACATAATTTATTCAGCAATTCTTCTGTATTTTTATCTAGCTGCTCTGTCTTGGCATACAAATCAAGCATTGTATAATCGCAGCTTTTAAATAATTTAATAATTTCATTTTTAGTAAAAAATTTTATATGTCTGCGGTCTAATATCCCATTGTCCTTATATGTAAAGTCTCCTTTTAGGAGTGGAAGAAGCACCGACTGATTTTGAAGATTATGGATACCAGCCAGAATAATTCCATTTTTTTTCAAAAATCCTCTTAAATATACAAGAATTTTTTCTGGTTTATGAAAATGCTCCAGTAAATCTCCTAACAAAATATAATCAAAGAAATTCTTGGAATAATTTAAATTCATATCCTCTATGTCCATAGATTCTATATTTAACAATGATGCGCCAAGCATAGCCTCCTCTTTTTTTAACTCAATTCCAAATACGTTAGAAGCTCTGTATTTATCTTTAATTTTTAAAAGGGTGGCTCCCATACCGCAACCAATTTCAAGAATTTGAAAAGCTTCCTTTTCCCCTTTATTTATTATATCAATAAAATCTTCTCGTATTTTTGAGCAGGCTTTTATATCTATTCCCCACTTTTCAAAGAATCGGTCTGCATCAGATAAAACTGGCTTAGCAGCTTCTGCTGTTTTATTATCATCCATTTTAGTCAAACCGAAGCAATAAATAAAGCTGTCATGACATAATTGAAGTCGATAGCCTTCTTGTATCAAACGCAGGTTCATATCATCTATCACATATTGAGTGTCTTCAAAACTTTCATCAAAACATCCTATTTTATTTAATATCGTACGCTTGTATAGAATCGAAAAGTTAAGCAGCCGGCTGCATAATTCATGACGCTTAGAATCATATATATTATTTTTGCTGCTATAATTTACATATTGTTCCATATTTTGAAAGACTTCATCTGCCCTTTGCGCATCAAATAAATTGGTGACTGTGCCTGCCGCACCGGTTTTGTGATCCTCATATAAACACATTCGCATATTAAATATAGTGTTTGGCATAATAACTGTTTCCGTATGTAATAGAAATATATCAGAACTTTCTAACGCTGCATTTATTCCGTCACTATATAATGTAAATTGCTTTTTGGGATTTACATTTTCCAAATAAATGATATCCCTTTGAGCTTTTAGCCAATCTCTTTCGCCAGGCAAAGCTGCATAATTTGTCAAAATAATTTCATACGAGTCTTCCAAATTAGAGCTGCGTATGCTATCTATGCATAATTTTAGATAGTCAAAGTTGTGACAGGCAGTAAGAAGTAATGCAACTTTACCCGGAAGTTCTTGGCTGTTTTCTTGCTTGTAGTTTATTAAATGTTCTTCCAAGAACTCCTTGTCCTCATTATGACAATAAAAAACTGCATTTTCATATGCAAACAAGGCTTGTGCCTTATTCTCGTAGATTTCCTTTAGATTTCCCAACATAAAATACAGTTCATAATTTGTTATATTTGCTCTTAAACCATCTAAAATGGATTTCTCAGCCTTGTCATATTCCTTGTCATTCATATAAATTGCAGCCTGAAATATTTCTACCATATCAGTATAAGAATGGTTAAAAGCAGTTTTTCTATATTCATCTATTAATTTTTGTGCCTCTCTCCACTGGCAGTTTTGAATTAAATTTTGTATGTTTTCAAGCATTTCTTGACTCTTCATATGTTACCCCCATTTAAATATAGCTAGTTTATATTTTACCTCTCATTTTAAGTTTTGTCTAGAAAACAATAATAGAAAGTGTTATGATAAAATGCGGATATATTTATACATGAAAGGACATAAATGACATAAATTATGATTAAATTAGCACATTATTTAAAGCACTACAAAAAACAGATTATAATCGGCCCGATGTTTAAACTGTTAGAGGCTATCTTCGAGTTGATTGTTCCTCTTGTTATGGCATCCATTATCGACGTTGGTATCAAACATAATGATATTGATTATATTATAAAAATGGGGGGATTAATGGTTTTGCTCGGGTTTATGGGGCTTATATTTGCACTCATCTGTCAGTATAATGCTTCCATTGCATCTCAAGGAGTCGGTACAATACTTCGTAATGATCTATTTAAGCATATTCAAAGCTTAACCTTTCCTGAACTGGATCAGATCGGAACAAATTCATTAATCACCAGAATTACAAACGATGTAAACCAGATACAATTAGCCGTTGCTATGCTGATTCGATTGGTAATTCGAGCTCCGTTTCTGGTGATTGGATCTATTATTATGGCAATGGTACTTGATTTGAAGCTTTCCAGCATATTTATAATTGTTGCACCAATCGTTTCTGTTATTTTGTATTATGTAATGAGTCGTTCCATTCCATTTTATAAAATAAGACAATCAAAGGTTGATAAAATTTCTCTTGTTACAAGGGAAAATCTGGAAGGTTCAAGAGTAATTCGCGCATTTTCTAAGCAAAAACATGAAATAAACCGCTTTGAGGCTGCAAATCAGGAGGTTACTGATATCGTAATTCGTGTCGGGAAGCTGTCTGCTATTCTTAATCCTGCGACTTTTGCGGTTTTAAACATTGCCATCATCGCTATCATATGGTTCGGAAGTAAACGAGTGGATATGGGAATATTGGCTCAGGGTCAAATCATTGCTTTTGTAAATTATATAACTCAAATTTCACTTGCACTCGTGGTTGTTGCTAATCTTGTTGTGATTTTTACGAAAGCAAGTGCATCTGCAGCCAGAATTAATGAAATCTTCAATACAAGGCCTTCTTTTGATGAGGGAAATGGAATTTCTTTTGATTCATTCAGTCAGAATGAGCCAAAAATTTCTCTAAAAGATGTTTCTTTTTCCTATGACGGTTCTAAGGAATATTCGTTAAATAATATTAGCTTTGACATTTATTCCGGGCAAACAATCGGCATTATCGGTGGTACAGGCTCTGGTAAATCCACTCTGATTAATCTTTTACCGCGATTTTATGAAGCGACCAAGGGAGAAGTATTCATAGATGGTAAATGTGTTAAAGACTATACATTTCAACAAATACGAAGAAAATTTGGACTGGTTCCTCAAAAGGCTGTTTTGTTTAAGGGAACCATATCTGAGAATTTGCGCTGGGGCAAGGAAGATGCTACAAATCAAGAAATTGAAAGGGCAGTTGAATTGGCACAAGCTGCAGACTTTGTCAATAGCAAACCGGAAAAATATGACACCATGATTGAGCAGGGCGGCAAGAATTTATCTGGAGGGCAAAAACAAAGA
This sequence comes from Lachnotalea glycerini, assembly GCF_003201285.1. GTDB lineage: Bacteria > Bacillota > Clostridia > Lachnospirales > Lachnospiraceae > Lachnotalea > Lachnotalea glycerini. Next base: position 898,990 of record NZ_QICS01000001.1, read on the forward strand.
TTAACCATTGCAAGAGCTTTGGTAGGCAATCCTGATATTCTCATACTTGATGATAGCTCAAGCGCTCTTGACTATGCTACCGATGCTGCACTTAGAAAGGCAATTAAGACAAATATCACTGATTCTACTGTTATCATTGTTTCACAACGTGCAAATTGTATTAAGCACGCTGACAATATAATTGTTTTAGAAGAGGGACATATTGCAGGAATTGGTACACATGAACAGCTTTTTGAAACTTGCAACACCTATAAAGAAATATGTCTTTCACAGCTTAGCAGTGAGGAGGTACACAAATAATGACTCAAAAACAATTATCCGTAGTAAAAAAACTACTTACTTTTATTCATCCTTATAAGAAATACATTATTTTTATATTTATCAGTGCGCTTTTAAGTGTTTCCTTTTCACTGATCACTCCAATCCTGATTGGTAATGCCATTGACTATGTAATAGAGCCTGGTCGTGTTGATTACAAAAGTATTTTACAAATTTTATTATACCTTGCTGTTTCTATCGCTATCAGCTCTGTATTTCAATGGTTTATGAGCTATAATTCGACAAAGCTTACCTCACTTACCATCAGCGACTTGAGGTCAGAAACTTTTAAGAAACTTAATTTCGTTCCGTTAAAATTTATTGATACCAATTCACATGGTAACTTGATTAATTGTGTGGTAAATGATATAGACCAAATTTCAGATGGTCTTTTACAAGGATTTACTCAACTATTTAGCGGTGTTGTAACAATTCTTGGAACCTTGATTTTTATGATAAATGTTAATTTTAAAATTGCATTAATCGTTGTCTTATTGACTCCGCTTTCTTTCTTCGTTGCTTCATTTATTTCCAAAAGAACCTACCACAAGATGAGGGAACAGGCACAAATCAGAGGAGAATTGAGCGGATATATTGAAGAAATTTTAGGAAATGAAAAAACAGTAAAAGCTTTTGGTTACGAAAAAAAAGCCATTCTGAATTTTGAAGAAATAAATCAACGATTATATGATTGCGGTTCAAAGGCTCAATTTTATTCCTCTCTTACCAATCCTTGCACCAGATTTGTAAATGGCGTTGTATATGCATGCGTTGGAATATTTGGCGCTATCAATGCAGTAAACGGCAATCTTAGCATTGGTCAGTTATCTTGCTTTTTGTCCTACGCTAATCAATATACTAAGCCATTCAATGAGATATCAGGAGTATTTACAGAGCTTCAATCCGCAGTTGCTTCAGCCAGCAGAATCTTCTCGATTATCGAGTCAGAAAGTGAGATTTCTGATGAGGGACTTCTGAGTGATATTCAAAGTCAAGGTGAAATTAAAATTGATCACGTCAATTTTTCTTATGTACCCGATATTCCTTTAATTGAGGATTTTAATCTTCAAGTACAAAAGGGGCAGCGTGTAGCAATTGTAGGACCGACAGGTTGTGGAAAAACTACCTTTATTAATTTACTAATGCGTTTTTATGACGTAAACTCTGGAAAAATAATGATAGATAACACCGATATACGTTCCATGAAGCGTAGTACTTTGAGAAAGCAATTTGGTATGGTGTTACAGGAGAGTTGGTTATTTAACGGTACAATATTTGAAAATATTGCTTACGGAAAATCAGATGCCACAATGGATGAAGTAATTGAAGCTTCCAAGGCGGCTCATTCACACAGTTTTATCAAACGTCTGCCTGATGGATATGATACCATTATTTCAGAGGATGGAAACATATCTCAGGGACAAAAACAGCTTTTATGTATCGCCAGAATTATGCTGACAAAGCCTCCTGTTCTTATTCTGGATGAGGCAACAAGTAATATAGATACCAGAACAGAAATTAAAATTCAAAAAGCCTTTTTGGAGCTAATGAATGGACGCACCAGTTTTATTGTTGCGCATAGACTTTCTACAATTAAGGAATCTGATATAATACTTGTTATGGACAAGGGGAAAATTATTGAGCAAGGCAGCCACGAAGAACTATTAGAACAAAACGGCTTCTATTCAAACCTCTATAATAGTCAGTTTGCTGTATCATAAGCAATCAAGTTCCTTTTCTTTAATGGTTCATTGTAAAATTTCTTATCAAAAAATAAGGCACAGTATTCTTACCATTTTATGCCTTATTTTTTGATTGTTTCTTCCTTGTATATCTATAATAAGCAGGTACTTCATATAATAGCATCGCAATCCAGCCGCCCAGACAAGCATAGGCAATACCAGTAAATCCCGCTATCGGAATGAATGCATATACAAATATAACTCTAAAAATAATCTGAACAGTAGTTGAGTAAAAAGTTATTTTCATTTCACCCATTCCTCTAAAATATCCCTGAAGCCAATTAGTAAAACCAGGAATAATATAGAAAAATGCCATATATCTTAAATAGGTAGTACCAAGTATCACAATCTGGCTAGAAGAATTTGTAACAAATAGTCCCATAAAAATTCTTGCAAAAATAAGCATAACAATCATTAAAATGATACAATAAACTATTTCTATGATAAGACTCCTGCGAAATCCTTCTTTGATTCTTTCATTCTTGGCTGCACCTCTGTTTTGAGCAATAAAAACAGTCATTGCCGAAGCTATACTTTGCTGTGGCATAAATGCAAAATCATCCGCGCGATTTACGGCATTAAAAGCTGCAATACTGTCTACTCCCAGCGGATTTACGGCTCCTTGAACCAATACCTTTCCTATCTGCAAAATAGTCTGTTGCATTGCGGTGGCCCAGCTGTAACTAACTGTTTTTTTGATTAATGCCCTATCAAAAACAAATTCATTAAGTTTTAATTGAAGCAGTGGAATTTTCCGATACACATATCGAATACACAAGATGCAAGATAGTGATTCTGCAATAATGGTTGCAAATGCTGCACCTGTCACTCCCAGATTCATGACGCCAACAAAAATCATATCAAGACATCCATTCAAAATGGCTGACGCTATAAGAAAATAAATTGGTGTTTTGGAATCTCCTATACTCCTTAATGATGCTGCATATATATTGTATAAAAATGTGAATATAAGTCCCACAAAAATAATTCTCAAATAGCTAGATGACATATGAATAATCTCATCAGGAGTCTGAATCATCCGAAGTAAAAGTGGGGTAAGCATAAAGCCGATCATTGCAACCATAATGGTAAATATACCGCCTGCAATAATAGTAGTCGATACTTCTCTTTTCAGCCGGCTGAAATCTCCTGCTCCAAAAAATTCACTCATTAATATTGATGCACCTAAGCATATCCCAATAATAAAGAACATTACAATATTCATAATCGGATTAGCTGTTCCTATGGAAGCTAGTGCCTCTTCTCCTGCATATCTTCCTACAATAATAGAATCCACTGCATTATAGGTAAGCTGAAATATATTTCCTAAAATCATTGGTATTGCAAATCTAATAATATTCTTAGAAACATTTCCCTGTGTCATATTTCCTTTCATCATTATCCCTCTTATTTCTAATCTTATATCACAAAAAATTTTATACGTTAACAACAAGGTCTTTCCTATGAAAAAAATAACGCCTGTACCATTTGGCACAAGCGTTACGAAAGTTTTAGCTAAAGCATTTCTTCTAAAGTAGTGCGTATTGCCTTAATAAAGTCCTCACTGTTTAAAACTACTGGATTTTCTATCGTGGTTATCAATGCTAAATCCTTTGTCATTTTACCTGCCTCAATTGTCTTAATGCTAGCTGCCTCAAGCTTATCAGCAAAATCAGACAAGGCTTGATTATGATCCATTTCACCGCGCTTTCTTAATGCTCCTGTCCATGCAAATATCGTTGCAACAGAATTGGTAGAAGTCTCCTCACCCTTTAAATGCTTATAATAATGTCTTTGTACCGTTCCGTGAGCCGCTTCGTATTCATAGTAGCCATCCGGAGACACCAATACGGAGGTCATCATTGCAAGCGAGCCAAATGCAGAGGATATCATATCACTCATAACATCTCCGTCATAATTCTTGCAAGCCCAGATATAACCGCCTTCTGATTTCATCACCCTTGCAACCGCATCATCAATTAAAGTATAGAAATACTCAATTCCTGCTTCCTGAAAAGCTTTATCATATTCTGCATCATATATTTCCTGAAAAATATCCTTAAACGTATGGTCATATTTCTTAGATATCGTATCCTTAGTAGCAAACCATAAATCCTGTTTCGTGTCTAATGCGAATTTAAAACAACTTCTTGCAAAGCTTTCGATGGAATCATTTAAGTTGTGCATTCCTTGAACAATACCTGTACTCTGAAACTCATGAATAAGCTCTCTTGTTTCACTTCCATCCAAAGCGGTAAATACAATTTCAGCTCTGCCTGCTCCCGGAATCTTCATCTCAGATCCTTTATATACATCACCATAGGCATGTCTTGCGATTGTAATTGGCTTCTTCCAATTTTTCACACAAGGTTCAATTCCTTTCACCACAATTGGTGCCCGAAATACAGTACCGTCTAAGATAGCTCTTATCGTTCCATTTGGGCTTTTCCACATTTCCTTAAGAGAATATTCTTTCATTCTGGCACCATTGGGTGTAATTGTTGCGCATTTTACAGCAACTCCATATTTCTTAGTAGCCTCTGCTGAATCAACGGTTACCTGATCATTCGTCTCATTTCTGTACTCAAGCCCCAGATCATAATATTCTGTGTTCAGTTCGATAAATGGATTTAACAATTCATCCTTTATTATCTGCCAAAGAATTCTTGTCATTTCATCTCCATCCATCTCTACAAGTGGTGTTGCCATTTTAATTTTCTCCACGCCAATTTCCTCCTAGTATTCATTATTCATCTGCTTGTTTTAAAATATTTTCCAATCCACAGTCACTTATGTTTTTAATTGTATTCATAATATGTTCATTAGCCAAAAATTCTGCTTTATCCGGATTTTTTTCTTTTAATGCTTCTACAATCTTTTTGTGTTCCTCATTAGTATTCACTATACGTGCATCCGAAGAAAGTGTTATTTTTCTTACTCTTTGCACATAATGATGAAAATCAGAAAGCATATGATGCAATTGCTTGCTATTAGAAGCCTGATATAGAATTTCATGGAATTTATTATCAAGCTCTAATACCTGCTCATAATGCTTTTTCTTCGAATGAAACTCCGAAAGGTAAGAGATTTCCTCCAGCTCTTCCAACTGTTCCTTTGTAATATAATCGGTTGCCCATCTGGCACATAAGCCCTCAAGCAAAGAGCGGATACTATATATATCCTTTATATCCTTGGCAGTGATACCGGTTACATAAGCTCCTTTATTTGGAATAATATTAACTAAGCCTTCTAATTCAAGCTGTCTTAATGCTTCTCTTACTGGTGTTCTACTGACTCCTAAATCGCCAGCAATAGCAGTTTCCTTTAATTCTTCATTTTGTTTGAATTTGCCTGCTAATATGTCCTCTCGTATTCGATTGAACACTCGACCGCGTAAGGAGTATTTGTCTGTAACTTCATTCTGAAGTTCATGATTACTCAAGTCAAATTCCTCCTAAATTATTATATAATGTAAAAATTCTGTAATTTGGTCAATAAGAATCTTTATTATATAATATAAGATTTTCATTATTTTTTCAATGAAATTCCTAATTTAATACAAGTTTCTGTAATAACATCAATTAATTCTTCATCCGTCAACACCGTTACACGTCCATCCTCGTATTCTTCGTCTACCCATTCCTTGACAATTTGAACCAATGGCGAATTTTTATCTACCTGTTTGTCTGCTGTTAATTTATAATATGTATTAATCCAATGAGCAATTCCTGCTAATCCCGATGTATTAGAAACTGCAACCAGTACAGGCCTGTTAAGAAATTTGTCCGTATCGAAAATATTATATATCTCTTCATTTTTCAAAAGTCCATCCGCATGAATTCCAGCTCTGGTTACATTGAAATTTCGACCTACAAACGGAGTTCTTTCTGGTACCCGATAACCTATTTCCTTATCAAAATATTCTGCAAGCTCCGTAATTACTGTAGTGTCCATTCCATCAAGCGTACCTTTTAACTGTGCATATTCAAATACCATTGCTTCAATCGGGGTATTCCCCGTCCTCTCTCCGATACCAAATAAAGAACAATTGACACCACAAGCTCCATAAAGCCAAGCTGTTGTTGAATTTGTCACCGCTTTATAAAAGTCATTGTGTCCATGCCATTCAATCAGCTCTGAAGGAACACCGCCATGTGTGATTAATCCATAAATAATTCCCTGAACAGAACGTGGAATAACCGATCCCGCAAAATTTACACCATAACCCATTGTATCACATGCTCTGATTTTGACAGGTATCTTATATTCTTCCATTAATTTCATAAGCTCCAGACAAAAAGGGATAACAAAACCAAAAATATCTGAACGCGTGATATCCTCTAAATGACAGCGCGGACTGATACCTGTTTCAAGACATTCTCGGATAACACTTAAATAATGGTTCATAGCTTCTTTTCTGGTCATTTTCATTTTAAAGAAAATATGGTAGTCTGAGCAGCTTACTAAAATACCTGTTTCTTTCATTCCGATTTCTTTTACCAACTCAAAATCTTTTTTATTTGCCCGAATCCAACTTGTTATTTCTGGGAATTGATAGCCTCTTTCCATGCACTTATATACCGCATCTCGATCCTTTTTACTATATAAGAAAAATTCACTCTGCCTGATAATGCCCTTTGGTCCACCTAATCTGTGAAGATCATCGTATATTTTAACAATCTGCTCCGTTTTGTAAGGTGCTCTTGACTGCTGCCCATCTCGAAAGGTAGTATCTGTAATCCAAATCTCCTCCGGCATATTATGTGGCACGATCCTATCATTAAATGCAATTTTAGGTACTTCATCATATGGAAATAAATTTCTGTACACATTTGGTGTTTGTACATCTACAAGATTATAAATATGTTCCTCTAATTGAAGAAGATTTGTGTGATTGTTCATTTTTACCGGTCTGTTTTCCATATATTTTACTCCTTTTCTTTTCAATCTATGCAGCAGTTGTACATAGCCTATTGCAAAATTGCAATTAACTTTTCACGTTAACGCAAAACAGCTACGGTATTATTGTATACAATAATACCGTAGCTTGTCAAGCAATAATTTATACCCGCCTTTAAATTAAATATTTTCTTCCTCACCTAATAACGAGTGCAGTATACTGCTTGCTTTCTCATACTCTAATTCTTCCAGCAATTCTGTAGCCTCATGGATATATTGTTCTTGTTGAGTTGTTAATTGATATCGTTTCAATATGTGAAGCTTATCCAATGCCATATCCTTGTCGTAATTATCAATAAGCTCAATTATTTCCATTACTTCTACCATTTGAAGTGTCTTATTAATATGAGTGAGAGGCTTTTCATTCCATTTTTCCCTCATAATTACACTTTGAATATTATAAACTAATGTATCGTAATCTTTTACGAATTCTTGAAAATCACAATTAATAAATTGAATATCTTTTTTTTGTGCCGCCAGCTCATGCCGCTTGGCTCTTAAGGAAAAATAATCAGCCCCTATGCCTGCTGCTACTCCCTTTAATCCGTGCGCTATAATCGCATATCTTTTCCAATCTTTCTTTTCCTTAAAGTCATTGATTTGTTGCTTACATTCTTTGGCTTCCTTGCATACACTTTTTAAAATATTTACATAGCAATCTATATCCCAGTTAGAATATTGTAGTCCAAGCTTTGTATCAATCCCCTTTACTTGAAAGGTATAAATCGGATATGCATTTATATCATCTACTTCTTCCATACTAACTTTATCACCGGAAATATACTTTAATAAACAATTATTTAATAGATTTCGATCAATGGGCTTTCTCATATAATCACTAAAACCTTGTTCTATAAATATCTTCTTTGCATCTTTATCATCATTTGCTGACAAAGCTATCACCGGTAGTTTTTTACAATAAGTATCTGGAAGCTTTCTTATTTTTCTTAAAGTTTCATAGCCGTCCATTTCAGGCATTATTTGATCCATAAAAATTAAATCAAATTTTATTTTAGCCTCTTTTATAATTGCTAAGCAATCAAAACCACTTATAGCTGTAGTAACTTTGATCCCATAATATGATAATATTGTAGACAAGATTTGCAAATTAATATCATTATCATCTACAATTAAAATGTTAGCATTTGTTACTTTTATTCTATAAGATTTAAAATTCTTTTTATCCATAGCCTTTTTATCCTTTCGTAAAGTACAAAGCTGCCTATACCTTATCAAAAAACTGATTCAGATAAGAGTTGATTATTTCAGGCTTTTCAAGCAATAACATATGACCAGCATCCTCTACAATGGTATAATTAAATCCACTCTGAATTACCTGATTGATTAACTCCAGATTATCATCAATTCCTCTTTCTCCAAATAAAAATAAGATTTTATCCTTAAGTTGTTTAAGCTCAAATATCTTATAATTTTCTAACCTGTGGTATTTCATGATGCAGGGATTATACGCTTTCGACAATAGCAAGAAATGAAAGAAAATTTCCCTTTGCCGGCTAACAACATTTTGATCTGTTTTAACATGTCTTATTAATTTCTTCAAAAGAAATTCTTTGGAAGAAATTCTACTTTCAAAACCAAAGAAAGGAAGAATGGTATTAAATCTGTTTAACTTCAATCCTCCTTCTATACTAACTGCTTTTATAATATCCGGATTATATACCATATAATTAAGCAGGATATCTGCCCCCATCCCAACACCTATCGCATAACACTTTTCAATATTAAGCTCCATTAAAACAGAGTCCAGCCATGCATGGTGATTCAAATCATTAAAATATCTCTTTCCGGGAATACTCTTTCCAGGGCTTCCCAGTATATCAATTAAAACACAATAATATTCTTTACTAAGCTCAGTAATATTAGCAGACCACATGATGGAAGAGTTGGCTGATGCGTCGTGTAGCATAATCAGTGGCATGCTTTGTTTATCTCCTGCCAATATGACATGTGTGTTCCCAAATTTATTTATTACGATTGTTTCCTCATATGGCATACCCCAATTTCTAAGATTTTTATCATATTCTTGATATATCTTTTCCTCTAAAACCGTACTTTTTATTGGCTTCATATTGCTCCCATTATCCTGTCTTATTCTCTTCTGCGCTATTTCTGCATTTAATTGCTTTGTTCACCATTTCGTATAGGTATTTGATTTCTATCGGCTTACTAATATGTCCATCCATTCCACTGTCCATAGACTTTTTAGTGTCTTCATCAAATGCATTTGCCGTTGTAGCTATAATCGGAACGGTTCTTGCATCCTCTTTCTCTGAAGTGCGAATCAGCTTCGTAGCCTCTAATCCATTCATAACAGGCATCCGAATATCCATTAGGATAAGATCATAATATTTAACAGGATTTTTTTTAAAGCTTTCTACTGCCTCCTGTCCATTTTTAGCTTCTTCCACAATACAGCCCGTCATCTCTAATAAAGACTTTTCAATTTCCATATTTAAGCTATTATCTTCAACCACTAAAACACGCTTACCTCCAAAATCAAAAGTCTCCTCTTCTTCATTTGTACTATTTTCCTTTTTATTGATATCTTCAGTATTTCCAAGACTAAAGTTAATGGTAAAAAAGAATTCTGAGCCACTTTTGTATTTACTCTTAACCTCAAGATTTCCTCCCATCTTACGTACCAGATTACTTGATATAGATAAGCCCAATCCAGTTCCTCCATATTCCTTTGCAATATTACTGTCAGCCTGTTCAAAGGAATTAAAAATACGTTTTACATTCTCTTTGCTAATTCCAATGCCTGAATCTTTCACACTAAATCGTATCACAGCGCTATCTTCTTCCTGCACTAGCTGTTCAATTCTAAATAATATATAACCTCTTTCTTCGGTAAATTTTACAGCGTTGCCTAAAATATTAATTAACACTTGGCTGAGTCTTAACTCATCTCCTATTAGAATACTGTTATCATACTTTTCTTCAATAGTAAAATGAATTTTTTTTGCATCAACCTGAGACTGCATAATTACTTCTATTTCTTCTACCAATTTCTTCAAATCAAAGCTCTGATTTAAAATAACCATTTTACCACTCTCTATTTTAGACATATCCAAAATATCGTTTACAAGTGAAATTAAATATTTAGTTGAATAGTCAATTTTATTCAAACATTCTTCAACCTTCGACCTATCCTCAATTACACTTTTTGCAATGCTTGTCATACCAGTAATAGCATTCATAGGAGTTCTGATTTCATGAGACATTCGGGAAAGAAAATCCGTTTTTGCCTGACTTACACTATCTGCTTTTATTTTTAAAGTATAGGTTGATATTACTTTAGAAATCTCTTTTAATAGGCGCTTCATATCCTCCGACCAAATAAAATCATCAGCATTCTTTTCAAAACATACAGAACCTCGGTAAATACCTTTTTCATATATTGGACTATGAATACACGATTTTAAACTATACAGACCATTCTTTGTCTCACCTGTGTTAGTACTGTCATACATGCTTTCAAACTGTGAATACATTTCCTTGCTTAAATAATAGGTGTTTCCTATTGTTGAATAGTATTCATCGTCAGACCATTGGTAAGTATATTGCAGGCTCAGGTAATCTACATCTATTTCAGTTACCGATACCCTGTCAAGATGATAGAGCTTTCCAATTCTCGAAAGCAGCAAATTAATACCACTTGGCAAATCTTTTGTTTTTTCCAGTAGAGCAAATGCAAATGTAATAATATCTTGTTCCATATCATTACTATTTTCTTTGATTTCATGCACTAAGTGCTTACTTAGATATTCTTCCTTTGTTTCCTTATTCACAATACTCATCGTATCGTAGTAGCAACTGTATTTCCCCATATTTACCTGCTTTGCATATTCTAATGCCATGATTGCGTTATTATGCAATTCTTCATAATCACTAGTCTGCTTTGTTCCAGCTATACCAATACTGCAAGACATTTTAATGTCCTTATTTTCTCCGCAATAAATCTTTTTAACACTTTCACATAATGTATCCGCGACAGCGAAACTTTGCTTTCTATTGGTGTTCGTAAGAAAAATTAATATTTCGTCTCCTCCGAAACGAACCAAAATATCTTCAGGCTTTGTTACCTTTCGAATAATTTCGGTTACCTCTTTTAATAATGTGTTGCCAAACATTACTCCATATGTATCATTAATCAATGCAAAATTATCCATATCAAGAACAAATAAAACACATTCTTCCCCATCACTTTTTTCTTTGAGATATTGGCGTATTAAATTTTGACCATATTTGTTACTGTAAAAATTTGTTAATGCATCCTTATCAATTGCATTTTTTATTCTTTTTTCTAATTCTTTAATTTTAAACTCACTGATATCAATATACACAACCTGTATAATTTCAAGTTGATCCTCATTTAGCAAACGGCTTGCCTCGGCATGTATCCATTTTATTTTATTTCCCTTTGTAATAATTCTGTATTCTACTTTTTTGGTTTTATTGAGTTGAATACTTTTCATTGTATGATTCATATATGCATAATCGTCTTTATGTATAATATGTACAATACGATTTTGAAATTCTTTAGCAAACTCCTCTCTTGTATATCCAAACAACTCAAAAGTAGCATCATTTGCATTTAATATCCTCATTCCATCCTCTTCTATATATTGAACAACTCCACTAGGTATGGTTTGATAAATTGACTGCAAAAATCTAGACTGGCTTTCCACCTGTTCGCATAATTTTTTATCTTGCAGAAGTTTTTTAAATGCCATCAAATGATTGGCCTGATCTACTAAAACACTCGATACTATGTGTTTTCCCTCTGCTGAAATTGCAGATTTCCCCTTATCTATAACCCAAATATAATCTTTGTTTTTTTTCATGATTCTGTATTTTATCTCATATTTGTGATTTAATTGAATTTGGTCATAAATGGTTTTTTCAACACGTTCCCGATCTGCTTCATGAATTATATTAATAGCCAATCCATTTGTTTCCTGTAAAAATTCCTTGCTTGTATACCCTAAAAAATTCAATAACTGTAAATCAATAAACTGTAAAGGAAAGCCTTTCTCTAAATATCTACCCATTAATCCCCAGTAATCATTATTATCAAGTATTTTTATCATCTCATTATTGTTATTGTTAAAATCGCACATTCTAAGACATTGCAAAATATTAGTTGTACAATTTTGTAAATTATCAGAAATTAAAGTATCCAAACCTGATATGTGATTTAATCTTTCCAACCTGTACTCCCCCACATTCATGTTTTATCAATTTGTTAATAGATATATCAATATTAACTTTTTTCATAGAACATGTAAATAATTTTATGGTATTTCAAGTGATTTTTTTAAATATTTATAAAATTTTAATAATTATTCTTACAAAAAAACTCATTTCTCCTTATTTGTTATCCCAAAATACCTAAGTGCTCAAAAAGAATCTTAAATCCCATCAAAATGAGTATAATTCCACCTGTCAACTCTGCTTTTGCTTTGTATTTTGTACCAAATACATTTCCTATTTTCACGCCAATTACAGAAAGTGTAAAGGTCACTAATCCGATAAAGCTTACAGCAGATACAATATCTACCTGTAAAAAGGCAAAGGTAACTCCAACTGCTAATGCATCAATACTTGTTGCTATTGCAAGTACAAACATATTTTTAAAACATAAAGAATCGTCTGCCTCTTCACTTTCCTGATTCATAGCTTCTTTTACCATATTTGCTCCAATTATTCCAAGTAAAACAAATGTAATCCAATGATCAATTGCTGTGATTTTACTTTGAAACCGGATTCCCAATAAATAACCTGCCAGAGGCATTACCGCCTGAAAAATACCAAAATACAACCCCACTGTCAAAGCTTTTTTAAAACTGATTTTTTTCATTGCTAAACCCTTACATATAGCTACTGCAAAAGCATCCATTGATAATCCCACTGCTAAAACAAATAATTCAATTAAACTCATTTCTATTCTCCTTTTCATCCTACCCTAATGCAAAAGCATTACAGTACAAAGCGGATTTGACCGCTTTGCCGCGCCGAATGCTGTTACGCAGTGACATTTTCCACTTGCATTCGTGCGCATTGTGTTTTTATTTCATAGGAATCAAAACTTTTATACGTTAACAACAAGGTCTTTCCTATGAAATGAAATAAAAAAAGACCCACCTGTGGAATAACCACAGATAAGTCTCATTATTTAAAGTAAAACCAGATAGTGTTCTATCATCATGTTGATTTTACTACACACTTGTGCCAACTACTCCCTTATCAAAGCATAAAACTTGTTTTTAATTTAGACCTTTTTATGTCCAATGTCATGAATTATAATTGAAATAAAAGTATTTGTCAATCACTTATTGAGAACATTTTTAGATTTATTGATAAAATAAAATCCTATCCTTAATATATTAATTTCTTTCTATCTGGTTCCTATATTACACTGCATTCGCAAATTGAGCCATGTACAGCTCGTAATATACACCTTTTTGTTCCAATAATTCCTTTTCACTTCCCTGTTCCATAATCCCACCATTATCAATTACAAAAATTCGATCCGCATTTTGTATGGTTGAGAGTCTGTGTGCAATCACAAAAGAGGTTCTTCCTTTTAGCAGTGTTTCGATGCCTTCTTGTACTAACAGCTCCGTGTGGGTATCAATGCTTGAGGTAGCTTCATCTAGGATTAATATCTTTGGCTCTGATATCATTGTTCTTGCAAAGGCAAGTAATTGCTTTTGACCAACCGATAAGCCAGCTCCTCTTTCCTTTAATATCGTATCATAACCATTTTCCATCTCCATAATGAACTCATGTGCATTCACTGCTTTTGCAGCCTTAATTACTTCTTCCTCCGTTGCATCCAACTTTCCATATCTGATGTTGTCCTTTACCGAGCCTGAGAACAGAAAATTGTCCTGCGTCATAATTCCCATCTGATTTCTAAGACTTTCTATTGAAATCTTTTTTACGTCATATCCATCTACTGTGATGATACCCTTTTGTATATCATAAAATCTGCTGATAAGATTTACAATTGTAGATTTACCTGCTCCTGTCGGTCCAACCAGTGCAATTGTTTCACCTGTCTTTACGCAAAAACTGACATTTTCAAGTACCTTACTGTTTTCATCATATTCAAACGAAACCTTTTTAAATTCTACCTCTCCTTTGATTGGTGGAAGATTCATTACATCACTGTCATCCGTAATGTCAGCTTTTGTATCCATTATTTCAAAAATTCGTTCAGCTCCAGCAATATTGGTAATTAGCTGATTATAGAAATTACTTAAGTTTAATACAGGGTGCCAAAACATTGATATGTAAGTTCCAAAAGCTATCAATGTTCCTACTGCAACCCTATCACTTCCTATCATTTTTACTCCTACATAATACAATGCCAATGTGCCAATTCCCCAGCAGAAATCAATAACAGAACCAAATGCATCCGCAAACTTAACAGCATCAATAAAGGATTCTCTATACTCTCCTAGCAGTTGTTCAAAGTTTTCTTGCGTTTCCTCTTCCGCTCCAAAACTTTGTATAATATACATTCCTGATATATCCTCGTGAACAAATGCATTTACATTAGAACCTTTTTTGCGAAATATCTGCCATCTGGTATGAGCCTTTTTTTGTATCACCCAAACCCCTATAATCATTAAGGGCAAGCTGCTCAATGCTGCAAGAGCCAATCTCCAATTCTTAATAAACATAATGATAACTACTGAAGAAATGGTGATAAAATCCGGAATCAGTGTGGTAACACTATTAGAAAGTACCTCCTTAAGAGAGTTAACATCTCCTATGATTCTTGCTAATATTTTTCCAGTCGGTCTGCTGTCAAAAAAGTGAAAGCTTAAGGTCTGAATATGTGAATATAATTCTTCTCTGATGGTCAGCAAAACCTTATTTGAGACTTCAGCCATAATGTACATCCTCAGTTTAATAAATAAGACCAACATTATGTTAATAATGGCTGCAAAAGTTCCCAATTGCAAAAGTCCATTTCTATCTTTGTTTTTAATATAGACATCTATTGCCTTTTCGATGATAAGCGGATTTATTAAAGTAATGGTTACACAGCAAAACATAATTAATAAAACGAAAGTGATTTTTTTCTTGTATGCAAGCAGATATCGAAATAATCTGAGCAATGTTGCTTTTCTGGATCCAGTCTCCAGATTTTCATCTTCTTTTACTGTATTAATCGCCATACAGACCTCCCTCTATGCACGAAGCTTTTCACCATATTGTGCATGATATGTCTCATAATATAAGCCTTTAAGTGCTAACAACTCTTCATGTTTTCCCCGTTCAGCTATTTTACCTTTTTCTAAAATAATAATTTCATCTGCATTTCTTACTGCTGAAATTCGATGCGCAATAATTATTTTTGTAATATCTGTAAACTCTTTTAAATTGTTTTGAATCATGTATTCTGTCTCCATATCAAGAGCAGAGGTTGAATCATCTAAAACTAAAATGGGCATTTGCTTTGCAATAGCTCTTGCAATACTTATTCTTTGCTTTTGCCCACCTGATAATCCTACTCCACGTTCACCTATTAAAGTTTCATATTGATTTTCCATTTTCTCAATAAATCCAGTTGCATGTGCTTCTTTAAGAGCTTCCTTTACTTCTTCATTTCGTACAACACTGCTTTTACCTAGTTTTACATTTGAATTAATAGTATCTGAAAATAGAAAAATATCCTGCATCACTAATGCAATGTTCTTGCGAAGTTCCTGTAGGCTAAGCTTTCTTATATCTATACCATCAAGAAGTATTCTTCCCTTTGTTGCATCAAAAAAACGCTGAAGTAAATTAATAATAGATGTCTTACCAGTTCCTGTTGCACCCATAATTCCAATTGTCTTTCCTGCCTGCACTTCAAATGAAATATCTTTCAGAATATATTTATTATCAAGTTTTAAAGAAACATTGTCGAATTTGATATTTCCTTTAACCTCTCCTAATATAATAGGAACAGGTATTTCAATTATTTGTGGCTTTTCATTATATATTTTTTTAATTTTATTATTGGAAGCAATTGCAGATGCCAAATCATTAAACAGCCAGCCAAGCATTTCCATTGGCCACACTATATTACTGCAATATTCTACGGCTGCGCCAAGCGTTCCAAGTGTGATTTCACCTTTTATAACAAGTGTTCCTCCATACACAATTGCAACAATCGGAAGAAGCTTCGTAATGAATTGAAACATAGGCTGATATTTAACCAGCACCTTAGACTGCTTCATATTCAATTTATAATATCTTTTGTTATGTGATAAGAACTTACTAATTTCAAATTTTTCTCTTGCAAAAGCTTTTACCGTTCGCACCCCTGCCAGATTTTCCTGTGCAACTGTGTTCAAAACCGCGTTTTCCTCACTAATCGCCTCATAGATTCCTCCTAATTTATTTTCCATTTTAATAGCTAGAAAACCTACGATTGGCATTGCAATCACTGGTATCATAAATAACTTAAAATTTAATTGAAACATGCAAAACAGAATTATTGTTGTATGTATTGTAACTTCAATGATCAGCATACTGATATATCCAAGTGCCGACCAGATTTTGTCTATATCATCTTTCACTCGTGCCATTATTTCTCCGGTATTTGTTTCGTTAAAGAAACCAATTGACAGACTTTGTATATGTTGAAACAATCTTTTTCTCATATCTTCTGCCACTTTTGCACTTATCATATCAAATATAAACTCTTTTAAATAACCAAAGATACATCTACCTACACCTATCATGAATATCATAACAAGTAATTTTGTAAGCAACTCAATTTGTCCGTTTCCGATTACATCATCTATAATTTTCTTCGTAATTTGTGGTGAAAGCATATCAAGTCCAACCTGAAGCACCATGCATAGAATGGCAAATGCATAGAAATACCAATTGTCCAATACATATTGTGATATTTTTTTCATTGTTTTCCCCTTTCAAAAACTCCCTCTAAAGTACTTCATATCTACTATTTGCTCATCTTATATGGATGTTCTCATATAAAAGGAAATTCTAATCATTTCCCATTATACAGCAAAAAAGATCACAGCAAGATGCCGTGACCTAATATTTACACTAATTTTCATTAACATAATTATATGTTAATTCGTATTTAATGCAGTACTATAGAGGTAATCTTACATTCATTTAAAACTGTTAAATTGTAAACTTCATATTGTGTTAAAATTAAATGATTCATATTTTTACCTCTCTTTCTTTGTTATCTTAAATTCAACGTCTTTGTTATTATATTACCCGGACAAATATATTGTCAATGGTTTTGGGATAATTTGTTAAGATATTTTAATGAAATAACAGCTTTTCAAACTCTTTTGCTGGCATAGGCTTTGAAAAATAAAATCCTTGTGCAATAGAACAACCCATTTCAAGTAATTCTTCTGAAATTTTTTTCGTTTCTACCCCTTCTGCTACTACTGTAATACCAAGTGCATTCGACATCTCAATGATATGTTTTATAATTATTTTACTGTCTGTCCTGCTGCCTGGCTCATTAAAGAATTCACGATCTAGTTTTATCTCGCTGATTGGCACATCTTTTAATATACTTAAAGAAGAATATCCTGTTCCAAAATCATCAAGAGAAAATCGAAATCCTTGATTCATAATCTGATTCATTATTTCAAATAAAACCGAAGTATTCTCTATAAAGATGCTTTCGGTCAGTTCCAGTTCTAAGAGCTCATTTCTCACATTATATTTTTTTGTTATATTCAAAAGCTTACTACACAATTCACTATCGTATATATGCATACGAGAAACATTTACAGAAACTGGAATTTCTCTACCTCCCTTATCCATCCATTTTCTCATTAATTTACAGGTTTCATCCCAGACATACTCATCTAATTTAACAATAAAACCATTATTTTCAAATAGCGGAATGAATTTATTTGGAAGGATCAGCCCTTTTTGAGGATGATTCCATCTTACAAGCGATTCTGCTCCTATGATAGCTCCGGTGGAAATGTTATGCTTTGGCTGAAGATATACAACAAATTCGCCATTCAAAAGGGCATCCTCCATCTCATCCTCCATTTCCCTTACTTCATTTTCTTGCTTTCTTATTTTAGAATCATAGAAAGCAACATTTGTCAAAATACTATCCTTTATAGTAAATAGTGCAAAAGTCGCCATATCTGAAAGCTTATTGATCGGTGTTTCCAAATGTTCTACAGGACAAATTCCAAAAGAAAATTCAATCTTGTATTTAAAAAGCTTCCTTTTAGCCTGCATCTCTATATTATGTATCATGTCTAATATCTGATCATCATTATGATACATCATACAAATACTAAATATATCACTATGATTTCGACTGCACAAGTCATATAAACCCATACTTTGTTTTATAATATCAGCAATCTTTTTTAAAACCTGATTACCAGTCTGAGTACCGTAGACATCATTAATCACTTTAAATTTCTTAACATTCATGGTTATAATAGCAAACTTATTATTTGGATAATTTAAAAATAATTCTTCTACTTTTGTATGAAACGTTCTACGATTATAACAATCCACAATATCGTCATGCTCTGCTCTATACACCAGTTCATTTTGAGCCTTTACCTGCTCATCAATATTATTGATAGTTCCTATCACCCTGATTAATTGATTCTGGTCATCATAAAAGCTGTTTGTCAATATACGACACCATACAAATGTACCCGACTCTTTCTTTAATCGTATTATTACTTCATTTACCTTATTTCCAGTTTTCAATTTGTTTATAAAATCAACAAGCTTTAACTCATCCTCCTTATATATTTCCAGTACATTATATGTCATCTGCTTATTACTTATTAAAAACACACGGTCTGTAAATACAAATTGCATATTGCCTTCTATCATGTATTCAATTCCGTTTTCTGGTGTCCACTCAAAAACAATAATCTCTACTTGTTCAACTATAGATCTGTAAATTTCTTCATTTCTCCGATTTATTTCTAAGATTCGATTTTTTTCCCTTAATAATTCTAATTCTTTTTTTGAAACAATATTGTTTACTCTAAATTTAATCACTTCGGGAACAATGGGTTGGTTGACAAAATCATCTGCTCCAAGCTGCAATGCATTTAGTTCACTTTCAACATCATTGTGTGCTGTAGATACAATAACTGATATATGGTTTAAATCATGATCCCTTTTGATTTCTTTTAATACCTCATAACCACTTTTAAGCGGCATTAGTAAATCTAACAGGACGATAATTATTTCATCCTTATACCTTTTGATTATATCCATGGCTTCAATTCCGTTTTTTGCTTGTAAAACATCATACTCATTCATGAAAGTATCACTTAAAATAGCACGATTTAAGCTTACATCATCCACTATTAGCATTTTCTTTAAGCGTTCCAACATGCAGCCTCCCCTCATCAGACCATTACAGGCACTCATTTCTATACATTATCAGCTACGTAATCTATACCTACATCGTATTATTCTATTTTAATACATTTTTTATGAATTGTATTAAAATATTTTAATTTTAATAGATTTCACTGTTTTTTTATAATGAATGTCTAACTAAGCCTTAAATAATCGTGATTTTCATAACACTGCATGGCAAAATTTTAAATTTTAATTCCTTTCCATTCGTTTCTATCTCATCAAACTTCTCAATATGCACCTTTTCAGTATTTTGAAATGTATTATGTGCTGTCATTTCATTGGTGAGTATCCAGGCTGTAGCACTCTTTATCTGCTTTTGAGTAAATATCGTTTGAACCTCATAAGCTTCGTCCGCCGAAAGGTTATTAATCGTAATATTAATGCTTCCATCTTTATTCATGGACACAGACTCTTGTAAATTAGGCACCTGGTTCTCATTATCCATACCTATAAATGTAGCATCGATGTAGCTGTCCACAAGCTCTGCATTCTGATGGCATTGATACATATCAAATACATGATAAGTTGGTGTAAGAATCATTTTTTCACCTTCGGTAAGGATAACCGCCTGTAATACGTTAATCATCTGCGCAATATTAGCCATTTTCACACGATCGCAATGCTTGTTAAATATATTAAGGGTTAAACCAGCCACCAATGCATCTCTCATTGTATTTTGCTGATACAAAAATCCTGGATTCGTACCAGGCTCTACATCGTACCAACAGCCCCATTCATCCACAATCATACCTATTAGCTTATCTGGGTCATATTGATCCATAACCAAACTGTGCCTATTAATTAAGGTTTCCATAAATAACGCCTTATGTAAAGTCTTGTACCATACATCTTTATTAAATTTGGTCGCTTGCCCCTTGTTCTCCCAGTTATTTGGCAGGGTATAATAATGTAAAGATAAACCATCCATAAATCCGTGTATATTTGCTGGTGCATGGTCAAATGTAGTCTTTAAAACCTTTTCTGTCCAGTCATAATCATCTGCATTAGCCCCGCAGCAAATCTTAGAAATTTTCTCATTGGACTTATAATTTCTAATATATGTCTGGTATCTTCTGTATTCATCAGCATAATATTGTGGACGCATATTACCTCCACAACCCCAATTTTCATTACCAACACCGAAATAATCAATTTTCCAAGGCTTCTCGTGTCCATTTGCCTTTCTTAAATCAGCCATTGGGGATACCCCTTCAAAGGTAATATATTCTACCCATTCAGACATTTCTGAAACGGTTCCGCTACCCATATTACCATTAATATATGCTTTACAATCCAACTGTTCACACAATTCCAAAAATTCATGCGTACCAAAACTGTTATCTTCAACGACTCCGCCCCAATGAGTATTAATCATTTTTTTTCTGCTTTCCTTTGCTCCGATTCCATCTTTCCAATGATACTCGTCTGCAAAACAGCCTCCAGGCCAACGCAGTACAGGAATTTTAATTCCTTTTAAAGCAGCTACTACATCCTTTCTTATCTCATTTGTATTCGGTATGCTTGAATTTTCTCCAACATAAATACCTCCATAAATGCACCTTCCCAAATGTTCTGCAAAATGACCATATAGTTCAGGATTAATATGCCCTAGCTTCTTGTTCTCATTAATATATAGATTTGCCATAATACCCTCCTAATTATTTCATATTAAGTATTCTAATTTTATTATATTGTAAATTATTTTATTTATAACTAAATTATAATACAAGACTAAACTTTTTTCAAACCCTATCTTATATTTTTATTTTTTTATTACAAACAGTTGATATTTGTTATCATTCCTGTATCAAAGAGAGTATAAGCCTTTTTACTTCATAGTATTTCGTAGAAAACTTAGATGCCTACAAAAAAGGAAGTTCCCCACTTCTTAAAGTGAGGAACTTCCTTTTTTGTTAAACCCGGTATTTACTTAAATCTTCCTGAAAATTCTTTATCATTTTATCAAAAACTACGATTTGCTTAGTAAGCTCTGTAATCTGATCTACATAAATTGCTACATTTGAACTGGCCTCTTCGGTTGCCGCCGAATTTTCTTCTGCTATAGCTGCTAGGTTTTGAATACCATCAAATACCTTTGTAATATTATCAGCCTCTATCTTTAAATTATGCGAGGTTTGTATCATTAATTCGGATACAGACTTTAATCTGTCATTTGACAGTTTAGAAGTTCCTACTGCATCAGTAAGCTTAGTATTTTGTTGCTCTAATACCACATATTGAACATCAATTGCTTCTACCACATTACTAATGCTTGTTATGAAATTAGTCAGGCTGCTATTAATTTGTTCTACTGCCTGGTTCGTCTCCTCCGATAGCTTTTTAACTTCTTCTGCTACTACTGCAAAGCCTTTACCTGATTCACCAGCTCTTGCCGCCTCTATGGAAGCATTTAATGCAAGCAAGTTAATTTGATGTGCAATAGCCGAAACAATTGATACAATTTTCGTAATATTAGTAGCATTATCCTTTAACTCATTACCGCTTCTTCTAATTTCGCTAAACTTATGTAAAACTGAATCAATCTCGGTAGCAGTCAACTTCACATTATGAAAACTTTCTTCTATTCCTACTACAGCATCTTCAATCTTATCTTTATTCTCCTGACTGTCATTGGATATCTGAGTTACATTTTCAATACTTTCACTTAACACAACAATTGCTTTACCTGTATCCTCCGCCTGGTTGGTTGCAGCTACAGCTACCTCATCCAAAACGTCTGTAATATCATTAGATGCGCTTTGCATTGTATTTGCAATATTTTCTATTGCTGAATTAAACGTGTTCATTTCATCTACAATTGCATTAAATCCAATAAAGTCTTTCTGAACCTCTATTTTTAATTCATTTAATTCATCCATAAATATTTCATACTTATCTTTTGATTTCAAAATAACAGGTTCTGCATAATTTCGATTTCTTAATTTCTTAATTTCTTCAAAAATCAATTCAATTGGACGATTAAATAATTTTGATGTAAAAAATGCAGCAACAAAAGTGACCCCACTTATAATGAGCGAATATATCGTACTAATTGGCATAATCAAGGTAATGATTAAGACAATTAGTGTGTTTAGCAACGCTGCCTTAACAGAAACATCCGTAATTATGCCAAAAGAAAATAAAAGATTCCATCTAAATTTCTTTTTTGTTTGTATTTCTTTTTCAAAGGTTAATTTTAGCTGAAGCTCACCATCTTTTTGACTAACAAAATCAACTTTAATCTCTTCATGAAAATATTTGGACACACCACTGATTAGACCTGCTAAGTAATCTCCCATAGCTCTCTTTGAACGGTAGGTAAAAATAACCTCTTTTGCTGATATCGGTGTAATATCTAGAATGGGCGGTACTGCACCCTTAATACGTTTTACAACAATCACATGAACGTCATTCATTGATTTCAAAAACTGATATGCTGTATCATGTCTAAAAAATCCTGGATAATTCGTACTAAAGGTTTTTATATTCTCCTCACCCATGGTTTTCCAGATTTCTTTACTGTCTTTTCCTACATAACTTCCTATTTTTAATACAATTCCTTTAGCAATTTCATCTTTAACATCCTCTAAAGGAGAAAAAATATAATCACTCGACAATCCATTGCCAATCAGAGCATCATTTACTACTTTATCGCCAAACAGCTGCCGTCCAGACTGTACCCACGTTGATACTACTGTTCCTTTCATATGCATTACTCCTTTTATTTAATAATAATTATCGTTATTATAGCGCAATTTTCCTTAGGAATCAACATTTTTCGTATTCTAACAAAAGTGACATTTTTTTCGTATTCTACAAAAGGGAATAGCAAAAAATTTTTATTTATTTTCTTTTCTTAAATTATTTTTAGTCAAATGCTGATGCTCTTTATGCCAAAATCAAATAAAATTGGTTTTTGAAGTGCAGCCTGTTCTACGATATCCTCTTTTGAGAAAATATTTTCTGCTTTATCATCCGCAATGATGGTACCATTTGAAAAAACAATCACACGATCCGCCCATTCCCAAACAAAATTCATGTCATGCGTAGATATTAACAAAGTAACTCCTTTTTCATGTAATTCATTAACTTGTTTCTTAAATAATTGAATATTTTTGCAATCAAGGCTCGCAGTTGGTTCATCAAATAAAATTATTTCAGGCTCCATTACCATAATATCTGCTATGCTGACACGTTTTTTTTCTCCCCCGCTTAAATAATGCGGAGGTCTGGTACTATATTCTTTCAACTCTAATCGTTCCATTATTTCGTCAACTTTTTTTCTTACCGTTTCTTTTTGATAGCCAACATTATATAATCCAAAAGAAATTTCTCCCTCAACTGTAGATGCAATCATCTGCTCATCTGGATTTTGAAAAACAATTCCGACTTTCTTACGTAACTCTAAAAGACTGTTTCTTCTATATTCCAGTTTTTCATTATGAAAGTAGATGTCTCCGCTATCCAACTTAATCACTCCATTTAATGCAAGAAAAAAGGTAGATTTACCGGCTCCATTATTCCCAATAACAGCTATTTTTTCACCTGCATTAATTTCCATGTTAACATTATGAATTGCAAATCTGTTTTCTTCATACGAAAAGGTTCCATTTTCCACTTTCAAAATATTTTCTGCCATATTCCTATCCTTTCCAGTACTAATATCATAAACATTATGAAACAATAAAATAAGAAAAAGACAATCTGAAGCCTTTTAACCGGCTTGTCTTTTTCTAAAAACTTAAGATTCCCATTATATCCTCTTGCCTCCATTGCATCAAAACTTTTGGAAGCCTTTTGAAATGCAATGACAAATAAATTAGAACAGATTCCAAAAAAAGAATAATAGGATCTTTTTATATTACAATACCCAAGTCTGGTATCTGCCGCTGTTTTCATATTATGATAGGCTTCTAATAAAATAAATATAAAACGATAGATTAAATACATTAACTCAATTATAATTTCCGGCACCTTATATTTTCGAAGTACCCCTATAATTTCAAACAAAGGTGTCGACAGACTAATCATATACAGACAAGTTATGCTGCATAGAGCCCTCGTACTTACAAGAAAAGCGGTTTTCATACTGGTTTGAGTAACAATTAAGTAACCGCCTAGTATTGAGATATTGAAAAATCCAAATTTTTTCTTTGAAAAATCAACTAGCAGAACGAGTCCACTTAACGTAATAAAAAACAGGGGGATGAGAATCAGATTAAAATATTGCAATGCTTTGAGTTTTCCATGATATAAAGTAATATAGAGCATGAAAACAGCAACAACAATCGCCGTAATTCCATTGGGAGACATTAAACATAGCACAAGAGATAATACCCCTGTCAACAGCTTTAAATCAGGATTCATATCTACCAATCCTGATTGTACTGCATATTGATCAATGTCCAGTGTCTTTCCCCCATGCTTGTGATATTTTCTATGTTTTTTATTAAAATGAATGTGCATTTATATTATTAACCTTCTTTAGAATATTTTTTTCTCGCCACTAAATATCCAAAGCCATAAAATAAGATACCTGAGCCAATCGCTGCTTGAAGACAAAATAATAAGCTTTCCGTCTCACCTGGAAGTTCTCCTCCTAAAATTATCTCTGCAATTGGTGTTGCCCAAGGCTTATAATCTGGCGCAAGTTCAGCTACTACATCTCCTGCTGCATCATCAGCGCCTCCAAAATCCGCATTCTTAGATACAAGAAACGGTATCACTGTCAATAAAACGCATGCCGCAATCAAAATAACAATAATTTTCGTATTCTTTGTCATACTATTTTACCTCCTGTAAAAAACCGATTTCAGAAAGTTCTGGTTTTGCATAAGTTTCTAAGCCTATGAATACGGCTACCGTCAAAAAGCCCTCAATGATAGCAAGTGGTATCTGAGTCAATGCAAATATTCCTAGAAATTCCAATACAGCACCACCTACACCGCTGGTACTGCTGGGGTGCGCAAGCCCTAGCTGAACACTCGTTACACAATAGGTAAATAAATCTCCCAAAGCCGTTGCCAAGAAAATGGTGACATGCTTATTCAATTTGAATTTCATACCAATCTTATATATGATAAAACTTACTATTGGTCCGGCAATTGCCATACTAAATGTATTCGCACCTAGTGTTGTCAAGCCTCCATGTGCTAATAAAATAGCTTGAAATAACAATACAATCAACCCAATGACAGCCATTGTTGAAGGTCCAAATATCATAGCCCCTAAGCCAGTACCTGTCGGGTGACTGGAAGAACCTGTTACACTTGGAAATTTTAAAGAAGATAATACGAAAGTATAAGCACCTGCCATTGCTAAAATAAGCAGTGTTTTTCGGTGCTCATTAACCACTTTTTTAATACGAAAGATTCCAGCTGCCAGGAATGGAATACAAATAAGCCCCCAGGCAATACAATAAGCCGGTTGTAAATATCCCTCCATGATATGCATAGCATTAACTGTGGGTACCATACCAAAGCCTAGTGCCATTCCTGTAAGAATCATAATAACAATTTTTTCCTGCTTCTTCATTTTTCCCTCCTGTAGTAATGATATCATATAAATATATTGGCCTTTGGCACAAGATCACTTTCACTTAATAATAATTTACATCAATTTTATAAGTAAGAAAGTGCTTGAGCGAGCCTATAAGCACATACCTCTACCTCGAAGTGTGTATTTTTTAGACGCGTAGTGCCTTTATTCTATAGAATTAATACCTTTTTCACAATACTGTAACTTGGTTTTTCTATAGAATAAAAAAAATCCACCTACATTCACGTTTTTTACTACGTGATTTGTAAATAGATTTAAAATATATCTTAAGCAGCTTTTAATAAGCAGCGCTAAGATCTTTAATTTTATTTCTCTATTATAACATGCTGTACTCCGCAGCTTTTATAATCACGTATCAAAAGGCAGGTCTTCTGACTCAGATATCAATGCTACATTTTGCCTTCCCACATTATTGCAGTGACTTTTTGTAAACATAGCTCCATCTTTACAGCGGCGGGACCGTATGGGACTTGCACCCATTTCCCTATTATCCTAAACAACATAAAACATTATGCATTAGGCACCTTTTTCATCCGTATTCAATTCTATATAAAATATAACACTTATATCATTAAAAGTCAATTTCATTCTTTGTATTTTCTAAAAGGATGCACTTATTTTTTTCATTACCTGACTTATTTCTATATGCTGTGGACATTCTATCTCACAATGCTTACATGTCCTGCATTGATTTGCTTTTATTTTTATGCCGTTGTATAATTCCTTTGCCTGATCAATCCCAATCACCGCACTTTTATTATATAACTCAAACAGCTCCGGTATATTGATACCAACAGGACATGGCAAACAATAAGCACATTTTGTACAACGAACCAAAGCCTGGGTATCAAATACCTTTTTCGCTTCCTTTAACATATCAAGCTCCTTCGCTTGAAGCATGGAAACGTTGCTTTGATCTGCATAGCAAAGATTATCCTTAACCTGCTCCATGGTACTCATACCACTGAGCAATAAAGCAACCTCAGGCCTATTCCATACAAAATCCAACGCCCATTCTACAGGTGTTTTCTGATCAGACAAAATCTCTGCCACATTATCGTATGGATTAGCCAGCTTTCCGCCCAGCAACGGCTCCATTATAATAACACCAAGTCCTTTACTTGCTGCATATTCAAGCCCTTCTAAACCCGCTTGATAGTCTGTATTAATATAATTAAACTGAATTTGGCAAAAATCCCATTTATCATAAAAATCTACGATTTCCTTAAATACCGATAATTCATCATGAAAAGAAAAGCCTATATAACTAATTTTACCTGCTTCTCTCGCCTTTTCCATATGTTCAATTAAATTATATTTTTTTATTTTATTCTCTAAACGATCTTTATCCAGAGCGTGTAGTAAATAAAAATCAATTTTTTCTACCTGTAGCTTCATTAACTGTTCTTCCAAGATTTTATCAAAATCTTCTTCCTGATGAATAGCCCAGACTGGACATTTTGTTGCAATATAAGTCTTTTTTCTATACCCGTCTTGCAAAGCTTTCCCCACAACAATTTCACTTTCACCATTATGATAAGGATATGCGGTATCTACATAATTCACTCCCTGGTCTATCGCATAGCGAATCATTTCAATAGCTCTTTCCTCATCAATATGTTTGTCCTCACCCGTTACTGGTAATCGCATTGCTCCAAAACCCAAAGCTGAAATTTTATCTATGATATTCCCAAATTTTCTATAATTCATGCTTTATCACCTTTCTACTCTTATTTAATAGTATAGTTAGTTAATTTTTACACCTTTTCTCCATGATCCTTTTATATAAAAACCAAATGAAAGCAATGCTCCGATTAACCAGCCAATTGGCCAGGATGTCCAAATACCGGCAGAGCCAAAATATGGTGCAAGAATATAAGCCAATACAACTCTGATAATTAAATCAGAAAAAGTAGCTATCATAAATACTTTCATAGCACCCGCTCCGCGAAGTATACCGTCAGCTATTAATTTAATTGATATTACAAAATAAAACGGCGACACAATCATAAGAAATTGTTTCCCGGCTTTTAATGCTGTAATACTTTCACTATTCATAAACATTCCAAGCATTTGATTTGAAAATATAAAATATGCAATAAAAAATGGGAATGCCACAAGCATAGACATTTTAATACCCGCCTTAAACCCCTCCTTTACCCTATCATATTTACCTGCTCCCATATTCTGGGCACAAAAGCTTGACACACCATTTCCCAGTGTTGTAAAGCTTGTTATGGTAAAGGTATTTAATTTAATAGCAGCAGAGTATCCCGCTATAACGGAGGAACCTAACCCATTAATGAGGCTTTGAATAAATATATTTCCTATTGAAATAAAACTTTGCTGTAAAATACTAGGAATAGCAATCAAACTAATTTTACGTAGCATTTCATAAGAAAAAATCTGTGTTTTCCCTTCAGTTTTTATAGCCATAACACGCTTTTTGACTGAAATGAGTGCTAATAAACATGCAACTCCTTGTGCAATAAAGGTTGCCCATGCAACTCCTGCAACTCCTAAATGAAACTGAATAACAAATAGTAAATCTAAAAATATATTACCTATGGAAGATGCAATCAGGAAATAAAGTGGAGTCTTAGAATCCCCCAGTGAATTAAAAATTCCTGTTGCAATATTATATAAATATAGAAATAAAAAACCTCCTATATAAATTCTAAGATATAATGCTCCGTCTGTAAAGATATTTTTAGGTGTGTTTATCATAAGCATCAATGCTTTGCTTCCAAATAAGCCGGCGAATGTAAGTACAATTGCTAATATAATGGAAGCAATCACAGTTGTTGCAATTGCAGTTTTTACTTCTTTGTATTTTTTGGCGCCAAAAAATTGTGAAATTACAATAGAACACCCTATATTACTTCCAATTGCAATTGCCATAAATATCATAGTGATTGGATAGGATGCTCCGACTGCTGCAAGGGCATCTTCTCCTGCAAATTTGCCTGCAACAACACTATCAGCTATATTATAAATCTGTTGAAAAATTACACTAATAAACATTGGTATTGAAAATTTCCATAGCACTTCCTGTGGTTTTCCTTCTGTCAAATCCTTTATCATAATTTCCTCCTGTTATGTATTTTATTATTCACAGCAACTTTAATCGCTTTCCTTGCACAATTACTATGTTCTTAATTACATTCATCGTTTGCAGCTTGCTAGTTACTCCGATTGGTATTATACTACTTATAATTCAATAAATACAATGCATATTATTAATCTATTACATAGATAACATCTATGTAACTATACTGTTCTCAATATTTTCAGCAAGATAACCGTCAGAGGGTACACGATACAAGGAGGTATTATTTTGTCCGCAAGCTTTGATTCCTATAAAATATTTTATTATGTTGCCAAATATCAAAATATAACTGCTGCTGCAAAGGCACTGTTTCTTACACAGCCTACAGTCAGTCACTGCATTCATGGACTAGAAGCAGAGCTTGGGTGTATCCTTTTTTTGCGTTCACAAAAGGGAGTCACACTTACTCCGGAAGGATTGCTTTTATATGAACATGTCTCAATTGCATGTGAACATATTTTTAAAGCAGAAGATCTAATAAATGCAATGAATTCTCTGTCGGACGGCGTGATTCATATAGGAGCAAGTGAGACAACGCTGCATCATTATTTACTTCCATATCTTAAGGAATTCCGCCTCAAACATCCGAAAATAAAATTACAGATTGCAAACAATAATACTCCATCTACGATTGAATTTCTTAAATCCGGCTTAATGGACGTTGCTATTTTAGTAATGGCTACGGACGAAAAGGATACTGAACTTACCGTTCACAAGCTTGCTTCTTTTCGATATGTTGCAATCGCATCGGATGCATTTATGGAACTAAAGGGGCGATCTGTTTCCTTAAGGGAATTATGTGATTATCCTCTGATTTGTATGGAAGCGGGAACCTTTACCAGAAAATTTCTGGATAAATATTTTCTTGACTATCATTATGAGTTAAAACCGGATATTGAACTTGCAACTGCCGACTTGATTACTCCCATGGTCAAAAATGATTTGGGTGTTGGCTTCGCTCCTTATGAATTTGCACGAAAAAGCTTATTAGACCATACTGTATTTGAGTTAAATATAACAGAGAAAATGCCACCGTGTGAAATATGTGCCATTACTAATAATGGCAGGCCGTTATCCATTGCCAGTCAGGCATTTTTACAAATGCTTCTAAAGAAAGAATAATATTTTTACAGAAAAAAAAGCGGATAAGTCCGATAAGTCCGCTTCATTTTGAATTCTTCTTTAAGTTTTTGATATAGAAATTTTTCTTACATTCGAAAAATCACCATAATATTTTTTTCCATCTATCTTCACATAAGCTCTAATTTTGTAATAATACTTTTTTCCCACCTTAAGATTTTTTAAAGTTACAGATGTCTTTGAATTTTTTTTAATATTTTTAACCAACTTATATTCTTTATTACCTGGTTTTTTACAATATATTTCATATCCTGAAACGTAAGAAACTTTACTCCATGTCAGTTTCACTGATTTATCACCTTGATTCACAGCTTTTACCTTAGGCATCTTATTTGGCTTTATAATCACTATACATTCAGAACTTTTACCATTTTCTGTGGTCACACCTATTTTTGCTTTACCCACCCTTTTTGTTGTAATCAAACCGGTTTCCGAAATGGTTGCGATTGATTCTTTCGAGGATGTCCAATTTAATATTACTTTCTTGTCCAACGATTGAATATTCTCCTGCAAATCAAAGGTGTTTCCAGTCGTTAATTCTATCACCGGCTCATTCATTACAAGTTCTATAGGCTGATATCTGTCATATTTTACAACTTGGATGTTTTTAATTCTAAAAATTCCATTCTCTCCTTCATTTAGTCCAAACACAACGCTAAGGTTTATGGATTGTGTTGCAGTATATGTAAAACATACTGTCTGCCATCCGGTTGTACTATCTAAATATCCAGTCTTTCCAATCTGTCTGTCATTCTGGTTAGCTGTAAAATACGGATAATTTCCTGATATAGAATTTACCTGTGCCGTAACTATTATGACTTGTCCTTTTGCAATGTTATCATTCACAAGTTCATATTGACATGCACAATTCTTTCCAACATTTACTGTACTTACATTATCTTCTTCAAACCACGTGTTTTCTTTGGACAGACACTCTTCAATTGAAGCTGCTTTTTCAGCCTGACCATTATTTATTCTGACTTTATTATAATTTTCATTAATTTCCATGCTATCTTCTAACTCAAGATTGTCAACGTTATTTCCATATGTGATACCATTTGTGGTAATGTAATCAACCTGCCATTTTCTACATTGTTCTTCAACTGAAAGATGATTAACATTCCATACAATAATCTCTAGATTATTCTTTTTTGCATATGCGGCAACTTCGTCATTTAGTGATTTATAATAAAGGTTGATTCCATTACATTTTAACCGCAATGCTTTGTTCACTGCTTCGAATCCATCGCCATCGCTAATTAGACTAGTTGAGATGCTTTGATTGTTTTTTCTAACTGCCTTTAAAACCGATTCCTTTTGACTACTTATCTTGGCCGTTTGCAAAAATCCATACTTGTCCACTATTTTTAACAAAGCTTTTATATTTTTAACATCTTTAATTTCAATAGAGGGTATTAAGTTGTACTCATTGCAGCATGCCAATACCTCTTCTAGAGTTGGAATTTTTAAATTCTTATAATTTTCAATCCCCTGCCCATTATCTATGTTAAACTTCTTAATCTGCTCCAGTGTTAATTTCGTAATTTTACCTTTACCGTTTGTCATTCTGCTGACATCCAAATCATGAGATATTACAAATTTTCCGTCTTTGGTTTGATACACATCAAATTCTACCGACTGATAGCCATACAAACCCGCCATTTCCATAGCTGGAATTGTATTTTCAGGAGCCAGCGACGACATTCCTCTATGTGCAATCATAATAATGCTATCTTTCTCATCCTTACTGTCTGCTTCTTTATCTAATAGGGTAATTAACTCATTGTTATTAGCACTTTCTGCTTTTTTATTTTGTGCTGCCAAATCAGTGTTATTTTGTGTATCACCTTGACCTGCAATATGCCCAACGCTTTGTTCACTCTCTTGGGAAGATACTTCCTTATCTTGTGTTTCTTGTGTTTCTTGCGTTCCTTGCATTTCTTGCGTTTCTGTTTCTTGTGTTTCTTGCGTTTCTGTTTCTTGTGTTTCTTGCGTTTCTACTTCTTGCGTTTCTATTTCTTGTGTTTCATTATTTATATCTACTTTATTGCCTGATCGTTCTTTCGTATAAATTTTTACCCCATAATCTACATTATTCAACTTTTCCCATGATGCATCGTTAGATTTTTTTAAAAAAGTTAAACATTCTCCTTTTATACTATTATCCACTAAAGCAGAAGCTTCCCCGTTTACTTCCTCCTGCAAATCATCTGTTGTTTCAGAATCACTTTTTTCTTCTGTAACTTTGCTTTCTTCTATATCTTTGCTTTCTTCTATATCTTTGCTTTCTTCTATATCTTTGCTTTCTTCTATATCTTTGCTTTCTTCTATATCTTTGCTTTCTTCTGTCTTAGTGTTCTCTTCCTTGTCTGTCTTGCTAAACTGAGCCAGAGTAATATCTGTGTCTGCTTCAAGACTTAGTGAAATAATATATTTACTGCCCTCTTGGAGTATTATTTCCGGCAGCAAAATTAAATGGCAGCCTTGCTGCTTTAATTCTCCGGTAATGGGATTTTCCAAAAGCATTTGAAAATCTTTGTCCGTTTCACCTTTACTATTATCCACATAAATCTGAAGGGAATAATGAATATCATCTGAGGCTGTTATCACACGAACAGCTTCAAGTTTTTCTTCTATACTATTATTTTCACTAACAGATTCCTGTTTTTCCTTTAATTGTTTTATTCCGTTTCCTGTTGTAAATTCACTTGCAATACAGACACCACTATGAAATGTTTCAAGTGTATACTCATTACCATATTCATTTTCATAAACATAGTCATAATCTGATGCTTCTTTCTCTGTCTCTATAAAAGCAATCGCTGTTTCTATTGCAAACTTCTTATCAGATGAATCCCGATCTGACTTTTGATCTATATTTTCTGACTCATTCAAATTGCCTGTATCTTGATTGCTATCAGCTTTGTCATTATTTGAATCACCACTTGCCTCCTGCTCACTTGTATTGTTTTCATCTAATTGGTTGTTTTGATCTTCAATTAATTCCACTGCATAAATTCTTTGTGGAATAAGAAGCCCTATATTAGCAGCTGCTAGCAGCACTGCAACCAATTTGTAACATCTAATCATACTCTGATCTCCTTAGACTTGTCTAATACTGCTTTTCCCAAATGTAATAGCTATTTCATTTAAGAGCAACACTGTTATTTAAAATTATACCAAAGCTTTCTTAATTATTGTTGTATTCATTTTTTACATTTACATTAATATTTTCTTACTCCAAAGTATGAATTATCTTAACACTGTCTTAATTAACATGAAGTGACCTTTTTAACATTTATTCTTACGGGCACTTCATGTTTTTATTTTATAAAATTTATTTATTAATGATTTCAACAGAAAAAAACAAGACTATTTCCCTTTGAATTGTCTTGTTTTTTCTTGATTTATTTAAAATTGGAACTTATCAATTAAATTTTTAAGCATTGCTGATTCACCTGATAGTTCTTCACTAGCCGCTGCACTTTCCTGTGCAGTTGCCGAATTGGATTCAACTACACTTGCTATTTGATTAATCCCTTCTGTAATTTGCGATACAGCGTTTGCCTGTGAAGATGAGGCGGCTGCTATCTCCGTTACAATATGATCCACCTGCTTTGCCTTTCCAATTACCTCATCCATAGAATTTGCAGCTATTTGATTTAGCTTTGTTCCTTCCTCAACTGCCTGAATGGAGTTTTGAATCAGCACAGCAGTATTTTTTGCTGCCATCGCACTCTGTTCTGCTAAGGCTCTTACTTGTTGGGCAACTACAGCAAACCCTCTTCCTGATTCTCCGGCTCTTGCAGCTTCAATAGCTGCATTTAAGGATAATAAATTAGTTTGTGTCGCAATATCCTCAATACTCTTTATAATATTGGCAATTTCACTGGATGCCTCTTTAATTTTACCCATTCCGTCTATTGACTGTTGCATTTGATTATTGCTCTGTGATATTTCCGCATTCATATTATCAACCAATTCTTTTGCTTCTTCCGTATGCTTTGCATTATCCTGTGTCCGATTGGAGATTTCAGTTATCGTTGCCGTCAATTCTTCTATGGCGCTCGCCTGATCCGTTGCGCCTTCTGCTAAACCCTGCGATGCTTTTGCCACATCACTGGCTCCTAATGCAACACGTTGTGCATTTCCGTCAATTTCTATCATCGCTGAACTTAATGCTGTAACAATCTTTCTAAATGATTCACTTATTGTTGCAAAGTCTCCTATATAGGTTTCGTTGATATCAATTTTAAAATTACCGTTTGACATTTCATTAAGCTGAATACCAATATCTTGTATGATGTGATTCAAACTATCCACAGTGCTTTTTAAGGATAAAAGTAATATTTGTGTTTCATCATTACTTGTTGCCTGCGGTATTTCTGAGGTTAAATCTCCTTGTGCTAATAATTTTAGCCGTTCAACACATTGTATAATTGGCTGTGCAATTTTTTTTCCATAAATTTTTCCTGCATAATTTCCAAATATAATAAATGCAATAACCAATATCAGGCTAATCAATAGAGATATGTAAAATTTACCTAAAAAGTTATTTCTGACTGCAACTACCGCAATACTCCAACCATTGCTGTTCTCAACCGGAGAGTATGCAACAATTTTTATCACACCGTTGTATCGATAGGTTCCAATTCCATTTTCGCCTGCTGCCATTTTTTCAACAATTTTTCCAAATTTTTTGAGCTTTGTATTCGTCTTTCCTAATTCAATGCCATTTTCAACTCCAACAATAGTGGAATCAATATCAGCAATTGTAGTTCCTGTTGAATCAACCATGAATGCAGTGCCATTCTTACCCACTACAATTTGCCTCATAATATTATTTAAATATTCTCCATCAGGAACGAATACAATAACACCGACTACTGTCGTATCCGGTATACCGCCTTCCCACAGTGGGGCCGCCACAACCATGCAAACCTGTTTTTCTACTTCACTGTAGGATGGGGTTTGGACATATGTCTTGCCTTGTATGCATTCCTTAAAATAGTCACTATCCGATACATCTACCTGATTAAATAAATCCATTCCATTCTTATCTATTATCGTACCATCTAAAAAACCATTTTTATCAATACGTTGTTGAATAATTGACTTTTTTTCCTCAATTGTTTTATCTGCGCTTGCCAATCTTGCTATACATCCCGTTTCATATGCTATAGCAAGATATTCCCGAGTGGATACCTCTACTAAATCTGCCGCTACATCTGATGTTTCTTTGATTGTTTTATTAATCGCTCCAATCGAGGACTGGTAGCTTAAATAAGAAGTAACCAGTCCCAATAAAACACAGCACACAATAACTAAAGTAGTAATGAAATATACAATTTGTGATTCAAGACCTACGAAATCATTGTTTTTTGCCTTTTTAAAAATAGGTTTTTTAAGCATATGTACCTCCCGTACTATTTTATTTTTGAAACATAATACTTTTTACCTAGTTAGTTGTGAACATTATACTATATTTCATTCTGACAAAATTTTATTTTATCAATATTTAATAAAGTTATTAGAATCTTAAAGCAAATAGTGGAATACTTTTTAATCTAGGTCTTTCCTATGAACTAAAAAAGAAACATATATGTATACTATGTTTCTTTTGATAAATTAAAATGAATGTGCTTTCTTATAAAAATACCTTTAACTCATCCATAAAATCCTGTTCAGTTTTAACCAATTTTTTTGCTAATGAAATGCTTTCTTTCGAAGCCTCTGTATACTTATTAATATATTCACTTAAAGATTGGATTCCCATATTACAGCCATCCATCATGATTTTTGCAATCTTTTGAGTATTATCATTTATCATAAGCTTTACTTCTGTACTCATCCATGAAAAGGTCTTAGCAAGCATACTTGGATCTTTTTCATCCTTATTGTACTTATTGAGTAACTCATGACATTCATCCCCAATATGAATATGAGGTTCATTATACTTATCAATCAATCTTTTCAGCTTGTCATTATCTACATATTGCATAACCTGTTCCATGCTGTCTGTTGCCGATTTGCAGCCAGCATTGCATTCCTTTAATAGACAAATTGTATCTTCATTCATAATATCATCCTTTCACCACTATAAATTTGCATCCTTTAGTGTGTGAAAAGTATTCTTTTTTTATTCATAAACTGTATGATTCTCTATCTTTTTCATTTCACATTCAAAAATTAAAAAGTACTATCAATCTTTCCACTACAAATACAACGGCACAGGCACAAATTGCAACGGTAATGAGACTTTTACCCTTATATGCCAAAAGTAAGGCTGTGGCAAAACCCAAAATTGCTGATATTGTACTTGCAGTAGAAAATAAAATTACAGGAAATGTCATTGCTGCAAGCGTTGCATATGGTACATAGTATAAAAATGATTTAATATATCTATTTTTAATTTCCTTATTCAGTAATGTTAAGGGAAGTGCCCGAATCAAATAAGTAACTGCTGCCATTACAAGTATGTAAATATAAATATTACCTTTCATTTGTGTTCTCCTCGTTGATCGGACATAACCATGCTGCAATACCTGCTATCAAAACTGTAATTATAATTGTTCTAAAGCCTGCTGACACCTGTTTAATAATTGGTAAAGTATAAAAGGCCATGCTGCATACCATTGCTCCCAAAACCACCAATCGTACACTTTTGCTTTCTTTTGCCTTGGGAATAATTATAGCAATAAACATTGCATATATCGCAATTCCCAGTGCATTTAATACACTCACAGGCATAATATTTCCAAACACAATACCAAAAAAAGTTCCAAATATCCATCCCGGAACTGCTGAACTCATAACACCATATGAATAATAAGGATTTAGTTTTCCGTCGTGGCAAATGGTTACACCAAATATCTCATCTGTTACTCCATATGCTATAAAAAACCGATGCACAGGAAATAAGTTCGATTCCAGCTTTTGTGACAACGAGCATGACATTAAACAATATCGAATATTAAGTACCAACTGTGCCAATGCCATTTCCATATAAGATGCTCCATATGCTATCATATCAATTCCTGCAAATTGTCCGGCTGAAGTCACATTCGTTACCGATATTAATACAGTCTGAAAGACGGTCAATCCCACTATGCCAGCCTTAATTCCAAAAGTAAATGAAACGGCGAAATACCCTAGGCAAATAGGAATACCATCCTTAAATCCACTTTTCCACTGTTCTATCTGATTCATCTATCTATCAACGGTCAAATAGTTTCAATTCCTATAAGAGTTGTTTGTCAGACCGTTTTCCTCCATTAATTCGTATGTACTATTTAATACACTAATATGTAATTTAGTACAGATTTTACTTTTTGTCAATAACTACCACTCTAATATTGAATCCTAATACAAGAAAAAAGTGTCTGATTAAGACACTTTTTTGCAAATTGGTTAAGCTAATTGTTCTAATAAATTCAAATGGAAAACTTTTCAAAAACCATTTTAAAGCACCAGCAAAAATTAATTCGTTTTATACTGTCTGTCAATATTACATTCTCCACTTTCCAAACCTCTCCATTAACCAGATATTGAATAGTCCCCACCTGATCTCCTGAATGAACCGGTGCCTCTAATTCCTTTGCAATATCATAAACCACATCAATTGTTTCATCTTTTCTCAAAAGAAGACCATTTTTATCATTTTCATTCGTATTCGTACTAACTACCTCAAGTCCTGCATATGCGGTTCCCCTCAAGGTATTTGTTTGAGCATTTTTTACAATAATCGGGTCGAATTTAGTATCGTCTATGATTGCATCATCATAATTTTGAAATTCAAAATTTTCAATTCCATAATTCATCAGCTTCTTCGTATCGCTCCATTTATAGCTTTTGTGATTAGGCCAGCCACAGGCAAGAAGTGCTACCACATAGGTTTTATCGTCACGTTCTAATGCACCAACATAGCAATATCCTGCATTGTTTGTAAATCCCGTCTTACCAGATAACGCCCCATCCATCATACCTAAGAATGCATTATGATTATTACAGGAAAAAGAACGAGTCCCGCTTATCAACGTTTTGTCCTCTTTCGTAATCATGTTATGAAAGTTATAGCTTGCTGTTCTAGTTATTTCAAGAAACTGATCCTTTTTAGGGGATTTCTTAATACAATATGACATGATTTTGGCTAAATCCCTTGCAGTTGTTGAATGTATGCGAATGCTGCCATCTTCCATAGTTACTTGTGAGTCCAAGCCATTTGGTGTTATAAAATATGTATTAAAACATCCAATATCTCTTGCTTTTTGGTTCATCATATCAGCAAAGGCCTTGACATATTCTTTACTTTGCTGCGTGTCAGCTTCTTTTGCATCCATACTATTTGTATAAAGTGCGCCTCCTACATATTCGGCAATTGCGACAGCACTGTCATTATGTGATTCCAGCATTAATGAATATAAGATATCCGTTAACATAAACTGTTCGCCTGCCAATGCATTTAACTGAACATCCGGCATGGAAGCTGCGTATTTTGAAAAGGTTATAACATCGTCTGCATTTGAATTCTCTAATGCCACAATTAATGTCATAATTTTTGTAGTGCTTGCCATGGGCAATTGCTCATCACCGTTTTTCTGATAAAGTATACGCCCCGAATCTGCATCCATTAATACCGCCGCTTTCGAATAAAGACTTCCAAGTATTTCTTCTGCGTTAATTGTTTCTTGATTATCCGCATATGCTGAGGTGACATTTAATATGGCAAAATATACGATACAAATACAAGTTAATAATTTTTTCAATGATCCCTCGATATGAATACGTATTACTTATTTTTATGATATTATCTTAAAATTTATGTGTAAATAAATCCTTAATCAAACCTGGTTCAATCATTTTTATTTTCATTATTATCAGCTTAACGCGACGTCAAGTATCATCATAATCAAAAAACCTATGGCAAAGCCGATGGTTCCAATATTAGAATGTTCCCCCTCTGATGCTTCTGGTATTAATTCTTCTACTACAACATATATCATTGCTCCTGCTGCAAAGGACAGTAAATAAGGAAGAAACGGCACGATGTAATTGGTGAGTAATATGGTAATTACTGCTCCGATTGGTTCTACAATTCCAGATAGTGTACCATAAACAAAGGCTTTTGTTTTACTTTTTCCTTCACTTTTTAACGGCAGGGATATAATCGCTCCTTCCGGGAAATTTTGTATCGCAATTCCAACGGAAAGGGCAAAGGCTCCAGCCATTGATATGTCGCTACTATTCATCATAACTCCGGCAAAAACCACACCAACTGCCATTCCCTCCGGAATGTTATGCAAAGTAACTGCTAATACAAGCATCGTACTTTTCTTTAAGGAAGTTTTGATTCCTTCTGGTTCGTCACTGCTTAAATGCAAATGAGGAATGATTCGATCCATAAGAAGTAAAAACAAAATTCCAAGCATAAAACCTGTTGCCGCCGGTACAAAGGAAAACTTTCCCAAATACTCAGACATATCAATTGACGGAATTAATAAAGACCATACCGCGGCAGCCACCATCACTCCGGATGCAAATCCCAGAAGACCTTTTTGAACCAAAGACGACAACTGATCCCTTAAGAAAAAGACGCTGAAAGCACCAAGAGTTGTTCCAATAAAGGGTATTATAATTCCTAGCGTAATATGCATTACTATCACTCCCTTATTTCTCTTAATTGTAATTTTTTAAAATAAAAACCTTAAATGGCTGAGCCATTCAAAAAAATAATTCCTAAATTTAAATATCCGGAAAACATAATCCATAAAAGATATGGGATTTGCAATTTTCCTGCACAGATATAAATCGCACTAAATCTCTCAATCATAATGTATACAGCAAACCATAATAGAAGCAGAATCATAAAAGCTATTAAATATGCATGAAGATTAAAAAAAATCAATGACCATATAAAGTTTAGAAACAATTGTATTCCATATACTCTTAAAGCATCCCCCTTTTCTTTCTGACTGGCCTCTGCGCTGTAAATCATATAAGCAGAAACTCCCATCAAAATATATAATATTGTCCATACAATCGAAAAAAGCCAAACTGGTGGAGACAATAGGGGTTTTGTAAATGAATTGTATACGGATATGCTTTCCTTTGTTAACTGACTAGCTAGTGCACCAATACCTACACTAACAGCAATGCTAAATAACAATTCTTTCCATTTAATATACATGCAGCTTCATCTCGTTTTTTACTATTTTATGTTAAATTATAAATAGTATAACTTAAAATAGCCAAGAAATTTATTTATCCTGATGACATCCTGAGGAATGTCCGCATCCGCCACAACTGCTGCCACAGCAGCCCTTACCTTGCTTTTTATCTTTAATCATCTTTCTGATAACAAATGCCACAATAGAAGCAAGTACTAGGCTGATTATAACAGTTCCTAAATTTGATAATATAAATTGTATCATAATAAATCCTCCTTTGAGATCGTTTCATCTTACATTATATACTACTATTATGTTTCATATTTTTATTCTTGTAATATTAAAATTAGAAGAATGAGATACTTTTTAGATTTTGATATTGATTATCATTATCTCTGTTCATATTATAGTATTCTTCCTTTTTCTTGTCAATCCATTTCACTAATTTTTTGTGTACAATAGAAAAAGAATCAATCTTTTAATGAAATGATTGATCCTTAATATTTACCTGTTATAGTTGAACTTTGTTCTTCATCTCCTGTTTTACCTCTTCAAAAGTTTTGCCTTTTACAATTGCTATTTCAGAATAGGCCAACTTCTGTGCCTTGCATAAAATATCCTTGTCCATACTTTGCAAAGGCTTTTCAAGCTCTCTTTGAAGCATCATTATAATAATTTTTGTTATTTTAACGGTATCGCATGACTTAATTACGGTTGAAAATGATTCCTGACGCTTTCTATTATCTGAAATCCAATTAAT
This sequence comes from Lachnotalea glycerini, assembly GCF_003201285.1. Taxonomy (GTDB): domain Bacteria; phylum Bacillota; class Clostridia; order Lachnospirales; family Lachnospiraceae; genus Lachnotalea; species Lachnotalea glycerini. The sequence continues at coordinate 940,183 of NZ_QICS01000001.1, forward strand.
TTCTATCTTATTCAGTTCATTTGGAATTTTATCTATTTCATTTACACTCATAATTTTTCTGATTCTATTTGCATTTTGGCTTATTACTGGAATATATACTACGGTCGTTTCATTTAACAAAGGAACCAGCTTATAATATTGATGCTCCTTATTTCCTCTCTTCATCGTTATAATGCCTTTTACATAGCAAGCACCTTCTACTGGATGCATTACTTTTTCACCTACTTGATATTCTTCTGAATCAAATTCTCCTAAACTTGAATTTGTATCATCACTACCTGTTTTTCTTTCCATAATACCTCCATTTTTTTTGATCTGTTGACATGTTATTAATTTATATAGTTCGATTAACCATATGTAAAATTTGTAATTATTGTAAAATAAGAATTTCTGATAGGTATTAAAGAATAATTACGATTGATTAGATAATAGTACTATCACAATGATATTTTATAATAGCACTCGGTAACTTTATTTTATCGTTACCTAGATTAAGAAACAAAAAATCCTTTTCATCATCTTGCTTTTCTTGCTACAACTTATATTATAACCTATTTTTACAAGAAAATACAGGTTTTTATACGATATTAAAGGAAAGCACGCTAATGCTTTCCTGTTTTTTCCATTTAAAACAAATGAAGTTTTTAAAATACTACTTTTTATTTTGAGTTATTCCGTCTTCAACATCAACAAAATAATCTTCATTTAATCCAAAGTCCTCTAGTATATCCATTAATGTACCGTCTTCTTTCATTTCGTCTAAGACTGTATTCACTTCGTATAAGAAGTCCTGATCCTCAAAGCGTATCGCTGCTCCTATTTTCCCAGAAGCTTCCGATTCGTATGGACTTAATATTTTTAGATTTAGACTTGAATCCTGAGCAAGTGTGTATGCTGCCACTATTCCATCAGTAATGCAAGCATCTATTTTTCCTGTATTGACAGCCATCATCAATTCGGTCTGCTTTCCAAAAATACTAACTTCTTTCACTTTTCCTTCCTTAACCCATGCCTGCGCTGTTTCCAGAAAAGTAGTTCCCTTTTGTCCTCCTAATGTAGCTTGTTTTAAATCCTCTTTTGCAGTAATTGAAGAATCATTTGGTATGATAATTCCCTCACCCTCTTGATACCACGCATTGGTAAAAAGTGCTTTTTGTAATCTCTCATCTTTAATATACATTGCATCTGTAACCATATCTACCGTTTTATTATTAAGTTCAATTAATAAATTTTCAAATGCTACTTCTTTCATTACAACTTTTGGGATTCCAAGGCGTTTGGCAATTTCTTTGATTATGACCGCATCAATTCCTTCAAATTCTCCCGTTTCAACATCTATATAGGCAAATGGTGCATCGTTGGACGAGGCTACCGTGAGTACTCCTTTTTCCTTTATTTTATGCAGCAGCTCGCTTTCATCCTTCGTGTTTTCTGTCTTAACTGCCTCTTGGCTGCTTTCCTCTTTTGTTTCTTGCTCTGCCTGTGTGAAATCATCGGAGGTACTCTTTGTACTTGAACAACCTGCAGTGAATGCTACCATTAAGACAACTGAAAATAAAGTTACCTTTATTTTTTTCCATACTCTTTTCATAATTAATCTCCTCTTCTTTCATTTATATTAATAACTTTTACATTTTTGCCTTTTACTAACTCCTGCTGAATTTATTCATTTTCTTCTCTAACATTTTCACTCCCTGCGAAAGAGGTACACTAATGACTAAATAAACGACGGCAAGCAATGTATATGCCTCTATGGTCAAAAAAGTCTGAGATGCATAAGCCTGTGTTCTTAGCAATAGTTCGCTTACTGCAATACAAGCAAGTAATGATGTATCTTTAATCATCATAACTAAATAATTGCCAAATACAGGTACTGAATTTCGAAAGGATGGCGGAAGGATAATTTTGATTAAAACTTGTATTTCACTAAAACCTAATGCTAAGCCTGCCTCTCTTTGTCCTGGGTCAATTGATACAATTGCGGACCGAATCACCTCTGACATATAACAGCCATAATTGACGGAAAACCCCACAATACCTGCCATAACAGAAGAAATTTGAACATTGTAATCAATTTCAACTGCCTTAAGAAGATTAGACATTAACAATGGTAATACATAATAGATATAAAAGAATTGCACCAATAATGGTGTTCCTCTTATCAACTCCACAAATACTCCCATTCCCCATCTTGCTACTTTATTTTTGCTCATTTTTACAATTGCAACCAAAAACCCAATGATAATTGCTCCCATAAAGCCAATTACGGTTACTTCCAATACTACTCCTACGCCTGTTACCAGGCTCGGACCCAGTGTTTTTATTGCTTTTCCAAAATATAATTCCATCTTTACCCCTCCTTCAAATAATTATTTTTGTAATACTCTGGATAAGAATTCTTTAGTTCTTTTATGCTTTGGATTCGTAAATATCTCCTGTGGTGTATCATCTTCTATTATATATCCACCATCCATGAAGATAACTCTATCAGATATCTCTCTTGCAAATCCCATCTCATGTGTCACAACAACCATTGTCATTCCTTCCTTAGCTAATTGCTTCATGACATCCAATACATCCCCCACAAGCTCTGGATCAAGTGCTGAGGTTGGTTCATCAAATAACAACATCTCTGGATTCATTGCCAATGCTCTTGCTATGGCCACACGTTGCTGCTGTCCTCCTGAAAGCGTGCTTGGATATACATTTGCTTTCTCTGCAAGTCCAACCTTTTTCAGTAAATCCAATGCCATATTATTTGCTTCTTCCTTTGATACCTTATTAATCAAAACTGGCGCCATTGTCACGTTTTGCAGTACTGTTTTAAGTGGAAATAAATTAAATCGTTGAAATACCATTCCCACTTTTTTTCTCAACTCTTTAATCTCACTGGTCATATCCATCACATTATTACCCTGATAGAATATTTTTCCACTTGTTGGTATCTCCAAAAGATTCAAGCATCTTAAGAATGTACTTTTCCCCGAGCCCGACGGTCCAATGATACAAACCACTTGACCGGCTTCAATGCATAAATTAATATTTTTTAAAACCTCTAATTCACCATAGTATTTAGACAATTTGTTTACCTTTAGCATAGCATACCTCCTTTTTTAACATATAAAAAGCGACGCTGCACTCAATCTGCACCGTCGCTTTATTTGTTTGTCAGTCTATCACCACTTAAAATTTTTGTCAATAGCAATTTTTACATTTTATTTTCAGATACATTCTGTATATCATTAATGTAGTAACATAATTGAAGCATAAATCTATCCTTAGTATTATCTAAATCACATGCTAAAAGTTCTCTTATTTTCTTCATACGGTAATTTATTGTGTTCCTGTGTGTAAAACTTTTTTCTGCAACTAATTGTATACTTGAATTATATTCCAAATATAACTCTAATGTGTCTAAATATTTGCTGTTATGTAAATTATCATATTCCACTATTTCTCCAAGATATTCCCAGAAAATTTTTTCCAATACTTCTTTATCTTCCACCTCTGTCAAAATCTTATAAGCTCTCATTTCATCATACAAAATCATATTCTTATTTTTTTTCTCAGCTAAATCATAAGCAGCTAATGCATGCTTGTACCCTTTGGTCAGATTGTATATTCCTTCATTTACCGATCCTATCCCTATTCTGATCTCTGACAACAAGCAATTTTCTTTAATCACTTTATTGATACACTCTGAAATATTGCAATGCCTGGATAAAAGCTGCTTAATAATAAGCACCTTGTTTTCAAAGATAACACTACTTAATCTTTGTACATACTTTTTAAGTTTACTTAAAAAATTAATTTCAAAAAATAATTTTATTTCATCCTGTTCCATTCTCGCTAATGCAATAGGAATACTCACAATTGTAATTTGAAATAATCCATTTATATCATAATCCATTTTCTTTACCAGTGAATAATCTGCCTTCTGAGGCTGAAATAAAATATTATGAAAGCATTCTGATATATTTAACTGATTTTGTTTATCACATATGATCCAATTACAATATTCTTGTGTTACATCAACCAAATGAGTCTCCCACGGCATTACAAATAATGGAAAACCCGTCTGATTACATAATTCAGTTGCCGCCTGAGGAATTGATTGAATATAATTTCCAGTGTTAATTATAATTCCAGATGCCTTTTGATGAATCAAAATCCAAATCATATCTGTTAAATCTGATTCTGACTTGATTCCAAGGCCGGTTGTAATAATTAACTCACTTCCCCTGATAAAATCTGCCGTCGTGATATCCTCCATAATATAAATCCAACTTATCACATTGCTTATTCCTGCATTTCCTGCAAGTAATTTAAGCTTATACTTCTCCTTGGTTTTCTCATAAATATTCTCGACGCTGACTGACATTTTACCTCTCCTTTAATTGTGCCAATAGCACAATAATTATCCGTTTTTTTAGGCTGTCGCTCTATATTATTATACTTATCCTTGTGCTATAATGCAAATAAATAATGAATCACATGGCAAGGAAGTCAAATAAGCTTCTGTCCATGTGTTTTTCTTTTCATTAAGTTTTAAATATTTTCATTTTTTGTTTTAATGTGTTAATAAAACACATAAACAGGACTATATTATAATATCACTTAGACGGAGGCTATTATGCTTAAAAATTCTTTACCAAAAATTATTTCACAGACTTTACCAGGTCCAAAAGCTGCTGCTATAATAGAAAGAAGGAAAAATGCAGTCCCTAATGCAATCCGATGTATATATCCTTGTGTTATGGCAAAAGCAGAAGGTGCTATGATTGAAGATGTAGACGGGAATCTTTTTCTTGACTGGGTCGGAGGCGTAGGTGTTTTAAATATCGGACACACACATCCTGATTTGGTTGCTGCTGTACAAGAACAAGCATCCAAATATTTTCACGGCATGTTCAATATTGTAACACATGAAGGTTACGTGAAGTTAGCAGAAAAATTAAATACTCTTGCCCCGGTTCGTGGATTATCTAAAAAGACCATGTTTGCCAACAGTGGAGCCGAGGCCGATGAAAATGCAGTTAAAATAGCAAAGTCATATACAAAACGACCTAATATCATCGTATTCTCAGGAGCCTTTCACGGAAGAACCCTACTGACCATGTCTATGACTTCCAAAAAAGCTTATGCGGCAGGTATGGGGCCTTTTCCAGATGGAATTTACCGTGCAGAATTTCCATATCTATACAGAACGCCCGGTAATTTAAGCGGTGCACAGGCGATTAAATATTATATGGAAAGTCTTCAAAAAGTATTTGAAGAAGCATCACCTGCACAGTATGTTGCAGCTATTGTTTTAGAGCCTCTTCAAGGAGAAGGCGGATTTATTCCAGCACCTCTACAATGGGTAAAAGCTGTCAGAAAGGTCTGTGATGAAAACGGAATTCTCCTGATCGCAGACGAGGTACAAACGGGATTTGGGCGTACCGGCAAATTATTTGCATCCGAATATTGGAAAGAAGCTGGCTGTGAGCCAGATATTATTGCAACAGCCAAATCGATCGCCGGCGGTGTTCCTTTGAGTGCAATTATAGCTGATTCTAAAATAATGGATTCTGTTTCGACCGGAATTATAGGTGGAACCTATGGGGGGAATGCACTGGCCTGTGCTGCCGGATTAAAAGTATTAGAAGTAATAGAGCGTGACCATTTGATTGAGCGCTCCAATGAAATAGGCAAAAGATGCTTTGCGGTTTTTAACAGTTGGAAAGAAAAGTATGAGGTGATAGGCGATGTTCGAGGGCTTGGAGCAATGATTGGCATTGAATTTGTAACAGACAAAATCAGCAAAAAACCTAATTCTGGACTTGTAAATCAGCTAATTAGAAATACTGCTAATCACGGATTAATTATTGAAAATGCCGGAGTTTATAATAACGTCATCCGCTTCTTAGCCCCTCTAGTTATCACTGACGAACAATTAAATGCGGGATTTGAAATATTAGAAAATGCAATTAAAGAAGAAAGCTAATATACTAAAAAGAGAAAAAATAAAACAGTTTCGTATAGTTCCTACTATAATTAGAATTTGACACTTGTAAGGAATTGCAAAATTCTTTCATAGGAAAGAACGAGCTACCGCTTTTTCATTAATGTTTTAAAATGAGACAATCAAAAAGCCCTTGCTTTAAAAACAGGGGCTTTTGGGTTAATAAAGAAACATTTGTTATATAAATTATATCAAATCAAACTTTTGGTGCGGACGCAATTAAAGTCATATTTCCTTCTAAGCTATATGTATTGAAGCCATTTGGTAAAATAAAATGCATCCCTTTTTTTATATTTTGAGCATTTATTTTACCGTCACCTTCAATTACACTCATAATTAAAAATGGTTTGTCTTGAATAAATTCTTCCTTTTTCATTATCTCAAACTTAAAGACTTCATAATACCGACATGAAATGAGTCTTTTGCATTGTGTACCGTCATCATTAGTTACCTCTGTCTTTTCCTCCTGAAATGGAACAGTAATGACATCAATACTTTTATCTATATGAAGCTCTCTTGGTACACCATTGCTTAATCTGTCATAATCATAAACACGGTAAGTAATATCACTGTTTTGCTGCGTTTCAAGAATAAGGGTGCCACCTTTAATTGCATGAACAGTTCCCGGATTTATTTGTAAGAAATCTCCTTTTTTAATTGGTAGTGTACGGATTAATTGATTCCATTTCTTTTTTTCTATCATAGCTTTTAATTCAGCTTTGGTAGCCGCATTATGACCGATTACGATATCCTGATTCTCTTTGCAATCCAGAATATACCAACATTCTGTTTTGCCTAAAGAACCATTCTCATGTATTTTTGCATAAGAATCATTGGGATGAACCTGAATACTTAAATCATCCTTTGCATCAATAATTTTAACTAACAGCGGGAATTTATCTCCATTTAAATTTCCAAATAACTCCTGTTGATTTTTCCATAAATCAGTTAAAGTTCTACCCTTATACTTTCCGTTTGCTACTTTACAATCTCCATTTTCATGAGCACTGACTGCCCAACACTCTCCTGTAGTATCACTTGGAATAGGATAACCATATTCCGTTCTTAATTTGTCCCCACCCCATATGTTTTCCTTAAATATGGGTTGAATAAATATAATCTCAGGCTTTTCAGCAGCAATATCTCTTATCCTTACATCTTTTTCCATACACTTCTCCTCACGCCAATTTTACAATCATAATTTGCAATTTACCTATTGATACAGTATATCACAATTTGGCTATGTTATAAAATATTTTTAGACATAATTACTTCGTGTATTACTTTTTTTCATTTCTTTTAGTACACTAAATGTTAATGGAATAGAAAGTGCAAAAGCTAACAAATCCGCTATTGGCTGTACCAGCTTAATACCTGCCATACCATACAAAGGTGCAAGAATAAATAATACAGGTATATAGCACAGTCCTTGTCTTGCCAAAGAAAGTACACTTGCTTTAACTGCCTCGCCTATCGTTTGCAGCATCATATTGGATAATATTAAAAATCCCATTAATGGAAAGGAAAGGCATTGCAGCTTCAAGGTAGATACTCCAATTTCCAAAACCTGTTGTTCTCCTGTTTTAAATATACCTATTACCTGAAAAGCAAATATAAATCCCAATATTGCCATAATAGCCAAAACAATTGTTGCGCTTTTTACACAAAACCAAAATGCCCGGCTAACACGGTTAAATTTATTTGCTCCGTAATTAAAGCCGCATACCGGTTGAAATCCCTGCCCAAATCCGATTAAGGCCGACATTGCAAACATACTCACCCTTGATACAATTGATAATGCTGCAATAGCCGCATCCCCATACTGGCGCGCAAAATAATTTAAACAGATTGCTGAAATGCTGGCAATACTTTGACGAAACAAAGACGGTAACCCTCCTCGAATAATTTCCCTATATACAAGCCACCTTGGTTTGAAATTCTTAAATTTTATTTTTATGATACTTTTCCTATTACAAATCATGTATAGGCAGCATAAACTGATAAATTGACTTGTACTAGTGGCTATTGCCGCTCCGGCTATTCCAAGTTTACATCCAAAAATTAATATAGGATCTAATGCTATATTGACTAACGCTCCTATACAAATTCCATACATGCCATACATAGCGTTTCCTTGAAATCTCAATTGATTATTCAGCACAAAAGAGGCCATCATAAAAGGGGCTCCGACAAGAATGTACTTTAGATATTCTCTGGCATAGGGTAAAATCGTAGTGGTTGATCCTAGCATCCTTGATAATGGATTGATAAATACTATTCCCAATGCAGCGATTACAGCCCCTGCAAGCATTGAAGTATAAAAACCGGTTGCCGCCATTTCTTTTGCTTCTTCCGGCTTTTTTTCTCCTAATTTTCTTGACATATAATTACCTGATCCATGTCCAAATAAAAACCCTAACGCCTGAATGATAGCCATCATAGAAAAAGCAATTCCAACAGCACCTGCAGCACTTGTTCCAATTTTAGATACAAAATAAGTATCTGCCATATTATAAAATGCTGTTATCATCATTGCTATTATAGTGGGAATTGCAAGCTGACATACCAATTGTTCAACGGGCCTTGTTGTCATCATTATAAATTTGTCTTCTTGCTTCTTATTATCATTCGTCATAGCGCTTTCTTCTGACCTTCCTGCCGTTTCTCTTCCTGATTTAACGTATTTTTTATTATTCACGAACAATACAATTTCTAATCTCAAGTATAACAAAAAAACCATATATTGTCTAATTATGTGACAAAATGTTAGTAAATGGTATCATCTACAAAACGGCAAAAACTATATCTGTTTTTGCCGTTTTACACCAAATATCTAAATTTCTATCTGTTTACCTCCCGGTATCTCAATCAGTTTATCATCTACGCTTATCCAAACTGACACAGCAGATGGGTTGTAAACAAAGCTTGCATCCGCTGCATATTGCAGTCGGCCTGCTGCTTCCATATAATCATAAATTTCTATATTTGTGGCATACCAAATATCATCTCTGTGTCCTGCCAACTTACAAAATTCTTCTATTACTTCCCAATTGTTTCTATCTGTAAATTCATAACTGTGTCCCCATACATACATCATGTACAGATACTGCGTCTTAAATAAATCAATAAACTGCTGACCCAGTTCTATTAAATTGTGATTATGATGACAGGTCGCTTTCCATTCCAAATAGTTTCTTGGCATTGCAAATTGATCAGAATTTCCGACTACTCTTGAATACTGAATACCAAGACTTGGCAAAATATCTTGAATTTGCTTTGTATAAGAGCCATTTGGATATGCCATTCCGCGAACCGGATATCCTGCCAGCTTTTCTAATCCCTTCCTGTCCTCAATCACCTGAGATATTACCTGTTCTATCGGGCAGCGCTCTATCGTTGGATGTGTATAAGTATGGCTTGCTATCTCATGTCCCTGATATAACTCCTTATATTCTTGTATCGGAATTCTTTTTTCATCCCAATCAATCCCAGCATTTAAATTAAAGGTTCCTTTAATACCATACTCATTGAAGAGGGAAACCAGTCTCCTATCCTCTTCTCTTCCATCATCATAGCTCATAGTTAATACCTTATGCTTTCCTTCCGGGAAGCAAGTATAAATAATTTTCAATAACCTACTCATTACTTTTCCTCCTATTTAATAAACTGTGGTAACACATACTCCCATTCCATATCAGAGGCATAATAAAACTTTGTATACCCCGGCTGATTGTAACAATTATTCTGCCATGCAACACTTGTACGGTATTGAATATCATGCATTAAAGTAAATAGCTTATGTGTTGTAATGTCCGTATTAGTATAAATACGGATTGCACTGTTATCTGCTTTACGAATTAATAATTCCTCCCTAAAATCACCAAACACATCTGCAATCAAGCAAGGATTTCCTTTTGTTCCATTATTGGTTGCCACTTTGTCCGGTATCAGCATTGCACCATGAATGTTATCGTTTATGACTCCTCTATGCGTTCCAAACAAATCAACTCCGTCAAGAACTTGTGTTGTCATATCGGCTGCCCACCGAATACTTTGATTGGTTCCAAGTAAGGAATCTTCAAGCCTTTCTCCTGTGCAGGAGAATACCTCCTTGACCCATACCTGCAAACCTCTGACATTTGGATTAATATCACCAATCATGCAACGCCCCAAATCTTTATCGGCATATTCCCCAAATATAACTTCCCCAGATTCTGCATCTCTAAGGGCATAGCCGTATGGAGCCTGTGAAGCCCCTTCAAACACATTGAATATTTCAAGTCCCGGTTTATCTGGATCAATATTTGCTACGTGCATGGCATCTCCATGTCCAAGCTTGACATAAGTATGATCCGGTAAATATCCATAACTACTATACAATAGACTTCCATCATGGTCAATAACTGCAGCGCCATAAATAATTTCCTGAAATCCATCCCCATCCACATCTGCGGTGGATAAACTGTGATTTCCCTGTCCTGCCAAAGTTCCATACACTTTATCCGCTCCTATTCCCATATGCGGATTATCACAAAATGGGTTCCTCATTGGTACAAAGCCTGAATCAATCCGAAAGTATTCTTCAAATTTTCTGTTAAAAAAGCTATATGCAACTATAGCTGCTCTAGTATAGTAACCTCTGCAAATAATTAAATATGGTCTTTCTCCATCTAAATAAGCCACTCCCGACAAAAAACGGTCAACCCTGTTGCAGGGTTCTATTCGGTTCATAGCATAATCTCCCCACATCAAGCCATCATCAACACGTTCAAATGGAAAAGGAATGGTTTCTATTTCTTCTCCGCTACCAGCAAACATGGTTAAATATTCGGGACCTTCATAAACAAAACCTTCAAATTGATCAAGCCTGTTTTGAGGGCTTCTTTCCTTTGCATATGTATGAATGAAATATTCAACCAACTCCTTTGCATCTGTTATGCATAAAGGATAGGAATATTTCTTTACTATTCCAAAACATTCCTCCAGTGTTTTTGGCCAGTTACCTTTTAATACTTCGCTATGTTGATGCCATGACATAAACAGTTCAACCATATGCTGAAAATAATCATCTGCACTGCAAGCATAATGATCAAAATGACTATAACCTTTTTGCAAATCGCTTTTGGGCATTGTAATATAATGTTCACTCTTAATGAATCCATCTTTATGATAAATTATCATTTTTGTTCCCGGTGCCGTTTTTACTGCCATTTCAGCTTTTCCATCATGATCAAAATCATATACCATAAATTGTGTATAATGTGCACCTGCCCGTATATTTGCCCCCATATCAAGACGCCACAAAATAGTCCCGTCAAGCTTATAGCAATCGATGTAACAATTTCCTGTATATCCCTTTATGGATACGTCATGAGAATTGCTTGGATCCCATTTGACAATATATTCATACTCACCGTCACCATCTACATCTCCAATACTCATATCATTTGCGTTATAATGGTATTCTTCATTGGCAGGCGTTTTCCCACCTTCTGGTATGTGGAGCAAAATATCAATATAATTTTCCCCTGACTGAAAGCTTTTTACTTCGTTAGAGATTTCTTGCTCTACTCCATTCACCACTGCCGCAACCTGATAAGAATCATTAATTGTTCCATCAAAATCAAGAAAATTCGTACTGTCTGTCACAAATGCTATATTTTTATGATTTTTATATACAATAAAATCGGCTCCTGTCAGTCCAGTATTGCAATAGCCATTAACCTCCTCTAGCATTAATCTCCAGCTAAGAAATATGCCAGTTTTTGTTTTCACTGCGATTAAACCTCTGGATAACTTTTCTCTTTGTTCATAAAATACCTTTTTTATATCTGTTTTAATTACTTCTGATATATCCACTTCCATACCATTTACTACCGATGCTATTTTTAAAAAATGTGGAACATGAGTGCATTTATCCAGTCGGAATATCGTATCTGTAATTTCTGTTAAACATTTAAATTTCATGGTTGGTGTATTTTTATCAGCCCAATATACCCGATAGCTTTGCGCTGTGCTGTCTTTCTCCCATCCGATGACAACATACGAATCTTCTAAGCTTTTTACTTCTAAATTGCTTATCATATTACTTCCTCTTTCTATTTAATTTGCTTGTATTAGAATAAAGTGTGAGCAAAACTCACACTTTATTCTTAACTTTTTATTATTTGGTTGCTGTATATTGCGCATTTACTTCTTCTATTACAGTGTTACCACCTTGTGCCAACCAATTATCCCAAGCTGTCTTTAGACCTGTTTCATCTATCTGCCCACAGATATATTGCGTTCTTGCATCATCAATAATCTTATCTAATGTGCTGCCGCTTAAAGAATAAGTATCGGAATTATTCAGATATGCGATTGCTGGATTAAATACTGCTACTGATTCATTTTCTTTCTTCACCTTTTCTTCCAATTCCTGTCTTTCATTCATTTTTATTGTCGGACTGAGTGCCTTTAAATTCGGAATATATGCAATCGTCTGATTCAAAGCCCCGTATGCCTTTGCCGAAACTTCGTCACCAGCGTCCAAGTCAGCTAAATACCCCTCGCTGTCACGCTCCCAGTGAATTCCTTCCAGACCATACGATGATAATGTAATCATTTCATCTGAGCACATTTTATCTAAGTAGCTTAAACATGCTTCAAGTTTTTCTTCTGTATCCGCCGCTTTCGTAATAACAAAGAATCCATTGTTACCAGAGGTAGCTAATGTCTTACCTTCTATACTTCCAATCAGATTCATAGAAGCTGGAACACTTGGATCAACAACCGAAGTAATATTATTGTTTACAAAATAATCCCAAATGTTTCTTGAACCATCCAAAACGTCGATAAAAATACCACACTCTCCATTTTTTACACTGTCTCTCCACGTTGCTGTATCACGAACTGCCCAGTCCTCATATACTAAACCATCATCATACATTTTCTTTAACCAATTAAGCGCTTCCATATATTCCTCTGTCTGAAAAATCGGAACGAGTTTTCCTTCTTGTTCCACCCACTGGTTTCCTACACCAAACCAAGTCTGAATAATATCAAATGGACCTGTGTATTTACATAAAGCTAAACCGTAAGTATCATTAACACCATTACCGTCTGGATCTCCATAGGTAAACTGATACATCATATTATATACATCTTCAATGGTGGTAGGTGTGTCAATACCTAATTTTTCAGCCCAGTCTGCACGGTAGCCCATTCCATATCTTCCAATTGGTCTGGCTTTATAAACTCCTATTAATTGCTCATCAATGGTAACACCTTCGTTTACAGAAGCATTTGCCTGAGACAGATTTGGATATTTTTCTGAGTCATAAATATAATCATTTAAGTCCCAGAATGCACCTGCCTTTGCGGCACCGACAATAACTGCTGACATTTTACTGACTGATATAATCATTGGCATATCATCTGCTGACGCTAATGTTAAACTTAATTTATCCTCATAGTTATCATCCGGAACCCAAGTAAAGTCAACATGCGTATTCGTGAAATCCTCCATTTCCTGAATAACTGCTTCAGAATGTTCACCGGATACAGGACTTCCCTCATAATCATAGGTCATAAATGTAATATTTTGTTTTTCTGTAGAACCTGTTTCTGTCTCCTGTGTTTGTGACTCTGTTGCTTTTGCATCTGTTGCTTTTGAATCACCTGCTGATGAACCGCCGCAGCCCGTAAAACTTCCCACTACCAATGCAAATGTAAGCATTAGCGCTGTTACCTTTTTTAATTTCATACTTCATCCTCCTAATTTTTGATTTATAGCATAATAGTTTTAGCCTTTCACAGCTCCAACCATAACACCCTGTGCAAAATACTTCTGAACAAATGGATATATTACAAGAATCGGTACTGTCGCGACAACCGTCGCTGCCATTTTAACAGCTTTGTCAGGCGGCACTCCAAACGAATTATAATCCATCATTTCTGCCTGAATTTTACCTGTAAGCAAAACAATACGCCTAAGAACTATTTGTACCGTTTCTTTATTTGGATCATTTAAATAAATCATTGCATTAAAATAATCATTCCAATGCCCAACTGCATAAAAAAGGGAAATTGATGCAATCACTGGCTTTGACAGTGGTATCGCTATTTTGTAAAATACCTCTAAATCATTAGCCCCATCTATTCTGGCTGCTTCATCAAGCTCTCCTGGTAAATCCTCAAAGAACTTTTTTACTATAATCATGTTAAATGGACTGATGGCACCAAGCAATATCAGCGCCCAATAGGAATTATATAGGCCTAATTGCTTCACCCATAAAAAGGTTGGTATCATACCGCCTGAAAATAGCATGGTTATAATAACAAGATTTAGTACCATATTTCTACCTTTAAAATGTGTTTTCGACAAAGGATAGGCAAAAGTAGTTGTGAAAAACATCTGAACTAAAGTACCTGCAACAGTCAAAAACATTGAGTTGCCAAGTCCTTTAAAAACTTCTCCCGTCTTTATGATGTATTGATAGGCATTTATTGAAAATTCGGTTGGAATGATGAAAAATGCTTTTTCTGTTAATTCTCTTTCTGTTGCGAAAGAGCCTCCCAAAACATATAAAAAAGGGAGTACTGTGATAATGCCAATGAAGCCTGCAATTACATAGATTAGCACTTGAATAATACGCTCACCTGTGCTGGCTTTGATTCTACTGTTGCTTTTTTGCCTTATACTAATGATATCTGCCACATTCATTCCTCCTCTAATAAATACCCGATTCCCCTGATTTCTTCGCTATCCAGTTAGCACCAAGAACCATAATCATTCCAACTACTGACTTAAACAAGCCAGATGCTGTACTATAAGAATACTGTGCATTTGTAATACCTTTTTGATAAATATAAGTGTCAAACACCTCAGCCGTTGAAATGTTTAAAGAATTACGCATTAAAAATATTTGTTCATACCCCGTATTTAAAATTGATCCAACCTTAAGTATCAGCATAATAATAATGGTTCCTTTGATTGCTGGAAGTGTAATATGCCACATCAGCCTCCATCTTCCTGCCCCATCAACCCTGGCAGCTTCATACAACTGTGTGTCAACACCTGATAACGCTGCAAGGAAAATTATCGTTCCATAGCCTGTCTCCTTCCAAATACTCTGCCCTACAATTAAACCTCTAAAATATTGCGGCAATCCCAAGAAATTAACAGTATGACCAAAGACAGCTTTTATGAGCTGATTTATAATACCATCATTAATATTAAGCAAGGTATATGTAAGACTGGCTACAATAACCCATGAAATGAAGTGAGGAATATAAATAAATGTCTGAACCAATTTTTTATACTTCTGATGCTTTATTTCATTTAGTAATAAAGATAAAAAAATCGGTGCAGGAAAATAAAAGATAATACTTAATATGGAAATTCCCAGTGTATTTTTTAAAAGCATCCAAAAATCAGTTCCTATAAAAAAATTTTTAAAATGTGTTAACCCCACCCATTTACTTTGGGCAATTCCCGTAAAAGGGCTATACTGCTGAAAGGCAATAATGATTCCTCCCATTGGAATGTAGCGAAATGTTATAAAATAAAGTACTCCTGGTATTAACATAAAATAAAGCCATTTATGCTGCTTAAAATATTTTACTAATTCACCTTTACTTGTTACAGGTTCTTGCACTTTTGCACTTACCTTATTCATATCTAACCTCCTAACATTTTTCGTAAATCTTTTGTATATTTTGTATATCATTTTTTGTTTTACAACCGGTTTATAGTGCAACTATACTATACGTGATATATTACATCAATAATCATTTCATATACTTTACTTGTATTTCGCATTCCATATGAAAGATAATCACCCTTATTTCACAATATACTACCTCAAATAATCATAGTCTTTCCCATACAATTAACCCAAAAGATAAAATGATTATGCCCTGCAGCACAAATCCACAAACTATCATTAGCCTGTAACCAAAGTTGTCAACAAAAAATATCGCAAACTCTTTTTACCGACAGAGTTTGCGATATTTCTATTTTTGATATCACTTTTTAATAATATTTAAGTTTTTAAATTTTCAAAAATTACAAGCTTTTTAGGAAAGCATCTTATTATATTCCTGCCTATATTTACCCGGTGTAGTACCTACGTGTTTGCTAAAAAATCGAATAAAGTTTTGCGTATTCGTATATTTTAATGCCAATGCTATTTCAGCAATTGTTAAATTAGTCTCCTTAAGCATTATCTTTGCTTCACTGATTTTGTATTGTGCAACATAATCGGTAAACGTGATATTTTTTTCTAGTTTCATAATCTTCCATATATAGCTAGGATGAAATTTAAGCTTTTCAGCGCATTCTGTAAGTGAAATATCTCCTTTTGTTTCCTCAATCAGCCTTTGAACATGTGTCATGATTTCAGATGTCCTACTTGTTCTGTAGTTACTAAGCTCTTTAATAATTGGGGTAACAATTTTGTATTTATAAAAGCTAGTCATTTTGTTTAAATCATATATCTGATTAAAGCTTAAAAAGATATTATCCACTTCATTTCCAAACACATCATTAATAATTAAGCCGGCATTGCTTGCTATCAATATGATAGAAATCATAAAGCGATGCATATAAAAGGAGCATTCATTAGCGGAAACCTTTTTATTGACCAGTTCCTCTATAAATTCATCTATTATGTAAAATGCTCTCTCCTTGTCACAGGAATCTACTGCTTCCTTGATTTCTCTTTCGAGTGCTACATCGTATATATAACCATCTGCAGCATTCATAATATCGGAATAAAACATGACGCCACTTGAAGTATCTGTTGTGTTCTCTATTTTCTGTTCTCTGCTAAATACTTCGCTATTTTTGAGTGCTTCCACGCTTTCATAATAAGCAGTGCGATACATTAGTAAATCTTCAAATGATTTACTTATTCCTAAATTTATTCTTAAGTTATATTGTTCAAATACAAAAGTGGATATACGCTCGTATACTCTCATAATATTTTCTTCCAA
The DNA here is from genome assembly GCF_003201285.1 of Lachnotalea glycerini. GTDB lineage: Bacteria > Bacillota > Clostridia > Lachnospirales > Lachnospiraceae > Lachnotalea > Lachnotalea glycerini. Next base: position 957,164 of record NZ_QICS01000001.1, read on the forward strand.
TAAAGATTCCTGTTTCTGGGTTACTGCCATTGTAATCGTTTTGGCATTGCATATTGCTGGCATAAATAACTGAGCCAGAATATCCTTTGGAAGATTTTCAACTACACCAATTCGAACAGCATCCTGTCTTGCTTCATCATATTCTTCAAAGGCATCCTGCGACCTTATGTTGATTGAAATGACGCTCAGATACTTTTGTCGGCTTAATTTTAGCCTGCTTAAATAATACTCTAACTGATCCTGTTTAATTTCACTTTTTATTAATCGTAATTGGAATAATTCGGTCAACTGTCCCTGCTGGCTTTCTATTAGCTTTTCTAAAGCTGTATTCTTTCCTACCAAGTTATCAATGCTTTTAGCTATGTATTCAAATTCATTTTCCCGCCTCTTGGATTTTTCCTCATTTTCTAATTCATGAATATGATCAGTCAAACTTGAAACCGGCTTATAGATTTTTCTGGTTGCCAATATTGACATAACAAAACCCATAATAACAATAGTAAACATGACAATTGAAAAGGATAGTATTTTATCCGCGGCAGCCCTAATTTTGTCAACATCATAGCTAACGATATATTTCCACGCCAATTCATCTGAATCTGCTATTGCAATGTTGTAAGCTTTTCCATCTTTTAGCTTAATTGACTGAAGATCATGACTGTTAAATTTATCTTCATTTTCTTCATAATAATGGTATACATCATCATTCGTTGTATAAACCAAATTTCCGTCTTCATCAATTACGGTAATATCATTCTCTCCCAAATTATCGCTTATTATTTCCTGTAATTTAGACTGTTTAATATTAACAATCATCAGTGCATAAGGATCTTTGCTGTTTGCGGGTAATCTACATATAAAAGATAAGTTATTAAGATTAACCATTTCCCTGCTTAACTTTGTAATTTGACTCTTTCCGATCTGGTTCAGCCAAAAATTACGAATTAAGGTATCTGCTTTATATTGATATAAAAGTTCAATATCCCCTTGATTCTCAACACGCGCGTAATCATACAATCCTCGGTTACTTAATACCCAGCCTGTATGGAAATTAATGAAAGTATAACCATCTATGTACTCAGAAAGATAGGTAGAACCATCCAACACATCCGTTGCATTTACAAGCTCTGAGTAGTCAGAATATTTAATATCGGTATTTAAAAGCCATTGTATCTCATCTGATTCTTCATTTTCAAGATAATCCTTTTTTATATTAATTAAAACACTGTCTGTTCTGTTTTTAATCTGATTGGCAGTTGCCTCTGTTGATAAATTAACATTCTTTGTAACTTCAGTCACATAGGTAGAATAAGAAAAAATTCCCAATATAATAATGGGAGCAAATACAACAACCAATAAATACCAAAGTATTCTGTTTTTATATTGTATGTTTTTTATTCTCTCTATCATAACCAAAATCCCCTATCCCTTATGCAAGTTTACAATTTTTCACTGCACACGCAATTTATTATATCTAAATTATACAAAAAAAGAAAGCTAAATATAGTACAAAGAATTTTTTTGGCAGTATTGAATAATTAGTCCATATTATGTATGATAAATATATTATTCACGAAAAAGTTCACTCATACATGGGAGGTATTTATGATAAAAAGAATTTTTTGGGCAGGCGATTCAACGGTAAAGGATAATTTTATTGATACTTATCCTCGTACCGGTATTGCACAAGGTCTTCGTTGGTATTTAAAACCAGATGTTACTATTATAAATCATGCAGAAAATGCTAAAAGCACGAAGAACTTTATTAAGGAGGGGCGGCTAGAAACGATTCGTTTGGAAATCAGAGACAGAGATTTCTTTTTCATAGAATTTGGTCACAATGATTGGAATGATGATCCAATGAGACATACGTTACCTTTTGAGGATTACAAATCAAATCTTTCTCAAATGGTGAATGTGGCTTTGGAAAAAGGAGCTTATCCGGTCTTAATTACACCATTATATTGCCGCTTTCTTGATGAAAATGGTGTTTTAAAACACAAAGTTCATTTTAATTATCCGGATGCAATGATTGAATTGTCTCAAGAAATGCAGATACCTTGCATTGACCTTTGTGAGCATAGCAGACAGCTTTTGCTTCATACAGATCTTTCTATATCAAAGAATTGGTATATGAATCTAAAACCGGGTCAATATGCTGCTTATCCGGACGGATTGGCTGACAACGCTCATTTGCAGTACAATGGTGCAATTGCTTTTGCTGATATTCTTGCAAAAGGATTAAAAGGACTTGGTTTAATCTATGCTGATTTAGTTCTATAGGAAGTTTTCAATAAATGCTTTGAAAGGTTTGTGACCATAAAAGCAGCCTTTCCCAAAGACGATTTTACAATTGGAAAAACTGCTTTTAATCATTTATTTAAAGTTTGATATCACTGTTTCCTTATCACTATAGCTGAACTAAAACAAATATATCATAAATTGCTTTTATCGCTGCTTCAAAATCACTATTTTTAACACCAATAATGATATTTAACTCGCTCGATCCCTGATCAATCATCTTAACATTAATATTAGCATGTGCAAGTGCAGCGAAGATTCTTCCTGCCGTTCCTCTTGTTGCTCTCATTCCACGGCCTACTACTGCAATTAATGCCAAATCAGTTTCTAAATCCACTGAATCTGGTGCAGCCAGTCGATGTATATCAGCTAACACTAACTGCTCTTTTCCCTCGAATTCCGGCTGATGAACAAAAACAGTCATGGTATCAATTCCTGAAGGAACGTGCTCAAAAGATATGTTATGTTTTTCAAATGCCTCAAGTACCTTTCTTCCAAAACCAATTTCTGAATTCATCATATCTTTTTCTATATTAATAGCTACAAATCCCTTTTTACCTGCAACTCCTGTAATTGTATACTTAGGCTGACGACATGTGCTTTCAACAATCATAGTTCCAAAATCGTCTGGAGCATTTGTATTTTTAATATTTATCGGTATGCCTTCTTTTCTGACCGGAAAAATAGCATCTTCATGCAGTACAGTTGCCCCCATGTAAGAAAGTTCTCTAAGTTCTCGATAGGTAATTGTTTCAATTGTTTCTGCTGATTCAATAATTCTTGGATCTGCAATTAAGAAGCCTGATACATCCGTCCAATTTTCATAAAGATCCGCATGCACTGCTTTTGCTACGATCGAACCTGTGATATCAGAGCCTCCCCGTGAAAATGTCTTCACTTTTCCATCCGGCCGGGAACCATAGAAGCCTGGCACAACTGCTCTTTCTATTGAAGCCAGTCTCTTAGAAAGTATTTGATTTGTTTTATCTGTATCAAAACCGCCGTTTTCATCGAAAAAAATGACCTCAGCAGAATCAATAAACTCATATCCTAAATAATTAGCCATAATGATACCGTTTAAATATTCTCCGCGTGAAGCTGCATAATCACTTCCGGCATTTGATACAAATTCGTTTTTAATTATTTCAAATTCTTTATCTAAAGATAGCTTTAAGTTCAGTCCTTTTATAATTTCATCATAACGCGCTTTAATATTCGCAAGCTTATCTTCAAAAGGCTTATTTTCTACTACAGTATTATAGCAATCATAAAGCATATCTGTAACCTTTGTATCTGCTGTAAAACGTTTACCAGGGGCAGATGGAATAACATACCTTCTGTCTTGATCTGCATGAATAATATCTGCAACCTTTTTAAACTGATCAGCACTGGCCAATGAACTTCCACCAAACTTAACTACTTTTTTCATCCTGAACTTCCTCCATATCCTTTTACAAAAAATTCGTTCTATAATAAAATCCCATATTTTTAAAAGTTTTGCAAGTGTTTTTTGAAAAAATTTAAAATTTAATGATGTGCTTCCCCTAAGATTTCCTAGTAAGAAAAAAGGATGCATTCTTCTGAATCCATCCTTAGCAACTACTATTTATTCTCTTGTCTTCTATTTCCAAATGGTGTTATAAAATACTTCAACCTGCTCCTCTGACAAAAAGCCATGTGCAGCACAGGCATTTCCAATTTTATAGGATGCAAATAAAATTGCTGCTTTCAATGAATAGTATGGATTTCCTGTTTTCCTATAAAAATGCGCGAAAGCTGATAATTGCGAATCTCCCGCTCCTAAAGTATTTACTATTTTTCTCGTTCGTACAGTTGGAAAAAAACCTATGAAATCATCTTTCTTGACATACATCATGGTTCCTTTTTCTGCCATACCCATTATAATTATATCATTACCATACTCCGATTCAATTTGTTTAATGAAGTCTTCATAAGGTTCCTTAATATAGGTATGACTAAAGCATAGAATATCTGCATACTGCATAAATTCCTTATTTTGCTCATCATCTATATTTTTGATCGTTTGAACATCTGATATAATCTGCTTTCCTAATTCCTTTGCCTTTTTTAAATATGGTATGGCATAATTGGAATTACAAAAAACTGCAATATCACAATCATTGATTGCTTTATCAAACATGACTGAATCATATTCTATGCCGTTGCTCCCTTTTAAATCATTAATGATTTGTCGTGTGTTCTCATCAGAATATAGAACAATTGTATGTGGCGTTGCATCAAGAGCAGGAATAACATATTCTAACGATATTCCTTCCTTTTTAAGCTTTTCCTGAAGCATTAACTGCATGGCATCCTTACCAGAAAAGGAAAGGAAATTCACTGTATCACCCAGCTTTGTCAATGCCCTTGAAATATTATAGCCATGACCTGAAAAACTTGTAATAACACCAAAGCTACTATCAATAATCTTATTATCAGGCAATGGAATACTGGAAACTTTAACTGTTGTTTCTGTATAAATTGGTCCCATTACTAATATATTGCTCATTTGTCATACCTCCCAACCCTTTTGCGTCACTTCCCTATATACATTATGCAATATTTTTAAAAAATTCTCAATGTTTATTATAATTTTTATAAATATTTCATGAAATAATTTCAATTCAAGGTAATGTACATAGTAATAATATCTCATGGCATCATGAACGTTCCACTAGATACTCTATAAGAATTTTAAAGAATCTTCTATGATACAAAAACAGCAGATACACTTAACGAGTAATCTGCCGCTAAATGTCCAGTCTAAGCTGAACCTCTTCCTCTGCTTCTGCTTTAAAATCCTCAAATTGTTCCTGATTAACCATTGGCAGATCTTCGATTGACTGTACTCCAAAGCATCTAAGAAACTCTTGTGTTGTAGCAAATAATAACGGTCTTCCAGGTGCATCCAGCCGACCCACTTCACATACCAAATTATATTCCACGAGCTTATTCACTGCATGGTCACATTTCACTCCTCTTATTTTTTCAATTTCAAGTTTAGTGATTGGCTGTTTATAGGCTATGATAGAAAGTGTTTCTAATAAAACCTCTGATAAAATATGTTTTTTGGGCTGCTTTGCAATTCGAATCAGATATTCATACATTTCTCTTTTGGTACACAATTGAAACGAATTTTCCAATTCTAAAATTTGAATTCCACGCTCCTCAGACTCATATCGATCCATCATATTATGTATTATCTTTTTCGTCGTTTCTTCATCATGCTCAATGGCGGCGGCAATTTTGCTAAGCTCCACACAATCCCCCATTGTAAATAATATTGCTTCTATAATTGCTTCCAATTTCAAAATCTCCACTATGTAACCTCTCTTTGTACTTATGCTGCTTCTATTGCAGTTATCAATATATCGTCAAATATATGATCTTGTGATATGGAAATCATTCCTGTTTTCATAAGCTCCAATACTGCTAAAAAAGTAACGATAATTTCCATCTTACCACACTGCGCCTCTAATAGACCCCGAAAACTGAATTTCTTATTTCTATAAGCGTATTCTTTAATATATACAATCTTGTCTGAAAGGTTTACTTCTTCTTTTTCTATTTTTCCAAACTGACTCCTGATTGGATCAATTTTATTCTCTTGTTTCTTTATAATCGATTTAAATATCGTATGAAGTTTTGTCAATGATAAACCATTCAATAATTCTTCTACGTTTATGGGCTCACAATAATCCTCAACTTCCTTTGGCAATGTAGGCTTTTTAAATAAGGCTTTTTCAGCATCCACCTGTCTATCCCTAAGTTCATATGACATATATTTATACATTTTATATTCAATTAACTTCTCTACTAATTCTTTTCTTGGATCTTCCTCTTCACCATTCTCATTGATTTCTCTTGGTAAAAGCATTCTGGATTTAATGTCTATTAGAGTAGCCGCCATGACAAGAAATTCACTCATAATATTTAAGTCTTCCTTGTCCATCTGCTGTATATATTCCAGGTACTGTTTCGTAATCTCAACAATAGGAATATCATATATATTAACTTTATTTTTGTCAATCAAATGTAACAGTAAGTCCAGTGGACCTTCAAACGCTTGCAATTTAACCGGTATACCCATTTTATCATTCCTTTTCGAAGAATCTCATCTTATTATTTTACAAACAAATGTAAATTATTTCAAGTAATGATTTGTTATTTTGATCTCTTTAATACGACATGAATCAATTCTGCCTGATTATTTAGACGAACATTAATGGTATGTGTTCCAAGACCTCTGCTTAAAATCATCCTCTTATCATTTTCCTCAAACAATCCTGCATCATATTCTGGAAAAAATTCCACTTGAGGAGATGCGACACCACCCAAAAAGGGAAGTGAAACCAAGCCTCCATGAATATGACCTGAAAGGATCAAATCTGCTCCCCATTTTGCATAGGTCTTAAAATACTTTGGATTATGAGCTATCAATATATTGTATTCTTTCTCATTAGAATTACCAATTAATGATTTTATATATTGTACGGTCATTTTAGTGGTAACAAACCTTTTATAATATTCTTTCTCTATTTCAATGCCATAAATATTAAGAATTGTATCTTTAATTTTTATTCTTTTGCATTTATTATCCATAATATGGATCTTTGCTTTCGTCAACTCACCTATATATTTTTCATACATATCTCCATATTGTTCTGGATAAATCTTTAGACGATATTCATGATTTCCGATTCCATAATAGATTTCGTACTTGTCTGCTAAATTCTTCAAAAGTGAAATAGCCGTCTCCATTTCACTGCCCGGTTTTGCAACAATTAAATCTCCTGCAACTAAAATCAGGTCAGGTTTCACTTTTTCTATTGCTCTTATTAAAGTATCATTTTCTTTACCATACACATGATTGTGTAAATCAGCTAAAACAACTATTCTTATATCCTCTTTCAGTCCATTTAATTTATCCGATTTCAGTTCATAGCTTGTAAGCTTAAATACTCTATTCTCATAATAAATCCGTATAAACAGGATGGCTAAAACAATTAATATAATAAAAATATATTTTGACATAATTGCTCCCTAAACATTTTCGCTTTATCTATGTACTCATTACATTAACATAGACAACAATTCTTATTTTCACCGCTTAACAATAATACCATACAGATGCAATTTCTGTCTATAGTGCAAAAAGTATAGAGGAAATAATCATTTGTTATTTCATCTAATATGTAAAATATGATCAGATTCAAAAAGGCACCGGCTTCATAGCCAGCACCCTTTCGTACTTTATTTATTACTTGATATGCAAATTTATTATATATCTCATTTATCTTATCGTAAATTTATTATTTTAATGTACTTATGTTATTTATAAAATCATTTCTTAGGGCTTCCTGCTCTGGAGTATAACTAATAATTAAAGAAACCATAAACTTATCCATTTTATAACTATAATATTCTTGATACATTACTCCATCAAAAGCTGAAAACTGAATCTTTTGAAATGTCTTACCAGCAATTTCCACAGAGCCTTTATCCGTCTGCTCATATTGATAAGACTCCTGCTGAAGCAACATTTCTGATATCTGATCCAAATATTCTTCTTCTGTAAATTTTGTTCCTCCAATTGATAAAGCCAGATTCTCATAAATCAATTGTGCATTCATAGTACTTGTTGAATCACTAACCATAAAGGAATAAACTGTTTTTAATTCAGCCGCCTTTTTGATTTGTTCTGCACTCGTTCCATTCAGATCCAGTGCCTCTGCTCCCGCCCCTACTATCTCATTGATTTCTTCTGTAGATGCAATGTTCCAATCATCTGGAATCTCAAATTTCATATTAAGCCAACTGTTTTCAAAAGTATTACCGTTCCATTTACCTACTGTAAATTCAGAATCCTTTCCACAGCCTGTTATTGCAATTACTAAAAGCATTATAAAACATAATACCCTTGTCTTTTGTTTCTTCATAACTTCCTCCTCTTATATCAATAAACCTGCATTTGTCTATTCTATCAGAAACATTTTTCGATGTCAATATTTGTCATATTTTATACATTAGCTCATCTATAGTGTAAATAACTTAACAGTCCTCATAAAATAATCCATATATACAGCCTCATCTACTGAGTCTGTATAAAGTATTTTCGTATACCCTATTTCTTTTCCATTTAATTTATAGATCATCTTGCCTGCCAGATCTCCCTTAGTAATCGGTGCGTTAGCACTATTTGCTAATTGCATTTCTTTTTCAACCGCTGATAAATCTGCGCCAGTTACATCAAGATACTTAAACGTGTTTTCATATTCGCAAGATACCGTTCTTTCAATTCCTTTTTTTACGGATATTTGTGGTAATGTCTCCTGATTATCATCAGAATAAACCTGACATTTTCCATATCCAAAGTTTAGCAAGGTTGTCGCATCCTGAAAACGAATTTTATAATCCGGCGCTGCCATAATAACTGCGATTAATTCGATATCATTTTTCTTGGCTGTTGCCGATACACAGTACTTTGCCAAACTTGTTGAACCTGTTTTGAGTCCCGTAGCATATTCGTACTGTTTAATTAGTTTGTTTGTATTCGTTAATCCAAATTCCGAAGAACCTTTTTTCGTAACATGTGTAATGTTTTCCATCCATATGGTTGAATAATCATGTATCTGTGGATATTTTACAATTAGTTCGCGCGACATTAATGCAACATCATACGCACTAGTCACATGTCCATCTGTATCTAGTCCATTACAATTTGCAAAGTGTGTATTTGTCATACCAAGCCCTTGAGCTCTTTCATTCATTTGGTTGACAAATTCTGTTTCGCTGCCGCATATGTATTCTGCCATTGCTACGCACGCATCGTTAGCACTTGCAACCGCAATACATTTAATCATTGTATCCACAGTCTGTTCTTCTCCCGGCTCTAAGAACACCTGAGAACCTCCCATACTGGCAGCATATTCTGATACTGTCACAGTGTCATCTAACGAAATTTTTCCTGCATCAAGAGCATCAAAGATTAGAATCAAGGTCATAATTTTAGTGATACTGGCAGGTCTTAATTGTTCTTTGGAATCCTTTTCATATATTATGGTTCCAGTTGATGCTTCCATTAAGATTGCAGAAGGAGCTGAAACCATAACACCTGCACTATCAAATAATGCTGTATTATCTGTTGTTTCTGCTCCTTCTTCATTTTGTGATTCTTCTGCTTTCGTTTTTTCTGCCTCTGTTGCTTCATTTTGTGCTGTATCTAATTCAGTGGCATAAGTTTGTTTGATTGGACATATAGTATAAGTAAATAATAATATAATAACCATCGCCCATATCTTAAGCTTCTTCATGGCATTACTCCAACTATATTGATTATTACTATATTATGATTTATTTGCACTTTTATGCCTGAATCAGGAATTTAAGAATGTGTTTCTTTATAAACTGTTTCATAGTCTGTTACCTGTTAACTATAAATCACACGCTCTTTAATTCTTTTTATTTACTAAATTGACCTATATTATAAACCAAGTCACTTTCCTTATCATCCAATGCCAGCGCAATACCCGGCTCTTTTGTAATGGGATCTGATATAGATACCAAAAGCTTATAATCACCCTTTGAAAGTTCACTGGTATTTTTCATTGTATAGCTTACATCATAAGTACCTGACACCCATTTTGTCATATTGGATTCAATCGTTTCCTTGGCGTATTCTTTCCCATCCATGCCAACAATGGACAAACAAATCGGCCAATTTTGATAAATCGGTGCCACTCCTATGTTTTCCCAACTTATTGTAACATTTAAGTCCTTTTTCTTATTTAGATTCTCAATGACCACTTTATTAATGGTAAAACAATATCCCATGGAAGAAGTCATTTGATCCAAATTGTCTTGGTATTCACTGTCTTTTTCAAAAAGATAAGGAGCTTTTGGGCCCAAATATGTGGTATGACATGCTAAAAGTTGCTGATAGGTTTCCTCAAAGTTCTCACCCATATAGTATTCCAACGGATTATTAGAGGAAATTTCACCACCTGAAACTGCATTTTCCCAAAACTTAGGCATTCCCGGTATCTCTTCTTCTGTTTGCGAAGAAGTATATCCATCTGCAATCCATCCCAACCAAATATCTGTCTCATCCTGATCTCCAAACACATCATTAAATAAGCCAAAATGATTCTCACCGGCAATAACAGTTGGTCTTCTGACGGATAACATCTTATTTGTAAAGTAATCAATATAAGGCTGTACATATTGATCCAAAATATTAGCTTTGGGAAGCATATAAATGCCTTTTCCGTAATTTACATGCCATTCACCCCAATGGCCAACACTGCCAAGCTGAATATAAGCAATATAAGGGTCATCATTATATCTATCAGCAAGCGCCTTAATAGCCCTTTTATGCTCCGCAATAAAAATTTCATTAGAATAATTTGGTGCAAAACCAATTCCGTAATTATTATTATAATTTTGTCCATCCCCATTTATTTCATCATACAACCATTGCGGAATTGACATATTTCCTTCTTCGTCTTCCGGATAATCACATACAAAGCGTATCACGAATCTGACATTTTTACTCTTCCAGTATTCAAAGTTAAAATTTTCTTCAATCGTCTCGAAATCGTACACACCCTTTTCTTTCTCCAAATCACTCCAATTGATTGAAACATAAGCTAGCGTAACATCTTGCTTATAGCTTGTATTTTCACCCCATACTGCCCAACCCTTTAATGGATTTGTGACTGGCTTTTTCCCTTGTGTAATATCTATTTCTAACTTCTTATTATAGTACTTCACAAAAATAACTGTACCTGTCAGGATAATAATTCCCACTATAAATATTATAATAGATAACTTTTTATAGTTCATAATTTCCTCTATAGTGAACTAATGTTACACCATTTACCCCTTCTATATGAGACAATTCATTGGTTATATTTGTATTCTCTGTTTTCATTACAAGCTCTAAAGTAAGCTCTGTTATGTCATTTTTTACTATTTTGGAGCGAAGCTTAAAATTATTTTTAATAACTGTTTTTCTTACTTCCTCATCTGTCTTTTGCTCATTTTTATAATTTACAACTAAAACAAAAGTCTTATCTCCATCCTTAATTCTCTTAAGTAAAATGAAAGCTATCGTTACAACTATAAAGCATACAACTGCTATATAATAATACCCTGCCCCGATTACAATTCCCTCTGTAATTGACCAAAACATGAACATTAAATCGAGCGGATTCTTCACCGCTGTTCGATATCTTACTATACTTAATGCACCAACCATACCTAGCGATAATGTTATATTTGAACTGATTGTTACTATAATAATTGTTACTAATATTGTCATAATAACCAGCGATGTGTTAAAGGAATGGTCATAAACCACCCCCGTAAAGCTTTTTTTGTATGCTAAAAATATTCCTCCTCCAATCAATACTGCAACTATCATTGATATCACAAGAGACAACGGATCAATTGTTTGTGGAACCAACTTTAATATAGAATTTTTAATTACATCCTGTGTACTTACTGCCATTATCATTATTATGCCTTACCTTCCTTGAGTTAAACCACTCTTATATTATTATTCATTATGGTCAAAGCGAATGTTTGCAATCCGCTTTACAACATGAGCATGCTAAATAGTAAATTCCCTCATTTTATCCACACACATACAATATTTTGATGCCGCAGTCTGAGTGTAATTCCTTACTTTAAAAATTCTTCTAATTTGTTCCGGCAAAATATCTGTGAATTTTATTTCTAAAATCATCATATTCGGTTTTAAAACAAAATAAGTAGGAATTTCTTTGTTAAAAATATCATCACTTTTATATGCTGCCCTGACGTTTTTATCAAATGTGATTCTTACTGTCCCTACATCATAGACATAGGCCTCTCTCTCATAATCAACAATGACTGCCGGCTTTATAAGATTCGTTTTTGAATCAATATAAAAATCCTTTGCCATATTATGATTTTTATCCAGCAGAAAATTTAAATCATCATTTAACAAACTGTGATACTCTTCCTTTGATAGCTTTAAGCTTTCCTTAAATATGTACGATTCCCTCTTATGTTTACACTCCAAATTAATAAGACTGTCGGAATAATCATATATTCTGATTCGGTACTTCTTCCGAACATAATAACCGTCCTCTCTTTGGTTATAAGCGCTATGAATCAAATCATCGAAATAAAGACTTCTTATTAAATACTGTCCATTTAATTTCGAATGCTTATCCTGATCTAGCATTGCGTTTAAAACACTTTTAAGCTCCTCATACTGATAATCATAAATAATATATTTTAATTCATGTCGATATGCTGCACTCACTCTACCACCAAACTTCCCACTCCATCATAGTAATTTCCATCTATTATGGTTTTATCAAAAGCACAGGTATTTCTTCCATCCTCTGTGCTGGCAATTACTTTCCAATAATATTTACCTGCCTTTAATCCGGAAACTACTGCAGAAAATGATCTGATATTATCCTCTGTATAGATTATATTATTGAAATCAGGAGTCGAACTCAAGAAGAACGTATAATCTACCAGTTCACCTTGCATATCATAGCTTTCATCCCAAGAAAACTGTACGTTGTTGTCGTTTATAACCGGAGTTCCAAGGAAAAACGGCATCAGTCCTTCTAAAGTGTCATAATAGCTCTTATAATTTGTTTCAATATTATCATACAACTTGTTTACAATGTCTGCCCTTTGTTGCGGAGTTATTGACAAATATAAAATATCCGGCATACTGGTTACATATTGGTTAATTGCATTGTTATAGGTATCTACAAGACTTGTTACCTTTTCTCTTGTCAGATACTGATTCTTTAGCAACTCAATTTTTTCAGTCAACTGATCGCGATTATTCTGAATACTTAAAAACCTTTTATGCAGTATTACACTCCAATAGGTAGACATGCCCTTTTCCCAATCTGCGGCATAATGAATATCTTTCAACTCATATTCATAATTCATAAGGCTTCCATCTCCATCCCAGGGAATGAAATACCACTTATTTCCATTTAAGGGAGAATAAAGGTAAAAATTTTGCATCGTTGTATCAACATTTCCCATCAGTATATTATAAGCCAGCCATGTCAAATAATTATCTCTGTCAAAATAAGTATCAATTACAGTATCAATATCTTTTGTAGTATCATCTACTGCCTGAATCATTTCTATTAATCTGGTGTTATCTTCCTTGCCGTTACAAGTAAACACGGTTTCAAACTTTTCCAAATCAAAATCCGGATCATCGAAATTCTTAATCTTATCATTTAATTCAAAATTAAAGCTTCTGGCCTTATATAAATATCCCGAGCTGTCTAAACCATGATTTTTAAGATATTTCTTATTGGGTGTTTCAACCTGTGTAAAAAGTCCATAATCCTCAAAAGCTTTCGCACCTGACGTCTCATCCTTGACGAAAAGTCTGACAAATTGGGTACGAAGAGACGGCAAATCTGGTACCTCTCTTAACAAATCAAAATACAGTTTATTACGCATTCTGGTAGAATCCGCTACACTTTTTACTAACGCAATCTTTCTTTGTGATCTCCACAAACCTGCATGATCAAATAATTTTAATGTATATGACTTTTGCACTGCTGTAGAAGTAGAATTTCCTCTAATTTCAATTGTTGCATTGGTATTACTTAGTCCATATCCAAGCATTTGTTCCAATGGTCCACTCTCATCCCCCACTTGAACCAGTGCCTCAGCTTTTACTTCATTATATGCATGTTCATTATCCACGAATTTCGAAACGCTATTGACCTCACTAAAAGAATGGTCAGTATCTGTCCCCGTTGCTCCCTTTCGAACTGTAACATAAAAGCAAATAATACTGCTTGGATCATCATATGAATACACAGCCTCATCATCCACAATTGGTGTTTCATTAATATCTTTTTGTTGAATTATATCTACCGTAGTTTCCTTAACAGTGGTTTCTCCATTTGCACCTAATTCCTCTGTTTTTTCACTCATCTGATTACTACAGCCTGCTAATGCTGCTACTGTTGCAATCAAAATTAAACACTTTATCTTTTTCATATCCTTTTCTGATCCCCTTACTAATTTCCAATTTTTTCTGCAAGTTTTGTAAAAATTCCCCTCTTTTCCTCAAAGAAAAGTGGTTGCTTACAAAATACATTATATTCTAGGTTCTTTACAAAGGTAAACAATCTTATGATTGCATAAATTGAAGCTAGTATAGCTGCTCCCACAAAGCCAACTCCATAAAATCTGATACCAAATCTTAAAGTAATAAAAGTACCTGCTATACTTAATACCGCAAACGTAACTGATGTAACAGCTGCCCCTATTCTGTCATCAAAGTACAATAATACAATTATAATACATCTCATAAGTCCAAAAAAACAATAACCAAAACATAAGATTTGGAATATACCAATCATATTAATATCCATTCCTACCATCTTAAGCAAATTGGCGATAAAAACGACTGCAATAATAGCAATAAAGAGCTGTACCTCTAAAATATAGGATAATTCACGAAGTATCATTTTAACCATACCTTTTCTTGCAACCTTAATATCTTCAAGTCTGCCACCATATAAAACAGTACTAAAATAACCTTTATATTTTTCGTAAAAGTTAACTTCTAAGGATACCGTAAATAAAACGAGCATAGGTATAATGGTGAGTGCCGCAAAAAAACAAGGAATATCATATATAACACAATAAACCATTTTTTCAATCACAACAGTCTTATATTCACTTGACCACATAACAAAATTGTGACCATATAATCCTAATGTCATAAAAAATCCAATGATACATAAACTCGGATATTTATCTAAATCCTTAAAAAATACAAATAAGCTAATTTTTTTAAACGGATAATATTTTATCATTTCCTTTAGAAAACCACATAGCATAATGAAATAAGCAATACTAGTTCCACTTAAAGATGCAAACAAAGGATCAAATTTTAAAAGCATCAGTAATACTGTTATGATAAAGGATAGTAAAACTGAAATAACAAAACTTTTTAATATCTCAATATATTTTCTTAATGCTGATAAAAAGCACATTTCTATCCATAAAATAATCATAGTGCTAAATTGAGCCATAGCAAGTATCTTATATTCTAGCTTTAAGTCTACACTTGCTAAATAGAGATAACCTATGATGCCTCCCAAACAAAGTAAAATAGCCGCCGCTTCAAAGAATGCACTCATAATCTTATCATACTTTTTTTCAAATATACAATCTGATATAAATCTACTCAAAAACAAATTCAGAATATTGGATATCAACATAGAAAAAATCATACTATAAGTCATAATTAATACAAATATTTCCATTTTGTTATAGCTGCTTCCACCTGATTTCATTAAAAGTCGTTGCCCCGAAAGCATTACAATAGATAACACCATAGGTCCTTCCGTTACTACCGCTGATGTTGCATAGGCTTTCATTGTATCAACATAACCACTATTTTCTTTAAATAATTTTCTTAATTCAAATCCGACTCCTGCCATTATTTATGTAACCTCCTATAGATATTTTCATATTCATCGAGGAAAACTTCTTCTTTGTAATACCTGACGGTACGCTGATATCCTTGTTCACCCATACGAATCATAAGTTTTCTATCCTTGGCAAGCTTTATAATTGCTTTTGCAATCATATCAGGATTCATAACAGGTGTAATAATCCCACTTTCTCCATAATCATCATAAGTACCCTCTATCATTTCTCTGCAAGATCCCACATCCGTAGCCACCACAGGCCGTCTGGCAGCCAAGGATTCAAGAATAACAAAAGGCTGTCCTTCCGAGACACTAGTCAGCAATGTAATATCAACCTTGCCAAGCCATTCGCTTATATTAACTCTTCCAACAAATTCAATTCCTTCGCACTCAAGGCTTTCTATCAATTCCACGCATTCCTCATAATAATCAGGATTTTCATTGTATGGACCAATAATATATAATTTTGCATTTTTTATCTCATTTTTTACAATACTAAAACTATAAATCATTGTCTTAATATCTTTGATTGGAACAACTCGAACAACAGCACCAATAACAAACTCTTTCTTCACCTCACTAAGGGGTTCAATATTTGAAAAGCGTTCGGTATTAATACCATTGGGAATGACAATACATTTCTCTTGTGGCGCTCCCAGCTCGATTTGTAAAAACTTTGCATTTGAAAACAACGCCGTAATTACATCACCTGCTACATACGCACCATATGAAATGGAGGTAAAAAAATCAATCCATGTAGTTTTAAAGTAATTATCAACCCAATCTGCTTTTAATATTTCTTCTTCTCTTTCTCTTGTATAGATACCATGTTCTGTCACAATCAATGGTTTTCCAGTATCATGTTTAAACTTGGCACCAACTATTCCAGCATAACCTGTTGAAACACAATGATAAATATCTGCTTTTGGCGGCTTTGTTTTTATAATACTTAGTATCGGCAAAAGCATAGAGCGAATTGTCCAAAAAACATCGTTAAACGGAGTCTGTGCATACTTTGTCTCACATATAGCCTCCACTATACTAAGAAAATCTTTACTGATAAGAAATTGATTGACACTAAGATTTCCATCTGAGCGAAACATATCAAAAATGACCCCCCAATCAATCCTCTCCCCTAATAAAAACTGCACAAAGGTTTCTTTTTGTCTTTTTGTAATCCTGATATCTGTTGCCTTTTTTTCTTTCGCATTCATAAATTCATCCAGAAAATGTTCATCAATTTGCGCTATATTATTTGGTATTTCGTATTTAAATTGTCCTCTAAGCTTTTCCTCTGCTCCAATTGTAAATATTGTAAATTCATGCTGAGGCATACCCTTAACAAGCATCTGTATCCACGAGGAAACTCCTCCTGCAACATAGGGATAACATCCTTCTGCTATTAAACAAATCTTCATTTATTTATCCTCCAGCTTTATTTCAAACTCAGGTTTCTTTACAGTAACAACATAGAAAAATTCACCGTTTTTCTTGTCTGCTTTTTCTATCACACAGCTGTCGTCCACTGCAAGAGGTGTCTTAGATGTTCTTAGATAGAAATAAGCTTCTCCATAAAAATTGTCACAAGCTCCCTTCACATAACTATCTCCATATTCCAATTCCACCTTAAGGTAATGGTACACCTTAAGCGCTTCGCCTGCTTCAGACGCCTTCAGAGATCTTAGCGGTGCTGCATTGTTGACTCCCTTTAACAGCTCGGTATAATTTGTGTATAAGGTATCCCAATCTGCATCTTTTCCTCGTTCCTCATCCAATATATCATCTGGGTGTATAAAATGCGAAAAAACTCCATACATTGTAATCCCACACATATACTGCAATCTTGTGGTAACATCATTCCACATTCCAGATGTTAATCTTGGGAATTCGGCAATTCCATCCTCTGCAATCGTAAAGTCCTGAACATATTCACTTTCATCCGCTTCATATACACCCGATATTACAGATAAATCTGGTACTGCCTTTACAACTGCTTCTCTTCCTTCCGGACTTAAATAATTGGAAGGCGGTACATATACAGTCAATTTGGCATATGGAAACAATGTCTTAGCATAATTGTTTAAAACACTGATTGCTTTCACCATATCATCCTCGGATTTCCATGCTTTATATCCCATTTTTTCTGGAATGTACCCCTTTAATGCCAATGGCTGATGATTGTATCCATGTAAGCCTATTTCAAAACCATTTTTCAAAAGACTATTACCATAATATTCAAAATTTGATGCAGGTGAAATATGATACTCATCGACATTATTTTCATAACTTGTTATAAATAATCCTGTATAATTATATTTGTATAAGCTTGCAGCTTTTTGCATATCCGGCCACCAAATATCCCGATAAAATTCCTTCACCGTTCTGCTGTAATTTTGCTTAATAACGTCACTTTCAATATTAAATTGAGGTGCTGGAAAATCATCAATATAAATTGTCTTTGCATTAATAATCGGGTAAAGCAAATCATCTTCTAGCACAGTCATAGCACCCGCAAAAATCCCTGCAAAATACCTTCCCCCAAGACCAGTAGAGTTAAAAACAACAATATTACCGTCACCACAAGCTCTAGACCATAAGAGTGGAATATTGGCATTTGTTCCTGCTGAACTCATATAAACCTGGCATTGGTCATCCACCGCTACATTCAGACAAATATTATCATAATCTTCCTGGTCAATAAAACTCATTCCTTTTGACCCTGTCATCAGCTCTTTTTCAAATTGAAATCCCTCAATTGTTTCATAGGAGCCATAAGTCATTATTCCAAGACTTCTGTAGATACCCTTGTAAAATCCTTCTGTGGAATTTGGTACAACGCCAAATAATAAATTACCTCCATTGCTTGCATATCTGATTAATTCATATAGTTGATTGCCCAAAGTATTTTCCCAATCATCACTCATAATAATAATTGCTTTATATTGTTCAATACTTACCTGGTATAAATCTATATCCTTAACTAATTGGCTCTCTATTTTCATATTTGCCAATCTATCTTTTAATTGTGAAGCTTGACTAACCAATGGGGTACTTTGGTCATTATAGATAATCAATGTTTTATTATTTGTTGGAACCAAACCTGAAGATTCAATCGCATTTACCCCTTCCTCTTTTACAACTTTACTCATAGCAGTAACGGCATAGCTGCTTTTTGTATCTGTTCTTGTTAACTGAACCACTAATACGCAAATTATGTTTAAAATAAATATAACCCAAAATTTATTATAATACTTCATTTAAATAACTCCATCTTCTATGCAATCAGTTAAACAGATGTATATACTGTAATGTTTCTTGAGTTAGCTTCACCGGTAAGCCCTTTAACTCTTCCATAAACTGATTAAGCAATTTCTTATCTTGTGTATTGATACAATATTCTATATAACGATTCACCATTAATTCACTATAAGGATTTTGCTTCTTAAATTGTTCGCATGTTTCTTTTGCATGCCGAAAATCACCTAAAATGAAATCCAATTTAATCCGATTATCAAAAAATCTCTCCAACGCCCATTCTTCCTTGAGCAGCTTGTCAGTCAATTCCTTGTACCATTCATAATATTTGGCTAAATTATTTTCATCGAAAACACCGCAAAATATTGTATTTGATAACGCCTCCTCATAATTTGTAATTGCATAACGGTTATCCATATCCTGTTGGTACGCTCTTCTTAGTTTCAATAAAGAATCCACAAGCTTTCTTTGCGTTTCCATAATTACAGCAGTTGCATAATGTACCGTTTCACTATCCGTATTACCCAGTGCCTTTTTTAATACATCAATATAATCCAATACGTTGTCTGAGCTTAAGGTATCCATAACCATCTGTCTCTTATATGTATTGCTGTTAAGATTCAGCGCTTCCTCAATTGATACTTTATCGATTTCTTTTTGTTTATTTAATGGTTTTAGATAATGTAAATCCTCATACTTCTTCTCACCAATGTAATAACTGTAATCTGTTTCATCCGCCCTCATAACCTGAATAAAGTAGTCCATAAGTGAAACTAATACAAAACCAAAAATGGGGATACAAATCACTGTAATCATATGAAAGATAATGTTGTTAGTTTCTTTTACTGCTTTTTTTAAGTAAACAAAATATAATATACATAGCAATGCATAAATTCCTATAAAAATTAATGTACTATTCAACAGCAATCTCCTCCATGGTGATATTAAGGCCAACCTTTAGAAAACGCTTTTGTATTTCGCTAAAATCATTCTTAGTTGCCTGCATAAATACAATATTGTATTCGCCCTTACTGTTAATTCCTGCAAAATCTGTATTTCTCATAATTCGTTTCACTTTATCAGAAAAATCATTCAGTTCAATTTTAGAGTTATCATCCCATACCTTTACAAGTAAATAATTAAAATCAAGCTCTTCTTTGGCACTTTCAACTGTTTGAAGCTTATCCTCAAACTCTTTATTACTATTAATTACCGTTCCTTCAATATAATTTTCATGAATCATAGCCTCATTATATTTATAGGCATTCACAAGCTGCTGTTGAATCAAACCAATCACAATTCTATATAAATTTTGATAGAATGTACTATATTTGTTATAATCCAACTTGTAAATCATAGCCACTGCCACTACCTTATCCTGATCAACAATCGGCATTGCATAGGCAGGATAATCACTGTTTAATTCCGTGTTTACAAAAAATTCACGATTTTCCATCGCTTTTTTAAGACCTGGTAACTGATCAAGCTTTAAGGTAGAAGTCAACTTTCCTTTTAAGTTAACAGAGTTAGCCATTAGTCTTGCATAGTTAAAATTATCATTTGCAACCATATATAAAGCAACTGATTCGGTTTCCATAATATTTTCAATGATACGAATCGCTTTAAACATAATTAATTCCGGTTTAAAATTGGAAAGCTCATTTGCAATTTCATAAACTCTTCCAAAGCTATCTTTCGAAACTAATATTTGCTTTTGAAGCTGCTCTTTTACTTCACGCATTTCATTATATAAAGATCGCAAAAATTGATACTTTTCAATTAACATAGAATGTTCTTCTTTTTCTGACTCCATTTCATCTATTCTTTTATCAGTCAAATATCCTGTCCATGCCCCCGCTATCATATAAAATACAATCGGCATCCAAGAACTGATACTGTATAGTAAAAATGAAATATCTATATTGGAAGTACTAAGATCATAAATATATGAAACAGATGCCAACACAGTTGAAATCAGTCCTTGTTTCACTCCATAAACCATACCAACCATTACAACATACATCAATCGAACATCAATAAAGCGTAAATCCGAATAATCATTAGCAAATTTCTTAAATAAAATAGCAAGTAGGAATAATAAAATATTCTCAAAAAGATTTCTTAAAAATTTTATGTACTTAGATTCTATCTTATCCTCTCTTACCTGCATAACTCTTTTGGTTTTATTCAACTCATCAATTTGATCCAAAGAATTCAATTCTTTTAAAAATTCATGTATAGGAAGCCATCCAAGCTCGCCCTTAAGCCGGTCAGCTTTGCAAGACTTTAATTCTCTTCCATCGTCCTGTGCATATTGTATCTCAAAGCTATAATTGTATCTTTGCGATAAAACTTTGAAAAATTCTGTTATTTTAATTGGCTTTTCCGATGTAGCAACAAAGGTCCCTGTTTTATTTTCAATTAAAACTCTATAAAGAGCGTCTGCAACATCTCCACCATAAATCAAATCCATTTCAGCACTCGGCGAAAATGTAGTAGATATTCTCTTGCCCTCTTTCATTTTGCCGATTACTTTTCCTAAATACCCAGCTCTATCATAAAATTCTTCACCATATACGCTAGAAACTCTTAATACTGCAATTGGTATTTCGTACTTCCTGCTAAAAGCATCACATAACATTTCTCCAGCTTTTAAATCAGTTAAAATAGGTGAAAGATTATTTTCATCAGCTAATTCTACCGATGACATGAAAACAATGCGCTTAATCGAGTTATACTCAACAGAGTATTTCAATACCGCATGTAAATCAGGTATTAAGCTATCATATTCTACCTCTTCCTTTTCAAACCTTTCCCTATATCCTGAAGTTAAATATATAATTGTGTCAATAGAATTGCTTTTAATAACTTCCTTGCAACGGCTGCTTGCAATCGGTACATGATAAATGTTCGCCTTCACTTCATTATCAAAAAGCTGTTGTGTACTATCCTTTGCTATCCAATTAATCTTATGCCCTTCTTTATATAATCTTGCAGCTATATATCTGCCTTCTACACAGCCCTCACCAATTAATAATACCTTCAAGACGCCACCCCCTTTTCTTTAGTTATACAAATAATCATCTTTTTTAAACCGCAAAACATAATCATACTTCATCCTCTTACATTTGTGTGCACTATATATAGGCTCATTCATAAACAAAATCACTTTTTCATTTTAAATATCGAAGTGTTTTATTTAAAAAAAATAATTTCCAAACAGAAATTATTTTTTTAGACAAACAAAGAAAAGCACGCAATGCGAACTTTCCAATGTAAATACCTAATGAGTCAAAATAACTTTTAATGTTATATACGAAATGCACGAAATTTTATTGTATACCTATAATAGAATATAATATTTTTTATAATTTTTCAATAATTTAATTTATAGTTTATATTTTTTTAATAAATTAAATTGTAATTTATCTATTTTCGTAGTCTTAATTAACAATTTTTTAATTTTCAGATAGTTATTCTGTATCGTCAAATACTTTTACGAAAAGTGTATTTACACCTGATGTTGTATTGATACACAATTATAGTAACTGATATCCTAGTATACAAAAAAGATGATATTTCTTATTATTGAAATATCATCTTTAAATTATTTAAGTTAATTTCTATAAATTACAGCTCGTATGGTTTCGTGCCATTCACTCATCGACTTAGGCATGCTGTCAAATTTTGCATCTACCAAGCTAGTTGCAAAATCCAATAGAAAACCAACGATTACTACTGTTCCTATCGTCATACCGAAGTTCATGGGATAACCACTTACAATTTTTTCTACAAAGTTCTGTATAAATACAAACATAAAAATTGTATAAAAACCCCAAGCAACTGTACTTTCTAAGCACAAAATACCTTTATAATTAAGTGGCTTATCATTATAATCCCACCATACTTCACCAAATATCCGAATCATCAACACAGCAGTAAAATATTCTAGCATAGTAGCAAGAAGCGATCCGCAAAGGTAAAGTAAAATATAATTATTGCTAAAAGGCCTTAATACAAAATAAACTGTTAACGCACCTACACCATAAATTGGGCAAATCGGACCACGTACAAAACCGCGATTTGTGAGTTTTCTATTACAAATTGACATATAGATTGACTCTACAAACCATCCCAAAATACTATAAACAAAAAACCAATGTACTATATGATAAACATCTGTGCCAAGTAATTCTCTACTCCACATAGTAGTGTTCCCCCTTTTGTATCCATAGAAGCAAATAAATTTTTAATCACATCAATTTCACTGAAAATTCTTATGCTATTATAGCATAGCTTTATTTATAATACCAGTACTTATTGCTCTCATATTTTTACAATTATTTTACAATATTCTTATATTAATCTTTAATTTCTTTCAATTTATAAAAATATCTAAGTTTTTATGGTTTTTATATTAATTATCATATGCCATATATTTTTATATTTATAATAGGATTTTCATGAAATTAGTGTTAAACTATATTTATTAATCATTAAAAAGGAGTATCTAACTTTCATGAATTTAATTTATGATATATGGACTAACATTGAATACAAAGAATACCTTAAATATTTAAAAACCTTTGCCGATAAAGATTATCGTGATTTTCAAATCTCTCTTATGCCAAATGTAAAAAATATACTGGGAATTAAAATGCCGGCTCTTCGCAAAATCTCCAATGAAGTGTTAAAAGGTAATTGGCGCTCCTTTCTTGAGTTATGCTCAAGTACTTATTATGAAGAAATTACTGTCAAGGGTTTAATTATCGGAATGTGTAATGTCAGCTTTTTAGAATATACACATTTAATTGATAACTATTCATTATTAATTAACAATTGGGTAACCTGTGATACTTTCTGTACCGGCTTAAAAAGTATCAATAATTATCCCATAGAATTTTGGATTTATATTGAGTCACTATTTAAATCTAAAAATCCATGGCAAGTCAGAATGAGTCTTGTTATTATACAGAACTTTTATTTAAATGATAATTATATTAATCAAATACTATTAAAAATAGACAATGTTCATCACGAGTTCTATTATGTAAAAATGGCTTTGGCATGGTTGATATCCTCAGCCTACATAAAATATCCTGGTATTACGTATGGATACTTGACCAACAATACTCTTGATGTATGGACCTATAACAAAACACTTGAAAAAATCCTAGAATCACGAGATGTAACAAATGAGCAAAAACTTATGATAATACCTCTTAAAAAAGTTAAGAATCATAACTACCGGCTTAGCCGGTAGTTTGCTCTGCGACTATAAGTCGCTGTTCCCTGCTTGTGTCTAAAGACACTCTGAATAGTCCGCCAGCCGCGCTATTTTTTCCGCAAAGCCCTAAAGGGCTCCCTTATTTCTTAGTGCTTTTGTTTACTGGCTCACCCGTAAACGGGTCATAATATTCTTTTAACGTCATTTGGTCATATTCACAATCTTCTTTTATTTGATTCTGAATATATTCTTGTATCTTTTTTGCATTTTTACCTACTGTATCAACATAATATCCTCTACACCAAAAATTCCTGTTTCCATATCGATATTTAAAATTTGATTGTCTTTCAAATATCATTAATGAACTTTTTCCTTTTAGGTATCCCATAAATTCTGATACACTGATTTTGGGTGGTATTCTTACCAACATGTGCACGTGGTCTTTACAACATTCTGCTTCAATTATTTCTATCCCTTTTCTCTTACACAACATGCTAAGTATCTGATCTACATCCTGTTTGATTTGTCCATATATTACCTGTCTTCTGTATTTTGGCGCAAATACAATATGATATTTGCATTCCCACGTTGTGTGTGCTAAAGTATTTTTATCCATTATTGGATCCTCCTTTGTTTTATATGCGTGGTTGGCGAACCTTTACATATTATAACGCTGGAGGTTTTTTACTTAAAGCTAAAGCAAAACCGAGGGACCACCGGCATAGCCGGAGGTTTATTTTTATGGTTATACAAA
>NZ_QICS01000001.1:982310-1041180 GCF_003201285.1 Lachnotalea glycerini
TTACATATTATAACGCTGGAGGTTTTTTACTTAAAGCTAAAGCAAAACCGAGGGACCACCGGCATAGCCGGAGGTTTATTTTTATGGTTATACAAAAAAAGACCTCAGTCTAAATAACTGAGGTCTTATTTAATATTAATTATATTTACGTTTTCTCGCTGCTTCAGATTTCTTCTTACGTTTTACACTTGGTTTTTCGTAATGCTCTCTTTTGCGGATTTCCTGCTGAATACCGGCTTTTGCACAGTTCCTTTTAAATCTGCGTAAAGCGCTATCTAAAGTCTCATTATCTTTTACGATTACATTTGACATAGTCTCACACCTAACCTCCCTCCAGTTGCGTATTGTGCTAAATACAACTGTATGGGTATTTTTTATTGCACTATTATGATTATATTGCTTATCCGCTTATATGTCAATATATTTTTTACTTTAAAGACAAAAAATACAAAAAATTACTTAATTTGATCCTCCACTACTTCTCTCACCTTTTGTATCGCATCATCGATACCAGCTGGATTCTTACCTCCTGCCTGTGCCATATTTGGACGGCCGCCTCCGCCGCCACCAATACAGCCTGCAATATTCTTTACAATATTACCCGCATGTGCTCCACGCTTAATCGCACCGTCAGTTGCCGTTACCATTAAGCTAACCTTATCATCTAAAACAGAAGCAATTGCTACAATTCCCTCTCCAAGTTTATCCTTTAACTGATCACCCAATTCTCTTAGCCCATTCATATCAACACCATCTACTTTGGCTGCAAGTACTTTAACCCCATTTACTTCAATGACCTGATCCATAACGTCACCAAGAGCATCCTTTGCCAGCTTACTCTTTAAGCTGTCATTTTCACTTTGAATACTTTTCATTTCATTTAATAAATGTGAAAGCTTTTCTTCTAAGGTTGCCGGGGTCGCTTTGATAAGCTTAGCGGCCGATTTAAGTGTATTCTCTAAATCAGAATAGTAAACTAATACGCCATTTCCTGTAATTGCTTCAATTCTTCTTACTCCAGCAGCAACTCCACTTTCTGAAATAATCTTAAATGCAGATATCTCTTTTGTATTAGTAACATGAGTACCACCGCATAATTCAGTAGAAAAATCTCCCATTTTTACGACACGCACTTTATCTGTGTATTTTTCTCCAAACAAAGCCATGGCACCTGTTTTTTTTGCTTCCTCTAAGTCCATTACATTTGTAACAACCTCAATATTATCCTCTATCTTTTGATTTACAATCTTCTCAACCTGAGTAATCTCTTCCTCTGTCATCGCCGAGAAATGGCTAAAGTCAAAGCGTAGTCTGCTGCCGTCTACAAAAGAACCTGCCTGTTCCACATGAGAACCTAATACTTCTCTTAATGCTTTTTGCAATAAATGAGTTGCACTGTGATTTTTGCAAGTATCCAATCGATTTTCTTCATTAACTGCTAATTCAGCTATATCACCTGTCTTTAGCATTCCCTTTTTCACTTTTCCAATATGTCCGATTTTGCCCCCTAAAAGCTTAACAGTGTCTTCAACTATAAATTCTCCTTCAGCCGTCTTTATTATACCAGTATCTGCATTCTGTCCGCCCATAGTTGAATAAAAAGGTGTTTCATCCACAATAATAGTTCCTACTTCGCCATCCGTTAAAGCTTCCACAATCTCAGTCTCACTTGTCAATACCTTAATTTTAGATCTATGTGTCAGTCGGTCATAGCCTACAAAGGTTGAAGTAACCACCGTATCAATCAACTCATATACAGTAACATCTGCGCCCATATAGTTCGTAGTTTTTCTAGCCTTGCGAGCTTTCTGCTTTTGCTCCTGCATCGCTGAATGAAACGCTTTTTCATCTATTGTAAAGCCCTTTTCTTCAAGTATTTCCATTGTTAAATCAAGAGGGAATCCATAGGTGTCGTACAATTTAAATGCATTTTCTCCAGAAAGCATTTTTTGATTTGCGGCTTCCATTTCAGTCTGCATCTGTGATAAAATACCAAGTCCCTGGTCAATTGTTTTATTGAACTTATTTTCTTCCTGCGTTAATACATTAAGAATAAATTCTTTTTTTGACTCTAATTCAGGATAGCCGTCCTTGCATTCCTTTATTACAGTTTCGCTTAATTTAGCAAGACATTGTACATCAATTTCTAATAAACGGGCATGTCTTGCAGCACGTCTGATTAATCTTCTTAAAACATAACCACGTCCTTCATTCGAAGGCAAAATTCCATCCGATATCATAAAGGTTGATGCACGAATATGATCCGTGATCAATCGTATTGATACATCCTTAACTTCCTCCATCTGATAGGAAACATTTGCCATTTCACATATTTTATCACGAATTGCCTTCATTGTATCAATATCAAATACAGAATCGACATCCTGAATTACAACTGCAAGTCGTTCCAATCCCATACCTGTATCTATATTTTTTTGATCAAGTTCTGTATAATTGCCTTTACCGTCTCCATCAAACTGGGTAAAAACGTTATTCCAAACTTCCATAAATCGGTCACATTCACAGCCAACCTTGCAATCTGGCTTACCGCATCCATATTTAATCCCTCTGTCATAATATATCTCTGAGCATGGTCCGCATGGACCTGCACCATGCTCCCAGAAGTTATCACATTTTCCCTCTTCATCACGGTAAAAACGAGTAATTCTAGAGCCATCAACACCGATTTCTTTCGTCCAAATCTCAAAGGCTTCTTCATCTTCGCAATAAATTGATGGATATAATCGCTGTGCATCAAGACCAACAACCTCCGTCAAAAATTCCCAACTCCATGCAATTGCCTCATGTTTAAAATAATCTCCAAAGGAGAAATTTCCAAGCATTTCAAAAAAAGTCAAATGTCTTGCTGTTTTACCTACATTCTCAATATCACCTGTACGAACACATTTCTGACATGTGGTAACTCTCTTTCTTGGCGGGATCTCCTGCCCCGTAAAATATGGCTTCAACGGAGCCATTCCCGAATTAATTATTAATAAACTGTTATCATTATGAGGAACCAAAGAAAAACTGTTCATTACCAAATGTCCTTTACTTTCAAAGAACTCTAAATACATTTTTCTCAGTTCATTCACGCTATACTTCTTCACAACATTTCCTCCTAGGTTATAATATGATTGAATCTATTTCCAAAGCCACTACTCTTATCTACGTAACAGTAAATAACTTGTCCAAACGTGCTTTTTATAAAATAGAAATTTTAGAAGAACATCCTATTTTAAAAAGAATGCCAGCTTAAGCTAGCATTCTCTATTATAAAATTATTTAATATCTTTGTCAATTGCAAACAGTTATAAACTATTGTTAATAACCCATTTCCTGTCTTATACTTTCTGGCAATTCTTCAATATTAATACTAGAAAACTCATTGTCCTCGCTGCCGTCATTATACATAATGCAGGCATTTAAATTGCTTGGAATATTAATATTGTTATATATAAGTCGTCCTGATTCAAGTGCATTTGCAATCTCTTCAATCTCTTTTTTTTCAGTAAACTTATATGTCTTAAACATGCTGTCGTAATCTTCACTATTCTCTGCTTCTTCTATCTCATAGTTATAATCTGTTACTATAATAGAAGCAATATTCTTTGTATCAATACTACTGTCTAAACTGATGCCCAAAGACTTCATAAATTCGATTGTTTTTGTAAATTCTGGGTAAATATAATAGGATTGTTTAACATTATTTTCCCCTAGTCTAAGTATCAATTCTGTAACGGGAACACTCTTAGCTACCTCAGTTGCTGTAAGGCTTCTAATATCTTCACAAAGCAAATTTAACAGCTCTTGCTTTTCATCCACTGAAAGCTTAATGGCTTCATCAATACCATTCGAAACATTGTAATATTGAATTACGTTTACAAGGCTTTTATCCAAGGATAAAATCTGGTATACACATTCCTTATATGTATCATCATCATATAATTGGTTAAAATAATCCATCGCATCAGTTATATTTACTGTATATCTTCTATATGCTGTCTTATTATTTTTTAAATTATATTTCACAGTAAAGCTCGTATATGTTTGAAAACTATAATGTTGCAGCTTTTTTGTATCTACATTGTTTGCTATGGCATATTGAATGAATTGATAAGTATTTTTTATATCTGTAAGTTTCATGTTCTTTAATTTATAAACAGTGGAATCAATATAATTATTATAATTATTGGTCAAATCCAATGTTTTATCATAATAGTTAATATCCTTCTCAAAATATTCCAGGTCAATGCTTATTGATTCAATTTTATCTTCTTTAGGTATATAAGTGTTATAATGAGCCAAATCTAATTTTGCCGATCCAACAATTACCACTGACAACATCATACACAAAACAAGCTGAATTTTATTTTCAATAATACATTTGAAATCACTGTTATATATTATTTCTATCATTCCATGTGACAAAAAGCTAATAAATATAACACCAAATAACATCCAAACAAAAGAACTTGTTTCTGATATAGTCATTAACAACAATCCCCCAACTAATGCAGTCGGTAATACAATTAAAATTTTAATTGGTGCCTGTGTTATTTTAAATGCCATTGATTTTCCTGCTGCTTCTGAAGGACGGAACTTATATAAAAGTGCTCCTAATACTGAAGCAATAATAAAACCTAGGATTAATCCAATCATTTTGGTCGCAAATCCACTTTTTCCCATATAATTAACTAGTTGATTATAAGCAAATACAGGTGACACATAGGCCAAGTAATTATTCGTCTCTCCTGCTGCACTGTAAGTGGTAAAGAAAGTCTGATAAAGCACCGATTTGACAAGTAATAAAATGGGTGCATATACCATAAAAACGGCTGTTCCAAGTATCCCTACGATTAGATTTCCTGTCATCATAACCGCTACAATCGTAACGCTGTAAATGAACAAATATCCGATTAAATTTACTGCAAATGCAAACATAGCTCCTCTTATTGCCACCCCTGATAAATATTGCTTGGAAGCTCCAATCATAAAGTAGATTAAAATATTAATCAAATAGGGAACGACATATATAATAACTCCATTTATATATGTGATAACGAAGAGCTTTTCTCTTTTCACCGGGATGCTATGGTATAAATCTACCTTACTCTTTGAATACAGGTATGAAAATCCACTTATTCCACAGATTATAGCACCCGCTGCCGTTATTGCAAGTAAGATTCCTATTCCATCATTATTGGCGAAGCTTGCATAGCCCAAACGAGCTTTTTCAATACCTACCGTTTCAAGTATTTTCTTTATTCTATTCAGCCTTAGTAGTACATGAATGGGCAGTCCAACAAAAAATACAAGCATAGAAAGTGACAATGTCCAAATTCTTCGCTTTATATCTTCTTTTAGCAAATTAAAATATAAGCTTTTTGATGTCATAACCAACTACCTCCGTTTCACTAATAAATATTTCTTCCAATGAAAGTGGAAGTACTTCATAAAATAATGGATTCAATTCCTTAATAGTATCTACAATTTCTATTTGTGTTCCCCTTGCAGTAACAGTTAAAAGAGAGCCTCTTTTTTCTTTTTTTATAATCTCAAGCTTTCCATATAATACTTCTTCTTTCTTCTCATCATTTAATACGCACTGGATCTTATGAATGTTGAATTTCATTTCTTCTAGATCCTTAGACAATAAAATACCGCCCCTATGCAGCAAACCTACGTGATCACATATATCCTCTAATTCTCTAAGATTATGCGATGCTACTACTGGGGTTAGATTTCTTTCTTCAATTTCATTGGCAAAAATACTCTTTACAGCTTGACGCACCACAGGGTCTAAACCATCAAAGGTTTCATCACAGAACAAATATTCTGTATTTGCACAAATTCCACAAATGATGGAAACCTGCTTTTTCATTCCTTTCGAGAATGTATTAATTTTTCTTTTGGCATCTAAATCAAATTTTAGCATCAATTCATCAAACCTGTTTATATCAAAATTTTTATAAAATGACTTATAATAAAGTTTCATGTCATTACATGTCGCATTTGAAAAAAAATGTTGGTCGTCAGATATATAAAAAATCCTTGATTTTGCTTCTTCGTTTTCATAAACTGACAAACCATCAATTAGTATTTCGCCCTGATCCGGCTTTAACACTCCACATGCCATTCGAAGAAAGGTACTTTTACCGGCTCCGTTCGTACCTATCAGACCAAATACTGTTCCCTCTTTGATTGTTGCAGATATGCTGTCTACTGCTTTAATATCGTGAAAGCTCTTTGATACATTTACAGCCTCTATCATAATTCTACCTCCTCAAAAACGTAGTTTAAACTTTTTATAAACTCTTCTCTTGTGATTCCAAGCGATTTAACTAATTTTACGAGTTCTGTAGTCTGCTCTATAATCGCTTCTTTTCTTCTCTTTTCAATTTCATCTCCTGCTGCTACATAGTTTCCCTTTCCTTTAATAGAATAAATATATCCGGAACGTTCAAGTTCCATATAAGCCTTTTGAATTGTATTTGGGTTAATAGACAACTCAATTGCTAAGCTTCTTACAGATGGTAATTTATTGCCTTCTTCCAATATTCCTCGTATAATTAAATTTTCAAATTTTTCCACAACTTGTTCATAGATAGGTCTCTTATCTTTATAGTCAATTACAATCATAATAAGTCTCCTTTCCGACTATTAATAATTCTGTATTAACTGTATTATTAGTCTTAATACACTTAATATACATTTTGACACTAGTTTTGTCAATGTATCAATTCTTACTATTTTCTTAATATTCTCATTTTCATTAATAAAAACATTAATTTACCACAACAATTTCCTATGAACTAAAAAAAGAACCTAATAACTCGGCTCTCTTTCTATGTCATATTTACATTTAAAGCTTTAAAATCTAATCATAAATCTTGTTTTTGTTGTACTGCATTCTTTTCATCTTTTTTGTCTCTTAGTTTTTTTCCTATTACGATACCACATACCATAATACCCATAAAAACTATCATTTCAACTCCTGATGTTAAAAATGTACTTATGAACTCCATATCATCGCCTCCTAATTTGCTTTAATCTGATGATAACCCTTTTTACCCTTTTTAATTAATAAGGCACCATCACTATCCAAATCATTCAAAGTAAACTTTCTGTCAAATTCTGTTACTTTAATATCATTTACGGTCACTCCACCTTGCTGAATCAAACGTCTTGCTTCTGAACGTGTTGGTGCAAGCTTGGTATTTACCATAAGTGTAATTAAATCAATTCCTGCTTCTAACTCTTCCTTTTTGCAGATAGTAGTTGGAATATCTGCACTCTTTGTACCATTTGCAAACAATGATTTAGAAGCCTCTTGTGCTTTAACTGCTTCCTCATTACCATGTACAATCTTAGTAATCTCGTAAGCAAGAACTTCTTTCGCATGATTAATTTCAGCATCCTTTAAGGCACCGAGTCTACGTACTTCATCCATTGGTAAGAATGTAAGAAGTCCCAAACATTCTTCTACTTTTACATCTTCGATGTTTCTCCAATATTGATAAAATTCATAAGGAGAAGTTTTCTCTGGATTCAACCAGACTGCTCCTTTCATCGTCTTACCCATTTTAATTCCTTCACTGGTTGTCAATAACTTAAAGGTCAAACCATATGCAGGCTTTTGTTCCTTTCTTCTGATTAACTCTACACCACCAATGATATTTGACCACTGATCATTACCACCAAGCTCCAACTTACAATCATATAATTGATTCAATTTCCAGAAATCATAAGACTGCATCAGCATATAATTAAACTCAAAGAAAGTTAAACCTTTCTCCATCCTCTGCTTATAGCAATCTGCTGTCAGCATCTTATTTACTGAAAAATGAACACCGATTTCTCTTAAAAATTCTACGTAATTTAAATCCAATAGCCAATCAGCATTATTAGCAACGATAGCCTTGTTATTGTCAAAGCTGATAAATCTCGAAAGCTGTTCATGAAAACATTTTGCATTATGATCAATTGTCTCCCGTGTCATCATAGTACGCATATCTGATTTACCGGAAGGATCTCCAATCATTGTCGTACCGCCCCCAAGCAAAGCAATGGGTCTGTGCCCTGCTCTTTGCATATGCATCATTGCCATAACCGTAAGAAAATGCCCTGCTGTTAAACTATCTGCAGTAGCATCAAAACCTATATAAAAGGTAACTTTTTCCTTACCTAATAATTCTCTAATTTCCGCTTCATGAGTAGTTTGTTCAATAAAACCTCTTTCCAGCAGAATGTCATAAACATTTGTTGACATCGTTAGTCCTCCTTAACCTTGCTATCTTTTATCGTAACACAAGCTATTTTTGTTTTCAATACTATTCTTCAAAATATATATCAACAAGCTCATAGGTTCTTTCTTTCGTAACATTTGTCATTACCGCCATATACTCTAAGCCTTCCATTGTGCCGCCTGCACTTTCACTTGCAGCCAGTGCTGCCTGCTTATCGCGTGAATCAATCCATTGACGTTCTTCATCTCTAATCGGAATGAATTCTTCTTCTGATAATTTTTTCTTAATTAATTGATAGATTGTATTTAATTCATCATCCCATTTTGTGTATTCTTGACTTTTGAGTTCTTTCATCCCTACCGTACCAAGTGAGTCAGACTTTTTCCATAACTCCTCATAATAAGAAACAATACTATCAAGTCTGTCTAAATACTGCTGCTTTTCCGTCTTGTCACTTTCTGCTATTGCCCTTAGTTCACTTGCAGAATCTTCCTCTGAATTACTTTCTTTTGTAGTATCCTCTTTTGATTGTGTATTATCGGCTGTACTACCATTTAAAACTCCACTTTTACTGTTCTGATCAGATTTTTGCGTTTCTTTTGATTGTGCAGTCTCTTTTGATATCCAATTGTAATCAGAAATATTTTCCCCGAATTTGTGTTCTCCATGAATTACGCCAAATAAACCAACACATATTATAAACAATACTGATATAAAAAATATTACTTTCATATGCTTTTTCATAAATCATTTCTCTTTCATTATATAAATTTAACTACGTAATCATAACATAACATAAATTTTTTAAGAAATAAATACTTCGTTAATAATAGTAAGAATGTTAAGCTTTTTTTAAGAATCAGTATCCTCCATTAAGTCTGATCCATCAGCAGCACTGGTTGCTAAATAGTCACATCTTTCGTTCATCTCATGTCCTGCATGCCCCTTAACCCATATAAAATTTACAGTATGAATTTTTTTGGCTTCTAATAGTCTCTTCCATAGGTCTATATTTTTGACCGGTTCATTTTTTCCTCTTTTCCAACCTTTTTTAATCCAACTTTCAAGCCAATGCTGATTAAAGGCATCTGTTACATACTTAGAATCTGAATACAAATCGATTTCACACGGTTTCGTCAAGGCCTCCAATCCTCTTATGACTGCCATTAACTCCATTCTGTTATTGGTTGTCTTCTTATAACCTCCTGACAATTCCTTTGTATGAATCATGCCTTTAGAGTCCTCATAGGTTAAAATCGTTCCAAAACCGCCCGGCCCATCAGGATTTCCTCTTGCTGCACCATCTGTATAAATATTTACTTTCACTTAAGAATCCTCCAACTGTTATTTTCCATAAAATCTGCTGCCGCCTCTTCTGCCTGTTCAATAATTGATTTATCATAACCGATAATATGAAGCAGCTTAATTGCATTTCTGCTGGTTGCCCGACCGATTTTTAGTTCATAGTTAAAGAGAATATCATTATCCTTTACTTCTTCCTCAAAATGATAATTATGATAAAGCTTCTCTAATATATGGGTAAGCTCAATGTCATGGGTTGCTGCAAAACACATAACATTTTTTTGGCTTAAGCTTTTCAGAATTTGCGCAGAGGCAGCAATTCTTTCGATTGTATTGGTTCCTCTTAATACCTCATCGATAAAGCATAAAATTGGGGGTTCTTCTCTTGCTGCATCCAATATTCTTTTCAAAGATTTTATTTCTACTATATAATAGCTCTCATTACTCATCAGGTTATCCGTAAGAGCCATTGAAGAATAAACTCTGTAAAAATTTGACTGATAGCTCTTTGCCATTGCCATATAAATGGTTTGTGCTAAAATAGCGTTGATTGCAACTGTCTTCAAAAATGTTGACTTACCGGAAGCATTTGAACCTGTAAGCAGCACACTGCTTGTTTCACTAATACTGTTAGTCACTGGATTGCTTATCATAGGATGATACATATCATCAGCATTAATTGATACCTGCTCATCATTAATAAGCTTTGGAATACTATAATATTCTAAGTATTCTCTAAAAGAAGCAATTGCTATACAAGACTCAATCTTTCCCATCGTTTCAATTAATTCGTCAATATAAGTAACCTTTTGCTTAACCTCCTTAAGCAAATAGTTGAATTTAATCAGATCTATATGAAAAAACATTTTAATGTAGTCCATTGCAATTTCTTCAAATGAGCCAGTCGCTTTCTTCCCTGCTTTGATCCATCTTGCATGCTTTTTAAATTTTTTAAACTGTCCTCTTACCGTGTCTACTTTGTCAGCATATTCTTTCAATTCTGACGGCATAGCTTTTATAAAGGTTGCTGAGCCGATTAAAAGTCTGTTTATATAAGCAATGGAGACAAAATAAGGTTCTACTGCTCCCTTACATCTGTAATATTGCACTATATTAAAGATTAAAACGCCAACAAATATAAGTACTCCATAGGTTGGAATTGTTAAAGCGAAAATAACTGATAAAAATGCAAGTCCCATGATACCATACTCAAAAAGATTGCTTTTATCACCTAATTCAGTAAGATTATAGATATAATCACTTAAAGAATAGTTACCCGACCTTCCAATTTCTCCATACATACATTGCAATTGAATTCTTACCTCTTCGTTTTGCTCTAAATAATCTATGACTTTCTTTCTCTCTTCAAGCTCTTCCTGAGTAAAACTTGGCGTTCTTAGCATATAATACAAATACTGTTCACCAATGGATGAGTTTGTATTATTTAGCATCATAAAAATAGAATCCATATCTAGATCATTCCAAGTTACATCATCAATAATGAATTGATTTTTACTTTTATTTAAAAAGTACCTTTTTATTCCTGTTATCTGATCCTGAGTGTAATTTCTGTTAGGAATATTACCCCATTGCTTTTTTACCTTTTTAATAAAATCTTTCTTGTTTTGAATCTCATTATACTTAAAATAGACTAGCATAATAATTACAAGCACAAGGCCTATAATCAAATAGTTTAAATTTGTATCACCCATTCTTGTCTTTCCCCTCTTACACTATATAAATTACTACCATAACCATGTTTAAAAGCGATCTTTTCCAATCTGTCAATTACCGTATAGTCCTCCCAAAAATGCATTGGAAATACAATCTTAGTGTTCGTTTGCTTCATAAAATAATCAAATCCCCACCAAAAATAATCCTCCTGTCTTGCATCAGCCGGCAGAAAAGCAAGATCAATGCTTCGATTGTTGATAAGTGCGATCTGCTTTTTAAACCGTTCCTCCATTTTCTGATTATAATCCGTTGTCTCTTCATTCCAATGCCACCAGTTTAAATCACCTGCATGATATATCTCTTTTCCCTCCGCCTGAATCAGAAAAGCAACTCCTTTATCAGTCGATTTCAAAGTCTCTATTCTTATATCATCCACATCATAATGCTGATTGGCTTGTACATGAACAATATTCTCTAATACTGCTGGATTCACATGATTCCTTTCGAGATAACCTTTATTAAGCTTAATGTCATTGGAAAAAATATATCTTACATTAGAATATCTCTCAAGCTCACTAAAGATTGTTAACGAAAAATGATCCTGATGCTCATGACTGGAAAATACATAAATTATTTTATTTTTATTTAATATCGGGATGCCTCCCTTAAAATAATCAAATATCAGAATACTGTTTTGAAGCTCCACTACAAAACAGCTATGGTATACATATGTTACTTTCATTGATTCCTCCTGCTGTACTTTAAATATCACATAAAAAGCTTATGTGCTCTAATTTGGTTTTCTTCCCTTTACCGCTAATGTGATTAATAAAAAAACAACACTAGTCAGCACAATAGTACCTCCTGGCTTGAGTCCCTTATAATACGATAATGTTAGTCCAATTACAGTAAAAATCACAGCAAAAACAATGGAATATATTAACGTCTGCTTATAGCTTTTTCCATATTGCATTGCACATGCGGTAGGAATTACCATCAATGAAGATATAATGAGTGCTCCTACCGTTCTTGATGCAATTGACACTGTTAAGGCAGTCAGCAATGTAAAAATAAAATTAATTGCTTTCACAGGAACCTTGGAAAGTCTGGCACTGTTTTCATCAAAAGCCAGATACATTAGTTCTTTATATAATAACACAAAAGTGAGCATAACGATAACACTAATTAAAATAACCATAACCAATTCAAAATTAGTAATTGCTACGATACTACCAAATAAAAAGCTATTAAAATTTGAAGTATTGCTGACAAAACCCGAAAGCACCCCCGCAAGACCAACTCCTGTTGACATAATAATTGCAATTGCCATATCCGCATAATGATTAAACCTTTTTCTGATAAACTCAATTCCAAATGCTGCTATAATGCAGGCCAAGGTGGCACCAAGAACGGGATTAATTCCGATTACCAAACCCAGTGCTACTCCCGCAAGCGACATGTGGCTTAGCGCATCTCCGGTCATCGAAAGTCTTCTAAGAACTACGATCATACCAATACAGGGAATAATAATTGCCAATAATATTCCGACAATAAATGCCTTTCTCATGAAATCATATTGAAGCAGCATACTATTTCCTCCTGGTAACTAACTTATTTTTTATAACATAAATCTTATTCATTGATTGTTCAACGTTTTCGATAGAATGGGTCACCATGATAATGGTTAATTTCTTATCTACATTTAACCGCTGAAGCAAGTGATAGAGCTGCTGCTCGTTTTCACTGTCAATTGCTGCCGCAGGCTCATCCAATATAAGAACTTCTGGAGATGCAACTAATGCTTTTGCAATCATGACTCTTTGCTGTTGGCCTCCTGAGAGCTTTCCAATCTGCTTATCTGCCTTATCAAGCATTCCAACTGTTTCTAATGCTTTGTCAACTAATTCTATGTGCTTTTTACCCGGACGTTTAAAAAGACCTATTTCCTGATACAGATTAAGCATAACAACTTCTTGCACTGTAGCAGGAAAATCTGCTTTCACAGCAAGACCAACCTGTGGAACGTAGCCTATATTATGATCATTTATTACTATTTTGCCTGTTTTTAGAGGAAGCAGTCCAAGCATTAATTTAATGAGGGTGCTTTTGCCGGTACCATTCGAGCCAATGATACCAACAAAATCACCCTTTTTGATTTCCATACTTGCATTTTCAAGTACCATTCCATCCTCATAGCCAAAGCTAACATTTTCAATTTGGATCTCACTCATACTATCACCTATTTCTAATTTAATGCTTTCTCCAATGCATCCATATTACTTCTCATAATAGAAAAGTAATCTTCTCCTGCATCCATCTGATCTTCGGTTAAACCTTCCACCGGATTTAATACAGCCGTATCTGCTCCAACTTCATTAGCAATCACATTAGCCACCTTAGGACTAACTAATTCTTCAAAGAATATGGTTTTGACCTGATTTGTTTTTGCAAACTCTACTATCTGTGCAATACGGTTTGCATCCGGCTCTGCATCTGCCTCAAGATCTCCAATGGATACCTGAGTCAGTCCATACGCTTTACACAAATAAGAAAATGCTTCATGCGAAACAATAATATTTTTACTTTTTAAAGCTCCCAATCGGTTTGTCAGCTCAGAATCCAGTTCATCAAACATTGTAGCATATTTTTCGTAGTTTGACTCATAATATTGTGCATTTTCTTCATCTATTTTTACAAGTGCATTTTTGATATTTTCCATTTCAATTTTAGCATTCTTTGCATCCAGCCAAACATGAGGATCACTATTCCCTTGAGAAAGCTCATCGCTGATTAATTCGACTCCATTAGATGCCTCTACCAAGACAATGTTATTTTCAAGGGAAGATGTAACTTGTTCAATCCAATGTTCCATACCTGCTCCATTATAAACAAGCATATCTGCCTCTTCAAGCTTTGTCATATCTGTAGTTGATGGTTCCCAGTCATGAGGCTCAGTACCGTTTTCTACCAAATTAACAACCTCAGCTTTATCTCCTGCTATTTTACTAGTAAAATCATACATCGTATAAAAACTGGTATATATTTTTAATTTCCCATCCTCTTGTTTTTTATCATTTGAAGCGCATCCACCAAGCATAGCTAGCAACACTCCCAAAAATATTAAAAGTCCATAGCCTTTATTCATTTTCTTTGATACATACTTTATCATACTTGCACCTATCCCTCTCTTACGTGATCATCTTAATCTCTTTTTATTAAATGCAAATGCAACTCATTCGCATTTAATATACTTCAATTAGGGATATGTGTCAAGCTTTTATTTTATAATTGACCTCTGTATTTTGATTTATCTTGGATACATTTCAAGTAATTCATGTTTGAATGCCAGAATTCTTTCAAGTGCAATTGAATCACCAACAATAAACTCATTATTTAACACTAAGGAATAAGGAATATATTCTTCATCCGGAGTTATGATATTTTCAACGTCATTATAATTAAAAATGGGGTTTATTATTAAGTCTGAGATTCTGTATATATTATCTCCTTTATATGGACTATTGATCTTTTCATCAAAGAAAACTAAATATTCATTATCTTTTTGCATTAAATTTGTAAATCCCAAATTAAAAGTCATATCTTCAAAATCAAATGAGTTTCTTGTAGTTAATATATCAATCTCTTCTTGTACATTAATTCCACTACCTTTATAAACTTCTAATACTTCTGCTTGCTGTTTAATAGTTTTAGCACTATACTCTCTTGTTCCCACAGCCTTAACTCTTAAAACAATTGGACTTTGCAAAAGTTGTTCTTTATAAACCTCCATTGAATCTGGAAGAATTTCATTTGGTAATGGGGCAACAAAAAACTGTTTTAAATTATTTTCATCTAACAAAATATTTGTATATTCTTGTCTTTTTACTAATGCTACTATTATGGCAATCACAAATAATACAATTATAATTAATTTCCATTTTTTGACTTTCATTTCACACCACCCTATCGATGATATTTCCATTATCCATATAATAAACTTTATCGGCCAATAAATGAATATCTTCCTTATTGTGACTTGCAATTAAAATAAGTGCTCCACGTTTTTTTTCTTCTAAAATAATAGTTCTAATAAGTTCAACACCACTATCATCTAGTGCATTAGTTGGTTCATCCAATAATAATACATCTGGCTTTTCCATAATAGCTTGTGCTAAAACTATTCTCTGTTTCATACCCAATGAATATTTTCTTACAATACGCTTATCCTGTGGATCTAATCCAACTCTTATAATTGCTTCATTAATTTGAGCTGAATCAATTTTTGAATTAATTTGTGCTAGTAATTTTAAATTTTTAAAACCAGTAAATTCAGGATATAAGCCAGCGTTTTCTAGAATAATTCCCATATTGGGCAATATAGTCATATCTCGATGTAGAATTTTTTTATCGTAAATAATTTCCCCTGAATCAATTTTCATTAGTCCAGACAATGCTCGAAACAACATCGTCTTCCCTGAACCATTTCTTCCAACAAAACCATATATATTTCCACTATCTAACTTTAAATTAATATCTATTAAAATATTTTTATTCTTAATTTTTTTATTTATATCTTTTGCTAATAATTGCATTATAATCCCCCTGTTTCTCTATTGAAATAAATAATTTGCTTATTGTTTATAATTATACAACCTACCATTGTAATAATCACACCGAGCAATCCTAAATAGACGATAGATGAATCATAAACAAAATTAATATCTAATAAATTTATAAGTTTATTTACATAAGGAATTTTACTGCTATGCCAACTTATTACTAAATGGGAGATTGGATTTATTTTAAGTAAAATAATGTTTATTGCTAAATTATTTTCAAACGGTATGCAGGTGTCAAAAACATTTAATAACAGAACTAAAATAAGTTGTATACTTAAAACAACTGCAACTGAATAATGACTTCCAATTAATATAGAAATAATATTTATACTGATAGTCGTTATATAAAACCACACAGAAAAAATAATTAGAAAATAACACATTAACTGTATAGAACCTTTATCAAAAACAACCTCAAAATTTAACATGCAAAATAAAGTACTAGAAATAAGCAGTATAATTAAATATAAAATTATATAACCAAATAATTTTATAGATTCTTTTAAAAACCATTTTCGTCTATTTGTACATCTTGTAAAATAATAAACACTCGCTGAGCAAAAATGTCTATATATGTATGTTCCATATAAAATTTGAAATATAAAAATAGGAATTAAGTTCATAACCATGTCCATTATAGATGATATATAAAATATAGGTTTATAAAAACTTAATACTAAAATAATATCAGAAAACAGTACTTTTTCTCCTATTCTAAAATATAATAGCATTTGAAATATTCCACAAAATATACCATACACTAAATATTTAAAATATACTTTCATAATAATGAATCCTGACCTGACTTATACATTGCCAAAAGTATTGATGATGCTGTCATCATTAAAATACAAAGTATATAACCCATTAGGCTTTTTCTCGATGTATCAAATATATCAAAATAGAAAAAGTAGTAGGTTGTCTTATCTATTTGTGGTAAGATATATTGTACCTCATACAAAACATATGATAATATATAAATAGGCAAAAATAAAAATGTTTTGTATTTAAATTTTATGATAATTGATATTGTCAAAGCATAAGTAGCAATCACTCCTGAAACAATACCCCAAATTATAGTTAATAATATAACGTATAAATAGATTGAACGTATATATAAATTTGGAAGTAATAATCTATGTATTGACTCTAATTCTGTACTTTCATATATACTCATATTTGACAATAATCCTGTTGCATTATTGGGAAACGCAATACTGTTCAAAATTATTTCTGCTAGAAAAGGAATTGTAAAAATATTAAAAGTAGATAGAAACGTGGCAATCAATTTACCAAAATAATAGTTTTTAATTCCTGTTCTTGATTGAATAAATATTTGCTCATTAATATCTTGATCATAAATATAAGAGAATGACGCTGGAATAATTACAATAATTGGATAAAGTAACATAAAAAAATAAAAATAATATCCCGTGTTTGCTAATAACAGAAGTCTCATTGGATGATACATTTCTGTTACATCTCTACTCGCATATTTAAAAACATTAGTAAAAAAATTAATTAATACATATATAAATATTGTCAAGAACATTAAATAATAATTTTTCTTTTCAACAATCATTTTATATTGCGTTTTAATTGAGCTAATAAGCATGTCCATACCTCTTCTCCTCTAAAATTATTTATTACTCTCCTGCTAAATTATAACATAACTTTAATTATTTGGTAATATTACTATCAATTTAAACAGAATTGATTTTTGTTTTTACCTTTTAGAACTATTTTTTACTATTCAGTCTCACAGTATTTTTTACTATTCAGTCTCACAGTATTGACATTTTCAGAATACTATCCTATGATTTAATAGATATTATGATTAAGGAGCAATGCTGTGAATAATTCAATTTTAAAATCTGCTGATTTAAAACAAACCAAAAAGAGAACTATAATTATTACCATACTAGAAAATGCAGCTGCTCCGCTTACTGCTGAAGAAATCATGGAGCTTTCTAGCAAAGAGCTTAAAATGAGCTTTTCCACTGTCTATCGGGCGCTAAATGCATTGGCTGACAAAAATATTGTTACCAAGACGGTTTATCAGGATGGCAAGCTTTATTATAAAATACACACTCATTCACACCAGCATATTTTGAAATGTACAAAATGTAACGAGTGTATCCCAATCGATTCCTGTCCCTTAGAGAGCCTTGAAGCAAATCTTTGTTCAGAAACGAATTATAAAATCACTGGTCATAATCTTGAATTTTTCGGGGTTTGTCCAAAATGTCAAAAAAAAGAATCATGAAATAAAAAATAGAAAGCATAAACAGCTTTCTATTTTTTATTTCATGATTGATCAGCATCTGGCTTAATTAATAATCACATTTAACTCTTACTCTTCCTCTAAGTTCCGAATTGTTTTATCGTAGATTCTCTTTAAGAAGAATATACTTAAACTCACCGAAAAAATTTCCGCTATTGGAAAAGCAAACCAAACCGCATTCAATCCTACAAATTTAGCTAACAAATAAGCTGCAGGCAGTATAACTCCAAGCTGTCTTATTATTGAAACAATAAGGCTAAGTACTCCATGTCCCAACGCTTGAAATACGGATAATAAGATGATGCAAAATCCTGCGAAAACGAAACTGACACTAATCGTTCTAAGCGCAACCACACCAATTGCCAACATTTCATCTGACGCATCAAACATTTTTAAAAGCTGGACAGGAAAGATTTGAAAGATTAGAAAGCCTATCAGCATAATTCCAGTTGCAATCATAACACTTAGCCTAACGGTATCAATAATACGTCTCTTCTTTTTGGCACCAAAATTGTATGCAACAATAGGAACCATACCATTATTTAACCCAAACACTGGCATAAAAATGAAGCTTTGCATTTTGAAATAAACCCCAAATACGGATACCGCCGTGCTAGAAAACATAAGCAGTATTTTATTAAGTCCAAAGGTCATAACAGAAAAAATTGACTGCATAATAATGGATGGAAAACCTACTGAATAGATTCCCTTAATAGTCAAAAGATGTGGGCGGAAAGCTTTGAAATTCAATTGAATATCTTCATTCTTTTTCACATTAAAGAAAATGGATAAACTCATACCGACAATCTGACCAATAACCGTTGCAATTGCTGCTCCCATTACTTCTAGCTTTGGCATTCCAAACAAACCAAATATTAGAATTGGGTCCAGAATAATATTAATGATAGCCCCGGTTCCCTGCGAAATCATATTATAGAAAGTCTTTCCTGT
This sequence comes from Lachnotalea glycerini, assembly GCF_003201285.1. Classification (GTDB taxonomy): domain Bacteria; phylum Bacillota; class Clostridia; order Lachnospirales; family Lachnospiraceae; genus Lachnotalea; species Lachnotalea glycerini. The sequence continues at coordinate 1,001,390 of NZ_QICS01000001.1, forward strand.
TGATTGCAACAGCCTTTCCATTGTAATTTGCATAAACATACCAAATGAAAATACCGTACAAACAAATAAGTATTGCGTCCCATATGTAATAATCTGTGCATCCTCTGTTTGACTTGCAAAATAATTATGAGAAAATATAAATCCAAATACTGCAAATACAAGATAACTTAACAGAGCCAGAAACACTCCGTTTAATGCGGTTAAGTTTGCTTCTTTGAATTTCTTTTCTCCTAAACACCTTGATAATAAAGCATTAATTCCTACGCTTGTACCAACTCCGACTGCAATCATCAGATTCTGTATCGGAAATGCTAAGGAGACAGCTACTAATGCGTTTCCATTTTCTCCCACCCTTGAAACAAATATACTATCTACAACATTGTACATTGCCTGTACCAACATGGAAATAACCATCGGCAACGACATTGATATCAATAATTGATTGACAGGCATTACACCCATCTTATTTTCCTGAACTTGAATCTGCCTCTCCATTCTGCCATTCCTCCTATTTCTACAAAAAGCGACCACCCTCTATTCTACGGTACAACAAAAAATTAGTCAAGAAAACTTTCATCAAACCCTATCTGGTATGATTCAGTTATGATAATGTTTTTTATCAAGTCTTAACTGGTAATTTTTCTTTCTTATGTTATAATTAATAACATTACTTAGTTTATCCAAAAAATATTTTATAACACCGTGGGAGAATTAAAACCATGAATCGAACTTTAACATATATCATAGACAATCAATACACGCTTTATCAAATAGGTGATTTTCTTAGAGAACAAGGATATTCCCGTCATGTCATTATCCATCTCAAGCAAACAGAAAATGGAATTTTATTAAACGGAAACTGGGTATACATTAACACTGTTCTTAATATCGGTGATTGTTTGACAGTTAATATAATAGAGGAAACTTCCTCTGAACATATCGTCCCTGTAAAAATGGATTTAAATATTATGTATGAAGACGAAGATATCATTGTTATAAACAAATCAGCTCATATTGCCATACACCCTTCACAAAATAATTTTGATAACACCTTAGCTAACGGATTAGCCTTTTATTATCAGGTTCAAAGTCTTCCTTTTGTTTTTCGCTGTTTAAACCGATTGGATCGGGATACGACAGGACTCGTTTTGTTAGCCAAAAATATGTATAGCAGTTGTATCTTATCTGAAATGATAAGGAAAAGGGAAATACACCGTGAATACCTTGCTGTCGCAGAGGGCAGATTGAATACATTCGGAACAATTAATGCTCCGATTAATCGAAAAGATAACTCAATTATTGAACGTTGCGTTGATACAATAAATGGTCAAAGAGCCATCACTCACTATAAGCTTTTACAATATAGAAATGACTATTCTTTGGCTTCAATTACACTTGAAACAGGACGCACTCACCAAATACGAGTTCATATGAAGCATATCGGACATCCCTTGCCCGGAGATTTTATATATAATCCCAATTATAGGGATATTAACAGGCAAGCCTTGCATTCGCATAGGCTAATCTTTAACCACCCGGTAACAAAAAAGGCAATGGAATTTGTTGCTCCACTGCCTGATGACATGCAAATACTAATATAACCATAAAGCCTTACATTGCTTTAATTCGCGGAACTTCATCAACATGCAGATACTTGCTGATGCATTTGATAAGCAAATCATGATCTGTTACATGATCAAGTCCTGTAATAACGGCGGCACCGATTACTCCCACCTCTTCCACACGAATTGGAAAACCTCCCCCGCAGGCGGCATAATCTTTGGAATTCACGCCCCAGTCCTCAAAGGTTTCTCCATTTTGCTGCAAAAGCATATAGGCATACAAGCTGCTTCGTTCTGTCATTTTAACCGTATTATATTTACGGCTTAGCCATTTTTCATTTAATAAATTAGTCCCATCAAAGCAATGCTGAAATATGATGTAACCGCTATTTAATCGAATACTTGCTGCAATTGCCACATCAAGCTTCTTAGCTGCCGCAACAATCATATTTCCTAGCTCCCATGCATCATCATTTGTAAAATGAGAAAATTGTAGAATTTCTTCCTGCATATCCAAAACCTTTATAGCCTCATCAATCGTTAAATTCATAATATTCCTCCTTTTATTGTTTCGTCTGGCTTAATTATTTCACCCTATCCGGGAAACCTACCTTTCTTTGAACCTTACGAAGGGTTTTTGTAGCAAAATAATTTGCTTTTTCAGCATTATTCTTAATTACGCCGTCAATGTATTGTTTATCCTTTAATAATTCCTTTTGTTTATCTTGAATTGGCTTTAAACAATCCATCACTGTTTCTCCTACTGCAAGCTTAAAATCGCCGTAACCTTTTCCATCAAATTCCTTTTCTACTTCTTTGGTTTCTTTGCCTGTAATTGCACAATATATATCAATCAAATTCTTGATTCCCGGCTTATCCTCAGAATATATGACATCACTGCCTGAATCAGTCACAGCACGCTTGAATTTGCGGATGATAGCATCTGGCTCATCAGTAAGATATATGCTTCCATTTGGATTTTCATCCGACTTGGACATTTTCTTAGATGGCTCTTGCAATGACATAATCTTACGTCCCACTTTGCCCATATAAATCTCAGGTATTGTAAAAACATCGCCGTAAATACTGTTAAATCTTGTTCCGATATCTCTTGCAATTTCTAAATGCTGCATCTGATCAATTCCAACCGGCACTACATCTGTCTGATATAATAAAATATCTGCTGCCATTAAAACCGGATAAGTGAAAAGTCCAGAATTAATATTGTCGGCATTTTTTGCTGATTTATCCTTAAACTGTGTCATTCTGTTCAGCTCACCCATATAAGTAAAGCAGTTAAGAATCCATGATAATTCGGCATGTGCAGAAACATGCGACTGATAATAAATACAGTTTTTCTCTGCATCAAGTCCCGCCGCTATGTAAAGAGTCAGAAGTTCTCTTGCCCTTTTTCGCAAAGTTGCCGGATCCTGTCTTACCGTAATGGAGTGTAAATCAACTACACTAAAAAAACATTCGTATTCATCGCCTATATTAACCCAGTTTTTTAACGCACCTAAATAATTCCCAATTGTTAAATTACCGGTTGCCTGCATGCCGCTAAAAAGTACTTTCTTATCACCAATCATTGTATATCCTCCAATTAAAAAGCACACATCCATAAGGACGTGTAACTTTTGTTTTATGAATTATCTGTATTCAGTTTACTATTTTGAATAATAATTGTCAAATGTATTATTTCCTCTTGCCCAATAAGACTGATAATTTATTCCTGTGATTCCACAACAGTAAACTCAGCAACGTTAAAATTGAAACAGCAGTGCACAAATCCCACAGCTTTCTGCCACGATATTTGATAGTAAGTACTCCTTTTGTATCTGCTGGTACATCAATCCTCATAACATTATTTTCTCCTCTTTCAATTGTAAGTCTTGTACCTGACTCCAATTCAGCTATATAGCCAGGATAATACAATAATGGTACTTCAATATATTCTTGATTTGTACTTGTATTTTCTAAATCTAATACAATTGATCCTAGGTTTCTGGAATAATTGGTAATGAGCAGCCTGTCACTAGATGTTTGTGTTATATCTCCTCGTTCTTTAATCAGATCAGGATTTGTATCTGTATAAAGGTATTCTCCGCCAGCTATTCGATTCTCGTCAATTGTTTCTCCACGGTAAACTGTAATTTTGCCTGTATTAAAATCATCTAAAAACATTCCGGCTGGTATGATACCGACAGCCAAACTCACAATAATCATTAATTTTCTTAGCTCTTCGCTCTTGAATAAATAATAAATTCCATACGCACCTGCGATAGAAAAGAATGCCGTAGCATAGGCTAGTAATCTCCATGGAAATTGAACCTTTGTCACTACATCATGAAGCATAGGAATACTTTGTAAATATTCCCATGGAAATAAATAAGTAGTTGCAAAGGCAGTTAAAGAACCAAATAGAATCAACACTCCCACTACTTTTCTTTCTTCTCGGGCTTCAATATTTTTATTAAAAATATTATATAAAGCAAGAATTACTGTCACAATTAATATAATGCCTATATGTGTTGGCATAACATTTCCAGTAGCAGCTCCTACTACATTTCTGGTTCCTGTGGCTCCGGTAAAAGATTCAAACAACTGTGAAATATAAAGTGCATAATTAGCAACTGGTTCTTCTAGCTGCTCCAAATTGATATCCTCTTTCATAAGCTGTAAAAACGGAATCAAAAACCAAATATTTAATAACAGGCAGGCCAAAACCGCTTTCACACACGAAAAGAAACGTTTCTTGTTGAGCAGTTTTTTTATACATATCATGCATGCTATCAGGATAAGAGGAATTGTAAATACCATAGTAAGGATATGACTTTGTAACACACCTGTCACTCCTGCCACTGCATATTTCCATTTTGTCTCATCGCCATACAAAAGTTCATAAATACCATATATAATCAAAGGTATAAATGTCATTGCCAGAACTTCTCCAAGTGCAAAACGTGTATACATATCACATAAATGGTAAATAGATAACACGTAAAATGCACTGCTTATAATACCAATATATCTTGATTTGGAAATCTTAAAGGCGGCTAAATACATAAAATATGCAGTCATAAAATTAATAAGAATACAAAAAGCTTGAACCGCGCTTACTAAAGACACTCCCATTATTCTTAACAGTGCCGGAATATATAAAAATAATTCTGGATAAAAGAACGGACTTGCATATCCATACCCTTCCAATAAACCTGTATGGATTCGAACAGGAAATTGTCCGCTAAGCAGTGCATTTTTAATTCCTTGAATTCGATTTAAATGATAATTAATATCATGCCCCCATATAAGAGAATTACCTAAAAGGATATAGCTTGAGCATACAGTTATAATAATCAATGCTAAAGCAACCTCTAGCTTTTCCTTTCTATTCTGAATATTTTTTCCATATCCTAAGATTCCTATTGCTGTACAAATTAATGCAAAAATAAACACTGTCATTAGGCTGTCATTATAAATATTCTCAACACTTTCTATCTCAACACTTTCCAGTATGAACGTGCCTATACCACCAAATTCTACCTCGAATTTTAAATTTTCTATATCCTTTTTTGCTATAATACGTATTTCTTTTGATGTTTCTTCATAATATAAACAACTTTCTTCTTCACTTAGAACTACATCATTACCATCTATTTTAGAAGTAATATTAACATAATTTTTATTGGTATCTGCCTTATAATGAATGGTTAAGATATACTCACCTTTATCTAAATTTACATCAGGGCCATTCGCAAAGACGCCCGCATTTGTCTCATCACCATATATGGTTGCACTATATCGGTTCTGAGCAGAAGCATTTGTTATATTAAAAGAATTCATCAAAAACATGCGATCGTATTTATCATTTCCTTTATTTAACGCTAATATAATCAATATCACTGCACAAATTATGATATAAGTCCTCTTTTTCATTGCTTTCTCCTTTTCTTTTGTAATAATTCGGACTAAATACTTAGCTATAATAGATAAGCTTTATTCAAAGTACAATATATGATACAATATATGTTGTCATATTTCAAACAGAAAATGAAATAGAATGACAAATTACTTTTTTAATAAGGAGGTTTTTATGGAGAAAATAACCAGCTTTACAATTGACCATATTAAATTGATACCAGGAGTATATGTATCACGAAAAGACCCGGTTGGGGATGGCCTTATCACTACCTTTGATATCCGCATGACTAAGCCAAATGGTGAACCGGTCATGAACACCGCTGAAATGCATGCAATTGAACATTTAGCCGCTACCTTTCTCAGAAATCATAAGGAATATGGAAATAAAATTATTTACTTTGGACCTATGGGCTGTAGAACCGGCTTTTATCTTCTTCTTTCAGGTGATTACGAATCCAGGGTTATCATTCCTTTATTAACCGAGATGTTTGAATTTATAAGAGATTACAAAGATGAGATACCCGGTGCAAGTGCAAAGGATTGTGGTAACTATCTGGATATGAATCTTCCTATGGCAAATTATCTTTCTAATAAATTCTTAAATGATGTATTATATCAAATTGACGAAACTCGTCTTGTTTATCCCAAATAAGATATTTCGTTGAAACCTTATCTTTTTTTGTCTCTGCTTAAGAGGATATTTTGATTAGCAACAATTACGTAATAACTTTGTCTGCATGTATGCTTACTCTTTACATTAATTAATAGGGAAATCCAGAAAATTTCCCTATTAATATAATCCAATAATATTCTTCTGCTCCCATGGCGAATTCATGATATTTTCTAAATGCTTCAATTGCAATCGATAGCAGATCTTTCATTTCCTTTTTTCCTTAACTCTGGAATCACAGTAATAAGCATCGTAATAAAGCAAGCTAAACCACCAATAAAATTTGAAATTGGTTCTGCTAAAAACACCCCATTAGTTCCAAGATTACTAATATGGGGCAGCCATATTGTCAGCGGTATTACGATAACTGCTTTTCTTAGCAGAGAGAAAAAGACTGCCTGTTTTGCTTTTCCCAATGCAACAAAGGTTGACTGACCTGAAAATTGAAATGCCATCATAAAAAATCCAAAATAGTATATCTTAAGAGCGGGAATGGCTGCATTAACCAAATCCGTATCCTTATTGAAAATCTCTATGAAAAAGTTTGGAAAAATATTTAAAATTCCCCAAGCAATTAATGTATAAGCAATACAGACGGATGACATAAATTGAATGGCCGTTTTTACTCTTCCATATTCTTTTGCTCCATAATTGTATCCAATAACAGGTTGTGCACTATTTGTTATACCCATAACCGGCATAGAAATGACCTCTCTTATCGAATTAATTACAGTCATAACACCAATATATAAATCTCCGCCGTAGGTTTGCAAGGTTGCATTACACATAATCTGAACTGCTCCATTTGTAATAGACATAATGAAACCGGATAAGCCCAAAGATAAAATCTTTTTAATTCGATCTACATTTAGTTGCAAACATTTCACCTTAAGTCTTAGAATTGTCTTTTTTCCTACTAAGAATTTTATAATCCATATGGCTGATAATGCTTGTGATATGACGGTTGCCAACGCAGCACCTTTGATTCCCATACCAAATGCAAAAATAAAAATCGGATCTAATATAATATTAGCAATAGCCCCTATGACAACTGTAAACATCCCTATTCTTCCAAAGCCCTGCGCATTAATAAAACTATTCATGCCCAGTCCTATTAATACAAATACCGTTCCAATTAGATATATTTTCAAATACGCATCGGCAAAAGGATAGGTTGCACTGCTTGCACCAAACAAAAAGAGCAAAGGTCGTCTAAAAAGATAGGTATTAGTTGTTAAAATAACTGAAAATATCAATAAAATACAAAAGGAATTTCCCAATATATATTCTGCTTCCTTTTCATTTTGATTGCCTCTTTCTATAGAAAATAGTGGAGTTCCTCCCATACCTATCAAATTTGCAAATGCAGTAATAATAGTAATAATAGGAAATGCCAGACCAAGGCCTGTCAATGATAAAGTAGCATTCTCAGGAATTTTCCCTATGTAAATACGATCCACTATATTATATAAAACATTGATTAATTGTGCCATTGTCATTGGAAATGCTAGATTTAAAATATTTTTTATAACACTCCCCTTAGAAAAATCATTCTTCATTCGTTTTCTAGACTCCTCCTCTATTGTATATATCCTCTATAAGCATCAAACGCAGACGGCAGTGCATAATCCTTAAGCTGCTTAGCCTGGATCCATGTCAAATCCTGTTGCTTTGTTGCCCCTGAGTATACTAACAACTCATTAATTTGAGCTTTTGCATCTTCCACCTTGGCTGACTCTTTTTTTTGTATCAGCTTAATATGATAGCCTTTCATATGCCATTCAATATGAGAAAATATATGTTTACTTTCTTCCAACGGCTCTATTGCAATGTCAAAATTATTCTGATAACACTGTATGAAAGTCTGCAAGTACTTTTTAATCTGCAAAGTACTTTTCTTTCCTTCCAAACTAGGCAATTGCCACATTCCTGCCAACAAGCCCTTTTGCATCCTCTTTTGTATCGCATAATAATTGATTAACCGCTCACTTCTCTCTTTTTTTTCTATATATTGAAATTCAATTAATAATAGCGTTTTATCTTCTATTTTTCTTGATTTTTTGGGTGATTTGACTGGAATTTTCATCTGTATTCCCTCTTGAAAAGCCTTGCACAAATGCATTACAGGACACTGTTCACACAACGGCTTACCGTTTGGAATGCAAATCACCGCTCCAAGCTCCATAAGTGACTGGTTGAAATCTCCCGGTCGATCCTCTGGCATAATTTCCCTTAAATCATTTTCTAGCTGCCTTTTCACTGCTGCCTTAGTGATATCATCATAGCTTCCCGCAATACGCTTGGCCACCCGAAGTACATTGCCATCCACGGATGGAACAGGAATATTATATACATTTGATGCAATTGCTCCTGCCGTATAAGAGCCAATACCCGGAAGCTTTAGCAGCTCCTGATAATCAGAAGGTAACTGTCCTTGATAGTCTTTCATAATAATTTGTGCCGCCTTTTGTAAATTTCGAACACGATTATAGTATCCTAGACCTTCCCACAACTTTAAAAGCCGTTCTTCTTCACATTCTGCAAGTGCTTTGATGTCTGGTAATTCCTCCACAAAATGATCAAAATAAGTCTTTACTGCTTCTACTCTGGTCTGTTGTAGCATGATTTCAGATATCCATATATAATATGCACTAGGCTCAATTCGCCAGCGCAAAATTCTGGCGTTATAATCAAACCAATGCAATAAATATTCAACCGTTTCACTGTAATCGTATTGCATTTTCTAATTCCTTTCATTCAAAAAGCCTCTACTTCTGATAAAATAGAGGCACTTTATTATGTTCTAAACTAATGCTTCTGATATTGTTCCACTAAATAAGGAAATTCAGAATAAGGAATTACAAATTCCTGAATACCGGCCGCATGAGGCGAAACAATATATTCATTGCAAATTACTACTAATCCCTCATCTGATAAGTACCAGGTATCGTCCGTTAATATGTCACCAACACTGTTTTCATAGTCCTCAAAATATCCGTATTCCTCTACTCTATCCTTCATAAGCTTTAATAAATATTCATTCACAAATTCTTTTGCTTTTGTCGTATCCGTAAATATATCCTCTAGCTTGAGAAGCTCTCCCGTTATTGTATCAAAATTTTGTGCTGTACGATAGGAATTAGGATGTGCTCCTCCTGCATATTCATAGGAATCTTCAATAATACTAATAATGGACGAATCGACCCTTGCCGTTTGATAGCTCTCTCCAAGTGCATATCCATTCCAGTATTTTTGTCTGTCTGCATCTGCGTTCACATAATCATCATTTGCGTATTGTATGTACTCCTGAATTTGATCTTCCAGATTTTTCTGACTTTCCTTGTAATAGGCATTTATTTTCTCTGTTGCAACATCATTTCCCTCTACTGTTACTATTGGCAGATTACCAGTAATTGTTAGTAATAATGCTCCATTCTCATCCTTTTCTTCTCTTGACTGATCCTCAAAGGTTATGTTCACATCAAAATAATTGCTGCTATCCTCTGCATCCGCTGCATCCTCTGCTAACTGTTTTGAGTCTGTTTGCTTTGCTTTTGTATTTTGATTGCTTTGACATCCCGAAATACCAAAGCATATAATAATTGCTAATATTACTAATAATTTTTGTTTCATAACTTCCTCCAATATTAACCTTGTATCTAACAGTATATGCCCATAATATCATTTTGTAAACAGTAATAAGGTTCAGATTTATGGTAACCTGAACCTTTCTTATTAATCACTTAATAAATGTTCAATATCCAACGCGCCCCAACCTTGCCTATTACGTGGAAGACCAAGATTTTCTGCCCTTTCCTTAATTCTGATTTTAACATCCCTTGTTCCCATATCAGGATACTTCTCCAATAAAAGAGCAATTGCTCCTGTTACTATAGGCGTAGACATAGAAGTCCCACTTTTTACTGAATAGGCCTTGCCATCTCTAAAATTCATTGCATTGCAAGAGGTGATATTCATTCCGGGGGCTACAATATCCGGCTTGCAGATACAAGATAAGGTCGGTCCTCTGCCTGAATAATTCATCTTCACTCTTCCAAAAGCATCCTGCTGCCCATCATCCGAAGAACCTACCGTAATTACTTTTTTACTGATTCCGGGCGTTGTTATTGTATAACCAGCAGGTCCGCTGTTGCCGGCAGCAGCCACTACAACAATGCCTTTATCCCATGCATCTTCTACGCTCTCAATAATGGCTGACTTTTCATCTGCACCTGTACGCGGAAGCGTTCCGACCGATATATTTAATAACCTTATGTTATATCTTTGCCTGTTTCGTAAAATCCAATTAATGCCTTCTGTTACAGAAGTGGTTTCGCCATTTCCATTTTCATCTAATATTTTAATCATAACTATGTTGCACCCTGGCGCCATTCCCGCATATTTTCCATTTGACAGCCATCCACTTCCAGCACATATTCCAGACACATGGGTCCCATGTGAATTATCATCATAAATCCCCACTCTATTGTTAATCAGGTCTTTAAAGCCAATTATTCGATTTTCAAAGTCACTATGCTGATAAATTCCCGTATCCATTACCGCTATCGTTACACCCTTACCAGTAATATGTTTGTTTGATGCGTAATTATAATTTAGTTTTTTTCTTACATAATTCACTTTATTTCTCCATCGGACTCATTACTATATACTATGAAAAAATACGATGGATTGAAACTTAGATATCATAATAAACAAAAAATCAAACAACTACACTGCAGCCATTTGATTTTATATACATTTATTTAAATTCATCCATAATGTCTTTTACATGTACCATTTTGTCAACACGGTACACATTGTCTCCGCAAAATATAAGACCATTATCTATGTCTCCCTTTGCAGCATTGATTAATGCCTGCGTAATACAATATGGTATCGTAGCCGGATCACAGTGAGACAGACAATTTTTACAACCCTCTACCTTTATTGGCCCCTGCTTTAACCGTTCAAGAAAAGCGTTATGAATTGCTCTTCCTGGCATACCAACTGGACTTTTTACAATAACAACATCCTCTTTTGCTGCCTTGATATAGGCTTCTTTATACTTAATATCTGCATCACATTCATAAGTACCGACAAATCGGCTTGCAATCTGCACACCGCTTGCACCAAGATTAATATAATGCTCTAAATCTTCACGTGTATATACCCCTCCTGCAACAACAACAGGAATCTGCTTTTCGTACTTTTTACCATACTCGTCAACCAGTTTAATAATCTTCTCAATTTCCATATCATACTCATCCTGATTAAAGCTTTCGATTTCTTCAAGAGAAAAGCCTAAATGTCCTCCTGCTTTTGCACCTTCTATCACAACTAGATCAGGAGATTTTTTGTATCTTCTGTCCCAAAGCTTACATATGATATCTGCCGCCTTTAAAGAGGAAACAATCGGTGCAATTTTTGTTTTGGAGCTTTCAATTAGCTTTGGTAAAATAGTAGGAAGACCAGCACCTGATATAATTAAATCTACACCAGCTTTTACTGCAGCTTTTACATATTCCTCATAGTCTTTCGTTGCTACCATGATATTAACACCGATTATACCGCCCTTTGCTATTTCACGCGCTTTTTTAATCTCTTCTGCTATTGCCTTTAAATTTTCAGCCATAGGATTTTTATTAAACTCTTTACTTCTAAACCCGATTTGAGCAGTTGAAATGATACCTATTCCCCCCTCGGCTGCAACATTTCCTGCAAGGTTTGAAAGGCTTATCCCAACTCCCATACCTCCCTGAATAACGGGCACCTTAGCAACTAATTCTCCAATTTGTAACGGTTTTATCTCCAATATTTTTTCCTCCACTACATATTTCTAAATCGGTGATATCGTTCTTCTATTATTTCGTCTTCCGTGAAGTTGTGATATTTTAGTAAGAACTGACTTATGTGGTATTTAAAATATTCATTTAATTTGCTAATTGTTGTACAATCCAACTTATCCGGTTCCGGAATGATTCGTTCTACTATATTTAACTTCTTTAAATCATTTGCAGTAATTTTCATTACCTCTGCTGCCTCATCGGCTCTTTTACTGTCTTTCCACAATATAGAGGCAAAACCCTCTGGCGAAAGTATCGAATAAGTAGCATTCTCCATAATCCAAACCTCATTACCAAGCGCAAGTGCAAGTGCACCACCACTTCCTCCTTCGCCAATAATAATACTTAGTACAGGTACTTTTAAGCCTGACATTTCCATTAGATTTCTGGCAATTGCTTCACCTTGCCCTCTTTGTTCTGCTTCCAAACCACAAAATGCACCCGGTGTATCTACAAAGTTAATAATGGGACGCTTAAATTTTTCTGCCTGTTTCATCAAACGTAACGCTTTTCGGTAACCTTCAGGAGACGGCATACCAAAATTTCGCTCTATATTTTCTTTCGTATTTCTGCCTTTCTGCTCACCAATAACAGTTACTGCCATACCATTTAGAATACCAAGTCCGCCAACGATAGCCTTATCATCGCCAAATAATCTGTCACCATGTAATTCTTCAAACACATCGAAAATTTCATTGATATAATCCAGTGCTGTCGGACGATCTGACATTCTGGCTATTTGAACCTGCTCCCATGCTGTCTTTTTATATTTCGTCCCTGTATATTCCATAAGTTTTTCACAATCAAAATGCTCTATGTTGTTTAATTCAACCTCAGGTGTTGACGTATGAACCTTGATTAATTTTGCCAAAATATCCTTTGTCTCTTCTCTTCTTATGATTCTGTCTACAAATCCATGTTCTACTAAAAATTCTGCTCTTTGAAATCCTTCCGGAAGCTTTTGTCCTATTGTCTGCTCGATGACCCTTGGTCCTGCAAAGCCAATTAAAGCTCCAGGCTCTGCCATAATAATGTCGCCAAGCATTGCAAAACTTGCAGTTACACCGCCAGTGGTTGGATCTGTAAGTACCGTAATATACAATAACTTCGCATCGGAATGCTTTTTCAGGGCGGCTGAGGTCTTAGCCATTTGCATTAATGATACGATACCCTCCTGCATTCTTGCTCCGCCTGAACACGCAAAAATAATAACTGGAAGTTTTTTATCTGTGGCTTTCTCTATCATTCTAGTTATTTTTTCACCTGTAACATATCCCATGCTTCCCATCAAAAAGCCCGCATCACACACTCCAATTGCAGCCTTTTCACCATGAAACATTGCTTCACCTGTAATTACTGCCTCATCTAAATTAGTACGTTCCTGAAGAGTATTTATTTTTTCTTTGTAATCCTTAAAATCAAGAGGATTGCTATTTTCAATCCCTGTATCCCATTCAATAAAGCTGCCTTTATCGGTAACCATACTAATTCTTGTTTTAGCATCAATACGAAAGTAATTTCCGCACTTATTACAGGTGTAGTTGCCATTCATAATATCTTCTGTATAAATCATGCTTTGACAGGCATTACATTTTTTCCACATACCTTCCGGAATATGTGGTTCATTCATTAAATCACCCTCACCTACCGGCTTAACTGTTCGCTCATTGCTTCTATTTATTGTAATATATGTTGTTTTTTTAAACTTTAACATATGCCTATCTCCTAATTCTAAATTGGTTATCAATAAAGCCATTGTTCAACAGATTCCTGCGCTCAATTACTGCTATTTTCTCGAAATGTCTGACTGATAAAGTCAGTACTGATATTTCCAGCTCTAAAATCTATATTATTAAGAATTTCATATTGAAAATCAATATTTGTACAAATACCTTCAATAATAAATTCTCCAAGGACGCTTCTCATTTTATTAATTGCCTTTTCTCTGCTTGAATCGTGTACAATTACCTTTGCAATCATGGAATCATATACGGCCGGTACCGTATAACCACAAAACAATGCTGTATCAATACGCACTCCTTTACCGCCTGGAAGATGAAGATTTGTTATTTTACCAGGACTCGGGCTGAAATTATTAGCCGGATTTTCTGCATTAATTCTGCACTCAATAGAATGCCCATCAAGGCAAACTTCCTCCTGCGTAAAGCTTAAGGCTTCTCCCATGGCAATCTTAATCTGTTCCTGTACTAAATCAATTCCTGTAATTGTCTCAGTTACAGTGTGTTCTACCTGAATTCTTGTATTCATTTCAATAAAATAAAATTTTTCATCTTTATCTAGTAAAAATTCAATAGTTCCTGCATTTTCATAGCCTGCCGCCTTGGCTGCCCTGACTGCAGTATCGCCCATCTTTTTTCGTAACTTTTTGCTGATTGCAATTGAAGGGGACTCTTCTATTAATTTTTGATGATGCCTTTGTATAGAACAATCTCTTTCTCCAAGCTGAACAACATTTCCATATTTGTCTGCCAATATCTGAAATTCTATGTGTCTTGGATTTCTAACATATTTTTCTATATACATCGTATCATCACCAAAAGCATTAACAGATTCAATTTGGGCGGTATTAAACTGATGCTCAAATTCTTCCTTGTTTTCAACAATTCTCATACCCTTTCCACCACCGCCGCTTGATGCCTTTACAATAACAGGATAACCGATTTCATCGGCAAATTTTTTACCTTGTTTTGCGCTGTAGACAGGCTCTTTCGTTCCGGGAACAACTGGTATATTAGCAGTAATCATGGTATTTCTTGCCTCCGCCTTGTTACCCATTTTATTAATTACATCAGCAGAAGGACCGATAAAGACTATGTTACATTTTGAGCACATATCCACAAATTTGCTGTTTTCTGAAAGAAAGCCAAACCCAGCATGGATTGCATCTGCTTTTGCTGCAATACACGCACTGATAATTCTCTCCATATTTAAGTAGCTGTCTTTTGCTGGTGCCGGACCAATGCAGATTGCTTCATCAGCCAGTTGTGTATGAAGTGCCTCCTTATCCACAGTGGAATAAACTGCTACCGTTCCAATTCCCATCTCCCTGCAAGCACGTATTATCCTCACTGCAATTTCTCCGCGATTTGCTATTAATATTTTCTTAAACATACTAAGCACCTCTTTTAACCTATTGCAAATGTCAATTCAGCCTCTACTGCCACTTTGCCATCTACATACGCTTTGGCACTGCCAATTCCCATAGGTCCCTTTTGCTTTATAATTTCAACCTCTAAGGTAAGTACGTCTCCTGGTACTACCTTTTTTCTAAATTTGGCTGAATTGATTCCACCAAAATATCCAATCTTTCCCTTATTTTGAGGAACACTTAGCATAGCAACTGTTCCTACCTGGGCTAGTGCTTCAATGATAAGAACTCCTGGCATAACTGGTTCTGCTGGAAAATGTCCATTAAAAAATGGTTCATTATAGGATACACATTTTTTTCCAACCGCCCTTTTTCCTGCTTCTAATTCTTCGATTCGGTCTATCAACAAAAATGGCTGCCTATGTGGTATAATATCCATGATTTCCTTAATACCCAACATCTTTACACTTCCTTTATCCGAAACAATGGCTGACCATATTCTACCATGTCACCATCATTTACTAAAATTTCTTCTACAATTCCATCACAATCACATTCTATTTCATTCATAAGCTTCATTGCTTCAATAATTCCAATGATTTGACCCCTTTTCACAGTATCTCCAATTTTCACAAAGGGAGCCTCTTCTGGTCCGGACGCACTATAAAAAACTCCCACTAATATTGATTTAACAATTTTTTTATCCTCATTGATACTCTGTGAACATACCGATTGCTCTGCAATCTGCTGCTGAATTGAAGCCGGCGCAGCCGAAATCATCTGTGTCGCTATATTCTTCTCTAAAACCAGCTTTATATTTTCCTCTTCAAATTCAAAGTTTGTTACGGAAGATTCGGATACTGCTTTAATTAATTTAATAATACTTTCTAATTCCATTATGATACCTCGCTGTATTTCTTTACTAAAATACTTGCATTATGACCACCAAAGCCTAATGAATTACTTAATGCATATTCAATTGCCATATACTCACCCTGGGGCATGTAGTTTAAATCCAATTCTTCATCCCTTACCTGATAGCCTACTGTCGGATGAATATACCCTTCTTCTATTTCTTTTAAACAAGTAATAAATTCAATAGCGCCAGCAGCCCCAAGTAGGTGTCCTATCATTGATTTGGTCGAATTTATTTTCATTTGATATGCATGCTCTTTAAAAGCTAACTTAATTGCCCTTGTTTCAAATAAATCATTGTGATGAGTACTTGTTCCATGTGCATTAATATAAACGATATCTTCCGGGTTAATCCCTGCTTCATTTACTGCATTTAGCATTGCCCTTGCTGCTCCCTCTCCATCTTCTGCAGGTGAGGTAATATGAAAAGCATCGCTGGATGTACCATAGCCTACTATTTCTCCATAAATTTTAGCACCGCGCTTTTTAGCATGCTCAAGTTCTTCAAGAATGACAATGGCTGCACCTTCGCCCATTACAAAACCACTTCTTTCCTTATCAAACGGAACGGAGCAACGAAGCGGGTCTGAGGAATCTGAAAGTGCCGTCAGCGCTGCAAAGCCTCCTATGCCAATTGGGGTTATAGAGCTTTCTGTTCCTCCGGCCACCATTATCTCTGCCTCATTACATTGTATGCTCCTATACGCTTCTCCAATTGAATTAGTACCTGTTGCACAAGCCGTTACAACATTAATACTCTTTCCTTTTAAACCAAACTGTATCGAGACATTTCCTGCTGCCATATTTGAAATCATAAGAGGAACTAATAACGGATTGATCCTTCCAGGACCTTTTTCTAACAGTTTAGAATGTTCTCTTTCTAATGCTTGTAGGCTTCCTATCCCTGAGCCAACCGAAACTCCGACTCGGTAGGAGTCTTCTTTTTCTATATCAATTGCTGCATCTTTAATTGCCTCTTTCGTAGCAGCTACAGCATACTGGCAAAATAATTCCATTCTTTTCGCTGCTTTTATGTCCATGTAATTTTTTCCCTCGAAGCCCTTTACCTCTGCCGCTAATTTTGTCTTAAACTGACTTATGTCAAACTTGGTAATTTCGCCAAAACCTATCTTTTCTTCCTTAACACTGCTCCAAAATTCATCTACACTTAATCCGATAGGTGTAATAGCACCCATTCCTGTTATGACTACTCTTCTCATAAACTACTCCTTTTCTTGATTTGTTGATGCAATTACATTGCCATTCCGCCATCTACACTGATAACCTGACCTGTAATGTAGTCAGCCTTGTCTGAGGCTAAAAAACAAACCAAATCAGCAACTTCTTTACCTTGCCCAAATCTTCCAAGAGGTATTTGACTAACTGCACTTTCTTTTACTGATTCTGAGAGCACTTGAGTCATTTCTGTATCAATAAAGCCGGGTGCAACCGCATTTACGGTGATTTTTCTACTTCCCAGCTCTCTGGCTGTTGCTTTTGTCAAACCAATTACTCCTGCCTTTGACGAGCAGTAATTTGCCTGGCCTGCATTTCCCAGAATACCGGATACCGATGAAATATTGATTATTTTACCCCCCTTTTGCTTCAGCATTTGTCTGGAAATATGTCTGATACAGTTAAAGGCTCCCTTTAGATTAATATTAATTACCTCATCAAATTCTTCTTCTTTCATTTTCATGAGAAGATTATCTTTTGTAATGCCTGCATTATTTATTAATATATCAATTCTTTTATGCTCCTTTACAAGCTCTGAAATTAAATTGGCTGTTGCCTCAAAGTCACTTACATTACACTGATACGCTTTGGCACTGCCTCCTTGGGTTTGTATCTGCTTTACTACCTCATCTGCCTTTTCTTTGGAGCCATTGTAGTTAACTGCCACAAATGCACCTTCTTTGGCTAATGAGATTGCGATCTCTCTTCCTATTCCTCTGCTTGCTCCTGTTACTAATGCTACTTTTCCCTTTAACATTTCCTCACTCCAATCAATGTAATTTAAGTATTATTATTTAATTTGATCCAACTTGCCCAGATCATCATATTTATCTATGTTTATTACTTTCACCGATTTATCAATTTTTTTAATAAAACCTGATAAGGTCTTTCCAGGTCCTATTTCAACAAAGGTATCCACTCCTGATTCAAGCATCTTTTCTATACTTTGCTGCCATTTTACAGAAGAAAATACCTGTTTTTCCAACAAATCTACAATGCATTTCTTATCTGTAACATAGTCTGCAGTAACATTGCTTACATAGGGTATTGTTATATCCTTAAATTCTGCTTTCACAAGTACTTCTCTAAGTTTTTTCCCTGCCTGACAAAGCAGCTTTGAATGAAATGGGCCACTTACATTTAGCTTTATTACTCTCTTTGCCCCTGCTGCTGTCAAAGCATGGGACGCTTCCTCTATTGCTTCTTCTACTCCGGATATTACAATCTGCCCCGGACAATTATAATTTGCAATCTGAACAATTCCCTTCGCTTCTTCACATATATTTTCAATTTGTTGTGTATCAAAACCAATAATCGCTGCCATAGCACCGCCTGTTGGCACTGCCTCCTGCATAAAAATACCTCGCTTTTGTACTATTTTAAAAGCATCTTCAAAGTTAAGTATGCCAGCACATACCAATGCACTGTATTCGCCAAGGCTTAAGCCAGCACATACCAATGGTTTGATGCTTAAGCTTTCAATCTCTTTCAAAATTGCACAACAAACGGTAAGCATTGCAATCTGCGTATACTTTGTAATATTAAGCTTATCATTTTCCTCAAAGCAAAGCTGTTCCATATCAATATTTCCCAGCTTACTGGCTATATCAAATATCTTCCTTGCTTCACTGCTATTGTCATAAAAATCTTTTCCCATTCCAAAGTATTGCGTTCCCTGTCCTGGAAATACAAAAGCTATTTTACTCATGTAATAACTCCTAAACTCAAAATTTATTTAAATACCTAGTAATTTATCTGCGCCGTTTATGATTTCTTGTATAATCTCACTGCATGACTGCTCTTTCTTTATCAAGCCTGCAATCTGACCCGCCATAACGGTACCGTCTATCATATCTCCATCTACAACTGCCTTACGAAGAGAACCTAGTGTCATGTATTCTAATTCCTCAAAGGATGCCCCTTCTTTTTCTAATTTCAAATATTCTCTAGTCATTTTATTTCGAAGCGATCGCACCGGATGCCCTGTTGTTCTTCCTGTTACTTCTGTGTCAATGTCCTTTGCACTGATAATACGCTTTTTGTAAGCTTCATGTACGACTGCTTCCTTAGCTACAACAAAACGAGTACCAATTTGAGCTGCTTCAGCTCCTAACATTCTGATTGCTGCAAATCCCCTTGCGTCACCTACTCCACCTGCTGCAATAACTGGAATTTTTACTGCATCCACTACCTGTGGAAGCAGGGTCATCGTTGTTTGTTCTCCGATATGTCCGCCAGACTCACACCCTTCTGCAACAACTGCATCGGCTCCGTAACGCTCCATACGTCTGGCAAGAGCTACAGATGCAACAACAGGAATTACTTTAATGCCTGCAGTTTTCCACATATCCATATACTTCTCAGGGTTTCCTGCACCTGTTGTAACAGCCGAAACACCTTCCTCCACTACAATTCTCGCTATGTCCTCGGCATAAGGACTTAATAGCATAATGTTAACTCCAAAAGGCTTATCAGTTATTTCCTTTGCTTTTCGAATCTCCATTCTTACTACATCTACAGGGGCATTTGCTGCTCCAATAAGCCCAAAGCCACCCGCTTTTGATACTGCTGCTGCAAGATTATGTTCTGCTACCCAGGCCATTCCCCCCTGGATAATCGGATATTCTATACCTAAAAGCTCTGTCACTCTGGTTTTCATATTATTCTACGCCTTTTTCCTTTAAATAATTGATTACTTCTCCTACCGTAGTTAATTTTTCTAAATCCTCTGACGGAATTTCAACGGAATATTCATCTTCCAGTGCCATGACCAATTCAAATAAATCTAAAGAATCTGCTCCTAAATCCTCTTTAAAGGATGTGGTTAGTGTAATTGTATCTGCTTGTGCACTTAATTGTTCCGCTATAATTTCTTTCATTCTTTCTAACATGTTAATTTTCTCCTTTATTTTACATTGTTTTGATTTACAAATAGTTTGATATCCAAAGTATATATACTTTCCAAATTTTTGTCAAGAAATTTTTACAAATTCAATAAAAAAGGTTAACTCATACTCCCTCATTCAACAGGGTTACTGCTTCAATAGAATTCCTTTTTGCGACGTTACCTCAACAAGCTCCTTCCTATAAAATAAAAAGATTTCAGCTATAGCATTGCCAGAATCTTAGACTTTTACTACCTATTTAATTTTAAAGCAGATGAATACTTGCATATATGCCTCCTGCATCAGTGCTTTTAACACCCAAATCCTATTCAACTGAAAAATATAAAAAAGACAACATAGCACGCATTTTACTACATTGTCTCAATTTATATCCATATGTAATCATTCTTTATTAATAAATCGCATTTTCCCTTCCATCTTCCTTGGAACTTCCCCTATTTCACTTTCTTTTATTTCAAAGGAGTTGGTTATATCCTTTAATAATATCAATGCACACTCCCTGCAATATTTTCCATATCTGATATCGATACCACATCTTCTGCACTTTATAAATATCTCCGAGTTTTCAGGAATTTCTAATTGTCCACTTCTTAAATAATAATCTACTTTTCTTATTGGTAGCTTGCATCCCTTTGCAACATCAGACATGGTGGTAACACCATTTTTATCTATGTACTCTTTTATGATTCCAAAAACACTTTTTTCTTCAAATCCACATTTCACACATTTCACCAATTCTGGTATAACTTGTCTATAATCTGCCCCACATATAGGACACCTAGCTGGATCTGCTCTATATTCTATACGTATATCTGCCATGTTTTCACCTCAACTCTTTGAACTGTATTAATAAGAATTAACTTGAGAATATTTTAACATAATTACATATAACTGCAATAGTACTTTAGACTTTTTGATTTAGAAAGAAGCTGTTATTTTAATTTTACAGTGTGATTAAAAATTTTATACACAAATTACAAAAAGAGCCATAACTCAATTGAAACTGATTAATCCATCGAATTTATTAATGATCCGGCAGCTCATGTTTTAATTAATTATAACCCTTTAAGTTTTTTATGACTTTATTTTAATTATCAATACGTATAGAACATGTCATCATCATCAAATGAATCATTTTCATATTCCTTCGTCCAATCAATATTATTTGTTCTCTTTACTTTTACCTGTGGTCTTGCATTAGCTCCTTTTGCTTTTTTACTCGCTTCTGTTTTCTTTTGCATTACTTTTTTTTCTTTTTCTAATCTTTTAACAATATCTACTTTATCAGGCTGTTGTTCTCTAACTTTTGTTTCCTTTTGCTGTGCAGTACCACCTCTTGAATCGTTGTTTCTTGTTTTATAGTCCTTACCGTGGTTATTCCCCGCTCTTGAATTTCTTGATTGACCATAATCATCGTCCTTATTATATCTGTTGTTATTATATGGTTTATCATTTCCATCTCTTTTTTTGTAATCTTTTCTTTCCGTGTTATAATTACTTCGGTAATCCTTTTTTTCACCATTATTACTATTTCTGTAATCTTTTTTTTCTGTGTCTGTACCAGATTTATAGTCCTTGTTATAACTTCTCGGCTTATACTCTTGCCGTCCCCCATTATTCCTATTCCCATTGTAACCTTGACTGGTACGTTCTTCACTTGTACTACTGCTAACCACGAAAGTTTCTCCTCTCAAATTTTATAAAATTCTACCATTTTCATTTTATTATAAAACTGGATAAAGTCAACACATTTTTTTTAATTTATCCTCTTTTTAATATATATTTAATATAATTGGAACATAATGTACGCTTGTATTTATCATTTGTTGGTTTTGCAATATTTATTTTAGAAATATAATCCATATTTATATTGCATTTCATTCATAATTCTGATACATTAAACATACTTGCAATTAATTATTAAGAATAATTATTTATATGAAGAAAGGAATAGAAATGAGTAAACATGACGAAAATTGTGACTGCGGATGCAATGAAGAATATGGGTTTGATGTTGATTCTACCGTTACTTTAACATTGGATGATGATACGGTAGTAGAATGTGCTATTTTAACCATTTTCCCGGTAAATAACCAAGATTATATTGCACTGCTCCCACTTGACGAAGACGGAGATAATGACGACGGAGAAGTGTTCTTATACCGTTATAGTGAGGATGAAAATGAAGAGCCTCAGCTAACTAACATTGAAGATGATGACGAATATGAAATGGTTGCTGATGCCTTTGATGAATTATTGGATTCTCAAGAATTTGACGAAATAGATGAGGAATAATTCAAGGTTTTAGTCTTCACTATGGTTTTATAAAACGTTTATAAAGGATATGATTGCATATCAGCAATCATTCTTTTTATAAGCGTTTTTGTTATTTATAAGGATTAACTTTATCCCAGAATTCTTTTTGCTGATCATACTGCTGATTCAGCCAGTCGACTGCCTCGTCTTTACCATCCTTACTAAATTCAAAATCATGCGATTGTTTTTTCTCCTCTTTTGTAACCTGAAAAGAATATGGCTCCGGCCAAATGGTTGTTCTTAGCTTAAAAACTTCATTTTCCTCTTCTTTGCTTAATTGATATCTCATTCCCTGCATACTTCCAGTATAATTTTCTTTTTTCAGAAAATTGAAAGAAACAAAATTTTCTTTATCTATCATATTAACATGCTATCCTCTTTCTTAAGCTTAATATATTGATTACTGATACAAAAATTAGTATCCAATACCAAAATCTTTTTATTTTTCTTAAAATAAATAATTAATTTATCCTTATCAACCGCTTTAATAACCCCCTCTCCATATTTCTTATGAATAATTTCCTTAGATGGTACTAATTCTTGTTTATTTACGATTAATTCTCCGACAAATCTTGACACCTCAAGCTTCTTTCCTAACCGCTCTTCCAGCGAATAGACATATAGCTGCTCTTTTGCTCTAGTCAATGCAACATAAAACATTCGCCTTTCCTCTGCTAAGTCTGCCTCTGTTACTGCCTTGCGAAATGGTGTGATTCCCTCATTTACATCAATAATGTAGACACGCTTATACTCCAGCCCCTTTGCGCTATGCATCGTGGCGAGAGAAACACTATTATGGTTACAGTTTCTGTTCTTAAGCTGAGCCTTTAATTCATTGGTATATTCATCTATATGTACAAACCATTCTCCAAAAGTTTTAAATGATTTGGCACTTTCTTGTACTTCATTTAAAGTATCAATTAAATCATCCGGCTTAATTCTTCTGTATTTAGCATATTCCTGCAGATATTCCTCATATCCAATTCCTTGTCTGATATAGTTGATAGCAGCATAAGGCGGCATGTTTGCTAGCAACCTCAAGTCATATTCCAGCTTATTAATCCTCTCTTGCATCCAATCCTTGTCCTTATAGAATTCTCTCATATATTCAAAAGAAATCTGCTTGTTATCAAGGCATTCACGGCTTACATATCGCTTAGGTCTGTTTATAATTTGAAGAAATTCCTTTCGTTCCCTTGAGCCTGTTGCAAGATGAATATAGGAAATAATATTTTTAGTAATCCAATGCTCATAAATATTAGGTAGTATATCCCGCATTTTAAAAGGTATATTGTATTCCATCAGCTTTTCTACAAGAATACGCGGCTGTGTATTCGTACGATACAAAATAGCAATATCGGAAAAATCACCGCCACTTTGTCTGCATTCCAATATTTGGTTAATCAGTTCCTTGTTTTCCTCCTCTTGGTTTTTCAGCGTCTTAATTACAATTGGTGTACCTTCCCCCTGTACAGTTCTAACCTCTTTTTCAAAACGACTCTTATTATTATGAATAACTCTGACAGCACCCTCTACAATTAATTGAGTAGAACGGTAATTCGTGTTGAGCAATACTTTCTTTGCATTCTTATAGTCCTTATCAAAATTAAGCATTATCTCCGGTTTAGCACCACGAAATCGGTAAATAGACTGATCATCATCTCCTACAATAAACAAATTATTATTTGGTTTTGCTAACATGCGTATAATATCATATTGTATTTTATTTATGTCTTGAAATTCATCTATCAAAATATATTTGTATTTACTTTGCCAGGCATTTAATATATCCTTTCGTACTTTAAATAATTCATAGCAATAAACCAACATATCATCAAAATCAATCAGTCTGGCATTTTTTAATTTATTATCATATTCCAGATAAATTTTACGAAATACATCCTCCGGACAATTAGTAGAATAATAATGTTCCAGAGAAATTCTGTCATTCTTTATTAAACTAATTTCTCCTGTAATATCCGAAATAAATTCCATTTCATCATCAATTTCCAGATCAAATCTATGTATAATATCCCTTAAGAATTCAATTCTTTGTTCCTCTTTTAAAATGTTTTCGGCCCGAAAACCGTAAGCATGTCTTAGTACCGTAAAAAAAACTGCATGAAAGGTTCCAAAGGAAACAGGAGAAGCTCCTCCCATTAGTGTCCCAAAACGCTCTTTCATTTGAGTCGCCGCTGCCTTTGTAAATGTAATGACTAATATATTGGCAGGATTTATTCCTTGCTGTTCAATTAAATATTTCGTTCTTTGTGTAATGACAGCAGTTTTACCGCTTCCTGGCGGTGCGATCACTATACAAGGACCTTCTCCATGTCTGATTGCCTGCTTTTGTCCATTATTTAAGTTAAAATTCATGTTGCCTCCAAATTTACTGGTATCATAATCAGATAAGTGTTAGATGCCAAAAGCTAATATAACCTTTCAGCTTTGATATTTATATTCTTTATTGTACTCTATATTCGTCTAAAATCAAAGCTTATTATTTTTTAAACAGGCTCTGTACAAATTCTTTCATATAGGCTATACTTTTATAAACTATTAGTAACTATTCATACGAAAGGAACTTATTTATGGATGTAGAAAAACGAAGAACACAAATTCTTGAAACTTTGCAAAACTCTAAAATTCCGGTTTCCGGAGATACCCTTTCTAATCAATTAGGAGTAAGCAGACAGATTATTGTTCAGGATATCGCAGTTCTAAAGGCATCTAATTATGATATTCTATCAACCAACCGAGGATATTTACTATATACTGATACACAGTCTAATATTGTCCGTATTTTTAACGTATCACATGACACAAATCAAATCAGGGATGAACTATATTGTATTGTAGATTTCGGTGGATTTGTTAAAAATGTAATTGTACATCACGAAGTCTATGGCAGTATTACTGCCAACCTAAACCTATCGTCCAGACGCGATGTAGATGCATTTGTTAAAAAAGTAGAAAATTCCAATGCAGTTCCCTTAAAAGTACTTGGTGGAGACATTCATTCTCATACAGTAGAAGCAGACAGTGAATTAATTCTTGATGAAATAGAAAAACAATTAGACGAGCTAGGATTTTTAATTAAATAACATGACTCAAAGTGTGAGCTTAGCCCACACTTTGTATCATAGTAATTCTTTATTTTGATAGAAAAATTTTGATAACATATAAGAAATAACAATAACTGAAACTGAAAAGATACCTGCTTTTATAAGATCTATTTGTTTCAGACTATTTATTGGACTGATTAACGCAACGAAATTCTTAGAATAAAGTACAACAAAGGCATTGATTCCCATAATACTAAGCATCATTACATTTGTAGCCTTTACATAATGAAAGCGAATAAAAAAAGGAATCATTAAACCATAAATAACGATACTTGCAAACAATCCATAAAGTATGCCAGATGTGCAAAATGTCCCTATTTGGAATAAAACTAGAAATCCGCTTTATAACATACACAGGCAGTAAAATGACACACTGACGAATATCAGGTAGTTATATTTTGCTTTTACAATTTCTCTTCTCGTATAAGGTAGTGTCACCATGATAGCTTCAGCCTTATCTTTTTCCTCTGCTTCAAATAGAATGATTGTTATAAAATATGAAAATAAGGCTCCGATTGCTCCAACCAAAATATTTTCTATTATTTCCTGATTCACAAAAAGCTTCGCAAAAACGATTAGTCCCAGGCATAAAATCATATAGATAAATAGCTTGCGCTTCATTAATAAAAATTCCTTTTTAATAAGATTAAAATTCATAATATTCTCCTAATATTCGATTTTCTTAAATATCTGCAATGAAATAGTTCTGGATATTACTAAACTGATGATTGAAACTATAATGCAAACAATGTGAAAATGATTTGTAATAAAAGTCATTGTTAACAAGCTGTTTCGGATATTAATATTATTCCATAAAAAATATCCTATCCAAACTGTTCCAAGAATTAAGAATATCGTAATTCCTCTTACAACACTATCCGACAGTATCAGATAAAGGGGTACTGTAATGCTAATAAATAATGCATACGCACACATAGTTATAGCTATTACGTCATAGGTCAAAGGCTTAATAATGAAAAAGTCATTCATATTTGTGATTAAAGCCAAGCCTTCGTATATGAGCGTTATCCCCGCAAAGCCAAGCATGGGACTTACATACCTTGTCGTAATTATTTTGCCTTTTTCATAGGGCATTGCAATTAATAGCGCCAAAGATCTACTTTTCTTTTCCTCTGTACTGACACTAAGCAAAAGCTGCCAGCCAAAAGCAGTTACCATAACGCCGTACCCGACGATACCCATATTGACAGATATAATGATTAGAATAAATAGCATTTGTGCAACTAATATTCCTAAATTCCCACGCAATACAATCTTAAAATCTTTCTTGACTAGTGATAAATACATAAGTACACCCTACCTTCCCATATATGCAACCATGATATCCTCAATTGTCGGTCTTTCACATAGTGCTTGTTTCATTTCTTGTCTTACCCTTTCTCTTTGATTGGTAAGCCCTTCAAAGGAAAAACCTCTTTCTTCCAATGCTACAAACCATTTTCTGTTATCATTTGTAAGAATCGTCTTATCTCCCTTGACCAAGGCATGCTCATCTATTAAAATATCTTTATCTTTGTTAAAAATCACCTCTCCGGCGTTCAACATGATAATTTGGTCTGCGATTTTATCCAAATCAGTAGTAATATGAGTAGAAAAAAATACTGTTTTGCCTACATCAATTATAAATTCTCGTATAATATCCAAAAACTCCTTACGTATCTTAGGATCAAGTCCTGAGGTTGGTTCATCCATAATCAACAAATCTGCATGATGTGACAGCGCTAAAGCAAGTGAAAATTTCATTTTCATCCCTTTAGATAATTCTTTCACTTTTTGTTTTTCATTTAAATTAAAATTTTTAATATACTTTTTATAGTTATCCTCATCCCACTTTGTATAAGCTGCTGCAAATATCTGCTTCATTTCTGACAATTTCAAATCCTCATACAAATATCCATTGTCAAAGACAATACCAATGCGATTTTTTATCTCTTTTTCATTTTCCTTGAAAGACTTTCCAAATATTTTTATTTCACCGGCATTGGGAACAACCAGTCCAAGGATTGATTTGATTGTCGTTGTCTTTCCTGCCCCATTCATTCCTATAAAACCAGCAACAATTCCCTCTTCAATCTTAATATCAATTCCTTTCAGTACCTTATTCCCTTTCGAATAGCATTTTTCTAGTCCTTTGATTTCTAATGCATAGTCCATTTGACTTACCTCCCATTTTCTTCAAATAATATATCCATCATTGTCCGCATATCTTCTTTCGACACTCCAATTGCTCTTCCTATATTATAAGCCTCTATCAGTTTTTCCTCTACCTGCTTAAGTCTTGCTTCCTTTAGTAATTCTAGATTGCCGGAGGCTGCAAAGCTCCCTTTTCCATGAACCGTTTTAATAAATCCTTCTGCCTCAAGTTCATCGTAGGCCCTTCTCGTCGTAAGTACACTAACCCTTGTTTCATTCGCTAGATTCCTTATGGATGGAAGCAATTCTCCATCCCTTATTTCTCCGCTTAAGATTGCTTCTTTTATCTGATTCTTAAGCTGTTGATAGATTGGTATATCACTGCTGTTTGATATTATAATATTCAAAATAACCCTCCACTGTGCTTACGTGTGCTTAACTGTATATTTAATTAATACACAGTTAGTATAATTCTGTATCGTATTTTTGTCAATACCTTTATGATATAAAATTAATGTGAACTAGCGGACAAGTCCGCATCAGCTCCCTAATCCCTCACTCATGAGGGACTTGACCGCTTTGCCACGCCAAATGCTGTCACATAGTGACATTTTCCACTTGCACTCGTGCGCATAGTATTTTTATTTCACGAGGAATCAAAGCAATACGTTACCACAACAAGGTTCTCCTATGAAACAAGAAAAGGTCAATAATTGCTTACTATTACAATTATTGACCTCTAAATTTTATTCTAATTTAAATTATGAAACGATAAATTGTTCTTCATAAATCACATCATTTTGAAGCTTAGCTTTTACTAAATAGGAGCCTTTGTCTATATTTGCGAAAAAGTAAAAACCACATTCATTCGTTTTTTGTATTTGTATCACTTTCTCACATGCAAATTCATCTAACCTATATAAAATTACCACTGCCTCTATAACTGCTTTAGTATTAGAAGTTACAAATCCACTTATTGTGTTATTACTTGAAGCATTTTCTTTAATCAAATCAAAATATAAACTAATTCGATCAAATTTTTCAACTGTTATTTCTAATGGTTTCGTAAATATATACCCTTGTTTTTTTACTTCTATAATATAAATATCGGGTAAAACATTATAAATCAAAAATTGACCATTATGATTAGACGTAGTGAAATAAAATACATGGTCTATATCATCTATAGATTTCAAATAAATTTTTGCATCGTCAATTGGCTTTTTGCTGCAATTTTCTAATATTTTTCCATATACAATACCATTTTCATAAATTATACTTCTTTCTAATTCAAACGATTGCTGTATAACCTCATTTTCTTTAATACAAACAGTTACTACACCAGATGTCATATAGCCTATGGCAGAAGCAATTACTTTATATTTTCCAACACTTAGTACGCTGCAAAATTGATACATCCCATTCTCATCAGTTGCAGTATGAAACATTTGATTACTGCTTTTATCCAGTACTACAACTGTAGCATTACTTATTGGTTTGCCATTTGAACTTACATTTCCTGTTAAGAGTGTGTTTTCTTGTATAGGTGC
Source organism: Lachnotalea glycerini (assembly GCF_003201285.1). Classification (GTDB taxonomy): domain Bacteria; phylum Bacillota; class Clostridia; order Lachnospirales; family Lachnospiraceae; genus Lachnotalea; species Lachnotalea glycerini. The sequence goes on from NZ_QICS01000001.1 coordinate 1,030,697, forward strand.
CTTATCAAGTTCTAAGTTAATTGTAATATTTTCATTTTCGCTTATTTCAACTGGATTACTTCCTTTTAGTATATAAATATCCTTGATTAGCATTATCTATATTTCCTCTTGCTTAGTTGATTTTATGATATAAGTGCCTGGATTTACATTGACAAATAAATATTTACCGGAAACATTGGTTCTGGTCGTATCCACAAGTGTTTCCACTCCATTTGTTACTAAATATAAAGCCACGCCTGCGCTGCTAATTGGAATATTTGATATACTTTCTTTGATAAAGCCGCTAATGGTGCCTGTATTGGATAAAGTATCCTCGATTAATGAGATTTGGCTATTAATAAATTCATTTGTTGTAATACTAAATGGTGCACTTTGGTTTGTATAATATCCTTGCTTTGCTGCTGTCACATAATAATCACCTTCAGGAATCAAACCGAATATATATTGTCCTTGATCATTTGTTGAAGTAGTAATGATAAGTGTGGGGTCTGGTAGAGTATTACTATATAAGCTAACAACTGCATCGTTTAGAGGAGTTTCTCCATTGGTTGTTCTTATTATTCCATATACAACATTTAAATTTGCTTCTGCATCTGCCGTTAAAATAATTGTAACTGTGGTATTTCTATTGGATAAAATTGTTATTGGTGTAGTAAGTGGTAAAAGATAACCATCTTTAATAGCTGTAACTTTATAGGATCCAACTGGCAGATTAGCAATTGTAAACTGTCCAGTACCACCAGTATTTGTGTGTTCTATTGGATTATCATTAATATCGTATACCTTTACTGTTGCCCCACTTAAACCAACTCCACCTGAAGTTACCGTACCAACTAGATTTCCACTGGTAGCAAATGGATTTACAACTAATTGTAAATTTTGTGTAATTTCCTCTCTTCCTGTAAGGTCAAAAATAGGAGTATATCCCAGTATATATTGATCATTTAAAGCCATAATTTTTCTTTCCTTTTCTAATATACTAAGAAGATTAAAATACTAAAATATAATCTTACTCAAAATACAATATGATATAATACACATTTTGTTAAATAAAAAAACACAATATTAATAATTACTGCGCTTTTATTCTTAATATCATATCTTCCACTTTCCTAAAGCTTTTGAGTTAAATTTAATTAGTTTCCTATGTCTTTCTAACTAATCATTTGGCCGGATATAAAAATTACCTTCAAGCTGTTCTGTCTTAACAATATTAATAAATGCATGTTCATCGATGTCTCTAATTCTGGAAACTACTTTTTTTACCTCTTCTCTGCCTACCACTGAATATACCATAGTTCTTTGTCTTTTCTCAAAAGTACCAAATCCGCTGAAGCAGGTAGATGCATGTCTTGTAGATTCACTTATCACTCTGGCTACCTGCTCTGGAAATTCTGTAATAATAAATAGTGTATTTTTTTTATATCTTTTATAAGATATTTGAAGCACCTGCGTCGATGTAAACTGAAAAATAATTGAATACAGTGCTCTGTCCCACCCAAAAAGGAAACCGCCAATGAGTAGAATCACTGCGTTACCAAACAAAATATAATTCCATGCATCAATACCATGTTTTTTTGATAAAAAAATTGCAATAAAGTCAGTCCCTCCGCTTGTCGCATCTGCAAACAGACACATACTGATTGCTGCTCCGGAAACCAAGCCACCAAATATACTAATTAAAAGTATGTCATAAGTAATCGCATACGTAGGCAGGATATCTGTAAAAATACTGGTAAGAATAATCATTATACAAGAATAAACTGTAAATTTCTTACCAATATGTCGAAAGCTTACAATTACAGGTATAGAATTTAATAATAAATTTACAAATGCAAACGATATATTCAGATGGAAATATTTTTTCCCAATTTGCTGAATTAAAATAGTAAGACCTGTAAACCCTCCCGGAATAAGCTCTCCGGCTTTTACAAAACTCTTGATATTTAAAGCCATAACGATTGATGCTGCCACTACCAACGTAATCCTAATCATATCCTTACGCAAAGCCTTTTGTTTATAATTTAATTCCATACATCTTTACCTCTTTATATATATTGTAATTGGAATGCTGCTGTTGTACTAATTAAGTTATTATAACCCATAATAATTTAAGTTAAAACAATCGTATTTGTTGAATATAAGAAGATGATAATGCTTTATTCTATAAGATTTCATACTTTAACCCAAACGTGAACTTCTGATAGAAAAAACTGGCAGAATCGACTTTCCAATCTGCCAGCTAATTCTAATAATTTGTTATGTTTTCTAACAAATTAATCACTAAGTTTCTCTATTGCTGCTTTAATTCTTTTGATAGATTCATCTTTACCAATGACCTCCATTATTTCGGTCGCACCGGCCGGTGTCATTTGTTTCCCCGAAACAGCCGTTCGAATTGGCCACATTACATATCCATTCTTATAGCCTGTTCGCTCTGTAAACTTTAACAAAACATCATATAGAGCATCATTACTGTAATCCTCTTGTGCTTCTAATATAGGGAGCATTTCCTTTAATACCTCCAATGAAGTGTCCGCATTGGTTTTCATTTTCTTATGTGTATACATTGCTTTATCATATTCTGGAATTTCTTCAAAAAAGTCAATTAAGTCAGCTATATCAGGAAATATTTCTATCCTTGTTTTAACCATTCCTGCAATTTTCTTAAGATCATAGTCTTTTGTAATTACCTTTTCAATATATGGCTTTGCCATTTCATAAAATTGCTCCATTTCCATGGCTTTTATATATTCACCGTTCATCCACTTTAACTTTACCACATCAAATACAGCTGGAGCCTTGCTCATATGATGATAATCGAATTTTTCAATCAGTTCCTGTAAAGAAAAAATTTCTTGATTATCTTCCGGACTCCATCCTAATAAAGCAACAAAGTTAACGACTGCTTCTGTTAAAAACCCTTGTTCTATTAAATCTTCGTAAGAGGAATGTCCGCTTCGTTTGCTTAGCTTCTTATGCTCTTCGTTTGTTATCAATGGGCAATGAACATATGTTGGGACTTCCCATCCAAATGCCTCGTATAAACGATTGTACTTAGGTGATGAAGATAAATACTCATTACCCCGGACTACATGTGTAATTCCCATTAAATGATCGTCCACTACATTTGCGAAATTGTAAGTAGGATAACCATCCGACTTGATTAATATCATATCATCCAGTTCTGCATTATCTACCGTTATTTCACCATAAATATCGTCCTGAAAAGTTGTTGTTCCTTCTGATGGATTGTTTTGCCTGATTACATACGGAATACCTTTTTCCAGATTTGCTTCTACATCTTCCTTAGAAAGTGATAAACAATGCTTGTCGTACACTACTATTTCTTTTCCAGCAACCTCTTGCTTTAACGATTCTAGTCTTTCCTTATCGCAAAAGCAATAATAAGCCTCTTTTTTTTCTACTAACTGCTTTGCATATTTTAAGTATAATCCCTGCTCATGTCTCTCGCTTTGAACATAAGGACCAACTCCACCATCCTTGTCCGGACCTTCATCGTGTACTAATCCAGTCTTAGCTAATGTACGATAAATTATTTCTAATGCGCCTTCTACAAATCTTTCCTGATCTGTATCCTCTATTCTTAAAAGAAAGTCTCCGCCTTCATGTTTTGCAATCAAAAATGCATATAATGCAGTTCTTAAATTACCGACGTGCATTCTTCCTGTCGGGCTAGGTGCAAATCTTGTTCTAACTTTTTTCATTTTACCTACTCTCCTATTCACTAAATATAGACCTATTTGGCTATTATACACTTTATTTTTATAATCATCAATGTTATTTTATAATAATTTATATGTACATAATTTTTAATTTTTCGTGTATATGCTAGATTATAAGTAGTATATACCATTCCTTTTTCTTGCCTGCCTTTTAAAAATTGATCCTTTAGCAATAAACCTATATAAAAATGTGTTTTACCTAAACAAGCTTTTATTTTTAAATGGAGGGTATCATTATGAGCGAATATGCTGTTTTATATTTAAGCGTCACTGGTAACACAGAAAAAATAGCTGCTGCAATATATCAGTCTATTTCATCTTCTTCTAAAGATATTTGTAAAATAGACGGCAGTATCACAACAGATTTTGCTGAAAACTATTTTATAGGATTTTATTTACATCAGGGATTAGCCCCTGAGCCTATTTCTGCTTTTCTCAAAAAACTTCATGGGAAAAATATTGCTCTCTTTGGCACATGTGGTTATGGCTTTAATCAATCTTATTTTAACCATATTGAAAGTAAAATTTCAAACATTATACCCTTTGATAATAATTACTTAGGCTGCTTTTTATGTCAAGGAAAGATGCCGATTACAATCAGAAACGAATATGAGAAAAAGCTCCTAGGAGATGAAAAAAATTATATACTAAATAATCTAATTAAAAATTTTGATAATGCTATGCTTCATCCAAATGAAGAAGACATCAAAAATGCTGAAACCTATGCCCAAGAAGTCATTTGGAAATTAAAAGGGAATTAGAATTGTATTATTCAAAAAGCTGGCAGAAAAATTCTGACAGCTTTTTGGATTGAGTAGAAATCACTCTAAATTTCCTATTATATATGCACTCCGTATAGGAACTTTGTTTCTTTACTATTCATAACGTTCTATATCATATCCAGCTTCCTTAATTGCATCGATAAAATCTCCTAACACTTCTGTATTTGTTGTTGATACAGCATGAAGTAGATAGATCGCACCTGGGTGAAGCTTTTCTTTCATTGTTTTTAGCGCTTCGGTCTTATCTGGCTGTGCATCTGTTATCCAATCTTTATATGCAAAGCTCCAAAATACTGATTTGTAACCTAAATTATGTACAATTGCCAATGATTGCTCGCTAAATGCTCCTGTTGGATAACGAAATAAATCCATTGTGTAGTTATAATTCTCAAGCACATAATCATGTACACCAATTAATTCATTTTGCTGATCCTCTACCGTTGCTAGAGATGGCAAACCATTTGATGGATGATTTACACTATGATTACCGACAACATGTCCTTCCTCTATCATTCTTTTTACCAAGTCAGGATTAGACTTTGCATATGGAAGAGTAATAAAAAATACCGCCTTTACATTTTTCTCTTTCAAGGTATCCAATATTTTGGCTGTATTACCCGTTGGTGAATTAGCTTCTGGGTATTCATAACCTTCATCAAAAGTTAAAAATACTGCATCTGAATCTGTTCTTACAAAGTCTGCGCCTAAATATCCGTATTGATTCTGATACATGGTGCAGCCAACAGGAACATTATTATCATCTACATTTCCACCTTGACCCCAGCCTTTTGATTCCGTACTTAAACCATCCAATGAAATCTGCTCTATTGGTTGTTCTTCCTGCTCTGTCGTTTGATTTTCTGAAGTTGTCTGATTGCTTTGTGCTTCGTCAGATGTTGTATCATCATTTGTGCTTGATGTTTGAACTGACTGCTGTTCCTCTGTATTACTAACTGCTCCTGCCTGATTTTCTTCTTGAGCATTCTCTGTGTCAGTTGTCTGATCGGTTGAATTATCCTGTGTCGTAATCTCTGTCTGTGCTAATGTATCTTTTGAATCTTTACCTTTACAGCCGGCTGCTAATGCCACCATTAATAATACGATTAGATATTTATTCTTTTTCATAAGTTCTCCTTCATTTTTATAGCAAATTTTTATCTGTCAATATTAAGCAGTTTTAAATGACCGCTTATTATCATATCTAATATATTTTACAAACCAATTACTTAAGCATTACATTATCCTTAATTTTTGATTTAGTTATCTTATTCATTCGAATATAGTATACCGGAATAATAGGAATCAATGCACTAATCCATGCTGCTGGCTCTGCTAAACATGCCCCAGAAAATCCGATTATCCGAGCTAATGTAAATGCTACCACTCCTCTTGCCATTAATTCAAACAATCCTCCTAGCATTGGGAACAAACCGTCTCCCAAACCTTGAAGTGCGTTTCGGTAAATAAAAATCAGACCTAATGCGGGGTAGAATCCGACCGTTATATTAAAATACCTCTGAGCAGTTTCGATTACCTGTGTTTCATCACCTGACACAAAGATTTCAACCAGATAATGGCCAGAAAAAATCAATATGACTGCAGCAATTACACTGTAGCACAAGGATAACACAATTGCCTCATTTACCCCTTTTCTAATCCGTTCATTTTGCCCCGCTCCTATATTTTGACCGACATAGGTTGCCATGGTAGCTCCCAATGAAAGAAATGGCTGTGTAATGATTTGCTGTGCTTTACCTGCTACTGTAAAGGCAGCAATATAAACTGCTCCTAATACGTTAAGAGCCGTTTGAATGATCATAACTCCCATAGCCGTAATAGAAAACTGAAGCGACATTGGTATTCCTATTTTCATTAGATTTATGGCACTGCTTCCTGAAAATTCTAAATCCTCTTTGGTTATTCTTAAGAGCGGATATTTCTTTTTGATATAAGCAAAGCATAATATTGCAGATACTGCCTGTGCAATCACGGTAGCATATGCAACTCCCGATACACCTAATTTACAAACTATAACAAAAAAAAGATCTAATACAATATTGACAACTGATGCAATAGCCAAAAATACCAGTGAACTTTTACTATCTCCTAATGCTCTTAGAATCGCTGACAATAAGTTATAAATCATCGTAATGCCAATACCTGCAAATATTATTTTAGTATATGTACTAGAATCATTAAAAATATTTTCCGGTGTTTTCATTATCCTTAATACAGAATCTATCCCGAATAGCGTCATAATGGTAAGAATGATTGCTGTAATAACAGACAGATAACCTGACATAACAGTAAAATGACGTACTCTCTTTTCATCTTTAGCACCATAACTTTGCGCAATCAGTACGGAAAATCCACTTGTCATTCCCATTACTACTCCCATAATCAAAAATACAATGGAGCCTGTTGCCCCAACCGCTGCAAGTGCATTTACTCCTACAAATCGCCCTACTACTGCTGAATCCACAATATTATATAATTGCTGAAATACATTGCCTATTACAAGTGGTATGCCAAACTTAAAAATCAAGCTTCTTGGATTCCCAACGGTCATATCATTTGTCATTTTATTTTCTCCTCTTACGTTTCCTTCTAGGTCTAAATACGGTCATTCTTCCTGTCCATCCAACAATTCTTACTACAATAACACCGAGTATCATTCCAATGGAGTCTATTGCAACATCCTTTTTGGAAGCTGTTCTTCCTGCCACGAAAGACTGATGGTACTCGTCTAATGTTGCATAGGTAATGCATATGCTTCCAGTCAATATCATAAGCCAAATTCCTCTTATCCCATACACATACAGGGGAAATGCAATTGCTACCGCAAGGCATGCATACTCCGTCATATGAGCCGCTTTTCTCACTGCATAGTGTATTCTTTGTTTATAATAACTAATTTGTTCGTTGCTAAGGTTTAGGCTGATTAGTTGATTTGCTGTTACGACTATCTGTTCACTTACCTTGTAGCTTAAGTCTGAAGATGTGGTCCCATTATCAGCTGAAAAAGAATATATCATGTACATCATTAAAATAGCCGGTATAAAGGATAATGGCTTTAATAAATTTATCATTGTAATTCCTCCAATATTAAAATCAAATGTCTCTAATTTCATAACAAAGTTCTACCTTGTTATAATTTTCAGAAGCTCAATAAATCCTGCTCCACTTTGTTCACTTGCAAGAACTTCTCTTACTGTTACTGGCCTGTCGGTTATTATGTTATCTACATCAAGAAGCTTCATTCTTTCTATATCACTCCTCGAATTAACTGTCCAGACATGCACCTCTTTACCACAGCTATGAGCTGCTGTAATTACCTTTTTGGTCGCATAGGTATGCTTTATACTTAAGAAATCAGCATTGACGTTATTTTCAAAGTTTCCATATGCCATCTTAAGGATATACCCTGTTCTGATGTCAGGATTAATCTCTTTCACGTCACCAAGCAATGCATAATCCATTGAAGTAATAACACAAAAATCCTGAGCATCATTTTCTTCAATTACCTCAAGAACACGTTGAGCTATATTTTCATTATGTCTATTATTTTTTATCTCAATGTTTAGATTCAGCTTTCCCTTGCAATACTCAATCACCTCATCTAATGTCGGGATTTTCTCCCCTGCGAACTTACTTCCAAACTTACTTCCTGCATCTAATCTAGCTACTTCATCATAATTAACTTCCCAAATATATTTGTTATAGCCCGTTGTTCTTTTTAAACTAGAATCATGCAATAAAACAACAACACCATCTCTCGTCTCCTGAACATCAATTTCAGCGTAATCTGCCTTTACCTCTACGGCTGCCTTTAATGCTATCATTGTATTTTCCGGTGCATATGAGGCTCCGCCTCTATGAGCTGTAACTTGAGTTGTTACTAATATCTCTTGCGCTATTTGTGTACTCTTTTCAATCATCTTATAGCTATATACGAATTCAATCACTACAATCAACAGACTAATCATAAAGGTTGCCGCTTTGAAAGTTTTATTTGTCAACGCAGTATAAATATTTAATTCATCCTTATATTCCTCAAGTGTATTAAAACGATAAAGCGAATAAATACTAAATATAAATGCTATATTTCCTGCTATCCCGACCATATTACTAAAAAAACCACTTAATAATTTAATCCAGTCGTATACAATCAGCAAATTGGCAAGTGCAACATCCGAGCTATACAATAATGATATAATCAAGGCAGAAATTACAATTGCAAGAGCATTTATAAGCAAAATAAATATAGACAGCATGATATTCCATTCAATCAAATAACGAAAAGATTTCTTTGCTTTTCCACCAATGACACGAAAGCTAACCAAAAATGCATCAATTGCATTTTTTTCTCCCAGCGTAACAAAAGGAAAAATAAATGCTGAGAGCAGACTTACTACTAATATAACAAAAATCAACAAGTAAATCATATCCTTATAATGGAAGCTCTCATAAATAGATTGTGCTAAATAATTTAATATTTTTATGCTTGAAACTTCTTGAATTATAAAGTGAATACTAATAAAAGGTACTATCATTAGTCCAGGAATTACCTTTAAAATATTCCCGTCCTTTATTATTTTACCAACCTTAAATATTCCTACTAAAAATATCTTATACGCTTTTAGTTGAACATTATAATTAGAGGCTCTATAATTTTCCAGCAAACAGATAATTTCAAATCCAACCAATACAATCATGATTAACATATTTGCAGTAATTAGTAAAATTGAAATAGGATTTTTAATAAAGGACATTACATTTTCAGCCGTTATATAACTATATCCAGCTTTCTTTAATGCAAAATCTATACTTGATGAATAGAAGTTATAGACAATGAGAATAGACGCTGCATGATAGCATAGCAAAAAAACTATCAACTCTTCAAAATTTATTTTAATTATTTTCCATGTATTTTTGATAAGAAATATCATTCCACATAATCTCACATTTTTATTAATTTTTTTCTTATTCCTAATATATTCTATCATCTTTTTTATTATAGTCAATTTTATTTCTTTATTTATTTCATCTTTTATTTATTAACCATTTCTTATTATTAACATAAACTATTTATGACTAAACGTTTTAAGGAGTGTTATTTTGGAAAGATATTCAAAACAAGATTGTTTAAACCCTAGAACTGCTCATCCTTCCTGTGGGTGTGGACATAAACAAAAAATGCAGCCTGATATGATGCCAAACTGTGACTCAATGGAGCATTTAGCGTTAGCTATGTGCTATGTTCCATGGCAGCATTGGGATAAAATATATGATTTAGAGAAAGGCTTAGAGTGTGGAACTATTTTTCCTGAACTAAATAAACCTTTCTTAGGAAGCAGGTGTTGCTAGATGAATCAAAATATGGATAAGAACAGTTTATTAAAGAAGATTTTTGCAGTAAGCTTTGCTATTAACGATTGTACATTATATTTGGATACTCATCCTTGTGATGAAGAAGCTCTAACTTGCATTAATGAATTAATACCAATCAGGCGTAACCTATTAGAAAAATATTCTCAATGCTTTGGTCCTTTGACTATTGACAGTGTAATGCCTACCAAAAAATGGGAATGGGCATTTGGCCCTATGCCATGGGAAGGAGGATGTCAATAATGTGGAATTATGAAAAAAGATTGCAATACCCTGTAAATATTACAAAAACAAATGCTAAACTAGCTCAGATTATTATTACGCAATACGGTGGACTGTATTGTTATAAGTGATAGGAATTTTACAAAAATAAAAAGAGCTTATGCTCTTTTTATATAGAGACTGTTTCAAGTTTTGTGTAAACACAAAAAACTGACATAAGATATGTTGATAGTTATTTAAGGGCAGAGTCGATTACAATGGTTCTGCCCTTACTTGCATTATACAAGGATTTTTTTGCATGTCAATGAAACCTTTCAGAATCTAACTAGATTTAAAGATTTCGTGA
>NZ_QICS01000002.1 GCF_003201285.1 Lachnotalea glycerini
CAGCTTTTAGACTATTATGTATGGGTGGCACAGTATGCAAATGCTTGTACGGCAACACATAGAAAAGATATGTGGCAGTATACATCAAAAGGGAATATAGCAGGGATTAGTGGGAATGTAGATATTTCACATTGCTATACAGATTTTGCCAATACATCCAGTACAAATACTTTGATAACAAAGGAAACAACTATTGCAGCAGATCAAAGTAACGATACTGACATATTCAAAGTAAAAGTAACAGCAGACAGTTTAAGAATAAGAAAAGGAGCAGGGACAGACTACGACCAAGTAGGAAGTATTAGAGATAAGGGAGTTTACACTATTACTAAGACTATTTCAAACTGGGGATATCTTAAAAGTGGTGCAGGTTGGATTTGCTTGGATTATACTAAAAGAATATAATTAATCAAAAGGTTGTTATGATAAAATATAGCAGCCTTTTTCAATTTCATAAGAAACTATAAAAATAATAATAATGGCAAACGAGAGAGTCTTAACAGGCTCTCTTTTTTGTATATAAAAATTATCGGTGAAAGGATTGATAAAATGATGTAGAAATTATTAAAAACAATAAAGAAGAAGTAACAGCGGTAAGTAGTCTTGATGTAGCAGAAACATTTCAAAAAGAGCATAAGCGTGTAATAGAAGATATAAGGAGAATTGAAGATACAATTAATAGAGCATGAAAAAGGTATATCAAAAGACAATCACTAACAAAAGCATTTCAACAATCTACAGAAAATGAGCGTATGCATGGACATGCGTATTCTACATTTACAAATTGTATAATGAACTTAAAGCAGTACAATCGATGGAAAACATGGTATGCGGGTCAGTAAACTGTGGGTGGGGGTATGACCAAGTCAAATCATTTATAGGCAGACAAATACAAAACTTATAGCAGTGTAAATTACTACTGCTACTAAAAATAGTATTGACATAATATGAAGAAACAAATAGTAATTTTATTAGCGCATTTAATTGCGAACAATAAAAAATAATTTTCTGTCAATAAACATAATCAGATAAATAGCATATATAGAAGAAACAATATACAAAAATGCAAATAATAATCTTAATCCTACTAAAAATTTCGTATATTGCTTAATATGACTAGAATTATAAAATAAACATTAAATTAGTTATTATTTATCAATGTTTAAGGGGAAAATCAATAAAAAGTTGTACTTGTCGAAAATAGTCGAAGGTGGTAATATAGTACAGTGTTAATTATTTAACTACAAGATTAAATATTAAGTGCTACAAATATATTCATATATCTAATGCCTAAAAACATAAATATGCAATTACGTATTTATGTTTGAAATTACAGAACAAGCGTTCTGCAATTGATTCATAAAGAAAGTGGAGGGAAACATATGAAACATATTGAAGAATTTATTAAAAATGGTATTACAGAGGATGAGGAATTTAAAAATCGTCTTGGTGAATTTGTCGTATCAAGATGTTCTGACGCAGTTATTGAAAGCGAAGAATACGAAAAATTACAATCGGAAAATTGTGATAAAGATGAACTTCTTGACATAGCTTTGCTTACTGGGTACAAAAAAGGAGTTTATGATGTTATTAAAATGTTTGCTCTTTTAATAAAAAAAATGTAGCCAAAAAGTGTAGCCATGATAATAAAACGTATCAATATAAAGAACAGAAAAATAATATTTAATTTAATAAATAGAACAAATTAAAATGCTTAAACTACTCATATATTCAGTGTTTAAGCGTTTTAAACATTTTTTATTATCTAGACTTAGGATCTAGTGGGAGACCGTGCAGGTTCGATTCCTGTCATCCGCAGTAATTAAGACCATTGATTTTACTATAAAGTCAGTGGTTTTTTTATTTCTAAAATTACTCAATTTCTTTCTATAACGTGCTAGATTATTTAGGTTTTAATAACTATTAGTACACGTTGAAATCGAAAGGAAAAGTGATTCTTATGCAAAAAATCTTAATGTCACAGAGTACAAATTTAACGGTTGAAAATATGTTTTCAACTTACATTAAAAAATGTACAATCAAAAATTTATCCAACCAAACAATCAAAGGTTATACTATTAATTATCATGTATTTGAAAAGTTTATTGGTGATGACACATTAATTAGTACAGTCAATAAAAATACCATAGATGATTATATTCTGTATCTAAGAGAAAATAATCATTGCAACGATATTACGATTAATTCCTATTTGCGTTCTATTCGAGCATTTTTATATTTCTGTATGGAAGGTGGTTATCTGGAACGATTTACAATATCTATTCCAAAAGCTGACAAGAAACTAAAGGAAACCTATACAGAAGATGAATTAAAACTACTGCTAAAGAAACCAGATATAAAAACTTGTGATTTTATAGAGTATCGTATGTGGGTATATTCAAATTATCTTCTGGCTACTGGGAACAGAATATCATCTGTATTAAATTTACAGATTAAGGACTTTGATTTTAAAAACAATCTTATCTATGTCAATAAGACCAAGAACAGAAAATCACAGATTATTCCTATGGGAAGAACTATAGCAAGTATTCTACAAGAGTATTTGAAGTATAGGGGCAGTGAATTAGATGATTATGTATTTTGTACTGTAACAGGGGATAAAGCATCTATAAGAGGATATCAGGATGCTCTATCTGATTATAACCATGCAAGAGGAGTTGTAAAAACATCTGCCCACTTATACAGACATACATTTGCGAAACAATGGATTCTAAATGGTGGTGATATATTTAGGCTACAAAAGATGTTAGGACATTCAGATTTGACAGTGGTAAAAGAATATGTACAAATGTTTGGAAATGACCTAGCGAAAGATTTTGAGAAATTTAATCCTTTGGATCAGTTAGGAATAAATCAAGTAAAAGATAGGATTAGAATGAAATAGTATATACTTTTAATCTTAAGAAGGATATAGGAGAAGTATATAGCAATATAAAATAATACTTTTATTTATATTATTATAATGTGTCTATATATGTGCTTTTTCAATACCTATATCCTTATATTCGGTTCAAAATGATATTTAGGTATAAGTTTAGCCTAAATAAAAAATAAGCCTAAATGGGGCTAATATGGTAAAGAAAATAGGCTAAGTATATTTGACATGAAAATAAAAAAATAATTTTAAAATAATGAGAAAAAACGAGTAAAACGGAGAAAAAAAGAGATGTAGTTAGAACACATGAGGAATACTAAGGATAAAAGTATATTAAGATTAAATATGAACCAATTAGGCGAAATTAGGATTTGACAATCAAAAACAAGTATAGTACTATATAGAACAGGTGGCAACTATAGCAGTAGCGACCGCTATTTTGCGTACTATTCACATAGAGCCATACTTATTTAAGAAAGGTAGGTAAAATACCATGAAAACCTAAGTTATTAGTTCGTTTTTTAAAGTTTTTTCAAGTAAGATTTTTATAATTCCTTTGGTGTCTCACCACCGAAAAATTATAAAAAAAAAGGTGTGAGTAGCAAGAACTTGCTAGCTTCACATAATTAATATTTAGTTTTTGTCCTATTAATTAGCCTTCAAAAGGGCAGATGGACACATAAGGTTATAACTGCTTGATACCATTATATCATAAAAAAATAAAAATGCAACTTTTTTTTTGATAGGTCTAATAATCTTATGAAAATCCCCAAAAAATTAATAAATTTAGTTAAAGTAAGGACTTGTCCTTCCTCTCTTTTGTTGTGCGCCATCGACACAAAGGAGATTGATTATTGATTAATATAATTGACAAAATAATGGGTGGTGGAAAGTCTACTCATATTATTAACAAAATTAACGATGAGATACAAGCAGATGGGTGGAATAATGTAAAATACCTAATTTGTGTACCTTTACTGACCGAAGTTGAGAGATACAGAAACTCAATAAAAGGGATCTATATTTATGATCCACAGATGAGAGGAAGTAAAACAATCGACTTCAGGAGATTAATCAGTGAGCAGAAAAACATCGTTACCACTCATGCTTTAATATCCAAAATAGATTCAGAAACTTTAGATTTGTTATATGCTTCTAACTATAAGCTTGTAATTGATGAGTGCCTAGATGCAGTCCATGAATATAAAAGTATATCATTAAAAGACTGGGAAATCTTGCAAGAGAAATTTATTACCATTAATGATAAAGGTTTTTTGGAATGGAACGATAGCGAAGAAGAATACGACGGAATATTTCAAGAAATCAAAAAATTATGTGAAATTAATTCTCTAATGGATGTACCAAATTATCAATCCAATAAGAAAAAATTGTTAATGTGGAACTTTACAACAACATTTTTTGAAGCATTTCAAGAGTGCTACATACTAACATATGGTTGGAATGGAAGTTATTTCAAAGCCTATTTTGATTTGCATAAAATAGCATATAACCACTTAACAATTAAAAATGATATGTCAGAGCCTTACAGTGTAATAGCTGATAAGCAAGACAGAAAAGACTTGAAACAATTAATAAATATATATGAAGGAGATTTGAACCGAATAGGAGATAAGATAAGAGGTAATAAATCAAATCCCCTATCCTCAACATGGTACACAAGACAAATTACTGGAGATAAATTGCTATTAAACCAATTAAAAAATAATACATATAATTATTTTAGAAATGTAGTAAAAACACCTAGTAAATTGAATATGTGGACTTGCTATATAAAGGCTAAAAAATACTTAAGTGGAGATGGATACGCAAAAGGCTTTTTGTCATGGACTATGAAAGCTACAAATGAGTACAAGCACAAGACAACATTAGCATACCTTGACAACCTATTTCTACACCAGCAGTTAATCTCATTCTTTAAGTACCATAAAATAGAGATTGACGCAGAGCAATATGCTACGAATGAACTTATGCAATGGGTTTGGCGTTCTGCTATTAGGGATAAAAAGGAAATTAATATATATATTCCTAGTACAAGAATGAGAAGCCTATTAAATGATTTTATTAATGTATAATACTATACTTCTATATTAGAGAGAAAAAACGCTCAAATATTAATTACTTCTTTTCTTTTAGAAGATAAAAAACATATAGATAATAAATTAAAAATGTCTGAATGAATTGAATAATAATATGAAATAGATAATTTTGTTTGAGAACACTTTTGAGAACATTTCATAGATGAAGTTCTGAATGCCCTTTCTTTATAGTGTTTTTAGACGCATGATAAGGTTCGATTCCTGTCATCCGCAGTACTAAGGGTTTCAAGACTTTGAAAAAGGTTTTGAGGCTCTTTTTTTGTGCTTACTACTGCAATCACTACTGCAATGCTGAAAAATAAAAGAAGTCGGCTTAAAGACAAACTCGTTTACAAAACGGGAAGCTGGCTTTGCATTTTACCGCCGGTCCGACATAACTATTAAAATAAACTGACTATTTGTGCTGTCATATTGGCTAATTATGCGTTTGATATGTAAAATATTGTAAAAATGTGATAAAAGTATGATAAAAGTATACTATACTTTTAAATATGATTGTGTCCTATTACAGTTTCTTTATTTTGTGAGAATTTGGTATTTTTAAACAAGCAAATAGATGGACATCTTGATTAAGTTGCATGACTAGACATGTTTTCTGGCAAAACCGCTTTTTTTATTTCCTTATTAATTTCCATACATTAGTATTTTTAAACAAAGTTGTTTATTATAAATATACAAAACTATTGGAGGCATGAGTGTAATGCAAAGTTGTGATTCATATATAACATCAAAATTATTAAAAAATAGAACAAATTTAGATATCATACTATCACATGGTCTATCCAATCGTGTTTATATTGCAAAGTATGCAGGGGAAAATGTATATGCTTTGAATGGAAGAGGCTTTCTACAATATTCTGAATTATTGAATAAAATTAATGTAGGTTTTAAAAGATTAAGTTTAGAAGAATTATTTCTTATGAAGAAAGAGATAAAAAATGTAAGGCTAATAATTTCGATTCCTACTAGCTTTCTAGATAGAATTGATAATATAAAGGAAAATGTCACACAAATTGGATTAATATATTCGATTTATATTATTAATGAGATTGATGAAGATAAGGTAATGTTATCTACTAGAGCAAGTGAAATCGAAGTAAAATATAGAATGATAACAAAAGAAAAGTTGGAAAAATTAGCAAGAGTAAAAATGGCATTTGAAGAAGAGCCATTTCATATTATCAAAATAGAAGAAGAACGAGATTTTGAGAGAAGTAATGTTATCAAAAATCTTGAGAATAGTATGAAAGATTGTATAGATAATAGAAATGAGGAACATAGTAAATATAAAATTATATCTGGGGAAAATGTTTATAATGAAATATTGGAGATATTAAAAAAATTCGATTCTTGTAATACAGTAGTAAAGATGTTGATGATACAGTCTTTATGTGGTGGAAGTATGTTTTTTCATCGGAGAGAATTTGGACAAGCAATTTATGATTTTATAGGTAATGAAGGAAAAGAATGGAGTGTTTTATTAAAAAAATCTGGCAACAAATGGAGAGCAATTGGAAGACAATGTTTGACAAGTATGCAGGAAAATAAATCATTAGATATTCAAAAAATTGAAATACTAATTAAAGAAATTAAAGATATAGAAATATATACTTTTAATAATATAAAACAACAGATACCCAAATTATACTAAAGGAGAAGTTTAAATATGCTTATAGAAGTTGATAAAGATATTTGGTTTGACAATGAGAAGGTCTTCATTATTTTAGGAAATGATAATAAGAATAAATATGCTGAAAATTATAATGATTATCCTGTAATAAAAGAAAAGAAAAATAAAAACTGGTATCCAACTCTAGTTTTTTTGGCGTCAATAAGATGCAATTTACAATGCAAATACTGTTTTGCTCATGATGGTACCTATGATATTGATGATGAGAAAACAAAGATTGGTTTTGAAGAATTTAAAAAAACATTTGATTACTTTTATAATACATATGGACATATTAATGCAATTAGTTTTTTTGGTGGAGAGCCAATGATTGATTATAAAGAAATCGAGAAATTTTGTGCTTATTTATTCGATAATTATAATAAAGATGAACGACCGCTTCTTGGAATTAATTCAAATGGAACGATTATGAATGAAGAAATTAAAAATATGATTGCTAAGTATGGAATTAATTTTGGAACTAGTTTGGATGGAATTAAAATACATAATGACATACAGAGAATTGGAAAAGGAATTAATAGCGTCTATGATAAAGTGAAACATACATTAAACTACCTAAGTGATATTCCGATAAATAAAGTGGTCCAATTTACAGTATCTAGGGTTCAAATTGAGAATTATCAGAAAGGTGACTACCATAAGTGGATGCAAGAAATCGGAAATATGGGAGTTCATTTTACGGAAATTGTGCCTGTATCAACAGAAGATAAAAGGTTTAAAATAGATTTAGAGAATTTTGAAATCCGTAAGAATTTTGAAATTCTTTGTGAAGATATTTTTGATTATACAATTTCCAAAATAAGTGATGATGAAAATAGTATGATGAATTGCCCGAGAACTGTAATTGGCATTCTTGTTAGGATTATGAGAAGAGAATATCAGAATGATTGTTCAGCTGGGCGTTCCTTTTCAATTACACCACAAGGCTATATTTTTCCTTGTCATTCATTTGCATTGGATAAACGGTATGGAGTAAATTTTGATAACGATTTTAGTAGTTCACATATTGATAATAATGAACATTTTCAAAAAGTTAAGAATGCAAGTAGAGAAGATATTGAAAAATGTAAAACTTGTATTGGAGCAAAAATTTGTCCTTTTTACTGTAGAGGCTTAAGCTACTCTATGCATAATAATATGCAAGAAGTACTAAATGAAAGATGCTTTATGATGGACATTTTAGTTCGAAAGTGTATTTGTTATTTAGTGGGAGAAGAATTTAAAACCAAGCGCAAGACGGTTGTATCTAATTTGGTAAAGTATCATCAAGTTATGGAATTGTATAAGGGTTAGGGGAAAAAATTAAATGAAAATACGCCCAGATGTGGAATATCAGATAGCTAATACCCTATTGGGAAAGAAAATATATGTTGGAATAAAAGAAGCAAACAGCTTCATTCAATTCGACTCAAAATATATTAATTCTGTCATAAATTTAATTGAAAATGAAAAGGAAACTGGAATAGAAGAACTAAAACAGTTATCAGGTATAGATAATCAATTAATTGATGTATTTGAACAAAAAGGGTTTTGTAATAATGGAAAAGAACCTGAAAAATCATTTAATGAATTTAAGGGAATTGGAAAAGAATGGTTTAATATTTATATAAAAAAACAAGGGATTTTAAACCACAAAATATTTATATATATGGAAATTTTACTTTTACTTGTTTCTATATGCATTATAAGTATAAATAGGAATATGTTAACTAATAAAATTGATTATATGAATATGGAAATATGGGAAATTGTTGTTTCTATAATATTAGGATTAATATTAATGTTAGGTTTACATGAATGTGGTCATTGTATTGCTGCTCAAACAGTTGGCATTGAGATACGTAAGATTTCTATAGGTTTTTATATGATTTGTCCAATTATAGTTGTAAGCTATCAAGGGATGCATTTACATAATACTTGTAAAAAAATATGGGTTGAGCTTGGCGGAGTATTCATGAATATGTTTCTTACAGCAATTGGAATTATAATTAAGTTATTAGGAGTTCATAGTACTATTAATGATATATGGATAATGGCTAATATAAGTATGATAATAACTAATATAGAATTTTTTGGAATGACTGATGGTTATTTTGTATTAACAAGTTTAACAGGTTTGACCAATATTAGATTACTTGGGTACAAGTATTTGAAAAAAATAATAAGAAGTAAAAGCAGAAAACTGATAAAGAAAAAAGAAGTTATTTCTGGTGTTATTTTGTTAATATCGTTTGTTCTTTCTTTTGTAGGAATAATTATACAAATTTGGTATATAGGTACATTGTTTTCGTTTAATACTATGATTTTAAAAATAGTATCATTGATAATTATTATTATATTAATTTTGCGCTTGATATATAAGATAGCGTTGCTAAAACTTTAATTCTCTGTTGTATAGGGATCGCTAATCTCGTTTGAGATTTCGATAGCTGATAGATAAATATAATATATTTATCAGTTCATAGACAAAGTTAAAAAAAAGGAGGATATGCAGAATGGAAAATCAAGTATATGTTGAAACATTTGAAGACTTTGAAGAAGTAGAAGATGTTGTAACAGCAGTGTTTGTTGGAACAATTGGTTGTTGTGGATAATCCATACTACCAATTAATAGAAGGGAGGGTATAAAATGGAAAGACAAGAATACGTTGAAACATTTGAAGATTTTGAAGAAGTAGAAGATGTTGTAACAGCAGCAGCTATGGGTTGTGTTGCTTGTTGCTTATAAGTTTTTTAACAGCAGATAAAGCTAACTTCAAAATGAAGAAAGAGAATTATATTATAAATACTTAGGGTTAGGTTAATTATTGTAAACAAAGTATTTACATATTGTTTGAAGATGCTTAATTTTAGCAAATCTTAAGTATCTTCAAATATGTAGAATAGGCGGCAGTACGTTTATACTAATAAGATTAGAATATTATTACTAATGTCAAATAAGTAAATATGGAGTTATAAAATGGTAAGCATATTTAGATTGGATCAGTGGAATAGAGTTATAATTGTAAAAGAGCAATCAAGTATTAAAAAAGGTGAATTAAAAAAAAATTTAAGGAGCAGGTAATTAAGTCTCTGAGTAAGGATTCTGAAAATGTACATATAAGATATATTAATAATATACCCTATATAATAGATAGCAAACAAAGAATATATGCAAATTGTTCTTTTTCATATGCTGGTATGTATGCATTAGCTTTTATTTCTGAAAATAACAAGATTGGAATTGATATTGAGTTATGTAAAAACTTTGAAAAAGTTAATGGAGCTGTTGATGAATTTTTTGTAAGTGATGTTTATACGAATTTAAACATGTTGTCAGAAGGTTTGAGGTGGACGATGCATGAAGCAATTGGAAAGTTGGAAAAGATAGGAATATTTCGAGAATTACCAATTTTAGATGTCAGAGTTTGCAATGAGATAGAAAATAATTTTAGATATTTTTGTGCACTAAATGTCAGGTATAAAAATATGAAATATATGGATATAAAAGAAGTATATTGCCTTGGGCTACAAACAAAAGATGTTTGTGTTATGCTAGCAATAGAAAAATTATAAGAACTATAAGGAGGATGAGTATGCAATTAAAAGAAAAAGTACTAAAAATGGTAATTGAAAGATTAGGATTAGAAGATGATATTGACGTTAATAATTATGAATATGACATGCCGTTATTTGAGACCGAAATTGGATTGGGATTAGATTCGGTTGACGTGCTTGAATTATTTGTGGGGATGAAGAAAGATTTTGGAATCAAAGTTCCTGATGATAAGAAAGAGGTTTTTAAAAGTGTTACTACTATGTCTGATTATATATTACAGGTAAGTGGTGAATAAAATGCAAAAAAATGATAGGCGGGTTGTTGTTACAGGCATGGGAATCATGACTGGTGCAGGTAAGAATGTAGATGAGTTTTATGATGCACTTCTGAACGAAAAGACAGGAATAAAAAAGTGTACTATTTATGACTTGAATCAATTGGCATCAGATAAGGTTTCGCAAATAGATTCTGTCTCAACCTCAAGGCCATATGAAATAAATGAGGAAACAAGGCTTCTAACTATTCTTAATCATGTGTTACAAGAAACATGGGTAGATGCTAGTTTAGAGAAAAAGAAAATAGAAGCTTTATATGAGAGATGCATTATCTCAATGGGAATATCAGTTGGTTTAGATGAGTATCGATATGAATACATTAATAAAAAAAAGGCGGGCAATAAGAATTTAGAATATTTATTTCAGAGCCCACAAAATATTATTGATTTTATTAGAGAAAGAACTGGAATAATAGGTGCATATCATATTAATTCATCAGCATGTTCAGCATCAACGGCTGCATTTGGTGAGGCATGTTCAGCTATTAAAAATAATAAAGCTGATATGGCATTGGTGTTAGGGGTGGATCCACTGTCGGAGTTTTCATTGTATGGCTTTAATTCCTTGAAGAATATTAGCCCAGAGGGGTGTAAACCATTTGATAAGAACAGAGATGGAATTACAATTGGGGAAGGTGGAGCTGCTTTAGTTTTGGAAGAATATGAGAATGCAAAAAAACGTAATGCCAAAATATATGCTGAGGTATTTGGATATGGAATGGGAAATGATGCATATCATGTTACAAGTCCAGACCCATCCGGTGATGGGGCGTATTATACTATGCAGATGTCTATGAATGAGGCTGGAATAGATTGGACAATGTTGGATTACATTAATGCACACGGAACTGGAACAATCCAAAACGATAGTATGGAAATGGAAGCAGCTAATAGATTATGTACAGATAATAGTCATAAAGTATATATGAATTCTACAAAGTCACTAACAGGACATTGTCTTGGAGCAGCAGGAGCTGTTGAAATTATAGCTACAGTACTAGCAGTATATCATGATGTTGTATTTGGTACATATAATCTAGATGAATGTGATAATAACTATGAAACTTTAGTAATACAAAAAGATAAAAGTAAAAATATAAAAGTAAACTATGCTATATCTAATTCATTTGCATTTGCAGGAAATTCAGCAAGTGTATTGATTGGAAAAGTTAGGTAGTTAGGATAGGGATAAGATGAAAAATACATATTTATTAGGAATTGGTTGTGTAAGTTCTTATGGAAATTCAGTCGAGAAGATATGGGAGAAATTGAATAGTAAAAAAGACGAATGGATAAAGTATGGTATACCTTACGAATTTCAGTGTGAGTTAAAAGGAAGTTTAAAAAGGCGAGCAGATAGGGATTCTCTTATTGGAGTATATGTAACACAGGAATCATTCAAGGATGCGGGGGTGACATTGGATGAAACAATGGAGTATCAAGTAGGCACAATTTTTTCATCTGGTCATGGTCCGGCTGAAACAAATCTCAAATTTGCCGATCAAGTATCCGATTATATTCCGGAATGTTGTAGTCCTTTCACTTTCTCTAATACGGTTACAAACGCATTATTGGGTTACATATGTATACCATCAAAGTATAAAGGTGTTAGTACTATGCTTTATGGATGTAATAGTATTCCGTTTTCTATAGATTTACTGGAAGAAGGAAAGGCAGATCTTATTTTTGCTGGCGCTGTGGAAGCGTATTGTGATGAACTCATTGAAAGCTATCAGAAATATAGCAATTTGGGTAATAAGATGATAGCGGAAGGTGCTGTAACTTTTTTACTTTCGAATAATCCAGCTTATAAGCAACAGTCATACTGTTTTATAAAGGGATGTATGGAAATAAATCTTGGTATTTCTGTGTATGATTATAAAGGTGATAAAGAAGATGATGTAAAAAAGAGAGTGTTGCATAATATAGTAAAAGTAAGTGAATATGCAGCAGAAGACATAGATTTAGTTTTTACAGCAGGAGGAAACCAAGATTTTGAAACGCTGGAAAATGAAGCAGTAAAAGAAGCTATTTCCAAGGCTGAAATAGTCGAGAATATTAAAGAGCTATTTGGTGAGACAATGGGGTGTTCTATTCATGTTAATATAATGGTAGCTGCCTTATGTATCAAGAATAATTTAATTCCTGAACAGTTACTGCCTGTTAAAGAGAGAAAAATAAATAACATTATTGTTAATGGATATGATAACTTGGGAAATTATGTATCGTTTCTAATTTCTAGAAGCTAAAAAGGGAGAAATTAAACCAATGTCAGATTTTAAAGGAAAAACCGTACTAATCACAGGTGGAGCAAAAGGAATTGGAAAAGCAATTGCGTTAGAATTCGTTAGACAAAAAGCTAATATTATCATTACTTATAAACAGACCAAAGTTGAAGATGTTCAAGATGTTTTAGAAGAATTTCGTGATATAAATCATGAGGTAAAGACTGAAGCTTATCAAGTAGATGTAAGCAGAAAAGATGAAACGGAAGGATGTATTCAAAGCATTTTGGAAAAATTTAATACTATAGATATATTAGTAAATAATGCAGGAATCAATGAGGATAGTTTGCTTATGCTTATGAACGAAGAACGGTGGGATAGTGTAATAAAAACAAACTTATATGGAACTTATTATATGACTCATAATGTACTTCCAACTATGATAGAAAATAGGCAGGGAGTTATTATAAACATAAGCTCGGTTAGCGGTATTTATGGAACAGCAGGGCAAGCGAACTATGGAGCGGCTAAAGCTGGAATCCTATTATTTTCAAGTGCGCTATCTAAAGAAGTTGCAGGAAAGAATATTCGAGTAAATGCAGTTGCTCCAGGGTTTATCGAAACAGATATGACAAAGGCATTAACAGAAGAATTTTGTAAAAAAAAGCTTAAAGAAATTCCCATGAAACGATTTGGAAAGGCAGAAGAAATAGCAAAAGTTGTAATATTTCTGGCAAGTAATGATGCTTCTTACATATCCGGTCAGACAATTGTTGTAGATGGAGGGTTAACGTGAAATGTATTATCAATGCGTCTCAAATTATGAAAATTCTTCCCCACAAATATCCATTTTTATTATTAGATGGAATTTTAGAAATTGAAAAAGGAAAGAAAATTATTGGTATTAAGAATGTTACAGTAAATGAACCATATTTTCAGGGACATTTTCCTGATGAAATGGTTGTTCCGGGTGTACTTATTATAGAATCGTTAGCACAGCTGACAGCAGTATTATATTGTTTGGAAAATATAGATGATATGAAAAAAATATCTGAGTGCGATCTTAGTAGTGTAAGCTCTAAAGTGGGCTATCTAGTTAGTGTGGAACATTTTAAATTTATAAATAAAGTATATCCAGGAGAGCAAATGATACTCAAATCAGAATTAAAAGAAAGCTTCGTAAATTTATTGAAATTACATGTGGAAGCAGCTATTGAAGAAAAAATAGTAGCTCGAGGTGAGATACTTGTAACTAGAAAAATGATAGACAGCTAATAAATAAGGAGGCACAGATACTTTAGAAATTTATAATGTATCGTTGATCAATATGAATAAATTAATGATTTTAATTCGAAAAAGCAAAAATAGAGAGAAATATTTTCTCTATGCATCATATGTTTTGAATGTAATAATAGTTTCTATGTTTTATATGGTTGCTACTGGCTTAAGTAATATAACAAATGAAACACTAAGCACAAATGATTATGAACAAATTATGGCAATTCTTGGCTCGGTAATTTTAGTGTCAGGCCTTACGATAGTTTTTTTTCAATGGATTATTTCAATGCAATTTCAAGCATTGTTTTTTAGCAGAAAGCAATTTAATAATAATCTAAGGCTTATGGGGATAAGAAAGAAAAGTCTTTTTGGTATTTATATTTATGAATTATTCTATATGCAATTACTTGCATTTCCAGTTGGAATTATTCTTTCAGAGATCATATTTTATGTTTTAGCCAAAACGTTAAATTTGAATGAGAAAATAATTACTCCTGATAAAATTGTTATTGCTGCTATACTACATCTTATAGTAATTACAGCATCCGTTTTTATAACATTCATAAAATTAATGAAGCATAATATTATTGAAGTAATTAGAGGAAATACTAATTGTGAAGAACTTCAAACCTTGGGAATTAAACAAAAAGTAAGATTTACATTAGGATTAGCCTCTATAATTATTACTATATATATTAAGTTTACTGCACAATCAAAACAAATGGAAGTCATGGCAGATATGGGATATTCTATTGCCATTCTTTTAGCGTTTGATGTCATTATGTTTTATGTTCATAAAGTATTAACTATATATGCAAAAAAGTATAGAAAAACTTATCTTTTATTTTCAGAGCAAATAAGTTTTGGCTATTATAAAAAGGTTAAAGTCGTCTGTCTTATTGCTGTTTATAGTATTACAATATTTCTAGGACTGCAGATGATGTTTAAAACAGTTCGAAATGCGGGGCTTAATGTAGCTGATAAGAACATAAATTATACGTATTGTATACAATATGATAATTTGCTTAGCATGGATGAAGCAGATAAAAATGATCAGGTGCTTTATGGATTACGATTTAAAACAAAGACGTCAAGTGGATCCAATGTATATGTAAATGGAATAAATACTCAGTTTTTATCAAATTTTGAAACCATTAATATTAATAAATTATTATGTGATGATAATAGTTTTATAAAAAATAACATGTTTGATGATAAAAACTGGAATGGAATTATTATGCCTGACTATTATATATCTGCTAATGATATAGGAAATAGTATTATACTAAATATTGATGGCAAAGATGTTAGTTTTAATATTATTGCTGGCTATAATACAAACAATTTTGGAAAAATGATATGCTATGTAAGCAGTGCATATCTGAAAAGTCAACTTAATATAGACAATATGTATAATATTGCATATATAAAAAATCCAAATAATTTAGAGGATATGATTAAAACAAGATTTGGTACTGTACAGAGCAAAGAAGAAATAGCGCAAGAAAGTTATAATAAAGCAGTTAGTGGAACGAAATTGGTTGAAATTGTATCAATATTTATTATAATTTGTGCAATGATATCACTTATTAATTTTTTTGCTATAACTTCTGGAGCTAATATCATTAATATTTCTAGGTTACGTGGAGCAGGTATGTCTGAAAAAAATATTACTAAAATATATATTTATCAGGCAATTATACCAATTATTGTTGCAAATATTCTTGCAATTCCCTTAGCAATAATATTTGAACGGATTGGCTGTTATTTAATGCTACCAGCGGATTATTTTGTTTATGGCATGAAATATAAGCCTGTTTCATTATTAGTTGTATTTTTTGCGTTTTTAGCTGTTTCAATTGTTACACAGGTTATAACTATTAAGAAAGTATTATACACCTCATACTATATTGATATATTAAGAGATGTTAGTATTTAAGCAGAAAAAATAGTAATATGAATATCTAAATTAAAAGTGACATAACAGGATACAAAATGTAGAAAGGAAATTTTATGGAAAGCAATAAAATTGTAAGAATTGAAAATATAAATTACAAGATTAAAGAAGGAGAAAAAACACGTAATATACTTAAAGATGTTAATTATTCATTTTTAAATAATTCAATTACTGTTATTTCAGGACCATCAGGTTCAGGAAAAACAACTCTTTTGTATGCAATTGCAGGTTTGTTGGATGATGTAGATGGTGAAATTTATATTGATAATTTTCAAATTAATAAATTGACGAAAAAGAAAAAGGATGAGTTTCGACTGAATAATATTAGCATGGTTTTTCAAAATCTAAATTTATTTTCTTTTATGAATGTAGAAGATAATATTTTAGTACCATTTTATATTAAGGATAAAAAAATAGATGAAGATGTCCATCGTAAAATTTCAGAGTATTTACAACTTATGAATTTAGGGCAGATTCAAAATAAGTCAATTCAATCGTTGTCAGGAGGAGAGCAGCAAAGAGTAGCAATTATAAGAGCTATTATTGATAATCCGAAGGTTATTTTATGTGATGAGCCAACAGCTAGTCTTGATAAGAACAACGTAGTTATTTTTATGGAAACATTGTTGAAGATAAAAAAATCAACAGAATCAACAATTATTATCGTTACACATGATGAAAGAGTTACAAAATACGGCGAAAATAAAATCTCAATGGTAGACGGAAGTATAGAATAAAATATTCGTTATGTTTATTTTTGATTTCTAAAAACCATTGCAAATAGTAAAGCGAAAATTTGTTTGAAAAATACCCTGATGAAGTTTCAATCTGTGATGATATTTTAGGATATTCATTAAAAACCTTTGCCTAAAGAATAAAAAATCAATTGGGACAAACACAATTATTAGTTACTAAGGGGGTTGGTTAATGTCTCTGAACTTGTTTGTAAAGTGCAAAGAGTGTGGCGCTATAATAGAAAGAAAAAAATTTATTGAAAATAAGTATGTTTGTAATATATGTGGAGATTATGAAGTCCTTGATTTTAAAAAAAGACTTTCTATGATTTTAGACAAGGATACATTTGAAGAAACGAATGCGCATGCAAATTTTTATAATCCAATAGATTTTCCCGGCTATCTTGAAAAGCACGAAAGTATTGTAAACAAAACGGATTTAGATGAAGCTATAATTACCGGAAGAGGATTTATTTGCGGATATAAAGTTATGATTGGCATTATGGATATCCGATATATGATGGGCAGTATGGGAGTAATAGTTGGAGAAAAGGTAACGAGATTATTTGAAGATGCTCAGGATGATAAAATTCCAGTTGTAATGTTTATTGCATCGGGTGGTGCCAGAATGCAGGAAGGTATATTTTCTTTGATGCAGATGGCTAAAACAGCGGCAGCAGTGTCTAAATTCAGTAAAGAAGGTGGATTATATATAAGTGTATTGACAAATCCTACAACAGGAGGAGTTAGTGCTAGCTTTGCTTTTTTAGGAGACATTATATTAGCAGAGCCTAGAGCGTTAATTGGGTTTGCGGGGAAAAGGGTTATTGAGCAAACAATAAAAGAAAAACTTCCAACAAATTTTCAAACATCTGAGTTTCTGTTTGAGCATGGCTTTATAGATTTAATTGTAGAACGAAATAATTTGAAGGAAACGATTGGTGAAATTTTAAAAATACATAATTAAAAAATAATTTATACCACAGGTAAGTGTTTTTATTTCATAGAAAGTTTATTGAAAAGAGCGGGTGCTGATATGGAAAAAATAATTGTTGAGGAAATAGGGATTAATTACGCATGGAATAAAGTATTATTAGCAAGAAAAATTACTAGATTTCGGTCTTTAAGTATCATTAATAGTATTTTTGATTCATTTATTCAACTGCATGGAGATCGTAGAATGGGTGATGATAAATCAATTGTTGCAGGAATAGGGTTGCTGCACAATCAAGCTGTTACTATTATTGGACAGCAAAAAGGAAATAATCCAGATGAGATGGAATATCACCAATATGGAATGACGAAGCCGGAGGGCTATCGAAAATCTTTGCGATTAATGAGACAAGCGGAGAAATTTAGGCGTCCGATAATCTGTTTTATTGATACTCCAGGAGCATTTCCAGGTATTTCTGCTGAAGAGAATGGACAAGCAGAAGCGATTGCAAGAAATTTATATGAAATGGCCAATTTTACAGTCCCTATTATATCGATAATTATTGGAGAAGGAGGAAGTGGAGGAGCTTTAGCTTTAGGAGTTGCCAACAAAGTAATTATGTTAGAAAATGCTATTTATTCAGTTGTTTCACCGGAAGGATGTGCGAGTATTTTATGTAAAGATTCTAAAAAAGCTCCAGATATAGCTGGTAATTTAAAAATCACTGCTACTGATTTAAAGAATAATGGAATAGTAGATGAGATAATAAGTGAAGTTGGAGAAGCAGAAGAAATATTTACAAGGATAAAACAAAGTATAGAAAAGGAGCTTCTTCGTTGTAGTCAATTAAATGGTGAAGAATTAAGAACTGAAAGAATAGAAAAATATAGAAGAGTTGGGAACGAGATTGTATTTTTTAATGTAAAAGAGGATAATTAGAATGGATAATTTGAATGTTGTACTAAATAATATAAACAAGATGATTAGGCAGTGTGAACAATCTAGATTAGCATCTTTTGCCTATCAAGATTCGACGTTTTCAATCCGATTTAGTAAGGTAACAGAGGAAACTGATTGTAGCAGAAACAATGCTCAAAAAGCAAATTTTGATTATAGTGATTTTAAGTTTAATAATATAGATACGGCTATGGATAAAGCTGCAATAACAGATATTTCCCAAGAAGATAAAAACGAAAAGGAAGATATCCTGACTATTGCATCTCCTTTTGTTGGAACAGTTGAGTTTAGCAATCAAATTAAGTTAGGAAATAATGAAATGCAAATTATGAAGGGAGATGTGATTTGTTCTGTGGAAGCTATGAAAATTTATAATGATATAAAGTCTCCTGTAACAGGGACAATTATTGAAATTTTAGTGAAAGATTGTAGTTTGGTAGAATATGACCAATCAATATTAAAAATTAGAGTGGATAAAAATGAGTAGTACATATAAGAGAATATTAGTAGCAAATCGTGGTGATAGTGCTGTTCGAGTCATTCGCGCATGTAAAGAGATGGGAATAGAAACAGTTAGTATTTTTTCGAAAGGTGATAAAGGAGCATTACATACTAGACTTGCAGATTATTCTATTTGTATAGGAGATGTTCAAAGTAAGGATTCTTATCTTAATGCATACAACATTTTAGCAGTAGCAACTGATTATAAGGTAGATGCAATACACCCAGGAATTGGTTATTTTGCCGAAAATGCAGATTTTTGTGAGCTATGTGAAAGCTGTGGTATTGATTATATCGGACCTAACAGTAAAATTATTCAGTTAATGGGAAACAAAATTGAAGCAAAAAAAGTTGCAAAAAAATCTGACATACCTATTATTGGAGAGGATTGTATTGAAATAAATAGTTATGAAGAAAGCCTTAACTATGCGAGAAAGACGGGCTATCCAATTATTCTTAAAGCTGCAAATGGTGGTGGAGGCAAAGGAATTCGAGTAGTTGAAAAAGAAGAGGATTTATTTCGTTCATTTGAACTATGTCAAAAAGAAGCAGAGAAAGTTTTTGGGGTAAGTAAAATTCTCATTGAAAGATATATTGAAAAGGCAAAACATATTGAAGTACAGGTGTTAGCAGATCAGTATGGTAATGTTATACATTTAGGAGACAGAGAGTGTACAATCCAGAGAAACAATCAAAAACTTATCGAAGAAACCAGGTCTCATAAACTATCTGAGGAAATCAGAAATAGAATGTATCAGGGAGCGATTGCTATATGTAAACATATAGGCTACGTAGGAATTGGTACGATAGAGTATTTATTAGAAGACGATAAATCTTTCTATTTTATGGAGATGAATACACGTTTGCAGGTCGAACATACAATTACTGAGATTATAACAGGAATAGATTTAGTCAAAGAACAGATTCGCATTGCTCAAGGTGAAGCACTTGAAATTACACAGGATGACATCCATTTTAATGGATACGCTATTCAATGTAGAATATTAGCAGAATATTTTAATGGTTCTTTTATTCCTGATTATGGAAAGATTACTAGATTTGATATGCCTGGTGGATTTGGAGTAAGGATAGATTCTTCATATGAAGCCAATAATATTGTAACAATATATTATGATTCACTTCTGTGTAAGATATGTTGTCATGATCAGGACAAAGAGCAAGCAATCAGCAAAATGTTAAGGTGTTTAGATGAAATGCAAGTAGAAGGTGTTTCGACTAATAAAGAGGTATTAATTAGTATTCTTAAAGATACTAAATTTTTAGAGGGTAATTATACAACCGATTTTTTAAAGACGATAAAATAATCAACAATTTTATCTTATAGGAGGTTATAAAAAATGAGAAAGAGAACAAACAGGTACAGTAAAACTATCATAGCTGTATTTATGGCAACAGCAACAGCACTTTGCCTGGGAAATTCAGTATCAAAGGCGATGGTTCATACAGCTTCGGGGGAGTCCAAAGCTGCTACGTCAACTATTTGGATCGTTGGGGATTCAACGGTAAGCAGCTTTAACGATAATTATTATTATCCAAGATATGGGTGGGGAACACAGATTGAAAATTATCTGGATGGCACATTTACAGTGCAAAACATTGCGCTGTCGGGAAGAAGTTCAAAGAGCTATACAGCAGACTCTGAATATCAGACATTGCTTAATGGTATGAAGAGCGGAGATTATTTGTTTGTAGGATTCGGTCATAACGATGAAAAAACGGAAACTGAACGATATACAAATCCAAATGGGACTTATTCAGAGGAAGGCTCCTTTGCACATTCCTTATATCAAAATTTTATCAAACCTGCTCAGGCAGCAGGTTGTCAAGTAATACTTTGTACTCCTATTGTGAGGAGAACAGAAACAGGAACATGGAGTAATACAAATCTACATATAACATCAACCTCGGGAGAGTTTGAAGGAGGGGATTATCCGCAGGCAATTAAGAATCTGGGAGCTGCATTAAATATACCGGTGATTGATATGACGTCCTTAACAAAAGCTCTTTATGATGAACTAGGTTTTGAAGAAACTTTATATTTACATGCATGGACATCTTCAAAAGCGTCAAGTGTAGATAATACACATACTAATATATGGGGAGCGAAATATAATGCTTACCTTATAATGAAAACAATAAAAGAATTAGATATCAGTGGACTTTCACAGCATGTGATGGAGGCTTTGGAACCAACAAAAGAAGAATCTTTAGTATCTAATCCTGATTACAAAGAATCCACCTATACGAATGAATTAAGTCAAAGCAATTTATGGCAAGATTATGGTATTTGGAAAGGTACCGTATTTGGCAATATAGGTGGTGACCCTAATAAAGAAAATCAGACACTTGAAGCGGACAGCAATGGAAATATGCATATAGCAGTAATTAATAATAAGGGAAAAATAGCAAGTACAGCTGATGGTTACGCCATGTACTACTACAAAATACCAGCAAGCGCTGTTTTTACCTTAACTGCAAACGCTACGGTAAATAAATTGGTACTAAATGATCAAGTTTCCTTTGGCTTAATGGCAAGGGATGATATGTATATTGATTATAATACAACAGATGTGCTTGGTGATTATGTTGCAGCAGCGCCGTTAAAGCTTACTAAGGCAGGTGGTGTTTGGAATTGTTTTGCAAGAAAGAGTGGAGTGCTGACACAGGGTGGAGTATGTACCAATTCTATTTCTGCAGGTGACACGGTGAAGCTTTGTATAGAGGGAAATACAGATGGGTATGCATGTAAATTTGGAAATGAATTAGCTATTACTGGAGGATTTGATTTTAAACTTACAAGTATTGATTCCGATTACATATATGTAGGTATGTTTGTAGCGCGAAATGCAGATATTACTTTTAGCGACATTCATCTGATTGTAGATGGTAAAGAAATTATCCGTTAATTATAAAAAATTATAAAGGATCACTCAATTGATTACGTTACGATTGAGAAGTGTTTGAGGAACAGAAAATACAGGAGGTTGACTTTACCAGCCTCCTGTATTATGCTATAAAAATGAATTGTGCAATGATTTTATTGACCTATCATAATATTGAGAATTTCTATATCGGTAGATTTCATACCTTGTCGCCCCATGCGGCCAATGTTTTTTAAAGTTTGTTCGTAATCCTCTTCCACTAGTCCTTCGCCAAAAGGAAAAGAGAGATTGCGTACTGCCATTTCATAACCTAAGATACCTGCGTCTACTGCACTTGAAATTTTGGCAGCGCAGGAGGCTTTAGCACCATCACACACAATGCCGCCGACGTTTCCAATGGCATTGATTAATGTTTTGCCAATAATATCGTAATCGGCGCCATGTAAATAAGCGATACCGCAAGCAGCAGCAGCACCGGCAGAGACAGCTCCACAGTAAGCAGATAAGTTACCTATATATCGCTTTTGATGTAAGGATAAAAGATTGGTAAGCACAAGGGCGCGATAAAGGATATCCTTTCCTGCCTTTAGATCTTTAGCATATACGACTACAGGCATAGTACAGGTAATTCCCTGATTACCGCTACCAGAGTTGATGATAACTGGAAGAGGACATCCGTCCATTCGGGCATCAGAACCGGCAGCAGCAGCAGCTCTGGCTTTGATACGTATATCATTTTTGCCTAGGAGCATTAGAGTTTGTCCTACCTGAGAACTCCAATTATGAACCAGACCTTCTTCTGATATTGCTGAGTTGTACTCGACTTGTCTGCCGATAATTTCTTCAATATCCTTTATCTTAACTTCGTTGGCAAAATCAAGTATATTTCTGATGTTAAGCTGTGTTTTATCACCTGAGGTGTTGGTTTGTATATTGGATTGTTGAAAAATTAGTTTATTATTTTTTTCTATTTTTGAAATATGATTGTGCTTAGTTTGAATTTCTACTGCAGCTGATTTAGAACCGGCTGTTAAGAAAGCACGTATGTATAGATTTTCTACACCTTTTTCTAATTCACAAGTGCATATTCCTTTCTGATACAAGCTTCTGGTAATCTTAATATCTTCATCTGTTGCCTGGCTGATAACTTGGAGATCCAAATCTGGTTTTCCGGCTACAGCTCCTAAAATAGCTGCCACTTCTACGCCTTTTTGTCCACCTGAATTAGGGACAACAACGCCTTTTACGTTTTTGATAATATTTCCGCTGCAACGTATCATAATATGCTCTGGCATTTCACCAAGTATCTGTCTGGCTTTTGCGGCAGCAAGAGCGATTGCGATTGGCTCGGTACATCCCATAGCTGGAATAAGCTCTTCTTTAAGTATGTTCAAATAATTATCGTATTGTAATTGATTCATAGAAGTGTTCTCCTTTGGTAATATTTGCTTATTTTTCACCTTTAATGAATGATACTTCACAGGTTTTACAGCCTTTGGCGATGGTATCTCCTAAGTGAAAATTATAACCCATAGCTTTTGCAATTCCGCGGTCTCCGTCCATAGCCATGTCACATAACTTTTCACAAGTTCCATCATCAAGACCTAATTCTTGCCATGCTTTTAGCAATGGACAATGATGAAATTCCAAATCTACTCTGTCGCTATTTTTGGTTTTAAATGTGGCTTCAAAGGTTTTTAAAAGAGTAGGAGATAGAAAAGTGTCTGCAAAACATGATACATTTTCTGGTTCTGGACATTTAGCCTTAATACCTGCTCCTTGGGTTTTTCCTGTTTCGGAAACAGCTTGACGAATAATTTGTTCCATTTCTTTTGTCAATCCGGCTTCACAACCTTTGACATAGGTTAATCCTGTCCAAGTTGCGCGGTGTTCAATGGCTCCTCTTTGAATATCTACTACAGCATCGCCTTTTATTGTAATTTTGTTATCGATCATGTTATTATCCTCCTTATTAAATGATTAATTGTTAGTTGCCATAGCGGCTACAAATCCACCTGTAAGTGGAGGAGCGGCAATCGCAGCAGTTTCGGATCCAATTAAAAAGCTGCCAACTACTAATATGACCACGAGAATGCCTAACATGCCAGCAAGTGTTACAATAACAGTTTTCCATTGGTCTAATAATTCCTTGATATTAAGCATAGTACCCAGATGTACAACCATCATCATTACCAGAAATGTCGGAAGATTTGAAGCTACTCCGCCTAGCTGAAGTATGTCTTGAGGAAAGTAAGTCCAAAATCCTATGACAAACAGGACAGCGCTTATAAACATGGATGGTACGAATGCTTTTGTTGCGATTGAGATGACTTCTCCAATGATAAGTAATATCAACATGGTAAGAAATGCTGTTTGTGTGTCCATTTCAACTTGTCCAGTAGCGACCTGATACACGCCAAAATAGAGGAAAGATACAATCATAAGAATTAACAGAATGTATCCGATGACTTGATTCTTGAAACTCATTTGCTTGCTCATACCTATGTTCCTTTCTTGTTCTGATTTTCATACACGTGTACGTAAGCTAATCATATCACGACAAAATAAAACAATCAATATAAAATGAAAAAATAGTGAATAATAACTGTTTTAATGTAAAAATATTGTGCAAATAGTACAAAAAATAGAAAAAAATATTGCAAAAATATATCTCTGATATGATTAGATAATAAAATGTTATTATGATATCAATATTGTGTCAATTAACATTGACTTAAATTATAGATAAATGTATAATTAAATAGCATATTACTGAAATTAAGGAGAGATTTTTATGTGTGAAAAAAACTCCGATACATCATTAAAACAGCAGGTGCACGATGCTTTGATTTCTGATATTATCAAGGGTGTGTATTCTGGGGAAACCATTTTGACTGAAAAGTTTTTGATGGAAAAATATAATGTTAGTCGGGCGCCAATACGAGAGGCACTTACTCAATTAACGACAACTCAAATTTTAATCAGCATTCCAAGACAAGGGTATAAGATTTTTCAACCATCGGCAGAGGAAATATATGAGATCGTTAAATTCCGATCTTCTCTTGAGTGTTCTTTTTTGCATAATTTTTCGTTTTGCATTGTTCAGGATTGGATAAATGAACTTCGTTCAATTTGTGAGGAATATATGAGTTGTGGTGCGGATAATTTTATTGGACGCTGGCATTATAATTGTATGTTTCATTTGAAACTTTTTTCTATTTATGGTAATCGTTATGCATATAAGCAGTTACAGGATGCCTTAAACATCCAGACTATATATTTTATACAAAAAAAGCAATATGCCAGTATGGATTTACATATGGCACTGGTTGATTATTTGGAAAAAAAAGATATAGCAATTGCTGAAACTATTTTAAAAGCTGACATTGAGAATCTTTTAATACCATCGGCTTCATCAATAGATAGCAGTAATTCCCCAAATTAGACAAAAAAGAGTAGTGTAAATTTATCGGATTATAGTGATATCGGCATATATTTTATTAAATGAAATGTATGCCGATTATACTATAAGCATTGAAACAGACAGAATTTTACAGTGAATTTAACGAGGATTTGTTGACAATTAATGCAGATTAATATAAAGTATTACTAATTTAATAAAAATTACAAAAGAATCTTGGGAAGGATTAGAATATGAAAAGCGTAACGGATTTTTTATTATGGCTGGATAATTTGATATGGGGATTGCCAATGATTATTATTTTGGTGGGAACGGGTATTTATTTGTCTATACGTTTTCGGTTTACCTATCAAAAAAAGTTTTTATTTCACTTTAAAAATACATATGCCAAAATGTTTAAAAAAGCAGAAGGTGAGGGTACTGTTTCTGGATTTGCGGCAGCTTGTACTGCTTTGGCAAATACAATAGGAACCGGTAATATCAGTGGCGTTGCAACTGCGATTGTAAGTGGGGGACCAGGTGCAGTTGTATGGATGTGGTTTTCTGCTTTTTTTGGAATGTCAATTAAGGCTTGTGAAATCATCATTGGGCAGCGTTACCGTCAGAAGTATGAAAAGTCTATGGATGAATATGTGTGTGACCGTTCTTTTGTTATGAAAAATGCTTTTGGCTGGAACAAGGGTGCAATTGTATTGGCCGTATTTTGTCTTTTGTTTGGACCTTGGACCTGCTGTGTGCAAACAGAAGCAGTAACAAGTTCAATCAAAGAAGGCTTTGGCGTTGCTCCGTGGATTACAGTAATTATCATAGGAATTACCTGTTTTTTAACCATTGTCGGTGGACTAAGGCGAATCTCGGGCTTTATGGAAAAAGTAGTGCCTATTATGGCAGTTTTATATGTACTTGCAGGTTTAGGAATTATAATTTTGAATATCAAACAGTTACCGGAGGTTGTTGTGTTAATAGTTAGGTCTGCTTTCACACCAACAGCAGCAGTTGGTGGATTTGCAGGAGCCACGGTACGTGATGCAATACAATATGGCGTGGCAAGAGGTCTGTATTCTAATGATGCAGGAACAGGCTATGGTATTATAGCACATGCATCGGCTAAGACAGACCATCCGGTAAGACAATCCTCATGGGGATGGGGAGAGATATTTCTTGATACTATAGTGATTTGCAGCATTACAGCATTTACTATACTGTCTACTAATTCTTACATTGATTCAGAGGCCACTTCAGGAGCTCTGACTACGATTGCTTTTAAAGCAGCATATGGAAATTATGGAGGAATGGCAATTTCTATAGCTATCGCAATTTTTGCGTGGACAACCATTATTGGCATGTATTATGCTTGCGAAAAGTCAGTCAATTATGCATTGGGAGATACGAAAGTCAATAAATTTGCAATGCCGATTTATATGATTTATTATTTAATACCCTGCCTATTCTTTTATAATATAAAGGCTGATGTATTATGGGCTTTTACTGATATTTTAACAGCGGCATATGTCATTATTACTTTGATTTTTATTTATGCAAAACGAAAAGAGATATTTCGATTATTCGATGATTTTTGGTATCGATTCTTGCCCGCACAAAAAAGAGGAGAGAATCCACCGCCAGTTATGTTTCATGCAGGAAAGGAAAAATAGATGAGAACTAATTTTGATGAAGTAAGAAAACAAAAGGATTTAATTATATTAGATGGAGCTATGGCTACAGAGCTAGAGAAAAAAGGCTTTAATTTAAATGATGAGTTGTGGAGTGCTAAGGTTTTGGCAGAGCATCCACAGGCAATTAAAGAGGTACATTTCGATTATTATAAAAATGGAGCGGATGCAGGTACATCAGCCAGCTATCAGGCAAGCATTCAAGGGTTTGCAAAGAAAGGATATTCTGCGCGGGAAGCAAAGGATTTTATTGCCTATTCTATGGAACTTCTTATAGAAGCAAGAAAAGAGTGGTGGGAAAAGGAAGGTAAGAGTCAAGGACGAATATTTCCACTTGCAGTCGGTTCAATTGGACCGTATGGAGCATATCTGGCGGATGGTTCAGAATATACCGGCAGCTATTCGGTTTCTGAAAAAGTACTGGAGGAATTCCATATCACAAGAATGGAAGTACTAAAAGAGGCAGGGGCAGAGCTTTTCGCGCTTGAAACCTTTCCGTGCCTATATGAAGCAGTTGTATGTGCGAATATGATGGAGAGAATGGAGGCAGATTATTATATTAGCTTTTCCTTTCAAAATGGAAATCAGATTAATGGAGGCAATACAATTAAGGAGTGTGTAAAGGCATTAAATGGCTTAAAATATATAAAGGCGATTGGGGTTAATTGTACCCAGCCTCAGTATGTAAAAGAAATTATTAAGAATTATAAGGAAGTAACATCACTTCCGATTGTGGTTTATCCAAACAGCGGTGAAACCTATGATGCCTTAGGTAAGGTATGGCATGGCAGCAAGGAACAAATAACCTATGGAGAATGGGCGAAAGATTGGTATCACACAGGAGCAAGCATCATTGGAGGGTGCTGTCGCACGACGCCGAATGATATCAACCAGATTTATAGCTGGTATGCAAAAGAGCATCAGTAATTTTAGAAAGCAGCGCTTTTATGATCAATGCTTATGGGCAAGAATGAGAAAAAGTTATTTCTATTGTTATAAAACTGGAATCAAGAGATGATATTAAGATTATCAAATTTTGATTCCATTTCTATATAATAAGATTATTTTTTGTAAATTTTCGTATGATGTAATAATCCATGTGCATGAATGCATAAGGAAGTTTAATTAGAGTTTTTTACATTGCATATAAATTTTTGTATCAGATGAACCATTTCTTTCGGAGATTCTGTCATTCCATTTGCTAACCAGAGCTTTAAAACTGCAAGATAGCCGTCAACCAGAAAAGTAGCAAAGTATTCAAGCTCTCGGTCTGAAAGCGCTTGATATTCTTTCGTCCAGAGAATATAGTATTCTCTTTTAATTTCTTGGCTGATTCGCTCCCAAAAGATTTTACCACTGTTTGATTTTAAAAGGGCCTTTGAAAAGTCAGAATGTTCCTTAAGACTTTGGTATAAGGATAGAAAGAATTCATAAGGATTTAAAAGGTTATGATTTTGATAAGAGGTATAAATTATATCAAATAGTTCATTTTCTAATTGAGTGAGTAAATCATTTGGTGTTTTATAGTGAAGATAAAATGTTGCACGGTTTATATCTGCAAGATCGGATAATTCCCGAACTGAAATTTCATTAATAGATTTTTTCATTAATAAAGTAATTAATGCATTTTCTAACTGCTGCTGAGTACGTCGATAGCGCCTGTCTTTCATTGTTTCTGTCATAAAAACTCCTTTAAAATTTAAAATTGATATGGTTTGTTGCTTAATTTACTTTTCATTCACATTAGTATATTAATAGAAAAATGTCAAATAAAAATTATAACTTGGCTATTTTCTATCTACAGGAATAAAAGTAAAAGAGGAGTGACTGATGAACGGATTTATTGAAGAAAAAATTTAACTTTTTAAATGCATAAGGTGCAGAAGTATTGCCGCTTTGAAAGAATAATAAAAAATGTTTTTCATAAAATATTACAGTAGTGTATTATATTAACAAATTATTACTAGTAGAAGTATTAATACCTATTTATGTGTCAATACTTTTGTGGAAGTAGATAAATAGAGAAAGCAGTATCTAAATTTTTAATATTTAATTACAATTTGAAAAACTAGAAGATAAAATGCTAAAAATGTATTATAATACTATTAGTTTAAGAAAGGGTATAAGACATGAAAAAAAAATACATACGCGCATTCAGAAGAGGTTTCATAATTGGAACTTTTCTAATATTATTATTTATACTGGTACCATTTATCATGTTATTTCCTAAATATCAGAAATATACGGCAGAGGCGAAAGAAAAAATAGAAGCAATGGGTGATGAGGCATTTTATTCCTCACTTACTGGATACATATATGATGATGAAGGAAATGTAATTAAGAAAATAAAAAATGATAAAGATACAAACTACCTTAGCTATGACGAAATTCCAGAGGATGTAGTCAACGCATTTATAGCAATTGAGGACAGAACTTTTTGGACTAACAGCGGCGTAGACTTAAAAGGTATTATTCGTGTTGCCTATAATTATGTCAAGTCTCGCGGAGAAGAAATGCATGGTGCAAGTACTATTACACAGCAATTGGTAAGAAAGGTTTATATTTCAAGTGAAGTCACAATTGAAAGAAAACTTAAAGAGATGTGTTATGCGCTAGAGCTAAACAAAAGATACAGTAAAAAGCAAATAATGGAATACTATGTCAATAATATTTATTATGCAAATGGATTTTATGGTATTGAGGCAGCCGCAAAAGGATATTTTAATAAGTCAGCCTCAGAACTAACGATAAGTCAAAAGGCATACTTATGTGCAATACCGAATTCACCTACGTATTATGATCCGATTAAGAATCCTGAAAATGCACTGGCTAGAAGAGATAAGATTCTAAATGATATGAAAGAGCTTAATTATATCACAAAGTCGGAATATAATGAAGCTGTAAGTGAAGAGATAGTATTAAATACCAGTGCCAAAAGTATTGATACCAATCCATATGGTGCAAGCTATGCGATGGATTGCGTGACAAGGTATTTTATGGAGAAAAACGGCTTTGAATTTCAGTATGTTTTTAATACAATGGAGGATTATGAAGCCTATCTTGAAAAATACAATGAAAGCTTTGAAGAAGCCAGAAATGAATGGTACAAAAGTGGTTACCAGATTTATACTTCTTTAAATACTCAAAAGCAGGAACAATTACAAGAGTCCATTGATTCGGCTTTAAGCTTTAGTGAAGAGGTAAGCGATGATGGAATCTATAATCTTCAAAGCAGTGCTACATGTATTGATAATGAAACAAATAAAGTAATAGCAATTGTTGGAGGCAGGTCACAGGATATTACGACCTATTTAAACAGAGCCTATCAAAGCTACAGGCAGCCTGGAAGCTCAATAAAACCTTTAATTATATATACACCGGCATTAGAGATGGGATATAATCCGGACAGTACAATACTAAATCTTGATATTGATACATGGAAGGCATCAAAGACAACGACTGGAACTCCTATTGTATTAAGGGAGGCAGTTGAAAGATCCATTAATGGTGCTGCATGGGGACTGATGCTAGAAATCACTCCGAAAAAGGCACTCAGTTATTTGCAAAATATGGATTTTTCAAAAATAGTTCCAAATGATTATTATGAATCAGCATCACTGGGAGGACTGACCTATGGTGTCTCTACCGTAGAAATGGCAAGTGCCTATAATTCTTTGGTAAATCATGGAACGTATACTCAGCCTACTTGTATTATATCCATTATTGACAAGGATGGAAATGAAGTTTATGAGGATAAACAGGATACAATTCAGGCGTATACTGAAAATGCAGCAAATGGTATGATAGATATTTTGAAAGGTGTTGTCACAAATGGTACAGCAAAATCGGCAGGCTGGTCAAGTAAAACACAGGCAGCAGGAAAAACCGGTACCACAAATGATAATAAAGATGGATGGTTTTGCGGAGTGACTCCATATTATACCATATCAGTATGGGTAGGCTATGACAATCCAAAAGCTTTGACCGGTTTATCGGGAGCTTCTTATCCATTGAAAATATGGAATAAGGCCATGAGTCAATATGTGTTGGATTTACCAGCTAAAAGTTTTGATGGAAATTTTGTTGCGAACGAGGAGGAAGCCACTAACTTTGATGATGCCACTGATAATGATTTGTCGGTATCTAATTCAGTTCAGGAGATTATCAATAGTATGTATGCAATTAATAAAGAGGATGCCAACTGGCCTGCATATGCTAATTCAATGTATGATAATGCAATGATTAAGGTAAACCAGATAACGAGTCAGGCATTAAGAGATGAAATGGCTCAGAAGGTAGATGAGGCATACAGCTCTTTAACAAATTAAAAATCAGAAAAAACTGTTGCGATAATAATAGGTTGTCGCAACAGTTTTTTTATTTATATGAAAGACCATGTTGTGGTA
This sequence comes from Lachnotalea glycerini, assembly GCF_003201285.1. GTDB lineage: Bacteria > Bacillota > Clostridia > Lachnospirales > Lachnospiraceae > Lachnotalea > Lachnotalea glycerini. The sequence goes on from NZ_QICS01000002.1 coordinate 31,565, forward strand.
ACGCATAAAAGTATTGATTCCTCGTGAAATAAAAACACAATGTAGACTTACCCGCTTTCTTGTGTAAAGCTCATACTTTGTTCTGTAAAATAGCAAATGTGATAAAGTCACAAATAAAAATAAAAAGGTTTGGTATAATTATAATAAATTAAGAATTGTTATGGGGCAAGAAGTTACAAAAAGATAAAGGAGGAAGAATATGTTGCTAGACTTTTTAAAAAGGGACAATAGTAAGACAATGCATGTAAACGAAATAGATAATTTGATAGGACATGTGGATTTAATTGATATTAGGGAGCCCTATGAATACAAAAATGGGACTTTAAAAACTGCCAAAAATATACCAATGGGCATGCTTTTAGATTCACCTGGCAAGTATTTAAAAAAAGATAAAGTTTATTACATTATGTGTCTCTCAGGAGGAAGAAGCAGTACAGCGTGCAGGCTGCTTAGAAAAGACGGATATCAGGTAATTAATGTTTTGGGTGGATATGGTTCTTACATGGGGTCAAAAAGAAAATAGCGAGGAGGAAGTACGAAATGAGACGTAAAATAGTAATAATTGGCGGTGTTGCTGGCGGAGCTTCAGCAGCAGCTAAACTTAGAAGAAATAGTGAGGAGGATCAAATTCTTATGTTTGAAAAGGGGCCACATGTTTCCTTTTCGAATTGTTCACTTCCTTATCATTTGAGTGGTATTGTTAAAGCACCGGAACATTTAGTACTGATGAATCCGGAACTATTTTTAAAGCAATATAAGATTGAAGCCAGAGTAAATAGTGAAGTTATTAACATAGACAGAGAGAATAAGAAAGTTAGTGTAAGGGATGTTATAACAGGAGAGGAATACACAGAAAATTATGATAAGCTGATTTTATCACCCGGAGCACAGCCCATTCTTCCACATATTTTTGGAATTGAGAAAGTCAATGTATTTACTGTTAGAAACGTTGTAGATATTGATCAACTGAATCAATTCATTAAGTCAGATTATTCAAAGAACGTAGCAGTAATTGGTGGAGGATACATTGGAGTTGAGGTGGCTGAAAATTTGAAAAAAGCTGGTTGCCATGTTACACTAATTGAAGCAATGAATCAAATATTAAGGCCATTTGACTATGATATGGTGCAGATTTTTCATAAAGAGTTGATTGACAAGCAGGTTGATTTGATATTAGAGGACAAGGTAGAAAGCTTCAAAGAAAATAAAGTTGTTTTAGCTTCGGGAAAAGAAATCAGTGCAGATGCTGTGGTAATGGCGATAGGAGTCTCGCCTGAAACATATCTTGCAAAGCAGGCAGGTTTAGAAATTGGTGAAACAGGGGCAATCAGAGTAGATAAAAATTATCAAACGAATGACGAAAATATTTATGCAGTGGGAGATGCCATTGAAGTTTTCCACACCTTAACTCATTCATTAACCAAGCTTTCCCTAGCCGGTCCTGCACAAAAACAGGCAAGAAGCGTTGCAAATCATATTAATCATAAAAGCACAATCAATCAAGGTTATATCGGGTCATCAGCAATTAAGGTATTTGACTTTAATGGTGCCTCTACCGGTCTGAATGAGTCATTGATAAAAGCATTGGATTTAAAGATAAATTATGGTATTGTTCGTATTATTTTAAATGATAAGGTAGGACTTATGCCAGATGCAGCACCTTTACATTTCAAATTGTTATATGAAATTCCGACTGGTAAAATACTGGGAGCGCAGGCAATTGGCAAGGGTGATGCAACAAAGAGAATAGATGTGATAGCTACTGCGATTAAATTCGGAGGAACAGTGGAGGAATTAAGAGATTTAGAATTGTGCTATGCGCCTCCATTCTCAACCGCAAAGGATATTGTAAATTATGCAGGTTATGTAGGTACCAATCTATTAAACGGTGATTACAAGCAGGTAAATGTTGACAAGGTTCGAGCGCTTGTTGAAAATGGAAGCTATATTCTTGATGTAAGAGAAAGAGGAGAATATGAGCGAGGCCACATCAAAGGAGCTATGAATATTCCACTCAGTGAGTTAAGAGAATGTGTCAGCGAAATACCAAAGAATCGGTCAGTTTATGTCCATTGCAGAACAGGTCAAAGAAGCTATAATGCGGTTTTGGCTCTTCAAAATCTTGGTTATACCAATATTTATAATATTACGGGAAGCTTTTTAGGTTTATCTTATTATGAATATTATAACGACAGGGTAAAACAAAGAGAGAAAATTGTGACTGAATATAATTTTAATTAAATAATAGTTTAACAAAACACTTATTATAAACATATAGGGGCAATTGTTTGCGGACAATTGTCCTTTTATAGTTAATAGGAAAGTTTTACGAACATTTATATTAAATAATTTTACTTCATACTATTTTTATCATGCTTTGCTATTTTAATCGTTAGGAAGTTCTTTATGTCAATTAGTCTTTTTAATAAGAAAATGCATAGGGGACCGGTAATAATGATAAGACCTCCTACCCAGAATAATCCAATGAGTGGTTTCGTAGAATATGGTATCATTAGGCCTTTGCCGGCAGAGGGGGAGACAGCACCAAGTGTTAGCAATAAAAAGCCGAGATGATAAACATAATATTCCATCGACTGAGTCTGAAATCGGCTTACAAGCCATAAGGAAAGAGGCATTAATAAGACCCAGAACAAAAGCAGCCAGTATATTTTGACAAATCCAAAGAGTAGTATTATAACAAGAAGGCATAAGGTATTGATAGACAAAATCAGAATACTTTTTTTTCTCAAACCATCAAAGTCCTTCCACAAGAGTATTAGGACATATACCAATGCAAAAACAATACTAACCGTGTTATAATACATTTTAGTAGTTTGCGTGTGAAAAAGGATCGGGGTTATAGTGCCCATAAATATCATAAAGGCGTATAGGCTTAAGCTAAAGCTTGCAGTATGTCTTTTAAGATAAGGAATAAATGACGTTTTCGCAGATGTATGCGTTCGATTGTTTCTGTAAAAGACTATAAATAAAGTAATAACAAGCAGGAATAAAAACTGTAGAATTGTGATAAGTAAATTACCAGTGGTACAGTCTTTCGCAGAAAGACTCTTTAATATTGTGTCTCTTGCTAAGAATATGCCAAAACAGGAAGTTATAAATGGCAAAGCACAAATGAATTTGTGATTATATTCTTTTCGATGAATATAGCTGCAAAGCAATAGCCAAGGAATGAGGGCAGCATTTTCAATTGGATGCCAGGACCAGTATTCTCCAGAGCCGAAGAAATAATAAGACCAGAAACTTCCAGATAATAGACCCATTCCAAGAAAGAAGAAGCTGAATTTAATCCATTTATAAATCAGAGCATTAACTGCTTCTTGATAAAAGGTATTAAGAGCAGGCAGGAGTGAAAATAAAATAACCATAGAACTATAAGCAATAATAATGATAGGAGGATGCAAAAGCATCCAAGGATTTTGTAGAGTAGCATTGAAACCAAGTCCATCACCAAAAGTAGCATTCATTTTGGAAAAGGGGTTTGATACGTAACACATGCAAGAAATATAAAAGCTGATACCGGAATAGATTCCAAAGGCTTTATCAGACCATAGAGAATCTAGTTTCCATACAAAGAATCCCATACTGATAAGAATTAAGGAACATAGTAACAATAAACCTTCCTGTCCTGACCAAAGAGCGGATAGTTTATAAATTAGTTTAAGACCTAAACAGGAATGGTTATATACATAGCTGTACTCAAAATGCGATAAAACAAGATGATATAACATAATAGCATTTGCAGCCAATATAGAAAGAAAAGCAAGGCACCAAAAAAATAGTACTGGTTTTTTGCATTTTTTCCAAGAAAAGAAAAAGCATAAAAGGCCGCAAAGGCCGCATAAAAGAGTTGATGACAAGATGATATTATTTTCCATATAATTCAAATCTCCTTATTGGTCTGAATTTTATTATTTCTGATGAATGATGTTGGGCTTTGCTTAGAATGAGCGTAAGTTCCTTGTAATAAATATGCAATAGGATGGGCTTAATATGTCATTTTTTAATAATGAATTAAAAAAGTAATTTCTATTTTTAATAAAAAAAGCAATTCTTATTTTTAATGATTGCCATACGCCATTAGCTTAGGTATAATATTAATAAATTTTATAAACCGTTTATAACATGCATATTATAAGTATTTCATTACGTATTGAGGAGAATGATGGAAGAATACTATAAAGAAATAGAAAATGAATATAAAAAAATTGATCTGAAATGGCTAAATCTTCATTATAAAACATCGGTGGGCGTAGTCATTTTTGCATTTTTTGTAGAGTGTGTGATTGGAATTCTTATGTATTATACGGACGAAATAAGTACAACTATTCCAATCTATTTGGTTAAATTCTTAATTGTTCCATGTGTATTTAATCTGTTTTGTATTATTATTAATAATCAGGTATTACAAAGTAAATTGATTAAACAGGAATCAAAGATATATATTACTTCCTTAACGTATGTGCTGATTTGCTTTGTATTGTTTACGGCTCATAATACCTTTACCGCATTATACTTTATTTTCGCATTGCCTATTTTGCTTACTACGATATATGGGAATTACAGGCTGACTACAATAACAGCAGTTTCAAGTATGCTGGCATTAGCGGTTTCCGAGCTATTCACCAAATGGGACGTCGATAAAGAAAGTATATGGGGTGATGGTATACGTATGGGGAATTTTTTAATATCTATTTTTGTTTTGATTGCTTTTTCTGCGGTTTGTATGGTAGTTATCCACTTTGAAAGGGAAAAAAACGTGGCAAGTATGCAAAAGGAAATGGAGCGATATAAACTTCAAAAGAAATTGCAAATAGATGAGTTAACAGGAATCTATAACAGAATTGGATTTCGAAATGCAATTCGTGATATGGAGGAGGATGATTCGGATAATACTTATATATTTGTAATGATAGATATTGATAATTTTAAAATATTAAATGATACTCTGGGGCATGTAACAGGTGACCATTGCTTAATTAAATTTGGAGAGATTTTAAAAAACAACGGTGAGGGGGCAATACCTTTTCGTTATGGCGGAGATGAGTTTGGCATCTTATTTAAGAATTATATACTGGAAGATGTGGTTGGAGTCTGTAAGAAGATTCAAAGGGATTTTGCCTCTATACGGATAGATAAAAGAGAGGGGCTGCCGCTCACTGTTAGTATTGGAATCGCTAAATATTCCAATAGTATGGCGCCATCCGCATTAATAATTAATACAGATAAAGCACTTTATGAATCCAAAATAGTAAAGAATACAATAACTATTTTTAAGGAATCTTAAACATTTAAAAGATAATAGAAGTTGAAGAAAACGTATGTTTGGAGGAGTTTATGTTTTATATATTAAGGGAAAATAATGTAAAAAAAACTGAGTTTATAGAACTGGACAGTAATGAAATATGTGTGGGATTTTTGACGGTAGAGGAGCTTAATCAGAGTTTTGACAGCTTGGGAATCAAAAAGAAAACATTTTTAGATTGTATGTATGATCAGACACATTTACGTACCAGCATTGACACCTATGATGATTTTAGCTTTGGCATAATTAATATTGTATATGTGATGGATGTTCATAAGCCAAAAGACAGAGTAGCTTTTATCATAAAGAAAAATTTATTCCTTTTAGTGAAATTAGTCGATGAGGATAATAGCTGCAAGGATATGATTGAGAATGCAGTAGGAAGATTGACGCAAAAGCAAACGCTTGGAAAGGTTGTTTCAGGGGTCTTTGAAAGTCTGTTGTTGAATGGAAACAAGCCACTCGAAATTACAGAGCGCAAAATTTTGAATATGGAGCAGCAACTAGTAAACGGCAGAATAAGCGAACACTTGAATCGAGATATTTTCAATTTAAGAAAAGATTTGTCTATTTTAAAAAATTATTATGAACAGCTTTTTAATATTGGCGAGGAGTTACAGGAGAATCAAAACAATTTATTCGAAGAGGATGATTTGAGGTATTTTAGGATTTTTACAGTTAAATCAGAACGACTTAGCAATAACACACAGCTATTAAGTGAAAATTTGATTCATCTTAGAGAAGCCTTGGATGCTTCATTAAATTATAGTTTGAATAAGACGATGCAGTTTTTTACAGTTGTTACCACCATTTTTCTTCCATTAACGCTCATTGTAGGGTGGTACGGTATGAATTTTACTAATATGCCCGAGCTTACATGGAAATATGGTTATGTCACAGTAATTATTGTTTGTATGATTGTTGTTGGCATTTGCCTTTATTTATTTAAAAGGAAAAAATATTTTTAGCTGTTTTGTATTCTATCATTGGCACTACTTATTGGAATACGTAACAAAGGGGATTTTGTGCAAAGTAAATAGAAATACATAATGAGAGTGTTATGCTTTTATTTATTATGGAACCTAGATGATGAAAAGTTAATATAATAGACTAGAAAAAATTGTTCCGTAAAAGTAGAGGTTATGATTTGATGAAGCAAAAGTATTGTTTAAATGATTTAAAGCCCGGACAACGGGCAAAAATTAAAGAATTGCTGTCAACGGATGGTATTAGAAGGAGACTGCTTGATATTGGTTTAATAGAAAATACAGAGGTTGAATGCATTGGTAAGAGTCCGGGTGGAGATCCTGCTGCTTATCTGATCAGGGGGGCTGTAATTGCGATTCGTTCAGAGGATTGCAGTAATATCTTGATTTATGATAAAGGAGTATAATATGGGGTTGACGAAAAATAGCGTTGGGATAAGAGCTGTAGATTCACATCTGAAAATTATCAAACAGACGCCAAGCGATAAAGTAGTTGCCATAGCAGGAAATCCGAATGTAGGGAAAAGTACTGTATTTAATAATCTGACTGGTATGAATCAGCATACAGGAAACTGGCCGGGTAAAACGGTGACGAATGCGCAAGGTTATTGCAGTACCAAACAAAATTCCTATGTATTGGTGGATATACCCGGAACCTACTCCTTGATGGCACATTCGGCAGAAGAAAAAATTGCCAGAAATTTCATTTGCTTTGGGAGAGCAGATGCAATTGTTGTTGTATGCGATGCGACCTGCTTAGAAAGAAACCTTAACTTAGTTCTACAGACGCTTGAAATATCACGTAATGTGATTGTATGTATTAATTTAATGGATGAAGCAAGACGTAAAGGAATCAGAATTGACTTAAAGGAACTATCCAAACAATTAGGAGTTAGAGTAGTAGGCAGTATTGCGAGAAAAAAGCACAGTCTAAATCAACTAATGCAGGAGCTTGATGTGCTAATGCAGAAAGAGCAGCAGACAGCTCCGCTGCAGATCACTTATCGTCCACCGATTGAAGAAGCAATTTCCATACTTCAGCCAGTGATAGAAGAAAGATTCTCAGGTAGTATCAATTCACGGTGGCTGAGTCTGAAACTGCTTGATTATGACCAATCGTTAATGGATGAAATCAGTGCTTATACGCATAAAGATATTTTCACAGATTCTTGTATTTTAGATGCACTAAAGCAGTCAAAAACAGTACTTGATACGAATAAAATAACAGGCAAAAGGCTGGAGGACAGTACAGTAGCCAGCGTTGTATTAAAAGCAGAAGATATTTTTAAGCATACGGTATTTTGTGAAAAAAAGCGTTATGACGATTTGGATCGAAAAATAGATCGGGTTCTTACAAGCAAATGGACCGGTTATCCTGTCATGTTGATACTTTTGGCAATTGTTTTTTGGCTAACGATTGCAGGAGCAAATTATCCGTCAAAGCTGTTATCTTGCGTATTATTTGGAATAGAAAATAAATTAACAGAGATATTTTATTATTTTGGTGCACCAATGTGGCTGCATGGTATCCTTATTGCTGGTGCGTATCGTGTGCTGGCTTGGGTGATATCTGTTATGCTTCCGCCAATGGCAATTTTTTTCCCTCTTTTTACCTTACTGGAGGATTCGGGATATTTACCTCGTATTGCATATAATTTAGATAAACCCTTTAAGCATTGTTGTGCTTGTGGTAAGCAGGCTCTTACTATGTGCATGGGATTTGGCTGCAATGCGGCCGGTATTGTTGGCTGCAGAATCATTGATTCTCCCAGAGAACAATTAATTGCTATGTTAACCAATAATTTTGTGCCCTGCAACGGAAGATTTCCAACATTGATAGCTATTATCAGCATGTTTTTTCTTGGTGCTTCAACAGGAATACTTCCATCTCTTCTATTGGCTCTCTATATTACTATGATTATTGTATTAGGTGTTTTGATGACTTTCATAGTTTCTTATGTACTATCAAAAACCGTCCTAAAGGGAGTGACGTCCTCCTTTACACTAGAGCTGCCGCCTTATCGCAGACCACAGGTTCTAAAAGTTTTGGTTCATTCTATTTTCGACCGCACCATATTTGTACTAGGAAGAGCCGCTGTGGTTGCCATTCCAACAGGAATTTTTATCTGGATTATGGCAAATACATTTATTTCAGGAACTACAATACTTAATCATTGTGCCGGTTTTTTAGATCCATTTGCAAGATGGATTGGTCTGGATGGGGTAATCCTTATGGCTTTTATCTTAGGTTTGCCCGCTAATGAAATCGTAGTACCTATCATCATAATGACATATATGGCACAGGGAAGTATGCAAGAAATAGAGAGTCTTACGAATATAAAACAACTATTACTTGCAAATAACTGGACGTGGATTACCGCAATCAGTACAATGCTATTCTCTTTGATGCACTGGCCGTGCTCGACTACTTTATTAACCATAAAAAAAGAGTCTGGCAGCTTAAAATGGACAATGGTAAGCTTTATAGTTCCTACTTTTATAGGGATTCTTTGTTGCTTCTTATTTGCTAATATAGCAAAAATGTTTTAAAAATTGACAATTTTTTATAAATATCCTTGTTATTTTCAGAAATACCACTTAAGATATAGTTAAATTAATGAAGTAAAAGATGATGAAAAGTTAAGTTATTAAAAGTTCTGAGCTTATACATCTTAAGGCAAGCCAATTGATGCATTACAATACTTTATTAAATCATGTGGAATGGGGAAAGGAAAATATGCGAATGGACGAAAGAGAGCAGGAGCATACGCATTTGAGAGCGGATGGAACAAAGTATACACATAGCCATTTAAAGGAGCATAATCACAGCCATGGTCATCAGCATACCAAGGCAGTGATTAACCGTTTGTCAAGGGCAAGCGGTCATTTAGAATCGGTCAAACGAATGGTGGAAGACGGAAAAGATTGCAGTGAGGTTTTAATTCAACTGTCAGCGGTCATTGCCGCTCTAAATAATGCAGGCAAGGTAATTCTAAAGGATCATATGGAGCATTGTATAGTTGATGCAGTAGAATCTGGTGATAAGACGGCTATTGATAATTTAAATAAAGCTATTGACAGTTTTATTAAATAAGGATATATTGTAAAAAAGACAAGAAAAAGCAGAGTAGAATTTTGTGCGTTAAGTGCCATTTGAACAGGGAGTTGTCATTTGGACGAAAAGCGAAAGCTTGCGGTACAGGGTTCGCATCCCGCTGCTACATAAATAGGTTCTTATTTCCTTCTTTATGTAGTAAATGGAGTTCACTGCGTAAAGGAGGAATTTTTATGAAACAATTTGTTCTTATGTGTTCAGAGTCGGTAAAGGAATTAAAAAAAACGCAAAATATGGTGTTATGCGCGCTGATTGCAGCTATTGCTGTTATCTTAAGCTACACAACAACCATAGAAATAGGTCCCTATATCAAGCTTGGCCTTTCACAAATTCCCAACCAAGTGGTGAGTTATTTGTTTGGTCCAATTGTAGGAGGAGTATTTGGTGGTATGCTGGATGTACTTAAATTCATCGTCAGACCAACCGGTCCATATTTTATTGGCTTTACGTTAAGCGAAATATTAAGCGGTATGATTTATGGATTATTTCTATATAAAAAACCGATTAATTTAAAGAGGATTGCGATTGCCGGCTTGTTAGACAAAGTAATTGTAAATTGCGGTTTAAACACCCTGTGGCTGTCTGTTTTGTATGGAAAAGGTTTTGCAATATTATTAGCGGCAAGAATTGTTAAAAATCTTGTAATGTGGCCAATTGACAGTTTGATCATATTTATTTTATTAACCTATGTAGTTAAAATAATAAAACCGATCCAAGGCAAGGTCAGCTTTAATAAATAAAATATCACTAATTTGGCTAATTGATAAAAATTCTTAAATTAATCAAAATATGTGACCTTATCACAGATAAAAAATGAAATATCAGTATAATAAGAGTATACAAAGAATTAAAGAAAAAATTATGGATAGCGAAGGAGAATGAATTATGAGCGCAATGAAAATAACGAAAAGTAACTTTGAAGCAGAAGTAATCAAATCAGATAAACCGGTATTATTAGATTTTTGGGCATCTTGGTGTGGACCATGTAAGATGGTAGGACCAATCGTAGAAGAGGTAGCTTCGCAGGTTGGAGAAAATGCTAAGGTTGGTAAAGTGAACGTAGATGAAGAACAAGAACTTGCTCAGAAATATAATGTAATGAGTATTCCAACTTTAATTGTAATCAAGGACGGAAAAGTAGTTCAAAGTGCTGTCGGTGTTCAATCCAAGCAGACGCTTTTATCAATGCTTCAATAGTACTTAAAAACATTGGGTAGAGTTTATTTTAACTCTATCCTTTTTTGATTTCAACTTTTCATTTGTTACTTTTGTCTTTTTGGTACACTATGTGATTAAGTCACGGATGAATGCTTTGAAAGTCAATATAATAAGGGGTAATTATAGTGTAAATAGGTATAAAAGGAGGTTATTATGATTGGTAATATAGTGGCAACAAATAGTATCAGCTTTATTCTTGTATTTTTGGAGGGAATTTTATCTTTTTTTTCACCATGTGTGATTCCATTAATTCCTGTCTATATGAGTATTTTGGCAGGAAGTGCTAAAAATTCAAGGGTAGATGGCAGAGTAACTTATGAAAGAAAAAAGGTGTTTTTACATACCTTGTTTTTTATAATCGGAGTATCGTTCGCGTTTTTTATACTGGGAATGTCCTTTACGGCACTAGGTAAATTCTTTAGCAGCAATAAGCTGATGTTTACCAGAATAGGCGGAATACTGATTATTTTTCTGGGATTGTTTCAATTAGGAATCTTTGATTTTAACTTCTTGCAAAGAGAAAGAAAAATAAATATTAATTTTGCTGACAAAACAATGAATCCTTTTTTGGCATTAATTATGGGTTTTACGTTTAGCTTTGCATGGACACCATGTATCGGCCCTGCATTGTCTTCTGTATTGATTATGGCCTCAGGGGCGTCCACTGCATTGTCAGGTAACCTGCTCGTATTAGTCTATGCACTTGGTTTTTTAATTCCGTTTTTAGTGCTGGGATTATTTACTTCACAGGTACTAAACTTTTTAAAGGAAAAACAGAAATTATTAAAATATACAATCAAAACAGGAGGTATCATTCTTATTATTATGGGAATTATGACCTTTACAGGCTGGGTAAACGGTGTATCAAGCTACTTAAATTCGATTGGTAATAATCAGCAAAGCACGCAGGAGAATACATCAGATGATACTGCTGATACGAAGGAATCAGAAAATGATACAAAGACAAGTGAAGATAGTACGTCAAACAATAGTTCAGATACAGCAACAAGTGATGAGGATACCGCAAATGATGTCATGCCGGCGGTTGATTTTACTTTAACGGATCAATATGGGAATGAACATACTCTTTCTGACTACAAGGGAAAGGTGGTTTTCTTAAACTTCTGGGCAACATGGTGCCCTCCCTGTAATCAGGAAATGCCGCATATTGAAGAATTATATCAAGAATATAATTTAAATCAGGATGAGGTGGTGTTCTTAGGGGTGACAAATCCAAAAAGTGATGCATATCCCAATAATTCAGATGAAACTAAAGAGTATATTACCTCTTTCTTAGAAAGTAACGAATATACATTTCCTACCGTATTTGATGAAACTGGCGAGCTTTTTTTGGCCTATTCTATTTCAGCTTTCCCTACGACCTTTATGATTGATAAGGAAGGTAATGTTGCAGGATATGTACCTGGAATGATGACAAAGGATATTATGAAAAATGTCATTAATCAAGTTTTAGACTCTACAAATTAGAAAAGTTTATGCAACACATCGGGCACTAAATATTTCTTAAATAAAAGTGTGCATTTTAGATATGTAGTGATTTTAGAAAATAAGATTTTTTGTAAAGAGATGGCGCAGTACTACATTCGCCATCTCTTTACATGTGGTTATTTATTTGTTTAAACCAGCGCGCGCAGCTTTTCCTTGTCTGTAATATGGATACAGCCCCTTGACTGTTCTAAAATGCCTTGAGACTGAAATACCTTTAGCATTCGGGAAACTACTTCTCTGGCACTTCCTACGTATTTGGCAATTTGTTCTTGTGTAATATTGATACTGGAGGAATTTGTTTTAGCCAATTCATCCAATAAAAAAATAGCCAATCGTTTATCAAAACGCATAAACAGTATTTGTTCCATCGACCACATCACATCAGAAAATCGTTCAATCGCATTCTTATAAGCAAAATTCTCTACGTAGACATTTTGATTTTTGAGCTTACTAAAAGCGCCGATATTAATTAAATAAGCATCCGTATCCATTTCAGCATCAATTTCTACATCAAAGGTTATGCTGTTAAGAATACAGGAAGCAGACAAAACACAAGTATCTCCTGCGCTTATGCGATACAGTGTGATATCACGGCCATCCTCTGAGAGTATATAAACGCGCAATTCACCACTACGAACAAGTAAAACGCCCAAACATTCACTCGTTGGACTGTATAGTTTGCTGCCTTTACTATAAAAGACTTTTGTTGCATTGCTTTTTATTATGTTTTTTTCATCATTATTTAATTTATCCCAAAAGCTTAAGCGGGATGTCACATATGTTAAATCATCTTTTTCCAGCATAAAAACCTCCTTATTTTCAATATTATACCAAATAATTATTAAAAAAGTATGAAGCCATAAAAATAAAAAAATTTCTCTGTATTGACAACTGTAATCAGATTGTATATACTTACTAAAGATAATTACTATTAGTAAGTATATATGGCAAAAGAGATATATTTGTTAGAGAGATTTTAGTTTAAAAGCGAAATGAATGAGCAAAGGAGGATTACTATGACCGTAGAAAGTGTAAAAGGCTTGCTGGATATGTGCTTTTTAGCTAAAAAAGTGACAGAGAGTATGCCAAAGCTTCCGTCCGGGTTAAAGCCCAGACATATGCATGTTATGGAAGCAATTTCAAAGTTAAATAGTGGCCAAAATGAGGTATGTGTCAGCGATGTCAGTGAATATCTAAATATTACAACCCCTAGTGTTACAAAATTAATCAATGATTTGACCGATTATGACATTGTGTATAAATACAGTCAGCAGGTGGATAAAAGAGTGACATTAGTGAAGTTGACACAATTGGGCAAAGAATATGAAGAACAATATATAGAAACATATCATCAATATCTTGCACAGCAGCTTTCTAAAATAGAGGAAGAAGAAGTTGAGACAGCAATACGAGTAATTGATAAACTTTATCAAGTAATAAAGGGGAGACAGAATGAGTAATAATTCAGATTTTTCACAGGGGAATATATTTTCATTAATATTAAAATTTTCAATACCAGCAGCAGCTTCGTTATTAATAGCAGCTCTTTATAATATTGTAGATCGCATTTTTGTTGGGAACTTTTCAGGGAATACAGCGTTAGCCGCGTTATCGATATGTTTTCCCCTATCATTTCTAATGATTGCGTTTGGTTTAATGTGCAGTGCCGGAGGATCAACACTTTTTACCTTGTTTCGAGGAAAACAAGAAGAAAAAAAAGCTAACTCAGCTTTTTCCTCAGCGTTTATTTTGATTCTTATTTTTGAATTATTTTTAACGATAATATTACTGTTGTTTAGTGATACGTTTTTAACTATTTTTGGTGTCACAGAAACTACATATGATTTGGCAATGCAATATTACAAAATTGTATCGTTTGGCTGTGTATTTCAGGGGTTGACTTTGGTATATTGCGATTTTGTCAGGGTTTGTGGCAAGCCAATTACCGGTATGATGGTAACAGGTATTGGTGCGATAACGAATATTATATTAGACGCTTTGTTTGTTGCCGGTTTTAACTGGGGGGTAAAGGGAGCGGCGCTTGCAACGGTGATAGGGCAAATTATATCTGCATTATATGGAACCTATTTGCTATTCGGTAATAAAACGCTGGTAAAAATCAGCCGGGCGATAATTAAATTGGATAAAAATATTTCCATTAAAATTATAAAATGTGGTTTTGCATTTTGGATTGCACAAATTGCTATGGGGTTTATATCATTGGTATATAACAGCCAGCTTGGAAAATATGGAGGTGATATCGCTATTAGTGTTTATGCAGTAATTGCAAGTATTATGACCTTTGTAATTATGCCGGCAAGTGGTATCAGTCAGGGAATACAGCCTTTGATTGGTTATAATTATAGCGCAGGAAATGGGAATCGTGTAAAAAGAATTTTTTGGCTGGGGACAGTGCTATCAGTTGCAATAACAACTTTGATCTGGGGGATTACCGAGTTATGGCCAGACATGATAATTCGAATGTTTGGTGGAGAACCAAAGCTATTACAGATTGGAGTTAGTGCGCTGAGAATGAATTTTATGATTGCGCCGGTATTAGGCTTTGTAATGCTTGCAACCACTTTTTTTCAGTCAATTGGAAAGCCTGCTCAATCAAGTATTATTACCCTAGTCAGACAAGTGGCTGCGCTCATACCACTTATTTATATTTTGCCATATTATTTTCAAATGCAAGGGATCTTTTTAGCACAGCCGGTGAGTGATTTCATTGCAACTGTCTTGTCGATTATCTTTATAATTAAAGAATTTAAAGAGATAAAAGAAATAGAAGAGATAAAGGAAATAGAAGAGATAAAGGAAATAGAAGAGATAAAGGAAATAGAAGAGATAAAAGAATTAGAAGAGAGAAAAGAATTAGAAGAAATAAAAGAATAATAGATTGCAATTCAAAAGAATGTACAAAAGGTGCATTCTTTTTTTGCATAATTAGATAAAAACATTCTTTTAGGGTAATAATATGAATAATTATTTCGTGCCAGAAGAATGAAAGAAATAATTAAATAGCTGGCAAAATAGTAATATGATTTAAGTTTAAGAAGGATAGGGATAAAATGAAAGAAGCAAAGGAACTAAATGAAAAGAAGATTAAAATAATACCATTAGGTGGACTTGGTAAAATTGGAATGAATATTACTGCATTTGAATACGAGGAGCAAATTATTGTAGTTGATTGTGGAATTTCTTTTCCAGAGGAAGGAATGCTTGGAATTGATCTGGTCATTCCGGATGTTTCTTATTTAATTGAGAATAGGGAGAAGGTGAAAGCCTTTTTTATTACACATGGACATGAGGATCATATTGGTGCATTACCCTATGTTCTTAAGGAGATTAATGTTCCAATTTATGCAACGAAGCTGACACAAGGTTTGATAGAACTTAAGCTAAAAGAGCATAATCTAATTACAAAAGTAAAAAGAAAGGTGGTCAGGCATGGACAAACGATAAACCTTGGCTCTTTTCGGGTAGAATATATTAAGACAAATCATAGCATCGCTGATTCTTCTGCACTTGCGATTTCGTCACCGGCTGGAATCATTGTGCATACGGGTGATTTTAAAATTGACTATACACCTTTGTTTGGAGAAACCATTAATTTGCAAAGATTTGCTGAGCTAGGTAAAAAAGGTGTTCTAGCTTTAATGTGTGACAGTACGAATGCGCAAAGAGCAGGATTTACCGTATCCGAAAAAATCGTGGCAAATACGTTTAAAAGCATTTTTTCTGAAAATAAGAAGAATCGAATTATTGTTGCTACTTTTGCATCCAATGTTGACAGGGTTCAGCAGATCATTAATACAGCCTTTGATTTTGGAAGAAAAGTAGTAATTCAGGGAAGAAGTATGATCAATGTGATTCAGGTAGCCGTTGAACTTGAGTATATGATAATACCAGAGAATATCATTATTGATGTGGAGCAAATGAAGAATTACCCCGACAATCAACTGGTAATTATAACGACCGGAAGTCAGGGAGAGGCTATGGCAGGGCTTTCACGTATGGCAGATTCAACGCATAGAACCATCTCAATTAGACCCGGGGATCAGATTATTTTTAGCTCAACACCCATACCAGGAAATGAAAAAGCAGTATCAAAGGTGGTTAATGAGCTTGCCATGAAAGGAGCCGAAGTAATCTATCAGGATACTCATGTTTCAGGTCATGCATGTCAGGAGGAGTTAAAACTCATCTACTCTTTAGTGCATCCGAAATATGCAATTCCAGTGCATGGAGAATATAAGCATTTGCAGGCACAGCAAAAAATAGCAAAAATGATGAGGATTGAAGATAAAAATATTTTTGTCTTACAATCGGGAAATGTGTTAGAGTTGTCTGAAAAGGAAGGAAAGATTGCCGGACAGGTAAGAGCAAGAGAAATCTATGTGGATGGCTTGGGAATTGGCGATGTAGGTAACATTGTGATTAGGGATAGACAGATGCTGGCGGAAAATGGCTTGATTATAATTATAATAGGGCTGGAAAAATTCAGCAATCATGTGGTATCAGGACCCGATATTATTTCCAGAGGCTTTGTCTATGTAAGAGAAGCAGATGAATTAATGGCAAAAATCAAGCATAATGTCCAGCAAAGTTTAGAATGCTGTATGAAAAAAAATAAGATGGACTGGGGTAAAATCAAGGCGACAATTAAGGAGGATTTAAGCGATTATCTATGGAAAGAAATGAAGAGAAATCCATTTATACTTCCAATTATCATTGAGATGGACAGATAAATAGTCGAATTTGCTGTTATATAAGAGTCATTTTGTTCAAAGGGATAGGGAAATAAAGTTGCAAAACTTGACAACCTGTCCTCTAAGCTTTATGATAATAATAGGAATAAGATAATTTAAACAAATAATAATGGATAATAAGCAATATTTATTGACTATTTTATGAGGGAAAATATTTCACTCTATCAGATACCGTAGTCAATAGATATTTTTTATTATCGTAATAGGAGGAATTGAATGGATGATAACATGATAAGATTAGGTATTGGGTTTGCAACCGGAAGAAAAAATTTTAGGAAAGTTATGAATTCTTATATTTATGGGTGGGTGGAATCTGGAATTGTAAATAAATTGCAAGAAAAAGTAAGTCTTAATTTATTTGTAGCATATGATGTAGATTATTCTCATACGCAATCCACTGATTATACTAATTTGAGGCAGGAAATTGTAGATGCCTTTGACGAAATTGTTTTTATTGGCTCCAAACATATTCGCAACAGAGAATTTGAAAATATTGAGGAAGATTTGGAACTAAAAAAAGATGTAAAACTGGTATTTGGAAATGGATATGCAGGAAAACGTAATGTAATCTTATATGAGGCCTTGAAACACAAAATGGACTATCTTTTATTTCTAGACGATGATGAATACCCTGTGGCAGTTACAAAAAATAATGAAAATTGTTTATGGAGCGGGCAATATGTGTTGCCTATTCATTTAGAACATATCGTTCATTCGGACATTACAAATGGATATCACTGCGGTTATATTTCCCCAATTCCAGATATTCAATTTAATGAAACACTGACAGAAGAAGATTTTGGACTTTTTATTAATACAATCAGTAATGATATTCTTAACTGGGAATCAATTAAGAAAATTATGAAAAATGGTGGAGTGACTTATGCGGATACGCAGGTTTTAATAAAAAAAGAAGCAACTGAAGTAAAAGAGACAAATCATTGTAAATTTATATCCGGTGCTAATTTATGTATTAATCTTACGAAACCGGATAGAACATTTGCCTTTTACAATCCTCCGGGGGCAAGGGGAGAGGATACCTTTTTAAGTACATTATTATCGGACAGGGTAGTAACCAGGATTCCTTGTTACACCTTTCATGATGGATTTTCAGCCTATCAGCATTTATTGGATGGGACACTTCCAATCAAATTAAATTCAATTACTGCTAATTCAGATCAGATTATCTCAAGATTCTATCATGCATGTATCGGATGGATACGATATAAGCCTTTGCTTCTCTATATAACCAATCCTTCCGATTATGAATCAATTATTGAAGATATGAGGAAGAAGCTGCTTTACATACTTCCAAAGTTATCAAACTATTTTAAAAAGCAAGAATTCATGAAAATATTAGAAGAACTTAATAAGGCAGATAAACAGGTCAAGAAAAATTATCAGCAATACTTAGACACGCAGAAAGCATGGAAGAATTTGACAGATAAATATCATAAAGATAAGATAAATAACTGATAAAATGCAAGGAGGTATAATGCTATGGAGTTGCGGATAGGAGTAATCGGGACGGGAGCCATAGGAGAAGATCACATTCGAAGAATCACCAATGTGGTTGCGGGTGCAAAGGTGGTTGCAGTATCGGATATTAATGTGGAAAATGCAAAAAGAATTGCAGAGGAATATAACTCAGTTTTTTATGAAACTGGTGAGCAAGTAATTCATTCAAAGGAGGTTGATGCAGTTGTTATCGCATCATGGGATCCTACGCATGCACATTTTGTATTGGAATGTATTAAGGCGAGTAAATATGTATTATGCGAAAAACCGCTGGCTACGTCGGCAGAAGATTGTAAAAAAATAACAGAGGCTGAAATCGCATGTGGCAAGCACCTAATTCAAGTTGGCTTTATGAGGCGGTTTGACAAAGGCTACAAGCAAATAAAGTCGGTAATAGAAAGTGGAAAAATTGGAGAACCCTTGATGCTTCATTGCATTCATAGAAACCGTATTCCAGGTCCGAAGCATACAACTGTAATGAGCATTAAGAATTCAGTTATACATGAGATTGATGTAATCCGCTGGCTGTTGGGGGAGGATTATAAATCTGCACAGGTTATTATACCAAAGAGCACTCGTTTGGCAGAGGAGGGATTAAAAGATCCACAAATTATATTATTAGAGACGCAAAGCGGAGTTCGCATTGATGTGGAATCTTTTGTAAATTGTCAGTATGGATATGATGTACAATGTGAGGTTGTGGGTGAAAAGGGAACGGTTCGTCTTCCAGACCCTGCCAATGTCAGAATGCGTTTGAAAGGAGTAAATTCCTATGAGATATATCCGGATTGGTCCGACCGATTTATAGAGGCGTATGATATTGAGTTTATGCAGTGGGTAAACTCAGTAAAACAGGAGACTTTATTCGGTCCTAGTGCATGGGATGGGTATGTTGCCTGTGTGACTGCGGATGCTTGTACCAGAGCCAGAGAAGAAGGAAGTATTGTTCCGATTATGATGCCCAAACGGCCTGCATTTTATGATAATGAGGAAAGGGGGAAGCGTTTATGAAATTGTCTTATATACCAGATTCCCTAGGCTATATGCCTTTTGAAACAATGCTTGATACCGTAAAAGAGCTTGGAATTCATGCATTGGAAATACAGACGGGCAATTGGTCTAAGGCTCCTCATCTTAATCTTGACGAGCTTGTGTCAAGTAATATAGCAAGAGATAAGTACATGGAAGCGTTAAAAAAGCGTGATATCGAGCTGATTGCTTTGAACTGTTCGGGTAATCCTCTGGCCTATCAAAAAGACATGGAGGTTACTCGTAAAACATTTCAATTGGCAAACCTTCTGGGAATTAAGAAAATTGTTATGATGAGCGGTCTTCCGGCAGGGTGTAAGGGAGACAAAACACCGGTTTGGGTGACAACGAGCTGGCCACCTGAAACACAAGAGGTGCTTAGATATCAGTGGGAAGAGGTAGCAATTCCTGTATGGCATCAGCTTGTAAAAGAGGCTAAGAACTGCGGTATTGAGAAAATTGCATTGGAAAATCACGGCTATCAATTGGTATATAATCCGGAAACCCTTTTCCAACTTCGAAAAGAAGTAGGTAATATGATCGGAATGAATATGGATCCCGGACATTTGTTTTGGATGGGAGGAGATCCGATTGAAGCGGTACGTGAGTTAGGAGATGCACTATATCATATTCATGGTAAGGATTCCAGACTGGAACGTAGACGAATCGGATCAAACGGTGTACTGGATACGAAAACAATTGATCTGTATCGATTGCGTTCGTGGAATTATGTAGCAGTAGGCTGCGGACATGATTTACAGTGGTGGAAGGAATTTTTCTCAGTTTGCAGAATGGAAGGGTACAATGATTATGTATCACTTGAAATGGAGGATATGACCATGGATCCCTTAGAGGGTGTTAAAGTATCAGTAGAGGCATTAAAGCAGTCGATCAGTAAATAAAAATATGCGTTGGCAATACGAGGCATAAAGAAAAAGAGTGAGTTGAATTCTATAGAATTTGGCTCACTCTTTGCAATGTTACTAAAGTATGACACAATCTATGTCAAAATTTCATATTATAAAAGTGGAAATATGTATATCTTTGGTTTTAAAATGGGAGGCATTATTATGGCTAATTATAGACCTAAAGTAGCACTTATTTCTACCGTATCAGCAGTTAACGGCGGAACAGTGTTAAAAAATCTTTCAACAAGTACTTGGGGACTTGTGCTGGTACAAGGTACTGCGCTCTTTTCTCAATCAATATTAGCAAGCGGTGCAGTTGATGTATGGGAAAATACGAATACTGTAACAACAAAATCAGCAGACCGACACACATTTACAAATGCAGCGGGACAATATGGTATTACTTGTAAATCAGGTGTAAGAATACTGCTTAAATTCTACGACAACTAAATGAAACATTACTCTTTATGTAAGATGCGTTGCTTCATAAGATGAATGAAAGCCAGCAATGGCTTTTATTCATTTTACAAAACAAGTTGTCCGGGTTCTTGGGAGGTGAAGTGTTATTGCAGCAAATTATTCTAACGGGTGGTCAAATTATTTGTTCCAAAATTGTAACTGTAGATATTATGTTACCGGCAGAGGAGTTCTTTTTTTTAAAGGGTATTGTGTATAGTCCGACAGGAGAACCATTGCCAAATGCCGCAGTTGAGGTAAAGTTGGTCGATCATGTAGATTCTGTTGCTGAAAAAAGCTTGGGGGTAACCTTTACAGAAAATGACGGTTCATACGGAATATCATTGGCAAAAATCAACGGTAAGCAATATAAGCTAATTGCCTATTCACAATAATAAGCGAACGTAAAGGAAGTTCTATCAATCTTATCCTATCGTACGGAGGTTATCATGAAAAAGTTTCAAACATTAGATGGGTATCAGGTATATCGGATTAAAAAGGATAAAAGGTTCTTTTTCTTGGCAGACAGAGAGAATTATGAATATGAGATAACGAAGCTATTGAATACAGTAGAGGATATAAATTTTGATTCTTTGATTCTAATTTTTGGAATAGATACTGGAGAATATATTGAGAAGTTGAGAAATGTAATCTGTCCCCAAAATAAGGTAATTATAGTTGAACCAAATCAGTCACTTTCTAATAGGTATCAATCTGAAATTGAAGAGAATATAAGAATAGTTTCGTTTAAAGAGGAGCTGGTGAAAAAAATTTTACAAGAAAATATAAATTTTAAAAATATTAATAATGTATATTTTTACGCCTTTGGAAATTACAGCAGCATTTATCATAAGGAATATCAATGTCTGATTAAGAACCTGGATTCTACTTTAGTGAATGCATCGGCAGCAGTGAGTTTGGCAAAACGCTTTAAACATTTATTTATAAAGAATATGATAGCCAATATTAAAATATTAAATCAGTGTACACCGATTCATTACTATAAATTCACTAATCAAAACGTACCTGCAATTATTGTTTCAGGTGGTCCCTCCCTAGATAATAATATTGAGGATCTAAAAAAACATAAGGATAAGCTTAGTCAATGCTTTATTATTACAGGCAGCAGAACCGTAGGAGCATTGGTCAAAAACGGAATAAAGCCTGATTTGATTGTTTCTGTCGATCCAGTAGATGCAAATTATGATATGATGAAAGATTACTTAAATTTAGATACTCCACTTGCTTTTTACGAATATAGCAATCGTTACCTGGTACGGGATTATCAGGGCGACAAGGTCTTTATTTCTCTCTTATTTTCTCAGACGATAAAAGCTTTCAAAAACTTGCAGGGTGTTTATTGTGGTGGCTCTGTGGCTCATTCTTGTATCGATATTGCGAATATGCTTGGATGCTCTCCAATTATATTGATCGGTCAGGATTTGGCGCATACTTTTCAAAAGCACCATGCTGACAGTGCAACACATGATTATGACAAAACACTTTCTTATGTATCACAGATTCCAGTCAAAGCGATTAATGGCAAAATGATCAATACAACAATTACACTAGAACACTATAAAATCAGATTAGAGCAATATATTGAGAAGTATAAGCGAGTTGATTTTATTAATTGCTCTTACGGCGCGTGGATTAAGGGTGCACCCCATAAGGAGCTAGACAAAGTATTAAAAAATCTTACATTTTCGAATCCAAAGCAAAGCCTGATACCGAAAAGAGATATTCAAATCAATAATCAGGAAGTAATTGATACGATCTTAACTGTGATTGAGAAGGATATGATAAAAGCAGAGCAGGGACTTAAGTTGTGTCAAGATATTATACTGGATAACAAGCAAAAATCTTTGATGGAAATGGAGGATGATGATATCGACTTGCAAAGATTTCTTTATATTTTGCAAATTGTAAACGAATTCGAGAATTCTTTAGACAGTCATTATCTGGGAGGATACTTAACGCACTTTTTATTTGATAGGAAGGAGCAAACGTTTCAAATAAGTGCAAAAGATTATGTTAAAGTGACATCTGATTTACAACATCAGGCAAGAGTTTTTAAAATATATTTCGAAAAGATGAAAGAAATGCTTTGTGAGGTAAACAGGTTGTCACTTGAAACGTTAGAAGAATTTTATGAATAACTTGTAGTAATGAGGAGGATAGCAATGAATCATAAGAATTTAGTCAAACTGAATCAGGATAGTGAAAGTGAAAATATAAATCAGAATAAAAAATATAAAGAGGTTAAAATCAATAAAATGATAGTGAATGGAAAAGAACAAGAGGGAAATATTATCTTGGCTGAGGATACAAAAGGAAAAACGGAATTAAATGTAACAGTTTATACACAGGAAGTTCAAACGGTTCAAGAAAAGAAAAAAGGAAATTTTTCAATTTATGAATTGCTTAAAAAGTGCATCTTTCACAATAGAAGGAGCTAAGCTTAAATGCAGAAATAATCATTTTAATATTCAACTGGACAGACAGAAGTTTCAGATTATTAAGGGAACCGTTTTTAATCAAAAGCAGCATCCATGTAAGGGAGCAGCCATTCAAGTATTTCAAATCAATTGTAAGAATAATGACAGAAGCTTACTTGGCTATGTTCTAACTGATGAAGCCGGTGAATATTTATTTGCAATAGAGGCCAAACCTTTTATGAAATATGAAATAATAATATATGCTCCATTAAGTTAATGATAAAGGAGGATTTATATTGAGTGATTTTAAAGAGGTTGTAATCACCCCAAGTGATTTAGACAACAAAACAATATTACAAACGAATATTACACTGGAACGATCCTGTGAGACTTTGTTGACCGGAATTATTTACAATGAGGGATGTGTACCCGTGGAAGGCGCTGTTATAGAAGTGATAGCGGTTTATTATCGAAATTATAGAGTTAAATTAGGTTATGTGATAACAAACCAGGGAGGAGAATTTGCCCTTGCAGTAACTAAAAATGATTTTATTAATTATCATCTTAATATTTATGAGCCTTTGCTAAAGGGATAAAGAAGAATGTAATTATGGATCGTATAAGGAATGAAAATTATATTGATTATGTATTAATCAGAGGATATGTTCGCTATAGAGATAGTACACCAGTCAAAAATGCAGTCGTTATTTTGGAACGAATTTCTAGCGATTGTAATAAAGAGCAGCAAAAAAAGCGTCTTTGTTATGTTACGCATACGATAACAGACAAGGATGGAGAATTTAACTTTTTTGTTTCAGACAGAACCAGTTATTATAAGATTAAGGTATTTGATAATCATCATTATTAGGCTAAACAATTTTGTAAGGTGGTGAAAGGAGATTTATGAAGAAAAAAGTTTTGATTACTGGAGCGGATGGATTTATAGGGAGTCATTTGGCGGAGACACTGCTAGAAGCTGGATATGATGTGAGAGCTTTTACCTTTTATAATTCATTCAACTCGTGGGGGTGGTTAGATACTTTTCCAAAGCAAATCAAGGAGCAAATTGATATACAAAGCGGAGACATCAGAGATCCAAACGGAGTGCGAAAGGTGATGGAGGGCATTGAATGTGTATTTCATCTTGCGGCACTTATAGCAATTCCGTTTAGCTATCATTCGCCGGATGCTTACGTGGATACGAATATTAAGGGAACACTAAACGTTTTGCAGGCGGCCAGAAATCTTAATACAGACAGAGTCTTAATTACTTCTACCTCTGAGGTATATGGAAGTGCCCAATATGTACCAATTGATGAATTGCACCCCTATCAAGGACAGTCACCTTATTCTGCAACCAAAATAGGAGCCGACCGCTTAGCTGAATCCTTTTATAAAAGCTTTTCTCTTCCGGTGACAATTGTACGTCCGTTTAATACCTATGGACCAAGGCAATCTGCAAGAGCAGTGATTCCAACGATTATCAGTCAGCTATTGGCGGGAATAGAAGAAATACATCTTGGCAGTTTAACTCCAACCAGAGACTTTAATTATGTCAAAGATACCGTTTTGGGCTTTATCGAAATAGAAAAGTCTGATCAAACCATAGGAGAAGAAATTAACATAGCCAGTCAAACAGAAGTTTCGATTGGCGAACTGGCGAAAGAGCTTATCAGACAGATTAATCCCAATTCCTTTATTACTTGTGATACTAAAAGACTAAGACCTCAAAAAAGTGAGGTAACAAGATTACTTGGTTCCAATCAAAAGCTAAAGGAACTTACAAATTGGAAACAAAAATACACTCTGAGCCAGGGACTGGAAGATACAATTTCTTGGATTAGCAATAATTTAGAGCGATACAAAGCAGACATTTATAACATCTGATTCATATGAGGTGAGACGGTGTAAAATTGGAGGAAGATATGATACCATTATCAGTTCCTTGCCTTATGGGCAACGAAATGAACTATATTGCAGATGCAGTTTTAAATGGCTGGGTATCTACAGCTGGTGGATATGTAAAGCAATTGGAACATAATATGTCAAAGTATTTAGGGACAAATGGCGCAGTTGTATTACAAAGTGGTACAGCAGCAATGCATCTTGCACTAATATTAGCAGGGGTGACGCATGAGGATGAGGTGGTTGTCCCAACGCTGACCTTTATTGCTGCGGTGAATCCGGTAAAGTATATCGGTGCCGAGCCGGTTTTTATGGATTGTGATGATACACTTAATATAGATTGTGATAAACTGGAAGATTTTTTGATAAAAGAGTGCATAAAAACATCTCTGGGACTGCAAAATAAGCTTACAAAAAAAATCATCAAGGCAATTATCGTGGTTCATGTCTTTGGCAATATGGCACAAATGGAACGTTTAAGAGCCTTAGCGGATGAGTATGATATAAAATTAATTGAAGATACAACGGAAGCCCTTGGAACCTATTACTTAAAAGGTACATATCAAGAGCAATTTGCAGGAACCATAGGCGATTTTGGAGCTTATTCTTTTAACGGAAATAAAATCATAACAACCGGAGGAGGTGGAATGCTGATAGCTAAGGATATTAGACTATTAGAAAAAGGCAGATACCTTTCCACCCAGGCAAAGGATGATGCTCTTTCTTATGTCCACAACGATATTGGCTATAACTATCGCATGACGAATATGCAGGCTGCCTTAGGGGTTGCACAATTAGAGAAACTGGAGGAATATATTGAAATAAAAGCAAAAAACTATCATTATTATGAGAAAGCTCTGAAAGAAATGGAGGGTTATAAACTACTAAAATTTAACGATAAGGCTAGAAATAATTACTGGTTTTACTCCTTATTTCTACAAAAGGATAGTGTTAATCGGGATGATTTGATGAGCAGATTGAGAGAAAATCAAATAGAAACAAGGCCGATATGGAAGCTGAATCATACCCAAAAAATGTACTTGAATAATCAAAGCTACTACATAGAGAAAGCGTTTCATTATTGGAAAAACGTAATCAATATACCTTGCAGTGTTAATTTATCTACAGAGGATATGGATTATGTGGTTCAGATATTGAAAGGCTGATAGCGTTTGAAAGAAGGGTAGGTATGGAGATCAGCAAATTCCTAAAAAAAGAAGATAGTCCATTGGCATTTGAACTGATGGAGGAAAAACAAATAGAAGGGATTCCTCTCGTTAATGATGAGCATGAGGTGACCGATATTATTTTTTGGAACGAAAGAAAGGATCATGAGGCATATGACTGCAAAGGCTTTCAAACACCTGTTGTTATTATGGCAGGTGGAAAAGGAACAAGATTATATCCTTATACAAAAATAATTCCAAAGCCTCTTATTCCAATTGGAGATATTCCAATTGTAGAAAGAATCATGAATAAATTTATGGAGTATGGTTTTGCAGAGTTTTATTTTACCATCCATTATAAAAAGGAAATGATAAAAGCCTATTTTAATGGAGAGATTCCGTATCAACTGCATTTTATTGAGGAGGATAAACCGCTTGGAACCGCAGGAGCTTTAAAACTTGTTAAGGATGAGATGAATGGGAGTTTCTTTGTCAGTAACTGCGATATTTTATTGGATATTAATTATGCCAAACTCTTACTCCACCATAAAGCGCAGCACAATAAGATCACCATTGTGACAGCTTTAAAAAGTTATGAGATTCCATATGGAGTTGTTACATTAAATGAAATAGGACTGGTCAACTCATTAAGTGAAAAGCCCAATTATGAGCTTTTAGTTAATACAGGCTTTTATGTACTAGAGAAAGAAATTTTAAACTATATACCGAAGAATCAATATTTTGATATGCCAGAGCTGATTCACTCCTGCATGAAACACGGCGATAGAGTCGGGGCTTATCCGGTAATGGATAGCACCTGGCTTGATATGGGGGAATTTAGTGAGATGAAAAAAATGATGGAGAGGTTAAAATTATGATGGAGGATATCTTGTTAATCGGTGGGGGTGCTCATGCACAAAGCATGATTGATTCCATAAAATCCATGAAACGATTCAACATCGTTGGTATCATCGAACGCAAAGATAAAATAAATACCCGTGTTTTAGGAATCGAAATCATCGGTGAGGATCAGGATTTAGTATATTTTTTTAATCAGGGGGTGAGAAACGCAGCAATTGCAGTAGGAAGTATCGGAAGAACCGAGTCTAGGAAAAAGATATATGAAGAATGTAAAAAAATAGGCTACAATTTTCCAAATATCATAGATGAAAGTGCAGTTTTGGCAAGCGATGTAAGAATGGGAGAAGGAAATTTTATAGGAAAAGGAGTAGTAATAAATTCGAATGTACGGATTGGGAGTGCATGTATCATCAATACAGCGACTGTCCTAGAGCACGGGAACAAAATAGAAGATTTTGTTCATGTCGCTCCCGGATGTGTACTATGTGGAAATGTCTGGGTAAAGGAAAATACACACATTGGTGCACATTCTACCGTTCTGCAAAATATTATAATCGGGAAGGATACTTTAATTGGTGCGGGGAGTTTGGTCTTAAAGCATATTGCTTCCAATCAATTAGCCTATGGAAGTCCGGCAAAGGAGGTAAGACGCTATGAATAAAGTTATGATTATTGCAGAAGCAGGAGTGAATCATAATGGTGACTTACATATAGCCAAAAGCTTAGTCGATGCGGCCAGTGAGACTGGAGCCAACGCTATAAAATTTCAGACCTTTCAGGCAAAAAAACTGGCAGTTTCAGATGCAAAGAAAGCAGATTATCAGAAACAGTATACCCAAAATACGATCTCTCAGTATGAAATGCTAAAGGAATTAGAACTATCCAAGGAAGATTTCTTAGCACTGTATCATTATTGCGGTCAAAAAAACATACAGTTTATGTCCACTCCCTTTGACGAAGACAGTATTGAGTTTCTTGACTGTCTTGGACTTAATATCTTTAAGATTCCATCAGGTGAAATCACAAATTATAGCTATTTGAAAAAAATAGATTCTTTGAATAAGCCAATCATTATGTCTACAGGAATGGCAACCATAGATGAAATAGCAGATGCATTAAAAGTGTTAAAGCACTCATCACAAAATCTTATCTTGCTTCATTGTACCAGTGCCTATCCAACGCCAGTGAAAGAAGTAAATCTCAAGGCTATGTGTACGTTGAAGCAAAGGTTTCAAAAGGAGGTAGGTTATTCTGACCATACATTGGGATTGGAAGCAGCAATAGCAGCAACTGCACTTGGAGCATGCGTGATAGAAAAGCATTTTACTCTAGATCAATCCATGCCTGGGCCAGATCATAAAATAAGTTTGGAACCAAAGGAATTTAAGCAAATGGCAGATGCCATTCGAAATATTGAGCAAGCTTTGGGAGATGGGGTAAAAAGACCAACAGAATCAGAATTAAAGAACAAAGAATTTGTAAGAAAAAGTTTGGTTGCAGCAAAAAAAATAAAAAAGGGTGAACCTTTTACCTATGATAATCTTTGCGCAAAGCGATGTGGCATGGGAATTTCTCCCATGAAGCTAACTGGTTTACTTGGGAATGAGGCCGTTAGAGATTATGAAAAGGATGAAAGGATTGAGGAATGAAGAAAATATGTGTGGTGACTGGAAGTCGGGCTGAATATGGTTTATTAAGACGTATTATGATACGAATAAAAGAGGATGAGGATTTAGAACTGCAATTGATTGTAACGGGTATGCATCTGGATACGAGGTATGGACTAACCTATCATGAAATAGAACAAGATGGAATACAAATTGATGAAAGAATTGAAATGAACTTAGCGACTGATTCAGCGTCAGGAATATGCAAATCAATTGGTATTGAAATGATAGGTCTTTCAGAGGCATATGATAGATTAAAGCCTGATATGCTGCTTTTACTTGGGGACAGATATGAGATTTTTGCAGCAGCAAGTGCATCGGTTTTTCATAAAATTCCGATTGCCCATATTCATGGTGGAGAAATTACCGAAGGCGCGTATGACGATTGTATGCGGCATGCAATTACCAAAATGAGCTATCTTCACTTTACCAGTGCCAAGGAATACAGGCAAAGAGTCATACAGCTAGGAGAGGAACCAGAGCGTGTGTATCAGGTAGGAGCATTGGGAATTGAGAATATTAAGAAAATGAAACTGCTTTCAAGAAAAGAGCTTAAGGATGTATTAAAACTTTCATTAAAGCAGCCCTATGCCTTGGTAACTTTGCACCCAGAAACACTTGATAATCAGCAGGTGGAGAATCAATTTACCATACTTGCAAAAGCACTTGAATTTTACCCCAAGTTATATGTAATATTTACGAAAAGCAACTCTGATACAGGTGGAATCAGAATGAATCATTTAGTAGAAGATTATGTAAATAGAAATAGGAAAAGAGCAGCTTGCTTTACCTCACTTGGAACACTTGTATATCTAAGTCTGATGAGACATAGCCAAATGGTGATTGGAAATTCCTCCAGCGGTATTTTAGAGGCGCCCTATATGAAAGTACCTGCAATTGACATTGGAAGCAGACAAAAGGGAAGGGTAAAGCCAGGTTCTGTTATCGGCTGTGCTTATTCAACAAAAGAAATAATTGCTGCAATACAAACAGCTATCTCCTTTGATTGGAATAAGATAGAAAAAGGAAATCCCTTTGAAGGAGAAGACACAAGCAGCCAAATCGTAACAATAATGAAGAATACACTTAAGAGTGGAATCAACCTAAAAAAGAAATTCTATGATATGGATAAGAGCTTGTAATGTATCATAATAAAACATTTTTAGCAGTCATACCCGCAAGAAGCGGATCAAAAGGAGTCAAAGACAAGAACATTAAAAATTTAGGAAATAAGCCCCTTATGGCTTATACCATTGAAGCCTGTCATCGTGCTCAGATATTTGATGAAATTGTGGTATCCACTGACGATGAGAAATATGCTAAAGTGGCAAAAGATTATGGTGCAAGTGTTCCATTTTTAAGACCAAAGGAGTTAGCAAGTGATGAAGCAGCTACCAATGATGTGATGCTACATGTTTTAAATGAAATGAGAGTACAAGGCAAGAACTTTGATTACGTGATACTTTTACAGCCAACCTCACCTCTAAGAAATGAGAGCCATATTCTAGATAGTGTAAATATTTTAACGAAACAAAGAGCTGATTCGGTTATCAGTATTTGTAAAGCAGAGTATCCTTCGTACTTAACGGTGAAGCTTATGCAAAATGGGGAACTAAAAACAAAATTCCTAGATAAAAAACAAATACGAAGGCAGGATGAGGTACAGGAATATCGAATCAATGGGGCAATCTATTTGACCTCAACCCATTTTTTTCTAGAGAATAAAGGTTTCTATGGAGGAAAGGTATTTCCCCTTATCATGGAAGAAAAAGACTCCATAGATATTGATGAAGAGTATCAGTTTCAATTAGCAGAATTTTTCCTT
Organism: Lachnotalea glycerini; assembly: GCF_003201285.1. GTDB lineage: Bacteria > Bacillota > Clostridia > Lachnospirales > Lachnospiraceae > Lachnotalea > Lachnotalea glycerini. The sequence continues at coordinate 62,261 of NZ_QICS01000002.1, forward strand.
AAAAACAAATTATTATAATATTCAAAAATTTTTTGACCATCTACGGTATCTTCTCTCTTTTTATCAAAGCTCATTCTCTCAGGATGCCATTGTACACCTATAATTGGCAGAGTTTTATGATAAATCGCCTCAACCACATAATCAGAGGCCTTTTGTGCAATCATAATATTTGCGCCAAGATTGCCAATTCCTTGATGATGAGCGCTGTTTACCATGAATGTCTCGTCATACAGGTCAGAAAGAAAGGTATTTGGAATAGAAAAGGAGGAATGTACCTTGTCTTCCTTTTCCCAAGCGTGCATTTTTTTGCATGCCAGATCTTGAATCAGCGTTCCTCCAAAATAAACATTAATGACCTGCATACCTTTACAAATGCCGAGAACGGGTTTTTTGGCACCGACAAATAGATCTAATAATTGAAACTGTATTGTATCCAGTGCAAAATCGATATTGACAGAACCGTTATTTGTTTCATGAAAAAAGCTTGGATCGATGTCACCACCTCCGGGGAGAAGAAGTCCGTCAAAAGATAAAATATCGTTTGAAATATTAAGAATCAAAGGGGAACTATCTTTTGCAGAATGAGGATCTGAAAATGCAACAGTTGGATACATGTTCATGTGCTTTAATGCGGATACGTAATTGTTTACCTTAGTGCCATAGCCGGCAACCAATATTTTGGGAAATAGATGCTTCATAAATAACCTCCAGTCAATCGAATTACAAATTAAGTCATGCATGACTATATTAGTATTGTATGCTATGATAGCAATAAGTGTTTTAATAAATTAAGTGGAAAGGATATGCTTTGTGTGAATTGTTTTGTAGATAAATATGATGAAAAAGCTTTTTTTTTACATCAGTATAATCCGGTAGTGGATGCTCATTTAGACCTTGCCGCTGAAATATACGAACGATATCAAGGTGGGGAAAGAGAAGTGATTAAAAATCATTACCTTGAAAATTTTAAGAAAGCCGGAATTACTTTTATTGTATCCTCCGTATTCATCCCGACGAAACAGTTGCCTGCCAGAGGATTCGAACTGACTCTGATGCAAATTAGTGCTTTGCTTAAAGATATTGAAACAATAAAGGAAGAAGTGATACTGGTTCAGAGTAAAATGGATATGCAAATGGTAATAAGTGAGCATAAAATTGGCATTATATTGTATTTGGAAGGACTTGATATTATTACCAATGATTGCAGCATATTAAGAGCACTTTATGCAATGGGTGTACGTGGAGCGAGTCTAACCTGGAGCAGAAGGAATTATTTGGGAGAGGGGTGCTGTAGGGCTGACAAATTAGAGGATATCAGGGGAGGACTTTCAAAGCTTGGTATTCAAACGCTGCAAATGCTTGAGCAGCTTAATATGTTTGTCGATGTCAGCCACTTAAATGACGATGGCTTTGAAGATGTTCTTATGTGGACGAAAAAGCCTTTTATCGCTACTCACTCCAATGCAAGAAACGTACATATGAGTTATCGCAATTTGACCGATAATCAGATTCAGGCGTTAGCAAAAAGAGGAGGTGTAATTGGCTTGAACGCTTACAAATCCATTGTAGGTGTGCATTCCATAAATAACCCAATCCATAAGATGTGTGACCACATTCAGTACATTATAAGATTGGTTGGGGAAAACCATATTGGATTTGGACTTGACCTTTGTGATTCCTATGAGAGGGCATTACCAAGAAGAGAGTTTGAAATAGAGCCAATGGATTGTCTTAAGAATCATGCCGAATTAATTTTAATCAGTGCACAGCTTTTAAGAGAAGGCTGTTCGGAAGATACAGTAAAAAAGGTCATAGGAGGAAATTTTGTAGAATATTTTATGAAATTTGTTTCAATATAGGAGATATGTTAAAATGAGTTTTATATTTGTGGATAAATAAGAGAATAAGAATTGACAGTGTGGACACTAATACAATAAATAAAGACGGGAAAAGAACAGATGAAGCAAAATAAATTTGAAGAATATCAACTAAGCAATGAAATAATAGAGGCACTGACAATGCTTGGTTATACAACTCCGACACAAATTCAAGAAAGGGTCATTCCCTATGCACTCGAAAATAAAGATATCGTTGCGAAATCCAAAACAGGAAGTGGTAAGACAGCCGCCTTTGCAATTCCGCTATGTGAAATGGTTGTATGGGATGAAAAGCTTGCGCAGGCACTTGTGCTGGAGCCTACAAGAGAGCTGACCAATCAGGTAAAGGAAGAAATATTTAATATAGGCAGAAAAAAAAGACTGAAGGTTTGTGCAATATTTGGTGGCTTTCCGATTGATAAGCAAGTAATTACCTTAAAACAGAAAGCTAATATTTTAGTTGGAACACCGGGACGTGTTCTGGATCATCTTAGAAGAGGCACCTTAAAAACCGATAAAATAAAATATCTGATTATTGATGAAGCTGATTTAATGATGGATATGGGATTTATAGATGATGTAAAACAAATAATAAGCTATTTGAACAATCGGCAGGTAACAATGCTGTTTTCCGCTACTATGGGTGAAAATATAAAAAATCTGGCCGATCATTATTTAACAAATCCGATAGAAATTATGATTGAAAGCAATACAAAAACAGTAGATAGCGTGATCCAAGAAGGTTATTATTCAGAAAATGAAGATAAATTAGAAGATTTATTGGCGGTGTTGATGAAGGAAGAACCAGAAAACTGTATGATATTTTGTGCAACCAGAGAAATGGTAAATGTGCTATACAGGCAGCTTACAAAAGTAAAAATACAATGCAGTATGCTTCATGGTTTGATTGACCAGCAACAAAGGCTAAAAGCGATTGATGAATTTCAAGAAGGCAGATATCGCTATTTGATTGCAACTGATGTGGCGGCAAGAGGAGTCGATTTTGACAATATTACTCATGTCATTAATTACGACTTACCTACGTCCAAAGAAGCATATGTTCATAGAATAGGCCGTACCGGAAGAAATGGTAAATCAGGTAAAGCAATTAGTTTTATTCAAGAATCGGAAAGACGACAACAAAAAATAATAGAAGAGTACACAGGTGTGACAATCACAGTACTTGATATTCCAATCATCAATGAAGAAAAGAAAAAAGAATTCTATCAGCACCAGCAGAAAAAGAGGGCTTATAAGGCAAAAAAAGGTGCTATTTTTAATAGTCAGATTACAAAGATTTGCATCAGTGGTGGAAGAAAGTCAAAACTAAGAGCAGGAGATATTGTTGGAACAGTATGCAGCATAAAAGGAATTGTCGGCGACGACATCGGAATAATCGATATCAGGGACAGCCTGACTTATTTGGAAATATTAAATGGTAAGGGAGAACAAGTTTTTAAAGAGTTACAAGGCAAAACAATTAAGGGAAAAATCAGAAATGTTAAGATGCGTAAATAAAAAAAGAAGAAAGTGAATAAAAAATTTACTTTCTTCTTTTTTTATTTACCAAGGCATAATGAATCAATAAAGAAAGCTATGAAGCTATATTAGTATTTTGGTATCATATTTCAAGAGCCAGTAGTTAATCATCAGCATATAGGCAATCAATTGTGGTGCGGCCATAAGCTGTCCATACCATGGTAAACCATAATCAGAGGGTGTATTGATAAAAAAGTAAACTTTGGTTTTATCGATAAATTGAAGAATCGGAGAGGATGGTTCCTCAATGACTTCAATTAGTTTTTTCGCAAGAAGGCTTTCATAACCCGGGTCATAAGTCTTGGGATATGGAGATTTTTTTCGGTAGAGAATTTCTTCTGGCAAAAGACCGGCGGCAGATTCTCTTAATAAGCTTTTTACTACACCATTATGAAACTTCATTGACCAAGGAACATTAAATACATATTCAACCAATCGATGGTCAGCGAAAGGAACGCGTGCTTCCAGACCGGAATACATGCTGCAACGATCCATTCTGGTCAGCAGAGTTTGCATAAACCATTTTATATTTAGATAGGAAATTTCTCTTCGACGAACCTCTGTTTGATTTTCGCCCTCCAGTCTTGGTGTTTCTTGAATAGAATTTTTATAGGCAGCATCTACGTATTCCTCCATATTCAATTCATGGATAAAATCCTCTTTTAGCAATGTCTTACGAGGCTCCAGATTCATAGTCCATGGAAATGTATTTGCATGAAAGCATTCCTCTTTATGAAACCAAGGATAACCGCCGAATATTTCATCTGCACATTCTCCAGTCAGAGTAACAGCATTATACTGTTTTACTAAGGAACAAAAATACAGCATGGAAGAATCAACATCAGCCATTGCTGGTAAATCGTGAGCATTGACAGAATCTGTAAGCTTATCAGCAAGACTCAACTTATCACATTCTAGATAAATATGATTAGAATCTAAAAACTTAACCATTTTCTCTACCCATGGTCGATCCTGAGAGGGCTGAAAGTGATTGGATTTAAAATATCGGTTGTTATTTACGAAGTCAAAGGAAAAGGTTGCAAGCTGTTTATTTTTCTTTTTTAGTTCATTCGAACAAATGGCAGAAACTAAGCTGCTGTCCACTCCCCCTGAAAGAAAGGTACAAATCGGAATGTCAGAAACCATCTGCCTCTTAATCGAATCCTGTACGAGGTAAGAGGTTTTTTCAATTGTTTCTTCTAAGGAATCGCTATGTTCATGGGCTTCTAACTTCCAGTATTGATGTAAGGTAAGTCCATCCTTGCTGCATTTACAAAAATATCCGGGCAGGACTTCGTCTATATTCTTAAATACACCAACGCCGGGTGTTTTGGCAGGACCGATGCTAAAGATTTCATTCAGTCCACTGATATCAAGCTGTGGCTTGACAAATGGATGCTCAAAAATTCCTTTTATCTCAGAAGAAAATATCACTGTATCATTCATGTGAGTATAGTACAATGGCTTAATACCAAAACGATCTCTGAATAGATAAAGCTCATTTGTTCTTTCATCTGCAATGGCAAAAGCAAATATCCCATTTAGCTTTTTTACAAAATCAGGACCATATTCGATAAATCCAATTAAAATCACCTCAGTATCACAGGTCGTTTGAAAAGTATGCCCTTTGGCTTTTAAGTCTGATTTAAGCTCATCTGTATTATACAGCTCACCGTTGTAAACAATGGTGTAATTGCTGCTATAATATGTTCTCGTCATTGGCTGATGTCCGCCAGATAGGTCGATAATTGATAATCTTACGTGGGCAAAAGCGAAGGTGTCTGAAAGATAAGTGCCATCATCGTCAGGACCACGATGCTTTTGTACCAAATTCATGCGATTTAATATATCATTATAGTGCAAAGATGAATCTGAATAATGCTCAAATGGATTAAAAAATCCTGCAATACCACACATAATATGTCCCCTTTATAATTTTTTGTTACGAAACAAACAATATCGTCTGCCTCATACTAAGTACTATGCTATAATATTATGTTTTCATACTTAATTTTGTGAAACAAATGCGATACATGTAGAATAGTTCTTTATGCAAACTCTTATTTAAAATAGATAATCACATTGACAATAAAGTACCGTAATGGTACAATACCGACATGGAACAAAATTTGATCAAACAGTATGAGAGAAGGTATACTATGAATAATTGGAAGAAAGTTTTACTCAAAACGATTATAATCGTGCTTGCTATATTATGCATACTTATAGTAAGCGATATATCAGAATGGTGGCATTGGGAAGAATGGATGGAACATATCAGAAATAACCATTTATAAAAGTCGAGGAGAGAATTATGCTTAAATATGAAGAGAGGCTACATTTTGATAAACATTATAAGAAACTAAAGGAATGTCATCTGATAAGAGTTTGCTGGATTTTACTAAGTAGTACTGTGTGGTATACGATGATATATATATTTTTAAAATTTGCAATTTCTTATCTTTCTGATGCTTATGCGTGGAACGATGCACAATCTTGGTTTACGTTTGAACGCCTAAAGTTTGTAAAAATTGATTTAATATATTTTATTATTGGGCTCCTTATGATATACTATGGTTCCATTCGATTGCTTAACATATCGATTCAAAACCATAGTGTGAAAAATGAAAATGATGAGATACCTAAACGCTTGTTGAAAGATGAATATTATGCTGTGGTGCGTCATCCGATGTACGGAACATTTGTTATTTTGTATATGGGAACGCTTCTTTCGTTACGTTCACTTGATGGACTCATGATAGCGTTATTAATGACAGCAGGAACATATATGAATGCTATTATTGAGGAAAAGAGAGTATTACAGCCAGTGTTTCGAGAAGAATATCAGCAATACAAAAAAGATGTAAAAGCAATTCTTTTGAAAAAAACGCAAATTTTTACTTTGATAATTATAATGTTTTTTTGTATTGTTGGATTTTTAGTTTGAAATTTAAAATGAAAGGAATAATTATTTACAGGTGAACAATATGGAGAATTTGATATTTAATCAGCAAGTACAAGAATTTAATGCATTATGGCATCAAATATTGATGTTAGATCAAAAGAAGGATTTCAAACAAAAATATCCTAATTTTTTAGAATTAACAACGAATGAAATTAGTGTGATACATATTGTTTCAGAAAATCCGGATATTATTTTAAAAAGTATATGTGAAATACTTAATTTACCCAAAAGTACCCTTACCAATACAATTAACAGGCTGGAAGAGAAAGGATATCTTTTTCGTACCATCACGAAAAAGGATTTAAGATCATATGGACTTTCTTTAACGGAGAAAGGAATCCAGACGCAAAAAGAACATATAGAGTATGAGCATCAAGTGTTTGGTAAAATATTGGAAACATTAGATATAGAGGAAAGAATAGAGTTTTTAATGCTAATGAAGAAAATAACAATGAAATTAATCAAGTGACCGTTAACTAGAACGGCAAAGTTTAATTTAGATCAAGATTACGGTTATAATATCTGAGACATAAAACAGTTGATTTTTGATAGAAATGCTGTTATGATAAAAATTATAATTCTTATATTTATCAAGTTAAAATCTTAGCGCGGTTTCAGCGCAATTTATTCAACATTTCATTTATAACAGATAAGCATTCAAAGGAGGGATTTTTTGAGTGAGGTAATTAATTGCAAGCCTAGAAAATTAAAAACAAAGTATAAAAGAAGTCAGGTCAGAAAACGCCTGCAAAGAAAAAAGATAGATATTATTGTAAGACAGTACGAAAATGATGGTCAAGCGAAAACAGTAATTGTAAAGAAAATTTCTTTTTTGGCGAAAACTATGGAAATTGCTGCAAATACATTCTTTCAATTAGGCCGCTTCTTCATATGGGCAGGTATTTGTCTTTTAATCACGATTGGTTTAAATACTTTACTTAACAATCAATTAAGAGAACAAATGATTCAAATGTTTTGCAAACTGATGGAAAGATAAAGAACCGAAAGGAATGAAATCGTTATTATTATACAGTTCTAAAAGTTCCTCTGTCCTTTCTAAATGAGGGGACAGAGGATTGATTATGTATGCAAGAACTTTCACTCTATTATTATAAGTCAAAGCTATAGTATAAATGGCAGCTCATTTTATAAGAGGCGGCGTAGGCTTTTGCAGCATTAGTAAATTTAAAGGAGCCTGTAGTTGCAAAAACTTGCCCGCATCCGATATTCTTATCTGTTTTCGTTGTCCCGTTATAGGTTAATTGAACCGTTGTTGAATGCTCGGCTTCTGCAGTAACATAGCCATTTGCATAGACCTCTCCGTCTAAGGTTGTCCAGATTCGTTTGCTTGTATCTGTAATCTTTTTGGAATTGGCGGCTGAAATAGTAGTTGAGGTCAATAATAACGCCGCACAGATTAATAGTGAAAAGATTTTTTTATGTTTCTTCATATAAATCCCCCCTTAACAATTTATAATTAGTACATGTGACAATGCGGTATGTGTGAAAGTAAAATGCATACTACCTATTAATAAATATAACATGTCTTATAAAATACGTAAACAATTTATTGAAAAATGAAATAATATAAACACAATACGACAATATTCGGCATAAAATAAAAATAATTTTAATTATTAAACAAATTTAAATTAATTGAGATAATATGTTGCAATAAAAATATTGGTGTGATATTATTTGAAAAGTTAAAGGTTTTAAATAAAACGATATGTAATTGTCAGAGAACCAAATTAGTGATTTGTGGTTATAAGGTAAGGAGATAATTATGGTTAAGAGAGTAGCGGCACTTATTTTTATATTAGGAACTGCGTGTTTTTCTTTTTTTGTTTGTCTGAGTGATTCTTTTATGGATTATCAAGAGGTGTGTAATACAAATAAGACATATGCTGATGCCGGATACATTGATATTGACTACAATTATTCTAATTCTGAGCAGGAATTTTCCTATTATCTGGGACAGGCATCCTATTGTGATAAACTGTCTGCATTTTATGAGGAAATCATTTCATCAAAGCATTTAAATTATATGGAAGTGGCCAAACAACAAATAGACTATCGGGGAGAATTTCATGGCTCTGATGAATTTGCTGCAGGTCAAGTGAATCAGTTAATTAACAATCAATATGATACGCCCTTGCTTTCAATCCAAATCGGTGAATTAACATTTCGTTCTAATGTAGTTACTGGGTTTATTTTAGAAGGTGATTCATTTGAGGCGGACGATTTTTCTTATAAGGAAAGAAAAACCATGCCTGTTATATTGGGCTATGATTATCGTAATTATTTAAAAATAGGGGATACCTTTCCTATTAATTATTTGGTTTATGGAGAATTCGACGCTTATGTGGCAGGTTTTTACAATAAGGGAGCAAGTATTCAGTATAAAGATGAGAGTATCATCTTAGATAAATATATCATAGCGCCTCTGTTTCACATCAGTGAGGAGGATACTTCCAATAAATTTGTTCAATGGCTGAGCTATATAAAAACCTCCTGTTATTTTTATACTAATAGTATAGAAAATTATGATATGCAGCAAGTAATTATTCAACAATTGGTAAACAAAGCAAAGATTAATTATTATAGTCAGGGTTGTATGAGAAAAGAGAGCAAAGCATTGTATTTTAAGCCTGGATATAAGGATATCTATCTGTCATTAGGAATCATTGGAGGTATTGTCATGGGTGTAATATACTTTACAACAAGAAGTAAATGGTACCAAGAGGATAGCTTTTTAGCATCAGACACAAATTTAGAGAAAATCAAGATAACAAATACATTGAAGTTATTATTAAACTGCTTCGTCTCATTTATGATATCGTGCTTAATCGGAATAGGTACGTTGTCCATGATAGGTTTACGTCCCTATTATTATTCGATCTGCATGTTAAGTCTGTTTTATATTGCATTGGTATTTATTGTTTGTCAAAGCTATGATCATATCATGAGTAAATAAGCTTAACTTAGTATAACAACGAACGGATGGTAAGGGGGAATAGGAATTGCAATATATATTGAATCATTTTATTTACAGTGTTAACTTTTGGATTCTGTCCGTGGCATTTATTTATGCTTATCATGTATTTTATTTAGAAGGGAATTTATTACATAAAAAATCTTATGGGCTTCATGTAAAGCGCCACATGCTTGGCTTGATGATTAGCGTGGTATTTGTTTTAGGCATTACATTGGGAAATTATCTGTTGGAAGGAATCAGACATACGGATATGAATATTATTTATATTCCTTTTTTTGAATGTATTATACGTCTCTATGGAGTATTTCAGGGAGACAGCTATAGCATAGTTGCATTGTTTGGAAATATAATTTTATACATCCCAATAGGCTATTTTGCTGCCACTCTTTATTACGACAGGAAGAAAAACAGAAGTATACCTACCGTCTTATGTGCTGTTTTAGCATTCATAATTGAGTTGTTTAAGTTGTTTGCGGTAAAAGAATTCAACATTAATGATGTGATATTAAGCACTTTGGGGGGCTTTTTGGGAGTATACATTTTTCGTATTTGTTATGTATTTAATTTTAGACGGTGCAGTGAAAAACTAGAGAATCTAACATTCAAGCAATGCTACCAATTATTATTGTCATTAGTTGTGTTTATATCACCGATTTTTATGTTGCTATATCTATTTAGATGAGTTTAATAATAAGACAAAAATGTGGCTGTTAAAAAATTAGTCAATTTTGCAACAGCCACATTTTGTAAAGGATAAAAGCTTTCTTTATTATTAAATCTTCAAACTCCACTTAGAGCAATCCCAAAGATTCGTGGCAAGACCCTCATAAAAATCCGGCTCATGACAAATAAGAAGAATACTGCCTTTATATTCCATTAATGCTCGCTTTAATTCCTCCTTGGCATCCACGTCCAGATGATTCGTAGGTTCGTCAAGAAGAAGGATATTTGTTTCCTTGTTCAGCAATTTACACAGGCGAACCTTTGCCTGTTCACCGCCGCTCAACACACGAACCTGACTTTCAATATGGTCGGTAGTCAATCCGCATTTGGCAAGTGCAGAACGCACCTGATACTGCGTAAAGGATGGAAACTCTTTCCATATCTCTTCAATACAGGTAGAAGTATTCCCTGATGGCATCTCCTGTTCAAAATAACCAATGTATAAATAATCACCCAGAGTGGCTTCTCCGCTGATTGGAGGAATCAAGCCCAGAATACTTTTTAAAAGAGTTGTTTTGCCAATTCCGTTTGCACCAGTCAGGACAATTTTTTGTCCTCTTTCCATCGAAAGGTTAAGTGATTTCGATAACGGCTCGTCATAGCCAATTACTAAATCTTTTGTTTCAAAAATGTATTTTCCGGCAGCACGTGCATTTATGAAATTAAATTCAGGCTTTGGCTTTTCGCGCATCAGTTCAATTTTATCCATTTTATCAAGCTTCTTTTGACGAGACATAGCCATATTTCGGGTTGAAACACGAGCTTTATTTCGGGCAACAAAGTCTTCAAGTTCTGCAATTTCTTGCTGCTGGCGATTATAAGCAGCGGTAATTTGTGCTTTTTTAACTGCATAAACCTCTTGAAATTTATCATAGTCTCCGACATAACGATTTAGCTCTTGTTGATCCATATGGTAGATGAGATTGACAACGCTATTTAGAAATGGAATATCATGTGAAATTAGTATAAATGCATTTTCATAATCTAATAAATAACGCTTCAACCATTCAATATGGGGAACATCCAAATAGTTGGTAGGTTCGTCAAGAAGTAAGATATCAGGTTTTTCAAGCAAAAGCTTGGCAAGTAAAACTTTCGTTCTTTGCCCACCGCTTAGATCGGTAACATCACGGTCCAGACCAATCTCATCTAAATCAAAAGCATGACTGATTTCTTCAATTTTAGAATCAATGACGTAGAAATCATGTGCCATCAGTAAATCCTGAATCATACCCAATTCCTCCATCATAGTTGTGAGTTCTTCTTCTGAGGCGTCCCCCATTTTGTCGCAAATAGAATTCATATTTGTTTCCATTTCGAATAAAAATGCATAGGCAGATTTTAGCACGTCACGGAGGGTCATTCCTTTTTCCAACACAGTATGCTGATCCAAATATCCAACACGTACATTTTTGGACCACTCCACTTTACCCTCATCAGGCTGAAGCTTACCGATAATAATGTTCATGAAAGTGGATTTTCCTTCCCCATTGGCACCGATTAATCCAATATGCTCACCCTTTAACAGACGAAAGGATACATTATTAAAAATTGCTCTGTCACCAAAGCCATGGCTTAAATTTTCAACATTTAATATACTCATAAAATCTCCTTTATTATTCATATTACCTCAAACGATCGACTAGTTAAAGATTATAATATAGATAGAGGGTATTTTCAATAAGCAAAATTTCAATTCTAAATATTAAATATTTTTGAAAAATTTGACAAAAAATGTAAAAAAATGTATAATTGGTTTTAATTTAAATATAATCAAGTAATAGTAGGCAAACTTATTGAAAAATAAGGACGCAAAGCTTGAAGCCTGTTGAGATAATCTTTTTTCTAAAAAGAGGACTTTATGGCGGTTCGGTTGCAATCAGACAATTTTGTTTGGTTGCTTTTTTATTTCATAGAAAAGGCGTGACAGCATTCGGCGCTGCTAAGCGGTCAAGTCTCTCATGAGAGAGGGATAAGGGAGCTGATGCGGACTTGCCCGCTTTGTTCCTTCATAGGAAGGACCTTGTTGTTAACGTTTATGAGTTTTGATTCCTATGAACAAAAACATAATGAAAGTTGATTAATAAGAAAAGGAAGAACCAAATGGAATACAATAGAAGAAAACTTCGTTTGGGCGATATTCTGGTTAAAGAAAATGTCATTACAAAAGAGCAGTTAGAAAAGAGCCTGGAAGAGCAGAAAACAAAGGATAAAAAACTAGGAACCCTATTAGTGGAGAATGGTGTGGTTACAGAGCTAGAAATAGCAAGAGCTTTGCAAAAACAGTTGAATTTAGACATGGTAGAATTAAGAACCGTACGTATTTCAGATGAAATAGCAAGACTGGTACCGGCAAGTATGTTGAAAAAGCATATGGTTATGCCATTTGCCTACAGTAAAGATAATTTGAATATTATTAAGATAGCGATGGCTGATCCAATGGATATCTTGGCTATCGATGATATTGCGATTGTAACAAATCTTCAGGTGGAGCCTGTAATTGCGACAACGGCAGACATTATAAGGGCAATCGATCAGTATTGTGGTACGGGAGAAATTGTTTCGGCAGCAGAGGAATATGCCAAAGAAAAAGAAAGTCTGCATGTTAATGAAGAAGAAATTCTGGCAAATGAAAATGTAAACAGTTCTCCGGTTGTAAAATTAGTAAATACGATGATTGAACAGGCCGTCAGACAAAGAGCCAGTGATATTCATATCGAAGCCTTGGAAAATAAAGTAAGAGTTCGCTATCGTATTGATGGGGTTTTATATGAAAAGATGACTTATAATATTAATCTTCTTGCCGCAATTGTAGCGCGCGTAAAGATTATTGGCGGGATGGATATTTCTGAAAAAAGAAAACCTCAGGATGGCCGTATTACCATGAAAGTGGACAGGGGAGAATATGATATCCGTGCATCGGTATTACCTACCGTATTTGGAGAAAAAGTCGTAATGAGAATTGCAAATAAAATGGCATTAACAAAGGAAAAAAGAGAACTTGGTTTTTCCAGTGAAGAATTAAGAAAATTTGATCATATATTAAGGATGCCACATGGAATTATTCTGGTTACAGGGCCAACTGGAAGCGGAAAATCCACTACCCTTTATACGGCTCTTAGCGAACTAAACAATGATAAAGTAAATATTATTACAATAGAAGATCCGGTGGAAGCAAATATTGATGGAATCAATCAGATACAGGTGAATCCAAAAGCAAATTTAACCTTTGCAACAGCACTTCGTTCTATATTAAGACAAGACCCGGATATCATCATGATTGGTGAGATTCGTGATGCAGAGACAGCATCTATTGCTGTTCAATCTTCTATTACCGGGCATCTTGTGGTTAGTACGCTTCATACCAATAGTTCGGCAAGTACGGTTGTCCGGCTTAGAGATATGGGAATTGAACCTTATCTGATTGCAGACTCGACGGTTGGTGTTATCGCCCAACGATTGGTGAGAAGATTATGTCCTCATTGTAAGAAAGTACACATAGCAGATGTAGATGAAAAAAATCTACTGGGTGTAGATGTAGAACAAGATATTACCATATATGAACCCACAGGATGCAGTTTATGTGAAGAGACAGGATATAATGGCCGTATCGGTGTCTATGAAATTATGGAAGTTACGCCGAAGCTCAAACATATTATTGCTTCTGGCGGCGATATGGAAGAGATACAAGAACAGGCCTTAAAAGAGGGAATGAATACTTTAAAAATGAATGCAGCAAACTTTGTACTGCAAGGCGTCACTTCTTTTTCAGAAATGATGAAAATTGCGTTTACACTTTGATAAAGAATCGTTAAAGGTGATAACATGATCAAACTAGATAATTTAATAAAAGAAGCTATGGGGAAAGGTGGCTCTGATATTCATTTAACAACAGGAAGGCCTCCGACATTTCGTGTAGACGGGATACTCGTGTTATTTAATGATGAGAAGCTGACTTCTTTGGATATTGAAGAAGTAGTAGATGAAATAGTACATGGAGATCAAAAGACTATATTACAAAAAACAGGCGAAGTGGATTTTGCTTATTCTGTTGCGGGGATAGGAAGATTTCGAGTCAATGTATTTACTCAGCGAGGTTCTTACGCTATGGCATTACGGCTTTTGCCTTTTGAAATACCAAGTCCCAAAAAGCTGGGAATTCCAGAAAGCGTAGTTGAGATGGTCAATAAAAAAAGAGGGCTGGTGCTCGTCACTGGTGCAACGGGTAGTGGTAAATCAACTACTCTTGCTTCTCTCATCAATGAAATCAATCAAAAATATGCTTATCATATCATAACACTAGAAGATCCGATTGAATATCTACATAAACATAACAAATCCATTGTAAACCAAAGAGAAATAGGTACCGATACAAAAAGCTATGCAAATGCTCTACGGGCAGCTTTAAGACAAGATCCAGATGTAATTTTAGTAGGAGAAATGAGAGATCTGGACACCATTTCAATTGCTGTAACAGCGGCAGAGACAGGGCATCTTGTATTTTCCACACTTCATACGATGGGAGCAGCAAACACGATTGAACGTATCATCGATGTATTTCCACCCTATCAGCAGCAGCAAATCAGGATTCAACTGTCTACAGTGCTAGAATGTGTTGTCTGCCAGCAGTTGATACCTACAGATGACGGGATGGGACGGGTGGCCGCCTTTGAAGTAATGTTGGCTAATTCAGCCATTCGAAATCTGATTAGAGAGACGAAAACGTTCCAGATACCATCTACTATTCAAACTGCTAAAAAATCTGGTATGCAATTAATGGATGATGCGTTATATGATTTATTTATAGAAGGAAGAATATCAAAAGAAATGGCAATCAGCTATGCTGGTGATCCAATTAGTCTGCAAAGGAAAGTATACTAGAGGGGGGATAATAGTGAACAGTTATTCTTATTTGGCAATTGATAAAAGTGGGAAAGAAATCAAAGGATTCATGGAAGCTGAAAGCGAAGAGAAGTTAAAGATTTCCCTAAAATCAATGGAGTTGATTCCTCTGGAAGTGGGAAAGCAAAGTCTGATGACAAAGGATATCAATATCAGCTTTGGTACACCTGTTAAGGCCAGAGATTTAAGTGTGTTTTGCAGACAGTTTGTCAGTATGATACAAGCTGGTGTAACCATTATTGATACTCTGAATATGCTAGCAGAGCAAACGGAAAACAAATTTTTAAAAAAGGCAATAAAAGAAGTACAAATAGGAATTGAAAAGGGAGAAACGCTGGCTGACTCAATGGCGGTTCAGGAAAAAGTATTTCCTTCGATTCTAATTAATATGGTTGCGGCAGGAGAAGCATCCGGCAGCTTAGATGTTTCCTTTAACCGAATGGCAGAACACTTTGAAAAGGATGCCAGATTGAAAAGTATGATAAAAAAAGCAATGGTTTATCCAATTGTTGTAGGTCTGGTAGCCATTGTTGTTGTCATCGTTATGCTTACGGTAGTAGTTCCCAATTTTGCAGTAATGTTCGAGGATCTTGACACAGAGATGCCGGCAATTACAGTTGCAGTTATGAATGCCAGTGATTTCATACGTCACTTCTGGTGGCTTTTATTGGGTATAATGGTAGCTGCTTTAATTGCACTTAGATACTTTAATAAAACAAACACAGGAAAGTATTTTTTTGGAAAACTAGCGCTTCGTATCCCTCTTTTTGGAAAGCTAATTACTAAATCGTCTTCTTCAAGACTAGCCAGAACGTTAAGTACTTTATTGGCGGCAGGTGTGTCTTTAAACGATGCCGTAGATATTACTTCCAAAACCATGGACAATATTTATTTTAGAGATGCTCTTTTAAGTTCCAAAGAGGCAATTATAAGAGGTGTCCCATTGTCCGTTCCGTTGCAGGAGTCTAAGCTTTTTCCTCCAATGGTATATCACATGATTAAAATTGGGGAAGAAACTGGAAATATAGAAGATATGTTACATAAACTGGCAGACTATTATGATGAAGAAGTAGAAATTGCCACTCAAGCCCTGATGGCAGCCTTAGAACCTCTGATTATTATTGTGCTGGCAGTTGTCGTAGGTGGTCTGATTATGGCGGTTATGGCTCCTATGCTGAGCATGTATCAAGGACTTGACAATATATAATCGAATTAAATAAGACTGTATATAGATGCAGGCTTATTTGAGATAAAGAAACAGACAAAAGATTAATAGGAAAAAGGAGATAGTAAGTATGAAACAAAGTATGAAACAAAAAAAGATGAATAACAAAGGTTTTTCGCTCGTAGAACTCATTATTGTAATTGCCATTATGGCAGTGTTGGTAGGTATCTTGGCACCACAGTATATTAAGTATGTGGAAAATTCCAGAATCTCAGCAGATAAAACTACGGTAGATCAAGTAGCTTCTGCGATTCAGACTGCATTGGCGAATGAGACAGTTACGGCAGAGATTACTGGCGATGTGACGATTACATTTAGTGGAAGTGTTTTAACCGCAGTTGGTGGAACCGAATTAACGTCTGCAGTAAAAGAAACAATCGATTTAAGTAAAACGGCTATGAAATCGAAAGCATTCAAAACCGCAGCAACTAATCCAACCATAACAATTAAGCAATCTGATTTAACTGTAACTACGGATTATAAAGGATATTAATTATCACAAAGCTATTTAGAAAGGACATAACCCTATGCTCTTTGATTTATTATTATACATCATTACATTTTTATATGGTATTATAATCGGCAGCTTTTTAAATGTTTGTATCTGCCGGATTCCACAATCAGAGAGCATTGTTACCACCCCGTCCCACTGCGTTTTTTGTGGGGTGCGGATTAAGTGGTATGATTTGGTACCGGTCATCAGTTACCTGTTACTGAAAGGGAAATGTCGAAACTGTAAGGCAAAGATTTCCATTCAGTACCCATTGATTGAAGTATTGAATGGAATCTTATATGTAGCGGTTATGGGAGTAAATGGTTGGAGCTTTCAAAGTATTCTCTACTGTTTACTTGCATCAGCCCTATTGGGTTTAAGTGTCATTGATTTTAAAACCTTTGAGATTCCGCTTGGAATTAATTTGTTTATTTTAATATTAGGAATTCTTCAACTACTGATGGACTTGCAAAATTGGAATACCTATATTGCGGGATTTTTGTCTGTCAGTGTATTTTTATATTTGATCTATCTGGTTACCAAAGGAAAAGGAATTGGTGGTGGAGATATTAAATTGATGGCAGCTTGCGGATTATTACTAGGCTGGAAGCTGATTGTCTTAGGATTTTTATTCGGATGTATTTTGGGCTCCGTGATTCATTTATTACGTATGAAAATAAGTCATGTAGAACATATGCTGGCTTTGGGGCCATATTTATCGGCTGGAGTATTCATAGCCGCATTATGGGGCGATTATATAATAGACTGCTATTTGGGACTGTTCTTATAAACAGAAAAAATAGGAGCAGGCTTAATAGAGGAGGATTATTATGGCAAATAAAGTGCTTAGTATAGAAATAGGGCAAACACTTACAAAAGTGTGTGAAGTTGAACATGGTACGAAGAATACGAAAGTATTTAATTGCTTTAGTTTTCAGACGCCAAAAGATATGCTAGAGGATGGATACGTACAGACGTCAGAAGAGTTTGCAAATAGTTTTCGTGAAAAATGTGCAGAGTATGGAATCAAAAATAAAAATGTAATTTTTACAATTAGTTCTACCAGAATAGCAAATAGAGAAATCTTAATTCCTCTTGTAAAAGAAAACAGAATCAAGTCAGTAATACAGGCAAATTCTCAGGAATATTTTCCTATGGATATCAGTACATACCAATTTACCTATAGTATTCTTGACGTTGTGACAGAGGAAGATAAAAAAGAAAAAAAATATAAGTTGCTGGTGCTTGCAGCACCCAGTGATTTGATTGAAAGCTACTATTCCCTGGCAGCATTTTGCGGTCTAACGGTGGTAGCAATAGATTATAATGGAAACAGTTTATTTCAGGCAGTTAAAAATCAGTTTACACAAGAGACCAGTATGGTAATTAAAGTGGATGAATTTAGCAGTCTTCTTTTAGTGATTAAAAATCAGTCTACGGTTTTGCAAAGAAATATATCATACGGCGCTGACATTGCAATTCAGACCATGATTGATAGTAATGCTTATGGTGAGAATCTATCCTATGAAGAGGCTGCCAATCTATTTCGAAAGCAAACTTGTATACTGGAAAGCCTGAATGCTGGGGAAAGTATGAAAGATTCTTCAAGGCAAGAGGATACGACACTAACAATAGATGAAAAAATACAAAGAACCAAGATAGAGATTACAGATTCGCTCAGATATCTGATTAATAATATAATGCGAGTGATTGACTATTACAACTCCAGAAATCAGGAACATCCAATTGAGAAAATAGTGTTAACCGGTCTTGGCGGAGATCTTAGCGGATTTAGTGATTTATTATCCTTTGAAGTGGGACAGAAAGTCTTGGTATTGACAAAAATCAATGCGACAAATATTGAAAAGGCACTTAAGAATGAGCAGCTAAGTTATGGAGAATATGTAACTGCAATTGGTGCCGCCATTGCACCATTGGGCTTTATGGCAGAGACAGTTAAATTAATAAAGGATAAAAAGGACAAAGAAAAAGATACCAAAATAGGTTGGATTCTGTTAATCGGTGGTTTGGCTATTTCAATTGTTTTGATTCTGACTTCATTGATTTCTCATATCAGTACAGTTGCAAAAAAGAATTCCCTAGAGACAAAGATAAGCAGCTTAGAGCCGGTTGAGGTTGTTTTCAAGGAATATCAATCAGTGGAAGTACTATATGAAAAAATGCAGTCAATTCAGAGTCTTACAGAACTTCCCAATGATCATCTGCTGGCTTTTATTCAGGAATTGGAAGAAAAAATGCCCGCAAACATCAATGTTTTATCTTTTACAGCTACAACTAAGATGGTGACGATGAATTTAAATGTGACTTCGAAGGAAGAGGCGGCTAAGGTAATTGTGCAGCTTAGAACTTTTGAAAGTCTGGATGATATTCAGGTTGCCGGAATTACAGAGACGAATGATGAAAGTAAAATTAAGACGGTTAACTTTACCGTCAATTGTACCTATCAAACCAATACGGCAATAAATTCAGAAAACAGTGCAGCTAGCACAGAAATACAAGCTGAATAGGAGGAGAAGATATGAAAATTTCAAAACGAGATGCACAGCTTTTAATGGGCTTAATTGGAATTATTGCAGTTATTTTTTCTTATCAGTTTGTATTTACGAACTTACAGACAAAGGATGAAGCCACACAAAAAGAAATTAAGATTTTGGAAACCAGAGTAGATGAACTGGAAAAAATCCAGGCGAATTTGGATCAGTATCAGACCAAAACAAAAGAAATGAATCAGGAAATGACAGAGTTTTACAGTACATTTCCGGCTGATATTCGTTTGGAAGACAGAATTATGTTTGTAACGAATATGGAAAATGAAAATGATAACATGAAGATATCCCAAATATCTTTTGGTGAAGCAGAACAGATAAATGCAGCAGCGTCCAAGGAGACAGATACACAGACACAAACAGATACAAAAGCAGAGACTACGCAGGCAGAGACACAAACAGAGACACAAACAAATACGGCGAAAACATTGGATCAGAATACGACAGAAGCGGACAATACAGTGTCTGTACAGGAACCCGTTCTTTATAAGGTGCCCATTGGGCTTTCTCTCCAAGTCACTTATAAAGGGTTAAAGGATATGATTACTTATATATATGATAACGGACAAGCCATGGGAATGGAATCGGTTTCTGTATCTTATGACAATACAACAGGAGTCTTAATAGGAAGTACAATGATTGATATGTATAAGGTGACAGGTACCAATCATGTTTATACAGAGCCAAATGTACCTTCTGTAACGATTGGATCTGATAATATTTTCGGAACAATTGAAGCGCCAATCAATTAAAATCAGACCACTGATTGCAATAAAAATTATGAAATGAAAACAATCTAATAATAAAAAAGGAAAACAAGGCAGGGGGGATATCATGAAACAAATCAAAGATAGGAAAATCAATAATCAGGGATTTTCTTTAGTCGAAGTGTTAGTAGCCGTGGTAATCCTTGCAATTATTGTTGTTCCTTTTTTAAATGCTTTTATGGTATCCACAAAAACGAATGCAAAATCTAAGAACATCCTTAAGGCTACAACGATAGCACAAAATATTTTAGAAGGATTAAAGGCAGCGGATATAGAAGATATCTCTTTAGAGTTTAACTATCCCAACACAGGATTTACAATTTTTGATGAGTCTTATATTCCTTTATCTGTTGGTGAAAGTTTAAAGAATCATGTAAGAGAATACGAAAAGACAATAACAGGAGGAAATATTTTCTATCAGCCCGCAGTCTCATCAGAAAGTATTGATGGCAGTGAGACTGTCAAAAGAGCAGGTACGACCACCAGTATTTTTTCTATGGATAATGGCCAAAATTATGAATTTTTAGGTCAGTCAGACGGCGGATATAGTTTTGGACTGGAAGGGATAGAAGTTGAAAATACGCAATATGATGCCCTTATTCTGGCAGACGCCGGTGATTATCGTGAAACAGGTTCTTCCAGTAAAAAATATAATAATCAGGAGATTGTAAACATTGCAAATCTGGACGCACAAAAAGATGCCTTTTTTATACAGGATACTAATTTGGATACTACTGTTTTAGAGGATATGAAAACCCTTGAGCCTGGTAATAGTTTTGATGAGAAGAATTTATCAAGAAAAATTCAAATTAATATCAGCAATGTTGCGAGCTTAAATGGGCAGATCACGAAGGTGATAACGACTTACACCTATTCCTATCTCGATTCAGCCATGAATAAAACTTATGAGGTTACAAATACCATATTTGATAACTCAGAGTCAGGGGAAGATTTAAGAGGAATCTATTTGTTTTATACGCCGCTGTATCATTCCGACAGTGCAGCCTCCATTCAGGATGAAATTGAAATAAACAATATGGATCATCTTCCTGTTACTGTATATGTCGTAAAGCAGGAAACGAAAGATTTGACAGAACTTGAAAATGCCGAGATAAATTATAAGATGAAGCTGACTGTCAAGGAAGATACCATGATAGGAGTTACGGACGCTTATACCGATATCCGGACAAATTTGGATTATAATCTTTATGCAGCCTATGACACAACAGGAGTGACAGAACCCAAGGTGGAGCAGGGATATTACACCTATAATACTACAAGCGCTAATCAGTCAGAGGTAAAAAGTATTTTAAATATACAGCAGATAACGGGAACACAAATTACGGATAATTTTTATGATGTTGAGATTCGTATTTATGAAAAAGGAGCGGCGGCTCTGGGATTTTCTGATACGGACAAAATATTATCCATAACCGGAAGTATCACAGACTAAAGAGGATTTGATACAGTTAAAAGAGGGTGAGAGCATGACCAATCGAAATAAAAACAGGAATTTGCAAAAACCAAGAAAGGTACTATTGTCAGGAAATCAGGGTTCTTCCATAGTTCTGGTAATTGTTGCAATTGCCTTTGTGGGAATTCTTGCATCGGTGATTCTTTCCCTTGCAATGACAAATTACCAGATGAAATACACAGATTTACATGCCAAGGATAATTTTTATTCTGCCGAAACCGCATTAGACCAGATTCATACCGGACTAGAGGGAGAGGTATCCAATGCCTTTTCTAAGTCATATATGGAAGTGTTTCAAAAATACGGACAATATTCAGAAGAACAAAGAGAAAACAATTTTCAATATTTATACATTAATTATTTAAGAAATACATTTAGAGAGTCCCAAACGGATACAAAATATGCATTAGCCATTATAAAGGGATATTTGGATCCGGATATATTTACCGATGAAAATACAGTCCTAACCTCGACTGAGACAGACACAGAGGAACAATTTAAGATGACTGCCTTATCTTCTGGAATTGTATTGAAAGGATTAAAGATTTTATATACAGATACCCAAGGATATGTGTCGGTTATTTCTACGGATATCCGCCTTGCCGTACCTGATATCACATTTACACAGTCAAATTCTATGCCCGATCTTTTTGAATTTTCGCTTGTAGCAAACCACCAGTTAACGGGGACCAATACAGGAACTACAAACATAAAGGGCAGTGTCTATGGAGGAGAAGATGGAATTCAGGTGAATGGTGCCTCTGTTTGGAATTTTACGGATGCTGTACGTGTGCTGACTGATAAAGAAATATCTGTAACAGGACCGAATGCAGAGCTTAACATCGGTACGGATATCATGCTATGGGCAGATAATTTGGTGGTAGATAATGGCGTAATGAAGTTGAATGGTTCTGCCTATATAGGTGATGATTTAACGTTACAGGGACAAAACAGTAATGTTGTATTGAATAATGCTTATTATGGATATGGAAATTCAGACACAGAGGAAGCAAACAGCAGTGCTATCGTAGTAAACGGAAGAAACTCCAGTATTGATTTATCGGGACTTGATAAGCTTTTGCTTTCGGGTAACACTTTTATTGGAACACAGACTGTTTCCTATGATGAGTCTACTTATGGATCGGGCAATAACAAAGATATTTTAATGGGAGAGTCATTGGGGTTAAAAAGCAGTCAGATTGCATATCTGGTACCACCAGAGTGTATTGGAGTAAATGATGGAAAGACAATCATTGGTAAAAACCCTATGACCAGTACGGAGTATGCAGCTCTTTTAGAGTATGCGAATGATAATACAAACTATCCTGATTTTGAAACGGTTTCTTTTACTACTATAGTAAAGAATCTAGGGAAGACTTTAAGCTATTACGTTCCCGATTATGCTTCTACGTCAGGCTATCAGCCTATATTCAGCCAGATTAATGGGGACACGGTAGTCTATCTATATTTGGTAATGGATGAAGATAACAGCAGCAGGTATTTTAGGGATTATTATAATCTGAATAGTGAAAAGACAGATAAATATTTAAAGCTTTATAACAATGATATAAAGACAGATGAATTCACAAGAATTACGACCAATGGAAATCTTTTAACCTATGACACCTCGAGTAAAGCTTCTACGCTGATTGAGGATACGAAACCTGAAACAGCAGATGATTCAGCCGCTTTAAATTCAGAGGAGAGCAGCTATGAGGGAGTATTTGAAGCACTAACAACAAAGCTGATTACCAATATTTCAGAAGTAAGTGACACAGAAAAGGCCAAATCTGTGTTTGAAAATTTAATTCTAGAAACTGATTTAAAGACCCTAGTCAACACCAAAGGTACGGGTAAAATATTTACGTTTGAAATGGATGTAACAAATGGGAGTTTGCAAGCTGTTTTTGTAAATAATGAAAGTACAGATCCTTACACGTATGGCGTCGGGCAAAGTGATGAAATCCGCTTGATTATTGCAACAGGTGATGTTGTAATTGCGAAAAATTTTACGGGACTGGTCATAGCAAAAGGAACAATTACAATCGAATCAGGTGCAAATATCATCCAAAGCAACGAAGAGGATTTAACAAAGATCCTGCAATGTACATCTTCTGATGATGAAGATTCCAAAAGGGTAATAGAATATTTTGTAAATGGAAGTAATTATATTTTAAATGGAACAGGAATTGGCAGCTCTGATATTTTAGAGGAAGACTTTATCAAGGTTTCAGATTTGATTGTGAATGAAAACTGGACGAAACAATAAATTCGGAGGAATAAAAATGGAAAATAATAAAGGATTATCCTTAATCGAATTAATTGTTGTAATTGCAATCATAGCAATTTTATCTGCCGGAACAGTCATATCGATTGGGTTGATTTTCCAGTCGGATGTAAAAGAGTGTTCACATAAACTGGCAGGTTATATCGGACAGGCAAAAATCACTACAATGAGTAAGGTAAGTGGTGATTTAGAGCTATATCAGGATGCTTCTGACAAAGACTATTATGTAACAATTTCATCAGAGACAACACCATATAAAATAGGAAATTCAGGACTAACGATCACCTGTGTTACGACACTTGGAAATGAAATTGTAATATCAAACACCAACACTTTAAAGCTGAAATTTGACAGAAGTTCAGGTGCATTTAAATATCTCGAAGGAACTACAGATTATTGCAATCAGATAAAAATACAAAAGAAAACAAAAGAAATATCAATTTACTTAATCCCGGAAACAGGAAAATATTATATTGATTAATGTGCAATGATATCTGCTGGGTTAGGAGTGTTTTATATGAAAAAATGAAGAAAGGAATCAGAAACTCTATGGGATTTCAAAATAACAAAGGTCTTACCCTGATCGAATTAATTGTTGCCATTGCTATAGTAGGGATTGTATCAGTTTCCATTGTAAGCTTTATGGTCATGGGAGCGAACAGTTATAAAAAAGCCAATTCTGATATCAATCTTCAATATGAGGCACAGTTAACGATGAACCAGCTTCAGGATATGGTGATTGACGCAGACAAAGGAATTACATATGAAAGAAAAGGTGAAACAGAAACCGAGAACGTTTTGGATGACTCATCAGGAAGTATAGCAAAAGAGGATATCAAAACAAAAAGTATCATGATTTATAACCAGAACAATGCTTATAAAATAGAATGGAACAGGGAAGAGAAAAAGCTTTATTATTATAAATATATGCTGGTGGAATCAGGCGGAGTAATTGCGCTAAGTCAGACGGCCGGGCCTGCATTAATGGCAGATTATATTTCGGGTATGCAGGTAAATCTAAATCGTTTATCAACCGATCGTGTGGTCAGGATCGATTTAGATTTTACACTTGGCACGAAGAATTACAGTACATACAGCAACATTACGCTTCGAAATCAGGTCAAGGCTAATTCCGAGCCAGATGAAATTTATGATGGAACCTTAGAAGAAGGAGATGGTTCACTTGCAGATGGAATTACGCTGACTCCGAAAACAGTAGTTCTTTGGCCGGGCAACACACAGACTTTTGCTTATCAGGTTACAAATTCGGCAGGAGGATATCCCAGTCAGGATGCCAATTGGGTAATAAGCGGCAATTCCAGCAGCCAGACTACAATCTCGGATGGAGTATTAACGGTAGCAAGTGATGAAACGGCAAGTAGTATCGTGGTAAAAACATCTGCAAAACATACCCAGTCAGGAACGGAGGTTTCTGATACGTCTCAGGTACTAATCAAGCAGGTGAGTGGTGTAGCAGTGGCAGTTACTTCTGGAGGCACTTTTAACAATACCAATCTTTATTCCGGAGACACAATACAACTAGAGGCAATCGTAAGCGGTGCCAATATTGAAGCAGAAAATTCCTATGATCAGGAAGTTAGCTGGAGTATTTTGCAAGGATCAGCTTCGAGCATTACGAAAGATGGATTTTTAAGTGTGGAAGCAGACGCAGAAACTGACAGTGAGATTATTGTAGAGGCTCGTTCCATGAGAAATAATGAGATTGCAGGAACCATGACTTTTACAATAGAAGAAGGAATGGAACTTGCATTAAAAACGGAATCAGAAACCACACAAATTTATCGGAATGCTTCATTGAATCTGACTGCAGAATTGACTAAAGTAAAAAATCCTGATGCATATACCATACAGTGGGAATATGATCTGAAAAATGTAGACAATGACGAAGATTATGCCAGTTTGGCAGCTACACAGGGATTGACAAATACCTTATACGTTAATAAGAATCTGGACACTACAAAAGAGTACAAAATTGAAGTTACAGCCATATTGAAAAAAGATGGAGTGGTGGTAACCAGTAATGGACAAAGTGTGACTGCAACCCTGACTCTTACAATACCAAAAGTAAAGATACGATATAAAAATTTCGGTATTGACACTTATTCAGAAACCTTAAGTACTTACCTCACACTTGGTCAGACAACCTATGTATATTATGAAATTGTAGGAATAATTATGACGAGTAATCCATCTTGGTCAGTAGGAAGCGGGGGATTAAACAGACTCGGAATAACAAGTGAGTCAGGAAGAATTAAGATTAAGGCAAAAAGCAGTAATAATAATATCAATGCAACTGTGGTTATCTATATGACAAACGGTGATACCAGTAACGCTGTATCCGTTCATATTAAAAATAAAAATATACAAGATACTAGCTATTATTCACCACCGCCAGACAGCGTGGATTTTATTAAAGAAGGCGGAATCTATTATTATAGTGATACAATTTTATATAGTTATGGGAAAGTAAGCTATTATTCAATACAAAGATGGAAGTTAGAAATCTATGTTAAAGATGGAAATGGAAATTGGAATCTAAGTGCCACACGTTACTGGAATAGTTCTTATAATGAGTGGAGAACAAGCTTTTTCTATTAGGATAAAAAGGAGGGCAGAAGATGAAGCGTAATCATAAAATATTTTTAAAGAAAAATATAGTCGGTATGTTAGGATGTGTTTTGACAATTGTTATCTGCCTTACTCTTTTTAAACAAGGTACAGTTGCCGTTGCTAAAGATACACTTCCAGGAGTGGAAGAGGTGATTCATAAGGTAACTTCAACTAGCGAACCTTTTCAAATACTTGAAATTGTACCAGCTAAAGATATGGCAGAGCTAGGATATTATGTAAAAGGACAGGAACCGATTAAGTGGGAAGAAGAATTGCTGAAAAAAGGAAGCATGGCAGAACGAAAGGCCTATATGGATTCCTTGTATCAAGAAACCGGTACAGACAGTCAGACATCTACCGCCAGTGGCTTGTTTTCCACGATTGCATCGACGATTCCATTAGATTCTGATGGCAATCAGACAGCACCATTACTTTATGTTCCTTATGAAGAAAAAACGTCATTGACAACTGAGGAACAAGAGTCAGAAGAATGGAAAGAAAATAGTTTTACAGAGCCGGTTACAGAGGTAGGGCTAAAAGGAAATTATAGTCTAAATCCAGAAAAAACCGGAAATTACACAAAGGATGTTTCAGGATGGAATCAACCGGGAGTGACGTTTACCTTTGCACCGGCAGGAGACGGTAACTATGAACCAAACATATTATATTACGAGAAAGATTCCGGTAGTGGAGAAAATAATTACAAAATCAAGTTCCAATATGAATTGCAAGGAGATGGAGGAGCCGGCTATCAGGTAAGTAATGAGAAAATCTTAAGCAGCACGGATATAGCCAGTCTGGAGGATGAAGAGCTGATTTATACGAAGTCAGAAGAGGATAAGTATGAATATGCAGGAACCGCAAAAGAGATTAAGGAAGCAATTGCAACAGATACCAAAGAAAACAAAGAAGATAATACACAGGGAAGTTTAGCAGAATCAACGATATATTATCAAGTAGATTTTGTGTATGGGGAAAATCTTTCAGGCGATGTCTACCAGGTTTCTGAAAGTGTATATGCATATGATTCAGCAGGCATCCCCACTGGTGATTATAAAGCAGTGCTTGATACGGCGCAGCCTTACTATGAAACCGTGGGCAGCGGTCATTTTAATATTTCAGATTCAAGTCTTTTGGTTACTACTTATACCTATACCCCGGGATGTGGAGCTTACGACTGGGTGGAAGATAAAAATGCGGATACGGTTTTTGATGTGACATTAGCAAAAGTATGGTATAAAGGAGGATTTACAAATCAGGACTGGATGAAAAAATATGTATTTGATCTTGATGATGACGATTTTGACTCGTTTTCTATTGAAGTCACAACTTTGACACCAAATGAAGTAAATTCTTGTGACTTAAGCGAGTTTGATTTGATCTATATTTCAGGTGTCAATACAGTTTTTGGCAGTAATGGAGATAGTAAATATAAAGTCTTTGACACGATATCGGAGGGGAATGATCTTACCGAAGAGACGGCAGAAGAGATAGAGGGATTAATCATGAGTACAACTCTGCCAGTTCCTTGTATTATAGATGCGTCTGTTACCAAAGATTCTGCCATGTCAGATACAAATATCGTCAACTTGGCAAGAAACATATTAAATAGCAGTACGGATAATGACTTGCATTTTGTGAACAACAACGTTTACAGCTTTGACCGAAATCAGGTAACATTGATAAACAAATCATTTCATCAGACTTTCTCAGCAGAAGAAATTGAAAAAGGTTTTTCTGATGTATTAAACGAAATTAAAAGTGAAAACTTATATCGGTCTTCAGATACCACTGGCAACTATGCCTTATTTTCAGAAGATATATCACAAGCAGTATGTGTAAAATATATTATAAATTATGCCTACCGTCGAGTGACAGTTCTGAAAACAAATATTAGAATTTTAGAGATAGAGCCATGTGCATCTTATGAGTTGACATCTGATACGGTAAAGGGATGGATTTCAAACTCAGCATTAAGTGAAGCTACAATTACAATTGATCAAATAACAACAGCAGAATTTATCGGAAAGATTGAAGATTTAAACGGAATATATGATTTGATTTACATAGGAACAAATACAGGACGGATGAATTTAAAATCAGATGGAAGTACAAAATTCAATGATGAAACAATGGATGGACTGGTTTATTATCACATGGGTGATCTTGTCAATGTAAAAGGTGAATTAGCCGGATTGCTTGATACAGAGCTTAATGCTTCAGGAAAAATAAATGCCACTACCTTTGCCATGCGATACTCAGGAAATGATATTACAAAGGATAAATACAATGCGTTAAAAGATTATGTAATGGCTTCTTACCCGGTTGTTTTATCAGATGATTTTTATCATACCGACGGAAGTATCAATGATAATAAGATTGATACTTCTTCCTATCTTTATAAATTTGCTAATGAGATGACACAGGGCTCTACAAAAAGACCAAGTGTCATTCAAAAAAGTAATATTATAAACACGACATCTTTACTTGCATTTTATTTAAACAGACCAAAACTGGAAATCAATCTTGAGGAGTTAGTAGATGATGGCAGTGATAATAATGATCAGGTTTATAAACTAACAGCAGATGAGGATGGAGCGTATTTTCTGGATTACTATTTTTCCATCAGCAATGCAGGAGCTGTGTCTTCCAGTGCAAAATATACATGTAAGTTATACATAGATATAAATGCAGATGGTAAGTATTCGAATACGGAAGAAATTGAAAACATTCAGATTTATGATAATAATGGAGCTGAGGCAGACGAAACCAATCTATCAACCGGGAAACGATATCATCTAAACCGTGCAGTGCCGGATGGCTATAACAGTGTATTGCCATGGAAAATAGAAGTATCACAAAACAGTAACGCTTACATCCGTAATAGTGAAAGCGGATATTCTCATATTGTTCCTGAAACAAAGGATCAGGTTACGGTTAAGGTACTCCAGATTAATTCTGCTAGTGGAAGCACCTTAAACTTAAAAACTGATTCAACATTTATCTCGTTGTTTCAGGATGTGAAAGATCGTTTTAACATAGATATTGAGATTACAGTGACAACTACAGCTTTATTTCCTAAATTATGGGATGCCAATAAGGATATTTTGAAAGAGTATGATATGCTGATTGTGGGATTCGCTGACTGCTTTAATGAAATTGACAATACCATAGGAGCCTCTGTAGACACAGGAGGCGGGGGATGTGTTACTGGTTTTGGAGGTATTTTGGAATTTATACAAAATGGAAAAAGTGTATTGTTTACGCATGACACGACTTCCTTTGTAAATACAACTGACAGAAGCGGATTGGATGACAGGGTTTTCTGGGGATACAATTTTAATACTTACATCAGAGAAGAAGTTGGTATGGATCGTTTTGGCGTTTTGGACAATGAAATGTTAAAAGACGGAAATTCAGCTAATGATGTAATAGAAGAACTAGAAGCATTAGGAAAAGAAGTTGCATATCAGCCAAGAAGTAACTTTTCAAGCACGGTAAGCCAGGTTCAGGGATATACCTATTCTACGCTGAATCGATACAGAAGAAGCACAAGTACCACTTCTTTATATAATTTAAATTATTCGGGATTAAATTATAGTGGAAATGGTGCTTATGGAGATGCAATGAAGGTGACGGAAGTAAATAAAGGGCAGATTACAACGTATCCTTATAATTTGGAAGATAATTATTTAAATAATATTCTTGGAAATATGAAAGGGTTTACCGTAAGTCTTACTCATGCCCAATATTATCAGTTAGATTTAGAGGCAGATGATGATAATGATGGGGAAAGTGACATCGTTGTGTGGTATTGCATCAGTGATGGTAAATCAGGCAACGACATTTATGATGCATCTCCAAATGATGTGATTAACAATTACTACATTTATAATAAAGGGAATATTACCTATTCTGGTGTTGGTCATAGCAAGATAACACAGCAAACAGAGGCTAAATTATTCGTAAATACCATGATTGCATCCTATAATGCAGGAATAAAAAAGCCGCAGATTTCAATTTTGGAAGGTGCGTCTTCCTCCTCGGCAGAGTTAGAGAATATTTATATTCCATTTGATGAAGTATGGGAGACAGAAGAAGCCACAGAAAACGCAGGAGTGCTGGAATCACAGGAAACTCTTTACTTTTATGTCAATGATATTAACTTTATTAAGGGAAGTAAAAAAATTCTGGCTAATTATTATTACGAAGATTCTGACGGTGACACAACAATAACAGTAAATGGGACAAATGTGAAGGTATCACCGATTACTGCTGTCACAAAACTGGCAGGCACCAGTACACAAGTGGAACAAGATAATCTGAGTCCGGATCATACCTATGAAATCACGGTGCCGACTTCTTATTTGAAAAGTGGCAAGAATTCAGTTACTATTTATATAGAAGCTCAAAGTGAAATTTACAGCTATGGATCAACAAAAACAACAGAAAAAACTTATGATACGGTAGGTTTAGTCCGTACGCAGTTATTTGATTTAAAATAGTGGAGAATAGTTTTGCTTTCTTCTTTAATCCAAAATCCCTGACTATGAAATACTTTTCTGGTACAGGGATTTTATAATACTTAAAAAAGTATGAATAAATGTTTGTATTGTAAAAAAAAATATGATATAAATAAAATATATGGCTTGCCAAGGTTTGCTATAAAATAATATTTGAGAGGATACTGAATGGATAAAAAGAAAAAGTTGAGAGCAAAGAAATTTTTAATCTTATCGTTAAAAATTTCGATAGGGAGTTGTATTGCAATTTATATTGCCAATATGATGCAGTTAGAATTCGCGGCCTCCGCAGGTATCATAACGCTGCTGACAATCATGACTACAAAATGGGAAACGTTAAAATTATCCTTTTACAGACTATTGACCTTTATTTTTTCAGTCGGAGTTTTATGGTTGATATTTCAATTTATTAATCAGGAATGGATGGCATACGGACTGTTCATTTTTGTATTAGTCTTAATATGTGAGTGGATTAATTGGAAAAGCACAATTTCAGTAAATGCTGTGATTGGTTCCCATTTCTTAATGACTCACGATTTTAGTAATTCATTTATTATCAATGAATTTTTACTCGTTGCAATCGGGATCTCGATTGCTATCATCATGAATTTATTCCAAAATGCAACAAGCCAGAAGGCTGCAATCACTAAAAATATGAGATATACTGAGAAGAAACTGCAGTTCATTCTGGATGAGTTGGCTAATTATCTTTTTAACAAGCATGTCGGAAGAAATGTATGGGATGATATTATTTCCCTGGAAGAGGATTTGGCAGAATTTGTTGAAAAGGCATATGAGTATCAGAATAATACCTTTTATTCACATCCAAGCTATTATATTCATTATTTTGAAATGAGAACGAAACAATTTAATGTGCTTCACAATCTTCACTATGAAATGAAAAAGTTAAGAAATATTCCAAAGCAGGCTACTATTGTTGCAGAATATATTATGTATTTAAAAGAGTATGTAACAGAACTCAATGATCCAATCGAGCAGATTGAAAAGCTGAATCAGTTATTTGAGCAAATGGGAGAAGAGGAACTTCCAAAAAGCAGAGAGGAACTTGAGGGCAGGGCTAAGCTCTATCATATTTTAATGGATTTGGAAGAGTTTTTAATCTTCAAGAAACGCTTTGTGGATTCAATTGACGAAGAGCAGTTTAAAATCTATTGGAGAAAAGAAGTAGAGCAAAAGGTGGACGCAGGGTAAACTATAAAATTCAACCAAATGCTATTGATAAATTTGCGCAATCAGCAAATAACAATTTATATTACTTTAATTAAAATAGAACAACAGGCTAATACTAGAAATGTATCTTTAAACGATATGCAATTGAATATTTTTGGAGCGAATCAATTCAATCCAGCTATTGCTAATACCGATGTCTGTCACAATACAGTCAAAATCTTCAATGTCAGCAAAATAGGAGGATTTTATAACAGAAAATTTACTGGAATCCACAAGTAGAATTTTTTGTACTCCGGACTGGAAGATAGCTTGTTTTGTTGCGATTTCATAATTATTTGCACAGGTGATACCAAGAGATTCATGAACCCCGGCGGCTGAAATAAATATTTTATTCGCTCTGGTTTGATTAATTAAGGAAATTCCCTGTACACTTTCAAACATTTCTGTATTTGCGTGATAATAGCCGCCTGCAAATAGAATAGAAATATTGACCTTATCAACCAGATAATTTAAAATATTTCTATTATAGCAAAGTATGGTGGCTTTTATATCTGGTGAAAGTGCTCTTGCGAGGTATTCGGTTGTAGAACCCGTATCTATAATTAAAATATCGTTCTCCTGAACCAAAGAGGCAGCAAAGTATCCGATCCGTTTTTTTTCCTCGCTGTTAGAAGTAACCGCAAAGTTAAGTGCATATTTTTCATCAAGCTTGTCTGTTGCATTTGTAAGCTCTGTGTTAAAGAAGAATGCACCATATTGGTTTAATACAATTTTCTGCATCATTAATTCATTCAAATCTCGTCGAATGGTCATTTCAGAAACTTCAAGTATGTCAGAAAGTTCCCTGGCAGAGGCTCCATGATTTTCTTTTAAAATTTTAACCAATTGATTGATACGTTCGTATTTTTTGCTCATAACAATACCTCTGTTTCTTTTAAAAGATAAAAGTAGTTTACTCATTTTTGAATATTCTATCATTATAATTTACGATATGCAACAAAATGTTAGAAAAGTAACATGTTTTAACAAAAGTATTGACTATATGTTTGCCGGATGATAAAATCAAATCAATTAAAGAAAATTGAAACGAGTTACAAACATTTGTACAGAGCAGCGAGGCTATTTTTAAGATATGAGGCAACTTAAAAGTAGCCAATTTTATGCCATAGATGATAAGTTACTTAGTAATTAAGGAGCTTTGATAAGTTAATTTAAGTCATATGGATTGGCTTAAAGATTAATTTATAGAATGTCGATGATCGACTCACATTTTAAGGAGGAAACATTATTATGAAAAAGAAACTTTTATCATTAGTTTTAGCCGGTTGTATGATTGCTTCGTTAACAGCATGCACAAGCTCAAACAAAACCGGAGAATCTACATCAGATTCTACTACCACTGAAACTACGGACACAAAAGATGCAGCAGCTGATACTGCAACGGATAAAACTGCACAAGGTGAAACATCAGCAGAGGGTTATGAGATTGCTTTGATTACAGATATTGGAACCATTGATGACAAGTCCTTTAATCAGGGAGCTTGGGAAGGTGTAACTCAATACGCAAAAGAAAACAATAAAACTTACAAGTATTATCAGCCGGCAGAAAAAACAACAGATGCATACGCAGAGACAATTGAGCTTGCAATTGAAGGCGGAGCAGGTATTATTGTTTGCCCGGGATATTTATTTGAAGAAGCTGTTTTTAATGAACAGGACAAGAATCCAGATGTTAAATTTATTTTATTAGATGGAGAGCCACATAATGCAGACTATTCAGAATATAAGACTTCCGAAAATACTATGGCAATTTTATTCCAAGAGGATGAACCGGGATTTTTAGCTGGTTATGCTGCTGTCAAGGAAGGCTATACAAAACTTGGCTTTATGGGTGGTATGGCAGTACCTGCAGTTAAGAAATACGGTTACGGTTTCGTTCAGGGTGCTGAATATGCAGCAAATGAAATGGGATTATCTTCTGTTGAAATCACATACAACTATACAGGCGGCTTTGAAGCTACACCAGAGGTACAGGCTCTAGCAGCAGCTTGGTATGGTGCAGGAACTGAAGTAATCTTTGGCTGTGGTGGTGGAGTTGGTAACTCTGTTATGGCTGCGGCAGAAGCTAACAGTAAAGCAGTAATCGGAGTTGACGTTGACCAATCTCCTGAATCAGATACTGTTATAACTTCAGCAATGAAGAAATTATCCGTATCCGTATATGATGGAATTAAATCAATCTATGATAATGCATTCCAAGGTGGTAAAACAACTACCTTTAGTGCAGCAAATAACGGTATTGGTCTTCCAATGGAAACTTCCAAATTTACAACCTTTACGACAGCAGATTATGATGCAATCTTTGCTAAGCTTGCAGCAGGCGAAATTGAAATTAAGAATGACACAACGGAAAGTGATGCTAAAACAGCAATCAATGCTTTAGGTTTAAAAATTGTTAAAGTTGATGTTGTAGAATAATTGTAATTATGATTGTACTGAATGGTTACGAATATATGTTTCAAACAATAGCAATTAATACTAGAGCGAAAATGTTTGAATAAGCATTTTAGGAAACTATGAAAGGGAGGTGCTATTTTAGTATCTCCTTTTTAAATAAAATAGTTGAGGTGAACATATGGAATACATTATTGAAATGCTCGATATAACAAAAGAATTTCCTGGAATTATTGCCAACGATAATATTACACTTCAAATAAAAACAGGTGAAATTCATGCCTTATTGGGTGAAAATGGTGCAGGAAAGTCTACTCTGATGAGTGTTTTATTCGGTTTATACCAACCAGAAAAAGGTGTGATCAAGGTAAAAGGAAAAGAAGTAAAAGTGAATAGTCCTCTTGACGCCAATGATTTAGGGATTGGAATGGTACATCAGCATTTTAAACTAGTACACAATTTTACAGTGCTACAGAATATAGTTTTAGGAATGGAAACGGTAAAGCATGGCTTGATAGAAATGAAGGAAGCACGGAAAAAGGTTATGACTCTTAGTGAAAAGTATAACTTGTTTGTTGATCCGGATGCACTTATTTCTGATATTACAGTTGGAATGCAGCAACGTGTGGAGATACTTAAGATGCTGTATCGAGATAATGAAATCTTAATTTTTGATGAACCTACTGCGGTTCTGACACCTCAAGAAATTGACGAATTAATGAACATCATGCGTAATTTGACAAAAGAGGGAAAGTCAATTATTTTTATTACCCATAAATTGAATGAAATAAAGGCTGTTGCAGACAGGTGTTCTGTATTGCGCCGTGGCAAATATATTGGAACAGTTGAAGTAAGTGATACAGACAAGGAAATGATGTCTGAGATGATGGTTGGTCGTAAGGTTAATTTGAAAATAGACAAAAAGGAAGTAAAGCCGGGCGAAGTTGTATTAGAGGTAAAAGAACTATCCGTAAAAGCGAAAAAAGAAGGGCATACCAAAAACATAGTGAATCATGTAAGCTTTCAAGTAAGAAAGGGTGAAGTAGTTTGTATAGCAGGGATTGACGGCAATGGTCAAAGTGAGCTGGTACAGGCAATTACAGGGATTTCAGGCATGGATTTGGGTAAGATTTTGCTCAATGGCGAGGACATTACGAAAAAGAGTATTCGTTATAAAAATACGCATGGAATGTCTCATATACCGGAGGATAGACACAAACATGGATTAGTACTTGATTATACGCTTGGAGAGAATTTGGTGCTACAGCAGTATTTCACGCCAGATTTTCAAAGCCGGGGATTTCTAAAGTTTAATAAAATAGATGAATATGCAAAGCATTTGATAGAAAAGTATGATATTCGAAGTGGACAAGGCAGTATTACCAGTGCCAGAAGTATGTCAGGCGGTAATCAGCAAAAGGCAATTATTGCCAGAGAAATAGATAAGAATCCTGATGTTCTAATCGCAGTACAGCCAACTCGTGGCTTGGATGTGGGTGCAATTGAGTTTATTCATAAACAAATTATGGAGCAAAGAGACAATGGAAAAGCCGTGTTGCTTATTTCACTTGAATTAGATGAAGTTATGAATTTAAGTGATAGAATATTGGTTATTTATGAAGGTGAAATAGTGGCGGATTTAGATCCAAAGAAGATTACAATTAAGGAATTAGGCCTTTACATGGCAGGCTCTAAGAAAGAAGAGGTGAAGCATCATGAATGAAGCAAAGCATAAGAATATGGTTGGACTTCTATCCTCAATTTTTGCAATTGTTGTTGGATTATTATTTGGTTTTATTGTTCTTCTTGCCAGTAATCCTACTCAGGCTGTTCCGGGGTTTTTTACAATATTAACAGGTTCCTTTACACATGGGTTAAAGGGAATCGGTCAAGTATTTTATTATGCAACTCCAATCATATTGACTGGTTTGTCTGTTGGTTTTGCATTTAAAACAGGATTATTTAACATTGGAACGCCGGGGCAGTTTATTGTAGGTGCATTTGCTGCAATTGTAGTAGGAATCCGTGGTGATTTTCTAGGCAGTGCACAATGGGTGGTTGCTGTTCTTGCAAGTATTGCTGCGGGTGCACTATGGGGACTCGTTCCTGGAGTTTTAAATGCGTACTTTAATGTAAATGTAGTAATTGCATGTATTATGATGAATTATATTGGTATGTACTTGATTAATTTTATTGTAAAGGGAAGTAAGACACTGTTTGATTCATTGAGAAATCAATCTTTATCTGTGGACAAGGCCGCTGAAATTCCTAAAATGGGACTTAATTTATTATTTCCCGAATCAAGTATTAATGGTGGATTCTTTATTGCTATTTTAGCTGTTGTGCTTATTCATTTCATTCTTAATAAAACGGCTTTCGGATTTGAATTAAAGGCGGCTGGTTTTAACCGCGATGCGAGCAAATATGCAGGAATGAATGAAAAGAGAAATATTATTTTATCTATGGCGATAGCAGGAGCACTTGCAGGTCTTGCCGGTGGTTTGCTATATCTGGCTGGTTCAGGAAAGCATATTGAGATAGTTGATGTACTTGCATCAGAGGGCTTTACCGGTATTTCCGTAGCATTGCTTGGCCTATCAAGCCCGCTTGGTATTTTGCTTGCAGGTCTGTTTATTGCGTACATAACAGCTGGAGGCTTTTATTTACAGTTATTTGAATTTTCCACGGAAATCATAGATATTATTGTAGCTGTTATCATTTACTTTAGTGCATTTGCACTGATTATTAAAACGTTTATTGAGCGCTTTGATAAGAAAAGAAATGGAGGTAAATAAGCATGAATGTAGTATTTTCAGTCTTTCAGCAAACCATGTTTTTTACAATGCCACTGTTAATAGTAGCTCTTGGCGGAATGTTCTCTGAACGCTCCGGTATTATTAATATTGCCTTAGAGGGTATTATGATTATGGGTGGATTTATCAGCATTTTATTTATCAATCTCACGCAGGGTGTACTAAGCGGACAGCTACAATTACTCATTGCTGTTGTGATAGCTGGTGTTGCTGGTATGTTATTTTCCTTACTGCATGCATTTGCATCCATTAATATGAAAGCGGATCAGACAATCAGCGGTACTGCACTTAACTTATTTGCTCCTGCATTTGCTGTTTTTTTTGCAAGAATTCTTCAGGGTGTACAGCAAATCCAGTTTAACAATACATTCAGAATTGAGTCTGTACCTGTGCTTGGCAATATACCTATTATTGGTGACTTATTTTTTAAGAACACTTATATTACTACGTATATTGGGATATTGATTCTGGTGTTATCAACGATAGTTTTATATAAAACCAGATTTGGGCTAAGACTTAGAGCTTGTGGGGAACATCCGCAGGCAGCCGATTCGGTTGGCATTAATGTATATAAAATGCAATATGCAGGTGTATTAATTTCTGGGGCTTTTGCAGGTATTGGCGGGCTAGTGTTTGTCGTACCGACATCAACCAATTTTAATGCCAGTGTTGCAGGATATGGTTTTCTTGCACTTGCTGTTTTGATCTTTGGACAGTGGAATCCAATGCGTATTTTATTTGCTTCCTTTTTCTTTGGACTTTTAAAGACAGTAGCAGCATCCTATTCGGGAATACCGGTATTAGCTGCACTTGGAGTTCCAAGCTATATTTACAAAATGATTCCGTATATCACAACATTGGTTGTGCTTGTATTTACATCTAAAAATTCACAGGCACCAAGAGCAGAAGGAATTCCGTATGACAAAGGTGCCAGATAGAGGTAGCGTATGAATATAAGATTTTATAATGCCAGAATACTGACAATGGCTGACTCCTTTCATATTGTAGAGGGAGAGCTTTGGGTAGAGGATCATAGCATCACTTATATAGGTGCAGCTTCAAAAAAAGCAAGTCATTTGGCAGAACATATCGTATGGGACAGGGAAATTGATGCTTGCAAAAACCTCCTAATGCCGGGCTTTAAGAATGCTCATACCCATTCAGGAATGACCTTTTTAAGGTCTTATGCAGATGATTTGCCTCTTCTTGACTGGCTGAAGTATCAGGTATTTCCTATGGAAGCGAAACTAAAGCCTGAGTATATCTATGATTTTAGCAAGCTTGCTATCATGGAATATCTGACGAGTGGAATTACAGCTAATTTTGATATGTATTTAGCTCCTGAACCAATTGCCAAGGCTTCTGTGGACTGTGGCTTTCGCACCGTTATTGTCGGTGCGATGAATAATTTTACACAGTCAGTCGAGGAAATGGAGGAGTATTATAACACCTATAACCATTATCATCAGTTAATCAGCTATCAATTGGGCTTTCATGCAGAGTATACAACAAACAGAGAGAGACTTGAGGGGGTAGCTTCACTCGCAAAGAAATATAAAGCGCCAGTTTATACCCACAATTCGGAAAGCAAATCGGAGGTACAAGGCTGCATCGAACGGTACGGCATGACCCCAACCGCATTTTTAAACAGTCTTGGTATGTTTGAATATGGAGGCGGCGGGTATCATTGCATTCATATGACGGATGAGGATATGAATATATTTAAGGAGCATGGGATGTCGGTGGTTACAAATCCAGGCTCTAATGTAAAGCTTGCAAGTGGAATCGCACCGCTTGCTGCCATGCAGCAAATGGGAATTAACATTGCTATTGGAACAGACGGTCCTGCAAGCAATAACTGTCTTGATATGTTTCGCGAAATGTTTCTCGCGACAGGCTTACAAAAGCTTAGCTTAATGGATGCTTCGGCTATGGATGGAAATGATGTATTGTATATGGCAACGGTTGGCGGAGCAAAAGCCATGTGCCTTAATACATGCGATACGTTAGAGGTTGACAAAGCGGCAGACATCATCATGCTAGATTTAAACCAGCCTAATATGAGACCGATTCATAATATAACTAAAAATATCGTATATAGTGGCAGTAAGCAAAACGTTAAAATGACAATGGTTAACGGTAAAATTCTCTATGAAGACGGTAAGTTTGACATTGGAACAGAGCCTGCCGCACTCTATGAGCGTATCGAGTCCATTGTGAATGAAATGAAGAAATAGTATAGAGAAAATGGAAAATGAAATTTAAGGTAAGTAAAGCATAAAGGTAGCATATACCTTTGGAAGGAGTAATATGTTAACACCAAAATATTTTGACCATACAATTTTAAAGGCGGATGCGACGAAAGAACAGGTTTCTAAAATCTGTGAGGAAGCGCTTGAGCATGATTTTGCCTCCGTATGTGTAAATCAATACTATACAGCCTTTGTAGCAAACAAATTAAAAGGCAGTGAGGTGAAGGTCTGCACTGTAATCGGTTTTCCTTTGGGAATGATGTCCACTAGGGCGAAATGCTTTGAAGCGCAGGCAGCCATTGAGGATGGTGCGACAGAGATTGACATGGTAATCAATGTAGGTGCCTTAAAGGATAAGGACTATGATATCGTTTATGATGATATGAAAAAGGTTAAGGAAACATGCAGGAATAAGGCAATCTTAAAGGTGATTATAGAAACCTGTCTTTTAACCAATGAGGAGAAAGTGAAAGCATGCGAATTAGCAGGGAAAGCAAATGCAGATTTCGTTAAGACCTCGACTGGTTTTAGTACAGGTGGTGCAACAGTAGAAGATGTTAAACTGATGAGAAAAACAGTTGGAGAAAATATGGGAGTGAAAGCTTCAGGTGGTATTCGAGATAAAGAAACAGCAGAAGCTATGATTCGGGCAGGTGCAAGCAGACTTGGAACCAGCGCAACCGTTGAAATAATGCAATAGTTTGGATGTATATAACATGCAAATCGGAGTGAAAGATTTAGATAAATTCTTTCACTCCAAAACAATCTCGATATTGTTTTAACGTCATTTTAGTTATTTTCTTAAATTGCTTTCCAAGATGGCTTTGAGAAGAAAAGCCAAGATACGTTGCAATTTCAATGTAAGTATAATTAGAGTAAACCAGAAGATTTTTCGTCAGGTTTATTTTTTCTTTCAGTATAAAATCAGAAATAGAGATTCCTTCGCATTGTTTAAATAAATCAGAGAGATACTTAGAATTCATATCGAGTTCGTCTGCAATGTTCTTTGCAAAAATCTTTTCATGTAAATGAGTATAAATATAATCTTTACATTTACCAATTCTGGGATTTTTGTCTTTTTTATAAAATCCATCCTGATATTCCTTAATCTCATGTACCATCATAGTATATTTATATTCTGCATCCTTGCTTAAATGATTCAAAGTTACTTCATCTTGTGCTTCCTCAACTTTTCTGATATAAATATCACTTAAAGAAAAAGAAATCTCGGGATTAACGCCACCCCGAATGGCGGCACGGCTTGCCAAAGTGATAACAACAATACATAAATTTTTAAGACTGCGTAATTTATTATTAGCAAGTGTACCTATATTTCCAATGTAATCTTCAGCCCAGCTTTTCTCTAATTGTTCCATACTTCCATTTTCAATACTGGAAAACTCTCGAATTTCCTGATCATAAGGATTATGCTTTTGTCCGGTTTCATGGCTTTGAAAGAGAAGCTCATTAAAGTTTTTTTGAATCTTCTTATCAATCATTTTCTCAATACAGTTAAAACGGATTAATTCCTGTCTATCAAGTGGATAGGTACGAAAAAGGTTGTGTATCAACAGCATATCCTCGACTAACATACTAAATTCGCAGGAGAATACAGGTTGCAAATAGGATGGATCAAAAGATGTTACTGACAATTGATGCTTAATATAAACAGGTGTATTCAAGTATAAGGGACCAATAATAAAGAGATTTTGGGGTGTGGTAACGGTTGCAAATACAACATTGTCGTTAATAGAAGAGAGCAAAGGAAATTCATTGGGGGGAATATCTAAAATAAAGTTTTCAATCTCAGATTGTGAAAACAAGAGGTCGTCTTGTGACACGGTACGAACACAGGAAATACTTTGCTGTAATTTGTCTTTGGAATAGGTTCTCACAATTGTGTGAAGATGATAGGAAATATACTGCATTAAATATTCGATATTCATGATGCCCTCCAAGTGAATCATAATTTATTTAATCAGATTATGTATAATTACAGGTAGCTGATAATAGTATATCAGATTATACGGAAATTGTGATAAAAAACTGGAAAAAGTGATATAAGATTTTGGCTTCCTATCTTAAACTGTAAGTAGATTATAAGGGCAATGATGAAATGAATCAAACAGAAATAATGCTTAAAAAAGGAGAAAGAAATGAAAGTAAAAGGCGTTAACCTTGGAAATTGGCTTGTGTTGGAAAAATGGATGAGTCCTGCATTATTTGATGGTACAACAGCAGAAGATGAATATTGGCTGCCTCGTCAATTATCAAAAGCAGTTTATGAGGCAAGAATCAATGTTCATAGAAGTGAGTATATTACAGAACGTGATTTCGTGACCATTAAATCATGGGGAATGAATGCAGTTCGTATTCCCGTACCGTATTTTATCTTTGGAGACAGAGAGCCATTTATAGGCTGCATAAGAGAGCTTGATCAGGCATTTAACTGGGCTGAAAAATATGGGCTGAAAATTCTTATAGATTTGCACACAGCGCCGGAGGGTCAAAACGGTTCTGATAACGGAGGTATCTGTGGTGTGTGTAAATGGGCACAAAATCCCGATGAAGTGGAATTTGAACTGACAGTTTTGGAGAGACTGGCTGAAAGATACAAAACACGTGAAGGGTTATGGGGAATTGAAATACTAAATGAGCCTGCATTGGAAAGTATATGGGAAATGTTTGGAATGCAGCAACGCTATCCGCCGGTAGACCTGAAAATGGCAAAAGGCAGTAAGGGCATCAGCCATAAGTTTATCAGACAGTTTTATAAAGATGCTTATGAAAGAATCCGAAAACATATGCCAGAGGATAAATATGTAGTATTTCATGATGGATTTGAACTAAAAGCATGGAAAGATTTTATGCAGGAAGATAAATATAAGAATGTAGTTTTAGATACGCATCAATATCTGATGATGGCGGAAATGGCAGGGTGTAAGCAGACGATAGAGGGATACTTGAAATATATAAAGGAACATTTCCTTAAAGACATAGAGGAAATGCAACAATACTTTCCAGTCATCTGCGGCGAATGGTGTTTATTCAACTCTCTTGCATGCGGTTTTGATACCAAAGGCGGACAAACTGTGTTAAATGGTTTGGAAGGGGCATCCGTAGAAACCTTAACGTCAGAGCAGAAAATGGAAATCTACAAAACAATAGGAAGGGCACAATTAGAAGCATGGAATAAAGGATCTGGATATTTTTATTGGAGCTATAAGCTATTAACAGATACAGTAAATACGAGCGGATGGATTGGCTGGGATAGCTGGGATCTAGGAAGATGTGTTGATTTTGGATGGTTTCCGTTAAATTATGAAAATGAATCAATAATAATACATTAAAGATACCATGTAATAAATCAATAAAAAGGTGTTGGATATGAATCAGGAATTATTATTTGGAGCAGCATATTATTTGGAATATATGCCATATGACAGATTGGAACAAGATATCTATATGATGCAGAAAGCAAGAATGAATGTTGTACGAATTGCAGAATCTACCTGGAGTACATTAGAGCCGATCGATGGAGAGTTTGATTTCTCATATATAGATCGTGTTTTAGAAGCAGTAAAGAAAGCAGGAATGATGGCAATTATAGGAACTCCTACTTATGCGATTCCTAGTTGGTTGGAAAAGAAAGATAAAGATATCATGTTGACAACGAATGAAGGACAGAAACGATATGGACACAGACAGTGCATGAATATTATGAATGCAACGTTTCGTTTTTATGCAGAGCGCATCATTAGGAAATTGGTTTTACATACTGCAAATCATCCATGTGTCATAGGGTTTCAAATTGACAATGAAACAAAGCACTATGGCACAGCAAGCGAAGAGGTACAAAAACAATTTAAAGAATACTTAATGGATACCTTTTGTACAACAAAACAACTGAATAAAACCTTTGGACTGGCCTATTGGAGTAATTCCATTCGTGATTGGGATGATTTACCGGATATGCGTGGATGTATAAACGGTGGACTTTCCAGTGAATTTGAACGCTTTTTAAGAAGTATGGCAGCACAATATTTAAAATGGCAGGCACATATTGTAAGAGAATACAAACGAGAAGACCAATTGATAACGCATAATTTTGATTTTGAGTGGAAGAAATTTGGTGCCGATATCGCGCAGGATGGATATTCTTATGGAGTACAGCCCGATATCAATCATTATGAAGCCGCTCAAGCGGTAACGATAGCAGGAGCAGATATCTATCATCCGACACAGGATTATTTGACCGGGGCGGAAATTGCTTTTTGCGGAGATGAAATTCGTAGCTTAAAAGACCAAAATTATTATGTATTAGAATGTCAGGCACAGGCTTTTAAAAACTGGACACCATATCCTGGCCAGCTTCGTATTCATGCATACAGCCATCTCGCAAGTGGTGCAGACGGTATTATGTATTGGAATTGGCATTCTATCCACAATGGATATGAAACCTATTGGAAAGGCTTGCTAAGTCATGATTTAGCAACAAATCCAACTTATGAAGAGGCTTGTAGATTAGGAAAGGAATGGAGCAATGTTGGACGTAGATTATTGCATTTAAAAAAGGAAAATAAAGTTGCAATTGTGATAGATAACCAGTCCTTAAATGCATTAAAATGGTTTCCGATAGACACTAAATTAAGCTATAACGATGTGGTTCGTTGGATGTATGACAGCCTTTATGAAATGAATATAGAATGTGACGTTGTAGATGTAAATGCATTCGATACGAGTAAATACCGTATGATTGTTACACCAGCCCTTTATAGTGCATCAGAAGTTACAT
Source organism: Lachnotalea glycerini (assembly GCF_003201285.1). GTDB lineage: Bacteria > Bacillota > Clostridia > Lachnospirales > Lachnospiraceae > Lachnotalea > Lachnotalea glycerini. The sequence continues at coordinate 106,737 of NZ_QICS01000002.1, forward strand.
TAATAAAATTAAAAAATTTTATTGCAAGCGGCGGTGTTTTGGTAAGCTCATTTAAATCTTTTGTATCAGATGAGCACTTAAGTGTTTATTCTGATAGGCAGCCTCATATTCTACAGGAATGTTTTCAAATGAGCTATAATCAGTTTACAGAACCAGGAAAGATGAAATTAAAGGGAAAGGTGGTCAATTATTTTGCTGAATTAGTAAAGACAGATGGAGCGCAGGTTCTTGCCTATTATGACCATAAATACTGGAAAGAGTATGCAGGTATCACCCTCGCTGAATATCAAAATGGCTTTGCCTACTATATTGCGTGTTATACAGATAAGGCTGTCTTGAAAGAAATTTACAGACAGGCTTTAAAGGATGCTGGGCTAGAATGTGATACAGCAAAAGTTTGCTGGCCGATTATTATTCGAAGTGGTAAGAACCAAGAGAATAAGATCATACATTATGTGTTTCATTATAGTGAAAAGGATGGTGTTTTTATTTGTCCTTATGAAGAGGTAAGAGATATTATAAGTAAAAGAGAATATAAAAGAGGAAGTCAAATTGAATTGAAAGACTGGGATGTCATCATATTGGAGGAAGAATAATGGAAATCAAACTATTTCAAAGTGCAGGGAAAGAAACTCTAATCAGGAGTGAACTATCAAAAAATTTTACAGAAGATACAGGAATTGAAAATGAAGTGATTAATTTGTATCCGTCTATTGAGTATCAAACATTGGAAGGATTTGGGGGAGCTATTACGGATGCATCGGGATATGTGTTTGCTCAGATGAATGAAGAACAAAAAAACAATATGCTGTCGATGTATTTTGAAGAGCAGAATATGAATTATCAGATTGTTCGTATTCCTATGGATAGTTGTGATTTTTCTACCCATCTATATTCCGCTGTAGAGGAGGAAGAGGACGTAGAATTGAATACTTTTTCTTTTGCAGATACACAACGTTATATCATCCCACTTCTGGATGCAGCACAGAAAAAAGCAGGAAAGAAATTAAAAATTATGCTATCCGCATGGTCACCGCCAGCATTTATGAAAACGAATCAAGAGCGTAAAAATGGCGGCTCTTTAAAACCTAAATACCGTCAAATGTGGGCGGAGTATCTTTGCAAATACATTGAAACCTTTCAAAAAAATGGTTATGTTGTTGCACGTATGACTATCCAAAATGAACCAAAAGCAGTGCAGACATGGGATTCTTGTGTATATTCGTCTGAGGAAGAAAAAATATTTTTAAAAGATTTTTTATATCCAACCTTGAAAAAACATGGGATGGCTGACGTTGAAGTATTTATTTGGGATCATAATAAGGAACGTCTCTTTGAAAGAGCAGATGAAATCATTGATGATGAGACAGACAGCATGGTAACCGGACTTGCTTTTCACTGGTACAGCGGGGATCATTTTGAAGCATTGGATTTGGTAAGAGAGAAATTCCCAGATAAAAAATTGATTTTATCTGAAAGCTGTCTGGAATTCAGTAAATTTGATCCTGCCACAGAAAGCTTCAATGCGGCTCGCTTGGCGCATGATATGATTGGAAATCTAAATCATGGTATGCATGCATTTTATGATTGGAATATTTTGCTAAATACGCAGGGAGGACCCAATCATGTAAATAATTATTGTGATGCACCTTATCTTTTTGATGAAAATAAAAAAGAGCTGATTACTCGTATGTCACTATCTTATTACTGGCATTTCACTCACTTTATTAAACCGGGTGCAAAAAAAATTGCATATACAAAATATACGTCCCAATTGGATATAACAGCATGGAAAAATCCGGATGGCAATATTGTTATAATAGTTTTGAATGCAACTAAAACCCCATTGCCATGTATTCTGCGTTTGAATGGTAAAATAACAGAGTTTACAATTTCGGAGCATGCGATTGCAAGTGGTATCATTCACTAAGGAGGTTGCAAATTAAAAACAGTTTGAAACTGGTAAATTGATGATTGGGGGGATAGTATGATTCGCTTAATTATTGTAGAAGACGAAAAGCTGATACGAAACGGTATTGAAAAACATGTACCGTGGAATAAACTTGGTGTAAATTTAGTACTTTCTGCTGAAAATGCAGAAGAAGCCTTTCAGATGTGTAAAGAATTGAAACCGGATATTATTATTTCAGATATTATGATGCCTGGAATAAATGGGATACAGCTTTGCCATACATTTAGAAAAACCATGCCTGAAAGTCAGATTATTTTTATCAGCGGTTATTCGGATAAAGCATATTTAAAGGCTGCAATTGAACTGAAAGCTGTCAGTTATGTGGAAAAACCAATTTCTATGTCTGAATTACAAGAAGCTATAAAAAAAGCAGTAGAATCCGTACAAAGATCAAGGAGACAAAGTACCAATCTTTTGCATACGTTATTGGGGGTACAGGATGCAGAAACGGACAGCATCGTTGAGGCGATTAAGCTGTCTGACAAAGGAAAAGTAATAGAACAGGATTCAACTTTTCGCATCTTGGTTTTACATACTAAAAATAAGACATACAATGCAACAGAATTTAACAGCAGATGTCAAGAATATATTTCAGATATATTATTAAAGGCTGGAATTCATTATATTACAGACTTTGCTAAAAAGGATTTATTTGTATTATTATTATCGGGACCTGATCAAATGATAGGCAAAGATTCAGCAATCATGTCTGTTTGCTGGTCTGCACTTTCCAATATGCGAAAAGAAGACGAAGAATGGTTTTGGGGAATTGGGAAAGAAGTGCAGTCCTTAGAAAAGGTTTCTGATTCTTATCAAAGTGCATTAGAATGCATCCAATTACTCTCCTTTAAGGGATGGAATAATTATGCTTTTTATAATGAACCGTATTCTTATTATCAGGAAAATTTGCCTCTTGCTCATCAGAATGAGTTTCATAAGGCTCTTCTTGATAAAGATATAAAAAGAAGTACATCTATATTAGAAAGCATATTTCAAATGTTAATCGATGGGAATGTGGTACTGAATTTTAATGTACGAAATATTTATAATACGTTAGATCGTATTATCCTTCAATCTGGCAGAGAGCGTAATTTAATCGGATTTCAAAAGCAGAGAAGAATAAAGCAGGAAAATGAAAAATTTTTGGATGGTGTAGAGACAATAGAAGAAATGCATTCTTATGTAAAGAATCATATGAAACAAATTCTTAAAGAGAATGAATGTGAGCAGAAAAATAATTTTGCTGTAAAACATGTAATTGATTATATATTAGAAAATTATGCCGACAAGGAAATTAACATTCAGATATTAGCTAGTGTGGTGTATCTTACACCTACTTACTTAAGTAATCTTTTTAAGAAAAAAACAGGAGTTACAATTGGTCAATATATTACTGAAATCAGACTAAAAAAAGCAGAAGAATTATTAAACAATCCAAGACTTAAGCTGTATCAAATAGCTGATATGGTGGGATATGAAGATGCGAATTATTTTGCCAAACTATTTAAAAAGAAAACAGGAATGATGCCATCTGAATATAGGGAGAATATAATAGTATGAATAAATGGATTGACAATCTAATCAGTGCTTATAAAAAGCTGTCAATGCAGAAAAAAATGATATACGCATTTTCTATACCGGTTATTATAATCTGCATGCTAATAAATCTGGTCAGCTATCATGTCATCTCTCAAAATTATAAGAATCAATTACGCTATTTAGTAGATCAATCATGTGAACAGGCAAAAGCTTTTATCTTAAACTATGTCGAAAATATGTATTACACGTCCGTCATGATATCGGATAACAGCAAAGTAGAAAATATCCTTGCATCAAGTGAATTTTCAAAGGATAAAGATTTAGCGGAGCAGTATCGTGAATTCTGGAATTTAAAAGATGCATTTCAAAACATAGGAGTATCGAATCCTACTTTCAGAATTGGTATGTATATTCCGGATTATTTAATTTATTCTAACAATAATGATTATTTCTATCCTTCATCATCTCTTCAAAGTCGAGAGGACTATGAAGAAATGATGCAAGTTATTTCAAATGGAAAAATGTATTTTGCATTAATTGATGAGTCGGAGCCATCTAATCCGAGCAGACATAAATCCTATCTATCACTCTTTAAAAGAATGGAAGTGACGGACAATCAGCAAGAAAAGAGAAGTTATATCTGTAAGGTCGAGGTACTGGTTTCTGAGTTTGAAAAGATACTTAAAAATGCTAATAATACCAAAAACGGATTAATTTATCTTTTAGATGAAGATAAAGAAATACTGGTATCATCAGATGACAGCACAATTAAAAACATGTATGATAAGGGCTGCTTGCCAAAATCAAAGTTAACCTCATGGTCACAGTGGAACGTAGATGATAGTAACTATTATGTTTTATGGCAGTCGATTGAGGAGTCGAACTGGCAGATTGTTTCGTTAATTCCTGTAGATCAGTTTCAACAGCAAAGTAATTTTATATGGTTTATGATATTAACAATAGTAATTGTAATATCCATAGCGGTAATTATTATTTCCATCCTGCTTTCGCGATATTATGTAGGTCGGTTATCAAAGCTGAATCAGAAAATGAAAACGCTTGAGAAAGGAAAGCTGAATGCAGATATTTATACTCAATACGAACAATCAGGGGATGAGATAGACGAAATATTTATTAATTTCAACTATATGACGGACAAATTAAGAAGTCTGATGCTAGAACATTATAAACTCGGTAAAAGCGTTATGTCAGCCGAGTTAAAAGCATTACAAGCACAGATTAATCCTCACTTTTTATATAATACTTTGGATTTGATAAATTGGAGTGCAATGGATTACGGTGCACAGGAAATAGTAGATATTGCACATAATCTGGGCCAGTTTTACCGTCTAAGCCTAAATCATGGCAAAAACGCCATCCTAATCGATGAGGAGTTAAAGCATGTGGAGGCATATGTTAATATTGAGAATGTACATTTTGACGGCGCAATCAAACTAATGATAGATGTACCCAATGAAATCCGTTCTTACGCTTGTCTAAATATCATATTGCAGCCCTTTGTTGAAAATTCCATCATTCATGGTATCGCAGAGCATTCTGAAATCAAGGAATGCAATATAAAAATCAGTGCTGAATTGGAAGACGAGGATATTATGATTCATATTGCAGATGATGCAAAAGGAATGGATGAAAGCCAAGTATCACAGCTTTTAAATAATAGTTCCTCAGATGCTAATAATGGCTATGGTGTTAAAAACATTAATTTTAGAATTAAGCTTTGTTACGGTGATAAATATGGTATTACCTATGATAGTATACCTAAAAATGGTACAATTGTTCACATTCGTATACCAATAATGGCTTATAATGAACTGGAAGACAATTTAAAATAAGAACATATAATATAAAAACATATAATATAAAAACATATAATATAAAAACAGCTTAAGCCTTTATTCATACTAATAGCTGTTTTTTAGAAATTTTGTATATTTTTATATTGGTATAGCCGTTTCTTATAACATGCAGTCATATGATTCTAAAATAATACAAAAAAATCTTAATTTTGATATTGTATTTTATAATAACATAAAATATTCCTTATTATCGTAAGTTTAATACCTACTTATTTTTCTGTTGATACGGTATAGTAAATTTATTAGTAATTGCTTAGCTTTTCTGGTACAGAAGCGTTTTATCAAAGCAAACAAAAAGAGACTGTAACAATATCATGCGTCACCTAGTTTATGATTGGAAAGAGAGTGGGAAAGAAAATGGGAAAACACTTAAGAAATTTAGGGCACGAATTTAAAAAGAACCGCGCTCTATTTGTAATGATAGCACCAGCAGTACTGGTCGTTCTTATTTTTTCATATTTGCCAATGTCTGGCTTGATTTTAGCATTTAAAGAATACCGTTTTAATTTGGGGATATTTGGTAGTGAATTTAACGGTCTTGATAATTTTAAGTATTTGTTTCAATCAGGAACAGGATGGTTAATTACGAGAAATACAATCGTATTCAACTTAGTGAATTTAATCTCGTCTCAAGCTCTTGCTATTTTAGTGGCTATTTTTATTACTGAGATTAATCATAAATACTTTAAAAAATTAACACAGTCAATTATTTTTTTACCGTATTTTATATCGTGGGTTATCGTTGGCACATTTATATATAATATATTCAATTATGAAACAGGTGTCTTAAATCATGTGCTGCAGTTATTTGGATTGGAAGCTATAAATGTATACTCTATGCCTAAAGTGTGGCCTTTTATTATTGCCATCTTTAATGCATGGAAATGGTGTGGGTACAATTCTGTTATTTATATTGCAGCTATTACAGGTGTTGACTCAGAAACGTATGAAGCAGCAGCAGTGGACGGAGCAAATATTTTCCAAAGAATTAAGAATATTACACTTCCGTGCATTAAGCCTACCGTAATTACAATGTTGCTTTTACAGGTAGGGCGAATCCTTCGAGGAGATTTTGAAATGTTTTATCAGATTGTTGGAAATAATGGGCAATTGTTTAATGCGACAGATGTTATTGACACTTATGTATTTCGTTCGCTGTTACAAAACTCTAATCTTGGCATGACAGCGGCAGCAACTTTTTATCAATCTATTTTATGCTTTGCTATTATTATGATAGTAAATGCAGTAGTAAAACGTATTGATAAAGACAATGCATTATTCTAGAGAAAGGGAGGTATGTAGGAATGGTTGACAGCTTGGTCGTAAAATCAGGTCAAATAAAAATGAGTACTTCAACAAAAGTATTTAATGTGATAAGCTATGTTTTTGTAGCATTCATGGCACTGGTTTGTATACTGCCTTTTATTATGATGATTTCAGGCTCGGTTACTTCAGAACATGCAATTCGTTTTAGTGGATACAAAATACTACCAAAAGAATTCACATGGGAAGCATATAGTTTGATTTTTAAAAATCCAATTACAATTTTTCGTGCGTATGGCGTGTCTTTTTATATCACAATAATAGGTACCATATTAGGGCTTTTTCTAATTACAATGACATCTTATGTCATAAGTCGTAAAGATTTTAAATATCGTAATGCATTTTCTTTTTTCTTTTATTTTACTACATTATTTAATGGTGGAATGGTATGTACTTACATATTTTATATTCAATATTTGCACTTGAAGGACAGCCTGTGGGCATTGATTTTACCAGGTATGTTTAATGTATTCTATCTGCTGATTATGAGAAGCTTCGTATCGGCAATCCCGGTGGCACTAATTGAATCAGCCAAGATTGATGGGGCCGGTGAATTTAGAATTTTCTTCAGAATTATTTTGCCTCTGTTAAAATCGGGTCTTGCAACGATTGGTTTATTTCTTGCCTTGGGATATTGGAATGATTGGTACAATGCAATGCTTTATATTAATTCAGATAAAAAATATCCGTTACAATATATGTTATATAATATGTTACAGCAGACACAGGCACTAGCAAAAATTGCAAGTCAAGCGGGAATTTCGGTACAAAATTTGCCATCAAACAGTTTAAAGATGGCTATGGCCGTTGTAGCAACAGGCCCCATTATACTGCTATATCCATTTGTACAAAAATATTTTGTAAAAGGAATCACAATTGGTTCAGTAAAAGGCTGATCGAATTGATATAAACATATGTATAAGGAGGATATGATATGAAAAAGAGAAAGGCAATGTTGTGTTTTGGGTTGGTTCTTACTATGATGGGCAGTATACTGGGAGGATGTGGTACAAGTAGTTCTTCCATTGATACATCAAATGCGGATCAAAGTTCATCCCAAAGCTCAGAGGAAACCGGCGAATTAGACACTTTTGAAGAAGTAGAGCTGGTAATGTATGTAATTGGGGACAGGCCTGCCGGGCAGGATGCTGTAGATGAAAATTTTAATCAATTAATAAAAGAAAAATTAAATTGTACCCTAAAACTTAACTGGATTCCATGGTCAGATTACGCAAATAAATATCCGCTTTTGTTCTCATCAGGAGAAGAATTTGATATGGCATATACATCTGGCTGGTTAAATTTTGCTTCATTAGCAAGAAAAGGTGCATTTATGAGTCTGGACGAGCTTTGGGCAACCTATGCTCCCAAAAACTTCTCCAAGCAATCTGTAGCAGCCCTGCAGGAGGCAACGATTGATGGGCATTACTATTGCATCCCAACAATGCTTTCCACTTACAATGCGTATGGGCCTATCTATCGAACAGATATTATGGAAGGCAGCGAATGGGATGGCAAAATGGAAACTTTTGAAGATGTTGAAACATATTGCGATATTGTAAAAGAAACCAAACCTGAAATGGAGCCGCTTGATATCTATTCAGCAGGTTCAGAATGGGATGATACATGGATGTGGAGTTTGGGTTACTCATCAAGCAAGGGGTCTAGTAATGATTTCCTTTTCTTTGATTCGTCACAAGAAAATCCACAGTTGTTTACTTACTATGAAAGTGATCAAACAAATGAGTTTTTGGAAATGATGGCAAGATGGAATGAAAAAGGATTTTTCTCAAAATCAGCATTATCTGATACGGATTCTACTAAGACTCAGAATGGTAAAGCAGCAGTGAGAACTCATAATGTAGACAACTATGCAAGCTATTCAACCATACATCCAGAATGGTCTTATAGCTATTCGAATTTAGTGAAGAGTATTGCTCATTTGCCATATACACAGGATGCAATGGTTATCTCAAATACTTCTAAGAACCCAGAAAGAGCATTGGCACTTTGGGATTTAATTACCAATGATCAGGAAGTTTTCGATGCATTCTATTATGGGATCTTAGACAAGACATACACATTAGATGACAGTGGCGATTATGCAATAACAGATGCGGATAATTATGCAGTGTCAACTATGTGGGCGGCACGTACGACTGAGTTTAACCGTAACATAGTAGGAACTCCTGCAGATTACAATACGATGAAAGAAGGATTTGAAACCTCTATTGTAGCTGGGGAAGGTACTGAAAAATACTCCGCGTTTACAATTGATACCTCTTCCATAGAAACAGAGTACGCAGCATGCCAGAGTGCTCATCAGCAGTATTGGTGGCCGTTAGAACTAGGCTATACAGATGCGGCAACGGGTCTTGCAGAATATCAAGAGAAGATGGAAGCAGCAGGAATTGAGAAGGTTCGTACAGAAATCCAGAAACAGTTGGATGCATATATCGCTAATCTAAAATAATATTTTTATAATAAAGGTAGAGGAAAAAAGGTATGGAAGATGAAAATTTTCCATACCTTTTTGTGTTATTGCTGGAACATTTGATATGAAATGTGAACTATTTTTTAAAATTTAGCTGTAAGAGGTTCAAATTATGTATATCAGTCACATTGGGGCACATAATAGGATATGATATAGAACAAAAGTGTAACATTTGTTCAAAGTGTATAGAAGTATTGAAAACTACTATTTATATTTGTATAATATATATAGTAATAAGCGCTTAATACAGATAGAAAGGAAAAAATATGGATAGTAATGAGTTGAGATTATTAGTAAAGATTTGTAAAATGTATTACTTAGAAGATTTGAGTCAAAATGAGATAGCAAAGCAGCTATTCATTTCTCGTCCGCAAGTAAGCAAGCTGATTTCTAAAGCAAAGCAAAAAAATATTATTTCATTCCAAATAAATGACCCATTTTCAGAAGAAGATAAGGCAGCGGAGCAATTGAAGAAACGTTATCATATTGAGGATGTGCTGGTTGTAGATACAAGGGATGTAAACAGTGAATGCGCTTCAGAGAAGTTAGCTAAAAATATGTCTTTTCTAATTACTCGTTATGTGTCCAATGGTAGTGTAATCGGTATATCTGCAGGCTATACTGTTGCTGCTTGTTCCAAATATTGTAATATATATAATTGTAAGAATTTGCAATTTATACCATTAGTTGCAGGTCAATCCTTTGAGGGGGAGAATTGGTATGCAAATCAAAGCTGCCAACGCTTTGCCAGTCGTCTGAAAAGTAAGTATATGCTGCTTAATACACCTTTGATTATAAGAAATACGCAAGCACGAGAAGAACTCGAGAATAATATTGCAGTAAGACCGGTACTTGACTGCTATGATCATCTGGATACGATTCTACTTGGAATTGGACAGGCAACTCCAGAATCCACGTTAGGAAAATGTTCTATCAGCAAGGATGAGATTAACTGGGCTTATGAGCATGGAGTTAAGGCGGTAATTGGGGCTTCCTTTATCGATGCTGGAGGAAATGAAATTAGTGGGACACAAAGTGATTTTTTTATTGGCATAAAAGTCGCCCAGATTAGAAAGTGTAAATCAGTCGTTGCAGTAGCAACGGGAATTCATAAGGTGGAAGCGATTAAGGCGACATTAAAAGGGGAATATGTAAATGCATTTTGCACAGACTTAGTTACTGCACAAGAGTTATTAAAATGACCAGTGGAGGTATTTTATGGGAAGATATTATATTGGATTTGATTGTGGAACGCAAAGTACAAAAACAGCAATTTACAGCGAAGATACGACCTGTGTAGCAGAAGAAATGATACCAACTAATATTAACTACCCAAAGGCAGGTTGGGCGGAAATGGACGCAGACCATTATCTGGAATCAGTCAGAAAGGGAATAAAGGCATGTCTTACAAAAAGTGGTATTGATCCAAAGGATGTACGCGCCATATGCGGTGACGGAATTATTTGTGGAATTGTAGGTGTTAATGAGGATGGAAAAGCGATAACACCATATATTCCTTATCTGGATTCACGTACTGCACAGGATGCGAAATGGATTAATGAAAATTTAGAGCCTATTTGGATTGAAGAGAGTGGAAATGCATCTGTAGCACCATTTTATCCGCCCCTATTGGCTCGCTGGCTGATTAAAAATCATGAGGAATTCAAACAAAGCGGTGTTAAAATCATGAATAATGGGCCATACGTATTGTCTCGTCTTGCAAATTTGAAAGCGAAAGATGCATTTATTGACTGGGCAACTTTGTCAGGGTGGCTGATTGGATATAAGGCAGAGGAAAAAGTTTGGTCTAAGGAGCAGATGAATCTGTTGGAGATTCCGATGGAGTTATTACCCAAAATTGTTAAACCTTGGGATATTGTTGGTACTTTAAGTGAAGAGGAAGCTTCTTTAACAGGCCTGCCAGCAGGAATTCCGATTGTGGCTGGAGCAGGGGATACGATGCAGTCCAATCTGGGCTGTGGACTTGTTGAGACAGGTATGGCAGCGGATGTAGCCGGAACCGCAGCTATGTTTACGATAATGGTAGATGGAATTAATTTAGAACTTAGCAAAAATTCAGATTTGTTATTCTCAATTGGTACATTACCAGATACTTATTTTTACTGGGGTTATATTCGAACAGGCGGCTTATCCTTACGCTGGTTTCGCGATAATATTTGTGGGCGTGAAGGAGACAACTCTTTCTACGATGAAATACAGGAATTGGCGCAGAAAGTATCGGTAGGCTCAAATGGAACGTTATTCTTCCCATATCTTCAAGGTGGCGGTGGTGATTTAGAAAACGCCAGCGGATGCTTTTTGAATATGACGACCAAAACAGATCAAGGAGAAATGTGGCGTGCAATTTTAGAGTCAATAGCTTATGAATATTTGTCACTTGTTAACAGTTTAAGAGAGAATGGAATCAGTGTTGATAAAATTATTATAACAGAAGGCGGAAGTAAGAGTAACTTATGGAATCAGATTAAAGCAGATGTTTTGGAGGCTAATGTTTTTACTCTAAAACGTAAAGAAGGAGCAGTGATGTCAAATATTGCATTGGCAGCCTATGCAGTAGGAGATATTAAGGATTTAAAGGATGCAATTTCAAAATGGATTGAAGCAAGAGATACCTTTACACCCAATATTCAAAATACAAAGAATTATCAAAATATTTTTGCCATTCAGCAAAAACTGCTTAAGGAAAATATGAAAGATGCTTTTTTATCACTTGCCAAATTAAACCAGTAAATCAAGGAGGAAATTATAATGAAATTTCATAAATTTATCGTAATTCCGTTTTCAATTGGTGTTTTAGCATTTATTTTACAGTTAGTGGATCAAAGCTTATCGCCGATTCTTTCACCTGATGGGAACTCTGGTTTTGCATGGATATCTTTTCAGGCTTGGGCAGTTTATTTCTTCGCAGGCTGTAATATGAAAGGTGGCTTAAAGTCCTATTTGAATTATATTACAGGAATTGTAGCAGCAATATTTATGATATTGTTGGGGCAGTTTGTAACTCCTATGCTTGGCAGCTTTTCCATGCCGTTTGCTCTATTGGTTGGCTGTGTTATATTTTTAAGTCTGGAAAGGGTAGAGCTGTTTAATTTATTGCCTCCAATGTTTATCTCGGCCGGCATCTATTTTGGAATCATTACATATGTGCCAAATGCCAACTTTATAAATGTAGCAGTTATCGTTGCCCTATATGCATTTTTTGGCCTGTTTCTTGGCTACATTTCCATTCTGTTCAGACAATGGTATGAGGAGAAGCAAAAATGAAATTAGCAATATTTGATTTTGACGGAACAATATTTGAATCTGCTTGCTATTGGGAAAAAATCATTGATGACTATTTAAGAAAACGCAATATTACACCGCCTGAGAATATTTTAAGCATTGTAAAACCATTAGGTATTTCTGGCGCGGCGAAGTTGTTTAAAGAAAGGTTTTCCCTAAACGAGGAGCAGAGTGAAATAGTTACAGACTGGAGAACCAAAATGGGCAGAAACTATCACGAGGTTATTCCGCTCAAGGCTTATGCCTATGAATATATTTCTAAGCTTCAAAAAGAAGGAACTAAAATATGTCTGGCAACTGCGATGGAACGGGACTTTGTAATGCCTGCAATGGAACGCACAGGAATCTCTAAGTTATTTGACAGTATTGTTACCATTGCAGATGTGAATGCAAATAAGAACAGTCCTAGGATATTTCAGTATTGTGCAGAACAATTTCAGGCAGAACCGTATGAATGTACTGTTTTTGAAGATTCACCTCAGGCAGCAATCATATGTAAGGAAGCAGGGTTTCATGTGATCGGGGTATATGATGGCGTGTGTAAGAATGACTGCGATCTAATGAAGCCGGTTTGTGACCAATTTATTTGTTCCTTTTATGAATTAATTTAAGAAGTAAAATAGATTGACCGAAAAAGTGACGACAGTAGAAGATAATAGATTAATGCATTTATGTAGTATGAAGTCATATCAATTAAAGGAGATATTATTATGAAGAGAAATTATGATCCAATTATTTTTTGTCAAAGTGAATCACTTGATTTAGAAGATTTTGTTATAGCTACTTACCTAATGTCAGCGCAAACAAAGGATGTATTGATGAGAGCAGGCGCTATGGCGGTGGAACAGACAACGGGAACCTGGCTTAGAGTTCCGGACGAAACAGATGAAGTTCGCCGTAAATTTGTCGGACGTGTTATCAATGTATTTAATGTTCCAGGTTATGAAGCTACTTGTCCTGATAAAATAAGAACCTGTGTGATACAAATAGCATTTCCGTGGAGAAATTTTGGGCAACAGTTACCAGAGCTTTTATCTACCGTGTTTGGTAATATTTCAATCATGGATAATTTAAAGCTTCTTGATTTACAGTTTCCAAAGAGCTTTACAGCCGGCTTCAAAGGACCACGCTTTGGTACACAAGGACTAAGAGATCGTCTTGGAATACAGGATCGTCCGTTAACATTGGCTATGATTAAGCCTTGTACAGGTATTCCGATAGATGTTATTGAACGACAGTTTTATAATTTGGCATTATCAGGAGTTGATATGGTTAAGGATGATGAATTAATAGCAGATCCTATCCATGCTCCTTTGTTTAAACGTATTGAAGCTTGTCAGCGAGCAGCAGAGAAAGCTTATAAGGAAACAGGTAAAAAGGTTCTTTACATTCCCAATATTACAGATCGTCAGGATCGTATGTTTGAGAAAGCACATAAAGCAATTGACATGGGAGTCGAAGCTCTTATGGTTAATGTTCATGCAACAGGCTATGGTACAATGAGTGCTTTGGCTGAAGATGACAGTATTAAAGTACCATTGCTTGCACATCCTTGCTACAGTGGAACAAGCTATATGGGAAGTTCGACAGGAATGTCCTCTCATATCATACATGGAAAATTTATGCGATTAGAAGGTGCAGATATGGTTGTTTATAACTGTTCATATGGCAAAGTTCCTAGTCTGGTAGAACGTTATGTAAGAATTGGACAAAGTCTGTTATCAGATTTCCACGGTTTAAAACCAACATTCCCAAGTCCGGCGGCAGGTATGCATCCAGGCTTAGTTGGACAGGTAATGGATGATTTAGGACCAGATATTATCATTGGAGCAGGGGCTTCTATGCATGCTCATCCAATGGGCTTGAAGGGCGGTGTTGCAGCACTGAACCAGGCAGCCGAAGCTTGGAAACTTAATGTCACACCACAAGAATATGCGCAGGATCATGAGGAGCTTAGAATATCCATTGATCAATGGGGTGTATATGATCCAAATAAGTCAATTTTTGAATTAACAAATTAATAAGATAATATAAAAGGACCAAATCCAAGGAAAGCTTTTTCAAGCATTTTAAGGAAGTGGTCCTTTTTACATTGACAATATGAATGATTGGAGACAGAAAATATTATGAGCAAACTATATCAGATTCAGTTACGAAGCAGAGCAAATGAGCTTCTGTAGAAAAATGTAAATAAAAGTCTTGTACATATTAAAATAGGTCAGTGAATACCTTGTATAAATCATTGTTTGAAAGTGTAAATATAGCATATAATTTAATTAATGTTTATAGATCAAAGTGATTAATAATTTTGTAGAGGTGATTTTATGATTCTAACAGAAATGAAACAGGATTTGTATTATGTTCTATGTTATACCAGATTACCAATAAATGAGGATATTTATTCTCCAAAGCTTGCTTATAGCATGCATCTTGCATACAGCGAGGACGGAGTTCATTTTAATGAGCTTAATCATAATTCAGGCGTATTGTTTGCAAAATCAACAGACAATCCGGATGGAACTTTAAACGCGAAAAGCCTAAAGAATCCTTATATTTTCACAATGGCAGATGGAAGCTTTGGAGTTGTTGCAGTTCGCACTGAGGCTGATGGTTTGGAGGAGATGCATAGCAAAGGAAGTGTATTATTTTTTATTACAGAAGACTTTTTACAATATAAAGAGATGGGGCTAATTCCTTTAAAAGATGATACATATGTAAATGAAGTGAAATGCAGGTATGATGTAAGTCAAAAGAAATATATCATTCATTGGAGTGATACAGAAGGAAAATATTATCAAAATGTTGTTACTGATATAAAGCAATTTACAAAAATATCCAAGGCAGAGCAGGCTGAGCCCTTTATCTTAGATAAGACAATTACCGATATCGAAGGAATTGTTTTGGGTAATGTAATTCAAATTCCAAAGAAAGTTGCATATCGTTTGATTAACAGACTTACGGTACCCCAAAATATAAAAATAGAAGTTCCATCTAAAATAGAGGTTTCCTCAGAGGACTCATTAAAGAAAGTAAAAGCTGTTGCAGTCTATAGTGATGGAACGAGAGCAGAAAAGCGTATTGATTGGGATACTTCTATGATAGATTGGAACAAAACAGGAGTGTATACTGTTTGCGGCAATATTCATCAAGAGCATTATGCATTTCCGGTGGCCATTAATCGGGCAGACCCTTGCATTGGCAAGTGGAAGGGAAAATATTATTTTATAGCAACGAATGATGCAGACAATAATCATACCTTAAATATCAGAGAGGCAGACAATATTCCTGATTTGGTGGATGCAAAAGAGGTAAAAATACTGGATACCACAATGTATGAGCATTTGGGGAATTTGCTCTGGGCACCAGAGTTTCATATTATTGGAGATGATTTATATATTTTTCATGCCGGAACACCGGGTGCATTTGAAAAGGAACAGTCACATGTCATGAAGCTAAAGACAGGGGGAAATCCTGTGATTGCGACAGACTGGATTATGCCAGAGCGTGTCATGAAAAAAGATGGAAGCTATTTATATGGTGAAGCGGGCATTACTCTTGATATGACATGTTTTGAACAAAATGGCAGTATATATGTCATATGGGCACAAAGACAATTTTTCCCTGTGGATCAAGGCTCTTGGCTGTATATTGCAAAGGTGGATGCAAGGAAGCCTTGGATGCTGATTACGGATCCGGTTCTACTTTCAAGACCGGAATATGGCTGGGAAAATAATCATACTTTTGTTGAGGAAGGACCATTTGCATTAATAACAGATAAGAAAATATTTGTAACATTTTCCGGCGCTATGGTAGATACTACATATACGGTAGGTCTGTTAAGTGCAGATAAGGATGCAGATTTATTAGATCCGGCCAATTGGATGAAAGAAAATTATCCTATCCTGACTTCAAGAAGTGTAATAGGTGAATACGGTCCAGGGCATAATGCTTTTGTAATGGATGAGGACGGCACTTACTGGAATACCTATCATGCAAGAGCAGGTGCAAACCAGCCAAGAAGTGCAGGCATTCGTCGGGTACATTTTGACATCGATGGATATCCTGTATTGGATTTAATAGAAGAAAAAGATCTAGACATATCGTTAGCTAAGGTATCAGCGACTGTTATCGTGAACCATGCAACAGCTATTAGGCAAAATTACAAAGCTGCAGTCTGTGAAGAGCAAAAGGGGACGCTGACAGAGGTTTCCTACAGTGTAAGAAACTATATTAATCAATCAAGACAGCTAGTAACCAATCAAAGCATCAGTGAAGAGGAAGCAGGAAGAAAAACGGTTTTAGGGGAGGAAATAATAAAAAAATGTGCAGTATATCTTCCTGCAGGCTATGATGAAGCCGATAAATCTACCAAATATAATGTACTATATTTGCTGCATGGTGTAGGTGGGAACCGATATGAATGGTCGGCAGGGAACGAAAAGCATGATGGATATAATGTTATTTGCAATCTGTTTGACAATTTAATTAAAAACGGTGATATAGAACCTTTGATTGTTATATTTACAGAGGGAAGAAGTGCTTATGATTGGGAAGATACATCTTTTAATATTGATGGAACAAATATGCTGGGATTTTATTATTTCGATTATGAATTAAGATATGATTTGATACCATTTATAGAAGCAAAATTTAATACATATGCAAATATAGCAGATAATACAGAGGCTGATATCTCCTATAATCGTTTACATAGGGCAATTGGGGGCTTGTCTATGGGTGGAATGCAATCTCTTAATCTGGGACTTGGTGGGTATCGTTGTGATTCGGCTGCTTATACGAATAGGGAACCAAAGTGGAGTAACGGACTTGACACCACAGTGGAGGTAGTCGGTATGGTTGATTTGTTTGCCTTTGTGGGAGCTTTTTCTAATGCGCCCACCTCCAGTGATGGTGATCATTTGGGATCAAGTATAGCCGCAAATGGTCATAAGCTGGAATTATTATACATTACCTGCGGTGATGCAGATGGAATTGCATATCAGGATGGATTTTCAAAGGCTGTAAAAGGCCTGGCAAACGCTGCGGGGAATAAAATAGGTGATAGTTACAGTGTATTGATTAAGGGCGGAGTTCATGATCATAATGTCTGGTACAATGGTGCTTACAATTTTAGCCGGTTATGCTTTAGGGCATCCTATGGACTTATGAGGACATATGAAATAAGCATATAAAGTAAATACTGAAGTAGATACAAAGCAAGGAATGGAGATAAAACATTTCTTGCTTTTTGTTATGCCGTGTGCTTGGATTCCACGAATGCTTAAGAAAATATCACTGTGCAATACATTTTACGTGTATAGCAAGTGATTTGTTAAAAAAAGCATAAAATTTGTCGTATAATTAAAATAAATGTTTAAAAAATAAATTCAATAAAATTAAATTACATAAATATAACGTATAATTAAAAAATTAATAAAAATAAGCTTTATATTTTGCAAATAAAGTATATTATATGTACAATATGTTAAAATAAGGCAAAATTAATTGACAATACAGTCAGGTGTGATAAAATAATGAAATAGTCTATATACACATTGTTACTGATATTGAGGAGGGGCATAAATAATGGAATTAATGATTACTAGAAAGATTGATGACTTATTCATTAATACACAATGTAGAATGGCAAAATTCATGGAGAGCAGAGAGGCTGTTGTAATTTTTATTATATCAGCAGCAATTATTCTTGCATTAGGTATTACAGCAGGCGCTGGTGTTGCTATTTATTGCATGGCAAAAGGTGGAAATGTTGACTGGAGTTTTGGAGTTGTAAAAGTTTGGAAGATGGGATTACCAAACTTTCAATTTAAATGTATTTTAAAATAACAAACATATCTTATATTTTTTAATAAAAGAAATAGAGTTATAAAATTGTAAAGAAATAAATCTTGTGTATATAGGCTTCTGTAAAATATAGAAATCATTAAGGTGGTTAATATGGATAAATTTTTGGAAGTAAATCATATTACAAAGTTTTATGGCAAGGTTAAGGCTTTGGATGATATAAGCTTCTGGGTGAAACAAAAAGAAATATTTGGTTTACTTGGAGCGAATGGTTCAGGTAAGAGTTCCTTTATTAAAACATTACTAAAAATAATAGATAGTGGTCCAAACGATACAGGAACAATTACTGTAAATGATAAAGATAATATTAAAATAGGCTATGTAGCAGAAAACAGAGCAATATTAGAGAATCTGACAGGTGAGGAATTTATTGATTTTGTTTTAAGCATCAATCATGTAAATAGTACAGAAAAAAAGGAATTTTATTTGAAGCGATTTGATATGTATGAGAAGAAAAATGAACTGATACGATATTATTCGAATGGAATGAAAAAGAAAATACTGATTATATCTGCCTTAAGCATATCACCTGATCTGTTGATTGTAGATGAACCTTTTGCAGCTTTGGATCCGGAAGGAATTCATCTGTTAAAACAGGTGTTGAAGGATATCTCAAAAGAAGGCTGCACCGTAATGATTTGTTCTCATACGCTTGATGTTTTGGAGGAAATAGTGGATAGTTTAATTATTCTGCGAAAAGGAAAAATGCTTTATTTTGGTGAAAAAAAAGAGCTTTTTTACAAAATGAATTCAAATAAGCTGGAAGAATGTTATATCAAAGTTGTACAGTCCGAATCTATGGAGGAAGAGTAAAATGCTTAGCAAGGTTTTTAAATTGAAATGGAATTTGTTTCAGAACAATCTAAAAATACTTTTTCACAAATATCCTGTCATATTACTGATATCTGTCTTACTATTTGCCATAATGATAGGTGCTGTGCTATATGGAATAAATTATTTTATTGTTAACATTAATTTGGCAGTCAATGATGAAATTATTATGCAAAAAAATATTAATCGGGCAGTCAGCAGGGCATACAATATCGTTTTGGGTGGAATCGCTACTTTAATCATATTAAAAAAATACACGATAAAGAAAAGAAATATACCAGAAATTTTGCTGATAAATCGGTATGGTGTGTTAGAAACTGTCCATAGTTTTTCTTTAGCGGAGAGTTTTTTAAATATAGCATTTATTATCGTTTGTACATTACCTATATTTTGGAAAGTTATTTCTCTATATGAGATTAGTATACTTTTTCAGGTGGGGATTATACTTACTCTATATATCTATTTACTGTCACTTGCTTATCTGGTTCAAATGTTACTTAGCATTATGAAATATATTCTTATTTACAAATTGAAATTATTATCAGCTTTTATGATTGAAGAACTGATTCTTATTATTTCCTTGGGAATCATGGCAGGCGTGTGCTATTTGTGCTTTTGTACTAATTTAATTATGTTTACTCCTAGTTATCAAATCATTGATTGTATTGCAACCTTTATTGAGAAAAAGTTGATTTTTGCTTATCTGAAAATGTGTATTCATATCTTGCTTGGAATCGTTATTTTGATTTTATGTAAATATATCACAAGCAGTTTTGAGCGAGATTACAGCTATGACATATGCAAAAAGGCAAAGTCAAGATTAAAATTCAATAATAAAATTTTTGATAATTACTTTATTTTAGTATTGAAAACTTTTCATAACAATTCTGAAAAGATGCTCGGAATCGTATCAATTTTAACAGGGAGTGTTATTGCTGCTAAAATACTGGGGAATACTGATGACATTTATTCCTATATCGAGCTTTTATTTTATATGATGATTCTATTTATTGTGTTGGGAGTGTCTACGTTTATTTGTGAATTTGAGGATTATGATGTTTATGAGGTACTGAAGAATTATAAAGGAAATGCTGTAAAATATAATTTTATCTTATACATAGTAGAAGTAATTTTTTCAATTGTAACATTTTCATTGTATCTGTATCTGTTTTATTATGCTTTAGGAATGCGGCCAGATAGTATTTGGGAAGGACCGATTGCAGCGATACCTTTGCTTTGTAGTCTGGCAGTATTTGTCAGAAAGATTTTACTGGGAAAGGATGCTTCTGTTTCAATGAAGACTTGTGCTACTATGGCTGTTGTGTGTATTTACTTTGCAAGTCAGGCATTCATGAGCTACTTTTTGGGGAATCTGGTAAGTGAAAGTCTTGCAGAAGGAATCTATAAAGGCTGGCTATTGTCAGGAATGGTAATTTTTTATATATGGCAGCTTATTCTTGTAAAGCGTGAATGGGGAGAGAAATGTTAAAGCAATATATTATAAAAAAGGCTCAAACTGCTGAAACGCTTGGAAGTGTTGAAGAAATTTGTGCAAATACAAAGTATACACAAAAGGATTTACTAGAGCTAAATCGATGTGGAGAAATCAACTTTATCTACAAAAATAAAAATGTGCATGGAAGCAAATGTAAGCTCCTATTAAAAGAAAGAAAAATTTTAAAATATAAGTTTTTTTACTGTTTGTCACCATTAGAGCTGCAAAAAAGATTGATAAAAGATTTTTTAAAGTCTTATTGTTTGCAAAAATTATATTTCGTCTTATATTTTATATTTTTATTTTATTCAATTCTTTGTGTATATTCTTATCATGCAGCTTGGTACGAGTATCTTGGAGCTATTTTAATAAGTGCGTTAGCAGTACATAGCATTGCATTGCATGAACTGGGGCATATCGTTGCGTGTAATTTATGTAATGCAGAATATAAAATAATCATTTCAGGCTTAGAAGTAAGTGTATATAGTAGAGCAGATTCTTATAAAAAAAACATAATAATTGCTGCTTCAGGTGCGGGGGTGAATCTATTGATAGCCGCAGTCATTGGTATTTTACTGTTAGTAGATATGGGATTACAATATACTTTTATGCTCAAGGTATGTTGTATGATTCATCTTCTGAATTTATCAAATCTTCTTCCTATGTTTACGGATGGTAAAAATATCATGGAATATTTAAAGTGTTGCATTATAAAAAGGAGTGAGTATAACGAAAAATAAAAAAATAATTATAATTCTTTTTGGCATACTCATCATATTGGTGTTGGGTATATCTGTTTTAGGCAGAAGTAATTATTTCTCTAAAAATGAGGAAATAACACTAATCAACCAGAACAAAGAAGAGGTTATATATAAAAGTGATAAGGATGTTTTAGTGGTTTCAACAATCTGTGCGACTTGCAAAGAAGAATTGGATCAGTTAAGTAAAAGCTCGAAAAGCGAGCAAGAGCAGGTAAATATTATAGTGATGTCTACTTTTGAACAAGCTTGTGCTTTCTTAGAACAATATGATATACAATCTGATGTTTATGTTGATGAGTATGGAGAATTTAAGAGTGAGTATGGCATTACTACGGTGCCTAAAAGATATCAATGCGTGAATAAAGAACTGGTGGAAGTAGATTTAGAAGCAAATGAAAGAATGGATGGAAAGGATTGATCATGTTGAAGAAAAAAGAAATCATAATTTCATTGATGGGAGGAATCATAATTTCTTTCATTCTTGAATTAATTGTATTTTTTGTAGCTTTATTTAATTGGGATTTCTCTAAAAAAATGGATTTAAATATGGGAAAGGGAATTTTCAATATGTTTAATTTTATTTGTATTGAAGATGGTTTTCAGGTGGAACTTGGTATAGGATTTTTGATATGTGCGTTTTTGGGAGGAATAGTTATTTTAGCATTATCGATTGCATTTAGAAAAGTATTTAAAATAGAGGTGATTTAATTGGATCAAAAAGTGTGGTGAAATTATAAATTTTCCATGCTTTTTTTATGATTTATGCATATGATGTAAAAAAAGGTTTTTATATGGATAATCAAAAAATTGAAAATCTCTTAAATCTTGCCCTTGATTCAACAAATCAAGAAAGAGAAAAATCTTTAAATCTTAATGTTGGTTATAATGAAATTGAGAATACATGGGATATAATTATTAAATATACAGGAGATATTGATTGGTTGCAATCGGATGAAATTGACGTGGTTAAGTTGATGAATCAATATGCAATTCTTACGGTAAAGGAAAGTATTATAGATGAACTGGCAAGGATACCGCAGATTGAATATATTGAAAAGCCAAAACGACTCTTTTTTGCTGTAAATAATGGAAGAGCGGCTTCTTGTATCAATTCGCTGCAAACATCACAATATAATCTTTTCGGTGAAGGAATATTAGTAGCGGTGATTGATTCCGGTATTGATTATTCTCACCCTGATTTTAGAAATCAGGATGGAACAACAAGGATTTTATATTTGTGGGATCAGACCATAATCGGGAATCCTCCGACAGGTTATAAAATTGGTACGGAATATACAAGTGAACAAATTAATTTGGCTTTAAAAGCTGGTAGTAAGCAAGAGCAATTGCAAATTGTGCCAAGTACGGATTTGAGTGGTCATGGAACGGCTGTCTCTGGTATAGCGGCAGGAAACGGCAGAGCTTCAAATGGTTTATTCAGAGGAGTAGCCTCAAGAAGTAGACTGATTGTTGTAAAGCTGGGAACACCAAGACCTGATTCTTTTCCAAGAACTACTGAGTTAATGCAGGCAATTGACTATGTAATAAAGAAAGCACTTGAATATTTAATGCCGATTTCTATCAATTTAAGTTTTGGCAATACATATGGATCCCATGATGGAACCTCTCTGTTGGAAACTTACATAGACTTGGCTGCAAATATGTGGAAGTCCTGTATCTGTGTGGGAACGGGCAATGAGGGGGCAACCGCCGGTCACACATCGGGCGTAGTGAGAGAAGGAGTAACAGAAAATGTGGAAATTTCTGTTGCAGAATATACTACAAATTTAAATCTTCAAATTTGGAAGTCCTATTCAGATGAAATGGATATCATGATTAAATCGCCAGGGGGAAGAAGTGTTGGACCCTTGCAGCAGATTTTAGGTCCGCAGCGTTTTGAACTGGAACGCACTCAATTGTTGTTGTATTATGGGGAACCTAGTCCATTTAGTACAGCTCAGGAAATTTATCTAGATTTTATTCCAAAGGATTCTTATATAGCGGATGGCATTTGGACGATCAGTCTGGTGCCTAGAAAAATTGTAAACGGCAGTTATGACATGTGGCTTCCAAGTGAGAGAGCGTTAACTAGCGGAACGAATTTTTTGCTGCCAACTCCGGATATCACATTGACAATTCCCTCTACATCAGCTAGGGTAATATCGGTTGGTGCGTACAATACTGCATTAGGAAGTTATGCCGTATTTTCTGGGAGAGGATATACACGAAGACTGAAATTAGTAAAACCGGATTTAGTTGCGCCGGGTGTTGATATTACCTCGACGGCAGTAAATGGAGGATATGGTGTCTATAGTGGAACTTCTATGGCAACACCATTTGTAACGGGCAGCTGTGCTATGTTGATGGAATGGGGGATTGTAAATGGGAATGATCTATTTTTATATGGGGAAAAAGTAAAGGCCTATTTAATTAAGGGGGCAAAGCCCTTGCCGGGGTTTAAAGAGTACCCCAATCCGCAGGTTGGCTGGGGGGCGCTTTGTGTGAGGGATAGTCTGCCAGAATAGTTAGTTTTCAAAATGCTCGTAAGGAATATACCCCTCTACTTATAAGCCGAAAAAACATAGGGGGTGCGCAAAAAAATCAAAAATTTTTTGTTTATGAAAAGTAAACAATGAAAAGTTAAGATAAAAGGGTAATGCAGGTGAAAGAGGAAAAGAACAGATAGAATTATAAAATAAGCTTGCATTTTAGGTAAAGGTTGATTTAGAATCTTCAAATGGAATAAATTAATGAGAATATTAATATACTATTATTGGTAGCTATAATAAATCCAAAATAAGCTTGTGCTTTTGGATTTTTATGGTATACGCTCACGTTTGACAGTTGCGAAACAATAGAAGTCTGGAAAGCCATATGGAATGGGCGTTTCAGACTTTTGCTTTCTTGAAAAAAGTCGCACTTTTTTTATTTTTTTGTATCTTTGAAAATTTTTTTCATTTGTTTGGTTGTTACTATTTCATAATCTGAACGAAATCCAAATGTTTCATGTAACGCATCCGTTAAATTCGTTCTTTTGTAGGTTGGAATATATCCTTCGTGTGAAACGGAGTAAAAATTCATTTTTCTTAAGGTGGTAATTAGTTCATCACTTGTGTAATTTTCTTTTAGTTCCTTATCTAAATATTTATATAAAGTAAGGGCAAGAAAACAGGTTGTAAAATGTGCTTTTATTCGATTGTCTCGCCTTAAATATATGGGTCTTGCTTTAGAATCTGTTTTTAAAATACGAAAGCATTCTTCGATTTCCCATCGTTTATGATTAATTTTAGCAATTTCGGGAGCATCATCCTCTAAATTGGTACATACTGCATAAAATCCGTCAAACATTTCTTCTTTTGCTATTGCATCTTGGTCTATATCATATACTGTTTTTTCTGCGATTTCCCCTTCGGTAGTAACTCCAGTTGATTTAATAAATCGCTTAAAATCATTTTGGTTCTTTTTCTTTATGTCGGTTGGTCTTGTAGTAATTAATTTTTCGGCCCTCTCGATCTGACTATTTCTGATACGACTTTGATAATCTCTATATATAAGGGAAAAAGTTACAATTAATTTTTGCTCTAAAGCATCTTCTTTTATCCATCGCTCCTTGTAAAATGTTGCGTTTTTGAATTTTTCTATCATTTCTTTTGATTCTTCAAGTTGTGTAATGTTATAAGTGGCAGAAGTTTGATCGCCTGAAAGTCTCCAGCCAGTAGAATCTAATGCCCATTTTTTGAGATGGGCTTTTAATTTTTTTACTGACTGTGTTGTAATAAAAGCGCTTCCTTTTATGTTATTGAATTTACGATTATCAGATGAAGATAGTCCAGCATCTGTGCAAACAACAAATTTAGAGAGTTCAAAGTCTCTTAGAATCTGTTCCTCCAATGGTCTTAGAGTTATTTGCTCATTCGTATTACCACTATGAATGTTAAAAGCAAGCGGTATGCCATCGCCATCCATGAACAACCCTATCTCGACAATAGGAGAAGGTTGATGTTGTTTTGATTTTCCGTATTGTTTTAATCCTTCTGCTTCTTCTATTTCAAAGAAATAGTTTGTGCAATCATAATAAAGTATCTTATCGTTTCTTTTTGAAATAGCCAGACTGTTTTTATAAAGTTCTGCCTGAATAAAGTCAGTTTCTGCAGCAATTACTTCAAGAGCTCTGTAAATATGCTGAATTTCGAAATCAGGTACTTCTAAAAAGGATTGTGATAATTCAAACGTTCCCAGTTTTGAAGTAGGGAAAATGATTTTGCCATAAATCAGTCTTGAAAGAATAGAATCAAGATTAAATTGAAATTTATATCGACTGGAAATATCCTTGCAGATACAATCCAGTTTAAGCCGATGATAAAGCTGTTGTAGAAAAAGATATCCGCCATTAAAGGAACGTTGTTCATTTTTAGAAATTAATTTCGATTGTGAAAAAGGGAGCAATACCTTTCTGGAATCTTTTTGTTCTTGTTTATTTAATTTTTCGATATACTTTTTAGCCCATTCATATGGGTCAGCGCCATTTAGCTTTTCGCGGAGTTCTGCTTCGGTTCCGAGTTTTTCTACAATAACCGAAGTATTTGACTGTGTTTTAGGGTTATAAATAGATTTTATAATATAAAGAGATGCAGAATTTTTTGATTTTGTTACTTTAAGTCTCATATAAATACCTCCTCGTACCTATATTATAACACGGTACGATAAAGTGCGATAGTACAAAAAGGAAAATTTGACAAAAAAATACCGCATTTCTGCGGTTTACGAGGATTTATATTATATTTAACTGTCAAATGCCTGGATGAAAATGAGAACTAAAATATAAATTGTCATATTAATAGTAACAGCAAAAATTAAGTTATTGACAAACAATTTAAAAAAAACTATACTAACAGAATAGACAAAATTACTGTAGAGTAAGTATGCAAAAATTGTTTGCATACGATGAAAATGAGGGCAAGAGTATGAACAATTTTACTTTATATATGACAACTGACTGCAATTTTAAATGTAGGTATTGTTATGAAAATTATCAAGAACAATACTATCTTACAGAAGAAATACTTTTAAAAATAATAGATTTTATTATGAACTATGAAAATAAGGAGAAACTGTCACTGAGTTTTTTAGGCGGAGAACCTTTGCTAAGAAAAGATTTAATTTACCAAGCAGTTAATTATATTAAGGAACATTATTCTGATAGAATAGTAAAATATTATATTACAACAAATGCATCTTTAATAGATAATCAGTTCATCAAATTTATGAAAGATAATGAGTTTACAATTCGATTAAGTTTTGATGGGAACAAAAGTACTCATGAGTTAAATCGTGTGAAAAAGGATGGAATATCCTGTTATGAGAAAATATTAGCAAATATAAATGAAATTGAAAAACAGAAATTGCCCTATTCTGTTAGAATGACAATAGTGGAGAATACAATATCAAGCATGTTTTCTAACATTTGTTTTTTGCATGAAAATAACTTGAATAATATTTGTATGATAATGGATGTAAATTTAAAGTTTACAAAAGAAGTGTATACTGATTTTGAGAAGCAAGTAGAAATGATTTTAGATTACTATATACAAGAGCATATGAACAATAATATTTTTTCAATAGATCAGATTGACGGGAAAATATTTAATTTTTTATGTGATTTCGGGAATTGCTTTTCTATGTGTGATGCAGGAATACAAAGTTATAAAATTATGCCAGATGGAAATATTTATCCATGTGCCTTTGTTACCAATAATAAAGAATTTATAATTGGTAACATTTCAGAAGGCATAAATACTGATAGAGCAAAAGAGTTAGTACTTCTAAATTATGATAAAGAAGACTTAAAGTGTAAAAAATGCAATATTCGTGATTTTTGTCATGGAATGAAGTGTGGATATATGAATTATATTTGCACAGGAAAAGTAAATATTCCATCTGATGCGGAGTGCCAGTGCGAACAAATTTTTTATATAGCAGTGGAAAAACTCATAAAATTTTATTTGGAGCAAAATAATCTAGAGGTAGAGAAAAAACTGGGAAAATTTATAGAATTTATTGGAAAATCTGGATTAGAATTAAGTACTTATGGAAAACAAGTAGAAAGAAAGCTGAGAAATGATGCGAAATGTAAAAGATAGAATTTATTTTGATTTCTTAAAAACATATGGCTGTAAGAAAAAGCTTATTATTTTGTATTTTGGTATCATCAGCATTATAGCGATAAATACAGCGAATTCATTTATTAGACCTGTGTTGCAGGGGAAAATCATTGATGATTTGAGTAATGTAGCCAATGCTGCATTCAGTCCGTTTCTAAAGGTGCTAGCTCTATTTTTGGGATTGACAATTGCTAACTATGTTTTGATATATCTACAACGCTTTATAAGTACCGTGATAGCAGAGAAAATAGCTGCTGATATGAGGCAAAGAGTCCATGATAAGCTCGCAACAGTAAAAACAACATTTTTTGAATACATTGAGTTGAGCGACATTTTACTAAAAGTAGATAAAGATGTTTCAGTAATAAAGCAATGTGGAATTACAAGTGTTATAACACTAATTTCCAATATTACTATTGTAATTGTTATATTCCCATGTATGTTATCTATTCACCGGATGATTGCAATTATTGCTCTAGTACTGCTTATAAGTGTTCCATTTATAAGTAGGATATTGGGAAAAAAGATTCAAAAAGTAAGTCAAGAAGTATTAAACGGATATAATGATATAACAAGCATTTTGACAGATACTTATAATAATTGGTTTGTAATCCGTCTCTTTCGGTGTTACCAATATGTGCATGATAAATATTATCATAAAAATCAAGAGTACAAAGAAAAAATCAATAAGCAGAATTTATTATATACATTTAATGTGTTAATGGTATTAGTAGTCCAATTTTTGGGAACAGTAATAATTTGGATAGTTGGTGCAAGAGAAGTTTTTAAAGAGACAATGACTGTAGGAACAATTATGACACTACTAAGTTACCAAGCAATAATTATGAATCCTATTATTGGTATAGCTGATTATACAAATGATTTTCATACAGCAATTATATCATTAAGAGATATTAAAATATTATTGGAGTATGATGATAACGAAAGCAAAAGACAGAAAGTTGAAAAAATATCACGAATTAGATTGTTAAATGTTGATTTTGCATACAAAGAAAGCGAAAATAAAGTTTTTGAAAATATAAATATTTCTTTTACAAAAGGTAATTTGTATGCAATTCATGGAAAAAGCGGACAGGGAAAAAGTACGTTATTTAGACTTCTAACAGGAATTAGTGCTCCAACTAGTGGAAAAATTCTAATAGAGGATTATGAGTTGACGGAATGCGATTTGAATAATTATTGGAAAAACGTTGGATATGTTATGCAGCGCTCTCAGTTTTTTAAAGATTCTATTTTAACAAATTTAAAATTTTATAATGATATAAAAATAGAAAATATAGAAGAAGTATCTAAGAAATTAGATTTATATGATGAAGTACATACATTTACTGACACATGGAAAACAGAAATAAAAACAGAACCATATAATCTTTCAGAAGGACAGTTAAGGCGCCTTGATATTATGAGAAACATTATAAAGGACCCAGAAGTATTATTATTTGATGAAGTGACAGCAAATATTGATAAAAAGCGCCGTAAAAATTTTTATAGCTTATTACATGAATTATCAAAAGATAAAATAATAATTTTTTCTACGCATAATCAAGAAGAACTTTTAGAAGCGGATGTGGTGATTGATTTAGCGGAATTATAAAGGTGAGGTAGCAGTATTGAAGATAGGGGTAATAGATTCTGGTGGAAAATTCTTAAATACTTTTTTTGCAGATAAAAAAATATCAATAATTTGTAATAAAGTAAATGCGGTGGAAAGTAATGCAATTGGACTACAGCTGACACATGGAGAATTTGTGTGTGCTACTATTTTAAAAGAGAATCCAAAGGCAGAAATAGTTTTAGTTCCTATTATTAAAAATAATAGGAAATGTTCTGTAAGGGATCTAATAGATGCGATGCAGATTTTAATGGATCAGGATGTAGATTTAATAAATTTAAGTTTGGGGAATGAGTATACATTCCACCATGAGTTAGAAATTATTTGTCGGAAGGTATGGGAAAGCGGAGTGCTTATTGTTGCTGCACATTCAAATGTAGAAAGAAAAGTAACATATCCTGCAGTCTTTCCATTCGTTATTGGAGTGAGTAGCGATGAAAAAAGAGAAAATAGTAAAATAGTAAACTATAATGAGAAAAACAATGAAGTCATTTTTTCATCTAATTTTTTTTCGATATATCATTTAGGTATACCAAGGATGATATCAGGAAATAGTTTTGGTTGCGCTAAGATTACGGGACTATTAAGTCTACGCAAAAATAACTATAAGATATTTTTAAAAAGGTTAACATCGAGTATTTTCAACTCATACTATCCATATTCAAAATTAAAGACAGAAAAGTGTTTGTTTTTCACGAATCGTATAGAAAATTTACAAGAGCAACAGTTTATACGAGAAGTTACCAATTCAATTGAGTGCCGGGAAATACAAAAAGTTATTTTTCCTTATTTTTATAAGAAAACAAAACAATTTGAAATATTGTTTATCGATCATGATTGTTATGAAGATGCCTTGCAATATAAAAAGGCAATTCAACAATACGCTTTACATGATAAAAAAACTGCAGTTGTATTAAGATATCCACTTTTTAGTTTAACAGAGCGACTGAAATTCTATGAAAGTAATAATGTTGTCATTTATCAATTTTACATTTAAACCTGGAGGAAGTCATATGTATACACTATCATTAGAGGTAGTCAATAAATGCAATTTAAATTGTTCTTATTGCTACTTAGGAGAAAAAAAGAATACATCTATGAGCATAGATACAGCAAAAAAGGCAATTGAAATAGCGGTTCACGAAGTACAGAAACAATATGATAAAACATTAGTAATATATTTTATTGGTGGGGAGCCGTTGATAGCTTTTAATGTAATATATGAAATTGTTGCATATACAAAGAGTAGATGTATGGAAATGAATTTGAAATATATGTTTAGTATTACTACAAATGGCACTCTATTGACAAAAAAAATAATTGATTTCTTTATAAAAGATAAGTTTGAGATAAAACTCAGTTTGGATGGATCTCAAGAAGTACATGATTTGAACCGTAAAGACTACCAAAATGTAGGAAGCTTTTTAACAATTATTAATAAGTTGAAACTTTTAAGAAAATATGAGAAAGAAAGTGATAAAAAAGTTTCTTATGCGCATGTTGTAACTAAAAATAATTATCAACATTTTGAGAAAAATTTTCAGTTTCTTATAGATTTGGGAGCTGAACGTGTTGAAACAGGAATTGATTATTATTGTACATGGAATAATGATGAAATGAAAGGATTAGGAATACAGATTGTAAATGTTTTTGCTTTATATAAAAATCAAGTACAAATAGAAAAAAAGCGAATTTATTGGAATTTATTGGAACATTACTTAGAAATGTATCTTACAACATGCAATTTTTATGCATGTAAAGCGGGACTAAATAGCATGTTTGTTGCAGTGAATGGAAAAATATATACATGTATAGAACTTCCGGAATTTCAGATAGGGAGCATAATGGAAGGATTAAATATTCAAAGAATTAGAGAAATAGCATACGTAGAAGATAAATTATCAGAAAGCTGTATAAACTGTAAGTATAAAAGCATATGTAAAACAAGGGGATGCCAGGCTTCAAATTATGAAATACATAGAAATATTTATGAACCAGTAGAGGTTAAGTGTAGGATGACCAAAGTTTTTTTAAATTTAATTGAAAATAATTTTACGAGTCAACAGTTAGAAAATTTAAAAATAAGGGAGGATAGATGATGGAAAAAAATAAACTAACAGATTTTATAATCATATGGAATGAAGATAAGGCTGCTTTAATTGATCCGATTAATAAGGTATGTCTTGGGGTAAGTAATAAAATAGCAGAAAATCTTGAAGATAAGTCAGTCATTAAAAAAATATATCCTATATGGAAACAACAGGTAGAATTACAAAATGAAATTGTTAGTCAACAGCATAAAATAAATACATTATATTTAATGGTAACTCGTAAATGTAATATGAATTGTGATTTTTGTGCAATTAATGCCAATCAGAATATGAAATTAGACCAAGAAATTAAAATAGAAGACGTAAGACAAAAGGTTATCCCTTTTCTAAAAAAATATAACCCACATAAAATCATTATTACAGGTGGAGAACCACTAATAAAAGAGAAAATTCAAGAAATCATAGCAGAGATACATCATGAAATGGATAGTTTTATTATATTACAGAGCAATGGATTAAATATAGATAATGAGCTTTTAGATGGGATTGCTAATAATGTAGATGAAATAGATTTCAGTACAAAGCACATGTTTCAATCCATAGAGAAAGAAACGGAACTTAAGAATCATATTAAAATGGTTCAAGCAAGAGGAATGGAAGTTGTATTGAGTTTTATATATGACAGAGAAAATAAGGAAGATTTATACAAAGTAATTGATATTGCGGCAGAGTATAATACAGAATTACTTATAAATATTGTCGCATCTATAGGTCGAGCTAAAGATAATCGACAACAGATATTAACAGAATATGAAAAAATGGAAATGAATTTAGATGTTGCACAATATATATATTTAAAGAATTATATAGAAAAAAAACTTTTCAGTTTTATGTTAAAAAATATACAGGTTCAAAATTCTTGTGGCGCATATGGCAGAGTTATAGCAGTTTTTCCAGAAGGACACATATATATGTGTCAATGCTTAGAAAAAAATAAATTTAGAATAGGAAATGTTTTGAATGATGATGTTGATAAGTTAGAAAATACGCTTGATATATTAATGGATAAAGAATATATCAAAAAAAGTTTTTGTGTAGATGCTAAAGAAATATGTAAGGATTGCAATTATCGTTATCTTTGTGGGGGGATATGTCCTGCTTCAACAGAAGAGAATGATTTTGAATGCTATTTTAGGAAGAAAATGATTGAATTCAAACTTTTTTGCAAAAATGGCGAAAACAAAAAATTATTATTAGAAGAGTACATAAAGTATTTGATGGATATAAAAAAAGATTATACTGAAAAGGTACAATTAAACTGATCTCTAATGCAAAAAATGCAATAATAATAGAAGCAAATGAAATTTTAAAAAGTAAATGATTGGAAGGAGAAAAAATATGGAAGAACAGGAAAAACAGGAACTTAGTGAAGAAGAAGTAAATGTGTATGCAACAGGGTGTGGGGAACCAAGAAAGGGATGTCTAGTTGATTGTATCAATTTGACTCCATGGCTTGAGACTTCTTTATAAGTGAGGTGAAAACGATGAAAGAAAATACTGGTAAAGAAACGAGAAATGTTAAAAATGAAGGGTTGGAAGTAGAAGAGGTAAATGTATATGCATCGGGATGTGGTGTAATAAGAACTCACTGCATGTATGATTGTTTTGGAACAAATGATGCATGGCTTTCAACAGAACAGTAAGTGTATGAATTGTTGTACTTAGTGAAATAAAGAAACTATTTTTTGCAGTAGAGATAATTGTTTCTGTGTAAGGCATAGGGCATTGTAAAATTAGCTGAGCAATCAGGGAATCAATGCCCTTTTTGTTGTATGAAATCATTTTTAATACTAAATTTAAAAAAATTTAAGGAGGAATCATAATTATGCCAATTTTAACAGCGGAAAAGTTAAAAAAGTATTATGGAACAGAACCAAATATCACAAGAGCTGTAGATGATATCAATTTTTCTGTAGAAGAAGGTGAATTCGTTGCTATTGTAGGAACATCTGGGTCTGGAAAATCCACACTTCTGAACATGATAGGCGGGCTAGATATCCCGACTTCTGGAACCGTATCTATACGGAGTGAAAAGTTATCTAATATGGATGATGATCAGCTTACACTTTTTAGACGTCGCAATATCGGTTTTATTTTTCAGAATTACAATCTTGTACCAATCTTGAACGTATACGAAAATATTGTGTTACCTGTATATTTGGATAATAAAGAGGTGGATGCTGAGTTTATGGAACAGATAGTTCAGCTACTTGGACTGGAAAGTAAATTGGACAGTATGCCGAATCAGTTATCGGGTGGACAGCAGCAGAGAGTTGCTATCGCTCGTGCAATGATTGCAAAACCAGCTATCGTATTAGCAGATGAGCCAACCGGGAATCTGGATAGTAAAACCAGTGCAAGTGTTATGGAGCTGCTAAAGGATAGTAGCAGGAAGTTTTGTCAAACACTAATCATGATTACCCATAATATAGAGTTTGCACAATTTGCGGATCGCATTATACGAATAGAAGACGGCTGTATTGTGGAGGGAAACATATGAAAAGCTTTTCTGGAAATCCGCTGAATCGCTCCATTAATCTACTTGTAGACAGAAGCTTAAGAAACGATAAAAGAAAAAATATTTTTGTAATTTTAACGATTACTTTTACGGTTTGTCTTATGACTTCTCTTGCACTCTATTCGTTTGGGAAATCTCACGAACTAAAAACCTGGCTGCAAGGTAGATATCAGGCCGCAGTAATTCAGACAGATATGAATACTATTTTGCAGCTTAAAAGTGATAATAATATTGAATCAGTAGGTACTGAAGTTGATATCTATTCTTTACGTGTTGATGATTATACGTTAAATATAAAATATCGTGATGAAGACGACACTTATCTTCGTTCGGTCAATTTGACTGGGAGACTGCCAGAAAAAGAGAATGAAGTGGCTGTATCGGCAGCATACCTTGAACATATAGGAGCTGTCGTAGAGGTTGGCCAGAAGATTAGTTTACCTTTAGAAGACGGAAAAGAGAAAACCTATACAATATGCGGAGTAATCAATGATGACAGCAGCCTTCGTATGTATGAGATTCTTGTATCAGAAATGTACTTAAACTCATATTATTTGGAACAGATACCATATACAGCAGTAATTAGAATCGCAAGCAGTGAACATTTTAAACTAGCAGAGGTAAAAGAGATTATATATTCATGTCTTTTGGAGTATGGAATTTTGGAAAAGGATATTGCTTTTAGTTCATCTTATTTTAATTCGATTGACAACTCTTCACAAGACATGGCAGTAACAATGTCGGTTGGTTTGTTAATTGTATTAGCTTGTGGTTTGGTAATATATAGTATTTTTTATATTTCTGTGGTCGGAAAAATAAAGGAGTATGGCAGGCTCCGTATTATAGGTATGACAAAAAAGCAAATTCAAAAGCTGGTAAAAAAAGAGAGTGGAAGATTATCAAGAATCGCAATTACAACAGGAATCTTTTTTGGCGGATTGATTGGATATTTATTGGTACCGAAAGGATGGTATTGGCCAAATTCATTGAAATGTGCAGTTATAACAATTTTTTTTACAGAAATTGCAGTTGGACTTTCAGTTGGGAAACCAGCGAAGATGGCAGCGGGTGTTGCTCCGATTGAAGCAATTCGTGTTACCGCAACGATAGACATGACTAATGTAAAAGGACGAAAGAGAAGTTCACATAAAATATCTCCGTTTACTTTGGCGGGAATTAATTTTTACCGTAACAGAAAAAAAGCAGTACTGACATTGTTATCGCTTGGATTTACTGGAGTAATGTTGATGTCAGCTGCTACATATTTAAATTCTGTTGATGAGGAAAATGTTGCGCGTAAAGCGTTTGGAGATAAAGAGTTTTCTATAGCCTTGTCTCCTAATATGATGGGCAATGAGAATTCATACCCTAATAATTTTCAGACATTGCAAAAGAATAATCCTTTCAGTGAAGAGGTTCTAAATAAATTATCAGAAAATAATAAGGTTACCAAAATACATGCCCTAAAAGGAACAGTAGCAAATGTGTTTTTGCCAAACGATTCTAATATTGATACTGATCCGTACTACCAGATAGCGGGTTTGTCAAAGGAAAATGTGAATAGCTTTCAAAATCATTTGTTAAGTGGAACTATGGACTATGATACTTTAGTGAGTGAACAAGGCATTTTGGTAGATGACAGTGCAGGTATGCTGAAACAGTTTGACCATTATGATGTGAAGGTTGGTGATATCATACAAATTGAAACAGATAAGGGAGAAAAGTTAGCATTTACTGTTTCGGGAACACTAAACATGCAGGAGAGTGGTTATTCAGGAATATATTTTTATATTTCAGAAGAATTACTAAGTGAAATTAACGGTTCAATAACAAATTTTAACTATGAAGTTTCGGTTAGAACCGAAATTGCAGATTTGGAAGCTACAGAAGAGTTAATTATTAATTTGTTCAAAGATAATCAGGATATTAAAATAGAGAGCTTTTTGGATGCAATCAATTTTGTGGAAAAACATTTGGGAGCTTATAAAAAACCCTTATATGGATTGGTTGTTTTTATTGGAATTTTCGGTGT
The DNA here is from genome assembly GCF_003201285.1 of Lachnotalea glycerini. Lineage (GTDB taxonomy): Bacteria > Bacillota > Clostridia > Lachnospirales > Lachnospiraceae > Lachnotalea > Lachnotalea glycerini. The sequence continues at coordinate 142,652 of NZ_QICS01000002.1, forward strand.
GATAAATTTTATTAATAATCTAATGACAAATTTTATTACCAGACAAAGAGAGTATGGGGTTTTAAAGTCTATTGGTTTGTCAAGGAAACAGCTTCTTCAAATGTTATGGATGGAAAGTCTTTATTATATTCTTGGAACATTGCTTATTACCCTCTCAATCGGATCAGTAGCAGGGTATGCATTATGCAAGCAGTTTGATAATATTGGATTGTTTGGTAGCTTGCATTATCGCTTTCCAATTATGCAGGTGACAATTTTTACAATTATTCTGCTTGGTATCTGGCTGGTATATTCTGTGGTAGTAAGTCATTTTTGTAAAAAGATTTCACTTGTTGCAAGTATCAAATCATTCGAGTGATAGAAATGTCAGGTGGCTTTCGAAAAGGTAGTAACACCGATAACTTCTATTTTGCACAGGAATAATATTCTTATTGATACATCTCTTTACAAATATATCTTTTCTATTTTTTTATGTCTCCTACGGAGGCTATTTGTGTTACAAAAAAATCGGCTTTTATGGTAAATAATACCACAAATTTCGTTCTAGAAATTTAAGTGCTTAAAGAATTTGTAAAAAAGTGTATCATACAAATCCCATATAGCAGATTTATCACTACTGGCTACGTTTCCGTGAGTTGGTACTATTGTAAAGAATCATATTTAGAGTAACTGGAGTTTTTCTCTGATTGTTCTTTTTTGATTGCTCAAAATATAATACTTCACTAATGAATTATATCAGAAAGTTAGCTTTTTTAATATATATTATCTTTTTTGACGGTTATGGTTTACAAGTAAGAAGATTTTAACCACATAAATAAAAAAAATAAAATCAGTTATGTATTTTTGTGCACTTTTCACAAAGATAAAAAAATATGCAAAAAAGTTGGCGCACCCCCTATTTTTTTCGGCTTATAAGTAGAGGGGAATATTCCTCATTACTGAAATCGGAATATCAAAAGAGAATCTGATAGAGTAGCGATCAGTAAATTGCACCTTGAAAACCTCATATCGAGTGTAAGAAACAAAAATCAAACACACTTAGTTGAAACCAAAGCAGCATTACTTGTTTTGGAAGCAAACGTGATCCATTTGTAGATTTGCGGTGATGTACCTGTTGAAAAATCAATTTGAGCAAGGTATTGTAATATAAGTAATCATAAAATGATTCCTTAACAAAGAAATGCGAAACTTTTTGAGTTGATAGCAGGTAAAGAGCGAACCAGATGGATATAATGCTATTGATACGCATTGCAAAGCTTTGATGGATAATGAAACAACTGCTACAAAGTGGCAGCCGGGTGGCGCCGGAGCATAGCATATCGAGAAAGGGTGATATGTAATGCTGTGATGGAACTCATCAATACTAACTTACATGTTACCCGATCTAAGGCAGTAGTATTAGCAATAGATAATGCACGTGGTAGAGTAAATTAAAAATGGGGCTGTCGCACTAAGTAATTGGTGTACAGTCCTTTTTTTATGCAAAAACACAATTGCCAGACTTCGAAAAGTCTGGCAATTGGTGTAAAATATAAGCATGCACACACAAAATATTTTACATAAAAATTATACACTTGCACAAAGCTTTTATCAATTAAAACTACCATTAAATATCGATTACATAATCCCAGATAATGATTCGGTGCGTTTGCTAAGTCAGTTTGTTGAGGAGATGAATTTATCAGATTTATTTACGACTTATTTCCGGTTCCGGAAAAATACAGCAACGCCACGACAGATGCTAAAGATTATGCTCTATGCTTACATGAACAAAATTTATTCTTCACGGGATATCGAAAAAGCTTGTCATCGTGATGTGAATTTCATGTATCTTTTGGAAGACTCGAAAGCTCCGGATCATGCGACAATTGCACGATTCCGTACACTCCATTTCGCTTCAATTTCAAAAAAGTTATTAGCAGAAGTTTCAAATTTTCTTTATGAAATCGGAGAAGTATCAGGTGAAACCATATTCATTGATGGAACTAAAATAGAAGCGAATGCAAACAAATATACTTTTGTATGGAAAAAGGCCGTTACTAAGAACCAGGCTAAACTGTTAATCAGATTAACAGCTTTTGTCGCCGACTGTGAAGAACAGTATGGGATAAAAGTTGTTTATGACAATAAAGTTACTTTGCGTCATATAAAGAAGCTGAGGAAGAAACTTTATCGGATCAAAAGTGAAGAATCCATTGAATTTGTCCACGGTATTGGCAGACGAAAAATGCCATTACAAAAATCCATTGAACAGATTGAGGGATATATAGATAAACTGAAAGAATATAATAAAAAAATCTATAACTGCGGATCACGAAACAGTTATTCTAAAACAGATCACGATGCAACCTTTATGAGGATGAAAGAAGATGCCATGCTCAATGGACAGTTAAAGCCTGCCTATAATCTTCAGCACTGATTCAGGCTATGAAAGTGAAGAGAACTATCTGTTTATAGAAAAAAATGAACAAATAGCATTTATCAAACCTGCGAATTATGAAATTTCAAAAACCCGAAAATATAAGACAGATATCAGCCGACGTGAGAACATGGATTACGACGAAGAAAGAGATGTGTATATCTGCAAAAATCAGAAAGAATTAAGGGTAACCGGAACTAAATTTGAAAAAACAAAAACAGGATACAAAAGAGAAAAAACACTCTACAGCTGTGAAGATTGTAAAGGCTGTCCATACAAGACTTCCTGTATTAAAGGCAATAACAGCAAAATCCCAATGGAAGAAAGGACCAAACATCTGGAAGTTTCAAAACTGTTTCAGAAAAAAAGAACAGAAGATTTGACACGAATCTTAAGTGAGGAAGGCTGCCAGCTTCGTATGAACCGTAGCATTCAGGCAGAAGGCTCTTTTGCTGATACAAAAGAAGACATGTCTTTCCGAAGATATCTTTGCAGGGGAGGTCAAAACGTACTTGCAGAAAGTACACTCCTTGCAATTGCACATAATATCAATAAGCTGCATCACAAGATACAGTCTGAAAAAACCGGACAACATCTTTTTGAATTAAAGAAAATTGCATAGATTTTGACAATTTAAAACTAAAAAACAGAAAAGGGAAAGCAAGGGTAAAGTACGCTCTTTTTTAAGGAGCTAATATACTTTACCCTTGCTTTTTTCTAAATATAGCTACAAAAAGGGACTACGCACTGCTGATTTTAATCAGCTAGTGCGACAGCCCCTTGCATATATATTTAGTAAAGAAACAAGTATTATCAATTCGCCAGAGAATGAAGGAATACCACACTTTTTGGTGAGTTGATAAGAACCACAGAAAAAGTAAAAGAATTTTTTTTAGTCCTTACTTGACACAAGCAGAAAAAGTAAAGGCCTATTTAATTAAGGGGGCAAAGCCCTTGCCGGGGTTTAAAGAGTACCCCAATCCGCAGGTTGGATGGGGGGCGCTTTGTGTTAGGGATAGTCTGCCAGAGTAATAACCCCAAAAAATCTCTTGTGTTTTATGCATAATAAGAATCCCCCATACTGTCAAAAGGGAGGGGACTGAAAAAGTCTTCAAATATTCATATCGGAATTAAAACTTAATCTCGGGAGCATTTCTATCTTTTTGTTTAGAAATGATTTCGAGATTCTTGTCATACTCACAACATATCTTTTTCCTATTTTTCTTCCATTATTTATGAAGGTCTAATTAGTATTATATTGCTAAAAGGTATTTTTAAATTTTAATTATGATCTAATAGATCTTTGGCTAATAAGTATTTATTTTTAATTATAATTTGCGCTTCGGGACAAAGTTTAGCCCAACTTCTCTCAATTTTTTTCCAAGTCCAATCAGCCCCTTCAACAACTCCCATGTTTCTTTTTACATATGCAAGATGTAATAATGACGTTAATTGATCTATATGAGACATGGCATCAGCACTTGCCAGACATTCAGATTCGATACTAGAGTGCTGTGATAAAACACTTCCTCTGTGTTCAACTATACATTGCTTTATCATATTAATTTTATCAGTAGGGTAATTATATTGTTTTAAAATAATTTCTGCTTCACGTGCACCATGAATATGATGGTCAGGATACATATTTTGATCCTTTATACTTGCAAAATCGTGTAAAAGGGAAGCAATTTCTACTACTTCAATATTAGCGTCCAATTTTTTTGCAAGCATAACCGCAAAATGCTGGACAATAACTATATGATGCGTCCATATTTCATATCCAAAAAAATTACATTCTTTTTGACAATAGGATTTAACAAGTTCTTCTAATGATTCTTTAAGTTTTTTATATTCCATTTTTTACTTATATGATATTTATAGAAGTTCAATATCATAATTCCTTTCCTTTATAATTGTGATTTATGATACATTCAAATGCTATGGACTTTAGATTTTTTCTGTAGTTCAACTACTTTATAGGAGTGTATTGCCACATCTTTATCTGAATCATTGATTAGCTAGATGCGCCTAAATCTTAGCTGTTCATAAGGGTTATCTCATCTAAATCTATCATCCTCTGATGGTGAAATACTCATTTAGCCATTTAAGTTAACAAATGACTATGAAGGCTTCCAAACTCAATTCTCTTGAGCAGGACAGCCTCATCATAGGTCTTGAATCTAGGGCTCATTACGGCAACAATCTTGTTGAATTTCTCATCTTACATAAAACTACAAGATTTGTGTCATTAACCATATTCAGACATCTATGATGTGTAAAACAACATTCGCAAGACTAAGACAGATAAGGTTTTGCGCTGTAAGTTAGTTCGCATTATCTATAAAATGCTGACTGATAACGTCCCTTTTAACTTAGAATAACAATCTGACCGATAATATATTTTTTTCAAAAAGCACCCTGGTGGAGCTTTAGGTCAACCATTTTCTGGTCAGAAAGAAAATGTAAATATTTAGGGTTGACTTTTCATAGCTGGTCTCCTCGTAATCTATCTAAATATATCTTTTATGCAATTTGATAATTTTTTTGTTGTTTCATCGGCTGAAAAATTATTAGTATCAATTATTTCCCATTTTTCTTTTTCACCTATCTCTAATAATTTACTTTTGACGTTATTTTGGTAATTTATAAACGCATCATGAGGATTCTCTACAGAAAAGTCATACCCACCCATTTCTGTTACGCTAAAATTATTCCTTCTTTGCCAACAAATTTCTGGGTCTGCATTTAACATAAAAACCTTATCACATTTTTTTATTGAATTAAATACTGTATTTAATAAATCGGTGTTAAAATCACTTTTTAATAAAAATCTACTATATATTTTATAAAACCATCCATCAATGATTAAAACATCATGATTTTTTAAATTAGGATTAATATAATTTTCAGTTAATATAGTATACCAAAGAGCGTGCAAATATAACCAACCTTGACTCGTTACAAAATGATAAGGGTCATCCGAATCATACCATATCAAATCTTTTAAGATATTTGTATACTTAGAAATACGTAGATCTTCATATGAGGTGTATTTTTTATGAATCATTTTAGCATTTATACTTTCTGCTGATAATTTTTTTTCTAATAATTTAGATACAGTAGATTTTCCACTTGCATCAATGCCCTCTAATCCTATTAATATTCCCATTATGTCCTCCTAAAATATTATAATATTTGTGAATTATACAACAATAAATAATATAAGTCAAATAATAAAAGTAAAATGTCGAATTATAGGAAAAAAAGATTTAATATAACAAATATTAAAAATATATAGTTAAAATTGCTAAAATATAAGAAAAAAATTGCAAAATTGTAATTGCTGTTATATAATTATGTAAAATATTACAAACGTTTGCAAAATATGCAATTACAATTAGGAGAGGTTATATGTATAGTGATTTTTTTTCTTTAATGCACCGATTAAGATATATTTATAGGTGGAATGGTACAAATGTAATTTATAAGGAAGATGTGGCACAACATTGTTTTGATGTCGCGTTGATAACACACCTTTTATGCGAGATTTACAATAATATGAATGAAACAAAAATAAACTGTGGAGACGCTGTTATTTGTGCATTATATCATGACTATACTGATTCAATCTTAACACATATACCAGCACCTATAAAAAATGATAATAATAATATAAAAAATGCTATAGATGAATTAAAAATTGAATGTAAAAAATACATTTTACAATCATTACCTGATGAAATGAAAAATAAACAGGGTCAAGTATTTAATAAGATGAATGATAAGAAAATAAAAGAGGTAATTGAGATAGCTGATAAAATTGATTCGTATCGTAAAGCCAAAATGGAATTATTGAGGGGAAACTTAGAATTCACAAATGCACATAAAAATTTTAAGGCTGATATGGATCAAATTTATAATGAAAAAGAATATGTTAGATTTTTTATTGATACATTTATGTCTAATTTAGATAATAGTTTACAAGCGGAATTTAGGTATTTAAAATCATAAAAATACATTAGGGGAGGAAACTTATGAACTTGCATAATATTAAAAAAGAAATCATTATTAAATTGGTTAATGACATAAGTAATATAACAAAAAAATTTTGGTTAAAACCTGAAGATATGGTAAAGGAAATATCTAAAATAATAAAATCTAGTCTTAATGTAAAAATAGATAAATTACAAATGTCAGGAGAGACAGATAATATATGTGTATACATTATATCAGATAATATTTTATTGGCTATGTCCCCAATATATGATTTAAAAAAGAATTTATTATTAAATAGATGGAAACCTAATTGGTCTAATAAGATAAAAAAAACAATTCATTATAAATGCTTTGAAATTGATAATGAATTGCTGGAAATTTTGGATATGCCTAAAATTTTATTAATAAATTTATGTGTGATAGAGAATTTTCCAATCCCCAGACTTAATTTGAGTACAGGAGTTATTGCTTCGTACTTACGTAAAATGCAAATTGCAGATATTTATATAATTGATATGCAAGTCGGAGCTACAATTTCAGAAATAATCAGAGAAACCCAAAATATTAAGCCTGATATTATAGGGCTATCTATAAGTTTTGGACAAAAGAAACTTGCTATAAAATTAATTGAAAAACTGTATGAAGATAATAAAAATGCGTTTATTGTAATTGGAAATATAATACCATCTCTTTATCCAGAAGACTTTATAGAAAAATTTCCTCAAATCATTGTTTCGTATGGGGAAGGAGAAGTTACTTTTCCACATCTAATAAAGTATATAAAAAATAAAATAAATATTAAAGAAATTGATGGAATAATATACAAGGAAGTTAATACTGGTATATATCATAAGAATGATAAGACAGCAATTGATTTAAAAGAAGTTCCTTTACCAGCTTTGGATACACTAAAGGATATTTCAAAACTTAAAGGTGCTTTGACATTAGAAACTAGTAGGGGGTGCGATTATTCCAAATGTACCTTTTGTCCTAGGCAGCATAAATTAAGCAATTGGAGATATATGACATCTGAACAAACATTGGATCAAATTTATAAGTTGACAATTGCTGGTAATGCATTAGGAATTAAACCACATATATATTTAGCAGATGAAGAATTTATTGGAGAATTGCCTAATAGTATGGAAACTAATCGTGTAATTAAAATTTGTGAGGGTATCATTAATAATGGAATTAAGTTAAAGTTTGATACATCAGCAAGAGCTGATTCAGTGTATGATCATAAACGTACTGTGGATTGGAACGTTGATAAAATTAAAATGTGGCATATGTGTAAATTAGCTGGATTAGATAGACTATTTGTCGGAGTTGAATCTGGCTGCTCTTCTCAATTGGTTAGATATGGGAAAGGAACAACTATTGAACAAAATGTAATTGCCTTAAGAATTCTGACTGCTTTAGGAATTAATATAAGAATAGGTTTCGTTATGTTCGATCCTTTGATGGATGGGTTTAATGATTTAAAAGAAAATTTAGAATTTCTTGAAAGAACAGATGCCATACTAAAGCCTATTGACTTAAGTACAATTTCTTATGATGACTTACTTAATAAATTAGTTTATGACCCAAACTTCATAAAGCAAAACTCCTTAAACAGACCAATATATACGGTAGTATCTTACATGCTGGCATCGCTTGAAATATTGGTTGGATCTCCTTATATAAAAATGGTTAAAAATATAGAAGATAGAACCAAAAAAACTTTTGTATTAAATAATTATGCACCTGATGCTAACATGGGAAGATATATTGTTAAATATGTAGATAACAGGATTGGAGCTTTAAGTGTATATTGTCAAAAATGGATTGATTCAAATTTTAGTATAATGTATACATTAAAAAGCCTATATAAAGTAGAAAATAATGAAATAAGAAAAAGATTGTATGGCTTTATGATTAGATATAGAGAGATGAGTCAGTACTTGTTAAGATTTTTGATTTACAATTTAGAAAAAGAGGATACTGAGGATTATTATCTTTTAGCTTATCTGGAAAATGAGGGAATTACTGACAAGTTTATTAAGATGAAAGAACTTGCAGGCATGGACATTAATAATGTTATTATAAACTCTATGAATTTCTGGCAAAATATAATGAATAATATGATAAAAGAAATTAGGGATAATTTGAAAGATGGTCTTATAAATGATACATATGATAATAGACTTCAAGATTCAATAAATAATTGGAATAGAAATATCAATAAATGGAGTCTTATCAATGATGCAGATAATTATAATTAATATATATTAATATAATTAATTTGGGATAAGAGGAGATAAACAATGAAAATAATAGCAACGTTAGCTTTAGCTAGGGGAATAGAACCTGCCGAAAGTGTCTTGGAAATTTGCAATAGTAATAGTATATATGATTTTAGAATTAATTTGGATAAACTAAATGATATTACAGATTTGAATAAAGCTTATGAATTTATTGAGTATATAAGAGGATTTTGTAATAAAAATAAAATTATTTTAGACTTGCCAATACCACAAAAAAAATTACGTATTAATCTTTACAATTCAAAAATGTTAGATGTAAAACAACATCAGATCATTAAACTAAGTAAAAAATCTGTAAATCTAGAAGAATGCTTAGGAGATATAAATGTAGATAATTTTGATAGCCATTTTATTGAAAATCAATTTTATTATTATGCTGATGGATTAGGTAAATTAAGGGTTCAAAAAATACATACTGATTATATTGAATTTGAGTGTTTAAATGAATTCACACTAATATCCAGAAAATCTATAAGTAGCGAAAGTCAGATAAATTTAACATTTAATAGGGAAATGTATGATTTCATAAATAAAACAAATCCAGATAAGATTATGTTTTCATTTGTAGAAGATATTGATTTCTTAAAAAATGTAATAAATAAATTAAATAAAAATATAGATTTCTTATTTAAAATTGAAACAGAGAAGGGTGTAAATAATTTAAGTCAAATTTGTATAGAAGGCAATGGGATTGTAGTTGGTAGAGGAGACCTTGGGCTTACATCTGATATTTGTTTATTACCGGATTTTCAAAATAAAATAATAAGTATTTCAAAAAACAATAACTGTCCAATATATATCGCAACTGATATATTAGCATCAATGAAGGATAATAATTTACCTTATAGAGGTGACATATTTGATTTACATAACATATTAGTTTCAGATGTAACAGGAATTATTTTGAATGCTCCATTGTTATATGGAAAAAACGTAAATGAAGCGTTAGCTATAATTAAGAAAATGCAGGATTATTATAATAAGTAAATTCAGAAGGAGAAATAAAAGAATAAATTTCTTTTATATATTAGAGATGGAAGAATTAACTAATCAATTAGATAAAGAGTTATGGGCATTTATAGTTAAAGATGTAAGTAATGAAGAAGAAATTATACCTATGTTAAAGAAGTATCAAGTAGAAAAATTATTATATAGTAAATTTAATAAAAAATACGGTATTAATTTACCATATATTGAAGAAGATATAAAACTTCAAAAACAGAGGTTTAACTTATTTAAAGAAGAGATTAAAAATATTTCAACAAAATTTTCTCAAAATAATATTATTGTTATCCAATTAAAAGGGGTAAGCCTAGCAAGTGATATCTATACATTAAATCCTGAAGTTAGGAAATCTAAGGATATCGATATTTTTGTTGCTCCACGAGATATTATAGAATCGTTGGATATTCTTGGAAAATTGGGATTTAAAGTTATGGAAAGCGGAGAAACAGTATCCCCTAAATTACTACAAAATTGTTATGATGAAATAATAAGCCGTTCTATACACCTACCAGAATTTCAAAAAGCAGTATTTTATAATGGAAAAATGTATAAAATTAAGATGGATTGTCATGTTAGTTTAGTTCATACATTGGATAATAAAGTAGAAATGATGAATAAAATAGCTGATAGATGTGAAGAGCAGTTCATTGATGATATAAAAATCAAAGTATTAGAGATACATGATAGAATTTTACATCTTATATTGCATTTTACTAAAGAGTTTTTTAGGTGCTATGTAAGATGGAATATAACTGGAGAAAGAGTAATAGAAGGTAATAATAGAATAAATCTTGCTTTATTGCATGATATTGCATTATTAATCTTTAAAAATAGAGAAAAATTAGACTGTAACATTTTACATGAAAGAGCAAAAGAATTAATAGCATTAGATGAGTTAAATTTTGTTTTAGAATCATTATTAAGAGTTTATCCATCGTTATCATCAGTAATTAATAGATTTGCATTTTATGAAGATGATCAAAAATATAAGATAAAGAGAGCAGGTTTGTTTTATCCTATTGCAACTATTTTTGATAATAATATAGATTTGTTAAAAATGGATTTAAATGAGATTTCGTCATATATAATAGGGTCTATTAATAAAAGTAATTATTTAAATGCAGATTATAATGGTTATTATAGCTATAATATAACGCGAGATCATAGTAACTCAATAATCAGAGGGTGCGATATTTCTGATAATTATAATTTTGAAGTAATTGGAAATATTACTATAGAGTATAATGATGTAGGTTTATCATTAAAAATATCTAGTGAATTAGTTGAAAAACAGAAATTAGTGACTGTAGTAATTGCATCATCCAATAAAGGAAAAACGCTAAATTCATTTATAAATAAATTTGCCATATACTTAAAGGAAAATACTTTTTCAAATTTCTATTTAATGGATATCTCTAATGGGTATTATTATTTACAGTTAAAAAGTAATGTAATAAAAGAGGGGAATATTGTTACTATAATCATACCGTGGAACATAATTGATTGTTCCTATGATAAAGATAATGTTTATTTGGATATAGATTTTCCGGAGATACATAAAGATGAGAATGATAAAAAAATTCCAAAATATTTTATTAACGATGTTAGTAAAAGAGGTATTGGTTATACCTATCCTTATACACCTTATATTTTAAAGCCTATTAAGTTTTTATAATTTAGTTCTTTCGGAAAGAAATGTTCAAAAATGAGGTTTATATGAAAGGTAACTTAAGTTTAGAACGATATCAAATTATTTTAGCTTCAAGGATAACATTTAAAGAAGAAAAATGTGAGAACGTAAAAATTGTACATGTTTCAAAATTCGATTGGGAGGTATTTCGTAATAAATTAGATAAAAGATTTAAGTAAAGGATAAATATAATGAAATTTAAACTAAAAAAAAATTACAAGTGGTATGATTTACTTACTATTCCATTTTGCTGCAGCCCTATCTCAACGGTAGCTTTAGGTATTCAAAAGATGTTGACAGCATTAGCCGCAGTTCTTCAAGTATCAGTATTAGCACAATTTATTGATTCTGTAGACTTAGCAATTCGACTGGAAGGTTCTTGGAATGAGACACTATTCTGGTTTATCCTGCTTGCTATTTGTGTAGGTTGGAGAAGAATTTCTTTTATGGTTGGGAAGATTTTTATTAGTTATTTAAGAATAATGGCAATTGTTCAATTTGGAAAAGCTCTGACTGATAAATGTTCCAAGTTGCACTATAGCCTGATTGAGAAAGAGGATAGCTGGAATTTAATTAATCGTGTATGTAAAAAGCCTGAAGAGCAAGTCCGGCTAATGGCGCAGCGGACATTTAATTTGATGCTGTATATCATTCGTATATTTGGTGTTTTGTATATAGTTTTCACTAATGTTTGGTGGATTGGTGTTCTGACCGGAATTTCTTGTATACCATTGATTTTCTTATCTCTAAAAAGTGGTGAAAAGAATTATAATTCAACCAAACGAGTGGCTGATTATGAGCGGAGATACCAGTATTTAGGCGATGTTTTATCAGGGAGAGAAGCCGTAAATGAAAGAGCACTGTTTGGATTTTCGGAAAAAATAAATGAAGAATGGTTTTGTCAATATGAAGAGGCCAGGAAGATTAAATTAAGAGCTAACATACAGATGGCATCCAGTATCCGAGGCGGTAGTGCGGCAATTACTTTCTTATCATGGCTTATTATAATAGCTTTAATTTTTCCTACCACGGAGGGCAAAATTTCTTATGGAATGTTTGTTGCACTTGCCACAGGTATGTATGATTTAGTTAATATGGTTGGTGTGGAGTTAACCAAAGCGGTATCCCAATTATCCCAGTGTCGTGAATTTTTAAAAGATCTTAGCGAGTTTTCATCGTTGGAGGAAGTACCAGGTGTTGATTTAATGCCAGATGTAGAACCTTTTATGTTGGAAGAATTAGAATTTAGAAATGTATGTTTTTGTTATCCTGGAGCCAAGACGGATATTTTAAAAAATGTGAGTTTTAAAATCCATGATAATGGACATTATGCATTTGTAGGCACCAATGGAGCAGGAAAAACTACTATTACCAAACTCATGACTGCATTATATAATAATTATCAGGGAGAAATATTAATAAACGGAAAAGAGTTAAGAACATATTCACAGAGTCAAATCAAGGCTATGTTCTGTGGGGTTTATCAAGATTTTTCCAAATATTACATATCTATAGAAGAAAATGTGTTGGTAGGAGCAATTCATAACATAAATTCTGACAATAAAAACGCTGAGGTAAAATATATATTAGAAAAGGTAGATCTTTATGATAAAATAAAAACTCTCCCATTGGGAATTAAAACACCGTTAGGGAAAATTTTAGATGGTGGTGTTGATTTTTCCGGCGGTCAATGGCAAAAATTGGCCATGGCCAGAGCTATTATAAGTAAAGCCCCTGTCCTAATCCTGGATGAGCCTACCGCAGCGTTAGACCCTATAAGTGAAAGTAAGATGTATGAAGAGTATGGGGATGTTGGGAGAGGCAAAACAACAATATTTATAAGTCATAGATTAGGATCAACGAAACTTGCAGATAAGATTTTTGTTCTTGATAGCGGAAAGATCGTTGAAGAGGGAAGCCATCAGGAGCTAATGATAAAAAACGGTTTATATGCAGATATGTATGAGAGTCAGAGAGGATGGTACAAGTGATAGAGAAGAAAGCAAATACAATATTTTTTGCATTTAGAGAATTATTAAGCCTGCTTTGGAAAAATCACAGTAAGTATGTATGGCTTTCGGTAGTAGTATGTGCAGTATCTGGTTTGGCTTCTAGTGTTAATGTTCTTATAAAACAATATTTTTTTGAAGCAGTAGAATCAGCTTCGAATAATAACTTACGAATTGCACTTGGCTTAGGCGTTTTCTGGGGGATTTTTATTCTTTTTACATTATTAGTGCAGGGAATTTCTGATGTAATGATGGAAGACTTAGGCATCCGCTTAGGGGGTAACTTAGGACGAAGAGTGAACCAAAAGGCAGCAAATATTGATACAATCTGCTATGAGGATATTAAAATGTTGAACTGTATTAATAAAGCTTACCAAGGAGTGGAACAATCCGCAACGGCTGTAAGAATTTTAATTACTCTTTGCTCATATTATATTCCATATTTCTTGTTTTTCGCTGTTTATACATACTTTATTCATCCAGTACTTTGCATAGGTGTTTTAGCCCTTTTGTTACCGACATTGGGGGGGCAGTATGCTCGCTCAAAATATTATGCTAAGTTTGAAGACTCAGTAGCTCCAACGAGGAGACTAATGAATTATTATAGAAGATGCATTATGGATAGGGAGTATACGAAAGAGACTCGGTTACTGGGAGCTGTTTATTTCTTTCGGACATTATATGAAGCAGCGTTGCTGATGTTTAGGAAGGAATCCTGGAAAGCGGAACGAAGGAGTTCTATGGTTGAGTTAGGAATCCGATTATTTAGCTTGTTTGCATATATTGTTATTTTAGTAATCATGTATTATTGTTTGCACAAGGGAGTCCTAGGAACCGCAGCATTTGTAGCAATTTTAACTTCTATAGATCAGACATTTAATTACATGGACTATGTAGGAAATAATATTGGAGATATATCAGCGTCTATACCAGCAGTGGTGAATTCGTTCTTTTTTCTGTCTTTACCAGAAAAAAGCGGAAAGGAATCAGCTATTGATAAGCACAGTATAGAATTTCATCAAGTATCTTTCCAGTACCCATTCAGTTATGAATTTTCATTGAAGAATATAGATTTATCTATTCGTCAGGGAGAAACAGTTGCTATTGTCGGAGCGAACGGAGCTGGTAAGTCTACGTTGGCAAAACTCATGTTAGGATTATACTTACCTTCAGAGGGCGATGTTTATATTGGAGGCAATAATACAAAAGAAGTTAAGCAGGAAAGCATTTCAAGAAACTGCTCTGCTGTATTCCAGAGCTTTCAAAAATATAAGATGAATTTAAGAAATAACGTTTCTATTAGTTGTATGCAGAAAGAACATAATGATACTGAAATTTCCAGCATATTGCATGATGTTGATCTTGAAATAGATGGAAGAACATTTTCAGAAGGTTTGGATACCATGTTGGCAAGAGAATTTGGTGGTACAGATATTTCCGGTGGACAGTGGCAGAGAATTGCAATAGGAAGAGGCTTATATAGAAATGGTAGTATTATTGTGCTAGATGAGCCAACGGCAGCAATAGATCCGATAGAAGAGACTAAGATTTATTATCAGTTTGCAGAACTGTCGAAAAATAAGACGGCAGTTATTATTACTCATCGCTTGGGTTCTGCTAAAATTGCAGATTCTATTATTGTACTAAATAACGGTACTATAGACGATATAGGTACACATGAAGAACTAATAAGCCGAGATGGCTTATATAAACAATTATACGATTCACAGGCGAAATGGTATCAGTAAATGTACAAAGGCTTTCAGAGTGGTATTTAGTACCGCCTAAAACATATAAAATAAGAATACATAATCTTATCTAAAAGTTTATCAGGAGTGGAGGTTTCGAGGTCGAGTTACCAGAATGAGAATAACCTTGACAACCGAATATCGAGTGTAAGTAACAAAAGTCAAACACACTTAGTTGAAACCAGAGCAGCAGTATTTGCTTTGGAAGTAAACGTGATCCATCTGTAGATTCGCGGTGATGTACCTGTTGGTAAAACAGTTCAAGCAAGGTATCGTAATAGAAGACGTGAAAGGTAAAGAGCGAACCAGATGGATGTAATGCTATTGATACGCATTGCAAAGCTTTGATGGATAATGAAACAACTGCTACAAAGTGGCAGCCAGGTGGCACTGGAGCATAGCATATCGAGAAAGGGTGGTATGTGGTGCTGTGATGGAAATCGTCAATCCTAACTTACATGTTTCCCGGACTATGGTAGCAGTATTAGCTATAGTTGATGCACGGGGTAGAGAAAATTAAAAATGTGTGATTGATCCAATATGATAAGAAGCGATTAATGCTTATCATACTGGACAATCACTCTTGCATATATTTAATTATAAAAGCAAAAATTTCTCAATTCACCAGAGAACGCAGGAAGACTGTGCTTTCTAGTGAGTTGAGAACAGCAAACGCAAAAAATATATCAATTTTTTTTAGTCTTAACTTGACACAAGCAGAAAAAGTAAAGGCCTATTTAATTAAAGGTGCCAGGCCTCTGCCGGGGTTTAAAGAGTACCCCAATCCGCAGGTTGGCTGGGGGGCGCTTTGTGTGAGGGATAGTTTGCCAGAATAATGAAACTGCAACGAATAGCCACTACTCTTTATATAAGTAATATATTTTCTTGTTTTATTGATTTTACAAAGAAGCTTTTTGAGTTTTTTCATTTAATCTATTGAATTAATAGTACTATTTTAAATCTTCTGGAACAAATATTATAGTATTCATTATTAGGAAGACTTAAGGGTGGGAACTATTATTTTATAATAATCAAATATAAAATGAAGCGTAAGGCTGCTGCAGGATGATTTGCATTTATCATTTTACTGCAGCTCTTTTATTTTCTATAAGAGTTATTATAGAAGTAGTATTTTTTGTTAGCGTAAAATTACCAGGTAGTTTTTCAACTCAATAAAAGTATTATATAATTGGCTCTAACAGAATATAAAGTTAGAGTCTTTTACTTTATATTTGAAATTGAGATGGAGGTATTTCTCATAGCTATATTAAAATCTGAACTCCGGAAGAAAAGAATAATGGATTGCCGTAGTAGTGGCTCTCTGATTCACAGTGGTGCAAAGAGCACGATATTAAACCACCTACTTTTTATTATTGGATTAAAAAGTTAAGGATTGAAAAATCGATTTCTGATTCAGAATCTACAAGCTTGTCACTTAGAAAAGAATCGAAACAATCAGTTGTTCCAGTAAATATAATCGATGAAGAGCCATGTATCCCCACGTATGAAAAAAAGTAGAGTATACAAGCAATAGTACCGATACGACAATTACAATACAGCTTGACTCGTTCACGGTACATATTAAAAATAATGCTTCCTCCTCGGTTATTAATAATACAATACAAGCTTTGAGGTTATTATGTTAGGTGACTTGTCTACGGTACAAAAAAATATATCGTTTGTGGTTATACGGATATGAGAAAATCAATTGATGGCTTGGCTTCTATTGTGAAGCAAACCTATGATCTTTAAAGCGGGGATAATCCCAATAATTACTTAAAGGAATTTAAAGGTTATCTGCATTCCGATGGATACGCTGGCTATGATAAGGTAGAAGGAATTACAAGGGTGGGATGTTTTACTCATCTTCGTAGAGAGTTTATCAAAACCATGCCACCAGAAGCCGAAAAACTACTTGTCCCATGAACAGCAGAAATTGGGAAAAACTACTGTGATCAGTTATTTAAACTGAAACAAGTATTTTCGGAATTACCACCAAAAGAGAGAAAACAACAGCGTCTGGAACAAGCAGCACCTATTCTGGAGGCTTTTTGGAGTTGGCTTGAAACAGTTTCTGCACTAAAAAATTCAAAGCTTAATAAAGCTGTCACCTATGAATGAATAAAAGAACTTATTTAGAAAACTACTTATTAGATGGTCGTTGCTCGCTGTCAAATAATATCGCTGGAAATAGTAATCGTCCTTTTTGTGTATTATATTAAAGCTTATGTTGGAATATGTCGAAAAAATACGACAAATAGTCGTTGATTTTGTAGTTTGATATGTTATACTGGAATCAGACCAGCATCAGATGATAAATCGCCTCTGTTGAAATTTATTTTAATCTTGTTATTGCTTTCCAAATAAAGTTCATCTAAACTATGCATAAGGGCTTCTCTTTTGTGTTTTTGATTTTGTGGTGATTTCATTATACAAAAGATGAAGCTCTTTTTCTATTCAGTTTGTCCACTTTTTAAGTGAAAAGTAATACCAGATAAAAATCAGTAATTATACTGTTTGAAGCACCGTTAGATATAGCTAGATGAATAATCTA
Organism: Lachnotalea glycerini; assembly: GCF_003201285.1. Taxonomy (GTDB): domain Bacteria; phylum Bacillota; class Clostridia; order Lachnospirales; family Lachnospiraceae; genus Lachnotalea; species Lachnotalea glycerini. Next base: position 160,379 of record NZ_QICS01000002.1, read on the forward strand.
GGATAAATAAAAATTTTTTGTTTTGCAGAGAGGGAAAATGGTCAGAAGAAAACCATCACGATGCTTGCATAAGCCCGTTTTACAGATAGGAAAAGGCAGTGGTTTTTCAGATAGTACCTGTATCAGTGGGAGTTTTTTTCACCTTTCTTTTTTACTTTAGGAACTTTCTTTTTCTTGGAATACAATTGAGGAAATTGAATATAAGAGTATGGATACTAAATCGAAGAATGGAAAACGTCATAGAATTGAAGAACTGAGAAATATAAATTCGTCGGCTAACATTTAAGGAGGGAGAGAATGGATGTATTCGTAATTACATCCATGTATAAGTATATGAAATATTCTAGGGATGCGATAATTAGGAGAAATGATAAATATACAATTTTGGGGAATGTTAAAAATGGAAAGTGGATTCGGATTAATAATACTTTACATAATACCTTTGAAGAATTGTTGGAACATGGAGGAATGGTAGGAGTATATAATTATTCCAAAACAAGTGAGCTGGGAAAGATTCTAAAAGATATGAATGTGCTTGTAGAAAAAGAGAAAGAAGTAGAAAAAGAGAAAGAAGTAGAAAAATTAAAGACTGTAATCTTTGCGATTACAAATAGATGTAACTTGGAGTGTTTGCATTGTGGATATTCTGCAAATGCAACGGAGTACAATGAATTAGATAAAGATGTAATACTGTCAACAATTTTACAGTTGAAAAACGTTGAGAATATAGGCATAACAGGAGGAGAACCTCTTGTACATAAAGATTTTCATGAAATAGCTGAATTTATTGGGAAGAATGTAATCGGTCGGAAGACGTTAATGACCAATGCGACTTTAATAAATGAAGACAATGCTGAATTAATAATAAACAATTTTGATAATGTAGCAATTAGTTTAGATGCTGCATCAGAAAAAGTATGTGATGAAATAAGAGGTCGTGGAGTTTTTAAAAAAGTAATATCAGTTATAAAATTGTTGAAATCAAAGAATTATCATAATATTTCATTATCTTTTGTTGAAGCAGAGATAAATAAAAATGAAGTTAGACAATTCCAAAAGTTATGCGAAGATCTTGAAGTAGAAGCAGTTCTTAGAAGATTTTTTACTGTTGGAAGGGGGAGCGAAAATAAAAATAGATTAATACTTGATAATAAGAATGAAAAGAGGCTATTTAATGAAACAATACCTAAATCAGAATATAGAAAACATTTAACATTAGCTACAAGGTGTAGTGCAGCTATAACCAGTTTGTATATACAGTTTAATGGGGATATATATCCTTGTCCCGTAGCTGGTGTAGATAAAAAAATGAAAATGGGAAATATTAAAGATATTTCTGACTTAAATAGTTATATATCAAAAAGATATGAGCAAGTTGGATTTAAAAATTATGCCAGATTATCATATGATAAGGTTGGTAATTGTAATGAATGTGAAGTGAGGGACTTCTGTTGGCGATGTTTACAAGAATATTATGAAATTTTTGCAGATGGAAATGTACAGTCAGAGAATTGTACTTTTAGGAAAAAAATGCTTATGGACATAGTGTGGGGGGATTAATATGATATCTTTTACAGTATGGATTACAAATTGTTGTAATATGAGATGCAGTTATTGCTATGAAAATGATAAAATTGACAGAAGTTATCATGCACCGGAAGAAAATCTTGAGAAAATTATAGATTTTATAGTTTGTAAGGTACATGATGAAATGCAGGATAAAGATGTTGTAATTAATTTTCATGGAGGAGAACCATTACTAGAATTTGATAAGTTGGTACATTTTGTTGGAAAAACAAGAGAAAAATTAAAGAATTATAATCTTTCTTATAACGTAGTTACTAATGGAACTTTATTGGATAATGAAAAAGCAAAATGGTTGAATAGTTATATGAATACCATATCTCTTAGCATTGATGGTAATAAAGAGATGCATAATGCAAATAGAAAATATACAAATGGTAAGGGGACATATGAAGACATTATTTATAATTTAAAAAATGCGGGCTTGAATAAAGAAAAAGTGAGAATTAGAATTACCGTTAATTCAAAAACAGTACATGCCTTAGCAGATAGTATAACAAATATGGTTGAATTAGGATTTCGTAAAATTATTCCATCTGTTGTTTATGAAGATCAAGGATGGAATGAGGAAAAATTAAATAGCTTAGAAAACCAACTTAAGAAAGTGAAACTCAAATATCAAAACACTGACATTATAATGATTGGAATGATAAATAAAAAAGAAATGAAGATCAAAACTTTTTGCGGTGGGGGAATTACTAAGTTTGACATATTACCAAATGGGGATGTTTATCCTTGCTCAGTAGTAGCAGGATTAGAGCAATATAAGCTTGGAAATATCCTGACTGGTTTAGAAATTGACACTGAAGAGCTTTGTAATATATATAATACGCCTAATAAAGAATGCAGTGGTTGTACTTATATGAAATATTGTGTAGGAACTAAATGCAAATATCTTAATGTAATGAATTCAGATGATTTTAATAAACCTTCTGAATTGTTATGCAGGATAGAAAATATAAAATATAAAATATATAAAATATAGTTATATGACTATATAAAAATAGTCTTAATAATAAATCATATAAATATAAAGGAGAGATATAATCATGGAAAAAATTACAGAAGTTATTGATTTGATGGATGAGGAATTAGTTGTAAATGGTGAAGCTAGTTATGAATGTGAGAATGATTGCAAGCATACATCATCATGGGTATTACCTGGAATGGCAGATTTAGGATGTGGAATAGTAACTTATGATTCATGGGTTAATCCGTTTGCATAAGAATATGAAGAAATAAAAATCAGTTTTTAGAATTTAAGTATGTAAAAATCTGTAGTAGTCATATAACATTTATAGTGATTCTTCGAATGCTTATTAATAGAGGTTGGGAGAATTACTATAATATTATGTTCTATTTTAGATTAGGGGTTAATATGCGCATTGGAATAATTGATAGTGGAATAAATACAATAGCTGTTAATAGTAATGTTATTCAAGGCAATTTTACAGAACAAAGAGATAAAAGCAGGGATGATTTAAATGGTCATGGTACAATGACTGCTAAAGTTATTGAGGATTATTCTGTTAAAAAAGTTGATATAGTATCAGCAAAAATTTTTGATGAAAAATTAAATACTAGTATAAAAAAACTGTATTGTGCCTTAGATTTTATGAGTACTCAAAATTTGAATTTTATTAATATGAGTTTAAGTATATCATCAGATACTATTAATAAAGAAATAAAAGATATATGTAATAAAATTTTAAACCGAGGTACTAAAATAGTTACATCATATTCTAATAACTCAAATAAAACTGCATTGGACCTAATAGAAGGTGTTATTACTGTACATGGATACAACTTTAATGATGGTACTCGTTATTGGTATGATGATCAGAAAATAAAAGCTGTAGCAGATAAATCCCCAATATTGGTTGAGTATGATGATAGTCAATATAGATTTTATAATGGTAATAGCAAAGCAACAGCAATTTTTGCATCTCATCTAGCTAATTGTTTTAATGATAAAACACATGACTTTGATATGAAAAAGCTTAAAGCGAATGCTGAAAAGAATAGATGGGATGATAACAAAGTAGTTCAATCAGATTCTCCTCTTCCAGTAGGTAAAGTTAATAATTCAGTATGTTATATTGATGATATTCTTGTAGATGATATTTTACTTGAGATATTTAAAATACGTGATATATCAGTTCTACGTGAAAATTATTGGACACATCCTTTGATAGCGATAAACGGAAGTAAAGCGTATCGGATTATTGAAATGATCGAACAAAAATATCACATTAAGTTTAATAGGAAAGATATCTTTTTGAAAGATTTTTTAGATTATATATCTTTCAAAAAATTATTGAAAGAGAATTGGAAGTGAATTGAAAATAAAAGATTTTTCTTGGAGATGTTTACATGAATGAAAAAAACAATAAATATATAATAAGATTTTATAAAGAACTTTTTGTAAAAGAAAATAAAAGAACAATTATCTATTTGATAATATTATCTTTATTTCAAATTATTGTATCTTTGATTCCGCCAATTTTAATGATGCAGGTTCTTGATAAAGCGATTCCGAACCATAAAATTTATATGGTTCTTGCATTGGGAATAGGTGTATTAATAATTACAATTCTCGAAGCAGTAATTAATTATTGTATCAATAAGATTTATACAAAATTTAGTAATAAAGTTTACATGGATTTTCAGCAAAGATGTATTTCACATTTGTTAGAAATGTCGGGTGAATACTATAGTAATTCTTCAAGTGGAGAAATTTTTGTAACAATATTTCAAGATATAGATAAACTTAAAGGATTTGTTTCTGCAAAAATATTTAAGTTTATTTCAGACATTATTATTGCAGTATGCATGTTTTGTTTTTTGCTGTATCTACAATGGGATCTTCTTTTAACAATTGTAATTATTCTACCAGTAGTATTTTTTACACAAAAGTATTTTCAAAAACTCGGTACAAAAAAAGCATTTGCATTAAGAGAAAGTTATGGAAATATCACTGGATTGTTAGAAAGTATGATTAGTGAAATTATGGCGTTAGTATTTAGTAAAGGAGAAAAAATTCTGCATAAAAAATATCGTGCGAGTGTAAAAGAACTAACACAATGTGGATTAGATATAGACTTAGTGTATATAAAAAATGATGGTGTATTGAAGTTTTTGTCTGCTCTAATAAATATTGACATTTTAGCTTTTGGTGGAATAAAAGTAATTTCGTCTAAGCTAACAATAGGTGGATTTATGGCATTCAATATGTATGCATCAAAATTAATTATACCTATACTAGAAGTTTCAAGTGTATTAATGGATATTCAATCAAAAAAAATATCATTGCAAAAGGTATATCAATTTTTAGATAAGCCCAGTTTAATAGCTCATAATGGTATGCAATCAGGATTAAACGAGAAGAAAAATGATATTGTTTTTAAAAATGTTGTATTTGGATATAAAGATGAGTTAGTTTTAGATAAATTAGATATGGAACTGAAATCAAATGCAATAAATGTAATTATTGGGGAGAGTGGAGGAGGTAAATCTTCCATTATATCACTGCTTTATCGTTTATGGGATATTCAAAGTGGTAAAATAGAAATAAATAAAACAGAATTAAGAAAATACGATGTAAAATATATTCGGAGTAAACTTTCAATTTTGAGTCAAGACTCGTATTTATTTAATGATACAATTTACAATAATATAATTTTAGAAATGGATTGTAGCAAAAATGAGGTTGAAAAAATTGCTAAAATTGCATGTATTCATGATTTTATTATGTCTTTGCCAAAAGGGTATGATACAATAATTGGAGATAGAGGTATAAAACTTTCTGGTGGAGAGAAACAAAGAATTTGTTTAGCAAGAGCAATAATCCGTAATGCTCCTATATTAATATTAGATGAACCAACTTCCGCACTGGATCAGTTTACAGAGAAAAATATTATTGACAATATTAGGAAAAACATTGTTGGAAAAACAATTATTATCATCACTCATAGGCTCCATTCCATTATAGATGCAGATTGCATTTATATACTAAAGGACGGAAAAATTGTATCCCAAGGAAAGCACGAGGAGCTTATGAAATCAAATATATATTATAAGAAAATGTATATGGGGGATGATAGTCAAAAATTTCAGATTCAATAAATTATTTCTAAGACGTCAAAGATTGAATTTACATGTCTGCTAATTAAATAGATTTGTTAAATATTTCAGGGTAAAAGTTTTTATAAAATATTGATAGTTAGTATATCTAAGACTTGGAGATTCCAAGAGATTGATAGAAGAGTGGAGCATTTCTGTTAAGAGCAAAATAGAGCATTTGTTAAAGATTTTCTCAAAGCACATGTGATTACCGAATGACTTTAGTAAAGTTAGATAAGGCTACTTATTAAATGTGAATTTTACATATAATCACAAAATAAATTAAGCGACTGAACAACTATAATTTGTTATAAAATGAGAAACGCAAACGTTTTGTTACATATATTTTTACGATTATGTTGTGAATAAGACGCTCGATAATTCATTGCTTTTCTTTAAAGCAAAGAATTATGAAGTTAAACTGCGAAAACGAGAAAAGAGAAATATCGTAAAATTATAATTGGAGGTATAATTATGAAAGGTAATCAACCGTTTATTCGAGTAGAGAATGTAAGTAAGATATATAAAGATGGTGACGTATCAAATAAAGTATTAGATAATATCAGTTTTAACGTTAATGAGAGAGAATTGGTAGCAGTTGTAGGTGATTCTGGAAGTGGTAAAACAACATTAATGAATTTATTGGGTGGATTAGATAAAATGGATAGTGGAAAGATTATTATAGATAATCAGGAAGTATCCAAAATGAATCCGAACCAACGTACTTTGTATCGCAGAAATAATATTGGTTTTATTTTTCAGGATTATAACTTGATTCAAGTGCTTAATGTATATGAAAATATTATGTTACCATTACAACTTAGCCATAAAGAAGCTGATGAAAATAAAATCGATTATCTGCTAAATAATCTTAAGTTAAATGATAAAAAATATGTGCTTCCATCAAAATTATCTGGGGGAGAGCAGCAGCGTGTTGCCATTATACGAGCTCTTATTAACGAACCAAAGCTGATTCTTGCAGATGAACCAACGGGTAATCTTGACAGTAAGAATTCAGCATTAGTTATAAATTTAATTAAAGTATTATGTAGAAAAATGGGCAGAACGGTAATTATTGTTACTCATAATATTCAGATTGCTAAATTATGTGACAGAGTTATTTGTGTTAAAGATGGAAAAATAATAGAGGAGGCTAATAATGAAAAAAAATAAAATACCTCTATTTAAGCAAATAATTCGAAAAAAGTTATTAGATAATAAGATGAGGAATCTTTGCATTATAATTGCTGTTGTTCTAACTACTTTGCTTTTTACTACAGCTTTCTCATCTGTTTTTTACTTTAAAAACAGTATTCAGTCAGCAGAACTTGAAAATGCTGGATGGGTTGCACATGGTGCGGTGAGAGATGTTACTGATGAACAATATAAACTTATGAAACAAAGCAGAGTTATTTCAGATATTAGTTATTATACGCATCTTGGATATATGGAAGAGGCAGATCAGACTGCAGTGGTTGAGATGCAGTATTGTGAGGACACCATGGCTTCATGGATGTATTATGATATAGTTGAAGGACAAATGCCAGAAAATGAAAATGAAATTGTTGTTTCTACTCAGTTCTTAGAGAATAAAGGATTAACCTTTAAGAAGGGAATGAAACTTGAATTGCAATATTCCATCAATGCAAATGTACAATCCAGTGAATTTATAATATGTGGTGTATATGATTGTCTCGCGACATCTTCTATGGTTGCTTTTATTTCAGAATCATTTTTAAACAATAATTTAGATGAGTTGGATGGGGAAATATTTCTGGATTCCGCTTTGGGACAAAAAGTCGTAGAGGTTATGTTTCCAAATACGGTTCATATGGAACAGTACATGAAGCAGTTTCTTGAAGAATCAAGTGCTGAGCAGAATGATTGGATTTTGAATGAGGCATATTTGTCAGTAGCAGATCTAAAAGCTGATGTTATATTTGCTTTTATTTGTGTGTTATTATTGATTATATTATGTGGGTATTTCATTATATATAACATATACTATATATCTGTTATGCAGGATACGAGATTTTATGGTTCTTTAGTTACACTAGGCTTTTGTGAAAAAGAGATACGTCTGATAATAAGGTCTATGACAAATTTACTGTGTGCTATAGCTATTCCGATAGGTTTATTGGTTGGTTTTATAGTTTCTATGTCCTTTTTACCACAGATATTAGCAACATATGGTACTGATGTCACTAACACATTGCCTAATCCATTGATATTTGTTTTTTCAGCACTATTTTCTTATTTTACAGTGCTGATTAGTAGTAGAAAGCCGATTGATTTGGCGGTAAAAATATCACCTATAGAAGCTAAAAATTATGTAGATGTTAAAAAAACTCAAAATTCTAAGAATAAGAAATCTAGAAAAGCATACAGACTGTATGTTATGGCTTGGAAAAATGTAATGAACGAACGAAAAAAAGCAATAATGATTTGCTGTTCCTTGTCACTATGTATTATTTTGACATCTCTATTTTATTCCGTTTCAAGTGGAGTTGACATGGATATTTTTTTAAAAGATGCCATAAGTTGCGATTTTATTATAGGAAGCGAGCAATACTTTAATAAAGTGGGTGGAAGATATACAAGTTTAAATAGCGATATGCTTGAAACCGTTAATCAGTGGGAGGGTGTTAATGTATCTGGTGGAGCTAGTGTTACAACGGTTAATGTAGATTTGGAAGGTGAGGCCTTTTCCAAATTTAGTGAAATAGTGGGCGAAGAAGGTATCAACGAAGAACATACTATGATGTCTGATGTTTATGGATTGGATGACTTGATTTTTCAAAAGATCTCTGTCATAGATGGAAAACTTGATTTGGATAAATTTAAAACTGGAAATTATATTGTAGCAGGATGTTTCGTAGAAAGTAATGGAACATTAAGCTGTTATGATGTGGGTGATAAAGTTAGGATAGTTTTAGATAATGGAGAAGAAAAGGAATACACAGTTCTTGCTATTGGGGATATTCCATACGATGTGTCAATGAGACAACATTATGCTTATTCGACAAATCTATATTTACCATCACAAGAATGGCTGGATAAAATGCAGTTAGAAGATTACTATGTATATGCTTATGATGTCGATGATGGTTACGAATCTATGTGGGACAACAATATGTCAAAATTAATAAAGAAAAATAACGAAATGTCTTATGAATCAAAAATGACATATAAAAACCAATTGGAAGGATATATTAATGCTATTTTAACCCTTGGAATTTGTATCAGTACGGTATTGGGTGTTATTGGATTGTTGAATTTTATCAATTCAATTTATAATAGTATCCATAATCGAAAGAGAGAATTGGCAATAATGCAGAGTATGGGAATGAGTAGAAATCAAATTTATGGTACCCTGATTTTTGAAGGTGGTTATTATATGTTGATATCTTTAGCAGTAGGTATTGGAGTAGGATTGGTATTAAATTATTTAGTTGTGACTGCCCTAGGAAATGCAATGGAGTTTATTATATATAAAGGAAGTATGATAGCATATATTCTATTTGGTATTGTTGGAGGTTTGCTAGTAGTGTGTATACCTATTATAATTTTTTATACATTGGATAAAAAAGAAGACTTATTATACCGTTTACATAAGAAAGTATAGATGCAAAACATTAAAAGCATTACATAAATTACATACAAGAAGATTTTTGCTTGGTTCCGGCAGATTTTCGGAAGTTTATCTGACCACGGAAGCAGGTCATCCAGAAAGAAGACATTTACCAATATAGATAAAGATGATAGGATAAGTTTGTCTTTAATAACAACAATTTACATATATAATGTTACGATACAAGAATATAAGGTATACGCAAGATTTTATAAATAAGACAATCATGAGTGAATTGATCAACTATTATCTAACTTATATTTTTGAAAAAGTGATAAAAGGGGAAAAGGAAAAGAGAATGATATTACAAACAACTAATTTATGTAAATTTTTTGAAAGCGAAAATAATGTGATAAAAGCTGTAAACAATGTGAACTTAAATATTGAACAGAAGGAGTTTATATCAATTGTTGGAACATCAGGCAGTGGAAAAACAACTTTTCTTAACGTGTTAGCGGGATTAGAGGAACCAACAGCAGGATAAGTGTTAATAAACGGAGTGAATCTATATGAGTTAAAAAGTGATGATTTGATTAAATATAGAAGAAAAAATTTAGGCTTTATATTTCAAAATTTTAATTTACTTCCAATGCTGAATGTTATGGAAATATTATATTGCTTATTTCGCTGGACAATAAAAAAGTGGATGAGGCATACTTAAATCTCACGTTTGACAGTTGGAAGAACAAAAAAGTCTGGTCATCCTTATAAATAGGGCAATCCAGACTTTAAAACCAGACAAAAACAATTGCAATGTATTAGTGCAAATGCCATTTTCGGATATAAGAAAAGTGCAAAAGATATTCATAAGCTAGAAATTGATGATGAAACAGCGTTTATTGTAGAAATGATATTTGATTATGCATTGACGGGTAAGAACAGTATTCAAATAGCAAAAATGCTAAATGAACAACAGATTAAAACCCCTGCCTGGTACAAGAATAAATGTGATCGACGGAGTTATGAAGTTGATTCTAAAACAATCTGGACATCAGCTAAGGTTATGAAAATAATTAGGGATCAGCGTTATGCTGGCGATATGGTTGGTAATGTAAGAGCGACAACCAAGGTAGCAAAGAATGATAATATAAGAGTAGACCGGAAAGAATGGATTATAGTTGAGAATACCCATAAGGGTATTGTCTCAAAAGAGATTTTTAGAAAAGTAAATGAAGAAATAATGCCAATAAAAGAAAGAAGTAATGTAGCCGTTGGTGAAAGTCGAAGACAGGGTTTCTGTTATTGTGCTTATTGTGGCAGATTACTTCAAAAGGAAAACAATCCGGTTAATCCATATTTGTTTTGTGTACGTCAGAAATATGATGTTAAAAATGGATGTGATGAAATGAAAATAATGACGATACCGTTACAGGCTACATTATCAGCAATGGTTGTAAAATATGTAAGTTCGTTAATTGAGCTGCAAACATTTGTAAAGCGCAGTAAAATGAAAATCTTTCAGAATCATAAGTCGGCAATGACAGGTGATGAAATTGAAAAAGAAATCTTGAAGTTGAAGCAATCAACAATTAGCTTGAACCAGAGATATCATGAGGGAAGGTTTACAAAGGAAGCATATATTTTGCAAAAGGATAAAATAAGAATTCAGATTGAAGAATTAGAGGATAAAAAACTACAAATTCTAAACGGCATAGGAGATAAGGAGGCTCAGAAAGAATGGGAAAAAGAGCTGGAAGAAAAGATTGAAAAGTTCAAGGATAGGATTTCTTTTACTGAGAGTGAATTGGCAGAGGTGATTTCAAGAGTTGATGTTTATTCACAGACAGAGATACGAGTAAAGTGGAGATTCATGGACTTTACAGCAAAGGCTACAGATTATCTTGTAAGGGCACAGAAAATAGCATGTTAGGTGTAAAGAGAAGGTGTGTTGGCATCTTCTCTTTTTGAATATATTACTAAATATACACAATAAATCAGGTGGAAGAAAATGAGATATAATGATATAATTTATTTGAATTGGAGGTATATTATGAAGAATAGTATAAGAACAAAATTATTATCTTGTATTTTTGTAATTATTTGCTTGGTTTTAGTCATTGCAGGATTTATGGTGGATACACTTTGGGCGACTTCCGACAATATTTATAAGAGCTTACTGCTAGTTATAATGAGCACTGGAGCATCTATATTTGGAGCAGCTGCAGCGTGGGAAGTTATTTGTAAGCGTTCCTTTGCAAAAGAAATACTAAATTTAGGCGGAGTAACAGATAACTATATTGAAAGTGGAATTGAGCACATATATACAAAATTCAAAGATGTAAACTGGCAAAATGAGTTAAAGGATGTTAAAGAATTTACAGTATTTTTAAGTTATGGCTATACATGGAGAAATCAAAACAGACAAATATTAGAGACATTAGGTCATAAATATGGTTTTACGGTTATTTTGCCGGATTATCATGATACAGAATTAGTGGATGAATTAGATAGAAGGTTTGGTTATGGAAAATATTCAAACCCAGGTGATAAAAAAACAAGTATGGCAGATCAGATTAGAAGTGCAGCAAAAGATTTTTTATCGATGGGTGGAAAGGTAAAACTGTTTAATGGGACTATTTGTTCTACATATTATCTTTATGATATAAAATGTCTTTATGCACCATTTAAACATGATAAGAAAAAGATTGATGTTCCTGCAATAAGGTGTAGTAGCGGAATGTTTTATGATTTTTGTATAAAAGACATGACTGCAATACTAGAAGCATCAAGGGAATGGAGTCAAGAAAATGATAAATAAAGCAGAAAATAGATTTGTGTTTGTTGATACGGAAACAGGCGGAGTCATTCCTGAAAAACATTCATTATTGTCTATTGGATTAGTAATATGGGATAAAAAAGATGGTATTATTGATAAGAAAGAGTTTTTTGTAAAACATTCTTATTATATTGTAACAGAAAAGGCAAAAGAAATAAATAAATTTGAACAGCAGGAACATAAGGAAAAAGCATTAGCTGGAGAAGAAGTTATTAAAAATATATTGGAATTCATATATGGTTATTTTGATAAAAATACTGCGATACCTTTGATCGGTCACAATGTGCAATTTGATATTAACTTTTTAAAAGTATTTTTCAGAGATGAGAACAGATCATTTAATCAATATTTTTCTCATAGGTCAATAGACACGTATTCTGTTTTCAAATCGCTTGTATTAGCAGGCGTAATTAGTGATAATATTGATAGCTCAGCAGATGCATTTAGGTATTTTGATATCAAGGTTAATAATCGCCATAGTGCCATAGGCGATTGTGTAGCAACCGTTGAACTGTTTGAAAAATTACTATTATGTATAAAAAGAGGATGTAAGGAATAGCATACAATAATGAAAAAGCCATGAAATTAATTCGTGGTTTTTTTTGTGTACTTTTCACAAAGATGAAAAAAGTTTGCCAAAAAGTGGCTCAAACACCCCGTTTTTTCGGCTTATAAGTAGAGGGATAAATTTTCCTGAAGCTAAAAACCGAAGTATTCAGAATTAAGGTTCTGGTGAAAAGGTATTTAGCACCTGAACCTTGAAAACTGAATACCGAATGTAAGGAACAAAAATCAAACACACTTAGTTGAAATCAGGAAGCAGTATTTGAACTGAAAGTAATCGTGATCTGTTTACAAGTTTGCAATGATAGACCTGTTGGATAACCAATTCAAGCAAGGTATCGTAATAGAAGACGCGAAAGGTAAAGAGCGAACCAGATGGATGTAATGCTATTGATACGCATTGCAAAGCTTTGATGGATAATGAAACAACTGCTACAAAGTGGCAGCCAGGTGGCGCTGGAGTATAGCATATCGTGAAAGGGTGATATGTGGTGCTGTGATGGAAATCATCAATCCTAACTTACATGTTTCCCGATCTATGGCAGCAGTACTTGCTATAGATGATGCACGGGGTAGAGTAAATTAAAATGTGTGGCTTGTCTGGTAACATACCGGACAACCACACTTGCATATAAATTAAATACAGAAACAAAAGAAGTTTCAACTCACCAGAGGATACAGGCAGACTGCACTTTCTGGTGAGTTGAAAACATTCAGGGAAAAAATATAAGAATTTTTTAGTCTTAACTTGACACAAGCAGAAAAAGTAAAGGCCTATTTAATTAAGGGGGCAAAGCCCTTGCCGGGGTTTAAAGAGTACCCCAATCCGCAGGTTGGCTGGGGGGCGCTTTGTGTGAGGGATAGTCTGCCGGAGTAATGAAACTGCAACGAATAGCTACTACTCTTTATATAAGTAATATATTTTCTTGTTTTATTGATTTTACAAAGAAGCTTTTTGAGTTTTTTCATTTAATCTATTGAATTAATAGTACTATTTTAAATCTTCTGGAACAAATATTTTAGTATTTATTATTAGGAAGACTTAAGGGTGGGAACTATTATTTTATAATAATATAAAATGAAGCGTAAGGCTGCTGCAGGATGATTTGCATTTATCATTTTACTGCAGCTCTTTTATTTTCTATAAGAGCTATTATAGAAGTAGTATTTTTTTGTTAGCGTAAAATATACAAATGGTAAGGGTACATATGAAGACATAATTTATAATTTAAAAAATGCGGTCTTGAATAAAGAAAAAGTGAGAATTAGAATCACTGTTAATTCAAAAACAGTACATTCCTTAGCAGATAGTATAACACACATGGTTGAATTAGGATTTCGTACAATCATACCATCTGTAGTTTATGAAGATTTCTGCTTGGTTCCGGCATATTTTTCGAAGTTTATCTGACCACGGAAGCAGGTCATCCAGAAAGAAGTCATTTACCAATATAGATAAAGATGATAGGATAAGTTTGTCTTTAATAACAACAATTTACATATATAATGTTAACACAAGAATATAAGGTATACGCAAGATTTTATAAATAAGACAATCATGAGTGAATTGACCAAAATAGGATAGGATTTCTTTTACTGAGAGTGAATTGGCAGAGGTGATTTCAAGAGTTGATGTTTATTCACAATCAGAGATACGAGTAAAGTGGAGATTTATGGACTTTACAGCAAAGTCTACAGATTATCTTGTAAGGGCACAGAAAATAACATGTTAGGTTAGGAGAGAAGAGAAGGTGTGTAAGCATCTCCTCTTTTTGTCGAATTACGGGGAACGAAATTTGTCGAAAATTATAGTGGAAAGTGATACAATAAAGTTGTTGGATATATTTGGAAATAGATTATAAGCAATTCTATGGTTTGAGGCATATGGAAAGGACTTTAGAAAACATCAAGATTTGAGTTATCTACGTTCCTCCTATGTTGACATGGTAATAAAATACTGTGATTCACGATTTTAGACAGTAGAGCTCACTACATAACAGGAGATAATAAATTGTATAAACTTACTAGGCACTTATTTATACTTGATAATGACATGACTAAAGTTATGGGAAATAGATATTTTGGATCATTTATTAAAATTAGTGATGAATGTTATCAAATTCTTAAAGAGTTATTGAAAAACAATTCTTTAGAAAAGGATTTTGAAAAAATTTTTGAAGATAAGAAAGATCAAAAATATTTTTTGAATTTATATAAAGTTCTTCTCGAAAAAAGAATTTTAGTTGATTTCGAAGATAAAGAGTATATTCATAATGTTGACTTACAATGGGAATTAACTAATCACTGCAATTTGAAATGTAATCATTGCATTTCGGATGCAGTCGGAGTACAAAGTCATCAAACTGATTATGATAAAATTATGACCATAGCAAAAAAAGTAATTGATTTAGAACCGCAATCATTAACACTTACAGGAGGCGAGCCTATGATTTTGCCTTTTTTCTTTGAACTTTCACAGTATATTAAGGATAGTTATGACGGAGATATGACATTAATGACAAATGGAACATTAATTACAGAAAAGAATGCGAAACTAATTGCACAGTTTTATGAAAATGTTTCAATAAGTATAGATGGGGTGGACGAGAAAAGTTGTAGTGAAATACGTGGGAAAGGTGTATTTGGAAAGGTTATAAATGCCGTATCTTACTTGAAGGGTGCGGGAGTGGAAAAAATATCATTGTCTATGGTGCTTACAAATAACAATAAACAGCATAAGAATAAATTTTATGAATTATGTAATGAACTTGAAGTTGAAGCGCAATTAAGATCCTTTGCATCAGTTGGACGAGGAGAAGAACATGCAGATTGGTATATATCAAGTGATAATAAAGAGGATGATAATACAACTGTGCAAAATGAAAAGCTTTTGGAAATAAAAAATAGTCAACCAAAAGTATCGATAGGTGTGTGTGGAGCACAATATGGTTCTATAACTATAGATCCTACAGGTGATATGTTTTTATGTGCACCGTTTGAGTATTTAGGACAAAGCATCGGCAACATAATAAATATACAAAATATAAAAGAATATATAAAAATGGAAAAATTCAAGAAAACTGATGCATATAAAGAATTTGAAAAGTTACTTCTAGAAAACAAGGAACATTGCAAAAATTGTAATGTGAGATTTTTTTGTTGGCATTGTCCATTTATTAATGAACAAGCAATTAAGAATGATAAATTTTATTTGAGACATTGCGAGATGACAAAAAAAGATTTGAAGTTTGCTGTATGGGGAGAATTGGCATGAATATAACATTTTGGACAACAATGGATTGCAATTTGAATTGTAAATATTGTTACAATAGAGCTAGTAATAATATAAAAAAAGAATATATGACGGCTGACGTAATTTATCAAGGAATAAAATTAATTACAGCGCTCCCTCAATTTAATACTGATGAGCAAATTTATATTAATTTTCATGGTGGAGAACCGCTTATGAACTGCGATGCAATAGAGTTGATAATGGATATAATTGAAAAGTGTATTCCTAGAACTAGTATAACATATGGATTAACGACGAATGGCACATTATCATCGGATAAGCAATTAAAAATTTTGAATAAGATAGATAATATTTCAGTTAGCATAGACGGAAATGAAAAAAATCATAATAGATATAGAATATATACAAATGGTTGTGGATCTTTTGATAAAGTGATAGAAACTGCTAAGAAATTACATAAAATTAAAACAATAAGAGTTAGAACTACTATAACTCCAAAAACATTATCTAGTATGTCGGATATTGTTTGTTTTCTGATTGAAGAAGGATTTAAGGAAATAGTTCCAGTATTAGATATGTTTGATAAAAGATGGAAAGATGAAGATGAGAATCTTATTTTTCTGGAATTTAGAAAAATAAAGGAGTATTTAGAAAATAAGAATTGCGATGATGTAAGCGTTGGATGGGTAAGCAAATCACCAATAACTAAAAAAGGAGTATGTGATGGAGGCGTTACGAGTTTTCATATATTACCAAGTGGGGATATATATCCTTGCTCGTTAGTTGCTGGGGAGAAACGTTGGCTTATTGGAAAAACAAGTGAAGGACTTTATCAAGAAAAAATTCAAATGGTACAAGATCTTAATAAAAAAAATACAGACAGTTGTGTAGGATGTAATTTTTATGATTTTTGTCCTAGTTCTCGTTGTAAATTGATTAATGAGAAGATTACGGGTGATTTCTATAAAGCTAGTGCAATAACTTGTCTTCAGAGCAGAGTTATGTTAGAAATGATGGAAATGATTTATTAATTGTAGATAATCAGAAGTAGAAATACTAGTTTGATAATTTTGAATTACCAAACTATAGATTCAGTTTGGCACAGAAATAAACAAATGGAGGTTATAAGTATCAGAGGTAACTACATAAATGGAGGAAAATATATTATGCAAATTAAAAAAATTGAAAATAAAATAAACTTAGATGAAAATGTAATAGCAGAAAACGAATTTAAATGTAATCACGATTGCGTTGAATATTATTATTCGGGAAGTACAGCTAAAGATGGTTGCAGTCAGAAGTACAAAGTAACAGCAAAAACAGTTACAGTATGGTAAAAAACACCTTAATTATAAATTAAGTATAAATAATTAATAGTTCCTCTGATATATATATGAAAAAAATAAAAATAGCTATATTGGATAGTGGTGTAAACTCTACATTTTATCATAGAATGTTTGGAGATAATATAAAAGAAAGCTATTCTATATACATAAATGCAAGTAAAAATAGTATAGAGGTGAAAGACTATGGTTTTGAAGATTTTAATGGTCATGGAACAGCATGTGCCATTACAATAAAAAAACTGGCGCCTAATGTTGAAATTGTTCCGATTCAAATTTTATCAAAAGATGGAAAAGGAAGTATAGAACAATTAATGACAGCAATGGAATTGGTGAAAAATATTGACGTTCAACTTATAAATATGAGTGTTAGCAGTGATATTGACAATTTGATATTCAAATTACAACCTATAGTGAGGAGTATAAATGAGCAAGGAAAAATTTGTATTGCTGCAAAATCTAATAGTCGAAGTGTGAGTATTCCAGCAGAAATGAAGGAAATTATTGGTGTTGAGAGCTCAATTGCGATCTTCGGAACAAAATTCAAATATTGTAAAGAAAATAAAATTCAGTTGTTAGGAAGTGGAACCCCTGAATTAATGGGTTATAATACAAAAAACATAAATTTTTTTAAAGGTAATAGTAAAGCAACAGCAGTTATTACAGGGCAATTAGCCTCTATTTTTGAGAAAGGTGATTCACATGATTATAAAAAGAAAATAAATGATTATTTAGAAGCAAATTCGTGCAGTGATATAGAACTTTATTCGGAAATTGATATGAAATGTTCAAGAAAAGAGATAGACAAAACAGTAAGAAACATTATTAATAAGTTGATTAAAGAAAATAAAATAAAAACTATTGTTAAAAAATATGATGATTTAGATTTTTCGTACAGTGAAATTAATGATTTCTATACTATTATATATAAATTGGAAAATGAATTTGATTGTAGAATATTTGAAAGGACAACTGTTTACAAGCGATATTTTGAAACTATCAATAACCTTAGCAAATTAGTCGAGGTGTCTATGTGAATAAAAGTGATTTTAAAAAAATAAAAAAAATATTTGGTATGGATTCAATAAAGAAGATTAATGTTTTTAGCTTATTGGCTCTTTTAACTATTGCCACAACAGGTATGCCCTTAATTACAGTAGATTTAATTAATACAATAACGGAAGCTGCAAACATGAACGAACTTATAAAGTACATCTTAATGTATTTTATAGTATCAATCATTAATATAGTGCTTGAAAGCATTTTTGATGTTTATTATTCAATTAAAGAGTTTGATTTTACTCAGAACTTAAAATTGAAAACAATAGAGTCAATGTTCTTGTTAAGAGGAACATTTTTTAATGAAGAAAAAACAGGAAACCTATATACTTGTGTTGAGGATGATACTGGAAAAGTAGCTGAATTTATTTATAGAGTGTATAGTGTGCTGGCTTCATTTATTCAAGCAATAGCTTTGCTAGGGGTTTTGATTTATTCTGATTGGAGACTTGCAATTATGTTGATTGCAATGATACCAATTGTTACAATTTCACAGAATCTTTATGGAAAAAAACTAAAAGATAAGGCGGAAAAAAATCGCGTTGATTATGGAGATAATAATGCATTAACAGAAGAGTTTGTATCAAATGCTCCAGCGATGATAATGTTTGGAATTAAAAAAAGTTTTATGAAGAAATATAAAATTTCTTTAAGTAAACTTAGAAAAAGCTTTAAGAATTTGATGATAACAAATGTATTTGCAAATCAGACATTACAAGCGTCAACTACAGTTGGGTTAATTCTAATTACTGGCTATGGGGGTTACGAGGTCTTTGAAAAAAAAATATCAATAGGTGTTTTGGTTATTTTTATCCAATATTGTTCTAGATTTATTGCACCATTAGAAAATGTTATTATGTTAAAAGTTAGTTATAATATGATAAGACCTTCATTAAATAGAGTGTATGACATATTAGTTCAAAATGACGGGATAATGAATGAGAATAAAGAAAAGGTTATTTCGGAAATAAGGTTAGAAAATGTTTCTTTTGGTTATAAGCAAAATCAATTAGTTCTAAATAAAATAATGCTTAATTTTACTAAAAATAAAAAATATCTTATATGTGGAAAGAGCGGAATTGGAAAATCCACAATTATTAATCTTATATTAGGCTATTGGAAACCTGAGGCTGGAAAAATAATAATGAATGGCAAAGATTTGGAGACTTTAAACATAGAAGAAGTTCGAGCTAATATATCTATAGTTTCGCAGAAAACATTTTTTTTACATGATACAATTTACAATAATTTGGCAAATTTTGAAAATAATTATGATGAAAACCAATTATGGAATGTTCTTCGAAAAGTTGGAATGTATGATGAAATAATAAGTATGTCAGAGGGATTAAGTACCATTATTGGAGATGATGGAATGACTTTGTCGGGAGGACAGAGACAGAGATTAGCCATTGCAAGAGCTTTATTAAAAAAATCAGATGTTATTATATTTGATGAGCCTACGTCTGCTTTAGATAAAAAGACGGAACAGATAATTGTAGAAACGATAGAAAGTATTAATGATAAAATTGTTATCATTGTATCTCATAGTAATAGCTTTTCTTCCATTGTGGATAAAATATACGCAATGGATAAAGAAAACACTTTATTATAGTAGCAATTATATGATTTATCGGAATCTTGAGTGATTATGTTAGCGTAGCTGACAGTGGTACTTTGAAAAGTGAATAATATCCAAAATGAAATAAAATTAGGAAAAACGGTACGATAAATATAGACACAACTGCCGTTATGCTTTAAAATAGATGTAGATTATCTTTCACTGCCAAATGAACAGTTCTTCCATATTTAGAATCAGAACATGGACGTTCACAGGAACAGCCATATTTTCTGCTGGCAAGAGGGCAACGGAACTTAGTACGATACTTGAAATGTTCAGTGCCATCATGATGCATTCGATGTCCCTCTTTACATATAGGCACTGGTAAAATCATTTTTATAAAGAAGTTTGCTTCCACGTTTGACATTTAAATCAATAAAAGGAGTAATGCCTTTACATTTACAATACTGATAATAAGGCATAGCATCACGGGCAGAATCAAGAAGGAGTTTAGTAACTTTAAAATCAGGTAAAAAATTCTTCATTCTGAAAAAGGTATGAAGAAATCCATGTGAAGTAGGTGAAAGTAAAGGGAACATAGGAAGATCAATTTCAGAATCAGAAGCTACAAGCATATATAGGTCGTAGCCATGATAGTAATAGTCCATGGAAGAATCCCCCACCAATATCACAATCAGGTTAATAGAAGTATCTATTACATTTACAATCGGTCATGCCTTTTGAAGAACAGCCACAAATACGATATTTTCGTTTTCTGTGAGAAGTAACAAAAGGGAGTACCATCACCAGCAAGAGCAAGTGTTTTGGCAAAAAAAGTGAGGATTTTAATAAAAAAGGAATCTGTAAGCCTTGATTTTACTGACTTAGAGATTCCGAGGTGGAGTATTTATAGGATAGGAGGAATTATGGTAATCAGAACAGAAAAACTATGTAAGTTTTACGGAACGGAAGAGAATCAAATACGCGCATTAGATGAAGTGAGTATCAAAGTACAAAAAGGAGAATTTATTGCGTTAATAGGAAAATCAGGAAGTGGAAAATCCACATTATTGAATATGATGGGAGGACTTGATAATCCTACTGCTGGAAAAATCTATATAGGAGATGTAGAAATATCGGGTATGAACGCTGAGGCGTTAACAAAGATGCGTCGTTCTAAAATCGGGTTTATTTTTCAAAATTATAATTTGATTCCAGTTTTGAATGTATATGAAAATATAGTGTTGCCAGTTCAGCTTGATGGAAAAAAGCCAGATGAAGCGTACATAGAGTCTATATTGAAAACTTTGGAATTGTCTTCTAAGAAAACATCTCTTCCAGCCAGCCTTTCAGGTGGACAACAACAGAGAGTAGCTATAGCAAGAGCGTTGGCAAATAAACCAGAAATAGTGCTGGCGGATGAACCAACTGGTAACTTAGATGCTGCAATGGGCAATGAAGTAATTGCCATGTTAAAACAGATGAATGAAAAGTATAATCAAACAATTATCATTGTTACCCATGATCAAGAAATTGCAGAACAAATGGGCAGAACGATTCGAATTGTAGATGGGAGAGCATTATAATGATAAGAAAATTTGCACTAAGGATAATTCGTGCAGATAAAACCAAAGGTATAAGTGCAATTATCGCAATGATACTAACGTCTATTCTTTTTTCAACTTTATTCACTACAATTATTGGGATGAATAAAGCATCAGAATATAGCGAGATAAAAAAATCAGGTATGCTAAGCCAGATCGTATTAAAAGATTGCGACAGTAAAATCGAAGATGCAATAGAAAAAATTAGAAGTAATGACATGGTTGACTCTACAGGTTACAGGAAATATCTTGCGGATGTTGTCAATGATGAACTAAGTTACAATGTCGAGCTTTCCTATGAGGATGAGGTCTATTCAACTCACTGTTTTCAAGATTTAAAAGAAGGACATATGCCAGAAGCAGAAAATGAAATTGTTATGGATGAGTCGACTATTAAAGCTTTAGGCATTGAGAAGAAAATCGGAGCAAGCGTGCCGTTGAATTTGAAAATTGGTGATACTTATGTCAGTGAAGATTTTATCTTATCTGGTTGGTTTGAATTAAATAATGCGCTAGAGATAAAAACAGGGCAGGTTGTAACTTCTAAATGTTATGCGAAAAAATGGGAGTCTAATTATACCAAGAATTCAATATATGGTGCGGAGAGTGTAGATATATTACTAAAAAATAGTAAGAATGTTGAAGAACAGGCAGAAAATTTATTAACTCAGGTAGGATTAGATCTAGAGACTGTTAGGTTTTCGGTTAATCCTGCTTATTGTGATGATACTTCAACAATAGAAACGAGTAGTTTACTAGTTATGATAGTAGGGATATTGCTAATAGTAATAGTAGGATATTTGATCATAAACAATATTTTTCATATTGCTACAATTAGAGATGCCAAGGAGTATGGGCAACTAAAGACTATAGGAATGACTAAAAAGCAGATTGGTGCATTGATAGGATGGCAGGCAGTGTTTCTCCTCATAGTGGCAATTCCAATTGGCATATTAGTAGGTTTATCTATAGGAGAGTACATACTTCCAAGTATATTATCTCAAACAAGTTTTAAAGTCGTCGCAAAAGATAATTTGTTTGAAATGAAAGAAATTGTAGTCATTCTGGCATTTTCAATAATTTTTGTTCTGGTAACTACGTTGTTAAGTATATTTGGGCCCATAAAAATAATAGGAAAACTTTCTCCGATTGAGTCATCAAGATTGGAGTTAAAGGTATATAATAAAAGTCATAAAACTACAGACGGAAGTAAATTACATAAATTTGCTTTTTATAATATATCAAGAAACAAGAAGAATATGATTATTCTAATTATAAGCATATCTCTGCCTATACTTTTGGCTAGCATCGCTTTTTCTGTATTAAATAGTTTTGATATGGATAAATATTTATCTACAATGATTTATTCAGATTATAAAGTAGCGACAGATAACTTTTTTAAAAACTCATATTTGACAAATGAGGGAGAAATTGCAAGTGTATCCCTCGATACTATAGAGGATATTGAAACTAGTGACACAGTAGAAGATGGCGGTTTAATTTATGGAAGTTGCAATAATCTAAATATTGTCATTGAGAATGAAAAAAAATCCCGTGATGATTATTGGTTAAATCTATATGGCTTAGATTCATTTAATTTGCAAGAAGATATGATATTTGAAAATGATATCGACTTAACAGCATTTTATGATGGAACTGGAATTCTAGAGGGCGTTTGGCTTAATGATGATGGAAGCATAATGCCAGGAACATCAAACTACGATATTGGTGATATGGTAAATATTCAAACAGAAGAGGGAAAAGAAAAAGAATATCAGGTAATAGGACATCTGAATATTGGTGGCAGTGTACTAAATACTGGTATCTCTGGAGACAATATCACCTATGAACTTTATTTGGATTCTAATTCATACAAGCAGCTAGTTACGGAACCGCAGCTTATGGCATATACCTTTGATGTTAAAAATGGACAAGAAAGCAATGCGGAAGATGTTATGAAGCAGATTACTTCTTCGTATCCGGATGTTGATTATCAGTCAAAAACTACATATGAGGAAGAATTTAATACATTAAAGAACATGGTTGAGCTGATAAGTATTTTACTTTGCGGTGTACTTTCTTTTATAGCTTTAATTAATTTGATAAACGTATTCATAACAAGTATTCTTGTGAGAAAAGAAGAAATTGGAATATTAAGAAGCATTGGTATGACTCGAAGACAGCTGGTTAAGATGCTATTGTTTGAAATGTTGTATTACTGCGGGTTGGCATTTATAGTATCGATGATTTTATCAATATTGTTATCAATTACAATGGTTACGCCATTCTGTAACAGCATTTCATTTTTAACATATTCATTAAGACCTAGCGTATATGTATACATATTGTTAATAATAGTTGTAATTAGTGGCGTAACGGTTACGTTTGAAGAAAAACAAATTAGCAAAAAAAGTGTCACTGAACAGTTAAGAAGTGTGTAATTGTAATATAGTTAAATATGTAACAGCACTGCCTAAATTGTCCTAACCCATATAGGTTGGATCGTGCGGTTGTATACGGTGAATTCGAGTATCAGGCTGGTTCATGGAGCGCCACCCAAGGAGGGTGGTTTATGTTATTTCAATGTTTTTTTAAGGAAGACATTTAATGAATCAAGAAACAAATAATAAGAGATAATAAGGGTATTGTCCGTAATACACGAGACAATAACCTTTTTTTTAATATAGGGTTTGGGTTTCCAAGACGCGTTGATTTGTATTATTGGAGTGTCTTCTCCTTTTGTTATAAAAAACGTTTTATTAAAAGAAGAATAAAAATAAAATTTATTTCATAGATATCATATTGTTAAATCTAATAAAATTAATAGTAATTTTTTGTATGTATTTCATAAAGATAGTTTTCAACAAAAGATAATGTAGAAAATGACAAATAATATCTAGAAAAATTAAATACATATTGTGCATGTTGTGTTAATATTTCATTGTAAACAAAAAATAACTGTTAAATATGTTGAATAAAATAGCTATTTAACAGGCGTTGCAAAGAAATAGAAGTTGACAAAGCGGAGGGATGAAAATGAAAAAGAAATTTTTATCAGTTTTATTATCGGCAGCGATGGTTGTTTCACTTTGTGCATGTGGAAGCAAAACAACGGCTGAAACATCAGAGAATGCAAGTACTGAGGAAGAGGGAACAACAACATCAGAAACTGCTGCAACAACGCAGACAGCTAGTACAGGCTTAAAGGGGCATTTTTCTATTTACCATTTCCATGAAGAAGATGGATCAGGTACTTCCAAAGCGTTTTGGGATGCGGCTAAGAAATTCCAGGAAGCAAATCCGGATGTACAAATTGATTATATTTTTGCGGATGCGAATAATTATCAGGAAAAATTAACAACATATATGGCAGGAGATGAACTTGCGGATGTATGGCTTACGAAAGGCGATATGCTTCCAACTTTTGCAGATGGTGGATTGATTCAGTCAGCCGATCAATATATATCAAAGGACACAGACTGGTCTTCCCAATACGTCGATGGAGCATTCACAGACAGTACGTATGATGATAAGCAATGGGGTGTTCCATTCCAAATGCAGGCAAATTGCGTTGGAGTTTATAATCAGGCTATTTTTGAAGAATGTGGAATTGATGAATGGCCAGAAACATGGACAGAATTGTTAGCCGACTGTGAAAAAATAAAAGCTGCAGGATATACACCGATCGGTATGGGAAATAAAGATCAATGGTTAGCAGAATCAGCAGTATTTAATACATATGCATATAAATATGTAGACCAGGACTGGTTTAATAGTTTAGCTAATAATCAAGGAGCAAAATTTACAGATGAAAAGTTTGTGAAAGCATTAGATGGCTTCCAAAATATTGCACAGTATTTTAATTCAGATATGAACTCAATTGATCAGGATGAAATGTATTCTCTATATTATAATAAAAAATGTGCTATGTTCTTTAACGGTGCATGGTCGATCGGAACGATGATTGCGAACTGTCCTGAGGAAATATTGGAATCAACGCATGTTGGATTGATGCCAGCAGTGGAAGGCGAAGCGGGAACCAAATTTGATACAGCGGCTGGTGCCGGATGGAATTATGTCATTAATTCGAAACTACAAGGTGATGATCTTACTGCATGTCTTGCGTTCCTGAAAGCGGTAACAACGGGTGAGTATGCGGATGATGCACTTTCACAAGGTTTTATTTCAGCAGCTAAGACAACGGATGCATGCGACATGTCTTCATTAGATCCACTTTTTAGTGAATATTATGAATTAGCAGCTACAATGAATAACAATTCTATCTTTGACTGTGTACTTCCGGCAGAAGTTGGCTCAGGAGTACTATATGCAGATACACAGCAATTAATTTCAAATTCTATGACAGCAGAGGAAATGGCAGCTGACTGCCAATCTGCTATGGAAGCAAATTATGAAAGGTAATAGAAATAATAAAAGGTGCGCGTCGGGGAGAAATGTCCCTAACGCGTAACTTTTTAAAAACAATAAGTAGAACAATGTAGAGAAAGGAGAAATAGAAATGAACATAAGAGAGATACAAAATAAAAAGCAATATGCCTGGATCTATACATTGGTCTTGATACCATTTATTTATTTCCTATTTGTAATGATAGTTCCTCTTGGTACTTCAATTTATTACAGTCTTACAAAATGGAAAGGGGTAGGAAGTCCTAAATTTATTGGATTACATAATTATATAACATTAATTAAAACCCCGGATTTTTGGCTCGTAACTAGAAACACATTAATACTTTGTATTGTATGTACAATTGGTCAAGTTGGGATTGCTTTATTAATAGCATTTTTAATGACGTTTAAAAAATTAAGATTTAAAACATTCCATAGAGCTGTTATTTTCTTTCCTGTAGTAATGGCAGCCATTGTAGTAGGTTATGTATGGAGGTTTATTTATAATTCAAATTATGGATTACTAAATACATTTTTAATGAGAATTGGTAAAGCAGATTGGATACGTTATTGGCTTGATGATAAAAGTATTGTTCTTGGAATGGTATCAATTCCTGTTATTTGGCAATATATAGGACTTTATATGATTATACTGATGAGTGCCATTTCCGCAATTCCACAAGAAGTTTTTGAGTGTGCTGAAATCGATGGATGTACCGGATACAAAAAATCAATTTATATTACGCTGCCAATGATCTGGGATACTTTAAAAATATGTATCATCCTTTGTGCGTCTGGTACAATGAAAATTTATGACCATTTAGTAGCATTAACAAATGGGGGACCAGGGCGTGCAACAGAATCACTTGCGATGTACTGTTATGAATATACTTTTAAGTTTGGAAATTTTGGTATGGGTGCTGCGATAGCAGTAACAATCTTAATTTTTGCTTTTACGATAGCAGGAATTATCCAATTAGTAATGGGAGGTAAGAAAAAATGAAAAAAACAAAAAGTTTTCTTTCTTCTTTCGTAATTAATGTTCCAATCATGCTGTTATCAATAACATGTTTTTTCCCGGTAGTTTGGTTGATTTATTCATCAGTTAAGACGGATGCTGAGTTTACAGTTAATCCAAGCGCATTTCCAACAAAAATACATTTAGATAATTATATGAATGCATTTAAAAGAGCTAATTTTGGAACATTTACTTTTAATAGTCTTTTAAATAGTATGATTGCATTAACTTTAGTTTTAATTATTTCATTTACACTCGGATATTTACTATCAAGATATCGTTTTAAAGGCAGAAATTTAATTTATGGAACTCTTATGGCATCGATGATGATTCCCGTGTATGCATTAATAGTTCCTGTTTTTATTCAAGAAAAAAATTTAGGTTTTCTAAATACAAGATTCTCATTAATACCAATATATGTTGCACTAGAATTGCCAACAGCAGTATTTCTCATTGATGGATATCTGAAAAGTATTTCAATAGATTTGGAAGATGCGGCAGCTATTGATGGTGCAAGCCTGCCACGAATCATGTTTACAATTATGATGCCTATTAGTAAACCAATATTATCTACGATTATTATTCTCACATTTATGCATGTTTGGAATGAATTTGCGTTTGCACAAGTATTGTTAACGGATGAAAAAATTAAAACAATACCAATTGGTTTAACTTATTTTACATCGCAATATTCAACAAGTTACACATTACTTCTGGCAGCTTTGGCTATGGCTACAATTCCTGTAATTATTATTTATTTATTTTTCTACAATAAGATTATGGAAGGTATGATGGCAGGAGCTATAAAGGGATAAAATATGGTAGATTGGAAAAAAATAGATGAAATTAATCCATATGTAAGAATGATGAGATTAAAAAAAGCAGCATCGTTAATTGGAAAATGGAGAGATATAGACAATGTATTTACATATATCGCTGCTGGGAGCGGAGATTTTATTGTAGATGGAATCCGATATTCTCTTCATACAGGAAATGTAATTATTATGCCGCCATATAAAACGCATTTGATTATATCTAATGGAAGTGAACCCTTAGTACAATATATCATGCATTTTGATTATTTTGAAAAATCAGAACGTGTTTTGCTTGAACATAAGGATGTACTTGACGAAGAAGAGAGGAAAATAGAAGTATCTGAGCAGGAACAATTGCTGGGACAGAATGTTACAATTGCTGAAATACCTGATTTTGAGAGAAATGATATTATGAGAGATTATCTATGTTTAATGCGAGAATTTGAGGATAAAAAGCATGGTCGGGGAATCATGCTGAAATCAGGTTGCATTAACATTCTTGTAAAAACACTTAGAGCTTGCAGAACGCCTCAGGAAAGCCAGGTAGATAAGGACGCAAAAAAAACAAAATCTTGGATTCACATTGAAAAAACAATTGAGTATTTGCATAATTGTGCAATTCTGCCAGATAATGATACAATTGCATCTGACATTGGAGTTTCACCTAATTATTTAACAAAGGTTTTTCAAGAGTATCTGGGGATGTCATTGCATAAATATATCTTGAATATAAAAATAGAAAAAGCACAGCAGATTCTTTTAGCAGGTAATGCAAATGTTACAGAAACAGCAGAAAAGTGTGGTTTTTCTAGTATACATGTATTTAGCAAAACATTTAGGAATATTGTAGGTATTTCACCTAGTGAATTTTTAAATCAAAATGTAAGCAGAGAACAACTAGAAGTTAATATGCGTAATTGCTTAAATATAAATAGAGAGGAAACTGTATAAGTACAGTAAAAGGTGGAGATATGTGGATAGAAGGTAATTACAGGCGTAATCTGATGGATATGCATATCGATGACTGGAATCCAGAATTCCTGTCAAAAATAAACATAGCTGAGTATGTGAACGCATTAAAGTCGGCCAATATTCAAGCAGCCATGGTAAAAGGGAAACCACATACAGGCCTTTGTTATTACCCTACAAAGATAGGAAGAATGCACAAAGGATTAAAAGAATTTGATTTTTTTGGAAATATGATTGAAAAATGTCATGAGAACAATATTTCAGTGATAGCGTATTTTACGCAGATCTTCGATAATTGGGCATATGAGGAACATCCTGATTGGAGAGTTATTACTGCTGAAGGAAAAAATATGCGTGAATATAACGGACAACCTAATTTTAAGACGGGAAGATATGGCATTGTATGTCCTAACAATAAAGAATATCGGGAATATGTAAAAGCATGCTTAACTGAGATGAATACAATGTATGATTTTGAAGGTATGTTTTTAGATATGACATTTTGGCCAGAAGTATGTTATTGCCCAAGCTGTCGTAAGCGGTACAAGGAAGAAATGGGGAAGGAACTTCCGAGAACAATTGATTGGAACGATTTTGTATGGAAAGAATATGTGTATAAACGTGATGAATGGATGGCTGACTATGCAAAGTTTGCGACGAAATGTGTAAAGAGTATTAAGCCAAAGGTAACAATTGAACATCAATTTTCAAGAATTACAGGCTCTTGGGTGGATGGCAGTACAGAAATGTTAACTGAGGCTGTTGATTACGCAGGCGGAGACTACTATGGAGGATTTTTACAACAAACATTTATAAACAAATATTATAAAAATGTGTCACCTAACTTGCCATTTATTTATCATACATCGCGTTGTGATCCTGAATTAATTTTCCATACAACTACTAAAACAGAAGAAGAAATAATGCTTCATGTGATTACAGCACTTGTTCACAATGGCGCATTCTTATTAGTAGATGCAATTAATCCGGATGGTAGCATTGTACCTGAGGTATATCACGACTTGATGAAGAGAATATATGGAAAAACAAGTCAATATGAAAAATATATAAATGGAAATTTATATCATGATGCTTCCATTTGGTTTGCATCACATGCAAAGTATGATCCTAACGAATGTAATATTGATGTTGTGGAGAAATCCTTTGAACCAAAATATTATATGGAATCTCCGGTAAGTGCAGCTTCTGTTATGAGAGAAAACAATATTCCGTTTGAGGTAATAGGAACTAAGAATATTTCATCGGACAATGCCAAAGTCCTGGTATTGTCGCATGTTGCAAACATACGTGAAGAAGAAATGGATGAAATAGAAAAGTATATTAAAAACGGTGGAAATTTATATATTAGTGGACCTATTGCAAATGATAGGCTTCAAAAGATACTGGGAGTAAGAGTAATAGGAAGAACTCCTCATGATTTTACCTATATGAGTCCTACCAAATTCGGTGAAGAATTATTCGATGGATTTACAAGGCAAACTCCACTGACTGTTACGATGAGTCAGATAGAAATTGAAATAATTAGTGATGAGAATATGACGGTTTTAGCAACTCAGACATTACCATACACTATGACAAATACATATGAATTTGCTGCGATCCACTCAAATCCACCAGGAATTTATACAAACATGTCATGTGCCATATTAAAAGAAATTGGAACTAGTAAAATCATCTGGACGGCGGCACCTATTGAAATGTCTAAGCCATACATGAGCCGCCAGGTATTTAAAAGAATGATACAGTTATTGGTTGGTGAACCTACATTTGTTTCAAATGCACCGAAATTTGTAGAAGTGCTTTCATGGAATAAAGAAGGAACTGATTATTTTGCCGTTATTAACGAACAGGAAGAATCACCAATAGCACCGATGTATGATATAACAATTGATATTAAAAAAACAAATAGAAAAGCTTATATGCTTCCAAACAAAGAAGAAATTAAAACGGAAATGATAGGAAAGGATTTAATGAGAATTTACTTGCCAAAGTTAGAAGTTTTTCAAATGATTGCATTAAAATAGTATTGTATTAGGAGGACAAACAGTATGAAATATGGAATTTACTTTGCCTATTGGGAACAAGAATGGGGTGTTGAACAAAAAAAATACATAGCAAAGGTGAAAGAGTTAGGTTTTGATATTTTAGAAATTTCTTGCGCAATGTTAAAAAATATTTCGAATCAGGAATTATTAGAACTAAAAAAAATGGCAGACGATAATGGCATAATTTTGACTGCTGGGTACGGTCCAAATGATCAGGAAAATTTGGCTAGTGATAATCCGGAAATTGTCAAACATGCAATTAATTTTTATACGGACATATTAAAGAAACTCGAAATACTTAATATTCATACTTTCGGAGGTGGTATCTATTCCTATTGGCCGGTTGATTATAGTAAATCTATAGATAAGGTGGGCGATTGGGATAGAAGTGTCAAGAATGTCAGAACGGTTGGTAAAGTTGCTGGTAATTGCGGAGTGGATTATTGCTTGGAAGTTCTGAATCGTTTTGAGGGATATTTATTGAATACATGCATGGAATGTAAAAGTTTTGTGGAAGAGGTAGATATTCCAGCCGTGAAAATTATGCTTGATACATTTCATATGAATATTGAAGAAGACAATATGATTGATGCAATCATACTTGCGGGTGATAAACTCGGACATTTCCATGTAGGAGAAAACAATAGAAGGTTACCTGGAAAAGGAAATCTGCCATGGTATGAGATAGGCGCAGCTTTAAGGAAGATAGGGTACGATAAGAATATTGTTATGGAACCATTCGTAAAAAGTGGCGGTGGAGTAGGAAGTGACATCAAAATATGGAGAGATTTAAGCAAAGGAGCTACAATACAGCGACTAGATGAAGATGCTAAAAGTTCTGTAGCATACTTGAGATATGTTTTTAGTGGACCAAATTCAGACTATTCGGCAGAAAAATAAAATATTTATACTAAAAAGAAATGGAGTAATATATGAAAAATTATCCGGTTATAGGAATTAGACCTATTGTGGATTCCAGACGTTTCGGTATAAGGGATTCCTTGGAGGAGAAAGTAAGAGAAATGGCAGAGGCTGCTAAATCTCTTATGGAAGAAAATATTAGATATATTGATGGAAGTCCTGTAAAAGTTATCATATTTTCAGGAAGTATTGCAGGAGGAGAAGAGGCGGCACAATGTGAAGCCTTATTCTCTTCACAAAATGTCGTTGCTACATTAAGTGTCACTCCAAGCTGGTGCTATCCTCTTGAAACAATCGATTTAAATCCATTGACAATAAAAGCTATATGGGGATTTAATGGGACTGAGCGCCCGGGAGCAGTTTATTTGGCCTCTGCACTTGCCGCTCATAATCAGATGAAGTTACCATGCTTTTCTATTTATGGAAGAGACGTTCAGGATATGGACGAAAAACAAATTCCGGGGGATGTACAAGAAAAGATTCTTCGATTTGCAAAATGTGCACTTGCTGTTGGACAGATGAAAAATAAAGCTTATATTGGTTTTGGCTCAGTTTCTATGGGAATTATGGGATCATATCTAGATCCATCATTTTATATTCACTATTTAGGTATGCGCCCGGAATGGGTTGATATGACGGAAATTCTCAGACGTGTTGAGCAAGATGTCTTTGATAAAGAAGAATATAAAAAAGCACTTATATGGGTGAAAAATTATTGTAAGGAAGGAAAAGATCCTAATCCAGAGCATAGCGCACATACTAGAGAGCAAAAGGATAAAGAATGGGAATTTGTAATTAAAATGACCTTGATTATCCGTGACATTATGCTAGGAAATAAAAAATTGGATGAAATGGGATTTGAAGAAGAAGCATTAGGTAGAAACGGTTTATTTGGTGGTTTTCAAGGGCAAAGAATGTGGACAGATTATAAACCAAATGGTGATTTTACAGAAGCAGTCCTAAATTCTACGTTTGATTGGAATGGAAAAAAACAACCAACCATTTTTGCTACAGAAAATGATAATTTAAATGGTCTAGCAATGATGTTCGGAAATCTTTTGACAGGTAAGGCAAGTGGCTTTTCGGATGTTCGCTGTTATTGGAGTCCAAAAGCAGTAGAGCGCGTGACAGGATGGAAACCTGAGGGTATGGCGAAAGAAGGATTTATACATTTGATTAATTCAGGCTCAACTTGTATCGATGCAACAGGAAAATCAAAAGATCAAGATGGTAATTCAGTAATGAAATCATGGTGGGAAATGGAGGATAAGGATATTCAGGAATGTCTTGGTGCCACCGATTGGTGCCCGGCTGAACTTTGCCAGTTTAGGGGCGGTGGATATTCCTCACATTTCAAAACGGATGCCGAAATGCCATTAACTATGGTCAGAGTTAATATTGTAGATGGAAAAGGACCTGTTATACAAATTGCAGAAGGATTTAGTATTGTCCTCCCAGAAGAAGTACATAACAAAATAGATAACAGGACAGATCCAACCTGGCCTACTACATGGTTTGTACCAAGGATAAGTGGAAGCGGTGCTTTTAGAGATGTTTATACAGTGATGGCAAACTGGGGAGCAAATCATGGTGCTTTTATTCATGGTCATGTAGGCGCAGATATAATTACTATGGCATCCATGCTAAGAATACCCGTTGTAATGCATAATGTTTTAGAAGAAAATATATTTAGACCACATGTATGGAGTTCATTTGGGACAAAAGACATGGAAGTAGCAGATTCAGAGGCTTGTAAAGCATTTGGTCCATTGTATAAGTGACATTATGGAAGTAAGACACTCAAGAATGACTATTGGTGACGCTGATAAAATGTTAAAAATTAAGTTTATATTTTCCATATAGAATAAATAAATCTGCATTTTTGTAAAAAGTTTGGCATATTCTCTATGTTTTTTTAAAATTGCTAAAATATAAGAAAAAACATTGCGAAGTTGTAATTGTTGATATATAATTATGAAAATATTACAAACGTTTGCATAAGCAAAGGATAAATATAATGAAATTTAAACTAAAAAATAATTACAAGTGGTACGATTTACTATTTAGTACCTCCTGATACAAATGAATTAAGAATACATAATCTTCACAAAAGGGTGTAGTGCAGGAATTGGAGGAACTGCTATGATAAATATAAGATTTGTAGAATATGATACCTCTCATTTTGGAGAATTTATATTTGATATACCAGAAGGGCACGATTGCTGGCTTTTGCTATTAACCCATACTCCGGCAGTTTTTTTGGTTGATAATGAATACAGGACATACAATTCAAACAGTGCAGTATTATATAAACCAAATCAAAGAATATATTATAAGGCTTGCTCGGATCGATATTCAGATGATTGGATTCGTTTTGATACGGATGAAAATTATGTTACTGCCACACCGATTACTTGTGGTGTGCCATTTATAATTCAAGAGCCTGATTATTGTCATAATTTATATCAATTACTAGTGGCAGAAGATATTTTGAGTAATAAGTATAAAGATATTTCTATTGATAATTTATTAAGAACGTTATTCAACAAGCTGCTTGAGTCATATCATTGTGTTAACATATCTCCGTTATATAAATGTCTTAACGAGTTAAAAATGGAGATTTACCGAAAACCAAATAGTGACTGGACTGTAGCGAATATGGCAGAAAGACTTAATATTAGTGCAGGATATCTTGAAGAGATTTACAAAAATACCTTTGGAGTTACATGTATGAATGATGTTATTAATAGTCGTATCAATCTAGCAAAAAAATATTTATTATATGATCATTACTCAATAAGTGAGATTGTAAATTTATGTGGATATCGTAATACGGAGCATTTTTTTCGACAATTCAAGAAAATCACTGGAGTAACGCCCAATCGCTTCCGAAACAGTCCCTTTCAACGAAACCATTTGGAAGAAAATCAAAATTAGTATGGAGTATCACGAACCTCTATATAAAATCAAATGAAATCAAAGTGTAAAATCCTTTCTGGGTTTTTGCACTTTTTTTGTGCGCGTAACATGTTCCTATCTAACTTACAATTTATGAAATTGATTAAAGAAAAATGCAAAATTTTATATTTTGGACAAACAATATTGCAAATTGATTAAAATAGTTCATTTTATGATGGGTATATGTCATTGTTTTGCAAGAATTAATAATTTATAATAAATTCATTGAATATATTGTACAAAAATATTACAAACACTCATTGAAAATTAGCTATATTGATGAGTGCTTAACATCGGTTGATTTAACAAAAAAGTAATGATACGACGTCATATTTTTTGTAAAACCGAAATACTTTGGAGGGAAAAATGAATCAAGATATCACGTTGCGGCTTCCAAATGGTCAATATTTTAATAAGTGGGAAAAACCACAAATTTATGATAGGGAACTTCATGTCGCCTGTAACCATTTTGCCGCGTCCGACGAAAATGATGGGAGCCCGGATCATCCATTAAAGACAATTAATGCCGCAGCTGCTATTGCAGCTCCTGGTACGCATGTGTGGATTCATAAAGGAGTTTACCGGGAATGCATACACCCGGTAAGAGGCGGTGATGGAACAGATAAAATGATTTGCTATGAAGCCTGCCATAATGAAGATGTAGTAGTAAAAGCTTCTGTCATAGCATGCCATTTCAAAGAAAGTGAAGGCTGGAATAGGATGCCTTTTACACTGGAAATGAAGAGAGAAATAAGTCATGTAAAGATTTGGGAAACAAAACTCGTTCCTGAAGAATTCAAAGGATATAATCCTTTTTGTGCGGTTAATATCCTACATGATAGGTTGTTTATCGAGTATGACAAAACAGATATGACTACCTACCTAAATAGGCGGGGTATGGTTTTCTGTGATGGGAAACCATTAAAGCAGGTAGCACTTTATCATCAGATGGGTGAGCTTGCAGGTTCTTATTGGGTAGAAGCAAATGGACAGACGGTTCATTTTAGACTGGAAAATGATGAACATCCAGCAGATCATTTGATTGAATTAACTTGCCGCGAACAATGTTTCGCCCCGCAAATCCCATTTTTATCCTACATAAAAGTAAAAGGACTCACCTGTGCACATGCGGCTACGGGAGCTCCGGTTCCGCAAAGAGGTTCGATTTCCTGCTATCGGGGGCACCATTGGATTATTGAAGATTGTACGATAGATTGGGCAAATGGAGTTGGAATTGATATAGGTAATGAATGCTGGCATCACTCTTATATAGAAAATCAAGTAATAGGGTTTTCAATTATTCGACGCTGCAAGATTTATGATGTAGGTGTTTGCGGAATTGCTGGTTTGTTTGCGAAGAATTTATTGATTGAAGATAATTTAATACAGAAAACAGGGTGGCAAGAGATGGAGCTATCATGGGAAGCAGGAGCAATTAAAGTACATAGCTGCACAAACAGTGTGATTCGTAGGAATATATTTACCAAAACTTATAGAGCAGATCACCTTTGGATGGATATGGCAAATGAAAATAATCGTATAACACAAAATCTGTTTTTGGATGGATTGATGCAAAGGGAAGCAATTTTTATTGAATGCAGCAGAGATGATATCAATCTCATAGATAATAATATTTTCTGGAACATAGAGGGGCGTTTTCATCCAAATCAAATACCAAAGGAGCCAGGTTCCTCAGGCTGGTATAAGATGGAAGAATCCGATGTGATTAATGGATATGCTATTTATGGAGAAGGAACAGATCATATACATATTATTAATAATTTTATTGGAAAATGCCGTAGTGCAGGTTATTTTGCCAAAACAGTTTCTTTTCGCATAGCTGGTACAAGGGGTGGCACATCACGGGACACAAGAATATGGAATAATATATTTTATGATTGCAAGGAGGCTGCTATCAAGTTTCCTACAAAACAAAACGAATCCGAGGGTAACCTATATATGAATATGCCAGGCGGGTATCTAAGAATTCTTTATCCTGCACCCGAAGTATGTCTGGATTTACAGGCATGGCAGGATTTTTATGGTTTTGATCTACAAGGACAAGAGGGGCTTTTTGATGTGGAGATTGATACAGAGAAGTTTACAATGGCAATAAAGCGAAAGAAAGACCGGCCAATGCCCTTTGCTCGTACTTATGAAAAACATAACTATATTTTTGAAACAAAAAAAATCCAAAATGTCAGAACAAATATGATCGCAGCCAATGATTTTTTTGGTAATGCGGTTACAGATGAATTGCGTGTACCGGGACCATTTGTCGATTTAGCAGAAAATCAGGTGATTTCCATAGATCCTAGGAAAAAGGAGAATGTGAGATGAAGTTTTTTCAAAACAAAAGGAAAATAAGAGGTTATAAAGAGTTTTTGTATATCTTTCCTTTGTTAATATTGATAACTATATTTGCTTATTATCCATTATATGGATGGGTTTATGCATTTTTTGACTATAAGCCACCGGTACCATTGAGTATGGATTTATTTGTTGGGTTGAAATGGTTTCAATCACTGATTGCAAATGATGTTAAAAGACAACAGATTTTTATGGTTATTAGAAATACCTTTGCTATGAGCGGACTTACGATATTGACTTCTTGGTTGCCAATGATATTCGCAGTGTTTTTAAATGAAATTAAGTGTATGCGCTATAGAAAGGTAGTTCAGACAGTAACTACGATTCCAAATTTTATTAGTTGGGTTTTGGTATATTCCATAGCATACAATTTATTTAATAGCACAGGTATGGTGAATCATATACTTACAAATGCGGGATTTATATCTAATCCAATCTTGTTTCTTCAAGGGGCTAATCATATTTGGCTGAAAATGTGGCTATGGTTAACCTGGAAGAATCTGGGATGGGCTGCCATTATGTACATCGCTGCGATTTCAGGTATTGATGAAGAATTATATGAAGCATCAAAAGTAGATGGTGCTACCAGAATGCAGACAATTTATCATATTACAATACCCAGTCTGTTGCCTACTTATTTTGTATTATTGATGTTAAGCGTTGCAAGCTTTCTTTCAAATGGTATGGAACAGTATTATGTGTTTCAGAATGCTTTCAACAAAGACTCAATCCAAGTGTTAGATTTATATGTGTTTAATTTGGCAATGGGAAGCGGTAGTTATTCTGTGTCTACAGCTTTAAGTATGCTAAAGAGTCTTATCAGTCTGGTTTTACTGTGCGTATGTAATAAGATTTCAAAGCTGGTAAGAGGAGAAAACTTTTTATAAAAATGGAGGAGTCAAAATGGAAATCAGTAAAAGAAAGATTCATAAAAAGCAAAGCTTTAAAGACTGGCTCATTAGTGCCATCACATACGTGGTTTTTGCTATATTTGCATTCATTTGTATTTATCCGTTTTATTATATTTTTATTAATACAATCAGTTCAAATAAGTTAAGTGAAAAAGGAGCGATTAATTTCTGGCCGCAACAGATTCACTTTCAAAATTACATGGATGCATTGAAGATACCAGGGTTGGCAAATGCGGCTATGATATCAATTGAGAGAACTGTTATAGGAACCTTATTTACAGTAATTGCAACAGCCTTTTTGGGGTATATGTTTACCAGGGACAGTTTATGGCATAGAAAACTATGGTACCGTTATGTGGTAATAACCATGTATTTTAATGCAGGTATCATTCCCTGGTATTTGACTATGAGAAATCTTCATCTTACCAATAATTTTTGGGGCTATATTTTGCCCGGTATTGTCTCACCCTTTTATATTATCCTAACCAAGACGTTTGTAGAGTCGATACCAATCGAATTGCAACAGGCTGCTGAAATAGATGGTGCTGGTACCTTGAGAGTGTTTACAAGTATAATTTTGCCGGTAATTAAGCCGATTATGGCAACTGTGGCTATTTTTACAGCAGTGGGACAGTGGAATGCATTTCAAGATACGCTGTTACTTATGACAGATGAAAAATTATATAGCTTACAATTTATCCTTTATCAGTATATTAACCAAGCAAGCTCTTTAAAGACTCTTATTAATAGTACATCTAACGGTGCAAGTGTTGCACAGAGCTTAGCTACCGTACAGACAGCAACTTCGATTCGTATGACAGTAACAATTATAGTTGTTGCACCA
Organism: Lachnotalea glycerini; assembly: GCF_003201285.1. Classification (GTDB taxonomy): domain Bacteria; phylum Bacillota; class Clostridia; order Lachnospirales; family Lachnospiraceae; genus Lachnotalea; species Lachnotalea glycerini. The sequence goes on from NZ_QICS01000002.1 coordinate 199,152, forward strand.
ATTTTACTAATATATCCAATCTTTCAAAGATATTTTGTAAAGGGAATGATGATTGGAGCTGTTAAAGGTTAAAAAATAGAAAGATGGGAAAACATCTTTATATATATAAAAAATGGAGGATTCTATATGAAAAATGGAAAAGTTGTTTCAAAGCTGTTAGCCGTTGTTTTATCATTATTCATTGTTCTGACTGGATGTTCTGCAAATGATACTGCATCAAGGGAAACAGGAAGTGAGGCTGTAACAGAGAACAGTAGTGTTACAGAAGCGGATAGTGATTTACTAGAGCTAGAGGTTTATAGTGTTGCGGCCAACTACCAGGGAGAGCAGTCGGGTTGGTTTGCTAAAATAATACAGGATAAATTTAATATTAAGCTGAATATTATTGCTCCGCAGGTTTCAGGAGATGGGAAAGCTCTTTATCAGACTCGTTGTGCATCAGGAGATTTGGGTGATATTATAATTTTGGATAACAGTGATTTTCAAGATTGTGTTCAGGCAGGTTTAATTGCCGATATTACAAACGAGCTTCAAACCACAACAAATTTGAAGACGTATACAGAACAGATTAAAACCTACAATTCAAACTTGAAAGGAGAAGATGGAACTAAGCTTTATGGAATACCTTGCAATATGACTAATACTTCTCCCACAACGTATTCAGATATTCGAGTTTATTCAAGTCCGATGCTTCCGTGGGATTATTATTCTGAATTGGATTGTCCTGAAATGAATAATTTAGAAGATTTACTTAATGTAATGGAAAAAATTCAGAAGGCACATCCTACAAATTCTTCCCAAGATCCAGTATATGCTCTTTCTTTATGGTCGGATTGGGATAATACTAGTATAGAGACAGTTAATCAGATTACCAAATGGTATGGTTATGAAGTGAATGGTTCAGTTTTGCTTAGTAATCAAGGGGATATGAAGGAACTTACGGATGACACAGGTGCCTATTACAAACTGTTACATTTCTTCTATGAAGCAAATCAAAGAGGTTTAATTGATCCGGATTCAGGCACGCAAGATTGGGAATCTGCATGTACGAAGATGAAAAATAAGCAAGTATTATTAATGTGGTATAATTGGCAGCTAGGATTTTATAACACAATTGATCGCGGTAATAATAATGACGCATATATCTATGCACCGGTATCTGATATGAATTTCTATCAGACTTCTGATACATATTATGGAGAAACAAGAGCTTGGGCAATTGGTTCTCAGGTAGATGATAATAAAAAAGCAAAAATCATTGAATTCTTAGACTGGCTTTCGGGTCCTGAAGGTAATACCTATTTGCAAGATGGTCTTGAAGGATTTAACTATACCGTAGGTGACGATGGGAAATACACACTAACAAAGGAGGGAGAAAATGCATTAATGGCAAATCTTGATGTTCCAGAAGAATTCGGTGGCGGCGGATATTCTGATGGTATGTGCAAAATAAATCAGTGGATTGGATCTGGAAGTGCTACGAATACGTTAACAGGTGAGCCTTATGCCTCTGATAAGTGGAGCTCTTATATAGAATCAAACAAAACTACCATGACAAAAGAATGGAGTGAAAAGTATGGTGCAGACAACCAAGTAGAATATCTAAAAAAGACAGGTCAGCTTACGATTGTACCAAGTGTTAATATTATTTTACCAAGTGATAGTACAGATATTGCATTAATTCGCGGTCAATGTGGGCAATTGATTTGTGATACATCCTGGCAGATGATTTATGCCGGAAGCGAAGAAGAATTTAAAACTATGTGGTCAAATATGAAAAAGCAATTGGATGGATTGGGGTGGAAAGATTTAGTTACATTTGATATGCAAAAGCAGCAAAAGGTAATTGATGCTAGAGCTATAGCGTCGGGTGCGCAATGAAAGTAAGGGAGATACAATAATAAATGAACGGAGATATTTATGGAAATATATAATGATAAGATTCATATAGATGACAGCGTAAGCTTTAATAATAATGCAACATTTTGTGTGGGAACAGGACGAATGAGTCTTGCTTTACGGAATGAATATCATAATCAACTGAAAAAGGTTCAAGAGGAAATTTGTTTTTCACATATTCGCGGTCATGGATTATTTTGTGATGATATGGCTATCTATCATACGTATGAAGAAGATGGCGTAGAAAAAATAGAGTATAATTTTACCTATGTTGATATGGTGTTTGACGACTATCAATCGCTGGGGCTTAAACCTTTTGTAGAATTAGGCTTTATGCCAGAAAAGCTGGCATCTGGAAATCAGACAGTATTTTATTGGAAAGGAAATACGACACCACCTTCGGATTACCAAAAATGGGCTGATTTGATAACGGCTACAATACAACACTTTATTAGCCGTTACGGAAGAGAGGAAGTAATTACTTGGCCATTTGAGGTATGGAATGAACCCAATCTTCCCGGCTTTTGGAAAGATGCCGATAGGGAGGAATATTTCAAGCTTTATAACGTAACAAGTAATGCGATAAAAAACTGTGATTTGCGTATACGGGTTGGAGGACCTGCAATTTGTGGAGTAGATGATGAGAACTGGCTTATGTGCTTTCTTAACTATTGTTCAAATAACAAAGTTTCGATTGATTTTGTTACAAGACATGTTTACGCAACGCAAGCGCCGAAAAAAGATGGTCATTACGAATATCAAAAACTTAGGTCACCTGAGTCATTGATGTCTGAGCTAAAGAATAGTCGTAGAATTATTGATAGTTTTCCTGAGTATGCAGGTATGGAAATGCATATTACAGAATTTAATACCTCATATACGCCACTTAATCCAATTCATGATACCAATCTAAATGCAGCTTATGTGGCAAGACTTTTAAGTGAAATGGGTGATTTTTGCGCTTCTTATTCCTATTGGACTTTTGGAGATGTTTTTGAAGAATCCGGGGTTGCTTTTACGCCGTTTTCTGGCTGTTTTGGATTAGTAGCAAATGGAATGATTCCAAAACCTACCTTTTGGGCGTTTTCTTTCTTTCATAATCTGGGCTCAAACGCAATTGCACGAAGTGAGTATTTTATCATAACTAAGGACAGTGAGGATAATTTGCATGGGATTGCCTGGTATCCGGTTGAGGAGAATGTAAATATAAATGTGACATTGCACTTTACAATTGAGTTAAATAACGGTTTCTATATTTTGATTATGAAACGAGTGGATGAGCTGACATGTAATCCGTTAAAAACTTGGATTGACATGGGTTCACCAGCATATCCATCCAAAGAGCAATTAGTGCTTCTACGAGAATGTGCCCGACCTCAAATTAGAACCAAACAATATGAAGTGAATCATAATGCAATGAATTTTGATATTACTTTATCAGCAAATGCATTGTGCTATTTTGAGATACAGCGTATTCAGTGCGAAACGGATCAAGGATATCATCCAGAATGCATTAGAGGAGCAAGACTGCCCTTTTAACCAGTATAATGAAGAAGATCTCGAATTTTTGCATTACAAAGTATTTTGTATCTATTATGCAATTAATCAATTAAATAATTCTACTTGGATAGCCGATATAAACCATATCGGCTATAGTTATGCAAAATGGAGGGACAACATGTTACAGATAGCGATTTGTGATGACGATGAGAGAATGCGTTGTTATATAGAAAATTTAATTAAGAATGAGGCAGCTTGCAGATTGTCTGTCTATGGCTCAGGAAAAGAATTAATAGCAGAAGGAATTAAGTTTGATATTTTATTTTTGGATATAAGAATGGTAGATTTAAATGGAATTGAGACAGCAAAAATTATTCGTAAAACTTCAGATGCAATCATTATTTTTATTACAGCGTTAAAAGAATATGTCTTTGATGCTTTTGATTTGGAAGCATTTCATTATCTCTTAAAGCCAATTGATGAAACAAAATTCAAAGAAGTATTCAAAAGAGCAGTGGATGAGCGTTTACTGGTAACAAGGAGTGAACCGTTGATTATTAAGGCAGAGGGAATTTATCGCAGGATTGAAAAAGACGAAATTTTATACGCTGAAAATGAAGCACGTAAGATTATTTTACATACAAGAAGTGAAAATATTACTTTTTATGAGAAAATGGATGATCTGGAACAAAAGATTGGAGGTCAATTCTTTCGCTGCCATAGGGGATATTTAATTAATCTGGATGCAGTTACGAGTTATGATATGACGCATATTCGTTTGAAAAGTGGGGAAGAAGTCTGTATGGCCAAGCAAAAATACAACAGTTTTGTAACTGCTTATATGGAATATCTTCGAAGGAGATAGACAGGATGGAACGCGTATTATTTTTAATCATGGATTTAGGGGAGAATATCATCAGGGGCTATCTGATTGTTTTCTTGCTGGCGGATATTCTTACAATGAGTTCGAAATACAAGACAAAGAGAGCTGCATCTTTGCTTCTTATTTCGCAGTTTGTGTTAGTACGGATGCTTATAACAAATATACCGGTTATGAAACGGCTTCTTTATGGAGAAACTATGATTCCGAAATCAAACAGGACAAGCATTTTAGTAATTCTAGTAAGTATGTGTATCACAATCCTTTTTTCTTTTATCCTTTATACTAATAAGAAAATTGAGATTTTATATCTCACATTTACGTACTTTACATTAAGCGAATTGACAAAATTCACGTTACATTCAGTGTTTATATTTCTCTTGACCGCCATTAACAAATGGATCAGTCATATGTTTGCAATTGAAAATAGAGCAGTATTTAAAGATAAAAATATTGTTTTTAGTGTCGCCCAGCTTGTTTGGAATCTGATTTTTTTAGTAGTTTTTTTATCACTTTTTTACATAATTTTAAAGCAGCTAAAAAAGCTTCTTGTCATGGAAGAAAGAGAAATCAAAACAAGTGAAATCATGTTATTGGCTGTTCCCAGTTTAATTGGTTTTTGTTTTAGTATTTTACTGCGAAGCATTATGTATTCTATAAAGGGAAAGGAAGTTTATTTTCTTATGGATCATAATCCTGAGACATACTTTCTAATTCCTGCAATCTCTTCTTTATGTATTGTAGCTATATTAGGGGGAGTTAAAGTATTGAACGAATTAATCAAAAGCAGTGAAAAAGAAATTCAAATTCAAACTTATAAGAATCAGATAAAAAATATGGGAGAGCATATGATGGATGTGGAGCATCTCTATGATGGAATTCGTGGAATGAAGCATGATATGAAAAACTATGTTGCTGACATGGAGTCTTTGATTCAGGGCATTGAAGTGGATACTCCACGTTATAAACAGGAAATGAGAAAATATCTGGATGGATTGTGTGATACGGTAGAGCAGCTTGACTTAAAATATCAAACAGGTAACCCCGTGACCGATGTGGTCATTAACCGTAAAATGCGAGAGCTTGATAAGAGAGGAATTTCTTTTACCTGTGATTTCTTCTATCCTAAAGGACTTCAATTCAGTGCGTTTGATATCAGTATCATATTAAATAATGCGCTGGAAAATGCGTTAGAAGCAGTAAAACAACAAAAGAGAAATGCGTATATTAAACTGTTTTCTTATTCGAAAAAGAATATGTTTTTTATTGAAGTACAAAATAGCTTTGACTCCATACTGCAAATGGATGCATCGGGAGAGCTTCTGAGTACCAAAAAAGATACAACAATGCTTCATGGTATGGGACTTAAGAATATCAGAAGCTGTGCAAAAAAGTATTTTGGAAAAGCTGAATATAACGTAAATGACAAAGAATTTGTTCTGACAATAATGCTACAAGGAAACGCTCAAGATAATTCGTTACACAATAGCAGCAATTCGTTACATTAAGGTTTAATTGTAATAAATGATTTCCGATATACTCATTGAGTAGTAGTAGATTAGATCTAGTTATACAAAAAGGGAGAATGAGACTATGAGAATCGAAAGTAAATTGAGTATACGTCTTGCTCGTACAAAAGCGTCAAGACAAGCGATGAAAGAAAGAAAAAGTAGTAGAAGTGCAGCATCTAAAAAAAATACAACGTCGAATAAAAGTACGACAACAAACTCTATATTATCTGCACTAAACAGCAAAAAAACAACAGCATCCAAATATCAAACCTCTACCACAACACAATTAAAAACGAACTATACGGCAGTTAAGACTGTAGCGGGCAAAGTACAGGAAGATGCCGCAAAGCTGTTGGCAACTGGTAGTGATTCACTTTTTGGAAAAGCACTCTCAGTAAAAGCAGCACAAGAAAATAGTACTGCAGCCGAAAATACGCTAGGTGAAACAAATGAATTGACAGCGGCAGAATCAGCAAAGGCTAAGGAAAGTGTTTTAAAAGTTATCAATAGTTTTATTGATGATTATAATACGATGCTAAATAAGCTAGATAATATAGGTGGATCTTTAAATAACATGTATGCCAAGCAATTACGTAACTATGTCACACAAAATGAAACAGCACTTAAGAACATAGGTATAACAAAGACGAAAGCAGGAACGCTCAGTGTGAATCAAGAAAAATTGAAAACCGCTGATATCTCTGCCATACAGAAAGTATTTGGAACAAACGGTTCCTTTGTATATAAAGTGGCATCAAAAAGTAAAAGTGTAGAGGTAAATGCAGAAACAAATCTGGCTTCCTTAAATAAGAGCACTTACAGCAGCTTTAACTACAACAAATCTGGAATCAGTTATAATAGTGATAAAACCAGCAGCTATCATGCAAAGGGGTAGGTTATTAATAATAGTAATGAAAGTATATTATTAAAATAGAAGAGTATTGAAAAGGGAAAGAATTAACTAAGATTCTTTCCCTTTTCATACATAAATGGACGCAGTATATAACATACCATACCCTATATTATTGTATATTTCGACAGAATTTATTATACATCAACCACATATTATTTGTCAAATAGCAACTTAATTTATTATTGTAGTGTTGTAATTAGGAAAATATAAATAATATAATATGAAATGCAAGACGTTTTTGGTGTTTTTGATTAAATTCGCCGTCAGACCAAGCGTCAGGTAATATATAATCAAGCAAAGGAGATTTTGTAATGTCACGCAGAGGAGAAAACATTTATAAACGCAAAGATGGACGTTGGGAGGGAAGGCTGATGAAGCAAGATAAAAAATATCAGTATTTCTATGCCCGAACCTATAAAGAGGTGAAAGGAAAAATGAAACTTTTTCTGGAGCAAAAAGATTTTTCTAAAAAAGGGCAGTCAGATCAGTTAAATCATGCTCCCAAACTATTTGAAGCGTGGCTTGTTGGAGAAATTTCTCTTAGGGTAAAACCATCCACCTATGAAAGCTATTATTGTTGTATGCATAGGCATGTAATTCCATTCTTTTCAGAAAGCGAAAATAACAAGATAACGCAGGATTCGATTGCAGGCTTTGTTCGAATGGTAAAAGAAAAGCAAGAGCTTGCTGAAGCTTCCAAAAAAAAAATACTTGCAATTTTTAAAATATCGCTGAAAGAAATATTAAAAGATTCGCCAGAATGTCATTTCTTGATTGATTTAGTCAGACTTCCTAAAACAGAGGACAAAGAAGTGCAGGTTTTCTCTATGAAAGAACAAAGGCTGATTGTAGACGCCGCTTTACATTCACAAGATAGACGTGCAATTGGGATCGTTGTATGCTTTTATACAGGAATACGTCTTGGTGAGCTTTGTGCTTTAAAGTGGAGTGATATTGATATAGAAACAGGTACGATGTCTATCATGAGAACGGTGTCCAGAACTAGAATCTTTGAAGAGGAACCTTATAAAACGGTATTACTTGTTGGAACACCCAAAAGTAGAAAATCAGTCAGAAAAATTCCTCTACCCGCATTTTTACTGAAATTGATAAATGAAAGTATAGAGTGCGATTTTAATCATGAGTATATATTTTCCGGAAAAGATGTGCCTTCTGACCCTCGTAGTTACCAAAAGCTATTTAAGAAAATATTAAAAGAGTTGAAATTGCAGGAACGTAAATTTCATGCAATACGTCATACCTTTGCCACTCGTGCTCTAGAATTAGGCGTAGATATAAAAACACTTAGTGAAATATTAGGTCATTCAAGTGTTTCTATTACACTTGACATTTATGCGCATTCACTTATGGAACAAAAAAAAGTTGCCATAGAAAAATTTAATGATATGTATATGCTTAATGTCAAACAAAATGCATAGCCGTCAATTGCTCCGTCTATAATTAAGCTGACATCTGATAAATGCAGAATTATATGTAAAAGGGTATGGTATGTTATATACTGCGAATTAGCATATAATTATTAATACAATTATAGTTGCCAATTTTTCCTTTATTATTAACTGCTGTATAAAATAAGTTTAACCTATATTTAGAGAAAATTCATTAAAAATTAAAATGAAGAGGTGGCAGAATAGTGAATGAAACTGTAGAAAAGTAAAAATGAGCTAAATTAGTTCTAAATAAGTGATATTGGTTGCTAAATGACAAGAAAATCGAAATGGCAGAGGTGATTTTTATGAAGAATTTTAAAGATTTTAGTATTTCCCGTAAGCTCTTGACAGGCTTTTTAACGCTCACATTTATTTTGATTGTGGTTGGTGGTGTAGGTATTACCGGCATGGTTCAGATTAATAAAATGGATACCTATATGTATAAGGATAAGACTGTTCCGATTACAAGCCTGGTTAGTGCGATACAAAGCTTGTATCAAGTTCGTGTTGATTCAGAAAATATGCTCGTGCAAGTTGGTGACACGCAAAAACTCGAAGAATTGGAACAAAGCTATAATAGTGAAAAGGCCAATTTTCTTAGTATGACTGATAGTTATCTTGACACAGTAGAAACGGCTGATTCGATAGCACTAGTCAATGAAGCAAAACAGTTATTTAACGATTCGTTTGACCCTGCAATACAAAAGACTCTCGAGGCTGTAAAAGCAGGTAAGCAAGAAACAGCAATTGCTGCACTGGAAGCACAGGAAGAAGATATACAAAAGATATTTGATGATTTTGAACTTTTGCTTTCGAATCGAATGAGCAGTATTAAAAGCTCCAGTGATACGAATGACAGCACCGCTGGCGTATTGACAATCTTGTTGATTGCTTGTGTCATACTGGGAGCAGGAATAGCGGTATACCTTGGCTTGAAAATATCTAAAATGATTAGTAAGCCAATTGAACAAGTAGTAGAGGCAGCAGAAAAAATTGCATTGGGGCATGTTGATGTTCATTTAGAAAATATCAATTCAAAAGATGAAACGGGGCAGCTTGCGAATACATTTATGAAAATGCTTGACGGCATTAAACAGCAGGTTTTAGCAGCGGAAAGTGTAAGTAATGGAGATTTTACAATGGAAGTACAACTGCGTTCAGATCAGGATATCCTTGGGCTTGCATTGCAGAAAATTATAAAGGATTTGAATCAGACATTAAAGCTAATTAGCTCAGCAGCGGAGCAAGTCAGTATGGGATCAGATCAGGTCTCACTTGCGGCACAGGCACTGGCATCAGGAGCTACGGAGCAGGCAGCGGCAGTGGAAGAATTAAGTGCATCTATAACCGATGTAGCGACTCAGTCAGAGCAAAATGTTTCTAGTGTGCGTAATGCTTCTGACTACGTATCTCAGGCCGGTGTGGGAATTAATGAAAGTAATGAGCATATGAAGCAGCTCAATACGGCAATGAAAGAAATCGGTGATGCTTCTGAAAAAATATCCGGCATTACAAAGACGATTGAGGATATCGCAGCACAGACAAATCTTTTGGCGTTAAATGCTGCCATAGAAGCCGCTAGAGCAGGTGATGCAGGGAAAGGCTTTGCAGTGGTTGCAGATGAAGTTCGTGATTTGGCGGCTAAATCAGCCGAGGCGGTGAAACAGACAGCAGAACTAATTGGACATTCTGTCAACACTGTTTCGGAAGGCGAAAGACTGGCAAATGAGACAGTACAAATTCTTCAAGATGTAGCGATAAAATCAGGACTTGTTGAGGAAGCAGTACAACAAATTGCTGAAGCATCCTCTGAGCAGGCACAGGCGATAGAACAGATTAATGAGGGCTTATCACAGGTTTCCGCTGTCATTCAGACAAATGCAGCTACAGCAGAAGAAAGCTCAGCTTCTAGTGAAGAACTGGCTGCACAGGCACAGACATTACAACAAGAAGTGAAAAAGTTTAAACTTCAATAAAATTATGACTTAAAATAGTATTTGTTTAAAATTAATATGGATACAATTTTTATGACTGATAGTAAGCTGCTTTGATTTTTATCTCATACATAACATAATTAGGAATGCTTGGCAGACTTGGTAACAAAAACTATCTTTCTGATAATATTTAAATATTTAATGCACGAAAAAGAAGCTTTTGAATTAGACAAAGGCTTCTTTTTTAAAATAAAAATATCATGGTATAATTTAATAGCATAAAGCTAAAAAAAATGATAGAATCAAAGGTGTCTAAATTCAAAAGAAAGAGGTTTTCTATGTATCAAGAGACAGAGCTGATTGGAATTGCAAAACGAGAGAATAATAAGAAGAGAAACTATTTAGTTGTCAATAAATTGCAGGGCAAGCATGTGCCAGTCGAGCCAAAGCTGGCATTAACGATGTTTAAAGAATTAGCAAAGCAAGTTAAAAAAGATAATGAGGGAAAACGTCTTTTGCTAGTTGGGTTTGCGGAAACGGCAACAGCAATAGGGGCTGCGGTTGCTGCTTATTTAAATTGCGATTATATTCAAACGACGAGAGAGCACGTTGAACAAGTAAATTATTTATTTTTTTCTGAAGCTCACAGCCACGCTGTTGAGCAAAAGCTTATTAAGGAGGATATGGATGTGGCTATCCCCTTAGCAGATCGAATTATATTTATAGAGGATGAAGTAACCACAGGCAATACCATTATGAATATTATTCATGAAATTGAGCAAAAATATAGAAGTAGAGTATCCTTTGCCGTAGCCTCTTTGCTTAATGGAATGGATGAAACAGCGCTAAGGAAATATCAGGAATATAATATTAGTATGTATTATTTGGTAAAAACAGACCATTCGCAATACGAAAAAATAGCAGATAACTATTATGGAGATGGCAGCTACACTAGTATCATGCAAGATTTAACTTGTCATTATACGGATGAGCTTCTATGCACAAACGCTGTTAATGCAAGGAGACTGACACAGGGAGAAGTGATGCAAGAGGCTTGTGTTGGGTTATGGAATCAAATAAATGCTAAATATGTATTTGACAAAGTACAAAGCATTTTGGTCTTAGGGACAGAAGAATTTATGTATCCGGCCCTGTTTGTTGCAGATAAAATGGAACGATCCGGTTTAAGGGTTAAATTTCATGCAACAACAAGAAGCCCAATTACAGTAAGCAGTGAAGATTCATATCCGTTACACTCCAGATATGAATTAAAAAGCTTTTATGATGAGGAAAGGGTCACTTATTTATATGATCTAGAACAATATGATCAGATATTTGTCATAACAGATGCTGCAAGAAATAATAGTGAGTCAGGTGAGAATTCCCTGCTTATGGCATTAAAGGCCAAGAATAATAAAACAATTCACTTAATTAGGTGGTGTTTAGAATGAGAAGTACATATAAAAAAGAGGATGTGGAGCTGCTATTAAAGGACATTACCGGATTGGTAGAACCACAAACAACAAAAGTAAGAGAACGGCTAATTCAAAAAGGCAGACATTATTGCGAAATGCTGCCGATTGAATATTCACCATCCGAAATATATTTACAGGCATATTACGAGTCTTTAAATTTATTTTCAAAACCAACGGCTCAAGCAGTAGGAAACCTTGCTGACAAAATTATGAAATGTAAGGGAGAGAAAGTTGTATTGGTTTCACTGGCCAGAGCTGGAATACCAATCGGAATTTTATTGAAGCGTTATATAAAATGGAAATATAAAGAAGATATTAAGCATTATTCCATATCAATCATAAGAGGAAAAGGGATTGACAAAAATGCAATGAATTATCTATTAAGCAAGCATAAGCCCAAAGACTTATTGTTTGTTGACGGTTGGATTGGAAAGGGAGCAATTCTTCGTGAACTGGAAAAGGCTACAGCAGAATTTAAAGGGGTATCTTCAAAGCTTGCTGTGCTTGCAGATCCTGCCAATATAACAGATTTGTGCGGAACACATGAGGATATATTAATCCCAAGCTCCTGTTTAAACTGCACCGTTTCAGGTTTAATCAGCAGAACCTTTTTAAGGAGCGATATAATAGGTAAGGATGACTTTCATGGTGCTGTATTCTATGAAGACTTAATCAATCAGGATTTATCCTATGAGTTTATAGAGAAGATAGAGAAAGACTTTTTGTCTGATAATGAAAAGGATGCTATTATTTTACAACAACAAGGAATTGATGAAGTAAAAGAAATTAGAAATAAATATAGTATTGATGATATTAATTTGATAAAGCCTGGAATAGGGGAAACGACTCGTGTACTGCTTCGAAGAGTGCCTTGGAAGGTGTTAATCAGTGACCAATGTAAAAATGATATCGCATTAGCACCAATCATTCGATTGGCAGAGGAAAAAAAGGTAGAGGTGGAATATTATCCTCTTAGAAATTACAAAGCAAGCGGAATCATTAAAAAATTAGCAGATGCTTAGGAGAAATTATGATAAAGGTTTGGTTTAATCATTGGTTTAGCACATCCTATCATATTATAGATTTGATGAAAAAGGATGTTAAAGAGCAGATTTATGTGATAGGCAGTAATCAGCGCTATGAAAGCGTCCTGCAAAATGTTTGTGATGAATGGTATGAAGAACCGATACTAGATACAAAAGAATATATTGAGTATTGCTTAAAATTTTGCAAAGAGCATGAAGTAGACGTATTTGTTCCAAGAAGAAAAATGGTAGAAATCAGTAAGAATAAAGAAAAATTTTACGCATTGAATGTTAAGGTTTTGGTTGATGATTATCAATGGATAGCAATACTAAATGATAAGGCGAAGACTTATGAAAGTTTCAATCAAAGCAGCAGAGTATATATTCCTGAATATAGAGTGGTCAATCGCTTGGAAGACTTTGAAAAGGCATATATGGAGCTGGATTTGTTATATGAACGTCTTTGTATGAAGTTTGTTCGAGATGAAGGAGGTATGAGCTTTCGTATTTTTGATAAGCAGGCAGACCATTTTAAAGCGCTGTCCTCTTATCCGAGTAACAAAGTTTCTTACGAGGAAGTTTGTAAAGTATTAAAAGAACACAAAGAATTTCAAGACATCATTCTTATGCCTTATTTATCGGGGGATGAAATAAGTGTTGATTGCTTAAGAACAAGCCAAGGACTAATTGCTATTCCAAGAATAAAGGGAAAATATAGGGATGAAATGATTCGATATGATAATGCAATCATTGAAATGTGTGAGGAAGTTCTTCACATGTTTCCACTTGAAAATCCTTGTAACATACAATTCAAGCTTTTAAATGGTAAAGCATACTTGCTAGAGATTAACACCAGAATGTCAGGAGGGCTTTATATGAGCTGTCTGGCAGCTAAAATAAATATACCAAATATTGCATTGCAACAATTGTTAGGAAACAGAATACATTGGAGTTTAGAACGGGAAGAAAAGAAAGTATCCTATATTGAAACAGCGCAAATCATTGGTAGAAAAAGTATAAATCAAGAATAAAGAATATAACAAGATGAAACGATAAAATCGTTTATCTTGTTATTAGCTAAAAATGTTATCAAGCTGTTTCTCCTTAATAATTAGAAATTAGGGGAGTGGAGGTTTTTATACCATAAATTTTTGCCATATAAAGGATTCTTTGAGCCCAACAGCAATGAGTCTTATGCTCATTCATTCTTTCATTCGTAAAATTACCGGATACAAGATTTGTACTGTCCGGATTCCAGTTTAATACGGAAACAGCGTCATCATAATCAGCTTGTTCAACCTTAAAAGCTTGATTCACTATCGATATCTGATTGGGATGAATTACAGTTTTTCCGGTAAATCCAGCTTGAATATCCCTTTCTATTTCATGACAAAGACCCATCTCCCAGAAATTACCGTTATAATATTCCCAAACAGGACCAGAAATCACATAATCTCTTCCAAATGTCGTTATAATATCTGTTAAAATAGCTGCAATTGGCTTTAAATCATATATTGTCTCATTTACATGACGTCGAAAACCAAATACATTACACAAATCATTACCACCCACACGAACGTTCAACACCCATTCACTAACCGAATCCAGATATTGTTTCAACGCACTTAAAATATAATAGCGGCTTTGCAAATCGATCATAGTTGGACTTTCTAAAATTGGCATAATATAAAATTTTTGTATACCGGAGTTAATACTTCTGATTTCAGATAGATACAAATTTGCATTTTCAAGGGAAAACTTAGGTAAAATGAACCCTGTTACAATAGATTGGCTATCACCCAAAGCGTGAATCAGATTTTTCATCTGGGCAGCTTCCCTGACACGGATAAATAGTTTGGGTATGTAAAATGATTGTTCTAGTGTTTTTGCTTTCAATAATTTTAAAGACAAAACGAGTTGTGCTTCGGCTTCATGAACAAGGTTATCCTTTATGGTATCTTCTAAGCAAAGTGCTAAAGAAAATTGCTTGCCAAACCTTTCATTTACAATGGAATCTACAATGCTGCCATTGTTAGCCGGACAATATAATAGTGCACCGACACTATAGTATATAATTGAATTTTTCATGCAAAATCTCCTTTAAGAATGTGGTACTAATTATATCACTCTTATTTCTCCATTGGTAGTATAATATCATTAAATATGTTAAAATAACATGCAAAATATAAAATGTCTGACAGTAATTATGCGCCTATTTGTAATCTTATAAACAAGGATAGTATTTAGTTGTATAAGTTATTTTCAATTGTGTTAATACTATAATGGATTATAAAAGGTTATAAAGGCTTATTCAAGCAGCTAAATTTTTAAGAAATTCTTACAATATTATCAAATTGTCGGATATTACTATTCGCATGATTGAAAAAAAGGGCGAAATATAGTATGATAAAACCGTTACTATTTAGTGGAGGAATAATATGTCAAAAGAAAAATTAAAAGTTAGAGTTTCGTTTAATTCACCAGTTATATTAGGCTTTTCCTTGATATGTTTAGTGGCTTTGGTTTTAAATTCTATTACCAGAGGAGCATCAAACAATTATATTTTTAGTGTTTATCATTCCTCTTTATTAAGTCCGTTAACCTATGTAAGATTCGTGGGACATATTTTTGGTCACGCAGGCTGGGAGCATTTTATAGGCAATATTACATTGATATTAGTGGTTGGTCCTTTGCTAGAAGAGAAATATGGTTCTCTTAATCTATTGTTTGTCATATTGTCAACTGCTTTGATTACGGGAATTGTTAATTTTATATTTTTTCCATATACACAGTTACTTGGTGCAAGTGGAGTGGTTTTTGCTTTAATATTACTTTCCTCGTTAACCAGTATCCAGGAAGGCAAGATTCCTTTAACGTTTCTATTAATTACTTTTATCTATATTGGTGGTCAGATTTATGAAGGCATGTTTATTCAAAATAATGTAGCGAATTTGACGCATATTCTTGGTGGAGCGGTAGGAGCTTGTTTAGGATACATAATGAACAAAGAAAAAATGCATAGATATTAAGGGTGAAATAGGGAATTATGTTTAAAAATAAAGAGATTTCAAGATTGGATGATTTTTTTAATGAACGAGTTAACAGAATGAATGATATCGTTTATTTTTGCCGCTTCAATGGATACAGTGAAGCAATTAAAAATTTTATATTACAATATTATGAAGCAGCAAGAACATCAGGAGTTATTATTGAAGGAAAAATTCCCAATCCGGATGAAAAAAATTTATCCTACTATGATGAAATAATGGGACTGAATTTTGAAATGAGTGTGGGCTTTCTTACTGCAAGCTTAAAAAAATGGCTGCCTAGAATGAACGATTATCAGCGAAGTAATGTTGCAACGTCATTGTTTGATACTCTGGATGAAATGAGAAAAGAGGGCAAAAATGATAATATGCTTAAAAATGCATATATTAAGTTTATGTGCTGGCTTTATTATAAATTTGAAAGAATCGTTAACCAATTAGGAGAGAATAAGATTCCAAAGATTCTTTATGAAGGTGATATTAGTAACTATGAGCTAAAGCTTATTGCAATCTTATCTAAGTCTGGATGTGATGTCGTATTATTACAATATAATGGAGATAATAATTACTTGAAATTAGATCCCAGATCAAAGCTTTCTTTAGCATATAATGAAGCTGGAATGCAAGAATTTCCACCTGGATTTAATATTAAATGTTTAAGGAAAGAGCAGGAGAATAATTTAAAAGTAAGACAGTTATATGGAACGCTGCCTCAGATGACAAACTGTACCAATGCTTGGATGAGTGGAGCAGGTCTAGAGGATATATTAAAGAGTGTTCCAGACAGAGGAAATGATTCCAAATTATTTTATAACGGCTTTATAAGAATCAATGGCGTGGAAGATAAGCTGACATATATCAATGAATTATTTCAATTTCAGCTTCAAATAAAAAGTAATCAACGAAAGCTAGTTGTAGTGGAGAACCAAATTGAACCGCCGTCAATGGAAGAAATATCCGAAATCCGAAGAAACCATTATCAGAATAAGGAACAGATGATATTAGATTTAACAAATAACATTCAATATACTGCAAATTTAGAATTGCAAAGATTAATGAATAAAGCATATATAGATGTTGTAATAGAGGAAAGTAAGAAAGAAGAATTGAATTTAAATAAATTAACGAATAAAGCGGTATATTTGTTGTGCTGGCTTAAGCGGTATCAGAAATTTTTATTTATGAGTTGGAAAAATGCAGAAATAGCATGCTTTATTTATTTAGGCGGGTGCAAGAATGAATATGAGGCCTTGTTTTTAAGACTTTTAGCAAAGCTGCCTGTTGACGTAATTATTTTAGTTCCGAATCGAAATCAATCATGTTTGTTACAAGATAAAATGTTATACGAGATCAATTATACAGAATCTTTGGCAGTTGATAAATTTCCAGTAGAAAATGCTTCCATACATATGGGAACTGCGGCATACCATGCCGAAAGAGAGTTGGATACTTTGATGTATCAAGATTCGGGTATGTATCGTAATATGCAGTATGATAAAGCAGTTTCTCTAACTCTGCAAACGATGTATGAGGAAATTGCTATATTATGGGATCAGGAATTAAAATACCGGCCAAACTTTAGTACGTTAAATGGGATAGTGAATATACCGGTCATCTTTTCTAAAATCTCCGGTGTCAAGGACAGTATGGTAACTCAATATTGGGACAGAGTCAAAGAATTAATTACGAATGATACCTTGGTTGTGAAAAACAAACCAATTGTGAAAGGAACGGACAGCAATCCAATTAAGCCGTTTGTAACTGAATTTTTAAAGAACAAAAGATTAATGAAAGAAAAAATCAAAGCGCACAAAGCCTATCCATATAGTGTGTTAAGAGATGAGAGTCAGGAGCATATTTTAGACAAACTACAAGCATTGATTGAGCAGAGGCTGATTCAGGGTACCTTTGAGAATGGAACAGAATATACAATTATTGCAACTGTTCTAAATCTAAACAAAGATATTATCAGGATGATTCAAAAATTTGATTTTACAAAGAAAAATCCTAAGATGATATATATTAATACGACCGAAAGTACTATTACACTTGAGGACAGTATTATCACCGCATTTTTGAATTTACTGGGATTTGATGTTTTGTTCTTTATTCCAACCGGATATCAAAATGTTGAAAGATTTTTTACAAGGAAGCTCATGGAGGAATATCAAATAGGTGAGTATATGTATGATTTACAAATACCTAATTTTGATACTCTTTCATCAAATCCACTACATACGTGGAGAGAAAAATTATTTAAGAGAGGTAGCTGAAATGGGTTTAGATTTTAGTAAAGCACAAACACAAATGCCTTCTGCAACATTGGAGCCACAAAATGAAATAGAGGTGGTACAACAGTATGATATTGTTGCGGACAGGCAGCAGATGAATTCACAGCTAGTTAATTCAAGTGAAGTGGATACGCTTGTCAGCCAAATTGAAGTTAATAATTTAGAGACAATCGTTTCATTTGGATCAACAGTTGCAGAGGAGATATCAAAGGCTTCAGATATTGTACTAAACAGTATGAATATGTCACAGTTGGACGGTTCAAGCGAGATGTTAAATACGCTGGCTAAAGTTATGTCGAAATTTGATATAGAAGAAATTAAGGACAATCCGGGGTTGTTTGATAAGTTATTTGGAAACCTTAGAAAACAGTTAGATAAAATTTTAGCAAAATATCACAATATGGGCGAAGAAGTTGACAAGATTTATGTTCAGCTAAAGCAATATGAATCAGAAATAAAACAGTCAAATCGTAAGCTGGATGAAATGTTTCAGGCAAATGTGAATTATTATCATGATTTGGTAAAGTATATTTTAGCAGGAGAGCAAGGCTGTAAGGAGCTTGAAAATTATATTACTCAAAGAAGAACGGATATGGAAGCAACAAGTGATAATTCCATACAATTTGAATTACAAAGCTTAGAGCAGGCTTTAATGATGCTTGAGCAAAGAACACAGGATCTTAGAACAGCAGAAAATGTTGCAATTCAGTCAATTCCAATGATCAAGACAATGGAATTTAGCAATATGAATTTAGTTCGTAAGATCAACTCTGCATTCATTGTTACACTTCCTATATTCAAACAAGCTTTAGCACAGGCAATTATGCTGAAAAGACAAAAAATTCAGGCGGAAGCAATGTCTGCATTGGATGAAAAGACAAATGAAATGCTAATTAAAAATGCCAAAAATACAGTGGAACAGTCTAAAATGACAGCCAGATTAGCATCGGGAAGCTCTATCAAAATTGAAACACTTGAAACTACTTGGAAAACAATTGTCAGTGGAATTGATGAAACAAAACAAATACAGGAAAACGCTCGAAAGAAGCGTGTTGAGGATCAGGCAAGATTAGAAAATATTAAATCAGAGTTTAACAAGATGTATCATATGCCAGATAAAAAATAAATTGCAATTATAGGAGGAAAAAATAATGCCAATTAACTTATCAAAGGGACAAAAAGTAGATTTAACAAAGGGAAATCCGGGACTAAAAAACATTATGGTTGGATTAGGATGGGATGTAAATGCATTCGATTCAGGAGCAGCATTTGACTTAGATGCAGCAGCATTTTTACTGAGTGATAGTGGTAAGTGCCCGACAGAGAAAGAATTTGTATTCTATGGAAATCTTGAACATGCAAGTGAATCTGTAAAACATATGGGTGATAATTTGACTGGTGAAGGCGATGGAGATGATGAACAGATTCAAATTGATTTAAGCAAAATACCTTCTAATAT
Source organism: Lachnotalea glycerini (assembly GCF_003201285.1). GTDB lineage: Bacteria > Bacillota > Clostridia > Lachnospirales > Lachnospiraceae > Lachnotalea > Lachnotalea glycerini. The sequence goes on from NZ_QICS01000002.1 coordinate 218,537, forward strand.
ACAAAGGGTAGCGTTTACTGTTACGATCTATGATTCAGAAGTAAGACGTCAGAATTTTGGTCAGGTTTCTAATGCATTTATTCGAATTGTAGATGAAACAACAAATGTTGAATTAATACGTTATGATCTTGGAGAGGATTTTTCTATTGAAACAGCTATTGTTGTCGGCGAATTATACCGAAACAATGGGGAATGGAAATTTAATGCAATCGGCAGCGGTTTTCAGGGTGGTTTAGCAGCGTTGTGTGGCCACTATGGAATCGACGTAGCATAGGAGGTAGAAAGTATGCCAGTTAGCTTACAAAAAGGGCAAAAGGTTAGTATAACAAAAGGTAATCCTGGTTTATCCAGAGTAGTAGTTGGATTGGGCTGGGATGTCAATAGCTTTGATACAGGAGGCGATTTTGATCTAGATACCGCAGCATTTTTATTAACAGACAGCGGTAAGGTTTCAAAGACTGAGGATTTTGTATTCTTTGGAAATTTAAAGCACCCTTCTGGATGTGCAGAGCATATGGGCGATAATTTAACAGGAGCAGGAGATGGAGATGATGAGCAGATAAAAATTAATTTATCTTCCATTCCGTCAAATATCAGTAAGATTGCATTTTCTGTAACAATATATGAAGCAGAAGTCAGGCGTCAGAATTTTGGACAGGTTAATAATGCTTTTATAAGAATTTATGATGAGGATACAAGGGAAGAAATACTTCGTTATGATTTAGGAGAGGATTTCTCAATTGAGACTGCTGCTGTATTTGGTGAATTATACAAAAATAATAATGAGTGGAAATTTAATGCAATTGGAAGCGGGTATCAGGGAGGTTTAGCTGCTTTATGTGCAAACTTTGGCGTTGATGTCGAATAGGAGGCCTTTAAATGGCAATCAGTTTACAAAAGGGACAAAAAATAAGTTTACAAAAGAATCCATCTAGGGGGTTAGGCGAAATTCTGGTGAATTTAAATTGGAATTCAAAACCTGTGAAGCAGGGCATATTATCGGGTTTATTTGGTTCGAAAGGAATTGACTTGGATTTGGGCTGTTTATTTGAACTAAAAGATGGAAGAAAAGGAACGGTTCAAGCATTGGGTAATGCTTTTGGAAATCTAAATAATGAACCTTATATTATGCTTGATGGAGATGATAGAACGGGTAACTCTATTGCAGGAGAAAACCTAAGAATCAATGGGGATCAGTTATGCAAGATTAAAAGAATTTTAGTATATACATTCATCTACGAAGGGGTTGCAAATTGGCAGCAGGCAGATGCCACTGTTACCATAAAATATCCTGGTGCAGAGGATATTTTAGTTAAAATGGACAGCTATAATTCTACGAATAAAATGTGTGGATTGGCATTGCTGGAAAATATCAATGACGAGACCTTTAGTGTTGAAAAAATAGTTCAATTCTATCAGGGACATGAAGCCTTGGATAGAGAATTTCATTGGGGTATACAATGGAGAGCAGGACATAAATAAGATAAAAGAATTTTAATGAAAGGATAATGCAAACACAACAATCAATCTCTGTGTTTGCATCTCAAATAAACATGCGTACACGTTTACTTGAGTTTGGTATAGAGTATGTCAATTAGTTTGCAAAAAGGGCAGAAAGTCAGCTTATCAAAGGACAATGCAGGGCTTTCTAAAGTATTGATTGGTTTAGGATGGGATGAAGTAAAGGTAAAAGCCGGCTTCTTTGCGGCGAAACCAAAGCCAATTGATTGTGATGCATCTGCTATATTATTAAAGAATGGTAAATTAGCTGGTAAGGAAGATATTATATATTTTGGAAATTTAAAGCATGCATCAGGAACGGTACAACATATGGGAGATAACCTGACTGGCGCGGGAGACGGAGATGATGAACAGATAGTAGTTGATCTTTCAAAGCTTCCACAGCAATATGATAAAATTGTACTGGTGGTTAATATTTATCAGGCTGCTCAAAGAGGCCAGCATTTTGGATTAATACAGAATGCTTTCATTCGTCTGGTTGATAGTAGAACGAACAGTGAAATGTGCAAGTATAACTTGTCTGAGGATTACTCCGGAATGACGGCTATGATTTTTGGCGAAGTTTACAGACATAATGAGGAATGGAAGTTTAATGCGATAGGACAGGGTACAAATGACCAGGGACTAGAAGCACTAGTAAACAGATATCGATAAGAAATAGTAAAGAAGAGAAAGTGAAGCCATAATAAAAGGGTTTCTCTTTCTCCTATTTAACCATGAAGGAGAAATTAAGACATGAATTTTAACGGACTTTCAGATAAAGAAGTCGAAGCATCTAGGTCTAAGTATGGTTCAAATACAATTCCAGATTCTGAGCCAACCACGTTTTGGGAGGAATTTAAGGAAACATTCAGCGATCCAATGATAAAAATACTTCTGGCAATCGCAGCATTAATGATTGTTATGTTTTTCTTTGGATATGCAGAGATTTATGAACCAGTCGGTACGATTGTTGCAGTGTTGGTTGTTGCTTTTGTATCCGCAAAAACGGGTGTAGCAAGTGATACGAAATATCGGGAATTAAAGGACAGTACCAAGAAGGATCAATGTAAGGTGTATCGAAATGGCGATGTTGTAGTTAATGATGTGGATGATGTCGTTGTGGGAGATAAAATACTCCTACAGTCGGGAGATAAAATACCTGCTGATGGAGTTCTTGTATTAGGAGAGTTAAGTATTGACAATTCAGCTTTAAATGGAGAAGCGGAAGAATGTAAAAAGGAAGCAGTAGAAGAAGACTTTCAGCTCACAGAAGAAATTACAGGTGATACCTTTGTAGATAAGCAGTCCTTATTCAGAGGAGCTGTTGTTTTTGACGGAGAAGGAATACTTGATGTTCGCAAGGTTGGCTTGAAAACCATGATGGGCAAAATGGCAGAGGAAATGCAAGAAGATGAGCCGGATTCTCCACTTAAGGTTAAGCTTTCAAAGCTTGCAGGCCAGATTTCCACATTTGGATACATTGGAGCAATTGTAATTGCAGTATTATATTTTGGTTATTTTGTAATTTCCGCAGGAGGCTTTAGTGCTTATTTTTCAATTGGAGCGTCGGAAGTGATAAAGGATATTGTTGATGCAGTTTCCCTTGCGGTTGTTATTATAGTCTGTGCTGTTCCGGAAGGCCTGCCACTAATGATTTCTCTTGTCTTAATGCAAAATACAAGTAAAATGTTAGAACATAATGTATTGGTTCGTAAGGCAGAGGGTATAGAAACCGCCGGTTCACTTAATATTTTATTCAGCGATAAGACAGGAACCATTACAAAAGGTATGCTTGAGGTAGTAGACTTTTTTACCGCAGATGGAAATCTGATACCAATCAGTGAATTAAGTAAGCATACAAAGGTTAAGGAGCTGATCGACTGTGCGATTGGAAAAAATACATTGTCTATGTTTGATGCAGAGCACAGAGTAATTGGCGGCAATGCAACAGATCAGGCTTTAATGAAATTTATAGGTGAAGATACTTACCATGCATTAATGGGAAATAAAAAAATTACAATCACTGCCTGTCAAAGCTTTAATTCCTCAAATAAATTTAGTCAGGCGAGAATTGAGAGCATGGGGAAAACCTTTTATAAGGGAGCACCGGAGCGTTTGATTGAGTCAGCTACCCATTATTTAGACAAAGAGGGTAATGAAAAAGAATTAGATAAGGCACTGCTGAATAAAAGAATAGAGGAAATGGCATCAAAGGCTATGCGTGTACTGGCATTTGGATATTCCGAGCATTGCATGTGTGAAAATGAAATTAACAAAGATACAGTTATCATTGGATTAGTCGGAATTAGAGATGATGTAAGACCTGAAGCTAAGTTTGCAATTGAAGAAGTTCAAAAAGCAGGTATACAGGTAGTCATGATTACAGGAGATCGTTTAGAAACAGCAATGGCAATTGCAAAGGATGCAGGACTGATTCAAGGTGAAGCAGACAAGGTAATTACTTCTGCAAAGTTAAATGAAATGAGTGACGAGCAAGTAAAAGAGATGATTCCATCGATTCGAGTGATTGCACGCGCACTGCCAACGGATAAATCCAGGATGGTAAGACTGTGTCAGGAAATGAATTTGGTTGTAGGTATGACGGGAGATGGTGTAAACGATTCACCGGCTTTAAAGCGTGCTGATGTCGGATTTGCAATGGGAAGCGGTACCGAGGCAGCAAAGGAAGCTGGAAAAATTGTCGTTTTAGATGATAATTTCAAGTCAATCAAGGATGCAATATGGTACGGAAGAACAATTTATCATAATATACTTAAATTTTGTAAATTCCAGCTTGTGATTAATGTAGCAGCGGTTGTTGTCAGTGCTATCGCACCATTTTTTGGAATTGAAGAACCACTTAAAGTAACACATCTTTTATTCGTTAATTTAGTAATGGATGGCTTGGGAGCCATTATGCTTGGAAATGAACCAGCGCAGGAAAAATATATGAAAGAAAAACCGCGAAGAAGAGATGAAAATATTATAAGTAAGAAAATGATGACCCAGATACTAGTTATGGGTATTTGGCTTACAATATTAAGTTTTGCATTTTTAAAGCTTCCATTTTTTGAATCATTTTTTGATAGTGAAGAACAGCAGTTGACAGCTTATTTTGTATTGTTTATTGTAAGTGCTTTGTTTAATGGATTTAACGTAAGAGATGAGGGCTTTGGAATATTAAAAGGATTGGATCAAAATACAGGGTTTTTAAGAGTAATATTTATGATTATCATCATACAGGCATTAATTGTTAATTCAGGTTTAATACCGCTTGCACTTTTTACTTGGATTGGAAATATGTTTAGCTGTGTGCCATTTGGAATAAAGGGCTGGCTGCTAGTTTTTGTTCTTGGTTTTACAATGATACCTATTGATTTAATTCGTAAAAGCTTAACAGCAAATAAAGAATAAAAAGTTTATAAAATTGGTATGTGCTATAATAAATAACACATACCGATTTTTTTGGAGGACTTATCATGAATATATTTAATTCTGATATAGACAATACACTGATTTATTCTTATAAGCATGAAATTGGCAGTAATAAAAAATGTGTGGAACTATATCAGGGCAGAGAAATTTCGTTTATGACTCAGTATTCCTATGAGCGTTTACATAAAATATGCGAAAAGGAACTATTTGTTCCAACCACAACAAGAACGATTGAACAATACAAACGAATCGATTTTGGTATAGATGAACCTGATTATGCTTTGGTGTGTAACGGCGGTATTTTATTAAAAAAAGGTCTGATAGATGATGCCTGGTATCATAAGTCTCTGGACATGATATCAAATGCACAAAGTGAGCTGAAAAAGGCAATTGAAATTCTTAAAATGGATTCCAACATCAATTTTGAAATTAGAAATATTAATCAGTTATTTTTATTTACTAAAAGCAAAAGTCCAAAGGAAACATTGGCTGGATTAAATGAGAAGTTAAATTTAAACAAAGTGGAAACTTTTACTAATGGATTAAAAGTTTATGTAATGCCCAAAAACCTTAATAAAGGAAATGCAGTGTTACGATTGAAGGAAAAGTTGAAAGCAAAAAGAATCATTGCAGCAGGAGACAGCGAATTTGATATTTCTATGTTAAGGGTTGCCGATATAGCTTTTGCTCCGGAGTTGTTGAAAAAGCAAATGCAAGCAAAGACCAATACGAATATTGTTCCTGAGGGTATCCTATTTTCTGATGCAGTATTAAAACATATCTTAGAATTATAAACAAAGCAGAACTAATGAAAAAATTAAATTTTTAAGTTTCATAGTTAAGATTACAAAGAGTATCAATTTAACCGTCATAAGGGAAACCTTTATGACGGTTTTTAAAGTGCTATTATTCTCAAAATAGAATAATAGTCTTACACTTTTCTAACTCAAAATCCATTGACAAAGAATGTCGAAAGTTTATAATTGAATTATACAAAATGATCAAAAAATATATAGAGTTGCTGGTAAAATAATGGAAAAATGTATAAAAACAAAGCTATCAATACAAAATATACTAGAATAGTATACAAATAATACGTTGAAAGCTACTTTTCCAGACTACCATGGTCATTGCAGGATGGATTGTCAGAACCTTGACCGGATAAATCCTTTAATTTAGCAATTCCCTTTTCACTAAAAAAAACGATATCACTTGGTTCTCCGTTTAAATTTTCACCTGATAGCTTTATACCAGTGTAGGTTTCTCTATAGTCCATAGGTAATGTACGGCGAAAAAGTTTACCTGTTTTTTTATCAATAATTTCGACCGTTACTTTTGAAGCAGTAATTTCATCAATTTCATTATTCATGACAATTTTCACCTTTCTGTACTTTTACAAATAGTATAGCAAAAGAGGAATCGAATTAAAAGCGTAAGCTTTTAAAATATAGAAAAAAGAGGTGCAATTATGGTAAAAAAATCCTTGATTATCAATGGCATACAACAAACATTGATTATTGATGAAAATGCAAGTCTTGCTGATGTTCTTAGAAAGCAAATGTTGCTAACAGGTTGTAAGATAGGATGTGGAATAGGCCAATGCGGTGCGTGCAATATTATTTTAGACGGAAAAGTTGTACGCTCCTGCGTAATGAAAATGGCGCGTGTTCCTGAGGATGCGGTTATAATGACAATTGAAGGATTAGGAACACCAGAAAACTTGCATCCATTACAACTTGCCTGGATGACTTTTGGATGTGCCCAATGTGGTTTTTGCAGTCCCGGATTCATTATGACGGCAAAGGTGTTACTGGAAAATAATCAATCGCCAACAAGAGAAGAGGTTAGAGATTGGTTTCAAAAGAATCGAAATCTTTGCAGATGTACAGGATATAAGCCGTTAATTGATGCGGTAATGGCTGCAGCTAAGGTGATGCGCGGTGAAATAAAGAAAGAAGATTTATTATTTAAAGCAAATGGAGAGTCCATTTTAGGGACTTCTTATGCTCGCCCATCAGCAGTGGCAAAGGTAACAGGTAAATGGGACTTTGGTGCAGATGAAGCATTAAAAATGCCTGAAAACACACTACGTCTTGCGCTTGTTCAGGCGGAGGTTTCCCATGCTAATATAAAAGGAATTGATACTTCAGAAGCTGAAAAAATGCCTGGAGTTGAACGTATTATTACCTATAAGGATGTACCAGGTAAGAATCGAATTACGGGACTTATTACTTTTCCTACCAATAAAGGAGATGGATGGGACAGGCCAATTCTCTGCGATGAGAAAGTATTCCAGTTTGGAGATGCCATTGCAGTAGTAGCCGCAGATACCGAAGAACACGCAAGGGAGGCAGCGAAAAAGGTTAAGGTGGATTTGGAAATTTTACCGGCTTACATGAGTGCACCAGAAGCAATGGCTGAAGATGCAATTGAAATACATCCGGGTACACCAAACGTGTATTTTGAAATTAATACAATTAAAGGTGAGGAAACAGCGCCGATTATGGAGAAAGCAAAGTATACCATTGAAATGGATTCATATTCCAGCAGACAGCCGCATCTAAATATTGAACCGGATTGTGGATATGCATATATTGATAATGATGGAAGAATAACCATTCAGTCAAAATCTATTGGTATACATTTACATCACGCAATGATTTGCGCAGGAATTGGTATTGAACCAGAAAAGCTTCGATTGATACAAAATCATACAGGAGGAACTTTTGGATATAAATTTTCACCTACAACAGAGGCAATTCTTGGCGTGGCAGCACTCGTTTTACAAAAGCCAGTTTCTTTAGTATTTGATATGTACCAAAACATTACCTATACAGGAAAGCGTTCGCCAGGCTTTATGCATATTAAGCTGGGAGCAGATGAAAATGGAAAGCTTCTTGCACTAGAAGGAGATAATTACATCGACCATGGTCCATATTCCGAATTTGGTGATTTATTAACCATGAGACCTGCTCAGTTTGTTGGAGCTGGTTATGATATTAAAAATATCAGAAACAAGAGTCAGACAGTCTGTACAAACCATGCATATGGAGCAGCTTTTCGAGGATATGGCTCACCACAATCTTTCTTAAGCAGTGAGTTGGCAATGGATGTTTTAGCAGAAAAAATAGGAATGGATCCATTTGAATTAAGATATAAAAATATTTACAAAGAGGAATTAGGTTCAACAACTCCAACTGGTTGTAAACCAGACGTATATTGTCTGGAATCTATGTTTGATACACTCCGCCCAAAATATGAAGAGGCAAAAAAACGTGTGGCTGCAAAATCTACAGATCAAGTAAAATGTGGAGTTGGTATAGCACTGGGAATTTATGGATGTGGTCTGGATGGTGCTGACTCTTCTGAAGCATGGGCAGAGCTTACTAAGGATGGAGTTACTATCTATAATGCATGGGAAGATCATGGTCAAGGAGCTGATATTGGTACTCTGACAATGGCTCACGGAATTTTAGTAGAGGCTGGTTTTAAACCAGAACAAATTAAATTGATTATGAATGATACAGCGCGCACTCCTAACTCTGGCCCGGCAGGAGGCAGCCGTTCAAACGTTATGACAGGTAACGCTACTAAGCTGGCGGCAGAAATGCTTTTAAATGCAATGAAAAAAGGAGATGGCACCTATCGTACGTATGATGAAATGTTAGCAGAAAATATTCCACTCAAATATGATGGAAAATGGGTAGCAACAATGTGCACAGATTGTTCCTTGGAAACAGCACAAGGTAACCCATTTAGTGTATATATGTATGAACTTTTTATGCCTGAGGTATCAGTTAATATGGAAACTGGTAAGGTAACAGTTGATAAGTTTACAACGGTTGCGGATGTCGGTACCATTATAAATAAAACAGTAGTTGACGGACAGATTTATGGAGGTATTGCACAGGGAATTGGCCTGGCACTTACCGAAGATTTTGAAGATATAAGCAAGCATAATACTTTAGCAAAATGTGGAATTCCATATCCAAAGGATATACCAGATGATTTTGAAATCATATATCAGGTTACACCTCGTCCATATGGACCTTATGGAGCAGCCGGCTCAGGAGAAGGACCGCTTACTGCACCACATCCTGCGATTTTAAATGCTATTTTTAATGCAACGGGTGCTAGAATCACCAAAATTCCTGCACTTCCAGAGGTGGTAAAAGCAGCAATAGAGGAATTAAAAAGTAAATGAGAAAATAATGAATCAAATAAAGGGGCGATTGATCTGCCGCTTTATAAGTCTTTCATGCATAATTTCATCAATAGAACATTAATGTGACAAGGAGGTTTGTTTTATGGAGGATAGCAAGAAAGGTTATATAATGAAGCAAGTCTTCGGGCAAAAGGAATTACATGAAAGAGAAGCAATTTGTACACAGCAGCAGCCTCCCAATTGTATGACTACTTGTCCCATTCATTTGGACGTTTGTGGTATATGTGATGCACTCAAGAATCAAGATTTTTCAAAAGGTCGAAGTATTATAGAGAAAAGCACTTCATTTGCACATATTATAGCTTATGCGTGTGAAGCTCCCTGTGAAGCTGGGTGCAAGCTAAATGAACAGGGGCAGGGAATTCAGATTAGAGAATTGGAAAGAGCTTGTCTAAGATTTGGGACAAATCAAACAAGACCTCGTTTTTTGTTACCTAAAAAAAGTAGTAAAGTAGCAATTTTGGGAGCGGATATGTTTTGTCTTAGTGCGGCTATGGAAATAGGAAAAAAAGGATATCCCATCAAGCTTGTGAGTGAAGGTGATAACTTGATTAGCCAGCTTGGTGCGTTTCATTTTAAAATACCAGAAGCAGATTTAAAAGCAGACTTATCAATGTTTCATTGCTTAGAAGCCGAGTTTTGTTTTGGTGAAGTGATCAATTTGGAGATGTTAACTAGTATGTTAGAACAATTTGATGCGATTTGTATCAGTCAAGAGCTGTTTAAGCGTATTATTCCAAATCAATCTATAATTAATGAAGAAACTCTGGAAACTGATATTGAAAAGCTCTTTGCGGGATTACCTGATTCTAGCGTGATTGGGCAATTGAGCATAGGTAAGAAAGCAGCAATTTCAATTGATCGTTTTATACAAAAGGTATCCATAAAAGTTGGAAGAGAGCAGGAGGGAAGCTATCAAACAACATTATTTACATCTTTAGAGGAAGTCGAGCAAAGTAAAAGAATTGTTCCGTCAGGTGATGCTTATACAAAAGAGGAAGCGATTCTAGAAGCAAAGCGCTGCATACATTGCGAATGTCTGGAATGTGTAAAAGGCTGTGCATTTATGCAACACTATAATAAATATCCAAAGCAGGCAATCCGAGAAATCTATAATAATTTAGCTATTGTTATGGGAAATCATTTGGCTAATGATATGATTAATTCCTGCTCCTTGTGTGGGCAGTGTAAAGCAATTTGTCCCAATGACTTTGATTTGGGAGAAGTTTGTAAATTAGCAAGGCAGACTATGATAAAAACAGAGAAAATGCCGCAGTCAACCTATGAATTTGCACTGCTTGATATGGCATTTAGCAATAGTGACAAATGTTTTTTGGCAAAGCATCAGCCAGATTGGAATAAGAGTGCCTATGTATTTTTTCCAGGCTGCCAAATGGGAGCATCTGCGCCTGAAACCGTTCGAAAGGTGTATATGGATTTGACCAGACGGCTGAGTGGAGGAGTTTCCCTAATGTTAGGCTGTTGTGGTGCAATTGCTGACTGGAGCGGCCAGCAGGAGTTATTTGAAGAATCCATACAAAAGCTAATGCTTGAATGGGAGAAACTTGGAAAACCAAAGGTGATTACTGCCTGTCCCAGTTGTTACAGGGTGCTTAGTGAAGCAAGTAATATGAAGCTAGTTGGTATCTGGGAGATATTAGAAGAGATTGGACTGCCTGACAATGTAAGGATAAGACAAGAAGGCGGTGAAGTACTTGCAATTCATGATGCGTGCGGGGCCAGAAACCAGGAAGCGATTCAAAACAGTATTCGAAATCTTGTAACAAAAATGGGATATGAAACCGTAGAGCTTCCATTCAGTGGCGATACTGCTCCTTGCTGTGGATTTGGAGGGTTAACATCTTTTACCAATCAAGAGGTAGCTAAAAGAATGACAGATTTGTGCATAGGGCAAAGCGATGCCTCTTATTTGACCTATTGTATGAATTGTAGAGATCGCTTCGTAAAGCAAGGTAAAAATGCCAGACATATCTTAGAACTAATATATGGAGAAAATCCACAGGTATCACCAGATTTAAGCAAGCGGCATTATAATCGGATGATACTCAAACAAACATTATTGCAGGAAGTGTGGGGAGAAGAAGGCATGAAGCAAACCTATAATTTTCAACTTGTGATTGAAGAAGAAATTCGAAATCAAATGGAAGAACGTATGATTTTGGAGAGTGATATTATGGAAGTGTTGGATTTTGCCAGGAAAAGTCATAATATCATAAGAGATACTCAAACCCAGTTATTATTAACCAATCAAAGAATAGGAAACGTAACATTTTGGATTAAATATAAAGAAGTAGCAGATAATGTTTATCAAATCTATAGTGCATACAGTCTTAGAATGACAGTTGAGGAGGAATAAATGACAGAAAATTATGATCAATCAATTGGCTCAATAGGAGAGTTTATCTGTGAAAAATGTGGTATACCACTCATAAAAAGCCAAGTAAGATTTAAATATATGAATAATGCATTTCCGGTAGAGCTTTTGATGTGTCCAAAATGTAAGTTTATTTATGTTCCGGAAGAACTTGCTATGGGTAAGGTACTAAAGGTTGAAAAATCATTGGAGGATAAATAATGGCAGTATTTCATCCGGAAGGTATCAAAATGACGAAAAAATTATTAGAGCTTGGACAAACAATTCTGCCAGAGAATGGTAAAATATTGGATTTGGGTTGTGGTGATGCAGCTACAGTCAATTATCTTAGCTTTCTGGGCTATGAAGCAATGGGGATCGATAAAGAAATACAAAATAATCAGCCCAATTTGCTACAAGGAGATATGAGATCAATCACCTTTCCAGACCAAACCTTTGACGGTGTAATAGCAGAATGCAGTCTGGCAATATCAGGTGATACAAAAAAGGTATTAAGCGAATGCAGGAGAGTACTGAAAGAGAATGGAGTTTTATTTAGCTCGGATGTATATTTTACACCTGAGCAAAATGTGATAGCACCAAAGCTCTCCCTTCCTTATTCAGCAACTAAGGAAGTCTGGTTTGATCTTTTAGAAAAGGAAGGATTAGAAATCCTACATTTTGTTGATCAGACACAGGCATGGAAATCCTATTACGTACAAAAGCTATGGGAAGGGATTGATGTGTTTGATAAATGGAAATGTATAGGAGGATGTGCAAAAGGAAGCAGACCGGGCTATTTTATATTAGCAGCCAGACGAAGAAACTAGCGCAATTATGTTTCATAACCGATAAATCAAGTTAATAAAAGGAGATGACTCTATGGATTTATTTGAACGATTAGTTGAACTATCACAGGATGGATTTTTTTGCAGTCAGATTATCGTAAAATTAGCAATGGAAGAGGAAGGAATGGAAGATAAAGGAGTTATTCGTGCTTTGAGTGGATTAAATGGAGGACTTGGCTTTAGTGGTAAGATATGTGGTTCTCTTACAGGAGGATGCTGTTTGATTGGGTATTTTGCAGGGAAAGGCAGTAAAGAAGAAGTCGAGTCTGTTTATTTGAATCAAATGATAGGTGAGCTTGTGCAATGGTTTGATGATGTCTACGGTAAAGAATATGGAGGTTGCGATTGTACCTGCATACTGGAAGGAAACCCAATTAATAAAAGAACAAGATGTCCCCAAATCGTAGAAGCAGTGTATACAAAAGCAATGGAATTGCTTCGAGAAAATGGAGTCATCTCGTGAAAATTAAGGCCGTAATTGCGGCAGCCGGATGTTCTTTACGTATGAGACAATTTAAACCGTTGCTTGATATTAATGGATATCCTATGATTGTGTGGGCTGTTTTGAACTTAAAAAACGCCGGAGTAGACGAAATTTGTGTTGTGACAGGTAGAGATACAATGAAAATAGAACGTGTGCTAGAAGCATTCAATATTATGCTGATAAGAAATGAGGCATACCAAACAACAGATATGCTTACCTCAATTAAAATAGGACTAAATGCAATAATGGATAAAACGACTGAGGGAGTTTTTTTGTTGCCGGGTGATAATCCAATGATACACCCGAGCACAATCAAGGCACTCAGACAGGCTTTTGAAAAGGAGCAACCGAGTGTGTTATATCCAATTTATAATAAGGAAAGGACACATCCCCCACTGATAAACAGTGAGTGCTTTGATCGTATTATGACCTATCAAGGAAGCGGTGGACTTAAACATGCGCTACATGATTTTGAACAAAGCTCGAGACAATTAGAGCTCACGGATCAAGGAACTAGTCTCGATGCGGATTACCCAGGGGATTACGAAGAGTTACAAGCCTATGCTAATAAGTATTTTGGAATTTCCAAAGGGCTTTGCGAAAAGATAATTGAGGAAGTTGAGCTTCCGATACAGATTAAGGAACATTCAAACGCAGTAGCAAGCTTAGCAATTCATATGGGAGAAAAACTGATACAAAATGGATATGCATTGGATTTGACAATCATTGAGAGCGGTGCTTTACTGCATGATATATTGCGAACAAAGCCAAATCATGCGGCAGAAGGAAAATTGTTTCTTCAAGATAAAGGGTATACTGCTCTTGCTGACATGGTAGGAAATCACATGAGTTTAGAGCATGTAAAAACCCCAGGGCTAAATGAAGAAACCATCGTATATCTGGCTGATAAGCTACGAAAAGAAACAAAGCAAATTACAATAAAAAAGCGCTATGAAGCATCACTTAAATATTATAAAGAAAATGCTTCCATTAGAAAGCGAATTGAAAATGATATAAGAAAAGCAGAAAAATTGCAAGAAGAATATGAGGTGGTTACGGGTGAAAAATTATCTGATTGGTGAAACGAAAAGCGTATGCCCGGTATGTCTGAAAGTAATTAAAGCCTATAAGGTAGAAAAAGAAAGAAAGGACGAAGAAGAGATAAAAGGGATTTTTTTGGATAAAACCTGTCCTGAACATGGAGAATATTCTACTCTAATATGGGAGGGAGATGCAACCTCTTATCTGGCTTGGAACCGGGAAAACACATTAAATGATAGTCAATTTTACCAAACTGATATTGAAAAGGGCTGTCCTTATGATTGTGGTTTGTGCCCAGAGCATAAGCAAGATACCTGTTGCGTCCTTTTAGAGGTGACAAATCAATGTAATCTACACTGTCCGGTATGTTTTGCAAGTGCAGGTGATGCAGTAAAACAAGAACCGACTTTGCAGGAGATTGGCTATTATTATGAGACTTTAATGGAAAATGGAGGTCCTTTCAATATTCAGCTTTCAGGTGGTGAACCGACTATGCGCAATGACTTATGTGATATCATTCGTCTAGGTAGGGAAAAGGGATTTTCTTATTTTCAGTTAAATACAAACGGTATACGTTTGGGAGAGGAAGAAGCACTTGCAAGAAATCTGAAACGTGCAGGCTTAAATAGTGTTTTTTTACAGTTTGATTCTATGACAGAAAAACCTTATGAAATTCTTCGAGGAAAGCCACTCTTTTATATAAAAGAAAAGGCGATTGAAAATTGTGCGAAAGCAGGTCTTGGAGTTGTTTTGGTGCCAACGCTCGTTTTAGATGTTAATGTAAATGAAATTGGTTCAATATTACAATTTGCGATTGATAATCTGCCTGATATACGAGGGGTGCATTTTCAGCCCATTAGTTATTTTGGACGTTGTGGCTTAACGGCACCGCAACGCCGCCTTACGATTCCTAGGGTGTTGTCAGAAATTGAAAAGCAGACAAATTCAGTGATGCATGCCAATGATTTTCAGGGTGGTAGTGTGGAACATTCTCATTGTTCTTTCCATGGAAATTTTATGAAACAGGCAGATGGACATATCAAAGCAATCATAGGCAGTAAGGCAGATTGCAAATGTAGTTCAAATCAAACCAGAGAGTTTGTAGCAAAAAGATGGTCGGCAGCAAAGTGCTGCAAAAAGAAAGAAGAGGAACAAGAAAAGTGCGAGAATGGTTCCACTACATCTTTGGATGATTTTTTAGAACGTATGGAGATGTTTACTTTGGCAGTATCAGGAATGGTATTTCAAGATGCCTTTAATTTGGATTTGGAGCGATTGCAGCGATGTAAAATTGGTGAAATCAATAAAGAAGGAAAGAGAATTCCATTTTGTGCTTATAATTTGACCTCAGTTTCAGGTAAGAGCCTGTATCGCAATGAATGATAATGGAAAGGATGCATATGAAACGATCACGTGTGGATGAATGGATTGAAGAAAGTACAGGAATTTCTCCTCTTACAAGAAAAGCTTTGAAAGCCTATCAGCTTGATCAGATAAACCAATTATTACAATATGCAAAGGCGGGGAGTTGCCTTTATTCGTATTTACCGGAACGAGTTACTTCTTTGAAAGAGTTTGAAAACATTAGATTCACAGACGAGGAGATGTTGACCACGAAGAGTGAAAAAATGATCTTAGTCTCTCAAAGCGACATATCTCGCATAATAACAATGGAAACATCAGGCACAACAGGAAAATGTAAAAGGTTGTTCTATACCAGCAAAGATCAGGAGTTAACAGTGGGCTTTTTTACCTGCGGTCTTTCAGAGTTTGTTTCTAATGGAGAGATTACTATGATTTGTATGCCCTATGAGAAAGAAGGGAGTATTGGAGCTTTGGTTGCAAAGGCATTAACGCGACTTGGAGCAGTCTGCGTATATTGCGGCGTTGGGAAAACGTTCAAAGAGATGTATCAGATGATGAATGAGAATCGAGTGGAGCATGTAGTGGCATTACCAATGCATATGCTATCTCTTGGCAGATGGATTAGAGCGAATGAGTTATCGATTACGCTAAAAAGTATCTTAGTGAGTGCAGATAACTGCCCTTATTGGTTGTCGCAGGAGTTGGGAAAGAGCTTTAACTGTGAGGTGTTTAACCATTATGGTTCCAGAGAAAGTGGATTGGGCGGAGCTGTTGAATGTGGTGCTCATGATGGAATGCACGTAAGAGAAAAGGATTTGTACATTGAGATTGTTGATGAAAAGGGAAATGTGTTACCAAATGGACAGTTTGGAGAATTGGTTATTACTACTTTACATCGGCAGGCAATGCCGCTCATTCGTTATCGTACAAAGGACTATACTCGTATTCTTTCCTTAAAGTGCGCTTGTGGGGGAATAACACTTAGACTTGACAAGGTTGTAAGAAAAGAAAGCATAGCAATGCAGGCCTTTGATGAGGCACTCTTTTCTATTAAAGAAGTATTGGATTGTAAAATAACCAAAGATAAAGATGGTATAACTATAGATATTGTGACCGCGAACGAAGTGAGTAAAACCTATTTGTATCATAAGTTACAAAAAGTGAATTCCTTTTATTTCCCAAATACGAAGATAGACGTTCATATTATCATCGATAAAGAGAGGAACATACTACCTTGCTATTTGGGAAAACGTTGTATTTGCGCTGTAAAATAATCAACCAGCTCCAATCTTAGCGCATTGCGGTTTTCTTTTGTTACCTCAATCAGGCGAACCTTGTTGTGGTTTGCGATTTGTTCTGTCCAAGAAGCTTTTCCTAAACGTACTACACCTAGAATAGGAATGGGTTCGTTTAATGCGGTTAAGATTTCGTGTTGAAAATCAAAAGCTTGTCTTTCAAAAAATGAACATTCGTCCATTATGAGCAAATGGGCGATTTTTTTGCGTTCTCTAATATAGAGTTTTCCAAAGTCGTTAAACCGCTGTGTGTATACCTGAGGCTGCAAGGCTGAAGTGAAACGTACCACGACCTGTTTTTCATCATAATTTTGAAACAGGTGTGCACCGTTTAAATAGAGGCAGCGATTTTCTTCCTCTCGGTGATCATCAAAATAGCTATAAAAGCCTCCTACCTTGTAACCTTTTGAAATCACTTCATTACAAACATAGTTAATAAGTGTAGTTTTTCCTGTTTTTATTTCTCCAGTTAAAAAAATATGCATAGTTAATATTAACAATAAATAATAAAAAAATCAACCATAAACAGTTAAAATATCATATAATTATTACAAAATTTTTAAATAATAAAAAAAATGTCGAAAAAGTGTTGTTGATATACAAATAAAATTGTATGATAAGTATAATATATTATTCTTGTTAAAAAATAATAAGTGTATAGATACATTATGATTTGATTAATTTCTTGAATGGAGAGTATTATGAAAAAAAATACTAGGAAGAGTCCCAAAAGAGTATTAATTGTACTTGGCTTACTATTATTATTAGTTGCACTTTTTTCATTAACACTTGGCAGATATCCTATTTCACTAAATGAGCTAGTTGGAATTATTTCGTCTCAAGTAATTTTCATAAAGCCATTTTGGGATGAGAAAATGGAGATTATTTTTTGGAATGTACGTCTTCCCAGAATTATTTTGGCCATACTTGTAGGTAGCTGTTTATCTGTGGCAGGAGCTTGCTTTCAAGGGATTTTCCAAAATCCCATGGCTTCACCTGATATATTAGGAGCATCAACGGGAGCAGCGTTTGGAGCAGCATTAGCTATTTTAAATCATGCAAGTAAGGCAATGATTAGTGTGAGCGCTTTTTTCTTTAGTATTCTTTGTGTGGGGATTGTTTATTTGGTGAGTCAAAAATCTATGGGGAATAAAATACTAGCCTTGGTGCTTTCGGGAATTATGGTTAGTTCGTTGTTTAATGCAGGCACCTCGTTTCTGAAATTGGCAGCAGACCCTATGGATGAGCTGCCGGCAATCACTTATTGGATGATGGGGAGTCTTTCGGGAGCTTCTGTGAAAGACATCAGATTTGTTTTTCCACTCATGTGTATAGGAATTTTTCCAATTATTCTTTTGAGATGGAAAATAACAGTTATAACAATGGGAGAAGAAGAAGCACGTGCCATGGGAGTAAATACTGGTTTAGTTCGACTGATTATCATTATTTCGGCTACGCTGATTACTGCGGCATCTGTTTCTGTTAGCGGCATGATCGGCTGGGTAGGTCTTGTCATTCCGCATTTATCACGTCGCTTGATTGGCAGTAATTACAAATATCTTATTCCGGCCACTATACTATTTGGAGCGATATTTCTTTTGATTGTAGATAACGTTTCAAGAAATGTGTTAACTAGTGAAATACCAATCGGTATATTGACTGCTTTTATCGGAGCCCCATTTTTCTTGTATCTTCTTTCAGGAAGGGGGGATAAGTTATGAGTATATCAGTGGAACATTTGAATTTTAGTTATTGTGACAGACCAGTACTTGAAGATGTTTCTTTCCGGGCAGTTTGCGGTGAGGTTGTGTGTATCATAGGACCAAATGGAGTTGGTAAGAGCACTCTTTTTCGTTGCATTTTAGGAATAATAAATAATTATTCAGGCATAGCTAAGATAAATGAGATAGAGATTAAAACATTGAAGCCAAAGCAACTTGCAAGATTAATTGCCTATATTCCCCAGTCACATACACCAGCGTTTCATTACAGTGTACTTGATATGACATTAATGGGGACGACAGCACAAATGTCTGCCTTTGCAACACCTAGAAAACAAGAAATTATAGTAGCTGAGGAGGCTCTTAAAATCCTTGATATTTACCATTTAAGAGATCGTGATTTTACAAAGATGAGCGGTGGGGAGAGGCAGTTGGTATTAATTGCAAGAGCATTGGCACAGCAGGCAAAGGTTTTAATAATGGATGAACCAACTGCAAATTTAGATTATGGAAATCAAATACTTGTGTTAGAACAGGTAAAACATTTAACCTCGAAAGGTTATACAATTATACAATCGACACATCAACCTGAACAGGCACTTTATTATGCCGATTATGTAATAGCTCTAAAGGATGGACGTGTTTATGCAGCAGGTAAGCCACATGATGTAATGGATGAGGAATTGATATTTAATCTTTACGGAGTCAGGGTGAAAATTCAAAGCTTATTTGATGACAAAATACGTATGTGTATTCCAGAAGATGTTCTTTTGCATAGATAGTACCAATGAGTATAAAAGGAGAGAGAAAATGAAAAGAAAAAAGCTGCATTTGGTATTTGTAATTGTAATAAGTTTAAGTTTATTATTTGGTTGCACAAAAAAGAGTGATAGTGAGACAAAAGAGTCAACGAAAGAAACAAGTGAAACGCAGGATAGTGAAGCACAAACTGCAAAAGAGACGAAAGAAACAGCCAGTGAAGAAACGAAACAAACTAAAACTAATTTGTCTGATACGGTCACATTTGTGGATTCCGCAGGTCGTGAAGTGGAAGTGCCAGAGGAAATTACAAGAATAGCGCCATCCGGTACAATGGCACAGATTGTAACTTTTGCATTAGCCCCTGACGAATTGGTTGGATTATCCGGAAAGTGGGCAACAGATGCAAATCTTATATTAGAACAAAAATATTTAGATTTACCTGTATTTGGACAATTTTATGGATCGGGAGATTTAAACAAGGAGGCGATAGCAGCGGCAAATCCGCAGGTAATTATTGATATTGGGGAATATAAAGACAGTATAGTAGAAGATATGGACACAATAATGCAACAGCTAGGTATTCCTACCATTTTTATTGAAGCGACAACAGAGGGAACTGGTGATGCTTATCGAATGCTTGGAAAACTTCTGAACAAGGAAGAAGAAGCTGAAGAAATAGCAGCTTATTGCGATGATGTATATTCAAAAACAAAGACAGTTATGGAATCCATAGGCGACGACAAAAAGACACTAGCGTATTGCTTGGGAGATACAGGACTAAATGTCATTGCAGAAGGTTCTTTCCATGCTGAAGTAATCAATTTACTCGCTAAAAATGTTGCTGTAGTAGAAGAACCATCTGCAAAAGGCTCCGGAAATGAAATATCAATGGAACAGCTTATGATGTGGGATCCGGATTATATTATTTTCGCCCCAGGCAGCATTTATGAAAGTGTGGGAGAAGATTCGGCGTGGCAGGGACTAAGCGCAATTAAAAACGGAAATTACTGTGAAGCTCCAAGTATTCCTTATAATTGGCTTGGCTTTCCGCCGTCTGTCAATCGCTATATTGGAATGATATGGATGAGTGAATTACTTTATCCGGAGCAATTTGATTACAATCTTTTTGAAGAAACAGCACGTTATTATAAAATGTTTTATCACTGCGATTTATCAGAAGAAGTGTTTAACCAAATAACCCAAAATGCAAAATTTAAGTAATTGTATTAAAAAGGAGATGCAAAATGAAATCATTGTTCCAAGAAGCGATTATGTTGTTAAAAGAAAAGAAAAGCTTCTCGTTTGCAACAATTATTAATCAGGATGGTTCTGCACCAAGAAGTGCTGGCTCTAAAATGCTTATACTTCCAGAGCGCATTGTGGAAACAATAGGAGGAGGTGCAATGGAAGCGGACGTTATAAGGCAGGCACGGGAATCTGTTTATACAAATCATGAGCCTATTATAAAATTTTATGATTTAAGTCCCAATGAAGCAGCCAATAGCGGATTTATTTGTGGTGGTAACTGTGAGGTTCTAATTGCTTATATAGATGGACAAAATTCAAATAATCTCAAGGTATTTACAGAAGCACAGAAAGCAGAGATAGAAGGAAAGAAAGCTTGGTTTGTTTACGTCGTAAATATAAGTGAGAATGCGATACATCCATTTCAATTATGTCTGTCAGTGAAGGGGGAAGGTCTGATAGGTGATTTCTACGGAAGTGAAAAATTTAGAGAAAATTTAATCTTTAATCCGATTCGAATCGCGATTCATGGGGAAACCCAGGATGGTGTCCGCTATATAGTAGATCCAATTCACACAGGAGGAACCATGTATCTATTCGGAGGAGGGCATGTTTCGCTTGAGGTGGCAAAACTGGCTAAGAGGTTAGAATTTCGAGTAGTAGTCATTGATGACAGAGAAGAATATGCAAATGCCAAACGTTTTGAGGATTGTGAAGCAGTAGTAATAGATGATTTTAACCATATTCCTGATTTTTCGATTAATGGAAACAGTTACATCCTTATAATTACAAGAGGACATTTGCATGACAAAACAGTTCTTTCATGGGCGCTCAGTAAAGAACCTTTCTATATCGGCATGATAGGCAGTTTATCAAAGCGTGATACAATTTACCAAAAGCTAGAGGAAGTAGGGTATGAAAAAAAGTGCTTGGAGAAAGTGCATAGTCCGATTGGTTTAGCAATAGGTGCGGAAACTCCGGCTGAAATTGCAATCAGTATAATGGCAGAAATTATAAAAGAGCGTACGAAAAAGGAATGAGTAGAATGAAAAACGAACAAGAAAGACTTTTTCATTGGAGTGAAGAAAGTATTAAATGGTATAAAATAGCTGCCGAGCAACAAGAGTATCATCAAAACCTTGCAAGGATAATTTTGAGTAAGTTACCTCAAGAGCCTTCTATTTGTGACATGGGTTGTGGTGTTGGATATTTGTCCTTGGCACTTGCGTCACGTGCAAAAGCCATCATGAGTGTAGATTTAAATCAAACGGCAATTCAGGTGCTAAAAGATAATATTTTAAAAAATGAGTTAACAAATGTTTCTACATTGGTAGGTGATTTTGAATTGATTTCTCGCCCAAAGCAACCATTTGATGCCATAGTAATGTGCTTGTTTGGTGATTTAACCGAATTCATGAATAAGGCAAGGGAGTGGACTGACAATAAGATCATTTATATTATGTCAACAAACAGCAGACGTATTTTTACAGCAACAAAGGAAAGTACACAAGGAAATACAGAAGAAGAAATAGCTGATTTTTTAAATAAAAATAATTATACTTTTGAAGTGGAACAGATATCACTGCCGTTTGGTCAGCCTTTGAAAAGTATTGAAGAGGGCATAAAATTCATTCGCCATTATGATAGCAAAAGCACAGATGAAGAAATTAAGAAGCTTTTGAAAAGTAAGCTGATCAGTAGTTCATCTTATCAATATCCATATTATTTTCCAAATGAAAAGAAGCTGGCTATGTTTGTGATTGACGCTAGTAAATGATAGGTGGATTACAAAATAAAATGGGGGGTTAAATGAAAACAATATTGCAAAGTCATATTCGATTAGTAATATCAGGAACAGATGATTTTTCCAATGCTTTTGGTCCTGGTACTGCGCAATTACTTCTTGGAGTAGAAAAGATGGGATCGCTAAACCAAATTGCAAAGGATATAGGTATGTCCTATAGTAAGGCGTGGAAATCAATCAGAGAAACAGAAAAGGCATTAGGAGTGGCATTGATTGAACGTAATGGGGTAAATGGTTCTAGTTTAACCAAAGAAGGGGAAGAAATCTTAGCACTATTTCAACGAGCGCATCAGGCTGCACACAACGCGGTGCAACAAGTACTCATTGAAGAGGCAGAGAAGAAAATTTTGATAAATAATAAAAATAAGAATATATTTTAAAGTCATGAAGCAAACTGATAGGAAGGTTAATCTTTAAGATTAACCTTCCTATCAGTTTGCTATAGCAAAAACTTATCTCGTGAAATTGATATACCTAAAGAGGCTGTAAAATAGTGTATTTGTATTAACAGGTAAAAGGAGAATAACAAATGATTGACATTATCGACATAATAAACAAAGAAATTACAAAAAATGTATAACAATATAATAAAAACATATTGACAAAATCTAATAATAAATGTAATATGTAACAAAGAGATGATAACTATATAACAAAAACATAACCAAAACGTACGCAATACAACCTATTGTGTTGCAATTGTTAAAACATATAAACCAAAATGAAACAATAAGCAATGTTAAAGGAGGACGCAGCAGTGAAAAAAGTAAGAATGACAACAGCACAAGCATTGATAAAATTCTTGGATAATCAATACGTCAGTCTGGATGGAGAAGAAATCAAATTTGTGTCAGGAATGTTTACCATTTTTGGACATGGTATCGTTCTTGGTATTGGACAAGCACTTGATGAGAATCCCGGTGGCTTAAAAGTATATCAAGGAAGAAATGAGCAAGGTATGGCTCATGCAGCAACTGCTTATGCAAAGCAAAATAATCGAACTAAAATAATAGCATGTGCTTCTTCAATAGGTCCTGGTGCAGCAAATATGGTTACAGCCGCAGCGTTAGCAACAGTCAATAATATTCCATTGTTATTATTCCCTGGCGACACATTTGCTACCAGACAACCAGATCCAGTATTACAGCAGTTAGAACAGAGTAATAACTTAACAATCACAACGAATGATGCATTTAAACCAGTATGTAAATATTGGGATAGAGTTGCCAGACCGGAACAGTTAATGACAGCAATTATTAATGCAATGCGAGTGTTAACTGATCCAGAACAGGCAGGAGCCGTATGTATCGCAATGCCACAAGATGTTCAGGGTGAGAGCTTTGATTATCCGGAAGAATTTTTCCAGAAAAGAGTTCATAGAATCACCAGACCAACTCCGGTAGCAGAAGAAGTTGAAGATGTAACGAAATTAATTGCACAGAGCAAATATCCAATGATAATTTGTGGCGGTGGTGTTAAATATTCAAACGCCGGTGAAACCTTAGTAAAATTTTGTGAAGAGTTTCATATTCCATTTGGTGAAACACAGGCAGGAAAAAGTGCATGTAAATCAAGCTCAGAATATAATTTGGGTGGTGTAGGAGTTACAGGTAACTTATCAGCGAATATGGTAGCAGAAAAGGCTGACTTAATCTTTTCAATCGGTTCCAGACTTTCTGACTTTACAACAGGTTCAAAGTCACAGTTTAAAAATCCAAATGTAAAATTTATAACCTTAAATGTTTCAAAGTTTCACGCAAATAAGCTGGATAGTGTAAAAGCAATTGGTGATGCAAAGAGCGGATTGGAAGCTATTTGTAAGGCTCTGAAAGAAATAGGATATCGTTCTTCATATCAAGATGAAATAGCCATTGCTAAAAGTGAATGGCAAAAGGAAATGGATTTCTTCAAAGAATATACGTATGGTGATGATTTTAAACCATTAGTAAAGGCTGGAAATCCTGGTTCAATAGAAGAATTTAATAAATTAACTAAAAGTGCTTTAACACAAACAGCAGCCATCTGTTTGGTTAGAGAAATGATTGATAAGGATGCTATTATAACAGGCGCATCCGGAAGTCTTCCGGGAGATTTACAAAGAATGTGGACTACCGAAGCAAAGGACAGTTATCATATGGAATATGGTTATTCTTGCATGGGATATGAAATAGCTGCTGCTTTAGGAGCAAAGCTTGCTATGCCTGAGAAAGAAGTATATGCAATGGTTGGAGATGGCAGCTATCTAATGCTTCACAGTGAAGTGATAACTGCAATGCAGGAGCGTAAAAAGATTAATATTTTGTTATTTGATAATAGCGGATTTGGATGCATTAATAATCTTCAGATGTCGAACGGAATTGGAAACCTAGCAACAGAATTCCGATATAGAGACAACGACAATAGCTCATCACATGATGGGTCACTCATGACGATTGATTATGCAATGGCAGCAGCTGGTTATGGGCTTAAAACCTATACCGCGCGAACGTTAGAAGAGTTAAAGGCTGCTTTAGAAGATGCAAAGAAACAAAAAGTATGTGTATTAATTGATATTAAAGTACTTCCTAAAACGATGACAGAGGGTTATAAATCATGGTGGAATGTAGGTATTGCCAGCACATCAAATAAAGATTCTGTGCTAGATGCATATAAAAGAAAAGAAGAAAATTTAAAGAATGCAAGATTGTATTAATTGTGAAAGAAAGGAGGATAATAAGTTTATGTTTGAAATGTTTGGATATCCGGAATATTCTACAACGGGTGAAAAGATACTAACAACCCGAGAGGGTCTTTATAAGAATATGATGATGGACATAAGAATTTACAAAATGCAAAAAGGAGAAGAAAAGGTATTTTGTAAGAAAGATGATGAGACAGCGTTTTTGTTGGTTAGTGGTAATTTGGAATTTTCATGGGGGAAAGAAAAAGTTATTGCCAGCCGTAAGAATTGCTTTGATGAAAGCGCATATTGTCTTCATGTTAGTAAAAACACTGAAGTTAAATTAAAAGCAATGGAAGAATCGGAGGTTTTAGTACAGGCAACCGAGAATAATGTAGAATTTGACAACAAATTTTATCGACCATCAGATTGTGTTGAAATGACATCGGGAGCTGGCATGTGTAACAATACAGCAGTCAGATTAGTAAGAACTATATTTGATTATTCCATCGCTCCTTATTCTAATATGGTATTGGGTGAGGTAATAGGAACCCAAGGTGGATGGTCAAGCTATATTCCACATCACCATCCTCAGCCTGAGGTGTATTACTATCATTTTGATAAACCACAAGGTTTTGGTGCATGCTTTATTGGGGATCAAGCATTTAAAATCAAAGATGGAAGTTTTTGTGCGATACCAGGTGGTCTTACACATCCGCAGGTAACCGCACCGGGCTATAAATTATATAATTGCTGGATGATTCGTCATTTTGAGGGTAATCCATGGAAAGATAGAATTGATGATCCAGATCATCTCTGGATGCTGAACGAATCTTTTTAGTAGGTAAACGCATTCGCTTATACTGAAATATTCAGAAGTGTCTGAATGTGACTAAACACATTCTTTTTAGGAAAAACAAGGTATTTTGGGTATTAAGGCTTATTTAAATAAGTTTTGATATATGGGTAAAAACAAAAAAATGCAATGAATGAAAGGGGAAATTTCATGAAAAAAATTTTAGCTTTATCTATGGCACTAATGTTGACAGCAAGTTTGGCAGCATGTGGTTCAAAAGACACAACAGAGGACACAACAAAGGATACGACAACCGACACAACAACGGATACGACAAAAGACACAACAACCGATTCAACAGCAACAACAACCGATTCTGATATTAAAGTTGGTGTAATTCTTAAAACACTATCAAGTGAATATTGGGGATACGTTGCTGCTGGTGTAAAACAAGCTGCAACTGATTTGGGAGTTACTGTAGATTTACAGGGACCTTCATCGGAAACAGCTTATGACGAGCAAAATAACATGATTGAAACAATGCTTTCAGATTCAGATCTTGATGCTCTTGTAATCTCTCCATTACAACCAGATTCAGTTGTATCAGTATTAGGAGACACTACAACACCAATATTATTTGTAGATACAGATGCTCCATATGATAAGAAAGTAACTTATATCGGTACCGGTAATAAAGAAGCTGCTTATCTTGGCGGAGAATATGCTGCAAAGAAAGCGGGAGAAGGAGCAAAAGCAGTTATTATCGGTGGTGTACAGGGTAATACTACCAGTGATGCTCGTGAAGCTGGATTTAAAGAAGCTCTTGAGGCAAATGGTGTTACAATTGAAGCAACGCAATATGGAGAAGGACTTGCAGACAAATCTTCAAGTATAATGGAAAATCTTTTAACAAGCTTAAACAATGATATTGATATCGTAGTCTGCCATAATGATGAAACAGCGGCTGGTGCAGCCAGAGCAGTTCAACAGGCTGGTTTAACTGATGTTCTCATTGTTGGATTTGATGGTATTCAAGCTGGTGTTCAAAATGTTATTGATGGCAACTTTGCTGCTACAGTGGCTCAGTCACCATATAACATGGGATACATGGCAGTTGAAAAAGCTGTTGCAGTAGCAAAGGGCGAGACAGTTGAAGCTACGATTGATACTGGTGCAACAGTTGTTACCTCTGAAAATGCTCAAGCTTATTTAGATGAATTAAAATCTGTTTTAAATCAATAAAAAGGCTAAAGCAATAGAATGTTTCAATAATCAAAAATGCATTTACTCCTGTTTTATAGGAGTAAATGCAAAAAAGTAAGATACTTATTATCTATAAACCGGATTTCGAGTTAGACATATAAAGCAGATTAAAAGAAAAAGGTGATATATAATGGCTAATTATGTAGTAGAGTTGAAAAATGTTACAAAGCGTTTTCCTGGGGTTATTGCACTACATGATATGTCTTTGCAGATTAAACCTGGTGAAATTCACGGTCTGATTGGTGAAAATGGAGCGGGAAAATCTACACTGATTAAAGTACTTACGGGGGTTTATTCAGCTGATGAAGGTGAACTGTTTGTCGATGGAATAAAGCAAAATTTTAAATCTCCAAATGATGCAAAAAACACAGGAATTGCATGTGTATATCAAGAATTAAATATTATAAGATTACTGTCAATTACAGATAATATCTTTATCAATAAGATGATACGTAAAAAAAATAGTAAATTTTTGGATTACAGTGAGATGCATAAGCAAGCTCATGAAGTAATGGCTTCGTTAGGCCAGGATGTGAATGAAAAAAAGCCTTGCGGCAATTACGGAATGGGTATTATGCAGATGGTTGAAATAGCAAAAGCTGTTTTAATTGATGCTAAATTAATTATAATGGATGAGCCAACTTCAAGTCTTGGCGAAAAAGAAGTAGAGCAGTTAATGGCTACTGTTCGAATGCTAAAGAAAAAAGGTGTAGCTATCTTATTTGTTTCTCATAAGTTAGAAGAATTATTTGAATTATGCGATCGTGTTACCGTTATGCGCGACGGTGAGCATATTATTACAGAAGAAATTAAAAACATGGATAACGATAAATTGATTACAGCAATGGTAGGACGTACACTTGACAATCAATATCCCAAAATTGAAGTAAAAAGAGGCAAGATAGCTTTAAAGGTAGAAAATTTGAATTCAGCAGGAGTTCTTCATGATATTAATTTTGAGGCTTATCATGGTGAGATATTAGGAATTGCAGGCTTAGTAGGAGCAGGAAGAACAGAAACATGTCAGGCTATATTTGGAGCTTTTGACGTGGATAGTGGAAATATCTATATTGATGGGAAAAAAGTTCACATTAAGTCACCAAAGGATGCGGTAAGAAATAAAATAGCACTGCTGACAGAGGATAGAAAAGGACAAGGTCTGGTATTATCTCTAGGAATTGATACAAATTTAATGTTGGCTAATATGAGAAGATTTACAAAAGGACCATGGTTAAATAAAAATAAGTTAAATGAAACAGGAAAACAGAATATTGATGATTTTAAAATTAAGGCTCCGAGTCTAAAAACAATTGTTGGTCAATTATCAGGAGGTAATCAGCAGAAAGTAGTTATAGGCAAATGGATTAATACAGATGCAGATATATATATTTTTGATGAACCTACAAGAGGAATTGACGTTGGTGCTAAGGTAGAGGTATACAATATAATGAACAAATTAGTAGCTCAAGGAAAATGTGTTATTATGGTTTCCTCTGAATTGCCAGAGGTTCTGGGTATCAGTGACCGGGTTATTGTAATGCGAGAAGGTAGAGTAACAGGTGAAATTGACAGAAATACTGACAAATTCTCTTCCGAAATCATAATGAAAGCAGCATGGGGAGGAACGATATAATGGCAAAAACAATCAATATCAAAACACTACTTGGAAAGTTAGGTCCATTACTCGCATTGGTAGTATTATCTGTTGTTCTATCAATAGCCAGTCCTAATTTCTTGACAATCAATAACGTTATGAATATTTTAAGGCAAACCGCAGTAAATGGTTTAATATCATCCGGTATGCTGGTAGTTTTAATCACAGCCGGTATTGACCTTTCAGTAGGAGCCAATGCAGTATTATGTGCATGTGTTATGGGCATGTTTTTAGATAAGTTTGGGGTTACCAATCCTATTATTTTATTATTGGCTTGTATTTTAACAGGAACATTAATCGGATGCATCAATGGTCTATTACTTACGAAATTACACTTACCTCATCCTTTTGTTTCGACATTAGGTATGAAGAACGTATTATGCGGTTTAGCATTGTTTGTTGTTTCAACGAAGACAATCAGTGGCTTCTCAAGCTCAATTACATGGCTGGGTTCAGCAAACATTTTAAAAAGCGGATCGTTCTCAGGTTTACCAATTGCATTTATAGCAATGTTACTGATATTTGTAATCTTTCACTTATTATTAAATTATACAGCACTGGGAAGAACCATATATTGTGTGGGAGGTAATCCAGAAGCGACTAGATTATCAGGTATTAATACAGATAATATACTTATATTTGTTTATTCACTTTCAGGCTTTGTCTGTGCCATTGCAGGTATTGTTATTGTAGGAAGATCAGGCGTAGCTAATCCATCTTCTGCAATTTCTCCATATGATACGGATGCGATTGCAGCTTGTATTATCGGCGGTGCATCCTTTATGGGTGGAAAAGGTACAATCTGGGGAACTTTGATTGGAGCATTGATTATTTCAATAATCCGAAATGGTTTAACACTTTTAAATGCAGCAAGTGATATGCAATATATGGTAATTGGTTTGGTTATAATTGCGGCTGTATTTATAGATGTAACACGTAACAGAATGGAAGCAAAAGCTAGGAGACTGGCAGGAAAGTAAAAGTTATTAAAGGTAGTATTCCTTGATAGGAAGCATAATAATTACAAATCCTAGTCATGGGGTAGACATAGATATTGAAAAGTGAAAGGAAGGATTTGAAAATGATTAAAATTGGTATTATTGGTGCAGGAAGAATAGGCAGAGTTCATGGTGAAGGAGTTACTTACGGAGTAAAAGATGCTCAGGTTAAGGCAATTGCCGACCCATTTATGAATGAAGAAATTAAACAATGGGCAAATGGTCTTGGTATTGCTTCCTGCTATACAGATTATCATCAAATCTTAGAGGATCCAGAAATTGATGCAGTAATGATTTGCTCATCAACGGATACGCATGCAGATATTTCAATTGAGGCAATTAAGGCTGGTAAGCATGTATTTTGTGAAAAACCTATTTCACAGGACCTTGCTAAAATTAAAGAGGTAATGGAAGCGCTAAAAGAAACCAAATTAAAATTTCAGGTTGGATTCAACCGTAGATTTGACCATAACTTCAAAGCAGTAAGAAATGCTGTTGAGGCTGGACAGGTGGGTGACGTTCATTTGATTCGTGTGACTGCCCGTGATCCACAGGCTCCTCCAATTGAATATGTAAGAGTATCCGGTGGAATGTTTTTGGATATGACAATCCATGATTTTGATATGGTATGCTTCTTATCAGGCTGTAAAGTAAAAGAAGTTTATGCAGCAGGAGCAGCACTTGTAAACCCAGATATCGCTAAAGAAGGGGATATTGATACGGCTGTTATTACCATGAAAATGGAAAATGGAGCAATCGCTGTCATTGATAATTCACGCCAGGCTGTTTACGGCTATGATCAAAGAGCAGAAGTATTTGGCTCAAAAGGCCAGGTAGCAGTTGCAAATGACACAGGTTCTAGTGCTGTACTTAGCACTCAAGACGGCGTAATTGGTGAAAAACCGTTATATTTCTTTTTAGAGCGTTATATGGATTCTTTTAAAAGAGAAGTTTCTGAATTTGTACAGGCTATTGTGGATGACACAGAAGTGCCGGTTGATATTGAAGCAGGCTTACAGCCTATACTTATTGCAATTGCGGCAAAGAAATCTCTTGATGAAAACCGCCCGATACAGTTAACTGAAGTTCAATTCTAAGAGAGGGGAGATATTATAATGTTTGATAAAAGTAAAGTAAAATTAGGTATCGCACCTATCGCATGGACCAATGATGACATGCCTGATCTTGGAAAAGAGAACACATTTGAACAGTGTGTCAGTGAGATGGCATTAGCAGGATTCACAGGTTCAGAAATTGGTAATAAATACCCAAAGGATGCAGAGACATTAAAGAAAGCTTTAGAGCTTAGAGGAATGCAGATTTGTAACTGTTGGTTTTCTTCCTTTCTAACAACGAAGCCTTATGAAGAAACAGAAAAAGAGTTTATCAAGCAGGTTGATTTCCTAAAAGCTATGGGCGCTAAAATTATTGGTGTTTCTGAGCAAGGACATAGTATTCAGGGAACGGATAAAGCTGTGTTTGAAGAAAAATACAATATGAATGATGAAGAATGGAATTTACTTTGCACAGGACTTAATAAGCTTGGAAAGATCGCAAAGGGGAAAGGAATTTCGTTAACCTATCATCATCACATGGGAACTGTTGTTCAAACAGAGGAAGAAACAGAACGCTTCATGAATAATACAGATCCAGAATACGTAAGCTTATTGTTTGACACAGGACACTTTGCATATAGCGGAGTTGATCCATTAAAAATGGTTCAAAAGTATGTAAAACGTATTAAGCATGTACATTTGAAAGATATCAGACCAAATGTAGTAGATAAAGTAAAGAATGAAAAATTAAGCTTTTTACAAGGTGTAAGACTTGGCACTTTTACCATACCTGGAGATGGTTGTATTGATTTTGAACCAATTTTCAAGGTGTTGGAAGAGGCAGGCTATGAAGGCTATATGCTTGTTGAAGCAGAGCAGGATCCTGCCATTGCAAATCCATTGGAATATGCAATGAAAGCCAGAAAATATATTGCAGAAAAAACAGGATTATAATTCTTATAGGTCACATTAGATAAACACATTACATTATTAAAAATAAGGTTATAGAAACGTCAATTTCTATAACCTTGTTTTAAATTATGAGGTGAAAAAATGAAAAGTATAAAATTAAAATTAATAATTAAATTTTCAATTATTATTATTATCTCAAATATTTTGATTGGTATTGCTGCACTTGCTGTTGCCAGTACCTCTTTAACAGAGGAGGCTAAAACACTGCTTGTGACCATGTCGAATCAAGGAGCTGCTGTGACAGAATCACGAATGAATACTCAAAAGAAAACGCTTGAAACATTAGCTTCGCTAGAAGAAATTCAAAGTATGGATTTTGACGTTCAAAAACCAATATTAAAGAGTGTATTGGAAAACTCTGGATTTACTGATATTGGAGTAATGAGTACATCAGGAAAAGTGATGTATTCCACAGGACTAATGATTCAATTGTCAGAAAGTGACTCTGCCAGAAAAGCTTTAGAGGGAGATAATGATGCTTTTAATTTTGCCTTTAATGAGCAATCAAGAAAGGTTGACATGATGTATGCGACACCGATTGTAAAAGATGGTAATGTTTTGGGAGCCTTGGTGGGACGAAGAGACGGAACTTCTTTAAGTGAAATCATTAGTGACATGGGATATGGTGAAGAGGGCAATGTGTTTATCATTAATTCGGTTGGAACTGTCATTGCAAGTCCCAATAGTGATTTGGTTTTAAACCAGTACAATCCAATTGAATTGGCAAAAGAAGATGCATCGTTATCCTCTTTGTCTGTGGCCTATCAAAAAATTTTGGATGAAAAATCAGGAATTATAGAAGTGAATCTTGAAAATCAAAACGAATTCTATGGATTTTCTTCAATCCCTGGAACAGAGTGGATTATCATATTTACTGCGAATCAAACAGAAGTGTTATCCAGTATTCCCATTCTTTTATATACCTGCATTATTATTATAGTAATCACTTTATTAATTTGTGTTATTATTACATATTTTATGGGAAGATCGATTGCACTTCCCATTACGAAAGCAGTTGGTATAGTAAAAAGAATTGCTGATTTGGATATTAATGCGGATGTACAAGAAAAAGATTTAAAAAGAAAGGATGAAACAGGAGAACTGTTTCGTGCTTTACGAAGCATAATCAACAATTTAAGAAGTATTATTACACAGGTAAAAGAATCTTCTGAGCAAGTAGCAGCATCGTCAGAAGAATTAACTGCAATATCTGCGCAATCAGTAATTGCAGTGGAAGGAGTGACGAACATAGCAAAAGATATCTCACAAAGAGCTTCTTTACAAGCTAATAATACACAGGAAGGGTGTTTAAAAGCAGAGCAATTAGGGAAAGCTATTAGAAGTAATCTAATGGGGGTAAATGAGCTGACTGAGGCTTCAAATGAAGTATTTCATGCACTTTCAGAAGGGTTAGCTGAGATAGAACATTTGTTGAAAAGCACAAAAGAGAGTAATGATGCAAATAAGCAAATATATGAAGTTATTATTAAAACAAATGATAGCTCAATAAAAATAGGAGAGGCAAGTAATATGATTAACCAAATTGCAGAGGAGACTAATTTATTATCTCTAAATGCTGCAATTGAAGCTGCAAGGGCTGGTGAAGCAGGAAAAGGATTTGCCGTAGTGGCAGATGAAATCAGAAAGCTTGCGGAACAATCAGCCAGATCTTCAAAAGAAATCAGCCAGATAGTTGAAGAATTGTGTTCAAACTCAAGAAATGCGGTTGTTACTGTGGATAAAGTTCAGATTATTGTAAAAGAGCAAGCAAATGGAGTTTCAAGTAGTAAAGAAAAGTACATTTTAATTGATGAAGCAAGTAAAAAGGTAATAGAAACAGCAAAGAAGTTGACGGTATCAAGTCAGGAAATGGATCAAATGAAAAATGAGATACTGGAAACGATGCAAAAGCTTACAAACATAGCGCAAAATAACTTAATATCAACAAAAGATACCAGACAAGCAATGGAAGAACAAACGAGCTCAATTGAAGAAATAGCAGATGCAAGTGATGGACTGGCAAGTCTGGCTCAGAACTTGTATGAAATAATGAATCAATTTCAACTGTAATGAAAAAAATGTGTCAATCACAAGGGAAAGAAAATGATAGGGAAGTTAGAACAGCTTCCCTATCATTTCCTTAGAATAAAGCTTTAAAGACTAAATTTGTGGTGCAACTAATGA
Source organism: Lachnotalea glycerini (assembly GCF_003201285.1). Classification (GTDB taxonomy): domain Bacteria; phylum Bacillota; class Clostridia; order Lachnospirales; family Lachnospiraceae; genus Lachnotalea; species Lachnotalea glycerini. Next base: position 252,220 of record NZ_QICS01000002.1, read on the forward strand.
GATGTTGCAATTGTTTTTATCTAAAGTTTCTTTTAAATCATCTGGTGGCATCTCATCGGTAATTACTGAATCTATATTATCGAAATTTGAAAATGTCATTAACGAGATAATACCAAACTTGGTATGATCTACTAATAAATAATTTTTCTGACTCTTTAACAGCGCCGTACGTTTAATTTCCGTTTCCGAAGGAGAAGAATTAGAAGCTCCCCCAATCGTTGATATGCCTGTTGCGGCAACAAAAGACTTACTGATATTATAATGACTTAATACAGTTGCAGAGCTGGTTCCGGTAAACGATAAGGTTTTACGATTTAAGGAGCCTGATAAGGAAATAACATTAATATTTGGATAAGGTATAGAACGCATAATAACCTCTATACTATTTGTAAGAATAGTTAAATTCTTCTTATCCTTCACATATTCAATCATATGCATGGTAGTAGTTCCAGAATCAATGAAAATAATTTCGTTATCATTAACTAAGGAAGCAGCATTTTGCGCGATTGATTGTTTTAATTGAAGGTTACTGATATTACGCTCATCAAATGATAACATAGGTTTATAACCTTCAACTGTAACGCCGCCGTATATTTTTTTGATTTTTTCCGTAGAAACCAGTTCATCAATATCGCGGCGTATTGTGTTTTTGGAAACTTGAAATTCAGTACAAAGTTGATCCAGAGTAACTGTTTTTTGTTGATAAATATATTCTTTGATACTATCTAAACGTTGCGATCTCAAATTAACACACCTCTTTCTTTTCAATAATAAAATAATTAATATATAGAAAAATTAATTTGCTATATATGTAAATGATTATAGACACATGCCATGAAACAAAGAGTTAGATGCAAGAAGTAAGCGATGGCACGAAAGTAGTTATGATACAACTTTCTAAGGTACTAAAGTGGTAGTATAGCAAACACTCTATTCTAATAGTATTATATCTAATTTTGGTGAAGAAAGCAAATGAAAAATAATTATATCATCATAATATTATCAACAAATAACAAGAAAATAATCATAAAAATACAAAATTGGAAAAGATAAATACTTATAAATTCACAAAAAGTTAATACTAATAATCAAAAACAACTTGACAATGGTTAAGTTTGTGGTATAAAATGAGTATAACATTAATATGTTTGGTAATTAATGATTATATTTTAAAAAAATCATAAAAAAAGAGGTGATTAAATTGTCACTTGTTAATATGTCGAAATTGTTAAAAGATGCCTCTGTCAATCATTATGGTGTCGGAGCTTTTAGCGTTGCAAATATGGAAATGGTTTTGGGTGCAATTCAAGCAGCAGAAGAATTCAAATCACCAATTATTCTACAAGTAGCACAAGTAAGACTTCCATATTCTCCATTAAAGGTTTTTGGACCATTGATGATTGCAGCAGCAAAAGCCGCCAAGGTTCCGGTTGCAGTACATTTGGACCATGGATTAGATATTGATACCATAAAGCTTGCATTAGAATTGGGTTTTACCTCCGTTATGATTGATGCCTCTGCATTACCGATAGATGAAAACATCGCTATGGTTTTAAAGGTAAAAGTACTGGCAGACCAATATGGAGCTGATGTAGAAGCAGAAGTTGGACAATTAGCAGGAAGTGAAGATGGAAGCGTAGATCATGAAATGTTATATTCTGATCCAGAGGAGGTTTTAAAGCTCTATACAAAGACCAATCTGGATGCGATAGCGCTTTCAATAGGAAATGCACATGGATTATATAAAAAGGAACCAAAGCTTAACTTTAAAATTCTAGAGGAAGCAAGAAAAAGGGTTCCAATACCATTGGTACTTCATGGAGGTTCAGGGATTAGTGATGAAGACTTTAGAAAATGTATTGCAGGAGGAATTCGCAAAATTAATGTCGCTACCGCCACGTTCTTATCTGTTGAAGAGGCAGTAAGACAGTATTGCAAAGAAGAAAAGCGAGATTATTTTTCAATGAGTAAAGCTATGGTATGTGGCTCTTATGCAAATGTCAGCCGACACATCAAGGTATTCCAAAGCGATAATAAAGTTTAATGTAAAACTTGATATAGGAGTTTTTAATAAATTGTAGAAAGAAAGGGAAAAAGTATGGGATATATTCAATTTGATCAGTCAAAGGAAATTGACCTGATATTGGTTGGAAGAGTAGCTGTAGATTTTAATCCGGTCGATTATTACAAACCACTTTCAGAAAGTACGACCTTTAAGAAATATCTGGGAGGCTCTCCGGCAAATATTGCGGTAGGAATGGCTAGATTAGGAAAGAAAATTGGTTTTATCGGTAAGGTATCGGATGACCAGTTTGGGGATTTTGTTACTAACTTTTTTGATAAAGAGGGTATAGATACCTCGCATATTACCAGATGCAAGAATGGTGAAAAAATTGGTTTAACATTTACTGAAATATTAAGCGAAACAGAAAGTAGTATTTTAATGTATCGAGATGGAATTGCTGATTTAAGACTTGATGTTTCTGATGTAGATGAAGATTATATCAAAAAGGGTAAAGCTATTCTAATTTCAGGAACAGCACTTGCACAAAGCCCTTCCCGTGAAGCAGCATTAAAGGCATTGGCTTTGGCGAAGAAAAACAATTTGGTAGTTATATTTGATATTGATTATCGTCCATATAACTGGAACAACATGGATGAGATTGCAATATATTATTCAATTGTAGCAAAACAAAGTGATGTAATTTTAGGCTCTAGAGAAGAATTTGATTTAACAGAGCAAATGATTGAACAGGGCAGAACAGATGAACAAACGGCTGCTTACTTTCACGCAATTGGCAGCAAGATTGTTGTTGTTAAACACGGTAAAGATGGTTCTACTGCTTATACAAACGATGGAAACCACTATAGTATTAAACCATTTCCGGTAAAATTATTAAAATCCTTTGGAGGTGGAGATGGTTACGCTTCCGCCTTTTTATATGGTCTATTTGAAGGAATGGAGATTATTGACTGTTTAGAACTTGGAAGTGCCTCTGCTGCAATGTTAGTTGCAAGCCATGCATGTTCACAGGATATGCCAAGTGTATCGGCTGTCAAAGAATTTATTGCAGAAAGTAAGAAAAAATACGGAGATATGATTGCCAGAGTTTAAGTGATCAAATTAAATTTAACATAGAAAAGGAGTAAAGATATGGAAACAATTAAATATTTTGTCGGTGGAGAATACCGAGAATCTAAAACAACAAAATTCAATGACATTTACAATCCTAGTACAGGCGAAGTAGTTGCGAAAGCTCCTTGCTGTACCAAAGAAGAAGTAGAAGAAGCAATTGCAATTGCTAAGGAAGCTTACAAAACTTGGTCACAGGTACCAGTAATCAAGCGCGCACAGGTTATGTACAAGGTTCGTGAACTAATCATAAAATATATGGATGAATTAACGGTACTGGTATCACAGGAGCATGGAAAAGTACTTAGTGAAGCACATGGAGATGTGTTAAAAGCACAGGAAGGAACAGAACTTGCTTGCTCAATCCCTACCTTAATGATGGGAGAGTCTTTATTAAATACCTCAAAAGGCTTTGACACCACACTATTTCGCGAATCACTTGGTGTATTTGCAGGAATTACTCCATTTAATTTCCCAGCAATGATTCCGATGGGATGGATGACTCCTAACTGTCTTGCTGCTGGTAACTGCATGGTATTAAAGGTATCAAGCTCAACACCAAGAACTGCATTAAGATTTGCAGAAATCTATAAAGAAGCAGGTTTGCCGGATGGTGTATTAAACATCGTTACATGTACAAGAAATGAAGCAGAAATCTTTTTAACACATCCAGATATCAGAGGTATTTCTTTTGTAGGATCTACTTCGGTAGGTAAACATATTTATAGCACGGCTGCAGCTCATGGAAAGAGAGTACAGGCTTTATGCGAAGCGAAGAATCATGCATTGGTTATGAATGATGCTGCAATTGAGCGTAGCGCTGCTAGTATTATCAATTCTGCTTTTGGATGCGCCGGCGAAAGATGTATGGCATTACCTGTTGTTGTTGCAGAAGAGGGAATCGCTGATGCATTAGTTGCAAAATTAGTAGAGCTTTCAAAAGGGCTTAAAATAGGTCCAGGCTATGAAGCAGATTCTAAATTAGGACCGGTTATTACAGAAAAGCACAAACAAAGTGTATTAAACTGGATTCAAAAGGGAATTGATGAAGGTGCTAAATTAGTACTTGATGGTAGAGATGTAACAGTAGAAGGTTATGAAAACGGCTTTTACGTTGGACCTACAATCTTTGACCATGTATCAGAAGAGATGACAATTGGCGCAACTGAAATATTTGGACCGGTTCTTTGCGTAAAGAGAGTAAAAGATTTTGAAGAGGGATTAGCTGTTATGAACAGTAATCCATTTGCAAATGGATCAGTGATTTACACACAAAGTGGATATTTTGCAAGAGAATTTGCAAGCAGAACAGATGGAGGAATGGTAGGAGTTAATGTTGGAATTCCTGTTCCGGTTGGCGTATTCCCATTCTCAGGACATAAGAATTCTTTCTTTGGAGACTTACATTGTTTAGGAAAAGACAGCGTAAGATTCTATACAGAAAGCAAATGTGTTACCACTAAATGGTTTGACGAAGAAGAGAAGAAAGTGACAAGTGTAAGTACTTGGGACAATTAAAGATCTAGCAATATCAACATTTATAAATTCAATATCCTTAATAATTATTTCAATAAAAGACCACTGATAAAATATTTTTCAGTGGTCTTTTGGTATTTGTATCTAAAATTTAGTTACCCCAAATTTATTTACTATGCAATTATTGGTTTGGGATGAAGAAAACATACTGCTGTGAATATAAACTCGTGAAAAAAGATTGACAAGGACAAATAAATTGTGTACAATACAATTAAATAAATAGAACACAATTAAATTGAAAGCAATAAAAAGGAGGACTATATGAATATATATGATTATAAAGTAAAAAAATCAAATGGTGAAATGCAAAGCATAAGTGATTATAAAGGTAAAGTATTATTAATTGTTAATACTGCAACAGGCTGTGGGTTTACTCCACAATACGAAGGATTGCAAAAGCTATATGATAAGTATAAGGATCAAGGCTTTATTGTATTAGATTTTCCGTGTAATCAGTTTGCTAATCAAGCGCCTGGAACGGGAGAAGAAATTCATGAGTTTTGCCAATTAAATTATCAGGTTAGTTTTCCACAATTTGCTAAGATTGATGTAAATGGTGAGAAGGAAGATTTGTTATTTACATTTTTAAAATCTCAGCAGAAGGGTATATTAAGTAATAAAATTAAATGGAATTTTACAAAATTTTTGGTTGATAGAGATGGTAAAGTGCTTGAAAGATTTGCGCCGGCTACTATACCGGAGAAAATAGAAGAAAAAATTAAAAATATATTGAGGTAGGAGGAATGAAAGATGGGAATCTACGATTTTAACGTTTTAAAGGCAGACGGAGAAGAAATATCATTGACAGAATATAAAAATAAAGTTATATTAATAATTAATTCAGCTACGGAATGTGGATTTACTCCTCAATACGATGCATTACAGGACTTGTATGAAAAATATAGTAAGGAAAATTTTATTATACTAGATTTTCCTTGTAATCAGTTTGGTAATCAGGCTCCTGGTACCAATGCAGAAATCGCAAGCTTTTGCGATACCAAATTTGGTATTAAATTTCCGATATTTTCTAAAATAGATGTAAATGGAGATAATGCTTCGCCATTATATCAATATTTAAAAAGTGTTAAAGGTTTCAAAGGTTTTGATGCAGAGCATCCTTTAGCAGCATTGCTGGAGAGTATGCTTGGAAGGGAAAATCCTAATTTTGCAAAAGAACCTGATATCAAATGGAATTTTACCAAGTTTTTAATTGATCGAAATGGAAATGTTGTAGAACGTTTTGAGCCAACGACAGATTTGGGAGTTGTTGAGGATAAAATAAGAGAATTACTTTAGATAGATTATCGAAAAAAGTGGACTGTGTGATGAAAGAATTTAGTCATTTCACAGCTCTTTTTTCATGTTTATAGTATTTAGTCAATATTGGAGTATTGGAATCAATCATTCACGATAGTCAACTGGCTTGAGCTGGTTGGCTATTTTAATATTTTTAGTATAGAACTTGTTACAGCAAAAGAGGAAATAGGCTTTTATCTTTTCTGCTTACTATGATACAATGGTTTACGTATCATAAAATGAAAAGAGATTTTAAAAGGCTTACGAAGCTATTAACAGCGTTATAAAAAGGAATGGTATGAGATTAGATAAGTATTTAGCAGAAACCTCAGTTGGTAGACGAAAAGAGGTTCGTATATTGATAAAGGATAAAAAGATCCGGGTGAATGGTGAGATTGAGCTTTTACCAGCGGCAGAGATTGATGAAGAGAATGATATAATTGAATATCTGAATCATCAAATCAAGTATACAAGAAAGGTTTATTATATGTTTCATAAGCCGGCAGGATGCGTGACAGCAAGGAAAGATTTAAAGCATACTACAGTGCTTGATTATTTTCAGGATGTCGATAACAATTGTCTCTTTCCAGTAGGTAGATTGGATAAAGATACAGAAGGATTATTATTTATTACGAATGATGGTGAATTTAATCATCATTTAATGCACCCTAAGAAGCATGTGAATAAAACTTATTTTTTCTGGGCTTTTGGAGAGCTATCCATAGAAAAGATTCAACAATTAGAAGATGGAATTGAATTGGACAGCGGTGATTTTATAACGAAGAAAGCGAAACTTGAAATATTAAGAACTGGATTATTCAAGGAACTAAAGGTTGAAATGAAAGAAAACTTAAATGATAAGATTAAGAAAAATAGGGATATACAGCCTGTTATATCTGGATACCTTACTATATCGGAGGGATGTAAGCATCAAGTGAAGCGAATGTTAAAAGCAGTAGGATGCTATGTGATATATCTAAGAAGAATATCAATTGGTAATGTTGCATTAGATGACTCTTTGAAAAAGGGTGATTACAGAGAGTTGACATATGAAGAAATAGAACTTTTAATGCCAAAGAAAAATAAAGAAGATAAATAAGATAAATCAGAGGGAGGCTTAACAAAATGTCTAGTAAATCAAACTGTGATTGCTGTATCAATTACAGCTACAATGAGGAAGAAGATTATTACGAATGTCAGGTTAGTTTGGATGAAGATGAGTATGGAAAATTTTTAGGAGGAACATTTGGGGGGTGTCCATACTTTCAAATAGATGATGAATACAGGATTGTGAGAAAGCAAATGTAATTTCAATAAGTAGAATAGCATGATAAGTTAAATAGAGTGAGGAGGAATAAAATGGGTGAATATCAGAAAATAGAGCATACGTTTGAGCCTGTGTTTGATAAGAATTCAAGAATTTTGATTCTGGGCAGTCTACCATCCGTTAAATCAAGAGAGCAAGGATTTTACTATGGCCATCCACAGAATCGATTTTGGAAAGTTTTAGCTGGAATATATGAATGTGATACTCCAGTTTGTATAGAAGATAAAAAGAAAATGCTTTTATATAATAACATTGCAATATGGGATGTCATTCAAAGCTGTGATATTGTCGGTTCCAGTGACAGCAGTATCAAAAATGTGGCGCCAACAAATTTAAGTCTTATTTTTGCACAATGCAATATAAAAGGAATATATGCAAATGGCAAAACAGCCGCCAGGTTATATCGCAAATTCAGTCAAAAAATAACAGGTTTAGAAATTATAGAGCTGCCCTCAACAAGTCCTGCAAATGCGGCATTTAATCTGGAGCGTTTAATAGGGGAATGGGTAAAAATAAAATGCAATTAGTTCGTAATGCATTTTATTTTTTTGCTATAAAATCAGATATTCTTAATCTATAAAAGCTCGATGTGCAGGCATAGAAGAAGCTCAAAGCTTATCGAAAAAAAGACTTGACATATATAGACTATCTACATATAATTCTATATAGATTATCTATATAGAATGATGAATAAGGAGGTATAAAATGGCAATCAATAAGAGTTTAGTTTCAGGAAGTACATCAATGCTCGTAATAAGTTTGCTAAAGGATAAGGATATGTATGGGTATGAAATAATCGACTGTCTGGATAAAAAATCGAATAATGTTTTTCAATTGAAGGCAGGTACTTTATATCCTTTGTTACATATGCTAGAAGAACAAAATCTGCTTACTTCTTATGAAAATGAAGTGGGTGGAAAAATGAGAAAATACTATAGCATTACAAAGGATGGGAAGAAATACTTAAAGGCTAAAAAAGAGGAATGGCAGGAATATTCATCAGCGGTATCGAATGTTCTATGTATGGAGGTTTAGCGGATGAATAAAGAGAATTATTTGAAAATAGTCATAAATCAGATTCGCTGTGAAAAAGCAAAAGGTATGATTAGTGAAGAAATAGAAAATCATATTGACGATCAGGCAAAAGTTTATATCGATATGGGAATGGGCGAAGCTGAGGCAATGGCAAAAGCGGTAAAAGAAATGGGAGATCCGGTTGATACAGGCGTTTCACTCGATCGAATTCATAGGCCTAAAATGGCATGGAAGTATTTATCGTTATCAAAGTATTATTCCAACAAAAGCACCAAAAAGAAAAAAAATCAAAGTAATATTTATAGAAGATTAAAAAGTTGGAAACAATTTGAAATCTTTATAGATGAGAGTATCAATAAGCAGTAAATGATACTTAGGAATTTTTCATAAAATACAAAGAAAGTTACAACTGATTAAACGGTTGTAACTTTCTTTGTGTTTTAGATTTTTTAATTCACATTAGCATAAAAATGAAATAAAATTTTCAAAAAGATTTAAATGAAACTTTACATGCATTTAACCTGTTCTTGATAGTTGGGGTTTAGTATATAAGATAAAATAATAAAAAAAGAAAGGTCAAAGCATCGTTTTATTCTTAATGGTAATGGTGCATAGGTAAATTATATGAAGATTGATTTTCATACTCATGGAAAGTTAACAAAGAAAATTCCCTTTTCAAGTCAGTATACAGATTGGCTATTTGAAGAGGCAACAAAATCAGGTTTAGATGCCATTTGTCTAACAGAACATTTTAATACTTGTGGTTTTGCAGAAATCTACGAATACATTAGACAAGTTTATGAAAAAGATGGTGATTATTTTATAGCTCCAACCGGATTACATATTTTCCCGGGTGCTGAGGTAGATATTGCAGAAGGTGGTCATACTTTAGTGATCGGAGATATTGATACGATACTTGAAATTAATCAAAGGTTAGAGCCATATAAGGAAAAAGGCTTATACCTTTCTTTTGAAATGTGGGCACGGATGGTAAAAGAATATTCAGTGTTGTTTGGCGGAGCGCATCCTTTCCGTGAAGGAGGTCATATTCCTGAATTATTGCAGGAGCAACAGGAGGCTTTTGACTTTCTGGACTTAAACGGAAAAGACATGGCGCAAGGAGCAGAAAAAAATCGGGCAATGATAGATGAATTAAGCAAAAAAATACAGAGACCCATTGTGGCCGGAAGTGATACTCACCAGTCATTTCAATATGGATGCATCTATAATGACTTTCAAAATAATTGTAGTACGATTGGTGAACTAAGAAGAGAAATGGATGCGGGGTGCTATGAAATTGCAATGTCAGATTATTTGAGCTTTCAGGTGAGAGCAGCAGGTTGTATGAAACGTTCTTTAAAGACAATTTATGCTATGGGTGGTGATTATGTATCCATTATGCTTGATGAATAGGAGGTTATGTTATGAGAAGCCATAAGCCGATTTGGGGAGAAAGGCTAAAAAATCAAGTTATAAACATCATATGCAAACCATATAATATGATTGTTTTTAGCGCATTAGGAAGTTTGATTTGTCTGATTTTAGTACCATTGCTTTTAATGGTTAAAAATACATTTATTTTGTCAGCCACTGAATTAAGACGTGTACAAGGCGGTCAAATTGGAGATGTTACGCTTTATTATTGGAAGTACCTCCTTTTGAGTAAGCTATCGGGGGCCAATTTTTTTACGCCACTGAAAAATTCTTTGTTTATTGCATTTTTTGTAACTATTGCTGCTGTTTTACTGGGCTTTTTTCTTGCATGGCTCATGGTACGTAGTGATATACCAGGTAAAAAGTGGCTGACACTAGGTATTATAATACCATATATGATTCCATCCTGGTGTAAGTCCATGGCATGGTTAGCCATATTTAGGAATGGACGTGGTGGTTCTCCGGGATTTTTAGCGGGGCTTGGTTTTAATATTCCAGACTGGCTTGCTTATGGACCTATTGCAATCATTCTTTGCATGGTGCTTCATTACTATGCTTTTACATATATTATGGTATCTAGTTCTCTAAGAACCGTAAACAGCGAACTAGAAGAGATGGGAGAGATTCAAGGTGCGGACAAACTATATGTTTTAAGAAAGATTACGATGCCATTGGTTATGCCCGCAGTTCTTTCTTCTGCAATCATGACTTTTAGCAAAGCAATTGGAACCTACGGAGTTGCAGCAAATTTGGGCCTTCGTATCAGCTATTATACTCTGGCAACTAAAATGCACGATTTTATAGGTAGTGGTTCTGTTACCGTTGGTTATTGTATGTCAATTCTTTTAATATTTATGGCATCAGGAACTATTTTTGCAAACCAGATATTCATTGGTTCGCGTAAATCATATGAGACTATTGGCGGCAAAGGCAATCAATATTCTGTTATTAGCCTTGGAAAGGTTAAATATCCCATTATGCTTTTAATGGGTGGTTTCCTTATAGTAGCGATGTTGATTCCTCTGTTTATTTTAGTAATGGAAACTTTTCAAATTCACACAGGAGGAGGATACGGACTTCATAATCTGACACTGTATAATTGGATTGGCAAATTGGAAAACGCAAAAGATACAGTGAATTATCCGGGAATATTTAATAATAATGCTTTTATAAAGGCTGTTTGGAATACTGTAAAACTGACTGTCATTGGTTCAACAATAACAGCACTATGTGGTCAGCTCTTGGGATATATCTGCTCACGCGGACGTGGAACGTGGTATGGAAGTTTAGTGGAACAACTTATTTTTATTCCATATCTGATGCCCGCAGTAGCTTTTGCTGCTATTTATTTGTCTATGTTTAGTAAGTCTTACGGACCAATACCTTCCCTATACGGAACCTTTACTATTATACTTTTGGCAACGGTTGTAAAACATTTTCCCTTTGCCAGTCGTTCAGGTACGGCAAATATGTTACAAATTGGTAGAAGTCTGGAAGAAGCAGCAACGATTGCAGGTGCTAGTTTTTGGAAACAAATAACACGAATTGTCATTCCACTTGCTAAAAATGGATTTGTTTCAGGATTTTTATTAGTTTTTATTAGTATTGCAAAAGAGCTGGATCTCATTATTTTATTTATGACGCCGCAGAATAATACATTATCCTATTTGGCATTTCAGTACAGCAAAGAAGTGATGCCACAGATGTCAGATGCAATTTCTGTAGTAGTACTGTTTTTTGTAATGCTTATATACTTTGTAACTAACAAATTGACAGGAGCTGATATCGGAAAAAGCTGGGGCTAACGAAAGAGAATGAAAGGAATGGATATATGAGTAAAATAGAATTAATGCACATTGATAAATTTTTTGGAAATAATCATGTGCTAAAGGACTTGAATTTGACCATTGAAGATGGAGATTTTATGACTTTGTTGGGTCCATCTGGGTGTGGAAAAACTACTACCTTGCGTATAATCGCAGGTCTGGAACGCCCAGAGCATGGTAATATGTTGATGAATGGAAAGGAAATAATCAATAGTGAAGTGGACTATTATGCAGAGCCTTCGAAGCGAGGCTTGAATCTGGTCTTTCAAAGCTATGCTTTATGGCCACATATGACAGTTTATGACAATATAGCTTTTGGACTAAAAATTAAAAAACTTAGCAGTGCAGAGATTAAAAGATACGTAATGAATGCCTTAGAACGTATGCGCATGGAGGAATACGGGAAGCGTTATCCCAATGAGTTATCAGGTGGACAACAACAGAGAGTGGCTATCGCTCGCGCGATTGCGTATTCACCAGAATTACTTTTATTGGATGAGCCTTTATCTAATTTGGATGCTAAACTACGCATTGATATGAGGGTTGAGCTAAAACGTCTCCATCAGGAGTTGGGTACTACAATTATTTATGTCACTCATGATCAGGTAGAGGCTTTGACAATGTCAACTAAAATCGCAGTATTTTCTAAGGGTTGCTTGTCACAGTTAGTAGAACCTATGGAACTGTATATGAATCCTATTGATTTAATAAATGCAGACTTTATTGGAAATCCCAGAATTAACTTTTTGGATGGGAAAGCGTGTAAACAAGGTAATAAATTGAAAACATATTGTTCACTAGGTTCATACATCTATGATGCAAAGGATATGACAGATGAAGTAACGCCAACAGGAGAATTTAATTGTATTTTCGGAATTCGTCCGGAACAGGTGCAGATTGAAAAAGAACCTGCTGATGGCTTAATTGCAGCTACTGTATATGCAAATCAATTAGCCGGCTCGGAAACTTTAGTTACAGTTCATATTTTAGATTCTCAAACTGGAAAGAGTGATGAAGTGTTGGTGAAACAGATTGGCATTGAGGATTATAGGACTGGCCAAAAAATATATTTGAAGGTCAAACCAGACCGGTTTAATGTCTATTCAAAGGAAAGCACCAGACTGATTAAATATGCAAGAATTTAATATAGTTGAAATTATATTAGAAAAAATGGATGAAACTTCTATTAAATATGATACGTATAAGAAAAGGAGCAAATATAATGAATAAGAAATATGAAACTGCGTTGTTGTTGTCAGGTATCATAATATTATTGCTGACGGCATGCAGTAACCGTACACAAACAACAGACAAAGGAAGTACCCCCGTGAGTAATGCAGCGGCTGAGTCATCCAATGATACCATCACAGAAAATGTTTTTACTGTTCCTACTGATAATTCTTATAATGTAATGAGTGAAAGAAAACTCTACAATTTGGCTGAGACAGAGGGTGGTAAAATCGTCGTATACTGCACATCAAGTAAAGTTTCAAAAATCGCAGAGAAATTCATGGAAGAATACCCAAATCTTAAAGTCGAAGTAAATGATTTGGATAGTGGCGAAAGTATAACTAAAGTTGTTGCAGAAGTGGATGCAGGTAAAATTATGTGTGATGTGGTACAAGATTCAGACGCACGCGGAGATATTGCATTTAATTATTATGGAAAATATCTGGAGGCATATTATCCTAACGACATATGTGCCAATATTAATCAAGATTTATTGACCTACGGAATGCCTTTATATAGTTCGATATCTTACTGGTTCTATAACACGGATGTTTATCCAAATGGTTCCCCTATCACTAACTGGTGGGATATTGTAGAATTGAATGATGATGGAACTCAGGTGTATGATTTGTATAGTAAGGAAATTTCATCGGAATCCACCTATTTGGCGTTGTATAGTAACTTTGTAGCAAATCCGGGAATATTGGAACAAGCATACAAAGATAAATATGGTACGGATATTGAATATACATATGATGCCTCGGCATTGGGGGTTGAGGAAAATAATGCTGGCTATGAATTCTTATACCGCCTTTCACAGTTAAAAAGTACATTCATATCGGATGGGGATGAAATTGTAGAGGCTGTGGCAAATTCTACGGCTGAGAAACCTGCACTTGGTATGGCTTCTGCCGGTAAAATAGGGAACCGAGATGATAATGGATACCCGATTGCCTGGGTTACTAATCTAAAACCTTATGTAAGTACTCAGAATACAAGCTATGTATATACAGTTACCGGTTGTGATAACCCTGCTGGTGCACGTTTGTTCATTTGGTATATGTGCGGTGGCGAAAATGGTGACAATGATGGTTATAGTGAAATCATGAAAGAAGGAAGTTGGTCAACTCGCAATGACTATGTAAATGATAAAAATCCCTTTAGCTTGGATGAAAGTAACACCATTGCGTCTAATCTTAAAGAAGTTTATAAAGCGTACCTAGACGTTGCTGACTTTTGGACATATTGGCATGACATGAGCACAAACAAGTAGGATGTAGTTCTTATCGCGGAATATCGTCTTTATATTTTTCTTTTAATGAATGAAGTTGTTTTAAATCCTTAGTTGCATTTTCACCTATTCGTGAAGCAATCATAAGAACTAAGGCGTCAACAAGTGCGATAGGTGCTGTCATGGAATGATATTCATTTGGTTCACCACGATAAGTATAAAGTTGAATCGTTGGTAATAGTTCTGCATTATTATATAATCTGCTGCTTATTAGAATGGTTTTGTAAGGAACTATAGATTGGTGTTTTAGCAGTACTTCTGCTTCACGTGGTGTTTTTTGAAATCCAATCAAAAAGACTACATCATCGGCGGTTATGAAATTCATAAATTCGAATAATTCTGAGCTGCCTGGTGGAAGTAGAACTATTCTAAAACCAAATCGGGAAAGCCGAAACTTTAACAATTGTGCGATGGATACGGCGGCACCTTTTGCATATATATATATTGTATTGGCTTCAATAATAGCTGACATGGCGGCTTCAAGCTGTTCTTCGTCTAGTAAAGTCAAGGTTTTTTCAATACAAAATTGCTGATAATGTAACATACCATCAAAAGAGGAAAGATCTTGTTTATAGATAGTATGGTTTAATTTTTCAGCCGGAGAACTGTTTCCCTCTAAATGACATAGAACTGCATTACGCAATTCCTTGAAATCCGCATAACCAGTATGTCTTGCAAATCGAGAGATGGTAGATTCCGAAGTGCCTAGGCGCTTTGCAAGTTCACTAATGGATATATGGACAAATGAAGAAGGATTTTCATAAATGTAATTAATGATTTTTCGTTCTGTTTTGGTATAAGCAACTTCTGATGAAAAATGAAATTCAGTCATAATAAATCCTTTCTAGCATAGTAATAGCAGCCCACTATGTTTATAATTCTATTATATATATTTTAACATATACAGTGTCACGAATGGAACTAAATTTTATAGTGTATTAAAATATTTGTGAGGAGGAAATTAAAATGAGTACATTTAAGTTTGAAATGCATTTTCATACGGAGGAATCCAGTCCTTGTGGAAAGATAGCTGCAAAAAAAGGTGTAGAATTATATCAAAAAGCTGGATATGATGGCATTGTTGTCACAGATCATTTTAGTAAAAGTGTTTTTGGCGGTCCACAAGAAAGAACTTGGGCGGAAATTTGCGAGAGCTTTTTAAAAGGATACCGTCTCGCAAAGCAATCTGTAAGAGACAGTGAATTTCAGGTACTTTTGGGAATGGAAATTCGTTTTCCGGATGATGATAATGATTTTCTGGTTTATGGCATTGATGAAGAATTTCCGAAACAGCATCCATGGATTTATATGAAAGAACTGAGTGATTTATTTGATATTTCAAAGGAAAAAAACCTAATAATTGTTCAAGCTCATCCATTTAGAGATAGTTGCCATTTAGCACCAGTAGAATTTTTACATGGGATTGAAGTTTACAATGGAAATCCCAGGCATAATTCTAGAAATGAATTGGCTGAAAAAGCCGCAAAGAAACATAGATTACTTGAAACATACGGTTCCGATTTTCATCAAATGGAAGATATCGCTAGAACATATATTGAACTTGATAAAAAACCAGAGACAGAACAGGAACTGGTTGCACTTCTAATGAATCTCTCTTTGTAAAAGCCATTATGAGATAGGGAGTGATATATCCCAAAGAATACTGATAGAGCAGTTGAACAAATGGACGCTATAATCAGCCTGCACTAGAAGATATCAGTTGAATTTGAATCACATTAATTCATACAAAAAAGCTGGACATTCGTAGCCCATACGAAACGTTCAGCTTTTGTCATGCAAAACATTTCATGCAAAACATTTCATGCAAAACATTTACGGGGTAAGAGGCTATAAACAAACTGTATTTCAATATATTTTTATCGAAAATCAATAAAAATATATTGAAATACAGTTTGTGGTGTGCTATATTAATAATGGAAATGTTGAGAAAATGGTAAGTAACGTGTTTCCACGATATAAATTTGAGGCCAAAATAAGTTTGAAATAACTAAGTTCGTTGGAAAGCGATGAAAAAGAAAGGATTGAAAGAAATGAAAGACAGAATTACAATGATGACGAAAATATTACTTGATGTAATGTTCTATGGGGGAATAATAGTATGCCTGACATTACCAATTAGTATAAATTTTTATGGTAATTACAATTCCTACTTTGCGAAACATTATATTGAATTATGTGTTTTATTTTTTGGGTCTGGGCTATTTGCAGTATTGATTATATGGGAGCTAAGAAAAATGTTCAAATCAGTAATTAACGATGATTGTTTCATAAAACAGAATGTTGTATCGTTAAGAAGAATGGGAAATTATAGCTTTATGATTGCGTTAGTAACCTGTTTACGTCTGCTTTTATATTTAACACCAGCCGTGCTGGTTGTTATTTTAGTATTTGTGATTGCAGGACTTTTTAGTAAGGTACTTTCTCAAGTATTTGATAAGGCGGTTACTTACAAATTGGAAAATGATTTAACAATTTAGGAGGCTTTCAATGGCAATAATAATAAATCTAGATGTAGTAATGGCTCAAAGAAAAATGGGGTTAACACAATTAGCAAGTGAAGTTAACATTACAATGGCCAATTTATCAATATTAAAAAATAATAAAGCAAAGGCAATTCGATTATCAACTTTAGAGGCTATCTGTAAAACACTGGATTGTCAGCCGGGGGATATTTTACAATATATTGATGAGGACGAAACAGATCAATAAATAAAAGATTGAGACTAAAAAATATAGGAACAAGATTGGGCAATCAATACACCCAGGGAGGCTATTATGGATAAAACTATAAATCAAACTGATTCAGAAACGGATAAATTACTCATAACGAATTGTGAAGTTGAGACAAATGAGAGAAAGACAATCCAAGAAAATTTTGAGTTTTTTGGATTAACATGTATCCTTTACGCTATATTTTATACCTTTTGTATGTATAAGAATGATGCAGGTATTACAGTGCCCCTTTTACAGGCTGGTACCATATTTTTTTTCTCATTAGTGATTAAAAAATTAGGTAAAAAAATGAAAAAGGATAGGAGCTTTTATATAATAAGTATCATGCTGCTTGGTATATCAATTTGTCTAACGGATGATTTTAGACTTAATGTGTTAAGTAAGCTTGGAATAGCAGTACTATTTATGAGCTTTATGCTGCATCATTTTTACGATGATTCCAAATGGAGTTTAGGTAAATATTTAGAAGCTCTTATCACACTGTGCATTTCAATGCTATTATCTGTGGAATATTCATTTGTAGATGTAGTAGTATCGATAAAATCGAAACAAAAAAAGGGAAATACCCAAATAAGATACATTTTGATAGGAATAGGTATTGCAGTACCGCTGACTTTGATTATTATGATACTGCTTTTAAGTGCAGACCGAATTTTTGCTGCTATAATTGCGAATTTGTTTCATAACTTATTTGCTTTCAAAAGTGTTATATATATAATTCTTATGATTACATTTACTTATATAGTAGTATATTGTTTTATTAATGCATTAGCCAAAAGAAGAATAAACGAGGAGATTACAGATAAAAGAGTACAGGAGCCTATGATAGCAATTACTTTTGCAGGAATCATTTCCGTTATCTATCTCTTATTTTGCGGTATTCAAATTATGGGACTATTTTTTGACCAGTTGAAGCTGCCTGAAAATTATACATATGCGCAATATGCAAGAGAAGGTTTTTTTCAATTACTATTTGTATGTGGAATAAATCTGATTATGGTACTATGCTGTATGGCTTTTTTTAGAGAAAGTAAACTATTAAAGGGGATACTTACTGTTATTTCAGTATGTACATACATTATGACCGCTTCTAGTGCTTATCGGATGATTATTTATATCAGTGTCTATCAACTAACTTTTTTAAGAATTTTGGTGTTATGGTCATTATTCGTCATAGCTTTAATAATGTTTGGTATATTAATTAGTATATACCGAGAGAAGTTTCCTCTTTTTAAATATGGCATGATAGTAGTTACCATATGCTACATTGAGTTAGCGTATAGTCATCCGGACTATATAATAGCAAGCTATAACATGAATACAATCGTAATAAAAGCGCAAGAAGAAAGACAGCAAATAAATTACGAAAATTATGGAGACTTATTCTACTTTACTACACTATCAGCGGACGCGGCCCCTGTATTAGCCAAATACCAAAGTAACCAGCAAGTTAAAGAATATTTCAGTAACCTGAAAAATGATTTAGAAAATCTAAATGTCAGAACATATAATGTCTCCAGATTTATAGCAAAAAAGGTAGCAGCGGACTTAAATAAGCAATAGAATACTAGAAAAAGAACTAGCGCATTTTATGTAAATAACAAAGATAAAATGCGCTTTAACAAGTTGTTTTCTCCCCTTCTTTATGATATGCTTAAATAATATTTAATAAAGAAAAAAAGCAAATAGATAGACATGATATTAAGGAGAAAGATAAGATAGATGAGTGATAAAATTATATTTAGAGAGCTGCTCAATGAAATTGGAGAGTTAGCCATAACACAAGAAAATAAGCTTACAGTAACTGAGATAAAAGAATTTTTTTCAAAAATTTCGTTGAGTAATGAACAAATGGAATTGGTATATAGCTATTTAGAGGCGAATAAGATAGAGATTGAAGGACACATTAGAAGTGATAAAGTTAAGCTTTTTGAAGAAAGTGATTCTGTAAATACGGATGAAATAAAGGAAGAAACAGAAATACAAGATAATAATCAGGAGATGAAGGAAGAAGAAAACGGATACCTTAATATGTATTTAGAAGAACTTGGAGCTATTCCAAATATGAACAATCATGAGAAAATAGATTTATATAGGCAGGTAATACAAGGAGATGCTTTGGCAAAGAGTAAGATGATTCAATTGTATCTGCCAAGAGTAGTTGAATTATCTAAGGCTTATTTAAACAAGGGATTACCACTTAGTGATTTAATTCAAGAAGGAAATATTGGCCTAATGTTAACACTGGACGAGGTTCACAGCCCTTTGAAAGAAGATCAGCTAGAAGATATGTTAAACAATGGAATTAAAATGGCAATTGAAGAAGTATTAGAGGAAGCTGATACAATAAAGATTGCTGATAAACAGATATTAGGCAGGGTAAATTATTTAAACGAAGGAGTAAAGAATTTAGAGGAAGAGTTGGGAAGACCTGTAAGCATAACAGAGCTTGCAAAATATTTGGAAATGTCTGAAGATGCGGTAAGGGATATTGTCAGAATTTCTGACGATGAAATAAAAGTGAAAGAAAATATGTAAAAAAATATGTAAAAAAACAAAACAATTTGTAAACAAAATTAATTTTTTAAAAACATTATAAAGTAAAATTTTCAGACATATTGACAATTTGTGACAAATAATGTATCTTATGAATGAAAGAGTAAAATACATTTTTGGGGTGAAGTACATGGAAGAGAGTTATAAAAGGCAATTAGTTGAAATTGGAATAGAAGTGAAGAACACACTTGAGAGATTTATGAATCGTGAAGATTTGTATGAAAAATTTTTGGTTAAGTTTTTAGACGATAAAAATTTTATATTATTGAAGAAAAATTTAGAGATTAAAAATTATGAAGAAGCTTTTATTAATGCTCATACTTTAAAGGGGGTTACAGCTAATTTAGGTTTGCGTTCTCTATATGACCCATTGGTCTTTCTAGTAGAAGAGCTTAGGCAAAGCAAATTTGAATGTGCAAATTATTTTACTATATTACAAGATAGATATGATGAGCTTTGTAATGTGATTCGAGAAAATTCCAAATTATTGTTAACTAGATAGTTGATTGTGTTTGGAATTGGTAAGATAAAAAGGGGTAACAATTATAAAATTAATTGTTCCCCTTTTTATAATATAAAATAAAAAATGTTAATACCCTTACATATTACTGTTTTGATTCAGTAATCAGAGGTGGCTCTATCATACTTGAATCTAATTCCTCCATATATAATATATTGTCAGGCAGATACATATGAACCTTTTCAATACGCTTTTTATCAACCGTTTCTGCGACTAATCGAATTCCGCTTTCTGTAGTAACCTCTTCCCCAGCTTCGGGAAGATGGTCTAGTAATTCTATAATAATACCGCCGATGGAATCATAATCGTCAGAAGTAATATCAAGACCTAATATATCATTAATATCATCAAGCTTCATAGAGCCTTCTATAATATATTCTCTTTCATTTATTTGTTTTACAAGATCTTCTTCGTCTGTATCATATTCATCTCTGATTTCGCCAACAATTTCTTCCAGTAAATCTTCTAATGTAATAAGACCGGCAGTTGCACCATATTCATCTAGTACAATTGCAAAATTGATTGAGCTTTTTCTCATTTCCATCATAAGTTCTGAAGTCTTTTTGAATTCATATGTAAAATATGGTTCACGTAAAAAATCTCTGATATTAAATTTTGTTTCTGGATTATATAATAGTAAGTCTTTTACATTAATAATACCAATTACATTGTCAGTAGTATCTTCATATACAGGCAGTCGTGTAAATTTCACTTCCTTATATACTGTAATTAATTCAGAATAAGTGCAATTGACATCTAAGAAAGTCATATCAATTCTAGGAACCATGATATCCTTAGCAAGTGAATCACCAAAGTCAACAACATTATATATCATTTTACGCTCTTCTTTTTCAATAACACCATCCTCATGACTGACATCCACAATCGTACGAAGCTCATCTTCTGTTATAATATCACTTCTGATGCTTGCATCAACTCGAAAAAGCTTTAGTACTGCAAAAGACAGCTTGTTTACAAAAAATATAACAGGTGTTAAAACAATTACCAGCATATGAATAATATTTGCATAGGATAATGTTATTTGCTCTGCATGTAATGTAGAGAGCGTTTTAGGTGTAATTTCACCAAAGACAAGTATTAATAATGTAATAACTCCAGTTGCAATACCAACTCCGGTATCTCCCCATAGCTTGATAGCTAAGGTGGTTGCCAGAGAGGAAGCAGTTAAATTTACAATATTATTACCAATAAGTATCGCACTGAGCATTTTGCCTGAGTCATCAATTACTTTTAATATTGTTTTAGCCCGCTTATCGCCATCCTCCATTAAGGTACGGATACGAATCTTGTTGACTGTAGTAAAAGCAGTCTCTGCGGAAGAAAAAAATGCAGACAATAATAAAAGTAATAACAAAATAAATAACTGTGTGGCCTCGCCAGAATCCAAAAAAACCAACTCCTTTAAAATTTATGCAAGTTATGTCTAATTTTCAAAAAATTGACTAACATCGCAATAATTGAATTAAAAATTTACGATTATTCAATTATATAAATAAGAATATACAATAAAATATATATAATTGTCAAGGTTCGAGATAAAATAGGTAGAAAGTACAAGATTTAATACTTTGGAACTCTAGTGTCATTATATTGTGTTAAAAAAAGGGGATATTATTAAAGAGATAAGTATATCAATAAATTTAGAAATTACTATTGACAAAAATAATGATAGGTGTTATTTTAGGTACATAGATGTTAGCACTCTACATGAACGAGTGCTAACAGAGCTAAAAGCTTATGAAATAAAGTTCTTTGCAAAAAGGAGTGAATCGGTTGGAATTAGATGAGAGAAAAGCTAAAATATTACATGCTATCATTAGAAATTACCTTGATACTGGCGAACCAGTAGGTTCAAGAACAATTTCTAAATATTCTGATTTAAATCTAAGCTCAGCAACGATAAGAA
Organism: Lachnotalea glycerini; assembly: GCF_003201285.1. Lineage (GTDB taxonomy): Bacteria > Bacillota > Clostridia > Lachnospirales > Lachnospiraceae > Lachnotalea > Lachnotalea glycerini. Next base: position 274,085 of record NZ_QICS01000002.1, read on the forward strand.
ATGAAATGTCTGATTTGGAAGAACTTGGTTACATCATTCAGCCTCACACTTCAGCAGGAAGAATTCCGACAGATAAAGGGTATCGATTGTATGTAGATCAGATATTAAAAGAAAAAGACAGAGAAGTTTCAGAAATGAAGGAACTGATGGTTGAAAAAGAAGATAAGATGGAATTGATTCTAAAGCAGATTGTAAAACTGTTGGCGATGAATACCAATTATGCTACCATGATTTCATCTCCAAGGTTTCATAAGAATAAGCTTAAGTTTATACAGCTTTCTCAAGTAGATGAGGAACATATCCTCGCAGTAGTAGTAGTGGAAGGAAATATTATCAAGAACAAGATAATAGACGCCTGCGGACCATTAGATAATGAAACAATATTAAAGTTAAATATTCTTCTAAATTCTAATTTAAATGGGCTTTCAATCGATGAGATTAATCTCAGCGTGATTTCTCAAATGAAAGAAAAAGCAGGTATTCACAGCGGTATTGTAAATTCTGTCTTAGATGCGGTTGCAGAAGCTATTCAGTCGGATGATGATTTAGAAATCTATACGAGTGGTGCAACTAATATTTTTAAATATCCTGAATTAAGTGATTCGGAAAAGGCAAGTGAATTAATTTCTGCATTAGAAGAAAAACAACAGTTAGTCAATTTGGTAACAGAAACATTGGCAGAGGACAATGAAAGAGGAATTCAGGTTTATATAGGAAACGAAACACCAATACAGACAATGAAAGATTGTAGTGTAGTTACTGCTACCTATGAATTGGATGAAGGGGTAAAAGGAACAATAGGCATTATAGGACCAAAAAGAATGGACTATGAAAAAGTGCTGAATACGCTGAAAACATTGATGAAGCAGCTAGATGATATATTTAAGAAGACATAGAAAGGCGGTAGAAAAGTGATAAATAACGAAAAGCAGACGGACGAAATTAATATAGATGAAGAATCTGTTGAAGTAAAGACGACAGAAGATTCTATTCAGACAGAAGAAGCATTAGATGATTTAGCTGAAGGAGCAAAAGAAGAAGTAGAAGTAAAAGAAGAAATAGAAGATGCAGAAGAAGTGGATTCAGAAAAGGAACCTGTGGAAACAGAAAAGGATTCTAACACTCCATCTGAGAAAAAAGGAATTTTTGGCAAGAAGAAAGACAAGAAGGATAAAAAGGATGAGCAGATAGAAGAACTGACAGACCGTTTAAAAAGAACTATGGCAGAGTTTGAAAATTTTAGAAAACGTACTGCCAAGGAAAAGGAGCAAATGTTTGAAGTTGGTGCAAAAACAGTAATTGAAAAGCTTCTTCCCACAGTTGATAATTTTGAAAGAGGTTTGCAGGCCGTTTCGGAAGAAGAAAAGAAATCTTCTTTTGTAGAGGGAATGGATATGGTTTATAAACAGTTATTAAGCTCATTAGAAGAAATCGGTGTAAAGCAGATTGAAGCAGTAGGCAAAGAGTTCGATCCTAATCTTCACAACGCAGTCATGCATGAAGAGAATGAAGAGTTGGGTGAAAATATAGTATCCGATGAATTACAAAAGGGATACATTTATAGAGAAACAGTAGTTAGATATAGTATGGTGAAAGTAGCAAATTAGGAGGCCACAATTATGGGAAAAATAATAGGAATTGACTTAGGAACAACAAATTCATGCGTAGCTGTTATGGAAGGTGGAAAACCAACTGTTATCGCAAATGCAGAAGGTTTTAGAACTACCCCATCGGTAGTTGCATTTTCAAAAACAGGAGAAAGACTAATCGGTGAGCCAGCAAAACGTCAGGCAGTGACCAATGCTGATAAAACGATATCTTCAATTAAAAGACATATGGGAACTGATTTTAAAGTAGTAATCGATGATAAGAAGTACTCTCCACAAGAAATTTCAGCTATGGTACTTCAAAAATTAAAAACAGATGCTGAAAACTATTTAGGTGAAAAGGTTACAGAAGCTGTTATCACAGTGCCAGCTTACTTCAATGATGCTCAAAGACAGGCAACAAAAGATGCTGGTAAAATTGCAGGACTTGATGTAAAACGAATTATCAATGAGCCAACCGCAGCAGCATTAGCATATGGACTTGATAATGAAAAAGAGCAAAAGATTATGGTATACGATTTAGGTGGCGGTACATTTGACGTATCCATTATTGAAATCGGAGATGGAGTTATTGAAGTATTAGCAACCTCTGGTGATAACAAATTAGGTGGAGATGACTTTGATCAAAAAGTTACCGATTATATGTTAGCTGAATTTAAGAAGCAAGAAGGCGTAGACTTATCAACAGATAAGATGGCACTTCAAAGATTAAAGGAAGCAGCAGAAAAAGCAAAAAAAGAATTATCTTCTGCAACAACAACAAATATTAACTTACCATTTATTACTGCAACAGCAGAAGGACCAAAACACTTTGATATGAATCTTACAAGAGCTAAATTTGATGAATTAACACATGATTTAGTTGAAAGAACAACCAAACCGGTTCAAAGCGCATTAAGTGATGCAGGAATATCAGCTTCTGAGCTTAGTAAAGTATTATTAGTTGGTGGTTCTACTCGTACCCCGGCAGTTCAGGACAAAGTTAAACAATTGACAGGACATGAACCTTCAAAGACTTTAAATCCAGACGAATGTGTTGCTCTTGGAGCATCTATTCAGGGTGGTAAATTAGCAGGAGATGCAGGAGCAGGCGAAATATTACTTCTCGATGTTACACCATTGTCTTTATCAATAGAAACAATGGGCGGTATCGCAACGAAGCTGATAGAGAGAAATACAACGATTCCAACAAAGAAGAGCCAGACATTCTCAACAGCAGCAGATAATCAAACAGCAGTTGATATCAATGTAGTTCAAGGTGAAAGACAGTTTGCTAAGGATAATAAATCACTGGGACAATTTAGATTAGATGGTATACCTCCGGCAAGAAGAGGAGTTCCTCAGATAGAAGTAACCTTTGATATTGATGCAAACGGCATTGTTAATGTTTCAGCAAAAGATTTAGGAACCGGTAAAGAACAGCACATTACAATTACTGCTGGCTCGAATATGTCAGACAGTGATATTGACAAGGCTGTAAAGGAAGCTGCTGAATTCGAAGCACAGGATAAAAAACGTAAGGAAGCAATTGACACAAGAAATGATGCAGATTCAATGGTATTCCAGACAGAAAAAGCTTTGGAAGAAGTTGGAGATAAGGTTGATGCAAATGACAAGACAGCTGTTCAGGCTGATTTAACAGCTTTAAAAGAGTTAATTGAAAAGTCAAATCCAGAAGATATGTCAGAAGCTCAAGTTGCAGAAATTAAGGCTGCTAAGGAAAAGTTAATGGAAAGTGCTCAAAAAGTATTTGCAAAGGTATACGAACAGGCACAGCAGGCAGGTGGTGCAGGTCCGGATATGGGAGATGCAGCTAATCAAGGTGCCTCTTATCAAGCAGATGATGTTGTAGATGGAGACTATAAAGAAGTATAAGAAAAGCAGATAAAACTTTACGAAATAGTTATACAATATGGCATCAAATTAGGGACATATTCTTTACAATGTGTCCCTAATAGTGTATAGTAACGTAAGCAGACGGCTTATGTATGATATACTGGAAATTAGTTATAAATGCCTATAATACATAGGTAGATGGAGGTTATTATGGCAGACAAGAGAGATTACTATGAAGTTCTCGGCGTCGATAAAGGTGCAGATGATGCAACAATTAAGAAAGCATATAGAAAATTAGCGAAGCAGTACCATCCAGATATGAATCCGGGAGATGAAGAAGCAGAACACAGATTTAAGGAAGCTTCTGAAGCATATGCAGTACTCAGTGACCCTGAAAAACGTAGACAATACGATCAATTTGGTCATGCTGCATTTGAAGGAGGAGCCGGAGGAGCAGGCGGCTTTGGCGGCTTTGATTTTAGTGGTGATATGGGTGACATATTTGGAGATATATTCGGAGATATATTCGGAGGTGGCAGCAGAGGCAGAAGAACCAATAATGGGCCAATGCAGGGAGCCAGCGTAAGAGCAAGAGTAAATATTACATTTGAAGAAGCTGTGTTTGGTTGTGAGAAAGAATTGAGTATCAACTTAAAGGAAAACTGTCAAACATGTCATGGTACAGGAGCAAAACCTGGCACTAGTCCAACTACCTGTACAAAGTGTGGAGGAAAAGGACAAATTGTATATACCTCACAATCATTATTCGGTACGGTTCGAAATGTTACTACCTGTCCAGACTGTCAGGGAACCGGTAAAATAGTTAAAGATAAATGTAGTGAATGTCACGGAAGTGGATATGTATCAAAAAGAAAAAATATTCAGGTATCAATACCGGCTGGTATCGATAATGGACAGAGCATTCGAATTCGTGAAAAGGGTGAACCGGGTGCAAACGGCGGTCCAAGAGGCGATTTGCTTGTAGAAGTAGTAGTTGCAAGACATCCAATTTTTCAACGTCAAGAATATAACATTTTCTCAACAGCTCCCATTTCATTTGCACAAGCAGCGATTGGTGGTGAAGTTCGCATTAATACAGTGGACGGTGATGTTTTGTATGACGTAAAGCCGGGAACACAGACAGATACGAAAGTCCGGTTAAAGGGAAAGGGCGTTCCATCTCTGCGTAATAAAGCAGCCAGAGGAGATCACTATGTTACATTAGTGGTACAAGTACCGGAGAAGCTTACAGAAGAACAAAAGGATTTACTTAGAAAGTTTGATGCGTCATGCGATAATACGTTAAATTCCTCAAATGGTGCATTTACTACTTCAGAAAAACCTAAGAAAAAGGGTTTTATGGATAAAATAAAAGAAAGCTTTGAAGATTAATAGATATATTTTAAAGGACTGTATGATTTAGATTGTACAGTCTTTTTGTTATAGGAAAAACCTTGTTGTGCATAAAAGCGTCCGTTACGATATAGCAAAGTTACCTATTCTAATTCAAAATGAGTATGATATAATAGCAATAAAAGAATTGATACAGATAATTCACCACATTAAAATTGACGAAGCATATGCTGAAACACAAATTATAATACAAATGATGGGAGCAGAATTATGATAGAGATTAATTTTAATTTAGATTGGAAATTTCATTTTGAAACAGAGAGTAACAAAAAGAGTGAATACCATTTTCGAAAAATAAGTTTGCCTCATGACTTTTCCATCGAATCAGAACGAAGTAAGGATTCAAAGATGAAAGCAAAAGGTGGATTTTTTCAGGGCGGAATTGGAATTTATGAGAAAAAATTCATTCCAAAACCTAATTTAGAGGGAAAAGAAATTTTTCTTTCCATTGACGGAGCTTACATGAACAGCGAGATTTATGTAAACGACAACTTGGTTACCATTCATCATTATGGATATTCAAATTTCTGGGTTAATATATCTTCAGAAATTATGTTTCAAAAAGAAAATTGGATTAAAATCATCATTAACAATGATATGCTGCCAAATTCAAATGGCTACTCAGGTTCAGGCATATTTCGAAATGTATTTCTTTATATTTCTGAAAAGCTGCATATTATTAATGGGGAAACATTTGTTAATACAAAATATTTAGATAATACAAGAGCAGTTATAAATGTAAGCACTAAGGTAAAAAACGAATATACAGATCGTAAAGCTTATGGAATGATTATTACAGAAATAGAAGGAAGAGACAAAAAGCTAATATCAACAGGCAAGAATATAATCTTAGAGCCGGATGAAGTTTTCGATTTTGAAGCCAATCTTACAATTGAGAATCCAGCAATATGGAATATCAATGTAGCGCAGCTTTATACCCTTGTTAACAAAGTAATTATTAATGGGAAAGTAATCGATAAAGCAGAAACCCGATTTGGGATAAGAACTATTGAACTAAGCAGGCAGGAGGGTTTTAAACTTAATGGCAGACCAATGAAATTAAAAGGCTGCTGTATTCATCATGACAATGGACCGATTGGAGCATGCTCCTATCGACAGGCGGAGGTACGAAAGGTAGAGCTACTCAAACAATTGGGATATAATGCAGTGAGAACGGTACATAACCCACCATCAAGGGAATTTCTGGATGCCTGTGACAGGTATGGCATGCTTGTGGTAGAAGAGCTGTTTGATGGCTGGCAGATACGAAGGATGGCACACGATTATCATTTGTATTTTCAGGATGAATATTTAAAATGTGTTTCTGAATGTATTAACCGGGATAAAAATCATCCGTCTGTTATTATGTGGTCTGTTGGTAATGAGTTAGAGGAATCAACAGGGTGTTCGAATGGAGAGACTATTCTTAAAACGATTATTCAACAAATCAGAAAATCAGATTGTGAAAGACCGATTACAAGTGCTAGTCTGACAGAGGAGAATTATCATAGGATTAGTGATAAATTTTTAGATCAATTAGAGGTTGCAGGTTGTCTATATGGAGAAGAGGTATGGGAAAAAGAGAATTTAAAATATCCGGATCGAATTTTATGCCAAATGGCCTCTTATCCTAACAAGATGGCTGAAATCTGGAGTAAAATAGGAAACTTAACCTATATCATAGGAGACTTTTCGTGGACGGGTTTTGACTATCTTGGAGATGCAGGTCTTGGCAGAATACAAAGAGCGGGAGAAAAGCAAGACATGCTAGCGGATTATCCGTATCATATTTCAAATTGCGGTGATTACGATATTTGCGGATTTGTTAAGCCCCAGGGAGAATATCGCAGAGTCATGTGGGGAATGCGCCAAGAGCCGTATATCGGAGTAGAAGACCCACAAAATTATAAAAAATATGGCTCACCAACAAAATGGGGCTGGGAGGATATAGAAAACAGCTGGTCCTTTCCGGGAAAGGAAGGTAAGGAGACTAAGGTTCATATCTATGCTAATGCAGATGAAGCTGAGCTTATCCTAAATGGTAAAACGGTCGAAAGAAAAGAAGTTGGGAGCAAGAGGAGTTATGAAGCAGAATTTGAAGTTATTTATGAAAGTGGGATTTTAGAATGCTTTACATATAAAAATGGAATAAAATCGCATAAGAGCATCCTGGCTACCTGTAAAGCGGCTTATGAGGTAAGACTAATTGCAGACCGGGTGCAAATGAATGGAAACGGAACAGATATTGCATATATAGTATGTGAAATTGTAGATGAGGATGGATGTGTGATACCATATGCTGACAATGCAGTTCATATAACAGTGACTGGTGAGGGTGTTCTATTAGGATCCGGTAATGCACACCCCTGTGCATTGAATCATTATCAGTCGGAAAATCTTAATGTATATAAGGGCAGAGCCTTAATAGTGGTGCGCGGCATGGCACAGGGAGAGATTAGAATTAGAGTGCAGGCAGATAAATTGAAATCAGGTGAGTATATTATCAGCTTATCTTAATTAAGTATAATAAAAAAATAATTGACATTGTGTATCATAATGGTGATAATATTGATAGTTGTTTAGCGTTGAGTAAAGTATTTTAGTTGAGAAAAGGAAAAGGAGTGCGAAAATGGGTTCGAAAGATAGTAAAAACGCAGGCAGTTTCACTTTGCCGGGAGAATTAGGTTACGAAGACTTAACACTTAAAATGGCAAAAAAGTGGGGAGCTGACATAATTAGAGACAGTGATGGTACCATATTATCAGATGAAATATTAAATGCCGGGTATGGGATTTATTCAACAATATGTATCATACGTGACCATAATGAGTGGGCAAGGAAGAATATGGATAAGCTTCAGCAGACATTTTTGATGACTAGTCCAAAAGTTGCCGAAAGTACTGCAATGACAATTGATCTGATGGAAGACTTTTTTAAGGATCAGTTTATGATAAATGCTTCTAAGGAATCAATGAAATATTGGCAGGTATATGATCGTACGAATAATGAAATGTTACCAAGTGATCAATGGAGTTATCATCAAGAAGAGCAGAGTATAACAATCAATCAAATGAAACCTTGGCATAAATACACAGTAAGCTTTATGGCATATCGAATATGGGAAGAAATTTCTATGTACAATCATACAACAAATAACTGGAATAAAGAGCACTTGATGCAGCTTGACCCAAGATATCAAGAAACTCAGGAATTTATGCTTGAATGGATGGATCAGTGGTGCAAAACACATCCAGACACTACTGTAGTGCGATTTACCTCCATGTTTTACAATTTTGTCTGGATTTGGGGCAGCAACAGTCGAAACCAATATTTATATTCAGACTGGGGTTCCTATGATTTTACGGTAAGTCCGCTTGCCTTGGACGAATTTTCAAAACAATACGGATATACTTTGACAGCAGAGGATTTTATTAATAAAGGGAAATTAAATGTAACACACATGCCTGCTAATCAAAAAAAGTTGGATTGGATGAAATTTATTCATGATTTTGTAATTGTATTTGGCAAAAAATTGATTGATGTTGTACATAAATATGGAAAGCAAGCGTATGTTTTTTATGATGACAGTTGGATAGGAATTGAGCCATATAGTAAGAGATTCAAAGAATTTGGCTTTGATGGAATAATTAAATGTGTATTTTCCGGCTTTGAAGCAAGACTATGTGCAGGTGTGGATGTACCTGTTCATGAGTTGAGGCTGCACCCATATTTATTTCCCGTTGGTCTTGGAGGTGCACCTACTTTTATGGAGGGAGGAAATCCAACCCTGGATGCGAAGAAATTTTGGAACAGTATACGCAGAGCGTTGCTTCGAGAACCGGTTGAGAGAATAGGACTTGGGGGATACTTACACCTTGTAGAACCATATCCAAAATTCTGTGACTACATTGAGAAAATAGCAGATGAATTCAGAACAATAAAAGAATTCCACAAGGCAGGAAAGCCGATGACTTTAAAACCTAAAATAGCTATTTTAACAGCATGGGGAAGTCTTCGTTCGTGGACCTTGTCCGGACATTTTCATGAAACCCATATGCACGAATTAATTCATATAAATGAAAGCTTGTCAGGCAGTCCGTTTGAGGTTATGTTTATCAGCTTCGAGGATGTGAAACAGGGTGCACTAAAACAAGCAGATGTAGTAATCAATGCAGGATTTGCAGGCTCAGCCTGGAGCGGAGCACAACATTGGAAAGAGGAAGAAATCGTTTCAATTATTACGGAATGGGTACATGACGGCGGAGCCTTTATCGGAGTCAATGAACCATCTGCACTAGACGGCTACGATACCTACTTTAGAATGTCCCATATCCTTGGTGTGGACATGGACAATGGTGCAAGAGTATGCCATGGCAAATGGGAATTGAATGAACAGCAGATTAGCGGATTAATTGTAAAAGGAAGCACATTCAAATCAAAGGAACATATTTATTTAACAGACAACAAAACGAAAGTGTTGGCTCAAATAAATGAACTGCCAGTTTTAACTTCTTATGATTTTGGTAGGGGAAGAGGTATTTATATGTCCTCCTTTGAAACAAATCTTGCCAATACAAGGACACTAATTAATATTATTTTATATGCTTGCAAGGAGAAACTTTTGCAGGAGTATATGACAGACAATGCAAAGACAGAATGCGCTTATTATCCGGAAAGCAAAACGCTTGTGGTAATTAATAACAGTGAAGAAAAGCAAAGTACCGGCATTTTAACCGAAAAGGGAAAAGTTGAATTAGAAATAAAAGCGTATGACACAATTATGATTGGTTTATAAAGAGTGAGAACTTTTGAACTATTGTTTATCTAATTAATAGATGCTATAATAAACCCATATCAACCAAGTTTATATGGGTTTATTCCCATTATCGATTCGAATAAATTGACAGAACTTAAATACAAGGATGTATATGAACAGAAAGGGAGACAAAGGATGGGGAGATTACAACAACCAATGATGACAAGAAAATTGGAACAAGGAGCTGTTATTTACTCGGAAGGCAGTACAATAAAAGAAATTAGTATTATTGTAAAAGGCAGTGTAAAAGCGAGTGGTAACTATGGAGAAAATATCATAAATACAGGGAATGTAATTGGTATTTTAGATTTAGGTACAGGTAGATATTTATATAATTATATTGCGAATGAAGAAACATTAATTTGCTATTTTCAAATAGAAACCGTAGAAGATGTGTGTAATGTTATGGCGGCAGATGCATCCTATCCGGGAATGATTATAAGTTCTCTTGGCAAGCAGATGATTAGTTTAGCAGGAGAATTTGAAAAGCTAAAAGGCTTAAGTGAAGAGATATATAATTTCGTAAACGAAGAGTATGCAGAGTATAAAAATGTTTGCGAGGGGTATCATAAGGAATCAGCCACTATAAAGCGTATTGAAGCCCTGGAAGAAATTGATGAGGACAGTATTATAGTAACTTCCGATTTGGATTACTATGTGAACCTTGATTTAATACCATTAGAAACAAAAAAGAAATTCTATGCCTCAAACGAATATGTTATGATGACTGAAATTAAAAGGATTCAGGAATATGCATTTGAGATTACAGAGGCTTATGAAATTGTCATAGCATATGTTAATAGGGTAAAGGATGCACTTTTTGCAAAGGATGAAGACAATTTATTTATGAGACTTGCAGAGCTTGCATTTTTAATCAATGAATCAAATGGAGATATTGCTCTGATTTGGTCAAGAATAAAAAATATAGCGGACTTCGTAACGAATGAAAAATGCATTGAGCAATCTGCACTACCGGTTTTAGTTGGACACTTTAAAACAAAAATTAAAGTAGGAGCCGATCTAGATGATGAACAATCTAATTTAACAAGGCAGTATACCCTTGATCAAATTAAGGGAGCCCGAATTTTAGCCAAGAATTCTCTAGATACTATATTGGATTATTCTGAAATTGATAAGGAAAAAGGAGATAAATTCAAACAATATTTAACGGTTTATAATTCTCTTCCTGATAAATTCGCAACAACGGATGAAGTGGACAAGCTAAGGAAGGCTATAACAAAACTGTTCTATGAGATATATGAATTAGTATTTTTTAAGTCAGAAGAGACGAATGTTGCGGAGCCTATAATTGATATGTTCTTAAATTATGGGTATGTCGATGAACGCTTTGTAACGGAAAGCCAACTATTGCAATTAATCTATTACAAACGTGATGACACAAAAAGTGAATATCCTATTTACTCGATGAAAGAGTGGCTTCAGGAGATTTACCATGGAAAGGCTGAACCTTCCAAAAACGAATTTGATTTAGATTATATTGGAGTTTTACGTGAGAAAAAGAAAACGCATCATGTATCAGAGGCAGAAGAAAAGGCATATATGAGTGATATAGATGGCAGAGTAAGATTTGAAATAACCAATATGTTTAGGGTAGCAAACAGAGTCACAAGTGGTAAGGTGTTAACCTTTTGCCCTGTTCTTCATAAAGATTTGATTGTTGGCAGCATTGACAAATTTATTCAGCAGAAAGCCTCTATCGAAAAAGCTTACGAGGAACTTCAAAAAATTGATTATTCACTTTTTTATCGAACAATATTATATCATGATTCAAGCAAAGGAATTACAAAAGAGTATGTGGAGAAGAAAGTTTTACCAATTACCATATTAATGCCTAATGTGGGAACAAAAGGGACTATGTGGCAAGAGACATCAGGCGTTAAGAAGGATACACCAGCTAGATTTGCGTTACCGATTCTGAGCAAAGAAACACCGGAAGATTTACTAATTCATGTAGTAGGTCGTTATAGATGGGAAATATGCAGAAATATCCAAGGTGTTTATTGGAGTGATATTACAGAGAAATCATTAACTTCAGAATATTATGATTACATTCAATTTTATAAGAAAAATAGAGACATATCAGTTCAGGTAAAAGAAAAAATCCGTAATGAAATAGCAAAAGCAAGAAATAATTACAGAGAGGTCTTTGTACAGGATTATATTCAATGGATTAAGTATGAGGCAAAAGGAGCGTCTAGACTGAATAAAGTTGCAAGAACAATATTGATGACCTACTGTCCATTTACAAAAGAAATAAGAAGTGATTTGGCTAATTTTCCAGCTTTTTCAGACTTGATAGAAAAGTATGAGCTTCAGCTTGCAGCAAAGATTAAGAAAATAGAAAATTCATATGTTTCAATTCGAAACAGTGGGGGTAAAATAACAAAGGAATTAGAAGATAATTTGGAATTTTATAAACAATAAATAACGAGGTGCGCGCATTGAAATGGAATAAATATACATTAAAAACGATTACTGAGGCAGAGGACATAATAAGTAGTACATTGATGGACTTAGGAGTAGAGGGAGTCGAAATTGAGGACAAGGTTCCGTTATCAGAATCAGATAAGAAGCAGATGTTTGTGGATATATTACCGGACATTGAGCCTGATGACAATATAGCATATATCAGTTTTTATATTGACAGCGAGGTGGACGCCAGTGAACTTTTGGAAAATGTGAAAACAGAACTAAAAGAGCTTTCTAATCTTATGGACATTGGAGAATGCAGTATTGTTTCTTCTCAGACAGAGGATAAGGACTGGATCAATAACTGGAAGCAGTATTTTAAGCAGTTTACGGTAGATGATATTTTGATTAAACCTTCTTGGGAGGAGGTAAAGCCGGAGGATCATGAAAAGCTGATGATTCAAATTGATCCGGGAACGGCGTTTGGAACCGGAATGCATGAGACTACTCAACTTTGTATCAGACAGCTAAAGAAATACATTACAAAAACAACAAAATTACTGGATGTAGGCTGCGGCAGCGGTATTTTGTCCATTGTTTCCTTAAAGCTTGGTGCAGATCATGCTCTTGGACTTGATATTGATCCAAATGCTATTAATGCTTCAAAAGAAAATGCACAGGTAAATCACATACCTGATGAGAAATTCAATGTACAAATAGGCAATATATTGGAGGACGGTGAGCTTCAAGGGTCAATTGGAATAGAAAAGTATGATATTGTAGTTGCCAATATTTTAGCAGATGTTTTGATTTCACTAACTCCGATTATATTAAAAAATTTAAAAACGGGTGGTTATTATATTACTTCCGGCATTATAGATATGAAAGAAGAGGCAGTTGTTACGGCAGTGAACAAGAGTGGACTTGAAGTGGTAGAAGTCACATATCAGGGTGAATGGGTATCCGTAACGGCAAGGAAAAAATAGGTAAATAACATGCATCATTTTTTTGTAAATCAAGACCAAATCGAAGAAAATATAATTAGTATTATCGGTTCAGATGTAAATCATATCAAAAATGTTCTTCGTATGAAAATCAACGAGCAGGTATTAATCAGTAATGGCAGGGACAAGGATTATTTATGCAGTATAGACCAAATAACATGTGATGAGGTTATATTACAAATCATATCCGTCTATGAAGAGAAGACAGAGCTTCCAGCTAAAATATATTTATTTCAGGGTTTGCCAAAATCGGACAAAATGGAACTGATTATTCAGAAAGCTGTAGAATTGGGAGTATATGAGATAATCCCCGTAGCCATGAAGAATTCTGTCGTAAAGCTAGATGAGAAAAAGGCAGAGAATAAGATAAAAAGATGGCAGACAATCTCTGAAAGTGCAGCAAAGCAATCCAAGAGAATGCTGATACCAAAAGTTGAGCAAGTTATGACTTTTAAAGAAGCACTTGATTATGCAAGAGCTTTTGAGTATAATTTAATACCATATGAGAATGCAAGGGGGATGCAAGAAACCAAAGAATTGATTGGATCTTTAAGACCCAATTCCTCTATTGGAGTATTCATAGGTCCAGAAGGCGGATTTGATAATGCTGAAATAGAGCTTGCTTTAAGCAGAAATATGAAGTGTATCACTTTGGGAAAAAGAATTTTGAGAACTGAAACAGCAGGGCTTGCAGCTCTGTCTGTTATTATGTTTCAATTAGAAAAGTAAGGATTGGAGAATCATCGTGGAATGTTATTTAGACAATTCAGCAACTACAAAATGCTTTGAAGAGGTTAAGAATTTAGTAGCCGATGTAATGACGAAAGATTATGGAAATCCTTCGTCTATGCATAGAAAAGGTGTAGAGGCTGAAAAATTTATGAAGCAGGCAAAAGAAATAATTGCTGCAAACCTAAAAGTGAACGAAAAGGAGATATTCTTTACATCTGGTGGAACAGAATCCAATAATTTGGCAATTATTGGTGCGGCGATGGCAAATATGCGTGCGGGAAAACATCTAATTACTTCTGCAATTGAGCATCCATCCGTAATGAATGCAATGAAATATTTAGAAGAACAAGGATTTTTGGTTACTTACCTGCCAGTGGATCATAACGGGATTATTGATTTAGAAAAGTTAAAGGAAGCACTTTGCGATGAAACTATATTAGTATCCATTATGTATGTGAATAATGAAATAGGTGCAGCTTCACCGGTAGAGGAAACAGCACAGTTAATAAAAAAATTTAATCCCAATATTCTATATCATGTAGATGCAATACAGGCGTTTGGAAAATACCGTATTTTGCCGAAGCGGCAAGGCATAGATATGTTATCCATAAGCGGACATAAAATTAATGGTCCCAAAGGCGTCGGTGTCTTATATGTAAATGAAAAGGTAAAAATAAGACCGATTATATTTGGCGGAGGACAGCAAAAGGGAATGCGTTCAGGGACAGAAAATGTACCCGGGGTGGCAGGCATTGGTTTGGCTGTTCAATTAAGCTACTGTGATTTTAATGAAAAGATAGAATGTTTATATGAATTAAAACAGTATTTTATCGAAGAAATCGGTAAGATAGAAGGTACAACCATTAATGGAAAGACAGATAGAAAGAGTGCTCCTCATATTATTAGTGTAAGCTTTGATGACGTAAAAAGTGAGGTTTTATTACATGCACTGGAAAGTAAATGCATTTATGTGTCAGCAGGCTCTGCATGTGCATCCAATAAGCCTGCCGTAAGTCAAACCTTAAAGGCAATCGGAGTAAAAAAGGAGCTTTTGGATTCGACAGTCAGATTCAGCTTTTCGTTTGAGACAACAAAGGAGGAGCTTACTTATTGTTTGGAAGCTCTAAAGGAAATTTTACCAAAATTAAGATTATATAAAAGACACTGATTTGGAGGAAATATATGTTTCAATCGTTTTTAATTAAATACGGAGAAATTGGTATCAAAGGAAAAAATAGATTCTTGTTTGAGGATGCCTTAGTAAAGCAGATTAAGCATGCTCTTAAAAATGTGGATGGCGAATTCGAGGTATTCAAGCAGCAGGGAAGAATATATGCAGAGGCAATAGGTGAATTTGATTATGAAGAAGCAATTGAGGCATTGAAAAAAGTATTTGGTATTGTAGGAATTTGTCCAGTTGTACATGTGGAAGATGAAGGCTTTGAAATGCTTTCTCAGGCAGTTACTGAATATATGAAAAAGGCACATCCCGAATTAAATCAGACCTTTAAGGTGAATGCTCGTCGTGCCAGAAAGAATTATCCACTTGATTCTATGCAAATTAATTGTAGTATGGGAGAAAAGCTTTTAGAGGCATTCCCGGATATGAAAGTGGATGTCCATAACCCTGATATCATGTTGAATATTGAGATACGTGAGAAGATTTATATCTATTCACAAATTATTCCGGGACCGGGAGGAATGCCAGTTGGAACGAATGGTAAGGCAATGCTGTTGCTATCAGGCGGCATTGATAGTCCCGTGGCCGGCTATATGGTGTCAAAGCGTGGTGTCAAAATCGATGCTATTTATTTTCATGCACCGCCGTATACAAGTGAAAGAGCAAAACAAAAAGTAGTGGATTTAGCTAAATTGGTAGCAGTATATTCAGGACCGATTTATCTGCATGTAATTAATTTTACGGATATACAATTGTATATTTATGAAAAATGTCCACATGAAGAGCTGACGATTATTATGAGACGATATATGATGAGAATAGCAGAGCATATTGCCAAGGAAACAGGCTCATTAGGCTTGATTACGGGTGAAAGCATAGGACAGGTAGCAAGTCAGACGATGCAAAGCCTTGCGGCAACTAACGAAGTATGTACGATGCCTGTGATTCGTCCTGTTATTAGCTTCGACAAGCAAGATATTGTGGATATATCACAAAAGATCAATACTTATGAAACATCAATTTTACCATTTGAAGATTGCTGTACTATATTTGTAGCCAAACATCCGGTGACAAAGCCAAATATAAATATTATTAAACGTTCAGAAAAAAATCTGGAAGAAAAAATTGATGAATTAATAGAAACAGCGATTCGAACAGATGAAGTGATTATATGCGATTAAGTATAATATAAAGAATGAAAAAAAGCAGTTACTTGATTCCTGTTAGGAGCGGTAACTGCATTTAAAGTAAAGCTTAGATGATCTATTTTAGACAGATATGACTCCAGGCGGAGTATTTATTATATAGGTATAATATAACCTATAGACAAAAAATAGAAAACCCGATAAACGTGTTTTCTATAAAGTTTCATTTGAATGGTAACCTTATCGATTAGATTAAATAAGGTTTAAGCACTGCTAAGATGGTATCAATTTCATCTTCGGCATGAATGTTTAAATCAATAGGTTTTGATAAATCTAAACTAAAAATTCCCATAATTGATTTTGCATCAATTACATATCTTCCTGAAACTAAGTCAAAATCATAATCAAATTTAGTAATTTCATTAACAAATGATTTAACTTTATCGATAGAATTTAAAGAAATTTGAACTGTCTTCATCTTTAAAACCTCCCTTGTGTTTTGATATCTTTATCTTACATTTATGGAAAATAAAAGTCAAGATGCAATTGTCATAAACGTTACATTTGACGGAATTTTCATGTTTTGAACAAAAATATTTTGAATATATGTGCAATGAGGATATAATAAAACTATATCTGGCAGGAATTTAATAAATATATAACAGATGTAGGACAAAGCGTACAATGGGACAAAAGCAATTTTGTATAACATTTTAGAAGAGGAGAAAAACTATGAAGAAAGCGGCTTTACACAATTTAGGATGTAAGGTGAATGCTTACGAAACTGAAGCAATGCAGCAGATGCTAGAACAAAATGGTTATGAGATAGTAGACTTCACCGAGATAGCTGATGTATACATTATTAATACATGTACAGTGACAAATATAGCGGATCGGAAGTCAAGGCAAATGCTACATAGAGCTAAGAAAATGAATCAAGATGCAATAGTTGTTGCAACGGGTTGTTATGCTCAGGCATCAAAGGAGCAGATTGAGTTAGATGATTGCGTTGATATCATTGTAGGTAACAATAAAAAGAAGGATATTGTTGCAATCTTAGAGGAATATAAAAATAGCTTTAATCTTTCACATGTTATTGATATTAATCACACCAATGAATACGAGGAACTGGAGCTTGCAAGCTCTTTGGAACATACTAGAGCTATCATTAAGGTACAAGATGGATGTAATCAGTTTTGCAGCTATTGTATTATACCATTTGCAAGGGGCAGGGTAAGAAGTCGTAAAAGTGAAAGCGTAATCAGTGAAATAACAAGATTGGCGGATAAGGGCTTTAAAGAGGTTGTACTGACAGGCATTCATTTAAGTTCCTACGGCGTGGATTTAGAAAATGAAACGCTATTATCACTGATTGTGGCAGTAAGTAAGATAGAAGGAATCAAACGGATTCGTTTAGGCTCATTAGAGCCAAGAATTGTAACTGAGGAATTTACTAAGACAATAGCAGGTATTAATAAAATGTGTCCACATTTTCATCTTTCACTGCAAAGTGGCTGCAATGAGACACTAAAGCGTATGAATCGAAGATACAGTGCAGAAGAATATTATGAAAAATGTTGTCTGCTTCGTAAATATTTTCATCATCCTGCCATTACAACAGATGTTATCGTAGGTTTTCCGGGCGAAACAGAGGAAGAATTTTTAAAAACGAAAGAATTTATCTCAAAAGCTGGTTTTTATGAGATTCATGTATTTAAGTACTCAAAGAGACAGGGAACCAAGGCGGCAGAGATGGAAAATCAAGTTTCTGAACAGATTAAAAATAAGCGAAGTCAGGAACTTTTAGATATAACAGCCAAGCAGTCAGAAGAATATGTAAATTCACAGATTGGTAAGGAATTAGAGGTTCTTGTTGAGGAAAAGGTAAATATTGACAAAATGCAGTATTATGTAGGACATAGCAAGGAATATATCAAAACACTTATATCAAGTGAAAAAGATATAAAAAATCAAGTGATTCAATGTATTGGAAAAAACTTAATTGAAAATAATTTGATAGTTGCAAAGATGAAAGAATAAAGAGAGTAAGTAATTTCTAAATATTTACAATAATGTTTACTGATGATATACTTAGTCGGGGGAAGGAGTTATATGAATAAAAACATAATTATAAAGATAAAGGAAGAAAGTATCAATATAAGTGAAAACATAAAATAAACTCATTGAATTTTATTTAGAATTATATTAGAATAGATGTAAAGACTAATTAAGGGCGTGGTAGTATGCAAAATATTAATAATACACAGTATTTCAAGGTACAGGCGGAACCGGTAGTACAGGTGAAGGAAGTTCTTAGTATAGTATATCAGGCATTAACTGAGAAAGGATACAACCCGGTTAATCAGATTGTCGGATATATTATGTCAGGAGATCCAACTTATATTACAAGTCATCGTAATGCCAGAAGTTTAATAATGAAAGTAGAGCGTGACGAGCTTGTTGAAGAGGTTTTAAAGGAATATATTAAGACAAATAATTGGGAAAAATAGGTGAAATATGCGAATAATGGGTTTGGATTATGGTTCTAAAACGGTTGGAGTCGCAATTAGTGATCCGTTGGGTTATACAGCTCAGGGAATTGAGATTGTGCGAAGAAAGTCAGAGAACAAATTGAGACAAACATTAGCACGTCTTGAACAGTTGATAGAAGAATATGAAATAGAGGAAATTGTATTAGGTTTACCAAAAAACATGAATAATACAATAGGAGATCGGGCAGAGCAATCATTATCATTTAAAGAAACACTTGTAAAGAGAACAGGATTACCAGTTACAATGTGGGATGAGCGGCTTACGACAGTAGAGGCTGATAAAACGATGATAGAGGGAGAAATAAGAAGAGAAGATCGTAAACTGTATGTGGATAAGCTTGCAGCAGTATTTATTTTACAAGGATATTTGGATTATTTGGCAAATAAAAGGCAGGAATAAGAGATGATTGCATTCTATTTGTATGATTATTGTACAAGCTTGATGATATCTGTACAATAACCAATGTGTGTAAAAGATACACACGAATGGAGGAAACAATGGAAAAGATTGAATTTAAGTTCGATGATGAAGTGGTTGAATTTTTTGTTATTGAGGAAACAAAGATTAATGGAATGAATTATATTCTAGTAACAGAACAAGAGGAAGGCGATGCAGAAGCCTTTATATTAAGAGATATATCTGATACAAAAGAGGAAGAAGCGATTTATGAAATTGTAGAAGATGATGAAGAATTAGAATGTGTTTCTAAAATTTTTTCGGAAATATTAGATGATATAGATTTAGAAAAATAGGTGAATACAGCCAATGGCTGAAACATAAATTGCATTTTATTCTAGTTATGAGAGGTGAAATTAATGTCGGTTGATAAGGATAGATTTAAGGAATTACTTAGAAAAAATGGTTTGAAGATAACAAATCAAAGAGTTCGCGTCCTTGAAGTACTATCTAATTCTCCTGACAAACATTTAACTGCAGAAGAGATATACGAGTTAATTAAAGTGGACTATCCAGAGATAGGATTGGCTACTGTATATAGAACAATACAGCTTTTATTAGAACTTAACTTAATTGATCGTATTAATTTGGATGACGGCTTTGTTCGATACGAAATAGGCAATCAGGATGATAATCCGGCAAAGCACCATCATCACCATTTGATATGTGTAAATTGTGGAAAGGTATTTTCCTTTGAAGATGATTTATTAGATGAGCTTGAAAAAAGAATCATGGATCATCTATCATTTAAGGTACTCGATCATGAAGTGAAGCTCTATGGTAAGTGTAAAGATTGTTCTGCAAAAGAAAAAGAATAAGAATAATGTGCGGAAATAAGAAAGAATAATGGAGGTAAATTTTTTGAAAAACATTAACAACTCAAAATTGAAAATCATTCCTTTAGGTGGATTAGAGCAAATAGGAATGAACATTACTGCCTTTGAATTTGAAGACAGTATTATTGTTGTGGACTGCGGTTTGTCATTTCCGGAGGATGATATGCTAGGTATTGATTTAGTGATACCAGATGTAACTTATCTTAAGGATAATATAGACAAGGTAAAGGGCTTTGTCATAACCCACGGACATGAAGATCATATCGGTGCTTTACCATATGTTTTAAAGGATGTAAATATTCCTATCTATGCAACTAAATTAACGATGGGAATTATAGAAAACAAATTAAAGGAACATAATCTTGTTAAGACTACAAGAAGAAAAGTCATTAAGCATGGTCAGTCAATTAACTTAGGAGCTTTTCGAATTGAGTTTATTAAGACGAATCATAGTATTGCAGATGCTTCTGCTTTTGCAATCTATTCGCCTGCAGGAACCATAGTTCATACCGGAGACTTTAAGGTGGATTATACGCCAGTATTTGGTGATACAATCGATTTACAGCGTTTTGGCGAAATAGGTAAAAAAGGTGTACTGGCATTGATGTGTGACAGCACGAATGCGGAAAGACCAGGTTTTACCATGTCTGAAAGAACGGTAGGTAAAACTTTTGATAATATATTTGCAGATAATAAAAATTCAAGAATTATAGTTGCTACTTTTGCGTCTAATGTAGACAGGGTGCAGCAAATTATCAATACTTCCTATAAATTTGGCCGTAAGGTTGTAGTTGAGGGAAGAAGTATGGTTAGTATTATCAGTATAGCAGCAGAGCTTGGCTATATTAATATTCCCGATAAGACGTTAATTGACATTGAACAATTGAAAAATTATCCGGATGAGCAAACGGTACTGATAACAACTGGCAGTCAAGGAGAGTCTATGGCAGCACTTTCCAGAATGGCAGCTCATATACACAAAAAAGTAACGATTAAGCCAGGAGACACTGTTATATTTAGCTCAAATCCGATACCGGGAAATGAAAAGGCGGTATCCAAAGTGATAAATGAATTATCAAGGACCGGAGCAAATGTCATTTTTCAGGACGCCCATGTATCTGGACATGCCTGCCAGGAAGAAATAAAACTAATTTATTCTCTTGTGAGACCGAAGTATTCCATACCGGTACATGGTGAATACAGGCATTTGAAAGCACAGGCTGAAGTAGCTAATAATATTGGGATTCCAAAGGAGAATATATTTATATTACAATCAGGCGATGTGTTGGAAGTATGCGAGGAATCTGCAGAGGTGACAGGTAAAGTTCCGACAGGAGCTATTTTAGTGGATGGATTAGGCGTTGGAGATGTAGGTAATATTGTATTAAGAGATAGACAGCATCTGGCTGAGGATGGTATATTAATTGTAGTTCTAACACTAGAAAAGTATAGCAATCAAGTATTAGCAGGACCTGATATTGTTTCGAGAGGCTTTGTATATGTCAGAGAGTCAGAAAGCTTGATGGATGAGGCTAGACAGGTGGTTGGGGACGCACTTCAAAGCTGTCTGGATAAAAATATATCAGATTGGGGTAAAATTAAAAATACAGTGAAAGATTCACTCAGTGATTATTTATGGAAAAAAACGAAAAGAAATCCAATGATTTTACCTATCATCATGGAAGTTTAGGTGATTGAAATGAGTAGTGTTTGGCAATGTACAGAGAGCCTGACAGAAGCAATTGCTCAAAGTGAAGAATATAAAGCGTATAATGAAGCCAGGGAAATCATTAGCAGCAATGTTGAATTAAGCATAAAATTGAATGAATACAGACTTCGAAGTTTTCATTTGCAAAATAGTGCAAGCAGTGAGGAATACCTTGACGAGCTTGATTTACTGGAACTTGAATATGTCCAGTTGAAAAAAGATCCGAAAGTGATAGCTTTCTTAGCAACTGAACTTAGGTTATGCAGAATGATACAAGAAATTAATACAGCGATAGCAAAGCTTATAGATTTGGAGTTAAAGCTTTGATTCGTTGGAGATAGGTGGTGGAAGGATGAGTGCAAAAAAACTAGCAGCAACAGTTATTAATGTATCGTTGGAAATAATTTTTGCAGCATTAGCCATTATTATTATTTATAATTGTGGAATAAAAGCATATTCATTTGGATTTTCTATCTTTGCAGATCAGGCCATAGCTTCTGATCCAGGAAGAGATGTTAATGTATCAATAGATGCGGATATGTCGACTTATGAAATTGGTCAGCTATTGGAAGAAAAAGGCTTAATTAAGGATGCTAAGCTATTTTATGTGCAAATGAAGCTTATGGCGGTAAGTGACGAGGTTAAGACGGGAAGATATACCCTGAATACCTCTATGTCTGCAGAGGATATGATAAACACCATAACGACGGATGAACAGGAAAC
This sequence comes from Lachnotalea glycerini, assembly GCF_003201285.1. GTDB lineage: Bacteria > Bacillota > Clostridia > Lachnospirales > Lachnospiraceae > Lachnotalea > Lachnotalea glycerini. The sequence goes on from NZ_QICS01000002.1 coordinate 296,524, forward strand.
GCAGCAAACAGAACAAGAAGAGGAGTAGTTTGTGATAGTAGATGACAGAATGAAAGCGTATATTAATTCACTAGACTCAGGAAATACGCCTTTGTTGGATAGGATAGAAGAGGAAGCGCTTGAAGAATTTATCCCAATTATTCGGAAAGAAACACAAAATCTTCTTAAAGTATTACTAAAGATCAAGCAGCCACTCAATATTTTAGAAGTTGGTACTGCAATTGGTTTTTCAGCTATTTTGATGGGAGAATACTCAAGTAAAGCTTGTAAAATTACGACTATTGAGAAGTATCACAAAAGGATTCCTATTGCAAAAGCTAATTTTATTCGTGCAAATATGCAGGATAAGATAAAATTATTAGAAGGTGATGCCTTAGAAATTATGTCGTCTTTGAATGAGCAATATGACTTTATCTTTATGGATGCGGCAAAGGCACAGTATATTAACTTTTTACCTCAGATAAGACGACTTTTGATAGATGATGGCGTTTTGATATCTGACAACGTAATGCAGGATGGAGATATTGTAGAATCACGCTATGCCGTGATAAGAAGAAATAGAACCATTCATAGTAGAATGCGTGATTATTTATATGAGCTTACGCATGCGAGAGATTTTATAACAACCGTTTTACCGATTGGAGACGGAGTAACTATAAGTGTGTTTAAAAGAAAGTAGTAGGAAGAACTATGAAATATCCAGAATTATTAGTGCCGGCCAGTAGCCTAGAAGTATTGAAAATTGCGGTTAAGTTTGGTGCAGATGCAGTGTATATAGGCGGTGAAGCATTTGGACTTAGAGCAAAGGCGAAGAACTTTTCTATGGAGGATATGAAAGACGGAATTGAGTTTGCTCATGCTCACAACGTTAAGGTATATGTTACTGCAAATATTATAGCTCATAATGCAGATTTGAAAGGAGTAGAAGAATACTTTAAAGAACTGCAAAAGTTGAAACCGGATGCATTGATTATATCAGATCCAGGTATTTTCACCATTGCAAAAGAGGTATTAGAGGATATTGAAATTCATATCAGCACGCAGGCTAATAATACAAATTACAGAACATATCAATTCTGGCATAAGCTTGGAGCGAAACGCGTAGTAAGTGCAAGAGAGTTGTCACTTCAAGAAATTAAAGAAATTCGTGCTAATATACCCAGAGATTTGGAAATAGAGAGCTTTATACATGGCGCAATGTGTATATCCTATTCAGGAAGATGTCTGCTGAGCAATTTCTTTACCGGACGTGATGCAAATCAGGGAGCATGCACACATCCATGCAGGTGGAAATATGCAGTTGTTGAGGAAAAACGTCCCGGTGAATATTTTCCGGTGTATGAAAATGATAGAGGAACCTATATTTTTAATTCAAAAGATTTGTGTATGATAGAGCACATTCCGGAAGTTTTGGATGCTGGAATTGACAGCTTGAAAATTGAAGGCCGAATGAAGACGGCATTATATGTGGCAACCGTTGCAAGAACCTATAGAAGAGCAATAAATGACTACTTGGAATCTCCTGAAAAATACAAAGAAAATCTTTCTTGGTATATGCAGGAGATAGGAAAGTGTACTTATCGAAAATTTACAACAGGTTTTTTCTTTGAAAAACCAAATGAAGAAACGCAGATTTATGATAATAATGTTTATATCAAGGAATATACGTATCTTGGAATTGTCGGAGAGCAAAATAAGGAAGGGCTATACCAAATAGAGCAGAGAAATAAATTTAGTGTAGGTCAGACAATAGAAGTAATGAAGCCAAAAGGAGATAACATTAAAGTAGTCGTAAAACGTATTGTAGATGAGAAAGGTACCGATATGGAAAGCGCGCCACATCCTAAGCAGGTACTATTTATAGATTTGGGTATTGATTTAGAAAAGTACGATATACTAAGAGTGAAAGAAGATTAAGAACAACAAGAAAAGGCAAGGAAAAGTGATTGCACATAAGCTATGATAAAATATTGTGCAGGTTAGCTTTTCCTTGCTTATTCTTCTTTTTTGTGGAAAGGCACAAAGTGTGAGAATGAAACATAGAATATAACAAATAGTGCTCGAGGTGCTTCAGTTGAGAACCTTTCCCATGCCATTAAACGCGGATGAAGAAAAACAGTATTTGGAAAGAGTCAAGGAAGGGGACATAGAGGCAAGAAATATTCTTATTGAGAGAAATTTACGTCTAGTTGCACATATTGTTAAAAAGTATAGCTTTATGGAAGAAGATATTGAAGATATGATCTCAATCGGTACTATAGGGCTAATAAAAGCTGTGTCGACCTTTGATAGCACGAAAGGTAACAGACTTGCCACATATGCTGCACGCTGCATTGATAATGAGCTCTTAATGCTTTTAAGAACAAAGAAAAAAACAGCCAAGGATGTTTCACTATATGAACCTATAGGAACTAGTAAAGAAGGAGATGAAATTAATCTCTTAGATGTGGTGGAAGGTAATTCGATTAGTATTTCAGACGAGGTGGATTTAAAGCAGGATATTGAAATTTTATATAAAGTAATCGAGAATTGTTTGAAGCCAAGGGAAAAATTAGTCATTGAATTAAGGTATGGTTTACACAATAGTAAAGATTATACACAGCATGAAATAGCTAATTATTTAGGAATATCCCGTTCATATGTATCAAGAATTGAAAAAAATGCTCTCAATCAAATAAAAAAAGCTTTTGAAAAATACAATTATATGCTATGATGCATATATAATTTAAAACCATCTTGGTTTTATGTCCAGAGTGTGGCAGTTCGTCACATAATTCCAAATATACAATTGAATAAGAGAGGAGAGTACAAAATGTTTAGCACGGTTTTGTCCGCTTGTATTACAGGTATAGACAGTAATTTAGTATGCGTAGAGGCAGATGTCAGTAATGGTATGCCTATGTTTGAAATGGTAGGTTATTTATCAGGAGAGGTAAAAGAAGCAAAAGAGAGAGTGAGGGCGGCCATCAGAAATTCAGGAATCAGTATGCCGCCTAAAAGAATTACAGTTAACTTATCCCCGGCTGATTTAAGAAAGGCGGGGTCTTTGTTTGATTTGCCAATAGCAGCCGCCTTATTGGCGGCACTGGATATCATAGATAAAGAAAATCTGAAAGAAACGTTAATTGTAGGAGAGCTGAGTTTGAATGGAGAAATCAGACCAGTAAAGGGGGTACTTCCTATGGCAATGGCTGTAGATTCTTATCAATGCAGGCGCTTTGTTTTACCAAAGGCAAATGCAAAAGAGGCGGCAGTCATTAATGGTATTGAAGTAATAGGAGTTGAAACGTTAAAAGAATTTATTCAGTTTATGAAGAACCAGATTCAAATAGATAAAGAAGCTATTAATATAGAAGAAATATTTTTTAATTATACGAATGAATTTAAAATTGATTTTTCAGAAGTAAATGGTCAAATATTGGCTAAAAGAGCAATAGAAATAGCATCAGCAGGATTGCACAATATTTTATTAATTGGTCCGCCTGGTTCTGGTAAAACGATGCTGGCAAAACGTATTCCAACAATTCTTCCACCAATTTCAATACCGGAAAGCTTAGAAATTACTAAAATCTGTAGTATCTCAGGTAATCTAAATCAAGAATTTCCACTTATATCAAATCGTCCCTTTCGTAATCCACACCACACAATTACCAAAACGGCTTTAATAGGAGGCAGCGCAGCTATTAAGCCAGGAGAAGTCAGTCTTTCCCACAGAGGAGTCTTATTTCTGGATGAACTGCCTGAGTTTAATAGAGCCGTTTTAGAGAGTATAAGACAGCCATTAGAAGACAGAGCAGTTAATATTTCAAGAGCTACTGCAAGCTATCGATTTCCATCAGATTTCATGCTTGTTGCGGCAATGAATCCATGTGCATGTGGCTATTATCCAGATTTAAATAAATGTCATTGTTCAGAAAATCAAGTTCAAAGATATCTTAATCGCATCAGCGGACCGTTGTTAGATCGAATTGATTTATGCGTTGAACTTGGACAGATGAAGTATGAGGAAATGCTGCCAAGGAATGAAAATGAAAGTTCTAAAGTAATACAGGAAAGAGTTATAAAGGCACATAAAATACAAGAAAGACGTTATCAAAAAAGTGATATATTTTTTAACTCTGATCTTACAGGAACACAAATAGCAAAATATTGTAAGCTTTCAAAGGAAATTCAAAAGTACATAGAAACAGTTTTTGATAAAATGGATATAAGTGCTCGCGTGTATCATAGAATATTAAAAGTGGCAAGAACGATAGCAGATTTAGAAGGGGCTGAAAATATAGAAAAGATTCATATCAGTGAAGCAATATGTTTTAAGACGCTAGATAAAAAGTATTGGAAAAGATAGTTAAAACAAAAGGAGAAATTATGACAGAGGAAGAAAGCTGGTTTTGGATATGCTCGATTCAAGGATTGTATCGCAATAAAATAAAAAATTTAATACAATACTATCATTCGCCAAAGAATGTATATAGTATGTCAGATTCACAAATAAAAAAGATAAGTTTACTTACAGAGAAAGAAAAAAACAGCATAATAGTAAGTAAGCATCCTGGGGAACTCAAGATTAAATTTGATAAGCTCAAAGAAGCAAATATTGAATTTATTAGTTGTATGAGTTCAAAATTCCCTAGAAAATTAGCAGAAATACCGGATGCCCCTTGTTGTTTGTATGTAAAGGGTAAAATTCCGGAAGAAAAGCCATCCGTAGCCATTATTGGAGCCAGAAATTGCAGTAATTATGGAAAAGAAATTGCAATTGAATATGCGAAAGAGTTAGCGGCAAACGGTGTTCAAATTATAAGCGGATTAGCAAGGGGAATTGATAGTTATGGACATGAGGGAGCGCTGACAGCGAATGGACAAACATTTGCAGTGCTGGGGTGCGGAGTAAATATTTGTTATCCAAAGGAAAATTATCCATTGTATGTTAATATATTAAAAAGTGGGGGCGTCATTTCGGAATATCCCATGAATACACAACCTCGTTCCATGCTATTTCCTGAAAGAAATAGAATTATAAGTGGATTAGCAGATATAATAATAGTGGTAGAAGCAAGGCATAGAAGTGGTTCACTCATTACATCTGATCTTGCTTTAGAACAAGGAAAAGACATATTTGCGGTACCAGGACGTATCACAGATAGCTTAAGCAGCGGCTGTAACAGATTGATAAGTCAAGGTGCAGCAATTGTAAATTCACCAAAAGAAATTATGGATGAATTGGGGGTAAAATATGTTCAAAATAAAAAGTTATTAAAAAAATGCAATAATTTACTTGAAAGAAAAGAAAATATGGTGTATAGTTGTCTAGATTTACAACCCAAAAGTCTGGAAGAAATTTTAAGCAATGTCGATTTGAAAAATTCAGAGATTATGGTTACATTAGTGGACTTAGAGTTAAAGGGGTTAATAAAAGAAACATCGAAAAATTATTATGTGAGAATAAATATTGAAAACCATAAGTAAGCTAATGGAGGAAGTATATTATGGCTAAGTATTTGGTTATTGTGGAATCACCTGCGAAGGTGAAAACAATAAAGAAATTTTTAGGGTCAAATTATCAGGTGGCAGCATCTAACGGTCACGTAAGAGATTTACCAAAAAGTCAGTTAGGAATTGACGTTGAAAATGGTTTTGAACCTAAATATATTACAATTCGTGGAAAAGGAGATATATTAGCTAATCTTAGAAAAGAAGCTAAGAAAGCGGATAAAGTTTATCTTGCAACTGACCCTGACCGAGAAGGGGAAGCTATCTCATGGCATCTATCCAAGGCTTTAAAATTATCAGAAGATAAGATGTATCGAATCAGCTTTAATGAGATTACACAAAATGCTGTGAAAGCATCCATCAAAGAAGCACGGGATATTGACATGGATTTAGTGGATGCCCAACAGGCCAGAAGGATGCTTGATAGAATAGTAGGTTATCGTATCAGTCCTCTTTTGTGGGCAAAAGTAAAGAGAGGTTTAAGCGCGGGAAGAGTTCAATCAGTAGCTCTTAGAATTATTTGTGATAGAGACGAGGAGATTAATGCCTTTATACCGGAAGAATATTGGTCGCTAGAGGCAGATTTGAAAGTTAAAGGTGAAAAAAAGCCGTTGACAGCAAAATTCTATGGCAACAAAAATGGCAAGATAAACATTAATTCTAAGGAAGAATTAGACCAGATTTTAAAAAAATTAGAAGATGCAGATTTCAAAATAGCTAATATAAAAAAAGGGGAAAGAATTAAGAAAGCACCGTTGCCATTTACGACAAGTACCTTGCAGCAGGAAGCATCAAAAAAACTTAATTTTTCTACTCAAAAAACAATGCGTTTGGCGCAGCAGCTTTATGAAGGTATTGATATCAAAGGAAGTGGTACTGTTGGTATAATTACATACCTACGTACTGATTCTACGAGAATAGCAGACGAAGCAGACTACGCTGCCAGAGAATTTATAAAAAAGAATTATGGCAATGAGTATGTAGCAGAAGAGGAAAAAGTCTTAAAAAAAGGAAAGAAAATCCAAGATGCCCATGAGGCGATAAGACCAACGGATATAGTAAGACTTCCAATTGAGATTAAGGACTCTTTATCAAGAGATCAGTTTAGACTATATCAGTTAATTTGGAAACGATTTGCAGCAAGCAGAATGCAGTCAGCAAGGTATGAGACAATAACTATTAAAATAGAAGGAAATGATTACGTTTTTATTGTTTCAACTTCAAAAGTAGCCTTTGACGGGTTTATGTCAGTGTATATTCAAGAAGATGATGAGAAGGAAGACACCAATGTATTATTGGGTAATATCGACGAAAACTCGTCATTAAAGCTGAATGAATTTAACAGCAAGCAGCATTTTACTCAGCCACCAGCTCATTACACAGAGGCAGCTCTTGTTAAAACCTTGGAAGAATTGGGAATTGGAAGACCAAGTACGTATTCTCCGACTATAACGACAATTATTGCAAGACGGTATGTAGCAAAAGAAAATAAAAATCTTTATGTTACAGAACTTGGGGAAATAGTAAATTCAATTATGAAAACTGCATTTCCAAGCATTGTAGATGTTAATTTTACGGCTAATCTGGAAATGCTGTTAGATAAAGTCGAAGAAGGAAGTGTGAATTGGAAAACAGTAATCAGCAACTTTTATCCAGACTTAAATGAAGCAGTTCTAATAGCAGAAAAGCAATTAGGGGAATATAAAATAGAAGATGAAGTTACCGATGTCATATGTGAGGAATGTGGAAGAAATATGGTTATTAAATATGGTCCACATGGCAGATTCTTGGCTTGTCCAGGCTTCCCAGAATGTAGAAATACAAAACCATACTTGGAAAAAATTGGAGTAAAGTGTCCAAAATGTGGGAAAGATATTGTGCTTCGTAAAACAAAAAAGGGACGTAAGTATTATGGTTGTGAAGATAATCCGAATTGTGACTTTATGACATGGCAGAAGCCATCTGAGACCAGGTGTAAAGAATGTGGCGGCGTTATGGTAGAAAAAGGAGCTAAATTAGTGTGCCTGAATGAAAAATGTGGATATATTCAAGATAAAGGGAAAGAATAGTAAAAGAGTAATAAGTAATAAATTAAAAGAACAATACGAAACTTTAATGATGAGGATTGCTTTTGTATAATGTGTGTGATAAAATAACAAATAAACAAGAATTGAATAATAATTAGTGACAATTGAATAAGATATAAATTTATTTTATTGCTTATAATTTTAACGTAAAGGAGGTATGGAGAAATGAGCGTACAATTATTGGACAAGACAAGAAAAATAAACAAACTTTTACACAATAACAGTACTTCTAAGGTAGTTTTTAATGACATTTGCAGCGTTTTGACAGACATTTTGAAATCAAATATTTTGGTAATTAGTAAAAAGGGGAAAGTATTAGGAATTAGTATTTGTGATGGCGTTGATGAAATTAAGGAGTTAATTGAAGACGAAGTAGGTGGATATATTGATCCACTTTTAAATGAAAGATTACTTGGTATTCTTTCGACAAAAGAAAATGTTAACTTGGAAACTTTGGGGTTTGTATTTGATGGTGTAAAAAAGTACGAAGCAATCATAACGCCTATAGACATTGCTGGGGAGCGCTTAGGAACATTATTTATTTATAAAAGTGATGCTAGCTATGAAATCGACGATATTATTTTAAGTGAATATGGCACAACAGTTGTTGGACTTGAAATGATGCGGTCAGTAAATGAAGAGAATGCGGAAGAGACAAGAAAGGTACAAATTGTTAAATCAGCAATCAGTACATTATCATTTTCTGAATTAGAAGCAATAACTCATATTTTTGATGAGCTTGAAGGAAAAGAAGGAATATTAGTAGCAAGTAAAATTGCGGACAGAGTTGGTATAACGCGATCTGTTATTGTAAATGCACTAAGAAAATTTGAAAGTGCAGGGGTAATAGAATCACGGTCGTCGGGAATGAAGGGTACTTACATTAAGGTTTTAAATGATGTTATCTTTGACGAACTAGAGGAAATTAGAAAAAGTAAAATGCAGAAAGCGTAGTAAATAGTAGATAATCTCTGCTATAATGTAATAAAAGCCGGTTCAGATGAATTATAATCTGTATCGGCTTTTGATATGTTTTGTTTATCATTGTATGGAGTTTTTGCTATTTACTTTAGGATTTGGTAAAATTATGCATTGATAAATTATTATTACGAAATACTTTCAAATTATTGATTATTGACGATAAAAATATACAACTATTTAAAATTTGAAATAAAATAATTCAATATATAAATGTTGTAAAGCCTTGTAAATACTGCATTTTATTTTGAAATTATCAAATAATAATAATATTTACAAAAAGTTTATCATTCTTTATAATTAGTTAATAAATACAAAAAATTACCAAAAATGTTGGTACTTAAGTCACGAAAAGTGACAGAAAAGCACAATTATTTTTGGAAAACCTTAAAAAATTTACAATTTTCACTTGTATTATTCGCAGGATATTTTATAATGAAGTAAGATTGTGATTAGTATGTGTTGAATAAATATAGGAGGAGTGAAATAAATGATAGGTTCGGATGCATTTAATTATGTTAACATATTAGATAAGGCGGCGGACGCTGCCTGGACTCGTAATGATGTGATTTCTAATAATTTAGCTAACATTGATACACCAAATTATAAGAGACAGGACGTTAAATTTGAGGATATATTAGAAAGGCAGCTTAGGGGAGCCAATAGTACAACTTTAGACAATAAAGTGGCGGGCGTATCTACTAAGAATTTAGAGGCACAGATATATACAGATTCACCAGGTTATTCTTACAGAGTCGATGGTAATAATGTCGATGAAAGTACTGAAAATGTTGAATTAGCTGCTAATGAATTGAAATACAGGATGTTAACGGATAGTATAGATAATGAATTTAAAATGCTGCAATCAGTAATGAAATAATTAGGGGGAAAATAATATGTCTATTTTTAGTTCATTTGATATTAATGCTTCAGGAATGACAGCGGAAAGACTTAGGTTAGATGTCATATCTCAAAATATTGCAAATTCTAGTACGACAAGAACAGAAGACGGTACACCTTATAGAAGAAAAGTGGTTACTTTTTCACAGAAGAGTAATACTGCATTTGCAAATATTTTATCTAATGCTCACAGTAGTTATACCGGCACGGGTGTAAAGGTGAGTTCTATAACAGAAGATACTTCAACGGATTTTGTAAAAAAATATGATCCATCACATCCGGATGCAGATGAGGACGGCTATGTATCGTATCCTAATGTTAATACAGTAACCGAAATGACAAATATGATAGATGCAAGCAGGGCTTATGAGGCTAATGTAACAGCATTTAGCACAAGCAAGAATATCGCATTAAAAGGACTTGAGATTGGAAAATAGGGAGGATAGATAGCAATGAACGATATATCAGCATTAAGTAATATTGGCTCAGAATATATAAAGAATGCTGCACTTAACAGTGCTACTTTAAATACAGATGATCAGAGCTTTGGTACATATTTACAGTCGGCAGTAGATTTGGTAAATGAAACCAATCAGTTACAATTAGATTATAAAAAAGAGGAGCTTAATGTAGCACTTGGGTATAGTGATAATACACATGATTTATCCATTGCAGAAAGTAAAGCAGCTACAGCATTGCAGTATACGGTTGCAATTAGGGATAAGTTCCTGGATGCATACAAAGAGATTATGAATATACAGATTTAACAATTGATATAAGTGATATTTTTGTAAGCAAGAATTTGTATATAATAAGGGTTAGGAGATAACTGATGGAAGAAAGACTGAAGAGTATACCGAGCAGATTAATGGCATTTTGGAATAAGTATACTACTAGACAGAAAGCTACAATTATTAGTGTTAGTGCTATAGTGGTATTTACTTTAATAATTTTGGGGTTTGTACTTTCCAGACCAAAGATGGTTACTTTGATTACATGCGAATCAACTAAAGAGTCATCGGAAGTGAAATCGATTCTGGAGAGTGAAGACATATCTATGAATGTATCGGATGATGGTCTGGTAATTTCTGTTAATAAAAAGGACTTAGCGAATGCTACTATTGCATTGGGCAAAAATAGTATACCAGCGGATGGTTATGGCATTGATGATGCATTAAGTGGAGGATTTAGTACTACAGAAGCAGATAAAGAAAAAAAATATAAGCTGTACTTGGAATCTAAATTAGAAGATACACTTAAAACAATGGATGGTGTCAAGGATGCATCAGTAAGCCTATCCATTCCAGATCAGGATGGAACGATTATATCACAGGAATTAGATACATATGCAAGTGTATTGTTGACACTTGATGGAACTTTGTCAGATGAAGCACCTACGGTAATGGCAAAATATGTTGCTACCGCAGTGGGAAATAAGACAACAGATAGTGTTGTTGTAATAGATGCAAATGGTAACCTGCTTTTTTCTGGAGAGGATAATTCAACTACAGTAGGAAATGCAAGTAATCAATTTGCTGTAAAAAGTCAGGCAGAATCCCTGTTAAAGAAGCAAGTAAAAGATGTAATGCTTGGAACCAATGTATATGACAATATTGAAGTGGCTCCAAATCTTAATATAAGCTTTGATGTTGTAAACCAGACAGAACATTCCTATACACCGGCAGATGGACAAGAACAAGGCTTATTAAGTCATGAAGAATTATACGAAAATGAGACAACTGGTGGTACTTCGGGAGTTCCGGGAACGGATTCGAATAGCAGTACAACATATGTAATTGAGGACAATGCAACTTCCTCAAGTACTACTACACAAACCTCGAAGGATTATACACCAAATGAGAAAATTACAGATACACAGTTTGCTCCTGGTGGTGTCAATTATGATTCATCATCGATTTCAATAGTTGCAACTAATTATGTAGTTTATAATGAGGATGATTTAAAGGCACAAGGGAAGCTTAACGATATGACCTTTGCTGAATATGCGGCAGCAAATGATGTAAAAACAAAGACTACAGTGGATCAGGACTTTTATACTATGGTATCCAGAGCAACGGGAATAGCAGAAAGTAATATTTCTATTGTCGCATATGATGTTCCTTTTTTTCAAGAATCAAATGGATTGGGCAGAACCTGGTCAGATTACCTTATGATAGCGATGATAGTTTTGATATTGGCTTTACTAGGTTTTGTTATATTTAGAAGTACTAGACCGATTGAGGTACTTGAGACGGAACCGGAATTGTCTGTGGAGGCATTACTGGCATCAACGAAGGAAGCTTCGCCACTTGATAACATTGATTTCAATGAGAAATCTGATGCTAGAAAGCTAATTGAAAAATTTGTTGATGAAAATCCGGAAGCAGTTGCACAACTGTTAAGAAATTGGTTAAATGAAGATTGGGAGTGATAAGGGTATGGCTAAAACAGAAGAATTAAGTGGATTGGAAAAGGCAGCAATACTTTTGATTGCTCTTGGACCTGAAAAATCTTCGACTATATTTAAGCATTTAAAAGAAGATGAAATAGAAGAATTAACATTGGAAATAGCAAACACAAGGAGTATTTCACCGGCAATTAAAGAGAAGGTTATAGATGAATTTTATGAGATTTGTCTTGCACAGCAGTATATTGCAGAAGGTGGTATTGGATACGCTAAGGAGTTACTTGAAAAAGCACTTGGTACAGAAAAAGCAGTTGATGTTATCAGTAAACTTACTGCTTCATTACAGGTTAGACCTTTTGAATTTGTTAAAAGGGCAGATGCATCTCAGCTGCTTAACTTTATACAGGATGAACATCCTCAGACCATTGCTTTGATTTTGTCTTATTTATCTGCAAGTCAAGCTTCGGCAGTAATAGGTTCATTGGCACCTGACAAGCAGGCTGATGTTGCGAAGCGCATAGCGCAAATGGATCGAACTTCACCGGATGTTATTAAAGAGGTGGAACGTGTATTAGAAAGAAAGCTAGCTTCATTGGTAAATCAGGACTACACGATAGTAGGCGGTGTGGATGCTATTGTTGAAATATTGAACACTGTGGATAGAGGAACTGAAAAACACATTATGGAAACTCTTGAAATTGATGAACCAGAATTGGCAGATGAAATCAGAAAGAAAATGTTTGTATTTGAAGATATTCTTTCACTGGATGACAGAGCAATTCAAAGAGTACTTCGAGATGTTGATAACAATGACCTTGCAATTGCTCTTAAAGGGGCAAACGAGGAGGTTCAAAATGCTATATTTAATAATTTATCAAAACGTTTGTCCGCTATGATAAAAGAGGATATGGAATTTATGGGACCTGTACGTATGAAGGATGTTGAAGAAGCACAGCAAAAGATTGTAAATATTATTAGAAAACTTGAAGATTCCGCAGAAATTGTTATTTCTCGAGGCGGAGGTGACGAGATAGTTGTCTAATTTGTTTAAATATCACATGGTACAATGTGATGCTGACAAAAAAGTAATTGATTATAATGATTTGATTGCTGAGAAACTTAGCAAGCTGCAAAATAATTCAGAACATTCAAACGATGAAAAAAATGGTGTAGATGAAGCAGGATTTAAGGCAGGCCTATTAGCTAGAGAAGTTGAAATAAATGAAGAAACAGGGTCTTTGGAGCCAGAAATAACGCCGGAAGAAATATTGAAGAATGCAAATGAAGAGGCAAGTCAAATCTTAGAAGAAGCCAAGAAGCAGGCAGAGGAACTGAAACAACAAGCCTATCAGGAAAGCAGTAAGCAAGGTTATGATGATGGTTATAAACAATCTATGTCAGACTTAGATCAAGAAAAGGATAAGCTTGAGGCACAAAGAAAGAAGCTTACGAATGAATACAATGAACAATTAAAGGAAATGGAGCCTTTATTAGTGGATGCCATTACAACTATAGTACAAAATGTTTTCAAGGTAAAATTTGAAGATAACAGAAACATGATTGTTCATTTACTAAAAATTGCACTGAGCCAAATAGATGGCAGTAAAGAATTTTATGTAAAGGTTTCTAAAACAGACTATCCGTTTGTTTTGAAATATAAAGAGGTTTTAGAGAAAACAGTAGTAAAAGCGGCTAGTATTGAAATAATGGAAGACATTACACTGTCAAAGAACCAATGTTTAATTGAGACAGATGGTGGAGTATTTGATTGCAGCTTGGATGTGCAATTAGATAATTTGGTAAAAACATTAAAAATATTATCACGTAGCTAAAAGGTGGGACAGTTTATTGGCATCGATAAATTTAAAAAAATACTACAATTTAACAGAAAACACGTTTTACAAAAAACTTGGACGAGTAGTCAAAATCGTTGGATTGACAATCGAATCGGTAGGACCTGACGCTAAGCTTAATGATTTATGCAAAATAATAGCGGATGGGGAAAAAGATAAATACATACTTGCAGAGGTTGTGGGATTTAAGGATAAAAAAATACTTTTGATGCCCTTTGAAAACGTAGAAGGAATCGGACAGGGGTGCATGGTTGAAAATATTGGACATCCATTGTCGGTACCTGTTGGAAAAGAACTGTTAGGAAAGACTCTGGACGGTCTTGGAAGACCTGTAAACGCATCTGCGATTTATTCTGATGTTACATATCCGGTTGAAGCGATGCCACCAGATCCTATGGATAGAAAAATCATTAGTGAGGTACTTCCTTTAGGGGTTAAGGCTGTAGATGGATTAATTACAGTTGGAAAAGGTCAAAGAATTGGAATATTTGCAGGAAGTGGTGTTGGTAAAAGTACGTTACTTGGAATGTTTGCAAGGAACACAAAAGCTGATATTAATGTAATCGCCCTAATAGGAGAACGAGGAAGAGAAGTTCGGGAATTTATTGAACGTGATTTAGGCGAAGAAGGCCTAAGGCGTTCTGTAGTAGTAGTAGCCACATCTGATAAACCGGCGTTAATAAGAAATAAAGCAGCTAAGACAGCCACAGCGATAGCTGAATATTTTAGAGATCAGGGTAAGGATGTATTACTTATGATGGATTCTCTGACACGTTTTTCGATGGCACAAAGAGAAATCGGGCTTGCCTCTGGCGAACCACCTGTAACAAGAGGATATCCGCCAAGTGTATATGCCGAAATGCCTAAATTGTTGGAACGAGCAGGAAACTCTGATATTGGTTCTATTACGGGCTTATACACTGTATTGGTTGATGGTGATGATTTTAATGAGCCGATTACAGATACAGCTAGAAGTATTTTGGATGGACATATTATGCTATCCAGAAAGCTGGTACATAAAAACCACTATCCGGCAATTGATGTACTTCAAAGTATATCCCGTGTTATGACACAAATAGCAAACAGTGAACATAAAATGGTTGCCGGTAAACTGAAGAATGTTTTAGCTACATATAATGAGGCGGAAGATTTAATTAATATTGGAGCCTACAAAAACGGATCCAATAAGAATATAGACTATGCGATTGGCAAGATAGATGCAGTGAATGCATTTTTGATGCAGGATATTGATTCAAAATATAATTTTGATGAAATATTAGACATGTTAAACGGTATCTTTGCAGAATAATAGGTGAACATATGGCAAAATTTATGTATAAAATGCAAAATATTTTAGAAATAAAATATAAATTGGAAAATCAGGCAAAAACGAATTATGCAAATGCAAGAGCCAAGCTCAATGAGGAGCAGGCTAAGCTTAGAGCGTTGCTTGAAAAACAGATGTGCTATGAAAATAAGATGCGTTCACTTATGAGTTCAAGACTTGATATTATAGAAATTAAGGTATGTAAATCTGCAATTGAAAAAACCAAAAGTGATATAAAGCATCAAATTCTACAAACTTCGGTTGCGGAACGCAATTTGGAACAGGCAAGAATAAAGCTTTACGAAGTTATGAATGACAGAAAAATTCATGAAAAGTTGAAAGAGAATGCTTTTGAGGACTTTATGAAAGAGCTTAATGCCCAGGAGAGTAAAGAAATAGATGAATTAGTAAGCTATACCTATGGTAAGGCTAGATAGATTGGTGGGTGAAAACGTGGCAAAGGAAAAGAAAGAAAAGCTAAGCAGAAAAGAAAAAAAAGAAGCAAAAAAGAGAGCCAAAGAGCAGGGAATAGCTGATTTAGAAAAAGAAGAGGCTACAGGCGGAAAAGTCGGAGTGGCAGTAGTAACAATATTTATCATTGCTGTATGGCTTGGTATTTTCGCATTGCTGATTAAATGGGATGTTGGCGGCTTTGGTTCTACGGTTTTATATCCTTTACTCAAGGATGTACCTGTAGTTAGCGCTATATTGCCGGATACTAATACACAGGATTTGGCAGCGGACGGTGATTATCCATATGATACGCTGGCAGAAGCAGTAGAACAGATTAAGAGCTTAGAACTACAACTGAAAACGGCACAGGATCAAATTGCAAGTAATGATGAGACAGTTGCTCAATTAAATGAAGAAATCGATAAATTGAAAGTATTTGAACAACAACAGACAGAATATGAACAGTTGAAAGCTAAATTTGACGAAGATATTGTTTTTAACGATAATGCTCCGGATGTGTCAGAATACAAAACGTACTATGAGAGTATCTCACCGGATAATGCAGAATTATTATATAAACAAGTTGTGCAACAGATTGAATATTCAGATGAAGTAAAGGATTATGCAAAAGCTTACGGTAAAATGAAGCCTGCGCAGGCAGCTGGAATTTTTGAAAAAATGACAGATAATTTAGAACTGGTAGCAGAAATTCTGGAAAATATGAGTACAGAAGCCAGAGGAGATATTCTTGGTGCAATGGACCCTACAGTAGCAGCGAAGGTCACTAAAATTATGGCACCTTAGAATAGATTTATCAAATAATATTTGATAATAAAAATACAAAGGAAAGGAGGAAAGAAAATGAATACAACGTCGGTAGATTCAACAGCTATTGTAAATGCTTTATCGGTAGATAAAGTTTCCAGACAGGACGATTCAAATCAGACCTTTGAGAATTTTAGTAATTTAATTGATCGTATTTCAACTTCAAGCCAAAATAATATTTCAGATACATCTGGCCTAAAGTCATCTCAAAATTTAGTTTCTAAAAATATTGGCAGTACAACAGTAAATAGAAAACTAGTTAATGATAATTCGGATAAACTAAATAGCTCCAATGTTAACAAGGAGAATAATTCGAATATAATAGAATCGAATGAAGTAGTTGATGACAATAAAAGTGTCGAAGATGTTTTGGATGATGCTTCAGAAAAAATCAAAAATATCTTAATAGAAAACCTTAATATATCGGAAGAAGATTTAGAGTCTGTTATGCAGATGCTAGGTTTAAATTATTTGGATTGTCTGGATAAAAACAATCTGGCTCAGGTTTTGACCCAAATATCCGGTAATAGTGATATATCGGCACTTATAACGGATGAATCATTATATCAGCAGTTCAATGATAGCCTTGAGATGATTGCAGGAGTAACACAAGATATATTAAGTGAATTGGGCATTACAGAAGATAATTTAATGGCAGTCATAGAGCAGCAAAATACGATTAATGAGAATGCTGAATTAACAACTATTACAGAGAATACGAATCAGACACAGCAAATAGCAGTAGATGAAGATCCTAAGCTGATTCAAACGGACTATGTAAAGGATAGTTCGACAATTTCTGATGTAAAGTTGAATGAGGATAAAAAACTGAATGACAATTCGGTTTCTGATGGCGAAAAGGTAATTCCTGATGAGCCTGAAAGTGAAACAGTGGCTGCAAACACACAGGATAGTGATGAACAGCAAATGGACGAAAAAGAAGGAGATACTGCGAAAGAGATCAATTTATTTAAGAATGATGACAAAACAAGTAATAAGTATCAGGATTACACACAAGTTCAAGGAAACCGAGACAATGTTTTAAATAATCTGGAACAGACTGCTACGATTAATGAAACTTCTGTTGATGTTGAAAGTATACTAAGACAGATTGAAAGCCAAGTAAAAGTATCCTCGACTCTGGATACATCTAAAATGGAATTTCAATTGAATCCAGAGCATTTGGGTAAGCTTACAATACAAGTAGCATCTAAGGAAGGGGTTATTACAGCACAAATTACAGCACAAAATCTTGCTATAAAGGAAGTGTTGGAAAGCCAGATTGTTCAGCTAAAAGAGAATATGAACAACCAAGGATTAAAAGTTGATGCAGTGGAAGTTACAGTCGAAAGTCATGAGTTTGAAAGAAATCTTGAGGAAGGCAACAGCAGCATGAATCAGGAACAATTTGAACAGCAGAAAAAGAATACCAGAAGACAATTTAATTATAACGATTTTGATACATTGGAAGATCTGTCAGATGAGGAAGCTTTAATTGCTGAAATGATGATTGGAAATGGTAATTCAGTTAATTACACAGCATAAGGAGGAAAGAATATGTCGTTAGTACAAGCCGTAAAGGATGGAGCATTAGTAGAGTCAAGTGCTTCGAAATTGTCAGACAGTACCACAACCACAAGCAGTTCAAGTTCATTAGATAAGCAAGCGTTTTTACAGCTTTTGGTGGCACAAATGAAATATCAGGATCCACTTGAACCAACATCTAATACAGAGTATATTGCACAGCTAGCTACTTTTTCACAGCTTGAGGCACTTCAAAATTTAGATGATACCTTAAATGCTAATGAAGCATCAGACTTAATTGGAAAAGCGGTAATGTTGAAAACAACATCTAGTTCAACGGGTGATACTTATTATACGGCCGGTTATGTGGATGCAATGACATTATCCAATGGGGATCCATATTTACTTGTCAGTGGCAATTATTATGCCTTAACTGATTTGTATACTGTCTTAGATGATGATTATTATAAAGATTATTTAAGCACTATAACAACAGATACAACAGATACAACAGATACATCTACTAGTACAACCTAAAAGTGGTGTATCTAGATTAGCTGATGCAGTTGAAGATATAATTTTTTAAGCTGCCAGCATGTGTGTGAATACACACGAATGGAGGTAATTATGCAAATTAATAATAGTCAATTCACTTCCATTGAGCAGGTGACAGGGAAGTACCTGAATACTAAGAAGATTAACGTGGCAAACGAGGCAGAAAGTACAGCGTTTGGTGAGATATTAAAACAGACACAATTAGATGCATCACAAGAATCTTCAAACCTGAAATTTTCAAAGCATGCAAATGAAAGAATTGCTTCAAGAAGTATCGATATTTCAGAAAATCAGATGCAGCGCCTGCTAAACGGAGCTAAACAAGCCAATGAGAAGGGAATCAATGAATCACTGGTGATAGTTGATAACCTGGCATTTATTGTTAATGTAAAGAATAATACAGTGATAACGGCGATGGATCAAAGTGAGACTGCAGAGAATGTTTACACAAATATTGATGGGGCAGTAATTATATAGCTGGACCTTAATGGAAGCTTTTGTCTTTGAATGACAGATAAGACAAGCTGCCCTTTAAAGTATAAATAATAGGAGGTCATTTAATTATGATGAGAGCATTGTATTCTGGTGTATCAGGTCTTAGAACGCATCAGACAAAGATGGATGTAATTGGTAACAATATAGCCAACGTTAACACAGTAGCATATAAATCGCAGACAGTAACCTTTCAGGATCTTATGTATCAGACAACGCAGGCTGCTTCTGGAGCAAATGCTACAACTGGTACTGGTGGTACAAATGCAAAGCAGATAGGTCTTGGTGTAACGACCGGTGCAATTAGTACTACAATTACAACGGCGGGTGCCACCCAGACAACAAACAATCCGTTTGATATAAAGATTACAGGAGATAGTTTCTTTGTCGTAAGTGACGGAACTCAGCGCTATTTTACTAAAGCAGGTAATTTTACGATTGATTCGACAGGTAATCTGGTAATGTCAACCACTGGATATAATGTATTGGGCTGGCAGGTAAATGATACAACAGGTGAAATTCAAAAAGCAACTGTATCACCGCTAAAAGTAATGGCGACTGAGAATCTTACATCAGATGCCGAAGCCACCACATTAGCTAGATATACAGGAATTGTTGATTCAGATAGTACGGATATCAATTCCACTGCTGGAGAAGTAGCTAACCTTGATATATATGATTCATTAGGCTATAAGTATAATACGACTTTTTCGATGCATAATGCAGAGGGATTAATTGATTCAAGTGGCAATACGCTGCCTGAGGGAACGTTCTATATGGTATTGGATGATATTACGGAAGAAGAAAGCGGTGATTCCGTTATGACATCCTCGGGTGCAACTTTTGGAAGTACATTAACCTTTACAGATTCCTCAGGTAATACAGTAACTGCCAATAATGCGGTGCTTGTTACATATGATCCGGATAATAGTGGTAAATTATCCGCAGTAGGCGGTACGACTGGTGCAACTACTACAGAACTTTCCTTTGGAACCGGAACAGGACAGCTTAAACATTCTACAATTAGCATTGATTTATCAACCAGTCAGATGTCGGGCAACAGCGGGACTACGACAGCAGCTATGAAGGGGGGAGATGCAGATGGAAACGGTGAGGGAAGAAAGCTAGGTAAGATGATAGGAATATCAATTGGAAACGATGGAAAGATTAGTGGCAGTTATAGTAATAATGATACAAAGCTGTTGGGACAGATAGCAGTTGCGGAATTCTCTAATGCAGCCGGTCTATCAAAAGAGGGTGAGAACCTTTATGCAGAGACATTAAACTCAGGAAGCTTTGATGGAATTGGTGTTGATGTTACAGCCAATAGTGGAAGTATGGCAACAGGCGTACTTGAAATGTCGAATGTTGATTTATCGTCAGAATTTACAGAAATGATTACAACACAAAGAGGTTTTCAGGCAAATTCTAGAATTATTACAGTATCAGATACTTTAATTGAAGAATTAGTTAATCTTAAGAGATAGTTAATTTTTAATTAGTAATTTCCCAGATGTATTGTATTCGAAATCAATACAATGCATTTGGGGATATACTAAAATTTAATAAAGGTAAAAGTTTTATAAATTAATGAAAAATCATTGATTAATGAGAAAATTTTAATTATAAAATAGATAGGATATTTTAAACTCAAGGAGGAGTACCATGATTGAAGTCACTAAACTAAACGACAAAAAGGTTTTGATTAACTCGGACTTAATTGAATCGGTGGAAGAAACTCCTGATACTGTAATTTCCTTTACTACGGGCAAGAAGATTATTGTAAAAGAAAGTAGACAAGACATTAAAAATTTAGTAATATCATATAAAAAGGAAATTTTTGTGGGAATTTAGTGTAAATAGTAGTTTCCTTAAAGAATAAAGATGGGGTAGGTGACAGTCGTGGATATAGCTTCAATAATTGGTTTGGTAGGATGTTTTTTTGTAGTTATTTTTGGTATTATTTCAGGTAATCTGGGAGTTGCAGCATTACCTAACTTTGTAGATCCGGCTTCGGTAATCATTACATTTGGTGGAACATTCGTATGTGTTATGGCATCATATAATATGAAAGATTTTATAGCTGGAATAAAAAGTATTAGACTGGTGTTTAAGGTTCCAGTGGTAGATGAATCTACAACAATCAGAAATATTATTGATTTATCTAACGTGGCGAGAAAGGAAGGATTGCTTTCTTTGGAAGAAGCCGCAAATAATTTGGAAGATGAATTCCTGAAAAAAGGAATTTTACTTATAGTGGATGGTACGGATCCAGAATTGGTTCGTGCAATATTAGAAACAGAATTGACTTGTATTGAAAGTCGACATAAAAAAACCATAAGTTTTTGGGAGACCGTAGGAGCAATGGGGCCTGCTTGGGGTATGATTGGAACTTTAATTGGTTTGATAAATATGCTAAAGGTATTGGATGATTCAGCATCAATAGGTCCAAACATGGCGACAGCCTTGGTTACTACCTTTTATGGCTCGCTGCTTGCAAACTGGATTAGTGCTCCAATTGCCAGTAAATTAAAAAGTAACAATGATGTGGAAATAATGCTGAAAGAAGTCATTATTGAAGGACTTTTATCCATTCAGGCAGGTGAAAATCCTCGAGTAATTGAAGAAAAGTTGAAGTCATTCTTATCACCGGTACAAAGAAGTGCCTTTTCACAAGGAAACGGTGAAGATGAGCTGGTAACAAATGGCGGAGGTGAAAGCAATGGCTAAGAAGAAGCAAGATGAGCCACCAAAGGGAGCACCAGCGTGGACAACTACGTTTAGTGATTTGATGAATTTACTCCTTTGTTTCTTCGTATTGCTATTTTCAATGTCAACGGTTGATGCAGAAAAGTTTGAACAGGTAGCAGCATCACTTGCAAGCAGTTTTAGTGTCTTATCCGGTGGGGGAAGTGCTATTGGAGAAGGCGTATTGATATCAAGTGGAGTCAGCCAGCTTAGTGATTTGGATGTTTACTTTACTTCAATGGGAAAAAATGAAGAGGGAGACACTACGACAGATGAAAAAACAAAGTTTGAGCAGGAAGCTTTAGACGAATCAGAGCAAATGGCGGAGCAGATAGAAGAAATGATTAAAAATAGTGGAATTGAAGAAGAAGTAGAAATTGATTTTAATTCACATTATGTGCTTTTAACATTAAATGGAGCTTTTTTGTTTGATTCAGGCAGTGCACAAATTAAGGAAGACTCTTTGCTTCTTATGGATAAAATAGGTTTGATTATAGAAATGTATCCGGATAGATTGGTTGAAATAGAGGGGCATACAGATAATGTTCCAATTTCTAATTCACATTTTAGGAATAATAATGAGTTATCAACAGCTAGAGCATTAGCGGTATTAGAATATTATGTAGCTCAAGGTATTGACCCGGTCAAACTAAAATCATCAGGTCGTGGCGAATATGTACCGATTGCTGATAATTCTACCGCAGAGGGGAGAGCACGTAACAGACGTGTAGAGGTGAAAATTTATAATTCTTATAGCGATTATTAAAAGGAGTAAAATAATGAAAAAGAATATATTTAGTATTTTAATTTTGGCATTAGTAATTGTCAATTTGGTTTTAACAGCCATCATGATGTTTAGTATAGTTCCAGCTTCTAAAAAGACAAATGCATTAGTGACTAAAATTTGCAGTGTATTAGATTTAGAATTAGAAGCAAATATGGCAGAAACAGGTGAGGAAAATATTCCTATCGATCAAATTGCCACCTATGATATTGCAGATAAGATAACAGTGAATCTTAAGAAAGATGTTGATGGTGAAGAGCATTATGCTGTATTTTCGGTTACCTTATCAATGGATAAAAAAAATGATGGTTACAAAAGCTATGGTGAAAAAATAGCTGATAAGGAAAGTCTTATTAAGAGCGAAATTATTGATGTAGTTTCTGGTTTTACGTTAGAGGAAGCCCAATCAAACCGAGATGCCTTGCAAGAAGCATTAAAGCAGCAATTAGATAAAATGTTTGATTCAGATTTTATTATAAAGGTTGCATTTAGAGATATTGTATTCCAATAGAAAGTACACATTAAAGAGAGTCATCAAGGAGGTGAATAACTATGGGAGAAGTGTTATCCCAAAGTGAGATTGACAATTTGCTAAATGCATTAAATTCGGGTGAATTGGATGTTGAAAATATTAATGACGCCTCTGAAAAACAAGTGAGGAATTATGACTTTGCGAGGCCATCAAAATTTTCTAAAGAACATTTACGCACTTTGGAAATAATATTTGAGCATTATGGAAGATTGCTTTCAACGAATCTGCCTGGTTATTTAAGAAAAAATATTCAGGTTGAAGTTATGAATTCAGAAGCAGTTACATATTCAGAATTTACAAATGCATTATCAAACCCTGTGATTTTAGGAGTGGTGAATTTTGCTCCATTATCTGGAAATATTATATTAGAGCTTGCTACTAATTTAGGATATGCAATTGTGGATCGTATGCTAGGTGGATATGGAAAACCGCTGGAGAAGAATAGAGATTTTTCAGAGATTGAGTTAACGGTTATAGAACGAATTATGGTTATTTGTACTAATCTATTGAGAGAACCTTGGCAGAATGTAGTAAATGTTGAGCCGCGATTGGAGAGGATAGAAACAAATTCTCAATTCGCGCAAGTCATTTCGCCAAGTGAAATGATAGCCATAGTAACGTTAACAATTAAAGTAGGTGAAGTAGAAGGGTTAATGAATATTTGTTTGCCGTTCATTACACTAGAAGATGTAATGGATAAACTGAATACAAAATATTGGTATTCTACAATGCAAAAGGATGACGAAGAGTCATATGAGGAAGCAATTAAAAGTTTAATCAGCAGAGCAAATATACCAGTTCGTACTGTGCTTGGCACAAGTTCGATTGCAGTGAATGATTTTGTTAATTTGCAAATTGGTGATATAATAAGGCTGGACACGAAAGTGGATCAAGAATTAGATGTATTTGTGGGGAATATTAAAAAATTTACTGCCCTGCCAGGTTCATCTGGAGATGCTTATGCAGCGAGAGTCACATCTATAATAAGAGAGGAGCAGTGAAGTAATGGACGGAATGTTATCACAAGAAGAAATTAATGCATTGCTAAATGGAAATGGTTCATCGGATGATACAATAAGTGAAGATAGTTCTGCCGAGCTCTTAACTGAGGCAGAAAAGGACGCTGTGGGAGAAATTGCTAATATTAGTATGGGAACAGCTGCAACGACCTTATTTTCACTAGTAAATACAAAGGTAACCATTACAACGCCGATAGTAACCTATGCAACATGGGATGATATTACGGCAAATTATGATAGACCATGTGTTTTTATACAAATATCTTATAAAGACGGTTTAGATGGAAAGAACATACTGATTTTAAAGGAACGAGATGTTAAGGTAATCACTGATTTGATGATGGGTGGCGACGGCAAGAATGTGGAGGGAGATATTAGTGAACTTCATGTCAGTGCAATATGTGAAGCAATGAATCAGATGATGGGGTCATCTGCAACTTCATTATCATCTATGTTGAATAAAGTAGTTGACATTAGCCCGCCAACAGCTACTGTTGTAGATTTAAATGATAACGTTAATGAGGAAGAAATAGCAACCTTTTTGACAGGAACATTTATAAGAGTTGCTTTTAAAATGGAAATAGAAGGGCTTGTTGATAGTAGTATAATGCAACTATATCCAATAGAATTTGCAAAAGAACTTTATGAAAAATTTGCTGCAACACATGGAGAAAGTCAGCAGCCAGAGAAAGCAGAACAAGAAACAGTTCAGACATCTTCGCAAATGCAGCAGCCACAGCAGGGAGTAAATATGGAGAATATGGGTATGAATATGCAACAACAACCGTATATGCAACAACAGTATACGCAGCAACCGTACATGCAGCAACCATATATGCAGCAGCCATATATGCAGGCACCGCCTCAAAATGTACAGCCGGCTCAGTTTCAGCCGTTTACAAATACTAATTATGTAAATGGAAATGAAAATATCGGGCTTATTATGGATGTGCCATTACAGGTAACTGTTGAACTAGGGCGAACAAGTAAATCCATTCAAGAAATACTTGAATTTTCACCTGGAACTATCATTGAATTAAATAAAATAGCAGGTGAGCCTATTGATGTGCTGGTAAACGGCAAATATGTAGCAAAAGGTGAAGTTGTTGTTATTGAAGAAAGTTTTGGAGTCAGAATTACAGAAATTGTAAAGTAGTACATAAAAATATAAAACTAATAAATAAAATTATTAATAAAAATAGGAGTTGAAAATATGGCTAAAAATATTTTAATTTGTGATGATGCAGCATTTATGAGAATGATGATTAAGGATATTTTAACAAAAAATGGCTACAATGTTATTGGAGAAGCTGAGAATGGTGCTAAAGCAATTGAAAAGTACAATGAAACGAAGCCAGATTTAGTTTTAATGGATATCACTATGCCAGAGATGGATGGGATACAGGCCTTAAAGAAAATTATAGCAGGAGACCCAAATGCTTTGGTAATTATGTGTTCAGCTATGGGACAGCAGGCAATGGTGATTGAGTCAATACAATCAGGAGCTAAAGATTTTATTGTTAAACCATTCCAAGCAGACCGAGTATTAGAAGCAGTTAAGAAAGTAGTAGGTTAGGTGCAAGGTATAAGGAGTCTTATATAATAGAAAGTGAGCTACGCTAACTTTCTATTATTATAAACAAAAGTCTTTTAGTCTTTATAATATGTAATAATTTTGCATCAACCAATCAGTGCATTTGGCTTTGCACGAATGGAGGAAAATATGATCGTCGCACTTTCACAAAGCTCTAGATTGGAGAGTATATGGCAGCTTTTAATGGTAAGTATTATATTTGTCGTTGTTTTAGGAATGGCTTATTATACGACTAAGTTGATATCTAAGCTTCAAAGGAAACAGTCATTTAATGATAATATAGAAGTGATTGAGACGTTTAAAATAACAACAAATAAATACATTCAGATTGTTAGAACTGGTAATAAGTATTTGGTTATTGCTGTTGCAAAGGATACAATAACAATGCTTTCAGAGCTTGACAAGGAGCAATTAAATTTTAAAAGTGAAGCAGTAGAACAAAAAGAGAGCTTTAGTGAAATCTTTAGTAAAATAAAAGAATTAAAACTTAAAAAGTAGGCAGGTAGCAAAATGACATTAAGAAGAATATTAAATATAAATAGATATAAACTATTAGGACTATTCCTTGGAATGTTTATAGGAGTTGCTTTGTTTTCAAATACTGCTTACGCAACATCCTCTACCACCACTACTGATGATGGAAGTTCAAGCAGTACTGCGAGTTCTAATGTGGATACACTTAGTCCGTCAAATACAGTTGGAGGATTAAATATTACATATAATAATAATGGAGAAGGTGGACTTTCTGCTAATATTAAAATTTTACTGTTCTTAACAATTATTTCTCTTGCGCCATCTATTTTAATTATGATGACATCTTTTACGAGAATAATAATTGTATTACATTTTACAAGAGCGGCTCTTAACACGCAGACTGCCCCGCCTAATCAGGTTTTAGTGGGCTTATCTTTGTTCCTGACGTTGTTTATAATGGGACCTATTTTTACTCAGATAAACGATACTGCAATTAAACCTTTAGATGCCGGGGAAATTACACAGGAGCAAGCACTGGAAACAGGGTTAAAACCTATAAGAGAATTTATGTTTGAACAGACTCAAACTAAAGATATACAATTATTTCTGGATATTGCTCAGAAAACTGATATTGAAAATCAAGATGATGTTCCAACTACTGTTTTAATTCCAAGCTTTATCATTAGTGAGCTCAGGTCTGCATTTATTATGGGATTTTTAATATATATTCCATTTATAATCATCGACATGGTAGTAGCATCTACACTTATGTCAATGGGTATGATGATGTTGCCGCCGACAACGATTTCAATGCCCTTTAAAATATTATTATTCGTTTTGGCTGATGGCTGGAACTTAATTATTGGAAACTTGGTGAAGACATTTTATTGATATAAAGGGGCGTAAGAAATTTGATTACTTCAGAAATTGTTATGGATATAGCAAAAGATGCAATATATACAATTATTATTTCATCAGCTCCATTATTGCTAATATCATTAATTGTTGGTTTGGTCATTAGTATCATTCAAACAGCTACTTCAATACAAGAACAAACATTAACATTTGTTCCAAAAGTTGTTTGTATTTTTATTGCTATGATGCTTTTTGGTTCATGGATTTTAAATAATATTGTAGAATTTATGGTTCGCTTATGGTCAAACTTTAGCGCATATGTAGGTTGATAAGATGGTTAATATGCAATTTACTCAAGGTAACTTGGAACAGTTACTGCTGATATTTATAAGAATAAGTGCATTTATATTTATTGCACCTTATTATTCTATAAATAATGTACCAAGAAGATTAAGAGCTGGATTAGCTTTCTTTATTACATTAGTACTTTATCCGGTGTTACCAAAAGGAGCTTTGGCATATTCTACAGTCATAGAATATGCTGTTCTTGTAGTTAAAGAGTCTATAGCGGGATTATTAATTGGTTTATCAGCGAATATTTGTTATTCAATCATTGCTTTTGCAGGAAGAATTATTGATATGGATATAGGATTTGCTATGGTAAGTGTTCTAGATCCGGTAAGCAAGGAACAGACATCTATTACGGGTACATTTTATAATTACTTATTCATGCTGATCATGGTGTGTTCTGATATGCCGCACTATTTGCTGAGGGCAATTGTAGATGCATATCAGTTAATTCCATTGGGTAATGTTCAATTTAACATGAATAGTCTATATAGTAGTTTTCTTATGTATCTTGGAGACTATTTAATAATTGGGTTTCGAATTGTTTTGCCAATTTTTGCAGTCATATTGGTAACCAATATCATTTTAGGGGTATTAGCCAAGGTTGCACCGCAAATGAATATGTTTGTAATAGGTATGCAGTTAAAAATTTTAATGGGGTTGATAACAATTTTTATTACAATAGGGATGTTTAATAATGTTTCGAATTATATATTTACTGAAATGAAAAAAATGATAGTATCTATGATACAAGGAATGTATTAGTATGATAAAATATAATCTTCAATATTTTGCAAAGGATGGTCAGGGTGGAGAAAAAACTGAACCGGCTACAGCTAAGAAGCTTACTGATGCCCGTAAAGAAGGGCAGGTTGCCAAAAGTAAAGAAATTAATAATGCATTTTGTTTATTAGGGCTCTTTATAGTGCTTAAAGTAAGTATTGGAAGTTTGGGGACTAAGTTTCTTGAATCATTTAGTCAGGTATATAATAAGATTCCGACAGTTGTGGGATATCAGGAGAATAGTTTAGGAATTCATGTATTCTCACAGATCATAAATAATGTATTAGTTATAATTTTACAAATGCTTGCCCCAATATTTATTATTGGTGTTATAATTAGTATAGTGACCGACTTAATTCAGGTCAGATGGAAACCTACTACTAAGCCATTACAGCCAAAGCTAAGTAAATTTAATCCAATAAGCGGGCTTAAGAAAATAATATCAGCCAGATCTATTTTTGAACTGGTAAAGAGTATTTTAAAAATTATAATCATTTGTTATGTAGCTTTTTCTACATTAAAGGACAAACGTGAAATTATATTTAGGTTGTATGATATTCCACTTAATCTGGCTATTTCATACATAGGTGATATAATCATTAATCTCGGTATAAAGATTAGCTCAGTATACATGATTGTAGGAGCAATTGATTATTTTTATCAAAAGCACAAGTTTAGTGAAGATATGAAAATGACCAAACAAGAGGTCAAGGATGAATATAAAAATGCGGAAGGTAATCCGGAAATCAAGGGAAAGATAAGAAGTAAAATGCATGAAGCATCAAGAAGAAGAATGATGCAGTCACTTCCAAATGCAGACGTAGTTATAACGAATCCTACACATTTTGCAGTGGCAATTCAATATGACGCAGAGAAGTTAAAGGCACCGGTTGTAGTTGCAAAGGGTGAAGATTACCTGGCACAAAAGATTAAAGACAGCGCCAAAGAATATCATATCGAAATTGTAGAAAATAAACCATTAGCGAGAATGCTGTATTATAATGTAGATGTGGGAACCGAGATACCACCTGAATTATATCAGGCGGTCGCAGAAGTTTTGGCGTATGTTTACAGTTTGAAAAATAGTTAACTTTATATATATAACAACAAGTAAAGGAGGTACAATGTATGAAGAAGACAGATTTAGGCATCGGTTTGTATTTATTATCAGCGATTGTTTTTTTAATTATTCCAATGCCTTCTTTCTTGCTTGACATCATGTTAGCATTTAATATAGCAATATCTTTGACAATATTATTTAATTCCCTTTTTTCAAAAGAGGTATTAAATATGTCTTCGTTCCCTACGATTTTGCTATTTACAACTATATTTAGAATTTCTTTGAATGTTTCGTCCACTAAGCTTATTTTGCAAACAGGTGAACCAGGAAATGTCGTTAAGACATTTGGTGAATTCGTTGGCGGTGGAGATTTGATAATTGGTTCTGTTGTATTTGTTATTTTAATTATCGTTCAGTTTGTAGTTATTAATAAAGGTTCAGAACGTGTATCAGAAGTAACGGCAAGATTTACTTTGGATGCTATGCCTGGAAAACAAATGGCTATTGATGCTGATTTAAATACTGGAGCAATAAATGATAAGCAAGCAATAGAAAGAAGAGAGAAAATTCAACAGGAAGCAACTTTCTTTGGCTCTATGGATGGTGCCACCAAGTATGTTAAGGGTGATGCAACGGCAGGTTTGATTATAACTGCTGTTAATATTGTAGGCGGATTATCTATGGGTGTGTTAAGACAAAGTCTTTCTTTTTCAGAGGCAATTGAGAAATATACAATATTGACAATCGGTGATGGTCTTGTAAGCCAGATTCCGTCTCTTATGATATCTTTAGCAACGGGTATTTTGGTTACTAAGGCTTCCAAGGAAGCTGATTTTGGAGATGTTTTGGTTAAACAGCTTTTCTCAATACCCAAAGTGCTATACATGGTTGGAGCAGCTCTTATTTTCTTGGGTGTCGTAACTCCTTTAAATGTAATAATATTTGCTACTTTAGGTTTAATATTTATAATAGTGGGGATAGTAATGGCCAAAAGTATAGCTATTGATGAGATTGAAGAGGAAGTAGATACCAGTGAATCATCTGCTGACGAGATAAGAAGACCGGAAAACGTGACTTCTTTATTACATGTAGATCCAATTGAACTTGAATTTGGCTATGGTATCATTCCATTAGCGGATGTAAATCAAGGCGGCGATTTACTTGATCGTGTTGTTATGATAAGAAGGCAAATTGCATTAGAATTAGGAACGGTTGTTCCAATTATACGATTAAGGGATAATATACAACTTAATCCAAACCAATATATTATTAAAATTAAGGGCGTCAAAGTAAGCGAAGGTGAGATTCTTTTCGACCATTATATGGCAATGAATCCGGGATATGTCGAAGAAGAAATTACAGGTATACCTACATTTGAACCATCATTCCATCTTCCAGCAATCTGGATTACTGAAAGCCAGCGAGAACGTGCTGAAAGTATGGGGTATACAGTTGTGGATCCTCCATCTATTATAGCAACACATTTAACAGAAATTAT
This sequence comes from Lachnotalea glycerini, assembly GCF_003201285.1. Taxonomy (GTDB): domain Bacteria; phylum Bacillota; class Clostridia; order Lachnospirales; family Lachnospiraceae; genus Lachnotalea; species Lachnotalea glycerini. The sequence goes on from NZ_QICS01000002.1 coordinate 327,113, forward strand.
TAGAAATCATATTGATGAGCTTCTTACAAGGCAAGATGTATCGAATCTTGTTAATAATATAAAAGAAAGTAATTCAACACTAATAGATGAATTAATTCCAAAACAGTTAGGTATTGGTGAAGTGCAAAAAGTTTTACAGAACTTGCTTAAAGAAGGTATTTCTATACGAGATTTGCTTACTATATGTGAAACATTGGCGGACTATGCATCGACTACAAGGGATCCGGATATTCTAACTGAGTATGCTCGTCAAAGCTTGAAAAGAGCAATATCTGCCAAATATTTTGAACAGGGTGAAGCAACACATGTAATTACTTTGGATCCTAAGGTGGAACAAGATATTATGGGCGCAGTAAAACAAACAGAACAAGGTGCATTTTTGACTTTGGAGCCTGATAAGACTAAAAATATTATTTCTTCAGTAGAAGAAGAGGTTAATAAGCTGCAAAATCTTGGAAAAAGTGCTATTATTATTACATCACCTATAGTTAGAATGTATTTTAAAAAGCTTACACAGGATTATTTTAAGGATTTAGTTGTTGTATCATATAATGAAATTGAAACAAATATTGAATTACAGTCAGTAGGGATGGTGACATTATAGTGATTATAAAGAAATTCCAGGGTGCCACTGAAATGGATGCTGTATTACAGGCAAAGGAAGAGCTTGGAAAGGATGCAGTTGTTTTAAATGTAAAAAAAATAAAGCAAAGAGGCATCTTTAAATTTTTAAAATCCACAATAGTTGAGGTAACTGTAGCTTTAGAAGAGGGAAAGATAGAAAAAGATAAAACTGAGACGGATACTGTGAAAGCTAACGATTCCAAAAGTAGTTTTGATTCAGTTGCTGATGAGAAAATTGTTTTAAAGCCTCAATCTAAAATAATAGAAAAGAAGGCATTAGATTTGGGAAAGGATGAAACAGTGGAACTTGAAAAAAAGCTTGCTAATCTTCAAAGTCTTCTGGAAAAGCAAATTGAAACGAAACCAGCTGAGACTTTAACTACTGAACAAGAAACGCAAAAGAGTGAAACTGCAGTCTTTGCTCAATTAATTTATAATACATTGCTTGATATGGAGGTTGATGAAAAATATATTAACCAGTTTATTGGTGAAATTGAATTGACCAAAAATAAGGATTTAACGATTGACCATGTTTTGTCAAATATCTATCAAAGAATGATTCTTAAATTGGGAGAGGCAAATTTAATTAAAGAAGCAAAGAAAAAACCTAAAGTAGTTTATTTTATCGGACCTACAGGGGTAGGAAAAACAACTACATTAGCTAAGATTGCATCAAAATTTCATGTAGAAGGAAATAAAAAAATTGTTATGTTAACTGCCGACACATATAGAATTGCAGCAACGGAGCAGCTAAGAACTTATGCAAATATACTGGGGGTTCCTTTTAATGTAGTTTATTCTGCGGAGGATTTGAAAAATTATGTAACGCAATTTAAGGAATATGATTTTATTTTGGTTGATACAGCTGGTCATTCGCATAAGAATAAGGAACAGACGGGAGATATTTTGAAACTGCTTAACTGCTTAGGTGATTCAGTAGAAAAGGAAATCTATTTAGTTATCAGTGCAGCAACAAAATATAGAGACTTGATTAAGATTGTAGATACATATAATAATATGATTGATTACAATATTATATTTACTAAATTAGATGAAACTACAAGTTTAGGCAATATTTTAAATATTAAAATGTATTCAGGCAAAGAATTAGCATATGTCACATTAGGGCAAAATGTGCCTGATGATATTGAAATATTCGATGCACAAAGTCTTGTGAAACAATTATTGGGAGGTCAATAATAAATGGATCAAGCACAGCAGCTGAGGAATATCGTCAAGATGTCTAATCAAAGAGTAAATAAAGTTGCAAGAGTAATAACTATTACTAGTGGTAAAGGTGGAGTTGGGAAGAGCAATTCAGCCGTTAATCTTGCAATTTGGCTAAATAGATTGGGGAAGCGTGTTATTATCTTTGATGCCGATTTTGGATTAGCAAATATAGAAGTTATGTTTGGAACAATTCCAAAATATAGTTTGAGGGATTTTATATTTGAGGGAAAAAGTATAAAGGAAATAATCACGGTAGAATCTGAGAGAATCGGATTTGTTTCAGGAGGTTCAGGTATTAGTGAATTAGCTAATTTGAATCGAAATCAGATTGATACATTAGTAAGTAATTTGGCGGAATTGGATGAGTTGGCAGATTATATCATTGTTGATACAGGGGCAGGAATTTCAGATGCTGTGCTGGAATTTATTTTAGTTAGTAGAGAAATAATACTTATTATAACACCAGAGCCTACTTCATTGACGGATGCTTACTCGTTACTCAAAGTGCTAAACAGTAATCCCAGATTTAATTTGGAAGATACTAAAATTAAAGTATTATCCAATAAAGCTGATTCTTATAAGGAAGGAATGGCTAGTTACGATCGGTTAAATTTGGTAGTCGGCAAGTTTCTTAAGTTAAATATAAGTCTGTTAGGGATCATACCTAATGATGAAAATGTTCGAAAAGCAATTATCAGACAAAGGCCAGTTTCGTTATTAAATCCCACTTCAAGAGCATCAAAAGCTTACGAAGACATAGCTAAAGTGATTGTTAATGATAAGGATGAACGTAAAGGTAAAAAAGGAATTGCCAGCTTGTTTTCAGAATTACTTAAAACGAAAGCTAGAAGATAGGGAGGATTGCTATGGCTAGCATTATTAGTGTAGGCGATAAAGTAGACTTAAGAATAATAAAACATAAACAAACTTCTAATGCGATAGATAAAGAATATAGAATATACAAAAGTAAAATATATGATATAGCAGATGAAAAAATATTAAAATTATCGATGCCGATTGAGGGAGGAAGCATTGTGTTGCTTCCATTGGGACAGGTTTTTGAAATTTATTTTTATACAATGAATGGGTTATACCAAGCAAAAGGTAAGGTAATTAAACGATTTAAAGAAAATAATATTTTTGTTTTTTTGTTTGAATTGTCGACCCCGATAAAAAAGAATCAAAGAAGAGAGTTCTTTCGATTCGATTGTGTTATTGACATGAAATATTCTCAAGTTTCTGAATATGAAAGCAGATTAGTACTACAAAATGAAATTGAAGATGCAAGAGGAAAAATAATAGAATGGCAAAACGGATTTATTGTTGATATCAGCGGTGGAGGGATAAGATTTACATCAGGTGATAAATTTTTGAAAAACTCTTACATATTGGCAAAATTTAATTTGGTGATAAATCATAGAATAAAAGAATTTTGCATCATTATAAAAATTATTTCATCGGATAAGATATTGAATCGTAGCGGACAATACGAGAGTAGAGGAAAATTTGTAAGTATGAGTTTGTTGGAAACAGAAGAAATAGTACGTTATATTTTTGAAGAAGAACGTAAATCTCGAAAGAATAGAAAGAGTTGATAGAATGAGTAAAAATATTTTGATTGTTGATGACTCTGCACTTATGAGAAGAATCATGTGTGATATAATAAACTCAGATAATCGATTTGAAGTCACTGACATTGCGAAAAACGGTGCAGAGGCTTTTGGATTATTATTAGATAAAAAATATGATGTAGTTGTGTGCGACATTAATATGCCTAAGATGACAGGGTTAGAACTTTTGGAACAACTACAACGTTACAAGATTAAAGTTCCAATTATTATGGTTAGTACCTTGGCAAAGGAAGGCGCCAAAGAGACTATTTTAGCATTAGAATTAGGAGCTTTTGATTTTGTTACAAAACCGGAAAACTTTATTGAGGCGAAAGGTAATGACTTTAAGCAAAGGCTTATGTCTACACTAGAGGTAGCGGCAAAAATGACGTTAGAGAAAAAAACAGAAGATATAGTGCGTCAGATATTAGCTTCTAAAAAAGGTGTAGATTTTGCAAAAGAAATGGGAACTGAGTCAAGAAAAACGTTGAGAATGTCAGCAGGCAATAACAAAATAGTGGCTTTGGCTTGTTCAACGGGAGGACCTAAGTCATTACAAGCAGTGATTCCATTGCTTCCAGCAGATTTAAATGCAGCGGTGCTTTTAGTACAGCATATGCCTGCGGGATTTACTAATTCATTAGCGCAAAGATTAGATGAGATGAGTAAAGTTAAAGTGAAAGAAGCAGCAGATGGCGAAATGATTCAAAAGGGATATGTTTATATTGCACCAGGCGGTTATCATATGAAAGCATTAAGAGATGGCAGCGGTCATAAAATAAAGCTTACTCAGGAAGCACCGATTGGTGGACTAAGACCTTGTGCTAATGTAATGTATGAGTCCTTAATTAATTCTTCTTATGATGAAGTGGTATGTGTTGTGCTTACGGGAATGGGATCTGATGGAACAATTGGTATTAAAAAATTAAGTAACAGTAAAACGGTCTATGTAATAGCACAAGATGAAAAAACATGTGTGGTATTTGGAATGCCAAAGACCATTGCTGAAGCGGGATTAGTGGATGAGGTTGTTCCCCTTGAAAACGTTTCGCAGACTATAATTAAGAATGTAGGAGTACGATGATATGGATGTTAGTCAATATTTAGAGATTTTTATCGATGAAACAAAAGAGCATTTGCAAAGCTTAAATGAACAGCTTTTAATTCTTGAAAAAGAACCTGAAAATGACGATACCATTAACGAAATATTTAGAGCGGCTCATTCATTAAAAGGAATGGCTGGAACTATGGGATATAAGAGAATGCAAAGATTAACCCATGATATGGAAAATGTTTTTTCTGAAATTCGAAATGGTAAAATGAAAGTATCTGCAGGGTTAGTTGATGTATTATTTCAGTGCTTAGATGCATTGGAGGGGTATTTGCAAATTATACAGGAAACAGCCGGGGAAGGTACAAATGACAATGAGCCAATTATTACACAATTAAATGCAATTTTAAATGCTGAAACCGGTGTAAAAGTTGATAAAGAAACAAATAAGACACAAGAAGTAAGAAGTGTTGTTTATGAAGAATCAAAATATGCTCCTTTATATAAGGATATTGAGTTAGAGCCGCAGGAAAAGCATGCAATCAGTGAAGCTATGGAAAGAGGTTTGCATGTATATGGTTTTACAATATACGTACAAGAAACATGTATTTTAAAAGCTGCAAGGGCATTTCTTGTCTTTAAGGGTATTGAAGATGTAGGAGAGACGATTAAATCAATTCCAAGCGTTCAAGATATTGAAGATGAAAGATTCGATTTACATTTTAGCATGTACATAATATCGAAAGAAACCTATCAAACGGTAGAAGCAGTAATCAAAAACGTATCAGAAATTGATACCGTTATAGGTGAAGAATTTACATACGAATCAATTAGCAGCCTAAATAAAAGACAGGAAAAGACTGAAGAATCAGTTAAAGAATCTCAGCCTGTTACATCACAGGAGAGCAAGCCATCTGTGCAAGTAGTTCAAAAACCACAGGCAAATAATTTCAAGGCAGCACCTCAAAAACCGGTGGTTAATCGCACCGTAAGAGTTGATATTGAAAAATTAGATGTGCTTATGAACCTCGTAAGTGAGTTGATTATTGCAAAAAATGGATTGGTATCAGTCAGCTCAAGTGAAACAGGAGAGAATTCACAAGGTTTTCATGAACAGATAGAATACTTAGAGAGAGTAACGACGAATCTTCATGAATCAGTTATGAAGACACGAATGGTGCCAATTGAAAGTGTAGTAAATAGATTTCCACGAATGATTCGTGACCTGAATAAGAAACTGAATAAGAAAATGGAATTGTATATGACGGGTGAAGATACAGAGCTTGATAGAACGGTTATTGATGAAATTGGTGATCCGTTGATGCATTTGCTTCGTAATTCGGCAGATCATGGTTTAGAATCGGGTGAGGTTAGAATTGCAAGAGGAAAGCCGGAGGTTGGCTCTATTTTTCTTGATGCTTATCAAGAGGGTAATAATGTAATCATTGAAGTAAGAGACGATGGCAACGGTATTGATGTAAATGCTGTCAGAACAAAAGCTTTGGAAAGAGGTACTATAACACCGGAGCAGGCAGAATCAATGAGTGATAAGGATATTATTGATTTATTGTTCTTACCAAGTTTTTCTACTGCTAAAACTGTTTCAGACGTATCAGGAAGAGGTGTGGGACTTGACGTTGTTAAGTCAAAAATAGAGGCTTTAGGCGGTGATGTTGAAGTAAAAAGTAAGCTTGGAGAAGGAAGTACATGGACAATCAGGCTTCCGTTAACATTAGCGATTATTCAAGCACTTATGGTTGAACTTGGAAACGAAAAGTATGCCATCGCCTTAGGAAGCATACAGACAATTGAAGACATATCGGTACGCGATATTAAATATGTCGAAGCAAAAGAAGTAATACATATCCGAGAAACCGTGATACCACTTATTCGATTAGATAAAGTTTTAGGAATTGTTAAAGATGAAGAGCAGCCTGAAAACTTAACAGTTGTAATTGTTAAAAAGGGTGATAAATTGGCTGGTTTAGTAGTTGATAACTTAATGGGACAGCAAGAAATTGTTATAAAATCCTTAGGCAAGTATATTAATATTGATAAGGTAATTAGTGGTGCAACAATTCTTGGTGACGGCGAAATAGCATTGATTCTTGATGTTAATACATTGGTATAGGGAGGTGTTGACAATGGAAGAAAGTAAAGTAGAATTTAATTCAACTCAGTATATTGTAGTAAAGATTGGCAATGAACAATATGGTATTGATATTAGTTATGTAGATAATATAGTACGTATGCAAAAAATTATCAGAGTACCTAAAGCACAACATTATTTTAAGGGCGTTATTAATCTTAGAGGTGTAATTGTTCCAGTTATGAGTATAAGATTAAAGATGCAGTTAGAAGATGATAAGTTTGACAACAGTAGTAGAATTATAATTTTAAAAATGGATCAGGCACTAATAGGAATTATTGTTGATGAGGTAAAAGAAGTCGTGACCTTGGAAAATTCGGATATAGAAAAAATGGCTTATGATTCAAAGGATGAAAAGACTTCTTATATAAATGGTATTGGCAAGCATGATGGAGAACTTATTTCTTTATTAGATATTAATAGTGTAATTACAGAAAAAGAATTAGTATAAGGATGGTATACCAATGGCAAAGATTAATTTGGAAGAAATAGATTCAATCCATTATGATGTGCTAAAAGAATTAGGCAATATAGGTGCAGGCAATGCAACAACAGCATTATCACAGCTTCTTAATATGAAGCTTGATATGAAAGTCCCAAAAGTTGATTTAGTAGGATTTGATCAATTGGCTCCATCAATATGTGACGAAGAAGAATTAGTTGTAGGTATTTATTTAATGCTAGAAGGTGATATCCAAGGCAGTATGATGTTTATGGTTGAAAAGAAAGCTGCAACCTGTCTTGTTAATCAGCTAATGGGCAGACCGGTACATGATGTCAGAGAATTTGATGAAATGGATTTGTCTGCGCTGCAAGAAATAGGAAATATAATTACTGGAGCCTATTTATCTTCTTTATCAACATTAACCAGATTAACAATTACAGCTTCGATACCATATATGAGCATTGATATGGCGGCAGCAATACTTAGCGTACCTGCAATTGAATTTGGAAAAGTTGGTGATAAGGCATTATTAATTGAAACCCAATTTGGGGATGAAATATTAATCAATGGTTATTTTATTTTGATTCCTGAATTGGAATCGTATGATAAGATTCTAGCATCATTAGGATTATAATACAGGTGGTAATATACATATGGATGAAATGATTAAAGTAGGAATGGCTGATTTAAAGGTATGCCCGTATCCAAATGCTATTACAACATTAGGATTAGGTTCTTGTGTTGGGATTGCTGTTTATGATCCAGTCAGTAAAGTAGGTGGACTTGCACATGTTATGCTGCCAGATAGCACACAAATTAGAAATAATTCAAATAGAGCTAAATTTGCGGATACAGGTATTATTGATTTAGTTGATTTGATGATAAAAGCAGGGGCATTAAGAAGCAGGCTGGTTGCTAAAATTGCAGGTGGAGCTCAGATGTTTGCCTTTAATGGACAGTCTGATATGGTTCGAATTGGAGCTAGAAATGTTGAAGCGTCTAAAATAAAATTAAAAGAGCTAGGCATCAGGCTATTAGCAGAGGATACTGGATTGAATTATGGACGAACCGTTGAATTTTATACAGAAACAGGAAATTTTATAATTAAATCAGTAGGGAAAGAGAAGAAAATCATATAATTAGCTTCTAGACTAAATTAAATATAAAATAAAGAAAGATAGAATGTCATCAACGGATGATAATTCTATTTTTCCGTATTTTATGAAAAGGTGGTAAGATGAAAAGATTAAGATTATTACCAATGATAATTATGTTGATTGCAGGGTTGATCACCTGTATCATAGCCGTTGTAAAGAAATTTGATAACACATATGCCTTGACAGCACTTTTTGTTGTGTTGTTAACTTTTTATGTCGTGGGACTTATCGCACGAACTGTAATTAGAAAAGTATGTTTTTCTTTAAAAACTGAAAATGAATCCGAAGCAAATGAAGAGAGTGTCATTACAGAAGATACAACACAACAGCAGGGAGAAAAAATATAGGATAAACGAAAGTGACTGGAGGCTTATGAATGGATGAAGCAGGGAAGTTGAAACTATGGGAAAGTTATGAAAAGGATAAATCACAAGAGATCAGAGAAAAAATCATAATCGAATATGCTCCCCTTGTTAAAATAGTAGCCGGCAGATTAAGTATGTACCTAGGTCATTCAGTTGAGTATGATGATTTAGTGGGGTATGGAGTTTTTGGTTTAATAGATGCAATTGATAAATTTGATTGTGCCAAAATGGTTAAGTTTGAGACTTATGCAAGTCTGCGTATTAGAGGATCAATTTTAGATCAGTTAAGAAAGATGGATTGGATTCCAAGAACTGTTAGGCAAAAGCAAAAAAAAATCGAAATGGCAATAAAAGAAGTTGAATTAAGAACAGGCAGAGAAGCCTCAAATGATGAGATAGCGAAAGAAATTGGTATTAATGGGGAAGAACTGGAAGAGTGGAGGAATAAGACAAAAATCACAAACATAATTTCATTGGATGAATTTCTAGAGCAGGGGAGTGAAACTTCTTTTGACAATAGATTCAGGACTAATTTTGAACTCCCGGAAAAAAAAGTAGAAAATGACGAAATTAAAAAGATTTTGCAGGAGACACTTGAAACTTTAACTGATAAAGAAAAGAAAGTTATACTACTTTATTACTACGAAGAGTTGACATTGAAGGAAATTAGTAGAATACTAGAAGTATCAGAATCAAGAGTATCACAATTGCATACGAAAGCAATACAAAAAATGAAAGTGAAACTTGGTAAGTATTTTGAAATATTAATAGATATCTAATTCAGGTACAGGGGGAAAAGGGATGAATGGATGGTTTCAATTAGTAAGTAAAACTGATGGTACGTATATTAAGCTTATTCCACCGGCTAACGGAGGAGAAAGTATTTGCATTAATGATATTAATGAATATTTAAATCAGGTCAGAATTTTTGAATATGATATTAAACAGTTAAATGCAGAAATAATGAATCTAAGTGAAGTAAAGGAATTTAAATTAAATGATGAAATGCTGGTTCCAACATCGGAACAAATGACTATTAAAGTAAGTGATGATAAAATGCAAGTGTTTGCAAAATTTTATCCTGCTACGGAACAAGCTAAGAAGTTAACCTATGATGATATTCTTGGCATACTTGCTGCAAAGGGGATAAAAGTAGGCGTTGAGAAAGATTTGATAGAAGAGCTAATAAAAGATAAAAAATATTGTCATAACTATTTAATAGTAAAAGGAATTCCGATTACAACGGGACATGATGCAAAAATAATATATCATTTTAATACGGATTTAAATGTTAAGCCTAAGCTTAATCAAGACGGAACTGTAGATTTTCATCATTTAGATAATATAGGACATATACATAAAGGACAGATTCTTGCTACTTTGATACCAGAGGATTTAGGAAAACCTGGCTTGAATGTGTTTGGAGAGGTGATTAAGCAACCTAACTATAATAAGCTGAAACTTAGGTATAGCAAAAATATTACCTGTTCCGAAGATAAATGCACAATTACATCAGATGTAGATGGACATGCATCTTTGGTAGATGGAAAAGTTTTTGTTTCTAATTTATATGAAGTCCAAGACGTTGATACATCTACTGGAAACATTGATTTTGAAGGAAATGTTTTAGTGAAAGGAAATGTAAGAAGCGGATTTGAAATTGTTGCAAAAGGAAATATAGAAGTAAACGGAGTTGTGGAAGGAGCTACTCTGATTGCAGGTGGACAAATTGTTTTGCAACGGGGAATACAAGGCATGAACAAAGGGATACTAAAGGCAGGTGGAAATATTATCACCAAATTTATTGAAAGTGCACATGTTGAGGCAGACGGATATGTACAAACAGAGTCTATTTTACATAGTACAGTTTCAGCCAAAGGTGAAATTATTGTTCAGGGAAAGAAAGGGTTTGTTACAGGAGGCGTTGTTACATCACTAACAGGGATTACTGCTCGCACGATTGGTTCTTTAATGGGAACTGACACAAGAATAGAAGTAGGAATTGACCCTACCATAAAAGAACATCAGCAAACATTACAAAAAGAAATAGAAGAAATGAACAAAAGAGTTGGCATGATTGAACCGGTTATAAGTAACTGTATGAAAAAGATTAGTCAGGGACAAAAGCTTACAAATGAACAAATGGGTTATATTAAGCAGCTATCAGAGGAACATAAAGAACTGGAACAAAAAATCAAAGATAGCCAAAATGAGATTACTAATATTAATTTATCCTTGAATCTTGCTCGTGATGCAAGAATAAAAGTTTCAGAAAGAATATACTCAGATGTAAAAATAACAATATCAGATTGTGTAATGTATGTCAGGGAAGAAAGAGACCATTGTCAGTTTGTAAGGGATCAAGGCGAAATTAAAATATTGATGCTGTAGGATCATTCATTGTAAGGAGGCTTTTATATGCCAATAAGACCAATTGAATTAAATGGCGTAATATCAAGAGTACAAGACATAGGAACTATGAAACATAATGAAGATAATAAGCCCATTGTAGACCAAAGTAATATTCAAACCCATTTAAAAAAAGAAGTAGATCATCATCAAAAAAAGGTTAGAAATGCTGATGATAGTGATAATCATCAAAAAAAGTATGATGCAAAAGAAAAGGGAAATGGCACTTATTTTGCGAATCAGAATAAAAAGAAAGATAAGAAGGAGCAAGACCAAAATCGAAAGAAAAAGCAAGATGTCGGTCAGGGCTTTGATATAAGCATATAGTAAGGAGAAAAGATGACAGCGTTCGATATTGTTATAATAATAATTGGTCTAATTATTTTCATATGTAGTTTTTTTGTTTCCGAGAAGGTAACTGTTGGGAGTGAACAACTAAAGGCATCAATTGATGAGAATGAGATTAAGAAACTTATCAATCAACAAATTCATAATATGAGTGACGAAATTAATGAAACAATAAGTGAAGCAATCGATAATTCTATCGAAGGAGTAAAGCGTTCCATGGAGAAATTGTCAAATGAAAAAATTATGGCAATTAATGAATATTCCGACACTGTTATGGATTCTATTCATAAAAATCATAATGAAGTTATGTTTTTATATGGGATGTTAAATGATAAGAATAAAGAAATAAGAGAGACAGCAGAATTAATTACAAAAGCAAATAAAGGAATTAGTAAAAAAATAACGGATGCGTTTGCTGTTACTGAAAAAATGGATAAACAAATGGCAGAGATAAATATATTTGCCACGAATCAAAAGGAGTCAATCGATAAGCTGGCAAAAAGTGCATCAACTATTGAAATTTTGGAGGAACAAATAAGAAATATAGAGCTAATGGCGCTACAGTTTTCAAATGATATGACTAATGAAGAAAAGAATAGAAGTATGAAAAAACTGGCTAATGATGAAGAAAGCAGCTTAGGTATTTCAGAATTAGATGACATTGAAACTAATTTAGTTAATTTAGTAGCAGACAAAAACTTTGAAAATGGAAAAAACAGGTATGAAATAGATATTGAAAATTCTGATGAAGATATAGAAGGAATTTTAGAAAACATTTCGAATGATACAACAGTCGAGAATATTAAAGATACAGAAAATGCTTCTAATTATAACAGCAAAATCTTAGAAATGAGTCAAAGTGGATATACTTCACTTGAAATAGCGAGAACTTTAGGGTTGGGTGTCGGAGAAGTTCAATTAGTAATTGATTTATTTGAAGGGGGAAGACGATGAAGCTTAAATACTATTTAAGAGGCATTGGAATAGGAGTCGTTGTTACCGCAATTTTATTTATGATTTCAAGTGGAAGTGAAAATGATAAAATAACAGATACCCAAATTTTACAAAGAGCCCAAGAGCTTGGTATGGTAACACAAGAGGATTATGACTCAGTAAATAAAGATTTGTCCGATTCTAAAACAAGTATTGACGATTTAAAAAGCAAACTAGAGAATGCAGACGAAGCTAGTGAAGAACAGTCAGATACAGATAACAATAAAGAGGCAGCCACTGAGACTGCTGCAACGGATACAGACTCTAATAATACTACAGTGCAGGAAACTGAAATAGCTGGTTCAACCAGTGAATTTACAACCGTTACTTTTAATATCTCTCCCGGAATGGGATCAGAATCTGTTGCAAATCTTTTGCAGGATAAAGGAATTATTGCGGATGCGAAAGACTTTAATAATTACATAGTAGATTCAGGAGATTCCAATAATTTGCAGGTTGGTGAATATGAAGTGAAAACAGGTGAAAGTTATGATACAATATTGGGAAAAATTACCGGAAGATAGAAAAAGGGCTTGCTTATGGCAAGCCTTTATGTTATAATTCAAGACGGTAAAAAACACGTATGCGGATTTTTAAGTGGGTGCCGAAAGGTTACTTAAAGATATGAAGTGTGCGGAAGAAAACAACCACGGAGGTAATAGAATGAGCGTTATATCAATGAAACAATTACTTGAAGCTGGAGTTCACTTTGGACATCAGACAAGAAGATGGAATCCTAAAATGGCAGAGTACATCTACACAGAGAGAAATGGAATTTACATTATTGACTTACAAAAGTCAGTTGGTAAAGTAGATGAAGCTTACAAAGCAATTGCAGATGTAGTTGCAGATGGTGGTACTATTCTTTTTGTTGGAACGAAAAAGCAGGCACAAGATGCTATCAAATCGGAAGCAGAACGTTGCGGAATGTTTTACGTAAATGAAAGATGGTTAGGTGGAATGCTTACTAACTTTAAGACAATTCAAAGTAGAATTGGAAGACTTAGAGAAATCACAACCATGCAGGAAGATGGAACATTTGATGTTCTTCCTAAGAAAGAAGTTATTGAGCTAAAGAAAGAGTTAGAAAAGCTTGAAAAGAATCTTGGTGGAATTAAGAATATGAAAAAGACTCCCGATGCAATTTTTGTAGTAGATCCTAAAAAGGAAAGAATTTGTATTCAGGAAGCTCATACATTAGGTATTCCATTAATCGGTATTGCTGATACAAACTGTGATCCAGAAGAATTAGATTACGTTATTCCAGGTAATGATGATGCTATCAGAGCGGTTAAGCTTATCGTTTCTAAGATGGCAGATGCTGTTATCGAAGCGAATCAAGGCAGCCAGATTACAGAAGAAGTTGTTGCAGAGGAAGAAGCAGCAGTTGAAGCTTAATTTATCAATCTAGCTGAGGATAGTCTTTGGCAATTGGATTTAAGTATATAGTGCTTCAACCTGTATTATTCAGGTTGAAGCATTTTCTAAATAATTTATATGAGCTTGAGGAAATAATCTGTTTGCAGAAGAGCTTGTCAATAATATGACGGTCAGATAGGCTCGTCAGGTTAGTTTCTCATGAATAATAAAATAAAATATAAACCGGAGGTAAATATAGAATGGCGATTACAGCAGCAATGGTAAAAGAGTTAAGAGAAATAACAGGTGCTGGTATGATGGATTGTAAGAAAGCACTGAATGAAACAAACGGTGATATGGAGGCAGCAGTTGAATTTTTAAGAAAGAACGGACAAGCAAAGGCTGAAAAAAAGGCTGGCAGAGTTGCAGCAGAAGGACTCGTTAAAGCTGTTATTAAAGATGATAAAATTGCAGCAATTGTAGAAGTAAATAGTGAAACAGATTTTGTTGCTAAAAATGAGGAGTTCCAGACGTTTGTTGCAGATGTAGCGAATCAGGCATTAAATACTTCATCAACAGATACAGATACATTTTTAGGTGAAGCTTGGTTAGCAGATACTACTAAAACGGTAAAAGAAGTATTGACAGAGAAGATAGCGGTTATTGGAGAAAATTTAAATATCAGAAGATTTGACAAAATTGAAGCAAAAAATGGATGCATCGCATCTTATATTCATGGTGGTGGAAGAATCGGTGTTATTATTGAAGCAGACACCGATATGATTAATGATGATATTAAGGCTGCATTAACAAATGTAGCAATGCAGGTAGCAGCATTGTCACCAAAATATGTTTCAAGAGATGAAGTTTCAGCAGAATATATGGAACATGAGAAAGAAATTTTAAAGGCTCAGGCAAAGAATGAGAATCCAGATAAAAAAGATGATATTATTGATAAAATGATTGTTGGACGTTTAAATAAGGAATTAAAAGAAGTTTGCTTATTAGATCAGGTCTATGTAAAAGACGGTGATTTAACTGTAGCTAAATATATAGCACAGGTGGCAAAAGAAACAGGAGCAAAATTAAGCTTAAAGCGTTTTATTCGTTATGAAACTGGTGAAGGAATTGCAAAGAAAGAAGAAAACTTTGCTGAAGAAGTAGCAAAGCAGATGGGTCATTAATTAGAAAGGAAGGCGACTTTGCGGAAAATTTTCGTAAAGCCGTTTTTTCTTAAAAAAAAATCGAAAGAATCTTTTAGACTTTATAAAAATGAATAAATTTTATAAAAAAATATGCCGATTTAATAAAATTTTTATCCCCTTTTTTTAAAATGTGGTACAATAGTAATAGAATGGTGGCATATGTCTGGGGGAATTTGCGTGAATGATGCAATAATGTCGATTGAAGAAAAAAATAGGCAAAGAAAAGCAAGAATTGGCAAAATTAAAAAGCTAATAGTAGGAAGTGTAATAGTATCTATTTTATTTCCTACCATTTTAAGTTTATGCTTAATGTTGAAAGTGTTTTCATTACAAGAACAGGTAAATGAACTGACAAAAATGATTGAGAATAAGAAAGAGTCCAGTGAAGTGGACAAGACAGTTGATTTGGCAGATGGTGTATATGCCACGGAGCTGCCTGAAAATATGCAAGTTCAGCCGATGGCTAATGTAGAATCTACAACTGAGGCGAATAGCAATGAAATAGAAGAAACGATAGTATATTTGACATTTGATGATGGGCCAAGTGAAAATACCTCCAGTATATTGGATATATTGAAAGAGCATAATGTGAAAGCGACTTTCTTTGTGACTGGAAAGGAAACAGATGAAGCAAAGGCTCTTTATAAACGAATAGTGGATGAGGGGCATACACTTGGAATGCATTCATATTCTCATCAATATAGTGAAATATATAATTCTGTTGAGTCTTTTGCAAATGATGAGAGGAAACTAAGAGATTTGTTGTATGAGGTTACAGGTGTAATTCCAACTTTATATCGATTTCCAGGTGGAAGCAGTAATCTGGTAAGTAACATAGACATGACAGAATTTATTAAGTATTTAAAGTCAGAAGGCATTACGTATTTTGACTGGAATGTTGCGAGCGGGGATGCAGCAAGTCAAAATGTCGATGTAGATACATTGGTAAATAATGTACTAAATGATGTAGGATTGTATCATACCTCTGTAGTATTGATGCATGATACAACAGAAAAAACTACATCAGTTGAAGCCTTAGGTAAAATTATTGAAAGTATTCAAGCGTTAGGAATTGAAATGCGGCCGTTGGATGAAAATGTTCCGCCAGTCCAACATATTAAAGCAGAATCAGTAAACAATTAGAATGGAGGATTACAAATGAGTTTTTTTAAAGAATTTAAGGAAGATTTATCGCAGGCAGTAAACGAATTATTACCAGAGGAAGAATTATTAAGTTCAGATACTGAGATAAAAAATGATGATGAGTTATTAGAAGATTCTGATGATAGTATAGATTTAGACGACTTTGATAATTTATTAAAGGCTGTAAGCAGTACTTCAGAGGACGAGGTTAAACCAGAGGAAGAAAATGCAGTAGAAGAAGCAAGTGTTATAGAAGAAAATGTTATAGAAGAAAATGTTATAGAAGAAGAATCTCCAGAATTAGAAACTGTTTTTGCAGTTGAGGAACCTAAAGCAGTTTCAGAGAATAATGAATTGAGTGATGAATCTGCCGTTATAACGAGAGGAACTACGATTAAGGGTGATATTGAGTCAACAGGTTCACTTGAGATTGTTGGTACTGTTACAGGAAATGTATCATGTAGCGGTAAACTCACTATAACAGGTAAAGTTACAGGTAACTCAAAAGCTAGCGAAATTTTTGCTGATTCAGCTAAAATTGAAGGTGAAGTAGTGAGCGAAGGTACAGTAAAGGTTGGAGTAGGTTCTGTTATAATAGGTAATGTAACAGCTACATCAGCAGTGATAGCCGGAGCGATTAATGGAAATATAGATGTTAATGGACCAGTTATCGTTGATTCTTCAGCAGTTATTATGGGAGATATAAAATCACGCTCTGTACAGATTAATAATGGAGCTGTAATAGAAGGTTTCTGTTCACAAAGCTATTCAGATGTTAATGTTAAGGCATTCTTTGAAGAGAAGAATTAGAATACAATTTGAGGTGCAAGATGAAAAGAGTTTTATTAAAACTAAGTGGGGAAGCTTTAGCAGGAAACAAAAAAACTGCTTTTGATGAAGCAACTGTAATCAAGGTTGCTAAGCAAGTGAGAGAGCTTGTAGATGAGGGCATTCAAGTTGGTATTGTAATTGGAGGTGGCAATTTCTGGAGAGGAAGAACCAGCGAGAATATTGACAGAACAAAAGCGGATCAAATTGGTATGTTAGCTACAGTGATGAACTGTATTTATGTATCAGAGATATTTCGAACAGAAGGAATGCTTACACAAATTTTGACTCCGTTTGAGTGCAGTACGTTTACAAAGCTATATTCAAAAGATAGAGCCATGAAATATTTCAATAAGAATATTGTGGTATTCTTTGCTGGTGGATTAGGTCACCCTTATTTTTCTACAGATACTTCTACAGTATTAAGAGCCATTGAAATAGAGGCAGATGTTATTTTGCTTGCAAAAGCAATTGATGGAGTATACGATAGTGATCCAAAGACAAATCCTAATGCAAAAAAGTATGATGAAGTGTTAATCGATGAAGTGATTGAGAAAAAGTTAGCTGTGGTTGATATGACAGCTTCAATTATGTGCATGGAGAACAAAATGCCTATGCTGGTATTTGGACTTGGTGAGGAGAACAGTATTATAAATACTGTAAAAGGAAAGTTTAACGGAACAAAAGTAACTGTATAAAGGAGGAATTATTATGGATGAAAGGTTAAATCAATATAGCACTAAAATGGAAAAGTCATTTGATAGCTTATTGGGTGAATTTACTGCAATTAGAGCGGGGCGTGCTAATCCACATATTTTAGATAAATTAAGAGTAGATTATTATGGAAGTCCTACTGCGATTCAGCAGGTAGCGAATGTGAATGTTCCTGAAGCAAGAATGATTCAAATACAACCATGGGAAAGCAGTATGCTAAAGGAAATTGAAAAGTCAATTTTAACTTCAGATTTAGGTTTAAATCCTACCAATGATGGAA
The DNA here is from genome assembly GCF_003201285.1 of Lachnotalea glycerini. GTDB lineage: Bacteria > Bacillota > Clostridia > Lachnospirales > Lachnospiraceae > Lachnotalea > Lachnotalea glycerini. The sequence continues at coordinate 345,023 of NZ_QICS01000002.1, forward strand.
AAACAATTCGTTTGGTATTTCCAGAATTAACAGAGGATAGAAGAAAACAATTAGTAAAAGACGTTAAGAAAAAAGGTGAAGCAGCTAAGGTGGCTATTCGAAATATCAGAAGAGATGCAAATGATGCGTTTAAAAAGCTTGGTAAATCAAATGATATCTCTGAGGATGAAATAAAACAATTAGAAGATGATACACAAAAATTAACGGATAAGTATATAACAGATATTGATAAAGCGGTAGAATCTAAGTCAAAAGAAATACTTACGGTGTAATTTACAAATTTGCTATATGGAAGGTCTCTTGTTGGTTGTGCAATGACCAGATTAAGGACCTTCTTTTTTTTCGATAGATAAATAAAACTTAGGTTGAGTGAACTGAAAGGAGTTCTATATGAATATTCCGCAACATATTGCTATCATTTTGGATGGTAATGGGAGATGGGCTGCTAAAAAGGGGATGCCAAGAAATTATGGACATACACAGGGTGCAAAAACAGTAGAAAGAATATGTGAAGATGCATATAAGCTAGGAGTTAAATACTTAACTGTATATGCGTTTTCTACTGAGAACTGGAATAGACCTAAAAGTGAAGTAGATGCATTAATGTCGCTTCTTAGAAATTATATGAAAACATGTACGAAAACTGCTGCAAAAAATAATATGAAAGTTAGAATAATAGGTGATAAAACAAAATTAGCCAGTGATTTACAAAAAAGTATAGAAAAATTAGAAGAATCTTCAAAAGATAATGATGGATTGAATTTTCAAGTTGCCATCAATTATGGTTCAAGAGATGAAATTTTAAGAGCAATAAAAGAGATGCTGAAAGATAAAGAAGAAAATAAAATTATGATAGATATAGATGAAGAAATGTTTTCTGCATATTTAGATACGAAGGATATTCCGGATCCGGATTTGTTAATTAGAACCAGCGGAGAACTAAGACTATCCAATTTTTTATTATGGCAGTTGGCCTATGCTGAATTTTATATTACAGATGTATTATGGCCGGATTTTAATAAGGAAGAATTGGTCAAGGCGATTGAACAATATAATAGTAGAGACAGACGTTATGGAGGCGTGAAGGGAGAATAACTTATGTTTAAGACAAGATTATTAAGTGGCATCATTTTAGTAATACTTGCTTTATTTACATTGATTCAAGGGGGAGATATATTATTTGCCACCACTTTAATTATCTCGTTGATCGGATTATCAGAGATTTATAAGGTGGTTAAGATTAATAATAATTTAATAGGTTTTATTGGATATATAGCTGCTATTTGTTACTATTTTCTGCTTAGATTTGAATTAAAGATACATTTGATGCAACTTATAATGGGATTTTTAATATTTTTAATGACAGCATATGTTTTTTCGTTTCCCAAATATAGAGTAGAACAGATTATGACAACTTTTTTTGGACTGTTCTATGTTGCAATTATGTTATCATATATATACCAGACAAGAATATTACAAGATGGAGCATACATAGTATGGTTAATCTTTATTTGCTCTTGGGGGTGTGATACCTGTGCGTATTGTGTTGGAATGCTTTTTGGTAAGCATAAGATGGCACCCAGATTAAGTCCCAAAAAGTCAATTGAAGGAGCAGTGGGCGGAGTTTTAGGAGCAGCGGTTATAGGTGTTATCTATGCAAGTATAATTAATAATTATTTAATAAGTAAGCATGATGTGATAGCAGGCTATGCAGTTATATGCTCAATTGGTGCGATGATTTCGCAGATAGGAGACTTGGCAGCTTCAGCAATTAAGAGAAATCATGATATTAAGGATTATGGTCGATTAATACCAGGCCATGGTGGAATATTAGATCGATTTGATAGTGTAATATTTACAGCTCCTGTTATTTACTTTTTAGCGACTTCTATATTATAATAGAGAATGGACGAAGTAAATAGTTAAATAACGATTTATTAGTAAAGTCCTATGAATGGAGGGAAGTATGAAACAAATAGCAATTTTAGGTTCCACGGGTTCTATTGGGACGCAAACACTGGATGTTGTGAGAGAGAATAAGGATTTAAGTGTTGCCGCACTTGCTGCAGGCACTAATATAGAACAACTTGAAAAACAAATCAGAGAATTTAAGCCAGCTTATGCGGCTGTTTGGGATGAGCAAAAAGCGAAAGAGCTTACTGTTTTAGTTAAGGATACTAATACGAGAGTAGTTAGTGGAATGGACGGACTAATTAAAATTGTTACCTTAGACCAAATTAATATTGTAGTTACAGCAATAGTGGGTATGATAGGAATTAGACCTACTATTGCTGCGATAGAAGCAGGAAAGGATATTGCGCTTGCCAATAAAGAGACATTAGTTACGGCAGGGCATATTATTATGCCTCTGGCAATAGAAAAGGGAGTAAAAATACTTCCCGTTGATAGTGAGCATAGTGCAATTTTTCAAGCTCTAAATGGTGAAAACCCAAAGCAAATTAATAAAATATTATTGACAGCGTCAGGAGGTCCATTCAGAGGTATGAAGCTCGATGACCTTGCAAAGGTAAGCTTGGAAGATGCATTGAAGCATCCGAATTGGTCGATGGGTAAGAAGATTACGATTGATTCTTCTACTATGGTAAATAAGGGTTTAGAGGTCATTGAAGCAAAGTGGCTGTTTGATGTAAGTGTGGATGAGATTCAGGTGGTAATTCAGCCGCAAAGCATCATTCATTCTATGGTTGAATTTGTGGATGGAAGCATTATTGCTCAGCTTGGGATGCCAGATATGAAGCTCCCCATATTATATGCATTGCTTTATCCTGAAAGACGTAATATGCATGGTGAAAGAGTAGACTTTGCTAAATTAGCAAGTATCACCTTTGAAAGTCCCGATATGGATACGTTTAAGGGACTTAAATTGGCTTATTCAGCAGGTAAAACGGGAGGTTCCATGCCAACTGTATTGAATGCTGCAAATGAAAAAGCAGTCAGTAAGTTTTTAAATCGCGAAATAGCATATTTAGACATTGTTCGTATTATTGAACAGTGCATGAATAAACATAAATTAGTAGATAATCCAAATATTGAGCAAATAATAGAAATAGAGAAATCAGTACATGAACTGATTGAAAGCAGGTGGTAGTTTGAAGATTATTTTGGCATTGTTGATATTTAGTTTAATTGTAATTATACATGAATTGGGACACTTTCTTTTGGCAAAGAAAAATGGTATTTATGTCACCGAGTTCTCTGTTGGAATGGGACCAAGGTTAATTAGTTTTGTAAAAGGAGAAACCAGATATTCACTTAAGCTTTTTCCATTTGGTGGTTCTTGCATGATGCTTGGGGAGGATGAATCAAGTGATGATGAGCGTTCCTTTGGGAAAAAGTCGGTTTGGGCTAGAATATCAGTAGTTGTAGCGGGACCTATTTTTAATTTTATTCTGGCCTTTATCCTTTCATTATTTATTGTTGGTAGTATAGGCTATGACGCTCCGGTCATTTATCAGGTAATGGATGGTTATCCAGCTCAGGAAGCAGGATTACAATCTGGGGATAAAATTATTAAAATTAATAATGAGAAGATTCATTTGTATCGTGAAATTTTGGTATTTACACAGTTTAATCAGGGTGAAACAGCAAATATTGTTTATGAAAGAGATGGACAGCAGTACAGTGTAATTTTAGAACCGAAGCTTTATGAAGAATCAGGAAGTTATTTGTATGGCTTTCAGGGTTCAGGTACGAGAGTGAAAGGCAATGCGATTACCACGATAAAATACAGTGCCTATGAAGTAAAATACTGGATAGTTACAACAGTAAAGAGCATTGGTATGATTTTTAAAGGGAAAGTAACCGCAGATGATGTGCAAGGACCGGTTGGAATTGTTGATAATATAGGTAAAACTTACGAAGAAAGTAAAAGTGACGGTGCATTTTATGTATGGCTTAATATGCTAAATATATCCATTTTGTTGAGTGCCAATTTAGGTGTCATGAATTTACTTCCATTGCCGGCTTTAGATGGTGGAAGACTGGTATTTTTAGTAATTGAAGCAATCAGAGGAAAGGCAATAGATAAGGAAAAAGAAGGAATGGTACATTTTGTTGGACTAATGCTTCTTATGGCACTTATGGTATTTATCATGTTTAATGATATAAGACGTTTGTTTTAAAATAAAAAGTTCGCATTGCGAACTTTTTACTTTACGCAAGGATGATACCAATGTGAACTTAGAACTTTAAAGAAGTAATTAAAAATAACCGTTTCTCATGGTTTACAAAAGCGCAGGAAAGGAAAATTTATGTACAGAGATCATACAAAAGTAATTCAAATCGGTAACCGGGTGATCGGTGGTGGAAACACAGTATTAATACAATCTATGACAAATACAAAAACAGAGGATGTACAGGCTACAGTGAAGCAAATTAAAGTACTTGCAGCAGCGGGATGCGATATTATACGCTGCGCAGTTCCGGATATGAAAGCAGCGCAGGCTTTAAAAGCGATTAAAAGCGAGATTACAATACCTCTTGTGGCAGATATACATTTTGACTATAGGCTGGCAATTGCTGCAATTGAAAACGGAGCGGATAAGATTCGTATCAATCCGGGAAATATCGGAAGTATAGATAGGGTAAAAGCAGTAGTGGATACAGCAAAGGAAAGAAATATACCCATTAGAATAGGTGTAAACAGCGGCTCTTTAGAAAAAAATCTATTGGAAAAATACAATGGTGTTACAGCACAAGGAATTGTGGAAAGTGCATTAAATAAAGTGAAATTAATTGAAGACTTAGGTTACGATAATCTTGTAATCAGTATAAAATCTTCTGACGTTTTAATGTGTGTCAAAGCTCATGAATTAATTTCCCAAGAAACAAATTATCCTCTGCATGTAGGAATTACAGAAGCAGGAACAATATCATCAGGAAATATTAAGTCTTCTGTAGGTCTTGGAATTATTCTACATCAGGGAATCGGAGATACGATAAGAGTTTCTTTGACAGGAGATCCTTTAGAGGAGATAAAAACAGCTAAATTAATATTAAAAACCTTAGGTATTCGTAAGGGAGGAATAGAAGTAGTATCTTGCCCGACCTGTGGAAGAACAAAAATAGATTTAATAAGGCTTGCCAATGAGGTGGAAAATATGGTAGCTGACATACCACTTGACATCAAAGTTGCGGTAATGGGATGCGTTGTGAATGGTCCTGGTGAAGCAAAAGAAGCCGATATCGGTATTGCTGGCGGAATTGGCGAAGGGCTGCTGATTAAGCATGGCGAAATCGTGAGAAAGGTACCCGAAGAAGAATTGTTAAGTACATTAAGGGAAGAATTACTTAATTGGAGTGAACAGTAAATGAGTAAACTGTTTTTTGATGCATTTCAAAATCTAAAATTGAATAGTAATTTGCAAAGTTTATTGGAGGAAGTGGAAATAACTAAGATTTCTTCTAATAGTAAGAGAGATTTTATTCGAATTTACTTAAATAGTACAAGATTGATAGAAAAGAGAGATATCTATTCCATTGAAGAGGAAATAAAAAAGCAGTTATTTCCCAATACTGCTATTACGATTAAGATAATAGAATCTTTTCAACTGTCAGAACAATACACGCCTTCTAAACTTATGAAAGCATATCGGGAAAGTATTTTAGAAGAATTAAAAGAATATAGTATGCTTGAATATAATCTTTTCCTTATGGCTAACTATGAATTTGAGGAGGAGAAATTATTAAAGCTAAAGCTTGAAAATTCTGTGGTTTCAATTAGCAAGGCAGATGAATTGGTGCGAATTTTGGATAAAATATTTAACGATAGATGTGGATTTAAAATTATAGTCAATGTTGAATATGAAGAGCCAAAAGTAAGTAAGGCTCGAAAGATGAGTGAAAAAAAGATTGAGCAGGAAATTGCACTTATTGTCAGTCAGTCATCTATTGTCCAGACAAACAATAATGAGGGGATAGAAACGTATGATAGCAATGAGCGCAAAGAGGAAAGAGAAGAAGACAAAAAAATTCAGAAATCAGATCAAAAACAAAGAGAGAAAAAGACCTTTACAGATAAGAAAAACTATAATAAAAATGGTTATGGACAATATAAAAAGTCCGATAATCCGGATGTAATTTATGGACGAGATTTCGAAGAGGAAGAAATCAGTATCGATAGCATAGTTGGTGAAATTGGCGAAGTAGCAATAAAGGGAAAAGTAATATTTTTAGATAAGCGTGAAATTAGAAATGAAAAAACAATTATTATTTTTAATATAACAGATTTTACCGATACAATAACAGTGAAAATGTTTGTTAAAAATGAACAATTGGAAGAAATATTAGCAGAATTAAAAGAAGGTGTTTTCTTAAAAATCAAGGGAGTAACAACAGTTGATCGATTTGATAGTGAACTCACAATAGCATCAATAGCAGGTATGAAAAAAATACCAGATTTTACAACGGGCAGAATGGATACCAATCCAGAAAAAAGAGTTGAATTGCACTGTCATACGAAGATGAGTGATATGGATGGTGTGTCCGATGTGAAAGATATTATTAAGCGAGCCAAGAAATGGGGACATAAAGCTGTCGCGATTACAGATCATGGAGTGGTTCAGGCTTTTACGGATGCAAATCATGCAGTAGATAAAGGAGAAGACTTTAAAATAATTTACGGAGTAGAAGCTTATTTAGTAGATGATTTAAAAGACATTATTGAAAATGTAAAGGGACAAAGTCTGGATGAAACACACGTTGTATTTGACCTTGAAACAACAGGTTTTAGTCCGATTAAGAACAAAATTATAGAAATAGGGGCAGTTAAAATTATAGCTGGAGAAATTGTTGATCGATTTAGCGCATTCGTGAATCCAACAGTACCAATTCCGTTTGAAATTGAAAAGCTAACTGGGATCAATGATAATATGGTAATTAATGAACCTAAAATTGAAGAAATTTTGCCAAAGTTTATGGAATTTTGTAATGGTTCAGTTATGGTTGCACATAATGCTGGCTTTGACATGGGCTTTATTAAGGCTAATTGCGCCAAATTGGGCTTAGAATGTGATTATACGGTAATTGATACGGTCGCAATGGCAAGGCTTCTTTTACCAAGCTTAAACAGGTATAAACTAGATAGCGTGGCTAAGACACTTGGAGTTTCATTAGAAAATCATCATAGAGCCATAGATGATGCAGGCTGCACGGCAGAAATATATATAAAATTTATTGAGATGCTCAAGGAACGAGATATTTATGATCTTTCAGCTGTAAATAAAACAGGTGGGATGACGGTTGATGCTATAAAGAAGCTTCCAACATATCATGCAATTATTTTGGCTAAAAATGATGTTGGCAGAATTAATTTATATAAACTGATATCCTATTCTCACATTAACTATTATAGCAGAAGACCACGGATACCAAAAAGTGAGTATTTAAAGCACCGAGAAGGCCTCATTATCGGCTCTGCATGTGAAGCAGGTGAATTATATAAGGCAGTGCTAAATGGTGAGCCAGAAGAGGAAATTTCGAGGTTGGTAAATTTTTATGATTATTTAGAGATACAACCTCTTGGAAATAACCAATTTATGTTAAGGGATGAGAAATATTCACAAATTACATCTAATCAAGATTTAATTGCAATTAATAAAAAAATCGTACAGCTGGGTGAGCAGTTTAAAAAGCCCGTTGTGGCAACCTGTGATGTACATTTTCTTGATCCCGAAGATGAAGTGTATCGTAGAATTATTATGGCAGGAAAAGGCTTTAAAGATTCAGATGAGCAAGCTCCACTTTATTATAGGACGACAGAAGAAATGTTAAAGGAATTTGAATATTTAGGAAGTAAAAAGGCTGAGGAGGTAGTCATAACCAATACAAATAAAATAGCAGATATGATAGATAAAATATCACCAGTAAGACCGGATAAATGCCCACCCGTTATTGAAAATTCGGATCAGACACTTAGAGAAATTTGCTATGCTAAGGCTCATGAGATATACGGAGAGAAGCTTCCGGAGGTTGTTACGGAAAGATTAGAAAGGGAACTTAATTCTATTATTTCAAATGGATTTGCTGTTATGTATATTATTGCACAGAAACTTGTTTGGAAATCCAATGATGATGGGTATCTGGTAGGATCAAGAGGGTCTGTTGGGTCTTCCTTTGTTGCTACTATGTCAGGTATTACTGAGGTAAATCCGCTTAGACCACATTACTATTGCTCCAAATGTCATTATAGTGACTTTGATTCGGATGAAGTAAAGTCCTTTTCAGGTGGGGCAGGGTGTGATATGCCGGATAAGCTTTGTCCGGTTTGCAACGAGCCTCTTAAAAAAGAAGGCTTTGATATACCGTTTGAAACGTTCCTAGGTTTTAAGGGAAATAAAGAACCTGATATTGATTTAAACTTCTCTGGAGATTATCAAAGCAATGCTCACAGGTATACAGAGGTAATATTTGGAAAAGGACAGACGTTTCGGGCGGGTACGATTGGAACGCTTGCTGATAAGACTGCATTTGGATATGTTAAAAATTATTATGAGGAGCGGGGTATACATAAAAGAAACTGTGAAATTTCTAGAATAGTGGGAGGCTGCGTGGGGATTCGAAGAACGACAGGTCAGCATCCCGGAGGTATTATCGTTTTGCCTCATGGGGAAGAAATCTATTCGTTTACCCCGGTACAAAGACCTGCAAATGATATGACAACTGATACGATAACCACACATTTTGATTATCATTCGATTGATCATAATCTATTAAAACTTGACATTCTAGGACACGATGATCCAACCATGATTCGTATGCTTGAGGACATTACCGGTTTAAACGCCATCACAATTCCTCTGGATAACAAAGAAGTAATGTCTTTGTTTAGTAGTACAAAGGCATTAAATATAACGCCAGAGGATATTGGAGGCTGCCCACTTGGGGCGCTAGGCATACCAGAGTTTGGAACTGATTTTGTTATTCAGATGCTTATTGATACAAAACCAAAGTCTTTCTCTGACTTAGTACGAATTTCAGGGCTTTCTCATGGAACAGATGTTTGGCTTGGGAATGCTCAGACTTTAATTCAAGAGGGAAAAGCAACTATTTCGACTGCGATATGCACACGAGATGATATTATGACTTATCTCATTAATAAAGGGGTAGAAAGTGAGCTTTCCTTTACTATTATGGAAAGTGTAAGAAAAGGCAAAGGCTTAAAAGAAGAATGGAAAAAGGTAATGATAGAAAATGATGTTCCAGAGTGGTATATTTGGTCATGTGAAAAAATAAAATATATGTTTCCAAAGGCACATGCAGCAGCTTATGTCATGATGGCTTGGAGAATTGCCTATTTTAAAGTGTTTTATCCATTGGCTTATTATGCAGCCTATTTTAGCATACGTGCATCTGGTTTTACCTATGAGCTGATGTGCCAGGGAGTGGATAAATTGGAGTACTATTTAAACGACTATAAAAAAAGAGCAGATACTCTGTCTAAGAAAGAGCAAGATACGCTAAAGGATATGAGAATTGTACAAGAGATGTATGCCAGGGGGTTTGAGTTTAAACCAATCGATATATATAGTGCGAAAGCACATCGATTTGAAGTTGTGGATGGAAAGCTTATGCCAGCCTTAAGCACAATTGATGGTTTAGGTGATAAAGCAGCAGATGCCGTAGTAGAAGCTGCAAAAAATGGTAAGTTTTTATCAAAAGACGATTTTCGCCAAAGGACTAAGGTAAGTAAGACAGTAATTGATTTGATGGATGATTTGGGTTTGATGGGGGATTTACCAGAATCAAATCAGTTATCCTTGTTTGATTTTTAATTCATCAGATGTCCAATAACTATCATGCTCAGAGTCTCTTGTAGTAAACTGTTTATCAAATCATTCTAGTAAAGTATTTTATTTTACTTAGTTAAAACAAAACAGATAAAGCCAATTAATTAGGCTTTATCTGTTTTAAGTATAAATGTTCTTATAAGTTTATTCAATGTTTCGGTCAATTGGTTTGAAGTTTTGCGCCACATTTCGCATTCGTGCTCAAGATCTCGAATTTCCGATTCTAATTTTTCAATCTGTTCATTATCATTCATATAATTCCCCTCCAATGTTATGCTGAATTATTTGAAACTTAATCAAATTATAAAATAAAAAAATGAAAAAGTAAATAAAAAATTAAAAAAATATAATAAAAAAGTTAAAAAAATGAGTAATTAATTTTATTATATAGCAAAAATAAACAAAAAGATAAAAAAATGATGAAATTTCAACAGAATTAATAGGTTTTTTTTGTTATTGCAAAAACTTATTAGAAAGATTAAACTATTAAATAAGAAAGTTGGATAATTACATTAAAAAAAACAAATACCGCTGGTGGGTATCCAGCGGTTTGCGTTTTCTATTACTATAATAAAAGGGAGAATTTAGCCAATTTAATTGGCTATGAATATGAAAAAGTTTTATTACTATGGTTAAAAGTATAAATAATGAATATGTAAAATCTATGAACGAACTATGAATACACAGTAAAGGTTATGAAACGTTTTTGTTACTAAGTACATTAGAATAAAATTTACACTATGGTATAAATATTATTTTAATTTCATTTATATTAATAATAACTCATATGGAAGTAATTTACTTGCCTAATAGTTGACAAAAAGTCAAAAACTGAATTAAAATGTAGAAGAGTGGGTTATTATATACATATAAATAAATGCCGCCGGAGGTATTGTATGAGAAATCTCAATGAAGATTTGAAAAATAATAAATTTAAGAATATGTATTTGCTTTATGGTGAAGAATCATATTTAAAGCGATTATATAAAAATAAGTTAAAATCATCAATGCTTTCTTTGGATGACTCAATGAATTGCAGCTACTATGAAGGGAAAGGTATTAATCCAAATGAAATAATAGATTTAGCTGAAACAATGCCGTTTTTTGCCAATCGAAGAGTCATCATAATAGAAAACAGTGGATTTTTTAAAGAAAAGTGTGATGAGCTTGCAAGCTATTTGGACAATCCTTCTGATAGTACTTGCTTTGTCTTTGTGGAAAATGAAGTGGATAAAAGGGGGAAACTGTTTAAAAGAGTAAAAGAAAAAGGACGGGTAGTAGAGCTTACAACGCAGGATGAAAGTAGCTTAACAAGATGGATATTAGGGCTTTTTAATAAGGATGGTAAGAAAATTACCCAAAATGCGATGCAGTTGTTTTTATCAAAGACAGGAACCGATATGGGACATATCCAACAGGAGATTGAAAAGCTGATATGCTATGTTGGAAGTAGAGAAAGTATAACAATAGACGATGTAAATGAAATAGGTACAACATTAGTTGCCAATAATATATTTGATATGGTAAATGCTGTAGCAGAAAAAAAGCAAAAAAATGCTTTAGAACTATATTATGACTTATTGGCATTAAAGGAACCTCCAATGAGAATACTATTCCTAATTACAAGACAATTTAATCTGCTTTTACAAGTAAAGGATTTAAAACGCTTAGGTTTTCATCCAAATGATATTGCAAAGAAAATAGGATTACCAAGCTTTGTTGTGAATAAATATGTAGCGCAGTCTTCAAAATTTACAGTTGATTGGTTAACAAATGCTTTAAATTCTTGTGCTGATTCAGAAGAGTCGGTTAAGACAGGAAGAATAAATGATGTGATGAGTTTGGAGCTTTTAATTATTACCTTTAGCAGATAAATAGTCATAAGAAAAAATAATTCAGGAGTTTTTTTATTGTTAATACTTCACAAAATAGTTTTTTTTCTAAGATTAAGTATTCAACGGCAAAAAAGTATGCTATAATGTTGTCGTTTGTCAAAAAGAGTCGAAATTATATGGAATAAAAGGGTGAAATAGATGGATGAAGCAGTAGTAAAATTTACAAAAATTATGGAAAAGTTATTAAAAACTGCAAAAGCAAATAATAATACATTGGAGCTTGAAGAAATTAATGATGCATTTGAGGGTACGGAACTGACTCCAGAAAAGCTTGACTGGGTGTTAGAGTATTTTGAAAGACAAAATGTAGATGTTGTTACGACGAGAGTTTCAGAGGAAGAAGAAGGGGATGAAGATTCATTTCTTCTTTCAGAGGAAGAAGAAGAAGTAGAAATAATTGATGATGTGGATGTTTTAGACGGTGTAAGTACAGAGGATCCAGTCAGAATGTACTTAAAGGAAATTGGAAATATATCTTTACTATCGGTTGAAGATGAGATAACGCTTGCAAAGAAAATGAGCGAAGGTGATGAAGAGTCAAAGAAAAAACTCATTGAATCAAATTTAAGATTAGTAGTTAGTATTGCTAAAAAATATGTTGGAAGAGGTCTTTCTTTTCTTGATTTAATTCAGGAAGGGAATATTGGTCTTATGAAAGCAGTGGATAAATTTGATTATCAAAAGGGATATAAATTTAGTACCTATGCTACTTGGTGGATTAGGCAGGCAATTACTCGTGGTATAGCTGATTTTGCAAAAACAATCCGAGTGCCTGTTCATATGGTTGAAACAATAAATAAAACACTTAGAACTTCAAGAGTTTTGATGCAAGAGCTAGGACGAGAGCCATCTAGTGAGGAAATAGCTCAAAGAATGGATATACCTGTTTCAAAGGTAGAAGAGGTACTTAAAATTTCGAGAGATCCTGTTTCATTGGAAACGCCAATTGGTGAGGAAGAGGATAGCCATTTGGGAGATTTTATTGAAGATGATAACGCTTTATCACCATCCGATTCAGCGGCCTTTACTATGCTAAAGCAGGAGCTGTCAGAGGCCTTATCAACCTTAAACGACAGAGAAAGAGAAGTAATTAAGCTGCGCTTTGGTTTGGAGGATGGAACTCCAAGAACGCTTGAAGAGGTTGGAAAAGAATTTAATGTAACGCGAGAAAGAATCAGGCAGATAGAAGCAAAAGCTTTGCGTAAGCTTAGACATCCTAATAGAAGCCGCAAGCTTAAAGAGTTTTTAGAGTAATTGTTACAGTTCATCAAATGTTCATATAAATGTTCTTGATATTTTGGCTTTAAAAGAATAAAATGGGATTATTAAGGAACACTAGTACAAAAGACATATCGTTTAATTGCTTATCTAGTAGTAAAACGATAACAATAACAGTTTCATTGTTTATAAGGAGAATGAAGTGAGAAAAAAATCCCATATTTCTTTAGCACGTTATATTGTAAGCAGTATAGATAGGCAAGATTTATTAAAGCATAAAAAAGCATTTTATTTAGGCAATATTTTACCTGACTGTAAGCCAACATTTTTAACAACAAAACATGAATTTGGCAGTACATTTGATAAATTGAAACAAGATATGCAAAGGTTAACTCTTGCAAGTGATATTAATTTGAATAACGAAAGAGCATATTTTAGAGACTTAGGACAAGTAATACATTATATTGCGGATTATTTTACCTTTCCACATAATGTTAATTATAACGGTTCTCTAAGGGATCATTGTATTTATGAAAAGCATTTGAAAATAGGGTTACGAGAGTATATTAAAAGCGGAGAAGCTCAAAAAAATATAGAAAAGATGATTCGATTTGATTCTCTTGAAGCGCTGTTTCAGTTTATAACAGAAGCTCATGAGGAGTATTTGAGGTTTAAACGTTCCGTTCAGGAAGATTGCAGATATATTGTAAATTTGGCATATCAGGTAGTAGGAGCTATTATTAATTTATTTGAAAAGGAAATAGTCATTAAGAAATATCATTGTGTTGCTTAAAAGATTTAATATAATAATAACAATATATACACGCTGCTCATCATATATAATTGTGAGCAGCGTAATTTTATGTCATAATATACTCTCCAATTTCTTATGATACTTAATTTCTTTGTGCAGCTTACGCTTCTACAAATTACCTAAATAACATAGAAGTAATTTAGCTATTTACATAATCTCTGGTAAAAAGTATAATAATTTTAAGGAAAAGAAAGGAATGTGTCGATTTATGAAAAGAGTACTGATTCATATTTTAGAAATGAGTATAGGGATTTTATTGATTCTACTTATTATTTTAGGTATTAAATATAGAGTAGAAGTTTTGAATTATATTAAGAGTCAGACTGTTTCCGTTTCATCTGAAAAAGTTACAAATGAATTAAAGGAGCAAGAAGAACAAAAGGCCGAAGATTCTGAAGTAATCCAGGAGAGCAGCCAAATACAGGAAACAGTATCAGAGAGTGAGGAGCCAGTTCAAGAGGAAATACCACAGGTAAAAGAAACAAATCTTTTATTTACCGGAGATATTCTTCTGACTGGTTATTTACTATCGCAATATGATAGTAGTGGAATTAATGGAATTTTAGCTTCTGATATTGTACAAGAAATGGTAGATGCAGATTTAACAATGGTAAATGAGGAATTTCCCTTTAGCAATAGAGGAACTGCAATGGAAGATAAGCAGTTTACGTTTCGTATAGAACCGGAAAGAGTACAGGTTTTTAAAGATTTAGGAATAGACATTGTAACGTTGGCCAATAATCATATTTTAGATTATGGGCGTGATGCTTTAACAGACACCTTTGAAACGTTAGATGATGCACAAATTCAGTACGTTGGTGCGGGAAATAACTATGATGAAGCAAAGGCACTTAAAGAATTTGACATAAATGACAAGAAAATAGGTATTCTGGCAGCAAGCAGAGTGATTCCCGAACCAGGATGGGCAGCAGGAACTTCATCAGGAGTATTTTCAACCTACGATTCGAGTGGTCTTGAACAAGAGATTAAAAATGCTGATTCCAGTTGTGATTTTGTAATTGTTTATGTGCATTGGGGAATTGAAAAGAATGAATATCCAGAGGATTATCAAAGACAGCTTGCTCAAAAATATATAGATGCAGGGGCAGATATTGTGATAGGAGCACACCCACATGTCTTGCAGGGAATTGAGTATTATAATGGAAAACCGATTGTTTATAGTTTAGGGAATTTTGTATTTGGAAGCCAGATATCAAAAACCGTATTTTTAAAAGTTGAAATAAATGAACAAAGCAATCTTTCACTTTCAGTGGTAGCTTGTAAAACAGACGCTAATTATATTTTAAATAAGGCGGATAATCAAAAAGAAATCTACCAATACCTGACAGAAATTTCGACGAATGCAGTCATAGATGAGGATGGTATAGTAAGTGAAAAAGAAATATAATAGGATAATATTAAGAAGAATAAAAGTGCCTTTTATCCAATAGGAACCACTTGTTTTATTATGACAAGTGGTTCCTATTGGATTTATCTAGGCTTAAAGGTTGCACATTGCGTCTGTTCCGCAGCATTAGCATTGTGACCATTGATTCCTATTTGATTAGCCGCACATAATTGTTTTTCATTATAAGCACAATTGGTTGCTTCGCAGGTAACACTGGTTGGTCTGCTAGCTTCCCCTGTGGAACTGGAATAGGAATCCAAACGTTTTTCCTGAAAGCTGTCGCAGCATGTGCAGTCAGATGAACAGGCCTGCTCACCACCTACGCAGATATTGCTTTTACTGCAAAGATTACTGTCGTTGTGTTGACATTCTACAACATTACAATCGAGTAATGGCATAATAATACCTCCTTTATATGAAATGAAATTTATATATACAGGAGGTATTATTAACAATTTTATTCAATTTATTCGTAAATTATTAGGAACTTCTTAGATCGAGGCCTATTTGGTTTCTTCTTGTATATTGATTTTACGAATTTCCTTTGTTCTGATTTCTTTACATATTGTACTGATAAAATCATCAAGTGTCTTTTGACCTTCATCGCCTTCATAGCGGCTTCTTACCGATACAAGACATTCTTCTTCTTCCTTTTGACCGACTACCAGCATATAAGGTACGCGATCAAGTCTTGACTCTCTTATTTTATAACCTATTTTTTCTGCACGTTCATCAACACTGCAAAGAATTTGGTTAGCCTTTAATTCCTCAGAAACTTTATTTGCATAAGCGTGATACTTTTCAGAAATAGGAAGGATTCGAACCTGCTCAGGGCATAACCAGGTTGGGAATAATCCGGCATACTTTTCAATTAACCATGCAAGGGTTCTTTCATAGCAACCAAGAGATGTCCTGTGGATTATATATGGACGAACTTTTTCACCATTCTGATCTATATAGTACATATCAAATTGTTCAGCAAGTAAAGCATCCCACTGGATAGTAATCATAGTATCTTCTTTACCATATACATTTTTTGCCTGAATATCAACCTTAGGACCATAGAAAGCAGCTTCACCATCTACTTCTGTAAATTGAATATTTAGTTCATTTAGTACATTGCGAATTCTTTGTTGGGTATCTTCCCAAACGGTAGCATCACCAATGTATTTTTCCTTATTATTTGGATCCCATTTGGATAAACGATAGGTTACATCATCTGCCAATCCAAGTGTGTTAAAACAATACCTTGCTAAATCAAGGCAGCCTTTAAATTCATCATCCATTTGATCCGGTCTTACAATTAAGTGTCCCTCTGAAATTGTAAATTGGCGGACACGAGTCAGACCATGCATTTCTCCAGAATCCTCATTTCGAAACAATGTAGAAGTTTCACCATAACGAAGCGGAAGATCACGATATGATTTCTGGCTTTGCTTATATACATAATACTGGAATGGACATGTCATAGGACGAAGTGCGAATACTTCCTTATCTTTTTCTTCATCACCTAATACAAACATTCCTTCTTTGTAATGATCCCAATGACCGGAAATTTTATATAAGTCACTTTTAGCCATAAAAGGTGTTTTCGTTCTTACATAACCACGTCTCTCCTCCTCATCTTCAATCCATCTTTGAAGAATCTGAATCATCTTGGCACCCTTTGGCATTAAAAGTGGAAGTCCCTGACCAATTACATCCACGGTTGTAAAAAGCTCCATTTCACGACCAAGTTTATTATGGTCACGCTTTTTAATATCTTCCAAATGTGCTAAGTATTCATCCAATTCTGCTTTTTTAGTAAAGGAAGAACCGTAAATTCTGGTCAGCATTTTATTTTTCTCATTACCCCTCCAGTAAGCGCCGGAGGAAGAGATTAATTTAAAGGCCTTGATAGTTTTTGTACTCATTAAATGAGGACCAGCACATAAATCAACAAATTCACCCTGTCTGTAAAAAGAAAGAGTCTCTCCTTCGGGTAAATCCTTGATTAATTCTACCTTGTATGGTTCGTTTCTTTCTCTCATGAAAGCAATGGCTTCTTCTCTAGGAAGTGTAAATTTTTCTAAATCAGCACCTTTTTTGATAATTGATTTCATTTCTTTTTCAATTGCATCCAAATCTTCCCGTGTAAAAGGCTGTGATTCAAAGTCATAGTAAAAGCCTGTGTCAATAGATGGTCCGATTGCAAGCTTTGCCTCCGGATAAAGATTTTTAACTGCTTCTGCTAAAACATGAGAGGTGGTATGGCGATAAGCGGCCTTTCCCTGTTCATCATTAAAAGTGAGAATGTTAAGCTCGCAATCATTGTCAACAATTGTTCGAAGGTCAACAACCTCTCCATTTATTTCTCCGGCACATGCCATTCTGGCAAGACCTTCACTAATATCGGCTGCAATATCAATCACTGACATAGCATCGGCATATTCTTTTGAAGAACCATCTTTAAGTGTAATTTTCATTTTAAATACTCCTTTCAAATTATAATGTAAATCCAATTTATGAGTCATGCAGAAAAGGGTAAAAAAATGCCAGTCGACTGACATTTATACGTATTTTTCTATAGAATAAAAAAATCGTCTCTTCTGCATTTTACTACAGAAGGGACGAGATAGACTCGCGGTTCCACCCTAATTGTATTGATATAATCAATACCGCTTAATTTGATGATAACGGAATCACCGGACTGGATTAGAGTCACTCAGAGGTAGTTTTCAAATGTTTTGTCATAAGATGCTTCCAGCAATTACATCTCTCTCTGTATGCCTAGACATTTTACTCGTCTCATCAACGTGTTTATCATTTACATAATGATTTCACTTTCTGCTATTGAAATCATTTATCAGACACTAAAGTATGTTTACAGTCTGTATTAAACAATTATAGCATTCTACGATAGTTTGTCAATTGTAATTTTATTAGCTGATTAAAAATTCTTAAGTTCATAATAGTATAGTAATCTCTTAATCACTTATTAGCTCAATCCCGCTGATATCTGAGTCAATTATAAGAGAATAGTTAGTATAGTATACGACAAAACCGGGCTTTGCGCCACTTGGTTTTTTAACATGCTTCTTTTCGATATAATCAATTTCAACCTTATCAGAGTCACGACCTTTAGAATAATAGGCAGCAAGGCGGCCAGCTTCCTCAAATGCGCGGTCAGGCACTTGTTCTGAATTTGATTTTAAAATAACATGAGAGCCGGGAATACCCTTGGCATGAAACCACCAATCATTTCCAGTGGCGAGTTTAAAGGTCAGTTCTTCATTTTGAAAATTATTTTTTCCTACATAGATATGATACCCATCACTTGAAATATAATGAAATGGTTTACTTTTAATTTTTACTTTTTTACTCATACCCTTTCGCTTGACGTAGCCATAATCCATTAGCTCTTCTTTTAATTGAACCAAATCATCTTCGGATAAAGCAATATCCAAAGCGGTACTGATTGATTCCAAATGATCAATTTCATCTTTTGTTTCCTTGGTAAGGGTACTAAGTGCTTCAAAGGTACGTTTTAATTTACTGTATTTATCAAAATACTTCTTGGCGTTCTCCGTTGACGTCATTTGAGTGTCCAGAGGAATCTTAATGTATTCGTTTGTGTAATAATTGAGTGCCTCTAATTCCTTTGCTCCTTCCTCAAGGCTATAGCCATAGGTATTAAGAAGCTCACCATATACTTTGTATTTGTCTCTCTTTTCGGTATCCTTAAGTTGCTTTAATTGCAAATCATACTTTTTCACACTTCGTTCTAGGGCAGTTTGAACTACATGACGCAAATCATAGGATTTTTGTCGTATTCGTGTCAGAGTATTCTTTGATGCATAATAGGTTTCTAGTACATTGCTGATTGCAGGATAGCTGAGCATTTTAATATCCTCATAGTGAGTTAGCTTTATACTTGCAAATTCGATAGGTTCCTTTCCTCTAAAAACAATATTGGGATAGAATATATTGTTTTTAATATCCTGCATGATATTAGAAAAAATAGTATATAAATGTAATTGCTCATTCTCTGTCAGTTCATTTGCAGGTTTACACGAATCAATGGAGGCTCTGAAACAAATTTCTTCGGCTGCCACAGGACTGATCCCTGTAAAGCTTAAATAGACTGCCTTTGCAAGTGGCTGTGGCTGATGAAAAAGAATTTGATTAAATTCTTCTTGATCAACAGATAAAGGTTCAGATTTATTCTGTGTTTTGGGTATAAAATAATCTCTTCCGGGCAATACCTCACGAACCGAACTCATATTAGCAGAAACATGCTTAATACTATCAATGATAGTATTGTCATCATTACAGAAAATAATATTACTATGTTTTCCCATAATTTCTACAATCAGATATTTTTTACATAAGTCCCCTAATTCATTTAAGTGTTCAACCTCAAAATTTATAATGCGCTCCAGACCGGGTTGAGTAACACAGGTAATTCGGCCATTGCTTAAGTGTTTTCTTAGCAGCATACAAAAATTTGGAGCCGTTAAAGGACTTGGTTTGTTGTTTTCTGTCAAATAAATGAGTGGCAGGCTGGCACTGGCTGAAATCAGCATACGGTACTGGCCGGTATTCGCTTTTATTGTAAGCAGCAGTTCATCTGATTCAGGCTGTGCTATTTTATATATTCTGCCGTTTGTCAGTTTATCCTTTAACTCACAAACAAGATTAGCGATTGCAATTCCATCAAATGCCATAATTTGTTCTCCTCTTAATTCATAATAGTTTTAAGTATAATATGATTAGTAGTAGAAGACAATAGTTCTTACTAATCTTCATTATTTATTTTGTGCTTTATTTTGAACAGTTCTATTATTTTTAAACTCTTTTTAGTAGGTGGTTCACAATTATAAAGCTTTTCATCCTTAGCCCATTTTGGCAAAGAAGATAATTCGTTGCAAGAATATTTTTCGCTTATTGTGTCAAATAATTGTTGGTTAATCAAGTTCATACATTACCTCCGATACATAGGTGAACTGTATAAATTGAATCGATAATAAATATTCTTTGCATCAAAACAATAAGAGATGTCAACATGAGCTTTTATTGTCTGCTGAACTTGAGGAAAAGAATAATTCGAAGAAGTGATACCATGGATTTTCAAACACAAGGATTGCTTAGTTACATATTTATATTATGTCATAATAAGCATAAGAAAAGCCGTGGCAATCACTACCACGGCATAATAAGTTTATATTGGACGATATTAACTATATATGCATTATCGAGGTAATTTTATACCAATAATTCACGCTGTATAAATTTAAAGTTACATTGGCTGTTTCTGTTGCTTTGCTCATCATAATTTTACCTCACTTTCTTTTTAATATTTATTTACTAGCAGCAATCTAAATAATATTAGTTTCAGTTGATTATTATAGTACCAAATTATGTTAAAAGCAATACTATATTTGAAATATTGTAAAAATTTTAATTATTTTAGAAAGACAATTCAATATACTTAAGAAAAACATAAATTAGCATTAGTTTTAGTTTGCAAAAGTATGCAAAATTGTTTATAATGTAACTTATCAATAGTGAATTCATGACAGCAAAAGTTATTTTGTCGTTATAATAAATGTTTTATTAGGAGGCTGTAATTATGCAAAAGGAAGATAACAGTAGAAATACTCATATGATACATGCAGACAGTAACATTGGTGAAGTACAGATTGCAGACGAAGTAGTGGCAATTATTGCGGGACTTGCGGCAACTGAAATAGAAGGAGTAGCTTCTATGGCAGGAAATATTACGAATGAATTGATTAGTAAGCTAGGTATGAAAAATCTTTCTAAAGGAGTAAGAGTAGAAGTTTTTGAGAATAATGTTAATGTTGAACTGGCGCTAAATTTAGATTATGGATATAGTATACCAAAGACATCAGAATTGGTACAGGAAAGAGTTAAGACTGCTATTGAGAATATGACAGGGCTTAATGTGTCTGAGGTTAATATCAGAATAGCCGGAGTCAATATGGAAAAAACAAGATAAATCTTTTTATTGTCTAATATGATAGAGGATGTCTGAAGATAGACATCCTCTTTTAGAGTTTAAGGAAGGCATGGTGTAAAAGTGAAAAGACGAGAATTACGTGAGCAAATTTTTCAATTGCTGTTTAGAATAGAGTTTCATGAGGAGGCAGAAATGTCAAATCAGATGAAATTATTCTTTGAAGATATAGAAAAGGTGGTTATTGGAGAAACGGATAAAGCATATATCGGAGACAAATTTTTAAATATTTGTACAAAGCTTCCCGAAATTGATTCAATTATTAATCAAATTGCAGAAGGCTGGAAGACCAATCGAATGAGTAAAGTGGATTTAACAATCATTCGTTTAGCTGTCTATGAGATGAAATTTGATGATGAAGTACCGGTAAATGTAGCAATTAATGAGGCAGTTGAGCTTGCAAAGAAATTTGGCGGAGATGATTCGTCCGCATTTGTAAATGGAATTTTAGCAAAGCTTGCTTAGGAGATTTTTATGCAGAATGTATATAGTGTGGGACAGGTAAATTCATATATTAAGAATATGTTTACACAAGATTATGCTTTAAATAAGATATATATTAAGGGAGAAGTGTCAAACTGCAAGTATCATACAACGGGACATATCTATTTCACCTTAAAAGATGCGACAGGAACTCTGGCATGTGTTATGTTTGCAACAGCCAGAAAAGGTTTGGCATTTCAAATGAAAGAAGGGCAAAGAGTCATCGCCCTTGGAAGTGTAAATGTGTACGAACGAGATGGAAAATACCAATTATATGCAAAAGAAATTATCTTAGATGGTGCAGGACTCTTATATCAAAAATTTGAAGATTTGAAAAAAGAATTAGAAGAAATGGGCATGTTTGCCAATGAATATAAGCAGCCTATTAAAAGATTTGTAAGCCGCATTGGTATTGTAACAGCGCCAACAGGGGCTGCAATCAGAGATATAATTCATATTTCTTTGAGACGAAATCCCTATGTTCAGCTTATACTGTATCCAGCCTTAGTGCAGGGAGAAAGTGCGCCGGCCAGTATAGTAAAGGGGATTGAGGTGCTTGATAAGGCTAAAGTGGACGTCATTATTGTCGGTCGCGGAGGCGGCTCAATCGAGGATTTATGGGCCTTTAATGAAGAGATAGTTGCCAGAGCCATTTTCGATTGCAATACCCCCATTATATCAGCTGTCGGACACGAAACGGATATAACAATTGCTGATTATGTAGCTGATTTACGAGCACCGACACCATCAGCGGCAGCGGAACTTGCAGTTTATGAATACAATGCATTGGTGGAACAGTTGTTGTATTATAAACATAATTTCGACACTGCGTTTAAGGGAATAATTACGGATAAGAGGAATCAACTTGATAGAATGAGACTTAAGCTACAATTATTAAGTCCAAGCAATCAGATTCGGGAAAAGCGTCAAATATCAATGGATGCGGAAAATCGATTAAGCTTGGCAATGAAGCAGATTATTTCCTTAAAACGTCATCAACTTGAAATTTATATGGAGAAAATGAGTGGTTTATCACCGATCAATAAGCTAAATCAAGGCTATGCTTATGTTGCGGACGATAATGGGAATACTGTTAATGATATTGAAAAAATAAACCAAGGTGATTTATTGACAATTCAAATATCAAATGGAGAAATTAAGACTCAGGTACAAGAAACGAGAAAGGAAAATCGATTCATTAAGCAGTAAAGGAGAAGTTGTAATGGCAAAGAAAAATGTTACAATTGAGGAAGCTTTTCAAGATTTGGACAATATATTGGAAAAACTGGAAGACAGAGATATTATTCTGGAGGATTCGTTTAAGCTGTATCATAAAGGTATGGAGTTGTTAAAATACTGCAATGATAAAATAGATACAGTAGAAAAGCAAATAATGCAAATCGATGACAATGGTGAATTGAATGAATTTTAAAGAGGAATTAATAAATCATGTTGATGAGATTGAAGCAATTATAAAACAATATTTACCTCACGAAGCAGGTTTTCAAAAGACAGTATTAGGGGCAATGAACTACAGCATATTGGCAGGTGGAAAGCGCATTCGCCCAATGCTGATGCAGGAAACCTATAGGTTGTTTGGGGGGAAAGAGGATGTCATTAAACCATTTATGGCGGCAATTGAGATGATACACACTTATTCCTTAGTGCATGATGATTTGCCTGCAATGGATAATGACGAGTATCGGCGAGGCAGAAAGACTACACATGCCATATACGGTGAGGCAATGGGAATTTTAGCAGGAGATGGCTTACTGAATTTAGCATTTGAAACAGCAGCAAGAGCTTTTGATATTAGTATAGAATATGAGAGAATTGCCAGAGCACTCAGATTATTATCTGTAAAAGCAGGAGCTTTTGGTATGATTGGCGGGCAAAGTGTAGATATAGAAAATGATGGAAAGCAAATAGAAAGGGATACTCTTGACTTTATTTATCGGCTTAAGACAGGAGCTTTGATAGAGGCCTCGATGATGATTGGCGCTGTGTTAGCAGGAGCTAGCCAAGAGGATATTGGCAAGGTAGAAAAAATTGCAGAAAATGTAGGACTGGCC
The DNA here is from genome assembly GCF_003201285.1 of Lachnotalea glycerini. Classification (GTDB taxonomy): domain Bacteria; phylum Bacillota; class Clostridia; order Lachnospirales; family Lachnospiraceae; genus Lachnotalea; species Lachnotalea glycerini. The sequence continues at coordinate 368,738 of NZ_QICS01000002.1, forward strand.
TTTCAGATTCAGGACGATATATTGGATGTAACAAGCACTCTGGAAGTACTTGGAAAACCAATTCATAGTGACGAAAAGAATCATAAAATAACTTATGTCACAATCGAAGGACTTGATAAGGCAAAAGAAGATGTTGAAAAAATTACAAATAATGCACGAGATCTTTTAAATGGTTTAAACTTTGAGAATATGTTTTTAGATAAACTGATTGAAATGCTTATAACCAGAGAAAAATAGAGGATAATGTTGTATGATTTTAGAAAAAATAAATCATGTAAATGATATAAAAAAATTAACATCAGTTGAGTTGGAGCTATTGGCTGAGGAAATAAGAGAATTTTTAATTCATAAGATAAGCATTACTGGTGGTCATTTGGCATCAAATCTTGGAGTAGTAGAATTAACAATGGCTCTCCATTTGGCTTTTAATCTTCCAAAGGATAAATTGGTATGGGATGTCGGACATCAATCCTATACACATAAAATTTTGACAGGAAGAAAAGCCGGATTTGATGAATTAAGAAAGTATGGTGGATTAAGTGGATTCCCTAAGAGAACAGAGAGCGCATGTGACTGCTTTGATACAGGACATAGCTCTACCTCAATTTCAGCGGGTCTTGGTTTGGTTCAGGCCAGCCAAATCCTTGAGAAAGATAACTACGTAGTATCCATTATCGGAGATGGAGCATTAACTGGTGGTATGGCATATGAAGCTCTTAATAATGCTGCCCGCCTGAATCGAAATTTTATTATTGTATTAAATGATAATAATATGTCTATATCTGAAAATGTAGGTGCAATATCGCAATATTTGAATAATATAAGAACGGCGGATGCTTATACAGATTTAAAAACTGGTGTATATGATACGCTGTCCAAAATTCCAATTTATGGAGAAAAGGTAGTAGGTCAGATACGAAAAACTAAGAACGGAATTAAGCAGCTTGTGATTCCCGGAATGCTTTTTGAAAATATGGGGATTACTTATCTAGGACCGGTTGATGGGCATAATATAGAAAAGATGGTTAAAGCTCTTGGCGAGGCAAAAAAGCTCAATCAAGCAGTAATTGTCCATATAAAGACTAACAAGGGGCAGGGATATTCTCCGGCAGAAAGACATCCGGCTAGATTTCATGGAGCGGAACCGTTTGAAATTGAGACAGGGCTGCCAACCTGTAAAAGGGCAAAGGCAAATTACTCTGATATATTTTCTACGGTAATGAGAAAATTAGGAGATAGGGATAAAAAGGTGGTTGCAATTACAGCGGCAATGCCGGATGGAACAGGGCTGAAACGTTTTAAAAATATGTTTCCAGAGCGGTTTTTCGACGTAGGAATTGCAGAAGAGCATGCAGTTACTTTTGCAGCCGGATTGGCAGCGGAAGGATTAAAGCCTATTTTCGCGGTATATTCATCATTCCTACAAAGAGCATATGACCAGATATTACACGACGTATGTATCCAAAATCTACATGTTATATTTGCAATTGACCGCTCCGGTTTGGTGGGAAGTGATGGAGAAACACATCAGGGACTGTTTGATATATCCTATTTATCCAGTATACCAAATATGAATATCATAGCGCCCAAAAATAAATGGGAGTTATCAGATATGCTAAAATTTGCTGTGGACTTTGACGGACCCATAGCAATTCGCTATCCAAGAGGAGAAGCCTATGATGGTTTGAGAAATTACCGTGCACCATTAGCGTATGGAAGAAGTGAAGTGATTTTTGATGAATCTGATATTGCATTGGTAGCAGTAGGAAGTATGGTAAAAACAGCGAATGAAGTGAGAGAGGATTTAAAGGAAATTAGTTACAATTGCAGTTTGGTAAATGCAAGATTTGTTAAACCGATTGATGAGGAAGCAATATTAGAGTTAGTCAAAGATCATAAGTTGATTGTTACATTAGAGGAAAATGTAAAAAATGGTGGTTTTGGAGAAAAGGTATTACAGCTTATGTCTGAGTGCGGTATACAGACCAGAGTATTAATCATTGCAATTCCTGATGAATATGTAGAACATGGCAATGTGGAGATACTAAAAAAAGAAGTTGGTATTGACAGAGAGTCTATTGTCAAGAAAATCATTGCAGCTTATGTCAATTTGTAAAAGTTTAGGAAGGCATTAATAAAGGTGATAGTTAGAAATGAAAGAACGCTTAGATGTATTATTAGTAAACAGAGGATTGGCTGCTTCCAGAGAGAAAGCTAAGGCGATTATTATGTCCGGCAATGTATTTGTAAATGGGGAAAGAGAAGATAAAGCAGGCTCAGCTTTTGATGACAAGGTTGAAATTGTTGTGAAAGGGAATACTCTTAAATATGTCAGCCGCGGCGGTCTAAAGCTTGAGAAGGCCATGAATCATTTTGGCGTTAATGTAAGTGGTAAAATATGTATGGACGTAGGTTCCTCCACAGGCGGTTTCACAGATTGTATGCTACAAAACGAAGCGATTAAAGTATATGCAGTTGACGTAGGACATGGACAACTTGACTGGAAGCTAAGACAAGATGAACGTGTTGTCTGTATGGAAAAAACAAATATTCGATATGTTACACCGGAAGATGTTGCGGATAGAATTGATTTTTCCTCCATTGATGTATCTTTTATATCCTTAACCAAGGTATTGCTTCCAGTGAAAAACCTATTGTCAGAGGAAGGGCAGATTGTCTGTCTTATTAAGCCTCAGTTTGAAGCAGGAAGAGAAAAAGTAGGAAAAAAGGGAGTAGTAAGAGAAAAAAGTGTCCATATTGAAGTAATAGATAAAGTGATTGCATATGCAGTCAGTATCGGGTTTGAGATACTAAATTTAGAGTTCTCACCGATTAAAGGTCCGGAAGGAAACATTGAATATTTATTATATCTTCAAAACCATAATAATAATCAGCTATATCATGAAATAAAAGTTGAGCCGACAACAATTGTTAATTTGGCACATGAAACTCTATAGGAGGTATCATTTTGAATAAATTTTACATAATTACAAATCACCAAAAGGATGAGGGGCTTACCTTGACAAAGTCTATTCAAGATTATTTGCTTGCACATGGGAAAGAGTGTATCATACAAGAAGAAAGCTTAAAAGAACATTCTGGTGATTATATGTTTACTGATGCAAGATTGATACCAGATGATATAGAGTGTATCATAGTATTAGGTGGGGACGGCACCTTAATCCAGGCTGCAAGGGATGTAGCTGACAAACAGATTCCGCTATTGGGAGTAAATTTAGGAACGTTAGGATATCTAACAGAAATTGAAAAAAATAATGTTATACCGGCTTTGGACAAATTGATTCGTAATGATTATGTGATTGAAGAGAGATTAATGCTGAAAGGAGAAGTATTTCATAAGAAGAAATCTACTTTCCAAAATAGATCACTAAATGATATTGTTATAAACAGAGAAGGAAAACTTCGTATTATTCACTATGATATTTATGTAAATGGAGAATATTTAGTGTCATACAGTGCAGATGGAATTATTATATCGACTCCTACCGGCTCAACAGGCTATAATTTGTCAGCAGGTGGACCGATTGTGGATCCTAAGGCAGATATCTTAACAGTGACGCCGATATGCTCTCATACACTTAACTCAAAAAGTATTGTTTTGTCTGCGAATGATAGGGTTATCGTAAAAATTGGCCCTGGAAGAAAAAAGGATATAGAGACAGTACTTGCGACATTTGATGGAGACACCAGTGTTAAAATGGAAACTGGTGATTATATAGAAATAACCAGATCAACAAAGAGCACACAGATTATTAAATTAAGTAAAATCAGCTTTTTGGAAGCATTGAGAAATAAAATGGGAGATATTAGATAGGAGTAGATATATGAAAATTGAACGACATACCAAAATTGTGGAATTAATTAGTAAATATGATATTGAAACACAAGAAGAATTGGCAGATAAGTTGAACGATTCAGGCTTTAATGTGACTCAGGCTACTGTATCAAGAGATATTAGAGAACTTAAGCTTACTAAGGTTGCAACGGATGGCAACAGACAAAAATACGTAGTTTTACAAAGTCAGGAAGGCTGGATGAGTGAAAAATTTATAAGAGTGCTTCAAGATGGCTTTATTAATATGACAAAGGCTTCTAATATTTTAGTAATTAAGACAGTTTCAGGTATGGCGATGGCGGTAGCAGCGGCGTTAGATTCAATGCAGTTCAAAGAAGTATTGGGATGCGTAGCAGGTGATGATACCATTTTTTGTGCGACAAGAAACGAAGAAGAAATATTAGTCTTAATGGATAAGCTGAGAAAAATTATAGGTAAATAAGACAAGGAATGCTTGCTTGAAAAGTGTGTGGAGAGAGACATACATACGTAAGGAGTGGAAATATGTTACTTAATTTACATGTAAAAAATTTGGCACTGATTGATGAATGCGAAGTGGATTTCGACGAAGGCCTTAATATTCTTACTGGTGAAACAGGTGCAGGAAAGTCTATTATTATAGGTTCTATTAGTCTTGCTCTGGGAGCAAAAGTATCGAAAGAAATTATAAGAGAGAATTCGGAATATGCATTAATTGAGCTTATTTTTCAACTAGATACCAAAAGGCAAAAAGAACTCATCAAAGAGCTAGGAATTGATGTTGCAGAAGATGGACAAATTATTATTTCAAGAAAGCTTATGAATGCTAGAAGCATTAGTAAAATTAACGGTGAGACAGTGACAGTGGGGACGGTAAAGGAAGCTGCTGAGATTTTGCTTGACATACATGGTCAGCATGAACATCAATCCCTATTATACAAAAAAAATCATTTATCTATTTTAGATGAATTTGCAAGGCAAAAGTTGTTGCAAGTAAAGGAAGAGGTAGCAAAGGCTTTTCATACTTATGAAAAATTGAATAAACAGCTAAAAGAATATGAATTGGATGAAGAACAAAAAGCAAGAGAAATTTCATTTGCAGAGTTTGAAGTAAATGAAATTGAAAATGCTGGATTAAAAATAGACGAAGATATAGAACTGGAAAAATTACATAAAAGAATGTCTAATTCAAAAAAAATTGTCGAAGGAGTATCCGATATCTATGCTTTGACAGGATACGACGGCATCCAATCGGCTGGAGAGTTTATTGGAAAAGCGTTGAAAGAATTATCTTCCCTTGTGGATTATGATAAAAAATTAAAAGATTTATGTGGACAACTACGTGATATTGATTCCTTGTTAAATGATTTTAATCGAGAAACCTCCGATTATATGTCAGAACTGGAATTTTCAGATGAGGAGTTCGAAGAGACTGAAAATAGGTTGGATTTGATTAATAATTTAAAAGCAAAATATGGTAAAAGCATAGAAGAAATACTACAATATAAAGAGAAACAAGAAAACAGACTTTTGCAGTTAACAGAATATGAACAATTTAAAGCAGAGCTGAAACAAGAAATACAGATTGCAGAAAATAATTTGAAAGTATGTTCTGAAAAAATGTCTCTAATCAGAAAAAAATCTGCCAAAGAATTGGCACTTAGAATAAAAGATAATCTGGTTGAACTTAATTTCTTGAATGTAGAATTTGAAATAGAGTTCATTAAGCTAAACCATTATACACAAAATGGATTTGACGAAATAGAGTTTATGATTTCAACAAATCCAGGAGAACCAATTAAGCCATTAGGAAAAATTGCATCAGGTGGGGAACTTTCGAGAATTATGCTGGCAATAAAAACCGTTTTATCAGATAAAGATGAAACAGGAACACTTATATTTGACGAAATTGATGTTGGAATCAGCGGAAGAACGGCACAAAGGGTATCAGAGAAGATGGCACTTATTGCCCAGTCTCATCAGGTATTATGCATTACGCACTTACCTCAGATTGCTGCAATGGCAGATACACATTTTATGATAGAAAAAATTGTTAATAAAAATAAAACAATAACATCCATTCGAAAATTAAACAAAAAAGAAATAATTATGGAGCTTGCAAGAATTTTAGGTGGTGCAAAGATAACAGAAACAGTTATTCAAAGTGCAAAAGAAATGAAAGAATTGGCAACTCGTACAAAAAATGCCTAGTGTTAAAATCTCATAAAAACAGATAATAAAAAAGGATATATATTAAGTATATTCTTTTTTTGTATTAATTTGTCAAATATCGTGTTGCAAGATATTTGTTAGAGAATAATTTAAGCGGAGGGCATTTATGAAGAATAGCAAATATATAGACAAAATATTATGGATGGTTATTTTTCTTTTTTTTACAGTAATTGCTGGCTTATTATATCATTCTATTAAAAAAGCATTGCCAGATGAGATAAATATTGTTGCAAATCAAGAACAGCAATTTGATTTTGGACTACCAGTGAATGGATTTATTAAAAGTGTAATAGAAGTATCAGATATGGAAAAATCAAATATTCCCTCCAATCAAGTTAAAATTAATATGCAGCAGCCATTTACACTAAAATCGGGTAGCAGCGGAAGTTTTATTATGGCATGTAAGTTATTTGGATTAATTAATTTGAAGAATATCAAAATTGATATAGTAGAAAAGCAATATGTGATACCGTGTGGGGAACCTATCGGAATTTATATTCAGACGGATGGTGTTTTAATCATAGGTACAAGTGTAGTAAGTGCAATAGACGGATTGAATTATGAACCATCTTATAAGCTGGTGAAATCGGGAGATTATATTGTTGGAGTAAATGGCATTTCAGTTAATAATAAAAGCCAACTTATTGATTTGATTAATGAATATGGAACAGAGGATATTGTCTTAAATATTCGGAGGAATGGAGAAATGATTGGTATTAAAATTGCTCCAGTACAGACTACTTTAAACGAATATAAGCTGGGTATATGGGTAAGAGACAATACACAAGGAATAGGAACTTTAACTTTTATTAATGAAGATGGAAAATTTGGAGCTTTAGGTCACGGAATTAATGATGTGGATACCAGTACATTAATGGAGTTGAAATCAGGAAACTTGTATCAAACCAATATTGTTTCAATTATAAAAGGCGAAAAAGGAATCCCGGGGGAATTGACTGGTACCATAGACTATAATAAAACCAATATTTTAGGTGACATTACAAGTAATACAACGGAAGGCATTTTTGGGGTTTCAAGCAAATTATTACAAAAATTTACTAAGAACAGTAGTATGGAGGTAGGCTTAAAGCAGGATATCAAGGTAGGCCCGGCATATATCAGATGTGATGTTGAGGGAGAGGTTAAAGATTATGATGTTGAAATTATTGAAGTAAATTCAGGAGAAAATAATGTAAATAAAGGAATTGTACTAAAAGTTACAGATGAGAATCTTCTAAAAATTACAGGTGGTATAGTGCAGGGAATGAGTGGAAGTCCTATTATTCAAAATAATAAAATAATTGGTGCTGTAACTCATGTTTTTATTCAGGATTCGACAAAAGGATTTGGCATATTTATTGAAAATATGATAGAGTCAGACAATGTCGAATAAAGTCGAAAAAATTATATGTTATTATTTCTTGAATTAGCGTATAATAAGTTTATACTATAAAAATAGATAGAACGAAAATGCTAAATATATCGGTTGTATTATATGTAAAGTGTTGCTTGAGCGCAAAATCAGGTGTCGAAAAGTGCGACAAATATGAGTTGCTAAACAAAATTAATATTTATATAATACAATTAGTTTTTTATAAAAAAATGAAGAATGGCGCCAAGTAATTTTTCGAAAAAAGAACTATAAGGGAAACAAATATCTAAGGAGGAGTTATAATGGGTAAGTTAAATGTTGCTATTGCTGATGATAATTCGAGAGTTGTAGATTTACTTGATGAAATAATAAGTAATGATGCAGAATTAGAAGTAGTTGGAAAGGCTAGAAATGGTGAAGAAGCATACAATATCATTAAGGAGAAAGAACCAGATGTAGTTTTACTGGATATTATAATGCCTAAAATGGATGGGTTAAGCCTTATGGACAAAGTGAATCGAGATACTACCATGAAGAAGCATCCTGCATTTATTGTTATTACAGCAGTTGGTCAAGAAGGAATAACAGAAGATGCGTTTAACTTGGGGGCTAATTATTATATTATGAAACCTTTTGATAATACAATGGTTTTAAACCGTATTAAAAATGTCAAGAGAAATACAACGAAACATGTGCAGGAAGTAAGAAAAGTGAATGCATATGAAAATAAAAGGGAATATGTTTCAAGAAATTTGGAGTCTGACGTCACAAATATTATACATGAAATTGGAGTTCCTGCTCATATAAAAGGTTATCAGTATTTAAGAGATGCGATTATTATGTCGGTAAATGATATGGAAATGCTTAATTCAATTACTAAAATATTATATCCAACAATTGCCAAAATGCATCAAACAACACCAAGCAGAGTAGAACGTGCAATTAGACATGCAATTGAAGTGGCTTGGAGTCGTGGGAAAATGGATACCATTGATGCATTATTTGGTTACACAGTTAATACGGGCAAAGGAAAACCAACTAATTCAGAGTTCGTAGCTTTAATAGCAGATAAAATAAGATTAGAGTATAAAGTAAACGATAGCCTTGTTAATTAATGGGATTTAAAATACCTTAATACTTTAATTACTCCTTGTTTTGAGGTATAATATGTCTATTAAGTATCAAATCCTACAGGGGTGTTCATGAAAGTTTATTGCTTGGGGATTTAACTTCAATAGGAAAACAAGGCTTGGAGGTATTAGTATGAAGAATATTTTATTTGTTGCTTCAGAGGCAGTTCCTTTTATTAAAACAGGGGGATTGGCAGATGTAGTAGGTTCTTTGCCAAAATATTTTAATAAAAAAGAATTCGATGTAAGAGTAATGATACCCAAATACTTATGTATATCAGACAAGTTTAAAAGCCAGTTAAAATACATAACACATTTTTACATGGATTTGGCATGGAGAAATCAGTATGTTGGAATACTGGAGACGAAATATGAGGGTATTAAGATTTATTTTATTGATAATGAATATTATCTGACAGGCGATAAACCGTATGGTGAGATGTTTACTGATATTGAAAAATTTACTTTTTTTTCAAAAGCAGCATTATCTGCCTTACCATTAATCGGATTTAAGCCTGATATCATTCATTGCCATGATTGGCAGACAGGTCTTGTTCCAGTCTATTTAAAAGACAGGTTTTATCAAAGTGAATTTTTCTCAGGCATAAAAACGATTATGACCATACACAATTTAAAATTTCAAGGAATATGGGATTTAAAGACAACAAGAGATATAACAGGATTGTCTATGTATTATTTTGCACCTGACAAGCTTGAGGCTTACGGAGATGCCAACCTTTTAAAGGGGGGCTTAGTATATGCTGACGCTATTACTACAGTAAGTCATACTTATGCGAATGAGATTAAAACAAGCTTTTATGGAGAACATTTAGATGGACTTATGAATGCTAGATCCAATGTACTTACCGGTATTGTAAATGGTATTGATTACCATGAATATAATCCGGAAACAGACAGTTTAATTAGTAAAAATTATAACCTCAAGAATTTTAGAAAAGAAAAGGTTAAAAACAAAATTGCCTTGCAAGAAGAGCTAGGTTTGGAAGTAAATCCTAAGAAATTTATGCTTGGCATTGTCTCTAGACTTACAGATCAAAAAGGGTTTGATTTGATAGCGTATGTTATGGATGAACTATGTTCTTTGGATGTACAATTGGTAGTACTTGGAACAGGTGATGAAAAATATGAAAATATGTTTCGCCACTTTGATTGGAAATATCATAATAAAGTATCTGCTAATATCTTTTATTCAGAAGAAATGTCACATAAGATATATGCGTCATGCGATGCGTTTTTGATGCCGTCGTTATTTGAACCTTGCGGTTTGAGCCAGCTAATGAGTCTTAGATATGGTACTGTACCGATTGTCAGGGAAACAGGAGGCTTAAAGGATACAGTTGAGGCTTATAATGAGTATGAGGGTACAGGAACTGGGTTTAGCTTTACAAATTATAATGCGCACGAAATGCTTCATACAATCCAATATGCGATGCATATATTTTACAATAGAAAACGCGAGTGGAATAAAGTGATTGACAGAGGTATGGCAAAAGATTTTTCATGGAAAGCATCAGCAAAAGAATATGAGAAATTGTATCATAATTTGACTTTAAACTAATTTATAATAATATCAATAAATGAATATAATTGTCTTAGAATAGGCAATAAAAGAAAATGCAGCTAGTATATAAGATATTAGTTGCATTTTCTTTTGATTTTAAAAATAATATTTCAAAATTAATGGGAAAGTTGACACATTGACGGATTGATGCACTTAAATTATAATAAGAGGAATGTTTTACAAATATAAGATATAATTAGAGATAGAATTGAGAGGTTAAATTCAGTAAATGGATTATATAGATATAAATGGAAAGCCATTTAATATTAAAAAGAAAGTAAATCAACATATAAATAAACTTAAAAATTCAAGTCAGGATATAAGTCCCAATTTTAAAAAGTTAAATAGTAGTACAAAACCAATCAAATAATATATATAAATTATTTTTGTTAGACAAGAAAGGATTTTGCAATTCTTTGTAGAATATATATAATAAGAGTATTAATTTTGTATAATAGAGCTTTATTTATTCGGTACACAGTGAAATAAGTTTTTATATAGAAAGATAGGTGAAGTATCATGTCAATCAGGGAAAGCTTAGAAGAATGGGAGTCTGATTATTTAAGTGAATTCGCAGCACTAAGCAAAAACTCAAGAGGAAGAGATGTGGACGAGCCTCAGTGTGATATAAGACCAGTATATCAAAGAGATCGAGACAGAATATTACATTGCAAGTCCTTTCGGCGGCTGAAACAGAAAACTCAGGTTTTTTTATCACCAGAGGGAGATCATTACAGAACAAGGCTTACACATACTTTAGAGGTAGCGCAAACGGGGAGAACCATTGCCAAAGCACTTCGGTTAAATGAGGATTTGGTTGAAGCAATAGCTCTTGGGCATGATCTTGGACATACTCCATTTGGACATGCAGGGGAAAGTGCTCTTAACAGTGTTTGTAGTCAGGGATTTAGGCATTACGAACAAAGCATAAGAGTCGTTGAGATACTGGAAAAAGGGGGAGAGGGGTTAAACCTGACAAAGGAAGTAAGAGATGGAATTCTCAACCATCCAACACATGGAAAACCCTCTACTCTCGAAGGTAAAATAGTTAGACTTTCAGATAAAATAGCCTATATAAATCATGATATTGATGATGCTATTCGAGGGCATATATTAGTAGAAGAAGATATACCAAAGAAATATAGAAAAATATTAGGTTCCTCTTCTAAAGACCGTTTAAATACAATTATACATGATATTGTAAGAAACAGCTATGCAAAGCCGGATATTACTATGTCTTTTGAAGTAGAAAAAGCGATGAAAGAATTAAGAGAATTTATGTTTGAAAATGTATATCGTAATCCGAAAGCCAAAAGTGAGGAAATAAAGGCAAAGAGTATGTTAATTGAATTGTTTGGTTATTATATGAAGCATACTCAGGATATGTCAAAGGAATATAGAGATATGATAGAGATTAAAAATGAAAATGTAGAGCGGGTAGTATGTGATTATATTGCCGGAATGACTGATCAATATGCAATGTCAAGATTTGCTCAGTATTTTATGCCTAATTCATGGAAAATATATTAAGTTTTATATAGGTTATCGGAGGAGCAGATATGTTTTACCCAGAGGATATAGTAGAAGAAGTGAGAATGAAAAATGATATCGTAGATGTGATATCTAACTATGTAAAGCTTCAAAGAAAAGGAAGTTCCTATTTTGGCTTGTGCCCGTTTCATAATGAAAAATCTCCTTCATTTTCCGTTTCACAAAGTAAACAAATGTATTATTGTTTTGGCTGCGGTGCCGGAGGAAATGTTTTTACCTTTGTAATGGAGTACGAAAATTATACTTTTCAAGAAGCAATTAAATATTTAGCGGACAGAGTAGGGGTAGAATTACCTGAAATAGAATATTCAGCCGAAGCTAGGAAACAGGCGGACTTAAAGACAACTATATTAGAAATTAATAAGCAGGCAGCCAATTATTTTTATTATCAGTTAAAAAGTGAGATTGGTAAAGCAGCTTATGGTTATTTAACAACTAGAGAATTAAGTGATGAAACGATTAAAAAATTCGGACTTGGCTATTCTAGTAAATATAGTAATGAATTATACCAGTTTCTTAAGGATAAAGGCTATTCGGATGAAATATTAAAACAAACTGGATTGTTTAATATAGATGAGAAAAAGGGAGTGTACGATAAGTTCTGGAATAGAGTTATTTTTCCGATTATGGATGTGAATAACAAAGTAATAGGATTTGGTGGCAGAGTTATGGGAGAAGGAAGTCCGAAATACTTAAATTCTCCAGAAACAAAGGTTTTTGACAAAAGCAGAAATTTATATGGATTAAATTTTGCAAGAACATCTAGAAAAAATTATTTATTATTATGTGAAGGATATATGGATGTGATTGCGTTACATCAGGCAGGATTTGTCAATGCGGTCGCATCGCTTGGAACGTCGCTAACGGAGGGACATGCCAATTTAATGAAGCGCTATACAGAACAGGTGTATATTACGTATGATAGCGATGGTGCAGGTATTAAGGCGGCACAAAGAGCAATTCCGATTCTGAAAGATGTTGGTATGAGCGTAAAAATAATAGATATGAAGCCGTATAAAGATCCTGATGAATTTATTAAAAACCTTGGAGCTACTGCTTATGAAGAACGTATTTTAAATGCAACGAGTAGCTTTATGTTTGAATTAGAAGTAATGGAATATGGATATGATATGAAAGATCCAGAGAGTAAAAGTAAATTTTTTCAAGAGGTAGCAAAAAAGGTATTGGAATTTGAAGATGATTTAACAAGAGACAATTATATTGGAGCAGTAGCAGAAAAATATCATACAGGATATGAAAATTTAAGACAGTTAGTCAATCGCGTAGGTATCAAGTTAGGAGGAATGCCCGTAAGGGACAAGGAAAAGATAAACTTTCATAATGCTAAGCCAAAGGATGACGCAGTGCTTAAGTCACAAAGAATTTTAATCACATATTTAATTGAGGAGGAAGGCCTATATGATAAAATTAAGCAATATATTACTCCTGATGATTTTACAGAAAGCTTATATAATATGGTAGCCTGTATACTATTTGAGCAGCTTGAAAAAAATGAGGTCAATCCTGCTAAGATTATTAATCATTTTACAGACGAAGAAGAACACAAATTGGTTGCTGCATTGTTTAACACAAAGCCAAAATTTGTAGAATCGAAAAGTGATAAAGAAAAGGCTTTACATGAAACTATTGTAAGGGTTAAAGAAAATAGTCTGATTTATAAAAGCTCTAATTTAAACTCCAAGGACTTCGTTATGGAGATGCAAAGATTGACAGAGGGAAAGAAAATGATAGAGAAGCTAAGAACATTGCATATATCTTTGGATTAGGGTTAGAATAAAAAGATTATAGAAGGGTGAAAGGCATGCAAGAAAATATAATAAAACTTAGCGATATGGTGAAAGAACTATTAGAACTTGCAAAGAAGAAAAAAAATGTGCTGGAATATAAAGAGATTAATGACTTTTTTCAAGATATGGAATTATCACCAGAAGAATTTGAACAAGTATTGGATGTTCTTGAACAAAATCATATTGATATATTAAGAATTACTGAGGATGATGATCAGAATGAGGAGGAACCTTTATTATTGGAAGAGGAGGTGGAAATTGATACATTGGATTTGACGATTCCAGATGGGATTAGTATAGAAGACCCAGTCAGAATGTACTTAAAGGAAATTGGTAAAGTACCTCTTCTTAGTGCAGAGGAAGAAATTGAGCTGGCAAAAAGAATGGAAATTGGAGATGAAGATGCAAAAAAGAGGTTGGCTGAAGCAAATCTTAGACTTGTTGTCAGTATAGCAAAACGATATGTCGGCAGAGGAATGTTGTTTTTAGATTTAATTCAGGAAGGAAATCTTGGTCTTATTAAGGCAGTGGATAAGTTTGACTATAGAAAGGGGTATAAGTTCAGTACATATGCAACGTGGTGGATCAGGCAGGCTATTACAAGATCAATAGCAGATCAAGCCAGAACAATTCGGATACCGGTTCATATGGTCGAAACCATTAATAAATTAATACGTGTATCCAGACAACTGTTACAGGATATGGGACGTGAGCCGTCACCAGAGGAAATTTCAAAGGAAATGGGACTTCCGGTAGAGAGAGTAAGAGAAATTCTTAAAATTTCACAGGAACCAGTTTCTTTGGAAACTCCGATTGGCGAAGAGGAGGATAGTCATCTGGGAGATTTTATTCAGGATGAAAATATTCCGGTTCCTGCTGATGCAGCAGCCTTTACTCTTTTAAAGGAACAACTAGTTGAAGTACTTGATACTTTAACCGAACGTGAACAGAAAGTACTAAGACTTCGTTTCGGATTGGATGATGGGCGTGCCAGGACCTTGGAAGAGGTAGGAAAAGAATTTAATGTAACAAGAGAAAGAATTAGACAGATTGAAGCTAAGGCTCTTCGAAAGCTGAGACACCCAAGCAGAAGTCGTAAATTAAAGGATTATTTAGAATAATAGGGACTGTACGTATAATCGATGCAGTCAAATAGGTTTGTTTTGGAGGTAACATGCAACTATCAAATCGATTATCTGCTGTCGCAGATATGGTAAGTAAAGGGAACAGATTAGTAGATGTAGGAACAGATCATGGGTATTTGCCAATTTATTTAATAGAAAAAGGGCAAATACCTTCTGCAATTGCTTTGGATATCAATCAAGGACCAATTCAAAGGGCAAAAGAGCATATTGGAGAGCATAATTTAGAAGGACATATAGAAACTAGGCTCTCAGATGGTGTGGCAGCTTTAAAACAGGGAGAGGGAGATACTCTTGTTATTGCTGGAATGGGAGGCGGGCTGGTTATTCATATTATAACTAATGGGGAACAAGTATTGCCGCATTTTAAAGAATTTATTTTACAGCCACAGTCGGAAATTGAGCAGGTTAGACGGTTTCTGATTCGTGAAAAATATACAATTACTCAGGAGCATATGATAGAAGAGGAAGGCAAATTCTATCCAATGATGAAAGCAATTAAGGGAGTTTGCATAGACTATGATCGAACTGTATTTTATAAGTATGGAAAAGGTTTATTAGAGAGCAGAAATGAAGTATTAAAACATTTTTTGCATAAGGAATTGCAAACATATATAAGCATTTTAGATAAGCTTTTAGCAAATAATCAACAAAGTGCCTTGACTCGTAGCAATGAAATTAAACAAGAAATAAAATATATTAAGGAGGCTATGAGCTTTTATGAAGTGTAATCAATTAATAGAATTTTTAGAGCAGATTGCACCACTTTCTATGGCAGAGGCATGGGATAATGTAGGCTTGTTGGTAGGAACACGTACAAGAGAAATTAAAAGAGTATATATTGCACTTGATGCAACTGACGAGGTTATTGAGGCTGCTATCAGCAATCAGGCTGATTTGCTTTTGACACATCATCCTCTTATTTTTAACCCCATAAAAAGTATGACAGGGGACGATTTTATTGGTCGAAGAATCATTAAGCTGATTAAGGCTGATATGATCTATTATGCCATGCATACAAACTTTGATGTTTCTGTAATGGCAGATTTGGCAGCAGAATATTTGAAGCTTACAAATTTAGAAATATTAGAAAAGACAGATGAAACACACGGAATCGGTAAGGTGGGATGTCTGCCAAATGAAATGACTGTAAATGATTTATGCCAGTATGTGAAAGAAGTTTTCACAATCGAATCCGTTAAAGTATTTGGAGATTGTAATGCAAAAATAAAAAGGGTTGCTGTATTGCCAGGATCGGGAAAAAGCTATATTCAAAACACAATACAATCACAAGCAGATGTTATGATAACAGGTGATATTGGTCATCATGAAGGGATTGATGCAGTGGCACAAGGACTTATTATTATTGATGCCGGGCATTATGGAATAGAGCATATTTTTGTGAAATATATGCAAGATTACTTTAATAGCCGAATTGATGAGATCGAAGTGTTTGCAGAAGAAATCAGTAGTCCCTTTCGAATACTATAGGTATAAAAGGAGGTATCAGCATGGAAAATGAGAACATTAAGGTATTAATTGACGGAGAAGAAAAGGAGTATCCGTATGGCACTGCCTTTAGCATAATAGCAGAAGAATATCAAAGCCACTATGAATATGAAATTGTGTTAGTTACGGTAGATAATAGGTTAAGAGAGCTTCATAAAAAATTAAAGGAGCCATGTACAATATCATTTGTAACAATAAAGGATACAGTTGGCAATATGACATATCGAAGAAGTGCAACTCTTTTATTACTAAAGGCTGTATATGAAGTTGCGGGCAAGAATAAGATTAGTAATGTGAAAATTCATTATTCAGTAAGCAAAGGTTATTACTTTACGATTGATGGAAATGTTACAGTGGACGAGATTTTTATTGAAAAAGTGAAAAGTAAAATGCGCGAAATTGCAGTACTTAAATTGCCGGTGATAAAAAGATCAATTCACACGGAAGATGCGATCAGATTGTTTAATAAATATGGTATGACAGATAAAGAAAGGCTTTTCAAATATAGAAGGCCTTCCAAGGTAAATATATATAGTTTGGATCATTTTGAAGATTATTTTTATGGATTTATGGTTCAAAACATTGGAGTAATTAAATATTTTGAATTATATCTATATAAAGACGGTTTTGTATTACAGTTGCCGACAAGCAAAGAACCTAGCGTAGTGCCACCTTTTGAGCCTCAGGAAAAGTTGTTTGAGGTTCAAAAGGAATCCACAAAATGGGGAGATATGCTGGAAATTGGAACTGTTGGTGCTTTAAATGATCAGATTGTTTCTAGTACTGCAAGTGAATTAATATTAGTTCAGGAGGCTTTACAGGAGAAGAAAATCGTAGAAATAGCACAAAATATTGCGAATAATCCCAAGATTAAATTTGTTATGATTGCCGGACCATCTTCTTCAGGTAAGACTACTTTTTCACACAGGTTATCAATTCAGCTTCGTGCCATTGGTTTAAAGCCTCATCCTATTCCGGTTGATGACTATTTTATTAATCGGGAAGAGGTAAAAAGGGATGAATTTGGAAAATATGATTTTGAAGCCTTAGAGGCAATTGATGTTGAGTTATTTAATCGAGATATGACTGCACTGCTTAAAGGAGAAAAAATTGAATTACCAGTTTATAATTTTAAAACAGGGAAGAGAGAATACAGAGGAAATTATAAACAATTAGGTAAGGATGATGTGTTGGTAATTGAAGGAATACATTGCTTGAATGATCAATTATCTTATGCTCTTCCAAGAGAAAATAAATATAAAATTTATATCAGTGCACTTACCCAGCTAAATATTGATGAACATAATAGAATTCCCAGTACCGATGGCAGATTAATAAGAAGAATGGTTCGAGATGCAAGAACCAGAGGAATTAATGCAAAACAGACAATTGATATGTGGTATTCGGTAAGGCGTGGTGAGGAAAAAAATATCTTTCCATATCAAGAAGAAGCTGATGTTATGTTTAACTCTGCTTTAATCTATGAATTGGCTGTATTGAAAATGTATGCAGAGCCTTTGCTCTTTGGCATTGATAAAAATGAGCCGGAGTATCTTGAAGCAAAGCGATTACTGAAATTTTTAGACTATTTTCTGGCAATTGGAAGTGATGAGATTCCTAAAAATTCGATTCTTAGAGAATTTGTAGGAGGAAGCTGTTTTCATGTATAGATTTAGTAGAAAGGAATAAATCATGTCGATTCGAAATGCTGCATTAATAGGAACGGGTGCTGTTGGAGGAGTATATGCAATGCATTTACATAATACTTATGGTATGGAATTTTATGTAGTTGCAGGAGACAGCCGTAAAAAACGTATTGAGCAAAATGGTATTAAAGTAAATCAAATGACATATTATCCTCAGTTAATTGAACCTTCTGAAACAAAGCATAAAATGGATTTAATTATAATCGCAGTTAAAAATTATGATTTAGAGCAGGCGATTGAAGATATTCAAAATTTAGTAAAGGTTGGTACAATTATATTGCCATTGCTAAATGGCATTACTGCAAGTGACAGATTGTGTGTGGCATACCCAAAGGCAAAGATAATGCTAGGTCTATCTATGGGAATAGATGCGATTCGAACAGAAGAGGGAATTGTTAATACGGATGATGGAGTTATACAATTTGGATACGAGGACAATACGGTCAAGGCGAAGGAAGTTGAGGATGTACTTTGCTATTTAACAAAAGCGGGTATCAAGGCAAAAGTATATTCTGATATGAAACGCATGCAATGGAGAAAATGGATGCTTAATGTCGGTGTAAATCAAGCATCTGCAATCACAGGTGCTAAATTTAAATATTTTGGAAGAAATAAAGAATTGTTTACTCTTTTTAGAAACGCCATGATGGAAGTATTAGAATTGGCAAAGGCAGCAAATGTAAAGATCACAATGGAAGATATTACACATATTGAGGAAGTAATTTTAAATTTCACACCGGAAGGTAAAACATCTATGCTTCAGGATGTGGAAGCCATGAGAAAAACAGAGATAGATTATTTTGCAGGAACTGTGATAGAATATGGAGTGAAATATCATGTACCTACACCCGTAAATGAAGTGCTATATTTGGCTCTAAAGGCTAAAGAAAATATATATTTGGATTAATGAAATAAAATGGTTGCAACCTGTGTTATATTATGTTAGAATATTTTTTCGTAAGTAGAATGGATGATCGCGGCTGTAGGTGTCGAAAGACCGCAGGTGAGGAAAGTCCGGGCTTCATAGGGCAGGATGCCAGATAACGTCTGGTGGAGGTGACTCCAAGGCTAGTGCAACAGAAATATACCGCCGAGATTTTCGGTAAGGGTGGAAGGGCAGTGTAAGAGACTACCGCTTTACTGGTAACAGGAAAGGCATATGTAAACCCCATTCGAAGCAAGACCGAACATAAGCATACGGTTGCCCGCCGGCTTTAGGTAGGTCGCTTGAGTTCTATGGTGACATAGAACCTAGATAGATGATCATTCAAGACATGACCCGGCTTATAGTTCTGCTTACGTACATAAATTTTATATTAAAGACTAGTAATTTGTATTCCAATCGTTACTTAAATATAAAAATAAGCGAAAGAATTTAAATAGTTAATTCTATCGCTTATTTTGTTGTTTATCAATTATATTAAGATTTATTATGCAAAAACTTAAGAAAATATGACATTTTTCTTATGATCAGGGCATAAGTCACAAAAAAACGTTGAAAATCAAAATAATATTAAACAAAAATTAAATATAAAAATAGTAAAAATCATACGAAATATACAAACGAGTTCAAATAAAATTCACAATTTACAGTAACTTGTTATTTAATTTATGATGATAAAACAATTTAATAAGGGTAAAAATGTAAAAAATATTGTGATTTTTAATAAAATTTGTGTAAATAAAAAAGATTTGACTATGAAATGTGTCTGTGGTAAATTGTTCTCGTGTTCAGATATGAATGAAATGAAATCATATCTCATTACATATAAAAGGGATATACCCATATGAATCTAGGAGGATTTTTATTATGAAAAAATCAATGAAGAAATTAGCAACAATTATGGCAGTTGCAACATTAGCATTATCAGCTGTAGCATGTGGAAGTAAAGATACTACTACATCAACTGATACAAACACTGAAACTTCAACAGAATCTACTACTGGAACATCTACTGGAACATCTACTGGAACATCAACTGAAAGCACTACTGATGCTACAAAGGATGCTGCAAAAGATCTTAAAGAAGATACAAAAGCTGAAGATGAAAAAAGCACAGAAGGTACAGAAGTAGAAGCAACAGAAGAAAATGCTGATAGTACAGAAGTAGAAGCAACAGAAGAAGGTAAAGACGCAACAGATACAAATGCTGCTGACAAAACAACAGGCGCAACAACTGAGACAAAAACAAACTAATTAGTATTTAATAATTAAAAGAGTGCACATATTGTATGTGCGCTTTTTTGTTTTTTCTTGACTGAAAAGTACCATTATGGTATATTGTTATATGTGTTTTAAGTTATAAAAGTGTATATAGGCTTGATATATGGAGAAGAGTTTGGAATTGTTTGTTAATAATTTTGAACTCTATAATTTTAACACAGATACGAACCTAAGGAGGAAATATATGAAAAAATTTAAAAACGTGATACTATTTATGACAACTTTGGCCTTGGCATTGACAGCAGCGTGTTCAGGCAGCAAGAGTAATGAATCTGCTGCTTCAGAGCAGAATTCACAGGAAACAACCAGTGACTCAAATAAATATATTATAGCCACAGATACTGTGTTTGCTCCATTTGAGTTTACCGATGCAAGTAATAAATTTGTTGGAATTGATGTTGAACTTTTGGATGCAATAGCAACGGATCAAGGATTTGAATATGAGCTTAATTCATTGGGATTTGATGCGGCTTTGCTTGCGGTAGAGGCTGGACAGGCTGATGGTGTGATAGCTGGCATGTCAATCACAGAAGAGAGAAAAGCGAAATATGATTTTTCTGATTCTTATTATGAGTCAAATGTTACAATGGCTGTAGCTATAGATTCTGATATTTCTTCTTATGAAGATTTGTCAGGTAAAAAGGTTGCTGTTAAAACAGGAACTAAGGGAGCCGATTTTGCTAAATCAATTATGGAGCAATATGGTTTTGAAATAACTGAATTTTCTGATTCGCCAAATATGTATCAGGATGTAATTGTTGGAAATACAGTAGCTTGCTTTGAAGATTATCCGGTAATGGCTTATAACATTAAGCAAGGAGCTAAATTACAGATGCCAGGTGATATCAAAGAGTCTGGTAGCTCATATGGATTTGCAGTATCTAAGGATAAAAATTCAGAATTACTTGAAATGTTTAACAAAGGGCTGGCTAACATTAAAGCGAACGGAACCTATGATGAGATTATAGAAAAATATACAAAATAATAAAGCAATACAAATATTCTTAAATGGATGACACGTGTTTCAGATGATGCACGCGTTATCACTTAAGTATATTTATATTTAGAAAGCAGGTAGTGATATGTCGATAGTTGGGTTATTAAAAGAGAATTATATGACATTGTTGACAGCAATGGGTAAGACCCTGGAGCTCACGTTATTGTCATTAGTTTTTGCATCATTGATTGGTTTGTTGTTTGGATTGCTCAATGTTTCAAAAAAGAAATGGATGCATGTTGTAGCAAATGTTTATATTGATGCAATAAGAGGAGTTCCATTAATTGTATTAGCATTCTTTATTTACTTTGGAATTCCGTTGGCAACAGGAATTAAGCTTGATGCACTCATTGCAGGAATTATTTCTCTTAGCTTAAATGCAGGTGCTTATATGGCAGAAATAGTAAGAGCTGGCATTCAGTCGATTGATAAGGGGCAGTTGGAGGCGGCAAGGAGTTTAGGGCTGCCTTATGGAACAGCTATGAGACGGGTAGTACTTCCACAGGCAATACGAGTAATGATTCCATCGATCATTAATCAGTTTATTATTACACTAAAGGATACCTCTATTTTATCTGTGATAGGTTTTCCAGAGCTTACTAAAGCAGGAAGTATTATAATTGCAAGAAATTATGAGACTTTTAAGATGTGGGCCATCATAGGGGTTATGTATTTAATTGTTATTACGACTCTTTCTAAGATTGCTAAAGCATTAGAAAGGAGAATATCTTATGGCAAGTAAAATTAGTGTCAATGGTCTTGTAAAAAGCTTTGGACATTTGGAAGTATTAAAGGGAATGAATGTTGAGATTGCAGAGGGTGAGGTAGTATGTCTAATTGGTCCATCAGGATCAGGGAAGAGTACTTTTCTAAGGTGTTTGAATCGATTAGAGAAGATCTCTGGTGGAACGGTGATTGTGGACGGTTTTGATATTACGGATAAACAAACAGATATTAATAAAGTAAGAGAAAATATCGGAATGGTATTTCAACATTTCAACTTGTTCCCTAATTTAACAGTTATTGAAAATATTATGCTTGCTCCCATAGAACTTAAGAAAAGTAATAAGGAACAAGCCAAGAAAAAAGCTTTTGAATTACTAAAAAGGGTTGGACTTGAAGATAAAGCAGATGTATATCCTACAAAGCTCTCAGGAGGGCAAAAGCAGCGTGTAGCTATTGCAAGAGCACTAGCAATGAATCCTGATATTATGTTATTTGATGAACCAACCAGTGCACTTGATCCAGAAATGGTTGGAGAAGTTCTTGAGGTAATGAAACAGCTTGCAGCAGATGGAATGACTATGGTAGTAGTGACACATGAAATGGGCTTTGCAAGAGAAGTGTCAAATAGAGTAATATTTATGGATGGTGGATATATAGTTGAGGAAGGAAAACCGGAGGAGATATTTAACAACCCTCAAAATTCAAGAACGATAGATTTTCTAAACAAAGTATTGTAAAGAGTGCTGTATGCACTCTTTTTTTCTTCCATATATTGTGATATACTTAGGATTAGTAGGGTAATACTTTTAATTAAGGATCACTTGAAAGGGAGATGAGTTATGGTACTTCAGCATAATATGATGTCAATGAACATCACAAGAAATTTAGGTAAGGTTTTGCATAATCAGGCACAAATTATAAAACAATTGTCAAGTGGATATAGGATTAATAGTGCGGCAGATGATGCGGCAGGATTGTGCATATCAGAGAAAATGAGAGCACAGATAAGAGCATTAAATCAAGCCTCGAATAATGCGGAGGATGGAATTTCACTTGTACAGACTGCGGATTCTGCACTTGAGAGCATTCAAAGCATGTTGCAAAGAATGAGAGAGCTATCGGTAAAAGCAGCAAATGACACAAATCAGACAATTGACAGGCAGTCGATACAAGAAGAAATTGATGCATTAACAAGTGAGATTAGCAGAACGGCTTCAAGTACACAGTTTAATAAAAAGAATATACTTGATGGAAGCATCGGAGACAATACAAAAGGGTTGAATCTTCAGGTTGGAGCAAATGAGGGGCAGTCGATTAATTTGAAAATTAATGGTGCAAAGGCTTCTGACTTGGGAATTGAAGGTGTTGATGTTTCAAATCATGAGGACGCATCAAAGGCTACAGACATTTATGACACTGCAATAAAGAATGTATCAAAGATACGTTCTAAAATTGGCGCGTATGGGAATCGCCTGGAATATACAATTTCAAATAATGATAATCAGGCAGAGAATCTACAGGCAGCAGAAAGTCGAATCAGAGATACGGATATTGCAGCGGCTATGGTTCAATTTGCCAAAAACAATATATTAATACAAGTTAATCAGGCAATGCTTGCACAGACAAATGATATTCAAAGAAGTTTTTTAATGTTGCTGCCATAAGTGTTAGCTGTAGGATATTAGATGAATATAGTTAAAAGATAATGGGAGATTTATAATGATTTATGAAAAATTAAGTAAAAAAGCAATAGGAAGTATGTATGTAGCTTCCTTGATAGGAACGCTAATTGCAGTATTTAGTTTGACGATTTTACTGCATTTAGTAATTCCTAGGGATTTTACGATTGTTCGATATATGATATTTGGGATAGATGGGTTGTTAATACTTAATTTTATAGTAGGACCTCCGATTCGTTACAACAGATATGCCTATCTAATTAATGATGAATGTATAGATGTGAAGGAAGGATTCGTCTGTATAGAACGGCATATTGTCCCAATTGAACGATTGCATAATATTGAGATTAGTAAAGGACCTGTCAATCACCTTTTTGGTTTGGCAGAAGTAAAGGTAACTACGGCAGGAAGTACAATTCCAATTAAATATTTAGAAGATAGGCAGGCAGAATTTATTGTAGAAGCATTACAAAAACGTATTAATGCGGTTGCATTAAAAAAGAAATTATATAATCAACTTAAAACCAATGACATCAGGGAGATTTAAAATGGAACAAAATAAAATGAGGTGTCATATCAGCATTGTTTTAGAAAATGCCGGCAGACTACTAGGTGTTTTATTTGCAATTGTGTTAGCACAATTAGATAATATTATAGATAATATTTCGGATCTGTTTCAAATGGAAGTAAGAGCCTATTTTGTTGGATTTGGGATAGTTCTATTTTTGTTTTTTATTGTATTACTGTTTCATTTGAATCGCTGGTATAAAACTACGATATGCCTTGAAAGAGGTCTGCTTATTGTGGAACGAAATACATTAAACAAAAGTAAAAATACATATACAATTAGTAATATATCAAATATTGATATGGAGCAATCTTTATTTGAACGCTTAATAGGAACGTATAAGATTAAAATAGACACAAATAGTTCTGCATTGGCTGATAAAACTGACATAAAAATAGTATTTTCTAAGCTAAAGGCAATTGAATTTAAAAGAGAAATTATGTCTTTGATGGGACAAGTAGAGGTAACAGATTTATTAGAAATCGAAGACAATGATTTTGACGTTGCATATTCTTTAAAAAGTATTGTTATGAATTGCTTTTATACAGCGAATATTTTTAGCGTTCTTTTTCTAATTGGAGGAGTTGTTGGAGCTTTCTTTCTGGTGAGATATGGTGAAACCAATTATACTATTCATGATCTTGTTAAAGATGCACTGGGTGGGTTGGCAGCTATATTAATTGCAATAATATCAGCAATATACACTTTGTCTATAGGATTCTTTAAATTTTATGGCTTTAAGGTGAGACGAAAGGGTGAACGCATTCAGCTTGATTATGGGTTATTGCGTAAGAATATGCTTACGATTCCGGTAGATAAGATTAATGGTATTAGAGTAATACAACCATTCTTTTCAAGGATTTTTGGAAGATATCAGGTTGAAGCGATTAATATTGGGACGGGAGATGAAAAAAATGAAAGTTCCAGTCTTTTGCTTTCTTGTACAAAGGAAGAGGTTAAGATGTATATGGCTGTTCTTTTGCCCGAATTTGAAGATTTCGTTGAAAAACCAATCGAAAAGCAATCAACTAAGTATCGTCTGCATATAGCTTTTAACATACTGGTTGAATTAATAGTTTCTGTGATTATACTTTTAATTATTAACTATTTTGTAGCTATACCAAGTTGGATCGAGTGGGTGGCGCTTGGCAGTTTTTTTATTATAATCGTGGTGGGCTATATTTTTTCCTACTATACAGTTGGATATTATGTTGGAGAGAAATATTTAATTATATCAAGGGGTATTTTTAATAAGACTTGTTTATCAATTCGATATGAGAAGATACAACATATTCAAATGAATGAAACATGTATGTCAAAGATAACGGGTTTAAAAAGAGCCACTATATTCATTTTGGCTGATCTTTTGAATTCTTCCATGGCACTTCCGTTTGTAGAAGAAAAGATATTTGAAAAAGTAGCAAAAAAAATGATAAAAGCCTAATTTTAAAAAAAATGAAAATAGTACTTGCTTTTTGTAAAGTTTTATTATATTATATACAAGTGTCATTCAGAGACACTGTATGTGGCTCGTTGGTCAAGCGGTTAAGACGCTGCCCTCTCACGGCAGAAACAGGGGTTCGATTCCCCTACGAGCTACTGACTATTTGAAAGAATAGCCCAACCCAAGGATGCTTAGAATCTATACTACATAGGTTTTAAGTGTTTTTTATTTCATGGGAAAGACCTTGTTGTGGTAACGCATAAAAGTTTTGATTTCTATGATATAGAAACCACTCTGTGCAGGAGGCACAATATGCGAATAGGTAGAAGTTGCTTCATAACCCATACACTTAGTTTTACATAAAGCTTAATATTATATAAATAAATTAAAAACCCTTGTAATTGTATAAATATGGTGTTATAATGAGTATGATATGAATTGACAGGAATAAGAGTGGGCGTGAGTCCACTCTTATTTAATGGTTATAGAAAGGTGGTGTACTATGTCAAAGAGAGAAGAATATGAAAGAAGAGTAGAAGAAATACTGATGCCTATAATCAAGGTAAATAAATATGAACTTGTTGATGTAGAGTATGTAAAAGAAGGTTCTAATTGGTATTTAAGAGCCTATATAGATAAAGAGGGTGGAATAACAGTAGATGATTGTGAGGTAGTAAGCCGGGCATTAGGAGAAATTTTGGATCGAGAGGATTTTATAGATGGTGCATATATTTTAGAAGTTAGTTCACCTGGACTTGGCAGACCACTTAAGAAAGAAAGAGATTTTGAGAGAAGCCTTGGAGAGGAAGTAGAAGTAAGAACTTACAAAGCAATTGATAAGCAGAAAGAATTTATGGGAATTTTAAAGTCATATGATAAAGCTAGTGTAACTTTAGAATTTGAAGATGAAACAGAAATGAATATAGCAAGAGCTGATATAGCATTAATAAGACTTGCGTTTGATTTTTAAAAGGAGCAGGAGGATAAAACAATGAACAACAGCAATGAATTATTAGAAGCGTTAAATATATTGGAGAAAGAAAAAGATATTAGTAAGGATACATTAATTGAAGCAATAGAAAATTCATTAATTACAGCTTGCAAGAACCATTTTGGAAAAGCGGACAACGTAAAAGTATATATAGACAGAGATACATGCAAATTTTCTGTGTTTGCTGAGAAGACAGTGGTTGATGAAGTGCAGGATAGTGTAATAGAAATAAGTCTTGCAAATGCAAAGCTGATTGATAGCAAATATGAACTAGGAGATATTGTAAACGTTGAAATACAATCTAAGGAATTTGGTCGTATAGCAACGCAGAATGCAAAGAACGTAATTCTTCAGAAAATTCGTGAGGAAGAGAGAAAGATATTATTTAATCAATATTACGCAAAGGAAAAAGATGTTGTAACAGGTATTGTCCAAAGATATGTTGGCAAAAATGTAAGTATTAATCTTGGCAAGGTAGATGCTATGCTGAATGAAAATGAGCAGGTTAAAGGAGAAGTGTTTAAACCAACAGAAAGAATTAAGCTTTATATATTAGAAGTGAAGGATGCAACAAAAGGACCTAAAATTTTAGTATCAAGAACTCATCCCGAGTTGGTGAAAAGGCTGTTTGAAGCAGAAGTCACAGAGGTAAAGGATGGAATTGTTGAAATAAAGAGCATTTCAAGAGAGGCAGGCTCAAGAACAAAGATTGCCGTATGGTCCAATAATCCGGATGTTGACCCTGTGGGAGCATGTGTGGGATTAAACGGTGCCAGAGTTAATGCAATTGTGAATGAGTTGCGAGGTGAAAAGATTGATATAATTAACTGGAGTGACAACCCAGCTGTATTAATTGAAAATGCTTTAAGTCCGGCCAAAGTAGTATCAGTAGTAGCTGATGCGGATGCTAAGACTGCAAATGTAGTAGTTCCAGATTATCAATTGTCATTGGCTATTGGTAAAGAAGGGCAAAATGCAAGACTTGCGGCAAGGCTTACTGGTTTTAAGATAGATATTAAGAGCGAATCACAGGCAAAAGAAGTCAGTGAACAAATAGAGTCTTTGGGAGAAATATAGTTTTTGCTAATTACGAAAATAGAAATGGTATCAAGGTGTAGCTTGTTTCAAGATATAATTTAAATGCTTATTTTGTATGCGCGGCTGCATAAAACCATGTGACTTAGTGTCACCAAGAATAAACCACTTAGGATGTGATAGAGTGAGTACTATAAAAAAGATACCTATGCGTAAATGTATAGGCTGTAATGAAATGAAAAGTAAAAAAGAACTGGTAAGAATTTTAAAAACGACGGAAGGTGAAATCGTTATAGATGCTACTGGTAAGAAAAATGGTAGAGGTGCATATATATGTTTCTCTAAGGAGTGCCTGCTAAAGGCTAAGAAAAACAAGGGCTTAGAGCGTTCATTAAAATGCACGATACCTCAAGATATATATGATAGCCTTGAAAAGGAGTTGGAGCAACTTGAAGCAAGATAAGATATTTTCTCTAATTGGATTAGCAACAAAGGCAGGAAAAATAGCGAGCGGAGAGTTTTCCACCGAAAAGGCGGTTAAATCGGGTGATGCATTTTTGGTAATTGTAGCGGAGGATGCGTCAGATAATACCAAAAAAATGTTTAGTAATATGTGTACTTACTATAAAGTGCCTTTATACTTTTTTGGTGCTAAGGACTCTTTAGGTCATGCAATGGGTAAAGAAGTAAGAGCTTCTTTGGCTGTATCTGATCAAGGATTCGCGAAGGCTATGGTGATGCAACTGGAAATAAGACAAAGTAATTAGGAGGTAGTAAGTATGAGAGTACATGAACTTGCAAGGAAATTAAATAAAGAAAGTAAAGAGATTATTAATTTGTTAAAAGATAAAAATATAGAAGTTAAAAATCATATGAGCACTTTATCAGAAGATGCGGTTGCTATTGTGGAACGTACATTTTCAAAAAATGAACAAAAAAGCAGTGAGTCTAAGACAGAGGAAATAAAAAAGCCGTCAAACATAACACAGGTCTATAATCCACAAAATAGCAGGGTAAATAATAAAACCAGTCATGGCACAAATCAAAGCTTCAATAAAAACAAATCAATAAGTAATGAAGCTGGAAGTAAATTAAATGCACAGTCAGGAAGCCAGAATCATAGATCAAGTACCAATTCGCAGGCAAATACAACAGCTATTGGTCAAGAACAAAAATCAAACAATCAAAGAAATATTGGACAAAATAACAAATATTATTCTCAGAATAACGGACAGGGTCAAAACAATAACCAAAATAGAGAACAGGGTCAAAACAGCAGAAATAATACTCCAGCGAATGGCCAAAATAACAGAAACAATACTCCGGCGAATGGCCAAAATAACAGAAACAATACTCCAGCAAATGGTCAAAATAATAGAAGCAATAATCCGGTGAATGGCCAAAATAACAGAAACAATAATCCTGTGAATGGTCAAAATAATAGGAACAATAGTCCTGTGAATGGTCAAAATAATAGGAACAATAGTCCTGTGAACGGTCAAAATAATAGAAGCAATAATCCAGTGAATGGCCAAAATAATAGAAGCAATAATCCGGTGAATGGTCAAAACAATAGAAATAATACTCCGGCAAATAACCAGAACAGCAGAAACAACAACCAAGCGAATAATCAGAATAGCAGAAATAATACTCCGGCAAATAACCAGAACAACAGAAACAATAACCAAACGAATAACTCAAATAATAGATACAATAATAATCAAAACAAAAATAACTATAATAACAAAAATAATTTTAATAATAAAGGGAAGAATAATAAGCAGCAAGAAAAGCCAACTGTTACTTTGGTAGAAAAAGAAGACGAAATTAAAACAATTATATTACCTGACACAATAACGATTAAAACACTTGCTGAAAAAATGAAACAGCAGCCTTCTGTATTAGTTAAAAAATTATTTTTGCAAGGAACGGTAGTAACCATTAATCAGGAAGTAGAGTTTGATACAGCGGCTGAAATTGCGTTAGAATATAATTTTATTGCCGAGCCGGAAGTAAAGATAGATGTTATTGCGGAGCTTCTTAAGGAAGAAGAGGATGATGAAAGCACATTGGTTTCCAGACCGCCGGTTGTTTGTGTTATGGGGCATGTTGATCATGGAAAAACTTCGCTTCTTGATGCAATTAGACAGACGAAGGTTATAGAAAAAGAAGCGGGTGGAATTACCCAACATATTGGTGCATATGTAGTTAATGTTTCGGATGGTCAAAAAATCACATTTTTAGATACACCCGGACATGAAGCATTTACGGCTATGAGAATGCGAGGAGCAAATTCAACTGATATTGCTATTTTAGTTGTTGCAGCCGATGATGGGGTAATGCCTCAGACGGTAGAAGCCATCAACCATGCAAAGGCAGCGGGAATCGAAATTATAGTTGCGATCAATAAAATGGATAAACCAAGTGCCAATATTGATAAAGTGAAGCAAGAGTTAGCAGAGCATGAGTTAATCTCAGAAGATTGGGGCGGAAGTACAATATTTGTACCTGTATCGGCGCATACCAAAGAAGGTATTGATGATTTGCTCGAAATGATTTTGCTAACTGCTGATATGCTTGAGTTAAAGGCAAACGCGAAAAGAAATGCCAGAGGTATTGTAATTGAAGCAAAGCTTGATAAGGGAAAAGGATCAGTTGCTACGATATTAGTGCAAAAAGGAACTTTACATGTTGGAGATGCAATTGCAGTTGGTTCTTGTCACGGTAAAGTCAGAGCTATGATGGATGATAAAGGTAGACGTGTAAAAGAAGCTAAGCCGTCTACTCCAGTAGAAATACTAGGTTTAAATGATGTACCAAATGCAGGTGAAATTCTAGTTGCTATGGATAATGAAAAGGAAGCAAGAAGTTTTGCTGAGACTTTTATTTCAGAGGGAAGAGAGAAGCTTTTAGATGATACAAAGGCAAAACTGTCGCTTGATGATTTGTTTAGTCAGATTAAGGCTGGAAGCGTAAAAGAGCTTGGTATCATTGTAAAGGCAGATGTTCAAGGGTCAGTAGAAGCGATTAAGCAAAGTTTAGTAAAGCTGTCAAATGAAGAAGTTATTGTTAAAATTGTTCATGGTGGAGTAGGTGCCATCAATGAATCAGACGTTATATTAGCTTCTGCATCTAACGCAATCATTATAGGTTTTAATGTCAGACCTGATATTACTGCAAAATCGATTGCAGAACGTGAGAAAGTTGACTTGAGATTATATCGCGTTATATATGATGCAATTGAAGATGTTGAAGCTGCTATGAAAGGAATGCTAGATCCTGTTTTTGAAGAAAAGGTTATCGGCCATGCAGAGGTTAGACAGACCTTTAAAGCATCAGGAATAGGAACAATTGCGGGGTCATACGTACTTGATGGTATCTTTCAACGAGGTTGCAGCATCAGAGTTTCGCGAGAGAACGAGCAAATATACGAAGGCCAGTTAGCTTCCCTAAAGAGATTCAAGGATGATGTAAAGGAAGTTAAAACAGGATATGAGTGTGGGCTTGTGTTGGAAAAATACAATGATCTCAAGGAAGGCGATATTGTAGAAGCCTATACGATGGTAGAGGTTCCTAGATAATAACATAAAATATAGGTGACTTTAAATTCATGGCATAGTAATTCTTATAATATGTGGCGGTGAAAGTGAGAGATAATATATGAGAAAAAACAGTATAAAGAATACT
The DNA here is from genome assembly GCF_003201285.1 of Lachnotalea glycerini. Lineage (GTDB taxonomy): Bacteria > Bacillota > Clostridia > Lachnospirales > Lachnospiraceae > Lachnotalea > Lachnotalea glycerini. Next base: position 399,956 of record NZ_QICS01000002.1, read on the forward strand.
AGAATTAATGGTGAAGTTTTACGTGAATTAAGTAATATTATACGTGGGGAAATAAAAGACCCTCGTATTAATCCTATGACCTCTGTAGTTGCAGTTGAGGTAGCACCTGATTTAAAAAGTTGTAAGGCATATATCAGTGTATTAGGTGATGAAGAGTCGCAGAAGAATACAATTGAAGGTCTTAAGAGTGCAGAGGGTTATATAAGAACAAAGCTGGCTAAAACGATTAATTTGAGAAATACACCTGAAATTAAATTTATATTAGACCAGTCAATTGAATATGGCATTAATATGTCAAAGTTGATAGATGATGTTAATAAATAAGTGCAAACATGTAAAGTGAGTTGAGAAGAATGAATAAATTAGCAGATCAACTGGAAGGAATCAAAACTGTTGCAATCGCGGGTCATGTAAGACCAGACGGCGATTGCACTGGTTCATGCCTTGGGTTATATAATTATATACAGGATTGCTTTGCTGATATAGAAGCAGATGTTTATTTGGAAGAAATATCAGAGGTATTTCATTTTATAAAAAATACCCAGGTGATAGACAGCCAGTTCAAAAAGGAGCAGGTATACGATTTGTTTATTGCGTTGGACAGTGGGGATAAGGAAAGACTTGGTGAAGCTGTCAGGTATTTTGATACTGCAAAGAAAACAATTTGTATTGATCATCATATCAGCAATACAGGTTTTGCGGATGTGAATCACATATTACCTAATGCAAGCTCAACTTGTGAAATAGTATATACACTGCTGGAGGAAGCAAAAATTTCAAAAGCTGTCGCAGAGGCATTATATACAGGAATAGTTCATGATACAGGAGTATTTCAATATTCTAATACCTCTGAATTGACTATGAACATTGCGGGCAAATTAATTAGTAAAGGTATTAATTTTACTAAAATAATAGAGGAAACTTTTTATAAAAAAACCTTTGTTCAGAATCAAATATTAGGAAAAGCATTGCTTGAGAGTAAACTTTTGCTGGATGGTAAAGTAATTGTAAGTGCTTTAAAAAAAGTGGATATGGAACGTTATGCTAGTAAATCAAACGATTTAGAAGGAATTGTCAGTCAATTAAGAATAACGGAAGGTGTGGAATGCGCCATATTTTTATATGAGATGGATAATCACGAATATAAAGTTAGTCTTCGCTCAACAGATTATGTAGACGTAAGTAAAATTGCCGGTTATTTTGGCGGCGGTGGTCACAAAAAGGCAGCTGGATGTACGATGGCAGGGACGATACAAGATATAGTAAAAAATTTGTCATTACATATAAAAGAGCAGCTGTGTAATTAATAAATACACTTGAGGATAACGAATGTATAATGGGATATTAAATGTTTATAAAGAAAGAGGCTATACTTCTCATGATGTAGTTGCAAAACTCAGAGGAATATTAAAACAAAAGAAAATAGGACATACAGGAACCCTAGACCCAGATGCAGAGGGTGTTTTACCAATCTGCTTGGGAAAGGGAACCAAGCTTTGTGATATGCTTGAAGATCATAATAAAATATACCAAGCTGTACTTTTGCTTGGTCAATCGACTGATACTCAAGATATATCTGGTAAAGTACTGCAAAGACAGAATATAAATTGTAGTGAAAAAGAGGTTGCTGAGGCGATAAATAGCTTTGTTGGTGACTATAACCAAATACCGCCAATGTATTCGGCACTTAAGGTGAATGGTAAGAAATTGTATGAATTAGCCAGAGAAGGTATAACAATTGAACGTAATGCCAGAACTGTTATAATCTATCATATAGAAATAGAAGAAATTCATTTGCCAAGGGTTAAATTTCTGGTTTCATGTTCAAAAGGAACCTATATTAGAACATTATGTCATGATATTGGTGAAAAATTAGGCTGTTTTGGCTGCATGGAACAGTTAGTGAGGACAAAAGCGAATGGCTTTGATATAAGCAATAGCTTGAAATTAGATGAGATAGAAGACTTAAGAGATAAAAATTCCTTGGAAGAAAAGATCATGCCTATTGATCGTGTATTTCAAGCATATCCGGTTGTTATCATAGATAAAAAGTTTGATAAATTAATATATAATGGAAATCAATTAAAAAAAGAATGTGTCAAGAATACAAAAGTACTTGAGAATGATTGCAGTAAAGTTCGTATCTATGATGAATCGAAATCTTTTATTGGAATATATGAATACAATTCAGAAAAAGAGCAATTTAATCCAGTTAAAATGTTTTTGGGAGATTAATTTAGCATGAGATATATTAGCAAGATAGATGATATTAAGGTAAAAAATAAAACAGCTGTAACACTTGGAAAGTTTGACGGAATACATTTGGGGCATCAAAAGCTAATTCATAAAGTAACAGACAAATGTAAAGAAGGCTTTTGTTCGGTATTGATTACCTTTGATAAACCATTGTTGGCTTTTTTGCGAGATGCAGATGCTGGTTTATTACTGACCAAAGAAGAGAGAAGATATCAATTTAGTAAGTATAAACTGGATTATGTAATAGAATGTCAATTTACAGAAGAGTTTGCGCATATGGAAGCAGAGGCCTTTATTGAGGAAGTGCTGGTTAAACGCTTGAATGTTGGGTATATAGCGGTTGGTACTGACTTCACCTTTGGATATAAGGCAAGTGGGAATTATCAATTGCTTCAGGAATTTGCAAGGATATACGGTTTTGAGGTAGAAGTCGTTGAAAAATTGACGTATCAAAATAGCGAAATAAGCAGTACAAGAATCAGAAGTAGTATTGAGGAAGGGAAAATGGAGGATGCCATGCAAATGCTTGGATTTCCCTATCCAGTTATTGGTGAGGTAATTCACGGTAAAAAACTAGGTCGTACCTTAGGTATTCCAACCATTAATTTAATTCCGCCAAAAGAAAAGCTGTTGCCTCCAAACGGGGTTTATGGGTCAAAAATTATTATTGATGGGAAAATATATCAGGGAACAACAAATATTGGCTACAAGCCTACTGTCAGTAATGATAAACTTAGAGGAGTTGAAACCTTTATCTTCGATTTAAATAAAGATTTGTATGGAAAAATGATAGAAGTTGATTTGTACATGTACAAGCGACCAGAACAAAAATTTGAATCAGTGGAACAGTTAAAAATGCAGATGACAAAAGATATCGAGTATGTAAAAAAGTATTTTAATGACAGTTTATTATAATCAGATATTACAAATTAAGTACGAACTTATTTGCTTGGTTCTTGACATAATTGTGAGAAAATGTTATTTTATAAATAGTGCAAAAAATCTACGATGCAGTAGGTAGTAAATTTTGATGTGATGTAGCATCTTGAATATAGTTAATTCAAGATGCTTTTTTTTTGTTCTATAGAATACCTTGAAACTGAAAATGGAGGAAATAAATACTATAGAATAAAAAGAAATTGTGCAAGATGTGCACAATTCAAGAGGATTAAAATGAAGATTCGCTTTTTGAATATCAACATTTAAAAATCCATGCCACAAGCTCTTAGAAAGCAATAATTTATGAAAGGTGAGAAGTCAGGATGAGTAATTTTAGTATCGCGACAAAAATAATAATTGGCAGCGAAGACAGTAAAGATGTTTTTGCAGGAATGACAAAGGTCATGATAATAACCGATAACTTTATGAAAGAATCTGGAAAAGTTTCTTATGTTACGGAGTTGTTGGAGGAGTTTCAAATACAATATGAGATATTTTCTGATGTAAGACCAGATCCCGATATTGAGTCAGTAACAAAAGGAGTTCTTATTTTGGAAGAACTTAAACCACAAGCAGTGGTTGCGTTTGGTGGAGGTTCTGCTATAGATGCAGCAAAGGCAGTTGTGTACTTTGCGTCCAGGAATAATCAGTCTACACGTTGTACTTTTGTAGCAATACCGACTACAAGCGGTACCGGAACAGAAGTAACTAAATTTGCTATCATCAGTGACCCTGCAAAGAAAGCAAAGTACCCTTTGGTTGATGATAAATTAATTCCGGATTATTGTATATTGGATGCAGAATTAATAAAAAGTGTTCCACCATCTGTAACGGCAGATACGGGAGTTGATGTTTTCACCCATGCGATTGAAGCTATTGTTTCGAGCAAGGCTAATGATTTTTCCGATGCAGCAGCAGAAAAAGCAATAAAGCTATTTCGTGATAATTTATTAAAGGCCTTTAAGAAGCCAGACGATATGCAGGCAAGAAAAGGAATGCACAATGCTTCTACTCTTGCGGGAATTGCATTTAGCAATGCAGGACTAGGTTTAAATCATGGTATAGCTCATACATTGGGGGCTCATTTTCATATACCTCACGGCAGAGCCAATGCAATTATATTACCTTATGTAATTTCTTTTAATGCAGGGCTGTATGACACGATAAATGAAACAGCAAAAAGATATCAGATAATTGCTGAGCTTTTAAATGTGGACAGTACAATGCCAAGGCAGAGCTGCTTAAATTTAGTTCGTTTCGTCAATGGCTATATTAAGAAGCTTAATCTTCCATCAACAATTCAAGAAGCAGGGATTGATGAAAAAAGTTTTATGGACAATTTGGATGAAATGGTAAAAGCAGCATTGGCAGATCGATGTACAGCAACAAATCCAAGGGAGTGCACTTACGATGAAGTACACAGACTGTTCCAGACAGCTTATTACGGAAAAGTAAGATAAATTGATATCAGTAAATTTCAATAATTAAGTTTTGGGCGTATGAAATCAAGGAGAATAATAGGGATTATGAGGAAAATAAAATACATTAGGACAAAGTTAATTTTAGGGATTCTGCCGATTGTAATATTTAGTTTTTTATTACTTGCAATTACGGTTGCTATAAATGCAAAAGAGGTTATATCCACTCAGGTATCAAATAAGATGGAGACACAGCTTTCGCAGGCAGAGACTGAGATAGAAAGGCATTTATCACAACATGAGAAATTAGCAGTCAGTCTTGCTAAAACGGTGGAGTCAATGGCAATCAATGAGGACAACAAAAGTTCATATGCTGATTTAGTAAAAAGTATAACCGCAGCAAATGAAGATACCATTGCAACCGGAATTTTTATGGCAGATAAATATGGTGGAGAATATTTTTGTCCATATGCATATAAAAACAATGACGTTGTAATTAATACGGATGACTATACTAAAGATAATACCAATGAAACTTGGTATATAGCTGCCGAGAATGCTAAAAAGGATAATGCGGCAGTATGGTCTGAGCCTTACTATGATAATGTAATTGGAGTTACGATGGTTACTGCATCTGTACCAATTAAAGATGATCTTGGAAAGATGATTGGAGTTGCAACTGGAGATATGAACTTTAGTGCTATTCAGGAGTTTGTAAACGGTATTAAAGTAGGTGAGCAGGGAAGTGCTATGCTCATATCAAAAGAAGGTTATTATCTTTGTAAAAATTCAGAAGAAATTAAGGCAGATGAAAATGGAGAATTTGCTAATATAACGAAAGACAGTAATACAGAATTGGCCAGATTAGGTACACAAATTTTAAATCAAAAAGAAGGTTCTGGTTTTTATGAAGATAGTACAGGTAAACAGATGGTGTATTATTCTCAAATGGAAGAAACTGGATGGATTGTGTTGCTTATAATACCAGAGAAAGAGATTCAACAGCCTATTGATTCCATTGTCGATAAAATAGTTCTGATTACATTAATTACTATTTTAATATTAAGTATTTTGCTTGTAATGATTGCAAAAGGTATAACCAAACCTTTAAAGCCATTGCAAGAGAATATGGAAGCAGTTTCAAGAGGAGATTTCACTCGAAGTATTGCTGTTAATTCATCAGACGAAATTAGTAGAATTTCTAGTTCGGTTAATCATATGGTAACGGAACTTCGTAGTATCATGAATGATATTTTGATTACTTCTAACACGGTAGCAGATACTTCAGAGGAATTGGAAATTTCAGTGTCTCAGAATAGTCAGACGGTAGAGCAGGTAGCTGTGTCAGCAACAGAAATTTCTGAATTTAATATTAAAATTTCCAAAGTAACGGAGGAATTAGAAGAGGTAGTTCATTCTGTGAAAAAGCTAGCACAAAATGTAAGTGGTCAGATGGATGAAGTGACTCAGTCATTGACATGTGCCAATCAAGAATCTAAAGAAGGGGATGACTCAGTTCAACATCTGATTACGGCAATGGGACAGGTATTTGATGATGTGAGTAAGTTGTCTGGAGTAATGATGAGGCTAATGGAAAAGTCACAGCAGATTAATCAGATTATAGATACGATGCATACTATAGCAGAGCAGACAAATCTCTTGGCGTTGAATGCCTCGATAGAAGCGGCTAGAGCAGGAGAGGCGGGAAAAGGTTTTGCAGTGGTAGCTGAGGAAATACGCAAATTGGCTGAGCAGTCTTCTGAATCGGCTAGAGATATTTCAGGAATAATTGCAGAAGTAAGTCTTGAATCAAATAATGCGAATGAATCAACTGCTATGGTAGTAAATTCTATTCAAAGCAGTAAAGGAGCTTTAAATGGTGTAGGAGATGCTTTCCGTAGAATAGCGTCAGGTATTTTGGAGATTAATGAATTAATTAATGCTACTAATTTACTGGCAAAGGAAATTAGTGATATTTCCAATACCGCTAATAGCTCTGCAGTGGAATTGGCAAGTTTGGTTAATAAATCAGCGGATCAATCAGTCTCTATTGCAGCAGCAACTCAAGAACAGTTGGCGTCTGTGGAAGAACAAAGCAGCGCTACTGCTAATTTAGCACAGATTGCAGAAGAATTGAAAGAAAAAATAAATATATTTGAAATTTAATATCATAAAGGAATCCCCCACTCCTTAAAGCGAGGGGGGATGGACTTACTTGTTTTTGTATTAGCCTAAGTTTCCTGCAAAAATACCCAAAAGTGATACTAAGATTATGAGTAAGTAGAAAAGCAGTTTATAAATATTCGCTTTGACTAAAAAATCGTCTTTTTTTATAGAATAAACGAAGAAATTGACAAGTTGAAAATAAATTTATATAAAGAGCATATGAATGATTATACATAATTGACAAATTTATTAATTAATGTTATACTTTTTATAATAAATTAATTTCATATAAGGATGTGCGATGTAGTACTCCGTATGATGAGTAAGAGTGATGAAACTCCTCAGGTATGTACCTAGGAGTTTTTTATGTGCATTTTTACAAAAATGGAAAGACGGAGGTATTCATGACAGAATTCGATAGTAAAACTAGAATTATACAGGAGTTTGTACCTGGAAAACAGGTTACTCTGGCTCATGTAATTGCCAATCCAGTTAACAGTCTATATGGAAAGATGGGATTGATTGACGGAAATGGCTCTATCGGTATATTTACCATTACCCCCAGTGAAGGGGCAATTATTGCGGCGGATGTTGCAAGCAAAGCAGCAGATGTTAGTATAGGATTTGTTGACCGATTTAATGGTTCTTTGGTAATAACAGGTGATGTGTCGGCGGTAGAAGCAGCTTTGCATGATGTCATGCACGTTCTTTGTGATGAAATGGGTTTTTCACCGGCTACTATAACCAAATCATAAGGAGATCCAAAATGAAAGTAAACAAAAAAATAATTTTGATTGGAAGAACTCGCGCTGGAAAAACTACTCTATGCCAGTACTTGAATCAAGAGGATTTAGTTTACCATAAAACACAGACTGTACACGTGGTAAACGGATGTATGATTGATACTCCGGGTGAGTATCTGGAGCGTACGAATTACCGTGGAGCACTTATGGTAACCTCTGCAGATGCAGATGTTATTCTGTTTGTACAGGATGCTACAGAAGACGGAACAATGTTTCCGCCTGCTTATGCAGGCTCCTTTGCCAAACATGCAATCGGAATTGTCACGAAGAGTGATATTGCGACAAAAAAGCAATTGGAAGAGGCGACAGAGCATTTGGAAATGGCTGGTGTAAAAGACATATTTATTACAAGCAGTGTCGAAGGAACCGGATTTGATGAATTATTTCGGTACTTGGATAACATTTCGAAATGAGGTGGAGCCAATGGAAAAGATAGAAAAAAGTGTTGTAATAATTGATGATGAACCAATAACAAGAATGGACTTACGGGAAATGCTTGAAAATCAAGGCTATCGTGTAATGGGTGAAGCCGCAGATGGTTTTGATGCAATTGAACTATGCAGACAGTATTTGCCGGATGTTGTTTTGTTAGATGTAAAAATGCCTTTGTTAGATGGATTATCAGCAGCGCGGGTAATTAATAATGAAAATCTTGCGGGTACTATAATTATGTTAACAGCTTATAATGAAAAGGAATTTGTTAACGAGGCAAAGATAAGTGGTGTTGGAGGATATTTGGTTAAGCCAATTGAGGAAACACAGCTGATTCCAAATATTGAGATTGCAGTAGCGAGAAATATGGAATTTCAAAAGCTTCGAAAGGAATTTGAGAAAGTGTCGGAGCGATTGGAAAATCGCAGGTTGATTGAGCAAGCTAAGGGAATTGTTATGGACAAAAAAGGTATTAGTGAGCAGGAAGCCTATGATCATATTCGTAAATTAAGCCAAATGAAGAATATTTCTATGAAAAGGGTATCGGAAATTATCTTATCAAACACAGGAGTATAGATATATGGACCGAATTGAAGAACTATGCAGACAGTATACCGATTTAAGTGATGATGAAATCATGAATATCCGTATGATGTCTAATATGTTACAGCCCCTTGCTAATCTGGAAGATGCAGATGTTTTCATAGACTCACCCTGTCGCAATGGAGATGCAATTGTGCTTGCTGAGGCAAAGCCATCAGGTGTTCCATCTTCCTATCAAGGCAGCGTAGTCGGGATGCTTGCAAAGAGAGAAAATGAGCCTGCTGTAGCAAGAACATTGTCCCTTGGAATTTCAACCAAGCATATGAAAGCACTGACACAAGAGAGTAATCATGTAATACAGTCCGTTGAGCCAATTATAAGAGGTGAGAGGACTATCGGGGTACTTATTAGTGAAAGAAGAGTAGACGAACAGTATCTTGCTAGTCGGCGATTGCATTTATCTAAAAATAGTTTCGAAAAAATGGCGGATGTTTTAACTAATATTGAGAATAATAATGCATGGTTGACGGAGTGTATTGAAGAAGGATTATTATTGATTAATAAAGAAAGAACGGTTATATTTCGCAATTCAGTTGCCAAGGATTTATATAAAAATCTTGGTTATGTAGAGGATGTACTAGGTCAGATTTATGATAATATATGTTTGGTTGTACCCGAATATCAGAATGAAAGATCAAAAGATTCCTCTGTTGAGACAACAATAGGCAAACATACATTGTGTATACGTCATGTGAAGCTTGATAGAGAAGAGCTTGAATTGGCCGTTGTGATAAGGGATATGACTTGGATCAGAGAGCAGGAAAAAGAACTGATATTGAAATCCGTGGTAGTCAAAGAAATGCATCACAGAGTGAAGAATAATTTACAAACGGTTGCATCCTTGCTTCGAATCCAGTCCAGACATTGCGATAATGAGTTGACAAGACTCGTCTTAGGAGAGACGATGGAGCGAATTCTAGCCATTTCAGCAACTCATCAGCTCTTAGCACAAAATGGGGTAGATCAGGTAAATATCAAAGAAGTGCTGCAAACTATTTGCAATAATACGCTTCGATATAATGCATCGCCCGGTTTTGATATTGACTTAACGATAGAAGGGGATGATTTTGAAGTAGATTCTGATGTTTCCACTTCGGTTGCCCTGATAGTAAATGAGTTATTGCAAAATTCTTTAAAGTATGCATTTACTAAGAAAAGTTCTGGTAAGGTAAAGGTTATTGTAACCTATGGTGTTTTATATTCGGAAATATCTATTGTGGATGATGGTATTGGATTTAATGTTAATTCAATTAGAAGAGAAAGTCTTGGACTGAATATAGTAAAATCCTTGGTAAAAGACAGACTAAATGGATCAATAGAAATAAAATCCTCAAAAGATGGAACTTTTGTTAGTTTTCAATTTTTAAACCAAATAATGGAAAGTGCCAGTGTAACGTAGCATTGGCAACGGTAACCGAGCGTTGAAGTCCGGGAAGTGTAAAGATATTTTTTGCACCCCTGGATTTTTTTGTTTATATAAAAGATTTTTATCTCTTCTGATTTAATAATTAAAAGAAATTAGTTGCAGAAAGGAGTGTGAGAATGTGCAAGAGATAATTATAAGTGTGGGTATTGACATTGGAACTTCTACCACACAATTGATTTTTAGCCGGATAACCATAGAAAATTTGGCCAGCAGTTATACCGTACCCAGAATTTCCATTGTAAATAAAGAAGTAATATATCGAAGTGAGATTTATTTTACACCATTAAAATCGTTAACAGAAATTGATGCAAACGAGATTGAGCGAATTGTAAAGCAGGAATACAAAAATGCAGGAATAACCCCTGAAATGCTAAAAACCGGAGCGGTTATTATAACAGGAGAAACTGCCAGAAAGAAAAATGCGGATGAAGTACTTAAGAAATTGAGCAATCTGGCAGGTGACTTTGTAGTGGCAACGGCAGGACCTGATTTGGAATCGGTACTTTCAGCGAAAGGTGCGGGATCGGACAAGCTTTCTAAGGAAGAAAAGCTTACCGTGGCAAATTTGGACATTGGTGGAGGAACCACAAATATCGCTGTTTTTAAAAAGGGAATAATTGCCGCAACTTCGTGTCTGGATATTGGTGGCAGACTGATTAAAATTGAAGATGGGAAAATTTCTTATATTTACCCTAAAATCAAAGAATTGGCACAGAGCAATCAGATTCATATAGAAGTGGGAGAAAAGGCAGAGGTTGATAAATTGGAACAGATTTGTACTCTAATGGCAGAGCAGCTTTCTATGGCAATCAATAGAAGTACAAGAACCAATCAACATGCCGGAATTTATACCAATGAGGGAAAGCCACTGCCTGAGGAATTGGAGATTCAGGGACTAACCTTTTCAGGAGGCGTAGCGGACTATGTTTACCATCCGGCAGATGATGATTGGTTTCGATATGGGGATATCGGTGTCTTACTTGGAAAGGCAATTCTTAAGAATGACGGCATTAAAAAGGTACAGCAGTTTCAGGCAGTCGAAACTATACGAGCAACAGTTGTGGGTGCCGGAACACACACCACAGAGGTAAGTGGCAGTACCATTACTTATGAAAGAGAAAGACTACCCATTAAGAATATGCCGGTATTAAAAATACCTGAGGAAGAGGAAATGGATTTAGAAGCCGTTACAGCCTCTTTGATAAAGCAAATTCCTCTTTTTTACACAGAGGGTAAATTAGAACAACTTGTTATTGCACTCTCTGGTAATTTTCATACTAGTTTTGCCAGTGTTCAGGAACTGGCAGAGGCCATATTAAAAGGATCACAAGAAATTGTCAAAAGTGAGTTTCCTATTGTGATTGCTGTCGAGAACGATATTGGAAAAGTTCTTGGAAATGCAATTAAAGTTATGCTGGAATGCAGAAAGGATGTGGTATGTATTGATGGAATCCATGCTGGTAGCGGCGACTACCTTGATATTGGAGAACCAATTGCAAATGGACGGGTAGTACCTGTAGTTACTAAGACATTAATTTTTAACTCATAAATAAAGAAAGAGGTGAATTACTTGATTCTAAGAACTAAACTATTTGGTCATAACTATGAATTTAAATCGCTAAGAGAAGTTATGGCAAAAGCAAATGAAGAAAAATCAGGTGACAAATTAGCGGGAATCGCAGCAGAATCTGCGGAAGAAAGAGTAGCTGCCAAAGTGGTGCTATCCCATATTACTTTGGAGGATTTGAGAAATAATCCGGCTGTTCCTTATGAAGAGGATGAAGTAACAAGAATTATTCAAGACGATGTAAATGAAGCAATCTATAATGAAATTAAAAGTTGGACAGTTGCACAGTTTCGCGAATGGATTCTGGATATACAAACAACTGGCTCGATGATTCAAAGAATTTCACGTGGTATTACCAGTGAGATGGTTGCGGCAGTTTGTAAATTAATGAGTAATTTGGATTTGATTTATGCAGCCAGTAAGATTCGTATCATCGCTCATTGTAATACAACCATTGGTTTACCTGGAACATTTTCTTCCAGACTCCAGCCAAATCATACAACAGATAATCCAAAGGGAATTATGGCATCTGTTATGGAAGGCTTCAGCGTTGGATGCGGTGACGCAGTGCTTGGATTGAATCCTGTAGATGATTCGGCAGAGAGCGTTGCTCGTATTTTAAAGAGCTTTGATGAATTTAAAAATAAGTGGGAAGTACCTACACAGATTTGTGTATTGGCTCATGTTACTACCCAGACAGAAGCAGCAGATAAATTTAATGCACCAATTGACTTGATGTTCCAGTCTATAGCAGGTTCCCAAAAGGGAAATGAAGCATTTGGACTTACTGCACAGATGCTTGAAGACGGACGCCAGATGATGTTAAAGAAAGGTACCAGTACAGGACCAAACGTAATGTACTTTGAAACAGGACAAGGTTCTGAATTATCTTCCGAAGCACATCACGGATGGGATCAGGTAACGATGGAGGCAAGATGCTATGGTTTTGCTAAAAGATATCAGCCATTCTTAGTAAATACAGTAGTAGGCTTTATCGGACCGGAATATCTGTATGATTCCAAGCAGGTTATCCGTGCAGGTCTTGAAGACCATTTCATGGGCAAACTGACCGGATTGCCGATGGGTTGTGATGCATGCTATACCAACCATATGAAAGCAGATCAAAATGATATTGAGAATCTTGCAATGCTTTTGGCATCAGCAGGTTGCAATTATATCATGGGTGTGCCTCAAGGCGATGACTGTATGCTTATGTATCAGTGTACTGGTTTCCATGAAGCAGCGGCACTGAGAGAAATTCTTGGACTTCGTCCGATTAGAGAATTTGAATTATGGATGGAAAAAATGGGATTCATGGAAAATGGCAAATTAACTCCACTTGCAGGAGATGCATCAGTATTCATGAAAAAGTAGAGAGGAGGTGCAAGGCACAATGAATGAAAATGATTTGAGAAAAGTTATTGAACAAGTTTTAGTTGAAATGAATGGAGCAGGTAAAGAAATTTCTGAAGATGTTGTAAAAGAAACCGTTTTAGCAGCAAGTACAGCTACAAAAGTTGAGGAGGGATTTATTCCTGACGTAACAGAGGTAGATATCAGAAAGCAATATCTGGTAGAAGAACCGGTAAACAAAGAAGATTATTACGAATTAAAGCAATATGCTCCATGTCGTCTTGGAATCGGAAAAGCTGGAGCAAGATACAAAACAGATCCTATGCTTCAGTTTCGTGCGGCTCACTCCGCAGCACAGGATGCCGTATTCTCTGATGTAGATCATGAATTTATTGACAAAATGGGGTTATTAACTGTTCAAACACAGTGTGATAACAAGGATGTTTATTTAACCAGACCGGATCTTGGCAGAAAACTCTCGGAAGAGAGTGCTAAATCGATAGCAGAAAAATGTAAGAAAAATCCTACGGTTCAGATTTATGTATCAGATGGCTTAAGCTCTGCTGCAGTAGCTGCAAATATAGCAGATGTATTACCTGGTATTATGCAGGGATTAAAAAGTTATGGAATAGAAACAGGTACTCCATTCTTTGTAAAGTATGGACGAGTTGGCGTTATGGATCAAGTTTCAGAAATCACTGGTGCAGAAGTAACTTGTGTATTGATTGGAGAAAGACCAGGCCTTATTACTGCCGAATCTATGTCAGCTTACATTGCATATAAAGCAACAATAGGTATGCCGGAGGCAAGAAGAACTGTAGTTTCCAATATTCACAGAGCTGGAACAATACCAGCAGAAGCTGGAGCACATATAGCAGAAATTATTAAGCTTATGTTAGAGAAAAAAGCCAGTGGTACAGATTTAAAACTGTAAAGGAGGAACGAAAAATGAAAAGAGATCCATTAAGAGCAAGCGTACTTGCTACAAAAATTATTCCAAATATTAGTCCCGAAATGGCGAAAGAACTAAATCTTGAACCGGATCAGAAGTCATTAGCATTAATTACAGCAGATTGTGATGATGTAACTTATACTGCTTTGGATGAGGCAACCAAAAAAGCGGCAGTACAAGTAGTATATGCTAAAAGTTTTTATGGTGGTGCAGCTAACGCAAACACTAAATTAGCCGGAGAAGTAATTGGTATTTTAGCAGGACCAAATCCAGCAGAAGTAAGAAGCGGTTTAGAAGCAGCTGTAGACGTAATAGAGAGAGATGCTTATTTTATCTCTGCAAATGAAGATGATTCCATAGCTTATTATGCTCATTGTATTTCACGTACCGGTTCCTATTTGTCAAATGGTGCAGGAATCAGAGAAGGGGAAGCATTGGCATACTTGATTGCACCTCCATTGGAAGCAATGTATGGCGTGGATGCTGCTTTAAAAGCAGCAGATGTTAAAATGTGTGTACTTTATGCACCACCTTCAGAAACTAACTTTGGTGGGGCTTTGCTTACTGGAAGTCAATCTGCATGTAAAGCCGCTTGCGAAGCATTTGCAGCAGCTGTGGAATTTGTAGCAGACAACCCTAAGGCATAATAACTTACCTAAGAGCAGAAAATCTCTATATAAATAAGGAGAATAAACGGAGGTAGGTTGAATGAATGCGTTAGGAATGGTAGAAGTCTATGGGTATTTAACCGCTGTAGCAGCTCTTGATACTGCACTAAAGGCAGCAGATGTACATCTTATAGATGTAACCAAGGTAAAAGGCGGGTTGGTAACTGTGCTGATAACGGGAGACGTCGGAGCTGTGAAAGCAGCTATTGAAGCTTCTTCAATAGAAGCAGAACGGGTTGGAAAAGTCGTTTCTGTACATGTAATACCAAGACCGGCGGATTCCATTGAAGCTTTGGTTAATGTAAGAAAAGTAGATAAAGTCATAACCAAAGAATTAATGGAAGAAAATCCAAAGATAGAAGAAAACCCAAAGATAGAAGAAAATCTGAAGATAGAAGAAAGTCCGAAGATTACAAAAAATTCGAAAGAAGAAAAGAGTTCAGCGGAATTAAAGGAACAGCAGGCAAAGGAAACTTCTAATGCAAAGAGTAATCTGAATATTACCGCAGAATCAATGAAGGCAATGACTGTTGAGAAATTGAGAAATCTTGCACGCCAGCTTAAAATCACTAACATGACGCGCAATGAAATTAAGTTTGCAAATAAAAGTCAGCTGATACAGTCAATCAGCAGCTTCTTAGAACAGGAGAGATAATTTATGCAGTTATATGATAAAGATCTGCTGTCAGTGCAGGAGGTCAGGGACTTAGTAGAGAAGGCAAAAGAAGCCCAAGAGGAACTAGGTCATTACAGCCAAGGAGAGGTTGACCAACTTGTAAAGTCAATCGCATATGCAGGGGTAAGAAATGCACAACGTCTTGCAGAACTGGCAAATAAAGAAACTGGTTTCGGTATTGTCGCAGATAAAGTAGTAAAAAATGTGTTTGCAAGTAAAGGTGTATATGAACACATTAAGAATATGAGGACAATCGGAGAGATTGGCAGAGATGAGGAGAAAAAATTACGTACGATCGCAATTCCGGTAGGTGTCATTGCAGGAATTATTCCGTCTACGAATCCTACCTCTACAGTATTATATAAAGCGGAAATAGCAATAAAATCAGGAAATTCAATTATATTTTCCCCACATCCTAGTGCATTGAATTGTATTCTGGAAACAGTAAAAGTTATCCGACAGGCAATTTCAGAGGCAGGGGGCAATGAAAATCTGGTAGCTTGTATTACCATTCCTACCATGCAGGCAACTGACAATTTGATGAAACATCCAGATATTTCATTGATTTTAGCAACAGGCGGTTCTGCTATGGTACGTGCAGCTTATTCATCAGGAACACCAGCAATTGGTGTCGGACCGGGTAACGGACCTGCATATATTGAAAAAACAGCGGATCTTTCACAGGCAGTAAAACGAATTATGGATTCAAAGACCTTTGACAACGGAACAATTTGTGCATCTGAACAGTCAGTTATTTGTGATACAGAGATGGCAGATGAAGTTCAAAAAGAAATGGAACGACAAGGTGCTTATTTCCTATCGGAAGAAGAGAGCGCGAAACTGGGACATTTTATTCTTCGTGCTAATGGTACCATGAATCCTGCTATTGTTGGAAAAAGTGTGCAAACTATTGCAGAGCTTTCCGGCTTGAGTATTCCACAAAATGCTCGTGTTATCGTTGCAAAAGAGGACGGAATCGGAAGAGGACATCCATATTCCAATGAGAAGCTTGCACCGATTCTTGCATTTTACACTGCAGAGAATTATGAAAAGGTATGCGATATTGTTCAAAAAATTCTTCATTATGAAGGAGCTGGACACACCTTTAGTATGCATACTCAGGATGAGCGTATCGTAGAATATTTTTCAATGCGTGCACCTGCATCCAGAATTCTTGTTAATACTCCAAGTGCATTAGGAGGAATTGGCGGTTCTACCGGCCTTATGCCTGCTCTGACTCTGGGATGTGGAGCAATTGGAGGAAGTGCTACTTCAGAAAACGTGGGTCCAATGAATTTATTAAATCTTCGTTATGTAGCATTTGGATTACGAGAATTAGATCAAATCCGTAAGGATATTCCATCTAAAGAGGATGGAGCGCTAGCTATGGCAGACATAAATAGTGTATCAGTAGAAAAAATTGTGAAAAAAATAATCGAGCGGTTACAAACTGCATAATTAAAGGAGGATATTATTATGGCAATGCAACAAGCGTTAGGAATGATTGAAACAAGAGGTTTAGTAGCATCAATTGAGGCAGCAGATGCAATGGTTAAGGCAGCAAATGTAACTTTAATAGGAAAAGAACACGTTGGTGGCGGTTTAGTAACCGTTATGGTACGCGGTGATGTTGGTGCAGTTAAAGCATCTGTAGATGCAGGTGCTGCAGCAGCTGAACGCGTAGGCGAGTTAGTATCTATTCATGTAATTCCAAGACCTCATGAAGAAGTACAGGTAATTTTACCAAAAGCTGGTGAATAAGTAAAATTCCGGAAGCCGTAGCTGCATACAAAGGCATATTGAGTGTTTTTGTATAGCAGCAGCTTCAATTAGGAGGTGGCGCATTTGAAGGTGATAACAGAAGCAATCATTCGGGAAGAACTTAAGGCAAAGGAGCCGGAAATCTACTATGTAGAAGAAGGAAAACTGCTCTCACCGGCTGCGCGTGAATATTTGCACCAGCGCAGGATTAAAATCGGAACAAAAGAAGAAAAAGAAATGCTTGGACAAAAAAGTCAGAATCCAGTAAAAGAAGAGGAAAAGGCAACAGTACCAGAACAAAAGGTACAAATCCCTAAATATACTGACTATGAGACAGGTGCTTTTTATCTGGAAAAGCCCGAGCACATGACCCAATTATCAGGAAATGTATTGGTAGCAAAAAATCATCCCCGTATCTATTTTAGAGGTAAGTTGGATAGCCTTCAGGCCTTGGTTATTTTGTCACAGGCAATGCTTGCAGAAGACCAGGGAAGTAGAAAAATTATAGAGGATTTAAATGATATTAAGAGAGTGCTAATGGAAATCATGCGCTGTGATGTTTTGGATATTAAATTTGAAAATCATTCTGTTATAGGTCTGGATCATGAGCAGCTTAGAGCACGCTCTCACGATCCACAGAAATTTTTCAATATCAAACAAATGATGATGCCTGATTATACAATGGGTAAAACCTATGCAATTTTAAATCATCTAAGAACAGCAATCAGAGAAACAGAGGTTGCTGGAACTACTGCATTTCTTGAAGGTGCTAAGTGTACCAGAAGTGATATTATAGAAGAATTGAATCGACTGTCTAGTGCCATACATATTATGATGTGTATGTATCTGGCAGGTTTGTACAAATAAACGGGAGGCAGATGAATTGGAAAAAATAATTGAGGCCGTATTGGACTCCATTCCCAAAATGGGACTTGTCGAGGTAGAGGTTTCTGCAAGGCATGTTCATTTATCCCAACATGATTTGGAAATTTTGTTTGGCGATAAGGCAATGCTGACACCAAAGAGAGATTTATCACAAATTGGACAATTTTTATCTGAGGAAAGAGTTAATCTTATTGGTCCTAAAGGAAGAAAAGAAAGAATAGCAGTTTTGGGACCGGTAAGAGGAGATACACAGGTTGAATTATCCAAAAATGATTGCGTTGATTTGGGAGTAAAAGCTCCACTAAGAGAGTCTGGAGATGTAGAAGGCTCAGGTTCAATCGTAATTGAAGGACCATGTGCATCTATTGAGATAAAGCAGGGAGTAATCATCGCACACAAACATGTGCATGTACCTACGGATCTTGCAAAAACGCTGGGATTTAAAGATAAGCAGAGGGTAAGCGTCCAGATATTTAGTGGGCGTCCTGTAATTTTCAAAGACGTAATTATACGAATCAGTGATATGGCAAGATTTCGTATGCATATTGATTTTGATGAAGCAAATGCTGCCGCTGTAAGTGGATTTACACTAGGGCAGATTTTGTGGAAGAAATAGATTTTGAAGGAGATAGCAGAATGGATTTGGAACAAGTGAATGCTTACATGGCAATGGTAGAGAAATCAGAGACAACAACGAATAAACCAATAGGAAATAAATTAAAGGTTGGACTTGATCTTGGAACAGCATATATTGTTATTGTAGTTTTGGATGAAGAAAATAATCCGGTTGCCTGTGAAAAACAGGCAGCAAGCGTACTTCGAGATGGTGTGGTAGTGGATTATCCAGGTGCACTTACGATTGTTCGAAATTTAAAAGAAAAACTAGAAGCGCGTCTTGGTTGTGAACTTATTTCTTGTGCCATTGCGATGCCGGCAGGAACTGAAAGCAGTATCCGCACTCATCAGTATGTAGCGGAAGGTGCAGGTTTTGAAGTAACCAATGTGTTGGACGAACCCACTGCAGCTAATTCCATCTATCAGATTCAGGATGGAGTGGTAGTTGACATCGGGGGAGGTACCACTGGTCTTGCTATCTTCCAGAATGGAAAAGTAACAAGGATTGAAGATGAAGCCACAGGTGGAACACATGTATCTTTGGTAATTGCAGGGAATTATCACGTTAGTTTTAATGAGGCAGAAGCAATCAAGCAGGATTATAAAAGGCATAAGGAAATCTTTCCGGTAGTAAAACCTGTCATAGAGAAAATGGCTGTTATTATTAATCAGTATGTGAATAAGGATGAGATTGATACCATTTATCTATGCGGAGGTACCTGCTGCTTGACGGGAATGGAAGAAGTTATTGAGAAAAAGGTCGGTATCAGAACGGTAAAGGCAGACAATCCATTCCTTGTTACACCTGCTGGTATTGCAATGAATTGTAAAATTTAACAAAGAGGAGGCGGCCAAATGGACGAAGCATTAGTAGATGAGATATTGAAACGTGTACTAGAAGCAATGAAAGACAGTCAAGAACCGCTTAATGCAGATGAAAAAGACAATAAGGAAAAAATTTTAATTCTGTCCCCCGAGCATCAAGAGGGATGTCATGAAATATTGGAAAATCCTGAATTGTTAAAGTATTATCAGATGGAATGTGCACTTACTAAAAATTATGATTTGGATCTTAACGAGTATCAGGCAGTTATTCTATGCAACTTAACGAATACCTTATTAGGCAAGTTGTGTGGAGGAATTTTTGATTCACCGTTTCTGAATCTGGCATCTCAGGCAATCCTAACTGGAAAAAAGATTTATATTCCTAAACAAGAAGTTGTAATTTATCAATATAAAGATAGTGCGCCAAAGGCTTACTATAAAATGATGCTTGATAAAATAAGCTTTTTACAGGAATCTGGTATTTCATTTGTAGATCATGATCAGCTTTTGAATATCCTAGAACAAAGGGATGCAGATGCTAAAAAGATAACTGAGCAGGTTAATCCTGCAAAAGCGAAAGTTACATCAGAAAAGCCGGTGGTAATTGACAAAAAAATTATTACAGAGAAGGATATTGAAAGAGCATATGAAAACGGTGCGGTTTTTATATGTATTTCTAAAAAAAGTATTCTAAGTGACCTGGCTAAGGAATATGCGAGAAAAAGAAATATAGAAATTCAAAGAAGTGAATGCTGTTCAGGAAATGCGGGGTTAAGCCTATGAAAATCGGTATAGTAATAGGCAATGTCTGGTCTACCAAGAAAGAGCAGAAACTTTCAGGACTTAAGTTGCTTATTGTCCAGCCCATAAATATTGTGGACGGTTCAACGAACAGCAGTCCGATAATTGTAGCAGATATCATTGGAGCAGGACGGGGAGAAATTGTTATTATTGCTGGTGGAAGTTCTGCCAGAAAAGCTGCCGGAGACTCGGAAATACCAGTGGATGCTACTGTTGTCGGTATTGTAGATGGAAGTGATATTGATAGTAGCTTAATTAATGAAAAGCAGGAGGAAAATATATGTTCCAAGAATTAATTGATAATATTACAAATATTAGTGTTTTTACGGATAGCTTTAGTGATTGGATATCTAGTCTTTCCATCAATAAGGTAATCATATTTATTATGATGATTTTTATGATTGTAGGAGCAGTAGATAAGATTCGCGGTAACAAAAAAGGATATGGAGAACAGTTTGATGAAGGATTTAATGCGATGGGTCCTTTGGCTATTGCAATGGCGGGTGTAGTAGCAGCAGCACCAGTTCTTGCTATTGTGTTAAAACCTATTATCGTACCTATTTATAATTTAGTTGGTGCGGATTCTTCAATGTTTGCAACCACACTTTTAGCCTGTGATATGGGTGGATATCCACTGGCTATGCAGTTGGCAGCTAATGAGTCTATTGGAAATTTTTCCGGATTAATATTAGGAACTATGATGGGTCCTACAATTGTTTTTACGATTCCGGTAGCTCTTTCTATAATTAAAAAGGAAGACAGACCATTTCTAGGTGCAGGTATTCTTGCAGGTATGATTACGATTCCAATTGGATGTATCGTAGGTGGTCTTGCAATGAATATGACACAATACAAAATTGGTTTTGGTACAATATTAGTCAACTTGATTCCTGTTATTATCATAGCAGCTCTTATTGTAGCAGGACTTTGGTTTGCACCACAGAAGATGATTAATGGATTTAATAAATTCGGTACCGGAGTTACTGTATTGATTACAATATTTACAGCAATTGCTGTATTTGAGTACCAAACAGGTATTAAGTTTCCGTTGATGAATATTATGGTGGAAGAAAATGCAGACGGCGTAATTCCTTTAGAGTCAGGTCTATTAGTATGTGGACAGATCGCTATTGTATTAATCGGAGCGTTTCCTATGGTAAAATGGATTACAAATACTTTCGGTGGCGCATTGAAAAAAGTGGGCTCAGCGCTTGGTATGGATGAGAATGGTTCAGCAGGACTGGTTGCCAACCTTGCAAATAATATTGCGATGTTTAATATTATGGGAGATATGAATCCAAAAGGAAAATTATTAAATGTAGCATTTGCTGTATCGGCTGCTTTCGTGTTTGGTGATCACTTAGGCTTTACGGCAGGAGTGAATTCAGAGATGATATTCCCAGTTGTTTTAGGTAAACTGGTAGCTGGTATTACTGCGCTTATTTTGGCTAATGCTCTTGCTCCAATGCTTCTTTCAAAAATTCAATCAACCAAGACAGAAGAATAAGTAGTAAAAAGGAGAGTAGGACAATGAATATAAGTGAAGAAATGATCAAACAAATAGTGGAAACGGTATTAAAGGAATCTCTTGCAGATAAATACCAATCCAGTGAAGAAAAGGAAAAGGATCCAAGCGGAATCATTCTAATAAAGTCAGATAAGATTAAATGTGAACCTTTTAGTGACACACCAGGAGTTAAGCTAAAGGATGTGGTTACGCTTGAGGAGGCTCCAAGAATGGGTGCCGGAATTATGGAATTGGATCATACCAGTTTTGAATGGACACTAACTTATGATGAGTATGATATGGTGATAGACGGAGAATTAGAAATTGAGATTGATGGACGTGTTGTAATCGGACATCCGAACGATATTATTTATATTCCGAAGGGAAGCCATATACATTTTCAAACAAAATCGACAGCAAGATATGCATATTTTGTTTACCCTGCTGATTGGCAGTCACAATAAAACGAAAATATTAAAATATATATGCATGAAGAAGCGCCTCTTTACTTTCATAAAGTGGTGCTTTTTTATGTGTGCGTGTGTCCAGCGAAGCTGGACCATGCCTGCAGGTGTAAGTCCGGTCACGGTAATCGCCTACTCTATCAGGCATTAACAAAGGAAAATCTAAACCGTGCCTATAAAAAGGTAGCCAATAAAGGTGCTAGTGGGATAGATGAAGTTACAGTTGAAGAATGGGAAACTATATCAGAGAAAATCAGGAAACAATCATAATTTCACTTAGAAACAGGTAAAACAAACTGAAGAGAAACTCAAGAAATACTGAAGAGAAACTCAAGAAATATTGAAGTGAAACTCAAGAAATACTTTATTGACAATCGTATATAATATTGTTATAATAAGCCTGTAATATATTTAACAATTATGTAACAACTAGAAGTAATCTATTTTTAAATGATGCTTATATAGATAAAGTTTAATAGTCATGTGATTTTAATTCCCATAAATCAAATAAGAGTATATCGGAGGTTTCTAATGAAGAAAATAGTGATTAAGGCAGCCAGTGTATGCGTTTTAAGTGCAGTGTTAGTAAATGGGTATAGTCTGGAAGCATATGCAAATGCGTTGAGTAGTACGCCAACTGCTGGAATAACAGTTGCTTTAGATAAATATTATGTAAGTGCACAGGATGGAGATTCTGTAGCCACAGAAATTGCATCCTTAACCGTACCGGAAGAGGAAGAATCCAGTAAAGAAGAAAAAACAGTGGAATCAGTTGTTAGTGGATATACAAATTTAGGAGTGGCTAATGTTGATACATACTTAAATATCAGGGAAGAGCCAAGTGAAGATGCAGAGATTGTTGGTAAATTGCCAAAGAATGCAGGCAGCGAGGTTTTAGAGGTATCAGAGGATGGTCAATGGTATCAGATTAAATCAGGTAAGGTAACCGGTTATGTTAAGGCTGAATATCTATTAACAGGTGAAGAAGCGAATGCAAAGGCTGAAGAAGTTAAGACAGTTATGGCTACCGTAAATACAACAACTCTAAAGGTTCGTATGGAGCCAAGTACAGAAGCAAAGGTTCTTACATTAATTCCAATCGAAGAAGAATTGGAAGTATTAGAGGATAATGGTGAGTGGGTAAAAGTTACGGTCGATTCAGATGAAGGATATATTTCAAAAGATTATGTTAATATTTCTTATGAGCTTCCAAAGGCTGTAACAATTACAGAATTAAAATATGGTGAAGGAGTGTCCGATGTCCGTGTATCTGTTGTTCAATATGCGAAACAGTTTTTAGGTAACCCATATGTTTGGGGTGGAACGAGTTTAACAAATGGTGCTGATTGTTCAGGCTTTGTTTTATCAATTCTTTCTAAATATGGAGTATCACTGCCACATTCATCGGCTTCACAGTCTACTATGGGTTCAGCAGTTGAATTAGGTAATGTTTTACCGGGAGATTTAGTATTCTATGGTAATGGAGGATCGGTTAACCACGTTGCTATGTATATCGGCGGTGGACAAGTTATTCATGCAAGCTCTGCAAGAACAGGAATAAAGATATCCAATATGTATTATAGGACACCGATTCGTGCCAGAAGATTTTTAAGTAACTAGTATATTAATCATTGTAATATTATAATGAAAGAGAGCGTCTCAACAGTCAGGTATGACTCAAGAGATGCTCTCTTATTTTGTGTTTTAATGTCAATGCTCCTTTAAATTGACTATTTTTTCAAAAATCAAACCAATAAAGAACCAAAGAGGAGCATAATCAAGTCGTATCAATCCCTTGATATTATATTTGCATCGGCTATAATCCCAAGGGCACATGTTGTGTTTGCATAAAAGATAGCCAGTTGCATATTCTGCTGTAAAAATAGACATCATATAAACAATACCACGTACTAAAATATTGTCATTTCGAATAAAACGATAAATGGGAGCAAACAAGGACGCCATGCCGTAAATAGGAAACATCCATATGGAGGTATTTCCTATAAGTTTCATATCGCGCCTTCTAAATTTTTCAAAGGCAGTCCATAAGATTTCTATGCACCAGCCAAAAATTCCGCAAATAATAAAATTCTTTTTCAAAATAAAAACTCCTTGTTTCAAGTAATGAAATAGCTTAATTACATTTTTCCCATTCATAGCAGATATATTCAATAAACATGTTTAGAGTACCTATAAGTTAGGAATTTCTTTTTATATTAGATTAATTAATAGTAATTTATTTTACTAGTAGTTGAATTTGTATAAGGTTTAGTATAGAATAATACAAGAAGTTTTAAGATGTAGTACAAACAAAATATTTTATATAGGAGGAATTCATGATGAATACAATTGAATGTATTAAATCCCGAAGGAGTGTCCGCAAATTTACAGATCTAACAGTTAGTCACAAAATTCTTGAACAAATCGTCGATGCAGCTTCTTTTTCCCCTTCTTGGAAGAATACTCAAATTTCCCGTTACGTAGTAATTGAAGATGATAAAATAAAACAAAGAATTATGGAATATGCTAATGAGCATAATAGAATAATCATTGCAGATGCAAAAACACTTGTTGTAGTTACCTATATTAAAAATCGAAGCGGCTATGAGCGAGATGGTTCATTTACTACGAAAAAAGGAGAGGGCTGGCAAATGTTTGACGTCGGTGTAGCTAGTCAAACCTTTTGTCTTGCGGCTCATGAGTTGGGAATTTCGTCTGTTATTATGGGGATTTTTGATGCAGTGGAGATCGCAAAGATAATTAATCTACCACAAGATAGAGAAGTGGGGGCACTAATTGCGATTGGATATGAAAAGGAACATCCGATTGCACCAAAAAGAAAATCAGTGAATGAGCTGATCGAGTACAAATAGGAGGAAGAGGAATGAGACATTTAATGAGTCCATTAGATTTTACTGTTGAGGAGTTAGATTACTTACTTGATTTAGCTAATGATATTGAAAAATATCCTGAAAAATATAAACGCGCCTGCGAGGGTAAAAAACTGGCTACCTTATTTTATGAACCTAGTACCAGAACTCGTCTTAGCTTTGAAGCGGCTATGATGAATTTGGGTGGCAATGTGTTGGGATTTTCCTCTGCTGCTTCAAGCTCTGCGTCTAAAGGAGAAAGTGTATCAGATACAATCAGGATGATTTCTTGCTATGCAGATATTTGTGCAATGAGACACCCGAAAGAAGGTGCTCCAGTAGTAGCCGCGTCCAAATCGTCTATTCCTGTTATTAATGCCGGAGACGGCGGGCATCAGCACCCAACACAGACAATCACAGATTTGCTTACCATACGTTCCCTTAAAGGGCGGCTTTCAGGCTTGACGATTGGACTTTGCGGAGATCTTAAATTTGGACGAACCGTTCATTCCCTAATCAATGCATTGGTTCGTTATGAAGATATAACCTTTGTACTAATATCACCGGAAGAGCTTAAAATACCGGACTATATTAGAGAAGATGTATTAATTCAAAACAATATCAAATTCAAGGAGGTAGAACGTCTGGAAGAGGTAATGCCTGAATTGGATTTACTTTATATGACACGAGTTCAAAGAGAACGCTTTTTCAATGAAGAGGATTACGTAAGACTAAAGGATCGTTATATATTGGATGCTAAGAAAATGGAGCTTGCAAGAGAAGATATGCTTGTGCTTCATCCACTGCCCAGAGTAAATGAAATATCTGTAGAAGTGGATAACGATACAAGAGCAGCTTATTTCAGACAAGTTCAATATGGTGTTTATGCAAGAATGGCACTTATTTTGATTTTATTAGAGATCAGTGTTGATGCATAAATTAAGTCATTAAATAAAAGTGACATAAATCTAAGTCAATTTGAAAAGGAGAAAATATGCTAAATGTAGGAAGTATTAATGAAGGTTTTGTGCTTGATCATATTCAAGCAGGAAAGAGTATGGAAATATATCATAATCTTCAACTGGACAAGCTAGACTGTTGTGTAGCTATTATTAAAAATGCACGTAGTAATAAGATGGGTAAAAAAGATATACTTAAGGTTGAATGTAGCATTGATATGCTGGATTTGGATATTCTTGGATTCATAGACCATAACATTACAGTAAATATCATAAAAGATGCCTCCATCGTTGATAAAAAGGAGCTAAAACTTCCAAAACAAATTGTAAATGTAATACGTTGCAAAAATCCGCGCTGCATTACTTCAATTGAGCAGGAGCTTGAGCAGGTTTTCTTATTGACAGATACAGAAAAAGAAGTGTATCGTTGCAAATATTGTGAAGAGAAATACGAAAGATAACTTTTGGAATAGTAAGTTTGCTGCAATGAATGTGAAGCTAGATTGTATTGTGGTATCTATGTTAAAACAGCTAATTAACTTATGATATACTTTAGTCTTCATAGCTATTAAATTAAAAGAATGAAAAGGAAAGAAATATAATAAAATGATACTAAAGATTAAAAAAGAGGAATAGGATGTATCATTTATTATTTACATTACTGGCTTGTCAAGTAATGTCTAATTTAAATACTCCACGTAAAAGTACGATGGATGTAGGAATTGAAAAAGCACAAGTAAATGAATTTCCATACGAAATAGAAGTAGTTGCAAACAATTTAAATATACCATGGGCCTTAGCAGTTGATAATAGAAATGATATTTATTTTACTGAGAGAATTGGTAATATTTGGATAATAGAAGAGGGGGAGCTTTATAACAAACCTCTTTATACGTTTGATTATCCCTTTCAAAGCACCAGCGAAGGTGGGCTTATGGGGATAGCACTAGATGAGGATTTTGAGAATAATGGATATTTATATGTGATGTATACTTATCGAGATCAAGGAAGATTAAATAATGCAATCGCCAGACTGGTAAGAACGAATCATGAGCTTATTTTTAATCAGGTTTTATTAGATAAGATACCTGGTGGGCGTACGCACAACGGAGGAAGAATAAAAATCGGACCGGATGGCAAGTTATACATTACAACAGGTGATGCCGAGGTTCCTGAGCTTGCTCAAGATTTAACAAGTATGGCAGGAAAAATTCTAAGAATTAATGTAGACGGTAGCATTCCGCTAGACAATCCATTTTCTAATTCACCGGTATACAGCTATGGCTTCCGAAATCCGCAGGGACTTGCTTGGGATACAAATGGAATACTTTATGCAAGTGAGCATGGAACAAATGCGAATGATGAGATTAACGTTATTGTTCCCGGTGGAAATTATGGATGGCCGAATGTGCAGGGAGATAAAACACAAGACGCAATCAGTATACAAATGCCACTACTACAAAGTGGTGAGATTACTTGGGCACCTTCCGGAATGGATTTTGCTAATCAAGGCCCGTGGAAAGGGAAACTGATGGTTGCTAACCTTAGAGGAGAACAATTGTTGGTAATTACAATATTTGAAACGGAAGAAGGAAATAAAGAAGCTTCAGCAGAGGGTTGGTTGTATAGAGAGTATGGACGTCTAAGAGATGTAGTCAGAGGAAATGACGGTTCTGTTTACATAGCCACTAATAATAGAGATGGCAGAGGTAATCCAAGATTTATGGATGATAAAATTCTACGACTTGTATTAACCGAAAAATTTAGTGCATCATTATCCAAGGGTAAATATTTTCAGTAATACAGATATTGTATATGAGTACAGGTTTATGATATTGTTCCTGAATTTAGCGAGTTTAAAACTTTATTAGAGAGTATTTATCAAAAAGATAAGAGGGAGAAGTAAAAGTGGAAGCATACTCATATAAATGAGTTAATTGGCGAATATGGCTTTAGTATCAGTAATACAAAGTCAAATTATATTACCACTTCACAAAATTATTGTACGGATATTATAGTTGAGTTTATATTAACAGATGTAGAGTATTCAGGCAAAATTCCAGATTCAATGGTAAATCATGAATACTTAAATTTATCAAATGTATCTAGTACAGTAATATCGGATTTTTATGATGAATATGAAACAAGAATCATTGAAATTTTACGAAGTAGTAAAGGCAAGGAAATAGAAGATATTTCATATTTGTTAGTACCTATTGGTGTTGATAATTTTGAGGTAAAGTTTGGTGAGAGAGCTGATTATAAAAAAAGGATTGAACTTGAAAAGTTAAAGGAAAGTTATAAAGTAATATAATAAGAATAAATTTTACTTGTAAAGTTATTCAGTTAGGTTCCTATAGAAATTCCAGCCTTTGTTGCTCATAATCAGATTGCCTATTTTATAACAGGGAGTTTCTTTTAAAAGAATTTGTGTAGCGGAATCATTAAATAACCAGTCGTCATGCCTGTTGTTTGAATTATAAACCATGATTATGAATATCATCATATTTTTTAGAAAGATATTTCTGATTGGGATAGAAGTTTTATTTCTTTTCATAGAAAAAACTATGGTTTTTAAAGAAGAAAAAGAGAACAAAGCTAATAATGACCATGGATACCACGATTTTTACTGTAAAGAACTTTAGAGGCAGATATCAATAACTATCTACATAAGTGAAGGTATCCAACACTTTAGGTTATTATCTTATTTTCTTGTATGATAACTTGAAAAGTAATAAAATGGTAACAAGGGAAATGTTGCAAAGGGGATAAAAAATAATTTAGTAGAACTTTATGCAGATTCCATAATTGGGGTCTGCTTTTTGATAATATGAAAGAGGTATGTATGATGCAAATAAATAAAGGATCTAAAATTGGTATTATACTTGAAGCTGTAGCAATGATGATTGGATTTGTATTTGTAATACGTTGCTGGCCAATTCCAGATTTTGTTATGTGGATTTTTGCAGGTGGAGGAATTATTGCAATTACATCAGCACTAGAGACAATGTTAAGAAGGACTAACTATAAGGAATGAATATAGATAAGGAGATACCTATATGCTAAAAAAGCTTTCAGAAATGAATATCGAAGAACTATGGGAGTTATTTCCAATTTATTTAACCAAACATCAAAATCACTGGAAAGAGTGGTATAAGGAAGAAGAAAAGATATTAAATAGTGTATTCCCCAAAGAGCAGGTTATGAGAATAAGCCACATTGGAAGTACGGCAATAGATAAAATATGGGCAAAACCTATTATTGACATTCTTTTAGAATGCCCTAAAGATAGTGATATAAATAATATAAAAGAGATTCTGACCCAGAATGGCTATATTTGTATGAGCCAAAGTGAGAACAAAATATCTTTAAATAAAGGATACACTGAATATGGCTTTGCAGAAAAGGTATTTCATATACATTTGAGATATATGGGCGATAACAATGAGCTATATTTCAGAGATTATCTAAATGAACATTCCTATGTTGCACAAGAGTATGAGCAATTAAAATTAAGTTTATGGAAGGAATACGAACATAATCGAGATGGGTATACGGATGCAAAGACAGAGTTTGTTTCAAAGTACTCAAAACAGGCAAGGTTGGAATACGGAGCTAAATATGAGGACTAAAATTTCAAGCAAGAGGATAGTATCGGAAGAGCTATGACTTTAAGTAATGTGGTGGAGGGCAACAAATGAGAGCGTTATCAAAGACTGATATAATACAAGGACTATATAAACTTGGATGATTAATTATTAATATTTAGAGCAGATAATTTCTTTATTAGGTTGTGTTAGAAGGTTATTTGACATGACCTAATAAATGCAAAGTGGATTGCGTCTTGATAGAATAATTTTACTTAAACTAAGAACATTTAATAATTATTGTGTATTACAAAGGAGATTTATATTTTGAAAAAACTTATTGACTGGATTAAAAACAATCTGCTAATATCAGTTTTATTTGCACTGATTGGAGTACCGTTATTAATACATATTATATATAAAATACCAGCTCCAAGTAATTTGTTTATTACAACGTGGAATGATGGAGCAGGTGAAATTTTATCTTATTATGGGATAGTGTTATCCTGCATAGCTACTTCGTATTTGACATATTTCGCTATACAGCAGTCTGGGAAAGCCAATGAATTAAGTGAAAGATTATTAAATATAGAAGAAATAAACAAAAAGGCATATATAAAGCTTAATCTTGAAGAAACAGAGTGTGGAGAACACAGAGGTCATCTAAATCTTTGTCTTGTGTTTGATAATATAACAGATGTTCCCATTGTAGAATTTTCATTTAGAGAAACAAATGAATGCTTAATTAAAACAGAACCAAATAGTGAATTTAATTTTGTTAATAAATTTGAATTTTTGCCAATTGATACTTTTAATAATATGCAAAATAAATTAAAAGAAAGTATGTTGATAAGATATTATGAAGATGATTATTGTATCTTTTCTTTCGAAGTTATTATAAAAGGGCTATACGGCTATGAAACAAAGCAAATCTTTACTTTAAATATTTGCGATGATAAAATATTGGATTGTTTAACAGATCAAATACTTTAAAACACTACTATCAGGGCGAGAGATAACCATATGGGAAGATGGTAAAGGAAAGTACCTTATGCGTATCTTTACAGAAATTTTGTAACTATGCAGGAGTAACATATAAATCCACTCATACGTGTAGAAGAAGCTATGTTACAACCTGTCTTGACAATGACATGAAACTAGCACAGGTTTCGGCAAATGTAGGGCATAAGAATAAGAGTACTACATTGAATACCTATTATAAGTGCAAGAATAATTATGAAGATAATATGGAAATACAGAATAAAATATTTATTTTGTTTATCTATATCTTGCATATCATGACTATTGAAAAAATCTTCAAAATTGCATTTAGATAAAGAATATATATCATCTTGTGACATTTCCTCCACTATTTTTGATTTCTCAAACAAATCATAAAGTCTAGATTTTCCTAGTGCTTTTGCTATTAAAATTAATACATTTTGTTCTTTTTCATTCTTAATTTCAGTAATTTCAATAAGCTTGTATTCCAACATTAAAGAGCTATATAGACAAGCTAAGAAAGAAAGCACCAATAACAAAAAAATGTCAGATAGTAGTAGTTGTTAATTATGTTGATTTTAGTACAGGTCATTTTGCACCAAGTAAGAATTTACAACAGTTGGCAACACCTGAAAAGTGAGTAAAAAGAATCGTTTTGAGAGTAATAAAAAATTGAAATACTTGTCTAATCCCCTATAAATGGGCAAACAAATACCTCCCCACTGACGCCTTTGCCAGTGAGGAGGTACAAAAGGGGAGGATAAGTATTTCTTTTTCTTTGGTGTGATGATTAACAAAGGGGGATTTGATAATCACCTAGAGCATACGCAATAATCTTTTGATGTTTGTATCAATAAGATTATTAATATTATTGCTCAAAATTTGAATCTTATACATAAAAACCAAAATATTTTTAATTATAAATGGAACTTATTGCCAAAAAGTATGAATGTGATATAATCATTATGATTTATATTATTTAAAATATATTTGTGGACTCAAAATCAATATCAAAAGGAGTTGCCAATTTTGAAGATACCAGTGACAATAAGTACAGATATATTTGCAATATCTGCGTTACTTTTTACAATTTATTTAACCCAAAAAAATATGTTAATCAATACTTACAAAACAAAATATTATCTCAAATCAGCCTGCATCGTTTGCTTGGTATTAATACTTGAGATTTTTGATACAATTCTTGGACACGCTGACTCAAGATATTATATAATTCACATGTTATTAAATATAGTTGGTTTTTCTATCAGCCCCTTGGCACCGATGTATTTATATTTTTTACATAATGAAAAAAAAGTAAAGCATAATAAGTGGATTTATACGCCATTTATTATTATATTTATTCTATCCTTAACAACCTGGAAGACTGGATGGCTATTTTATATATCAGAAAATAATGAATATATACGAGGAACTTATTTTGAAATATATCCAATTTGTATGCTTATATGTTTTGGAATGCTGGTATATTCTGATTTCGCGAATTATAACCAATATGATAAGGACGAAAGACGATTTTTATATTCACTTTATTCGCTGATTATTGCAGGAACAGCATTGCAGTTGTTATTTCCTGAATGGCTTCTGATCTGGTCAAGTATTAGTATGTCCTTGTTACTATATTACATTTTTCTCAGAGAATTGCAATTTAAGCATGATCCCATGACAGGTATATACAATCGCTTTGTTTTTCAAAGAGAACTAAATCGTGTAAAATGTATTGAAAATACTGCTGTTATTGTGATTGATATTAATAACTTAAAAATGATTAATGATGAATATGGACATGCACTTGGTGATGATATGATTACGAAAGTGGCACAAACCATTGATGGATGCTTTACTTCTTTTGGAAGAACCTTTCGAACAGGAGGCGATGAATTTTGTGTTGTATATGAGGAAGCAACCGCTGAGGTAATTGAGAAGCAGCTTATCAGATTGGATGAGATGATTCATGAAATAAGCATAAATTTTATGATAAAAATTGCAATTGCACACGGATATTGTATCTATCAAACTAAAATAATGAAGGACATTTACGAGGCATATATAATAGCAGATCAAAGGATGTATGAAAATAAGGCAATATTTAAATCAAAACATAAAAAGCATCAGTAATTTAACATTTTAACTATAAAAACAAAAAATACTTTGAAAAATTATTCAAAGTATAATATACTATACCTATCTTAAAACATTAAGGAACAAAGGATGGTATAGAAATGGGATTATTACAAACTTGGAGAGAAACAGCATATTCACAGAATATGAGCAAACAGGAAAGCGACCAGTTATGGGGAGCATATTTTAAAATAGAGCAGGGGATTTACAAACAGATTTTAGCAAATCCATCTGAGGTTGTAGAAGGAACAGTGAAGGAGTTAGCTGAAAAATTTAATACAGATATCATGACAATGGTTGGATTTTTAGATGGTATTAATGAAAGTTTAAAAACAGAGAATGCGATTGAAGAGATGACCGAAGATACGAAAGTCAGTCTTGATTATGATTGTGAAAAGTTATATTATAACATGGTTGAGGCGAAAGCAGAATGGTTATATGATCTTCCAGAATGGGAGGTACTTTTAACACCTGAAAAGCGAAAAGAATTATATAAAACACAAAAGGCTTCCGGTACAATTGTAAAAGGACATAAGGTAGGAAGAAATGATCCATGTCCATGTGGAAGCGGTAAGAAGTATAAGAAATGTTGTGGTAAATAATTGGAACAATTTTTTAGCTGACTGAGTATTAATTACAGGAAAAGGGCTTTGTCCACTTGATTCATTCATAAATATGAAAGTGGCTAAGTCCTTTTTGAGGCAGGTATCAAATTGCGTGGAGGAAAGAATGGATTTTAGAGAGTTTGGATTAGATGAAGCAATGATAAATGCATTAAATAAAGAAAAGATAATAAAGGCTAACGAAGTGCAGCAGGCGGTATTTGAATCGGATGAAAATAAGGACTTAATTGTGCAGTCTGAAACAGGTTCGGGGAAAACACTGGCCTATTTGCTTCCAATCTATAAGAAGCTAGTGCCAATAGAAAAAGGGATGCAGGCACTGATTCTTGTTCCTACACATGAACTGGCCATGCAGGTAAAAAGACAGGTGCAGTCTCTGTCTAAAAATTCAGGATATCCAATACAGGCAGCTGCAATAGTTGGTGATGTTAATATAAGCAGGCAGATAGAAAGTTTAAAGGAAAAGCCGCAGATAGTCATCGGCACAACAGGCAGAATAATCGAATTAATCAAAAAGAGGAAAATTACTGCACATACAATTCGAACAATTGTAATTGATGAAGCAGATAAAATGCTTGATAAGAATAACATAGATGGTGTAAAGGCCGTATTAAAATGCTGTATGAGAGATACGAAAATAGTAATGTTTTCTGCCAGCATGTCAAATGAAGCAATCCAAGAGGGACAAAAAATTCTTAAGGATCCTCTTATCATTCAATTAGCAAGTAATAAAAAAACTTCTATACCCACAAATATAAAGCATATTTATTTTGTGGTTGAAAGACGAGATAAGCTTGAAATGCTTCGTAAACTGGCAAGCAGTATGAAACCAGAGAAAGCTATGATATTTGTCAATAAGCAGTCTGATATTGAGGAATTAACTCAAAAGCTTCAATACCATCATTATAATGCAGAATGCATTCATGGTGCCAATATAAAAAAGGATAGAAAAAAGGTAATTGATGATTTTAAAAATAATCGTCTTCAATATCTTATCGCTACTGATATAGCTGCCAGAGGTCTGCATTTTGAAGGCGTAAGTGCAATTTATCATATCAGTATTCCTGAAAATCAAAATGATTATCTTCATCGGGCTGGTCGGACTGGCAGAAATCAAGAACAAGGTCTGAGTGTTCTTATTGTAACAAAACAAGAGCTTGTATTGATCAATAAATATAAGAAAGAGTTTGGAATTGAAATTGAACCTTATCAGATATACAAAGGAAAAATAGTGGCCTGCAATAAAGCTAAATTACTATAATTAGAAAGTAAGACATGATATAATAACGTTAAATATCAAATACAGTACTATTGTAGGAGGGAAGAAAAGGAGAAGACCATTTATGAAACTGGTTGATTTAGCAGAAAATACAAAATTGCAAATCGAAGTATCCTTTAAGGGTAGTAAGTTGTTTTATGAAACACAGGTTAAGCTTACAGCTCATGAAGGGGTGTTTATTGCCCCGATTAGGCAGGATGATAAAATGATTGATTTTAACGCCGGAAATCTTATGATAAATGTCACTGCAGATATAGATGGAACGCAGCCTATACTATGGAGAGAATGTACAATTAAAGCAGTGAAATACAAAAAAGAAGTATTTCATATGATTACATCAAAAAGGGGCGGCTTGCAGGTTAACAGAAGAGGCAGATTTCGAATTGATATGGGATATACGGGAACTGCCCGGGTTGGATTTAATAAAGGAACTTTAAACGTAGTGGTACATGATATCAGCGGAAGCGGTTTTTCTTTTACAACGGAGAAAAATTTGGAAGACTTAAATGAAGAGGTACATATCGTTTTTATAGATACAGATAATGATACGAGGTTTAATTTGATAGGAAAACTTGTAAGAAAGCAGGAATGGAACAATAATAGATTTTTATATGGTTGCAAGTTTCAAAATATAAATAAAATGGTGGAATATTACATAGCCAAGAAGCAAAGAGAAATAATCTCTTTGAATTCTATTAACAAAAAGAATATTATTGAATTGAGAGATGAAAAATAATATTATTCTATTGACATAATTTTATAAGTATGTTAGAGTATTAGATGTTGTGAAATAAAAGAAAGCAGAGTATCCGCTCTCACCTTAGCACTTGAGTGACTAATGGTTCATATTTGGAAATTAATGTTGTGTATTAATGGATAATTAAGGTGGATAACTATGCAGTTATTCACTTTTTATGTATACAAAGAGTCCTTTTAACGCATATAGGTATATTTGACTAAGGTTGCAATAACTAGTTTGTTTTTCTATCAACAGCTGGTTGTATAATAAAAGCTTTATAATAAATAGAAACGTAAATGTCAACGGCATTTGTCTGTTGCAAATTCATGGAGGTGCACAGTTATTAGCGAATTAATGATTAACGAACAGATCAGAGATAAGGAAATTCGTTTGATCGGGGAAGACGGAGAACAATTAGGAGTTATGTCAGCAAAGGATGCTCTAAAGCTGGCAAAGGAAGCAGAGCTTGATTTAGTCAAAATAGCGCCTACAGCAAAACCACCAGTATGCAAGATTATTGACTATGGTAAGTACAGATATGAATTAGCTAGAAAAGAAAAAGAAGCAAAAAAGAAACAAAAGACCATAGACATTAAGGAAGTACGTTTGTCTCCTAATATTGATGGAAACGATTTAAAGACAAAAGTAAATGCAGCTAGAAAATTTATTGAAAAAGGTGACAAAGTAAAAGTGACCTTGCGTTTTAGAGGACGTGAAATGGCTCATATGAATGCAAGCAGGCATATTTTGGATGATTTTGCAGAACAACTATCAGATATCGCGGTTGTTGAAAAGCCTGCTAAACTTGAGGGTAGAAGCATTATGATGTTCCTGACTGAAAAACGTTAAGATAGATATTTTTAAAGTAAAGAATTATCGTCACTTAGTGGCAATAAGATAGATAATTAATTATGACAATTATTAAGGAGGAAATATTATGCCAAAAATAAAAACTAGTAGAGCAGCAGCTAAACGTTTCAAAAAAACAGGTACTGGAAAATTAAAAAGAATGAAAGCATACAAGAGTCATATTTTAACTAAAAAATCTCAAAAGAGAAAAAGAAATCTTAGAAAAGCTGTTATAACTGATGCTACTAATGTAAAAAATATGAAAAAAATCTTACCTTATTTATAGGATTTAAATAGAGTAAAGGAGGAAATCGACAAATGGCAAGAATTAAAGGCGGAATGAACGCTAAGAAAAAGCATAATAGAGTATTAAAGCTAGCTAAAGGATATAGAGGAGCTAGATCAAAACAGTATAGAGTAGCTAAACAGTCAGTTATGAGAGCATTAACAAGCTCATATGCTGGAAG
Organism: Lachnotalea glycerini; assembly: GCF_003201285.1. Taxonomy (GTDB): domain Bacteria; phylum Bacillota; class Clostridia; order Lachnospirales; family Lachnospiraceae; genus Lachnotalea; species Lachnotalea glycerini. Next base: position 436,587 of record NZ_QICS01000002.1, read on the forward strand.
AAAGGAAAGAAAGAGACAATTCAGACAGTTATGGATTGCCAGAATCAATGCAGCAGCTAGAATCAACGGATTATCATACAGTAAATTTATGTATGGTTTAAAATTAGCTGGTGTTGAAATGAATAGAAAAATGCTATCCGATATGGCAATCAATGATGCTGAAGGTTTCGCAACCTTAGCAGAGCTTGCTAAATCAAAATTGGCTTAGTGTAAATTGGAGTCCTTGGAAACCTAGTGTTTTCAAGGGTTTTTTATTTTCAAAATAGTATAAAAAAAGTAATTTTCGAGAGGTATGCATTGTTCATTATTTTTAGGAATCAGCAACTTTGCACGTTACCATAGAAAGGTCTCTTCTATCAATTTAAAAAGCACCCCAAATTGAAATCAATTTCAATTTAAGGCGCTGTTATCGTAATAATCAACTTAGTTGTTAGCCTATTTTTAAACTATATATTTACCATAATAGCTAATAGTTGAATAGCCGGCGCTAACTGGCTTATCAACCCGGAAAATTACTCTACATGTCTTATTTATTTTTTTCTTACTTTTGTTAAATATTACAGATCCCTTTGTTGTCGGATAACTGATATTGATTGTTACCGATTCAACATCATTCCATATAAAACTATTTTTATCGTCTCTTTCCTGCAGAATAAAGGTTGCTTCCGTTATATTTCTTACCGTACTAGGCATAATTTCATAAGTACAGGTGATTGCTCCTTTTTCACAATAAAATAAATCGCTTACTGAATCTGTATTATTGAATGAGCACTTTAAAACTGTACTCCACCATTTGCTGGTGGTTGCCGCTTGCGTTGTAAACGAATTTGCCATCAATAACATAATACACATAAAAACACTTATTAATTTCTTCATTTGTGTCCCTCCATTTTATAATCTGTTTTATAGTTGATTTATTACATAAATATTTTAACGCTAGTATCTTTCAATGTAAAGTCACATAAAGTGACAACAAATTAATTGATTCACTGTCACACAATTTTTGTTCTACTTGGATATTCATTACAAGGCAATCTGTAAGGTCTTCTTCTATCGTATAATCTTCCTACTATCTTTTAAAACACGAACTTATCTTTAATGAATAAATATTATCAATTTTAAAAGTTGACTTATATAGACAAAATATATATACTGTAATTGAAACTAAAAATAGACGGAATTGAAAAGGGGGAAATCAAATGAATAAAAAAGTGACTCACTTTTGTATTGCATTATGCTTACTGTTTGTAATGTCAAGCTCTACAGTATTTGCCAAAGGTGCTGGGGAAGAAAGTTTCAGGTGGTATATTACGAATAAGGACAGAATAGTACATAATGCAAGCTCAACAAGTAGTAATGCAGCTATAGATGGGAAGATTAGAATTAAACAAAACGACGATCCAGATGGAAAACCATATATAATTGAGATATATGATATTCATATACAAAGCATCAAAGTTAACGCAAGTGAATATAATTATTTAGCAGAGTATTGGGATGATGATGACCAGAATACAATCGAGTTGTCTGTGGCAAGAGGTAATAAAGACGTAGGTTATATTCGTTTTCATGTGACTAACGATGGGAGATTATTAGTTACTCATCATAATTATTGATTTTAATTTAATCAATTATTTTTCGTATTATTATAAATATACTTTCATTTCATACATCAAAACCCCTTGAAGTTTTTCAAGGGGTTTTGTCTTGGCAAAAAAAGCACAACCTTTTAATTTCATATAAAACCAAATTAAGTCATAAAATTACCGAATTTTTTTACTTTAGGTGCCAAAGCATACATAAGAGTTTCTAAATCCTTTTCATCCATGTCATTGATTTGTAAAAGGTCTTTTACTTCAGAAGCTGGTTTATCAAGAAATGCAAGAACAGCACTGGCTTCATAACCTTGTATAGGACTGGTTCCATTTTGAGAGCAGGTATAGTTGACGATGTCGTTCATTAATTTACGCTCCTTATCAATCCAATCTTTTTCCCGGTCTTGCATAAATGCTTTTTGTAGTTCTTTAATGGTATCCATAAAAGTGTATCAACTCCCTTCTTTCACTATTAGTATATTTTGTCACTAAAAGTCAATTGTGTCAATATATAGAAATATATATTAATAAAAAAATAAATATATTTATAAAAAATTATTCTTTATTTTTAAAAATAAATGAAATAATTAAATAAGTTTGCATTTGGAATAATTTTGTAGTAATATCAAAATACTTTAATATACAAATCTATTAAGATTGAAAGTTTTACAAATGTAAGTATATTAAATCAAGCAGAGTATAGGAGGATATTACATGAAGATAGATAGAGATGAAAAGTTGTTTAAATATTGTGTCTATGCAACCTTAACAGCCTTATCAATTTATATCGCTATTTCTATTATGGGAAACATAGGAATTATAATAAAAGGTGTAACTAAGATAATCGGAATTATTATGGCTTTATTAAAGCCCTTGCTAATTGGATTAATTATCGCTTATTTATTATATCCAGCTACCAGAAGCATAGAAAAATTTTTAGAAAGAAAAAGGTTCTTTAAGAAAAGTAATACCAGAAGAGTGTTTAGTATTGCACTGGTATATATTGCTATTATAGGAATTGTAATTGCTATTTTATATGGTATTTATATTATGATTGGCGGTCAAGTTTCAAGAAATACAAGAATATCCAATATATTACTTTATATTACCGATTATATGAACAATAACCAATTCTCAACGCAGGCAATTGAAAGCAAGCTAGATAGCCTAAATATTCAATTACCTGAAAATATAAACAGTACCATAGCCAATGTATTGTCATCGCTGCAAGACTATATTATGTCAAGCATTGGCAATGTTGCTAATTCAATTATAACTTTTGCTAATAATATTTTATCCTTTTTCATATCTATCATATTAAGTGTATATTTGATAAAGGATATAGAGTACTTTAAAGAACTGTGGAATAAAATTTACTATTTTATATTCAGAAAGAGTAGAGTAGGAAAAGGCGTCAAAGAGTGTGGTGAAATTGTTAACAAAACATTTTCTAATTATATAAAGGGACAATTACTAGATGCATGTATCGTAGGGGGACTATCTGCAATTGCCCTTGCAGTTATTGGAGTAGATTATGCAATTGTAATCGGTATTATATCAGGAATCTGTAATATGATACCATATGTGGGTCCTATGGTTGGAACAGTTTTGGCAGCTGTTATGGGATTGTTAAGTGGAGAGCCAATTATGGTTTTATGGGCAGTCATTGCAATGTTGGTTGTGCAGCAGATAGATAATAATCTAATTGCACCTAAGATAGTTGGAGACAGCGTTGGTCTGCATCCTGTATTTACTATGATTGCTATTATAATTGGAGGTAATATCGGTGGGCTACTTGGAATGCTGGTTGCCGTTCCACTTACCGCTTCAATTAAAATTTTGCTAGGCAAATGGTATAACCAATATGTAGATTATGAAAGAGAAGAATAGGTTGAAAGAAATGAGAGTGGTTCCTTTAGAATCACTCCTATTTCTTTAAGGCATTTTCGTCATTGAGAATTAATCTTATATTTAAAAAATAAATTTAGGATCATACTTATATTTAAATAATAAATTAAGGATTGACAAATTACTCTATCTTTTATATAATACTAAATGTTCGATGCACAAATTAGAGAGTAATTCAATTCTTCTGTTTTGATGTATCAGAAACTGAAAAGCAGGCAGTTGTGGCGGAATTGGCATACGCGCTAGACTAAGGATCTAGTCTGGGATAACTGGGTACGGGTTCAAGTCCCGTCAACTGCATTAAAGTAAGAGGTCTTGTATGTATTTGCAAGACTTTCCTGCTTTTGTATAATGTATTTGCACAAGTGGCGGAATTGGCAGACGCGCAGGCTTCAGGTGCCTGTGGTAGCAATATCGTGTGGGTTCAAGTCCCATCTTGTGCATAAAAGAGGGTGTAGTAATATGCTCTCTTTTTTTGAATCATAGAATATAACATAACGGTAACAACTATTAATCATTGCTCGTATAGAAAGGTAAGTTATGTATCAACAAGAGCAGTATTGATTTTGAATAGAGGTGTGTAGGATGAAGATAAGAGAATATATTAAAGATAAGCCATTAATCTTTGATGGTGCAATGGGAACCTATTATAGTGAGCAGCAGGAAGGCAAATGTGAGCTTGCCAATATTAATAATCGTGAGCGTATTATAGAAATACATAGGAAATATATAGCAGCAGGCTGCGTTGCGATAAAAACGAATACCTTTGCAGCAAATACGATAAGTCTGGAAAAAGATCTAGAGTTAGTTAAAAGGGTGATTGCTGCAGGCGCACAAAATGCGATTCAAGCTACGGATGGCAGAGAAATTTTTATTTTTGGTGATATGGGACCGATTCCTTATGCAGGAGAAGGGGCAAGTCCATTATGCGAATATAAGGAAATTGTAGATGTTTTTATAGAAAATGGTATCAAGAACTTCTTGTTTGAGACATTGGGCAGTGATGAATATTTGTCAGAATTATCCCAATACATTAAGAATAAAAATAAGGACAGCTTTATCATTACACAATTTGCAGTAACACCAGATGGTTTTACCAGAATCGGTTTATCTGGAAAGAATATAGTTAAGAGAGTGGAAGAAATTGAAGAGATTGACGCAATTGGTTTTAATTGTGTATCTGGTGCACATCATTTGTACGAGTATATTAAGCAGTTTAAAACCGTGCAAAAATATATTTCTATTATGCCAAATGCGGGCTATCCAACGGTTAGAAATAACAGAACCATATTCGAAAACAGTTCAGATTATTTTGCTGAAACGCTTTATAAGATGGCGCAGTTAGGTGTAAATATTCTAGGCGGTTGCTGTGGAACAACCCCTGAATATATGCGAAAAACTGTAGATCTGATGACAGGTTTTAAAAAGCCGAGACGTATTGAGTATAAAAAGCAGGAAATAGAAGAGAATGCAGAAACGGACAAAGAAAACGGTTTGATAAAAAAAATCGGTTTGGGTCAAAAAATCATAGCGGTTGAATTAGACCCGCCCTCAAAAGCTGAAATAGCAGGCTTTATGGAGGGGGCAAAACGATTAAAATATAATGGAGTGGATGCAATCACGATTGCAGATTGCCCTCTGGCTAGGGCTAGAGTGGACAGCAGTTTGTTAGCATGTAAGTTAAAAAGAGAGCTTGATATAACGCCAATTCCACATATGACTTGCAGAGACAGAAACATTAATGCAACTAAGGCATTGCTTCTGGGACTGAGTATAGAAGGAGTTGAAAATGTTCTTGTTGTTACGGGAGACCCCGTTCCTTCACCTATGCGTGATGAGATTAAAACAATATTCAATTTCAATTCTGCTATTCTTGCGAAGCATATCAGTGAATTGAATGAAACAGTGTTTGACGCTCCATTTGGTATTTCCGGAGCTTTAAATGTTAATTCCAGGAATTTTGATAGTCAACTAAAGCACGCGCAAAAAAAGATAGACAATGGAGTTTCTATGTTATTTACACAGCCAATTCTAACTGAAGAAGCCTTTGAGAATCTAAAAAGAGCAAGAGAAGTATTATCGGCAAAGCTTTTTGGAGGAATTATTCCAATTGTGAGCCATAGAAATGCCTGTTTTATGAACAATGAAATATCAGGAATTAAGGTATCACAAGAAATTATTAATCGCTATGAAGGAAAAACAAGAGAGGAATCCAGTGAGCTTGCAGTGCAGATTTCTACAGACATAGCAGAAAAAATAAGCAATTATGTAGATGGTTACTATATTATTACCCCATTTAACCGAGTAGAAATAGTTGAGAAAATAGTAAAGAAAATTAAATCCTTGTAGTTTAATATGTTGTATTTATAGCAGCACCTAATGCCCTTAGCTGGTTAGGTGCTATTATTTTATAGTAACCCTTTTCCTTAAGCAAATATCCATTGTCGCAGAAATTTCTCAGTGTTCTCAGCAGATGTCGATAGCTAGTTCCAAGAAGTTCGGAAAGAGCAGTCAGGTTTTCTGAAAAAATTAAATTATCAGAGGTATTCATAATGTAAGATGCCAAACGCTCCTCCAGAGGATACAAAAGATTATGGGAGTTAAACTGCCCTGTAATATCCAATTTATGTGAAAGATGGCTACAGGCGGCACGCAAGAATTTACGATCATCATAAAGCATATCATGGCACTTGCAAAGAGGAAGAAGAAGGCAGTAAACATCGCTTAAGGCTTGCACGTTTGTCTTGATATGAGAATGATTCACAAATTCAACATCTCCTATGATTTCAAAGCACTTATAAAAAGTATGCAAATAATGTTTGCCGTTTGATAATAAGGAATAAACTTTTGCTCTTCCTGAGATAAAAAAACAGATACAGGTAAGAGGATCACCATATTTAAAAATATGTTCGCCTTTCTTATAAAGTGTTAGCTCCAAAGGATATTCCCAATAATTAGTTAATACTTCTTCAATTGGATTTTCTTTTATTGTTTGATGCAACAATGTCTGATCGGTTATTAATTCCATTATAAATTTCCTTTCTTGTTTTACTTATATAGTGACATATGTCATACTTCGATGCAAGAAAAAGTTTTATAATAATTCTTAGAAAGTATGGAGGAGACGAAAATGGCAGTATTTTTATCAATATTAAGTGGAGTGTTACTATCGGTTATGATTGTAATGAATAGTGACTTGGCAATTTCAATGGGAGTATATTATGCAGTTGCCTTGATTCATTTCATTGGATTAATTGTAATCGTTATAATTGTGAGCCGTAAGAAATTAAGTATGAAATTTCATAATAATATTCCTATTTACTGGTATGCCGGAGGTGCGATAGGCATACTTACTACTATATTTCAAAACATTACAGTTTCCAATTTGGGAGTATCCAAAACACTTGCATTAGCCTTATTTGGACAAAGTATAATTTCAATTATAATTGAGCATTATGGTTTTTTAGAAACACCAAAAAAGTTGCTTCAAAAAAAGCAGTTCATTGGAATCGGATTTATTTTGTGCGGAATTGTTGTAATGTTTCTATATTAGAAAAGGAGATTATTATGTATATTATTTTAGCAATTTTATCAGGAGTAACAATCGTCGTTAGCAGAATGACAAATGCTAAGCTTGGAAAAGAGTTGTCTGTTTACCAGAGCACGTTTTTTAACTATGTAATAGGATTTGCCGGGTCATTAATCGCAATTGCAATATTTAGAGAAAAACTTCTATTTACGCCAGAGGTGACAGGAATCAGATATTATGCTATGTTTTTTGGAGGTGCGATAGGCGTTGCGACAATTAGTATATCCAATATTATTACTCCAAAAATATCTGCACTTTCATTAACCATCATTATTTTTGTGAGTCAGTTATTTTCAGGAGTAATCATTGACTATTTCCTTTATGGAGGATTTTCCAAAGGAAAATTAATTGGCGGTATCTTAGTATTGATAGGATTGGTATATAATACAAAAGCACAAGCTTGAAAAAAGTAATGACCTGCTATATAATAGATGAACAAGAAAGTAATGCAGTTGTACGATAGGAGGAAATTATGAACATAAATGTATTAGCAGGACCAATCATTGGCAGTGTCATTGGATATTTTACCAATTATATTGCAGTCAAAATGCTTTTTAGACCGTTAAAGCCGGTTAAAATTGGAAATTATACCTTGCCATTTACACCCGGGATCATTCCAAAAGGAAAGAAAAGATTAGCCAAAGCAATTGGTGGTGCAGTCGGTGGAACATTACTGACGGACGAGGCATTAAAGGCCGCACTTCTAACCGATGGGATGAAGGAAAAGGTTCAAACGGATGTAAAGGCCTTTTGGGAGAAGCAGAGAAAGAATGAAACAACAATTAAGGAAAAGGCTTTGCAGTATGTAAATGAAGGAGAATATAATACTACACTTGAAAATGCAGAGAATTTAATCACCGATAAAATTGTGGAAAAGCTAAATGAAATGGATATTGGAGAAATCATTGCTAGAGAGTGCGTTAAGGGAATTAAACAGAAATTAAGCGGCTCTTTCTTGGGTATGATGGTGAATGATTCCTTAATTGAATCGATGACTGGACCGGTTATCGAGGCGATTAATGATTATATCAATGAAAATGGACAAGTTATCGTTTATAGCAAGGTCAGTGAGGAAGGTGACAAGTTCTCCAAACTACAGATAAAAGATGCTTTAAAAATGCTGGAAACAGTAGATGTAGTGGAAATTTTTATGAAAAGCTATGAAAGCTTTGTAGAAAATGAGCTTGGAAAAGTAATTGCTAAAATTGACATTGCTTCCATTATTGAGAATAAAATAGAAGAGATGGATGTTATGGAATTAGAAGAATTAATCCTTTCAGTAATGAAAAAGGAACTTGGAGCGGTTGTGAATTTAGGTGCTGTAATAGGATTTATACTTGGAATCATTAATATATTTTTTTAATATTATCAAGGAAACCCATATTTCTATAAAAATACCATGAAGTTATGTTTTTGTTTCATTGGAATCAAAACTTTTATATGTTAACAACAAGGTCTTTCCTAGGAAAGAACAAAGTATCTGTGGATATTTATATTTATTACTAATCCCTCAGTTATTGAGAAGTCACAGATACTTTTTATTTGATAAATTTTTTTGCTGGAATTCGAATTTCTACCTCAGTTTCAACACAAGGGGTACTGCGATAGATTAGGCCATATTCTATATCATAAAAAAGTTGAAGACGTTTGTGTGTATTTGAAATACCAATGTTACTGCCACAAGTACTTTCAAGAGTACCGGTCAGAACGGATTTTAGTTTTTCTTCTGGTATCCCAACACCGTCGTCAGATATTACAAAAACCATAATATCATTCTCAAGCCATCCCATAATGACGATGTTACCTTCTTTTGATTCTTTGGCAAAAATCCCATGCTGAATACTGTTTTCTACAATAGGCTGGAAAACGAGTTTAGGTATTTCATAATCCAAAAGTTCGTCAGGAACATCGATTATAAAATGTATTTTATCCTGATAACGCATATTTTGCAGTTGAACATAGAGTGATACATGCTCTAACTCCTCTTTGACCGATACGGTTATATTTCCCCTATTCAGTGTTAATTTATAAAATTTAGACAGTGCTTGTACTGCAGCACAAACCTCATCTATTTTTCCCATTTTAGAAAGCCAGTTTATCATATCCAGTGTGTTATAAAGAAAGTGGGGATTAATTTGAGCCTGTAGAGCTTTAAATTCAGAAAGTCTCAAATCAGTAGAGGCTTTTACCTGTTGCTTTAACAGGTTATTAATCTCATCTGTCATGTAATTATAAGTATCTATTAAATCTCCAATCTCATCATGACCAGGTTTTAGTAACAGACGTTTTGGAGTACTTTTTCGAACCAATTTCATCTGATTGATAATTGATTTAATTCGTTTAACAATGGAATTGGATAATAATAGTGCAATGAAGCACGCGAATGCAAGAAAAATCATGTAAGTGCCTATGAGTTGAAATACAATGTCTCTTATTTGAATAATGGCGTTATTAGTTGGTATGACTGATACCATATACCAATCGGTATTAGGAATCTCCTTACAACCAGCATATACCTTTTCCCCGCCTAAGGTCATTGTAATAAATCTGTGGTTTTGGGTCAATTTGCTTTGAACGGTTTTGTAATCTAAAATATATTTTCCGGACAAAGATGAATTTGATGTTGAAACAATGGAGTTTCTTTCATTAATCAAATAGGTTGAACTGTCACTGATGGATAGATCTTTTCCGAGAATAAAATCAATATTACTTTTGGAAAAGTATACCACAACATATGCGGCAGGTGTTTCCATGTCATTTACATAATTCATTTTACGGATAATAGCGAGTTCTCCCAGATTTTCACATTCACTTGGGGTTAAGTAAAGACTTGGACATACCAGATATTTTTTTGAGGTACTTGAAAAGATACCATGCCAATATGATCCTTGTACTTTTGCTAGAGGCTCAAAAACCTGATAAGATGAATAAATGGGATTGTCATAAAGAGATTGAAAGCTTTCAGTTAAATATATTTTAATACCAGTAATGACAAATCCATCAACAGAGGAGTGTATAGAGCTCAAAAAAGAGGTAGTGTCTTTTACAAAATCATCTGAGCTTTCAAATGGTATATCATAGGATGCACTGTTAAGAATTTCAGAAAAGTAGGCATTCTCTATAATGGATGTGGATGCATTGTTTACCTGAGCAATACAATTTTCAATATAATCAGCCGTTTGCTTTGAAAGATTTTGTTCTGATAATACCGTATTAGACAGTAGAATATCAGAAAGCTGAGTAAGTAAAATTGAAACGATCAGGATCGTAGGAGCGATAACTAGTATCAAATGAGAAAGGATAAATTTTGATTGGAGCTTCATATCCTGTGTATAATATAAAACTATTTTTTTAACAAATTGAATCATTAGTAATGTTCTCCTTTTATAGCAAGTATATTAAGCGTGTTAAAGCTTGCCGGCAAAATATTGTTCCCGAAATTCAGTCGGGGAATGTCCAATCAGTTTTTTAAAGGTTTTACCGAAATAATTGCCATCGTTGTAACCAACTTTAGCAGAAATGTCAGTAATTTTATATCTAGAGTCCATTAGCAGTTTCTTAGCTCTTTCAATACGATATTCTGTTAAGTATTGATTGAGAGTTTTACCTGTCTCGGTTTTAAATATAGTACAGACATAGGATGAGGATAAAAAGACATACTCACTGATATCTTTAATCGAAAGATTTTCATTTTGATAGTTTTGGCTAATATACTCCTTGATTAAAAAGACAGTGGAGTTATCACGATTGTCGTTTTCGAGGGATTTAAAGTAATTACTTATTTTGTCCTCCAGAATAGAATGAAGTTCAAGATAAGTAGAACTTTTTGATATATAATCCAGTATTGTTTCTGTGCTGTCAGCAGAGATAGAGATGTGAAAACTATTTGCTTGAGCATTTAGTTCCAAGAACAATTTATAGTAAAAATCCTTTACTTGATTAACTAATAGAGTTCTATTATGGATTAAACTACCTTTTAAATATTTTAGAAGCTGTTGCACTTTCGTGTGATTTCGTTGTAACAGAGCTTCTGAAAAATCAGAAATTATGTCAGAAGGTATGCTGCTGGTACTGATTATACTCTCTGGTTCATTATAAAGAATAGCATTATTGGCATAAAAAAATGAACTATGCATGAGAATAATAGCGGTATTATAGGATTCATATATTTTATCAATTGAATTAATCGTTTTACCGATGCTAATAAAGTGTACATAGTTATCCTTTATTAACGATGAAAAACGTTCAGCCAATTTAATAAGGGTATTATGAACAGGTCTTTCGGAGAAAAATAAATGAACAATTATATATTCCTCTTGTTTTATTCCAAATATATAGTCGGTATGATTGGATTTAAAGGCGGTATCTAAGTTTGAAATCAAGTGATTGATTGATGGTTCTAAAAACGTAACATTGTCCTCTATCAGTTTGATGATTAGTGTCGTGTAAGAGGTTATGTTTCTTAATGATATTCCTAATTGCTCGAAAGCTTTAGATTCATATAATATACTATCATGACTTGAATAAATCATTTTTAATGCTAGCTTTGACATGGTTTCATAACGATTATAATTAATAGAGTGCTTACTAAGGAGAAGTGATTTATGGTTAGCAATCGCCTCTCTTACAGATTCTTCGATTTCATGAGGATCGATAGGTTTTTCAACATAACTGATGGCCTTTAATTTAATTGCAGCCTTTAAATAGGCCTTATCAGAATAACCACTCATAAAAATAATTGAGCATTCAGGCATGAATTCACGGATTTTTTTTGCCATCTCAACACCATCCATACGAGGCATACGAACATCACTAAGAATGATTTCAGGTGAAATTTTCTTAGCCAGCTCTAGGCCATGATACCCATCATCTGCTTGGTAAATAGAATCAATACCTAAATTTTTCCAATCAATACTATGAATCAAACCATTTCTTGTAAGTTCTTCATCATCTATGATTAAAAGATTCATACCAGTATCTCCTTTAGTGCGTTGTTTTACTTATTGTACCAAATCCTAAAAAAAATACAAGGAAAAGAAAAAGTAACCAAAGAAATTACCCTGTTTTAAAAAATATTACGATAAAAAGTAAAAATTATGTATGATATGATAAGAAAAAGATGAAATAAATTATAGCTTGTGAAGGAGGAATCAGAATGTCTGAGTATGTTCTAGAGCTAAAAGGAATTACAAAGATATTTCCAGGTGTAAAAGCACTAGATCATGTGCATTTTCAATTAAAACCGGGTGAGATACATGCTTTGATGGGTGAAAACGGAGCTGGTAAATCTACATTCATCAAAGTTATTACAGGTGTACATAAAGCAGAAGAGGGTGAAATGTATTTTGACGGCAAGCAGGTATATTTCAAAGGTCCAAAGGATGCACAGGCAGCAGGGATTGCTGCGATATACCAACACGTGACATCCTACCCACAGCTATCGGTGACAGAGAATATTTTTATGGGTCATGAAAAAGTACAAAAGGGCAGAATACAGTGGAAGGAAATGAACAAGGAAGCAGATAAGCTGTTAATGCGGCTAAATGCTGATTTCAAAGCTACTGATGAAATGGGAACTCTTAGCGTTGCCCAGCAGCAAATGGTTGAAATTGCAAAGGCTTTATCTATGAAAGCCAGAATTATTATTATGGATGAGCCAACTGCATCACTTACGAAAAGAGAATCAGAAGAATTATATAAGATTGCTGAAAAACTTAGAGATGATGGAGCTTCCATCATATTTATATCACATAGGTTTGAAGACATGTATCGATTAGCAACGAAAGTTACGGTATTTAGAGATTCAAAATATATAGGAACCTATGATGTGAACAATATTACAAATGATGATCTGATTACTGCAATGGTAGGAAGAGAAATTAATGACCTATTTCCAAAACCAGTAGTTAAGATTGGCGAAGAGATTCTTAAGGTGGAGAAATTAAGCCGCACCGGTTATTTTAAAGACGTTTCATTTGCTGTTAGAAAAGGAGAAATTCTTGGACTGACTGGTCTTGTTGGTGCAGGAAGAACAGAGGTTGTCCAGTGTATATTTGGAATTGAAGCTTATGACTCAGGGGTAATTTATATGAATGGCAAGCAGGTCAATATAAAAAAGCCCTTGGATGCAATGAAGTTGGGGATCGGATTATTGCCAGAGGATAGACAACTGCAAGGGTTAATTTTGGAATGGGGAATCGGAAGAAATATTACACTGCCAATTATTAAGGAATTGGGTAAATACTCCTTGACAAATGAAAAGAAAGAAAGAGCCAAAGCAAAGGAATTAGCAGAAAGAGTTGATACGAAAGCAGTTACCTTGTTTGACAAAGCAAGTTCCTTATCAGGTGGAAATCAACAAAAAATTGTTGTTGCAAAGTTATTGGCATCTGACTTAAAGGTAATTATTTTGGATGAGCCAACCAAAGGAGTTGATGTAGGTGCTAAGGCTGCAATTTATGATATTATGGGAGAGCTTGCAAAGCAAGGCTATGCAATTATTATGATTTCTTCTGAAATGCCGGAAATACTCGGTATGAGTGATCGGATTGTTGTCATGTGTGATGGCAGAGTAACAGGTGAATTAAAACGAGAGGAAGCAACACAAGAAGGAATTCTTGAAAAAGCAATGGCGAAAACGCAAAAGGTGGCACAAGCAACAGAGTGAGGTGAAAGAGAAGAGATGCAGAAAAATAACTTCGATATTAAGAAATTAGCTAACTCTCGTGAAGTGAGTCTGGCAACGGTTTTACTAGTGCTATGTGCATTTATTTCATTTTGCAATGGTACTTTTATAACTCCAAAAAATTTAAACAACATGTTTGTAAATTATGCAATTTATATGATATTGGCACTCGGGATGATGTGTGTATTGATTATAGGAGAAATTGATATTTCCATTGGTTCGACAATTGCAATCTCCGGTATGTCGGCAGCATTAGTATTGAGAGAACATCAGAGTATGCCTACTATTGTGGTATTCATGATAGCTTTGGCAGTCGGAGCTTTCTGTGGATTTGTAATTGGCTTGGTGATTGCAAAAGGAAGAGTTATTTCAATTATTGCGACACTGGGTTTTATGAATATCTTTCGAGGTTCTACCTATTTGCTGGCCAAAAATCAATGGGTAGCTGCATACCAGATTACAGATAGTTTTAAGGGCTTTGCAATAGGAAAATATTTAACCTTTGGACTGATGAATAATATGATCTTTGTTGCTGGAGTGTGTTACATTGTTTTTTTCTATTTTTTAAAATACACAAGAACAGGCAGAAAAATATATGCAGTTGGATCAAATTCAGAGGCAGCGCAAGTAAGTGGTATCAATATTGATAAAATTAGAATTATGGTATATATAATTATGGGAATGCTTTGTGGACTTTCCGGCGCATTATGGGTGTCAATTTATGCATCGGCTCAAGGCGATATGGCTACAGGGATTGAAATGGACATTATTGCTGCTTGTGTAATTGGTGGTGTCAGCTTAAATGGAGGAAGAGGAAATGTAATTGGTGTGTTACTTGGAGCACTAACCATCGCAGTATTAGGAAATGGTTTGCCATTAATTGGAGTATCTCAATTTTGGTTAGATGCAATAAAAGGATTGATTATTATTGTAGCTGTTATATTGAATGTGGTGATGCAAAGGTCAATTGATAAAAACAATCTTAAAAGGAGGGAAATCTAATCATGACAAAACAAAAAAGAGTTATTATTGCAGAGCTGGAATTTTCATGGAAGAAGTTTTTCCTCAAATGGGAATGGTTTTTAGTACTCATATTTATCGGAGTCAATATTTTAAATATTTGTGTATCACCAATTGATAAAGGAACAAGATTGCCAATATATATGAGTCTGTCTGGCTTGTTTAATGCAACCTTGTCGTTTCTGGAAAAAGCATTTATTGCTTTACCAATGGCCTATATTCTTGTACTTGGAGATATTGATATTTCGGTTGGTTCAACTGTAGCGCTTTCAGCAGTAATTATGGCAGAATCTTATAATAAACTGGGATTGCCTATGGGAATATGTGTTATCATTGCACTTTTGGTTGGAACCTTATGCGGTTTCATCAATGGTTTTATCCTAACAAAGTTTACTGAGCTTGCACCTATGATTGTTACGCTAGGCACACAGATTTTATTTCGAGGTATTGCGACAATTATTCTAAAAGACCAGGCATCACAGGGACTCACTAATGTAGCATGGTTTAGTCAGTTATATTGGGGGAAATTAGGGGCAGTTCCATATATATTTATCATATTTATCCTTTGTGCTATTATATTTGGATTTATCCTTCATAAAACAACATTTGGCAGGAGATTATATGCGATTGGAAGCAATCGTATAGCTGCAGAATATGCGGGAATTCAAGTACAAAAAATTAGATGTATTGTATTTACCATTACAGGAACATTTTCAGCGGTAACTGCTATTTTTTTAGCATCTTGTATGGGAAGTGCAAGACCAAACATTGCATCAGGATATGAGCTGGATGCAATCTCAATGGTAGTACTTGGCGGAATTTCTACGGCAGGTGGAAAAGGAAACTTTGTAGGAGCTATTATAGCAATTTTTATCATTGGATTCTTAAGATATGGTTTGGGGCTGATTAATGTGTCATCACAGGTAATGCTGGTAATCATCGGTGGATTGTTAATCGGTGCTGTCATGCTTCCGAATTTGAATATAAAGGGATTAGTTAAAAAGAAAACAGCTTAATATTGATTAAAAAAAAGTTATAGAACAAGAAAATATGATATTCAGTTACTAACAGCTTAGCTGTTTGTATAAATCCATTCAAAATGGTTCACACCAAATTCTAAGGGAGGAAAAAAGAATGAAGAAAAAATTACTTAGCGTATTACTTTGCGCAACTATGGTTTCAGCTATGTTAGCGGGCTGTGGCAGTTCAACAAGCTCAACAGATACTACAAAAGCTTCAACAACTGATACAGCACAAACGACTGAAACAAAAGGAGAGGTAACTGAAGCAGATACAAAAACAGATACCTCAGCTTCAGGGGATATTGGAACTTATGCAGTTATTGTAAAAAGTGCAGGAAATCCATACAGTTCAAAAGAAATTTCTGGTTTTAAGGAAGTAATAGAAGCACAGGGCGGAACCTGTATAACAAAAGAACCTGAATCTGCTTCTGCCGAAGCACAGATTACTATGATTAATGAATTAGTTGCACAACAAGTAGATTCAATAGCAATTGCGGCAAATGATAAGGATGCATTACAGCCAGCATTGACGGCTGCTAAGAATGCGGGTATTGTAGTTTCATCCTTTGATTCATCAACAAATGCTGAGAGTCGCGTTGTTCATGTAAATCAGGCAGGTACACAGATCATTGGTCAGACTTTAGTAGAAGCAGTCGCAGATATTACCGGTGGAGAAGGTCAGTTTGCAATCCTTTCTGCTACGAGTCAGGCAACCAACCAGAATGCATGGATAGAAGCCATGCAATCAGTTATGGAGGATACCCAATATGCAGGTTTGGAATTAGTAGATATTGTATATGGTGATGATGAATATCAGAAATCCGTTGACCAGACACAAGCATTGTTATCCAATTATCCAAATTTGAAATGTATCTGTGCACCTACTACAGTGGGAATTATGGCAGCGGCTAAAGTACTTCAAGATCAGGGCGTTGCAGATAAGATTAAATTAACAGGTCTTGGACTTCCTTCAGAAATGGCAGACTACATTGGTGATGATGATACACATTCTTGTCCGTATATGTATTTATGGAATCCAATTGATATTGGAAGATTATCAGCATATACGTCTATTGCTTTAGTAAAAGGTGAAATTACCGGCGCAGCAGGTGAGACATTTACAGCGGGAGATATGGGTGACTATGAGATTGTTCAAGCAGCGGACGGCGGAACAGAAATTATCCTTGGACCTCCATTTAAATTCGACTCAAGTAACATTGAAGAATGGAAAGAAATTTATTAAATAAATAATAAAAATGTGAAAGGTTGCGGTAGCTATGCTACTAGAATCTTTCACATTTTTATCAAATATTATAATTTATTGTTTTATATTGTTGCGCGTAACAATAGTTTGATCTATACTAAAGAAAGAATAATAATGCAAAATTTCCTAATTAGGGGAGGAATAAAAATGATTAGAGGCTTTAAAATGAAATTGTATGAAGGTCAGGAAAAAGAATATGAATATCGTCATAATCAGTTATGGCCAGAGATGATCGATATGATACATGAATATGGTGGAAAAAACTATACAATTTTTTTAGACAAAGAGACATTGAATTTGTTTGGTTATATTGAAATAGAAGATGAAGAGCTCTGGAGTCAAGGTGCCGATACTGCTATTAATAGAAAATGGTGGGATTATATGGCAGATATTATGGAGACTAACCCTGACAACAGTCCAGTTGCAATAGACTTAAAAACAGTGTTTCATCTTGATTAAACGTCCATGATTAGACTTGGCTATCAATAACAGAAGATTTAATAAAAGTGAGTTTGTTATAGTGCACTTTTATTGAATCTTTTTTTCTCTAGGATGCCCTGTTTTATAAAAGGTGAGAAAACAATAAATCATATAGAACTATGAATACTGTAAACAAAAGTCAACTTTTGTCGATTATATTAAATTTATTTCTAGGATAATCTTCTCCTCTCTTTCCATAGCGTTAAAAATAGATAAATGTGAAAAAAATATGAAAATTATCAAATATTGTATTAAATACACATGTTTCGTTGAAATATGTAATAAATATTAAAAAAAAGTGCCCAGTATAGGGCTTTTTTATAAAGGATGGGACAAATTTGAGAATTAATTGTGTATTATTTTGAAATTTCAATATAAAATTTTTTAAAGTCTAGAATTAATAAATTAAGCTAAAATAGTTTTTATACAATAAATCATGTATTATTTGGTCTTTTTTGACAAAAAAATAACTTATACATCTTAAAATTGCATAAATAAAATCCAAATTAATACAAAATAATTTAAACTTAAATTCATACATTTGTTTTAAAATTTGAGTATTCTAAATTTACAGTAAAACAATTTGCAGAAACATAGAGAACTCTGTAAATGTTTTATATATAAAAATAAAAGTGAAATATTAAAAACGGAGGTAACTATTATGTGTATTAATGTGAAAAGCGAAATAGCACCATTAAAAAAAGTGTTACTACACAGACCGGGTAAAGAGTTAGAGAACTTGACACCGGACACATTGGAAAGATTATTATTTGATGATATTCCTTTTTTACAAGTAGCACAGGAAGAGCATGACGAATTTGCTAAAGTACTTAGGGAGAACAATGTAGAAGTTGTTTATCTGGAGGATCTCGTTGCAGAGGTTCTTAATCAAAGTGACGAAATCAGAGATCAGTTTGTAAGACAATGGATTGAGGAAGCAGGCATTGCAACAGGCAAATATCAGCAGAAAATTTTTGATTTTATGATGCGCTACAAAGATGATAACAAAGCCTTGGTTTTAAAAACAATGGAAGGCATTGTACTTCATGAATTAAACTATGATAAGAATGATTCTTTAGTGGATTTAATGAGCACTAGTTCAAAGTTAGTGATTGATCCGATGCCAAATCTTTACTTTACGAGAGATCCTTTTGCAACAATAGGGTGTGGTGTGAGTTTAAATAAGATGTATTCTGTTACAAGAAACAGAGAAACAATTTATGGTGAATATATTTTTAAATATCATCCTGATTATAAAGGACAGGTTGATAAGTATTTTGATCGATACAATCCGTTCCATATTGAAGGCGGAGATATTTTAAATATTAACGATAAAGTTTTGGCAATAGGAATTTCACAACGAACAGAAGCGGATGCAATTGAAATGCTGGCAAAAACAGTTTTCCATGATCAAAAATCAACGATTAGAACGATTTTAGCTTTTGAAATTCCAAATACAAGAGCGTTTATGCATTTGGATACGGTATTTACACAGATAGATTATGATAAATTTACAGTTCATCCGGGTATTCTTGGTCCATTGGTTGTATATGAAATAAAACCGGGCAAGAAAGATGGAGAAATTTTGGTGACTACGATAGAATCTGAGCTAGAAACATTATTGGCTAAATATTTAGGCTTAGAAAAAGTTACATTGATTAAATGCGGCGGTGAAGACAGAATTGCAGCAGAAAGAGAGCAGTGGAACGATGGTTCCAATACGTTATGTATAGCACCTGGTGTAATTATTACATATCAAAGAAACACGGTAACAAATGAATTGTTAAGAGAAAATGGTTTAAAAGTCATAGAAATACCAAGTGCCGAATTATCAAGAGGCAGAGGGGGCCCGCGTTGTATGAGTATGCCTTTGGTACGTGAAGATATTGCTTAATAAAAATGAATGAAATGGAATAGGAGAAACAATCATGGCAGTTAATTTAAGAGGAAAAAATTTTTTAAAATTATTAGATTTTACACCAAGTGAAATTCGTTATTTACTTGATTTGGCAATTAACTTCAAAGCTTTAAAAAGAACAAACACTCCGCATAAATATCTTGAAGGAAAAAATATTGTATTGTTATTTGAAAAAACCAGTACGAGAACAAGATGCTCTTTTGAAGTAGCTGGTCTAGACCTTGGTATGGGCGTTACATATCTGGATCCAGGAAGTTCTCAGATGGGAAAAAAAGAAAGTACTGCAGATACTGCCCGTGTATTAGGCAGAATGTATGATGGTATTGAATACAGAGGTTACAGTCAGGAATTGGTAACTGAATTGGCAGAATATGCAAAGGTTCCAGTATGGAATGGATTAACAGATCAATTTCATCCGACACAAATGTTAGCAGACCTTCTAACCATTGAAGAAAAATTTGGACACTTAAAAGGTATTAATTTCACCTATATGGGTGATGCCAGAAATAACATGGGTAACTCTTTAATGGTTGCATGTGCGAAAATGGGTCTTAATTTCACAGCATGTGCACCGAAAGAATTATTCCCTGCTGAGGAATTAGTAGAAGAATGTAAAAAAATTGCTGCTGAAAACGACTGCACCATCCGCTTAACAGAGGATGTTGAAGAAGGAACCAAGAATGCAGATGTTATATATACTGATATATGGGTATCTATGGGCGAGCCAGACGAGGCATGGAAGACTAGAATTAAGTTGTTAGGAAAATATCAGGTAAATAAAAAGGTTATGGATAATGCCAGCAAGTATGCTATCTTCATGCATTGCTTACCTTCTTTCCATGATACAAATACAACAATAGGACAAGATATTGCAAAAAAATTCGGCTTACCGGAAATGGAAGTTACAAATGAGGTATTTGAATCAGCTCAGTCAGTAGTATTTGATGAGGCTGAAAACAGAATGCATACGATAAAAGCAGTTGTTTATGCGACATTATGTTAGGAGAAGACTATGAAAGGTAAACGTATGGTTGTTGCACTTGGAGGTAATGCATTAGGCAATACTCCAGAGGAGCAATTGGAATTAGTAAAAGAAACTGCCACTACCATAGTAAATTTAGTTGCTCAGGGTCATGAAATTATAGTAGGTCATGGAAATGGTCCTCAGATTGGTATGCTAAATACTGCATTGGAATATGCGGCTGTTCATGGAGCAAAAACTCCTTTTATGCCTTTCCCGGAATGTAATGCAATGACTCAAGGATATATTGGATATCATTTGCAACAGGCAGTCAGAGCAGAGCTTCAAAAAAGAGGAATCAAAAAATCTGTTGTTAGTGTTGTAACTCAGGTAGTAGTAGATAAAGATGATCCTGCGTTTTCACATCCGACAAAGCCCATCGGCGCTTTTTATACAAAAGAAGAAGCAGAAAAAATTGAAGCAGAAAAAGGCTTCATCTTTATGGAAGATGCGGGAAGAGGATATCGAAGAGTTGTGCCATCGCCTCTA
Organism: Lachnotalea glycerini; assembly: GCF_003201285.1. Taxonomy (GTDB): domain Bacteria; phylum Bacillota; class Clostridia; order Lachnospirales; family Lachnospiraceae; genus Lachnotalea; species Lachnotalea glycerini. The sequence continues at coordinate 457,578 of NZ_QICS01000002.1, forward strand.
CCTCAAAAAATTGTTGAACTAGATATCGTAGAAAAGATGATTGAAGACGGCTTTGTCGTTATTGCAACCGGCGGCGGCGGTGTTCCTGTTGTTGAGACAGAAGCAGGCTTAGAAGGCATTGCAGCAGTTATTGATAAAGACAAAACTTGTGCAAAACTGGCAGAAGATCTAAATGCAGATTGCTTATTAATACTTACTGCGGTAGACAGAGTATGCATTAATTTCAATAAGCCAAACCAGCAAGAATTAGCGGTTATCAATCAAGAAGAAGCTTATTCTTACATTAACGAAGGACAATTTGCGCCTGGAAGTATGTTACCGAAAGTAGAAGCTTGTCTACAATTTGTAGATAAAAATACAAAGCGTGAAGCAATTATAACTTCTCTTAAAATGGCAGGAAGCGCAGCTTTAGGAGAAACAGGAACAAGAATAGTTAGTAATTTATAAAGATATTATAATGAAACAAAAATCAATAATTCCCTTAAAAATAGAAAATATTTGAAATGTCCCGTCTTCGTGAAACGTAACAATACCACAAGACGGGATAACGTTACATACGAGTGCATAAAACGATGAATATTTACCAATACACATTAAACTATGCATAAAGAAGGAGTTGCTATGACGAAAGAGGTAGTAGAGGTTCAAACACAGTACTGTTCTAGTATAGATATTAAAAAAATATGTTCCTTTGATTATGAAATAATTGATGAGAAAACAAACCCTTTATATCATCAAAGTCCGCGTTTTCTCTATATAAAAAAAGGAAAAGGAAAAATGATGGTAGATACTGAATTATATGAGCTAAAACCTGATTGTCTGTTATCCATCTTGCCATGGGACTGTACGGAAATTATTGAGGTGGAAGAGACACTTCAATATGAAATAATAAAATACAATTATGATATTGTAAGTAATATTTTAAAAGCAATAAATTATCAAGATGCTCAGGAAAAACCAATTTTAAAAAAGTTTGAAGAATCACCGGTCATTTTTGTGAGAGAGGAAATAAAGGAGGAAATACTATATTTATTTGATAAATTGAAAAAGGAGGTTGGAGTAGAATCTTTGATGGAATTTCCCGAAACACAAAATTATAGGGAAATCTATATTGGCACATTGTTATCAGAATTAATTGTTTTGTTTTGCAGAGAGATTGATGGGCAGAGACAAGTACCCACGACTTTAGCAAGGCCAGATGATAAAAGAAGTCTTTTGCTTCGATATATTTATATGCATTTAAGTGAAAAAATAACGCTGGATCGGATTTCAAAGCAATTTTATATGAGTAAATCCTCTATCAGCAAATATATCATGGATAAAACGGGATTATCATTTAATGAACTGATTAATGAGATGAGAGTTACAAAAACTGTTAATTATCTGCTCTACACAGATTTTACATTAGAAGAGCTGGCACCGATACTTGGATATGTTGATGCAGCACATATATCAAAAGTGTTTTTTTCAAAAATGGAGGATAAGATTGGTAATTATAGAAAAACATATCAAAAGGTTCTTAATACAGCTCATGTACGGGAAAATAAACAAGATTACCAGATTATAAAATACATATCAGATAATTTTACAGAAGAAATAGCTGCTAGATCAGTTGCCGATCAATTTCATATATCGCTGATTGAGCTGAATAAAATACTTGTGATACATCTGGAAAAAAATTTTTACGAATACCTTAACCTTCTTAGAATCAATAAAGCTTGTGAATTATTAATAGAGTCAGACATGTCAATTACAGATATTGCAATTGAGGTAGGATACAATACTGTTAAAACTTTCCGAAGAAATTTTGTACAGCTTAGACATAAAACACCTGGAGATTTTAAGAAAAATACTCGTATTCAAGAATAGAAGCAGAAAGAAAGGCGAAAACAACCATGACAAAAACTAAAAATGACAGTATTATTACTTATAACGATTACATGAAATTAAATCTTAGAATTGGAAAAATTATTGAATGTGAAGAAGTTAAAAAATCAAAAAAATTACTCTGCTTTAAGGTACGTATAGGAAATAGAACAAGACAAATTTTATCCGGCATTAAAGGATATTATGAAATGGATGAATTGGTAGGAAAGCAGGTTCTGGTTTTGGAAAATATTCAACCCGCTACAATGGCAGGAATGCAATCGGAAGGGGTTATCTTATCTGCGGAAGACAGTGAAGGGAATCTGGCGCTTTTGGTACCAGATAAAAATGTAGATACAGGTGCCGAAGTATATTAGAAAAGTCTTTGTCTTAAATGGCTGAATGGATAAAGTGAATCGATAAGAGAGGATAAATAATCTATGATATATATAAGAAACAATGATAATATAAAAGAAGAGAGACAAAAAATTATATTAGAATTAATTAAAACAAATTCTGTATGCACACAAGAGGAACTGAGAGATTTATTGATTGACAAAGGTTATGAAACAACTCAAGCAACTGTATCAAGGGATATCAGGCAACTAAATCTTGTAAAGGCTGTCGGACCGAATGGAGAATACTGTTACAGAAGAGGGAAACAGTCAGATCAGTATTATATGTCTCACAAATTTTACTCGATTTTTATGGCTGCAGTAAAAGAAGTGTCTTATGCAGGAAATCTTGTAGTTATAAAATGTGAATCAGGAATGGCGAATCCTGTCTGTGTCATTTTGGATAGTTTCGAATGGCGTGACATTTTAGGAACAATTGCAGGAAACGATACAATATTAATTGTTGCAAAGGACGCAGAGTCTGCAGGAAATATGTCAAAGCAGTTTAAAAATATGATGTAATTAAAATATCAGATAAAATAAATGAGAGGATTCGCTTTCGAATCCTCTATGGTCTATTTTTATTTTGCTGCTTTTTCCTCACAATAATAACAGCGATAAATTCCTTTTTCCTTGTCTGCTAATGTAAAAATATGTTCTAATTCTTGTTCAATAGATGTAATACAGCGTGGATTCTTACATTTTATTATGCTATGAATCTCATTTGGTAAATCCAATTTCTTTTTTTCTAAAATTTTATTGTCTTTAATGATATTAACTGTTATGTTCGTATCAATATATCCAAGCAAATCCAGATTTAAATCAAACACATCATTAATTTTAATAATATCTTTTAATCCCATAACCTGACTTTTTACATTTTTAATAATAGCAACACTGCTGCTTACATGATCTAAATTTAGTTGGTGGTAAATTTCCATGGCCTTTCCAGCCTTGATATGGTCTAATACAATTCCGTTTTCAATACTATCAACCTTTAACATGGTAATCCTCCTATTTTAAATTTAACAGTTTTAGCATTAATGCCATTCTTACAAATTTACCGTATTCAACTTGTTCAAAATACTTTGCCCTTGGATCATGATCTACTTCAGTGGAAATTTCGTTCACCCTTGGGAGGGGGTGCAGTATGGATAAATCTTCTTTTGCGTGATTTAATTTTTGCAGGTTTAAGATATAGCTGTCCTTTAAGCGAATATAATCAGCCTCATTAAAAAAACGTTCTCTCTGTACTCGCGTCATATATAAAACATCTAAGTCAGCAATACTGTTTTCTAAGTCAGTTGTTTCCACAAAAGGAATATTATTTTTTTGTAACACTTCTTCACGTATATAGCTTGGAATTTTTAGTTCGTCAGGAGAAATTAAAATGATTTTGATATTATCATAGCGAGATAGTGCTTTGATAAGAGAATGAACAGTACGTCCAAATTTTAAATCGCCGCAAAAGCCAACGGTAAGAGAATGGAGTCGATGTTTGATTTCATAGATGGTTAATAAATCAGTTAGAGTTTGTGTTGGATGATTATGTCCGCCATCGCCTGCGTTGATAACTGGAATATTTACATGTAAAGAAGCTACTTTAGATGAACCTTCCTTGGGATGTCTCATTGCTATAATGTCTGCATATTTTTCAATCGTTCTTGCGGTGTCTGCAACACTCTCTCCTTTCGCGGCGGAACTTGAATCAGCGGAAGAAAAACCAATAACACTGCCTCCAAGCTCTAGCATAGCGGCTTCAAAACTTAAACGAGTTCTGGTGCTTGGTTCAAAAAACAAGGTGGCAAGCTTTTTACCTCTACAGATAGAAGAATAAGTCTCACGATTCGCAATAATATCTTCGGATAATTTTAAGATATCATCAATCTCTTTTACACTTAAGTCCATTGGGTCAATTAGATGCTTCATAGGGCAAACAATCCTTTCTTGTATGAAATATAAGTCTTATTTAAATAAGACTGGACAAATTTTTTCTATTATAACTAGAAAAATGTATAATGTCAACAAAAAAATAAAATAAAATTGTTAGATATATATAATAACAAATATTAAAAGGGAAAAAAATTGGCGTATGTATTGTAAAAAATGAATAAATAAATTAAAAAACATAACATATTTTATACATCTTATAAATGAATAAAATTAATTTAATTATCTTTGTGATGAAAGATATAAGCATAAATATTCAATGTCGTGTATAGAGAAAAATATTAATATTCGACAAAACGCGGCTTATATATACAAAAAAATTTCTTTTTTCCGTCAGTCAAAAAAAAATGATTTTTATTATGATTAATAGTGATAAAAGGTTCTAAAAAAAAAGAATATATTGTAGGAGGAGAAAAGAATATGCCAGAAGAAACTAAAAAATTAGGGGTTGGTGCGCTGGTTGCCTTGGTTGTCAGTTCTTCAATCGGTAGTGGTATTTTTGGAATACCTACAGATATGGCGGGAACTTCCAGTCCGGGAGCAGCAATTATAGCATGGATTGTTGTTGGAATCGGTGCGCTTCTATTATGTCTGTGTTTTACAAATTTAATTGCGAAAAGACCTGATTTGAGTGGTGTATTTAGTTATGCAGAGGCAGGGTTTGGACCATTTGGTGGATTTATCAGTGGCTGGGGATATTGGCTTTCTGCATGGTTAGGAAACGTTGCGTTTGCTACGATGATGATGAGTGCTGTTGCGTATTTTATTCCAGCTTTTGGAACAGGACAGAATATATTGTCAATCATAGTTGCCAGCATCGTGCTTTGGTTCATGTGCTTCATTGTCAATAAAGGAGTCGAAAGTGCGGCAATATTAAATGTAATTGTTACGGTTTGTAAATTAGTACCGCTGTTTTTATTTAATGTGATTGCTATTATAGCTTTCAAAGCAGAAATTTTTACTGCAGATTTTTGGGGAACTGTATCAGGTAATTTTGAACTGACAGATGTATTTGGCCAGATTCAAAACAGTATGATGGTACTTATGTGGGTGTTTGTTGGTATAGAAGGTGCTGCAATGCTGGCGGATCGTGCTAAAACAAAAGCTGTTGCTGCAAAGTCTACTGTAATCGGATTAGTTTTATTGCTGGTAGTATATACTTTAACATCTCTGCTACCTTATGGCTTAATGACTAGAGATGAAATCGTGAAATTAGGACAACCTTCTTTGGGCTATATATTAGCAGATGTTGTTGGACCATGGGGGGCAGCATTGATTAATTTAGGATTAATTATATCAATATTTGGCTGTTGGTTATCGTGGACTATGCTTCCTGCAGAAACTACATTATTAATGGCAAAAAGAAATCTTCTTCCAAAGAAATTTGGAGAAGTAAATGAGGCTAATTCACCAACGTATTCATTAGTCTTTATGACTATATTAACGCAGATATTTATTTTTACACTACTATTTACTGAAAAAGCATATAACTTTGCATATTCATTATGTACTGCAGCCATATTTGTATCTTGGATTATGGTAGCTATGTATCAAGTGAAATATTCTTATCAGCATCGGAAAGAAAAAGGAGAATCATTACAATTAGTAATTGGGCTTATCACATGTATTTTCTACGGTTGGGCAATTTATGCCAGTGGTTTTGAATACTTTTTGCTTTGTTTTACAGCTTACATATTAGGTATCTTCTTCTACTATCAGGCCAGAAAAGAAATTAATGAAGAAAAGGTATTTAATTTTAAGGAATTATTTACAGCAGGTGTTATCAATTTTGGAGCATGTATAGCTATTTATCTTTTAGTAACTGGTAAGATTGTTGTTTAAAAAAGGAATTAAGTATAGAGATTTTTAGGTATTTAAAAATAAGGATTGACAAAGTAAAATTTAATATGATATAACATAACTATCATATTAAAAACCGTTGAGAAAGAATAGTAGATTTTAAATGACATTACAGAGAGTCGCAGGTGGTGGAATGCGATATGAAATTTTCAATTGAATGGGCTTTCGAGGGCAACCTGAAATAATAGTAGGCGTTGACGGGAGGATGCACCTGTTACAAAGGCATAGCATATGTTAGTATGTTAGTAAAGAGGACATTAGTCAATTTGAGTGGTACCGCGGATATATCCGTCTCAAGCAATAGCTTGAGGCGGTTTTTTTAATATCATGGGAAATGACTTCGAATTTCCTATGATATAATAGGCACTCCGTGAAGAATGCGCACGAATGTAAGCGGAAGATGTCACTATGTGTCTAAAATGCGTACTTTGTGGATTAGATATGGTTTTAAATCACTTTGGTGTGCGAGTGTAATAGAAAAGAGGAAAAAGGAGAATATTATGAAAAAGTTAAACAAAGCAGCTGCCTTGCTTTTAACAGCAGTCTTGTCATTTACAATGGTAACTGGATGTAGCAGTAATAAGGAAACAAAGAATTCAGAGACTTCAGTTGAAAATACTGATAATACCTCTTACACAATTGGAATTGGACAATTTGCGCAGCATGCATCGTTAGATAATTGTCGTGAGGGATTTATTGAAGGGCTCAAAGAAGCCGGAATTGAAGAAGGTAAGAATCTTACCATTCTTTCTGATAATGCAAACGCAGATACAGGGACGGCAGCACAGATTGCAGATAATTATGTGTCAAATAAGGTTGATTTGATCTGTGCAATTGCAACGCCTATGGCACAAAGTGCATATGGGGCAGCTAAGGATACCGATATCCCGGTAGTTTATACAGCCATTACAGATCCGGTTGCAGCAGAGCTTGCAAATGCAGATAAAACATCAACAGGTAATATTACAGGAACTAGCGATAAATTACCAATTAAACAACAGTTGGATATGATAAGAAAAATGCTTCCACAAGCAAAAACAATTGGAATTATGTACACAACAAGTGAAATCAATTCAGTGGCAGCGGTTGAGGAATACAAAAAATTAGCTGGTGAATACGGTTTTGAAATTGTAGAAAGTGCAATCGCAACCGGAGCAGATATTCCGTTAGCAGCACAAGATTTGGCAGGTAAAGTGGATTGTATTAATAATTTAACAGATAATACAGTAGTAAGTGCTTTACCAGTTATTTTAGCAGAAGCAAACAGCAATAATGTTCCCGTTTTCGGAAGTGAAATTGAACAGGTTAAAATAGGATGTCTGGCTACGGTAGGACTGGACTATTTTACACTTGGGAAGCAAACAGGGGCTATGGCGGCTAAAATTTTAAAGGGAGAAGCAAAGGCTTCGGAGATGCCGTTTGAAGTAATTGAGGAAGGAAGCTTTTATGCAAATACTGCAGTTGCAGAAGCACTGAAAATTGAAATACCAAAAGAATTATCAGATAAAGCGGTTGAGACATTTACAACTATAGAAGAAAACTAAGCGATGGAGCTTTAAAGGAGCGTGTAGAATGCTAAATAGTATTTTGATACAGGGATTCATATTTGCCATTATGTCATTGGGAGTTTACATCACTTATAAAATTCTGGATTTTCCTGATTTATCGGTTGATGGAACCTTTCCACTGGGAGCGGCAATTACGGCAATTCTGATAGTAAAGGGTGTGAATCCATATATTACTTTACTTGTGTCTTTCTTAGGCGGAACCATTGCAGGCATGATTACAGGCATCATACATGTAAAATTAAAGGTAAGAGATTTGTTGGCAGGAATCATTATGATGACTGCATTATACTCTATTAATTTGAGAATAGCTGGAAAAGCAAATGTAGCCTTTACAACTAAGGACACTATTTTTACAAAATCAATATTCAGAGAACTTTTACGAGGAGTGAGTGGAAAAACAATTACTCTAATTGTTCTGGTCATGATTGTTCTGCTTCTAAAAATCGTAATAGACTTTTATTTAAAAACACGGGCAGGATATTTATTAAGAGCAGTGGGAGATAATAAAACCCTAGTAACCACATTGGGTAAGGACATCGGACTTGTGAAAATTATTGGTTTAAGCCTTGCAAACGGTCTTGCTGCTTTGGCAGGTTGCATTTATGCACAGGAAGAAAGATATTTTGATATCAGTATGGGAACCGGAATGGTAGTAATTGGCTTGGCAAGTGTAATTATTGGTATCAATGTGTTTGAGCGCTTTGACAAAATAAAGCCGACTACCGCAGTGATTGCTGGTACGATTCTATATAAGGCATGTTGGGCATTGGCAATCAAAAAGGGACTCAGTGCGAACGATTTAAAGCTTGTAACTGCTGTATTGTTCCTGATTATTTTGGTATTGACACAGGAGAAGAAAAGGAAGGTGAATAAAAATGCTTGAATTGAAAAGCATAAGTAAATATTATAATCCCGGAACGGTGAACGAAACCTGCCTTTTTGATCAGTTTAGTATGAAAATTGGGGATGAGGAGTTTGTATCTGTAGTAGGAAGTAATGGATCAGGAAAGACCTCTATGCTGAATATTATTTGCGGCAGCATACCGATTGAACAAGGACAGATTATTCTGGATGATAAAGATATTTCTAATTTAAAGGAATATAAAAGACAGCAGATTATAGGAAGAGTATATCAAAATCCAGCAATGGGTACCTGCCCTAATATGACCATACTTGAGAATATGTCACTGGCAGATAATAAGGGGAAACCCTTTAATCTGAAGCTTGGAACGAATAAAAAGCGTATTGATTTTTATAGAGAAAGTTTAAGAGAATTAAATTTAGGCTTAGAGGATAAGCTGGAGGTTAAGGTAGGGTCTTTGTCCGGAGGGCAGCGTCAGGCAATGGCACTTTTAATGTCTACACTTACTTCGATTCGGTTTTTAATTCTGGATGAACATACTGCGGCACTAGACCCAAAAACTGCTGAAATTATTATGGAGCTTACAGATAAAATAGTTAAAGAAAAAAGACTCACAACAATTATGGTAACGCATAATTTAAGATATGCAGCAGAGTACGGAAACCGTTTAATCATGATGCACCAGGGTGAAGCGATTGTTGATAAGGCAGGGAAAGATAAGACAGAGATTAAGATGGAAAGCATCTTAGAAAAATTCAACCAGATTAGTATTGAATGTGGGAATTAAATAGGAAATTAGTACGTTCATATGCTTTCAAAAAAACGCGTAACAAGTTAATAAAAATTATATAAATAAATTAAAAAATCATTTGTATCTTGACACAACTAAATTGCTGTGCTAGGATGTGAATAAATATAAAAAATCGATGATCAAAGAGAGTACTTATGGAAGGTACATTACAGAGAACTGGGATTGGTGAGAACCAGAATGGAGAACCATAAGGAATGGGTTTGCTAGATGCAAGGTGAAAGAAATTCAAGTAGCTGCAGCCGTGACCTCACGTTATAGAGGAATAATATCGAAGCGAAGCTTCCGTATTGTAAATGAGTCAGGTATGAATTGGTGGCAGATATATTATCCGATTGGAGAATATGTCTTTTTTTTATAGAAAAGACTCCTTTATTAACATATTAAAGTAGGGTAATTCTATAGAAAAACTATGTTTTTAAAACAGCCAATTTTAAACTTGAGAAAATGGGTGGTACCACGTAAACACGTCCCTGTTACTAGATAATAGTAGCAGGGATTTTTTTATTCATGACAAGTGAAACGATTTATCGTTTCAACTGGGTTAGGAGGAGACAAAATGAAACGAATCTTTAGAGCATATAAGAAAACAGTGAGCATTGTTAATGAAACGGCGGTTGGCATATTTGAGGGACTGGCCGAAAGGAACATAGGGTTTTTATTAGAGAGCTATGATAAAAATAATGGTAGGTACACCTTTTTTGGAGTAGAACCAGAAGAGCTTATTACCTCACGAGGAAATAATTTAGTAATTAAAAGCAAGGACGGCAGTGAGAGGATATTAAAAGGAAATCCAGTTGAGCAGCTTAAGAGATACTACTCCGAATTTGAAATAAGAACAGAAGGATGTGAATTAGCTTTTACAGGTGGTTTGGTAGGAAGTTTGGGTTATGACTTTATAAGATATACAGAGGAATTACCAGATGAGAATGAAGATGAAATAGGAATTGAAACAATACAGTTTATGCTGGCTACAACATTTATTGTCATAGACCATGTTGCAGAAACTCTCACGGCTGTGGTATTGGAAAAAGATAGTGAAGAAGGAAAGCGAAAGGGGAAAAAAAAGGCCGAGAATTTGATTCAGACAGCCGTTTCTAATATGGTAATCAAAGAAAACAATTTTGTTCATGATGGAATTATTATTCATAAATCCGATTCCTTAAAGCAGTACAGCAATAAAGTAGAAAAAATTAAGCATTATATTAGAGAAGGACATATTTTTCAAACGGTGCTTTCACAGAGATGGACGATAGAGACAAGACAAACAGGTTTTGAACTATATAAGGAATTGAGATTATTGAATCCATCGCCATATTTATATTATTTTAAGTTTGAGGATTTTGAAATGATTGGAAGTTCACCAGAGATGCTGGTTAAGCAGGTAGATAATAAGGTTTATACCTGTCCGATAGCAGGAAGCAGAAGAAGGGGGAAGGATGAAAAGGAAGATGAGCAATTAAAACAAGAGCTTTTAAAGGATGAGAAGGAAAGAGCCGAGCACGTTATGCTGGTAGACCTTGCAAGAAACGATATGGGCAGAATCGCAGAATTTGGAAGTGTCAAGGTTACACAGTTTATGGAAGTTCAAAATTATTCTCATGTTATGCACATTGTATCACTTGTGGAGGGAAGAAAGAAGGGAGAGTATCATCCAGTTGATTTAATATCTTCTTTTTTACCGGCAGGAACCTTAAGTGGTGCACCAAAAATAAGAGCGATGGAAATTATTGATGAATTAGAAGAAGTAAAAAGAGGCTTATATGGTGGAGCAACGGGCTATTTTGATTTTAACGGCAATATGGATTTTTGCATTACCATTCGAACCATGATTAAAAAGAATAACAAAGTATATTTGCAGGCGGGAGCAGGAATTGTTGCTGATTCTGTTCCAGAGAGTGAATATGAGGAATGCTGCAATAAAGTAATGGCACTTGCTAAAACGTTGGTTGAGGAGGAGAAGCTATGATACTTTTAATTGATAACTATGATTCATTTACTTTCAACTTGTATCAATATTTAGGAATTTTTGCAGAGGACATCAGGGTGGTAAGAAATGATAAAATAACCATTGAGGAAATAAAAGCTTTAAATCCTGATAAAATATTAATTTCTCCCGGTCCAAAGAGTCCGAAAGAGGCGGGGATTTGTTTGGAAGTAATTCGATACTTTTATGATAAAAAGCCAATTCTTGGAATATGCCTTGGACATCAATGCATTGGAGAAGCACTAGGAGGAACGGTAGGTTATGCAAAGGAGCTATTTCATGGAAAACAATCAGTGATTGAGCATGATAAAACAAGCATATTTACTGGAATCGATACACCGATTCAGGTTGCGAGATACCATTCTCTTGCAGTACAATCAGAGGATTTGCCGGACTGTTTAAAAGTATTGGCAACAACTAAGGATGGAGAAATTATGGCAATGAAGCATAGAAAATTTCCTGTAATAGGACTTCAGTTTCATCCGGAATCCATCTATACCGAACATGGGAAGCGGTTAATTGAGAATTTTGTAAACGGCATTATATAAGGAGGTAATTATGATTTTAGATGATATTGTTGCATATAAAAAAAAGCGTCTAGCAAAGAGCAAACGAAAAATCAGTGAGGATGAAATGCGTTTACTTGCGGCATCTAGTGATAGAAACTCAATTAGCTTTTACGATGCATTGGCAAAACCCGGACTTTCTATCATAGGAGAATTTAAAAAAGCGTCGCCGAGTATGGGAATTATTAACAGTAAAATAGAGCTTATAGACAGAATTGATCAATACAATGAGGCGGTAGATGCCATTTCCTGCTTAACAGAGGAGGATCATTTTAATGGAAATATCGAATATTTAAAAAAAATCCGTGGAATGTCATATTTACCAATTCTGCGAAAGGACTTTATTATTGATGAATATCAAATATATGAAGCCAAAATAATCGGTGCCGATGCGATTCTTTTAATTGCGGCAATTCTGAATGATGAAACAATGAAGCAATTCTATGATTTAGCCTATCGGTTAGGTATGGATGTGTTAGTTGAGGTGCACGATGAGGAAGAAATGAAACGTGCTCTTAATTTAAACTCCAGAATAATTGGAGTGAATAATAGAAATTTAAAGGATTTTACAATTAGCCTAGAGACGACAAAACGTTTATCTGAAATGCTTCATTCCGAAATTGTTTTTGTGTCGGAAAGTGGTGTGACGACAGAAGAGGACATTGAGTTTTTAAAAAGCTGTAAGGTAAATGCCCTGTTAATCGGTAGAGCCTTTATGGAATCTGAAAATCCAAAGGAGTTGGCGAATAAGTGGAAAGATCTATTTCATTAAGAGGAGGTTATATGGGTACAAAGATAAAGATTTGCGGAATAACAAGACCAAAGGAAGTTACTATGTTGATAGAAAATCAGGTGGATTTCGCAGGAATGGTCATGTTTTATCCTAAAAGCAAAAGAAATAATTCTATTGAAAATGCAAAGATTTTATTAAAAAAGCTATCGATATCTTCGATACAAACGGTTGCTGTCACAGTCAGTCCGACAATAGAACAGGTGATGGAAATACAGGCTTTGGGTTTTGATTATATTCAGATACACAATATACTTTCAAAGGAAGTCCTAAAAGAAATAAGACTTCCAATATTAAAAGCGTTTCATATAAGCGATTTAGGAGATTATGAAAATTATCAAAGCTGTTCTAAGGTATTTGGCTATGTATTTGACAGTGCGATTCCGGGTAGCGGCGAAACCTTTGATTGGTCAATACTTGATCATATACCAAGAGACAGAAAGCTTTTTATCCTTGCAGGAGGTCTGAATAAAGACAACGTAGAAAAGGCAGTCAGGCAATTAAGACCGGATATCATAGATGTCTGTACCGGAGTGGAAGGAGAGAATGGAAAGGATGCCTTAAAGATAAAAGAACTTGTAAATAAAGTAAATCAATGGAATGAGAAGGAGAGGAAGACAGAGATGGAGAAATATTATTATGGCAGTTTTGGTGGAAGATATGTACCAGAATCATTAATCAATACGTTGGATGAACTGGAGGCTGCCTTTGAGGAGGCAATGAACGATACTAAATTTAAGGAAGAGCTTGATTACTATTTGAAAGAATATGTGGGCAGAGAGACACCTCTATATTTGGCAGAAAGAATTTCAGCAAAATATGGAACAAAAATTTATTTAAAAAGAGAGGATTTAAATCATACAGGTGCACATAAAATCAATAATGTTATTGGCCAAATCTTGTTGGCAAAACGTATGGGAAAGAAAAAAGTGATTGCTGAAACAGGTGCTGGACAGCATGGTGTTGCAACGGCAACAGGAGCTGCATTATTTAATATGGAATGTACGGTTTATATGGGAGAAGAGGATATTAAGCGTCAGGCACTGAATGTATTTCGTATGGAAATGCTTGGGGCAAAGGTGGTTAGTGTAACATCAGGAAGCAATACGCTAAAGGATGCGACCAATGAAGCGATACGCACATGGGCTAAAACAGCAGAAGACACTTTTTATGTCATAGGCTCGGCAGTAGGACCGTATCCATATCCAAAGATAGTGAAAGAATTCCAAAGCATTATAAGTAAAGAAGCAAAGGCGCAGTTTTTACAAAAGGAGGGCAGATTGCCTGATACGGTCATTGCCTGTGTAGGAGGGGGTTCTAACTCGATTGGAATGTTTGCCAATTTTATTGAGGATAAAGAAGTAGAGTTAATTGGAGTAGAGGCAGCCGGACTGGGAGTTGAAACCGGAAAGCATGCCAGTGCAATGGCACTTGGAAAGCCAGGAACCTTGCATGGAATGCGTTCCTATTTATTACAGGATGAGAATGGAAACGTAGAGCTTGCACATTCCATATCAGCAGGACTTGATTATCCGGGAGTAGGACCAGAGCATGCGTATTTGCGAGATACCAAAAGAGTGGAATATGTATCTATAAAGGATAATGAGGCGATGGATGCACTAAAGGAGCTATGTGAACTAGAGGGTATTATACCGGCAATAGAGAGTGCACACGCTCTTGCCTATGCCTTTAAAAAAGCATCCGTTATGAATAAAGAACAGGCAATGATTGTATGTTTATCAGGACGTGGAGATAAGGATGTAAATACTGTTTCAGATTATTTCAGTGGCAAAGGCTACTTAAATTAGGAGGGGATAAAAATGAATCGAATTGAAAAAAGATTACAAGAGTTGAAAATAGAAAATAAAAAGGCGCTGATTACTTATATGACAGCAGGACTTCCGTCTTTACAAGGAACAAAAGACATCATTTTGGCACAGGATGAGGCCGGATGTGACGTGATTGAGCTCGGGGTACCGTTTTCCGATCCGGTTGCCGACGGACCGGTGATTCAGGACGCTTCTTTTAAGGCAATTCAATTAGGTGTCAATTTAAAAAAAGTTTTTACAATTGTAGAAAATGTTAGAAAAGAATCTCAGATACCGATTGTTTTAATGCTTTATTACAATACTATTTTGTATTATGGAGTAAAAGCCTTTGTAGAACGGTGTATCGGGGTTGGAGTGGACGGTTTGATTATACCTGATTTGCCTTTTGAAGAGCAGGGAGAAATCAATGAATTTTTAGGCAAAGAGGAGGCTCCGATTCTGATTCAATTGGTGTCACCTGTTTCAAAAAACCGAATACCTAAAATTTTAGAGCATGCACGAGGATTTGTTTACTGTGTTTCCTCTATGGGAGTAACCGGTCAGGATGCTTCTTTTCATAAGAATATTATAGATTATTTAAAGCAGGTAAAAAATGAATCTAGAATCCCTGTCATGATGGGATTTGGAATTCGTACTGCCAAAGATGTAGAACCAATGAAGCACATAATAGACGGAGTCATTGTAGGATCATATTTTATTCAATTAATGGAAGAAAATGATTATCAAATTGATAAAATCAAAGAGTATTGCAAGAGCTTTAAAAAGCAGTTGAATTAGAGAAAAAAGTCCGGACAAAAAAATGATAATTTTGTCTGGATTTTTAAGTTTGTTTTCTAAAAAAATATTTAAAAATATTGGAAAGAGAAATAAAGTATAAGTTTTATTTATCTACAAATACTTCATAAGAGTGTCTTTATCAGTAATACGTTTTGAATAAAATCGGTTCCATGAATCGTAATCATAATTTAAACAATAGATACAAAATAGGAGAGATACAAATTGAAAAGGATCATTTATTATAATGCCCAAATTATAACAATGGAAGAGAGTCAACCAAATGCAGAGGCAGTTTTAATTGAAGAGGGAAGAATCAAAGCGGTTGGATCAAATCAAGATATTCTTTCATTCAAAGAAGAGGATACATTCATAATAGATTTAGAGCAAAAAACAATATTGCCCGGATTTATTGATTCTCATTCCCATATTAGTTCTATTGCGTTTCATATGTTAATGGTAAATGTAGGGCCAAGTCAATGCAAATCAGTTGAAGACATTGTTGAGGTTTTAAAGCAGGCATATCAGGAAGAAAAACCTAAAAAGGCAGAGTGGCTGATTGGTAGAGACTATGACAATACGTTATTAGAAGGAAGCAGACATCCAACCAAATATGATTTAAATAAAATAAGTACATCAGTGCCTATTATCATATTCCATGCATCTGGACATTGTGCGGTATTAAACTCACCTGCTTTGAAAGAGTTTGGTTATGCAGGAAAAGAATTTAAAGTACCAAGTGGTGGGATGGTAGAACTCAGAAACGGCGATACGACAGGATTAATTAAAGAGAATGCGCTGTTTGAAAAAGATAGAATACCATATCCATCTCTCGAAAAAATAATACATTCATTAAAGAAAGCAGTAAATGAATACGTTTCTTATGGAATTACAACAGCACAGGATGCCAAAACAGGAAAATTAGAGTATATTTTGTTGAAAAATCTGTCAGAAATGCAACTTTTAGATATTGATATTATATCTTATGTGACAAAGGAAGCCGCATCTAAATATTGGTCAAGCCTATCCAATCCATTAACGAATTATAAGAGCCATTATCGGATTGGAGGATATAAAATATTAATAGATGGGGCACCACATCTAAAAACGGCGTGGTTAAGTGAACCTTATTATATCGTTCCAACGGGGAAAGTGAAAAACTACAGAGGGTTTCCAAATTCTACCGATGAAGAAGTATTTAGAGAATGCAAAAGTTGTATAAACAATAATTGGCAAATAAATGCACATTGTAATGGAGACGCTGCATGCGATCAGTTTATTAATGCCTATAAAAGGGCTTTAAAGGAAACTCAAAGTCAAGCCAAGCTTCGACCTGTTATTGTTCATGCACAGATTATAAGAGATGATCAGCTAGACGAAATGAAAAAAATTGGTATGATACCAACCTTTTTTCTGGATCATATTTATTATGGAGGGGATTACCATTATGAATCTGTACTTGGTGCAAAGCGAGCGATGAGAATGAGTCCACTGAAATCTGCGATGGAGAGAAAAATGGTATTTACGATGCATCAGGATGCCCCTGTTATTCCGCCAAATGTTTTATTCTCAGTGCATAATGCAGTCAATCGTATCACTCAAAATGGAAGAATTTTGGGAGAGGAGCAAAGAATTTCAGTAGAAGAAGCATTAAAAGCAGTTACTACTTATGCTGCTTATCAGATATTTGAGGAGGAATCAAAAGGCAGCATCAAGCCGGGAAAGCTTGCTGACTTAGTAATATTGAATGAAAATCCAACGAAAATTGAAAAAGATAAAATTAAAGACATACAGATCATAGAAACAATAAAGGAAGGGGTTACGGTTTATAAGAAAGATTGCAAAGATTAAATTCTGCCAAACGGCTTTGTTCAATAAATGCTAGTTTTTATCCACTAAAACACAAGAAAGAGAAAATTAGCAATGCTATAATTGACTGGTAAATTAATATTCAAATTTAAGAAATATAGCAAGAAAAAGGAGAACAAAATGAAAATAGCTCTAATTAATGAAAACAGTCAAGCGGCTAAGAATGAAATGATTTTCTCTACGTTAAAGAAAGTTACTGAGCCAATGGGACATAAAACATTTAATTATGGAATGTATAGTGCAGAGGATAAAAATCAGTTAACCTACGTCCAAAACGGTATTTTGGCAGCCATTCTTTTAAATTCAGGTGCAGCCGATTACGTTATAACAGGATGCGGCACGGGTGAAGGAGCAATGCTAGCTTGCAATTCATTCCCAGGAGTCATTTGCGGTCATGTGGTTGATCCGTCAGATGCATATATGTTTGCACAAATCAATGATGGGAATGCCATTGCGATTCCTTTTGCTAAGGGATTTGGATGGGGAGCAGAATTAAATCTTCAATATATCTTCGAAAAGTTATTTGAAGGAGAAAGCGGACAAGGTTATCCAAAGGAAAGAGTCGTACCGGAGCAAAGAAACAAGAAAATTCTTGATGAAGTTAGAAAGGTATCTTTAAAGGATTTAATCACAACCTTAAAGAGCATTGATCAGGATTTGGTTAAAGGTGCAGTTGCAGGAGATAAATTTAAGGAGCTTTTCTTTGCAAATTGTAAGAATGCAGAATTTGCAGCTTTTGTAAAAGAGCTTTTATCATAATAACATATGAATAGGCGCAGCATTATCCGGTAAAATCAAGAATATGAATGTTACATTTTACTGGCTTATGCTGTGCCATTTTGATTTGTGGTAGTTTTATAAAATTCAGTTTTTTACTTCACTATAAACTGTTCAAACAAATTAATCCAGCGTTCACATATCCTATCCCAAGACAATTCAACCTCTTGAGCTAAGTGCAAGGATTTATCAGATAGTGTTTTAAGGTACTCCCTGTCATTATATACATTGGATAATAGTTTTGCCAGATGCTTTGTATCTATAATGTTTTCTGTACTGCTCCTATCCAGATCGATTAATAAGCCGGATTGATACCATATCTCTTTGCAAGCTGTATGATTGGGTACGATTTGTGCAGCTCCTGTGGCTGCATGTTCTAACGAAACAAGTCCCCATCCTTCTCCGCTTGAAGTATTAATTCCTATATCACAAGCATTGTAAATAATGTTTAACTGCTCATCATTTATCTCATCGTTATGTGTTTCAAATTTGCTCAATATAATTCTATCTTCTATACCAAGTTTCTTAATATAACTTATCAGATCTACCCCACAATCATTATCATCAATTTGTAAATACAGATAAATATGTTTAGGCTTATTTCTAACAAAAAGTGAAAAACTCATTAATGTAAGATCAAGTCGTTTTCTAGGGGTATTTCTGTTACCATTTAATATAATAAAAGAATCATACATATCCTTTTTATCTGGAAATAATATCTGTCTTGCTCTTTTCTTTCCGCCTACTATAGGATAAAATTTAGTTGAATCTACTCCATGTGGAATAATTTCAATCTGCGGCATTACAACATTCTTATGATTGTAACCTGCCAAATTCCATTCCTGAAGAAATAGTTGCATTCCATAATGTGTATAGAAGATTATATGTGATAAATTTTTTAGTTTATAAGCTCGATCTACATAAGGTGAATTTTCATCTACCGGACAATAAAGGACCACCTTATTTGCATAGCCAAGTCTTTTAAAGTTATTATAATGCACATCATATAACCAATAATCATGACACATGAAGATAACGTTCGGTTTGTACTTTTCAATTAATACAGGAACCTGCTTTGCACCAAATATATCACCTAGCTCTTTATTTGTTTCAATAACATAAAGTTCTGACTTAACTTGTGTATATAAGTTATATGCAAAATAAACAATCTTAAATTTTCGAGATAAATAGACTGCTATAGTTTTTAACACTCTGGCAAACCCTGTTTTTCCTCCTTGTCCTATTATCAAAATATCACAATCCATAAGTAGATACTTTCGGGATTTATCTTATATTGTAGTTTGATAGGTTGATTGTATTGGCATATTCCAAGCACTAGATTTTTGAAACTCTTCAAAGCCTTGTTTCGCTCCATAGCCAAAACGTCCAATTAACATGTAGTTTACCGGAGAAACCATCCAGTACTTATCATTGCTCATTTGGCTGCCTGGATCACAATGCGTTTCCCAATACTCTAGTCCATCAGAGGCTCCAACTGTAGTTAAAAATTTATACATAGAAGGGGTTGGCGGTATATTATTGCCTGCTCCAAACGAGCATAGAATTAAAAGATATCCTAAAACAGCATAATGACTGCTTATAATTTCCTGAAACATAATATCGTACATATTGATATAGTTTTTATACCAGCTAATTGAATTTGTACTTAGATTAAAATAATTATTATAAAGGATATTGGGATAAATGTTTAATTTTGGGTCTTCCATAATAACCGCCTGATATCCAACCGGAGACGATGGAGGTGCTATAGGTGATTCTATCATACTCCCATTGATAGAAATTGAAGGTGGAATCGGTACAGCTTTAATAGGATAGTCTGTTACTTGAGATTGCGTTTTTATAGTGATAATCAAAATTTTCCTCCTGATAAAAAATTTTTATACATATATGTTATACAACTCAAGGTTAAAAGGTTCTAGGTTATTCAAAATTCGCAAACTGCTTCTTGTAATACATATTCTTACATCAAGCAGAAATACTCTTTTAATATTTTACGTATCTTTTATATGTTCTAAAACAAGATTTTAATTATATTTGTTTTATGTTGTTTTGCTTTGAAAGATTAAATGCTTTTTATTCTGCCAGATATCATCTAATATGAAAGTCTTATCTGATCAAGACAAATCTATTGAATTTTCAAGTCCTATAAACAATATAAAAGAAAGAAAAAAACTTGTAAAACATGTTGCTTTTTAATTAAATTAGTGATAAAATTAAATAAAGTCAAAATAAAACAACACAAACACACATGTTTAAGGAGGATTTTTAAAAATGGCTAATGAATATGAAATCAAAAAACAAATTTGTGATATTGGTAAAAGAATATATGATAGAAATATGGTGGCGGCAAATGACGGTAACATTTCTGTAAAATTAAATGATCATGAATTTCTTTGCACACCAACCGGTGTATCAAAAGGATTTATGACTCCGGAATATATCTGCAAAGTAGATGAAAATGGAAATTGTCTTCAGGCTAATGGAAATTTCAGACCATCATCAGAAATTAAAATGCATATGAGAGTTTACAAATGCAGACCAGATGTAGGAGCAGTAGTACATGCTCATCCAACCTTTGCAACATCATTTGCAATTGCAGGAATTCCATTAACTCAGCCAATTATGCCTGAGGCAGTTATCGCACTAGGATGTGTTCCAATTGCTGAGTACGGTACACCATCTACGATGGAGATTCCGGATAATGTAGAAAAATACTTACCTTATTACGATGCAGTATTATTAGAAAGCCACGGAGCATTAACTTGGAGTGTTGACCTTTTAGCTGCTTATCATAAAATGGAATCTGTTGAATTTTATGCTGAATTATTATACAAATCAAGACAGCTTGGCGGACCAAAGGAATTTGACAAAGAGCAAATTCAAAAATTATATGAAATCAGAAGACAAATGGGCTTACCAGGAAAGCATCCGGCAGATATGTGTGCAGAATTAGGTGGACAATGCGGTGGTGGCTGTCATTCATGTACAAGCACAAAAACATCAGAAGTATCCTCAACAGATATTGAGAAAATTGTTGCAGAAGTAACAAAGAAGATTTTAACTCAAATGAAATAATAGAATCTGGGCTTTAACTGTAGTTTTAGTACAGTCAAAGCTGTAGGAGGTGCATAAAGTGTCAATCAGCGAACAAGAAATACAAGATATGGTTCAAAATGTTTTGCAAAATATGAGTAAAGGTGAGAACCCTTCTATTCATAAGACCGAAACAAAGCCAAAGAAATTAATGGGAATTTTTGAAAACATAGAAGATGCAATTGCTGCTGCAAAAGCAGCGCAAAAAGAAATACAGCCAATGCCGCTGGAATTCAGAGAAAAAATTATTGCCAATATACGTAAGAAAACACTTGAAAATGCAAAGTTATTTGCAGAACTTGGAGTAAAAGAAACCGGTATGGGCAATATCGGACATAAGATACTAAAGCATCAATTAGTTGCAGAAAAAACACCTGGAACTGAAGATCTTACCACAATAGCATGGTCTGGAGACAGAGGCTTAACACTCATTGAGCAGGGACCATATGGTGTTATTGGAGCGGTGTGCCCATCTACCAATCCGACCGAGACGATAATTTGTAATTCAATCGGAATGTTGGCGGCAGGAAACTCCGTTGTATTCGCTCCACATCCATCAGCCAAGAATGTTTCCAATCTTGCAATTGATATGGTAAACAGGGCAAGCACTGAAGTGGGAGGACCACAAAATCTGGTGGTCGCAGTAGAAGAGCCTGCCATGGAAGTCAGTAAAATTATTTTTGGACATAAGGACATCTCACTATTGGTAGCAACAGGAGGTCCAGGTGTGGTTACATCTGTTCTTTCCTCGGGAAAAAGAGCAATGGGAGCAGGAGCAGGAAATCCACCGGTACTTGTGGATGAAACGGCAAATATACCAAAAGCAGCCGAGGACATTGTAAACGGAGCAACCTTTGACAATAATTTACCATGTATCGCAGAAAAAGAAGTAGTAGCAGTAAAATCAATAGCAGATGAATTAATGTATTACATGGAACAAGCAGGCTGCTATCATGCAAATGAAGAAGAAGTTGCTAATTTAATTTCAGCGATATTCATTGAGAAAAATGGCAAAAAGATGTTAAACAGACAGTGCGTGGGACGTAGCGCAAAGATGCTTTTAAATAAAATAGGAGTAACAGTTGGTGATGAAATTCGCTGTATCATTTTTAAGGGTGAAAAAACACATCCATTGATTGCAGAAGAGCTTATGATGCCAATACTTGGAATTGTAGAAGTAAGGGATATAGACGAAGGAATTGAGGTTAGTGTGGAACTAGAACAGGGAAACAGACACTCTGCCCATATGCACTCAACAAATGTAAATAATCTGACCAAATTTGGTAAAGCTATCGATACGGCAATCTTTGTTAAAAACGGACCTTCTTATGCTGCACTTGGATTTGGTGGAGAAGGTTATGCAACCTTTACAATAGCAAGCCGAACCGGAGAAGGTTTGACATCGGCTAAAAATTTTACGAAAAGCAGAAGATGTGTAATGTGTGATGCATTAAGTATTCGATAAGGAGAGTGATATAAGTGGAAATGAATATAGAAGAAATCGTAAAACAAGTACTTGAAGAAATGCAAGGTACTGGCATCGCAGCAGAACCAAAGGCAGCCGGTAGTATTCCAAAGACTTCAAAAGCAGCGATGCTTACTGCATTAGAGCATTATGAGATAAAAGAATTTCCAATTCCAGAGCTTGGAGATGACGATATTTTAGTAAAAGTGGAAGGCTGTGGTGTTTGCGGTACAGATGCACATGAATTTAAAAGAGATCCATTTGGTTTGATTCCTTTGGTATTAGGACATGAAGGAACTGGAGAAATTGTGAAAATGGGTAAAAACGTGAAAAAGGACAGTGCCGGAAAATCATTGGCAATTGGGGACAAGGTTGTTACTTGTATGATTTTTAAGGATAACCCAGACATTACAATGTTTGATTTAAACAAACAAAATGTAGGCGGAGCCGATGTATATGGTCTACTGCCAGATGATGATATTCACTTGAACGGATGGTTTGCAGATTACTTGGTGGTAAGAGGAGGCTCTACCATTTTCAATGTAAGTGATTTGGATTTGGATTCCAGAATCTTAATTGAGCCATGTGCCGTTTTAATTCATGCAGTGGAAAGAGCAAAAACAACAGGAATCTTAAGATTTAACAGCAGGGTAGTTGTTCAGGGCTGCGGTCCGATTGGTCTTATTTGTATTGCAATCTTAAAGACTATGGGTGTACACAATATCGTAGCAGTTGACGGAGAACAAAAGAGACTGGATTTTGCAAAGGAACTTGGTGCATCTGCAACGGTTAATTTCAAAGACTATAAAGGAATTGAAGCATTAACTGATGGAGTTGAGAATGCATTCGGTGGATATCTGGCAGATTTTGCTTTCCAATGTACAGGATCACCAGTGGCGCATTCCAATATATATAAATTTATCAGAAATGGTGGCGGTCTTTGTGAATTAGGTTTCTTTATCAATGGTGGAGATGCGACCATTAATCCTCACTTTGACATCTGCTCAAAGGAAATAACAACAGTAGGTTCTTGGGTTTATACCTTAAGAGATTATGCTACAACCTTTGACTTCCTAAAAAGCGCAAAATCGATAGGACTTCCAATTGGAAAACTGATTACCCATAAGTTTCCTTTAAATCAGATTAATGAAGCACATATTACCAACTTAAAAATGGAAGGCTTGAAAATTGCTATCGTAAATGAATAGGAGAAAAGGCTATGAATGAAGCAGTTGGTTTAATAGAGGTATTTGGTTGTGTTGCCGCCTTTGTGGCGGTAGATGCGGCTTGTAAGGCAGGCAATGTGCGGATAGAGGCGTTGGATAAAAATAAGCCGGCGAATGCAGATTCATTACCAGTACCACTGGTAATGTGTGTTAAGATGAGAGGAAGCGTTTCGGATGTAAGGGCGGCAATGGATGCGGCCGAAGAAGCGGCAAACAGTGTAACTGGTGTAGTATCAAAGCATATGATAGCGGCACCTGACCAGAATACGGAAAAAATGCTAAATATTAGTGCATTATAAAACAAGTGCGTTTTGATTAAAAATATGTTAGAATAAAAATAGTTAGTAGGTACAACCTTAAGGAGGATTAAGTTATGACACAGGAAGCATTAGGTATGATAGAAACCAGAGGATTAGTAGCAGCAATTGAAGCATCTGATGCAATGGTAAAAGCAGCAGATGTTCAGTTAATCGGTACAGAAAAAATTGGTTCAGGACTTGTCAGCGTAATGGTACGTGGTGACGTAGGTGCAGTGAAAGCAGCTACAGAGGTTGGAGCACAAGCGGCTGCAAGACTTGGAGAATTAGTGGCAGTTCATGTAATCCCAAGACCACATGTTGACGTAGAAAAAATATTACCTGTAATTAAATAGGGTTCGTTTATGAAATCGTTAGGGTTAATTGAATTACCTAATTTCACAGATGCAATTCAGGCATTGGATGTAATGCTTAAGACAGCAGATGTCAAATTTCTTACTTGGGAAAAGAAATTAGGAGGCAGACTGGTAACTGTTATTGTTCAAGGCGATGTATCTGCGGTAACTGAGGCAGTGGAAAGCGCAAAAAAAAGTGCAGTAGGAAATATTGTTGCGTCAGCAATCATTGCAAATCCGCATGATGAAACGAAGAAGCTTGTGGATGCAAGTGCCAAAAAGTATAAGAATGCCCTTGAATAACAAATACAGGTAATTCAGAATGAGGTATTAGATATGACCGAAGAATTAAAGAACAAAACAAATTATATAGCAATGCAAAAAGAAATAGATAAAAATAAAAAAAAGGTATCAAGTAAAAGTGTTTCCAAAACACAGCCAGTAAAGGAACAAGTAATCATTAAGGAGGAAAAAAGGATGGAACTTCAAGCATTAGGAATGATAGAAACAAGAGGTTTGGTTGCTTCAATTGAGGCAGCAGATGCTATGTTAAAAGCAGCAAATGTAGTTTTAGTGGGAACAGAGAAGATAGGCTCAGGACTTGTAAGTGTAATGGTACGAGGCGATGTTGGAGCAGTAAAAGCAGCAGTAGAAGCCGGTTCAGCAACAGCAGCAAAATTAGGCGAGGTAATTGCAGTTCATGTTATTCCAAGACCACATAGTGACGTAGAAAAAATTCTTCCACAGGTAAAATAAGAATAATGTAAAATTCTGACGTGCCTGATTTATATATGTTGGGCACAGTCAGAAGCTTTATGACTACCATTATGTGCGTACAGACCCGCACCGTTGGAGGTACACATGCAGGAACAATTAGTTCAAGAAATAACCAGGCTGGTTATTGCACAGCTTGACAATACAAAGGTTATAGAATCAGAATATATGGTTCCTATTGGTATATCAGCACGTCACGTGCATTTGACCAGGGAACATATTGATATTTTATTTGGTAAAGATTATCAGTTAAATAAAAAAAAGGTATTAATGGGAGGCCAATATGCGGCACAGGAATGTGTCACCTTGGTCGGAACAAAGCTTAGAGCAATAGAGAATGTTAGAATATTAGGACCCGAAAGAAAAGTTTCACAGGTTGAAGTGTCCCAAACAGATGCCATTCGTTTGGGAATCAAAGCACCAATCAGGGAATCGGGCAATATAAAAGGCTCAGCACCAATCGCAATGGTTGGTCCGTTGGGGGCTGTTTATTTGGATGAAGGATGTATTGTTGCAAAACGTCACATTCATATGTCACCAGAAGATGCGAAACAGTTTGGTGTGGTTGACAATCAGATTGTTAATGTTAAAGTTGGCAATGGCAGAGGGGGCATTTTTGAAGGTGTTCAAATTAGAGTAGATCAATCATTTACATTGGAGATGCATATTGACACAGATGAAGCAAATGGTTTAGGTGTAGGTAAAGAGGGGAGAATCCTGATTAAGTAATTTAGGAGGTATTTATGATTATAGGGAAGGTAGTTGGTACAGTAATTTGTACCAGAAAAAATAGTAATCTGGTAGGAAGTAAATTCTTAATAGTTGATCCAATGGAGAAAATGAACGCAAATAGCAGAATCGTAGCAGTGGATAATGTAGGAGCCGGTATACATGATATTGTGTTGGTTGCTATGGGAAGTTCTGCTAGAATAGGTTGTGAGGATTTAAATGCACCTGTTGATGCGTGTGTAGTCGGCATCGTGGATGATCCGCAAAAAATTGTAATAGTAGAAGAATAAGTAACGAATTGGTCAGCCGACCATAAAGCTACGAAAGGATAAGGTTTAGGTGAGCTGAATGGATATGTTAGAAATGAAGAAGGCTTTATTCGAGGGTGGCATTGTAGGAGCTGGTGGAGCAGGATTTCCTACTTATGCAAAGCTTTCGGATCAGGCAGAGACGATTATATTAAACTGTGCTGAATGCGAACCTTTAATTAAGGTTGACAGACAGTTGATGATTGACTACGTCGATGAAGTACTTTTTGGCATGCAGATGCTGGTAGATACATTAGGAGCCAAAGAAGGAATTATTGCCATTAAGAAGTCGTATGTCACTTCCATACAGGCAGTTAATAGCCGTATTGCTAATTATAAAAGTTTAAAGCTTCATATTCTGCCTGATATTTACCCGGCAGGTGATGAAGTTATTTTGATATATGAGACAACGAAAAAGGTAGTGCCGCAAGGTAAGATTCCTATTTTAGTTGGCTGTGTGGTAGTGAACGTTGAAACAGTCCTTAATATCTATAGAAAAATTACAAAGGATGAAAATGTTACAACAAAATTTATTACGGTTGCAGGATTGGTTAAAAATCCAATTACGGTAGAAGTACCAGTTGGTATTATGGTGAAGGATTTAATTGACCTGGCAGGTGGTTTTACAACAGAAGATTATGTTATGATTATGGGCGGACCAATGACGGGTAAAATATGTTCTGCACCTGACATAGTGACTAAAACGACAAAGGCTATTTTAGTATTACCACCTACATGTCCACCAATCACAATGAGAAAGAGTACTACCAGAAACAACTTACGAGCTGCAATGTCAGCCTGTTCACAGTGTTCCATGTGTACAAGCCTATGTCCAAGAAATTTACTCGGTTCAGCAATTAAACCACATGAATTTATGCGGGCAATCGCTAATGGAATTACATATAATGTAGAACCTTTTATTAATTCTTTCTTTTGCGTATCCTGTGGACTTTGTGAAATGTATTCTTGTCATCAAGGGTTATCGCCTCGAAGACTACTGGATGAATATAAGAACGGACTCAGGGCAAAGGGAGTAAAGCCACCGGATAAACCCAATAAACCAACTAATGAACTAAGAGAGGAACGTAAGGTTCCTGAACATAGACTCATAAATCGCTTGGGATTAGCAAAATTTGATCTTGCAGCACCTATGGCTAAGTGTGAAATGAATATCAAGGAAGTAAAATTATTACTTCGTCAGTGTATAGGAGCACCATGCAGTGCGAGTGTTAAAGTAGGAGATAAAGTGTCTCAGGGTCAGGTGGTAGGAAAACCGCCCGAAGGAGCTTTGGGTGTTATATTACACGCAAGCTTGACTGGTACTGTAACAGCAGTGAATGACAGTTTTATCACTATAAGTAAACAATAGTAAACTGAGGTAACATTCAGTACCCACTGATAAAATATTTCAGTCATAATGGAGATGAGTAAAGATGAATAAGGCAATTGGAATGGTAGAATATAAAACGGTTTCCACAGGTATTAAGGCAGCTGACCGGATTGTGAAAACAGCAGAGGTTGAGTTAATTCAGGCTCAGACAGTATGTCCGGGTAAATTTATAATATTATTCAGCGGTGATTTAAGTGCAGTTCGAGTGGCAGTCGATGCGGTACAAAAAGAGTATCCGGAGAGTTTAATCGACAGCTTTGTGCTTGGTAATCCTCATGAGTCTATTTTCAAGGCACTTACCTGTACCTCGGAGATAGAAGAGGTATCTGCACTTGGAGTGATTGAAACCTTTACAGGTGCATCGGCTATAGTCGCTGCGGATCATGCAGCTAAGACAGCACAGGTTGATATATTTGAGATTCGTGTATGCAGAGGTATGTGTGGAAAATCTTATGTACTTCTGACAGGGAGCGTTGCATCGGTAACAGAAGCAGTAGAGTCTTCTGTTGCTTTAATCAGAGAAGAAGGAATGATTCTTGATTTTGCAATTATTCCAAGTCCATCAAAAGATTTTGTAAAAACTTTAATATAGAAAAAATTATCAAAATATGGTATAATATAGTTTGCGAATAAAAAGCGATAAGAATCAACATTCTTTATCGCCTTTTTGTTATAATTGAAAATGATGTATTTTGTTAACTGAAAGGGAGTGTAAAATTTGATTATTAAGAAACGTTATGTGGAGGAAAATGAATCGGGGGCATATTTTACTGCTTATTTATTAGAGGATTCTAAGGAACTACTTCCGGGTAAGAAACGCCCGGTGGTTGTAATTGCTCCGGGAGGGGGATATTTATTTACATCGGATCGAGAGGCAGAGCCAATTGCTATGAAATTTTTATCACTTGGTTATCATGCAGTTATTCTTCGATATACAACGGGTAATATTGAGGAAGGGAGAATAGGAGTGGGCAAGCAGGCATTGAAGGAGCTTGCACAAACCATATACTATTTAAGACAGAAATCTGATTTATGGTATCTGGATAAGGACAAAATTGCAGTTTGTGGATTTTCAGCAGGAGCTCACTTGGCAGCCAATTTAGGGGTGCATTGGAACAATAAAGAATTAATAGATTCTTTAAAAACAAAAGAGAAAAGAGCAGAAGATATTAAACCGAATGCGTTGATTTTAGGCTATCCTCTTTTAGATTATGAAGTAATGTTACATAAAGCAAAGCTGGAAGCAGAAAATGAAGAACTAAAGGGTAACTTTGAATTTATAAAAATTGCCAATAAGGCTTTGACAGGAACAGTTGATCTAACAGAGGATATTATTAAGGAATATAGTCCCAAATTTTGGGTGTCCAAGCATACACCACCAACTTTTTTGTGGCATACAGCTACGGACAACCTCGTTTTTGCAGAGAATTCTTTAAACTTTGCATTGGAATTGGCCAAACACAAGGTACCATATGAGCTTCATGTATTTCAGAATGGAGGGCACGGCTTAGCACTTGCAAATGAAATAACGGCTAATTCGAAAGAACAAATAAATGAGGATTGTGAAGTTTGGTTTGATTTAGCTGCTAATTGGCTAAAGAAACACATTCCGTTGTCATAATAGAAAATATTGCAGTATGATAAAACACTTAAAGTATCAATTTATCATGCTGCTTTTATTTAGCTTATCAATTATTATAATTAGTATGTAGTTTTAATTTTATATATTGTTGTTTTGTATTGTTTTTGATAAAAAATATACAAAAATACTACAACAAACAAACATATTGTGGTATAATACTAAAAAGTAATGTAATGATCGTATTAGTAAGTAGCAAATCGGACTGTGAATATCCGTTTTGCTGAATTGGAGGTGAATGAATGTTAGCAATAGAAAGAAAGAATGAAATTCTTGCTATTTTGCAGAAAGAACAAAGGGTGTTAGTAGCAGAGTTAAGTCAAAAATACAATGTAACAGAAGAAACGATTCGTCGTGATTTAGAAAAGCTAGAGAAAGAGGGTTTTGTTAAAAAGACCTATGGAGGAGCAGTTTTAAACAGTAATACAAATCTGGATCTTCCTTTAAGAATAAGAGAGAAAACGAATAAAAAGGAAAAGCAGATAATTGCTAAAATAGTTGCTGAGCTAATAGAAGAAGGGGAAACAATTATGCTTGATTCTTCTTCAACCTCATTAATGGTTGCGAAAAATTTGAAACAAATAAGGAAACTAACTGTAATTACAAATTCTGTAGAAGTACTGATTGAATTTGCAGGAAACAAAGGAATTAATGTAATTTCAACAGGAGGTATGCTTCGTGAGTCTTCTCTATCGTTAGTAGGAAAAACAGCAGAACGGACTTTGATGAATTTTAATGTGGATAAGGCTGTTATTTCTTGTAAAGGTATTGATTTGGACAAAGGTATTACAGAGTCAAACGAGAGTGAGGCAGAAATAAAAAGTATTATGAGAAAATGCGCCAAAACTACTATTTTGGCAATTGATAATAGTAAATTTGATAATATATCATTTATTAAGGTGGGTGATTTAAATAAAAATGATATTGTAATCACAGATAAGATGTTGCAAGACAAATGGAATCAATATTTTGAAGAGAGAGAAATTAAAGTAATTGCAGAATAATTTAAAAGGAGAAGATGTATGAGTTCACCAATATATAATCTGGCTTTTGATTTTGGAGCATCAAGCGGAAGGCTTATTTTAAGTAAATTTGACGGGAGAAAAATTGAATTAGAGGAGATACATAGGTTCACAAATAATCCTGTTCGAGTAGGAAAAAATATTTATTGGGATACCTTTCGGTTATATCATGAGCTAAAAGTTGGATTAAAAAAGGCAGCAGCCAAGAAACTAAATATTACGAGCTTAGCAATTGACACATGGGGAGTTGACTATGGATTTATAGACAAAGAGGGTAATTTAATTGGCAATCCTGTGAATTATCGCGATGATAGAACCATTGGTGTGATAGATGAAATTGATAAAATTGTACCGCTTAAGGAAGTTTATGCATCTACCGGTATTCAGTTTATGAATTTTAATACACTTTTTCAGTTCTATGCTGATAAAAAAATGCGTCCTTCTGTTTATGAAAATGCGTATAAATTTTTAGCAATGCCAGATTTGTTTAATTATTTTTTGACAGGTAAAATGTTTAATGAATATACCATTGCAAGTACAGGACAGTTGTTGGATGCAAAAAAGAGATTTTGGGATATTGATTTACTTAAAAGACTGGGACTGAAAACTGATTTGTTTTGTGAGTTGATTAAGCCGGGTACTATTGTTGGTGATTTAATTGATGAGGTGGCAAAAGAAACAGGTATTGAGAGTGTTAAAGTTATTGCAGTAGGAAGCCATGATACGGCTTCTGCTGTAGCGGGAACCCCTTTTGAGGAAGAAAATGCGGCATTTTTAAGCTGTGGAACCTGGTCACTACTTGGAATGGAGATTGACGAACCAGTTCTTAACGAGGAATCCTATCAGTATAATTATACCAATGAAGGTGGTGTAGAGGGCAAAATAAGACTGCTTAAGAATATAAATGGTCTATGGATTATGCAAAACCTGCGTAAAGATTGGTGTGAATTTGAAGGAGAAGTTTCATTTCCTGATATTATTAAGGCTTCGCGTGAAGCAAAGAGAAAGGACTTTATCATTGATCCAAATGACCAGAGATTTTCAGCTCCGTACAGTATGATGAAAGAAGTAATTTCTTATTGCGAAGAGCATTCACAGGGAACACCTCAAGGCCTTGGAGAAATTGCTATGGCAATTTACAATGGTTTAACACATGAATATAAGAATGCCGTAGCAAAGCTTGAAGTAATAACTGGTAAAACAATACCTTGTATTAATATGGTTGGTGGTGGAATTCAAGATCAACTTTTATGTGAATTAACTGCGAATGCAACTGGGAAAAAAGTAATAGCAGGGCCAATTGAGGGATCTGTTCTTGGGAATATAGTAATGCAACTTAAGGCCATAGGAGTAATTGAATCTTTAGACGAAGGACGTAAAATAATCAAAGATTCTTTTGAACAAAAGGTTCATCTTCCAATGTAAGAAAATATGAAAATTTGTCAAGTAAAAAATATAATTAAGTTAAAAATAAGTATATAAAACATATAAAAGGTCATGCCACAATATATATAATGTAGCATGACCTTTTTTGTGTTGATAAAATCTTAAAAGCAATTTGTATTGATTATAATTATGATTCATCTTCAGGCTTTTGGTGAGATTTTATGATATTGCGTATGGTATCATACAAATGTGGTTTCAATACGGAAATTTCAACAGGTTCATTATATAGAATTGAACTATAGCAGGTAGAACCCACTAATTCTAGAATGAGAAAGAGCATTATTTCAGGCTCAATGAATACACATTTGGAGTTTTCAATCATATTTAAGTATATTTCGTAAAAATTAACATCTGAGTCAAGAGCTGGATTAATAAGTGCCTTTTTAAATACACCCCAGCTCAAATTCTTTGATAAAAAAGTCAGTAAAGATTTATTCTTATTCAGTTCATCAATCACATAATCTACAATGAAAATGATACTATCATCAAATTTTTCTATTTTATTTGCAAGAACAGCATTATGTGCTTTGGAAAAAAGCTGACTGGATTTATGAGATATAAGCTTATTTCTAATATCATATTTATCTTTGAAATAAAGATAAAAGGTTCCTTTGGCAACTCCGGCGTTTTTCACTATGTCTGAAATAGTAGTTTTATTGATTCCTTGTGTAATAAATAAGTCAAAGGCTGTGTTTAGGAGGGAATCTTTTTTTTGTTTTTTGTTTAGATCTAATTTTCCCATGGATAAATCCTTTCAAATACTGTTTTTCGTTATGAATGAAATTTCCTCATTAACTTATCGGTAAAAACAAATACTCGCGTTGCTCGTGCTTGTTTTTCTTCCGATAAGTGAAAACTATCAGGGAAAAAACTTCTGATAGATTCGGAAATGAAATTTCCTCATTAACTTATCGGTAAAAACAAATACTCGCGTTGTTCGTGCTTGTTTTTCTTCCGATAAGTTATATTATAGGTAGAAAAATGACCAAAAGTCAATAGATAATTTTTAAAAATATATCTTATATGTAAAAAAGTGATGATTCAGTGAAATATTAAAAAAAATTATATTGACTATTGGTCATTATGGTAGTATAAATGTAATAAAGAAATAAATGACCGATAGTCATTTAAACAATAGAAAAGTTCGTTTATCGTTCTTTCTACATAAAAAAGAGGAGTGAGAGTTATATGATTAGATTTGGTAAAAAAGTTGTAAAGTTTAGAATTCCAATTTTCGTAATAAGTCTTTTATTGTTGATACCTTCTGCAATTGGTTACATCAATACAGGAATAAATTATGATTTGCTTTCATACTTGCCAAAGGATATTGAAACAATGAAAGGGCAGGATATCTTAGTGGATGAATTTGGAACCGGTGCCTTTTCCTTTTTGATAGTTGAAGACAAGGATATGAAAGAAGTCTCAGCAATTAAGGCGCAGGTAGAACAGGTAGAGCACGTAGAAAAAGTTCTATGGTATGACTCTTTATCTGACATTTCAGTTCCAATCAATATTTTGCCATCTAAGGTAAAGGATGCATTTAATTCAGAAAATACAACTTTGATGGCGATTATATTCGATGGTACAACTTCAGCAGAGGGAACAATGGCAGCAATTGAGAATATTAGATCTATTTTGGATGATCAGAGCTACTTAAGTGGAATGTCACCAGTTGTAACAGATACGAAATTCTTATCGGAAACGGAAACGCCAATTTATGTTTTAATAGCAGCCGTGCTTTCCAGTATTGTTCTTTCATTAACAATGGATTCCTTTTTGGTTCCAGTACTGTTCATGCTAAGTATCGGAATGTCAATTGTTTACAATTTAGGTAGTAATGTGATTTTTGGAGAAATATCATATATTACGCAAGCGTTGGTTGCAGTATTGCAGTTGGGAGTAACAATGGACTATGCAATATTTTTGTGGCACAGCTATGAGGAGCAGCAGGAGCGATTTGACGGTGATAAAAATAGGGCTATGGCACATGCAATATCAAGTACAATCTCTTCAGTAGTTGGCAGCTCTGTAACCACAATAGCAGGTTTCCTGGCATTGTG
This sequence comes from Lachnotalea glycerini, assembly GCF_003201285.1. Taxonomy (GTDB): domain Bacteria; phylum Bacillota; class Clostridia; order Lachnospirales; family Lachnospiraceae; genus Lachnotalea; species Lachnotalea glycerini. The sequence continues at coordinate 491,304 of NZ_QICS01000002.1, forward strand.
TTTCATGAGCTTTACCTTAGGCTTAGACCTTGGTCTTGTTATGGCAAAGGGAGTCGTTTTTGGAGTTATTGCCTGTGTTACGCTTTTACCCTCACTAATACTTATTTTTGACAAGGCAATTGAAAAAACAAGACATAAAGCGTTAATTCCAGAATTTAACGGACTTTCTGAATTTGTTATAAAGCACTACAAATTATTTGCACTAATTTTTGTGGTTGTTATGATACCCGCAGCATACGGAAACAGTAGAACTCCGGTTTATTACAACATTTCAGATACGCTTCCAGACACACTGGATAGTGTAAAAGCTAATAAAAAGCTGGAAGAAAATTATAGTATGAATTCTACACATATGGTTCTTATCAGCAGCTCAGTAGATTCCAAGCAGATACGTGCGATGGTCAAAGAAATGGAAGCGGTAGACGGAGTAGAATGGGTACTCAGTACAGAATCCTTGTTTGGTCCTGCAATACCGGAAAGCATGATACCAGATGATTTAAAGGATGAACTTAAAAATGAGAATTATCAAGTTATGCTTGTAAGTTCACAATATAAGGTGGCTTCAGATGAAGTGAATAATCAATGTACCGAGCTAAATACCATTATTAAAAATTATGATTCAGGTGGAATGCTAGTTGGTGAGGCACCATGTACCAAGGATTTGATTACTATTACAGATAAAGATTTCAAGACAGTTAGTGTTGTATCAATCGGAGCTATTTTTCTTATTATAGCAATTGTATTCAAGTCAGCATCATTGCCTTTTATATTAGTAGCAGTAATTGAATTTGCAATATTTATTAATATGGGTATACCATATTATACCAATACAACACTACCATTTATCGCATCCGTTGTAATTGGAACAATTCAGCTGGGAGCAACCGTCGATTATGCCATATTAATGACGACGAGATATCAAAAAGAAAGAGCAAGCGGAAAGTCAAAAAAAGAGGCGGTAACAATTGCTCATAGTACATCGGTTAAATCAGTTATTGGCAGTGCATTAAGCTTTTTTGCAGCAACCTTTGGGGTAGGATTATATTCTACAATAGACATGATTAGTTCACTTTGTTCATTAATGTCTCGAGGAGCAATTATAAGTATGTTTGTGGTTATCTTTATTCTGCCAACAATGTATATGATATTTGATAAAGTAATCTGTGCAACAAGCATTGGATTTAAAAGAAAAGACAACGGCACAAGTGATATAGCAGTGAATCAATAAGGGAGGAAAACAACATGAATATGAATAAAAAAGTAGTTAAATTAACAGTAGCAGCAACGGCAATAACAGTTACAGCAGCAAGCTGTCTAATCAGTGTAAATGCTTCAAAAGCAAAATCAAATGAAGAAAAAGAAAAAAATGATGCAGTAGAAGCAAATGCAAAAACAAGTGAAAGCGCGGCCGACAAAGCAGATAATACAGTAGTAAATACTGTGGAAAAGGTTGCAGGAACCACACAGGCAGATGCAGATAAAAGCGAAACAGTATATATAACTTCCGATGCAAATGGAAATACCAAAAGTGTAATTGTAAGTGACTGGCTAAAAAATACAAATAAAGAGGGTGCAATTGCAGATGTAACAAACCTTACGAATATCGAAAATGTGAAAGGCTATGAAACCTATACAACAAACAGTGATGGGACTATTACATGGGCTAGCACAGGAGACGATATTTATTATCAAGGTGAAACTACAAAGGAATTACCTGTTACAATGAAAGCAACCTATTATTTGGATGGTCAGGAAATATCACCGGCTGATTTGACAGGAAAGAGTGGTAAAGTAAAAATTCGCTTTGATTATACAAACAATTCAGTTAATAAAGTTTTGATTGGTGACGAAGAGGCAAATATTTACACACCATTTACTATGATAACAGGTATGATTTTACCGTCAGAGAATTTCTCTAATGTAGAGGTATCAAGCGGTAAAATAATTTCGGATGGAAAAAATGAAATCGTAGTTGGCTATGCAATGCCTGGACTTGAGGAAAGCTTAGATTTGGCGGACAAAGATATTGATTTTAGTATGCCTGATTATTTTGAGGTTAGTGCTGATGTCACTGATTTTTCACTTGCTATGACAGCAACTGTGGCAACAGCAGATGTTCTTTCGGATTTTGACATTAACGGAGTAGAAGATTTTGATGAGCTAGAGGATTCGATGAAAGATTTAACGGATGCATCAAAGAAATTGGTAGATGGAACTTCTGATTTAGCCGATGGAGTTACAACCTTAAAGGACGGTACAACTACATTACGAGATGGAGTTGAAACCTTAGATGGAAAATCAGGAGAATTGGTTGACGGTATGAGTACTTTAGCAAATGGTGCAAGTGAATTAAATGAAGGTACCGACAAGCTTGCCCAGGGAAGTGATAATCTAGAGGCAGGAGCAAAGAAGCTTGATGAAAGTACGCAGACCTTAGTTGATGGTTTAAATCAAACAAAGGAAGGAGCTGATACTTTAGTATCTAGCTACTCAGCGGCAGTTGATGGTTCAAGTCAGCTTGCGGCAGGACTTGAATCATTAAATAACGGGGCAAGTCAGCTACAAAGTGGTGTAAGTAGTATGGGGGACAGTCTTTCTGCTTCCATAGCAGAATATTCTGCAAAGATTCAAGAAGCAGAAGCAGGAATCAGTGGAGCAGAAGCAGCAAAAAGTGATTTACAGACACAGGAGGCACAGCTCATTGATGGAATTAAAGCAACAGCAGCAGCCAGTGGAGACACTTCAGCGTTAGAGGAAAATCTGGCACAGGTACAGGCAGGTATAGCACAGTATGATGCAGGAATTACGAATGCTTATAATTTGAAGGGGCAGGCAGAAGGTGCAGTGGCGGCATTGTCACAGATACAAAGTCAGATGGCAAGCTCTGGTTTATCCGACGGAGTGGCAGCATTAGCAAGTGGTTCAGGAGATTTATTAACAGGAGCCAATAGTTTGTCCACAGGAATCGATCAATTATATGCCGGAACACAATCATTACAGACAGCACTTGATAGTCTTTCAGAGGGTGGAGCAAAATTAAAGAGCGGAACCAGCTCACTATATGGTGGTGCATCCGAATTAAATTCAGGAGTAAGTAAGATTGATGCGGCAACCGGTAAATTAGCTTCCGGAACAGCAACCTTATATGATGGTGGCATAGCATATACAGATGGTGTATCTAAGTTAAAGGATGGAGGAGTGGAATTAGATAATGGAGTTACGAAATTAAAAGACGGCGTTACAGACTTAAAGGATGGTATGACCAAATTTGATGATGAAGGAATCAATAAATTGTCAGATGCATTTGATGGAGATATCAAGCCATTAAAAGATAGGATTAATGCTGTAAAAGACGCAGGAGACAACTATAAAATTTTCTCTGATGTAAAAGAGAATACATCAAGCAGTGTTAAATTTATATTTACTACAGACGGAATATAAGAAAAGATATCGTTTAGTATTTGTGAAAGTATTGAAAAAGGAGCTTTTGCTCCATAGCAAAGTGTGCTATGGAGCAAAAGCTTTTTGCATTTCATAAGAAAGACCTTGTTGGTAACGTTAAAAAGCTTTGATTCTTATGAAATAAAAACACAATGCGCACGAATGCAAGAGGAAATGTCACTGCGTGACAGCATTCGGCGCGGCAAAGCGGTCAAGTCCCTCATGAGTAGGGAATAGGGAGCTGATGCGGACTTGTCCGTTATTTTGCTTTATAGCAAAGACCTTGATATTGACTAGAGTACTTTCCTGTTATACATATAACAGAATATATATGCAATATTTAAATAAATATATATAATTAATAAAATATTATTAAAAGACAGATAAAATAAAAATAATACCTATATTTATTGACAATTAAAGAAAATTATATTATTATTAATTTTACACAAGAGGCAATGCCTTTTGCTATTGCATTGTACAATTAAGAATGGGGGAAAGTAAATAATGAGAAAATATTTACAAAATGCAGTTGTTTTTGCATTAACTGCTTCTATGGCAGGAATGCCAATTAGTGTTAATGCCGAAGCAGAAACGCCAGGGGAGATTCAAAATAATGCGGTTCAATCAACCACAAAACAAGCAGATGAAAATTCTCTATATCACATTGAAGCAGAAGATGCCAATATGTCAGGTGATGTGACGACGGCTACTCAAAGAGCTGGCTACAGCGGAACGGGTTATGCTACTGGTTTTACACAAAATGACGGAAATTCATGGTCTTATGAGCTTGATATTCCTAAATCAGGGCATTATACATTCGTTGTAAGGGCAGCTTCTGACAGTTATAAAGAGAATTACCTACTGATTGATGGAAAACAGATTGGTACAATTTATAGCGATAGCGATGGTGCTTGGCATGATACAACAATGGAAAGCATTTGGCTTGATGAGGGAACCGCGACTATTTCGATAGGGGAGTCATGGGGCTGGTTTGATCTAGACTATATTATAGTAGAAGAAGGCTCAGGTACAGATGATTCTGTATATTCCTCTGCTACATCTACTTTAGTGAATGAAAATTCGAACAAAAGAACCGTAGAGATTATGGAGTATTTAAAAAGTATATATGGCAAAAAAACCTTGTCAGGACAATCTTGTACACTTAATAAAAGTACTGAGATTGAAGCAATTCATCAATTAACAGGGAAATATCCTGCAATACGTATGCTGGATTTTATCTTCTGTGATCCTGCCAGTGAATATCAGTCTTCTGAGGAAGTGAATCTGGCACTGGAATGGGACAAAATGGGAGGAATTACTACGTTTCAATGGCATTGGCATGCACCAAAAGGAGGTGCTGCATTCTATACCAAAGAAACTACATTCGATTTATCAAAGGCTGTAACGGATCTTGATATTAGTCAGATGTCCTTAGAAGAAATTAAGTCCTTATATCAGGAAGGAACGATTTCAGAGGAGTGCTATTTACTAGTTCGAGATATTGATGTCATTTCAGGTTATTTGGACAAGTTACAACAAGCAGATGTGACCGTACTATGGCGACCTCTTCATGAAGCAAGTGGCGGATGGTTTTGGTGGGGTGCCCAGGGTCCAGATTCTTACAAGTGGCTATACAAATTAATGTTTGAACGTCAGACGAACTATCATAAATTAAACAATTTAATTTGGATATGGAACGGACAAGATCAAGATTGGTATCCGGGAGATGAATATTGTGACATTGTAGGAACAGATATCTATGCAGAAAAACAATCCTATAGCGTCTTACCTGACCAATTCATGAAAACAGTCAATTACTCTGATGGGACTAAGATGGCTGCACTTAGCGAAAATGGCGTAATGATGGATCCAGATATGATGGTAAGGGATAATACTTATTGGTTGTATTTTGCAGTATGGTATGGTGATTTTCTTTTGAACTCCACTGGGCAGGTAGGAGATACCTATACAGAAAGTACTATGGTCAACAAAGTTTATAATAGCGACGCAGTAATTACGTTAGATGAACTTCCAGATTTTGAAAAAAGTGAACAGGAATCACACGAAGATCCAACACCAGAAGAGCCAACTGACGTAACACTTACAATCAAAAATACTGGTAATTTAGAAAACTCTACCAATACAATTACAAATTCATTTCAAATCAATCACGTCGGTGGAGAAGACCTTGATTTATCAAAGTTAATGTTACGTTATTATTATACAAAAGAGGGAATATCCCCTGAGACATTTTATTGCGATAGTGCAGCACTAATTGCAAACAAAGATCCATGGTATGTTTCTTATACTGGAAAAGTGACAGGAGAGTATGTATCGATCGATAAAGAAGATAGCGGTGCCAATAACTATTTAGAAATTAAATTTAATTCCACAGATAAATTAATGGAGGGCGCAACGTTATCCATTGGAACGAGAACATACAAAAACGACTGGAGCTTATATGACCAATTAAATGATTATTCTTATCAAAAGGATGAACATATTACGATCTATTACGATGGACAATTGATACTTGGTACTGAACCGTAAAATTAAGATATTATTCTAAAAGCTTTAGTTACAAAAGAGGGAAAAGGGGATTCTATGAAATATAAGAAATTAAAAAAAAGTATAATTTGTGCACTTGCTTTATCACTGACGTTTAATATGGGTTTTACTACACAGCTACAAGCAGCTACGGAAGCAACAGATGATGTATCAGATGAAGAAACTTTTAATTACGCAAAAGCCTTTCAATTATCGATGTATTTCTATGATGCAAATAAGTGTGGCCCTGGAGTAAACGATGGTGCACTTTCATGGCGTGGGGATTGTCATTTGGAAGATCAATCCATTCCATTAACACCTGTTGAAAAAGATGGAAAGGGCACAAATTTATCAGAAAATTTTATTGAAGAAAATATAGAAGCATTAGATCCAGATGGAGATGGATGCGTTAATTTAAGTGGTGGATTTCACGATGCGGGAGATCATGTAAAATTTGGATTGCCCCAAAGTTATTCTGGTTCTACGTTAGGCTGGGGGTTTTATGAATTTCGAGATGCCTATGTCAAAGTAGGCGAGCAAGAGCACATTGAGGAGATTTTAAGATGGTTTAATGATTATTTTATCCGATGCACCTTTCGGGATGCAGAGGGGAAAGTAGTTGCATTTGCTTATCAGGTAGGTGATGGAACAACGGATCATACTTATTGGGGATCACCGGAACTGCAAACAACAAGCAGACCAGCGTGGTTTGCTAGTTCGGAAACACCGGCAAGTGATCAGTGTGCTGGAGCTGCCGCCTCTCTGGCAATTAATTATTTGAATTTTAAAGAAACCGATCCAGCCTATGCAGATACTTGTTTAGATACGGCTAAAGCGCTATATGACTTTGCTAAAGAAAATAGAGGTACTGGTTTCTCAGGCGGTTTTTATAATTCAAGTTATGATGAGGATGAAATGTCTTGGGCTGGTGTATGGTTAAAGATAGCAACCGGAGAGGACTCTTATATTGATGATATTATTTCGGTTGATTCTAACGGAAAATATACAGGCTATATGCAAAAAATAATTAGTACAACAGACAGTACATGGCAAAATATATGGGTACATTCTTGGGATACTGTATGGGGTGGAGTATTTGCTAAGCTTGCTCCAATCACAAACAATCCGGAACATTGGTACTTCTTTAGATGGAATCTGGAGTATTGGTCAGGAACAGCTCATGAAGAAACCAATGATACAAATTTCTTAGCGGCAAATCCAAGCGGATATCGCGTACTAAATACATGGGGATCTGCACGCTATAATACGGCAGCTCAGCTATGTGCACTGGTTTACAATCAATACAAACCGAATCAGGATTTTGTAGAGTGGTGTAAAGGGCAAATGGATTATCTGCTTGGTGATAACCCGATGAATCGTTGCTATGAAGTTGGATATGCCGATAATTCAGCAAAAAATCCGCATCACAGAGCTGCGCATGGTTCTCTAACAAATAGTATGCTTGAACCTGAAACAGAAAAACATGTTCTTTGGGGAGCTTTAGTTGGTGGTCCAGACAAAGAGGATTATCATGCAGATGAAGTGACCGATTATGTTTATAATGAGGTAGCAATTGATTACAATGCTGGATTTGTGGGAGCTTTGGCAGCACTTTATTCAATCTATGGAGAGGGTCAGGAACCAGATGCAACACTTCCTTTGTATCAAGAAGATGAAACACCTTATTTTGTTGAAGCAAAAATTGAACAAGAAAACACAGAACGAACCCAATTAACGATAAAAGTTACGAATGATACGAGTTGTCCTCCTAAAAGAGTAGATACGTTAAAAGCAAGATATTTCTTTGATATTTCAGAGATGCTTAAAAAAGGACAAACCATACAAGATTTAACCATTCCAGTATTTTATGATCAAGCATTAACACAAGATGGAATCGGTGTGAATATAGAAGGACCGTATGCTTGGAATGAAGAAGATGGAATTTATTATGTAGATTTGGATTGGTCCGGTATTTCGTTTCATGGAAGTAGAGAAATTCAAATCGGACTTGTGCCAGTACAAGATGCATCCTATCAAGTAAATTGGGATCCTACGAACGATTGGAGCAGACAAACATTAACCAAAGAGTCAGAAATGACAGATTATATACCGCTTTATTTGGATGATCAACTTGTTTACGGACAAGAACCAGAGGCAGGTGAAGACATAGAAGATGCTATCATAGCCATTACAACACCACTTGAGGGAACATTAGTTGATATGACAAATGAAGATGCTTTCTTAGAGGTTACCGCTGAAAGTACCGGAATCAGCAAAGACATTACTAAAATTGAACTATTTGCAAATGGCGATAAGATAGGAGAAGCTGATGCAGATGTCTGCAATGCCGTGTATACATTGCCAACTGATATTTCTGATATCCAAGATAGTGTGATGGATGTAACATTAACTGCTCAGGCAACTTTAGCAAATGGGGAAATCAAGCAAGGGAAACCGGTTAAAATTAAACTTAAACTTTCTTCCACGGTGAGTGATGAGATCAATTTATCTCTTGTAATGGATAAATCTGAAAATCAAAGTAGTAATACAATTACAAAGAAATTTAGCCTTAATAATACAGGAGAACAAAGCGTTGATTTAAGTACAGTAAAAATTCGCTATTACTATACCAAAGAGGCAAATGTAAAACAAGTATTTTATTGTGATGATGCTGGAATTTCCTATCCTGCGTTACCTTGGTATGAAACGGTTACAGAGTATCTTTCAGGAAAATTTGTAAATCTTGATCCAGCAAAGGAAAATGCAGATACTTATTTGGAACTTTCCTTTGACCAACTAAAGAAATCTTTGGAACCAGGAAAGTCACTTGTATGCAAGTTTAGAATCGCAAATTCAGATTGGTCAGAATATAATCAAGAGAATGATTATTCCAATATAGAAGAAGATGGGATTGTAATACTTTCAAATGATACGGTTATAAGCGGGACATTACCATTGACTAAGGATTTAGAACAGTGAAGAGACTAGGTTACAATAAATAACGAACTGAATCAGGAGCTTTTGCTCCATAGCAAAGCGAGCTATGGAGCAAGAGTTCTTTTTTGTTTCATAGGAAAGACCTTGTTGTGGTAACGTATAAAATTATACGCTGTATTGTTGACAAGTTTGTGATTTTTACTTAAACTATAAGGATAAACGTTTAAACAATTAGACAATATACATGGATAAACTAAGGAGTTAACATGAGATATACTTATGTAAAACAGCAAGATACCACCGATTGTGCAGCCGCATGTCTTGCAATGATATGTCTGAATTATCGAAAAGAAACAACGATTACAAGACTCAGAGACATGATGGGAACGGATTTAAAGGGAACAAATTTGATTGGGCTTAGCAAATGTGCCGATGAATTAGGATTTACTTCACAGGCAGTTCGAGTGGATAGAGAGGGTTTCTTAAGTAAGTATACACTTCCGGCCATTGCAAATATCGTTACAAAGGAAGGTTTAAGCCACTTTGTAGTAATCTTTAAGATAACAGATAAGCATGTGGTTCTTGGTGATCCAGCAAAGGATTTAATACGAATAGAAATTGATGAGTTCTATAAAAATTTCACAGGTGCTATGCTGATATTAAAGCCGAATCAGCAGTTTGTTGCAGGGAAAGAAAAGAATGAGAAACTGTTGAATCGATATGTTAAATTATTGTTGCCGCAAAAGAAGTTGTTTATTTATTCTATTTTGGCTTCTGTTTTACTAACTGGATTGGGAATTGTATCCTCTCTGTTTAATAAAATATTAATGGATGAGATTCTACCCTATAAGCTAAAAAATACACTAGTTATGGTGCTGATTGTATTTGCACTGCTAGCGGTTACACAGGTAGTGATAGGGTTTGTTAGACAGTGGATGATGATTTATTTATCACAAAAAATTGATATCCCATTAATGTTAGGATATTTTGAGCATATTTATAAATTGCCAATGAAGTTTTTTGCTACAAGAAAAACAGGCGATATTATCACCAGATTTTCAGACGCGTTTACGATTAAAGATATTTTTACGAATATTGCACTTACATTAATTATGGATATTGCAATGGCGTTAGTGACTGGAGTAATCTTATTTCGGATGAATACCCAATTGTTTGTTATTATCGTATTTATGACAATCATTAGTATATTATTAGTATTTATTTTTAAACAACCTTATAAAAAAATCAATGAAGAACAGATGCAACAGGCATCTATACTGAATTCGCAGATAATTGAAGGACTTCGTGCCGTGGAAACGGTAAAAGGAAATGCAAATGAGGAAACAGAACTTGAGGGAATTGAGAGGGAGTATATCAAATCATTAAGAATTGCATTAAATGAGGGGATGCTTTCTAATATTCAAAGTTCTATTTCAGGACTGATCTCACAAGTAGGAAATTTAATACTGATGTATTTTGGTATTATGCAGGTCATTAACAATCATACCACATTGGGTGCAATGATGGCATTTATGACTTTGTCAGGCTATTTCATGGATCCAGTATCAAGGCTGGTTGGACTTCAATTACAGATTCAAGAAGCGAATATTTCCATGAGACGAATGACGGAAATCTTAGATTATGAAGAAGAACAGGAAACGGAAAATCGAAACACTTATCAAGATATTGAAAAAGTAGATGGAGATATTGAAGTGAAAAATGTAACCTTTCGGTATGGGAATCGAAAGCCTGTGCTAAAGGATATTAGCTTTACAATATCAAAAGGAAAGAAGGTGGCATTAGTTGGCGCAAGTGGAAGTGGTAAGTCTACCATAGCAAAATTGCTATTAAAATACTATGAGCCAGAAAATGGAGAAATCTTAATCGATGGTGTAGATATTAATGAATATAGCAATACCTCACTGAGAAAAGCCATTTCTTACGTACCTCAATCAATTGAATTATTTTCAAAAAGCATCTATGACAATATCAGAGTCAGTAAGATAAATTCTACACTGGATGAAGTCAAAGAAGCAGCCAAGGCGGCAGATGCCCATGATTTTATTAAAAAGCTTCCCATGCAGTATTATACTTATCTGGAAGAAGCAGGAAATGGTCTCAGTGGTGGAGAAAAGCAAAGAATTGCATTGGCTAGAGCTTTCTTAAAAAAGAACGAATTCTACATATTGGATGAAAGTACTAGTAATCTGGACTTTGCTACAGAAAATATTATCTTTGATATGATTTACAATAAATTCAGAAATAAATCGATGTTAATTATCGCACATCGATTAGCAACGGTAAAAAACTGTGATGAAATCCTTGTAATTGATAAGGGAGAGGTAGTGGAGCAGGGAACACATGAGGAATTACTGGAGAGACAAGGACAGTACTATAGGCTTTGGGATATGCAACAAGGGAATTTTGTGATAAGAGAGAAAGAAGAAACAGAAATTATCAAAGAACCTGAACCGAACTATGATGAAAATGAGCTAAGCTACACCTAATATTTATTAAGCATTAATGTTTAAATAAATGAAAATTAATTGCAAACAGTTACAAAGAAAAAAGGAAATAATAAGGAGGAAATGAGAATGAAAATGACTTACGATGGAGCATTGGTAATGCCAATGGGTTGTGCAATAATGGATCAGGAAGAGATGACTTATGTAGATGGGGGAAAATCTAGATCTACAAACTGGATCTCAATACCAGTAGATGTAGCTGCTTCGGTTGCTGGTATAAATGCATCGGCAATTGTTGGTTTGGCTGGTGCATCGGTAATGAAAAAAATAGCACTTACACTTGCAAATAAAGAATTAGAACAGGCCTTAAAAAATGTATTTTCATCTGCTGTTGTATCATTTATTCTAGGACTAGGAGTTACGGCAGTAAATAATACAGTTTTATCTTTGATTTGTCAATGTACTAGTTTTGGTGGAATAATTGGGTTACTTGCGGATTGTAACGATGGAAAAATTGATGGGAAATTTAACTGTCCATTTTAGTTTTGAAAAAACCTATTTAGTATTTAGGTGATTTGGAGTGAAATATGAGTAAATATATTAAAATTTTGATAGTACAAATTAGCATTATATTGATTTTATCTTTTTTTTTAAGAAATATCATAAAAATAGAAGAATGGGTTAGTTATGTTGTATCAGCAGGAATTTTTATGTTATTTTGGATGTCCATACAAATAAAAACAGGTATAAGAAATATGTCTGAATGTGTAGATATTAATGGTACATTATCTTCGAGATTTTTAAGCATATTTGTGGATGCGATTTTTTTGACATTTATGATTGGAGTATATAATATACTTATTATTGACATTATTTTTATTGCTTGTTCCATAGCGGTTTTATCATATAATAAAATGCATATATTAGAATTTTTTACCGAAAATACATGGAAAGTGGAGTATATGTATATTTTCATTGGAACGTTGTTTTTGGGCATTGGATTATTATCAATACTATTTAAATGTAATGACTTTGGGATTCTGGGTTTAAAAGGAAAGATATTTTGTGGAATTGTGGTTATTTTATTTACTCATATTTCATTACCACCTAATAGTCCTTTAGCAAAATTTGCTACAAGTAATTACAAAAATAAGTAGATCGGGAAGCATGCTAAACAACATTATTTAAAAACGATATTAGAATGAGGTGTCTTTTGTTATTCTTTTTGATGCTTCCTATATGTAATATGTTTTCAAAGTTTGAATTAGATGTATTAAAACAAACCATTAACATTCTGTGAAACGGCAGCTTCGGTTGTTCCAACTATTAACTTTGCTATTAATTATACAGAGATTCTATTGATGCAAAAATTTGTTATATTTCTCTTTTTATTTTTGAAGAATTATATATCGGATATTTTATTGAAATTACCAAGTAGTAATCTCACAAAAAAAATTTCAGTGTCATTTGGAATAACTATTGGAGTGGGAAAGTTTCATAGTAGTAATAAGCTTTGTAAGGCTCTGGTAACGGACGAGGCTTTTACGATGAGCACAGTAGTTAGTATTTTACTATATTTATTTTTAAACAGCCATATAAAAATATTAATGAAAAACAGATACAACAAGGGGATTTTGTAATTTGAGAATAAGAGATTTTCAGATGAATATGAGACAAGTATTATCTAATAGAAGTGTTTTAAGCATTAATGTTTAAATAAATTGTAATTGGTTGCAAACAATTACTAAAAAAAATAATGAAGAAAAATAGGAGGAAATGAGAATGAAAATGACTTACGATGGAGCATTGGTAATGCCAATGGGTTGTGCAATGATGGATGATGAGGAGATGACTTATGTAGATGGGGGAATGAAAGGAAAAACAAAAACTGCAGAAGATAGAATTAGTATTGCATCTTTTGTAGCAGCAGCAGCTGTTGGATTAGGAAAATTAACAGTAACTTCATTTGAGGCATTGGCAGCAACAGCGTGTACAGGAGTATTGGCGTTTTTTAATTGCTTAGGTTCAGCTGGCTTGTTGGCAGCTACTGAAATGGAAGGTGTTTTAGCAGGTATAGCGGCAGGTTATGCAGCAGCAGGAAAAAATTATAGTTATACATGTTATGGATTTGGTAGTTTTTCAATTTATACATCTATAAGTGCTTAAAAAAATTATAGTTACCATGTAAAATATTAACGTGGTAACTATAAATCTACTAGAATGAAGGAGATAAGTATATGAGAATTAAAGTAGTAAAAAAAGTTAGTGACGTAATAGCATTATTAGCACCTCTATGGGTCTATTTACTTTATAAATTGTATAAAATGTTGAATTTTAATCTTACAGTATATGTTTTACTTTGCGTTAGTCTTTTGGTTTTATGTGTGGGTGCGTTGATAGTATCGATTTTTATAGATAAAAAAAATATAAATGAGAAATCTATTTCAACAAGAAATAAAATCTATGTGTATAGTTCCATAGTGTTAGGTACAGTGATTTTTGCAATAATATGTATAAATATTTTCTTAAAGTAAAAAGATTTGTACTTAATTTTAGAGAGGGAAAATATGAAGAGAAAATTACAAGTTAATCATAGCAAAACATTAAAATTGATAAATGTATTAGAAAAAGAACTAGAGAAATGTGATATAGAAAATTATGAAAATGAAGTTATAAAAATGGAAAACTATATTCGAACAAAAGGATCTGTATCAATAGGACCATTAATTCAATATGTTAACGGCTCTGTAAATGAAAAAGGCAAGATTGAAGCAAAAATTAGTATATTACGACAGTCCAAAAATTTTATAAATACAGTAGAACCTCCATATAAATTGAAATCTGTTCTACGTGTCGTAAATTGTCTATATGTAAGATTTATAGGAGAAGAGAGTAAAATAAAATTTGCCTACGACAAAATTAACTTGACTGCCTTTGAAGAAGATATTCCACTAAAAGGGAATAGCTATACTATATTTGTTGACCAACAAGATGATCAAATAATAGCAGATATATTCATGGAGAGAGCCGATAATGACGAAACAAATTAAAACCATGGAGCAGTTAAAGGACAGCCGATTGCTCTATGATAAAACAATACCGCCCTTTGGTTACATGATAATCCTAACCATAACCATATTATTAGTGGCAGTAACCATATGGAGCGTCAAGACTCCAAAGATATATATCATTAAATCGAGCGGAGTCGTGCAAAGTACGAATAAAAATTACGCTATGGCACCCTATACAGGTGAAATTGTTAGTATTAATATCAGCGAAGGTATGAATGTTGAAGAAGGCGATATTTTATTTGAAATTAAGAGCGGGGACTTGGATTTGCAAGGCGAACAGCTAGAGGGACAAAAGGCAATCTATGAAACTCAGGTTGCACAATATCAAAAGTTAGTAAAAGCCATTAAAGATGACACTAATTATTTTGATCAATCTAATATAGAAGACAGTCTGTATTACAGCCAGTATGAGACTTATAAAAGTCAGGTAAAGCAAAACGAAGTGGATGCAGCTACCTACAAAAATTATGGGTATTCGGACGAACAAATCGAAGCAGAGCTTGTGAAAAATCAAAATAAAATCACAGAAATATATTATTCAGCTATTAAATCGGCTGAAGATTCCATTCTACAGAGTCAGGCACAATTAGATTCCATTATAGCGCAATTAGATGCCATTTTAACAGGTCAGGAGCAATACAGCATCAAAGCCAATACAACAGGCACTATACATATGCTAAGTGATTATAAAGAAGGCATGGTGGTACAGGCGACCCAAGCATTAGCCAGTATTTCATCCGAAAATGACGAATATATCATACAAGCGAACGTATCTGCAGATGATGCCGCAAGACTCAAGGTAGGAGATACGACAGACCTTGCAGTATCAGGGTTGACTCAGAGTGTTTATGGAACAATTTCAGGTAAGGTAACACAGATAGACAGTGATTTGTCAACGACTGAGAGTAGTAGTTCGGATGGTAGTTCAAGTACTTATTTTAAAATTAAAATAGAACCAGATTATACTTATCTAATAAGTAAATCAGGTGATAAGGTGAATCTGGGCAATGGTATGGTTGTTGAAGCGAGAATCCAATATGATAAGATCACCTATTTTAATTATGTTTTAGAGGGACTTGGAGTATTAACAAGATAAATTTGAAAGAGCATTACAAGTAAGTATAAATGATAAAAATTACGATTAGTGATGGGTTAAGGGAATGAAAAAGTTAAATATAATTGTATTAATTATTTTATTAGTTTTTAGTTGTAAAAGTACTGGTTACGCTTCGAAAATAGGTTTAGAAAGAAATATTAATTACAGTAAGAGTTCGACTAAAACAGTTACAATAAAAAAGGTAGCGTCTGACACATTAGTAAAAACAAAAAATAATCTTCTAAATAATGTAACAACATCTCAATTAGAAAATAACCAAAAAACAATTGAAATTGATAGCAACCAAACCACAATCAGTGCAACTGAAATTGATATGGGAGATTATCAAGAGGAAATGATAGTAGGAGAAAAGCAACTTCTGACCATTACCGTTTTACCAACTGATACGACCGATCAAACAATCACCTATCAATCCAGTAACGAAAGTGTTGCAACCATTAATGGATTGGGGCGAATCACTGCAATTTCAGAAGGAACAACTCAAATATCTGGGTCGTGTGGTTCTGTTCAAAATAGCTTTCAATTGACCGTTAAGCAGTCGAATGATGTAGAAGTAACCGATATTGAAGTTGGTAATTATGAAACAGGAATGAAAGTAGGAGAGACACAGACAATTTCTACCAACGTATTACCTTCTGATGCAACTGACACGACTGTAACGTATCAGTCAAGCAATTCCAATATCGCTTCGATACGTTCAACTGGTGAAATTACGGCGATTGCCAAAGGGACGGTTACTATTACAGTGAGTGCAGGAACAATTTCAAAAGAGATACAAATTACTGTGAATGAAGAGGAAACGATTACAGCTACCGAAATTGATTTAGGAGATTATCAGGAAAGTATGGCAGTAGGAGAAAAACAATTGCTTTCTGGCACCGTATTACCTACTGATACTACAGACCAAACACTTACTTATCAAACCAGTAACGAAAAAGTAGCAACGATCAATGAAATGGGAAGAATTACAGCCATTTCGGTAGGAACAGCAAAAATAACAGTGATGTGTGGTGAAACGAAAAACAGTTTTCAATTAACGGTAAAAAAAACAAATGATACCGCAGTAACTGACATAGAGATTGGTAATTATGAAACTGAAATGTATGTGGACAAGACACAGACACTTTCAGCTACAGTAAAACCATCCGATGCAACCGATTCTACCTTAACGTATTCCTCTAGTAACACAGAGGTAGCGACTGTATTATCATCTGGTGAAGTAAAGGGAGTAGGAAAAGGAACGGTTACTATAACAGTTCAAGCAGGTGATATTTCAAAAGATGTTAATATTATCGTTAAAGTACAAACTACTAAAATAGATGTTAATAAAAATTATGTAATACTAAAACCGAAAGATGAATTTAAGTTAACATCAAGTGCATTACCTAGTGATGCAGATCAAGCAATGACTTATGAGTCAACCGATAAAGAAATCGCGACCGTAACAGCAAATGGAACGATAAATGCAAAAAGTATAGGAACTACCTCAATACTTGTATCAAACGGAGATTTAAGTGCCGCTGTGACAGTCATTGTAAACGAAAGCGGAGAAGCCGATCAAGACACAATAGACAAGGCGATTGCAGAAGTATCGAGTACAAAGGTTGTAAATTTAAGTGAAAATGAATCCGTTATTATAGATCAATTAAGAGATGAAAACAATTCTGATGAAATAGTAATAGATGTAAAAGATTATAAAATAATTAGCAAAAATATTATAAAAGCATTATATGAAACAGAAAAAACAATACATATTTTAGGTGAAGGTTATACTTTAACCATAAAAGGAACAGACATTGTCAATTACGAAAATGAATTAAATACAGAAATCAATTTTGAAAAAGAGAATGGTAAGCTTGCATTTTTAATAAATGATGGAAATAACCTACCTGGGTTAATTACTTTAGAATTAGATGATGGGGGTTATCATTACTTATATATATATAACGAAACTAAAAATAAATATCAGAAGTTAAAAGCAGATGATTTATCTAATATCAGTTTGGATACCGCAGGTAAATATATGTTAACGAAAGATAAGCTAAGTAATATTTCCATTAGTGTAGTGGTAATCATACTGGTTGTCGTAATTTTACTTGGTTTAGTGATTGCATATATTGCAATTAAAAAGCAGTATTGGTTTTGGCAATGCGATTTAGGTATTATATTAGTAGTTTAGAAGAAACAGTACTATATTTTTGTATAGTAAAATATGCTTTATAAATAAAAATAGAGAGGTTGTAGATAAGTATGAAAAGACAAAAGAGATTATGGTTTTTAGCGAGCATTGTTGTTATGTACTTTGCATTATGGATTGTAATGAAATTAGATTATAAATGGTATGGAATTATAATAGCAATTATTATTAATTCTATATTTTGGGTTATTTATGAATCTAAAAAAGAAAAATAATATATTAAACAAAAACTGTGTACAACTTTACTTGGATTATAAATTTATACAAGATCGAGGACGTAAAATTATGTAATAACGTGAGGGCATAAGGGCATGGAGTGGAAAAATATATTTTTTTAAGGCAAAGTTGAATTTAACCTTAAAAGAAAGGATAGAATAGAATTATTTGTATATACTCATTAAAATTGAACTGAAAGTAAAAAATAAATAAAAATACTTTATTTTATTTAATAGTTATATATAATAAAATTTATGAGAATAGACAATAAATATGTTTTTAATATGAAAAATAATTTATGCAAATTAATATATCATTTATTATTGTATGAATATTATTATGAAAGTAAAAACATGTTGCGTATATATAATTGGTTGAATGACTTAATAATCAATAACTTTAATAAAAATAGTATAATTTATAGTTATGTTAAAAAATATCAGGATAATATATTAGAATTAATAAAACCACAAAGCGAATTAGAACGTAAAGAATGGAAATACTATGGGACTATTAGTTTGTTTAAGTATATTAATTGTAATTACTTGGATATGATCGAATTAATTGAAACTAATATTATGAATAAGTATAAAGAGACATAATTAATCAATGTGTTTATAAAATCAAAATGGAGGAAGTATGGGAAAACTAAAATTAAAAAGAGTAAAATATTAAATTTTCAAATGTAATAAGTATGTTATAATGAATAAACAAATCAAAGCAATGGAGCAGTTAAAGGACAGCCGTCTGCTCTATGATAAGAAAATACCGCCCTTTGGTTACATGATTATCATTACAATCACGAAATTACTCATAGTAGTAACCATATGAAGTATTAAAACTCCAAAGATATATATTATAAAATCGAACGGAGTGGTGAAAATACGAATAAAAATTACGCTATGGCACCCTATACAGGTGAAATTGTAATATATATGGATGATAAAAAAGGGTATATAGCATAAGTATAATAAATGGCACTTATTTTTTTGTTAATGACTAATTTATGAATAAAGAAAGAGGCGATGATATGACAACAAAGGTATGGGCACACAGAGGAGCAAGCGGCTATGCTCCTGAAAATACATTAAGGGCATTTGAGGTAGCAATAGAGCAAAAGGCTGATGGTGTGGAACTCGACATACAATTAACAAAAGACGGCAAAGTCATAGTAATTCATGATGAAAAGCTAAATCGTGTGACAAATGGAAAAGGTTTTGTAAAGAACTACACGTTGCAAGAATTAAAAAAACTTCATTGTAAGAATGTGTTTACAGAGGAGCAAAATATAACACTTCCGACGCTTGATGAAGTATTTGAATTAATAGAACCAACTGACTTAACGATTAATATAGAACTGAAGACGGGAGTTTTTCAATACCCTGGTATTGAGGAGAAAGCATTTCAAACTGTCAAGAAGTGGAACATGCAAGACAGAGTGATTTACTCCTCTTTTTATCATCCAAGCATTTTAATAATAAAGGAGATGGATAGTCAGGCTAGAGTAGGGCTATTATATTCAGATGGCTTTCTGGATGTAGCGGAATATGCGAACCGACTCGGTATCAAAGCCTTACATCCCCCAATATGGAGAGCAATTGATAAAAATTTCGTAAAGCAATGTAAGGACTATGGTATTGCTTTGCATGTATGGTATGCAGATGAAGAAGAGCACATGAAATATTTAGTAGATAATAAAATAGAAGCAATCATTACAAACTATCCGGATAGAGCAAGAAACATAATAGCTTCAGGCTGTTAAGATAAGGTATAAACTTTTCCATTTTGCAGAAACTATAATTAATAGAAAAGTAAAGGAAAAGTGACTTATGCAGCCAGCAAGAATTTATTATGAAACAGATGTATTAAATTATGAATTAGGGAAAGAGCTTTATCAAAAATATCAGTCAATAGAGTGGATTGAAATTGATAGTCATAACAATATAGAAGAGCTTCGTGCAAAAGAAAATAAAGAATTTGTCAGCATGAAAAAGTTATTTATTCTGGGTGTTCGGAAAACACACAAATACACAGAAAATCATAAGGTATCGGATTATCTTGTGCCTTATACAAGCTCTGGGTGCAGTGCAATGTGTTTATATTGCTATCTAGTTTGCAATTACAATAAATGTTCCTATCTTCGATTGTTTGTGAATAGGGAACAAATGCTTGACAGACTGGTTCGTTTTTCAAATAAAAGTGAAAGAGCACTGACCTTTGAAATCGGCAGTAACAGCGATTTGATATTGGAAAATACATTGACCGGTAATTTGGTGTGGACCATTGAGAATTTTATTAGAGATGGGAAAGGAAATCTGACTTTTCCAACCAAATTTAGTATGGTTGATCCATTGCTTTCCTTAGATCATAAGAAAAGAGTAGTTTTTCGTATGTCACTTAATCCAACTTATATGATTCAAAATATCGAGCTTGGGACAGCTTCTCTTTGGAGTCGAATAGAAGCAGTAAATAAAATGGTTGATGCACAGTACAAGGTAGGAATTTTATTAGCACCAATTATTTTGGTGGATAATTGGAAAGTGCTGTATTCTCAATTATTAGATATACTCAATGACTTATTGTCAAAGAAAATGAAAGATCAAATGTTTTTTGAGATTATTTTTATGACTTATAGCTTTGTTCACAGAAAAATTAATAACGATGCTTTCCCAGAAGCAATTGAACTTTACAATAAGGAGTATATGACTGGAAGAGGTATGGGTAAATATTGCTATAAATCGGAATTAAGAAGAGAAGGAGAAGCATTTTTACAGGAAGAAATAGAAAAAAGATTTGGAAAAAATAAAATTTTATATTTTAGTTAATGACCAGTCGAATATAAAAAGGTAGCATACATTTTAATAGAAGAGATAACATCGATAATTTAAATACAAAACAGATAGTATTTATTGACACAAGGACAAAATAGTGTTAGAATAATTGTGGTTAAATAGGATTGTGACTGGTTATGCAGGCAAGACCAACTTGTGGATAGGAGTTTATCCGGAAGCTGGTTTTTTTTGATTATAGGAAAATTATGAAATTATTAAAATTTCTGCACATCAAATGCCTGATTGTTTCCATGTCCTATACTTTAGATGTGAGAGGAAAAAGGGGAAATGTATCTAATTACGAAAGTAATTAATAATAATATAGTTTGTTCTCAGGATATGGATGGAAAAGAAATTATAGTAAGAGGTTTGGGAATCGGGTTTGGAACAAAGGTAAATGAAGAAATACAGGAAGCTAAAATAGAAAAAATTTACAAAATTGAGAATTCTAAGACTTCTAATAAACTGCTGAGCCTATTACAGGATATTCCAATTGAACACATACAGACTTCAACGGATATTATTGATTATGCAAAGCAAAGCTTGAATAAAAAATTAAATGATAATATTTATCTTACTTTAACGGATCATATTAGCTTTGCGATTGAAAGAAAACGAAAGAATCTGGAATATCATAATGCATTGCTATGGGAAATTAAAAAGTTCTATCCCGTGGAATACAGTGTTGGGCTGAAAGCATTGGATATTATTAGTGATAAGCTAGGTATTCGTTTATCTGATGATGAAGCAGGCTTCATTACCTTGCACATTGTAAATGCAGAACTGGATACGAATATGAGTAGTATGTTTCAAATTACAGAATTAATCAAACAAATTATTCAGATAGTAAAGAATTATTATAAGTTGGAATTGGATGATTCATCTTTGTACTATGAAAGATTTATTACTCACTTAAAATTTTTTGGACAAAGACTTTTCTCTGATAAGGTACCACAGGGTGATGATACTACCTTTCAGAATATAGTCAAAAGCCGTTATCCAAAAGATTATCAATGTGCAATCTTAATTGGTCAGTATGTGTTAGAAAACTATAAGAAAAAAGTTACGGAAGAAGAATTAATATTTTTGACTATTCATCTACGAAGAATCAGTATGGTGGATTGAAAATGTTCTGAAAAATTAAAGATTGCTATTCGGGATTGTGACTGATTATGCAGGCAAGACCTGAAGAAAATTAAAATGTATGGAAAAGCTTTAGTGAGAGATTCCGTCATATTATATTTTCTTTGGGTCTTTTTATATATATAAATAATTTTATAAGGAGATTAGTAAGAAAATGAAAGATAAGTTATTTGGAATTTTACAGCGTGTAGGAAGATCTTTTATGCTTCCAATCGCTATCCTTCCGGTAGCAGGATTGTTACTGGGAATCGGAAGTTCATTTACAAATGAAACTACGTTAGCTGCCTATCATTTAGAAGATATAATGGGAAATGGGACAGCTATCAATGCGATTCTTAAAGTGATGTCAAGTGCAGGTACCGCAGTATTTAATAATCTGGCTTTGATATTTGCAATGGGTGTCGCTATCGGTATGTCGAAAAAGGAAAAAGAAGTTGCAGCTTTATCGGGGGCGATTGCTTTTATAATTATGCATACTGCAATTGGAACCTTAATAGAAATTCATGGTGGAGCAGATGCCATGCTTGCTAATTCTACAACGAGTGTTTTGGGTATTACATCCTTACAAATGGGTGTTTTTGGAGGTATTATTGTAGGACTTGGTGTAGCAATACTACATAATAAATATTACAAGATTGAGTTGCCACAGGTACTTTCTTTCTTTGGGGGAACAAGATTTGTGCCAATTATTTCATCGTTGGTGTATTTAATCGTAGGAATTATTATGTTCTTTGTCTGGCCAGTTATACAGTCAGGTATTTATTCAGTTGGCAAATTAGTCATGGAATCTGGTTACGCAGGAACGTTTTTATATGGATTTATGGAAAGATTATTGATTCCTTTTGGCTTGCATCATGTATTTTATTTACCGTTCTGGCAGACAGCGGTTGGTGGCACGCAGGTAATTGACGGCAGTTTGGTGGAGGGTGCTCAAAATATATTCTTTGCTGAACTTGCTTCCCCAAACATAACTAAATTCAGCGTTTCAGCGACTCGATTTATGTCAGGAAAATTTCCGCTAATGATATTTGGACTCCCAGGAGCTGCGCTTGCAATGTACAAAAGTGCATTACCTGCCAAGAAAAAAGCGGCCGGAGGCTTGCTCTTATCTGCGGCACTTACTTCCATGCTGACTGGTATTACAGAACCACTTGAATTTACATTTTTATTTGTTGCACCTGCATTATATGGAATTCATTGCGTGTTAGCGGGTTGTGCTTATATGTTGATGCATATCTTTGAAGTTGGAGTCGGTATGACATTTTCAGGTGGATTAATTGACATGTTTTTATTTGGTGTACTTCAGGGAAATGCTAAAACGAACTGGATTTGGATTGTTATTGTAGGAATTGTTTATTTCATTGTATATTATTTATTTTTTGGTTTTTTAATTCAGAGATTTAATTTAAAAACACCGGGACGAGAAGACAATGAGGATGAGGTGAAACTATACAGACGAGCTGATGTGAATGCAGCAAAATCAAAAAAAGGAGAAAGTATTGCCGAAAGCTATGATGAAGTATCAGCATTGATTACGAAAGGTTTAGGTGGAAAAGACAATATTAGTGATATTGACTGTTGTGCGACAAGATTACGAACTACAGTTTACGACGCTAATAAAGTACAAGAGGATTTACTGAAGGCTTCTGGAGCAGCAGGGGTCATTCGTAAAGGAAACGGAGTTCAAATCATTTATGGGCCTAAGGTAACTGTAATTAAGTCAAAGCTTGAGGATTATTTATTAGAGAATCATAATTCAGTGGCGAATGATACCAATGAGGCTCGAACAGTTAAAGAGAGTAAAGAATGTGTGGTTAAATGCCCAATTAATGGAAAATCTGTTACTTTATCAGAGGTAAAGGATGGCGTTTTCTCAGAAGAAATGTTAGGCAAGGGTGCAGCGATTGAACCGATGGATGGAAAGGTATTTGCTCCATTTAATGGGAAGATAGACATGGTATTTGATACAAAGCATGCAATTGGTCTATCCTCAGACGATGGGGTGGAATTACTGATTCATATCGGAATTGATACGGTAAGGCTAAATGGAAAATATTATACGCTTCATGTTAAAAATGGTGATAAAATTAAAGTAGGTGATTTACTGGCGGAGTTTGATATTAGCAAAATCAAAGAAGAAGGATATCAAGTTATAACACCTGTAATAGTAACCAATTCAGATCAATTTAAAGAAATTGTGTTACAAACAAATGGTGATATAAAGGCTCAGAGCGATTTTATTAAGGTCATCAGATAAATTGATATAGAAATAGAAAAGGGGCTGTCGCACTAGCGGTTAATAAACTGCCAGTGCACAGCTCATTTTTTGCAAGATCTGTGTATGGTGGGATAGTTTTTTTACATTTAAATGTAGCATCGGTATTTGTTTTTGAATAACTGTTACTTTCACCACAAATGTATATTTTTCTAGTGTATTCTTTTAGTCTGTTAAGGTATTCTTTCCGCGTTTCTATCAATCTTTTATTTAAGATATTTTGTAATCGCATTCTAATATTTTATATAAATCCCTTACTTTTCGAAGTCTGGGATTTGTTTTTTTACACTAAAAAGGATATTTACACTAATTTTTAGTGGACAGCCCCTAATACTATTATTCTTCTATTTTCTTAAGAAGATATCTTTTCTTATATTTAAGATTAGCATATTTACCCAGCTTACTAATAATAGAAGGATTGATAACTTCCCCAAGCACACAATGGGAAGCCCCTTTATGTTCTCTTTATTATAAGTTCTTTCAATGTAAGCATTACCTTTTTTAAACACAAATTGAAATCCCTTGTAGAATGCCATATCTAATGTCGTTTTAACTTTCTCAGGTATTTTGTCTTGAAATTTATCCATAACAGGTTTGAAATTATTTTTAATATAAATATTTTCTTTTTGACTTAGGAATTTTCTTTCTTGTTTATCAACATTGCTTAATTGTTTTAATAATATTTGCTTTTTTTCCATTTTATCAACTTCTGCTTGTTGCCAAGGGAGCACTATAAAAAGTACACACAATGATAATCTTCTTAAAGATATTAATTTGTATATATTGAATAACTTTTACATGAAGCCATATGATATAAATATTGATTTTATATACAATTTCAAGAACGATTAAATGAAGCTAAGGCTTTTGCCAGCAATGATTAATGAAATTCTATTTTAGGCTATACATAGATAGCAATTTGGTAAATAGTCAAGAAGTATTTTGATTTGTTTTTCGTACAGAATGGTAACTTTAATATACCTACGGCTTTCCTAACAAAAAACGTAGATTTGGAATGAGATATGAATTACCTACTCTTTTCCGGAGAGTAGAGTTGGCTCTTGTCCAGCAGACCATAGAGCAGACGTATAAATTTACGGGAAGTCAACGCGAGTGCACGTTTGTGCTGATGGTTTCTTGTTTCAGCATATTTCTTATGATAGAAGCGTTCATATTCAGGACAGTGTCTTATAACACTTCCGGTTGCTTCAATGATGTAATACCGAAGGTAACGGTTGCCAGCCTTACTCATATGTTTGTCTTCTGATTCAAAATCGCCTGAATCATTATCATTCCAAACGATACCACAGTATTTTGCGAGTGAGTCAGCACTTTGAAAAACTTTAACAGAACCTATTTCAGCAAGAATTCCGGCAGAGTAAACCTTGCCAATTCCAGGGATGGAATTAAGCACTGTGTATTCCACGGGATTTAACCCTTGCACAGTTTGAAAGATTGCTTTATCAATTGCTTTTAATTCCTTCTCAAAAGAGCTGATGCAGTTAAATGAGGAGGCAATTGATATCGTAAGTGGTTCATATAGGCATTGATCAAGCCTGTATGAATTACGAGCTGCCGCCTGTATTATCTTGGCTGTTTCTTCTGGGTCAGCAATTCGCCCTTTACTTTTAGAGCTAATGAATACAACAAGGTCTTCAATAGAGGTGTTTACTATGTCCTCATTTGTTGTGAACTCTGTAAGAATAGCCTCGGCTGTAGCACCATATTTATTTGAAAAAGGATGTTCTCCATTGCGTAATAAGGTATACTCACTGAACTTCAGAAAGATGTTATTTAGCATGTATGTTTTCTCTCTGGCAATACATTCAGTGATGTGCTACGATGTCTAGTCAGGCGTTGTAAGGCAAGGTATTGGAAACCACGCCAAGGCTTGGTGCTGATACGACCTACGCGGGCAAAATCAGCGATAACAAAGGAATCAATACCATTATTCTTTCCGATATCATTGAAGAATTTCTTGTAATTTTTCACTTCCTTTGGATTGAGACAATAAACACGGACAGAAAAAGGGGCTAATAGCTCACTGGCTGAAAGGTAATTGGCCAGATGAACTCCATAAAATCCTGTTGATTCCATGCCGATTACAACGAATTTAAACTGATGATTTGCATTAAGGACATCAACAATCAGACGTTCAAGAAGAGTAGCACCTTCCTGAGCATTTTCAATAGATTTCATTTTTATGAAGAAGTCCTGATTAAAATCAAGTGCAGAAATAACATGAATACGGGATGCAATATCAATCCCAACAAAAAGCGTTGAGAGGTAATCGATTTTTTCTTTCACGGATAATCACCACCTTTCATAGCAGAATAAAAGAATGCAATCATGGCTTGTCCCAGATCACTACGCCTGCCTAACCCTCGCGTTATTAGCATCCTCCGGTAAGAAATACCCTGGTGGTGGCTAGATACCGGGATGCAGCATTTGTGTAATAAGTCTTAGCGTAGCATTAGGGCTGCAAGCTTCCTTGGCAATAACAAAATGTTTTGCTGGAGAATTAAAGCAGTGACCACAGCTACAGTTCTTGTGAACTTAATTGTAACATCTGGGACCATGACTATAAAGTAACTTATTAACTATGTAGGTATGACAAGATGACCAACAATTCATCTAAAACCTATATCATAAAAAATAAGTATATAGCCTCTATGATTGAGGTCTATAAACTTATAATACGAGGAGAATAATAGCTGATTTCTGTATTGTGCAGGAATTGGCTTTTTAAATCCCCAGTGATTTTTATAAATATCCTTAGGAATATAATTGAGGGTATTGAGGAAAAGCAATAAATAGATATATTGGATTTATATTTTCTATGATGTTTACTATAATAGCTCAGCCTAAAATAGTTAATTTTAAAATGAAATGAAGCTAGAAAGTTATTAAACTATTACTAAAAAGCTTGCTTCAAATAAAACTATACAAGTAGTCATTGACAAATATAGGCGAGTATATTAAAGTTATATCTAAAGGAAGAAATTAGTAGCAATTAATAAAAAAACTAAAGAGGAGAACATTTATGGAATTAATTCAAAATTACTTTAAATATGTAAAAACTAATAAAAAGTATTATGTGATAATTTTATATTTAATAGCCATAAGTTCTATTGTAGGACTTATTTATACATTAATGCTAAAGGTGATTATTGATGATGTTCTGGTTAATAGTAAATTTTATATACTTCCTATAATTATAACAATTATGGTTCTTTCTTTTATTATTAATACAATGATTAATTATTGTAATGGCGTCTTTATTTTAAATATAATGCAGAATATCTCCATCCAATTGAAACAAAAAATTGTTAATCATATTCAAAAAATTAGTATGATTAAAATTACAGATTATGAGAGTGGTGATTTAATTAATAGAACTAATGATATTGATACAATTGCCCAGTTTTTATCAACCGCTATTTTAACCTTAATAACTAATTTAAGTAATGTATTGTTATATTCTATTATTATGTTTTATATAAGTAAAAGACTTGCAATATTTGCAATGTTGTTCGGTGGTATACAATTATTTATTTCTCATAAATTTTCTAATAATGTTAAGAAAATAAGTCGTAAACAAAAAGAAAAAGAATCACAAAATCTTGATTTTCTTGCACACTTATACAAAAATATTAAATTTTACAAGGCATTTAATAAATTAAATTATAATAATAATAAATTCTTAAATATTATTAATAACTTAAGAGATTTAGCATTTAATAATTTTAAAATTAAATATTTTTTTACTTCGAGTATTTCATTTATATCTTATTTTGCTTCTATTATTATTATTGGAATTGGTATTTATGAGATAAGCAAAGGTAGGATGACAATTGGTGTATTATTTGTTTTTGATAGTATCAATGAGAAATTCTATCAGTATTCCTATTCAATTATGAATTTTAATATAGAATTTCAAAATGCATATGTTTCAATGGAGCGTGTAAATGAAATATTGAGCTTAGAAACAGAAAATTATGTTTCTTTCCAACAAGAGAAAGAAGTCATTCACTCTAAAATTGAAACGATAAGCATTAGAGAGGCTAGCTTTAAGTATACAGATAAAGATGTGATTCATAATGTGAATTTTGAATTTAAAAAGAACCAAGCATATATGATTATGGGGCCAAGTGGCCAAGGGAAAACAACGTTGGCAAATTTGCTTTTGAAATTATATGAATTACAAGGTGGTTATATTGATATTGAGGGGTTGAATATAAAAGATATCAGTGTGAATGAGATTCGAAAAAAAATTACATATGTCATGCAGGAAAATATAATACTAAATGATTCAATAAGAGAAAATCTATTAATAGGTGATAACAATATAGCAGAAGAAATTTTAAAAAAAGTTTGTAAGATATGTCATATTGAAGATTTTGTTCAATACCTTGAAAAAGGGTATGAGACAATGATTGGAGAAAAGGGCATTCAATTATCAGAAGGTCAAAAGCAAAGAATATCGATGGCAAGAGGTTTGCTCAGAGAGTCCGATATTTATATATTTGATGAAATAACGAGTCATTTAGATAATGAATTGGGGATTGATATAGTAAAGAATATTCAGGAATATAGGAGAGATAAAATAAAAATCTATATTACACACGATCCATCAATTAAGGAATATATGGATGAAATTATTATTATAAATGATGCTACGATACAAAAATGCGGAAGCTTTTAACCGAAAGTTTACTGTAAGTTGTTATACATTATATTTTGTTTTCAATTCTTTAAATCAAAAATCAGACCATAAGTGAAATAATATGGTGATTAATAACAAAAATTGATTATACGACATATCGGAGGAAAAATGGCTAAGTACAAACGGATGGTATATTATGCATGGTTAGGAAGTGCTTTGGCTAGCATAATTTTTGTGATTTTTTTATATTCTATATGTCAGTTAAATACGAATCAGACAATTGAAGTTAGCAGTGTATTTATGCTTGAAAATAATGAGACAATAATAAAATTGGATAATTTTAATAAGGATAAAATTGAGCTAAAAGTAAAGGATCAGGTTCAAATATATGATATAAAAAGTCAAAAAAGTTATCTTGCAGTTGTTTCAAAGGTAATAATATCTGAATTTGAAAATTCACAAGATAAATCAAATCAATATTGGCTAAAAATGAAAAGAGATAATATAAATGAAGAGGATTTGGGTAACAGAGTAATAAAAATAAGCAAATATCATAAGAACATTCTGGAAATGCTATTTGGCAGTTAATGATAGATGAGATAAGTAAAAGAAATTAGATTCAAATTTATGAACTTGGGTTATTCTCATGAAATTCATTGGTTTGGAATTCTGGGGTTAACATAGCTATTATTATAGCGGGGAGGTGATATTTATGTTGAAAAAACCAGGAATTCTAGAAATGCCAGATGCAGCTACTACTTTACATGGAGGTGAGCTTGCGTGTAGTGGTAATACTTGTTCATCAGGCTACAGCTGCTCATCGGTAGATAGTTCTGGAGGTGGCGATGGTTGTCAAGTTGGTTTTGCAGCCGGAGGTATTGTAGTAGGAGTTGCTGCAGGTGCTGCAGTTGGCGTGGCAATAACCTAGGATTCGGTATATTGAATAGCAAGTTAAGACAAGGAAAAAGGAGGTGTAATTATGCTTAAAAAGCCAAGTGTTTTAGTAATGCCATGTGCTTCAACTTTACTAGATAAAGGAGATTCTCAAATTGCTTCATTAGTTCCTGCTGTTATAGCAGGAATCGCTGCAGGAGTAGGAATTGGCATAGCAATAACCTAAATTGTATATTAATACATTTATAAAATATAATAGAAAGGGGGGGAGTAGAATGTTAAAAAGACCAGCAATTTTAGACGTACCAGATGTATCAACTTCTTTGCATGGAGGAGAGCTTGCATGCAGTGGAAATACTTGTGCTTCGGGTTTCTCATGTAACTCTGTTGATAGCTCTGGAGGTGGCGATGGATGTAGCTATACATTAGGAGTAGGTGCAGTTGCAGCAGGTGTCGGCGTGGGAGTTACGGTAGGAATAGCTGTTACATAATACTTAATAAGGGAAACTTTTATAATATATATATAAGTTTCCCTTATTTAGAATTTAAAAAGGAGTATATTTTGGAAAACTCAAATAGTAGTAATCATTTAAGTAAAAAAATCGATATTCTATTTGGAATTATAATTACTATTTTACCGGTTATATATTCAGATGTATTTGGCTTATTACCAATTATATCAGTATTAAGCATTGTGTATTTGGTGAGTGGCTACAAAGAACAAGAAAGTAATAGTTATAATTTGCATGTGAAGTATATACTAATGCTAATGATATCTATCATAGCAGTCTACTTTCTCTATTATATGATTACAACTGGAAAGTGGAGTCTAGGAATTATTATATTGCATCAAATAATTGTATTACCTACATATGCAATGCTACCAGTTTATCTTATTCCCTTTGTGTGGATGTATTTTCAGGGTGGTGATTGCTTAAAAAACTCCTTTCTCTTAAATAAGGAAACAAGTAAGATTACATTCTTAATTTTAATTGTATTTTTCTATATAAATTTGGCAAGAATTCCAATTTATTTACATGAACGTGGTACGGTTTCAGATACACTGGCAATTCATATGGTTGTACAAGCCTTTTTTGTGGCAGCAGTGGCAGAAGAATTATTTTTTAGGGGTTATATATATGGAATAGTAAAAAAAATGTTTAGTACTAAAAGTGCACAGCATATTTCAGCATTAATTTTTATATTTTCACACATTAATTTGTTAATAAAATCAATGCATTATGGGTTTTCCTTTCAAATTCTGTGTAATTATATTTCTATCTATGTGTTAGGTTTTGCTTGTGCGTTTATCTATGAGCAAACCAAAAGCTTAGTTCCTTGTATTATTTTACATACTTGTATTGACGGTGCAATCAAATATATTTTTATTTTAGTAATCAATCAAATAATTTGATTTCCAGAATAAATATTGAACATGAAAGGTACCATTCAATTTGATAGTAGATTCTTATAAATTACAAAGAAAAGAGGAGATTGTTGAAATGGATATGAGTAAAATACCTATTTTAAAAACAATTGCTTGGAAAGTTAGTGACGGATATGTAGTTATTGACAGCTACAAAGGCCAATTAATGTTGAACGAAACATCTAGTTTAATTTGGAAAGAAATTGATGGTAATAAAACGATAGCGAAAATTATTGAAGAATTATATGAAAAATATAAAGACAATAACAATAAAGATTATATTGAGGAGATTGTTTATGATGCGATAAATGAATTTGAGGGATATGATTTAGTTATGTTAAACTTGGAAGATGATATGGATGGGTGGCTTCAATATGAGTAAAGTTATGTTATTACACTTGCCCATTTTAAATTATATTCAAAAAGATTTCGTTGATGAGGAAAGCGGATATAATCCGTCACTAGGAATTATGGCATTAGGTACATATCTTGAATTAAATGGTTATAAGCCTATTGTTATTGATATGTGCTATGACAGAATGAAGGTTTCTGAATTAATAGATCGCATTAAATTGGAAAAACCTATTTTGATAGGCTTGTCTGTATACACAGAAAATTTTTATCAAGCACTAAAATTAAGCAGAATTATTAAAAAAGAGGTACCAGATATTAAGATAGTATTTGGAGGACCGCATCCTACATTGCAACCAAATGAATGCATAGAAAATGAAGAAGTTGATTTTGTTATTATGAAAGAGGGAGAATCAACTATTCTTGAGTTAATGGAGGCACTCGGTTCAGGGGAAAAGACAATTCGATATGAACAAATTCCGGGATTGTTATTTAAAAGAGAGAATGTGGTGGTAAAAAATGTATTACGCAAGCATATTCTTGATTTAAATTTACTGCCTATAATAAAAAGAGAATTGGCAGATATTCATAGATATGGTGGATTTGTCAATATTTCTACTAGCCGAGGCTGCCCGGGTAGATGCATTTATTGTTCGGCCACTTCTTTATCTGGTGCAACTTATCGAACAAGAAATGAATATTCTATATTTATGGAAATGTTATTGCTAAAGATTATGTTTGGGAATAAAATTTTAAAAATTTATATTGTTGATGATACTTTTACAGCTATACCTAATCGAATTACAAAATTTTTAGATTTGATTTTTTATTATGATTTAGAAGTCCATTGGCAATGTGAATCCAGAATCGATGTTATGGATGAAGAATTATTATATAGAATGCATAAAGCTGGTTGCATAGCTATTCAGTATGGGATTGAAAGTGGAAGCCAGGAAGTACTTAATAAACTAAAAAAAGGGATTGATTTGGAGCAGGCTAAAAAAATCATTGAGATTACGCATAAAAACAGAATTGTTACTTGTTTGTCCTTTATGTTAGGCCATTATTGTGATACGAAAGAAACAATGTGGCAAACAGCATATTTTATTCAAGAATTGTTTCATAAGTATAGAGCAGAGTTAGCTGTTTCCTTTAATACACCTTTTCCGGGAACGTGGCAATTTATTCACAGAGATAAGCTTGGTATGAGATTAGTTACGAATTCTTATAATCGATATTCGCTCTTAGAACCTATCGTTGAAACGGACAATTTTACTATTGAAGATCAAAGAGAAGTGTTTTTTTTCTGTAAAAAATTTATAGGTTATCATGAGAGTTTATCAAAGCTTGGAGAGGAATAGGGGGAATCCATTAATGAACGAAAGAATACTGATACGAACGATCAGTAATTTGAGCTACATTGGCGAAAGGGTAGATATAAAGGTGGATGAATTAAAAAAAGGAATACTATTGAAGCCTAGTCCGGATTCAAATATTAAGATTTGGTTTCCAGAAGAAGAAATTGATTGCATTATTCATCCAAATGGTGAAGTACAAAAGGGGGAGAAAATAGATGGTTGATTATAATGTAAAATATAAGTTTGATACTGAATTTGAAATATTAGAAAAAAATAATTTGTACTTATTTGTTGATTTTAATCATGTTAATTGGTTTAGAACAAATAAATCAGGATATGAAATCATAAAAAAAGTTTCAGAGGGAAATAGTATTGCGGAAGCTTTAGCCATGTTAAGCGAGGAAAAAGGTTTTAAAGTTGATTTTATAGAGAAACAGTTTGAACCATTTATCGAAGAAGCAATTAAAAATAAAGTATTTGTTAAAGTGGATAAAGAAAAAACAGAGGATGCAAGTCAGTCGTTTACCTATCCAAATGCTATTTGGGTTCATGCAACAAACATTTGTAATTTGAATTGCCAGTTCTGTTATTCGGATGCAAATGCAAAAGGAATAAAAAATATTGATTACCATGAAGTTCTGGAATTTTTAAAAGAATTACCGAAAGAACATAGGAAAAAAGTTATCATTAGTGGAGGAGAACCATTTTTGTATCCGAATCTGTTACCACTTGTAAGTGGTTTAAAGGAACTTGAATTCACGGTTAATATAATAACAAATGGAACAGTAGGAAGAGAAATATATCCAGACATTATTCCAAGAATTGATCTTTTACAGGTATCGGTAGATGGTACAAAAGAAGAAATCAATCAGAAAACCAGAGGAAATCATTCCTTAGAAAAAACGTTGGAAAGTATTAAATATGCAAAAGAACTTGGGGTAAAAGAGATATATATATCATTCACTGCAACAAAGTACAATGTTTGTGATTTACCAAGTTTTCCAGAATTCCTTTACGATAATAGGATTAGTCACATGCATGTTACGAAATTACTGCCTGTTGGAAGAGGTGAAATAAACAAAGAGGATTTATCACCAAATATTTATAAATATGCAGAGTATTTGGAGCAATTCAAACAGAATTTAAAAATTGTAAATCAAAAAATACATTACAAAAGAGAATGTGAAGAAATTTTTTTAGAGGATAAAGAGAAAACAAAATATCTAACGGTTTCCTTTGCTTCTGATCGTTTAAATAACGTAATGTATAGCTATAAAGTTACCGGATGCGGATCTGGTGATGCAACAGTAAGTATTAATTTTGATGGTAAAATATATCCTTGCACTTCGTTAAATGGAGAAGAAGACTGTATTGGAGATATCAAAACCGATTCTATTGAGGGTATCATTGGGAAAGGGCAGGAACTGGCCAGAATGCTGTGTGTGGACCAGATTCCTCTTTGTAAATCATGCAAATTCCGCTATTTTTGTGGAGGAGGATGTAGGGCTTGTGCGAAAAACAATGACGGAATTATGGGAAAAGATCCAGATTGCGATAAATATAAGGAAGAAATATTGGAATATATGTGGACATTAAATCTTGTGCAAAAAACAGCAGATTAAGAGGAAAATATAGAATGAATACAATAAATTTAAGGACCATGATGGAGCAAAATGAGGAGATAAATTATCCCATCTGGCATCCGTTTTCCACTGTAGCAAAAAATTATTTTAATCAGTTAATGATAGAGCGTGGAAATGGGATTTATGTCTATGATAATAACAATAAGAGATACATAGATGCATGCAGTGGCTTGTGGAATGTATCTTTGGGATATGGAAACAGTAAAATTAAAGATTACATTAATAAACAGCTAGATAAAATATCTTATTGTTCTTTGTTTGAGCATACAAACAGTACCGCGATTTTAGCTGCAAATAAGATTTTGGATTTATTACCAGATAGTATGAACAAAATACAGTTTACCTGTTCTGGATCAGAGAGTGTTGATTTGGCTATAAAAACAATGAGGGAATATTGGAAAATTAGAGGGAAAGAGACAAAAGACAAGATAATATGCATCAAAAAATCTTATCACGGTACTTATTATGGAAGCATGAGTGTAAGTGGTATTACACAAGAAGAAACAAGAAGATATGGTCCATTATTGCCAAATATAGTAGATCTTGACATACCAAATGCTAAAATGGTTGAACAAGAATTTACGGAATGTGCAGAGCAGTTAGAGCACTACATTCGAGAAAATCATGAAAGCATAGCAGGCATTATAATAGAGCCTGTATTGGTTTCTGCTGGCTTTGAAATTATACCTATTAATTATATGAACCGCTTATATAAGATTTGTGAAGACAATCAGGTTCTATTTACAATGGATGAAGTAGCTTTGGGATTTTATAGAACTGGAAAAGCATTCTATTTTAATTACACTGATTTTGTGCCAGATATTCTTTGCATGGCAAAAGGAATTAATTCAGGATACCTACCCCTGGGAGCGGTTACTATACATGATAAGATTGTTCAGGTATATAAAAAAAGTGGTGCATGTCTGGCACACGGATCCACGCAGGCTGGAAATGTATTGGCTTGCGCAGCAGCTGTTGCTGCATTAGAGGAATATAAAGAGCTTAATATTGAAAACAATGTTTTACAAGAGGGGATCTATTTTAAATCAGAATTAGCATCAAAACTAAATAGATGCAATAATGTAAAAGAGATACGTGGAATCGGGCTATTATTATCAATTGATTTAGTTCATGAAAATAAAATAGATTGTCTAGATGAAAAAAAGATTTGTTATATTCAATCCATGCTTTCAAAAGAGGGGCTGCTTGTATATCGTTCTATGGCAGGTTTAATCTTATTACCTATGTTAAATATAAAGAGAGAAGAATCAAACAATATAATTACTATTTTGAAAAGTTTTTTTAGTAATTATTTGTTTTAAGTTGCGGGAAGGAAAATGCATATATGTATGATATCGTATTAACCTATATGAATTATGTTAATGGATATATAAGTGGAGCAGAATATCAATTGGCTTGCGGGTATATCGGTAGTTATCTTATGAAACATGATATAAAGGTTCACCAATATATTAATAAGGCTCCTGCTAATATCAATAAAATAATATTCGATCTAAATCAAATGTTATGTGAAAATTATTTCTTTTATATTAATGAATATAATTATTTTGTTACAAAGACGATTATTAATGAAATAAAAAAAAGAAAAGCATCTGCCAAAATATTTATTGGAGGTTCTTCTGCTGAATATATAGGAAAGCATTACATGAACGAAATCGATGCAGACATTTGTCTTACTTATGCAGCACCATTTTCCTTATTAAGATTAATAAACAAAGATAATAGCAGTAATATAAACAATATTATTTATAGAGAAGAAGATACGGTCATTACAACAGAGAGTAAATGCTTTGAGTATTCCTTGGATGATTTGGGTCTACCTTATAGTTCCAATTTCATTCCTCCTATAGAAATACAAAATGTCGGTATGATTACTTCAATGGGATGTTATGGAGATTGTTCTTTTTGTTCTTATAAAAAAGAAAGTAAAAGTTTTAAATTACATTCGATTGATAGCGTTTTGTATGAATTAGAATATATCAGTAGATATATTCACGGTAAAAATGTATACTTAAACTTTTTAGATGATTGCTTTTCTATGAGTAAACATAGAACGGAGAAGTTATGCAGTGAATTATTGAAACAAACTTATAAATACCGATATTGGTGTTGTACAAGAGCAGATTTACTCACGGAGAATGTTGTCGATTTAATGGTAGAATGCAATTTCAAGGAAATCGTTATTGGATTGGAAACCGCATCCGTAGAAGTAATGAAACATCTTGGCAAGGTAATAAAGAATAACTCGGAATCAGAATATATCAATCAAGTAACAAAAGGGTATGAATTATGCAAAAAGAAAGATATGAATCCATTTCTTAGTGTTAATTTTGGACTTCCTTATGAATCGTATGAAACTGCAACGTCAACTATAAATTATATAAATCAAAATAATATGCAGAAAAATGTTAGCATTTGTTTTACTACATCATTTCCCGGAAGTAAAATTTTTGAAAATAGAGCACAGTATAATATTATTAAAGAGGAATCACCCAACAAGCTGCCTTTTCGTACTTTTTATCCAGATTATGTAAGAAAGCTTTATCCATTCTTAAAAGAGCTTAATAATGGAGAAGAATACATAAAAAATATAGCTATTAAAATGATTGATATTTTTACCAATATAAGTGAATATGTTAATTATAGTAATAAAGTTACTTGTATTTTTGTGAGGCAGCTAGACAAAAACGACTTGTTATTTATTGGAAAAAATATTGACATCAATGGTACTGTTTTCATTGAATCAAAGGGTATAAAGATAAAAAAACAGTTATATTGTGATAATAGAAAAATATTAAAAATTAAAAATAATCAATATGATGAAAACTTGAAAAATGCATATAGCCAAAATTGTTATTTGCCCAATCAGATTTTCTATCAATTAATAAAAGAATATATATACGTACAAAATAATGATGACTATATACCCCAGGCAGTAAAGGTAAAAATAAGAAATTTAAAAATGGTGCAAGATTATGAGCTATTGGCAGAAGAGGCAAAATTATTTTATGAGACTAATATAATATATATTAAGAATATGTTAAAAGGGATTGTGATAAATTCTTGCCGTTTTATGAAAGAATGCAATAAATTTAATATAGATAGAGTTACCATTGTTGGAGATGATGTTTTATCTTGTTTTTGTGAAACAAAAGATGAAGCGAAACGTGGTATAGGAAATTTAAATTCTGGTTACTCAGATTTGGTAAATTCATTAGGGAAATATAGTCGATTCATAGAAACGAAATGTAGTTTATGCGATGCAAATAGTGAGTGTCCGCGTTGTATCAATATACCTTCTTGTTTTAATAAAGAAGATTATTGCAAATATATATCTGCAAATATTAAATATTTAAGCAAATATGTAAAATTTATTACTTATTTTTATAAAAAATATGAACTAAGTAGTTATGACTATAATGCCAGACTTCATGTCGGTGAAAATCAAACATTTATTATTTTTAATAATTAAAAAAAGAGGATAAAATAGATGAAATTATTTGGATTTTGTAAGGGTATACAAAAGTTAAATTTAGATGATGTTACGTATTCTGATATGTATCAAGGATATTTTGCAAAATTTTATGACAATTTAGTGGCAAATGATGATTTTGATTTAGATATATATGAAGGTCTGTTTCAGAAAGAAAATAATAAGATTCTGGAATTGGCATGTGGTTCGGGTAGAATATTGATTCCATTATTGGACAAGGGCTATGATATCACCGGTGTAGATTTATCAGAAGATATGCTTGACATTCTTGAAAAAAAATGTCATATGAAAAATTTAAACCCAATTTTATTCAAAGATGATATGTGTAACTTTAATAATGGTATTAAATATGATACGATTATCTTGTCTCATATCTCGATTAGTTTG
This sequence comes from Lachnotalea glycerini, assembly GCF_003201285.1. Lineage (GTDB taxonomy): Bacteria > Bacillota > Clostridia > Lachnospirales > Lachnospiraceae > Lachnotalea > Lachnotalea glycerini. The sequence continues at coordinate 529,786 of NZ_QICS01000002.1, forward strand.
TTAAACTCAAAATTGCAAGAGGAATTGTTCTACAATATTAGCAATCATTTACTGAAAGAGGGGGGGATATTTATTTTTAATTTTACCGATTTTTCAAGAAAATTAATGAAATCTGGAGAATTAAAGCCACATTACTATTTTAACAATCGAAATCAATCGTTTGCAATTTTGTTTGAACAAGTGAATTTAGAATTAAAAAAGGTTCTTGTTAATTTGTATAGTGAGAAAACGGAAACTGGAAATGTAAAAAGATATATAGGAACTTCTTGCAAGAATATTATTGATAAAAATGAGATTAACTGCTTTATTAAAGCTTTATCATTAAATTTAATAAATGAAAAGTGTGTTGAAACGACAGAAGGATTTATTCGATTTTACGTTTTGCAAAAAATGTCATCAGAAAAATAAGAAAGGAAAGTAAAATGATAGTTAAAGCAGAAAATATATTTAAATCTTATAAAAAGAATAAAATAACATTACCAGTTATTAAGGATTTTAATTATGAATTTAAAGATAATCATATCTACCTGATTAAAGGTTTTTCTGGAAAAGGGAAAACGACTATTTTATCTATTTTAGCGTTATTAGACAAAGAGGATTCAGGTAAAATATATTATAATGATAAGTTGGTTAGTGATATGGATTCAGAGGAAAAATGTAGAGTCAGGCGAGAAGAAATTGGAATTGTATTTCAAAAGTATAACTTACTGCAAGGCCTTACGGTATTGGAAAACATAATACTGGTAGATGTAAGTACACAAAATTTAAAAAAGGAAGAAGCAACATTAAAGGCAATCGAAATATTAAGGATGTTACAGGTGGAAGAAAAGAAAGACTGTTATCCCCATGAGCTATCAGGTGGAGAGCAACAAAGGGTGGGAATTGCCCGTGCAATTCTAAAAAATCCAAGGATATGCATATTTGATGAACCAGTTTCTAATTTAGATGATAAAAATATTGATATTATTGTAAAATTTATTAATAATTATTGTCATCAAAAAGATAGAATGGCAATTATTTCATCTCATTCGGAGCATTTTGATGAGATAGCGGATAATATAATTAATTTATAATAGATCTCAGCTTTGCAGATTGCGATTTAATAATATAGTGGAGGAGGAGAAACTTGAAATTTAAAATTTTTACTAAAATATTATTTGAAAAGAAGAGAATTTTAATTTTATATATTTTAATTATTGTTTTTGCCTTGACGTTTTTAAATATGAGATTGATAAGCATGGACAATGATTTAAAACAAAGTAATGTTCCAGATATTGTAGTAAAGGGTAAGATGGATGAGGATGGAGTCTTAAAGTATAAATATTACAATGACATTCCAGAACTTGCTTCCCAATTAAGTGAAAGATTAGGTTCACAGGCAAAAGTATATGGTATTGTTACAAGGAGTATGATGACAGACAAAGATCCATTAACTAACAATTATATTGAATATACGATATATGGAGTACCAAATGATTTTTTGGAAACTGAGTTAAATGGCGAAATAGCTGAGGGAAACTTACCGAAAGAAGACAAAAATCAAGCTATTATGGGCAATTATGCAAAAAACTATTATAATGTAAATGCTGAAGATAAAATTGAGATACCTATCACATTAAAAAATGATTGGCAAGAAAGTGACATAGGACTCTATACATTAAGTGGAGTATTGAGTAATAACCTTGAATATTTTAAGGGTGCCATAATCTTATCAAAAGATACTTTTAAAAATAAATATCAGAATATAGATGACAATATTGTATACGTATATGTTGATAATAAAGAAGCTTATGAGCGAGCCTTGGCGGCAGTCCAAGAGATTAAAATGAATGATTCGACAATTGGAACGATTACAATGAATTTTTATGCGAAGCAATATACGATTCGAAATGCTTTCATAGGATGTATTTCCATAGCTTTGATTTCCGTTGTTTTTATTCTATTGCTCATTGCATATTTGATGAAAGGAACGACTGTAAAGATTGGTATTTTAAAAGCTTTGGGCCTGCCGAATCGAACAATTATTTTGACTTTCAATGGTGGTTTATTCATTACTTTGTTACTTAGCTCTTTTTTATCATTAATTACTACATATATCACTACAATTTTATTTAATCAATCCTTAAGCAATTTCTTGGGGTATAAAGTAATGGAGTATAATGTAAACAGTTATTGTGTATTTGCAGATGTAGTGTTTGTATTTTTGTGCTTCCTTATATCTTATATGCACATATATCGAATCAATAACAGAACGCTGCCAAAAGAAGCAATGGCTAAAAATTAATTTTATTCATAAAGAAGAGGTAGGTATGTCCACATCAGTTAAAAAATTATTATTAGCATCTATTTTAGTGATTCTGTTTTCCGTGATTTATAAATTATTATAAATAATTGGGTAATTGCGAAACAAGTTCGCAATACTGATTTCAAAAACAGAAAGAATTACTGTATTCTAAATTTGTTGGAATAGAAAAATGCGTTGGATATTCAAAGCCAAAAGTATAGAGTTTAAAGAGTATTTACGGGTTCTACCCGTTGATGTATAGAAATGGTTTATGAAAGAAACCGGAACAGTTTCATCAAGGTTAATGTGGGATTCGAGTAATGACAGAAATGCAGGTTTGTCTTCATAAAATTTATTTTGACAATCTGCAAAAATATCTTCCAATGAAAGCTGTTTGTATGATATCATAAATGTGCAATACCTTTCGAGGTTAAGTATGAATTGTTTCTAGACAATTCAATTTTACGATAAATTGGTGAGGAGTAGTTTGTGTTTAGCAAATAAACAAGCTTTAAATTACAAAGCTTGTTGCGTTTCGCAAATGCCTAATTATAATAATAAAAGTTGAGGAGGAGGTAACGAATGCTTGAGTATAAATTTATTCGAATTGATATTTCAAAATGGAACAATGAGCCTAAAGAGGATTATCATAATATTATAAAGGAAGAAGCAAAGGGGGGATGGGAACTGGTGCAGATTTTTGCACCTTCTCTTGCAACAGCTGGATTTAGTAAATACATTGAAATTATTATGAAGAAAGAAGTTTAATACGTATTATGTAAGAGATAGATGCAGGAGCCTATTTATAAATATTACTATTTAGCTATACAAGCATCCCCTTGATAAAGATGCTGAAAATAGATGATTCTAATGAAAGAGCAAGATGCTTAAATAAAGCAGATGTTGTATTTTTATACTTGCCAAATGATGCAGTGAGAAAAGCAGTTGGAATAGTTAAGAATCAAAATACTATGCAAATACTGCGCATAGAGCAGATTCTACTTGGTATTTGTATTTGGAAATGATGCAAAAGGTACTGTATTAGTTATGACTAGACTAGATAACCTTGGAAAGAGTGTTTCTGGTGCAGCTATTTAAAATATGAATATTATGCTTGGCATTAATGAATACTTACATCTATAGCAGTAAAACAATTGGATAAGAGGACAACGGTGAGAAAAAACATAATAGTAATACGCTACAAGCCATGAATGAAAGCATGTAGCGTATTTTTGCTTTTTGAAGTTGTATTTAGTGTAAGTGCTCTAAAGGTTCTTTCCAAGGTTAGTTGATAATGATACAATACCCATATAGGATGGTGGTATATATGGAACAGGAACTTATTAAAGCATTAGATGCAAATTTAGAATGTTCAGATTGTAGAATAAAAAGTGATACCATGATTATGGAGGAACAGTGAATTGCCCATACTGCGGAGATTCGTCATTCAAAGTCCATTCTACCTATCAGTGAAAAATTCAGGATATTTCCTTACAGGATAAAAAAAAATTCTGCTCCTTAGTGTAAGAAAAATGTTTTGTGATAATCCACAATGCAGTCATAAAACTTTTAAATATAAAAAAACTACTCCACCATGAAAAGCCTAACTTCTAGTGGTTTATTAAAGTACGCCAGTTTCAAGTTGTCAAGTTGATTGATACACGGATATCATAAGAAATATCAAAAAGTAGTGTAAAAAAGGGGCTGTCGCACTAGAGGATTGTAAAGTAATAAACTTCCATACCGCAAAGTGCGCATCCCGCGGAGCATTTTATATATAATAGGACGCAATTTTCTTTACATGACAAACAGGCTATATAGGTTGATAAGTTACCTATATAGCCTGTTCCTTTCTATGCGAGGTATATTTTACATAATTTTAACATAAATTTACTTTTTGATTTTACATTCGTCTTATATGATGTATTTGTAAATGAAACATTGTAAATAATAAAGTTGAAGTAAAACTAAAGGAGAATAGTTATTATGAAAAAATCAGTAAGAAAGTTATTATGCATTGCGGTGACGGCAGCATTTTCTATGTCATTATTGGTAGGATGTGGTTCAAGTGCATCAGATAATACATCAGATACAAATACTGATACTGAATCAACAACGCAATCAACTCAGACAGTAGAAAAATCAGATGCTCAATCGACTGAGAAAACAGTAAGCGATTTTGACACATCTAATGAGATTACAGTGGTATCAAGAGAAGATGGTTCAGGTACAAGAGGAGCTTTTATCGAATTATTTGGCGTTGAACAAAAGGATGAGAGTGGAGAAAAGGTAGATTATACAACAGAGGAAGCAGCAATTTCAAATAGTACCTCCGTAGTAATGACAACGGTAGCAGGCGATGATTATGCAATTGGCTACATATCGCTTGGCTCACTTAATGATACTGTGAAAGCTTTAAAGATTGATGGAGCTGAGGCAACAGTTGACAACATTAAAAGTGGTTCTTACAATATTGCAAGACCTTTTAATATCGCGACTAAGGGTGAAATAAGCGCAGTTGCTTCTGACTTTATTGATTTCATCATGAGTTTTGACGGTCAGGCAGTAATTCAGGAGAACGGATATATTACGGTATCTGAAAATAGTGCTTATGCAGGAAGTAAACCGGAAGGAACCGTAGTAGTAGCAGGCTCTTCCTCTGTATCACCGGTAATGGAAAAGCTAAAAGAAGCATATGAAAAAGTAAATCCTAATGCTTCCATTGAAATTCAGCAAAGTGATTCTACTACAGGTATGACATCAGCGATTGATGGTATCTGCGATATCGGAATGGCATCAAGGGAGTTAAAGGACAGTGAAATAGAAAGTGGATTAACTAGCACAGTGATTGCTATGGATGGAATTGCTGTAATCGTAAATAATAACAATACAACAGAGGAATTAACAAGTGAACAGGTGAAATCAATCTACACAGGTGAAACATTAACTTGGGATGAAGTAACAAAATAATAAGAGATAGAAATCAATTCCGGTAAAGTATACTTTACTGGAATTGGTGTTTGTCTTATGGAGGAAGCTATGACGAAATGGAAAGAAAAATTTATGGAATTCATATTTTTGATTGCAGCATGTACATCAGTGATGGCAGTAGTGCTTATCTGTATTTTTTTGTTTGCAAATGGAATTCCGGCTATGAAAGAAATAGGCTTTTTAAATTTTCTTTTAGGAGAAAAGTGGAAGCCGAGTAATAATATATTTGGAATACTACCAATGATTCTTGGAAGCATCTATGTTACAGCAGGTGCAATTGTGATAGGAGTTCCAATTGGAGTTTTGACATCAATTTTCATGGCTAAATTTTGCCCAAAAAAAATATACACATTTTTAAAATCATCAATTGAGCTAATGGCAGGTATTCCATCTGTTGTATATGGATTTTTTGGACTGGTAATTCTGGTTCCCTTTGTAAGAGAAACATTTGGAGGACATGGAAGCAGTATACTTACTGCATCTTTGTTACTGGGAATGATGATCTTACCTACCATTGTAGGAGTGTCTGAGGCGGCACTAAGAGCGGTTCCCGATCAATACTATGAGGGTGCATTAGCCTTAGGCTCAACACATGAAAGAAGTATTTTCTTTGTTGTACTTCCAGCCGCGAAATCTGGTATTGTAGCTGCTATCGTATTAGGAATCGGAAGAGCTATTGGAGAGACAATGGCAGTTATTATGGTAGCAGGTAATCAAGCCAGAATGCCGGCAGGTATTTTAAAAGGAGTAAGAACTCTGACAGCGAATATTGTAATTGAAATGGGGTATGCAGCTGATTTACATAGAGAAGCTTTGATTGCCACCGCAGTTGTATTGTTTGTATTTATTCTTATTATTAATTTATCAGTATCTGTATTAAACAGGAGGTCATAAAATGGAGATTATTAACAAACATACATTAAAAGGTAGTTTAAAATCATACCGAAACAATCCGTTTTCTGCATTTTTGTTTCTTCTTGTAATGCTGGCAACTGTGCTAAGCTTTTTAACTTTGCTTTTTTTGGTTGGGTACATTTTGATCAATGGTATTCCTAATATTAGCCTTGATTTATTTGACTTTACTTATACCACAGAAAATGCTTCGGTTATGCCTGCACTGATTAATACCTTAATTATGACAGCTCTTGCATTACTGGTTTCAGGTCCAATTGGAATCTTTTCTGCAATTTATTTGGTTGAGTATGCCAAGAGAGATAACAGGCTGGTTAACGTCATTCGGATTACGGCAGAAACATTAGCTGGGATTCCATCTATTGTATATGGTTTATTTGGTTTACTATTTTTTGTTACAGCATTAGGCTGGAGTTATTCTATATTAGCAGGAGCGTTTACATTAGCAATTATGATACTGCCTCTCATTATGAGAACCACCGAAGAGGCACTCAAGTCTGTACCAGATGTATATAGAGAAGGTAGCTATGGACTTGGGGCAGGGAAACTTCGAACAGTTTTTAAAATTGTATTGCCCGCAGCAGTTCCCGGGATATTAGCCGGCATTATATTAGCGACAGGAAGAATTGTGGGAGAAACCGCAGCACTGATTTATACAGCAGGTACAGTTGCCCAAATACCAAAGAACTTAATGTCATCAGGAAGAACTCTATCCGTGCATATGTATAATTTGGCAAGTGAAGGCTTATATATGAATCAGGCCTATGCCACCGCTGTTGTTTTGCTTATTATCGTTGTCATAATTAATACTATTTCTGGTGTAGTAGCAAAGAAAATAACTAAGGAGTAAACGTATGGATAAATTAGTTGTAGAAAAATTAGATTTATATTATAAGGATTTTAAGGCTTTAAAGAATATAAATATCAATATTATGGAAAAGGAAATTGTAGCATTTATTGGACCAAGCGGCTGCGGTAAATCAACGCTACTTAAAACTTTAAATCGAATGAATGATTTAGTGGAAGGCTGTAGGATTACAGGCCATGTTACTTTGGACGGCAAAGATATTTATAAGGATATGGAAATAAACATGTTAAGAAAGCGGGTGGGCATGGTATTCCAAAAGCCAAATCCCTTTCCAATGAGTATTTATGATAATATTGCCTATGGACCAAGAACACATGGAGTGAGAGGGAAAGCAAAGCTTGATGATATAATTGAAAAGTCACTTCGGGATGCGGCAATATGGGATGAGGTAAAGGATCGGTTAAAAAAGAGTGCACTTGGTTTATCGGGTGGACAGCAGCAAAGATTATGCATTGCCAGAGCTTTGGCGGTACAACCGGAGGTTCTTTTAATGGATGAGCCTACCTCTGCACTTGATCCGATATCCACATCTAAAATAGAAGACCTTGTGGTGGAATTAAAAAAAGATTATACTATTATTATTGTTACACATAATATGCAACAGGCAGCAAGAATATCTGATAAAACAGCTTTTTTCCTATTAGGCGAAGTAGTTGAATATAATGACACGGAAAAGCTATTCTCCATGCCAATGGATAAAAGAACTGAAGACTATATTACAGGGAGGTTTGGTTGATGAGAAACAAATTCGACGAGCAGCTTGATTTACTGAATATTGAATTAATTGAAATGGGTTCCATGTGTGAACAGACTATAGCTGATGCAATTAAGGCATTGACAACACATAATGTGGAGGCAGCTAGATTAGTAATGGAGACGGACAATGAAATTGATGATAAAGAAAGGCAAATAGAAAGTCTTTGTCTTAAGATGCTTTTACAGCAACAGCCGGTGGCTAAGGATTTAAGACAAATATCCTCTGCACTTAAAATGATTACAGATATGGAAAGAATTGGGGATCAAGCGGCTGATATTGCAGAAATAGTTACAGTTGCGAATATATCAGTCGAAAACCTTTCGGATATTGTCGAAATGGCAGAAGCTACAATGAAAATGGTAACAGAAAGTATAGATGCCTATGTAAGAAGAGATTTAGAGCTAGCGAAAAAAGTAATTGTGGATGATGATATTGTAGATGATTATTTTAATAAAATAAAAAGCGAATTAATTGAGTTAATTAGTAAAAATAGGGATGATGGTGAAGCTGCCATTGACATATTAATGATAGCTAAGTATTTTGAAAGAATAGGAGACCATGCTACAAATATTGCAGAGTGGGTTGAATTTTCAATTACTGGAGAGCATAAGGGGAGTTGATAAAATGATATATTGTGTCGAGGATGAACGTAATATAAGAGAACTAATAGTATATACACTGGAATCAACAGGCTTTCAGGCAAAGGGATTAGAAGATGGAGCAGCTTTGTTTCGTGAACTAGATAAAGAAAAACCTTCTTTGATTTTGTTAGATGTAATGCTTCCGGAAGAAGATGGAATTCAGTTATTAAAGAAACTTAAAATGTCATCAAGTACGAATACTATTCCTGTTATTATGGTCACTGCTAAAGGAGCTGAATACGATAAGGTAATTGGACTTGATGCAGGTGCAGACGATTATATCACAAAGCCATTTGGAATGATGGAATTTGTATCAAGAGTGAAAGCGGTGCTAAGACGCTTCCCTGGGGAAGAAGTGAAGAAAGAGTTAAGTATTAAAGATATACGAGTCAATGTAGAGCAGCATAATGTTTTTGTAAAAGATGTAAATGTTATGCTGACCTTAAAAGAGTATGAGTTATTAAAATTTTTAATGGAAAATATTGGAATAGTACTTACCAGAGACAGGTTATTAGAGCATATCTGGGGATATGATTTTGACGGTGAGACGAGAACTGTTGATGTTCATATAAGAACATTAAGGCAAAAGCTTGGGGATGCTGGAAACATAATAGAAACAGTAAGAGGAGTAGGTTATCGAATTCAAGGATAATGGAGGAATCAATGAGACAAAAAATATTTAAAAGTATGGGAGTTTTAATTGCAGCTTCACTTATACTTTCTTATGTTTTAATGATTGGAGTTATGTATCAGCAGCTTTTGACCAATATGGAAAAAGAGGTACAAAGAGAAGTGACATATTTAAGGTCAGCACTTGATATTGCTGGTGTTACTTATCTTGAAAACGAGATAGTAAAAGATGCAAGCAATCGAATTACTCTAGTCGATCAAGACGGAACCGTTTTATTTGATTCTATGGAGGATATAAAAACACTTGAAAATCACAAAGACAGGCCGGAAATTATGGATGCTTTTAATAAGGGAGAAGGCACATCTGTGCGCTTTTCAACTACTTTAGGACAACAGACCTTTTATTATGCTATGAAGCTTAATAATGGTATGATTATCCGTGTTGCAAATACAACAGATAGTGTATTTTCTATGATCACAGACAGTATACCAATGTTTATTATACTAGGGATTATTGTTTTAGGCATAGCAATGGGAATTGCCAGATTTCAGACAAAGCGTATTATTATACCAATTAACAATCTGAATTTGGAAACTCCCCTGGAAAATGATGTATACGAGGAATTAACTCCACTCTTACACAGAATAGAAAATCAAAACAGGCTGATAGAGAAGCAGTTGTCTAAGCTTAATAAAAGAAAAGAAGAATTTAACGCAATTACAGAGAATATGCGTGAAGCTTTAATTATAATAAATAAAAGAAGTATTGTTTTGTCTATGAACAAGGCTGCCACCGAAATACTGGATGTATCAAGAGAGGAAGGCTTAGAAAGGCATTTTATCACGATTAGCCGTGATAATGAATTCCAAACGACTGTGGAAGCAGCTATGAGTGGTGTATCAAGTGATGCGATTATTATGTTGAATAATAAGTATTATAAAATTATGGCAAATCCCGTTTGTGTTGAAGATACCTTAAATGGCTGTGTCATACTCATGTTGGATGTTACGGAGAAGCAAAGAGCAGAGCAAATGAGAAAGGAATTTTCAGCAAATGTATCTCATGAACTAAAGACACCGTTGATGTCAATATCAGGTTATGCGGAAATAATGAATAACGGACTTGTAAAAAGCGAAGATGTGGCAGAATTTTCTGGAAGAATCTATAGTGAAGCCACAAGATTAACTAATCTTGTGGAGGATATTATTAAACTTTCAAGGCTCGATGAAGATAATAAAGTATTTGAACAAGAGGAAGTTAATTTACTGGTGCTCGCAGAGGATATTAAGGAAAGATTGCTTCCACAGGCAACAAAAAAGAACGTAGAGCTGCGAGTTCTTGGCGAAAATGTGAAAGTTAAGGGAATTCGTCAGATTCTGGATGAAATGCTATTTAATTTGCTTGATAACGCCATTAAATATAATGAGGATGGTGGTAAAGCAGGAGTGAGTGTCGTAAAAGAAAATGATAAGGTTATACTATCAGTATGGGATACTGGAATTGGGATACCAAAAGAGCATCAGGATCGCATTTTTGAACGCTTTTATCGTGTAGATAAAAGTCACTCAAGGGAAACAGGAGGAACGGGACTGGGTCTTTCTATTGTCAAGCATGGTGCCATCTATCATAAGGCGGATATTAAAATTGACAGTGAAGTTTCAAGAGGAACGAAAATTATTATTACATTTAAGACAATTTAATTTAACGCACATATTATGACAGGTAGTATAATATACTGTTTATATAATCAATAAAGAGGTAAAGCAGTGGAAAAAACAGTACTAAAACCTAATAGTGTGATTATGATTCTAAAATGTCTTTTGTGCTCCTATATAATAACTGGTTTAGCTTTATTATTATTGGCATTATTAGTATACAAAACAGATCTGGATGATGGTAAAGTAAAAGTTGGTATAACCGTTATTTACATAGTAGCAAGTTTCATTGGCGGATTTATTTTGGGAAAACTAAAGAAGGAAAATAAATTTATTTGGGGAGCGATATGCGGAGGAGCATATTTTATTATTCTTGCATTGGTTTCTTTGGCTGTCAATCATACAATCGGTAATGATGGAGTGAGTTTTTTTACCGTACTGGTTATGTGTGTTTCAGGAGGAACCTTTGGCGGAATGGTAAGCTAAAAACAGAATAAAGAATCATTAAACAGGATAAACAGCATGCTTGTGCGTGTCGTTTATCCTGTTGCTTCTTCTATAGAAAGTTTAGCTTTTTTTGAATTATTTATGATATACTATATAATTATGATAAATTAGGAAGAATAAGCTTAAGTATCGTATGTATGTGAAGCATACGAAGGAGGAAGATATGATTAAATTAGTTGCAGTGGATTTAGACGGAACCTTTTTAAACAACAGACGGGAAGTATCCAAGAAAAATATAGAAATGATTAAGAAAATTCAAGCAATGGGAATTAAATTTGTCGCTAACACAGGAAGAACCTATGAAGGTGTTCAATATGTATTAGATCCCACGCAAATTCAATGTGACTGCATTTGCATGAATGGAGGAGCTGTCTATGATACAGAGGGAAAATTAATGAAAGCCAGTTACATGGATCCCGCACAGGTAAAAGATATTCTTAATTGCATCAATCAAAAGGAATATTTTATTGAATTTAATACACAAGCAAGAACCTGTGTTACCATATCAAAGGAAAATGCCGAGCAATTTATAAGAGGCTGGATGGCATTATATAACAATGGAGACACCTCTTCCATTGATGAAGCTAAAATTGTAAGTGATATAAAACGGCTTAAGAACAGTTTTCTTTACGTAAAAGACATTGATGAAATTTATCAAAAAGGGCACAAGATTATTAAAATTACGATAAGCCACAAGGATAGAGATAAAATACAAAAATTAAGAGAGAAATTCAGTCAGAATCCTAAGATTTCTGTAGCAGCATCCTTTCATACAAACATAGAAATTACTGACGTTAACGCAGATAAAGGATCGGCACTCGAGACATTTGCAGCAAAGAGGAATATCAAAATGGAGGAGGTTATGGCATTTGGGGACAGTCTCAATGACTATTCTATGCTAAAACGTGAGTTTGGCTATACCGTTGCGATGGGGAATGCAATCGATAAGATAAAAAACACAGCTAAATACCAAACAAAAACAAATGAAGAGGATGGAGTTGCCTATTTTATTAATAAAATTGTATTGAATAACGAGAGTTAAAGGATTGATAAGGCTGGGAAACTGGTCTTTTGCATAAATATGGTGAATGTGGTAGAATATATTGGATAAAATAAGAAATAGTAAAATTGAAATAGATGGAGGTACTTTGATGCAAGTTTTTGATATGAAAGAATATCAAGTGATAGAAAAGAGAGAGATAGTAGATTTAAATTCAGAAGGTTATATATTAAAGCATAAGAAAAGTGGAGCAAATATAGCAATTTTGAGCAATGACGACGAAAATAAGGTGTTTTATATCGGCTTTCGTACCCCGCCTAAGGACGACACAGGCCTTGCCCATATACTAGAGCATTCCGTTTTATGCGGTTCTGATCAATTTCCGGCTAAGGATCCTTTCGTGGAGCTTGTAAAGGGATCATTAAATACATTTTTAAATGCAATGACCTACCCAGATAAGACTATATATCCGATAGCAAGCTGCAATGATAAGGATTTTCAAAATCTTATGCATGTTTATGTAGATGCAGTTTTTCATCCTAATATTTATAAGCATGAAGAGATATTTAAGCAGGAAGGATGGCATTATGATTTAGAGTCAGAAGACGCTAAATTAAAATATAATGGTGTCGTATATAACGAAATGAAGGGAGCTTTCTCTTCTCCAGAAGGAGTGTTAGACAGGCTGGTATTAAAATCACTGTTCCCGGATACTTCCTATGCAAAGGAATCGGGTGGTGATCCTGTTCACATTCCAGAATTAACCTATGATGAATTTTTAGATTTTCATAAAACCTATTATCATCCTTCTAACTGTTATATTTATTTATATGGCAATGCAGATATGGCTGAAAAGTTAAAATGGCTAGATCAAGAGTATTTAAGTAAATATGATAAAATCTCCATAGATTCAGAAATTAAATTTCAAAAGCCATTTGAGGAAATTGCGCAGATAAGCGAAAAATATTCAATTACAGATGGCGAACCGCTAGAGGATAATACGTATTTATCTTATAATATAGTGGTAGGAACCAGTCTTGATATTGAATTGTATCTTGCTTTCCAGATATTAGAATATGCACTTTTAACAGCACCTGGGGCACCGCTTAAAAAGGCTTTACTTGATGCTAAAATAGGAAAAGACATTATGGGCTCTTATGATAATGGAACCTTTCAGCCGATTTTTAATATTGTTGCAAAAAATTCAAATGCGTCAAGTAAAGATCAATTTGTTAAAATCATAATGGATACCTTGTCAGATATTGTAGAAAAAGGGTTCGATGAAAAAGCATTATTGGCAGGAATTAACTATAATGAATTTCGATATAGAGAGGCTGATTTTGGTAATTTTCCCAAAGGTCTTATGTATGGGCTTCAAATGCTGGATAGTTGGCTATATGATGATGAAAAGCCATTTATTCATATTCAGGCATTAAAAACGTTTGAAATATTAAAGCGTCAGATTGGAACGGGTTATTATGAAAATTTAATAAAAGACTATCTGATTTATAATAAACATGCGTCAATCGTTATTGTAGAGCCAGAACGAGGCCTCACTGCGAAAAATGACAGGATACTTGAGGAGAAGCTGCAAAAATATAAGAATAGCTTTACGAAGAAAGAAATACAAAAGCTGGTCGAAGACACAAAGGCATTGGAAAAGTATCAAGAGGAACCTTCTACAAAGGAAGAACTTGAAGCAATACCGATGCTAAAACGTGAGGATATGAAAAAGGAAGCTGCTTTACTTTATAATGATGTCAAAAGAATTAACGATATTGAAGTTGTACATCATAACCTCTTTACGAATGGAATCGGATATTTGGATTTATTATTTGATGCAGGCAAGGTTTCCAATGAATTAGTTCCATATATGGGAATATTAAAATCTGTTTTAGGATTTATTGATACCAAAAACTACAGTTATGGTGATTTATATAATGAAATCAATATCAAAACCGGTGGGATATCAAATTTAATTAATATCTATCCGAATCTAAATGAATTAGGTGAATTTAGCGTAAAATTTCAAATAAAGGCGAAGGCTTTATTTGAAAATATGGATTATTGCTTTCAAATGATAAAAGAAATTCTGTTACATTCAAAGCTTGATGATGAAAAGAGATTATATGAAATTATTGCTCAAATTAAATCAAGAATGCAGATGACAATGAATTCCTCTGGCCATTCGGTTGCAGTAATGAGAGGCTGCTCCTATTTCTCACCTGTGTCTTATTATAGTGATTTAATGTCAGGGATTGAATATTACAGAGTCATAGAGAGAATGGAGGGTGATTTTGATAATCAGAAAGCAGATTTAATCAGCAAACTTAATGAGTTGATGCATATTTTGTTTAGACCGGAAAATTTAATGATATCTTACACTTCAAATGATACAGGTTATGAATATCTGGTTAAGGAAGTAAAGGACTTTAAGAATTGTTTGTATACAGACGCTTATCAGGCAGGGAATTTTGTGCCTATTCTTAAGATTAAAAACGAGGGTTTTAAGACCTCATCAAAGGTTTCCTATGTTGCGAGAACCGGTAATTTTGCAACAAAAGGTCTGGAGTATACCGGAGCACTTAGAATGCTTAAGGTAATTCTAAGTTATGACTATTTATGGACGAATATAAGAGTTAAGGGTGGAGCCTATGGCTGTATGAGCAATTTTGCTATTACTGGTGACAGTTATTTGGTATCTTATCGTGATCCAAACCTTAAAAAGACGAATGACATATACAATGGTACAACAGACTATTTAAAGAACTTTCAGGCAGATGAAAGAGATATGACTAAATTCATTATAGGAACAATCAGTGATTTAGATACTCCACTTAATCCAATGGCAAAGGGGTCCCGTTCTTTAACAGCCTATTTAAGCAAACTTACGTTTGATAAAATTCAAAAAGATCGTAACCAGATTCTAAATGCAACGGTAGAAGACATTCGAGAATTAAGTAAAATAGTAGAAGCCGTATTGACAGAGGATGCGATTTGCGTAATTGGAAATGAAGAAAAATTAGAGGAAGACAGAGAATTATTTAAGAAATTAGAAAATCTCTATAGTAATTAAAACAAAGGAGAAATAAATGAACGCAAACAACAAGTCAGGCTTCGTTACAATAATAGGAAGACCAAATGTAGGAAAATCAACCTTAATGAACCGTTTAATCGGACAAAAGATTGCAATAACCTCCAATAAACCACAGACAACAAGAAACCGTATTCAGACCGTTTACACGGATGAGCAGGGACAGATTGTTTTTTTAGATACGCCCGGTATTCATAAAGCAAAGAATAAGCTTGGAGAGTATATGGTAAACGTGGCGCAAAATACGCTCGATGAGGTAGATGCTATATTATGGCTGGTAGAACCATCAACTTTCATCGGAGCAGGTGAGCGTCATATAGCGGAGCAATTGCAGAAAGTAAAAACACCGGTTATTCTTATCATAAATAAGATAGATACTGTGAAAAAAGAAGAAATCCTTATATTTATTGATACGTATCGAAAAATATATGATTTTGCAGAAATCGTACCCGTATCAGCATTAAAGGGAGACAATGCCCAAACAGTTATTGAGGTTATATTTAAATATCTGCCATATGGTCCTAACTTTTATGATGAGGATACAGTCACAGATCAGCCTGAGAGACAAATTGTTGCTGAGCTGATTCGAGAAAAGGCACTTCGGATATTAGATGAAGAAATACCGCATGGTATTGCTGTGTCGATTGATAGTATGAAGAACCGGACAAAGGGTAATATTGTGGATATCGAAGCAACTATAGTATGTGAACGCGATTCCCATAAGGGAATTATAATCGGAAAAAGTGGCGCAATGTTAAAAAAAATCGGTACAGCCGCCAGAAAAGATATAGAAGATATGCTGGAGCAAAAAGTAAATTTACAATTGTGGGTAAAGGTGAAAAAAGACTGGCGTGACAGCGATTTTCTTCTAAAAAATTATGGATACAATAAAAAGGAAATATAATACAATAATTAAAGAATTTGAGTTGTCAAGGCTAGAGAGCAAAAATTAATTGGTATTTATTTTTTAGTATAGTTACTTTCATATTACACATCCTAAATATGTAGTTAATCTTAGAATATTTTAATATAATTAATAAAGAACATCTAAAAATTAACTAAGTTATTTTCATGACTAAATTAAACATATGTGGAGGAGATAATATGTACGAAGAAGAATACTGGAACTTATTTACTGATTCAGGAAATGTATTTGATTATTTGGCCTACAAAATAGAAGACAAACATAATAATAAACTGGATAATGTTCAAGTAGGAGTAAACGTAAATGGGGCAGTCAACTGTTGTGACAGGAATAATTTTATATGTGGCACCTATAGGTGAATATGACAAAAGAGTAGTTATTTTAACAAAGGAACGCGGTAAAATAACCGCTTTTGCAAAAGGTGCCAGACGCCAAAACAGCATATTAATTGCTGCAACAAATCCATTTGCGTTTGGAGAATTTGAGTTATTTGAAGGACGAAGTTCCTATACAATAGTAATGGCTTCCATCCAAAACTATTTTCTAGAATTAGTAAATAGTTTTGAGGGAGCCTATTATGGTTTCTATTTTATGGAGTTTGCGGATTATTATACAAGAGAAAACAATGATGAACTAATGATGTTAAAGCTTTTGTATCAATCACTTCGGGCATTGACAAAGGAAAATATCCCAAATGAATTAATCAGGTGCATATTTGAATTGAAAGCTATGACTGTCAATGGTGAATATCCACAGGTATTTCAGTGTCAAAATTGTGGTAAAGAAGAAAATCTTAAGTTTTTTTCACCAACATTAAGCGGTGTAGTTTGCAAGGATTGTGTAAAGCAAGAATATTTAACAATTAAAATTAGTGATTCTACCCTTTATACAATGCAATTTATTATTACATCCCCAATCGAAAAACTATATACATTTAATGTTTCAGAACAAGTTCTGAAAGAATTAAAGCTTATAATGAAAAAGTATATGAAAATGTACATAGACAAAGAGTTCAAATCACTTCCAATTTTAGAAAGCATTATAACATCTTAAAAATAGTTTAAGCAGATATTCTCAATCCGCCACACTGCCTGTCTCTATCCATTTTACCACTTCACGGTATTTTTGTAAGAATTCGTACTCCTACAAAAACAAGCGAGTCCCTATCCCTGTTTTAAAAGCGAGGGATTTCCTTGATGAATTTAAATTGAATACAATGTTAATTTTGTGTTGAAAAAGACCAAAAAAATGCTATAATGGATAAGACTAATGTTAGGAGGAAGTAATTATGAAAAGAATAAAAGCATATTCAGTAGTTTTGATCATGCTTATGCTTATTACAGGATGCTCATTAAAGTCTTTTGATGCTGATACCAATACGGTATACGTTAAAAAGGATGGTACAGTCATGCAGGCTTTGATAGAGGATTTTGGTGAAAGCTACTATGATTCAAAGGAGCTTGAAGAATTAATTAATGAGAATGTAAGTGCATATAATGGTGACACCGATAAAGTCAAGGTGGAAAAGTATAATGTAAATGATAACGTAGCAAAGCTAATTACTAGTTTTAGCTCAGCTAGCGATTATGCTAAATTTAATAATGTCGAATTCTTTGCGGGGACAATCAGTGATGCAAAGAGTGAGGAATACGATTTTAATCAGGAATTTACAGCAATAGAGGACAAAAATACAGTTGGAGCAGAGACGATTAAAAGTTTAACTCAATATAAGGTTGTTATATTTGAAGAAAATGTGCAGATTAAAACAGATAGCAAAATATTATATTTGAGTGACAATGCAACGCTGGTTGGTGAAAAAACTGCAAAACTAACAGATGATGCTGAAGGGCTGGGTTATATTGTATATGAATAAAAATTAGCAGATAGTTTGTATCGCTTTATAATATGGCAAATGATTGTACTTTCGTTTAAAACAATACTTGGAGGTAACGCAATGGAAAAGACAATGGAAAAAATAGTAGCCTTAGCAAAGGCAAGAGGATTTGTATATCCAGGTTCTGATATTTATGGTGGACTTGCTAACACTTGGGATTATGGTAATCTTGGTGTAGAGCTAAAAAATAATGTAAAAAAAGCATGGTGGCAGAAATTTATACAGGAGAACCCATATAATGTCGGAGTGGATTGTGCCATTCTTATGAATCCTCAGACATGGATTGCTTCAGGACATTTAGGTGGATTTTCGGATCCATTAATGGACTGTAAGGAGTGTCATGAAAGATTTCGTGCTGACAAGTTGATTGAAGATTATAATGAGGCAAACAAAATTATAATCGAAGGATCTGTTGATGCATGGTCACAGGAAGAAATGAAGCAATATGTAGATGAGCACAATATTGTTTGTCCCTCTTGTGGAAAACATAATTTTACTGAGATAAGACAATTCAATCTTATGTTTAAGACTTTTCAAGGGGTTACCGAGGATGCTAAAAATACAGTATATTTAAGACCCGAAACGGCACAGGGAATTTTTGTTAATTTTAAGAACGTGCAAAGAACCTCTAGAAAGAAAATACCTTTTGGTATTGGTCAAATCGGAAAATCTTTTAGAAATGAAATTACACCGGGTAACTTTACTTTCAGAACAAGAGAATTTGAGCAAATGGAGCTTGAATTTTTCTGTGAACCGGGAACAGATATGGAATGGTTCCAGTATTGGAGACAATTTTGTATTGATTGGCTTAAAACGCTTGGTATTAAGGACGATGAAATGCGTGCCAGAGATCATTCACCAGAAGAACTTTGTTTCTATAGCAAAGGGACTACAGATATTGAATTTTTATTTCCATTTGGCTGGGGCGAGCTATGGGGCATTGCAGATAGAACAGATTATGATTTGACACAACACCAGAATGTTTCTAAGCAGGATATGTCCTATTTTGATGATGAAAAGAAAGAAAAATACGTTCCTTATGTAATAGAACCATCACTTGGAGCAGACCGCGTTGTATTAGCCTTTCTATGTGCGGCATATGATGAAGAAGAATTAGAAGGCGGTGATATGCGTACCGTTCTACATTTTCATCCAACCTTGGCTCCGGTTAAAATTGGTATATTACCATTGTCTAAGAAATTAAATGAAGGAGCAGAGCAGATTTATGCGAAGCTTTCGAAACAATATAACTGTGAATTTGATGACAGAGGAAATATAGGAAAGCGTTATAGAAGACAGGATGAAATCGGAACACCATTTTGTGTTACTTATGATTTTGAATCTGAAACTGACGGAGCAGTAACGGTTCGTGACAGGGATTCGATGGAGCAGGAAAGAGTTAAAATAGAAGATTTAGAAGCGTATTTTGCTCAAAAATTAGAATATTAAAAAGACAAGTATGTAGGTGATACAAGGCAAATCGTTGCTTTGTATCATTTTTACGTTCATAGGAAATACCTTGTTGTTATCGTACAAAAGTATTGATTCTATGAAATAAAAACACAATATATTTTGTTTCAACTCATGCGGAAAGTAAGATATCATTGTCTATTAGAGCTTACAGAGTCTCCTTATGGCAATGATGCTGATATATCATTGAGAAAAATGACGAATTATAGCAGATTTTACAATATGCGAAAGAAGGACATGTTACTGACACAAAATTTCAACCTAAAAATTTATATTGCTTTGTTTGGAATTATAAATATTCCCTTGACTATCAGCCTTAGTGTGGTACAATATTGAGTGTGAAACATAAATTCTAAGAAATGGTTATTATTATAAGATTTAACAGAAAGTTTTGGTGGCAAACAAAGCTTGTTTTGTCTTATATTAAATATACAAAAGTACAATTATCATTTAGGAGGAATTATAAAAATGGCAAAATGGGTTTACTTATTTAAAGAAGGAAAAGCAGAAATGAAAAACCTTCTTGGTGGAAAAGGTGCTAACTTAGCAGAGATGACTAATTTAGGTTTACCTATTCCTCAAGGTTTTACTGTAACAACTGAGGCTTGTACAGATTATTATAGTAGTGGCAAGAAAATTACAGATGAGATTCAGACACAGATTTTTAATGCATTGGCAGAATTAGAGAAAATTCAAGGAAAGAAATTTGGAGATACAGAAGATCCATTATTAGTATCAGTTCGTTCGGGAGCAAGAGCTTCCATGCCTGGTATGATGGATACAATACTTAACCTAGGGTTAAATGATGTTGCAGTGGAAGGCTTTGCTAAAAAGACTGGAAATCCAAGATTTGCATATGATTCATATAGAAGATTTATTCAAATGTTTTCCGACGTTGTTATGGAGATGAGCAAAACTTTCTTCGAAAACATTTTGGGTGAAATAAAAGAAGCAAAGGGCGCTAAATATGATACTGATTTAACGGCGGACGATTTGAAAGAAGTAATTGCTAAATACAAGGCAATTTATAAAGAGAAAATGGGAGATGACTTCCCACAGGAACCAAAGATTCAATTAATGGAAGCAGTAAAAGCAGTATTTCGTTCATGGGACAACCCTCGTGCCATAGTTTACAGAAGAATGAATGACATTCCAGGAGATTGGGGAACTGCTGTTAACGTACAGGCAATGGTATTTGGTAATATGGGTAATACATCTGGAACAGGTGTTGCATTTACACGTAATCCATCTACAGGTTCAAAAGGAATTTATGGTGAGTACTTAATTAATGCACAAGGTGAGGATGTTGTTGCTGGAATCAGAACACCACAGCCAATTACCAAGTTGGAAGAGGACTTACCGGAGTGTTTTAAAGAATTTATGCAGATTGCCACAAAATTAGAGAATCATTACAGAGACATGCAGGATATGGAATTTACGATTCAGGAAGGCAAGTTATATTTCTTACAGACGCGTAATGGAAAGAGAACAGCGCCAGCTGCTCTTCAAATTGCTTGTGATTTAGTTGATGAAGGAAAGATTACAGCAGAAGAGGCTGTACTTAGAATTGAAGCAAAATCATTAGATCAGTTATTACATCCAACCTTTGATCCGGCAGCATTGAAAGCTGGCGAAGTAATTGGTTCTGCACTTCCAGCATCACCGGGAGCAGCAGCAGGTAAAGTATATTTTACTGCAGAGGATGCAAAGGCAGCAGGAGAACGCGGAGAAAGAGTCATTCTCGTTCGTCTTGAAACTTCACCGGAGGATATCGAAGGTATGCATGCGGCGCAGGGTATTTTAACCGTACGTGGCGGTATGACAAGTCACGCAGCAGTTGTTGCTCGTGGTATGGGTACAGCTTGTGTATCAGGTTGTGGTGATATTAAAATCAATGAAGAAGCAAAGGTTTTCGAACTTGGCGGACATAAGATTGTAGAAGAAGATTATATCTCACTTGATGGTTCAACAGGTAAGATTTATCTTGGTGATATTAAGACAGTTGAAGCTTCAGTAAGTGGAAACTTTGGAAGATTGATGGACTGGGCAGATCAATATAGAACTTTGAAAGTTAGAACAAATGCTGACACTCCACAAGATACTGCAAATGCTGTTAAATTAGGAGCAGAGGGAGTTGGTCTTTGCCGTACGGAGCATATGTTCTTTGATGCAGAGAGAATTCCAAAGATTAGAAAGATGATCCTTTCTGATAATGTAGAAGCAAGAGAAGCAGCTCTTAATGAGTTGATTCCTTTCCAGAAAGCTGACTTTAAGGGAATGTATGAAGTTCTTGAAGGAAAGCCAATGACAGTACGTTATTTAGATCCACCGTTGCATGAATTTGTTCCGACTGATCCAGAAGATATTAAAGCATTAGCATCCGATATGGGATTAACAGTGGAACAAGTAAAATCAAAGTGTGACGAATTACATGAATTTAACCCGATGATGGGACACAGAGGCTGCCGTCTTGCAGTTACTTATCCAGAAATAGCTAAGATGCAGACAAGAGCCGTGATGGAAGCTGCAATTGAAGTGAAAGCTGAAAAAGGTTACGATATCATTCCTGAAATCATGATTCCACTAGTTGGAGAAAAGAAAGAATTAAAGTATGTAAAAGATATCGTGATTGAAACAGCAGAAGCTGTTAAGAAAGAAAAGGGTTCAGACATTGAATACCATATTGGTACTATGATTGAAATTCCTCGTGCAGCATTACTTGCTAATGAAATTGCTGAAGAAGCTGAATTCTTCTCATTTGGTACGAATGACTTAACACAGATGACCTTTGGTTTCTCACGTGATGATGCTGGTAAATTCTTAGATTCTTACTACAAAGCAAAAATCTATGAATCAGATCCATTTGCAAGACTTGATCAAAATGGTGTTGGTCAGCTTGTTAAAATGGCTGCTGAAAAAGGTCGTGCTACAAGACCTAACCTTAAGGTTGGTATCTGTGGAGAACATGGCGGAGATCCATCGTCAGTTGAATTCTGCCATAAGATTGGACTTAACTATGTATCCTGCTCACCTTTTAGAGTGCCAATCGCTAGATTAGCAGCAGCTCAGGCAGCGTTGAATAATAGATAACTTTTGGGATTGATACTATTCGGCGGAAGAATTGAATAAGTGGCTTGAAATCGGAAGATTTTGAGTGTGGAGGGGTTCACCGGGTTGACTGGTGAATCTCTTTTTTTGCATTTTGAGGATACTGCGGATAATAGGGCGATTGGAGATTGAAAAACACTTATTGGCGTAAGGTATAGAGTTTTGCTAAAAGGTTTGTTTTGCGGGAAGGTATGGTGTTTGTATGAAGTATTCCTTGAAATCCTCTTGACGAAGATAAGGATATTTTGTATGATATAAGTACATTTTGTCTATCATCATATATTTTATAACTGTTCAATTTCTATGGGAGGTAATTTATTCGTGCATAGTGATATTAACAAAGATAAACTCATGGCATCTATGACTGATAACCTTGTTGTGCTGAGAAAAAAACTCTGTCTAACACAAGCTAAACTGGCTGACAAGATAGGAATTGGAAGGCAGACCTTAATAGAAATCGAAAAAAAGAAGCGACCTATGACTTGGACTACCTTTGTAGCCTTGTTGTCAGTTTTTCGTGCAAATAGTGGAACAAGTGATTTGCTTGACCACTTTGGCATCTACACCGGCGAACTTAGTAATTATCTTACTTCATCGGATGATGTTAGGAATGATTGAAGTTAATGTGCTTAAAGAATCTGAAATTACGAAAGGAGTCTAAGGAATGACTATATTAAACCGTTTGAATATTGAAAAGAATATTACTGCTCAAGAGGCTTCCTTGGCATCTGTTTCAATGAGAGAATTATTTTCAAATTGGCTTGTTGACGACAATGCAAAGAAATATTCGGTTGAAGTGATTCTTTCTTGCTTAGACAAGATTTCGGATTATTCTATCCAAAAGAAAATTAGTGTTATCGGTATTTGGGAATATATGCAGTTCAATGCTTTTAAGCCAGTATATAACAAGTTATTGGAAGCTAAACTGCTACGAGTTACTGATAGGAGTACATATAAAGTATTTATCGTTGCCGGACAGTTATACCTAAAATTCTTGAAAGAAAAACCGTGGATAAAAAAAGTGTCGCTTACAGGTGAGTTTATAGAGGATGTTACGGTTAAAGAACAGGTTCATGTAGACAATCAGTCAGGTAAAGTTATCGACCCCGAAGATGTGATTGCGTGGTTGATAACTCAACCAAATGCTAACGGGACGTTATACTTAAAACAAGTAGTACGGCAATATATGCGCAGTTTGCGTTCTGCTCCGATGAAGCTATCTGCTCTTCCCATAGGAAGTAGGGATGTGTTTGTTTGTTGCACGGTTTCTGAGTTGGATAAATTATGGAGCATCTTCAAAACTGCACCAAATTATAAAAAAGTGAATAGTGACATGAGTGGTATGTTTTCTGCTGGGTTAGGGGTTTACAGACGATATTTAGAAAGCATTGCAGGTAATGATAATCAGAACGTTGCTGCACAGTTGGTAAAAGCTCCGAAACAAGAGTCAACCCCTTCTTGTAGTGATATACTGCTGAAAACTTTGGAAGGGCATTTCCAAAACGGTTTTAGAAGCAATTCGCCAATTGAGTTGCGGCGTTTCCGCAGATTTGTAATGGAAGATTATGACGAAGAGATAACGCTGTCTGATGAAGAGCTTAACAAGTTGATTTTATCTTTTGGCACATTGTTTGAAGGAAAAGTGTATATTATCCAAACAGATGCTATAGAAAGAATTAAAAGTACAATTGATTCGGCAATCAATGAAGGCGCTGAAATTGTCTTCTATAGTACTTTTTATGAACAAAATGAGGATTGGTTATTTTCGGCGAGCATTATCTCTGAGGAAATGTTAAAGAACACTCTTATGAGCCTGTATCCTCAATGTATACACAAAAAGAATTACCTTGCCCTTGAGGTGCAAAGCGGAAGTGAACTTGCAAAAATTAGATGTGAGGTACTTCGTGTATGGGGCAACAATGTTCTATTAAGCTGCGAACAGCTTTCAGAACGACTTCCATATATCCCTATTGACAAGATAAAGTATATTTTGTCACAAAACGGAGATTTCATATGGAATTCGGAAGGTGTTTACGCATATATCGGTAAAGTAGATATTGCTGATGAAGAACACATTGCCATTGCTGATTTTGTAGCGGCAGCCTACCTTAAAGACGGTTACTCCTCGTTAAGTGATATTCCACTCAGTGAAATCGCAGAGCGCAATTATGAACTATCACTTACGGCAGTCCAAAATGCGGCATTTGCTATTGTTCTTGCCGAAAAGTATGATAAGAGAGGTAAAATCATAATACGAAAGGGCGATATACTTAATGCACTATCTATTATGAAAGAGCATTGTCGCTCTTTGGAAAAATGCTCGTTGCGTGACCTGCTTGATTTCGAACGAGAGCTGACGGGAGAAATACACCGTTGGATTCCTATGGAAGCAGGATATGCGATTATGATTCGTGTGGATGAGGACACCTTTCTTGCTGAGAAATATGTCCGATTTAATGTGTCTGAAATAGATAATGTTATTGACCAGTTTGTGGAGGATAATTATTTGCCGCTTAGGAGCATTACTACTTTTTCGGTATTTCCTGATTGTGGACAGGCATGGAATTTGTTTTTGTTAGAAAGCTACTGTCGCAGATTTAGTGAACGGTTTCGTTTTGAGGTGCTGGCGGTAAATTCAAAAAATGCAGGGGTAATTGTTCGTAAAAATTACATAGTATCTTACATTGAAATAATGGCTGATGCTGTTGCTGTTTCAAACATAGAACTTGAGAAAATAGCGATTGAAGACTTTCTGTGCTGCAACGGCTACATTGGCAGGAGGTCGTATGCAAAGGTCGATGAATTAATTGAAATGGTGAAAGCCATACGAGAAAGGAGGGATTAGCCGTGTACTCGTATACTTACGACCGAAAATCAGGTGGGATATTGCTCAATTTCTCACCTACGGTTTTTTCAAAAGAGCCCCGTCCTGTTTATGCTGCTGAGCTTGATTTACTTGGCTTTCATGAATATTGGAAATATGATAAACAGAATGATGTCCCCTATATGTGGGCTGAAGCCAATAACTACTGGTATCGAGGTGTACTTGTAGCAAAATTAGAAGGCGGTAATCTCTATACTGCCCCTAAAATACAATTTGCTTACTTGTGCAGTGAATATAGGGAAACCCCTAACGGTAAAACGAGTGAGAAGGTACTATTCGATTTGCCTGACAAGCAACCAACTATTACTGATAATAAAGGAAATGTATTCAATATTGTCAAACCGGAGCCGAATGATAACTTCCTTCGCCCCGTTGATATTGCGGCGATGGTTGAAGCAAACCGTGAGATGCTTGAAATTATAGAGCAGACAACCGTTAAGAAGATATTAGCAATCTACACCAAGTACAAAAACAAGCTCGATTGCTTCCATGTGGCATTTAGTGGGGGTAAAGACAGCCAAGTACTTCTGGATCTTGTTAAAAAGGCATTACCGAAAGGCAGCTTTGTTGTGGTATTTGGTGATACAGGCATGGAGTTCCCTGACACCTATGATGTTATAAAGAAGACGCATCTACAGTGTATTGAGGAAGAGATACCGTTTTATATCGCAGAATCGCATCTCAAGCCAAAGCAATCATGGGAGTTATTTGGTCCCCCATCTCGGACTTTGCGTTGGTGCTGCTCTGTGCATAAAAGTACACCGCAGACATTAAAGCTAAGAGAGATTACAGGAAAAGATGATTATACAGGATTGGCATTTGTGGGTGTTCGCGCACAAGAAAGTGCCACCCGTGCAGAGTACGACTACTTTAATGACGGTAAAAAGATAAAGGGTCAATACAGCCATAATTCCATTCTTGAATGGACTTCAGCAGAGGTATGGCTTTATATATATGGGAATGATGTGTTAATTAACGAGGCTTATAAAAAAGGGAGTGCAAGAGTTGGCTGTATATGCTGTCCTATGGGTGGTGGCAAGGCTGGATATGTTGAATTTAAAAACTATACTACCGAAGTAAGTAGCTACTTTGACTTCATAAAGCAATCAAATGGAAGAAGCAACGTAAATGTTGATGAGTATGTTAAAAGTGGTGGATGGAGTGCAAGAAAGAACGGTAGGGATTTAGCCGGTAATCCAAACCGTTACTCTGAACGCATAGAAGATGGATTTTTAATTATTGAAATCGAAAACCCGGCTTCCGATTGGAAAGAATGGATTAAAACCATTGATATAGACAAAGATGATTTTTCAATTCAGGAAACAAAAACAGGGTATACTGCTCGATTAAAAGAAGAAGTTATAAAGAAAAATCCACTGTTAGGCAGACTATTCCGCCAAGTGTTCCACAAAGCTGCTTGTTGTAATGGTTGCCGAGTATGTGAAGCTAACTGCCCAATTGGAGCAATTCAATTTGCTGGCAACCGAATAAGTATAAATGGCTGTGTTCAATGTCATAAGTGCCATGAAATAGATAGCGGATGTTTACGATACCACTCATTACGTCATCCGCAAGGAGGAGGAAAACCTATGAGGAGTTTAAACACAATGTCTAACCATGCGCCTAAAACTGAATGGTTAGCAGCTTTCTTTGAGAAGAAGAATGATTTCTTCTCAGAACATAATTTAGGACCAGAGCAAATATCATTTTTTAAGCGTCTTTTAAAAGATGCAAAATTAGCTGAAAAGAATAAAGTCAGCGAATTTACTGAGTTGGTTTCTGCAATCGGTTGGGACACGGATGTAGCACAAGGATTAATCCTACTTAATCTTGTATTTGAAAACCCACAGATTGAATGGTATGTGAGAAATTTTGATATTGGAAAGACTTACATACGCAAAGAAGCTGAAGATATGCTGGTGGCTTATGATGTTAAACCGCCCGTAGCCAAGTCTATTTGTGGTGCTTTCAAACGTCTAACTGAAACCCCATTTGGAACAACTCTACGCTTCGGCTATGTTACCGAAGAAGGCGACCTTGTGCGGACAAAATGCTCTGTTACTGACCCCCGAGTGGTTTTGTACGGTTTGTTTAAGTTTGCGGAGAAATGTAATGACTACAAAGAGTTTACCCTTGCGACTCTTCTCAATGATAGTATTGAACGTGATGGGATAAGCCCGACTCGTATTTTCGGACTTGACCGTGAGGATATGACACCCATACTGTTAGGGCTTTCAGCGAGGTATCCGGAGTTCATTATGGCATCCTTTACGAATGACCTTGAAAAAATAACTCTTGCAGAAGATAAAACATCAGTGGATGTACTTGATTTGTTTAAGGAGGACATAGCAAATGGCTAACAACAAGTATCGTGAGTATTTTGATATTGATGAAGCGTATTTTCCTTGCATTGATGACTCTGCAATCAATGCGGGCGCTCCTTGGGATAATACATATCCACACGAAACATTTATCAGTCTTTTGAAAAAGACCGAGTATATGCTTGGTGGTAGCACAAAGCGTTCTCTTTGGATTCAGGGTGCATACGGCACAGGCAAGAGCCAGTGTGCGTTGGCACTCAGAAAAATCCTTGAAGCTCCGGAAGATGAGCTACAAGACTATTGGAATAAGTATGAGCCACTGCAAAATCAAAGCGATTTGCTTCAAAAACTGCTCGGTCATAAGTCACGCGGTATTGTGACAGCACATCGCTATGCTTCCGGCGGTATCAGCACTCCTCGCGAATTCTTCTTTGCTATACAAGAGAGTATAAAAGCTGCTCTTATCTCTGCCAATAAGAAGCGTTCAAGTGATAACATTCTTAAATTAGGCGAAAACACTTTAAAGGAGAATGCAATCGCTTGGATTAAAGAAAATAAGTTTATCATTGAAGAACTGCTGAAAAAGCCAAAATGGTCAGCGGTCTTCTCGCAATCCACAGCAGATGAAGTGCTGTCTGCATTGCAAAGAAGTGGTGATGTAAGAAATCTAATGAACAACCTTTTCCGCCTTGCTGAAGATGGTATCACAGCATTCTCGTTAGATGCTGAGAGCCTTAAGGCTTGGATTCGTGATGTTATAAAGCAAAATGATATAAAGATTGTATTTGTTTGGGATGAGTTCAGTGGTTATTTTAAAAATAACAACTCATTGGACGAATTTCAGAATATCGTATCCTTATGTCAAGAAATACCGTTTTATCTTATTGTCGTTACACACCAAACTGGTCATATTATGTCTAACGAAGACCCGTCGTGGAAAGTAGTTAAGCAACGTTTTGACTTTACGGAGATAACTCTTCCTGACAACATTGCATTTGAACTTATTGGTCATGCCTTTAATGTGAAGCAGTCAGCAAAAGATAGTTGGAACGTGTTAGTAGATGGCGATTTGAATGAGCAACTTGCCGCTTCAAGAACAGCGGTAATGAAAGCGGCGAAGATTGAAGACCCACAAGTTATGAAAAACATTGTACCGATTCACCCTGTAGCGGCATTGATACTAAAAAACATTGCTTCTGCATTCCAGTCAAATCAACGTAGTATGTTTGATTTCATCAAGTCATCAAACATGGATGATGTAAAAGCATTTCAATGGTTTATTGAAACCACAGGTCCCGAAGATGACCATCCACTGCTCACTGTAGATATGCTGTGGAATTTTTTCTATGAAAATGGTAAAGATTATCTTGCTTCTGATATACGACTTATTTTAGACACCTTCCCTCAGCAACAAAATTTGAGAGATGATGAGCAAGCTGTATTAAAAGCAGTACTTATCATGCAGGCGATTGACCAACGATTGAGTGGAGCTATTGAACTATTTAAGGCTACAGAGCAGAATCTGAGCTATGTGTTTGAGGGTATCTCTTCTGGGTTGGATGTGTCCTGTAAAAATATAGCGAAGGGACTCAAGGAAAAGGGTATATTGATTACCCAACCAATAAGCGGAGGGCGTAATGTTTATGCTGCTGCGGTACTTGCTGGTGATCAAGCGAAGATTGACATTCACAAGAAAAATGTGCGTGAAAGTAATACAACGTCAAAACTTGTAACAGAAGGCGGACTTTCTACTGTGCTGTCGCTTTCTCCCGCTCTTCGTTTGCGTTTTGAATCTGAGCCGAACACAGGGAAAATCACGCCTGTAACAGTTACTGACTTCACACGAACAATCAATATCTTGCGTGATAAATCTACAGGCTGGAATTTCCATGCCGTTATTGCCTTCGCAAAAGACGAAACAGAGGCTGCCGGATTCCGCAAGACAATTAAAGAGGCTGTTGCAGATAAGCAATATGAAAAAATTGTGTTTATAGATGCACTCTCAACTCCGCTTGGAATGGAAGCTTTTGAGCAGTATGTGGAATTTTCCGCAATGGCAATGTACTATAATGGGAACAGCAATAAGACTTCAGGGGAGAACGCAGAAAAAGCTCGCCATGTATTAGACCAAGACTGGAGAAATCGTATTTATAATGGGCAGTTTGTTGTATATACATATGAGAATCAGGAAGGCGAAAAGCTGGGGAACGGGCAAGGGGTAGCGAGTGTACTTCAGACAATTGTGATGTCACGTTTTCAATATACATTTGATTTTACCAAAGGTTTGAATGAAAACCACTTAAAGCTTACTCAAAGCAGGAACAGTGCAACTTATGGTATTACTGGGGTAACAAAGAGCTCTCCTGTAAATGGAATTGAAAAATTGGTACTTCCAACACTTTCGCCGGCACCATGGAAGGCAGAAGAATACTGGGAAAATTCCGTTATATCCGCTTTGCCTATCTCAAAAATCAAAGTTGAGATAGACAAACTTGTTGCGGATGCCTTTAACCGTGATGGGCAGATTTCAATTGACGAAATCTATAACTTTCTCGAGGTTAAGTATGGTTTTGCACCATGTAATCTGTCTGCGTTTATTACAGGATTCTTGTTGAAAGAATACGGTGGCGAGCCGTATCGTTATAGTGATTCATCCAATGGGCATGAGCCTATGACACCAGACAAACTTGCAGAAATGATAGGTAACTATATAGGAAAGACACCGAAGCCAACTTACATTGTAAAGATGACTACTGATGAAAAGGCATTTTATGAGCTTACGGAAAAAGCATGGAACATTACTCCAAATTCATGTTCATCCGCCGGACAAGCGGCTTCTGCGGTTGCAGTAAAAATGCGTGGTTTCGGTTTGCCTGTGTGGGGGCTTGAGGAGATTGATGAGTTAGGCGTTTTTGATGTTGTTCAAAAGTACATCGAGCTTGTTCAAAAAGAAGGCAAAGAGGCACATACAGAGGCTGTTGGGATTGGGAAAATTGCATCTGCAAAACCTACTCTTGCCGACAATTTGTTAGTATTGCTGACAAGCGATAACTGTCGCAAAGGAATGGAAGAATATTTGCGTTCGTTTGAAGGCGGTAAGATTATGGAGCTTGCAAAGGAAATCGGTGCAGAAAACAATGTAATTGCTGACATTCGCAAATTGTTTGGAGTTAAACATTCGTGCTTATGGGATAAACAGACCGGAGAAGATGAAATCCGTAAACTACTGACGGAATATGGCATAGTAAAGAAAAGCAATACAATCTTAGACACCTCAGCACATTCGCTGTCAGAAGCTTTTAAGGAATGGCGTGAGCGTTTAAAGTTCCTCGGCATCTCCTGTGAGGCACTACGCATAAAGTACCCTTGTCTTTCAAAGGTATTTGATACGCTTTTGAAAATATATCAACAATCAGATGTGCTACCTGACCAACTGAAAGTTTTTTTATTGGGGTTGACAGAACATAGTGCAGAAATAAAGGACTTGTTGAACAATGACAAAAGAATTTTTGCTGAAGTGTATGCACCTTACCTTGATAATTTGAGTGACAATGACATCAGCGATGTAAAGGGAAGTCCGTCAGTAGTAGGTTTGTATGAATTGACAAAAACAGACTGCAATTCAAAGGTTAAAGAAGCTGCAGAGGAATATCGTAAAAGTCAATTAAAAACTCAGCTTTTTAAGCTCTGGCGGGATAAAACAGGAACAAAAAATCCACATGACTGGTCAGTTCATCATAGAACACCTATATTATGCTGTGTTTCAGAAGCTGAATTTGGTATTGCGAAAAAGTCATTTGAAACCCTAAACAGGAGTTGGGGGACTGATGCTGAAATCAAAGCGGCGCTTGCATTCTTAGAAACTACGAAACTCTTTGATGTCTTATCTGATAAAGATAAGTGTAATGCTGCTTTTGTGCGTGGCATTATTGGCGAGTACCACACAATGCTACCAGAGCTGGGAAAAGTGAGAGATACACTTGAACGCCTGTCGATTGAAGGAGATACCTATGGATGGTACGGGAATCCAACAGTTAAGAATAAAGTAAAGCAACTGGCTGAAGCCGAATATAATTCTGGCGGCAGTGATAAAGCTCTCCATAAAATTGATGAAATAGATGATTTACAACAATTAAAGCAGTATCTTAAACGACTTGTTAAGGGAAGTATGGCAGTAGGAATTGAAATTTTAACAGATGGAGGTGGAAAATAAGATGCAACTGGAAGCGGTAAACAAATACTTAACTTCATCTGTCAAGACACCGTATTTTTTGTTTGTAAGCGATGGACAGCTTACTTCTGTCGTTGAGGAATTGTCTATTCTCGGATTTGCTTCTGTCAAAGTAAGTACCTTTTGCAAATATGACAAGTTTCCGGATACTGACGAGTTATTTGAGCATATCAAAACTGCCGATGTCAATGTAAAGGACAAAAAGCTGCTCATATTAGGGCTTGGTGAGTATTTGGCTTTTAAAGGAAACATCGAAGCAGCAAGTGTTTTAACGTATCTAAAAGAGATGAATGTCGGCGCAGCAAAGGTTGTATTTGTGTTGCGTGGGCTTGTTACGCAGATTGCAGATTTACAGGCAGACCCTCGCTTTGACAGCCGCCGCTTTAGCGTTGTAGACAATGCGGTTTGTGATTTGTCATTTACCCTTGCTTCCCCTTCTGTTGGACTGTCAGCAGAACAAGGATTTCAAGCTATGCTCTCAAAGCTTGAAGATGGAGTGTGTGGAAATGTCGTTGTCAACACAGCCGTTCAACTTGATAATGCCCTGTTTACAATACACAGAATTAACAATGCCTATGAAGGTATAAAGTTCACTATTCCCAGTTTTAGACTGCCTCGTTCATGTGGCAGCGACACGCAGTGGTCTGAGCTGCTTTCGGAACTTAATCAGGAGGATAGCTCTCTTGATAAAATTTTCGATAAATATGATTATAGCGGAAACCTTGAAACGAATTTTTATGCTCGTATCTCTGGCAGTGATTTTAGAAACTGGTTGTACTTCATAGCAATAAAGCAAAGGGCAACCACATTTGAAAATACCTACCTTCGATTTGTAGCAGAAAAAACAAGTCGCTTTGAGGATTTTAAAGCAAATGTATTGAATGAAATAATTGATATTCCTCATACAGATAAGCATTTTTCAGAATTCTATGCAGAAAGGAAAATCCTTGTAGAAAAGTTTCCTGAGCCGGATATTGCGGATTTTGTACTCAATAATCGAAAAGACCCTTCCGAAAGCATCTATAAGCTCACGGATAGTACGAAAACAGAGCGAGAAGAAATAATTTCATGGGGTGCAAAGAATGGCTTTGTTCCACGAATTTCTGATCAGTATCCTGCGTTAGAAGCGTACCAAAAGCAGTATATATTCAATTGTGGCGAATTATCTACTTTATTGACCGACTATTTCGATGCTTATAAACGCCAAAAGGTTTCCAATGCCCTTGAAGAAAATTTTTTAACTAAGGTAGATGAACTTGCCATACTTCGTAAATATAATCTGCTTCCCCAAAGGAGCGAGATTATCAATACTTTTGACAAGAATGAAACCTTCCTATTTTGGATTGATGCTCTCGGAGTTGAATATCTGGCATATATTTCAGAATTAGCACGCAATCGGGGACTTTCAATTTCCATAAACATTGCTCGTGCTGATTTGCCAACTATAACTTCGATAAATCGAAACTTCTTCGATGACTGGACAGGAAAAAAGGAAAAATTGGATACACTTGATGAAATAAAACATAAGAAGGCGGGGGGGTATGACTTTACAGACAAACAAATGCCTATCCATCTTGTTAAGGAATTAGACGTAATTGCTGAGGTTATTGACAGAGCAGCCACAGAACTTGCATTACGTCGTTGTAAGCGTTTCTTGATAGCAAGTGACCATGGAGCTTCCCGGCTTGCCGTTCTTCGCCGTAAAGAAGAAAAATACGATACGGATACCAAGGGCGAGCATTCAGGACGTTGCTGTAAGTTATTTCAACCATATGATTTACCTTTTGCCACAGAAGAAAGCGGATATATTGTTCTTGCTGATTATGGAAGATTCAAAGGAGGCCGTGACGCAAATGTTGAGGTTCACGGAGGTGCTTCTCTTGAGGAAGTAGTAGTTCCGATTATTGAGCTTACATTGAAAAAAGCCAATGTAACAGTGAAACTTGTGGAGGATGGCGATGGCGTAACAGTAGACTTCCGTACTGGAACGGCTATAACATTGTTTATCAATACTCCACTGAGTGATGTGTCGCTTGTATTGAATGGCAAGCGTTATATCGCCTTGCCTACAGATGAGAATCATTATGAGGTCGCTCTGCCTGATACAAAACGTGCTGGTGACTATCCCGCAGATATTTATTCAGGAGATGATTTAATCGGACAAGTTTTGATTAAGGCACAAGGCAAGAGCGGAAAATCTAATGACGATTTTGATAATTTGTTTGACGTATTTTAGGAGGTGAATTTTGATGATAGAGAAACTCAGAAATTGTTTTGATGAAATGGTCGTCTATAAAGACCTCAAGAAAAGTAACTTCTTTTCTGCACTGAGTCTGCCCTCTTTTATGCGTGACTGGCTCTTAAAGAAATTTGAGGACGAGAACGGTCATTTCGATTCTGATGAAGTAGCACATTTTGTGCGTACTTACTTGCCACGCAAGGATGACTGGACCTCCATTAAAAACCGAGTGATAATTGAACATGAGCGTGTTAGATTCTTGGCTAAGATTTCTATAGATATTGATATCAAAACAGGAGAAGTGTCTTTTGCTTTGCCAGACTTCGGACTGTCGAGCAAAGATACAATCATTGAGGATGTAGTTTGGCAAACTTGTAAGGATGATTTGGTGCGCGGTCGTGAAACGTGGGGAATGGTTGAAATAGGCTATCGTCCTCCGGACGACTATGATTTAGAGTTTCAAAAAAATAGAGCCAAAGGAGCAAACAGAGGTAAAATCAAGCTAACGGCTTTTAAAACCTTCTGTCCATATACAATTGATATAGACTACTACAAAGATGCCCGTAGGGAGTTCAGCACATCCCAGTGGATTGATGTCCTGTTAGGAGCGGTAGACTACAACGCAAGTGGATACCTTGGTGATGAGGAAAAGAAGCTGACAATGCTAACTCGTTTGCTTCCTTTTGTGGAGAAACGTTTAAACCTCATAGAACTTGCTCCGAAGGGGACTGGTAAGTCGTATCTTTTTGGTCGTGTTAGCCGTTATGGATGGCTTTCAAGCGGTGGTATTATGAGTCGTGCGAAAATGTTCTACGACCAAAATAAACGTACAGTTGGTCTGGTGTCAGGGAATGATTTCATAACCCTTGACGAAGTGCAGACCATATCATTTACTGATGTAGATGAAATGAGAGCAGCATTAAAAGGCTATCTTGAGTCGGGTATTTTTACAGTTGGCAACTATGAAGGAACTGCTGATGCGGGTGTTATCCTTTGTGGAAACATTAGGAAAGAAACAATGGATGCTGACGGCTATAGTAATATGTTTGAAGAGTTGCCATCTGTGTTCCATGAATCGGCATTAATAGAACGATTCCACGGATTTATCAAAGGTTGGAACATACCACGAATGAATGATGACCTAAAGATTTCGGGCTGGGCATTAAATTCGGAGTATTTTTGTTCAATACTTCACGAACTGCGTGAAGACATGAGCTACCGTGCTATTGTAGATGAGCTTATTGAAGTTCCAGAAGCAGCAGATACACGTGATACAGAAGCTGTTAAGCGTATTGCGACGGCTTATCTTAAGTTGCTGTTTCCGAATGTGCGTGAACCCGGCGATATTACTGCTCGTGAATTCAAGAGGTATTGCCTTGATAGAGCGCGTAAGATGCGCGATACCATAAAATATCAACTTGGTGTTCTTGATGAAGAGTATAGGGGTAAGGATATTCCGGTATTCAGTGTTCGACCCGACCAAGAAGAACAAGAGGTGTAATATTATGGATAAGAAAAACTGTTATGTTTGCGGAAAAAAAAATTTAAATAAAAATGAAATCGGACTGACCAAGAAGCTGCTTGATAAAAACTCCAAGTATTTCTATTGTCTTGATTGCCTTGCAGAATATTTGGAAGTGGATACGGAATTTCTGTTAGCAAAGATTGAAGAGTTCAAAGAGCAAGGCTGTATTCTGTTTTAGGGAGGTAAAATTGTGATTTATGCTGATAATGCTGCTACAACAAAAATATCCGATGTGGCTTTTGAAAATATGCTTCCATTTTTGAGAGAGGAGTATGGAAACGCTTCAAGCCAATATTCGCTTGGAACAAAAGCAAGGCGAGCTATTGTACGGTCCAGACAGCAAGTTGCTGTGGCTATTGGTGCTGATCCATCTGAAATCACATTTACCTCCGGTGGGTCGGAGGCGAATAGCTGGGTCTTACGAAGTATTGCGGAAGCTTATTGCAGTGAGGCAGTTCACATTATTACATCATCTATTGAACATCATTCCGTGCTGAATGCTTG
Organism: Lachnotalea glycerini; assembly: GCF_003201285.1. GTDB lineage: Bacteria > Bacillota > Clostridia > Lachnospirales > Lachnospiraceae > Lachnotalea > Lachnotalea glycerini. The sequence continues at coordinate 566,227 of NZ_QICS01000002.1, forward strand.
CCATGTACTTGAGCAAAACGGTGTAGAGGTAACATATTTGCCAGTAGACAGCAATGGGTGTGTTTCGGTAAATGATGTGAAATTGGCAATAAAGCCGACTACAAAACTTGTATCTATTATGTTTGCCAATAACGAAATTGGAACAATTCAGCCAATAGAGGAAATTGGAAAACTTCTAAATGAGAAGGGAATTTTATTTCATACTGATGCAGTTCAAACGGTAGGCCATATTCCTATAGATGTGCATGGCCTGCAAATTGATTTTTTGACTGCATCTGCCCATAAGTTTAATGGAGCGAAAGGCACTGGGATATTGTATAAGCGGTCGGGTCTGAAATTGCCACCATTAGTATTTGGGGGTGAACAAGAACAAGGACTTCGAGCCGGAACTGAAAATGTGGCAGGAATAGTTGCATTAGGCTGTGCGCTTGAGGAAAGTGTAGCTAATATTACTGAGATGAGTGAAATGCTATCCGATTTAGTTCAGATTACCATCAAAAGACTGAAAGAAGCAATTCCTGAAATTTGCATAAATGGCGAAGACACAAAGCGGTTGCCGGGTATTTTGAGTGTAACATTTCCTTATGCTTCTGGTGAAGCTATTATGCACTTGCTGGACATGAAGGGAATATGCGTTTCCACGAGTTCTGCTTGTAATTCTGGCAAAGACACACCATCGCACGTCTTGCTTGCATTGGGATTGACTGAACAACAAGCGAAATCAACAATTCGCATCTCATACGGAAGGTATAATACAATAGATGAAGCCGAGAAAATTATTGAAGCGATTTCCAGTGTATACTCGAAAATAGTTGCGAACATCTAATGACATACATATTCTGTCCTCGTTTTAATGTCAACAATTCTAATATAAATCATAAACCACAACTGTCAGCGTGAGATTTCAGCAAACAGTTGTGGTTTTTTATATAAATTTTCCCCAATATCAAAAAAATGATGTCAATTAACAAGTTGACGAATAGATGTTTGTTTTCATGGCAATGCTTACCATATAAAATTCTTTATAGGGAGAACAACTATGAACACAGACCATAGATTAAGATTCGGAAAATACGTGGAGACACTTAGAAAAAGTAAAGGAAAATCTCTGCGGGAAACGGCGAAGGCCATAAAAGTATCGCCACAGTTCTATAGTGAGGTGGAGAAAGGGAGAAGCAGCACCTTTACCTCAGAAAGGCTGAAATCACTGGCTTATTATTTAATGCTGGACGATGAGGAAACCCATACACTTTATGATATGGCGGCAGAATCGCGGTCATCTAATGATATTACAACACCCCAGGACTGTGCAGATTATATGCTCTGCAATTCTTATGTGATAGAAGCATTGCGGTTGTCGATGGAAACTGGTGCAGGGGAAAAAGAGTGGCAGGTCCTGCTGAATGAATTAAAGGCAAGGAAAGGGTGAACCGATTATGTACCAGCCAAAGTTAAGGAAAAAAAGAAATGGTGTTCCTATCATGTGCAATGGTGAGATTGATGCTCATGCAGAAGAATTTTTAAAAGACTATAATCCTTCCGTATTAAAGATCCCACAGCCAGTAAACATGGAGGAATTTGCAGAATTCTATCTGGATTTGACCTTGGATTATACATACCTTTCCCATTGCGGACTGATTTTAGGCAGGATGGTATTCCAGGATACAGAAAGGGTTCCAATTTATCTTCCAGAAGAAAAGTGTGCGGATTATCTGTATGCCAAGAGAGGTACCATGCTTATCGACAATACAGTGCTGGAAGACTGGAAGGAGCACCGGCTGCGCTCCACGATTGGACATGAATGCGGCCACTGGGTATTTCATTCGGACTTTTATGCATATGCCAAAAGCAGAAATAACCAGAAAAAAATAGTAGCATCAGGAATCGTAGGATGTAAAAAGTCAGATATTGAGGGTGGATTGGAGATAATCGGGAAGAAACGGCTGGTTACTGATATAGACTGGCTGGAACATCATGCGAAATATTTCAGTGCCGCTATATTGATGCCGAAAACACCGTTTATCAATGCAGTATCAGACTTGACTGCCACCCCTTATTTTAATGAATCAGATTTAGCAGAGAAACTTTCAGGGATATTTCAGGTATCACCTGTTTCTGCCAGTATCCGGTTATCACAGTTGGGATTCACCCAATATGCAGGCAAGAACGCAAATACTCATGATGAAAGACAGCTTAACATATTCCGGCAGATGCCAGGCACTCTGTAAATGACAGAGTGCTAATCTTAAAGTGATTGTGTCAGGTACATAGTTGACATTTTAAATGGCTTATTTTTTTGTACCATATGTCAACTAACTCATTGACAGGAAAGGAGCTATACCAAGATGAAGGAGAAAATGAACTGCCCTATATGCCGGAAGCGGGCATTTGATATATGCTCATCTGTAAACGGGGATATATGGGTAGAACTGAAATGTCCCCATTGCAGGAATATCATACAGGTCCGTTACAGGATTTGCAGCATTCAGGAAGAAAAAATGAAAGAAGAATTAGTAACATATTAAAAGAAATCTACCGAGCAAAGGGTCCGCATAAGCGCGACACCAAATAGCCGGAGTAAAGCGGAATACCAGCTTACTCCGGCTATTTTTTTTGCCTGTTTTTCCATTTCTGCTGCTGCCGCTTTACTCACGGGTAAAGAAAGGAGCAGCATGAGAATCAATTATGAGTTTTTAACCGGAGAGAGGTTGGAAATAGAAGTGGATGACGATATTGGTGAAGTTATCATCGAAATGGAGAAGATGCAGTCCAGGAGAAACCGTGCCGAAATGAGACGGCATAATTCTCTGGAATTCATGCAGGAGATCCGTGATGGGTATAGCCCAATGCAGTTTGCTGACAATAGGGCGGATGTAGAACAAATCATTATTCATTCAGATGAGAAAGAAAGGCTGCACCGGGCCATTCAGAAACTGGATCGTAAGGATTCCATAATTGTTAAGAAATATTATTTTGAGGATAAGACCATGGCGGAAGTCGGAAAAGAATTAGGCATTACAGCAATGGCCGTATCCAAGAGACTGAAAAAAATCCCGGATAAGATAAAAAAACTATTGGATTAGTTTAAAAGATCACTTTCCCGTGGCTATAAGATAGAGGCTTTGAAAATGTCTCAAAAGGAAAGGAGATTTTTACTATGAGGACAGTACGGATTATTGTAAGTGGAGAGGATTGTTCAAAGATTATGGTAACGAATGAGAGAACCAAAAAAGGATTCCTATCGTTCCTTTCAGAAAAAAAGAAGTCATTAGCCATGTGCGGAAAGGATAGTAGGAAAAGATGAAAAAGATTTTTATATGTAGCCCTTTTCGTGGAGCTGTAAAAGGGAACAGCGAAAAAGCTGCAAGATTTTGCAGAAAGGCATATGAGGAAGGCTGTCTCCCAATTGCTCCGCATCTTATGTTCCCTCAATTTCTGAATGAGGATAGTCTCAAAGAGCGTACAGATGGGATTTCCATGGGACTGGAACTGATGCAGGAGTGTGATGAAGTCTGGGTATATGGAAAGACAACGGATGGCATGGCGCAGGAAGTGAAGTTTGCCATAGAGCATGGAATTCCGGTCTGGTTCAAAGAGATACAGGAAGGAGGAATGCCGGATGAAGCTGGTAATGATTGTAACAAAGATAACGGGAAATGAGGAAAATGACCGGGCCAGGGCTTTGGAATATTGCCGTTTTGCTGCCCATAAGGGAGCCCTGCCAATCAGTTCTTATTTGAATTTCCATAATATTTTCATGGATGAAATTGGAACCGCGGTGGAACATTTGCTGACTTTGAGGCTGGCAAAACAAGTGGACGAAATATGGGTATTTGGAAATGAAAAAGATGAGGAAAAACGCGGTCTGATAGAGAAAGCCTGCCTGGAATATGGCGACCGGGCAAAATACTTTGATGCAAGAGAAATCGGAGAGGAATTATTGCTGTGTACCATGTTCTCTGAGGAATTAATGGAACGATTGGAAGAGATGGAGGAATGTTAGATGGGCAGTGAATTATTGAAGATGGCGGAAGGATTCTCCATGGTAGCGGAGAGCCTACGGAGCCTTGCCGGGCAGACAGAGATGGTAAATCCATGTACAGATAGAGCAGAGGATACAATGCAGAAGAAGCAGGCAGATACTGCAAAAGCAGATACTCAGGAAAAGAAAGTGACCGTAGAGCAGATTCGGGCAGTATTGGCGGAGAAATCCCAGGACGGAAAGACGGTACAGATTAAAGAACTTCTGAAAAAATATGGTGCTGTGAAGCTGTCTGCCGTGGAAGAGAAAAACTATTCGGCACTGTTTGCTGATGCGGAGAAATTGTGATGGGAAGGCATGCTCTGCTATCCGCATCTTCTTCCAGGCGATGGCTGAACTGTACTCCGTCTGCACGGCTGGAGCAGCAGTTCCCAGCGGACGAGGGAAGTATTTATGCGGAAGAAGGAACCGCCGCCCATGCCCTGGCAGAACATAAGCTGAAACGTCTGCTTAAGAAGCGTTCCAGGCGTCCGGTATCCGATTATGACTGTGATGAGATGGAAGATTGTACAGCTGAATACGTTTCCTTTGCCATAGAACAGATTGAAAAGGCGAAACAGTCCTGCAAGGATCCGGTCATTCTCATTGAACAGCATCTGGATTTCTCCCGGTATGTACCAGAAGGGTTTGGTACCGGGGATTTAGTGATTGTAGCGGACGGAACTTTGTTCATCGTTGATTTGAAATATGGAAAAGGCATTGCCGTGGAAGCGGAGGAAAATCCGCAGATGATGCTGTATGCGTTGGGAGCATTGGAGCTTTTCGATGCCATTTATGATATTGAAGGAGTCAGCCTTACCATTCATCAGCCTCGTTTGGAATCTGTCAGTACCTGGGAGATTACGGTGGCTGATTTGAGAAAATGGGCAGAAGAATACCTGATTCCAAGAGCAGCATTGGCAGATAAAGGACAGGGTGAATTTGCCTCCGGTTCCTGGTGCAGGTTTTGCAAAGCCAGGAATCAGTGCAGGGCCAGGGCGGAGAGCTTCCTGGAACTGGCGAAAATGGAATTTCACCTGCCAGCCCTGCTATCCGATGAAGAAATTGCAGAGGTATTGAAAAAAGCGGATGAGCTTGCCAAATGGGCGGCAGATATCTATGCCTATGCCCAGGATGAGGCAATCACCCATGGCAAACATTGGAATGGGTTCAAGCTGGTGGAGGGCAGGAGCAACCGGAAGTACAGCAGTGAAGAGGAAGCAGCGGAGGCTGCAAAGGCAGCCGGGTATACAGATATTTATAAACAGGTACTCATTGGTATTACGGAGATGGAAAAGCTGATGGGGAAAAAGAAGTTTGCCCAGATACTTGGAAAATTTGTGTATAAGCCACAGGGTAAGATTACACTGGCACCGGAGTCGGACAAAAGACAGCCGGTGGAAACAGCAGCCGCAGAAGCGGATTTTAAGGAGGAGTAAACCATATGAACATTGAAAATAAAAATGCACCGATCACAAAAGTAATCGTACCTTGCAGATTTTCTTATCTGCATTGCTGGGAGGCGAATGCAGTAGATGGCGGGGAACCGAAATATTCCGTATCAGCCATTATTCCGAAATCGGATATGGAAACCATTGAGAAGATCAAGGCAGCCATTGAACAGGCGAAGAAGGATTCCCTTTCCAAGTGGGGAGGGAAGATTCCTGCCAATTTGAAACTGCCTTTACGTGACGGTGACATTGACCGTCCGGAGGATGAAGCTTATGCGGACAGCTATTTCTTCAATGCCAATTCCAGACAGGCTCCCCAGGTGGTCGATAAGAACGTGCAGCCAATCCTGGACCAGTCCGAGGTGTACTCCGGCTGTTACGGCAGGATTTCCGTCAACTTCTATGGATTCAACAATAACGGAAACCGCGGCATTGCCGCAGGGCTTGGGAATATCCAGAAGTTAAAGGACGGAGAGCCTCTTGGCGGCAGAACGAATGCGGAAGATGACTTTGAAGCTATGGAAGAGGAAGATTTTCTTGGATAAATGGTACTGGGTGGATGGAGTATCCGCCCGGTTACATAGGGAGAAGCAGGAAAGGGCGTGATGCAGATGAAACGGATACTGACTATTGATATAGAGACTTATTCCGATGTGGACTTGATAAAATGCGGAGCTTATGCGTATGCGGACAGCCCTGCTTTTGAAGTTCTTTTGTTTGCTTATAAATTTGATGACGAAGACACCAGGGTTGTAGATTTGGCTCAGGGGGAGGAGCTGACGGATAAAGTAAAGGAAGCGGTGTTTGATGCTGCTGTGGTAAAAACTGCATTCAATGCCAATTTTGAGCGGACTTGTCTGAGTAAATATTTTGGCGTCCGTCTGCCGCCGGATTCCTGGCACTGCAGTGCGGTTCAGGCGGCACTGCTTGCCCTTCCCCGGTCGTTAGAGGACGTTGGGGCGCTGCTGGGGCTGGAAAGGCAGAAGCTAAAAGAGGGCAGGGATTTAATCCGCTATTTCTGCGTTCCCTGCAAGCCAACGAAAAGCAATGAGGACAGAACCAGAAATCTTCCTATCCATGCACCGGAGAAGTGGGAATTATTCAAAACCTACTGCATCCGGGACGTGGATGTGGAATATGCAATCCGGAAGAAGCTGAAAAACTTCTCCATTCCTGAACGTGAAATGGAACTTTACCGCCTGGACCAGAAAATCAATGACCGGGGCGTTCTGGTGGACAGGGAACTGGTACGGCAAGCGGTATCCGGGGATTTGCTCCATAAGGAGTTGGTGACGAGTCGGGCATATGAGTTGACCGGAATGGAAAATCCCAATTCCGTTGCACAGATGAAGGAATGGCTGAATGAGCAGGGAGTGGAGGTGGAAAGCCTGGCGAAAAAGGCGGTCAGGGAACTGATCCAGGAATCCGAAGGGGAAGTGCAGGAATTGCTGAAACTACGGCTTCTGATGGCAAAGACCTCCGTGAAAAAGTATGAAGCCATCGAGCGCAGCGTATGTTCAGACGGAAGGGTACATGGGTTATTGCAGTTTTACGGTGCAAACCGTACCGGCCGCTGGGCAGGGCGGCTAGTACAGGTACAGAATCTCCCTCAGAACCATCTCCCAGATTTGGAGCTTGCAAGGAAGCTGGTGAAGAATGGGCGGTTTGAGGAAGTGGAGCTCTTATATGAGTCTATACCAAATGTGCTATCAGAACTTATCCGCACTGCTTTTATTCCAAAGGAGGGCTGTCGGTATCTGGTAGCGGACTTTTCTGCCATTGAAGCCAGGGTGCTGGCATGGTTGTCCGGGGAGCAGTGGAGACTGGAGGTGTTTGCCACGCATGGCAAGATTTACGAGGCATCCGCTTCCGCAATGTTTCATATGCCGATGGAGGAGGTTAAGAAAGGCTCCCGATTGCGTCAGAAAGGGAAAATCTCAGAGCTGGCACTAGGCTACGGAGGAGCCGCAGGCGCGCTAATTTCTATGGGAGCGATGGATATGGGAATTAAGGAAGAAGAACTTTCTTCTCTGGTTTCAACCTGGAGAAAAGCCAATCCGCATATCACGCAATTCTGGTGGGATGTGGATAAGGCTGCGATCCAGGCAGTCACCGAGAAAAAGAGGACACAGGCAGGAAGGATTATGTTTGAATACCACAGCGGTATTCTTTTGATTATTCTTCCTTCGGGCAGGAAGCTGTCCTATGTGAAACCAAGAATGGAGATGAACCAGTTTGACCGGAGAGGACTGACCTATGAGGGAATCGGCGGGAACAAGAAATGGTGCCGGATAGAAACCTATGGACCGAAGCTGGTTGAGAACATCGTACAGGGGACAGCCAGAGATTTATTGGCGGAAGCCATGCTGAGGGTAGACAAAGCAGGATATGCAATTGTCATGCACTGTCATGATGAGATTATAGCAGAAGTGCCAGAAGGAGAAGGTTCTGTGGAGGAACTGTGCAGGCTTATGGCAGTGCCGCCTGTATGGGCAGATGGTCTACCACTCCGGGCGGACGGTTATGAGTGCAGTTTTTATAAAAAAGATTGAGGAGGCTGGGAAAATGAAGTTGTATGTCTCAGTGGGGAATTCCAGGAAAGACAAAAAGTGGAATGGCATGGAGATGGAACTGGAGGAATTCAGGAAACGGATTGCCGCAACTATCCGAACCTCGGAAACAGTAGAGCAGTATAGGAAACTGTCCAAGGCAAGGCAGGACGATATCAAAGATGTGGGCGGTTTTGTGCTTGGGAAGCTGAAAGGCGGCCGGAGGAAGAAGGATTGTGTGGTGTTACGTTCCGGGCTGACTTTAGATATGGATTATGCTACAGAAGATATTGCAGACCAGCTTGAACTGTTCCATGATTTTCACTGTTACTTATATTCCACACATAAACATGCCCAGGAGAAACCAAGGCTCCGGCTGGTGATTCCGCTGTCCAGGAATGTCACGCCGGATGAGTATCAGGCAGTCGCAAGAAAAGTGGCTGAAGAAATTGGTATGGAGTTATTTGATGATACCACCTATGAACCTTCCCGGCTGATGTACTGGCCAAGCACTTCCTCAGATGGAGAATTCATATTCCGGGAGATTGAAGGTGAGATTCTGAATCCGGATACTGTCCTGCAGAAATATGAGAACTGGCATGATTCTTCCCAGTGGCCGGTGAGCAGCCGACAGCAGATTATTGTACAGCGGGATATGAAGAAGCAGGCGGACCCTCTTACTAAGGAGGGAACCATCGGGGCATTCTGCCGGGCGTATTCCATTGAAGATGCCATCGAAGCCTTTCTTTCCGACACCTACACCGCAAGCCAGATACCGGGAAGGTATGACTACATTCCGGCAGATTCCCAGGCGGGGGTTGTAATCTATGATGGAAAGTTCGCCTATTCCCATCATGCTACGGACTCGGCCTGCGGTCAGCTTATGAATGCCTTTGACATGGTCCGTATCCATAAATTCGGGGAACTGGATAAAAAGGCAGATGAAGATACGGAGAGCAGTAAGCTGCCGTCCTTCAAGGCTATGAGCGAGTTCACCGTATCAGATGACAAGGTAAAACTGGAACTACTGGAAGAAAAAGAACAGGCAGTAAAAAGAGAGTTTGCTGCGGAAAAAGATTGGAGGCTGGGACTGGAATACAACCGCCAGGGAGTGCTTGTCAACAACCTGAAAAATCTCCTGCTGATTTTGAACCATGATGAAAATCTGAAATCCATCGTGTTTAACCAGTTTAGTGACGGGATGGAGATTAAAGGGGAGGTGCCTTGGGAGCATCCGGGGAAGTTCTGGAGGGATGCGGATGATTCCCAGCTTATTTCCTATGTAGATTTAAACTATGGGAATTTCTCTGCCAGAAACTATGACATTGCTGTGACGAAGGTAGTAGATGACCGTTCCTATCATCCGGTCAGGGAATTCTTAAACTCTTTGCCGGAATGGGATAAAATACCCAGGTCAGATACCCTCTTAGTGGATTACCTGGGTGCGGTGGATAATGCCTATGTACGTGCGGTGACCAGAAAGACATTATGCGGTGCGATAGCCAGAGTGATGAGTCCAGGATATAAATTTGACACCATGCTGGTACTGAACGGTCCGCAGGGGAAAGGAAAGTCCACGCTGATTGCGAAACTGAGCGGGGAGTGGTTCAATGACTCTTTGCTATTAAATGACACCAGAGATAAGACCGCTGCGGAAAAACTGCAGGGCTATTGGATTCTGGAAATCGGGGAGCTGGCTGGTCTGAAAAAAACGGAGATTGAAACACTTCGTGGGTTCCTTTCCAGGCAGATTGACATTTACCGTGCCTCCTTTGGACGCAGGGCAACGCCGCATCCAAGGCAGTGTATCTTTATCGGAACTACGAATGCGGAGAACGGGTATCTTCGGGATACCGCAGGTAACCGGAGGTTCTGGCCGGTGAAAACACCCGGTGATGCAGCGAAGTCATCCTGGGAACTGACCGAGGAGGACGTCCACCAGATTTGGGCTGAGGCATTGTCATATTACAAAGCAGGGGAATCATTGTGCCTAGATAAGGTGGTGGAACAGATGGCAATCCGGGAGCAGCAGATTGCCATGGAGGTTGACGAGCGGGAAGGCATTGTGAAGGAATACCTGGAAAAGCTGCTGCCGGAGAACTGGGAGAGCATGGAACTTTATGACCGCCGGAATTATGTGAATGGTTCTGAGTTCGGAGAACAGCGGGAAAGAGGTGTGAAAAAGCGGGAGCGTGTTTGCAATATGGAAATATGGTGCGAGTGCTTTGGTAAAGAACGCTCGAACCTTAAACGGCAGGATGCTAATGAGATTACGGCGATTATGGCAAATATAGATGGATGGAGAAAATCGGACGCAAAAATCCGGTTTCCGATTTATGGAGTAGTCAGAGGGTATTGCCGGGAGGAAAATGTTACGGCAGCAAAAGGCAACAATTAGCCGGGTGGGCAACAAAGAAAACAGTTGCTGTTGCCAGGAATGTTGCCATAAATGAATCAAATGGGCAACAGGTGTAAAGTAAGTAATGATAAGCGTTAGCGGATTTATGTTGCTGTTGTTGCTGATACCACCTTATATTTATGAAATAATAAAAGGATAAGGGAAAACGTGTGCAAATGCGTGTTTATGTTATATACGTGCATGAACAGCAAATCGGCAGCAGAACATTTGGAAGGGAGGCTTAAAAGTATGGCAGAAGAAAGACAGATAGAGATGATGTTGCAACGGCAGGTAAAAAGCGTGGCGGCAGGGCTGTGAAATTCACCTCCCCGGGTTTGGATGGGGTGCCGGACCGTATGGTGCTGATGCCGGGAGGGAGATGTGCTTTTGTAGAGCTGAAGGCTCCCGGAAAAAAGCTGCGTCCTCTGCAGGAGAAAAGGAGAACACAACTGGAAGCCCTGGGTTTTCTGGTTTACTGCATAGATAGAGCTGAGATGATTGGAGGTGTACTGGATGAAATACAATCCACATGAATATCAGGATTATGCAAAGGAATTCATCATCGGGCATCCGGTGAGCCTGCTTCTTTTAGACATGGGGTTAGGGAAAACTGTGGTCACACTGACCGCCCTTTGGGAGCTGCTGTTGGATTACTTTGAAGTCAGGCGGGTTCTCGTGATCGCACCTTTACGTGTGGCACGGGATACCTGGCCGGGGGAGTATGAGAAGTGGGATCACTTGAATGAATTGATGCTTTCTCCCATTCTAGGTTCGGAGAAAGAGAGGAAAGCGGCATTAAACCGGAAGGCGAATGTGTATGTGATCAACCGGGAGAACGTTGAGTGGCTGGTAGGGCAGGGCAACTGGGATTTTGACATGATTATCATTGATGAACTGTCCTCTTTCAAATCCCACAAGGCAAAGCGGTTTAAGGCTCTTAGGAAAGTAAGGGCGAAGGCACACCGGATTGTGGGCCTGACCGGAACTCCTGCACCAAACGGTCTGATTGACCTTTGGGCGGAAATCGGAATTCTTGACTTGGGGCAGAGACTTGGACGGTTTATCGGGGCGTACCGGGAGCGGTTCTTCCAGCCGGATAAGCGGAGCCGGGATATGGTGTATTCCTATAAGCCAAAAGATGGAGCAGAGGAACAAATCTATGGGTTGATTTCCGACATCACAATCAGCATGAAGGCGGTGGACTATCTGGAAATGCCGGAATGTATTTATAACCGGGTGGAGGTGAGCCTGAGTGAGAAAGAGTATGACCTGTACCGGAAACTGGAAAAGGAGATGCTTCTTCCTTTTGAAGGCGGGGATGTGGATGCGGTCAATGCGGCGGGGCTTTCTAACAAATTGTTACAGATGGCAAACGGAGCAGTCTATGATGAGAACGGGGACGTGCGACATATCCATGACCGAAAGCTGGACGTTCTGGAAGATTTACTGGAAGCGGCAAATGGAAAGCCGGTGCTGGCAGCTTACTGGTATAAACATGATAGGCAGCGGATACAGGAGCGGTTCCAGGCGGTGGAACTGGATACTTCGGAGGATTTTAAAAAGTGGAACAAGGGTGAGATACCACTTGCCATGATCCATCCGGCATCTGCCGGGCATGGGCTGAACCTGCAGGCAGGAGGTTCTACGCTGATCTGGTTCGGACTGACCTGGTCGTTGGAACTGTATCAGCAGATGAATGCCAGACTTTGGAGACAGGGACAAAAAGAAACGGTGGTGATTCATCATCTGATAGCGAAAGGTACCATGGATGAGCAGGTGTTTGCTTCTTTAGAGCGAAAGAATACTGGGCAGTCCGCACTGGTGGATGCGGTAAAGGTAAGGATTGGAGGTATCCGGGATGGATGTGGAAAGAATCTTTAAAGAATACCGGGAATGGAAACATAGCCTGGCCTTGTTAGAATTTGAGCTGGGCAGATTCCAGGGAATTCCATATGAGGACGTTATCGAGAGCCTGTGTTTTTCAAAACTACAGGGAGAGCGTGTACAGACCAGCGGTACTTCTGATAAAACAGGAATGACCGCCATGGTTTACAGGCAGGTAAAGGAAAGGCTGGATGATGAGTGGTTCGATTTTTTGCTGAGACGCTATAAACAGATAAAGGAAGAAATGGATTTCCTGGAATATGCTATTCGCCAACTGAGCGGGCGTCTGCCTGAGATTATATGGGATATGATTATAGAACAGGCAAGCTGGCAGGAGCTAATGATAAAATACAATGTCAGCCATGCCATGGTTGGAAAGTACAGGAAGAAAGCCGTGGAGGAACTGAAACGGATTTATGAACTGCGGGGGCGGCAGACAGATTCCTATTTGTTAAGCTGAATGGGTAGACTAAGTGTAGACAATGAGTTGATTGAAAGTTTACCGGATCCTGTGCTATGATTAAGCTGCGAAGAAATGTAAAGAGTCTTGTGGATTTAATTCCATGAGGCTTTTTTCATGCCTTTGCACTGGCAGGGACTTATCCTTTCACCCTGCCGCTACATACGGAAGGAGTGAATTCAGATGCCGAGAAAGCCAAAGAAGCCCTGCCGATATCCGGGATGCCCGAATCTAACAGAGTCAGCCTATTGTGAAGAACACAGCTATCTGTATCAGACAGAGCGTGCCGGAGCATCAGAGAGAGGTTATAACGGACGATGGCGGAAAGCCAGGCGCAGGTATCTGAAAGAACACCCGCTGTGTGTCCGGTGCCGGGAACGTGGGAAGCTGGTGAAAGCCACCGTAGTGGACCATATTATTCCGCACCGTGGAAATGAAGAATTGTTCTGGGCTGAGTCCAACTGGCAGGCACTATGTAAGAATTGCCATGACAGAAAGACGATGACGGAAGACCGTTATCAGGAATACAAATACTGACAGAGAGAAGCCTTGGAAATTTCCAGGGCTTTTCCCTGTTCTGGTAAATGTTCTCTGATAAGTATAAGACTTTTGGATATTGCTGCAATACCCAATGCAGTGATTTCAATTTCATTGGAGTCATCCATTTTTAATTTTTGTTCTCGTAAGAAAGGGATGGCTCGCAAACCATTGCTGGGGTGATGCGGATGCAATTCTCCTCGTAAGAGACTTCGATCGTGTCCCCGATGTGGAAACCAAGAGCTTCCAGCCATTTCCCTTCCATAGAGATTTTGGGTGTCTCGATATAGGAGCCGGTTCTACCCCAGACGTTACTGCTTTGCCTGGTGCGGAAAGAACAAAGGATTTTCAGTTTTTTTGTTTTCATAAGCGTCTACCTCCTTTTATTTGGTAGTGCCATATTAAATCTGATTGCTGATATTATCCAGTAAATTCTAAGGCATAAGATCCACAAAAAGTATTGTGGAAATTGTGAGTTTTGTGACAGTAAAACATGAAAAAGCACCCTGACTGGCAGGATGCTTACTATAGATCGTGTTTTGTTCTGCGATGAGAAGCTTCTTGATATACCTGATTATCGGCTCTAACGGACACAACGATAATTGTCATCACACTATTTCGCTCTTCTATAGAGTAAACAACACGGATTCCGATTCCACGGAATTTAATTTTAAAAAGTCCAGCCAGATTTGAGCCATCTTTGTTGCCAAGAGGCTTTCCGTATCCTCCCTGATAAATAGAAACTGGGTTCTGGCTGACCTTTTGGATTCCCTTGGCAACTTGGGGACGGACAGAATTATCCAATTTTTTCATATCATTCAGTGCTTCGGGAAGGAAGTTAATTTCATAGTTCATTCGATTTCTACATCCTCCGCTTCGTTAAGTTCGGTCTCGGAAATTCCAAGGTCAACCATTGCATCGTTAAAAGTTACTGTGCGTTCCATGTCGCCATTAGCAATACGCTGCTGTGCAAGAAGCAGAAGCTGATAGTCTTCTTCAATCTCAGCCAGGCGTTCATATTCCTCTGGTGAAAGAATCACGGCAGAAGGAGCATTGTTTTTTAGTACAACAAGCTGGCGTTCCGTGCGCAGTCTGTCAAAGATTTTGGAAGCCTGCCCTTTGTTAAATTGAGTGATAGAAATGAGACTGTTTAATACATCGGTAGTGATAGCCATTTACCATTCCTCCTTTCTCTATGCTTACTATTAGTATATGCGGAAAAACAATTATTATCAACAAAATATTAGAAAATTTATAGATAAATTATAATTACTTTTGATTGTAATAATTTTTAAGGGAAAGGGGAGCCCGAATCTCCAGAACCCCGTCCCCTGGAAACCGCCGCCCCCTAAGGCGTGAATTTTCGCAGAAACCGTCAGGGGGGATAGGATAATAGGTGCCTTATTGTACATAAACATATGATTTCCGCTGAATTGCTTGGAGGGGATTTTGCCAAAAAGTACCGGAAATCCATGTTTTGAAGCCGAGAAAAGTAGAAATCACTATGCATTTCCCGGTTTTTCTGTAAGGAGGTGCGAAAGGAAATGACAGAGGTGCAGGAAACCAGAATCCGGGAACTGAGACTGAAAGGTTTAGGCTACCGGAGGATTGCCACGGAGGCAGGGTTGTCCCGTGACATTGTCCGAAATTACTGCAGGAGCAAAGGAATGGCTGGATACGCCACAGCTTTGGAAAAGAATGTATCGGAACAGATTTCCAAGGGCAAAGCCTGTTTGTACTGTGGAAAGGAAATAAAACAGCCGGCTACCGGGCGTCCTAAGAAGTTCTGTTCGGAAACCTGCAGGAGAATATGGTGGAGGATCCACCCGGAGGTTTCCGAGCAGAAGGATACCGCATTATACACGATGACCTGTGCGCACTGTGGTAAGGTATTTGTTTCCTATGGGAACCAAAAACGGAAATACTGCGGTCACAACTGCTACATCAAAGACAGGTTCTGGAGGGGAGAAGAGAATGGAGTTTCGGAGAATTAAAATCAAAGAACTGGTAGCTGCTTCCTACAATCCGAGGAAGAAGCTGAAGCCGGGGGATATGGAATATGAGAAAATCAAACGCTCCATTCAGGAGTTTGGGTATGTCGAGCCGGTCATTGTCAATTCTGACCTGACCATCATTGGCGGTCATCAACGGGTTACAGTTTTATCCGATTTGGGGTATGAGGAAATTGACTGTATCGTGGTGGAGATTGACAAGACCAAGGAGAAAGCACTTAATATTGCCTTGAATAAAATTACGGGTGAATGGAATAAGGAACTGCTGGCTGAGTTGATCAGGGATTTGCAGGAATCCGATTTCGATGTGGCGTTCACCGGATTTGAGCCGCCGGAGATTGAACAGCTTTTTAATACGGTCCATGACAAAAATATAACCGAAGATGACTTTGATGTGGATGCGGAGCTGCAGAAACCGGCAGTGGCAAAGCAGGGAGATGTGTGGCTGCTTGGCAGGCACCGGCTGGTATGCGGTGATTCCACTCTGCCGGAAACCTATGATTTGCTAATGACGGGGAAGAAGGCAAACCTGGTAGTGACCGATCCTCCATACAATGTAAATTATGAGGGAACCGCAGGCAGCATTCAAAATGACCACATGGAGGATGAAAAGTTTTACCAGTTCCTCTTTGCTGCTTTTGTAAATATGGAAGCGAGTATGGAGCAGGACGCATCTATCTATGTATTTCATGCCGACACGGAAGGATTAAATTTCCGCAGCGCATTCAAGGCAACAGGATTTTACCTGTCAGGTACCTGCATCTGGAAAAAGCAGAGCTTGGTCCTTGGAAGGAGCCCTTACCAGTGGCAGCACGAGCCGGTTCTGTTTGGATGGAAAAAGGGCGGGAAACATAACTGGTATTCCGACCGGAAGCAGACCACTATATGGGAGTTTGACCGGCCGAAGCAGTCCAAGGATCACCCGACCATGAAACCGGTGGGACTTATGGCATATCCAATCCAGAATTCCTGCATGAGCAACTGTATCGTTCTGGATCCCTTTGGAGGTTCCGGTTCTACGCTTATTGCCTGTGAACAGACCAACCGCATCTGCTATATGGCAGAACTGGATGAGAAGTTCGTGGACGTAATTGTCAACCGATATGTGGAGCAGGCCGATTCCGCGGAGAAGGTCTTTGTCATCCGCAGCGGACAGAAAATAAAATATGAGGAATTAAAAAGGGAAGGTGGAGCTGATGAAGCAGTTGACCTTCCTTGATTTATGCTCCGGCATTGGCGGATTCCGGCTTGGGCTGGAAAATGCAGGACATAAATGTATCGGTTACTGTGAGTATGACAAATATGCCAGGGCTTCCTATGAAGCCATGTACGACACAAAGGGAGAGTGGTTTGCAGATGATATCACAAAGCTTAAACCGGAGAATGTGCCTTACGCAGATATCTGGTGCTTCGGATTCCCATGCCAGGACATCTCCGTTGCCGGGAAACAGCGGGGACTGCGTGGAAAGAGAAGTGGAATCTATTACAACATCATTGACCTTGTCAAAGGCAAAGAAGAAAGTGGTAAACCCACATACTTACTTGTTGAGAACGTTAAGAACCTGCTCTCAGTTAATGGAGGATTCGATTTTGCCGCCGTTTTGTCTGAAATGGATGAAGCAGGGTATGACACGAAATGGCAGGTGCTTAACTCCAAGGATTTCGGAGTCCCGCAGAACCGGGAGCGGGTGTTCCTTATCGCAAATCTTAGAAGCAGAGGCAGACGGGAAATATTATCTGTCACTGGAGAAGACGGCAGAACTCTTGAACAGATTATAGGCGGTATGCAGGGATACCGGGTTTATGATCCGGCTGGGGTGTCGGTTACCCTTGGAGCTAATGGCGGAGGAATGGGAGCAAAGACGGGGCTGTATTTCATTGATCAGTGCAGCAGCCCCAAGGTTACAGAAGTGGCAAGATGTATCCAGGCCAGATATAACGCAGGTATTATCAACTATCCTGCCAGTAATTCCGGTGTGATGGAAGTCCATGCGGTTCTGACACCGGAAAGGATAGAGAAGCGGCAGAATGGCAGGCGGATGAAAGAGGACGGTGAGCCGATGTTTACGCTGACAGGCCAAGACCGGCACGGTGTCTACCTATGTAAAAAATCAATGCAGGAGGATAAAGTAGAAATTCCTATCCGGAATGGAACAAAGCAGGGATATGACATTGCCCATCCTGGTGATGGAATCTGTCTGGCATATCCAAAAAGTGCAACCCGGAGAGGGCGTGTGGGTAAAGGGTGTTCCCAGACATTGGACACGGGCTGCCAGATGGGAGCCGTCTTAAAATGCGGACGTATCCGCAGACTGACTCCACGTGAGTGTTTCCGGCTGCAGGGATTTCCGGATACATTGTATGAGAGGGCGGCAGCAGTCAATTCCGAATCTCAGCTTTACAAGCAGGCAGGGAATGCGGTGACCGCCACGGTGGCTTATGCGGTGGCCATGGCACTGCCGGAATCCCGTGAAGTGGTTGATAACTGTGGTTTCAGGGAGGTTGAAAAATAATCTGGAAAGATGGAGAATTGCATTGACTTTACACCCGTTTAGAGTGATTTATGTAGTACCAAAAAAACGGAGGTAAAGGCTTATGAAGAAAATTATAACAACTACGGAAAACAGGAAAGACATTGTCAAGGCAATATGCGAAATCACAGGGGAGAGTTCCCAGTACCTGGGTGTCCCAAGCTGCGGATACGAGATTGGCAAATGCATTGTGAACCGGACTGGCGAGGTGGAACTCCCGGACGGGGATGAGAAACTGGAGGAAATGATTCTTGCTGGTCTGATGGAAAGAGGACTGGTGGAAAGGGAAGAGGAGATGGAGGGTTTGGAGATTAAGATTCCTATGGGAGAGCATACGGGACTGAGTTTGAAGAACCTGGTCTTCATGATCCACAGCAAACAGTACCTTTTGAACAAAGCCGTTGGGAGAAAAGCTTTCCAGGTAAATGATGAGTTCCTTGTAAAACTGCAGGGGACAGAGCCGGAGGGCAGAGGAGAATTCCTGGAACTACTCCATTCCTGTAAAGGGAATGAGCGGAACAAAGGCTTTTATTTTACAGAGGACGAGATTGTGTTTGAGGCATTTCCATTTTCTGAAAATGGGGAGGACACGGGAGCTTATGCAAAACTGGCATCGAGTATGTGTGCGGCCGCTTTAGACAGCAAGCGGGTGAATCCGGCAGAAACCATTGCAGAGAACGAGAAGTATTATATGCGCATCTGGCTTTTACGACTGAACCTTGGCGGGGCAGAGGGGAAAAAGATACGCCAGGTGATGCTTGCCAATTTAAAAGGGCATTCTGCTTTCCGCACTCCGGAGGAAATTGAAAGGGCAAAGGTACGAAGCCGCCAGAGGGCTGAAGCCCGGAAACAGACGGAGCAGGAGGTTTTAGGGCAGGCAGAAGCTGAGAGAGATGCCCTGATGAATGATTCGGTAAACCAACTGTTTTCAGAAGAAAACGGAATTACAGAGGAGAAGGAAGAACCTTAGGAAGTGGCTAAAATACATGGTTTCCCGCCTTATTACTGGATTCTGGCGAGGGCTTATATAAAATATGGATTTGATGACTTTATATTAAAACAAGCTTTGGAGAAAAGCTGTCCATAAAAATAAACTGATGAGTCAAGGAATTAGAGCTTCTTCTGAGGCTCTTTTCTTTTGCCGGAAAACAGAGGGGAGGTGGAGCAGATGGCACAGAGCGGCAGAAAACCAAAGCCTACGGCGGTAAAAGTCCTGGAAGGGAATCCGGGAAAGCGGAGTTTAAACACGCAGGAGCCAAAACCGGAGAAGAAGGCTCCACGCTGTCCGGTCTGGCTGGAGGAGGAAGCGAAAAAGGAATGGAAGCGTATGGCAAAGCAGATGGAGCAGCTTGGCATCCTCACTGAGATTGATATGGCGGCTTTTGCCGGGTACTGTCAGGCATATGCCCGGTGGAAAGAGGCAGAGGAATTTATTACGCAGCATGGAACCATCGTAAAGACACCTTCCGGTTATTGGCAGCAGGTGCCCCAGGTTTCCATTGCCCAGACCTATCTAAAAATCATGAACCGTTTCTGTGAGCAGTTTGGACTTACCCCCTCCTCCAGAAGCCGCATTGTGGCTGAGAATGGGGAGGATAAGGAAAGCGATGCCATGGAACTGCTCCTGTATAAAGGCGGTGGCCGGTAATGTTTGATGAGGCAAAAGCGGAACATGCGGTCAACTTTATCAACTGTCTGAAGCATACCAAAGGCCGGTGGAGGGGAGTTCCCTTTGAACTACTGCCTTGGCAGGATACCATTATCCGGGAGGTGTTCGGTACAATTAAGGATAATGGCTACCGTCAATACAACACCGCTTATGTGGAGATTCCGAAGAAGAACGGAAAGTCGGAACTGGCGGCTGCTGTTGCTCTTTATATGACCTGCGGGGACGGGGAATGGGGTGCGGAGGTTTATGGCTGTGCCTCTGACCGGCAGCAGGCGTCCATTGTGTTTGATGTAGCGGTGGATATGGTGGATCAGTGTCCGGCATTAAAAAAACGTATTAAGCCGGTCATGTCGGTAAAGCGGCTGGTATATAAGCCGACCAACAGTTTTTACCAGGTGCTTTCCGCAGAAGCCTATACGAAACACGGTCTGAATGTCCATGCGGTTATTTTTGATGAATTACATGCGCAGCCGAACCGGGAACTGTTTGATGTCATGACGAAGGGATCCGGTGATGCCAGAACACAGCCGTTGTTTTTTCTGATTACAACGGCAGGAAATGACCGGAACTCGGTGTGTTTTGAACAGCACCAGAAGGCAGAGGACATTATACTTGGGAGAAAGATAGACCCTGCGTTTTATCCTGTGATTTACGGGGCGAAGGATAACGCGGATTGGTCATCGGAGAAAGTCTGGTACCAGTCGAACCCATCCCTGGGATACACCATTGATATAGAAAAAGTCAGAAACGCTTATCTGAGCGCTAAAGATAATCCGGCGGAGGAGAACATTTTCCGGCAGCTCCGTCTGAATCAGTGGGTGAAACAGTCTACCCGGTGGATGCAGATGGAGAAGTGGGATGCCTGTGATTTTGCAGTTGATGAAGTCGAATTGATTGGCAGGGAATGTTACGGCGGATTGGATTTATCCAGCTCCACTGACATTACAGCATTTGTCCTGATATTTCCTCCGAGGACAGAAGAAGAAAAATACATTATTCTGCCGTATTTCTGGATACCGGAGGAGAACATGCGGCTGCGTGTTCGCCGGGACCATGTGCCTTATGATGTGTGGGAGCAGCAGGGATTCTTGAAAACCACGGAGGGGAATGTGATTCATTATGGATTTATTGAAAGATTCATAGATGACTTGGGTAAGAAGTTTCATATTAAAGAGATCGCCTTTGACCGCTGGGGAGCGGTACAGATGGTACAGAATCTGGAAGGGCTGGGATTCACAGTGATTCCATTCGGGCAGGGTTTCAAGGATATGTCACCGCCCAGCAAGGAACTGATGAAGCTGACACTGGAGAAGAAACTGGCTCATGGCGGACATCCGGTTTTGCGTTGGATGATGGATAACATCTTTATCCGTCAGGACCCGGCAGGGAATATTAAGCCGGATAAGGAGAAGTCCACGGAAAAGATTGACGGTGCGGTGGCGGCGATTATGGCTTTGGACCGTTCTATAAGGAATGGTGGAAATAGTAGCGGTAGTGTTTATGATGATAGGGGGATTTTAGTCTTTTGAAATCATTGTTTAGCGAGGAAAGATATGCTAGAATTATTTTATCTATCTTTGAGGAGGCAAGTCATGGAAGAGAAGGAAATAATTTTAGCAAAAATATGTGCAATATTAGATAAACCATATTTTATAATAAAAGAGAATGGTGAGTTTAAGAAATATTTAAAGTGTTGTGGCTTAGGAAAATTATATGATGACAATGCAGATTATTTAGAGCCATATTGGTATAATGGAACTTGGCAAAATCCAAGAGAAGAATATAATATTTTCATCGGCTTGGACAATATTTTTACTGAACTTTTAAAAAGTAATGAGACGAAGAAATTATCATTACTTATTGTGGAATTAGGAAATAATATTAATCCATATATCACGTCCAGATATTATGAAGACGATAGATGTAAGAAGTATGTGGATAAATTAATTAATCTTTATCAGTTACTGGGATTCGAATTAGTAAAAGAAACAGATTATTTTGATGTAATACCGTGGAGTGGAAATACAGAAAAGATAGCCGATGTTTATGGATTAGAGCAGTGGCTACTTAATAATTATCCGGAAATTTACGATTCATATGAAGGATCGATTGATGCTTTTGTAAGTGGGAATTTTGGAACTTGCATAGAGGCTTGCCGAACTACATTAACAGGTCTATTCTCAAAATATAAAGGTCCAGACTCCTTTGCCAAATGGTTTAGAGGAACAGCAGATATAGCTGGGGAATATGATGGTTCAAATATGCAAGATATAAAAAATCATCTTGATGCATTAGGTAAAAGAGAATTGTCTGAATTTTTTGAAGAAAATATATCTGGTAGTTACAAGAAAACACGAGCAATCTATAGTATCTATTCAATGCTATCAGATTATGGAACTCATAGGCAAGAAGGAACAGAGGAAACACCATCTAAGGAAGATGCACTTATGATGTTAAGAATGACAGAGGATATTATGATTTGGATTTTTCAAAAAAGAGATAGTTGAAATGCAGGACAATAAGTAAAGCAAAAAAATATATCATTAGGCGCTTCTTCGGAGGTGCTTTTTTCATGCCTATTTTTAGGAGGAAAGCAGATGGGAATCAGAAGTTTATTGGGAATGCGGGGATCAAGGGATAAGCCAAGGAACTCTTATGCAGGTTCTGCCTTATCCTTTTTATTTGGAAGAAGTACCAGCGGCAAGCCAGTAAATGAGCGGACAGCAATGCAGACAACAGCAGTGTATTCCTGTGTAAGGATTCTGGCAGAGGCGGTGGCTTCACTTCCGCTACACATCTATCAATATACGGACAAGGGGAAGGAGCGGGTGGCTGACCATCCGCTTTATCCTATTCTGCATGATGAGACGAATGAGGAAATGACTTCATTTGTGTTCCGTGAAACACTGATGAGCCATCTGTTGATTTGGGGAAATGCTTATGCACAGATTATCCGGGATGGCGCAGGACGGGTGCTTGGATTATATCCGCTCCTGCCTAACAAGATGCAGGTAGACAGGGCAGATAATGGGGAGATTATTTATATTTATTCCAGAGATTCGGAAGAAAATCCGAACTTTAGCACTTACGGACAGATTTATCTTCGGCGGCAGGATGTTCTGCATATCCCGGGGCTTGGTTTTGATGGCCTTGTGGGGTATTCGCCCATTGCCATGGCGAAGAATGCTGTGGGCATGACACAGGCCTGTGAAGAGTACGGAGCAAGTTTCTTTGCCAACGGAGCAAATCCCGGCGGCGTATTGGAGCATCCCGGAGTGTTAAAAGACCCCGGAAAGGTGCGGGAAAGCTGGAATGCGGTCTACCGTGGCACCAATAATGCCCATAAGATTGCGGTGCTGGAGGAAGGGATGAAATACCAGCAGATTGGTATCCCACCGGAGGAAGCACAGTTTCTGGAAACCAGGAAGTTTCAGATTAACGAGATTGCCCGGCTATACCGGATTCCGCCCCACATGGTAGGGGATTTGGAAAAGTCAAGCTTTTCCAACATAGAGCAGCAGTCTTTGGAATTCGTAAAGTATACCCTGAACCCATGGGTAATCCGCTGGGAACAGTCCTTGCAGAAGGCATTATTACTTCCGGAGGAGAAGAAGGAATACTTCATTAAATTAAATGTGGACGGATTGCTCCGTGGGGATTATCAAAGCCGGATGACCGGTTATGCCACAGCAAGGCAGAACGGCTGGATGTCCGCCAACGATATCCGGGAACTGGAGGATTTAAACCCGATACCGGAGGAAGAAGGGGGAAACCTCTATCTCATAAATGGGAATATGACAAAGTTAAAGGATGCCGGGCTGTTTGCCGGAAACGGCACAGAAAAAGAAGAGGAACCAACTTAGCGGTATGAGGCTGCTGGGGCAGGTTCCTTTTTGTGTGTAAGAAAGTGAGGAATACAGGTGAAACGGAAGTTTTGGAACTGGGTGAAGAATGAGGACGAAGGAGGAAGGACGCTGTACCTGGACGGGGAAATTTCAGACGAAACCTGGTATGGCGATGAAGTGACACCGGAACTGTTCCGCAGAGAACTGGAATCCGGTAACGGTGATATTACGGTTTGGATTAATTCTCCGGGTGGAGATGTGTTTGCAGCAGCACAGATTTACAACATGCTGATGGACTACAAGGGAAATGTGACCGTGAAGGTGGATGCCCTGGCGGCATCGGCAGCCTCTGTCATTGCGATGGCAGGAACTACGGTACAGATGTCCCCGGTTGCCATGATGATGATCCACAACCCCATGACGGTTGCCATCGGGGATTCGGAGGAGATGAAGAAAGCCGGAGCCATGCTGGACGAGGTAAAGGAAAGTATTATGAACGCCTATGAAATCAAGACAGGGCTGAACCGGGCAAAGATTTCCCATCTGATGGATGCAGAGAGCTGGTTCAATGCCAGGAAGGCGGTGGAACTTGGATTTGCGGATGAGATTATAGAGGACAAAAGCGGAAACAGGGAGAAAGAAAATGGGCTGGAACTGGAAGGAATGATGTTTTCCAGGGCGGCGGTTGCCAATTCCCTTTTAGATAAGTTAATCCCGAAGAAGCCGGAAAAGAAGGGAATTCCGGCGGAGCAGTTACAAAAGCGTTTGAATCTATTAAGCCATTGAGCAGGAGGAAGAATCCATGAAACAGATTTTAGAATTAAGGGAAAAAAGAGCAAAGGCATGGGAAGCGGCGAAGAAACTTCTGGATGAAAAGCGTGGGGAAGACGGCTGCCTTAGTACGGAGGATACTGCCACGTATGAAAAAATGGAGGCAGATGTGGTGAACCTGGGCAAAGAGATTGAGCGTCTGGAACGCCAGGCTGCCATTGATCTTGAACTGTCAAAGCCAACCAGTACACCGATTACCAACAAACCAAACGGGAATCCATCCGGTGAAGAAAAGACGGGTAGAGCAGGCATGGAATACCGCAGGGAGTTCTGGAACGCCATGCGAAAGAAGAACTACTACGATGTGAATAATGCACTGCAGATTGGTACGGACTCCGAGGGCGGATATTTAGTGCCGGATGAGTTTGAGCAGACGCTGGTGCAGGGACTGGAGGAAGAAAACGTGTTTCGTACTCTGGCAACCATAATCCAGACTTCCAGCGGTGACCGGAAAATTCCGGTGGTGGCTACCAAGGGAGAGGCTTCATGGGTAGATGAGGAAGGACAGATTCCGGAATCTGATGATTCTTTTGGACAGGTATCCATTGCGGCTTATAAGGTGGCAACCATGATTAAAGTCTCTGACGAGCTGTTGGGAGACAGTGTGTTTAATATGGAAGCTTATATCTCCAATGAGTTTTCAAGAAGAATCGGTGCGAAAGAGGAAGAAGCATTCCTTGTGGGTGATGGTAAGGGGAAACCTACTGGAATTTTCAATTCCAACGGCGGAGCTTCTGAGGGTGTGACCACAGCCACGGCAAACATTACTTTTGATGATGTGATGGATCTGTTCTATTCTGTGAAAAGCCCGTACCGTAAGAAATCGACTTTTGTGATGAACGATTCCACGGTAAAGGCACTCCGTAAGCTGAAGGACAATAACGGCACCTATATCTGGCAGCCTTCCGTGCAGGCAGGACAGCCGGATACAGTTTTAAACCGTCCCGTAGTGACATCTGCTTACGCACCGGCCATTGCGGCAGGGGGAAAAGTCATTGCTTTTGGTGATTTCAAGTATTACTGGATTGCCGACAGACAGGGGCGTTCCTTTAAACGTCTGAATGAGTTATTCGCAGCCAACGGCCAGGTTGGCTTCCTTGGAAGCCAGAGAGTGGACGGTAAGCTGATTCTGCCGGAAGCGGTGAAAGTGCTAGCCATGAAGGCAGCAAGCGGTGCCTGAATCAATTTTTAGGATTTGCTTTAGCGGGCAGGTCTTTTTTTATGTGGAAAGGAGGCATCTATGGTAGTTACATTGGAAGAAATCAAGGAATATGTGCGGATTGACAGCATCGGTGAGGACGATTTTCTGCTGGGCTTGTGTGCCACATCAGAAAGTCTGTGCAGTGACATTTTACACCGGACGTTTGATAAGATGGAGGAAGTGCCGGATACGGTGAAGACAGCAGTGCTGTATGGCATTTCCTACTTGTACGAGAACCGGGAGCAGGCGGATTTCAAAGATTTGACATTGATGCTGAAGTGCCTGCTGTTCGGGCAGAGGGATGAGGTGTTCTGATGAAGATCGGACAGTGGCGGGAGCGTATCCTTATCCAGAAAAATAATATCACGAAGGATAAGACCGGAAACCAGAAGAACGTATGGGTAGATTTCTATTCCTGCCACGCTTATGTGAATAACCTGTCTGGCCGGGAATACTGGGAGGCGGCACAGGTAAACCAGGAGGCTTCCCTTTATTTTATTGTTCGGTACTGCAGGGAACTGGAATCCATGGACAGCACCTTATACCGGATTGTGTTCAAGGGGGAAGTCTACAATATCACCTTCGTGGATTTCATGCAGTACCAGAAGAAAACCATCAAGCTGCGGGCAGAGAAAGTGAAGAGGTAGGGTATGGCAGAACGAAGGGTGAGCGTGGATCAGATGGCAGATGCCATCGCTCAGTCCATGGCGGAGTTTGCGGATTTATCTAATGAAGTAATGAAGGAGTGTGTCACAGAAACCAGTAAGTCTGTGAAGAAAGAAATACAGGAAAATGCCCCGGTGCGTACCGGAAAGTACAAGAAAAGCTGGGCGGCGAAGAAGGTGAAGGAGAATGCTAATTCCCTCACCATGGTGGTACACAGCCGTGACCGGTATCAGATATCACATCTTCTGGAACATGGACATGCGAAACGGGGAGGCGGACGGGTGGCTGCCATTCCACATATTGCTCAGGCGGAACAGAGAGGAGCAGAAGAACTGGTTTCCAGAATCGAAAGGGGGCTTTCGGGATGAACCATGAACAGGTAGTGGCAATGGCAGAGGAAACAGGACTGCCCTTTGCCTATGACCATTTTGTAGAAGGACAGTCCCCGGAGCCGCCCTTTTTAGTCTTTCTTTATCCGAGTGCCAATAATTTTGCGGCGGACGGGATCGCTTATTTCAAAGTGAACCGACTGCATTTGGAACTGTATACCGATGAGAAATCCATAGAACTGGAAGAAAAGGTAGAGGCTGTGCTTACCAGGCATGGCATTTTTTATGGTAAAAGCGAAGTATGGATTGATTCAGAAAATCTGTACGAGGTATTATATGAAATGGAGGTTTAGTAAGTGGGAAATAAAGTGAAGTTCAATCTGTGCAATGCCCATTATGCACCGATTAAGTCAGGAGAAAATGGGGAGAGTACCTTTGGGACTCCGGCGGCACTTCCGGGAGCGGTGTCCATCAGCCTGGATCCCAATGGAGAGCCGGAATCCTTTTATGCGGATGGCATTGAGTATTACATTATCAATAACAACATGGGTTATGACGGGGATTTAGAGCTTGCTATGATTCCGGAGTCCTTCCGCACGGACATTTTGAAGGAAGAAACAGATGCTAACAAGGTGCTGGTAGAAAACTGCAATTCGGAGACAGGCAGCTTTTCCCTGCTCTTTGAGTTTGATGGGGACGTGAAGAAAATCCGCCATGTGCTATATAATTGTTCTGCATCCAGACCGAAAATTGAGTCTAAGACAAATGAGGAATCCAAGGAAGTGCAGACAGAAACGCTGACCATTAAAGCAAGACCATTGGCAAGCGGTTATGTGAAGGCAAAGACTGGAGATTCCACTACTCAGGCTGTATACGATAAGTGGTATGAGGCGGTGTATATGCCCGCCAGTTCTCCAGCAGTTGAAGCGGCGCAGGCATCTGCTCTTTCAGCGCAGACTATAAGTAGGACAGCGGCCGCAACAGCAGAGAAAGAATCAGATACGAAAAAATCATAGGAGGCAGAAAAGGACATGAGCATTATCAGGACGATTGAGATTGACGGAAAGGATGTTTTATTTAAGGCGTCAGCGGCAATTCCACGGATTTACCGTTTGAAGTTCCAGAGGGATATTTATAAGGATTTACGGGCGTTGGAACAGAGCGTGAATGGCTCGGAAGAAGGGGAGTCAGGGCTTGACCTGTTTTCCTTGGAGATGTTTGAAAATATTGCGTTTGTGATGGCGAAACATGCAGAGGATTCCATTCCTGACACGCCGGAGGAATGGCTGGATGGATTTAATACATTTTCCATTTACCAGGTGCTTCCGAAGCTCATTGAGTTGTGGGGATTGAATGTGCAGACAGATGTGGAGGCTAAAAAAAACTTCGCCCAACAGAGCGTGAAATGACAACGCCGCTGTTCCTCCTGCGGTGTGTGCAGCTGGGGCTTTCTATGCAGGATTTGGAACTGCTTTCCATTGGACTGATTAATGACATGTATGCGGAGAGCAGGAATGATGAATGCAAGTATGCCCAGCTGGCAACTCAGGAGGATATGAATAAGTTCTGATTATCGTTGATAGGGTGGTCGATTCCTGCTATACTGGTAGCAGGAATCGGCTGATAGATTCAATGAAAAACAGGAACATATTGGTGGGTTTACTAATCGGAACTTAATTATTTGGGAGCCATAGAATGAAAATATTAACAATAATAGGAAATGGTTTTGATTTGGGACACGATCTTCCTACCCAATTTGATAATTTCATAAAATCAAATTATAACATTTTTAGTCAAAAATACGGTGCTTTTCGTAATGAAAATAATAATTGGAAAGATGTCGAAAGTCAATATAAACAACTGCTATGTAAAATTATGCGAGATAGAAAAGGGATTGATATTACTGAAGAAATAGATAATATCATTCAAGGTTATGGATTTAACGAATACGGGGAAGTAGATTATTATAATTACACTTCAGAAGCATTTATGGAAGAATATGAAAAAATAATTTCTTTTATCAATTTATTAAATCAGTTTGAACAGGATTTTTTAGAATATTTGAAAGCTAATTGTTGTGATGAGCAGCTGAAAGCCAAAGTTATTTATAACAAAATTGAAGAAATATTATCCGCTTCAACCAAAATAATAAATTTCAATTATACAAATGCGGTTGAGGTTATTTATGGCATCAAAGATATAGTGCATATTCACGGAAATATTGATAATTCAATAGCGATAGGGTGTGGAACTTTAGATGAGGTGAAAGAATCTATGGTTGATGATAAGTATCCAACAATCGAAAACTTTGGGATGAATAAGCATGGATTTGCTGAAATGATGGCTTATTATGAAGAGGATATGGAAGGCAATCTAGTTGAAAGTCATTTTATAAAAAGATTTTTTGATGAAGTATCTTCGGTAATAGAAGAAAATGAGGTACGTATTTTTACGCTTTTAGATGAAAAAAGCAAAGATTCTTTAGCATTGCGTAAACAAATAATTAAAGATTTGCCAAAAGAACACTATGACAAAGTTTATATTATAGGTCATTCGCTGGGCGAGGCAGATCATGCTGTGTTAGAGGTAATTAATAAAGATGCAATAGTTAATTGCTTTTATCATACGGATAAAGATTATGAACACATGAAAAATACGTTAGGAACAATGAACTTTAATTTTGAATTGTTATCAGATATAGATTTGTATAAAAAATAATAAAAATATAATGTAACAATGAATTTGTACTTTGTGAGGTGAGAAAATGCCAGTATCCTCGTCACTTAAAATTATGGAATGGAATTTACATTTTCAGTCTAAAAAAGCGGAAATTGCTGATTTCGTTAAGGATAGAGTAAAAAGCCAAGATGTGGCAATATTTACGGAGATTGTTAAGTCCGCTTCTGTATTGGCGTTAATGAATGAACTAAATGAATTTAACTTTTATGAATCATGTAATACAGAGGGAAATCAAATTATTATTGCCGTCAGAAGAAATATTAAGGTTTCGCGCGTAATAAGCAAAATTCCAAATGTTGCAATATATAATGCACCGAATTTATTACACGTGGAAATAATGATTGACGGAATAAAATATCAGATTATAGGAGTCCGTATCCGTATAGATGACGGTTCAGAGGATGACTATAGAGATAGAAATAAGCAATTTGAATATTTGGTAAATTATCTCAGCGATCTGGAAAATATAATAGTTTCAGGCGATTTCAATAATTCATATATTAGAGGAGATTTGAGCGAAAACTATAGCAATGTCAAAAAGCTGTATGAGAAAAATTATAAAGGAGAACTACTTTGTACAAGGTTTTTCAATTATCATATGATGAAAGAAATGTTAGGAGAAAATGTAAACGTATTTACGCCAGAGGATAAGTATTCGTGGGGATTAAAATATAAGGATGGTGAATTTGATTACGGATATATACGAAATGACCATTTGATTGCTTCAAAGACTATCATCGTGGAAAAGTATGATTATGACTGGAATTTTGTATGTGAAAACGAAGACACTTACAAAGTTATGAAATTACGGAAAGACGGTATTATGGAAGTTGCAGCGGGATATCCAGACCATGCGGTTTTATATGTGGAAATAAGAATATAACTTCAAGTAAGTCAGTTAGGCAAGCTGGCACTAACTTGTTATTCGTTCAGGAGGCAGCAGGAATGATTGATATAAGGGATATGAATTACGAATCCAATATGGAAGAAATGAGCACCTTCATAAACAATCCGTTGTTCGCCGAGTTATGCCAGCATTTGGAGAACGAGTACAAGGTGCTTTGCAAGATAGAATATAGCAAAGATGTCTGGCTGCGCGGATGGAACATAAAGTTCAAAAAAGCAGGAAAATCATTATGCACGGTCTACCCGAAGGAAAATTATTTTACTGTGCTGGTGGTGGTTGGCAATAAAGAAAAGGAGTCGGTGGAAAATCTGCTGCCGCAAATGTCCGGGGAGATTCGAGAAATATATGCTAAAACAAAAGAAGGGAATGGACAGAGATGGCTGATGATAGATTTGGAGACATCCGGGGCAGTATACAACGATGTGTTAAAGCTCATCAGTATCCGCAGACAAAGTAAGTAAATTCCGCTTTCCAGGAGGTGGCGTCTATGACTGAGCGAAAGGAAGTTTTAGATTACGGCATGACTTTGCCGGCTGTATACACGGATGCACCGTTCCATGATGATAACTGGGTGCTTCTCCGTTTTAGGAAGAACAAAAAGGCATTTGCATGGACTTATGAGAAAGATGGTACAATGAGGGTAAATGTGAAAGTAGATCCGCAGTGGCGGGATTTCTGGAGGAATGCTTACCCGTCTGTTTTGCCGGGGTATCATCAAAATAAAGACCATTGGAACACTGTCATTCTGGACGGGACGATTCCGGATCAAGAGATAAAGCGGATGATTGCGGAAAGTTATGACCTTATCGCAAAGCAAAAATAGTATATCTAATCATAGTTGAAGAAGGATTACATAGATACCTGTCGCAATGATGGGTGTCTTTTTCAATACATTTGTTGAGCCTAAGAGGCTCTTTTTTTCTGCTCTAAAATAGAGGAGGTATCGCATGGCCAACCGCATACAGGGTATCACGGTGGAAATCGGTGGCGATACCACCAAGCTAACCACCGCATTAAAAGGTGTGAATTCGGAAATCCGAAACACCCAATCCCAGTTAAAGGATGTGGAGAAGCTCTTGAAGCTGGATCCGCATAATTCAGAGCTTCTGGCGCAGAAGCAGCGGCTTCTGACAGATGCCATCGGGGAGACAAAAGACAAGCTGGAAGCGTTGAAGTCTGCCCAGCAGCAGGTACAGCAGCAGTTTGAGCGAGGCGAGATTACCAAAGACCAGTACGATACCCTGCAGCGGGAAATCATCGAAACCGAACAGAATTTAAAAGACCTGGAAAAGCAGGCAAAGGAAACGAATACCTCCCTGTCAGGATTTACACAGGCAGCAGAGAAAATTGGGAAGTTCGGTGATGTGGCTACTTCCGCCGGAAAGAAGATGCTCCCAGTTACCGCAGCCATTACTGCGGCCGGCGGGGCATCTGCCAAGATGGGGATGGATTTTGAGGATGCCATGGCGAAAGTGAATACCATTGCGGATACCACAGAGGTGCCCTTATCGGAACTGGAAAAGGCGATTCTTGACCTGTCCAATCAGACAGGAATTAGTTCCACGGAGATTGCCGGTAATGTCTATGATGCTATTTCTGCGGGACAGAAGACCGGAGATGCGGTCAACTTCGTTTCCAATTCGACTAAACTGGCAAGGGCTGGTTTTGCGGATGCGGGAAGTGCCCTGGATGTCCTGACTACCATCATGAATGCCTATGGTTTGGAGGCATCTGAAGTGAACCATGTATCCGATGTGCTGATTCAGACACAGAACCTTGGTAAGACCACAGTTGGGGAGTTGTCCTCTTCCATGGGAAAAATTATTCCTACTGCGAAAGCTAATGGTGTGGCATTGGAACAGGTGGCGGCAGGGTATGCGATTATGACATCCAATGGTGTGGCAACCGCAGAATCCACTACCTACATGAACTCCATGCTGAACGAGCTTGGAAAATCCGGCACGAAGGTGTCGGACACCTTAAAAGAGAAAACAGGAAAGTCCTTTTTGGAACTGATGCAGGAAGGAGCCAGCCTTTCCGATGTACTGCAGATTATTTCTGACAGTGCAAAGGAGCAGGGACTGGCTTTTGGTGATTTATGGGGCAGTGCAGAAGCAGGAAAAGCCGGATTGATTCTGCTTGGGGACAGTGCGGCAGCCTTTAATGGAACCTTGGAACAGATGCAGAATTCTACCGGGGCAACGGAGACAGCTTTCGGGAAACTGAACACCAACTCCTATACTATCCAGAAGGCATTAAACCAGTTAAAGAACACATCCATTGAACTGGGTTCTGCCATTATGAGTGTACTGTCTCCGATCATTATGGCACTGGCGGAGAAAATTCAGGCATTTACTACATGGTTTTCCGGGCTGTCAGATGGTACCAAAAAGATGATTGTAATCATTGCAGGTATTGTGGCGGCTGTCGGTCCGGTACTGATTATCATAGGTAAGATTGCCACTGGAATCAGTGCGGTGATGAGTCTGGCTGGCATGATAGCACCTGCCATTTCTGCTTTGATTCCGGTCATTGCCAGTGTGGGTGTACCAATCCTGGCTATTATTGCTGTGATAGTGGCAGTAATTGCCATTGGCAAGTTATTGATTGCTCACTGGGATGAAATCAAGGCTGCGTGCATCAGTATCTGGAATGCAATAAAGGAGTTCTTTACTGGGCTGTGGGAGAATATTCAGCAGACAGCCAGTGCAGCCTGGACAGCGATTTCCCAGTTCTTCTCCACCATCTGGACGGGAATCACCACAGTGGCACAGACCATCTGGAATGGGATTGCCACATTTTTCTCCGCTTTGTGGGAAGGTATCAAGAACCTGTTCCAGACCGTGTTGACGGTAATTTCAACCATTGTCACTACCTACTTTAACATTTATAAGACTATCATCACCACAGTGCTGACAGCAATCCAGACCATTTTCACTACAGTTTGGAATGCCATCAAGGCAGTGGTCACAACAGTGGTTACGGCGGTGCAGACATTCCTTATTACGACATGGACTACGATTCAGACAGTTATTACCACCGTTCTGAATGCGATTCAGAACATCGTTTCTTCGGCATGGATTGGTATTAAAAATGTAATAACCACGGTCATGAGTACGGTACAGAATGTGGTAAGCACAGCCTGGAATGCTGTGAAGAATACGGTATCTACGGTGCTGAATGCCATCAAAACCGCTGTTACAAATATTTTCAATAACATCGTAAACGGCATCAGCAGTTCCATGAGCAATGTATACAATGCCGTAAAAAATGGGTTTGAGAAAGCGGCCGGGTATATCAAGGGACTTGCTTCCAGTGCCTGGAACTGGGGCGTGGATATTGTCAATGGAATCGCAGACGGTATCCGTAATGCCGTTGGAAATGTGGTGGATGCGGTCAAGAGCATAGCGGACAAGATTGCGGCATTCCTCCATTTTTCCGTACCGGACGAAGGACCGCTTACGGAATATGAATCCTGGATGCCGGACTTCATGGCGGGGTTAGCAAAGGGCATTGAAAAGAGCCGGGGGTTAGTGGAAAACGCCGTGAAAGGCGTGGCTTCCGATATGGTGGTCAGCCCACAGGTACGTACTGCAGATATGATGGCACAGCAGGCGGCATCTACTAATTCTATCAGTCACTTGCTTTCCGGCATTAAGGATTCGGTAAGCGGAATCACTATGGGCGGTGCGGGAACCATCTGTATCCCGGTGTACATTGGCGGTACTTTGCTGGATGAAGTGGTGGTCAATGCACAGAACAGGCAGAATCTCAGATCAGGAGGGCGGTAAATATGGCATTCGTTCAATATCTGACCTTTGACAGTGTGCCGCTTCCCATGCCGGATTCCTATGAAGTGGAACTGTCCGATGTGGAGGCGGATACCGGAGGGGAAACAGAAGCCGGAACTACGCAGAGAGATGTGGTGAGGAGCGGGGTGGTGACCATTCCGGTTTCCTTTTCCTTAAGTCCCAAGTGGGTAAAGGTCACAGCGGAGTTTCGCAGGAAGACTAAGATAACCGTGGAGTATTTTGACACAGAAACACTGGATATCCGTAAGACAGAGATGTATATAGAGGGTTATAAAGCAAGCCTGGTGAAAGACACCTCCTACAAAGGCTTATGGACGGTATCTTTTACATTGCGGGAATTCTAAGGAAGGTGGTGTTTTCATGTATCCGGCAAGCAAAGCCTTTTTACAAACGGTGCAGGAGAACACCCGGAAGTTCTGCTGGACTGGGAAAATTACCACAAAAGCAGGCATGGAATATACCTTTATCAATGAGGACATTGTCAAAGGTTCCGGTTATATTACCAGCCAATGCTGCGGAAGTACGGAGATAGAAATTGGAACGGTGTATGCAGCGGAACTGGGAATCACGCTGCTTTCCGGGATTGACCGCTATATTTTGGAGGGTGCCGAAATCAGAATGAGTTTTCACCTGGAAGTGTCCGATGGTGTGTACGAGGAAATCCCTATGGGAATCTTTGAAATCAGTGAAGCAAACCGCACCATACGCTGTCTGGAAATCAAGGCATATGATTATATGCTTCGGTTTGAAAAAAGCTTCAATGGGTTTGAAACGGCAGGAAATGCCTATGCGTTCCTGGCTTTGTGCTGTAAAGCATGTAACGTGGAACTAGCGCACACCCAGGCAGAGATAGAAGCCATGCCCAATGGCTCAGAGCTGCTGTCAGTTTATACGGATAATGACATTGAAACATACCGGGATGTGCTGTTCTATGTGGGACAGGTGCTTGGCGGGTTTTTCTGCATCAACCGGGAAGGAAAGCTGGAGCTTCGCAAATATGGGAATCAGCCTGTGATGACAGTATCTGACAGGCAACGGTTTTCCAGCAGCTTCTCTGATTTTATTACTCGGTATACCGCAATTAGTTCCACGAATATCAAGACACAGATTTCCGAGTATTACGCATTAAAGGCGGACGATGGTTTAACTATGAACCTTGGCGTGAATCCCCTTTTGCAGTTTGGATTGGAAGAAACAAGAAAAACATTGCTGGAAAATATACTTACAGATTTGTCTATTATCCGTTATGTTCCTTTTGATTCGAATACCATCGGCAATCCGGCATTGGATTTGGGAGATGTTCTGGTGTTCTCCGGCGGTCATGCAGATGAAAATCAGTTAGCCTGCGTCACCGGATATCAGGTAAAAATCAACGGAAAACACTCCCTGAAATGCGTAGGGAAGAACCCAAGACTGGCGCAGGCAAAGTCTAAGAATGACAAGAACATTTCCGGACTGCTGAACCAGATTGTGGCAGGGAAGATAGGAATCCATACCTTTACCAATGCTTCGAAATATGTGGTGAATGATACAGATGTGAAGATTATCAGCATTGAGTTTGCGGCGGCAGAGGAAACCCATGTGCAGTTCTTTGCCATTGTACTGGTGGAAGTAACAGCGGATATGAAGGAGCAGACGGGAACGGCAGCAGGAACCATAGTGGTTCCTATTTCATCGCAGGACGAAGATGGAAAGGAAATCACACAAGATATTTCTGTAAATGTAGAACTGCCGGTCACGTTTTCAGCAGACGGGAAGGCAGCAGTATTTGTGAAGTACGAATTCAACGATGAGGAAATTCTGACTCATTATCCGGTAGAGAACTGGGGCAGCGGTAAGCATGTACTGCCGTTGTACTACCCAATCGAAAATCTGATTCCGAACTTCACAAATACGTTCAATGTGTATCTGAGAATGGAAGGCGGAAGCGGAACCATAGAAACGGGAGGCTGCATCGCTTCCATCAGCGGACAGGGCATGGCGGCGGCTCTGGCCTGGGACGGAAAGATTACGATAGAGGAAACCATTTCTGCATTCCAACTTGGAGCAGGGTTTTTGGTCAAAGATTTTACAGAGTCCATCGGCATAGAGACTATGGTATTGGTGCAGAGGCAGATGGCTGACAGTATGGGCAGGATTTCCATTGGCGCATTTGGCTTACCAGTGGATACCAGTTAAGGAGGTTGTAATGAAGTTAAAAGGGACGATGTCATTGGAACTTACGGATGTAAATACCGGGGAAGTGAAAACAGTGAAAGAGGAAAACATGATTACCAATGCCGTGAATCACATCTTTGGTTTGAATCCGCTGGGGGTTTTTTATGAGGCAGCAGTCAGCATTGACGGGATTGAATGGAATAAAGGGTTACTTCCCATCTGTCCGAACATGATTGGAGGGATCCTGCTATTCTCCAAAGCACTGGACGAGAATGCAGATAATATCTATTCCTCTTCGAATAACCTGCCAGTTGCCTATGCTTCCAACAATGTGAATTCTACGGCAAATGTGGCAAGGGGAAGTTTGAATCTGACGGAGAGTAAGACACTGGAGAATGGCTACAAGTTCGTATGGGAATTCACACCAAGCCAAGGGAATGGTACGATTGCAGCGGCAGCATTGACCAGTGCACAGGGCGGGACAAATGCCTATGGGAACCTGGTAGATGACAGCAACACCTTTTTGCAGTTAAAGAGTGTGGATATCGGCAGTCTGTCCAATGAAAAGCAGTTGGTGCTATTTGAAACTGTGGAAGTGGATTTTGAGAATGATCTGCTTTACTCGATTACTTATCAGGATTCTGCTGTGCGGATACGTAAAGTCCTTGTTCCCATTTTCAGCATCGGACTGAATGAGAAACTGGATGATACAACTTTTACGGTATTGGAGGATCAAGTAATCCAGACCACTACCTTTCGCTTATTAGGAAAGTATACACTCTATGGAGAATTTTTAGATGGTGCTGATGGTTACTGGTACGGATTTTCCAATGAGGGAAATTCCTCCGGCAATGCTGCCATGGTGTGGGTAAAAATCTCAAAGACTGATTATTCCATAACGGAGGGTGAATGGGTACTTTCCAATGCATTGCTTATAGATGTGGGAAACCGGGATGAGAGCGGTTCTTACCCGGAGCGGGTTTTGAAATGCTGTATGCGGAAGGGATATCTGTATGTTATGGCAAATAATAAAGAAGGTGTATATAAGATCAATACGGCGAATTCTTCTGATGTAACATTGATTAATTTAGGGTTCACTTCAAAATGGAAACCGCTTTGTGGCACAGGAACCTGCGAGGTTTATATGATCCTGATTGGTGATTTGATTATCGGAGGGGATTTCCAGATTACGATTGATGACAAGGTTATCCAAACTCAGGGGAGCGCAAGGCTCAATGATGCGGCAACGCCGCTATTCCAGTACAAAAACTTCCTGCTGGGCTGGGGTGGAAGCTACGGTTCCGAATACCGGACCATGTACCTGCTGACACCTTATCTGGCATCTATTAATAATCTGTCTTCGGCAGTGGTGAAGACAGTAGATAAAACCATGAAGATAACATACACACTGACACAGGAATGAGGATATTCCAAATCACAGTAGCTGGGCAGCTTTCGGGCTGTCTTTTTTGTGCAGAAAAATAAAAGGAGGGCAGCACGATGAAGGATGTTGCAAACACGATGCAGTATGTTTTTGCCGCCATGGGCGGTTCACTTGGAGCAGTACTGGGCGGTTTTGACGGGTTTTTGTATGCACTGATTGTTTTTGTTGTAGTGGATTATATGACCGGAGTGATGGTTGGGATTTTAAATAAGGAACTTTCCAGTCAGATTGGTTTCCGTGGGATTTTCAAGAAGGTGGTGATTTTTTCACTGGTGGCGGTAGCACATATCATTGACACTTATGTGATTCAGAACGGAAGCGTCCTGCGGACAACCATGATTTTCTTCTATCTGTCTAATGAGGGGATTTCTATTCTGGAAAATGCCGCTTTGATTGGGCTTCCCATTCCAAAGAAGATAAGGGATGTCCTGGAGCAGTTAAAGGAGAATGAAAATCATGAAGATAAATAGGAGTTATGTGTCATCTAATAACACTTACAACGTAAATAATCCGCAGTATATCGTAATCCACAATACTGACAACTTCCGTGCCGGAGCGGATGCCTTAGCTCATGCCAAAGCACAGTTTAATAGGAACTTAAGCACCTCTGTCCATTATTATACGGATGATAACGACACGGTATACCAGACAACTGCTCATGACCATGGATGCTGGCATGTAGGGGTAAATTATGGCGGGCGGCTGTTTGGACCCGTGAACAACAAGAATAGTATCGGTGTGGAAATGTGTGTGCAGGCAGGGTATGACTTCAATAAGGCGTTTGCAAATACTGTGGCATTTGTTTGTCAGTTGATGGAAGAAACCGGGATTCCAGATGAACGGGTATTACAGCACTATGATGTGTGTGCCAAGAACTGCCCGTCACAAATCCGGGGAAAGGGTATGTGGGAGGAGTTCAAGCGGCAGATTCAAAGCGGTGGTTCTGGTGATAATGAGGCTAAATCTTCCTATTCAAATATCATGGGAAACACTATTGCAGCCGCAGAGCAGATGCAGGAGTATATTAAACAGAAAAATCTGCAGGCGACACGGTCCGTTCTGGAGATGATTCCGCTGTATTTGTCAGAAGGAGCAGAGGAAGGTGTCCGGGGAGACATTGCCTTTGCACAATCATGCCTAGAGACAGGTGATTTTGGTTTTACGCAGTCAGCGGTGACTTTGGAGCAGAACAACTTCGCTGGAATGGGTGTGGTGCAGAATGGAATGAAAGGGCTGTCCTTTGACACACCACAACTTGGTATCCGTTGCCAGATTCAGCATTTGAAAGCTTATGCGTGTACAGACGCTTTGGTAAACAAAAATATCGATCCACGGTTTCAATATGTGACAAGAGGCTCTGCACCTTATGTGGAATGGCTGGGTATCCAGGAGAATCCACAGGGCAAGGGATGGGCGGCAGGAGCCGGATATGGCAGTAAGATTCTTTCTATTTTGAAGAACATTATCGAGGAAAGCGGCAGTGCAGTACCGGCAAGCGGTGCAGACCAGCGCATCAACCCGTTATCCGGTTATGTGAACGTGTTTTATAAAGGAAAAGACGGACTGAATATGCGAACTGCTCCCTGTATGGGGAACAACGTGAGCCAGGTCGTATATGATGGTATTTATACCGTTGTGGGTATCAGTGCAGATGGAAAGTGGTATAAGCTGAAATCGGGTCATTTTATCACGACAGGGAAAGATTATGTGCAGTTTATGGAAAGTTTACCTGCAATGTCTTCTTATATGATAAAGGTCACTATTCCGGATTTGAATATCCGAAAAGGCCCTGGAACCAATTATGCTAAAACGGGTAGATTCACGGGGACTGGTGTGTTTACTATCGTGGAAGAGTCAGGCGGGCAGGGAGCAACGAAGTGGGGACTTCTAAAGCCCTACCAGAAGAACCGGGATGGGTGGATTTCTCTGGACTATGTTACACGGATTTAGGTACCAGCAGATCTGCGGTGAGATTGGAATAAATGAGATGGAAACTGGAGATTTGCTTGACTTTATGAGCGTTCAGAGGGATTAATAGACTATCAAAACTAAAGGAGTTCTTATGATTATGGTGGTTGCTAAAAAACAGACTTTAATTGAGCATGTTTCAAATAGAAAGACTATCAAGATGAGAAGGAGGGGAACGCATGAGAATCAGAAAAGTTGCAATTTATGCAAGGGTATCAACAGAACATGAAGCACAATTGTCAGCACTGGAAAATCAGGTACAGTATTATGATAATCTGCTTAACACGCATCCTGACTGGATACTTTATAAATATTATATTGACGAAGGGATAACTGGAACCTCTATCAAGAAAAGAAAGCACTTTTTAGAAATGATGGAGGATGCTAAAAAGGGAAGGTTTGATTTAATCGTAACAAGAGAAGTTTCCAGATTTGCCCGTAACACCGTAGATACACTTCAGCAGACCAGACTATTAAAGAGGATGGGAGTTGAAGTGTATTTTACTGAGGACGGAATTTGGACACTCAATGATGAGGATGGAGAATTGCGGCTTACAATTATGGCGACTCTTGCACAGAATGAGTCAAAGAAAACCTCTACCCGTGTAAAGGCTGGACAAATGGTATCCTTTCAGAATGGTGTCATTTACGGTAATGGAAATGTGATGGGTTATGACAAGATTGGGAAGGAGTATGTTATCGATGAAGTCCAAGCTAAAGTAGTCCGAAAAATTTATAATATGTACCTTGCAGGAGAGGGATATCAGAAAATCAAAAAGCAGTTGGAATATGACCATGATTTGACAGCAATGGGAAAGAGTATTTGGAGCTTTTCAGCAATTAGCAGCATTCTGAAAAATAGGCTCTACTGTGGGCAATTGGAGTATCGCAAGGAATATGTACCGGATTATTTGGAACAGAAAAGAGCACCAAATAATGGAGAAGTTGAAAAGGTTATTGTGGAGGGAAGGCATCAGCCGATTATTTCAAAAGAAGAATTTGAACGGGTACAGAAAATTATGGAGCAGAAAAGTCCCATGATTAAGCGATATCATAAGAATAAAGGGGTATATTCCAATGACCTATGGAGAAGAAAGCTTCGATGTAAATGCGGTCATTCTTTTTTAAAAACCAAGTGGCACGTAAAAAAAGAGATTACTACTTATGCCTATAAATGTTATTCACAAAATGCCACCGGAACCGTATCAGCAAGGAAAAAGAGGGGATTAAGCATTGAAGGAATCTGCCCGATACCGATGGTACAGGATTGGAAGCTCTTTACGATGGCACAATCGGTTTTTCACGCAGTCTTTGATTGCAAGGAGGATACAATCCAGACAGCAGAAGAAAAATTGGGAAATGGTATTGTGGATACGGAAAAAGTA
This sequence comes from Lachnotalea glycerini, assembly GCF_003201285.1. Taxonomy (GTDB): domain Bacteria; phylum Bacillota; class Clostridia; order Lachnospirales; family Lachnospiraceae; genus Lachnotalea; species Lachnotalea glycerini. The sequence goes on from NZ_QICS01000002.1 coordinate 607,023, forward strand.
GATATACTTAAGGACAAAGTAGATACGGAAGAAAGGCTGAAAAGGGAACGGGATCGCTACAATGTGCTTTTGGAAATGCGGATGAATAACGAAATTCCCAAGGAAGTCTTTTATGCAAAGCGTGAGGAAGTAGAAAGCAAGATAGCCGAATTGGAACGATTGCTTATCCAGTATGGGGATATCAAAGAGGCTACAGCAGAGGATGTGGCGGATAAGCTGAAAAACTTAACCCAGGTGCTGGAACAGGGATTAGAGCTTGAAAATGGTGAATTTCCTGAAAATGCTATTAACAAATATGTCTATGGGGTAAAGGTTTATGAAGAGCACTTTGAATGGATTCTTAATTTACAGGTCGGAGCGGAAGAGGAGGCTGATCATGTCGATACACCGGTTTATTTCAAGACTATCACGGTGACCCCGGATGACCAGAGGCGGTGGTTTAAAGCGCATCCGGCATGGTCTAAATCTAACAAGTACGAGGATTTGAAAGTAAAGATTTATATTTAAGAGAAATGCAGAGTTGGGGATTGTCAGAAATGGCAGTTCCTTTATTTTATTATGCATTTTTAAAAATTGGAGTTCTTGGCAGATAAATTTCACCCATTTGCCCAAATAGGTGGGGTAAAATTCCATTACCCCGGGGTAATTAGTCCACTCCCAAACACCACCGCACAGGCGGCATTGAATAATAAATAAGAGGGGACATTTGCCAAGAGATTGGCGTAGGTTTCTCTAAAATAAATAAGGAAACCCTTATATTAGCTGGAAAGTTGATATGAGGGTTTCGCTATTTTTGTCCTTTTAGTTAGTTCTTGTGGTCGCATTTCTAATTCTCCGTATAATACAATTACATTCAATGTTTTCTACTTTTATCTCACTTCGCCTCATTCCAGAACAGCGTGATATACCTTGTAATATTGTCCTAAGTCCTGTGTACCTGTGTCCTCAATTGCAAAACAAAATGTCCGATTGGTCGGGAAAGTGGTGGAAAAAGTTAAAAATAAATATAGAGATTCTTGGTGTACAAAAGAATCAAAATTCGGCTTTCAAATTCATTTAACGACTTTCAAATTCAGCTTAAAAATACATTTAAGGGAAATTTCAAGATCACTTACAAAATGTGAAATTCGTTTACAAAACGGGAAGGTCGGATTACATTTCAACCTCCAATTAAAAAAACTGTCCATTCACGCTTTCAAATAGTCTATTCACGTTTTTTTCTGTAAATTAATGGTATATAATGATATATTTTAGCTATAAGCTATTCATGTTGTAGCTTTGAAAATAACTGTAAATATTTTATTAAGAAGGGTGGAGTTAAATGAGAAAGAGTAAATTTGTAACAAAGATTTTAACATTAGCACTTTTGATAACTTTATCAAGTAGTATGCTAGTTAACGCGGCATCAGCTTCTAGTTCTGAAGAGGAAAGTACAGCGGTAACTAATAACGAAATACTAAATGAAAAACAGCCATTCTGAAGAATTAGAACCAGAAGATATTTCATCTTTAGAAGCAAATGTGATGGACCGTGAATACACTGGTGGTGAATTTTCGGTTTCAGACGCGACTATAGCAGCTTTATCTGGTGAAGAAGCTAATGTTGATGTATTATATAGCACTGAAGCTAATGTTGATGTACTATATAGTACTGAAGCAAATGAAGCGGACGTATCTAGTGATGAACTAGAAACATCATCTAATACGGAGCCTAATAAAGCTTATATTGTAACGAATGATACTATCGTCAATGAGACAATTGGGGTTGCGGGAGAAATGAGATGGTACGCGTTCGTACTCAATGAAAAGAGTAAGGTAACAATTAATCTTCAAATGGTTGAAGCATTAGATGCTGATTTGTATCTATATTCGCTTAATAAAGAAACATATCAATTAGAATTAATAGACGGTAGTGCTACAGAAGGAGTGGGTGTTACTGAATACTATAATAATACCTTAGAAACAGGTACCTATTTTTTTGCAGTAGGTGGGTATGAAGGTACTGGAAATTTTGCTTTTGCTTACTACCAGAGTACTGCAGATGTAGCCAATGAGCCAAATGATACCATAGCTACGGCAACAAACGTTTCATTTGATACAAATGTTTCGGGTGTTATTGATAATCCAAGCGATGCAGATTTTTATACATTTACAGTAACAAATCCTATAGTTTTGAGTTATTCAATTTCTACATCAGATAATTATAAATTGGTATATGCAACACCATCTGGAACGAGTGCTGTAGCTTATCCTATAGATGGTTTGCTACACCTTATGCCTGGTACATACTATTTTGGCGTATATAGTCCAAATGGAAACTATTCAGCAACAAGCACTTATACAGTGAATTTTAAAAAGGTAACCGAACTGGCTAATGATAGTTCTGCAAATTTTTTAGGTGTAAGTGCAAAAGCAGGAATCGTGTTCCAATCCAATTCAACAGGCTCTAAATGTTATGTAAATGGAAATCCGATTGATATAAATTACTCTTATATTAATAAACTTTCTAATTCAGCTGGATCACAGTCATATGATATATCATTGGAAGATAGAGATGATGTTGTGGTTTATTTGAAGGATGTATATTATGAAAAGCCTTCAGCTGTATACTATTTAAAGTCTACAAGACCAAATATAAAGATTGAAAGTAAACCAGTTTTAAAGTTAACCTTTTATTCTTCATCAGATTTTTATAAAATACACTGTGTATGCTCAGGGGATTATAAAGAAAATACTTTATGGAAGGATATGAAGTATGTAACAGTGTTAATTGATCCGGATACAGGAAAATTAGTGGATATTAGTGATTTTAATTATTTTTATGACTTTGCACCAGTAGGTTCAAATTCCATAACGACTACGAACTCATATACAATGAAATTCAATTATGAAATGACAGAATAATAGTTTTAGCAATATAATAAAGTTAAGGAGGATATTTATGAAAGTTCAAGCAAATGGTGCAACATCTACTTTAATTTGGAACCAATTTTCGCAAAATGTCGAAAATAACAAGCAGGAAGTTTGGAAACAAGAGGACTTGGATGGAAATCCAGTACAGGTTACTATTACTAAAGAAGGATTAGATAGTTTAAGAAATAGTGTTGACGAGATTGAAGGCGAGCAAACTTATGAAGATTTTGACAAAATGAAAGATATTTGGTCTAAATTGGAAATAAACTTATATGCAAAATATAATAACGAGATGATATCCTCACATAGTAAATCAAAGAGTCAATCTGATGATGGCAGCATAAAAAGTAATATCTATAACTCTGTTTATAATAGCTTAGACTACTATGGAAACAAGTATGATGAAATTGTAAAAGGGTATGAAAATGGTACCAGAGAAATCTGGGTTACTGATCAAAATAGTGAATTAGGCTATCGTAAACTAACAAAAGAAGAAGATTTGGATGCTCTAGATAAAGTGTATGAAAGAAATGCAGAATTTCAAGCAACAAGTGCCCTATTAGAGCCAATAGCAAAAAAAGCCAAAATTTATACTATGCAACAATTAGCAGATGTTCGTGGATATAAAATGAGTAAGGCAGATACTGTTGAAGAGGAACCGATTGAAAATCTTTATGAACGAATGATGGAAAGCAGAAATGCTTTTAAAATTGGGTACTCCGCGTTTTCTACACAAGATAAAGTACAACAAAATATCTCTGCACTCGTTAATCAAATATTCAGCAGTCATTTTACTAATTAATGTAATTATTGAAAAATATTAGATATTACAAAGATTTTATTTAGGATATAGTCTATATAATGATATAGTATTAATGAAACATATAAATTAAATTTTAAATTCATTGCTCACCACTGAACCACAGCAGCTCAGGCGGCACTTAACAATAAATAAGATGAAACATTCGTTGAGTATTCGACGTAGTTTTCATTAAGAATAATTAGGAACCCCTTATATTGACTAGAAAGTTGATATATGGGGTTTTTCAGTTGAGATAATAGTCAAGTAGAGGAAGAAGAGTTTCAATTGCTTTATGAAATAGGCAACAAGAAAGACGATAAACAACGTTTTTGTTTTGGAAATGATGATGATATAAAAAGGGTTACCTATAGAATTTATTATGAATGGGCGGAATAATGCACAAAAGTATTAATGGAACTAATTGTAGTTCATACACTTATTTGGCAAACGTCAATCCATCCGCTTGACGATAAATTTAACGCCGCATTATGAGCGGCGTGGTTTCCTGCATTCCTTTGGAATACTATTTGACCATGGCATCAAGTAATCCAGTTTAGCGGGATCAATATTTCCTTTTTGATTACAGTGTTTTGGCAACTCTGTGAGTATGTATTTGAAGTAGTTGTATGGATGAAGATTATTCAGCTTGGCAGTTTCAATAATGCTGTATACTAATGTACTGCCATTGGCTCCTTTTGCGGTGTTATGAAACATCCAGTTTTTCTTGCCTAGACAAAATGTTCGAATAGAATGCTATGAAGCTGAATTATCGATAGGGACATCCACATCTGTCAGAAAAACTCTTAAATACGATTCGTAAGTCTTGCAACAGGTATTCATTCACAATAAACAACCTTATATAATCTTAAATTTTAATACAAATAAATTTACTCTAAAAACTCAATTACCTTATCTAGAAAAACCTCGCCATCCAAATGCTCGATTTCATGGCAAAAACATTTTGCCATTTCTCTTTCACCAGTTAAAATGATTTCCTCTCCATTTTCATCAAGTGCTTGAACCGTGACCGACTGTGGGCGAATCGTTTTTCCAAAGCGCCCCGGATAACTCAGACACCCTTCGATACATTCCTGGACACCGCTACTCCCAATAATTTTAGGGTTCACTAGTTTTAAATGCTTATCATCAAAGTCGATTACTACAAGCCGACGCAAGACCCCCACTTGATTAGCCGCTAATGCTGCACCATTAGGAGTTATGTGAAGTGTATCCATCATATCTTCCAAAAGACTACGGATATGATCATCCACGACAGTAACCTCCTTGCATCTTTTTGTTAGTATTTCATCACCATCAAAACGAATCTCACGAATTGCCATTATGATCCCTCCTGCTTCTTTCGGAACGTGATTTTTTAGTGCTTTCTTCAAATAAAAAAACTTCTTCAATTGCACATCCAAACGCCTGAGCAATGTCATATGCAATCCAGATAGATGGCTCAAACTTCTCTGTCTCAATGGCATTGACAGCCTGTCTAGATGTGCCTATTAGCTCACCCAATTGCTCCTGTGTCAGCCCTTTTTGCTCTCGCAGTTCCTTAATACGATTTTTCATAAGTCCATTTTTCTCCTTGTGCTACGCATAAAGTAATGTTAACCTTACTTTTATTTTATCAGCAGTCGCTGCAAGTGTCAAGTTAACATTACATTTTGTTAATGGCTAGTAAAGGTTTCTACATTCCTAGCACTTGCCAAATATACAAAGGCGCAGTCAAGGTAAACACAAGACATTCGAATAAATTGCCGGAGCCAGCCATTCAAATGTTGTTATCGGTATGGTTGATACAGGGGGAGATATTACACATCCTGATAGGGTCAGTAATTTTTTTGGTTAAAAAAACTTAGTACTCCAAAAAAATTGCAAAAAGCACTAAAGTGGAATATATGTATATATTTGCGAAATATCAGTAACTATGCCTATTATAAACTAGTAGAATGCACTAAAATATGATATGATAGGATTAATAATGAAGATTGTAATATAATAAAATTTTAACTATATATGAATGATATAAGAATTGCATATTTAAAGGCGAGATAGATTTGGAGGTATATTTTTTTGAAGATGCGAACTAAGATACTATTATTTTGCTTGGGAAGTACGTTGTGTGCGTTAATTATACAAACAATCCTTTTTAAAGATGCCTCCTCTAAGTTGATTTACAACCAAGCAAAAGAGGAAAGCAATCATTCTTTACAATATATGCAAAATGAAATTTATACTTTTATAAAATCAATGGAAAGCCGTTTAATCAATATATATAGCGAAGAAGAATTTGAACAGAGTCTGAAAAGTAAAATGTCAATTAATGACCTTAGGCAAGATAATCATCGTTTAGCCTATGATTTTGTGACGAAGAACTTTGAGACTTCTAAGGGCGTTGTAGCGCTCTATATTTATAATATTAATAATGAGATAATTAGTACCTATCGGCGAGCGGTTACACCGAAACATAATTATCCCACGGACATTTATGAGGATATAGAGCAATATAATTCGCAGAAAGTTTTGGATTATATTTCTTCAGATGATACCACTATGTTGATATCCAGTTATTATAATCGATATCGTGAAACAGATATGATACGTTTTGTGTTAAAAATATATGATAATACCAATTTAAATAGTAAAATAGGTTATATCGTATGTGATGTTGACAGTAAGGTATTAAAGAATATTATGGTGAAATACTGTGATCAGAAAGAAATGTTTATGTGGCTGCAACCAATGGGAGACAGACAAATTCTTTCGGTTGGTACACTAGAAGATTTTGATCAAAATTATTACGAAAGCAATATCGAGCAGATTCAAGCAGGTGAGATGAAAGATAAAACAGATCTTGTAGAAGGACAGCATGTTCTTTTTTTAGTAGAGCAGGATAAATATAATCTGAGTGCTTATTCTATGATGCCTCAAGATCTGCTAAAACAGAATCAAAAAGTTTTAACACAGAACTTAATCGTAATTGGATTTACAATGAGCATTTTAATTACATTGTCCTCAATTTTGTTTTCTGGGGGATTAACAAAACGATTAGAGTTATTAACACAGACAATTGCAAAAATTAAATTAGGCAATACACATCAAAGAGTAGAAGACAGTAAGAATGATGAAATTGGGAAACTTGGACATGACTTCAATGAGATGTTAGACAAGATAGAATACTTTATTGGTCATGAATATGAAACTAAGCTGTTACTCAATAAGGCAGAGTATAAAACGCTACAGTCACAGATTAATCCTCATTTTTTGTATAACACATTGGATACGATGAGTAGCATTGCCAGTATACAAAATTGCGCTGTTGTAAGTAATTTGTGTCAATCTCTTTCTAATATTTTTAGGTATAGTTTGGATATGAAGCATTCGTACTCCACTGTGGCAAAGGAATTTATACATTTGAAAAATTACATTTATGTTATGAATGTAAGAATGGTGGATGAAGTGGAATATCGATTTGACATTAGCGATGAAGTTCTACAGGATTCCATACCTCGTATTTCAATACAGCCGTTAGTAGAAAATGCTTTGAATCATGGTTTGAGGAATAAACGCGGTATTAAGAAAATCGAAGTAAATGCACTTGAACTAGACGGAAAGCTTCAAATAACTGTGAAGGACAATGGAGTAGGAATGGATGCAGAGGAAATGAATGCAAAACTGGCTAAAAATAGTAAAGATGCGGTGGAAAGCGGAAGTTCAATTGGTTTATATAACATAAATGCAAGAATGAAAATGCTTTATGGAGAAGAATATGGACTGCATATTGAAAGTGACATACATCATGGAACTAGTGTTTATTTGACCATCCCTAGAGTAAAAGTTGAAGAGGTGGAAACATGGCAAAAATAATATATAAAGTATTGATTGCAGATGATGAATATTGGACTAGAGAAAAATTGAGAACCATGATTGATTGGAAACAATACAATATTGAATTTTTAGAGCCTGCAGTAGATGGAGAGGATGTTTTAAGGAAAGTAAAAGAAAATACACCAGATATTTTAATTACAGACATTAATATGCCTTTTATGAATGGTGTAGATTTGATTAAAATTTTAAAGGAAGAGTATACAGATATTATAATTTTTGTAATTAGTGGTTATGATAATTTTGATTATGTAAAATCAACTTTGCTAGCTGGAGCAATAAATTATTTATTAAAACCAGTTACAAAAATAGACTTAGTAAATTCACTTTCTAAGGCATTAGAAATAATAAGTAATAAAAGGCAGAAAGAGAAAAAGCAGGAAGAACAAAAAAATGAAATATTAAAAGCATCTTCCTTTATTCAAGACCGTGAATTAAGTCTGCTTGTAGAAAAAGAAGAGACAGCGTATTCGCCAACAATTATGATGAATAGTAAAATAGATTTTGCTGGTTGTAGTTTAATATTAATTAAAATTCATAATCTTAAGGAATTGATGATGCAGTATCATTATGACATGAATCAGCTATCTTATTCCATAAAAAAGAAAATAAAGGATGTAACTAGATATGAGAATTTACTTATTTTCAATCATATCTTTCGTTCCAATGAATTTATAATTATCACGGAGCTTGAAGAGTCAAAATTGAGGATCATGGCGAACCAAATACTAAATTATTTTAAGGTATACCAAGAGACATTAATCAGTATTGTAATTAGTGAACATTCGTATTCAATTGAGAGTATTCATACTGCTTATATAGAGACTATAACGATGCTGATGACACGTAAGTATATGAAAAATAGTGTCATGATTTTATGTGAGAAAGATAATTCTTCTATAAAAAGCGATGTAAACAACCAAATGTCAGAAGAACTAGAAAACAAATTAAAGAATTTGTTAAGGACTAGAAATCAATCAGCAGTAAAGAAACTCATATTTGAAACAGTTGGGTTAAGATATTGTGATATCAACGGATGGAGTTTTTTGGAAGTAAAGCAGACGGTCAAACGTGTATGCAATGTATTTGTTGATTACATTTCCGAAGAAAAGTCCCCCAGAAAGATAATCGATATGGAAAATATGATTGACTTAGCAATTAAAACGGTAGAAAATTTGGTGGTAGAAAATTTATGTGAAGTACTAGAAGAGATGATTGATACGATAACAGATTTGAAGGTAGAAGCGGAAATCGGTTCTATTCGAAGCGTAGTTAAATTGTGCGTAAAGTATATCGACAATAACTTTTTTGAAGAATTGACACTAACCTCATTAGCAAATAAATTTAATGTTGAAAGTTCATATTTTTCAAAAATATTCAGGCAGGAAATTGGTAGTAATTTAATGTTATATATTGCTCAAAAGCGTATTGATAAAGCAAAAGAATATATGATTGATTCTAAAATTAATTTAACAGAAATTGCATTTATAGTAGGATATGATGATTATACTTATTTTAACCGTGTATTTCGCAAAATGACAGGAGTAAGCCCTAGAGAATATAGGAATAAACTCAAGAAGTGTCAGGAGGATTAATATTGAAAAAATTAGCAAACTGGATTGTTGCTATATTATTCATTATATGTATGTTCTGTATTATGCGTTATTTACAAAATCAAAATCTAACAAGTGTGGAAAGCGAGACAAATGAAGATGTTATTACGATAACAGTCCTAGCTGGTCAATCAAGTTCAGATGCAGGAATCGAAGATATGATTGATGAGGCTTTGGCTGAAAAATTTCCCAATGTACAATTGGAATGGGAATGTGTGGATTGGGGAGAAAAATTTGATACTCAAATGCAAGTACGAATTGCGGCTGGTGATATACCTGATATAATGGTTGGAAAAGCTCAGGATATAGAAACTTATGCAGCAGAAGGCAATCTGGCACCAATTTCTACAAATTGTACAAAAAGAATAAAGGAGGAAGCATTACAGTCAGTAAAAAAAGATGGAGTAGTATACGGTCTTCCGTACAATGTACTCTATCAGGGAGTAATCTATAATAAAAATATTTTTGAGCATTATGGCTTAAAACCTCCAACGACCAGAAAAGAGCTTGAAGATATTGAATTAATATTAGAGAAAAATCAAACAACGCCTTTTGCAGCCCATTTTTGGGAAAGCTGGATGGTTGGTAATATGACAATGCAATTTTTTATGAACGATATTTTTAGAGATAGACCAAACTGGGGAGATCTATTTCGAACAGGAGAAGAATCGTTTTTTAATAACAATCAAATGAAAGATTGCCTATTGCAAAATCAAAACATTTTAGCTCATTCATGGGACGATGCTATGATGATTGATCAATATGAATGTGATCAGCGTTTTTTTGAAGGAGAGGCAGCAATGTACTTGACTGGATCATGGTCATTGCAATTGATTAATCAATATAATGAGAATCTAAATCAGGAGTATGGAATATTTCCCTACCCTAATCAAAAAGGTAATTCAAATTTACTACGAGAGACAAATATGACTTTTATGAAAAGTAGTACTACACAATACGATGATTTAATTGACCAGATATTGGAAGAATTAGTTACAAATGAAGAGCTGATTCAAGATATACTGGATTTTACGCAAGCATTTTCAACGATTAAGGGTATTGAATCAAAATATCAAAGATGCATTGAAGAGGATGTTAATTGGTATGAACAAAATAATCAAGTGATGGATGTGTCGACAGGTAACAAAGAGTTGATATGGTCATTTCAAAACGATTTGGCAGTGAAACAGCAGGAGTGGCTGCAGGGCAAGATAGCATTAGAGGATGTGCTTCATTATGCAGATGATCAACGAATGGAAAGTAGTCAATAGAAAGGCTAAAAAATAGGTAAGACCTCTTATATTCAAAGCAGTTGTACTATCTCTAAATAGTACAACTGCTTTTTTCTAAATAATCCTATTTACAAATCCAATTGAGAGATAAAATTAGAGTATCTATAAAACATTTATGAAAAAGAGAGGGTAAAATCTATGAAAAAGAAAAAAATTTTCAGCTTGCTATTAGTAGCAACAATGACTTCATCGATGTTGTCAGCATGTTCTTCCAATTCCCCAAATACCACCGATGATTCAACTGTAGAAACGACAGAAACATCAGAATCAACAGAAGTTACAACAAAATCTCCGGATGAATTAGTTACGCTTACTGTATTAGCAGGACAATCTTCAACGGATGCTGGTATTGAGGACATGATTGATGTGGCATTAGCAGAAAAATATCCTAATATTAAGTTGAATTGGGAATGTGTTGACTGGGGAAATGATTTCCAACCAAAGATGCAGCAATATATGCAATCAGGATTACCAGATATTATGATTGGTAAAGCACAGGATATAAGAACATATGCCCCCCAAGGTATTCTCGGAGAAATTGATAGCACCTATACTAGCAGAGTATTAGATGCGGCAAATCAAAGTGCTGCATATAATGATAATGTGTATGGTGTTGTATTTAATGCGTTGTACCAAGGCGTTTATTATAACAAGGATATGTTTAAGGAAAATAATTGGACGATTCCTAAAACATTGGATGAATTGCAAGTGATTATAGATGATTGTAATGCAAAAGGAATTGTACCATTTGCCAGCCACATGGTTGATACTTGGTCAATTGGTAATGTAACCATGCAGTTTGCAATGAATGATGTATTTAACAAGGAACCTACATGGGGTGATAAATTCAGAGCAAATGAAGTATCATTTTCCACTAGCAAAGAATATCAACAGGCATACCAATATAATAAGTTAATATTTGATAATACGTTTCCTGATACCTTTTCAACAGAGCAGACAGATTGTGACGCTAAGATGGTATTAGGTGAGGCGGCGATGAAGGTATCTGGCTCATGGTCAATACAAAACTTTTTAGATATTAATGAGGATTTTGATTTCGGAATTTTTCCTTTCCCGAATCAAACGGGAGATTCAAAGCTAATCTTTGAACCAAACCTTACAATCATGACAAGTGCGGCAAGTAAGAACCAAGATGCTATTAATTGTGTTTTAGACTTATTAACAGGTGATAAAGATTTGGCAACAGAGATTTATGACTATACAAGGACAGCATCAATGTTAAAGGATGTAACACCTACTTTTATCAATCCAAGTCAAGAAGATATTGATAAATATGCATCAGATGGAATGATTGTAGATGTAACAATAGGTAATAATCAGCTTACTTGGGGTGGATTCCAGGAAGAAAATGCAAAAGATATTGCAGCATGGTTACAAGGTGATATAACATTTGAGGAAGCATTGAAGTGTTCGGACGACAGAGTAGCAGCAAGTATTGTTAATTAAGAATCGTTTTTATTTTAATGGGGTTGCAAGACAATTTGGCAGCCTCATTATATAAACTGAAAATAAGAATAAAAGGTTCAAGCCTTTCATATGAGGAGACGATAAAATGAGCAAACAAAACAAGACAAATTATAATAAAAATATGTTTAGGCAGTACCTTTTATTAGTATTACCTGGATTCATTATATTTACAATAGGACTAATTATTCCTATGTTTATGGCTATAAGATATTCATTTACAAGCTGGAATGGTATGACACAGGATAAGCCATTTGTAGGCTTACAAAATTACATCAGCCTAATGAGAGATTCTGAATTTATAGATGCTTGGTGGTTTACTCTGCGGTTTACTTTTTTTAATACTATCATTCAAAATGTATTAGCATTATTATTTGCAGTTGCACTTGATCGGGGGATTAAAGCACAAAAACTGTATCGAACAGCTTTTTTTATTCCATGTTTAATTAGTTCCGTAATTGTAGGATTTGTTTGGCTTCGTATGTTTTCTAATGTTCTTCCGGCGATCAATGATTTGTTTGGAACCCATATTAACTTTTTATTATTTGGAGATGGAAGTACCGTGCTGTCAGGACTTTTAATTGCAAATAACTGGCAGTGGATGGGATACTGGATGTTGATTTATCTTGCTGGGCTGCAATCAATTCCAGCAGAACTATATGAAGCAGCAAAAGTTGATGGAGCAGGTGCAATTCGTTGTTTTTCTAATATTACTTTGCCTATGCTGGCACCAGCAATTACGATATGCGTGGTAGGCATTACAACAGGATCGTTAAAAGTATACGATTTATTGGTATCTTCTACAAAGGGAGGACCAGGAAGAGCTTCCACTTCAATTATATTCAAAACCTATTCAACAGCGATTAGTGGACGTAAATATGGCTATGGTTCAGCAATGTCAGTGACATTAGTTTTGGTTCTTTTAATAGTTGCGCTCGTACAAGTAAAGGGATTGAAAAATAAGGAGGTGCAAGCATAGTGGCATTCAATAATAAGAAAGATAAAGATCAAATATCAAAGCAGCCATATACGATGGCGACATTGCTTGTTCAGTTAGTTATGACAATTATGGCAATACTGTTTATAATACCAATAGTTATTGTTATCAATTATTCTTTTAAAACTAAAAAGGAATTATATTTAAGTAATCCACTGTCATTACCACAAAGTTTTAATTTAGAAAATTATAAAAAAGCATTTGATAAATTAAATATGGTAACTACTTTTACCAATACATTTTTATATACTTTACTTAGTGTTGTAATATTAGCTGTTTTGTGTGGAACAACGGCTTGGGCAATTGCTAGATGTAAACATAAAATTTTCAAATTTTTTTATGTCTATTTTATTATAGGTATTTTAATTCCTTATCAAGCATTATTTTTACCAATTTACATTATAGGATTCAAACTTCATTTGACAAATACAAGATTTGGAATTATCTTTATGTATATTGCTACTGCAATTTCTTTTGGCGTATTTTTGATGACAAGTTTTATGTCAACAGTACCAATTAATCTTGAGGAAGCAGCTAGAATTGATGGGTGTTCGATCATTCGAACCTATTTTTCAATCGTACTTCCAATGTTGAAACCGGCGATGGCAACATTAATTATTATGCAAGCATTTCAAATCTGGAACGATTATCTGCTAGCAAGTTTATTTGTAAGTAAAAAACAATTAAAAACGCTTACTGTGGCAATTCAATCTTTGTTTTCAGCACAATCAAGTGATTATTCAACTGCGATGGCTGCTATTATTATATCGGTACTTCCGATCGCTCTATTATTTATAAGTTTACAGAAGTATTTTATAAAAGGAATGACGGTAGGTGCGGTGAAAGGTTGATGAATGGAGAAAAACATAACAAAATGATTTTTAGGTAGTTATAATACCGTGCGGTATATTGGAGGTAAAAATGAAAGTTATATTATTGAACGAATACCTTTTTGGAGATATGAAGGTTATGTATTTTATTGACAATGAAACAAAAAATGTTGAGTTGATGCTCGTCCCGATTGACACACAGATTGTTAATTGGGATGAGAAGAAGCAAAGTGTGGATTCCCTAGTACAGTTAAAAATTGTTGGTGACACTTATCTTGGCGGTTATGCCGGTGGTGTAACGATGCGGCAAGGTGAGTCTACTACACTGTTAAAATATAAAGAGCAAAAATTTAATTCAATGGAAGAGAAAGATCAAATTATTACTACCTTAAAAGATGATAGAGGCTATGAAGTAAAACATTATCTTACCTGGTATAAAAATAGTAAAAGTTTGAATACCTTTACTAAATTTTATAATAAAAGTAGTGATATTGTGACATTGGAAATGATTTCAAGTTTTTCAATTGGAGGTATTACTCCGTTTACGACAGGAGATGCTTATCATACATTAAAAGCATATAGATTGCGTAGTGTATGGAGTATGGAAGGACGGTTGGAAACAAACACGATTGAAGACTTTCAATTAGAACCTTCTTGGGGAGGACATGCGGTTCGTTCGGAGCGATTTGGCCAGGTCGGTTCTATGGCAGTGAATCATTATTTTCCATATCTTGCAATTGAAGATACCCAAAACGATATATTTTGGGGAGTTCAGTTAGCGCACAATGCTTCCTGGCAAATGGAACTATATAGAAAGGATGATGGATTATCCATTTCTGGAGGTTTGGCAGATAGGGAATTTGGTCATTGGATCAAGCAAATAGCTGTGGGAGAGCAATTCATAACACCTAATGCCATTCTTTCCGTGTGTAAAGGTGGTGGTATTGATAAAATATCGCAAAGACTAACATCAGAAGGAAATCGATTATTCGATAACGAAGTAGATCGTGAGAGTAGTTTACCGATTATTTTTAATGAATATTGTACAACATGGGGTTGCCCTTCTCATGATAATATAATGGGGATTTTAAATGCAATTAAAGGCAAAGGATTTGAATATTTTGTAATTGATTGTGGATGGTATAAAGAAGCAGGAGTACCGTGGGATATTTCTATGGGTGATTATGTGGTATCTAAGGATTTATTCCCTCATGGAATGGATAAAACAGTAGAAGCAATTAGAAATGCTGGCATGTTGCCTGGCATTTGGTTTGAAATTGAAACGGTGGGTTCTGCCTCGAAAGCGTACCAAAATGATGAACATTTATTAAAAAGAGATAATAAGACCTTGACCACAACTATGAGGCGATTTTGGGATATGAGAGATCCTTGGGTAGAAAAGTATTTAACGGAAAAAGTGATTAAAATGTTGCAAAAATATAATTTTTCCTATTTAAAAATCGATTATAATGATACGATTGGTCTGGGATGTGATGGCGCAGAGTCAATGGGAGAAGGATTGCGTCAGAATATGATGGCTTCTTACGAATTTATTAATAAAGTAAAGAAAGAAATTCCTGGTATTCTATTAGAAAACTGTGCTTCAGGCGGACACCGCTTGGATCCTTTGATGATGAGCATTTGTAGTATGGCATCTTTTTCGGATGCTCATGAATGTGAAGAAATACCTATCATAGCTGCAAACTTACATCGTGCTATTTTACCAAGGCAAAGCCAAATATGGGCAGTAATTCGAAAGGATGATTCCTTAAAACGTATTGCATATTCGATTGCGAACACTTTTTTGGGAAGAATGTGCTTATCTGGTGACATAATGGAATTAGAAGAAGAACAGTGGAATGTCATTGATCGTGGTATTGCATTTTATAAAAAAATAGCACCCATTATTCGAGATGGATATACGTATCGATTTGGACCTGAGATTTTAAGCTATCGACATCCGATAGGTTGGCAGGGAATTCTAAGAAGTGGAGAATATGGTGATGCATTTGCATTATTCCACGTTTTTGATGGTGACTTGGAGAATAAGTATACGATTAATATTCCTACAGAGTTTGAATATGAAGTGGAAGAGGTATATTCGGATGGTGCAGTTGAAATTGAATTGCAGGCAAATAAATTATCTTATAAACCAACAGAAAATAGGAAAGCAGTGGCGGTTTATTTAAAGAGAAATGATTGTTTTGTATGAGAGGATAAATGAAATCAATCATAAGTGGATAGGAAAGTTGAATAAGTGAGTGAATGCAGATAAAGGTTTGTGAAAAAATTGCCGATAAATATCTATATATATCGGCAATTTTTTAATGTAAGAAATTTTTTTGGGGGTATGAGGCATATGTTTAGAATAGCCATTTGTGATGATGAGAAATATTTTTGTGAAAGTATAAGAGATTATATTTTTCATTATTTGAAAAGAGCAGCAATATTATGTGAGGTTGATACATTTTGCTCAGGCAAAGAGTTTATTGAGCTTGGAATAGAGATGGTAAGATATAATGTTGTCTTTTTAGATATTAATATGAAAGAAATGGATGGTATTCTTACAGCTAAGAAAATACGTGATATCAGTAAAGAAATGTTTATTGTCTTTGTAACTGCGTATGTAAATTATACTTTAGAGGGCTATAAAGTGGATGCAATACGTTATTTGTTAAAGGATAATGCTAATTTTGAGAACACTCTTAGTGAATGTATGGAAGCAATCATAGACAAGATGAATTATCGTGTTGTGAAGAAGAATTTTGATTTTATGGAAGGAACCAGAGAATTATTTTTGGAAAGAATATTGTATATTGAAAGTCGATTACATAAATTAGAATTTCATGTTATGGAACATGAGATGAAAGTTTATACAATGTATAATCGATTGAATGAACTAGAAAAAAGTTTAGCTAAATACGGATTTATCAGAATTCACCAAAGTTATCTTGTTAACATCAAATATATTAAAGGTATTGCAGGCTATAAAGCTATCTTAAACAATGGAGTAGAATTAATTGTACCAAAGGCCAGATATAAAAGTGTAAGAGACATGTTTATATCATATAGAGGAGAAATATAAATGTATTTATATTTGCAAAGTTTTTTAATTGTAGTGCTAGAGACTTTTTGCTGTAAAATATTTTTTGAAGCCTTTGGAGATAAACGTTCCAAGCATAACGTATGGAAATATTATGGTCAATTGACGTTAATGATTTTTATAATTTATTTAAGTGCTGTATATCTTGCAGATTTTTTCATAATAAAACAGGTATTGGTCATTAGTTTTATTGCGCTTGTTTTCTATAATTACATAAATGTAAGAATTAAAACGGCGGTGGTTTTGTCTGTGCTGTTCCAAAGTTTACTATTGGTAGGAGATTATTTATCCTACTCCATTATTAAAGTTCTCTCTTTGAATAACTGCATTTTAGAAAGACATTATTTGACTAGTAGTAATCTGGTTATCGTAGTTTGTAAAATATCTCTATTTTTATTAGTTATCGCAATTAAAAAAAATATTAGTAATGTATCAACTGAAATATTAGGAGATTGGGAGTGGCTTCGATTTTTATTTTTTCCAATATTTACAATTGGCACGATTACAGCTATGATTTCGAGTTTTGGGACAATTGAAAACCAAAAACAGGCTAATGTACTAATTATTATAGCTCTTGGATTAATTGGTATGAATATAACAGTCTTTTATCTGGTGGCTGATATAATAGAAAGAGAATTAAAGATTCATCAGAATAACATATTTGAAATGCAAGTGAAAAATCAGACTTCTATGTATCAGTCTATATCAGAAAATTTTGATAAGCAGAAAAGAAAAACACATGAATACAAAAACCAGATTATCTGCATAGAGTCTTTGATCAGAAATAAAAAATATAGTGAACTGGAATGCTATGTTAAGGAAATCGGAGGTAATTTGAGCCGGGAATTGGACGCAATTGATACAAACAATGTAATTGTTAATGCGATATTGAATACAAAATATCAAGAAGCGATTGAAAAAAATATTGTTTTTGTATTTAAAATTAATGATCTTTCCAAAATACAAATCAGTGATGAGGATTTGGTTATTATTCTATCAAATCTGTTGAATAACGCCCTTGAAGCATGTGAAAGGTGTATTGACAAAAGAATCTTAAAGCTTAAGCTGATTATGGAAGAAGACAACATTATTATTTCAGTAAAAAATACTTATCAAGATCCCATTGATATTGACAACGGAGAAATAAAAACCACAAAGTGGGAACATAAGGAGGAGCATGGAAACGGAATAAAAAACATTATTATTACAATAGAAAAATACAATGGTTCCTATATTATTAATAATAATCAAAATGAGTTTTATTTTTCAATTATTATACCATCCAATTGTTAGAAAAGGCTTCTGCATATATAAGATGTAGTAGCCTTTTAGGTGTATATTTTCTGATGAAAATAGTCATTTTCTGCAAGGCTAATTGATTATTTTTTGTATTTTTATATACTTAAGTCAGGAGGTGTAATAAAACTTTCACATCTTTCGTACGTTAAGTGGGGGCTTCGTACAAATGGAGGAAAAAATGATTGAAAAGATAGCAAAAGTTTTGGTAAGTCAAATGGTAGAGGAAAAACTGATAGTCAGGAATAGAATGGATCATTATATATATGCTTTCATTATAATATCGGAAAGGTTTATAACCGTTACCACAATACTTATAATAAGTGCAATATTGCAATTATTTATACCGACTTTATTCTTTTTAATCTTTTTCCTATCCTTAAGGCAAAGAACTGGAGGATACCATGCAGATACATTTGGACAATGCTATTTGTTTACAATTTTGACCTATATTGCATTAGCAAAGGGATATATTTTTTTTCAAAATCATTTTGTATTATGGACTGTAATGGTTATAATATCAGATTTAATTGTTATGACAATTGGGACTTTAAATCATCCTAATATGCAATTGAATTTACGTGAATTGAAAGAATCCAAAAAATTAGCAAGGTTGGTTATATTATTGGAAAACAGCGTGATAGTTATATTATTAATTGTGCAAATTAATCCAGTATGTGTATACTTTATGTCAAGTGCAATGATATTGTGCGCCATGTTACTATGTTTAGCAAAAATACTAAAACAGGAGGTAGAATAACGATGATGAACAAAAAGATGAACAAAGGACTTTTAAAGGTAGTAGAGCGTATTACAAGAATAGAGTTAGATAAAAATTCATCAAAACGGCCACCATTTTGTGCCGGAATATATCATCAGCCCAAAAGACCTAAGAATTAGGCAGATTATTCATAGCAAGGAAGCCCAAAATGATTTTACTATACCAGTTATAAAATGCACCATAGATACTGATATTGATGAAATTAAGTTATTAACTGAATTAAGAGAAGCTTTTCATGAGGATAGTTATAACATCTATACTGTAAGTTTTTTAACGGAAAGTGTTTTGTATAATTTGGAATATATACCGAAAGAACTGTCAAAAAAAAGGTATATTGAAAAGATTTTGGATTTTGTCTACTGGCAGACTTATGACAAACAAAGTGATGGTATTTTGATAGCCGTTCCACCTGAACTTTCAGAAGATATGCTTATCGATGCAGATATTGAGATCCTATTTGAAAGTGAAAAAGAAAATAAAAAAGTCTGTTTTAATTGTGAAAATAATCAGTATATTCAGATTTACAAAGCTTTAACAAAGGATTCTGTTATGGAAATTTACATGTATTTAAAGGATAGACTGGCACAGGATGAATGTGAGTATTAAAAAGCAGTGAAAAGGCTAGTAAGCTTAATTAGTAATTTTAAGAAAACAGTTATGCTATATTTCCTACTTTACAAAACTGTCCAATACAAACTGTATGCCGCAAAGCGTGTCAATTCCAGAGCTATGACCGATGGAACAAAATGCTTGATAGATATCCTGATATGAAACGTTTGTTGTCAACATCTTGACTGCGTAACTATAATTATTATTTAGTGTAGCTTCTAAAAAAGCAGCACTGATATCGTTGGTTTTCTTTAGGCTTTGATAGACTTTTTTTTGAACTGCTGCTTCAAATGCAATAGAAGCAGCAGTTCTTTTCAGCAGATGCATACCTGCTAATAAACCACAAAGAAAGTCATCTCCGCTTGGAGTTAAGCCAATACCAAGTCCAATTAATTTAACAATTTCTTTAGCTGCATCGTCGTAACACTGCTTGTTTAATAAATTAAGGCAAGCATTCATGTGAGATTTGGCAACTTTTAGAATAGGTGTTACTTCTACTAGTGGAGAATTGTTTGAAATGGCCTCAAAACCACCAAGATTTTCAGAGGCAGATATCATAGTTGTAATTTGTTTTTTTAAATTATTAAGTTCTAAAGTTGTTAGTACAGTTTTTAATTCTAAATCATGAATCTGTGCCTTTTTAAATACAAAAAAATGAGAGTTAATTTTAAGCCCATCAGAAAGAATGTTAACTTGATCACTATGATCAATATGCATAGAGAAAAGTTCGTTTTCCGTGATATTTGTGATAAGGCTGATTGGTGATAATGGAGATCGACTGACCTGTATAGCAAGAAGTTTCTTACCGAATATAAGATTTATCGTTTTATTGTATACAGAATGAATACTTGCATCATAATTACCTCTTAAAATGGCATTTGCGTAATTTGATAAATCAGTTATATTACATTTCATATTAAAATCCCCCAATTAAAATTTATGTTTGAGCAAATCAAAAATGATATCTTATAGTAACAGAATACTATGTATCATTCAATATCGCAAGGATTAAAAAAAGGTTTGTATAATTTTAAAAACAATAAATAATTGTTACAAGATAAAAATAAAAAATAGATAAAAATGGGAATTAAATCCAAAAATGTTTTAAAAAAAGTTGTGTATTGTGCACTAGTAACGAAGAATAAAAAATAAAATTAGCACATATTGATATTGTATTTTTCAAAATTATATTTTAATATAAAATCATATATTAAAATATGGTTGACCATTGTTTTGGAAAATAAATTACTAATAGTGTTTATTCATTTAATTCTTTTTAAACTATAGCGAAATAAGAGATTCAGCATGGATGGGAAGCTTTACAAGAATAGAAACGAAATGAAAAAATGTTTAAAGTAGATTTAGGTTGGCTCATACATAAATGTAAATTAAATATAAAATAGTGTAGTGTAGATGTGCTAAGTTACAAATTAAGAAAGAGGATAAAATTATGAATTTTAGAGAAATTAATCCATCTCCCAGAATGTTGATGTGTCCAGGGCCAGTAGAAGCCGATCCCAGAGTTTTACGTGCAATGTCCGCACATATATTAGGACAGTTTGATCCCGAGTTTACGAGTCTAATGGAAGAAACTCAAGAGATGCTTCGTTTGGTATTTCAGACAAAAAATACACAAACTTTTGTCGTAGATTCAACTTCAAGAGGGGGCTTAGAGACTGTTCTGACTGGAGCAATTTGTCCAGGAGATAAAGTTCTAATTCCTGCTTTTGGACGTTTTGGTTACCTGCTTGCGGAAATTCTGGAACGATGCAATGCAGATGTTACGTTGATTGAAACTGAATGGGGAACAGTATTTGCTCCAGAACAGATTGAAGAGGAATTGAAAAAGAAAAGCTATAAGGCAGTTGCGTGTATTCATGGAGAAACATCAACATCTATGATGCAACCATTAGATGAAGTGGGAAAGATATGTAAGAGACATGGTGCATTATTGATTGTTGACACGGTAGCAACACTAGGAGGAGCAGAAGTAAAAGTAGATGAATGGAATATTGATGCTTGTATAGCAGGTACACAAAAATGTATATCAGCACCGTCAGGTTCTGCCCTGATTAGTTATAATAGAGCAATTGAAGAAATCATTCTGTCTAGAAAAAAGGTAGAAAAGGGTATTCGCACAGTAGAGGATATAGATGGAAAGCTTCCTCAAATTCCAAGCAATTATCTGGATCTTGCACAATTGCAAGATTACTGGAGTCCACGCCATTTGAATCATCATACAGAAGCCACTAGTATGCAGTATGCAATACATGAAGCGTTAAGGTGTGTGCTAATGGAAAGCTTGGAAGAGCGTTTCTTGCGTCATAAATTAAATGATAAAGCACTATGTGCTGGATTAAAAGCTATGGGAATCTCAATCTTTGGCGATTTAGAAAATAAAATGCCAGTTGTGACAGCAATAGAAATTCCAGAAGGAATTGATGGAAAAGTCTTAAGATATGAAATGCTAAATGATTTTGGAATTGAAGTGGCTACATCTTTTGGACCGTTAGATGGAAAAGTAATACGTATAGGTAATATGGGCTACTCAAGTCAAAAAAGGAATATTCTTTTTACGCTGGGAGCATTAGAAGCAATACTTTTGAAAAATAATGTTAAAATTTCAGCCGGTGATGGTGTTGCAGCAGCATTGCAAGTATATTGTTGTGCAAATGGGAATTAAAGTATGCCCATATATTTTGTGCTGCTATAATAATCAAGTAGCAATTTTTAATTAAAAGTTGATGCGGATTCTAAGTTTATTTACAATATAAAAAGAAAAAAGAAGCTAGAAATGGGTATTGTTTGTTCTGTTTTCAAAAGGACTTTTCCATTCGGCTTCTTTTTTGTGGATATAATGTGATTTTCGTCTATTATGTATCTTTTTATCTCCCTTAATCTGAATTTTTTCTCACGTTAATGATTTCGTCACCCTATCTTGGTTGACGGATTGTCTTTTGCGAAAAGGCTATCCTTTAAATATCAAATAACTTTTTTAAAATTGGATTTGACGGTATAAAAATAGGGCAGAATGGTAACATAGGTACTACATATTGTTTAATTATATAGTTGCTAAAAACTGGTAAACCTATTGTAAAAAAAAGAATATTTTCAAAAAGCCAAATAAATAAAAACGTAAATTAGCTTAATAAAATCATAGAATAATCAAAATATTTGTGCAATATCAATAAATTATTAATGGTATTTTTATCATATATTCATATTGTGCTTTTTTATTGTATAGTTTAAGATACAATCATAGATTAAAAAAAGGTCGACCGGAAACATATTTTTTAAATTATTTTTATTTTACAAAACGAATAATATAGACAAGGAGGCAAGTTAAAACTCATATTTAGAAGCGTTGAAATAATTAAAAACAAAGGAGAGGTAAAAGGATGGAACAAACAACAAAGAAAAGAAGTTTATCCATATCTTTAACTACACAAATTTTAATTGCTACTGTTGGTGGTATTGTATTTGGTTCTTTAATTGGAGAGTGGGCGGCAAATTTAAAATTTATTGGAGACATTTTTATTCGTTTAATTCAAATGTCGGTTGTACTTTTGGTTATGACTTCTGTGTCTGCAGCGGTTGGGAGCGGAGATGGACAAGGTGTTGGAAAGATGGGGTTCCACACATTTAAATGGATTATTGGATTCACATTAGTATCAGCTGCGATTGGGCTAATGCTTGCACAGGTTATTCAACCAGGAGTAGGTATTACTATTACAGATGCCAGCGCAACATATGAGGCGGTAGAGACAACTTCTATGCAGGAGACACTATTAGGTTTTGTATCTACTAATGTTGTTAGTTCTATGGCATCGGGCGCTATGATTCCTTGTATTGTGTTTGCATTATTTTTTGGCGTTGCAATGGGAGCTTATACACGTCAAAGTGGCAACAAAAACATGATCGAATTTATTACCGGATTTAATCAGATTGTAATGAATATTATTAAAATAGTTATGAAGATTGCTCCGGTTGGTATCTTTTGTTTGTTGGCAAATGTTGCAGGTGCAACGGGATTCAAAGTAGTTATCCCAATGGGCAAATTTTTAGGTGCGCTATTGATAGGCGATATCATTCAATTTGTACTTTATGTTCCGTTTACAGCAATGCTATGCAAAGTAAACCTGTTTAAGATGCCAAAGAAATATAGCAAAATGTCAATGATGGCATTAACAACAACTTCTTCTGCAATCTGTCTTCCGACAAAAATTGAAGATGCTGTGACAAAATTTGGGGTAAGTCGTAAAGTAGCTGATTTTACAGGTCCAATTACGATGTCAATGAACAGTTGCGGTGCAGTACAGTGTTATGTACTTGCTATCTTTTTCATGAGCCAGGCAACAGGCGTTGTTCTTACTCCTTCACAAATGGGTATGGCTATCCTCTTATCGTGCTTAATGTGTATGGGAACCATTGTTGTTCCTGGTGGCATGGTAATTACTTACACTTTTCTTGCAACATCACTTGGCTTACCGCTTGAGAGTATTGCAATATTGATTGGTATTGACTGGTTCGCAGGTATGTTTAGAACAATTATGAATGTAGACGTAGATGTTTTGATTGGTATGCTGGTATCTAGTAAACTTGGTGAACTGGACAGAGACGTATACAATGAGACAAAGGTGGTAGAATATTGAAAGTAAATCAAAATAGAATTTTTAATCGATTAATGGAACTTGGACAAATTGGAAATACAGAAGATGGTGTTTATTGTTTAGCACTTTCGCCAGAGGAAAATGAAGCTCATGCTCTCGTTCAAAAGTACATGGAAGAAGCTGGAATGAGCGTACATATGGATAAAGCAGGAAATTTAGTTGGACGTAAAGAAGGTACAGATCCTAATGCATCAGTCGTTATGATAGGTTCCCATCTTGATACCGTATATGGCGGTGGAATGTTTGATGGTAGGCTTGGTGTTATTGGTGGAATTGAAGCTGTTCAGGTTATGACAGAACAAGGAATTGAGGCTAAACATCCAATCGAAGTACTGGCTTATCGTGATGAAGAGGCGACACGTTTCGTAGGCAGCTATTCAGGGGCTGGACATTTAACAGGTGGTTATGACAAAGGAATTATGACACATGCTGATAAAGATGGGAAAACAGTGATTGAATGTTTAAAAGAATGTGGTATTGACCCTGAACATGTAGATGAAGCAGGACTGCCAAAGGGGTATGCAAAAGCTCATTTAGAATTACATATTGAACAGGGTGCCGTATTAGAGAGCAAGAACTTGGCGGTTGGTGTAGTTACGGGTATTTGTTGTCAAATTCGTGGAGAAGTTACAATTAACGGAGTAGCTTCCCATGCAGGAACTACCCCTATGAATTTACGAAAAGATCCATTGGCTGCAGCTTCAGAGGTGATGCTTGCAATAGAGTCGGAAGCCAAAAACTATCAAGGAGCTGTTGCAACGGTCGGAAAAATTGAAGCATTACCAGGCGGCGTAAATGTTGTTCCGGGATGTGTTAAATTTAGCATTGATATGAGAAATCAAAAAGCAGCGCTTAGAGATGAAATGTACGAAAAAATTAAAGAGCAAGCGGAAACAATTTGCAAAAAACGTAACGTAACAATTGATTTTAATGTATTAATGAAAGATGCAGAAGGAAAGCCTTGTGCAGAACATATTCAGGATAAAATAGCAAAAGCGTGCATAGATTCTGGTTTACCGGAATTTAGAATGCCAAGTGGAGCAGGACATGATTCTTCTACGTTTGCAGATTTTTGTCCAATGGGCATGATATTTATTCGTTCTAAAGATGGTATCAGCCATAACAAAGTAGAATATAGTACGGCAGAAGACTGTGCGGCAGGTACAGAAGTTTTATACCGCACAATGATTGAATTGGCTTCCGAGGAAGAATAAAAAGCTAGTAACAAAGGAATATAATACCATATAAGGAAAGTTTACTTATCTGCTAATGTGTTGGGGGGAGGTGCAATATGCATCTCACCCCATTCCTTTCTATACTAGGAATTTTAACCCGGTTTATTGTTATAAAAGATCCCTGTGCAGGAGGATAAGCTCAAGCTTATATATTGGTCATAGTTATAAAAGTTTATCGAGAAATTGAATTGTAGAATTTAAAAGTCTTAATGTCGAAGCAGCTGTTTCATCTCTGTCGAAATCATGAATCTTTCCAGAAGTAATATATTTTTCAGCAGAGTACAGTTGACTAAGCTCAGTAAATTCAGTAAAAGGAACATCGGTATCATTGGTACTATGTGCGCAGAACAAGGGGCAAGGCAGGGAAGTACAAGAGCGTAATGTATAGTTGAGATAAAAGTATTTTTCACGATCATCAAAGAATAATTTTAGCCAATTCCCAGTTTGTCTAGCATAAACATACGTACTATAATGAGTATCCAAATTTCCTTGAGAATGTATTTTTGATGAGATTTTTGAAAGGCAAGCTTCTGAAACACGAGGTAATTGACAATAATAATTGCTAGGATGATTAAACCAGTTGTCGCATAAAAAACCATATCCATAATAAGAAATAATTCCACGAGGGGCTGAGATAAGTTTACCACAAGATGCAGCCAAAAGACACAGATAAGAGCCTGCAGAGCGTCCCCACAAGAAGTATGGAAGTGTACTGCCAATCAAAAACTTACTATGTTTATAATAATAATTAATAGAACAACAAATATCATCTAAAATTACGTCTATCTTAGCGGCAGGAGCAAGCGGATAATCAAAAGAAATAATAATATATGCCGAATTTACAAGAGTATTCAGATGAAACTCTGGAAGATCGTTTCTGTTTCCATACAAAAGTCCACCGCCGTGGAAATACAGTATGACAGCTTTATGGATTATATTAGGATCAAAATAGATGGTGGCATACTTTGCGTATAAAGTATTGCCTAATGCTATGTCTTTCGTTTGTAGCATGATCGAATCCTCCTTTTATAACAGTGAAAATAAAATTAAAATGTGGTTGATTAGACAACGGAATTTAATTTAATATTCTTGGATAAATAGTAAAAAATAATTAAAATAATTAGAAAAAACTTATAACTAATCATAGTATATCACATTGAAAAAAAGATGAAAACAGCAATATTTAATGAAAATAAGTATATTTGTAACAAAAATAAGCGAACCATTTTAGCAAAAATGCCAATTGAAAAGCAGGCTGATTGTTGTCATAATGAAAATATAAAAACTGGTTGACCAAGAAAGCTTAAAACGAAATTATATTTAAGCTTATAAATCTAAAATAAGAAAAGAGGTATCGTTGTTATGGGTTACATGAATAATCAAATTGGTTACAGAGAAGGTTTGTTGGAAACACGTTCTATTGTTAAAAAAGGAAATTATGTATTACTTGAACCAGACGGATTGGTTAAAAATAGTATTCCTGGATATGAGAACTGTATTATTACAATCATGTCGTCTCCAGCAATGGGAGCATCTTTTGTGGATTATCTGATTACTGTAGATAAAGACGGTAAGAACTTAAAAGGCATTGGAGGAAAGGAACTAGAAGTGTTTTTGTATGTATTAGAAGGTGAAATATCTGTCTGGAATACAGATGAGAATGCAGTACTTACAAAAGAGGGCTATATATTTTCACCAGCAGGAAAAGAATTATGTTTTGAAAATAAAAGTAGTGCACCAGCTAAAATTTATCTATATAAACGTAAATATGAAAAGATTGAAGGTTATAGTGCCAATGCAGTAATAGGTAATGCAAAAGATCTTCCTTGGATTCCGTATGAAGGAATGGAGAATTGTTATGTTAAAGACTTTCTTCCGGCAGCTAATAATTTTGGATTTGATATGAATATGCATATATTAAAATTTCACTTAGGTGCATCTCATGGATATATTGAAACACATGTTCAAGAACATGGAATGTATTTCTTGTCGGGAAAAGGTATGTATTATGTGGATGGTGACTGGATTCCAACCCAAAAAGGAGATTATATGTTTTTGGATGCATATTGTCCACAGGCATGCTATGCAGTAGGAAAAGATGAAGACTTTACCTATATTTACTCAAAAGATTGTAACAGAGATGTACAGTTATAAAACAAAACTAGAAGGGAAATGGAAACTATGAAACTTTCACGAGATGAATTAAAAGGTTTAATGAAAAATAAATTAATGAAAGCTGGATTAACAGAAAAACACGCAGATATGACAGCAGAAGTATTGACTTGGTCGGACGAAAGGGGGTATCACTCTCATGGCTCAGTTCGTGTTGAATACTATAGTGAAAGAATTGCAAAAGGAGGAATAACGATTCATCCTAATTTCGAATTTAAAAAGACAGGACCTTGTTCAGCTATTTTTGAGGGAGATAACGGATGCGGATATGTTGCGGCAACATTGGCAATGGAACATGCGATAGAAATGGCGAAAGAGAGTGGAATTGCAGTTGTTGGAATTAGAAATATTTCACATAGCGGTGCTATTGGATATTATACAGAGATGGCGGCAGAGAATGGATTGGTAGCAATTTCATTTTGCCAGTCAGATCCTATGGCAATTCCGTATGGCGGAACGGAACCTTACTATGGAACCAATCCTATTTCGTTTGCAGCGCCAACGGCTGATGACAGAAAAGTGGTGTTTGACATGGCAACTACCGTACAAGCGTGGGGAAAAATTCTGGACAAACGTTCCAGACATGAAGCAATTCCATCAACATGGGCGGTAGATGAAAAAGGGCTGCCAACAACAGATCCGAATCTTGTTAATGCGCTGGTACCCATTTCAGGAGCAAAGGGTTATGGACTGATGATGATGGTGGATGTTTTCTCAGGAGTACTGCTTGGAGTACCATTTGGAAAGCATGTAAGTTCTATGTATCACGATTTGTCAGAAGGAAGAAATCTAGGACACATGCATATTGTAATGGATCCATCAAGATTTACGGATATTAATGAATTCAAGAAAAATATGTCAACGGTATTAGATGAACTGAATGGAATGCAACCAGCACCAGGAAATGAAAAGGTATATTATCCAGGGGAAAGAGCCGCGATGCGTAGGGATCAATATTATGCAACAGGTGGAATTAATATTGTAGATGAAATTTATGATTACTTGAAGAGTGAAGAGATACACTATGATCGTTACGACAATAAAAACAGATTTGCAGATTAAAGAAAGGAAATTATCATGTTAAAAACAATTGTTAAACAGGGAAGTTATCATGATTCTGTCGTTTTGATGTTACTTACAAATCAAATTTCTGCAATTAAAGGTGTCAAAAAGGTTTCTATTATGATGGCGACACCTGCCAATAAGGACATATATAAACAAAGTGGACTTGATACAGAAAAATTACAAAGTGCTACAGCTAATGATATGGTTGTTGTAGCTGACATAGAGGATGAAACTTTGTCAGATACCATAATGACAGAAGTAGAAGAATTTTTTAAAAAACAGTCTACAAGAAATAGTAAGGAAGAGGGGGCTGTGAGTGTTAAATCTTGGGAAAGGGCATTAGAGACACTTCCACAGGCAAACTTAGCTGTTATTTCTATTCCAGGAGCATATGCGGCTCTTGAGGCAGAACGGGCGTTAGATGAAGGATTAAATGTGTTCATGTTCAGTGATAACGTTACCGTAGATGATGAGATAAAAATTAAGCAAAAAGCACATAGCAAAGGGCTTTCGGTTATGGGGCCAGATTGCGGAACCGGAATTATCCAAGGTGTACCAATTGCATTTACAAATCATGTTGCACCTGGTCCAATCGGAATAATAGGAGCGTCGGGAACCGGAATTCAGGAATTGACAACAATCATTGATAGACTTGGTGCAGGTGTTACAAATGCAATAGGAACAGGTGGTCGTGATTTGTCAACATACGTTGGCGGTATCACGATGTTAGATATGATTGAGGCGATGGAAAGCGATGTAAGTGTGAAAGTATTAATTATCATTTCTAAACCGCCAGCAAAAGCAGTACGCGATAAGATTTATAACAGATTAAGCAATTTTACAAAACCAGTTATTACGTTGTTTTTGGGAGAGAAGCCAGAATACCACGAAGAGAATTTCTATCATACATATACATTAGATGAAGCAGCTCGTCTTGCAGTAAGCCTTGTAAGAGGTGAAGAAATTAAAACACCTGAAGTGATAATTGACAGGAGCAAGTGCTTCAAAGCAGAAGAGAAAAAGACAATTAAGGCATATTATTCTGGAGGAACTTTAGCAGGAGAAGCAGCCATGCTGATGAAAGACGCTCTGAATATTCAGGTGCCACCAGAAAAAGTGGATGGTTTCATGCTTACCACGGCGGGACATGTTGTAGTTGATCTTGGCGATGATGTTTACACACAGGGTAAGCCTCATCCAATGATTGACCCGGCAAAACGAATTGAGTGCATGAAAGAAGCAATTGATGATGAATCTACCGGAGTGATTTTATTAGATATTATGCTTGGCTATGGTTCTCATGAGGATATGGCAGGAGCTTTACTTCCCTCCATAATTGAATTGCGTGACAAGGCAAAAGCAGAGAATAGAAAATTATTCTTTGTTGCAACCGTATGTGGGACAAGAAGTGACTTTCAAGGCTATGATAAAGCAGTTAACAAATTAAAAAACGCTGGAGTTATAGTATGTGAAACGAACAAACTTGCTGTTCACACTGCCATTTTGGCAATTGGACTGGACTTTCAAGAACCAGAGAAAAAGATTTTACCTAAGACAGTTTCTGAAATTGAGAAAGTGGAAACATCAAAAAAATTAATCCAAATGCTTTCAGAAAAACCAAAGGTAATTAACATTGGACTCAAGAGTTTTTCAGATGTCATAGAACAATTTGGATGCGAAGTGGTTCAATATGACTGGATGCCACCAGCAGGTGGAGATGTCAAACTTATTAAAACATTAAATTTTCTCAGAAACTATGAGTCAATCGATATTGATGATGCGAACCGAAAAGTGATTGAAAAAATAGTGGCAACACAACCGGTAATTATGGATGTGGTTCCAGCAAAAAGCGTAATCAAGGAGCTAAATGAGGGAAAAGTAATCTTACAT
Organism: Lachnotalea glycerini; assembly: GCF_003201285.1. Taxonomy (GTDB): domain Bacteria; phylum Bacillota; class Clostridia; order Lachnospirales; family Lachnospiraceae; genus Lachnotalea; species Lachnotalea glycerini. The sequence continues at coordinate 637,666 of NZ_QICS01000002.1, forward strand.
GCAGGTCCTCCGATTGATTACAAAAGCATGCCAAATCCGATGCAGGGTTCTTGTATTGGCGCAAGTTTATTTGAGGGATGGGCAGAAAATGAAACGGACGCTAGAAATTTATTAGAAGCTGGAGAAGTAAAATTCATCCCTTGCCACCATGTGAACGCGGTAGGGCCGATGGGAGGAATTACTTCGGCGAATATGCCCGTATTCGTAGTTAAGAATATGACAGATGGTAACGAAGCGTATTGTACGTTGAATGAAGGGATTGGTAAAGTTTTGCGTTTTGGGGCATATTCACACGAAGTTGTTGACAGACTTACGTGGATGAAAAATGTACTTGGACCAACCTTAAGTAAAGCGATTAAAACCATGGATAATGGACTAAGTGTAAATCCAATGATAGCAAAAGCGATTGCAATGGGAGATGAATTCCACCAGAGAAATATAGCCGCATCACTAGCTTTCTTAAAAGAAATGAGTCCAATTATTACAAAACTAAATATGGATGACAAAGATCGCTATGATGTAATGAAATTTCTTGCAGATACAGACCAGTTCTTCTTAAATATTATGATGGCTACTGGTAAAGCTGTGATGGATGCAGCACGTATGATAAAAGATGGAACCGTGGTAACTGCTATGTGTAGAAATGGTGTAGAATTTGGTATTCGAATCAGTGGTATGGGCGATCAGTGGTTTACAGGACAAGTTAACACACCTCAGGGGCTTTATTTTACAGGTTACGATGGAGAAGATGCCTGCCCAGATATGGGAGACAGTGCCATTACAGAAACGTTTGGTGTGGGTGCTATGGCTATGATTGCGGCACCAGCCGTAACAAGATTTGTTGGAGCTGGTGGATATGAAGATGCACTACGTACAAGTACAGATATGACAGAAATCACCATTGACAGAAATCCAAACTTTATTATTCCAAACTGGAATTTTCAAGGAATATGCTTAGGAATTGATGCAAGACTTGTGGTAGAAAAGGGTATTACACCAGTTATTAATACAGGTATTGCACATAAAATTGCAGGATATGGACAAATTGGTGCTGGAACAGTACACCCTCCAATTGAATGTTTCCAAAAAGCAATTGAAGCATATGCTGAAAAGTTAGGATTTTCTATATAGATGAGAAGAGAGGATTCTATGAAAAAGAAAAGAGTTGTTATTGCTCTTGGTGGAAATGCACTTGGTAAGGACTATGAAGAGCAAAAAGAGGCGGTTGCAAAAACAGCAAAAGTAATTGTTGATCTTGTTGAACAGGATATGGAGATTATAATTACGCATGGTAATGGACCCCAAGTTGGCATGATCCAGACGGCTATGAATAATTTGATTACAGTTCATGAGAATTATAAAGAAACACCACTACCAACATGTGTTGCTATGAGTCAGGGATTTATTGGAATTGATTTGCAGAATGCAATTAAATATGAGCTTTATTGTCGAAACATAACCAAAAAAGTTTCAACCATTTTGTCCCAGGTAGAAGTGGATTCAAAAGATGAAGCGTTTAAGAATCCAACGAAACCTATTGGTAACTTTTTAACAAAAGAAGAAGCACAATTAAACGAACAAAAGGGAGTTCAATGTATTGAGGATGCAGGTCGAGGCTACAGAATCGTAGTAGCCTCTCCCATGCCAAAACGCATAATAGAACTGGGAACAATAAAGACTTTATTAAATGCCGGACATATAGTAATTACATGCGGTGGAGGTGGAATTCCCGTTATAGATAGAGAGGGTAAATTAGTTGGTGTCAATGCGGTTATTGATAAAGATAATGTCAGCAGCTTATTGGCATCGCAGTTAGACTCAGATTATCTGATTATATTGACAGCAGTGGAAAAGGTTGCGATTAATTTTGGCAAGGAAAATCAGGAATGGTTATCAGATATAACTGTCTTGGAAGCAAAGGAATATATAAAACAAGAACAATTTGCAAAAGGTTCTATGTTACCAAAGATTGAAGCTGCGATTAAATTTGCGGAATCAGGTGAAGAAAGACATACCCTGATTACGTTACTGGATAAAGCAGCATTAGGAATAGCTGGAAAAACAGGAACTGTGATACATAACTAAAGGAGATATCATATGAATGTACCAATAAATCTGTTTATGTGGAGTATGGCATGTTTGCCGATTGTTGTTCTACTAGTATTGATGATTAAATTTCAATGGGGAGCAACGGAAGCAGCACCAATAGGGTTGCTTATAACAGTGTTTACAGGACTTGCGTTTTATAAGGCCGATATTAAACTTCTGGCCTCGGAAAGTGCCAAAGGAATTTGGAGTGCATTAGTTGTACTTATTATAGTATGGACCGCTATTTTATTATATGAAGTTGCGAACGAAGCGAAAGCATTTCTTGTAATACGAAACGGTATGCAAAAATTATTACCCAACGAATTATTGCTTGTAATAGCAATGGGATGGGTGTTTGAAAGTTTTTTGCAAGGAATTACAGGATTTGGTGTTGCAGTTGCAGTTGGTGCGCCATTGTTAGTAGGAATTGGAGTGCTTCCACTTTGGGCTGTTATTATTCCATTAATAGGACATGCTTGGGGAAATACGTTTGGAACGCTTGCAGTTGCATGGGATGCGCTTACCATGTCCGCCGGATTGGAACCAGGTACTGAATTATATTTACAGACAGCACTTTGGGCAGCTATATTTATTTGGGTTTGGAATGTGATTACCGGGCTTGCTATCTGCTGGTTCTATGGAAAAGGAAAAGCGTTAAAAAAGGGGCTTCCAGCAGTACTGATTATATCATTGATTCAGGGTGGTGGACAATTAATTCTCACGCAGATCAATACCACAATAGCTTGTTTTATTCCTGCGTGTATTTCATTAGTTGTTTTATTTGTACTTGGAAGAACAAAAATATACAAGGATAAGTGGAGTGTAGAAGATAGTCGTATTATGAACCGTGAATTTACAGAAGACAATTCTGATAAATCAACTCAAAATATGTCACTTGTGCAAGCGTTTTTTCCATATGCGATCTTAACTGTTATTACTCTTGTGGTTCTTTTGATTGCACCAATTAAAGCATTTTTGGGACAGTTCTCATTTGGACTAGCATTTCCGGAGACTTCTACGGCATATGGATTTGTGAATGAAGCATCGGCAAGCTTTTCACCATTATCACCATTTACACATGCAAGTATGTTTCTTCTGATTGCATCACTTGTAGGACTTTTGTATTTTAGAAAACATGGATGGATTAAGGCGGGTGGCTGTAGAGCTGTTTTTGTACAATCTATACAGAAAACCGTGCCTTCTGGTATTGCTGTGATTGGTTTCATCATTATGTCCAAAATAATGGGTGGAACAGGTCAGACAATGGTTCTGGCTAATGGTATTGCAAATGTCTTAGGAACCGGTTATGCAGTTCTTGCACCTGTAGTAGGTATGCTTGGTGCCTTTATGACAAGTAGCAATATGGCGTCAAATATCTTGTTTGGTGAGTTCCAAATTACTACAGCAAACTTGTTAGGGCTGAAAACAGCTGCGATTCTTGGAGCCCAAACTGCCGGAGGTGCAATAGGAAATACAATTTGTCCAGGTAATATTATCCTTGGTACAACCACCGCAAAAATCCTAGGTAAAGAAGGTTTGGTTCTTAAAAAAATCATGCCAATTACATTATCGGCGGCAATACTTGTAGGAATCATATTATTTTTTACAATCATATTTGCATAAGGAGGAATTACAAGTGGAAAAAAAAACATTTTTTAAAACATTAGAAGGTGAATTGACAATTGCATTTTTTATTATTATAATTGCATTTGTATTGATATTATTTGGTTTAAACAAAACAAATGAGGAATTATGCTTGAGCGGATTCATTCTAATTGTAGCAGCTATGCTATTCTCCCCTTTTAAAGTGTTTATATTACAACGAAATAAATAATATCAAAGAAAAGAAAATTAATCTTTAAAAATAGAATATGCTGACTAATATTGGGAGTAATCAGTGGAGAAATGGAGAGTTATATGAACAATGAACTATTAAATCCTTCCTATAAAAAGGAAAATATACAAATTCTGAGAAGGTATTTAAGATTAACACAGAAAGAGTTTATCAATCAATTTTTGACAGATGAAAATGGAAAGACAACAATGAGTATTTCGACATTATCAAATCTTGAAGCAAAGGGTGGCAGCAGAATTAGTGAAGTTATCTATGTTGTTTCAAAAAAGTTATCTGTTGATCCGTTGATTTTCTCCATGGTTCCAGAGGAATTTTCAGAGAATGTGAGGATTCTTCTTCCAAGCACCATTGATACGGAAAGCATTCGGAATATGAATGCTAAAAAAGGCAATATTGGTCAGTTAATTTATCAACTCACGAGCTATTTTGCGGAACAGATATTTGATGAAAAATTAAAAAAAGGAGATCAAATAGAGTCGGATCGCGTCTTAGCCAACAAATTAAATGTTGGGAGATCCGTAATTAGGGAAGCATTAAAAGTACTTGATGTTCTGGGTTTAATTGATATTCGCCCAGGACAAGGCTCTTTTATTAGCAGTGATGAGTCAGATTTTTTTATTATTCCATTGTCCTGGTCTTTGTTTTTGAATGGGAATCAAGTTGATAATATCGTGACAGTACGAAATCTATTAGAAGTCAAGACGGCAGAACTGGCAGCAGAATGCGATGATAGCGCAAGTTTGAATAAACTTTTTGAAGTGACACATAAAATGCATAATGCTTATTTACAACAAAATTTTAAGGAGTTTCTAGATGATGATTTAGAGTTTCATATTTGTATTGCTGAATGTTCACAGAATAAAGTGATTTATAGCTTAATTCAAACAATTAGTAATTTAATGCGCCATGTGAGTGGAACTGGTATGGTAAATGCTGAGCAATTGAAAGAAATATATGAGGAACATCATAAAATATACGGATTTATACTGGCTCATGATAAGGAATCGGCAGCTAAGGCGATGAAAGAGCATTTAGATAAATCGGGTGACAGATATAATTATAGATAGATGTGCATAGTATTGGATTTCGAACAATAAATAAACTTTATTTAAAAGCTTTTGGAATAATCATGTTGATAAAAAACCTTATGTTAACGAAAACCTGTTGATATAAGGTTTTTTTTTGTAGTGTTTTATGATATCATGAGAAATATGCTTCATATAATTTATTTTTAAAACCATTGACAATATTTAATATCGATAATATAATATCGATATAGGTTTATCTAATGCATAACAAAGCAAAGTTTTGAAATGTATTGTAATAAATCATTTACTCATCGCAAAACTTCTTAATTGTTTACCTCTAATTAGATGTATTTGCCAAAAGGGCTACGGCATTGCTATTGCAGCCGTATTCCTGCGATGAGCACAGATAAAGCGTGATATTGCCAATTGATAAATATATTCAAAAAAGGAGTATTATTTTATGGAGAACAAGAAACCGATTTCTCTGCAAACATTAAAGCGTTTGCCAATTTATTTGCAATATTTAAAGGCTTTGCAAAGAGATAGTGTGAAACACATATCATCAACTTCCATTGCGTTGGCTCTTGGTCAAAATGACGTTCAGGTGAGGAAAGATTTGGCATCTGTCAGTGATAGAGGTAAGCCTAAGATAGGATATGTATTAATTGAGTTAATTTCGGATATAGAGAGCTATCTTGGATATGACAATGTCCAAAATGCTGTAATTGTAGGCGCAGGTAATTTAGGACGTGCGCTTTTGTGTTATCATGGTTTTTCTAATTACAATTTGGATATTGTAGCAGCGTTTGATAATAACGATGATATTATAGGTAAAATGATAAAAAATAAGCAGATTTTTTCAATAAACAAGCTTAAAAATTTATGTGAACGAATGAAAATAAAAATTGGTATTATTACAGTACCAGATTACGAAGCACAAAAGGTATGCGATCTAATGGTTGAGAGTGGTATATTAGCAATTTGGAATTTTGCACCAATCAATTTAAATGTTCCAAAAGAGGTAATCGTTCAGAATGAAAATATAGGAAGCTCGCTTGCTATCTTATCAAAGCATCTGAAAGAAAAATTATACAAATAGTTTTACATTGATGTGAATCGTTCAAGATAAGACGGAGGATAATTTATGAAAATTACAGTTTGTATAGGAAGCTCCTGCCATTTAAAAGGATCTAGATTGATTGTAGAAGAATTTCAACGTTTAATAGAAAAATATAATTTAGGCGATACCGTTGAGCTTTGTGGCGCTTTTTGCATGGGGAATTGCATGGAAGGGGTTTGTGTCAAAATAGATGAACGTATGTTTTCGTTAAGAGCAGATAATACGAAAGCATTTTTTGAAAATGAAGTTTTAAATAGATTAAATACATAAAAACGAGTTCTCGCATAAGTGTGTTTGTGAAAATGGAGGAAGAAGCAATTGAACGATTATTTAAAATTCAAAAAATCAAATTGCAAAAATTGTTATAGATGCATACGGCACTGTCCAGTTAAATCAATTCGCTTTTCTGATAATCAAGCAAATATTATTAGCCAAGACTGTATATTGTGTGGACATTGTTTTTTGAATTGTCCGCAAAATGCAAAAGAAATCAGAAATGATATTGAAAAGGCAAAAGCGATTATAAAAAGTAATGTCCCTGTTTACGCTAGCATTGCGCCTTCCTTTGTTGCTAACTATGATAATGCAACCATCTTTTCGATGGAAAAGGCATTAAAGCAGCTTGGTTTTTTAGGAGTGGAGGAAACTTCAATTGGAGCTACTATTGTAAAGAAACAGTATGAGGACTTAATTAGTGAAGAAAAGCAGGAAGTTATTATTTCCTCCTGCTGTCATACAGTTAATTTGTTGATACAAAAATATTATCCGGAGGCTTTGCCTTATCTGGCTAAGGTTGTTTCGCCAATGCAGGCGCATAATAATGATATCAAACGAAGATTCAAAGGAGCCAAGACAATTTTTATCGGACCTTGTCTTTCCAAAAAGGCTGAGGCAGAGAGCTATAAAGATGGTGTAGATTGCGTATTAACCTTTGAAGAGCTTTCAGCGTGGTTAGAAGAAGAAAATATTCAATTAGAATATATTCAAGATACCCATGAAAAAGGACTTGCAAGACTGTTCCCAACTACTGGTGGTATCTTGAAAACATTAACTGTAAAAAAGCCAGAATATTCCTATATTGCTATCGATGGAATTGAAAATTGTATGAATGCTTTGAAGGATGTTATTAATGGAAAACTTGGTAAATGCTTTATTGAAATGTCTTCCTGTATAGGCAGCTGCATTGGTGGTCCTGCTATGGATAAAAGTCATCGTTCTCCAATTAAAGATTTTCTGCGTGTTCATGATTATGCAAAGGAAGAGGATTTTGATATCTTCGATTATACAGAAAATGAGCTGAATGTTAATTTTAGTTCACTTGCAGGAAGTAGTTTGGTCTTTGATGATGCTGCAATTGAAGAGGTTTTAAAACAAATGGGGAAAACAAAGCCGGAGCATGAACTAAATTGCGGAAGCTGTGGGTATAATTCATGCCGTGATAAAGCTAAAGCAGTATTGGAGGGTAAGGCAAACATTGGTATGTGTCTGCCCTATCTGAAAGAAAAAGCAGAATCCTTTTCAGATAATATTATTTCAAATACTCCAAATGCAATTCTTGTGTTAAATGAAGAATTAAAGGTTCAGCAAATCAACCATGCAGCATGTGATTTACTTAATATTGCAACAGCGACGGATATTTTGGGAGATCATGTAGTTCGTATTCTAGATCCCTTTCCATTTTTTGAGGCATATGAAAATGGGAAAAATACTTATGATAAGAGAGAATATTTTGCGGAATATAGAAAATATGTGGAGCAGACTGTTATCTATGATAGGAGTTATCATATTCTGATTTGCATTATGAGAGATATTACAGAAGAATCAAGGCAGCGTCAGCAAAAGGAAATTACAAGGCAAAAAACAATAGAAATAACAAATAATGTTATAGAAAAGCAAATGCGCGCCGTTCAGGAAATTGCATCTTTACTGGGGGAAACAACAGCGGAAACGAAAGTAGCACTTACTAAGTTAAAGGAGTCTTTGTACGATGAATAGTTTGTGTACTGACATAGGGTATTTAAGCTTGAATAAATATGGAGAGCAGCTTTGTGGTGATCATGTAGAGGTTGTACTAGAGGAGGATAATTCAACCGTAGTTGTATTAGCTGATGGATTAGGCAGTGGTGTAAAGGCAAATATATTGTCTACCCTGACTTCAAAAATAATATCAACTATGATGGCTAATTCACTAAGTGTTAGTGAATGTGTTTCTACAATGGTTGCGACACTTCCAATTTGCAAGGTTCGCCAAATAGCATATTCTACGTTTACGATGATACGTATTTTTAATAATTTGGAGGCAGAAATCATTCAGTATGATAATCCACATGTGATTTTACTTCGAAATGGTAAGAATTATGATTATCCAAAAACCTCTGAGATGATTGATAATAAAACAATATACAAATCGAAAATTAATCTTTTGGAAGAGGATACCTTTATATTAATGAGCGATGGCGCCATTCATGCGGGCGTTGGACTTACACTAAACTTAGGGTGGCAGAGAGATGATATTATTCGGTTTATGGAAATGATATACAACGAGGATTTTACAGCCAAAACTTTAAGTACTATGTTGATTGATCAATGTAATTCCTTATATGCAGGAAAGCCGGGAGATGATACAACAGTTTGTACTGTAAAGTTAAGAAAAAGAAAAGCAATGAATCTTCTGATTGGTCCGGCATCCGATCCGAATGATGACCAAAAGATGATGGCATTGTTTTTTGCAAAGGAAGGTAAGCACATTGTTTGCGGTGGGACTACTTCGACACTTGCGGCAAGCTATTTACATAAAACGCTAGAGATAGGCATTCCACAGTATATCTCTCCTGATATTCCGCCAATTGCCAAAATAGAAGGAGTGGATTTGGTCACAGAAGGAGTAATTACCATTAATAAAGTATTAGAATATGCGAAAGATTATCTAAAGGACAATAGACAATATACTTACTGGAGTTACAAGATGGATGGAGCTTCTATGATTGCCAGACTGCTGTTTGAAGAAGCAACAGATATTAATTTTTTTGTGGGTAAAGCAGTGAATCCTGCGCATCAAAATCCTAATTTACCGATTGGATTTAATATAAAAATGAGTTTGGTTGAAGAGCTTGCAGCATATTTAAAGGCAATGAACAAAAAAATAAAAGTAAGCTATTTTTAGCAAATTTAAGATTAATGCAGTTCATATAAGATGTATCACATTTTGTATGGACTGTTATTGTTATATAGGAAATACTGGTTATGTTAAAAGATAAATAATTCATGATTAACATTATAATCCATGATGGACTTGTGTTATGTGATATGGTCACAGATTAAATGCTGCATAATGGATATGATAGGTAAAAACATTATGGAGGAACTATGACAGGTAGAAGAATAAAAAAATACGCAGTAGTGACAAAAAGATATTGTGTGGGATGTGGAAGCTGCATCAAGGAGTGTCCTAAGGAAGCAATCAGCGTCCCAAATGGGGTATTTGCCATTGTCGATTTAGAAAAATGTGTGGGATGTGGTTTATGTGTTAAAATATGTCCTGCATCTGTGATTCATATAAAAACAGATAGTAAGGAGGCGTTGTAAATGAAGACAAAGAAAAAGAACTGGTATGACTATCTATGGGTATTGTCAACGCTTTATATGGTGATAGGATTTTTTAATATTCTATTTGCGTGGCTTGGCATGATTTGTTTTTTGGTGCCTCTTGCAATTTCAATCATAAATGGAAATAAAATATATTGTAATAAATATTGCGGAAGAGGGCAATTATTTGATTTGCTGGGAAAACAATTAAAACTCTCAAGGAAAAAAGACATACCACATTTTATAAGAAGTAATTGGTTTCGATATGGCTTTTTGATTTTCTTTTTAATGATGTTTGCAAATATGCTCTTTTCTACTTATTTGGTTTTTATCGGCAGCAGTGGATTAAAGCAGATTGTAAGCTTATTATGGAGCTTTAAGCTACCTTGGCATTTTGCTTACCGTGGCAGTAGTTTATCACCGTGGGTTGTGCAATATGCATTTGGCTTTTACAGCGTGATGCTTACGTCCACTGTTTTAGGTTTGATAACAATGCTTTTATATAAGCCTCGTTCGTGGTGCGTTTATTGTCCAATGGGCACTATGACACAAGGAATATGCAAGATAAAGAATTGAAAGGAGACAAAATCATGTGGGGAAAAAACAAAAAGACATGTTCAGAAATGGAATGTATCATGGAGTACGTTGAAAGCTCACTAAAGGGAGAAAAAATCGAGTGCCCTCAAAGTATGCATCCTTTGCACAGTAAGGTAATAGAACAGTTTCGAAAATTATTAAGCAATGAAAAGAGAATGTCTGCTGCTGCCAAAGAAGTATTAGATGTAGCTAGTTCAATTAGCTCTTATGACGTTGAGATGACACATATATCAAAAGGACTGACAAATTTTGCAGGTGAAATGGCAGGTTTAAGTGAATCTAATTTGGCAATCGTGGAAGAGACAAATGCAACTATGAATCAGGTAACTGACAGCATTGAAGCTACCTCTGTCACCTTGGAAAGACTGGCAAAGGAATCAGAAGTATTTGCAGAAAAAAATAATAATAGCGTAGTCTTACTTCAAGAGGTGAATGATTTAAAGGGAAATTTAATTGATGATACCAATACAATGAATGTAAAAATTGAACAATTAGTAGAATTGACAACAGAAGTAGGGAAAATAGTTGCAAGTGTACAAGAAATAGCAAATCAGACAAATCTTTTGGCATTAAATGCAGCCATAGAAGCGGCAAGAGCAGGTGAGCATGGAAAAGGTTTTTCAGTTGTAGCAAGTGAAGTTAGAAATCTGGCAGATGATACAAAAAGAAATTTGGATGGAATGCGAAAGTTTGTGGATAAAATATATTCTGCGGCAAATGACGGTAAAGCAAGTATGACAAGAGCAATTGAATCAACGAACTTAATGAGTCATAAAATAGACAGGGTATCGAATACGGTAGAGGACAATGTTAATATGCTGCATACCCTTGTTTCTAGTGTTGAATCAATCAATGATTCAATGCGTGAAGTGAAAACAGCGGCCGAGGAGATTAACAAGGCAATGGAAGCCTCAAGTATCGATGCTCAGCATTTAAGCGAAATGACACAAAATATTCATCATGATGCAATTCTTAGCGTAGATTATGCAAAAAACATATCGAAAATTGATGATCGATTGTCAGTCGTGGTTAATAATCTATATGAGGGACTTAAGGATGGTAAGCATGCACTTACAAATGAGCAATTATCGGAGGTCATAAAAAAAGCAGAACAGTCCCATAAAGATTGGATGAAAAAAATAAATACCATTGTTGAAAATATGGAACTGTTACCCTTGCAGACAAATTCGCATAAATGTGCTTTTGGTCATTTTTACCATGCAATTGACATAACACATCCAAGATTAATTAAGGAGTGGAAAGAAATAGATGTATTACATGATTCCTTTCATAGAAAAGGAGATGACATTATTAAGTATGTGAAAGAAAATAATCGAATTAAGGCAAAGGAACTTTATTTGCAGACTGAAAAAATATCAGAGGAAATGATTATTAAATTAGAAGAGGTTTTGAGTATTATTACTTCTATGAGTGAACAGGGAGTAAAAATATTTGAATCATAATGAAATGTGTTATCTCAGTTTAAAGAAGAGGTGCCTCTAAGCCAAAAGATACGACCACAATGGGACAAAAAGATCTTGGAAGAACTTTAATTGAGATCGATTTATCAATAGGAGAATGAGTATGGTCAAGCATAGAAAAGACAAATTATTTTGCAACTCCAATGTTTATGATAACGGCGGTGATATAAAATGACCAAAATAAGAAACAAAGCTAATATACAGGAGGAAACAGTAGCAAAGGAATTTATCAAAGAGTATTGGGAAGAACGAAGTAGCGGTTTTACCATTTTAAGAAAGGCAGAACTCAACAGCAATAAATATATACGATGGAAAGAAGAAATAAAGAAAAAACTACCAATTGCCGGATTAAATATTCTAGACGTAGGCTGCGGTTGTGGATTCTTTTCTATTTTGCTGGCTGAATTAGGACATCAGGTGACTGGTATTGATATTACGCAATCTATGATAGAACAGGGAAAGCTAATGCTTCATGGAGCATCTGAAAAGATAAATCTATTAACTATGGACGCAGAAAAGCTGACTTTTGACAAGGAGAGTTTTGATGTGGTAATTGCCAGAAATGTGACATGGAATCTGACAAATCCCAAGGAAGCATATAAGCAATGGTTAAGTGTGTTGAAGTCAGGAGGAATTTTACTAAACTACGATGCAGAGTATGCGAAGGATCATCACAAACAACAAATTAATTGTGCCAAACATGCTCATAATCAGCTTTCCAAGGAGGAACTGGATAAATGTCATCATATCTATCATATGCTTCCAATCAGTGCTCAAATCAGACCTGAGTGGGATATTCAAATATTAGAAGAACTTGGTTACAAAAGCATTGAAATTGATAAAGGCGTAGGAGAACGAATATATTTGGAACAGGATGAATTTTACATACCAACACCAATGTTTGGAATTAAGGCAGTTAAATAAAATGATAGTAGAAAGGAGTTAAGATGACTCATAAGTTTGATGTAAATAATAAGAATAAATTAGATAATCCGAAAAGAAGAGAAATGCTTCCAATTGAAAAAATATTTAAAATCATCGGTTTAAGGCAAGGAGAGCATATAGCGGATGTAGGCTGTGGCATTGGATTTTTTTCAATTCCTGCAGGCAAAGCAATAGGAGAAAATGGAGTCGTTTACGCATTGGATGTGGAACCTTCTATGATTGAAGAAACAGAACATAGAATCAAGGAAAGTGGTTTGAACAATGTTAAAACTGCTGTTACACAAGAATATGATTTAAAGATTAAGGAGGATACAGTATCACTTGCTCTTATTTGTACCGTGCTGCATGAAGTAGAGGATAAGATTAGATTTATAACGGAAACAGACCGAATATTAAAAGATAATGGCAGGATTGCAATTATTGAATGGATTAAAAGAGAGACGGATTGGGGTCCTCCTGTTAATCACAGAGTAGGCAGCGATGAATTGCAGAAATTGCTTGAAGAATGCAAATTCAAAGATATAACGGTGAAAGAATTAAATGAATATTTTTATGTCATAATGGCAGAGAAATAAAAGAATAGGGAATAAGAATAGAAATAGAATTTTACAGGGTGCTTACTTTTTCAGCACCCTGTAAAATTCTATTTCATCACCATTTTTATCTACTGCGAAATGCACTAAAAATGCCTTAGAGCTGACAGTTTTTTTGATTCGTAAATTTAGAGTAGGAATATCCGAGGCTACAAATTAAGGAGCAAAGGATGATAAAGCAAATTACATAAAAAGGATTGGATATAATGCCACCGCATAAAATAATAGAAGAGCCTGCTAATGCTAAAATGGGACATATAATTCCCTTAAAGAAGCTGTCAATTATTTTTTGCTTTTTCATGCGAATCACCTTGATATATAAAATAGTATAACAACAATAACTAAATACAATTGCGATTTCACTGACATCTCCACCGTGTAAGATTCCAGTTTTTTGAGTAATATAGTGAATCAACATCCAAATAAGAGTAACTACATAGGAAATCCATACAGAAGGAATTGAAACCTCATATTTTGGATGAAGTTTTGATATTTTATCTGAATGCGGAATCATATTTTTACTCGCCAAGGTTTGTGGAAGTCGAATATTACCAAGGGATACACCGTTAATTACTCCAACAATTGCAATGATAATAAATATCATAAGAATACTGGAGCCATTTTTACCAAAAAGAAGTGTTCCTACCATGTTAATGCCTGCATTACCGGTTGACATAATAAATTCAGCACCAAGCATTTGGTTTAATCCTAAAAAATACAATAAATAAACAGACAGAACAACAATAGGTCCGATGATAAGTGCTAAGGACATATTTCGTTTGGGGTTCTTTACTTCATTTGTTATGCTGGTAGCAATAATCCAACCATCAAAAGAGTAGGCGATTGGTGCCAGCGCGGTGAGCCATTTAAAGCCTACTGTGGTTTTGGTTATTACAGTAACGTCAGAAGGAATAATCGGTATACTGCCTTTCCAAAAAAATCCTACTGACGCAATCAGCAACAAAGGAATTAATTTAATAATGGTTGACATATTCTGAATGTGTCCTCCCATTTTATAAGAAAAGGTATTAATTGCATAAATAAATGTAAATATTATAAAACCAATTATTATTTGAGCCTCTAAAGTTTCGTCTACGTGAAATAATGATAAAAGATAAATTGCGGCCACCCACGATATAACGGCATTAATTGTTGGATAATATACAAGTGTTTGAAACCAACCAAAAGCATTAGCTGCCTCGGTTGAGATGAATTCCTCATAATATCCGATCACACCTCCGTCTTTTTTGGAGCGGATTGACAATTCTGTAATGGTTAAGCTTCCGAATATAATACTAAGTGCACCAATGCAAAACACCAGAACACCCAATAATACATTACCACCTGTATAAAGCAGTACATCATCGCTTTTAAAAAAAATACCTGAACCAATTACAATTCCAATAATCATTGTAGTGGCGGTAAATAGTCCATAATGCTCTTTTGTGTTTTCCAAGTTATTAAATTCCTCCTAATAGTATACAATATAGTTTCATTCATAAAGATATATTATAGTAAGAAATTGTCTATTTGTAAAGCTTTTGATTAAAAAATATCAATAATAAAATCAATTTTTATCTGAATTTTTATGTTTTGATTTATGAAATTCGTCAGAAAATTCAGTGATAAAAGAACCATTGCTAGGTAGTTTTGATGTCTTAACAAGAAGCTTATGAAGCTTTCGCGCATTAAAAAATTTAATAATGAAATAGCTTGCACTGTAAAATAAAACGAGTAAAAGACCGGCAAAAAATCCAGCAGTTTGGCCTTCTGCAAATGGCATACTAAACATTGCAACCAACAGACCAATTAGTGTAAAGAAAGAGCTGTAAGGGAATCCACACATATGACAATTTCCTTTTGGCTTACCATTCTTTCTACGATAACGAATGTGCGTAAACATTAGTACGATGTAAGTAAATAGAAGTGCAAAACCGCCGGAGCTAATAAGAAACAAATAGACACGCGGAAAAAGAAGACCTACAAACAAGGAGCACAACATACTAAAACCAGAAAATAAAATACCACGATAGGGAACGTCAGTTTTATCTTTTAAAAATTTAGGACCAAGTCCATCTTCGACCAAAGATCGAAGCATTCTTCCAAGGCCAAACATGGCGGCCAGCATGGTTGATAAAATCGCACTAATCAATATGATATTCATAGCAGTACCAGCCCAATTAAGGTTATAGCGGTTCAAAGCACTGACAAGAGGACTTACATTGTCATTTAAGGTAACGGTTGGAACAAGAAAGAGCAAAACAGTGATACACAAAATATAGAGCGTAATCAAAGAAAATACAGTAGCATGAATCGCTTTTGGTATCGTTTTTTGTTTGTCCTTAGCTTCCGTGGCAGCCAATCCGATAATTTCAAAGCCGGCATAAGTAAATAGTACAATTAACATGCTGCCTGCTAAATTTTTAATACCACCCTTTAAAAAAGGCTCAGAACGAAATAAGCTGCTTTTAACTGCTGGGATACCAGGAATGAATCCGACAATAAGAAGTAAACCCAATATAATAAATGCAGCAATTGCAAAAATCTTAATAGCAGCAAGCATTCCCTCAAGACGGCTTAATTGTCTGGCTCCCAAGAGATTTAACAGGGTTACTACAACAATAATAAAAGCTCCTAAAAGTGATAATGAAACTGTAGGGTACCATTCTCTTACCAGCAAGGAAACCGCAGTTGCTTCGCTTGACATGGCAATCACCATTCCGGTCCAATAAACCCAGCCTACAACATAGCCAGTTCCCTCGCTGATGTATTGTGAAGCAAAGGTGCGAAAAGAACCGGCAGCCTGTGTAGAGACTGTCATCTCAGAGAGAGCAAATAAAATAAAGTAAACTAATATACCACATACAATATAAGACAGAATAATACTGGGACCAGTAGATTGTATTGCAACGGATGAGCCCAAGAAGAAAGAGCCTCCAATTACAGTTCCAAGAGCCATCATAGTTAAATGGCCGGCTGTCAGTCCTTTTTTTTCATCTTCCATTAAATCAAACCCCTTTGAATTTTTATTAGTAGTATTATTAAAAAAGCAAACAATATACATAATATGATATTTTCCATACAAAGTAATCGGATTTTCCATTTTTAAACGAGTGCTTGTGTTACAATATATAAAACAATAAAATAGGTAAAAGGTGTAAGAGGAAGGAAACGCATATGCTTCTAAAAAATGGATATGTATTTATTAATGGAGAATTTACAAAAACCGATGTATTATGTACCAATGGACTAATAGCAAAGCTTGGGACTAATCTAAAAGGAGATAAAGCAATTGATTGTGCTGGCTGCTATGTGATTCCCGGTCTGGTTGAAATTCATAGTCACGGCTGTGTTGGAGAAGATTTTTCCACCTCAGATGTTAATGGAATTAGTAAAATGTGTCACTATTATGCGCAAAATGGAATTACAAGTGTACTTGCCACAACTATGACGCAGAGTAAAGAGCTTAGCAGGCAGGCAGCTAAAAACATCAGACAATGCTGCGGACTAGATAATCATAGAGCTAAAATACTCGGAATTCATATGGAAGGTCCCTTTCTTGGAAAAGACAAAAAGGGTGCACATGATGAGAAATATTTGATGAAAATTGATCAAGAATTTTTTGACGAGTTAGATGAATTAAGTGGAAATAACATAAAGCTTGTCAGTATAGATCCTTGCCTTGAGGGAGCGATTGACTTTGTGAAAGAATACAAAAGCGATAAAATAATATCCATAGCCCATACCAATGCAACATATGATATCGCAACTGAAGCAATGCAGGCCGGAGCCAGACACATCACACACCTTTTTAATGCGATGAATCCACTGCATCACAGAGAACCGGGAGTGATAGGAGCTGCACTAGAGCAGCCCTGTTTTACAGAGATAATCTGTGACGGAATTCACTTGCATCCTGCTATTATTCGATTTCTGTTTCAAAGTATTCCACAAAAGGTAGTATTGATCTCGGATTCAATGATGGCTGCAGGTCTTAATGACGGTATTTACCAACTGGGAGGACTTTTGGTTACGGTGCAACATAAAAAGGCTGCATTATCAGATGGAACGATTGCAGGTTCAGCAATTAATTTGTATCAAACCATGATATTAGCCATTCAATTTGGAGTAAAGCCGGAAGCTGCCATATTAAGTGCAACGTATTTACCGGCCAAATCCATTCGTAAAGAAAAGCAGATCGGATGCATAGAGGTCGGACGAAAAGCAGATATTTTAGTGCTAAATAAAGACTACAGTATCAAAACTGTCCTGATTGGTGGTGACCAAGAGGAGAAAAATAAGCTTTAATTATTAATAACCATTTTTCCGGTAATCTCTTGGCGACATATGATTGATCTTTTTGAACACACGATTAAATTGTGAAAAGCTGGTAAATCCACAGGAAACTGCAATATCTGTAATCTTGTGGTTCGTTGTGATTAACAAATGCTGGGCATGTTTAATTCGAGTCATTTGAATGTAATTAGAAACCGTAAAATTTGTAATTTTTTTGAATTGATGTGATAAATAGTAAGGACTTAGGTAAAATCGAGCAGCCAGAAAGTCTAAGCTGAGAGCTTCATCAAAATGACTGTGAATATAAGAACTTACTTCATACATTTTCAGCGCAGTCGGTGTTTGATTCTCGTCTGTATTACTATAAATACTTTGATCTTTAAATCTCAAAATTGTATTTAAAAAATCAACGAATTTTGTATGAATAATTAGTTCATTGAGCTCAGATTGTTTATAATCATCTTGCTTTGAATATAGAAATATTTCATTGAGTTTTTTGTAGAGAAGCTCTTTTTGCTCTTGTGAAAAGCGATAGATTGGAACCTCATCAAAAAATGGTTTCAATAAGCTGGAATACCCATTTGGCAAACCAAACAAATCAGCGGGTAACATAAAATTGATAACAAGTCTTTTACTGGACTGACCTTCATTATAAATAGATTTATGAAGGCAATACGGAGGAAGTAACACCATATCGCCCATTTTCAAATGAAAAGAATTACCTTCAATTAAATGATTTGCCTCTGGAGCAAGAAGAATTAATATTTCATAAAATTGATGAAAATGTTGAAATTCCATATTAATAGCGGCATTTCTTTCATCATAATCAAAATAATAAAACAGGTTGTTGTTGAGATCATTAATGATAATACTATGTTTGGGTTCGTATAAAAGAGAGTCATTAATTAGCATAAAAAGAAATCCTTTCGATGAAATGTTGCGTATGTTGTTGATTTTATAATACATTGTAATACTTGTTAGCAATATATGCAACAATATTGCAACAAAATAACAAAAATTATGTAGTTTATGATAAATCTTTTTTGTATAATAAATTAAATACTTATAAAGATAAGGATTGTAATAAGGTTATAGATATCAATTAGACTTCACAAGAAAAGTTATAGTCTATTTAACCTTTATTTTCTTAAACAAAGGATTAAATGTGTTAGGAGAGCATAACAATGAGAATAATAAAAGCAAAAGACTATTTAGATATGAGCA
Source organism: Lachnotalea glycerini (assembly GCF_003201285.1). Taxonomy (GTDB): domain Bacteria; phylum Bacillota; class Clostridia; order Lachnospirales; family Lachnospiraceae; genus Lachnotalea; species Lachnotalea glycerini. Next base: position 656,478 of record NZ_QICS01000002.1, read on the forward strand.
GGAAAGCAGCAAATATTATTTCAGCTCAAATTATTATGAAACCGGATTGCGTGCTGGGACTTGCAACCGGCTCCTCTGTGATCGGAATCTATGAAAAGTTATCAAAATGGTATGTGAAGGGGGATTTGGATTTTTCAAAAATAACCTCGGTGAATCTGGATGAATATAAAGGGATTTCAAAAGAAAATAAACAAAGCTATTACTATTTTATGAATGAGAAGTTGTTTTCTAAGGTGAATATGAATCCGAATCAGACCTTTTTACCGGATGGTATGGAATCCGACAGCGATAAGGTCTGCAAGGCTTATGATAAAATAATAGAAAAATGTCAGGGAATAGATTTACAGCTACTTGGTTTAGGACACAATGGTCATATTGGTTTTAACGAACCCAATGAAGTGTTTGAAGCGATTACACATTGCGTTGATTTGACAGATTCTACAATCAATGCAAACAAGCGTTTTTTTAACAATATTGATGAGGTACCAAAGCAAGCGTATACAATGGGAATTAAAACTATAATGCAGGCAAATGAAATTGTTGTGGTAGTGAGTGGAGCAGACAAGGCAGTCATCTTACAACAGGCTTTTTTTGGACCAATTACACCTAAGGTTCAGGCTTCAATTTTGCAGCTTCATAAAAATGTCATAGTGGTTGCAGATGAGGCAGCTTTATCTTTGATAGAAAGTCATTCGAATAAGATGTGAGATCAGGTCTTTTACGGCCGCAGACAATTGAGATAGTGGCACGAATGGAGGATACTATGAAAAAATATGCAATAGGAGTAGATATAGGTGGAACTAACATTGCAATTGGGTTGATTGATGACAACGATCACTTAATTAGCATGGATTCCGTGGAAACACCCCAAGAAGGCACAGCCAGTGAGATAATTTACTGTGTAGTTTCGATGATTAATAAAATGTTATATGAAATGGAAGTTACAGAAGAAAGTATTGAATGCATAGGAGTTGGTGTGCCAGGAACGGTAAACAAAGAAAGTGGAAAAATTGAATTTGCAAACAACCTTGCTTTTCATGATGAGGATTTAGTGGGAATGCTTAAAGAGCGCTATAACAAAATACCTATTGCCATGAATAATGATGCAAATGCTGCTGCATATGGTGAGTTTATTGCGGGTGCGGGAAAAGATGTAAATTCCTTAATTATGGTAACATTGGGGACTGGTATCGGCGGAGGTATTATTATTGACAGAAAACTTTATGAGGGAATGAATTATGCCGCAGGTGAGCTTGGGCATATTGTAATTAATTGCGAAGGCATTGCATGTAACTGCGGCAGGAGAGGCTGCTTTGAAGCCTATGCTTCTGCAACTGCGTTAATTGAACAGACAAAGGCTGCGATGAAAAAGGATAAAGAGTCAATTCTGTGGGAGCTTTGTGATTATAATCTCGAAAAGGTAGAGGGAAAGACCTTATTTGATTCTGTTCGATTATTAGATAAGACGGCAGAAAAGGTTATGAACCAATACATTTACTATTTATCTGTCGGTATTATTAACATTATTAATATCTTTCAACCCGATATGGTTTGTATCGGAGGAGGAATCAGTAAGGCCGGAGATTTAATTATTAGCAGATTGTTAAAAAGAGTTCAGGAAGAGGAATATGCGAGAGCCTCGAATAAACATTCACGGATTGTGATGGCACAGCTTGAAAATGATGCAGGAATTTTGGGGGCAGGTTTGCTTGTAAGACATGCTAATATGAAGTGTGAATAAAAGCATTAGTATGAATCGATCAATTCATACGTTTGAAAGGACGGGATTGTAATGAAAAGATATATGCAACATATTATTCGCTCTGCTGAGATTCGGGTAGAACATTTTATTAAGATACAGGTTAAGGATAAAACCCGATTAGACTTTGGAGCAATGAGGGGGGAGATATATGAGGCAAAACCAACCGTTTATGCAATGTCTGAGGCAGTGGCTGTCTATTGTAATGTAAAAAGCAGATATTATCATGATCGTATATTAAAAGATGCTATGAATGCGGCACTTGATTTTGTAGCAAGAACACAAAGAGACGACGGTAGTTTTGATTATCCTTGCTGTAATTTTCATTCAACTCCTGATACCTCATTTTGTTTTAAGCGACTGATTGCAGGATACCGAGTCTTAATAAAGTATGAACCAAGAGAAGAAGAACTGATTGGTAAATATAAAGCTATTTTACTTCGTTCCTTAAAGTCCATTCTTTTAGGAGGATTTCACACTCCAAATCATAGATGGGCGATAGCGGCAGCATTGATGCAAGGAGTAAATTTGGTGGAGGACAACTCGTTAAAGGAACAATTAAACAAGAGAGCATTTCAATATTTGGCTGAGGGAATTGACGGAGATGAGGAAGGCGAATATGCGGAGCGCTCTACCGGTAATTACAATGCAGTAGTAAATAACGCTATGATGGCAATGTATGAAGAGAGTAAAGATGAATATTATCTTGGTTTTGTAGAAAGAAATCTTAAAATGATGATGTATTATTTTGATCCAGATGATACAATTTTTACGCAGAATTCAACAAGGCAGGATCAGGGAAAGGCAGCGTATCCGAATCAGTATTTTTATCAGTACTTGTATCTGGCCACAAAAAATGAAGATCCAGTTTTTGGAAATGCAGCACATAAAATAATAAGAGATAATATGGAACGTGGAGATTTGGCACCGCAATGCCTTTACACCATTATGCTTCATCGAGAAATGGAAGAATACGAATTTACAGGTTATGGTTTTTTAAATACTTACCGTAAATACTTTAAAAAAGCTGGAGTCATGCGAGTTAGGAATGATAAGTTTGGCTATAGTATTTTAAAAGGAAAAAGTGCATTTACCTATATAAAATTCAAAGATACTTTAATTTATCTTAAAATTGGTGAAAGCTATTGTGATATAAGAAACTTTATACCTCAAAATATGGAGGTGAAAGATAAAGAGTATGTCTTAAGTTCCGTTGCAAAGGGATGGTATTATCTTCCTTTTAAAGAAAAACAAGCTACCTCAGATTGGTGGAAAATGAATCACTCAAAAAGAGAGCTTCAAATCAGCAGTGAATTAAAGGTTGAAGTCATTATGATAGAGCTTGAAAATGGAATGGAATTTCATGTAAAATCCGTTGGGCTTGACAAATTGCCGCTACGCGTTGAAATTTGCATTCCAACCGGAGCCGTTCTTGAACATGAAGCGTTCTACATGTCTGCTGAACAAGGTAGAGGTATGGTATTGAAGAAGGGGTATCTTACACTGCACCATGGAGAACAAAAAATCAAAATAGGCCCAGGCTATGGCACACATGAATTTGGCGGACACTATTCGGGAGAAGAATTTAATGAAAATGGCTTTACCATTTATCTAAATGATTACACTCCCTACGAAAGAACATTTACAATTACCTGTGAAGAATAAGCAATTAAAAATATCTACCTGCAAAAAAGCGGGTAGATATTTTCATATGGTAAGCTTGATACAATGTTAAAACACTAATAATAGATCTGTCTGTCACCTTGTACTGTATCAAGAATAGAAGTCAGAAGCCATTCCTTGGCCTTTACTAAATTTCTATCTTCAATATACTGATATAAAACGCTGGTATTATTGTGTAAAGATTCAATACCATATAATCTGCAAAAGCGTTTCCATAATGACATGACAGGAATTTTAAAGGAGGAAACGATTAAAGGTAATAGTGTATTTCCTGAAAGACAAGCTAATTCATGCTGAAACAAAAAGGCAAGCTCACTTGCGAAATCAATGGATTCAGTCGTTTTCATCTGTGTTACATATTCTTTTAGTTTACCAATTTCCTCATTTGTTATTTTTGGAACGCACAATTCAATTGCAAGCGTTTCAAAAGCGATACGAAGTTCTAAAATAGAACGTATTTCTGCATCTCTTAATATTCCTCCATTGTAATTCATAATCGAAATTAATGTTTCTAAAGTTCCGTTTCTTCGATAATCTGCAACGAAAGTACCTACTCTGGGTTTTATTATTAGAAAGCCTTTTCTGGCCAGTTCGCTAATACCAGCATTCACAACCGCTCTGCTTACCTGCATCGACTCAGAAAGCTCTCGCTCAGAAGGCAGCTTTTCTCCGATTGGAAGTTTACCTGATAAAATCATAGTTTCCAGTTGATTAATGAATAATTCTTTTAATGATGGTGCACTGATCTTACTAAATTCCATGGCTTGTCACTCCTTATACTGTTTGTGGTATGTCCACATACCAATAAATATTATATAGTAAAAATAACTAAAAATCAACAAAAATATGCAAAAAAAATATAAAAATATAACTTATAAACGGCATATTTACTTGACATTTTATAATATATTATGTTAATATATTGTCAAAGTTAAACGTGTCATACTGGTATGACCACAAAAAAAGGGGGAAAATTTATGTTTCAATTCAACTATGAAAATGGTGCTAGCACAATTTCTGTCTGTCTTGTTTGGGTTATCGTATTTTGCCTTTTATTTCTACTAAATGAAATAACAAGAAGAAATTCAATTGCGGGATTTATCTGCTTTGTTGTTATGCCCATTGTCTTATCGGTACTTTGGTTTACAGTATTAAGTGATACTACATATACCGATTGGTTTCATTTGGCAAAGGTTTACTCATCTACAGCAGGATGCATTGGTTTTTGGTGTATTCGCCATTTACATGGCATTAACAAGAAAACTGGAAAAGAATGGAGTCTTTCAACAAATAAGATAGCGTTATGCTTTCCACCTCTGATTTTAGCCATCAATATATGTGAAGCAGTAGTAAGAGATATTGAAGTAGGGCTCAATTATGTGCAGGGTGGAACCTTATCTGATGAATCGATGTATGTGATCGGAGGTTCATGGAATTATATGAATGCGATAGCAGGTATTTTGAATATCATTACAATAACCGGCTGGTTTGGCATTTGTATCCGCAAGGTCACAAAAAAGGACTCGAGCAGGGATATGCTTTGGCCTGACATGATGTGGTTTTGGATCGTAGCCTATGATGTTTGGAATTTTGCTTATACCTATAACTGCCTGCCCGGGCATGCGTGGTACTGTGGATTTGCATTATTATTGGCGCCTACTGCATGTGCTTTTACAATTGGGAAAGGTGCATGGTTACAACATAGAGCTCAAACACTTGCATTGTGGTGTATGTTTGCGCAGACCATACCCGCCTTTATTGACGAAGGAAAATTTGCAGTAGCTTCTACCTATAATACATCATGGCTTTTTTTCTGGAGTTTGGCAGCAGTGTCAGTTAACATAGCAGTGTTTGTGTTTATGATTTATAAGGTAGCAGTGAATAAGAGAAATCCATATCTTGGAGAACTATATGTAGATATGAAAAAATATAAGGAAGTAAAGAGTCTTTCAGAATAAAATTATACTGCATGCAAAGGTATATAGCTTATATCCTTCTAGTTTAAAGGATATAAGCTTAAAAAATAGAAAATTACGGAGGTTTAGGATGAATACATTTAAAGTGATGGAAATTAAACGGAGTGTATTTGAGGATAATGATAAACAGGCAGAACTGCTTCGAAAGGATTTAAAAAAGAATAAGACCTTTTTATTAAATTTAATGTCATCACCAGGTTCAGGAAAAACGACAACAGTATTAAGAACCATAGAAGCACTAAAGGATGAAATGAGTATTGGTGTTATGGAAGCTGATATTGACTCAGATGTAGATGCTGATGCTGTTTCAAAAACTGGAGTTAAGGTGATTCAGTTACATACAGGAGGTATGTGTCATCTAGATGCTGATATGACAAAACAAGGACTGGAAGGGCTTGGATGTGAAGAAATTGACTTTGCAATACTAGAGAATGTGGGAAATTTAGTCTGTCCGGCAGAATTTGATACAGGAGCCTCTAAAAATGCAATGATTCTTAGCGTACCAGAAGGAGATGATAAGCCACTTAAATATCCATTAATGTTTTCTATTGTTGATGTTTTGCTTGTAAATAAAATTGATACGATGGGATTTTTTGAGTTTGATCTTGAAGCCGTAACGGAGCGAGTAAAAAAATTGAATCCTAATATTAAAGTAATTCCAATCTCAGCAAAGAATGCACAAGGAATGCAGGAGTGGTTTGACTGGATTAGAACGCAGGTCACAGAATGGAATGATAAATAAAAGAGTACGGTTTATCATTTAATTATTTACTTTCAAAGAACGATAAAAATAGGAAAAGAAAATCAAACTACAGAAATTTTAAAAAGGTTAGTACCTGGTTTGGAGAAAGAGGTAAATATGGTTAAGAAAAAAGTATTGGAATTGGCTAACAAAATAAATGCCGGACTTACAGGAGGTATCGTTAAAGTAAAGCCAACCGATCCGGAATATCGTGTTCTAGAACCGGTAACAACAGATGAAATGGCAGAAATTGCACTTCATTTAGAGATTCGAAAGCCAAAGAGTATCAATGCGATCGCTACTGAATGTAAAAGACCAGTGGAGGAAATAGAAAAGCTTTTGTCCAAAATGGCAATCGATGGCTCTATCAAGGTAGAAACAATAAATGGAATAGATCACTATTTTCTTGAACTTTTTGTACCCGGTGTAATGGAATACATGGTAGCAAATAAAGAAAATGTAACGAAATATCCAGTAATTGCCGAATGCTTTGAGGAATACACAAGAAAATTAGGACCGACTTTGGCCGGTAACCTTCCAATCGGTATGGGAGTTATGCGAGTAATACCAATTGATAGTGCAATTGAAGGAGACACCAGAAAAGCTTCCTACGAAGAAATTACTGAGCTTATTAATAAACATGAACAATTCTCAGTTGCAGATTGTGCCTGTCGTACATCCATGAGAACGATTGGTGAGGGTTGCGGACATACAGTAGAAGATATGTGTATTCAACTTGGACCAGCGGCAGAATACTACATACGTACAGGAAGGGGAAGACGCGTTACAAAAGAAGAAGCAATTGAAATTTGCAGACAAGCAGAGAAAGAAGGCTTAGTGCACTCCATACCTAACTTATCGGGTCCGGGAAATGCGCTTGCTATCTGCAACTGTTGCGGCTGCTCTTGTTTTGGTCTTAGAAATGCGACCTTTTATAAGAATCCTGACTTCTCAAGATCAAATTATATCGCAAAGGTGAATAAGGATAAGTGTGTAGCATGTGGTGAATGTGTAGAAAATTGTCAGGTGAATGCGTTAAGATTGGGACAGAACCTGTGCACAAAAGAACCACTCCCAACTCCCAAGGAAAAGGATACACCTTTTGATACAAAATGGGGAAAAGATAGATGGGATCCGGATTATCGAAATCGTAAGGTCGTTATGGAGAGTGGAACAAGTCCGTGTAAATCAGAATGCCCCGCACATATTGCTGTTCAAGGTTATATCAAGATGGCTTCACAAGGAAGATATAAGGAAGCATTGGAACTAATTAAGAAAGAAAATCCATTTCCAGCGGTCTGTGGACGTATTTGCCCTAGAAAGTGTGAATCTGCATGTACAAGAGCAGGAATTGATGAACCACTTGCAGTAGATGAAGTTAAGAAGTTTCTTGCGGATCAAGATTTAAAAGCAGAACATCGCTTTGTGCCAGAGAAGAAAAAAGGAAGACCGGATAAAATTGCTGTGATTGGAGCTGGACCGGCAGGACTTTCCTGTGCATATTTTCTTGCAGTTGAGGGTTATCAAGTGACAGTGTTCGAAAAACAAAATAAGCTTGGAGGTATGTTAACTCTTGGTATTCCATCTTTCCGACTTGGAAAAGAAGTAGTAAATGCTGAAATTAATATATTGAAAGAATTAGGAGTAGAATTCAAAACCGGTACGGAAATAGGAAAAGATGTTTCTCTGTCTGCATTAAGAAAGCTTGGATATAAAGCATTCTATCTTGCAATCGGTGCACAGGCGGGAAGAAGCTTAGGATTGGATGGGGAAGACAGTAACGGCGTTATTACCGGCGTAGAATTTTTACGTAAAGTGAATCTTGGGGAAGATATGAAAATGAACGGTCAGGTAATTGTAATTGGCGGTGGTAATGTAGCAATTGACGTGGCTAGAACTGCTGAAAGAATCGGAGCTTCCCAAATTGATATGTATTGTTTGGAAAGTCGTAATGAAATGCCTGCCCTTGATGAGGAAATCGAGGAAGCTTTAGCAGAAGGGATCAGCATTAACAATTCATGGGGACCGAAACGTATTCTTCACGAAAATGGTCGTGTTGTTGGTGTAGAATTTAAAAAGTGTGTTTCCGTGTTTGATGGAAATGGAAAATTCAATCCTACCTATGACGAAAATGATACCAAGGTTTTAAATGCAGACTATGTATTGATTTCAGTAGGTCAGGCTATGGATTGGGGAGAAATTATAGTTGATTCTAAGCTACAGCTTAATCCGAACAAAACGATCAAAGTGAATCCTTTAAGCTACCAAACAGGAGAACAAGATGTGTTTGCAGGTGGAGATGTGGTAACAGGGCCTAAATTTGCTATAGATGCAATTGCTTTAGGCAAGCAAGGTGCAATTTCCATTCATAGATATGTACATGAAGATAATTTAATAATAGCAAGAGAAAGAGAATACCATGCTCTTGATAAGTCTAATTTGAATTTGGAGGGTTATGATAACATTCCAAGACAAAAAACACAGCATATTGAAGGAAGTAAATCCAAAGAAACCTTTACTGATCTTCGCCAAACCTTTACAGAGGAGCAAATCAAAAAGGAAACAGAGCGTTGTTTAGGTTGTGGAGCAGTTGCTGTAGACGAATATCAATGTGTTGGCTGCGGTGTCTGTACAACAAAATGTAAATTTGATGCAATTTCATTGACTAGAAAATATGACAGTGCAGGTGTAGATTTCACGGAAATGAAGCCTATTGTTATCAAACATGCGATCAAGCGTCAGGGAAGAATTGCAGTGAAGAGTGCGAAGAACTTATTTACAAAGTAAAATAAGAGACTATCTCTTGAATTTGTCTGAATAGGAGGTGCATTGAATTGCATGAAATCGGAGTTATGATGGAGGTTGTGAAAACTGTTGAAAATTTTGCAAAACAAAATGGAGTAACTCAAATTCAGACATTAGTGCTTCAAATTGGTGAATTATCATCAGTAATTCCCAGATATATTGAAGCGTGTTTTCCAGCAGCGGCAGATGGTACGATATTGCAGGATACAAAATTGGAGATTGAGATATTGCCTGGTAATGCGCTTTGCTGTGAATGCAGTAAAGTATTTAATATCATGGAAAACAAAAGCAAGTGCCCCTATTGCGATTGCAGAGATTGGGAAATGCTAAGTGGTAAAGAATTTAATATCAAAGAAATAGTTGCATGTTAATTCTTTTTGAACATTTTGCGCTAGGTAAATATTTGCTATGTAATCCATAAGTTTATACGAGAAAAGCTTTTGAAATTATAAGTAAAAGAAATTAGATTGTAAAGTTATTACTACAATATTATTAAACAGGCATGTTTATAAAATTCTTAAAGGTAGGAATTTATAAATATGCTTGTTTTTTATTTCATAGAAAAGACCTTGTTATTAGTGTATAAAAGTTTTGATTCTTATGAAATTTTAATATAAGTTGCATGATTTATCAGAATACAAATTAAATTGTTGAATAGTATGTATATATTTAAATAAAAATATTATATATAATAAAAATAAAAACAATTTATTAATTTAACAGAAAAATATTGTAAATTATATTGAAATTGTATATAATAATATGTAAAAAAAGAGAAAGGAGAAAGTGCATATGATAGCAAAAATTCTTTTTGTAATGTTTGGTTTTGTAGTATTAAGCTTTTTGAGCTTATCTGGGTGTGTTTCAAATATTTCTGAAAGTAAAATTGAAGTTGGCTTTTCAGAGTTTACTGGTGAAAAAGTGCAAGATATCCAATTAAATGATGGAATAACTCATATGAAGTTAAGTGGAACAATTAGTTTGACATCAGGAAGTGTAGAAATTTACATTAAAGTCAAAGATACTGATGAAAAATTATATTCTGAAACTTTTTTTGAAGAAAATTCTGGAACAATTAATATTGAAATAAAGGATTTAAAAGGAAATTCAAATTTTGTATTGGGTATTGATTCGAATAGTGCAAAAGATTTCAAATTAAGCCTTACTTCTGACCAAAAACTAATTAAGGATAAAGAAAAGCCAGCAGTACCAGCAGTACCAAAATAAATCATAGTATTAATTATTAACTTCTTTCAAGTATTATAGTTGTTGATAATAATACTTGGAAGAATAAAAGGTAAATATATGACAAAAAAAAATAGTTTTGAAAGATACTATAAATATATTAAACCATTTAAGACAAATTATATAATATTATTATCAATTTCGTTAATTTTATCAATAAGTACATTACCGGTACCATTACTTATTAGTGAAATAATAGATAATGCGATGAATGAGCAGAAAGTAAGAAGTATTGCGAATATAGGCATTATAATTTTAGCTATCTATATTGTAAAATCAATTTTGCAATATTATGTTAATAAAAAGCTAGCCAAAATTGGAAATGAAGTAAGTTTATCAATGCGTAGTAGTATTATCAAATATATAAATGAATTACCAATAAATTATATTGAAAGAACTGGTATTGGAAATTTAATATCATTAATCATGAATGATGTTTCTGTTGTAAGTAATTTACTCACGACAACGATGATAAGTGATTTAATTAATAATACTTTTGTAATGATTTTTATTATTATAGTACTTTTTTTAATTAATTGGAAGTTAACATTAAGTGTGCTGATTATAGGACCGTTTTATTACTTTATTTCTAAAATTTTTAATAATAAAATTCGTAATATAAGTAAAAAAGTTCAGTCACAATCGGCAAATGTAATAATAGTGCTAACGGATATTTTATCAAATCAAAAAATAATTCGAGCTTATAATAGTCAACATAAATTTGAGAAAAAATTTACCGACACATTAAGGAAACTAACTAATTTACACAATGAAGCAAACGCTTTAAGCTTTATTGTTCAACAGCTTACATTTTTTTTTGTTAATGTAAGTCCATTAATCGTTTTTTGGTATGGAATATATTTAGTAACAAACGGAGAAATAAGTATTGGAATATTAGTTGCATTTTACCAATATGTTATCCAAGCGTATTCGCCTTTTAGAATATTTATGAATTTTAATATACAATTTCAATCTGCATATGGTGCATTAAGTAGAATAGATGAATTATTTAATTTGCCACTTGAATTTAATTTTGAAGAACCAGAAATAAGGAATCAAATACAGGGAGATGTTAAATTTAAAGATATAAATTTTTCATATGAAGAGAAGTATACATTGAAAAATATAAATTTTTCAATTCGTAAAGGTGAATTTGTGGCAATTGTAGGACCTAGTGGTTCAGGAAAAACAACTATTACAAATTTAATAATGAGATTCTATGAACCAAATGAAGGAAATATTTATTTTAACAATGTAAATAGTAGAAATATACATAAAAAATATTTGAGAAATCAAATAGGAATTGTTACACAAGAACCATATCTTTTTAATGCTACTATAGAAGAGAATATTTTATTATCTAAGCCAGACGCTACTAAGGAAGAAATTATTGGGGCTGCTAAGATGGCAAAAATTCATGACTATATAGAAAATCTTAAACAAGGATACGACACGATTGTAAATGAAAGAGGAACAAATTTATCAGGTGGGCAAAAGCAAAGGATAGCTCTTGCAAGAGTTTTTCTACAAAAACCTAAGATTGTTATATTTGATGAAGCAACCTCCTCACTAGATTCTAATTTAGAAAAAATAATTCATGAAACTCTGTTTAAACTTTCTGGAAATTCAACTTGTATAGTAGTTTCCCATAGAATTGCTTCTGTATCGGCTGCTGACCAGATTCTAGTAATTGATAAGGGACAGGTTGTAGAGAGTGGAAAGCATATTGAACTTATGAACAATCAAGGTCTTTATTATGAATTATATAATAAACAAATAAAAGGGGATAGGTAAATGCAAGATGGAAGATTTGACCTAGATAGTTCTTCAGCTAAAGATTTTATGTCTTTTCTATTTGAAAAAAAGAAGATAAATAAAATTAAAATTATTGGTAAAAGTATGGAACCAACAATTATGAAGGGTGAGGTTGTCCGTTTTGAAAATGATATAAGTAATTTGAAAGTAGGGGATATTGTTTTATTTTTTAATAAAGATCATTTAACTACTCATCGTATCTGTGAAATTATTCTTAATCATAATACTAAATATTACATAACTAGAGGTGATTCAGAGAACTCTGGAGTAGAAAAAATAAAGGAAGAGATTATTTTGGGAAAGGTACTTTTGTAAGTTATTGTTGGAGGAAGAGAGAATGGAAGTAAACAAGCAATATAAAGTTAAATCATGTGTTCAATTAAGAAAGACGAATTTAGAGGGATTAGTTTTTGATAGCGAAAAAAATAAAATGCATATATTGAATTTAACTGCTTTTGATGTTCTTGAATTATTAAATGAAGATAAAAGTATCAATGACATTGCTATATTAATGCAGGAAAAGTATGAGGTAGACTTTATTAGAATTAAAAATGATATCTATAATATAGTAGAAGAATTTGAGAAGTTAGGCTTAATACTAAGCATGTCTTAGGGAGGAATATATGGAGACGCATTATAATTCATCTACAAAATATACAGAGTATACTAGCAATAGTAATGATTTGGATATTGTAAGGACTGAAAAATATAATATAATTATTAATTCAGTTACTGGAGGATGGGCAGAAGTTAAAGATAGTGAACTAGCATTATTGATGTTTGGGGAATCCTTTTACGATATGAATTTCGGAGAAAAAGCGTATCAAGCAGGGTTGATAAAAAAGAATGGTTCTTATATTTTTGATTTAAACGAAGTTAATCATTCTATTAATAAGCTTTATATGTTTGAGTTTAGAGTGACAGATATGTGTAATTTAAATTGCATATATTGTAGTAGCGAAGCTTGCAATAGTAATAGTGAAAGACCAAATCTTAAAATAGCTTACCAATGGGTAGACAGAGTCTATGAATATATTAAAGAAAAAAAAGTAAGGTCGGTTTCAATAGAATTTACAGGTGGTGAACCATTACTATTTACAGAGTATCTTGAGGAATTAATAAATTATGCCAGTACAAAATTTCAACAAATCACTGGATTGAATGTTAATTATGTTATATGTACTAATGGAACTTTATTGGAAGATAAGCATATTAATTTACTAAAAAAAATAAAAAATCGTGCAATACAAGTCAGTTTAGATGGCAGTAGTGAAATTAATGACAAACAAAGGCCATATCATTCAGGAAAAGGAAGCTATGATATTGTAACCAAAAATATTGATATATTAAGACAAAATAATATTAAAGTTAATACGGTTGCGTCAGTCATTACAAAAGATTCGCAAGATAACATTCCAGAAATAGCTAAATTGATTTTAGATATAGGGTGTGAAAAAATGACACTACAGCCAATGTGTCAGGTGGGAAGAGCTTCTAGGGAAAAGAGACTTGTTTTAGATGGGAAGATCTATGTGGATAAAATATTTGAGGCTATTGATCAAGTGATTTTACCATATTGGAAAACTCATAAGCGAAGAATATTTATTAGAAATTTATCTATTACGTACGCATATCTGCTTAAACCTTGGAGAAAATACATGTGTCAAAGATGCCCATGTGGATCTGGTATTAATATCATTTCAACGGATTATAAAGGTAATGTATATGGGTGCAATACGGGACCTTTTGACGATTGCACTATTTTTGGTAATATTACAGATAGCAGTTTTACAGAATGTTTAAATTCAAAAAACGCAAAAAAGTTTAGAAATCGAAATTTAAATAATATTGAAGAATGTAATCGATGTGAAGTTAAGGCTTTTTGTCAGGGTGGCTGCCCTAAAAGTGCATTGTCAATTTATCATGATATAAATAAGCCAGGAGATATTTGTGAAATAAACAAGTATTTAATTATAAAGGCAATGGAGAGTCTGATTGAAGAAAGGTATCCAAAAGATATGATCCTTGGAATGGCGAAATCATTTCTATTTGAGGATGTTGAAACAATCTAAATTAATAATCTATAGATTGAAAAAAATACTAGGAGGTGAAGGATATGTACGTTACACCAGAAGTCAAGAAAACTGTTGAGGTTAAAGATTTTATTGAAGAAGTTACAGTTGTGAGTGATGCTTGGTCTCATTCAAGTCATTGGAACCATTCATCTAAGTAATAACTAGCAGAACTATATGCCATAGATTTGAATATTAATTCGTCTATGGCATATAAAATATAAACTAAAATATTAAAAGCAGTAGTAGATAGAAAAGGGGATGAGAGTTTGAAGACATTAACCATTAATGTACATTATCAATGTAATGCTAAATGCATTTTTTGTGTAGTGGGTATACCCGATAAAGTGAAAGAAGAAAAGTGTCTGTCGCTAGATGCGATTTATCAAGAATTGCAAAAAGGAATAGAAAAGGGTTGCGATTCTTTGTGTCTCTCAGGTGGGGAACCGACTATTTATGATGGAATTATTAATGTTGTCAGCAAGGCTAAGCAATTAGGGTATAAAAGAATTGAGATAAAAACAAACGGAATTAAATTGTCAGATAAAGAGTTGGTTAAAGACTTTTCAGAAGCTGGAGTTGATATATTTTGTATATCAGTACAAGGACATAATACAAAAATACATGATAATGTTGTTGGCGTGCCAGGTGCATTTTCTCATTTATTGAAAGCAGTAGAGCATGTCAAGAATGAAAATAAAATCTTGTATACTCCAACATGTATACAAATAGCTAATTATAAATATCTCCCAGATATAGCCGAATTTTATAAAACTATAAATTCAGATATTATTTGTCCCACTTTTATAGAACCAAGTGGAAGTGCTAATATAAATTTTGCTGATGTTGTACCCATGTACAGTCAAGTCATTCCATATTTATATAAGGCAATAGAAATTATAAACGAGACTAATATAAAGTGGAATCTACATGGCTTTCCACTTTGTATGATAAAAGATTATGAATCTAAATCGCTTGATGTGGTTGATAAAACAGATGTTTTGGCTGGTACAGATATTGATAATTATTCAGATTATGAGAAAGTTACCTATCGTAAAAAGGAACTAAAATGTAATAAATGTAGCTTAAACATAATTTGTAACGGACCTTGGAAGTCGTATGTAGATAAATATGGATTTAATGAATTCCAAATAAATGTGAATTCATTAACTGAGATTTTTCCACCTCAAATCTTAATTAGAAAATTTTTTGTACATTAGACATTTAGTAATTTGTTAAAAGTAATTAGAAGAATTTGGGATAAAGAGGTGGAATAAGATGGATGATACAAGAATAAGCTTGAGAGCAGTTAAAAATGAAGATATATCAGATATTTACGAATTATATCGAAATAAAAAAATAGTATATAATAATGGCATTGCATTTGGATTGTATAGCGAAAATTTTTTAAAACTTGCATTGATTGATAAAAATTTGCTATCTAAAAATGTAACATTGATTGCTGAAGATGACGGTACAATGATTGGTATTATTTATTATGAATGCAGCAAGCCAATGATGACTGGAGTGGCTATATCGATTATTATTAATACAATTAACAATTATGAGAAGTATTATATTCAAGTTTTATTATCTTTTATGAATTATGTATTTAAACAACAAAATTATTATAGAATTACTATATATATATCAGAATTAGTAATAATTAGGAATAAAGAATTGATTACTAAAATGGAAGAAAATGGATTTTTAAAAGAGGGAATTTTAAAAGAAGAAAGATATATTAATGGTAAATTTTACGATACCTATATTATGGGTGTAACTAGAGAGGATAAGGTAAGATGATTAGACAAGGGAGAGTATATTTGCGAGCGTTTGAAGAAAAAGATATGAAAAAAATATGGGAATGGAAAAACAATGAAAACTTAGCAAGATATGAATCCTCTAATCCTTTTATAACAATGTCTGAAAAGGAGATCGAAAAAGCTTATATCAATAGTTCAGGAAAGAATTGTTATGCCATTTGCTTAAAATCAAATGATGAATTGATTGGTGAAGTATCATTTTGGTATCCAAATATTCTAAATCAAAGTACTGTAGAACTAGGGGTATCAATCGAAGAGGAAAAATGTAAATATGGTTATGGAATAGAGGCAACCGTTGCGCTTTTTAAAATTATTTTTAATAATATTTTAATTAATCGAATTAGCTTTTGTATAGGTAGTCATAATTTTTATAGTAAAGGACCATTAGAAAAGCTATTCAATTGTGATGGAATCATTAAGAATGATAGGCTTATTGATGGAAAATATTATGATACTTACATATATGGTTTTTTAAGAAAGGATTATGATAGAATTATTCATGATATTTTAAAACTATAAATATGGAAAGAAATAAAAAATATTTGAAAAATTCAAATATATCAGCCTGAGTCGAAATATGTTGTTACATTTTTACAAATTTATTAAAGAAAGTCAAGTTTCACGTTTTATAATTTGAATAATTGTGGTAGAATGAAATAGTTCTTAAATTAGCAAATAGTATAAAATGTTGTAAAAAATACATAGTATAAATATTTTATAAATTGTATTTTTAAAAATTATAAGTAGAAAAACTACCATACAAATAGAAGTTAGTATAATTCTAAAACTTGGTTTTATACTTATAGGGACTAAAGTGTGAAGAAGTATGTATAGGAGAAGAGGAAAGTGAATAAAATTACTGAGTCAATATTATATGTAGGTTGTAACGATAAGGATTTAGATTTATTTGAAGGACAATATAGTGTTCCGAATGGCATATCTTATAATTCATATGTTATTTTAGATGAAAAGGTTGCTGTAATGGATACAGCGGATAAAAGAGTAACAGATGAATGGATGAGACAGCTTGAGGAGGCACTAAATGGCAGAGTGGTAGATTTTCTGATTGTATCACATATGGAACCTGATCATGCGGCTAATATAAAAACCATAGTAGAAAGATATCCGAATCTTAAAATAGTAGGAAATGCTAAAACTTTTAATTTGATATCACAATTTTTTGATATAGATATTTCGAAACGTAAAATAGAAGTGAAAGAAAGTGATACGCTAAATCTAGGAAATCATACCTTACAATTTTTTATGGCACCAATGGTGCATTGGCCGGAAGTAATGGTTACCTATGAACAAAGTGAAAAGATATTATTTTCAGCAGATGCATTTGGAAAATTTGGTGTACTAAATATAGAAGATAATTGGATAGAAGAGGCAAGACGCTATTATTTTAATATAGTAGGAAAATATGGTGCCCCAGTTCAAACTTTGCTAAAGAAAGCAGCTAATTTGGAAATCGCAATGATTTGCCCATTACACGGACCTGTTTTAAAAGAGGGTTTAGAATATTACCTTGATAAATATAATACATGGAGTAAGTATGAAGCCGAAGAGGAAGGTATACTTGTAGCCTATGCATCTATTTATGGCAATACTGCAAATGCGGCTATAAAAATTGCTGAATTATTAAATTCTAAAGGGAAAAAAGCTGTTTTAATTGATTTAGCAAGAACAGATAAATCAAGAGCATTGGAATATGCATTTATGTATAGTAAGATGGTGGTAGCAGCATCCTCCTATGATGCAAGCGTATTTCCATGTATGCATGAATTTTTATTGCGTTTACAGCATAAGAATTATCAAAATAGATCCGTAGCTATTATAGAAAATGGTTCATGGGCGCCATCAGCAGGCAGAGTGATGAAAGAATTAATCAGTACCATGAAAAATGTAGAGATTTATGATACACTGATTTCAATCAAGTCAACCATGAATGAAGAAAATATAAAACAGATAGAAGAATTAGCAGAGCGATTCTAGATTAAGTAAAGTCCATACTAGCATTTTAGTGCTAATATGGATTTCTTTATTTCATAGGGAAGACCTTGTTGTGGTAACGTATAAAATCTTTGATTCCTATGAAATAAAACACAATGCGCACGAATGCAAGAGGAAAATGTCACTGTGTGACTGCATTCGGCGCTGGAAAGCGGTCAAGTCCCTCATGAGTGAGGGATTAAGGAGCAGATGCGGACTTGTCTGCTTTCTTGCTTTAATAGGAAACGCTTGTTATTGTAATATAGTAAAGTTATAAGGAGTTAGCTGGTGAGAAATGTTTTTAAATTATAATT
This sequence comes from Lachnotalea glycerini, assembly GCF_003201285.1. Taxonomy (GTDB): domain Bacteria; phylum Bacillota; class Clostridia; order Lachnospirales; family Lachnospiraceae; genus Lachnotalea; species Lachnotalea glycerini. The sequence goes on from NZ_QICS01000002.1 coordinate 674,707, forward strand.
CAACAACAATAGAATATGATATCATAAGAAGTAATCGAAAGACCATATCCATATCAATTTTGCCTGCAAAAAAGGTAATAGTCAGGGCACCAAGCGGCTTGTCTGATAATATTATTGGGTATATGGTAGAAAAAAAAGCTGATTGGATTTATAAAAAAATAGCGTATATGCCAGATTACAAAACAGATAAATCTCAAAAAAACTGTGAAAATGGGGATAAGCTTTTTTACAGAGGAATTGAATATCAACTTCATATTGTTAAAGATAACAGGATAAAAGATTATAAAATTGAATTGGACAATAATAAACTAACTATATTTATTAATTCAAACATACAAAAGAGTATTCCACAAATATTAGTAAGCTGGTATAAGCAGAAGGCAAAAGAATTAGTGAATGAAAGGATTACATATTATAAACACTTTTTTAATAAGAAGATTAACAAAATCACAATAAAAAATCAAAAAAGACGTTGGGGAAGTTGCAGTAGTTTGGGTAATTTGAATTTTAACTTTAGAATTGCTATGCTTCCTGATACAATGCTTGATTATATTATTGTACATGAAATGTGCCATTTAATATATTTGAATCATTCTAAGGATTTTTGGAGAAGTGTAGAAGCCATTCTGCCAGACTATAAAGCAAGAGAGCAATGGATTAAACTCAATACAGCGATGTACGATTTTGGAAATTTATAATATGATATGATGTTGGGGTTAAAAGGTATTTCCCCCCCTGATACCTATGGAGTGTTACGCACTTTGTGGAATCATTATATTAACCTGAGCTTGTATATCATAGAACGTTAAGTGCAATCTAATGATTAGTGGATTTAAAATCAATTCAATGACAGATAATATTTATAAAATAGATTAATTTTGGAAAGTATATATAGAAATCTATATTTGCAAGTTATTAATGGAAAGAAAAATAGAAAGAATGCAATGCAAGGAGATTAAGTTTATGAAGGTAGAAGAGCGCTTTTTAGAATATATTAAAATAAATACTGTTTCAGATGAAACGAGCAGCACACACCCAAGTACAAGCCGACAGCTTATTCTGGCTAAGAAATTAGTAGAAGAGTTAAAGGTATTGGGTATTTTGAATGCTCATATTGATGAAAATGGCAATGTAATGGCAAGCATTGAGGCAAGTAAGGATTGCAAAAATGCAAAAGTATTAGGATTTATTGCGCATATGGACACGGTGGGGCAAGAAGATGATAGTGTCAATCCACAGATCATACGTAATTATGATGGCAATGATGTCACTTTAGGCACCAGCGGGAAAGTATTATCAGTTTCTATGTATCCGGAATTGAAAGAATATACAGGAAGAAATTTGATTACAACAGATGGAACTACTATATTAGGGGCTGATGATAAAGCAGGTGTTGCAGAAATAATGACATTGTGTGAGCTATTAAAAAATTCTGATGAGCCACATGGGAAAATTTGTATTGGTTTTACTCCCGACGAAGAAATAGGTCAAGGCGGTAAATGGTTTGATGTAGAAGCTTTTGGTGCAGATTATGCATATACTCTTGACGGTGATTTGGAAGGTGGACTAGAGTATGAAAACTTCAATGCAGCATCTGCAGTTTTTGAAATAAATGGTGTAGAGGTACATCCGGGTGCAGCGAAAGGAGTCATGATAAATGCAGCCTCTATTGCCTGTAAGATACAGTCAATGCTTCCAAATGCTGAAGTTCCGGAGCTAACAGAAGAGTATGAGGGCTTCTATCATTTGACTGAGCTACAAGGCAATACACAAAAGGCTAAAATGACTTATATTGTCAGACATCATGATGCAGCATGTTTTAAAGCACAAAAAATGACATTGGAGCATATCGAGAAAGTATTAAATGAAGAATACGGTAAAAATACAGTTACATTAGTATATAAAGAAAGTTATAAGAACATGGCCGAAATAATTAATCAAAATTATCATCTTATTGAAAATGCGAAAAAGGCAATGCAAGAAGCCAAAGTCATACCAATTATAAAACCAATCAGAGGCGGGACAGATGGTGCAACCTTAAGCTATAGAGGTTTACCTTGCCCAAATCTGGGAACCGGCGGAAATGCATTTCACGGAGTCTATGAGCATATCACAGTAGAAGGGATGGAAGCAGTGATAGAAATTATGTTTAATTTAGTAAAAATATACTCTAAAGTTTACTAACAATAAACCAGGGTATTTTTCGGTTATAAGTAAAATCAAAAAATACCCATTGCGTTTATTGGTTCTAGAATATTTCTTATTTAGAATTAACACACAATTAAACAAAAAATTACATAATAACTTTCTTTTCTAAATAGGTTGACATATCGATTGGATTTTGTTAAGATACCTTTTGTCGGCAAAAGCCAAATTGTTAATAAATAAATTGAATTTTTAAAAAAGAATAAGAAATTTAAATAATTTAAAAAAAAGCAAAAAAAGTTGTTGACAAAAGAAAACATAAATGGTAAGATAATCAAGTCGCTTGAGAGAGCGGTAAGATAAAAGAAAAAGAACCTTGATAATTAAACAGTAATTACAACCTTGAAAATTCAACGGTTTTCGAAGAAAACCAAAAGAGATTTCAGAACAAAAAGTATCAGAAA
>NZ_QICS01000003.1:0-264553 GCF_003201285.1 Lachnotalea glycerini
TCACGAAATCTTTAAATCTAGTTAGATTCTGAAAGGTTTCATTGACATGCAAAAAAATCCTTGTATAATGCAAGTAAGGGCAGAACCATTGTAATCGACTCTGCCCTTAAATAACTATCAACATATCTTATGTCAGTTTTTTGTGTTTACACAAAACTTGAAACAGTCTCTTTTACAATTCCTTTATCTAAAATAAATAAAAATAGTAAACCCCAAAACATCACCATCTGTTGATATGATAAGCCTAAATTATTAAAAATCATACATGTAAAATTATAAAAGCATTCTAAAGTTATATTCATGCTTTTAACATTATAAAATACAGATTGGTATCCTGGTGTATCTATATTGAAATAACAGCCACCAATTAATACCCATAACCATAACAATTGAATATATTTAATTCCTTTTTTTTCTTCCAATATTATCGGAAACACAATCAAAATAATAGTAATTATATACTGCATTATATCCTCTCCGCTAATCCATCATACCTAATCTAAACTTTATTTTATATTTTAGATTTTTGCTCCTTAATACAAAATAATGTAAATTAAAATATTTCTTTTTTATTTTATTAAAATTTTTCAATGAAACATCATCCGTCTGGGCTTCAAAAACATTTGGTACAATTTTAATGGATTCAGTTTTTAAAGCAATTTCTTTTACTTTCATCTTCCTTTTTTGTAAATGTATATAAGTATATTCTTCTTCTATCAGTTTACCTTTTTCAATATACATATATAACAATATACCTTTATTCCACCAAAATAAACCTTTTTTATTTTTATCAACAACTTTTTCTGTGTTATTGTACCATGTTACTAATTTGAAATTAGATGACTTTGTATAGATATCTGCACATTTAGAATCTTTGTATATCGGAACATTATAAGTTTCAAATAAATTATTTATACTTCCTTTATATCCTTCATCAAAAACCCATTCATTATGTTTTAAAAAAGCCTTTTTATATAATTTTTCTCCATGATAATCATTCATAAATCTTCTATTATTTTCAATTGTATTTTTAAATAAAGTTAAATGGCCTAATGTATAAATTTTCTCATAATTATTCAAAATATCATCTGTAATAAACTTACTTAAATCTCCCCAAATTACATCTAAATCACAAAATCCCCAAAAATCATATTCCTGAATGTCTTCTTCAAAAATATAACCATATGCTGGTTTAAAATCACATAACTTGTGAACGTTTCTAATTTCAATAGGAAAATCAAATTTTTTATTTATCTTATCTGTCATGTTACGGAATGATAATTTTTTTAATAATACATTTTCTGGATATAAATATTCTTCTTCATTGTCAGTATAGATAAGCCATGTATACTGCTTGTTATATTTACATGATTTTAAGAATAAACTAAAATAAGATGGGAATTTTCCAAAATAAGAAATGATTAGTACAATCTTTTTCAACGCATTTTACCTCCTATTGAAGCTAACAACAATATTGCGGAATAAATCTTACATTGTATACAACATTTCATTAGTCGATAATATAAAACGGCAAACTTATTTGTAAAATAAACATATTGAAAATTACCTTTCATTTTTGTTTGAACTGCTTTATCCTCAATTACAGTTTTAGCCATATTTTTTCTATTTTTCCAACTACACTCTAACTTATTTGAGTAAATATCAGATATATACGAAATAACTTCTCGAATTACCAATGCGTCTTTATATTGTTTTAAATCATGCTTGATGTTCATTTCTTTAGCAAATATGTCAACTGCATTGTCTAATTTCCATATATTTTCTAAATAGTCCTTATGAAAAACAGCTGTAATACTATTTCTTCGTTTTCTATAGTATACCGTACTTGTGTTAATAAAGGCAATTTTATTAATAACTTTCATACACTCTAGATTAAACAAGAAGTCCTCTCCCCCAACCACATCTTCACCAAATATAATATTATTTTCAACAACAGCAACTCTTTTAATTAATAAGGAATGTGTTCTCCACCCCCTACCTGCTCCTATCATGACTTTCATTGCAAAATCTATTGGTTCTTCAATACACAATTCTTTATTAAAATGAAATTTTATTCCCACTAAATTATCATCTTCGTCTATACAAAAATACCTGTCTGGCATAACCATGTGTGCTTGTGACTCTATCGCCCTCAGTACCAAACTTTCTACCGCATTTTCTACTAAAACATCATCACTGTCTAAAAACACTATATATTCTCCTGTTGCCATCAATATTCCTTGATTTCGTGCTTTTCCTGCACCAGAATTATTAATATGTTTTATTAAAATATTGGAATATTTTTGTGAATACATATCGCACACATTTTCCGAACCATCCGTTGACCCATCATCAATTAAAATTATTTCTATATTGGCATATGTTTGGCTTAATGCGGAACATATGGACTTTTCCAAGTATTGTATTGTATTGTAAACTGGAATAATAATTGATACTTTTCTTTCCATATTATCATACCTTTCCACTTATATTTTTTTACTTTTCTATTGAACTATTTATTGGTAAATCCCCCATAACGCCTTGTTTATAGTGTAAATATCCCAAATAACTAGCTTTAATTTTCTTTATTTTATTCTTTTCGCCTAATAATATATTAACATATATTCTAATAAGCCTCTTAAATGCATATAACTTATACTTTTTATATTTACTTTTAAAGTAAAAATTATTTCTTGTCATAAAATAATATCTCTTCTCATTATGATGTAAAACATGAAAAATCATATTTAATTTATTGGCGTTAACCATATTACCTACTTGCTGCTGAAATACTGAATTTCCCACACGTTTTAGTTTATAGCCATTTTCTAAAAACCACATACTCAAATCTACATCAACATAAGATACAAAATAATTGTCTAATGGCAACGCTCTTTGTACAGCATTTATATTTACAAAACTTCCAGATGTCATACAAAACTTAACATCTTTAACCTCGTCCCATTTCAATGATAAATTACTACACATCATCATATCTTTCTTGACATTATAATAAATTTTTTTATAATTAGCCGAATATATCCCAACATTTTCCTCATAGTATGTTTCAATATAATGTAACAATTTTTCTATTTCTTCATTTGGATATTCACTATCTTGATCCATTGTTAACAAAAAATCTATTTCTTCCTTATATGCCCATTTAAATGCATAATTCAATGCTTTTGAAATACCTTTATTTTCATTCATTGTATGATATTTAATACTTGGCAATTCCTTATTTAAATTTTCACTATAATCCTCTTGTGAATTATCGACAACTAAAAAACTTCCGAAAATTTGGCTATATTTTTTTAACCTCATTATTACTTCATTTATTTCCGGATTATATAGTAGTACAAATATACCAAATTTCATTTTTCTTTCCTTTCATGCTATTTAAATTTCTCTTATATATGCATCAACTACTATCTGTCTGTCAAATTCACTTTCCATTTTCTTTCTCGCCCTCAAGCCCATTTGTTTCTTTTCTTCGTAACTTAATGTTATAAATTTTTCAACCTTATCTATTAAATCTTTAGTATCTCTTTGTTTAGCTATATACCCTGTCACTCCATCTTCAACCGTTTCCCTACATCCGCTTCTATCTGTTGTTATAACAGGTCTTCCACATGCAGCACTCTCTAAACACACATTTGACATTCCCTCAGGATAATATGATGGATGAATTGTACAATGAGAATTTGCAATAAAATCTTTTATATTTCGTACCATACCATGGTATACAATAATCTCTTTTTTTTGTAGTTTTTTTAACTTTTCTTCATAGCTTTCTTCGCAGAAACCACAAATATGAAATCGCGTATTTGTATATTTATTATGAATGTATTCAGCCATATCTAAATATTGCTCTATGCCTTTTTCTTTCATTATTCGTGAGATAAATATAAAATTCATTATTTCATCACTAGGATATTCAACTACAAAAAACTTTTTTAAGTTAACTCCCGACCCTGGTAATAATTCGGTTCTATATTTTGCCGATATTTTACTCTCAAAAAAATTCTTATTTTCAATATTTTGAAAATAGATACATTGTATTTTTCTAAATGCAATTTTATACAAAGTAGTAGTAATATATTGCAGTATTCCATCATGCTCAAGTGCTGTACCTAATCCGGTAATATTTCCTACATATCTAATATTGCAAATACTTGACGCTATTCCTCCATATATATTAGGTTTGATAGTATACATAAAAACTACATCTGGTTTTTCAGCTTTCATTATTTTACAATAATTTAATAGTAATTTTATATCTTTAACAGGGTTTGTCCCATGTCTATCAATTTTAGTCTCAATAAATCTAGCACCTATATAACACAAATCATCAATTCTTTCACCATAAGGTGAAGATACAATAACTTCATGTCCTTCTTGTATAAGTTTTTCTACTAATTCCAATCTAAAATTATAAATTACAACATCATGATTTACTAAAAATAATATTTTTTTTCTCATCTCTATTTTTCCGTTTTGTAAATAGACTTTTCAAAATCATTTACAATATAACTTTCTTTTTCATATTTACTCATTTTCATATCATATGTTAAATTTCCAAATGCTTTATTGGTTAATTTTCCTATCTTCCCAGGTAATTTACTAGCTATAACTATGGCAATACTCATAGATTTTGTAAAATATATTTTTTTACCATCCACTTTTGCAATTTGTTTAACCATTTCTGTCGTAGATACAAATTCACGATTTTGTGGAAAAAATATTCCCTCATCCTGATTAATTATAATTAACCTGATAAATTCACACAGGTTATCTATATGCAACATACTTCTTTTATTAAATACTACTGGAAAAACAGGCATTATATGTGCCAGTTTAGAGAGCATCTGATAATTTCCTTTACTACCTTTACCATATATCATTGGTGGTCTGATAACCGCTATTTTAAAGGTAGAATCCTGCAACTCCATCAACCCTTTTTCAGCTTGAAGTTTACTATCTCCATAGAAGTTTGCCGGTAATGGCTTCGTTGTTGAATCTATTATTTTGTCCTTACCATATGGAGCACTGTCACCATAGATAATAATACTACTCATAAAAATAAATTGCTTTACCTCTTCTGCTTTTGCTTTTTTTGCAACATCAATTGCAAGATCACAATTTATCTCATAATATTTCTTTTTTATCTCTTCTGAAACATTACCAACATCTGCATGAGCTATTCCTGCAACATGAAATATGGTATCATATCCTTGAAAACATTGCTCTTTCCATTTTCCATTTATGGTATCTATCGTATCAACATGAATATCCTTATAATTAGAAAGCCAATTATCTACCGACATTCCTATATAGCTATTAGCACCTGTAATTAATACTTTTTTCATCTTATTCCTTATCCTCGTTTATTTCTCCTGTTCCACCTTCTGTAACTCCATCCGATTTCAGAACAGAAAATATTGTTCCAATAAAGCATCTTATATCAAATGCCAAACTAATCTTTTCTAAATATTCACCGTCTAATTTTGCTTTAACGGATATGTCAAGTTCATCTCTTCCATTAATTTGTGCCCATCCAGTCAGTCCAGGTCTTATATCATTTGCACCATATTTATCACGTTCTTCTATCAAATCATATTGATTCCATAAAGCAGGTCTTGGTCCAATTATGCTCATATTGCCTCTTAATATATTAAATATCTGTGGCAATTCATCCAAACTTGTTTTCCTTAAAAATTTTCCGACTTTTGTTATATATTGTTTTGGGTCTGACAATAAGTGTGTTGGCATATCTTTTGGTGTATCTATATACATAGTTCTAAACTTAAGTATTTGAAAATATGTTTTATTAATCCCTACCCTCTTTTGTTTGAATAATATGGGCCCCGAACTATCAATTTTTATTATAATTGCAATAATCAATAAAATAGGCAATAGCACTATACAGCCTATAAAACTTAACAAAATATCTCCGATTCGCTTAATCATATAATAAACTTTTTTTCTATTTTTCATTTTTATACACTCTCATATCTCTTTCTACTTCAATATATACACATAGCCTTGAAAATAGTCCCCCTATCTCCAAGGCCTTAATTTACTTATTTTGGATTGAATAGGTAGGTACAATTCTCTGCACCCACTCCCTGATATCATCAGGTTCCTCAGCTACGTAATTGTTCAATTCTTCTAATTGTTTCAAAAAATTTTCTTCATTCATATCAATAGGTTTTCCTATATGAATTAACTGATTATCTGTTTCTTGTAAACCTTCTTCTTTCATTAAAAGCTCTTCATACATTTTTTCACCCATACGTAATCCAGTAAATTCTATCTTGATATCTTCATCTGGTTTATGTCCTGATAATAGAATCAAATTTTTAGCCAAATCAAGAATTTTTACAGGTTCACCCATATCCAGAACAAATATTTCACCGCCTTTGGCATATGCTCCTGCCTGTAATACTAACGATACCGCTTCTGGTATTGTCATAAAATATCTTACTATATCAGGATGTGTAACAGTCACTGGCCCACCCCTCGTAATTTGCTTTTTAAACAATGGGATTACACTTCCATTGCTACCCAACACATTTCCAAATCTTACTGCAACAAATTCTGTTTGTGAACGGCTATTGTATGTCTGTATAATCATTTCGCAGATACGTTTTGTAGCTCCCATTATATTGGTAGGATTAACCGCTTTATCCGTACTTATCATTACAAAGCGTTTTATTTTATATTTATCGGCGGCCTGCACTACTTTCCATGTTCCAAATACATTGTTTTTAACCGCTTCATTTGGACTATCTTCCATAAGCGGAACATGCTTATGTGCTGCTGCATGGTATACCATATCAGGTCTAAATTCATCAAAAATTTTGTCAATTCTTTTAGTATTTCTAACAGAAGCTATAAACACATACAATTCTAACCCTGGAAATAATTGTTTTAATTCATTTTGAATATCATATGTTGTATTCTCGTAAATATCTACAATTATTAATTTCTTAGGCTTATATGCTGCAATTTGTCTGCACAATTCACTTCCTATAGAACCACCACCGCCTGTAACCATAATTACTTTATCTGACACATATTCAAGGATTGTTGACAAATCTACCTTTATAGCCTCTCTCCCCAGTAAATCATTAACATCTACTTCTTTTAACTTTGCAACTGATACTTCTCCATTAGCTAGCTGATAAATTCCTGGAAGTCTTTGAAGTTCACAGCCTGTTTTCTTACATATATTCAATATTTCTTTCAGATTTCCTTCTGACAATGTAGGGATTGCTATCAATATTTTATCAACTTCAAGTTTTTCTGTGAGTTTTGAAATATCATTTCTGTTTCCCATGACTTTTATTCCATGAAGAAATGAACCTCTTTTAGACGGATCATCATCCACTAGCCCCACCACAACCATCTCTACATGTGAGCTTGTGTTGATCTCCTTAATCAGTGCATTGGCAGCTGCACCTGCTCCGACAATAAGAACTCTTTTTTGAGCTTTCTCATTTACTCTCATTCTAATTAACGCTCTAACCAATCGATAAATGTATCTAATGCCACATACCAATATAAATAAAAATATTGGATACAAGATATATGTTGAACGAGGCATTGGCACTTTTTCACGTATTACTACCATTACAGTTATAGGATATAAGATACCGGCTATTCCGCAAGCACATGCAATATAAAACATTTCCCTTGCACCTGCATATTTCCAAATACTGCTGTACATTTTAAATATATAAAATATTAATATTGTTAATATTGTAAGCGTAGGTAATACTTTCCATGTTCTTTCAAAATAAACACTATTACTATTATCTATCTCGAATTCAAATCTAATCAATAAACATAACATACATGCCATTATAATCGCGCACATATCATACAATATAAAAAAAACTTTTTTTATGTATAATTCCAAATTGTAATTTCTCATTTTGTAGATACTCCTATATAATATTTCTTTTTTGTAAATATTATTGCAATTTCTATTATACCTTTTTTTTCCCCTTCTTACAACATTATTCGGCATATAGGTTAACCAATCAAAGAATATTGCAGCTTTTCAAGCGACTAATTTTATACAGCCATTAAACAAATAACAATAAGCCTTTCTATTATAGCCAAACAATTCGGCATATTGGTATAAAATTCAATTTAAAAATCATTCAATCAGTTTCTGGAATAAAAGAATTGATGATAACTAAAAGAATGTTTCTTCCAACATTAGACACAGGCAATGATACACTGGCAAATGCAATTCTTGTATTTTAAACGTCTCATTTTCATCAACGATTATGGAGACATCTGCATAATCTTTTAACTTTCCGCCATCTTTCCCTGATAATGCAACAATTTTCATACCTTTAGCTTTTGCAACCACCGCTGCATATAAAATATTTTTTGAGCTTCCGGAAGTAGAAATAGCCAAAAATACATCATCTGTTACTCCAAAACCATTTACCTGCTGTGCAAAACCCATAAGAGGTTCTACATCATTTAAATATGCTGTTGAAAGAGCAACATGATCAACTAAAGCAATTGCTGGTAAAGCTCCTTGTAAATTATTTGCAAGTTCCTTTCCCATCTGCTCATCAGCGCTCATAAGAGATTTGCAAAAGTCTTGTTTTAATTTCCTAGGTTTTACAAATCCTTTCATTAATTCACCGACAATATGCTCTGCATCTGCGGCACTGCCACCATTACCTGCAATCAGTAACTTTCCTCCCCGTCGAAAGCTTTCTGTAATCATTTCATATGCTTTAGAAATATTTTCTTTTTCTGGTTCTAACACTTTATATCTTTGTATTAATTCATTTAAATAATTTTGAATGGTATCTTTCATAATATTTCTTTATCCTCCAAAATATGAATAACTACTTCTTTTAAATTTTGGTATCCTTTATTTTTATTATTCTCACTTTTTACAAGATAACTTTTACATCCGGCAGCTTCTCCGGCCATTAAATCATTTATGCCATCTCCGATCATATATGATTCTTTCACATCAATATTGTATTTTGTGGCAGCCTCAAAAAGCATTCCTGGTTTTGGTTTTCTGCAATCACATATAATCTTTAATTCTGGACGCTCCCCTTGAAATCCTTTATCTGGATGATGGGGACAATAAAAAATATCATCTAAGTATGCTCCTTGCTCTCCTAGCAGAGTTTCGATTTTTTGATGCATTCGTTCCACTTCTTCAAAGGTAGCTTCACCTCTTGCAACTACTGGTTGATTTGTAACAACTATAGCAAGATATCCACTGGCATTTATTTTAGCGATTGCTTCTGCAACACCATCAATCAATTCAATCTCTTCAACACTACGAATAAATCCTTTATATGCATTTATTGTCCCATCTCTATCCAAAAAAAACGCTTTCTGTCTGTTCTTCAAATTCTTTGCTTCTACCAATCCGCTTTGCAAATCTTTAATTACCATTTCATATCTATCTGGCGTTCCCATATCTTTTACATATTCTGGCGAATCATATGCCACCAATAGACAATTTTGTATCAATTTCTTTAAAATATCCCGGTCTAAATCCATTTTCTTCAAATCACTAAAATATTGAAATACCTTAGGAGATAAAATATGAATTCCTGCATTTACTCTGTTTTTATAATAGGTTCTATTGTCTTCTTTATTCAGCCAACGACTTACTTTTCCTTCTTTGTCTGTTATAATAAGACCACTGTCATAAGGGTGACTATTTGGATGCGTCAAGATTGTTGCATATCCATTATGTTTTTTATGATAATCTAAAAATCGCCTAAAATCTACATCAAAGATAATATCTCCATTCAAAAGTAAAAAATCATCTTTTATACTTTCTTTCAAATAGAATAAAGCTCCTGCAGTTCCTAATGGAGTTTCTTCTACTATATAATCTATATTTACTTCAAGCTGATGTCCATCTTTAAAATAGTCTACAATAACTTTTCCTAAATATCCAACAATCAATGTAATATTACATAAATTTTGCTTTTTTAAGCATTCTATTTGATGCTCTAAAATCGGTTTCCCGCAAACTTGCATCATAGGTTTTGGTACGTCATTTGATAAAGAGGCAATTCTGGTTCCTTTTCCACCTGCCATGATAACAACATGCATATTTTTATCTCCTAAAAATTAAATTTGTAGTTTCCATCTGGAATATCAACTTGAATTTGATTATATGGCCAGCGATCGTTATTATGGCTCCAGGTCTGTACGCCGCGTAATTCAAAATTCCAATCTGATAATTGTCCACCTACCTGCTCCATTCGTTCAGCAACTTTATGCTTGACATTATATGGACAATACATTAGTAAATAACCACCTCCTCCGGCACCAAGCAACTTTCCTCCTAAAGCACCCGCTTTTAAAGCTTCATCATACAATTCATCAATCTGAGGATTTGATATTTTATTACTCATTCTTTTCTTGCTCTGCCATCCATAGTCTAGCAACTTACCAAAGCTATGAAGATTGCCCTTTAATAATTCATCTTTCATTCCATAAGCAAGTGCTTTCACCTCACTCATAGCAGTAATCGCATCTACATTATTATTGGTGTAATTGCTTACTTGATCTTTGATGACATTTGCAGATACATGAATTTTCCCTGTATAACAAAGAAGCAGATTATATTGCAATTCATTAATTACGTCTTTTTTGATTCTAAGTGGATTAACCACTACATTATTTCTTCCGTGAAACTCTATAAAATTAAATCCGCCAAATGTCGCTGCGTATTGATCCTGATAACCACCCGATATTCCAAGTTCTTCCCTTTCCACCTGATAAGCAAGATCAGCAAGTTCATAGAAGTCTAATGAAACTCCTTTCCATTTAGCCATTGCACTTAAAAGAGCTACCATAACAGTAGAGGAGGTTCCTAGTCCAGAGCCAGCAGGTGCATCACATTGTAAATAAACATCGCATCCTTTATTAATGCTAAATGCGTTTAAGGCCGCTTTTACAAGATCTAAATTACCATCATATTGGTGAGTATCCTTTGCATTGTATTTAACAGTCATATCAAAATCCAAAGAATGAACCGTAATCTCATCTGTATTTTTGGGAATAATAGAACAATATGCATATTTATTTATCGTACTACCAATAATTGCCCCACCTCGATCATCACAAAAAGGAGCCACATCCGTTCCACCCCCTCCAAAGCTAATTCGCAAAGGCGCTTTTCCACGAATAACTTGATTCTTATCATCCATTATATAAAATCCTCCTCGATAATTTTCCATACCGCATCAATACTAAAATATTCTTTTATAAACTCTTGCATATGATGTGCTATGTTTGTAAGTTCTTTATTATCTTGATATAATTTAATAACACATTTTGCAAAATCTTCTTCTGAATTTCGAATCTCCAGGACATCTTGTGAATTTTTAATACCTTCCGCTCCAACAGATGTTGTTACGACTGGAATTCCATGATAAATGGCTTCAATAACTTTTCCTTTTACGCCTGCTCCATATCGTAAAGGAACTATAGAAATCTTACATTTTTGATATAGTTGTGTTAACTCTTCTTCTGTAACATAACCTTTTACTATAATACCATTTATACCATTTAAGTTTGTAATGGCTAATGGAGCATTTGAACCAACGATATAAAATGGTATCTGTAAAACTTCATAAATTTTCGGCCATATTTTTTCTACAAACCAATTAACTGCATCCTGATTTGGGTCATGTGTAAAGCCTCCAATAAATACAATACCGTCTCGTTTGGAAAAATCATCTTGAATAATTCTCTTAAATTCATCAAATACATATGCTGTTATTGCTTTTACTTTTATATCACTGTCAATTTCATGAATTTTCTCTTCCTCTATACAAGATGGGTAGTAAGACATCTGCGCATGATTCATTAAATACAATTCTTTTTTCTTCCACTCTTCTGCTTCTTTTTTCTTTTTCAAATCACCAGTCAATTCGTATTCACGCATATTTCTAAGAAAATGCAAATCATGTCCATAATATATAACTTTCAAGTGTGTTTCATTATGCAGGAAGTCTATATACTTCATTGCTATATGAGGTCTATTCAGAAATACAAAATCAATCTGTTGTTGATTTTCTTTTATCCATTTAAACACATTCTTAGCATAATAATTACCATATAAGACTTCTATGCCCATTTGTTGTAAAATTGTGGTATATGGTTCAGCCTGATAGAAATTATCTCCAATAAACTTAACAGAATATCCCTTTTTTAAAAACATTTTCAAATACTGATATATCGTTTTAGAACCAGCATCTTTGTCAAATGTAGGTACATAATGGTCTATGAAAAGTATAACTTTTTTATCAAAGTTTCTTTCGCGTGCGCAAAAGACATTCTCAGCATTCTCGTACTGATTTTTTATTTCATTTTCCCATTTTAAAAATAATTTATTCGTATTTTTAATTTGATATTTTTTTATTCCAGAAGAAACATCTACTCCATTTGATATGCCTTCAAAGTGTACCACAACAGATCTAGGTTGGTAAACTACACGAAAACCTTTTTTTCTCACAGTAAAAGCCAAATCTGAATCTTCGCAATAAGCAGGTGCAAAAAGCTCATCAAATCCTTCAATTTCATTCCACAATTTAGTTCGAATCATGATTGATGCTCCCGAAATATAATCAACATCTTTTACATAATTATACTCTGATGCATCCGGATTTTGGTAATTTCCATAATTCCAGGCTGATCCATCTTTCCATACAATACCCCCAGCCTCCTGAAGTCTTCCATCAGCATATATTAACTTGGAGCCTGTCAAACCAATGTTTTCATCTCGCTCCATTAGTTCAATAAGTGGTCGCAGCCAATCGCTCTGAACTTGTGTATCATTATTCAGAAATAAAATATATTTACCTTTTGCATATTTTGCTGCATGATTACAATTCATAAGAAATCTTAAATTTTCTTTGTTTGTAATAACATTGATACCTGATACTACTTCCTCAATCTGCGTAGTAAAATCTGTCGAGCAATCATTTCCGATAATAATTTCATAAGCAACATCTCCACTATTCTCCTTGATTGACTTTAAGCAATTATGTGTATATTCAAATTGATTATAAACAGGAATAATAATTGATACTTCTGGAGAATCAAAATGATAAAAATCAATTTTTTCATATTCTTGAATCGAATTTTTAGGTTTAATCTTATTTGTATCAATATTTATATTTTTCTCAGGACTAGCATAACTTTTTTCTATCTCAAATGCTTCTTCATATCTTTTTGATACTCCATCTAATCCTTCCTTTTTTATATATTTAAAGTAATTTTTAATTCGCTTAAATGATAACATTTTAATAATCATTTTGGGATCTTTTACTAAATTAAATGACACTCTGGCAAAAAATCTTCTTTTACTCTGAGGTGGTAATAAAAAGTCTCCTATTCTTTGGATTTTATACATCAATTTCCAAGATATAGTTGTTTTTTTATGCTCATATTCCAATCTGATTTGCTCTAATTCCTCTACCTGTTTTTTTGATTTCTCTAACTGCCTGTCTAAATTAAGTATATGATTTCCACGTTTTTCTATCTCTTCTTGCAATTCATAAATAGTAGTACTTTGACTGTCAATCAATTCATCTAACTTCATCAAATGCGAATTACGTTTCTCTACATCTTCCTGCAGTTCAATAATTCGATGAATGGATTCTTCGTGCTCTTTCTTTGCATTCATAAATACCGATGAAATAGATTGTTGAGGAAGCTGTGCGTTACTGGCAATAGCTATAAAATATTTTCCTTCATGATCATATTGTTTTCTATCCTTATAATATTGAACTTCTCCCTCTTCACTTAAATTGGAATCAATAATCGACGTTACTTCAAAATATTGATTATAAAGTTTAACATTTGAAAATTTATCTTGAAGAAAATCAATAAATTCCTGCTTATAGAATTCTTTGATATGAAATTCATTATGGTAATCATATAAATCAGAATATATTTCTTTATTAGGCGTAGACATAATAAGAATACCGTCTTTTGTCAAAACACGGGCTATTTCTTCTCGAAACTGCATCTGCACTTCTTCCGGAACATGCTCTATTGTCTCAAAAGACACTACTACTTCTATACTTTGATCCTCAATTCCCTCTAAATCAGCAATACTTCTTTCCATGTACTTAAGATTAGCTTGATTCTTGTATTTAACAGAGGCTCTCTTCACTGCACCACTATCGATGTCCACACCAACCACGCTCTGAGCAGCCAAAGCAAGGATATTACTTCCATATCCTTCTCCACACGCAGCATCTAATACCTTTTTACCTCTGACTAACTCCTTTATACTTTGGTATCTCTGAAAATGCTCTATCTCCAATTTTTTATCTTCAACGCCAGGTACAAATCTTTCCCCTGTAAATAATTCATCTGCATTATCTAACATAATCTCCTCCAAAATGTACATCAAACTACATATGCATTAATTGCAAAACTAATATCATCTTCTAATACAAAACTATATCATCCTTTTTATATTTTACAAAGGCCGCTTTTGTATCCAAGTCAATAATTGACAGGTTATACCCGTCATTGTCAATCGTTATTTTCAAATAATTATGAATCCTTTCAAGCACAACATGACTGTCCTGACTTCCTGCTGCAAGAGATGGGCTGACTAAATACTCTCCGGTACATATTCTTGGCAGTCTTAGTTCAAAGCTGACCTCATACAATTCTCCAACTTTTACATTTTGTAATACTTCATTTGTCAAAAAATTGTTAACAGAAAAAAGTTTTACTCCTCTGACATTTTCCATTTCAAACCCGAATAACACATTATCGATATTTTCATTAAATTTTACTAACATGCCAAAGGTATAACTTTGCTCAGTAGGCAAGACCATAACCTCTTGCCCTTTTTCATTTTTAATATAAAACGACAATATCTCTCCTTGTTTTGTTCCACTTACTTCAATGGACTGATGTAATTGTATTCTTTTAAATGATTTTTGATTACCATTAATAATTTTCTCAACTGTATTGTCCAATGACATACCATCAACCAACTTAGCCATTTCTCGGTTCTGTTCTTCAATCTGCATACTGAGATATTTTTCACATACCTCTTTTGCCTCTCCGATTTCCCTCATATTACCTCTATCAAGCCATATTGCTCTTTTACATAGCTTTTTAACCGACACAATATCGTGGGAAACAAAAAGAATGGTGGTTCCGGCATTTTTAATTTCTTCTAATTTATGAAAACACTTTGCTTGAAAAAAAGCATCTCCTACTGCCAATGCCTCATCTATAATTAATATTTCCGGTTCTACATTAATTGCAAGTGCAAATGCAAGACGTACCATCATTCCGCTTGAATATGTTTTAACCGGTTGATTGACAAAATCTCCTATATCCGCGAATTCCAAAATTTCTTCTTTTTTTCGATCCATCTCTTCCGGTGAAAAACCAAGAATTGCACCATTCATATATATGTTTTCAATTCCAGTATAATCAAGGTCAAAACCCGCTCCAAGCTCTAATAATGCTGAAACCGTACCATCTATACTGACTTCTCCCTTTGTTTGCTGAAGTACCCCCGTTATTATCTTTAGAATTGTAGATTTCCCTGAACCATTTGTCCCAATGATGCCAACGGTTTCTCCTTTTTCTATCTCAAAAGAAATATCATTCAAGGCATAAAACGGCTCATTGTATTGTTTATGAAAAGGATGAACAACTTCTTTTAATCGATCAATTGATTTATTATATAATTTATAGATTTTTGTTACATTTTTTATACTGATTACACTACTCATAATTCGATACCAAGTCTCAAACGAACATACTTACTGGTTCATCTGAAACATAAACACAGAAGATGAAAGTTATGTGTTTGCATTTATCCTTTCATTAAAATTCTTTCATCTTTTAACCATATGCGCTTTATTACACATATCGTTAAGCCTATTTATTTTTATTTTATAATACATCTGCAAAATGCGGTTTCAAACGTTTAAACATAATCGTACCGATACAAAAAATAGTAATCGAAACAATCCAAAAATATATCGTTAGTAGCGGTTTTTCCCAAAAACCTACCTTAAACACAAATGAGTCACGAAAACCTTGAACAATATAGTAGAAAGGATTTAATTTAAAAAATTTATGCAGCCTAGAAGGAAGCATGGAAAAATCCCACATAATTGGCGCTAACCAGAATCCAAACTGAAGAAATATATTTACAAGCTGTCCCATATCTTTAAATACAACATTAACAGATGCAGTAAAATATACCAATCCCAGCAGTAAAAAAGTTGTACAACCAGAATAATAAAGCATCTGCAGCCACCATAAAGATGGAGTTTGCCCAGACATTAAAAATACAATCAGCATAATCCATATAAATATACAATGCACAAACATAGAAGATAAAATCTTTACACTAGGAAGTATACTTACATTAAATACCATTTTTTTTACTAAGTGTTGATAATCATATAAACTGTTTGTACCTGCCATTAACGCCTCATTAAAATAAAACCAAGGTACAATTCCCGGAATCAACCAGATGACATATGGACTGTCTGTAGCCGGTCTTGCTTTCATTGCCACCTGAAAAACAAAGTAATAGATTAAAACAGTTACTATAGGCTGTATAAACATCCATATAATACCAAAGTACGAACCTATAAATTTTTTACGAAAATCTGATTTGGCTAAAGTCATAACTAATTTTCTTTTTTCGAAAATTTCTTTTATATCATTTATCATTTTATTTTTAACTCCTATAACTTATAAATTTGTAATCTACCTATCTTAAAGAGTATAAAACACGATATATCAAAAGTAAAGCATTAATCAGCATCCTATCTGCTATACCCCTTTCATTTTTCTTTCCAATCGAACAAGCCATCCGGCTTTTAATACACACATATTTATAAATATCAATACTTTATCCACAATAAACACACATCGAATAAACTGAAACCGAATAAGTTTTAATAAAACCCAGGATCGTACATGCCCTTTTGACATGAATTCTAAATTCTTCATATTGTTATAGCTATTTGTGTTATCTATATACTTCACTAATATAGACTTTTTCTGTACTAATCTCTTATTTGTATTATTTTCATTCTCAATAATTTGCAGATAATTATTTAATTGTTTAATTTCCTTATACTGCTCAATTATTTTATTATCAATTCCCCTTTTATACAAAATTGATATGATATATTGATCTAAACTTTCTATTTTGTCCTCCAATGCCTTAATATATTTTCCTGTACTTGATTCCGACTCCTGATTAATTCTCCAGAAATAAAGTTTTTCTGACAAAGTAGAAACGCGATGAGAGAATGTCAAAAGCTCAATGGACATAATGAGATCGTCTTCATAATTGATAAATCTTTTAAATTTCAGCTTGTTTTTTATAATTAATTCTCTACTAATCATATACTTCCATATCGTTCCGTATATTTTAACTTTTTTATTTTTATATGCTACATCAAACCCATTAAACAAAATTGGATATAACACATTTTGCAATATCTCGTCGCCTTTATATGTAGCATCTTCCAGCTTTTCATAAGGAAGCTCTTCCTTTCCTAATAGTCTGCCTGTAGAGCTGATACATATTTCACTGTTGTCCTTTAGAATACGTTTCATCATTAAATCATACATATGTTTGCTTACTATATCGTCCTGATCGCAAAAGCACAGATAATCTCCGGTAGCTTTTAACATACCAAAATTTCTGGCTTCTACAATTCCACCATTTATTTTAGAAAAAACTTTTACCCTATTATCTTTGCTTGCATAGTAATCACATATCTGTTTGCTTTTATCCTTAGAGCCATCATCAACCAGTACAATTTCAATATTTCTATAAATAGATGCCAGTATGGAAGAGAGTGTTTTCTCTAGATACTTCTCTCCATTATATACGGGCACTATGATACTTACTTTATTTTTCTCTAACTGATTCATCCCATTCACCTATCACAAATAATATTATCTCTTTACCAGCTTTAAAATACTGACTGCAAAATCAGGACTGATAAAAGCTAAAGAAGCCGCAAATCGATTTCGCATACGTGCCTTTTTATCCCAAATTACCACTCCTTTGTATCTGTCAACTTCTTGTATCAGCTCTTTGTAAGCTTCATAAAACTGCTTTTTATCCTTTGGAATTTGTATGATAATTTGAAAGCAAGCACTAAAATGTCTGGATACGGCTGCACGGTACAAGGTTTTCTTTTCACTCTCGACAAATTGAAGAATTTGCTTGGTAAACTCTATATAATCCATTTTATTTAATTTAAATTCGCTGTTTATAATACTTTTTTCTCTTTGAACATAGCCATATTTTTTCTTAGAGCCAAATACTGTTTTTTTAGAATTACTTAGGAATTGATACACTGTTCCTACATCTTCATGCACCTTGCCTACCGGAAATTCTATAGAATTAATCATTTCTCTTTTATATAGCTTTGCCCAGGCTGACATTGTATAATACTTTTGATAAAGCAAATTTTCCAGGCCCTCATCCCCTAACAAAATAATTACTTTTTCTCTTTCCTGATCTATAATATTCTGATTTTCTAAAACTTTTTGATAATTACATACAGCAATATCCGCAGCATACTTACTAAGTAAGGAAAATAAGTATTCTACGTAATCTAAAGCAATATAATCATCTCCATCAATAAATGTCATATAAATGCCTGTTGCATGCCGCATTCCTACATTTCTAGCCTCCGATAAACCGCCATTTATCTTATGAATACATTGAATCCTTTCATCTTTTTTCTTATACTCTTCGCATATGTTTGCTGACTGGTCGGTTGAGCCATCATCTATTAATATAATTTCCAGATTTTTATAGGTTTGTCTCAATATACTGTCTAAACATCTATGAATATATTTCTCCACATTATATATCGGCACTATAACTGATATAAGAGGAGTTATATTACGTTCCATAATATCTCTCCTCCCTCTATAATTCTTTGTATAATTCTGTTATTAACTCTGTCATTCTTTCCCATGAATACCGATAGGCTTCCTCTTTTACCCCTTGAATAAACTCTAATTCTTTATCTTCGTTATAAAACTTTATAATAGCCTTGGCCAAATCATCCGCGCTTTTTGGGGTAACAATGTAGCCTGTTTTATTCTCTATTACTACTTCTGGCAATCCTCCTACCTCCGTGGCAATTACTGGTTTTTCAAATCCATAAGCCATTTGCACAATCCCACTTTGTGTTGCTGATTCATAAGGTAAAACCACCAAATCAGATGCCACAAAATATTGTTGAATCTCTGTATCTGGAACATATTGATCGAATATTTTAATACAATCAGCAACCTGTTTTTCACTAATCAAACGAATATAATCCGTTTTATCACCGCCAAACTCACCTACAATCAAAAGCTTAATATCCTGATATGCTCTTTTCACATCTGGCATGGCACTGATTAAATACTTAAGTCCTTTATAACCGCGAACAAAACCAAAAAACAGAATTATCTTTTCATTCTTCTGCAAGCCTAAACCGGCTCTGGCAGTCTGCTTGTCCATATCCTGAAATTTAAATACATTGTAAGTTGGATGGACAACTTTTTTAAATTTAGGCCTTTTTATTATGCTTTTTAAATCTTTTTCATCCATACTTGATTGGACAATAAAGCCATTGCCCTTTCTTAGCACATTTTGAGTTAAAAAGCGGTCGAGTGGAAAGCTTTCATGTGGAAATACATTGTGGCATACCAGTATCTTTTTGAATCTGGAAAGTAACTGAAGCATTCCCCAATAGCATGGTGAAAAATAGGGGTGCCACCATTGTACCACCACTAAATCCGGATTTACTTTTTTAATATATCTAGCAGCCTTAAACCAACTAAGCGGATTGACTGTGTTAATTAAAAACTTTGTGTTATCAATCATAAATGTTTTATTTTGGTAATCCCTTTGTTCCTTTTTAAATAGAAATTTAGGATATTGAAGCTTAAAGGATATCATTTCTACACTATATTCTTGATCTAATGCATGATACATTGCTCCTGTATAATGTGAAATTCCGCCTTTATAAGGATATACTGGTCCAATAAGCACAATTTGATTTAATTTAACTCTATCCTTTTCCATATTTCAACTTTTTCCTCTACTTATTATCAGCTTTGTTCACGTCATCCTTTACTACATCCGTATGTCCATCCGATTTCTCTGTCATCTCGTAATCTAATCGTTTTACCCGATATTGAATATCCTCTAATAGTTTTCGATTAGCCGCAATAATATCTCCTTGCAAGCCTACTACAATAGTCTGCACTCCCACTACAATCATCA
This sequence comes from Lachnotalea glycerini, assembly GCF_003201285.1. Lineage (GTDB taxonomy): Bacteria > Bacillota > Clostridia > Lachnospirales > Lachnospiraceae > Lachnotalea > Lachnotalea glycerini. The sequence goes on from NZ_QICS01000003.1 coordinate 20,327, forward strand.
TACTTGCCAAGATAAGAGATTGAATATGGCCATTGCCAGTTCCCCTTAGCCAAAAATAAGTAAATCTTACTCCGATTCCCGCTCCAATAAAAATAGAGACGGCACCTGCCATAGTGAAAAATTTAAGTGGCCGATACATAATAAATGCGCGCACAATAGTAAGCATTGATTTTTTGACATATCCAAACATGCTATTAAACAGCCTTGATTTTCTAAGCTCTGGATTAGTATTAATCGGCACAGAGGTAATTGCCATTTTATTTCTGCCGGCTTGAACAATTGTCTCCAATGTATACGTATATTCATTGACTACGTTCATTCTCATAGCAGCTTCTCTGCTAAATGCCCTGAAACCACTTGGTGCATCTGGTATATTTGTTTTCGAAGCCCTTCGTACCACCCAGCTACCAAAATGCTGAAGTTTCTTCTTAAGTGGCGAGAAGTGTTCTGTTTGATCAATGGGTCTTTCACCTATTACAATATCTGATTTGCCTTCTATAATAGGCCTAACAAGCTTTTCAATATCTTCACCTGAATACTGGTTATCTGCATCCGTATTAACGATAATATCTGCACCATTTCGAACAGCGGCATCAAGCCCTGCTAAGAAACCTTTTGCCAAACCTTTGTTGTTCTTAAAATTAACAACATAATGAACGCCCCATCTCTTAGCTACTTCAACCGTATTATCCCGGCTTCCGTCATTTATAATAAGATACTCAATTGTATCGATTCCGTCTATCTGCTTTGGCAAATCATTAAGAGCGATCTCTAATGTATTGGCTTCATTATAGCATGGAATTTGAATGATTAATTTCATTGTAATCTCCTTATGTGGTACATTATTCTCTATTTATAATTATTTCCCATTTTATTTTGATTAATTGCGATATTATTCTAACATACATATGAGCATTACTCAATAAAAACCCTGCTATTTATGCTAAAAAGTGTAGAACATAGTGATATTTTATAACATTAAAAGCACCGTTTATTATTTTATAAAACGATGCTTTAACATTTCAAACTCTATATACTCAAAAATACAAATCAAACAACTTAGCCGGATATACTCCATCGGTAATCAGTTTCTTAAAGGAATCCACTACAACCTCTTTATCCTCTTTATATGTAACACCAAACCACTTGTCCTTACTTTCCAATAATTTAACCTCTGCCTTACCTGTTTTGATTAAGTGATCCACTATGGTTGGAAGTAAGTATTCTTTTTTCTCTGGATGATCTCCTAAATCAGATAAAAACTCTACAAAGCCTGTTTCAAGCTCTGTTAAAATGCTTGTTGTAAAGCCCCACATATTCATGGATACATAGCTGTTTTTGTCTATTTCCTTTGTTTTTCCATCGGCTGTCGGCGCAACTACTTTGTCGCCTGCTTTTTCTATACCGCTGGTTTCTTCTACGTCTACTAATAAACGATTGCTGTCAGTCTTGCAAACACCTCTGGTTACAGCACCATTATCGCTTAATGTATTCCCTAAAATAAACCCTGCCATACAATAGTCATGCTTGCCAGGCTTGTCCTTGGCCTGAATTAAATAATCATGAATTTTAACAAATGCTTCTTTTCCATAATAATCATCTGCATTAATTACCATAAATGGTTCATTTACAATTCCTTTACAGCAAAGAATCGCCTGACCTGTTCCCCACGGTTTTTTTCTGCCTTGTGGAACTTCAAAATTCTCGGGAAGATCATCTATTTCCTGAAATGCATATTCCACATCAATGACCTTTTCCATTCTGTTTCCGATTACTTCCTTAAAATCCTTTTCCAGATCCTTACGAATAATAAAAACCACCTTATTAAAGCCTGCTTCTATTGCATCATAGATGGAGTAATCCATGATAATTTCCCCATTAGAACCAACAGGCTCCAGCTGCTTAATTCCACCGCCAAAACGGCTTCCAATACCAGCTGCCATTATTACCAACGTTGTTTTTTGCATTTTTCTTTCTCCTATTGCCATATTTTTAACTGCATAAATTATACCATATGTTGGTTTTTGCGTCTACTTTTTTAAATATTCTGTATTATTACATATTTTGTGTTTTGTATATAAATTTATTTATTTAGTTACTAAAATGGGTTATAATAGGCAAAGTATATGGTCGTACAATTATTGTTTATTGCCTATGCATTGGAGGTTCTATTTAAATGAAGAAAAATTATATTATATTGCTTTTAATTATTTGTACGATTGAAGTTAGTCTTGGATTTCTATTCGGTATGGAAAAAGTTAATCTTCATGTTGATGAGATTTATTCTTTTGGTTTGTCAAATAATACTACCGGTACTATGATGTCCATACCTGAGGGAGAATTAATTGACCGAAGCGTTTTTGATCAGTATGTTACTGTTGATTTGGCTCATCGGTTTGACTTTACCAATGTCTGGGCAAATCAAAAGGCAGATGTTCACCCCCCTTTTTACTACTTGCTCATACATACTATCTGCTCCTTTTTTCCCGGAAAATTTTTAATGATGGGGGGAATCGGACTTAATATTTTATTTTCCGTTATCATAACTTTATTGATTTACTTTACCGTAAAGGAATTATCGCAAAATGAAATGTTGTCTCTGCTTATTAGTGCAGTTTGGTCTGTTTCTCTTGGTAACATGACCTTTATTGTATTTATTCGTATGTACATGATGTTAACGGCCTTTATGTTAGCAATTACCCTGCTTCATATAAAATATGTTTCCAAAAAACTTACATTAAAATTTTATTTGGGTGTGGTTTTGTTGGCTATATCGGGTACATTAACTCAATACTATTTTCTTATTTATTTGTTTTTTTTATGTTTTTTATTTGTTCTTCACCTACTGTTAAATAAAGATATCAAATCAGCTTTATTATATCTATTATCTCTAAGCTGTGCAGGAATCGGAGCTGTCTTCATTTTTCCCGGAATGTTGTATCATATATTCAAAGGTTACAGGGGAAAAGAATCGTTTCAAAATATTGAGAATTTCTCTAATCTTTCTGAGCGTTTTATCGGTTATTACAACATATTAAACAAGGAACTATTTAATCAGGTTTTAACGTTTTTGATCCTAATAATACTTTTGCTTCTTATTGTATCGATTAGAAAACGTACAAGTAAAATAAACTGGCGCGCTGTAGTTTTTTCAGGCTACAACTTATTGCTGTTTCCCAGTCTTCTATACTTTATAATCGTATCAAAAATCGCTATATATGTAACTGACCGCTATATTATGCCCATATTTCCGATGCTTTTAATCGCAGTGATATTAGGAGTCACTTATTTGTCCTTTCACGTAGTTGGCAAAAGATATCTTATACTATTTGAAGCTTGCTGTTTTATTATTCTATCAGCTATTGGATTGATACAAAATAAAAATATTGACAACCTTCATAAGGAAAGCGAGCCTGCGATTCAATTTGCAGAGGATAATAAGAAAGCCGATGTACTGGTCGTTTATACTGGGGCATGGAGACTGAATTCTGTTTATGTGGAATTGACTCAATACAATCAGGTAAGAGTTATAACAAAGAAAAATCTTGCAAATTTTATAGATACCATAGATAATTATAATGATGCAATTGTTTACATCATTGGTAACGATTATGAAGACACATTAGTAACCCTAATGAGTATGAATCCTTCTTGGACTTCCTATACCTCAGTAAACAGCACTCAATATTCTCATGTTTATCAATTAAGGAGTAGTTATGAAAATTAATTTAGCAAAACAAAAATATTTATATATAACCTTAATTTTTGCCATTTTACCTAGAATTATATTGTGCTTTTTTATTAATACCTTAGTATATTATCCTTCCGATGAAGTTGCAACTGTATCAGGAGCTGCTCTATTAGCAGGGTACAATTGGAGTCAGGTTGTTTCTACCGCCGGTTATTACGGGCAAGGCTTTTATTCCTTGTTTGCCCCTTTGTACAAGCTTACAGACAACCCTTTTGTTATTTTTAAAATCTCAATTATAGTGTGTTCTATTATTCAGGGAATGACTGCATTGATGTCTTACCATTGCCTGACCAGATATTTAAAGCTTAAGAACCCATTTCTTATTTGTGCTATATCTGTGGCTGCTTCTTATCTTTTGGATACCCGTTCCACTAATCTATTAAATGAAACGCCACTGATGCTTATGTGCTGGATTATACTTGCTATTTTGTTTCATTTAAATGAGGCTGCAATGCTTTCAAAATCGACCCGTAAATACACGATATATCTGATTTTGGCACTTGCCTACTCTATTACTTTGCATACAAGGGCTGTTATCTTATGTGTTGCATTGTTAATCACTGTATTATTCTATTATTGGACTTATAGAAAATGGCTGGTGTCGCCTTCTATTATGATCGGATTAGGTACGCTTGGCGCAGTACTTGGTTCTATCGGAATCGCTTTGATGCAAAGCAGGCTTTGGGGAGCGTCAGGCGGAACCATACGAAATGCTTCTATTAATATTAATTTAGACATGCTGCTGAATTTGCTGAAACCGTACAGTTGGCAGGCTGCTGCGAATATTGTACTTGGATTAATTAATACTTCTGTTTTATTATCCTTTGGTTTCATGATGATAGCGATCGTGGTTTTTATTAAATTAATAGGAGACTGCCTGGCTCGCAAGCACTCAGTCACTGCTGATTTCGATTGCCATGCTTCCTATTACGTAACCGGCTCGATTTTTTTCATGACATGCACAGCCATAATGATTATTGGACTTGCTATCAAATGGTTACCCGGTGCTTCACAGGGAATTCAAGATGGGCTTGGAAGCAATAATTATGGATTTCGCTCTTTTGTATATTATCGGTATTTTGCAGTTTTTTTAAGTCCGCTTCTGATGCTTGTTCTTTCTTACATGCATCAATATAATATAAAACACTATTTTAAAGCTGCCACCATTACTCTAATACTAAGTCAAACTTATTGGATGGTATGCATTGTTCCTTACCTTTATACCTTTCATGATTTTGAAGTTAAAAAATTTTTTACCTTATCACTTTTTTGTTTTAATAAGGTGAATATATGGATTTTTATGATAGCTAGTATGGTACTATTTGTTAGTTGGTTTGTTTTTTGGTATCTGTACTCCAAAAATAAATATTTATTGTCCATTTGTATTCTTTCTTTACTGCTAATCATAAATTATGCTGTTTTTGTCATTCAAAATGATTATCAAAAGCAAGACACAAATTACAACTTAGTAAATGCGGGCTATGATTTTGTAAAAACTTATGAAGATACAGTTAATTTTCCAAGTACAATATATGTACCTGAAGACAACAAGCTTCCCTATTTGTACCAATATTTTCTGATACGGTATACCATAATTCCTTCCTATCCATCAGTTGACTGCGATCAGGCAATTGTCTTATGGCATACTCAAGAAGATCCCACCCTCCTCTCTATGGGATATGTATGGCTTCAGTTGGACAAAAATGAATATTTATATGTAAAAGGTAATGAACTAATCTCTGCTCTTGATGCAAAAGGCTTTCACTTTCAAGAATAGAATTAATATATTCTCTGTTTTGAACTTTTTCAGAGTTCTACCTCGCTTGGCAAACTCAAAAAGGCTTAAACCACTTTCAATGGCTTAAGCCTTTTTTCACTTTCTTTTCTTCTTTCGTAAATGACCTATAATTACTATGATAGCTAGTCCTAGCACTGTAATCAGACTTATAATCACACCTGTTTTCAATCCGGGCGTTTGATAGATAAGTTCTATCGTATGAGCTCCTTTTGTAATATCTGTCGCCATATACATTGTATTGGCTTTATAAAGAGTTGCCTCCTGCCCATCAATCTTTACTTTCCAACCTGTGCTATATAGCAGACTAAAACAAAGCGACTTGTCATTGCTAACCTCAACGTTTCCTGTTATCTTATTATTAGTAAGTTGAATATTTGTCAATACTTCCTCAGAAAGCTTTTTCACCTGCTCCTCATAATCAGTCATAGAAAGTGAATAGACTTCTATATCCTTTAACTCATACTCACCTGGACTAGCAAAAGAAATTGTGCATAGAGTTTCTCCTTCATTATTATGTCCAAGATTAACCAGATAGTTTTCTCTTTGTAAATCCCAACTGTATTTGGAATTGGTAAGATTTAATTTAGAATTAGCCTGACTCGTTGTAATTTTTGCAGTAAAATGTGCCTTTCTTGAGTTTTCAATATCAAGCCCCACAAATCTTAAATATGTTTCACTGTTTTTCTTGGCATTAAATGTTACTGTAATAGTAGATGTGTCATTATCTATCTTAATGGTATTTAATTCTTTGTTCCATGTAATACCATTTTCTTCCTCAATTTGATAATTAAGCTTCTCTTCAGAATACTTCATAGCATCCTGAGAATCATTATCAGGCTTATCCACAACAACAGCCTGCATCATTGCCTGCTGCTTTTCAATACTGCTTAGGGTATCATAATAAGCAGTGCTGATTTTCTTATCATAGGTATAGCCAAGTGGAAGCGTATATTGATTCTTATACACCACATCAGTTACATCAGAATTCTTACGAAGTTTTCTGTTTATTTCCTGATATCCATAGGGCATTGCCTTTTCCTGTATACTACCCGCTTCAAACGCATAATATTTCACACTTGCTAATGTATCTAAATAAGTTCTGAAATCCAGACCATAAAAGCGATGTGGCTGCCTTATCGTAGTGATTTCATTGTCTAACATGTATTTTAATATGTTGGCGTCTAACAGACTATAATAACTTGCAGTACCATTAAATCCCATTGTTAATGATTGATTTTCTACCCAATTTCCATAGCTTCCAATTCGATAAAACCCCTTATCTTCCTCGTAATCAACAGACGACTGTGGACAATCTTCTATCATACTAATCGCCTTACCATTTTCTCTAAATTCGTTTGAATAATTCTTTCCATATGGAGAATTTTGATAAAATCCAAAGGTAATGACTGCCATCAAGGTTACCAATAATACGACTCCATATTTGATATATGTTGTTCGAAATCTAGTAATTGCAATCAATGCAGCTATCATAATATTGAGAAATACGACTCCCAGACCAAACGATATCATTTTATCACTTTCTACTACTACCAAACCACCCATAAGAATAAGGCTTAATCCTGCAAGTGGTATTAATCTTTTTATGGTTACCTTAAGAAAATCATCAAGCAAACATACGACTGCAAAGGCAGTAAAAAAGCTATAACCGAACACCCATCGATTACTGGTATAGCTCATTCCATTCATGATATATCCGCCAATTGGAGTTAGCAGCATAATAGTGGCTAATGCATAACCACTTTTTAATGCCATATACTTTTTGAAATTTTCTTTATAAAGATACAAAAATACAACTATAAAAAAGCAAATCGGTGCATAGGCCAGAAAGGTATAGTTTCCGTTAATGTCAGATGGCACACTAAAAAAAGAAAAGAACAAGTTATAATAATACCTCATATAATATATTAAGCCTCCATTATATGCTCCTTTTGTGCCTCTTGCATTGTTCATAAATGCATATATAGTTGGTACAAATGCAAAACAAGAAAGCAGAATGCCAAGCAAATATTGAACGACACCTCTTATAAGAATATTTAAAATATTGGCTTTCCATTCCCTTCGATATCGATCAATAAACCGAATCAAAGCATACAAAAATACCATAATTGTAAGCATATAGAAAAAGTAGTAATTACTTACTACAGAAATCAATATCATTATAGTAAATAAATAAGATTTCTTCTTTTTCAATATCGTTTCAACACCAATTAATAAGAATGGCAGATAAATCATTGCATTCAAAAAATAGGGATGCTTTACTCCGGCTACAACTGCAAATCCCGAAAACACATAAATAATTGCACCGATAAGCGATTGTTTATTCCCCTTATCCATCTTCCCACAATAAAGTATAAAACCAATTCCACATAAATATAGACGAATAATAACTAAGATATTATAAAAAATATATATATTTTCTTTATTAAAAAAAACAGAGAAAAATAGCAGTGGATCGCCTAGTCCATAATAATTTAAAGTAGTAAAAACATCATAACCCAATCCAATATTGAAATTAATCATCTCTGGATAAAAGTTACCATGTAAAAAACCGCTTATTATGCTCTTATAATAGTCACTGATAAAAACCATTGATGAGAAAGTCTGAAATAAACCGTCTGTTTTCCACATAAAGCTTTTATTAGCCTGTATAAATGGTATAAATATGCCTAAACAAGCAACTGCAAATAGCAAAGTATATGCAGCCCAATATTTAAATCGTCGCCTAACCTTTTTGCTGTCTTTCATTTCTTTTCTCCTAAGCCTTAAACTAAGAGTTGCCCATCCCATCACAGGAACGATATTTATGAAAGTATTGACTTTGTCAAAACCTTCATAAATTCCAAATTATAGATTCTCTTTTTTCGATCAGTTCATATAAAACATTGAATCCACTCGTTTCCCTTTGTCATGCATGTTATTATACTGAACGCATCTATATTGATTTATAATCTCATAATACGGAGATGTTGTGTCGCTGTAATCATAAAAGCCGCCATCTACACCCCAATAACCAATTGAATTCATCACTGGAACCTGCTCATGTACATCTAACAAAAATTGCTGGTATTTTGTCAGATTAATTCCCAGCTTATTCATAATATAAGCCGATAAATAATTCATACTAATCTTATCCACTGTCTCTTCCTGGATATCATAATTAGCCCAGGCAAAAAATGGTACCTTATATTTTTCCATTAGCTCCTGAGTCGTTAAATCCTTTTCACTCTTTCCCAGTATTTTATCATACCAAGTCTGACTCAATCCCGGCTGATGATCACCAAAGAATATAACAACCGTAGGTTCTTCTACATTTTCAAAATATTTTATAAGCTTCTCCACCGCCTCATCGGTATACTTAATCAGGCTTAAATAATTCTGGGCACCTTCGTCATAATAATATTCATCCTCAATCTTTATCTTTTGAACGAAATTGGGATCTGTAGTAATAAACCCTCCATGATTTTGCATCGTTACATTAAATAAGAAAAATGGGTTATCACTTTGACTCTTGCTCTCTTCATACATTTCAATAATTTTGTTAAAATTTGCTTCGTCTGTCACTTTATCTCGTAGTTTGTCTGCATTCTGGAACTTTTCTATTGTAATAAATTGTTCAAAACCAAGCAAGGGGTAAACCGTCAGGCGGTTGAAGCCATTTGATTTAAATGGATGCATTCCTATATTACCGACATAATTTTGCTGCTTGAGACTATACACAATACTTGGAAACTGTTTTTTTATAAATAATTGATAAGGTACTGAATTGGCCGGTAATAGTCCCATAGAATTACCAGTTAGAAATTCAAATTCTGAATTTGCAGTGTTTCCGCCAAAAACAGAAACATACGCGTTCCCCTTTATTGTATTCTCCTGTAAGCTGTGAATGAATGGCATATAATCTTCACTAATCGGAAATTCACTTACTGTCTCAAGATCAGAAAACGCTTCGTCCATAATTACTATGATATTCGGCGTCTGTCCTGCACTCGAAGACAAACTATAGCTGTCTGCAATATCCTCTATCTGCTTTACACTATAACCCTCAGGCTTTTCCACAATAATATAGCCCATTGTCCTTACCGTCGATAAAAAAGTCCCATATTTACGATATCCCTCATGCGGTCTGTATAATTTAACATTAATGTTCCAATTACTTAACTGGTTAGAAAATACAAATACATAAAAAAACACGGATGTATAAATTATGTAGCAGATAATCGCGGGTATTCGAAGCTTCCATACAGGCAATGCCTTAAAACTTCTCAACTTACATGCCAGCGAAATAATAAATACTGTTATAATAAAAATATAATAAATATGAGTATCTATAAAAAGCTTATATCCTTCCACGACATTAGATGCCGTTTGGATAGAAAATACATCAGCAGCTACAAGAGCAACGCCCCTAAAGCTATATACATAGTAATTAATCACTCCAAATAAATTAATGATAAGAGTTAGCCCAATCACTGCAACCTTTGTACTATTCGTAATGATATAAATCGTGAGCAGTATCACCGATAATATAACAAAATTAAAAAATAAATAACGCTTACGTATACTCAGAACCGTTATTGTATAAATACTCTTTTGAAAATATTCAAATGCGTAATAACAAATTACCGGAGATACAAAGAATAATGCATAAGACACAAACATATTCATTCTGTCACTAAGATTATTTTTTATAAGCAACAAAACCACCGTTAAGACAGTAGCCCCTATTACCAGAACGGCATTCAATAATGTATCCTTATTCATCATACCATTCTCTGCAAAAGTAATATAGCATTTATGACCAAACACAAACAACATTAAATAAATAGCTACAATAACTAATGTTAAATACTTTGAAAATTTCTTTATGTTTTCCTTTGTTATGATTTCTTTTATTCTATTCGATATCTCTTTCATTTTACCTTTTATCCTTATTCATATTAACCAGTATCAATCTTATAATCTTTTTTATCATAACATTTATCACATATCATATCAACAAGTTACAACAATTTTTTTACAATCGAACAGTTCAACTTTATACCCCATCTTTTCAGCGCTTTGAAATAATTTATCCATATTAATAGCTACCTGTGGTATATTTTTGCACAAGCCAAGACTGAGTTCAAAAAGCACTTCACTTCTCTCCCCAATTGGAATTTCAATTTCATATTCGCAATTTGCAACTAGCATTTCTTTGTTATACCATATGGATTTTCTTGCGTTTACAGTAAGCTTACAATCATAGCTTTTTTTATGAACCCAACAGTTGAGTTTATATTGATTGACCGGAAACGGTGACATAATAAATCCCTTAATCATGATTTTCTGCCTGTCAAAGCTCATTTTGTCAATATTAACAACTGTTTCAGACAGCCTTGCCAAATACAGAAAATCTCCATTATACAAACAAGCCTGACTGTTGCTGACAGCTACGCCAAATTGATTTTCATCTCCATATTTATAATTGAGTAAATAAAATCTGTAACTGACAGGAATCTCGGCCAACATTCGCTTAAAAAGCTTATTCTTCTGATCGGATACTTCCCCTTTTGAAGAAACTATTTTATTAATCGCATAACCGGCCATAACCCTGCTCTTGATATAATGCTTCACTGCTTTCATTACTGATGAACTGTTTTGTTGGTTCGCTTCATCCGATGTTTTCGCAGTCTTTTCAACATTCTTTTTTAATGTCAGTACTTTTCCATCTCCTTCTACCGTATACTCACTCGTTACGGCGTTTTCACCCTCGATGGTATTTTGGTCAAACATTAATTTAATCTGTCCATTTGTTTTACCTAATTTAGCTCTTGCCTTTAACGTAATTTTCTGGGCATCCAGTGGTATCTCAATAAAAAATTCATATCCCTTTGCAATTGGTCTGTTCAGAGAATTGATCTGATAATTTTTGTTTTCTCTTAAAGTAATTGCCTCTGCCTTACCATTGTGTTCTATTGTAATTCTGTATTCATAAGAATCAAATATAAAATTACAATATCCGGTAAGTCTCAAAATATTTTCTTTTTGCTCAATATACTTTATATGAAGCTTCTGGCGATAAAGAAAATCTACGACATGATTCTCTTTGCATAATACAGCATCTTCTTTATTTGCTATGATGGTAAATTGTTCTTTATGAAAACCTCCATACTTAAGCTGTAGCATATAAAGATTATAATATCTTCTAAGCTCCGTTCTGCCAAGAATAATTTCATCGGAGATATGGTTCAATGCCTGCTTCACATAGCCTAAAAATTCATCAGTCTCAGAATAACTTAACGCAAACTCTTCAACATTAGGTACAACAATCTTTCCCCCTATATCATAGATCATGAGCCATTGCAGATATTCTGGAACCTTGCCATATCTCTCTAAAGAAAAGCGTACTAATTCCAAATGAAGATATTTTAAAGCAGGAATATAATTTGCTTTGCTGGCTCTGGCTCCCTGTATGGCTGAATTACCCAAACTTCTCTTTCTGTACAAATATCTGGTGTCTGATACAACCCCATATTTTCCTTTATATAAAATAATTTTATTTGCTACCTCAGCGTCCTCTCCAAGTGTAAGCATTTTATTAAAAGAATATTTTCTCATTTCATCCAGTTTAATAAATGAACTACTAATATGCATTTGAAAGCAGGTCGGCTCTTTAAAAATATCAATCACTCTCGTAGTAGTAAATTTATAATTTAATACATGATCTCCTTCCTTTCCTTCAAAAAAACAAAGCGGAATGGAAATTAAGTCAACTTCTTCTTTATTTTGCTCATAAAAGCAATATACCTTTTCTAAAGCATCACTCTCAAGCTTATCATCTGCATCAAGAAAATTAACCAGCTCTCCTTTTGCATACTCCAGTCCCCTATTTCTGGCATCACTTACCCCGCCATTTTCCTTATAGATATATGTTATATTATCAGGGTATTTCCCAATATATTCTTTACAAATACTTTCACTATTGTCAATACTGCCATCATTGACTAATAGGACTTGAAGATTATCTTCAAATCCTATCGTCTGATTTACTAAGCTATCAATGGCTTCTGCCAGATAGCTTTCCATATTATAAATGGCCATTACAATAGAGAATTTAAATTCTTTTTTCATCAATTTTCATCCCTCTTACGTAATGATTTATTTTTCAAAGCTTGATTTTTCGCTCAAAATTTTCTTGAAAGCTTCTTGTACCTCAACCTTCTGCTTTTCAAAATCAGAAGTATAAATAGTATCATTAACACATATTAACTTATATTGCCCTGTCTCAATCGCCTCAATAGTAGCCGGAAAAGTTTTATCCTTGATATTAAAGGAACGACCCACTTTTGGACTGCTTGGAATAAAATTACCGCTTGCCAATTGCCAGAATTTAAACAGCCATTGATTCACATTTGATTTCGTTCTAAACTTGTCCATACATGTAGCATCCAATGTCTCACCCTCAATGCCCCACACCTCTTCAAAGGTGCTCTTTAAGAAGTTACTGGGCAGATGATTGTAATAAAAACCTGGAAACCAAGGCCACTTAATCAGCAAAGTTGTACGAACCAACATCTTAAAACCATTTACTGGATTATACCACTTCCAAAAATCTCGCTTCATTACTTGCTTTTTCTTGAAATGAATGTTAATCAGTTCCATATCATTTCCGTTAAAAAAGCCCGCACTCTTTCTTCCAAAGTATATACAATTCAATGCAAAGATATCCTTTGGCTTTCCATCCTTGAAAAAGTCAGTTGGTTTTACTGGCTTTGTAATAAACATATCATCATTAAAATAAACAAACTGATCAGCCAAACCATCGATTCTGTGCAAATTAAGCTCTATGGTGTTTGCATTAAAGGTTGGAAGATATTCTTCGGGAATATAATCCTTATGATTTACTATATTAAGCTTAGGATTGCTGGTATCAAGCCATTCCGGCAAATGTCCCCACGTTACAAAATGAATTCTATTGACCCAAGGTGCAAATTTCTCCACGCCGCGAAACCAATACTGTAAATTATCCCAGCTTCGAAAACGTACCTCAGAGCTATCTCCCTTGTCATTTGATTTGTCATATAAATTTTTTTCTTTTTGCCATTCAGGGTCATTTCCATCTACCCATATCATAACAAAGTCAATTTTTTCATTATTCATTTTATTTATCCTTTCTAAATCGCTTTGATTGCTTCATAATTTCTCTTACAGTTCTGCCGATCCCATTTCGTAAAAAAGTCTTTGTGTCTGTTAGAATATTTTTCACTGTTTTCCAAGTCTCTCTTTACTGAATCCATGATTGCTTCAATTAATTCTTCCTTATTATAGCATACCGGCCCAAAGCCGTCATCTTCATAGGAAAAATACCCCTCTGACAGATGCCCTTCTCTAAACCGTTTATAATCAAACTGATAATAAGCAAGAGGCTTATTCATATAAGCAAAATCCATCGCAACACTGGAGTAATCTGTAACTAAAAATGCAGATTCTTTCAAAAGCTCTTGCACATCATAGTTTGGCCACGATGCAATCACAATGTTTTTATCCTTTATATCAAATGCATCTAAAAATTGCTGCATCTCTCTGTGCGGATAAAAAACTACTTTAATCTTTTCTTCTTCTAGCATTTTCAAGAATGTTTCATCCTTAAGAAAGCCATTCCAATATTTAAAATATTCCGTATTGGTAAAATCCTTTATATCCTCGTAACGGTAAGAGTCCGTGGTTTGATGGGCAATCCATTTACGCCATGTCGGCATAATAACGATTTGTCGTTTTACTTCGTGATCACCATGCAAACGATCCAAACGGCATAAGCCTAACTCTTTGACCCAGCCCTCAGGATAACCATAAGCCTTACTGACATAATCGCATTCTCTCTTGGTACTCGTTACAAACATTCTCATTTTTGTATTTTTATAATGCAGACATTCAATATCGTCCTTAATAATTCCGTGTTGTAAAAAGATTCTCTTATTTCTGAGAATCCCATATACCTCTAGTGCATAGCAAATTGCAGCATTAGGCTTTCCACTCTTATTAGAGCTGATATTTTTTGAAGCAGTCAGATAAAATACCCAATGTGCAAAGCTTCCGTATTGCACTACCTTACCCAAATTCTTCACTCTGTTATAATCGGGTGACTTTTTATTAATGGCATACATCACATCCTGGTCTGGCTGCTTCTTTACAATATATCGAAATAACCAATAACCATTGTCCCTTGCTTCATTTTCATTATCGCAAATCAGCCACAAATCTCTTCTAAACTGCTTATAAACCAATGCAATAGGCAAAGCAAGAATAAAATATATGATATGAAGAATGTCATGAAGCTTCACCCGCTGAAGCTTCACCCAAAAGCTTTGTTCCATTTTTTTCACTCCGTTTATGCTCTTTGATTCATTCTCGTGTATCCTAAGACATAAATTCTTCATAGACCGGTAATACCTCTTGAGGTGTTCCCAGCATTTTAACCTTGCCTTCATGCAGCCACAAAATACTGTTGCATAGCTCCTCTAAAGTCTCCGAGCTATGAGAAACAATAATAACGGTTCTATCTTTATTCATAATTAATTCTTTCATCTTATTATAGCTTTTTTTCTTGAATTTAGCATCTCCAACACTTAATACCTCGTCAATCAGAATAATATCAGTTTCTAATATTGCAGTAATCGAGAATGCAAGCTTAGAGTGCATTCCACTTGAATAGGTCTTTACAGGTCTATCAATAAAATCTCCGATTTCAGCAAATTCTATTATCTCATCTATCTTGTTGTTAATATGTTCTTCACTAAACCCTAAAAGCATACCGGATAAATAGATATTTTCACGTCCTGTCACCTGCTTTTGAAAGCCAACTCCAATGGACAAAAGTGAAACCGTATTGTCACCTACATCAATCGTTCCCACATCCGGTGAAAAAATGCCTGCAATAGCACGAAGCATTGTAGATTTGCCACTTCCGTTCTTTCCGACAATTCCCATAATTTCGCCTCTGGGCACATCAAAAGATACTCCCTTTACGGCCTCAAATACTTCCTTTTGCATTTTAAAAACATGCTTAATACTTCTCTTAATAGACATCTTTCTAAGGCATCGGTATCTAATTTTTAAATCCTTCACTTCAATTGCATTGTTTTTGTTTTCCATTAAATCACCTTCACATAACTGTTTTCATATTTGTATATTACTCTGATACTTAATATCGATAATAATACACTCACAACAAACCATACTAAAATAAGCATACTATGCGGTCCCTTTTGATAAATCATAACACGTCTTAAATCATCCATAATAAGTGCCACCGGATTGAGTTTAAGTAGAATTACACCCAATATTCCGTGTACCCGGTTTTCAATTGAGAAGAAAATTCCGGATAAATAAAATACAAAACGCAAAACAACGTTAATAACATTGGCTAAATCTTCTACAAATACTCCAAAATGCATCATTAATGTACTTAAGGAAAAAGTAATTAAGATCAATGTAATAAATAGGGGGATTATATAAAGTACATTAATTGAAACAGGGATTCGATAAAATATCATCATAATAATTACTAAAATAAATGAAATTACCATCTTAAATCCAAATATGCCCATTTTTACCAAAACCAAAATAAATTTAGGCAGATATACTTTTGAAACAATCTCTCTGTTTTGAGATACAATTTTTACACTGTTTTTAAGAGTCTTTTCAAAAAATGTCCAACTATTCAAACCAATAAATACAAATACTGGAAAATACGGCTCTGATTTATCAAAAACAATCACTGTAATAAAGCTATAGACAAACATAAATAGTAATGGATCCAGTATCCACCACATCCAACTTAAGTGTGAATTAGCAACTTCTGCTTTCAATTCTGACTTAGTAGAATACAGAGCATACTTATAGTATTTTTTCAAATCTTTTATAAAACGTCTCATTGGTTCCTCCATATAATGAACATAATTGAATCTTTAATTCTTCTTATTCTTCAATAAATATCGCTAATAATATTAACATAAATGACTTGATTTATCAAGCAACAACGAATTTGACTCTCTTCCATTCAATAAAATCCATTAAATTCAGAAAAAGAGTGCTGTTATTAATGGAAACTGCCCTCTTTTATCTGAGAATATTCATTTCAATTTTACTTTTATTCTATCAATTCATTTTTTCCTTTTTCTTTTATCTTATGTTGTTTTCTTGCTAAACTCACAACACAGCCTGCAATTGTCAATAAAGAAATCAAATCTGCAATCATCCACGTACTTTTCTCAGTGCTCTTTATTATGATACTTCCTTTTGCCTCTGAGGGAATAATAATTCTCAAAACATTATTTTCTCCTCTTTCATATTGCAAATTAGTCACATGATTCATCTTTACGCTGTAAAATGGATAATACATCAAAGGTACTTCAATATACTGTTCCTCTTGAGTCGAATTTACAAAATCAAGATATATTTTACCTTTTATACGTTGAAAATTGGATAAATCCACCTTTTCTGATGATGCTTCAACTGTTTCTCCTCTTTCAATCAATTCATTTGAAATCGTTCCGTTATAGAAATATTCACCTGATCCTGTTCCTGTGTTTGAAGAAATTTCTCCTTTATAACAATATATCTCATTACTTAAATAATTATTTTTCAAATAGAGGGAAGCGAATAAAACAAGCATAGCAAATGTTGTTATCATCATGACTCTTCGTACCTCTGCTGCTTTGACAAAATAATATAATCCATATGCTGCAACAATTGATAAAAAAACAGTAGCAAAAGCAAGCAGTCTCCAAGGAAATTGTATCATTCTTGTCCTATCCCCAATAATTGGGATATCAACTAAAATTTTCCATGGAAATAAATTAGTTGTGATGAAAGCACTTAGTATACCCAGTGCTAAAAGACTCACTACTAAGCTTTCCTGCTTTTTGTCTTCTATCTTTTTCATCACAAGGCAATATATAAATGCAGCTACGCCTATAAAAATAGGAAGACCAATTTCTAACATACCATTGCCTTGAAACAGCTGCATGACATTGATTGTCTTATCTTCGATTATCCTTGATAAGGTAGAGACTTTTGTATCCTCTTTCATCATGCTTACAAAAGGTACAAGATACCAAAGATTTAATAGTACAATAAGAACTGCAGCTTTCACAGCAGCCAACAATCGATTTTTCTCCAATACTTTTTTTATACCTAGCATTGCCACTAAGCCTACAAAGGCAGCAGATAACAGGGTCGTAAGCACATGGCTTTGCATGATACAACTTGTACCAATAACCACATATGGCCATTTTCTATCATCGCCCCAAAATAACTCATATACGCCATAAATCAACAAAGGCAGAAACGCCATTGCCAGTGCTTCTCCAAGAGCAAACCTGACATAAACATCACACAAATGATAGCTTGCCAGCGTATAAATCATACTGCTTACTATACCGACTGACCTTACTTTGGAAAGCTTATATACAGAAAAATACATCACCCACGCCGTTACAAAATGAATCATTATAATAAATATTTGAATCGAACCAGTAAGTGAAACTCCAAATATTCTTAATATCGCTGGAATAAAAAGAAATACCTCTGGATAAAAAATAGGTGCAGCATAGCCATAGTTAAATTGTGTACTGGGATGTACTCTAATTGGAAATTGCCCGTTTAATAAGGCATTTTTGATACCTTCTATTCGACTTAGGTGAAACGAAATATCATGCCCTCCTAAGAGATAGTTATTAAACAATGGGTAGCTAGCAAAAATAGTTATGGTTAACAAGCTTAAAAAAATAACTAGTTTCTTTTGACTCTCTTTACTTGGATTATAAAAAGCCAGCTTCCCTATATAAGTTAAAATACACGCTATTATAATAAGCCAGACAATCGTATCCGTATTCGTTATCTGAGTAGATTCAATAACTAATTTTTTTAAAACAAACTCTCCTTCTCCACAAAAATGAATATTTATATTCATCCAATAAGTGTCTTCATCCAAGTGCAAATAAAACTCTTTTTTCTTGCTCGAACTATCAAGCTCCTCAGAGATAGAAAGATCATTTTTAATTCCTTGCCCATCAATTCTAACGAAATTGGCATCTGTATCCGTTTTGTACTGAATCATGATTCGATATTCACCCTTAGGCAGATTAAAATGAGGTACACTAATTGCATCCCTTTCATTGGTACCATCGCCTTCGATTGTGATTCTTTTATTTGATACTTCAGTTGCATTATTACTATTAAGGGAAGGAAGTTGATAATTCATATAATATTTATCATTTTTTAAATTGGTTGAAATTAGTAACAAAGTAAAAATACAAAATAATAGATATCTCCTTTTATTCATACTCTCTCCTTTTTCATTTGTATCGTTTGACTAAATTATACTAATATTTTATTTTCTAAAAGTCAATAGTACAAAAATAAAAGATCTGCTGCAATACAACAGATCTTTTATTTTATCTACTAAACCTATTACACACTATTAATTAACAATTTTCTTTACTGTATTATCTTTACCGATAGTTACCTTAGAGCCTCCTGCATCAATATCCCCTTTTGAATTGGATTTTACCACATTACCACTAATCAGATTTATTTTAGAACTGTCTGATGTATAAATACCAAACGCCTTATTCTTAGTAATTGTATTATTAGTCAGCGTAGCCTTAGAACCTGCTGCCATAATACCATTGCTCTTATTTGCATAAAAAGTATTGCCGGTCAGTGTTGCAGTGGAACGAGTTAGATTTAAACCGCTTAATTTATTTTTGCTGAGAGAATTATTGGTAAGTGTTCCTGTGCTCTTGTCTCTTAGCATAATTCCATGCCATTTGTTACCGGTAATGGTGTTACCCTCTGCTGTAATGGAGCTTTTATTTGCAGCTCCGATACCATGTCTGCCATTATTCTTAATGCTGTTATTCGTAATAATTGCACTTCCCTTATTATCAAAGGAAATACCACATTGCTTGTTTTTTTCTATTTTATTATTACTCAGTTCTCCATATGCACCTGATATGCCAATTCCATGACCTCTGGAATCATTCTTCTTTCCATTTCCTGTAAAGGAATTATTACTTGCATATATTTTTCCTGACTTACCTGAAATCGCTGCACCGGTATAGTCATTGTTGTATATTTTATTATTACCATCCTCCATATGTATCGTGCTGCTGACAATACACAGACCATAAACTGAATTTTGATATATATTACTGTTTTTCATCGTAATGTTTGAACCTTGAATACCTGATACACCATACTTTTTATTTTTAAATGATTTGATAGAATATACCGATGCCTCTGACGCGATAGCATAAAAGCCTCTTTCAGACGATCTGGTTAGCGTACATTCACTAACTGTTATATTCGTCGCTTTATTTACCTTAATAATATATTTTGACTTATAATTTCCATCCCATTTTCCACCGAGAACCGATACATTATCCACATTATTTGCTTCAATTATATTTTTAATACTTTTCTTTGCTGTTACTACAGTGTCTTTCTCCGCAATCAAATGTACATTGTTGTAATAAAGTTTAATAATATCTTTAACTATATATTTGCCTGTTGGAAAATAAAGAACAATTGGTTCGCTTTCATCCGTACGTTCTTTTGCCAAACTTTTGACTAATTTGGTAATCTGAACCGCGCAATCTCTTTTACCACTGGTATCAATTCCATAGTCTGCTACATTAACAATGTTTGAATACTGGGTCATTGCTCTCGTATAATTGGTTGTTGCCGCTTCTGCCTTTCCTCCAAATTGAGGGAAACAAAATACTGCCATAATAACAGCGAAAAATATACTTATTGTTTTTTTACTTTTCATAACTTTCCTCCTTCATCCCTTCCAAATGCCGTATAGCATTCACCTATCATTTGCCGGTAAAAATCTTATTAACTATCTATAAATTTAAGATTCTCTTAATTATATTGTAATTTCCTTCCTTTTGAAAGTCAAATAAAGAATTTCTAAATTTAATCAATGCTTTTAAATACGGTATAATTTTTAGTATTTCCGTATAATTCAAACCCCTCGTTTGTCATTTGCTCAATTCCGTTCGATGTATTTTCAAATACGACATATTCACACTTTTTAGTTTTTGCATATTCTGCTATATAAGGAATGTCCGGATCCAAGCTGTTTAATTGCAGTAAAAGCGTATAATTTTTACCTCTTTTGGTATCTTTTCCTAAATTACGGCCGTACAGCATATTTATGTTAGCATTATACTGTCTGATATAGGATACAATTGTTTCAGGAACAATAATCTTCGTTGTCCCCCCATTTGGTGCCACCATTTCACATAGATCCAACGCTTCCTGCGGAAGCTTGTACAAATTTGTAGATTTTGTAAAATTTTCCGAATTATAAACACAGCGTCCACCCAGTACAACAACAATAATCATAGCTGCTGCCATTAGCCTTTGCCTGGATTTTTTCCCTATTTGTTCGATTAACTTAGTTCCTGCATATGCAATAACAATTACGCTTGGAATCAGCCAAAACACTCTCCAGTATACATCTTCTCCAATGAAATATATGGCTAATATAAATGCTGTCGGCGGAATAAAAATCAAGACTGTTAATGCAATAATATAATAAGCCAATTGTCTATTTTCACTTTTTTTGTCCTTAATTAAAATTACAATCAAAGAACTTATCAGTAATAGCTGAGCCACACCGGCCGCTGCATACTGCTCATAAGCTTGCTGTACTATTGATAAACCACTTAAAAGCATAAATTCCTCCGTTTATACTAACTAATTATTAAATAAATTACACCGCATACTACACAAGGCAAACAACAAAACAAATATGCGAGAGTTCTTTTCCATTTTCTTGTCCGTATCAATTCCACCGCCGCAAAGCAGCCAACCGAAACAGGTGCAAGAAATATACCCATAGAAGATACATGGCTTGCTGCCGAGGTACTTAAAAAAAGCACGCACCACAAAATCACCTGACTGTCTTCCTTATAAATACAATAGCATAAATATAATATAAATGGTATAATACCTGCCGCTAAAATAGCTTTTCCCTGCCAAATCCTCAGCAGCAAAAAGCTTTGAGTCGTAAATTCTGAATAATTGCCAAATAGATTGAGCATAGCAATCAAAAATAAAAAAATACTAAGTGAACGGCTGTTATCAAACAGAGCCTTTCCCCATAAATAGTAAACTGCATATACGAAAATCAACAAAATAATCGTTAAATACAAATGTGTAAAAATGGTGGCGTGTATTCCCGTCAGTCTTGCCATTACCGCATAAAATATAGAAAACGGAGACATGATATATCTGGTTGGAAGCTTGCCATACAAAACTCCTGAAAATGGACTGCGAATATACAAATTATCGTTCACAATCGTCGTCGTCGCTGTGGCTACGAAAAAAGAATCGTCATCATCAATATGCTCATACTCCACATATGCAAAAATTTGAAGGATAATTAATAGTAAGACCAGCGCAGTAAAAATATGAAAAGACTTAAAAATAGACAAAAGCTTTCTAAAGCAATTGATAAAACGCTTCCAATTAATCACCAAAGACACCAAACTTAATAAAAGCCAAAGAATTTTCATTATATTGGCAAGCAGTGTAAAGGATAATTTTAGATAAATCGAACTCAATGTGATTGGTTGAAATATACCAAGCACTGTAATCAGCCCTATTGCAAAATTTAAGACAATATTATCCTTGTCCTCTTTTTTCCAAAAATGGGTTACTAAAAATCCGATGAAAGTCGGTATGATAAGATTCCAAAAAATGACTGAACATATGTTACTAATAATACCCATCACTCTGCTCCTAAATTGTTCTCATAGACTACAAATTTCTCAAATGTTTCTATATATTGAAAGCCGTAATTAGCTGGATTGTCTTGTTTTGTTTGGTGCTCCAATAAAATCAAATAATCACAGCCAAGCTTGTCAGCAAGAAGCGTAAGCTCTTTCATATCAGGGACTTCCACCTCAAGCATAGCCCTCATAAGCCTTGTATTTTCATCCTCTGCCTCTGCCCAATTCTCCGTTATTGTTGGTGCTAGAATTAATCTTATATTCGGATTATACTGACGGATAAAAACGCCTTGTACTTCTGAAATAGCTACTGTTGGAGTCTGCTCCTTACCCGTTACACAATCGGCTAAATCAACGGCCAGATTATATACCTTGTCCGGATTATCTGCACGGTAAAAGCTGTCACTGGTATATACCAGCTTTCCACTTGCAGCAACTAATATAATACTTCCAATGATAGCTATCATTCTTTGATTTTTATCCGTTAATTTCTTATATAATACACTAATACAATACGCACTTAATATGGGGATTAGTAGTATCATACCCAATCGGTAAAAATGCTTTTCACCTAATAATTGTATTTCTCTGCTGATAAGAAACGGATTCAAAACGACCAGACTTCCTATCGCAGTGTAAATGACAATAACTCGAATCCTTTGAGTACTTTTTACAGCCAACAGACCCAGTATCCCAGTAAGAAGCAATATGATCTTGCCTATACTTTGATATGATTCATATGAAGTTTGTATATTAGATATGAATTCCTGCATCCATTCTCTTCCTTTTCGTTAATATCTTCTCTATCATAAAACTAAGTCCCAATACAAGAATAAGCAAACACGACACTAACACTCCCGCAACCGGAACTGTCATAGCTCCTATTACCAACATTGCAAAGCACATGATACAATCTGAGGCTTTTCTGTTTTTTCTTAAAAACTTAAACTCAAAATAAAAAATGCCAGGCAGTGCAATGTTATACAAAAAGCTTCCTCCCTGCCAGATACAAGTCGACAGCATTTCATAGGAGGAATCATAATTTTTTCCAATAAACATATTGCTGATGCAAATGAAAATCAAAAAAATATTTACAATCCGTTTATCGTTTTTAAACAGCAAAAGTCCTATCTCCCGATACAAAATATAGCCAATCGGAATAAATAAAACAGGCACCACACTATGACACATAAAAGCACCCGAGACACCAAATAAGCTTGCAAGTACTGCCCAAAAAGCAGGAAGTGCCGCAATCATATGATATTTATAATCACTCCATACAATTTCAGCTCCCGTATATGGCGAGAACCTCATCAAACGGTCGGAATTCAATGTAGTTGTAGTCATTCCCACATAATATGCATCATTTGCATGAATAAAAACATATTCCACGCAAACAAATATCTGAATAAAAATCAGTACAATCACGATTCCATCCAAGTAAGTAAGGTTTCTGCTTCTTTTGGGAATATTTTTTACATGATATGCTACATATCCCTTGGAGGATATTGCTGCTATAATGCTTATAGCAGCAATGATCACAGCCCATATCTGAGTTAATCTTGTCAGGGATTGTCCCAGCATTGTCAGTGGAATAGCCAAACCTTCAAACAACACAAGCATTAGAATGACTCCATAAAAAATCGAACTTAACAAGCCATTTTCCTTTTGTTTCGTAATCCGAATAGGTACACTGCCTACCAATAGGGCTATTAAAAAAAATATAAATACAAATTCCAGACATTTTAACATTTTAATTCTCCATATTGCAAAGATTCAGTTAATTCTTCCTAGCACGCCTTAACTGCCAACTGTCTCTCAATTCTTTTTGATCAAATAGATATGATAGATATGATCTTCAATTTCAATATCCTGTATCCATTCAGCTCTATCCTTGAATCCACCTTTTACCGTTTTTGCGTCTGCAGTAATGTAGTAGTACTTTCCCGCCATATTCAATATTTCCTCGCTGCTTGCAAATTGCATCTTCGGTTCAAATGCTGCCAACTGCTCCTGGTTATTTAGCGCATAAATCTTGTGGTCAAAATAATAACTGGCAATTCCCAATGAATGCGTATCCGATACAATGATAGACGCATCTTGATCCATATTATTACTTAATTCTTCCATTTGTCTAAAGCTATTCGAATTCTCATAAACACATTGTCCAGCACTCTCCAGCAAAAGCACACTAAGCAAAAGAATTAGTATTCTTTTTATAGATTGTTCAGAGGCTTTCTCTAAAAATATTGCCATCCCAAGCCAGACTAAACCAAATGTTACTGCCATATAACGTGCTACAAATACAGGTTTTACAAGAAAAGAAACTAATATTCCAACACCGATCACGAGGAATAGTACCATAAAAGTAATAATCCCAAATAGTGCTTCCTTACTTTTATAATTTCTTCTAATATTTTTTATAATTACCACAAGCAGTGGCAGCAATAAAATACCCGCAATCAAAGTTGGTATTAACTGCTCAACAATATGAAAAGGATATACAATGTACTTAGCTATTTCAAATAGAGTTGGTTTAGTGATCCAATAATCCTTAGACACCTTATTCATCTGACCAAGTAATTTGGTAAGCCAAGGTAAATAGCCGGCTAATACCATGACACCTGATAATAGCCAATTCAATACAAGCTTTCTCTGCCTTATCATGATAACAACAAATATAAGGCCATATAAAATAGCAACAGCAAGCAACGCATAATAATGTGTATATGCTGCAAGCAATGACATGAAAGCCAGCCCCAGCCATTTTGAAATACGGTTTGATTCTATCGCTTCATATGCATACAAGCCTGTCAACAGAACAAACAGCATTGCCCACATGTACATTCTTGCCTCTAGCTCAAGCCGAAGCATCGCAGGCAACGCACTACATAAAATCAAAAATAAATAAGAAACATCCTCTCCAAACATTTTTCGGATTTTCGTTATGCCTGCAAGCAATAACAGCAAAAATGGAATAAGTGACAGAATGCGTGCTGCATATAGCGAAAAACCCAATACCAGCATACAACTTCGAACAATAAAATAGTATAGTGGCGGATGTACATCATTTGCTGTAATTGACCAAATATCAACATATGAATGCCGCACCAATGCCATCGTATAAGTCTCGTCATACCAAATATTATGATTTAAAAAGCACAATCCAAACGATACTAAATTAATCATTACAAATATTATTGCAACTTTTCTTATATCAAACGCTTTCATTTTTTCTTATAATGTCTCCATATATTCCTTAAGCGCTTCTTCCCATGAAGCAAAGGTAAAGTCTGTGGTTAGTTTTAGCATATAATTTTCCAATACAGAGTATGCTGGTCTGACTGCCGCTGTTTTATACTCAGCCGTTGTAATTGCCTCCACCTGTGTTGACTTACCTGCCAATTTAAAAATTTCTTTGGCAAAATCTGCCCAGTTACATGCCCCCTCGCAAGTGCCATGAAATAAACCGTAATTTTCTGATGGTACTAAATATGCGATCATTTTAGCGAGTTCGGCTGCACTGGTTGGTGTCCCAAACTGATCTCTTACCACTCGAACTTTATCATTTGTTTCAGCCATTCGAAGCATTGTTTTTACGAAATTTTTACCATCTCCATAAAGCCATGCGGTTCTTATAATAAAATAATCTTTGGCAAAAGCTTGTACAAAATTCTCTCCGGCAAGTTTTGTTCTTCCATACATGCCCTGTGGATTCACTGCATCAAATTCAACATATGGCTTTGCAGCATTTCCTTTAAATACATAATCAGTTGAAATGTGAACCATTTTGGCACCAACTGCGGTTGCCGCTATGCTTAAATTTCTAGGTCCAATTGCATTGATTCGATATGCATTTTCCTGTTCTGTTTCACAGGCATCTACTCCTGTATGAGCTGCACAGTTAATAATTGCGTAAGGTTTTACCTCTTTCATCATTGTAACTACCGCATCTACATTTG
Source organism: Lachnotalea glycerini (assembly GCF_003201285.1). Classification (GTDB taxonomy): domain Bacteria; phylum Bacillota; class Clostridia; order Lachnospirales; family Lachnospiraceae; genus Lachnotalea; species Lachnotalea glycerini. The sequence goes on from NZ_QICS01000003.1 coordinate 46,646, forward strand.
TAATATCAAGCTCAGAAACGTCGGTATTCACCAGCACATATTCCGTATTTTCATATTGCTTATTAATCGCTTTTCCTAGCTGCCCATTGCAACCTGTTACCAATAACTTTTTCATCTTTAATATCTCCTATTATCTAAACTTAAGCTATCTATATATAATTAACTAGCTTCTTATCTTTTAAACTATAGTATCATTATTTCTGGTACACTGCAATAATAAATACAATTTGTCAGAAACGACGTTCTTTCTTTTCAACCTAGATGAAATATGTTATACTTTCTAGTACTATTAGTTTTTCAAAGAGGTGAAAAAATGAAACATGCATATTGCATTGTTGCTTTTAATAACTGGACATTATTAGAGAAGCTTATTATGCTTTTGGATGATGAACGAAATGATATTTATATTCATATAGACAAAAATATAAAAGTATATCACATAGACCATTTTAAAGGCTTTGCCAGATACTCCCGTGTCTTTTTCCTGAATCGTCTTAGTGGAAGCTGGGGCACACCGGGACTTGCAGATATTCAGCTTGAATTTTATAAGATGGCAACCAAAACGGAACGCTATCTATACTACCATCTTCTATCAGGGGTATGTTTACCCCTAAAGACACAAGATGAGATTCACTCTTTCTTTGACTTACATCAAGGGAAAGAGTTTGTACATTTTGTCTCAAGACCTCCGGTGGAAGAATATATTTATAAGCGCTACTCCCTCTATCACTTTTTTCTTAAATACGTTAGGGGCAAGGGCTTTTTTCGAAAGGCTCTCTTAGGTGTAATAGGAGAAAAGCTTAGCATAATGCTTCAGGAACTGTTTAAAATTGACCGTCAATCGGATATCAGGGATATTCTAAGCTATGGCTCTAATTGGAGCAGTGTTACACATGAATTGGCTGTTTATGCAGTGACACAAACGGATGAGATAGTCAAACGCACCCGCCATACCTTTGCACCCGATGAATGTGTTTTGCAGACGCTTGTATATCACTCTGATTTTAAGAATAATCTGTACTGTAAGGATTATAATGACAATTATATAGCTAATCAGCGTTACATCGACTGGAATCGCGGATATCCATATATTTGGACAGCAAATGATTATGATGAGTTAATGAATTCCGGTTTTTTGTTTGCCAGAAAATTCGATATGGATACAGATAGTGAAATAATAAACCGTATCTATAATGAAATTATACAAAAACAGCAAAGGGATTAATCCAATCATTTTAGAAGGGAAATCATTATGAAATTAGAAACTTATAAATCGATCACTTTACCCAACAAAACAAGAAAAATCTATCAGGCTGTTATAGATTTTACAGCAAGATTTTATATTCCTATTTTTATTTTATTATCAGGTATATTATTCTTTCTTTGTTTTTACCACTTAGATGCTAAATGGGTATCAGAATGGGATGAGGCCAGACATGGAATCAACGCCTATGAAATGTATCAAAATAATAATTTAATTGTTAATACCTTTAATTATTCCAATGACTACTGGAATCTAAAGCCACCTCTTAGCTATTGGTGCATTATGCTAAGCTTTAAGCTGTTTGGTTTTCATGTATTTTCTTTAAGATTCTACAGCGCGTTATGCTATTTTATTACCTGCGTGGCAGCAAGCTTATTTGTCAAACGTCAAAGTCATCTTGCATCACTTTTTACAATGGCGTTTTTTTGTGCCAGCGGTCTTGCATTTGTCGCTCATATGGCAAGGGCAGGAGATGCGGATGCTTTATATACCATGCTTTTTACTTTCGCAATGCTTGCCATGATGTCTATTCATGATAATAAGAAAATGCTATATGTCTTGGGACTGTGCTTTTCACTTGCATTTCTTACAAAAAGCTGGCATTCGGGAATGATTGTTGTGATTGGTGCTCTCTATTTGTTTCTAACTGGAGAGCTTAATAAAATAAAGAAAAAAGAATGGTTATTATTTCTTCTATCTTTTAGTTTGCCTTTGCTTCTTTGGGCAACTGCCAGATTTATGGCAGATGGAACCTCCTTTTTCAACGAAATGCTGCAAAAGGATTTGTTAAACAGAACTTCTGATGCAATTGAGGGGCATAATCATCCTTTTGCATTCTATTATGATACTATTTTTAAGGGGGACTATATTTACAAAGCTATTATGATAATATGCTTGATTGGTGCTGTCTTTTTTAATATTTTATTCCAAAAAGCATATTTCAAAAAATTTATTGGTTATTTGCTCTGGTTTTTTATACCGTTTTTGGCCTTTTCTGCTGTTAAAACCAAATTAGTATGGTATGTATACCCTGCTCTCATTCCACTGACAATGGTTGCAGGAATCTATACTGCAAAGCTGCTTCAAACAGAGCAAATATTATTCAAGGTAAAGTGGGTATTGCTTGTTATCGTTTCATGTGTCCTAATAAAGTATACCCATGCAAATATAACAGAAATAAGAAATATTTCTGCTGATCCATTTCAAAGCTTTATTGAAGCAAGCGTTACTCGTGATGATGAGTATGCAGGAGCAAATGCTTATGTCTTTACGTACGATGATAAGGCTCCTATTTCTGGCTGGACTCAGGATAATATATTTTTAGCTGAAATAAGTGGAAATTATCGCTGTAAAGATGGTGGAATGGATGCTTTTTTACAAGATCAAAACGAAAGTGTTTTATATATTTCAAAAGATTATTATGTTTTGTTTCAGGAAGATGAATTAAAGGACTGCCAAAGCCTGTTTGAAACAACGGATTTCATATTATTAAAGAAGTAGCTATAGTAAATAGGGATTTTCCCATTTAGTAGGTTTACAAAAGAAAATTGAGGAATGAAAAATGTATCAAAATATGTTAGAAAAATTAGGCATTAAATTCATTGCAGCTTTGCTGGGTGTTTTGATGCTTATCACATTAATATGTTCTATTTTAAAATTACCAGATATTGTAATACTTGATTACAAATTTATTTACTTGTTTATGATTGAATTAATTGGTGTATTTTTTTTCATAGCAATATTGCGTATTATATATAAATTAATACAAAGCTTAAAACCAAAGCATGAAATTATTTTGTCCGTTCTGTGTCTCTTCATTATTACATTGGGACAACTATTCGTTATAAAATTTCTGGAGATCAGACCAATTGAAGATTTGAACAAGGTTACTAATATGGCCATTGATTTGGTAAACAATAAAAGCTTTCTAAGCAATAACTCCTACTTTAGTATGTATACAAACAATATTCCATTTACAATATATCTATCCAAATATTTTAAGATATGCATTCAATTGGGAATCAGAAACTATACACTGGCCGGAAGCATACTTGGTATTTTTGCAATTAATACAAGCCTTATAATAACAAGCTTACTGTTGAAAGAACTGAAAAACCGCAAAAGTGCCGTTTTCTTTCTCGCTTTCAATGTTCTAAATCCAGTCATTTATATTTGGGGAACTTTTTTTTATACCACGATTATAGCAATACCATTTATGATGCTCGCTATCTATTTGATTGTTAAACTAGAAAAAGAAACAAGACTTTCCTGGTTTTGTATGGAAATTATATTATTTACCATTGTTCTTTATATTGGAACACAGATTAGAGCTACCACCTGCTTTGTATTAATAGCCGCTATTTTGCTGTTTATTCTCAGACTGCCGGGTTATATAAAAAACCATCAAGTCCACTTAAGCAGACAAACTGTGCAAAAGTGCTTATGTGCTATCATACTTTCATCCTTATGTGTTCTGCTTTTAAATACTGGCTACAGTAAATTGAAGCAAGAATGTATGCAGGCAGATTATACCGATACGCAATTTCCGGCTACTCACTGGATTATGATGGGGTTAGAGGGAAATGGTGGATTTAACTGGCATGATGAGCAACAAACCTTAACCCGCCCCACAAAGGAAGCAAAACTTGATTATACCGAGAAGCAGATTTCAAACCGTTTAAAGGAATTAGGCTTAAAAGGATTAGCCAAACTTATAATCAAGAAGTTAGACTATACTTGGTCAGACGGCTCCCATGACTATCCTGTCATTATGAGAGCCTGTCATAATTATACCAATATACATAAATATATTTTTGGAGATAAAAGAGATACTGTTATTATTCTTTTTCAGATTTTTCACATTATGACTCTCCTTCTCCTCCTTTTAAAAATAGTTTTGTTGCTCACCAACCATACGTCCTCTGACAGTCCTCTGATTTATATCCTCCTATTTGGGGGTGTGTTGTTTCATCTAATATGGGAAGCCAATCCCAAATACAGCCTGAATTTTATGATGCTGCTGTTTTTTATAGCCTGTGAAGGATTAGACGATTTTTTACAGTTAGAATTATTGGTTCATAAAATTGACCATATAATTTATCGTATGAGTACGCTATTCATCCTGTTTACTGTAATTGTATCATTTTTACTGTTTCCGCTTTATACCAAACAAACTTTTAATTATGCTGATATGGTACAAGGTCAGTTTGTTTCTAACAAAGATAGATTAAACGATATGTACGGTGATTCCTATTTTAGCCAGACCTTTTTTACAAACCGCGCCTTTAATCATATTACTATACGAACCTTTAATGGCTCTGCCTATCTGGATGCTTCTTATCAGATTAAGCTTCTAGACGAGAGTCAAAATGTTTTATATGAGACTGATTTTTCACCAAAAACACAAAACGAGGTAGAAAGCATTGAATTTGACTTTCCAAAAATCATCCCTGACAAAGCGTGTACCTACACCATTCAAATTACTTCTAACTTTGTTCTACCAGATCATGCAATTTCCTTTTGTATGAGCAACAAAGAAGGATATGATGTTTTTCCTTATGGAAATCTTTTTATTAATAACGAAGAGTTGAACGCAGACTTAGCCTTTACGGTTAAGGAGAAAGGAAATAAAACTTATACGAATACATTTCCTTATTTAATATTTGTTTGCTTTATCCTATTGTCAGAGCTTTTCATTTCGATTTACGGTCTAAAAAGACTACTACCAGACAAAAGCTTAGAACCTGAGAAAATTGCACAGAATTAGATCAATAAAGGGAATGTGGGCATTATATCTTAAATGCCCACTTCTTATTTAGCACAAAATTAAGCGGTATTGTGACTACCAAACTGATAGCCGGTCCGATAAACTTTGGAAAATGAAGAATACTTACCCATAAGGTTAATAGAAGTGTGGAAAATAGATAACCTCCTATGTAAGACATAGCACACTTTACAAAAGCTTGTAAAATAGACCTCTCCTGTTCTGACTTTTGCTTAAATACATATTTATTGTTCCAGTAAAATGCATTTACGATTCCGGCTAAATATCCCAAAAAATAGCTCACCTGATAATGTATTCCAATTGCTACTAAGAGTGTATACAAAACAATAGTTAGAATTGTATTAGAGGCACCCACCATTCCAAATTTAACAAATTGCATCAATGCCTGCCACTTTTCTTCTTCTATTTTCACCCCAATGAATCCTGCAAGCGAAAAAACTATTTTATGAGACAGACTTTCAATAAAATTCCAAATCTGATTTAACATACCTAACTCCTTTGTCTTATAATTAGTCAATAAGAAGCGGACTTGTCCGCTTTGCCCCGCCGAATGCAGTCACTCTGTGACATTTTCCACTTGCATTCGTACGCATTGTGTTTTTATTTCATAGGATCTACTTTTATACGTTACCACAACAAGGTCATTACTATGAAATAAATAAAACATGAGCCTAATTTGACTCATGTCTTTCTTTTTCATCACCCACGACTTCATCTACAATGAAAGGTGGTCTGTTTCTTGAAGAATCAAGCGCTCTCCATACATATTCACCCAGTATTCCAAGCATCAACATAATAAGACCTGATGAACACAATAGCATTACCATCAATGAGGTCCATCCCTCTACCTTTACATTTGTAAATAGCCTCTGGAATATTACAACAATTGCCCATATAATAGATGCACCAAAAAAAGTGACTCCGACTCCGGACATAAACCTAACCGGAAAATAAGAAAAACTCATCATAGAATCAAGCACCAGTTTTACTTTCTTAGATAATGTCCATTTTGACTCACCGATTTCTCTGGCTCCCCGGTGAAAATATATCATATCCCGCTTAAAGCCTACCCAAAGCACTTGTAATGTCAATGCTGAATTCTTTTCGTCAAGCAAGCGGAGTACCTCTATAACTTGTCTATCTATTAAATAACAGTCAAATCCACCCTTTGGCATAGTTGACATAATGAATTTTCGAACAATGGCATAGTACATATTTGCAAACAACTTTTCTATAAAGCTGTCATCTCTGTCTGCTCTTACTGCAAGAACGACCTTGTTTCCCTTTTTCCAACTTTCTTTCATCTCTAAAATAAGCTCTGCCGGCTCAACCAAATCAGCCTGTTTTACCACAGCACAATCACCGGTGCAATGCATAAGTCCAGCTAAAACTGCAGAATGTTCTCCATAATTCTTAGATAATTTCACTAATTTAACATTCGCGTCTCTCTCTCTGATTTGATTCATAACCTCCCAAGAATTATCTCCTGAGCCATCATCTACAAATATAATCTCATAGTCGCCTAATTTTGTTAATATTTTTGACTTTAAATCCTCATATAAAAGTATAATGGTATCCGCATTAAAATAAACCGGAACTATAATTGATAGCTTACTCATTTGAAACTCCTACTTCCTTAACAAACTGTTCATAATCACGAATATACTCCGATGCATCATAGTGCTCACTTGCTAATACAAGAAGTACAGAATCTTGTGAAAAATCATACATATCTTTCCAAACATTAATCGGAAGATATAAACCCATACGAGGTCTGTTTAATTCTATTATCGCTGTTTCCGTACCATTATCCACCTTTACCTTAGAGGTTCCGCTGACATTAATCAGTACAAATTCTGTCTTTCGATTGGCATGCTGACCTCTAACCACATCTAAATCCGAACCATATATATAAAAAACTCTTTTGACAGCAAAAGGAATATCCATTTCACCTTCTACCACAACGAGATTTCCTCTTTCATCACCCAGATCCTTAAATTCTAAAATCTTATATTGATCATGTATACTCATTAAAGTATTTCCTTTCATGCTAAAATTTATTAATTGCGTTAATCACAAAAGTTTGTTCTTCTTCTGTCATACCGTTATACATTGGAATTGACAATACGGTATCAGCATAATCTTCTGCAATAGGAAAATCACCTGTCGTATAACCAAGATATGCATAGGCCTCGGATAAATGAGGTGGAATCGGATAATGAATAATAGTACCGATTTCTTTTTCAGTTAAGTATTGAATAAGTGACTCTCTTTCACTACACTTTATCACGTACTGGTGATAAATAGAAGTTGCACCCTCTCTCACCGTTGGAAGCTTAATCTTTGAATTATGAAGCCCCTCATCATAGCGTTTTGCAATCGCTATTTTTTCCTCCGTAAGCTCTTTCATATGAGATAAACGAACTCGCAAAAGACCTGCCTGTATCTCATCAAGTCTTGAATTGGTACCTACCACTCTATTGTAATATCGCTTTTCACTGCCATAATTTCGATAAACCCTGAAATCCTCCGCTATCTTCTCATCATTGGTAACAATGGCACCAGCATCTCCAAATGCTCCTAAATTCTTAGATGGGTAAAAGGAGAAACAGCCAATATCTCCAAAGGTACCTGTCATCTGATTGTTGAATTTAGCTCCGTGTGACTGAGCACAATCCTCAACCAATCTTAAATGATACTTCTTCGTTAATGCCACTACTTCGTCCATCCTGCAGGATTGTCCATATAAATGAACTACTAAAATGGCTTTTGTTTTATCTGTAATTTTTTCTTCTATTTTAGATGCATCAATATTATAAAATTCATCCGGTTCTACAAATACAGGAGTCGCACCATTTATTGTAATTCCCATTACACTTGCAATATATGTATTGGATTGAACAATTACTTCATCCCCTTTACCAATACCAAGTATTCGAAAGGCAATCCATAAAGCATCTAATCCACTTGCAAGCCCTACACAGTGTTTTGCACCTGTATAATTGGCAAATTCTTCTTCAAAGCATTTCACTTCATTTCCTAAAACATACCACCCCGAACGAAGTACCTCGAGTGCTTTATCTTCAAATTCTTTCTGATATAAGTAAAAGCCTCTGTCAAGGCGATTTGGCATAATTTTCATCCTGTTAACCTCTTTTCAATACAATATGTGCATACCTACCGCATAATAAATCTTTTTTATTCTAACATGCCATATCAGTTTCGTCAACGTATTATCAATTACAAAACCTGTATGACTTTTCAAATTAATGATTTCTTAAGGAATGAAAAATATACTCTTATTTTGTAGCTTTTCCAAACATAAGCTGATTCATAACCGGTACTTGCTTAACCATATAGATAAGTGCAGCACTGATCAGACTCATTGCACAAAAAGTTGCGATTACAAAGAGAATTCCTTTCCACGAATAAAGACCGAAATCTATTCTTCCCTGATTAAATATAGTGGCAAAGTGAAAATGAACCGTATAAATTTCCAATGTATACTTGCCTAACCATGCCAACTTTTCCTTTATTACATTTTTCTTACTTTTTAAAAATAGATAAAAGATAACATAGCAGCCAAGCAGCCCCTTAGCAATTTCAATTAGCATAACATAAAGAAAATAAGTATCGCTTGAAATATGATACTTCCAGCACGCAGTAATAAAAAAAACGGCGCTGAAGATAAACAAAACAAATTGAAACCTGTTACTGATTAGCCGGATTAATTCTTCTTTATAAGCGCTGACAAAATAGCCAATAATAAATGGCGGTATATATCTTAGCGTCAGCTCAGGTGTTAAAAAGGTACTGTGAAACGCAAGCTGCAATACCAAAATAATTGATAATACACAAAAAATCATACAAAAGCCAAAAAAGGCATATAATTTTGATCTATTTCGAAAGCCTTTACTCAGCAACTGGGCTGTATACAGCATTCCATTCAAAATAAACAGCGTCATCAAAAACCACAGACCACGATCCAATCGAAATATCGTATTTACAAAGCCTTCTGCCAAGTTGTCCCATTGCTTTAAAAAAAGCCACATAAAAAATGGAACAACATATGACTTTCCTCTTTTACACATGATATTCTTCCACTGCAAGAAATTATCCACAGGTGCCCTAAATCCGCCAATATACCCACTTATCATTATAAAAGCAGGCATTTGAACCGCTTCAATTATTGTATAGATATATGGATCATTTAATTTATTTAAATTTATGATATGCCCTAACATAACAAGAAGGATGACAAAGCCTTTCATGGCATCCAAGGATATGTTTCTTTCTTTCATTAATAAAATAACTCCTTTTCAAATAGGTTCCTTGCTATTGTATCATATTCTGCTTCACCTTCCAACATTTAATGCACGTTGGATTGATATGTTATTGTCTTACTGCTTTCAATTATGAATAGATAAGTGACCTATTATGTGATAATATAAAATAATAATTGATAGGAATAGGAGCAGCTTATGAAGAAAATTCTTGTAAAAATATATTTACTTTTTCACAGCAGATACATTCATCTGTGTTGGAGCATCTTTACCCACTTTAAAATAGTACCCGATAAGATTGTATTCAGCAATTTTAATGGCGGAGGCTATGGTGATAATCCTAAATTTATCGCACAGGAAATCATTGATTCCAAGCTTTCATATAAGCTGATCTGGATCTCTGGAGAGGACACAAATACATTTCCGCTCGAAATAACGCCTGTAAAGCCTAATTCAACCGCTTTCGTATATCATATGGCAACAGCAGGTTTTTGGGTGGATAATACGAGAAAATTATATTATTTTAAAAAACGTAAAGAGCAATATTACATTCAGACATGGCATGGTGGTCCGGGACTAAAAAAGGTAGAAAAAGACTGTGAGTCAGTTTTAAGCGAAGCATATAAAGCATATGCCAAAATAGATTCCGGTCAAATTGACTTATTTTTATCCTGCTGCAAATGGTGTAGTGATCTGTATCACTCCTCCTTTTGGTACAATGGCCCTCTCTTAGAAAAAGGCATACCTAAAAACGACTTATACTTTAAGGATTCTGCTCCAATCAGAAAAAAAGTATTTGATTCCTACCATCTGGATTCTGATAAAAAGCTTATTATGTACGCACCTACCTATCGGGATAACCGTAAAACAAACATGTATAATCTGGATTGTGATCGAGTGCTTATGGCTTTAGAGAAGCGCTTTGGAGGCTCCTTTGCCATCTTGATCCGCCTTCATCCCAATGTAGCAGAGCAAGCTCATATCTTTACTTATACTGACCGCATTCTCAATGCAAGCAAGTATAAAAACATGCAGGAGCTTTTAGTTGCTTCTGATATGATTATAACAGACTATTCAGGCTGCGCCTTTGACTATCCTATTTTAAAAAAGCCAGGATTTTTATATGCAGAAGATTATGAGGAAATGAAACGGACAAAAGACTACTACTTTTCTCTTGAAGAGCTTCCGTTCTCGCTGAGCTTAGACAATGATGAATTAGTTCAACATATTGAGGATTTTGATTATAAAAAATATCTGGAAGAATGTGAGCGATACGTAGAAAACATTCAATATTTTGATGATGGAAATGCCTCAAAGGCTGTCGTTGACGTTATTACTTGTAAAATAAAGGATACTGTAATATACTAAACCTTAGGTGATTTAATTCTTTCACTGTTAATTAAGTATCGTGTGAATGGAGGTTTTTATGTACCAGCTTGCCAATCAAAGCAACATAAATGAGCTTTTATCTTATTTTGAACAGGACTTAACGAACTGTTTATATAGCTATATTGATTTAAAAAAATATGGAATTGCAAATAAAGCACTAAGCATCTATTATTATAAGGAAGAAAATGAAATTCGTGCTGTTGCTACAAAATATTACAATGGTCTTCAGCTTTTTTCCTATCACAGCGAGTTTCCGCTCCATGCCACGGTGGCTTTAATTATAAAACTTAAGCCTTCTATCATATCCTCTACAACCGATGTAATTGATTTGTTATCGCATGAGCTTAGCAAGGAATATCAGGTGGAAAAGGGATTTGTTACCTCGTTAATCCAAACCAATGAATTGATATCCAAATCAGACGTTCAATGTGCAGATGTCAACGATTTAGAAGAAATCGCAAAGCTGATATGCAGTGATTACGGTTTAGGAGGTCATTATGATGTGATTCAGCTAAAGAATCAGCTATCGACCAGAATGCAGGAGAAATTTGGACGTAATTATATCATACGTCAAAATGGACAAATTGTTTGTCATGCTGCTACCTATGCAGAAGTTGATAATCTAGCGGTTATCAGCGGAGTTATAACTCATCCCGATTTCCGTGGCAGGGGCTTGGCCAGAGAAGTTGTCACAAAGCTGTGTGATGATTTATTATCCGAAAGAAAGCAGCCTTATTTGTTCTATTATACAAAAGATTCCGAACGTTTATATAAAAAAATCGGATTCACTTCCAAGAGCAGTTGGGGCAAACTTGCCAAACAGGAATAACAATAAAAGGAATAATCTATATGCGCTTATCGCAGCAATGGAGGTAATTATGTATTATGTAAACCAAAATATAAAAGATGTAGTTCGTATCTTCCCACCACAGAATCGCTACGGTTATTTAAGATTGGATATGAACGAAAATCCCGAAGGACTCCCTCAGCAATTCGTAGATGAGGTATTAGAAGAATTTACACCGGAATATCTGGCAACCTATCCTGAGCCTGATGTATTTATACAAAAATACGCCGCTTTTGTAAAGGTAAAACCGGAAAATATCTGTATCACAAATGGTTCGGATGCCGCCATTCGTTATGCCTTTGAGGTATTCGCCGAAAAAGGAAGCAGTGTTGTAACGGTAACACCTAGCTTTGAAATGTACGGAGTCAATTGCAATATGCTGGGATTGGTACACAAACCAGTGCCATATTCCTCTGATTTTACAATATCAATTGACCGTATTATTGAAGCAATTGATGATACGACAGACATCATAGTTTTACTAAATCCAAATAATCCAATCGGACCAAACTTTACATTAGAAGAAGTAACAAGAGTGATCAGCAAAGCCAATCAGGTAGGCGCTGTGGTTATTTTTGATGAAGCTTACCATTATTTTTGTAAAAGCTCCTTTCTCGATTTAATAGAAAAATATGATAATGTATTAATTTTCCGTACTTTTTCAAAGTTATTTTCACTTGCAGGCTGTCGTCTTGGTATGGTAATCAGTAATACAACAATCATCGAATATTTGAGAAAGGCTCGTCCATCCTTTGAAGTAAATGCACTTGCATTAAAATTCGGTGAGAAAATAATAGATCACCCGGAGATATTTGATGCACTTATTAAAACAGCAGAATTAGGTAGAAGCTATTTACTGAATTCTTTAGAAAAGAATCATTATGAATACTACCCTCAAAGCGGAAATTTTATTTTTATAAAGCCACATATTGATTCTAATATGCTTGCCTGCCGTCTTATGAATAACAAGATTCTGGTAAAAACCTATGGAAATGATTTGTTAAAGGATTATATTCGCATCAACACCGGTTCAGTTAAAGTTATGGAACAATTTATGAACGCTTTACTAGAAGCAGATCGTTAATAAGGAGGTATGCATGAAAGCATTTCTACTGGCGGCAGGTGTAGGCAGCCGAATTAGCCGTGAAATATCAAAGCCTAAAAGTCTTTTGGACATAGGAGACGGTACTCCGTTAATACGGCATACCGTGGCTCTCTTGCAACAATACAAAATAGAAGTTTCTATTGTGGTTGGCTATCAAAAGCATCTATTTTATGAAGCACTGAGTGGGATGAATGTTACTTTCTATGATAACCCCTTTTACCGTGTTTCCAACAGTATCGCATCTCTTTGGTTTGCCAAGGATGCACTGATTGCTGATGATGATTATTTATTTGCAAATGCAGATGTCTTTTTTGAGAAAGACATTCTTGAGAAAATACTTCAATCGTCGGAAGATATCACTATGCTTGCTGATTATAGGAAAATCGAAGAGGGGGATTATTTCTTCCATTGTGAAAATGGTCTGGTTACCAAATATGGTAAGGACTTAACTATTCCAGAGCGAACCTGTGAATATGTCGGTATTGCAAAGGTAGGGAAAAATTATGTTGAGCATTTCAAAGAAGTAATGATTCGAATGATAGAGCAGGAGGATTATAAAACTTGGTGGGAAACTGTACTCTATTCTCATTGTGAGGAGTTTCCAATTCATACATTGGATGTCGCTCCTTATTTCTGGTCAGAGATTGATTATATTGAAGATTATGAACGAATCGTTGAATATATAAATAAATAACCAACACTTTAAAAAGGATTTGAGCACAAACAATACTCAAACCCTTTTTTCTTTACTTTTCACTCGTTTCTTTGTCTGGTTTTTGGATAAGTAGTATGGCACTTAGGAATAATTCAAGCGCAAGCAAAAATACTGCCAATGCAAGATATTTCTTTGGCGATAAAAAGCTCTCTTCAAGTGATTGGTAAATTTGAAAGGTCAAGCTTCCTCTTGTCTCTTCACCATTTAAGCTCAGCTTTCCATCCTCATAAATATTCCAGTTTCCGGTATTGTACATCATAAACACAATATTATGATTCTCATCTGCTTTTTGTGTCGTTATCTTAAGCTTATATGTAGTTGCTTTATCAGGTACAATTGTTTCCAGTGGAATACGATAATAATCCGTATCAAAGGCTAAAGAACCAACCACCTCATCCGTTACAATAACCTGATTCTCCTCATCTAAGAGTTGAACCTTATACAAGGAGGTATTCTCCTCTCCAGTAAAGTTTCGAACCTTAATTCCGATTCTGTTAAAGGCTCTGTTTGTTACAAAGGTTTGTACAATCTCATCTCCACTTAACAAAGCAGGGCATTCATTCTCATGGAAATCCTGATTGGCAGCAATTGGATATTGCTTAAATGGAACTTCAACCATTTCATGATAACCTGCAAACAAAAATAAAGTTGTTGAAACCAAACCAAGTGCACATGTTCCCATCAATGCCCGATGTGCTTTGTTTTTCTTCATATGCATACAAAACCATTCCTGCCCATCATTAGCAAGAATCAAGACAAGAAACGTAAAGCAAATATTGTATGCAGCTCCGGTTTCCCATATCAGATGAAAAATAATGCCGCCCAACAGATTAAGAGAAATAATAAAGACTGGCTGATCAAATCTCCTCTTTAAGCCCCTTACTGCACTAATAAGCACCAAAATCATCAACAACAGATTATACATATGACAGTAGCTGACAAAAATATCCTTTTTGCTTCCGGTCAGATAATCATTAACTGCGTAATAAGTCTTATTGTCACTTAAGCTGTCAATCGTTGCATCTAAACCATCTGACCAGGTCACCTTTAATTTGTTTAATATTAAATGAATGGTTCCATCCACCCCTAAATCAGAAATTCTTCTTTTATATTCCTCAAGGTTTGCCTGAACGCGCTCCTCCTTAGTCGGTAAACTAAATGTATAATTAAAGTCTTCCGTATTAAAACCGCCACTGCCCTGCGCCCCCATCATAAGCCAATGAGTAACAGGAAAGGCTGTTTGGGAATAATCAAACTTCACATACTTCTTTTCCAATATGTGATAGCATCCTCCCGCAAGAGCCAACGTAACTGCAATAATAAAAACTGATTTAACCAGTCTTAACACGCCTGCCTTATTAAGCTTCTCTCTCCTTTGGAGCAGCATATAGATACCGATTGCCAGCAAAGTAATGATAACTGTAACCCGTAGCTGAAACCCAAAATAAAAAATAAGCGTTGCTAATATAGTATAAATTACTTTATTAACAGCCTTTTTCTCTCTTAATGCAAGCAAAAAGAAATAAATTAATCCCATAATAAACGGCATGCTTAAGGTAGATGTATACACAAGAATTGTATACGCATAAAGTAATGGGTTCATTGCACTAAGAACTAAAAACTTAAGTGCTTTCGTACCTGTAAATAGCATTTGAATGATTCGATAGGCAAAAAACATTGCCAAGTCAATAAAAACGACATTGATAAAATCCAAATATAATAAAAAATACTTATAGTTTAACCCCAGCGTTCCTCCAAGTTTAAGAATCAAATGTTCATAAATACAAAGTGGAATATTATTAGGATAAATAGAAAAATAGCCTTCAATTGCAGTAGGTGAAATGGTTCCTGATTGAAACATATCAAGCGCCTGATCAAAAACCATACCTGGGTCGCTGCGAAGAGGTGAACGGATAAAATATATCACCATAATTTGTATCACAGCAATCAAAATACCAACAATAGCTGCACATCTATTTCTTTGTTTTTGATTATACCTTTCAATAGGAATTCCTGCCACATGCACAAAAGCAAATAAAAAAATAGCTCCTGTGAGTAAAAAAAGTGGAACTTGAACCCCTTTCATAATACCAGAAAGATAATCTGCATAATCCAAATTCATAAATGTAAATATGACAATTATAAACATAAATAAGGCGAGAAGTATAATCGAAAACAAATAAAACGTTTTCCTTATTCTATCGGGCATTGTCTAATTTCTCCTTATAATGCTTTCTTCCTTAATTTCAATTTTGCCTTCTTTCAGCAGACGACCTACTGCCCTCTTAAAAGCATTTTTACTGAGGCCAAATTCTTGCTTTATGATTTCAGGATCCGCTTTATCAGTAAACGGTAACATTCCTTCATTCTTTTCCATCGCTTCCATAACAAGCCTTGCATCCTCGTCCATTTGAAGATAGGCTTTTTCTCTTACACTTAAGTCCAATTTTCCGTCAGCCTTAACATTCACGACTCTGGCAGATATCACATCTCCAACTTTCATATTACCATAGGCTTCTTTCTTGCTGATTAAACCGGAATATTTGTAATCCACTGCAACAAACAAACCAAACTCATCACTCTTTTCATAAATGATTCCAGTTACCTTATCTTCCTTTTGGTAAGGGGAGTCCAATTCTAAATATTCATATACATTCATGGTTGCACACAATCTGCTGCTCTTATCAATATAAAGTGCAACCAGACACTTATCATCCTTTTTCACTCGCCAAGTCTGTTCCTTAAAAGGCAAGAACAAATCCTTTTCCAATCCCCAATCTAAAAATGCTCCTATTTTACCTACCTCCACTACATCAAGTGTAGCGATCTGCCCTAGCTGTAATTTCGGTTCCTTTACAGTTGCAATAATTCTGTCGTTCGAATCCTTATAGATAAAAACATTTAGCTTATCATTTAGCTTCGTACCTTCAGGTACCTGCCTTTTAGGAAGAAGAATTTTATCCTCTGCATTCATTTCCTCTCCCAGGTATACTCCAAATTCTACCTGCTTCACTACAAATAATTCTTGCCTTTTTCCTAATTCAAACATACTATTTTGTATGATATATATCACTATATCATACGCTCCTTTCTCCTTAATAATTTCATCTATAAAACAAATTCGACAGTTGCATAGGTTATTTCACCTTCATCACACAACTCTACAATATACTTATTATCCTTAATTGCCAATTTGGGAATAATTAAATCGTTTAATACCGCTGCTTTTTTATACTCTGCTCTCATATGCTTCACAAAGACTCCCTTTGGCAAATAATCCTCGGCCATCTGTATATACTGTCCATTATTCACATGATTATTCGTATCCAGATTGCTTCTTCTTACCCTGAATGTTTCAAGTCTTGTGTAATCTTGAAGCATTTTAATCTTTCTTGGCAAATAAACCATATCAATGGGGGGTTCTATCTCATAGCCTTCTTGATCCTCTTCGGTTATTTTAGTTGGATGTCCAGTTTCCAGATCTACCAGTGCCCATAAAGTATTCGCCTCAACTGCTACCTGATTAACAGCATCATAAATAATAAAATTTCTTTCACCATAAAAACCCTTAAAAGCATGTGCCCAAGTACCAACCGTAATATCATCTCCAAGCTTTAACAATCGATTGACATTCACTTGCCACGAAGTCAACAGCCATCCCTTATTTCTCTTAGTTAAAGTGGAAAATCCCTGTCCGATGCTCTCAGACTGAAATGTACTGCAATCCTGAAAGTAATTAACGATTGAGCTGACTGGTGTTGTTGCATCTATGCCTGTTTCACTATATCTGACCTTTGTTTGAAAGCTATACATACTTCTTCCCTCTCTTAACCTAATGATCTTTTATCCATACTATTTCATTTTCTAATAAAGCCGCCGAATAAACATGTTGCACTAATATTTAAGATATTATAACACAATCCGCTAAAATTGTGTAACTATTCAGTACCTTCTTAATAACCGATGTGCGTTGTACACATACTTTTATATGTACCACAACAAGGTCTTAAGGTCTTTGCTTTAACAATTCATTTCTCCATTACCCCTGCTCCTAATACCAACTTGTGGTTCGCTACACTTGGCGGTAAATACCCGTGGCTAGACTTTCACTCGCTAGATTATGCCATGTCTGGCACACAATGAAAAACCCTGTAAGTATTACTTACAGGGTTAGTAGCTGGGCTACAAGGATTCGAACCTTGAAATGCTGGAGTCAGAGTCCAGTGCCTTACCATTTGGCGATAGCCCAATATACAGCTTGAATCTCTCTGCTGTTACGTCAACAAGATGTATTATATATGATAAAACGTTTTATTTCAAGTATTTTTTTGATTTTTTTTGATTTTTATTTCAATTGTTTTTGATACATAGAAAATAAAATGCTTCCATTTTAACCAAATTAATTGTTAGTGAAAGATTATTGGCAATCTTTTCTTTCGGTTTGAAAGACAAATTAAGCTCCTATGTTTTATTCATTATACCCTCTCATACAGCGTATGTCCATCTATACCAAGACAGAGATTCCTTGTCAATCTCAGCGTCCTTCAAATACACAAAACCCAATTTTTTAACAAGTGCAATGGAGGCATGATTTTCTCTATGAATAAAACAATTTACTTTTGTACAATCAATATTTTTAACTGCAAATTCTAAAATTTTATTACAGGCCTCTGTGGCAAATCCCTGATTTTGATAAGCGACACCGATTAGATATCCCAGTTCAATTTGAATTTCTCCATCAACCCTTCGGTTGTTTAGACCTGCCCGTCCAATTAGCCTGCCCGTTTTTTTCTCGATCAATGACCACAGACCATAACCATAAAAACCATACATGTTTTTGATATAGGCTTTAGTATATTCTATTTCCATTTCTCTCTCATATAAAGGTTCCAAAAATTTCGTAATTGTGGGATGTGCATACAATTCGTATAGTTCATCCAAATCCTCTAAGACCATTTCTCTTATGATTAATCTGCTTGTTTTGGCAATCATGACAGGCTCATGATAAAATCTTTGATAAACCTGCATTACAAACGTGTAATCAACCTCTTCAAAACCTTGCACCAGCATATCTGCCTGAAATAAATCTTGTCCAAGTTCTGGGACATCGAAACCTATGATGGGTATCTTTAGCCTTACTGCCGCTTCCATCACACATTCTAAATCACTGATTATCAAACACTCTTTCCAAGCATTTTCACTCTCTACTATAGAGTTAATTTTGCTGATGACCTGACAGCTTCTTTCTTCCTTATCCGGTATCTCTTTTGGTAACCAATTAGGTTGATCCAAAGCAAGCTCCTGTATTTTTACTTCGTTTTTCTTCAAGTCTTCTAATAATGACAAAAAACCTTCTATCTTTTCATAAGGTCTTACTGCCTTTGTATCTGTCGTGGTCAACTGCAATATAATTAATTTAAGCATAGAATTCTCCAATAATTTTTTAATACGCCTTTACTATTTCTATTTTATCATATAAAATAGAAAGACAGTTTAATTATAAATAAATTTTGAAAGGAAGTATCAAAATGGCAATTAACCCAAATGTTATTTTCGAAATGGAAAACGGAGACATCATTAAGGCTGAATTATATCCTGAGGTTGCTCCGAATACAGTAAATAATTTTATATCTCTTGTAAAGGATGGCTTTTATGATGGTCTTATCTTTCACAGAGTTATTTTAGGTTTCATGATTCAGGGCGGCTGTCCGGACGGAAATGGAATGGGAGGCCCGGGATATTCAATCGCAGGCGAATTTACGTCAAATGGTTTTACAAATAATTTAAAGCATGAACCTGGCGTTCTCTCCATGGCACGCGCTATGGCACCTAATTCAGCAGGCTCACAATTTTTTATCATGCATAAAACATCTCCTCATTTAGATGGTTCCTATGCAGCATTTGGAAAAGTTACAGAAGGACTTGATGTGGTAAATAAAATCGCAGAGGTTTCCGTTGACTATAATGATAAGCCACTTGAACCACAGGTCATTAAATCAGCCACCTTAGAGCTTTTTGGAGAAGAATATCCTGAACCTGAGAAGTGCTAACAAAAGGGGAAAAGAACACTGTGCTTATAAAAATGCAAGCGTTGTTTTCCCTTTTTCTATTTACTTTTTGGCGGAATCAATCTATTAAAAGCCGCCGCTGCTTCCTCCGTGTCTGTTTCCGCTGCTTCCTATATGCGTTCCCCTCTGTTCCTTTGGAGTGTTGTTAATATGTCTCTTTATCGTGGTTGTCCTTTGAAATACATCATGCTGCTGTGTGACGTTGCTTTTATGACCACTTGCATACGTAAAGCCATTCACGCTTATCTTACTCTTACTTGTGCTATACATAATCCAAATTGTAATCGAAGCAACTCCAAGAGCTGCAATGAATTCGATCAATAAATCCAAAATCTGTTTCCTTGAAATATAATCTTGTGTACTCTCAATATAGCTTTCAAAACCTTTATAGTATTGTCCATCAGTTAGATAAGAGGAAGCCTCTTCCATGATCTTATCTGAAATACTCTGCGAGAACAACTTGGCACAATCTCCACTTGTTGAAAAAGCACACTTTTGTTCTTCCATTGCGATTAAAAACAAAGTTCCGTTTCCCATTTCCTTGTTATATCCAAAGCCATTATCATCATAGAAATCATCGGCATATTTTGTTGCTGTTTTTCCATCCAAGCTTTCAACAATCACTACAACAAAATCAGCCTTTGATTTTTGTGCCGCTTTCATGCACAGTTGATTAAGGCTGTCTTCTTCTTCCTCTGATAAAAGATTGGCATTATCATATACCTTTTTCTGCTCACGGTCAAAGCCGCATGCAAATAGAAAAACAAAAACACTGATCAAGCATATTATATATCTTTTCATATCAATATATCTGCCCTTTCTAAAAGAATAAATTGCCTAGCAGGCGTAAGAGTACAAAAGTGATTGCAACGGTAGCAACAAACCAGCCTGCTGCCTTTTTCTTACTGACAGGCAAATCACCGACTACCTTACCTGTCTGCCCATTCATTGCAAAGACAAAGTTCTTTCCTAAATAACGATAGTTTAGAAGCCATACAGGTAATAAAACATATTTCGAGCTGGTATTGTCTAGTCTTACATCTTCATACACTACGGTAGTAGTAGCATATCCACTGATTGTATTTCTAGCCGCAGACGAAGCATATTCTTGTATACGCTGTTCAATTCTTTCTTTCATTTCATAACTTGAGTAGGAGTATTTTTCCGATAAAAATCCTGACAAATATGGCATTTGGAATTGCTTTAGTGACCCATAATTAAATGGTTCCAATTTATCCATAATCTCATCATCCATATTCTTGGAAGCATCAGCCGGTACCTTCCGATAAGTAGTTTTGACCTCGCGGTATACATCAAAATGATCGGTATGTACGTATTCTGTGTCCTTATGTCTCTCCACTCTGACTCTCGTGCAATCAGCCCGAAGTGATACCTCAGTGTCATAGTCGTACAGCCAAAATGGCACATACATTCCACTGATTTTTTCTATCGTACTTTGACTTGTAAAGCTCCTTGGTGTTAGCAAACCCTTTTTACACCATTTTAAGTATGCTGCCTTGGCTTCTTCCTTACTAATTGAAAAAGGAATCATTGCATATGGTTTGTCCTGCAGGATTCTGTTTTCTATCAGGGCTGAATTACCACAATAATTGCAAAATGTCGCAGTTGTATTTACATCCGTTAAAAGCTCAGCTCCACACGTTGGACACTGATATGATTTTACCTCCATCTTATCATCATTTACACCCGTATCCGCTTCCTCTATACACTTTACCGTGTCGCAATGAGGACATTTTAATTGTTGCTTTTCACTGTCAAATACCATATTGGCTCCACAGTTAGGACAATGATATACCAAAACCATATTTTATTAAATCCTTTCTTGATGATCAAGTGAATCTACATATTCAGCAACGCTGCTTGTCTTATTTTAACAAAATGAATGTGTTGTGTAAATCCCCCATAACATATTCTAAATGATTAAATGGTATATTATTCTTTTTATTCACAAATTATTCATATATCCTTTAAAAAAACTTAACGTATCACTCACGAATTCTTAATAGATGTTTTATATAATGTTTTTAAGCTAATTAATAATTAATGCAAGAGATTATAATTAACTTTAAAAATAAACTTTTTCATATTACATGCCAAGCAGAAAACTGCTTGGCATCCTCCCTTTTTAAGACTCTTTTTATCTACTTATGTGAATTTTGAAATAGAATCCATTATCAATTATGAATATTACACTTTTTCCCAACATAGTTTTATTATGAATCAATTGAATCACAGAAAAGACGAATTAAGTATTTTATTGACTAAAATTGATTGTTCATATAAAATTATAAGTGCTATGGACGTGCACGATACATACTACACGTCCTATTTTTTTTCACATAGCAATTCAAGAAAGATTTCTTTGTACGTAAAAAATTTAGAAAGGATGCTTTTTATAATGGAACATTTTATTTCTAACATTGATTCAATCAATCAAATATTAAACAACTTTATCTGGGGTCCCATCATGCTTGCTTTTTTTCTTGGCATTGGACTTATGTTTACTTTACGAACCAAATTTTTTCAATTAACTCATTATAAAATGTGGCTTGGAAATACTATTCTAGCCTGTCTTAGTAAAAAAGGAGTTCGAAAAACAAAAGAGAAACATTCTATCTCACAATTCCAGTCGCTTTGCACCGCACTGGCAGGTACCATCGGAACCGGCAACATAGCAGGTGTTGCAACTGCAATTGCAGCAGGAGGTCCTGGAGCGATCTTTTGGATGTGGTTAAGCGCATTTTTTGGCATGATGACAAATTTTGCTGAAAAATCATTAGGTATCAAATACCGCTATAAAAATGATAAGGGATTTTGGATCGGCGGAGCCATGGTCTATATTGAAAAAGGACTTGGTGTAAAATGGCTGGCCGTACTATTTTCTGTCTTTTGTGCTTTTGCTTCCTTTGGTATCGGGAATATGGCACAGATACAATCCATTTCAAGTAGTTTACATAATTCTTTTCAAATTCCTCCACTCTTAACAGGTGTTGTCGTAGCCTCTTGCGTTGCAATGGTTATAATGGGTGGCATCAAGCGTATTTCAAGTGTTACTGAGAAATTTGTGCCTTTTATGGCACTGCTGTATATTGCCGGAGGACTTGTCGTAATTCTGGCTAATATAGAGGCTGTCCCTGCCGCGTTTGCTTCTATTTTTGGAGAAGCCTTTCGTTTTAAGGCAGCAGGAGGCGGCATTGCAGGATATGGGATTGCAGTTGCAATGAAGAAAGGTATCTCCAGAGGCGTATTTTCCAATGAGGCGGGTCTTGGTTCATCCGTCATGGTACATTCAGCCTCTGATGTAAAAGAACCTGTTATTCAGGGAATGTGGGGAATGTTTGAGGTATTTGCCGATACTCTTGTAGTCTGCACAATTACGGCTCTCACCATTTTAACCTCAGGCATATATGATATGAATACATACATCTCTAATACTGCCGGCAATATTCCAAATCTGGATGGAGCTCCGCTGACTGCAGAATCATTTGCCTCTGTTATACCTTATGGTTCACAATTTGTAGCCTTATCCATTTTGTTTTTTGCTTTCTCTACTCTGCTTGGCTGGTCGTATTACGGGGAGCGTGCGGTTGAGTATTTATTTGGACTAAAAGCGATTGTACCTTACAAAATATGCTATGTATTTGTTATCGTTATCGGTTCAGTTTCCTCCGTCAGGCTTGCTTGGGAAATTTCCGACACACTTAATGGCTTCATGGCAATTCCCAATCTGATTGCACTCACGCTTTTGTCCGGTGAAGTAATGCAGATGTTGAAAGATTATTTAGCCAGATACGTTACCAAAAAAAGGTCTTTCCTATGAATGAAAAAAGGATATGCAAGATTTTCTCCTGCATATCCTTTTAATCTATTTTATTCAGCTTTTCCGATGGAGCCAAATAATTCCATCTTTTCTTTTACCGTAGCTTTAATTGCATCCGTACCCGGAGCTAACAGCTTACGTGGGTCAAAGCCTTTTCCTGACAAGTCTTTACCTGCTTCAATATATTTTCTAGTAGCATCTGCAAATGTTAACTGACATTCTGTATTTACATTGATTTTAGCAACGCCTAATGAGATTGCTTTCTTAATCATATCTTCGGGAATACCAGTACCACCATGTAAAACAAGTGGCATCTCACCAGTTAATTTTTGAATTTCTGCTAATACTTCAAAGTTTAAGCCTGTCCAATTAGCCGGATATTTTCCATGAATATTTCCAATTCCTGCTGCAAGCATTGTTACGCCAAGATCTGCGATTGACTTACATTCTTTAGGATCTGCTACTTCACCATTTCCAATTACACCGTCTTCTTCTCCCCCAATAGAACCAACTTCCGCTTCAAGAGACATACCCTTATCAGCACAAATTTTAACTAACTCTTTCGTCTTTTCAATGTTCTCAGCGATTGGGTAATGAGAACCATCAAACATAATGGATGAAAAACCTGCCTCCACACATTTCATGCAGCCTTCAAAGCTTCCATGATCTAAATGAAGTGCAACCGGAACCGTAATGTTTAATTCCTCCATCATTCCGTTCACCATGCCGACAACAGTCTTGTAACCTGTCATATATTTACCAGCGCCTTCTGATACGCCCAAAATAACGGGTGATTTATATTCTTGTGCTATTAATAAAACTGCTTTCGTCCATTCTAAGTTATTAATGTTAAACTGACCTACTGCATATTTTCCTGCTTTTGCCTTTTGAAGCATTTCTTTTGCTGATACTAACATATTTTTTAACCTCCGTTTATAGTCGATATGATTAATCTGTTCCGTTATGATTCTAAAAATATTATACAATACTTTATGACAAAATAAAACCCGAATTTGTTAAATATTTCACTTTCCCTTATTTCACTTTCATATTTTAAAGAATTGCTTATTAAAGACTTGTGTCCGTACAGTTATTTTCTTTCTCATTGTGTTGCTGGATCAAAAGTTTTTGCTCAAGATCCACTTTAATGCTTAAGGCTTGCTTATTATTAATAATAACGGCCTCTTTATGCTCTCCGCCAAATTCACCATCCAAAGTCCATGGGATTGCTTCTTCAGACGAAAAAACCACTCGATTCGTCTTATAGGAACAAATATATTGCGAATTCAAGTCCTCAATTAACAAGGTAGCAATAATTTCCTGTAACTCAATTGGATTATTGGGTTTTTTAATAAAAGCTGCTTCAAATAGCCCATCATCTAATAATACATTCTTACCCGTCATATTTTTAAAACCACCCACTGAAATAGAGTTGGTTACCATTCCAAATATAAATTCATCCTCTATAATTTCACCGTTGCATTCAATTTTTAATTGATAGGAACGAATCGAACTAAGACGTTTTACTCCTTCTAGTATATAAGCAGCATGCCCCAGAATATTTTTAACCTCCTGCTTCGTTTGATATGATACATCTGTAAAAATACCAAAGGCTGCAATATATACAAAATTGTCATGATTAAAGGAACCTATATCACTTAGAAAGTAATCATTTCCGACGGTTACCTCGGCTGCTTTAACTATATTTTTAGGTATTTTAAGACTATTTGCGAAATCATTTGTGCTTCCTGTAGGTATATAACCTATCGGAATCTTCTCCTGTCTTTTCATCATGCCGGTGACCACCTGATCAAGAGTACCATCACCACCGCTGCATACCACCAGCTCATAAATACCTTCCGGTAAGTCTCTTATTAGTTCCATTGCATCCTCACCTCTTTGAGTGGGATAAATAGTTATTTCAAAATCATTCTTCGTAAAAATATCAAGAATATCGATTAATTTATTTTTAATTTGAGCTTTACCTGCGAAAGGATTAAAGATAAACATCATTTTTTTTCTCATAATGCGCTCCTAACATAACATAAATATATGACCGCTGTTTTACCAGCGGCCATATATTTTAATCAAACCATTTATTGCCTAAGGTAAATCTTTGTACACGATAAACGTAGTTATTATAGCAATTTTATAAATGAATTTGCTATAACATTTCATTACTGTTTAAATATTTTTCAATATTTAAAATTGCTTCTTCCTCATCCGTTCCTTCTGCTGATACTACCACAGCTTCTCCGGCTGCCAATCCTAAGGTCATCATACCCATGATACTTTTAGCATTTACTTTTTTGTCACAATATTCAACATAAATTTCACTTTCATACTGGCTTGCCACCTGTACTAATAATGCCACTGGTCTTGCCTCAAGTCCTGATGGGATTTTAATTGTTATTGGTTTCTTTGTCATAATTTCTCCTCCTTATCGAATTCCCTTAGTTCCTGTGCTAAATTACTCAATTTTCTCAGCCTATGGTTTACCCCCGATTTGCCTACTGGGGGATTTAGTAATGCACCTAATTCCTTTAATGTTGCTTCTGGGTATTCGAATCTGATTCTCGCCACTTCTCCTAAACCTTCAGAAAGTCCCTCAAAACCCATATGCTTTTTAATATATTTTATATCATCAATCTGCTTCACAGCAGCCGATACCGTTTTATTAATGTTAGCCGTCTCACAATTTACCTGACGATTAACAGAATTTCTCATTTCCTTTAGTATTCTCACATTTTCTAAATTCATAAGTGCTACATGCGCTTCCATTACATTAAGTATTTGCACAATTTGCGCTGCTTCTTTAATATATACTATATAGTATTTCTTACGCCTTACAATTTTGGCGTCTATATCAAATGCCTTCATAATTTCTTGAAGCTGTTGTGCTTTATTCTTATTTGCACATACAATTTCAAAATGATAAAATTTCTCCGGATCACTTAACGAACCAGCTGCCAAAAAAGCACCTCTGATAAAAGCTCTTTTACAGCAAGAGTTTTGTATCACCAGATTATTTATAATAGACATATTTTCCTTGATTTCGTCGTTATGAATCAGCTTACATGCATTTAGTACACGCTTGGAATCTTCATGTCCCTTAATTAAAATGGAATAAGTTCTGCTTTTTTTTAAGTAAACATTTCTGCGAATTGAAATTTCAGTATTTATATTAAATGTTTTTTTTATTAATGTAAAGTATTTTCTTGCAACTGCCACGTTTTCTGTATGAACTTTGATACAATATTTATCTTCAATTGAAATAATGACCCTGCCGCAAAGACTTATAATAGCAGCTATTTCTGCAATTTGGCAATGTCTTCCAAGACTAACCTGCCTGGAAAGCTCATCTTTTACATCACTTGAAAAAGACATTCTGCCACCCCAATCTATATACTTTTTCTAATTGAATCCTTCTGTATATCTCTATGTTCAACCTTTAATCCATATTCTTTATTTTGAGACAAACGCTCAAACAATTTATTCGTTAATGTAACAGACCTGTGTTTACCGCCTGTACATCCAATTGCGATAACCAATTGGTTCTTCCCTTCTGTAATATAATTAGGAATTAAAAAACGGATCATGTCTTCTAACTTATCCATAAACTCATGTGCCACATCAAAAGCCATTACATAATCCTGAACCTCTTTGTCATTACCTGTTTGCGGCTTTAATTCATCAATATAAAATGGATTTGGTAAAAATCTGACATCAAATACTAAATCTGCATCGCTTGGTATTCCATATTTAAAACCAAAGGACAATACAGTAATAAACAGGTTATTGAATCCTTCATTCTTTACAAATATTTTGTCAATTTCACTCTTTAGTTCTCTGGTCAGTAACTGACTGGTATCTAAAATATAGTCAGCCTGCTTTTTTAAAAAATTAAGTTTATTTCTTTCCTCTAGAATTCCCTGATCGACTCTGCCTTCTCCCGCCAACGGATGACTTCGTCTTGTTTCCTTATATCTTTTGACCAATACGGCATCTGATGCATCCAAAAATAAAATCTCGTACTGAAAACCACCTGCAACTAAGTCTTCCAGTACATGCTCCAGTTCTGATAACGCCTGCCCGCAGCGAATATCAACGCCCAATGCAATATTATTCACATCAATTGACTGCTTATACGTTATTTCCGCAAATTTACGAATCAAAGGAAGCGGTAGATTGTCAACACAGAAATAGCCTACATCTTCTAACATTTTTAAAGCTGTACTTTTACCTGCTCCTGACATCCCTGTTACAATAACAAATCTCATATTTTCCTCCATATGCGCGCTTTCAACACGTATTCTAATGATGTATGATTATCCTTCCTGTATCTTTAAAATCTGCCTAGCATTTTCACTTCTGTTTCTAATTTTACTTCAAACTGCTCAAAGACTTTACTCTGAGTATATTGAATTAATTTCAAAATATCCGCCGCAGTAGCATTGCCTTTATTGATAATAAAACCGCAATGCTTGTCGGAGATCTGTGCACCTCCTAACTGATAACCCTTTAACCCTGCATCCATGATCAGTTTACCTGCAAAGAACCCTTCAGGGCGTTTAAAAGTACTTCCGGCACTAGGGTATTCTAAAGGCTGTTTGTCTATTCTTCGTTGCCGAAAATCATCCATTACCTTTTTTATTTCACTAATGTTACCTTTTTCAAGCTGAATTGTCGCTTCTAATACGGTATATCCTTTTTTTGTAATAATACTGGTCCGATAGCCCAATTTAAGCTCATCATTACTAAGGATGAACCGATTTCCATTCTCATCTAATACAGTGGCATCTATTAAAACCTGCTTTATTTCACCTCCATAGGCTCCAGCATTCATAACTACCGCACCACCTACTGTACCTGGGATTCCGGCTGCAAATTCAAAATTTCTAAGGCCTGCATTACAAGCCGCTATTGAAACATTGGATAGCAACGCCCCTGCGGAAGCTTTTATTTTAGTCTGGTCGATAGTAATATCGCTTATATTTTTATAGATTCGAATAACAACTCCTCTATATCCATCATCGCTTACTAATACATTACTGCCATTTCCAAGTATATAATATGGCAAATTAGATTTTTTCAAAAATGAAATTAGCATGCTTACTTCTTTTATATTTTGAGGCATAACATAATAGTCTGCCTTTCCCCCTACTCTAAAAGTAGTATGTTTATACATAGGTTCATCAACAGAGACATTATCACATCCTGATATAATGCACATTTGATTATATATTTCTTTATCCACGCTGACTCCTTAGCTTCTATCGTCAAAACAAATACCTTTATTTGCTTTATACACTCTTAAATCATAATATGTTAATAGTTATTCATACACTACAATATAATACAATATCTCACAATTAAATTCAACCTTTTGAAGTACATTAGAAGGAGGATTCATCATAAAAGGAATATTTTGATACGAAACACTCTTTATTATTACAATAATAATATGAAATATAACAAAAAGATGAATAACCTTCATAGAAAATGGCTATTCATCTCTTTATTCATTATTTACTAAAAGTAACCTTTGTTACAGCCGAGCTATTATAAATATCTCTTGGTGTTATACCTGGTTCATTATAAAATCCCGTTGTTTCTATATTGATTCCCTGATTATAATAACCGGCCCATACAAGTTCAGAGCAATACCAATCTTTTTCATTTTCGCTGCTATCTTTGGCAAAATCCAATGAGTAATTTTTACCTAGCTGCCTGATACAAAAATTAACTGCATTGTTTTTTTGAGTACTGTTAGCAGATGATACTCTTAAAACTGTGACTCCCGAATCATCCACCCGGCTATCATCCAATACGCTTCTAACTACCCCTGTCAAATTTGACTCAATAATTCTGATATAGTATTGCTGTTGAGCTTCACTGTAAAATATTCCTTCTACAATTGCCACATGAGCAGTGATACCTAAACCTCCATTAGCTTCAAAAATAATATCACCCTTTTGAACCGTATTGAGCAAATTGTACTTGGAATAATTAGCTGCCTGTGGCAAAGAATTTCCGGTATTGTAATACCACTTGGAAACGGCTCCAATCGCATTGGATAAAATACCTGTATTATTTGATAAGGATAAAGGCTTATTATCAAGCACCTTATAATAGGCTTTCACATAATCATTTACGTTTGTATAAGAAGAGTCCTCATATTCTTTTACAAACGTACTCATCTCAATATCTAAATCAATTCCACTGCGTTTTGCATAGTTAAGCAGCATCTCATAAGAATCCGTCAAATTATTTTGTATTGAGATATCATTACTTTTCTCCTGTGCTACTGCTACATCTCCAGAACCAACAAGCATTAAACCTGCCAACGTCAAACATATTACTTTTTTTAATTTTTTCATCCCTATTTTTTCCCCTTTCTATTAAAAACAATATTTACTTTTTAATATTACTACTTTTATAAACATATTTCATCTATTTTTTGTCAATTAATTAAATTTTATTAAATAATTTACTTATTTTTTATATTGTCAGTTATTTTTCTTGTGCATTTGCGAAGCAATACTTCCTAATCCGCATCTTAGCGATCCTCCGTAAGGTTTTTATACTAGGAGATTAAATGGAATTTTTTAGTATATAACAAAAATAGCTCAGAGAAAAATTCTCTAAGCTACATTTTTATGTTTATGTTTCTTTAAACTTTTTATATTACAATACCAGCTTTGCAGCTCCAATAATCCCAGCGTCATTACCAAGCTTTGCTAATGTAAATTTTGCACTCTTACAAGCTGAAAATGCATGCATGTCATAATGCTTTTTGATATATTCCAATAATATCGTACCAGCCTTGGAAACACCGCCACCAATTACAAATACCTCTGGATCTGTTACTACGGCAATATTACAAAGCGCAGTTCCTAAATATTTGCCGAATTTCTCAGCAATTTCAATTGCCAGACTATCTTTGGCTTTCACCTCATCAAATATTGATTTAGCTGATATCTCTTGATTTCTTAAACTGGATGGCATATCGGAAACTTCCATTGCTTTTTTTGCTAATCTTACTACTCCGGTAGCAGATGCCATTTGCTCCAGACAACCTTTTTTACCACAGCCACAAACTTCTGTCTCATCATCCTCTACATGAATATGTCCTATTTCGCCGGCAGCTCCATTCGTTCCTGCTACAATTTCTCCATCAATGATGATTCCTCCACCTACTCCTGTGCCTAATGTAACCATAACAACATTCTTACATCCACGTCCGCCGCCCTGCCACATCTCGCCAAGTGCAGCTACATTGGCATCATTGCCTGCCTTAACTTTAATTCCAGTCAGATTTTCCAAAGTCTTTGCCACGTTAAAAACACCCCATCCAAGATTTGCAGCCTTAAGTATGGTACCATCTGCCTTTACCGGCCCTGGAACACCGATTCCGGCTCCAGCTACCTTGCTTTTATCAATCGATTTTTCTTTCATTTTTAATTTAAGTGAATCTGCTATATCCTGTAATATGTATTCTCCGTTATTTTCTGTCCTTGTAATAATTTCCCATTTGTCAAGAACCTTACCATCTAAATTAAATAAGCCCAACTTCACTGTTGTTCCGCCTACATCTATTCCAAAACATACTTTATCCATCGTTAAA
Organism: Lachnotalea glycerini; assembly: GCF_003201285.1. Taxonomy (GTDB): domain Bacteria; phylum Bacillota; class Clostridia; order Lachnospirales; family Lachnospiraceae; genus Lachnotalea; species Lachnotalea glycerini. The sequence goes on from NZ_QICS01000003.1 coordinate 77,569, forward strand.
CCCTCTTTTTAAGTCAATGCGAATGTTCGCAATCCGCTTAGCTGCTTGCTCATAATCTTATTTTCATTTCGTGGTATTTCTTAGGTGCTAGGACTTCTACAAAAACAAGCCAGTCCAAACCTCCATTTTAAAAACAGAAACTTTCTTAATAAGATTAAATTAATAGATAATCTTATTTATTATACTCTATGCGTATCTACTTTTCAACCTTATGAAAGAAATCATATACGCTTTTTGCCGCAGTTTCAGTCATGCCAGCAACATTTGTCAGCGTTTCTACCTCTGCATTTTTGATATCTTCAATTGATGCAAAACGCTGCATCAATGCTTTTCTTCTCGTAGCTCCGATTCCTCCTATGTCATCCAATATAGAATGCACCTGTCCCTTACTTCTAAGAGAACGATGGTATTCAATTGCGAACCGGTGAGCTTCATCTTGAATTCTTGTAATCAGCTTAAAACCCTCCGAATTTTTATTAATTGGTATCTCTTTATTTTGATAATACAAACCACGCGTTCGGTGGTTATCGTCCTTAACCATGCCGCAAACAGGAATGGTCAGCTTTAATTCGTCTAATACCTTTGAGGCAATATTAACCTGTCCTCGTCCACCGTCCATCATAATCAAATCCGGAAATTTAGTAAAGCTGTCATATGCAGCCTCTTTTGTGTTCATTTCCTCAATACCATGTGTAAATCTTCTGGTAAGTACCTCATTCATACTGGCATAATCGTCCGGACCTGATACCGATTTTATTTTAAACTTACGGTAGTCACTTCTTCTTGGATTTCCATTTTCATATACAATCATTGAGCCTACCGACTGATAGCCACTGATATTTGAAATATCAAAGGCTTCAACTCTAGAAATTTCAGAAAGTCCCAGTAATTCTTCAATTTCTTTCATTGCACCTGTGGTTCTTTTTTCTTCTACCTTTATTCTATCTTTATCCTTAGTTAATACCATAGCTGCATTTTTTTCCGCTAACTCTACTAATTTTTCTTTCGTACCTTTTTTAGGTACCCGAACATACACTTTTTGTCCTCTTCTTTTGGAAAGCCATTGCTCAATCAGCTCCATATCTTCAATTTCTTCCTGAATCATAAGCTCTTTTGGTATATATGGTGTACCACTGTAAAATTGTTTGATAAAGCTTGATATAATTTGTCCTTTTTTATCATTAATAGATATATTCATATGAAAATGTTCCCGTCCAATCAGCCTGCCGCTCCGAATAAAGAATACCTGAATCACTCCGTCATTTCCATCTCTGGACAAAGCAATTACATCCTTATCCTCAAAATCACTATTTGTAATTTTTTGCTTTTGCGCAATCTGCTTCACGCTATTTAATAAATCTCTATATTCAATTGCAGTTTCAAACTCCATATTCTCAGAAGCTTCCAGCATTTTTTTCTCAAGCATGCCTTCCACCTCACTTAAATTTCCATTTAAAAAGTCAAGAACAGCCATAATAGACTTTGCATACTCTTCCTCAGTTATATATCCCTGGCAGGGAGCATTACACTGCTTAATATGGTAATTAAGACACGGTCTGGCCTTATTAATATCTCTTGGCAGATTCCGATTACAAGTTCGTATTTTATAAATTTTCTGTATGAGATCAATCGTGTCCTTAACAGCACCTCCGCTTGTATATGGACCAAAATATTTTGACTTATCCTTTTTCATGGTTCTTGACAGCATAATTCTGGGAAATGCTTCATTGATTGTAACTCGAATAAACGGATATGTTTTATCATCTGTCAGCATTGTATTATATTTAGGCCTGTGCTCCTTGATTAGATTACATTCCAGAACAAGGGCTTCTACTTCCGTATCCGTTACAATGTATTCAAAGCGCCTTATTTTGGTTACCATTTGTTCAATTTTAACAGTTTTATTCCTACTGCTTTGAAAGTACTGTCTTACCCTGTTTTTAAGACTGATTGCTTTACCCACATATATAATGGCATCTTTATCATCGTGCATGATATAAACACCCGGTCTTGCCGGAAGTTTCTTTAATTCTTCTTCTATATTAAACATAGCTCTCTCCTACATTACAATTAATTTTAATATTATTACAATAAATCTGAATCTAATCTTAAATTCAGATCGTTCTACCCCTATTTTAAAATTGTTTCATACATTTTGCAACTGAAAATCAATGTTATTTACAGAAGAAAACTATTACGCAGTGACATTTTCCACTTGCATTCGTGCGCATATTTTTATGTAATAGGAAACAATTTCCTATTACATAACAAAAAAATACACCCTTACTTTAGTGATACTAATGTAAAAATGTATTCTTTCAAAACTAATCTTTCTTATCTTTTAGATTTTAATTCATAAATTCAATTAATCAATCAATTCCGGCTTAGAATCTCTCTCAGGTTTATCCTGATTATTATGTTGATTTACAGATTCCGCCTCCTGATTTGCAGTCTGACTTGGCAACTCATTTTTCTTTTCTACTTGTTTTAGTGAATCTATATTCGGGCTATCTTCAGATGATTTCTTTTCAATTATTGATCCATCAATTGTAGATTTTTCGTTCTCCAATTCATACGTTGAATATTCATTCTCATTTTTCTTATCTAAATGAATTGTGTCCTTTGTTTCACTTTTCGTTTCTGTATTTTCTTCCGGCTCAATTCCACGTACCTTATTATAGATTTCCATGAACTCCTTGCCAGTAATTGTTTCCTTTTCAAAAAGAAAATCTGCTATTTTATCTAATATTTCTTTGTTACCTGATAATAATTCTTTTGCCTCATCATGACATTCTTTCAGTAGTCTCTTTACCTCACTGTCAATCTCAGCAGCAGTGGTATCAGCACAATTTAATACTGTTCTGCCATCTAAATATTGGTTTTGTACAGATTCTAGTCCCATTAAACCAAATTCTTCAGACATACCATATTGAGCAATCATAGCTCTCGCAAGCTTAGTCGCCTTTTCAATATCATTGGAGGCTCCTGTAGTCACAGAATTAAATATAATCTCCTCAGCCGCACGTCCACCAAATAAAGTTACAATTCTTGATCTGAGTTCTTCCTTCGACATTAAGTATTTTTCCTCTTCCGGAACCTGCATTACATATCCCAGAGAGCCCATTGTTCTTGGAACTATGGTAATCTTTTGAACCGGCTCTGTATTCTTTTGCAGCGCCGTTACAAGTGCATGCCCCACTTCATGATAAGCTACAATGCGTTTTTCATCTTTACCAAGAATTCGATCTTTCTTTTCCTTACCCGCAATTACTACTTCCACAGATTCAAATAAGTCGGACTGTGAAACTACTTTTCTTCCACCTTTAACGGCATTGATTGCAGCTTCATTAATCATATTAGCCAAGTCAGAGCCAACCGCACCTGAGGTTGCTAGTGCAATTGCATCTAAATCTACCGTTTCATCCATCAATACATTTTTGGAATGAACCTTTAAAATATCTACTCTTCCTTTTAAATCCGGCTTATCTACTATAATTCTTCGGTCAAAACGTCCCGGTCTTAAAAGTGCCGCATCCAGTACTTCCGGTCTGTTTGTAGCTGCAAGAATCAGGATTCCCTTTGAAGTATCAAAACCATCCATTTCAGCCAATAACTGGTTTAAAGTCTGTTCTCTTTCATCATTACCGCCGCCGTATCTGCTGTCACGGCTCTTTCCAATTGCATCAATTTCATCTATAAATATGATACAAGGTGCATTTTGCTGAGCCTGTTTAAATAAGTCTCTAACTCGGGAAGCACCAACACCAACAAACATTTCAACAAAATCAGAACCTGATAACGAGAAGAAAGGAACCTTTGCCTCGCCTGCAACTGCCTTGGCCAATAAGGTTTTTCCTGTTCCAGGAGGTCCTACCAATAAGGCTCCCTTAGGTAATTTAGCTCCAATTTGCGTATACTTTCCAGGGTTGTGTAAGAAATCAACGACTTCTTGTAATGATTCTTTCGCCTCATTTTGACCGGCAACATCTTTAAAGGTAACACCGGTTTGCTTTTCCACATATATTTTTGCGTTTGACTTTCCAACGCCCATCATACCGCCGCCTTTGGACATCCTCTTTAGAATAAAGCTTGCCATAAGCCATACCATGGCAATCGGAAGCACGTATACAAATAAAATATCTAATATGGTGGATCTGGAATCCGGGATTTTAGCGTCATAGGAAGCACCGGCTGCTTCCAGTTTACTCTGCAAATCCGGGTCGCTGAATATTCCGGTATAATATTCAATAGTGATTAATCGTGATGCCTGTTCTTTCGGTGTAATGATAATCTTATCGGAATCAACATATACACTTTTTACTTCTTTATTGTCTAACATCGTCATAAATTGATCGTACGTTATTTTTTTCATTGTGCTTTCTTGTTTTATACTTGTAAAAAAATTCATAATCAAAAGCGTAACTAATGCGATAATAAGGAAATACAAAATAGTTTGTCTATTTTTCGGATTGTTATTATTATCATTATTCTGGTTATTATTCATTCTCATCCTCCTCGGTTCAATATATATATTATAGAGAGTGTTCCTCTATAAATCAACTACTAGATTGTGAATTTTCATACACAATTTTAGTGAAAAATGTCATATTATTAAAATTAGCATAAATTTTAATATTAGTATAGATTTATTATTCCATTGGTTGTATAATATATAAGTTATTTTATGTCTTTTAGCAAATATAAATTTGCGGTAATGAATGATAGCAAATTCTATATATGTAAAAATAATAGATTTTTTAAATTTTATCCATTATTTTTACAATTTCGATTGAATCGATTTATCGGTTCAATTGCTGCTTTATAAAGCAAATAATATTGATGTAACACTTCTTTACATCTTTACTCACTATTAATCTATGGAACATCTATATATTCCATTTTCATTCAAAGGAGGAACATTTAACTATGCCAGTAAAATATGTCTTTGTGACAGGCGGTGTTGTTTCAGGACTTGGTAAAGGAATTACTGCTGCTTCTTTAGGAAGACTTTTAAAAGCCCGCGGCTACAAGGTTACCATGCAAAAGTTTGACCCATATATCAACATTGACCCAGGAACAATGAATCCCATTCAGCATGGTGAGGTTTTCGTTACTGATGATGGTGCAGAAACTGACCTTGATCTAGGTCATTATGAACGATTTATCGATGAGAGCCTGGATAAAAATTCTAATGTAACAACCGGTAAAATTTACTGGTCCGTATTATCAAAGGAACGCCGAGGAGATTTTGGCGGAGGAACCGTGCAGGTAATTCCTCATATCACCAATGAAATTAAAGGACGTTTCTACCGAAATTTCACAGACAAAGCAACCCGAATTGCAATCATTGAGGTGGGGGGTACTGTCGGGGATATCGAAAGCCAGCCTTTCCTTGAGTCTATTCGTCAATTCCAACATGATGTGGGACGTGAAAATGCAATTTTGATTCATGTTACTTTAATCCCTTATTTAAGGGCTTCAGGTGAAATGAAAACCAAACCTACTCAGGCCAGTGTGAAGGAATTGCAGGGTATGGGAATTCAGCCTGATGTTATTGTTTGTCGTTCTGAGCAACCTCTTGACCAACAATTAAAAGATAAAATTGCTCTATTTTGTAATGTACCCAGTAATCATGTACTCCAAAATCTCGATGTTGATATTTTATATGAAGCACCTTTGGCAATGGAAAGTGAACATCTTGCACAGGTGGCCTGTGAATGCCTGCATCTTGAATGTCCTGAACCAGACTTAACCGAGTGGGAAGATATGATAACTGCATGGAAGAATCCTACTTGTGAAGTAACTGTTGCTTTAGTCGGTAAATACATTCAGTTACATGATGCCTACATCAGTGTAGTGGAAGCACTTAAGCATGGTGGCGTTGCAAATAGCGCGACAGTAAATATAAAGTGGGTTGACTCCGAGCTTGTCACAGAGGAAAATGCAGCTGAATTTTTTAATGATGTAAGTGGTATTTTAGTACCCGGTGGATTCGGTGACAGAGGGATTGATGGAAAAATAGCGGCAATTAAATATGCGCGGGAAAATAAAGTACCGTTTCTTGGCTTATGTCTTGGAATGCAGCTTTCCATCGTAGAATTTGCAAGACATGTCATAGGTTATAACGATGCACATAGTGTAGAATTAAAGGCTGATACCACACATCCTGTGATTCATTTAATGCCTGATCAAGATGGAATTGAGGATATAGGAGGCACGTTAAGACTTGGTTCTTATCCGTGTGTATTAGATGAATCTTCAAAGGCTTACGAACTGTATAAGGATAAAGTAATTCACGAAAGACACAGGCACCGTTATGAGGTAAATAATGATTATAGAACAGCCCTTGTTGATAAGGGAATGACTCTTTCCGGCTTATCTCCAGATGAACGTATCGTTGAAATGATTGAAATTAAAAATCATCCTTGGTTTATCGGAACGCAGGCTCATCCCGAATTAAAATCAAGACCAAACCGCCCACACCCTCTTTTTAAGGGATTTATAGCAGCAGCAATAAAATTTGACCATTAATTTTTATTATAAAACATATGCTATTGTGTATTCTAAGTAAAATAATGCTTTTATAAAAAACTCCCCTTGTAGTGACGGTTTAACCATTTGACCGCCTGCCACAAGGGGAGTTTTTTATATGAGTACTTATCTTTTAGATTTTTGAAAATCTTTGAGTTTCTCCCTTAAGCTTATCTGAGATTTTTCTATTATTGTCTAACTGATCTACAATCAAACTCATCGCTTGAACCAGTCCGTTAGCATTATTTGCAACATTGGTTACTCCCTGTGTACTTTCATCCACTGTAACTGCAATACCATCCAAAGCATCATTCATAGCCTTTATTGTTTGCTTTAGCTCGCCCGAGCTGACAGCAAATTCATTTATGATAGAATTGATATTATCCGCATCGCGCTTATACTCATGAGTTGATTTTACAAAGTCTTCATAATCGCTCAATACGTTAACACTTACAAATTCTATCATCGCTTCTGAATTATTGGTTAACTGCTCTACTGCTGAAATAACCATTTGACTTATTTCCTGTATATTATTGGCTGTATCTCTGCTATCATCTGCTAAAACTCTGATTTCATCAGCTACTACAGCAAAACCTTTTCCTGCCTCACCGGCTCTTGCCGCTTCTATGGAGGCATTTAACGCCAAAAGATTAGTCTGGCTTGAAATGTCCAGAATCTGTCCGGTCAGCTCATTAATTTTATTTACGCTCTTACTGCTTTCTAATGCCGCCTGCAATCCTGCATAAATCTCATTTACGGTTTTATCCGTAAGCGCTTTACTATTTTCTGCACTACTGTTCATCTCTTCTGCACTTTTTTTAATATTCTTTGCCATAGATGAGCCTTCCGTAGCTCTTTCATTCATTAATTCAGTCGCTTCTAAAATAGAGGATGCGTTTTCATTGAGCTGCAATATAGTGGAGGTAACCTCCTGCATACTAGCGGCCAACTCCTCCGATGTTGAAGATACATCATTGATATTAGAATCAGACTGTGCAACCTTTTCCTCAATCTCTTTAACCGCTTCCTGTAAATGATCTGATTCTATTTTAATTGATTTTAATATTCCCTGAAGACATTCAAGTAAATTATTAACACCCTTTACAATCTGAGCAATTTCATCCTTCGACTTGATCTGTATCCGTTTTGTCAGATCACCTTGATTATTATTAATTTCACTTACTAAAGCTTCAATTTCTGACTTAGCTTTCTTAGCAGGATAAACAATTGTTTTTAAAGTTATTATTATTATAATGATAGCAATTATAACGCCTAGTACTGCTACCGTAGTGATTGTTGTATAACCAATTGTAAATCTACTGTCCTGCTGCTTTTGGGCCGTATCTGCCAAAACACTATACTGATTTCTTATCGCCGTTAAGCTTTCATCTATGCTGTTAATCTGGGTTATCATATTTTGATATGTCTCATTTGACATAGATTGACTTCCTGATTTGCTGTAGGATTCAATGATTTCGTCTGCATTCGTCTTATAATTATTATAAGTAGTTATAAATTCACTGAAATTCTGAGTAACTGTAGTATCATTTATGTTTTTATTAATATTCTCAATTTCTGAGATCTGAGATTGAAGCTGTTCTCTCAGCTCTGAAATTGTCTGAAGTATGCTGTCGTCCGTGTTTGCTTGAGATGCATTGGAGAGAATATTAACAAATTTTTCTTCTTTTTCAATATTAATGCTGATATTTGCAATTGCATTCACACCGACGATATATTTTTCGCTTAGCTCTTGGCTGGCACGATTCATATTATTCAATGAAATAATTGAAATAATGTTACTTAATAAGCAAATTGCTACTAAAATACCTAACATACTTCCTATTTTAATACCGATTCTCTTGTTCATATTATATTCACACCCTTTTTCTCTCGTATATGATCTTATAGCACTTTCCTATATCTCATATCCATTTGGATTGTTTGACTGCCATCTCCATGAATCCTCACACATCTGTGCTAAGTCACGTTCTGCTACCCAGCCAAGTTCATTTTTTGCCTTTGTTGAATCCGCATAACAAGTAGCAATATCACCAGGTCTTCTAGGCTTGATTGCATAATTAATTTTCTTATTACAGGCTTTCTCAAAACTTTTTATTACATCTAATACACTGTAACCATTTCCCGTTCCAAGATTATAAATATACACACCTCCTTTAATCTGATTCAATTTATCAATTGCTTTTACATGTCCAATTGCCAAATCAACTACATGTATATAGTCACGTACCCCTGTTCCGTCAGGCGTGTCATAATCATCACCAAATACCCCTAGACATTCCAGCTTATTTACTGCTACCTGCGCAATATAAGGTAATAGATTATTTGGAATCCCCTTAGGATCTTCACCAATCATACCACTTTTGTGTGCTCCAATAGGGTTAAAATAACGCAGTAAGATTACATTCCATTCCGGATCTGCTACTACAAAATCCTGCAATATTTCTTCCAGCATCAGCTTTGTTCTTCCATACGGATTCGTTACTGATAATGGAAAATCCTCCGTTATCGGCACTGTTTTTGGTGATCCATACACCGTAGCTGATGAACTGAATACAATGTTCTTGACGCCATGATTGCGCATAACATCACACAAAATCAAAGTTCCTGTAATATTATTATAATAATACTCCAATGGCTTGCTAACCGATTCTCCGACTGCTTTCAAGCCGGCAAAGTGTATTACTGACTCGATTGACTCATTATCAAATATTTCTTCGACAGCTTTCTTATCTAATAAGTCAGCTTTATAAAATTTAACTTTCTTACCTGTAATTTTTTCCACTCTTTTTAAGGCTTCTTCACTTGAATTGCTTAAGTTATCTACCACAACAACCTCATGGTTTGCATTAAGCAGTTCAACGCATGTATGGCTTCCAATATATCCTGCTCCGCCTGTAACTAAAATTGCCATTTATCTTTCTCCTCTCGAGCGCTCTTTTATGCACCACTTTTTATTTCACATTCAATAATAGCATTAAATAGCGTATAACACAATATATGAAATAATTTCCAAAGTTCATATATAAGTTTATTTTCAACTCTTAATTTATTACTCCGTACGCTGCTTTCAATGTATTTTTACAGCTTTTGTACTGCTATAGGAGCTGTATATTTTTATACCCTTTACTACTTTATATGCTCTTAATTTAAAATAATATGTCTTTCCTTTTTGTAACTTGCTTTTTGTATATTTAATGATGTTAGTTTTACTGATTGTTTTAAGCTTCTTATAGCCTCCTGATTTTTTGGTTGACATAAATATTTCATATCCGGTCGCACCTCTCACCTTTCCCCAACTTAATCTTGCTTGTTTATTTAATGAATAAATAACTAAGATGGGTCTTTGCATTTTGGTAGCCGTTGTCAGTACAGTGGAAAACTCACCATAAACCTTTTTTCCATTTACTTTTGTAAATGCCCTGACTTTATATTTATAAACAGTCCCACTCTTTTTCCCTTTATCTGTGAAAGTAGTACAATAAGATTTGGTGTTGATTTTTACTTTAATATACTTTTTCTTGTCACTATCGTAGCGGTATATCTCATAGCCACTTACTCCATTTTGTTTCATCCACCAAATTTTAATTTTACTTGTACTTTGGTATTTTACAATCAGACCGGTTGTCTTTTTGATTTCCTCTGCCATATTAGAATTGTCTGTCATGTCGTATTGAACAGCTTCCGTTATCGTCTCACTGTCATTACCTGTATTGTCTTGTGTTTCCTGTTGGGTTTCCACTTTTGTTTCTTCTTTTGTTTCTTCTTTTGTTTCTTCTTTTGTTTCTTCGATATTCTCATTCTCTTTGCTAACCGCAGCCACAGGTTCTAAATTTTTAGTAAATGCCTTAATTCTTGCAGTTACGCCGCTTGAATTCATATCTATCCAGCTACTGTCTGCACTCATTTTCCGAAAACTCTGACCTTCTTGTGTAGCATTCGTAAATTTTATCCAATTACCGTTTTGATAAGTTGAATCTCCAAAGAAATAGGTAGTAGAATTATTGCTTTTTGACAAAGTAACCACAACAGCAAATTTTTCTCCTTCCTTAAGAATAACCGATTCTTCCAAAGGTATTGTATAATAACCGACATAAGTAGTGCTTCCTGTTTTGGGTGAGGCAAGTAACGCCGTTGCACTGGTTGGATTTGTAGGGTCTGTCAATTGATTATAAATTTGAATGCTATAATCAACATTTACGTCAAACAATGCAAAGGATACAGCGCTCAATTCTTCCTCTTCACCCTCTGGATTGCCAGATGCAGTAAAAATGTTAGCAATACTTCCCGAGCTATTTAACGCATAACCATTGACACCGCTAGTACCATCATACTGATAGTTATTATCGTAAAGGCTTGCCTCTTCAAAATCAAATACAAATGCCTTGGATGAGGAAGAATGAAACGCTGTGTCCTCGTAAGAAATCCAAAAATAGCCATCATCACCCATACTGTTGCCCCAACTGTTTCTAACAAGCCACGCTCCATTGCCTAAAGGCTGATTTTTTAAATTAAAGTTTTCACTGCTATAATCATCGTCCCATCCTGCTATTGTAATCGCATGGTTGGTTTGATACGCTCCATTGTAATAATAGGAAAAAGTGTCTTTATTATAGTATTCAGTGTACTCATCTGTTGTCGTTTGATCGGTATAAAAAGCGGATGCAACTGCGCCATATTGCATAATCATTCTTTTGACCTCCTGTGTATCGGATTCCATATTAATCCAATACGCATTTTGCAGATGATAATCATCATCAAAGGCCAAGCTGTCATTCAACGGATTTGAAACAGAGGCTGTCTCATAAGGAGCCTTTTCCTCCTTTGCTGCACCAACCCAGCCTGCTAAGGTGAAAGTAGTAAAAACACTGTTTCCTCCAATGTTTAAGTAATCTCCTTGCAATAATTGTGTTTTATCACCTGTAGTATTACCTAATGGATCTGCTGCCGAATGATAGAAAAAGTAAGCTAACTGTAGTTCAGACAAGTCAATCGTCTTATCTGCCAGACCTTTTGATATCATAGAGGCCTCTGCTGCACCCAAAGCAGCAAAGCTCCAACATATGCCAAAGCTTCCCTGGTTTCTTACAGGCGGAAGGCTATCCTTTGAGCTATAACTGGCCGGTAAATCACCAGAATTATTTAATACATATGTATAGGTATTAGCGGCTTTTACAGCATCCTGTGATGACTTAGCGGATGTATTGGCCTCATAGGTTTCACTAATACTTGGAATAATGAGATCATCCTCTCTATACCCCATTACGCGTATTGTATCATCCTCTTCTGTTATTTCTGTTTCTGTTTCATTTACATCAGAGGACTCCTCCCCCTCTATAACTTCTTGCAAGCTCTCATTACAATTGGTGCTCTCTTCTGATATTGCTTCATTTGCATATACCACCTTACTAATCTGATTTACCAAAAACAAGGTAATCAGAATAAACGCTATCATTTTCTTATATTGGTTCAATTTTTGTATTTTCTCCTTCATTTTCACGTAGCTGTCATTTTTTTATAATAATTCAAAGAAAAGGCATAACCATTTCGTCATGCCTTTTCTTTACTCTACTATATTTTGTTTTTGTTTTCAATGCATTTGACAATATAATATCAAGTTAATTTGCATTTGTAGTAAATGCCTTGATTCTTGGTGTCATCTGATCAGCACTCATATCCTCCCAGGAAGCATTCTTCCAATATTTTTGGAAGCTTTGACCTGACTGCATTTCGCTTGTAAATTTAATCCAGTTTCCGTTGTTATATGAATAGTCACAGAAGTAATTTACATAATTGCTTGATCTTTTTGATAAAGTAACTACCACAGAAAATTTTTCTCCATCCTTGATTGTGATGGAATCACTTAATGGAACTGTATAATATCCTACATAAGAGGTTTGTCCCGTTTTAGGCTTAGTCAGCATTGCTGTTCCACTTGTTGGATCATTTGCATTCGTTGGATTTTTATATATTTGGATGCTATAGTTTACATTTACATCATATAGGGCAAAGGATACTGCATTTATTGTTTCTTTTTTGCCTGGATTTCCACTAGCAGTAAAAATGTTAGCTATACTTCCGCCATTATAAACGGAATAAGCGTAAGTACCATTTGAACCATCGTATTGGTAATTGTGGTCATAATTGTCAGCTGCTTCAAAATCAAATACAAAAGCCTGTGAATAATCAGAGTCATTAAAAGCTGCATCTTCATAAGAAATCCAGAAGTAGCCTGAATCTCCAAAAGAAGTTCCCCAACTGTTTTTCACTAACCAAGCTCCATTTGAAGATGGTCTGTGTGCCTGATTAAATTTGGTTTTACTAAAAGAATCATCCCAGCCTACAATAATAATGGCATGATTTGAAGAATATCTACCATCATAATAATAAGCTTTGTTTGTACTGTTATAATATGTAGTTGAATCATTCGAAGTCTGATCACTAAGATAAGAGGTAGAGATTGCTCCGTAATTCATAATCAACTGCTTCACATCACTTCTATCTGTCATATTAACCCAGAATGCATTCTGCATGTGATATGCGTCATCATAAGCAAGGCTGCTATCTAATGTAAGATTTTCACTGGCATTCTCATAAGGTGCTTTGGATTCTAATGCTGTTCCGCACCAGCCTGCCAACGCAAAAGTAGTGAATGCGCTGTTTCCGCCTCTGTTTAAATAGCTCTGAGATACTGCCTTTGTACTGTCTCCTTCTGTGTTACCAAGTGGATCTGTCACTGTGTGATAGAAAAAATAAGCCAATTGCAATTCAGACAAATCCAACGTGTTACCAGCTAAGCCTTTCTTTACGATATTTGCTTCCGCTACACCAATAGCCGAAAATGCCCAACAAGTACCCCAAGTACCTTGATTTCTCACTGGAGTAACATATCCATATGTTCTTGAATCATAACTTGTCGGCAGTGTTCCACACTGATTTGGTAAATATGTTCCATCGTAAAGGCTTGGTATCATTAAATTATCAACACTATTGTAGGTCATTTGCCTTTTTGGAATTTCTATTTCTTCACCCGTTTCAGCCTCCATTATTACTTCGGAATTCTCGTTCGTACTTTTGTCTTCTATATCTTCTGTATTTTCTGTATTTTCTGTATTTTCTGTATTTTCTGTATTTTCTGTATCCTCAGCACCCATAACAGCCAAGTCCTCTTCTTGTTCCATATCCTCCTGCATTTGCTCTTGTGACTGTACACTTGCCGATGCAATAACGTCAGTCATATTAAGAGTACTAGCAGTCAATAAGGCTGCCATGAATATCGCTTTTCCTTTTAATAATAAATTTTTTCTCATCTAGCTTCTCCTCTCTTTAAATTGATGCCTATATGTTAACATATTAATTGTAACTCTTTTGTCTATTTGTTTCAACGCTTTATTGCAAAAAAATACGGTTTCATATTTTTTTAATAAACAAAACCGTATTTTTATAATATTTATTTAATTTTCACTGTTATTACTTTACTGTAACCACTGTATACTTTATTGCCTGATACCGTTTTATAAGTTCTGATTTTAAAATAATATCGTTTGTTTTTCGTTAGCTTGCTTTTAGTATAGGAAACCGTTTTTCCTTTTTTTATGGTTTTTATCAACGAATAACCTGAAGATTTTTTAGTAGACATATAAATCTCATAGCCACTTGCTCCTGATACCTTTTCCCAGGTAAGCTTTGCTTTCTTACTTAAAGCAGATACTGATAACGTTGGCTTTTCTGTCTTTGTGCTAGTCTGGAATACAGCGGAGTACGAACCATATTTCTTTTTGCCATTTATTTTTACATAAGCCCTAACCTTATATTTATAGGTGGTTGCAACGGTTAATGACTTATTATTGTATGTCGTTTTGCTTGCCTTGCTGTTTGTCCCGATTTTCTCATATTTCTTAGTCTCTGTATTATATCGGTAAATCTCGTAGCCGCCTACCCCGTTTTGTTTTGTCCAACTAAGTTTAACTGATGTGGTGGATTGTGAGGCTGCTTTCAATCCATTAACCTTACCTATCTTCCCAGTGACAGTACAAGCAGCCGTTAAACCATTTGACGTTTCTGCTGTAATGGTTGCTGTTCCAATGCCTGTTCCGGTTACAGTACCGTTTGCATCCACAGTAGCCACTGCTTCATTGGAAGAACTCCAGGTAACACTTGTCTCTGTAGTCGCTGACGGTGTAATGGAAGCTGTTAATGCTGCACTATCTCCCGCTTTTAGAGTAATCGAAGTATTGTTAAGAGATATCCCTGTTGGATAAATCTGATCAATATCCGTAGTAAATGCCTTAATTCTTGCAGTTGCATTTTCTAAACCTAAATCATCCCAAGAGGAGCCTGAATTCCATTTAACAAAGCTTTGTCCCGCCTCACAGGCATTGGTGAAGTTTATCCAGCCAGCATTTGCATAGCTATAATCGAAGAAAAAGTAAACTCCATCACTCGCTTGACGAGAAAGAGTTATTACTACAGAAAATGTGCTGCCTTCCCCTATAGATACCGCCTCATCCAGTGGTACTGTATAATATCCTACATAAGAGGTTCTTCCCGTTTTAGGCGAAGAAAGCATAGCTGTTCCACTTGTTGGATCCTGCGAATTAGTTAAATTTGTATAAATCTGAATTTGATAGTCGACATTAATATCGTAAAGTGCAAAGGATACTGCTTTGATTTGCTCTGCGCCATCTGAATTTGCCTTAGCAGTAAATACATTGGAGATACTTCCACCGTTATAAATGCCATAAGAACGTATACCACAAGAGCCATCATATTGATAATTATGATCATAATTATTAGCTGACTCCATATCAAATACATAAGCTTGCGAATAGCCCTCACTCGTAAACGCACTGTCCTGATAGGATATCCAAAAATATCCCGAATCGCCAAAATCACTTCCCCAACTGTTCTTTACCAGCCAGGCTCCATTGGAGGATGGACGGTGTTCTTCGTTGAAATTACTAGCATTAAAGGAATCATCCCAGCCCACAATTGTAATTGCATGGTTAGAGTTATATTGATTATCGTAATAATATGCATATGTTGAACCGTTATAGTATGTAGTAGTATAGTTATATAACTGATCACTATAGTAAGAAGTCGCAACCGCTCCATAATTCATAATCATGTTTTTTACTTCCGAAGTATCAAGCATATTAATCCAATATGCATTTTGTAAGTGATAATCATCATTAAATGCTAAGCTATCGTCTAGTGCATAGCTATCATAGGTTGCTGCCTCATATGGTGCTTTTGATTCATCTGATGCACCAATCCAGCTGGCAAGTGCAAAGGTTGTAAAAGCACTGTTGCCTCCTTGATCCAGATAACTGTCCGTCAATGGCTGTGTACAGTCACCTGCTGTATTTCCAAGCGGGTCTGTAACTGTATGATAAAAGAAGTATGCTAATTGTAACTCTGATAAATTAAGCGTACTTCCGGCTAGTCCTTTTTTCACAATATTAGCCTCTGCCATTCCTAATGCTGCAAATGACCAACATGTTCCCCAAGTTCCCTGATCTCTCACCGGGGTAATATATCCATAATCTCTGGAATCATATTTTGATGGCAGACTTCCTTGTTGATTAGGTACATAGGTGCCATCATAAAGAGTAGGAATCGTAAGATCATCTACACTATTATATCCCATATGTCTTTCTACGATCTCTTCTGACTCTTTCGTTTTGGTATCTGTTTTTGTACTATCTTCGGTTATCGTTTGCGTACTTGTGTCCTGACTATCTGTCAATGTTGTATTGCTGCTTTCAGTGGTTGTATCTGTTGCAGCCACTGTACTATCTGTTGCATTGGTACTATCTGTCGTAGTACTATCGCTTGCTTCGGTATTATCTGTTGTCTCAGTATTCTCTGTTGTACTAGTGCTGTCCGTTGTCTCGGTATTCTCTGTTGTACTGGTACTGTCCGTTGTTTCGGTATTCTCTGTTGTACTGGTACTGTCCGTTGTTTCGGTATTCTCTGTTGTACTGGTACTGTCCGTTGTTTCGGTATTCTCTGTTGTATCGGTACTATCCGTTTCTGTAATATCTGTAACCTGTGTTGTTGAAGGCGTTGTTTGAGTTGCTATGGCTGTTATATCAAATGTACTTAAAGTCACACACGCAGCTAAAGCAATTGCCTGTACTTTCATTAAAAATCTCTTCTTCATATGTTCCTCCTATTAATTAGTCCTCATGAATGCTCGGCACCTTAATATCCACATCATGATACGTGTTCTTATAATTTTTATCCTTACTCTCCTCATCATTTTGATCACTTGTGTTATTCTCATCCTGATTTTGTTTGGCGTCCTCTTCACTTTGTGGATTCGTTACATCTGCTTCATCTGTTAAGACCGCATTATCCCCTGCTGCGTCAGTATTTGCAGTTGTATCCTCAGCAGCATCCTCTTCACTTTGCATATCGGTTGTATTAACTACTTCTTTATCTGCATTCTTTGACTTACACGAAGCTGCAATGATCGCTAGTATTCCAATTCCTACCAATAACCATTTTTTATTCATTTTCTCACCTCTTTACTAATAATTAGATAAAAATTATCTATTCTAATCATACCCTATACAGTAAAAGCCTTCAATCCCTTTTTATGTAAAAAATTGTTTCTTTTATTGCAGCTTAATCACACCTATGCAACAAAGCGGACAAGTCCGCTTCCTAATCCCTCACTCATGAGGAACTTGACCGCTTTGCCGCGTCGAATGCTGTCACGCAGTGACATTTTCCACTTGCATTCGTGTGCATTGTGAGTTTATTTTATAGAATTCAATACTTTTATACGTTACCAAAACAAGGTCTTTCCTATGAAAAAATAAAAAGCACTGTAAAACAACAAAAATACGTTATTTTACAGCACTTATATTATTTATTACCACTCATGTATCGTTCCGCAAAGAGTACTATATATACTGTCTGCAATCTGCTTATACCCTGCTACTCCAGGATGAATACCATTATCCGGAACCTCCTCAGATGCTGTGGTATAAGGACTTGCAGCTTGTGTATCGGTATTAAAATCATTTTCACTATCATGAGAAATTGCCGCTGGCACTATATACACCTTATTGTAATCTGCAAGATGTTCAGCTAAATAAACCATTAGATTAAATATTTTAGTATCTTCTTCATATTTATATCTGCCAGGTAAAACTGCCAGATCATGACTATTCTGCCAGGAACCGATTCCATCCTGATTAGACATATAAATTGTATTCACCATATAGATAGGAATATCAGGATCAGCCTCTCTTATTAGATCAATTATCTTTATGATATCATCTCCATTTGGAGTAGGATCAACATCCGCACCATTCGTTCCTAAAAATATTTCAACAACATCCGGATCACATCCTGTTGTCGTTTTATAATAATTCCAATCAAATTGATTTGTCTCCTTATTAAAAAACGGTTGAAGCGGCTCACCGCTTTCATACTCAAAATGTGTTTCTGTTAAATAGTCGGCTGCCGAAAATCCGGCTCTTGCTTCACATTTGTATCCATCAATATCTCTGGTACCTACAAATTCAATATTATCTCCTGACAATTGTGCCATATGCAAATAGGTATTTGCATCTGAGGATAAACTATCTCCAATCGTAAGCCACGAAATCTTTTGAGGCAAACTATTATTTACAATGGACAGCACTGTGCTTTTCGTGGCTATCAGATTCATTTTATTATCATATATATCAAATTCAAGCGGATACTCACCAATCAATTCATCTGTTCCCGTAATTGAGAATTTTCTTTCCATGTTCTTTCCAATGTCGCATACCCATGTCACATTATAAGTATCAATTTGTTCACCTATTGAAGTAATCTGACTGTCATACAGCTCTGTAGTAACTCCTGACGCAACATAAATAACATCTGGAAGATAGATGGAAATATTATCCTGATATGCATCTATTTTTGCATTAGTCTCCTCATAGCTCGTATCAAGCTGCGTTTTCAGTGCAGCAAGTGCGTGATTTAAGCTATTAATTTTAAAGAATTCATACACTAATAGCCCAATGATAAGTACAAATGTAACATATAATGCTACTCGTTGTGCTTTTTTCATTCGAATTTTTTTGTTCATTTCTTAATGGCTCCTCTATCGTAAAATACACCATTAGTATATCGTAAAATATTCCATTTTTCAATCTAATCCGACTAATAAAGTTTGCCACTTCCTTCTTTCATTTCCAATGCTAATACTCTTTTGGATGTAACTGGATGTGAGGCCCCTAAATTATAACACCAGACAAAGAATCCCTTGACCTTTTTGGCATTTTCAATGTAATCTGCTTTGTCAACATTCTTATATAAATGGATTCCAGCTGTCAAAGCCATCATCGCTTCAATGCCATCACTGCCTGACAGTTTCTGTGCTAATCTGTCACAACTGTATTCCCTTGTTCTTGATGCAATTTTAGAAAGAATCGGGATCATATTTGCAAAGAGTATCAAATAATTATAGTGAAGCTTTGCATGTGAATAGCGTATATGAGATATTTCATGAGCTATAATAAATCTTAACGATTCCATATCATGATGCTCTCGATATGCCACCTCCACCAAATCAGCATATAATTCAATATATTGCTTAAACGGAATACAAGTCGCAAATGCATTCAATATTCCGTTTCCCTGTACTAAATAGATGGCCGGAGCCTCTTTCAAACCGAGTTTTTGTGTATATTCTTCTACAATTTCATATATCTCTGGAAAATTTTTCTCTGTAATTCTTACTGACATGCTTCGAAACTGAGCATACATATAATTGAGGATAAACGGAAACGCTATCATTAACCCTACAATAACACCTGCCATCATAAGAGAGTCGGGAAATTCATCCACTTTATCTTGCAGCTTCTTGGTTGCGGACTCACTTGTCTCAGTTGTCTGGTCTATTGTATTAAAGCAGGTCATGGCCGTATCTTTAAGCTCAACGAAATAATCCTTATTCTGATTGGTTTCTGTCATAAACCAAACTAAAATTCCTATTACAAAAATAAAATTGAGAACCACTAATCTGCGATACCAGCGTTTTTCCGCTTTATGTCTGCATTTATTAATCTCTTGCTGATCCATTACTACATAATTAACGTCATTTTTTTTATCCATAATTCTTATCTCCATTTCTAATATCACTTTAAAAGTGATAAGTCATTTTCTATCACTTATATCAATCTTATCAGAAATGAATTAAATATGTTGTATTTTGTTGTGAACGGTAACCAATTTGTAGTGAAATGTAACGAAGTATTTTCTTGCAGGCACTCTCACGAGCCGCATTTGCGAATATTTACTTCCTTATCCGCGTCTGTGATCCAGGAATCAAACTTTTTTACGTTACCATAGCAAGGTCTTTCCTTTGAAATAAAAATAAGTCTAAATTACTTACAAAATGAGCATAATTTCCAGACAAAACAGTCCTTGATTGTTCTCCTCCTCAATAATACTGCACTTTACATTCCCATTGTACTTGTCTGCTGTCTTTCTCATATTGTCCATACCAAAACCATGATTTATCGTGTCCGCTTTTCTTGTTTTTACTTGCATTATTCCTTTCGTCTTGTTACATGGATTTGTAAAAGTGATTAACACAATCCTGTTATTTCGTTTGACTGTTACAGTCAATACCGCTTTTATTAATTGTAAACGCTTTATTTCCTCTATCGCATTGTCTAAGGCATTTGCAAACAAGGTACAGATATCAATCGGAGCAAGTCCTTTTATCTCTGTCATACTGCCCTCAATTATTAATTCAATTTCATATTGTTTCACCTGAGATAATTTTTCATTTAATATTGCATCAGCCATATCATTTCCAATATGGTATTCTCGATCTATTTTTTGAGTCATTTGGCTTAGATCCATGATATAATCTCCAAGCAATCCATATTCCCCACGTTCGTACAAATCCTTTATACAAATCATATGGTTTCTCATATCATGCTTGATACGTCTTGTTTCCTTTTGTGTTTCTTGATATGTCTTAAAATGGTTCAACTGCGTTTGAAGATAATATTCATTGATTTCAGACTTTACTTTATAGATGTTTGCATTTGTGCTCTCAATTGTCATAATAATGGAAGTTATAATAATCATAATTGATATAATGACTCCACCAAGCAAAAGATAACGCTGATAATGTGACAAATCTTTTGGCAAGACTGTGGATATCGCATAAATAATGAGCAGTAATAATCCGTTAGCATTCAGGATACGTCGTTCCCAAGTCCCTAATTCAAAGTTTAGTAAGCCTCTATTTCTCTTAATCCAAAGACTGATGATTGAAACTATTAAAATGTCATAAAACAATTCAATAATTATAATAGGATTGGACAAATCTGTTGAATTCTCTTTTACAAAGATATGAAATGCCATGGATGGAATCATCTCAATTGACATAGTAATTCCCATAATTGGTAAAATAAGAAACAACCCTCTTATTTTCTTACTTTTTCTTGTGATTGCAATCATAACAGAGAAAAAGCCTATAAAAAACAATGACATAAGCCCTTCGCCTAATTCACCACTTATAAACACAGCAAAGATTTCTGCACATAAATACATACCACCAAATATTACCCATGATTTTGGATGTAAAAAACATCTTTCACCATAAATATATCTGGCAGTTAATATCATTAACAGCATAAAAATTATCATTGAAATACCCAGGATAATATGGTCTGATTGAATCATAAATACTCACTTTCTGCCTTTCATTGTATGCTATGGCGTTTAAGAAAAAATAACTATTTCCCACATATCTTCACATAAAAGATAAGCGCATCCTTTAATTCTTTTAATTTATTCCTGCTTAAGGGAATCAAGTCCCCATTCTCCATAGTAATCAGCTTATTCGTATAATGCATAATATAGCCAAGATTAATCAAATAGCTTCTATGCGGCTTATAAAACATCGTCCCTTTTACTTCCTCCTCCATTTTTGCAAGAGTTTTCCTGATCAGATAAAAGTCATTCATCGTATGTATGCTTATATTAACATTTTGAGCTTCTATTGTTACAATATCGCGATATTTGATTAGGATTTCCTTGTCAAAATCCTTAATTAACATTTTTTTGTTACGATTTATTTCATTTTGCACATCCTGCAATGCAACCTTTAATTTTATCTGACTGACTGGCTTGGCTAGGAAGCGAAAAGCATCTACCTCATAGCCATCCATAGCATATTCAAGATGGCTGGTTAAAAAGATTAGAATTACCTCTCGATTGAAATCTCTTATTTTCTTAGCTGTCTTAATTCCATCAAGTGTTTCCATTTCAATATCCATAAAAATAAGCTCATAGGCCTGAGGATTACTCTGATAGACAGTTAAAAATGATTCGCCTGACGAAAATCCTTCAATCACAACATCCAGACTTTTATAATATTGGTATAAATAATTTTTAAGCTGCTCCCGAAATATTTTTTCATCGTCACAAATGGCTATTTTCATCTCTTTTATTCCCCCTCTCGTTATTTTTGCTTTTTTCTTATGAAAAAAAATACCTCGTATTTAATACGATATCATTAAATACGAGGCAGCATTTAGTTGTACTAAATTAATCTTTAGCTATAAATTGTTCGTTTGCTCTTTTTATAAATTCTGCTGTATCATTATAACCCATTTGTCTTTGCCGGTAACTTAAAGCAGCAGCTTCCAATATTACCGCTACGTTTCTGCCCGGTCTTAATGGAATATCATAATTCACTATTTTATTTCCCAGTATTTCTACAAAAGATTCCCTGTCACCTAATCGGTCATATTCCGCTTTTGAATCCCATTCTTGTAACGTAACTACCAATTCAATACTCTGAGTTTCTTTCACGGATTGTACCCCAAACATAGTCTTTATATCTACAATACCAATACCTCTTATTTCTAAAAAATCTCTGACTATTTTAGGTGCTTTTCCAAATAAGGTTTTCTCACTAGCCTTATATATCTCTACAGCATCATCTGATACCATACGATGCCCTCTTTTGATAAGCTCTAATACAGCCTCACTTTTTCCGATTCCGCTTTCTCCTCTAATAAATACTCCTACTCCATTGATATCAACTAAACATCCATGAAGAGTAATAGACGGTGCCAGTTTTTCACCTAAGTACTTTATAATAAGACTCATAAAATCAGTTGTACTTTCCTGTGTAGAAAATATCGGTATGCATTTCTTTGTAGCTATATTTATTAACTCAGTATCAGGCTCAATATCTCTGCAAAAAATGTAACAGGGTGCACCTAAATCCATTAATTTAGTATAAATACTTAATTTTTCATTTTGCGCAAGCTGTTTCAAATACATTGCCTCTACCTGTCCAACAATCTGTATCCTGTTTTTATCAAAGTAATCCAAAAAGCCTGTTAACTGTATCCCCGGTCGATTAATATCCCTTGTGGTAATATGAATATTTTTATAATCGACTTCTGGGGTTAAAACCTTTAATCCAAAATGCTCAACAATTTCATTCAATTCACAATAAAATCCTTTCATAAATTAATATCCTTTCATTACGTATATTATATTAATAAACAAGATATCTTTATCTTGTTCAAATTAACCTATTTTTATCAAATAATGTACATTTTAAGGCTATTTATCTTTCTGAAAATATTCCCTTCTCATTTTGTTTACTCAATGCTTCACTTAATATATTCAGTAAATTCATTAGCAAAAGCTTCTTTACTCTCCTTTTTTATTTTAGATACTTTTATAAACATGTACAAAATCCCATCTTTCATTCCTTTTACACATACCCAGCACGTAGTGCATTTTATTATGTAGAAATGCATTATTTTACCTTAAATAACAAGACCTTTCCTAAAGATAAAATATGCACTATAAAGATAAGTAACATCATCTCCTTATTAGTTTAAATATATAAAATAATTACTAACTTAGTTATATTATACCACTGAGATACTGTCAAGTTATTAGAGTAAAATAGGTTATATTTTATACAAATTGAACCGATTAATGCTTCTATTCTTCTATTTTTATTTCTAAAGTCTCATCATATTTTCTTTCCATTTGGTGCCTTGCTTTCCTTGTTGCAACCGAATCAAATACGATTGAAAAATCATAACCATCTGGATATAATTCCTCTGCTCTTACATGAAGCTTTACTCGTTTATGATTAATCCATATCTTTTTCTCTCGTAGCTGAACTTGTAAAACTCCCTTTTCATTCACTTTCATACAAACAATTCCTATTTTATTATCTGGTAAAATCATAACGCTGTCACCTATACTGAATTTCTCAGTCAGATTATTTGGAGGCTGTTTTTCCTTCTTTCGCTGAAGCTTTGGTGCAACGCTTTGTTTGAAAGAAATATCCTCTTTTATATTTAGCTCTGTTATCCATTGACTTTGTTCCTCACCATATGCCGCTTTACTCGCGGTGATTAGCATTTGACTTGGCATTCCAAGTCTCTTCGCAATTTGTAGTGCACAGCTTTCTCCTGCTTTTCCTACCTCAAGGCGATAAAGCGGCTTAAGTGATTCACGGTCAAAGGCCATTCTGGCGTTCATAACGTGTTGAGTTTTCTCTGCATATGCTTTGACCTCAGGATAATGTGTAGTAGCCAGATACAAACATTCACTTTTTCTAAGCTCCTCAAGAATAGCAATCGCAATCCCCATCCCTTCGGTAGGGTCAGTCCCAGAGCCTAATTCATCCACAATAACTAGACTGTCATGATTTGCTTTCTGCAAAATAGACAAAATATTAGTAATATGTGCCGAAAATGTAGATAAGTTTTCTGTTATATTCTGTCCGTCCCCGATATCGCACAGATATTGACTGTTCATCGCAAAATTTCCTGCCTCACATGGCACATGCAGACCGCACTGAGCCATAATACTAAGAAGCCCTACCGTTTTTATCGCCACTGTTTTTCCGCCTGTATTTGGCCCGGTTATAATTACTCCATTGATGCCGTCACCCATTTCGAAGTTAAGTGCAACACACTGGTCAGGATCAAGAAAAGGATGTCTGCCATTTATAATCTTGATCCAGCGTCTAGTATTAATTTCAGGTGTTACCCCTTTCATATCAAAGCTAAGCTTTCCTTTTGCAAAAATAAAATCAAGCTTCTCAATCACTCTGATATTTTCGTAAAAAACCTCCTCTTCATCATGGATCTTAGATGCTAAGGAATAAAGTATTCTTCTTTCTTCATTTTCTTCATCTAGTCTAAGGTTAATCAGCTCATCATTTAGCTTTGAAACAACTGTGGGTTCAATAAATAATGTGGCTCCCGTTGAGGATTTATCAATTGTACTTCCAGATATTTTAAATTTGCATTCCTTTTTAACTGGCAGACATATACGACCGCTTCTTTGCGTAATATAAGAATCAGTAAAACATTCCTTGTTACTTTTTAATATGCTCTCCGCCTTTTGACGCATCTTAGCATCTACCTGCTCTATATCCTGTCTTAAACTCCTTAACAGCTTGCTTGCATAATCATCAACTCTTTCTGCTCTGATTTTTTCTCCTATTTCATAACGCAGCTGCTCTAATGAATCTAATTGTTCCTCATAGTAAGGCAGGCTTATATTAAGCTGCTTGCAGCGTTTCAAAAAATCTTTTAGCCGCATTACAGCAGTCAATGTGATTCCAATGTATTCTAATTGTTTTGGAGTAATGAAACCTCCTTGCCGAACAGCGATTAAAATATCCTCTATTTCATTCAGACTGACTAGGGGTGGATTTCCAAAGGTATCCAAAATTATTCTGGCCTGCGTTGTCTCAAGCAGACTATGCTCTAATTCACTTTCAGACAGATACGGCTTGATTTCTTCCAGATGTCTTTTTGCATTCTCTGTAAATGCATATTCCTTTAATTTATTAATTATTTTATCAAATTCTAGAATTTTAAATGCTTGGTTCATGTTTTCCTCCTGCTACAATAGTGTGAACTTGCTTTTTCTTTGAAATAAAAAAACCTGTAAGACCATAAAGATATAGTCCTACAGGTATTCTTCACCTATATGATTACATGTTTTCTATCATCTTTATGGCATGAAACAGGTACAACAATAAAAGCATTCTTAAATGCTCTGTTGCCTGAAACCTTAAATTCATTAAGCTACCAATAAAGATGCAATTAACAAAAACACACAACCTTCCATTAAAATTTTATTTATCATAACATTTTGTTCTAAAAATATCAAGCTTATATTGATTTTATCCTATTTCACTAAAGTTGGATTAACGTGAACCATACAATGCTTTACCATTGGTATTTTATTTTCAATTTCATCATGAACATTCTGGGCAATATTATGTGTTTCATTTAAGGATTTAGAACCGTCAGCCGATATTTCAACATCGACGTATATTTTAGCACCAAATAATCTTGTTCTGACCTCATCAATGGACTCCACGCCTTCTTGTTCTGCTATAATCTGCTTTATGTCACTTATCGTTTTGGTATCACAGGATTTATCAATCATCTTATCAATTGCATCCTTGAAGATATCGTAGGAAGCTTTTTCAATAAAAAGACATATTACCACACTTGCTATTGGATCCAAAATAGGATAACCTAATCGAGCTCCAAATATACCTATGAAAGCACCAACCGAAGAGAGTGCATCTGAGCGATGATGCCATGCATCTGCCATAAGCGCACCTGAATTTATTTTTTTGGCAGCCGCTCTTGTAAACCAATACATCCATTCCTTAACGATAATTGACATAACTGCTGCAACTAATGCCAAAACCCCCGGTATTTGTAATTCTTCATAATTTCCGGAAAAAATTTTCTCAATCCCGCTTATTCCTATCCCTATACCCGTGATAGCTAAAATAACAGCAAGTATAATAGATGCGACGCACTCAAACCGCTCATGTCCATACTGATGCTGTGTATCTGACTTTTTATTGGAAATATTAACACCAATCATCACGATAAATGTACTAAATACATCAGACGCTGAATGTATGGCATCTGATATCATAGCCCCGGATTGTGCAAAAATACCCGCTAGTAATTTAAAAAGGGATAAAACTACGTTTATTATAATACTTATTACTGATACCCTCATAGCGATTCTCTTATCGCTTAGACTATCTTTCATCTGATTTGTTTGTTCCATAACAGTTACCTCCACCATATTTTATTGAGTAAGATAGCTCTATGGCACATGCAAGACATTTATTTATCCGTTTTTATTCCAAGGGTTTTTTTAAAGACAGGGTTCACATAATATTAAGAAATAATATATTCCCTATCAGCAAGCCAAAAGTATTACTTTACTTGCTAAAAATAAAAAAACACCTATGGAACAATAATAGTAAACTACTGTCCCACAGATGTTGAATTTCATCTGCTGCCAATATTGGCCCGGCTCCATGAATTGACATGTAATTCATCGCCTGCTCAGTTTGTACTGTAGATTTGTATGCAGTGCAAAGAGTATTATTAATATAATATGGCAGCAATTAATAATTGTCAATCATTTTTAAACTTTTCTATTGTATTTTTTGATTCAATTTATTATATCAGTCTTTTTTATAACGTATTTTCTATTTTTCATCATATGTTAAAAACTTAAATAATAAGAATTAATAAGTAAACAACTGTACCCAATATTGTGTTCCTGAGCTGTTTTGAAGATTTCCAACTCCGATGTGAACATAATTCTTATTCATAATATTGGCTCTGTGTCCAGGACTATTCATCCATGCAGTCACAACCTCTTCCGGTGTTTTTTGACCCCAAGCAATATTTTCGCCTGCTCCTTTATAGGTAACGTTCTGCTCTTTTAATGCAGTAACAAATCCACTGCCATCAGGGCGTACATGCTCAAATTTTGTCTGTATTTCGTTTGCTCTGACCATGGCAGCTTTTTCTACATTTGTATCAATGGTTAAAGCAGCAAGTCCTTCTTTTGCTCGTTCAACATTAACTAAATCTACGACTTGCTGAGCATAAGATGAATTACTTGTTGTAGTCTGATCAGTTGTAGTTGTGTCTTTTGTTTCCTCGGGAGTCGTTACGGTAGTCGTGTCTTTACTTGAATCTTCTGCTATTACCTCTTCTACTGTTTGGTCTTTTGTATCAATCTCCTGCACATCATCTGCTGAAGTATTTGCTGTTTGGTTACAGCTTTGTGAAGTTTCTTCACTTTGTATGTAATCAGACAACACATTATTGCTGCAAGCCGAGCTTTGTGTACAATCATTAGTAATACAACTGCTATTACTATTGCAATTACTTTGCGCTGCATCTACTCCGCAATTTTGCTGACCAAGAACTTTGGTCAAATCCGCACAGCTTCCATTGATTCCAGCTTCCTGCAATTTGGCTTTTACATCATCTAGACTGCTACAACTACCACTTATCACTACGGCATTATTACTGCCGTAACATTGATTATAGGAACATGCCCCTGCTGCATTTACAGTCATTGGTGCTAAATTGGCTGTTATCGTTATTGCCATCATACCAAGCGCCATAATTTTCTTCATTGAATTTTCCTCCTCGTTGAATGTTACAATTTTGTTACATTTATGTTACAAAAACATAATAACATCCAAGTGCCTAATTTTCTAGCGGTAATGATTGGGAAAAATTCAATAAATTGTGATTATTGTGACTATTCAGTTTTTTTTCTTCGATTCACAAATTTTAATGTGTAATAAGTACCTGCCACATACAAACCCATAATAGGCACATAATCCATGAAAAGTTCAAGCAGTGAATTATCATTATTTGAAAGTATAATTGTATTTTCTGTAGATTCTGTTACATTGGTACTCTCTGAATCACTTGTATCATAAGAATTATAATACGTGGTTGCCGTAGCTGCCTGATTTTCTCCTATATTACAGCGTGGTGAGAGTAACGAACACTGCTTCCCACACCCTGTACAGGTCAGACTTCCAAGAAAATCATTTAACGATTGATTCTCTTGAATCGTTTCTGTAAAGGTTCTGTTTTCACTGTTCTTTTTGTCATGCTTCGTATTTTGACTTGTATCAACTGCCAAAACATCACTTGTTGCTTTTGCCTTTGCTTTTGAAAAAGCCGGAATGAATTTACTGCCAATTCCTTTGTCAAAGGAACCTTTCACTCCTGCTATTACCATGAGAAGTGCCAGAGCCTTAAGGCATATATTTCTTAATACATTATCACCTTGAATATGCAGTGATCTTTTGATGCCTCCCATAATCATCTTCCAATGAAAGCCAAGATGGATTGACATAATAATAAAGCCGCCGTATGCACAAACTTCATGGAGATAGGCCCAAAACCGATTAAACGAAATGCCAAGCCCCGCAAATACCTGTCTGGAAATCATAACAGAAGAAACAACTAGTACAAGCATATCTATCATTAGCAAAAGATTGGTTAAAGTCCATATCAGTGATACTTTATTCTTTTTTAAATTTTTAAATAAATTAAAAAGATTAATAAACCATATTCTATTTAATGCGCAATGTAGAATAAATAACAAAAATATCGTCATTCCTAAAATCTCATGTAATTGATTGCCGGTGACTTGATATCCCATTAATACAATCATAATTATGGTCATAATAAAATCAATTACAAGCTTGAAAATCATCTTTCTACTCATTTGTACCTCCACCAATTTTAATACTTCTATATTAATTGACGAATGTGACAAAAGAATGACGAAATTATGAAAAACAAATGAAGCATTCATCAACCAATCAAGGTACTAAACGCATTGTAAACATCCAAAATTCCATATCCCCATTCCCTGTTCGGATACACCATATTAGAATCCCTTCGAGCTCCACGAATCAGAAAGTTTTTAATTTGTAAGGTATCAAGCTGCGACTGATTTCCTTTTACTACTCCCCATTCCAAAAGCATAGCAACGACTCCGGCCGTAAAAGCTGCAGATATGCTGGTACCGGTATAACTCGTATATGTATTATTAATTGATGGTACTGTCATATTTACGCCTGCTGCTGCCAAAGTTGGGTTTACAACATTTGAAATCGTATAGCCTCTGCTTGAAAAAATATATAATCCCCTGTTTCTGTAATCATATGCCGCTGTTACAATAGGGATAATTGCATTGCCTGGCGAAGTAAGTGTATAATAAGGATCCGGTTTTACAAATCGTGTCCCTTCTGTTAAAAAATTAGTAATGGGCAGCCATATATGAAAGTTAGGTTCAATATTAATTGTGGAATAGACACGAAAGCGCCAAATTCCTTCCATTGGATTTTGAAAGCGTACCAGTATAATTTCTCCTCCTGATTGTTCCTCTACTAATTCATAATCGACAAACACTCTGGTGTTTTCAAAAATAAAATTTAATTCTCTAGTTTCCTTTAGTCTTGCCGGAATACGTGGAATATACTGTCCCGTTGGTGAAAGCAGGTCAATAGAGAAAATATTCGGACTTTGTCCCCATATTTCCATAGCGAATCCCTTATTGTCAGGTCCAACCTTAAGCTCTACCGTATCATAGCCGATTGTAGGATCTACGGTTCCAGAATAATGATGTGCTCTGTTTCCTTCATTTCCTGCTGCTATAGAAATACCAATCCCCCTTTGTGTTGAAATAGAGGTAAGATAAGTGCTTAAAGGTGACTGAGAGTTATGTGCTCCCTGAGAGGTACCAAGTCCGATACAAATTGAAATCGGGCGTGCTAATTTTCTTGATATATTTACCAGATATTTAATCCCTTGCATGATATCATTCTCCTGATAACAGATAGCATCAGAGGGGATAAAGAAGAACTCTTTTAAATATTGCTTTGCAGTTTTTAATTTAACAATTACAAGCTTTGCATCCTGAGCAACTCCGGAAAATTTCTCACCTTCATTTCTGGTTCCTGCTGCCATTCCCGCCAGCGCTGTTCCATGTCCATTCTCGTCAGTACTAGGAACAATAGACAAAGGATTTGCACTGTCAAGCGCAAGATTAATCTGATCCTGCGTATATTCTGATCCATAATAAAAACCCTCTGGTACTAAATTAGTATTAATTATGGTTTGATCCCAAATAGTAATGATTTTTGTGGTACCATCCGAATTTTTAAAGGCTTGATGCAAGTAATCTATGCCGGTATCAATAATACCAACTAATACTCCCTGCCCTGTTAATTTCATATACGGACTGCTTTGTATTCTAGTAACACCTGATTCATCCAAACTGCCAATATCCATCAGACCAAAACAACTTGGATAGATACTATATGAATATTGTTGAATTAAATTATTAGGTAACAGTGACAATGGTAAATATGCAACTGAATAAATATTGTTTATATTTTCGTAGCAAAAATCCTGAATTGACTTAATACTATCCGGAATTTGCTCATTTTCAAATATTAGATCTCCATAATCTTCACTTATGATGCGGTTTGCACAAAATTCATCCAATCCTTTCTCCCCCTAACCCATGCAATTTTTGGCAGCTTTTACGTGACATTATTTTGAACCGTACCTGTCTCATCTACCAAGAAAACTTCCATTAGAATTATCTTTTCTCTCCAATCATCAAACGTAATTGGATTACCCAGTAAATAGGTATTTGCTATCTCTACTCCTATCTGCCCCATTCTATATGGCTGTTGTGCAATAGTTCCTTGTAAATCCCCTGCCTTAATTGCATCAATTACACGCGGCCCTGCATCAAAACCGATTAGCATAATAATGTTCTTTTTTCCTGCTTCATTAATCGCACGTGAAGCGCCAATTGCCATTGTTCCATTTTCACAAAAAACAACTGCAAGATCATTTCCATAAGAAATCAGTATTTTCTGCATTTCAACATACGCCTCTGATTCTTCACTGTTTGCGGTGACTTCTGTTACAAGATAAAAACCTTGAGCCAGCAAAACGCTTTTAAAGCCTTCTCCTCTAAGTAAAGAATACTTTGCCGTTTTTTGTACCTTAATAATGGCAAAGTTTTTGCTTTCTATTCCATGTGATTTTATTAAATTCAAGGCATATTCACCTGCTAAAATTCCTCCCCCAAAGTTATCCGAAACAATAAAAGCAACTACGTTAGCTCCTCCTGTTCCCGTATCAATTGCTACAACAGGAATATTATACTTTTCTGCATTTGCAGTAATAACCGGAAGAAGCTCCGGATTAAAGGGTGCAATAATCAAGGCATTAATTCCTTGACTGATCAAATCAATACTGCCTGTGATCATTTCGATTGTATTCCTCTTCTCATCGTGAACAATTATATTAATACCAAGCTCCTTGGCCTTATTAAGAACACCCATCTGCATCTCCTCCCAAAATTCTTGAGAAGTGTCAAAGACAGACCAGCCAAATGTAAATATTTTACTTGGATATTTACTAGTTTCTTCTGTTTTAATATTGCATGCAGCCTGATTATCATCCTCATTCTTTTTTTCATAGGGAATAATCGTTACTCTAGATTCACCAATTGCCTTTATCAATTCAAATTTTCTTTCAGAAAGGTTATACAAACCATATGTAATTGGATTGGTTTGCATTTTCGATACACTTGGACACATGCATCCCGTAGTAACATACATAATTTCATCATTTTTGAATATCGATGGAGAATGAGTATGACCCATGACTACAGTATCCACTTCTCTTTCCACGCAATGATTCATTATTTTTTCGGAAAAATTTTTTTTGTTAAAGTCATCTATGATGTCTTTTAATTCAAGCTTTTCGCTTACTAGCTCCTGACTTTGATAAATTGTTTTCACATCATACAAGGTAGCTGAATAAAAGGGATTTACCAAAATTGGCATGTCACCAGGAATGCCTGTTGCATCTATTAATGCATCTACAAAATTACTGATTACATTCGTATCCTTTGAAAAATGCTCATAATAAAAGGGAAGTAACGGAAGAAAATCATTATAATTACAAGCACTATAATCCTCTAGCATACAAATAGACTCTTCCTGTGTTTTTTTGAGAATTGATTGAACTTTATAAGCAAATGCCCTGCATACAAAATGACCAATCGGAATAGGAGCTATTCTGCTTGCAAAATAGGGAGCATTTAATATTGTAAATTCATGTCCATGAATAAATTTAATTCCTGAATCATAATAGGGAAAATAGGCGCCATAATGAAATTTTATCGTATATCCATCATTACTTCGTATTTTATTAAGTTCTGCTTGTGTTACATTCATATCGTGATCTCCAGATATATATGTCATTCTACCTTTCAGCGCACTAAGCGCTTGTACGAGCTTCCCATATGGTCCTAACACATTAGGATTCGCCTCAATAATATCATTTATGGTAGGCGGTAAAGCATCTGGCGGATATGCCCAAAATTCAAAAATATCCCCAAGCAATATTACTTCCTCAATTTGATCAGCGCAATTTATAATGTCATTTAGAATGGCAAGCAGATATTTTTCGTGTATTTCCTTACAATACCAAACAGTAGGAGAATTAGTTCCCATATGTATATCACTTAAAACAACTACATATTTGTCTTTCATATATCCTCCAATTTATCTATTTCAAATTAATATATGAATGAAAAATGAGCTTTATTCATTAGGGGTGCAGGTACTTTTCCACTTGCATTCGTGCGCATTGTGTTTTTATTTCATAGAATTCAATACTTTTATACGTTACCACAACAAGGTTTTTCCTATGAAAGAAAAAAGCTTCCAAGGTAAATAACACCTTTGAAAGCCTTTACGAAAAATATGATTCCTTATATAAAATCTTTAAGCAGTTCTAATCTTTCACTGACCATTTTATTATCTGAATCATATTCCAGACAACGTTTTAATAATAAAACCGCAGTCACATATTCCTTACTCTTTTCCATGTCTTTGGCAATACGAAGCAGAGTTGAAACAGAATTTTCCTTTGTATCACAAAACAGCATAACTGCTATACTGACAGCAATATAGGATACACGTTCTTTTTGTAGAAAAAGCAAGTCAGTATCTGTGTTTTGCCCGAGCATATATCTTTTTACAATACTGTTAAGATTTCTAAAAAACTGCAT
Organism: Lachnotalea glycerini; assembly: GCF_003201285.1. GTDB lineage: Bacteria > Bacillota > Clostridia > Lachnospirales > Lachnospiraceae > Lachnotalea > Lachnotalea glycerini. Next base: position 111,106 of record NZ_QICS01000003.1, read on the forward strand.
TAATTTTGTAAACTCATTTGTCTGATCCAATACACCGCTTACCTGATTCATTGCCTCATTTTCACAAGTTGAAATTACCTGCATGGATAGCTTTAGCTCTCCTGTCGTGTCTGAGGCTTCCAGCAATACATCCGGTCTTTTTTCATAGCACTGCATGAAATATTCCTTTGCTCCTTGAATATCCTTATTCTTAAAATAAACAGAAAGCTTCTCTTTCATTTCTTTTGTCTCATACTTTTCCGCCGACATGCCTACCATACACTCATATGCCTTTAATTTTCTGGTATCTACCCATACCATTAGCAAAAACTCTGAGATAAAGCCAAAAACCCTCTTATGGTAATTGTCATAGGAATCAATATCGATTCGTTTCTGTACCTCTTCAAAGATATCAAAAAGCCATGAAGCATATTCATCAAAGAGCTTTTTGGATGCCACCATAATATTTCCAAAGTAGGATCCATTAGAATGCACCAGTCGTTCAAAATTCGGATAATACTCTGGATATTTTTCTTGTATAACTCTTCCTGTTTCTATTAAATCCTTGATATTGTGAGCATCTGCATATCCATCATAATAGGTATAATCATATTGAAGTTTCTTAGATGTGATGATATCATAATCCTTTAAAATAGTAAGAAACTCTTTTTCTCGTAAAATTTGACCACTTTGGTTAATCAAATATCGACGGTAATGACAGATTCCAACAAAATCCGCATCCCTGACATTCTTCCATACCCAGTATACTCCTGTGAGCTCACTATAGTAGCAATTCAGAACTGATATATTCTCTCCCGTATTATCTGAAAGATACCCCAAATCCTCTGTTAACGCCCTTCCCACCTGAAGGGGAACATAAGTTTCATCCCTTGGCACATCAAACCTTTTATGTGTCATAGTAAAAATTTTAACCGACATAAATACCTCCTGCCTCGTATCAATACTTATGTCATCATATCACTTTTTAGATATGAATTCAATGTGAGCTAACTCGGAACCTGCCAATGTCTTCATCCCCTTTTTTACAGTATAAAGAATGTAGAAATAATTATCCTGTCATTTTGTGCTCAAATTTGTCTGCTTTTTTATTCTTTTTATCCATTCATTTTACTTCCACATTTGGGGCATACACTGCCCTCTTTATATACATAGCCACAACGGTAACAACATTTTACCGGATGTACCTCCTTAGCAAGGTAAGATATGTTTCTGGATTCAGGCTTTTCTTGAAGATATGATAAAAATGCATCTAAAACTTTGGCAATTTCCTTTAACTGCTTGGAATGTAATGCATTAGAAATCTTCGTTTTAGAACCTTTATGATTGACGTAAATGCCTTTGCCAATCAGACCTGTACGTGCATAAATCTGTTCTACATTCATCACATCAATCACACCACCACTCATCAGTGCTTTATAATATATATGATTAGGAGTAAGTATAAAGCCGCTCTCACCATTTCTGGCATATGAAGTATCACAGATTACAATAGGATATTCATATTTCTCTCTGCCAGCAGCATAGGTCTTAAGAGCATTATGAATGATAATAGAAACATCATCTGATGGATTGCCCCTCATCATTTTCCTTGCCTGATAAAAATAGATTCTTGACTCATCTTGAATGAGTTCAATCAGTTCTTTAGATAGTTTACTGACTAGCTGTTCGCATTCATCACTTTTTAATTTGGTAAGCCTCTTATCAAGCTGTCCTAAAATATCTTCCTTAAGCTCCGGCAAATATTCTCCCAGTAAGATTTCTTCATAGGCTTTGATTCCTTCTTCGAATGTAAGGTCAGCCGGTTCATTGCAGATTCTTTTCAATGCTGCCACATCCATATCGTACACTTTTTGATGAAGCTTTTCAAAAACAGGAGCTACATTTTGTTCCTCAAAGCCTTGTTCCTTTAGCTTTTGGCTGACATCTAAATACGCTTTTCTGTTTCTTGGATTTTCACGCTTCATAAATGCCGCAATTTCTTGCTTTTGAGCATCCTCCCATTTATCCTCCAAAAGTCTTTTAAACGTACGCAAATCAACCTCTTTATAGGCTTCTAGCCGATCCTGAAACTGTTCATACTGTCTCTTACTAACATGCTCTGGTACTTGTGAAATTAACTGCGCAAGCTCTTTTTTAGCCGCCTTTTCCAATAATTGCCTTAATGAGTTCAACACCGATTCTTTTATGCTGTCTGCTAGTTTTTCACTCTTGACCTCCTCTATAACAGATAAAATCTGGTTATAGTTTTTATCTTTACTCGCAACTGCCTTTTCCAATACTCTCTTTTCATTTTCCTTATATAAATACCTATCTATGGTATGCAGCCTGCCCCTTTTTTCCTCCTCCTCCAATTTTGTCTCAGACTGAATCAGAGCTTTCAGCTCGCTTAACTGTCCTGTGGAAAGTTTTTCAATCGTTTCGTCAAACTTTTGATTCTCGCCTCTAAGCAGTGAAGAAACTAAATCCTTTAAATTTACGAGAGCAGAGGTAGTGCCTGTCTTTTTCTCTTGATTAACTGATTTATCCTGATTCCTTTTTTCTCTTTCTCTATTCTTTGCAGTGATTTCCTGTTCAGAATATGTCCTGTCAAAGTCATCACCCCGTCTTATTTCCTTTTTTAGACTTGAGCCTTTTTCCAATACTGATTCATTCGCTGAACTATTTTTATTTGATTTTATATTCACTTTCTTATGTTCGGACTTTTCTTTTTTATTTTCTGAATTAAGATTGTCTTTTTTATTGTTTTTACTATTTGTATTGCTTTCGCTAGGTAACGCTTTCTCTTTCAGCCTTGATTCAATCGGACTATAATACTTTGTTACTTCTTCTTCTGGATAAAAACCTGCTTCTACTTTATTGATTAATTCGTCTAATTCCTCCTGTGACATAGAATCTATATCATCACACAATTCTTCTAATTCAGAAGCATCATTTGTATTCATAGGCTTATTTTTCTTGTTCTTATAATCTTCTTCATATTCATTGAAATTACAATTAGAAGTTTTCCTCCCCTGCTTTCCTAACAGCTCTAAATAGTCATCATAGGCTATGGAATCCTCCTCTAATATTAGTTGGTAAACCTCTTGTTCACTAATCAACTTTTGCGGCTTTGGCGTGAAAAAGCTATGGCATTCTCTACAGGTGTATGCCCTAGCCAAATACACACCTCCCTCATCCGTCTCGATTCGGAACTCTTTTTCTATAGGAAAAACGACCATATAAAGCTTTTCTGTACAAAAAGGACACTTGTAATTTACCATATAAAAATCATTACCCAAGCGAGATTTTACCTTATCTTCCTCTGTTATATCCTCTTTATCAAAAGAAAGTCTGCTGCTTTTCCATACCATCTTGTGCCATAAGCCAAGGCTGTAATTGCTTTCTTCCTCCTGCTTTATTAGCTCTTCTTCCTGTTTTTCTTCCTCTTTATCCTCATCTGTCTTGTTTGGCTCCAAGATAATTTGAATGACATCCTCGTAAGTAAACAAAACGTTATTTCGGTAGAAACGAAGGTTATCTCTTGTAAGAGCCGCTTCAATATGTATGTCCTGCAAAATATATTGTAATAACTTATTTAACTGGTCATAATCCTTTTCAACTCTTAAACCTTTGATTCCTCCCCACTTACCAAAAGTATACAAAGTCATATTTAAAGTATTTTCCAATAATTCATTTTCTGTAATTAAAAGGACGTCGTCCTCATTTACTATTATATCAATGATATTGCTATAGGCTCTTTTATTGTCAAAATTAAAAAAAAGAGAACGCACTTTTCCTAATAAAATTAAATCATTGTTATTAATCAAAAAAATTCCATCCCATTGAACATTTTCGCCCATTGTTTTAATAATTTTTTGAAATACTGCTTTCAACTTCTCATTCGCCTTTAAAAGAATCATCTCAATCACTCCTCTGGCTTCTATTATAGCGTGACTTTGACAAATTCTCCAGTTGAAATAAAAAATTAGTACTAATTCATTAATCGGAACAGAGTGTATGCAAGCAGACACTCACGCGAGGCGCGATTGCAAAGCAAATAGCGGTGCAAAGGATCTTATTGGTTCCCTTGACCGCTATCAACTTACTTCTTATTACGTGCTTTCTCTTTTCATCAGACTAACCGGAAGCGTTGTTTTACTTGGCACAATCTTGCCGTTGCTTGCCTCTATTAGCAAGGATATCGCCATCTGAGCCATCTCTTTGATTGGCTGATGTATGGTTGTAATCGTCGGAGTGGTAAGAGAAGCCACCAATACATCGTCAAATCCCACTACCTTTAATTGCTGGGGTACCTTGATTTTTAATTTGGCACACACCTGTAGAATCTGAGCAGCAATCAAATCACTACTGGCAAAAATTCCATCTACTCCCTTATTATTAAGCAATACATCCTCTATTAGTTCCTTATATTCGCCCACGTTATACTGTGTTTCGTTTGTTTTCAGCTCCTGATGTGCTATTTTATATTCCTCGCACACCTCAATAAAGCCTGTCTCTCTGCTGTCTGCCGGCATATAGTTACCGCAGACTCCGCTGATTTGTACCAGATTTTTACAGCCCAATTCAATCAGATGTTTTGCAGCCAGACGGCCACCCTTTAAATTATCACATTCTACGCAAGCCGTTCCCTTTTCCAGATTTCTCTCGATTGTGATAAGAGGTACATTAATTTTATCAAATTTATTCATTGCAACCGTTCCGCTACAAAGAATAATCCCTGCGACGCGATTCTGGTTGCACATATCTAAGATTTCTATCTCTTTTTCATCTCTATCCTTGGAATTAAAAAGTAATATCTTATATTTACGGTTATTTGCCGCCGACTCGATATTGCTGATTAATTCTGCAAAATATGGATGCCTGATATGTGGAACAATAACCCCTATCGTATTGGTGGTCTGCTTTGATAAGGATCGGGCCATTTCATTAGGCTGATAATTTAATTTCTTCATTGCGTTAAATACATTATTACGTGTTTCTTCGCTTATATAACCTCTGCTGTTGAGTACTCTTGAAACAGTGCTCACAGCAAGTCCGGTTTCCTTTGCTACATCCTTTAAAGTTGCCACAACAACACCCTCCACACAATCCATTATTATCTTTTACTATTTTGTACACATGATATTACTTCATAAAAGTTTATTTCATAAATATAGTTGGCAAGCATTCTTATCTTTGATTTTTTTAATTCTGCTTCAAATACTGCCTATATTATATCATTATTGGCGATGATTTCAATCATTCCTTTATCCATGTTAATGTGTTATTTTTATTCACTTAGCACTTCATGACCCTTTATGCTAATAGATACATTCTCGCTTCATAGGGACGAAGCAGATGTTCTTCTTTTACTAACTCATAATTTGAAATCAACAATTGCTTTTTTTGTTTTAATTCTTCCATATTGACAGTTCGTTCTTTGTCATGGAAATTGCAGACCACTAAAAGCTTTTCAAACGTTTTATTTTTCTCAAGTGTTCTTGTATAGGCGAAGATATCTTCATCCTCCTCAAATAGTAATTGAAAATCACCGTATACAATCACCTCATACTCCTTTCGAAGCGAAATCAGTTTTTTGTAGGTATGAAAAATGGAGCTTTTATCCTTTATTTGACTGTCTGCATGAATCATCTTATAGTTAGGATTCACACCAAACCACGGTATTCCTGTGGTAAATCCAGCATTTTTATCGGCTGACCACTGCATTGGCGTTCTTGCATTATCTCTACCCTTTATGTAAATAGAATCCATTATTTCTTCCTTGGTATAACCCTGTTTTATTCTAGACTCATACATACCATGTGCTTCGATATCAGGATAGTCTTTAATGTCCTTTAAGCGAATATTGGTCATTCCGATTTCTTCTCCCTGATAGATATAAGGTGTTCCTTTCATACCATGCAATAAAATGGCAAGCATTTTAGCACTTTCAAGCCAGTATTTCTTATCATTTCCCCATCTGGATACAATTCTTGGCAAATCATGGTTGTTCCAGAATAAGCTGTTCCAGCCGTCTTGTTTAAAAGCCGTCTGCCACTTTTTCATGACCTGCTTTAGTGCAAGGAAATTAAGTGGCGCCAAATCCCATTTCTCCTTGCCAGGTATCTGGTCTAAATTTATATGTTCAAATTGAAATATCATGCTGAGTTCATTTCGATTAGGGTCACTGTAAAGCTTTGCGATATTGGTATCGGCGCCCCAGCATTCTCCAACTGTAAGCATATCTTTACTTCCAAAAGTTTTTTGATTCATTTCCTGAATATATTCATGAAGCTTAGGTCCGTTGCTTGTAATCTCTTTTTCGGGAATTTTTCCAATCAATTCAATAACATCCATTCGAAATCCAGCAATTCCCTTTTCTATCCAAAAGTTCATTAAATCATAGACCTCTTGTCGAACCTTGCTATTTGTCCAGTTAAGATCTGGCTGCTTTTTACTGAATAAATGTAAGTAATATTGATTTGTTCTCTCATCATATTCCCACGCGCTTCCACCAAAGGCAGATATTAGTCCATTTGGTTCTTGCCCTTTGACTGCATCTTTCCAAATATAATAATCTCGATATGGGTTATCTTTGGATTTTCTTGCCTCAAGAAACCATTGATGTTCATCAGAGGTATGATTGGCAACTAAGTCAAGCACTATGCTAATCTGTCTTTGCTTTGCCTTATGAAGAAGCTCCTCCATATCCTCCATGGTACCAAATTCTTTCATGATTGCCCGGTAGTCACTAATGTCATAGCCATTATCATCGTTTGGTGAATCAAATACAGGACTTAGCCAGATTACTCCAATTCCAAGCTCCTCCAAATAAGGAAGCTTTTTAATAATTCCTTGGATATCTCCGATACCATCTCCATTGCTGTCCATGAAGCTTCTTGGATATATTTGATATACAACCTGATTATGCCACCATTTTTTTTTCATATTATTGGTCTCCCTTTATTCTATTTCACTACTTCATAATTTTTATAGCTTGCACTATTAAGTCTGATTGATACCCGAATCAGAGAATGGGAAGCATTCGCTTTCCCGTCTTAAAGTATCATTGATTTCTCATTATATTTTTCATCCGTATAGGCAATTTTTGTAACTTTTGTTTTAAAATCAGCGTACAGCACTGCCTTGTGCCTGCCATTGCTCCGTTCTATGATAAGCTCGTGTTCCATACAATCCATCATTAGAAAATCTCCATCAAAGGCCTTATGGGTATTTCTAAATTCCATGAGACGTACAAGTTCCTGCACTACAGGACGCTGCATCTCATTGTCTATTTCGTTCACTGTGTAATAGTGTCGGTTAATATTTCTTCCTACCTTTGTTGCTTCCAAAAGCTTTAGATCATTTCTGCCTGCTAAAAGTCCTACGTAATATACCTGCGGAATGCCTGGGGCAAAAAACTGTACGGCTCTTGCAAGCAAATAAGCTTTGTCATCATCTCCAAGAGCAGAGTAATAGGAACAATTAACCTGATAAATATCCAGATTATGATACGCGGCTGTATTGTAAACTTTCTTTACATTTGCCCCATATTTGAAAATATCTTCTTTGGTTCTTTCTATTTCTTCCGGCGGCAGTAAATCTTTTACATCAACCACACCGATTCCATCATGCGTGTCTAACGTTGTAAACTGTTTTCTTGGACAAATGGTAAGCCATTTTTTTAAATAGTTGGTTTTTCCATAATACAAGGCATTGATTAAAAGCATTGGTAAAGCAAAATCGTAAACGTAATAGCCTTTTTCCTCAATCCTTTTTTGCATCGTATAATGCTCATGTATTTCAGGTAACAGCTCAACTTGATATTTAGCAATTACATCCTGACATTGCTTTAATAATTCCCATACCTCCGGTTCAATGAAAAAGCAGCTTGTTCCTGCTTTCTTTGTGGCATAGGCAAAAGCATCCAGTCGAATCAAAGCTGCTCCATGTTCACAAAGAAAAGTTAAATTATCCTGAATAAAAGCCTTAGCTGCCTCGCTCTTGCAATTGATATCTATCTGCTCCTCATCAAAGGTACACCATACTTTTTCACTGGTTCCATCTGCAAATTTAGCTTCCACATAAGGCGCTCTTGGCTTTCTTTTGTAAATAACATCTACCTGCTCTTTGGTTGGCTCTCCCTCTTCCCAAAAATTCTTAAAGCGAAGAAACAAATCCTTGTAAACGGAAGCCTCCTTATTTTGCAAAAAATCCTTATAGTATTCACTTTGTGCTGATATATGATTAATCATATAATCAAACATCAAATAATAGTTTTCTGCTAATCGCTTAATATCCGTCCAACTGCCAAAGGTTTTTTCTACTGTATGATAATCCATAGGTGCAAAGCCTCTGTCACCTGACGACGGGAAAAACGGCAATAGATGAACTCCTCCAATTGCCTTTTGAAAATATCGATCCAATATCAGCTTTAAATCCGACAGATTACTCCCCATGGAGTCGGAATAGGTTATGAGCATCACTTTATTTTCTATTTTCTTCATACTTTATCCAATTAGCAGCTATTATTTCTGCCATATCCTTTCTCTTCAATCAATATGTTTTAACTGCCGTTTAAGATTTTACCGCACCTGCAACCACTCCGCTGATAATTTGCTTTTGAAGCAGCAAATATAACACAAGAATGGGAGCCACTGTCAGTACAAGACCTGCCATGATCGTTCCATAATCTGCTGAATAGGTTCCGTAAAAGGCATAAGTCGATAATGGCAGCGTCATAATCTGTTTTTTGCCAAGTACTAAGGATGGCAGCAAATAGTCATTCCAAAACGCTAATACATTCAAAATAACAAGTGTTGAGGTAATCGGCTTTAATAAAGGAAATACAACCTGAAAAAAAGTTTGTGTCTTGCTGCATCCGTCTAAACAAGCGGCTTCCTCTAAGGAAAGAGGTATACTGCTTTTTATAAAGCCTTGAAATATAAATACCGACATACTCATTGCAAACCCAACATGAAAAAATATCAATGCAGTTCTATGATTTAATATATTAAGCTTTGCCCCATAGATGGAAACTAAAGGAATCATGATTGCCTGAAACGGTATAATCATGGATGCCGCCATAAGGGAAAAGCAGATGCTGGAAAATTTATTTTTAGATCTTACAAAATAATATGCCGTCATCGATGCTAAAATTGTTACAATCAGTGTACTTAGTCCAGTTACAAAAAGTGAATTTCCAAAGCTTCTGATAAAATTCATCTTCTCAAATGCAACTGTATAGTTTTCTATGGTATATCCTTTTTCTGCTACAAAAGAAAATGGATTTTTTATGATATCTCTTTTATATTTAAAGGAGTTTAGAATAATAAGTACAAAGGGTATCATGTACAAAGCAAACATGACTAACATGGATAACACTTTAAAGCCATCAACAGCAAAGCGTTTAGCTCCGCCTACTTTATTCTTTGTATTCATTAAGCCTCAACCTCCTTCTTCTTTCCAAGGTAAATTTGCAGACCACTTATGACTGCTACAATCAGGAATAGAAACAAAGCTTCTGCCTGACCTACGCCATAATTTCTTGCAGTAAATGCTTTCTCATATACATGCATTGCGACCAGTCTTGTTGTTCCATAAGGTTCTCCGCCTGTTAAGGTTAAATTCACATCATACACCATAAAAGCTCTGGATAATGTTAAGAACAAGCACACAACAAAAGAGGGTACCATTAGCGGAACAATAATTTGATACATTCTCTGAAATCCTGTTGCGCCATCAATACTTGCTGCTTCCAATACATCGGTCGATAATCCCATAAAACCGGCAATATAAATTAACATCATATAGCCTGAAAGCTGCCACACCGTAACAATTACAAGTGCCCAAAACGCTTTATTAGGATTAGAAAGCCATGAGGTGCTAAAAATTCCCCAGCCTGTGCTTTCACCAAAATTCACTAAAACTCTTGAAAATATAAACTGCCATATAAATCCAAGTACCACTCCACCAATTAGATTAGGAGTAAAAAACCCTGTTCTAAAAAAGTTTTGCCCTTTTAATCCATTTGTTAAGACATAGGCTAGCATAAAGGCAACTAAATTAACTAAAATAACGGAAAAAAATACATATTTTAATGTTAATCCCATAGAAGACCAAAAATCCGTATCCTTAAATACCTCTGCATAATTGGATAAGCCTATGATATTTTTTGTTGCAGTCACTCCGTTCCAGTCAGTTAATGTAAGATAAAATCCATAGAGAAAAGGAACTATTACGACTGCCAAAAAGATTAAAATTCCAGGTAAAGCAAATATGATAAGATTTTTGATTTTTTCTATAGGTTTATTTCCCATAGTTCCCATACTATCCCGTTCCTTTCATTTATAACCAGAACTAGGCAGCGGGTTACTGCCCGGTTCTGATTGCTTTAAAATCTATTATCTTTCAGTGTGTATCTTGTTCTATTTTTGTGAAGTCCAGTAATCTGCCAGACTCTTTGTTAATTCTTCTTTTGTGCTTTGCTTTGCAATATATTTTTGCATTGCTGCTCCCATTACGCTCCAATGATCAGACGGTGCAATGAAAGAGGAATTATAGGTATTTCCACTTGCCATTTTTGTTTTAATATCTCTTCCTAGAGGATCAAGCGGTTCATAACTATTATTTGAGCATGCTGGAATCAATGCGCAAGTTTCAACTAGCATTTGCTGTCCTGATTCAGAATAAACAATCCAATTAAGGAATGCTTTCGCTGCTTCTTGCTGCTCTGGTGTAGCCTGCACGTTATCAATCATTACCTGCTTAGATGGTGCTGCCTGAATACTTGTATTCGCAAAATCGGTGGTATCATTTCCTAGTACAAATGGTAAGAATCCGTATTCATCTGTTGTAGATGCCCCTGAATCCTCAATATTAGGCCATGCCCAACAACCGTTTGCCCAAATTGCCGCTTCACCGTCTGCTAAGAATATTGGATCCTGCTCATATAAAGCACCAAGAGGATCTTTACCATTTATGTTATACTCTAATAATAAGTCCATTGTATCTACGAATTCATTAAATCTTTCATAATCTGCCGGATTTAATTCTCCACTCTTTAGTTTATTGATTAATTCAGTACTTCCTGCTGTCGTTCCATCATATGTATCATAGATAAAACCTAACTGATGCGCTCCAAGGGACCAGTCTTCTTTCGAAATAACAACCGGATTTTCCATTCCCTTTGTTCTTAAAGTTTCTAACAAACTCTTTAATGCATCATAAGAATTGATGGTTGTTGGATCAAAATCAGTTCCTAAGGTTTTTTCAATGGCTGTCTTATTATAAATAAGGCCTCTTCCTTCTATACAGAATGGAAAGCTGTATACCTTATCATTTACTTTAGTAACCTGACTTTCACATTCAGCAATCCATTTTTCATCGGATAAATCAAGCGCATATTCTTCTGCCAATGCAACAATATCTGTTGTATCAAGCATTGCCATAGTTGGTGCCGTCCCTGAATTATAGGAACTGGTAATCTTTGTATAAGGAACCTCTCCGGCTCCACATGCAATCACGTCTACTTTAATACCTGTTTCTGCTTCAAATCTTGTTGCAACCTCTTCTAAAGCTGATTGAATTTCTCCCTTACTGTTTAAGAAAGAGATTTCTACACCGGATAAATCAGTTGAGGCTGCTTCCTCAGTTGAGGACTCTGTAGAATCACTTGCATCGGATTCTGTCAACGTATCAGTTGTCTGGCTATCTGATTCTTCGGTTTTACTTGCGCATCCTGCCATCATACCAATTGTTACAGATGCTACAGATAATAATGCGATAAACTTTTTCATTTTTACTTTCATAAATTTCCCTCCATAAAAGTATTGTTTACTGGTTTTTGTATAACAGTCTTTGTTATATTTTGATGATAGCATGATACTTATTATATGTCAATCGGTTGACATACTATTTGTATATAATGTATTTACACTGCTTTTAATATTTGTTAATATTGCACAATATTTGTTTTCGATTTTGTTTTAATAAATACTATTTTCTTGTTTTAATTGAACTTAGTTATAATTCGTATATGTCAATCGTTTGTCATATAACGGCTGTATATTAAAATAAATATTGAGAAAATGTTGTTTTGTGCAATATGCTTGATAGTTATAAAGTAATTTATACATATTGTTAAATGAATTAATTTTTTATGATTTATATTAAAATATTGTAATTTAAATATTAATTTTTGCAAATTCAGTTGACTTTTACTTGTCTATTGTGTTAAACATATTATACACTACTTCATTGCTGTAGTTTAATATATTTTATATAATTTAGTATTTTTTAAAATTTTATTCATTATATCAATTTCAAATTATGTTTTCCATCCATTGGGTTCATTGAATTTCATGTATCCATTGGGTTATATAATAAAATTTAGGAGGGAATATAAAATGGGAAAAATCAAAATGAATCACTTTAAAATGAAAGTAGCGGCTTCCTGCCTGTCTTTCACAATCGCAGTAGGTACTCTATTTACACCAATTTCTGCTTTTGCAACAGCTTCAAATCCAGCTACACAGCTTGACGGTGAGTTAAGTACATTTCATCAGGGAAATGTTGGTGATTGCGGTGCAGTTTCCGCAATACAAGCATTAGATAACAGTGTATATGGAAGAACTCTTTTACAAAAATTAATTACCGTTAATTCAAATGGCAGCTACACACTTAATTTTGGTTCAGGAAAGAAAACGGTATCCAAAAGTGAAGTAACTAATGCCTACATTACAGGTGATCTTGACGCAAGAGTAATAGAGGCTGGATTACAAAAAGCAATGAATGTATATAACAGTTGTTTTGCTTGTGACGTATTTACAACAATGACAGGCTTTAAACAAAAAACTGTATATGGAGCATCGCAAAAGACAAGCGTAATCAATGCTTTGGCTGCTAAGTTTGAATCTGGACAGGGTGCCATGGCTGCATGTGATTTCACAATTGCTGATTCAAGCAAAGGAATTATAGGAGATGGTGGCCACTCTTATTCTATCAGATGGGTAGATTCAAACATCGTAGTGGTTATTAATCCTTGGGATACTTCTGGTCTTATTTATATGTCAAGAAGTCAATTTGAAAATTCAATCCGATATATGACCTATGTTGATGAAAATGCTAAAAAGGTTGTAGTATACTGGAACTAATTTTTAGAGGGTAAAAAATTATTTGATTTACTCCCTCTAAATAGCTTTATATATAACAAGGACAAGATTCACAATATATGACCTTGCCCTTGTTACAATAAAATTTAAGTCGCATTACAAAATAATAAACTGACTTTAACTTGCTTTTTGATATGCTACTGGTATCATTACAATTAATAAAACTTCTTTCTTTTCCTTATCAATACTAATTTCCACATCTCCATTATATTTAGTTGCAGCTATTCTTAGACTTTGCATAACCAGACCATGCTCTTCATTAATTTGTTTGCCAGATATCGGTATACCCTTTGTATCCAAAACTGGGAGTGTTTCATAATTATTTTTAATGGTAAATATAACAGCCGCATCATTTGTGATGGATTTTACCTGTATCAATCTATCTCCTCTACACTGCATACATCCCGCCATAGCATTGTCAAAGCTGTTCGTTAAAATAGCACAAAGGTCAATCGTTTCAAGGTTATTTAAGCTACCCTTTTGTATCATTATTTTGGTTTTGATATTATGAATCTTAGCTGCATTACATTTCTCATATAATATAATATCAGCCAACTGATTACCTGTATCAAAGAATTCATTATAGCCTTCTACTTCTTCTAAACATTTATCAATATAAGAATTAGAAAGGTCTTGATTTTCTTTACTTAAATTCCGGATAGCAGAAAGATGATTCTTCATATCCTCATACATCTTTTTTATATTCAAATTCTCTTGCTTCAATGTCGCATAATATTCATACTGACCTTGATTGTAGAAATGAACCTTCATAACTTCCTGCTCCAGGTTTCGTCTGTAGAACACGAAATAAGAAGCCAAAATAAGTAAACAAACACTAAGTACAAAGACTGGTTGTATCTTATAATTAGAACTTTTATAAATAAATAAATTCATAATTAACACTAAGCTGGCAAGTCCAGATATTCCCTGTAGCATATAAATAAAAGTCTCGTATAAAGTATAATGATTGGTTTCCTTTCCAAATCTTTTAATAAATAATAAAATACATAAAAAATGAAATATCTTGGCAATAAATCCTGCCTGCATGAATAATATGTAATTATCGTAAATATTACTTAATTCTATGTCATCTCGTATTGCTAATATAATCACCATTGCAAAACTATCCCCAATTAGAGAGCATAAGAATGCAATCAATTGATGTATAATAATACTTCTCAAGTTGGCATAAAATAACAACTTGAACATAATACTTGTTACTGTTATAAGAAAGAATGCTTTTAACATAAATGGCAGACCTTGCTTGCTCCAATAGTTTGCTAATACTACACTAACAGGATAAACTGCTAAAATTATTCCACATTTGACGCCTTTTTGTTTTTTGTCATAAAGCCCATTACCAAAAAACCAGTAAATGATAGTCTCAATTAATAATATGATACTATCACCTAATAACTTAAATATTAAATCCATTGATATACCTCCAAATATCCTATATTACATTCCTTTATACCCTTTATCAGTTTATTAAAATTTAGACTCAACCGTATTATACTATATTTTTAAACACTTTTCTACATTTATAGGTCAAAAGAGTATTCTTTTGTTTAATAATGTGATAATTTCTAATATGGCAGAAAACTATCTATATTTTTTGTTTATTTATACTAATTATTCTAAATAATGGATTAATATTTTTTTAACGTTTTGGTGAAATTTAACTGTATATTGCTACCTCTTTCTTTAATAAGGGGATAGGAACAGTCACATTCAATACTGGTGTTGAAGGAACAGATGAATATTTCAAACATATGGTTCAGTTAGGGATGAATACAAATTATGGATCACAAATCGGATTAACAGCTCCTAATGGATTATGGGAAAGAAAATCACATAAGAATTATATTAAATGTTGTCAAATAGAATGGGGTGCCACTCCAGTAGATGGAATAGCTGGTAAAAATACATGGGCGTCTTTGTTAAGTAGTAGAGGAAACACAGCGCGTTCTGCAACTGCTTTTGATACAAGTACGAGATTGACATTACTGCACAGAAATATAGTTTTGTCGCAGATATGTCAACTGGTTTTACCGGTAATATAGGTCAGGCAATGCCAAAAAATTGGGCGTATGAACAATATTTTGAGACTACCCAAGGTGGAATAGGAATTGATCAATGTATTGCATCTCCAAGAGCTACTGCAATATCCCCAGATGATTTTGTTTCATATGACACTCTAGAGGAACCAGCAATTATTCAAGAATTCAACGTTTATGAAAATGTTTTTAACTTAGCATGGGATTATATGAATAGCTTATCCTCTCCACTAAATGGAATTTTGTTGGTTACTTATTTGCATGAAAATGTTCTATGATTTCTCCGACTAAAAATGAAACAAATGTTCCAACGGAAACGACCAAACTGTCAATATCGAATAAAGCATCAAAAAAAAATGATAAGGTAATTGGAAATTTGCAATACAAGTGCGAAAAAACATCTTTTAGCGATCCAATAAATAACATCATAAATAAAGAAATTATAGCATAGATAAAATATAGTATAAAGTTATGAATGCCAAGGCGTTTGACAGTAGCTCTACCCATAAAAAAGCCAATAAAAAATACAAATAAGTATATATATAAGTATATTACTAGTAAACCCAAAAAAGCTAGTGGTACATTATACTTTGGGAGTAAATAAAATGCAATGAAGTATGCCAATATTGCACATAGGAAATATATTAAAAATGGAACATATGCTTTTACTAATTTCTGCATGAAAAACTCCTTTCATTTGATATATACTGCCTCGCTGCATCTTTTTTTTATCCATTTTTATTTTGAACTCTTCTAATATTTTTTTCATTTATTACCTCTTCAATTTCGTTAATGTTCTAAGATATCCTAATATTTTTATAATTTCAATTCCATATTCTGACTATTATTTTACTCTGATTTTCATTGATTTACCATTATTAAATTTATTTTTTAGTTTTATTACCTAAATCTTTTGCATTAACTTGTCTACTTGTATTGAACTATAAATATCACCTGATACTTCTCCGATTTCGTAAAGAAAATTTGAAACTTCTGACTTTTTGAAATTGAAGCGAAATGGAGTGTACGGAATTGTGCAATTGTCGCATGATTCGGAGCTTTCGAGTCTTCCAAAAGATACATGAAATTCACATCACGATGACAAGCTTTTTCGATATCCCATGAAGAATAAATTATGTTCATGTAAGCATAGAGCATAATCTTTAGCATCTGTCGTGGCGTTGCTGTATTTTTCCGGAACCGGAAATAAGTCGTAAATAAATCTGATAAATCCATCTACTCAACATACTGACTTAGCAAACGCACCGCTAATATGATTCCACCTCACGATGGACACCCTTGGCTTTGGCTGTATCCTTCCCACTGCCGGGCGGATTGGGGACTTACACCCGTTAAAACGTGTGCCCACCGGGCACACTATAACCCTTTCAAATTTATCCAATTTAAAAGGGTTTTTAAATTACAAAGTTATTCCTGCCATTATCTCGTATAAACCCCCAGCTTCTAACTTAATGACTCTTGAGCATAAGATATCAATATCCTCTTGATTATGGCTTGTAATTAAGATTGTTTTGCCCATCTTTTTATAATCCATTAAGATTTCTTTCATTGCTTTGTTCATTTCTTTATCTATTGCATTGAAAGGCTCATCTAGCAGAAGTAACCCTGGATCCTCCATAATAGCCATGGCGAATCGTAATCTTTGTTTCATCCCCAATGAATATTTCTTGACTGGTTTTTTTTCCTCAGAATTTAAACCGACTAGTTCCATATATTCTTTTATTTGAGTGCAATCAATGATATTCTGGATAGAAGCTATATATTTCAAGTTATGAAACCCTGTTTCATTTTCAAGAAAGCCAGTATTATCAAGCATAATACCAATATCCTCTGCAAAACTTCCATTACCTATGTTTTTATTATTGACTCTAATCTGTCCCTCTGTCGGAAGCATAAGCCCGCATATTAGTTTATATAACACTGATTTTCCACTTCCGTTCTGCCCAACTATTCCTATCAATTCACCTTTTTTGACACTTAAATTTATATTGCTAAGTACAGTTGTTTTGTAAAATTTCTTTGTAACATTTTTAATTTCAATCACTGTATTATTCATTATAATCTCCTTTTATATATATTTCTCCAGATTCTTCTTTATACGACTTATAACAGCAAAAACAAGCAGTGTTGCCAGTACCATTTGATAACCCCATGAAAACTGATAGGTAAAAGTATTATTATATAAGGAAAAGATACCATGGCACAAAGGCAGATATTGAAATATCACAAGGTTATATTTAAACAAAAATATAAGTACTAGTTGAAATGTCTGTAAAATGATAAAGCTGCTATTTAAAGAACCTATACCAATTGCCAGTAAACAAATGAGTAAAATAAAAATGAATGTATTTAAAATACCTGTACTAAAAAGCATAAAATAATTGCAATTCATCATTTCAAACACGCACTTCAAATAGTGGTTTATTGGTAACAACTCATGAAAGAAAAGAATAAATAAGAAAGATACCATATAAAATAGTACATAATAAAATATTATATAAATAAGTATTCGAGCAATTACGGATAACAAATAATTTAATATATTTCCTATTTTCAAAATGCGTATCACTAATAAAGAATTCATTTCCTCTTTTATTTTATAAATACCAAAAGCGATTATTACCGTCTGTAAAAATAGCCACATAAAAAACATGGTATCAATTTTTTCAGATCCAAAAAAATATAAAACAAGAGTATACATTAGTCCGTCTTTTGAGTATCCAATACATACAGCTGCAATCAAATTGTATAGTATAATCAACAGTAAAAGATATGTTATGAATTTTTTAATATCTTTCTTGACCGAAAATAAGGTTTTATGGAGTAATTTCATGTATGATACTCCTTTATATCCGTTTTCTTTAGGCTTAGATAATAAATAAATGTTAGGATAAAGATTAAGAGTACCCAATAAAGGATATTAACCGAATCATTTAACTTGTTATCGTTATAACCAATTATCACATTTCCTAGCATGGTATATTTTGCTATATCATTCAACTTGCTTAAAAAACTACTGTAATTTAATAGACATAATAAAATCATAATTATTACGGCTAGATATTTTTGCTTAAAAATCTGATTAAGCGTTAGCATAATTAAGTTCAACACGGTGAAATAAAAAAACAAATTAATGAGAAAAGGCATTAAAAAATCTTCTAGTTTTAAATTCTCATTGTAAATGGAGCTATAAATATATTTTGTAAAATCAGTCCACTCAAATTTATGATGAGATAGTGAAATACTTTGAATCAATGATATTAACACTGATGTTAAAATGCAACTTATAGATATGATTATAGAAGATGTAACTTTAATAAGAAATAAATTCTTTCTATTATTACATCTCATTACAAAATGAATATCATAATTATTATCTGTAACCATTTTATGTAACAGCATTAAAATAAAGACAGAGTGAAATAATGTTAACTGCAGACTATTTCCCATATGCCAGTAGAAAAGCTCATGAAAAATAATGTTATGATTTGTATACATATTTCGTAGTACAAGAAAATTATACGTAAAAAAAATTAAATATACTATTATGTAATTGCTAATACCTCTTAATATCTTAACGTTAAAATAATAAATAAATCTATTCTTCATTTACAGCCACCCTCCTATAAAAAAGACAGTAGGAAATCATTAATACTGCTATTTTATAGATTGCATTAAAAACAATATTTGTTTCTTCATACGAATTGATATCTAATAAAGTAATTGGATTTAGATCTATAAAAGAATTGGCAAAAAACATAGCTGAAAAGATGAAGAATGCAAAAGGGATTAACATAATTAAATATTTATTTTGGGTATAAGTGGATACTACTAATCCCAGGACTGAGAAAATAAAACCACATATAAAACTATTGGCAGAATACAGTAAACAATATAAAATTGGTGAATTTATAAAAAAATCCTGACCATGTGTAATATAGGTTACAATAGTTGAATCTACAATTGACGTTCCATTTTTGATAACAGAAATAATCAAAAACACTACTGTTGGCAAGGAAACTGCTACTCCACCACCAATGCCACACGATAGTACTTTTGACAAAATATATCTCTTTTTACTTACTTTCATAAAAACATAATTTGTATATCCTGTCTTATACTCCTCTGAATAAATATCAGCATAAGGAACACATGCAAGCAAAGGATATAACAATGCAAATATGCATGAAGTTCCAGTACAAATAGCATTAAAGTAAGTATCTGCAAAATCAGTATTACTATATAAAAATAAGGACTCATAACTCCCAACTATTAAACAAATAAACGAAATTACTAATGAAAACAACATTTTTTTATTCAATATTGCCCTTTTTAAATCATTTGAAAAAAGCATAATAATCCCTGCCTTAATATGCATGACAGCCTATAATCAGCTGTCATGCATAATTTTTTTAGTATGTATCAGGTGACCAGTATCCTGATACTGTACCGCTAGTAAAATTTGTTAGAGAAGTTGAAATATTAAGCTTCAATACAACTTCGTCTTCATATACAGCTGCTGCTATATTCCCGTCAGCATCAATATAATCTTGATATTTCATATATTTCTTACCAGTTGTAGTATATGATGTTTTATCCGTACAGTTAGTTCCAGTATAATAATACGACTTAGATTCAGCAAACTCTAGCCAACATACAAATGACCCTGAAGACTTTTTCGATGCATTATTTGTTCCTTTCTCAGTTGAATCAGCCTTTTTAGCAGAAGTGCTTTCATAATCAGCATATTTGTACACAGTACCACCGTATGATTGTGATGCAAATACAGTGTTTGCAATAAAAAGACATCCTAAAACGGCAAAAGTTACGACTTTTTTCTTTATATTCTTCATTTTAATAGATATTACCATATTATACCATTTGTCTCAAGCTTATAATGTCGACATTATACGACATATATTAAATTAAGCCTGTGTCGCATAAACATTGCCCCAGTTTCAATTAGACAGATCAATTTAATAAAGGGCATTTTCCGGAGGTAGCAGAATAAATTAGACATTATTTATAAAGAGCTTACGTAATATTTTGATGTATATCTGCCCTCAAATAAAAAGTGCTCAAGAAATACAATCGCATCATATGCAGATGGTTTTGTAACATTGTTTCAATTTTTTAAGATGAAAAAAACAAGAATCATTACAGCAGCCAGTAATACCTAGGCGAGTGATTTGACGTTTACTATTTAAGTCGTTTATTAAAATTTACAACGTAAAATACGCACGATAAAAAACGCCTTTATGAGTTAAAAATTTTCTCATAAAAGCGTTTTTTGTTTTAGTATTATAATTTTATATTCAGTTTTTTATTAAGCCAAATTGCTAACTTATAGATAAAATAACATAGTATAATGTTAATAAAAAAATTAAATAAATTAACACTAATTCCTTTATAAATTGGTTCAATGTAATTTCTGATTGTTAAAAAGTATATTGGAAATCCGAAATAAATTTCTTCAATAAATTGTCCTTGAATTATAAACAAAATAATACTAAAAATAATAAATATTAAAAAAGATAATAATAATTTTTTTTTCAATAAATTACTCCTTTATTCTAATTTTAATGTAACTCCACTTAAATATTATTTTACAGAATCTACTGAAAAATATTGAGGTTTACCATTTACATGTTTGTATGAATAACCCATATAAACATTATTTATTCCAACATAATAATGTTAAACCATCAAATACTGCAAAAGGATTATACCAATGTACATACTATCACTCTTCTAACATTCTTCTCTTATTATACATTATCGATTTACAATTTAAGTAGTAGTACAATCTAAAGCAATCCAGATTTTTTTAACATCTTAATTCTTGCTTGTAAGTTTATATCATTGACATCCTTATCACAGTAATACTTAATATAATTATCCTCTTTGCATTCCAAGCAACTACATGAGCCCTTAATCGCGCAATTATTACAAATGCACTTTTCACACTTACTTTGATAAACAATTGGTATCATTACAATTAATAAAAATTCTTTCTTTTCCTTATTTATACTAATTTCCACATCTCCATTATATTTCGTTGCAGCTATTCTCAGACTTTGCATAACCAGACCGTGCTCTTCTTTATTTTGTTTACTGGTTATCAATTCCCCCTTTGTATTCAAGGCCGGGAGTGTTTCATAATTATTTTTAATGGTAAATATTACAGCCGCATCATTTGTGATGGATTTTACCTGAATCAATCTTTCGCCCTTACACTGCATGCATCCCGCCATAGCATTGTCAAAGCTGTTCGTTAGAATGGCGCAAAGGTCAATCGTTTCTAGGCTGTTTAAGCTACCCTTTTGTATCATTATTTCGGTTTTAATATTATGATTCTTAGCTGTATTACATTTCTCATATAATATAATGTCAGCCAATTGATTGCCTGTATCAAAGAATTCATTATAACCTTCTACTTCTTCTAAGCACTTTTCAATGTAAGAATTGGAAAGATCTTGATTCTCTTTATTTAAATTCCGGATGGCAGCCAGATGATTCTTCATATCCTGATACATCTTTTTCATATTCAAATTCTCTTGCTCCAGTGTCGCATAGTACTCATACTGACCTTGGTTGTAGAAATGAACCTTCATAACATCCTGTTCTTGGTTTCGCTTCTTTATATAATTATCAAAGAAACCATAGAACACAAAATACGAAGCTAAAACAAGAATTGAAACAATAAGTACAAACACTGATGGTATATTATAATTAAAACTATTATAAACTGATAGATTCATTATTAACACTAAACAGGCCATTCCAGCTATTCCTTGTAGCATAAAAATAGAAGTCTCGGATATCGTATAACGATTGGTTTCCTTTCCAAATTTTTTAATAAATAATAAAATAATAAAAAACTGAAACATCTTAGAAATAAACCCTGCCTGCATTAATAATGTAGAATTATTAAATATTTCATTTATTTCAACACCATTTTGTATTGCTGTTAAAATCCCCATTGCCAAACTATCACCAATAATAGAACATAAGAATGCAATCACTTGATGTATAATAATACTTCTCCAGTTCGCATTAAATAGAAGCTTAGTTATAAAGCACCCTATAATTACAAGACCAAATGCTTTTAACAGAATTGGTAAACCTAGACTGCTACAATAGCCTCCTATTACTAAACTAACAGGGTAAACTGCTAAAATTAACCCACTTTTAACTCCTCTTTGCTTCCTGTCATAAAGCCCATTATAGTAAATCCAGTATATGATAGACTCAGCTAATAATATTATACTCTCCCCTATTACCTTTTGAATGATATCCATTGTGATACACCTCCAAATATCTTATATTACATTCTCTGATAACCCATTATCTTTTTATTTATATTATAGACTCAACCTGTATTATACTATATATTTAAACACGTTTCTACATTTATATACAAAGAGTTTCCTAATGATTCAATTCGATGAACGATCAGGAAACCTTTTGCTCAATATAATTTAATTAATTATCGAATTTCTCTTTATCTTTCTCCAGCCTATCCTTTAGTGATTTAGGCATTTCCGGCTCATGAAAATACCAACCACATGTCGACCACGCTGCACTCAGAGCCGCTGCCATAGATAGATGCATTACATTTTTTAACAACGCCTGTTTATTTAAATTCCAATATTTCATTTTACCCAATATTGCATACACTCCTTCTAATATGACTGCATAGATTGCAAATTTATATAATTCGAAACTGAATTGATACAACACAATGGATATGATTAATTCGAATATTAAGAATACTCTTGTCTTTTTCCTCGATTTCTGTATTTCATCCATAGAAAATTCGCGCTTGTCATTTAAAACAGGTGCCAGTCCCAAAATGATGAAATAAAATATGCCTGCTATCAGCATGAATACAACATTATACTCTCTGGTGACATAGGTATTTATTACAATGAAAAATGAATAAGACAACACAGTATTTAAAAAGCAGAATAGATGTGTATTTGCATGATATCCACCTGCAACAACTCGAATACTGCAAAAACAAAATATGAAAATAACTGTTCCTAATAGATTGTGACTAGATAGTCCTATCAGTAATAGTGCCAAAGAGCTTACAGTCTGAGATAATATTACCTCTAATCCGTATCGAACAATTTCCTTGTCTTCTTCACTTTTCGCTTGGTCAATTACTCCTCGAAAAAACTTATTAACTACTCTTTTATACACGTATTATGATATGCCTCCTCTCCCCGTAATTTAGTTTTATAAATATGGTTATTACTTACAAAACAAGCATGTACATTATACCATTTATTGGTAAAATTCTCAATGTTTTTGTGTAATATAATCTGTATCTATGTTTTTGAGTAATATAATCTGTATCTTTAATAGATCTACTCTATATTATTCAATTTCATTATCAATAGTCTTTCGTTTTAGGTACAAGACAGCCTTTGTTTCGGAAAAATTTCTATTGCTGCTTTTTATACTTTTGAGTTTTTCCTGATGAGGTACATTTATATCCAACGTAAGCATTTAATAGAATCTTTCCAAAGTTAGTTGATTTGATAAAAATGTTCTTTAAAAGAAGTTTTGCTTTGAGCAGTAAAAAACTATCCTTCCATACATTATCCTTTTAGCTAATTTTATTTACGCTTCCTTCTGCTAATCCATTATTATATTTATGATCGATGCCGTTTTTGACGGCAGATAAATCTTTTTTCAATCCACCTATATAACTATCCAGCTCATCTACTTGCAAAGTAGATGCTACTTCTATCCAGGAATCCAGTTCACTACTTTTTTGAGAGAATACCATTTTATGATATTCTTTTAGAAGAGTATAGAGTTTACCGAATATAGGATATTTTTTTAAAGCAGCTTGGTACTGGTCTTGTGTTAAACCTTTTACATCTTCCAATTCACGATAAATTAGTTGACACATAAATTTACGAGGAATATATTCTACAGGTTCAGTAAACTGCTTTTCTATGCCTTGTCGATGTGTTTGTTCATTTTGCATAAATACCCGTAATGATGCCACAGTACCTGTGGAGTCACAAAAAGAGGTTTCAGCAA
The DNA here is from genome assembly GCF_003201285.1 of Lachnotalea glycerini. Lineage (GTDB taxonomy): Bacteria > Bacillota > Clostridia > Lachnospirales > Lachnospiraceae > Lachnotalea > Lachnotalea glycerini. The sequence continues at coordinate 135,395 of NZ_QICS01000003.1, forward strand.
CAATAGCAAAGATTGATGCTTTTGAGGCATGTGAACAGGTAAAGGCTGTACCTGAAACTATATCAAAGATAGAATTTTCTGAATTAAAGATGAATGGTATATTCAGAAATTAACAAGAAGAATATGGAAATGGATGTACTGGATGAGTGGTATTCAATTGACGGGGAGCTTTTGGATGACGTTTATGATTTGCTTCTTGAGACGGTACTTTGTGAAGGTGACTCTATTGTCATTGCCAGGTATGAATATCTGGTACAGTTGTTGAGAATTGCTATCATAAACGTTGACATATTTAGACATATAATGTACAATTTATTTGGGGAAAATATCCATTTAAAGAGGAGATAATATATGGAAAGTAAAAAATTACATAAGGTAAACAAAAAAGAAATAGAAAAACAAGCTAATGTAGCAGAAGCTTTGGGAAACGTAACAGTCAAAAGAATAGGTTGTACATGTGTTTGTATATGTTATGGAACAGCGAAAGTTGGTAAAGCAATTAGTGGATGGGGGATACATGCAGTTGCTTCAGCAGTAATAAATACTCCACCTTGGATATTATAAAATAGCAACGAATAACAGAAATTGTAAGATTAACATTTTTGCGTATAAAGATGACTTAGAATTGTGGTGACTGAACTGTCATAAATTTTTAAAGTCTAAACTAGTAATTAGAAATTAAATGGATAATTTTCTACTAAACTTATTATTATATTAAATTTATAGTGAATTACTATTTGGATACCTTAAAGTTTATGAAGTGAGTATTTCACTTTTTATAATTAATTTCTTTAATAAGTTAAATAACTCAATAACTAAGTGGTATTAAAACTGTTGGATAAACTATTTATAACTTAGGTCTTATGATTAAGGAGAAAAAATGATATTTTTAAATACTATTGATGAATTAAATTATTACTATGATTATATAAAGAATAGAATTGTAAAATCCAAAAAAAAGCTAGTTATAGATTCTGCTTATAAGATTAATACTATTATTGACGAAATATTTGATAATGAAAGTTACATAATTAATGCTGAAAATACAAGGCAACAATTAATATTATCTATAACAGAATCTTGTAATTTACGTTGCAGATATTGTACATACTATGATACACGATATTTAGAAGAAAAAAAATCAAAAAAAAATATGACATTTGAAATTGCAAAACTTGCTATAGATAACTTTTTAGAAAATTCAAAAAGCAATAATAACATAGCTATAAGTTTTTATGGTGGAGAACCTTTATTAAATATTCAATTAATAAAAAAGTGCATAGATTATATCGAAAATCTAAATGTTATTCACAATGTTATATATACATTAACAACAAATGGTTATTCACTTACTAATGATATAATAGAATATTTTGTTGAAAAGAATATTGTTATATCAGTAAGCTTAGATGGACCCCGAGTAATCCATGATAGATTTCGTAAAGATATAAATAATAATAATACGTTTGAACAAATTATAAACAATTTACTATATGTCAAAAGGAATTATAATTTATATTTTATTAACAATATTAGATTTTCTTCAGTTATCGTGTCACAAAGTAATATGCAGAAAATATATGATTTTTTTGAATTATTGGCGAACGATATAAATATTAGTGCGGTTGAAGTAACACATTTTTTTGAGAACTTTTACGAAGATATAAAAAAAACAGATGAGAATTACCACAATAGTTTTATATTAGAAGATTATCCTAATTCAATGCATCATGAAATCCATGTGAAAAATCGTATAAAAAAAATATTATCAGATGGTGATAATATGACTTATATTCCAGGCGGATATTGCAAACCATTAATTAGGAGAACATATGTTGATATTGATGGGAATTATTATTGTTGCGAAAAAATCAACCAAATTGATTCCAACACATTAGGAGATGTTTTTAATGATATTGATTATAATAAAGTGTTTCTATTAAAAGATAAAGTTAATACATATATAAAAGATAATTGTTCAAAATGCTGGGCTTTTAGGTTTTGCGATATTTGTTTTACATCATTTCTTAATGGTAAGAAAATGAATGAAAAATGTAATGAAATTAGAACAAATTATTTGCATATGTTAAAATTAATAACTTATGATGCTAATGATGTAAAGGAGTTAGTATAATGGAAAAACCTTTTTATTTAAATTTTACTGGTAATAACATAAAAATTGCTGTTATTGATGATGGTTATCATCAAACTAATTATGAAAATATTATATTATTAGATTATAAAGGTAGAAGTTTATTATGTGACAATGATATAGATATCTTTCATGGGCAAAATTGTATTGATATTGTCAAACAGATAGCACCTAATTCTATTATTTATTCAATAGATGCCAGAGATATAAATATTATAAATGAAATGACTATTATTGAATCAATAGAGTTAGCTATAAAACTTGAAGTGGATATAATTAATATAAGCCAAGGCTTAAAGCATGCTTCGTCTGAATTAATGAATGTTATCGAAAAAGCATTAAATAAAAATATTATTATTTGTGCTGCTAAAGATAGTTCTAAAATAATAAATTATCCATGTGATTATGAAGGGGTTATTTCAGTCGATTATAATAAAAATATTGAACAAATAATTTATAGTGATATAACAATACAAATACCATCAGAATATATTTATTTAGATATAAGGAATGATGTTATTCCACTAACAGGTAGTAGTTATGCTACATCATATTTTACTGGAATATGTTCTAAAATATTAGAATTTAATCCACTAACGACAAGTGCAGGAATAATCGAATTATTTTCAAAAGCAAGTAAAAAGATAATAGAAGTAACTAAAAATGAAATAACAAACAAGGCATTTTATCTTATAGATAATTCTGGATTTAATATAAATGAATTTCCAGAAGAAATATCTAATAATTATAAAGCTTTTTATGATATTACTAATGATGCTTTTATCGACTTAAATACAAAATGTACTATTAATAAAAATGACATAAAAGACATTGATATAATTAATGCTTGTAATTTTCCAATTAATAAACTAAAATTGAACTACGAAAATATAAAATATTATGGATGTTTTAAAGATCTTGAAAATCAAATATTAGAATCATCAAATCATAAAATAAGAGAAATTCAAGTTCCTATAATTTCTATAATGAGTTATGGATGTAATATGGATAAAAGTAATGTACAAATACATTTATCAAATAATTTTAAAAATAATGGATATAACGTAGGTAATTTAACTTATAATTGGACAGGCAAATTATTTGGTTATAAAATTTTGAATTATCCAACTAAAATAGAGTATCCGCAATATGCATACTATATAAATAATTCTGCTTATGAGGAAAGTATTAATAAAGATATATTAATAACTACTATTGCTGGCTCAATCAATAAGGGCAGTAATGATAAAGAATTAGGCGATTTAGTAGATATATTTAATATTTCATTGAATATAGATATTGTTATATTATGTGTTTCAGATTTTGTTAGTTTTTATGAGTTAATTGAAAGTAAGTCAGAAATAGAAAATAATTATGGTGCCAAACTATTTATTTATGTAACAGCAAAAAGTAAGAATATTGCTGACCACGAAAGCGATGTGGAAATGATAGAAAATGAATCAGAAAATGCAATAAATTTTATATCGAGTGAAAAAGTAAAAAAATATAAAAATGAACTTGAAAAAACCTTTCCTATGAATCCTGTTTTTAATGAGGAAGATTTGTATGAAGGTAAGTTATATAAAAGAATACTTGAGGTTTTAAGCTAATGTTAAGCTATAAAAAATTATTTACAAATACATATAAAAAAAATAAATGGAATTTAATAATCTCAATTTTGCTGAGTATTTGTGTTGTTTTAATAGAGATGGTAACTCCATATATCTCTATGAATATAATTGATAAGGGTTTCCAATTAAGCAATACAAATATTGTTGTTAAATTAGCAATATTATCAGCAATTTTATATTTAATAAAAGCCTTATTCTTAGTAATTACTACTATAATATCCAGCAATATTACAAACTTTTTTTTAAGAGAATTAAATACAAAAGTAATAAATGCTATTTTAAACAAAAAACATCAGTTTTATCTTAGTAATTCAAAAGGATTAATTATTGAAAGAATTCAAGAGATATGGGATCTAGAAGATTGTGTTTCACCTGATTTAATTCGACTTTTATTATCGTTATTTTCAAGTTTTATTTCTGTAATTATATTGTTTAGTTATAGTATTAAAATTACCATAGGGATTTTATGTTTTATCCCTATTATAATTTTTGCTACAAATATATGTTCTAAGATGTTAAAAAAGTATTCAATGCGAGTTTTTGAATCAACAGCAAAATGTTCAGGTATTAATGGGGAAATTCTTGAAGGTATAGATGAAATCAAGAATTTAGCATTAGAAAATTACTTTAGAGATAAAGCTATGAATATGACAGAAAATAAATTAATGAGCACAAAAACAATGCAAGTTTTTCTGAGTAAAAATACAGAATTAATTAGCTATTTAGTATCATTTATGAATTTGATGATAATGTTATTTTCTGGTATAGAAATAATTAACGGAAAAATGACAATCGGTATATATGTACTTATTATCTCCTACTCATCAAAAATATTAACACCAGTTTTAAGTTTAAGTACTATGATTGCTCAAGTTCAACCATTATTAGTGCTTATGGAAAGAATTAAAAGCTTAATAAATGATGAAAATCATATGATAGAAGTAGAAAAACTTCCTAATTTCAATAAAGATATAACTTGTTTAAATATTTATAATTTATCATTTGCTTATCCAAATGAAATTAATAATATTTATACTAATTTCTCATATGGTTTTGATAAGGGGACTATTACAATGCTAAAAGGGCGAAATGGAATAGGAAAATCTACATTATTTAAGTTAATAACTGGTCAATATGATGATTACCAGGGAAAAATTTTAATTAATAATGAAGATATTCGTTCTTATAATAGTTCACGTATAATGATTCAAATTATGCAACGACCGTATATTTTTAATATGTCTATAAAGGATAATATAATTTTAAACCAAAGGTATGACCCTGATAAGTATAATTCTGTAATTAAAAAATTAGAAATGCAAAGAATGTTTGATGGGGATATGCTGTATAATGATGAAGAAATAAGTGAAGATGGGGATTCTTTATCTGGTGGGCAAATAAAAATAATAGCATTTGCAAGAGCTTTATATGGTGATTACAAAATTATTCTTCTTGACGAAGTATCATCAAATATGGATAAGATTTCTGCTGATATAATAAAAGATACTCTTAAAGTTTGGAAGGAAGATAAAATCATAATTATGATTGACCATACAGAATTTTACGATGAAATTGTAGATAATGTTTTACTTTTAAACTAAATTGAGAAAGGATTATAATGGATATAAATAATTACATTAATAGTATAAAAATAAATTGGAATAAGCAAGAATATAAAGATTACTATAATGATATTAGTAGCCTTAAAAATCTTAATAGTTTAGATTTTAAGAAAAAAATTACTTTTTTTGTAGGTGAAAACGGATCGGGAAAATCTACTTTGCTTGAAGCTATTGCAGTAAATTATGGTTTTAATCCTGAAGGTGGTAGTATTAATTACAATTTTAGTACAAATTCAACACATTCATCTTTATCAGATTTTCTACTTCTCTCAAAAGGCATTCGTGCAAAAGATGGTTTTTTTCTTAGAGCGGAAAGTTTTTATAATATGGCTAGTTACGTGGATGATATAGGAGTTAGTTTAGATGGATATGGTGGAAGGTCATTGCATGAACAGTCACATGGCGAAAGCTTTCTTGCATTAATAAATAATAGATTTAGAGGAAATGGGTTATATTTACTAGATGAACCTGAAACAGCACTTTCCCCTCAAAGACAATTATCATTGCTCATAAAGATAAATGAATTGGTTAATAATAATTCTCAATTTATAATAGTAACTCACTCTCCAATTTTATTAGGAATTGATGATGCATGTATTTATTCTTTTGACAGTGAAATTATAAATCAGATAAAATATGAAGAAACAGAAAGTTATAATGTAACTAAACTTTTTATTGAAAATAGAAAGTTACTTTTAAAAAGATTATACTCTAATTAATAAAAATACTACTGTTTAAGGGAAGTTAGTAAAGCTTGTTTGTATAATCTTTCATTTGATGCTATGTCATAAAGTATGGTTCCAGTTCCAACATTCTTTGTGTAAAGAGGCTGAAAGACATGTTGGTAAAGAATGCGAATTGGATCAATTTTTAATGATAAGGAATTGAAAAGTAATGAATGGCATTTAAATAATTAAGAACAGAATTTAATGAACTTCATAGATTGGATCAGTATGATGTTGCGATAGGGGCTGTTGCTTTATATCTGACTGATTGATCAGTTATGGAGTAATCGCTCCATTGGTTTTTTAAAGTATGGAAAGCCAGTGTTTTTAGACACTGGCCGATAACAGACCCTTATAAGGGAATTGATTTACCTATGCAGCTCCTCTAGAAATAGCTTCTTCCGGCGTAAACCATCCGTTATTAACTACGACACCTGATGACAAAGTACTTGTTCCATTACCACTTTCCAAAGCAGAATGTGCCGCTAAAAAAATTTCTGAAATATAATTAGTTTTTGCAGCATTAATGTAGCAACCGGGCATACATGGAAGACTGTGACCAATTATTTAAAGGAGGATTGTTTATTGAGCAATGGACATTATGACCACAGACCGCCTGGAAAACTTGCTCCCTAATTAATCTTATGCTTCCGATAGGAATGTAACATTATTGGCAATAATATTATAATACAAATTAAATATACAATTAAAATCATTTGACATTGTGAAAATACTTTTTCACCAATTTGATAAACATTATATTCTTGAAAAATACTAGTACTGTCTGCCGTATTATTAGGTAACAAATTCAGTATATCTATCACAATTTTTGGCATATATCTTGTGTTAATCATTGGGGGTATAAGAAGCACAACAAACGGTATAATAATGGCTTCAAATGTAGTTTTTGCCTTTGATGAAATAAACATAGTTAAGCTTACCATCAACAAGCTTCCAAGATAGGCCAACCCTAATGAAACTCCTAATGCTTGTATATTTGTCAAATGATAAAAGCTTTTCCAGAAACCTCTATTTGTTTGAATAATACAGTTTGCTCCATCTGTACCGTATACTAGTAATACCGATAAATTATATAGTAAAACTGAACTCCAATATACTACTGTTGTAATAATATAGCTAGAAAACACCTTTGCATAAGCCACTTTAGATCTTCCATATTGCGAGGACATAAGAATATTATCCATACCGGATTGATATTCATTACAAAAAACGGGCGCTATAATTATGCATAATACAAGCATTACACAAAACAACACGAGTGCACCACCATTAAATATTTCTTTCCATCCATCCATATAGGAGTATGCAAAAGGTGTTTCCAATGTTTCAGCCGAATGAATAAAATATTCTCTTTCCTTTTCTGTATATCTTAATGCATCATTTTCATCACTATTTGCCCATTCTTTTATTTGTTTTATTCGGTTTTGATAGAATTGATTACTCTGACTAGTTGATAATTGTCCACATAAATAGTAATTAAAATCATGAAAGCTACCATACGAGTTATCAACTAAGACAACCAAATCATCTATATACTGTATTTTTAACCATCCCTCGGCTGATAGTGTCCCATCTATAGAGTTATTAGAAATTACTTTATATTCATTAATTATACTTGAAACAACATCTTCTGTAATTATAGCATTATTCTTGCTTTTTTCTTGTTTTGCCATTTTAATAGCCTTAATTCCATGTATTGTAGTGTTATCATCTATATCCCATGAAGGATAATGAATTGTATATAGAATGCTACATACCGTTATAATTAATAGTACTAAAAGAGCTATTAACGTACCTTTTTTTGATAATATTTTTTTAATTTCATATTTTAAAATCACTCTACTTCACCATCCTTATTAAAATAATAGGTATATAAGTCCTCTAAATTTGCTTTTATTTCAAATGCCTCTTCTGTTGGTTTATTTTTCGATACAACTCTACAAGTAGCAATTTCACCGACTGTTTTCAAATTACTGACGAGATACTTCATCTGAAAACTATCTGCCATTTTTTTATTAAAATTACATTCCCACACACATCCTTCTATTCTCTCCAATAATTCCTCAAATGTACCATGATCAATCAACTTCCCATTTTTCATTATTAAAATTTTATTCGCAATTGATTCTACATCAGAAACAATATGTGTTGAAAGCAATACTATTTTATCATCCGAAAATTTGCTTAAGAAATTGCGAAATTTAATTCTTTCCTTAGGATCAAGCCCCGTCGTTGGTTCATCTAAAATAAGTATCTTGGGATTATTCAGAATAGCTTGTGCAATTCCAACTCTACGTTTCATTCCACCTGATAAAGTCTTTATTTTTTTGTTTTTCTTTTCTGCTAGCGTGAATATATCAATAACTTCGTTTACTCTTTTCCTAGCGTCTGTATGATCTAACCCTTTGACTGCTGCAATATACATTAAAAAGTCATCTACCGTAAATTCTGGATAGTAGCCAAAATCTTGTGGAAGATAACCGATATTTTTGCAATATTGATTTCCCATTTTATTAATGTCGACCCCATTATACAAAACAAACCCTTTTGTGCTTTCAATCAAACCAGTAAGTATACGCATTAATGTTGTTTTTCCTGCCCCATTTGCCCCTAATAAGCCATATATCCCAGCTTCTAATTTAATATTAAAATCTTTTACAGCAATCTTATCTTTATAAACTTTTTCTAATTTTTTAATTTCTAGATACATCCACTTTTTCTCCTTATCAATTTATATACTCTTTTATACTAAGAAATATTGTATTCATATCAACTCCATCTACCAAAATTTTGCCTTCATAATTTTCATATAATCCCAGTAAAATTTTTAATAAAGTCGCTTTACCTGATCCGCTAAGACCAACTAATCCATATGTTTTATTGGCTTCAAATGTATATGTAAAATTTCTTATTGCATATTTTGTTGTATTAGGATACATAAAGGATACACTTACAAATTCAATTTTTTCAAACTCACTATTAAAAGTGGTTGAATAATCTTTATCATTTATATCTTTGATTAAAAATTTCAAACCACTTATTCATTACTTATTATTAATAAAAAATATTGGTATTATTTTACCAATAAACCATTTCTTTGCATATCCATTAACAGTAATATATTTATTTTCTTTTACAATACAATTTACTTTCTCTAATGAAAATGGTAAACTTGCAGAATATTTATTTGAAGTAACTACTATATCTTCATTACTATTATTCTTTAATAATATAACTAATTTTAAATCATATGGAACTCCAAAAACACCATATTCACCTGTTCCTCCAATCACACACAATAACCAATATAAAAACATTTTCAGACCACTTTTACACTCACTAAACATAGCATTGGTAAAATAACATTTAAATTCATCAGATTCTTTTGAATCAACCATTTCAACAATAAATCTATTCCTTTCATAAATATATTCGATAGGCTTTTCATTAAGGGTCATTTTTAAATTATAGCTTGTCTAAAAAAGTTTATCTTTTATAATTATCTTCATGATTTATATTCACTCCATTCATATATTAATTATATTTTATAATTTAAATTAAATATAAATTTTATATTATATTAATAATTAAAATTTATTAGTAATTATAAAATATTATATTAAAATACTTTAAAATATTATTTTCTTGTGATGTTAATAATTAACCATTTAAATTAAACAACTTATATATTATCTACTTAGCTATTATATAGAAATTAGCAAAATATTACCAACTTATAATTTTTTTATTTACCTATCCATCAATAAGTTTATCAAGTGCTAACGACAAAATTCCACCTAAAGAAGTACAACATCCTAAATTATCCAGGCATAAATTAAATAATGCACTACCTGACACATTAAAAGATGCACTGCCAATTATACCACATGCTGTACTAATCCATTTTGCTGCACTAGGTGCAAATTTCTTTAATAATGCTTTTGCTGCACTCCGTTATTTTAATATAATAATAAAGTCATAAGTAAAAATTATTTATAATTTATTATAATTTGCATAAATACTATTATCATTAACCAAATAGCACTAAATATAATTTGTGAAACAATAACAAATATGATACTCTTCTGATGTATTTTAAAGAAATTTCATCTAGATAATCACTTAATCTCATAATTGCATATTTACTTGCAGATTTTTCATATTTAACAATAAAATACATTCTATGTAAAAATAAAAGAATTTCAAGTAAAAAAATTATATAACTTATTTTTACAAATAATTGAGTTCCAGCTAAAGCCAAAATCGAAATACCAAAATAAATGGGAATTGCTAATAATCTATTAATACATGTAACACTCATATTAAACAAAATTCTTTTAGATTTTAAATCATCAAGATAATGGCCAAGTTCATGATATATTGCAAAAGTATCATAAGCACTATATTCCTCTTTCTTAATATAAAATATTGTTATTTTTCGAGGATCATAACCATAATACTTTGCTCTTTCAAAATTTAAATACTTGTTGTCATTAGCAATTTCTTTTAATTTGATTAAAAAATCCTGGTTGCTATATTTTGATTTTTTTTTCAGCTGTATCTGAATTTTTTTAATAGTAAATACAATAACATAATAGACTGTAAATATTAATATATTACTCCATAATATCATAACATTAGCCACTTTCGTATAAAATATTTCTTATAAACTACATGATTAAGACATTACATAGATTGACTTTCCTGACCAGAAAGATCTTGGGCATTCTAACTTCTGCTCACTGTTGTGGATAAATCTCTATCATCTTATGCTACTCTGTGCATTGTCATTGTCTGTCTTGTTTCCTAATATAAGTATTGTAGTCGTCTACTGATATATCCGTATAAAATATTAGTCATCATCCGTTTGTAATGTTATAATTAACACATTCGTTAATTTTAATTTTTTATTTAGACTTAATCTTAATTTTCCCATTTTTTATCCTTAAACCTTTTAATATTTTATAGGTATGTTGCAAGTTTATTGCTTACCATATCCTATACTAATTTATAAAATGTTCAATTTATTAGTATGACAACCTGCCAAATCTACCATTAGTTGCAATGTGATACTCCTCAGTAAATTAATTTCTTTTTTATGAAGAAGCTTTTTGTTAATCTTCTTTTTAACATGATAGAATTGACGTCATATACAATATTCAAACTCTCTTTTAATTCTATACATTTTATTCTAATAATTTTTAAAAATTTCATCATTAATGTTAATAAGATTGAAATCTTGCTTTCTATTTACTTCTATTTAAGAAAAAAATTTTACAACAAAGAACGATAATATAAAGATATATGCTATACAAAAAGTAATTTTTTAAAATTAATCCTATACACAAATGTAAAAATAAAATTACTCCCCATACTAGAATGAATTTAAATATATTATCTTTCATATCTATAATAAATTTATCTGATATTTTACTGTCAATGAATCCTATAACAAATCCTATTAATAGCAATTCCATTTTAATTCCTCCTTATTATTTATTATTTTCTTTGTAACTGTTTGCAACCAATTACAATCTATTTAACAAATATGCTTAAAACAATATCAAGTATAGCTTAACTCATCCTCTTGGTTGAAATCTTCTAATATAACTTCCTGTTCATCTTCTTTACATTTTATATCGTTTATCAGTTTGTATTTATAGTCTAATTTGAATTCACAAAATAGTCAACAATAACTCCATAAACGGTATTATAATTTATGACTGATTTTTGATAAATAATTGCAAAAATAATAATAATAATATATTAAGTTAAAATCTACCATATTCCTTAATATGCTTTAATATTAGTCTGTTTTTTATAAATAAAAAGTGATAAAATAAGAGATAAAAAAATGAAGCAATAGGAGTAAGGATATCATGTATAAAGAAATGAAATGTACTGCTGCCTGCAATAAGTTAAAACGAAAAATACCATATTCGTGGGACTTAAATATTTATCGCGGCTGCGAACATGGCTGTAAATATTGCTATGCCATGTACTCACATGATTATTTAGAAAACGAAGAATTTTTTAAAGATATATACGTTAAAACCAATATTGTTGAAGTCTTGGAACAGCAGCTTGCAAGCTCGAATTGGAAGCGTGAGGTGATCAATCTGGGTGGCGTTACCGACAGCTATCAGCCTGCGGAGGCTTTGTATCAGATTATGCCTGATATCCTAAAGCTGTTGATTAGGTACCAGACACCCTGCATTATTTCAACGAAAAGCGATTTGATCCTAAGAGACTATGATTTAATTGATGAGTTATCACGAATCACTTATGTCAATATCGCTGCAACAATTACATGTATGGATGAAGCGGTGCAGAAAATGCTCGAACCAGGCGGCGCCGACTCCCTAAAACGCTTTGAAATGCTGAAATCCTTTTCTAAAACCAACGCCTCCATTGGACTGCATTTTATGCCTATCATTCCATATCTGACAGATAATTATGAAAATATTGATTCCTTATATTCATATGCCCGTGACTGCCATGTTTCCTATGTACTTCCCGGAACCTTGTATCTGCGGGGCAAAACAAGAAATGTATTCTATGCATTTATCAACAAAGAATATCCGAATTTATATGAGCCATTAAAAAGCCTTTATCAAACAGGAGGCGCGCCAAAGGAATATAAAAATGAGTTATATAAAACGGTAAACAGTATCCGTGAAAAATACGGCTTATCCTCCAGCTACAGTGCTCCTATGAAAGAAAAAATGAAAAGGGAGGAGTATGTTCAATTAACACTATTTGATTCATAGAAAATATCTAAATCTCTTAGAATTTAATCCTATTATTTTTTTAAAATTTTGATACTTCCTGATGCAGTTTGAAGTATAATGTTATTATTTTTCGTACCAACTTGTTCGGATAACTTCTTTTTATCCGTACTTTCATTTTCACTTATTTGAAAATCGGATTGTATTTTTCCGCTAGAAGTATTGGCTTTCATTGAAAACTCAGCCGTACTTGGAAGCTCTAAGGTAACACTCCCAGAGGAAGATTCTATATTTACTTCCTGATCTTCAAATTCTTCGTAGGTTACGAAAACTTTTCCTGAACCTGTCTTAGCAGTTAAGGAACCACTATTACTGTTAATCGTAACGCTGCCTGATAAAGTTTCAATATCAGACTGCTTTGCATTACAATCGTAAACATTTATTGAAGATGATTTACCCTTTATTTCTAATTCATTTGTATCTATTTTATTTATATCAACGTTTCCAGAAGAAGTATTGATAGAAATTTTGTCTGCAATTAATGTTTCTGCTTTTACAATACCGGAACTGGTATTAAATGTTAAATTTGCGACTTCCATAGAATCTACAGTAATGCTTCCCGAACTTGAAGATATATCAAGGGAAAGGTTATTTTCATAATCCTTTGGAATATAGATATCCAAAACAAAATCTTCATACAGTGGTATCTTAGATGTACGCTGTAGTTTTATGATAAGCATATTATCTTTTATTTCAGTTATAATATTTATATCAGCCATTACTGTACCATGCAGAATCATTTTTACATCACTGTCATCTTTTGTTTCAATAAAATGTACAGGAGGAGAAAAATGTGCAAAAGAGGAATTCATATCTACCTGTATTTTATTGATATTCTCTATTGATACGTTTTCTTCTTTATTAATTTCCTTCAACATACGTGATGCTCCGAATCCTATAATTCCCATAATTATTAACACTCCAATCATGATTAATATTATTATTTTACGCAATTTTATTTCCATATCTAATTCTCCTTTTACAATTTTCTAGAGAGCTAGCCTCAAGAGTATCTTTCTATATGCCTGGGTGCTTTCTATGGCTTTTTCATTGGCATGCCCCCTTTCTCTACCTGTAATTAGTTATGTGAATGAATAATATTAAATTCATTCATTGTATTGTAAAAAAACTCTTACTTTTTAATCTTTTATTTTTGAAATTCCGTCAGTCCTTTCATAATAAACTCCACTAGGTAATCAGTTACCTGTGGGAAATTGCAAACACCAATTTCTTCCTTATGAATTTCTATATAAGGTACCGAATTAAATAGACTAAGTATTAACCCATCATCCAAATCGTTCCTGATTTTCTTTTCTGCTTTCCATTTTCTAATTAATTCTGCTGTACTGCTATTCATCAAATCATAGATTCCCACTATTCCACCTTCTTGATAAAATTCTTTCTCCAACTTACTAAAAAGCTCCCTGTTATACCATTCCTTTAATATAGGGTTGGAATTCATACCGTTTAGATTTAATGTGATTGCTTCTTTCACCACTTGTAACGGGTCTCCATCTAAGTCAATTGATCCCATAATGCTTCTTTTTAGATTCTCGTTTTCTTTTAAATAAATTTCAATAAAGAGCTTCTCTTTTGATTCGTAGTAATTGTAGAATGTCCCTACCGCTATTTTAGCTCTTTTCGTAATGTCAGAAACATTTGTATCTTTAAATCCTTTCTCACTGAATAATTCTTTCCCACAATTAAAAATATCAACCTTTTTATCTTCCATATTACATAGCCTCCAAGTATGAATGAATAATATTTAATTCATTCATATTGTAGCATAGCAATTTACCTATGTCAATTTATTTATAATGACAGTTTTATGCCATTAAATGATACCGCGATTTGTAGTTTTCAACTATTTCATCTCCGTCTAAAAAGGATGTCACACTTAGAACTTCATTTTGATCCTTCTGATACAGCATCAAATAATTTCTTAACTGTTTTACGCGAGTATCATATAATTTAGAATACAACCTCTTTGTTTCATAAACTGCTTCTTTTTTACACAAGTGACTGAATTCATATTTCCATACTTTTATATCAAACTAATTTAAGGGTGGTGAGCTATGCTACACCATCCCTAAATTGGCTAATCTGATAAATTCCTGCATTTCTTCAGTCATCCATTTATCCTTATGATAAAATATCTGGCGTGACATGGACATCTTGAAATCTGTTATATTTAATATAGATAGTTCATTATTATTCACACTTTGACTGACCGCAAAATGGGGCAGAAATGAAAGTCCAAGATTATTTTTAACCATATTAATGATAAATTCTGTGTTACCTGCTTCCAAAAATGGCTTAATCTCCATATTTTTTGAAGCTAAATGCTGATCGAGTGCGTGTCGGTAATTATCCTCCTTTTCTGTAAGAAAAAAAGGCTTATCCATTAAATCCGAAAGGCTGACCATAGGGCTTTTGGAAAGTGAAAACAAAGGGGAGGAAACAAACACAATGTACTCTTGCCGTTCCATAACCTTAACCCAATTACTATTATAGATGGGATAATCTAAGATATAAATAATATCAACCTGATTATGCTCCATCATGTGAATCAGTTTTTTAGGAGAATCCGTAGTAATTTTAATCGATATCTGCGGATGGTTCTTATAAAAATATTGTAACAGTGAGGGAAACTTAAAGAAACACAAGGACTCTATCGTGCCTATGTGCAGCGTCCGCTCTAAAGCATCCGGTTTTCCAAGCGCTGATTTCGCTTCATGTATTTCTTTCAATACGTTATTGGCATAATGAAGAAACTGCTTACCGGGTGGGGTAAGGGTAATACATTTTCCCATTCTGTCAAACAGTCTGGTATTTAATTCCTGCTCAAGCAGCCCGATTTGTATTGTAACAGCGGATTGAGAATATCCAAGTTCCTGTGCCGCTTTTGAAAAGCTTTGTAATTGTACAATTTTCACAAATGTATTTAACTGGCGTATTTCCATAATATACATTATCTCCATATAATATTAAAATTATTTAAGATATCTATAAAAAGCATCAAATTGATTTATACATATCGCTATGTTACACTATATAAGAAAAGATGTCAATCGTGGAAAATTCACAATCGATATTTTTAAAATATAGCGCGCTAAAGAAAACATAAATAAGGAAGGGTTTACAATGAAGAAGAAAATAGGTCTTGTACCAAAATTAATTATTGCAATAGTTCTAGGTATTTTAATCGGGCAATTTTTGCCAGAATCAATTTGTCGTGCAGTCGTTACTGCATCAACCATATTTAGTACATTTTTGAAATTTGTAATTCCACTCATGATTGTTGCCTATGTAACCATGGGTATTGCAGACTTGTCTCAGGGTGCGGGTAAATTACTGATTATTACAGTCTGTATTGCTTATGGTTCCACTTTAATAGGAGGAACGGCATCCTATTTTATTTCAAGCAGTTTGTTCCCACACTTTATCAGTGACGGTGTGTTAGAACAAATAGCAGCTACTGCAGACAATTCACTGGCAACTTACTTTAGTCTCTCAATTCCTGCCTTACTAGATACTCTTTCAGCAGTTGTACTGGCGTTTGTACTTGGATTATGTCTATCTACCATGAGAGGCAAGGAAATTGGCAACACTCTGTATGAAACGATGAAAGACTTCTCAGGAATCATCGATAAAGTGTTACATACTGCTATTATTCCTTTATTGCCGCTTTATATTTGCGGAACTTTCGTTGATATGACAAAATCTGGCAAGACCTTTGCAATCCTAAGTGTTCTTTGGAAAGTATTTATTGTCGTAATTGCGATGCATCTTATTTATATCGTAATACAATTCATTATAGCCGGAACCATCAGCAAGAAAAATCCTTGGACACTGCTTAAAAATCAGATCCCGGGCTATACAACTGCACTAGGTACACAGTCCTCAGCTGCAACCATACCTGTTAATTTACAATGTGCCGAAAAGGACGGAGTTTGCGAACAAATTCGTAACTTTGTCGTTCCACTTTGTGCTAACATACATATGTGTGGTTCTATGATTACAATCACCGCCTGTGCAACTGCCGTTTGTCTGATTAATCAGATTCCAATCAGCCTGGCGACTGTTGTACCGTTTATTATGACTTTAGGTGTCGCTATGGTAGCGTCTCCTGGTGCACCGGGAGGTTCTATTATGACAGCACTTCCTTTCCTTTACATGATATTTGGTACGGAAGCCGGTGACCCTAACGGTCCAATCTGTGCCATTATGGTTGCACTTTATATCACACAGGATTCCTTTGGAACTGCATGTAATATTTCAGGTGACAACGCAATTGGTATTGTTGTAAATACCATATATGAGAAGTGGATAAAAGCATAGAAGCAGTCTTACAGACCGCTTGCTTTGGAGGTATACAATGAATGTATTTGACATCATAGGGCCCATTATGATAGGCCCATCCAGTTCACATACCGCAGGTGCAGTACGCCTTGGGCGTGTAGCAAATAAAGTAATGAATAATGCTCCTATCGCATCAGTCAAAATAGAACTTTCAGGTTCATTTGCACACACTTATAAGGGACATGGCACGGATCGGGCACTTTTGGCAGGAATCATGGGCTACAGAAGCTATTCGGAAGAAATTAGAGATGCCTTGACGATAGCAACTAATCGTGGGATAGCATATGAATTTATTCCAACCGACATTCCCGGAACTCATCCTAACACAGCGCGGATCCACGTAACCGGAGTCAATGGGGAAGAATGTACCGTGGAAGGCTCCAGTATCGGTGGTGGAAATATCCGGGTTGACTGGATTAACGGAATGAAAGTAGATTTCACCGGGGAACATAACACAATATTAGTATTACACTATGATAAACCAGGACTGATTGCGGCCGTAACAAATCTGATGGCAACAAAATATAAGGATGTTAATATTGGTAATTTCAGACTAACACGACCGGTTAAGGGTGGAGAGGCGATGATGACGATGGAAATAGATGGTCTGCCACCACTTGGAATGATCGATGAAATGAGAAATATTAACAATGTCATAAATATACTATTAATTCGTGCAACGTAAGTCTCAATCTTGTGCGTAAGGAGAATAATCATGCTGACCTATAAATCAATAGAAGAATTAATTAAATGTTCCATCAAACAAAATAAAAAAATCAGCCAAATGGTACTGGAAGATCAAGCCTTGCAAATGGAAAAAAGCATAGATGAAATTTATGATGAGATGGAAAAGAGTTTTGATGTAATGTGTGAGGCTGTCGTTCAAGGACAAGCCAAGAACCAACGCTCTACTTCCGGACTTACCGGTGGTGAAGGATTTAAAATGAAGCATTATAGTGAGCAGACAAATGGCGGGCTTAGCGGAATTTTCATGACAAAAGCTATGAGTCGTGCTCTTGCAGTTTCCGGCTGTAATGCATCTATGGGCAAAATAGTTGCCACACCAACGGCAGGAAGCTGTGGTATTATGCCTGGTTGTCTTGTATCACTTTATGAAGATAAAAGCATAGACAAAAGATCCATTGTTATGTCTTTATTTACAGGTGCTGCCTTTGGTATTGTAATTGCTGACAGAGCCTGCATCGCAGGAGCACAGGGCGGTTGTCAGGCAGAATGCGGAAGTGCCGCCGGAATGGCTGCCGCTGCATTGGTGGAACTTTATGGTGGAACGCCACAGCAATGCGCCGATGCTTGCGCTATTGCAATTGGCAATCAGCTTGGACTCGTATGCGACCCGGTAGCAGGATTGGTAGAAATTCCATGTATTAAAAGAAATGTGTCAGGAGTCATGATAGCCTTTTCTTCTGCAGATATGGCTCTTGCAGGAATACAGTCTGAAATTCCGGTTGATGAATGTATTGACTCAATGGGAGAAGTAGGACGGGCACTTCCTGCTTCACTGAAAGAGACTGCACTTGGAGGTTTAGCTTCTACCCCTACCGGATTAAAATTAAAAGAACAGGTATTTGGAAATTAGTTCTCATTAAAAGCTTTGTTAATATATGAATTTAATGATTTCAATTCTAATTTAAAAACGCTGCATGCTTTCCTTAGCAATTGCAGCGTTTTTCTTATGTCATAGAAACAAATTAATAGTTCTTATTGGAAATACTTGATAATCGAATTGACTCTTTACAATAACTGGATATTTGTACAATCCAAATGACAGACACTAAAGTAACCGGCAAAAGACCAAAATCCCAAACCATAGCTCCAAGCACACACATCAACCATAATATGGAACATGTTCTATTTACTGTTTGATAGGCTTTGTAGGCGGCTTTGTATATACTAAGCTTTTCTGCCTCATCACAGCTTTTTTCCCATGTTTTTGCAAATTTTGCTTCAAATACGCTTCCCTTTTTCTCTGGGTTAATCTCTTTTAAAAAGTTCACAATTTTTTGATGTGAGATGGTGATAATGACAATAGAGACTATTAATGCTCCTGTTATGAATATTACACGAAACAAGATGTCATCATCTAAACCATAAATAATATTATAAAATCCAACAGCAAAAAGAAAAAAAGATACTATTGTAAGAATCGAGGAAAGCCAAAGTGCATATGCTAAATACAATTCAATTTGAGCCATTTCCTCTTCGTCCTCACCATCCCACTCCTGATAAAGTCTGCGGCTCTTTTGATACAAATATAAAATGAAGAATAATCCTGCGATTGGAAGTATTAAATTAGCAATCGGTGTTAATCCAAGTAAAAATTTTAACAAACTTTCTGAAATGATTCGAGCAACTTTTTCTTTGAACATAACGGAACAATATCCTACTACCCCTCCTGCCAAAGCTGACAGAATTAAAATAACTATAAATTTTTTGATTGCTTTTTTATCTTCTTTTTTTATTTCATGAAGCTTTTCACTACTCATCTATCTCATCCTCCTCATAATGAAAGATTTCTTCTACTGTTACACCAAATACCTTTGCAATTTTTAATGCTAATGTCACGGACGGGGAATAATCTCCTCGTTCAATCTGACTGATTGTCTGTCTTGATACTTTGACAAGCTGTCCCAGTTCAAACTGATTTATTTTTAAATTAGCTCGATATTCTTTTAAGCGATTATATAATGGCACATTTTACTCCTCCTTGCCTCTTAGAATTTAGTTTGACAACTTTTCTTGTCATTTTTATTGTATCACTGACAACTTTAGTTGTCAACCACTTTTGTATGATAGAGATTTGCAGCAGTATTCTATTACAATAAGGGGCAAAGTGTCTGCGACACTTTGCCCCTTATTCTTATTATATTACCTATTTTTTGCCTAAATCCACGGCTGTTCCTAACATTTATTTGCCTCCTTAAGTCGGCTATAAAACTGTGTATAAAAATCCAAACAATCCTCATATGGCTTAATATAGAAAAGTTTTAGAAGATTCATGTTTCTATTCTTAATCCACGTGTCGTCCTGCATCAGACTAATTTGATTCTCTATGCCTTTTAGAAAATAGTGCCAATCCGTTATAAAAGCTTCATAATCTTTTAAATTGGGTGTATCAATCCATTTGCTTATTTTTACTTTTGTTTTATTTGGCTGCCTGCACTCATGAATCTGCAAAAAATACTGAAAGCTATTGTTTTCGTAATATCTGCCCAGTGGAAAAAGTCTGCATATTCCCGGTCGAAAAGAATGAATACTGCATCGCCCATTCTCATTTAAAAAAGAACATCTTTCGTCTTCTCCAAGCATTTTCAAATTTGGTAAAATAATTCCATCTACGACCTGATGCTCGACTCGCTCTGCCATTAATTGTTCAAAGCTTTGTCCTAAATTAGTTTGTAACCGATAGCTATCCAAGGGGTCTAAAATAATAGAGCTTCCCATTTTCTGACAGCAGGAAAAGCAATCTTTACAGCCATTACAGTTCGCTTTTACCAAATCATTTGCCTGATATAATTTTCCATCGGATATTTCATCCAGACTAACATTTCGTTTCATAATTTTCCTCTAATCTTATTATTACTCAAAATATTACATTATTTATGAATTAAATTCAATTTTTAATGTTTTAATGAATTATATCATAATTAGCAGCTAGATGTAATACTATTATAATTCAAAAATAAAGCGAGCCTATCTACTTTATATTTAATCAAACATATTTTGGAATAATTTAAAAAATTTATTATTATGATAGAAATAAGTAATCTATTTTAAGTATTCGCTCTAACTCGTAAATCCAAAATAAATAAATACAAAAATTCCCAATACAATTCGATACCAGCCAAAGGCTTTAAAATCATGTTTTTTAATATAACTCAGTAAAAATTGTATGACTAAAATTGATACCAAAAATGCTGTTACCATAGCTGCCAACAATATGAGTAATTCATTTTTTTGAAAGTGGAAGCCAAAGTCAAGCAGCTTCATAAAGCTAGCTCCAAACATTGCCGGAATGGCTAAATAAAATGTAAATTCTGTTATTACGCTTCTTGAAACTCCAAGCAGCAAGGCTCCAATTATTGTAGCCCCTGACCTTGAGGTCCCTGGAAAAACTGCTGCAACCACCTGAAAGATTCCAATATAAAACGCAGTTTGATAAGTAATCTCTTGTATTGTGTTCACTTTGCTAATTCGATTCTTATTCCATTGCTCAACAACAATAAATAACGCTCCAACCAAAATCAGCATAAATGCCACTACCTTATAATTATAAAATAATGCTTCTATTTTATCTCCCCAAAAAAGCTCAACAAAAACAGCAGGGATACAGGCTGTTACTATTTTAAACCACATTAGGAATATATCTTTTTGTATAAAACCCTTTTCATGAAAAGAAAAAGGAAATATTTTCTTCCAGAATAACAGCACTACCGCCATTATTGCCCCCAATTGAATTACCACTAAAAACATATCCAAATACTCTTTGCTTACCAAAAGGGGGGAAATCTCATTCAGTAAAATCATATGCCCTGTACTGCTAATAGGCAGCCACTCTGATATCCCCTCAACAATACCAAAAATAAGGGCTTTTATTATTTCTAACATCAATCAATCCTCCTACTTTACATCGTTTTTTTCAAAATACCAAAAGCTAAGCACCATACCAGCAACCGAAGTAAAAATGAGAATAGCAATCACAATTTCCTTTGGATATGCTGGGTCTAGACCTTTCGTTGCAAGCAGATAAGACGCCGACCAAGGAAACAAGGAGGCATAGCTTTCATTTGATAATGCTGCATTCACCATTAATATAGTTGCAGATGTAATAACCGGTACTACAATTCCTTTTGTAAGGATGCTAAGATAAATAAGAGGGGTTAATGTAAATACCAGTATGGTTGTAGCATATATATTTTCCCATAGGCTCTTTGCTAAAACCACAATACTAAAGCCTGCTGCACCGCATATGCAGCTTATAATAAGACAAAAAATCCACGACAAAACAGACAAAAGCACACACCAAATTAGGAGAACTATAAACTTACTAATTAACAAGGCATGCCTTGACACAGGAATTGTAAGTATCATTTTAAGTGTGTTCTCGGTGTATTCACGGCTGTACAAGAATGCCGTAAATACGGTATATACTACTAGTCCAAAAATCAAAATCATATAAAAATTTGAATGAGAAAATAAAGTGTAGTACGTAAATTGAAAGTCTGGTTTATCCGAGCTTTCCTTTAATATTTCTACAAAAAGCATAAAAGGAGTAACCATCGCTCCCAATACACTAACAAGCAACATTTTAGAATTTTTTAACTTCATCCATTCACACTGTAATAAACTAACCAATCTTTTCACCTCCAATTAAGTCCTTAAAGTAATCCTCTAGTTTTTGTTCACTTAAATGTATGGAAAAAACTTTGATTTCATTTTCTACAAAAACTTGATTGATATCTGCTCGAATTTCAAAAGACTGAAAAAGTTGAATGCTGTTTTGGCCATTGACACAATAGTCCTTTATATGAAATATTTCTTCTAAAATAAGACACGCCTTATAAGAATCTGAAACCACAAATTCAACGTACTGCCGATTTCTTTTGTGAAGTGTCTCCATCGTTGCTTCTTCTACCATTTCACCATCATGAAGTATTCCGATGACATCGGCTATCTGCTCTATTTCACTTATAATATGACTGGAAATAAAAATAGTCGTTCCTGTTTCATGGCACAGCCTTTCCAGATAATTTCTAATCAGCACGATGCCAACCGGATCAAGTCCATTAATAGGTTCATCCAGAATAAGTAGCTTTGGCTCATGCATGATAGCTGCTGCAATACCAAGACGTTGCTTCATTCCAAGTGAATAATCAGCAAATATTTTGTTTGACTCCTTTTCAAGCCCTACAATTTCAAGTGCATCTTTCATACTTTCTTTTTTATGTGTACCACGAAGCTTTGCCAAAATCTTAAGATTTTGCTCCCCTGTCAGATTTCCATAAAATCCCGGTGCTTCAATCAGTGATCCTACTTTATGATACATTTTATACTTATTTTTGTGAATGGATTCTCCAAACAGCAAAATCTCGCCCTCTGTAGGTACTGCCAAATTGAGCATCATTCTCATAATAGTAGTCTTCCCTGCACCATTTCTTCCCAATAAACCATAGATTTTACCTCGTGGTACTTTAATATCTAATTCTTTGACAGCAAACCTTTCTTTATACTTCTTTGTCAATTTTCTCATTTCGATTACATAATCTGTATCCTGCATTACTTCATCACCTCCAAAATCTATTATAGTCTGCCATACTGACACAACACTTACTCAAATCTTACTTTTTTCTTACTTAAGAACTTAATTTGCATCACGAAAAACCACTCGCAACTTGCTATTTCAACGTATTAATTCTTTTAGTAAAAATTCAAAATATATTCTAATACATAAAAAGACCAAATACCCAAAATTCCTCGTTAGATATTTAGTCCTCTCCAATAACTTTATTAATCCTATCTATTACCGATCTTATGACAACAACTTTTCTACCGTTTCTTTTCGTTCAAACAATACGCAGCCTCCTGCATGCTCCTCAAGCAGTACATCTTCTTCCTGTAAGCGTCGAAACAATCTTGAGTTCATAGCTTCTCTTAGCGAAGTATCTTTAACGTTGATATCCGAATATGGCGAAAATGGACAAGGCTCGGCACTACCATTTGAGCTAATATGAAAAAAACCTCTTCCGGCTGCCAAACATCCTCCTGATGTTTTCTCATCTCCCGGAAATGATACAAATACCATATCCTCATAATTTTCTCTGATTTCACACAAAATCTTTCTTAAATATTCTCTTTCCTCATCGCCTGGTGCTAATTCTTTCGCTTCGTTTGTTACCGGTACAAACTCTACATAAATAACCACCTTGCATCCCAGTTCATAAAGATAATCCAGAAAGTCCTTAGAAGTCACCTCTTTTAAATTAGCAGTAGTTACCGTAACGGAAGCTCCAAATAAAATGCCGTTATCCTTTAATAGCTGCATCGTATTTACGAGGTTCTGAAATACTCCATTTCCCCTTCTTTTATCTGTTTCTTCTTCTTTTCCCTCAATGCTTAATACAGGAAGTAAATTTCTATTCTTATCAAAAAGTTCTATGTAAGTATCTTGAATTAAAGTACCATTTGTAAAAATAGGAAATAAAATCTCTGAGACTGTTGCTGCTGCATCTAATACATCTTTTCTTATCAAAGGTTCTCCGCCTGCTAACAGAATAAATCCAATTCCCATATTCTTCGCTTCATGAAAAATGGAAAGCCACTCTTGATTCGATAACTGCGATATTACCTTTTCATCATGACATGCGTGATTTGCTCTGGCGTAGCAGCCTGCACAATGAAGATTACACTGACTGGTAATACTGGCAATCAAGAATGGAGGTACATGCTCTCCCCGTTTTTCTGACTTTCTCCTAAGCTCAGAAGATTTTTTACTGGCTATGGCATATTTAGCCATAAAAATACTTTCTCTGGGATTTGAGAAAGATGCTTTTAGTGCACCTTTTACAATGTTCTCCACCCCTTTCGTCATATATTGTTCCAGATTAAACTCTTTTTTCATTCAAAACCCCTTTCTAATTTCACATATTAATTGAAATTCTCTATGTCCATTCAAGTTCAATTAGTATCATTCAATGGAACGTGGAAATGTTACTGTAAATACCGTTGATTGACCTTGAATACTCCTGACTATTATACTACCTAACATCATTTCGGTTAACTGCTTTGCAATACATAATCCAAGTCCACTGCTTTTTTGGCTTCTTGCACTGTTTCCCTTATATAAACGCTCGAATACATGCTCTAATTGTTCACTTGGTATGCCAATTCCATCATCTTCAAATATAATAGCAATCTGGTTCTCCTGCTGCTCAATGCTAAGCTGCATCCTACGGCACTCACTATGCTCTACAATATTTTGAAAAATATTATTTACAATTCTTGTATAAGCTCCTTGATCAATAGTGACAAAATACTCCTGATCTAAGATAGATGTCTCACAACAAATCTCACTCTTTTCCAGTATTGGCAGCCATGTAATAAGAATTTGTCTTGTCAGTTCACAAACATCGATGCTTTCATAGTAAAGCTTCATTTCATTTGAACTAATTTTAAACCAATCAAATAAAATATCTACAAGCTCCTTAATATCACATGACTTCTTTCTGGCAATCTGAATATATCTCTGCTTTTCTTCCCCCTCCACAACGCCTTGCGAAAGTGCCTCCAAATATCCCATTAACGATGTTAGAGGCGTTCTTACATCATGGGAAAGACTTGTCAAAAGCTCTTTATTTGCCTGTTCCATTCGATTCATCTTGCAGATAGCTTCCTGATGCCGTTGCTCTACCTCATTCAATTCAAGAGCTATTAAAGAAAGGTTACAATTTCCCTTTACAAACAGCTTTTGATAATGGTTTTGATTCATTCCTTTCACTGCCTCTAAAAGCTCTTTTTGCTTTTTATGCATTGAAACAAGATGCAATAAAAGTCCAAGGCTCAGACATACTAATACCAATACCCAAATCATAACTTCTTTCCTTTTCCAAATTTATATCCGACTCCCCATACAGTCTGTATATAGGCTGGATTTTCTATGTCGGGCTCTATTTTCTTACGAAGTCGACGGATGTGCACCATAATATTATTATCATCAAAAGCATACTCCTCATTCCATACCTGATTATAAATTTGTTTCTTCGTAAATACCCTGCCTGCATTTTCGGCTAAAAAATAAAGCAGGTCAAACTCCTTTGCCGTAAGCTGTATGAGCCTGTCTTCTACTATTACCTCTCTTGTTGCTCTGGAAATCGACAAGCGGTCAAACTCCAGCCTGTCAAAGTCTTGATCAGGCGAAGCAAGATAAGTATATCTTCGGATCAGAGACTGCACTCTGGCTACGAACTCGTTCATACTAAAGGGCTTTGTTAGATAATCATCTGCTCCCATTCGTAGTCCTGATACCTTATCAACCTCACTATCCTTTGCAGTAAGCATAAGCACAGGTACATTACTTTCTTTTCTAAGTTCACTTAATACCTCAAAGCCATTTTTCCCAGGCAGCATAATATCAAGAACCACAAGCTGA
The DNA here is from genome assembly GCF_003201285.1 of Lachnotalea glycerini. Lineage (GTDB taxonomy): Bacteria > Bacillota > Clostridia > Lachnospirales > Lachnospiraceae > Lachnotalea > Lachnotalea glycerini. Next base: position 161,859 of record NZ_QICS01000003.1, read on the forward strand.
TAATCGTTGTCTAAACTCTTCTTAAGCCCCTCCTCACCATTATGCATAAGACAAACCTCATACTGATTTAACTCCAGATATTTTCTAATTAGTTCACATAATTGCACATCATCATCTATGACAAGTATTCTATGTTTCCCAGCTTTCTGCATGTAATTACCCCTTTATAAATCTTTTTTGATATTCCTCTAATTGAATATTAAACCGCTTTGCTTTTTCCTGATTGAAAAGCAATGAAAAACTTTCCGCCAAGCAAGACTGCAACGATAATTTTCACTTGCTATTTTATTTTTACCCTCATAAGCTCTTTTCTAATACAAATCCTTGCTATTTAGCTCTTCACTTTGCATTAAATAGTGATTATAATAATTTAATATTACTGCATTCATGGTTTGAATGCAACCAGCGCTGTCAATTTTTCCTTTTTCAAGAAAGGAAACCTTCTTCATAAGTGCTGTTGTATCAATGCACAAAAGAGGTACTTAATTCCATTGCTGGCTAATTCTAAATAGGTGGAGTCTTAAGACTAATAGTACAACTCTTTTTATTTACACGAGTATGAGAAAAATTCTGCACTTGCAAAAACTCCCTTCCAGATAAACAGCTTATGCTATTTACTAAAAGGGAGCTTTCATTCACATATTTAATTTATCGTTGATTTGACACAACTTCATTATTCAATCGCTATATAATTCGTCTTTTCTTCAATACCTGTAATTTCCTTGGGAACTGCCAGGCGAAGAATGCCATCCTTAAATGCTGCCTGAATATCCTCTTGCTTTACTTGATTTCCTACATAAAAGCTTCTCTTACAGCTTCCACTGTAGCGTTCTCTTCTAACGTAGTTGCCTTCCTCATCCTTTTCATCCTTAGTTTCATTATGATTAGCTGTAACTGTCAGATAACCATCTTTTAACTCGGCTTGAATATCCTCTTTGGCATAACCGGGCAATTCCATATCAATTAGATAATTGCCGTCCTTTTCCTGTACATCCGTTTTCATCATCTGCGAATGGTCAAACCACGTTGGTGAAGAAAAAAATGGATCATTAAACATTTCATCAAATAAATTATTCACTCTGTTTGCCAGTAACATAGGTCATACCTCCTAAATTATTTAAATTTTTGTTGTTATAGTTGTTATATATATTATATAACACCATTTTTATAATGTGTCAAGTGATTTTTAAAATTTTTTTCAGCATCATTGATATTAGCCTATTTGCTTTTTAAAAAAAATCGATTTAATATAAAATTGTTTAAAAGAATCGTAATCATTAAAATCCAAAACGTATGTATATGTAGCTGACATAATAAGGGTATGGCTATTACTGATAAGAAAACAAAACATATACAATAAAGAATAAAATTTATTATTTTTTTAGATAATTTCATATTTACAAACCTTTCTTTGTGCTATACTAATAGTTAACTATATTTTTAGTGGTTTGTATACATTTTTTTTCTACAATTTAGTTCTTTTTTCTATTTTTTAGTTATCCGTTGCTATTTTACAAATCGTCACTCTTAATTCCATTGTCAATCGTTTACCATTTGCTATACTACATATCCAAAGATAGCACTGTGAAACCAAAGTTAAACTAAAGTTAGGGGTGTCGAATTGATCGACACCCCTCGTATGCTATTTAGGCCGGCTCTTATTAACCTAAATCAGGAATTGATTTTAACGAAATTTTATCCAAAACTATGCCATCCGTTTCAAATACAATTATTTTATTCATTCCGATTTTGATAAATGGTGCCGGAATATAGAGACGTCTTTGCGGTCCTTTCTCCCAAAATCGCCCAATATTATGTTCATTTACAAATACGCAGCCCTTTCCCCACCCTTCTAATTCAAGGAATGTGTCACCTGCTTCATCTGCTGTAAATTCGAACTCATAAAAGGCAGGTGTATTTTCTATATATTCCTTATCAAAATTTAGCTGCTCTAAATTTGTAAGCGGAAGCGGATAATGCGTCCAGTTGGAATGAAGCATTCCATTGAAAGCAACTCCTTTTCTGATGCCCTTATGCTGTTCTTCCAGTCGTACACCGTAATTTACCCTTCCCATATTTTCCACTAAAATATCTAGTGTTACTGTATCCTCTTGTACTTCAAAATCAAATTCCTTGTCAAGTTCTAAATTATAACGTATTCCTACTTTTTTTTGATTTGAAAATAGAATAGCACGATCTCCTGCTTCTAATATCCTGCATTTTTCTATCTGTTTTCCCCTGTGTAAGCTGGTGCGATACATGGTATAACCATAGTTTTGCCCTAACTGCTCCATTGATAGCGTACAAGGATGTGTAATACTTTTGCTGATATCCTCCAATACAGAAAATAAGCTTACTTTTCTTTTTACAAATAAATCTCCATACGATTTTCTTTGAATTGTAGTGCTAAATTTCACTTTGGGTATTTTTGTATACTTTGAAATTACTTTCTGAAATTCAAAATATTTCTTTGTCAACTGTCCATCCTCGGTTATAACCGCATCATAGTCATAGGAGGTAACGTCTGCCTCTAATTTATCGTAGAAATTTGAACCATTCATAAAGCCGAAATTGGTTCCGCCATGAAACATGTAAATATTCACATGACCCAGCAAAAGCATATCATCTAAATCCTTTAAATTTTCATTGAGATTTGAGGTATTATGCTTGCCGCATTCCCATGCATCAAACCACCCGATCCAAAATTCCATGCACATGAAAGGTCTGTTTCCAATTACTTTCTTCATTACCTCAAATCGTTCTGTGGTTCGTGAACCAAAGTTACCCATTGGCAGGACACCCGGCAGACCACCATCTCTTAAGGTTTGTTCCATTGGACCATCCGAGGTTACAAAGGGGACAACTGCTCCATACTTTTCCATAAGCCCTTTTAATGTTAGAAGATATTCTTTATCGTCTCCATAGTAACCATATTCATTTTCTATCTGCATCATAATGATAGGACCACCATAGTTCACCTGCAAAGGGGTCAGAATTTGAAATAATTTCTTATAATATCGATCTACACAGTCCATAAATGGCAATGTATTGGTGCGAAGCCGCATCCCTTCTTTGTTTAAGAGCCATGCCGGCATACCGCCAAATTCCCATTCTGCACAAATAAAAGGTGCTGGTCTTACAATAACCCAAAGCCCTAATTCCTGTGCAAGTTCTATAAAATGCCTTAAATCAGAGAAACCTTCAAAGCAAAACTCTCCCTCAGTCGGCTCATGTACATTCCAGGCTACGTATGTTTCAACCGTATTACATCCTAATGACTTTAGCTTTTCAAGCCGATCTTTCCAATATTCAGGGACTACACGAAAATAATGAATCCCTCCTGATATAATTTTTATTTTCTCTCCGTCTAAATAAAAATCTTCTTTTATTTCAAAATTATGTGCCACCATTCTAGTCCTCCGCCTTTTTCTAAATTTAATTAGGAAGCATTTTCTTTAGACATCTTCTACCAGTAAAGACTGGCACAAAATGTTTCTCTATTGCACCAGTCTTTTCTTTATGAATCCAATTTTATTCTGCTTATTTCGATGCGTTTAATTGTGTCTGCACTTCGTTTAATACTTCCTCATAACCAGCAGCTTTTAGTTTTTCTCTAAATTCAGCTACCATAGCCTTTGGATCGTCTACCTTTCCAAATGCAATTCTTGGTATATAGCTTGCACAAACATCTGCCATGGCTGCTATCTGTGTTGATACATTCGTTGTGTCGAATACAAATTTTCCATATGGATAATCAATTGCATAAGTATTATAATTTGAATACATATCAGCAGAACCTTTATAATACCGGGCATTTACCAACTCCAAATCATCATTACGACCGCACCAAAAATTAGACTCTAATGCGTCAATTGACTGATCCCATCCATCTGGCCGGTCAAGCTCTCCTGCGTCGTTGATTATGTAATCTGAACCTTCAATTCCATAATTAATGTAGCGGTAGCATTCCTCATCATTACGTAATAAATCATATACCATTAATGCTCTCTGCGCATGTTTCGAGTTAGCACCAACTGCTAAAGATCCATGTGTAATACTTGTTTTAACCAAATTCTTGCTTGGCTCTGAAAAAGAATAAAATTGAGCTTCTGAGCCTGGCAGCTTAATATCCATATTGGGTCTGTCATCTGTTACGTAGGTCTGTGTATGATGCTGCTCTGCACCGGAAGCACCCGCTTTCAGTAATTCTCTGGTATCTCCGTCGTAGTTAAGTACGTCTTCTCTCCAATACCCTGCATCAGCCCATTCTTTCATCATAAGTGCAAATTCTTCAAAAGTAGTTCCTACCATATAAGGGGAAGTTACTGTATAAGCATCATCCTTTGAAGTTCCGTAGAATAAAGTGGATAATCCAATTGGAATCCCTTCAATTAGAATATTATCTGTATTTGACTGTATGTAACCGGATGCCAATGCATTTCCATTTGCCGCTGTACCTGACACATCCCAAGGAATAACATTCTCTTTATTATCCTTGACATACTGAAAATATTTACCTAAATCAGTAAAATTGTTAATGGCAGCAAGATTGGCTTCTTTTGCCCAGTCACCTCTGTAAATAATACCATGATTTGTATATTGTGTGTAATGATTTTCCGGTATCAAATAAATTTCTCCGTCGTAGCTGCATTTCTCCCATTCTTCTGCGGTTACGGATGCATAGGTTTGAGGTGCATAAGTTTTAAGCATATCTTCTGATAAAGGCATAAAAGAACCTTTTTTTACATTTGGCCAAGCATCTAACCAGTCTGTTGCGGTTGTAATCAAATCAATGGAATCATCTCCGCTTGCCAAAAGCAGATTATACTGTGTCTGCCAGTCAGCCCATTCTACATATTGAAGGTCTAGCTCTGCATTTACTTTTTCCGTTAACACAGCATTGAGCTTCTCAAGCATAGCCTCTAATCTTCCATTGGTTGGACGGTTTCCAAGTACAACGAATTTTACCGTTACATGCTCAGAGGTATCAATATCACTGTTTTCAGTCGTTTGTGCTGTTGTAGATGAATTTGTACTCAGATTTGTACTTGTGTCTTCTGTTTCACTGCCGCATGCCACAAAGCTAAGCAGCATTGCGCCAGTCAAAATGACTGCCAATAACTTTTTTACTAATTTTTTCATATTTTCCCATATCCTTTCTTGTTTTTATGTGAATTCAAAACGAATTATCACCCTTTCACTGCTCCCACTGTGATACCGGAAATAAAATACTTCTGTACAAATGGATAAAGTAAAATAATAGGTCCTGTAGCCAATACCGCGGTTGCCATTTTAAGTGACTGTGTCGGTATTGTACCGGGATTTACATTGGAGCCGGCCAGTGAGTTCTTTAATGCTGCCGCCTGTGTTATGATTCGATACAAATAGTACTGAAGCGGATAGTACTTGATACTGGAAGAGGAGGATAAATATAGCATGGAATTGTACCACTCGTTCCAATACCCCAGTGCAAGAAACAGGCCGATGGTTGCTAAGGCCGGTTTTAGCATTGGTAATATTAAGGCTGTAAATATTTTAAAGTCTCCTGCTCCATCTATTTTTCCTGATTCGGTTATTTCAAACGGAACTGATTTGGCAAAATTCTTCATCAGCACAATGAGCCACGGTGTCATTAGCAATTGTAAAAATACGGAAAGATAGCTTCCTTTTAAGTGCAAATACTTGGTAATCCAAAGATAAGTAGGTGCCAATCCCGCAGAAAACAATGTTGTAAAGTAGATGAAAAATGAAATAACATTACGAAACGGAAAGTCTTTTCGTTGCAGACAGTAGCCTGTCATTGCAATAATAAATAATCCAAAAGCAGTTCCAAAAACAGTCATTGTAATCGTAACGACATAAGAGCCAATTATCATTTTAGGTACTTTAAAAATTAACGCATAGGCTGACGTTGTAAAGCCTTTTGGTATCAACCCGATTCCAGTCTGATTAATCATCGTCTCATTACTAAATGAGGCTGATATCATTAACAGAAAAGGCAGCAGACAAGCTAATGCAAATAAACCAATCAGTATGTAAGCGATTGTATGTACTAATATTGTTATATTATCATTCTTAATTTTCATTGTGATACCCCCCTTAAAACAATGCATAATCTTTATCAATCTTACGTACAATCCAGTTGCTAACCATAACGACTACAAATCCAAAGAAAGATTGATAAAGTCCTACTGCCGATGCATTCGGGAAGTTAAAGTTATTCATTAAAGTTCGATATACATAGGTTTCAACGATATCTGTATAGGGCCAAAGTGTTGCATTCGAGGAACCTACCAGATTATAGAACAAGCCAAAGTTTCCTTTCATTATGCCTCCGATGGCAAACAGGAACAAAATAATGATGGTTGGCTTTAAGCTTGGTAAGATAATGTAGCGTATTTTAGCCAAAATGTTAGCACCGTCTACCTGTGCAGCTTCTATCATTTCTGCATCAATTCCACAAATAGCTGCAAAATAGACAATGGATCCATAGCCTGTTTGCTGCCATAACTGAGCTAAAACAATAATAACCGGCCATACCTTAGGTGTTTGATAAACGCTGATTGGGTTTTTGCCAAAAAATTTGGTTAAGGTAGTTAAGAATCCAAATTCATAATTAAGAATATTAAAGGCCAACAGACCTACTAATACTGCGGATATGAAGTATGGCAAAAACATAACTGTCTGTGAAACCTTTCGAAATGCTTTATTTTTTATTTCATTCAACAATATTGCTATCGTAATTTGCAAAATGTTTCCTAAAATAATAAAAGCCAGATTATATAGAATCGTATTTCTAGTCAAAAGCCATAAGCTGCCAGAATTGAGCAAGAATTTAAAATTGTCAAAACCAACAAACTCACTTTTAAATATTCCTGCTTTATAGTTAAAATTTGTAAATGCAATATATGCACCCGGTAACGGACAATAGAAAAATACAATAAAAAATGCAATCGCCGGCAAACACATAAGAAGTAACGTTTTACTATCTGTTATTTTTTTCCAATGTGATTTCTTAATTACTTGTTTTTGTCCATTTTTTGATTTTTTCATTTTTAATCACCTCTTTGTTTTTGAAATCGGTTTCATTGAAATTTATAAAATACCTTAATAATCTTGCATGATAGGTTAACTCTTATTAAAATGCTTATTTTTTTCTAAACAACGTAAAAGTATATGTATTATATACATTTTCAACAATTTATTGATTCTTGAAACCCATTTCATAATCAATATTATATACATCAATTCTAGTATTGTCAACGACTATATTAATTTTTTTATTTATTATGTATATATATTCTGACTATTCATATCTTTATATATCAATTTTTAACTATAAAGAGTATTATTTTTTAGATTTTATACGATAAAAATGTCTTATTTTAAGAAATAACAATAATTTTTAGCAATCGGTTTCAACAATCTTTGAACAAACATTTTTTTATTAAACAAAGCAGACAAGTCCGCATCAGCTCCCTAGTCTCTCACTCATGAGGGACTTGACCGCTTTGACGCGCCGAATGCTGTTACGCAGTGACATTTTCCACTTGCATTCGTGCGCATTGTGTTTTTATTTCATAGAAATCATAACTTTTATTCGTTACAACAGTAAGGTCTTTGCTATGAAATAAAAAAAGAACCTATACAATATGCCTTTATTCTTAAGACGTTTTGTCGGTTCCTTTTTTATCTTATTGATTAATATTTATACAAGATTCCTTGATCACAAGTTTTGATTCAATCAGACTAATTCGTGCTACATCTTCACCCTTAATTGCACCTACAGCAGTTTCAATTATCTTCTGTCCGAATTTCTCATAGTTATAATCGATTCCGGTTAACCGCGGAATCGTCAGGTCTGATAAAAATGTATTATCAAAGCTTACCACAGAAATATCCTGTGGAATAGACATACCTCTTTGCGTAATAGCACGAATAATTCCTACCGCTGTAAAATCGTTAATCGCCATGATTGCCGATGGCAAGTCACCAAGCTCAAACAATTGCTGCATGCCATTGTAGCCTCCACTGTCATCGTAATTGTTGCCTTCAATAATATATTCTTCCCGATATTTGATTCCGTACCGGCTCAGCACCTGCTTAAAGCGAAATTGTTTTTCTACTGTACTCTTTACATCTTTGCTTCCTCCGATTAGAGCAATTTCCTTATGACCACTTGATATTAGATATTCCAACATAATTTCCATGGACTTACCCTCATCCAGATTGACCTGATAGCAGTCTGCACCGTCTAATTTGCCTGTAATGATAATAGGAATTTTATTTGCAATCCGATTTACACGTTCTACATAATTGCTGTCCGATATCAGTTCATCCACTCGTCCGCCAATCTGTACGATGGCCTCCACTCGCTGACTTTCAAGATTCTCCAACTGCAAATCTTCCAGTTGCTTTATATTAAGTGAATTACATAAAACAACTCGATATCCATATTCATTTGCCGCTTTCTCACATTCCACAAATAAAGTGGCATAAAATGGATTTCGAATATCTGATGCTATAATACCAATTACATTACTTTTGGTTTCACTTAAGCCTCTTGCTAATGCGTTTGGTTTATAATCATATTTTTCAATCAGGCGTTCTACTTTTTCTTTTTTTTCCTTGCTCACATTCGCATTACTTGTCAATACTCTCGAAACAGTAGAAACTGAAACTCCCGCTTCTTTGGCTATATCATATATAGTGACTTGTTTTCTAATATCCATTTCTGCTCCTTATTTGTAGATAGCAATCTATTGAAATAGTTTTATTCCTTATTATCTAAATACATTTTCCAACATATTTTGCCTTTTAGCAAGACCTATTTTTACAAAACAGGTTCTTCTTAGGGTGATTCAGATCTCTTATTGAAATCGGTTTCATTAATTAAATTATACGTTGCTCTTTTCTAAAAGTCAATCATCAAAAACAATTGTATTAAACGTCTTTTCCCCTCTATTTCATCTCTTTGTTCTTTCTGATATAGCCTATCAAGAAGCAGCAAAAAGCGCATGCAATATATATGACTACATTGATCCAATTATACCTTATCGTTAAGACTTTCCAGATTGACATTTTTAGAGCTATGCTATTATTCAGTAAAGAACCTGCTGATGCTAACAGAAGTGTAATTCCTATAAAGTTCCATATACTTAGTCTTGCAGTATGTCTTATTATTATGACAACCCACAAAATCACTAACCATATGATAGCAATTGGCAATTCATAACTTAAAAACCAGTTAAAAGGTCTTGCCGCGTAGTTTGAATTTACTATATATTCAATCCCATACAGCAAAGGAATTAGCAATACACTAAGTACTGCAATAACTTTTATCATTTTGCTGCTACTACTCAACTGTGCTGTTAATAGTCCTGCACCCACATAAGCGATTGCGATTGCTACAATAAAAGACCAAGTCAATTTATGATTTATGGCTATATCAACGATAAGGGAAGTGATCAGACCAACTCCTAAAATTGCTGAAAAAATGCCCTTTAACAGATACATTTGTTTTGTTTTACTTAAATATTTCTTCATATCCAGCATATCTGGTATTGTGTCCGCATGTACCTCTGACAAAAGCTCATCACGCTCTCTTGCACAAGATGGGCATTCTTTAAAATGTTGCTCTAATATTTCATTTGTTTTACTGCTGGTTAATTTTTCTATATAATTAGGGAGTAAATCCTTAACTACTTCACAATTAATATCCTGTTTCATTCTTCTTTCCATCCTTTCACTATTTTTTGTTTTCCCCTATAAAAAGTTACTCTTGCCCAGTTCTCTGTTTTACCCAGTATTTCACCTATCTGTGCAAAGCTTAATTCGCCGGTAAGTCTTAAGTACATCACTTCTCTGGTGATATCGTCCAATTGATGTAAGAGCTTAAACAATTCTACCTTTTCTAACCTCATTAAATACTGATATTCTAGATTCTCTTCTGACCGGACTTCTTCAATCTCATCTAGAGGTAGTAATTGTTTCTTTCTCCTGTTTAGCTCTTTAAACCATAATCTCTTTCCAATTTTGCAAAGCCATACGGAAATCTTACATTCACCCCTAAATTTACTGATTCCTTTCGCCGCTTCATAAAAAGTTTCCTGCATCAATTCTTCTGCTAAATAAGTGTCATGGGTTAAGCAGAATAGATATTTATAAACATAAGAAGCATTTTCTTCATAGATTTGTTCCAACTTCTGCTTATCCATTCATTCACCTCCTCAATAGGTTAGTGCATTATTTTCTTCTTTCGTTACAAAATATTATATATTTTATTAAAATGTGTCTGCCCGCAGACACTCACCCGCTTGAGCAGATTGCGAAGCAATTAAATTCCTTTTTGCGAGATGCGCATCGTGTTTTTATTTCATAGGAATCAATACATTATCGCAACGAGATATTGTAGAGTAGGTCAGAGGTAGCAAGACCTCTTTCCCCTCATCAAACCGTACGTGAGGTTTTCCAGTTTGACTATATGGCTCACTGGCGATTACCATAATCGGACTTGCACCGACTGGTGTGGTCCAGCTTCGCTGGACACGCTCCTATGTAATAAAAATAACCACATCTAACTCTTATGAGTTGTATGTGGCTATCCTATTTATTATCCCAAGTTATGATACTGACCCAGGAATTCTTTGGTTCTTTGATTGGTAGATTGAAACATCTGCTTTGGTGTAGTTTCCTCTACAATGACTCCCTGATCCATAAAAATCATACGGTTTGAAACATCCTTCGCAAAATTCATTTCATGTGTCACTATTACCATCGTCATCTTTTCTTTTGCAAGTTCTTTAATTACCTTTAATATTTCTCCGGTCAACTCGGGATCGAGTGCAGAAGTGGGTTCATCAAAGAATAAAATCTTTGGATTCATCGCTAAAGCTCTTGCTATGGATACTCTTTGCTGTTGCCCTCCTGATAATTGGCAAGGGTAATAGTCTGCACGATCAGTCAATCCCATTTTATCCAATAGCTTTATCGCCTCGTCGTATACTTCTTCTTTGTTACGCTTTTGAACATGAATTGGTGCATCTGTAATATTTTTTATAACAGAATAATGTGGAAATAAATTAAAGTTCTGAAACACCAATCCAAAATACTGCTGAATCTTCTTTAGGTCATTGGTCTTGGCATATATGGTCTTTCCATCTACATCTTCTGCTGCTTTTTCTCCTAGATAAATCAAATCACCGGAATTCATAGTCTCTAATAAGGTCGCACAGCGAAGAAGCGTCGATTTACCCGATCCTGATGGACCAATAATGGATACCACCTCTCCTTCTTCAACTGACAAGCTAATATCCTTAAGCACTTCATTTCCATCAAAGCTTTTTTTCACATGATTCATTTCCAATAACTTTTTCATTTTGTGCCCCTCCTAACGATAATAACTCATTTTCTTTTCCCAAAGCTCCATCAGACCTGCAACAGCAAAGTTAAAGACATAGTAAAATACCGCTGCCGCAACAAATGGTACCATGCTCTTTTGCGAGGCTGCAATCGACTTTGCTATTGTAAACATCTCTGCATAAGCAATTGAAAAAGCAAGAGAGGTATCCTTTACCAATGTGATTACTTCATTAGTAACCGATGGCAGAATTCTTTTTATCACCTGAGGTAAAATAATCTTAAAAAATGTCTGCGCCCTATTATATCCAAGAACCTTTGCTGCTTCATATTGTCCGTTTGGCATTGATTCAATTCCACCTCTGAAAATCTCCGCAAAATAAGCGGCATAATTAATCGCAAAAGCAATAATAACTGCGTAAGCACGGTAGGAAGAGGATATTGAAATTCCCAATATGTAATAAGGTCCAAAATACACTACCAAAAGCTGTAGCATTAATGGTGTTCCTCTCATAATAGAGATATACATTTTGGTTATATTGCGAAGCAGAAACTGTTTTGACATACGTCCAAAAGATAGAATAAGTCCAAAAGGCAGAGAAAAAATTAAAGTCATAACGAATATCAATATAGTTGTAACCATTCCGGTGCTTAGCTGACTAAGCATAACTGATAAGCTCATTTATCCTACTCTCCTAATATACATACATCATAACCAAAATACTTGTCTGAGATTTTAGCAAAGGTTCCATCCTTTACCATTTCCATTAGTGCCGCTTCTACTTCATCTCTTAACTCTTCATTCCCCTTTAAGAAACCTATACCGTACTGCTCACTGGAAATTTGTTCCTCTAATACCGTAAATTTATCTTCTTTTCCCTGTAGCTGATACTTTGCAACACCGATATCAATTCCGATTGCATTTACAGCTCCCGATTCCAAATCCATAAATGCCGTATTGTATTGATCTACTGTTAAAAACTGCCCAAAGGATGCAAGCAAATCAGTATGATTTTCATCCTCTAATGCTGTTTGTGCAGAGGATTCCTTTTGTACCTCAACCACCTTGCCTGCTAAATCTGCAAATGATGTGATTCCTGAATCTGCCTTTACTATAAATACCTGAGAATTATCCATATAGGGTTTACTCCAGGTATAGTCATCCTCTCTCCCGTTAATTGTGAAACCATTCCAGATACAATCAATGGTACCTGACTCCAGTTCCATATCCTTTGCATCCCAATCAATTGGCTGAAGCGAAATTTCTTTTCCCATACGCTTCGCACATTCGGTTGCTAATTCTATATCAAAGCCTGTAAATTCTCCGTCATCACCAACGTAACCAAATGGTGGAAAATCCTGATCAAATCCCACAGTCAGGGTATTACTGCTTGCACTGTCCTTTGTTTCTTTGCTGCTATTTCCACATGCAGTCATGGAAAATATCATTCCCACTGATAGTATAACTGCTACTATTTTCTTCATACAATATCTCCTCCTGTTTTATATGGTAACATGTTATTACGCTGCCATAATAAAGTACTCATATAAACTAACACATTTGGAGTCAATTTGTCAATTATAATGGGATAAATTCAAAAAATTCCCGGGCAATATTTTATAAAATGAATAAATTTATGATGCAACCACTTTACTGCCTATTGAATTGCTTATTTTGATTTCAGATAGTGTCCTTTTTCTCTACAATGAAAGCAGAAATGGTCATACTAACTATGCATATAATACTTCCGCTAAATAGTATGGCAGTGCTACCCAGTAAGGAATGGTTTGCAAACCATTGCATATCTAGTTCTGTATATTGATTAATCATCTTTAAGAAATAACTTAATCCAAAAAGCATAATAAAACCTGGCGTCATCATAATAATCCCTGCTAACTGCTGACTTTTTATTTTACCTAACATATAAAAGATAGTATACTGAATGGAATAAAAAATCAAACCAATGCCCAAGCAGCCTAAAGTAGCAACTATTGCAAGCCTTGGAATTTTTTGAAAAAATATTGAATAGATACCTAAATCAATCCAGCTTAAGATAAAGGCTGCTATTTGTAACATAAAACCATAAAAATAACGGCCAACAACTCGATTCTTCTTGGAACCCGGGAGCATATTGACAAAGCCAACTTCTGCTGTTTGTTCCTGTACAAACGGCTGTATTGAAATTACAACAGCGAAAAAATATATATAATAAATAACACTTAATGAACTATCTGAAATTTTCATAAGCCACAGATTCCACGCAGCCATTACCAAAAAAATTATAACCTGTAATCTGCTTTTCATAAAATCTACAAAAGAAAATTTAATTGCCTGCATAAGTCATCTCTCCGTTCTTAATAATGTGAAGTACAATCTGATCAATACTTGGTTTTTCATAAACGAATCGGCTGCCAAATTCAGTTGCATCATCTGCCGATATAATTGCTTCAAAGCCAAAATCTCCGTTTATTTTTCCAATCAGTTTCGATCTTAAACTTTGATTTATTTCATTTTCTGCACCCTTAATTAACAAATATTGGTCAATCAACTCTTCTTTCGAAGCCTTGAATTGCATCTTGCCCTCATTAATGAAAATAATATAATCCGCAATCTGCTCTAAATCACTCAATATATGAGTAGAAAACAGAATACTCTTTTCTCCGTCTTCTATATAAGCCTGCAGAATTTTTAAAACATCATTTCTCACAACCGGATCCAAACCGTTTGTAGCTTCATCCAATATTAGTAATTTCGTATCTCTCGACAACACTGAAGCAAACATTAATTTCACTTTCATACCTCTTGAATATTCTGCAATTTTCTTCTTTTCCGGAAGTTTCCATTCCTCTACTAATTGGTTGAATTTATCGACTTGAAAGGTTGAAAAGAATTTCGTCATGATGAGTCTGATATCTTTTAGCTTAAATTCCTTCGGAAAATAAAATTCATCTCCTACATAGCCAATCATTTCTTTATAAGAAATGGGATTTTGAGCATAAGTCATTCCATCTATTCTAACTTCCCCCTTATCTGCATTTGATAATTGTGTAATTAAATTAATCGTGGTGGTCTTACCTGCTCCATTTTGTCCTATATATCCCATGATATAACCTTTCGGCAAGGAAAATGTTATATCATGAAGCTGAAAACCTGAATAACTCTTATACAAACCTTTTACTTCCAATAAATTCATTCTTCCATCATTCCTTTCCATATTTGTGATATCAAATTATGTACTTGTGCTTCCGTCATTTCTATTCTTTTCGCAGTTTCAACAGCAGTGAATAATCCTTGCTCGATGCGCACAAGATATTGTTCCTTTAAAATTTTATTTTCTTTGGATAAAACAATACTTCCTTTTCCCTGCATAGAAGAAATATATCCTTCCTTTTCTAAATCGTTATATGCTCGGGTAGTCGTTATTACACTGACTCCAATTTCTTTCGCAAGCATACGAATTGAGGGTAATACCGTTCCTTCTAATATCTGCCCATTTAAGATCTGTTCTTTTATTTGTTCTTTTATTTGAGCATATATTGGTAACTCAGATTGATTTGATACTAATATTTTCAAATTTTACCTCCATGTATTCCTAAAAAGCTCATACTGTATATATTTAATTATATACAGTATGAGCTTTTTGTCAATCAGTTTTTAATGATTCATAAATTTTTCTTTCTTGACACTCAAAGTTCTTAGCGGTTACAATGGAAATCAAATAGGAATGTATTTGGGAGGTATGAGATGAAAGAGAACCATGTTAAATTATACAACTTAATTTTTCCAATATGGATTTTATGGCTGATCCCCACTACTTGGGTTGTAGTACTGCCTTTGAATTTTATAATAGATATGACTGTTGTTATGTTAACTATGAAACATTTGAAAATTCAAAATATGAAAAAAAATGTAAAGTCTGTTATACTAAAAGTCTGGATATTTGGTTTTATTGCGGATTTTATTGGTACACTATTAATGTTTAGTGCTATTTTAATCGATTTTAATTACGAAACTCCCTTTGGCAAGTGGTGGTATGATAATATTTCTTCAGCGGTCAGTTATGATCCATTCAAAAGTATTTTTGCTTTATTATGGGTAACAATTAGTATAGTCATAACGGCATTTTTTATTTATTTGTTTAATTATAAAATATGTTTCAAAAAGTCAAATCTTGGTGACTATCAGAAAAAAAAGATATCATTAGCACTTGCCGTCTTTACAGCTCCCTACTTGTTTTATCTTCCTACGGCTTGGTTTTACTAGAAGAGAATAAAGTGCCTTTTCTATCTTTTCTAATACTTATTTATATAACTCTGATAGTTAGCCGTCAGAGTCATATAAAGGTATTCAACTATGTTGGCCTTAAGCTATTGATAAAATACTTCGATTAGATTAAGCAGTCCATCAAAATCCATATCCGCTATGCCACTAAATGCTTCGGTATGAAAGCCAGTATTTAGCACCATTTGCAGTGTATTAAAATCATATATGACCGGTTCATCTCTCTTTCCAAGCAGGTTTTCTCGTATGGATTCTATCTTTGCCAACAAACACAAACGCTGATATTTTTGATCAATATATTGTGTATTGTTGTTTGGATGTGCATAGGTAAAATGCTGCGTCGGTGTCAAAGCAATTAAGTCCTCCATACAGTCTGCAAGTGCGGGAAATTCACTTACAGAAAACATATGATGCATCTGCGTTGCCGTATCCAAAAGATGTCTTTCTTCTTTTAACTCTGTTTTTCCATCGCGATACCGGTCATTGAATCTTCTAAGATTACGTTTGGTTTTATTGATTCGATAGCTCGTCATATAATCTTCATTTGGCTTTGGTAAAGTGCTTTCGTATTCAATTCGTGGCATATTTTTTGGTTTTGCAGATATAACGTCACGCCAATTCCTCTGGTTATACATAATCATATCCTGTGTAATTATATCCTTCGATATACGCCCTCCTACCGTTCCATACTTTTTGTATTTGCAGGCAAGGGGATTTAGAACCTTCGTAAAAATTCGTCCACACTCTGTTTCACCATTGATTGGCGTATTTTGTATAATAAAGCTAATATAGGCATCTCTTAATTGTTTAAAACTGGTTTTATCCTGCTTTTGAAAGAATTGTTCAAAATATCTGTATATTCCACTGTCTTTTAATACTTTCTCAATATAGAGAGTAAGAAACTGTAAGCTGTTTCGATCTCGATAGCTGATATATTCCAAAAGTTCACGATTTATTACCGTATATTGATATCCACGCCCGCTTTTTACGCCACGAATGATTCCTGCTGCATCCAGTAACTTTATTGGCTGACCAAAATATTTATCATATTCATTTCTTGCCTTTTCGGTGGGGTTTGGCTTACTGAATATCTGCTGTACATTTTGGGCAGTATAATCGCTGTACCATATATCGTTTACCGTAAATAATCGGTTAAAGTCTCCGCTTGTAAACTCCAGTATGCAATCTGAAATAATGCTGACAACATCCATCGTACACTTTTGGTCAATCCATCTTCCGTTTTGCGTGATTTTGATATCGTAATTATGTTGGTCTAAAAAATTCTGTATTGCTTGTTCATTCATTCCCTTACTCCTTTAGTACTCCATAGAAATATACACTTGCCGCATCTACGTTTAACGATCTGGTCTGATAGTTCCTCGCAATTTTGTAAAACTCACGATATTCTTTTGTCGCAAAATAGGCTAACTGGCTATCTGTCAATTCAATATTTTCCTTTGGTATGAGCACAGCAACCGAACCATTGACTACTGTATTTTCTACATTTCTTATCACACGAGGTTTATAGGTCATATTTGGTGTTAGGTAAACTGTATGATCGTTTACATACTTGTATGCGGCAAGCTCTTTTACTATATCTACATCAATATAAGCATCGTAACCTGGTATGTCCACTATTTTGGTTCCATCCTCGTTAATGTTTCTCGATTTCAAAACCCTGATTGCATTTTGGGTTTTATCACTTGTCTTAGAATTTGTAATTTGCCTGTCACGAAAAACGTTAAATAAATTAAATGTAAGCTTTGAGCTAATTTGGTCAAAAAATTCATCTCGGTAAATCAGCCAGTACGGATATTTGGAGTCCATGATGTAGGATTGCTTTTGCTTTACTATTTTTTGAAGTGGCAAGGATTTAATTTTTGTGATATTTTTTCCTCCCTGCATGTTAATAAAAATACAAATGGTTTCTACTAGAACCCCTTTAAATCCTAACTCTCCAAAATCCTCGATGCATTCAACTTTTTGATTTTGCAACAACTCTCTGGTCAAACGAAATTCAGGTGTGTTTAACAAGGCTTTTGGTGTAATCATCGCTACATAATGACCTATTTGCATTGCCTTTTCTACGAAAAACTCAAAGGTATTTGTCGTCGCCTTATTATAATTGTTTTTAAGATAGTCCTTGGCTTCCTTTGCTTTTAGTTTGCTAAACGGAGGATTTCCAATTACTAAATCATATTTTTTATGAAAATTATGTTTTAAAAAGTCATCATGAATAAAACGAATTGTAACATTATCAGGAATTTGCTGGTTTTTCAATAAGGACTTGAGAATATTGATATTATTGGAATCAATATCAACCACATCCAAATTCACTTTTGCTGCTCCCTCGTATTTCCTAAAAATAAAAGGTAGAAAGTTACCTACGCCAACAGACGGTTCTAAAATATTAATTTCAGCTTTTTCAAAGTCTGGAAGCTCCTTATAGATTTCGTTTATGATAAATTTATTTGTATAGAATGCCGCATTGTTTTCACGCTGAGAATTTGCTAATTCCGCAATTCTTGCCAGTGTCGCATGACCTAAATTATGTGGATTTCTTTTTATAAATTGTGCCAGCTTCTTAGCATCTATCAGCTTATTCTCGTCAATCGTCTTTAATATCTGATTGTTGCTATAATGCATCTGTTCCATAAAGTTCTTGATATTACAGGCTACCTGATAAAAAATATGCGTCGGAACTGCTTCACCGATGCTTTGTCGTATTTTGATCTCTTCTTTTTTCAAGAGCTGCTGCTTTTGTTCACTGCTTAGTGCATTCAGTTCCTCTAATGACTGATTCACCCATTTGAAATCATCCGGAATGGTCATAATCTTCATCAGTTCCCGAATGGAAAATACGCGGTCTTCTACCGGGTGTACGGTGTTCTGACTTGCCAACTGATCGTTTCGTGTATGGATACAGGGTGCAGCTTTGTCCCAATTTTGTCTTGTATATTTATCTCCATTCTTTTGTTGATTCATTACGATAGTTCCGTCCACTATTTTATGTGGACGCTTTAATTCATCCTGATTATCAAATGCACTTTGTCCTTCCTTTAAATCATGCACCCAGCATCTCATCTCTTTAGGATAAATTCGAAACGCATGATAAAAATCTTCTTCACATATCTCTCCCCACTCAAGAGCGGGCATGTTCCCGATTACTTCTTTTAGCGTTTTTTCATTTTGGCAGGACGGATAAAGCTCAATCGGAGCTACAAATTCTGATAAGCTTTTACTTACTCCAATGACCAAAGTTCTTGTTCTGGAAGAATTCGAGCCATAATTTTTAAAATTTAAGATTCGGTTTGCAATAATATAATCCTCTGCCAGCTCCTCATAGATGACATCACCGATTGCCTTTATCGTTCCATCCAAAGCGGTACAGCCCGTCTTCATAAATGCCGAAACATTTTCAAAGACGAAAAATCTTGGCTTTATCTGCTTTACAATATGTATGGATTCCACAACAAGACTGTTTCTGACTATTTCATCCTCTGCCTTTTTATGATTAGCAACCGACATTCCCTGACAAGGAGGGGTTGCAATTAATACGTCAATTTTGTCATTACCAAGCTTTTCCCAGCGCTTTATCTCGTCAAATATCTGCTTTTTGGTAGAAGCTTTCGTAATATCCTCGCAGATGTAACCTGAGTCAAATCTGCATTTATGATTATATTTTTGTACCTTGATTCTTCTTTCTACCAATTCGTTTGTTGCAATGCATTCAAAACCTGACTCCTTAAACCCAAAGCAGCCAACTCCTGCACAACTGAATAAGCTAATATATGTTAATGTTTTATCCTTTAACATGATTACACCTTCCTATGTCATTTTTTAAACTGCTTCCACGTGCTTCTTTCTTGCATCCTGTGGTTTTATTGCATCATATGGTATCAACCATGTTTTTCCTTTTTTAATTACACCTTCAATTCGCTGTTCTTCACACAAAACGGCAATTCTTCGCGGTGAAATCCCCCATTTTACAGACATTTCATTCGTCGTTAAGTAATCCATTTTATGACCTCCTATTTCTTGTTTTATTATATTCATTTATCTGAATAAAATCAAGTTTTTTCGAACTTTTGTTCCTTGTTTTCTTGAAATAACAAAGCGGACAAGTCCGTACCTACTCCCTAATCTCTTACTCCTGAGAGACTTGACCGCTTTTTCGCGCCGAATGCAGTCACGCTGTGACATTTGCCACTTGCATTCGTGCGCATTGTGTTTTTATTTCATAGAATCAAAGCTTTTATACGTTATCACAGCAGATCTTTTCTATGAAATAACAAAGCGGACAAGTCCGTACCTACTCCCTAATCTCTTACTCCTGAGAGACTTGACCGCTTTTTCGCGCCGAATGCAGTCACGCTGTGACATTTGCCACTTGCATTCGTGCGCATTGTGTTTTTATTTCATAGAATCAAAGCTTTTTTACGTTATCACAGCAAGATCTTTTTTTATGAAATAAAAAAGCTTTGAAGCCAGTCTTCCAAGCTTCAAAGCCTATTCTTTATAGTATTATTTTATCCATTTCATTACCAGTTCTGCTTCGCCTGTATTATCATCAACCTGTTTTAAAATAATGGTAAAGCCTTCCCTAAGGTAAAAGCTCACTGCACGCTCATTCTTTTGATAAACCTGCAAGGATAATTCCTTATGCTTTGATTTTACATAATCAAGCAATTGCTTTCCGATTCCTTGTGACTGTGAATCCTCTGCTACAAAAATACCTGCTATATAGCTTTGGTTTAAGCCGATAAAGCCTTGAAGCTTCCCATCCTGTTCCACAACGAATAGCTTCGCCTGAGGCAACATTTCTTTTACTGCCTCATAATTATCTTTCCAATAAGCATTTTCTATAAAAGAATGAGCTGATACATTGGTGTCAAGCCATAGCTTCATTATTTTCTCAATATCCTCTGCCTTAAAATCCCGAATCATCTTATCTCCTTTACACATCATATATAATTCAGTTTATCGTTTTTATTATGAAAATCCTTTATCGATTCCCATATCTCTTCAATTGAAACAGGCTTTCCATCATGAGAATCCACGCCAACTTCATAGCGGCGAATCGGTTCTCTCGTTGCCTTTAAGCTGTGTAAATGTCCGTGAAGGTGAGCTCTGTCATTATCATAACCTACCCACACTTCGATAGGAAAATGAAACAATGCAAATTTGGTATTCAAGGTACGCAGCTCATAATATTGCTTCGTCCATACGTAAAGGCTTTGGTCAAATTGGGAGTCCTTTAGGTATTTATCATTATTTCCAATGACAAGATATTTTGTTCCATTCAGTCTCTTTAATATTTCATTTGTTTGCTCTCCCGTTCCGTCAGAAACGTCACCAAGCAAATAAACTTCATCCTCTGGTTTTACAACACTGTTCCATTGTCTGATGATGTATTCGTTCTTCTCCTCACAAGATTGAAACAGATGTTTTCCTATAAAAGGCGGCTTTTTGCAGTAGAAATGAGTATCTGAGGTAAAATATAGCATTTGTGTCACTCCTTTTTTATAAAAATCGAAATCGCTTGGATCAATAATGTAAAGAATTTTTGCATAGATATTTCATAGGATGGAAAAATGCATCCACAACTTTCACTGTAACGTTAAAAATATGTTACTGCTATCAGAATAATAGTGTAATCATGAATTAGTATTAAAATCCATACTAACTATTGTTTCTATGTTCTCATCTGATAACTCATACCATTGCACATCTTTTTTCTCATTTTGCTGATCGCAAAAAGCATTGTAATCATCTTCTGTAACAGAAGCATTATTTATGAAATACGAAACTACTGCATCATCTCCACTTAAATCTGCCTGCGAATACCCAAGTGTTTCCGTTTCAACGGTGTCCGAATTAAAGTTCAGAATTTTATTGATTCCTGCGTCTGCCGCACTGTCTGCATAACTATATGTTCCGTCTTCTTTTGGCATTTCAAAGCCCCGATACACAAAATTGTATCCATAAACCATGCCATTGATGTAATGTAATATCTCATATTGTTCCGGAGAATCACCCAAAGATAATTCAAGTACCACTTCCGGTATTTGATCCTTGTCCATATCGATTACGGTAAAATTTGTCACTTTGTAACTACCTTCGTATTCAGAATTTTTTTCCAAAAATTCCTTTAGAGAAAATTCGTGATTATCCTCCGTGCTGAGGAATGAAACCTCGTTTTGCAAAACAGCCTTATATGCATTTGCAGGCGAAGCGTCCTCATCCTCTGAGTAAGAGGTATCGGCAGCAGACTCGCTTGTTGAAACGTCATTCATTTGTGCACTGTCTGTGATAGTGCTTGATTTGCTGCTATTCGTAGTTGAATTGATCTTATTAGTGGAACACGCGCTAAGTGCAAGAATAAATAGTAAATTTAATAACATAATATAAGCTTTTAATTTCATAAAATACTCCTTTTTAATTTAAACAATGTTTGTCTTAAAATCTGTCACTTTAATTTTTGCCAGACTTCCACAACTTCACAATATGCATGGTTTTCATCTGGATAATGATCTCTTAATAAAATTTGTTCAGCTCTATGTTACTGATATTCCCATATTATTGACATTTTTATCTCCTTGTATAAAAACCACTCAAATTCACTCATTTGTAACTAACTTTATTACTAAAATTTAAATATTTGTTTTGCACATCAATATACATTCAGATAATATTTCGCTTTCTATTATAGAACTATCTATTATATCAAATCCATTTTTGCAGACAAATTCTATATATTCATCAGACTTCCACTTATGAAAAGTATGAAATCCTAATAGCTCCATTAACCTAATTCGTATCTTATTGACTTTTCCATCATAAACAAAAGTCGGTGCAATCAGTAATCCTCCCCTTTTTAAAATACGTCGTATTTCCGACAATGCATTTTCAGGGTTTGGCATAATATGAAGAGCATTTGCAATAATAACTGTATCGAACTTTTCATCTTCATATGACAGGTTCGTTGCATCCTGTATCGAAAAAGTAACTGGAAAACCAGATGCTCTTGTCTTTGCTTCTTCAATCATTTTTTCTGAAAAATCAGTTGCTTCCCAGGCACCTGCTTTTTTACATAGCGGAAAGGTAAGTTGTCCGGAACCACAGGCCAATTCTAACACTTGCATATTCTGATCCAAATATTTTGAAATTACCTTGCATAATTCCAGATATAGTTTCGCGTTTTTTCTCTCCTGCATGGGTGTATACAATTTTGCAAACTTTTCCCAGAACTTTTTATTTGAAATTTCTTTATCCATACTATCAATACCTCTCTTATTAAACATCTCCAACTCATTATTTTTGATACCAAATAATGTATATTTCAATATACCCATTATAGCATTCTAATACACAAAAATATAGCAATGAATACTCACAAAGTAAAATTCATTGCTATATATATTTCTAAATTTTTCTACCTAAACCGCAGTACTCCTGTGATCTTTTACTCATTGATTTCTATGCTTTCATTTACCATTACATAATGCCTGCCCTTTGGAACAATAAACGGAGAGCCGGAAACCGGGTCTTTGATGACAGCGCAGTCTAGTTCAAATACCTGCTTCATTTGTTCTTCTGTAATTACTTCAAAGGGCGTTCCCTGTGAAATCAGTTCTCCCTTTTTGACAGCAAAAATGTAGTCGGCGTAGCGCGCAGACAGATTAATATCGTGCAACACCATAACAATTGTCGTTCCCCTCTTTTGATTCAAATCGGTTAACAAGTCCAATATCTCTACTTGATAGGTAATATCCAAAAAGGTAGTCGGCTCATCTAGTAATAAAATGTCTGTCTGTTGTGCCAATGCCATGGCAATCCAGACTCTTTGTCTTTGTCCTCCTGAAAGCTCATCTACGCTTCGATTGGCAAGCTCCGTAATTCCCATAATATCCAGTGCCTCTTTTACTGCTTCATAATCCTTTTTACCCATTCCCTTTAGAAAGCTTTGGTAGGGAAAACGACCTCGAGATACTAAATCAGAAACAGTAATTCCCTCGGGAACAACCGGGGATTGCGGAAGCAGTCCCAATTTTCGCGCCAGTTGCTTTGGCGCAATTTCGCTGATTTGCTTTCCATCTAAAATGACTTCTCCCGAAACAGGCTTAATTAATCTTGCCATCGTCTTTAAAAGAGTTGATTTTCCACAGGCATTTGCTCCGATAATCACACTAATTTTATTTTTGGGAATTATAATATCTATGTTATTTACAATAATTTTTTTATCATAGCCGGCAACAAGACTGCTGGCTGTAAAGTAAGGTGTTTGTTTCATGCTGCCCCTCCGCTTTTATTCATGCGTATCAATAAGTAAATAAGATACGGTGCACCTAAAATACCCGTAATGATACCCACAGGGAAACGTGTATCAAAGGCATACTGTCCTATGATATCTGCCAGAAGCACCATAACCGCTCCTGTCAAACCCGCAGGCAGTATGGTGGAAATTCCCTTTCCAGCAAGCCACCCCGCAATCGGTCCTGACAAAAAGGCAACAAAAGAAATAGGTCCTGTCACCGATGTTGCCACAGCAATCAAAAATACTGCACACATTACCAGCAGAACTCTTGTCTGATCGGTTCTAAGTCCAAGCGTTATGGCTGAATGTTCCCCAAGCTCCAGAATTTTCAACTGTCTTCCCAAAAGAAACAACAAGCCGCCAAAAATCCAAACAGTCCAAAAAAGCCCTGCCATATCCTTACTTTGTATCCCATTTAAGCTGCCGCTAAGCCACCTGAGAGCTGCGGGTACATCATATTGATTGGCACGAAGCAACAAATAGGATATGACTGCATTTAGCATGGCCTGAATACCGATTCCAATCAAAATCATTTTTCCACCCGAAAAACTTGCACCGCGTGAAAGTACGTAAATCAGACAAGCAACTAACAGTCCTGCCAGAATAGACGCAATCGACGCAACTGTCGTGTTCACCTCTAATACCAAGATAAAAAACACCGCTGCCACACTTGAGCCTGAAGTAATGCCGATGATATCTGGACTTGCAAGAGGATTTCGAAGCATCGTCTGAAATGTGCTTCCCGCCATTCCAAATGCCATTCCTGCCATAATCCCTGCAAGCATTCTGGGATACCTAAGTGTCCTAATTGAGAAGGAAGCTCCTTGTATCTGCTCTCCCATAAGTACTCTGACTATCACAGAAAGTGAATATCTGGTATTGCCTAAATAAAGCATTGCGATACTTAGCATCAGTACGAAAACAGCCAGCAAAAATGTCACAGTGATAAAACGATTTTTCCTTTTTCGAAAACCTTCCTCTACATAATGATTCTTTTTTGTCATAATGAACGCACCTTCGCTCTCATCGCAATCGATACCAATACGGGTGCACCGATAAATGCTGTGACAATCCCTGCCTCTAATTCACCCGGAGTTCCAATTAGTCTTCCCAGAATATCAGATGTTGTTAAAAGGATTGCCCCTCCAATAGCAGACATTGGAACTACCAGACGCATATCTGCCCCACAAAGAAGCCTCATGGTGTGTGGAATCATAAGTCCCACAAAGCCAATTGGTCCTGCCAAAGCGGTAGTTGCGCCGCACAATAAAACACCTGCTAAAGCTCCGATTAATCGCACGACACCCGTTCGTACACCAAGGCCAGTTGCTACATCATCTCCAAGTGCCATAGCATTTAGGGCGGAGGCAAGGAAAATTCCCATAAGTAATCCTGCTGCCAAAAAAGGTGCTATGATGCGTATTCCGTCCCATGTAGCTCCGCTTACGCTTCCCACCTGCCAGAAGCGAAACGCATTCATGACTTCGGTTCTGGGCAAAATAACTGCACTGACCAGTGATGACAATGCAGCACTGGTTGCTGTTCCCGCTAATGCTAACTTGATTGGTGTTGCTCCACCATACCCCATTGAACCGATACGATATACAAATATCGCAGTAACCGCGGCACCTGCCAGTGCAAACCATATGTATTCACTTGCTGAATTGATATGAAAAAATGCTATTCCGCTGACTACAAACAAGGACGCTCCTGTATTAACACCCAGAATACTTGGATCAGCCACCGGATTTCGAGTTATCGCCTGCATCAGGGCACCTGAAACTCCAAGAGAAGCTCCTGCTAGAATACTAAATACCGTTCTGGGTATGCGCTCACGTATGACTCGCGACTCAAAAGAACTGCCGCCAGCTAACAGAGTATGTAAAACCGTATCTAAACTGATGTTTCTAGAGCCAAAAGCCAATGATGCTGCAAAACACAATATGATTCCAAGGCTGCTGGCGCCAATCATCAGGATCATTTTTTTTCGCATCATTCTACTTTATCTGCCGCCTCTCCAATCAAACTCAGATATTCATCAATGGTTGCGGGTATGGAGAGTGCACTTGGTGTTCCAGAAGCGGCAAGCGGTGTTTTGTCCTCAATCAAGGCAACAGAACCTCTTTGTACAGCGGGCAGTGTACCAATCAATTCGTCAGACTGCAAAGCCTCAAGAAGGGATGTATCCCCATATGCAATTAAAATATCTACGTCCTTTAATAAGTCCACATTTTCAGCACTCATTTCAATTGCAAAGCTGTCTGCATTCTCTGCAAGCTTCTTCACACTATCTGGCACGGACATACCAAGATCTGTTAAATAGGCTGCTCTTGGATCTGTCGGAAGATAAACATAGAATTTTCCTAAATCGGCAGGATTGAAATAAAAGAAAGCTGCCGTCTTATTTTCTATTTGTGTATACTTGGCTGATTTTTCTGCAATTAGCTGTTCTAAATCTGTAACCAACTGCTCTCCTTCTGTTTCCATTCCCATACCGGCTGCATCTAAAATAATCTGTTCACGCCAATAGGTCTGCCATGCAACTGTTGGATATGCAATGACAGGTGCAATTTCACTTAACAGGTTATATTCCTCCTGTGTAATTCCAGAATAAGAAGCAAGAATTACATCCGGCTGGGCATCACTGATTGCTTCATAATCAAGCCCATCCGTATCGTGAAATAAATTCGGTGTCTCTACACCTAATTGTGTAAAAGCTTCTTTTGTCCATGGAAGTAAACCACTATCATCTGTTACTCCGTAATTTGCTTCTGAAACACCAACCGGAACAACGCCAAGTGCTAAAGGTACATCTTGATTTCCCCACGATATGGTTGCAATTTTCTCTGGCTTCGTTTCAATGACAGTTTCACCAAATGCATGTTTTATAATGATTGGATATTCTACCTCTTGCGCGCTTTCGGTTTCTTTTGCATCTATTTGTTCTGTTTTTGAATTGTCTGTTTGCACTGTACTGTTTGTTATACCACTTGACTCAGTTGTATTTGTTGTTTCACTTGAGCATGCAGTCAATGTTATGACCATAGCAACTGCTATAATTGTACTTAATTTTTTTAATCCCATAGTAAACTCCTAACTTTGTGTATGTGTTTTATTATTCTTACTATTATTAGTTGTATCTAACCAATGTAGTCTAACATTGCTTTCCTATTTTGTCAATATAAAAAGTATGCTTTAGCAACTACTTTATGCTTTGATCTGTCTCTTATTTACTGTTCATGATTACTTACACAAAAACAAAGGACTTGATTTTTGCCCATTTAGCTATTACAAGTCCTTTGTTTTTATTGGTACATATTTTGTATCTTATCTGCCCTTATGTTTCTCTTTTCTTTTCTGTTGCTTTCGTTCGAATTGAACTAATTTTTCAGCCTCTTTTTGTTCACGGGAACGAGTCTTTTTTTCCATTTTTCCCAGTTCGTGCTGAAGCTTTAAAGCTTGTTGCGACTTTGTTCCTATTCCCACTTTCGTCATCTGTTTTTTTACTTCTCTTTGCAGGCGCTTCGGATTCATCCGCTCCTTTGCTTCTTTTACAGTATCAACAAAAGGGCTAAAGGGAAGTTTTTCGTAATTTTTCAAAATGAACTCCTGAATTTCATGATCTTTAGGTTCTTCGCCAAATGTAACCTTACAAGCAGATAGCTTACCATCAACTACTTGTTCAAAGACCCCTATCCAAAATGCTCCTTCAAAAAATACCTGTAATCTCCCTGATACTTTGTTCATTGTAATTCCTCCTTTTAGAATAAATGAACAAAGAATGGACAACCAAGGAGGCAGGTTACTGACAACAATAGTCTATGTTGCTCCCGGACTACCTACCGGGATGTGTTTTTATCTTTGTATTTACATTATATCAGATTGTATTCAAATTTCAAATAATATGTGACCGTTTCACTGCAGCCATCTCTATATAACCTCTTCTGCCAATCGGTTCTAACTGAATGCTTGGATTTGTATCATCCCATTCATATCCTTGAACACTTGGATTGTATTTCTTAATCAATTCTTGCACCTCTTCGATTGCCTGACAATAATCCGCTTCCAAAAACGGCTCCCCCTGAAACATCAGATAATCCGCTTCCTGCAGTTCTATCACATCAAATCCATTTGGAATATTTCCTGTATAGTCAAGTGGCACTTCCACGCCCTGAACATATTCTGAGGTTTCTGGTTCTCGATATTGTTTTGGCAGCCATAAACTGACTGGCTCGCCAAGAGTCCCTTGCATACTGGTAAGCAGTCCCCATATATCACAACCCATTTCCTCACAATATGAGAAATACTCTTTTGCATTTTTTCCACGTTTTATCAGCACTTTCCTTGCCGGTTTATGAATCAGTTGTATAAATACATGTTTTAATTCCGCCATTTTTTTATATTCCTTTCGAATTTCATTATATATCACTCCGTATGGAATGAATAAATAAATAGGAACCGGATTTTTAGCATATTCTCTTGGATTACATCCAAATTCGCGGTAAAAAGCCCGTTGATATCCCTCCACACTTTGAAATCCCATATCAAAAGCCACCTCTATCACTTTGCACTTATCATCTCTCAACCTTAGTGCTGAGGTAGATAACCTCAGCTTTCTGATATAATCAGCCGGTGTAAGATTGGTATATTCCTTAAAGAGACGATAGGAATACCAAGGTGAAAATAAAGACACATTCGCTAAATCTGCCAATGTAATGTTTTCATTGATATGTTTGTTGATATAATCTTGCATTCTTTGAACTGCTAAAACCTGCTCCTGCATTTTTTCTCCAATCTGAGGATTTTAACCGCTGCTAATCAATTTAGTTGATTTACATGTTTAAGAGTACAAGATTTACATACCCGTACTCCAAATATTTAATTTATAAAACTATCATACATGATTCTTTTATTATTTGCTCGACTTATTTTGCTTTTATAAAGCAGTAAGCATTTTAATGCAACTGCTTTCTTATTCCCAACGAAACAAACGAATGGAGCAGCCAATACAGACGATTGCAATGATAAGCATTACAATAACAGGGATCAGAACATTTTCTAATGCAATACCTAATGTTGCTGCTTTTAATATTTTAATTCCTTGCGTCAGAGGCATCAGATCTACTATTTTCTGCATTGGTATAGGCATCACTTCGTAAGGCAGCGTTGCACCTGAAAATACAAGCATTGGAAAATATAAAACAGATGCAATAACGGATGCGCTCTTACTGTTTTTTGCCACACCACCAACCAACATACCGATGCTTAGTATGGATAATAAAATTAGAAACCATCCTGCAAAAAAGACAAGATAAGAACCATGCATCTGAAAGCCCCATAATAATTTCGCAAGTATCCAAAGAAGTATAACCGACACGACCGAATAAATAGTATAAATTACTAAGTGAACAAACAAGATCAATGCAGGACTTACAGGAGTCACCTGAAACCTTTTTAAGATTTTTCGTTCTCGATAATCCGATACCAAAATTGGCAATCCCATTAGACCACCTGCGCATATTGCTATTGTACTAAGTGCTCCAAATGATTGCTCCAAAAATGTATATTGGGCTCCTTCAAAAGCTGGATTTTGTCCATAAATAATTCCTAGAATAGCAAGAACGATTATCGGCATAATAATAGCAAAAATAACCATATTCATATCACGAATGGATAATTTCATTTCAATTTTTAACATTTTTCTAAATGTTTTCATCTTGTCTTCCCTCCTCATCCGAAAACCAAAGATATGCATCCTCGAATTTGTCATATGGACTCTTTGCAATTGCTTCATTAACTGTTCCGTAAAATACAGTTTCGCCTTTCTTTAATATACAGATTATGTCGCATAGCACCTCTACTTCATCCATAAAATGCGAAGTTAAGATAATTGTTAATCCATTTTTCTTTAGGTTATCTAGTGTTTTCCATACTTCTTTCCTTGCTTTTGCGTCTAATCCTGTTGTTAACTCATCCAGAAACACAATTTGGGGGTTTGGAATCAATGCCAGAATTATAAACAGTCTTTGACGCTCACCACCCGATAAATCCTTAACTGCACATCTTTCTTTTTCTATAATACCAAACTGTTTTAATAAGTTATGCCAATCTTTGGGATTTTTATATATTGCTGAGGTTTCATCGCATAGTTCATCCACTTTAATTTCTCTTTGGTAATTTGCTTCTTGAAATTGTACACCTACGTTTTGAAATAATTGCTTTCTGTCTGATATGGGATTCTTTCCAAGAACCGTAACGAAACCACTATCTGGTTTTTTTGTTCCAAGAATACATTCAATACTTGTACTTTTTCCCGCACCGTTTGCTCCCAATAGACCTAGAACCATTCCCTTTTTCACTGATAAGTTTAAATTCGTAACAGCTCTATTTCCATGATACGATTTTGAAAGTTGTTTCACTTTTAATATTTCTTCCATTATTGCCTCCTATCTTTCACAACTCCATCATATCGTAAATTTATTTGGAATCTCTCGACTATTTTTGCTATTCTGATAGACATTAGCCAATTAATATCTTAAATATCAATTGCATTTATTCCTGTAGTGAATTTAAAGAGAATTAACTTGTTTGATACAAAAAGTATGCATTGACAACCTTATAACCAATTGGCTGACAATGCATACTTTATCTATACTTTATTTCTATCAATTACTTCCACTCTTTTTAGACATGGCTAAGCTGTAGTTACTTTAAACCTTAATATTCCTTATGTTTAAAAGACAAGCTAATGCCTATTGACATGATTACCATAAATAGTAACAAAACTATAATAAATCCATATATCATATTACTTCTGATAAATACTTCTTTCATATCTATCGTTAAATAATGAAATGGTAGTAGTTTCTTCCATCTATATTTTTCAATTAACAAATTAATTTTCCCTGCGAATATAAAAGTTGAAATGGGAACAATCAAAGCAATCTTGTCATTATTGAAAATAAAATATATAAAAGTCATAAGTACAATTAAGAAAATTGTTTTATATAAACTCAAACCAATACTCACAAAAAAATCTACTATATAGTTACTTTCTACTATACTTTTTTCAACCATTTTTACATAAATATAATCATTTCCATTGATACCAAACCGAAATAATCCCACAAGAAATGAAATAAAAGCATAGCTTAAAAATACTGCACAGGTAAGCATGATTGTAAATATCATTTTACCTAAAATAATTGTATTTCTATTCCTGCCACAACATACAAGATTTTTCCAAGTCTCATTTTCACTTTCTACACTATATACTCTACTACATAAGTATATGCATAGGAAAATAACAATTGTGAACAAATTTGTAGTTCTTGACATAAAATAATATACATTAGATGGATTGTAAGGTATATTATTTTTTAAACAATAATCTATAGTTGATACAATTCCATTGAAATAATCAATTAACTTGTCATAGTTTTCTTCTCCTGATTCTTTAGAAAGTGCTAATATACCCTCTTGTTGCAATTCTTTCATTTCCTGCGCATTTTCTTTCCATTCTTCAATCGGAGCAGACTCAAATAAAAGAGAATATGCCGATATTACAACAAACATAGAAATAAATACCACAATCAAATATTTTAATGTAACATTTTTATATAATTCACTCAATATCATATTCTTCATATTATGTATTACCACCACTTATTTATTGTCCATATATTGTTTCCAAATCTTCTGATTCCATATAGGTATTTATGATTGAAACCATTCTGCCGGATTTAATAAAACATACTTTGTTACATACTAAATTCAACTCGCTAAGTATATGACTTGAAACAATAACAATCTTATTTTTATTAGAAAGACTTTTTATAAGTTCTCTTACATATTTAATACCATCAGGATCTAAGCCATTTATCGGTTCGTCTAATACCACAATCTTAGGATCATTTATTATACTCATAGCAATCCCTAATCTTTGCTTCATTCCTAAGGAATATTTCCCTACCCGCAAATCCTTACTACTTAATAATCCAGCATTTATGATTGCATTATTACAAATTTCCTTGTTTCTTATCCCCTTAGTTAATGCATTAATTTCTACATTCTTATATCCAGATAAATGCTTATACATAGATGGTGATTCAATCATTACTCCAATCGGATATTCTTTTTTACCATAATAATAAGAAATTGGCTGATCATCCAACAAAACACTCCCTGATGTCATTTGACATAACCCACATATAATCTTCATGATTGTTGTCTTTCCAGCTCCATTCGGCCCAATTATTCCCAAAACATCTCCATGTTCCAAATTAAATGAAATATCCTTAATAATAGCTTTCCCTTTTATTTCTTTCGAAATATGGTTTATTGTCAATTGCACTAATGTCCCTCCAGTATATTTTTTCTTAAGAACCAAGTTGTTAAATTAGCTTCTACAAATGCTGCAACTACCGTAAGAATCATGATAAGAATACATAATTTAAAATTAGCCTTAAAAAAATCTTTAATAGATAATTTTTTTTTACAAATACAAATCAGACCGACCCATATATGAATTCCAATAGCTCCTGAAAGTACAATGGACGGAACTTCTAGTATTCCATGAAAAAATATAAAAGACATTGCATACATAAACGATTTTCTTATTGCAATACCACGAATAATCATACCTAATGATAACATTTCGCTTCCAACAAATAAAATTCCATACAATCCAAACGATCTGATTGATGTTAGAATAGCACTGAAGTTCACCATTAAATTATTCGATAAGATTTCCCAAAATGACAAATTTAAATTTGGATTATAGTCTATATCTAGTTCAATTAAATAGCCCAAAAAGAAACATATTATACCCAATGTAAATAGTACACCAAAGGAATACCAAATCGTTTTTTTTAATACCACAGCAATCTTCCTTATTAATATAAAGTAGTAGTTTTTATTGTCTCTCTCCAAAGACCCTATATATACTAACAATTACATATGAATTCAACGATAGATCATCGTATTTGTATTTACAATATTAAGCTCATTTGTGGTAAATCTATCTAACTTCTCATCATTTGAATGAGTCGCATATATCATAATTGCCTTATTTTGCTCAATATATCTTTTTAGATAGATTAACAGATTACTTACAGAGTTTTCATCCAGGTTGACAAATGGCTCATCCAAAAGAATCACTTTTGGTTTATCCAACAAATTTGTAACAACCGATACTTTTTGCCTGGTACCTAATGACAAATTTTTAATTAAGGTATCTTTAAAATCATTCAACTCAAGCAAATCAATTAATTCAAAGATTTTATTCTGCTCCATTATGCTCTTTTTGGAAGTATTCATAATATCAGATAATAGTTCGATCATCTCCATAAGAGTTAAATATTGATACGAAAAAGCTTCATTCGATAAAAATGAAATATTCCCCATATATTTAACGTAATTATTATGTAAGCTTATATCATCATAATACACATTCCCTTCAAAATTTATCAAACCACCAATTATATTTAATAATGTAGTTTTTCCGGAACCATTTTTACCTCTGACTGCAACAATGGATTCATCGCTAATGACACTATTAATACCATTTAAAACAATCTTTGACTCATATTGTTTTCTTATTTCTTGTAATCTTAGCATTTTTAGCCTCCATCTATCTACTTGTTTTTCTATTCACTCTAAGTGTAATTAAAACAGCATATAAATACATAATAAATGTATATCCAATCATTGTCCAAACATATACTAAAATTGAATATCTATAAACATAATATATTATGAGTGCAGTCAATATAATCGGCAATCCAATAATGAGTAATTCTTCAAAAGGATTTTGAATGACGTTTGCATATAGTTCAACTTTAATATCATCATAATCATATTTAGAATATATATATGTTTTGACTGAAATTATTTTTGATATGCAATAGTATTGTAAAGTGCTACATACAATAAGTAATACATTTGTCATCTCAATTCCTGTTATGAGCAAAATAAGTAATCCATAAATCGCCATAAATGATTTACTTAATCTCAAAAGAATTTTCTGAGAATACTTAATTAAATTATGCTTTATATTATACTTCTTCATTAAATAGTAATTCATAGAAATAAAGTCATTATGTAAAAAATTTCTTGTAATTATGTTTAACATCAACGTATTGACTATACTCGGAAAAAAATTAAACACAATGACTATCAAATACACTTTATCTACCTTTGTGACAGTATATAATATCACCCCTAAGACAAATATTGCTATTAATCCAATTTCACATAACCGTACAAAACTCTGCGTCTGATTATATCTTAACTGGCGCATTAAAAGTGTCATAAATATATCTTCCGACACATATTGATCCGTAGCTTCCTCTTCTCTAACAATTATTTGCTTAACATTATAACTATCTTTCTTGAATACTTTCTTAAATGGAACCTTATATACTCTTATAAAAAAAACTGCTATTGTAATAATCGCTATAATTAGCAAAATAATGCAACTAATAAAAGAAAAGATTAAATTAAATTTTCCAAATATGCATTGAGCTAAGTTAATAAATATAATTGCCATTATAAATTTACGAACATAAAACTTCTTCCAATGCATAAATATTATCTTATTAATCAATACTTGATTTTGGGCATACTTTAATAAAAACGCCATTTCACTTCTTATCTCATTTTTCTCTGGCTGTTCCCCAAAATAACAACTGGCTAAAAGATAAATAAAACTTGCCAATAGTGCTAAATTTGCAGGTTTGATTCTTAAAAAAATCAGCATATAAAAACAAACTTCAAACAATATACTCAAATAATCTCCAACTTTATAAATATAATAAAAGATATTTATTATCTTACTCTGATCTTCTTCTACAAAATTATCTAATAATTGTCGAAAAAGAACAGCTATTCGTTGTACTATATGTCTATATTGTTGTTTTTTTAAAAAGCTTTTATATTTCTTCATCTCTGCGCCATCTATCTAAATATAATCCATATCAAGCTTATTATGCCTACAACAACACCTAAAATTGATAATCCCATATAAAATAGAGCACGCTTTCTAAAATCTTTATCCATATACTTCATTCCTTTATCCAAAATAATTTTAATAGGTTGCTATGTTAAAATCTATTTTAATGATATAAGTATTTGAAATCTCAAATATGTAAATTTTGTATAACTTGACTATTTACTACTCCCTATCAAATATCTATATAGAAAAGTATCCTACACATGAATATGCATACTCTAAAATAAAAAAAATTGTCATCTTTATAATTCCTTTTTTATATATAAATATAGTTCGATCAAAAATTTTTCTCCTATCTAAATACAAGAAAAAAGAAACAATCATTACTTTCAATAAAACCCCAAAAGGAAGTAAGTTAAATACTTTTAACATTCCAACACTTTCTATACCAATAATATTAATAAAAAAGACGTTATATAAAATTAAAACAATATTTCCAATCACCAATGGCCTAAAGAATTGACTCATTTTCATTTTAATATTATCTATTTTTTTAGTCAATATACACAATGTAATAACTTCAACAGCTAACAAAGATATTTACCCATAATGTAAATTTTTTAATATAACAGATTTTATTTTCATACGCTTCTTATAATATAGTTTCGTCATTTGTTAGTAGTATTTGCAAATATGAATGCCTCAAAAGCGAATACTGCTGCTGCTTTTTAAATTATTTTATCAAATAAATACTTTTCAATTGTTATTAAATTTATTTTAGCAAAAAAATTGATATCTATCTATGTAAACGGCGTGAGTGGACAGTTTGAAAGCACGAATTAACTATTTTGCAAAACTAATCACTTATAGGGTAGAAAATAGAAATGATTCTTCAACAAAATAACAGTCGTTATCCTTATAAGAAAAATTTATAGTTCTCCAAGCTATCTACTCTTCTTATTACTAAATTCTTCTTTGCATACAGATTGACTCTGGCATGTCTACATATTGTCCATAATTAGGAATTACTTTATATCCTAACTTTTGGTAAACATGGCTCGCTGCCTGAAGCAATTCTCCTGTTTCTAATATACACCATTGATACCCTTTTATCTTTGCTTTTGCTTCCAGACGACGTACAATTTCCGACCCAAGTCCTACTCCCTGGCATGATGGTTCTACAAAAATACGTTTTAATTCTGCATGCTCTTCATCATACATTTTGAAGCTGCCACAACCTACGGGCACGTTATCTTGGTACACAACTATCACATCGTGAATACTATCTCTTTGGTTATACTGTTCATACTGACTTCTCTGAAATTTTACCCCTACTATTTCATCCAATGTCTGATCCAAATTTTTACACAGTAAGGCAAAATCTGCATTTTCACCATCTGTATCGCAATATACCATTTCTGAAAGTTGAATTAACTGTGCCTTTACTTTTTTAGTAAATTTTTTAACCAGTGCGTCATAGGCTTCATCAATCATCTGCCACAGCATTTGCTTGTCGTCAAATACATCCAAATCTATAGTGTTCCAATAAGGCTGCTGAACGGGCGGGCAATGATAACCACGTACCACAGCCTTTGGATAAAGTTGACGGTAGAGTTGTGCTTGTTCTGGCTCACATTTCAATGTTATTTTGTAGAATTCCTTCTGCGGATTTAATTGTGCAAATATTTTTCCCATTACCTTAAAGCATATTGGAAATTCTCCAAAGGGTCTAGCTTCATATGCACCGTGTTTTCCCCTGCAGTATGACTGAATCTCGTTTAAGATTATTTCATTATTCTCCACAAGTACTCCTTATCTCTTATTCAATGCGAATGGAAAGCATGTTATATTCTTATTTACATTTTCTATCTGATATTAGTATTTATTTAAAAAATTTTGTAATTTATCAGCCAGCTTTCCAATATGCAAACCATCCACAAAGGAATGGTGCGCTTGTACCGAAAATGGTACTATTATTTTTCCATCTTTTTCAAAGTATTTTCCCCAGTCAAATAATGGAGTTGCATTATCCTTTTTCCCGGAGATTGTATGTGAAATATGTGTATAAGTTACCCAAGGAAGTGGAGAAAACTGGAACACATCATTTCCTAATGGTCCTGTAAAATATGCTTCCTGCTTTATAGCTGCTTTAGATGCAGCGGTGACATACTCTTCTATAGTATCTTTCATTTCTACATTAACTACCTTAAATAGCTCCGTATCCTTATTAAGACATGTAAATGCTGTATCAATTCGATCATAAAGAACTATTTTATCATCTACGAAACGATAGCGAAACTCTTCAATCTCGTTGGCACAGTACGAAACAGCAAAGATAAGGGCCATAGTAAATGAGTATTTTTGTTCTTTAATTTTTGCCAAGAAGTGTGTAATATCTAATTCAAAGGTAACGCAAAATGATGGCTCCACACTGTTTCTAAAAATGGAACAATGTAATGCCCTTTTCCAGTTTTTCTCGTCAATAACTGTATAATGATTCAACATAATATTCTGCCTCCTATAAAGCTTTTTTGCAAATGGTACCCATCTAGTTACCCCAGCCTGCAAACATGAACCCATGTAATAAAGCCAGTTGCACTTGATACTTCAATAATCTGGCTTTCCTAATGCTCTGATTAATTCAATGCTAATTATACAATTATCTTATTCATATTGCAAATTTATTCGATTGCATAAATATGACAGCTAATCCTAAGGACCAGCTGTCAAAAGTTTTATATATTCTTCAGTTTATTGGAATGATGCAGGATATTGAATTTCTACTTCTGCTTCATCAAATGGCCAAACGGATTTAATTTCTTCATCTTGGAATTGTGCCACTACTAAATTACCTAACATATTTGTCTGCTTATATTGGATTCCGTTAAATTCTCCGTCTGTGAACTGGATTGTATTATATGGAAGAATGATTTCGCTTCCACCTTCAAATGAATTTTCAATTTTAATCGTTTGAAGTTCTGTTTTCAAATTCTCAGAGTTTATTTCTTTTCCAGCATTTGCAAGATTTTGTAATGCTTGCTTAAAAATCCATACTACGGTATATGCTTCTGCTGAATGGCCATTTAAAGCAACATTATATTTCTGCATAAATCTATCATATATGTCTTGGCTCTTCTCTCCTTGCAAATATTCTGTTGCAAAGAGGATACCATTTGCTTGAGCACCTGTAGATTCAAGGTATGAAGTCTCACTATATCCGTTTCCTTTCGCAATCATAATCTGTGGTTTATAACCTTGCTCATTCATCGTCTTTGTAAGTAAGATTGCATCAGATACATAATTATCTACGATTAAAGCATCCGGATTCAATTGTTTTAATTGCAAAACTTCTGATGTTAAATCTGCTGCTCCTTTTGAGTATAAAACATCTCCCAAATATTCCATTCCATTTTTTTCAGCCCAGAACTTTGCCCATGTAGCTGTTTGTTGACCCAGCTCTGTATTATCAGCACAAACTGCCACTGTTTTGATTGTTGCATTACTATGTTTTCCGGCATAATCAACCAGACACTGGAACATGTCACGAATGAACATCATATTGGTAGGTGCCAAACGGAAAAAATATTCATAGCCATGAGAGGTAAGTGAATCCGCTGTTGCATTGGCTGTTATCATCGGAATTTGATAATTTTCGGCTACCTGCGATACTACTTCAGTAACACCACTTTGGTAAGCTCCCATCACTGCAACCACTTTTTCCTGCGTAATCAGACGTTCCATTTCTGTCATACCAGGTGCTCCATCTCCTTGTGTATCACCATAAATAATTTTAATTGGGCGACCATCAATACCACCATTTGCATTAATTTCTTCTACTGCAAAATCAATTCCATACTGCATGTTTTTACCTGAATCTGCCAAATCACCTGTTAATGGATAAAGTGCTCCTATTAAAATAGGATCTCCTGTTGCAGTTGACTCCTGTGTCTTCGCTGTTGTCGAATTATCACTACCCTGAGTCTCCGTAGTAGTTGATGTATCAGTTGTATCACTGCCTTTTGAACTTCCATAGCCACCACATCCCGCCAAAACACCTGTTGTCATCGTTAATGCTAGTACCATTGCCATTACTTTCCTTTTCATACCTTTTCCTCACTTTCATCTTTATAATAAAGTTTTTGACTTAGCACCCCATCTAAAGTCTAAAAACCAAGATACGCTTTTTTTACTTCTGCATTACTTAACAACTCCGAAGCAGTACCTGTAATACGAACAACACCATTCTCCAACACGTAGGCTCTATTCGCAATTCGAAGTGCTTTGCGAACATCCTGCTCCACTAATACAATACTTATGCCTTCTTCTTTTGCAATTTTTTTGGTTATTAAAAAAATATTATCAACAATGTTAGGTGCCAGACCCAAAGATGGCTCATCCATCATAAGAAGTTTTGGAAGTCCCATCATTCCTCTTGAAAATGCAACCATTTGCTGCTCTCCTCCTGAAAGTGTGCCTGCCTGCTGATTTTTTCTTTCCTTTAGGATTGGAAACCATTCAAATATCTTTTCTACTGTCTCTTTCTTTTTTGCTTTTGCTTCCTTACTGCTGGCTCCAATTTCCAAATTCTCATATACGGTCATATTTGGAAAAAGCTGTCTTCCTTCCGGAACGAGAATAACACCCAAATCGATAAATTGACGAGACGTCTTTCCTGCTAATTCCGCTCCATTATAATAAATACTGCCGCTTTTTATGCCTATCAGTCCCGCACAAGTTTTTACAATAGTACTTTTACCTGCACCGTTGCTTCCCACAATTGCTATTATTTCACCTTTATCCACATAAAATTCTGTATCCCAAAGTACCTGAATATCGCCATAACATACATTTATCCTGTCTACCTGAAAATATTTTTGTGTCATATCAACTTTCCTCCTTGCCAAGATAAATCTCAATAACATATGGATCATTCATAACCTCTTGTGGCATTCCTTCTGTAATTTTCTCGCCGTGATGCATCATAACCACTTTTTTGCAAAGACTTGCCACTGCACGCATAACATGCTCAATTAAAAGTATGGTTGTTCCATCTTCGTTTATTTTGCGAATTAACTCCACTGCCTCGTCTGTCTCAGTAGGATTCAGTCCTGCCATAACCTCATCTAAAAGCAATAATTCGGGATCGGTCGCCAAGGCTCTTGCCAGCTCTAAGCGCTTTTTAAAAGGAGTTCCCATGTCTCCTGGTAAACAATATCTCTTATCATACAGTCCGGTGTTTTGTAGGATTTCTTCGGCATATTCTTTTGCCTGCTTTGTTGATTGATATCCTTTTCTTCCATAAAGGGCACCAGAGGCTACATTATCCAGAACTGTCATGTGTTTCAACGGCTTCATAATCTGAAATGTCCTTGCAATGCCCATAGAGGTATAATGATATGGTTTTAAGCCCGTGATATCTTTGCCATTATAAAGAATTTTTCCAGATGATGGAACCAAAACACCGCTAATCATATTAAAAGTAGTTGTTTTACCTGCTCCATTAGAACCGATTAGTCCTGTAATTGCTCCTTTTTCAACAGAAAAGGTAACATCACTCACTGCCTTTAAGCCTTTAAAATTTTTAGATAGTTCTTTAATTTCTAAAATGTTTTCCATTCTCTTGCCTCCTTTCCTCTATTCTTTTTTTCTACCGTCTAATTTATCAAGCCAGTTATTTAACTTTATCTTAAATTTACTATTTTCGTACCATCCCATAATACCTCTAGGCTGAAATA
Organism: Lachnotalea glycerini; assembly: GCF_003201285.1. Lineage (GTDB taxonomy): Bacteria > Bacillota > Clostridia > Lachnospirales > Lachnospiraceae > Lachnotalea > Lachnotalea glycerini. The sequence goes on from NZ_QICS01000003.1 coordinate 202,502, forward strand.
AAATAACCACAATCAAAATAACCGCATATACTAAGAGGTTGGCTCCGGGTGCAATGCTGCTTAATGTAGCATTTAAGTATTCCGATAACGGCGTTAATATAATCGCTCCGATTAAAGGACCTATCGCACTTCCTATTCCACCAATTACTGCCGGAAGCACAAATTTAACAGATTGATCCTGCATCATAATGTCTGGACTGATGAAGCGAATATAGCTTGCATAAAAAACACCGCATACTGCTACGAGGCCACAGCTTATAAATGTTGCAATTACTTTATATTTCCATGGATTTATTCCAATCGCATTGGCGGTATCTTCGTCCTCACGTACAGTCTTTAACGCATAGCCCAATTTTGATTGGTCTATATATTTCACTAGCAAATACATCAGTATCACCATCACAAGTGCCAGATAAAAGTATGGTGCCTTACTCTTAAAACGCATCAAGATCAAACTATTGTCTCCGAATGGTAATAAGAGTCCTTGTCCTTTACCTGCATAGTTCCAATTGGTTAAGAGATTACGAAAGGCTTCCCCAAAAGCTATAGTAACCAGTGAAAAATACGGGCCTCTTAAATGGAAGCAGGGTGATAGGAGTAATGCCGATATGCCTCCAACTACAAAAAACACTACAATAATAGAAACCCATGGTGTAAAATTAGCATTCATTAACAATAATGTAGAGATATAAGCGCCCAGTCCCATAAATGCCGCATGTCCCAATGATATCTGTCCTGTCATTCCCCCCAGAATACTCCATGCCAGAGAAGCACTGGCAGTGTAGAACGTCATAACCAGAATCGACAGTATATAAGGAGTTTTAATGAACATCGGAATCAATGCGACCAGAAATAACATAATCAATAATAAAATTTGCCTTGAACCTATTCTTTTTTTCATCTTTATTACCCCCGTTTTGTCTTTAAGCGCTGCTTCACAACAAGTATACAAATAAAGGTAAGAAATACAATTGTATCTTTAAAAGAAGATCCTACTACAACTGCGCCGATGGTCTCCATTAAACCCAATACGATTCCGCTGACCAAGGCACCGACCACACTTCCCAGACCTCCCATTGTAACAACAATAAAAGAACGTGTACCATAAATCTCACCAACACTTGGAAATACATAATAAAAGGACATTAAACAGGCTCCTGTTATTCCGGCAATTGCTGCTCCAAGACCATATGTAGCTGCATAGATACTTTTTGTTTTAATTCCAGATACTTCTGCACCGATTTTATTTTGTGATGTTGCCCGAATTTGTTTCCCAATGTTAGTATATTTAAGAAGTAAAAACATCAAAGCTGTTACTATAATAAGTAATATAAAGCTGACTAATTTAGGAAGACTAACCGTAATTACTCCAAGTGAGACAATCTTATCGGAAAAAATACTTGATGCTGTTCTGTAGTCTGATTTAAAATAAAGCAGTGCTAAATTTTGAAATAATATTCCCAGACCTACTGTTAAAAATAAAACATTCGTATCGTCATCCTCGTCCTTTAATGACCTTGTAATTAAGGTGAATTGTAGCAATGCCCCAAAAATAAACATAAAGATTGCAACAATAGGAATCGCCAAAAATGGGTCTAATCCAAATTGATCATAAAGGACAAACGAAGTATACATTCCAAGCATTAACAGTTCGCCTTGACAAAAATTAATAATTTTCATTACTCCAAAGATTAATGTAAGGCTTACACCAATCAGTGCGTAAATGCCCCCAACCATCAATCCATTTGCACCCGCCTGCAAAAATGTGCTCATAAAATAACCTCCTCCAAGTAGACTTAGACTTTCTATGTGATTTGTTTATCAGTCTCAGTATCTATATGTAAAGCCGTATCTGCCACCTGCAACTCTATGCCAATTCTGACACTTCTCATAACCCGCTCTGCTGCATCTGACACATAATCTGATGCATGTTCCATTGCAAGGCTTAATTCCATCGGACGGCAAACCGCTGCCTCTATCGTATCAATGCCTTTTTCATAAACCATTGAAATATCAGTTCCAATACTTCCTGCTATAGCAATAACGGGTTTTTTATATTTCTTGGCTCTATTTGCCAAACCATCAATTACCTTACCACAAACTGATTGCGAATCTATTTTTCCTTCTCCTGTAATTACCATATCTGACCATTTTATACGCTTATCAATTTCACTTACATCCATAACTGCTTCAATACCATGCACAATTTCTGCGTTCAAAAATGCCATTAGTCCCATTCCTGCTCCACCCGCTGCACCCGCACCCGGTATCCATGCTAGCTCTTTATGTAAGTTTTTTTGAATCAATATAGATAAATGAAGTAAATTTTCATCTAGTCTCGCTATCTGCTCGAGTGTTGCTCCTTTTTGCGGTCCATAAACATTAGCTGCTCCATTTGGTCCAATCAGCGGATTTGTTACATCACACATGACACATATTTCTGTTTCAAAAATTCTTTTATCAATTCCAGACATATCTATATCGTTTAAATCCTTTAAGGTACCTGCACCAAGTCCTATCTCTTCACCATATCGGTCGAGAAAGCGAACGCCCAATGCTTTTGCAATTCCAACTCCTCCATCATTTGTCGCAGAACCACCAATGCCAAGATAGATTTTTCTACATCCTTGATCTAGCACTGCCTGAATTAACTGACCTGTCCCATAGGACGTTGCATTCATTATGTCTTTTTCTGTTTCCTGCACCAATGTAAGACCCGATGCAGCCGCCATCTCAATCACGGCTGTGTTGTTTTCTAAAATGCCATATTTGGCTTCTACCGTATTCCCATTCGGTCCCATAACTTGTTTAAAATAATATTGTCCCCCTAAAGATGTAATTAATACCTCTACGGTTCCTTCTCCGCCGTCCGCTATCGGTATAAAATCAATCTGCGCATCAGAAAATACTTTTAATATCCCTTCTTTAATACTTGCAGCAACCTGTAATGTACTCAAACTCCCTTTATAAGAATCTGATGCTATTAGTAATTTCATCTCGTCACCTCCTCTCTTCTTGTCTTTTTTTGTATAATATGTATATATATTTGGCTGTAACATATTATCATTGTGTATTTTGTTTAACTTTTGAGTCGATTATAAACAAATTTCAGCTTTTTCACAATGTCTTTTAAAACAAATAAAAGAGAGAATTATCGTTATCTGAAACAATCATTCTTTAAACTCTGCCATGTAAGCCGCTATCATTAACGGAATCGCCTCTGCTAATGTTCTTGGGTCATACCCTGTCAGTGCTTTAATTCTGGTAAGACGGTATTGGAGTGTGTTTTTATGTATAAATAATTCATCGGATGTCTTAGAAATAGAACCGTTATTATTAATATAGCATCTAAGACACTGCAATACATTTTCCACCTGCTCCTGTTCACAATCCTTGAAAATAGTATTAATGTAAGTAAGCCTTTTCTTATATGGAATATTTACAAGCAGCATACGCAAATCTGAATTACTGTAAACTTTAATGGTCTCCCCGGTAAGCTGCTTGACTAGATTACAAGCACTTTCTGCTTCACGATAGGATCTTTGAATCCCCGCCTTATCATCCCCAGTGGTTCCAATCCCGCAATAAAATTTGCAGGAATATAACAGTTCAATTTTATTTTTTGCAGTGTTAATACTTTTGTAAACCTCGTTTGTATTTTGCATTTGATAAAAAATAACAATTTTCATCCCCATGGTCATGACAAGCTGCTGCTGATTTTGTTCTATTTCTTTCCGAAGCATATTTGTGATTTTTTCAAACAAATCCTGTGACTTATTATCATTCACGCCTTTTCTTTCTTTGACTACAAAATCCAGCACTGCAACAATTCGTGACAGATTCATATTGATTCCTAATAGTTCTCTTCCAAATTCCAGCCTTTTTTCATCATCACCAAAAAGCAGCTCAATAGCAAAGCTGCGTTTCATATCCTCTAACGCTTTTTTTTGGTTGCTCTTATACCAATCCAATATCAGAATTTCTGTCATTTTTTTAATAACCGTGCCAAGTAATTGCACCTCCTCTACTTCTCCGGTTATACCTACAACTCCGATTACCTGCTCTTCAATTACTAAGGGAAGGTTGATTCCACTTCTGGTTCCTTGATAATCCTTTTCATCTCGATGGATAATTAATTTCTCCATTTGATGATTCAAAAGCTCCATAGCTCCCCTATGAAACATGCCTATCCTTTCAGGATCCGTGCTTGCTATAATACAACCCGTTTCATCCATAATATTTACATTTTTATGGATTGTTTCCCCTACCTCTTCTGCAATTTTTTGCATTTGCTTTTTGGGTATGAGCACAAATTATTCCTCCAATCCTTTTTCTACTTTTGTTTCTCTTTTGTTACGTAATTTATTTTTATATTATATCACCATCGCGTAACTGTATCAATATGTTTTAAGTCATATTGCTTAATATTTCTTCTTTTTTCATATTTTTTTTATGTTAATTACCTATTTTTGATACATGTAACAACTTTTTGTTTCTATATTTTGTTCTATATCTTATTGACAGTTACGTATTTTAGATTTATTATTAGATATATTTAACGTATACGGTTACTTAAATGAGTAAGGAGAAATATGATATGAACAATGAGGATTATATACTTAATGGTAATGATTATTGGCCTGCTTCTATCCTGGATGGATTAACATCTCATAGGTTTATGGATCAAGACTTTGATTTCTATCCTGATGTTCCAACAAATCTTTATGATGCACTTTGTCATAATGCATTTGTTTTGCCTGATTCTGTCTGTATCGTGGATGATTCTGGAAAAACATATACCTTTATAGAATTTTTGAAGCTGGTTGACAACTTTTCCAACATGCTTTTTTACAATTATCATGTTGGTCCTTCTTCTCATATTGCTTTACTTCTTTATAATGGAATTGAATTTTGCGTTTCTTTTCTCGCTATAATTAAGCTTGGAGGCATTATGATCCCTCTGCCGACCAAATACAAAAAAGAGGAGATTCTTTCCCTGATACGCAAATCAAATCTAACTGGAATTATACTGGACCAGAGCTTTCAGACATGGTTTGAACCTTCCTTTGACAGCTTGCCTTATTTTACAATATGCGTAAATGGTGATTATGAAAATTGCGGACTGCCTCTTTCTGAAGAAAATTATTTCACTACTGCTGTGAGCTGCACGGCTCGTGCAGCAGATACTGCTATTATTATGTTTACTTCTGGAACTACCTCGCGCAGTAAAGGCGTGATGATTACGAATTATAACATCATGCATGCTGTTGCCGTATATCAAAAAATTTTTCACATTACGAGCAATGACACTTCCATAATTCCGGTTCCAATCTATCACGTTACAGGACTTATTGGATTATTTGGATTATTTATCTATACCGGCGGCTGTATTCATTTACACAAATTATTTAATGCAAAACGTGTACTATATGAGATTGAAAAATATCAGATTTCCTTTTTACATGGTTCACCTACCGTATTTTCACTGCTTCTTGAGCTGGCAGATTCATATACATCCTTGCCATCTTTGCGTATTCTTGCATGTGGAAGCAGCAATATGCCAAAACAAAAAATATTGCAATTGCATAACTGGCTTCCCAATGCACAATTTCGTACTGTTTACGGGCTGACCGAAACCTCTTCTCCTGCTTCTATTTTTCCGGATGATGCAGCGTTGAGCAACTTTATTTGTTCTTCTGGGCATCCCATTCCAGGCGTTATGTTCAAAATATGTGATGAAAGCGGTAACAGTCTTCCCCCTCAAAGAATAGGCTCTATTTTCGTAAAGGGAACTGTTGTTTTAGCCGGCTATTATCACCAGGAAACTGAGCTGTTTCAAAACGACTGGCTGGATACCGGGGACTTAGGCTACTTTAACCCAGAAGGGTACCTTTATATTGTGGATCGAAAAAAAGACATGATTAACCGTGGTGGAGAAAAAATCTGCAGCTTTGATGTTGAAAATGCACTATATAACTTAGAAGGAGTCCGTGAGGCGGCCGTAGTAGGCATTTTAGATGCAATTTACGGAGAAGTTCCGGCAGCAATGGTCGTTCCTGAACAAGGATTTCTGATGACAGAGGAATCGATTAAAAAACAGCTTAGCAGTCAATTGGCTAAGTTCCAGATTCCAACCAAAGTTATCGTTGCAAAGGCACTTCCGCTTACCCCTAATTCTAAAATCAACAAAAGAGCAATCAAACGTATAATTACTCAAAATTTGAATAAAAATTCTGTAAAATAGGAGGATAGATTTATGAGAAAACCAGTATTTTTAAGCGGTGAAAAAGCCGCTGCCTTAATTAATGACAACAGCACCATTGCAACCATTGGTATGACTATGGTATCTGCATCAGAAACCATACTTAAGGCAATCGAAAAACGTTTTTTGGATACAGGAAGTCCTAACAATCTTACTTTGGTTCATTCTTGCGGTCAAAGTGATCGTGATAGAGGAATTCAGCATTTTGCGCACGAACACATGTTATCTCGTATTATAGGGGGGCATTGGGGATTACAGCCTAAAATGATGAATTTAATAGCCGAAAACAAGATTTTAGCTTATTGCATTCCTCAGGGACAATTCGCACAGCTATACCGCTCTATGGCAGGCGGAGAACCCGGAAAAATAACAAAGGTTGGTCTTGGAACCTTCATTGATCCCAGAATTGATGGAGGAAGAATGAATGAGATTACGAAAAACGCTCCTGATATCGTAGATATCGTTACGATCGACCAGGAGGAATATATGAGATATCGCCCAATTCCACTTGATTATGTCATAATCCGTGGTACTTATGTAGATGAATTAGGTAATTTGACCACAGACGAAGAAGCAATGCAATTAGAGGTATTTTCTGCTGTCATGGCCTGTAAGAAGTTTGGTGGAAAAGTAATTGCCCAGGCGAAATACAAGGTCATATCCGGAGAACTGCATTGTAAACGTGTTATTGTTCCGGGGGTTTTTATTGATGCTGTCGTGATTTGCCCTAATGCAGAGGAGGATCACCGTCAAACTCACAGTTTTTCTTTTAATCCTGCATATTGTGGTGATATTAAGGTTCCGGTGTCTTCATCTGACAAGCTTGCTTTGACAGTGCGAAAATTGATTGGCCGCCGTGCTCTGATGGAGCTTTCTCCAAATGATATTTTAAATGTCGGAACCGGCATACCAAATGATGTAATAGGACCGATAATTGCAGAAGAAAGCATAGCTGACGATGTTACTGTAACAGTAGAATCAGGCATTTACGGAGGAATTCCAATGGGTGGTGTAGATTTTGGAATAGCCAAAAACAATTTTGCCCTTATCCGACACGATGATCAATTTGATTATTATAATGGTGCCGGTGTTGATGTCACTTACATGGGCGCTGGACAGATTGATTCAGAATGCAATGTAAATGCTACAAGGCTTGGAACACTTCCTACCGGTGCAGGAGGCTTTATTGATATTACCACAAATGCAAAACATGTCGTTTTTTGTTCCACCTTTACCGGTAAAGGCTTATCTTGTTCTTTTTATGATCAAAAATTACATATAGACCAAGAAGGCTCACTTATTAAATTTGTAAATCAAGTAAACCAGATATCATATAATGGAAAAATTGCCCGTTTAAAAAAACAAAAAATGCATTACATTACAGAACGTGCGGTATTTGAATTATGTCTGGATGGACTGATGCTTACAGAAATCGCTCCCGGTATTGATTTAAAGTCACAGGTTCTTGATTTGATGGAATTTAAACCCATCATCAGTCCTAATTTAAAAGAAATGCACCCCAGTCTTTTTCAGGCTGAACATCCATTCGGCCTAAAAGAGATTTTATATAACAAAACTATACAGTAAGTATAGTAAGTCTATTTAATAGTTTGAATCAGGAGGATAAAATAATGAGATTAGAAAACAAGGTTGCAATCGTGACCGGAGCAGGCAGAGGACTTGGAAAAGGCATTGCAAAAAAATTAGCCCAGGAAGGTGCAAAGGTTATTCTGGCAGATATGGAACCTGCAATCGAGGCAATAGCAGAAATCGAAGCAGATGGTGGTACAGTAAGTGCATTTCAGGTGAATGTTGCAAATCAAGAAGAGGTAAAGGCTTTAATCAGTTACGCAATTGATAAATTTGGATCTTTGGATATCATGGTTAACAACGCAGGCATCAACCGAGACAGCATGCTCCACAAAATGTCAATTGAGAACTGGGAATCGGTGATTTCAATTGATCTGACCGGTACCTTTTTCGGCACACAAGAGGCATTGAAATACATGCGTGACAAAAATTATGGAAGAATCATTAATATATCATCAGGCAGTTGGCTTGGGAATATCGGTCAGGCTAATTATGCCGCTGCCAAGGCAGGTGTTATCGGTCTAACCAAGACTGCTGCCAGAGAAAATGCCCGTAAAGGTATCACTTGTAACGCAATATGTCCAGGTTTTATAGAAACAGATATGACACGAAAGTTGAAAGAAATAAATGACGGTGCGGCTTGGGAAAGTATGATGCAGAGAATTCCCATGGGATACGCAGGAACTCCTTCTGATGTCGGAAATTTAGTGGCTTTTCTGGCGTCTGATGAAGCCTCTTATATTACTTCTGAGGTTATTAATGTTGGTGGCGGTATGATTGTATAATCACATCATATAAAAAACAAAATATTTTATTATAATGTTAGATTGGAGGAAAAAATGAACGGATTAAAAGATGTTGTAATTGTAAGTGGTGTACGCTTGCCTGTCGGAGCTTTCGGCGGCAGTTTAAAGGATATTTCCGCTATTGACATGGGGGCAATGGTTGTTTCGGAAGCAGTAAAAAGAGCCGGAATCAAACCGGAAGATGTGGATGAAGTAATTGTTGGACAAGTAGGTCAAATTGCAGAAAATGGTTTTGTCGCACGTGCGATTAGTTTAAAAGCAGGACTTCCGAAAGAATGCACTGCTTATTCTGTAAACCGACAATGTGGATCAGGCTTACAGTCTATCGCTGACGCTGTAATGGAAATTCAGACCGGATTTGCAGATGTGGTAGTAGCAGCCGGTACAGAAAATATTTCCCAGCTTCCTTATTATGTTAAGGATGCACGTTGGGGCGCCCGTATGGGACATAAAAATTTTGAAGATGGTGTCATTGATATTCTTACTTGGCCATTAAATGAGAATCATAACGGTATCACTGCTGAAAATGTAGCAAATACCTATTCTGTATCCAGACAAGATCAAGATGAATTTGCTTTTCAGTCACACAAGCGAGCTTGCTCAGCAATCAAAGAGGGCACCTTTCAAGATGAAATACTACCGGTTGAGTTAAAAGATCGCAAAGGCAATATAACCGTTTTTGATACGGATGAAGGCCCCCGAGAAGGACTTACTGTAGAAAAACTTGCTAAGCTTCGTCCTTGTTTTGTAAAGGATGGAACCGTAACTGCAGGTAATTCTTCCAGTCTAAATGACGGAGCTGCTGCTGTTGTTGTAATGTCTATGGATAAAGCAAAGCAACTTGGCGTTTTTGCCAAATTAAAGATAGAAGGCTATGCTGTTGCGGGCTTCGACGCAGAATTAATGGGTTATGCTCCAAAACTATCCAGCGAAAAACTGGCGCAAATGCTTAATCTTGACTTAAAGGAAATCGATATGTTTGAAATTAATGAAGCTTTCGCCAGTCAGGCCTTTGCCGTATCAAGAGATTTAGAGCTTGATATGAACAAAGTAAATATTTATGGGGGCGGTATCTCAATTGGACATCCAATTGGAGCAACCGGTTGTATTTTGACGGTAAAGGTACTCTATGAATTAATGCATACCAGCAAAAAAGATGCTATGATATCCATGTGTATCGGCGGCGGTCAGGGAATTTCAATGTACTTTACAAAATGTGAATAATTTTAATGCAGAGATGGCACGTTTTAAGTAATTCAATTTGCCATCTCTGTTTACACTTTTTTATTTAACATGTTATAATGAAATAGATACCAAAATTTTGTAAGTGGGGAGATTTCCTATGAAAAATAAAAAATACACAATAGCAGATATTTCTGAAATGCTTGGTGTTTCCAAAGCTACCGTATCCCGATCTATTACCGGCGCTCCTGGGGTAAGCGACGCTCTTCGCGATAAGGTACTTAAGTTAGTGGAAGAAGTTGGTTATCAGCCTAATACCGTTGCCCGGGGACTAAGCACAGGAAAACTAAATATTATAGCACTAATTTTGGGTGATATGCGAAATCCTTTCTATGCTGATTTAGCCTTTGGCATCCAAAAGCTACTAACCGCCCACAACTATATGGTAATGATTTTTAATAGTGAATATGATTCTAAGCGCGAGCTTGAATTTATTCAGTTGACGGAGCAATTCCACTTTGCCGGTTTAATTTTGATTACTGCTCAAAACAAAGAGATATCGGATAAATTAAAACAGTTAAACCTTCCAAAGGTACTGGTAAATAGAATTTTTCCCGACTATGACGGAGACTCTGTCCTTACCGATAATTTTCAGGCCGGCTATGAGGCCGCTCTTCATCTAATCGAATTAGGTCATAAAGAAATCGGATTCATAGCAGGTCACTTATACTCATCAGCTGCCACACACCGATTCGAAGGATATCGGCAGGCTTTACGCAACTACTCTCTCCCATTCTTTGAAGAGTATGTTTTCCACAGTGATTTAAAGATGGAAACAGGATATGAGCTTTCTAAAAGCTTTTTGGCTTTAAAAAAGCGCCCAACAGCTATGCTTTGCATTAATGATATGACTTCACTGGGTTTTATGGACGGTTGTAAAGAGGCAGGAATCCGCTTTCCAGATGATCTTTCGTTAGTCAGTTTTGATAATATTGCACTTGCCTCTTCTTATGATGTACAGTTGACTACCATTAATCAGCATTCTGAAGAAATGAGCTGCGAAGCAGCTCGTTTAATACTGAAACAGCTAAATGACAATGAATCCAGACCGGAACGCATTATTTTAAAACCCTCTTTAATCATAAGAAAAACAACTGGTCCTTATATGGACAAGCTGAATATAAAATAGAAAGAGCAGTAAATTAGATATATTTGAAGTTATCATATCTATTTTACTGCTCTTTTTCTGTATTTACTTTTATTTACCCAAATATCCACCATCAACTGGAATTATTGCTCCAGAGATATAAGAAGCTTCATCGCTGGCCAGAAATACTGCTATTCCCTTTAAATCTTCTGCCTGCCCCCATCTGCCCATTGGAATTCTAGAAGTAATTTCTTCATACTGTGCCGGATTTTTTTCTTTCATATCCGCAGTCATAGCAGTTTGCATATATCCAGGAGCGATCGCATTAACATTGATACCTTTTCCCGCCCATTCATTAGACAACGCTTTTGTCAATTGAGCAACTCCGCCTTTACTGGCAGTATAAGCGCACACATTCGTACTGCCTAAAAAGGCTGTCATAGATGCTATATTAATGATTTTTCCATAATGCTGATTCAGCATAGTTCTTCCGGCCAATTGAGCTATATAAAAAACCGCATTTAAGTTGATTCCGATCACTCGCTCCCACTGTTCTATCGGGAAATCTGCCGCTTCACAACGGTATTGAACTCCGGCTCCATTTACCAATATATCAAGATGACCTCCTAAATATTCCAACGACTTTTCGTATGCTTCCTTGAGCTGTTTGATATCGGATAAATCGGCTGAGACAGCATATACTAATGCTCCACTTTTTCCCAGCTCTTCAGCAGCTGTAGCGACCTCATCTCCTACACTAAGCAGTACAATCTCTGCTCCAGCCTCATGCATTCCTTCCGCAATTTTATAACACAATCCGCTTCCTCCACCTGTTACAATAGCCTTTTTCCCATCAAGTCTAAAATTCATATACAATCCTCCATTTCAGTACGCAACATCTTTCTCTTCCATTAAGGGTTATGTAATCTTTGTTGTTTCTTATATTCTACATTACTGAAATAGCTTATACAATTGTTCTATGTAACATATAATTGTACCCCTTTTTTGTCAAGATGAATTACACTGCCCTCCTACTATCATGACAGATAAAGTAAATTGTCTGATAGCTTTCACCAATCTTTTTTAATAATGAGGTCGCATGACTCAGTCTGTCGTTATCAAGATTAACAAAAGGGTCATCTAAAACTAATATTGGCTTATCGACATCCTTATATACTGCCTCAACTAAGGCCATTCGCATACATATTTGAATCAGATCCTTCATGCCCTTACTAAGCGCACTGCTGTCATGAAGCTGACCTTCCTTTTCAAGCATTACATTTAGTCTGATATCAATATGATATTTATCCGTTTTCTTTGAATCAAGTTCATTGATATACTTTTTAAAGGATGCAGAAATGTCCCCCATATACTTTGCGGCAAGTTCCTCTTTTGCATCGGTCATACAATCTTTTGTAAGCGTTAACAAATCAATCTGTTTTTGAAGACTGTCAATATCTTCTTGGCATTGCAGCATACTTGATTCAATGTCTTCCATTTTGTCTGCCTTTAAGCTTAAAATATCATTATCTTTCTTATAGTTAGTAATCACGTTAATGATATCTTCTTTTTTATCCATATAAGTTAGCTTTTCCTTTTCGAGAGACTCTTGTGTATCTGTGGGTAATTCAACCATTTCAAGATCTGAAACAGTGTGCTTTTTTTCAAAATCCATTTTCATTGCCTGAGCCTTTTCAAGAACTGTTAGCTTTTCCTTATGTTTGATTAATAACTCTCTTATCTTTGATACAGCTCTCTTAACAGAATCAGGATATGTATCATAATAAAATAATAAAATTGGTTTTAAATACGCCTCTTTCTCCCGCGCAATCTCATTTGCTCTTTGATAAGCATTCTCAAGGCGTTCTAACTCTTCATAACGCGTTATTTTTTTCCTTAAATCCTTTAATGCTTCCTCATAATCATTCAATACAGATGTATTATAATACTTACTTAAAAATTTCTCCACTGTTGCCTTTTTTTCATCGGCACTTTCTTTCGTCACACTCACTTTTTGCTCAATTTCATGAAGTAAACTCTTTAATCTAAGGTATTCCGTCCATTCTGACTTTGCTCTGGCTAATGCCGCAAATATATTTTCCGAATTGTCACCTATCTCCTTTAAAAATGCTGTATAAGGAGCTGCTAATTCATCTCTTTTTTTCATAACGTGAGAAAACTTATTTAAATATTGCTCTCTCTCTTTTGCAAGTGCTTTTAAAGTTGAATCGCTTAAGGCGATACTGCTTTTTTTACGAGCAAACGCTATCGCTGCTAAAATAATTCCTGCAATCGCTGCAACTATACCAATAAGCGGAAATCGAAATGCTATAAATAGTCCTGCTACCACTAATAAAATGCCTGCATAGAAAAGAGAAGATACCTTAGTTCCTATATTTTCTTTCTTCTTGTCCGATATTTTCTTATCTACATGCTCCATGTCAGCTTTAATAGAATTTGCTTCTGATTCCAGCTTAATGACCTGATTGTAATCCTCAATATAAGATTCAATCATTAATGAATCCGGATTTAGCTTTCCATACTTTGTATTTAGTGTTTGTAAACTGTTTTGCATTTCACTAGACACAACATAGGTATCTAATTTTGTTCTTTCATTTGACAATGAAGTTAAAATGCTGTTGCATTCATCTAATTCATAAGATTTAGGTACACCTTGTTTAAATTGGTTGGATAGATCCTCTAATTCTTTTTTATTCACCTCTGTTAATTGATAGCTGTTTGCATTGCTTTTCTGATTGATAAATTCATTTGTTTCCTCTTCCAGCCGATTCATTTCTTCCACTGTAAGAATTTTTCCTTTGAAAAATTCTTGCACAGCTTCCAGTTCCTTTTTGGCACTGTCATACTCTTGCATAATGGTATTATAGTGTTTTTTCTTTTCATATAAAGCAAATTTAGCCTGTTCTTTTTCGATTGCAAGTATCCTTTGATTTATTTCTAAAAGCTCTTGTTCCTTTTCACTAATCCATCTTTCGTTGGTTTCCATCTTTGCCAGACTATCCTTACATTCTTTTCGTTCACTCTTTAATAAAACAGCTCTCTCTTGTTTTTCTCCAAGAAGACCGCCATTTCCTCTTTTGGGCTTAATCCGAACAATTAGATTGTCGAGTATTTGAAGAGCCTTTGACGACGCTTCCATATCTGCTTCCTGCTCATCGATGTCACCAAGTTTACTTGATATGATATCGTTTAGCAAATCACTTTCATTCAACGTAATAAAAGCTGTCTTTTCGTATGAGTCACGATCAACTTTCCAAATATCTTCCCCTATATTGCTGCTGAAATCTTCTGATAGTGTATTTCTCGCCAAATCATAAAGCGCAAAGGTATCATCCTTATCTCTTTTTCCAAAAAATCGTTCTAGCTTATATTGCTTGTTCTCCATTTCAAAGATTAAATAGCCGCCAAATCGATTGCCGTTCCAAGGCATATAGCGCTTACGTTCTGTAATTGATTTACCCATTTTATATTCCATACCAAAAAACATTGCTTTCATAAATGCGGCGAGAGTTGTTTTTCCCCATCCGTTTTCTTCTTCAATTACATTCAAGCGCTCATTAAATTCATAATTAAACTTGCTTAACTTTCCAAAATTTTCTATATAGCAGCGTATCAATCTCATTCTTTCACCTCTTTTCCAACCAATGCTCTAATTCCCATCATAATAATCTTACTTTTCTCTTCCTCGGTAGTATTTAAACTCTTGACTTTTCTTATAAATTCACCTTTTAGAGAAATATCATTTTCATATTTTAGATAGTCGATTTTTAATTCCGTTTTATCCACTATTTTAAAGAAATAATAGCGGCTTTTCATTTTCTGCTCGATATAGGAACTGTCAATCTCTGTCTCTTCCAAAATTTCCCCTTCCAACACTACTTTTAATAAATCTTTTTTAGGAATTTCTTGAATTGCATTTTCAACCTTTTCGATTATCTTATCCGAATCAATCATATTGGCTAGATTAACATGTATTTCATGCAAAGTCCTTTTTGTCTGTGATATGAACTTTGAGGTAATCTGATGGTTTTCAATATCCAATACAACAAAGCCCTTTTTCCCACATTCATCAAATCCTCTGCCTTCTAAACAGCCGGAATAACAATAAACTCCTCTATAATCCAGCTTTTCACATTTATATTCATGAATATGGCCCAAAGCCAAATAATCAATATACTTATTCTGTAACGCATTCAGCCAAATCAGCTCCCCCTTATTGTCCGTGCGATACCCAGATATTTGTCCATGCATCACAACAATGTTAATTTCATTCTCATTTAGAATTAATTCTGAATAAATACCGCTGTTATCCTCTTTTCCAAATTCAATACCGGTTATGACTACATTGTCGTAGGTATAACCGGACCATTCCTGGCAAAATAATTTTAGATTATCTGGTCGTTTCGATAAACTTTTGAAAAAATCATCCTTATCATGGTTTCCTTGCAAATATAGGAAATCAATATTGCCCGCATTCCTAATTGCGTTTAAAACACGATTCTTTATTGTTTTTTGCTGATTTTGTGCGGTATCAAATAAATCTCCTGCAATTATAACAATCTTAACTTCATTCTTTATTGCATACTCTACCATATTCTCAAAGGTTGACAGTATTTCATATCTTCTTTCCTTTGCCTGTTCGCTTGTAAGGTTTGTTTCCATTTTTGAATCCAGATGTAAATCCGCACAATGTATAATCCTCATTTTACAGTCCTCCCACTTGCTAATCATTTAATATATTTTATATCTTATGTGTTTCTTTTGCCAATCAGCAGCGTCGGCATTCATTCATCACTACTTTACTCTAACATGGCTTTTAAATTACAATAAGCTTTGTTTTTTATTCATATGTATTATATCATATCAACGTTACTTACTATTACTAAGATTTAAACATAAATAAAAAACCCAACTTGATTCGCATCATTGGAAGCTCGTTGGGTTTTGTATCTATTATTATTACACGATCAGTTATCAATATATTATTACTGCTTCTTTGTCAGATTAAATCTACAAATTATGACAAAGTGCGTTTTAAAAATTCTCTTGTTCTCTCCTGTGTCGGATGATTAAAGATTTGTTCCGGACTTCCTTCCTCAACAATCACTCCTTGATCCATAAACACAACTCGATCAGAAACTTCCTTTGCAAATCCCATCTCATGGGTTACTACAAGCATTGTAAGTCCTTCATCTGCAAGCTTTTTCATGACTTTCAAAACTTCTCCAACCATTTCAGGATCCAGTGCAGATGTCGGTTCATCAAAAAGCATTACATCCGGTTCCATGGAAAGCGCTCTGGCTATGGCAACTCTTTGTTTTTGCCCTCCAGAAAGCTGCTTTGGCTTGGCTTTCAAATATTGTTCCATTCCAACTATTTTAAGAAACTTCATTGCCACATCTTCTGCTTCTTTTGGGGTACGTTTTAAAACCTTCACCTGACCTACAACACAATTATTTAGTACATTGTGATTATTGAACAGATTGAACTGTTGGAAAACCATACCTAGTTTTGTTCTGTATTTAAAGATATCGTGCTTATCATCCAGTATATTTTCGCCCTTGTATATAATCTGTCCACCGGACGGCTTTTCCAAAAGGTTAATACAGCGAAGAAGCGTTGATTTTCCAGAGCCTGAGGAACCGATGATACATACTACTTCTCCCATATTTACTGAAAAATCTATATCCTTTAGTACTTCATGAGTGCCATAAACCTTACTTAAATGCTGTACTTCTATTACTTTTTCCATTTCGTTTCCTCCTATTTGCAACTATACCTGAATTTGATTCATTGAATAATTGGCCGGGCCATCTAAACGCTTTTCAATGTATCTGAGTATTCTTGTAACGGTAAATGTCATAACAAAATAAATGACACATGCAACAAAGAAAGATTCAAAATATCTAAAGTTATTTCCTGCAACTGACTTTGTTTGAAAATAAAGC
This sequence comes from Lachnotalea glycerini, assembly GCF_003201285.1. GTDB lineage: Bacteria > Bacillota > Clostridia > Lachnospirales > Lachnospiraceae > Lachnotalea > Lachnotalea glycerini. The sequence continues at coordinate 219,458 of NZ_QICS01000003.1, forward strand.
TCTGTGACCGCAATTACATTTAAAACCGACGTATCCTTTATATTGATAACAAACTCATTTCCAGTCGCAGGCAAAATATTTCTGATTACCTGTGGAAGAACAACATTTCTCATAGTCTGAAAATGATTCATTCCAATAGCCTGCGCCGCTTCAAATTGCCCCTTATCTATAGAAACAATTCCACCACGGATAATTTCAGACATATAAGCTCCCGTATTAATAGAAACAATAAAGATTGCAGCTCCAACCGGATTCATATGTATTCCGAAAGCCAGAGCAGAGCCATAATAGATTACCATAGCCTGTACAATCATTGGTGTTCCTCTGAAAATTTCAACATAGATAGAAAGCATTGCATTGATCACTTTCTGAAGAATTCTTTTCCCTTTCTTAAGAGGAATTGGAATCGTCTTAATAACACCAACCATTAAACCCAGCAAAAATCCAAGAACTGTTCCTACCATAGAAATTAACAAGGTCATTCCCGCACCTCTGATAAACATTGGACCATTATCTTTTATAATACTAACTACCCAAGAAAGACTAGTCTGCTCTGCATCTGAGCCAGGCTGGTTTTTTATCGCTTCATCCATAAGCTGCTGACGCTCTTCTTGTGAAACTCCCGAAAGAATTTCATTAATCTTTCCAGTTAATTCACTTCCCTTTGCCACTCCGACAGAAATCGCCGTATCCTCTTCGTCTGTAACAAATCCATCCTCAAATGTAACCATTACAAAATTTTTATTCTTAGATGAGGCACTGATACCTTCCGGTTTTTCCGATACATAACCATCTATAATCCCTGACTGAAGAGCAACTCGCATCGCAGGAAAATTATCCATAGCCGTTTGTTTTAAAACACCATCAATCTGATCGATTACACTATAGTGAAAGGTATTCAATTGTGCAGTGATCTTAGCTCCAGAAAAGTCTTGTATGGATTTTGCATTTTCATACTTTCCGCCTTTTAGCACTACCATGATCAAATCTGATTTATAGTAAATATCTGTAAAATCTATCGTTTCTTTTCTTTCTTTCGTGGGGGACATACCTGCTATAATTGCATCTATTTTTCCTGATTGAAGTGCCGGAACAAGTCCATCCCATTCGGTTTTTACGATTATCAGCTCTTTTCCCAATTGTTTTGCAATTATCTTAGCTATTTCAACATCATAGCCACCTGCATATTCTTCATTTCCATCAATTTTTACCCCACCATTTGAATCATCACTTTGTGTCCAGTTAAATGGAGGATACCCTGCTTCCATCCCTACTCGAAATACATTATCATTTTGTTCACTTTCGCCTTCATTGATTGTTTGTGCAGAAGCTTCGCCTTCGGCAGCTGTCACAGTATAGGCAGAATTCATCAATATGCCTATCAGCAAAGGTAATACTGCCAATGCTGCAATGATCTGTGTTCTTAATCTCTTTTTCAAAGTCTTTTCTCCTTTAGTTCAATTTTTAGTATAGCTACCCCATTGAAACGAAATCTAGTATTAAGTCTAAAATATAGATCGAATATTGTCAACCTATTAATCTGCATTAATATACATTTTTTATTTACCAATTATTGGCATATAAATGTAGATTTTTACTATAAGTCTCGCTATTACACTCTATACGTCGATATGTATAATCTTAATAATACTTTGGTGAATGTCATTTTTATACTTTTTACTGCAACTTAATGAAAGATGTTGAATCTGTAACGAGCCATGTACTGATATAATCCTGCATGAAGTTCTCATTCATAACATATCCAAAATTTTTATATTCAATATTATTTTTTTAATTCTTTAAAGTAATATATAATAGCAAACAAAAAAGCAATACATACAATTGCCAACATGGCATCTCCTGATAATTTATCCAAAAGTTTTGTGTATTCAAAAATCTTTGTTATCACTATGCCTGCTGCAAAGTAAACGAAAAGACTTACGATTTTTTTTACTCTTTTCATTCTATTCTCCCTGTGAAATTATTAAATTTCTATCGATTCCTTTCCGCCAATCATAAATTAATGACATTTTCATGTTTACTTCTTGTAATTATATGTGATTTTTGTCCAACAGACAAGAAATTTTACCACTACTTCACTAATTTTTCAACTTATTGAGTACCTTCTTTAATTATTTGTTCTATCATATCCATGTAATCTCCACAATATTCTTCATATACTTTTGTTACTGCTTCCCTAAATCTTTCTTTTTCTTCTGCTGAAAGCACGACTACTTCTACTCCATTTTCTGAAATAATTTTCTGTGATTGCTTTTCTCTTTCTATCCACAACGCTCTTTCATATAATGCCGATTCTTTTGCACATTCACTTATAATTTCCTGATCCTCAGTTGAAAGCTTATCCCAAGTAGATTTTGCACATAGCTGAACCTCCGGTACACGCGTGTGTTCGTCAACTGTATAGTATTTTGCTACTTCATAATGACTTTTTATTTCATACGAAGGCCAATTGTTTTCAGCTCCATCTATTACATCTGTTTCCAGAGCAGAATATACATCATCATATACAATTGGCACTGCAACTGCACCTAACGCTTCTACCATATCTATCATTAAGTCTGACTCTTGTACCCGAATCCTCAATCCACTCATGTCTTCTAATGACTTAATTGGACGTTTGGTATTATAAAAATTACGTGCTCCTGCGTCGTACCAAGACAAAGCCACCAAATCGGAACCTGCAAATGAGTTTAAGAATTCATCTCCTATTTCCCCCTCCAATACCTTCCACATATGCTTAGAATCCTGATAAAGATAAGGCATCTGCAATACATTTAGCTTAGGATTTGACTCTGATAATGTTGATAGAGAAGCTCTTGTAAAATCAATTCCTCCAAATTGCATTTGCTGAATTACTGCCTTTTCATCTCCTAAAATGCCTTCGGCCTGTACCATAATTTTAATTCTTCCATTGGTTCTTTCCTCTACTAATTCAGCAAACTTATGACCACCCAACGTTGTAGGGTAATTTTCCGGCTGATTTTCCGCATAAGTAAATACATATTCAGGTTCCAAAACATTTTGTTTCTCATTGTTTTGAATAATTGCTATTATTGTAATAATTATAATCAATGCAATTCCTAATCCTATTTTTTTCATTTTATCACCCATTAACTAATTTTCAAATTATTTTCCCAATACAATCATTCGATATTCACTTGGTGTCACACCAACTACACGTTTAAATACTTTTGCAAAGTAGTTGGAATCTTTATAACCAACTTTATCACTAATCTCTTTTACATTAATAGTAATATCAATCAGAAGCTGCTTTGCTTTCTCTACTCGATACTCCGTAAGATACGTTGTGAAACTTTTATCAAAGCTTTGCTTGAATAGTTTACAAAAATATGCATTTGAATAATTCATAGCTTCAGCAACATCCTGTGTAGAAATTTCTTCAATATAATGCATTTTAATAAATCTTAAAATTTCCTCTCGCACTACACTAATACGTTCATATTCCAATTTATCATTTGTCGTATCAAATGTCTCTTTGTTTTTTAATCCTTTTTGTGTGTCACTTTCCTCCTGCTCACCAAGCATTTTGATAGCTTCATTCACTACAGAAACAATTTCGTCTTCTGAACTGGGCTTTAATAAATAATTTAAGGCTTTAATTGTAATCGCTTTTTTAGCATAGCTAAAGTCATCATATGCGGTTAAAAAAATGATATTGCAATACTTATCCATTTTTCTTATTTTCTCTGCTGCTTCAAGCCCTGTAATTCCTGGCATTTCAATATCTAAAATAACAATATGAAATTTTTTTTCTTTAAACAATTCAATGGCTTCTCTGCCATTTACTGCCTGTACGATTTCAAACTGATTCTTGAATTTTGCCTTCACGGTCTTACATATAACCATTCTTTCTATTGGCTCATCATCTGCAATTAGCATGTGATACATGTTATCCCTCCCGATTTTTATGCGGTATGGCTACCCTGACTATTGTTCCTTGATTCTTCCTGCTAAGCAACTTCACATCTCCATCAAAATACATTCTTTTTATTCTTTTATAAATATTCCCTAAACCAATACCGATTTTTCCGTTTGTCCCTTGTTTGATTGCAAGTCTTAAGCTTTCTAATTCTTCTTGTGTCATACCAATACCGGTATCTACTATCGTTATAATTATTTTTTCAGCTTTCATACGGATATCAATAAAAATTTTGCCGCCTTCTTCCTTTTTAGAAATTCCATGTATGATTGAATTTTCCAGTAGGGGCTGTAAACAAAATGAGGGAATCATAATTAAGTCCTTGTCCACCTTGCATTTAATACTATAATCAATACGGCTTCCAAAGCGCATTTTCTGCAAATACATGTAATCCCCGGCTACTTGTAATTCTTGCGCAAGCACAACTTCGCTTTGTGGTGTTTTTAGATTATATCGAAATATTGTACTCAAAGCCTTTATCATCTTTTCGGTTGTGTCTGCATCCTCCAGTTTAGCCATACCACCAATCACGTTCAACGTATTAAATAAGAAATGTGGGTTTATCTGGCTCTTTAGTAATTCAAGGTTCGCTGTCTCTAAGTTTTTCTCGGCCTCTATTTTTTCCAATTCTTCCTTATGCAGTAAATCCATCATTTTTCTTCGCTCTTCCATCGTTGTTATATATTGTCCTGTTGCGTATTTCATTTTATTAAACGCATTGACCAAATCACCCATTTCATCCTGATTATTGACCTTTACATCATCCGTAAAAAAATTATTGGAGGCTATTTCTTTTGATACATTCACCAACTTCATAATTGGAATAATCATAGTTTTATTCATTAAACCGGACAAACTAATCATTACACTAAATAACATAATTCCACTTAAGATCACCACCAATGGAAGCTTTCGTAAGCTGCGCACTTTTTTTACATAGACGGCTTTACCATCTTCTAGCGAATATCGCATTAGGCTTCTTGCATAATCATGTAAATATGCTTGCATATCATATACTTTATATAACTGCTTAATATATTCGGGGTTACTTTCATTCATTCCTAATACGGTATCTCTCTTCTCTATATAGTTTGCATAGCTATTTTTAATTGACCATGTTTTTGCATACCTTCGTATACTCATAGATGAATAATCACTTGGCAGTGATAAAACAGCTTTCTTCGTCTGGTCAATGGCATCTTCCATCTCTTTGTGGTTCTCCTCATTTGGATGTTTGATATAAGCTTCAAACCAACTACTTTCTGCCTCAATCGTATCAATGAGATCACTGCTTTTCGCATTATCGTCTAATATAACTCTAAAATCATTCAACGAAAAATTTACTACCCAGATATCAAAGATTACTGATAATGAAATGATCAGAAACACAACCCCGGTAAAAACCTGAATTTTTTTCTTTAGGGATAAAGAAATCCACTTGTTATCCACTTTTTTCCTGCGCTCATTTGCACTCATCCGTTTATTCCCTTCGTAATATGATATTTTAATTATACCAAACTTTAATCATATTATAATACAAAAAAGCCGTAAATACGGCTTTATTATATGATAATATGATTTCTTAGTGATTCATTTTTGATACTAAATAATGATAAAACTCATTATTTTGTCTTCCTAATACTTTATTTGTTAATATAAAACCTCGTGTTGTAGTGGAAAATATAACAAGCATATTAGGTTTTTTAGATACCTTCTTAATACTTTTCCAATCCAAATCAGAAATCGTTTGATCCGATTTCACACGAATTCCTCCATCATCAAAGCTGATTTCTATTTCCCTGGAAGCTGCTGCCTGTTTTCTTGCTCTTATATAAATTCCTAATGGTTGAAAAATGGGAAACAAGAATATTGAAAGCGCCAAAAGCATTCGAACAAAGCTACTTACATCACTCCATATTCTTATTGCTAATAGTATCATAGCTGCTGTAAAAATTGTATTACATATGCCTATCATTGAACCATATATAAAATACATCGATAACTGCCAAAAATCAGCGGTAGAGTTTTTATATTTATATTTATATTTCATGATTCATTATCCTAAAACAGATGGAAGCCACAGGCTTATTTCCGGAATAAAGGTAATTAGTAAAAGTGTAATTATCATGCAAAGGTAGAATGGTAATGTAGCTTTCACAACACGTTCCATCGGCACCTTTCCTACTGCTGAGCCAATAAACAATACTGCGCCAACAGGAGGTGTTAACAGACCAATACCACAGTTTAATACTAACATAATTCCAAATTGAATTGGATCAATACCAATTGAAGTTGCAATAGGAAATAAAATTGGAGTAGCAATTAATATAATTGGAGCCATATCCATAATGCAGCCTAACACAAAAAGTATCAGATTTATTAATAACGCTAAGATAATCGGATTATCTGTCATACCAATAATTGCATTTGCTGCTAAATCTGGTACATGCAAACGTGTCAGACAATAGCCAAAAATACTTGAAGTTGAAATTAAAATTAATACGATAGACAATGTATTAACACAATCTTCAAATACATTCCACACACCTTTCCAGTCAAGCCCCTTATATATAAATATGCTGACAATTAAACTGTAAATAACAGCAATTGCTGCTGATTCAGTAGCCGTGAAAACACCACCAACAACACCGAATACAACGATTAATACTGCAGCAAGAGCCCAGAATGAAACACTAAGCTGTTTCAATAAATTCTTCATACTAAATTTCTGTCCTTTAGGATAGTTTCTTTTTACTGAAATAATATAAGATCCTACCATTAGACTTAATGCAAGTAATGCGCCAGGTAAATATCCTGCTAAAAAAAGGCTTCCAACAGATATCCCACCTGCCGCTGTAGCATAAATAACCATATTATGACTTGGCGGAACTAAAAGTCCTTCACAAGATGATGTAATCGTAACCGCAGTTGAAAAATCATCATCATATCCTTGATCTACCATCATAGGTATCAATATGGTACCCAAAGAGGCAGTATCTGCAGATGCAGAGCCTGAAATTCCCCCAAAGAAATAAGAAGCAACAATATTAACCATTGCCATTCCTCCTCGCATCCAGCCAACACAAGCATCTGCCAAGGCAATCAGCTTTTTTGAAATACCTCCTGATCCCATCAAGCATCCCATCGTAATAAAAAACGGAACAGCCATAAGGCTAAAGGAGCTAATACCTTTTACCATTTGCTGGCAAATCGTAGTAAGTGGCAACCCTTGGTATAATAGGCATAAAAAAGAAGAAAGGGCTACTGCATAGGCAATCGGAAATCTCAATAATATCAAAACAAAAAAACTTCCAAGTAATATTAAAATTGCTAAGCTTTCACTAGACATTATTTAACCTCCTTTATAAAAAATGATTTTACATGATTATATACAGACTCCAGTTCAAATACAAACATTGCCACACCTGCTAACGGAACGGGAAAATACATCCAGAATCTCGAAAGAAAAGGCATACTTACATAAGTTCCCTTTGAACCAATTCCTACCGCATAATTCCATCCTACTACAATCATAATTATTGCAAGTAATAAAACTCCTAAATCAGCAATAATGTCTAAAACTCCCAAAACTTTTTTGGGTAAATAAGTGTCAAAGGCTGTCATACGGATATGTGCACCTCTTCTGATTGCTAATGCGGCAGAAAGAACAGCCATATAAGCCATACATGTCAAAACAACTTCCTCACTCCATGATGGATCAGGAATAAAGGATATATATCTTCCAGCTACTGAAAAGCTGGTAATTAAAATGTCAATGACCAAAAGAATCTTACATAAGAAAAGCACAAATTTATATGTCATATCATAAGCTGGCTTTATCTTATCTATTCTAGAAAAGATTTCTGGCATATTTTACCTCCTCAAAAAACGGGCACAAAGGCTTTTTTCCTCCTCTATGCCCATAGATATTCATCTCGTTAACTGTATCTTGTAAACTAATGAAATTATATTTATTGCATGTCTAGAATCTGTTGATACAGTTCCTTATTATCTGCTGTAGATGCTTCTATAATATCTTTACAAGCCTCCTGCCATGGTGTAATATCAGTAACCTCTACAATGTTAACACCATCTGCTTTTAGCTCTTCAAGAACTTTGTTTTCAGCCTCTTCAGAAATTTTTCTATTATATTCTGATGCATATTTGCTAGCTTCTTCTATAATACTCTTGTGCTCATCTGATAGGCTATCCCAAGCTGCATCCGTAATTACTACCTGAACAGCTCCAAGTGTATGTCCATCCAGAATAAGATTTGGTGCAACTTCCTGAAATGCGTTCGATTTATAGTTTGCGATTGGTTGTTCTGCTCCGTCAACTACACCTGTTTGTAATGCAGAATAAAGTTCTCCAAAGGACACAACCGTTGGGGATGCTCCAAGACCTTCTACCATACCGTTCATAATTGGATCATTAGAAACCCTAAGCTTCATACCTTTTAAATCTTCTAATGAATTAACCGGTTCTACAGTAAAGAAATGACGAAAGCCTTCTTCTGCATAAAATAAACCTGTAATACCGCTGCCATTTTCATGTGGTTCAACAAGAAATTCTTTTGCTAAATCAGATGTTGCAAAATTCCAAAAATGTTCACGGCTTACAAAGGTGTAAGGTACGGATAAAAGTTTTGATTTTTCTCCACCGTAGCTTGTGAGAGCAAATGCGGAAATACGAGCCATATCAATAGTTCCTCCTCCGCCAAGCATTGTATCAAGCACATCATTTTCTGAACCTAAAACACCGCTCGCCTGAAGATCAATTTTTATTTCTCCACCTGAAAGTTCTTCTACTTTTTCTTTAAAAGCAGTGTCAGTTTGACCAACGATCGTATCTAGCGGATTAACTTCTGCATAAACAAGTGTTACCATTGCAGCAGTATCATCGCTTTTTGTTTCAGTCGTTGTTTGAGTTGCGGTCTCGGTTTCATTTGTAACTTCTGTTTTTTCCGGTGTTTTCAATCCACATGCCGAAAGAGAAGCTACCATTGTTACGGTTAATAGTGCAGCTAACATTTTCTTTTTCATATCCTAATCCTCCATAAAATTGCATATATAATTTTTTTATACAACTGTATATTGGTATTTTAACAGGTATTTTACACAACCAAAACCGTACGATTTTAATATTCATAGTACATTTTTAACCTATTTTTTGTAATAATATTATTAAATTATAGATATTTTGATCAAATAAAAGTTCTTTTCAAAGGAAGCTCATTACTACTTACATAAAGAATCATGCAATCATCTGCCTTAACAATATATTGCTTAGAGCAAATACCGCCCATGCCACATACATCAGGAACCCTATTTAAAATAATCTTAAGGTAATGCTCAAAGAGCTCATGATTGACTAAATATATAAAATTTGCTATATTAATGGTGGGAAGATTATTTATTCAGTAGCTGATGATACTAACATCCCAGATTATATACAATACTTGTTGATGCAAGAATTTTTACTACTGATAAAAATCGTAAGCTCAATTAATTAACAGGATTTTTAATGTGATCTATAAAATGATAAAGGAAGAATTTCCATCAGATAAAAGACATAGTTCAAACAGTGGACTATGTCTTTACTATTATTATTTATAACATACTGCAGTAGACGCAGTAATTCTATGAATGACATGATACAGTTCACTTTAAATTTCCCACAGGGTACTGATTGGATATTTTTTACTGATTCAATGGGCAAATACTCTTTCCATCGATTATAGGTTAAAAAACATTTTTGGAAAGGTGATAATATTGAAAGGATATACTGAACATAATGAATACAAATAATGAACTACTTCAAAATATCGAGAAAATACATACTACTGAAATGGGAGTTACACGAATTAAAAACAATCTTTCTTTGGATACAGATAATATTGTTGATTGGTGTAAGACCAAGATAAAGTCAGAGAATGCGCATATCACTAGGCATGGAAAGAACTGGTATGTAAATGTAGATGCCTGTATTTTAACAATTAACGCACATAGTTTCACAATTATTACTGCACACAAAATATGCCTATGAGACAATGAAAAAGCAGGCAAACGAAAATGAGGAACAAGGGAGCATATCAGTAATTAGTGTAACAGCCCCTTTTGATAACATTAGCTCATCTTAACTATAGAGTATAACATAGTGTGAAAGTCAATAAGAAATCTTTATTTTAACTACTGGTTAAAAATCTGTCGTAATATTTAATGAATGCTCAATTGTATTCCACACTTATTCTTGCTAGAATATGTTTAGAAAAGGCCTTTTCCTGTTTCCTGAAATTGTATAAACATGGAGGTATTACTATGCCCATTAACTTAGTCATTCGAAATAAAAGAAAAGAACTAGAACTTACACAAGAACAGATAGCTAATTATCTTGGCGTATCTGCGCCCGCAGTAAACAAATGGGAAAAGGGTACAAGTTATCCTGATATTTCTTTATTACCCCCTCTGGCACGTACTCTAAAAATAGATTTAAATACTTTACTTTGTTTTGAAGAAAGTTTAACAACTCATGAGATTGCTCAATTTAGTACGCAAATTATTAAAAACATGGAAAAAAACGGCTATGAAAGTGGATTTCATATGGCAAATGAAAAAGTCAAAGAATATCCAAATAGTGGGGAACTCATCGAAACTATGGCAACGATTTTAGAAGGTGCATTATTTATGTATGGCGCAGAAATAGAACATAAAGAATTTTATGAGGAACAAATTCTATCCTTTTATGAACGCGCAGCCAAATGTGATGATGAAAAAGCTCGTAATAAAGCTCATTATATGTTAATCTCTAAATACATTAAGAAAAAAGAATATGAAAAAGCACAACAAACTTTGGACTTACTGCCTGAACGTTCTGCACTAGACAAAAAGCAACTTCAAGCTATGCTTTTACAAGAACAAAATCAACTGGTTGAAGCTGCAAATATTCTGGAACAGAAATTATTAAGGGGAATCAATGAACTACAAATAACTATTTTTAGCTTAGTAGATGTTGAATTAAAAATAGGAGATGATGAAAAAGTTGAAAAATTATCAAATGCATTTAAAGAAATGATAAGTCAGTTTGAGCTATGGGATTATAATGCATATGTAATTCCACTTCAAATAGCCCAAAAAAGAAAAGATGTCGATGAAAGTATTACTATTTTGAAATCTATGTTAAAAACACTCATGAAGCCCTGGACTCCAAAAAATTCCAGTTTGTACAACCACATGAACTATGGAGAGTCTCCATCAGAGGAAGAACTTCATATGAAACTGGATCGTTTCCGTACAAGAATGCTTAGCACGCTGCTATCCAATTTGGAAAGCAGTCCTGATTTAGAGTTTCTACATTCAAACAAAGAATTCATAAATTTATTAAAGGAATATTGGGACAAATGCAATAAGACCGAAAGGGAAACAAGGAATATGATAAAATGATTATAATTGAAAAATAATTCAGTTGCCTGTATTCTCACAAGTTATACAAGAAGTACTCTTCCCACTTAAAAGAATATTATTGGTGGGGATACTGTTTTTCGGTCTTCGTAATTTATTAGAACTTATTGGACTTATCTATTATGATCGTAAGCTATAAATAGGTTCTTTCCAAGGTTAGTTGATATTAACTTATAAAAATGAATTGCCCATACTGCGGACATTCATCATTCAGCGTCCATTCTACCTATCAGCGAGAAATTCAGGATATTTCCTTACAGGATAAACAAACAATTCTGCTCCTTAGTGTAAGAAAAATGTTTTGTGATAATCCACAATGCAGTCATAAAACTTTTTCAGAGCGTTTTGACTTTGTTGCTCCTAACCAAAAAACAAAACGGTTAATTGATAAAATTTTATTTACTTCAACTAAATTAAGTTCGGTTAGTGCAGAAACATTATTAAAATCAAATAGAATTATAACAAGTAAAAGCAGCATCTGTGACCTGTTTAAAAAAATGCCAGCCATTGTGGATAAATCTCTTATAACAAAAGTTTGTGTGGATGATTTCGCTTTCCGAAAACGATACACATATGGAACAGTTATGGTCGATTTAGAAAGTCATAGAATTATTGATATCATTGATTCCAGAGAAACAAATAGTGTTGAAGCACTTACGGAATATATGTGTACATTTGCAATAAATTATATAAATTAAGCCAATATATCCCGTAATATTAGGAATATTGGCTTATTCATAAACATCTTAGTTACGTTATATTTCTATCTGATCCTAAATTTAGTAGAACTCCACTTATTTATGGTATGGTTCCCCGCATTATGTCTAAAGAAGAGTTTTACAACTTCCTACAAATTATACTTCGTTTTATTATTTCTTCTTTTTTCGCATTCGAATTATCCTTACCACCATAAACCCAATTACAAAAGATACTACACATATAATAACGTCTTCCATACTCTCTCTAACTAATCAGCATACACTAATCAATTATTTTAACCTCCTTACTACTTTCATTAATTTATTATTTTCATAACTCTTTGTTTTGTCACAAAAGAGCTAATAAAGAACAATATCACTACCACGAGTTCTGCTGTAAGTAAAAAGTAATTCATATATAGTTTACTCATATTAGCTGCCTTATAAATCAGCAATACAATCCCGATTCCAACTACTGATACAAAATATCCACTCAGCTTTAGGTTTCTTATCGTTAATGATAATATAGAACCTAAAAAAGCGATAATAATGACAAAACAAATTAACATGAGATACAAGTTAAGTAGCTCGCTCCATTCCAAACCAATACTGTGCATTGAAGTTTTATAAAACAACCGTAATTCCAAATTAGTAATTATAAATGCTATAAATGCATACAACGCTGATAGTATTGTAATAAATGAAACTTTACCTAAAATAATCGTTCTTATTTTTATAGGAGCTGAAATAAGTGTAATTAATGTTCTATGATATTTTTCTCCACCAATCACATCAAGTGATAATGTATTTGGTATTAAAAGCGTTAATAGCATACTAATATATAGACAAGACTTCTCATGTGTATTTAATATAGCTATATCGTATTTAACAAATGGTAATATCAAAAGAATAGCGATCATCATGCAATACCACTTTTTCATCGCTTTTCGTACTTGAAAGTTTTTAAACTCTTTTTTTAAAATCACAAAAAATATTCGCACATTACACCCCCATAATTCATGAATCTCTACAGCCGAAAAGATAAGAATATTACTGCCTTATCCATATATTTTCTTGTCTTAATCCAATAAACAATACCAATGATTAATTGAATCACTAGATATACTCCTCTTAGTATCATGCGTTTTGTAAAATCAATATTGATAGGTACCGCTATTACATCTGCCAAAACAATATACAGTAATGTAGTAACAATAACTTTTAATGAACAACTTCTACTATCATCTGATAACAGCGAATAGTAAACTGCCTGCTTCGATGCATTATAAACACCTAATAGGAGTAAGACACATATCATTAGTAACTCCAAAAGAGAGTATACAAATTCATAATATTTGATATACGATATACTAACTCCAATGCTCATAGACAAACACAAAACACATCCACATGTAAGAAAACAAAATAATGTCTTTCCCCTATATATACTTTTCATGGAGATCGGTGTTGATAATAATGTTTCTAGAGTTTTGTTCTCTTTCTCCTCGGTAAATAAACTTGGAGCTAGTTGTACAATTAGCAAAAAAGAAATAGTTGCAACAGTTACCATAAAATAATCTTTTTTAATAACTGGAGCTGCGATTCCACCGATCAGTATAGAAACTATCAAAAAAAAGACCATTGCTTTATCAACAAACATCTCTTTTAGTTGCTTACTAATTATCAAATTCATAATCTATATTCTCCTCTTCAATCTGTACATAAAGACTTTCTAGATTAAATTGATCTTTCCGTATCTCACATATTCTTATATGATTTTTAGATAATGCCAGTACTAATTCAGAAATCATATAATCATTGGCATTTTTCACTGATAATTTTTCTTCTTTCAAATTCCATCCTAAATGAAATCCATCCAGAATCTCTTTTACTTTGTTTTTGTCACCCTCACTGAGATTCAGTAATGAGAACTGAGTCTCCAGCATATTCAGAGAACCATCTAAATGTATGGATTGCTCTCGTACACTCCGCCCATTTTTTATTATTACAATTGAATCACTGATTTTAACAACTTCATCCAGATTATGGGTAGAGATGATAAATGTTGTACCATACTTTTCTCTCATCGAATTCATTTCATCATGCAACAGCTGAATATTAATTGGATCCAACGCGTTCACAGGTTCATCCATCAACACCAATTTGGGATTATGAAATAGCGTTCGAATTAAAGCTACTTTTTTCTTCATTCCTGATGAAAATTCTTTAATTCTTGTGTCCTTTTTATCATATAACTGAAACATAGAAAGCAGATCGACAATACGCTTTTTGTACTCAACAGTACTACATTGATAGAGGTCCGCAAAAAAATACAGATTATCTAAAACTGTTAGAGATTCATACAATCCTGTATCTTCTGATAATACACCAATCTGTTTTCTATTCCATTCTCTCTTACTAATGGGATTACTTCCAAATACTTTGACATGCCCCGAATTAATCTCTAACAATCCCAATATAATACGTAATATTGTTGTTTTTCCGGCTCCGTTGTGACCTAGTAACGCTAATATCTCGCCTTGTTGTACATGAAAATTCAATCCATTTAACACCAAATTAGTTCCAAAACTTTTATGTACATCATCAAAATCAACTATATATGACATAAAACTCCTTTCCGATTTCAAACTTGAATTACGATCAATTTGGAATAAGATAGCTACTAATATATTGTGCTTCTACAAAATATTGATTTACTTCTCTTTCACTGATTAGTTTACTCCGAAAAGATGGAATATTGATACGCAACTTACTTACTTCCGTAAATAACAATTCAAGATCAAATTTATCAATTGACTCTCTTAATTCTGTTCCAGGATATGGTGTATTGATTGAGAATAATACATTTGCACCAAACTTCTCTTTCATATCTTTTCCCTTACTAATTGTTTCTTCAATGGTTTCCTTTGTGTCTAAATGGTGCCCTAGTATTATAGAGACATTCATCTTTAATCCTACTTTATGAGCCAATGTAACAGCAGTATAAAGCTGACTATATGTAATGTTCTTTTTGATTGATTTTAAAATCTCATCGTTACCACTTTCCATACCAAACTGAACCATGACACAACCTGCTTGTTTCATTTTAGCCAGTACTTCCTCAGTGACAACATCAGCTCTTGACTCACACCCCCACTTAAACGAAACATTATACTTCTCGCCTAACTCATTGAGTAAATCACAAAACTCAATCGTACGTTTTGGAATTAGAGTAAACGTATCATCGATAACAAAAAAATCAGTTAATTTAAACTGTTGATATACTGCATCAATTTCATCGATAATATTTTTCGGACTTCTGATGATAACTTTATTTCCCCAGAATGCATGAGAAGAGCAAAAAATACACCGTCCAGGACATCCTCTTGAAGTAGATAAAGTAAAAGCATAACTATACTTATCTAGCTCAAGAACATTCCGGTCTGGAAAAGGCAATGCTTCAATATCAACAATACGCTTTCGCTCATTCACTATTATATCATCATTCTCTCTATATATTAAATTATTAACTTGCTTTAACTCACCCTGACCTTTGATATAGTAATCACACAGTTGTACAAATGCTTCCTCTCCCTCACCTGCAATGGCACAATCAAATACACCACCCCTCAACATATCACGATAACAAAAAGTAGCACAGTGCCCTCCTGCAACAATCATTGCACTCGGTAACAATTGTTTCAATTTCTTAGCCAATGCTAATTGAACATGCCAAGATTCAACATAAGTAGTAATACCTATAATCTTAGGTTTCATAACTTGTAAGGCATGTTGAAACTCCTACTTAATTTATGTAATATATATTGTAAAATATTTGCCTAATTTTTTCAACGCTTCAATGTAATTTATATTTTCTTGCTGAATTGTTAATCGAGAGTTCAGTTTGTAATTAATCGTCTTTACATTAACATGTATCATTCTATTTTCCAAAAATTTTGTTCCAACATAATCTATGAAAGTTCTCCGGACCGTCATCCCAAAAATCGAGTAGGAGGGAGTGATTAACTCCCGTCCTCTCACAACACTTATCCCGACTTTTAAGTTATCCTGAAATATCATAGCAAACCACGTTATTTTAGGATGTGTTTTATAAAAAGTCGGGATAACTTTTCTCACGGTTATAATTAATCTATCAATTATAACTGGAGGAATCTACACTAGGGAAAATGAACTTGCAGCATTAATTAATACGGCAAAAGCGGAGCTTGAGAGACTTGGATTGAAGTCTAGTACAATGTATTCTTATCATTACAGCATGGATTCTAGAATATACATAACGATGAATTGATTGAAACCCAGTAAAATTAACATGTTCAGTAGTAATTTGATCCAAAATGGGCTCGTTATGACGTTCTGTCTAACGAGACAACTTTCCAGTGTTTAAGCAGCTTTGCAGCAATATCGTTATGTATTTCCGCGAACCAAGCTTCAAGCTCTGTAATGTCCACGATTCAATGTTCTCTCTTTCCGTATTCCACATCTACTGCTCATATAAGTCCCCCTTAGAACCTTAGCTGTATTAGTTCCGTGCACAAATGACTATTTCCCATACTTCGAATTAATCATTTAAAGCAATGTCGCTACTGTTATTGAAATCCTAATAGAACACAATAAACCTGTTTCAGAACTGCGTTTAACTCTCTTCTTTTCCCAATTTTTCTTACTTATACCTTGGTTACGATACAAGCTGTTCAAAATTTTCATATGCGCCTTTGTTCATTATCATGTTTCCTCATATAAAGTACTCATACGAATACATGGTTTTCATTGAATGAACTACACATATCCATAATAAATCACACCTTTTATTTCGTTATCACGAATTATTAGGAGAGGATTTACAAATATGAAATAGACCAGATCGTAAAGTGAAAAAGTAAATTCCGTTTTTTGCACCCCAAAAAAAATCAAATCTGTAATTTACTCTTGCACATTGTCTTTAATACAACTTTGATACAACAAGCACCCACGATTCAGAAAAAGCCAGCCAACACACACCTGCATCAGCCAGCCCTTTATTATCTCCTTCAATCCTTTTCATCTTTTTTCTTATGCGTCACACTTTCCTTATAGACTTCATCAAATTCATCGTAGATTTCCATCAGATCTTTCTGTATTCTAAGCTTTTCAAGAACCCCTCGATAAACCTTAACACCGACCTTATAATCCAGTTCTTCCAGATGAAATACCATTGCTCTAATGTTAAGCGACTTTTTATCATCACCACCGATTTCTCAATTACTACACTTTATTTTCTGCAACCATTTTTTCTTCTGATTACAACGTGTCCTTCGTAGCGACACGTTTTTATCATGCACTTATCTCTTTGAACCATTATAGTTTTTCTGTAACCCTGTATAAAAAGTGCATGAAAAAAGAGAAGAAACAGCCCCTACCAAAGTTCGTTTCTTCTCTCTGCGCACATACCAACAGTGAGTGATCTATACACAACCTTATGATAAGAAATTTTGAACTTTTTTGCAACCTTAAATTTATAAAAAAATCTGATTCAGAACTCTTTACCGAGTCAGTTTCTTCCATGAAACCGCAGGAACAATCCTGTCCCTTCTGTGGTGCACGACACTGCTGTTTTCTGCATGCCGTTTACGAACGGGATCTTATTATTCTTAAGCATGGTATTCCTGTTGTCCTTAATCTTACCGTTCTCAGACTCATCTGCTCCTCCTGTCACCACACCCACGCCTTCCTTCCGGCATATCTTATCCCTTATGGCTCCTACAGTCTTTTCTTTATTTTGAAAGTTTTACGGCTGTATTTCCTGCATTCCCTTACCATCCGACAGCTTTGTGAGCGTTTTTCCATTGCTGTCTCCACTCTTTATGCTTGGATTCGTCTGTTTCAGCAGCAAAAAATCTTGTGGCTTGGAATCCTTAAACATGCATCTACATCTCCATTTGATTTTCTTTCCCTTCTTTTTGATTCCGATTCCTTTCTCGAAGATTTTTTCCATCTTGCAAAGGTATCCTTTCTTCAGCCATTTCGGATTACGGCACGTTCCCGCCTGCCATGAAACTCTGCTGTTTTTTCCCACTGCCTCCCACATAATTTCGGAATGGTACGGCATCTGCTTTTCGTTTATTATTTCCTTATCACGAAAAGGAGGACAGTTTATGTCAAAATCTAACATATCACTACTTGAGACCGCCCATTTCCGGTTCGCACTGATTGCACCGGTAATCCAGGGCACTTATTCGGATACTTCCGCATCTGCTTATTACCGCAGGGTAACAAAAAAACCCCTCACTCTTCCCGACGGTTCCCTCTTCCACTATCAGCCCGGTACCTTGGAAAAATGGGTAGAGTATTATAAAAAAGGCGGAATGGATGGTCTGATGCCAAAGGTACGCTCTGACAAAGGTTCCACCCGTACTCTCACCGATACAGCCATCTGTACCGTTCTCATATAAGTGTCTGAATAGCTTTGTCCCTCTTTATCTCTAAACTCTAATAATTGATTTTGCCATTGTAATACATCCGATGATTTAATCGAACTTAAATTAAGTTTTCCGAAATAGGGCAAGATTTTCGATTCAATAATATGTTTTTTAGTCAAATATGTATTGTATTTTAATCTCGGTTTTTTATCCTGCAAATAGATAGCAACAAAAGCTTCAAAGCTCATATTTATATCTTTTGTATATTTCTGTAAAAATTCTCGTTCCCATTCAAGTGCTTCTTTCTTCGTTACAAAACCTCTTTTTGTTTTTGGTTTTCTGTTTCCTTGCCAATCGGTATAGTAGCAATATACTTTCCACGTTCCTCTTTTGGAGTCTTTGCTAGCTGACATTATCTTTCCACCTTTCACCTTTAACTTCTGGATTACTTAGACTTAATAGTTCCCTTTCCAGTTCCACATAGTTATAGTTTCGTTGCATGCAATTATTAAAACTGTTTTTTTTATTACTTGATGTTGGCTTAATACGTTTTCCACTCTCAATACACCATTTTTCAATTTAACATAAGGGTGTTCTATAATTCTTTGTATTACATCATCTACTAAATCTTTGTTGTATTTTTGAAGTAACTCATTATATTCTTTTTGTGTAAGCTTTTCTTTTTCGAGAGTAGCTTTACACTCTTCTATACTATACTTTTCTATACTATTCTCTACTACACTATACTCTGCCGTCCATTGACCGTCCATGGACTGTACAGATTTTTTATCTACGATTTGTGGTAATTTTTCTTTTAAATCTGAACGTTGCTTTTTCTCTACTAGCTTTTCATCTGGTCTCATTTTTAACAGTAACTCCCTATAAATGCTATCTGCCTTTCTATCTGGACGTAAACAATTATTTTCACGCCAGTCTACTATGAATGACACTAAATCTTCATTCAAAACATCAATAAAACCTTTTCCCAAAAGTATTTTTAAGTCATCTTCATTTGATTTTGTGATGAAGACGGCATTTTCAGAAATTTAGCACTTTCCACAATTTTTTTTGCAAACATTCTTCTTTCAGCCATTCTTATTCTCCTTGTACTTAAACGGATAATATGATATTTTATAATTGTTAGGACATATCATATTATTCATGATTGTCTTTTGGCTCTTCCTTTGCCGAGGAAGAGCTTTTTCATGCATTTTTAGAAAGTCCATAACAATTTTATTCATAAAACTTTCTGTTAGCTTTTCCTGCTAAAACTATCAAATTTGGATTGCTTTTCAACATTTGCTGATTTAAGGATTTAATAATCTTATAACCTTGTGCTCTAGATACTCCCCAGTCCTCACATACTTCATTTACATCAACATACATTCTTTGTTTCATAGCAATTTCTCCTTTCATGTATTATTTTTCTTTATTTTTGATAATATGGTACATGTAGTACCATATTCTATTCTATTTCAACAATTATTTTTATTTCTTATATTTCATTTGGCATATATAGTACAATATGTGTTATAATATATATATAAGTTATATAAAATGAAAAGGATGTTATAAAGTGACAATTGGTGAAAAAATTCAATTCTATAGAGAAATACGCGGACTTAGTCAAACTGCCCTTGCCGAGTTATCAGATGTTTCAATTAATACTTTAAGAAAGTATGAAAACAATACACGAAACCCAAAGCCAGAACAAGTGCAAAAGATAGCAAATGCCCTACAAATAAGTATTCATGCCCTAATTGATATAGATATTAAATCTATAGATGATATAGCACCTTATTTATTTGAAATAGCCAAAATAGGTGGAGTTGAATTCTGTGGTGAAAAAGATGCCAGCGGAAAATACATTAAAAATAGTATTACACTACAATTTAAATCTGATGTTTTGAAAATTTTTATCAAAGAATGGGCAGATAAACAGGAAGTAATTAATAAACTTAGAAATGATGCAAAAAACTCTCCAGATGAACAGGCAAAAGAGTATCTTCTTAAGCGTGCCGATGAAATAGAACAAGAAATTCATTTAAGAATCATTGATAGTCCAAGAATGATTGATAATAGTAAGGGAATTTCAGTTCGAATATATCCAACTAACAATTAGTATTGATACCTACCTGATACCTAAATTTACAAGCATTTTGCAAGCACAACGCATAAAAAAAGCCTACAACCCTAATAAATACTGGGTTGTAGGCTTTCTATTACCTACTCAAACTCGCAAAGTTCTTTGTACTTTTTCGTATATCTCATTCTTTTTCTATACATATTTGTATAGTATGTTTCAATTTTCTTACCCATTCCATATCGTTTAAACACTTTTTAGTACCAATCCAGTACCAAGGCATTTTCGCGTCATTCTCATGGTATCCAATGGCTTGCAATCCAGTCTTTTCTAATCTAAAAATAATGTGACAGTGGTTTGCAGTTCCATTGGTATAATTATAAAATTGATTGGTTGAAAATGCAAATAAAAATTTGTGATGGTACCAATACTTAGTACCGGTAGCAAGTTTTTTTACTTATTTCAATTCCATTGGTCATAAAGGTTCGAATTTCTTTTATTCTCACACCTCTACTTATCGTCAAAATTGCTGAGAACTAATCCCAATAATTGATGTATATTACCGGCTTGTAACCTAATAATCTAATTTCTTTTTTCCACGTATCAAGTCTATTCTTCAGCATTATCATATGAAGTTGTGTCAAATCAGGCTGCTTATTTAAAATTGGCAAATGTTCTCGGTTCTTTAGAATTATCCAAACAGCAACATTTTCAATTTCAGGCATATTCTCTAACATTTTGTGCTTATATGCTTTAGTGGAGCTGATTGATTGATCTACCGCATAACTCAATTTCGACGAAGCATTTCCTATTTTCACCGCAAACATAGTTTTATCTTTATAAAGATCCATGAGCTCTATTTTTTCGCCACCTATTTTTTCTTCACAGCGATCATAGTTTTGAAATCCATGTTCTTCTTCCATAACGCAGTTAAATACACGTTCTGCATAATATTTATC
The DNA here is from genome assembly GCF_003201285.1 of Lachnotalea glycerini. Taxonomy (GTDB): domain Bacteria; phylum Bacillota; class Clostridia; order Lachnospirales; family Lachnospiraceae; genus Lachnotalea; species Lachnotalea glycerini. The sequence continues at coordinate 241,032 of NZ_QICS01000003.1, forward strand.
CTTCATTTTCTTTTTGATTGCCGCTTCGTCTAAATCTTTATATACTGGCAAAGATTTTTCAATTTCATATTTCCTGCTAACATATTCATCCTTCTGCACAGTTGAAAAATCATACTCTGGATTATATTTAATAGGAATTTCTAAAATCGAATCCTTCAAATATTGAACATAGTCATCATTAAATAAAAACCAATCTCCCTTAAGCAGCAAACATCTTTTTGTATCATTTGTATAGTCTATCATCTTTCTAATAGTTTCTGTGCAAACTGGGTTATTATTTTTATTACTTATCACTTTAATATCTAAAAAGTCATCCTTAACTTTTAAATTGTTTTCCTCAATAAATTGCAGAATATTATTTTTTGAAAGTTCTTCTATTTCTTTTTGCTTACCATATTTATATTTCAACGTGAATGTGGCATCGTTATTATTAAATATTTCAGTAGCACCAATAATATCAAGTTCAGATATATTTATACATTCAATGTCTTCATCAATTCTTTCTTTAAGTTCATTGTCTAATTCTTCTAAAATCTGCTTATCTCTTACTTTTGAAAACACTGGAATTTTATGTAATTCTTCCTTTTCAGCCACATCTTTCACGTACTCAATCATTCTTAATATACTATCAATGCTATCTTCTAAGATATTTGTTTTTATTGAATGCCCAATCTCTACAGTCTCTCCATGAACTGTAAATTCTTGTTCCAAATCTGCTTTAGCCTTTATTTTTGCGAATGATTCTCCACTATCAAACTCTAGCTCATTATAATTTACATAAACATTGATTAATTTATTACGTTGGGCATTTGGGGCTGTTAATGTAGTTGTGTTTATTTGCTTCAACTTAATACGCCTTGCAAAATCAAATGCAAAATTTACGTCACAGTACTTATCTACAACAAAAAATGACATTCCATATGTAATCGCATAAACACATTCCTTGTCTTCAACAACTAAAACTGCTTTCGGATTTGATGCTATTTCAATTTTAGCATAATCATATATATCTAAAATCCATTGCCAACTAAGTTTCCCTTTTTCTTCTGGAATATTAATATACGTTCCAACCTCGTAGCTAACTTCATCATTACTAATACCAGTATATTCTTCACAACCGACACATTCAAACTTTTCATTTAATCTATCAAAGAACTCTGTTTTTTTATCGCCATCAATCTTATATAGATTTATCTGCCCCATATTATAAAACCCACCTCCAATTAACCATAGTTTATATTCTCCTATTCAATCATTCGCTCATTTCAAATGAGCGAATGCTCTATTGCTTTAAATACACATTGCCTTTTGTTCCTTTGTTACTTTTAATAATACCAACGTCACAAAGTGCATTTAAATATCTTCTTACCTGTGCAGTTGATTTTCCTGTTAATTCCTGTCCAATTGAATTTGTGATTTCTGTATTATCTTTTAAATATTCTAATATTTTTTTTAATGGCTCCTTCATTTTTCCGCTCATTAATTCGCTCATAATTCGCTCATTTGAAGTGAGCGAATTATTTTCTTCTGAATTACCATGTAATAACTTCAAGTATTTATCACACGCTTTACAAAGCACCATAATTCCATCTTCGCTGATATCATATTCTGGTAATGGACCATCATACTTTTCACATGCTTCTTTGATTTTATCAAATCCACGCCCCCAGGCTTCAATCATGCCGCTCTTAAAAAAGATATCTGCCAGCTTCGGATTGTATGGCTTCGAAGAATGTTTTTGAAATAATTTTTCGGTAGAAGTTAAGTTGGTTGGCATAGCACCATCGTTCCAGATATACATTTTGTCTTCATAAACACTGATCTGAATCGGATTGCATCCGCTATAATCTTTATGAACAATTGCATTTAATAAAATTTCTCTGAACGCATCTCTGTGAAACATATACTGCTCCACTCTCTGGATTCCTTTGTAATCAATCAAAGCTTTCAAATACTTTGTATAAATCAAATCCACCGTCTTATCCACTTGCTCAATCAATGGACCATGTACTTCATCCTGATACAATAAATCTGAATCTGATTTACCAAAATATCCAATCTTAATATAAGAGCCCGTTACCCATTTTTCTGGATCTTCATAAAAAGCCAACATAGCTGCTCGTAACAAATGGTCATCTTCATCCACTAAATGTAAATCTTCCATCAGTATGATATCGCTGACCCGTACGGCTTCTTCTGTTAATCTGCCTCTTTCTACAGCCTTTTTCTTAAATAACTTAATCGCATCCTGCTTCAAATCTTCTATCTTAATTCTTGGCAAAGGGACGCCATCCCATGTTTTCCCCTGTAACTTAAGCATAGCTTTATCAAGTTCTTTACCAGTAATCTCTCGCATGGTACTTCCTGATCTATAATAGTATTTTCCACGAAAACTAATTAAAGAAGGATACTTGTCCACAATAATTTCAAGATATTCCAGCTTTCCTTCAAATTTTAGATTTACATCAACGATAATTCCCATCATGTCTGTAATCTTGTTTGGTAATTTTTCAAGAAGTTGCCTTGAATTCTTTATTCCGACAATGTTGCCGTCATCATCTTTACCAATATATAAGATCCCACCATATGCATTGGCATAACCGCAGATCCATTTTAAATATTCATCTTGCCATGACTCTTTCCATTCTATTGTTTGATGTTCTGGCACTCATTCTCCTCCTCTCTTAAAACAGTTTAATAAAAATATGTATGAAAACTACTCTTCACAATCCAACGCAAATAAGTCGAAATACTCGCAAAATAATACACATAATTCTGAATATGCTGTATTCAATTTATCAACATTTTTTCCATCACTTTCTCTTTTCGTAATCTCTTTTTTCAACTCTAATTGTTTTATTCTAATACGATCTAAGTTATAAATCAGGCAGTGTCTTTTTAAATAAAGCTGAAGCTCAAAATAAATATATTCCCCCAACTTTGTTTCAGGTACAATTTCGCCTGACTCTTTTCTTTTTAGATGATTATAGTAATCATCTTCGCATGGGTCTAAAAAACCAATATCATCGATAATGTTTATTTTGGCGTCACTGCTTGGCCACTTATCTGACTTTGAAATATTACAGTAAGGACAAGAATACAACAAATTATCATAAGTATATTTAAGATTAGGGAAATGCTCCTTCGGTGCAAAATGTTCTACATGATAACTATTGTACCCTCCTGAATACAAATGAAAATCATCACAATATGCACATCTACCATTAAAATCTTTTACCAATCGCTTTTTATTTGATTTATTCGTTCTCCATATCTCACCAGTATAAGTTCTACTAGGTCTTATCTTTTTTATTTCAACCATTTCAATCCTCTTCTAGTAATTTATCAATTTTTTTCATTAACTCATCTACTCTGTCTACTTGCAGTTCTCTCTTTATTCTATCAGGTAAAGCTTTTTCAGCATCAATACTTTTTTCTATCATAGTATCCAAATATAATATCCTGTCATCAATTTCGCTTGATTTGCCCGAAGCCGGTAATAGTCTTTTCAATTCCCCCTTCCAACTTTCAATTTGTTTATAATATTTTAAAACTTGTTCTATTATTTTATAATTGAGTTCAATTCTTTCTTCGCTTTCAGAAAGATATCTGGTAAAATCGAAAACCTGATAAGCATTAAAAACTTCCTGTTCATATAACTCATCTTCATATGCTGTTAATATAAAAACTGGAAAATCAAGCAGCGTTGATTCTAAGCATTTTGCAAATTGTACTCCTGTAAAACTAATATTTGCATATGATGATAAATTATAATCTACTAATACGCATTCTATTTTGTTTTTTCTAATAAAATCTATCATTTCATCAATGTCCAAATCAATTGATATTTCATAAGGTTCAAATTCATACTCACGGTATTTATCTATTTTTGTTTTTGACGCTTCCTGCATTCCATAAAGTAATTGTGTAATTATTTGTGTTACTTTACTAGTGTCATCATCCAATATTCCAATTTTTATTTTCTTTTTCATTACAATTCCTCTCTACAGATATTAAATCGGAAATTTCATTTCCATACTGAATCCATTATTTACTTCTAGTAACCTATAATCTCCATTATATTCTCTTATTGTGGATGCTACTATATACATTCCCAAACCAGTTCCTATAACGTTTCCTTCTTGATCATATTTACTTGTCGTACCAAATTTAAAAATATCATAAGGATCTTTAAAATAAGAACCTATTCCTTTTCCATTATCTGTGAATATAATAATAAATTTATCCTCCGTTTTTAAATCAATAACGATTTCTCTATTTTTAGTATCAGACTTACTAAAAGCTTCAATAGAATTTATGATTAGATTATACATTATACTTTCATAATCTGATTCAAAAATTCTTCTTGAAGTAGCTTTATTGTCTGTATTAACAAGCAATTCAACTTTTTTTTGTTTAAGAATTGGGTCTAATATATCAACTATATTTTTAATTGTTACGTACAAGTCCTTTTTAAGCCTTCTTCTCTTATCCTTCTTACTCTGATTTGAAATTACCGAAATCCATGATTTTAAGAAGGTATCATTCTTATATAAATCATTTAGATTTCTTTCAATTAAGTATAAATTATTATTTTCAAAAGCCAAACGCATTGAATCAACTCTTGTTACCAATATTGCATTAATACTCTTTAAATCATGAACAATTGATGAGGTAATTAATCCATTTGTAGCTAATGAGCGCAACAATTTCAATTCTGTTATCAGCTCATCTCTTTCCTCTTCGTAATATTTAACAGTTTTGGCTAAACTTTCAAGTTTACTTTTAGCTGATTTATTATCTTTTTTATTCTTAAGTATATTTTGTGCTAAAGCAGTTCCTTCTCGTTTAGTTTTCTCCTTTTCATTGATACGATCATCATATTGTTTTAATGTTCTTGCTATATAGGCTCTATCATGTTCAAATACTGAGATTATTTTGATTATTGTCTCTTTAAACAATTTGAAACTTTCATTTTCAATCAAACCTTCTCGACTGGATTTATCAATAATCGATCCATTTGTTATTCTAGAAATAAATATTGTACCTTGACCTTGTGCATTCCTAACACTCCAAGCTTCTGATTTACTAGAAACAGCAACGGGATTGGAATTATATCTTGCTTCTAATCCTAACCAATCATATGAATCAGAATTAACATCACCATATGGTCGAACCAAAAAATTGTCTCTATATATTTTCACTCCACCATGTTCATCAAGCCAATTCTTCCTAGTTTTACTAATAGTTTTGTAAAAATATACATCTTGTGATTCTCCTTGCATACTCAATTTCATAAAAATATATTTAAATTTAAATTCACCAATTTCCTTAATCTTAGCAATCAGCTCTTCGTCATCCGTACTAAACAGTTGTGATATAGGGTAATTAAATGTAAAGACTTTTTTCTCAAAATCTTCTTTTCTATATGGATATCTTAGAAATCTTTCTTCTCTAAATACATCGTCCGGCATCCTAGATAAATCAAACTCATTTCTCTCCATAGTTATTTCAAACTTACTTCCATCGAAGTTAGCATTGATTTTATAATCAAATTCTTCCGATAAATTATTTTCAATAAGCTCAAATCCTGAATCTTTTGATTTTTGAATACTTATATAAAACTCATCCTGCTCTTCTGGCGGAATTAAGAAACCCAACGAATTTATAAGATTATTAATTGTAGTTTCTTTCCAATCATCTCTAAGACCAGATATTTTTAAAACTGTTCCAGTTTTAAAAATAAAACTAACTTCATTTTCTTCTCCTCTATCTTCATTCAACTTTTTTTCAAGGAGTTTAATTTCTCGCTTGACGCACTCTGGAAGTATCGCATATATATTAGTATTTAAATAGTCAAAATCAGCTTCTATCTCATCTAAAGTTTTTCCTGCCTCTTCAAAACTATTCCAATTTGTTGACCACTTTATAAATTTATCATTTGCATTTTTTGTATACATTTCGCAAAGACTACCCAAGCGATCTAGCGCAAATCTTCCAATACCCTTTTCTCCCGATTTAATTCTATCTTTTTCCGATATGTATTCATCACGTTTATTTGCTGTTCCAATCATCATCCAGTTATCTTCAATAACTGATTTTGTCATCCCTGTACCATCATCTATAATATATAATGCATTTTCTGAGGTCTCAAAATACACATAGCATAGTGTTGCATCCGCATCATAAGTATTCTTTATCAATTCAATTAGTGCACCTTCTACTTTTGATACACTTTCGCGCCCAAGTAAAATAGTTGCTCTTGAAGAAATTTTATATTTCATTTTTGCCATATATATTTACCTCCAACTCAAAATTTATATTTCATAATATCCTTAGAAGTTATTCTCAAAGATTTTCCGCTTATGTGAATACCTACCGCATTTACATATTCCACAAATTTATCACTCCGCAAAATATCAACTGCATTTTGCAACGACATCTCATCGTTTTTTGGTGTAATATACATTCCTGCGTATGGAATGCATTCACGATTTAGCTTATACAGATTAACTTTCTCTGTAATTATAGTTGACACTAACAATTTTTCTTTATCCAATCCAACTAGTGCTTGCGATCTACCATATTCAAACCAATTCGCATTTTCATCTTTTTTACGCTTATCTAACTTTTCTCTGTTTTTATTCAAATATGATGTAGCTCCAGGAAATTTCATCTCGAAATCAATTGTTGAATACCTATTTAAATTTCCATTCTCATAATAATATGGAAAAATAATCAACTCCTTTTTGTCGTACTTACGCGACCGTGGTGTTGCCGTTTCTCGTACTACTTTTTGTTCAATGTAATATCCCTCACATATTATATAATTTCCTTCAACTTCCCATTTTTTTATTACGTAAGCCTCATTCAATAGTGTTGCTACAACATGTGAAACTTGAAAGTAATCTCCAAATTCTCTCTTTCCTATATTAAAATTATTACTAAAGAACCATTTATCAATTAGTTTATCAATATCTATTTTTATCGAATTGTTATTAACTACATCTGTATAATTTAATTGATTTAATGTTCTATTTTTCTCTATCACCATAATAGCAGATTTAACTAGGGCATTATCAAAAATTTTTTCTTCTGTATAATCTATGATTTCCGAAATATAATTTTTCATCATATTTCGCAAGTTTTCTCCAAATACAGTTTTAAAAATACTACTAGGAATCAAATATGCCATCTTTCCATTGTTTTGCAAACTTAGTATGCTCTTTTCTATAAAAGCATAGCAATAGTCAAATTTGCCTTCTTTACATGTTGTGAAATTATCCTTTACAAAAATTCTATCAGATTCTTCCATGTCACTATAGGTTAAGTATGGTGGATTCCCAACTATATACTCAAAGTTTATACTTGTATTCCACTTTAAATAGTCTACATTAAAAATTTTCCACTTAACATTAGTAATTCCTTCTTTTTCAGTAACTCGCTTCAAGTTTTTAAGACATTTTTTATAATGCTTTTTATCCAATTCTATTCCGTATATATCTTGCTCTAATCCATATTTTATTTTAGAATTAGGGATTTTATTATTTTTACAATCCAATATATACCTACCAACTATACTTACAAGTATTTTCCCATCTCCACAGGAATTTTCCAATACCTTTTTCCCGTATAATTGCTCATTATATCCAACACAATCTAACAGCTTCTCAACATAATTTTCCGGTGTGAATACTTGACACTTCTCGTTCATATGTTACCTCAAGGTTTCTAATTTAATTTTTCGTCAGGAATTTACCCAGCCACTTCCACAGCATTTTCCTTAATCTCATTCACCAACTTCACAATTTCTGCCTGTCTCTTACTATCAAACAGCTTCACAAAACTCATTGGCTTATCAAACGGCGGTTTCATCAGTTCCGTTATATTTTCTATATATCCGTTCTGCTCCACATAATCCACAATCTTTTTCACAAAAACGATCTGCTGTTGGTTCAGTGATTCATCATTGATAAACTTAGAAAATGCTTTCATCGCAGCTTCATGCTCTAGTTTTGCAATCTTACGGATAAGAAGACCAAATGGTGTATCTCCGAACTCTCTTTTGTAATCTTCTTCATCGCCAAGTTCTTTCGTAAAGATGCTTTCGAGTGCCTGATAGTCTCCCAATTCCAGTTTTACATTATTACGAAGCTTCCAGATTGCAATATGATCTTTATGCTGTTCTATGTATCGATTCACTTTTAATCGGTAATCTTCAAAATCATATGCTGCATCTAATATGTCGCCTTCCTTTCGAGATAGAACCGGATCTGCAAGACTTGTCATAATTGGGCGTTTACCAGTGCCCTCATCCACCGTAAGTTTAATCAAATCTCTTAATTCTACACGGATTTTTTCAAAAAGCAAAATATCACCAGAAGCCCAGAATTCATCTGTTGTTACAGTCTGAATCAAAGAAAGTTTTTCTTTAATCTTAGGAATAATAGCTTTTTGTTCTAATGCTCCCATCAATGTGCAGACCTGATTTTTTGCTTTCTTAAATCCAGGCAACATCTCCATCTGCGCAATCATTAAACCATACATCAGATTATCAAATCGCTTTGCATACTCATCTTTATCATCCATCGTTACCAATGGTGCTACATGTCGAGACAAATCATGATAATCCTGTTCAGCGATACAGGTAAATGCTTCTTGCTTTTCGAATTTTTCCACATGGCGAAGCTGCATGTGTACTGCAACCAGTTCTTTGTTGAGTGACTGTACTTGCTGTAGCACCGTAATTACAAGCTCATTTCTCCAGTTCTGGTATTCCGTTCCTAAGAAATCTGCCGACTGAAGATTTTGAATTAATCGGACTCTTTTGCTAAAAATCTTTTCGCTCAAGCTTTCTGTATCTTTTCCTTCAATACCTTCTTTATTTTCACGAAAGTACTCAAAGTTTCCGCAGTAATCGAAGATATAAAATCTCTTTTTATCTGTATACTCTCCATCCTGTCTGTCAACAAATGTCTGTTCTTTGCACAGCCTGGTTCCACGTCCTATCATTTGCCAGAACTTTGTTTTTGAGCGCACTTTCTTAAAGAATACAAGATTGACTACTTCCGGTACATCGATACCGGTATCCATCATATCGACAGAAACTGCTATATATGGTGGCTTATTTGCAATCTTGAATTCATCGATGACAGACTGAGCATAGGTATCTTCGCAAGTAATTCGCTTTGCAAATCCACCTTTCAGCTTTGGATATAGTTTATTGAATCGTTCTAAAATAAATTCAGCGTGAGTCTTGTTCTGAGCAAAAATGATTGTTTTTCCAATTCGATCTCCGCCCTCAACCTTGATTCCATTTTCCATCAAATCCTGTAACACCAAATCTACTGTTTTTTCATTAAATACAAATTTATTCATGGTTGGTGAAGGCACAAATTCTGGCATATTTCCTTCATCATCTCCAAAATCATCTTCGTAACGTTCTTTATCTTTTTCATCCAACTCTTCGTAGGCAATTCCTTCCTCCAGGAATTTCGTTGAAGTTTCAATGTTAAAATATGGAACCAGAACATGATCATGATTCACGGCAGTTTCATAGTCATATGCATAGGTTGGAACCCCATGTTCCATTTCAAAAAAGTCATAGGTGTTTCTATCGACATCTGTTTTTGGCGTAGCAGTTAATCCTACAACAATGGAATCAAAGTATTCAAAAATGGTACGATATTTCTTAAAAATACTTCTATGTGCTTCATCCACAATGATCAAGTCAAAATGAGATGGAGAAAATAATCTCTGTCCATCCTCTGTCTTTTCTGAATCAATGGCATTTAACATAGTTGGATAGGTAGAAAAAATGATTCTTGAATTCTTGTCATCCTTATTTGACAGCAAATTACAAAGACTCATATCTGGAAGATAATTTTTAAAATCATCTTTTGCCTGTTTTACTAATGCAGTTCTGTCGGCAAGAAATAAAACATTGGTAACATAGCCCCCTCTTGACAATACATCCGTCAGACTGGAAGCCGTTCGGGTCTTGCCTGTACCAGTGGCCATCACGAGAAGGTTTTTTCTATGCCCCTGCACCAAACTGTCACATACTGCTCTGATTGCTTCTTTCTGGTAATAGCGATCGGTAATTTTATCATCAATGCGAATCGTTGATAAATCTTTACGCTCTTGTCTTCGATTCATCAACTTTTGTAAATCGTTTTTAGAAAAAATACTGCTGACTTTTCTTTGGGGATAGCTTTCATCATCCCAGAAATAGGTTTCAAATCCATTCGTCGTAAACATCATAGGACGGCGTCCATAACGTTCTTCTAAAGACTTGGCATAAAGCAAAACCTGCTGCCTTCCGATATTAGGGTCTTTGCTTGTCCTCTTTGCTTCAATAATAGCCAAAGGAAGCCCGTCTTTGCCAAACAAAACATAGTCAGCATATCCCATCTGACCTGATTTTCCATCCATATTTTGTACTTCAAATTCTTCTTTTACATCATGGTCAAAATCCCAACCTAACAATTTCAAATCTACATCGATGTATCTTTTTCTCGTCTTAAACTCTGATAAATCTTTCGCAATAAAAGTTCTTTCTTCTTTATGCTGCCCTTTTTCAGCAGTATAGGTGGCAGACATCGCCTCAATTTTCTCTCTTAAGGCTTTGATTTCACTTTCCTTTTCAGAAAGTAAACTCTCCTGCTCTTTTATTTTTGATACATCAACAGCGACTTTTTCACCTGGAATTAGTTGTTCATCAAAGCTACGTTCCTGATAATCATTTCCATAACAGTAATCAATCCATTCCACAAATTCAAACAAGCCTTGTAACGATAAAACGGCATCACTTTTTGAAACTTTCTTATCCGTATGTACAGACAGATTGCCTAATTTTATGATAAATGGCATCTTGCCCCACGTTTTACTATCAAGTGCAAAACGAAAACTTGGTTCATGAATCAATGATTGTAGATTATCTTTGTACGGCATAGAAATTGAGGTATCTGCCGAATATACCCATTTCACAGCAAGTTCCAATGCTTTTCTGGCTCCCACTGCACTCATGGCAGGTGATGATGTCAAGACTTTCTCCGCCTCAACACACGCTGCTGCAAAAAGCTCATATTCTGTTTTTGATGTTAAGAATTCGAAGTTCGACATATATCCTCCCCGCACACTTATATATTTTCATCTAGCACATTTTATAGCTAGCGCTACTCACATACCTCTGTTAACATTTCAAGTTCACTTCTAATTTCTGCAATAATAAAGTTTGATTGCTCTTTATCCTGCTTTAAGTATAAACGATTCATTTTCTTTGCTTTTTCATCATCTAAAATAACTAATCTATTTCTAAAATTTCTGCTCGCTTTGTATCCATTATAAATCAGCGCATACTCTGAACTAATCGGCAAATATATCCACAAAAATTTAGTAATTCCCTCATCTGTATCAAACGTCTCATATAACACTGGAAAATCAGACGTGATAAATTTTGTTCCCTTTGTACCTATAATAGAAAAATTCATGTTTCCAACTTCTTCAATCAAGCTTTCTGGTATACCTCCATCAAATTTTTCATCAAGAATAACTTTTCTATTTGCTGCTTCGCAAAGCGATTCAAAACCACCAAAACCAAGAAGGTCTAAAACTTCTTTGATAGATTCAAGTTCTTCATTATCTTGCATATCATCCAGGCAATCTTCTTGCAAATAATGTTTTAAACTCCATGGATTCCTTAGTAGTATATTTGCAACAAATCTCGATAGAATACTCTTCTCCCGTGAACTACAAATCAGAGCATTTTGATTGCATGGCATATCACACACCTTGAAAATTTGTTTTAATACATTTGAATATTCTGCTTCTTGAATTGAAAATGCCTTTTCAATACCATTTGGAATCACATACTTACCTAATTTCTCATTTGCGTTTTCCCATTCCGTTTCATACAAATAATCCTCACGGCAAATATCTTTAGGTTTACTTCTATTGATATTTTTCTTTGAACGATTATAAATCCAGAACATGTTTGCATCATCTGTGAAATTTCGCAAATAAAATTGTGGTACATAATGTTGTAGACGCGTTATTTTATTTTCCAACTTACAACCTCCGTGAAAAATTACTACGAGTGGTTAGATTACTTGTGTTACTATTCTTTCATGCTATACTTTATCATCACAGTCTACATCGATTATATCATCTGTAAGTTCCTCTTCATCTTCTTCACTACCAAGACCATTTATTATTATTTTTCCTCCTAGAACTACAATTCCCAGACCAATCATCGCCAATGCCCCATGTACCATATCCTTGTTTATATTAAGTAAAAACTTCTTATTTTCTTTATCTAAACTAGGAATCATCTTTGTTAGCTCTATCAAGTAATCCAATAACTTAATTCTTAATTCTTCTGAAATATCATCTCTATCAAGCTGGCTACCAATTATCTTCTGTGATTCTGATATTATATTGAGTGCTGCCTGATAGTCAGTTGAGTTATGATCCATTGTGCTAACAACAGTTTCTTTCATCTCACCAAGTACCTGAACGACAAACTCTGAAAAATTTGGAAAGTTCTCAATTATTTTTATACGTACTTCATTATCTATGTCTGGCATCATAGCTGCAAATTTAACGACTTTGTCTTTGCTAAGATTTCTCCAATCTTTAATATCTAAAGCTTTTTGTACTTGATTTACAGTTTTATACTTTTTCATACTTCTCCCCATCACTTTATGCTTATTTTCTTGATCAATCATATGTCTAGCAATGTAATCTTCTCCAAGCAAATTCATCAATCATTATTGTTCTTTATAACTTGTTCTTTCGATTACTGTATATGTCTCTCAATTCCCTTTTTTATTTGGTATACTCTTACATTTCATTGCACTTCTGTTCTTTTGAATTTTAATTTCAAATGCATTACTTTTGCTATTCCTTCTCAAATTCCACATAACTTCCAAGCTCTACATGAATCATTTTATATCCATTATCTGTCCAAGATTTACATATTGTATGTGTATCACTTGGATGCCAATATGCAGAATATTCATATGCAGATTTTGGCAATTCAAATCCAATAATTTTCTCTATTTCACTAAAAGATAAATGTAAGAAACTACTACTTTGTTTTGAAAAATGCTTTTCAAGTTCATAATATTTGTATTCTCTACCCATATCCCCCTCCTTAATTCAATTTTTCAAAATAATCTTGCATTAATGTATCAAATAAAATTTGTGTTTCACTCAATGATTTCTGCACTTCAACTTTCAATTTGTCGATGACTTGGACGAAGGAGGCAAATTGGTTTTGAAGATCTATTGTCGGAACCATTATGTCCAACTTCTTAGTCATAGAGATGGAAAGGTATGCCACCGTAGACCCAGCTTGTAAGCCATCAATCTGCTTTCTAAAACCAGGCATTGCGAAAAGATTGGAAATATACAATGGTGTAATTTCATCCTGAAACTCAGATAACCAAGTAATCATTCCATCCTGAAAGTAGAACTCATCGTCCTCTGCAATAATGTAGCATCTACCTAATGTTCCTCTTGCTGTAACGAGAATATCTCCTGCCTTAGGTACCAATCCTAGTTCTTTTAGTTCTTCAAATCTATCTTTTGGAATATACAGGTCACATTCTTTTGACCCAGTATCCATCCGACTAACCAAATCAGAAATTCTCAAAAAAGGTATTCCTGTCATGCTTTGCTCATTCTGATAAATTCTTTTACTAGAACTAACTCTGCAGAGCTTTTCCATTTTTACTATTTTCCACCCTTTGATATTATGTTCAGGTTCCCCAAACATCTCGACAAATCGGGATTTGATGAGATCATCGAACTCTTCTAGTTGCTGCTTTCTATAGCTAATTATCTTTTCAGCTTTCTCTAAAATGCTTGCTATTTCTAACTGAATGTTTTTATTTGGAAGTGGCAAAACTTCTTTTTTATAATCTTTAAAATAAATATGTGGAATAGTTGTACCCGTATAATATTTTTCCAATTTCATTGAAGTAACTGCATAATATAAATATTTTGGAACTATATTATCTTTGGGTACCAGATACTGCAATGTTCCTATTACCGAAGATTTTCCTGGTAAGAAAACTGTTCTCCCAATACCTGCCCCATCTTTTACTACAGCTATATATTCATTTTCTTGATGATAAAAATCAATGTCTTTTACATAACCACCCGCACCATAAACTGGATAGTCACCTGTCAGATTTTCCAAATCTTTTTGTGCTAGATTTGATGAACCTCTTTCGCAAACATCTTCTAATTTTACTTTTATATCGTTCATCTATTCATCCCTACAAATCTAAATTTAATAATGTTTTCAGTTCCGCTTTCAGTACAACAATTTCTTCATCAATTTTATCAATTCGTTCCATAATCACTTCTGATGAATCGTACTCTACCTTTTCATACACTACTTCTTTATACTTATTAATCGAAAGATCATATCCATTTTCCTCAATCTCCTTCTTCGTTACAAAAAAGGATTGTTCCGTTTTTGGTCTGTCCGTTTCTTGTTCTAAGTGACTCCAGCGTTCTAAAATATCAGGAATATCATTTTTATCCGTATCCTGACGTTTATCATCCAGACTCTTTCCGTCTGCTTTCATATCATAGAACCAGACCTTATCTGTTCCACCATCATCTGTCTTTGTAAATACCAAGACAGCCGTAGATACTCCTGCATATGGCTTAAACACTCCACTTGGCATAGATATAATCGCCTGTAAATGTTGATTTTCAACAAGTTCTCTTCTTAACTCTTTATGCGCTTTTGAATTACCAAATAACACTCCATCTGGTACGATACATGCACATCTTCCACCCTTTTTTAGCATACGAAGGAATAATGCTACAAATAGAAGCTCTGTCTTTTTGGTGCTACAGATTGCTTTTAGATTGTCATTAATACTCTCTGAATCTACTGTTCCAGCAAATGGTGGATTTGCAAGGCACACCGTATATTTTGAAATAATCTCATTCTGTTTTGATACACTATCTTTGTAATCAATATCAGGATTACTAATGGAATGAAGCATCAGATTCATTGCAGAGATACGAAGCATTGTCGTGTCCGTATCAAATCCTGAAAATGCACCTTTGTCAAAGTGCTCCCACTGCTCACTTGTCATAGTTCCTTCAAAGTTCTTTCTGATATATTCAGATGCCGATACAAGAAATCCTGCTGTTCCGCAAGCTGGATCACAGATGGTATCATCTGGTGTTGGATTTACTAATTGCACCATCATTTCTCTGATATGCTTTGGTGTACGAAACTGCCCATTCTGTCCCGCAGTAGCAAGTTTGTCCAGCATATATTCGTATAGATCCCCCTGCATATCAAGACCTGTTAAATCATGCTCGTACAAATCTTCCAATCCAGTAATGATCTTCTGTAAAATTTGTGGTGTAGGAATCATGAACATTGCATTTTCCATATATCTTGAGAATGCAGAAGCATTATTACCATTCAAACTCTTAATAAATGGAAATACCTTTTGTGCAATAATTTCAAATATTTCTCTAGAATCTTTATCTTTGAATCTGCTCCAGCGCATGGATTGACCATCTTCATCCTGAGGAAAGATTTTTTCCATCTTTTCTCCTGCTAGTGCTTCAAAGCTTTCATTTTCTAATTCTTTTTCATCCAAAGAGCGAATGAACATCAGATATGTGATCTGTTCAATTACGGTCAAAGGATTCGTTACTCCTCCTGCCCACATGTCTGTCCATATTTTATCTATCTTATTTCTCACTTCGCCTGTTATCAACGTTGAATCCTCCAATATATAGTAATGTCATCTTAATTTTCTCTTATAACCTGTCCCAAAATCCGGTCTTACAGCGCACCCTTGCCACTTTTTACCCAGGCATCTACTTCTGATAACTTAAATTTCCATAGCCTGCCCACTTTATGTGCTGGTATATCTGCCTTTTTAATCCAGTTTCTTATGGTATCTTTTGTTACACCCAGATACTCTGCTGTTTCTTCTAAACTCGACCATTTTTCCATTGTTTCAGACATACATTTTCCTCCGAATTGTCTAACTTTCAGTTTTTACATAACTACAATTATTGTATCTCTAAATTGTCATATTAGCAACCAAATTTTGACTTCTTACATATGATTTAATAGGAAATAGTCGTAAAGACAATGAACTTATCGTCCCCTGTCTTTCTCCTTATCTTTCCTTTGCATTTCCAGTCCTGCTTCGTAAACCTTCTGATAATCCTCATATCGCTCATCAAAGTCCATATCAACTCCTAATTTCTTCAAAGCAGCCGTATGAAGTGCAAGATTGTAATGATTATCATCCACTCGGAATTCAAATAGCTTTGCCTTCTCAGACACCATCAGATACCAGTATGATAGACCATCTTCCTGTAACTCATTACAGATTCGTTCCACTTTCTTTCTGATACTAACTTGTCTAGCTTCCTCATATATTGCATCCGATTCCTCGATAACTTCATCAATACTGTAATCATGACCAATCTCTTGAAAATACTGTTTCACTAATCTCATAACATCTAATGAATCAACATAATCTGATATTGCAAAGATCTCCACCTTTTCTTCTACAGATAAAAGGCTATATTCTACATAAGATTCAGGCATTACAGTTCTGACTTCCTTTTTATAAGCTGAATCATCAATATAGGAAACAACATGGCTCAAATCAATATCCATAGGTTCTATTGAAGTAAAATTAGCTTCCATAGACGCATCCGGATCATCAGGTTTAACTTCCGTCTGTGATTCAACTTCTATCCCAGATGGAGTTCTTCCAACAGAAACATCAGCTTTTTCAATATATCCTGTCTCAATAAAATCTGAGTCTATTACTTCATCCAGAATCCTTACCTTTTCAAACTCAGGTACATCAATATAACCGCTTCCAATGACTGGTTCCTCTTCATCAATCACGCCAATCGCTGTATCAAATCGTTCATAGATGCAATTCTTAACCAGCTTCAGTTGATACTTGACTTCCTTCTTTTCCAGTTTCAGCTCATCAAGTTCTTTCTCCATTCCCAAATTCCAAATCTGAAATTCTGACCAGTTCTCCTCCGATTTACATGAACGTTTCTTTACAGATTTCATTTTGTATATTTCCTTCTGCCTAGCCTCGATTTCATTCCATCGTTCTTCCCGCTTTGTGTGATAATTCAACAAGCCTCCAAAAGTTTCAATATGATTCTTACATAAGAATAAATACTCATCTTGCAGTCGATGAAATTCACACAATTCTTTGGCATATTTAGCAGAACCGACATTGAATCTTTTTTGTTCAATCATGCGTAGCCGATAGATCTTCCGGTAATACTTCTTCTGAAATGGCGTCATATTTGACCGCTTATAATATATTGGATTCTTGGAATAATAGTAAGGAATCATTTTATAAGAGTATTTCATGGCATAGCCAAACTGTTCTGGTGTAAACATTTCATCCATCTTCTCTAACTTGTGATATAATCTCCGTCCTGGCATCTTCACAGTCAAATATTCATTCTTCTTAAAATCATACCCCAGACGCTTCATCAAGAATTCAAAATGCTCCTTACTTCCTGCATACGAAGCACAAAATCTAGCATCCCGTAGAATCATTTCTTTAAATGTCTGCTCGAATTCCCATTCTTTTCTAGGTAGATTCTTAGGTTCCTTGCTATATTCCGCAGGCATGATAGCAAGTCCATATTCCTTGCAAAGCCTATTGGTAATCGGTTGTATTTTATACTTCCAATCACCCTTTTTATATTCATACTTTCTGCCAGTTTGCATATCCACGCTATTCCATACAATATGCCCATGCTTATGTTCTTTATCCGTATGCACAGAGTAAACCACTTCATACTGTTCTCCCAAAAATTCTTCTGCAAATCGCCTTGTAATTTCAAATGCCTGCTCTTCCGTAGCTTCTCCTGGAGGAAAGGAAATAATGATGTGATATCCCTGCCTTTTATCCGTCTTACCAAATATCTTCTTTGTCTCCATCATTTGTTCAAAAGCTGTTTCTGGCAGGCAGTTAATACTGCCCACTAGAACTCGTTCCTCTGTCTTATCTGGATTTTGAATATAATTCAACGCCTGCTTAAGATGCTTTGCAGGATTTCCCTGTTCTACCCCATCTATATACAGGATTTTTGTGATTGCCATATTGTAAGCACCTCCCGTAATAAACGCTGTATCTCTAATAATGCTTCCTTAATATCTTTTAAATCTTGAAATGGCACATAGGACATCGTATTTGCCACCTTCGTAATCTGATTGATATTTGTTGCAATTCCTGTTATCTGTCGAATCAGGTTTATTCTATCTTTTGGAAATGTGAAATCAATCTTACCACCATTTTGAACTAGAGCTCTTAAATATTTGCTCTTGTCCACTCCAGCTTCTTTCGCCTCTTCCATTAGTTTCAAATAATCGTTCTCCGATAATTTGAATGTCACCTTACGCTCCTTCTTATTGGAGTAATATTTTCTCTTTCCATCTGCCATAGGCAACCCCTCTAATGTAAAAATCTTTGTTGCTTCTTTCTTTTCTGTCAGTTGCATTTTTCTTCTCCTTTCTTCTAGTAGTGCTGTTGATTCTTTCTGCAAGATACGGGAAAAGTCGGACTTTTCCCCGAAAAAAATTTCACTCTGACGAGCGAACATTTTTTCTTCTTGGCAGGAGCTCCTGCACCCATTTAAACAGTTCGATTCGAACTGCGATTATAATGATATTCTATTGATAAAATTCCTATCTATGTGATGTAGTCTTCATCAAATGATGGAATTTTCCATCTTTTGATTCAGCGTTCACTCCCAGAAGAATGGAGACAATCTGGAACCTTTGCTCTTGCATTGGCAACAGTTTGTCCCCACCCATTCAAATGACTTCTTTTCGATGGCACCAATATAATGACATTTTCTAGCTGTTATCACCACTTTAGCACCTTCAAAAAACATTAATCTGCATTTAACCCCGAAAGAAATGACATTGCCTGCTGTGATATTTCTCCAGTTTGCTTTTCCTTTTCTTTGTTTGAACTACTTTCAAAAGTTTTTGTTGAAGCCTTTGTAATCGCCTGCCTAGACAATGCAGACTCTTCTTGTGCCAACATAGCTAATGCTCCAAGTATCTTTGCGTCGTGAACTTCCATTCTCGCTTCCATTTTACTAAGAATTGCTTCTGATATGGTCTCTGCAATATATTCCGTTTGAAACTTTAACGTTTCTATACTACTATTTGAATCGTAATGATAACAATCTTCGTAAGCAAGATTCAGACCCTGACGAATCAAATCATTCATACTGCGAAATTCATTAGTAGCAAGCATCTTGTCCACTTTTTCCATCAGTACAGTATCATAAGGATCATCCAGATAGAACCTTCCAGAAACTCGCCGTTCTTGCCGTTTCTTTGCCATAAACATTTCCTCCGTTTATCCCATTTTCCTAGCCAGTAATTCATAGCCTATCGCATTCGCCCTAACATCTTCGATATAACTGATATTATTACTTTGCTTTCCATAGTTCTTCATAATCGTTGCACCTCCACCAACATAGATGACATCTGAGAATTCTGTATCATGTCCATTCTCTTTTAAAATTCCTTCTACACGATCTGCAAATCGTTTGAATGCTTCGTCCATCAGTTTTTTGTATTTATCGGGGATAGTTACATTGGGATTATGAATATATTCCGTAATCTTGCTTTCCGATAATTCTTTCCCATAGAGCTCACTGGTTCTGCTCTTAATATCCTGAATCACAGAAATCATGGATTCTGTAAATGTCTCACATTTGCTTTCAATAGGAACTCCGTTTCGAACTGACATAATATCAATTGTCCAAGAGCCAACATCCACAATCAGGCACTCTCCTGACATATTAGATAATTGTTCTGCCACCGCAGCATAGCACTGTGGAAATGCCATCACATTATCAATGGTAAATTCAAATGCCTGATCTTCATATCGAAAATGAACAGGCTGTCTCTCCCGCATAAGATATTTTACAAACTGCTTTCGAACGGTTGCAAATTGTTTCAGTGGCATTCCAACTCCAAGAACCACATGAGCTCCATATGGAATTTCTCTCGTTATGGATTCTTTTGCCATCAATACTAATGTTAATAGATAATAGTCATCATCATCTAACTTATTATCTTTTACATTCATTCTGCTTTCGCCAATTTTATAGAAATGTCCGTTATATACAAGCGTATTGGCGGAGAAGGTTGGCTTTGTTTCCAAAGCCTCCACTCCATTTTCCATAATGTGATTTGCTCCCTTCATAAGATGATTTCCATGATCAATTCCCAAGTAATATATATCATTTGAAATAGTATCTCTCATCGTTTATTCCTCTCTTCCTTCTAATTTTAATTTTGCCTGTAATAACCGGTTTGCTTTCTGCTGTTTGATTGCAAATTCAGCAGAGGCATAAATCTCTTCTTCAGCGGTTAACTGTGCTGCTACTCTGCATTTCCACATTGCAATGGTGGAATGTTTTTGCTCTGCTTCTAGCTGTTCCAAATAGTGCTTTGTTCTTCTCTCTAATAACTCATAACCATATTCATTATTCAGAATAGCTGTATCAATTAATGTGCCGTCCAACAACCTTTTGTTATACTGCATTCTGTCTAATTCATATAACAAATGCATCCACATCCTGCCATACTTTCCAACATCCGCAGTAACGTCCACTTCATCTGCCTGTAAGACTGGATATAACAAGCCGTCAACCTCTTTGTACTGTATTCCTGCTCGTTCAAATAATGTCTTTTCCATAATCTAAATCCTCCTTTTCCTCGTCCTTGTTTAAAATTTCTAAAATGTGCTGAAGTGGCGCCAGAATCTCTTCTTCTGGCACCACTCCCTCTTCCATAAACTGCAATTCTTCTAAGATTGCCTCTAGATACACCTGCATCTTTTTGGCAACTTTTTTACCACATACAACTCTGATTTCATGTTTCAAGCAACAATCGATCAGATAATCTTGTTTTGACAATCCGCTCAGTGCTACTTTAACATTTAGATCTTCCGCTTCTTGTGGTGACATCCGAAATGCAACCACTACATTTCTCCACCGATTCTTCATATCACAGCGTCTTTCGCTCATATTAAAAATCCTCCTTCTCCTTCTCTTCAAAATCGTCTTCCATCTCCATATTTTGTAGATCCAGCTTGTCTGCCATTTCAATCTGTTTCGACGGAAACAGATGCGCATACCGATAGGTGATATCAATGCTTTCATGCCCCACTCTATCTGCAATTGCTACCGCTGAAAATCCCATGTCAATCAACAAGGAAATGTGGGAATATCTTAAATCTTGAATACGAATTTTCTTTACCTTAGAACTCTTACAGCCTCGTTCCATCTCATGATGAAGATAACTCTTAGTAACTGGAAAAATACGATCCGTCTTCTCATATCCATAAAGCATGGCAAAATATTCTTTCATCTCCTCTACCAAAAACTTTGGAAGTTTTATGGTTCGTTTGCTCTTTGGAGTCTTAGGAGTAGTTACCAGATCCTGCTTCTCTAACCTTTGATAAGATTTATTGATTCTGACCGTATTTTTCGTAAAATCAAAATCTTCCATGGTAAGTGCCAGAAGTTCTCCAAGTCTAATTCCTGTCCAATAAAGCATTTCAAATGAATAAAATGAAATTTCTTTATCCATAATGGCTTCTGAAAATTTCTTATATTCTTCCTTTGTCCAAAACAACATTTCCTTAGACTCTTCTTTCCCCATGCAACCTGCTTTTCTAGCAGGATTACTTTTCAAGTTGTAATATCTGCATGCATGATTGAATAAGCAACTCAGCTGATTATGCATGGTCTTTCGATAGGTCTCAGAATACCCCACTCCGTTCTCATCCCGATAAGCAATCATCTCATTTTGCCATTTCAGTACATCCGATGCCGATATCTCATTCATCTTTAAACTCTGAAAATACGGCAAAATCTTAGTCCGAATAATATGCTCCTTCGTGAGCCATGTATTGCGTTTTAGTCGTCCCATGATGTCTTCTGAATATAACTTAAAGAAATTTTCAAATGTCATATCCAGATTGCACTCTTCCCTGACTTAATAATTTCGCTCAAATTCTAACGCTTCGCGCTTCGTTGCAAAGCCTCGTTTCTTAATTTGTCTGTTTTCGCCTGTCCAGTTCTTACTATAGAACTTTACAAACCATGTGCCAGTTACACTATCTTTATATGCTGGCATAAAATCACTCCTTTCTTCTCTTTCCATATGAAATAAGGTGACGACAGAATCGCCACCCTACCTCTATTTACTGATTGCCAGCATTATCGCTTCCATAGATCTTTTCCATGAAATATTTTCTGCTGACCTTGCCATTTAAAGTAATAAGTCCACGTTCTTTCAGCTCGTCATTCAACTGACGTACAATTCCATACGCCTTTGAACGAGAGATTCCTAACAGTTCTCTTACTTCTTCTGCATGAATAAACATCTCCTGCATACATCCCACCTCCTTCAAAATAAAATTGTTAATAGTTACATCTAATAGAAAATTTGAGGGCTCTTAAGGTTTGGCTTTCGTTCGTATCAAAATCTGCTGGTGTTCCAACCAGCCTCAACAAAGTAGAAAATGATTCTACCTGTTTAGGGTCGCTCCTGTGCGAGGTACCCTACCTATTTGCTCTTAGGGGAGTGTCATCTTCGCTCGATTTGAACTTTCTATATTACTGAAAATTTCAAATGTTCTTCGCAAAAGTCTGTTGGATTCTGATACAGCTCATTTAATTGTCAAGGTACGATTTGCTTGTAATTACTTGTGTTTGTGTCTCCTTTCTTTTTTAATCTATTTTCTATACTATTCTGTATAGAATAATTGCTTTAGACATATACTATACTAATATGTTTAGAAAGTCAATAACTTTTCTAAATTATTTTGTATAGAAATCTTTTCATTTCATTTTTGATGTGTTATACTTTTCTTAGCAAATAAGATTAGAATATGAACGGAGGTTCTTTATGACTCTTGGTGAACGAATTAAAAAAATAAGAGTATTTCGAAAAATGACCATGGATGAATTCGGTGCTGCTCTTGGATTTGAAGGCAAAAGCATGTCAGTACGAATTGCTCAGTACGAAACTGGAGCTCGTGTTCCAAAACAGGACATGTTGCTTAAAATTGCCGTGGTGTTACAATGTAACTACAAAGCACTTGATGATTACAGCCTTGGTGCCGCTGAGGATATCATCGAAACACTTTTCTGGTTAGAAGAAAGTCTTTCTTCCAGTGCAGATGGAGAGGGTCGTGGAAAGCATTTCCCAGAATACACTGCTCCCGGGAATCTCATTCATCTCAATGAAATGAAACCTGTGACTAAGGACGCAGACGTTAAGATGACTTACAATGACAATGAGTACATGGCGTCAGGTGCTCCTGTTGCTTTAACTTTTAAATATGGATTGGTAAATGATTTTTTGTTAGAATGGAATACAAAGAAAAAAGAACTTGCGGATGGCACCATTAGTGCCAATGATTATTTTGAATGGAAGATTA
>NZ_QICS01000003.1:264650-498740 GCF_003201285.1 Lachnotalea glycerini
TGGATTGGTAAATGATTTTTTGTTAGAATGGAATACAAAGAAAAAAGAACTTGCGGATGGCACCATTAGTGCCAATGATTATTTTGAATGGAAGATTACATGGCCACATGCCTAAGCTCTTCCGAAAGAATTTTATACAAAATCTGTGATTTTGCACAAAAAAGTGAGATTTTCTTATTCATAGAATAGATGTCCGCATAGTACCAAAATAGTACCAAACGACATAATCGAGTAGGAGGTAGGTAATTAATTTACCTACCGACCTCTCACACCACCGTGCGTACCGTTCGGTACACGGCGGTTCTCTAGTTTTCACATATTTTCAGATAGTAGTCAGCCATGGACATATACCCAAGGCTGGCTATTACTTTATTTGTAAGTACACTATTCAGCATTATTGCTGACCGCCACATTCCTTTGCGACAGTTTGCCAATTCATGTACTTTCCATTCAGGCATACCAAATTTCTTAATCATTCGGTATCTCGTCTTGATTTTCTTCCATTGCTTCCAATAGATAGCCCTTATTTTACGACGTAACCATTCATCTGTCCCCCTTAGCAGTTGTTTCATGTCTGCCATTGCAAAATAATTCACCCATCCTCTTATGAATTGCGTTAATTTCAATACTCTGTATTCATTGCTCCATCCGTTACTTCTCGATGTGAGTTCTTTTAACTTTGCTTTCATTTTCGCTATTGATTTAGGATGTACTCTCATTTTACATTTTCCCTTGTATCTGTAGAAACTGTAACCAAGATATTTCACTTTACTGACATGCGCCACTTTGGTTTTCTCTCGGTTCACTTTTAGAAAAAGTTTTCCTTCGATAAACGGCATGATATTTTCTAAGGTTCTTACTGCACTCTTTTTGCTTTTGCAGAAAATCATGCAATCGTCCGCATAGCGCACAAATCTGTGCCCTCTGCGTTCTAATTCCTTATCCAACTCATTTAGCATGATATTGCTAAGTAGTGGACTTAGTGGTCCGCGCCTTGTGGCATTCCGACATCTGTCTTTTCAAACATCCCATTACTGATTACTCCCGCATTGAGATATTTGTGAATGAGCGATATTACTCTGCCATCCTTGATGGTACGGGATAACACTTCAATAAGTTTGCTTTGACACACTGTATCAAAGAATTTCTCTAAATCCATATCTATCACATATACATATCCATCATTCACATTCTGTTGACATTGTTTTAGTGCATCAAATGCACCTCGTTTCGGTCGAAAACCATAACTGTTCTCCGAGAACTGTTCTTCATATATCGGGGTAAGTACCTGTGTGATTGCCTGTTGTAACACACGGTCAACCACTGTTGGTACGCCCAGTTTTCGAATTTCTCCTTTTGCTTCTTTTGGTATTTCTACCCTACGGACTGGATTTGGTTTATATTTCCCATCTTTCAACTTTTGGACAAGTTGCTTTTGGTTTTCTTTGAGAAACGATAGAAGTTCATCCACGTTCATCCCATCAACACCGCCTGCCCCTTTGTTTGATTTCACTTTCTTATAAGCCTTGTTCAGGTTATCCGATTGTAAAATCTTCTCCAATAATGTGTCCATCTGAAAATCTGTGATGATGTCGTTGTTTTCAGCAATCCTCGATTGAACGGACACTTCTGCATACTCTTTCTGTTCCGCAGATACCATTTGCAGATAGTCCTCAATATGAAGTTGTCTGTCCTTAAATTCAGTCTTAGTTACTTTCATTTACTCACATCTCCTAAAGTTCAGTCCTTCCCAACTCATTGCAACTGCGTTGGTACTATGACCTCGGCTGACTTCTCATGATAAATCTTATTTCAACCATAACCGCAAATATTTTATTGCATTAGCTATGTCCATGAGACCTCCCCAGGTAAGGACGCAATCTTCCTCTCCATCTATCTGCCACATTTACTACAGTTAATTCCGAGTAGTTATTGGACTTCGACTTGTCTTGCAGTCTTATCCTTAACTGTAGCCTGATGTGATTTCTGTTCGTCAGACCAGAGATTTGCCTACACCTTCCTTCAGATTCCACCTCACGATGGACACCCTTGGTGTTCAGCTATGTCTTTCCCACTACTAGGGCAGACTAGGGACTTTAACCCTTAAGATTGCGCCCATGCTGGGCGCACAAGAGAGCCCACAAACCCTTATTTTATAAGGCTTTGCGGGCTCAAAATTTTTACTCAAACTCTTGATCTGATGTCAAATTTATATTTCCTTGGGTACACATTTGTGTATTTTTCTCTTTTCTAAATCATATTTTTCGTTCTATTATTTTTGACTTTGAAGACTTTTAGAGCCAAAATAGAGCCGATACATTTTCTCTAAATACACTGCATTTTTCTAATAAAACAGGCACTGAAAACTGTATTACAATAATTATTATACATGATTCATTTCAATTATTCAGTTACAGTGCTAAGCAGCTCAAAATATCCTGGTTCTTGTTCACCCTTAGTATTTGTAACAGTAAAACTGAATGTTACTGATTCACCAGGTAAAATATTATAATTACTTGGATTATTTATAATTGTGTACTGGTTATCATCGTGATTCAAAATATTTGCTCCCCATAAAGTGTCAATGTTTTCTTCAAATTCAAAATCCAACTTCCAATCTTCAATTATTACATCTGATGTATTTGTAATAATAATTGAAGCAATATAACCATTATCCCACTGGTTATCAATTCTGTAATTAATTTCATAATTAGCAGGAGTAATTGAATAATAATTAGTAAAATTAAATTCATTAGGAATATTAATTTCGTCTTCTTTAACTGCAATATACCCAAAAATTACTGTCTCTCCAGACTTAATATCCTGATTATAACCATTATTCTTTACTACGGTATAACCATCTGCCTGACTAGCTTTTCCATTCCAGATACTCTCAATGACATCATCCGTATTATATACAATTTCCCAATTATGTATTGTTTCTTTTGTTGTATTCGTAACAGCAATTTCTACCTGGTAATTATTTTCATATTCACTAGTAATAGAGTAACGTAAACTCATAGTATCATTATGATATGTATAAGTAGTATCACTATCTTTCTCTATGCTTCCTAAAATTAAATCATCAGCTTGCTGCAAAGAACTATATACATCAATTTCTCCAATACCATATAATGAATCCTTTCCTTTTTCACCTAGATCATTTGCACCAGCCTTAAGGATATTTTCAACATCACTAACCTTATAAAATTTATAGTTATCTTTACAATAAGATAAAATATCCGCTAATCCAGCAGAAACAATCGCTGTAGATAAACTTGTACCATATGAAAACGTATATCCTTGCGGGATACCAATCGTCGCTAAACCATTATCTATGTAAGTTGGGTAGAGAACATACATACAAGCGGTTATATCTAAATAGCCATTTTCATAGACTAAATCTCCGCCAGGTGCACAATAATCAACAGAATAACCATGATTACTATAACTTGCTAGTTTTTTATTACTAACTGCTGAAACAGTATAAACATCACTAACTCCTCCAGGTAAATGTAAAATGTTATTTACCTCATACTGAGAATCTAAGTCTAAGCTATAATTTCCTGCTGATGCAACCACAAGAACATTATTATTTCTAGCAAATCTAAGAGCCCTTTTATAAGCATTGATAATTAACTTTTCATTTTCTTTATTAGTATATTTATATGTACCTAAACTCATGTTAATAATATCATTACCATCATTAACAGCATCAATAAGTGCATTTATAGTCCATAAAGATTCACCTGAAGATGCATCCAGAACTTTATATGGGGTTATTGTGGCATCAGGTGCTAACTGAGCTATTATTCCTGTTATCATGGTTCCATGAGTATTGTAATCAAGTATACTGCTGTCACTATCAACATATGACTTAGCATTTTTCAAGTTTATCTTGCCTTTTAAATAAGGATGATTATAATCAACACCACTATCAATTATGGCAATTTTTGTATTATTACCTGATGATAGTTCTAAAGATTTTCCATCTCCGGTCACTTCATTTACATGCCAAGATAATCTTTTAAATATTTGTTCATTCGTCACACTAGATGCACTATCTAATTCTTCATTCTCAACACTAATACTGTCTGAAGATATACTACCTAAATCAATTGGATCTACTACAATCTCTGGTAAAAAGCCAGAAATTTCTATATATTTTTTTATATTTTCATTGTTAGCAATCTCACTACTAGTAATTGTATTTGGATATTCCACATGAATAAGATTAACTTCCTCATATTCAGTAATATTTATATCACTATCAAGTTTCTGTATTAAAGAGCTTACTTCTTGTATATCTATATTTTCGACTAACAATATGTCCATTTCATTTTTATTGTCTTCAGCTGCACAGACCTCAGTCATGTCAACAATATTGTTTAATAAAAATATTACCAAAATTGCAGTAATTATTTTTATTGGATGCAATTTCATTTTCATAAAAATCCCCTTTCCATCACACAAAAAAAGTCACAACTATAAATGAATCTGTTTTCTATTTTACTTTTCTATATTCATACTATTTTTAACTTTACAAATTTCTAAAACCAATCTATCTCGATTAGTAATAACTCCAATACTACTAATATTTATATGATAAGCTTAACCGCTCTCAACCAAAGAATCGATTCCATTTTTAAATATTTTATAAAGAAATATTATACAATCGAGCATAATAATCATTTTTTTTCATTAATTCATTATGTGAACCAGTTTCAACAATTTTACCATTATCCATTACAATTATTTTATCAAACTTCTCTATTGTTGAGAGTCGATGCGCAACCACAACCATAGTGGCTTTTATATTTAGCAAATATTCCATAACCGTCTTTTCAGATTCATTGTCAAGCGCACTTGTCGGCTCATCTAAAAATATAATACTTGGATTTGATATAATTGTTCTTGCAATCGCAACTTTCTGTCGCTGACCACCTGACAGATTCTGACCACTTTCCGATATATTAGTTTCTAACCCCAAAGGAAAACTATTTACAAGTTCTCCCAATTTTGTGACTTGAATATTTTTTAAAATATCTTCTTCAGTAAAATCCCTTCCCATTGTAATGTTTTCCCTAAAAGTTCCTTTAAATAAGCAACTTTCTTGTAATACAATGCCAATTTTTTCTCTCAATTTATGAATATTCAATTCTTTAACATTATAATCATCATAATAAACATTTCCTGATGTTGTCAGATATAAACATGACATTACTTTAAGCAGAGTAGATTTACCAGAACCACTAGCTCCAACAATAGCAACCTTTTCATATGGGTTTATTTTCAAGCATACATCTGAAACTGCCAATGGTGAAAATTCGCTATATTTATACGATACATTCTCTAATGTAATCTCACCTTTATAATTAGAAGGGTTTTTATCTCCCATAAGTGATGATTCGTTTGGTGTATCTAAAATATCTAATAGTCGTTCCAAGTATAATTTAATCATTAGTATTTGACTATAAGAATTCATAATCGATAAAATAGGTTTCAGGAAGGATACACCAATTGTACTAAATGCAATTACGCCACCTAGGGTTATTTCTTGTTGACAAACCAAAACATATCCACCAAAAATTATAAATAAAGAATAAAAAGTCTGAATGGTTTGTGTCATATTAGATAGAATAGATGAACACTTAGCTTTTTCTTTTTCTAAACCAACTTGTTTATCAAAATTATCTTCCCACTTGCAATACATATTTCTCTGAGAATTAGTAGACTTTATTGTAAAAATATTATTTACAATTTCATTAATCATATCCTGTGCTTTTGTTAGAACCACTATCTCATTCTGCTGAATTTTGCGATTAACCTTCGCGTTGATATATGAAAAAAAACATAAAATAAATGCTATAATAATTGTAAATATAGCCAATTTTACACTATAAAAAAACATTGCAAATAAATACAAAAAAAAGAAGATTATATCTATAATCAACTCTATCATCTGATCAATCAATATCTGGCGAATATATGAATTTGAATTTATTCTATATATAAGTTCCCCTTTACTTCTATTTACAAAATACGAATATGGCAAATCAAGCAATTGAATAATGGTTGTACTTAAAAAATTTTTGTCGAACGTAGTTTGCATTCTCGTTATAACTCTAGTTCTAATTAGGTTAAATGTGAAATAATTTAAAAAGAGCAAGATAATAATTATTAGCATTGATTTGAAAACTAAGACTTTTGAAAATTCTAATCTATCAATAATATATTGCATAGCATATGGTATAACCAAACTTAAACACTGCATTATTATTGATATAATCAATGTCAATAATAAGAGAATAATATTTTTTTTTGCAATCTTCAGAATAACAGGATGTACTTTAGATAATTGGATTTTTCTATGCCCATTATTTGTTACATACAATGCTATCCCAGAAAAATGTTCTTCAAATTCTTCACGCATTACTTTCTTCTTACCAATTGCTGGATCTATGATTAATATATGTTTTGAAGTAATTTTTTCAATTATAACGAAATGTTTTTGATCCCAAAAAGCGATAAAAGGAAGAGGTACAGCTTTCACTGACTTAGCATCAATTTTGACTGCTTTTGAAGTAACACCATTTTCACTCAAAACAGTTTGAAGCTGTAATAAATTATACCCACCATTCGGAACCCCATATTGTTCTCTTAGACTTGATAATTTCGTCTTCTTGGTAAAGTAATCTATAATCATTGAAACACATGCTAACCCACATTCAGAATGCTCACATTGTTGCTGAAAATGAACTTTCAATTATTGAATCACCTCCCTATCGACTGTAGATATTCCTCAAAAGAATTATACTCTAACATACCACTGTCTCTCCAAAAATTGTATTCGCATGGCTCTACACCTACTGTACTCTTTGTATCTGACTGCAACATTACCATATACTTCGAGCTAGGAAATAGCTTCTCAATGTCTTTATTTGATTGTGGTGGTAAATTAACATATTTACTTATACGCTTTGCAATTTCCTGCGATACTTCAGATAGCCATTTTGAATTGTTTATCTGATTTGGAAAATAAGACGCATTTGCTGTCGCAATTACATTACCACCCATATAACTAATAATGCTACTAAGTGGTTTAATTACAGATGTAAAAGCATTACAACTGCATGTACTTAATACCACAACTGGCTTGCCTTGCAATCTGAATGTATGAGCCCACCAAGCCAATTTATCTAATATTAATTTTAAATCCCCAGTGAAATAGTGAAGATACACAGGCGACGCAATTATTAAAATATCAGATTCTAATATTTTTTGTTGTAGCAATTCTATGTCGTCTTTATTAACACATTTGCAATTGGTAAAACATTTGCTACATCCAACACAAGGCTTTATGTCATAATCCTGTGGAAATACATACTCAACTTGAAATTCTTCATTACTTAATTGTTTAGTTATGTTTTTTACAAATGTAATTGTATTTCCCTTTTTTTGTCTACTACCAATTAAAGCGAACACCTTTTTCATTTAATTAACCTCATCTGTTTTTAATATAAACTTAGATAGACAATTGTCTATCTAAGTTTGTTTGCAATCATTCCTTACCTAGTTTTCTATCTACAAACGCGAACAACAAAATCAAGTCATGTGAGATAAAATATTGGTATGTAATTAAAATTACTTCTCATCATTACCACTAATCACTTTTTGATAGAAGATGTTGATTCTATAAAACATTTCAAATGCGATCTGAAAACTTTGTGCTAAACTATAGATTAGTCCTTCAACTTAGCATTTTAATGCTGAATGCACTGCTCCTGAAACCAAACTAGCAACTCCAGCCGATGCTATTGCACACCGAGCAGATGACGCTTGAGTAGCTGCTACGGATAAAGCAACACAAGCAGGTGAAGTAGTAAACTCAGCTCCAACATCACCAGATCCCTGTACCATTGTCATCTCTGCAATACTCATATCTTCAAAAGTATCGCCTACAATTTCTTTCATATTAATATCTGACATAATTCTTTCTCCTTTACAAATAATTTTTTAACATTTCCCCTTAATAGTTTTTACTACCTGTACTCCTGAAGCATATGAGCCTGCAGCTGCTGTTGCAGCAAGTGTAACTGAAATAAATAATTCGATCGTTGTTTCCGCATTAACATCACCAGATCCCTGTATCATTGTCATTTCTGCAATACTCATATCTTCAAAAGTATCACCAACAATTTCTTTCATGTTTATATTTGCCATGAGCCTTTCTCCTTCCAAATAATATATTTAAAACTAAATCAGAACTGTACACATTCTTATTTAGTTTCAAGCAAAAGTAAATTATTAATTGAACCAGATGCATATAAATACATCCAGCCAATCCCAAAATAGCCATCAAATATTCCCTTTGCAGAAACATCAGCAACTTTTGGTACTTTATATCCATCAAACAACGAACTAATATTGACATTAGAAATCCATAATTGCATCAAAGACAGCCACTTATTTTCTTGGGTGTAATCATATATCATTTTTAAGGTAATGATGATGCTTCCATTACCATGGCAAAGAGTATCATTATTAATCAGATTTGTTAATCCACCTTCAAATCTTAATATCAACTCGTTCAATTGATTAATGTCGATGCAATCAGAATTAATTTTCAAGATTGCAAGTCTTGCTTGTATCATTCCTGGCAATCCCCAGCACCACTTATAACCATCCTTTTCCAATATTTCTATTTGTACCTCTTTGCTCAACATATCTTTAACTTTAATGGGTTCGATTAACCCTGCTGAAATCAGTCCATACATTAATCCACAAATACCATGTGCAATACCTGATTTTGCTATAGAAACTTCATTCTTATCTTCTAATCGCTCTTTTAAAACTACACCGAAATTTTTTATGGTATTTTGGGTAACATATTTATCTCCAAAAGTTTCATTCAAGAGTGCTAACAATCTAATAGTACCTGAAATACCAGAAACATAATCAGATTGCTTCAAATTTCTAATATCTTCAACCTTCAAACCTTTTAATTTTTTTGCTGTAAAATCTAAATATTCAGTATCACAAATTTGTCCCAAATATTTATACTCCAAAATCAACGGATACATAGGGGATAGCCAACCAGTAAAGGCACTCTCAAATATTGTGTTTTTCGTCTGCTCAATAGCTGTTTTAATAATTTTTTTATAATTAACTAGATAAGCATTTTCTTTTGTTCTTATATACATTTCCAAAAAGAATATTGCTATTCCACTTAATCCACCATATAGAGCCTCATCAAGTGGTACTAATTTCCATTCCTTTTTATCATTACAGTCAATATTAATAAAGGAACAGCCATCCTCTCTCTCGTATGCCTCCTTCATTAATTCATCCGAAATCTTTTTTGCCTGTTTCAAACAATCTACTTTTCTAATATTGTAATTTATATCTCGTTTCATTACCTTTTGGTTCATATATGGATTGAAAATGCCTAAAGCTAATAATAATATACATTGTTGCCTTATAATCTCTTTTTCTGACAACTCATTGATTTTGTTAACAGCCAACTCATAACCCGATTTATTATGAAAATCAGTATATATTTCCCCATGACTATCAACTAAATCTTTAGAATCTACATATGTAAAGAAAATAGGAATATCATTATATAACATATCCCTTACCTCACTTTTTACGATCCTTTTATCTTGATATGGATAAGCCCATACATTCATCAACAGTCTCTCGCGATATTTCATTTCGCTATTGTAATTAGGATGATTCGCAAATCTAATCATAGATGCATATTTTTCTGTTGATTTTGTCAGGCAACGAATCTTTTTCCCTTTAAATGAATCAAGTGTCCTAATACACTCTGATTTATTTTTCATAATGAAATGAATAAAATCATTAAACCCATCATAAATTAACATATTATATTTTGATACATCTACTTCTTCAATTTCATTAAATTTAGGAATATTATTACCTCCAACAAACATACTCTTCACATTTTCATAATGAAAATCGTCTGTATTAATCATTTTAGGCATAAGAATTTTTTGATTTGTCTCAGTTTCTCTCCCATTAAGTGCACTTAGGTCAACCGTACCATCTATTCCTATATGTACCTGTTTTGGAAGCAATAAAGAATTAGCAACTGATGTAACCTCCAGGTAATTAATCAATTCAAAATATATTGACTCATCTTTTAATTCTGCAACACTTTGAAATAAGGTTTCCATATCAATAATTACTGGATATTCTCCACATGCAACTACATTCTCTAAATGTAAATCATTTATATTTAACAAATAACATATTGCTATCAAATACCCATATCTTATATAAAATTTTTCAACCTGTTCTTCATTTATACAGTATTCTGCTTCAATAAATTCATTATAACAATACTTATCTTTATATATTCCCTTAGGGATTTTAAGCTCTAATAAATCCGAAGAAGAAGCGTACCAAATTATAAATTTTTCAAATGCTGTACAAACTCTTAAATCTTTTGGTTTATAGACCAATTTTTTTTCTTCAAAATTCAAGATTGAGACTGAATTACCTTGCTCATGTGAATCTCCGGTAGATAATTTTATATCAGTCAATTCCAATGATTCCTTATTTAGAAATTTCTTTATATCTTCATAATCTTTATCTAAATGCTCTAGAATGTCTGTATAATTTTTTATGAGATACTTAGTTCTAACAGTAGCTACTCGTGCTGCAACTGGATACTCCTCATAAAATATATAAAAAGATTGCTTTGAACAAAAAGCTCTCTTTAAAAATTCGATAAAGCGTTCCTCTTGATTATCACTTTCAAATGTATGAGAATTTTTATATATGGCTAGTTTTAATGCCACCAGCTTACCAACGATGTTAAACATTTCAATTGCATGAGCGGCTATAAATGAATCAATAACATTTTTGCTGATTTTTAGATTTTTAGTTCTTTCTACTATTTTATCTATTTCTATACTAAAGTATTTACTAAAAGGAAAACTCGCTAGATTAACACCTAAACTATAATCTATGTTACTATAATCAAATTGCTCCATTATTTTCGAAAAATCATTGTACCAACCATCCTCATTTATAGCTATATCATCTGATGGTTGAAGAGAATAGGCAAATTCATCTTTGGTTATATCATTTACTTTTAGCATCTCGTCAAAGTATTTATCCGATAATAAAGTGCGCACATCTCTCCATTCATTAAAAAAACTATAATCAACTTTTTTATCTTCCGAATAGTTTCTAAAATTTTCTTGTATTGTTCTTGCTTTTTTAATAATAGAGTTCATTTTCAAACCCTCCTCCATACTAATCATTGAAATTTTATTTTTATCTATTAGCAAAATATTCTATTAAATTTTTAAAGAAATTTTATTCTTTTTAAGTATCTATATCTGATTATTATTTTATTACTAAAATAAGCATTTTAAGTGGAAAGCCACCCAAAATATAGATTTTTTATAATATTCTTTTAATCCTTATATTTGAATTCAATTATTTTCAGACTGCATTTTTACTTTTAATAGAGTTTAGTTGTTAAGGCATGTATTAAATATAACTTATACATGCACCAAACTACTAATTATACTTATTACCCTAAAATTTTAAAAACCAGCTCCAATCAATTACCGCTAACATATTTATACCCCTTTCAATTTATTTTAAAATATTACTGTATTAACTAAAATAATACAACCAAATTTCCATGAATAGCATCTTTTTTTCACAAACGACACAGTTCGTCCTTTTTATACATTATTTTTGTATAATGCAAATAAGGACAGAACCAGTATAAATTGGCTCTGCCCTATCAATATTTTTATAATATCCTAATTTCTATATTTATGTTTACATAAATATAGAAACAGTATCATTTTATTTTTTCACAGTACATTTTTTTAAATTATAACTTCTGCTATAAACCAAGTTTTTTTATATTGGTACACAATTATTCCGTCATACTTTTTTACAGTATTTTCTACGTTTCTACTCCCTATCCCATGGTTTTTTTTATCTTCTTTGGCTGTTATTAGATGGTTTTCCTTTAAAATGATATTTCCTGTAATCGTATTCTTTACAGAAATAAAGATTTGCTCATTATATGCATTAGTTAATATTTTAATATTGCGAATTGAACTTTCATTAATCTTCTCACATGCCTCTATAGCATTCGTTACAAGATTTGATAGAATGGTGCAAAGATCAAATTCACTTATTCGTGTTTTTATGGGTAAACTCCCATCTATTTCTATTTTTATATGCTGTTCCTTTGCTTGTACGAACAGTTGTCTAAGCACTGCATCCACGTTCTTATTTCCAGTATAGCTTTCTACCGAAAACACTCCCGACTCTTCCACAATACATTTTAAATAATCTTCCAGCTCATTGTAATCACCATTTTGACACTGCGCTTTTATTACCATTATATGGGTATTCAAATCATGATGAAAACGACGCATCTTCTCGTCTTGCTTTAAAAGATTCTCATAATATTCCTTCTGTAATTTTATATATTCTTCATTCTTTTTGTTAAGTTCCTTTAACTGTATTTCACGATTCACTATAATTCCCTGCCATATTGTTACAATAACTAACACAATACATGCTATAGAAACAAACAAACCACTCAAATTTATATACTGATCAGAACTGTATTTCTGGGTTAATCCCTGTATCGGCGCTAACATAAAGAAAAGACATACGACTACAATATAAAATAGCACATATTGTTTCCAATCTAGGCTTACTTGAAAATTTTCCTTCTTTCTCAATTTTCTATATCCTGCAACTATTACGAGTACTATACTTTGTATGCTTTGGCACAGAATTGTATACCAATTCCCCTTCGCAATAATATGTTCTGGTATATTAAGAATTGTCGCTAGCAAAAACGAAAAACTTACACCTATAACCGAGGATCCAATCACAATAAAGGGATATAATAGGAAATATTCCATTTTTCTTGTTTTAAGTAAAAATATTGGTATAACTACCATTGTGATCATGCTAAGTGCACTTGTAGCTTCCATATTTACATACTGCAATATCAATAAATGAAATAAATATAATATAACTACAACTCGCATCCAGACTTTTTTTATACGTATCAAGGGAGCGTGAAAAATAGCAACATAAGCAAGTATATAAGTAAAAAATTCTGTAAATAAATATACTAATAAATATATGATATTATTTTTCATAATCTCTTTTTAATCCTATTCTTCACATATTGTAAATATTTTATCTTTGCTGTCTCCCTATATCTTCTTCCCACCGGTATCTCCATAGATAGGTTCTGAATTAAAATCTTCTCTCCAAAATCAATCACACTTGCTAGATTTACCATATAAGATTTATGTACTCTTATAATAGGATAAATCCTCATCTCTTTTTCCAAATCCCCCATTTTCTTAGTACTTAAAATAAATTCTCCCGAACCGCCTTCTGGACCTTTTGTATAAATTTCTGTATAACTGCCAGACGCTTTAAGGAAAACAATATCTTCCATAAATATTTCTATTAATTTTCCATCATAATCCTTAATCTTTAATGCAATATTTTCTTCTATCTCATTTAAAGTTATTAAGAGCATTTTCTTAATCTTTTCCTGTGAAGGAGGCTTTGGAATAAATCCAATTGTTTTTTTGCTAAATGCATTGTAAATACTTTCACTGTGATTTGTTACAAATACAATACGAGCTATTTTATCTTGCCATAAAACTTCTTTTTTTAAGTCAATGCCACTTATTCCTTGCATCTCTATATCTAGAAATAATATATCAATTTGCACATTATCATTTCCTTCGCAATATAATAATACTTCTTCACCACTATTAAAAAAAACATACTCATGTTTCATAATAGTTTCTTTAAAATATTCTTCACATAAATTAAATATTGTCTTACGTGCCTCAATGAAATCATCACAAATTCCTATATACAACATTTTAATCTCCCCTTTATTAAGTTTATATAGTGAAATATACAATAATGTAGATTCTACTATATTATTGTACATAATAATACCAAATTTGACAATTATTTACATATTGATTTGTCTAAAATTTATGTTTCTAAGTTTGTCAAACATATGTTACACCATGTTTAATAAAATTATCTAAGACAGTTAATATTTGCTCGAATAATTAATTAGTGATATTCGGTATCACATATCTTGTGTTATACTAGCCATAGCGAGAAGCTCCTTTGTTTTTTTGTTTTGTGGTAATTCAAATATAACATAAAGGATAACACTTCTCTCTATTTATTTTATAATAATGTAACATATGTATTGTATTCCTACACTCATTCTTTTTAATTAATTCAACTTCCTATTGACATTACATTCTATTTAATATAATATGAAGCTAGCTTCACATGAAGTTTGTTTCACATCAAAAGGAGGTGCAAAATTGAAAAACAATGTCAGAAAATTCCGAACAGAAGCAAATATGACACAGATAGAATTAGCAAAATTAGTGAATGTTTCGTCAAGAACAATTATATCCATTGAAAATGAGAAATATAAACCATCTCTTATTCTAGCATATCGTATAGCAGAAATATTTAAAGTATCAATGGAAGATTTATACTGTTTAAAAGAAAATAAAGCATTGGAGGATCAATAAAATGAATGAACAAATAATAATAATTATATTAACAGCACTAGCAATAGTATCTACATTGTGGCTCTATTTATGGAGAGCTATAAGACAAGTACAAAATGAAAATGATGAGCGTTGGACTTTTGTTATGCTAAAAGCTAAAAGTTTTGCAGAGCTTTCCGATTGGTTATTAATTCTTATAGTGGCAATTCTAATAACTATGCCAACAATACAAGAAATACTAATTCCAATTAAAAGAATATTATTAATAGGGATACTATTTTTCGGTCTTCGAAATTTAATAGAACTTATTGGACTTATCTATTATAATCGTAAGCTATAAATATCAACCCCATTACAATAGAAAAAAAATCAAAACCACTAGTTTTAATATCCTTCTTCAGAAATAGACAAAGTAAATAGCAAAAATCTATTTATGAAGGATTTTTATGTCTAAATCACATTACCATCTGAACGTAAAGTGAAAAATTAAATCGGGTAGAACTGGAATTTAGTTTTTCATTTGACCGTTATACTTTTCTTAGCAAATAAGATTAGAATATGAACGGAGGTTCTTTATGACTCTTGGTGAACGAATTAAAAAATAAGAGTATTTCGCAAAATGACCATGGACGAATTTGGCGCTGCTCTTGGCTTTGAAGGGAAAAGCATGTCGGTACGAATTGCTAAGTACGAAACTGGGGCTCATGTCCCAAAGCAGGATATGTTGCTTAAAATAGCTGAAGTCCTACAATGTTACTACAAGGCACTTGATGATTACAGTCTTGGCGCCGCCGAGGATATCATCGAAACACTGTTCTGGTTAGAAGAAAGTCTTTCTTCCAATTCAGACGGAGAAGGAAGAGGAAAACATTTCCCCGAATACACTGCTCCTGGAAATCTCATTCGTCTGAATGAAATGAAAACTGTGACAAAGGATACCGATGTCAAGATGACCTACAATGACAATGAGTACATGGCATCAGGTGCACCTGTTGCTTTAACTTTTGAATATAGATTGGTAAATGATTTTTTGTTAGAATGGAATACAAAGAAAAAAGAACTTGCGGATGGCACCATTAGTGCCAATGATTATTTTGAATGGAAGATTACTTGGCCACATGCCTAAGCCCTTCCGAAAGAATTTTATACAAAATCTGTGATTTTGCACAAAAAAGTGAGATTTTCTTATTCATAGAATAGACGTCCGCATAGTACCAAAATAGTACCAAACGACATAAAGAGAGCCCACAAATCCTTATTTTACAAGGCTTTGCGGGCTCAAAATTTTTACTCAAACTCCTAACTATTCGCTTTAATGCGAATGTATTTAATATATTTCCTGTCATTTTATTGCTTTTAGTCCGGGAATTCTATGTATTATTTTGAGTATAATAAGCTTTGGGTATCATAGAGGTATCAGCCTTCTTTATAGGTTTATCTAGTTCTACTACTCGCTTTTCAATCCATTCTTTTATAATATTTAAATATTCCGTATATCCCTTTATCTCATTTGGTTCAAATCTATAACTATTTCTAATTTTCTTGTTATGTAATGGTAACTTAAAAAAGAAATCTACTTTCTAACTTCATATTCCAATGCACTTTTCCAATTACCTTTATGTACAATTCTTGTCACATTATCCGAACGTATTTTTCTCAGTTTTGTTCTAGACATTTTTGATAATTCTTTCCACTCCTGATGAAATACATATATCGCATTACCGCTTTCAATATTTTCCAAAACTACAATATCATCACTAAATTTAGCACCAAAATATTTGGAAAAATAATTCATACCTTTTATTAATGATTTTGGTCCTAGACTATTAATAAAATTATATCTTTCCTGTATCTCTCTTTGCTGTTCCTTTGACTTTTTTCCAAAGTAATGTTCGATGAATATATCATCCACCTCTCCAGGTGGTAGTAATTCCCATTCAACGTACTCAATTTTAACTGCCTCACTTGGTCCAATATTATGTGAATATACCTCAAATAAACCAATATTCTCTTGCATCAAATTTATAGCAAATAATAACTCTTTATCAAAATCTATATCATCTTTACTTAATACTTCATCAAGCTCAAATACTACTGTGAACGTATCCCCTACTTCACTTTCTACTTTTACTACAATTTTTATAAACTGCGGCATCCATTCTTGAACTTGGCATACTGATTTTGTGTATGAATATGATACCATACTACTATTTGAATTTCCGTAAGGATAACATTCACCCCAAAAACATTTTTGAACCAATGGCAAATCTTTACGTTTAATAATTCTTCCTTCACAATTATACTTCGAATACCTACCGTTCTCAGCTAATGGAAGTATATTATTGCTATAGATTAATTTTTCATTTACTATTTTTATTCCTAGCTTTTCAAATTGTTCGATGTTTTCTTTATTGATTACTAATCTTTTACCCACCCTAACATATCTTGACTCCATATTACTAATTTTTTCAAGTAACCCCTTAGGAATCTTATTATAATTTTTCTTTTTCCCCATATTTTACCCTTTCATTATTATGAATTTCACATTTTTTTGTTTATATCTGTAATAGTTGTACAAACTCTTCTGCTAATTCTTCAGCTGTGAAATCTGCCGATTTTAAAGCTAGCATATCTGCAAGCATAGGACTGTTTTTCTTTACAACATCCTTTGAAATATTATGCCACAATGGCAAAATAACTTTTCTTCCATCTTCTTGTTTAGCAAATAATCCATTTAATTCTTCTCCAGTCCAAAACTTCTTAAAATATGGTTCAGACAAGATAACAATTCCATATTTTGAGTTTGCAAGTCCATCATCGATTGACTTTCTAAGGCTATCTCCAACCCTTAACGTGAATTTGTCATACCATACTTTCGCACCTTTATCTATTAGCGAAGTAGCTAACGGTTACGCAATTGCATCTTTATCCTCTGACGCATGAGATATAAAAAAGTCATATTCCTTTTTTTCTTCTATGTTAGCATTTACAGTAGCAGACGGAGAGACTTTTATCTCATTAATCAACTGTCGCTGTTCTTCTATAATAGCGTTTTGCTTTTTGAGAGAAACATCGTAAAGTTTAGCTTGTTCCTTCTGCAATTCACTCTGAACTTTAGATATTTCTATTCTTTTTTTATTGATTTTCATATTAATATCTGTTTGATTTTTTCTACTTTTTAAAATTTTCTCATTATCAGAATCAATAGAGCGTTGTTTTGATTTTATTTGAGTTATAGAGGTATTTTTATTTACAGACTTCTCTATTCTTTGGATATCCTTAAGATATCCTACTTCTTTATTACCTTCTCGTTCCAATTCTCTTGATAAGCGTTCAACTTCTGATTGAAGCGAGCGAAGCTTACTTTCTATTGAACTTATTGACATAATAATTCCTTTCTACAATCTCTTCTCCAGTTCCATCTTCCGCTCCTTCCAATCAGGCATTAGCATTGCCACAAAGTCATAAAACTTCTTGGAATGGTTCGGATGTATGAAGTGCGTGAACTCATGCAACACAACATACTCTATACAGTTTCTTGGTGCTTCTATCAACTTACTATTTAAAGTTATTACACCTCGTTTCGGCTGACAGGACCCCCACCTTGATGTCATATATCTAACTTTTACAATTGGATATTCCACATCATATTTTTTGAATATCTGATAGATTTCTCTGCTAATCTGGTCAAATGTCCCAGTTTGCATTTCTTTTAACCAATTATTCATTAAGTTCTCTTTACGCTTTTGATTTTCTTTATTCCTTAAAGTAAGAAATATAAACACGCCATCCGTTGTTACTGATTCCTGCTTCCCCTGGATAACTTTTAGCCGTAGGCTTTTCCCCAATATATCAAAACTTTCACCGCTTACATATTGCCTTGGAGCAAATGATACATACTTACGGTTTTCCTCATATTTGTTCAGCGCTCGTATTATGTATTCCTGCTTTTCTTTGACAAAATTATCAATAAACTCAACTGGTACACTTTCACTAGCTGATACAAATACTTGACCTTCCGGCTTTACACGTAAATTAATATTCTTTACCTGCTTTCGTGTGAGCTGATATTCTAATACTCTTTGCTCACACCGAACATTTCTTATTTCTGTATTAGATATCATCAGCTTTTAAATCTCCTTAATGCTGTTGTTTTAACATTTTCAATAATTTTATCAATCACATCATACGTTAATTTGAACTTACCAGCGCATTCATACTCGTAGAATAGATCATCTATATCTTGTGCTATTCTGTCATGAATCGTCTTGTTATTTGTCCAATCCACTCTGCTATGCTTTTCAATGATATTTGTTATCTGTATTGCAATGTCTGCGATCAAGTCTTGCTTTGTTGGCTTTGTACCAGCTTCATATGTCGATTCTTCCGCTACTAAATATGCATTCTTAGGATTGTCAATCTCATCATTTAATATTGCTCCTACTACACCATAAAATGCCTGTGCATGAACATTATTCTTTAGCTTTTCTGGATATTTTACATCCGTCACACCGGATGCATAATCAGACATAATCGAACGCATTTTTTCCAGGTATTCGGCATCAGTAATTATCTTTTCCTTATACTGCTGCAGCGTATCTTTAATTCTTTTTGAAAAACTATCATAATAAGCTGGATTTTCATCATACTTCTCACTGATGCTCTTTGTCATTTTCGACTGAATAGCATCCGCTT
Source organism: Lachnotalea glycerini (assembly GCF_003201285.1). Classification (GTDB taxonomy): domain Bacteria; phylum Bacillota; class Clostridia; order Lachnospirales; family Lachnospiraceae; genus Lachnotalea; species Lachnotalea glycerini. Next base: position 283,934 of record NZ_QICS01000003.1, read on the forward strand.
TTGATCGCAGAGTTCCAAGCTCATCTAATTCTTTTTCAAAATCAGACCGATTTAAGATGTCTATTGGAGCTGTAATTTGTTTTAATCCAACCACAGATAAATGATTATCTAAAAGGTTCTGCATCAATGGTTCATATTCACTATTATCAATAGAATCACAATATCGAATCTTAACCGAACGTCTAACCTTTGAATAAAATATAAATGCATCCTGGTAACGTATTCTTTCTTCTTTTGGTATATCCTGATATGCAATTTCTGAATTTAAGACGATAGACAGATTCTTTCCTAATTCACAAAGTAAATCATAAAACTCTTTGCGTTTCTTATCGTCTGCTAAAAACACTTCAACTTCTTCTGTATCACTCTTATTTTGAATTGATACAAACAAATCATCAAGTCTTGAATAAGCTTGTCTCAATTTTCCAACTACAGTAATTACATCCACAATGGCACCTTGTAAATCTCCTGCTTCAAAGTTTTCTAATCCAGCACCGCTATACATATTCATTGCATCATCGAGTTTTTGAATCAAACCTCTGTAATCTACAATTAATCCATAGTCCTTACCATCCGCCAAACGGTTTGTTCTTGCAATAGCTTGTAACAATCCGTGTTCTTTTAATTCTTTATCAATATAAAGCACTTGGCATACTGGCGCATCAAATCCAGTTAACAACTTGCTACACACAATCAGTATATCGATATCACCATCAACAAATCGATTTTTCACTGAGTCTTCGTAAGAATCTCCATCACCATACTTTTTTATCATTTTATTCCAGTATGCAATCACTCTATTATCTGTTGATTCATCAATATCCGTTACACTTTCTCTCATATCTGGAGGGGAAATACATACTTCGCATTTTAGATCTCCAAACTGTTCAAAACAAGTCAAATAAGAAACTGCATCTCTTTTCCGATTTGTAGCAAGGATTGCCTTAAAACCTGTTTCTTTGTATCCTTCCACAAAATGATTATTTATATCAAGTGCAATTCTTTTTATTCGTGCTTCTGTGGAACCAAGATGCTTCATGCTGCTCCACTTTTTCTTTAAGTCAATCTTCTGTTTATCATTTAATTTCTTGGTGGTCTGCTCAAACCACAAGTCAATATTAGCTTCATCTACTGCCTGTTCAACAAATCTGCCTTCGTATATCAATGGCACAATGGCACGATCCTCCACACCATCTTTGATGGTATACTTATGAATCAATTTACCAAACTTGGTCATGGTATTTTTTTCACTTTTCATAAGAGGTGTTCCAGTGAATCCAATATAGCAAGCATTTGGAAATACAACTCGCATCTTTGTAGATAGTTCACCATAATTTGAACGATGACTTTCATCTACCAATATAAAGATATCTTTACCAAGAGACTTCAATCCACTATTTTCAACTGTATTAAACTTGTTAATAATAGTTGTAATAATATCTGCTTTTCCTTCATCAATTAAGCCAATTAAATTTTTACCACTAGTAGCTCTTGCCGGCCTGCATCTTGTATGGGTAAATGTCTTAGCAATCTGTTTATCCAACTCTTTTCGGTCCGTTACTATTACTACCTTTGGTTCTAATTTTGCCATCTCTAACAAAATATATTTTGCAAGCATAACCATCGTTAAGGATTTACCTGACCCTTGTGTATGCCATATTACACCACTTTGACGATTCCCCTGTATATCATTTGTATTGATTGTTTTAATAATTTCCTTGATTGCAAAATATTGCTGATATCTACAGATTTTCTTCACATTGGCATCATATATCACAAAGTATTTTGTCAGTTCCATTAAGCGTTCTTTAGAAAATAGTGCAATAATATTTTCATCCTGAACAGTTGGCTGCCTATCATAAATACACTCTGCAATCTTTTCCTCTAAAAATTCCTGATTTTCTTCTTTCCACACACTCCAGAACTTCTTTGGTGTACCTGCTGTTGCATATTTTACAGCATTCTTATTGGTTGCCATAACAATCTGGGCGAACTTAAATAACTGTGGTATATAATCGGCTTGCTCATTTCGCAAAGTTTGCTCTACACCTTGTTCTACTGTAATATGAGGAGCTTTACATTCAATCACTGCAAATGGAATTCCGTTCACAAAAAGTACAATGTCAGGTCTTGCATTATGTTCACCATCATGGCTATCTACCGAATATTCCTCTGTTACATGAAATATATTATTTTCAATATGATTCCAATCAATATATTTCAAATCAAAGCTAAGAACTTTCCCACCACCAACAGTTTCAGGGTAACTTTTTCCGAGCATTAATGCATCAAATATCTTTTCACTTGTCTTTATAAGTCCATCTGTCAACGGTTCATCTAAATCATCAATAGCTCTTTCAATATTTGCTGAAGAAAATTCCTGCTCAACACCACCAAATTCAAAATGATTTAATTTGCGGAGCTGATTTCTTAAAATTCCTTTTAATAAAACCTGATACTTACTTCCACGTTGTACCATGCAGTCTTCTGGTGATATATAGGTGTATTCTAACTGCTTTAATAAATCTATTGCAGGACATTTACTTATGTTATCTTCCAAGTATAAATTACTATCCATTGTCTCACCTCCATATGAGGATAATATCTATTTTATTCGTCACCCGACTCATTCTGAATCGGATGACGTTCTGTCTTTTGTAAACCAGTAACTATTTCTCTTTTGTTACACCTTTAAAAGGTGTTCCGTCTTGTTTCACATCCATAAATCTTCCAGTATCAGAATCTCTTTTTACCCATTGCTCTGTTTTTGGATTATATGTTTGTGAACGGTCTGTAACAGCACCATTTCTATGTCCATCACCAGGAACTCCATTTTTAGCCATATCATTCGCCTCCTTTCTAATTTGCTCTAACAATACCTGATAAAAGTAATTGCATCATTGCTTTTTTTTCAAGTTTTAATATCTCTAATTGTTGTTCTAGTAGTTCTATTTCCTTATCTGCTTGGGAAAGAATTTTTGCAATCGCTTTTTGTTCTTCTATATCCAACGGAACATTTATCTTAATCTTTCTAAAATTCTCGAATTTAAGATTTCTAGTATCATCCACCAATCCTTGTGAATATCTATAGAACAAAAAAATAATTGATGGTACCTTAAATAAATATGAGAAAAATTTTGCATCAGCATTATCTTTTGCCTTTAATATCGTATATGCCGGACTAACAATTCCCTCATGTTGTGAATATGCAGACACTCCTTGCCACATGCGCATTGTATTATAACCAATATCTCCAACATATATTTTCTTATATTTACTTTTATCCTCACTAGAATTGTCCTTACCTTCAATTTCACTACGAGGGATGATTCCCGATCCAGTAATTGAAAGAAGTTCACAATTTATTGCATTTGATTCGGACCGTTCAGTGAAAAAACAACTCATTTTTTTTGTTTTCCATTCTAAATTAAATTCTGGTAAGCGTTTTTTCCCTGAAAGCAAATTTTTCATTATATATTTCTTTTGCTCATTCTTATTTGCTATAAGTCTTTCTTGTAATTGAATTTTTCTATTAAAAGCACTTAGAGTTTGTGATATTTCTTTTCTCTCACTCAACATAGGCATAGGTAAGTTGAAATCTAAAAACTGTGAAAAATGCACTCTCTTTTTTTCGTCAAGTGATCCTGTACATACTCTATTGAAATACTTTATCATAGGATAACTAACCAAATAATCATCCATGTATTTCATATCCTCAGTATTTGCCACTTCAAAAATATCATAATATCCAGAAACACATACAGCTTTATCAGTTTTATTTCGTGCTACTGCTCCAAACCTTATATTCATCGGATTATAAGCAAAATCATTTTTTTCGACAATTTTATATACGTCTTCATCTTTTTTTACTAAATGCTCTCTATCATATCTATCACTCTTTTCTACAATACCCTTTTCAAGTGTCAGACTGTAAAGTGGATATTTATTTAGCTCATTTGTCATTCTCTTTTTTTCTTTGAATAGATTCCTAAAATACTGCTTTTCCCATGTTATAGGAACTATCCCTGCTTTGGTTTCAATATAACCCTCTGGTACTTCTCCTCTTTTTATCATCTCAATACGTTCTTTTATATCTTCTCTCAATTACTTTCACCACCATTCTGTGACTGTTCTATCCTTTTCGCTTCTTCCTTTTCAATCTGTTTAATGCTTTTATTTGGAGTTGGCAAATCTTCAGGCATTGTTCCACCAAGCTCTTCAATTGTCTGCCTTACTTTCTTGCCAACTTCATAATGTGCATCACCAGCTTCTTTTTTACCCTGAATATTTTCCCTTCGTAGCTTCTCGTCTGTCTGCGTTGCTCGGAATAGATTTGCCGCAAGTTCTGTACTTCCCATATGGTCTAAGATTTGCTGGCTTTTCTTCAATCCTTTTCTTTCATGAATACCTTTTGCACCTAATCCGCCATAAAGTCCTTGATATCCTCTGTTTTGAAAAATTGCATAATCTTTTGAATCCTCTATTCCTGCATTCTTTGCTGCATCTGCCAAAGATTTATTATGAATCTTCATTTCGTTTCGGATAGCAAGCCTTTTCTGGTCTTCATCTAAGCTTTCATAATTTTCAATCAATTCCTGCTGTCTTGTTTTAACTGCAAAATAGGTTTGTCCTACTGCAATGACTTCTTTTCTTGAATCACCATTCATTACAATCAAATAACAGGCATATCTTGATAATTCGTAATCTTGAATTTCCTTGCGTGCATTTTTGGGCATTTCTATCGTTTTGCCGACCTCGGCAAAATGTTCTTCTATGTCATTTCCACTTTTTTTACATGCAGTTTTAGCTCTTTCAATTGTTTCATTAAATCTTCTCCATTGAGAATAATCTAAAGCAATCTGCAATTCTCTTGCATACCAAAATTCTTGTCCATTTTCATTTATATGTTTTATGGATTCAAATGTTTGTTCATTGTAATTTACAATATCACTCATAAGCCCAACTCCTTTAGATATTCTTCCATTTGCACCTGTACTTCTTTTAATTCTTTTTCAATATTGGCAATGTTAGAGCGTACTTCTTCAATGTCTACCATTTCCTCTTCTTCAAATGTATCTACGTAACGAGGGATATTTAAATTGAAATCATTTTCCTTAATTTCATCAAAAGTAGCAACATAGGAGTATCTATCAACTGTTTCATAGGATTTATAAGTTGAGACTATTTTTTCAATATCTATATCTCTTAATATACTTTGATTCTTTCCCTTTTCAAAATTACCATCACCGCTTGCATCTATAAACAGCACATCTCTACGCTTACGATTTTTCTTAAAAAGTAACACACATGCTGGAATTGATGTTCCATAAAATAAGTTTGCTGGTAAACCAATAACTGCATCTAATAAATTAAATTCTATTATCTGTTGTCTTATTCTACCTTCTGATGCACCTCTAAATAAAACTCCATGAGGTAATACCACACCCATTCTTCCATTATCAGCATCTAAGCTGTTCAACATATGAAGTACAAATGCATAATCGCCCTTACTTGATGGTGGAACCCCCCAGTCAAATCTATGATATATGTCTAAATCAGCTGACATCTTAGATTTCTTTTTATCATCTGCTGCATCTGGCAAAAATCCACTATCCCATTTGTCTAGACTAAATGGTGGATTTGCAACTACTACCTGGAATTTCATCAGCTTGTCGTCTTCAATGTTCTGTGGATTCGCCAATGTATCTCCTTGCCATATTTTTGCATCATCTATACCATGCAAAAACATATTCATGCTGCATAACGCCCACGTCTGCATATTTTTTTCCTGCCCATAGATTGCAACTTTATTGGTGTGTGCTTGATTATATGCTTTTAACAATAAGCCACCACTTCCACAAGTAGGATCATATATCCTATCATTTTCTTGTGGGTCTACTAAAGTTGCAACCAACTTAGATACTTGACTCGGTGTAAAAAATTCTCCGCCCTTTTTGCCTGCATCCGAAGCAAAATTTGCAATCATATATTCATATGCATCACCAATAATATCATTACTCTCCAATACTGATGGTCTTAAATCAAGCGAAGAAAAATCTTCTAACACATTTTTTAAAGTAGCATTTTTCTCTTTCTTTTCTCCAAAATCTACCGTTGAATTAAAATCGATTGCGCGGAATACGTTTCTTAACTTTCCACTATTGTGTTCTTCAATATTATTAAGTGCTATATTAATCTTCTGACCAATTTCTGAATCTGCTCTATTTACATATAGATAATCAAATGTTGAGTCATTATCAAGTATGAATGACTCTCTACTCATCGCTCTCTCTACTCTTCGTTCATCACCATCATACTGTTTCATGTACTTTTCTTTTGTCTCAGTACATACATCACTTAAATATTTTACAAACAGCATTGATAAAATGTAATCTTTATATCTTGAACTATCTATTTTTCCTCTAAAGCTATCACAAGCTTTCCATAATACTCTTTCAATATCACTTTTAGTTGTCTTCATTTTTTCTTCTCCTCATTTCCTTCTGTGCTTTATCAATCGCCTCTTTATAATACAACTCTTTCTGTCCTATTAAACGGTCTAGCAGGTGAATTTCTTTTTTTGCTAGCAAATTCAATTCTGAAATTTTTCGTTGTTCATCTAATGTTAATAATTCAATTTCCATTTCTGCATAAGACGATGGCTTTACTGTTCCTATCATTATACTGCTAACATTTTGCAAAATTGATGCCTTTACTTTTTCAGTATTTAGCAACCAATACAAATACTCTGGTAATATTTTTTTACCTCTTGTCCTTATTACAACAAAGTGAGACGGTATGACCATACCAGCAAAATCTTCATCAATCAGTACCGCAGTGTATGGTGTTGTTAGCCTGACAATAACATCTCCAGGTTGGGTTAGATATTCAGCTTTTAATCTTTCATTTGCGCAAAATTCTTCTAAGTTATTCTCATCAATATATCCTTTAGAATCAATTGCTTTCAGATTCAACTGCCTGTACTTTGCTATTTCATCAGAAGGGTGTTTCGCTTGCTTTCTTGCAAGAACTAATCCAGTTTTGACTGACACTAATTCATCTAATCTCAATCTATTTCCTCCCATTCTTGGTATTTAGAGAAAACGGAACCATCCAGACGTTTTCTCATATACTATCCTTTACTTACTTTTTGGTATTTTGAATACTTTTTTACCATATTGTTTCGCATATATTCGGACACCATTTCTAGTTATATATGGTGTGTAAATATACTCAATAACTTCTGCATTATCAACCTTAATGGTTTTTTCTTTTTTTGCCATAGATTTCTCCTTTCTTTTTATAATGATTGAAATCTATGGACCGATTATGCTATAATAAATCTACTAAGAATTCGTGGATGGTTCCATATCGATTCACAGATTATTTGAACTATGAAGTTGCCGCTTCGTAGTTCTTTTTTTGTTATGTGCCAAATATGACGGCAAGCATTCAAAAAAATAGGCCTTTTCAAGCTTATTTACATTATATCATTTCATCATCATCTTGTCAATATCTTTTCTGTTATGTTTGTTTTGTGACAATTTTTATTCTTGAAATATATAGGCATGCTATATAAAAATAATTTTCATAATAACATGCCTTGAACTGTTTTACCTACTTCTATCCCACTTCTTCTCCTGCATTCCACCTGCCCTTCTCATCATCTTCGCCTCATAAATCTCCTGATATCCCTCAAACAATTCAGAACTGGACATCTTTTGATTCATCTTCCTCATAACCTCTTTGTACAAATTCAAATTGTAATTATTATCTGTCATATCAAATTCAAAATACTTTGTCTTAGAAGCCACAGATAAAAGAGAATATGATTCAGGACTAATTCCATCCACCAACATTTGCACAGCAATGATTTCAGCCTGCTCATCTACCAAACTGGATTTATAAGCAATTTCTAGTTCTTTCGCTTCATCATAGACTTCTCCACAATAAATCGGATGACCAATACGCTTAAAATATACTTCCACCATTAAATAGGTATCTTCCTTACCAGTCATCTGGTAAAGTTTCACCTTTTCTTCTACAGATAAAAGAGAATAATCATTAAAACTATCAGGAAGTGGCTCTGTATAAACTACCGGTTCTTCTTCTACACTTTGTTGAATTTGCTCACAAAATAATGGATCCATTTCCACTGGCTTCTTCTCAAATAACTGATTTGATTCCAAATAAGAATCCATTACCATAACATCTGCTTCCACTACCTTTTCCGCAACAAATTCAGGAATTTTCACTTTATTCGTAGAATCAATTTCTTCATCCTCAAGTATAAGATCAATAGCAGTATCTAACTTTTCAGCAAGACAATGTTCTGCCATCGCGACCATACCCTTTGCTTCTTTCTTCTCAACCTTCAATTTATCCAGTTTATTATATTCATCAATGTGCCATTTCTGATATACTCTCCAGTCTCCATCCGTTTTACAAGCTCTTTTCTTACTTGAATTTTGCTTATAAATTGTGTCCTGAATCTTTGTTATTTCATCAATGCGATTCTGCTTACTTTCTCTGATTTCAAGCAATTCCTCAATGGTACGGATATTATTATTTGCAAGAAACAGGTACTCTTCCTGCAACTTATGAAATAACATCAAATCTTTCGCATACTTGGCTGACGCCACATAAAAACGCTTCTGCTCAATCATTCGTAGTCGATACAGTTTCCCATAAAATTTCTTTTGATAGGGCGACATATTACTCCGTTTTTTCCATGTAGGATCTGTGGAATAAAAATGCGGAATATGCATACTGGAGTATTCAAAGCAATATTTAAACCTGCCCTCTGCAAAATATTCATCCATTTTATCCAACCGATGATATAGTTTTCGCCTCGGCATCTTCACTGTAAGATATTCTTTCGGTTTGAATTCATATCCCAATCGCTGCATTAAAAACAAAAAATGCTCCATACTCCCAGCATAGGAAGCACAAAACATTGCGTCACGATAAATCATTTCTTTAAATGTCTGTTCAAACTGCCATTCTTTTCTGGAAAGATTTTGCGAATTTTTCACATACTCTGCTTCGATAACAGATAACCCATATTCCCTGCATAGTTTGTTGGTAATTGGCTGAATTACATGTTTCCAATCCCCTTTCTTGTAATCATACTTTTTACCATCAATAAAGCTCACACTATTCCAAACTATATGACTATGAATATGATCTTTATCAACATGAACGGCATATACTGCCTCATACCTATCTCCAAGAAATTCTTCTGTAAATCTCTTTGCCATATCATAGGCGATTTCTGGTGTACCCTCTCCTGGTTTTAAGGCCAGTACAATATGATATCCCTGCCTTTTATCTGTTTTTTGAAACATCTTCTTTGTATTCATCATCTGTTCAAAAGCTGTTTTTGGCGGGCAGTTAACACTGCCCACAAAAAGTAATTTCTCAGTCTTATCTGGATTCTGTATATACTCCAATGCATTTTGAAGATGTTGTGCAGGATTACGGTTTTTCTCTGAATTCATGTGCATTATTTTCGATATTGCCATCCCTCGAGTACCTCCTTTAAAATGTCCTGAAGCTTTACAACTTCCTGACGTACTTCTTCAATAGCAGAAAAATATATCTGCCCCTGCGCATTTGCTAGATGTGTCATCTGATTCACATTATTCGATACTCCAGAAACTTTCCTAATTAGCATTGCTCTATCCTCTGGTAATGTTGGATCAACTCCTTTTGAATTTTGAATCAAGGCTCGCAGGTATTTACTTCTGTCCATGCCTGCTGATTTCGCATCTGATTCCAGTTTCAAAAAGTCTCCCTCGGATAATTTTATAGAAACGTGATAATCCTTCTTACAGGATAGGTATTTTCGTTTTCCATTTGTCATATAAAAATCCCCCAATCTTCTTTTGTGTTTTGATACAAATTTCTCTTATCTGTCTCATTGTTTTAATCTCCTTTCCTTCCTAACTAATGCCTGGATAATTCTATTAGTAGAGTTCACAGGGTCTGCAAGATACGGGAAAAGTAGCACTTTTTCCCATCCGCAACAGCGGACGTCTTGGCAGGAGCACCTGCACCCAATAATTAGCCCACTGTTGTGGGCAATATAATATACAATATAAATCCCCTTATGATATTCACTAAAAGCATAAGATATCAGTAATGAATTCTTTTATCCCATTTTGATTGCAAAAGGAAGACATCTGACACCAATCTTCTCAACCACAAATTTTGATGTCCGCCTGGCTATGTCTTGATGTCATCTCTGCAAAAATGATTTCATTTCTGATGTCTTTTAGAAAATATTGTCCAAATCCAGGTACTCATTGTCCACTAGTTCTGCTTCGCTGATATCAGCTTTGATTGCAACTTCCTGTGCTTTCGTAGTATTTGAAGTAGCAACGAAACCCTCCTCAACAGCGCCACTGGTATATTTTTCAGCCAAAGACCTGCCAATGAATGACACGCCTTCTTTCTCTCCTGCTAACAGACCAATTAAAAATCCCCCAACTACCTTGGGAAGGTCTGCTGTCAGTTGCTCCATCACGCCATGTGTAATTCGCTTGATAAATTCTTCCTCACGCTCTCGCGTCTCTAGATAAGGATCATCCTTCAAATCTGCAATCTTATGATAATAGCTGTTAATTGCTTCTATGATGAATTCCTGATGTGATGAACAAATATCTTTATCCAGCTGGTGCAGATACTCCCATGCTTCTTTATGCTTTGGATTATTGACATAGAAGCGAACTGTTTTCTGCTCTGTATTCTTCATTTGCCTAGACTCCTTTCTTAAGCTCGTCTACGTTTGCGCATTGCCAAATAGCAGAAATACTCGAACCCTTTAGCATTGGCACAGATATCATGGTTAAATGCTACTCTCACAGGTTCATAATCTCCAAAAAGCTCAACCAGTTTTGCTCCACCACCCATAAAATGCAATTTCATCAGTTTGGAATTATAACCGAGCTCTTTTAATTTCAAGAAAATATTTTGAACATAGGTCTTTGCTGTTTCTTCCATAAACTTCAGGTATTCTTCATCCACATCGGCTTTTCCCTTCATAAGATAGGAATTCAGCAGATTTTCATCCAGTTCTACCTGAAACTTATTTAACACTGCATCGTGAATTAACAGCGCGCATTGTTTTACTCCAAGGATTTCCGTCCACATTTTTTTCTCAATGGTTCTTCCATCTTGAAGATACATTACATTCATGGTCCCATTTCCAATGTCCGCTAACATATTAAGACCTTGAAAAGAACCTAGTTTTTCTGCTACAGCAGCATAACATTGTGGCATCACACTGCACCCGGTAATATCAACGATGTAATTATTTCCACAATAGGAAAATTCCACATGGTCATTTCGTAGCAGGTACTTCTTGAACTCCTCCTGCTGTACATCCCGCCATTTTAGTGGTAATCCTACCGCAAGGTGAACCTGCTCTCGTGTTATTCCTCTTAATCGAAGTTCCTTTGCAATTGCTGCAATGGTAAGAATATAAAAATCATCGTCATTTATTTTTTCAGAAGCATAAGGTTTATGCCCCTGATTCAGCACATAATACTTTCCTTCAAAAAACAAATAATCTCTGCTCATAATAGGTTCTGTGTCATATACCGCCATTCCATTACTAAATACTATATTTGCTGTTTTCATATTTCCGAAACCGTGATCTACAGCGATAATCAGGCTCCCATCTACTCTATATTGATTCATAAAAATGTCCTCTCTTTCTTATGGTTGTTTATTTTAGTGAAACTGCCTAACTACGTCATGAAGCACAACTTCTTCTGCCATCATTCTTGCCTGATTGCGAAGGTGTAGTTGTTCCACAAAGGAATTAGCATTCTTTGGTCTGTGCTTATCTAACCATCTGACTTCAATGTCTTCTAACAGCTCATATGCTGTTTCATTGACCATTTCAGCACGCTCCTTTAATTCTCCAAATCGCACCAGACTGCGATATCTCTGTGGGTAAATAATCTTAATATGTTCAATCCACATATGACCATATTTTCCAATATTACGACATTGGCTATCCTCTTTTGTTACAGATAAAATCGGATAAAAAATACCATCAATCTCCTGATACTCTACACCTAGCTTCTCAAATAACGTTTCTTCCTTCATGACACATACTTCCTTTCTTTTATTCAATCTGCAAGACCGCAACACCGCAAATCCTATGGTGTTTGCAACCTTGCAATCATGTTTTTACACCGCAAATTTAAGACCGTAAAATCTGATACTTTGCAATGTTGCGGTCTTAAAATCAAGATTCATCAGAATCATTTTGCTTTAACTCCCAATACCAGGTATTGTTAACTCGCTTTGCTTTGATTCCTAATTCCTTCTTAGCACTTTCCAAAGTTCTCTTAGAAATTCCTTCTCCCAAAGCAAGCTCCATAACTTCACTACTCTGCATCATAGTCTTGTCTGCACACAAGTCCTTAAGTAGCTGCTTTGCCTGCTCCATTTTATTTGCTTTTGGTACAATACCACCAAGAACTTCATCCGCTGTAATATCATAATCACCAAGCCAACAAAATCCATCTTCCTCTAGTGCAAAAGCTTTGCCATGTCCAAATGCAGCTAAATTATTCTTAATCTGTATAACAGCCCTCATCTGTTCCTGCCCTTCAATTCGGCCAACCAGAATCACGCTTCTTGCAACTGCAAAGAAGTCTATGGAACCCATTCCACGATATGCAGCTTTCGCTCCACCACCTTTATTCATATGACCAATAAGAACAATGGCACATCCCGTCTTCTCTGCCAATGCTCCAAGCTTTTTGGTCATATCTCTGGCTTCATTGGCACGATTCATATCGGTGCCGCCACCAAGATATGCCTGAATTGGATCTAGGATAAGCAGTTTTGCTTGTTGCTTCATTATCGCTTCTTCTAATCGCTCATCCACCATAGAAACTGATTTCTCACTTTCATCTATTATGGAAATCCGACTACAATCAGCTCCTGCAAGTTCCAGTCTCGGCTTCACTGTATCAGCCAGACCATCCTCAGCCGTTTGATAAATCACATTCATTGGCTCCGTAGGCTTCATTTCAGCATCAAGACCTTCCCCCTTTGACAGCCTTGCGGCAATATTCAATACCAAGGTACTTTTACCATCACCAGGATCTCCCTGAATGATGGTAAGCTTCCCATATGGTATAAAAGGGTACCAAAGCCAATCAATTGAACTCGCCTGGACGTCCGCCATATTAATCATCTTAAGTTCGACTTTCGCTTCCTCCACAATTATCACCATCCTTCCCTGCTGTATTTTTTCCTTCCCACAAATATCGTGCACCTTCTAACATCCACAGAATTGCTTTTAGCATATATTCGTAGTCCAGCTGTAATTCCTGTATTTCTGAACTGGTCATCGGAATATTCTCCGATAAAATCTGTTCATGCAACTGATAAAGATTTTGTTGCATTTTCTGTAATTCCTTTACCAGTACATACACTGTCTCTTTCTTGCCAACAACACACACATGGTTATAAATACATGAACGAATAAAATAATCTTTCTTCATCATTCCACTTGCCTTAATCTTTGCTTCAATTTCTTGTCTTTCATAATCTGAAATACGAAAACTAATAGTTGGATTTTTATGAACTCCCGGCATTACTCATCACCTTCCTTATCTGTAATCACAAATGCATCATTTAGCATAGTTGCCATCTGCTTCTGCTCACTTGGAAACATATGCGCATAGCGGAAAGTTATATCCGAACTTTCATGACCAACTCTGGAGCCAATTGCTACTGCTGTAAACCCCATGTTTATTAATAAAGAAACGTGGGAATGACGCAGGTCATGGATTCTAATTCTCTGGACACTTGCTTTCTTAGCCCCTCGATCCATCTCATGATGCAAATATGTTTTTGTAATATGGAACAGCCTGTCTTTCTTGGTAATCCCATATAACCGACTCATATAATCTTGCAATTCATCACGTAAAAAATCAGGAATAACTACATCACGTTTACTCTTTGGAGTCTTTGGATCTGTAATTACATCCTTACCCTTAATTCGCTGGTAAGATTTTGTAATATGAATCACATTCTTCGCAATATCAATATCTGCAGGAGTCAATGCTAATAGTTCACCCATTCGAAGCCCACACCAATATAGAATCTGAAATGCATAATACGAAATAGGTTTATCCTTCACCTGCTCAATAAACTGCAAATACTCTTCCTTTATCCAAAAGAGCATTTCATCCGCGGTTCCCTTTCCCAATGGACCAGCCTTAACCACTGGATTTTCTTTCAATTCATAAAATCTTACTGCATGGTTAAACAATGCACTCAACTCCGATTGAATTGTTTTCAGATAAGTAGGCTTAAATAAATTCCCTTGTGGATTTTTAAGCTTAATCATCTGATTCTGCCATTGAATAATATCTGTAGGTTTGATATCCTTCATTTTCTTATCCTTAAAATAGGGAAGTAATTTGCTGTTCACAACAGCTTCTTTTGTATTCCATGTGTTCTCTTTCAATTTGGGCTTCATGTCTCTCGTATAGGCTTCTACAAAATCTTCAAAAGTCATATCTAAATTGGATTCTTCCTTCATACGAAAATGCTGTTCCCACTCTAATGCTTCTCTTCTGGTTTTAAAACCACGCTTTAATTTACGCTTATTCTTACCAGTCCAGTCATTGTAATGGAACGAGACATACCATGTGCCTCGCTCCTCATCTTTATATGCTGCCATTAATATCTCCTTTCGTTACGCTGATATCACTCCGTAAAACTTCTCTTCAAAATACTTCTTTGCTACTTTGCCAGGAATGGCTAAATAACCTTTTGCAACAAGTTCATCATTCATCTGTCTGATAATCTTGTATGCATATGGTTTTGAAATGCCAAGCATTTCAGCCATCTCCGCTGCTGTAATGAAAATCGTTCCCTCCATCTGTCCACCTCCTCTTCTAAAAAATTTAAAATCTAACTAAGGACCTGGGGAACCACCCCGGCCGCTCAACTATTGTTTGGACTATTGCAGCTAGATCAAGTGCTATAACTCACGTTATAACTACGGTTTTCTTATTAGGAAAATCGTTGGCGTTCTGTGTATCCATATGTTGTTGGTGTTTCAACCAACCTCTGTTTTCAATAACCCGGGCCCGCTCTTGCGTGAGGTATTCCCGCCAATTCTGGGAGTGTCTTTCTTCGCTCGCTTCCTTACCGGAAGGTCTTGGCATAAGTCTGTTAACATATGGTACCGCTCATTCATTTGTTTTAGCATTCGCTATATTGCGAATGTCCTGTTGTGATACCTATTATAGTTCGCCAAATTGCGAATGTCAATATTGTTTTCGCTTAAATGCGAAAGTTTTTATTTACTGTATCTCATTTATCAGATATAATAAGTCCTATAAGGTTTTATTATTATTTAATTTCCAGTAAAGGAGGCAGTCTATGACAATTGGTAAAAAAATAAAATTTGTACGAAAACTCAGAAAAATGACCCAGCAGGAACTTGGAGTTGCCGTTGGTTTAGAAGAAAAAGGTGCTGCAAATCGCATTGCGCAATATGAGTGTGATTACAGGTTTCCTCAAAAAGATATGCTTATAGATATGGCAAAAGCTATGGATATTAACCCTTTAAACTTTGTCAGTGAAGTCCCAGGAAGTGCAGAAGATATTATGCAAACTTTCTTCTGGCTAGATGAAGACAACCGTGGAGCAATCAATCTTTTCTCTCTTATCCGTAGTAATAAAAAAGAAAAAGTCACCACAAAGGCGGTAGCCCAATATGATGACAATGATGATTACTGGCCAGACGAACCGCCAGTCGGTATGTGGTTTAAATATGGATTGGTTGATGAATTCATGAGGGAATGGATGATTCGAAAGCAGGAGCTGGCGAAGAAAGGGATTACAGAAAATGAGTATTTGGAATGGAAACTGAACTGGCCAGATACTTGTGATGATTGTGGGAAGTTTGAAGCAAAGAAGGGATGGAGAAATGAGTAAAACTTCCTCTCAAAACAGACCCCTACTAAGAATAAAAATATTTTTTCACGAATTTACTTACATCCTAAAAGTATGGATTCTATATCTACAATTTAAATATCTTCATAGAAAAGAAGAACCAAAGGGTTACTTCTATGAACAGTTTAAAGGAAATAAGGACTACACACAAATTTGTTACAATACTGAATATAAATTTCATTCAGAACATTACGAGTTTTACCATAAAGATTTATTTAAATACGTTAAAAAACCATATCAATATTTTCAAATGTTTTCGAGCAAACAATTTAATTACAAATTCAGCAATTCAGAGAGGTTTTTTCCAAAAGAGCCTCCCATACGAATTGTAAAAATAGCTCCTCACACATATTATGAAGGCATAGAATTTAATAATATTCTTTTTGATTCATTCCAATTGGAACAAATTTGTTTTCATAATTGTTCTTTTAGAAATTGCTGTTTTAAAAACATAATTTTCAAAAAAGATTTTGCAGGATTTGCTCCAAACTATATTCAAGGATTCAGTTCTTGTGATTTTTTTAATGTAACCTTTGAAAATTGTACGATCAATAACACTTTTTTTAGTGTGGGAAATCTAGATCATATTAATTTTATTAATACAAGTTTATGTAATTCCTTATTTCACAGAACCAGTTTTAATAAAGTTGTTTTCTCAGGAATAACTACTTTAAATAATACAAGTTTTTATTCCCCATCAAAATCTTTTGATATCTCATTTATTGGACCTGTTGAACAATTTCATGTTGACGCAAAATGTGCTGTTACCGCTTTTTCATATTATGATAAAACTAACATAACGCTTGAGGAATGGTCAAAATACAAAATATGGATGTCTGTTAAGCATAAAGAAGTAGCTGATACACTATTTGCTATCGAACAAATTTGGACAACCAACCATATACGAGAAGAGCATAATAATTACGCAAACTTCTATTATCAAAGAAAAAAAGCTGAAACACGTAGTTTAACAAAATGGTCACGGTTTACTGGATTTATTTCTGAATTTATTATTGGATATGGAGAAAAGCCTTTTAGAGCTTTAGTAAGTATGGGAATACTGATATTTATTTTTAGCTTTGTATATTTATTTACAGGATTTTCTCCCACTACCAATTCTTCAGAAATAAAATACTGTATTACAGGACATATGGATTCGTTCATTACTCTTTTCACGGACTATTTTCAGAGCCTTTACTATAGTTTCTTTACCATGATTTCTGTCGGTCAAGGAAGCGCATCTCCTTCAACACAATTTAGTCAAATCGCAATGTCATTAGAATTACTATTAGGCGCAATACTAATGACTCTCTTCACAGGTACTTTGTTTCGAAAATACACAAAATAATGAGACGCGCGAAAATAACAAACCCTTTAACAGATATAACAATTAAAATACTGAACAAGGAGATATTCTATGAAGCACGATGAACTATACGCAATACCGCAACCAATCATTGATAAAAAAGAAAACCAAGCATTATCCGAATTAACTGAACGATATAATAAAATAATCGCTCCCTCAAAAATTCACAAACTAGGAACTAAAGTTAACGAATTAATTCCTGACAAAGTAAAGGAAGTTGGAAATAACGTCAAAAATAGCATAACAGAACAACAACTTTTCACCCAAGCAATGAAAATTGTTGCTGAAGGATTTGATGTTGTTCAAAAAACCGCAGCAAAAACATCTATCAGTGAATCGTATATTGTCAATAAAATAAACAACGTAACTCCGGACAATAACATTACTAATATAAATGAAGTTTGCCTAGCTCGCTCTTACGATATATCAAAATTAGTCTCTAAATATAAAACTAAAGATTTGGGGTTAGCACTCATTGAAGGTGGTGTAACTGGAGCCTTTGGATTTGTCGGACTTCCATTTAATCTTGTTTTGAGCACTTTTATTTATTATCGTGCTGTTCAATCAATTGCTATGTACTATGGATATGACGTCAAAAATGATTCTGCCGAACTTATAATTGCAAGTGATGTTTTTATGAACGCACTTAGTCCCAAAAGCAAAGGTTCTAATGAAATAACTGATATCATAGGAAAGATTATGCTTATGACCGAATTAACTGCAATTAAGCAAACCGCAAAAAAATCATGGTCAGATATGGCTGCACGTGGAGGATTAAGTCTTTTAATTACTCAAATGCGAGCACTAGCAAATAAAGCTGCACAAAAGGCATTAGAAAAAACCGGACAAAAAGGCTTAGAAGAAAGTCTATTTAAAGGAATCTTTGAACAAATCGGTAAAAAACTCACAAAAAAAGCAGTGGGTAAATCTATTCCTGCTATCGGTGGTATCATTGGAGCTTTTTTTGATACTGCACAAATGAATGTAATTCTAGAATATGCAGACGTGTTTTATAACAAACGATATCTTCTAGAAAAAAATATCAAAATCAATCAATTAACAGATTCACGTTCATCATATTCAGATGATAATATAATTATTGATGTAACTGGATCTATTAACTAATATTCAGGCGTAATATACAATTACCGATCAATAATCTAGGTATCAAAAAGGTATCACACCCCATAGAAAAGCCCCGAGAACCGCGTAAATACGCCATTCTTGGGGCTTTGTTCTCTATTCAAACTCAATCGTAGCCGGTGGTTTTCCCGTACAATCATACAGCACACGGTTAACCCCTTTTACCTCATTCACAATCCTGCTTGTCACTTTCCCCAGCACTTCCCAAGGAAGCTCCGCAGCTTCCGCTGTCATAAAGTCAGAAGTTGTGACCGCTCTTAGGGCAATGGCATAATCATAGGTTCTTTCATCACCCATAACACCTACGCTTCGCATATTCGTTAAAGCAGCAAAGTACTGACCAAGACCCTTGTCCACACCAGCTTTTGCTATTTCCTCACGGTAAATGGCATCTGCTTCTTGAACCATATGCACCTTTTCAGGTGTAACATCTCCGATAATACGAATGCCAAGCCCCGGACCTGGAAAAGGCTGTCTGTAAACCAGATACTCTGGTATGCCAAGTTCTAAGCCTGCTTTTCTCACTTCATCCTTAAATAAATCACGAAGTGGCTCTATAATTTCCTTGAAATCAACATAGTCAGGAAGTCCGCCTACATTATGATGACTCTTAATGACTGCAGATTTTCCTAATCCACTTTCTATCACGTCAGGATAAATTGTACCCTGAACTAAAAAGTCAACAGTTCCAATCTTCTTTGCCTCATCTTCGAATACACGGATGAATTCCTCACCTATAATTTTTCTCTTCGCTTCAGGTTCTTCCACTCCAGCTAATTTTGCAAAGAATCGATCCTGCGCATTTACACGGATAAAGTTAAGGTCATAAGGCCCTTCCGGCCCAAATACTGCCTCTACCTCATCCCCCTCATTTTTACGAAGAAGACCGTGGTCAACAAATACACAGGTAAGCTGTTTTCCAACCGCCTTAGCAAGCATAACTGCTGCAACTGAAGAATCTACTCCACCAGATAAAGCACATAATACCTTGCCGTCTCCAACCTTTTTACGAATTGCTTCAATTGCATGATCAACAAAGGAGTCCATCTTCCAGTCACCACTACATTCACATAACTTAAATAAGAAGTTTCTTAGCATTTTGGTTCCTTCTTGTGTGTGCATTACTTCCGGATGAAACTGAGTAGCATAAAGCTTTTTTTCAGGCGATTCCATTGCAGCAACCGGGCAAACCGGAGTGCTCGCTGTTACCTGAAAACCTTCTGGTGCTTTTTCAATATAATCAGTATGGCTCATCCAACAGATTGTTTTCTCAGACACATCTCCAAACATAAGTGAATTCTTATTAACCAATACCTCTGTTTTCCCATACTCACTAACCGGCGCTGTTTTTACGCTGCCTCCAAGTACATAAGACATAAGCTGTGATCCATAGCAGATTCCAAGAATCGGAATTCCAAGTTCAAAAATCTCCTTACCGCATCTAGGTGAATCCTCACCATATACACTGTTTGGTCCTCCGGTAAATATAATGCCTTTCGGGTTCATTTCCTTAATTTTTTCTAAGCTTATATTGTAAGAATGAATTTCACAGTACACGTTACACTCTCTTACACGTCTTGCTATGAGTTGATTATACTGTCCGCCAAAGTCCAGCACTAATACCATTTCTCTTTCCACGAGTGGTTCCTCCTACATAAAAATTGGGTCAAGCAAAGCTCATCCTGCCCTCAATCCTAATTATTAATCATTTGGCTCATAAACCATTTCCTAACATTATATGATAAGGAAGCCTTATTTACAAGCTGTAAAATGCATAAATAATAATAAATCTTAAGTACAATTATGCTTGAAATGTTGCATTACACAAATGTATTACCAATATTACTACTGAAAAAGAAATAAACTATAAACATTTAGAAGTAAACAAAAGGGATAATGCAGTAATGATAAACACACTACGGCACTATCCCATATGAATCAGCTCCTCTAAGAGATTCCTTTCCATTCACATAATTCTTATAAAAATAGTTATTTAAAAGCTTTCTTCTTCAATTATAAACAACAATTGCATTAATCCTGCACATCAACTGGCAATTGTATTACTTCACGCCTCCATGCAGATAAAGGCGGCATTTGCAAGCTCATTGCTTGCCTCTTCACACGGTGCTATAATGCACAGAAATAATTGCATCTGTAAAATTTTGAAGCATCTGTTTATAAGCTAGCCTTTTCTCACATACTGCCTCACCTGTATCAATAATAAATACTGCTGTCATGCAATTTGGATATTGCATACAAAGTGTGGCTTTGTAAAAAACATAATGTTTTTGCAAGCATTCCCATTTGCAATGAATCTTCTGTTCGTCTATCTTATCGAAACGCCTTAATAGCTTTTATTAAAGTTTTGGTGTAAGTACTTCTCTTTCGTTGCCATTCCACCTCTTATGTGACGTTCTGACTTATTAATGTCTAGAACTTTTCTAGCCTGTTTTGCTAAAGCAGGATTAATATTGACTAATCTTTCGGTTACATCCTTATGTACGGTAGATTTACTAATACTAAATTGCTTTGCGGTTTGTCTTACGGTTGCATTATTACTAATAATGTAATTTGCTATATCTACTGCTCTTTCTTCAATATATCCTTTCATTAAACTTCCCACACATGTATTATTTTTACAATGTATGCTTTTAGAAATTTAATTATTCCAGACTTCATACAGATATTCAGATAACTTCCAAACTATTTCATACAATTTACAATAAATAATTTTTATTTTTCCCCACGTATTTTATCTGCCTGTTCATAAAAGCTGGTTACCTCTTTTTCCTTTGTAACAGGTTGCTCTGGCTTTTTCTTAAATACAATTTTTAAAAGAATCGGTGTAATAATCGTCGTAATTACTACAACAAGTACAACTGGTCCCAATACAACACTTCCAATCAAGCCTAGCTCTGAGCCTTTGCTGGCAACAATAAGCGCTACCTCACCTCGAGAAATCATACCTACGCCGATTCGTTTGGCCTGATAATTTTGATATCCACATAACTTAGCACCAAGTCCACATCCTAAAACTTTAGTCAATATTGCAACAATAACCAACAAAACTGCATATAGTATGATAATATTTGACATATTTGGCAGCGCAACTTTCAAACCAATGCAGGCAAAAAATACAGGTGATAACAGCATATAAGAAAGTGTGTCTACCTTAGCCTGAACAAAGGTTGATTTATCAACATTAGAAATAATTAAACCTGCAATAAACGCTCCCGTTATATCGGCTACCCCAAACCATGACTCAGATAAGTAAGCCATAGTAAGACAAAATACAAATGCTATGATAGCATGACGATGTAAGCCCTGATTTGTGCTTTCTGTCCATTTTTTATACAGCTTATAAAAGATAAATCCAATAATTCCTGAAAAAACAAAAAATCCAGCTACTTTTAATAAAACAATTAAAATGTTTACTGAAGAATCAGCCATACCTGTTACAATTGTAAGAGCAATAATACCAAGTATATCATCAATGATTGCTGCTCCTAAAATGGCATTTCCAGACTTCGTTTTCAATTTGCCAAGCTCCTTTAATGTTTCTACTGTAATGCTTACAGAAGTTGCTGTTAAAATAACACCAATAAAAACATTTTGTAAAAAGCTTGATGCTGTCGCATCTGATACAATCAAGGACGGTCTGTTAAATACATATGAAATTCCAAAACCTCCAATCAATGGAATTATAACCCCACATAATGCAATTACAAATGATGCTCTTCCACTTGCCTTTAACTCCTTAATATCTGTTTCCATACCGGCTCCAAACATCAAAACAATGACGCCTATTTCGGCTATTTCATGCAGAAAGCTTGTTTCATCCAAAACACCAAGTAAGGCAGGTCCAAGTATAACTCCTGCCAACAGCGCTCCCACCACTTGCGGCATTTGAACCTTCTTTGTAATTAATCCTAATACCTTTGTAGACAATAATATAACCGCAAGATCTAATAAATATTTATATTCCATTATTAATTCATCCCCTATTCATATACTCCTCTATCAATTAATAGAACAAAGCGGACAAGTCCGCATCAGCTCCCTAATCCCTCACTCATGAGGGACTTGATCACTTTGCCGCGCCGAATGCTGTTACGCAGTAACATTTTCCACTTGCATTCGTGCGCATTGTGTTTTTATTTCATAGGAATCAAACTTTTTACGTTACCATAGCAAGGTCTTTCCTATGAAATAAAACAGCTCTAATATCAATTATGGTTAGGAATTCAGTGAATTCCATCCCCACTTTTGATATAGAGCCATTTTTCAGCAATTATTATAATTCTTTCACTTTTACATGTATTATACTTCTACTGCATTCTCGGTTAAGTAATTCATCATTACATCCCAAAGAACCAAATCCTCTAATTCTTCTTTACCATAAGCCTCAATGAAAGCATCTGCTGATTCGTAGCCGTAATTTGTTGCCAGCTCACTCGCTTTTTCATTAAATTCTTCGTCTGTTACTTTCAAGTCCGCATCCTGCACAATCATTTTGAAAATCATTTCTTCTGCCGCTATATCTTTCGCATACTCTTCTACTGATTTTCCAAAATAATTAGTCATCATTTCATCTAATTCAACGCCTGACTGTTCTGCATAGCTTCCATAATTAGTTGTGATCTGTTCTTTATATTTGTCTACTAATTCCTGTGGATACCCTTTAATCTCACAGTTATCCTTGATGGCTGTCCATATATCGCTTTGCTTAGTATACTTAGCCTCTTCTTCTTTGCTTTTGGTCAAATCCTCCAAAACACTTTGTCTGTATTCATCTACTGTCTGACTTTCGGATATTCCCTGAACAAATTCATCTGTAAGCTCTGGTGATACACTCATGTTAATTGAATTAATTGTAACATTAAAAACGACATCTTTTCCAGCTAGATCCTCTGACTGATATTCCTCAGGAAATGTAACATTAATGCTTAGTGAATCACCAACCTTTGCACCAATCAACTGATCTTCAAATCCCGGAACAAACGTTCCCGAACCAATTGTTAAATCCTGTCCCTGCGCAGTACCACCTTCAAATGCCACACCATCCAAGAGACCTTCATAATCAATGTTTGCAACATCACCTTCTTCAACCGTATCTCTGTCTGTAATTTCTTGTGTTGTTGCATTTTGAGATAAAACTGACTGAATCTGTGCCTCTACATCTTCATCCGTTACCTCTACGGTTTGCTTTGTCACTTCAATTCCTTTGTAATTTCCAAGTGTCACGTATTTGCTGTAATCATTTTCGCTGCTCTTACACCCAACAGCCAAGATTGCTGTACTAAGTAGTATAGCTGCTAATTTAAAATTTCTTCTCATTGTTTCTTCCCTTCTTCTCCTTTTTCCCTTCTTAAAATTATACACCTCTTTGTTTATAACACATATTAGGCGAAAATGAAAGTAAAATAGGGAATTTCCTTCTAAAATAGATAATTTTGTCTATTTTTTTAGTGGTTTTTAGTAACATACTTTATTTTATATAAATACTCACTTCATTATTCATCCATAATCTTCTTTTGTTTTACTATTTCTACAAAAGTGGTGATAATAGTCTGGAAACCTGTTCCTTAATGCGGATAACTAATGGCCTGTTAGCATAAATATATGGTGTGATTTGTGTAGACTTTGCCAAATCCGACATAAATATATTTTCAAGCTTTGCCGCTGTCTCCATACTATATATCGTTGCATTAACTTCAAAATTCAGCTTAAAGCTTCTAATATCCATATTTGCTGTTCCATAACATGCTACCTTTCCATCAATTACCATACCTTTGGCATGCAAAAAACCATCATCATACGTATAGCATTTTGCTCCTACGCTAAGCAAGTCACTCATATAAGAATAGGTCGCCCAATAAACGAAAGGATGATCCGGCATACAAGGTATCATAACCCTTACATCAATACCGGACATAGAAGCTATTTTAAGTGAATCAAGAACAACATCATCCGGAATAAAATATGGAGATTGAATATAAATATTGTTTTTGGCCTTATTGATCATTCGGACATAATTATTTCTTATATTTTGACTGATTGAATCGGGACCGCTGGATATAATTTGTATTCCGTTATTTCCTCTTGTCTCCTTTAATTTAGTTTCAAAATATTTGTCGGTTTTAAAAAGATTTTCCTTAGCCGCATAATTCCAGTCTAAAATGAACCTTATTCCGAGTGAAGTGACTGCACTGCCTGAAATTTTAAGATGTGTATCTCTCCAGTTTCCAAATTTGGTGTCCTTACCAATGTATTCTTTACCCACATTAAATCCACCCAAAAAAGCGGTTTTACCATCGATAACCACAATTTTTCTATGATTACGGTAATTAATTCTTAAGTGAAATCTTCTTAAAAAGGCTGGAAAAAATTCAGCCGTCATAATTCCATTTTCTCTAAGCTTTTTTACATCACTTCTCTTTAAGTTTCTACAACCCATACTATCGTAAAGGACTCTAACCTCTACGCCTTCGTTTGCTTTTCTAATCAGTGCTTCCATGATTCGGTCAAATACCTCATCACTCTTAATAATATAATATTGTACATGAATATATTTTTCTGCCTGATTAATTTCTTCTATCATTGCATCAAATTTATCATTACCATTTGTGTAAATTTCGACATCATTATCATCTGTGTAAACTGCATCCGCACTCTCCAGATTATACAAAATCAAATCAGAGAACTCATTAATTTCTCTATCCTTAGCCTTAAATTCATTTTTAAAAATTCTCTCTTCTTGCTTTCGAATTGAGGAATTTAGCTCATCCGCAATTTCCTTTGTACGAAACATTCTCCGTTTATACAAATCCTGTCCAACCAGCATATACATGATAAATCCAACAATAGGGATAAAATACATGACTAATAGCCATGCCCAGACAGATTTAGGATCTTTGCGCTGAAAGAAAACGATTACAACTGACAATATTAAATTGATATAAAATATGTTATCCATGACAAAATTCTCTGTCACCATTAATGATTGCAATGCTATTTCCATAACTTATTCCTCACTCATAGTTTAAATATGTAAGACGTTTTTAAGAAGTGCAAACATACTTTTTCCTGTGTTTTACATTCTGTTTTGTTAATAAATTGTATTATATCACACTCTATTACATATGGTCAAAATAACAAATCGGACAAGTCCGTATCAGATCCCTAATCCCTACTCATGGGACTAACTTCTTTGCCGCGCCGAATGCAGTCACGCAGTGACATTCTTACTTTCATTCGTGCGCATTGTGTTTTTATTTCATAGGATTCAACACTTTTATACGTTACCACAACAAGGTCTTTCCTATGAAACAACAAAAATTTCACAAGGTGCCGAATTTAATCCGCACCCTGTGAATTGAATGCTATTTTCCATCTGATAATATTAACGCTTCCAGTAATGGTTCAGCCTCTACAAGTCCAATTGCATATATGGTATAAAATTTTCCTGCTTCTGTCTCAATATCTGGAATGGTTAGAACAATCTGATCCGTACCCGACACTCTAACCTGCAATGAGTATGTCATAGGAAGCATATCAAGGTAAGAAGTAATTTCCTTAAAAGAAATATCATCAAAAATAACAGTTCCATTTGACAGCGTAATGTCTACTGCAGGTGCATTCGGTGATAAATGTGCAAATCGTACCATCGCCCTGCTTGGCATCGACATCATGTCTGCATCCACAATTCCAACCAATCCAATACTGTCTAGCATACCCACTGCACCAACTGTTAAATAAGTACCCGCATTGACCGTTAACATATTACTTAATATAGGTGAATTTTTTGTATCCGTCACATATATCGTAATTTTATACCTTCCTTCAGGAATTGGCATATATTGTGTAACATCTGCGTAAGCAACATTGTCAAATATTAATGTATCATTTGCATACACATCTACATTTGGTGCATTAGGAACCGCATGTAGCACACGGACAAATCCCATAGATTCCTCATCCTGCAAATACTGTTGAAAATTATAAGAATTATTTTTGTTCATGAAATATTTTTACCTCATCTTTAATCATATCATACTATATGCATTGAAAAAAATTTTGGTTATTTATATTGAACCAAATAATAAGAAAATATCTGCTTTCTTCTTACAATCGTGCGCATTGTGTCTTTATTTCATAGTTCTTTTAGCTAACTTATCTCTCGATGCCTAGCCTTATATGCGATTTGTGTTGTCGGACCAGAAGTTTGCCTACAACTTCCTTCAGATTCCACTTCGCGATGGACATCCTTGCTGTTCAGCTATACATTTCCCACTACCCGGGCATGTTCGGTACTTGCACCCGTTAGAGCGCGCCCATGGCGCGCAAACTAAAAAAGGAACCTGCTAATACAGATTCCTAATATAATTATATTAATAAAAACAATGATTACCAATTACATAACCGTTTGCTCCAATTCTTGATACAGAATTAAAATGCATATAATCAACATTGGTAAGACCTGATAAAGCCTCTACTGCAGCTTTTTTGCAATCGCCGCCAACACCGTTTGCTATTAAATTCGCCAATGTGCCATTGGATGCTCCCGGAAATTGTCCACTTTGATAAACAACACCACTTACTGTATTTGGATATCCGCCGCTCTTCATACGGTTTACAACAACACTGGCTACTGCCAACTTACCCTCGTACGATTCTCCGCCAGCTTCCATCCGAACAACTGCTGCTAACAATGCAGCATCTTCGCTTGCCGCTATCTCAGCCTGTCTGGCTTCAGCTTCTTTCCTTTTTTGCTCCGCTTTCATTGCTTCTTCTTCTTCTATTGTCAATGCTTTTCCAAGCATATAATCTACTGTAACAAACTGACTGGAGACGAACCCTTTAGAGTCCTGCGTATACTGAATTTCCACCCAGTCGCCTTCCTCTTCCACCGCTGTAAGCTCCTCACCGTTCTCTGCTAAATCTAAAACGGATGCTCCCTCACTAGCCTCACTTCTTATTCTTAATGCATCTGTATTTACAGTTGCTACTAACTGACCATCTTGTTCTGCTAAAGCTTCAGCATCATCACCAAATGCCAAATACTCATTCTTTACATATCCTTCTTCCACAGAGCCTGAACTAATCTTTGTCCATTCCTCTCCTTTTTCAAGGATATTAGCTTCAGCACCCTTATAAAACTTACCAACAATTTCAGACTCTTCGTTTGCTTCTGCGCGAATATTTACCGATTCCTCCACATTTGCCATAACCTTATCCGACCATTCTGAATCCTCAGCCTTCTTTGTTTGGGCTTGTGCCTCATTGTCCTCAGTTTTTGTATCTGCATCTGTCTGATCTTGATTTGTGTCGGTCTGTGCTTCTTTAGCTTTGGCATCCTCAGTTGTCTCATCCGAATCTGCCTCAACAGTTTGCTGACTTTCAGAATTCTCATCCTTTTCTTCACTGTCTGTAACTGTATCAGTGGATACAAAACCCGAATCCGTAGCTTCTTGCGTTGTATCTGTGGCTTCCTGCACATCATCTGTGGCTTCCTGCACATCATCTGTGGCTTCCTGCACATCATCTGTTACTTCCAAAGCTGCATCCGTAACTTCCTGTGTATCATCTGCCTCATCTGTGGCTTCCTGTTTTTCACCTGCAACATCTGCTACTTCACCAACATTATTATTATTCAAATCTTCTTTGCTTAATATTGTACTGTCCTCAGCAACGGTTCCGAGGGAATCCATTGTTATGTTCTGTGTAAATAATTTGGCAATACCTGCCTGTGCATTTACTGGAATTTTACTACCGCCTAATGTAGCCTCTGTAGTAATAGCATCAAGTGTTGTTTTCACTTGACCCGGCATAAACAATGATGCAAAATTAGAAATTCCGCCACATTCTGCCAATGCTATATTCTGATATATAACTGATGGTGTCGCACTTATAGGATTTGTATCAGATGTAGTATCTGGTGTTACATTAGTAAATGCTGTCAACGACGTAAACGCTACTGCTGTCAGACCGCCGATAACTACCTTTCTGTTTCCTAACTTCATGTATACCTCCCAAGTTACAATTGAACTCATACTGACATTCAACTATTGCAATACTGTAACAATATTTTAAATATTTAGAATTGCTTTCATAAGTAATGCATTTCTATTACAATTATTACAGAATTATTAACTTTTATTACGGAGTTATTGTAACAGAATTACTTTTATTTGTCAAGTAAACTATTTTTCAATTATTCTACAAATTTCGACGCTGTCTGAAAACTTCATACATCAAAATGGAAGAAGCAACTGCGGCATTTAGTGACTCCACCTTTCCAAGCATTGGTATTTTTATAAAAGCATCTGCCCTTGCAGATATTTCATCACTAAGACCCTTGCCTTCATTTCCTATCATAAACGCAGTTGGCCTTATATAATCAAGCTTTACATAATCCTTACTCTGTTTTAAATGAGCAGCATAAGTAAAAATATTATTTTTTTTCAAAACTTCTAAAATATTTATTAAATCATCAACATAGACAAAAGGTACACGATAAATGGAACCCATTGTAGAGCGAATGGTTTTTGGATTATAAATATCCACACTATTACTGCTTAATATAACACCTGATATTCCTGCACCCTCTCCAGCCCTCATTATAGTTCCCAAATTACCGGGATCTTGCAAATCCTCTAATATAATTATATGCGGCTTGTCCTGATTTATGATATCCATTGGGTGATAATGAAATTGCTTCATAATACACATAATTCCTTGTGGTGTTTTTGTATCAGAAGCAGCCAAAAACACCTGATCTTCTAGGACTTCATAATTAATATTCCCCAAAAGCGCTTTATTATCCTCTTTATTTATAAATGTTTCCGATACATATACCTGCATGATATATTCTCTAGGGGCTTCCAGAAACATTTTAAGGCCTTCTACAACAAACAAATCATTTTCTTTTCTTGCCTTTGATTTCTTATTCAGTTGAATAATATTCTTAATCTGCTTATTATTTATGCTTGTTATCATAATCTTCCTCTTACTTCTTACATAATCTTTCCAGCATGGTATTATCACCAACAATAATCAAGGTTTGATTTGTCATGAAAGGTGAATCTGGATTTGGATTAACATTTACGTCTTCGTCCAATTTTACGGCAATTACATTCACACCCAGCTTATCTCTTGGATTAATCTCTCGAAGCGTCTTTCCCTCCCATGATTCCGGCACTTTCATTTCAACCATACTAAATTTAGAAGATAATTCGATAAAGTCTGCAAAATTACCTGATACTAGATTTTTGGCAATTCTGGTACCCATCTCTTTCTCAGGAAATGCGATAGCATCTGCCCCAACTTTTTTTAATACCGTTGCATGAACTTCAGTATAGGCCTTCGCCAATACATATGGAACTCCAAGCTCTTTGGCAAAAATAGTTGCCATCACACTGGATTCCAAACTCTCCGCTATCGCAACAATGACTCCGTCTAAATTTCTGATTCCCAGAGATTTTAACACGTTATAGTCTGTAACATCTGCTGTTACTGCATAGGTAACAGAATCCGCTATTTCTTTGATTTTCTCACTATCATTATCAACAACCAGCACCTCACAACCATTTTTAGCTAATGTAAGTGCTACACTCTTTCCAAATTCTCCAAGGCCGAATACGGCAAATTCTTTCATAAGCATTTCTTTATTCTCTCCTTATCCTATCATAATCCTTTTTTCAGGAAAATCTATTCCTTTACTCATAGTGTTTCTTCTGTTTGCCAGAGCCACCACTAATGTAATCGGTCCAATCCTGCCAATATACATTACTACTATTACAATAATCTTTCCTAATGTTGAAAGCGTTGGTGTTAAACTTCTGCTTAATCCAACTGTGCCCAAGGCTGAGGTCAGCTCATAGATAATATCAATAAATGGTGCATCCTCTACGGCACACATCAAGGTGACCGAGGTAAGCAGTACTATGATTCCTAAAGTAACCACTACAAGACCCATACGAACATTGTCAGAAGCAATTTTTCTTTTATAAACCTCTGTATCATTTCGGCTTTTCACATAAGATATTGTGGTCAAAATAATCATAGCAATGGTTGTTGTTTTCATACCTCCTGCTGTTCCTGCAGGCGAACCTCCGATAAACATAAGAATCATACTTATCATAGCAGAAGCATTGGTAAACTTCTCCTGAGAAATGGTAAAAAATCCTGCAGTTCTGGTTGTGACTGACTGAAACATGGACGCCAACAACTTATCTCCAAAAGATAAATCTTTCATCGTCAGTGGGTTATTATATTCAAATATGAAAATAATGAAGCATCCGGTTACAAGTAAATAAATAGTCATTGAAATTGCCAGCTTTGAATGCAATGTCAAACTTTCAAAAAATAGCTTCTTTCTAATGTTTTTATGTAATACTTCTTTCGTAACATGAAGCACATCCCACCATACTGTAAAACCAATACCTCCAAATATAATAAGAGTCATGGTTGTAAAATTTACCAATAAATTACCACGATATTCTGAAAGACTGCTGTCTCCCAAAATATCCATACCCGCATTACAAAAAGCTGAAACCGAATTGAAAACAGCACGCCATATACCCAGAAGAGGTCCAAATTCAGGTATAAACTGTATACTGTATAAAATTGCTCCCATTGCTTCTACAAAAAGAGTACCTTTTACAATCCGCTTGATTAATTTTACCATGCCCTCCATTGTATCCAGACCATAGGATTCACGGATAATGATTCTTTCATTCAGTGTGATTCTTCTGTTCGCCATCACTAAGAACAAGGTTACACAAGTTACTACTCCTAATCCACCAAGCTGTATCAGAATAAGAATAACAACCTTTCCAAATATACTCCAGTGATTGGCAGTACTCACTGTTGTAAGACCTGTTACACATACCGAGGTAGCAGCAGTAAATAATGCATCAATAAAGTTGGTCTTATTACCAGGGCTTGCTGATATTGGCAGTGTAAGAAGTACCGCTCCAGACATAATTACTCCAAAAAAACCCAATGCAACCAATTGTGTAGTATTAAATTTATGTTCTTTTTTTATTTTTTCTTTCTCTAACACGATGCTTCGCCTTCCTGTCTAAAAATAGTGACTTTGATATGCAGTCAATTATATGACATATCTTTTTAAATTACTATAGTAATAATGATACAACAACGCTTATTTTTTTTATTTTATCTACGCAATATGCACCACAAAATGTAAGTCTACTCACCGCAAAAGTGCACAATAATGAGCCTGTCTCTTCTAAACTATTCTATGCAAAAGAGACACAGGAAATAAATTTTCCTATGTCTCTATCACATATCACTAAAACTCTTGGATAAATATACCTTTTATTTACTACATAGCAAGCAATCTGCTTACCGTAAATTCATAATCATTAATTCCCTTTTGCATTGCCAGCGCTTCATCAATATCAAAGTCAACATAAGCTCCATTTTTATATCCCACTACACGGTTTGAT
The DNA here is from genome assembly GCF_003201285.1 of Lachnotalea glycerini. Taxonomy (GTDB): domain Bacteria; phylum Bacillota; class Clostridia; order Lachnospirales; family Lachnospiraceae; genus Lachnotalea; species Lachnotalea glycerini. Next base: position 315,914 of record NZ_QICS01000003.1, read on the forward strand.
TTTCCCTGAGCTAATAAATCGGCTGCATAGGCTCCCATAATAGAGGCATACACCCTGTCACGGCAGGTCGGACTTCCACCACGCTGCATATGTCCTAATATTGTAGCTCTTGTTTCAATTCCGGTTGCTGCTTCAATTCTTCTTGCCATTGCTTCCGAGTGTCCGATCCCTTCCGCATTAATAACGATATGATGCTTTTTACCTTTCTTTCTATTATTAATGATGTTGTTGATAAGCTGCTGCTCATCATGGTTATACTTCTCTGGCAGTAAAATATCCTCTGCACCGTTTGCAATTCCACACCATAATGCAATATAACCGGCATTTCTACCCATAACCTCAATGATACTGCACCTTTCATGAGAGGTGGAGGTATCACGTACCTTGTCAATTGCTTCCATTGCAGTATTTACTGCTGTATCAAAGCCTATCGTATAATCGGTACACGCAATATCAAGATCAATCGTTCCAGGAACGCCAATTGTATTAATACCAAGAGCTGAAAGCTTTTGCGCTCCAGCAAAGGAGCCGTCCCCTCCAATTACAACAAGTCCGTCGATTCCATGCTTCCTGCAGATTTCAGCACCCTTTTGCTGACCTTCTAAAGTTCTGAATTCTGTACATCTTGCAGTATAAAGAACTGTACCACCTCTTTGAATCGTATCCGAAACACTTCTGGCATCCATATCGACAATTTCTTCATTTAAAAGACCATTAAAACCTTTTTTAATTCCTTTTACCTTTATCCCATTTGAAAGCGATTTTCTGACAATTGCTCTAATCGCAGCATTCATACCAGGTGCATCGCCGCCACTTGTTAACACACCAATCGTCTTGATTTCTTTTGCCATTTTAATACCTCCCGTATCGTAACAGTTCTATGTTAAATCTTTGCCAATAAATTAACATTTTAATATTATTCTAATTCATTTTAGTAAGGTTTTCAATATTCTTTTCTACAACTTTTACATTATTTTCACCAAAATATTTAGCTAATTTACTAACTATAGTTTTGTCAGCTTTAATATTTTTTGATGGTGACAATCGTTTTATAGCCTTAATATCCTCAATATAAATTACAATTGTGTCATTTCCGTCGGATTCTTTAATCATATCATATAGTTTCTCTTCATCGGCAAGAAATAATTCTTTATTCTGAAATTTTATCCATACCTCCTTATCAATACTTTCAAACGGAATAATTTTCTCGCATATTACCTTTCCTGCCCGATCGTCCTCTGCATTAACCTTTCCTTTAACAAATACCTTGTTATCTACTACTATACTAGAAGAATTTCTTTCATAATCTCTTGGAAAAATAACAACCTCAACACTTCCTACCAAATCTTCAATCGTTATAAATGCCATCATTTTGTCATTTTTGGTATGCTTTATCGTTCTACCTGTTATCATTCCTCCTATGACTACTGTTTTACCGTCATCCACTTGAATCATATTGGTTTCCTCATCCAATAGGAAGTCAGTTGTAAAAGCAGTTACGTTTTTTCTCCAAATATCCTCATATTCTTCCATAGGATGACCGCTTATATAAATTCCCATTACTTCCTTTTCAAAAGCAAGAAGTGTCTCCTTGTCATATTCTCCCACATCGGGAAGCTTAATTTCGTACTGCTCCTTCTCCTCTTCACTGACCATATCAAACAAAGTCATCTGCCCTACTACAGCATTTTTCTTATCCTGACTAATTTGCTCTAATATCTGAACATAAATCATCATAAGCTGACGTCTCGTTCCACCAAGGCTGTCCAAAGCCCCTGCCTTAATAAAGCTTTCAATGGTTCTTTTATTTACCTCTTTTCCTGAAAGTCTTGTAATGAAATCTCTTAAATCCTTAAATCTGCCTCTTTCATTACGCTCAGTTACAATGGAATCAATGACAGGACGTCCAATACTCTTAATTGCAGACAAACCATAGCGAATGGAATTACCTGAAACAGAAAAATCCCCTTCTCCCTCATTGATATCGGGTGGCAATATCGAAATATTCATACCCCTGCATGCCAAAATATATTCCGATACCTTACTGGTATTATCAAGAACCGATGTCATCAGCGCCGCCATAAATTCTACCGGATAATAATGTTTTAAATAGGCTGTCTGATAGGCTACGACACCATAACATGCTGCATGTGACCGGTTAAAAGCATATTTAGCAAAATCAATCATATTATCATAAATTTTATTTGCAATTATTTCATCAATTCCGTTTGCAATACAGCCTTTTACACCCTCTGCTTCATTTCCATAAACAAAGTTTTGGCGTTCCTTTTCCATAACAGATGCTTTTTTCTTAGACATAGCTCTACGAAGCAAATCGCTTCGCCCCAGCGTATAGCCTGCCAAATCACGCACGATTTGCATAACCTGCTCCTGATATACAATACAGCCGTAAGTCGGCGCTAAAATTGGCTCAAGCTGTGGACAGTCATAGGTAATAGAGCCTGCATTTTTCTTACCACGAATATACTGTGGGATAAAATCCATGGGACCAGGTCTGTAAAGTGAAATACCTGCTATAATATCCTCCAGATTTTGTGGCTTTAATTCTTTCATAAAGCCTTTCATACCCGAGCTTTCCAACTGAAACAAACCTTCTGTTTTACCCGTACAAATTGAATCAAATACTTGCTTGTCTTTAAAGTCCAGATGATCCATATCAAGATCAATGCCTCGAGTGTTCTTTATAATCTTGCAGGCATTTTGAATCACGGTAAGCGTCCTAAGTCCCAAAAAGTCCATTTTCAAAAGACCAAGCTCCTCAAGAGTTGTCATTGTAAACTGTGTTGTAATCGATCCATCTGATGCTCTGGAAAGTGGTACATATTCATCGACCGGCTTTTGGCTGATTACTACTCCTGCTGCATGCATCGAGGTATGTCTTGGTAATCCTTCCAATCGTTTTGACATATCAATTAAATATTTGACCTGTTCATTCTCTTCATATAACTTTCTAAGCTCTGGGTTTCCTTTGAGCGCTTTTTCAATTGTAATTCCAAGCTCTGTTGGAATCATCTTAGAAATAGAATCTACAAATGCATACGGTAAATCCATCACTCGTCCCACATCACGAATAACACCTCTTGCTGCCATCGTACCAAAGGTTACAATCTGTACCACCCGATCCTTTCCATATTGCTCCACAACATGGTCTATGACTTCCTGCCGTCTTTCGTAACAAAAATCAATATCAATATCAGGCATGGAAACACGCTCTGGATTTAGAAATCGCTCAAACAGCAGATTATAGTGAATCGGATCAATATTGGTAATTCCAAGACAATAGGCTACAATACTTCCTGCTGCAGAACCTCTTCCTGGCCCCACGATAATGTCATGATCCCTTGAATACTTTATAAAGTCCCATACAATTAGGAAATAATCTACATACCCCATTGTATGAATAACATCTAATTCATAGTTTAATCGTTCCTTTAATTCGTCATTGATTTTTAAATATCTTTGACTAAGTCCTTCAAAACAAAGCTTATTCAGATACTCCCATGATGTATAACCATCCGGTACATCATATTTTGGAAGCTTCGTTACACCAAATTCAATTTCTACATGACAGCGCTCTGCTATTTTGCAGGTGTTTTCCAATGCCTCTTTCGCATAGGGAAAGAGCTGTTCCATTTCCTCCGGTGATTTGACAAAGTATTGTCCTCCCTCATAACGCATACGATTTTCATCTGTTAATTTTTTACCTGTCTGAATACACAACAATATATCATGAGGCTTCTCATCCTCACGATACGTATAATGAACATCATTTGTAGCAACCAAATCAATGTTAAGTTCCTTACTCATTCTAAGAAGCTGCTGATTGACCGTTTTTTGCTCCGGTATACCGTGATCTTGTAATTCCAGAAAGAAATTTCCCTTGCCAAAGACATTCTCGTATTTCTGCGCCGTCTTTTTGGCCTCTTCATAAAGTCCCCTTGTAATATATCTTTGCACCTCACCTGCCAGGCAGGCACTAAGGGCAATAATTCCTTCATGAAATTCCACCAATACTTCCATATCCACCCGAGGTTTGTAGTAGAAGCCATCAATAAAACCCTTTGAGACAATTTTCATTAAATTATCATAACCTATATTATTCTCTGCCAATAAAACCAGATGATAATAGCGATCCTCTCCTCCTACCAATTCTCGGTCAAATCTAGAGTTAGGTGCAACATATACCTCGCAGCCAAGAATTGGATTGATTCCTGCCTCCTTTGCCGCACGGTAAAAGTCAATAACGCCGAACATAACGCCGTGGTCTGTAATTGCTGCACTGGTCATTCCAAGTTCTTTTACCCGATTAACATATTCTTTAATTTTATTCGAACCATCCAACAAACTATATTCCGTATGGACATGCAAATGTGTAAAATTCATGCTTTTTCTTACTCCTTTGTTATAAATAAACCTCTTCTGCCCCTTAATGTTGCCTCTTCCTCAAAACGGATTGCACAATCCGCTAAACTTATATAACTTAAGTTTAATTCATACCCCTTTTAAAATCAACACATTTTCATATTTGTAATTTCACATCAGTGTATCTTTTTTATAAATCTGTTTCACTTCTTGCGTTTCACTTACATAGTGTTTATAATCTATTACATAAAATATATAATAAAATATTTTGTGACTTAGAAAAAATCATGGAATATTATTATTTTAAGAATAGGAAGTGCATTATGTATAAAATTGATTTTAAGAAACCGATCAAGATTCATTTTATCGGTATTGGCGGTATCAGCATGAGCGGTCTTGCAGAAATTTTACTCAATGAAAATTTTAAAATATCAGGCTCCGATTCTAAGGCATCTGATCTGACCAAGCATCTGGATAGCCTTGGAGCTATTATTTATATCGGTCAAAGAGCTTCTAATATTACAGATGATATTGATTTAGTCGTTTATACCGCTGCCATACGAGAAGATAATTTGGAATACAAAGCAGTCATTGGAAAAAATATTCCAACTCTCACAAGGGCACAGCTTCTCGGACAAATTATGAACAATTACGAAAATTCCATTGCCATATCCGGCACCCATGGCAAAACTACTACAACCTCTATGATATCTCAGATTCTATTGCAAGAGGATGCTGACCCAACCATTTCAGTAGGTGGTATCTTAAAGGCAATAAACGGAAATATCCGTGTCGGTAACTCAGAGATATTTGTCACAGAAGCTTGTGAATATACAAATAGCTTTTTAAATTTTTACCCTAAAATCAGTGTTATCCTTAATATAGAAGAAGATCACTTGGATTTTTTTAAAGACATTACAGACATTCGTGCTTCCTTTAAGAAATTTGCAAATAATTTACCCGAGAATGGAACACTAGTAATCAATGGTGATATCGATAACTGGCAGGAAATTACCGCAGATTTAAATTGTAGTGTAATTACTTATGGTCAATCAGCTTGTAATACTTACAGTGCTGCTAATATTGAATTTGATGCTTTTGCACATCCATCCTTTGATTTAGTGAAAGAGAATGCAATTACCGAACATATAACGCTTAATGTACCGGGAATTCACAACGTTTACAATTCTCTGGCTGCCATAGCAGTAGCAGATAATCTTTTGATAGAACCAGACATGATCAAAAAAGGAATTATGGCATATTCAGGAACAGACAGGCGGTTTGAATACAAAGGGGAAATAGGTGGTGTTACAATTATAGATGATTATGCGCATCATCCGACTGAAATTGCCGCTACCTTAAATGCCGCTAAGAACTATCCTCATAAAACTACCTGGTGTGTATTTCAACCGCATACCTATACAAGAACGAAAGCTTTTCTCGGTGATTTTGCAAAGGCTTTGTCCTTAGCTGACAAAATTGTGCTGGCAGATATTTATGCAGCACGAGAAACCGATACTTTGGGAATATCCTCTGAAACCCTGCTGAAAGAGCTTATTAAGCTGGGCTGCGACGCATATTATTTTCCCTCTTTTGACGAAATTGAAAACTTTTTATTAGAAAATTGTATGCACGGTGACCTGTTGATAACTATGGGTGCCGGAGACATATTAAAAGTAGGGGAAAGGCTCCTAGGAAAATAGTTATCCACATTATCCACATGTTTATCAACATTTTTTGTTGTTTTAACATGTGGATTCTTTTGTTAACATAATGTTATATTTATATTTCAACATTTTTTTCTTTTCATACCTAATTTTCGCTGTTTGACCATATTTTTGAAGAATTATGTAATTTGATTATCCACATTATCCACATTATCCACAATGTCGATTTTACTTGTATTTACAAGGGTTCACGCTAAAATTAACTGTTCTCATTTTGGCAAACCTATGCTATAATGAGTTCACTTATTAGGGATATACTGTGTTTTCAGTAATTGGAGGAGTCAAGATGAACAGTTTAACATTACGCATTAGAAATAAATCAGGAGCTACTATGGTATCGAATGCCTTTATTGATGAATACATGTCAGAAGCTAACGGTGAATTTGTTAAGGTCTACTTGTATTTATTAAGGTGCGTCAGTCACAATAAGCAGCTTTCTATTTCTGTCATTGCAGACAAATTCAACCACACAGAAACAGATGTCATACGTGCTTTAAAATATTGGGAAAAAATGAAGCTTTTGAAGCTTACTTATACCAATGACATCCTGACTGAAATTACTTTTGTTGATCATTCGAATACTGAGGAATCGAAGCCCGTTAATGAGGAACATGAAGTCAATGTGGTACAAGCCTCTGTTTTTGCTGCAGCAGAAATTTCAGCTTCCAATACCCAGCCGGAAAAAGAGCGGAAACAAATTCCCGCCTATAGTGCCGATCAGATAAAACAATTTCAGGAGAACTCGGATATTAAGCAGATTTTATTTGTAACTGAAGCTTATCTTGGCAAAACCTTAAGTGTAACCGACATTAATACATTGCTATTTTTCTATGATGAATTGCATTTTTCTCTGGATTTGATTGAATACCTGATTGAATATTGTGTTTCTAAGGGAAGCAAAAGCATGCACTATATTAAAAAGACTGCTCTGGCCTGGGCAGAAGAGGAAATTACTACAGTAAGTCAGGCAAAGGCCTCCACTAACCTGTATAATAAAAACTGTAATACTATTTTTAATGCCTTTGGAATTAAGAACCACAGACCGGTAGAATTTGAAGTAAATTACATTAATAAATGGACCAATGAATATGCGTTTACTTTGGATATTATACATAGTGCCTGTACAAGAACCCTGAAGCAGGCACATCAGCCAAGCTTTGAATACGCTGATAAAATACTGACGGAATGGCACAATAAGGGTGTGAAACACATAAACGACATTACGTTATTGGATCAAGAACATAAAAAAGTGAAAGCTTGTGACAAACCAAAAGAAGTAAATATTGGAAAAAATAAATTTAATAACTTTAACCAGAGAAGCTATGATTACCAGCAGCTCGAAAAAGAACTTTTAAATATAAAATAGAATAGAATTACTGTATATACCACAAGGAGGCCTTCTATGGCACTAAAAAATTCACAGTATGACGCGCTGATGCGTGAATACAATCAAACACAATTGAAGAATAAACGTCTTTGGGATTTAAAAATCAAGGAAGTCTATGCATTGAATCCTGATTTTGAGCTAATTGACAGTAAAATAGCTTCTCTTTGCGTAGAACAGGGTAAAAAACTCTTATATGGCGAAATAGCTGTTCTTGATAACTTAAAAAGCCAAATTGATAAGCTGTCTCAAAAGCGCATTGAGCTTTTAGAAAATCTTGGATTTCCTGCTGATTATTTGGCTCCGGTTTATACCTGTGCCGACTGTCAGGACACAGGCTATATTGGTAATTTGAAATGCCACTGCTTTAAAAAAGCTGCGATTGAAATGCTTTATACTTCTTCTAATCTAAAAGAGATGTTGCAGACAGAAAATTTTAATCATTATACATATCAATACTATTCAGAAAATTTTCAGGATCAGGCAACGGGACTAACTGCATTGTCAGCTGCCAAAAGAGCATATACACAAGCACGACATTTTATAGATAGTTTTGACAGTGAATTTAACAATTTGTTGTTATATGGTGATACCGGTGTAGGGAAAACTTTTATCTCTAACTGTATTGCAAAGGAGCTTATGGACACATCACATTCTGTTATATACTTTTCTGCTTTCCAGCTATTTGAGGCACTGGCTAAAAGTACCTTTGAATACAATACCAACTACGATGATGTAGTTCAATATATATTTGATTGCGATCTTTTGATAATAGATGATTTGGGAACCGAATTAACAAATTCATTTGTTTCATCGCAATTATTTTTATGTGTAAATGAACGAATTCTTAGAAAGCGATCCACAATAATCAGTACGAATTTATCCATTAACCGTTTGGTTGACACGTACTCAGAACGTACCTTTTCAAGAATTTCAAGCAACTATACCATGCTTAAATTAGTCGGTGAGGATATTCGCCTAAAAAAGAAACGTATGTAGATGAAAATGATGAAACTCTCATTTTGTATTTTTTCATGTAATTTCTTGACTAACATAATTGTAAGTGATATAAATGTAGCTGGTAAACAAAGGTGAAAGCCTGTAAATAGGCTTTCTACGTACAACGGAGGTAAATGCTTTATGTTGCAACGCGACACAAAAAATTTTGAGACTATTCCAGTAGGTTCTTTAGGAATTATACCTTTGGAAGGGTGTAAGACACTCGGTAAAAAAGTCGATGATTATTTAATTAAGTGGAGAAACGAAAGAAAAAATGATGACCATTCCACTCTAGCTTTTTCTGGTTATCAACGAGACAGTTATATTATTGATGCTAAGGTTCCTCGTTTTGGTTCGGGCGAAGCAAAAGGCATCATCAATGAATCCGTTCGGGGAGATGATTTATATCTTTTAGTGGATGTAACAAATTATAGTCTTACTTATTCCTTGAGTGGTCATACCAACCATATGTCTCCAGATGATCATTATCAGGATTTAAAGCGCGTCATTGCTGCAGTAGGTGGAAAAGCCCGTAGAATTACAGTGATTATGCCATTTCTATATGAAAGCCGTCAACATAAACGCAGCTCAAGAGAGTCTCTTGACTGTGCAATTGCATTACAGGAACTAGTTCATATGGGTGTAGACAACATTATTACCTTTGATGCTCATGACCCAAGAGTACAAAATGCAATTCCTTTACATGGCTTTGAAACAGTTCAGCCTGCATATCAATTTATTAAGGGACTACTTAGAAGTGAGCCAGACTTACAATTTGACAGTGAGCATTTAATGATTATCAGCCCTGATGAGGGGGGTATGAGCCGTGCTGTTTATCTCGCTAACGTACTTGGCGTAGACATGGGTATGTTCTATAAGCGACGTGATTACTCTACCATTGTAAATGGGCGCAACCCAATTGTAGCTCATGAATTCTTAGGCGCCTCTGTAGAGGGTAAGGATGTTGTGATTATTGATGATATGATTTCCTCCGGAGAAAGTATTTTAGACGTTGCTGCACAGCTTAAAAAGAGAAAGGCACGCAAGATTTTCGCTGCCTGTACCTTCGGATTATTTACCAATGGTTTAGATAAATTTGATAAAGCTTATGAGGATGGAATTATTGACAGAGTATTAACCACAAATCTTATCTATCAAACTCCTGAGTTATTACAAAAGCCATATTATGTAAACTGTGATTTAAGTAAATATATTGCATTACTTATCGATACACTTAATCATGATTCTTCCATCAGTGAGCTGCTAAACCCTGTGGAACGCATTCATAATGTAATGGTAAAATATAATAAAGCTCAGGCAGATAAAAATAATTAAAGGATAATTATATTAAGTTAAGCTCATTCATCACTTTTCTAAGGCTCTCTTCAAAATGCTCATCATCTTCTTTGGCTCTCTTTTTTGGCCCCTTGCCATGATAGTGGGAAGAACTTCTTCTCGCTTTCTTGGCAAGATGCCGTTCAAACATCATTTGATCAATGTTTTCATTGGTATAACGTTTTCCGCTTTGATGAAGCGCGTACAGTCCTTTTCCCAGTGCCATAGCAGCAACTCCATAATCCTGTGTAACAACAATATCCTTTTTCTGACCCCTTTTTATAATCATAAAATCAACCGCATCTGCTCCCTTGCTGACCGTAACAATTTCACTATAGTCACTATTTAAAATATGACTTGTATCGCAGAATAATGTGACTGCAACCTGGTATTCCTTAGCCACCTTTTCAATAATTGCAATGACCGGGCATGCATCCGCATCTACTAATATTTTCATTATGAATTCCTTTCCCTTTTCGACTTTTTATTTGCATACATTAAGCTGTCTACATGATGCAGAAATTGTTCAATATCCTTAAAGTTCGAATTTAATATATCAGAGCCAAAGCTACAAGACAACTTATACCTTTTATCTGAAGCAACATTGTACTGTTCAAACGCTTTTTCAATTCGCTCAAGCGTTACCGTAAGAATCTGTGAATCCTCACATTCCAGAACAACAATAAATTCATCTCCGCCCATGCGGACGATGATATCTGTTTTTCGAATGACATTCTTAATAATTTGAGTGACTCCTTTAATCGCAGCATCTCCTTCTAAATGACCATAATTGTCGTTAATTCCTTTTAAACCATCAATATCACAATATATCACACCTATTTTATCAATATCTTTTTGTAGCAGCCGATTCTTTATATAAAATTCAAAGGAGCCTCTGCTCCAAACACCAGTAAGATAATCTAAATGCACCATTCTTTGCTGAAGATAGGAGTACAACACAACAAGTGCAAAGGCTGTGCTGCTCCACATCAAAAGTGTCCCATAAAAAATACTTTGAATAATTCCACCAAGAATTGGAAAAGAGCCAAAAATCAAAAATAAAGAAAATTCGCTTTCTCCTAAATTTCTTCGATACAAAATAACAAGAATCAAAATAAGCAGTATATAAAAATAGGTCACTGTGACATAGATAATAAAATAATTTCCACGATGATACACATTATTAGAATCGATATAATATATAAAATGATAAATAGGGGAAAGCAAAACTAATAAAATACAAATAAACATGGGGATTTGCAAAATAATCTTAATATTTCTGCTAAAACTTTGGTTCGGAATAATCAATTTGTATATCAGCATATATGCATGAAAGGTCAATATGACACCGGTACAAAACAAAGCTATATGCAACAGGTATGAAATTGGTATGAGCCATAATTCCATTCTTCTGTTAATGACGCAACTTGTTGTTTCAAAAATGAGCTGCAGCATAATGATTTCTACAATTTTAATATAATATCTGTTTATGGAATCATTTTTTTCCAAACGGATATCAGCAAGCTTACGAATCGTACCTAATACTACTAGCGCTATCAGATTAATATCAATTCTCTGGAACAGTTCCATCTCTTCACCCTCTTTATAAAAGAACATTCAAGTTAATTGTGTTGCTCGAATTGATAGATTAAATAATATAACAATTATCATTCTACATAGTAATGTCAATTATTATAACATAATTTATTTGCCAAAGGCTTAAATATGTGATAAAATTTTATAGTTTATGAAGAGGAGGACATAGATTTCGAAAAGTAAAATACTTTAGCGCCATGCACCTGCAAAGTACGTAACAGAGACAGCTCTAGTTGCAGGTTAACGAGGAAAAGAGTAATCGAACATTCGGCGGATGCTCTTTCGCAGTAACAGCTGCGTATATAAGAATAAAACTACAGGTAACTGTATCACAAATTTCTTATAACTGATTAACATATGGATTATAATGCATATCTTATTATAAAAATATGTATGAACATTGATAATTTAATATAAAGGAGATAAACTATGTGCGGAATTATTGGTTATACAGGGTATAATTATGCCCAAAATATACTTTTAGAAGGCTTGAGTCAATTAGAATACAGGGGCTATGATAGTGCGGGAATTGCATTGTTAACAAAAGATAATCAGATTAGCGTTCATAAATGTACGGGAAGGGTTGCTTCTTTGATTGATCTTTGCAGTTTGGATGAAGTTGACTCTTGTTGTGGAGTGGGTCATACAAGGTGGGCAACACATGGTGGCGTTACAAAGCAAAATGCTCATCCTCATACGTGCGGAAAGGTATCGCTTATCCATAATGGTATTATTGAAAATTATTATGAGATAATTGAAGAATATCATTTAGCCGATAAGCTTGTTTCTGAAACGGATACAGAAGTTGTCGCAGCACTGCTGGACACCTTGTATGAGAGCGATCCAATAGTAGCGATTAAAGAAACCGTTAGTAAATTGAATGGTTCCTTTGCTTTTTGCATTATGTTTACTGACCAACCGGGTCTTATTTATTCTATTCGTAATGTCAGCCCTCTGGTTGCAGCTTTGGCAAAGAGTGGATCCTATATTGCTTCCGACCTGACTGCTCTTATTCCCTATTCTAAGGAGTATTTTATCGTTCCTGAGTATCACATCATTACGCTTAGCAAAACAGACATTACTATTCAAGACCTTAATGGCAAATTCATTTTACCTGAAATTCTTACTGTCAATTGGGATATTGAGGCAGCCATGAAAAATGGCTATCCACATTTTATGCTGAAAGAAATCTTTGAGCAGCCTGATGCAATTCATAAAACCATTGCGCCAAGAATTAAGAATATGCTGCCAGATTTTACTGATGATTCTATTCCCAATTCTCTTTTTCTTAACTGTACTAAGTTAAGTATTGTGGCATGCGGCACCGCTATGCATGCTGGTATGGTTGCCAAAACTATGATTGAGCCTCTCTTAAGAGTTCCCGTTACGGTATCAATTGCCTCTGAGTTTCGATATGAGGAGCCTTTGATTGATAAAAATACTCTGGTAATCACGGTATCGCAATCCGGAGAAACAATCGATACTCTAGAAGCACTTCGTTTGGCAAAACGGCTGCATGGAAGAACGATTTCTATCGTAAACGTGAAAGGTTCATCAATCGCAAGAGAAAGTGACTATGTTTTATATACACATGCAGGTCCTGAAATTGCAGTGGCCAGTACAAAAGCCTATACCGTTCAATTAGCAGCATTATATTTACTAGGCTGTAAGGCGGCATTGGTAAATGATTGCTATTCGGTTACTCAGGCAAATCAGTTCATCAAAAACCTAATAGACGTAACTGACAATGTGAAACTTTTACTCGAACATACTGAATTGATTCAATCCGTTGCCAAATATCTGACAGGTGCTACAGATGCATTTTTTATTGGAAGAGGACTCGACTATACACTCTCCTTAGAGGGAGCCTTAAAACTTAAGGAAATATCCTATATTCATGCCGAAGCCTATGCCGCAGGAGAGCTTAAGCACGGTACCATTGCTTTAATCAGTGAAGGCACCCCCGTCGTTGCTCTTGCTACACAAACGAAAGTATATAGCAAAGTAATTTCGAATATTCGTGAAGTAAAAGCGCGCGGAGCCTATGTTATTTTGCTTAGCTGTGATGAAAGCATTACTGACAGCTCTATTTGTAATTTGCACATACCTTTACCCAAAACCGACGACTTGTTTACTGTATTTGAATCAGCTGTCGTACTGCAGCTGATTGCATATTACACTAGCGCCAATAAAGGCTTAGACGTTGATAAGCCTCGCAATTTGGCTAAATCAGTAACGGTAGAATAATACAGTAGAAAGGACAGACTAATTCTGTCCTTTTTTCTATCGTGTGATGGTTGTGTGACAGTTTTCTGAACGTTTGGTGCGTTTTAAATTTTTCTATAAACTTCCTTTTTTTTATACCGATAAAGATGTTGTCAGCAAGATCGTTGGCCTTAAATCAAGATACTGATTTTACTTCAAAGAGACGATTTCATGTTTGGAATGACAGAAAAGCATGAACTTTACGCTGGCATAAACTATTTCTTATAAAAGAAAGGAAGGTATTACAAATGAAAATTGACAGTTCATACTATTTGAACAAATTACTGGAAGCACAACTTACTTCTACGACAAACTCAACTACAGAAGTTGAAACCTCTACAACTAATTCAGAGGATGGAATGGACGCATATATTCCATCTAATTCAGAAGACGAAATACTCTATGCAAATTACGATGATATTCTAACTGCAATGACACCTCCTCCAATGCCACCAGCATCAATGACAGACACTGAGGATTCAACTGATTCAACTGACTCAACAACGGAGAGTGAATTGGCCGTATCCGATTCTGTTCAATCCATTATTAGTAATATTTCTGAGACAATGCATTGTCAGGAGGGTACTGTACTTGACACTTTACAAAGCCTTGGACTTACACCTGAGGATTTGTTGGATTCTGATAACATCGAAACAGTTGCGAATGCGCTTAACGAAGGTGCAATTGCGCTTGGAATACCTACAGTTGATGATTTAGATCAGACAATTTCCGATTTAAAAAGCTCTGTAGAAGATACTGTAAGCACACTTGAAAGTGATTATTCCTTAACAGATGAAGAATTGGCAGCTATTATTGAACAATTAAAAACCAAACCTTTGAATGATACCACTTTAAGTGAATTATTAAGCTCATTGGGCGCAACAGAGGAAACAGAAGCTTAGGATCAACAAACAAGCAAAGACGATAACATAATTACCTTTTTGTTATCGTCTTTTACATTTTGTTACTGCTGTGCTTCAAAATATGAGGCAGGCGGCTGAGTTTGTACGTCTTCTGTTGTTACCGGAGTATCCTTTATTGCATTTGTTGTATCTTCTGTTACCGTTAGCTCATGATCTGTGTCTGTTGAGTATTTTTCAACAGAATCATAGCTGACGTAGGGAGAAAATTCCATTGGTTCCAAGCCCTTATGAGCATTCTCCATAAATTCCTGCCATATTTTACCTGGATAAGTGGTTCCCGTTAAATCCTCCACTTCCTTAGGCATATCACAACCCACCCATACACTGGTTGTATAATAAGCACTAAAGCCTACAAACCAGCCATCCTTATTATCATTGGTTGTTCCAGTCTTACCGGCTGTTGGAGTCTGGCTGATACCAAGTTTTCTTCCCGTTCCATCTGTCATAACACTCTTTAAAACATCAGTCATCACTTTTGCCGCATTTTCCTTATATATTTGTTTTCCTTCGTTTTTACTTTGATAGATTATCTCTCCGTCAGCAGTTGCTATTTTCGTGATACAGGTTGGATATCGATATACTCCATTATTCTCGAGTGTTGCATATGCGGCAGCCATCTCAACACTGCTTACACCTGTCGTAAAACCTCCGAGGGCAATTGCAGTCCGATAATCATCCTTTTCAATTTTAGCAAAATTCATTGCCTTTAAGTATGACAAGCCTACACTTGGTGTAATCTCCTCTAACAACTGCCACGCTATTGTATTAATGGACTTCATCACTGCATAGCGAAGACTTACTACACCTGTATACGTTCCGCTGTAATTCTTTGGACCATCCGTAATTGGCTCATCCACCATCGTAGAATCGGGTGTATATCCTTTTTCAAAGGCCGGTGCATACACAAGCAATGGCTTGATTGCACTGCCCGGCTGTCTAAAGCTTTGATACGCTCGGTTTAGTGTATATCCGACTGTTTCCTGACTTCTTCCTCCTATGATGGCAACTACGTTACCAGTTTTATTATCTATGCAGGTTGCTGCTCCTTGCATATTATAAATTCCATCATCATTTACACTGACAAAAGCATACAATTTATCGTCTATCGCAGTTTGAAGCTGCTCCTGAAGTGTCATATCCATAGAGGTATAGATTCGATATCCACTTGTATATAAAGAATTCTGGCACTCCGCATAAAGTGTTTCATATTGATCCTGATAGGTCTGTTTTTCCTCTTGCGAATCAAAATAGTATTGAAATTGAAATCCTCTTTCTTCCATTAGTGCTCTTATAGCACAGTAATAAATATAGGTTTCCGCATAATTATGCTTGATCGTCTCTTCCTTATTGACATTTAACACAATCTCTTCATTAACTGCATCTGAATAATCCTCATTGCTGATTTTACCCTCTTTAAGCATCTGATCTAAAATCCTGTTACGTCTGGCCAGCGTATTATCCATATGTTCCAGTGGATTGTACGTAGTAGGATTGTTGGGTATAGCTGTTAAAAAAGCAATTTGTGACAATGATAAATTATTGACATCAGTGCTAAAATATCCCATACTTGCAGCTTGAATTCCATAATAACCATTTGCAAAGTAAATATTATTTAAATAAAATTCCAATATATCCGATTTACTGTATACTTTTTCCATCTCTAATGCTATAAATATCTCTTCTACCTTACGTTCCCAGCTTACCTGATTGCTAAGAAAAATATTTCTGCTAAGCTGTTGTGTAATAGTGCTTGCCCCCTGTGTAATGGCATGTTTTTCTATAATGGATGTAGCAGCTCGTATGATTGCTTTTATATCGATACCGTTATGACTATAGAAATTCTTATCCTCTATACTGATAAATGCATTCTTTACATAGGTAGGAATCCTCTCTGATTCAATATAGTAGATTCCCTTATCACCTTTCAGACTCGCAATTTCTTCTCCATCTGAAGCATATACCAAACTTGTCTGAGAAGCCTTAAACGTTTCGGCAGAAGAACTGCGAACCAGACTAATTGCCTCTTTATGTAACTTAAATATTGCTGGACCTACTCCTGTTGCATATAGACCTACCGCGGTTATGCCTGCCAACACAAGAATAATCATATTTATAATACATAATACTTTCCATAATCTATGTTTATTTTTATTTTTTCCCTTAGCCATTTGAAACCTCCGTATATCTAATCTTTATTAGATAACAATATTTCATAATAAGGAATCTCAAGCTGTCTTATAAACTGCTCTTCCCTCTTCAACAAATAAAGCACTTTAACTGTCTTTCCATTCTTTTATACCTCATCCTTCCAATGCAGCCTATGAAGATTTCCGGAAAGCTCCATATGGTCAAAATGATTCTGTCTTAGCGCTTCGTATAAAACGATAGCCGCTGAATTTGATAAATTAAGTGAACGAATATCACCAATCATAGGAATTCTGATTGCTGTTTCTTCATAGTTCACTAAAATTTCCTCTGGAATGCCCGCACTTTCTTTACCAAACATAATATAGCAGTCCGGTTCGTAACAAACCTCTGTGTAAGTTTGTTTTGATTTTGTGGTTGCCATATAAATCTTTGCATTAGGGTTTTTCTGCAAAAACTCATCGAAGTTTACATAAGTTATAACATCCAGATCATTCCAATAGTCCATTCCGGCTCTTTTAATTGATTTTTCACTTAAGCTAAAGCCCAACGGTTCAATTAAATGTAATCTGGTTCCTGTCGCTACACAGGTTCTTCCAATATTTCCGGTATTTGCCGGTATCTCAGGCTCATACAATACAATATTCAGCTTAGCCATGTCTTGTCCTCCTTTAATGCTTAAAAGGGATATTTCAGAAATTTTCATTTCTGACACATCCCCTTTATTTTTACTGATTATTTCTTAATTTATTAACGAAATCTTCTAACCGATCCAATGCTATTCTCAAATCTTCCAATGCGTAAGCATATGATATTCGAAGAAAGCCTTCTCCGCAATCACCAAATGCAGTTCCAGGAACAACTGCTACCTTTTCTTCCTCTAAAAATTTGGTTGCAAATTCATCGGAAGTCATTCCAAATTCCTTAATGGAAGGAAATACATAGAAAGCACCATACGGTTCAAAGCAACTAAGCTTCATTTCTTTAAAGCGATGCATCAGATATCTTCTTCTTTGATTATAAGCCTCTCTCATTTCCTCCACATCCTTATCACCGTTACGTAGTGCCTCTACTGCCGCATATTGGCTGTTAGTAGGTGCACACATTATGGCAAACTGATGTATTTTAATCATCTGTTCTATTATTTTTTTCGGTCCGCATGCATATCCCAAACGCCAACCTGTCATAGCATAAGATTTTGAAAAACCATTTATCACAATAGTTCTTTCTTTCATCCCTGGTAACGAAGCAATGGACACATGATGATTTCCATAAGTAAGTTCTGAATAGATTTCATCTGAAATTACAAAAATATCCTTTTCTTTTACCACCTGCGCAATTTCTTTCAATTCTTCTCTGGTCATAATAGCACCGGTTGGATTATTTGGAAATGGCAGAATTAATACTTTCGTTTTCGGCGTAATGCTTGCTAATAGTTCGTCCCTGGTTAATTTAAATTCATTTTCAGCCTTAAGCTCAATGATAACCGGCTTCGCATCCGCAAGCACTGCACAGGGTAAATAGGAAACATAGCTTGGCTGAGGAATCAGCACCTCTTCTCCAGGATTAATCATAGCCCGAAGTCCAATGTCAATTGCTTCACTTCCCCCGACAGTAACCATTGTCTCGGTGTTATAATCATAGCAGAGGTTAACTCTTCTCTTTAAATATTCACATATTTCAATTTTTAGTTCCTTCAGTCCGGCGTTGGATGTATAAAATGTTCTTCCCTTTTCCAAGGAATATATACCTTCTTCTCTTATGTGCCATGGAGTGTCAAAATCCGGCTCACCAACACCCAGTGATATTGCATCTTTCATCTCACTTACGATATCAAAAAATTTACGAATTCCCGACGGCTGAATTTCTAAGACTTTATCTGATAATGGATTTCTCAAGGTGTCACCAGCATCCTTTCATCTGAAGTATTCTTCTGAATCATAACAGTTCCATGATCCTTATATTTTTTAAGTACAAAATGAGTCGCAGTGCTTAATACGGAATCAAGAGTAGATAATTTTTCCGTTACAAACCTGGATACATCTCTTAAATTCTTCTCCTCCAAAGTAACTAGCAAATCATATCCCCCTGAAATTAAATATACTGCACGAACCTCTGGATAGTTATAAATTCTTTCTGCTATTTTATCAAAACCCTGACCTCTTTGTGGCGTCACTTTGACTTCAATCAGTGCAGTCACCTTTTCTGTAGAAGTTTTGTCCCAGTTAATTAGTGTATGATAACCACAAATAACACGTTCTTTTTCCATCTGCGCAACTTCATTTGCAATAGCCGTTTCATCCACACCCAAAATGATAGATAGCTCTTGAAGGTCTATTTTACTATTTTTTTCCATAAAAGTTAGAATTGTTTCTCTCATATCTGATTCTCCAATCTCTTAAACACTTTTTACGTTATATATTTCATCACTTTTCGGAGGTTCCAGAAATCTTTTCTCGTCCTCATTTAATATGACTCGGTCTTTTCCCGTTACTGCCTTACCTATGACTGCAGCATTGATACCTAGTTTTTCTAAATTTCTTACTAAATCATATCCATTATCAATAGCCATTAGCATGCAGCCACTTGATATTAGACAATATGGATTTAAGTCATAAAATTCACAGATTTCTACAGTCTCCTGCTTAATTGGTATCTTTTTCAGGTCTATTTCAAGTCCGACGCCAGATGCTTCTGCCATTTCCCAAAGAGCACCAAATATGCCGCCCTCCGTCACGTCATGCATTGCACTAACGCCAGACTTAACGGCCTCGGCGGCCTCGGTAACCACAGATATATAATGATCCAAATTTTTCGCCGACTCTATCAAATTCCTGGGATACTTTTCCAACAACTCCAGTTCATGATCTTTCGCAAGGATTGAAGTTCCTTCAATTCCGATCCACTTTGTAACTACAATATCCTGCCCCGGTTTAGCTCCTCCGGTCGATATCACTTTACCATCTTTCACCTTACCGATTCCTGAAATGCTTATAATCGGTTGGTTAACAGCTCTGGTAATTTCGGTATGACCGCCTGCAATCTGAATATGAAGCTGTGCACATACCTCTTCTATCTGACTCATCATTTCTTTTAAATCAGACTCATAGCTGTCCTCAGGTAAAAGAATGGTTAACATAATAGCAACCGGCTCTGCTCCTGCTGAGGCTAAATCGTTTGCTGTAACATGCACAGATAAAGAACCAATATCCTTTACTGTACCAGTAATCGGATCCGTTGATATTACAAAGGTTTCATCTTCTTTCAGCTTAATCGCAGCACAGTCTTCACCTACTCCTGCTCCTAATAATAATTCTTCTCTTTTTGTTCTGATCTGTTTTAATACGGAACGCTTTAATACCGTCTCGGATACTTTTCCAACTTTCATGCTATGCTCTCCAAACCATTATGACATCTTCTATTATTCCGCTGCTGCCTGCTGTGCTTCCTGTGCTGCTTGCTGTGCTGCCAGTGCATCTGCCTGCGCTTGTGCCGCTGCTGCCTGTGCTGCTGCCTGATTGACTATGCCTGCCAAACTGTCAATTGTTGCGTTTACTGTTGCAGTATCATTTGTCGCTACTGCGGCTGATAATGCTGCAATGGAATTTTCATCTCCCCATGCTGTTCCTACAGAAATATAAGCTGGTTCAGCCTTATATGAACTATAATTTATCTCCTCCACATCTGTCTGCTTTCCGTTTACATATACATATTTATATAATTTTGCGGTATAGCCTGTATGTGGCGACTGTGTTTGTTTTTGTTGTCCGAATAAAAGTGTACCATCCAATGTATATTTAGCGCCAGTTGGTTCCGTTGTTGTTAAAGTCTCACTCTTAAATTCAATCGTTCTGTTTGAATCTCTTGTCTCACAACCATAAATATTAAATGTAATCTTCTTACCACTCGTTATACCTTCTATATAGATCGGATAATCCGTTGTATTTGTAAACTTAAAATCTTTTCCTGCCGATTCTGATATGGCAGCGTCTGCAGAGGGATCAACATAGCCTACTATCATGGAATGATTATATCTTTCATCCACTTGAAGCTCTGCTCTTAAAACTGTATTATACAATGTAGTGGATACCTGACATATACCACCTCCAAAACTATCTACTACCTGACCTTGAAGATAAGATCCTGCCAAATAGTAACCATTTTCAGCGGTAAATGGGGTAATGCTATCATAGGTTGAAAAAGTCTCTCCTGGTAACAACACAGTTCCGTTGATTAGTTTTGCACCATTTTCAATATTTGCGCTTCTAGAGCTTCCAGAAGTACTAAAACTAGTAGTAAAGCTTGCCAATACATCCTTTACCTTAGCGAAATCTTCCTTAGAAGCCTTTGGCTCAACCAGTTCTACTGCCAAATCAATACTTGAATCATCTCTATTCCATTCCTTTAAACTATCCTCTACCAGTTGTATTGATTTATCTACATCAACTCCTACACCAGTTTGACTCTCTGTAATTACAAATTGACCTTTTTCTCTTTTCAAAGAGGCATCTACCGGATCTACATTATATACAAGGCATTGCTCATTAATCACCTTTTTGATTTGGGCTTCATCAAATGTAATATCTAAGTCATATTCCTTTGATTCATGCTGTAAGTCTTTGAGTGCTTTATACCTTTGAATGATATTACCTGTTTTTCCTAAATTAACGGCATCCTCTACCACATCCATATTATTGCATTCCATACCAAGATCGGATGCTTTTACCTTTACTTCATTACTGTCTACCATAAATGTAATTGTCTTATTACCCAGCTCGGATAAATAATCATCAATTGCTTCTGTTGCCTGTTTTGCTGTCATTTGCGACACGTCAATTCCAGCAATATAAACACCATTATTTATTGTATTATCATCAGTCTCTTTGGCTGCCGCTGCACTTAATCCAAATCCCATAGCTACCATAAAAACAGCTAACGTGCAGACCAAAGATACAAAAAATTTCTTGACTTTCATTCTGATTCCCCTTTAACATTCATTAATCACTCATTTTACCACAATTTATCTGATTTGCAAATAAATCCTTGTAAAAAATAATTGTAAGTTTTTGTTATCCTCGTTGACATCTTCTGATTCATTCTGTATATTATTAGACATAATCAAAAGATTTAAAACTATTGTAAAATTTTATTATACTTTATAAAGCGGGTAATACAACCGCTAGCACCATAGATAATACGATTATTATTATGATAACACTTGAAATAGTTTTTTTTGTTTTTGAACTATTGAAATTGATCATAGTTGCCTCCTTCTACATTCATTACACACATCATCTATTTATAACATACCTGAAAGGCGGTATAAACATATGCTATTTTTTATCACTATTATATTATTAGTTGTTTGGTTCTCAATGTCCAGAAAAAGAACTTCTTATCTTCAGGAGAAGAAAAAAGAAAATTTCTGGGAAAAAGAATCTAATGCCAATCATACCAGAAAAACTTCACTAGAATGTTTAAATTATATTACAATTCCATTAAATTTAATAGAACTGGCGGGTTCATCAACCGATTCTTCCATTATGGAACAGGGTAAGATACTAAAGCAGTTATCAAACAAAAAAATTGTTAATTTAACCGGTATCAGCAACACTGATTTAAAGCTAAAATACGGAAGCAGTAATCTTTCAAGTCTTACGGAATATGATCAAAATTTTACACAGTTGGCGCAGACTTTAAATTGTATAGGTTTACGCTTTAGTGAGCTTGAGGATGATTCATCTGCTATTTTAATACTCGAATTCAGTGTTTCCTGCAAAAGTGACATCAGTTCCACCTACAAGCAGTTGGCACAGTTATATGTAAATGTTGGTCAGGCTGAAAAAATTGATTCACTGATTGAGTCTGCCAAAACTTTAAATTCTTTAATGAAAAATACAATACTCATACATTTGGAAGCAATTAAAAAATCCTCCCATGCTTTAAAATAATACCGTCTATCATTCTTGAGGCTTCATTTTTTGTAAGACTGTCAATTTGCACGGCTATGGCTATATTATGATATTTTATTAAGTCTCTTAAATATATTTTCTGCTTTGGCGTGATAGGACCCTCTCTTTTTACCTGATAGCTTAGACTAAAAGGGTTAAAAGCATCTTCATTGCCTTTATAAAACTGCTCTGACAAAATTTTATATAAATCACTTGCCGCTAATGCATCATAATAGGCACGGTGCTTATTTACATGCTCAATCTTATAATATTCGCACAAATACTCCAAAGAACGTTTTTCTAATTCCGGCAAGAATTTTCTAGCCAGCTTTAAAGTGTCAATTGCCTCTTTTTCAAAGCCCATCTTATGGTTAGCAGCCGCCTTTTTTACAAAGCTGTAATCAAATTGTATGTTGTGTCCCAACAAAATGTCGTCTTCACAGAAATCAATCAATTCCACGATCACGTTCTCAATATCCTCTCCACTTTGCATCATATCTTCTGTAATCCCAGTAAGATCCACAATTTGTTGCGATAAATACGTTTTCGCATTCACTATTTTATCATAGGTACCTATTACTTTACCTTTTTTTATTTTGACAGCTCCAACCTCTAATATTCTTGCATATTTGGGATTAAGACCGGTTGTTTCTAAATCTAGTGCAATATATGAATCTATCATTTTTTATTCCTCATTTTTTCCCTGCTGCTTCCTATTTATCCCTTTATACTCAGTACAGTACTTTTGCATAAAGCACTCTTCACATTTAGGACTTCTTGCATAACAAATATTTCGTCCAAAGGTTATTATCTGAATATTATATAAAATCCAATGCTCCTTAGGTAAAACTTTCATCAATTCATATTCTATTTTCTCTGGATCCTCCTCCTTTGTAAATCCCAATCGTTTTGATATTCTTTTTACATGAGTATCTACTACAATACTTGGCTCATGATATATATTCCCACGAATTACATTAGCAGTTTTTCTACCTACCCCCGCAAGGCTTGTTAGCTCTTCTATGGTTCTTGGTACCTCCCCTTGATATTCATCCAATAATTTGCGGCAGCATAAAATAATATTTTTGGCCTTATTATGGTAAAAGCCTGTTGTTTTAATATCCTGCTCCAGTTTACTAAGCTCGGCATTAGCGAATTTTTCAATACTATCATACTTTTGGAATAAATCCTTTGTCACAATATTTACTCTAGCATCCGTACATTGCGCACTTAATATCGTCGCAATTAAAAGCTGCCATGCAGTCTCATGATTTAAATAGCATTTATATTCTCTGGAATATTTTTCATCCAACAGTGCCAATATCTCCTTTGTTCTTTTTGTCATTTTAATACACCTACCATTTGAGTATGAGCTTCATAGGTTAATGGGTTTCTTTTATTATAATCAAACAGCAGCATAACTTTATCATTACTGTTTTGTTTTGTTATCGCCTTAGCAGAAAACACTTCAATATGGGTCATTTTTCCAAGCTGTTTGTAATTATAATCCTTATATTCCGGTAAAAATATCCTTTCTTTTTCTTCTTTCACGTAAAAGCTCTTAATGATATCTTTGTACTCGGTTAGATCTGCCGCCCAATTTGGCCTTGATTTTAAATTCTCTCTTAAATATAAATCATATAATAAAAGCTCTTTGTAAACACATGTCTTCTCCCAGTCATGTGCCTTAGCAAATTCCAATAGTATCTCATATCTGACTATTCTTGAGTGGCTGACTCCTGCATAGCCTTTCTTTTCATAAAAATCGCCCAATGCCGAATAGAAATCAAAGGCATTTTCAAATAACAATTCAAGCTGTCTGATTGTCCTTGTAAACTGATTGCTGTTATAATACAGCTCCACCATTTCCTCTGTTTTCTTAATCTGAAGTATTTCATCGTGGCTGAGCCATTTCGTGCTTAATACTTCATAGACAGGATTAGAGCGGTAAAGCAAGTCATATTCATCTGCCATGTTATGCATTTGGGAGCCCTTTAGCACCTTTAGAAAGCCAAGTTGAAGCTGTTCAGGTCTTAGACTATACACATCATTAAATGACTTTTTAAAGCTTTGAAATCCCTCATAGGGCAAACCTGCAATCAAGTCAAGATGCTGATGTATATTTTCAAAGCTGTTGATTTTTTCCACTACACTTCTAAGCATTGTAAAATCCATTGCCCTGTTAATTTCCAAAATTGTAGCATCATTGGTGGATTGTACCCCGATTTCCAGTTGAATTAATCCGGGACGCATTCTGGACATTAATTCTAAATCCTCTTCTTTTAACAAATCCGCCCCTATTTCAAAGTGAAAATTTGTTATACCATTGTCATTCTCCAGTATATATCGCCATATTTCTCTTGCATGCTTAGCATTACAGTTAAAGGTTCTATCTACAAATTTTACCTGTGGTATTTTATTATCAATAAAAAACAAAAGCTCTTTCTTAACCAGCTCAAGGCTTCGAAACCTTACCTTCTTATCAATAGAGGACAGACAATAGCTGCATGAAAATGGACAACCTCTGCTTGTCTCATAATATATAATTTTATTCTTGAATTTTTCGATATCAAAATAGCAAAATGGAATATCATCCATATTCATTTGTTCCCTTGGTGAGTTTTGTACAATGCAATTATCGTCTGTTCGATACGCAATCCCTTTTATCTCTTCTAGTGGCATCGCCTCGTCTATATAATGCGATGCAAGCTCCAAAAAGGTTTTCTCTCCTTCTAGTACCATAACTCCTTGCATCTGAGGTAAATTTTCAAGGAGACAGGCGGCATCATAAGATACTTCTGGTCCTCCCGCCCAAATAGGAACATTAGGAAGCAGCTTCTTTAAATCAACTACCAGATTTCTTACATAATTAAAATTCCAGATGTAGCAAGAAAATGCTATGACGTCCGGCTTCTTCTTATAGATCTCTTCTAAAATATAATCCTCATAATGATTGATGGTAAACTCTGCAATTTCTATCTGACCGGCATATATTCCAGCATAAGCGGCCAGACTATAGACAGCAAGATTGGAATGTATATACTTTGCATTAATTGCAACTAATAAAATTTTCATTATATCACACTTTCGTTTCTTCTATAATCATACTAATTATCCGCAATACTATGTTCTTTGATTATATGTGATTCACCTTTAAAATACAATGCATTATTCACTCTTCTTCTCTTGCATGCTATATTTGTAGTTTTAGACTAAAATGAGCAATAATGCTATATATTGGTAGTGTAATTTGGATGACTAGCCAGTATTATTATTGACTTATAATTTATATAAGGCTATAATATACTAAAATCCATCAAATTTTTTGTAACATTTAAACAAGTGTTAAACAATTGCAGTTTAACCTAAACGTAAATGATTATAATAAATAAATCAATTAAATTATACGATGGCTTTCACATCTTCCCGTATACTTACGAGGCTGCGCGATTGCGATTGGAGGTATTTATGTTACATATCAAATCATTAGACGAAGGCTTAGCTATATTTAAAGCATTGGGTTCAGATATTAGAGTTGAGGTTATCAAGCTTTTACTTAAAAATCAAAATATGAATATGAATGAACTGGCAACTAAACTCAATATTACAAACGGTGCTCTTACCAGTCATATTAAAAAGTTGGAGGATTGCGGTATTATATCCATATCAAATGAATCTACCGGACATGGAAACCAAAAAATTTGTGCTGTACATTTAGATAAAATTTTAATAGAGTTAGACACTGAGAGTACATTAAATAATGTGTTTGAAACAAGCATACAGGTTGGACATTACTCTGACTATCTTATTTATCCAACTTGTGGTCTTGCTTCTACCTCCGCCATTATCGGGCAGGTGGATGACCCCAGGTATTTTGCTCATCCGAATCGATATGATGCCAGCATATTATGGCTCACCCATGGCTATGTGGAATATGACATTCCTAATTTCATACCTGCTTCTCAAAAGATTGACCAGATTACAATTTCTGTTGAATTAAGCTCAGAAGCGCCAGGCAGCAACAATATTTGGCCCAGTGATATTTATTTTCATCTCAACAATACATGTATAGGTACTTGGACTAGTCCCGGAGATTTTGGAGATACAAAAGGTATTTTTAACCCTGACTGGTGGTTTTCTAACTGGAATCAGTATGGATTACTAAAACTCTTAGTGATCAATCGAAACGGAACTTTTATTGACGGCCTTAAAATCTCAGATGTATCCATTTTAGATTTTAATTTTGATTACAAAAGTACAATCAGGTTGAAATTTGAAGTTCCTGAAACAGCCAGGCATGTCGGCGGTCTTACTATATTTGGAAAGTCTTTTGGGAATTACAATCAGGATATCAATGTTCGCATTGACTACAGCCCAATGCTATAAGAAAGTGGACAAGTCCGCATCAGCTTTCTAATCCTCAATCAAAATAACTTGGCCGCATCAAATGAAGTCACGCAGTGACATTTTCCACTTGCATTCGTGCGCATTGTGTTTTTATTATATTAGTGTCTAAAATAATCTCTTTGCACTCTTTTTAAGCTGTAATTATGCTTATCTTTATTTTTTATTTTATAATTTTTCTAGTCACTTTTTTAGATTTCCTGAATATAATAGAGTAACACTTATCGGTTTTTGGCGTGCCAATAAACGATAAGTGTTAAAAATGCATATTTGCAAGCATTTATCACGAATCATAGAAAGGAAAGAACTATGTCTCACTGCTTTATCCTACCAATTCTCGTTTTTGTATTATTGCTAATCATTATTAGTATTTTATTTTTTTTGTCAAAACAGAAACGCAACACTTTAACTCCTATCGGTGATACTGCTCTTAAAGTAATTGAAATAAACAACGAACTAAATCCAACTGGATATTATTATTCATTTCAGGATGATACCTTTTATTGCAACAAAGATGCCACTTCACGTAGTTTTGGATACTGCAAACTATATGATGAAACTTTGCCGCTTGTTGGAATGATTGTCGATTGTGAACCTATTTATTTTGATTATGACGAAAAACATTGGCTAATTGAATTATGGAAGGGACAATACGGAATGGCCTCCGGTGCATGTGCTGGTATTTATAACACGGCAAATGGACCAATTAAATCGCCAAGGTTTAACGGTATTTTCTATGAAAGTATTTTAGACAACGATAATTTTTTAATTGATTTAAATCTAAAAAAGAAGAATGAATTAATACTTCATAAATCCGCAAGACAAAGCTGGTTTGCTGGATTAAAACTTGGCGCATTTTCAATGCCCTCCGATTTATCATTGACCGCAAAAATAACTTTTCCCAATAAGAAGATGCTTCATGAATGTATTATAGGCTTAAAAAATATCGGTTACACCAACCGCGAATTTTCCATGCACCTAAAAACAGTTACCATTCATTTTACAAAGCCTCATACCACTCAACCTGCCTCCAGAACCAGAGTACAGGAAACAATTATTCAACAGGGTAATAAGTCAAATTGCGAAAGTTATGAACTATTAAACTCCAAGTGTAAAAATACAATCGAAAAATTGCAGCTTTTGAAAGATTCCTCCCCTGAATTATACGACAAAGTACTCAAATCCTTTTACTCTAAGGAGGCTTATGCCGGATATGAACTAATCAGCCCAATCAATTATAAATTGCATTGTCAAAATGATGATATAAAAATTGATGAGCCATTCTCTGATAGTTTTGATATCTAGGTAAATGCTATGTTTATAAACAAAAAACTTAATAAATTGTATCATCAAAGCCGTGTCATCATGTTTGACAGTTCATCAAAATTTATAATATTGAGCGACTGTCATAGGGGGCAGGGTAATCACTCCGACAATTTTCTTCCAAATCAAAATATTTTTTATGCTGCACTTGATTATTATTACCATAATAATTACACTTATATTGAAATCGGAGATGGCGATGAATTATGGGAAAACCGAAATATTGACGATATTATTCAAGCACACACTGACGCCTTTCAATTAATGTCAAAATTCTACTACAGTAATCGGTTGTATATGCTTTATGGAAATCATGATATGGTAAAAAGAAATAAAAAATTTTGTAATAATAGCTTCTGCAATTATTATAATAAAACGGATGACTACAAGGTACCCCTTTTCCCTGAAATTTCAGTATACGAAAGTCTCCTGTTAAAGAATAAACAAAGTTCCATTGAGATTTTTTTGATTCATGGCCATCAAGGCGATTTATTGAATGATACCCTATGGCTCGTAGGAAGATGGCTTGTCCGCTATATTTGGCAGCCTATCGAACAAATTGGCTTTACCGCTCCTGCCAACGGTGCAAGAACCTATAAAAGCAAGAATAAAATAGAGGAAGCACTCAGTCAATATGCAAACTCAGCCAATACAATTTTAATTGCTGGTCATACTCACAGACCGGCATTTTCACCCCCAGGTGAAGCCTTATACTTTAATGACGGAAGCTGTGTTCATCCTAGCTGCATCACCGGTATTGAAATTTGCAACGATGAAATCAGTCTGATAAAATGGTCTGTTAAGCCTAACAATCATAATATTTTATTTATTACCAAGGATATCCTAGATGGACCAATAAATCTTAATTTGTATTTTTAGCTAAACTTGTTTATACTCTACCCTATAGGATGAAATCAGAGGAGAGCAAGCTTACATTGATTTCATCCTATAGAAACCCAAAATCAATCATTCATTTCATTTAAAATGACGAGGATATGCTTATGAAAAATAAAGAAATAAGTAAAGAAGAAGCTTTCGACATTTTTATTAACTGCCAACACTATTTTAACACATATAAAACCTATTCCATTCCTTTTCGAATGGAACAGCTTGTTAAGTTGAAAAACGCCATTCAACGATATGAACGTTCTATCATGAAAGCATTATACAAGGACTTAGGAAAGTCAGGTTTTGAAGCCTACGCAACAGAAATAGGATTTACTTTAAAAAGTATTACAGATACACTAAAGCATCTGAACAACTGGACAAAAGAAGTGCCTGTTAAAACGCCCTATTATCTGCTGCCTGCCCAAAGTAAGCTTGTATATGAACCTTATGGCACTGTTTTAATTATGGCTCCCTACAACTATCCATTTCAACTGTTAATCGAGCCTTTGATTGGTGCAATCAGTGCTGGCAACTGTGTTATTCTAAAACCTTCTGAGCTTACGCCATGGACTTCTATGGTTATTCAGAAAATGATTTCAGAAATTTTTAACCCAAATTACATTCGTTGTATAGAAGGAGGTGTCTCAACAAATCAGGCTCTGCTTCAAGTACCGTTTCGCTATATTTTCTTCACTGGTAGTACTACGGTTGGTAAACTTGTTATGGAAGCAGCATCCAAAAATTTAATACCTGTCACTCTGGAGCTTGGAGGCAAAAGTCCAGTCTTTATTGAGCAAAGCGCTAATATCAAATGGGCTGCCAATCGTATCGCATGGGGAAAATTTATCAATGTTGGTCAAACCTGTATTGCACCCGATTATGTACTTGTTCCTTCTGCTTTGAAAGACATATTTATTGAAGAATTGAAAAAATGCATTATACGCTTTTACGGATCAGATGCCAGCAAAAGTGCCTCTTATGGAAGAATTATAAATAATAGACATTTCGATCGTCTTATGAATATTATTAATAAAGATTCTTCCTATATCAGATATGGGGGAGCTGGTAATCCGCTAACAAAATATCTGGAGCCAACCATACTAGAGATACCTGATTTAAATGCATCATGTATGCAAGAGGAAATATTTGGTCCTATTCTTCCCATTATTTCCTATCAAAGTATGGAAGAAGCAAAATCAATTATAGAAACTATGCCAACTCCTCTGGCACTCTATTTATTTACCAAAAATAAACGTGTCAGAAATGATATTGTTGCTCATATTCCCTGCGGTGGCGTTTGCATCAATGACACCTTAGAGCATATCGTAAATCCAAATCTTTCTTTTGGCGGTATCGGTTCTTCCGGCATGGGCTCATATCACGGTAAGCAGAGCTTTCTCACCTTTTCCCATCAAAAAAGCGTCCTGTCACGTGCAGGCAATATTGATATGAAATTCTTAAACCCACCTTATACCAAAGCAGGATTGAAAGTAATTAAGAAAATACTGAAATAAAGCAAGCATGGAGTCACGTAGTGACATCTTCCTTATGTATTTGTGTTCTTTCTTTTCAATTACAAGGAAATACATAGGAAAGACTTCTTATTGAAAATTGCCCCTCTTGAGTGAGGGGCAAATACTTTGAGGGTATCTTATTCATGATATTTTATTTACTTAATAACAACCCCAAGCATCCTTGCAAGCTCTGCCGCCTGATACAAGTCTATTATGACTCCCTTAAGCTCACTCATCGTATCAGATACAACTATCCCTGTTATGGTACTTTTTGTAAAATCCAACCCTTTCAAGGGTGTATGAAAAAAATTTGCATTAACAAAATCCACCTTGTCACACATCAAATTCTTAAGCTTACATTCGGCCAGACTAGCATTATTAAAATTACTGTTTGCAAGCTCTGCCACCTGAATACTCACATCAGTCATATTCACATACTCAAAATTACTCTCAGCTATCGAAACATCTTTCATAATTGACTTACTAAACTTTGCTCCAAGTGCTTTATCGGTAACAAACTCACATCGGTTAAAATAGCTTTGACTCATATCACAGTTTGATAAATCACAGTTTTTAAAAAGAACATCTATAAAAGTACATTTTTGAAAAATACAGTCTGTTAATCTGACATTTTCAAATAAAATATTACTAAACCGAACTCCCGTAATATCCTCTCCAACAAGATACTCTCCTTTGATATGCATTTCTTCTATTTCCGTTTCGTTTTGCCTTGCATCCTGCAATAGATCCTGTAAATCACATACCTCTGGCAGTTCTTGCAACAGTTTAGGCTTTTGAACTTTCATAGCTTTTCCTTTCCTTTAGCAATGTCTTTTTAGTCAAATTGTATATTTACAACCCTCTTTGCTAATTGCTTAAACTTTTTCATTTATTACATTTTTATTTTATCATAACATGAAAATTTTAAAATGAAAAGGGAGTAAGCTCACGGTGTCAAGCTATTTCCATTTAGTTTATTTCCATTTCTTTGATCAGATTAACCATTTCAATCGCACTTACAGCACAATCATAGCCCTTATTTCCTGCCTTTGAGCCAGCACGCTCAATCGCCTGTTCTATATTTTCCGTAGTGAGCACGCCAAACATAACAGGAATATTGCTTTGCAGCGCTACAGTTGCAATCCCTTTGGATACCTCACTACACACATAATCATAATGTGTTGTACTTCCCCTTATGACAGCTCCAAGGCATATCACAGCATCATATCTTTTACTGTTTGCCATCTTAGCTGCAATAAGGGGTATTTCAAAAGCACCCGGAACCCACGCAACACGGATATCCTCTTCATTTACATCATGACGCTTCAATCCATCAAGTGCACCGCTAAGCAGCTTTGCCGTAATGAATTCATTAAATCTGGCAGCCACAATTCCAACTTTTATATCCTTTGATACTAATTTTCCTTCATAAATTTTCATTGTTATTATCTCCTCTTAATAATCTAAAATATGACCCATTTTTTCCCGTTTCGTCTTCAGATAAAAATAATCATGTGCAGTTGGCGTTACTTGAATCGATACCCGGTTAATAATCTCCATTCCATAGTCAGCCAACTGTTCTACTTTACCTGGATTATTTGTTAAAAGCCGAAGTGTTTTCACTCCTAAATCCTTTAATATCTGTGCACCGATGTAATATTCTCTTAAATCACCGTCAAAGCCCAAAGCCAGATTAGCCTCTAATGTATCCATACCTTTTTCCTGAAGTTCATAAGCTTTTAATTTATTAACAAGACCAATTCCTCTGCCTTCCTGCCGCATATATAAAAGTACTCCTCTGCCCTCACGTTCTATCAATGTCATCGCCTGTGCAAACTGTTGGCCGCAGTCACAGCGCAGAGAGCCAAAGGTATCGCCTGTTAAGCATTCAGAATGAACTCTACAAAGTAAATTTTCGCCATTTCCGATTTCTCCTTTTACTAAAGCAACATGATGCTCACCATTTAATTGATTGATATAAGCATATGACTTAAATTCACCATATTTTGTAGGCATTTTTGTAATTGAGACGCATTTTACAAAGCACTCATTCTTTTTTCTGTAATTCTGTATGGATTTTATCGTAATAAACTTCATATTCCATTTTTGAGCAAGCAATATAAGCTCAGGTGTCCTCATCATAGTACCGTCATCTTTCATGATTTCACAGCAAACACCACATTCTTTGAGTCCTGAAAGACGCATCAAATCTACTGTTGCTTCTGTATGTCCTGCACGCTCTAACACACCGTTTTTCTTCGCCAGCAAGGGAAACATATGTCCGGGCTTTCGAAATTCCTCCGGTTTTACATCCTCCTCAACGCATTTCAAAGCAGTAATACTTCTTTCACTGGCAGATATTCCTGTTGTTGTATTCATATGATCAATTGAAACGGTAAAAGCAGTTTCATGATTATCGGTATTATCTTTGACCATAAGTGGAATATGAAGTCTTTCTGCCAGTTCCTCACTCATTGGCATACAAATCAAGCCTTTTCCGTGCGTTGCCATAAAATTAATATTTTGTGTAGTGGCAAATTGAGCGGCACAGATAAAATCTCCCTCATTTTCACGACCTTCATCATCCGTAACTAGTATAATTTTCCCCTCGTTAAGCTCCTTTAGAGCATCTTTTACTGTACTATATTCAAACATTACCTTATTCCTCCTCTCTAATAACCAAATTTATTCAGAAAGTCCTTAGTTATATTGCTTCCTGTATCTTGCTTGGATTTATTTTTTAATAATTGTTCAATGTATTTTCCCAAAATATCGTTTTCTAAATTTACCATATCTCCAACCATTTTATAAGAAAGTGATGTGTTTTTAGCAGTATGAGGTATTACAGAAACGCAAAAACTATCCTGATTAGCTTTTGCAATGGTAAGACTAATTCCGTCAATTGCTATAGAACCCTTTTCCACCACATATTTCATGATTTTACTACCTGTCTTTATAGTATACCAAATGGCTTTTTCATCCTTTACCATATCAACGATCTGACCAGTTCCATCTATATGTCCCGAAACTATGTGTCCACCAAATCTTCCATTTGCTGGCATGGCACGTTCCAAATTAACCAGTCTACCTATTACGAGTTTGGAAAGTTCACAACGTGTTAATGTTTCATGCATAACGTACGCTGTAAAGGTTCTACCCAATATCTCAGTCACTGTAAGGCAAATACCGTTTACTGCTACGCTGTCTCCCAAATGTAAATCCTCTAATATGATATCTGCCAGAATTGTAATCGTAACCGATTGCTTTCCTCTCATTATACTTCTTATACTTCCAGTCTCTTCTATTATTCCTGTAAACATGGATAGCTCACCTCACCCTCGATTAATATATCCTCGCCCAATTGTGTTATTGTCCTGTTCTTTAGCCAGAAAGCACTTTGGGGGTCTTTAATTCCTTCCCCTCCTATAGGAGATTCTGCCCCTTTTCCTCCAAACAGCTTTGGTGATATATAGCATTGCAGTTTATTAACAATTCCACATTGAAGTGCCGACCATCCAAGTGCTGCTCCTCCTTCCAATAAAACACTGTCAATCCCCATCTTTCCTAATTGCTTCATCAATTCGCAAAGATTAATATGGCCGTCAGCTTTTTCTACCGTAATCAACTCACAGCCAGCCTTTAAGTATGGCTCACGCTTTGCTTCCTCAATGCAGGAAGTTGCTATTATAGTGTGTATTTTCCTTGCTGTAAGAATCAGCTTTGTTCTTAATGGTGTTCTTAGATTTGTATCACATATAATTCGTATGGGGGTTTTTCCCTGATTTAAGCGGCAAGTTAGCAATGGGTTATCTAATATCACCGTATTCACTCCAACCATAATTGCAGTGTAACGATGACGGTCTAGATGAACCTGTTTTCTTGCGGTTTCTCCTGTTATCCATCTTGATTTTCCGGTATAAGTAGCAATTTTACCATCCATTGTCATTGCATATTTCATGATGACATACGGTATTTTTGTCTTAATGTAGTGAAAAAATACTTCATTTAACTTATCACATTCCTCCTTGCATATATCTTCTGTAACATCTATATTATTCTCTCGCAAAATTTTTATCCCCCTCCCCCTTACTAAGGGATTGGGATCAGTTGAACCAACCACCACCCTTTTTATTTTGCTTTCTATAATTGCCTTTGTACATGGCGATGTTTTTCCATAATGACAACATGGCTCTAAGGTTACATAGAGCGTTGCATCTTTTGGTGATGTACTCAAATGGTTCAGCGCATTTCTTTCTGCATGCAGCTGACCATACTTTTCATGATAGCCCTGACCAATAATCACCCCCTCCTTTACAATGATAGCTCCTACCATGGGATTGGGATTTACATAACCTAAACCCTTTTTGGCCAGCTCTAATGCTAATTTCATATAATCTGTGTCTTGCATTTTACCTCCTGACTTTAAAAAAAGCATAAAGGACATTGAAAAATACATTCAAGGCCTTTATGCTTTTATTTTGTATTATGAAACGGATTCTCTGTCTATCCCCAAAATAAAAATTTTAGATAGGCAGCGCTTTTTATTCAATAAGAAATTTCTTATTAATAGAATAAAAAAACTCTGAAATGTTAAACATTTCAGAGCTAAAAATCAAAAATACAAAATTATAATCAATCTGTTTCTTCTTTCATCCAGACTTTACTGTCGGCTTCGGAATTACACCGAATCAACCTTACGGCTCGTGGGCTTTACCACCGGTAGGGAATTGCACCCTGCCCTGAAGATTATATTCAATTGTTTAGACTATATCATTTTTAAATAAATTTGTCAAATTTATTTTGTTATTTAATCAATGTATTCAACAGTTGTTGACGATAATATAATATCTGCTGTAGTCGAATCCTCCACGCTATTATTAATTACAATTTCACCCGAAACCAATTTTGCATAAATATTCTCATAATCACTTTGCGTAAAAATCTGAAATTTAGAATTTTCTAGGGGAATGCCAATGCCTTCATTTATTGCGGAAAAGGTTTGAGCCGTCCCACCAGGGAAAGTGTTTGTGTAATACTCCTCTATCGCACAATATACTGCTTTTTGAATCATCTTCATTGCCGAAGTTATTACCACATCTGATACTTCACTTTGATCTACATCAACTCCTATTACTTTGGCGTCATTTTGCTCCGCAGCCGCTATTACAGAATTGCCTACAGCGCCTCCACAAGAAAAAATAACCTCAATACCATTTTGATACCAAGAACTCGCTAATTCCTCTATGCAAGAGGAAGCTTGAAAAGTACCTGTATAAGTATATTTAATCTCCACATTGATATTATCTTCTGATGCTGCATAATCACACCCCTGCACAAATCCATAGCCATAACGTATCACTGCTGGAACTGCCATCCCACCTAAAAAACCTAGCTTAGTGTTTTTGTCTTTAACGGCTGCATACCCCGCCAAAAAACCAGCCTGTTCCTCTTGAAACAAAATGGCCAATACATTATTATCGATTCGATATTCAGTGTTTGCGGCATTTTGAGGTTCACCGTCAATTAATATAAAGTTAACATTGGGATATTTTTCCTGAGCAATAAACACAGGTGTTTCAAATAGAAATCCTGGGCAAACCACCAATTTAGCTCCATTTTTAATCGCGTTATCAATTGTTTCTAAGTACGCATCATTTGTTCCTTCCTCCGGTTGGTAATATGTATATGTAATTTTATGTTCTTTGGCATACTGCCTGATCCCTTCCCATGATGCCTGATTAAAAGACTTATCTTCAATTGTCCCTAGATCAGTGACCAAAGCTATCTCATATTCTTCCTCTGATTCCTCTGAATCATTCGCTAAACTCTTTGCTGTCTTTGAATCCTCTTTGTTATCTTTCGCATCTACGCAACCGGAAACAAATAATGATCCCGCACAAACACAAAATAATACAAATAGAAAATTCAACCTCCGCATAGTTATCACATCCTTATTTACCTTTACATTGTATTAATTGATTCTTACCACTTTTCTTTGCATCATACAATGCCTGATCCGCCACTTGATATAACTCTTCAAAGCTAGCTGCGTCCTTTGGAAATATTGCCGCACCAATACTGAAAGTAATCGATTCTAAAACAGTCTCTTTGCATGACAGCATCTTAAATAACTCACCCGTTTTTCTCATTACAGCCTCAATCTCAAACTCTGATTTTAATCCTTTGATGAAAATTATAAATTCGTCACCACCCACTCTTCCTAATATATTACCTTCTCCAAATTCCTCTCTCATATAATATCCGACTCTTTTAAGAACCGTATCACCCATTGCATGCCCCATCGTATCATTGATTCCTTTAAAATTATCTATATCTACAATAAACAAAATTCCACATGCTTTCGGATTTTCCATAATATATTGCTGAATTTCATGCTCCGTAGTAACTTTATTATTCAACTCAGTCAACAAATCTGTATTGGCTCTCTTTTGTAATTTTTTATTGTGCTTTATATAAAAATGTTGTACAAACAGTGTTATTCCGACCATAAGAAAGATAAAAGCCAAAATTAGTATTAGCAAATATGTAATTAAATTACGGATGCTCGTCCATTCATCCGTTAATTTCTGCTCATATAGGCTTTTCTCAAAGCCTATTGTGATATACCAATCATTAATAAAGGTTGGAACACCAATAACATATTTTGATTCATTATCATGAACTAAAAATAAAGATGTATTTTCCATTTTCTCTACTGCATTTTGAATCTTTTGTGAATCAATATCTGAATCCATTTCGTTTAATAGCTGTGGCAATGTCACTCCCTTGGTTGGCTGTTGATTCAGTCCTTCGGTGGTAATAACTTCACCATTGTCTACGCTAAAGATAAGAAAGGCATTACTAAATTCCGAAGATTGTGCAAAAAGCTTTCTAACATGGCTGACTGAATAATACATTAATATATACCCATTCACCTCATCCTCCTCAGCAACCGGAATTACAGAAACAATAGCCTCTGCCTGCATAATATTTTCTTTTTGAATATATGTATAGTATTGACTTGAGCCTTTGTCTGATCGTAAAATATTATCTTTCTTTACATTTACCTTAATTCCACTTTGAGTAACACCAATCCCTTTTGTATCACAATAAACCACCATATAAGCATTTGAGTTATCACACAAGGTTCCAATTATAGGCAAAGCTTGATTCGCCGATTCTATTGACAAGACGTTTAACATATCACTAAATGCACTACCCATTCTAGTCATTATACTTAATTCATCTCGAATTTGATAGGTAAAATTCTCAGTCTCAATTGTAAGATCATCCTCTATTACTGATTTTGCTGCGTTATTACTTATAATAGCAAAGTTGTACAATAAAATTAATATCAGTACTAACAATAAGGAAATTGGGAAAAAAACCATCGACAACTTCACATAGAACTTTCTCTCTTTATTATTCATCTGTTTTCCTCTGTAACCAAAACAACTATCCTATCATTATGTACATTATGGCTATATATAATGTTAGTATAGCATCTTCTTTTGTTAGTTTCAATAAATTAGTCTTTAATAAGTTGTAGCCTAAAAGCGTTTTTATTTCTATTAGCACAGATTGAAAGTTATATTTTACTATACTCTGTTTCACCAACTACCTGTATCCCATTTTTTATTAATAATTCTGCTAATACTCCATTTCCATCTGTTAAATTTCCCGAAAATGTTCCATCATATATTTTACCCATACCACATGATGGACTTCGTTCTTTCAATATTGCATATTTACAATCAAGCATTTTAGCAAGTTTTAATATCTCTTTGGCTCCCCTTTCATAATTTTTAGTTACATCCTTACCTGAATGAGTCAAAATTCTATTACCAACTCTCTCCGCTGCTTCACGTGGGGTAGCTAATCCTCCGTAAATTTCAGGACATACTGGGATTAAATTATGCTCTTTTTTTAATCCTTCTATATGCTCCTGCATTACACCCGAGCCATCATATCTGCATTGAATTCCCAATAAACACGCACTAACTAAAATATTCATATCCCTCTCCAATCAACACTCCTATTTTATACAGTGTTTAAATTTTATTATAATAATTTACTTTAACACTTTTTAGTAATGTAGTAATTCCTACAGAAAAAAATCTTGCAGCCTGTCAAAGACCACAAGATTCTATAATAAAAGCGATAGACGAGACTCGAACTCGCGACCTCCACCTTGGCAAGGTGGCGTACTACCAACTGTACTACTATCGCATATCAATAATATAATAATTAAATGTAAAATATCCAGCTAGGAACAGATCTGGCTAAGCGGGTGATGGGAATCGAACCCACGTATCTAGCTTGGAAGGCTAGTGTTCTACCATTGAACTACACCCGCATAAAGTGTTATAATTACTAGTGCCCAGAACCGGAATCGAACCAGTGACACGAGGATTTTCAGTCCTCTGCTCTACCGACTGAGCTATCTGGGCGAATAGACCTAAGTAATGGAACAACATGTATGATTCTACCAAAAAAATCAAATTATGTCAATCCTCATCTACTTAGTATTCTACTGCCGGCAACCGGAATCGAACCGGTACGGGAGTATAAGTCCCGCAGGATTTTAAGTCCTGTGCGTCTGCCAGTTCCGCCACGCCGGCATGGATATCAGATAATATCCTACTGGATGGAGAAGGATTCGAACCTTCGAAGTCGTCGACAACAGATTTACAGTCTGCCCCCTTTGGCCGCTCGGGAATCCATCCATTTCTATATCTGAACAGGGCTTATTGGTCGTCCCAAATCAGTCCTGACAATATATAGTTATAACATAAGGGAAAAAAAAGTGCAAGCATTTTTTTATTTTTAGTAAAAATTTTTAAGAACCATAGCAGATCTTCCCAAAAGAGAAATATGAAGATAATATCCATCCATTTTATAGTAGAAGTCCTCCAATGTAAAGCTCTCCTTTGTAGTCAGCATAATTCGCTGTAATCTGGAATTCGATTGAAGCCCAATTTCCCATGCAGGGACTTCTATACTTTTTTCATTTTCGTCATTATTAATCAGTACAATAATTTGATCTTGGTTATTGAATCTTCCATAGACTATTACATTTTTTTCACCTACTAAAAATTTAATGGAACCAAATTTTAATACGTTATATTTTTTATGAAGTGCAATGGCTGCTTTATGAAATTCAACCAATTCTATATCCTCCTTGCCCCAAGGATAGCTTCTCCTGTTGTCAGGATCGGTAAAGCCGCATACGCCTGCCTCATCTCCATAATATATCGTCGGTGCTCCTGGCCAAGTCATTTGAATAATGACCGCTTCCTTAAATATTGCCTTATCAATCCCCTGACCCGCCTCTTCTGAGCTGTAATGTCCCAAGCGTCCTACCTTACCGTTTGTTCTTGTTAAAAATCTGGAATGGTCATGATTGGACAACTCATTCATTGCAGTTTGCAATGCACTGCCATTTAAGCTTGCCATGTGATGTCTCATAGCTCCAAAAAAGCTGCCCGCATTTCCTTTTAAATCTTCTCTGTATTCATCACTGTGTTTTTCCATTCCTGTCAAGAACCATGATACTGGCTCCATAAATGCATCATAGTTCATAACAGTATCCCATTCATCACCCAAAAGCCAATCCCTTGGATCGCCATAATGCTCAGCAAGTATAATGGTATCTGGATTGCATTCTTTCACAGCCTTACGAAATGCTTTCCAAAACTGATGATTATATTCATTGCTATGACCCAGATCAGCCGCAACATCCAAACGCCATCCATCGATATGATATGGGGCGGAAACCCATTTTCTTGCTACATTTAACATATATTCATATAATTTAGGTGAGTCCTCGTAATTTAACTTTGGCAATGTACTATGCCCCCACCAGCCATCATATTCGTTATTATAAGGCCATGTTTCATCCGTATAAAATTTAAAAAAACTTTGGTATGGACTTTCCTCGGATACAAAAGCACCTTTCTCATAGCCTTCCTGATTTTCGTAAATTTGCTCTCTGTCCATCCATTTATTAAAAGAACCACAATGATTAAATACACCATCCAGAATCACTTTGATACCTCTTTGATGTGCCATTTGTACAAGCTTTGCAAAAAGTTGATTACTTGCTTCAAGATTTTCTTTATCTGTTACCCTCTTAATGTATTTACTTGCATGCTGATTGACATTATCATATGCAGGCAGACATTCACCGCCATCATTAACAATTTTACCAAAATGAGGATCAATATAATCATAATCTTGGATATCATATTTATGATTGGATGGCGATACAAATAAAGGATTAAAATAAATCACTTCGATTCCCAAATCCTCTAAATAATCCAATTTATCTATTACACCTTGCAAGTCTCCACCATAAAAATCTCTTACATCCATAATCGCAGGGAATCGATTCCAATCCTCTACCTTACTTACCCCATCCTGAATGTAAATATATTCTCTATTCTCAACATCATTACTTTTATCTCCATTATAAAAGCGGTCAGTAAATATCTGATATACAACGGCTCCTTTTGCCCATTTCGGTGAAGTATAACCCGGTAGAATCATAAAAGAATAGTACTCTTGTACCTCTTTTGTCACTCCAAGCTTATTATAATAGCATTT
Organism: Lachnotalea glycerini; assembly: GCF_003201285.1. Taxonomy (GTDB): domain Bacteria; phylum Bacillota; class Clostridia; order Lachnospirales; family Lachnospiraceae; genus Lachnotalea; species Lachnotalea glycerini. The sequence continues at coordinate 357,356 of NZ_QICS01000003.1, forward strand.
TATTTTACCTATCATAATTTCAAAATAATAATTCACAACCTCGCCTGCAACAGATAATTCCAACTTATAAAAATCAAATACACCTTTTGTCTCATATCGCGTCATTTCATAGCGAATGCTATCTGCTATTAAATACACAGCATCAACATTATCCTTTTCTGCACGAAATCGAATTGTTACCGTTGAAAAAGCCAAGGGTTCAGTTGGTATACGATAATTCTCAGTCTCATCTGAAAACAATGCGTTCCTATTTAATGGGGGTCTCATTTGCGATAAATATAATTGTTTTTGAAATATTTCTTCCATGTTATCCATTGCAGACTCCTCTTCTCAAAACATATAACTCTTAAATATATTCTATAATATACCCTTGTATTATACAAGGTATTTCATTTTGTTTTGTACTTATTTTCATACAAGTTCATTATCAAGCTTATGCTCATTGCCTACCACAAAACTGATATATTTTCTATAAAGAATAAAGCGGACAAGTCCGCATCAGCTCTCTAATCCCTCACACATGAGGGACTTGACCGCTTTTCCGCGCCGAATGCTGTCACGCAGTGACATTCTCCTCTTGCATTCGTGCGCATTGTGTTTTATTTCATAGGAATCAAAGCTTTTAACGTTACCACAACAAGGTCTTTCCTATGAATGAATAAAGCGGACAAGTCCGCATCAGCTCTCTAATCCCTCACACATGAGGGACTTGACCGCTTTTCCGCGCCGAATGCTGTCTCGCAGTGACATTCTCCTCTTGCATTCGTGCGCATTGTGTTTTATTTCATAGGAATCAAAGCTTTTAACGTTACCACAACAAGGTCTTTCCTATGAATGAATAAAGCGGACAAGTCCGCATCAGCTCTCTAATCCCTCACACATGAGGGACTTGACCGCTTTTCCGCGCCGAATGCTGTCACGCAGTGACATTCTCCTCTTGCATTCGTGCGCATTGTGTTTTATTTCATAGGAATCAAAGCTTTTAACGTTACCACAACAAGGTCTTTCCTATAAAATAAAGAAATTAAAAAGACAGCCATCCGATCTGCTGTCTTTTTAGGAGAAGGTATTTCTTTTTATGGGGGTGTAGCAAAAACTATATAATGTATTGGGGGGTTTTACAAGATTTATTATAGCACTCGAGTCAATATAAGTGTGCACAAAGATTAAGTTTTTCGACACATTTTTTTATATAATGTAACTATATAATGCAAACGTTTGCATTATATTTTATAAATTATGCCAATTCTTGTCCCAAAACTGCTTTTCTATTTGTAACAGGCATTTATTTGTTACAATTTGTATCTTTTTTCAATTCTGGCACAAAATAGTGAAAATTAATTTTTCTTTTCAACAAAGCAGACAAGTCCGTATCAGCTCCCTAATCCCTTACTCATGAGGGACTTGACCGCTTTGCCGCGCCGAATGCTGTCATTCTGTGACATTTTCCACTTGCATTCGTTCGCATTGTGTTTTTATTTCATAGGAATCAAAGCTTTTATACGTTACCACAACAAGATCCTTATATGAAATAAAGTAACAAAATAGCTCTTTGCATAAAATGCAAGAGCCATTTCTTTCTTAATGAAATATTAATAAAAGCAAGCCATGCCAAAACCCATAATTCCACAAATCAAGCATATCACTTCTATTATTTTCTCAACCTTTGGATGAATCAAATATACTATTTTATCATGCTTTTTATAATTAATATATTTATTCAAAGCTATTATATCATAAATAATAACGCAAATTAAAACTCCAAGCCGCTGAAATTTAATTGCATTTTTCATCATTTCGTTATACAGTGGATTCTCTGCTGTATTATTAAAAAATTCAACCACTTGAAATATCAAGTATAGTCCAGTAAACACTACTGCTGTAAACTTATAATTATCGACTTTTCCGCTTTTGCCTTCTACAATCATAATTTTCCTCCATTCGTGTCTATACTGCTATTCTACTATTTTTGGTTGGCTGGTTCAATGCTAATATTCTTACCTTTTATTTTTGCATTTTCCATTGCTTTTAGAACCTCTGAAGCATATTCACGTGGTACCTCTACAAAGGTATATTTATCATACATATCAATGCTTCCTACTAGTTTTCCAGGCATACCGCTTTCGCCTGCAATTGCACCCAAGATATCACCTGGACGAATGTTTTGCTTCTTACCAATATTGATAAAAAGACGAACCATACCTTCCTCAGCGCCAGTGTTTCCAAAATCAAATTCCCTTGGCTGCTCTTCCTGCTTCTCTCCTAACGCCAGTGATAAAAATGCTGCTGCCACATCCATCGAAGTGTAGTCTTCTTGATTAAGATGTTTTTCAATAATATCTATCATTAATGTTAAATCTTCTTCCTCAATAATACCCGATATTTTTTCCAACACCTTATCTACTTTTGTATTTTTTACATCATTTAAAGATGGAATCGGCTGTGCCAATATCTTAGTCTTACAATATCTTTGGATATCCTTTAGCTTATAAACATCCTTACCTACAACAAAGGAAAAGGCTCTTCCCTTTCTGCCTGCTCTTCCGGTTCTTCCAATTCGATGAACATAGTATTCATCATCCTGTGGCAAATCATAGTTAAATACGATATCCACATCATCTACATCAATTCCTCTGGCTGCTACATCAGTTGCAACTAAAATCTCAGTTTTTCCATTTCGAAAACTGCTCATAACTCTGTCCCTTTGAGATTGCTTTAGATCTCCATGAAGTCCTTCTGCAAAATAGCCTCTTCCCTGCAAAGCACTTACCAACTCGTCCACCATTCTTTTTGTATTGCAAAATACAACAGAAAGTTTTGGATCATAAATATCAAGAAGTCTGGATAATACCTCTTCTTTATTCTTAGGCTTTACTTCATAGTAATATTGTTCAATATTCGGAACCGTCAGTTCTTTCTTTACTACCTTAACCGTCTGTGCATCATTTTGATAAGTTTTCGCTATATCCATAATTGCCTTAGGCATAGTTGCAGAAAATAATACGGTCTGTCTTTCTTCTGGAATCTGTTTTAGAATTGTTTCTATATCCTCACGGAATCCCATGTTAAGCATTTCATCTGCTTCATCTAATATAATAGTGTGTATATGATCAAATTTGACTGTCTTTCTTCTCATATGATCCATAACACGTCCCGGCGTACCAATGACAATCTGCGCTCCTGCCTTGAGGGAACGAATCTGCTTTACAATATCCTGACCACCATAAATCGGTAAAATCTTTATCCCATGCATAAATTTGGAAAGGTTTCTGATTTCTTCAGCCACCTGTATAGCTAACTCTCTGGTTGGACAAAGAATAATTGCCTGTATATTCTTACTCTTAACATCTACTTTTTCAAGTATCGGTATACCAAAAGCAGCTGTTTTTCCTGTTCCTGTCTGAGCCTGTCCGATGGCATCCTTTCCGGACATAACAACTGGTATTGCCTTTGCCTGTATCGGGGTTGCTTCTTCAAACCCCATTTCTGTAATTGCTCTTAATATTGGTTCTGATAATCCTAATTCATCAAATCTCGTTACTTCCATTTATTTAAATTTCCTTTCTTTTGAAAACCTTGTATCAACTATAAAGCTAATTTTTATTTTCTCAATCGCGTAAAAAAAAAGCACTAATACACTATGTATTGGGCTTAACTTAATTACAACTCATATATAGTTCTTAAGACAAAGCATAACATAGTAAGTATATCTTATGTATTTAAATTTGTCAAACTATTATTTTTTCCAAAAATGTATTATAATAGGAACAGATGAGACTACAATACAGACTGCCTTATAAAGGAGATAATGATGTGAAAATACTTTTTTTAGACTGGGACTGTTACGGCAAAAACGATTTGATAAGTGTCCTAAAGGATCTTGACAACACTGTGGATATCATGTCACTTGAATTGAAATCACATGTTGGTTTGGATTATGAATTTATAGATAAGCTTAAAAGCAAAATAATAAAAAATAAATATAGGGCTGTTTTTACACTAAATTACTATCCTGCTGTATCAGAGGCCTGCAATCAAACAACTGCCAAATATGTATCCTGGATATATGACAGCCCGTTTATTAAGTTATATTCAGCGAATATAATAAATCCTTGTAATTATGTATTTATTTTTGATAAATTTACATATCAAGAACTGGCATCAAAGGGAATTAAAACCGTTCATTATCTTCCCCTTGCCGTGAACGCAAAAAGACTTCGCCAAATACCTGTTACAAATCAGGATAGGCTTAACTATTCTTCTGATATTTCCTTTGTTGGATCTCTTTATAATGAGGATCACAATTTATACGACAGACTAAGGGATAAACTGGCTGCTCGAAATGATACTTACACAATAGGCTATTTAGAGGGACTGATGCAGACTCAGCTTAAAATATATGGTTTTAACCTGCTTGAGACATGTATTCGCGATGATATTTTAGCTAATATGGAGACTGCTATGAAATATCAGATTGAACCTGACTCCTTTGCTACAACACGTTACGTGTATGCTAATTATTTTCTGTGCAGGAAAATCACTTCAATGGAACGAATTCTTATCTTAGAATCTTTGTCTTCACATTTTGATACAAGCCTTTATACGTTTAATCCTGACATAAAGGTTGGTAAAGCAATCAATAAAGGTCCTGTTGACTTTTATACTGATATGCCAAAGGTATTTCGGCTTAGTAAGATTAATTTAAACATTTCATTAAAGAGCATCCAATCCGGTATTCCACTTCGTGCCATGGACATTATGGGAGCAGGAGGATTTTTACTCAGCAACTATCAAGAAGATTTTTTTGATTATTTTGAACCGGATAAAGATTTCGTCTTTTACAGCAGTATAGACGAGCTGCTCGATAAGGCCAATTATTATCTTCGCCACGACGAGGAACGTCAGACCATTGCATCAAACGGCTTTCGTAAGGTAAGCAGCGAGCATAATTATACGCTTAGGCTTAAGACCATGCTCGATATGATTTGCAGTTAGAAAAAGGAAGACACTTAAAGCGGTCTTCCTTTCTTGATTCTTCTATTGATTGGATAAATAAGTAATAAATATACCCCCTGCTGTTTCAAACAGGTTGGTACTGTCGTTCATACCTATTTTATAAATGGTTCCTTTTAAAGGATTCATAACACTTATATTTAATTCATCATATCCAACAATTAACACTTGAGTATTATCATCCATTTTTGCTATGACAGGTGAACCTTTACTTACATAATAAAGCGCAGCACTCAGCGATGCATGTGACATTTCCACGATTGTTCCATCAATATGATCACTAAGAATACTAACTGCATTTTCTCCCTTATCCATTAAGGAGGAACAATCTACATTCTTTCCGGAAAGCTCTAAAATGCAATCCAGACAAGCCGCTAAACTATTTCCGTTTTCCTCTAGACGAGGAGTAATGCCACTAATAGAGGTTCGAATTAGCCGATTCCCTCTCTCCCAAATATATTCTTGATTCTTGTCTACTACAACACCGTACAAGCTGTCTGCTTCTATAATAGCCTCACTTATATTTTGAAAAATTCCCTGAAGTTCCCCTTTTGCATATACAAAATATTTATCCTGCTGCTTCTTAGTTGATTTAAGCTTTAATGTCAAGTCTTTTTCCGATAATATCTGTTTCGGCATTACAAGAGTAGGCATCTTTTCTTTCAGGCTATATCCCAGTACTAATTGCTGCTGCGTTTCCTTTGTTTCAGTCACGATGGAGTTTTGTGAGGTTTTGCCTTTATCCACATCAAGACTGTTCATAATACTATCGTCTTCTATATAAGAATAGCCAGTATCATTCAAGGTAACTCTTGTTAATTTAATAACATTATCAATAATTTGTGCATCTGAAATATAAATACCATCCTGCTGATATTCTTCTATAATATCTCCATTACTGTCTTGAATTTTAAGACAATACATCGGAAATAGAGTCACACCGGTATCATCTGTAATAATATCTTCTGCCTTTGTCACACCATAGATAAAATCATTGTCCATAAAACCAATTGGAATAACCCTTTCATCATCTCCTACCTCAACTGTATTTTTCTGACCACCTGAAAGATCTAAAATCGTAATCTTAGTAGAACTTTTAGCATTCTCTCCATTTTGCCATGCTAAAATACTATTATCCTTTGAAATAACATAACCTGCCAACGGCAGATTGTTAACCACCTCCGTATAGCTTTGTTGTGCTAAATCAACACAATAAATGGAGTCGTCAATATCAATATACATTTTATCCTGTTCATTTAAATAAACAAAATTACTTATGGATTGTTTCATCATTTGATATGGATGAGTAGATGGTATAAAAAGTCTTTCCTCTAATGTATTTAGATTACTGCTATAATAAAATACATCAATTCCAACCTGCCCCTCATAATCTCCACGATTCATGTATCCATAAACCAAAAATGCAACATTTCCTTCGTCATCTACATCAAGTACCTTGATATCAAACTGATCATAGTTATCTCTGGTATCCAAAACGTCATCTCTAAAACTAAAAGCCTTTACTATTTTATTCTCGCTGATATTAAGAACATATAGTTCACCCTCCTGAACAAAAGCGACCAAATTTCCACTTGGATTATCCTTATATTCTATATTTTCATCTCTAATTCCTAGTGTCAGGCGATTATCCTTAAATACCGAATTGCTCTCATCAAAAATTTGAGTCATACTTCGTTCAAAATCCAGCAAATAAATTCTGTCTTGTGTGTAACGGATTCTATAATATTCTTTTACATTGTAATATTCAATTGAGTCATTTTCATTTTGTATGCTAACAACATATTTTAAAACTATGCTTGCTGTCTGACTATCAATTTCCTTAATTTGTGGTATCGGCTCCGTTTCTCTTGTAGCATTTAACTGCCCCCAGGTAACCTGTTCGAATTTAGAATTAATTGTTACCTTATTAAAGCTCGAACTATCTCCTGATGAATTAGATTCCAGATAAATAACAAGATCCTCCGCCTGGCTCTTATCAAAGGTCTTTTGATTAAACTCCTTAACAAAATCAACTTTTTCCTTGACATTTAACTTATCTTTTTTAATAATTCTTGTATAATAATTGATATTTTCCGCCGTTTTAGTGCTTATAATAATTTTAAGTATATATTCCTTATTATCTTCCAGAAGATTTTTTATGTTTAAATTTGCACTAAAATAATCACCATTATCCTTAAAATCAGTTACTTCCGTTTGTTCTACAAGCCTCGTTGTATCCGAACTCCTTACTTCATAGGACAACTTTAAAATTTTGCTTCCATAATTATTAATTGTGATAGGTAATACTCTGTCTTCGGAAAGCGGGGTGATAGTATCTCTCATATAATTTGCTTCCATATCGTCTGCATATCCATGAAGCTCGTTGATGTTGTTTTCAAAGCTGGTCAAATATATAGTAGGAAAGGTTGCTTCTCCCATCGTTGTAATCTGATTTTGATCATCTTTTCCCCTCCATTGAGTTAAAATAAAGATAAAAATAAAGAAAACGGCAGCTAATATGATACCTTTTATTATGGTTTTTTTCATATGTTCTCTCCTGTCTTCTTTTTCACCAAAAGCTTTTCTAATGTAGGAGCAACACCAAGAAAATCTTTGCATGCATTATATTTTTTCAGATTATTTGCAATTTTCTCATCTTTTACTGCCCGTATTAATATATTCTTAGGCGTATGTTCCATGTCAATGAACTCCAATATCTGAACCTTATAACCTTTGCTCTCCAACAGTTCTGCCCGAAGTGCATCTGTGACTAGCGCCGCGATGCGTTCCTTAATTAAACCGTGCTTTAATACCGGCTCTAGTATTTCATTATGAAGCTGTTTATTGAGTTCATGCTGGCAACAAGGTACCGACAAAATCACATTTGCTCCCCATTTGACCGCCTTTTCAAGCGCATAGTCTGTTGCAGTATCGCAGGCATGCAGTGTCACTACCATATCGACAGAATCCACACCTTCAAACTGTGCAATATCTCCCTTATAAAACCTCAATTTCTCAAAACCGTATTTTTCACTTAGTTTATTGCAATGATCAATCACTTCTTCCTTTAAATCAAGTCCAATGATTCTTACATCATTACTCTTTAAAACTTTAAGATAATAATACATAGCAAAGGTAAGATACGATTTACCACAACCAAAGTCAATGATTTTAATCTCCTTTGAATTTGACAGCTTTGGTAATATATCTTCAATAAACTCTAAAAAACGATTGATTTGCTTAAATTTATCATATTTTGCTTTAATGATACTTCCATCACTTGTCATGACACCTAAATCAACAAGAAATTCTACGCTTTTTCCCTCTGGTATAATATAGCGTTTCGTTCTATTATGATTTAATTTTATTGGACTGCCTGGCACTGCATCATTTTGCTTTTTATTTATTGTGATTTTTCCTTTTTTACTAACAAGCACGGTTGCATTCATTAAACTATGTTCAATTTGCAGTTGTTTGAAATTTTTAGTAATATTATTTACAATTTCCTCTTGTATAAATTCGGCTTTATAATTCTTATGAAGTACCTTTGTTCCTACATAGATTGTCTCTTGAAACCACAATTCTTCTTTCAGTAGAATTGGTCTTACTATAATCTTATTTGGCCCTTCGTTCTCTCTGGGATTGCTGATTATTATCCTGATCAGTTCTTTATCTAAACATTCATTTAATATAATATTGATTTCTTCCATTTTTTTCACCTTATTAAATATAGTCACAGCATTTTGCTATGACTATATTTTAATTCCTTTATAGTAAAACCTCAACCTTATTTTATATTTTTATCAGCAATTTTTCATGTATTACCAATATAACCGCCTGCGGCATCTATCATGTCTACATCTTCTTTTATACATTTCATTAAATAAAAGAACATCAATCATATCCATAACAGATCCATCGTTGCATCCAGGCCCATTACATGGCTCCTGCTTTGGTTTTGGAGGCGGCATTGGCTGTCTGTAATGATAACCATAATTCATCATGTAAATATCTTCTTCCTTTGATTCCTCTTTAGCGTCCACGACTGCTTCATTCTTGCTGATTTTATTATAAACATCCATACCAATTTTGCGCAATCCAATTTTATCAGGATATTCATCAAACATAATGCTGCCTTCATACTCCAATTTGTCACATTCATCTTCTACTAAAGCCTGAATTTCTTTGGCTTTTACGGGATAAAGGCTTTTCATATATTCTTTGTCTTTTTCCATTATCATCTCTTGACTAGAATCCAGTGAATAACGAAATCCAGAATAAAAAGGGATTTGACCATATCCAAACGGCATATAGTTTCTGTAATCCATAAATACTCCTTTATTTACTTAATTATATAATACTATATGCATATTTGATATAATGGTCACTAACTATTTTTTAATCATCATAACTATTAAGTACTTTCTAGTTACCGATACACGATGCAAAAATAAGATTTCTTTTTATTATGAAAATATAAAATTCATTTTTCATCCAAAATACCTAGCGCTTTTCGTTTCCTGAATCGTTACTAATAATCTTCATTAATTAATGGAGTAGACAAATAAATATAAGTAGCCTCTTCTTCTTCGTTATAATTCATGGCAAGGCTTACATTTATTTTTTGGTTTCCCACTTTTTTATACTCATTTATATACTTGCTATAGCCATATATTACATACATGTCATCGCTTCTTTGTTCTGTTTTAATGTCTGTATCAAGTTTTTTAAGTAAATCATCGGCTATGATATTTCGCTCTTCAAGATTTAACTCTTCCGGATACTTTCCCCTCATACTGACTGTAATTTCTCCGTTAACCTGATTGTTTTTTATAATATCCTCTAGTTTATTTTTATAAGCTAGTGCGCAATCTGCTGTATCCAGTAATTTTAGTTCTACTGTCACATATTGTTTCACACCAATCTCATGATTTTGTGAATCTGATTCATAAGTGAAAAATTTAAGGGTGGTTTGTGCTCTCTTTGCCTGCTTAAACAGAACAACTTCCCCTTTTTGTTCTTCTCTTTGCTGCGTTATTTCATAATTGTCATCGATACCAAGTTCTTTTGCAATTTTTGCCAGTAGATCTTTTGCTCCTTCTGTACTTAAATAATCTCCAGCGTATTCTCCATTTACGTTGATTGTACTTTCCTCGTTTGAAAAAGCAGCCTTACTAAAGGCTTCCACAATTCTGTTTTCATCTACCTTTTTACCGTCTCTTATATAGCCTATTCCTAAAAATACCCATATTGCTACAATTAAAAATACCATTATTTTCTTCATAAAATACCTCCATCTGGTAATACTCGATTACTATTTCGATTTACACCAAATAGTAACTTTGAAACTATTGTTATTCCAAGTATTGACAGTTGGTCTGTATTTTATACATGATAAAAGAGTAGCGGCTATTATCGCCATTAGTTATAAACTAAGGTAGATAAATTTCTAATTTAATGATAAAATAGGAGCAAATAGAATGTAACTAATCATACATTCATCCTAACATAATATAGATGTCATATAAAACAGCTATCTAAGATTATACCTTAATTAAGGAGTAAATGGAACCATGAATACATTTAATATGATATACGATGTTGTTAAGAAAATTCCCAAGGGAAAAGTAGCTACCTATGGTCAGGTGGCTGCACTTGCCGGCAATCGAAGATGGGCAAGAGTGGTTGGTTATGCCCTACATGCAAATCCAGATCCTGAAAACATTCCCTGTTATCGTGTTGTAACCAAAGATGGAAAACCTTCAAATGCTTTTGTATTCGGAGGAATCAATGAGCAAATCAAGCTATTAGAAAAAGATGGTATTGAATTCAAAGACGGTGTGGTGGATATGGAGAAATATCAATGGGATACACCAATGATTTGATTATTTCTTAATAGTTTCCAAATAATTTTTAACAAAAAAATCAAATTCTTTAAAACGGATTATTTACTTGATTTATTAAAAAACAAAAGCGCCGCTTAATGACTGACACTTAGTCATATGCGACACTTCCATTATTACTCTAATTTAATCTACTTACCACCAAGTTCAATACGAGTCAGTGCTCTTCGAAGCGCCATTTCAGCGCGAATCTCATCAACCTCGTTATCACTGTTATTAATTCTTCGCTCTGCGCGAATCTTTGCCTCCATTGCACGATTTACGTCAATCTCATAAGGCCATTCTGCAACCTCTGCAAGTATAGTAACCTTGTCCTTTAAAATTTCCACAAATCCCGAATAAAGAGCTGCCAGTTTTACTTCATTTGGCTCTGTAATCCTTACAATTCCCGGAACCAAAATTGTTGTAAGCGGAATATGGCCTTTATAAATACCTATTTCACCTTCACTTGTTTTAAGTTCCACCATTGTAATGTCTCCCTCATAGAATAATCTATCCGGAGATATAATTTTTAATCGAAATATTCTATCATCTGCCATTTATTTCACCCCTTACTTCTTGCAGCGGGTTAAAACATCATCAATATTACCGGCATTGAGGAAATAACTTTCCGGAACATCATCATGCTTACCGTCAAGTATTTCTTTAAAACCTTGTATCGTTTCATTCAACGGTACATATTTACCCTCTAATCCTGTAAACTGTCCTGCTACGAAGAAAGGCTGTGATAAAAATCTTTGTACTTTTCTAGCTCTTGCTACAACAATCTTTTCTTCCTCAGAAAGCTCATCCATACCAAGAATTGCAATAATATCCTGCAATTCTTTATATCTTTGAAGAATCTCCTGAACACCACGAGCTACCTTATAATGCTCTTCTCCAACGATACGAGGATCAAGTATTCTTGATGTAGACTCTAATGGATCTACTGCTGGATAAATACCAAGCTCTACGATGGAACGTGATAAAACAGTGGTTGCATCCAAATGTGCAAATGTAGTTGCCGGAGCTGGGTCAGTTAAGTCATCCGCAGGTACATATACCGCTTGAACGGATGTAATTGAACCATCTTTTGTAGATGTAATACGTTCCTGTAACGCTCCCATCTCAGTCTGTAAGGTTGGCTGATAACCTACGGCTGATGGCATACGGCCAAGCAGCGCTGAAACTTCAGAACCTGCTTGCGTGAAACGGAAGATATTATCAATGAATAATAACACATCCTTTCCACCTTTATCACGGAAATACTCTGCCATTGTAAGTCCCGTTAAACCAACTCTCATTCTTGCTCCCGGCGGTTCATTCATCTGTCCAAATACCATCGTTGTTTTACTGAGAACTCCTGATTCTTTCATTTCATAATAAAGGTCATTTCCTTCTCTTGTTCTTTCACCAACTCCAGTAAATACAGAATATCCACCATGCTCCGTAGCAATATTTCTAATCAATTCTTGAATCAATACTGTTTTACCAACACCAGCTCCACCAAATAGTCCAATTTTTCCACCTTTTTGATAAGGACACAATAAATCAACTACTTTTATACCAGTTTCCAATACTTCGGTTGAAGTTGATTGTTCCTCAAACTTTGGTGCTTTCCTATGGATTGGTAAATATTGTTCTACCTCTGGATTAGGCTTATTATCAATTGGATTACCTAATACGTTGAACATACGTCCTAATGTATTTTCACCTACGGGTACAGATATTGGTGCTCCGGTTGACTCAGCAGCCATTCCTCTGACCAAACCGTCTGTAGGACCCATGGCAATACATCTTACTGTATCATCTCCCAAATGCTGTGCTACTTCAATAACCAATGTTCCTGTTTTAATCGGAACATTAATTGCTTCATTAATTTCAGGAAGTTTTCCTCCACTAAATTTAACGTCAAGTACCGCACCTATAATCTGAGTGATTTTACCAATATTTTTATCTGCCATTTTCTCTCTCACTCCTTTTACCGGCCTAGCTGATAGCATTGGCACCGGCTATGATTTCTGTTAATTCTTGTGTAATTGAGCCTTGACGCGCTCTATTATATTTCAATGATAAGTCACTTATCATTTCTTCAGCATTGCTTGTTGCAGAATCCATCGCCTGCATTCTTGCACCATTCTCACTTGCAACAGCCTCGACTAACGCACCATATATCAAACTAGTGATATATTTAGGAATAATCATATTTAAAGCTTCCTCTTCCTCTGGTTCATAATTCATCATGGTAAGCTTATCCGTTGTCGTCACTTCGTTATTACTTTCCTCATTCATCTCTACTGGTAAGAGTTTCATTAAGGTTGGTATATGGCTTACTGTATTTTTGAATGATGTATATGCTAAGTAAATTTCTCCTATTTCTCCTTTTGCAAATTGATTTAGGACTTCTTTACTTATTTCTGCTGCATCCTTATAAATCGGCTCATTAATAACATCAGAGTAATCTGTCTTTATCTCATAGCCTCTTCTTGCAAGAAAATCTTTACCTTTTCGTCCAATCGCATAGATGTATGCGTCTTCCTTAGGTATATCACTGTTTGTAATCAGTTTGGTAACATTTGCATTATATCCACCCGCAAGGCCTCGGTTAGAAGTAATAGCAATAACTGCTTTCTTCTTCGACTCTCCTGCAACTAGATATGGATGATTAATATTACCTGACTTTGCAAGCATAGATGTAACCGTTTTATACATATAATCAAAATAAGTCTTTGACTGTTCCGCACGAGTTTTTGCTTTTTGCAGCTTTACGGTAGAAACAAGCTTCATGGCCTTAGTAATCTGCTGAGTACTCTGAATACTGACTTTACGTCTTTTAATATCTCTCATTGATGCCATGATCGTTCACCTTTCTTTCTTATGCGTTTTTTGCACATAATAGTAGATATGAAAGTTTGATCTTTCACATGTTTCCTATCTTATTTGAAATTCAGCTTGAATTCGTTAATTGCTGCAATAAGCGCTTGTTCTGTGTCATCAGACATTTGCTTTGTCGTTTTAATATCCTCTGGAATATTTGGATATTTAGATGAAATAAACTCAAATAACTCAGTTTCAAATCTTAGAATTTCTTCAACGGCCACATCGATTAATAATTTCTTGGTAACAGCATAAATAATAATAACCTGATATTCAACTGGCATAGGTTTATACTGAGGTTGCTTTAATACTTCTTTAATACGTTCACCCTGAGACAATTTTTCTTTTGTATCTGCATCTAGCTCTGATCCAAACTGAGAGAATGCTGCCAGTTCTCTATACTGTGCCAATTCAACACGAATAGGAGCTGCAATTTTCTTTATGGCTTTAATCTGAGCTGCACCTCCCACTCGAGATACCGATAACCCTGCATTAACAGCCGGTCTAAAACCTGCATTAAACATTTCTGTCTCAAGATAAATCTGACCATCTGTAATTGATATTACGTTAGTAGGAATATAAGCAGAAACGTCACCCGCCTGTGTTTCAATGATAGGTAAAGCGGTTAAGGAACCTCCTCCCAACTCATCTGATAATCTGGCTGCACGCTCTAATAATCTGGAATGTAAATAGAATACATCTCCAGGGTATGCTTCACGGCCTGGTGGTCTTCTAAGCAGCAATGAAAGTGTACGGTATGCAGTAGCATGCTTTGATAAATCATCATAGATTACCAATACATCCTGACCCTTCTCCATCCACTCTTCACCAATTGCACAACCTGAATATGGAGCTATATATTGTAATGGTGCCAGCTCACTTGCTGTAGCAGCTACTATAGTTGTATAATCCATAGCGCCATACTCTTCTAATGTTTTTACAATGGTTGCAACAGTAGAAGATTTCTGCCCAATTGCTACATAGATACACTTTACACCCTGACCTTTTTGATTAATGATTGTATCGATTGCAATTGCTGTTTTACCGGTCTGTCTGTCACCGATAATTAACTCACGTTGTCCTCTTCCAATTGGAATCATTGAATCAATTGCCTTAATACCTGTTTGTAATGGAGTGTCTACAGATTTTCTGGAAATTACTCCTGACGCAACTCTTTCAATCTGACGGAATTTATCGGACTGTATCGGTCCTTTCCCATCAATTGCTTGTCCTAGTGCATTTACAACACGTCCTATTAATGCATCTCCAACCGGAACCTCTACTACACGTCCTGTTGTTTTTACCGTATCACCTTCATTAATGTTACTGGTATCACCAAGTAATACCGCACCAACATTATCCTCTTCAAGGTTCAATACCATACCGTAAATTTCTCCGGGAAATTCAAGAAGCTCCCCCTGCATTGCATTTTCAAGGCCATGTATACGTGCAATACCATCTGCAACCTGAATAACTGTACCAACATCGGATACTTCAAGCTGAGCGGCATATCTTTTAATTTGTTCTTTAATAACTGAACTTATCTCCTCCGGTCTTAAATTCATGGAGCCAGTGCACCTTCTTTCCTTATAATTGTCAATGTCCCTGACATAGCGAAAACCGTGAAATCTTCACAAGTTCCTCTAGTCAAGTCTTATAGTTGTATTTTAGATAAGTTTTTAGACATCTCATAGAGCTTTGTTCTGATACTGCTATCTATGACTCTGTCTCCGATTCGAATTACCATTCCACCAATCAAAGCCGTATCAACAGAATATACAATATCAATCTGCTTGTATTTGGTGATTTGAAGAAGTCTATTCATTAGCTCCTTTTTCTGTGTTTCATTCAGCTCTACTGCAGCTGAAACATAAGCCAAACCAATGTTTTTATACTCCTTAACTTTATCAAGGAAATATTCAAATATATATGTAATTTCGTTATATCTGTCCTTCGTCACAATAATATGAATAAAGCCGGTTAACTCTTCACTGATTCTTCCCTTAAAAATCTCTTCCATAACATTGTTTTTTTCTTCCTTAGTAATCTTAGGGTGATTCATTAGCTTGTGCAATTCCGCATTTTCCTGAAGAACCTGAAGAATCCCATTTGTTTCTTTCACAAAAACATCTACCTTATCTTCCTCAAGTGCCAGTTCAAACAATGCATCACCATATGTTTTTGCAACTAGCTTAGCCATGTATTATCACCCATCTCTTTTATTGTTTCATCAATCAAAGTATCATGTACTTTTACATCAATTGCGTTAGCTACAACCTTGCTTGCCATTAAGGAAGCAATGACAATCATTTCTTTTTTCATTTCATCCACAACACGTTTCTTTTCTAATTCTACCTCGTTATTGGCACGCTCTATGATTTTGCCCGCCTCTAATTTAGCTTCGTCAATAATTTTTGCCTCATTCCTTAAAGCCTGCTTACGTGCATCGCTTAATATAGTCTCTGCTTCCTTATTAATATCTTTTAGCTTTGCGTCATACATTTCTTTTAAAGCAATTGCATCTTCTTTTTCCTTAGCCGCAATATCCTGATCGTTTCTAACCTTATTCTTTCGTTCTTGCAAAAGCTTTCTAACAGGATTAAACAGCATGTATGAAAGAAATATAAAAAGAATAAAAATATTAACACCCAGTACAGCTACATCAGCTAATAATTGAGGATCCAGATTAAATAATCGTTCCAAGGTTCAGCCTCCTTTCATCTAATATTTGCATCAATAGAACTATCTATTGTATTATACATTGCACAACAAAAATTAAAGTTTTCCAAGTAATGGATTTGCAAATAATAGAATAATTGCGATAGCTAGTCCGTAAAGACCTGTTGTTTCAGCTACTGCCTGTCCTAAAAGCATTGTTGATGTAATATCAGACTTTGCACCTGGATTTCTTCCTACTGCTGATGCCGCATGTCCTGCCGCATGTCCCTGTCCAATACCAGGTCCGATACCAGCGATCATTGCCAATCCCGCTCCAATTGCTGAGCAAGCTAAAATTAAACCTTCGTTCGTAATTTGTGTCATAATAATTTCCTCCTTAAATTTACTATTATTCTTCTGATGCCATTTTATCTGTGACAAATACCATTGTTAACATACAAAATACAT
Source organism: Lachnotalea glycerini (assembly GCF_003201285.1). Classification (GTDB taxonomy): domain Bacteria; phylum Bacillota; class Clostridia; order Lachnospirales; family Lachnospiraceae; genus Lachnotalea; species Lachnotalea glycerini. The sequence continues at coordinate 374,254 of NZ_QICS01000003.1, forward strand.
ATGTTTGAATTACTCCTGAAAAAATATCAAAATAAATGTGAAGCATTGATGGAATACCCAATGTAATAAAAATAGGCAATAATCCATATATCAATGCCATTAAAACAGTCCCTGATAAAATATTACCAAAAAGACGTAGTGATAATGAAAACGGGGTTGCAATTTCACCAATCAGGTTAATAGGAAACAAAAATGGTAATGGTTTAAAAAGTCCTGTAAAAGCTCCTATTTTGTTATCCTTAATATTGATAAATTGAATCATACAAAATGTAATTATTCCCAATCCGAATGTAACGCCATAATCAGCTGTAGGCGGCCTTAGTCCCAGTAGTCCTGATAAGTTGCAAAATAGTATAAATAAAAATAGCGTTAAAATATAGTTTGCAAACTTTCTACCTCTGGCTCCCATAATTCCATCAACCATCTTATCAAGCATTTCTACCACCAGTTCAGCAATATTTTGTAAGGTTCCCGGCGTGTCTTTAGCATTAGCTTTTTTAATTTTCCTATTAACTGCAACCGCAAAAATCATTAATACAATCGAAACCAAAAACATACCAACATGTGTTGTGGTTAGCCATAATTCCTGACCAAATAAGTGATATTTTAGTAAACCATGAATCATAAAGTCTACGTTGGCTTCAGCCAACAAAAAACTGCTTGAACTGGCTCCCATATCTATCATACTCTCACCTTCCTTTACTTATATATTTTTGTAAAATTTTATGAGTAAACGGCTGTAAATAAGCCGCTACTTTCAATCCCATAATACCAATGATAGCGGTAATGATGCTACCTGTGTTAAAATAGCATAAAATACAAAGTGTAATTATAACCACAAGTGTACGAAATCCATAAGTTTTACTGATATGTTTTTGTGCTCCAGCTTCTCCAAAATCAATTGCATCCTCTATAGAAATATGCATATGGACACACATAAAAAATGCGAGAAATATTCCAATAATTAATCCAACAGAATAAAATATTTTATCCTGAGTAACTATAATTACAATTACTTCTGCCAATAAACCATATATTCCAATAATCAGCAAAAGTTCTTTAACAATAGCAGGAAACCTTTTAAACATAAATTACTCCTTGTCGTCTTTACTTGCATTCTTAGCAAGAATATATGTATTTCTGCCTCCTGCCAGTATTCCCAATATTAGTAAAGGAACAAAAACAGAAATTGAAAACTTATCTTCCAGATAAACGCCCAAAAAAGTGCATAAAAAAATAGGAACCAACATGCTAATACCTAGTTGCGTAATTAATGCCAATGTTTTATACACGCTTTTCCTATATTTCATCCATGGCGCTCCCTTCAACATAATAATAACATGTTAATATTATACCATTAAATCATATATTGTCTACAAATTCCTGACTATTTGAGACAATATTAATATATTTTTAACATTTTATTGTAATCATTTTAACAAAATATCTCAATCATACTGAATAGTTTAATTTGTCTTGTAATAACATAGTACATTCGCAATGCTTGCAATTCCAGCGTTTACTGACTAACGGTCATTTCTTTCCCGTCACTATTTACTGTAATATCTCCGTCTTTTGTAATAAATACTTCCGAGTTTAGTTCTGTTAACATTTTCATAACATCTTTGTATTCTTTTTTCTTATTACATGTAATAATACTATATTTTGGTGAAACTGCTTCTAAAAATTCTTCCGAATTTTCCATTAACCTTCCATGATAAGGTACCTTTAAAAGCATGCTTTGTATGTTTGGAATTTGTTTTAATAATTCTTCAATTCTTGCCTCTGTTGCATCTCCGGCGAATAAGAAATCCGTTTCTCCAAATATCATTTTAATGACAAGTGAATAATCATTTTGACCTTCAAAGGTTTTGCTTAAAGGTGGATATATCGTTAATTGTGCCCCGCCAATGGAGAGCTCCTTTTCTTCAGTCAATGTTAAAATACTAAGTCCTTTGCTGGCAGCCGCCTCCTTATATTGTATATAATCATCATTGTTTACTTCACAATTCGTCTCAATAATATTCTCAACATTTAATTCATTGATTACCGTATCGGCTCCACCAATGTGATCCTTATCCGGATGAGTCAATATCAAATAGGCTAAGGTGTCAATTTCTCTCTCTTTTAACCAGCCGACAAGATCTTCTCCATTCTCATCATAACCTGTATCTATCATAATGGCACCTTCTGACGTTTCTATTAATATGCAGTCTCCCTTTCCAACATCAAAAAAAGTAACATCTATCGGTTCCCATACTTTATTCGCATCTTCATTCACTGTCTGCTGTGAATCACTTTCCTGATTTATCGTCTTACGATAACGTCCAATTCCAAAAACCGTAAGTAAGATAGCTAATACTACTATTTCCAAAATAATAATTTTCTTCGGCTGTTTTCCCATAATAATTCTCCTTTAACTTTACTACATTACCTTTCTCTCTATTTATTAAAACTATTAAACTATATCAATTTAGGACTCATGTCATTATTTGTTCTATTATACATTACTTTTTTGAACAGTATGTGACAAAATTAATAATTTTAAGAGTAATTATTCTCTTTTTAACAGATAAAGGCCTTCTGTTTCAACAATTTCTTTAATTAATTCAACTTTATTTTCTGGGATTCGGCAAAGTTCATTAGAAAATTTACCATTAATACTGATTAAGAACCGAGGCTGCTTGGATAGTATTTGCAGCGAAGAGATGTCTTCTAATATTACAAAATTAACAATCCTTGTCCACTCCTCTATAGTCAGACTATACAAATCTGTCCCTACTAATTGTGAATATTCTTTGCTTTCTTGTGAATCCAATTCCAAAGGAAACTCAGTTAAAAACATACTCAGATTGAAATATACCGTTAATTTCATTAAAATGCTGATAATCTTTTCCGCATAGTTATCCAGATAATTGTTTAAAAAGAATTGTTTAATCTCTTTATACTGTCTGTTTTCTATTTTCTTTGGAATAAAATCAATATAATAATTATGCACATTATCATATGAAGTGTTATCTTGGATACTTTCTTTATTATTCATAACTACTACCACCTCTTCTTTTGCATTTTTAAAGTTAACGAAAGATTACTAAATTAATATAGTTATAATAGTTTAGATATACTGAATATAATTATTTCGTTGCTGTCACATATTGCTCAAAAGCTGCTTATAAATTAGTAAAATGAAAGCAGCCGCCTTTAGTCTAATTATATAGACATTCAATTGAGTTTGCAACATATTATGTCGAAATAAACATGATTCCTTATTCTTTTTTAATACAACAAATCAATAACTCTACCTATTAAATATGAAAAAGCTTTTAAAAACCTAATTAATCATATAACCTCTCCCCAATTAAATATAACCATTTTATTGTGTAACAATGATGACATTCTAATAATAAGAGAATTATTATTATATGAAATTTGTTATATTCTCAGTATATAATATTTCTAGTATTATAGCCATAACGTTTTCTGCAATTTAACATTGATTTTAGTAATCAATTATCCTTACAACAAAAAAGATTAATTTATTAGTAAACACGCACACAGATAAGACCATATACACAAAAGCATGCATATGGTCTTATAATTACTTCCTAATTATTATAAATATTTTTTTAACTCTTCGACTTTATCCAATTTTTCCCAAGGTAAATCAAGATCGATTCTTCCAAAGTGTCCATAAGCTGCCGTCTGTTTATAAATTGGTCTTCTAAGATTAAGCATCTGAATAATTCCTGCCGGACGTAAATCAAAGTTTTCTCTTACAATTTCAACAAGCTTTTCATTAGAAAGCTTACCTGTTTCAAAAGTATCAATCATAATTGACATTGGATGAGCAACACCAATTGCATAAGATAATTGAATCTCACATTTATCAGCAATGCCGGCTGCAACAATATTTTTTGCAACATAACGGGCTGCATAAGCTGCTGAGCGGTCAACCTTTGTGCAATCTTTTCCTGAAAATGCTCCGCCGCCATGTCTCGCATATCCGCCATAAGTATCTACGATTATCTTACGTCCTGTTAATCCACTGTCTCCATTTGGTCCGCCAATTACAAACCGTCCAGTAGGATTTATATAATAATTAGTTTTGTCATCAATAAAATCCTTAGGTAAAATCGGGTCAAAAACATATTTCTTAATATCTGCATGTATTTGTTCCTGTGTTACCTCAGGGTCATGTTGAGTGGATAATACAACTGCGTCTAGATGAATCGGTTTTCCATTTTCGTCATACTCAACCGAAACTTGTGTCTTACCATCCGGTCTTAAATATTTTAATGTACCATCTTTACGAACCTTGGTAAGCTGTAATGCCAGTTTATGTGCCAACGCAATAGGGTATGGCATATATTCTTCTGTCTCATTGGAAGCAAATCCAAACATCATCCCCTGATCTCCTGCACCAATTGCATCGATTTCGGATTCGGTCATCTTGTTTTCTTTTGCCTCTAAGGCCTTATCAACACCCATAGCAATGTCTGTTGACTGTTTGTCAAGTCTTACAAGCACCTCACACTTGTTTGCGTCAAATCCATACTCAAGATTGTCATATCCAATTTCATTTACAGTCTTTCTTACAATTGCTTCATAATCCACATTTGCGTTTGAGGTAATCTCTCCCATAACTAATACAAAGCCTGTATTGGTACAAGTCTCACATGCCACACGGCTCATTGGATCCTGTTCTAACAATGCATCCAAAATTGCGTCGGACACCTGATCACAGATTTTATCAGGATGGCCTTCTGTTACTGATTCTGATGTAAATAATAATTTCTCCATAGATCCTCCATTCTGTATGATTACATACATGTCATAAAATGAATAAAAAAAAATCCGTCTAAACGGATTTGAAGTCAAATTAATCAAATCCCCTTATTGTTCGACTACTCGCTCAGGTTGGCACCTTCCTAAATTAAAGAGGGGTTGCCGTGACTTCACAGATCCTTTGTATCTCCATCACTCTGAATAAGAGAAAAAATTACAATATTGAATTTTCTTAACTTGATATAACTATAATTACAGATTTACAATACACCAATTTGCTTTTTTCGTCAATAGCTTCCAAATAATTTAATAAATATTATCATTAAATATTTATCTGTGAAGATAGTACCAATTCAATTGACAATATAATGCATAATTCATATACTGTAATTAAAAGTTCTGTTAAATCTATATGAAGGGTGGATTTTTATGAAAAGAGTACTTACCAAAGATTTAATCCCTGGTATGATTACTGCTGAAAATGTATACACAATAAGCGGACAGTTGATACTTCCGGAAAACTTAAAACTTACCGACAAAATGATAATAAGACTAGAATTTTATGCAATTGAAGAAATAACTGTCGTAGATGATACCGAACAGGTGGCAACCAAACCTGTTTCTTTGTACCGTGAGAAAATAGACAATAGTCTTGAATTCAAAAAATTCAGAGAAATCTTTTTTGAAAATGTTGAGTATTTTCAAAATTCGATTAACACAGTCATTAATCGTATTACTCCGATTGATACTTATTCCTTATTAACGAATACTCTAAATATTTTTTCCAGTAATTTAACTTCGATTGGTGTTTTTGACATGCTTCATAATATGCGTGAATATGACGATGTTACCTATCATCACTCAATGAGTGTAGGTATTATATGCAATATCATGGGAAAATGGCTTGGATTTTCAAAGGAAGATACGGAAGTTTTAACACTTGCAGGGCTTCTTCATGATACCGGTAAAATTATGATGCCGGATAATATTTTAAAGAAACCGAGTCGGCTTTCCGTTACAGAATATGAAATTATTAAAACCCATCCTTTTCAGGGATATAATCTTCTTAAGGGAGAAGATCTTGATGAAAGAATTAAAAATGCGGCTTTAATGCACCATGAACGCTGTGATGGTTCAGGTTATCCCAGTCGTCTGGTTTCAAATGAAATTGACGATTTTGCTAAAATTGTTGCAATTGCCGATGTTTATGATGCAATGACATCTGCCAGAATATATCGAGGTCCGTTGTGCCCATTTGATGTGATACATATATTTGAATCGGAAGGCTTAAGAAAATTCGAACCAAGATTTTTACTTCCATTTCTTGAACGAATTGTAAATACTTATATGAACAATGATATTTTATTAAATAACGGTGAAACCGGAACAATCATTATGATTAACCGATTATATTTATCTAAGCCCGTGATTAAAACAGCAACTGGTTTTATTGACTTGTCAGCGGAACCTGATCTATACATCATGAAAATATTGTAACTTGTAAATTATAGCTTTTGGTGTACATAGTTAAAACCACCGATGTTGCATCGGTGGTCTACTTATTGGTTTCGTAATACATATAATCTTTGTATACATTACTTGATGTTTAAAATATAGCTTACATTTTATTCATATTAATAGATCTGATAATCTTTTAATTTCCCATCCGCCCATTGAATATCAATCGTTTTTCCATTTTTAATACGAAGTCCTTTTACATATCCATTTTCGAACTCCTTTGGTAAAGCCGGAAGGATTTTTAAACAGCCATTTCGATCTTGTACAAGCATATTAGCAATTCCTGCTGTCCCACCGAAATTTCCATCAATCTGAAAAGGTGGGTGCGCATCCCATAAATTATCATAAGTAGATCGAGTAAGTAATGTTTTTAAAAATGCATAGGTATTATCACAATCCTCAAGAACTGCAAATAAGTTAAGAATCCAAGCACAACTCCACCCTGTATGACCCCCGCCATTTTTCAGCCGCTCCTCTAGGGAAATACGACATGCTTTGATTAATTCTTCCTGGTCTGCAAAAAGCTCCGAAGGAAATAATCCATATAAATGGGAAACATGACGATGTCCCGGTTCACTTTCTTCAAATTCCTCATGCCATTCAAGAAGCTGCCCTCTGCTTCCTATTTGAAAAGGAGCAAGAAGTGATAGCTTTTCTTCCACACTGTCTAATATTTCATCATTAATTTCCAAAATATCACATGTCTTTTTGAAGTTTTTAAATACTTCCCTAATGATAGCAAGATCCATAGTCGTAGACATAGCGACACAACTGGTCAATCCGTCTTTTGTTTTAAAGCGATTTTCCGGTGATGTGGACGGACAAGTCACATAATAGCCATTGTATTGATAAACCCAGTCAACAAAAAATAATGCGGCTTCTTTTAAAATAGGATAAGCCGTTTCACGAAGAAATTTCTTGTCAGGATTATATTCATAATGTTTAAACAGTTCACTTGTTAGCCATCCGCCTCCCATTGGCCAAAATGACCAGGTAACACAATTTTCTTCGCCTCTTTCCTGTCCGTAGGCCAACCCAACAGGGTTAGTATTACACCAATAATCGGCATTGTGATGATGAACAAATCCTCTACATTTATAATGTACTCTTGCTGTTGTTTTTCCTTCTTTACATATTTTCTTTAAAAATTCAAAGTAGGGAGAAAGACATTCCTGTAGGTTGCAGCTTTGTGCCAGCCAATAGTTCATCTGTGTGTTTATATTTGTCGTCCAATTACAGCTCCATGAAGCTCTGAATTTCCAACTCCAAATCCCCTGTAAATTTGCAGGCAGGCTGCCTTCTCTCGAAGAACTAATAAGCAAATATCTACCGTATTGAAAGTATAAAGCATATAAACCATTATCACTTTCACCATTACGTAGTCTGCAAAGGCGCTCATCTGTCGGTATATCTAACTGTTTGCCCAGATATAATTCAACCTTATTAAAAATTGCTTTATAGTCTTTACAGTGAATTTTTTTTAATTCTTCATAATCGTTACAAGAATTTAAGTCCATTGGCCTTATAGCCTCAAAAGCTAAAATAGCTGTATAAGCTCCGCTTATCTGTAAAGAATCTTGTGTTTGAGTAATTTTTCCATCTGAATAAAGAATCTTTAAACCAGCATCAAAAAGTATTCCTCTGTTTCCTTGAATCACTGGTTGAATACTATCCACATAATTAGGATCAACATGTTCTGGACATTGACCACTTATGTTAATGCCATCTTTCGTATAAGAAATCTGACTCTTAAGTTCTGATTCAAACGAGATCGATAGATTCAGCTTAGGTTTATCACAAGTAAATTTTATTAATATTGCTTTTGTTGGATAGCTTGCAAAATATTCTCTTGTATAAAATATTTCATCTGCTTTATATGATACATGGGCAATCGAATTTTGTAAATCCAGAGAACGTTTATAGTCATCTATTTCCTCATTGTGTTCGAATTGAAACTTAAGATTACCAAGTGGTAAATAAGATTCATTGTATTCACCAAGCATATTGTCTCTGATTAATTCTTCCGCTTTTACATATTCTCCATTTTGGATAAGATCTCTGACGTCTTGTAAATAATTCGCAGCATTGGGGTTATTTTTATCATGATAATAACCAGACCATAAACTTTCTTCATTTAATCCGATTTTTTCAAGCGTAGTTCCTCCCCATATCATCGCACCTAAGCTTCCATTGCCGACAGGCAAAGTTTCTTCCCATTTCGTTGCAGGCTTTGTATAAAATAGTCTCATATGAATTCTCCTATAAGTTCTGTCCGGTTATTACTCTTTAACACAATAATTTTGCAGTAAAATAACCGTAATATTTTCACTTCCCAGTACTAACCATTTATGAATTATCATATCATAAACTTCTAGATTATTCACCTGTGTTCATTACAAAAATAATCCTATTATCTACTTTTTATTCATTTGTCAATTCACGTATGCTTGCTTTTAAGCCTTTTCATCTTCCAATATTTCAAGCAGAAATAGGATTGCCAGAGCCTGTCCATAAGGCATGGATTTAATCTCAATATTTTTATAAAATTGTATTGATTCTCTGCCCATAGCCGTTCCATATGAAACCTGATTTACTATACCATCATCTGTGATATACTTTAGTACCGGGCTAAGAGCTTTATAGGCACAATCATGATATGATTCCGGCAAGTATCCCAAATGAACCGCTCGTAAAATACCATAAGCAAACCCACAGGTAGCACTGGTTTCAACATAGGATGTTTTGTCATCAATCAGAGTATGCCACATGCCTGTATCTTCCTGATAATGTTTCAACGCTTTTGCCTGTGCTTTAAACGCCTCTAATAGAAATCTGTGTGTGCTGGCCTCACAGGAAATCATGTTCAAAAGTTCAGGAATGGCTACTGTGACCCAACAATTACCTCTTCCCCATAACGCATTTGTAAAATTATGATTTCCCTGAAACGACCAACCATGAAACCAAAGACCTGTTTTTTTATCTGTTAAGTATTTTATGTGTAGCATAAATTGATATTTTGCTTCTTCCATGTAAGACTGATTATTCACAATTCTTCCATAGTTTGCAAGAAACAAAACCGCCATGACTAATGTATCATCCCACAATTCCTGTTCGTTTAACGTATCCGATGTTAAATGCTGAAATCCACCTTCTTTTGTCTTGGGAAGTTCTGTCATAATCCACTCTGCCCATTCTTTGCAAAGTTCAAAGTATAAGTCATTCTTCGTAAATTCTGCAAGATAAGATAATGTCAGCATTGGTGCACAGGTATTAATATTTTTCGATGGAAGCCCTGTTTCAATGCGTTCATCATAGTATTTCAAGAGCATATCAAGATATTTAATATCTTTGGTCTTTTCAAAAAACTTCCACAGCCCAAATAATCCAACTCCTTGTGTCCATTCCCAAAATTGATATTTACTGATGTCATCTCCAGCAAGATTATTACTTTTCATATTTAATAAAAAGTTAGTATCATCTTCATATAATACTTTCTGAAAATTATTTACTAAAGCATTCAATTTTAATTCTATGCAATTTTTACGGTCGTTTATGTTAAACATTAAAATTGTTCCTTTCTTATCTGCTACACTACATTTTTATGATCTGAAATTATATATTTGAGCTTTAAATTTCTCTAATTTATTTGTTAGTATATCAATTTAGTCAGCCAATAACTACGTGTTTTTTGACTAATATGTCATTTTTTATTGCATATATTGCTTTTATATGAGTTTATACGTAAATAGTTTGATTAAATTTTAATTATTAAAAAATATGGGATTTGTGATAGCCATGTTAGTACAATCTTGTTTTGCAATAAAAAACATCCATTTTACTCCCTTTATAGGTATCTGTGCTATTTTTTGACTGTAGTCAAATTTATTTGTTGCTGTCTCTGGCATATCAAGTTGGATTCTCTGAATATGAATACCGGCACACTCTTTCCCTATTATATATTCGTTGCACGGTCTGTTATTGTTTTTTAAGTCATCTATTTCATTTGTATAGATATAGAGCCATTTTAGTGGTTTGTTTGCAATCAGCATCACATCTATATCAATATAATTTTCACTGATATAAACCATATTACCTGAACTCCTTCCATTGATCTGTGGAATTAGTATCGGACCATTTGTTAAAAAACTATGACCTTTTCTCAAGGCATCCAATATCTTATCTGAATTCAACTCTCCCTCTACCTGAACGTAGGTACGTACTCCAGCACTGCCTAGATTGGTTTGAGCCCATTTTTCAAAAAGCACCATTTCATGATTCATTAGTTCCATATAAAAATCTATTTGGGGCTTTAGTGGTTCCGGTATATCTATTTCTGAGTTTTTTATTTTTTCTCTCAGCCACATAATCTTATTAAAAATAAAATGATAATCATTTGCCCTGATATTGTGCGTATCACTCCCCGTTGTAGCCGGAATATATTTTCCTTCTACAAGAAGTCGAAGCCACAAATTGAATGCTTTACCATTTGTGGTACCTTCGACCATTGGATTGGATCCATTCCATATTTCCATAGTTTGAAAAATTGAAAGCATATCATTATAAGCAGGATTCCAAGAAATTGATTTGCTGTGCTCGCATGGATGATTCACTTGGGGCAAACCTCCCAGTTCTTTAATTTGATTGGTAATTCTTATAAATTCCTGACGTAAGTGAACATCGTCTCGTTCTTCTTTTGGTATTTCATAAATAATATCTTCTTTCACTCCCATTGCCATAACATGACCATTTGAAGTGGATATCTCTTTTGACAAAATCGGAATAAAATCTTTAGTTATCGTTTGTTCCCATTCAGGGTGGTTTAAAACATTATGATGATCGCTCAACGCTCCATAGGATACTCCCACTGCCATCATAGAACGGCAGACCTCATTCGGAGTTTCTACAACTGGATCGGTACCTTGGTAAACGGGACTGCTGTATATGCTGTGATGATGTAAATCGCCTGCATACCATCCTAATTTTTTCAATTCTACAATTGGAACTAAACAAAAGGAAATCTCTGTTGTCTTGTTTTCGCATATTTCAAGCCTGCCTTGTATTATTTCGTATTCCGATCCCTTTGAGATTTCAACAAAATAAAAACCAGTTGGCAATTTTATACTAGCTTTACCATTATAATCTGTAATCTCACGTATCATATTTATCTTGCATTTGATACTTTTATCATGCTCTGTACTATCTTCTATTGGAAAAAGCTTCACCTGTGAAACGGTTCCTCTTTCTTTATCATCCACAACTAAAATGTCTACTGTTCCCATTTGGTTCAAATGCTTATTTGAGGAATAAAATAGTTTTTTATGACTGCAATATTCTTCTAACCATAATATTAGTTCATTTAATTTTACTGTGTCCATCTTTACTTGTTGAACCATATTTTCGTGATACATCCTGCTGTATGCCATATCCATAGCAATAGTTAAAAATTTTTTTTCTTTTGACATTGCATTTCCTCCTTCACAGTATTCTACAAATACTGATTTTTCAGCTTTTATATAATAGAAAATGAAATGAAATTCTTATTGTATAATGAAAGAGTGAGATAGCTTTTATGCTGCCTCACTCTTCCCAATAAACTTTCTTGTTTATATGTTTTATTTATTTGGCTTTACTTTTTCGCAACATTTTGCTCATAATATGCACGTCTATCATTTAATACTGTCTCTAAGCCAGCGGTAACCAGTTTCTTGTATTCTGATTGCTGTAAAGAATCAAATTCATCTGATTTGCAGCTTATCAGCTTATAAGCATACTCAATTGCCATAGTACTCAATTTTGCTCCATAAGTTGTTTCAGACTCCAGTACAACAGGATACGTAGGATATAGGTACTGATTGGTATTCATAACAGTATATAAGCTATTAAACCAATCTGTTGATAAGAAATTATATGTGTTAGCCCACTGATCTACAACACTGTCCTTGTTATCAACAAAGCTAAAATGGTCATTAACGATATTGTAATCTGCAATGTTACCAGGATATCCTTTTTCATTTAATTCATCTTGTAACATAGATACCGGAACTCCGGCACTATCTAATGTATGTTCAGGAGTATACATAACATTCTCTGCATTTGTTGCATCTGATAACCAGTTTAAATATTTTACACAAGCATCTGCTTTAGATTCACTTGTTTTTGGAACCATAACATACATACCATATAGTGGCTCTGTTGGATTTATATATTCACCTTCTGGCGTATCAAAGCAATTGAGAGGTACAAATTCTGCCCCATCTACACTGGACTGTAAAGTAGGAATTAAATCGAAAATTTCCGTTGCATCAGCCAATATAAAACCAGCATTACCAGCACTTACATCCTGTTTAAAAATATCAGTAGTGGTATCTGTTGCAAAATCCTGTGTTATCAATCCCTTGTTATATAACTCATTTAACTTCTTAAGACCATCAATCGCACCATCTGCAAATACCTTATAATTTTCAGCATATACGTATGCATCTTCCTCTGACAATTCTGCAACATAAGAACCTACAAAGCTTAGGTAAAATTTTTCTGTATCTGTTGATCCACCCATCGCCCAAGGAACTACATCTGAAACGTTGCCGGGATTTTTTTCTTTAAAAGCTTCCAAAACTGTGAACAATTCTTCTTTTGTTTTTGGAATGCTTAAACCAAGTGCATCCAGCCAATCTTTTCTGATATAAGAAACATGTCGCGGAACTTGCTGTCCTCTTCTTTTCATAATGGCATATTGCTTATTATCTACCACTCCCATATATTGAATATTACCAATATTAGTTTGAATATCGGTGCCATACTTTGCATAAGCATCTGTCAAATCTGCCAGACCACCGTTTGATGCGAAATTGCTAAAAATGCTTTGGTTGTATGAGAAAACAATATCTGGAGCATTTCCGCCTGCCATCATTACATTCAACTTATCATCGGAACCTGATCTTGGAACAGCAACAAAATTAACTTTTACATTACAAGCTTCTAAAACCTGTTCTTGAATCCATTTAGTCATTTCATTTTCTTCATTTGATGTTCCTGGTGCCGAAGAACCACGGTCCCAAATCATAACATTGATTTCTTGTGTTTCCCCATTGTCGGTATCATTTGATGCTGTAGTACCATTGTCTGTAGCCGTTGTTGAACCGCTATCGGTGTTGGAACCACATGCGGTAAGCATACTTGCAGTTAACACTGCTGTGAGTAAGAAACCAGTGCATTTCAATAAACTTTTTCTAACCATTGTTTTTTCCTCCATAAAAAAATGTGATTTTACTTTTATTTTAATCACTGATTGTGATTAGAATACGTTTAAAATTTAGCTAAATCTAACCTTTTACGGCACCAAGCATGATACCTTTTGTAAAATATTTCTGGATAAATGGATAAGCGATCAACATCGGCGTCATAGAAATCACAATACTTGCCGCTTTAATGTTATCCGCTGCCAGCTGACTTGTTTTACCTTCCAGTAGTGATATTTTAACTGAGTCAATCATCTGTTTTAACATCATCTGAACTGTATATAAATTTGATTTGTTGATATAATACAAAACGTCACTCACATTATTCCAACGCCAGACTGCATAAAACAAGCTTAAAGTTGCTATGGCCGGCACAGATAATGGAACGGCTATTTTATACAATGCTTTCCATTCAGAGCAGCCATCTATATAAGCAGATTCATAGAGTGACTTATCAATGGAAGTGAAAAACGAACGCATTATAATTAAATTATATGCACTCAAAGATCCTGGGATAATTAAGCTCCATGCAGTATTAATTAATCCAAAACTTTTTACATTTAAATAAGTTGGAATTGTCCCCGGATCAAAATACATAGTCAGAACAAACAGTGTCATAATGATGCTGCCACCCTTTAAGCCTTTTTTGGAAAGAGGATATGCTGCTAAAATTGTCATCATCATAGATATAGCCGTAAATCCCAACGTTAATACAATGGTATACACAAAGGAGCGCAAGAAATTGATATTTCCAAAAACCTTATGATAAGCTTCCATAGTAAAACCTACTGGAAATACAAATACCTGCCCTGCCAAAATAGCTGATTTCGAACTAAATGAAATAGCAATTACACGCAATACCGGAATCAGTGTTAACGCACAAATTAGCACAAAGATTACTCCCGATACCAATTGAAAAATTCTAGAAGACCTACTATTGATTTCCATTAAATAACACCCTCCTCACCGAATTTTTTTGCCATAGCATTTACAATCAAGAGTAACAAAACACCTACTACTGATTGAAATAATCCTACTGCAGTTGCAAAATCAAAGCGCGCTGATTGCAAACCAACAGAATAAACATAGGTGCTGATAACATCTGACACACTCTTAACTAAGGTGTTACTCATCATATAAGGGCGATCAAAGCCAATCGATACCACTTGTCCTAATTTCATAATTAACATAACTGAAATTGTTCCTTTAATTTGTGGTATTGTAACATACCAGATTCTTTTAAATCTACCAGCTCCATCAATATATGCTGCCTCACCAAGGCTAGGATCTGCACCACTAAGAGCAGCCAAATAAATAATCAATCCATATCCTGCACCCTGCCATAACCCTGATATCCAATAAACAGCCTGCCACATCCATGGAACTGTAAGGAAGTTTATACTCTTTCCACCAAAGGCTGTAATTATATTATTGATCATTCCACCATTAGAGCATAATTGATTAACAATACCCGCTATAATAACCCATGAGAAAAAATATGGAAGATATAATATAACCTGCGTGGATTTTTTAATCACTTTGCTATTCAATTCATACAGAAATAAGGCCAAAATAATCGGTATAGGAAAACTAATTATAATATCTCCAACATTTAAAATGAGTGTATTTTTCAATGCCATCCAGAAATCATTTGAAGCAAAGGCTTCCTTAAAATGGCTTAACCCGGTCCAAGGGCTTCCCCAAACACCTCGAAATACATTATAATTTTTAAAGGCAGCCACTACTCCTATCATTGGTTTATACTTAAATAAAATAAGATATATTACCGGGAGCACTAGCATCATATACAATTGGTAATTGTTTCTTATATATGTTTTTGCTGCGACTTTTTTCTTCTTTTTTCCTATGTTTTTTTGTATTGCAGTATCTGACTTCTCACGCATACATCTTCCTCCTTGTTTTTCTATTGGTCGATAGTTTCTCATCACTGAATTCGTTCAATATACAAATGAACTTAAGGTAATGTCAAAATATCAAATATTTACAATACAAATCACCTTATTTGTAGCAAATTACTTATCTTGTTTAAAATATAGCATTCACACATAATAGTTTCTACGTATTATTTGTTAATTTTGTATAATTTTATCGCATATTTTGCTTAGTCATTTATGATGAATGCCCAGTTACTCAAATTTTATTCAAAATTGCTATTAATATTCATAAAATAAGCGAAATAAGAAAAAAGCGGTCAAGGCAATAAAAAAACAAGAAGCTGTTATTATTTCAGCTCCTTGCATTTATTTATATATTAACCAATTTTCAGTTTAAATTTTTGTATATCTTTTTCCGTTTCGACCTTATCTATATTTCCTCCAAGACTGCGAAGCTTCTCATCAAAGTCTTCGTAACCCCGTTCAATATAAATAATATCCTCTACGGTAGTATAGCCCTCTGCTGCCAGACCTGCAATTACTAAAGCAGCACCTGCTCTTAGATCCGGAGCATTGACCTGTGCTCCTGTTAATTTCATAACACCATCGATGATAGCAGTATTACCTTCTACCTTAATACTAGCTCCCATTCTGGTAAGCTCATCTACATATTTAAATCGGTTTTCAAAAATACTTTCTGTCACTATACTTGTCCCTACAGATACAGCCAGCGTAACAGAGAATTGAGGCTGCATATCTGTCGGAAATCCGGGATATGGTAATGTCTTGACATGGGTATGCTCTAACCTTTTTGCTGCTACCACACGCACAGCGTCATCAAGTTCCTCCACTTCACAACCCATTTCAACCAATTTAGCTGTAATTGCCTCCAGATGCTTTGGTATCACCTTTTTAACTGTTACATCACCCATTGTAGCTGCTGCTGCCAACATGAAAGTTCCTGCTTCTATTTGATCAGGGATAATAGAATATTCACTTTTGTGTAGCTTTTCTACTCCAAGAATTCGAATCACATCTGTTCCTGCTCCCTTAATATTAGCACCCATACTATTTAAGAAGTTAGCTACATCAACGATATGTGGCTCCTTTGCTGCATTCTCAATAATCGTGCTGCCATATGCCATAGCAGCCGCCATCATAATATTGATGGTTGCTCCAACAGATACCACATCAAGATAAATATGACTTCCGACCAAATTATCTGCTTTGGTCTTTATCAAACCATGTTCAATTGACACTTCTGTTCCTAATGCTTTAAATCCTTTAATATGCTGGTCTATTGGTCTGCTTCCTATGTTGCACCCACCTGGTAAAGCTACCTCAGCTCTTTTATATTTTCCAAGCAAGGCTCCAATTAAATAATAGGACGCCCTTATCTTCTTTATATACTCATTATCAATCGTTGTACCTTTTATATTTGAACCGTTTATCTTAACTGTATGTCTGTCTACTCTGTCAACACTTGCACCGATTTCCTCAATTGCCTGTAACAAAACATTAATATCCCTAACATCCGGCATGTTATCTATCAAAACTGTCTCATCTGTCATAATGGATGCTGCTAGTATTGCAAGTGCAGCATTTTTAGCACCGCCTATTTCCACTTCTCCAACCAGTGGATTACCGCCCTTTATAATATACTGTTCCATAATACACCTCATATTAAATTCCAATTTACTTAATTTATTTATAATTTCATCTAATGTCTATTATACTTTTATCAAATGCCATAATACATCTTTTTACTTTACACACATTATACTATAGTACATCAAAACATGTAATATGGCAACAACTTCTTAGTAAAACTATTGCTTTTTTTTCAAAAAATTTTACTATAAAAACATACATATTATAAAGTATCATTCTTCATAATTATATTCATAAACTGGCCAGTCTGCTAACATAATTTTTACCAAAAATGCTTTATATAGAATAAATTTACTCTATATAAAGCATTTGCAATATCTGAAAATCAATTCAAGTAATTTAATGGATTTACTTGACTTCCATTTTCAATTATTTCAAAATGAATATGCGGTCCTGTACTTCTTCCCGTATTTCCGCTAAGTGCTATTTTTTCACCCTGTGATACATTATCTCCTGCACTCACAAGTATTTTACTTAAATGACCATATCTGGTTTGTTTTCCATCGGAGTGCTTAATGGTGATACAATAGCCATAGCCATTAGACCAACCAGCACTTACAACCTGTCCACCGCATGAAGCCTTGACTGCGGTTCCAATCGGGCATGACCAATCGATTCCTTTGTGCATTTTTCCCCATCTTTTTCCAAAACCAGATGAAAAATTTCCTCCTGTAATTGGCTTTATAAACGTAGGTGGCTCTTGCGTTCCTATCTCTATAATGGTAGGAACTGCCTCTGTAATTACATCTTCATTTAATACTTCTCGATTTGTTTCTTCCCCATTTCTCTTGGTTATCTTAGCTGTTACTTCCCGGTAACCTGTACTTCCTTCTTGTTTTACCTCCTGCTTCGTGGTGTACCAACTGTCATTTTCTATGTATTCAACCGCAACCTCATATTCCTCCTCATAGGTTGTTTGCTCTGCTACAAGAACTGATAGCTCAGGTTCAGGTACCGTAACCACGATTTCATCTCCAATTTGAATTACTGAATCTGCATCCAACTGCTCATTCATTTCAACGATTTTAGCAACGGTAGTGTTATTTTTTTCGGCTACTACGGATAGGCAATCTCCTGATGCTACCTCGTATATCTTATTTTGCTCCTGATCATTAGTAACCATACTAATAGCAGTATCTAAATCCAAAATAGACTCAACAGGCACATAGGTTTCAACCACTTCAACTTCCTCTTCAAAGCCAATCGAAAGAATTCCATCCTCTTTCGCCTGATCCTGCAAAGACGTGTCATCTGTCGTTAGAACCTCACCAGCGGCTGCCTCCGTGTTGCCAACTGTATCTGCTTGGTTCTTGGATTTTTCCATTTTGACAATACTTGGTTCCATTACATCAAGCTCTTTATTCTCCTCTAAGACAAGTTCAATCGAAAATTCATTTTTCTCGTCATATTTATTTTTTGCAGCATTTAAAAGTTCTATTACTGCCTCCTTACTTGGTAATGTTATGGAAAAATCATCAATTTTAACAGTATACGCCTTTTGCTTTGTTTCTACTATGCTCGCATTCAACTCATTATATACATTCTTCTTCACAGCCTCCATATCATCTATTTTCCCAATCAATTTTTTATCTGCAATGATATCCAGTTGATAATCCATATAGACAATATCTTGTGATTGCGCCGCAAGCTGCTTTCTAACCTCTGTGACGATATCTGTGGCCGTCTGCTCTAAAAGTACACTACCTTGTTGCTTTCCATTTATTACAACACGATAAAAAGTTCCGTCTTTATCACCCCGGTTGCTGGTAATAGGGTTTGCAAGCAGCATAAAAATGCAAGTGGAAAACGCACTGACTGCATATGTAAATTTAATTTTACTGCTAAATTTTGTTAGTCTCTTCATATATTAATAGCCTCTGTTATGGTTGTAATCGTTTCTTCCACGGTTAAATTTTCCTCATTAATTATGATATCTGCATACTTATCATACAGCATGGTTCTTTCCTCATACAAATCTTTCAAGGTTTGTCCATCTCTTAAAGCTACACCCCTTCCTTTAATATCACTTAAACGCTCTTCAATCTGTTCATAAGATAGCTTTAAATAAATAATCTTACCTATGCTCTTAAAATTTGCCATTGCTTCTTTCCCATATACTGCGCTGCCTCCTGTCGCAATGACTGCCCGATGAACCTGTAAGGAAGCGTTAATCTGATTTTCTATTTCAATAAAGCCTTGTACACCTTCTGCTGATATTATTTCATGTAAAAGTCTTTTTTTTCTTTCTTGTATTACTAAATCCGAATCTATAAACTGATATCCCAAAACCTTTGCCAAAATAACTCCTACCGTACTTTTTCCAACTCCGGGCATTCCAATTATTATCAAATTATCCATTTCTATCCTCATCTTTCTCATATGGTAACTCTTATTTAATATGTTATTAAAAATTACGTAAAATATCAAGTACTATCTTTTAAATTATGTTATACTATTTAGCAAATATCTGGAAAACCAACAGATGAAAGATGAAAAAGACAAATAAAGGAGAGGATTTAAGCTTATGATTACTATTGACCCAAACGGGCAAGGAGATTTCACATCAATTGAAGCTGCATTAGCTTCTGTAGAAAAAGATACAAGCCCAATACAATTATTTATAAAAGCCGGTATTTATAAAGAAAGAATTGAAATTACAAGACCCAATATTGCTTTGATTGGTGAAAATCGTGAAAATACGATTATAACCAATGATTATTATGCAAAAATGAAAATGGAGGACGGTTCTCTTCGAAGAACCTTTCGTACCTACAGCGTATTTTTGGATGGAAAAAATATAACAGCCGAAAATCTCACCTTTGTAAATTCCTCAGGACTTGGTAAAGATGTAGGTCAGGCAATAGCTGTTTATGCAGAAGGGGATTTTCTCACTTTTAAAAATTGCTCTTTTCTTGGAAGTCAGGACACTTTGTTTACAGGCCCTTTACCCCCAACGGTGATTGAGCCAGGCGGCTTTACAGGTCCAAAAGAATTCGCTCCTAGAATCAATAGCCGCCAATTATATGAGAATTGCTACATTCAAGGTGACATTGATTTTATTTTCGGAAGTGCAACTGCTTACTTTGATAATTGTGAAATCTTTTCTCAAAATATTAATCAGGAAGTAAACGGCTATGTCACTGCTCCATCTACTCCCCAAGAGCAGGAATTTGGGTATGTTTTCAATCATTGCCACTTGATAGGAGATTGTCCCAAGGAAAGCGTATACTTAGGCCGCCCATGGCGTAATTATGCCAAGGCGGTATTTATGAATTGTGAAATGGGTGCACATATTAAAAGGGAAGGTTTTCATGATTGGAATAAAACAGATTCACATGCTACTACATTCTTTGCCGAATACAATAGCTATGGTCCAGGAGCAAATGACAAAGCCAGAGCACCTTGGGTAAAAATCCTAAACGAAGAGGAAGCTAAGATATTTTCTAAAGATAATGTTTTTAAATAAACTTATTTTAAAAAGTGTTTTTGAATGGATCATAAGGTTCAACCGTTAATTTGAGTGATTGTCAGTTAGTATGGATAGTTTTCCTTTCTCTAACTGCAGCACTTGATTCGCAAACCAAAAAGCAACCTCTGTATCATGAGAGATAAATAGAAATGTCAGATTACGTTTTTTTTGTATCTGCTTTAAAATATTTAAAATTTGAGCCTGAACAGAAATGTCAAGCATAGAGGTGGCCTCATCTAATATTAGTACTTTTGGTTCTAATAACAGTGCTCTGCATAATGCAGCTCTTTGGATTTCGCCTCCACTTACTTGGTAAGGATATCGGTTTAGAATCGCCTCATTTAATTTCAAAGCATGAATTAACTTTTGAATCTTTTCTTTTGTATCCGTACGGTTCAAGTGATGGATAGCAACTGCTTCCATAACGCTTTTTCCCAATGTCCAGTTTGGATCAAAAAAAGACTCCGGATGTTGGGAAATATACTGAACCTCACGCCGATACTGTTTTATCTGTCTCTTATTCTTTATGTCAAGTCTCACCCCACGGTAATAAATTTCCCCTTCATTGAACGGTTCCAAAAGCAAAAGAATTCTTGCCAATGTGCTTTTGCCACTGCCGCTTGAACCCATAAGACCTATGGAGTCTCCCTCATGGATCTTTAAACTTACATCATTCAAAACCTGTGTCTCGTTTTTTTGCCACTTTTTTGATACATTTTTCATCTCAATCATATAGAAAACACCTTACCATTTCCTCATTATTCCCATATTCTGTTGGTGACTGCTTTCTGCATACAGGCATAGCTTTACTACATCTGGATGCGAATCTGCACCCTAGCATAATTTCCCCCGGCGCCGGCGACTTTCCTTCCATTGCATGCATTCCGTGGGATGGAAATGAATCCAAAAGACCTTTTGTATAAGGATGTCTGGGATTACTTAACACATTTTTCCCTTTTTCAATTATCTGACCGCTATACATCACTGCCACACTATCACACAGCTTTTCTGCAAGAACAATATCATGAGTAATGATTATCATTCCTTCTACTCCATGCTTTTTTATCTGTCTTAGATTTTCATATGTCTGCTCGCGCAAATCATAATCTAATCCTTTTGAAGGCTCATCGGCCAATATCCAATTCGCATCAGAGGCAATCCCCATAGCGGAGGATATTCTTTGCTTCATACCACCGCTTAATTGAAACGGATAAGACTGTAGAACCCGTGTTAACTGTTCCTTTGGAAATCCAAAATCTTTCAATAATCCATAAAGTTTTTTATTATGTTCAGAAAAATCACCTTGACTTAGCCGAATTGCTTCCATGAGTTGACCTTTTATTTTTCTTACAGGATTTAAAGAGTCTGCTGGATTTTGAGCGATGAACCCAATTTCTCTTCCTCTGAGATTTCGCATTTGTTTTGGAGACATCCGAAATAAATCATTTTCGCCAAGCCATATAGAACCCGATATCTGTGCATAAATTGGAAGAAGCCCCAAAATCGCCAGTCCTAATACAGATTTTCCACAGCCGCTCTCACCTATAATTGCGGTTATTTCACCGGATTGAAACGTAGTAGTAACTCCGACGGCTGCCTCAACAAACCCCTCTTTTACCGGAAAACGTATTTCAACTTGATCCAGTCTGATATCTCTCATCACTGATAACCTCCAGCCTCTCCCGTTTTTTTATCAAAAATATCTCTTAGCATATCTCCTATCAGATTAATACTCAAAAGTAAAAGAAACATGCATAAGCCTGGGATAATAATAAGGTGAGGAGACGAACGAAAATTCATTCTGGCATCACTTATCATCACGCTCCAATCAGGAGTAGGAGGCTGGACGCCCAGTCCCAGAAAACTTAACGCGGCTATGGAAAGAATACATCTTCCCATTCTGGTTGCAAATAAGACAATCGTATTACCTTTCATGTTTGGAATCACATGCTTTCGTATAATCGTACCATTGCTTGCTCCCAGGCATTTTAGACCTTCGATAAAATTTTCTGTCTTTAGTTTTAATACTTCCGTTCTCACAATTCTGGCAAATCCTGTCCAGCTTGTAATAACAAGCGCAATCATAAGACTTTTCATACTTGATCCCATAATTCCTGCTATAGCTATCATTAAACTAGTACCTGGAAGACCTTGAAATATATTCAAAATTACCATAAGCACTTCGTCAACCAGACCACCGTAATATGCAGATAATGTTCCTATCATCATACCAATTAGCATGGAAGCAGCAGTGGCTGCCAAAGCTATAAGCATAGAACTTCTTCCGCCATACAAGATACGGCTTAGCATATCTCGTCCAAGAATATCCGTACCCATTAGGTGTTGACGTGAAGGTGGCATAAGTGTTTGCGTCATATCAACAGCATACGGATTGCTCGGTGCCAAGATAGGGGCAAAAATGCTGCATACTATGATAACAAAAAGGAGAATCACACCCAGTATCCCAGGTATCATTTGCTTTTTTTTCATGCTTTTCCTCCCAATCTCATTTTCGGATTTAACAATGCGCAAAGCAAATCAATGCCAAGAGAAATAATTACATAAACTACTCCCATAAATAATACATATCCCTGAATGATTGGATAATCTCTTGCATGTATTGCCTCTAAAACATAACTGCCAATACCGGGAAGAGAAAAAATTGTCTCGATTACAGCAGAACCACCCAGAATACCGCCCAGACAGCTTCCCAGATAAGTAATAACAGGCAGCATTGCATTAGGTAAAGCGTGAAACAACAAAATTTGTGTTCGTCTTATTCCTTTCGCATCCGCAGCCAGCATATATTGCTTTCCGAATTCTTCTAGCATAGATGACCGCATTAATCTGCCAGTCATAGCGATATTGGCGCTGGCAAGTGTAACGGATGGAAGGATAAAAGACGAAATCCCATCGATTCCGTTAGTTGGTAAAAGCTTTAAATTCTCTCCAAATACAATAATCAATATAATTCCCAGCCAAAAAGCTGGGAAAGCCATCAACAGATTCATAATAAATTTCATAATTACATCAGGAATTCTATTCAAATAAGCAGCGGAATACACCCCAAAAAGCAGACCAAATACACATACAAGGAGCATTGTGTATCCAGAGAGTGTAAGTGTCACCGGAAGGCGGCGAAGTATTTCGCCGCTAACCGATGTGTGATCTACATAGGACTTTCCCAAATCTCCTTTGATGGCCTTTTTCGCCCAATTTAAGTACTGAATGAGTCCAGGCTGATCAAGTCCCAACTCTTGTCTTTTGTTTTCTAATAGCTGAGGAGTGACTTGGGAAACACCATCTCTTCCCAATGCCATGGCCGCAGGATCTCCTGGTGTTATGAGTCCCAGCATAAAAGCGATAATAGAAATTCCAATGATAACCGGTATGACGGATATGAACCGTTTCCCTGTATATCGGATCATGTTTTCTCCTTACTCTGCCCAGCCAATTTTAGGTAGATCGATTCCATAAATCTGTGCCTCATAGCCTGTAAGCTTTTTGTTATAAACCATCAGGGTCTTTTCATTAAATAGAGGAACCACATTCTGCTGCTCTACAGAAATATTCTGAAGCTCGTCATAAATTTCCTGTCGTTTTGACATATCAATTTCTGCATCAGCCTGATCAATCAAACCATCAATCTTGGTATCTTGGCATCCTAAGCTATAAGTAATATTCTGGTCACCGGTAGAATACATAAAACGCTTGAATATAGTGATTGCTTCCATGTTCGATAATCCCTGCTGAGATCTTGCAATTTCGTAATCACCTTTTGTCATCATATCCTTTATTGTTGCCCAGTCATAGGATTCAATGGTTACATTAATTCCAATTTCAGGAAGAATTGCTGCAATCAGTTCAGCTTCTGCTTTCTGCTCTGCATTATCCTGTTGAACCAGATATTTTACATCAACTGTTGCATCACCAAGAACTTCCTTTGCAAGTGCTTTGGCCTGCTCAACGTCATATTCCACCGGATACTCTTTATAAAATGGTGTACTGTAGTTTAATATATTTGTGGTGGGTGATGCATAGCCTGCATAAATCTGGTTGGCAATCGCATCTCTGTCAATCATTAGACTTACTGCTTTTCTCAATCTGACATCATTAAACGGTGCCTTTGTACCATTGAGGCACAAGAAATCAATCATTGTAGAATTTGTTGTAGTAATAGCAAATTGAGAATCTGTTACAAGCTCGGTTGCCAGAGAAGGAGTAATTGCTTTTAAATCAATGACACCCATAATTTCACCTGATTTTAATGCGGAATATCTGGTATTCACATCAGGAATTGTTTTTACACGGATTGATTTGGCAATTGCCTTTTCTCCCCAATAATCCTCATTGCGTTCCAAAAGAACATACTGGTCTTTTACATTCTCAGTAATTTTAAAAGGTCCGGTTCCCTGAGCTATGCCGGTAAAGTTATAATTATCGTCAAAACACTTGGGGCTGTACATCGCACTTCCAAAGTTAGTCATAGTATATAAAAGACTTGGGGATGCTTCTTTAAATGTAAGCTGAACGGTATAATCATCTATTTTTGTAACCTCGTCCAGATTTGGATAAAAGCTGTCTATATTTAGATTGTAAAAACCGGATGTCTTTACCTCTGATCTCATACGATCAAAATTATACAAAACCGCGTCTGCATTAAATGCTTCTCCATCATGGAATGTTACACCTTCTTGAAGATTAAATGTCCATGTTTTAGCATCCTCACTCATATCCCAGCTTTTTGCAAGCTTTCCAACGGGTTCTCCATTTTCATCCATTGTAACTAATGGTTCCCATACATAAAGTATAACACTACAATAGTAAGCATCTTCGATACCAGGTGCTATGTTTCGATACCCCGCCAAAACAATTTCATCATCTGGGTTTACCTGTGTACCTGATGACTCTTCCTGTTTCGTATCTGTATTTGTAGTATTTGTGGTTTCGGTAGTTTCAGTTGTTATCTGATCTGATTTCTGACACGCAGATAATGATAATACTAAAGTTGACATTATCAACAATGATAGAATTTTTCGAAATACATTCTTGTTTGTCATATTCCTTTTCCTCCTTTGTTTGCATAATTCCTCCCTGAAGAAGAAAGCGTTAAATTTGCTTACGCTCTTGCGCCGAGCGGCTTACAAAAAACCTGCTTTCCAAATTTCAGAAAACAGGCATGCAAATAAAAGTTTCAAACGAATCTTTTAGATGCGATGCCTTACACGGAGGCTTCATCTCTACATATTAAGCAGGTTTCCTGGCTTACAGATTATCGCTTTATCTTCCCTTCTCATATGAATATTCATACAATGGATTTAAAGATATTACTCCCTGCTTACAGTGACCGGATCGCTCAGGATTTGCACCTGATTCCCTATTATAAACGCTTAATATTGAACAATATTTAATTATGCAAAGCAAGCATAACATAAATACATTGTTATATCAATCATAATTTATTTTTAAGTATCACATCGTTTTAACTAATAAAAAGTGGAAAATTACCTTTCATAAATGTCTCATTTGTGCCAATTAATATTTTGTAGTATAATAATAAAAATTATGAGTGTCAATACTTTAAACGCAAGGGCTATATAAACTTAAACGTATGACACAGATATTAACTGGCGGTGATATAGTATGGATCGAATCATTTTTCATATAGATGTTAATTCAGCTTTTCTTAGTTGGAGTGCGGTAAATAACTTAATTGTCGACCCCGGCTGCATGGACCTTCGCTCTATACCTTCTATCATTGGTGGAAACAGAGAAAGCCGTCACGGAATTGTGCTTGCCAAATCGGTTCCTGCAAAAACGTATCAGATACAAACTGGAGAACCAATTGCTCAAGCCTTACGAAAATGTCCCACACTTGTGATTGAGCCGCCTAATCATGAACTTTATAAGGAATATAGTAAGAAATTATTTGATTTGTTGGCAGAATATTCTCCTGATATTGAGCAGCTTAGTATTGATGAAGGTTTTCTTGATTTTACCCCTATCGCCCATCAATATTCTTCTTCTGTAATTGCTGCTACTATGATTAAAAATCGAATTTACGAGGAGCTTGGTTTCACTGTTAACATAGGCATAGCTCCCAATAAATTACTCGCAAAAATGGCTTCTGATTTTAAGAAGCCTAACTTGGTGCATACACTTTTTTTAAATGAAATAAAAGATAAAATGTGGCCTATGCCTGTAGGTGAATTATATATGGCAGGAAAAGCCAGCGTCAAAACGTTAAACATGCTAGGTATTCATACCATAGGTGATTTGGCGGCTACTTCTCCCAAATTGATTACCCTGCATCTAAAAAGTCACGGTCAACTGCTTTGGCAATATGCCAATGGCATTGATGATTCACCTGTCATGCCCTCACAGGTCAATTTAAAGGGAATCGGCAATTCCATAACTCTATCATTTGATGCTGTTACCTCTGAAGAAATTAACCACGTTCTACTAGGACTGGCTGAACAAGTCTCAAAGCGATTGCGTCTTTCCAATCAGCTTGCTGGCATGATAAGTGTGGAAATTAAATATAATGACTTTTCTACAGTATCCCATCAAATGCAGCTTACTACTCCTGCTAATACAACCGAGCAGCTTTATCATGCTTCCTGTATTTTAATAAGTGAGCTATGGAATCATAATCCGGTTCGGCTGCTCGGTGTCAGAACCTCTAAGCTGGTTCATGAGGATGAGCCTGTTCAGATGACTCTGTTTGATACTGTTGTGAGTGAAAAACAATTAAAAGCAGAAAAGGCAATGGATTTAATTAAAAATAAATACGGAAACTCTGCCATTGTACGCGGCAGCTTTCTTAATACTCCAAGCGGCAAAGAATAACTATATACTTGAGACTCTGTTTGTTTGAGGAAATAATTCAATTGACTCATGCTGATCCCAATAAAGCACAACATGTATATACAGTATTTTATCACTGTTATTTCGATAGGTATGCTCTTGATTGGCTGCAAACTTGATTGAATTATTTTTCTGAATCTTATATTGCTCCTGATTGACTATTAGAGTAAGCTCTCCGTTTGAAACCGTAATGCATTCATATGTATTCTCTCCATGAGATCCTGTTTTATATTCTCCATTTGGGTCTATTTCTATTAGGTATATTTCAAAGCTTCTTTTCATGTCATATGAAAAATAGACATATACACGGCAATTATTGGGAATGTCTCTTATTTTCGTAAGTTCTCCTTTTTCCGCTATGCTGACCTGCTCTATCGGCGTTTTAATAAGCTCTTCAAAGGAAACCCTTATTCCCTCTACAATCTTGCTGATCGTTGATACGGTAGGAATTGATTCACCTCTCTCAATTTGTCCAAGCATACTTTTACTGACACCTGTTTGTTCTGCCATCATATCTAAGCTCATATTTTTTGCTTTCCTTATTCTTTTTAGATTAACTGCAATATTTCTGTCCAAGTGGCTCATATAAAACTCCTTTTCTACTTGATTGCTTTTTACATAATAGGATTGTTAACATTTACTATTATATATAAAAAGCACCAAGTCACTTTTTCTAATGACTTGATGCCACACCTTCGTTGCATTTGCCTGATTCAATTATATTTTCGTAAAACAGTCTTGCTTCATAATTTTTACGAATTATATCTTTTCTTATCATATATATTTTTCTTTCATTAGTCAATCGTATCTTTTTTCCTGCTTTCAAAATAGACAAACCTGTCAATGGCATCCAGTATATTGGCAAAGGTTTCCCGGGGTGCCGTATCAACATATTTCTTTAATATCTCTGTTTCTGCACTGCCACGATATTTACCATAGAAAATATCATATAGATTATGTCCCCGCACATATATCTTTATATTCTCCATATTTTTCTTTAAATCTTCCTTGCTTCTGATCCTTGCTCCTGTAATTTTAATCATACGCTTCATACTAGGAAGCTTAAATAAATACGCTTTATATTTATCATATAAAATATGATAGAATTCTTCTTCGTTCTTAATCACACCAATCTTACACATGACAGCAGGGTCTAAGAAATAATTTTCAAAGGAATAGTATTTCAGTACCAAAACGTTTTTTTCCTGAACTCTTGGTACATTGCCCTCATCCTCCTTGGCTCTTTGACTATAGTAGCTGCATAACTGTCTTATCAAATAATTCGGATTTTTTCCATCACTGTCTCGAATCATTAGAAACTGATCTTTTAAATACAATTTATTAATATACTTTAAATTGGCATACGTCTTTATATTGGTACAGCTATTAGTTGGAATAATTGAAATTCTTTTCAGCATTCCGCTTTCATCATATATTTCTGAATAGTATTTTTCAAGCAGCAAAGGCAGCCGATTGCTGTCTTGCTTTCCTTCCACAATAAAGACAAAACTGACATTCATCATATCGTTTGCGGTATAACCCAAATCATCCAATATTACATCAATATCAACATCTTCTTTAATTGTTGTATTATATTCTTCATCAGCCACTACCTGCTTTATCTGTTTGCTTGAAAAATTAAACAGCATATTAGGTGAGTGTGTGGAAAATATCACTTGATTTTTCTTAGACAGTCTGTATAGTATTTCACTTGCAACCTTTTGAAGCTGTGGATGAAGATAAATTTCAGGTTCTTCAATCAAAATAATGCTATTAACGCTGTTATCTCTTTCAATATAAGCCTCTAATAACGAGAAGATATAAATGCTTCTGGTTCCTGCTCCCAATGTATCTATGGAGCCTCTGGTTCCTCTTTCTTTGTTCTCAATCATTGTATCCATTGCAAATGCTTTCTCAAAATCAAAGCTCATTACATACTTAACATCTTGTGCCTCTCCATTATTCTTATGCAAGTAATAATTGATACGGCTTTCAAATTCACCAATATTGGTAGTGAACAGCTTATATTCCAATAGCCTTGCCGTTTCGGTAATATCAAGCTGCTCTGTCTCTTTTTTATGTATATAGCCAATGCACTCAAAGCATCTGGTACATGGCTTTTTTACATTAAACATACACTTGTCATATCGAAGATTTTCCAGTGCTTTATTACCTTGAAAGCTGAAAATATCCTCCTGGATATTGCTCAAATCTCTTGTACTATTCAGATAGTGAATTTTAGGAAGTATTTCTTTAATGTATTTATTATCCTTGCGGATTCCATCTGAGTATTTTCTTTTGCCGTCAGGATGAATGGTACAGGTAAAGGTAAGAAGTTCCTCCTCCTTAGAATAGGATGGAAATTTTTCCAAAAAGTCCTTCTCCCATATATCATAGCGCTTATATCTGCTTACAGCACCCCGTTCATTTAAATTGATTAAATCCTCTTCATCAATGTTTAATGTTACACCAATTTCAATGCTTAGATTCTTAGCAAAAAAATCGGATTCTTTGATTACATAGGAATCGGAAAGAGCTAAAAGGGCATCTAAGACAACTGTTTTACCTGTGTTATTTTTACCAACCAAAATCATTGCATTTTCAATTTCATCTATGGTCAATTTTTTAATTGATTTAAAGTTCTCTATTGATATTGCTGCTATTTTCATATATTTCCCCTACCTGTTCCGCTTTTTTGTTACATCGCTTTCTGATAGCTTACTTCTTATCTGTTATTTTTTATCACCTTTTTTATGACTATTTGCATTAACCCATGTTAAATTTTTCTTCTTTAACTGAATATTTTGTTTTGAATTTACTTTTTGCTTCTTTCCCTTTTTCTTAACGGAATAGCCAAAGGTCCCAAGCTTTTCTTTAAGATTATAATAATCTCCATGAGAATATACGATTAAGTCGGAGCTGCTAAGCCTAAACTTACCCTTATTATCCATATAGCTCTCATCAACATCCACTGCTAATACCTCTGCTATAAACATATGGTGGGACCCCAGTTCCTTTACCTCAACCACTTTACATTCTAAGCTAACCGGACTCTCCATGATGATTGGTGCAAATGTAAGCTTTTCAGCTTTTCCACGAGTCAGCTTCATTTCCTTAAACTTATCCACATCCCTGCCGGAACGGACACCACAGTAGTCAGTTGCCTTTGATAGGCTCTTGGTTGTCAAATTAACCACAAATTCTCCGGTTTCCTTTATCATTGAGTATGAACTTCGCTCAGGACGAACTGAAATATATAGCATAGGAGGATTACTGCAAATAGTCCCTGTCCATGCGATTGTAATAATATTTGTTTTTCCATTTTTATCTGCACAGCTTACCATAACAACCGGCAGTGGATATAGCATATTTCCTGGTTTCCAAACTTGCTTTCCCATTTACTACCACCTTTAATTTTATTGTTGCATAGCTCCCATGAATGCTGGTATCAACTGTTTCTTTCGTGATACAACATTCTTTAGAATATAGGAGTTACTTTCTGATTTAACATCAAATGCATTTTCAACAATTTGCTTAGCATCTCTGCCTTGACACAATACTTCTGTTGATTCCTCAATGATATTTGTTAACATAAAAAACAGCATATCTAATCCGTGTTCCTTATATGCCTTATCCATATAAGGTATTAATTTACTCTTAATATCCTCTAATTCATTCGAATTCATGGAATTAATCTGCCCCACTCCAAAAGTAATATCATTCACATTGAATTTCTTAAAGTCTTGATAAAATATTTCTTCCGGTGATTTATTTTTCAGATTACTTCCTGCATTAAACATTTCATGCGAGAATTCTTCTACATTAATTCCTGCTATCAACGCAAGCTCTTGTGCCGCCGCCTTATCAACAGAAGTACAAGTAGGTGAGCGATACATTAATGTATCAGATATAATTGCCGCACATAACAGTCCTGCAATATTTGGATCAATTTGAATATTTGCCTCCTGATACATCTTATAAATAATTGTAGCAGTACACCCAAGTGGCTCATTTCTAAAAAATACAGGTGATATTGTCTCCAAAGAACCTAATCTGTGGTGATCGATAATTTCTAGTATTTCAGCCTCCTGAATCTGGTCAACCGCTTGTGATACTTCATTATGATCTACTAAAATTAATTGCTTTCTTGTCATATTGAGCAAATTTCGTCTTGATATCATACCTACATAACCACCGTGTTTATTGATAATAGGAAAATCTCTATGCCTCTTTTTTGCCATAATTTCCTTAGCTACTTCTGTAAAGTCATCTGTTTTAAAAATAATTAAATTATCTTTTCGCATGAAATATTTAATTGGCATACTTTGATTTATCAATCTAGCAACAGTATATGTATCATGAGGTGTGCTGATTACGACACAGCCTCTCTCCTCTGCAAGCTTCTTAATTGTCATGGAAATGGTTGCTCCTTCGCACACTATAATGCACCCTGCATTCATTTCAATTGCACAAAGCTGAGACTCGTAACGGTTTCCAAGAATGACTAAATCATCCTCTTCAATATAACTCTCCATCAAATCCGGATTAGCTGCTGCGATTAATACCTTTCCATTTACAAAATAAGCATGTTCATTTCCTACTACCATAGTTCCTTCTAATGTTTCTAGTATATTCATATATTGTGTTCTGGCTGCTGATAAAATCTTACTGTCAAACACATCCATATAAGAGGTTGCAATATCCCCAATGGTAATCAACCCCTCTAAATGGTTTTCCTTATCCGTAATGGGTAAAGTTACCACATTATCATCTTTCATAAGCTGCCATGCCTTTTTGAGTGAAATGCTATTTCGAACTCCTTGTGTTTCTCTGATTTCAATATCCCTGATTTGTGTTCCTACATCTGACATATAAGGAGGTGCTTCCATTCCAAAGCGTTTTAAAACATATTGCGTTTCCTCGTTAATCTGCCCTGCTCTTCTTGCACAATACTCTTTAGAAGAAATCTTGTTTTTTAACGCTGTGTACGCAATAGCAGAACAAATAGAATCCGTATCCGGATTCTTATGTCCTATGATATAAATTTTATTATTTGTTTTTCCCATTTTAAAGTCCTTTCTAACCTGCCAAATCTTATCCTATGTTATTTTATAATCTTTTTTCAAAATTGCCATAAACGTCTAATCTGCTGCTCATTATCATAAACGCATTTGGATCTATATCATACACGATCCGCTTCAGTCTGGCTATCTCATATTTAGATATGACGGTAACTAATATAGTCGTATCCTCATTTGTATAAGCACCCTTTCCTTTCCACTCGGTAACGCCTCTGACCATTTCTGCCATAATGGCGTCGGCTACATTTGTCTTTTTTGTAAATATAGTAACGGATGTATTGATATTTTGGTAATGTGCCCGATCCATTACAATTGATACAAATACAGTATAAATCACGGAGTAAATCACTACCTGTATATTAAACAGCAAGGCACAGGCAATGTATACAAAAAAATTCACCGTCATGGAAAGCTTACCCACACTAAAGCCAGGCTTTACTTTGGTAACATACATTCCCAGTATATCCAACCCTCCGCTTGAGCCTCCTGCACGAAGCATAATTCCGGTTCCAAAGCCAGCTAAAATACCGCCAACAATGCAGGCTGTCAGCTCATCCTCAACAATTGGTATCATGGGATTTTTTATTATTGTAAGAAATACGGTTAAAAGTATGGTTCCAAATACTGTTTTTTCAAAAAATCTCTTACCCAGTTTTTTATAAGCCAGCAAAAAAAGGGGAATGTTCATAACTAAATTAATAATACCCGCCACATCTAAGTTCCCCAGATTAAGAGAGGTATAATTTACCAATAATGTACGAATAATCTGAGCAATCCCAACAAATCCACCACTATACAGACCAGCAGGAACGATGAACAGATTGACCCCGGCCGCATACAAAAATGTTCCTGTAAGGAGAACTCCATATTGCGATAGCTGATTTTTGGCATCATTTAAGCTATATACTCTTGGAAGTTTTCTCATTACTTTATTGTTGCTTTTGGAATAGCCACAGTCCCTCATTTCATATCCTTTCTATATAATTCCTAATATATTTGTTATTAATAAAACTGTAATTAAGAATAAAAACCAAAGAATCGCCTTATTGATTCTTCCGATTGACTTTATCTTTTTTTGCTGCTTATCATCATATTCTTCCAATATGCCCTTTATATTCTTATATAATTTCGCATTTTCCTTATTAATATCCTCATTTAGCTGATTTTTAATCATAGTAAGCTCATCTGAAAATTCACTCTTTATATTTTTCATTTCCTGTCTAAGCTCTTCTATTGCCACACTATCCGCCTGGGAAGCTGCCATTTTAGCTTCAAGAGATTTGATTTTCATGATACTGGCCTCTACTAATGTATTAATTTTTTTAACCAGTTCAACATTTTCCCCAGTCTGTTTTTTCATTTCCTTTAAGCACTGCATTGTAGTTTCTGCAATACTTTTGTCTACACTTGTATCTCTATTGCTTATCATATCCATTAACCCAGCCATTATAAGTCCTCCTTTATTAGAATCAGTCTATCTTCATTCTAACTATTTTTTTGATTTATTTCCACACTTTTTTATATAATATTTAACTTATTAAATATTTTTGTTGTGGTCGTGTGTTTTTGCATTTTGTCTACTAATTTAATCAATTTTTAATGATTTTAGCAATTATTAAAATAATTTTTATTATTTTTTAAATCAGTCTATATTACTTGTGCATTATTATGTATTTTGCCTTAAAAATGATTGTTGTTTTGTGTATCTTTTACATTATATTAATATGATGTTCATATTTTGTTCATATGTAATTGCTATACTAATATCAACTTAAGTTATTAAAATACTTATTCATGTGATTTACGTAATGTATTCATTACACATTATAGATAAATTTTTTCATAATAGCCTCGGTCTTGTCACCGGGGCACTCCTCATTTATGGGGATCTTTTTATTTTATCGCACGTAATTGCCTGTCACTACATTATCTTCTTTAACCAGTATCATTGAAGTAGTCATTTCTTATAGAATAAAACGTGGTGCCATTCATATAAAAGGCACCACATTTTATTGTTTATTTTCACATTGTTTAATTGCCTCGTTTAGAGATAGCATTTTGGCATCCAGCACCGATACCATCTGTGCACACTCCTTAAGCTCTCTGCTGATTCTATCTGGCGCATTTCCTTCGAACTTGTAATAAATCTTATGCTCCAGACTGGCCCAAAAATCCATAGCTATGGTTCTGATTTGTATTTCAACCTTAGTATCCACTACCTTATCAGACATAAATATCGGGACAGTTGCAACTAAATGATAGCTCTTGTAACCGCTTTCTTTTGGATTCTTAATATAATCCTTAACCGCAATCACCTTTATATCATTCTGCTTTGATAATATTTCCGCAATCCTATAAATATCAGAAGTAAAAGAACAAGTAATTCTCACCCCTGCAATATCATTAATATATTTTACCATATTGTCTATGGTAGATTCATGACCTTCCCTTTTTAGCTTTTTCACAATGCTGTCTGGCGTTTTCATTCTTGATTTTACATGCTCAATTGGATTATATTGATGCACGTGCTGAAATTCATCATTCAATATATCTATTTTTGTTACAATTTCCTTTAATGCTGACTTATATAAAAACATCATAGTTTTATAGCAATCTATATCGTCACAAAGTATTTCTGAAAAATCCATAATATCACTTCCCTCTCAAATAGCTGTCAATCCTGACCAGTATATATTATATCATATTTTACGTGATATTGTCTTTTTCGATTTCATAATTCACATTAATTTTATATTGCTATCTTTCTATTCCAAATCTGGCGGTCTGTCCCTGATCATAAGGATGCTTTATTTTTTTAATTTCAGATACATAATCCGCTGCATCCACTAAGCTTTGGCTGGGTCCATCTCCTGTCATAATAACTTCAAGTGTGACAGGCTTCGTTCTAAGAAACTCTAAAACAATTCTTTCATCCAGTAAGCCTGCCCGAAGCGTGTAGATAATTTCATCCATAAAAAGCATATCATAATTCTCTTCTACAGCTTTCTTAGTAATCTCTAGAAATTTCTCGGTATAAAACTCCTTACGAAGCATTTTTTCTTCTGTTGTCATTTGAAAGCTGAATTTTTCCTGCTCCAGTCCGTCAATTATTGTAATATTAGAAATGGTCTGTAATATGATTCTTTCACTTGTTTTATTGTTCTTCATAAACTGATAGATTAACACTTTCATGCCATATCCTGCTGCTCTTATCGTCAGTCCCATTGCTGCTGTTGTTTTTCCTTTTCCGTTTCCACAGTAAATATGAATCAGTCCTTTTTGCATCCTGTCACCTTCTTTTTATTGTTATATAATATCACACCAAGTAAAAAGCACAATATATGCACCTATAATAGTCTTTATAAGTATTACGTTGTATTCTACTATATTATAATATATATATTCAATAATTCCTACCTTGTTTTACGCCAAAAAACTGTATTGTGACAAATACAAATTATAATATTCACCCTTTTGCTTCATCAATTGCTCATGACAGCCCATTTCTACTATTTTCCCCTTATCAATGTACATAATACAGTCTGCTGACTTAATGGTTGAAAGTCTATGGGCTATAATAAAGGATGTTCTCCCCTTAAGAAGCTTAGCAAGTCCCTCTTGAAGCATGATTTCTGTTTCCGTATCGATACTTGAGGTTGCCTCATCAAGTATTAATATCTTAGGATTGGCAAGCAACGCTCTTGCAAAAGAGATAAGCTGACGCTGTCCCTGTGAAAGTCTGCTGCCTCTTTCATTTACCTGTGTAGAATAACCCTGCTCCATTGCCATAATAAAATCATGGGCACGAACAATTTGGGCCGCACGAATCACCTCTTCATCACTTGCTTCATGATTGCCGTAACGAATGTTATCCATAATAGTTCCCGAGAAAATAAAGCTGTCCTGAAGCATGACACCCATTTGCTTTCTTAAGGAACGTATTGTTACCTTGCTTATATCAATCCCATCAATCAATATTTTACCTGATTGTATGTTATAGAAACGACTGAGCAGATTGATAATGGTTGTTTTGCCTGCTCCTGTCGGACCCACGATTGCATAGGACTCTCCGGTATTCGCTCTAAAGCTTACCTTGTCTAAACGCTTTATTCCATCTTCGTAAGCAAAGTCAACATTTTCAAATTCCACAGCTCCCTGAATAATCGGCATATCTACTGCACCCGCTTCATCTTTTACAGTCACCGGTTCATCAATGGTTTCAAAAATTCTTTCCAAATATGAGATTGAGGTGAGTAGTGAATTGTAAAAGCTTGCAAGTGTTGTAATCGGTGTCCAGAATCTGCTGATATAGCCTGTAAATGCAATTAATACACCCGCTGTAATAGCAGCTTCACCGCCTATCATCCAGTTAATTCCAAGTACATACACCATAGAAGTGGTTAATACCGATATGGTATCTACAATCGGCGAGAGCATCATATTATAACGAACTGCCTCCATCCAAGCACTTTTATAATCGCTGCTCAATCCATTAAAAATATTCTGATTTACTTCTTCTCTTACAAAGGATTGTGTCACTCGTATCCCATTTAAGCTCTCTGCTATGTACGCATTTAGGTTGGATTGTTTATTGCTTTCTATCTGCCATGCTCGCCTTTGCTTTTTCTTCACCGTCCATATCAGTACTGCAAGAATGGGAATACCACACATGCATACAAATGTGAGCTTAATATTGATACTTAACATGAACAAGATTATAAAAATCAGACTGCTTAAATCGGTAATCGTATTTACAATACCATTTGACAATAAATCGCTTAAATTATTTACATAATTTACCACACGAACCTGAATTTTACCATGGGGTCTGTCATCGTAATACGAAAAAGGTAATTCCTGTAAATGAACAAATAAATCACGTCTTAATGCATAGATTACATTTTGTCCAACGCGGTTCGTCAATATAATCTTTGTCTTTAAACTGGCACATACAAAGACGACAATTGCCATTGTTGCAATGCTGAGCATTACTATTCCCTTTATATTTCCCTCTGGAATATAGACATCCATAATTGTCATGAAAAATCTTGGAATGAGCATAGATAGCGCACTAGAAAGCAACATAATGACAATAGCCTTAATCATATCCTTTTTGTAAGGTCCGACATATTTTGCCAATCGCTTTAGCTGACCAAAATCAAATCCTTCCTCTAGTTCTTCATCTATATCATATTTGTTTCTAGCCATAGCAGGCTGCCCCCCTTTTCTTTTCCTTTACATACTCTTTGAAGTCCTTGCTATCCTTTAGCCGGTCAAATTCTCCATATTGGTGACTGAATACAGTATAGTAATAACCACGTTTACGGATAAGCTCATCATGAGTACCTTGCTCAACCACTCTTCCTTCATTTAATACTAAAATTATATCTGCATCTTTGATGGATGATATTCTATGGGCAATGATAAATACCGTCTTTTTGTTCTGAAGCTTATTAAGCTCCTCCTGTATTCTTGTTTCTGTTTCCATATCGACTGCAGAGGTAGTATCATCCAGTATGATAATGGCAGGGTCAGTAAGTAAGGCTCTTGCTAATGAAATTCTTTGCTTTTGCCCACCTGACAGTCCCATACCGCGTTCTCCGACAATCGTATCATAACCATCCGTGGTCATTTTAATAAAAAGATCCGCATTAGCCGCCTTAGCTGCCCATTCTACTTCTTCAAAACTGCAATCGGGTCTGCCATAGGCTATATTTCCTTCAATGGTGTCGGAAAATAAAAACACATCCTGCATTGCCATTCCAATGTTTTGACGAAGCGAAAATAGATCCATATCCTTTACATTAATATTATCGACATAAACATTGCCCTCTGTTGTATCATAAAAGCGGCATAAAAGATTCATCATAGTTGACTTTCCGGCTCCTGTTGCACCTATAATTCCTACTGTCTGACCTGCTTTTATCTCAAAATTTACCTGATTTAAAATATCTTCATCTTCTGCCTGATAGGAAACATTTTCAAAGCGTACACTGCCGCTTAGATGTTTTTTAACTACTGCGTTCTCAGGTCTTTTAATATCCGGTTCATGGCTGATTGTAGAATAAATTTTCTCTAAGGAGGTCAGAAATCTTTGGATATCATTAATGAGCCATCCTGCCGTTCTTAGGGGCGTAGTAAGCATCCATAAATAACCGCTTATCGTCACCATATTTCCTAAGGTCATCTGCCCATTGATTACCATAATTGCGCCGGGCAGCATCAAAATCAAGGTTAATATATTGGATAAAAATTCAAATATTGGTATATACTTTGCCCATATGTTAGCCCCCTCTAATTGGACAGCCCGAAAATTTTCGTTTTCTAGATCAAACTTTTCAGTTTCAAAGTCCTCCTTTGCAAAAGCTTTTACAACTCGATTTCCACTGATGTTCTCCTGTGCAAATGCATTTAATCTGGAAAACATTACACGGCTTTTTATAAAAACTGGCTTTATATTTTTCACCTGAAAGTACGTTGTCAGCGCTGTAAATGGTAAAACCAGAATCATAAAAAGAGCTATTTTTAAATTTACAGTGAACATCATAATCAGTGCAAAGGCAAATATAAATATCGATTCTACCACCGCATAGATAACATGTGCCACAAAATGTCTGATTGCATCCATATCGCCTGTCTGTCTCGACATCAAATCACCGGTACGGTTTTTATTATAAAAATTAAAATCCTGTAAGAGCAGCCTTTTGTATACAGAATCTCTCAGGCTATACAGCATTCCTTGGGAAGCTTTTTCCATACTCATTATCATGACAAACCGAATTCCACTTCGAAATAAAGTGGTGACTACAAGAAGTAAAATCAGCTTCGGCAATAACTCTACATTTTTTTCCTTAATTACAAGGTCAACTATCGCACCCGATACTTTCGGATTAATAACAGCCAGCGCTGAAGCCGGCGGTATTATTATAAGCCCTGTTATAATGTATTTGGCATGTTTTCTTAGATGTGAATAAAACCACTTTAACGGTGTCATAACCTTATCCCCTTCTTTTTGTAAAATATCTGATTTCTTTTAACTGCCCTTGGAGTATATCGAAATTTACTTCAAATTAAAATGTACTTTTCGACACACATGATGTATATTATTATAAAGAATAAGTCATTAAAATTTGAGTGAAAGAATACCTTTTTCAGCTACTGGTAAGTACGCAAAAATCGTACAAATGGAGGAATTTATGTGTGACTGTAGATTTGACATTACTTACAATGATCTAAATCCAACGGTATTATTTGTAAGTAAAGGAAGAATGACGAAGAATTCTCGTTATCATAACCATGATTTTACCGAAATTACCTTTATAATGTCTGGCAAAGGACACTATCTTGTGGAGGGGATTACCTACGAGGTACAGGCCGGTGATTTGCTTATTTGTAACGCAGGAATCAATCATAATAATATTGTAATAAATGATAGGGAACCTACCTTTGAATTTTTTGCAGGTTTTACGGATTTTCATTTTAAAAATATGCCAGCTAATACGGTTTCTCTAAAAAATGGTGATTGTATCATGCACACCGACAGCAAGCTTCGTCAGGAACTGCTCAAATACTGCTACGCCATGCTTGCTGAAAATGAGACAAATCAGGTTGGTAAGTATTTTATGATTAAAGCATATCTGATTCAATTTCTATTGCTCATCATACGGCAGAATACAGAGCCTGCACCCAAGCAAGAGGGTTATCATTTTGACAGCCATTATAAAAGTGACGTTGTACATCAGATTATCAGCTATCTGGATGCTCATTATAATGAAAAAATATC
The DNA here is from genome assembly GCF_003201285.1 of Lachnotalea glycerini. Classification (GTDB taxonomy): domain Bacteria; phylum Bacillota; class Clostridia; order Lachnospirales; family Lachnospiraceae; genus Lachnotalea; species Lachnotalea glycerini. Next base: position 414,561 of record NZ_QICS01000003.1, read on the forward strand.
ACTGGATGCGATTGCTCAGAATATGTACTTAAGTTCTGTTTACATATCCAAAATATTCAAGGATGAAACGGGTGAATCTCCGATTAATTATTTAATCAAGATACGGCTTGAAAAGGCAAAGGAAATGCTGCTTGTCACAAACGCTGACAGTATTAAGAAAATAGCCAATCAGGTAGGGTATGAGGATGTATATCATTTTAGTAAGCTGTTTAAGAAATATTATGGAATGTCACCGCTTCATTATCGAAAAAGCGTAGAATAAAGTTTAAGTTTGCTCTCTTTTTGTGCTCACAAAGCCCCAGAATCAGCTACTCCCTGTGATAGATAAAGAGAGTGCTAGTTAACCACACTATTGTGTTGAAATTTTCAGTAACTTAAAAACATTGCCTTGAATATTGGTTTAATCACAAGTATAATAATAAACGTGACTCCGTATGAAATTGCAAGTTACTCAGCCAGACATTCTTTTATGTAAAATTCAATAATGTTTTGAGCAGCTTATCACTTTAAAAATAAAAACGTAAACTCCGGGAACACTTGATATATCAAGAAAACTCCCCTTTTACTAACATCGGACTGGAAGGAGATTTTTCATGTTTCGCTTATGGGCTAAAATATACACAAATAACCATTTAATAAAAGATATTACCATTGAGGATCCTACTAAGGATACTCGTACTCATAAAATATTTAATGCACTGGAACAAGTTTGTTATGGCTTCGACTTAAGCAAACCAATATGGCTTAACTCTACGATTGATGAATTTAAACGACATAGTAAGACTCGATTTAACCAAGATGCCTTTGTGGATAGAATAGACTTCGATTATCTTGAAATACAAATTATTGAGGAGGATTAATTTCACTATTAATAACTTGTATTAAAAGTAAAGTAATATAAAACTTATTTTTCTGCATTTACTTTCAAAGTTGATATCATTTAATCCAACACTATACTTACTTAAATAAAACGTATATAATAATTAATATAACGTTAATCTTGGTTTATTATCCTAATTTGGGGATTCTTATTTAGAGAGGTGAATTTAAATGCAAAACATAAATTTTCATTCGATTTCAAATTCTAGAATTCCTATTGCTATTACTGATTTAAAACTAACACTTCAATTTGGCAATCAATCTTTTTATACTCTAATTGGAAATGATTTATTTTATTCTATTTATAAAGTTGTACTTCCAAATGATAGGAACAGATTATCTGAATGCATTGAAGACATCGCTCAAGTCAAAAATATTATTGATGTTTTTTCTATCCTGTATCGCGATAATGAATATCATCATATGCTTCTTAATTTTACATATATGAATCAAAACCGGTTAATTAAAATTGAATTTCAATATTTATCAGATATTATAGAAGAACATTTTAAGTTAGAATATGAAATTAAGAAATATCGCACCTTATTTACTTTAGATGGTGATAATATTTTTGAATACAACCCCGAGACGAACTATTTTCAATTTTATTGGATTAATGATTCTCAAAATATTATTAGATACAACGGAGATTTTGCAGACTGGAAACAAAAAACTATAAACAGCAACCTTATCTCTAAAGTAGATTTGGATGATTTTATGGAGTTTTGCGTTTCAATAGAAAATTGCAAAGATAGTTTTGAATATCAAATCGCCACCAGTATTTTAACAGATGGTGAAATATTTGAATCTACCAAAATAAAGGGACTTACGATTAAAAACGAACAAGATAAAAAGATTGTAATAGGCGTATGGGTTTTATATAATACCATCTATCAAAATAAAGAAAACCGATTTGCCGATCATTTATATAAGGATGAGTTAACCGGACTTTTAAATAAGTATGAAATTACAAAATATGCACAAAACAGTCTTAAAAACAAGCCTAATTACACCGTCTACTTACTCATACTTGATTTAGATAATTTCAAGCAATGTAATGATACTTTTGGACATTTGTTTGGAGATGATATTTTAAAAGCAGTGTCCACAATTATTAAAAATACGATACAAAAGCATGGAGTGGTGGGGCGCATTGGGGGAGATGAGTTTCTCATTTTTCTGGAAAATGTGGAGACAGAAAAGCTTCTTCGTAATATGTTGCGTTCTATTCGTGCTAATATTCAATGGCTCTATCGAGAAAAGCTTTCTACCTTTCAGCTTGGCTGCTCTATGGGTGTATCCTGTTATCCAAAAGATGCAAAAGATTATGAGCAGTTGTTTAAACTGGCAGATTATTCTCTTTATATAGCTAAAAATAAGGGGAAATCACGCTACATCATATATGATTACAATTTACACGGCCCGGTTACCTGTAATGAAAATGATAACTCTATACTAACCCAAAAAATTCATACTACTAATTCTACATTATTAGATATTAAGAAAAAAATAGCTCAGTTATATTGCAGAGGAAATTTGGCAATGGATGATGTGTTACAAGCCTTAAAAGGTTTTTGTAATTTGCAAAATATTACTATATATATACCAAAAGCCACCAACCATGTAACTGATATGAATGACAATATAATCTTACCATTGCCTATACTATTCCAAGCAGAGTATTTAGAACAGTTTTCAGAGATTGAAGCTTATCTGGTCACCAATATCAAGAATATAGAATTCTCCTTTCACCGCATTTATAATTATTTTTCCCAAAGCACATCTTCCTCCTATTATCAATGCTTATTAAGAGATTCAAACAATGTTTTAATGGGTATTATCAGTTATGAGCGCTCTAGCGTTCACGATATCTGGACAAATGATACCAAACAGCTTTTAGCTTTGGTAAGCTCTATTATTAGTTGTATTGTCGTTTTATAAATGTTGTTATTAAAATTTTTATTCATAAATAAATTACTAATGCAAAAACCTTTTAATTGATTAGAATCACAATACTCAATTAAAAGGTTTTTAAATTTAAATTATTTTATAATCTCTTTAATAGTTCTTCTCTTTCTTTTTCATAGCCTGGTTTGCCAAGTAAGGCAAACATATTTTTCTTATAGCTTTCTACTCCCGGTTGATCGAATGGATTCACTCCTAGCAGATAACCACTGACACCACAAGCAAATTCAAAGAAATAGAATAATTCACCTAAATAGAACTCATTTTGCTCTGGAATATTGACTAATAGGTTTGGAACAGAACCGTCAGTATGTGCTAATATTGTTCCATTCATAGCACTCTTGTTTACAAAATCAACACTCTTTCCTGCCAGATAATTAAGTCCATCTAAGTCAACCGGTTCTTTTTCTAATATAATCTCATATTTAGATACTTCAACATTAAGAACCGTTTCAAACATAATTCTTGAACCATCCTGAATAAACTGTCCCATTGAATGTAAATCAGTAGTCAAATCAACTGCTGCTGGAAGGATGCCCTTTTGATCCTTTCCTTCACTTTCACCAAATAACTGCTTCCACCATTCTGATACAAAATGTAAGCTAGGTTCATAATTGGCTACAAATTCTACCTGTTTACCTTTTCTTAATAAAATATTTCGTATGGCTGCATACTGCAATGAGTCGTTTTCTTCAAATTTATTTTCTAATGCTCTTGCTCTTGCACTTGCTGCTCCTTCCATAAGCTTTGTAATATTCGCTCCACTTACGGCAATTGGAAGCAGACCAACTGCTGTTAATACCGAAAATCTTCCGCCTACATCATCAGGTACCACAAAGGTCTGGTAACCTTCTTCTGTCGCAAGCATTTTTAAAGCTCCCTTCGCTTTATCAGTCGTTGCGTAAATTCTTTGTGCAGCTTCTTTTTTTCCATATTTTTCTTCAAGAAGCTTTTTAAATACACGAAAAGCAATAGCGGGCTCAGTCGTAGTCCCTGATTTTGAAATAATATTAACAGAGAAATCTTTTCCTTCCAATACATCCATTAAGTGCTTAATATAAGCGCTGCTAATGTTGTTTCCAACATAGTATATCTCAGGAGTTTTTCTTGTTTCTTTGGATATGGAATTATAGAAGCTGTGTCTTAAAAATTCAATTGCTGCTCTGGCTCCTAAATAAGAACCTCCAATACCGATTACTAAAAGAACATCAGAGTCATTTTGTATCTTTCCTGCTGCCTTTTGAATCTTTGCAAATTCTGCTTTATCATAATCAACCGGTAAATCAATCCACCCAAGAAAATCATTTCCGGCACCCTTTCTTGATAATAATAGCTCCTTTGCTGCCTCCATTAGACCGCTCATCATATTAACCTCAGCATCATTTATAAATGTTGAAGCCTTTGAATAGTCAAATGTAACTTTATTTGCCATTTGTAAACACTCCTTTATTAAAATTGCAGTTTATACGCACTTGTCAAATTATCATGTCTTAATTCAATTTACCAACTGCTTCGTATAACGTTACGATACATCAATTTTTATTTTAGCAAAGTAGTTTCATTTAATCAAGATAAAAATTGGCTAATTACATCCTCTATAATGGCCTCTGCATTTTTATCAGAAGCCTTTTTTTCTTCTTCTTTACTTTCTTTTTCTTTTTTTCTGTAATGCAAAATTGCCTCTTGGTTTCTTTGTTCCCCTTTTAGTTCTTGTATGACAGGCATCTCGTTCATCTCTTCTTCTATTTCGTTACTAACTGCTGCAATTTTTTTAACATCTTGCATCAGACGAATTTGCAACGAGTTTTCAAAAAAATCAATCAAGTTTATGTACAATACTTTTTTTTTATAGGGAGCATCTAAAATAATCTCTGTCAACTTTAGAATCACTGCAGAGCCAACTCCATATATTTCATAAAGAGATCCCACTTTTACACTATAATTTTGTAAGTAGCAGATACAACCGCACCCAATACCTGCCACTGCACATATCCATGTAATAATAATTGGAATACGTTCTAAATGATTTATATTTATTCCACATATTTTATACTTGTGTATATATTTATCCACAAAAGCTTTCACGTTATTTACACCAAGATTTAATCTATAACAATTTTCAAACTTAAGTTTCATCTGCTTAATTAATTTATTTTTTGCAGTTGGTATATTTTCTGATTCCTCTACAAGATTAATTAAAATAAATGTTTGAACCACTTTTACAGCAACTCCAAACACAGTTGCAGCAATAATAAACGTTTTTACTATTTCCCCTTTTAACAGTTCTTCCAAAATAAATATCCCCTTTCTTCTCTTCAATACTTATAAGAATTATAGCTTATAATTTATTGAAAAAAAAGATAGGGGACAGATAAATCGTTTTACAAATTCTCAGTATTTATCATGCTTTACGACATTTTTACAGCTCTTTAAGCATATTCTCTACTAATATTACAGAATGCTCAATTGCCTTTTTCTCAAAAGTAGGATAATCGACATTTGCACTGTCATCCGCCTTATCCGAAATAGCCCTAAGAACTACAAACGGAATCTGATTTAAATATGCTACCTGTGCTATACTCGCACCTTCCATTTCAGTACAGTATCCATGAAATGTAGTTTCTATCCTCTCCTTTACTGTCCTGTCTGAGATAAACTGATCCCCGGTAACCACTCGTCCTACATGTGCGCTAATCTCAGGAATTTCTCTTTCACATATCTTTTTAGCCATTGTGATTAAAGCCTCATCTGCTTTGAATACAGAGGTTTCCATTCTCGGAATCACTCCTAGCTCGTAGCCAAATCCAGTCGCATCCACATCATGCTGCATTGCGTCATTTGAAATTACAATATCACCAATGTTAATTTTATTATGTAAAGAACCAGCTATTCCCGTATTAATTACACGGTCTATTTTGAAATCATCTACTAATATTTGCGTACAAACCGCTGCATTCACTTTGCTGATACCGCTTCTTACAATTACAACCTCTTTTTCATTTAAAGTCCCTTTATAAAACTCCATCGATGCTTTTTTGATAATTGTTTCTACCTGCATTTTACTTTTAAGAATATTTACCTCTTCTTCCATTGCTCCAATAATACCTGTAATACTCATACTGTTCTCCTTCATCTGTATCTTTTCTATCTTATTTTTATTCATTTATGTTTATAGTTATTATAACAAAATTTTTGTTAATAACCTAGTATATTTAATATATTTTTGTTATACTTTAAATTAATGTTATCTAAGGAGGTCTTTTAATGATTTATAAAACTAAAGGAGTCTGCTCACAAGCGATAAATTTTGAAATAGAAGATTCTAAAATAAAGTCTGTTGAATTTATTGGCGGATGTTCCGGCAATACACAGGGTGTTGCTCGTTTGGTAGAAGGTATGAATGTTGATGAAGCTATCAAGCGACTAGAGGGAATCAAATGCGGTTCTCGTTCTACTTCTTGTCCTGACCAGCTAGCCATAGCTCTTCGCCAGGCAACAAAATAACTTGGAGGCAGCTTGTTTATGAAACAAATTATACTAACTGGCGGAGGTACTGCCGGACATGTAACACCTAATATTGCACTTATTCCTAAGCTTAAAGAAGCCGGATATGAAATAAATTACATCGGTTCCTATGATGGTATTGAAAAGAAACTAATCAGTGACTTTCATGTTCCCTACTTTGGCATATCCTCTGGAAAGCTAAGACGTTATTTTGATATTAAAAATTTTACAGACCCATTTAAGGTATTAAAGGGATGTAGTGAAGCTATAAGATTAATGAATAAACTCAAGCCTGATATAGTTTTTTCTAAAGGAGGCTTTGTTTCTGTTCCGGTTGTTTATGCTGCTCAGCGCCGTAAAATACCTGTTATTATACATGAGTCTGACATGACACCAGGTCTGGCAAATAAACTATCATTACCTTTTGCCAATAAAGTATGCTGTAATTTCCCAGAAACGATACCTTATTTACCATCAGGAAAAGCTGTATTGACAGGTTCTCCTATTCGCCAAGAGCTGCTTTTAGGCAATCGGTTATCCGGTTTAAAGTTCTGTAATTTTACTGCTAACAAGCCTGTTATCATGGTAATTGGCGGAAGTATGGGAGCGGTTGCTGTTAATAATGCCATACGCGATGCATTATCAAAACTATTAGAAAACTATCAGATTGTACATTTGTGTGGAAAGGGTAAGCAGGATTCTTCTCTTAATCATATAACTGGATATATTCAGTTTGAATATGTCAAAGAAGAATTAAAGGATTTGTTTGCAATGACTGATGTTGTTGTATCCAGAGCAGGTGCGAATGCAATTTGTGAATTGTTGGCTTTAAAAAAGCCGAATGTATTAATCCCTTTATCAGCAGCGGCCAGCAGAGGTGATCAAATACTCAATGCTAAGTCTTTTCAAAAGCAAGGCTTTAGTGCAGTACTTGAGGAGGAAAGCTTGGACACTATGCAATTAATCGATACAATTAATGAAGTTTATACGAACAAAGCAACCTATATAAATGCCATGTCAAACAGTAAGCAGGCTGACTCAATTGACATTATTATTAACTTAATAAAAAGCTTAACATAAAATAATGCCATAAGCCAAAAAAAGTCTAAGGCTTATGGTATTATTAGAGATTATTTTGTTATTATTTTAACAATTTTTTCAATTTCTTCCGTTGAAATATTATGTGTCTGCCATCCTAACTGTGCATCATCATCTTGATATCGCGGAATCAGGTGAATGTGAAAATGAGGAACCGTTTGACCTGCAGCTGTTCCATTATTTTGGACAATGTTAAATCCATCACACTCAAGAGCTTTTGTCATTTTTTCAGCCATCCTTTTTGCCAAAAGAAATGCTCTTTTTGTTGTTTCTTCATCCAATTCATAGATATTAGCATAATGCGCCTTAGGCAGAATAAGTGCATGACCTTTGCTAGCAGGCCCTATGTCTAAAATGACTTTAAAACTTTGATCCTCGTAAATAGCCTTTGATGGGATATCACCATTTGATATTTTGCAGAAAATACAATTATTATCCTTCATTTCACTGTCTCCTTACTTGGTGTGTCACATTTTGTTACATTAATTTGTTTGTATTATTTATAGTTTAATGCTAGACTTAATTGGGGTGATTATTAAATGTTAAATAACGACGATAGGCAGAAAATGGAGAAATTGATGAAAATAAGTCCCGAATTTAACTGTCTAATTTTAAAAATTATTGAAGAATACAAATTTAATATTAGTAAATTTTCACATGAACTTAGAAATCCTATTACATTAATCAACAGTTCCTTGCAATTGATTGAATCTCAGCACCCTGAAGTAAAAACTTTTAAGTTTTGGAATGAGACTATGGCTGACATTCAATATGTTCGATTACTGCTCGATGAACTCTCTACATATAATCAAAGTAACACTTTGAATATAACTGAATTTAACATTCGTGAACTGCTTGATTCCATTTGCACAGGCGTATGTAATGATTTTAAGACATCCGCCAAAACATTTTCATGTAATTTTAGTGAATCACTTCCAACCATGACTGGTGATCCTGTTAAAATACGACAGGTAATATCAAATCTTCTCAAAAATGCCAAAGATGCGATTAATCCTGAAAATGGATCTATATCAATTACTGCTTTTTGCAAGGATCAAGAAAATATCCAGATACAAATTTCAGATAATGGGTGCGGAATTCCACCCGAATATCAAAGTAGTGTATTTGAACCTTTTATCACTCATAAAGAAAATGGCTCTGGTTTAGGTCTTTCCATTTGTCAAAAAGTAATCGAATCACACCACGGAATTATTACATTTAAATCACAAGTAAATAAAGGAACTACCTTTTATATAACCTTACCTATTCATTTACAATGTTAAAATTGACACCCACGGCTTACGTCGTGGGCATTCTAGTCCAATGCTTTCATAACCAGATATCAGCAGCATGATTATTTACCTAAAATGTAAACATTTCATCCAATAAACGGAGTATCTTAAAATCACCTTTAGCTGTCATTTCACCCGACATAAATGCCCTTTGGAATGTCATTCTTCCGTTTAAGATATTTTCGAATACATCTCTTGAAACTTTAACTGAAACATCAACATTTTCTTTGTTTCCATAGTAGCAATTAAATTCATCCTTATCAACATCTAAAACAAGTTTTTTTTGCTTGTCACTAATCTCGATTAAAAAGCTTGCAGTTTTATCATTAGAATGTACAAAATGTTGTTTAAAATCGTTAATATATTCAATTTCAAACGAAGTATCCTTTAAATCTAATTTCGTTTTAAACAAACTAGCTAGTTCTTCAATGTCTTTCTTTTGTTTCTTAACATACCTGTCGTCAGAGGCATATTTGGAGAGCTGTTCCGTTTCTTGCGGTGATAACTCAATTCCTTTTTTTCTTAACACATTTTGTTTTACCGCCATATTACTTGTTGGCATATTCTTTAGACGCTGAGAGATTGCACGATATAAATTTTCTGCTATTTTCTCAATTAATGTAGAATATTCTTCATTAACTTCAAAGCTAGCTAAATCATCTACATATCCACTAATTCCATTGCATTCTAACCCACCAAGTAAAGCCCATGCATTAGAAAGAGTAAGGCTTGCCTCTCTTTCCCCATATGTTGTAGACATAACGACAGGCTGCATATATACCTTACTCAGCTTTTCTTTGTCTGCATAAAGCCAACATGCATCTAAAAATAACTGCATATAACCGCCAATTCCAAGCCATTCAACTGTTGAAGCCAATATAATTCCATCTGCCTCCTTAAGTGTCTGCGGCAAGGTCATAATATTGTTTTTCTGTTCATATAAATTATACTTCACTGTCTCAACTCTCAGCTCGTCAAAAACCTGCTGCATCTTATTAATAACATATAAAGTAGGATCATCCATGAGTCCTCTTCCACCATAATATATATTAATTCTCATCATAACCTCCTACGTGCATTTTAGCAATCAAATCAATCTATTTGTCTATAATCATATCTATTATTGTATAATATCATCGTCAAAACAGCAAGAAGCTTTTTTCTTTCTATATAAGACAATTGCTATGAGAATACCACAGATCCCCCCTCCAATATGCGCAGCATTATCTATACTTGCTTCTGTAAATCCAAGATATAAACTAAATACAATCATTGCTCCGAGTCTTTTTATCGTTACATTTTCCAATCGTCCCTTATTAATTAGTACAACATAAAATAAAGCTCCAATTACTCCAAATATTGCTCCAGATGCACCTGCCGATACTACTACTTCACCTCTTATGTAGTTAAAAGCACAAGATAGTATACTAGCTCCTAAGCCGCTTAGCAAATAAATAATAATAAATTTTATATGTCCAATTGCTCTTTCTAAATTATCCCCCAGAAAAAACAGAACCAGCATATTGTTAAATATATGCTCAACGCCAAAGTGTAAAAACATAGATGTAAATAAGCGATAATACTGTCCATAATCTACAATAAGAAGTGAAACGGCTGCACCGTTATTTAACATATATTCCGTATCTAATGTAGAACCACGTATTTCCAACACCATAAAAACTATTATATTAATCAAAATAAACGTGTTCGTAATGATTGAATTTCTCACGATTCTGTCATAAGCTTCTTTTAACATTTTATGCCTCTTTCCTTTTCCTGTTAAAAAGACCTTATCACTTTCTAAAAGATATGTCAATCAAACACTTATGGATGAAAATTCAAATATTTCTATATTAATTTAGCAAAACACATATTCTACAGTAGCAAAGCGTATCCTATCTTCCGGATTAATTTCTACAGTTTCATTTGCCTCAAGCCTTCTTTCATTATGATAGGTACCGTTAGTAGAATTTAAATCAGTAAGGTAATATTTTCCGTTATTTTTTCTTATTTCAGCATGTATCCTGCTGATTAATTTATCATTAATGACTCCATCTACATGATCCTCCATTTTTCCAATTAAAAAAGAGTCATTTGAAAGCTCAAAATTATTATAATTATCTTTAGTAGAAATCAGCTTTGAATTTACTGTTTTATAGGCCAATAATACTGTATTGCCATAAGTCTGCGTCTGGGTCATTGACTCCTTATCTTCCATGGATATCTCCTCTGAATCAATACGATCATAGTGAAACCAATCTTGATTAACTTTTTCCTTATTAAATACTTCTTGTTCTTTATTATTACTCTCTAATCTCTTATTATCTGGTATTATAATCATATTATCTTCCTCCTTTGCTTCTTGCATGATCAGATATTTTCTCCATAGAACATACGCAGTTATTACTGCAACAATCAATATCATGCCCCCTATTTGAAGCAACAGGTCGTAATTTAATGAAATGCCCTTAAAAATCTTCCTATTTATTGTTGTATCATAAATCAAAAAGGCTAAAGCACTTACAATAACTAATCCACAAAAAAAGTAACTGGGTTTTATGTTATATTTCTTTTTCCTTGACTTTTCTTCTTCCTCTTTCTGATACTGCATATCTGCATAATCTGTACTAATAGCCATTTCTTCCTGAACGGTTTCAGTCAATTTAGATTCTGCTGCTGTACTCTCTGTAATAGAATACAAAATATCTCTTAAACAGTAATTATCATTCAAAGTCTGGCGATATAGCTCATATGTAATAGCAACTATATGCTTATCATCATGATCTATATTTTCCAATAGATAGGAACTCAGTTCACTAAAACTTTTACTAATATCAGCTTCATGACCCGGCATATAGCAAAAGAATATTTCATTGCTTTCAATATTCATATAGATATATTCAGGATCTAAAATAAAATCATTTGGATTTAATAAATAATCGATACTGCTATCTAATACTTTTAAAAAGCTTCCCAAAATAATATTAAGTACCTCTCTGCCAATTTTTTTCTTATTGAAAACACGGTTTATTGGATGCTTAGAGGTGATTTCATAATAGTATTTTACTAACCCATCAAATTTTCTTATATTACAGGGTAAAATAAATAGTATTTTGTTTGAAATCAGCATTCTTACTCTATAATCTTCCATTGACTTAAATGCATCCTCACTTAATATCATATAATTGTTATTTAAATCTCTTTTAAATTCTCGCTTCATACTTATACCCCTCAATTTAGAACTGAATGAATCAGTTTTTTCACCTTATTACAGTTTCTAATAAATTCTATGGGCTTATATCTTGGCATTGATTTTTCAGTAGTGATCCAAAATTGTTTATTAGAGAAAATAGATGATACTACATACATATTGGGAAACATAAAACTTCCGCTGCAAGAAACCAAGATTTTATTATTTGTAACTGTTATGATAGTAGATAGATCACTTGTTATAATTACTTTTTTATTAATTAATTCATTGCTTGCTTTAACTAGCTGTTGCTTTATTGCTTCATTGGTTATATTGTTCTCATTGGTATAACGGTTTGCTAAAATAATGGCTCCTTCACATATAACTGCCCTGTCGTGCAAGAAAAAGCTCATATAAATAAGTATTATAATAGCGCCTAAGACAAGCGGCATAACTAATGCTGCTTCTACAGTAAAGCTTCCCTTTAACTCCATAATATTAAATCTCCTATCCATGCAATAAACAAAAACGGAATAAACGGCATTTCATAATTTTTATTTACTCTTTTCATTATTAACAATATAGCTCCTAGTATGGCTGCCAGAAAGGCTGCCGAAAAAAGCAAAAACAGGTTATCAAAAAATCCCAAAAATAATCCTGTCACAATCAAAACCATTCCATCGCCTTTACCTATCCTCCCTTGTGTAATCATAGCAATTACAACTATTGCTGCACCAATTGTGATTCCCCCCAGTATCGACATAAGAGATAGCTTTTGATAATATAAATCACTTATAATTCCAATTATTATATAAAGAAATAATAATAAAATATTAACTTTTTTATATTTTATATCTATGATTCCAGCAATTAAAAGCAAGCCAGTAACCAATATTTCATTTAAGTTCATATGATCCTCCTTTTAGTTACCACATCTCGAGCAAGCTTTTCTTTTCCCTACCTGTGAAATTGGTACAGCTATAACATCTCTGGTAATACCCCCACAATCTTTCTTACTGTGGTATCGATTTCCTGTATTTGTTATATATACCGCTCTATAACTGGATTCGTCGCCGCAAATCTCACATTTATAATATTTTCCACCTTCTTTATTTCTAATATTCTTAATTTTATCCATTGATACATATGATATAGACAGATTAATATGGGTACATGATTTGTCTTTATGGTAAACACTTCCTTTTTCTGTGATATATACAATTTCTTCCTCTGTATTACTGTCATTTGTACCTTCAAAGCCAATCCAGCCTCTGATTCTTGCTCTTTGAATAACTGCAATGTTTTTGAGATGAAAGAAATTACAGGGTATCCGAATCTTATAAATAGCTATAATATCTATCATATCATTTTCTTTTATATAGGATGACAATATGAGACTCATTCCATTATCTATATTATTATTTGCAAAATAATCCTCTCCAAGCTCTTTTTTTACTTGATCTTTTACATATAAATTGCTAAGAGAACCAGTTACTAAATTTTCTATTTTGCCAGAGTCTATAATACTATTGCATTCTATCTGATTATATACATAGGAATAGAGAGCCAAATGTTTACCTTGTTTATATAGTTCATTTACGATTTCTGCCTGAATTCTTACTACTTCCGTAAAGTACATCATAAAACATATAGCAAACATAAAAATAGGCAGAACTAAAGCTGTTTCTACTGTAAGGCTTGCCTTAACAAAGGTGAATGAAGACACCCTTTCATGATTATAATGCTTTCTATCATTTGGGGATGATATCGAACGAAGTGTTTGGAGAGAGTTATTTTTTTGAATTTTTTTGTAATTGTTGTTTATATATTGATTGCTGCCATGAAAGGGCATCTTCATTCACCTCCTTTTTAGTAATACGAAAAATCTCTGGTAATAGAGTAACGATAACTTTTACTTCCTCTTTCAATCGTTTTAAAAGGTAATCTTAAAAAAAGCCCCTCTGCCTTATAATCAATTGTCGTAGTAAATGCTTGTGTACAATTATCAATCTTGAAATTCTTATTTGTCTTAGACTGTATTGTTAATTCAATTAAATCAAGGCTTCTCATTGTCTTATTTTTTACATTACTAAAATACGTTATAAGCTTTAAATACCCCTCATAATCAAGCCCCCCTTCGTCAGTCTCACCACTGTCTAGCATATCAGCTAATTTATCAAGATTATTAAGATCCAGAATCCAATTTTGTGAACTTTTAAGCAGGGGAACCTTTTTTCCAGAAAAAAGCATTCTCACTTCTATTACACTTTCCGCAAACGCCCAGGCAAGTAAAATAAGCAATGCCAATACTGGTGCCAGTGCTGGTGCGTACCAAAGAATTGCCGTAGCTAAGACTTCTGCTTCATGTTGCCGATGTGTTAATAAATAGGAAAAATTGATTCCTTCTCTTATTAACAGTAATTTCTCTGCCACCATTTCTAGATTTACCTTGTCACTTTTTTTGCCACATAAAATATATTCTGCCTGATAATCTAATCCCTCCTGATTATCATTACTGGAATCACTTAAATAATTAGGAAATTTCTCGATTAAATACTCATTAAAAAGAACCTGATTAAATAAGCTTTCTGTTTTAACCTGAAAGGTTGCATCACCTTTTTTTAATTGCCTTTTTGACGGAAGTTCTACCTGATTTCTTATGTTTTTATTGGATACATTTGACAAATCTTCTATCACCAAATCCAGTATAGATAATTTTTTTAATTCTTTTATTGTATCCACTGGATTAGAGACTTCTCTTGGTTTCTCTATTTCTACCTTACTTAGATCACCCTTAGCCTCCTCTAACGCTGCTTCGTATTCCACTTCATATTCTACCTTTTTATTTTCTATATCAGCCTCCATCAAACTACTACTCTTTTCGTAATTTTCAAAAATATCCTGCTTTTCTGTAATACTGCTGTCATATTGAGAAAGTAATTTTTGTACCAGTGATATTTCCAATTTGTCCTCCATATAAGAAACGGCCTGACTATAATAAGCTTTTGCATTTTTATCGGTTGCCAAAACATATTGATTTGTTGACACCTCGTTTATATTGGCTCTTAACATATCTGCCCGACGAAACATAGATAGAAGTCCTAAGTCCTTATTCACATTAATATTATATTCAGTAAATTCTTTTAATCGCATATTCACACGCTCGCTCGTGCCATCGTTTGTTCCATATCCCATATCAAGGAAAAATAAATCGTACAATTCTAATAAATCCCTGTTATATTCACTAAAAGTTGAAAATATTCCCATGTCTGTAATGTTTTGAAGCTGCATGATAACCCCTTGAAGTCTGGCACTTTCAATTGTCGTACATACTAAAGATAATATAAGGGTAAGAATCAGACTTAAAAATACCGTTATATGCCCTTTCCTATAATATTTTGTACCTACCATATCTCCTCCTCTTACCCTCTTTTATCAAATAATTTAAAATCAGATAATAAATTTTGATTTAGCTATAAATACTTGAAGCATCCGAATTTATTTTGTTAAAGATACTATTGACTAATTCACCTAACTGTCTTTTAAATATAATAACTAATCCAATTAATACCACTAGAATTAAGATCACCTCTACTACTCCTACTCCATCTTCTTCTTTCATAAACCTTTTAACTATATTCATTTTTTCCTCCTATTTTCGTTTTAATATATTACATTTGAAAGGACATACATGCTGGAATCATAATCATGATTAAAACTAATATCAAATTTAAAAACATAGGCAACATAAGCTTTGTACTAGCTTCCTCTCCTATTATTTTTGCATAAGCTTTACGCTCCTCAAATGCTTCCTTGCTTTCATTTTCAAGAATCTCTGATAAACCTCTTGATCCTTTCCTTAAATTTTGTGTAATCAGTGCTGTTAATTTTATATATCTTTGATTCTTGGTTCTTTTTCCAAAGTTTTCATAGACTTTTACTTCAGATACGCCGCCTACTAATTCATAATACGCTATTAACATTTCTTCATAAGCATAGCGATAATATTTTAAGTCTTTCTCTTTTTTTTCCCGATAATCAAGCGCAATTTTTTGCCAAGCGTTTTTCACTGTCATACCTGCACCCAATAAAAGAGTAAGCTTACTTACAATATTAGGATAATCCAATAAAAGCTCTTTCTCTCTTTTTTTTACTTTTCCCTCTAGATTTTTATCCTTACCACAATAAATAACGATTGAAGCTATGATGCCAATAATTAATACAATACGGCCTGGATTTGTCTTCTTTTCCCCCCAGTCAATCAGTTTTCCATTAATGTCTTGGGGAAGTTCCAGATATTGTTTTGTAACGCCGTCTTGATTGGCAATCTGTACTTTTTTCAAAATTTCTTTTAGTAAAATATCAGTTTTTGAAAGAAGAGGTGGAAGAACCTTTACCTGTATATCATAGGATTTTGTATCGGATTGATAAGTTAGAATGACTGTTAAATTTACCACAACACCTTCTTCATTTATCTCTTCGTTATTTACTTCACCATTGCTTCCTAACACTTCATAATTGTCTGTTTCCCAATTAATCTTAACTGGCACTCCTTCCATAAAGGATGGAAGCTTTAGATTATTTCTAACCTCCATAAGAGAGGTATTCTTGCCAAGAATTTGTGAGTCAATCCATTCTTTCGTCTTATCAAACATTTTAAATACTTGCGCTTTTGTTAATTGCTGTTCATCAATTTTTATTAAAACCTCTTGATTGAGAAGCTCGTCTTCAACTGAAACTGTCAATTTTTGTGTGTTTGAACCCTGTGTAAAGGTTCCTCTTTCGAGATACTTATCTTCTATAATGATTCGGCTGTCTCTTTGACTGATAATTGCTATGAACGCCAAGATACTTCCTGCAAATATTACCATGAATGATGTAGCTATTTTTTCCACGTAATATTTTTTAATATGATGATAAGAACGGTCTGTCGGGTTAATTTGCTTTAAGCTGTCTACTACCTGAGACTTTAGAATCCTCCTTTTTAAAAAACCAGATTTACTTTTAAAGCTCGCTTCTACAATAAAAGCACTTAACCTGTAAAAAGGAATCACTAGCTTACCGACAGGTTCGTACTGTTTTATTTCTATTTTACGAAATGTTACAAAAACTATTAAAAAGGAAACTAGTATTGCGATTATCATATTACACCTCCACATTTACTATTTTTCTGCCTAATAAATATGCACCTATGTAAATTCCAAGACAAATTGTCATAATAATGATGCCAAAAGCATTTTTATATAAAACATTAAAGTAACCTTGCGAAGTACTGCCAACATATAAAATAATACCAACCGGTATCATATTCATAATTTTTTGCTCAAGCTTTTTATTGGATAATAAAACATTAATTTCTCTTTTTACCTCACTTTTTCCACTAATGCTGTTTGTTGTCATGTCAATAATTGCAATAAAGTCACCTCCAGCTTTCTTAGCAATTGAAAAGACCTCAGAAAAGCTCTTAATATCTTCATCATTGCTTCTTATTGCTAAATCTTTTAATAGCTTTTCAATTGTTTCATTCATTTGCAGCTTCTTATTGATATAACTTAATTCTTTCATAATTAGAGCATCCTTAGAATAAATCAATTGTAAATCTTCATATATTTCCAGAAATGCACTTTCGGCAGAATAACCTGCTGACAGGGCAGATGATAGACTGTTTATCGCCTCGTTAAACTGTTCATTTAGTTCTGTTTTTCGTTTTTCCATTAAAAAAATTTTTTTATCATCTATAAAAAATTTAATAAAAAAAAATAAAATAACAATAGCAATTATTGATCTATAAAACAGCCAGCCTATCACACTGCTGATTAATATCCACTCACCTATGTAAAGAATTGTTTCTAGCCTTGTAAATTGATACCGATTATAATCAATCATTATTACCCTCCCTGCCCTCTTTACTTACAGCCTGATTCCTGCTGTTTTAAGCTTTCCCATACCTTCTAGTTCTCCTACCATATTTAGATTTCCAACAACCTTTTCACTGGTACTATCGGAGGCTTCTTCAAACAAAAACAAGGGAGCTGTTATAATATCTCCATTATTAAATCCTGTTATCTCAACAATTTCCAAAACCTTTCGGCTCTTATCGCGAAGTCTTCCAAGATGAACAATAATATCAATTCCAGATTCAAGCTGCCTCCTTACTGCATTCATTGGAATATCCATTCCCATTAATATCATAGTTTCCAAACGGCTTAGCATATCTTTAGCACTATTTGCATGTCCTGTTGATAAAGAGCCATCATGTCCTGTGTTCAAACATTGTATCAAATCAATTGCTTCTATGCCTCTAACTTCACCAATAATAATACGATCAGGCCGCATTCTGAGTGCACACTTAATTAAATCTCGAATCGTTATTGCACTACAACCCTCTACATTGGCATTTCTTGTTTCCAGCTTAACCAAATTCTCAATACCATAAATTTGAAGTTCTGCTGAATCTTCAATTGTTATAATTCTTTCATCCTTGGGAATAAAATCAGACAATGCATTCAGAAATGTGGTCTTACCAGAACCCGTTCCACCACTTATAAAAATATTATAACCTGCTATAACAAGCTTTTTGAGAAAATCTGCTGCCTCTTTTGTAATTGAATTCCAGTGCAATAAAGCTTCCATAGTAATAGGCTTATCTGGGAAACGCCTTATTGTTAAAATCGGACCATTGATTGCAGCCGGAGGCAATACTACATTAACTCTTGCACCATTTTCTAGTCTAGAATCTACTATCGGTGTAGATTCATTTACCACTCGATTCGTTCTTGCTACAATTTGCTGAATGACGTCTTGAAGCTTGTCTTTATTTTGAAAAACTTTATCCCATCTATATAAATGTCCTGCTCTTTCTACAAAAATAGCATCCGTTCCATTTACCATGATCTCTGTGACCGTATTATCATCTACTAGCTCCTGCAAAATATCAAGCTTTCGCAAAGAGTTAAATACTTCTGTACGTAAAATATTTTTACTTTCAAGTCCAATATACGCTTCCTTTGAAATATCTATAATAAAGCCGTCAATCATTTCATATATTTCTATGTCTGTCAGTTCTCTTGAAATATCCATTTCCTTTAAAACCTGCTCTCTTATGATTTCAAGGTATTTTACTGCCTGCTTTTCCATACCTGCCTCCCTCCATATAGATTTAGTCTACTCTTACAAATGAAAAGTTTATATCCTATTTCTTATCTGGCAAGCTGTCTTACAAAATCACCCAGCTCACTCCATATAAGCTGCTCGGCATAGCATTCTTTGTTTCCAAAACTATTATGGTAAGGAAGCTTGATCTTTTTAATATGTAAATTCAGTTCTCCATAACCAGTTCTCGTCAAAAGCTTTTCAAATTGTTCAATTTTTGCATTAGAAATATAATCTCCTCGAATTGGCATATAGACTTGTTTGCATTCGCTAAGTAATTCCAATAATCCATCAACCCCTTCTCCAAAATCTATGACAATGATCTCGTACTTACTATTTCTTCGAATCTCGCGAAACAATCTTTGCCATTCTTCCTTTTTTACTTCCCGGATATCCATTGGTGATGCGACTGGGGGAATATAATCCAATTGATTTAGAGATTCTACTATTCCCTCTAATTTTATCAAAATGTTTGATTTATCCTGACGAAGATAATAAATTACATCTGACAAATCCGCTTTATATTCCTGTCCAAGCACCGAGGAAAAGCCAGAATATTCCTCCATATTAATATAAAGAACTGCTTTTTCCTTAGCTAATATTTGTCCCAATGTCAAACAAAACGATGTTTTTAAGCTTCTTTTGACAGGAGAATATACGCCAATAATATTACAGTTTTTATGCAGCATAGCTAAGGGTTCATCATCTTTTTCTGCATAATAATTCATAATACTTTTTAAAATCGTTGCTGCCGACTGGTATTTATATACCGCAAGCTGATTTGGAACAACTTTCATAGCCTCATACTCCGAAAGCAGTACAAGCAATCCAATATTATTTTTATTGAGTAATTCAATGCTCATTCTGTCAGTAATTAACATGATATCTACAAAGTTCTGCGCTGCATATTCCAAAATGCTGTTCTCACTTGTAAATGCTTCTGAAAAAAAAATACTGTTTTTCTGATTGAAATAGTCGGCCAAACTATAAGCATAGCTTGCTTCCCCATCACAAATTGCTATTATTTTGTTTTTCATATCAATCCTCCATATAATATGTTTATTACCTACATTTTTTAGGCGGTACATATTATTATTATTCTTATTTCTTAGTTACATTATTATTTCAAGGGTGGCTTATCACCAAATTACTATATATATTAAAATACTAATGAACATGGGTAATGTAAAATGAATCGTGTTTGATTTTTCTCTTTCATAGATTTGAAATTTTTTTGTATTGTAAGTTTGGGAAAGATACCGAATTATGTTGTGGAAACAAAAAAAGAAATTTTTATAAACCAGAATTTTTACGAAAGATATCACAGCACCAATAACAAATGCTGTTATCATACATTTAAGTACTCCCTGTACTCCGATAAAGCCACCTATCACCGCAAATAGCTTTATGTCACCTGCGCCAATTCCTCCAATTATAAATACTAACAGTAAAATAGCAATGGGAGCTGCTGCTCCTAATAAAAATCCTATGATATTGCCTTTTTTATCCTGAATATAGGGAATAAAAAAACCTAATAATAGTCCTATAATTATTAATTTATTGCTCACCTTACCTGTAGCAAAATCCATAATTAACGCAATCAATACCACAAGAGATAATATTAAAAATTTACCAAATAACCACCCCTATCATTCTTTTGTACTTGCTTTAATAAGTGGGAAAATTTAATGCAGACTGCATTATTGAATTAGGAATTATCCTAAGTACGTTTATTATATTACAGCTTTCTAGATTTGTCTAGTTCTATTTTAAATATTTTATTTTTTATATTTTAAATATTTTATTTTTTACAGTAATTGAAACAGAGCTATTGCATATACTAAAAGAAAACCTGGTATCCCAAGTAATCCGATTGCTCCAACTGTTCCAAAATTAATGCCAACCATTGCATCAAGACCTTTTTCAATAAAAAGTGAATTTAAAAAATAAATTCCAACGGCACCAAATACCATTCTCAAAATAAAATTAATAATAAATTCCATCCTGATTTTTACAAATACTATAACCAGAACAATAACACACATAACAACCATAAGTAATGCAGCCTGATTAAATTTCATATTAAAGGACTCCTTCAACTGATTTATTACATAATAAGTTATAAATAAATATATGACAGTATGTTTAAAATATTACTTTAATGTATATAATTAACATAAGAGAACTATACTAGTAAAAAGAGGTAATTCGAATAAGCTATGTACTTATTATAATAAGGAGGCTAATTTTATTTAGCTAAATTATGGATTAGGAAAGAAAGCAGGGATAGTGTGATTAAAGATTTTTTTAGTAATATGAAAATGCTACCAGCGATAAAAGATGAATCAGTATCACTTAAAATATATCGCAACAAAGAACATCTTGATTTATTATCCGACTTAGCCAAGATACAAAATGATTTAGACATTGCATATTCCAATTTTGAGAACGTGGTAGACCCTGATTTGATTGACAGCTGTATTTATGAGCTAAATGCTGTACAAAAAAAGTATAAATTTTTATATGAGCGTGTAAAAGAACATGAATTTGAAAATTACACATAAAAAGAATGTGCCAAAAGCACATTCTTTTTATGAATAATTATACTATACCCGAAAGCCTCTGTTTGAACCTTGATTCGAAAAACTCTCTGTTAACGAACCTTTTCCATAGGTAAGACCTGCATACACTTGCTGCGTATTCCCCATTAATACTGGTGAGTCATCTTTCTTTGCAACTTCTGTAAAAGCCTCCAACAGACCTTGAAGCATTCGTCTTATTGCTTCAAAATCCTGTGGTTTTCTCTTTATAATAGAACGAATCAGAAGCTTGTTCATATATAAATAAAGAGGCATTAATTCAATTGCAATCGGATATTTTGTATCTAATACAGACATTAGCTCATATACACATGATCTTGCTTTCTTCGTTGCATCCAGAAATTCCTCTATCTCATCTTTCTCATAATATTCAATCGCCTCATTTATGTATTCTATTGTCATATCATAGATTACAACAACCAGCGCACTTCGATTACTCTGTGTTATTCTTAATGTAAAATCCGATATTTTATCTTTTTTCATAATAACCTCTTATGATAATAATTGCAATACGGTCTGCGGCTTATCGTTTGCCTGAGCAAGTATAGAGGTTCCTGCCTGAGATATCACGTTTAACTTAGTATAATTGGTCATCTCTTCTGCCATATCAGTATCCATAATTCTAGAATAGGCTTCCTCCAGATTAAGTGAGGTTGTATCAATACTTGATGAAGTTCCCTCTAATCTGTTTTCATAGGTTCCCACTGTACTTCTGGCAGTCATAATCTTAGATAGTGCACCATCTATTGCATCCAGAGAACGTGTCAGACCTTCCGCTCCAATCATATTAAGATTATCAATTCCAAGTGCATTCACAGAAACATCTGGTAATACAATATCAATAGTCTGACCCTGACTGGCACCAACTTGAAGAATCATAGCTCCCATTCCTGTTGCTTCAATATTTACATCGGCTGAAAGCGTTGAATCATCCGTCATTCTTGTTAATGTATCGCCATCAACAGAAATATTCATTTCAAAGCCATTCCTATCTGTAACCGTGACATTATCACCGTCTGCGTAATAAGTTGCTGTTTTTGTAAAACCGGAAGTAGTATCCAATGTCACCTCAGCATCCATGCCCACCTGCGATATACTTCCGCTTGTTGCCAATGCTCCCAGTCCTAAAGCATCCAATAATGCAGTATTATCCGAGGAAATATTGACATGTGTATCCGAGCCGTATTCTTCTGAAACAAATAAAAGACTTGTTGATCCATTTGCAAATGAGGTCACTGTATAACCTGCAGAATCAGTGGTATCAGATGTGTATGTGTTAAGAGCTGCAACACTGGAATCCGCTACAGAGAAAAGATTTACGTCTGCAATTTTGGCCCCGTCTCTAAGCTTTGTATAAACCTCATCTGCTGTATCTCCTTCTTCAATTTCAATGTCTACTCCATTTATTGTAATAGTACCTGCCTCTGCCGCTGTGACAGGACTTGTGAGATTAACCTTACCAGTCGTTGAAGACGTATTCATCACAATTGCCTTTTCTGGCGCTTTCGTCACCGTCAGCTTGTAATCCTGAGCTATCACACTCGAAGAATAAGCATCCACTTTAACAGATGGTGAGTCTGTAAATGCCCGGTAAGACAAATTTCCATTTAATAATGTCTGCTCATTAAATTCAGTATCGGACACCAGTCGGTCTATTTCTTTTGTTAAGGAATCTACTTCAACCTGAATATTCTCTCTGTCCTCTTGTGTATAAGTCTCATTTTGAGCTTGAATTGTAAGCTCTCGCATTCTTTGAAGAATTGTATTTATCTCCTCTAATGCTCCATCTGCCGATTCTAAAACAGATACTCCATCTAATGAATTTTGTGAAGCATTGTCCAGTCCTCTGATTTGATCTCTTAGCTTTTGAGATATAGCAAGACCTGCAGGTGCATCAGATGCATTATTAATTTTGTAACCGGATGATAATCTTTCCGTTGATTTTGTTAATTGATTTTCTGTACTTTTTAATTGATTATTTGCAATGATTGCAGATATATTATAAGTTAGCTTCATTTTCCCTCCATCTGTACTAATGTACTCTCCTGTATTTTATCATCTGATAAAGTTATCGGTTAATCTTTTCTAAAACTTTAGGAGCTTTTCCATCTAATTGCTTTGCACCTTCTGCATACTAACCACAAATGCTCTGGCAGTACTATATAAATCCTTTGTACTTGTCTCATTTGTTTGTGCCATTTCACTGTTTTCCTCATTGAACTTGTTAATGTCTATGCCTTTACTCATAATGTAATCCACCTTATTTAGGGTAAGACCTGCCATTTCAAGCTGTGTTTGAAGCTCACTTTGATTTTCTTTTAATACATCCAATCCACTTTTGCTATCTGCTGCAATGTATCCTGATGCAGAATTATCCTTTAGGGTAAACTCAGCCGCTGCCTTTCCCACCAAAGAATTGTCCATTGTTATCGATACCTTGCTTGTGTCTGTTCCACGAATCACAGTCAGATTGATTGACGTTAACTCATCTCCAATTTTTATCGGAATTTCATACTTTTCTTCTTTGCTCAAATTTGTTGTAAGCCTAATTTCATTCCTTAAAAGCTTTAATTGTTTTAAATCGATTGATGTTATATCCTCTTGCTCTGCCTGCTCGTTAATTGCTGCAATTGCAGTGTCTTCAAACTCCTGATAAGCCATATCCATATCCTCTTTCGAGGTAATGGATTTGCTGATATCTTCTATTGCTTTTGTCAAACTGCTGCTTTCATCTTCCTTTGACAATAGCTTTTTAAACATACTTCCGCGATTGGTAAGCAAGGAGTCCGCTGCTAAAATATTCTGTATCGTAACCGGCTGATCAAAGTCAGACAACATTTTAATTACATTGTTTTCTACCTGTGCAGCCTCATTCAAAGTAGATAACTGTTCTGTATAATATTCTTTTGTAAGGCTTGAGTCTTCCTCTGTATTCACAAGCTCATCCACAAACGCCTCCAAAGACATATCTTTAATATTACCATTTTCAAATATTTGTGAAAGCTTATCCGGCGATATTTCTCTTAATGCCTTGTCAACAAGATTATTATAATATGCTGTCGTTTCTGATTCCTGATTGCTATTTTGACTTTGTCCTGAATCATTACTGCCATGAAAAGCCGTTGCCAACTGATCGCTGATAGATGTCGTCTTAAAGGTCAACGCTTCCAACTCTCCAAAGTTATCATCTACTGCCACATTGATACCCTTGTTTTTAATATTCCTGACTCCCGTAAGTAGATTATTTAGTGTAATATCAGCATTTTGATTGACTAATGAGCCAATTACCTGTCCATCTGTTTTTTCTACATTATTAATCAGTCGATACATACCGATGAATGCATCTCGCTCTTCCGAGGTAATCGCATCATTTTTTTCCATTCTCCACAGAAATTCACTATATTTTTCCTGCGTCTTATCCTCGCTAAGCTCAGATTTTATTTCGTTAATTTGACTATTTAGCTCATCGATATTTGTGTCTAAAGGATTCATACCGTCTCGAATCATTTTCAGTACTACATTCGGTGTCAGATTGGAAATTGTATTATTAACAGCTGCATCTGCCGCCTTTACGGCATTGATATTGTCCTCTGTTATTTCCATACTGTTATAGCCTAAAATTCTGACTGCTCTTTGATTTGACTCGGTTGTTTCAAGTCCCATGTCGTTTAATATATCTTCTACATTCTGAAATGCCTTAGAAATGTTATCTCCCATATCACTTCTAGGTTTGGTCATTAATGCCTCATAGCTTTGATTTGCAGAATCATAAGTGTTCTTAAGTGC
Source organism: Lachnotalea glycerini (assembly GCF_003201285.1). Classification (GTDB taxonomy): domain Bacteria; phylum Bacillota; class Clostridia; order Lachnospirales; family Lachnospiraceae; genus Lachnotalea; species Lachnotalea glycerini. The sequence goes on from NZ_QICS01000003.1 coordinate 440,027, forward strand.
TGTACCGCTTGCATGTATTGCATTAATGGTATTCGATACTTCTCCCGATGCCACCTTACCTAATACGGTATTTGGCACATACTTAATATCTGTAAGCTTGGTTGTAATTTCTTTAAAGGCACTCAAATTGTCATCTGTATCTTCTACGTTACCGTTTTCCAATAATTGTTTATAATAAGAATCCTCTGCATTTTTTAAATCATCAATCAATGCTTGTAAATCACTTGTTTCAATTGATATTCCCTGCTTAAGAAGCTTATAATTCGCTTCTGTAGTCATCTTGAGTCTGATTTCCTCTAATTGTCTTCTAGCTGTTATTAAGGAAATATTATCCTCAGTTACCTGAATACTTGACGTACCTGTTTGTGTTTGTGCATTGGACTGGTCAACTTGACCTTTTCCTTCTTCTTGTGCTGCTGCACTTTCCTGTATCTTTTTCAAATTATTAATGTTGATTGGCAATTCACTTTCTATCACGCTCTTTATATTTTCATCTGTTGTGTTTTGTACCACCTGATAAGCATCTTCTGCTCTTTGAGTAAGAGAAACATCATCAGAAAGTAGTGCCTGGGCAGGTCTTTTTCCCTCTTGAAGTGCCTGTATAATATTGTCCAGGACTTCCTCCTGACTGGCCGGCAATGAGATATCCTTTAAGTCTTCATATTGCTGCAAAGAATTCTGTGTTAACGGAAGATGGTTTTCAATCAGCCACTTTGCATCCGATAACGTATCGTCATTTACTTCTAAGCCCGCACTTTCAATTACCTTACCCATCTGTTCCTTCAAGCTGTCCCAGTTAAATTCATCTGTCGTCTTACCTACATAACCGCTGCCTTCACTAAAATAACCTGCTCCATATGTACCGCCGCTCACACTGGTTCCACTAAATTCTGCTTTGTAAATATTCTCTATCGTCGGCGTCAGGTCATTATTAATCATATATTTGGCAGCTCCATCCGAAATCGGATTTAACTGACTGGCTAAATCAAGTGCATCTACTGACTCTTCAACATTGTCCTGTGTAATTGGAAGATTACTCTCTTTAAGCTTCTTGGCAACCTCATAGGCAGCCGGAGAGTCTCCCGCCACTTTTTTAATCTCTTCTATACTGATGTCGCCTGTCATTTCATAATCGTCACAATGCGTGGCAAGATAAATTTGAATTTTATCTGTAACAGTAACGATTGTATCTACATCTGTATCCTCCAAATCGTATCCTTCTTCATCAAGCTCTGATAAGTCCTTAGACGTGGTTGTGTTGCCAAGAGCAACCAATGCACCCTTTACGAATTCAGATGGCTCTGCCGCTGCCGCCTCTTGTATGTCCTCTTGGGTATTATCACCCAGATTAAACAATTGATTTTTACTATTTCCTGAATTAACTTGAAAAGCATCCTGCCCAAACATTTTCTGTGTTATATTATCAATTGATTTCTGAGTATTCTTAAACTCCAATTTATTACTGATATTATTTAATTCTACATTATTTACGTTCATATCTGCCTCCCACACACAACACATATTGTGTTCGTCTATGCGGTATATTTCGGCAAGTTAATCTTTATTCTTAATAGAAACTTCACTAATTATTTCGTCAAGCTTACACACTCTTGTTCCTTTCATCCAAGCACCTCCCTCAGTCGCATCGATTATCTCAACCTGACTGACATTCTCTATTCTCTTTTCTATCCACTCCCGATACATTACAAAAAGCTTGCTTGCATAGACTTGTCCTCCATCAATTGCTTTCACAGGTATCAGTCCCTCGGTGCCCTTGTGCTCACGTCTTGAGGTTCCCGCAGCATGTGCTAGATTGTCTGTATAAGCTAAATCAGCCCCTAAAAAAATGACTCTCGAAGCTTTTAACTGTATACTAATATCCAACGCTGTTGTAGTAACAGAACCTCCGGTTTTATATAAATTCCAGTGATTTTTCATTGCATATTCTTGCGCTTCTTTAAAATCCTGTTGACAAATCAAATAATGCTCACCTTCATTACGAAGTGCAAATTCACGATACGCTGTTGATAAAATAAGCATTGGAACCTGATTATTCTTGACATTGCTAATTTGTCCAATCACTCTTCGATTTGCATCTGAAACAATAATAAAATCTGTCTTGATTCCCATATTCTCTAACTTTTTATAAACTGTACCTACTGCCAAAATAATACTGTTAGCAGGCTTTTTTTTAAGTAATTCAATATTTTTATCAAGGGACGGACCCGCTGCAATGATATAAATATCTTTTCCTTCAAATAAAGGCTCTAACTCATCTATATAGCGCTTACAATACTTTACATTGCTTTTGAAATTAGATAGCATTAATTCACCTTGGTTTCGAATTGAACTGTCTACCATAAAGAGCTGCTCAAAACGCCCCCGTATCTTACTGCATCGTATATTCCTGATAGAAGCATGATGCATAATCACCATTTTATTATCCATATCCACCTGGCTGGCTTCTGCAAATTGTGTATACTCAGGATCATAAAAAATATTAAGGTGCCTGGTTGATAAATGATTTAAGTTACCGTATCTACAGGCAAGCTTAATGATATTTAAATCACTTTCATATACATCCACATATTCTGCATCCTTATAGTCTAATAAGGCATTGCTGTTATAAAGTAATTCCATCCCATACAATACATAGTGAGAAATTTGAGGTGTATAATAGGTATCTGCAAAAATTTCTGCGGCATTTTGCGGGTCATGATTACTGACAAGATAAAATTCTTGATCGTTATGTATTACCTTTATCGTTATCGCTCCGCTTGTAGTCGGTTCTGCTTCATATCCGTCTTGCGGTTGAGGATTATCTTGTATCAGTCTTGCAAGTTCACTGTTATATTCCTTAAGAAAATCGATATTTTCCTCGAACCTGTCCTCATAGAAAATAACATCCTCTTTTGATTGTATTACCTCCTGCCACGAAATAATGAGAGGCATAAGTTGAAGTTCTAATAAATCCGGTATCAAAATAAACTCTCTGTTGTCCTGGGCATTAGTCAAGTTACAAAGTACATTCATAATATCTTTCTCATCTACCGTGAAAATATTTTCATTAAAATATGCCTTGCAACTTATTACTTGTGCAATTGTTTCTGTAAATACTTGTATAATATTGGATAATTGCCTAAGACCCATATCAAAGTTTTGCCTACGAAAACCATACACACTTTTCTTGATTGTTGATATCATATATTTATTGTTATTATATATTTCTTTCATTATTAATGCCTCCAATTCAAGCAGTGTTTTTAACGTAAAATCATATCCTTTTATGTTTATTCTTATTCAATATCAAAATCAAAGTAGGTATCTGGATATGGTTCATTTCTTAACTGGAAATGCCACCATTCTGTTCGAATGGAATCAAAACCTGCTTCATCCATAATATTTCTTAAATATTGCCGATTGTTATGCTGACTCTCTGTTATTTGATTTGTATCGTAATTAGATATGGTATCAAGCAAGTCAAAATATCCTCCCATATCAATTTCATTATCATTTTCATCCAAAATTGTCAAATCTATTGTACTGCCTCTGGAATGCCTTGATTTTTTAGAGATATATCCATCCTGAAACAAGATCGATTTTTCCATGGCTGGATAAAATGTCTCCTTTGTACTTGCATCATCTGTCTGCGCCCATCTCACAAAACAATCGACTGCCTTTTGAGGTCGATAAGCATCATAGATTTTGATATGATACCCATCCTCTGCTAAACGATTTGCGGCTGCCTTGAGTGCATTTGCCGCCTCACTGGTCAATATTGCAAGTGGTGCAATATAGCCATCAATTTTTTCTCCTACGAAATTATAGTCCGTATAGTATCGAATCTCTAATTCTGCCGATGGTATCACATCATCCACATATACAAAACCTTCCGGTAGATTATATTTCTTAGCGACCGTTTCTTTTTCACTTTCTTGCGTTTCCTGCTTTATTTGGCTGTCATCGTTTGTTTGATTTTCTAAGCTTGTTGTGTTTTCATGTAAATCATTCGTTTCTTCACTCACTGCCTGTGTCACATCTTCTTGTGTTAAATCTGTTTCTTCACTACCGCTGTCGATTTGAACTTCACTTGAACTGGTTTGCTTTTCATTACTTAAATCTACCTTTCCACAACCGGTCAGCAAAAGCGCACAAAGCATTAAATACGTATATCGCCGAAACATCTTATATCACTCCCTATCTTCATAAACAATCTAACCTAAAAGCTCCAACAAATCTTTCTTATCCAGAGAAGCACTAGATACACCTTCTTCCGATATTACCTTATCGGCTAAGTCCCTTTTTAGTTCTTGCAGGTTTAATATTTTTTCCTCAATGGTATTTTTCGTGATTAATTTAAAAACTGATACCACATTTTTTTGTCCGATTCTATGCGCCCTATCTGTAGCCTGATTTTGCGCAGATATGTTCCACCAAGGATCATAATGAATGACTATATCTGCTCCGGTCAGATTTAATCCTGTTCCCCCGGCTTTTAATGAAATCAGAAATATCTTTGTGTCATCCTGATTAAATTCCTCTACCATTTTATAGCGCTTCGCCTTTGGTGTCTGCCCTGTCAGTTTAAAGTAGGATATTTTTAAATTATCTAGTCTTTTGACAATAATTTCAAACATGGTTGTAAACTGGGAAAACAATAATATCTTATGCCCTCCATTCACACCATTTTCAATTAAATCCATACAAGTTTCTAATTTTGCGGAACCGCCCACATAAGAATCATAATACAAGGCTGGGTCACAGCAAAGTTGGCGTAGTTTTGTCAGCTCAGACAATATCTGCAATTTATTTTTATTGAAATCATCCTCCGACTGCTTACCAATACTTTCTTTTAACAAAGCTACATTGGCTTGGTAAAGCTCTAGCTGTTTGCCTTCCATTTTAGAATAAATTACATTTTCGAGCTTATTTGGTAAGTCTTTCAGCACATCTTTTTTTAGTCTTCTTAAAATAAACGGACTAATTAATCTATGCAAACGCTTTAAGGATACCTCATCGTTTTGCTGAACAATTGGAATTTCAATTTCTTCCCTAAAATGATTATAACTATATAATAAGCCGGGCATTAAATAATCAAAAATACTCCATAACTCACTTAATCGATTCTCAATTGGAGTACCTGTAAGTGCAAATTTTACCTTTGCTGTTATAATTTTAACTGCTTTTGAGGCTTGAGTGGATTGATTTTTAATATATTGCGCTTCATCTATAATCTCTGTTTCAAATAAAATATTATTATACTCATTTACATCTCTTTTTAATAAATCGTAAGAGGTTACCAGGACATCATATTGGTCATATTCTTGAATCAGTTTCTTTCTTTCTCTTGCAGTTCCGGCAACTATACACTTTTTAAGCTCAGGAGAAAACTTTTCTAATTCGCTTTCCCAATTATAAATTAATGAAGCCGGACATACAATCAAGCTTGGCGTCTTTGCTTCCTCCTTTTGCGAAAGTAATAATGCAATAATTTGTAGCGTTTTACCAAGTCCCATATCATCCGCCAATATTCCGCCAAAGCCATAGGCCGTCAAGGTTCTTAACCATCTGAATCCATTCTTTTGATACTCTCTTAAGATTGATTTTAACGATGTTGGGATTTCAAATTCTGCATCTTCAACTGCTTTAATATTTTTAATCAGATTTTTGAAATAAATATCTCGATGGTATTCGACATCCTCATTGCTTTCTCTCAGAATCTTGTCCAAATATAAGGCTCTGTTTTGTGGCAGTGTTATTTTGCTTTGCTTTAAATCCTTAGCAGTTAGTGACAAACCATCAGCCAATTCGGTAATGGTTGAAAAGGAGCTGTCCTCTAAATTAATAAATTGTCCGTTTTTGAGTCTGTGAAATTTTTTACGCCTTTTATAACTGTCGAGTAGGCCTGCCAGTTGGTTTAACGGCATTTCTCCGGTATCTAATGTTAGTTCTAATAATCCACTTTCTAAGGATACTCCAATGGCAACTTTGGGGGAAGGAAGTACTTTTATGTTTTTAAAACTATCTGAAATATAAACGTCTGCTATTTCTTGAAAATCACTCACGCCTGATTCTAAAAAATGAAACAGTAAATTATCATTCTTTTTTATAAAAAAGGCCTGCTCTTGCTCTTTTGCTTCGGTTACTCCCGCAAAATACTTCTGCCCAATAATATATGCACTGCATTCTGTCTTTACATCTCTATATACTTCGATTGGATTGAATTTTTCAAATACATTGTATTTTTCGTTACCATATTTACCATATATGGTACAAGTTACATAATTATTTTCCGGAGCATCTAGATAAACTTCAATTTCCGTAGTTGGAGGCATATATTGACCAAAATCAATCTCCTTATATTCAATTTCACTATAATTGCTTATCACAGGAAGTACCGTTGCGCAAAAAGTATGGTAATCCTCTTCACTCAAATATACTTTCCTTTCTTCTCCACGGTTTGTATATTCCAAAAGCATTTCCATTTCTTTTTTATATTTTTGATCACTTGTATATATAACATTGTCTTGTATTTCATATACGTGCTTCAAGCCCATCATAATTATAGTTGATGTATCTCGATATATTTCTACACCCTTTTCACTTTTTTCAATATAGAATTTTATATTAGGGTTCTTACTAATAATTCTGCACAGGTGTTCTTGCTTGTCTATGACTACAGTTAAAGCTCTTTCTTTATTCATCTCTAAAAATTTATCCAAATCTACAGAAGATAATATAATACTTCTTATGGCTTTAGTCTGATAATGATAGCTGCTCATATAAGCTACGTGATGGTAATTATCCACATACTCTGTTATAAAATCTATTAACTGCTGTGAATCATTTGTAAAAGCCTCTTTGTCATGTACAAATTTAAGATTTTTACCGTATTCAAAATCAATTTCATCTGTAATGTTTTCGACAAATTCATTTAGATTTTTAATAACATATTGCTTCTGATTACCAACTTTAAAATCTACTTTTAGCTCTTTATAATCTACTTTTAAGTACGGTATTACTTGAATATCCCCATTTAGCTTGCTTTTAAATGCTTCTTTCTTACTCTTGTATGCGATATCAAATATTAAATCTTTAATCCGCTTTGATGTAATACGTTTTAAAATACCATTTTTTAATTGATCTACATATTCTAAAAGTAAAGCAGCCTGATGCTCACAAATTCCCCAGTAGTACTGGCCACAGCTACATGCACATTCAGATGCCACTCTATCCTCATCTACTCCCATTTTAACTTTATATAGTCTTTTATTAGCGATAACCTCTCCGGCTATGATAAAATCCGACTCATAGGCTTCCTCTATATGAAGATTTCTTACTGCTTTGCTTTTTTGAAGCTGTAAAGCATTATGATAAGTTCGTGGACTTTGGCAATATTGCTTTATGATTTGATTTGTTATCGGCATGGGCTAACTCCTTATCTTTTATTACATTGAATCAAGTATGTTATAATATTTTTACACTACAATTACATGATATGTTCAAATTTAATTATTTAATTTTTATTATAGCATAATATATTATTTTAGAGTTTGAAAATTTATTTATGTAATTTAATTTATTTTTAACATAAAGGCATCTACTACTTTTACGATACGATGTGTTCCTTTACAGTCTATTACCGATTGGATTTTCTCTACTATATTTTTTTTCAAAGAATAATTTTCTGAAACCATTGTAATATTTTCAATCATCACTTTCTCATCTAATCTATTATAATAACCCATATTAAATAGATAACCCTTTTGTTCTGCTGTTTCTACCAAATTCTTTTGATTATCTGCATATATAAACGCAAATGTAATTACACCACATGCGAATAATTCATATATTGTACTTCCCCCTGCCGTAATCGCCAAATCAGACTGGAGCATTATTTTTGACATTTTAGGAGGATTTTCATATAGAGATACAAAAGGATTTAGCAAAGCTAACTCTTTAATTTGCTTTACTGCATGATCTTTAAAACCCTTTCCAATTACAATATTTATACTATAACTGCTGAACCTATCACTGTTCAAAAGCATATTTAATATTTTGTATGTCATATTATGTGGATCAGACGCACCAGTTGAAATCATAATTGATTTACACTTTTTTGACACTTTACGCCTTGGTATATTACTAAATTCCTGACGGATTAAATTATATTTAAGTCCTAACAACAATTGTTGATTTTCAGATAACTTTTCATATTTTAATAATGCAGCTGATATATTCCCATTTATTATAATATCAACAGGATAACTAAATGATGCTATATCATCAATATATATTAAACATTTTGTAAATGATGCTATCTCAAAAAAGAATTCTGTTGTAACATTATAAGAGTCAACTGCAACTATATCAGGCATTTCCGATAATAATATTTCTGGTATTACACGCAAATCTTGTTCCAATTCATATTTTGAACCATAATAAAACTCGTCTACATTTATTTCTTTTCCATTTATCGGTATTAAATGAAATCCGTTCTCCAATAACACTTTTTGACCTGTTTCATACCTACTAATAAACGTTACTTCATAATTATGAAGTCTAAATTCATGCGCCAAAGACATGGATCTGATGATATGTCCCATTCCAATATTACGCCCACCATGTGCAATAAATATTATCTTATACATTGATTTCCTCCTAATATTATGAAAAGTCATAGGAAAATTCCTATGACTCTACTCACTATATAAATTATTAGCAATCCTTTACTGCTGTGATTACATGTTCAATTACATAATCTTGTTCACTTTGTGTTAGCTTCGCATGGATAGGCAGGCTAATTAAGTTTTCATATAATTTTTCAGCGTTCTGGCAATGTACATTATCATAGCCATGTTTTTGGTAATATGGAAATGAATAAACCGGTATATAATGTACATTAACACCAATTCCGGCAGCTCTTAATTTGTCAAATATCTCTTTTCTTTTTTTAACCTGAATAACATATAGATGCCAACTGCTATTACACTCCTCTTGTTGATAGGGAGTTACAACTTCTTCTACATTAGCAAATGCATCGTTATATCTTCTTACAATCTTTTTCCTGTTCTCAATAAATAAATCAAGTTTATCCAATTGCGAAATTCCAAGTGCACATTGAATATCTGTAATTCGATAATTGTATCCCAATTCTAACTGCTGATAGTACCAATCACCATCATTTACTGTCAATAAATTTTCATCCCTTGTGATGCCATGAGTTCTAAACAAAGATAAACGCTCATACAAAGCATCACTATTTGTCATAATCATTCCACCTTCTCCTGTTGTAATATGCTTAACAGGATGAAAGCTAAAGGTTGTCATATCAGACATACTCCCAACCATTTTTCCTTTGTAGTCTGCGCCAAGAGCATGTGCCGCATCTTCAATAACTAACAAATTATATTCTCTAGCAATTGCATGAATTTCCTCCATTTCACAAGGTTGTCCAGTAAAATGTACTGCAATAATAGCTTTTGTTTTTTTTGTTATTTTACGTCTGATATCATCAGGATCAATATTGTAAGTATCTTTTTTTATATCAGCAAAAACAGGAGTACCACCACAATATAGAACACAATTGGATGATGCTGCAAACGTAATCGGAGTTGTTATTACTTCATCTCCTTTTTTAATTCCTGCAGCAAGACACGCTACGTGAAGTGCCGCTGTCCCATTTGAAACTGCTACTGCGTATTTTGCTCCTACATAATCTGCCACCTTTTTCTCAAATTGAGCAACGGCAGGTCCTGTTGTTAAAAAATTTGAACGTAATACGTCCACAACTGCTTGTATGTCGTCTTCATCTATTGACTGTGTTCCGTATGGTATATACATGATGTTGGCTCCTTTGTTTGTTAATAATTTTATAATGATACTAATCTAATTCATTGATATAATCTTCTTATAAAGAATGTAGTCTTCATTCTCTTCAGGAATATAACCTAATTTCATGAATATCTTGTGAGACGCTTGGTTATCATGTTTAACTTTTCCGACCAGATATTTTATTTCTCCCATTCTTTTTATTTCTTCCTCAAGAATAGATAAAATGTCATATCCATAACCTTTTCCTCTATAGTTTTTATTAATACTATAGCTGACTAATCCTGTATCTCCATCTTTTTCAACTCTAACTTGTCCAATATAGTCATCATTGCTAACTAATAAATACATATTACAGTTTATATCAATCAATTTACTAACAAACCATCTTTTGTGTTCATTATAGTCTATTCTTTCAGAACGAAATGAATTTTTTCTACATTGGCTTTCATTTGCCCATTCAAAAAGTAAATCAATGTCTTCGCTTTCTACTTTTCTTAGATTTAAATTACTTCTCATGCCATTCACTACCTATCATATTATGTTTTAATGGGGTACCTCTTTTAATACTTTGTGTAGAAATCTTTCCTATAATAGAATTATAATACTTAGGTGATATTCCATCTCCTGGTCTTATTACTTTTATATTTTCTTCTGTAAATGGCTCACCAAATTTAATATCTTCTATAACAAATATAGAACGTCTAAATAAAACATTATTTTTTTCTTGATTTGATACTCCATAAAAAACATTCCCAATTGCTTTTTCTACTGTTCTGATGTCATTTACCATTGCAGCGAATTCTATAGGCTCCATTGAAAAAGAAGAATCTGGGCTCTCTATTTCCCTACTCATGCAAAAATGTTTTTCAATAATTTGTGCGCCCATTGCCACTGCTGTTACCGCTCCTAAAGAACCCATAGAATGGTCTGACAAACCTACTGATACATTGAATGTCTCTGCCATATTAACCATTGTCTTCAAATTCATATCATCTGGAATAGCAGGGTAGGCACTTGAACATTTTAATAATGCAATTTGATTATTGCCTTGGCCTCGAATTGCATTTACTGCATCCTCAATTTCTCCTAAAGATCCCATACCAGTAGACATAATTATAGGTTTTCCTTTTGATGCCACATATTCAATTAAAGGAATGTCGACTAATTCAAACGATGCAATTTTATAAAATTCTACACCTATACTTTCTAAGAAATCAACTGAAGTTTTATCAAATGGTGTAGACAAAAAATCGATCCCAACTTTTTCAGCTTCTTCCTTTAATTCTGATTGCCATTCCCATGGCGTATAAGCTTTCTTATACAGTTTATATAAATTTTCACCTTTCCAAGTTCCTTCTGTAATTTGAAAATACTTATTGTTACAATCAATTGTCATTGTATCTGGTGTATAGGTTTGTATTTTAATACAATCTGCGCCTGATTCTTTTGCTGCATGTATTATTTCTTTCGCTCTGATTATACTTCCTGCATGATTTGCTGACATCTCAGCGATGATATAAGTTTTTCCTGAATTTGAGTTATACATTATGAAATCCCCTATTTTTAATTTTTCTTCCATAGACTTGGAATAATAATACTCTTCCCAATATTCTTAAGCTTATCTTCAATTTCAGTCATCAATTCAACTGGCATAGATTTTTTCTTAACCGCTTCAATATCGTATTTTAATTGTTCTTTCGTATCAACTCCAAATACTAAATAATCAATATATTCATTATCATATACAAAATGTATTAAAGTATCAATTGCATTCACATCGTATTTTTGAACTAATTCATTAAAAATAGTAACATATTTCTTTGCATCTATCAAATGCATTGGTATTTCATTTTCGTTCATTAAGATAAGTCCTTGTAAAAATGCACTTCTACAATATATTGTTATATTACTTTGTTTTGCTTTTACAAAAAATTCATCTATCATTCCTCTTTGATCAAACACGCTATAGGGAAGTTGAATATAATCAACAATTCCAGTATTGATTGCTGCATCGCCTTCTTTTATATCATAAATGGAAACTCCTATATTTTTTACTAAACCCTCTTTTTTAATGTTTTGCAATCCTTCCAAAATATCTGAATTATAGATATACTCTGGAGTATGTAATAAATATCCATCTAATAACTCAATATTCATTCGCCTTAAAGAACGAACCGCTTGTGCTCGTATAATTTGCTGGGGTGTTCCACTTTCAACGTCTAAAACATTTGGACGAAGCTTTGAAATGATTTCCAAATCATTGGATTTTCCACGCCTATGAACATATTTACCTATCAGTTCTTCTGCAATTCCATATGCTGCTGCTGTATCAATCTTGTTAATACCAGAATCCAATGCAATATCAAACATTTCAAAACAATCTTCCATAGAAGGTTGTCCATACTTATTATAGATTCCATATTGCATACCAAATTGTACTGTTCCTAAACATAATTTAGCCATTATAACTCCTTTCTTACTATTATAGCAAATTCCATCCTCCATCAATAGATAACAATTGACCTGTGCAATATTTATTATCATTGGATATGAAAAAATCCACTGCTTTATTAAAATCACTAGACTTTGCCATTCTTTTCATTGGTGTGCGTAAACAATACTGCTCTGTAAAAAATGGTGTCTGTCTATCTTTATTTTCTACTCCACCTGCTAAAATGGCATTTACAGTTATATTTCTCTCCGCATAAATTACTGCCATATACTGAGTTATATAATTAAGAGCTGCTTTCGATGACGCATAAATTAATGATGTCGGAATAGTCCCTTTATCATATACCCTATTATCAGGAATATTAATACTATAAAATGATGAAAAATTAACAATCGAGCCATCCTTCATAATTAATTCTTCCGCTACCTTTCCGCTTAAATATGCTGTTGCAAAAACATTAATTCTATAATGTTTATCCCATTCTTCAATATTTAATTCATAAAAATTAGTTACTGGCTCTCTACAAACGGCACAATTAATTAAAGCATAAATTTTTTTGTATTGACTTTTTATTTTTATAATAAAATCACTTATATATTCTTGCTTTTCCAAACTTAACTCAAATGGAAAGCATCGTGATTTGTACTCATCATCAATAGTATTTAAAAATGTATTTGAACAATTTATATTTCTAGTAGTTGGAATTACAAATGCACCTTTTTTTAACAAATACTTAGTTATTTCTCCACCTATCCCACTGCATCCACCAGTAATTATAATAATTTTATTTTCATACTCCAAATTTTACACCTCTTTGTTCAATAATAATTTACATAATTCGTAATCCATTATACCTCTAATATGAATTGATCTTTCTTCTGGCATGTCTATTCTTTTAATGTTTTCTCCGAAAAAACTTCTCGATTTCAACACTGAATTAGTTCGTCCTACTTTAATAGCCCCATTTGGGCGATGGACAATATCTTTTAATTCACTTCTGTCAACAAGCATTTCCTTTCCGAAAAATAATTCTGCCATATCATTGTCTTTATCTTGAAGTGCCCAGTGAAAATAGTGAGGATCTATTATTGTAGTACCCAAAACATATTCACAGATACTGTTATTCTCTATTATCTTGTAAGCATTAACAATATCTTCAACACTTCTCAGCGGAGAAGTTGGTTGCATACACCACAAAAGTTCCACGTCTTTACCTAGTTGATTATAAAAATAAATAACAGGGTCAGTGGATGGTACAGCATCACCTGCCATATATTCTGGTTCTAAAAAAGGAACTTCGGCTCCAAAGTCGCAAGCAATTTCAGCATATTTTTTACTATCAGTCGCAACATAAATATTATTAAAAAGACCAGACATTTTACACGCTTCAATTGTATATGCCAATACAGGTTTACCATTTATATCAAGAATATTCTTATCCTTTAACCCTTTCGATCCACTTCGCGCTGGTATCACACATAACGAACTAATCATTTTTACTTCTCCTCTTTAATAAAAGTTTAGCCCATTCAAAATCTTCTACAGTATCAATATCAACCGAATGTGCATTGTCCATAATTAGAGCTTTAACATTTCCTTGATACCAATCATACTTATTATTAATAAAATGATTCCATTTAGAAATGCGAATTGCCCCAGTTATGCGATAATAAACAGGAAGCTCCTGCCTATTTTTTTTACGAATTTCTTCACTAATAAAGTCTTTCATATCTAAATCTTTGTCTAATGTATTACACCATAATGGCATAATTTCCGACTCCGTTACAGAATTAATCGTATCCAATTGGCTATCTTCCTCAAACATATGAATTGCATTGTCAATATCTTGAGCTGTTATAAGAGGAGAGGTAACTTGTACCATTGCGAATAAATCGAAATCAACTTGTCTATCTTTAAAATAGCTAATCGAATTATCAATTACATCTACTATACAAGTATTATCTTTAGATAGCTTTTTATCTCTTATAAATGGTACTTTAGCTCCTAGGCTTATACCAATATCTGCATAATTCTGAGAATCTGTATTTAACATTACATAACACTTATGGTTTTTATAAGATGAACTTTCTAATATTGCATTAATCGCATAAAACATGAGTGGATGCCCATTTATTTCTTTAATATTTTTATCTTTCAAACCTTTAGATCCACTTCGCGCTGGAAGCATAAACAAGATTTTCATATATAATAGTTCCTTTCTCTCTGTTATAAGATTAGAAATTATAAATACTTTATTATATACCACTTACTTAATCTACTTTACTTGTTTTATTATTAATTTTTTTTAAATACAAGCGTAAGCATATTATTGTAAAACGGAGGTGATTTTTGTTCTATTTTCTCCCCTTTTTCTTGTTTTTGTATCGCATCTGACACTCTTACAATATCTTGCTTCACATCTGCATAGGGAGTCGATTCATAGAAGCAATAATCAGTTAATAATTCTAAACCATTTTCATTCATAAATGTCTCAATTATTTCTCTATTAAACGCATAATAATCGGCTTCTCCAACAGGTAACGAAAATTTATCTTTGAATAATTTAAAGCATAATGAATCTGCATTAGGTGAACTTGTAATAAAAATAATTCCTTTTTCATCTAATAAGCTTACGATTTTTTTAAATGCCTTTCTTGGATCAAGAAAATATTGAATCGTTCCTCTCATTATAATTAAATCAAACTTCTGCTCTATATTCAAATCGCATATATCTTTGGTCCATACTGTATATTTTTTCTTTGCAATAGCTGCCGCTATTTCATCTATTTCAATACCATAGCAAACATTATTGTTATTGTGAAAAAAATCAAGAAACATCCCTCTCGAGCACCCTACATCTAAGATAGAATTATCACTGTCTTTCATGAATTTATTTATAAAATCATATTCTAGTTGGTACATTTTGACTCTATCATCTGCAAGCTTAGTGTCAGCCATATGTAACTTGTTTGTATAATTATTCCAATAATTATTGATACCTTTTTCATTTAAAACTTTAGTTGAATAAACCAATCCACAGTTATTGCATCTTACGACCTTGCAACCATTATCATTACTATATTCTTCTGTATACTTATCTTGACTGCACCAAGGGCAGTTCTTCACATTTTTCAACTCTTCAGGATCAAATTTCATACTTTTTTACCTTTCCAATATAGTTTCATTGTATCTATCTGATTTTATTTTTCTGCAATAAGTCCTTCTTGTAACAGCTTTATAACAATGGGAATTAATTTTTCTATTGAAATATTTGTAATATTACTAATATCAATCAAATCATTTTGTCCATCTGCATAAGCAATAAAATTCGTTATGTTTTGAATCTCTCCATATGTCCCTTTTTTACTGATATCAGGATATAAGCCCCTTTTTCCTAATTGTGGCTCACATAAGCATTGAACCATATAATTCCTATTATATTCCAGAGCAGTAATACATTTTTTATAAACCTCATAAGCTCCTTGTAACCCATTGGGTGATATCAGCTCCAAGTTATCAGCAGAGGTATGGTACTCTGGATAATCACCATATTTTGATCGACAAATTGCACATAATGGCAAATCAATTCCAGGTGCACAATATTGTCTCTCATCGCTTCCCCTATCTAAGAATGTATAACTTTTGTATTGTGGGTAATGAAATCTTAATACATTTACTGCAATTTTATCTGCTAACGTATTTCCATATCGCGACGCTACATAGGAATAGGTTCTGTCATCTCCAACACAGGATAAATTAAATCCGGCCACAACATTTTTTTTCAGCTTATCTATATTTTTACTTAAATAGGTAATCGACCCAATTGTTTCGGGTATAAAAATGATTCGATAGGTATACCGTCTTTTCTCAAAACCCATTAACCACTTGGCTAATTGTACTGCTACACATGGTCCTGATAATTCATTGTTTGCCATAGATGGATGACAAATATAAGTTGACAAAAAAATCTCTTCCTCTGTTTCACCCGAGATAACTAGCTCACCATATGTTAGATATCCCGGTTTTAATTCACTCTTAACAACCATATGATAGATACCATCCCTAAGACCATCTAACCTGTTTTTTTCCATACAAAATCCAAATCTCTTTTTGTAATAGGTGGTCACATAGGGAATCACATCCGGCTGGTCCTCTTGTGTATAAACATATTTCTTTAATTCCTCTAAGTTGACAAATCTATCTACAGGTGAAGAATAACCCATAACGTATAAATTATTGTCCTTAAAATCAATTATCCTTTTACCTGACTCATCCTCGATATAGGCTTCAAACACATTCCACTCGTTTGGAATCGTCCAATCAAACACCTCTGTCCCTGATGCTACATTTTCTATATGAAGCATTGGTAATATTTCTTTTATGATTTCCAGTGTTTCTCTTGTTCCCTTGCCTGTTATACTTCTGCAAATCGGAAATAAGCGAGCCGCCAATTGATACATTTCCAATCCAGTCTGCTCATTCATGGTAAAACCCCTTTTCAATTAATCTTTTTTAAATACAAGAGTAAGCATATTATTGTAAAACGGAGGTGATTTTTGTTCTATTTTTTCCCCTTTTTCCTGCTTTTGTATCGCATCTGCCACTCTTACTATATCCTTTTTTATGTCTGCATAAGGAGTAGTTTCATAAAAGCAATAGTCTGTTAATAAGTTTATTTTATTATCATTCATAAATGCTTCAATTACGTTTCTATTAAACGCATAATAATCAGTCTCTCCAACAGGTACCGAAAATTTTTCTTTGAATAATTTGAAGCATAAGGAATCTGCATTAGGTGAACTTGTAATATAAATAATTCCTTTTTCATTTAATAAGCTTACAATTTTTTCAAATGTCTTTCTTGGATCAAGAAAATATTGAATCGTCCCTCTCATTATAATTAAATCAAACTTCTGCTCTATTTTCAATTTACATATATCTTGGGTCCATACTGTATATTTTTTCTTTGCAATGGCTGCCGCTACTTCATCTATTTCGATACCATAACAAACGTTATCGTTGTTGTGAAAGAAATCAAGAAACATCCCTCTTGAACAGCCAATATCTAAAATAGAATTATCTCTTTTTTTTATGAACTTACTTATAAAATCATATTCTAGTTGGTACATTTTGACTCTATCATCTGCAAGCTTAGTGTCAGCCATATGTAACTTATTTGTATAATTATTCCAATAATTATTGATACCTTTTTCATTTAAAACTTTAGTTGAATAAACCAGTCCACAGTTGTTACATCTTACCACCTTACAACCATTTTCATTACTATATTCTTCAGTATACTGATCGTGACTGCACCAAGGGCAGTTCTCCACATTTTTCAACTCATCATGAGCAAATTTCATAATTTATCACCTTTCTAAATTAATTAATAATATTATAAAATACTAAATATTAATTAATCGTTCTTTCAATTGTTGAATACTAATCCACTCGTGATTATTGCCTGACATATATTCAAATTCTGCTTCTACTCTTTTCCCACCCTCTATTATTTTATTATTATCCCACCAACTATATTGAGGGTAGATGATATAATGCTTTTCATATTCATACGTAGTCATGGAATCTTCTTTTGTAATCATAATTTCATGCAATTTTTCACCTTCTCTTATGCCTACTTCTTTCAATTTACAATCTGGCAGCATAGCTTGTGCTAGATCAGTTATTTTAAAGGAAGGAATCTTCGAGATAAATGTTTCTCCTCCTTTTGCCTCTTTTAAAGCTTTAATGACTAATTCTACTCCTTGATTCAAATCAATCCAAAATCTTGTCATTCTAAAATCTGTAATTGGTAATTCTGTCACTCCATTATCCACAATATTCTTAAAAAATGGTATGACTGAGCCTCTGCTTCCTGCTACATTACCATATCTAACTACAGAAAAACTCAAATCGCGATCTCCAACATAAGCATTTGCTGCTGTGAATAATTTATCCGACACTAACTTAGTACCACCATATAAATTAATAGGATTTACTGCCTTATCAGTTGATAGTGCTACTACTTTTTTTACACTTTGAGTATTTAATACACCGTCAATAATATTCATGGCTCCATTAATATTTGTTTTAACAGCCTCTATTGGATTATATTCACATGTAGGTACCTGCTTCATTGCTGCAGCATGGATGACATAATCAACACCATTTAGCGCTCTTTCAAATCTTTCTTTATCTCTGACATCGCCAATAAAAAATCTTAAAATACTTTTGTAATCTTTAAATTTTTCCGCCATAATAAACTGTTTATATTCGTCTCGAGAATAAATAATTACCTTTTTGGGCTTATAATTTTTTAAAACATATTCAACAAAGTGATTTCCAAATGAACCTGTTCCACCTGTTATGAGGATTGTTTTATTATTTAACATATTTTCTCTCCTAATCTATTGTTTAAAATATCTAATTCCTCTTTTATATTTAAATATACTCCTGATTCTTCTTGTCCTATAATTTGGATTATTTTTTTAACTCCTTTCATATTTAATAAATCGCAAAAATTTAAATTCATCCATACATCATTTGCTTCTGTAAAATTAGTTTCTATTGCATGTTTCATCTGATAATAATATGCTAAATAAGCTTCTTTTTTTATATTTTCATTCATATTTTCATTTTTGTTTAAGTATATATTTATCAATTTAAAATATTCCTGTTTCGTATTGGCATTCATTACAAAATTCATATTTGAATAATAACAATTCGTATGAACAATTACTTTTTTGCCTAGTATCGCCGCTTCTATTCCTATAGTACTAGAATATGGAAGAACAATTTTGCACTTCTCTATCATTTTATATGTATTTACCTCTTCATAGCTATTGCAGTAATACACTCTACTAGTATCGTCACAAATTTCTTTTATTTCTTTTTCCAACCTTATAAAATTATATTCTTTATATACTTCCTGTGCAGGATGCTCTCTAATCATAACACTAGCATTCGTATTGTTAACAATATATTTTACAGTTTCAATAACCCATTCAGTGTAGCTCCTAAATACTCTGTCTAATCCAAGTGCCGCAGCATCCCAAGATATATTTAAAGGTATTATAATATCATAAAATTTCTGGTCTTTTTTTACTTTACTAACAAGTTGATAATTATAGCCTATATTATCTATTGTACTATTCATCCGCCTTTTAAAATTATCTTTAGATAATTCAATTATTTTATTTAGTTCTTCTTTAGTAAATTTATTATTATCAATTAAGTTTTTAACATCATTTGAATGCGCACTAGGAAAATTAGTCTCGTATAATGTATTTTCATCATTACCCGCGTCATAATTTGACACCCTCATATTATACCGAATGCCTTCCCACATATATAACCCCCTACTTTTATGCAATGCTGTTAAAACATTAATTGTGTCAAATTTATTATGTGCAAAAAAATATTTAATTGATTCCATGTTGTCAAGTAAAATTTTTTCGAATACATCGCGTTTTTCTTCTGCGGAACAGTAAACATAATTATCCGTTTTTGAATCTTGCCATAAAACATTTAATTGTGCTAATCTTTTCACTTCATCTATATCTTCTTTTACTAAACTTGCTTTATTATTCGAATCAATATACTTAATTCGCATTTTACCAACCTTTTCTTTCATACGTTCAATTACAAAATCACTATATACCTTTGCTATATCAGATTGTCCATCAAAATGCGTAAAATCATCAAAGCTTCTTAAATTATCAACGATTAAAGTTACTTTATATCCTGAATATTTTAGTATTAAGTATTGTGCCAAAGGATACCATGTCTCTAATAATAAAATTGATGCTTTACATACAATACCAATATTAATATCATGTTTTACTTCAATGTTCTTAAATAAATCATTAGGAATTCGATTAATAAAGTCTAAAAACTTATGCGCAATACAATCAAACTTTTTCACTCTGAAATATTTTATAAATTCATCATAAATATTTAAAAAATCTTTATTTTCCTCTAAATCATAACTAATCAATTGCTGACTAATGTTTATAACATATCTACTAAGAATTAATATTATAAATGTGCCTTTTTCTTTCTCCTTTACTATTTCAGGATTAACAATTTGTATTCCATTTATCTCAGTTCCCCAAAGCTTGCTGTTATTATCTATAAAACATTCAACATCGTAATTAATAAGTAAATTATTTGTTAAAAATATTGCTGCAGTTCCTCCACCAAAACATATAATTTTTTTATTTTTATGTTTTTCAATTATATTTTTAATTTTTTCATAATCAATAAGTGATTCTACATCATATATCATATTTTTCCTCCTTAGCCCAATTCAAATAATTTATCATACCATTTGCTTCTATTCATCTTTAGCTAAAAGAATCTCATCAATTTAATAATTTATACTAGTTCTGACATTTAGATTCTTTTTTAGCATATTAAATATATCAAACTCCTCACCTATATCGTAATGTAATCATTCAAATAATCTTCTAAATTTATCAATGGTATCTGCAGTTGACTTTCTTTTAATAAGTTTATCACTTCTAAACATGCACTCGGATTTACTCCAATTGCACAATCTGTTGCAGCATGCTCATCTATTATCTCAATAAATTGTATTTCAGGAAATTCCTGACTGATATAAAATAAAAAAGCTTCTTTTTTTCCTTTGTTTCCACTCACATAAATCTTATTATTAGGAGCATATTTTTCAAAACATTGTTTTATTTTTTCCCTGTTTTTTTGATAAAAAGGTAAATACCAGGCTCTATTTACCTCGTTGTCTCGATTCATCAGTTTGCAATAAGACTTATCCCATACATATGCTAACTCCGGTGATATTTCGCTGATTCCCATCCGCATTCTGTCTTCACCCACAAACGAATAATAATATTTATTTTCTTTGTAATTAGGATACCAGGCTAAAATATTTTTTTGTGTAGTTTTTATATTATCAT
The DNA here is from genome assembly GCF_003201285.1 of Lachnotalea glycerini. Classification (GTDB taxonomy): domain Bacteria; phylum Bacillota; class Clostridia; order Lachnospirales; family Lachnospiraceae; genus Lachnotalea; species Lachnotalea glycerini. The sequence continues at coordinate 461,249 of NZ_QICS01000003.1, forward strand.
AAGGCACCTCATCATACATTGTTAAACACCTGCGTAGATATACCGAATAATATCGTTCTACCACGCACTGGTCAACGGCTTCTTGATATTTCTTATAAAATCCTCTCTCTTTCATACGTTCTAAAAAAATTAAAGCCGTTTTTTGTGCATCTTTATGATGCTCTCCATTTTTAGCGTTCATAACGGAATTCGCCCTTTTTAAGTAATAGTAATGAGAGTCTTCTACATAACAACACATTTTTGCATACATAAAAAAAACAGGTATCGTAGGAGCATCTTCATATTTCAAATGCTGTGGGAATTCTATTTTATTATCTTTCCATATCTTTGTTTTAAAAAGCTTACCCCAAGGAAAAGCCCCCTTATTAATAAGACCACATTTCTTACCATCTGTTATTGTTCCACTAAACTCAACTGGATAAATCAATCTTTCGTTTGCTATATCTCCCTTTTCATTCACTACATAGTAAGAACCATAAGCCAAATCACTATTCGTTCTATTTGCTTCCTGATACATCTTCTCGCAGAAATTCAAATCCAGATAATCATCACTATCCACAAATGTAATGTATTCTCCGCTTGCTTGTTCTACCCCCTTATTTCGTGCACCACCCTGACACAAATTTTCTTTTAAAAATACATTAATAATTTTAGAATATCTTTCAGCATACTTTTTCATTATTACGTCTGAATGATCCGGAGAAGCGTCGTTAACCAGTATGATTTCTATATCCTCTAATGTTTGATTTACCAATGATTGTAAGCACTTTTCAAGGTATTGCTCCACATTATAAATTGGTACAATTATACTAACTTTTACCATAATTGGCCTCCTGTAATTAGTTTAAGCTTTCTATCATCTTTTATTTCACTTTAATTAATATATCTCTAACATCCTCTATGCTTAAATCAACGGGATTATTGTCCATTCTTCCAGTGGTAAATGTATTCTGTACGACATCTTCTATGTCCTTTTTATCCACTCCGAAAGCAGATAGTCTCAATTCTTGAATTCCACTGCACTGCATATCAATCCAATTCTTTATTTCGTCTATATTAGACATCCCAAAGGCTTTTAATAATTCATCATATTCAATTATTTCTTTTTGATTATATTTCATGACTTCTGTTAAAGTAACTGCGCAGGCAAAACCATGTTCTACTCCATGCTTCATCGTAAGGGGATATGAGATTGAATGGCAGGCGGTTGTTCTCGTATTGGCAAATGCCAGACCTGCAAATAACGAGCCATAACACATTTTTTCTCTATATTCATACTGATCAGGTTCTTTTATAACCTTAGGTAGATACTCTTTTATTAATCTTATCGCAGATTTTGACAATTCACGAGAAATCGGATTGCTTTTTTTTGACCAGTAGCTTTCAGTGGCATGGGATAGCGCATCTAATCCACTAGAAAGTGTTAACCTAATTGGCATTTTTACAGTCACTTCGGGGATAATGACTGCACTTGTAGGTGCAAGCCAATCTGCCTCTACCGATAGCTTCTTGGTATGATCGCCTTGCCAAATGGTTCCCCATTTGGTAACTTCAGAACCCGTACCCGCCGTAGTTGGAACAGCAACAAATTCTATAACATTTTTATATTTCAAATACTCTTTATTCACTATACTTTCTAATATAGATTCTTCACTATAATTTTCCCCGATGCAATAAGACAATGCGATTGCTCCTTTTGCTAAATCAATAGCACTTCCACCACCTATTGCAACCACCAAATCAAATTTTACATCCACTGTATCCAGAACGTTTTTTATGTCCTTTTCGGTCGGATTTGGAGAAACTTTCAATATTCTATTGCATTTATTTTCTTTTTCAAATATTTTGATACAATCCGATAACTGAAATCTCTCCTCCATTGTCTTTGATAATATCAGCAATACTTTATGATTTTTTATCATTTCAAGGTATTCTCTAAAGCCGCTAACATTTTCAATTCTAATTTTTGTAGATAAATCAAAGTTAAAGTTCATATTGATCCCTCTTTATTCTTGAATGAATGTCATGATATTTTTCTTATTATCAATCGGCTTAATACTTGGTCTGGTAAGCTCTTTTCTTGATTCTGTATTCACGATTATTTCAATTAAAACCGGTCCTTCTTCGTTTTGTGCTTTTTTAACAGCTTCTTCTATTTCCTGTTCATTGAACGCTTTATAAACCGTCTTATAACCAAATGCCTTAACTGAATTTCCCCAATCTATGTCATAGGAAATAGTCGGCATACCTCCAACTGTCTCATGTGATCCGTTATTTATAAGAATATGAACAAAATTACGTGGCTTTCTGCTTCCAATCAAAGCTGCTGCACCAGTATGCATTATCATGGCGCCATCTCCGTCAATACAAACTACTTTTTTATTCGAATTTTCAGCAATTGCAAGACTTATCATAGATGCATGTCCCATGGATCCAACTGTTAAGAAGTCTTTTTCATGACTTTGATTCGTATTTTCTCTGTACTCAAATAATTCTCTTGAAGCTTTTCCAGTAGTGGAAACGACCAATGTATCTTTTTCAATGGAATCTACAATTACCTTAATCGCAGCTTCTCTGCTCAGCTTATTAAAGTTTTCATTTTTCATCTTGCCACAGGCTTCTAAGGAATCCTTTTCGACAACAAATGCAACACTTTGTCCTTTTGCTAAGACCTCTTTAAATTCATTATTCAAAGCATTTGTAATATCAGCAATCTCTGTTGTCTTCTTTATGATAAAATATTTGATATTTAGAAGTTCCAGTAATTCAAGCGTAATTTTACCTTGTTTCACATGTTGTGGCTCATCCTTTACTCCCGGCTGCCCTCTCCAGCCAATTAAATACATAACAGGAATCCCATATACTTCTGGGTCTGTTAAAGATGTAATCGGATTAACCGCATTTCCAAGCCCTGAATTTTGCATATATACCATTCCTATTTTGCCTGTTGCAATATGGTATCCTGCTGCCAATGCAACCGCATTTCCCTCATTGGGTGCAATCATGTGATTTTTACCAACTCCTAATGTATTTATAATGAAATCGCAGAATGCTTTTAGCTGAGAGTCCGGAACTCCTGTAAAGTAATCTATCTTATGTTCCAGCAATATGTTGTAAAACTCTTCCACACGAACCATTGTAATTCTCCCCCCTATTATTAATTTCCACCAGGTATTAAGGTTAAAATTTCTTTAATCGGCATACATTTTTTATCTGCTTCAAAACATCTTTCATTTTCCAAAATTAGTTTTGCTGTATCCATCATGGCAGGATAAGCACTTCTAATTAACTGATTTGCATAAATGACAATACTGACACCATGTTTTACAAATTCTTTCTCATATACCTGGTTAAAGGACGTAGGCACAACCACTAATGGTATATCATTCCCAAACTCTTGATATTTTTCACAAAATTCAAATATCTCATCTGGTGACTTTTCTCTGCTATGTATCATAATTCCATGAGCACCTGCTTTTATATAAGCCTTTGCTCTTTCGATTGCATCTTCCATTCCTTGTTTTAGGATAAGCGACTCGATTCTTGCAATGATCATAAATTCGGGAGTCTGAAGTGCTTGCCTTCCTGTTCTTATTTTTTCACAAAAATGCTCAATTGTATCTTGCGTCTGCTCAACATCGGTTCCAAATAACGAATTCTTCTTTAAGCCTATTTTATCTTCAATAATAATTGCAGATACGCCCATTCTTTCTAACGTCTTTATATTATAAGCAAAGTGTTCAATCAATCCACCTGTATCTCCGTCAAGAATAATTGGCTTAGTCGTAACCTCCATAATCTCATTTATCGTATTAATTCGAGAGGTCATATCCACTAGCTCTATATCCGGCTTTCCTTTCGCCGTACTATCTGTTAAGCTTGAAAGCCACATAGCATCAAAGCTTTCTATGCTTTCATCCTTTCCTACCTTTGCATTCTCTACAACCAGTGCACTAATGCCGTTATGTGCTTCCATAACTCTGACTATAGGTTTTAATTTTAAAATATTTCTTAATCTGGCTCTTCTAAGCTCCGGCATTGTTCCATCCTGGCTGATAATGGTGCTTAATTTGTCTACACTAATGCCTTTAGTATAGGGAATTTCAATAAGTTCTCCTCCCCATTGCTTTAAAGTCTTTATTACTCTTTCTCTTACCTTGCTTTGAATACTGTCAATCCAATCATCCCCATGTACAACATAATCCGGTTTTAATTGTAATAAATTTTCTACATAATCCACATTTTCTTGTGGTACAACATTTTCAACCCCTTTTATACTTGCTACAATTTTCTTTCTTGCTTCAAAATCAATAATTGGGTATCTTTTATAGCTTGCAACTGCTTCGTCTGTCAAAACACCAACCGTAAGTTTCCCTAATTCAGCTGCTTTATTAATTAAATTAATATGCCCTTGATGTAATATATCGGCGCTTATTGCAATATAAACTTTTTTATCCATGCTCTTCTCCTCTTGCACTTACAGCCTCTTAAGTCTGTCTTTTATTTTTATTAAATCTTCCTCATTATCTATCTCATTACATAATCTTCCATTTATATCTAATCCATTTATTTTTAATTGATCTGTAATCTCATTTAATGCAAACTCAGCATAAACATTTGTTATTTTGTTATTGCAAAATTTGGATATTTCTTGCTTCCACAATTTCCATTCTTCTTTGGTAAATTTATAAAGCGGCTGACTTGCGTAAGTATTCTCACCAAAAAACTCAATTCCTATTGACTCTACTAAATTTTTATTGAGCTTTGCTTTGAAGTCCTTTTCTGGCAATGGCAATGACTGATCGATTACTACTGCGCTACAAGGAGAGTGAATCATATCTATTAAGACCGATTGCTCAAAAACTAAATCACCATGCATTAATATCACTTCATCCTCTATATCTTCTATATAGTTAAGAGAGACAATATAATTGGTTGTTCTAAACTCTGGATTCATAACAAATTTAATATCACACTTATTACTGTATTTTTCTAAATGTTGCTTTAATAATTCCTCCATATATCCCGTAGAAATTATTATATCTGTAATTCCATTACGAATCAGCATATCAATTTGATATTCAATAATAGTTTGATTGTCTCTAATCTCAACCATGCATTTAGGATTATGTTCTGTATATTTTCCTAATCTGCTTCCAATTCCCGAATTTAATATTACTGCTTTCATCTGCTACTATCCTTTCCATTCAAAATGTACATCTTCACATAAACGTTGGAAAACTTAAGTCATATTTTTCTCTGACTATTTTTCTAAAAGCCTGTCCCTCTTTTGTATCGATTATATTTATTTTATGATTTTCCAGTCTATACACTTCTTCTACATCGGTTGCAGTGATGATATATATATAGTCTTTTGAGGTAAAACAATTAATTCCATCTATATAATCGGTATAACCCTTTTCCTGTGCAACTTCTCTTAATTTTTTGTAATGAATACGATAATATTGATATCTGACAATGTCATTATCTGTTATAACTAATTTTCCTGTTTTTAGCAGATTAATAAATATGGTATTAAAATCATATAAACTGACCAATTGTTCATTCCATTGTTTATCAATTCCCCATCCTTTAATAAAAAATGTAACTCCCACACTTCTTGCAATATTATTATAATACATAAAATAAGGCTTCTTTTCTTCCGAGTCATAAACTACTTGCGAGTGATCAGAAAATAATGACATTAAAATATCTTCACTGAAAAAAGTTCTGAAATATTCAAATTGATTATCAACATATCTTTTACATTCTTCCAATTGCCGTTCCACAAACTCACTTGTATCTTCAACTCCTACATCTACGAAACCACTTATCTTAGGTTCCTTTTCATGCATACCGCAAATCAAAGGAAAATGAAGCTCATATGGAAAATAAATAAAATTAAAGGTCTTATTCTTACTTTCTGCCATATGACAAGCTAAGGACCATAATTTTTCCGAAACATACACTTGTTTTATAAAATTAATCTCATCCGTGGGTCTTGCGATTGGATAGCCTTCTGAAATAAAGAAATTTATATCGTATCCTTGCTCTTTTGCAACTGATAGCAATCTGAATTCATCAAATTCACATAAGATATTATTGTCATATACATTACGCTCATATGGAAGTTTTTCCTGTACGACAGAAATCATACTTTCATAAGTAGTAACCCCTGTAGAACGTACTTTAGTAAATATGGCAGCGTTATCTAAATAACCTTTCAGCATTTTAGCCTGATACGAATTTTGAGTTTTTTCGAATACATCCATTGCTCTTAAAGAATCAACAAAATAAATGACTACATCATCTTTTTTATTTTGATTTTTTAATTTTATTTCTCTTACCAGCTCTTCCACGTCTTCTATCATTTTTTTTATCTTTAAGTAATCACTATACTGATTGCTCACATATTCTTTTGAAAATTTTAAACCATAATATAAATCCTTAATATTGAAATAGGCTGAGATTAATTCTTTTAATCTTTGTTCTTTTACATTTTTATCATTACTAAGCAGATAATCTTGCCTAATTCTATAGATACTTGTATAGGCACTGCTTTCTTCGTAAAATTTATGATAAACGGTAATACCTTTTTTTCTAAGTTCATCATAGATATCTACCACTTCACAATTTGGTGCATATTTTTTAATATCTTTTTTTATCGAATCTGCTTGAACCTTTGAGGATACAACAATTACCTCAATATCATTATTAACTATTTCATTAGGTGAGATAATAGGATAACCCATAAATTCTTTTCCCCATAAATCAGGTATAGAATCGATTAATGTAGATAATCCTTGCATATAGGTTGTGTATTTTTTAATGATTACAAATGCATGACTATTTTCTGAATTATTTCTACCTGCCCCCCATAATGCTGTTTTTCTATCCCCGCATTTCGTTTTGAATATATCCATTAACACATTATGTATTTTTACGCTATCGCTGCTTAATTGTATATTTAGTCCACAGGCATCTAATATATCTAGTAATCTTTTATCATATAGCTTTTGCATTTGTCATTCCCCCAACTAATTCTTTATACTAAATATTGTCTAATATTTTTTTTATTGCTCTATATAATCTCTCGCTTGAATTGCCATCAATATCTTCGAAATGATAGTTTCTTCTTATATGACGTTTATCTTTATATGTATCATTTTCAAATACCTGCTTGATACCACTCATCAACTCTGACATCGTTTTGACTTTAAGTTCCGGCATATATTCTTCATACTCAAAATAGCATTCTCTGGAATTACTTAAATATTCTTCATAATCAAACGGAAATGCCACTACCGGTCTATCAAGCATCATGTAATCCAGATAAATGGATGAATAGTCCACAATTAGCATATCTGCGAATTCTAAAATAGTTGCAGGGTCAACATTTGCATCAATATATCTAATATTAGAATACTTAATATCTGCAAACTCTTGTTTTAACTTAGACTTTATATGGAGCTTAGAAAATAACATGTAATTGTTTTCCATTAAAAATCGGTTGAATTGTTCCATATTCATAATCTTCAAAAATATATCTTCACTATCTCTAAAGGTTGGTGTATAGAAGATACATTTTTTATCTGCTTCTCGATAATGTTGCAGCTCACTTCGTATTTGCAATTCTGCCTCTGTATATAAATCCTTAAGTCCTTTGTTAAATAAAATATCATTTCTCGGATGCCCTACTACCAGCATATGAGAGGAATACGTTTTAAAGGCTGATTCCAGAATTTTAGCCATATTCTTAGAAGTAGCCAGTACATAGTGACTAGGCTTTTCGTCTGATATTCTTCTTAACGCAGTATGAAATCTCTCCCACTTATTTCTTGGATGCCTGTAATAATCAAACTTGTTATCCTGATTGATTTTCTTCGTAGCTGTTCCGTGCCAAAGATTTACTTTTGTAGCTCCTCCCGATAACCAAAATGAAATGTCTTTTGAATAATTATCGAATATATAAACTTTGCCTATGAGACAATAAAATATTCCTTTAAACGAATGATAATAATAAGCCTCCAATTTATTATCATTTAATAATTTCACTACATCTTTGTTATGCGTAATCCAAATTGGTCTTATCTCTTCCTTTTTATATTGATTCATATATAAATATGCATATTTAGGATTGTCTGCAAATCTTCTTCCAAAAGTGCTCCCAAACAACCATATTTTTTTACTTCTAGGTGTTATAAAAGATAACCAATAAATTGGTAGTAATATAATTTGTCCCCAATATTTAATTTTATCTATGATTTTTTTATATTGCATATTTATTATCCTTATCTTATTTATACTACGCTGATATGATAGCAAACAATGTATCCGTTTGCTTTGCTTTCTTTAAAGCGTTAACATAAGCTTCGTTTACTTCATCACCTAAGACTTTTTCATATAGCCCTTTTCCACCCGGTTTGCCGTGTTGTAACCATTGAAAATGATTAGAAATATCATATCTGTGAATAAAGTTAATCTCATATGAAATCAATCCACTATGATCAAAGATATATTTTAGCCCCTTTTCATTATAATTAAATATATGCGCCTTTTTATAATAAAAATCCATGAACTCTTTACACTCAAACGTTTTTACCAGTATGTCATCCACATTAGGCACTTCAATATAAATTTTTCCATTCTCCCTTAATAATTTCTTTAATCGCTTTAAAAAAATAATCGGATTCTCTATATGTTCTAATACATGAAATAAAAAAATCTTATCAAACTTTTTTTCAAAATCTTCAGGGTTCTTAGCTACTTTGATCTTTGGATTATCAATGACACGTTCTATATAGCTTCTGGCTTTGCTATCCCATTCTGTTCCATATACACCATTTACTTTTTCAGAAACTGCTGATAAAAAATATCCTACCGAACATCCAATTTCCAATATTTCATCTTTACAGTCTAGATCCTCTTCCACTCTTTTTACTCTGGTCTTGGCTTCCACTAAAAATCGATTAAATACTTTTGTTAATCTTTCATCTTCATAATAAGCCTCTGTGTGAACCTCTTCGCGAAATGAACCATCATAATACTCTTCAAGTTCTTCACTATTGGGAAGTGGGTACATAAAATGTGTATCGCAATTTCTACATCGATACATTTTACACCCTGAAATTTCGTCTGCATTTCTAATCTTTGTGTCTATATACTCTGTATTTTCTGCTCCACATAATGTACATCTTATAATAGCTTCGCTCATATAGCTTTAGCCTCCGTGCATTTTTATATTTTCATTTGTATTTAAAATAGAGTTCTTGAATGTATACGTATTAACACGTATTCTCAACATTGACCTACCATTTTTTCAGTATTGTCTTTCGCTCCATTGGATCCATCGAACTAATTCTAACGTCATCATAATAGGAATCACTCTTCACATGCGTAGTGGATACTTCTTCAAAAATTGCACCCGTTGTGGAAGTAAACGAATGCTTCTCCCCTCTTAAGACCGTTTGAATATCTCCCGGCTTCATATCAATTTCCTGTCCTTCAATTACTACATGCAAATCCCCATACAATAGCTGGAATGTTTCTTCTTTTACCTTATGTGCATGTGTAGGATGCTTTTGACCCGGCAATACAATAAGTAATTTCTTACAATATTCTCGATTAATAATACTGATAATAATTGCTCCTGTCTGCCTGAAATGCTGCATTCCATAATGATGTGACAATTCTACCTCGAAATCATTTCCAAGAGCAATTCCTGCCTCATACAGCATACCCTTTGCATCATGAACCACACTTCTTGCAAGCTTTGTTGGAGTTATTTTTCTTGTTTCATGAAGCTCAGAATTCATGGCATAATCTTTTCTTGCTACTACGCCTTCATAGAATTCACCGCTGTTCATCTGTTTATTATTGCAAGGCATGGCAAAGAATACATCATCTCTCGTTATTATTTCGCCTACGTTAATGTCTCTCTTACAATAAACACCTCTCATTAATGAGTTGAGAGAATCAATTTCTGCCTGACTAACATATTTGTCATTTTGCTTTTTTGTGGTACAAATAACCTTTGCTTTCAAAGCTGCTTCTACCCACTTTTCTGCCTGAGATGGATTCATTGAGTAAGCATTTAACTTAATTGTTTGCGTTGGAAGTCCCACATGACGCTCTAATATTTTCGCTCCTTTTGCAATAGCAAGCATCGTCACGGTATTGTCATCGGGATCTTCATGACCAGAATAACCAATTGTAACATCCCGAAATCTTTTGTTCATTCGGTCAATAAAATCTAGCTGCAAATGCTCAAGCGGCGCAGGATACTCGGCAATACAATGTAAGAATGCAAATTCGCATTTTCTATGTGTAAAATAATTATAGATTTTGTCAATATCTGATAAGGATTTTCCTCCTGTTGAAATAATTAATGGCTTTCCTGTTGTTGCCGCCTTCTCAAGCAGCGGCCAGTCAAGTGAACTGCAACTTGCTATTTTTATAATATCAATACCCTGATCCATACACCAGTCAATTCCATCCTCATCAAATGGTGTACTCATAGTAACCATACCTTCTTCTCTGACCGCCTCTACAAGCTGTGTAAATTGCTCGTAATTTAACCTGGTACTCATAAATCTCGGTATATGATTTACATCTGTTCTATCCTTATAATCAGGATGTATAAAAGTCTCCAGATTTCTGTACTGAAGCTTTACTGCTGCCCTAATATTATTTTTTCTGGAAATCTTACCCATTTCCTTAATAATATCAATTCCATGCTCTACGCTTCCTTGATGGCTGTTAGCCATCTCGAATATAAATAAATCATCAAAAATACTCATCACTAATCCTCCGTATGCCCTTTTATACTTTTTCTTATTCTATATTTATTTTACAAACATTTGGTATAAGCTTTCCATACTAAGCATTTTGTCGTCCACATAATAATCAGCATTTGGCTTTCCAAATTTAAGCTCATGATACTGAACGCCCCAGCGCTTCATCTGCTCTTTTGTAATTTCACTCCAGTCCTTACCTGTTACATATCCTCTTGCTGTAAACAGTACAATTTTATTTCCATAATCATATAATTGATTCATAATTTCAATCATTGGCTCATTTGGCTCTGACAAGGCATAATCCAAGTTCTTTTGAAGTTTCGCAACGACGCCGTCAATATCAAAAACAAACGTTTTATTTCCTGATGTGATTTTTAAATATTCCTCTGCCTTTCGAAATTCTTCTTCCGTGTCAATATCAAAATTTTCTTCCATTTCATAACCTACAATTTTGTCCCCAGACATTGAATGATTCTTTGTAATGACATCCGTACGAATTACATCAATGCAGGCATTTTGATAAAAAACATCAGGCAACTGCTGCCGTGGCATATTATAACACTCTTTGATCTCTTTCATAATTGGGCTTAAGCTGCCATCCTTAAGCTTATGCCACATCTTATAGGAAATTTCCTTTGCAGGCGCAATACATCGCATAGAATCAATCGTTTTGTCTCCCAACATCCTCGTAATCATATTATCAATGTCTTGTACCTTCCGAATTGGATAGGTTGGTCTTAGCTGCACAACCAAATCCGGAATATATCCTTCTTTCTCTTCTAAAAAAGAAAGAGCATGTTCAAACACTTCCAAATCTAGGGAGGTATCCAATGCATACTCTGCTGGTCTGATAAACGGCGTTTCTGCTCCATATTCTCTGGCAATCTTTGCATATACTTCACTATCTGTGCTGACAATGACTCTATCAATCAGTTTGGATGCTTTTGCATGCTCTATGGAATAGGCAATCATAGGTTTTCCGTTTATTTCTCTTATATTTTTATTTTTAACGCTTTTTGAACCACTTCTGGCAGGTATTATAGCAAGTACTTTACTCATCATTGCCCCTCACTTCTTGTTTACTATGCTTCTCTTCCATAAGGATTAAAATTACATCATTTAAGTTTTTATTGTTTTCTTACGCTACAAACTTAATCAAATTATACTACACTTCGTCATAATGTTATATGTCTTTTATGTATTTCGGCATGTTTTTATAATAATTTAATATTTACGACAATATTCTTCTATGCGAATTTTTATATGATAAAAAACATCACAAAAAAAATGGTTTGTATACTCAAAACCATTTTTAGAGTGGCAAAATTCTATTGCTTGTATTTTTACATTATTTACAATAAAAAAATAACTGCACTGTACGGTTTCATCGAAAATGTCACCGAATATTCTCTTCCATCACATTCTTTTTTCTCTGCCTTATATGTTTTTGTCACTTTCTCCTGTGAGCCGCCAAAGCGCTTTTCATCACTGTTTAACAGAAGCTTTGGATTTTTCTTAAATGGTAATCCGACTCTGTAATCTTTCCATTCAACCGGAGTAAAATTACATACAAACAATAAATGATTCTTACTTGTTTCGGACCATCTGATAAAGCTGAATATGCTTCTATCACAATCATTTGCATTAACCCATTCAAAGCCGCCAGGCTGTGTATCTCTTTCATACATAGCCGGATATTTTAAATATAGCTTTTGAAGCTCCGAAACAAATAGCTTTAACTGCTGATGAGGCTCCTCTTTTAACAATTGCCAGTCCAGTGCTCTCTTTTCACTCCACTCCTGCACTTGACCAAATTCCTGGCCCATAAATAAAAGCTTCTTACCCGGATGTCCCATCATATAGGTATATGCAGTTCTTACATTCGCAAACTTTTCATAATATTCCCCAGGCATCTTACTGAGTACAGAACACTTTAGATGAACTACTTCATCATGAGACAGCACCAGTATGTAATTTTCACAATATGCATAGGTCATTGCAAATGTCATTAAGCCGTGTGCCCCCTTTTTAAAAAGGGGATCAAGCTTTACATATTCTAAAAAGTCGTTCATCCACCCCATATTCCATTTAAAGGTAAAGCCAAGACCATCCTCTTGCGTTCCCCCTGTTACCTTAGGCCATGCGGTCGATTCTTCTGCAATCATCATCGTTCCATGATTTCTCCCAAGTACAACAGAATTCAAATGTTTAAAGAACTCAATCGCTTCCAGATTCTTATTTCCACCAAGCTTGTTTGGAATCCATTCCCCTGCGTTTTTACCATAGTCCAAGTAGAGCATGGAGGCTACTGCATCAACTCGAAGTCCATCAATATGATACTGCTCAATCCAAAAAAGCGCATTGGCAATCAGAAAATTACTCACTTCATGCTTTCCAAAATCAAATATCTTTGTTCCCCAGTCGGGATGTTCTCCTTTTCTTGCATCTGCATATTCAAAAAGAGCCTCTCCGTCAAAATTGGCCAAACCATGTGCATCCTTTGGAAAATGAGCGGGAACCCAATCAAGAATAACGCCAATTTTATTTTTATGAAAATAGTTAATCATATACATAAAATCAGCCGGCGTTCCATATCTGGAAGTAGGTGCATAGTAACCTGTTACCTGATAGCCCCATGAACCATCGTATGGATGCTCTGCGATACCCATAAGCTCCACATGAGTATATCCCATTTCCTTAATGTAATCGGTCAGCTCATGAGCCAGCTCCTTATAATTATAAAAGCCATCCTCATCCTCTTTCCTTTGATGCTTTTTCCATGAGCCAAGATGAACCTCATAGATAACCAATGGTTCCTTTTTCATATCCTTTTCTTCGCGCTTTTTTATCCATTCCTTATCCTGCCAGCTAAAACAATTTATATTTGCAATAATTGAAGCATTATCAGGACGAAGCTGCGCATAATTTGCAAAAGGATCTGCCTTATACAGTTGTTCACCGGCATTTGTTGTAATTAAGAATTTATACATTTGTCCTTCCTGAGCTTCTTTTACAAAAGTCTCAAAAAATCCAATAGGTTCTAGTCTTTGCATTTCATTTAATGATTCATCCCATCCATTAAATTCTCCCACCACACTAACACTCTTAGCATGTGGTGCCCACACAGCAAAATAAACCCCTTTTATTCCATTTATCACCGCCTCGTGAGCTCCAAGCTTTTTGTAAATTTCGTAATGTGTACCTTCGCCAAAATAATATTGATCTAATTCGCCCAATCGAATATCTGTATTTTCTTCTCCCATAATATCGCTCCTTTTGGCTAATTTATTTTTATTATAATTGCACTATTTCCCTTTATACTAATTCGCAACTGATTATTTTGAATCTCCACAGTCTCCATCGTAATGACATTCTTGGCAGCCAACTTCTCAAAATCAAACGAAAGCGGTACGTAAACGGTACTTTCATTATCATCATTGTTTACTATTGTAATCATCGCAGCCTCATTTGTATATCTTGCAAAAGCGTACTGTCTGTTTGTCAGCACAAGTTCCTTATATCTGCCATTTAAAATTGTCTGATTCTCTCTCTTTATCTTACCCAAAATACAAATAAATTCTGTAAGCTTTGGATTATTATTTGTAACCAACAAATCCTCTATCTTTATAGCAGGACGTAAACGATCATCACTGTTATTTTCCTTCCTGCCCTCAATTCCCCACTCCGAGCCATAATAAATGGATGGGATTCCCAAAAGCGTATAAAGTAAAGCATAGATCGGAATTAAATGTGCTTTATTACTCACCTTACTTGCAATACGATCCACATCATGATTATCCACAAAGGAATACAAAATAGCATTTTTACACAAGCCATCCTTTTCATCAAATAATCTTCGAATCGTATGTGCGATTTCAAAATAATTATGGTCATTATGTCCTGAGTATAATCCCTTATGAAGCTCATAATTTGTAACCGAATGAAGCTGCTCCTCATTAACCCATCTGCTGTAATCCCCATGAATCACCTCACCCATCAGCCAGAAATCTTCCTTTTCCAACTGAGTTATCTCTCTCATCTGCTTCATAAAATCATAAGTAAGACAATCCGCACAATCAAGTCTGATACCATCAATATCAAATTCCCGAATCCAAAAGCGAATCACTTCCAGCAAATAATTTGTTACCTCCGTATTATAAAGATTCAAATTAGCTAATTCATAGCATCCTCTCCATGCTGAATAAGAAAAACTATCTCCATAAGGAGAAGAAGCATTAAAGTTAACATCTCTATACCAGTCCTTATATTTTGATGCCTCTTTTCTTTCTCTTAAATCCCTGAAGGCAAAAAAATCACGGCCTGTATGATTGAAAACACCATCCACTACTACCTTAATCCCCACAGCATGACACTGTCTCACATACTCTTTAAAATCCTGATTATCCCCAATCCTTTTGTCTACAAGCTTATAATCCCTTGTATCATAGCCATGTGTGTTAGATTCAAACAATGGTCCAATATAGATTGCACTGACACTTAATTCCTGCAAATGAGGAAGCCATTTTAATAGCTCCTCAACTCTATGTTCTGCTATCATTTCTTTATTTTCCTTATCAACACCCAAAAGACCAAATGGGTAAATATGATAAAAAATCGCCTCGTTATACCATTTATTCATTTTAAGCTCCTATTCGTATACCTTTCGGTATAGTTCAACATTGATTATCTGAATTCAGGAATAAATTCCATGCATAAATTGATGCACCATTGTAAATATCTGATCATTCGTTACAATAATCTCTTCACCCTGACTTGTTTCAGATAAAAATAAGATATAATAGTTAATCGTTCCAATAAATCCCATAGCAAATTTTTGCTGTCTTCCGTTCATATTTCCAAGCTCATTAGCAGCATTTTCAAATATAGAAAGAATCATTTGATATAAATCACTCATATAAGGCTCCATCTCCTTATGAGCTTCATTCTCCTTTGCATAATAAGACAACGCAAGCATTAAAAAATAAAATTTTCGATGTTTGATTGCAAATTCTGTAAATGCAGCAGCTGTTTTATATAAGGTCATTGGAAGATCCTTATCATAATAGCTTGCATCCTTTAATAAATCAATCATCTCCGTCCCATATCGCTTTAGCACTTCCTTCAATAGACCTATTTTACTCCCAAAATAATAATACAGCGTAGGCTTGGTAATTCCTGCAACATCTGCAATCTCCTGTACACCCACGCTGTCATATCCTTTTGTATAAAATAACTCCAATGCATTCTGTAGTATGGTTTCTCTCGTATCCAAACACTCACCACCCATGAATTCGTTATATCTATTATTTTACCAATCGGTATATAAAAAGTCAATCAAAACGTAATATGCCCACACTATTTGCTTATCAAACAGTGTGAGCACATCTTCTTCTATTTAAATATAATTGCTTCTATCATTATTATATGCTTAATACATCACTTGGTCGAACGCATCTGTTGATTCCTTTATTTTATTCCTATTTATACTAATTTTAACCAATACTTTCAAAATCACACTCCTGTAAAATAACCCTCTTGTCTTCATCATATCTTCGTTTCATTACTATGTCTTTTAACTTTTTCACCGTTTTCTTATTCGAATGTGCAATCGCAGTATCAATAATACCTTTTACCTGCTCAATTGTAATAGGTTTATCATCTGTTTGAATATTTCCAAGACATGTATATAAAGCTAGTATTGCCATATCATCAATAGAGTACATTAACATTTTGGCGTAATCTTTTCCAAATTCAACCAATTCATCGTTATTATAATCAGGAAGCTCAATTTTAGCACTAAACTGATTTTCGAAATCTTTGTCTTTGTTTAATACAGCCTCAATTCCTGCTTTTGCATCCTCTAATATCAACAGAATCTCTTCATTACATTCTCTAAGAGTTTCCATTAAATTTTTAATAGTCTTTTCTGTTAAGCTTCCTGCTTTTTCAATTATTAATACGCCGCCTTCCATTTTTTCAGACAACATTTTAATGTCCTTTGTATTTAGGGAGTTGGCTGAAATTTTGGCAACTTTCGCACTTTTTTTATGCTGTGCCATCTGAACCGCTTTTGCAATCGCCATTGCTAGGGTTGTTTTTCCTGTCTGTTCCTCTCCTATGACAGCAATATAACCAACGTCAAATGGTTGTTTGCTGCTGCTTGCTTTATTAATCGGATTAAAAATATTGCATAAGGCCTTTTCCACACCACGAACGGATAAAAACGCTGCAAAAATCCCCTGCTGTTCCTTTGTCAGCCCCTCTTTATTCTCAGGCTCCTTATGTTCGCTTCTCTCTTCTTTGTATTCCTCTGGTGTACTATCTAGTTCATCTGCAATGATAGCCTCTATATCAGTTTGTAAATTTGCTGTTATTTTGTCTTCAGTTGATTCAACTACACGATCCTCTTCTTGCACTTCCTGAATCATAAGCTCAGGATCTGTTGGTTCAGATTTTTCTATCTCATTTGAATTTTCCTCTTCTATATCATGATTGGCTTCAATTGTATGAATAGCAGCTTCACTGACTTTCTCTAATTCAAGATCAGTAAACTTATCTTCTGTATCTTCTTCACCTGCAATGATATTCTCCAACGCCTCAAGCTCGTTTGAAATGTCAACTGAAACTTCCTTTTTATCTTCAAAATTCTCTGCATTCTCATTTATTTGATTTAAAGCATCTCCCTCTAAGGATGCAGCTATCTGTGAAAAAGCCTCATCATCTTCAAGAAAACTTGCCTTTAAAGCGTCTGCAATTTCCTGTCCATTGGCTTTCATTTCATCCTCTGATATAATCAAGGACAGCTTTGACATAATGTGCTCAGCTTTTTGAAGTGCATTACCTTTTATATCATTTAATCTTTTTAATTCTGCTTCCTTAATTGCTACTTCGGCTGCCGATTTCATCTTTTCCCACTCATTCAAGACATCCTCAATTCTCATCTGACCGGTAATTTGCTTTTCTAAAATATTAGCTTCGGGCATATATAAACTTATTTGACCGTCATTCTCTTCGGCAAGAACCTTTTCATAATTAATCTTATCTTGTATAGACTCACTAACCATTTCCATCTGAGCTGGAACTTCTACTTGAATTGACCCCGATATAATTTCGTTTTTATCAAGCTCCTCATCAAAGTTGATATCAAGTATTTGACTATCCTCAACCATCCTTCTTATGTTTTCCATTGTCGAATCAACAGCTTCTTTTTCTGTTGCACTCATAATTTGTTCCATACTTTTAGCCAATTCAGCCTGCAGATTAATGGTATCATATTTTCCCAAGTTAACTGGTTTAATCTGAATATCATTTGCATCTACCGCATCCGAAAACATATCCTCTGTTATAAGCTCTACCTTAGACGAATCTGCTATACCTCTTAATTCTTCCTCCTCGCCATCTTCATCTAAATATTCATGAATTTCTTCCTTAGCATCATATCGATGGTCATACTTTTCCTGTTGCTCAAGTGATAGTGGTTTGTATAACATTTTAAGTTCCATTGCTTTTTCTACAAACTTACCTTCACTAAACCATAAGATAATTTCATCGCATTCTTCAACACATTTGGATCCCATGCCAGCCTCATGATACAGATGAGCCAGCTCATATGCCCATTCTTCATGATATTCTCTCTCTTTAAATGTCTCCATGATAGGAATTAATTCCTCAGGCTTGGTTCCTTTCGCCTTATATATTTTATACTTTAGTATATCAGCAGCGATATCTTCGGGAGACAAATGTACAAATTCTCTATAATAGTCAATGGCTTCGTCATAGTCTTCCATTTTAATTGCCAGTTCGGCAAGCTTATATACCATCATCCTGCCAATTGGCGAGCGATCATACGCCATTAACAATAATTCATGGCTTTCTTCATATTTTCCATTCTTTTCATAAATATCACTTACCGTACATAACATAGAAACATTTTTAACTCTTCTCCAATCAATTGTATCTGCCAGCTTCATAGCAGCAGCAAAATTTTCCTCATTTACAAGTTTTCTAATTTGATCGGCCTTTATTCTATATTCATACTTGTCCATTGCTAATTCACCTCTGTCATTGCCTGCACAATGTAGTTTACAATCTCGTTTATAACTATTAATTAGTGTATCATATGGGTTTTATCTTGTCAAAATAAAGCCTAAAATATCCACAAATCTTAAGATATAAATACAAAATTAACTATATTCTGGGAATTATTTGCATATTTGGACTTTGGTCATCAATTTTACCTATTGAAGGACCCATTACAATGTAAAAAAAAGAGAGTATATGTGTTTTACATATTCTCTCTTTTTCATTATTTAATTATAATTTTATTAATTGTATATTGTATAAATCGGAGGCTTCTTATGTGATATTTATCTGTGTACTCAACTATTTATCGATTTCCCTTTTCATCTATATAACGATAGCAACCAATCTAATATTTCGAATCTACTTCTCAACCTGTTCTCAATACTTTCACAAATATATTTTCTATCAATATTATATAAATACTTTCTATGAATATATTTGTTACTGATACTTTTATAAAATATTTCTTTACATATCTTATAAAACTATTAGACCTTTTTTGTGACTTTCTTCAATATGTGGACTTTTATCACTTCTTATTCTATCTGGTTATAACATCTCCGATAATTTTTCATTTCAAATGTCCAGAATATAATATTTCACTTACACAGATTCTTTTTTTAGTCCCGCCACTTCATATTGAACTTTTGACTCGCCTACTATTTCCATTGGAATCATCCTCCTTTTAAATAATACTTATAACCATTTTTCATTTAATTATCTAAGTATTATCTTGTAAGTTTTGTTTTTTGATAGGTTTATATTATCATAAGGCTTTATATTTGTCAATACACTTTTAATTATTTTTTATTATTAATTGTTATTTTTATTTTATATATTAATTATTGTATTAATTTTCAATATTTTATATTAAATTCTGAATATTATAACAGTAAATACAATAATTAAAATCTGTAATTTCAGAGTTCTTATTTATTTTGTAATTAAAAATACCTTATTTTTTTCATTAAATATAGACCAAAGAGTGGGCTGCTTTTAAGCTTCACTAACTTTGGTCTATAAGTTTATTACGGATAAGGCATTTCTTTATCCTTTATAAAAATTAATCAGGCATCCTTTTAATATAATTGTTCTCTCATCATCTGTCAATTCACCAAGCTTCAATGTAAATTCTTTTAAAGAATTACCAACTACATAAGCTTTCATTTCTGACTGCTTTTCTTCTACTGCTTTCTTAATTTCTGGAATAAACAAATAATCTCCATTCTGAAATGGCAGCTCCTCTTTAGCAATAATAAATGGCAGCATACCCCAATTAATTAGATTGGAACGGTATCTCTTTGTTGCATACTCATTCGCTATATTTGCCCATCCACCAAGCACTCTTTGACATGAAGCAGCTTGTTCACGGGCAGATCCATCGCCTGGTTTAACAGCAAAAATAACACTTCCAATTCCGGTATTTATATTATTTACATCAGAATAATTATCTTTAATCTTATTTATAATCACATCGATTTCCGGAAGCGCCTCCTTCAAAGACTTATTCTCTCTTCTAGCCATCTCTGCTGCCTGCACTGCTTTTGCCTTTCCAACATATTCCGGATCTTTTCTAGATAATGTAAACTCTGCAAGCCCGATTGGATTGGAACGATATGAAGAAGTCTCCCCAGACGGAATTAGCTCATCGGTTGTTGTAACCGGATCATGAATCTCCGATACTACTTTAATTAGCAAATTATCCGTAAGTCCTGGCATTTCAGGCCAGTCCTTAATATTAGGTCCAAATTTAATCTCTACGCTAGAATCCGCAACTCCTTTACTATCAAACACTCTATTTTCATAAATCGTTTGATCAAAGAAATATTTGGGATTAGTAAATTCAACATCAATATCAGTTGCCGCTGTTAAATATCCTTTATTAGCTGCTGTAGCCGCAATTGATCTTGCATCCATAAGTGCTACAGAAGAAATTTGCCCATTTTGAAGCTTCGAACCCTCTCTGTTAGGGAAATTTCTAGTTGAATGTCTTATACTAAAAGCATTATGAGAAGGAGTATCTCCCGCTCCAAAACAAGGTCCACAGAATGCTGTTTTTACAATAGCACCCGCTCCCATTAATTTAGCTACACAACCATTTTTTACAAGCTCCATATAGATAGGAGTACTAGCAGGATATACACTTAGCGTAAATTCGTCGGAGCCTATACTTGCTCCATTTAAAATATCAGAAGCTTCGCAAATATTTTCAAAACCGCCACCCGCACAGCCTGCAATGATTCCCTGTTCAACATATAATTTGCCATTTCTTACTTTATCTCTTAATTTAAAATCAACCGCTCCGCCAAGACTTACCAATGCTTTCTTCTCACAATCAGCCAAGATATCCATCAGATTTGCATTAAGCTCCTCTATTGTATAAGTGTTACTTGGATGAAACGGCATTGCAATCATTGGCTTAATTTTACTTAAATCTACATAAATCATACCGTCATAGTAAGTGATATGAGCTGGATTTAACTCTTTATATTCTTCTTTTCTTCCATGAATTTCATAAAATTCCTTAATTGTATCATCCGTCTTCCAAATAGAAGAGAGGCAGGTTGTCTCAGTTGTCATTACGTCAATCCCAATTCTGAAATCAGCACTTAAATTAGCTACACCGTCACCGACAAATTCCATAACCTTATTATTAACATAACCATTCGCAAATACTTCTCCAATAATGGCAAGAGCAACGTCTTGAGGACCAACACCTTTTTGCGGCTTTCCTGTTAGATAAACTCCAACTACTTTCGGCATATTAATATCGTATGTCTTGGATAAAAGCTGCTTCACAAGCTCCGGACCACCCTCACCCATTGCCATCGTACCAAGCGCTCCGTATCTGGTATGACTGTCAGAGCCAAGAATCATTTTACCACCACCTGCAAGCATTTCTCTTGCATATTGATGAATAACCGCCTGATGAGGAGGAACATAAATTCCACCGTATTTTTTAGCACTGGTTAATCCAAACATATGGTCATCTTCATTAATTGTACCGCCTACTGCACATAAGCTATTATGACAATTAGTCAATACATAGGGAACAGGAAACTTCTCAAGCCCTGATGCTCTGGCAGTTTGTATAATGCCAACAAAGGTAATGTCATGGGAAGTCAGTTTATCAAATTTAATCTTTAGCTTGTCCATATTGCCTGATGTATTATGTTTTTCCAATATACCATACGCAATTGTGCCCGTTGCCGCTTCATCCTTAGAAATTACATTTGCTCCTAATTTGGTGGCAAGTTTTGCATTTGCTTCGCTATTATCTTCAATGATTTCAGTGCCATTTAATAAATATGCACCATTATTGTATAACTGTACCATTAATATATGTCCTCCTATTTCTAAATTACAATAAAAATATTATAAATGCATCTCAATGCAAAGTAAAGCAAATATCCGCATATACTTATTTTTAAATTACTATATCTTCGTATTTAAAATAATGTAAGTTTATGAATATTCCTATCTTATTATAACATAAACGTGTGCTTTTTTGTTTTACCATTCAACAGGTAATATTTCACATACATATTTTTATGTTGATTTTTAAAAATAATATGGTATTATTTTACAATGTATTATGATTAATTATTATACTTTAAGGGGATGTATGAATTTTGATTAAGAATTTAAAGAAAATAAACAATAAAAAACTCTATGAATATTTATTCTATATTGCATTATTTTGTACGTTTTTTATCTGGAGCCTACTGCTTCGTTTTAATGATGCTCCAGATGAGCTTGGGCGCTATAGTATCTGTCAATACATATTTAATCATGGCAAGCTGCCTCATGGTGGCGATATCGAAATCAGATTGCCTGCCTGGGGTTTTTCCTATGCCTTTCAGCCAATACTTCCTTATATAATAGGTGGTATTTTGATGAGAATAACAGCACTTTTTACCTCAAATACATATTTTTACTTGATTGCAGCAAGATTTGTTAGTGTACTGTGTGGCGTTATTATGGCCATTTTTGTTAGAAAAATTGCAAATAGAATATTTACCGATGCTGTATGGCAATGGGTATTTACTTTTCTAATCATGCTGCTTCCTCAATGTATGTTCATGTTTGTTTATGTAAATACAGATTCGATGGCATTAATGTCCTGTGCAATCATAGCATATGCATGGCTTTTAGGACTTGATACAGCGTGGAACTCAAAATCCTGCATTCTACTTTCTATCGGTCTTATTTTCTGTGCTATGTCTTATTATAACGCCTATGCATTTATTTTTTGCAGCATAATTATTTTTACTGTATTTCACATTTCATATGACAAAGCTGCCAGAAAAATAAAAATAGATTGGAGTAATCTTCTTAAAAAGGGGTTTTTTATTTCTTTATTTGTGTTGATCGGAATCGGTTGGTGGTTTATTAGATGCTACCTATTATATGATGGTGATTTTTTGGGACTGCATATACGTAGTGTTTATGCCGAAAAATATGCAACCCCCAGCTACCTTAAGCCTTCACAGGCCAAAACCTATTACAATGCAGGTCTATCTATTATTAGAATGTTAATGGACACCGATTACGTTTGTGATGTTTGTCTAAGCTTTGTCGGGCTCTTTGGTAATATGAGTATTGCCCTTCATAGTTGGATTTATGTTGGATACACAGTCATAATCAGCTTAGGTTTGCTTGGTTTATTCTTTAAAAAAAGACAGGCTATAACACAGCTTCATTATAATAGTAAGAATATCTTAACTTTTCACATTTGCCTGATAATATGTTTTATTGTACCCATTTATTTAT
Organism: Lachnotalea glycerini; assembly: GCF_003201285.1. Taxonomy (GTDB): domain Bacteria; phylum Bacillota; class Clostridia; order Lachnospirales; family Lachnospiraceae; genus Lachnotalea; species Lachnotalea glycerini. The sequence goes on from NZ_QICS01000003.1 coordinate 484,900, forward strand.
GTACTTACAGCTCCTATACAAGAGACTATCAGCCTCAGGGACGTTACATATTAACCATGATTATTCCATTCATGTATTTTATAACAATAGGACTTAAGAAATTATTTGATACTCTATTTCAAAATCAGTTATTATATCGTTTTTTTACGATTCTGTTAAGGGCATGGTTTTTTGTCGTAGTTTATTTCTTTATGAAAGATATGGTTTTTGCTTTCTATTGGAATACCTTTATTAATTTTATTAAAACTTTGTAATTCAAAGTTAGGAGCATTGTGATGAATTATAAATCACAATGCTTTTCTTGTTACTTATTCAAAAACTTTGAAGTTATTTATTTGTTCTAACTGTGTATTCTTCTGGATTTAATAGACTAAAAGTATATACCGTATTATAATCCAGTTTATAGCAGACATCATAAGTTAAATCATTGGTATTATATACAACACTCCATAGTGTTGAGCATTCATAGCCAAACCAATTTTGTTTATCTACGCCTACACTTTGTAGTACATCCATAGCTTGATCTTTACTTAAAATACCATTCGCTTTCATTAAGGCATTTGTAGCTGTTGCTACTCTTTCTTGCCCAAAACCATTTGTATCTTTTATCCCTTTTGTAAGATAATAATTTGCAACAACTTGATAATTCACATTATCCTGAGGATCAATACGATTTATTTCTCCATTCACGTACTCAATAACAATAGAATCACCGTTTGCATCTGTTACATGATAATGATAAGCACACTTAACATCTAAATCATCATGCATATCATAAGATTCAAATATTTTTATTGCTTCCTCAACATTGGCTGCTCTATCAAGCACAGCACGAATTATGGTTGTTGTAGTAAGATCAGGATTATCTGTGCTTTGATAAGTAGCATCCGTTTCTAACTCCAATACAGCAATACAAAGACCTTTTTCATTCATTCCATCAACACATGCAAACGGTGCATATAATGTATATAGGCTTGAGAAATAATTATCTGGTTCTCCACCTTGACTTATTAAATCCAAATCCACAGTTGAAACACTTGTATAACCATTATCTGGGTGCGTCCATAAAAGCATTACAAAACCGTCAGTATAATCAAAATTGCGACCAAATAAATGCTCTTTGTTTTCATTGACCGTATTAAACGTGGTGCACCCAATACCCGATAAATTGATATCAGCATCCGCAAATAACAGCTGACTTGCTCCATATTCATATACTGCTCCCTCATCAGTAATTCCTTCCATCATTTTGTCTACATCATAATGAACCAGATAGTCCATCATATAAAAGCCGTCAGTAAGCTTTGTAATCGTATTTAATGTTGGTATAATCCTAACACCTACATATCCTATAAAACCTAATAGGATGACCAGCAAAGTGACAACACTTGTTAATACCATGCGTTTTCTCTTACTCATTCAATTTCCTCCTGTATATTCATTTTATGATTTGAGAATTCTTTTACTACTAGAAGTTTTGTAGCTTTACTCTATTTATTCTATATAATATAATAGATACAGTAACTGTATAGGCAAGCACTATTTAAAGAAATTTTGAGAGGTTTTAAATGGATAAAAGCTCACTTTTAACCACCGGACAAATGGCTAAGATACATGGCATTAACAAAAGAACTTTAATGTATTATGACGATATTGGTTTATTTTCACCTGTAATAAAAGATGAAAAAGGATTTAGATACTATACATATGAACAGTGTTTAACTTTAGAAAGCATACTTGCTTGGCGTGAATTGGATTTGTCCATTGAGAGCATTAAGAATTATAATAAAAATCACTCTCCAGAAGCTTATTTAGAGCTAGTGGAAAAAAAAGAAAAAGAAACATTGCAAAAGATTAATCATTTAAAACAGATACGTTCACTTCTGATCAGTAAGGCGAGCGCTATACGAAATTCGTTAGGTTTACAATTGAATACTATAAATATTGAAATGTATGAAGAAGAATATCTTTTGTCATCGCCTGTATTAAATAACGATTCCTATATCAGTATTTTTTCTTCTGTTGCAGACACCCTGAAAAACTTAACGGATAAATCTATTTACTTTCATTCCTATGGCAGTATCATTTCGGTTGACAAACTTGCCAATGGTAGTAAGCATTATGAAAGATATTATGTTAAACTTCCCAGAAAAATAAAGCATGACAATTTATATGTAAAGCCGGCCGGAACATATCTGCAGATATATTGGACAGGAAATTGGAGTACTCTTCCAGACGCTTATAATAAAATATTTTTATATGCGAAAGATAATAAATTGAAATTTGCTGATTACTCCTATGAAGAAAGTATTATTGACCACACTACAGCTAATAGTGCTAATGAGTATGTTACCAAAATATTGATTCGTCTGAAAACATGAAGTCCTAATGTTCATCATATGACGAGCATAATATTGGTATGAGATCCAGTATACATGAAATATCCTTTGTTTATTATATTTCTCCCAAGTAAGACACTACACTTGTCGGTAAATTCCCGTGGCTAGACTTTCACTAGCAAGTCTAGTGCCATGCCTGGCACACACAAAAAGACCAACAAACTCAAATAAGTCTATTGGTCTGAATTTTATAAAAAGCAACTGCTCAAGCCCTTACTATTACAGGGTTTAGTCCATAACGTAAGGCATTAAATAACTAATTTCTGTTATTATATCTCACTATTTTTTCATTATCCAAAGATAATTTTTTCATTATTAAACATACGTGACAAAATAAATATGCATATAAAAACATATACAGAATTACTAACAAACATAACTGTAAAGTTTATATAATTTATTTCAGATATTAAAATTCCATATAATTCTTGTACTCCGTTATAAAGAGGAATTAAATACATCCACCAATGAGATGCTGGCTTTGTCTGAATCATACATGTTAATCCTATTAGCATCATTAATGCCGCAAAAGGAGATAAACTAGTAGTGGCTTCTTTAATTGTATTAGAATACGCTGATACAATGGACATTATCGAAATAATAACTAATATAATTGAAAACACTGTAAAAAATAAAAGTATGTATTCTTCTATATTATATATCATTAAAATGTTTAAAGATTCAAGATTTAACAATGAGGGCAAAGATAGTACAATACCTATGTAACTGGATATTCCGCTAATTAATGCAACAATACTTAAACTTGTGACTTTTGCCATAGCAATATTAACTCTACTAACTGGCGTAACGAGTAAAGTAGCCATAGTTCCTCGTTCTTTCTCACCTGCAATTGATTCTGCCGCAATGGATAGGCAACATGAATAAATTAACCCCATAAGCAACATTGGCAATATAGCTGACAAATTTCTTCCTACACTTTCCTTATTTGAAGCAAGATCATACTGTTCATTACTATTATTTATATCAAACAGATTAAAAATACTAGACTCATATTCGTTTATCAAAGTTGTTACTTTGGAATACATATAACTAGATAATTTAGATGAAGAATTATAATAAACTTCAATATTCTGAATAGAATTTAAATCACTACTATCTTGTCCAGTTACACTAAATTCATCCGGGAACAAAACTAAAAGAACTTCAGTTTTATTTTTAATTAATTCTTTCATTTCATCTTGCCTTGTATAACCTACATTTTGAAATTCAAGATTAGATGCCTCAAAATACTTTTTAATTTCTTCTGGTAAATTTATTGTAATGATATAACTTGAATTCAAATCTTCAATATTCTGTTGATTAGCCATAGTCTTTCCCATTAGTGAATATAAAACAAAAATAACTAGACCTGGCATAATAGCTGTAGTGAATAGTATTCTCTTATTTCCAAAAGATTTAAAAAGTTCTTTTTTTGCTATTGTTATTATCTCATTCCAACTCATTTTCTTTAACTCCTTTTACACCATAATATAATTTAAAGAACTTTTCTTCTGTATTCATTCCTCGAATAAATTCCTCATAGGCTTCACAGCATATCATTTTGCCCTCTACCATAACTCCAACTCTATCAGCTAATTTATCAACAACATCAAATATATGAGTGGAAAGAATAATACTTTTTCCTTCTTCTTTCAACATTTTAATAAACTTAATGACTTCTCTTGTTGTTACAATATCCAAACCATTTGTTGGTTCATCTAATATTATAATATCCGGATTATGTACTAATGAGACAGCTATGGAAACTTTTTGCTTCATACCAGTTGACAAATTTTTTAATTTAACTTCTGCAAACTTATCTATTTCTAATAATTCAAATAATATTTTTCTTCGCTGTAATAATTCATTACTGTCAATATGATATAACTTACCAAAAAAATCAAATAAATAGTTTGGAGTAAAAAATCCATCTAATTTTAATTCAGTTGTTAAAAAACCAATATTCTTTACATCTTTTTCAATATTTTCTTTTATATTTATCTTTCCTTGATCCGGTTTAATTAAAGAAGCAATCATCCGAAGCATAGTTGTTTTTCCTGCCCCATTAGTCCCTAGTAAGCAAAATACTTCTCCCTTATAAATATCTACCGAAACATCATTTACCGCAACTACCTTCGCTGTAGGTATATTTAAAATTTTCTGCTGCTTTTTAGATATCTTAAAAGTTTTATATACATTTTTAATTTCCAAAAGTTTTTCTTTCATTATTTCTTTCTCCCAAAAAAATATTACGATATATTTTCTCTAATTTATTACTTTGAGGTTCAATTCTTATAATTTTTCCAGATTTTAAAAAAAACTGTTTTATCAGAAATAGAGCTCACAAAATCAAGGCTGTGACTAGAAAGAATCGCTATACTTCCTCGTTGCTTTGCAACTTTTAAATCCCTTTTTAGATTGATTATACCTATTGTGTCCAACCCATTTGTGGGTTCATCTAAAATTATTAGTTCTAGGCATCCCATAAAAGCACTAATCATGGATATCTTCTTTCTCCCTCCCATAGACAATAATTTTCCATACACGATACAAACTTTTTTTGTCGTGGTGTCCGAGACATATCATCGATATCACTGATTTTTTTCCATATATTTTTTAATGCATATTCTGTAATATGACTAAATGGAGGATGCCCAACATCATGTAATAGTCCACTTAATCTCACTGCTTGAAATTAGAATTATCTTAGAAAAACTTAGTCATCAATTCTTTGTATATACTTTCTTCAATTTCACAAATGCTTTCATGTGTTAAAGTGTAGCAGAATATTATATTATCCTTAATAAAAGCGGGATCTTCCAATGTAATACCAGTAATCTTATCACATTCAGAATAATCAAAAATATTTTTACGCGCTTTGAAGAATTCTATAGTTTTATAATCTTTCTTTAAATAGACTAAAAAGCTACTTTCACCTGGGTTATCTGTTGCTGCTTGTGCATATTCTGTAGTTATAATGCTATCCGCTAATTCTCCCCACATTGACTCTTCAAACTCTGCAATACTATCTAAACTTGGTTTAATTGTAACACATATTTCATCCGCTTTTCGCAAAATTAAATCAATAAATACATTATACTCTTTTTTACTTTTAGGAATAAAACCTTCATAGTTTTTTCCTATTAATAATTCTCTACTCATTAATAACTCCTAATTATAGAATCATAATTTTTTACTAGTTGTCAACTGGTCTTATTTTCTTTCTTACTTCTAGGAGCCTAGCGCCTCCTTTTTATCTTCTGCTTCTTGTCTTTAATTCAGACACTATTTGCATCAGAGAGACACTAATTATAACTCTTATTAATTAATTGTTTATGTTGTCTCTTACCATACAGTATGGAGCCAAATATGAATTCCCACTATAAAACCTAAATGGAGTACTCCATACTATAAGTTTTGAATTTCTAAAAATAACATCACTCTCCTTGACCTCAATTTTCGCAGAAGAACCAACTCCAATTACGTTATTATAACTTGCAGGATAATCTAATGAATTAACTGTATTACTGTAGCTTGCATACACTTTTATATCATTTGAATTTTCATTCATCCAGTCAGCAACTTCTTCTGAATAAAATTTGCTACTTAAACTAATACTTACACACTCAACGTTATTATCTAGCATCCATTGTAAACCGACTAATAATTTATCTGTTGATATTGTATTATCATCTTCTGCATCATAATAATAAAATGAAGAATCAAAAACATATTCACTCATAAAATTAAGAATTTTATCACCGTGCGTAAGCTTTTTTTCTTCGTAGTTTGCATTAGTATCAACCACATTACTGTGTTCCCCAGATAAACCACCATCAATAATACCAAAGCTTACTGTATTTTGACCAATGTTAGTATCTGGCTTTATAAATATTACATTACAATATATGTATATAATCCCTATTCCAATTAAAACAATAAATAATATTATAACCGCCAAACATTTATGTCTAAACTGCACCAAACTTTCCTCCAATTTAGTAAGATATTGGTGCACCGTATAATGAGTGTGCCGAACCAGATTTTTTCAAAACCCCAGAAGAGCTTGTTTTTCCTTTATGCCAATGATAGAAAACAAGTTTACCTTTGATTTTATGAACTTCTCCAGTAGAACCATTACTTGAATAAGGTGCATACCCACTATAATTTATAGCTTTCTTCGCCATTGCTGAAGTAAATGAATATACATTTCCATTTGCCTTTAACAACTTTGCTGCACTAGTTAAACTAATTTTTGAAGGACAGATGTATACAATATTTTTAGATGTATTATCATATGCTGGATAGTACCAATTCTTTGCAGCTTTTTTGACAGCCTCCTTTGCAGCCGTAACAGATTTGTAAAATTGAGAAGCCATAATATACATAACATCAGATTCGTATGTTATATACGCAGTTGCACATACGGCAGTAATTATTAAAGCTGCTGTAATAACTAACGTCCATGTAATTGCTTCCTGCTCTTCATATACATCTTCTATTATATCATTATAATCATCATATGATTCAACCAAATCACCACCATCATATACATCAACATCAATATTGTTCTTATCTAAATCATGAATTTCTAAATTATATTCTTCATCTTCCTGCCCTACATTATTAATGGATATCTCTGCAGTACCATCTGTCTCCAAAAGCATTTCGGCAGAACTTCCATCAGTCTCTCCCTGAACAATTACATTTCCTGTCTCAACATCATAGTCAAAGTCAAATTCTACCCCATTTACATATACTGTATCATGATCTTGCAGATTTTCTGTTTCCGAACTAACTTCCTCTGCATTAGCTACTGTAGTATTTATCATCAGTGCACTAATCAACATAAAACAAAGTATTTTCTTTAAAGATTTCATATTTTTCTCCTTATTCCCTTTTTTTCCAATTCAGGTCATTATACTATAAGCTAGTTATCATCCAACATTTTCCTATGATTCATAGTCAATTTAATAAAATTATTCTTCAGATAATGAGTCTAACTCATATAAATTTAAACTCGCTCTCTTCCTGTTTCGTAGTTTTTCGCCGAAAATGTAAATGTTTTTATATTTTATCAAAAAAATATTATAAAAATCAATACAAATAGCACGAGTAGACTTTTGATAACACGAATAGACTACTTAAATACTAATACCCCTGAAATGGCTGAAATGCAAAACCACCTTCCCATTTTGTAAGCGAAATTCACATTTTGAAAACGACCTTCAAATTTTGTAAGCATACTTCTACTTTTCTACTTTTTAAAGTCGTAAAAAAGGTGTTTTTAAATTGTATTTCTAAGTAGTTTAATAATTAACACAAAACTCTTTTTTCCGTCATTATCCCCTTAAAATCAAAAAAGACCAACAAACTCACATGAGTCTATTGGTCTAAATCTTATAAAAATATGAGTCAAAGTTGAGTCAAATCACTCTCCCCGACTGCTAAAACCCTTGCTATTGCAGGGTTTAGTCCATAACGTAAGGCATTAAAGCAATATGTCTTGCTCTCTTAATAGCAACAGTAAGAGCTCTCTGATGCTTAGCACAGTTGCCTGTGATTCTTCTAGGAAGAATTTTACCTCTTTCAGATACATATCTTTTTAATTTATTTACATCTTTATAATCAATTGAGCTATCTTTTCCGCAGAATACACAAACTTTCTTTCTTCTACGCATTGGTCTTCTTTTAAATTGACCTTCAGATCTTTCAGTCTTTTGGTAAGCCATAATGAAACCTCCTTATTCAAAGTTTATATCATAATTAGTTAAATGGTAATTCTTCATCAATACCATCAGGTATATTCATAAATCCATCTCCTACTGCAGTAGTTGGTGATGGTTTAGCAGCCGCTTGATAGCCACCCTCGTTAGCAGCACCTTTGCTTTCAGCAAATTCATGCTCTTCCACAATTACATCTGTCGTATATACTTTCTGACCATCTTTATTTGTATAGCTTCCAGTTTGGATACGACCTGTTACAGCAATCTTCATACCCTGATGCAGGTATTTCTCAGCAAATTCTCCGGTTTTTCCGAATGCCACACAGTTGATGAAATCTGCACTAGGTTCACCATCTCTTTTAAATCTACGGTCAACTGCTAAGCTATATCTGGCAACTGCTGTAGCGTTATCGCCTTGAGAATATCTTACTTCTGGGTCTCTTGTTAAACGTCCCATTAAAATTACTTTATTCATAATTTACCTCCATCGATACGCGTCTTGCAGTTTGGCAAATGTGAAATCCACATCTCGATATCAGACGCTTAAGTTATTTATAGTTTTATTTTACATCCTGTCTAACACATAAATATCTAATAACAGTTTCCATAATACGAACGTTCTTTTCAACTTCGTTTGGACAATCTGAATTAGATTCAAATTGAATGAAGTAGTAGTATCCTTCTTTCATTTTCTGAATTTCATAAGCTAATCTCTTCTTACCCCATTCATCAATGTTAGTAACAGTTCCGCCAAAACGTGTAATGTATTCTTTTACTTTTTCAACAGAAGCTATTCTTACTTCATCTTCAACTTTAGCATTAACAACAAGTGCTAATTCATATTTGTTCATGTTAAGTACCTCCTTTTGGTCTCTGGCCCCTTATCAAGTAAGGAACAAGGAATAATTAATAATATATCACAAATAAAGATTTTAACATATATTGTCCATACTTTCAAGCTTTTTTTCTCAATTCCTTAGTATTCTTTTCTACCAACTTTCTGGCTATCATAACCTGATGTCCACAACCACAACATTTCAGACGAAAATCAGCACCTACTCTTAGTATTTCCCATTCAAAGCTACCGCAAGGGTGTTTTTTCTTTAGTCTTACAATATCTCCTATTTCATAATTATACTTAATTTCCATCTACGCTACTCCTATCACCATTAAATTTGGTTTACAATTCCTAACTATTCTACTTCCAATTTAGAAAAAATTTCTCCTATACTGCCGCTTATCAGTAAATCAGCTCTTTTATCCATTGGAGTTGCCGTCTTATTAATTAAAATCAGCTTGTCTTTTCTGTAATAATCAATTAATCCAGCAGCTGGATATACAGCTAACGAAGTTCCTCCAATTATCAATACCTCTGCATTCCTTATATAGTTTACAGCAGACTCTAAGGTGTGATTATTAAGTCCCTCCTCGTACAAAACTACATCTGGTTTGATAACTCCTTGACATTCACAAATAGGTATTTCTTCAGAATTCATAATAAAATGAGCATCATAGCATTTGCTGCATCTTTGGCAGTAATTTCTATGTACAGAGCCATGAAGCTCTAAGACTTCTTTACTTCCTGCCATTTGATGAAGTCCATCAATATTTTGAGTAATAATCGCTTTTAACTTACCTACCTTTTCTAATTCAGCAAGTTTTTTATGTGCTGCATTTGGTTTCGCACTAAAACATATCATCTTATTTCTATAAAACCGATAAAACTCCTTCGTATTCTTCTTGTAGAAGCTATGACTTAGAATTGTTTCAGGAGGAAAATCATATTCTTGATTGTATAAACCTTCTACACTTCTAAAATCAGGTATACCACTCTCAGTAGAAACCCCTGCTCCACCAAAAAACACTATATTATTGCTGTTGCTTATCATTTCCTGAAGCTTAACTATATCCTTCACTTTCTACTCCTTCTATTAAAACCAACATGTCTGTTGATTTCAATAATGATACATATTTATAGATACATTGGAAAAATAAACATTCTAAGACATACCAGACATACTACCAAAATCCATGCTGCTATGCAAAATAAAACTAATTGACGAGTCTTATCTTTTTTAATTATTATATTTATAAGCTTATAAATTCCAATTGAAACAAAGTACATAAGTGCAACAAGCATTGGTAAACTATATCTACCCTGAGGTTGATAATCGTATGAGTACGCTGCCCAGACATTTAATACATTAGGAATAATCATGCATATCAGCATATTCACATTAATTAATTTGACACTTCTATCACTAATACCAGTTAAATATATTCTTTCCTTTTGAGGTATCAACATTCCTATTAATCCAACTGCTATGATAAAAAAATAACCTTTATAAATCCAGCTATATACTCCAACTTCCATATTTCCAAACATAGCAATGAAGCTTTTTGTAGTTAAAATAACAAAATTAGAGTTTTTTAGCATATACCATATTGAATATCCTTGGTTATAATAAGTTTCATGTATAGATGGTTTTAAAGAATCAATGGCATAAATTTCAGCATATTCATCTCTAACTCTTAGGCCCAAAAAATCACCATCGTATATGATATAGCTGCGAATAAACCACCATCCTATACCAATTATTACTATTATTGCAATGAAACTACCCTTTTTTAGCAGTTTACCCCATTCTATATTTATTCTTTTTTCAATGACTTGAACATAGAAAAATAAAAATAGGATCATACTGCATAAGATATATCCATAAGCATTATAATAGGACATAGCACATAAAATAATTCCAATCGATAATTGAATCCTGGCTTTCCAGTTCCAATCTGTTTCACTTCCATTAATCCATGCATACACAATAAGCACTGTCGACATTAATGCCATTGAATCTGTATTTACATAAGTATGCATAAACAGTTGTTGCGGCAACAATACGACTAATAAGGTAAAAAGCCATGCGGCAAGAGTTGACGCGAATATCTTTTTAGATAATTTTCTAGTTATAACAGCCATAACAATTCCAATAATTATATTCACGGTTCTTGCAAATAATATTAAAATATTACCGTTCATTGTAAATAAAGTACCTATTTTAACAAATACGGCGGATATCAAATATGGAAGTATCGGCTGAAATGCATAGGAAAATCCCCAGGTTTTGTCCAATATCTCAGGATCTCCTCCTTGTGGCAGCCTCCAATGAAGAAAAATATACTGAACAATAGAATACCTCATTCTTTCATCTGGTCCTGCTCCTAATGGCTGGATAACCATCCATCCTATAAGTATTAGAAAAACAAATACAATGAACAGCCTATCTAAATTTTTTTCTTTTTCAATAAACCACTTTTCCATAAAAGCCCCTTATAATCATCGTAATAAATTTTATATTATATTAACTAAAATATTTATTCATTTTATATCATTGTTTAGATTTATATTACAAATAATATGTATATTAAGAAAACCACCATTCCAATTTCTGCAATATGGAATGATGGCTTAATACTAATTGCGGGGGCAGGATTTGAACCTACGACCTTCGGGTTATGAGCCCGACGAGCTTCCAGACTGCTCCACCCCGCGTTATATGGAATATTCACTAAGTTACTATGACACTTAGTTTCGAACAGTATTTATTATATAACGCTACTACTCTTTTGTCAAGTATAGTCACCCTTAAAATATGTTCTATTTATTTATATGAATAAATTATATAATTATTCCATATTATAAAATTTTTAATACATTTGTCTTTTTAATTATTGGAAAAGTAACTGACTAAATGGTTGATTAATGATTGGTTCGATATAATATCATATAATATCATATAATTTCCATGTCGTATTATATAATTATTTGTTGAAATTTGTTGATATTAGCCTATTTATAATGTATTATAAAAACTATATAACATTAATTAAGTATTTATAAAATGAACTATAAAATTAATTTACTGAAAGGTATTTTTATTATTAATGAAATTAAAAAATTTTTTTTTAAAATGGTCTTATAACAATGCGGGTAAAGATTTTTTTATTCTCAACAAAAACAAAATTAGTGCCATAAACTTTCACTCTTTGAATATTTTAAATAATGTGGCTGTATTTATATTCGGATTTTTTTGCATTTATAGTCAATTTACTAATTTGGAAAAATTATTCAATGTATATCTAATATATTTTATTATATTTATTATTATTAACTTACTGTATAAACATGTTCATAAACATGGATTTTTTATATCAAATAGAAATTTATATTTTGTAATAACTTTACTTTATATCTATGGGATTTATATTGGTTGTTTTAATTTACCAAATTTAACATCCGTTATGTATCCTGTTTTTGTTATTTGCATTCCTTTACTATTTATATTACCAACAATTCAAATTACATTATATACCCTAATTTTCACTATTTTTTACATTACGTTTTCAAAAATGTTAAAATCAAATACTATTGCATGTATTGATATGACAAATATCATCGCCTGCCTGCTTATAAGTGCTATTACATCCTATACTGTTACATGTGCAAGGATCACTGAAATAAGGACAAATATGAAGCTAGAACATGCATGCAATACTGATGAAATAACTGGACTTCACAATAGAAGAAGCTTTAACAATTTTATTGTAAATCAATTTGATACTATACACAATGACTGTCTTACTCTTATGATGATTGATGTTGATAATTTCAAGAATTATAACGATTCCTACGGTCATATTTGTGGTGATAATTGTCTTTCAACTATTGGTCAACTATTCAAACAATTTGAAGAGGATAACTCCTGTTACATTGCTCGTTACGGAGGTGAAGAATTTGTTTTAGTTGACTCTAAACATGCTCTTAGTGAAGTAATTATATTTGCAAGAAAACTAATACAAATGGTTAATGAATTAAACATAGAAAATATTAATTCTCCATATAAAAGAATTACCATTAGTATTGGTATTTCATCAAGAGTAACATCTGATGTTAAAAATTATATTGATCTTATTAATTTAGCTGATGATGCTTTATACTCAGCCAAAAGTAACGGAAAGAATACTTTAATGATAGCTACACATTCTATTTAGATATATCAACTTTAGCATTCAGGTAAATATCATTATACGATCTTTTCTTATTTTAAATTACATTTTCCTTCTTGAATATCATATTAAAAGCTTTATTATAAGTTAAAAGTCCTCATAAACCTTAAGTTTATGAGGACTTTTTATAGAGAGGCGACAACCAGATTTGAACTGGTGATGAGGGTGTTGCAGACCCGTGCCTTACCACTTGGCTATGTCGCCATTTTATATTTTGAATGACTCCAAGGGGATTTGAACCCCTGTTACCGCCGTGAAAGGGCGGTGTCTTAACCGCTTGACCATGGAGCCTTAATAATTAGAATGAGAACATTAACACAGCACTCAACTAAACTAATAAGGTTCAATCTGGCTGTTATGCATAATGCATAGCATTTCACTAGCGTTAACTAAACTCCCTGAGTAGGGCTCGAACCTACAACACCACGGTTAACAGCCGTGTGCTCTACCATTGAGCTATCAAGGATTATAAAGGCTTGTACCTTCAAAACTGCACATTGAATTCGAAAAATATTTGACGCTTCTTAGCTCTTCAAGCTTCGCTTGTCGTTTGCTATTCTCTTTGGGTCATGCCCTCGACCGATTAGTAACAGTCAGCTCCATACATTACTGCACTTCCACCTCTGCCCTATCTACCTTGTACTCTTCA
>NZ_QICS01000004.1 GCF_003201285.1 Lachnotalea glycerini
AAATTAGTAGACAAGGGTTTGCAACAAATGATTGCATGACGTAAAGCTGTAGAAAGAAGAATGTCGGAAAGCCGTATGAGGGAAAACCTCACGTATGGTTTGATGAGGGGAAAGAGGTCTTGCGACCTCCGACCTACTCTACAAGACCTTGTTGTTAATGTATTAAAGTTTTGATTTCTATGAAATAAAAACACATTAACACGAATGCAAGTGGAAAATGTCACTGCGTAACAGCATTCGGCGCGGCAAAGAGGCCAAGTCCCTCAAGAGTGAGGGGTTAGGGAGCTGATACGGACTTAGTCCGCTTTTTATTTCATACGAGGAAATGTTATTTAAATATGGAAGAAAGTAAGTGTATCTTATGGAATAATAAACGTTTCTTTTAGAATAGTCCCAATAATATAAAACCAAAAATTTGAAATAATTGCATAGGTGTAGTATAATAATGAATTAGGTTAGACTGATGACTTGTAAACAAGCTAATTGTGGTTAATAAGGAAAGAATGGGAGTGAATAGATGATTTCAAATCAGATATTGCAAAATAGTATTAATGAATTAAAAGCGATAACTAGAGTCGACTTATGCATTTTGGATATAGATGGAATGACTATGGCAAGTACGAGTGAGGATTTTGAAGTAAATCCGGATATGATAAATTCATTTGCGTTATCGCCAGCCGATAGTCAGGAAATTCAAGGATTACATTATTTTAAAGTTTTTGATGATAGGCAGCTTGAATACGTACTTGTTGCTAAGGGGTCTAGTGATGATGTATATATGATAGGAAAGGTAGCCGTGTGCCAGATACAGAATTTGATTATTGCTTACAAGGAGCGGTTTGATAAGAATAATTTTATACAAAATTTGATTCTGGATAACTTACTTTTGGTAGATATCTATAATCGTGCAAAGAAGCTGCACATTGAAATCGAAGCAAGACGAGTTGTTTTCATGATAGAAACCAAAAATGAGAAAGACAACAATGCGTTGGAAACTGTGAAGAATATATTCTCATCTAAATCAAAGGATTTTATAACTGCGGTAGACGAAAGAAATATTATACTTGTAAAAGAATTAGAGGCTGAGGAAAGCTATAATGATTTAGAGCTGACAGCTAATGTGTTAGTAGATATGCTTAATACAGAAGCAATGACGCAGGTCAGAGTAGCCTACGGAACAATTATAGATGAAATTAAGGAAGTGTCTAAATCCTATAAGGAAGCTAAAATGGCACTCGATGTTGGTAAAATATTCTATAGTGAAAAAAATATAGTAGCCTATAATACTTTAGGAATAGGGCGCTTGATTTATCAGCTTCCGATTCCTCTTTGTGAAATGTTTATGAAAGAAGTATTTGGAGATAATATGCCGGATAGTTTTGATGAAGAAACGGTTACGACTATAAATAAATTTTTCGAAAACAACTTGAATGTTTCCGAAACATCAAGACAGTTGTATGTTCATAGAAATACACTTGTTTACAGACTGGAAAAGTTGCAAAAAAGTACAGGTCTTGATATTCGTATTTTTGATGATGCGCTTACATTTAAAATTGCTATGATGGTAGTAAACTATATGAAATATATGGAAAGCATTGAATTTTAATTTTTTTTAAGTGGATAATGTACAAGCATTGTCTGGTAAGTGATTAGGAATTCCATGAATGGAGGAAACGATGAATAAAAAGGTTAAGTTGAAAGGGTCAATTAAGATTTATTTGCAGTGGCCACTGATATTGACAATACTTATTTTTATAATGAATGGTGTAGTTTTTGCGATAGACAGAAAAGCTGGTGGTGCAATGGCTACCTTTACATTTATTTATATTGTCTTTATTTTGGTGCTGTATTTAAGAACAAAAAATACCCTGATGAATGACTTAATTACATTTGCAACACAATACGGACAGATTCAAAAAAAGCTCCTTCTTGAAATGAAAATTCCCTATGCAATACTGGATGATGATGGGAAGCTTCTGTGGATGAACAAAGAATTTGCCAAGATAGTCAAAAAGGATAGATATTACAGAAAATCTATTACGGGCTTGTTTCCTAACATTACTAAAGATTTATTACCAAATGAGCTGAATGAATGTCAAGTATCATTTGAGTATGAGTCAAGAGACTATGAAGCACAGATGAAGAAAGTTTCAATGGACAGCGTATTAGAAACTACTTCTATTGTTAAGGTTGAAGCAGAGAAAAGCTATATTATAGCAATGTATTTGTTTGACAGAACAGAACTTAATTCTTATATTAAGGAGAATAAGGAACAAAGATTGGTAACAGGGCTTATTTATTTAGATAATTATGAGGAAGCTCTTGAAAGTGTAGAGGAGGTCAGACGTTCATTACTGATTGCATTAATTGACAGAAAAATTAATAAGTACATTTCAGGTATGGATGGGATAGTGAAAAAGCTTGAAAAAGATAAGTACTTTGTTGTTATGAAGCAAAAGTGTCTGGATACTTTGCAAAGCAATAAATTTTCTATATTAGATGAAGTAAAGACAGTAAATATTGGTAATGAAATGGCTGTAACCTTAAGTATCGGCTTTGGAGTGAATGGTTCCACCTATATTCAAAATTATGCCTATGCTAGAACGGCGATTGATTTGGCATTAGGACGTGGAGGTGACCAAGCGGTTCTTAAGGATAATGATAAAATATATTATTATGGCGGCAAGACAAAGCAGGTGGAGAAAAGTACCAGAGTGAAAGCAAGAGTAAAGGCTCATGCGCTGAGAGAACTAATGGAAGCCAATGATAAGATTATTGTCATGGGACATAAAATAGGAGATGTTGATTCCTTTGGTGCTTCTATTGGCATATATAGAGCAGCTAAGACTCTGAATAAAAAGGCTTACATTGTAATTAATGATATTACTACTTCAGTAAGACCATTGCTTGAATGCTTTGTTAATAATCAGGATTATGATGAAGATATGTTTGTAACCAGCAGTGAAGCTCTGGAGCTGGTTGATAATAATACAGTTGTAACAGTGGTAGACGTAAATAAACCAAGTTACACAGAATGTGAAGAATTGTTAAAAAGGGCGCGGACCATTGTAGTTCTTGATCATCATAGACAGGGAGTAGAAAGTATTGAGAATGCAGTGTTGTCTTATGTGGAAACGTATGCATCTTCTGCTTGTGAAATGGTTGCAGAAATACTTCAATATTTTGATGATAGCATTAAAATAAAAGGTGTTGAGGCAGATTGCTTATATGCAGGAATTATGATTGATACAAACAATTTTATGTCCAAAACAGGAGTTAGAACTTTTGAAGCAGCGGCATTTTTAAGAAGATGCGGTTCTGATGTTTCCCGGGTAAGAAAGATGTTTCGAGATGATATGATCACGTATAAGGCAAGAGCAGAGGCAGTTCGCCATGCCGAGGTTTACAGGGAATTTGCCATATCTGTGTGCCCGACAGGAGGATTAGAAAGTCCAACTGTAGTAGGAGCACAGGCGGCAAATGAGCTTCTTAACATTATTGGGGTAAAGGCTTCCATTGTTTTAACAGAATACAATGGGAAAATATATGTAAGTGCGCGTTCCATAGATGAAATTAATGTTCAACTTATTATGGAGAAATTAGGTGGCGGTGGACATTTAAATGTAGCAGGAGCTCAACTTGAGTGTAATATAAATGATGCAAAAAGCATTATAAAAGAGACTCTGGATATTATGCTCGATAATGGTGAGTTATCTTAAACATAACAGGGATGCAGATAATTCCCAAAATAGCGTGAAAAGCACGTTTTGAAAGGAGTATTAAAATGAAAGTTATTCTATTAGAGGACGTAAAATCGTTGGGTAAAAAAGATGAAGTTGTAAATATAAATGACGGTTATGCCAGAAATTATATTCTTCCGAAAAAGCTTGGACTGGAAGCAACAGATAGAAATCTGAATGATTTGAAGCTTCAGAAGGCACACGAAGAAAAGGTGGCACAAGAAATATATGAGGAAGCGAAGGTCTTTGCTTCAAAAATAGCTGAAAAAGCAGTAGTTCTTACAATTAAAAGTGGAGAAGGAGGGAAGACCTTTGGCTCCATATCTTCAAAGGAAATTGCAAAAGCTGCAATGGAGCAGCTAGGTCTTGAGATTGACAAAAAAAAATTACAGCTTCCCGAACCAATTAAGACATTAGGAACTACGATAGTACCAGTTAAAATTCATCCTAAGGTTATGGCTGAGTTAAAGGTAAGTGTAAAGGAAGCATAGGAGGTATCTATAGTGGAAGAAGCACTCATTAAAAGAGTATTGCCACATAGTATAGAGGCTGAACAATCCGTTGTTGGTGCCATGATTATGGATAGGGAGGCAATTTTAACCGCTTCCGAAATCATTACGAGTGAAGACTTTTATCAACATCAATACGGTGTGCTGTTTGAAGCTATAGTTGAACTTTATTCGGAAGATAAACCAGTCGATATGGTAACATTGCAGGATCGGTTAAAAGAAAAAGACGTTCCACCTGAAATAAGCAGTTTGGAATTCGTAAGAGATTTGTTAATGTCTGTACCGACTTCTGCTAATGTTAAATATTATGCTAGCATTGTAAATGAAAAAGCAATGCTTAGAAGACTTATTAAAGTAAATGAAGAAATAGCAAATATTTGCTATTTGGGTAAGGATAAACTTGAAGATATTTTAGAAGGTACAGAAAAAAAAATATTTGATTTAGTGCAAAGGCGAAATTCTGGTGATTATGTACCAATCAAGCAGGTAGTAATTAATGCTCTTGAGAAAATTGAATTAGCTTCTAAAACGAAAGGAACAGTAACTGGAGTCCCAACGGGCTTTATGGATTTAGACTATAAGACCTCTGGATTACAGCCGTCTGATCTTATATTAGTGGCGGCAAGGCCGTCAATGGGTAAAACAGCTTTTGTACTTAATATTGCTCAGAATGTAGCGTTTAGACATAACATTACAGCAGCAATATTTAGTCTGGAAATGTCAAAGGAACAGCTTGTAAATCGTTTGTTTGCACTTGAGTCACGAGTCGATTCACAGGCAATCAGGACGGGTAATCTGGCAGATTCTGATTGGGAGAAGTTAATAGAAGGAGCAGGTATTATTGGACGGTCTAATTTAATTATTGATGATACCCCAGGAATATCCATTTCTGAGTTGCGTTCAAAATGTCGTAAGTATAAATTAGAACACAACCTTGGAATTATTATTATTGACTACCTGCAATTGATGTCTGGCAGTGGTAAAGGGGATTCCAGACAACAGGAAATATCCGACATATCACGTTCTCTAAAGGGGCTTGCCAGAGAGTTAAATGTGCCGGTTATAGCCCTGTCACAGCTTAGCCGTGCCGTAGAACAAAGACCGGATCATAGACCTATGCTATCTGACCTTCGTGAATCAGGAGCAATAGAGCAGGATGCCGATGTTGTTATGTTTTTATACCGAGATGATTATTATAATAAGGATTCAGAGGATAAGAATATAGCCGAAGTGATTATAGCCAAACAAAGAAATGGTCCCATTGGAACCGTTAATTTGGTATGGCTGCCTAATTATACGAAATTTGCCAATATGGAAAATAAATAATCTAATAAGGAGAATGCTGCATTTGGTAATCCAATGGGCAATCTCCTTTTTAGTTAATGAAAATTATTTTTATTTGTATCAATATAATTTTTGAATTTCACTCTTAATGAATATTATTCCAATAGGTATTAGTTATATTTAACACTTTTAGGTATATTCTTATGCTGTTAGTAATATATATAATATAGAGAAGCTATGTCATTGTGGCGGGAGGACAAGCCGTATCAGATAAAAAGTTTCTTGGCTACATAGACAAAGAGGTAAGAATATAAAAGGAGGGTGGAATATTTATGAACAAGAGATATATGATATCAGACGCGGCAAAGCTTGTTGATGTTGAAACACATGTTTTAAGGTATTGGGAGGAGGAGCTTGAGCTTAGCATATTAAGAAATGAAATGGGGCATAGATATTATACAGACGGTGATATCAATCTGTTTAGAAATGTTAAAATATTAAAAGAAAAGGGATTCCAGTTAAAAGCAGTTAAAACGTTAGTATCCAAATTAAAAGATTGTAATGCAGATAAGTTAAACGAACTATTGCCCTTGGAAAGTGATATTAATTATAATGTTATTGATTATAGTAAATTAAGCGAGGGTAATCATGAAAAAAAAGAAATAGAGAGTAAAACGATTGCAATATCCTCTAAGAGAGCTGTAAATCCTTTAACCGATGATAAAATGCAGCAATTTCATAATATAATTAAAAATATTGTAAGTGATGCTCTAATGGAAAATAATTTTGAACTGGGAAAAGAGATTGGCACAAGAGTATCGGACAGCGTGTTAAAGGAAATGGATTATTTAATGAAAGTTCAGGATGAAAGAGAAGAAGAACGCTTTAAAAAACTGGATGAGCTATTGAGAATACATCAAAAAAACAGAAAGGAAATAGCGGCGACAGAAGAAGCTGGAAAAGGAAAAAAGAAAAAAAGATTTAAGCTATTATAAAATAAAACAAGTAGAATTTATGCAGATGCAATCATTCTACTTGTTTTATTAAAATCAGCAATATCTACTACTGAGAAATTGCACCTGTTGGACATGTTTCTGCACAAGTTCCGCAATCAACACATGCATCAGCATCGATTTGATATTTTCCATCACCTTCGCTGATTGCTCCTACTGGACATTCGCCAGCGCATGCTCCACAGCTTACACAGCTGTCACTAATAACATAAGCCATAATATAATCCTCCTTAATATTCGTTCAATTTTTTAATTGAATCATTACTGCAAGATAAACTCTTACAACATACATTTTAATACAAAATTAATGATATGACAAGCATAACTGTAAATTAAATATCAGGTTTTTTCTATATCTGTTGCCATTTGACTTAGTTCAAAACGACGTTTTTTAATTCCCTCAATAATAAACTTTTTAGCTATGATTGCATTTTCTTTGTCCATATCCGGTATTTCTTCCAATGAATAATCAATACCCAATTCCTTATATTTGTTTTTACCCATAGTATGATAAGGCAGAACATCCAAGGCTTTTAGATAAGTCAGACCTCCAATGAAATAGCCAAGCTCAAAGAGAAAATTTTCACTATCATTTAATGTTGGAACAACTACATGCCGTATCCACATATCAATGTGCTTGGAATCTAAATACTTGGCAAACTGCAAAATTTGAGCATTCGGCTGCTTTGTGAGTTTTAAATGTTCCTGCGTTTTAATATGCTTAATATCAAGCATAACTAAATCTGTTACTCTGACTAAACGGTCAAATTTATTTAATAAATTAGTATTACTTTCATTGAATATGATACCCGATGTATCAAGGCAGGTATGAATGCCTTTTGCCTTTGCAGCTTCAAATAATTCAATTAAAAAATCAATCTGCATCAGCGGCTCACCACCTGATACAGTGAGTCCGCCATTTTTGTAAAAGGCTCTATTCTTCTCAAAAGAATTTAATATTTCCTTAACACTCATCTGATTTCCGATATCTGGCTGCCAAGTGTCAGGATTATGACAGTACAGGCAGCGCATTGGACAGCCTTGCATAAAAACTACAAAACGAATACCGGGCCCATCTACACTTCCAAAGCTTTCAATGGAATGAATAAATCCTTTCATAAATTTAGCCTCCTTAATTCTCTTTTTAGAGATTCAAAGGTTTACATTGCCTTATGGAAAGTACGTGAAATAATTTCATCCTGCTGTTCTTTTGTTAGCTTTATAAAATTAACGGCATATCCTGAGATTCGGATTGTCAACTGTGGATATTTCTCCGGATGAGCCTGAGCATCCAATAAAGTTTCTTTATTAAGAACATTGATATTTAAATGATGTCCGCCACTTTCTGCATAACCATCCAAAACTGAAATTAAATTATCTATTTGTATTTCACTAGCTTTAACATTTGTCATTATGAATTCCTCCTAATTTATAACCAATATACATTTAAATTTGAGTTGATTCTGTATTTTTAGTTACTCCTCTTCTGTAGTATCAATTCCTTCATGCAACGTAGGAATGTTGCATGCAAGGTTACTATTTTCACAATCAACACACCCTAATTGATTGACGATTCTATCCGTACATTGAGAATCTAAAGCGGTAATATTAAGATGGCCAACTCCCTTTAAAACAGAGCTATCTAGCAGAGTAATTATATCCTCGATCATATCCTTATTTTCCATAATATCAGTCCTTCTATAAAATAAAATTTAGTTACCTAAATCAATATCAATATCACCAACAAAAATCTGATCTTCCTTACCTAGTGCACCAGGTATAATGGTAAAGGTATTAGAAATACCATCTTGTGCATCTTTAAATGGAAGCTTAGAAACGGAAGCAAGTGATGCAACTGCACCATGAGCGTCACGTCCGTGCATTGGGTTAGCGCCGGGTGCAAATGGTTCTCCTTGCTTGCGACCATCAGGAGTAGAACCAGTATTTTTTCCGTAAGTTACATTTGAAGTAATTGTTAGGATAGAAGTAGTTGGAATACCTCCGCGATACGTGTGATTCGCTCTAACATGCTGCATAAAAGTATGAACCAGATTGGTTGCTAACTCATCTACACGCTCGTCATCGTTACCATATTTGGGAAAATCTCCCTCTATTTTATAGTCAATAACAAGTCCACTTTCATCTCTGACAGTCTTCACCTTAGCATACTTAATGGCTGAAAGAGAATCTGCCACTACGGAAAGTCCTGCAATACCAGTTGCAAACCAGCGAGTTACTTCCTTATCATGTAAAGCCATTTGTAATCTTTCGTAGCTGTACTTATCATGCATAAAATGAATAATATTTAATGTATTTACATAAACTTGAGCTAACCATTTCATCATGTCATTATATTTTTCCATCACTTCATCAAACTCAAGATATTCAGAAGTAATGGGTCTGTATTTCGGTCCCACCTGCTTATGGCTAATTTCATCTACACCGCCGTTGATTGCATATAATAAACATTTTGCCAAATTAGCACGAGCCCCGAAAAACTGCATTTCTTTTCCCAATTTCATAGAAGATACACAACAAGCGATTCCGTAATCATCACCATGAGTAACTCTCATTAAATCATCATTCTCATATTGTACAGAAGATGATTCTATCGAAGTTTTAGCACAGAATTTTTTGAAATTCTGTGGAAGCTTTGTTGACCAAAGGACAGTTAAGTTTGGTTCTGGCGCAGTTCCTAAGTTGCTTAATGTGTGAAGATATCTAAAAGACATCTTTGTTACTAACGGGCGGCCATCAATTCCTACACCGCCAATAGATTCTGTGACCCAAGTTGGATCACCTGCAAAAATCGCATTGTATTCCGGAGTACGTGCAAATTTGACCAGGCGTAATTTCATAATAAAGTGATCGATGAATTCTTGTATTTGTTGTTCAGTAAATTTGCCATCATTCAAATCTCTTTCAGCATAAATGTCGATAAAAGTGGATGTACGTCCAAGCGACATAGCAGCACCGTTTTGTTCCTTTACTGCCGCTAAGTATCCAAAATATAGCCATTGAATCGCTTCCTGAGTGTTTGTAGCCGGTTTTGAAATGTCACATCCGTATAATGCTCCTAATTTCTTTAAGTCTTGTAAAGCCCTGATTTGCTCAGACAATTCTTCCCGCTCGCGAATCACATCAGAGTACATAATTGTGCGAGTTGTATTTTTTTGATCTGTTTTATCTTCAATAAGACGATCCACACCATAAAGAGCTACACGACGGTAGTCTCCTATAATACGTCCACGCCCATATGCGTCCGGAAGTCCGGTTATAATGTGATTGGAGCGGCAAGCTCTCATCTCAGCAGTATAAGCGTCAAAAACACCGGCATTATGAGTTTTTCTATGAGTTGTAAAGAAATCTACGATTTCCGGATCAACTTTATATCCATTATCTTCGCAAGCTTTTTCTGCCATACGTATACCACCATAAGGCTGCATGGATCTTTTGAAGGGTTTATCGGTTTGAAAGCCAACAATAGTTTCTTTTTCTTTATTTAAGTAGCCAGCAGTATGAGAAGTAATGGTAGAAATTATTTTGGTATCCATATCAAGGACGCCGCCAGCCTCACGCTCTTGTTTAGTTAAATCCATTACCTGTTCCCAAAGTTCAGTAGTGTTTTTAGTAGGTCCTGCAAGGAAGGAGTCATCCCCTTCATAAAGCGTGTAGTTCTTCTGAATGAAGTCTCTTACATTAATTTCTTTTTCCCAAATTCCACCTACGAAATCGTTCCATTCTGATCTCATTTTGTATTACCTCCTAAAAATGTATAAAGTGAATAAGTATCAATATTACTCTTAGTACGAAGCAAGAGTAACGTTAACAGTTTAACTGCTTACATTATAATGGAATACTGTATACACGTCAAGAATGCAAATGTTCTTTTTTGAATACAGTATACAATATTGATATTTTATTATCAATTACGAATTTTTAATATAAAAATGTGGGACTTTATTACATTTTTACAAAATATTACTATAATTAATGATAAGTAATATCTATCGTATTTTGTATTACGAAAAAACCTATAAACAGTATTTACTATTTATAGGCTTTCTTATAAAAATTATTTAGACAATGATAAATATTCATTAATTTTTGCGGTTAAATCATCCGGATCAATACCATGAACCATTGATGCTTCCTCTAGGCTTTCAC
Organism: Lachnotalea glycerini; assembly: GCF_003201285.1. Classification (GTDB taxonomy): domain Bacteria; phylum Bacillota; class Clostridia; order Lachnospirales; family Lachnospiraceae; genus Lachnotalea; species Lachnotalea glycerini. The sequence continues at coordinate 10,714 of NZ_QICS01000004.1, forward strand.
CTTGAGCAGAAGGACATCCTACACAATGCATTCCAGATTCCATCAGAATTGGAATAATATTCGTATCAATTGCAATTATATCGGAAATAATCATGTCTTTTGTAACTTGTGCCATTAAAAAACCTCCTTAAAAAGTATATTTACAGAAATTAATCTGTATGTGTTTTAGACGACGTAGTCGTAGTAAAAATATTTTAACACTTAGTATCAGCTTTAGCAATACTTCAATATTTTAAACAAGAAATTATCTTATAATAAAAAGTAATTTCTCTATATTTTAGATATACTTAAAAAGCCAAGAAAACTTCTTGGCTTTTATGCTGTTTTCATTAAAATTGAGCTAAAATCTGTACTGCATTGCCTGTAATAAATATTTCTTCATGTTCTTTTAAATAAGCCTCAATCGCTGTTGAATATTTAATTTGTGTAGCATATTCAGATAATATATTGCAAATTTTATTAAATTGCTCAGGGGTATGAGACGTTTTACTAATTACTAAAAAGTATTTGCTGTTAGCTGTATTTTTATATAGTGAGCTCTTTCCAGTGTAGTATCCATTTAATACACAAGAGAGTCTTATTACAGTGTCTAAATCATCAAAAGAATATAGCTTAGTTAAATCTATAGAATCTGAAACCTTAACGGACTCCTTTGAAGTATTATTGTTAGCAGACTTAGACTCTTCCTTTGATGGTGTTAAAGATTCTGAAAGAGGGACAAAATTATCTTTATTACTGACATTTGCTTTTGACTTTTCCTCATGAATCTTTTTAAATAAATCCAAAACATCATCTGCGCCGGTAAGCGGAGACACTTCAGCAGTGTTATCTAAGTCTTCTTTATCACTCAAAGAAGGAGCAAACCGAGAAAATCGAGTATCTAATTCTTCAGGATCTTCAACCTTGGTAATTACCAAAATGATACAGTCAGGTGACAGAGGTATCGCTTCAATCATTAACGGAATGTCTTCTGCTTCAAAACCAAATTCATAGGATGCCTGCTGCATCATATCTCTAAATAAAGATTTGGCCTTTTCGGTTCCATAAGCTAATTCACTGATTTTTAATTCTCTGTCTGCTAAATCATCTTTGGTTAGAGTACAGCGTATTTGGTTGTCATTAACTTTTTCGATTTTCATAATATCACATCCTTTACATAAAGTTAAAAGAATCATGTTAAAATATACTTTGTGATTTTATATTATTATCCTATTATAAGTATATCACAGTATATACAAAAACGTTACATAAGTCAATATTTTAATAAAAATTTATTCTTAGGTAATTTGTGTAATTTAATAATTTACATATATTTCTCTTTATATTAAAAAAAATATTGCAATATTTATAAATTTTATATATAATATTCTACTATAAGAGAAACATAGGTATACTGATTAAAGGAGTTGATTTTTATTTAAAAAAATTTTGTTTGACAGATACTTAATTAAGCAGCCTATAGGTTGTGGGCTTAGCGGTACAGTTTATTTGGCAGAGCATATGAAACTGAAAGCCAAGCGTGTTATTAAATGCATTAGTAAAAAACAATTAATGTACCAACAATTTCTTGCAGAAGCAACACTTCTGAAAAATCTTAAACATCCGGGTATTCCAATTATTTATGATCTAGAAGAAGATGAGGAGTACTTATACATAATTGAAGAATATGTTAAGGGTGAATCTTTAAAAGCAGTAATGCTTAATCAAAAAGCTATTTCAAGAGAAGCAGTCATTGATATAACATTCCAAATATGCAATATAATAGAATACTTACATAATATTGAACCTTTTCCAGTGCTATATTTAGACTTAAAACCAGATCATATTATAGTATGTAGAGATTGTGTCAAAATAATTGATTTTGGAGCAGCTATTTATATGGAAAAAGAGGAAGTAGATTACTCTTTTGGAACACCATGTTTTGCTGCACCTGAACAATATAATAGCTTAAAGCTTGATTCTAAGACAGATATCTATGCAATTGGATGTATTATATTCTATATGTTGACTGGAAAAAATCCATCTCCATCTAATAGCCAAAAACCAATTTTTAAAGAAATAAAAGACATATCGGTTGATTATAAAAAAATTATTTTGAAATGTATGGCTGAAAATCCACAAAACAGGTATAAAAATGTTTCTGAATTAAAAAAAGAGTTATCAGTATGCTTAAATAAAAAAAATTCTCTTATAGTTGCAGTTATGGGTAGTCAAACTCGAATCGGTGTATCGCATATCGCAATAGGAATGGTTTCTTATCTTAATAGGATTGGAATAAGGGCGATTTATGAGGAGGATAATAATAATGGTTTAATATGCCATTTGAGCCATATCAATAAATCGTTTAATGAAACAAATGGAGTATATAATAGGAAGGATTTTCATGCAATTCCAAAATATAATGAAACAATTTGTATTGCCAAAAGTGTTTACGACGTAATTGTATTAGATTGCGGTTGTGGTTCAGAAATAAGTAATAAATTTTTGTTAGCCGATACAAAAATGGTAATTCTTGGAACCAAGGAATGGGAATTAAAGTATGCAAAGGATTGTGTTGATGAATTAAAAGCCATCGATGTACAATACATATTTAATCTTTGCGAAAAAAAACAGGCGTATAAGGCGGCAGAATATCTTGGAATAAAGAAAGCATATTGCATGCCGATGTATACGGATCCGTTTCAAACTAACTGCAAATCAAAACAGGTGTTTAAGGATGTGCTAAAAGACTATGCATTTCATTTTAAGAGGAGGATGAGAGGCAAAAGGTGAGAATTCAAAAAGAACGTTCATTATTACAAACCGTTGCAATATTGGGAACAGAGAAAGGAAATGGAGTAACTCATTTAGCAATCATGCTGGGAAACTATATTACATCAAAATTATTGAAAAGAACGGCGATTCTTGAATTAAATCGATCAAGGGCATTTCTCCAGCTGCAAGAAAGTTATGGAAAGAATATAAAAAAAGAGACAAGTCTCAATTACTTTGAAATATCTCAGGTATCCTATTATTATAATGTGCAAATAGAAATGCTAGGTAAAATTTACAATGAGGAATATGAATATATCATATTGGATATGGGTACGAATAATGTAAGCAATATTGACGAATTTTTAAAATGTGATATCAAAATTATGCTTGGAAATTTAAAACCGTGGAAAAATAAGGTGTATTTTCAATATATTGAAGATCAGATTGCATTGGGATATGCTGAGAAAATAAAGTTTGTAGTACAATCTGGAACGTTTGTTGATATTTGTGAAGTTAAGAAGGCTTATGGTATCGATATGAGTAGTGCCCCGTTTGAACCCGACCCTTTCTTAATTCATGGATGCAATTTTGAATTTTTAAATCAATTAATACTAAGATAAATTTCTACCTAATTGACAGGTACGATATGCAGTAATCAGTAATATATCACACATCTCCTGATAAGAATAATAACGGCTGCCTGTCAATTAGATAAGAATAATGGAGGAATTATGAAAAAGGGGTTAGATTTATATTTTTTGATAGAGCTTGAAAATTATGTAACAAATGGAGTGCCATTAGTGTTAGAAGGGCATGCAAGTACACCAATACAAATTTATGAAGCTTTGCGGGAATGCAATGATTATATGAGTGACTATGTAGGAAATGAAAAAGGAGAATTAAAAGAAATTAGATTTGACAAAGTAAATTATATTTAATACAGTGGTAAGTCATAATGGTAATTATGGGGAAATCACTGCAAAAGTAACTGATTACGGATATCCCTCTATGTATAGATTAGTTGTAGTGGTTTCAGGATAGCTTGGGTGGGTATTATCAAAATATGACTAAAAAAGATACAAAACATTAAAAATAATTTACAATGTCGAAAATAGTAATGACGATGTACTAGGTTCATGGTATAATACCATAAATGAATTTGCATACTTAAAGCAAAAAAGGAGAAAGTTGAGGAGGGACAATTGCATGAGGAGAAAAACATCTCCAGAAGTAAGAAAAAAGATGATTTCTATTTTAGCTACAATTATTTTACTAGTAATAGTAATTATGATTTACATTGTAGGAAATATTATAGAAAAATATACACCAACGGATGAAAGAGCAGTTTTGGCAGAATATTTTAATCTTAGTAAAGAAGATGAGGTAGCATTAATTTTACAAAATACTAAGGTAGAAGACAAAGGTTTAATTTTTAATGATGAGATTTATATAGAATATAGTACAGTCAAAAATAATTTAAACTCCAGATTTTACTGGGATCCAAATGAGAACATTCTTCTTTACACCACGCCTACGGATGTTATTTCGGCAAGTGTGGGAAGTAAGGATTATTATATAGGAAAAGCAAAGAACACAGAAAATTATGTTATTGTTAAGGTAGATGGAAACAATGCTTATATCGCATTGGATTTTGTTCAAAAGTATACAAATATAGCATATGAAAAATTTAGCGAGCCTAACAGAGTTCATATTACCAATGAGTGGGGGGATGTAACTTATGCTGAGGTTAAAAAGGATGACAGTGTCCGAGTAAAGGGTGGAATTAAGAGTCCTATTTTGACTGATGTAACAAAAGGAAGTAAGCTAACTGTTATAGAACAAGGAGAGGTTTGGAGCAAGGTTCGAAGTGCAGATGCTTATATAGGTTATATCAAAAACAAGAATTTGATTAATATCGTACAGCAGACGGAAACAAAAAGCTTTGAAGAACCTGTATATACAAGTATATCAAAGGACTATGATATTAATCTTGTCTGGCATCAGATAACTGAAAAAACAGCAAATGATAAGCTTCTTACGCTTTTGGCAGATACAAAGGGAGTTAATACAATTTCTCCTACCTGGTTCTCGCTTTCCGACAATGATGGTAATATAACAAGTCTTGCCGATTCAACCTATGTACAACATGCACATCAGCTTGGTATAGAGGTATGGGCTTTAATTGATAATTTTAATGATAATGTCAGCACTTATGAAGTGCTATCTTATACTTCTAAGAGAGAAAGGCTGATTAATCAGATAATTGCAGCTGCAATTGAATACGATTTGGATGGAATTAACATTGATTTTGAAGAATTAAAGACAGAAGAGGGAGAACATTTTATTGAATTTATAAGAGAATTATCCATTAAATGCAGAAACAATGGAATTGTTTTGTCAATTGATAATTATGTACCTACTGAGTTTTCTGCATTATATAATAGAAAAGAGCAGGGAATTGTTGCAGATTATGTTATAATAATGGGATATGATGAACATTACGCTACCTCAGAGGAGCCAGGTTCAGTTTCTTCCATTAGTTTTGTGCGCTCGGGTATAGAAAATACCCTTCTGGAAGTACCTAAGGAAAAGGTAATTAATGCTATACCGTTTTATACCAGATTATGGATTGAAACGCCAAAGAGTGAAGAAGAAATAGCTGCGGAGAATGAAAACACAGAATATATACCATATACATTATCGAGTGAAGTCTATAGTATGGCCAATGCGGATAAGCTGATTGCAGCAAACGGGATTTCACCGGAATGGGATGAAACTACAGCTCAGTATTATTCTAAATATGAGATTGACGGTGTAACATATGAAATATGGTTTGAAGAAGAAACATCTATCGAAGAGAAGATGAAATTAATTGATGAGTTTGAATTGGCGGGAGTTGCCTGCTGGAAATTAGGACTCGAAAAGCAAAGTATATGGGATACAATCATTAAATATGTAAATTAGACAGTATTTTATTATCTTCATAAACATAAAATGTATTAATTATATTTATGCAGGGAATATGTAGGATGAAGAGAAAACATATAGAAATCATAATGACTGTGATACTTCTGATAAGTGCGTTGGTAATAGGCCAGCAGGGAAGTGTTACAGTCACTAATATGAAAAGCGCCAAACAAAAGAAAGTAGTAGTAATTGATGCTGGGCATGGAGGTAATGATCCAGGGAAAGTTGGAATTAATGAAGTTTTAGAAAAGGATATTAATTTAAGTATAGCTTTGATTTTAAAAAAGATGCTGGAAGCAGAGGATGTAGAAGTAGTAATGACAAGAGAAACCGATACAGGCCTTTACGAGGAAAGCTCTAAAAATAAGAAAGCCCAAGATATGAGAAATAGAACTAGTCTCATTAGCAAAACAAATCCTGTTGTAGCCGTGAGTATTCATCAAAACAGCTATCATGAAGAGTATGTAAATGGTGCACAGGTGTTTTATTATGAACATTCAAAAAATGCGAAAGACTTAGCAGAAGTTTTGCAAAAACAGATTAAAAATCATGTTCAGCCAGATAATAAGCGAGAGGCTAAAAATAATTCTAGCTACTATCTTCTTAAAAAAACAGACGCAACCACTGTAATTGTAGAGTGTGGATTTTTATCTAACAGAGAAGAGGCAGCAAAGCTTACGGATGAAACGTATCAAGAAAAGCTTGCTTGGGCAATTCATCTTGGAATATTACAGTATATTAACTCTATAAATTAAATAATAAAAAATTGATACGGCTGTTAGTATGTGTATACTGTAAAAATGGAGGAAATTATGAATACAATACTTAGAAAAGTAGATGAATGCAATATTAGTATGAAATTTATAAAAGAAGCTTCGGTGATTTTAAAGGAGGGAGGTCTGGTTGCTTTCCCAACTGAGACAGTTTATGGTCTTGGTGCCAATGCACTGAATAAAAAAGCTTCTGCAAAAATATACGAGGCAAAGGGCAGACCTTCGGATAATCCTCTTATCGTACATATTGCAGAACTTGATGCTTTGGATAAAATTGTAACGGTAGTGCCTGAAAAAGCTAGGATGCTTGCTGAAAAATTTTGGCCTGGCCCACTTACAATGATTTTTAACAAGAAAGATATTGTACCTTTGGAAACAACAGGAGGTCTGAATACAGTGGCAGTAAGGATGCCAAATCATAAGCTGGCTCTTTCTCTTATTAAGGAGTCAGGGGGGTATATTGCTGCTCCCAGTGCAAATACTTCGGGCCGGCCAAGCCCTACAAAAGCTTCACATGTGGCGGAAGATATGAATGGTAAAATTGATATGATACTGGATGGTGGTATGGTTGGTATTGGTATCGAATCAACAATAGTAGATGTAAGCAACGATAATCCAATGATATTAAGGCCAGGGTATATTACGAAAGAAATGATCGAAGAAGTAATTGGAGAGGTTTATGTAGATCAAACTATTTTAGCAGAAGGAGATATATCACAAAGGCCTAAGGCACCGGGAATGAAATATAAGCATTATGCTCCAAAGGGTGACTTGACAATTGTTGAAGGAGATGAAAATGTTGTAGTTGAAAGAATTCTGAAATTAGCAGAAGAAAAAATTGCTGCGAATTATCAAGTTGGAATTATTGCTACAGATGAAACTTTTGGCAGATATTCAATTGGACAAGTTAAAAGTATAGGTAAGAGAAGCGAAGAACAATCAATAAGCCATAATCTATATAATGTGCTTAGAGAGTTTGATGATATAAATGTTGATTTTATTTACTCAGAAAGCTTTAGTGATGGAAAATTGGGAGTTGCTATTATGAATCGACTGCTTAAAGCCGCCGGTCATAAAATAATTCATATATAATTGTGGCTGTTTAGTTACACATCAATATTTTAAGGAGGAACAAAGATGATTGCACTGGGATGTGACCATGGTGGTTTTTCATTAAAGCAGGAAATTATTGCTTATTTGAAAGAACAGAATTTAGAATTCAAGGATTATGGGTGCTATAATGAGGAAGCTTGTGACTATCCTGTATATGGAAAAGCTGTAGCAAATGCAGTGGTTAACAAAGAATGTGATAAGGGAATTATTATTTGCGGAACTGGGATAGGAATATCAATTACTGCAAATAAGGTGAAAGGAATTAGAGCAGCGCTTTGCTCGGACTGCTTTAGTGCAGAAGCTACAAGGCTTCATAATGATGCAAATATACTTGCTATGGGAGCAAGAGCTATAGGTCCAGGCCTGGCTATAAAAATAGTGGATACCTTTTTAAATACTGAATTTTCAGGTGAAAATAGACATAAAAATAGAATCAATCAAATAGAGGACTAAATTTAGGAGGAAATAAGAATGTCAAAGGTAACAGTAATGGAGCATCCATTGATTCAGCACAAAATAGGAATTATTAGAAGAACGGATACAGGTTCTAAGGATTTTAGACAAATGATTGGTGAAATAGCTATGCTTATGTGTTTTGAGGCAACCAGAGATTTAAAGCTTCAGGATGTTAAAATCCAGACTCCTATTTGTGAAACAACAGTTAAAGAGCTTCAAGGAAAAAAATTAGCGATAGTTCCTATTCTAAGAGCTGGACTTGGGATGGTTGATGGAATGCTTGAAATGATACCGGCAGCAAAAGTAGGGCATATTGGGCTATATAGAGACCCTGAAACCTTAGAGCCAGTGGAATATTATTGTAAACTTCCGGCAGACTCAGTTGAAAGAGAAGTATTTGTCGTTGATCCTATGCTTGCAACAGGGGGTTCTAGTGTTGCAGCGATTCAAATGTTAAAGGATAAAGGAGTACAGCATATACGTTTTATGTGTATTATTGCTGCACCGGAAGGTGTAAAAAGAATGCAGAAAGAGCATCCGGATGTGGATATATTTATAGGAGCCTTAGATGAACATTTAAATGAACATGGGTATATTGTTCCGGGTCTTGGAGATGCAGGAGACAGAATTTTTGGAACAAAATAAAAGTATAATCGTCAGTGTATAATGCACTGGCGTTTTTGTAAATCATAGTAAAGTGTCTTAAAGAAATAAGGTTGAAAACAAAAAAGGAGGAAATTGAATGAGTAGTAAAAGAACAGATTATATTTCTTGGGATGAATATTTTATGGGTGTTGCAATATTATCAGGAATGAGATCAAAAGATCCTAATACTCAAGTGGGTGCATGTATCGTAAGTCAGGATAATAAGATATTGTCTATGGGCTACAATGGATTTCCGATTGGGTGTTCAGATGATGAGTTCCCTTGGGATAGAGAAGGTGAGCCGCTGGATAGCAAATACTTATATTCAACTCATAGTGAACTGAATGCAATCTTAAATTATAGGGGTACAAGTTTAGAAGGAGCTAAGCTTTATGTATCATTATTTCCTTGCAATGAATGTGCAAAAGCTATCATTCAATGTGGAATAAAAACAATTGTTTATGATGAGGACAAATATAAGGATACTCCATCTGTGATTGCATCTAAAAAAATGTTAGATGCAGCAGGTGTTCGCTACTATCAATACAATAGATCAAATAGAGAAATTAAATTTAAAGTTTAATGCAATTAGGGGAAGGCAGTACTTATGAGGGGAAAAAAGTTATCCTTATTGATTGTAGACGATGAAAAATCCATTCGTTATGGTTTGAAAAACGGAATTGTCTGGAGTGAATATGGAATAGAAGTAATAGGAATAGCAAAAGACGGGGAAGAGGCTTATAAATTGATACAGGCTGAGCCGCCAGACATTGTTATTACAGATATTAAAATGCCGGTATGTGATGGTTTAAGTCTGATTGAAAAAACGCTGTCACAAGGAACAACGATTTCTTACATAATTATTAGCGGTTATGATGATTTTAAATATGCACAAAAAGCTATGAAGTTTGGGGTAACTTCATATCTTTTAAAGCCAATTAAAAAAGCTGTTTTAATAGAAGAAGTAACGCAGGTATGTAATAAAATCAGAGAGCAGAATAAAGAAAATCAAAGTAAAACTGTAGTGACTCGAAAAATAAAGCAAGGAACACAGGCTATGAAGCAGCATTTTTTGATGTCTCTGCTTCATAGCCAACTTCGTAGTGTATTAGAAATTGAAAGAGAGCTTAAGGTTTGCAAGTCAAAAATAAAAATTCAAAATTTAACTAATATTCTTATTTTTACGTATGAGCATGCACTTGAAAAAAAGGAGTTAGGCTCGTTAAAAGGGGATATACATTTGTTTAAATCCGCTGTTTGTAATATCATGAATGAAATATTAGGAGAAAATGTGAATGAAATATTCACTGACTCTAATGATTTTATAGTTGTGTTATTGCAAAAGCCTTACATTTGTGTAAATGAAGATAGATTTCTTGAAAGAGTATGTAAGCGCATTATTAGAATTGTAAATGATTTTTGTCGGGTAGAGATGTGCGCTGGGATTGGAAATGAGGTATCTGGACTATTGGAGCTTCATGAGTCTTATCGCTCTGCAAGGGAATATTTATCCTATCGTATGTATGAGTCAGAAAATACTGTTTTTGATGAAAAGATTTTGGCAAAACGACAGCCACCAGACAGTTTCGCCAGTACGAGAAATAATACAAAGCTAATTGATGCAATATATATATCCGATCATGAGACGATTTTATCTTACACCGATGAATTTTTTGAATCACTTTTTTATATAGAGTTTCCGCCGCCTAATTTTGTGAGAGGAATGTGTATTTATTTGATTATCAATGTGCAAAAGGAGCTTTCAATCTATTTAAATGAAGAGGATAGTCTTTTTAAGGAAAATGATTATGCTTACATCAATAAACTAAGTTCATTCCAGAAAATAAAAGAATGGATTGTGACATTATTTCATATATATGCTGAATATTTCAGTGAGAATAAAAATGCACAAAAAGACGAGGTAATAGAAAAGGTTAAAAATTATATCGATGAGCATATATATGAAAAAATTACGGCAGAAAATATTGCTGAGTATATTCATTTGAGTGATAAGTATTTTATGAACTATTTTAAAGAAAAAACAAATCAGAATTTTAAAAGCTACGTTCTAAATTTAAAAATGGAAAAAGCGAAAGAGTTGATCAGGCAGGGAAATAAAACAATTTCGGAGATAGCACATATGATTGGATATACCGATTATAGGGGATTTAATAGAATTTTTAAAAAGCATTTTGGACAAACACCCACTGAATTTCAAGATAAATATAAGCAATATAAATAACATTTTTTGAATTTAGGAGGCGTGTATGTCTAACAAAATAAGATATTTTTATCGTAATATAAGTTTAAAATATAAAATTTTAATTGGTATTTTACTCATTTCAACTGCTTGTCTCATATTGATTAGTGCTTCCTGCTATAAATATTTATCCGATACATATGAACAGGATACATATGAAAATGCAGAATATGCCTTGGACATAGGAGCATCAGATTTTAAGGAAGAGGTGGAATCTGTTATTTTGAATGCGAATAAATTTATTTCAATTTCCAGAGTCTGCAATATTATTGAGTCTTTCTCTAATCCAAAAGATATGAAGGAATATGTAAAACACTATAACTATATTCAGACTCCTTTGAAAAGCTATATTAGGACAAATTCGTATATTGATACCATTGTCTTAATTGGTGAAAACGGTGATTTTTATGGAGTGAGTGATATAGGTTGGAATCATAAAAGAGAGGATTTATTTGAAAATGATGATCAAGAAGCAGAAGGAATCAGAATGCTTCCGGCGCAGATAAATCCATTAACTAAGCTTAATACAGTAATCCCTTTAGTGATTCCTATCACTACACTGGAAAAGAATAGACCAATTATAAGTGGTTCGATTGAAGAGGCAACAGGTAATTTAGTTATTTATTTAAATTCTGATAAGATCCTTAACAGCCTGTCGAAAGTAAACAAAAGCCCAGATTCGATTATTTATATTGCAAATGAAGCTGGTGAATCGATTAATTTGAAAGCAGAGACTTTTATTAGTAAAATTACTGATTTGAACGAGTTTAAAGATGAAATTTCCAACGTTACCACCGACTATAAATTTACTTATGAAATGAACTATGATAGCTATATTGTTATGGCAAGGGATGTTGGAATCTGTAATTTAAAGCTAGTTAGTATCACATCCAAAAATCAGTTACTAGGAAGGCTCAATACGATTCAGCTTTTTATCGTGTCTATATGGGGAATTTGTACTGCGCTTTCGATTTTTTTATCTTTGCTTATTTCACATTTTATAACCAGAAAAATTGGAAAGCTTACAAAAGATGTTCAAAATATTGAAAGAGGCTGTTATCAGGTGAAAGACTCCAATTCGCTAGATGAGGTTGGTCAACTTAGGGATTCTATTAATTCTATGTATTTGACAATACAAGCGCAGATTGGGAAAATAAAAAGAGAAGAGGAGGAAAGAACGAAAGCGGAGATTAATATTTTGTCGGAGCAAATAAATCCACATTTCTTATATAATACTTTGGATTGTATAAATTGGGAAATTTTGTCTGGTGAAAAAGAAATGGCGTCCAATATGATAGGGAGTCTGAGTGATTTCCTTAGGATTGGTTTGAGTCACGGTGCGCAGACAATAACCTTTAAGGAAGAAATTGCTCATGCAGAAAATTATCTCTATATTATGAATCAGCGCTCTGAATTGAATATTAAATTCATATGTTGCATAGATAAGCAGTTGGAACAATATCGAATTGTTAAATTAATCTTACAGCCATTAGTAGAAAACGCGATTAAACATGGATTTACAAATGTTGATTTTACTGCAATGGGGATTGTACCCACAATTGAATTAAATATCAAGCAGGAAGTAAATCATATCAATATTTTGGTGTGTGATAATGGCGCGGGAATTGATATTAGCAAAGCGAAACAATTGTTAAACGCAGTAACATCGCAAGATACAAATCATCATGTAGGCTTGAATAATATCTATCGGCGTTTATGCTCCGTTTATGGACAGGCAGAGTTTGAATTTTATACAACACCTTTTTTTAAAAATATAGTAAAAATAGTGATACCTATAAAGATAAAAGAAAGATAAGAAAAGCAAAGAAAAATATATTATTCAAGAAATTGGACAAGTCCGCATCAGCTCCCTAATCGCTCACTCATGAGGGACTTGACCGCTTTGCCGCGCCGAATGCTGCCACGCAGTGACATACTCCTCTTGCATTCGTGCGCATTGTATTTTATTTCATAGGAATCAAACTCTTTTACGTTACCATAGCAAGGTCTTTCCTATGAAAGAATAAAATCTTTCCTCATAGGAGTAAAGATATCTAGAAGCATGGTTGATTCTTGTGCCACAACACCGTGCTCTATATTTGGCGCAACATAATAAGTATCGCCGGCAGATAAAAGTTTATCTTGCTGTCCTGCTTCCTTATAGATCAAGGAGCCAGATATAATATATCCAATTTGTTCATGGGGGTGTGAATGTAAGGCACCAATTGCACCTTTTTCAAAATGTAATTCTACAGACATCATATTTTCGCTGTAGGATAAAATTTTTCTTGTAACGCCATCTCCTAAATCTGTGATCGGTATGTTTTTATTTTCTGTAAACATATTGTATTCTCCTTTTTTTCCTTAAATAAACGATTCAATACTTTCATAGTTACCGCTACGCAATGCACACAAAATACAACTGTATTGCTTTTTTGCACTTCTAAACTCGGTATTTTGCTTCGGCAATTACATTGAAATTATGGAAGCTGAATAGTTTTGTTTAAATAAACTATATTATGTTCATGAAAATAAGTCAATATATAACAATAAATTAGAAAAAGAGCTAGAGAATGGTTACTTACATGTGGAGAAAATTCATGTATCAGTAAGTAAATCAATACTATAATGATCTTATCATAAAAAAGGAGATGATAATATGAAAATGTTGAACATGAAAAAAGTAACTGCTGCTTCTTTAGCATTGCTCATGGGATTGTCGTTGACAGCGTGTGGTTCAAGCTCTGTTTCTTCAAGTCAATCAGAAACTTCAACACAAGCAGCATCAGACAGCAGTTCTGGTGAAACAGCAACTACAACTGACACAGCTAACAGTGGGGACAAGACAAAAGTACTCGTTTGGTCTAAAAACAGCCATGACCTTGAGTACATGACAGAAAAAGTAAAGGAATATAATCTTACCAATACTGACAATATTGAGATTGAATATGTGGTACAGTCCTCTTCTGATTATCTTAATCTAATTACAATGTCAGCAAGCTCAGGACAATTACCGGATGTATTTGCAAACACTATGGTTAATTTATCTGAATTTGCAGAAGCAGGAATCATTCAGCCATTAAACGATATGATGACAGATGAATTTAAAAAGGTCAATGAAGTAGATACACATACTTATGAAGGAATTAATGCTTTGGGTGAGGAAGTTTACTGGGTTGCAGGTGGTATGCGAAGCGGTTCTAGATTAATTTACAATGTTGAATTATTTAAAAATGCAGGGGTTGAGATACCTACTACTTTAACCGAAACTGTCGATGTGGCAAAGAAATTAACAAAAGCAGGCGCTGGAGTTTCCTATGGAACTATTTTCCCGGGTCTTAGCAGTCCTTTTGAAAGATGGATTGAGCATAGTGCAGAGCTAAGTGGTGTTACACCTTATGATTATGTAAATGGTAAGTATGATTTTACAGGCTTTAAGCCTTTTATTGAAGCAGTGAGACAAATGTTTGATGATGGAAGTGTTTTACCTGGTTCAGCATCTATGGAAATCGATCCTACCCGTACTCAGTTTGCAGCAGGTAATGTAGGATTTTATGGAAATGCATCTCAGGAAGCAGGTGTATTGACAGAGCAGTTTCCGGCAGAATATGAGTGGTCAGTGGCACAGCTGCCAACACTTGATGGAACAATTAAGGGTGCTTTAAGCTCTAATCCAAATTCCGGCTGGTTTATGTCAGGTACAACTAAAAAAAAGGAGGCGGCTTGGAAAGTCATTGAATATTTCCACAGTGAAGATTTCTTAAAGGGCTACATTGAAGGTGGATATACGTTACCTATATCAACCTATATGGATTCTATTGTTGATAAATCCAAAATGGGTAGATTATCACTGTTTGCACTTCAGGATTATGAAGCAGTATATCCTCAGGCACCAACTGTAACACCGGCAGGTGAAACTTACAGAGATGCTTTATGGAATGCATGTTTAAGTAATGGACCAGATATTGATGAAACAATTGAAACATTAAATAAAACCTATAATGAAGCATTAGATAAGGACGTAGCTTCTGGAAAAGTACAAAGATTAGTAATAGAAAATTTTGATTCGTTACATCCTAATGATGGAACAATCACATATTTAGATAAATAATTAATTTTGGATTATTAGCTTATATTTCCAAGTAAAAGACCAGGAAAGGTTTTATGAACCCCAAATGGTCTTTTACAAGAAAAGGAGAAATTATGAAAGAATCAAAAGGTAAAAAGTTAAAAAAAGATAAATTTACCGTATTTCTTATGCTTGCGCCAGCATTATTTTTATTAATCGTAGTGTCCATCTATCCTTTTTGCTGGATATTTCAATATATAACATTTGACTATAATGGTTTTACAAAATATTTTGTAGGCTTTGATAATATAAAAAGAGTTTTTTATGACACCTTATATTGGCAGAGTGTGTTACATACCTTTGAATATGCATTTTGGAAATTAATTGTCATTATGCCTCTGTCTTTAATAACGGCAGTTATGCTAAATCAAAAATTAAAGGCAAGCAGCCTGTTTCGCGGGATTTTCTTTCTGCCAACTGTAATCAGTTCCGCGGTTTATTGCTTGATTTTTTATTTTATTTTTGCTGCTTATAATGGTGTATTAAATGGGTTCTTAAAGTATTTCGGAATTATCAATGCTCCAATTGATTGGCTTGGAGGTTCCTCAACTGCAATGATTTCAGTTGTGATTGTTGCAATCTGGGGTGGCTTTGGAAACTATATGATACTGTTTTCATCGGGTCTAACCAGTATCTCGGAGGACGTTTACGAAAGTGCCAAGATAGACGGAGCAAATGGATTTCAAACCTTTTTTAAAATAACATTGCCGTTAATAGGTCCTGTGTTAAAGGTTGTCTTAATGCTTGCTATTACAACCGCCCTAAAGGATTACCAATCAATTATGGTTTTAACGGGAGGCGGACCCAATAACAGAACACAAGTTATGTTCTTATATATTTATCAGCTATGCTTTGGAAATGGAGCTTCTAACTTGCAAATTGGTTATGGTGCAGTGCTTAGTATTGTTTCAGCGTTTATTGTAGGTGTGATTACATTGATATATTTAAAAGTAAGTAAAAAGTTAGACGATGTTTATTAAAGGAGATGAATCGTATGGCAATGGAAAGAAGTAAGGCAGTTAAGTCTAAAGCTTACTATTTCGCAACAACAATCAAGTATTTTTTCTTAACATTGATTGCATTACTCACGATCTACCCGATTATTTATGTTGTATTTGGTTCTTTTAAAGAAAACAAAGAGCTTGTACTTGGCGGAATTAATATTCTTCCTAAATCCTTTATAGTCAGCAATTATGTTGAGGCATGGCAAAGAGCTAATTTTGCAAGATATACATTAAACAGTATGATTCTTAGCATCGCGGTCATGCTATTGACTCTGGTAATTTCAACTATGGCAGGCTACTGCTTTGCAAGAAAAGATTTCTTTATGAAAGAGGTTATATATGGAATTTTTTTAGTATTTATGTTTATCAATGTTGGAAGCGTTTCACTTAGACCATTGTTTGAGCTGGCAGTTAAGTTAAAAATAAATAGTTCTTTGCTGCCTGTTATTCTAATATCAACCGGTATGGGACAGGCAACTTACATATTCTTAGTGCGAGGCTATATGAATGCAGTGCCAAAGGAACTTGACGAGGCAGCGACATTGGACGGATGTTCTTTTTTTCAAATTTACTATAAAATTATGCTTCCTGTATTAAAGCCAGTTATGGCATCCATCGCATTGCTTTCTTTTCGCGGGGCATGGAATGAATATATCTTACCATTGGTATTTACCATGACAAATGAAAAATTGCGTCCGTTAACCGTTGGAGTCGTAGCACTTCGTAAGGCAGGAGACGGTGCAGCAGCATGGAATATCATGTTTGCAGGCTCTACGATTGCAATTATGCCGATTCTTCTAGTATACATTTTTGCAAGCAAGCATTTTATGGGTGGGTTAACAGCTGGTTCGGTAAAGGGCTAAACAATAAAATGGGGTGACAAAAGAATGAAAGCAATAAAGCTAAATGAAGCAGGTTTTGTTACAAGCTTTTTGGTGTCAGGACCGAAAGAATCTGTGTTAGAATGCGATGCTTCGGATAATAATCAATTAAGACAGGAATCGAATTTAAGGAGTATCGTTGCTGATTCAAGAAATGAATTTACAGATAGCGAAATAGCAATTGGTAAAATAAGCAGCCTTAACAAGCCGTGGGAATATTACTATTCGCATGGAAATTGGTTTGTCGATAAAAGCAGCTTTTATCCAATGATTCGAAAAGTTGAAATGTTGGCGGCTGTTAACATATTTGCTAAGGAAAGCATGAAAGTGAAAGCAGTCGTTTGGACTTATGGAGCCTATGAGCTCTGGATCAATGGCAAAAAGCAGGGGGAAAATAAGAAACCTGTCTATAAGCCCATTAACAAGAATGAATTAGTGCTTTCGCTAAATAAAGGATGCAACGAGCTTCGTATCCGTTTTCAAAATCTGGGAGTACGGGATACTAGAAATATATTAGGTTTGCAAATACTCGAAAAGACAAGTTATCTTGAGATAAAGCTTCCAGATGAAAGAAAAGCTGAGAAATTCAGACAACTTGAAGAAATTTTGAATAGCTGTTGCCTAACAAAAAGTAAATTGAAATTTAAGCGTGCATTTGAAGGGAAAATGGTGGTAAGATATGACCATAAGACAGACGATTATTTTTCTCAGTCAAAACGCTATGAGGATATTGATATTACCGGTAAAACAGAAATTGATATAAGAGCCGGTGAACAATATCTGTCTGTAATAGGCTGGATTGATGATTTTTATCTTCAAAGAAAGCTTGAGATTGCAGATAATGTACACCCAAGGTATGTTGATTATGAGGGAAATGAAGAAAGTACAGATTATATTTATTATGAAATCAGTCAGGTAAAAGCTATGATTCGGGGAAGCAGCGACCGATTTGTTATGTATAATATATTGGCAAGACATGCAGTTGGAAACGTGTCAGAAGACGAAGAAGCTGAGATATTAAATGATTTAATGCATATTGAAAACAGAAGGGATTGTTCAGATTTTATTTTGTGTGCGTATATGAGATATTTAAGGCTGTATCCGCTAAATGACAGACTGGAAAAGAGGACAAAAGAAGTTCTTTTAAATTACAGGTATTGGATGAATCAGGATGGTTTTGACGGTATGTGTTTTTGGAGCGAGAATCATTCTCTTTTATTCTATATTAGTGCACTTATGGCCGGTCAGCGTTATCCAATGGATTGGTTTATCAGGGCAAAAAAAACAGGAAAAGAATTAGAACATGAAGCATATCATAAGGTGAATCAATGGCTGGATGATATTCTAAAACAAGGTTTTGAGGAATTCCAAAGCGGAGGTTATTTACCTATTACCTTTTCAGGACTATTAAATTTGGTGGATTTTGAAAAGGGAGAGCTTTCCGATAAAGCGGCAAAGGTATTGGATAAAATGCTTGAAATGCTTTCACTTCATTCCTTTAAGGGCAGTGTCATATCACCTCAGGGAAGAGTTTACCGGGAGGTATTATATCCGTGTAATCAAAGTGTACAGGTATTGTTGCATATGCTGGATTCGAGTAAACCATATTATTTCAGTGAATGGGTCAGCATGATGGCAACCAGCAGCTATTTATTGCCATACAGGCTTAAAGACTGGATGGAGATAGAAGCAGACTGTGGATATACTACGGGGAATGCATTCATAAAGGTATATAAGAAAAAGGATTATATCGTTACTTCAGTTCAATCAGAAAGACAAGATGCCAATCCGCATTATTGGGAAAATATAAGCAATAATCAGGATGCCGACATCAATTCCTATCAGTATTGCAAATCTATCAATGAATGCTTTCATGGAACCTCTCGATTTGAGCCGGGAGTATATGGATATCAACAGCACATGAATTATATAGGCATTGATAATGATACAGTGGTGTTTATCAATCATCCGGGAGGAACCTGTGATGCGACCTCCATGAGGCCAGGATACTGGTTTGGAAATGGCATTATGCCAGCGATTCGGCAAGATAAAAATAGGCTTGGCATTATATATGATATCACGGAGGATTGCCCGATACCGTTTACGCACATTTATTTTCCATGTAATAAGTTTGATAAGGTGATAGATAAGGCAGGATGGAAGTTTGGTAAAAAGGGAAATAGCTACGTAGCAATATGGTGCAGCGGACAAATGAAGGCTTATCAGGATCAATTATTTGACTGCGAATTTCGCGTAATGGACAGACAGGCAGCCTATTTTTGTATTGCAGGAAGCCAGGACGAATATAAAAGCTTTGATAATTTCAGAAAGTTTGTAGAAATGCAAAAGCCTGAATTTCATAGTAAAGAGAGGATACTTTATTGTGCAAATAAT
The DNA here is from genome assembly GCF_003201285.1 of Lachnotalea glycerini. Taxonomy (GTDB): domain Bacteria; phylum Bacillota; class Clostridia; order Lachnospirales; family Lachnospiraceae; genus Lachnotalea; species Lachnotalea glycerini. The sequence continues at coordinate 30,090 of NZ_QICS01000004.1, forward strand.
TTTTCCATGATATACATAAGACATTTTAATCAAACTCAATTTATATAGAAGTTTATGTCAGGTGAGATATTGTTGTAAATATTAATTGAAATTTATCAAGAAGATAACAGGAGGATAGCAATGATATACAATATATTAGATTTTGGTGCAATTGGTGATGGCATTCAAAATGATGCGCCGGCTATTCAAAAGGCAGTTGATGCATGCTCAAGAAGTGGAGGCGGACGGGTTTTGATACCAGAGGGAAAGGTGTTTAAAGCAGGCTCGATTGTATTAAAAACAAATGTTGAACTTCACCTTGAGCAGGGATCATTTTTAAAGGCTAGCGACAGTTTAGAGGATTATCATTGGGTTGATGGTATCAATAAGATCTCTCAAAATAGTGAAAGCAAAGTTTTGTCTTACGTAAATTGTGAGTACAATGGTAAACCCTTTCAATATTTCATTTATGCGAAGGATGAGAAAAATATTAGTATTACAGGTCCAGGCAAAATAGATGGGACGGAGGAGCTGTATTATGGTGAAATAGATCAATATCATATTGAAGGCAGCTACTATCCCAGAATTCCAATGATGCTGCTGGAAAATATTAAGAATTTAATTATTAAGGATGTTACTTTAGCAAGAAGTGGGTTTTGGACAGTACATATGGCAGGCTGCTATGATGTTTTGATAGATGGAATCAAGATTTTAAATAATTTAAAAATGGCAAATGCAGATGGAATTGATCCAGATCATTGTAAAAATGTAAGAATAATCAATTGTTATTTGGAATGTGCAGATGACTGTATCGTATTTAAGAATACCAAAGCTTTTGAGCAATATGGAGATTGTGAGAATATATTTGTTTACGGCTGTACCATGATATCTACCAGTTCAGCACTCAAATTTGGGACAGAAAGCGAAAATAATTTTCATAATATCTTGGTGGAAAATTGTACAATAAATAGAAGTAACCGAGGAATTTCACTACAGCTTAGAGACTGTGGAAATATAGAAAATGTAAAATTTTCTAATATTAAAATTGAGACAAGAAAATTTTCCAATCAATGGTGGGGGAGTGCAGAGCCAATCTATATTACTGCAATTGACAGAAAAGACGGAGTAAAAGCAGGACATATTAAAAATATTCAATTTGAAAATATTCACTGCAACAGTGAAAACGGAATCTTTATTTTGGGCAGTGAAGATAATCATATTGAAAATATAACGTTTGATAATATTTTATTGTCAATGAAGAAAATCTCCAAATGGGATATTTACGGAAATGATATCAGACCATGTGCTCATGATGGAATCGTAGAGCGCAAAATTAATGGATTATTTGTAAAATATGCAAAAAATATAAAAGCTAGAAATTTAAAGATTCATATAGATGATAGTATGAAAGCTTTTATGGGGGATGAGATAGAATCTGATCAGGTTGAAAACATAAATATCTAAAAAACAATGAACTACTCTGATATTCAGGGTAGTTCATTATTTATCAGTGTAATGGAATCATTTTCTACAAATTTTTTATCAGATGTTTTTCTATTATAACAGGACAAAGAATAAATATCTAAATAGGTGTCAGTTGCAAATGCAGTTGGAGTGAATCCGGTAATGTCTTTAAAAACTCGGTTAAAATTTCTCACGTTGTTAAATCCACAATTGATTGCAATGTCTGTCACCTTATCAGGAGTATTCCTAAGTTGTCCAGCAGCGTGTTCAATTCGAATCAGGTTAATGTAATGGACATAATTAATACCGGTAAGCTTTTTGAATATTTTGGAAAAATGGCTCTTAGAAAAATTCATTTTATTTGCAGCAAAACTTAAGGATAAATTATCATAATAATGGGAATCAATATAGGACAAAAGCTGTTGTAAATCATAAAGCATGGCATCTCGGTTGGTCGTTTCTAGGGAGATTAGTTCATTCTTTGGTATCTTACGTAAAAGCTGATACCAAAATTTAGTCAGTGTTGCGATAACAATTTCCTGATAGTAAGTTTCTTTCGCCTTTGTCTCTGTTTTTACTATATTGATCAGGTGAAGCAGCTCCTCATTTAGATGAAACTGTTCTAGCATTTCATGGGTTACTAATGGATGCGCAAGGTTTGATTTTTCATACAACGGACTTATGAGGTTTGGGTCAAAAATTACGAAATCTAACGAATTGTCCACATCATAGGAATCGCTGTAATGAATATTTCCACTGTCACAGATAACTAAATCTCCCTTTTTTGCGACAAAAATATGATCATTGATACTGATTCTTGCACTGCCGTCGTGAATATAAATAAATTCTATTTCCTTATGCCAATGTGCTAAAAAACTTATGTTTTTATAAGAGGAATGCCAAACCATAAAATCAGAATCATAGCTTCGCACCTCGTGAAATGCTTTCATATACAGCCTCCTGTAAAAAATATAGTCAAGTAGCGTAGCGGATTATTAATATGCTCTTTGACTAGATATTATAGCAACAATATCAAAAAATGTCCATATAAAAGCAGAAATTTGCGAGCGAAATAGAAGTACTTATTGTATAATTGGCATATAAATAAAAATGATATGTATCAATTATTGGACAAAACTACTATGATTTAGATAAAACTATAATTTGTTATGGTAAATGTTGAGAATAAATCATAGTTAATTGAGAGGCTGATAACTATAAAAGTAAAAAGAAATGGGAGGTAATTTAAATGGCAGAGAGCAGATTAATTGGTGATTACCCTGTAATCGGCATCAGACCTACGATTGACGGAAGAAGAGGAACTCTTAAGGTAAGAGAATCTTTGGAAGAACAGACGATGGGCATGGCAAAGGCGGCGGCAGATTTATTTACTAAAAATCTTAAATATTCAAACGGTGAGCCTGTTAAGGTAGTCATTGCAGATACTACAATTGGTCGTGTTGCAGAGGCAGCAGCCTGCGCCAATCAATTTAAAAAAGCAGGAGTGGATATAACTTTGACGGTAACTCCGTGCTGGTGTTATGGTTCGGAAACGATGGACATGGATCCAATGACGATTAAAGGGGTTTGGGGCTTTAATGGAACAGAAAGACCTGGTGCAGTATATTTGGCAGCTGTTTTAGCAGGTCATGCACAAAAGGGTCTTCCGGCCTTTGGGATTTACGGTCATGATGTTCAGGATGCAGATGATACATCTATTCCAAGGGATGTAGAGGAGAAATTACTTCGCTTTGGACGTGCAGCTGTGGCCGCAGCAACCATGAGAGGTAAATCCTATTTGCAAATTGGTTCAATCTGTATGGGGATTGCGGGCTCTATTGTCAATGTAGAGTTTTTTGAAGAATATCTTGGAATGAGAGTGGAATCAGTAGATGAGGTAGAAATTATCCGCAGAATGACAGAAAATATCTACGATGAAGATGAATTTAAGAAGGCAATGGCATGGACAAAGGAAAAATGCAAGGAAGGCTTTGATAAAAATCCAACGAGTGCACAAAAAACTCTTGAGGAAAAGGAAAAAGATTGGGAATTTGTTGTTAAGATGATGTGTATCATTAAGGATTTAATGAATGGAAATCAGAATCTTCCAAAAGGCTGTGAGGAAGAAATGGTTGGACATAATGCAATTGCAGCAGGCTTTCAAGGACAAAGACAATGGACAGATTTTTATCCAAATTGCGACTATCCAGAAGCGTTGCTTAATTCCTCTTTTGACTGGACAGGAGCCAGAGAACCATATATTCTGGCTACGGAAAATGACAGCTTAAACGGTGTGGGTATGTTGTTTGGAAAATTGTTGACGAATACGGCTCAAATATTTGCAGATGTCAGAACTTATTGGAGCCCGGAGGCAGTAAAGAAAGCCACTGGATATGATTTAGAAGGGGTCGCCAAGAAATCAGGTGGTATGATTCATCTTATTAACTCAGGTGCTGCTTGTTTGGATGCCTGCGCAGAAGTAAAGGATGATTCAGGCAATGCATTAATGAAACCTTTCTGGGAAATGAAAGAAAAGGATATCGATGCCTGCCTTAAGGCAACTACTTGGAATGCTGCTGATCAGGGGTATTTTAGAGGAGGTGGATATTCTTCCCGATTCTTGACCCGAGCTGAAATGCCATGCACAATGGTTCGTATGAATCTAGTCAAGGGACTTGGACCAGTGCTTCAGATAGCGGAAGGCTGGACCGTTAATTTACCAGATGATGTATCTGACCAATTGTGGAAGAGAACCGATTATACATGGCCATGCACATGGTTTGCGCCAAGAACGACAGGAGAAGGTGCCTTTAAGACGGCATATGATGTTATGAATAACTGGGGTGCGAATCACGGTGCTATCAGTTATGGACATATTGGTGCAGATTTAATTACTCTATGCTCTATGCTTCGTATTCCGGTGTGTATGCATAATGTGTCAGAGGAACAAATCTTTAGACCAGCCAGCTGGAATGCATTTGGAATGGATAAAGAAAGTGCAGATTATAGAGCTTGCACAGTTTATGGACCGATGTACCGTTAATAACGAATGATTGAAAAGCTTAACTCAATCATACAAAGTGCTGAAGCTATATGAAATAAGCAGTTAAAAAAGTGTTTTGAAGGCTATGACCTTTAAGGCACTTTTTGGCTTATCAGAATTTAGGCTCTCTACAGCAGCCTATGTTTACAATAATTACTAAAATGGAGGTAACTATGTACAAAGTTCTGCTAGTAGATGATGAAGCATTAATCCGAGAAGCAATCAGTGAAAATGTTAGATGGAAAGAGCATGGGTTTGAGCTTATGGGAGCCTGTGAAAATGGTAAAGATGCAATTGAAAAAATTGAGCAGACAGTACCTGATTTGTTGATCACGGATATTTGTATGCCATATCTGGATGGAATTGAGCTTACGAAATATGTATATGAAAAATATCCGGTTACAAAAGTAATCATTATTAGTGGGTATGATGAGTTCGAATATGCTAAGACGGCTGTAAAATATAAGGTCTTGGAATATGTATTAAAGCCGGTGACAGCATTCGAGCTTACAGAATTACTTGATAAAATTAAAGAGGATTTTGATGAGGAAGCAGCCAAGAAAAAAAGTTTAAAGAAAATCAGAGAGGCATACATCAGTAATTTGCCCGTATTAAAAGGAAGATTCTTAAATGGGTTAATGCAGGGGAGTATGAATGCTGAGGAGATTAAGAAGAAATCAGAAGATTTTCATATTGATTTGTCTGGCAGATATTTTATTGTTACTGTTGTAGAAGGAGATAATTTAAGAGAATTTCTAAAGAGACATCATGGTATCAAAGAGGATTTGGTTTTATTTGCAATTTACAATATTACTGAAGAAATTGTAATAAAGAATCAAAGTGGAATTACTTTCCAAAATGGTGAAGATAAGACAATTATCATATTTAAATCAGATCGAGACGAAGGCTTTCGGGCTGGTATCTTTGACGTATGTACAGAGATTCGAACGGCCTTGAATGAATATCTTAAACTAGATGTTACGATTGGAATTGGAAGAACCGTTACAAGCACAGGGGCGCTTAATCAGTCACTTGAATCAGCGAAAGAAATGCTGGAATATCGGTTTTTGCTAGGTGGAAATGTTGTCTTAGATGCAAGAGATCCGGGAAAGAGTAAGCATACAACAGAAAGAGAGCTTTCCGCCTGGACAGATGATATTTTATTAAGTATCAAAGCGGGAGAGCATGCAGAGCTAGAAAGGGTAATCAAAAGTTTTATTCAGAAGTTGAGAGCGGATTATGTACCAAAGAATCGTATTATTATTTTATTTCAAAATATTGTGCTTTCTATTGTTAATATGTTGGATGAGGCAGGGTTAAGTGATGAAGCTTTTTTGGAAGGAGAAAATACGTTTATTAATCGAATTTATTTACTCAATCATTTAAAGGACATGGAAGCAGAGCTGATTGAATTTTGTAGTATGATATCACAAAAAATGACCAGCGAAAAAGAAAGTTATGGGAATAAGCAAGCTGTTTTGGCATTGGATTACATTGATAAAAATTATAGTAATTCAGAGCTTTCATTGAATTCGGTTTGTCGCTATCTGGCTATCAGTACGAGCTATTTTAGCTCAATATTTAAAAGCTGTACGGGTGAGACATTTATTGAAGCTTTAACGAAAAAAAGAATTGAGAAAGCAAAAAGTCTGATGGAAAACACTGCCCTTAAAGCCTATGAGATTGCAATCGAGGTAGGGTTTAGTGACCCACATTATTTTAGCATCATATTTAAAAAGCACACAGGATTAACTCCTACCGAATATACCAAGAATAAGAGGAGACAATAAATGACAAGAAAGCAAGGCAATCTGTTGTTTCGATTTAAAAGTATACGAGGTACCATGATTTTTTTCTTTTCTATGATTATTACAATTGCGCTTATGGTATTCTTTATTATTTCACTTAGCTATACGAAAGAGACAATCACACAGAATTCTAAGAACTACACAATGCAGTTAATGGAACAGGTAAATGGAGATATTGATTCCTATATTGAATATATGGAAAATATAGCCAGGTTAATTTCTGCTAATAAGGATGTTATTGATTATTTGTACGATGAGAATAGTTCAAAAGAAGAAGCTGAGCAGATAAAAGAAAGAGTCGTAACACAATTTCAGACCATCTCAGATGCAAGAGAAGATATTTATAATATTGCTGTATTAGGTGATAATGGACGTAACGTGATTAATAATGGAAAGGATGAACTAAATCCTTATGCAGATTTAAATGAAATGGAATGGTATGTAAAGGCAAGAGAAAGTAAGGATGTGGCGATCTTGTCTTCTTCGCATGTACAAAACGTCATTAAGGATGATTACAAGTGGGTGGTTACACTAAGCTGTGGGATTCAAAATCCAAACACTGGTAAAATTGAGGGGGTTTTATTTGTTGACTTAAATTACAGTGCCATTAATAACCTGTGTGAGGGAATCAGCCTAGGCAGTAAAGGTTATGTATTTATTGTTGATTCACAGGGAAGAATCGTATACCATCCAAGACAAACATTATTATACAGTGGGCTTAAAAATGAAAAGGTTGAGGAGGTTTTACAGGGGAATCAAACTAATTTTACTACTTCAGAGGGAGATGAAAGCAAATTATATACCGTGTTTCAGTCAGAAAAAACGGGCTGGACAGTGGTAGGTGTTGCCTATTTAAGTGAGCTAATGGCGGGAAGAGAAAAAACTCAACTTGCGTATCTCATGACAGCATTATTTTTGATTCTTATTTCTGGTATCATAGCCATTATTTTATCCAGTGAAATTACAAAGCCACTCAAAGAACTTGCCAGTTCCATGAAAGCAGTGCAGGAAGGGCATTTTGAGCATGCAGAAATTCAAGTTTTGGAAAAAAATGAAATTGGAATGTTAAGTAATTCTTTTAATATCATGACTCAAAAGATTAAGGAGCTGATGGAGGAAATTGTAAGAGAGCAAAAAGCAAAAAGAAAAAGTGAATTAAGGGCGCTTCAATCTCAGATTAATCCACATTTTCTATACAATACGCTAGACTCCATTATATGGATGTCAGAAAGCGGTAAAAATCAAGAGGTTGTCCTTATGACTGCCTCGCTTGCCAGATTGTTTCGCCAAAGTATCAGCAATGAGGATGAGATAGTCAGCATACGAAGTGAGTTAGAATATACAAAAAGCTATTTAACAATTCAAAAAATGAGGTATAAGGATAAGTTGGAATTTGAGTTTGATGTAGAGGAAGCGATTCAGGAGGAAACGATTGTAAAGCTGGTATTACAGCCTTTGGTTGAAAATGCAATTTATCATGGAATCAAATATAAGGAAGGAAAGGGTTTCATTAAAATAACAGGACACAGGGAGCAAAACGATATTATTATCAGCATTGAAGATAATGGAAAAGGAATGAGTGCAGAGGAACTATCGCACATATTTGAAAAAAAGAATAACGCAAGAGGAAGCAAAGTTGGAGTGAACAATGTAAATAACAGACTCAAGTTATATTACGGAAGCCATTATGGACTTAAGTACGATAGCAAGATGAATGATAAAACTATTGTTGAGGTTAGAATTCCTGTGACTGATGGGGGTGATAAAGATCATGAAAAATAAAAAAGTTTTTATCTCATTTACAATAGCAGTAGTGCTTATCTTGTGTATAAGTATATTGTCACAGTGTCAAAGTAAGGATAAACAAGAGATTAACATAATATATATTTCTAAGGTACTGGATGAAAATAATGCTTTTTGGATTTTTTTGATTGAAGGAGTGCAAACAGCAGCTAAGGAGTATGGGGTAAATCTAACCGTGGTTGCTCCGGACTTAGAAAGTGATGTTGAAAAACAAAATGAATTAATTGAAGCAGCAATTGAACAAAGACCAGATGCAATCTTACTATCACCGGCAGATCATAAGAAAACACTTTTGGCGGCTAAGAAGATAAAGGAAGCGGGTATTAAGCTTATCTTAGTTGATTCTGAAATGGAGGAGCCAATTGAGGATGCATTGATTGCTACGGATAATTATGAGGCTGGAAAAAAGGTAGGTGAACTTGTAAAGAACTTAATGAAAGAGGATTCTAAGATTGCTATTGTAAGTCATGTTAAGGGAACCTCTACCGCAATTGAAAGAGAAGCAGGTTTAAGAGCTGCCTTGGGAGAAGAGGAGACTAAAATTGTTGAGGTGGTATTTAGCAATTCAGAATATGAAAAGGCGTATCAGGTGACTAAGGAGCTTCTAGAGGCTCATCCCGATGTGGATATAATAGCAGGTTTAAATGAATATTCTGCCATTGGAGCAGCAAGGGCAGTTCGAGACTTAAACCTTAGCGATTCAATTAAGCTGGTGGGCTTTGACAGCTCGAAAGAAGAGATACAATTATTGGAAGCTGGGATATTTGATGGAATCGTGGTTCAAAAGGCTTTCAATATGGGCTATATCGGATTGGAAACAGCCGTTAAATTATTAAATGGCGAAGAAGTTTTGACGAATATTGATTCGGGTAGTAATATTGTAAGGAAAAACGATATCTATACGGAGGAAAATCAGAAATTGTTATTTCCGTTTCGGTAATTATTTTATCTGAGTATTTCATATATAGTAGATTCATCTTAACAAAAAGTAGCTTTTGCTCCACAGGTGATTACCCGTTGTGCAAAAGCTTTTTTGTTATATTATCAGCCATTCAAGTTTACGTTACAGCAAAAGTATTTGCAAAAGTAAAATCGTTACCCTTTTAAGGAGAATATTCTATTAAAATACTTAAGATTTCTAAATATAATATAGATATTAAGTAGAGTAAACAATCAATTACACAAGGGAAGGTGAAAAAGTGGGCGACGTAATCTTAAAGATGAAAGATATTGATAAATCCTTTGTTGGCGTACATGCACTAAAGGGTGTTAGCCTTGAAGTAAAAAAAGGGGAAGTACATGCCCTGATGGGAGAAAATGGTGCTGGCAAATCTACACTCATGAAAGTGTTGACAGGCATCTATTCAAAGGACAGTGGCACAATTATTTATGAGGGTGAGGAAGTAGTATTTACGAACCCCAAGGAAGCCCAGGAAGCAGGGATTGCAATCGTACATCAGGAGCTTAATATGATGAACCATCTGAGCGTTGCGCAAAATATATTCATCGGAAGAGAGCTAATGAACGGTAAACTGATCAACGATAAGCAAATGAACGAAGAGGCAGCTAAGCTTTTTGAAAGACTTAATATTGACATAGATCCAAGTATGGTAATGGGAGACTTAACGGTTGGTAAGCAACAGATGTGTGAAATTGCCAAGGCAATCTCTAAGGATGTTAAGGTTATTATTTTTGATGAACCAACAGCGGCACTGACCGAATCTGAAATTGCTGAATTATTCAAAATTATTCGAGATTTACGAAAGAAAGAGCTTGGAATTGTATATATTTCACACAGAATGGATGAGATTAAAGTAATAACAGATCGTGTAAGCGTAATGCGTGACGGTGAATATGTAGGCACTTTGATAACAGAGCAATCTACCAAGGATGACATCATAAACATGATGGTAGGACGAACCATTTATGAGGAACCAAAGGAAAAAAGTAATGTTTTAAAAGATGCTCCGGTTATTCTAAAGGTTGAGAATTTAAATGCTGGAAAGATGGTTCAAAATGTAAGCTTTGAGCTTAGAAAAGGTGAAATATTAGGTTTTTCAGGACTTATGGGAGCAGGCAGAACGGAAACTGCAAGAGCTTTATTTGGAGCAGATAAAAAAGACTCGGGTACGATTTATGTAAATGGTCAAAAGGTGGAGATTCATAGTCCCAAGGATGCGGTTAATGCAGGAATTGGATATTTATCAGAGGATAGAAAAAGATACGGGATTGTGCTTGCAGAATCAGTTGCAGAAAATTCAACCATGCCCTCTCTTGAAAGCTTTATGAAAGGTATTTTTATTGACAAAAAAAAGGAAAAAGACGTATCACAGGAATACGTGGATAAGCTTAAAACCAAGACACCTGATGTAGATACGGCAGTGATGAATTTGTCAGGTGGAAATCAGCAAAAGGTAGTAATTGCAAAATGGCTGATTAGAGATTGTGATATTCTTATTTTTGATGAGCCTACCAGAGGAATTGATGTAGGGGCAAAGAGTGAAATTTATCACTTAATGAATGAATTAGCAGCGCAAGGTAAGTCCATTATTATGATTTCTTCCGAATTAACGGAGGTACTAAGAATGAGTGACAGAATTATTGTTATGTGTGAGGGAAGAAAGACCGGTGAGCTAAGTATAGAAGAAGCTTCACAGGAAAAAATCATGCATGCGGCAACACTTAGAAATTAATTGGGAGGATGAAAAGATGATAGCAAAAAAGACAGAAAAAAAGTCAGGAGTTTTATTAAATAATCCAATTGTTAAAGCAATTGGTACACAAAGATTAATCGCACTGTTAGCATTAATTATTATATATATTGTGTTTGGGGCAATCAGTCCTGCATTTAGACAGTATTCTACGCTTGTCAATATTTTTGATGCATCTTATTACATCGGCTTTATGGCAATCGGCGTAACATTTGCAATCACAACAGGTGGAATTGACTTATCAATTGGTACGGTACTGGTTTGTTCTTCTCTTGTAACCGGTGCGTTAGCTACGAAGTACAATGTTCCGATTGCGCTTACCCTTATACTTTGCATACTGATTGGAGCAATCTTTGGTTTAATGAATGGCTTAATGATATCTTATATGGGGTTACCCCCATTTATTGCAACACTTGGTTCTATGATGCTTTCCAAAGGGCTTGGTTCTATTTTTACCAAAGCGCAAAGTGTAACATGGCCTCAGGCTACCGAAGCTGACGGTTGGTTTCGCAGTATTTTTAAAGTAAATATAACAAATGCAAATGGACTTTCCACACCTATTCCGACAGGTTTTATTTTACTTTTGGCAGTGGCAATTTTAATGGCAATTTTATTAAATAAGACTCGCCCGGGACGCTATATTGTAGCACTTGGAAGTAATATTGAGGCAACCAGACTATCAGGTGTAAATGTTGCTAAATGGCAGACGTTAGCTTATGTCATCAGTGGAACAATGGCAGGAATTGCAGGAATTGCCTATGCAGCAGTTTATTCTACTTTGTTACCTGGTGGTGGTGCAGGCTTTGAACTAGATGCCATTGCAGGTGTGGTAATCGGTGGAACATCTATGAGTGGAGGATATGGAACAATTGCAGGTACATTAATTGGTGTATTTATTATGTCAGTGCTGAAAACAGGTTTGCCGTTTATTGGATTACAAACACATTATCAACAAGTTGCAACAGGACTGGTATTAATTTTTGCGGTATTTATGGATGTAGCAAATAGAAAGAAAAGAAATTAACGAAAGTGGTAACTACTTGGCTTCACCTGATTCAGGTAAACAAGTATCACAACCTTATTAGGCAAAGAGCCTGGTAAGTATAAATTAAATCATTAAAGGGAGGTTTACAATGAAGAAAAAATTATTAAGCGTAATCATGTGTGCAACAATGGTGTCAGCACTAGTGGCTGGTTGTGGTTCCTCATCATCTGCTGATACAACAACTGACACAACAACAGAAACGAAGACAACAACAGATGCAACAGCTACTGACACTGCAACAACGGATACATCAGCAAGTGATGATATGTCAATCTATATTGTGTCAAAAGGCTTCCAGCATCAATACTGGCAGGCAGTTTTAAAGGGTGCTCAGGAGGCAGCAGATGAATTAGGAGTTACGATTGACTTTAAAGGTCCTGATACAGAGAGTGATATTGCACAGCAGGTACAGATGCTAAACAACGCACTGAATAATTCCCCAGATGCTATTGGATTGGCTGCACTTGATACGCAGGCTTGTTTGGAAGGTATTACAAAGGCTCAACAGGCAGGAATCCCAATTATTGGCTTTGATTCCGGTGTACCGGGTGCTCCGGACGGTGCAATTGTTGCAAATGCCGCAACCGATAACTACGCAGCAGGTGAATTGGCAGCAGAAGAAACCTATACTCTAATTAAAGATAAGATTTCTTCGGCAACTGCAACGGTTAGAATTGGTGTTATGAATCAGGATGCAACTTCGGAATCCATTACAAATCGAGGTTCAGGATTTATTGATAAGATGAAAACATTGATTGAAGCAGATGGAAAAACGGTTTCAATTGAAGGTCATGACAAATGGGAAAATAAAGTAGAGGGCGCAAATGTAATCATTGATGTTGCAGTGCCTGCACAGGTAACTGCTGAGCTTTCGGCTATTGATGCTCAGAATTTGCTTAATAAGACGGATACAATTTGTATCTATGCATCCAATCAGCATTCAGGAGAAGGTCTGATTAATGGTGATGCTAATCTTGGCAAGCTTGGAAACAGCATTGTTGGTATCGCATTTGATTCAGGTGAATTAATTAAGAGCGCAGTAAAATCAGGAAAAATTGCTGGTGCTGTAACGCAGGATCCGGTTGCCATCGGACGCAATTTAGTAGAACTGGCAGTAAAAGCAGCAAAAGGCGAGACAGTAGCAGACGTCGATACTGGATGTAAATGGTATACAGCAAATAATATGGATGATGCTGATATTGCTCCAAACTTATACGATTAATTAAAAATATATGCTATAATAAGAGGGGGTTGCTGAGGCAATCCCCTCAAAATAATAAGTATGAAAGTACTGAATGTTACAGGGTTTTTGTAATCGCTGCACTTTCATAAATAAAATAATAGGAGGATGCAGTTATGTTAAAAGGAATACCACCAATCTTGTCACCTCAATTATTAAAGGTATTGTGTGAAATGGGACATAGTGACAGACTTGTTATATCAGATGGAAATTTTCCGGCAGAAGAAATGGGTAAAGATGCAATTGTGATTCGTTGTGACGGGCATGGAGTTCCCGAAATTCTGGATGCCATATTACAGCTATTTCCACTTGATCAGTACGAAGAAAAGCCAGTGAATCTCATGGAGGTCGTTCCAGGAGATCCAGTAGAAACACCTATTTGGGACACCTACAAAGAAATCGTAGCAAAATATGAAAAACGTGGAGCAGATTGCGTAGGTAATATTGAGAGATTTGCCTTTTATGATGAAGCAAGAACAGCCTATGCAATAATTGCAACAAGTGAAAAGGCTTTGTATGCCAATATTATGTTGCAAAAGGGCGTTGTAGTAGACTAAAAAATGCAATATAATAAGAATAAATGTATAAGCTAGAGCATATACTCTAGCTTGTTTTTATTTCATAGGATAGACCTTATTGTGGTAACGTATAAAAGTATTGATTCCTATGAAATAAAAACACAATGCGCACGAATGCAAGTGGAGAATGTCACTGCGTGACAGCATTCGGCGCGGCAAAGCGGCCAAGTCCCTCATGAGTGAGGGGAAGGGGAGTTGAAGTGTCGAAGACACTTTGTTCTATGTGATAATGGATAGGAGGAAAAATGAGACTGATATCATGGAATGTAAATGGATTAAGAGCATGTGTACAAAAAGGTTTTTTAGAATTTTTTAAAGAAATTGATGCGGATATTTTTTGTATACAGGAAAGTAAAATGCAAGAAGGTCAGCTTAATTTAGAGCTGAATGGATATTACCAATACTGGAATTATGCAGAAAAAAAGGGCTATTCAGGTACAGCTATATTTTCAAAAGAAGAGGCAATAAATGCTTCTTATGGAATAGACATGGAAGAGCATGATAAAGAAGGCAGAGTCATAACACTGGAATATAAGGAATTCTATATGGTTACAGTATATACACCCAATGCACAAGAAGGCCTTGCAAGATTAGATTATAGAATGAAGTGGGAGGATGATTTTAGAGCATATCTTAATAAACTGGAGGAAAACAAGCCGGTAATTGTATGTGGAGATTTGAATGTAGCTCATAAGGAAATTGATTTAAAAAATCCAAAAACCAATCGAAAAAACGCAGGATTTTCAGATGAAGAAAGAGGAAAATTTACTGAGCTTTTAGAGGCAGGCTTCATCGATACCTTTCGATATTTTTATCCTGATATGGAAGGGATTTACTCCTGGTGGTCTTATCGTTTCAGTGCCAGAGCAAAAAATGCCGGATGGAGAATTGATTACTTTGTAGTCTCTAAGACGTTAGAGGAAAAATTAGTGGATGCCCAAATTCATACAGAGATTATGGGGTCTGATCATTGTCCGGTTGAGTTAAATATAGAATTGTAAAGTAAAAGAAAGTTGTTTATTCTAAACTGTAATACGGTTAGATTAGGAAGGAATAATAGTATAGATTAATGCAATACTAGTACTAAATAAGTAAGAGGTGATAGAAGCATGTGTGGACGTTATTATATAGATGAAGAAACGGCAATGGAGCTTCAAAAAATAGTAGTTCATATTGATAAAAAGTTAAATCCTGCTCATTATTCAAGGGATATCGTGCCTTCTGCATTGGCTCCGGTTATTACGAATGGCAGCAACGAAATGTCACTGGAACTATTTAACTGGGGCTTTTTAGGCTACAATCAAAAGGGCTTGATTATCAATGCCAGAGCAGAAACGGTTTCGGAGAAGAAAAGCTTTAAAGATTGCTTATCAGATAGAAGGTGCATTATTCCAGCAAAAGGTTTCTATGAATGGGATCAGTCCAGGAATAAATTTACTTTTCAGAATACGAAGAAAAGAATCATGTTGATGGCAGGTCTGTATAATGCCGATAACAGATTTGTCATTATAACAACAAAGGCGAACGAATCCATGGAAAAAATTCATGACAGGATGCCCTTAGTATTGTCAGAGAATCTTGTTCATGACTGGCTGTTTGATTCACAAGAAACAATTAATATATTAAATAAATTGCCACCGCTTCTTGAGCGAAGTAGTGATATGGAACAAATGAGGCTGGAATTTTATTAGCCTCATTTTTGATGCGTATAATAATTATATTTTATTAACTATTCAAATCTGTAATATCTGCAAAAATTTTTATATAACGTCGAGGTTATTTTTTCAAATATTTTTTCTAAATTGCAATTTATGCAAAATATATACTTTTTAAAAGTATCATGTTTTAATATAATTGGTTTAGTTATTATAAAATAGCATAAAATACACAAAAATGTCTATACAAATAGAGGAATGCAGAGTATAATACACGGTAAAGGGGGTTATTTACATGAAAATAAAGAATAAACTAGTAAAATGTAGTATTATGCTAAGCTTGCTTCTCCTTTGCTCGACTGGATTCGCACATGCGGCAAACAGTACAGGAAATAATGTACAGCAAAAGGTATTAAGCATTACAAATGGAACAGATGAAATCTATGGAACAGGAGTACCACTGGTTCATAATATGAGGTCGTCAGGTTCTTTCACGGGGTCAATGTCCTTTGAAGCGCAGACATTTAATAGTGGAGGAGTTGATCATACACATCAATATATTTTGGCATCTGCACTAGTAATTTTAAATAATGACATGGGGGATTCTATTTTAAATAATGCTGCTTATACTGAACTTCTAATGACCAATACAGACTGGCCTGATGTGTTTGGAAATGAGACAGATTATTATACATTTGCCGGACATTTCTATGATCCTGATACAGAGAAAAACTGGTTAGCTCAGTCTTCACCAACCTGTAAGACCCGGGCAAATACATATTTTGATAAAGCCGTGACGGCTTATCAAAATGGTTATACTGAGATTGCCATGCAATATTTAGGCAGGGGGACGCATTATGTATCGGATGTTAATGAGCCGCATCATGCTTCAAACTTAACAGCCTTAAACAGTAATCATTCAGAATTTGAAAAGTATGTAGACACGAATCGAAGCTCCTATAAAATTGATGGCGATATTTTACCTTCCAATGTGTATCAGATTGCATCAAATACTTCAGTCAATAATTTAATGAAAAGCTGGGCAGTGAAATCAAAAGCGTTAGTACCTTTAGCTACGGATACCTCTTCCTATGCTCAGGCAGGAGAAGCTTGTGTGACCAATGCAATCACTTCTGTATCACAGTATATTTATAAATTTGGAAAAACAGTAGGAATTTATTAAATTTAAATTATTCATATTAAAAAAAGCTCTTGTATAAAAGATCAAGAGCAAGAGTATATAGGTGATACAAACGGAAGGGAGAGAGCGATTAGTATAATTGCTCTTTTTCTCTTAATATTATGAAATTACACATTATTAAAAAAAATAAAGTAAATTCTATAAATAATTTCTGGAAATTTAGCGATATAGAATACAGGAGGAAATACAGGGTGATAAAAAGATATGTTAATTTTTATAAGAATTATATGATGGATTTCGTGAGAGCACATGCAACAGGTTTGTTAATCGTTTTCATATATTCTATTATCAGTATTGTATATCCTTACTTTAGTAAATTGATTATTGATGATGCAGTTACCAGTAAGAATTTGCAAAAACTGTGGATTTACATCAGTACGATTGTTATTTTTATTGTATTATCGATACTACTTAAATACATAAAAGAAATATATTTTTGCAATTTAGAAAAGAAAATCTGCTTATACTTAAAGAATAATATAATAACCAGTATTTTTAGATGTAATATAAGCTTTTTTAAGGACTATAAAAAAGATAATATCATAACTATACTTGAACGAGATGTACCAGAGATGCTGGTGCTGTTTGTAAGTGTCTTTCATGATATGTTTAGTAATATTGTGGTTTTGATTGGATTAATCATTATACTTTTTATTTTAAATTGGGAAATCGCATTATTTGCCTTGATTATTGCAGATATTTATTTGATCCTTCAAAATTGCTTTGATAACCCAATCAAAAGTGCTGCCGGTCTGATTAGTAGAAAGAGAATAGAATTTCAGGCATTTAATAATGAAATGTTAGAGCATATTACAAATATCCAATTGCACAATCAAATTCACTATTTCAAAAATAAATATGATGAAAAAATAATAGAGTATCATAAAGCTCAATTGGAAGGTACTAAGGTAAGTTCAAAGTATTATGTGTTAGATGGCGTAATTGATGGTGCAAATCTAACGTTATTACTTGGTTATGGAGGGTATCTTGTTTTAAAAAAAGAATTAGAAATTGGTACGATTTTTGCCATGACTTTGTATATAGGAAAACTACTTGGAACATTGATAGGACTGATTAATAATTATGAGGAAATAAAAAAGGCACAGGTTTCTTTTGACAGAATTTGTTATATTTTAGAAAATAATCAATATAGAATTCCATCGGGAGATATGAGATGGAACAATGATTATACCATCCATTTTTTGAATGTAAAATTCAATTATAATCAAGAGTTCGTTGTTTCTAATTTTAATTTAGAGATAAAACAGGGAGAAAAGCTTGGATTAATCGGAGATGATAAATATAAAAAATTTTCACTTATGAATCTGCTGCTTAAAATGCATGACTATGAAGAAGGAAATATTTATGTTGGTGATAATAATATAAAAAATATAGATGATTCCTATTACGATAAAATGTTATTAATCAGTAAAGAGCCATTTATTTTCAGTGGCAGCATTTTAGAAAATCTGGTTATGGGAGCTGAAAATATAACAAATGCAAAGGTTTATGAAGCGTTGTCCTTGGTGCAGCTAAAAAATGACGTGGATGCTATGAAGCAAGGAGTCGATACAATAATTGGAGAGGGGGGAATCCATTTATCAGAAAAGCAGGCGCAAAAATTATGCTTGGCGCGAATTTTTTTGCTGAATGATTATCCCATTATTATATTGGATGAGCCTGGCTCAGCTATTGACATGGAGGAAGAAAATATCGTTTTAAAAAACATTTTCAGAAGAAAAAAAGACAGCACAATTATTGTGATTACGCGTAGGGAAGAGATATTAAAATATTGTAACCGCATGGTAGAAATTAAAAAAGGAGAAATAAATGTCACGGATCATGGGGGGCTGGGGGCTGTAAGCGTATAATTATGGTATTTCTGACATAAAAAACTAAGAAACTCTTCTCTTGTTACAACTAAAGAAGAGTTTCTTATATGCTATAATCATTTTTTCCATATGTAATACATGTTAAAGAAATAAAATATTAGTAAACAATGATAATAAGAAAGAACACGAAAGTACAAATTTCATTCTATTAATACAAATATCGTCTATTCCACTTGAAATTTTAAAGAAAATTCCCAATGAAATACAAAATATTATGACAGAAAAAAAGCCATTATATGAATGAGAAAATACATTCCCTAGACTTATTTTTAAACCCGGGATGATAATTGTTAATAACACAGATGCAATTCCGATTCCCAAAAAAATTCTGCTTAATATAATCTTTTTTTTCATTTAAACACCAACCTTTTATCCATAATATATATTTTTTTAATAGTTTCGTTATTTTCTATTAGTTTCGTATGAGATGTAAATAGTAAGCTGCGATTTTCTTCAGAAATTTTATTATGTATTATTCTATAAACCACACTCAAAGATTCGACATCAATATTATTTAATAATTCATCAATTATTATGAGAGAAGTTTCTCTTTCTATTACGATTCCGAAATACAGCTTTGCTTTCATCCCCAATGAATAGGCATGAATCTCCATATTTAAATCAGCTTCCATATTTAATTTTCTTAGATTATCATATATTTGTTCTTTCTTATCAGATAGATCAAATAAAGAAATAAGATATTCTACATTGTCATTTCCTGACAGATATTCAAATAGATATGGTTTACTAGGAATATAGTTAATCTCAAACTTTAATTCGCTAAGTTCTATTGGTTCATCATTAAGAAAAACCTTTAATTGCTCCAATGAATTGGATTGGGGCATCAATAATCCGGTTAAAATTCTAAAAAGAGTTGTCTTTCCACTACCGTTTTCTCCTTGAATCCAGATGATTTCGCCATCATCAATGATTAAGTCAGTGTTTTTAAAGACAATTTTCTCTTCAAATTCGTGGTTTAAGTTTAAAATTTTAATCATTTTTATTCTTTTCCTTTCATAAGACTATTTGGGAAGCGCTTCAATGATACTGGCCAACAATAGTAGTCCCGTTATAATTGAAAACATTATGCCTATTTCCTTAAAAAAACTACTTTTTATTGCAAATTTTTTCTTTTTGATTAATGCAATAAGTGCTTCCCTTATATTCATTGAAATTAGCTTTCCTAAATAAATTGATAACATTAAGGAAGGAATTTCAACAAATCCATGTGCAAAGTAAATAAGGATTTGGAAAGAATCATTATGATATGATAAAAAATTAATTGCCATTCCCAAAACCACTCCATTGTAGATTAATGGAATCCAAGTTAAAAATCCAAATGTGATAACTCCAAATAATATTATAGTAATACAAGTGATTAAATTATGAATAAAATAGTCGTAGAATGGCTTTGACAAAATGGGAATTTCTCCAATATCTCCAATCACATTTCCTAACATCACTCCAACGATAATACCGAAAATAAAAATCAATGTATGTATGATTACATATTTCTTGTATTTACAATTCTGTATTAAATTCATCTTTATTTTGCCCCCTTTTCAATATGATAAATATTATCGCGATACTAATATAGCTTAATATATAATATAGAAAGGTAGCCGATATTGTAAAATAGAAGTCTATTACATTTACAAATACAAAGCTAATAGTAAAAAATAAAGATATGATTCTACTAGGAATTAATAAAAATTGTTGCAATATTTGCGCGTCAAAATTATCCTGTCTAATCATAAAAATATTTGACCAGCTAAATTTGGGAAAAATTGTAGTCCAACGTAATGTTAATACTAAACAAATAAGTAAAATACCAAATGTATTAATTATACTAGCCAACAATATAAATGGATTTATTCCCCATAATAATAATAAAAATTTAATAATTATCATAACGATTAGTATTGGTAAATTAAATATTGCAAGTAAAATATGTTTTGATTCAATTAAATCCTTGATAGTTTTTGTTTTTGAAAAGTTAAGCAGTTCTATATTTCTTAACTCACTGGAAATATGGAAGATAGGTATTTTTTGCACAAGCTGTGTTGAAAATTGATACGATGAAATCCAAAAAATAAAATCCTGTGAGATTAAAATACTATTTACATCTTCACCTTGTATCATATAAAATACAAATCCAATTACTATAAATATTATTCCGAATGGAAGAACCAGAGAAAAAATATTCATTTCCAATTTAGGTAAAATATTAAAAATAATTTTTAAATCCCGTTTAACAAACATATTATTTGATAATTTATATATTTTTTGTAAATACGTTCTAAGAAACAATATTTTAGTTTTATTAATAATAATAAATGCTTTTATTATCCATTTAAAAATCATCAAACAAACAAATAATAATAATAAAATTAAAATAAATCTAATTCCTTTTTCTTTTACTGCAATTACTATATTTGTAAGATAAGAAGATACAAATATTTTTAAACAATTAGTATTAAAAAATTCATTAACCGATATTTTATTAATAGTACCTATGAATATATAAAAAATACAATATGATAAAAACCCACTTAATATTATATTTATTGTAAAAGAAGAAAAAGAATTCAATTCCAATTTTCTTATTTTATTTTTTTTATTTATAACTTTTACAAAAATAAAAGAGGTAAATATAATCCAAAAAAATCCATATAAAAGACCAATCATTTTGAACTTAATAAAAAACAGCCAAATTGTTATAAATTCAAATGAGAAATTATGTATCCAAAAATTAGCTAATTCTGAGAGTATAATAATTCTTTTGGAATTTTGAATAGATAATTTTGACATTAATAAATAATCAAAAATTGGATGTTCATCTACACGTGATTGAGATGATCTAGCGATAGTTGCCGGTAAAATACTATTAAATATTGATGTTATTATAAAAAGAATAATAAAAATTTTGCTATCTTTTATTTTATAACATATTAGTAATAACAAGAAAATAAAGGTATATTGATATATTATAACAATAAATAATAGCATAATTCTTGGTACTTTTATATTTAGCCGCTTCTTTATTTCATTCATTAAAAAATTAAATTCGTGATTAAATTCATTTTTAACAATCCATTTCAATAATGTTAAGTCAATAGTATTTGACTCTTTATCAAAATTGCTCATAGAGTTTCCTTTCGTTTTTTCTGTATATTTTTATCACTTATTATATATCTTATAGTTAGTGCAATCTATTTGGGCATGGGAATTACAAATTAAAAGGCACATTTGAAAAGTTTAATTTAGTCAGTAATAATTCCGTACACAGTATTATTTTTATTTGTGACTACATTTTATATTTTGATTAGACATCAAGTAAACCGTTTCATATTACCAAACAACAGCCTGAGCCTTTAAACTACGAGAAATGTAACTTTTAACTGTCAGAATAATGAAATCTATAGAGGCTGATGCTGCTCCAAGAGCACCAGCACTCATAACAGTTCCTAAAATAGAAAGAACAACAAATGCTGCTCCACCCCAATCAATTGCATCTACCACTTTTTGTGCAATTCCAGAAGCAATTCCTAAATAACCTGCAAGATCCATTAAATATGTACCAATCATATATGCCTCCCCTTCTGTACGAAATTATTATCTGACTATAAGCAAGTAAAAAACGATTAATAAAAATATTTAATCTCGATTCTACTTATTTATTACTATACATCCAGTCTAATGTTGTAGTCAAGTAAAATTTATTCTTATATCAGTCAGAATTATAGATACAATTGTCGGGTATATGAGTACAGAATAAGAACTAAATGCTTCATTATTCTTTTGCAGAATTTACCTCTTTACTTTTTCAGTATTTGTTGTATAGTGGTATTGAGGCGATCGAACATGTGTTCTAAAAAGGTTTCCAGAATAATTTTTCATGTAGATGTTAATTCCGCATTTTTGTCTTGGGAGGCAGCTTATCGGGTTAAATGCTTAGGAGAAAAATTAGATTTAAGAGAAATACCATCTGCAATATGTGGTGATATTAAGAAGAGACATGGTATTATCTTAGCAAAATCCACACCCGCGAAAAAGTACAATATAAAAACGGCTGAAACAATTAGCGAAGCGGTAAAAAAGTGTCCCAATTTAGTCTTAATACAGCCGCATTATGATTTGTATGAGGCATCATCAAAGGCACTTATGGAAATACTAAGGACATATTCACCAGAGGTAGAGCAATACAGTATTGATGAAGCATATATGGACATGACAGGAATGAATGCATTGTGGGGAACACCTGTCATAGCAGCTAATTTAATTAAGAATAAAATTTACAAAGAGCTTGGATTTACAGTCAATGTTGGAATATCAAGCAATAAACTGTTGGCAAAAATGGCTTCTGATTTTAAGAAGCCCAATCAGGTACACACATTATTTCCGGATGAAATTGAAACAAAGATGTGGCCGTTGCAAACGGGAGACCTTTTCTTTTGTGGCAGAGCAACTGAGAATAAGTTGAAAAAATTGGGCATTCTTACAATTGGAGAATTGGCAAATACAGATATTCAATTACTTAAAAAGCATTTAAAGAAGCATGGTGAAATCTTGTGGTGCTTTGCAAATGGTATTGATGTTTCCATTGTAGAGAGTATTGCACCGGCCAATAAAGGCTATGGAAACAGTATGACCGTTCCCTTTGACGTATGTGATGCTTCAACGGCTAAGATGGTATTGTTATCTTTATGTGAAACTGTCTGTATGAGGCTTAGAAAGGATAATGTAAAGGTTTCTGTAATTGCTGTATCAATAAAAGATTTCGAACTAAGCAGTTCAAGGCATCAAAAGACTTTATTTACTGCTACGAATATAACCAACGAAGTATTTCAGGCTGTGAGTCAGGTATTTGACGAATTATGGGATGGGTATACTCCAATCAGACAGTTAGGGATTCATACAGGCAGAGTAGTAGACTCTAATACAGAGCGGCAGTTGAATTTATTCGATATGCAAGACTACGAAAGATATGAGAAATTAGATGCCGCAATTGATAAAATAAGGGGACGTTATGGAGAAGAGGCGGTCTTTCGTGCATCCTATGTAAATGCAAGAATACGTCCGTTGAATGGGGGAATCAGTAAAGAAAAATTAAAGGCAAAAGGAGAAGAAATTTTATATGAATAATCAGAGTCAGATAAAGCACTTCATTTCCATTGATGCAAATGCAACCTTTAACCCATTGGGAGAGATTAAGCCGATGTACATCCGATTAGAGGACGAGCAGCATCAGCTTCACACTTACAAGATACAAAGCATTAGTAATGTCAAAGAGGAAAAGTATTCAGGTATCAGTTCTATATTATTTGTCTGTCATATTGCAATAGAAGAATGCCTAAGAGAGATTAAGCTGCGTTATTATGTTCCTTCTCACAAATGGATGATAGAGCAGTAGGAGCTTACTGTAATAAATAAAAAATTGTTTGCATATTTTAAAAGATAGAGAGTATGAAAGGGCGTTATAATTGAGCTTATCAACCAATAAATACAGTAAAATAAGAAAGGTCAATCAATTATTGTTTTGTATAGATTTACTTTTATTTATAGTGGTGATGGCTGCATCAGGCTGGAGCAAGGTAGCAAATATAACCAGAACAATCAGCAACCAAACGACAACCACAAACACCCAGACATATGATAGTGCGAAACAATATACCATTGGGTGGTCATCGTTTGATAATAGAATAGAACATTTTTATACGATCCAGGAAGGAGTTTTAGACAAAGCAGAGGAATTGGGAATTCGTGTGGTTACACACGATGAAAAGAGCAATACAACAGAAATGGTTAGTGGTGTGACCCAGCTTCTTCAGCAGGATATCGATGCATTGGTAATTTCTCCATATAATCCGGAAGTGCTAAGTGATATCGTTAAGCAGGCGAAAGAAAAAGGAATCCCTGTCATAGTGGTTGATGTCGGCACCGGAGGAAGTGAGGTAGATGCCAGTATATTGTCAGATTCCTTTGGAGGCGGAGTATTGGCAGGAGAATATGCGATAAGGCTTATTAAGGAGTATCAACTGACAAGCAAGAATGCCGCTATTATTCAAGTTAAAGAAAGCTCGGAATTTGCCAGAAGACGTGGAGAAGGTTTTAAAAATGTTATGCAGGAAGCAGGTTTTAATATTGCTACAATAATAAATGCTGAATCAGAAAGAGAAAATGCATATCGTGCAATGAAAGAACTTTTGGAAACCTATGGAGATGATATAGCGGTAGTATTTACTGAAAATGATCCTATGGCTCTTGGAGCAGCACAGGCAATCGATGAAGTGGGAAAAAAGGGACAAATTATGGTGATTGGATTTAATGGAGATCCAACAGCTATTCAGGCAATCAAGGAAGGCTATATGCAGGGAACAATTGCACAGCGCCCATACGAGATGGGACAATTGGGTGTAGAACTGGTTTATACTCTGTTAACAAATGGAGAAATAACCTACGATGATAGCGAAAAGAAAGAGCTATACACAGAAATTTATTTGATCGATCAAACTGGAAAACCTCACATAGATAACGGAGCAACGTATCAATTTATAAATTATCAGTGATTTAAGTAAAACAAAATTGCTATTGACAAATGACATTTAATTGTATACAATTTGTTTAGATGAATTGCGCGCAATTAAATTTATAACAATAAAATAAAACAAAATAGAAAGGGAAGCCATAAGCACAGTATGCAAAAGTAATGGCAATATTGTAGAATAGCTATAATATTTGGACAATAATATGAAGATAATCGCATTAGAATTTTATAAAAACGGAGAAATGCAGGAAGCATTTGCATTTGGAGGCTCAAGAGAATCAGAAAAGTTAAGTGCTAAAACATATCCGGCCAGTTTACAAAATTATTTAATAGATACCGGAAAAGAAGTTATATTGGTAGATACAGGACTTCCTGTTGAAACACCTGAGTTTAAAAGAGAACCAAATCAAAAATTATACACCGGAGATAAGATAAATGACTTTTTAACAGCTCTTAGAAAGGTAGGATATCAGCCTGAGGATATTGATAAAATCATCGTTACACATAAGCATCCGGATCACACAGGAGAGCTACGAGCATTTCCAAATGCAAAAATATATATCTCTGAGATTGAAGCAGAGGCTATGAATTTAAAGGGAGATAATATTATCCGTGTCTGTTTCACCGATGGAAGCTATAAAAATTTCGACAAGAGTCAAAAAATAGCAGAGCATATTGTAATGCTTCCTGCCTCTGGGCATACTAGGGGCAATTCCATTGCAGTGATAGAAGCCGATGATTTATATTACATGATTCAAGGTGATGTAACCTATACGGATGAGGCTCTAAGACAAAATGAATTATCCGTTGTGTTTGAAGATAAGGAAGAAGCAAGAAAAACGCTTGATAAGGTACGCAGGTTTGTAAAGGAAAACAATACAATTTATTTGTCTACTCATACTCCTGAGGCTTTAACTTCGTTGTTAAATAAAGAGATTATGAAGCTATCTTAAAACAAAGAAGTACTTTTTACATAATAAGGGCGTTTTAAATTAGATGGTTTAATGACTCCTTAGCTTAGAAATTTTAAAATAAACAAAAAAACAGAAAGCTTATGAATGGTTTGATTCATAGGCTTTTTTGTTGAATTTATGATGATTTTAGCGCACTATAGTTAAATTATTTTCTTAATTTGCCTATAATAGTAGAAACTTGCTTTACACGCAATTTTCGCTTTATAAGAAAGCCTTTTGATTATTGTGATATCAAGGAAGTTTTAAGTAAGCTGGAAACAATTTTGGATCCAAGAATATTCTATCGTATTCATAGAAATATGACTGTAAATATGCTTGCGATTGATACATATCAGGATGGCGTAATTATCATAGATGAAAAAGAATTTCTGGTTTCAATTCAACCGTTTACGGACTTATGGTTGAAAAATATGATACTTTTTGTTACAATATAACTATAATTATAGTTAAAAACTATGTGTTAATTTTACTTATTACCTATATAAAAATAGTCTATGAGTGGGTAGAGTAAGTAGATACTAGGGGGAAATTATGAGATATACCTATGTAAAGCAGCAGGATGCAACCGATTGTGCAGCAGCATGTTTGGCAATGATATGTCTACATTATCGAAAAGAAACAACGATTACAAGACTCAGAGATATGATGGGAACTGATTTGAAAGGAACAAATCTCATAGGTCTTAGCAAATGTGCAGATGAGCTTGGATTTACTTCACAGGCAGTGCGGGTAGACAAGGAAGGCTTTATAAGTAAGTACACACTTCCTGCCATTGCCAATATCATAACGAAAGAAGGATTAAGTCATTTCGTGGTGGTATTCAAAATAACGGATAAGCATGTAATACTAGGTGATCCAGCCAAAGATTTAATCAGAGTAGAAATTGATGAGTTTTATAAGAACTTCACAGGAGCTATGTTAATACTTAAGCCGAATCAGCAGTTTACATCGGGGAAAGTAAAAAATGAAAAATTATTCAGCCGCTATGTGAAGCTATTGTTACCACAGAAAAAGCTGTTTATCTTTTCCATTATGGCATCCGTTCTATTAACGGTGCTTGGAATTGTGTCATCTCTGTTTAATAAAATATTAATGGATGAGATTTTACCCTATAAGCTTAAAAATACACTGATTATGGTATTAATCGTATTTGCACTTTTATCTGTCACTCAGGTGGTCATAGGATTTGTAAGGCAATGGATGATGATTTATCTGTCACAGAAAATTGATATACCATTAATGCTTGGGTATTTTGAACATATTTATAAATTACCGATGAAATTTTTTGCTACCAGAAAAACAGGCGATATTATCACAAGATTTTCCGATGCCTTTACCATAAAGGATATTTTTACAAACATTGCACTGACGTTAATTATGGATATCGCAATGGCACTGGTAACCGGAGTTATTTTATTTAAGATGAATACGGGATTGTTTGTCATTATTTTGTTTATGACCATAATTAGTATTTTACTTGTTTTTATCTTTAAACAACCGTATAAAAAAATCAATGAAGAACAAATGCAGCAGTCATCCATCTTAAATTCGCAGATTATAGAAGGCCTTCGGGCAGTGGAGACTGTAAAAGGAAATGCGAATGAGGAGACAGAGCTTGAAAATATCGAGAGGGAGTATATTAAGTCATTAAGGATTGGATTAAAGGAGGGAATGCTTTCTAATATTCAAGGTTCTATTTCAGGGACTATTTCCTCAGTAGGAAACTTAATATTAATGTATTTTGGAATCATGCAGGTCATTAACAATGATACCACATTAGGTGCCATGATGGCATTTATGACCCTGTCAGGCTATTTTATGGATCCCGTATCAAGACTGGTCGGACTTCAATTGCAGATTCAGGAAGCTAATATTTCGATGAAACGAATGACAGAAATTTTAGATTATGAAGAAGAACAGGAGACAGAGAACCGAAATACCTATCAGGATATGGAAAGCATAGCAGGAGATATTGAAGTAAAAAATATCACATTTCGCTATGGCAACCGAAAGCCTGTACTTAAGGATGTCAGCTTTACGATAGCCAAGGGAAAAAAGGTAGCATTAGTAGGAGCAAGCGGAAGCGGGAAATCGACAATAGCCAAGCTGCTTTTAAAATATTATGAGCCGGAAGCAGGAGAAATTCTGATTGACGGAGTGGACATCAATGAATACAGCAATACATCACTACGTCAGGCAATTTCTTATGTACCTCAGTCAATAGAATTGTTTTCTAAAAGTATTTATGACAATATTCGCGTCAGTAAAATGAATTCTACACTGGATGAAGTGAAAGAAGCTGCAAAGGCGGCAGATGCCCATGACTTTATTAAAAAGCTTCCGATGCAGTACTACACCTATCTGGAAGAAGCAGGAAACGGACTAAGCGGTGGTGAAAAGCAAAGAATTGCACTAGCAAGAGCGTTTCTAAAAAAGAATGAGTTCTACATATTGGATGAAAGTACCAGTAACTTGGACTTTGCGACAGAAAATATCATCTTTGATATGATTTATAATAAATTTAGAAAAAAATCTATGTTAATCATTGCGCATAGACTGTCAACAATTAAAAACTGTGATGAAATCATAGTGATTGATCAGGGTGAGATAGTCGAAAAGGGAACGCATGAAGACCTACTAAAAAAGCAAGGTCAGTACTATAAGCTATGGGAAATGCAGCAGGGGAACTTTGTAATCAGAGAGGAAGAAAATGAAGTCATAGTGGAGGAGCCTCTCTCAGATGCAGATGAGTTAAGCTATACCTAATAGCAGTGCTTTAGGCATTAATGTTTAAATAGACTGTAATTGCTTGCAAACATTTACAAAAAATAAATAAGGAGGAAATATATAATGGATATGACTTATGAAGATGCATTGGTAATGCCAAATGGTTGTGTGATGATGGATGAGGAGGAGATGACGTATGTGGAAGGTGGTGATAATAAATATACTATGACTTTAAGTGGCGCAAGTGATTATTTTGCAATGGTTGTGGCGGCTGCTTCAGCTTTTGCAGCAGGATCCGCTGCAATACAATATGTTGGTGAGATTGGTACTTTTTATTATGGAGTTATATTAGGTTCAGCTATAGGTTGCTTAAATCAATGCAAAACATGGTTGGAATCATATAGTAGTTCAAGTAAAGTAAAAGTAACAGAGTATACAACTTTGTTGGACATTATTACAGGCTATAGTGTTGCTTTAAAGTAAGAGATAAGGTTGTAAATGATATTCTTATAAAATTAATAAAAGCTTTTTACATTATAAATACATTCATATTGAAAGATTTAACCTCTCCAGCTATGATAGGGAGAATAGTGTAAGAAAACGGTGAAGATGTAAAAAGAAGCTTCCTATTTTAAAATAAGAGTAATCATTATTAACTGGTAATTGATACTTAAATTTTATCAATAATACTAAAAATAGGAGGATATAAATGAATAAACTCAAACTAACAAGAAAAATTTCAAGGATACTTTATATTGGAGTTTTATTCATTATTGCTGCGACAGCATTAAGTGGTTTTCCTGTACCATACTATTTAATGATACTAGTGTGGGCTGGTATAATAGTGTCTTTTGTAACAGATTTAATTCTTAACATTCAGAATAAAAAATAAATATAATTTAAGAAATAGTTTAAAAGATTCATGTTGCATGGCCTAATAGCGGCTGTTAGCAGTATAGTTAAAATATAAGTAAATTCTAATGTAAACTTATATAACAAAGCGAGGGATAGTGTATGAATAATAGAAAAATAATGGTTGTTTCATTGATTATTATATTTCTTCTTTTATTATTGATGAATTATATGTCAGATATTTTATTAAAATTACCAAATAGTAGTATCTTAAAAGACGTATCAGTGTCATTTGGAGTAACCATTGGAGTGGGAATAGTTTGGATAACTATTATAAAATTAATTAAAAATAGTAAGTGAAAAGTATGTAATCAAAAAAATACTCTATTTTAGCTTTTATATTTAAGTGAACATAAGATGTAGATTAGACTATATACTATACTATTAATTATATGAAGCTAGAAAATAATGAGAAACTACTACGTTAGTTATGATTTTCATTGTTTTACGATTCATCGTAGTAAAAAGCTTTGTAAGGCTCTGGTAACGGATGTGGCTTTTACGATGAAGACAGTAGTTAGTATTTTACTGTATTTATTTTTAAACAGCCGTATAAAAATATTAATGAAAAACAGATGCAACAAGGGGATTTTGTAATTAGAGAATAAGAGATTTTCAGATGAAGATGAGATGAGTATTATCTAATAGAAGTGTTTTAAGCATTAATGTTTAAACAGATTGTAATTGGTTACAAACATTTATAAAAAATAAATAAGGAGGAAATATATAATGGATATGACTTATGAAGATGCATTGGTAATGCCCAATAATTGTGCCATGATGGATGAGGAAGAAATGACATATGTAGAGGGAGGCGGTACATTATATGTTACATTTACTAAGTCAACAATATGTAACGCTATTGGTGTTTTAGGTGGTGTGGCCACAAAGGCGGCAGTTACCGCTCTTTTAGAATCAGCAGCAATTGGTGTGGCCACGGCAATTGAACTAGGGACAGCGGGAACAGGAACATTAGTTGCTGGATTAGTATTGGCGTACGGTTCAACTGTTGCTGCTGCCGCAGCGGCAAAAATTGTTAAAAATATTGCATCTGGAGTTTATACGGGTGGAGATATAACATTGAAAGTTGCGAGTGGATCTTTAGTTCCGTCATTTACTTTGACAATCTAATTTAATACATAGAAAAATACGCCAAATTGGTAATCTATTTGGCGTATTCTATATAAATCTTATAATACTACATAGAAAGGGTGGCTTTGAAATGAAATTATCAAAAATAGAATTATTCGTATATGCTTGTGTTGCGTTTATTGCATTTACGGTTTCGGACAGATTAAATTACAATGCACTGTCATGGCAGAGTTTTTTAATTATAGTAATTCCCTTGTTAATAACAGATACTTTATTCTTAGTTAAAAAAAGAATAGACGAAGAACATAGGAATAAATAAAATGATAAAGAATGAAAGAATTTTTGAATCAGGTATAAACGCTGCAATCATTCTAGTTATATTAAAAGTTGTATACAAAATTATAATAGATAATAAAAATTTTAAGATTGACAAGATACAATTTATCATAGTATATGCAATATTTTTTATCTGTGCACATTATGTATTTGTATTTATTCATGAATTTGGTCATTTGCTATTTATGAAAAAAAGAAATATAGAAGTTGCCATGTTTGTAATAGGACCTATTCTTTTTGTAAAAAGTACAAATAGAATAAAAATAAAAGTAAGATTCAAGGGCGAATTAATATGGGGTGGTTGTGTTATTCCATATGTAAATAGCAGAATAAAAAATCAAGAAAGTTTAGAGCAATATGCAAATGATTATGTGTATATGCTAATGGGAGGAGTTTATTCTAGTTTAGTAGCTTATGTTATTTGTATTTTGTTTTTCTGTTTTATTGATGGTACAAATTATTTATTTTCACCTATATGTATTTATATTAACTGGTCAATTTTAATCTCACTATTTAAAAAAACGGGAAATGTGATGGGTGACTTTAAAATGGCAAAATTTTTAACTCAGAACGAAGATATGATAATAGCTATCTTATATAATAGCCTGCTAATAGAATTTCCTGTCAATCAATTTATTCTAGAAAAGTGTGAAGAATTTGTTTACAGTAAAAAAATTAATAAAGAATACAATTATTTAAAAATATGCAATTTAATTAATCTATTAGTTTATAAGATAATCAATTTAGATGAAAAAGAAGAGAAAATGGAAGAATATCTTATTCAATTTACAAAGCAAAATCTAGAAAGTAAAAACGATATTTATTATAACTTATTAATGTGTAGGTTAATATATCATTTTTTATTATACGAATATTGTTATGAAAGCAACTATCTAGAGTCAATGTATGATTTGCTTCACAATTTTATTTTAGATTCATTTTCTAACAACAATACATTTTTTAACTATGTAAAGAAATACCAAGTCAATCTATTAAAACTGATAGATTCCAAAAATGCAAATGCAAATAAACAATGGAACTATTTTGGATTTATCAGTTTATTTCAGTATATTAATAATTATATGTATATGATAGAGCTATTGGAAGCTAATATAATAAACAGATAAGTAGATTGATTTTTTAACCATATAGGGAGATAAATTTATGAATACTGTAAGTAATTATATTGTCTATCCAACGATAGGGAAAATGGAGGAATTATGGGTAAACTAAAAATTGAGCAGAGTAAATCGTTAAAACTTTCAAATGTAATAAGTAAGATATTAATGCCTGATGAAATAGAAAATTATGCTTTGGAAGTGGAAAAGATGCATAATTATATTAAAATTAAAGGTGTAAAACCTTTGGGACCGATTATTCAGTATACAAAAGCTACTGTTAATCAGAGGGGAGAAATGAATGTTGAGCTAAGAATATTACAGCAAGTAAATAATTACATTAACAATATGGATTCGTTTTATAAGATTGATTCTGTAATAAGAGTAAAAAAATGTATGTATGTAAGATTTATTGGTGAAGAAACTAAGCTAAAATTTGCCTATGATAAAATTAATCTAGAGGCTTTCGAGGAGGATATCCCCTTAAAAGGCGATAGTTATACCATATTTGTTGACAAACAAGATGACAATATGATAGCAGATGTATTTATGGAGAGAGCAGACCATGAGTAAACAAATAAAAACAATGGATCAATTAAAGGATAGCAAACTTCTCTATGATAAGAAAGTTCCACCCTTTGGTTATATGATTCTCATAACCGTCACTTTACTGTTAGTTGCAGTCATCATATGGAGCATTAAGACACCTAAGATATACATAATAAAATCAAGTGGTGTCGTGCAAAGCATGAATAAAAATTATGCCATGTCACCTTATACAGGAGAGATTGTGACAATTAATATCAAGGAAGGTATGAATGTTGAAGAAGGAGATGTGCTATTCGAAATTAAAAGTGGCGACTTGGATTTACAGGGAGAGCAGTTAGAAGGGCAAAAGCAAATCTATGAAACCCAGATTGCACAATACCAAAAGCTGGTAAAATCCATCAAAGATGACACCAACTATTTTAACCAGTCTAACACAGAAGATAGTTTGTATTACAGTCAGTATGAGGCTTATAAGAGCCAGGTGGATCAAAATACGATGGATGCTTCTGTGTATAAAGCCTCAGGTTATTCGGATGAGCAAATTGAAAATGAACTCATTAAAAATCAAAATAAAATTACAGAGGTATATTATTCTGCGATTAAATCCGCAGAGGATTCCATTTTGCAAAGTCAAACTCAATTAGATTCTATTCGTGCACAACTGGATGCAATCGGAACAGGGCAGGAACAGTATAGTGTGAAAGCAAATACTTCAGGGAAAGTTCATATGATGGCGGAATATAAAACGGGAATGGTAGTTCAGGCGACTCAGGCATTAGCCAGCATTTCCTCTGAAAATGATAAGTATGTGATACAGGCCAATGTTTCAGCAGACGATGCAGCAAGAATAAAGGTAGGAGATATGACGGATGTTGCAGTGCTTGGATTGACGCAGAGTGTGTATGGAACCATATCAGGTAAGGTAACAGAAATTGACAGCGATGTATCAACATCAGAAAGCAGTGACTCAAGTAGTCCAAGTGCCTATTTTAAAATAATGATAGAACCGGATTATACCTACTTAGTTAGTAAAGCAGGAGATAAGATTAATCTTAGCAATGGTTTAATGGTAGAAGCAAGGATTCAATATGACAAAGTGACCTATTTTAATTACGTACTAGAAGGACTTGGTGTATTAACAAGATAAATAAAAAGTTTTGTAACGAATGGAGTATAAATCAAAATACAGGGTGATGGGTTGATAAGATGAAAAAGTTAAATATAATCATATTATGTTTATGTGTTTTATTTTTTAAGAGTGCAAATATATGTATTGCTTCGCAAAGCAGGCTAGAGTTAATGAATGGCTCTACATCAAATATAAACTCTGTGAATAAAGCAACAATTACAACAGAAGCAAAAACAACAAACACAGAAAAAATAAATACAACAGATACGACGACAGCAGACGTAGGAACGACAGATACACAAT
Source organism: Lachnotalea glycerini (assembly GCF_003201285.1). Classification (GTDB taxonomy): domain Bacteria; phylum Bacillota; class Clostridia; order Lachnospirales; family Lachnospiraceae; genus Lachnotalea; species Lachnotalea glycerini. Next base: position 64,196 of record NZ_QICS01000004.1, read on the forward strand.
CGACAACAACGACAGACACAACAGATGCAGGAGCAAGTGTAACAGATACGACAACGGAAACGACAACAGATACGACAACAGATACGACAACGGAAACGACAACAGATATGGGAACAACTTCAACCGATACTAGTACTACTACCACGGATACAAGTAAAATTGATTCGGCAACAGAAGTATCGGTAGTAAACGCAGAAGAAATTGATTTAGGTGATTATCTGGAATCAATGGCAATAGGGGAAAAGCAATTAATTTCGGCAACAGTAATACCAACTGATACAACGGATCAGACTCTAGCCTATTCATCCAGTAATGAAGAGGTAGCTACGATAAACGGACTTGGAAGGATTACGGCAGTTTCAGTAGGAACAACAAAGATAACTGTAAAATGTGGAAAAGTAAAAAACAGTTTCAAATTACAAGTAAAAAAATCAAATGATGTTGAAGTCACTGACATTGAGATTGGCAATTACGAGGAGGAAATGGAGGTAGATAAGTCTCAGGCTATTTCTGCAACAGTAATACCGTCCGATGCTACTGATACAACAGTAAAATATTCCTCAAGCGATAGTGAAGTAGCGACCGTTTTATCTACAGGAGAAGTGAAAGCCAAAGCAAAAGGAACGGTTGTCATAACGGTAAAAGCAGGAGATATTTCCAAGGAAATTGAAATTACTGTCAAGGTAGCGACTACGAAAATTGAGGTAAATAAATCTTATGTAGTGCTAAAACCAGAAGAAGAGTTTCAATTAAAAGCAAACGCACTTCCAAGTGATGCATTACAGACAATGACCTATGAAGCAGAGGATAAAGAGATTGCAACAGTTGAGTCAAATGGAACGATTCATGCAAAAAGCATTGGCACAACCTCTATTCTTGCATCCAATGGGGATATGAGTACAGCAATAACCGTTATTGTAAATGAAATCGGAAGCAGTGAACAAACAACTGAAGAAAATGTAAGTATAGAAGCAACCAGTAATAGAGTGCAAAATATAAGTGAAAATGACGCAGAATTAATAAGTAAAATAGAAAATAATTTTGATGATATAGAGGTAAATGTAAAAGAGTGTAACGTAGTTAATAAGAGTATTCTAAAAGCATTATATGAAACAGGGAAAACAATACATATTTTGGGCGAAGGTTATACCTTAACAATAAAGGGAAGCGATATTGTTAATTATGAAAATGAACTAAATACAAATATTAATGTAGAGAAAGAGAATAATAAGCTGACCTTTGTGATAAATGAGGGGAAGAATTTGCCCGGATTAATTACCCTACAGCTATCAGAGGGCGGATACAAATATCTCTATTTATTTAATGAAGCCAAAAATAAATACCAACAGCTCAAAGTCAAAGATTTCTCCAATTTTGATATCGACACAAGCGGTAAATACACACTAAGTGTAGACAAGCTAAATGTAATTCCAATCAGTATAATAGCAATTATTATTGCATCAGTCATCGCATTAGGATTAGTAATAACTTACATTGTAGTTAAGAAGCAATATTGGTTTTGGTGAATAGAGTATAATTGATTACTATTTAATAACGTTTTAAACATATGTTTAAATAAATTGTAATTGGTTGCAAACAATTACAAACAATAAAAATAAGGAGGAAATATATGATGGAAATGAATTGTGAAGGAACTTTATTAATGCCAACTAATTGTGTTTTAATGGACGAGGAAGAGATGACATATGTGGATGGAGGTGTTAATATTGGTATGTATAGAACTTATTTGAATAAGGAAGCTTGTCTTTATGTAGCTGGTCAGTGGGTGCGAGATGGGAAATGGACAAATGTAACGGCAACACAAATTGCACATGAAATTTTTGGACATGCAGTAGGCTATTACAAATTGGCAGCATTATTAAAGATTATTCCTGACCTTAAAGGATCTAATTTTTATAGCCATGTTGCTAATGGTGTGGATATTAATAATGTAGTAGATAAGTATCAGTCGGCTTTTGACATAATATGGAATACATTTAAGAGTGAAGGTACTTTTACAGGTTCTTATTAACTAGCTTTAAAAAGTTTAAAATACATATATAATCCTACCCTTGAATTTTTAAGTTAGGGTAGGATTATATATGTATTTAATTAAAATTTTAAACTAGTCTTGATTTTTTATAGTTTAACAAAATTTAAATAAATAGAATAATTAATATTTTCATGAATAGGAACAAACGGTACGTTAAGTTAAATAAAAACATAAGTTATTTAAAACCTCATGCATTTGATTATGGTTAAACAAATATTAAAAAAAATAAGTATGGGTTATATAAATAATAATTTTATAATTTTTGTAACGAATTTAATACTAATGGAACTTATAAATAGGAGGTGAATAGATGAATAAAGATGATATAGAAAAAATATATTGTGAATATATTGAACTTGTATATAAATATTTATTATGTCTCACTGGAGATGCATGTATGGCTGAAGAACTTTCGCAGGAAACTTTTTATCAGGCAATAAAAGGAATTGATAGATTTCGAGGAGAATGTAAAATATCGGTTTGGCTTTGTCAAATTGGTAAAAACCTGTGGTATAAGGAATTACGATCTAAAAACAGAAATGCGATTCCGCTGGATGATATAATAGAAATGAATTCGGATGACAGCGTAGAAGATTATTATATATTAAATTCCGAGAAAATTGAATTGTTTATGTCATTACAATGTTTGGATTCTATATCGAGAGAAGTAGTTTATTTAAGAATTACAGGAGAGTTAAGCTTTGCACAGATTGGGAAAATTTTAGGAAAGTCAGAAAACTGGGCAAGGGTATCCTTTTACCGAAGCAAATTAAAAATAATGAAAGGGATGAAGAAAGATGAATCATAAAGTAACCTGCTGTATAGTACAAGATTTATTGCCAAACTATATTGATAAACTAACATGTGATGAGACTAATTCCATTCTTGAAGAGCACTTTGGTGATTGCGCTAGATGCAATGCAAAATATGAAAAAATGGTATCAGAAATGGAAATTAGTACTGTGCAGGAAGAGTTAGCGAAAGAAAAGAGTATGAAGGACATTTTAAGTAAAGCAAAGTTAGGATATGCAATGAAAAGAATATTACAGGTACTTCGGATTTTAACTGTCGTCTTATATTCAGTTATGAATATTGTATTAATTTACATCATTGCATCAAATACTAAATATTATACTATTACAGAAAAAACTACGGCTCAAAATACATTACTATTGTTTTCCATTACGTTATTGATTCCCAGTGTATTGATCGCAACCTTGTTTATTAAGAAGGACACTCATATTCTCATTATTGTGAAAGGCTTGCTACAAGTAATTTTGCTAATTATCCTACCCTTTGCATTTATCATTGGAACTATTTTAAGCCTGAGAATGCCATCCTATACAACCAATGCTTCGTATTACGGACAGAGAGATGAATATGCGAATGAGCTGCTGATTAGCAAAGAATTTACTATCTTACCTAAGAGCATACCCGAGAATAGCAAGGATGTTGATTATGTATATAAGTATGAAACTATTTTTGATGACACTTATTTGACTCTTTCAATTTCTTGGACATATGATAACGATACAGAATACCAAAAGGCAAAATCAGATATGCAATCCTATGAGCCGGTAAATGATCAAGTGGCAGAAGAGGGTTATCACATGACATATGCAGTAGGAAACAGCAAGGATAACAATGAGTACTTTCGTTTCGGTTATGATGATGAAATAAAAAGAGTTACTTATCAAATATATGATCAGAAGTAAAACCTTTCAAATTACAATTAATCAAAAAGAGAAAAGCGCTTAAAAATCAAAGAAGATTCACGCGTTTTTCTCTTTTCTGTCTTCAAATTGTAAATAAATCTGATAGGGACTAATTTTATGACTTATTAAAGCCCCATGACTTGGTCTTTATCTCTTGGTATAAACCTTATTCACTGTGTTTGATATTGTTATTTGATGATTCGATAACGGTCATGGAACAGTTAGCCTCTATGCCATTATTTACGAGATATTCATTTCCCCAAGCATACATAGCTGATAAGATTGGGCGTATGCTTCGACCTAAATCAGTTAAAGAGTATTCAACCTTTGGAGGAACAACCGGATACACAGTACGAGAGATTAAGTTGTTTTCCTCCAGCTCCCTAAGTTGCTGTGTCAGCATTTTGGGTGTAGCCTGAGGGATAAGCTTACGAAGTTCGCCAAATCTCAATGTGGAGCCAATTAGATGCCACAAAATCAAGGATTTATATTTTCCCCCAATCATTTTAAGTGTTGTATCAACAGGACAATTATATTCAGAACAGCAAGACATAGTACACATTCTCCTTTAGTATCTTTATAGGTACTATATTACTTTTAAGTACATACTTGTATAAATAAAAATATATGACATAATAATATCATGAATGATGCAATAAATCAAGTAGCAAGTATCATATAGTAAAAGTTCAGATGTATGATAAAACTTATAGAATCATTAGGGGCACGACATAACTAAAAAGTGCATATTTACAAATGAAAGAATATATATTAAAAGCTGCTGATACGGGAAAAAGAATCAATAGGAAGTAGTCGTTTAGAAATTAGGAAAGGAGATTTTATTAAATGGAGAATCAAGTATTGAGTATACGAGGCATGACATGTGCAGCTTGTGCCCAGCGAATAGAGAAAACGGTACGTAAGCTTTCCGGTATTTCACAAGCAAATGTGAATCTGGCGAGTGAGAAGCTGTTTGTGGAGTACGACAGTGAGGTGTTGAAACTCTCGGCTATTAAAGAGTCTGTTGCCAAAATAGGCTATCAGGTAGTAGAAAAAAGTGACAACCCAAAAGTGACAATTCCAATTGGTGGTATGACTTGTGCTGCATGTGCACAGCGAATCGAAAAGGTGATTAAAAAGCTGGATGGGGTAGAAGATGTATCGGTAAATTTTGCAACTGAAAAAGCAACTGTTACTTATCAACCTCAGCAAGTCCGACTTTCAACAATGAAAGAGGCAATCGAAAAGATAGGCTACAAGGTACAAGAAATCAATAAGGCAGACGCTGCAGATGAGGATAGGGTTCGAAAGCAAAAGGAGATTACGACTCTCTGGACGAAATTTATTGTTTCAGCTGTGTTTTCGCTGCCACTATTATATATTGCAATGGCACCGATGATTAAAATTATCCGATTTCCTTTCCCGTCGGGGCTTGACCCAATGAATTATCCCCTAATTTATGCCTTGGCTGAGCTTCTGCTGGTAATACCAGTTATCTGCGTCGGATACAAATTTTATACCGTGGGCTTTAAAGCTCTGTGGAACAGAAGCCCAAATATGGATTCACTGATTGCAATCGGTACAACTGCCGCTGTAATGTATAGCTTATACAATACTATACAAATTGCAGAAGGCAATTTTTTGGCGGTAGAGTCCCTCTATTATGAAACGGCAGGAGTTATTATTACACTGATATTACTAGGCAAATCACTCGAAGCTGTTTCGAAAGGCCGAACCAGTGAAGCAATTAAAAAGCTAATGGGACTTGCTCCAAAAACAGCCATTATCTTGCAAGGTGACATAGAAAAAGAGATTCCGATTGATGAGGTAGAAATTGGGGATATCATTGTTGTTAAGCCAGGAGCTAAAATCCCTGTAGATGGTATGGTGACGGATGGGCACACAGCCATAGATGAATCTATGCTGACAGGTGAGAGTATGCCGGTGGATAAGAAAGCAGGAGACAGCGTTTATGCAGCTTCACTCAATACGACCGGAACACTTCAATTTAAAGCTGAAAAGATTGGAAGTGATACGGCACTGGCACAGATTATCAAGCTGGTAGAGGACGCGCAGGGTTCCAAAGCACCGATAGCACAGATGGCAGATATTGTATCTGGTTACTTTGTGCCTGTGGTTTGTCTGATTGCTTTGTTTGCAGGAATTGCTTGGTACTTTGGCACGGGCGGTGACATTAAATTTGCACTTACCATTTTTATTTCCGTACTGGTCATTGCTTGCCCATGTGCGCTTGGCTTAGCAACACCTACTGCTATTATGGTAGGGACGGGAAAGGGTGCGGAAAACGGAATACTGATTAAGGGCGGCGAAGCTCTAGAAACGGCACATAAAATCAATACCATTGTATTTGACAAGACGGGTACGATTACAGAGGGAAAACCTACAGTTACCGATGTACTGACTGCAAAGGAAGGTGATGCAGATGACTTGCTTCGGCTTACAGCTTCGGCTGAAAAATCCTCTGAACATCCGCTTGGTCAAGCTATTGTCGCAGGAGCACAGGCTAAGGGACTTGAACTTTATAAGGTCGACAACTTTAATTCCATTACAGGGCGAGGAATTGAAGCAATGATTAATGGTAAGATGATTCTTGCTGGAAACCGCAAGTTAATGGAGGAAAGAAGCATTTCTCTTTCAGAGTTGGAAGCTGCATCTGATCGTCTGGCAAGTGAAGGAAAGACTCCGATGTATGTTGTAGTTGACAAAAATCTGGCAGGTATTGTAGCCGTAGCCGATGTGGTAAAGGCTTCCAGTAAGGCAGCAATCGAAAGTATTCACAAGCTAGGGATTGAGGTAGCAATGATTACCGGTGATAATCAAAAAACTGCAGCAGCGATTGCCAGACAGGTTGGAATTGATAAGGTACTGGCTGAGGTTTTGCCACAGGATAAATCAAATGAGGTCAAAAAGCTGCAAGGCACAGGCCGTAAGGTGGCGATGGTAGGCGATGGAATTAATGATGCACCGGCATTAGCACAGGCCGACATCGGTATCGCCATAGGATCAGGAACTGATGTAGCAATGGAATCTGCCGACATTGTATTGATGAGAAGTGATCTGATGGATGTTCCAACGGCTATTGATTTGAGCAAACGAACCATACGCAATATCAAGCAGAATTTATTCTGGGCATTTGGATACAATGTGATTGGTATCCCCATTGCAGCAGGAATCTTGCATCTTCTTTTTAACGGACCGTTACTTAACCCGATTTTTGCGGCTGCGGCCATGAGCCTAAGTTCCGTTTCTGTTTTGACTAATGCATTACGGTTGAAGAGATTTAAGGCCACACGTCAAGAAGGGACAGGTGCATCATCATGAAAAGAATATTTAAACGATTTTTAGCTGCTATGTCAGGATTCGTTGTCATGATTTCACTTACCGCATGCTCAGGATGGAATGAACTGGATGTAGTTGGTCAACAATCCATAAAATCCTTTGATGAGGTATTAAAGACATTACCTGATCAGATAACTGTGGATGAAACTAATGCCAGTTGGTCATTGGAGGCACCGGACGACTCGGCACGCTTTATATGGAGTCAGGATTATAGTAAAAGTCCTTTGTATGATGTAATGATAGAGGTGGATGCTACTCCTTTTATCAATGCAGGTCTTGATCCAGACAAGCTTCCAAATAACTATACTTATGATAATGGTATGCTAAAGGTGGGCACAAAGCTTGGTAAAGAGGAGCTGACTTATAGTGCTAATACAACTCCACTCACCTCGTATGAGCAAATAGTCAATCACTACCGTACTTCAATTAACTATCATACTGCACTTGATCATTTCGGTGTGAAGCTGGGTGACGGTAATCTGTTTGAATGGGCTAAGGACATGAAAACGAATGGGTCTACAGAGGAAAACCAAGACAAGGATATTGTATTTGTATTAAATTCAGAACCTCTTATTGAAGCAGGTACGGTACCTGATAAGGTAGAAGAATGGACTTATGCGCAGGTAGAAGTAATGGAAAATGGGAAAACACTACAGGTATATAAATTTTTAAAGCCGTTTGATATAAAATAGGAAATAAAAATTATTTTAGTTTAATATGACAGTTTAAAATTATAATAAGCTGACATTAAAAAATAAAGGAGGATTTACAATGATTCAATCAGTAATTAAAGTAGATGGAATGGCTTGTGACCACTGTGTCAAAGCAATTACCAATGCGTTGAAAGCTCTGCCGGGTATTGGCAGCGTAGTAGTTGATTTAAAAGCAGGTACCGTAGCAGTGGAATATGACTCTTCACAAAGCAAACTTGATCAAATCAAATCAGAGATTGAAGAGCAGGGTTATGATATCATAGAGTAATCTATTCAAATAGGGAGGCCATCATTTCGATGTGCTTCTCTTTTTTTGATTTCATAGGAATGACCTTGTTGTGGTACCGTAAAAAGTTTGATTCTTATAAAATAAAATTACTTTGCTTGCTTTTGACGTAATAATTCTTGAAAATGGTACAAGATAAAGGAAGGATTTTATGGTAAGTCACTTGACAAATCAATCAAAATTTACTATAGTGTTCCTAAATAGTATTACTGATAGCTAATTACGAAGGTACGGGAAAGGAAGATACACATATTATGAAAAAAAAACCATTTGTAAGCTTAGAACAAGTACAAGAGATGACAAAGAAATATCCAACTCCTTTTCATTTGTATGATGAAAAGGGAATCAGAGAAAATGTAAGAAAACTAAAGAAAGCATTTTCTTGGAATAATGGCTATAGAGAATATTTTGCAGTAAAAGCAACTCCCAATCCATATTTGATGCAAATCTTAAAGGAGGAGGGTGTAGGTGCAGACTGTTCCTCTTACACAGAACTTTTATTGTCTGATAAGATAGGGCTTGGGGGAGACAACATTATGTTTTCTTCAAATGTTACACCAGCAAAAGATTTTGAATTGGCGTCAAAGCTTGGCGCAATTATAAACTTTGACGATATCACACATATTGATTTTTATGAAAACATCGCACCATTTGCAAAAACGATGAGCTGCCGCTACAATCCGGGCGGTGATTTTACGCTTCACAATCAGATAATGGACACACCAAAGGATGCAAAATATGGACTGACAAAACTACAGATGGCAGAGGCATTTATAAAATTAAAGGAAAAGGGTGTAGAGCATTTTGGAATTCACTCATTTTTGGCAAGTAATACAGTGACAGATGATTATTATCCACAGCTCGCAAAGATTCTCTTTCAGCTTGCGGTGGAGCTTAAAAAGGAAACGGGAGTTCACGTAGCTTTTATTAATCTTTCAGGTGGAGTAGGGATACCATATAAGCCTGACCAAAGAGGAAATGACATTCTGGCAATTGGAGAAGGTGTAAGAAAAGTATTTGAAGAAATTCTGGTGCCAGCCGGTATGGGCGATGTTTCCATTTATACTGAGCTTGGGCGCTTCGTAATGGGACCTTATGGTTGTCTGGTAACCAAAGCGATCCATGAGAAGCATATTTATAAGGAATATATTGGATTGGATGCCTGCGCAGCTAACTTGATGCGTCCTGCTATGTATGGCTCTTACCATCATATTACGGTACTTGGCAAGGAAGATAAGCCATGTGACCATATCTATGATGTAACAGGCGGCTTGTGTGAAAATAATGATAAGTTTGCAATTGACAGATGCTTGCCGATGATAGACAGGGGTGATTATCTTGTTATTCACGATACGGGAGCACATGGTTTTTCCATGGGCTATAACTATAACGGAAAGCTTCGTTCCGCTGAGCTTTTACTTAAGGAAGATGGATCAACAAAGCTGATTCGCCGTGCAGAGACACCCGAGGATTATTTTGCTACATTGGATTTTAGTGAATTTGAAAATAATAATGTTAAATAATCATATATTGTTCAACAGAATCAGGAAGGGGTACGTAACATGGAATTAATTGAACAATTAATGAAATACGGACTCACAAGGCAGGAAGCAATCATCTATATGACGCTGCATTCCGATGGCGAACTGACCGGATACGAAGTTGCGAAGCTTACAGGGATTTCACGCTCAAATGTGTATACTGCACTGGCAGGATTGGTAGAAAAAGGGGTTGCCTATGTATTAGAGGAAAGTGTGTCGAAATATACTCCCGTAAGCTTTCAGGAATTCAGCAGTAATTTCATTCATAATCTGCAAGAAACGCGAAATGAGATAATAAAGAGTCTTCCTGCCAGAAAGGAAGAATCACAGGGCTATATAACAATCAGAGGGAACAAAAATATACTGGACAAACTCAGAACTATGTTGCTCGAAACTCAATATCGTATTTATGTAGCAGTAAGTAGTGAAATTTTGGGTCAGTACATCAAAGAGCTTAATGTGCTTGTGGAAAAAGGCATTAAAGTGGTTATCATTGTGGATAAACCGTTTGAGTTAGATGGAGCGATTATTTATTTTAAGGAAAAAATTGATTGTCAAATCCGTTTAATTTGTGATTCACAAAAGGTTTTGACAGGACAGTTAAGTAACAAGGGAGAAGCAACCTGTCTGTATTCACAAAATCACAATCTTATCGATGTTTTTAAGGAAATGCTTCAAAATGAAATAACACTTATCCAGACTGGGAAAACAACTAATTGAAAAGAAGTAAATTGTTAAGTTAACTGGCTTTCAAAGAAATGAACGAAAGATATTAGTATTAAATTGTGTGAAATCGGTTTTGATAGTATAAATAATATACACAAGGGAAGAACTATATATTGCAAACAGACCGTTTATATGTACTTTTAACTTAAACTTAATGCTTTGAGTTAAAAAGTGAATAACTATCTTTTTTATACTTTTATACTCAAAAGTACCTACTTGATTAATGGACTTCAATTTGCTAACATAAGGTACAAACATAGTGTTTTAGTAGACTTTAATGTTAATAATTTGTCAAATTGGAATGAGATAGTGACACTATAAAAAGATATAAATACTGCTCTTAGACTTACAAATTTAAGGAGAGGGATATATGGGAAAAAAAATTGTTATCGTAGGAGCTGGGTATGCCGGAATACTGACTGCTAAAAAGCTTGCAAAAAGATTGAAGAAGTACGATGATGTCAAAATTACTATCATTGATAAAAAACCATTTCATACCATGCTTACTGAGCTGCATGAAGTGGCAGCGGACCGAGTGGATGAAGACAGCATTAAGATTAGTTTAAAAAAGGTATTTGCAGGGAGAAAGGTAGAGGTAAAGTTAGATACAGTTATCTCTATAGATTTTGAGAAAAAAGATGTAATAGGTGAGCTGGAAGCTTATTCGTATGACTATTTAGTGCTGGCGGCCGGATCTAAGCCAACTTTTTACAACACACCTGGAGCAGAGGAATTTACTTATAAACTTTGGTCATATGATGATGCAATTATTTTAAAAGAACGTATTTTAAATGTGTTTCGTCAGGCAGCTTGCGAGACAAATAAAGAGATTAGAAAAAAACTATTAACTTTTTATGTAGTCGGTTCAGGCTTTACCGGTGTAGAAATGATCGGAGAGTTGGCTGAATATGTGCCTATCCTTTGTAAACAATTTGATATAGATAGAAAAGATGTAACTTTAGTGAATGTAGATGGACTTAGCAGGCCAATACCTAATATGCCTGAGAAGCTTTCGAATAAGGTAACGAGACGCCTTGAAAAAATGGGAGTTTCACTTTCATTTGATACATTTGTGTCTAGTGTGGGTGTAGACTTTATTGAATTAAAGAAGAATGATAAGATAGAGCATCACAGCGCTGGGACGGTAATCTGGGCTGCCGGGATTCAATGTTGTGACATAACCGGTGAAGCCGGAAAATGCCTTGAAACGCAGCGTGGCGGTCGCATTCAGGTAGATCAATATTTAAAATCAACAAAAGCCGATGACGTTTATGTTATTGGGGATAATATGTACTTTGTTCCGGAGGGGGACAAGTTTCCGGTTCCACAGATGGTTGAAAACTGTGAGCAAAGTGCAGATACAGCAGCTCATAATCTTGTATGTGAAATTACAGGAAAGAAAGACAAAAAGATTTACAAGCCGGCTTTTCATGGTGTTATGGTTAGTATAGGAGGACGTTATGCAGTTGCACATGTAGGATTGCCAAATCATTTTTTTAGTCTGGCATCTTTCTTTGCAATGTTTGCAAAGCACTTTATAAATATTATTTATTTTGTACAAGTGTTAGGTTGGAACAAGGTATTTAGCTACATGAAACATGAATTTTTTACCATACGTAATTGCCGTAGTTTTGTGGGAGGGCATTTTTCAAACCGCACACCAAGCTTTTTGCTGGCACCTTTGAGGGTATGGCTTGGAGCAGTCTGGTTATTTGAGGGAATTATGAAGATTGTAGAGGGATGGTTTGTAAATCCTATGCTCACGAATTTCTTTGGTGGAGCAAACAGTTGGTATAACAGTATTTTAAATACAGCGGTCGCAGAAAGTACAGATGCAGTGACATCAGCAACCGGAGCAGCAGCACAAGCGACAGATGCAGTATCAGCGGCAACTGGGGCATCGGATGCGGTAGCAACAGCAGCAACTGCGGCTGGAAAGGTTTTGATGAATTTTGATATTTTAGGACTGATTCGGATTATTTTTGTAAGTGGTAAGGATTTAGCCAGTTCTACTATTAGTGATTATGCATTTAAACTTGATATTCCAATGATGAATTGGTTCCTTGATAAATTTATCCTCCCATATGACGGTGTACAAATTGCAATGCAGATATTTATTGTAGTTGCAGAAATTTTAGTTGGCTTGGCTTTACTAGGTGGGTTATTTACATCACCAGCGGCAGCATTTTCACTTATTTTGCAATTTATGTTTGTTTGCACGACAGGGTTATATCTTGGAACGTTTTGGATGATATTTGCAGGAGTCGCAGTTTTGATCGGAGCAGGAAGAACGTTTGGCTTAGATTATTATGCAATACCGGCGTTAAAGAAAGTATGGAAGAAATTACCGTTAATTAGAAAGTTGTATCTATACAATGATTAATAACAATACCTTGGATGAAAATATGGAAACACTTAATTATGATGAAGCAGTGAAGCTTGTGAAGGCAGAAGTAGAACGGGCATTAGTAAAATCGCCGTTTATTATTCGTGAGTACTTAAGCCATTTGGCTTTAACTCAAGGAAAATATATCAGAGCAACCTCTGTTATTGTTGCTGCTCAGGATGGGAACGGTTATGTCCATTCTGATGCAGTTAAGGCAGCAGGAGTTATAGAACTGATACACCTTGCATCACTTGTGCATGACGATATTATTGATAATGCTGATATAAGAAGAGGTAAACCTACTTTGCAGAATAAATATGGCAAGAGAACTGCTGTTATCTGTGGAGATTATCTTCTTAGTCTGGCTCTTAAGATGGCTTCAGAAGCTAATGACAAAAATAGAGGTACTGAGATTGATTTTCCTGATTATATCAGCAGAATTTGCCTGGGAGAATTGGAACAGCATATTAATAATTTAAATTTGAACCTTTCTATTTTTCAGTATTTAAAGATTATATCAGGAAAGACTGCCGCATTGTTTGAAGCATCTTTTTTTGCAGGAGCGGCGGTGTTAAAAGTAAGTGATGAAGAGCTTAGAAATTATAAGCAAATTGGATATTATATCGGAATGATATTTCAATTGTCGGATGATTGTATTGATTTTGATACTTCGGCTGATATAGCTAATAAGCCTGTTCAATCTGATTATGAACAGGGTGTGATTACGTTACCGTTAATTCATGCCTTTCAAAATCTGAAAGAGTTTAAACAAAAAGCAGCAAAAGCAAAGATTACAAGAGAAGAAATCAATCAGGCAATAATGAAGACAGGTGGTCTTGCTTTTACAAAAGGACTGATTAAGAGATACTATGATAAAGCAATGCATCGTATCAATGAACTGGAGATTAACGAGGAAAAGAAAACGAAAATTATTTTTATCCTAAATAAAGCAGCACGCATTCAATAAATAATTAGATGAAATTGGATGCTTGAATTTCCTGTATTTAGGGAGGAGGACACTTTGATTAAAAAGTTTTTTAATTATATAGAGATAAAAACAAAAATCACAAGTACGTTTACATTTGCTATGACGATAGGATTTTTATTATATCATAAGCAGGTAATTAATTGGAAACTAACAATCATTTTCTTTTTCTCCATGTTTTTATTTGATTTAGCAACAACTGCGATTAATAATTATATCGATTCTAAAGATAATGGACAAATCTTGGATTTTAGCAGAAAGACTTCGCTGTATATTATATATATTTTATTTGCAATTAGTACAGTGCTGGGACTTTATTTGGCGTATTTATCAGACCTTGTTATTTTAGCAACAGGTGCGGTGTGTTTCTTATGCGGTGTACTTTATACATATGGACCGGTTCCGATATCAAGACAACCTCTTGGTGAAATTTTATCCGGATTTTTTTATGGTGTCATGATACCATTTATTCTAATGTATATTAACACGCCTTCCGGGACTTTTTTGTCCTATCAGATGAGTCTGGAATCTGTTTATTTAAAGCTTCAAATTGCGCCAATCATCAGTCTGCTTCTTTTCGCGGCAATTCCTTTTTGTCTCACGGCGAATATTATGCTGGCAAATAATATCTGTGATTTGGAAAAGGATATTAAAGTAAAACGATTTACACTACCCTATTATATAGGAGAAAAAGCACTTCCTTTATTCGCAGGGTTGTATTACGCTACTTATATTGCCACTGTTTTAATGGTAATTTTTAAAATATTGTCACCGATATGCCTATTTTCTTTGCTTTCAATCATTTTAGTACAAAAGAATATTAATCAGTTTTTGAAAAAGCAGGAAAAAGCAAGTACTTTTATGTGTTCCATAAAAAACTTTGTTATAGTTATGGGAGCAAATACTACAGTTATATTTATAAGTTTATTCTTCTGATCTGTTGAGATTGGACTGAAATAAAAATTAATCAATATAAGATTTGGTTTAGTGTGATAAGCACAACTTGTCTTATTACCGCTTTGGCGGTGGAATGGAGGAAATATGAAAAAGATGACATCGTTATTATTAAGTTCAGTATTGGTCGTTTCTTTACTCGCTGGCTGCGGCAGCAACAAAACAACAGAAGAATCGACAACTGAACAGACAACACAAACAGAGGAATCTGCTGGAACAACGGATACGAAAGAAACAACAACTGATACAACAACTTCTGATGGAACGGGTGTAAAAACCGGTATTGCAATTAATACGTCACTTGCCAGTTCAACGGATGCGACAGCGGATGCAGAAGGAGTGGCGCAGACGGACTCATTAGCTGTAGCCGTATCTGTTGACGCAGATGGAAAAATCCTGAATTGTAAAATTGATTCTGCTCAGACTAAAATTAACTTTTCAACAGACGGAAAAATTACTACTGATCTGACTACTGAAATGAAATCAAAGCAAGAGCTGGGAAGTGATTATGGAATGGCGAAAGCGTCCGGAATCGGAAAAGAGTGGAATGAGCAGGCAGATGCTTTTGCTGCATATGTAGTTGGAAAAACAATAGAAGAGGTAAAAGGAATTGCTGTTACAGACGAAGGTGTGGCATCAGATGCGGACTTAGCTTCTTCCGTAACGATTCATATTGGAGATTTCATTTCTACTGTTGAAAAAGCGGTAACAAATGCGAAGGATCTAGGTGCATCAAGTACAGATAAGCTGGGACTAGCTATTAATACTACTATTGATAAATCAACGGATGCAACGTCGGATGCAGAAGGAGTGGCTCAGGCATATTCCTATTATACAGTTGTAACAACAAGTACAGATGGCAAAATTACAAGCTGTGTAGTTGATTCAACTCAAGGAACTGTTAACTTTGATACCAAAGGTGCTATTACAACTGACTTAACAGCACAAGTTCAGACAAAGCAAGAGCTAGGAAGCGATTATGGAATGGCGAAAGCGTCTGGCATAGGAAAAGAATGGAATGAACAAGCAGATGCTTTCTCAACCTACGTAACTGGAAAGACAATAGATGAAGTAAAGGGAATCGCAGTTTCTGATGAAGGCTTAGCAGAGGATACCGACTTAGTAAGTTCGGTTACGATTCACATTGCACCATTAATTTCAATTGTTGAAAAAGCTGTGGCAAATGCACAATAAAATTTATTTATAATAGAAATAGGTTTATTTCAGACACCTGTTTGATTGGGGATGCATTTCAATTCTAAGATGCATCCTCAATTTAAATTCATAGCAAGATGAAATGTTTTAATGACTCATCTTGCTGAATTGCCACGGAGCTTCTTAAGGGCTTAAGGTATTAATAAATCCTGAATGCTGTCTGGTTACAATAGATTAGGGAAATATTAGAGGTGAAAGTATTGGCAAAAAGAGTATTGAGTATTTTCTTACTTTGGGTAATGACAATTAATTTAACAGCTTGCTCTGGTACAAAAGAATCACGATATGAAGCCAGTTTTTTGGAATTATTTGATACAGTTACTACGATAGTGGGATATGCTGAGAATAAAGATGAGTTTACCAAGTATGTTCAAATAATTTATAATCAATTAAGTGAATATCATCAATTGTATAATATATATAATGACTATGAAGGAATTAACAATATTAAAACAATTAATGATAATGCTGGAATTAGTCCGGTTAAGGTGAATCAAAAAATTATAGATTTATTAAAATTTTCAAAGAAAGCTTATGAAGAAACGAATGGAAAAACAAATATTGCATTGGGGTCTGTATTGTCTGTATGGCATGACTACCGCACTCGTGGTATAGAAGATCCTGAAAATGCACAGCTTCCACCTATGGATTTGCTAGAGGAGAAATTCAAACATACAGATATTAATAATATAATCATTAACGAAGAGGAGTCAACTGTGTATATACAGGATTCGTTGATGAGTATAGATGTCGGGGCAATCGCAAAAGGTTATGCAGTGGAAGCAGTCAGTCAGTATATAGAAGAGCAAGGATTTACTCATGCTGTGATATCAGTTGGGGGAAATGTAAGAGCACTTGGTACAAAAATAATAGATGGTAAAGAACAGGCGTGGAGTGCAGGAATTCAAAATCCTGATTCCGAAAGTGAAAATACTAATTTATATATTCTAAATTTAAAAGACTACTCGCTTGTAACAAGTGGTGTATATCAAAGATATTATACAGTAGATGGAAAGGAATACCATCATATTATTAACCCGAGTACTTTAATGCCGGCCGATTATTTTTTATCAGTTTCTATTGTATGCAAAGAATCAGGCAATGCAGATGCGTTGTCTACGGCAGTATTTAATATGCCTTACGAGGACGGTGTAACATTAATCGAGTCTTTGGAAGAAACCGAGGCTCTTTGGGTATTCAAGGATGGTTCAATGAAATACAGTTCAGGTTTTGACAAATTTATCAAGTAGGAAATAAGACAAAGTGGCAAGTCCCTTATAACTTTATGATTAAGGAGTTATAAGTGGCTTGTCACTTTGTTAGATTGTTACATATTTATTTAAGGCCGCCTCAATTGCGCCTTCACCGATAATCATTTCTGCAAAATAATCACAAACAAGCTTTGCCAGTCCAACTTCACACAAATCAATACCAAATATAGTTTTGTCCTGAAGTAGTGGCTTTAAACTGCTGTATGCATCTACATGATCACCAAGTTTTATTGTATTTACATAAGGGCATACACGATCCAATAATGGATCCGGGCTTAATTCAAATGAGTTACCCTTATCATCTATTGCCATAAGATAACGAAGCCATCCTGCGAAAACAAGAGGAATATATTTTAAATCCAATACATTCAAATCGGAAGAAGCCACGTAAGCCTTTATGGTTTCTCCAAAGCGGATTGCCAGTTTTTGTGATGTATCAGTTGCGATTCTTTGCGGTGTATCAGGCATAAATGGATTAGGAATACGCACATTTACAACTGTATCAATAAATTCTTTGGGATTAATAATACCTGGATTTACAACAACAGGCAAACCTTCTTGATATCCAATCAGTTCTACTAGCTTCTTAAGGATAGGGTTTTGCATTTCTTTTGAAATCAAATCATAGCCAAGTAAACATCCAAATATTGCAAGTGCAGTATGCAAAGGATTTAAGCAGGTACACACTTTCATTCGTTCTACCTTATCTACGGTTTCTCTGGTGGTAAAAATAAATCCTCCCTTTTCTAGTGCTGGTCTACCGTTTGGAAAGCTGTCTTCAATCACCAGGTATTCACATTCCTCAGCATTTACAAAAGGAGCAATGTAGGTGTTTTTGGTGGTAACAAGAGGAGCAAGTCCTACTAATCCATCTTTATTTAGAAGGTCACAAACAAAGGAATCCGGTCTGGGAGTGATTTTGTCTATCATCGTACAAGGGAATGAGACATTAGAAGAATCATTCAGGTATTCACAAAATCCTTTTTCCACAAGTCCATTTTCCTCCCAACTCTTACCAAAGGCAATCATAGCATCATATAATTTATCACCGTTGTGAGAACAATTATCCATACTTACCATAGCAATCGGCTTCTTGCCATTTTGAAATCGGGTATATAATAAGGAAGCAACCTTTCCAATGTAGCTTTCTGGGTCAGCAGGACCATTTAACATATCCTGTGTTACATTAGGCAGTTCTTTGCCAAGTCCATCCACAAGGCTGTACCCCTTTTCTGTGATGGTAAAGGAAACCATTTGCAGAGAGTTTGCTTTAAATATTTCTTTCAGCCTGTCAAAATCTTTTCTATTATGAGAATTCACTGTTAAAGATTCCACAACACTTCCAACTACAGTTTTGGAAACGCTGCCATCGGACTTAAGAGTTACTAAAATGCTTAAATCATCATGAGGATGATTTATTTTTTCTATTATTTCATAATCATAACCTTCTGCTACAATTAAACCTCTGTCTAATATGTTTTTATTGAGCAAAGTTTGTACAACATTTGCCTGAAAAGCACGAAAAATATTGCCGGAGCCAAAGTGTATCCAGAAAGGATTTTCTTTAGTGGCTTTTTTAACCAAAGCACTGTCAAATTGGGGAAGCTCATAGCCCAATGCCTCCCATTCCGCTTTATTTGATAAATCAGATTGTAATAATTTCATAGAAACTCCTCCGTTTATGTTATCGGCAGCTTTTTAATATAGCTTCCCATAATCCATTTAAATAGGTTGCACCAAGAGCACGGTCATATAAGCCGTATCCAGGCATTGCCACTTCGCCCCAGATCATTCTTCCATGGTCTGGACGAATTGGTCCTTCAAAGCCAATATCGTAAAGAGCTTTCATAATTTCAAACATATCAAAGGTACCATCTGACGATAAATGAGCAGATTCTTCAAAATCAGTCGGAGAGTTAAATTTCAAATTTCTAACGTGTGCAAAGTGAATTCTCCCCTTTAAAGCACGAATCATTTCGGGAAGGTTATTAGCCAGATTGGTTCCATAGGATCCGGAACAAAAAGTGATTCCATTATGTGGATTATCAACCATCTTCATCATGCGTTGAATGTTTTCTAAGTTTATAATGATACGAGGAAGTCCGAATACACTCCAGGCAGGATCATCTGGATGAATTGCCATATTAATATCATACTTGTCGCAGGTAGGCATAATACGTTGAAGAAAATATTTTAAATTTTCAAAAAGCTTTTCACTATCAACATCTTGATACATTGCAAACAGTTCCTTAATTTTGCTCATTCTTTCAGGCTCCCAGCCAGGAAGAACAAATCCGTTCGAACTAGAATCAATTGATTCAAACATGTTTTCAGGATTTATTTTATCAATATCGTCTTGATTGTATGCAAGAACGGTCGAACCATCGGCTCTTTTTCTTGCTAATTCAGAACGAGTCCAGTCAAATACAGGCATGAAATTATAGCATACAAGGTGAAGGTCTTCTTTACCCAGATTTTCAAGTGTTTGAATATAATGATCAATATACATGTCTCTGTCGGGAGAGCCGACTTTAATTGCATCATGTATATTAACACTTTCAATGCCTGATACATGAAGTCCTGCTTTTGCTATCTCTTCTTTCATTGCGCGTATTTCATCCACGCTCCAAACTTCACCCGGTTTTGAGTCGTAAAGTGTAGTGATTACGCCTGTTACACCAGGAATTTGTCTGATTTGTTCTAGTGTTACACTATCATGCTTACTGCCGTACCATCTAAGTGTCATTTCCATTGTTTATCCCATCCTTTTATCATTTATTTTAAAATGTAATGATGTTGAGGTCAAAAGGTATTTTGTCCCCCCGATACCTGCGGATTGTTACGCACTTTGGTATCATATAATCATATTATACTTCATATTTGTAAATATCCAATTGATAGAGTTGTTATATACATTGCAAAACTTGCTATATTCTGTTAAGCTAGTTGCAGGGAGGTAACAGAATGAAGAAAAAATTGCAAACTAAGTTTAGTACAAGACAATATATGCTGTCAAAAGACTTTGAAATATATTATTATAGCGATAAAGTGTTATCTCCGGTTCAGCCTCACACGCATGATTATTATGAATTTTATTTTTTTTTGGAAGGCGATATTGATTTATGTGTTGATGATAAATGCTACCGTATTAAACATGCAGACTTTGTTTTGATACCACCGGGAACAAGCCATAATCCAAGCTTTATTAATGAAAGTAAGCCCTACAGGCGATTTGTACTTTGGATTAGTAAAGAGTATCTCAATGAGCTTATGCAAATATCAAAGGATTATGGTTATATTATGCAGCATGTCTTAATTACCAAGAATTATGTATTTCATAATGATATCATTAATTTTAATGCTATGCAGTCCATGATATTTAGTTTGATTGAAGAAATTAAGAGTGAGAGATTTGGACGTGAAGCTGAGATTTTTCTCAGGCTTAACAGCTTACTTATGTATTTAAATCGTATTGCTTATGATCACAATACAAATAAGCCTTTTAAGACAGAAAAGGCATTGTATTTAAATTTATGCGATTATATCAACGAGCATATTGAAGAAGATTTATCATTAGAGAAGCTTGCAAGTGAATTTTATGTTAGTAAGTATTATATTGCACATGCTTTTAAAAATAATATTGGTATATCCATTCATCAGTACATTATGAAAAAAAGGCTGCAGATATGTAAGGATGCTATATTAGGAAGCGAAATAATCAGCAATGTCTATAGGCGGTATGGTTTTAATGATTACTCCAGCTTTTATCGGGCATTTAAGAAAGAATATGGAATTTCGCCAAAAGAGTATAAGAATAAATATGAAATAAGTAAAAACATTTAGTTAAATTTATATTATATTCCTTTAGTAGATTTAATAAATATGATATAATGTATATTAAAATTAAAATTTTTGTGAAAAAGTCTGAAATTATTTCGTGAGAGGGAATTTCTTATATGAAATTAAAAACTCGTATATTTTTTACATTTTTATCATTAATCGTAGTACCTATTATTATAACTGTCATTGTTATTGGTTTTTTAAGTTTTATTAGTATAAAAAACACAGAAAATTTTTATCATATTGATAGTCATGGCTTCGAAATAATAACTAATCCAGTTCGATATTTTAGTCGATTAACCGATGAAGCTTATGAAAAGCTAAATCAAGTGGCAGCAATTGCTCCGGAAAAACTTATGGATATCAGTTATTTAGAGGAGATAAATGAGCAATTGTTAAAAAAGGATTCTTTTCTTTTGGTTGAGAAAAATAAATTTTTTGTTTTTGGTGAGGAGAATCAGTTATGGAATGATCAAGAAATTAATTCATTCTATAACTGGAAGGAATATATTATCTTAAATAATGGTCTGGAGAAAATGGTGTATGTGAACCATAAAGTACTGTCTTTTATAAGAGAAATTAAATTTCAATATCCAAATAATGAGGCAGGAACGATTTATATTGTTACATATTTAAGTGATCAAATTATCAGTATGAGAAAGATGCTTGAATTGTTTATGTATCTCATGATAGTAATTTTAGTTCTATCTGTTGCTATCATAACAAGCAATTTATATAAAAGTATTTCAATTCCGATTTCTCAAATTAAAGAAGCTACTCAAAGCATTAAAGAAGGTAATCTTGACTTTGTGGTTCAGGTCAAGGCAGTAAAAGAAATTGAAGAACTGGCAGATGATTTTGATGAATTGAGAGAAAGACTCAAGCTACAGGCAGAAGAGAAGGTAAAATATGACAGTGAAAGCAAGGAACTGATCAGTAATATTTCACATGATTTAAAAACTCCGATTACAGCGGTTAAAGGTTATGTGGAAGGTATTATTGATGGAGTAGCAGATACGCCGGAGAAAATGGAAAAGTATATCAAAACAATATATAATAAATCAAATGAGATGGACAGATTAATTAATGAATTAACTTTTTATTCTAAAATTGATACCAATCGTATTCCTTATACGTTCACGAAATTAAACGTTGAGAGCTATTTTAATGATTGCATTGATGAAGTTGGACTGGATTTGGAATCAAAAAATATAGAGCTTGCATTTTTTAATTATGCACCCGTTAAAACACAAATCATTGCAGATGCAGAGCAATTAAAGCGAGTAATTAATAATATTGTAGGTAACTCTATAAAATATTTAGATAAGCCAAAAGGCTTTATAAATATTAGAATAAGAGATGACGGAGACTTTATACTAGTTGAGATAGAAGACAATGGTAAAGGAATAGGGGAAAATGAATTGCCATATATTTTTGACAGATTTTATCGTACAGATACTTCGAGAAATTCCGCTAAAGGGGGAAGTGGAATTGGTCTGTCTATTGTAAAAAAGATAATTGAAGATCATGGTGGTGAAATCTGGGCAACAAGTAAAGAGTTAACAGGAACAGTAATGTATTTTAAACTAAGAAAGTATCAGGAGGTTCAGATGTATGAGTAAGATTCTTATAGTAGAGGACGAGGAAAGTATAGCAGATTTGGAGAAGGATTATTTAGAGCTTAGTGGATTTCAGGTAGAGGTTGAAAATACGGGAGATGTAGGGCTGAAAAGAGCGCTTAATGAAGAATTTGATTTGCTTATTTTAGATTTAATGTTACCAAATGTGGATGGCTTTGAGATATGTAAAAAAGTAAGAGAAACTAAAAACACACCCATTATTATGGTTTCAGCAAAGAAGGACGATATTGATAAGATAAGAGGACTAGGATTGGGCGCAGACGATTATATGACAAAGCCTTTTAGTCCTAGCGAGCTTGTTGCAAGAGTAAAGGCGCATATGTCTCGTTATGAAAGATTAATAGGAAGTAACTCACAAGAAAACGAAATGATTGAAATCAGAGGAATTAAAATCGATAAGACGGCACGACGTGTTTATGTAAATGATGAAGAGAAAACATTTACAACGAAAGAATTTGATTTACTTACCTTTTTAGCACAAAACCCAAACCATGTTTTTACAAAAGAAGAATTATTCAACAAAATTTGGGACATGGAATCTATTGGAGATATTGCTACCGTAACCGTACATATCAAAAAAATCAGAGAGAAAATCGAATACAATACTGCCAAACCACAGTATATTGAGACTATTTGGGGAGTAGGTTACCGCTTTAAGGTGTGATGAAAGCTTCAGAAAAGCAGGTACATACATAATAAACTGTTTAACGATAAAAAGGCTTTTGTAAAGGAATTAAATTCTTTTTCAAAAGTCTTTTTGAACATATAAAATTACAAACGCTCTTTTACGAATATAGATAGTACTTATTATGTAAAAATTCACAACAATTGAGTGAAAGCTATAGATTTGCAATACCTACGATTGTAATATTTCTTGCATTATAGTCTGATTTTAGATCAATATAATGAGTTACTATATTATTTTTTACTATTTTAACTTTAGGACGTGTATTAAATTCTTCGTAATTTTCAACAACGATGCCAACCTCTCCATTACTTAAGGTTACTGCTGTGCCTAAAGGATACGATGCTACTTTATAACAAAAAGTAATTACAATGGCAGGATCAAACATGCTTCCCGAACCGCCTTGAATAAACTCCAGAGCCTCCGAAGGAAGGTAAGCCTTATGATACGGACGGTCAGATACAAGGGCATCATATACGTCACATACCGCTAAAATACGTCCTAATAATGAAATTCCTTCCCCCTGTGCGCCGGATGGATAGCCAGAGCCGTCATAGCGTTCATGATGTTGCAAAATGCCAACGTAAGTAGCAGAAGAAATACTTGGAAAAAATCTTTTAATGAAATGGTAACCATTCGTAGGATGTTCTTTAATAATATCGAATTCCTCATCGGTTA
This sequence comes from Lachnotalea glycerini, assembly GCF_003201285.1. Lineage (GTDB taxonomy): Bacteria > Bacillota > Clostridia > Lachnospirales > Lachnospiraceae > Lachnotalea > Lachnotalea glycerini. The sequence goes on from NZ_QICS01000004.1 coordinate 88,244, forward strand.
GCATCCCCGGCTTTGATAAAATTTCGATTGGTGTAAATTTCTTACCAATATCATGTAATATTGCTGCCATGCCAAGCTGTATCAGCATTGCTCTATGAAATTTAAGCGCATTTCCTACGATAAGTGACAAGATAGCAACGTTTACGCTATGATAATAGGTATAATCGTCATATATTTTTAAATCTACCATATTTACAATGACATCTTTATTGGAAATAATTTCATCAATAATTTTTAATAAATTAGAAGAAAGAAAATTGATTTCATCCTGATAAGAGGAAGAGTCTGTGGAGGTAGATACAAAAATTTTTTTTAAGGATTGTACCGCCTCATTTTTTAGCGTATCGATAATGATATTATCAATTTGAAGGTCTTTAGATAGCTCATCATCAATATACAAGCCAGGATATCCTAAAGACTTGATACGTTCCAGATAATCATTTGTAATTAAGTTACCCATGTTTAGCAGCTTGATACCATTTTTATCAAAAATAGTTTTTCCAAGTACCATACCGGGTTTTATATTATGTATAGGGATGTATCTCATTAATAAACGCTCCTAAGTCGAATGTTGTGTATCATTAAAAATAATTGTATAATGTCATAGTAAACGTATGGTAATTATATTTTATAAATATAGTTAGAACATTTGTAACAAATACTACCATATAAGCATGAATTTTTCAATAGATTCAAAGAAAAAACAGGGAAATGGTAAAATAGAATGAACCTAAATATAATTTTTGAAGATAATTATGTAATAATATGTAAAAAAAGGAAAAATATGGCTGTTGAAACAGCTAAAATAGGAGAAATTGATCTGGTCAGTCAATTAAGAAATTATGTAAAAGACAAATCGGGCAGTTCCTATATTGGAGTAGTTCACAGATTAGACCAACCTGTTGAAGGGGTTATGGTATTTGCAAAGAATCCATTTGCAGCAGCTGAGCTAAGTAAGCAGATCAGTCAAAATAAAATGAAGAAATTTTATCTGTCAGTATTGTGCGGTAAGATGGATAATAAAGAAGAAAAGTTAGTTGATTATTTACTGAAAAACGGAAAGACAAATACATCTTCTGTAGTAAATAAAGAGACAAAGGATGCAAAAAAAAGTGAGCTTATCTATCGAGTTTTGAATACGATTGATAATCTATCCTTAGCAGAAATTGAATTGATTACTGGAAGGCATCATCAAATCAGGGTTCAAATGGCAAATGCAGGTTTTCCTCTATGGGGTGACGTTAAATACAATCAAAAATTCTTGAACCAAAGAAATGTTACACCTGCATTATGTGCTTATAAGCTTGAATTTTTACATCCAAAAACGAAAGAGAAAATGATTTTTAAAATAGAGCCGGAAGGTGATATTTTTCAAATATTTAATAAATATTATTGATGTTGTGGTCATAAGACAATATTAATATAAAAATCATAACGGAAAGGTAAAATCTTATGGAAAATTTGCAGGTAATAGAAGAACTTATAGGTGAAATCAACGAGGAAGTACTATTATACTATGATTATGTTTCACCCAAATTTAAACGTTTATTAGATGACTTATATTTGCAAAAAGAGGCTACGGATGAAACTTTGTCTCAGTCAGTTGCTATCACCCTTCTTCAGTATATCAGTGAAAAAAGAACTTATATTAGCGTTTATATATATTCTTTTTTGTGCAGATACGAATTTAGTGATGAGTTAATGTGCCAGTATATTGATTTTGTGGTTAGAAATACGCATTTAAAAGCAAATACAAAATTTTTTATTTACCACCAAATAAGGTTTTTACTAGAAGAAAATAACATTCCATCCACGCAAAGACGATATTTAATGTGGAGACTTTATAATTCTTCAGCAGACTTGTTTAAATTAGATGATTTTAAAGAGTTAAGTATGATACCAAAGGATCAGAGAAATGAAAATTTAATTATAATTATCACAGATAAATTTATTGAAGAAGAGGATGAGAGTACCTTAAAAGCATTGGAATGCAGTAAAGCTGTCATAACAGATTTACACAAGAATGTGTTACTAATTAATACAGCAGAACGGCTTTCACAAAAAGGTGCAGTTGAATATTATCAGATTCATACGTCAGAATACATACAGGACAAAATATATGAACAGTCAATAAATTGGAAAGGGGTTTCCATACCCTATTTTCAGTGTGATAATAATATGCCGGATAAAGCAACGATTGATACCCTGATTGATACAATTGAACAATTAAAGCCAATGTGTGTGATAGACTTAGGCAGGAGCATGCTTGCTAAGCTGGCACAAAATGTCGTACCTGTAATAGAAGCAGCAACAACTGCTTCAGAAATAAAACAGAAGATACTAAATATAGATACCAAAAAGGAGATTATACTAAGTATTTGTATTCCGTCCTATAACAGAGGGCACAGAGCACTTGAACTAATCGAACGGTTAATGGATGTACCAAAGGAGTTAGAGGTAGAATTTGTAATATCAAACAACGGTAGTATAAGGAATCAAGAAGGATATGCCAAAATCAAGGAATATGCAAAACGGGATGAAAGAATTATTTATAATGAGTTTGAAGAAAATCAACTTTTTTTAGGAAATTTTTGGAAGGTTATTTTAATGGCAAACGGAAAATATGCCATGTTAATCAGTGATGAGGATAATGTGATAATCGAAAATATTCGCGAATATATCAATTTGCTCAAATATAACGAATCTCTGGGTGTAGTAAGGTCAGCAGGAATAGGAGCATATTATAGTGATGGTGGGGAGGTATATGCCAGAGCAGGAGATGAAGCATTTAATAAATTCTTTCTTGGTAATAATTATATGACAGGAATTATTTATCGAACTGATTTTATTACGGAAGAATTTTCCAAGAAACTGAATGAAACATACAAAGATAATATAGCCTATTTATATTACCCTCACGAATTTGTGGATATGTATCTTTGCTTACACTATGATTTTTGTAAATACAATCTCCCGATTTTCGAGCATGGAAAATCAGAAGATGAAGTTGCCTCAGAGATAAAATACAGAAATTACGAAAGTCGTTTTGCACAACATACGGGCTTTACAGAATTGCTGGCACAAGTACAGTTTCAAAGTGCGAAAGCAAAAGTAAGGGCTTATACATCTTTATGCTGGAAAACCTTTTTCCTTATTTCACTTCGCAAACGGTACTATCAAAATGATTACACAAACATTTGTGATCAATGCAAACAACTGTGTCTAGATAGTGTAAAGCAGCTTGGACTGGGTGAAATGACAGAGGCAGTCACAGCGGATATAAGCCAGATTATTGACAAATATTACAATAAGTTTTGCTTGGGAGAATAAAAGTAAGAATATATTACGGGTTGACAAATGAAACATGATGGCATAGAATACATCATAAAGAATGTGAATTTACCTTTAAACATGGCAATGACGAGGAATAGTATATAAATGAAAATCTCAGAGAGAGAGTTAATGGTGTGAGACTCTTGTTTGGATTTTATAGAACCTGCCTTTGAGCTCTATATGAAAGTATAGCGTATATTCTGCGATAAAGAATCTAAGCAGAGCTGTTTTAAACAGTTAATTAGGGTGGTACCGCCGATATAGCCTTTCGGTCCCTTTCAGGGGATTTGAAGGGCTTTTTTATGTAATAGGATATTGTGTCCTATTACATAAAAATGCTCCGCAGGATGCGCACGAATGCAAGTGGAAAAATGTCACTGCGTGACAGCATTCGGCGCGGCAAAGCGGCCAAGTCCCTCATGAGTGAAAGATTAGGGAGCTGATGCTGACTTGTCCGCTTTGTTATAGAATGTTGAGTGATTAAAGAAAAAAATAGTTGTATTCTTAGATATTACAAAACTTTGGAAAGGAGCCAAAAATATGGCAAACGAAAAGAAATTGGTAGAAGCAATTACCTCAATGGAGGAGGATTTTGCGCAATGGTATACAGATGTAGTAAAAAAAGCAGAGTTGATTGACTATTCCAGCGTAAAAGGATGTATGGTAATCAAGCCGGCAGGATATGCTATTTGGGAGAATATTCAAAAGGAGCTTGATACTCGATTTAAAGCAACAGGAGTAGAAAATGTATATATGCCGATGTTTATTCCAGAAAGTCTGCTTCAGGTAGAAAAGGATCATGTAGAGGGGTTTGCTCCGGAAGTAGCCTGGGTAACGCATGGAGGTTTAGAACCGTTACAGGAAAGAATGTGTGTAAGACCTACATCTGAAACACTATTCTGCGATTTTTATGCAAAGGATATCCAGTCACACAGAGATTTGCCAAGACTGTATAATCAATGGTGCTCCGTTGTCCGTTGGGAAAAAACAACCAGACCTTTCCTGCGTTCCAGAGAATTTTTATGGCAAGAAGGCCATACTGCACATGCTACAGAAGAAGAATCAGAGGAAAGGACAATTCAGATGTTGAATCTCTATGCAGATTTCTGTGAGAGTGTCTTAGCTATGCCAGTAATTAAAGGAAAGAAAACAGACAAAGAAAAATTTGCCGGTGCTGAATCTACCTATACCATAGAAGCATTAATGCATGATGGTAAAGCACTTCAATCAGGAACCAGCCATAATTTCGGAGATGGCTTTGCAAAGGCATTTGGCATTCAGTATACGGATAAGGAAAATAAGCTTCAGTATGTACATCAGACATCATGGGGAATGACAACCAGATTGATTGGTGCTATCATAATGGTACATGGTGATAACAGTGGATTAGTGCTTCCACCAAGAATTGCACCGACTCAGATTATGATTATTCCAATCCAGCAGAAAAAGGAAGGTGTTTTGGAAAAGTCAGCAGCTCTTAAGGAACAGCTATTAAAGGCTGGATTTAGAGTTAAGGTAGACGATACGGATAAGAGCCCGGGCTGGAAATTCTCTGAAGCCGAGATGAGAGGGATTCCTTTGCGAATCGAAATCGGACCAAAGGACTTGGAGGCAAAACAGTGCGTCATTGTAAGACGTGATACAAGAGAAAAGGTCATTGTTTCTCTGGATGAATTAGAGACAAAAGTTGCTGAAGCATTAGAAACAATGCAAGGGGATATGTTAGAAAGAGCTAGAGCACACAGAGATGCGCATACTTATGAAGCTACTGAGTATGAAGAATTTAATAAATTATTAGATACGAAACCAGGCTTTGTCAAGGCAATGTGGTGTGGAGATGAAGCCTGTGAACTGAAAATAAAAGATGATACAACAGCTACCTCACGCTGTATGCCTTTTAATCAGGAAAAACTTTCAGAAAAATGTATTTGTTGTGGAAAAGAAGCCAAAAAATTAGTATACTGGGGAAAAGCATATTAAAAAAAGTAACTATCGTTATCTAAAATATATAATAAGTGGTGATAGAGTGAGAATAGAACTTCCAAAAAAAGTAAATTGCATTATTAACAGGCTGCTTGAGAATGGATTTGACGCCTATGCAGTAGGTGGGTGTGTCCGTGACAGCATTATGGGAAGAATTCCGGATGACTGGGATATTACTACTTCTGCTACGCCGATTGAGGTAAAAAAAATATTTCAACGAACCATCGATACAGGAATTGCACATGGCACAGTAACTGTTATGCTAGAGCACGAGGGTTTTGAGGTGACTACCTATCGAATTGACGGAGAATATGGGGATAGCAGGCATCCAAATAGCGTTTCTTATACAGATAATTTGCTAGAAGACTTAAAGCGAAGAGATTTTACTCTCAATGCTATGGCATATAATGAGGTAAAAGGAATCGTAGATGTTTTCGGTGGTATGGAGGATATCAAGCATAAAATAATTCGATGTGTTGGAAATGCAGAGGATCGATTTCATGAAGATGCTTTACGAATTTTAAGAGCAGTAAGATTTTCGGCTCAGTTAGGTTTTGACATTGAGGAAAAAACTAAAAAAGCAATTGAGAGGTTTTCCAAAAATCTTACTCATATCAGTGCGGAAAGAATACAGATTGAGCTTGTTAAATTAATAGTATCAAAGCATCCGGAAAAGCTTGAAATGGCGTATGAAACCGGTATTACTAAGGTGATATTACCTGAATTTGACGAAATGATGTTGTGTGAGCAAAACAATCCTCATCATTTGTATCATGTGGGTGAACATACACTAAAGGCGGTTGGGTATATCGAAAACACGAAAGTACTTCGTCTTACTATGCTGTTTCATGATATTGCTAAGCCTAGGACTAGAAAGACGGATAAAGCTGGTTTGGATCATTTTCACGGTCATCCTGAGCTTGGAGTTGAGATGACAAGACAAATTTTAAAAAGGCTTCGGTTTGATAATGATACTTTGAACAGGGTATGTCTTTTGATTCAATATCATGATGTTGATATTATGAATACCAAAAAGGCAGTTCGCAGAGCGATTCATAAAATAGGTGAAGAATATTTTATTGATTTAATTAAGGTAAAAAGAGCTGATATATTGGCGCAGAGCTATTATAAGAGAGAAGAAAAGTTTGAAAATCTTTTGTCAGTTGAGAAGCTTTATTATGAAATTTGTAAGGATGAGGAATGTGTTTCCTTAAAAACTCTGGCCATAACGGGAAAGGATCTGATATCTCTTGGAATCAAGCCAGGTAAGCAGATTGGAGATATTTTAAATGAATTATTAGCAGAAGTGATTGATCATCCAAATCGTAATCATTACGAATATCTGATAAATAAGGCAGTTCAAATGAAAGAAGGGACGGAGTGATTTGCCAAGTAAAAAGGCAAAGCACCTCGTCTTTTTTCATTTAATAGGAAAGTTCTACGAACATCCACAATAAAAAATCAAAATAAATTGTCTCATTACATTTCTTTTTATCTTGTCATGCTTAATTCATAATTCCTTAATGAGCTACATAAGATAGAGAAGAATATTTAATAGGGGGAATCTGTGGTGAGTGATAAGGAGCTTGGTATATGGGAAAAGTATGATGTAAATGTGATTCGCACTTATAAAGGAAGACAAAGTATTATTTGCGAAACAGACAAAGGGTTAAAGCTTGTTAAAGAACTAAATTGCCATAGTCAGAAAATAGACTTTCAAAACTATGTTAAAAGTATGCTGAAAAATTCAAAATTTTATGATATAGATTGCTTTGTGCAAAATAGGGATGGAGAATTAATAACAAAAGATAAGGATGAATCTCTCTACGTGATGAAAGATTGGTTTGAGGGCAGAGAAATTGATGTTAAAAATAAAAATGAAGTATTATTAGCTGTAAATTTACTAGCCTCAATTCATTGCAATATGTTATTAGGGCAATCAGAGAATACACAAAACTATCGATATGAAGATTTAATATTAGAATTTGAGAAGCATAATAAGGAACTAAAAAAGGTTAGAAATTTTATAAGAGATAAAAATAAAAAGTCAGATTATGAAATTTGTTTTATTAATGTTTTTAATATGTTTCAAAAAGATGGAGCTGCCGCTGTTGAGCGGTTAAAGTTGTCAAAATATCATGAGTTGGTTTTAGAGTCAGCAAGGCAAAATACAGTATGTCATGGTGATTATAATCAACATAATGTACTCATTACAAAGAGTTTGCCTGCAATTACGAATTTTGATAAGTGCAGGGTGGGAATTCAGGTTACGGATTTATACAATTTTATGAGAAAAATATTAGAGAAAAATAATTGGGATATTGATCTTGGAAAAAATATGCTGAATACCTATGATGAAGTAAGACATCTAAGTAAAAATGAAATAGAAAATTTGTTGATTCGATTTATTTATCCTGAAAAATTTTGGAAAATAGCAAACCATTATTATAATTCCAATAAAGCGTGGACACCAGTAAAAAATATAGAAAAGCTAGAAATGCTTGCCGCACAAAATAGAATAAAATGGAATTTTTTAAAAGTAATATTTGGCAGTTATATGTAGTAAATGATAAAATAAGATAAAATCATAGAAATGTTTTAGGTTTTCTTTTAAAGCAAATTAGGTTATAATAACCGTAATGATATAGAGAACAAAAGAGGTGATATCGTGTCTGGAAGGGTAAAATTAATGCTTTTTGTTGTAACTGTTGGATTATTAGGCGGATGCCAGAGAGTAAATATAAATAGTCCAAGTACAATTGAGTTAGTAGCTGCAGACAAAAGCATAGCATGGGGGGAAAATTATAATAGTGAAGATTGTGGGGTGTTACTCAATATTGACGAAAGCAGCCAATCGGTCACAATTAAAAGAATAGATTCAGGAGAAAAGTTTACAATTAACTATTCTGGGGCTACCAATATTACCGATAAATATAGCAGTGTGCTGGCAATCAAGCAGGTACAGATCGGTGAAATAATTAATGTTTATTACAATTCTGAGGATAAAATAGCAAGAAAAATAGAGATTTCAGAAGATGCATGGGAATATACCCAGGTTGAGAACTTAACATATGACAGAACAGAAAAAATTATGTATATAGCAGGAGAAAAGTATAAATATGGCGAAAGCCTGACTGTTATCTCAAATGGTGAGGAAAAAGATTTATTAGACTTAAATCCAATTGATATTGTTACAGTGAAAGGCATCAATAAGAAAATCTGCTCTGTCATAGTAACAAAAGGGCATGGATACATTATTCTCGAAAACGAAGACAGTTTTATCGGAGGATGGATTGATGTAGGACAGGAAAGTGCAAAGCCAATTACCGAGGATATGCTGGTGGTAGCTTCTGAGGGAAACCATAAGGTAACCATTGCTAAAGATGGAGTTGGAGGAACAAAAAGCATTGCAGTAAAGCGTTTTGAACAAACCGTGGTAGATGTAGGAGACTTAAAAAGCGAAACACAAAAATCAGGAAGCTTAAAATTTACGATAACACCAAATACAGCATCGCTATATGTAGATGGGGCTAAAACCGACTATAGTGAGCTGGTTGTTGTTGATTATGGAGCACATAGAATTATTGTGAAAGCAGAGGGTTACTCTGATATTTCACAAACTATAGTAGTAGGCAGCAGCTATGCGGAAATAGAAATTAATGCAGAAGACGCTTCTAGCTCAAGTACATCAGATTCAACCAAGGATGCAAGCTCTGACAGTACGACCACAAATTCAACGAAAAGCAGTGGAACAACAAACTCTTCAACAAATGGTACATCAACAGGGGGATTAGGCTCAGGAATTAATCTGCCAGAGATTAATAAAACAGGAGACACAAATTCAACCGGAACAAGTACAGGCAGCAGTTCATTAACGGACACAGATAAAACAACTGACAGTACAAGTCTTTCAAATGTATTAACCGATGCTTTAAATAAGGCATTGAGTGATTAGAATGGAAGCATTGAAAGGGAAGAATGTTTTTCATACATTATGTATTTAAGGAGGAACAAAAATGGATTATAAGAAGAATTATGAGGATTGGCTGCATAACCCATATTTTGATGCAGAAACGAAAGCGGAATTAAAAAGCATAGCAAATAATAATGATGAAATAAAGGAACGTTTTTATGCTGACTTAGAATTTGGTACGGCTGGCTTAAGAGGTATTATCGGAGCAGGTACCAATCGAATGAACATTTATGTGGTAAGAAAAACAACACAAGGACTTGCTAATTATATTAAGAGCGTACAGGGTGAAAATAAGGGTGTTGCAATTGCTTATGATTCACGCAGAATGTCACCTGAATTTGCTGATGAAGCAGCTTTATGCTTGTGTGCCAACAAAATAAAGACTTATGTTTTTGAGAGTCTCAGACCAACTCCTGAGCTTTCTTATGCGGTTCGAAAGCTTGGATGTATAGCAGGAATAAACATTACTGCAAGTCATAATCCCCCGGAGTATAACGGTTATAAGGTATATTGGGAGGATGGCGCTCAGATTACACCTCCTCATGACATTGGTATTATGGATGAAGTAAAAAAAGTAGTTGATTTTAATACGGTTAAAACAATGGACAAGCAATCAGCAAAAGAACAAGGGTTATATGCTGTAATCGGAGAGGACATTGACACTCCATATATTGAAGAGCTTAAGAAAAATGTATTACATTCAGACAGCATTAACGAGGTTCAAAAAGAACTTAGAATTGTTTACACTCCTCTTCATGGAACAGGTAATATTCCTGCAAGAAGAGTTTTGAACGAGCTTGGTTTTGAAAATGTATATGTAGTACCTGAACAGGAGCTTCCAGACGGAGAGTTTCCAACCGTCAGTTATCCAAATCCGGAGGATAAAGCAGCATTTAAGCTGGCACTTGACTTAGCCAAAGAAAAGGATGCTGATTTAGTGCTGGCAACTGATCCGGATGCTGACCGATTGGGTGTCTATGTTAAAGATTCAAAGTGCGGAGAATATATAACACTCACAGGGAATATGTCTGGTTGTTTACTTGCAGATTACGAAATAGGACAGATGAAAGAGTCCAAAGGACTTCCGGTGGACGGAGCTTTGATAAAAACTATTGTTACTACCAATATGGCGGATGCAATTGCTAAGTATTACGACGTTAAATTAATTGAAGTACTGACTGGTTTTAAATTTATTGGACAGCAAATTTTAGGGTTTGAGCAAAGCGGCAAAGGGCATTATCTGTTTGGTTTCGAAGAAAGCTATGGCTGTTTAATCGGAACACATGCAAGAGATAAGGACGCAATTGTTGCTACAATGGCTCTTTGCGAGGCAGCAGCTTACTATAAAACAAAGGGAATGACACTTTGGGATGCCATGATTCAAATGTATGAGAAGTACGGTTATTATAAGGATGATATCAAATCCATCACATTAAAGGGGATCGAAGGCATAGAAAAGATTCAGACTATTCTTGAAACTCTACGAAGTGAAACGCCAAAGAAGATTGGTAATTATACGGTATTAGCAGCCCGAGATTATAAAAAAGATGTAATAAAGGACATGAATACAGGAAAGACTAGTACGACGAGGCTTCCGATATCAAATGTATTGTATTATGAGCTTAGTGATGATGCATGGGTTTGTGTCAGACCATCAGGAACTGAGCCGAAAGTAAAATTCTATTATGGAATTAAAGGCTCATCTTTAGAGGATGCAGAACTCAAATCAGCACAATTGGGTGATGAAGTATTGAAAATGATAAATGCAATGCTATAGATGTAAGTAGGAGTAGAATATGGCAAAATATAGTTTTGAAGAGCTTAGAAATATAATTAAGACTCTGCGTTCAGAAAATGGTTGTCCGTGGGATAAGGAACAAACACATGAAAGCTTAAGGCCATGTATGATTGAAGAGGCAGCAGAATTAGCTGCCTCTATTCGAATTTACAGGGAAACAAAGGATGATACCAATCTGATAGAGGAATTGGGAGATGTACTTCTTCAAGTTATGATGCATAGCCAGATAGCAGAGGAAGAGGGGCGCTTCACTGTAGATAATGTTATAGATGAAATCAGTGAGAAGATGATAAGACGGCATCCCCATGTGTTTTGCGATATTAATGTAGCTGACTCAGAACAGGTTTTAAGAAATTGGGAAGAGATTAAGCAGAAAGAAAAGGAAACTCAAGCGTGGATTACCTCTCCATTAAGAGAAGTTCCGATAGAATTGCCAGCATTAATCAGAGCGCAAAAAGTACTGAAAAAAATGGATTCTGTTTATGGTATTTCACAAAATTTGGAAGAAACAATTGAGAATATTAAACAAAATCTAAATGAAATTGAAGTGCAAAGTGTACAAGATAATAGCAAGCTGGATGAAACCATTGGAAACTTGCTGCTGAACTGTGCAACCATAGCAAAACTTAGTAAAGTACATGGGGAACAGGCACTTACTGATAGGTTGGATGAGCTGATTTTATGCATAGAAGAGCAAAAGAAGGTATAAAAATTAAAAATAGCAGAAAAATACTAATATATGCATGAATTTCCTTGACAAATGGTTCAGAAACGTATATAAATAGAAAAGAGGCAAGTAGCGTATTTGCTTGTTTTATAAAAATTCAATTTTAGTGAATTTAAAATATTAAAAACTATAAGAAAAGAGTTAGAGGAGGAGTTTTCCATGAACAAAGCAGAATTAGTTGCAGCGATTGCTGAGAAAACAGAATTATCAAAGAAAGATTCAGAAAAGGCTTTAAAGGCATTTGTTGACGTAGTTACAGAAGAACTGACAAAAGGTGAAAAAATTCAGTTAGTAGGATTTGGTACATTTGAAGTTGCAGAAAGAGCTGCAAGAGAAGGCAGAAATCCACAGACTGGTGAAGTGATGAAGATTGATGCTTCAAAAGCACCTAAATTCAAAGCAGGAAAAGCTTTAAAAGATATCATCAACGCATAAAAATGATAAAAGGCTGTTGCGAAGCACTGAATTGTGGTTTGCAGCAGCTTTTTATATAATTGGAAATTATTCTGATTTTCCTATTATATAAATTATTCTGTGCAAGATGTTTACCAATATAAGAGGAAGAGTGATATTGTTTTGTAAGGAGAAATAACATGAGATTAGATAAATATTTAAAGGTATCTCGTTTAATAAAGCGCAGAACGGTAGCAAATGAAGCATGCGATGCGGGACGTGTTCTTGTAAACGGTAAGCCTGCCAAGGCTTCCGTTAACGTAAAAGAAAACGATATTATTGAGATACAGTTTGGAACCAAGGCCGTTAAAGTCCAAGTAACAGATGTCCAAGAGACGGTCAAAAAAGATGAGGCAAAAGAATTATACAAATATTTATAATGGCATATTATGATATCCCTCCTAATATAATTTATAAGAATGATGCTAACTTGGAAGAATTCTTATCAATTGATGTAAGGAGGGATATTTAGTGGAAGAAAAACCGATGCCAAAGGCTCACAAGCTTACTTTAAACAATAGAAGGACAGGTATTATCAATGGAGTTTCGGATGTTTTATCTTTTGATATTTCGGAAATATTGTTGGAGACAGATCAAGGCATGCTTATGATAAAAGGGAATGATTTACACGTAAACCGTCTAACTTTGGAGAAAGGAGAGGTGGAAATAGAAGGAAGAATAGATAGCCTTACATACTCTGAAATTGCCGGATATAACAAGCAGGGCGAATCATTCCTTGGAAGATTATTTAAGTAGGTGCAAAATGAGCCAAAATATTATAAATGAGTCATATTTTTTTGGATGTTGTGTATTAACTGGGATTGCAGTAATATCGAGTTATGATTTAATTAGGATATTACGAAGAATAGTAAAGCATGGAGTAATTGCGATTGGTATAGAAGATTTTATCTATTGGGTAGTTTGCGGTTTCTTTGTGTTTCATATTATTTACATTAGAAATGATGGAATCCTCAGAGGTTTTGCTATTTTAGCAATTATTTTAGGAATGCTGATATACAATCTTACAATAAGCAGTCTGCTAGTGAAATACATATCTAAGATATTGAACAAAATAAAGGATTTTTTAACAGCACCCATAAAATGGATTATTAAAATGTGCTCAAAAATATTGAAAAAATATTACAAAGCTGTTAAAATTATGCTAGTCAGACATAAAAAGGAAAGCAAGCAAAAAGGCGAAAGTGGGTGAATGTATGTCTCGTATGAAGCGTAAGCGGAGAAAACAAAATAAATTTGGTATACTGTCCATCAGTGCAGTTGTAATTATGCTACTAGTTGTAGTATCAATCAAGAGTGTAGAGCTTTATGATAAAAACGAACAATACATTCAAAAGGAAACCCAGCTTGTCAAAGAACGTGATGAAGAATTAGATCGGCAGGAAGATTTAGAAGAGTATGCAAAATATGTGGAAACAAAAAAATACATTGAGGATGTAGCAAAAGATAAACTTGGGTTGGTTTATGATGATGAAATAATATTTAAGTCGAAAAATTAACTTGACAAAAAGCAGTGGAATTGGGTATAATGGATTTCGTCAGTTATGGCGGAATAGCTCAGTTGGCTAGAGCACACGGTTCATACCCGTGGTGTCATGGGTTCAAATCCCTTTTCCGCTACTTCGTTGAAGTGTTCCTTTTGGGAGCACTTTTTTTATGTAATAGGAAATGGCGTCCTATTACATAAAAATGCTCCGCAGGATGCGCACTTGTCCTTTGTACTTTCATAAGAAAGACCTTTTAGAGCCTGCAATTGCAATATTTTGTCAAAAACTTTTTTAAATCTTTACAACGTTTTGACAAAGATTTCAGCAAATTATATTTATAATATTCTCACTGCTATTAGGGCGGGAGGGGAATAAATGAAAGCGAATGTAGCTGATGAGGCCGTATTTTTAAATGGGGAGCTTAATAAGGAAAAACTTGTAACGCTTGCTAAAGCATTTGATGAGTTAGCAGCCAGTTTTTCTAGTTTGCCTAAGGGACAGGACAAGCTTTCTGAACAAGAGCTTAATAATATATTCGAGAGTTTGGGAGAAAAATTTTGTAAGGAATGTCCCAAATGTGAACTATGCTGGGAGCAAAACTATTTTAAAACATATCAGACTGCATATGATATTTTGACTAAAATAGATGAAGAGGAGAGCGAAGGCTACAAAGATCTTGAGCATGGTTTTACAAAGGGGTGTATTGCAGCTGCTCAAATATTGGAGGAAACTCGCATTTTATTCCAAAAAGAACGGATGAATTTAAAATGGAATAACAAAATAATCTCAGCAAGAGAAGCGGTTACAGAGCAGTTAAAAGCAATGTCTCAGATAATTATGCAGATAAAGGATGAGGTATGCCTTGTAGAAAAACTAAATGATGCAACCGAGCGAAACATTCGATTTATTCTAAGAAACAATAAAATAATTGTAAAAAATATATTTCTAATCAATCGTACAGACAAGAGAAAGGAAATGCGGCTTACCATAAAAACCAAGAATGGTAGGTGCATTCCAACGAAAGAGATTGCAAATATGTTAGGAAGTATTTGCAACTTGAAATATACGATTGGAAAGGATTGCAAAAATGTAGTGAATGGTGATTGGTATCCTGTCACCTTGGTAGAGGACGTTAATTTCAAAATGCTATATGGAGTTGCAAGAAAGATAAAAGACAATGAAAGGGTATCAGGAGATAACTTTTCTTTCATGGAGGACAAAGAAGGTAAAAAAATTATATGTCTGGCAGATGGAATGGGTTCCGGTCTTAATGCCTGTAGTGAAAGCGAAAAGGTAATTGAACTGATTGAAGAGTTGACAGAGGCGGGTTTTGTAAAAGAAGCTGCAATAAAGATGATAAATTCGCTCTTAGTTGTCAAAGCGGACGAGCCTTTATTTACAACAGTTGATATGTGTGAAATTGATTTATATAATGGTTTGTGTGAATTTGTTAAGGTCGGTGCATCACAGTCCTTTATTAAGCGTAAAAACTGGGTTGAAATGATTGAGGCATCCACACTACCAGCAGGTCTTATCTATGACATTGAAATGAAAGCAATGTCTAAAAAACTGTATGATGGTGACTACATAATCATGGTAACTGATGGTATTATTGATGCATTTGCGCCAGAATGTGGAGAAGAAATGGTAAAGGATATCATTGCAGAAATTGATAGCAATAATCCAAAGGAAATGGCTTCTAGGCTGCTGGAACGAGTATTGGAATATAACAATGGATGCGTGGGAGATGATATGACAATACTGGTTGCCGGAATGTGGGGGAAATAATATTTGATTTTTACAATATATTTTGTTACGATATACAGTACAGTTATAGTAAGCTTTTAGCGTTTGAATGAATGGTGGAATATATGGTAAACAAGGTGCTTAAATATATCGTGGAGAATAGAATGCTTCTTCCAAATGACAAGGTTATTGTTGGGGTGTCGGGAGGGGCTGATTCTGTTTGTCTTTTGAATATTTTGCTGGAGGTTAAGAAAACGATACCAATTACGCTTTATGTTGTACATATCGAACATGGTATACGAGGAATTGAAAGTGAAAAAGATGCCGAGTTTGTTGAAAAAATGGCTCTGCAGTATAAGCTTGTATTTCGCAGATTTTCTTATGATGTTGCAACAGAGGCTAAAAAGAACGGTCTTGGAACCGAGGAGATGGGAAGAATCATAAGGTATCAAGCTTTCGAGAATGTTCGAAAGGAATTTGACTGTAACAAGATTGCGGTTGCGCATAATAAGAATGATAATGCAGAGACAATGCTGTTTAATTTATTTCGGGGAAGCGGCTTAAAGGGGCTTAGCGGTATCTTACCCGTAAGATTTAATATTATTCGTCCTCTGTTGTGTATAGAACGTAAGGAAATAGAGACTTGGCTGGCAGAGCATAACATAGCATACCGTACTGACCAGACTAATTTTGAGGAAGATTATACAAGAAACCGACTCAGACTAAATGTTCTTCCATATGTACAGAAAAATATTAATAAACAAGCACTGACACACATTGACCAGGCTTCTAGAATAATTTATGAGACATGGGAATATTTAGAAGAAGAGACGGATAAGGTATATAGTAAATGTGTTTTACGTAAAGATGAAAATATGGTAATTCGTATTCCGGAGTTTATTCATGTATCAGATGTTATTAAGAAGAATATAATAAGAAAATGTCTTGAAAGTTATCAGAAAGGTCTTAAGGATATTACAAATAAACACATTGATTGTATATTAACATTGGTCAATAATCATACAGGAAAGTCAATTCATCTTCCAAATACCCTACAGGCAAGCCGTGGATATAATGAAATTATTATAGGCTTTAAAAGCAAAGCTTTGTTGTTAGAAAAAGAAGAAATATTGATTCAAGCACCAGGGAGTTATTTATTTATGGGTTATAAATTTGAATTTAGTCTGGAACAGTATGAAAAAAATCAAATTATTCCAGAAAATATATATACGAAATGGTTCGATTATGATAAAATAGGGAATGATTTGCGATTAAGAACCAAAGAAGCAGGAGATTATTTGGTAGTCAATTCTTGTGGTGGTACAAAAAAGTTAAAATCCTATTTTATAGATGAAAAAATAGAAAAAGAGAAACGAGATAGTATCCCATTGCTATGTGACAATAATCATATTATTTGGGCGGTTGGATATCGAATCAGCGAAAAATATAAAATAAGTCTGGATACCAAGAAGGTTTTAAAAGTACAAGTAAATGGAGGAAAAGAATAATGTCTGATAAGATTAGAGTATTAGTGTCGGAGGAAGAGGTCGATAAGAGAATAAAGGAAGTTGGAGAGCAAATCAGTAAAGATTATGCGGGTCAGGAAGTTCATGTAATTTGTGTGTTAAAGGGTGGAGTATTCTTTATGTGCGAGCTTGCAAAGAGAATAACGTTGCCCTTATCTATGGATTTTATGTCTGTTTCAAGTTATGGTAGTGAGAAGCAATCAAGCGGTGTTGTTAAAATTATTAAGGATTTGGATGAATCACTAGAAGGTAAAAATGTAATTATAGTAGAGGATATCATTGATTCTGGAAGAACACTTAGTTATCTGGTTGAAATCTTAAAAAAGAGAAATCCCAAAAGCCTTAAAATTTGTACTTTACTTGATAAACCAGAAAGACGTGTTACGGATGTAACTGTTGACTATGTGGGCTTTAACATACCGGATGAGTTTGTGGTTGGATATGGTTTAGACTATGCACAAAAATATAGAAACTTACCATTTATCGGAGTAGTAGAGGAATAGGGAGCGAAAAAGCTGTGATGGGAGGTTAATGAAATGAATCGAAAATTTAAAGGGATTGGTTTTTATCTGTTAATCTTAGTAGTAGCCTTAATGGTTGCTATTTTGGTTAATGACAGTGTAAAACGTGACAATAATTATACAATCGGAAAACTAACGGAGGATCTTACGGCCTCTAAGGTGGTGAGCGCGCAGATTAATCCAAATAGCGAGCAGCCTACAGGACAGGTTGATATAGTATTAGAAAATAATGTGATAAAAACCTTATATGTGACTGATGTTAATAAGGCGGAAGAATTATTGCAGCAATATGGAATTGATCCGGTGGTCAATGATGTTTCAAGACAAAGTTGGATAACAACAACCCTACTTCCTTGTTTGGTCACTTTTGTCATCGTATTTTTATTATTTACGCTTATGAGCAACCAGGCAGCAGGCGGTGGCGGTGGAAGTAAGGTTATGAACTTTGGAAAAAGCCGTGCCAAGATGAGTACAGATGATGGAAAAAAAGTGACGTTTAAAGAGGTAGCAGGACTTGACGAGGAAAAAGAGGAGCTAAAGGAAATTGTTGATTTCCTTAAGAATCCGAAAAGATATATTCAGGTTGGAGCAAGAATTCCAAAAGGTGTATTACTGGTAGGCCCTCCGGGAACCGGAAAAACCTTGATTGCCAAGGCGGTTGCAGGTGAGGCAGGTGTGCCGTTTTTTAGTATATCAGGTTCTGATTTCGTAGAAATGTTTGTCGGTGTTGGTGCTTCCAGAGTAAGAGACTTATTTGAGGAAGCGAAGAAGAATGCACCGTGTATTATCTTTATTGATGAAATTGATGCGGTAGCCAGACGAAGAGGAACAGGAATGGGTGGCGGACATGATGAAAGAGAGCAAACGCTTAATCAGCTTTTGGTTGAGATGGATGGTTTTGGTGTCAACGAAGGAATCATTGTCATGTCTGCAACTAATCGAGTGGATATATTAGACCCTGCTATCTTAAGGCCGGGACGCTTTGACAGAAAAGTCGGAGTCGGTCGTCCGGATATAAAAGGACGTGAAGAAATACTTAAGGTTCATGCCAAGAACAAACCTCTTGGTGATGATGTGGATTTAAGCATGATAGCACAAACAACTGCCGGATTTACAGGTGCAGATTTGGAAAATTTATTAAATGAAGCAGCTATTTTTGCAGCAAGAGAAGAAAGAACCTATATACAGCAAGAGGACATTAATCATTCCTTTGTTAAGGTTGGAATTGGAACAGAGAAGAAGAGCCGTGTTATGACTGAAAAGGAAAAGAAAATTACTGCATATCATGAAGCTGGGCATGCAATCCTATTTCACTTGCTTCCTGACGTTGGACCTGTTTATACAATATCCATCATTCCTACAGGAATGGGTGCAGCAGGTTATACCATGCCACTTCCGGAAAAGGATGAGATGTTTAATACCAAGGGGCGAATGCTTCAGGATATTGTTGTTGACCTAGGTGGAAGAGTTGCAGAAGAACTGATATTTGATGATATAACAACAGGTGCATCACAAGATATCAAGCAGGCAACCAGAATTGCAAAATCAATGGTAACTAAATTTGGTATGTCAGACAAGGTTGGTTTAATTGACTACGGCGGCGGAGATGATGATGAGGTTTTCATCGGCCGTGATCTGGCTCATACAAGGGGCTACGGTGAAAATGTAGCATCCATTATAGATGCAGAAGTAAAGCGCATTATTGATGAGTGTTATGATAAAGCAAGAACTATGATACGAGAAAATGAAAAGGTACTTCATAGCTGTGCACAGGTACTTCTTGAAAAAGAAAAAATTGGAAGAGAAGAATTTGAAGCTTTGTTTGCAACAGAATAATTAGAAAATTTTGTAATAGAAAAAAATGGTTTCACACAGAAATGCGTAGAAACCATTTTTTTATTTGGAAAGAAATAAGCTATACTAAAAAATAACCAATTTTAAATATTTTATGAATCAATTAACCAAAATACCTATTTAATAAGCCTTGGAATGCTTTACCGTGGCGAGCTTCATCTCTTGCCATTTCATGAACTGTATCATGAATTGCATCAAGGTTAGCAGCTTTTGCACGTTTAGCAAGGTCGAACTTACCAGCGGTAGCACCATTCTCTGCAGCAACTCTCAGCTCAAGATTCTTCTTTGTGCTGTCAGTGATTACTTCACCAAGTAATTCTGCAAATCGGGAAGCATGATCTGCTTCTTCATGAGCAGCCTTTTCATAGTATAAACCAATTTCTGGATAACCTTCTCTAAAGGCTACTCTTGACATAGCAAGATACATACCGACCTCTGAACATTCACCTTCAAAATTCATTCTTAAATCTTTTAGAATATCCTCACTTACACCCTGAGCAACACCTACAACATGCTCAGCAGCCCAAGTCATTTCTCCAACCTGTTCGGTAAATTTTTCTGCTGGTGCCTTACAAATTGGACAGCTTTCCGGAGCAGAATCTCCCTCATGAACATAACCACAAACTTGACATACGAATTTTTTCATTTTAAAATCTCCTTTTCTTATATGAATTTTAATATTAGATTAATTTTTATTAGCAATTGACAACTTTTCAATTTTAATTGCTAATCAGTAATAGTTACTAATATTAATTTATCACAATTGATAAAATGTGTCAATAGTAGTTTGTGAAATTTTTAAAATTTAATGCTTGCTAATACATTTCTCGCACTGACCATAGAAATGTGCAATATGTCCTTCTATCTTTCCGTTAAAGTTAACAGAGGCCAATTCATTAATATGCTCCATGTTTTTAAGATCTAAATCTATAACACTATTACACTTGGTGCAAATAAAATGATAATGCGGCATTGTATTGCCATCAAAGCGGTCGCCCCCCTCACTTGTTGAGATTTTTAATATTTCGCCAATATCTGCCAAAAGTGAAAGATTGCGATATACAGTTCCCAGACTTATATTCGGAAATTCCTGACGTATATTTGTATATACAGTATCTGCGGTTGGATGGTCAGTTCTGCTTAACAAAAATTCTTTAATTGCCTCTCGCTGCCTGCTGTATTTTAAGGCTTGCATAATAATCCTCCTTTCAAGATATTTCGCATAAATTGAATCATAATTAAAATGATTCCATGCGAACGTAGTTATAAATTTTATATTATGATAATAATTACTAATATTATTATAAGAGAATATACATAGTATGTCAATTTGTATTTTTCTAAGAATATATACAAAAGGTGGTATACAGTAGCTTTGTATATTAGATACATATTATCAAAACATAATTTAATTATGCATGTTTAATAATTATATAACTACCTACATTGCAAGTATGACATAAATTATTATTAAGTAATTATTTAATTAAGTCATAAATAATTGGCTTGTACATATATTATAATGAATAAGAATATTTATAAAAATAGAGTTTTTTAGTATTTTTAAATTATATAGGAATTATAAAGTTAAAAACTAATTATCTTTAATTATATTGAAAGAATGCGAAAATCAACCTTTAAAAATTAATTTTAAATAGTAAAAACTAAAATAAGTTTATATAATTAAATTTAAAAAGTTCTAATCTATGAAATTATAATTATTTCATAAAATTTATTCATTATTTATAGTATTTATGTTATAATAACTATAAACAATTTGACTTTAAAAAGTTTATTGTGAAATATTCATAAACATCACGTTGGTTTATGATATAAATTTACTAAAACAACAAGAGGTGATTACGTGATCAGAAAAGAAATGATAGCGATGCTGCTTGCCGGTGGGCAAGGAAGCAGATTAGGGGTACTAACTTCGAAAGTAGCGAAACCTGCGGTTAGTTTTGGTGGGAAATACCGAATTATTGATTTTCCGTTAAGTAACTGTATAAACTCTGGAATTGATACAGTTGGTGTACTTACACAATATCAGCCGTTACGACTGAATGCACATATTGGTATTGGTATTCCATGGGATTTGGACAGAAATATTGGAGGTGTTACAGTTCTTCCGCCTTACGAGAAAAGCGGAAACAGTGAGTGGTATACAGGAACAGCTAATGCTATTTATCAGAATTTGGATTATATGGAATCGTATAATCCGGAATATGTTCTTATTTTATCAGGTGATCATATATACAAAATGGACTATGAGGTTATGCTTGATTTTCACAAAGAAAAGAATGCGGATATAACCATTGCAGTTATGCCTGTGCCAATGGAGGAAGCAAGCCGATTTGGAATTATGATTACAGATGACGAAAATAAAATCATCGAATTTGAGGAAAAGCCAGAAAATCCAAGTAGTAATCTTGCATCTATGGGTATCTACATATTTTCTTGGAAAGTACTCAAGGAAGCATTGATCACGTTATCAGAGCAAAATGCTTGTGATTTTGGTAAACATATTATACCATATTGCCATGAACAGGGAGGTAACCTGTTTGCCTATGAATATAATGGTTATTGGAAGGACGTTGGTACATTAGCCTCCTATTGGGAAGCAAATATGGAGCTTATTGATTTGATTCCGGAATTTAATCTTTATGAGGAGTTTTGGAGAATTTATACAAAAAGTGACAGGATTACCCCGCAGTATATTTCGGGCGAATCTAATATAGAAAAGAGTATTATTGGTGAGGGGACAAGTATTTACGGAAAAGTCTACAATTCTGTTATTGGCTCAGGAGTTACCATTGGAAAAGGAGCAGTCATCCGTGATTCTATTATAATGAAAGATGCGGAGATAGGTGATAATAGTATTATAAATAAAGCCATTATTGCTGAGTGCTCAGTAATTGGAAATAATGTTGAACTTGGAATTGGTGAAGAGGTTCCGAATAAATTAAAACCAAATGTCTATGCATTTGGATTAGTTACAATAGGTGAAAATTCAATTATTCCTTCTAATGTTAAGATTGGAAAAAACACAGCGATATCCGGGGTTACAAAAGTGGAAGATTATCCGGATTCCATTCTGGCAGGTGGAGAAACATTGATTAAGGCAGGTGACAGACGATGAGAGCAATCGGTATCATATTAGCAGGCGGCAATAATAATAAAATGAGAGAATTGTCTAATAAACGTGCCATTGCTGCAATGCCTATTGCGGGCTGCTATCGAAGCATTGATTTTGCCTTAAGTAATATGTCTAATTCTCATATTCAAAAGGTAGCCGTTTTGACACAATATAATGCGAAATCCCTGAATGAGCATTTAAGTTCCTCAAAATGGTGGGATTTTGGCAGAAAGCAAGGCGGGCTGTTTGTATTCACACCAACTATTACAATAGATAACAGTTGGTGGTTTAGAGGAACGGCCGATGCAATTTATCAAAATTTAAGTTTTTTAAAAAATAGTCATGAGCCATATGTGGTAATTGCATCTGGAGATTGCATTTATAAATTGGATTACAATAAGGTTTTGGAGTATCATATTTCTAAAAAAGCTGATATTACTGTGGTTTGTAAGGATATGCCTGCCAGTGAAGATGTGGGACGTTTTGGAGTACTACGTATGAATGAAGATGCTAGAATTGAAGAATTTGACGAAAAGCCTATGGTTGCTAGATCAAATACAATATCTACAGGCATCTATGTAATAAGACGCCGCCAGCTCATTGAATTAATTGAGCGATGCGCACAGGAGGACAGGCATGATTTTGTCAAGGATATTTTAATCCGGTATAAGAATCTAAAACGTATTTATGGTTATAAAATAAAGGATTACTGGAGTAATATATCAACTGTCGAGGCCTATTTTAAAACTAATATGGATTTCTTAAAGCCAGAAATTCGAGATTATTTCTTTAAACAATATCCTGATATTTATTCAAAGGTGGATGATTTGCCGCCCGCAAAGTACAACCCTGGTGCAGATGTTAAAAATAGTCTGATATCCAGCGGCTGTATCATTAACGGACAGGTTGAAAATTCTATTGTGTTTAAAAAGGTTTTTGTAGGAAACAATTGTGTTATAAAGAATTCTATCATATTGAATGATGTTTATCTTGGCGATAATATTCATATAGAGAATTGTATTGTTGAGAGTCGTGATACAATTCGAGCTAACTCATACCACTGTGGTGAAGATGGAATAAAAATTGTGGTTGAGAAAAACGAGAGGTATGTTTTATAGCTAAAATCAATGGCAGATGAAAGGGGTACGAGACATGAAAATTACAGATGTGCGTGTGCGCAAGGTAGCGAAAGAAGGAAAAATGAAAGCAGTAGTTTCAATTACAATTGATGATGAATTTGTAGTTCATGACATTAAGGTAATTGAAGGAGAAAAAGGTTTGTTTATTGCTATGCCAAGTAGAAAAGCATCAGATGGAGAATATCGAGATATTGCTCATCCAATTAACTCTGACACAAGAGAGAAGATTCAGCAGATTATTTTAGATAAGTATTCGGCGGCGCTTCTTGAAGAATCAGAAGAATAGCCGGATATTTCGGTTAAATAATAGAGCTGTGACGCTGTATCAGTGTGCGGCTCTATTCTTTTTACAAGAAATACATAACGATCACAAAATGATAAAGTGTATGAATCCTAAGAAAATTCAATTGTTCGAAATGAGCAAAAATACAATAAGAAGAAGTTATTCTAAGAATCAAATTATATAATTTGCATTATCCGCTTGCATTATGTGAAATCTTATTGTAATATAGAGCTACTAAATAATTTATTCTTTTTATAGTAAGTTTCTAAGTTAAATTTTAATAAATAATTTTAATATCTTTACGCTTATGATTTTATCTGATTAAATCTATCTCTATAATTCAGAGAGTTTTCCATTTTTAAATTTATATTTATTTCTTTACAATATTTAACATGTCTATTCGTTGTACTATTTTTATATGAGCTTTTGTATTAATATTATATCTAGATTTATATCATTGGAAATATGTTTCATATTTTTCTTATTATCCTGTCATCTTAAATGTATTTATTCCCCCAATTATGGAGCAAAATTGTCAATATTTAACTTAGAGCGAAAGAATAAGAAAGGAGGAACTCTAAAAAATGGCTTTATAGAATAATAGATAGATATATTTTACTACTTAAAACACAAGCCTGCAAGATCTGAAAAAGTAGGCTTATCATTATTATTTCAAGAGGGTATATCAATGAGGAAATTAAAAAAATACATAGCTGTCTCGCTGGCAGGTATCATATTAATGCCTATCATGTTTAGTAAAAATGTGATGGCAGAAAGTGTACAAATAGAAAATATACAGTCTGAAGGCATGTTTAGAATGACAAACGGTTTAGCTGAGACGAAAGAAACGGATGAGAAAATAGAAATTGAAACAAAAATAAATATACAAGCAGATAGTGATAAGACAACTGACGGCACACAAATAGTTGAAAAAATACAAGAGCAAGAAAACGAAGAAAGCACAGAAAAGGGTGTGTCAGAGAGTGAAGAGGGTTTAGAAAACGAAAGAGAGTCGGAGCGCGCCGAGAGCATTGATGACAAAGCTGCGCAAGAGAGCGAAGAAAGCAAGGATACAAGAAAGAGTAATGAACAAACAGACAGTACAATAGAAAACCAAGCAACCACAATAACGGAGAAAGAGGCTGCGATTAAGAAAACATTAGCAGAGGAACAGGAAAAGCAAAAGCAAAATGAAACAATTATAGTTGGTTTTGAGGAATATGATTTGTATAGACAAGAGCCTTTTGGAGAGATTGCGATTTCGGATCGAAATGCTCTTTCTTTACCGACAAAAATTTCAATATTGAACGTGAATAATGAAATAGTGGAGATAGACGCTGTTTGGATATGTGAAAATGATATTTTAACAACGGATTATATTTCTTATTGCTATCAATTAACTCTTCCTCAAGATTATATTTTAATGGATGAATTAAAAGAAAAGTATGAAAATGGTGAACTTACATTACCATTCATTACGGTTACGATTCAACCGGATCAACAGTCTGATCAAATATCCTCCTTATTATCAAAACAACAATTGGTACTTGAGGCGCAGACGGCATATGGCCAGTCATTGGTCTTAGAAATTTTAGACAGGTTAAATGCAGCACCTTCTAAATACAAGGATATAGATACTTCTCATTATACATGTGACAATGGTCAGGGAGTGTCAGATAATGGATGGTACCGATATGGAGTATGTGTGAAAGCAACTGTAAGCAATTATAATGAATCAACAGGGGTTCTACGAACTTGGTATACAGGCTCTGACGAATATAATGGATGTGATAAAAATTGTCCTGACCACTTTATTAAAAGTTTGAAAAGCTGGGTGTTTCCTTTCACTCCCAATAAAGAAAATATGAGTTATGGGTTGGAAGTGGACGGTATTTATAAAAATGTAACGGTAAAGCTATCCACAAACGGACGTCTAACATGGCCAAAATCTAAAAAAATTAGTATTCCGATAGATCGACAAAAACCGACGTATACTACTTCTGTTACGAATCATTATGATACTCAAAACGGTCCATGGACGAACGTAAAAAGCCTTACCTTTACCGTGAATGCTTATGATCAACAATCAGGAATTTCTCGTGTGGTATGGCAAAAAACAAATGACGGCACGAATTGGGAGACATTAAAGGCAGACTCTGTGGCAAGCGGTGATACACAAAATTCTTATACGAGCCAGTTTACGACGACTGAAGAGGGATATGGATGTTATCGTGCTGTTATTTATGATAAGTGCGCTTTTAATGCAACGGCCTACTTTACTAAGCGGATGGACTATACTGCGCCAATTTCTACGGCAACGATTAATGGTATTCTTATCAATGGCTGGTATAGGGATGATACAAGTTTAACAATCAGTAGTATGGATAATTTAACAGGGATAGGGGAATTGTACCGTAATAATGTAAACATTGAAAATGGAGAAGTGATAAATGTAGCAGAAGGAAGAAATAATATCTATTATTATTATAGTGTAGATGGTACTGGGAATATAGAAAGCACAAAGGCAATTTCACTCAGCGTAGATGCGTCGGCTCCGATAAATGTGTCGGTCACGGCTCCAACGGAATGGACAAAAAATAATGTGCAGCTAACCGTAAAAGGGCAGGATACATACTCAGGACTTGAATCGTTAAAAGTTCAGTATTCATTAAATAACAGTCTATGGACAGACTATAGAATGGTAAAATATATGGGCAGCACAGCATTAGAGACAGTGACATCAATCTACGCAACTAATAACGGATATTATCGGGTAATGGCAACTGATCGGGTAGGACATACGACAATAAGTTCTGTTTTTAAGGTAACTAATATTGATGTTTACGATCCAAAACTTTCCCATGCTGTTACAGGAAATTTTTTGAATGGATGGTACAAGGAATCAGCAAATTTGAATCTAACTGCATCGGACACAGGAGGTTCAGGCGTAAAATCTATCACAGTGAATAATAATGCAACTGTAGGAGACAAAAGAAGCATTAAAGTCACAAATGAGGGATCTAACCAATTTATTTGTTATGCCACAGACAATGCAGGTGGTATGACAAGGCCAGTTAAGGATATAACAATAAAGGTAGATGATTCTTCGCCAATTAACTTATCATTGACACCGAATACAATTGATTGGACAAAAGTTCCGATACAAATGATGGTAAAAGCAGATGATGTACAAAGTGGTGTCAATACCATAGAGTTACAGTATACAAAAGATAAAACAGACATAAATTCTTGGATGACTTATAAAACAGAATCTTTCAATGGCGTAAATCAGGCTAGCAGAGAGATTTCAGTAACAGATAATGGATATTACCGAATTGTAGTAAACGATCAGGTTGGGTTTCAAGCAGTGAGTAAAGTACTAAAGGTGAATAATTATGATGCGTTTAAGCCGGACGGAAGTACGATAGGTATAGAACCGGATACGATTCAATGGGTAGATGAAGCAACAGGTGTGGAAGTCACCAGCTATGGGTCAGATAATGAGTCAGGATTAAGCGAAATAAATGTTTGGGCTAAAGATGAAAAAGGGTATTTTGAACCAATTAAAAAAGGTAAATTTAGTGGGGAAATTACAATAGAAGAAACTACATATGATGTTCATAAGAATAATTGTTTTAAAACAGAAGTAATTGATAAAGCAGGGAATTACATACGTATGCTAGATGAAGAAGCCTTAGAAGTTGATAATATCGACCCTGAAGCACCAAATTTAATAATTGAATCCATTTCCTCTCAGGATAATTATATCAGCACCGGTGAGGGTTATGTAATCCGAACCGTGATTGAAGACAGTCAAAGCGGATTTTCTGAGGCGGAATTACAAAAATTAAATAAACATGAAGAATGGGAAGATTACCAAACGCAATACAAAATTCTGAAAAATGGGGAAGAACCGGACACCTGTAAGGAAGAAGCAGAAACATCCGATGAAGAAAATATAAAAGAAGAAACACTGACAAAAGTAGCAAGAAAGCGGGTGCTAGTAGCTGCGGAAAATCAAACTAGTGCTGATTTAAATAATCAGATGCCATCAGAGGAAGAAGTAAGAGAACAAGGAGAAAGTAAAGTAATTATTGAATACACTGTCAGGGAGAATGGTATTTATCGTGTGAGGGGAGCCGATTTGGTTAACAATAAAGCTTATTCAAATGATACGGTTGTAGTAAATAATCTGGATGGCAGTATGCCGGTCATTACAGTGGAAGGCAATCCAACAATCTGGCAAAATACCGATGCTGCGATTCAAGTGACTGCTGTCGATGCAGAGACAAAAATAGTAAAAATGACATTGGATAAAATAGAAAAGGATTTTAAGGAAAATGAAGACGGTGAGTTTTATTTTACTTTTGAGGCGACAAAAAATCAAGAATTTACGGTTACTGCAGTGGATGAAGCTGGAAATTCCACTACAGAAATCATTAAGGTAATTAAAATAGATAAAGATGCACCTGTACTGAATACGGATATCTCAAAGTCATGGTGGAGTATGATTTTTAAGGATTACCGTAATTTAAGGGTGAATGGATTCGATGAGTTAAGTAAAATAGCAAAGGTATCTGTAACTTATCAGGGAAAAGAAAGTATACTTTCTAACTTTGAATACGAAAAGGCTAAATTTAATTATAAAGGAAACTATAAAATTTTTGAAAACGGTGATTATATCGTAACCATTACGGATCAGGCTGGAAATATAACAACTCAGTCCATATCCGAAGCAAATTTGGATTTTAGTGCACCTTGGTTAAAGGTAGAAGGAAATCCTATAATCTGGCAGAATACCGATGCAGCGATTACAGTTACAGCTATTGATGAAGATTCCAAAATCGAAAAAATGACGCTTAATAAAAAAGAACAGACCTTTACAATAGATGAAAATGGCGAGTATCATTTTACTTTCACTGCTACAAAAAACCAAAAATTTATCGTTGCAGCTTATGACAAATCGGGAAATGTTACAGCTCAAGTAGTTCAGGTTACGAAAATTGACAAAGAAATACCAACCATAAATACCGTACTTGATACAAAATGGAAGCAAGATGGTTATCGAATTATGAGTTACAACGGAACGGATGAATTAAGCGGCATTGCCGAGATTATGTTGGAACATGAAGGGGTAATAGAAATTTTAACTCGCTTTTCCTATGAGAAAGAGCAAAAACATACATCAAATGAATACCGAATTACCCAAGATGGGAATTACATTGTAACAATTAAGGATCATGCAGGAAATAGTAATAAAAGAACTGTATCAGAAGCAGAGGCAAAAATACTAAAAGCAATTGAGGTTGTCGTACCACCAGATAAGACCGCTTATCATAAAGCTGAAAACTTTAAAAAGAAAGGCATGATCGTAGATGCCATTTATAATGACCATTCCAGATCATTAGATATTAAGGAATATGTGATTTTAAATGAAAAAAACTTATCATTGGATCAGACAAAGATTGATTTATCTTATATGGAGAATGGAGTGATTGCTTATACTGATACACCAATTCAGGTAGGGATTCAACCTACGCAACCAGACACACCGGAGCCTGAAGAACCACTGCAACCAGACACACCGGAGCCTGAAGAACCACTGCAACCAGACACACCGCATACCTCTAATAACCCAATTCAAAAGTCGGAAAATGTTGCAATGGAAGAGATGTTCATGATGGAACAATCCGAAAACAAAATGAATCAATTATCTAAGGAAATGGAAGAAAAGATAGTAGAAAACGTTTTACAAAATAGCAAGGAAAGAACAAGATTTCCTTTTAAAAATGTATTGGCAGTAGCAGGGATTTTTATCATTTTACTATTAATCCGGTTTTCTAATGTTAAAGTATACAGTCAGGCGATAGACGGAAGTTGGAATTTATTAGGTAAGACAAAAGCTAGGAAAGTAAAAGGATACTATTTAGTAAAGTTGTCCAAACTGCTTAGAATCAAAGCCGAATCCGACCGCTACAAGTTAGTATTTTCTAAAGGTTTTAAAAGACGACATAAAGAATGTGAGCTTGTAATAAGGATAGAACGAGCAGATTATGAAAGATATCTTCCAAAGGACAGCGATACTGTGTGTGTAGAGCATTGGTATTAAGGATTGTAAAGAAAGAAATAGTTTGATACAATTAAAGACAATAATGTTAGTAAATGAATAAAATAATAAAGATAGAATAGACAAGTTTGCGGGGGGCGCAATATTTATTTTAGAAGTACAGATGATTGAAGGGGAGTATATAATTGAGGGAAAAAATTAAGAAAATAGGAACGGCAGTTTTTGTAATAGGTATTATCTTTATTTTGAAGCCTTGTATTCAAGTAATAGCAGAAACAAGTACAGATGAATTTACCTATACGGTAAATGACACAACGAAAGAAGCTACGATAACAGGATATACCGGAACGCAAGAGGATCTTACGATACCAAATATAATTGATGGGTATAAGGTGATTTCTATAGGTAGTAAAGCGTTCAGAAGCAATAACACAATTAGGTCTATAATTATACCAGGGGAAATAGAAACAATAGACAGGTTAGCATTTGAATGGTGTGACAGTTTAGAAAAAGTCATAATAAAAAGTGGTTGTAAAACAATAAAAAGTAGAGCTTTTTCATGTAAAAACTTATCTTATATGGAAATACCAAAAAGTGTTACCGAATTGGAGTATTTAGGAGATAGTATAAATGAGGTTTTTAGCAATACGGATAGTAATAAATTAAAAGTTTACACAGCTCCAGAAAGTGTAGCTCAAACGTATATGGAAACTTATAAATCAGGTTATCAATATTACTATTTAGACGAATATTCCCCAACCAGCTTAGAGTTTTCCAATCCGACCATTACATTGAATGTTGGAGATACCTATACATTTAGTGACAGTGATTTTGCGGTATTGCCATCTACCGCTTTTGTTACTATGCCGTCTAGCTATACTACAAGTGACCAGTATGTAGCTTATGTTTCGGATGGGGTTTTGACCGCAAGAAGCGAAGGATCAACTTTGATAAAGGCTGCTATCGGCGATGAACACTTAGAAAATAGCGTTACCACCACCACATTGTTAACGGTTAAGGTAGTGGAAAATCGCAAGAAAGTAGAATGTGTAAGTTTAAATGTAGATGATATAATTGAAATGTATGTGGGGGATACGTTGCAGCTTCAAGCGTCTGTTACCCCAAACGATGCTACTTACACCTCCTCATGGGGAACTACTAATAATAATGTAGTTAGTGTGAGTGATAATGGATTAATTACTGCTTTATCCGTTGGAACAGAACAAGTAGGCTATGATACTCGTTCAGTTTTTGGAAATGTATATGAGAACAATGGAAAATATGTATATATCATGGTACTTGAAAAGCCAACATCAAAAACTCCTTTGACTCCAAGTCCACCTGAAAGTCCAACAGATGCAGGTGATACAGATTCAAGTCCACCTGAAAATACCGATAATAGTGAGGACATCGAAAATATCGAATCTACAGACAATACGGACAAAATAGAGAAAATAAAAGAAGGAAAAATCACCTTAAATGCTAATAAATTTAACTTGCAAAAAGGAAAATCAATCAAAACTCTGACACTTGCTTCAAACGAGCTAGAAGGAGATAAAATTGTAAATGTAACCAGTAGCAATAAAAAGATTGTAAAAGCATCTTTAAATGGGCAGACAATTGTATTAAAGGGTATAAAAGCTTATAAAAAATATGTTACTGTTTCTGTAACCATGTTAAGTGGAGCAACAGCTACTTGTCGAGTTAAAGTTATAAACTCGGCAGTTAAGACGAAAAAGCTTATTTTAAGTGATAAGAAGCTGACACTGATGAAAGGGGAAAGATATAAGCTTACGGTTACGAAAAATCCAATCAGTGCAACCGATAAAATCACCTATCAGACTAATAATAAAAAGGTTGCAACTGTAGATAAGAACGGAAAAATCAAGGCAAAGAAAAAAGGTAAGGCAACGATAACCGTAATAAGTGCGAGCGGAAAAAAGGCGAAGTGTACGGTATCTGTAAAATAAAAAGACAAATATTGAAGCTGTATGACAAATTAAAAGTATTTGTTTTACAGCTTTCATGTAAAGGAATGCAATTCTATGCAATCTTTTAGTTTAATTAAATCATCTGTTTTGGAATTTTTTTCACTAAAAAGTGATGGTCAGTTAAACATTTATTAGTTCTTCCTAATCTTCTATAAATAATAGAAATTAAGCGTATTAATGTTTACCCTAATATTAATTGTGCAAAATAAAATTGTTCTCTATTTTATTTGGAGCTTTTATTTACAAGGTTGGAACAAGCATTTTTACGTGACAAATGATGGCTATTACTGTAAAATAGATTAGGCAGGTAATGTAGGCTTCAAAAGAGAGGTTGTACTTTAAAATAGATAAAGATAAGGCGGAGGTTAAAATTATGAGTAAATTGAAAGCCGTTATATTAGCAGCAGGAAAAGGAACCAGAATGAAATCAGATTTACCAAAGGTAGTACATACTGTTAATGGAAAACCAATGGTCGAATATGCAATAGAGGCTGCGAAAGGTGCGAATGCAGATGAAGTTTGTTTAGTGGTAGGTTACAAAAGTGAAGTGGTAAAAGCTTGTGTAACCTCAAAAGTAACATATGCAATGCAGACGGAACAGCTTGGAACTGGACATGCAGTAAAATGTGCGACGAAATTTATTGGAAGCGAAGGAGAGACACTCATTTTATTTGGAGATACCCCTCTGATTACCGGAGCTACCTTAAGTAAATTAGTGGAATATCACAGACAGAATGAAAATAAGGTAACGGTTTTATCTGCCATAGTAGCTAATCCCGCAGGCTATGGAAGAATTATTCGAAACGAAGCAGGAGAGTTTAAAAAAAGTGTAGAACATAAGGATGCAAGTGAAACAGAACTTTTGTCATTGGAAGTGAATTCTGGGATGTATGTATTTGATTCTAAGGAATTAAATGAGGCACTCAATGAGCTGAAAACAAATAATTCGCAGGGTGAATATTATCTTCCGGATACACTTACAATAATCAAGGCAAAGGGTCTTAAGGCAGATGCCTATGTTTTAGAGGATGCAATGGAAATGACAGGAGTCAATGACCAGGATCAGTTAAAGGCAGTGGAGAAAATCGTACAAGAAAGAAAGAGAAAATAAAAATTATTTAATTATGTTAGAGATGAGGAATAAAGATGTATATTATAGCGGGGCTTGGTAACCCAACAAAAGAATACAATGGAACCAGACACAATGTAGGCTTTGATGCCATAGATGCTATTGCCAGAAAATATAAAATAGATGTGGATTCCAAGAAGCATAAAGGAATTTATGGAACAGGTTATGTTGAAGGCTACAAGGTTATTTTGGTAAAACCGCAAACTTATATGAATTTAAGTGGTGAAAGCGTAAGAGAGTTCATAGATTATTATAAAGTAGATCCAGAAGAAGAATTGATTATCATTTATGATGATATTGATTTGGATGTTGGACAGCTTCGTATTCGCAAAAAGGGAAGTGCCGGTGGACATAACGGTATTAAAAGCATTATTTCTTGTTTGGGAACTCAAAACTTCAACCGAATTAAAATTGGGGTTGGAGAGAAACCAAAGCACATGGATTTAGCCGATTATGTATTGGGACATTTTTCAAAGGAAGATAAATCTACAGTGAATGAGTCAATTGATCATGTCATAACTGCTGTAGAATTGATGATTACAAAGGATGCAGATGCAGCAATGAATATTTATAATCAAAAAGTAAGGTAGTGAGAGCATGGGAGAGGTTCTTTCACAGCTACCATTATGTGCAGTTAAGCTAGCACGAATGGAGGTAACAATGAACGCACTAATCAGTCCTTTAAGCCAAATGAATGAATTTAATGAGATAAAGACCGCTTTGAATAAAGGAAGTGGTCTTATTCAAGTGTCGGGATGTATTGATTCTCAAAAGTCTCATTTTATTTTTGCGCTTTCACAAGGATATAAGAACAAAATTATTGTAGCGGGGAATGAGCTAAAAGCAAAGGAAATTTATGAAGATTACAAATCCTTTGATAAAAACGTAATGCTATATCCTGCAAAAGATTTAATATTTTATAACGCTGATATTCATGGAAATCTTATTGCAAAGCAAAGAATTCATGTAATCAAAGCAATTTTAGAAAATCAGGGCGTAACGGTAATTCTTACGTTGGATGGTTTAATGGATTATCTTGTTCCGCTCGAAGCAGTAAAGGCTTCCATTATAAAAATAGACAGTGGAGCAACCATCCATATCGACATGCTTAAGGAGCAGCTA
This sequence comes from Lachnotalea glycerini, assembly GCF_003201285.1. Classification (GTDB taxonomy): domain Bacteria; phylum Bacillota; class Clostridia; order Lachnospirales; family Lachnospiraceae; genus Lachnotalea; species Lachnotalea glycerini. Next base: position 122,530 of record NZ_QICS01000004.1, read on the forward strand.
ATTGGGCTTGGCTACGAGAAAGTCTCTCAAGTTGAATCATCCGGTCAGTTTGCGATTCGAGGCGGTATTATAGATATCTTTTCTTTGACGGAGGAAAATCCTTATCGTGTAGAATTGTGGGATGACGAGGTAGATTCTATTCGAAGCTTTGATGCAAAGAGCCAGAGATCGATTGAACAATTAGAAAGTATTTTAATATATCCTGCAGCAGAAATTGTGCTGAACTCAAAATGTATACAGGATGGATTGAAGAAAATTGAGACAGAGGCAAAGCCCTATATCGAGAAGCTTAGAAAGGAAATGAAGACAGAAGAAGCTTTTCAAATTAAAAGCTCTGTAGACGAGCTAAGAGAGCAGATTTTGGAGCTTGGAGGGCTTGGTACAAAGGGAATCGACAGTTATATCAAATATTTTTATGTAAATGCTGCTACTTTTTTAGACTACTTTGACGAGAATACAGTTATTTTTCTGGATGAGCCGAATCGAATATTAGAAAAAGGAAAAGCAATTGAAAATGAATTTAGAGAAAGCATGATTCATCGAATCGAAAAGGGCTATATATTACCGGGTCAGATGGACATACTGCTTGATCACAAGCAGATTGTTGCCAAAATCAGCAAGCTAAGAGGATTGGCACTTTGCACGCTTGAGGGTAAGCAACAGGAGTTTAAAATAAATAATCGATTTGGTATTACAGCAAAGGCTGTCAATCCCTATAACAGCAGTTTTGAACTGTTAGTAAAGGATTTACAGGGATTTAAAAGAGCAGGCTATAAGGTGATATTATTTTCTGCATCGAAAACAAGGGCAATGAGACTAGCACAGGATTTAAGAGATTATGAATTAAGTGCGTTTTATTCAGAGGATTTGGATAAAGAGGTCCAAAACGGTGAAATCATGACCACTTTTGGAAATGTTCATAAGGGCTATGAGTATCCGTTAATTAAGCTGGTTATTATTTCAGAAACCGATATTTTTGGTGCAGAGAAGAAGAAAAAGAAGAAGCGAAAAGTATATGAAGGTCAAAAAATTCAAAGTTTTAGTGAACTTAAGGTAGGTGACTATGTCGTACATGAAAACCATGGACTTGGCATCTATAAAGGAATTGAAAAGATTGAGGTGGACAGGGTAGCCAAGGATTATATTAAGATTGAATATGCTTCAAGTGGCAATCTTTATATACTGGCGACTCAGCTTGAGCTGATTCAAAAATATGCAGGAAGTGATGCTAAGAAGCCAAAGCTTAATAAGCTTGGTTCTCAAGAGTGGAATAAGACAAAAACCCGAGTTCGGGGTGCAGTGAAGGAAATTGCTAAGGATTTAGTACAGCTTTATGCACTCAGACAGGAGAAAGATGGCTATGTCTATAGCGGCGATACGGTTTGGCAGAAAGAATTTGAGGAAATGTTTCCTTATGAGGAGACAGAGGATCAGTTGATTGCCATTGAGGCAGTAAAAAGGGACATGGAGAGCAGAAAAATCATGGATCGTCTTGTTTGTGGGGACGTTGGTTATGGAAAAACAGAGATTGCTATCCGAGCAGCCTTTAAGGCAGTACAGGATGGAAAGCAGGTTATTTATCTAGTTCCGACTACAATTTTGGCACAACAGCATTATAACACTTTCGTGCAGAGGATGAAAGACTTTCCGATTCGCGTGGATTTGATGTCCAGATTCAAAACACAGACTGAAATGAAGAAAACGGTGGAGGATTTAAAAAAGGGCTTTGTTGATATTGTTGTGGGAACACATAGAGTATTGTCAAAGGATGTTATATTTAAGGATTTGGGATTGCTCATTATTGATGAGGAGCAGCGTTTTGGCGTATCGCATAAGGAAAAAATAAAACAGCTTAAGAAAAACGTAGATGTGCTTACATTGACTGCGACTCCGATTCCTCGTACGCTTCATATGAGCTTGATTGGTATTAGAGATATGAGTGTTTTGGAAGAACCGCCTATGGATCGTATGCCGATACAAACTTTTGTAATGGAATACAATGACGAAATGGTTAGGGAAGCTATACACCGTGAGCTGGCAAGAGAGGGACAGGTGTATTATGTTTATAACCGGGTCAATAATATTGACGAGATAACCAATTCGATAGCTGCTCTTGTGCCGGATGCCAATGTGGCTTTTGCCCACGGACAGATGAATGAGCATGAGCTTGAGAAAATCATGTACAATTTTATTAATGGGGAAATTGATGTACTAGTTTCTACTACAATTATAGAAACAGGACTGGATATTTCGAATGTTAATACGATAATTATTCATGATGCAGATAATCTGGGGTTATCACAACTTTATCAGTTAAGGGGGCGTGTTGGCCGATCCAACCGAACTTCCTATGCTTTCTTAATGTATAAGAGAAATAAAATGTTAAAGGAAATTGCGGAAAAAAGACTTCATGCAATTCGTGAGTTTACAGAACTTGGATCAGGATTTAAAATAGCAATGAGAGATTTGGAAATCAGAGGAGCAGGGAATCTTTTAGGGGCACAGCAAAGTGGACACATGGAGGCAGTAGGGTATGACCTATACTGTAAGATGCTCAATGAAGCTGTGAAATCCTATAAAAATTCAGAGGTATTGGAGGATATATTCGATACTACGATTGATATCGATATTGATGCATTTATTCCCGAAAAATATATTACTAGTGAATTTCAAAAGCTGGATATTTACAAACGTATGGCCAGTCTTGAAAATGAAGAGGAATGCGATGATATGCTAGAGGAATTAATTGACCGATTTGGAGAACCGCCCAAATCAGTTACCAATCTGTTGGCAGTAGCCCACTTAAAAGCAATTGCAGCAAGCGTATTCGTAACAGAAATTTCACAAAAAGGTGATACAATTAAATTTAAAATGTATGAAAAAGCAAAGGTAAATCCGGCCAACATTCCAGAATTGATTAGTAAGTATCGGAATACTTTGACCTTTACAGTTGATGTGAATCCGTTTTTTACTTATATACCAATTAAGAATAAAGAAAAGCCAGATACCATTGTAGTGGTTAAAAATATTTTGCGCGATATAAAATCGTTGATAGATGAGTAAAAAAAGGCTATAATCATAGAAGAATACTATGGCAGGGGATGCCGATGAAAGGAGATATTATGAAGAGGAACATAGGTAGAAGATTAGTGGGGGCAGCAGCAGGGGTGCTTGCTTGTGCTACAATGATAACAGGCTGTGCAGGCTCTGTTGATTTAAATAAGGCAGTAGCAGTAGTAAATCAGGAAGAGATTCCTTTTGGAGTAGCAAAATTCTATGCTAAAATGCAGCAGGCAACTTACGAGACTTATTATGGAGCAATGTTTGGAGATAATATGTGGGATCAGCAGATAAGCGACGGTGTTACATTTGAGGACTCTACTTTGGAAAGCATTTTAGAGGAGTTAAAGGAAATATATATTGTGGATCAGTATGCAGATGAATATAATGTAGCACTGACAGAGGAGGAAAAGACTAATATTGATACAACAGCAAAAGCTTTTGTGGAGGATAATAATGCAGAAGCATTAGAGGAAATGGGAGCCAATGAAGAAATATTAAAAGAATATTTGACGAAATATACGCTGAAAAGTAAAATTGAGAATGAAATCAAAGCGGGAGCGGACACAGAGGTTTCCGATGAGGATGCAGCTCAGAAAACGTTTTCCTATGTGTTGGTTTCCACATCTGGTACAACTGATGAGTCTGGAAATACAGTTGAGTTAACAGAAGAAGAAATTGCAGCGAAAAAGGCGGAGGCTCAGGCAATTGTTGATGCGTCTTTGACAAGCGGTGACTTTGATACAGCAGTTACAGATGCAGGAAAAACTGCAAGTACAGCTTCCTATGGTAAGGATGACGATGCAGGAATGGATGCAGCAGTCATTACAGCAGCAGATGCTCTTTCGGAAGGTGAGACATCACAGGTAATTGAAACTGATTCAGGCTATTATGTAATTCATCTAACCAGTGCATATGATGAGGAGCAGACACAAAGCAGAAGAGAAGAAATTATATCCGAAAGACAGGATACTCTTTATAGTGATACTTATACGCAGTGGAAGGATGCTTCTGAAATTACAGTCAATAACAAGATATGGAAGAAGATTAACTTTGATGAAAAGATTACAGTAACAAGTAATGTAAGTACAGATGATGTAACAGTGGGTGAGTCTACTACGGATGCAGCAGTGAGCGATGATGCTTCAACAAGTGATGAAGAGCAGGATAATACTACGGCTGACGATACAACTACAGGTGATGCAACACAAGAAACAGCGCCAGAAAATTAAACAGTAAATTGAAAAGGGATTATGGTTCTAGTTAGAATCATAATCTCTTTTCTTGTGTAATAGGAAATTGAGTCCTATTACATAAAAATGCTCCACTGGATGCGCTCGAATGCAAGTGGAAAATGTCACTACGTGACAGCATTCGGCGCTGCAAAGCGGTCAAGTCCCTCATGAGTGAGGGATTAGGGAGCTGATGCTGACTGATCCGCTTTCTTGTATCATAGAAATTCTACGTTATTGTAAAGTACTTGCTCTTTCGATATAATTAAAATCAACAATATGGGATTCTATTTCATACTGATCTCCATTTAATCGTTCTGTTACGATGCGCATACATTCTTGACCCATTTCACAAATAGGAACCTCTATGATGGAAAGCGGAATATGAAGGCTTTCATAGTTATCACTGTCATGAGCTCCAATACTGATGATTTCCTGAGCGTCAGGAACAGAAATCAAATCTGAGTTTCTGATATAGTTTAAATAACTGATTGCAAAACGGTCGTGAAGGCAAAAAACACAATCTGCATTTTTAAAAACCTGCTGTGCCTCCTTTATAACGGAATAAGCAGAACGCAGCGTATTTTCAGGCGCATTGATTACGGTGGTAATTCCGCCGCTGTTATTAAAAGTATTCATAAAGCCCAGCATACGTTTTTCACTGTAAATATATTGACTTTTCTTAACGGTAAAGACGATAGCATTTTTCCTATTGTGCGATATAAAAATTTCAGCCGCCTTAGTACCCAGTGCTTCGTTATTTACGTAAACATTACTGTATTTTTCTGAAACTCTATTGTATAACACAATAGGAGTAATAAAGTTGGTTCTTTCAAGATAATCCAAATCCTTTGAGGATGCTGTACAAATCACATTTGCCGAATACATGGCAAGCTGGTCCGGCTGAGCGGTTTTTTCTAATAAATCAGGAGTAAACAAACGCAAAACAATTTCTATATCCGTAGCAGATTTTTCTATATATTGCTGCATCCCTTTAATAAACTCGAATAATAACGGCGCACGAAAATCATTTGCCCAAAAGACAGAAACATACTTTTTAGTATTATTATTTCTAAGCCTTCTGGCGGATATATTGGGAGTATACCCAAGCTCTTTCGCTGCTTCCAGAATTTTTTTAGTAGTTTTTTCAGAAATATTCCGAGCTGCTGATTTACCACTTAAAACAATCGAAACGGTACTGGCAGATAAATTGGTATAATCGGCAATTTCTCGTATTGTAGCCAAATATAACGCCCTTCTTTCTATTTATTATAAAAGTCCAATAATTAAATAGCATAAAGCATGTATGAGATATAAAAAATTGGTAAAATTTATAATAAGACATATTTAGCATAAGTGTAACACAGAAAAAAATGTTAATCAAGCTAAAATTATAGGTAACACGTTGTACTAAAACGATATATAATACATCGAATTATATCGAATATCAGTGTAACTATAAAGTACTGTAATATAAAAATATCCAATATTGAAAGAAAAATTCTGAAATTAATTACTTTTAAGTATATGCATATGCAACTAAAGTTGTACATTATGTATCGATAATGCCAACTGATGTGATTGATAATGTACTAAATGTTGCGTATTTATTCAAAAATATAACTGAGCTTGTAAAAAATGTTGTAAAATGTCAAAAATTTAATTGACAGTAAGGCAGGTTGTATGTATAATAGGTATAACGTTGTAGTAAAACGTTGTATCAAATAACATATATCAATGTATAAGGAGGACAATATGAAAAAACAAATAATTGCTATTTTATTGACTGCTTGCATGGGGGCTTCGGTATTAGGCGGATGCGGCAGTTCAAAGGAATCAAGCAGTGATTCTGGTACTACTACAGAAAAAACGCAGACAACAACCACAGATTCTGCAACTACTGATGAATCAACAGGTGAACCAAAGTATGGAGGTGTATTAAAATATGCAACGCATATCACAGCAGCAACACCGGGTTATACTCCGGAAATCACCAATAATGCGGGACTTTTATATTTAACAACCGCTTATGAATCTCTTTTGTATTATGATGAGTCAGGTAATATTATACCTAAGCTGGCTACCGAGTGGACAACAGATGCCGATGAACCAAGCATTACCTGGACACTTCGTGAAGGAGTTCAGTTTGCCGATGGAACGGCATTTAATGCAGAGGCAGTAAAAAGAAACATCGAGGAATACCAAAGCTGTGAGAGAAATGAAACCAAAAATATCAAAGAATGTCAGGTCATTGATGATACCCATATTAAGATGATTCTGAATAACTGGAGCAGCTCCACACTAGAATCAGTTGGATTTTTCGTATATTACATGTCACCAACTGCTTTAGAGGATGTTGAGGCACTTAGAAACGCTTCCTGTGGAACAGGACCTTTCCAAGTTACCGAATTTCAAACAGGCGTTGCAACAAAATATGCAAAGAATGAGAATTATTGGCAGGAAGGCAAGCCATATTTGGACGGCGTTGAAATTTATGTAGTATCAGAACCAACTACCAGATCTTCTGCTTTTGAAGCCGGTGAATATGACATGATACATATGAATAATCTTACGGTGGCCAATGATTTAATTAATTCAGGTAAATATGTTGTCAATGAAAACACTTCAGGCCAAGGTTTGGTTACGACCGGTTTGATTCCAAACAGTGCTGACAGTACATCTCCGTTTGCAGATTACCGAGTAAGACAGGCTATGTGTTATGCAATTGATTCTGATGCCATTGCAAAAGCATTTGGTTATGGATTAATTAAAACAACGAACCAATGGGCAGCTCCGGGAGCTGTTACTTATGATGATACGTTAAAGAGTTTTGACTATAATCCGGAAAAAGCAAAAGAGTTGTTAACTGAGGCAGGATATCCGGACGGATTTACTACTACCTTAACCACAGACTCAGGAAGTAAAGATATGTTTACTGCAGCGGCTAATATGCTTGAAGAAGTAGGAATTCACTGTGAAATTGAATTAGTGGATGAAAGTACTGGTTCTAATTTGTATATGACAGGAACTTGGAAAGGAATTATGGGACACTATGCATCAATCGCACCTGACCTTGGACTTTACATGGGACGTCACCTGGATGTAGACGGTGCATTTTATGCAAAGGGAATTCAGCATCCACAAGAAGCGCAAGACTTATTAGAAAAGATTCGTGTGGCAGCAACCGATGAAGAAAAGATAGATTTAGAGCATCAAATGCAGCAGTTGATGTACAATTCAGAAACAGGACTTGCATTATTTGGAAAACCTCTCTTTATCCAGAATGAGCCAAATATCAAACAGTATTATGTAAAAGATGATAATTGTGGTGTTTGCCATGCAAGTACTTGGAATATTGAAAATTGCTGGTTAGATAAATAATAAATTGGAGGACGTTTATTATAAGCGTCCTCTAACTTTAGAAGCTAGGAGGTTCATATGAAGAATAAATTGCTTAAGATGATTATAAAGCGAATTGTTCAGTCCATTATAGTTGTTTTTGTGGTAACTTTAATGGTATTTCTCTTAATGCAGTTAGTGCCGGGAGATCCTATTGCAAACTTTTTAGGAGCAAATGCGACACAAGAACAAATTGAGCATTATACAAAGATATTTGGCTATGACCAGCCGGTACTTATTCAGTATGCGAAATGGATACAGGGATTGTTTCATGGAGAAATGGGACGTTCCGTAGCCTTACAAAAGGAAATTTCAGAGGTTATATTCCAACGGCTTGGCGTTACCATGTCAATTGTATTTCCGGCATTTATACTGGCTGTTGTATTAGCGATCATACTTGGAATTGTAGCGGCACTAAACAGAGGAACAATAATAGATTCCGCTATTTCATTTTTTGCCAATATCGGTATGTCTATGCCGATGTTTTGGTTTGGTATGATTTTGATTTTAACCTTTGGACTAAAGCTTGGAATTCTTCCAACTTCTGGCTACGTAGCGCCAAAGGATGGAATAGGAAATTGGCTCCTTCATTTAATCTTGCCAATGACTGTGCTTGCAATGGGACCACTTGCTCAGTTTACCAGACAGACCCGTTCCTCCATGCTTGAGGTAATCAGACAGGATTATGTAACCACCGCAAGAGCAAAGGGACTGAAGCAAAAGACAATTATATTCAGACATCAGCTTCGAAACGCTTTAATTCCAATTATTACCATTATGGGAGTTCAGCTTGGAGGTATGATAGGTGGAACAGTTTTAGTAGAAAGCATTTTTGTAGTGCCGGGACTTGGCAGCTTAATGATTTCCTCTATTCAGGGTAAAGACTTTATGGTAGTGGAAAATGGTGTCTTTATCATTGCAGTAGCAGTGGCAGTTTGTAACCTTATCGTGGATATTTTATATGGAATCATTGATCCGCGAATTAGAAATGACTAGTAAATAGGAGTGGAAAAACAATGCAGGAGAAGGAAAAAAGAAGAATAAAGTTAAAAAAAATATCAAATTCCAGAGTAGCTCGAGTGCTTTTAGCCAGAAAATCTGTTGTTGCCTGTCTAATTATACTTGCAGTTATGCTGATTGCCTCTGTTTTTGCACCATTTGTGGCACCATATGATCCATATAAGCAGGATTTAGTAAATATGTTAAAGCCTATGTCCTTTGAACATATCTTTGGAACTGATTCCATGGGACGTGATGTGTTATCACGAATTATTTATGGTGGCCGTGTATCCTTTACGGTTGGAGTGGTATCTGTTCTTTTGGCCGGCAGTGTCGGGATGATGCTAGGTCTGATTGCGGGTATGGCAGGTGGAATTGTGGATGCTGTTATCATGCGAATTATGGATGCCATGATGTCTATTCCAATGATTATTATGTCTCTATTTCTTGGAAGTATTTTTGGAAAAGGACTTGGAAACATTTGTCTAGCTATTGGTATCAGTATGATTCCAAGCTATGCTCGTGTGACAAGAGGACAGGTACTTACCGTAAGGGAAATGGATTACGTAACTGCAGGAACCCTTTGTGGTGCATCCAAAATTAAGAATACCATCAGCCATATACTTCCTAATTGTGTATCCTCAAATATTGTACTTATGACAATGAATTTGGGAAGTGCCATATTAAACGAAGCAGCATTAAGCTTTTTAGGAATGGGTATCAATCCCCCGACAGCAAGCTGGGGTGGTATGGTAAATGATGGATATAAATTCATGAGTTCCAATCCGGTTATCGCAATTGCGCCCGGTATTTTTATCATGGTAGTAGTCCTTTGCTTTAACATGGTTGGAGATGCACTTCGAGATGCACTAGATCCAAAGCTAAGAGGAACGCTTGGTAAAGGTAAGAAGAAAAAAATTATAAAACAGGCAATATAGGAAGGAAGGATATGCATTATGGCAGATAAACTTCTTGAGATAAAAAATCTTAGTATAGAGTATAACACAGAAATTGCAACGGTTTATGCTGTAAATGGTATGAATCTGTCGTTAGACCACGGAGAAACCTTAGGCCTTGTTGGCGAAACAGGTGCCGGCAAAACAACTACAGCCTTAAGCATTATGCGCCTTCTTCCGGAAGGAATCGGAGAGGTGACCGCAGGAAGTATTCTGTTGGACGGCCATGATATGCTTAAAATATCAGAGGAGGATGTCAGAAATCTAAGGGGCAATACCGTTTCCATGATATTTCAGGATCCAATGTCCAGTCTAAATCCGGTTATGACAGTAGGAGATCAGATATTAGAAGTTCTTGCAATTCACAATGAGAATGTAAGCAAAGACGAATTAAATAAGAAAGTAGATCAGATGATGGAGCTGGTTGGTATTCCGGCAAATAGAAAAAATGAATATCCACATGAGTTTTCAGGCGGAATGAAGCAAAGAATCATCATTGCCATAGCACTGGCATGTGAGCCAAAACTGATTCTTGCTGATGAGCCAACTACTGCTTTAGACGTTACAATACAGGCTCAAATGCTCGGACTAATCAATGATTTGCAAAAGCGTCTGAATACAGCTATGATTTTAATCACGCATGATTTAGGTGTTGTTGCGCAGACCTGTGAAAAGGTTGCGGTTATGTACGCCGGAGAAGTCATTGAGTATGGTAGGGCAGAACATATTTTTAGCGGAAAGTATCTTCATCCATATACACAGGGGCTATTTAATGCAATACCTAAATTAGATGAAGACGTAAAAAGACTGGAAACCATTGACGGAATGATACCAGATCCTACTGAAAGAATGGAAGGCTGTCGCTTTGCATCACGCTGCAAATATGCTAAGGAGCGATGTAAAAAGGCTCCTGATATGATAGAGATAGAAGAACAACATTATATAAAATGTCATTTATTTGCTGAAAGCAAGGATAAAAATGCTGGAAGGGATGAAAAAGATGGAAGATAAAGTATTAGTCGAAGTAAAGGATCTGAAAAAATATTTTAAGACCTCAAAGGGCATGCTGCATGCGGTAGATGGGATATCCTTCAAGATTAAAAAGGGAAAAACTCTCGGTGTGGTAGGAGAATCCGGTTGTGGAAAATCTACACTTGGCAGGCTGTTACTTCACTTGCACGAAGCAACAGACGGACAGATTATCTATGATAATGAAGATATCACCAAATACAACACAAAGCAAATGCACGAGATTCGAAAAAAAATGCAGATGATTTTTCAAGATCCTTCCGCATCTTTGGATCCCAGAAAATCAGTAAGAGATTTGATCGGTGAACCAATTAAAATGTATAAAGCATACAAAAACAAAGCTGACTATGAGCAGCAGGTGGCTCAAATAATGAAAATTGTAGGCTTATCGGAGCGTTATGTAGACAGCTATTCCCATGAATTAGATGGAGGCCGTCGTCAAAGAATTGGTATTGGAAGAGCATTGGCTATGAATCCAGAATTTATCGTATGTGATGAGCCGGTTTCGGCGCTTGACGTTTCCATACAGGCACAGGTATTAAACCTACTCATGGATCTTCAGGAGGAAAAGGGTTTAACCTATATCTTTATTACACACGACTTGAGTGTAGTAAAACATATCAGTCATGAAATTGCTGTTATGTATCTGGGACAGTGTGTAGAATATGCTACGACACAAGAGCTATTTAGAAATCCCATGCATCCGTATACACAAGGCTTATTGGATGCTGTTCCAGTTCCAAGCCTTGGGGGTAAAAAACTTTCTACACAAATTATGCGCGGTGAATTAACAAGTCCAATTGAGCCAAAGCCGGGCTGCCGCTTTGCAGCACGCTGTCCCAAGGCAAGAGAATGCTGTAAGGGCAAGGATATTCCGATTAAAGAGGTATCACCAGGACACTTTGTTGCATGTACTTTATTTGATTAAAAGATAGTAATATTCAAAAGAGAAAAATTATGACATTACAAAGGGGCAGGCTATTCAATATGCTAGAATTTAGTGAGTATTTAGCTGCTTATCAATATATAGATGCGAACAAAGAGACAACAATGAAAGTAATCATCAATGTTCAGGAATAGGATGTCTAAATAAAAGAGCGGTGGAGTGGTAAAGCATTCCACAATATTATAAAGAAAGAGGGGACATCATTATGAGAACAATTCGAATAGGAAGTGGAGCCGGTTATGCCGGTGACCGAATTGAACCTGCAGTCGAGCTGATGGAGAAAGGTAATTTAAATTATATTATTTTTGAATGCCTTGCAGAACGTACCATCGCCTTAGGACAGAAGGAAAAATTAAAGGATGCTACAAAGGGATACAATTCTTTTTTGGAATATCGTATGAATCATATTCTTCCATTATTGAAAGATAATAATATTAAAGTTATTACTAATATGGGAGCTGCCAATGTAAAAGCAGCAGCAGATAAAACATTAGAAATAGCCAACCAACTTGGTGTAAAGGGGATAAAAATTGCATATGTAACAGGAGATGACATCTCTGATAATCTGGATTTCTATGCCGATTATAAGGTATTAGAAACGGGGTACCAGCTTAAAGAAATGAAAGCAAACATCATGTCTGCCAATGCCTATATGGGCTGTGAGGGTATAACAGAGGCACTAAAAAATGGAGCAGATGTAGTCATTACAGGAAGAGTGTCAGATCCTGCACTTGTAATTGGAGCACTTGTCTACGAATTTGGATGGGACGCAGATAAGGATGCGGATAAGATGGGACAGGCAGTACTTGCCGGACATTTATTAGAATGTGCAGGACAAGTAACAGGTGGTTATTACGCAGATCCGGGTTATAAAGAAGTTCCTAATTTGGATAGACTTGGATATCCGCTCGTGGAAATAGATGCAAGCGGTGCTTTTGTTCTTTCAAAGGTTGAAGGTTCTGGCGGTATTATTACAACGGATACCTGCAAGGAGCAGATGATTTATGAAATACATAATCCCAAAGCCTATTTAACTCCTGATGCCATTGCAGATTTTTCAAAGGTTAAGTTCACTCAGGAAGGTAATGACAGGGTACGTGTTGAGAATGCCACATCACATGGAAAACCAAAAGAATTAAAGGTAAGCATTGGGTATGAGGATTGTTATATCGGGGAAGGTGAGATTTCCTATGGCGGAGCTAACTGCTTAAGCAGAGCGAGACTTGCAGAGGATGTGGTTCGAAAAAGACTAAATCTTATCGGTGCTAAGCTAGAGGAATACCGCTGTGATTATATTGGCTATAATTCCTTGTATCGTGACAAGCTGTCTACTTTGCCAAATGGAGAGACAAATTCAGAAATCAGACTTAGAATCAGTGGAAGGACGAAGGATGAATGGAATGCCGCACAAATAGCAAATGAGGTAGAGGCATTGTATACCAATGGTCCTGCCGGCGGTGGCGGAGTTGTAAAGAGGGTAGAACAAATTGTGTCTGTATGCTCTATCTTTGTAGCCAGAAAGGATGTTACTGCTACGGTTCATTATTTAGAGGTAGAATAGCATTCAAATTGAATATCTGGTCAGAAAAGGAGGAGGATAACTATGAAATTAAAGGAAATCGCTCATTCAAGAACAGGCGATAAGGGTGAAATATCAAACATTTCCCTGATAGCCTATAAAAAAGAAGATTATGCATTGCTAAAAGAAAAGATCACATCAAATAAGGTGAAAGAATATTTCAGCGAGATCTGCAAGGGAGAGGTAACCAGATATGAATTGGATGAAATTGGCGCCTTGAACTTTGTATTAGATAAAACGCTTGGCGGAGGAGTTACTCGCTCGCTTGCGCTTGACAAGCATGGAAAGTCTTTGGGAATGGCACTGCTTGAGATGGAAATCGAGGTGGACTAATCATGTCTGAAAGCAAATTAAATACAATCTGCGAATTAAGGCAAAAGGAATTTGAACTAACAAAATTTAAGCCAATTTATCCGGATTATAGCAAAGAAGAAATAATGCTTCCTATGACGGACAAAGTACGCTTAAAAACCACCATATTCAGACCTGTAAATGTAGATAAAACAGTGGAGGCAAAGCCTCTTCCCGTCATCATTGAGCGTACCTGTTATCCCGGTCAGGAAAAACTAAGAGATATAAACGGCGAAAACTTCGCAAAAAGAGGCTATATCTTTGTTTCACAATATTGTCGTGGAACCGGAGGTTCAGAGGGAGAATGGTTTCCCAATGTTAACGAAAGAGAAGATGGGCTTGCCACTCTTTTCTGGCTGAACAGCCAAAATTGGGCTGAAACAATTGGGTACTGGGGAAATTCCTATCTTGCGCTAACCGGATGGGCAATTGCCGATCGCGTACCTGATAAGGTCAAAGGCATGTGTCTGACACACTACGGAACGGACCGCTTTCAATCAGCCTATGAAAAAGGAATGTTTCGTCAGGACGTTTTAACTGCGTGGGCAATGGGAAATGCAGGCTTTCAGGTAGAAGCAGACTATATAGAATCCTGTAAATTTATGCCGCAATTAGAAGTAGATGAAAAGCTTTGGGGTAAAAAACTTGATTGGTACCGCGACTTAATTAGCAATGACCAAAGAGAGGATAGCTACTGGCAGCAGGGTTGGTGGAAAGAGCTTTATGAGATTACAAAACAAGTTAAGGTGCCTTTATACGTTAGAAGCGGTTGGTATGATCATCATCATGGTAGTGCTATGAACACATGGGATATGCTAAGTGAAGAAACGAAAGAGCATTCCTGGCTGGACATCGGTGGGTGGAATCACAGCTTTGAGCCTTGTCTGGAAGATTGTGAGATAAAGAATATCAATCATAGTGAAATCCTTGCTGTACTTGAATGGTTCGAGCTTATTTTGAAAAAAGGTAAACTTCCAGATAAGCGAATTCGCACATATGTAATTGGGTCTGATTTGTGGCTTGAATTTCCGGTATGGCCGTTGAAAAATCAAGAAAATAAGTCCTTTTATCTTACCTGTAAGGAAGATGTAAAAATACTACAGCAAAAGAAAGACGAAATAAATGGGAAATTGTCCTACCAATATGATCCTCAGAATCCAAACGATTCCTATGGTGTGGAATCCTTGCTTCAAAATATGAAAGCAAATGGCAGTCTGGTTCAGCCAGAGCCGGATTATCGTCAGGATGTATTAAGCTTTATTTCAGAACCTTTTACAAAGGATTTACAGATAATAGGAAAAATAAAAGTACATTTATATGTTTCCTCAAGTTGTCCTGACACCGCATTTACTGCCAAAATAATAGAAGTAAGAGAAAATAAAAAAGCTTACAGCATACGTTCCGGTATTACGAGCCTATGCCACGATATAGGACATTCCTATGAGCCTCAAGCTATTGAGTGCGTGACAATAGAAATGTGGGATATTGCCTATCAGTTAAGGAAAGGCTCTAGGCTTCGTATTGACATTTCCTCCTCTGATTTTCCACAATATCATGTGCACAGCAATTATGCAGGAGTATGGTCCTTGCAGGATAAAACGCAAAAGGCAGTTCAGACTATATTTTACGGAGAAACGTATCCGTCCTATATAGAAATACCATATAAAAGATGCAATGAGATGGAATAAAGACAAATAGCTATAAGTGAGTATGGATATTGTGAACGATAAAGTGAAACAATTGCCGTTCTTTCTTAAATGGCAAAATGGAGAAAAATATGAGAGAAGTAGTTATTGTTTCAGCGGTAAGAACCGCAATCGGAAGCTTTGGAGGTACACTAAAGGATATATCAGCAATCGAACTTGGTAAAATTGCAGCAATCGAAGCAATCAAAAGAGCAGGCATTGACAGCAGCGAAATAGATGAGGTTTTGATAGGAAATGTTCTATCGGCCGGGCAGGGACAAAACGTAGCAAGGCAGGTTGCAATGCAGGCAGGGATTCCCAATAAGGTACCGGCGCTCACGGTAAGCAAGGTTTGTGGATCCGGCCTTCGTGCCATAAGTCTTGCGGTACAGACGATTAAGGCAGGTGATAATGACATTGTACTGGCAGGTGGTACTGAAAGCATGAGCAATGCAGCCTATGTTTTAAAAAAGGCACGCTTTGGCTATAAAATGGGAGAGGGAGCACTCGTTGATACTATGATTACGGATGGGCTTTGGGATGCTTTTCATAATTATCATATGGGAATCACCGCCGAGAATATTGCTAACAGGTGGAATATATCGAGAGAAATGCAAGATAAATATGCTGCAAGAAGCCAGCAAAAAGCGGAAGCAGCAATTGTAGGGGGAAAATTCAAGGAAGAAATTGTTCCTGTCAAAATACCTCAAAAAAGAGGGGATACAATTGTGTTTGACACAGATGAGTTCCCAAGATTTGGAACAATTAAGGAAAATCTATCAAAGCTGTCGCCAGCCTTTCAAAAGGATGGAACGGTAACGGCAGGCAATGCATCAGGAATCAATGACGGTGCAGCAATGATTGTTTTAATGGCAAAAGAAAAGGCCAAAGAGCTTGGCGTTCCTATTTTAGCGACGGTAAAGGCCTATGCTTCCGCAGGTGTTGACCCTTCCATTATGGGATATGGTGTAGTTCCTGCTTGTGAAAGGGCGTTGGATTTAGCAGGTCTTTCGTCAAAGGATATTGAATTAGTAGAGGCAAATGAAGCGTTCGCTGCTCAAGCCTTGCAGGTATGTAAAGAGCTTGGATTTGATGAAGAAAAGACAAACGTCAATGGTGGTGCAATTGCACTTGGCCATCCAATTGGCTGCTCAGGAGCAAGAATACTTGTCACACTGCTTCATGAAATGAAGAAAAGAGAAGCAAAAACAGGCTTGGCATCCTTGTGTATCGGCGGGGGTATGGGAACAGCCATGATAGTAGAACGAGATTAAAATAAAATTCGACAGATATATGGTCTAATCATTTATTTTACATAGAGGAACAAAGCCGTCAAAGGATGGCGGAATGGAGCGAGGTATGATTAATAAAATACTATCACTAGAAGAAGCAATGGCATTTCTACATGATGGAGATACTGTTATGATAGGAGGCTTCATGGCTTGTGGCACTCCGGAAATATTTATGGATGAAATTGTAAAAAAAAATATAAAGAACTTAAAGGTTATTGCCAATGATACAGGCGTTCCGGGAAAGGGAATCGGTAAGCTAATCAGTGCCAAATTAATTAAGGAGCTGACGGCATCACATATTGGATTAAATCCTGAAACAGGAGCACAAATGACGGCAGGCGAGCTTAAGGTAACTCTTGTGCCGCAAGGTTCTCTAGCAGAAATGATACGAGCAGGAGGAGCAGGACTTGGAGGTGTATTGACTTCTACTGGTGTTGGAACGGAAATAGAAGAGGGAAAGCAAAAAATTACCTTGAATGAGAAAGAGTACTTGATTGAGCTGCCGCTTTCGGCAGACGTTGCTTTCATACATGGAAGCGTAGTGGATAAGGCAGGAAATGTATTTTATAATTCCACTACAAGGAATTTTAATTCTATTATGGCAACCGCAGCCAAAACGGTTATTGTGGCAGCAGAAAAAATAGTAGAAATCGGAGAATTGGATGCAAATCATATCATGACACCTGGTATATTTGTAGACTATATTGTAGGAGGTGAAGGCTGATGGCAAGTGCAAAGGAAATGATTGCGTATCGTGCAGCACAGGAATTAAGTAATGGTGATGTGGTAAATCTAGGAATTGGACTTCCTACGCTGGTAAGTAACTATATTCCGCCGGATGTACACATTATTCTACAATCAGAAAACGGAATACTTGGAATGGGCGAGCTATGTATGCTAGGTGAAGAAGATAAGGATTGCGTTAATTCCGGTAATCAATTTGTAAAGGTATTGCCTGGTGCCTCTTATTTTGACAGTGCTACTTCCTTTGGAATCATTCGAGGAGGTCATGTTGATATTACCATACTTGGAGCACTTCAGGTGGATGAGACAGGAACACTTGCAAGCCACATTGTACCCGGGAAGATGGTACCAGGAATGGGCGGTGCAATGGACCTTGTGGAAGGTGCCAAAAAAGTAATTATAGCAACCACCCATACAGCAAAGGGTGCACCGAAATTGCTGAACAAGGTAACACTACCAATTACCGCAGTCAATAAGGTGGACATGATTATAACAGAGTTAGCTGTCATTGAAGTGACAAAGGAAGGCTTTCTTCTAAAGGAAATTGCGCATGATACAACTGCTGAAGAGGTACAAAACCTAACTGAGGCGAAGCTGCTTGTCAGCAGTGAGCTAAAGACAATGTTACCTTATCAAGAGTAACGTAAAATCAATATATAAATTACAGTGCTTTAGGCGATTACCCAATGAGTGTTTTGTCACTGATTGCGTAATCGCCTTATAATTTGTAATATCAATTTGAAATTATTGAAATCATGTATCAGCCGCCTAAGGTAACATCCTGCTTATCATACCAAACAAGAGCCGAAGACAGATGCTCTTTCTTAAAATCAGGCCATAAATCCTCTACAATATAGAAATCAGAATAGACAGATTGAACAGGTAAAAGCCCGGATAATCTACGCATACCGCCCCAACGGATAATCAAATCAATTCTTGATACATCATTTGAATAAATAGCACTGTTTTGACCAATTCCAGATAAGTCCCATTCCCAGCCGTAATTAACTAAAAAGTTTACCTTGATTCCTCCTCCGTTGATCTTTGTTCTTTTTGTATAAGGAATTAATTCTTTTGGAAAGCATTTTGATTTTGTATTTCCAATCACAAGTAACGAACATCCCTCTTTAGCAATTAAGTGAACCGCTTCGACACAAGCTTTTGTAAAAGCTTTTAGCTGTTCAGCAGGGCGTTTGCAATTATCTACTGTGAAGCCATAAAAAGTAATTTCAGAAATCCCAATCTCTTTGGCAAGCTTTAGTACCGATACACCGGGTAAAAGTCCAAAGTCATAGCCGTCTGCCTTATTCATATGATGCTTAACTGCCCAACGTCTGTTGCCATCAGGGATAATGGCTATATGCGAAGGTAATCTCAAACTTATCACTCCAATCTTATGCTTTATAAACATAGCAGGCAAGCTTGCCTGATTTAACTATGACAAAAAATTCTTATATAAAGTATTGCCATTTTCATCGAAAATAAACCACATACAAATTCCACTTATTAATTCTTACAAATTCATTTAACGAAAACTTGAACGGCATTTATTAAATGTGAAACGCAGATTACATTTTAGTTTCGAAAGAAACAACTTTAATAAAGTCAACTAAAAAAATAGTCTTTTTATGCTTTTAAATAGTCTATTTATGTTATATAGGTAGAAGTATACGTAAAAAAGCAATATAATTTTAAGCATATAAATATATATGATCGAGCTTACTTATAACAAAATGATTAAAGAGCAGTTGGATTATGGAATGTATATATATAATTATAAATTGTTACTTGTTTTACTAAAATTGGTAAAGACTGAAAGGAGTAAATTATCAGTGAATCATTTAGTTTTTAAATTAAAATGTGATACGAAAGATTACGATGTCTTATATTGGGTGGATGAGGCAAAAATCGCGCGAATTAGTAAGACGTATGATATAGACAAAATACAATTATTAGAAAATATCGACCATAATTTAGACCAACCTAAATTAAGATTAGGGCATGAAAAAGTCGGAGTAACTTTTATGTCAGCAAGGACGTGCAATCTTAGATGCAGGTATTGCTTTGCCGGAGAAGGGGAATATGGGAATGTAGAATCTAAACCAAAATATATGACTTACGAATTATATATGAAGTCAATAAAAATGGTTCTAGATATGTATCAAGAAGGAATCAAGAGCATATCCTTTTTTGGAGGAGAACCATTAATCGGCTATAAAGAAATAAGCAAAGTTATTCCAGATATTCTTAATTTATTTGAAGAGAAACATTTAGATCCGCCATTATTTTCAGTAATTACAAATTTAGTTCTAATTGATCAAGAAATTATAAACTTTATAAAGAAATATAATATAAAAGTTGCCATTAGTTTAGATGGGGATAAAGAGATTAATGATATTGCAAGAATTGGCATTACAAAAGAAATGAGTGTTTATGATTCGGTGATGAGAGGGGTTGATTTATTAAAATCGAATCATGTTAATTTTCTATTACAAGCGACTATTAATCAACATCATTTAGAGATGTATGAGCCAGGAGCTGCTATTAAATGGGCTGAAAGTATAGAGAGAACAGGGTGCTCTAATTTTACTGTAGTACCAGTAGAAAGTAGTGTTACAGATCTTCAAATATCTGGGACAGATGCTCTAAAAAAACTTGATATGTTTACAAGAGAAATAACACAATATTACTTAAAAAAATTGGTAACAGAAAATGATATGAAAGTTATTCCTACAGGCATTGTATCACCAATATTTCAAATTATAAAAAAGAAAAAAGAAAAAAGCTGTACAGCAGGGCATTCTTTATTTATTGACACAGATGGACGTGCCTATCCTTGTCATACCTTTTGTAATTTTGATGATGCTTGTATTGGGGATATACAAAAAGGCTTAATAAAAAAACAAGTTGAAAAGTATGCTAATTTATCCAGATTTGATGGGGAAGAATGTAAGGAGTGCATTGCCAGAAATATTTGCGTACTTTGGTGTAAGGGGATTCAGTTATTATCTAATGGTGATTTGTATAAAGTTTGTGAACCAAGGTGTGTATATCAAAAAGCTATCATGGAAGAATGTATCAAATTTTTGGCAGAATTGAAAAAAGACAGTGGGGAATATCGCAATTTGATACATAACTATAAAAATATCTTAAATAAGTTGGGAAGTGAAGGTTTCCTTGTTAAAAGATGAATGTATGATACCACAAATAGTAGATGACATATTTTTAGCAAAGGATTGTTTTCGAGGTAAAACTAAATATTTTATGGCAAGTGAAAAGAAATCTCAATATTTGAAGCTGAATGAATTTCAGTATCAAATTTTTAGTGAATTCTTACCTTATCTCAAAGAGGAAAGAAATGAAAAAATTCTGAATGAAAAGTGCTATGAAATAAGCAAAGGAAAAATTACAATTAAAAATGTATTAAATATTTTATATAAATATAACTTATTTGAGGATAGTAAAAATAAATCTGTATCGAAAGTAATGATAGACTTCAACAGCAAAAAAATTGTTGAAATTTCTTTAGAAAATTTTCAAAAGGCATATAGTAAAATTTTTAATGTTATGTATTACATACTTTTAGCTATCTTATTTGCTACATTTTTATTGACAATATATGAAGTTTCTTTTATGCATGAAGACTTAATAAATACATTTAAAAAATCAGTTTTTAATTGGGATCAAATAAATGTAATTTCTATTCTATATATTATTGTGGAAATTTTTCTTTCGATAATATTGCATGAACTCGGACACTTATTAGTTGCAAATAAGAACGGGTTTATATGGAAAAGCCTAAATATTTCTTTTATTTGGGGAATTAGTCCTGTTTTTTTTATTCGCTATAAAAATTTTTGTATAAATCGGAGCATAGATAAAATAAAAGTTTTATCAGCCGGAGTCATAATAAATATTTTACAGATTTGTGTGTACTTACAATTATGTTTGTTAACGCAAAGTTGGATATTTGCAATAGGAATTTACGTTAATTTAAGCTGTGTTATTAATTGCATGATACCTTTAGGAACAAGTGATGGATACCATTTATTGTCAGTATTATTTGGGTTTGAAAGCGCAAGGTGGAAGGCTTTGACGCTTATAAGCCAGATGCTAAATAATCCCCGTGAAATGCTTAAGCAAAATTCAAAAGATGATATTTTATTTATGATATATGTTGTGATTTCATATGTTCTGGGAATTTATGGATGCATTCAATTAATAAAAGCTGTACTGGAAACTTTTAATATTTTAAATATAAATAATTGCGTTATAACAATAGTTGTAGTTGGAATTTTTACAACAACAACTATCATATATATAAAAAAGTTTTTACAAAGTTTAAAAAGTTTACAAGTTAAGTAAATTCTCAGAAAGGAGGTGAAATATGATGATAGAATATGCAGAAGAGTTTGAAGAACTAGAAGAAATGGAGGAAATAATTACTCCAGCAGCAGGTATTGCTTGGTGCTGCAACTAGCAAACATCATATAATGTCAAAAGTAAAGATGTGAAATATGATGATAGAATATGCAGAAGAGTTTGAAGAACTAGAAGAAATGGAGGAAGTAATTACTCCAGCATCAGGTATTCTTGTTTGCTGTAATTAAATAGTTACATAAGCATCAAAGGATACAAATCTATAAATGAAGTGAGCCATTACATAATAATTAAACATTTTTTATGTAATGGTTCTTTAATTATAATATTTATTGAGAAAGGAATTTGATAATGAAAGAAGGTATTATAGTAGAATCCGTGTTTAAAAAATATGGAGATATCAATGCTTTAAACGATATTAATATTAAACTTGAATATGGTGCAATATATGGTATTTTAGGCAGAAATGGAGCAGGCAAATCAACTTTAATAAATATAATTTCAAATCGGATATTTAGTGATAAAGGGAGAGTAAGCTTAAACGGAGTTTCTGTACGGGAGAACGATTTGGCATTACAAGATATTTATGTGATGTCAGAACAAAAATATTATCCCCCAAAAATGAAAGTGAAAGATTTAATATATTGGACGAAAAAATTTTATCCAAGTTTTGATTTAGAGTACTCAAAAGAAATTTCTTCATTATTTGATTTGAATTGGAATAAAACTGTGGAATCACTATCAACCGGTTATTCTTCTATATTGAAAATTGTAATTACATTATCTATAAACGTACCTTTTGTTTTTCTTGATGAACCTGTACTGGGGTTAGATATTAATCATAGAGATTTGTTTTATAAAAGTTTAATGAAAAGATTTAAAGATTGTAAGAATACATTTGTGATATCAACTCATTTAATAGAAGAATTATCAGATATAATAGAAAAAGTTATTCTTATCAAACAAGGTAAGGTGTTAATAGATGAATCAAAAGATACTTTGCTTGAAAGGGCTAGAAAAGTAACAGGTTCAAAAGAAATTATTGCTAATTATATAAAAAATGAAGATATAATTGCAACTGAGAATTCAGGTGATATATATAAAGCTTACTTATTAACGAATACAGATTATAGTGGCATAAAAGATATTACAATTGAAAAATTAGGTTTACAGGAATTATTTTTAAAATTGACTAACTAATGGATTGGAGATTTATGATGAGAAAAAAAGTTTCAATACTATATCAAATAAGTGAGTTGAAAAATTCAATAATAACTTTATATGTAATTGTGATTTGCATTATGGCCTTAACAATTATACTCCCATGGGGAAAATTTGATCCAAGCTTCGACTATTATAATTCAAGATTTAACGGTCTGGAAATTATTACAGCTATATTCTTATTTATTAAAGGAACTCATTTTTTTAAAAATGATTTCATGATGCTAATGCAAAACTCTGTTTCTCGAAAGAGTATATTTATAAGTAAATGTTATGTAATTTTTATTGTAGGTTTCGCTATGTCTATTATAGGTAATTTAATATTAGTGATTGGTAATATGATACCCAATAAAAATAGTATTAATATATTTCAGGGAATCTACGATATGCTTTTCCACCAGAGAGTAATGCAATATAGTGATTTCAGAATTTTTTTTGAAAGCTTATTATTTTCTTTTGTATTTTATTTATTTTTTTATTGTTTTGGATATTTATTCATTGTTATAAAGAATCAAATGTCAAGAAAATTGAAAATAATATTAATTACAGCTATTTCAAGCTTTTTTATAATAATATTGCCATTTATTAATGCATTAAGCAATAATAAAATCAATGATATTCTTTTAAGAAGTTTAAATATTGCGTTGGGAATTTCATCTGGCAATTCTTTTGCCTTAATGTTAACTTTAATTACTATAATGATTATTTCTTTCTGCATTATTTATTATTATATCCAAAGAGCAGTTTTTGCGGATTAATATGAGAGAGTGAAAAATTGTCTATCTGTGCAGGGAGAATGGAGCCTTCTGCCTCATAAGCAAGGAATCCAAATCAAGTAATAAGGGCAAGTATTTCTTCTTAGAAAAAGACTTGTCCTTTTTTATTTCATAATAGATGAAACAACATAGAAGACATTATTTTAGCAATGCTCCTACCACCTCATTTACCAGCTTACCATCTGCAATGCCCTTTACCTTTGGCATTAATTCTTTCATAATTTTACCTTTGTCTTTCGCAGTTGGGGAATCGATTCCAAGACCCTTTAATACTTCGTTGACAATGATCTTGATGTCATCCTCACTCATCATTTTAGGTGCATATTCTTCTAATACGGCAATACGAGCATTACATTCTTCAACGATTTCGGTTCTGTCTGCCGGAGTCAGTTCCAAGGTTTCTTTCGTTTGCCTGATTTCCTTTACAATAACTTCATTTTCTTCGTCTACGGTTAAATCGCTTCTCTTATCGATTGCTTTATTTTTTAGTGCGGATAACAATAAGGAAAGAGAGTCTTTTCTTTCTTTATCGCCTGCTTTCATAGCAGTGACCATTGCTGCTCTTACTTCATCAATTTTGCTCATTTTGATACCTCCATTTTAATTGTCTGATTAAATTATAAAAGGTATCCCATAATTTGTAAAGACTGATATCGAATTGACACAGTAAGCTTCAGATGATATTCTTAAAAATAATAATAAAGCTGAGAGCTTAGAACAGTTTCGCTCTGACAGTGTACATGCAATTGCATTATGGGAGAAGAAGATGTATCAGATATTAATTGTAGAAGATGATAAAACAATAGAGAGTAATTTAATCGAAAGTCTTGGCAAGTGGGGTTTTATGGCTGTAG
The DNA here is from genome assembly GCF_003201285.1 of Lachnotalea glycerini. Classification (GTDB taxonomy): domain Bacteria; phylum Bacillota; class Clostridia; order Lachnospirales; family Lachnospiraceae; genus Lachnotalea; species Lachnotalea glycerini. Next base: position 147,033 of record NZ_QICS01000004.1, read on the forward strand.
GAGTCAAGGATTTATCAAATGTTACAGCGGAGTTTGCAAATGTCAATCCGCAAATCGTATTAATGGACATTTCCCTGCCCTTTTACAATGGGTTTTATTGGTGCAGTGAAATCCGTAAGCTTTCCAAGGTTCCGATTATTTTTATTTCCTCGGATTCGGATAATATGAGTATTGTTATGGCAATCAATATGGGTGGAGATGATTTTATTACAAAGCCATTTGCGATGGAGGTTGTGGTAGCTAAGGTACAGGCATTACTTCGGCGTGCATATGATTACAGGCCCGAAACCAATCAACTCGAGCATAAGGGGGCAGTGCTGAATTTAAATGATGCTTCTTTATATTATAGTGATAGTAAAATTGATTTGACAAAAAATGAATTTCGAATTCTGGAAATTTTGATGGAGAATAAAAATGAAGTGGTATCAAGAGACCGGATTATGAAAAAGCTATGGGATAATGACAGCTTTATTGATGACAATACACTTACAGTGAATCTGAATCGCTTGAGAAAGAAATTAGAAGCAAGAGGACTTTTGGACTTTATTGATACCAAAAAAGGATTGGGGTATCTTATACATGATTAAAGATTATTTAAAATGCAAAAGAGATATTGCGTTTAGTATGTTTATTGCAGTTATCATATTTCCTTTCTTTGAAAATTTATTAAATATTGGTTTGGAAGATTCCATATATAGTGTTTTACTTTATCTTGCCATTATGCTAATCTATCTGCTTTATGATTTTTATCATTTTACCAAAAGATATCAAAAGCTTGAGGATGTACTAGATAACATAACAATTGACATGCAAGAACTTCCGAAAGAGAAAAACCCCTATGATGTAAAATACAGTGAAATCATAAAAAGCCTGTATGAGGTAATCCATGATGCACTGAGTCAAATCGATAAAAAACACACGGATGCGCTGGAGTATTATACGCTTTGGATTCATCAAATCAAAACACCAATATCAGCCATACATTTAGTGCTTCAAAACATGGAAGATATTCCCCAAAAGGCTGTTATCAGTCAGGAATTATTTAAACTCGAGCAGTATGTGGAACTGGCACTTCAATTTGTAAAAATTGGAAATATTGAAGCAGATCTCGTGATTAACCAATATTCTTTGGGTGACATGATTCGCCAAAGCGTAAGAAAATATTCTGTTCTTTTTATTTATAAGGGCTTAGGCGTCGATGTAAGAGGCTGTGACCAGATGATTACGAGTGATAGCAAGTGGTTTACATTTATTATAGAACAAATATTATCCAATGCAATCAAATATTCCAATAAAGGAAAAATACAAATTTACACAAAAGAGGATGAAAAGGAAATTTGTCTTACGATCGAGGACTTTGGTATAGGGATTAGGAAAGAGGATATGAAACGGATTTTTCAAAAGGGCTATACAGGCTTTAATGGAAGAATGGACAAAAAAGCAAGTGGAATAGGACTCTATCTTTCAAAAAAGGTAGCAACAGCTCTCAACCATACCATTACGATCGAATCAGAGGTTTCGAAAGGAACTAGGGTGCGTATATGGATTAAAAAATATTCTTAAGTGACAAAAATGTAAGATTAGAAGAAGAAATGTAAGCTTATGCTATGGCAGAACATTTCTTTTTTTATTATTATGATATAGTAAAAATAAGGTAGCACAGCCAATACGATAAAAAGAGCTGTAAAATGGAGGAATACAATATGGATTTACTCGAAGTAAAAAATATAAAAAAGGTTTATCATACCAGATTTGGCGGGCAGCAGTGTCCGGCTTTATCGAATGTAAATTTCACCGTAGAGCAGGGTGAATATGTAGCGATTATGGGACCGTCCGGTTCCGGTAAGACCACACTTTTAAATATTTTAGCCTCTCTTGATAAACCAACAAGCGGTGAGGTTTTATTAGAAGGAAAAAGCATGGGAAAGATTAAGGAGGGGGAGCTTGCAAGTTTTCGAAGAAATAATCTGGGTTTTGTATTTCAGGATTTTAATTTACTGGATACCTTTTCATTAAAGGACAACATATTCTTGCCCTTGGTGTTGTCTAAGACAAATTATAAGGAAATGGAAAAAAGGTTGATTCCAATTGCACAGTCTCTTGGTATAGAAAAGCTGTTAGAAAAATATCCATACGAAATATCAGGTGGACAGAAACAGCGTTGTGCCATTGCCAGAGCCATTATCACCAATCCGAAGCTGCTGCTTGCGGATGAGCCGACAGGAGCGCTAGATACGAAAGCATCGAGTAATTTACTAAATATTTTTAACAGCATTAATGACAACGGACAGACGATATTGATGGTAACGCACAGCACACAGGCTGCCAGTCATGCAAAAAGAGTACTGTTTATACGAGATGGAGAGGTTTTTAGTCAAATATACAGAGGTGACGAGTCAAAAAACGATTTTTTCCAAAGAATCGTATCAAATTTGTCTGTACTATCAGACGGAGGTGTTGACATTGGGTAAGAATTTATATATGAAGCTGGCATTAACCAACATGAAAAAAAATAAAGATATGGTATTGCCTTACTTGATTGCAAATACAATTATTGCAGGCATGTATTTTCTGGTTATCGCAATGCTTAACAACAAAGGATTAAAGGATATCCCGTCTAGTGGCTCATTGGTACAGTGTTTTCAAATTTCAAATTTTATTATTAGTATTATTGCAGTCATATTTATGGTGTATGTAAATAGTTTTTTAATTAAAAAAAGGTTAAAAGAATTTGGTTTATATAATATTCTTGGACTAGAAAAAAAACATATTATTTACGTCATGTTGACTGAAAATATCATTTTATTTGGAGCAGCCATCTTGAGTGGAATGCTTTTTGGAATCATATTTGGGAAGCTTATGTTTTTAGTGCTGTTAAAGATTTGCCATACTTCAGCAGAAACAAGGTTTTTATTAAGTATCACACCATTTATTCAGACGCTTAAGCTGTTTGGTATCATTTTTGTTTTCTGTTCCTTTATCAATAGCATTACCATACTAAGGAATAAGACAATCGATTTATTACAACGCGCCAAATATGGGGAGAAAAAAATGAGAGGATTGATACCTCTTACCATTCTTGGACTTGTGCTTTTGGCAATTGCCTATTACAAGGCAAATAAGATTGATAATTATGTTCAGGCAATTGAGGTGTTTTTCCCCGCCGTTCTCATGGTTATGATTGCAACTTATCTTTTGTTTATGACGGGAAGTATAGTATTGCTTAATATATTGAAGAAGAATAAAAGCTTTTACTATAAAAGCAATAATTTTATTTCTACCTCAAGTCTTATTTACCGTATGAAACAAAATGCAGTAGGATTAGCAAATATTTGTATATTAAGTACGATGGCAATTGTAACAGCAGCAGGGTGTATGTCACTCTATTTAGGGCAGGAAACAATTATTAAACAGTTTAATCCGTTTGATATGATGCTCAATAAGCAGGCTGAGCCAATTCAGGAGGCTGCAATTAGGGAATTGGCAGATCAATACCAGATTGAGATAGACGATTACGTAGAGTATGAAGCCACAGTAGGAAGTTTTGTTCTAGAAGATAACAAGGTTCAAAAAATAGACCAAAATATACAAAATATGGATTTTAGTCAATTGTATGATTTCGTAGCAATCAGCGAAACAGAATATAATAAAGCTTGCAATACGAATCTTAGTCTGGAAGAAAATCATGTAATATTAGCTTCACTGGACGATTTAGCAAAGCTTCGTGAGGGACTGGATGCAGTAGGAAAGATGTATCAGGTTGATGATATTATTACTGAATCGCCTCTTCTTAAGTGTAAAAATTCAAACAGAACCAATTTTATTTATCTTATCTTTTCAAATGATGAAGAAGCGCTTGCTTTTACCAATCAGGTATATGAAAGCAGATATGATACGAATGAAATAAAGAGTTATCAATATATCAATTATCAAGGAGAAGAAAATGATAAACTTTTATTTGCTACTTTCGTTACAAAGCTGTCTGATGCAAATTCAACGGCTTCTAGTGTTGATACCTTTCGGGTTAAGGCCTATGGTATGTATGGTGGTTTACTTTTTATTGGAATACTATTTATCATAATATTTCTCACAATAACCATATTGATCATTTACTTTAAGCAGGTGACGGAAGGCTTTGATGATAGAGAACGCTTCGTAATATTGCAAAAGGTAGGAATGGATGAAAAAATGGTAAAACAAGTAATAAACCGCCAGATTATTATCGTATTCTTTATTCCGCTTATTATGGCATTAATTCATTTACTCGCAGCCTCTAACATTATTAAGGCTCTGCTGACAGCCTTTTATATGGTTGATATGGAACTGGTTTTAAAGTGTATCGCAGGAACCTCAGCATTATTTGCTGTCACCTATGTTGTAGTATATAAAATGACAGCAAAGGTCTACTTAAGAATCGTAAAATTCTAATTCATGCATATAATTTATGAAATGGAAGTAAAGTCAAAGTCCAGCAATTCGCCAAAGCTTGCAATTTGGTAATCTGGTTTTTCAACACTTCCAAAGCCGTAGCTTGCATAGATCATGGGAATCCCTGCTATCTTGCAAGCATCGGCATCACCTTGTGTATCCCCAACATAGATAGCTGATTGTAATTGGTTTCTTTTCATAATTAATTTAAGGTTATCACCTTTAAGAAGTTTTGTTATACCGGGGCATGTAAAATCAGTGATGTATCCGCCCAGATTTGTTGCTTTAAGAAAGGTTTCAATATAGCCAGCCTGACAATTACTAACAATAAATAATTGATATTTCTTTGATAATTCTTTGATACCTTCTGCCATACCCTCATATAAATAGCCGCATTCCTTGGCTAGAAAGGCATGCTCATATTCAAAACAGCTTTGCATCAAGGCTTTTTTCTTTGTTTCTTCAAGTGTAGGAAACAAAGCTTCAATAATCGCCTCAAGTGGCTTTCCGAATAAGCCTTTCAATTGATTGGCAGTTACCCTAAGACTTAAGTCTGTGGTTTCTTCTATTGCAAGATTCCAAGCTCTGGCAACGATTTTTGTGGAATCCCATAAGGTACCGTCTACATCAAATATAATTCCGTCCATTTTATCCTCCTGATTATTACGCGTATCATTTAAAAAGGCTTTATAAAAGTGCTTATGTTTTTTTGCCATATGAACATAATAGTATATATCATAAGGATTGGCAAGAGGTTACTATCAGACTTACCGTCAAATAGTAAAGATAAAGATTCTAACAATTTTTACATTTTCTTGTGCATATTTTGATAATTATGATATAATAAAAGCGTTTATAAAAAATGTTGAATTTAGTCGGGAAGCGATGATACTTTCGAATCCTTTTATAAGTACCATAGGGCTAAATAAAGGAGATTAGGATGAGTACAATGAATTTGACATTGTTGACAGATTTTTATGAGCTGACAATGATGCAGGGATACTTTAAAAACAACAAGACAGAAACCGTAATTTTTGACGCATTTTACAGAACGAACCCATCAGGTAATGGTTATGCCATAACAGCAGGTCTTGACCAGGTAATTGACTATATTAAAAATTTACGTTTTGTAACAGAAGATATTGAATATTTGAGAAGTCTATCTATTTTTGATGAAGATTTTTTAGCGTACTTAAAAGATTTTAGATTTTCGGGAGATATTTATGCAATACCGGAGGGTACAGTGGTATTTCCAAGGGAACCGTTAATTAAGGTGATTGCACCTATTATAGAAGCACAGCTTGTGGAGACTGCGATACTTACCATAATTAATCATCAAAGTCTGATTGCTACTAAGGCCGCAAGAGTGGTCTATGCAGCAAAGGGCGATGGAGTGATGGAATTTGGACTTCGTCGAGCACAAGGACCGGATGCCGGTATCTACGGTGCAAGAGCTGCAGTAATCGGCGGCTGTATTGGGACTTCTAATGTATTGGCAGGTCAGTTGTTCGATGTTCCGGTACTTGGTACACATGCGCATAGCTGGATCATGAGCTTTTCAGATGAATACAGTGCTTTTCAAAAATATGCTAAGCTCTATCCTGACAAATGTATTCTTTTAGTGGATACATATGATACCTTAAAATCAGGCGTTCCAAATGCCATAAAGATATTCGATGAGATGAAAGCAAACCATATACCAATGCCTTATTATGGGATACGAATGGACAGTGGAGATTTGGCATATCTATCTAAAAAAGCCAGAAAAATGTTGGATGATGCGGGCTATTATGATGCCGTAATTGCCGCTTCCAGTGATTTGGATGAATATTTAATTGATAGTTTGAAGACGCAAAGAGCAGCAATATCTTCGTGGGGAGTGGGAACGAATCTGATTACCTCAAAGGATTGCCCTGCATTTGGAGGTGTCTATAAGCTGGCAGCAATTATGAATGAGAACCAAGAATTCATTCCAAAGATTAAACTTTCAGAGAATACAGAAAAGATTACGAATCCGGGTAATAAAACAATTTATCGCATTTATGAAAAGGATACTGGTAAAATTAAAGCGGATCTTATTTCGTTGGTTGGTGAGAGTTTTTCAGAAGATGAAGATTTAATGATTTTTGACCCAATTGAAACTTGGAAGAAAACAAAGCTTAAGGCCGGTACGTATACACTTAGAGAAATTTTAGAGCCTGTATTTAAGTCAGGAGAATGTATTTACAAGACACCAAAGGTGATGGAAATTCGCAATTATTGCGCACAAGAATTAGATACCTTATGGGATGAAACAAAACGTTTGATAAATCCACATAATGTATATGTTGATTTATCAGATCAACTCTATCAGATGAAAGCAGAGCTGCTTGATAAAATGAGTCTGACGGAATAGGTATCATTTACAGCTTTAAGAAAGCCACGAGGCATACTACCGTTTTATTATATGTTATGAATGTAGCCAAATGATTATTATAAATAGGATTAAAAAAGGTGATTCTTATATTAGAATCATCTTTTTTTTCACAAATCATTCAAACTGCCTACACATGGATAACAATACCGTATTTTATAGTAATATCACAAGGAGGCGATAGTATGGTAATAGTCATTCCAGCATATGAACCGGATCATCATTTAGTCAAAATGGTAGAAAATTTGATCTATTATACGAATTATCCGATTGTCATTGTTAACGATGGCAGCAGTGAAGATAAAAAGGTTATTTTTGACCGCTTAAGATCTTTTGTGGATGTAATCAATCATCCTGCGAATTTAGGTAAGGGTGAAGCGATGAAAACCGGGTTAAAATACATTCAAAAACAATTTCCTTTTGAGGATGGAGTCGTATTTATAGACGCGGATGGTCAGCATTCCATTGAAGATATGGAAAAAGTAATAGAAGCATTTTATCTTAATCAGGGTGCATTGATTATAGGAAGCAGAGAATTTACAGGAAAGATTCCTATTAAATCATTAATTGGTAATAAAATAACCCGATTAATTTTTAAGATATTAAGCAAAGTTGCAGTGTCAGACACCCAAACAGGACTAAGGGCGGTATCAACAAAATATATTCCAATGCTGCTTGAAATAGAGGGTGAAAGATATGAATATGAAATGAATATGCTTTTAACTTTTGCAAAGGAAAAGATTAAAATAGCAGAGGTATCCATTGAGACAATTTATGAGGATTCTAGTAACTCAACGTCACATTTTCGTGCAGTTAAGGATTCGATAAGAATTTATAGTGTGATATTTAAGTTTATGACCTCATCGGCGGTCAGCGCATTACTAGATTATGTATTGTTTATTTTCTTAATCAGTTTATTTGCAGGCATTCAAAGTTCACTCTCAGTTATAGTCTGTAATATTTTTGCAAGAGTGGTGAGTGCGATAACGAACTACAATCTAAATAAAAAATGTGTTTTTAAAAGCAACAATGATAATAGAAGTTATGGAATAAAGTACGCTGTTTTGGCAATTGGCATTTTATGTGCTAATTCACTTATTTTATATGTTTTGACAAACCTTATGTTTATCCCTGCAGCAATTGCAAAGATAGTTACGGAAATTCTATTATTCTTTGTCAGCTTTCTTATACAGCAAAGATTCATATTTACAAGAAAAGTGAATCAACAAAGTATATAATCAGAAGGTAACAAGAAAGGATGAAGAATCATGAGCCAGACTACAAGTAAGACAGTAAAGGCAGCAGGTAAGAAAATAGCCATTGATATTATCGTAGGACTTTTATGTGTAGGAGTATTTTATGTTACACATTATCTCATACCAAGTAAGGCAAGCGGCGATTATACAATAATTTCGTCAGCCGCAACTACAACTGCGGCAAGCACGTCAACCACAAATACAAATACACAAAGCACTTCGGCAAATACAAGTGATACGAGTAATTCAGAAACTACAGAGGTTAGTACAACAGATGTAGCAACTTCGACAACAGCATCAAAAGTAACTGATTGGAGTGAGAAGTTCGCAGATAAATTTACAGATACCGTAGTACAAACGGATTCATCCTATACAAGTCCAGATGTATCCATTACGATAGAAAATGTTACAACAGAATCAGGTTCATCTCAGATTAGTTATTATGTGGCAGATATTTATGTAGCAGATATTACCTGTTTCCAAACGGCGCTTGCGAAGGATACATATGGAACAGGCTATAAAGATACAATATCTAATATGGCTTCTGATAATAATGCAATTTTAGCAACAAACGGTGATTATTACAGCTATTCCAATGAAGGAATTGTAATAAGAAACGGAGTCGTATACCGCTCTGCACAGACCGATGCAGATGTATGTGTGCTATATTATGATGGAACGATGAAAACTTTTTCCGGCAGTGAGTTTGATATAGATGAGGCAATCAATGATGGTGCCTACCAGGCATGGACCTTTGGACCAATGCTGTTAGACGATTCGGGAAACGCTATTACGTCATTTAATGCATCAAAGCGATTGCAAAGTAAAAATCCTCGAACTGCAATCGGTTACTATGAGCCGGGACATTACTGTCTGGTTACAGTGGATGGTCGTGATGATGATTCCGCAGGAATGACATTAACCAATTTGTCTAATCTTTTTGAAGAGCTTGGCTGTACCAGTGCCTATAATTTAGATGGAGGTAAATCTTCCGTTATGACATATGATGGTACAGTTGTCAACAATCCAGTAAATGGCGGTCGACAAAGCAGTGATTGCATTTTAATTAAGGAGGTTACAGAATAATGAAAAAGATACTCAATCAAATAGTGAAGCTGTTGCCTCATGCAACCTTGATACTCGCTGTTATATTTATAACCTTTCTTATCTTGGATCAGTATAATCCAATGATGAATTTTGTAAATAATGATACTTCCATGAAGCTTTTAGGCGCATTTTGTATACTCACTTTAATTAACTCAGGCATTGTTATAGTCAAAAATATAAACTTAGAATAAAATGGAATTAAAAATCTTTTTAAATAATTGTTATAATTATGTATTAAATCCTCGATTTAACAAATAATAGTATCAAAGTAAATAGTTACTAAACATTAAATGGAGGAATCGAAATGAAAGCAACTGGAATTGTAAGGCGAATAGATGATTTGGGGCGTGTGGTTATACCAAAGGAGATTAGACGAACTCTTCGAATTCGTGAAGGAGATCCACTTGAAATCTTCACCGACCGAGAAGGTGAAATTATATTAAAAAAATATTCTCCAATCGGAGAATTAAGCCTATTTGCAAAGCAGTATGCAGAGGTGTTGGCACAGACCTGCGGTCATGTCGTATGCATTGCCGACAGAGATCAGATTATTGCGGTGTCAGGTGGAAGTAAGAAAGAATTCTTGGGAAAAAATATTAGCAAAAAGTTGGATGAAGCCATAAATGATAGAGAAACTCTTACTGTGGCAGCAGGAGAAAAGCAATTTATCAATGTTATTGATGAGGAGATGGATGAATTTGCTTCAGAGGTTATTGCACCAATTCTAAGTGAAGGAGACGCAATCGGAGCTGTCATTATACTTTGCAAGGATAAAAGCGGCAAAACTGAAAAAGCAGAACAAAAGCTTGCAATATCAGCAGCAGGTTTTCTTGGAAGACAAATGGAAAGCTAGTAAGCAATGTTTTAAAGCACGTCTTTCATTCGCATAGTACTTTTTATAAATTATGAACTAACTCTAATATTATAATGTAAGTAATTTTAACGACCCTTTCATGTCTTATAAATATGGATATGAAAGGGTTTATTTTGAGTTATGGGTGTAACAATAACTGCTAGTTCTCTCTTGGCGAAGTCTTTGAAAGCGGCAATGTGAAAATAAATTCAGTACCGACACCTTCCGTACTGATAACATTAATATTTTCAGAGTGAGCCTGAATAATTTCCTTTACAATTGATAAACCGAGGCCGGTTCCCTTTTTGTCCTTGCCTCGTGATAAATCCGATTTATAGAATCGTTCCCAGATTTTTTTTAAGCTGTCCTTTGGAATACCGATTCCCGTATCTTTGACAGAGACAAAAATTTTCCCATTTTTCTCTGTTGTTTCCACAAAAATATTTGAATTATTGTGGCTGAATTTAATCGCATTATCAATCAGGTTATAGAGTACCTGCTGTATTTTACTCATATCAGCGGCTACATACAAGTGGTGTCCTGTCAAAATTAATTCGATTGATATCTTCTTATCCTTGCAGGTACCCTCAAAAGTAGATGCTGTTTTCTTTATCACTTTGTTAATATCAAAATCTGATATTTCCAGCATTGCGGCTTTCGTGTTAAAATCATTCAATGTGAGCAGACTGCTAGTTAATTTGGTAAGTCGTTCTGTCTCAAAGAGTATGATCTTTAGATACTTTTCCTGCATTTCAACCGGAATGGTTCCATCAATAATCGCCTCCACATAACCTTTAATAGAAGTAAGCGGAGAACGAAAATCATGTGAAATATTGGCGATGAATTTCTTTTGATATTCTTCACTCTTATTTAATTCGCTTGACATATAATTCAGCGTATTTGCCAGATACCCAATTTCATCCTGCTTTCTGATATCCAGCTCGTATTTCAGATTACCTTGCGCATACTCATTGGCAGCAGTGGTAATTTTTCGAATTGGTAAATATACCATAAAGGTAAAGGCAATCATAATAATAGTAGACAACAAGAATATAACAACCAGTGTAACGAATGTAATATTTAGGATTCGATCTTTTGAAGCGATAATTTCACTCATGGGGGTCAATATAATTAAATAACCCTTAACCTTATAATTTGATGTCATTGGGCTGATTACACTTAGCATACTTTGATCAAACATACCATAGAAATTGCCAGTCTGATAATAGCTGCTTCCTGATATTGTCCGGTCAAAATTTTCAATCACAGTCAAGTTATTCAAATCAGTTGTTTCCTCTGAATTAATAATAATCTTGCCTTCCGAATCAACAATCCAAATAGTAGCAGACAGATAAGCACCCATAGCCTCCAAGTGATTGTGAAAAGTATCAATCGAAAGCTCACCTTTATAAAAGCCGGAAGCATATTTTGAGACAATAATATTTGCTACCTTATATAGAGATTCTGCTTTCTTCTCTTTTAAATGATTCATGGTTGAATCAGAAGTTAGGGTCGCAACAGTAATGAAGCTCAGAACACCAAACAATAAATATGCCAGTATAAATTTAAGATAGATTCGGCTTTTCATATATTATTTCACCTCGAATTTGTATCCGATTCCCCATACAGTGGAAAGACTCCATGACTCATGGTCCTTTATTTTTTCTCTTAAACGTTTAATATGAACATCTACGGTTCTGGTATCTCCGATGTATTCATAACCCCATATATGGTCAAGCAGTTGTTCTCTTGTAAATACTTGATTTGGCGAAGAGGCCAAAAAGTATAAAAGCTCCAGCTCTTTAGGTGGCATATCAATGGTAGCACCGTTGTAGACAACAGAGTAATTGGTCTGATTGATAACAAGACCTGGATATTCCACGGCCTTAATATCAGGAACTTCTGCGACCGGCTTGACTGCCTGATAGCGTCTTAATACTGCCTTGACTCTTGCAACAAGCTCCTTGGAATCAAACGGCTTAATGATATAATCATCGGCACCCAGTTCAAGACCCAATACCTTATCAAAAATCTCTCCCTTAGCAGAAAGCATAATAATTGGTACGCTGGATTTGGCTCGAATTTCACGACATACCTGATAGCCGTCAATTCCGGGAAGCATCAAGTCAAGCAGGATTAAATTAGGCTGGAAGGTATCAAAGGCAGTCAAAGCGTCTTCGCCGTCATGAACCATCGTAGTATCAAAGCATTCCTTAGTCAAATACAGGGAAATCAGTTCTGCTATATTGACATCATCATCAACGATAAGTATTTTTTGTTTCGAAACCATTTTCTTTCCTCCAAAGTTTCCTATTTATTTAAATTCTACGATTGTTACACCAGTTTCGCCCTCCCCAAAGATACCAAGACGAAATGATTTAACATACTTTTGTTTTTTCAAGTAATTATGAACAGCACTTCGAAGCGCCCCAGTTCCTCTGCCGTGTACAATTCGAACTTGCGGCAAATGAGACAGATAAGCATCATCCAAATACTTATCAAGCAAGGAGACAGCTTCATCGGTCGTTTTACCGATTAAGTTTATTTCTGGCGATATCGTTAAAGATTTCGACATTTTAATTTTACCGCCGCCTGTTTTGGACATTGTAGGAGCAGTAATAACAGGCTCATCGATTAATTCTAAATCTTTTATATTAACCTGTGAACGAAGGATACCCATCTGTACGAATAAGTCACCTTTCTGATTTGGCAACGTGCTTACCGTTCCGTTAAGGTTCATGCTAAGTACCTTAACGCTGTCACCTATTTTAAAGTCAGTTGGCTTATTTGATTTCTTTGTCTGGGCTTTATTTTTCAAAGTCAGATTTTTCTCTACCTCGGACAGTTTACCTCTTAAGCTATTTCGGTCATTTTCCATATCTTTCATGGAAAAAGCGGCCTTGCCATATTTATTGAAATTCTTGATTGTTTGGTCTGCATATTCCTTGGCATCCCGAAGAATAGCATGGGCTTTTTCATTTGCTTCTCGTAAAATTGCCTCTTTTCTTTCCTCCAGTTTTTCTTCCTTTTTGGTAAGAGCTGCTTTTAGTGCTTCGATTTCTGTTTTATAAAGCTTAATCTCTGCGCGTTCTTTTTCAATGATACTTCGGCTGGATTCCAAATCAGTAATAACATCCTCAAAGCTTTGGTCAAGTGTTGTAATATGCTGCTTGGCTTCCTCAATGATATAGTCAGGTAGTCCAAGCTTGCTTGATATGGCAAACGCATTGCTCTTTCCGGGTATACCAATTAATAAGCGGTAGGTAGGACGAAGCGTTTCTACATCAAATTCACAACTGGCATTGATAACGCCTGGAGTAGATAAGGCAAATATCTTAAGCTCACTATAATGTGTGGTTGCCATTGTACGTATTTGAAGTCTGTGTAAAAAGGTCAGAATAGAAATAGCAAGAGCAGCCCCCTCTGTCGGGTCAGTTCCTGCGCCCAATTCATCAAACAAAATAAGAGAATCCTTATCTGCCTCATTTAAAATAGTGACAATATTAGTCATATGGGAAGAAAAGGTACTTAGGCTTTGCTCAATACTTTGCTCATCACCAATGTCTGCATAAATCTCCTTAAAAACAGCCAGACGAGAGCCGTCAAAGGCAGGAATATGGAGTCCTGACTGTCCCATTAAGGTCAATAGACCTACGGTTTTTAAGGAAACAGTTTTACCTCCTGTGTTTGGCCCTGTTACGATCAAAAGGTCAAAATCACTTCCCAAACGAATGTTAATAGGAACCACCTTATCTTTATTCAATAAAGGATGACGGCTGCTTTTTAAATCAATTATTCCATCGGTATTAAACTGTGGTTCACTGCCCTTATATTGTATGGAAAGCTGTCCCTTTGCAAAAATAAAATCAAGTTCCGTCAGAATTGCAAAATCCTCTTTAATCAGTTCAGTATAGCCGGCTGCCAATTCGCTAAGTTCGGCGAGAATTTTCTCGATTTCCTCTTGCTCTTTTAGTAACAGTTCCTTGATATCGTTGTTTAGTTTTACCACAGACATCGGTTCAATGAATAAAGTAGAACCGGTTGACGACTGGTCGTGTATCATACCGGGAACCTGTCCTTTGTATTCTGCCTTAACTGGAATGCAGTAACGGTCATTTCGCATCGTAATAACGGCATCCTGAAGATAGGATCTGGCTGAGCCGTTAACCATAGAAGTCAGTTGCGAGTGTATTTTATCATTTGCAATTTTCATACTTCTTCGAAGATGCTTTAAGGTGCTGCTTGCTTCATCACTGATTTCTTCCTCCGATATAATGCAGGTACGAATCCTGCTATAGAGAGGGTGCACTGGTTCAAGGGCAGCAAAAAGTGAGTCCAGAGAATCATCCGCTATATCGGGATTCTCCTTTTTAGAATAAGATTTTATTTTGCTTGTTGTCTCCAGCAGGATACAAATTCTTAACAGCTCACCTGCATTTAGGATGCTGCCGATTTCAAGCCGCTTAAGTGAAGCGCGGATGTCTTTCACTCCCGAAAAAGAAATGCTGCCTTTCTTAAAAATACGTTTCATAGCATCACTTGTTTGTGTCTGCTCTTTTCGTATTTGCTCTATATCGGTAGAAGGCTTGAGATTATGGCACATTTCCTTTCCCATAAGAGAAGATGCCAATGATTCAAGATGTTCAATTATTTTAAAATACTCTAGTGTTTTTAATGCTTTTTGATTCATAATTTTTACAGTCCTTTATATTTGTTTCATAATATTATTTACTATATTCCTATTTTACATTATAATGGACTAAATGAAAACAAGTGATAGGAAAAACTTTCACAGATATTCAAGATAAAGTGTTATTTTTATGATATCAGACTCGCTAAACATGCTTGTTATCGTTTACATTTGTGTAATAAATTGTTCATATCTATTTGCTAGAATTAATTATTATATGGTAAGTGACTCTTGTGATATAAGACTTATAGTAATGCGGATGCATTGAAATATAGGGATAAGAAGGAGAGAATCATGTCAGGCTTAAATAATGAAGAAGAATTTTCATTTATAAAAGAAAAGATTAAGGAGAAACCATTGAATAAAAAAAGGCTTGCGTTAAAAGCCCTGCTATGCATTGGCATGGCTGTTGTATTTGGTTCGATTGCAAGCTTATCTTTTGTACTTACTAAGCCTTATTTTGAGGAAAAGCTGACCAAAAAGGAAGAACCGGATAAAGTATCGATTCCTCAGGACGAAACATCATCTGATAATGCTGACAGTGCAGTGTCTGCTAACACAGATGCTACAGCACAAAATTCAGCTCAGACAGAGAATACTCCGGTTGTAATTCCGGATTTTGAGCTTGAATTAGATGACGTAGAGGATTTATATAAGAAGTTTAATGAGGTTGCTAAGGAGGCGGACCAGTCTGTAGTTACAGTAACAGGAGTTTCCAGTGATGTAGATTGGTTTAATGATACGTTGGAAAATAAAGGCCAGGCTGCCGGTCTTATTATTGCCAATAATGGACAAGAGCTTTTGATGCTAACCAATTTAGATGTGGTAGAGAATACAGAGAAAATTCTGGTTACTTTCTGTGATGGCTGTACAATAGAGGCATCAAGCGGAAAGTATGACGGTAATACAAGGCTGGCCGTAGTCGGTGTTCCATTAGAGAATATTGAAGAATCAACCATGAATAGTATCAGTGTTGCAACACTGGGCAATTCCTATGCATCTCATACAGGAGAGATTGTACTTGCGCTTGGAAGTCCGCTTGGTTATAGCAATTCAGTTACTTATGGAATGCTTACTTCAACCTCTAAGTCAGTTACTACGGTTGATGCAAATTACCGGATTCTTACTACGGATGCAGTTGGAAGTTCAAATTCAAGTGGGGTAATCATCAATTTAAAAGGAGAGATTATAGGAATTATTGCACCTGAATACACTCCGGATACAAGTATGGGCGTAGTAACTGCTCTTGCAATATCGGATTTAAAAGCTTCGATTGAGAAGTTATCTAATTCGGAAGATGTGGTGTATCTGGGGATTAAGGGAAGTGATGTTTCAACTGAAATTGCCAAACAGCAAAATATTCCGGTTGGTGTTTATGTGATTGAGGCTGTTATGGATTCTCCTGCAATGAGTGCGGGAATTCAAAATGGTGATGTGATTACCAAAATTGGTGATGCAGACATTAAGACAGTAAGAGATATGCAAAACGAATTAGCTAAATATCAGGTAAATCAAGCGATTACGGTAGTCGTAAAACGGCAGGGAATGGATGAATATAAGGACATTAATTTTACTGTAACTCTGGGTGCAATGAACTAGTGCATTTTGAACGCACAAGTGGAGGAAAGGTGAAAGAATTTATTGAAAGGAAAAAGGCAGACACAAGCTTGCACTTTCTGTGTTTGCGTCTCAAAGGTATATGCTTGCATGTTTCTTTGAGACTTGGTATTTAAATTATGAAATATATTGAAACATTACATGAGGGTGACAGAATATCAGATATTTATCTGTGCAAATTCAGACAGGCGGCTACTACAAAAAACGGAAAGCCATACGATAATTTAATAATACAGGATAAAACTGGAGTTTTGGATGCGAAAATATGGGATCCTAATTCATCAGGAATTGATGAATTTGATATTCTTGATTATATCGAGGTATTTGGAGATGTTACCAGCTTTCAGGGTGCATTGCAGGTAAATATAAAGAGAATCAGAAAGGCAGGAGAAGGTGAGTATAACCCAAGCGATTATTTTCCTGTTAGTTCAAAGAACATTGATGTAATGTATCAGGAAATTATGGTTTATGTAAATAACATTAAAAATACATATCTCAGCCAGTTAACCAAAAGTTTTTTTGAGGATAATTCATTTGAAAAGAAATTCAAAGCCCATTCCGCTGCAAAAAGCGTACATCATGGTTTTATTGGAGGTTTGTTGGAACATACGTTGGGAGTTGTGAACCTTTGTAACTATTATGCAAATGCTTATCCGGTACTCAATCGCGATTTGTTGATTACGGCGGCACTGTTTCATGATGTAGGAAAGCTAAAGGAAATCTCAGAGTTTCCGAGCAATGATTATACCGATGACGGACAATTACTTGGACATATTATTATTGGAGTAGAAATTTTGGGAGAACGAATCAGGTGTATCGAAGGTTTTCCAGCATGCTTGGCTTTAGAGCTTAAGCACTGTATCATTGCTCATCATGGAGAACTGGCATACGGTTCACCGAAAAAGCCGGCACTTGCGGAGGCGTTGGCATTAAATCTTGCAGATAATACTGATGCAAAGATTCAGACGATTACGGAGCTATTCAATGCTGCAGGCGATAATCAGGATTGGCTTGGATATAATCGGTTATTTGAATCCAATATGAGGAAGACCTCAATTTAAATCTTATCAAGGAAAACCCTCGCTTGACACATGATGGTGTCTGTATTCAAAAGGATGATATGAATGAATTGTTAGTTGATTTGGATCAGGCGGATATGCTTGTGTTGGCATCTCCCATTTATTGGTTTGATGTTTCGGCACAAATGAAATGTTTTATAGACCGCATGTATGCCTTTGGAGTAAAAGGCTTTCATGTTAGCTCAATAGCAATGCTTCTTAACTCTGGGGCAGATCATGTATATGATGCAGCCGAAGCACAGCTAAGAGCAATTAGCTCCTATTTAAAATGGGAGAATAGAGGTATCATTAAGATACCAAACTTAAAGGAAAAGGGCAGTATTAAACAAGCCGAAGGACTGAGTCAGGTATATGATTTTGCAAAGTCACTTTAAATATACTGATTAAAGAGGGAAAGGTAAATTTATGTCATCTTCATTCATCACCAAGAATGCATTAGCTCAGGCGCTAAAATCATTAATGCTTCATACCCCAATTAATAAAATATCCGTTTTGATGATTACTGATGCTTGCAGCGTAACCAGACATACATTTTACAATCATTTTCATGATGTCTATGAACTTCTTGGCTGGATTTTCGAAAATGAAGTGATTGAAGAGCTGGATGAATGTTGTAGTCTGTCAAAATGGAAAGACGGATTAATACTAGTTTTACAGTATACACAAAACAATAGGATAATTTGTATAAATACTTGTAATTCTCTTGGACGTGAGCATTTAGAGCGCTTTTTGCACAAAACCTTTACGATTGTTTTGGAGGGTGTGATAGAGGATATAGTCCTTGAAATGAAAGTGGAAGATGAGCTAAAAAAGGAAGTAGCTGAGTTCTTTTCGTATGCGATTACGGGTGAGTTTTTAACATGGATCAACAATGGATTAAAAGAGGATAAGGAAAATATATCTGATCGGATAGAGAAAATGCTTGATGGAACCATCCTTAGAATTTTAAAAGTGAACAGTGTGTGAATTTTGATTTTCACACTTTAAGGCATTTGTGTAATTTTAACACAGATGCTTTTTTTGTTATTTGAAAATACTTTTTGCAAAGCGTAATATGAAATTATCAAAGGACAAACAAACAGAAAGGATGACTTATTATGAATAATTATCAAAGAATTAATCCAATTGCACCTAAAAACATTGAAAATAAAAAGGCATATTTATTAGGAGGAGGAATCGGTTCCCTGGCTTCGGCTGCTTTCTTAATAAGAGATGCACATATGTCTGGAAAGAACATTCATATCATGGAGCAGTTAGAAGTGATAGGAGGCTCTATGGATGGAGCTGGAATGGCAGAAAGCGGCTATACAGCGAGAGGAGGACGAGAAATTGAGGAGCATTTTGAATGCTTTATGGATCTTTATAGCTTCATTCCCTCTTTAAAGGACAAAAACAGAAGTGTGCTAGACGAATTTGTTGAGCTTAATAAGCAAGAACCAATTGAGTCACATTGTAGACTGGTAGAAAAACAAGGACAAAGAGCAGATTTCTCAAGTCTTGGATTATCAACTATGAATGCCATGCAGCTTGCCAGACTTCATATGTTAACGGAAGAGGCTCTTGGCGCTGCTACCATTGGAGAATATTTTGATGAGAGCTTTTTTGAAACTAACTTTTGGTATTTCTGGGCAACAATGTTTGCTTTTGAAAAATGGCACAGTGTTGTTGAAGTAAAGCGCTATATGGAAAGATTTATGCATTTGATTGGTGGGATGAACCGAC
The DNA here is from genome assembly GCF_003201285.1 of Lachnotalea glycerini. Lineage (GTDB taxonomy): Bacteria > Bacillota > Clostridia > Lachnospirales > Lachnospiraceae > Lachnotalea > Lachnotalea glycerini. The sequence continues at coordinate 166,198 of NZ_QICS01000004.1, forward strand.
TAGAGGGAATTCTTCATACAGAATATAATCAATATGATTCTTTAATTTTACCACTAATTAGCTGGCTAAAGGAGCAAGAAGTTTGCTTTGAACCAGGTTGCAAGATAACTGATATTGATTTTGACTTTACCAATCATGAGAAAGTTGCTACTGCAATTCACTTTATTAAGGAAGGTAAAGAGAAGATAATTTCTGTTACGAAAGAGGATATTGTATTATTTACAAATGGTTCCATGACAGAAAATACAACAAGAGGAGATTTCAACCATCCTGCTGTTATTAACAGGTCTAATGACAAAGGCTGCTTTAGTGTTTGGGAAAAGCTTGCAAAAAAATCACCAGACTTTGGTCACCCTGAAAAATTCTGTTCCAATATCGATCAGTCAAAGTGGATGTCCTTTACCGTAACCTTGAACGAGGACGACATTGTATTTCCTTATTTATTAAAGCTGACAAATGACAAGCCCGGTATGGGAGGTCTGGTAACAATTAAGGATTCAAGCTGGCTTATGAGTTGGGTTGTTCCCAAACATCCGCATTTTATTAATCAACCGGATCACGTCAAGGTACTTTGGGCATATGCATTAAATATGGATGTAGCAGGTGACTATATTAAAAAGACATTTTCTGAATGTACAGGAAAAGAAATGTTTGAAGAGCTGCTGTATCACATGGGATTAAAAGATCAAATTCCTGAAATTCTTAAGCATACGGTGAATGTAATTCCTAGTATGATGCCTTATATTACTTCACAGTTTATGCCAAGAGTAGCAGGTGACAGACCAAATGTCATACCGGCAGGAAGTAAGAACTTTGGCTTCCTCGGACAATATGCTGAAGTGCCCAATGATTGTGTATTTACAGTAGAATATTCCGTAAGAAGCGCAATGATGGCAGTATATGAGCTAACGGGAATTGACAAAGTAGTAGACCCAGTTTATCCAAGCCAATATGATATTCGTGTATTGGCAAATGCAGCCAAAACTTGTCTTGGAGTTGAGAAGCTTCCGCTCAAAAATATACCATTGGGTGAGTTGGTTAAAAACACAGAGCTTAGTAAGCTGCTGTAATATTCTAGATTCAAAGAATCTCAAAATGCGAACAGGCATTTTGGGATTTTTTGATTGTTAGGAAAATTTATTATATTGTTTAAAAGACACGCAAGCAGTTATATATAAATTATCAATTTATATATAAAAAATAGCATTGTAATCAGATACATATAAATATTATATTAAATAAATAAATTAATAATTAAATTAATAATTTATAGTTAAATATTTTACCTTTTTGGCAAAAAACAGTTAAAATTGATGGAAAATAGTCAAAATATTCTATTTACATAGAAATCTTAAAATGCTACGATTTTATCATAGATATCTATTGTAACTATTGTAATTACAAGAAAATTAGAAACATATGAAAGGGATAAAAGGATGAAAAAAGTAATATTTAGTTTTATGGCGGCGTTATCATTGATATGTTCATCGGCTCCAGTTATGAATGTCAGTGCAAGTGATACATATAATCTGGTTTGGAGTGATGAGTTTTCAGGAAATAGTCTTAACAAATCAAACTGGGTTTGTGAAACTGGAACTGGTTCAGGAGGCTGGGGAAATAATGAGCTTGAATATTATACCGATCGAACAGATAATGTTAGAGTAGAGGATGGAAATTTAATTATTGAAGCTAAGAAAGAAAGCTACAATGGTATGAATTATACCTCAGGAAGAATCAAAACACAGGGATTACAGCAATTTACATATGGTAAAATAGAGGCAAAGATCAAACTTCCGGCAGGCCAGGGAATATGGCCAGCATTTTGGATGCTTGGTGCGAACATGCCAGAGGTTAGTTGGCCAAAATGTGGTGAAATTGACATTATGGAACATGTGAATAATGTAGCTGGTATTAATGGTACAATCCATTGGGATACGAATGGATATGCATATTATGGAGGAGTTTCTTCAAGCATTGATGTAACACAATACCATGTTTATAGTGTTGAATGGAATAAAGAATCAATAAAATGGTTCATTGACGGTGAACAGTATTGGGAATCTAATATTAAAGACAGTATTAATGGCACTGATGAATTCCATAAACCATTTTTTATTTTACTTAATTTAGCTGTAGGTGGTAACTGGCCAGGAAGCCCTGATGCTTCAACACAATTTCCAGCTCAAATGTGTGTAGACTATGTTCGTGTTTATCAGCAGGATGGTGACGGTGGAAGTACAAGCGATGATGAGAACCTTTCTAGTACAACATGGTACTTATCCGATCAGAATATGCAAACGACAAAAAGTACTGTAACAGGCTGGCAGCCAACTAAGAAGATTAGTACAACACCGAACTACTGGACTTCTGATGCCATTAACGGAACTTATTCGGGTGGTAATTGGAACTTTACTTTATGGACAAACAGTCCAAGCAAAGCATCAAATGTTACTGTAGACATTTATAAGGTTGATGCAGACGGAAGTAATCAAACTCTACTTGGTTCACAAACAGTAAATGTTACTGCTACGGGTACAGGAAACCATGCGTCGAACTTTACTTATTCATTAGATCCGGTTACCTTAGATAATCAAAAACTTATGATTAAGGTATATAAAGCTTCAGGAGAGGATGCAACAATGTGTTACAATACTAATGATTTTGCGACAAAACTTGTAACGCCGTAAAATAATAAAAGAGCAAACCTTAAAAAACAGACCTTGAAAAACAAACCTTAAAAGAACAGACCTTGTAAAACAGATAAAAATTCGATTTAAGCATCGATATTCTGCTTTCAGGGTCTGTTTTTATTTTCTCCAGGTTCCGGGGGCAAGCAGTACTAACATTGGAAATATTTCAAGTCTTCCGGCAAGCATATCAAATATTAGTATTATCTTGGAAAAATCTGTAAATCCTCCAAAATTTCCTGCGGGACCAACAATTTCAAGTCCCGGACCTATGTTATTTAAGGTAGCAGCTACAGCAGTTACATTAGTGGCAAAATCAAAATCATCTATGGATATACCAATAATAGAGGCAGCAAATATTATCATATAAGATATAAAATAAACATTAATTGAGCGCAGTGTCTCATGAGCTACTTTGTTATTATCAAATCGAATTACTTTTATACTGCGCTTATGGATAAGATAGGACAGCTCTTTTTTCAAAGATTTTAACATAATAATAATACGAGATACCTTTATTCCACCGCCTGTACTGCCGGCACAAGCACCAACAAACATTATGAATACCAAAATGGTTTTTGAAAAAGTTGGCCATGTATTAAAGTCGATAGTTGCATAGCCTGTCGTTGTAATGATAGAAGCAACTTGAAAGGCTGAAACCTGAATAAAATGAGTAAAATGTGTTATTCCGCCAAGATTAATAGCTATCATCATAATAGCAGAGAAAATAATGAATAAATAGTAGCGAAGCTCCTCACTTTTAAACGCATTTTTAAACTTACCTATTAATATCAAATAGTAGATATTAAAATTGACTCCAAATAAAATCATGAATACCGTAATAATATTTTGATTATAAATAGAATAAGATGCAATGCTTGAATTTTTGATTGCAAAACCGCCTGTTCCGGCGGTACCCATAGAAATCGTTACTGCATCGAAAAATGGCATTTGACCAAGCACTAATAGTATAATCTGTAAAATAGTCATTCCCAAATAAATCGTATAGAGGATTTTGGAGGTTGACTTTATTCTAGGAACCAGCTTTTCTGGGGTAGGACCCGGACTTTCTGCACGAAGCAGATGCATACTTTCTCCGCCGGTGATAGGTAAAATTGTGAGAATAAAAACAAGTATTCCCATACCACCAAGCCAATGAGTGAAACTTCTCCAAAAAATCATACAATAGCTTAAAGCCTCAACATCGTTTAAAATACTGGATCCCGTTGTAGTAAATCCAGATATTACTTCAAATAATGCGTCAACATAATGAGGTATCTCTTTGCTGAAATAAAAGGGAAGAGCACCCATAATACTCATTACAATCCAGCTTAGGGCAACACTTACAAAACCCTCTTTTGAAAAAAACTTTTTTTCTTTTGGCTTATGTAGGAGAAGAGGAATGCCAATTAACAAACATAATCCTATAGTTATTAAAAAAGAAAAACCGCTTTGTTCTTTATATATAACGGCAACAATGCATGGTAATAGCATAAATGCAGCCTCGACAGTTAAAATCCAGCCAATTACATGCAAAATAACAGACTTATTCATAATTGCTCCTTCTTATATTAATATATCATTTAAATCATTTAATCTTGTATTTGTTGTTACAATGATAACAGAATCACCACTTTGAAGAGAAACTTGTCCATCCGGAATAATAATATGGTTTTTGCGATTGACGCAGCTTACCAAAATATTTTCCTTAATTGGAAGATCTGATAAAGGAATGCCAATCAGCTTAGAATTATCTCTGATACGAAATTCTAACGCTTCCACTTTATTTCCAACAATCTTATACAAAGTCTCAACATTATTGCCTTTTGGATTTTGCATGACACGTACATGTTGAGCAATTCGGTCTGCTGTAATTAGCTTTGGCTTTATTATGGTTCCAATTTCCATTTCATTTGTAATTTCATCATAAAGCAGGCGGGAAATCTTTGTAAAAACTTTTGCATGTGTTTTCTTCTGGGCATAAAGAGATAAAAGAATATTTTCTTCGTCCATATTTGTAAGGGAAGCAAAGGCATCCACTTCTAAAATTCCTTCTTCAAGAAGTACATTATATTCAGACGCATTTGCATGAATCACTAAAGCCTTTGGAAGTGTCTCACTTAATTGCTCACAACGTTCTATGTTTTGCTCAATAATTTTTACAGTTACACCCATATCTATAAATTTCTGCGCCAGATAAACTGATATATTGCCTCCACCAACAAGCATTACATTTTTAATTGGTGTTGTTGTAATACCAATTTTATGAAAAAATTCAATCGCATTTTTGGGCGTTGCCACTATTGATATTTTATCATTGGCTTGAAGAGTAAAGTTTCCGGAGGGAATAAAGATTTCATCTGCCCGCTCAACAGCACATACTAAAATATTGCATCTCAATTTAATTTGAATATCCTTAATCATCATATTATGAAGAATAGAATCTTTAGGAAGCTTTAATTGGAGCAGTTCTACTCTGCCTTTTGCAAAAACATCAATTTTGATTGCAGAAGGAAGTCTGATTAAACGTGCAATGTCAGTCGCTGTTTCTTCTTCTGGATTAATAATCATGGATAGCCCCATACCTTCTTTGATAAAAGATATTTCACTATTGTATTGAGGATTTCGTACTCTGGCTATTGTATGACAATCACTGGCTTTTTTGGCCATCATACAGCATAGCAGATTTAATTCATCTGAATTGGTTACAGCAATCAATAAATCCGCAGTTTCAATTCCCGCTGTTATCTGAATGCTATGGCAGGCACCATTGCCCACTACACCCAGAACGTCAAGGGTATCTGTTATATTTCGAATGGCAGATGCCTTATTGTCAATTAATGTTATTTCATGGCCTTCTTCATCTAATAACTCAGCAAGAGAAGCGCCAACCTTGCCGCAGCCTATTATAATTATTTTCATATGTCATTTAACTCCTTTAAATGAAAAATCCTTAATATTATAACACGGCATAGAGAAATAACATAGACGGACATTACTTTAAAAAAATAATAGCAAAAAATGTTGATAAAGTTCATTAATTAGTATAATGTTTATATTTTATGAAGCTTCTTTATTTACCTATGTTATTATAGTATCGTTTTTTGACATAAAGTTGAGATAATTTATATGTATTTTTTATATTTATGTTATACTAACATATAATAATAAGCAGGAAAAGGAATCAAAGAAATGGAAATTAGAAAGAGTACAATAGAGGATTTCAACCACATTCTAAATCTGTATGAACAGGCAAGAGAATTTATGAAAGAACATAATAATCCAACTCAATGGGGAAATTATTATCCTGAAGTTTCGGTGATTGAAGAGGATATTGTAAATGAGAAAAGTTATGTGTGTATAGATGAGAACAAGATAGTAGGCACATTTATGTATGCAGAAGAGAAAGAGCCTACATATGCAACTATTGTTCAAGGTGATTGGGTGAATGATAATCCATATGGTGTGGTTCATAGAATTGCTTCATCTGCACAAAAAAGGGGAGTGGCAACCTTTTGTCTGGATTGGTGCTATCGAAAGTGTAAAAATTTACGAATTGATACTCATAAGGATAATTTTCCGATGCAAAGACTGCTTAAAAAGAATGGTTTTGTTTTATGCGGAATCATTTATCTTGAAAATGGTGATGAAAGAATCGCTTATCAAAAAGCGGATATGTTAAAAATATAAATAATATAAATAATAGATTAATATAGTTGAGGTTAACATGAAAATTAATAAGAATGATGTATTTACAATTACAATAGAAGATATGGGAACTGAGGGGGAAGGAATCGGTAAAATTGATGGTTTTACATGGTTTATAAAGGATGCAGTGATAGGTGATATGGTAGAAGTTAAGGCTATGAAGCTTAAGAAAAATTATGGCTATGCAAGACTTGTCAGTGTTCTTAAAGAATCAAAGTACAGAGTTCATCCAAAATGTGAATTTCACAGGCAGTGCGGGGGATGCCAGCTTCAGGCACTTGATTATAAGCAGCAGTTATTGTTTAAACAAAATAAGGTGAGTAATAATTTAAAGCGAATTGGTGGCTTTGAGAATTTAGAGGTACTTCCTGTGATTGGTATGGACAAACCTTACTTCTATAGAAATAAGGCTCAGTTTCCTATCCGGCAGGACAAGGAAGGAAATATTATTACAGGGTTTTACGCAGGACGAAGCCATAACGTTATTGCAAATACCAAATGCTATCTTGGAGCTGAAATAAACGAAGTCATTCTAATTAAACTGATTGAATTCATGAGAGAAAATCATATTACGGCATATCAGGAGGAGACAGGCAAGGGATTGATTCGCCATGTTCTAATCAGAGTTGGATTTACTACAAAAGAAATTATGGTGTGCATTGTAATTAATGACAATCAGCTTCCAAAGAGTGAAAGATTGGTAGAAGCCTTACAAGAAATTGCCGGGATGACCAGTATTTCTATTAGCATAAACAAGGTAAACACTAATGTGATTCTGGGAAATACTGTCAGGACTTTATGGGGACAGGATTATATTACCGATTACATTGGTGAGGTAAAGTATCAGATTTCACCATTATCCTTTTATCAAGTCAATCCAGTGCAGACGCAGAAGCTTTATCAAACAGCATTATCCTTTGCGGGTCTGAATGGTAGTGAGACGGTATGGGACTTATACTGCGGTATCGGTACGATTTCTCTATTTTTAGCTCAAAAGGCAAAAAAAGTTATGGGTGTTGAAATCCTACCAGATGCCATTGAGGATGCAAAAAACAATGCAAAGATTAATGGAATTTTCAATGCAGAATTCTTTGTAGGAAAAGCAGAGGAGGTTCTTCCACGCAAATACAAAGAGGATGGAGAGCATGCTCAGGTTATTGTCGTTGATCCTCCGAGAAAGGGCTGCGACCAAGTACTCTTGGATACGATTATTGAAATGAATCCCAAAAGAGTTGTTTACGTAAGCTGCGATTCTGCTACTCTGGCGAGAGATTTAAGATATCTGTGCGACAGAGGGTATGATGTAAAAAAGGTGCAGCCAGTGGATATGTTTGGGCATACGGTGCACGTTGAGACCGTTTGTTGTCTACAAAGGGTGAATATGTAGAAATCCTTGAATTTGACGGAGGCAACGAGGAGAGTCACGGGGTCACGAAGAAACAACTGGCTGTAAAGCCAGTGTTTATAAGGGATTCGACGACTGCCCGACAACCGAGAATCTCGTAGAGATTCTAAGGTTTACGCACTTTGCGAGGGTTTTTAAGTTCACTGGGAAATCGAATTTTGGAAGAAAAAAAGAGATTTCCAATGAGATTAAAGTCTCGGTAGTTATGGAACTGGTATGAGTGGACACAAAAATATATCGTTCATAAATCGTATGATATGCAGTTGTTTGAATTATCCAGAAGTATTGAAGAAAAGGGAGTATTGGTTCCACTCATAGTTAGAACTAATCTCCATGGTGAAGGATATGAGATTATTGCAGGTCACAGAAGAAAGGCTGCCTGTGAATGGGCTGGTGTTGATACGGTTCCTGTAATGGTCATGCAGATGGATGATGCAGAAGCGACAATAGCTATGATAGACAGCAATCTGCAAAGAGAGCATATCAGACCTAGTGAAAAAGCTTTTGCTTATAAGATGAAATTGGAGGCGATGAAGCATCAGGGTAAGCAAAATGATTTGTTACAGGAAGATGGGACGTTGTCTCCAGTGGGGACGAAGTTAGAAAATCCAACGTTAGAAATGAATCAATTGGTTTGTTCCTATGATGATTTAGGAAAATGCCAATTAGGAAGTCAACAATTGGAGAAAGAGCAACCAAGGGTTCGGACAGATGAAATGCTGGCGAGCAAGTGGCAATGCAAGTTTTTCGTCACCTAATCTTTCAGAGGAGCGAGAACTTGATGAAAATGAGTTCCTTGATTTTGGAATGATGGAGTAATAGGTATTGGATACAGAAATGCTATCAAAAATTTTTAGTTGGCTACAAAGAATAGAGGAAATGGTAGCAGAAAATATAATTTTATATGCAATATAAATGATGGTTACAAAATAGAAATGTTTTGTAGCCATTTATACAATATTGGGTGCAAAAGAGACAGAAGGCAATTTTTATAGCTTATCTGTCTTTTTTTGTACCTATTTTTACAGACCAAAGGCTGTAAATAAACCGGGGTCTTAGGGATGGAATTCCTAACAAGATAAGGGTGCGTCAGTGCCCGACAGGATTTCGCAATGCGAAATCCGTATCTTGCAAAAAATCCCGGCACTTATCTTTATATTGAAAAAAGTGTTCAGGATGTAAAGCACGTAAACAAATAATTCGAAGAAGGAGATTAAATTATGGAAAAGAAGAAAGCAAGTATAGCGAGGCAGAATAGAACATTTCGTTTATCGAAATCGGAACTACAGAAATTAGCAGAGGGGGCAAAGGCTGCGGGCATGTCAGAAAGCGAATATGTCAGACATTTAATTTTGCATGGTGGTGTTGACATAGTTATATCCGTGACCGGCAAAACATCATAAGACAGATAACAGGAGTCGCTACGAATGTAAATCAGGCTACAAAATGAGCAAACGAAAACAAGTATATTCCACAGAGTAGAATTGATCAAATGTGTATGCAATTAGGAGTTATTTTAGGTTTGTTAAAGGAGTTGATTCAATTATGGCGATAACCAAGATTATGAATGTAGGAGCTGGAAAGAAGGGAAAAATCACAAATCATCTGAAACATGCTTTGGACTATATTATGAATGAAACCAAGACAGAAAGCGGTGTTTTGGTCGGTGGTTGGAATTGTGTTCCAAAGTTTGTTTTGAACAGATGGTAGGAATAAAAGAATTATATGGAAAGATGGGAGGAAGGCAGGGATATCATATTGTGATATCCTGTCCGCCAGGAGAAGGTACGCCTGAACAGTTATTAGAACTCATGAGGGAATTTGCACAGGCGTTTTTGGGAGAGGATTATGAGGCGGTGTATAGCGTTCATGCGGATAAGGAGCATTGTCTTGGGCATTTAGTTTTTAATAGTGTGAATATGTATACAGGTAAGAAATATGAGTATAAAAAAGGTGATTGGAAATATGAGATTCGAACATTTTTTTTTCTGTTGGAGGAATTGGGTTATGAGGTGAAAAAGGGAGCTCATCTGGCAATAAAAGCAGAGAAGATGAAGCGTTTTCGTAGATTGGATACGATTAATGAAGAATATTCCAAAGAAAATCTGGAAGCGTTCTTTACAAAGGGAAGTTTTGCCTTTGAAACACCAAGAGTATTAACACCTGATGTAAAATATTTACTTAAGCCAAAGAATCCTTATCAGCAGAAGTTCTATGCCAAGCTCTACCGTATGCGTATTGTTGAAAAGTGTCGTTTTCAATATAAGTCAGCTAGATTCAAGGAGGATTTGGAACGGATGCATATGCTGCAAGAGGAGTATCTGTTTCTGAGAAGAAAGGATATTAATGGTGTTGCGGATGTCGTAACCAAAATCGGGTTAGCGAAATTGAATATAAAAAAACTAACTGAGAAGCAGAAAACATTGTATCAGGAGCGAGCAGATTTAAAGAGAAAATGTGTGACTGATAATAATATTTTAGACTTTTATACTTCTGAACCTAAATATCGAAAGCAGTTGGAAGATATTAAATCGGAAAAGAAGAAACTTCAAGGTGAAAAACATGTTGCGGAACGATGCTTGAAAGAAAGTCTTTATGTTGGGTTGTTGGTTCCCTAGAATATTGAAATTGGCAATGTTTATGAAGTTGATGTGCCGAAAAAACCTTGGTATTTGAGGAAAGAGGGAAGTAGAATGCCGGAAGTAATAAGAGAGGTTGAAGTTGCTGCTAGTGTTGAGGAAGAAACGGTAGCTTCTATTGAGATGAATTCTTCAGATATGGATTTGGAACCTGATGAAATTATTTCTTCTAACAATGAAACGATAGAGGATGTAGAAGAAACAAAAGCATTTGATGTTAAAGGATTATCAATGTTTGATGAAATCGAGAAAGCGGTTTATGGGGATGTCGAGCCACAGAAGAAAGTTATTACCAAGGAAATCTATGAATCCATTACAGATAAGGAAAAAGCTGAATGGATTGGCATAGATGGAAATGATGTATATGGGTCGATGAAGCAATTCCATGAAAAACTTCAATCTATTGGAATTGTCTATCAGTATATTTCAGATGAAACGGAAGAGTTTTGTAGGTTGGAAGAAACTAATAGAAAAGTAGCAGGAACGAAATCCATATTAAATAATACTAAACGCGGTTTAAGTGGTAAAAATTAGGTTGTAATTAGAGCAAATAAAAACTATAATTATCATTGGAGCTGTTATACCTAAATCCAAAAGTGGAGGATTAATATGTCTGAAATAAATGAAAAATGGTCTAGCTTAGAAGAAACTGCTGAGTATCTGGGTGTTACAAAAGATACGATAAGAAGTTGGATAAAAAAGACAAATATACCAGCTCATAGAGTAGGAAGATTGTGGCAGTTTAAATTCTCGGAAGTAGATGATTGGGTTAAAAGTGGAAAAAGTGCATTGTAATTGATTAGAGTATAATAATTAACCATGTGTGTAATACAACTATTTATATAGATTTGGGGGAGGGTAACTTATGTCACTTGAAATAAAAGAAAAAAAATATGAAATATGGAAACACGGTTTATTAGATGTTAGTAAACGAAACAAGATGATTAATTACCGCAAAACCAAACGAGCAACATTACAAATCAAATCTCCTACATTCAATGAATTATTCAGCCGATTAGTAAATTCAGATGAAGAAATCAAGTTTAAAAAGGCAGTAGATTGTAGTAGAGACTTACAGTTGACAGAATTATTTTATTTGTTTGATAAGCTAGGAAATCCAGTTAATATTACAATTGGAGAAATAGATACGGATTTGAATGTAAATGAAACACAGAATACATTAAAAAATCTCAGGGAAAAAGCTAAATTGTCATTAGAAGAGCAAGGTATTAATATCTTGTATCTATGTTTTGGTTTTATTGAATGGAGACAAAAAGCCACAGATAATTTTATGCTTTCACCAATTGTATTGGTTCCTGTTACATTAACAGTTGACTCAATGACAGAACCTTATAAGATGAAGCGTCATGATGAAGATATAGTAGTCAATCCTACGTTAGAATATCTTTTTGGAACAGAATATGGGATTACTATGCCAGAATTTGATGCAAACAAAGATGATTTGGATAGTTATGTTGATGAAGTTAAAAATAGTATTAAGTTAATGGGATGGAATGTAATTAAGGAAGTAAACCTTGGGTTACTATCATTTCTTAAGATTGTAATGTACAAAGATATGGTAAAAAATAAAAATAGAATCTTTGAGAATTCAGTTCTTAATGCTTTTTGTGGTGAGACATATGAAATACCAGATTTGAAACAGGAGTGGAACGATTATAAACATGATAAAGAATTGGCAATTGAAAAATATCAGGTTGTAAATTCTGATTCCAGCCAGCAGGATGCTATTTTATTATCAAAAAAGGGTGTAAGCTTCATTTTACAAGGGCCCCCTGGAACAGGAAAGAGTCAGACTATTACAAATATTATTGCAGAGGGATTAGCTGATAAAAAAAAGATATTATTTGTTTCTGAGAAAATGGCAGCACTAAGTGTAGTGTATAACCGTTTGAAAGATGTTCATCTTACTAACTACTGTCTTTCTTTGCATAATTACAAAGCAAATAAAAAAGAAGTTATAACAGATTTGATTGATTCATTAGATGCCCCTGCAAAGGCAATAAATGATGGTGTGCTCAGTTTTTATCCTGATTTTGAACAGGAAAAAAATGATTTGAATGCTTATTTTGATAAAATTCATATGGTTATTGAACCATTGGGAATGACCTTATATGATGTTCTAACACAGTTGTCTGTACTGGAAAGTACTGACTATATAAATTTTGATATACCGGTTGAAATTATAACAAAGATACAATATCAGAAAATGATTTCAACATTGAAACATTACCGAGATTTTTTGAAAAATTATAAGGGCAATATTAATGAAAATCCTTGGAAAAATACTACATTGTCGCTGTTATCATTGGAACAAAAAAATAAAATAGGTAATACTTTGGAAAAATTATTGGTTACAGTGAATAGCTATTTGGCAACTACTGAATATCTAAATGATAAACTTGCTACAAAGAAACAATGGTCATGGGATGGTTTTTCCAAGATTATTGGTAATGTCGAAAAGTTGTATATAATAAATAATTTAGAAAATAAGGCAAAGAACTGGTTGGAGGAGGCATTTGCTACAATTCCAACGGCAGTTGAATTGAAAGAGATAATTGATGAATCAATTGCATTGACAGATGTATTTGTACAGGCAATGGTAATTCCAAACAATTTGGATAGTCAGAAAAAACGTGATAATTATATTAATGAGTGGCGGTGTATTGCTTCAAAGGCTATAGAACTTAGAGATTTTGTTACAGATTTTGATAAGAAATTTGGAGTAGAGTACAAATGTAAAAAAAATGACTTAGAAGAATTGAGGAATTTATTCAGGCTTATAATGTCAGTTGAAGATATAAATGTTAACTGGCTGAAAGATAGAAGATTACCAAAAGTAAAAGAACAAGAAAAAGCAATGTCTGATTTGATTGGTAATTTGCACAATATACGAAATAAAATAATTGATAATCTTAAAAATGGATTATGCATGGAGGAATCTGCACTAGGTTTAAAAAATGACGATTTTTGCTCATTACTTGATTCAGCAGTTAATGATGTTGTTGATAGAAGGATGACTCTTCAGAATAGGATTAAAGAAAATGATACGTGGAATAAAAAATTAATTGATATAGGCATTCCAGAAGAATTCATAGACAATCATGATATACGTAATTCGTATGTAGAGAAAATAAAGAAGCAGATTGTAAAGATAACAGAATTAATGGAATTGATTGATGCTGTTAATATAAAGTTTGAAACGGAGTATTCATATACATATAAAGAAATAGAGAATATTCCAAAATTTATAAAACTTTTGATGATTCCATATAATATTTCCGCAGAGTGGATTGATGCTAATAATATGGTCATGATCCATAGCCATATGAACAAGATGCAGGAATTATCACAGAATATAATTAAGATGCGGGACAATCTTTTACAAGAGTGGGATAAAGACATTCTTACATATAATTACAAGGATGTTTTAGTTCGATTTAAGACGGATTATAAATCATTCTTTAAGCGGTTAGGCTCAAGTTATAAATTCGATAAGAAGATGCTTACAGTAATGAAGCGTGGCCTAGTTGGAAAATTGGATGATGGAGTTATTATTGAAGCGCTTACTAGACTGAAAGATTATACGCAGCTAATAAATGAATTTGAAGCTAATAAAGAATTATCTGTTCGATATTTTGGGAATTATTATATGGCATTGGACACAGACTGGAACTTGCTACAGGATATGGCTAATGCCTGTGAGACATTAGTAAAATATCATTCGGACTTTGGATTTACGAAAAAAGCTTTGGAGGTTCTAACTGAAGATTTTGCTGTTCGTAGAAAAGCGAGTATCAAAGGTATGACTTTGGAGATGCTGTCTGAAGCAGTATATTTAGATGAGTATAAGGATCTATTTCACGATAATGGTGAACAGTCAGCATTGGAGATACAAAAGCAGTGCGCTAAAAAGATTGAAATAATTGGTGAATATGAGGAATTTAATAAGGAAATATATGAATATTTAATCCGACTTTTAAAAGCAGAGAAACTTATTCTAGTAGATAGTAATATGCAAGAGAATATTAACAATACTGTTATGCAGCGTATCATGGATTATTTGAGAGACTATTATGTACTACGAGCAGAGTACCAGTCAAATGAAGTAGTAAATAGAAATTATTTCGAGAATAATTATCAAGGATTTTCAACTAATTGGGCAAAATTACAGGTTTCATTGGAAACATGTACAGTACTTTATGAATATCAGAATACAAAAGGATTTTCAGAAAATACGTTTGCAATTCTTGCACAAACATTGGCAAATAGATCACAGTTTCGCGTTGGTAATACAACCTTGGGTGATCTAATTAATGATGAGCTACTAAATGAATATATTAAGTTTACAGAAAAGCATTCTGGACCAATCGAAGATGTGATTCAGATTGCACAGAATAAGTGTCAATTGGCTGAAAAATTGAATGGATTTTGGAAAAATATTACTTGCATATTAGTAGATTCGTATCGCGAAAAAGAAGAGGCGGAAATTCTAGATTATATTAAGCGAGTTTATTTTGCGATACAAACATTGAATAATTTTGCAATAGAATTACACAATCAACTTGATATTCAAGGTATTTTATTTAAGCAGGACGTGACAGGGGATGTATTTATTGAAGTATTGTCCGAATTTATGGATTGTAAAAAAGATGATATGGATTGCAATCGATTATTTGAGCAATGGAAATGTTACAGTATTGATACTATAGATGAATGGAAAATAATGATAGAGAAACATTTAAATAATATTTCTCCTGTTTTGAATAATTCGGAAGAGTATGATAGATTCATTGAATGGTTTGAAGAAAAAGATGAAATCAGTAAATTATCATTTTCAGAATTAGTAAAAAGAATAGCTGCTTGTAGTGACCTAAATATGTTAGAACAGTGGGTGGATTTCGCAGGTATTTTATCAGAATGCCATAATGCTGGTTTAAAAGAATATGCTGATTATGTAATGAATCACGGGATTAATACAGAACGAATAATACCTATATATAGAAAGAGCTTTTTAATGAAATGGGTATATAACATATTGGAAAAGGATGAATTTGCTTATTTAAGACGGTTTAAAGCATATGCACATGAAGCAAAAATCAACGAATTTAAATCTCATGATGAAAAGCAACTTTTATTAGCACAAGCCCGATTGGATGCAATGCTTTCCAATCTAAAACCTTCTGGAACACGGATATTGAACAGTGCAATGGATGAAGTATCTATATTACGTCGTGAATCTGAAAAGAAACGTAAGATTATGCCACTTAGAAAATTGTTTAAAGAAATACCAACATTATTACAGAAGTTAAAGCCTTGCTTTATGATGTCACCGTTGTCGGTATCCTATTTTTTGGATTCAGACATTTATGCATTTGATATGGTTATATTTGATGAAGCGTCTCAAATACTTCCAGAGGATGCTATTGGGGCAATATATAGAGGGAAACAGGTTGTTATTGTGGGTGATACTAAACAGATGCCACCAACAAATTTCTTCAGTTCTACGTCGAATAACTCTGATGATTTATATGATTCAGATGATGAAGAGGATAATTACTATGATATATGCGGTGAATCCATTTTAGAGGAGGCTGAAAATAATAAATGTCTCCCAAGTTGTACACTGTTGTGGCATTATCGAAGTAAGGATGAATCCTTAATAGCCTTTTCAAATAAAATGATATACAGGAACGAGTTAATCACATTCCCAAATTGTAAGAAAGAACCTGATAAAGGCTTGGAATATGATTATGTACAAGATGGATATTATGAGGGGAAACCTAAGAACTGTAACGTAAAAGAAGCTGAAAGATGCGTGCAGTTAGTGGAGGAACATATTAAAAAGCATCCGAATCGTTCTCTTGGAATTATTGCATTCTCTGAGAAGCAGCAGAGTGTAATTAAAGATGCTGTGGAGGACTTTAGAATGAACCATCCAGAATATAATGATTTCTTTGACGATAACAGAGAAGAGTATTTTTTTGTAAAAAACTTAGAAAGTGTGCAAGGCGATGAAAGAGATACCATTATATTTAGTATATGTTATGCAAAGAACAAAGAGGGACATATGTATATGCGTTTTGGACCACTTGGACATGCTGGTGGGGAACGACGATTAAACGTTGCAATCACCAGGGCAAAGTATAATGTGAAATTGGTTGGCTCTATTTTACCTTCTGATCTTGATTTGAAAAATACCAGTCCAGAAGGTGTTAAGTTACTTCGTGATTATATTTTGTATGCAATACAGGACGATTATAATATGCCGCAAGGTTCGCCAGAAGCTAATGAGGATGAGTTTTTTACAGATATCATATCAGATTTTATCATTGAGAATGGTTATAGTGTAAAACGTAATATTGGAGCATCAAAGTACAAAATGGATATTGCAGTTGTGCATCCGGATGCAACAGATGAATTTTTTATTGGTATTGAGTGTGATGGCGGGAATTACATTATGGCACGAACTGCTAGAGAAAGAGACGTATTAAGAAGAAATATTATGTATTCGATAGGATGGAATATTTATCACATCTGGTCAGTTGCTTGGTTTAAAAATCCAATAGAAGAAAAACAAAAATTGATTCAATTTCTCAAAGATGCAGAACAAAAATTTAAGCTTGACAAGCAGAAAAAGGGATTGAAGAGACCGATTTATGAAACGCAGGGAGTAAGAGAAGAATTTGAAAAAATAGTAAGCGAAACGGAAACGGTTAACCAAGTACTTAAATTAGAATTTCCAGAATATAAAGTTTGCAATCCACGGGAAGCAGAACTAACGGCAGGCGCAGATAATATCACTAACGTTGCAAGCAGGATTATGTGGGTAATGCAGCATGAGCAACCAATCCATAAGGAATTATTATATAAAAGGCTTGCACCGATATTTGATAGAGAAAAAGCTACTGAGCCAGTACGAAGGACAGTCGATTTAGCAATTAAAAGTAAACTAAAGCATCAAGTAGAAGAAAAAAATGGATTTCTGTATTATAGAGATAGTGAAATTCACGCTCGTGTACCGGTATCTGATGAGGATATAAGAGTAATTGATTATATTTGTGATGAAGAAATTAAAGATGCAATGGTTCAAATTGTGGATTATGCATTGGGTTTAAATCAAGCAGATTTATTTGCAGAAGCTGCCAGAACATTTAAATTCGCTCGAACAGGACCAAAAATCAAACAGTCGTTTGCAAGGGTATTTGATGATTTAATTAGTGAAGAGAAGTTGTATGAAGTTGATGGAAAAATATACAGGAAGGAGGCTTGATGTTCAAATGAGCAACGACAATAATCAACAGAAACCTTTTATATTCATGCAGAAACCATATATGAATATAGATAGATTGGTAGAGACTATGGCGTTGAACTGGAAAGAAGGGCGACAAGCCGTCTTTTCTGGAAAAATTCGTGACCATTTTAAGCATACCAATAAAGAAATAACTTTATGTAGTTCTAATGCTGAGAAAGATTTTCATGCCAACTCGAAAGACGGAAACATTATTTTCTGGAAATGGATATATAAGGCAAGTAAAGTTGAAAGGCTATATTGGGAAGGGAAAGATTATGGGAATTTACCTGAATTAATTTCACTTTTAAAAAAGAGTACTTTATCTTCTGACAAGGAGCTTGAGCAATTGTTAGGAATGCTGGTTAAAGAAAAATTACTTAGTAGTTATATTGTAAATGCTACACAGAAAACTTCTGTAGTAGAAAATGTAAAACTCATTGAAAAGTATTACAATAGGCAAAACAGCAGATTTGATAGAAAGAAGTTAACCACGTTACTCTATGTAGTGTTGTCTGAAAACAAGTCCTTTGATTATGATTTGAAGAATTATAATAACATAAAAGACTTATCAGACTATTTACAAGGATTGGCGGATAGTTCTATGGGGAAGTTACAAAGTAAGACTAAGGCATTATTTTTAGACGATTATAATTTGAACCCATATTTCGAAGGCTGGTTAATGAATATTGGAAGAATTAAAGAAGTATCATTATGGAATGAAAAATTTCAAGTAGGTAAGGCTAAAGGCGTCAATGACATTGATATGGATGAAGTGACGGAAGATGATATAATTGTTGCCCAGAAAGCTAATACAGAAGATTTCATGCGGGATATTAAAGGATTTGAATCAGAGTTTCTAAACTTACTAACAAAATATCCGGAATCTATAAATGATAAGAGACAGTTTTTGGGACTTTTAAAGGATTATTTTCCGCAGAATCCAATGCAAATTAATTTAATTAATTCATTGCATACAATGGAAATTGTAAAAGCGATTAAAGAAGCAGACTCATTAAACACAACTTTTTTATATCGGTTTGTTAAAAAGCTCTCTGATGAACAAGGAATTAGAAAAGAAGCTGCAACATGGGCAGTATCCTTGTGGTGTGTCAGTTATGGAGAAAGGGTTTTAGGCATTCCATGTGAAATATCAATTTGATATATAAAATAAAAACAGATCAGGAGGTACGGGCATGGGATTTTTTGATGCATTGTTTGGACAACCGACACCACCACCATTACCTACGGTAACATCTGTATTACCAGTTGCAGCAGTGAATGAGATTGAAGGTGGACGATTGCCAATATTGAATACAGATACAATCTTTCTGAAAAAGGATGAATATTGTCATTATATTGATAAAGCTATTTTGCTGAAAGAAAAAACTAAGAAGCATTATAAAGGTAAGCATGTAGGTTATAGTGTCCCAGGTCTATTTAAAGGTGACAGAATCCATGTTGGAGGTGGTACAGTAGATCCAGTAGAAGAGATTATCACAGAGCAGTTTAAAGGGATTTTGTATATTACTAATAAGCGAATTATTTTTGTTGCAAAGCAGAATGGATTTGATAAAATGTATCGTTATTTATCAGCGGTTATTCCATATTCAAATGCAATCGAATTCCAATATGGTAGTACGGTTTATTGCTTGTTAGTTCCCGATGGAAGCTTAGCGAATGATGTTATAAAATTAATTAATACATAGGAGGTGTTTACTTGTGGACGGTCAATTAAAGGCAGGAACAATATTGAACTCTGAAAGTGGTAATCGTTATGAAGTAAAAAGATTATTGGGAGCAGGAGGACAGGGTGAAGTATATGAAGTCGAAAGTAATGGTAGTACATATGCTTTAAAATGGTATTTCAAACATATGGCTACGGAGAGTCAAAAGGACATATTAGATAATCTAATTGATAAGGGTAGCCCCGATAAGTCTTTTTTGTGGCCGCAGGATATGGTGTATAAGTCGATAGGAGAACCGTTTGGATATATCATGCCAATACGCCCAAAGAATTATAAGAGTATTGTAGATATGATGAAGAGAAAGGCAGAGCCCTCTTTTTATTGTTTATGTAAGGCAGCTTTTAATCTTACCAAGGGTTATCAGATGCTTCATTCAAAGGGATATAGTTACAGAGATATTTCTTTTGGAAATGTATTCTTTAATCCAGATAATGGAGAAGTACTTATTTGTGATAATGATAATGTATCTGTGAATGGAAGTGATGATAGTTCTGTATATGGTACGCCTAGATTCATGGCACCAGAGATTGTTGTTGGAAAGGCAAAGCCATCTAGAAATACAGATTTATTTTCATTGTCAGTCTTGCTATTTTATATGTTCATGTTAAATCATCCGCTAGAAGGTAAATTAGAGGCGGAAATTAAATGTATGGATATTCATGCAATGAACAAGCTATATGGAAGCAGTCCTCTGTTTATCTATGATCCAGATGATAAGAGCAACAGACCATTAGCCGGATATCAAGACAATGCACTTGTCTTCTGGGATTTATACCCACAATATTTTAAGGACTTGTTTATAAATTCATTTACAATCGGTTTACAGCAACCAAATAGACGAGTAACAGAATCTAAATGGCTAGAAATATTTGCAAATATGTTATCTCAGATTATAATATGCCCAGGATGTGGTGCCGAAGTATTTTATGATTCAGATAAAGAAACAAAAGGTGTGGCTCATACATGCTGGAGTTGTCAACAAACAATAACAATTTCTTCAAAGCTTATTATAGGTAAGAGCAATATTTTATTGACTGTGGATACAAAGATATATTCACATTATCTTCATGAAGACTATAATATGGAAACTGTAGTTGGAGAGGTTGTTCAGAATCCGAACAATCCAAGCCTTTGGGGCATTAAGAATGAAGATAAAGAAAACTGGACATATATTAAAGCAGATGGAACTCAAATTCCAGTTACTGTGGGCAGAACGGCAGCTATTGCAAAAGGAACTAAGATTGATTTTGGAAAGTTGATTGGTGAGTTTAATTAACGGGGAGCGAGTATGCATGAAAAATTGCAAGAGATTATTGAAAAGTATCCAGAGGCATTAAGTAATAGACAGAAGTTGAGAGCTCTGTTATTGGATTATTTTCCAGATAAGAAAAGAGAAAGTAATATTCTTTTGATGGTATTTGATGAAGATATCATTGTCGAAATGAGGAAAATTACTAGTATTGATAATATTCTTATGATGCGATATATAAAAAAATTGGTTATTAATTATGGAATATATGAAGAAGTGGCAAAAGAAGGTATTCTAAATTGGGCAAGAGCATTTGGAGTTGAGGTTAATTTATTAGACAATTTGCAAAAGATAGAGTACACCGAAACTAATAAGGCGTTTTGTCAAGAAAAATTGATCCAAGAGATGGAAGATAAACTTGTAAATAAATGTAATGGCATGGTTGGAAAATTTGGAATGGACGTAAATAAGATTGATGAACAAACTTTATTTCTGAAAGCTGAAAAAGCAAAGAAACTGATTAAAAGAAAACATATTATGCTTGAAATATCTAATATTAATAGGCAATTTGAAAGGACAAAGGGGTTTACAAAAGTGTATAACAGTTTTTGTAAATCAAATAGAAGGGAAGTTTTACCACCAACTAAAATAGAGGCTATGAGAATATACTTAATTCAATATAAAGGAATGCCAACAATTAGTTTTGAGGATTTCTATGTAGAAATAATAAGAAAATCAGAAAGACAACAATAGAAATAATTGGAATAGTTCGTACACATATAGGAGGATATTAATATGAGTGAAAAGTTAAAAAGACCAGGTGGAGAATTAGCGAGCAGACCGTTGCACTTCTTTTGGGTAGTAGATTGTTCAGGTTCAATGTATGGAGAAAAGATTGGGACTGTGAATCATGCAATTCAATCTACAATACCGGAGATGGTAGAAGCAGCAGACGATAATCCAAATGCACAGTTATTGGTACGTACTTTGAAGTTTGCATCTGGAGCATCATGGGTTACATCAAATCCGGTTAATATTGAAGATTTTGCTTGGAATGACTTGGAAGCAGGTGGCGTAACAGACTTAGGAAAGGCATTTGAACTTTTAGCAGCGCAGCTTACAATACCACCTATGTCAGATAGAGCATTGCCACCTGTATTAGTTCTTTTATCAGATGGACAGCCTACTGATGATTATAAGAAATCATTAAATAACTTGCAGCATTTACCTTGGGGGAAAAAAGCAGTTAAGATTGCAATTGCGATTGGACAAGATGCAGATATTAGTGTACTTGAAGAATTTACAGGTAACAGAGAATTGGTTTTACAAGCAAATAGTCCACAGGCACTGGTTAAGATGATTAAATGGGCGTCCACAGCTGCTTCCTTGGTATCTTCTCCAGCAAGTAAACCAATTGAAGTAGCAGGAGAACGGTCTGCGGCCAGTGGTGGCAATGCACCTCTTATACTAGACATGAATAATATTCCTAACCCAGATGATATTGATGATAACGACGTATGGTAAGAGAGGAGTGCCTATGAATCGAATTATTTTCGGTGAAAGCGTACAGGGAGCTTCTCATATAAGAGCAGATAAAGAATGTCAGGATAGCTATAAGAAAGTTGACTTCGGAAAGGATATTGCTATTATTTCTGTAGCAGATGGTCATGGGAGCAATTCGTGTCCATACAGCAAAACTGGATCTGAAATTGCTGTTAATGTGTTTTGTAAAGTTATGACAGATTTCTGCTGTCATTATGAAGATAATATGAATGCATTAATGACTTATTTAAATAGAGAAGGCGATACCAAGGTCGCACAGGTTATAGATACCGAGTGGAAGAAACGTGTTTATATACAACACCGTAACAATAAAAGAGAAATTGTTCTTGACAAGCAAGGGAAAATTGATAAAGGAGCAATTTATAAACAGTACGGAAGCACATTGTTAGGTGTAATGATTACCCGTACATTTCTTTTCGCATTCCAACTGGGTGATGGAGATATTATGTATGTGGATGTTGATGGGGTGAAATCAGTTATTGAGGGCGATAAAATACTTGGTACAGAAACACATTCATTATCAAAGCAGGATTCATGGAAGTCTGCCATTACTGTAGTTTTAAATAAAGACGAGGGGGAAAAAGTGCCATATATGTATATGCTATCTTCAGATGGAATGTCAAATAGCTTCACGAGTCAGGATGAATTC
Source organism: Lachnotalea glycerini (assembly GCF_003201285.1). Lineage (GTDB taxonomy): Bacteria > Bacillota > Clostridia > Lachnospirales > Lachnospiraceae > Lachnotalea > Lachnotalea glycerini. The sequence goes on from NZ_QICS01000004.1 coordinate 189,155, forward strand.
TATAAAACATGTCGGGATTATTATGATCTAATAAAAGCACATGGTTGCAAGACGATAGCGCGTTATATAAAAGAATGGTTAAGTGAAACAAGTGCACTGGGATGCGGTGATGATATTACAGTTATGATTGGTTATTATGAAGAAGCCCTATAGCCTTAGAACAATAGAATGCAAGCAATAATTTCTTTATGTAAATAACTGAGAAGATAGAAAGCATATAATGATCACTTCGAGAAAGTTAATGATTCATGGTTATAAAGTGGGGTAATCTTTGTTGCAGAGAATATTGCGTAAAGAAAAGGGTACAAGGATTGTTTATGTGAGGTGGTGTGAGGTAGTGATTCACGACTATTATTATTATAAAAGTCTTAATGCAAAAGAAAAGCAAGCATACAAAGAAATACATTCTGGAATACAGAATTATTTAGATAGTATATGTTTGGCAAACAAAGGGTATACGGAAGATGAGATTGGTAATGCAGCATTACATAGAAAATATGAACCTCACGCATGGAATATTGTCAATATAAAAGGACAAGCATGTCATTTGGATTCTACCTGGGATGTATGTAACTCAAAAGATGGTCAGATTAATTACGATTATTTTAATGTGACAGATGAAAATATAATAAAGGATCATAGTGATTATTCAGGTGTCATGCAGTACGAGTCGTTATAATTACTTTGAAATGACAGGAAGCAGAGTGGAAAGTACTTGTGAATTATATATAAAGTTAGATTACCTAAAAGATAATATGTCGGAAACAATTTTCATGAAGGAAATTTCACAGTTACAAGAGCTGGTGATGAAATACATTCAAAACGATGGGTATCCATTATCGGTAAGTAGTCAGTATAATTGTCAGCAGAAGACAATAAGGTTGAAAGCAAATATTCGAGTTTAAGTAGGAAAGAAACTATGGCAGAATATGCAGTGTTATATGAGGAATTATTTGAAGAAAGGTAGAAAACTAAGGGTTTAGAGTCGTTCTAATAATGTTTGCTGTAGAGTAGTAGGTATTATAAAGGATAATGAACAGGATAAGAATAATAATGTAATTGAATTTAGGAAGGTGAATTATATGCAACTAGGACTTACAATCTCTCTACAAAAGCATCTTAAATTAAAATCACCATCCTATGGTAAGCCAGCTGATCTATTTTTCTGTTGGGAGTTGCATATTATTCGTTTTCAAGGAAAGAATGCACTTGCAGCAGTAAATGCAAATAATAGATTTTTGGTATTAATGGTTGGTATGAAAGCTGCTGACTGGAAGTTACTACAGAAACGTTTTGAAGAAGCAGTAACAGCCGGATTTTTGAGTGAAGGTTATACAAAAGAGCAGATTGATGCATATTTCAGTTTGGCAGATGAGCCGGTCTTCACTAAGACACATGGAAGAAAACCGGTTGGTGGAATGAATAAAGCAATTGATTATTTATATTACTTACCAGAACCAATAGATCCAGAGCATTTATATCAAGAATTTCATTGCAGATTTTTGAACAGGGATATCTGTTCTCCAATAGGGTTTGAAGACTATGGGTATCCAGTGGAATTTTTAGAAGTTGATATGAATAGGATCGGTATTATAAATGATAGAGTAAATGACAAGAATAGTAATATAATTGAATTTAGGAGTGGGAGGTGAAATCTTGAAAATATCAGATTTAATTGGTGAAGCAACAGAATATGATAAAAAAGAAACATTAGAAGAAAGAAGACCCAAGAGTTGGTTGAAAAGTGTAAGTGCTTTTGCTAATGGTATCGGTGGAGCATTAATATTTGGGGTCACAGATAACGAAGAGCCTGTTGGACTTTCAGATTCAAAAGATGTGTCTGAAAAAATAAGTGAGATCATCAAAACAAAAATGGATCCAATACCACAAGTAATTATGGAAATTCACGAAGAAGCAGGAAATGAATTTGTGATTTTAAGAGTTCCATCAGGAATTGAGACTCCTTATTACTACATAGGAGAAGGAAACAGAACTGCGTTTATAAGGGTTGGTAATCAAAGTATTCCAGCAGGAACCATTGACCTAAAACATTTAGTACTTCATGGAAGCAACAAGACTTATGATAGTCTTACTTCACAGTACAAATATGAAAATTTTGCTTTTACAAAATTACGATCTGTATATAGAAAAAGAGCTGGACAGGAATTGGAAGAATCGGACTTCACATCTTTTGGTTTGACGGATGTGAATGGAATGTTAACTAATGCAGGTGCTTTACTAGCTGACGATTCACCCGTAAGACATTCTAGATTATTTTGTACAAGATGGTATGGGCTTGATAAAGCATCAGGTGTTATGGAAGCTATTGATGATAAAGAGTTCAGTGGAAGTCTTGTAACATTACTTCAAAGTGGAGAAGAATTTGTAAAAAATAACTCTAAGAAAAGATGGAAGAAAACGGCCAATGGCAGATTAGAAATGCCAGACTATCCGGAGCGAGCAATTCTTGAATGTATTGTGAATGCGTTAATTCATCGTGATTATTTAGACTTGGGAAGTGAAGTTCATATCGATATGTATGATGACAGACTTGAAATATATTCGCCCGGTGGAATGTATGACGGTTCACAGGTACAAAATCTTGATACGGACAGAGTTCCTTCAAGAAGAAGAAATCCCATTATTGCAGACATCTTTAATCGGATGAACTACATGGAGCGAAGAGGAAGCGGTTTCAAGAAGATAAAGGGTGATTATCGAAAAGAAGTCAATTATAAAGAAGCTCTGGAACCTAAGTTTTATTCCGATAATTCTTCGTTCTGGGTAACGCTATATAATCTTAACTATAATGTTCCAGTGGAAAAAGTTGATTTTGGTGATGAAAAAGTTGATTTTCATAGCAAAAAAGTTGATTTTGAGGGTCAAAAAGTTAACATTGAATTTATTGAGACAGCACTTACGGAAATGAAAGTTAATTTGCCAACAAAGGAAAAGGCGAAAGAAGTATTTTTGAGTTTTGGCATTCAGACAGTTTTCAGTAGAAAAGAAGTTGCCAAACTGCTTGAAATATCGCCAACAAGTGCAAGTAATTTATTGGCTAAAATGGATAAAGCAGGGTTACTGGAGACGGTTGTTGGACAAGGAAAAGGAAAATACAGATTTAGATAGATTATGAAACGGCAGAGATGCCGTTTCATAATAAAAATATTGAATGAACTTGAAATAATTTTAAAAATAGAATAGAGATTCGGAGATGAAATATTGATTGATAATTAAGATGCTGGTAGTCGTAGTATTCGGAAAAATTATTTTTCTAAGTTATCTATATAATCTTGAATAAGACTTATAAGCTTATCTAATTTATCATCAAAGTGAGAATTAGCGGATTCTGATTTTGAAATATTCTTTAATTCAGTAGTGATTTCCGATAATTGATTCTTGGTAGAATTGCGTTTCTTCCAAATCGGGAGAGCTTATAGACTAAGATGTAGTCAATTTCTAACCCATTTTCAATATCACATAGCATTTGTTTAAAAGCGGGTCTGCCGTCTATGGATTTGCCGGATTTACCAGCATCTTCGTAAACGTCTACGATCTCCATTTCTTCTCTGATTACAAAACGCTTTAAGCTATTTTTTTGCCCGTCCAAGTTGAACCCATCCACCTGCATTTCGGTACTTACACGAGGGTAAAGTACACATTTTTTTCCACTCCGATTCATAGTAGTTGACCTCCAATTAATCCTAATACCGTCGTGTCCTAAAAAATGGGCGACTTTAACACACCCTCCGTAATTCAATTTTTTAAGAAAAACGGCGGCTTTGATTTTACTCAAAACCGCCGTCTGGTTACTTTATGCAATTGCAAAACAAAAAATCTGTCTTACTGGTTTTTATTTACCGTAGGGCAGAAAATTTCTTGTATTCGACTAAGTATGTCTATTGCTTTTCTGCGTATAAGTTCGTAATCCTTTTGCACATCATTGAAAAAGCATGTACTTCTTCCTCTGTTAATGCTTCTTCAATTAGGTTCATAATTTCATTTCCAAAATCCTCAACACGATTTAAAAAAGCTTTCCCCTCTTTGGTAAGAACAATATTGTAAGAGCGGCGGTCGTTTATCTGTCTTTCCTGAATAATATACTTTTTTTCCAGCAAACGCTTTGTTAATTTTGAAATTCCTGATTGTGAGATACCTTTCATTTCAGCAAGTTCTTTTGTGGTTTTTGCTCCCTGCTTATTCAATGTGTCGAGTATATAGTATTGTGCCGTTGAAACACCCTCAACATTGAACCGATTTGAATCTGATACAATCATGCATTGAAAGGGAACATAACGTTCCTCTAATTCTTTTATAGCCATTAAGTCAACCTCCTATTTTTCATTAATATACTTTTTCAGGTGCTTTCCAGTTAAAGAATCTGGACAGTTGATTAAATCTTTCTGTAATCCTGTAAACATAATCTTACCACCATTCTGTCCTGCATAGGGACCTATGTCAATAATCCAATCTGCTTGACAAATAATATCCAAATTGTGTTCTATAACAATCAGAGTGGAATTTCGTTCTACAAGGCGATTCATAACACGAATCAACTGTTTTATATCAGCCATATGCAAACCTGTTGACGGTTCGTCCAAAACATAAATCTGACCACCGTTTTCAAGTTCGGAAGCAAGTTTAATTCGCTGCAATTCACCACCTGAAAGCGTGCTTAATGGTTGTCCTAAAGAAACATAAGTGATACCCACGTCTGAAAGCCGTTTTAGTACCGTTACGATTTCTTTTTCCTGAAAAAATTCTAAGGCTTCCGTAACTGTCATTTTAAGAACATCGGCAATACTTTTTCCTTTTAGCTGATAGGCAAGCACTTCGTCCGTATAACGGTTTCCGTGACATTCCTCACATACCGTAACGATGGTATCCATAAACGCCAAATCGGTATAAGTAACTCCTAGACCTTTGCAGGCAGGGCAAGCACCTTGTGAATTGAAACTGAATAAGGAAGCGCTTACACCGTTCCTTTTCGCAAATAATTTTCTGATCATGTCAAAGATACCTGTAAAGGTCGCAATGTTGGAACGTTTTGACGCTTGAATTCCTTTCTGGTCAATAAAAACAGTTTCTGGATATAACCGTGGCAATACCCCATTAATAAGCGTACTTTTTCCTGAACCGGCAACTCCGGTTACAACAGTCATTACTCCTCTTGGTATATCAACCGAAAGGTTCTTCAAATTATGCATGGTTGCATTTTGAATAGAAAGCCAGCCTTTTGGGGCACGAATATCAGATTTTAGCTTGGGGAAGTAGGATAAGTATCTTCCCGTGAGAGTACCCGCTGTTTTCAGCCCATCTAAATTTCCTTGATATACAACTTCCCCTCCGTGGATTCCAGCACCCGGTCCCATATCAATAATATGGTCTGCAATTTTTATCATGTCAGGGTCATGCTCTACGATTAGAACAGTATTTCCTTTATCACGCAATAACCTCATAAGCTCATTAATTTTGCTTATGTCATGAGGGTGAAGCCCTATACTTGGTTCGTCAAAAATGTAAGTAAGGTCGGTCAAGCTACTGCCAAGCTGGCTAACCATTTTAATTCTTTGAGACTCCCCGCCTGAAAGTGTAGATGTTTCTCTGCTTAAACTCAAATATCCCAGTCCTATAGATACCATGTGCTGAATCCGATTCACAAGTTCCGAAACAATTGTAATGGCTACGGGAACATGAATAGATTGAACAAAATCCAAAAGCTCATTTATTTGCATATCTGCACATTCCGCAATATTTTTACCGTTCACTTTACAAGATAATACCTTATCATTCAAGCGTGTTCCATGACAGTGGGGGCAATCTTGTTTTACAACAAACCGCTCAATTTCTTTTCCATATCTAACCTTTTCGCCATCTTCTTTTTTAAGAAAACTCCGTTCAATGCGTGGAATCAAACCCTCATACAAGGAGGTTTTATGCCATTCGGGTGTTGGATTTTTAATCTTAATTCCATCAGCGTAGAGTAACAGCTCCAGTTCTTCGGCAGAATAGTCCTTAATTGTTATGTCATTATCAAAAAAGCCTGAATGAATATAGCGGGTTAATCGCCAACCGCCGGGTTCAAAAGTTGGAAAACGGATAGCCCCCTCATTTAAGGATTTATTTTTATCTAACAGCCTTTCAATATCAATGGTTTCAATTTTGCCCAAGCCCTCGCAATATTCACACATTCCAGCCGGATTGTTGAATGAAAAAACGTCTGAATAACCTACAAATGGCTCTCCAATTCTGGAAAACAATAAACGTAATACAGAATAAATATCTGTAATTGTCCCAACTGTTGAACGAGCATTACCGCCTAATCGTTTTTGATTGATAATAAAGGCTACGGACAAATTTTCAATGGTGTCCACATCGGGTTTTCCGTAATGTGGCATACGGTGACGGATAAAGCTGGTGTAGGTTTCATTTAATTGTCTTTGCGATTCTGCCGCTATTGTATCAAATACCAAAGATGATTTTCCTGAACCGGAAACACCTGTAAAAACCGTAATTTCTTTTTTGGGTATCAGAACGTTTATGTTTTTTAGATTTCGTTCCCTTGCACCTGATACATGAATATAATTATCAGACATTCTTTTTCCTCGCTTTTATTTATGTGACATAGTTAATATATGAGTGAGTTAACTATATTTTATCACCATTTTTATTTCTTTGCAATGACTAGAATAGAATTTTACGCTAAGTATAATAATTAGATTTAATTAAGTCATGTATATGATATGTGTAATCATATCCAAAGCATAAAGGTGAACGGTAAGATGTAATAGGGTGAAATAATAATGAAGCGTGAAATTTTAGATGTGTCAGTAGACCAGTTCTTTTTTCCAAATAATGAAACGGACAAATCTACGCAGCGCAGACAGCTTGAAAGCCTGCTTGATGATATAAGCGATAAGGGATTGAGGATAGTTACCGCCACAGCAAAAGAGGTTAAGGAAGTCGAAACAGAGGACAAATGAATGTCCCAAGCACAACAGAATATGGAATAAGAAACGTTGCAGCCGATACGGGTTTGCAGCGTTTTTCTTTTATACTTACTAGGAAAACTTATTTTTCGTTGTTATTGATATCTGAGCTGAAGTAAAGTCATCTCCGTGTTCTAAATCCAAATATTTTTTTAGAGCTAATATAGACTCATCACTGAGTATATGCTCCATTTTACAAGCATCTGCACTTGCTGTCGGTTCACTAACATTACAACACGAATTTAAAAATTGCCTTATAATCCGAAACTTAGCTGTAATGATTTCTCCTTTTTTGCGTCCCTCCGCAGTAAGCTGAATTTCACCGCCCAAGGGCTTGATGACCATCCCTTCTTCCCGCAATCTAGTCACAGCGTTATGAACACTAGGCTTTGAAACCCCTAAATATTCAGCAATGTCAATTGAACGTACTAATTGAGTCCTTTCAGACAGCTTATATATAGCTTTTAAATATTCCTCCCTTGAAGGACTAAGCTTTTTCTCAGAATAACGGCATCTATTTTGTTGCACTACAAGCCCTCCATTTTAAACTTTAGTAAAATGCATATGGTTACCATACAATTTGGCGCAATTATTTGGTTTTTTTGCTCTTTAAGCAATCCTTATTTATGTTATCATCCGATTGATTGACCAGCAAATCTGTTTGCGGAAACATCGGATAACCAAATGGATAACTATATGGATAAAATGGACCCCGGTAACATTGGGAAAAAGCACCCCAAAATGCTTGAAGCATACTCTGGTCAGCTTTAAGTTTTTGTAGATATCGCCGTTCACTAGCCTCGCTATTCTCATAAATATGATGTTCAATCTTTTTCTTTTCCATGTTAGTTCCTCCTAACTTATTTGTGTAAAAAATGTGTATGGCTACCATACACTCGCGCGAAATTTTTATTTAACTATATTTTCATCGAATTTTTCAATCCTGCTTATCATGGATGAAAAGAAGTTTAACATAAACTCCAGTTCCTCTTCAGACGCATTCTCTAGTTCATCTTCCACCATAGCGTTTAAAATATCATGGTAGTGCATATGATTTTTATGAGCTTTTTCCCCTTTTTCTGTTAGACTCAGTGAATATCTAGATAAATTCAACTCATCAACTTCCTTTTTAACCAGAGCCTTTCTCTCCAGCTTTTTGAGGATTTCGGAAGCAGCTCCTTTTGTTACTCCTAGAATATCCGCCAGGCCGCCCACATGAATGTATGGGTGCTCAGCTACTGCTTTTATTACATGTATTTCAGAGTGAAAAATTGGCACATCCGTTCCATAGTAACGTGTCTTTTTATCTAGTTCCATTAAAGCAAACGCCAAATCTAAAGATTCATATGCAATTTTATGTTTGTTGTTTTTAATTTTATCCATATCAATAGTATATGGTTGCTATACGCTTTTGTCAAGTCAATATTAAATTAATGATTCTTATAGTAGTAAAGCGAGAAGAAATATATCAGTCGAAAGACATGTCTCAAAAGGAAAGGAGGGGTTTTTGATGAGAAATTTGTTGTGGAGTTCAAAGCTGGGGTTGAAATAGAGATTGAGATATAAATAATGTAAAGTTTACTTGCATTTAAGGTGCCGAGGCACTTTGTGATCTAAAAATAGATTGCCGAGTGCTTTTTGTTTTATGGGCATTGACAAAAGCGACAGGTATGTCTATAATTGAAATAGACACGAGTGTCGAAAATGAAGGGAGGTTGAATGATGACTGAAAAAAAAGAAAAAACAAGAGAATTGATTATAGATATATCATATACGCTTTTTGCGAAAAATGGATTCAACAAGATCACGATGAAAGATATATGTGATGCAACAAATATGAGTCGAGGAGGTATATACAGCCATTTTTCCAGCACAAGAGAAATCTTTGAGGTAATACTTGAAAAGCTAAATCAAAAAGATGAAATGAATTTTTATGAGGAGATGAAAAAAAGTATTCCTGCTATAGAGATCATGAATCGCGCGCTTGCGCTTATGGAAAATGAGATGAAGCATCCGGAAGATTCGTTAAGCCTTGCGATGTACGAATATTCCGGTAGTGTAGATTCAAACCTAATGCAACATTTTAATAAAATTGGCGAAAAGAAATGGACAGCACTTATTAAATATGGGGTTGAACGTGGTGAGTTTTGCAATGTCAATGCAGATGAATTGGTAAATGTTATTTTGTATGCATATCAGGGTGTTCGAATGTGGAGCAGAATTATACCAATGACACCTGATGTTTTCAAATCAATTACGAATCTTATAAAAAATCAACTGATTAAGGAGAAAATAAGCAATGGAATTAAAAACTGAAAGATTAATACTGCGTCCGTGGAAGAAATCAGATGCTGAGAGTTTATATGAATATGCAAAGGTTCCTGCTGTTGGACCAATTGCTGGATGGCCTGCTCATACAAGAGTAGAGAATAGTCTTGAAATTATAAAAAATGTCCTGTCAGCTCCAGAAACATATGCAGTGTGTTTAAAGGAAGATAATATAGCAATAGGGAGCATTGGCCTGATACCGCCAATGCAGTCTCACACAACTGCCACTGAGGATGAAATAGAGATAGGATATTGGATTGGTGTTCCTTTCTGGGGATGTGGATATATTCCGGAGGCTGTACGTGAAATGCAGAGACACGCCTTTGAAGATTTAGGCTGCAAAGCAATGTGGTGTGGTTACTACGATGGCAATGAAAAGTCTAAGCGTTGTCAGGAGAAATGTGGGTTTACATATCACCATACAGAAAAAAATAAACCATGCAAATTGATGGGAGATGTAAGAACAGAACATTACACTTATCTAACAAAGGAAGAATGGGAGATAAGCAGAATAGCAGATAAGAGAGCAGCAGTCTTATATATTCACGGAAAGGGTGGAAATGCAAAGGAAGCCGAACACTATAAACCTTTATTTCCGGAATGTGATGTTTATGGTTTAGATTATCATACATTTACACCGTGGGAAACATGCGAGGAAATAAAAGAGGAAATCGCTGCACTTAAGAAAAAACACGAAAGTATCATCCTTATTGCAAATAGTATTGGCGCTTTTTTCTCTATGAATGCAGGAATTGATGTGGATATCAGTAGGGCATACTTCATTTCACCGATTGTCGATATGGAAAAACTGATTCGGGATATGATGTGCTGGGCAAATGTTACAGAGGAAGAGCTGCAGATGAAGAGGAGCATCGAAACTACATTTGGCGAAACACTATCATGGGAATATCTGTCTTATGTGAGGGAAAGAAAGGTTCGATGGCAGGTGAAAACAGATATTTTATACGGAAGTGCAGATCATCTTACATCCATCGATATCATGACTGAATTTGCAAAGAGAAGTAAAGCGGACTTGACGGTAATGGACGGTGGAGAGCATTGGTTTCACACCAGCCAGCAGATGGAATTTTTGGATAAATGGATTAGAAACGTTTGGAACTGAAAAAACGCGTTGAGACTATTAAGGAAAGATGTGGTAAAACTCCGGTACTTGCTACGATATTAGTCGGTGATAATCCTGCCAGTGTAACCTATGTACGGATGAAGGGTAATGCTTGTACTAGAGTTGGAATGATATCATTAAAGGTAGAGATGAGGGGTGATACAACCACAGAGGAGTTACTTGAGAAAATAGAGGAATTGAATAAAAAACCTGATGTTTGCGGTATATTGTTGCAGCATCCTGTACCAAAGCAGATTGACGAACAGGCATGTTTCAATGCTATATCTCTAGAAAAGGATGTGGATGGTGTAAATACTTCTAGTTTTGGACAGATGGCGATGGGGTTACCTGCATTTAAGAGTGCGACTCCATTGGCTATTCTTTCGCTTTTAAAACATTATGGTATTCAAATTGAAGGTAAAGAGGCTGTGATTATCGGTCGCAGTGCTATATTGGGTAAGCCTATTGCGGCGCTGTTGCTTAATGAAAATGCTACGGTTACAATTGCACACTCAAAAACAGTTAATTTATCAGAAGTGGTTCGTCGTGCTGATATTGTGGTCGCTGCAGTAGGAAAGCCGTTATTTGTTCAAGCTGATTGGATAAAAGAAGGTGCTGTGCTGATGGATGCTGGCTACAACAAGGGCAATGTTGGCGATATAGATATGGGAAACTGTGTTCCTAAGAGTAGCGCCTATACTCCTGTTCCAGGTGGTGTTGGCCCTGTTACTATCTCGATGCTGATGCAGCAAACTGTAGAAGCAGCAGAAAAACTTCTATAAATTTTTGGTCATTCAAGTAACACAATTTCAAATAAGAAAATTCAGAGGCGTTGAGATAAAAAATCTTAATGCCTCTGTTTTCATATAAACCATAAATACAATTTACCCTGACTGCTTCACTTTATATTTGGCAGGCGCAGGGGATGTAGTGAAAAAGGAATGTCATCATTTATAACGACTTGCCAGCTTTTCAATTCTTTTTATCAGCTCGGTTCTAACTTCAAGTGGTGCAATACATTCACATTTGTCACCAAAACCGAGCAAAAGATTGTAGCCATAATCATCTGGAGCAAACAGGAAGTCTGCAATAAACCTGTTGTCAGCATAAGGCTTGATATGTTCTTCGCCGCACAACTCCATCATTCTTTCATAGAGAGAATGATCAATCAAAAGCTGAATAGGAATTAGTTTCTTGTCAATCCAGCCACTACCATCCATGGGTTTAGGTGAAAAATCTCGTAAAATAAAGGTCTGCTTCTCTAAAATAAGATTCGACATGCGTGTTAGCTTGAATATACGGAAATCCTGTTTCTGTAGACAGTAGCCATGAAGATACCAATGATACTCCTTTAAAACAAGCTGATAAGGTTCTATTTGTCTCGTACTTGCGGCACCCATTTTGTTATAATATGCAAATTTTAGAAGTCTGCTTTCATCAAGTGCTTGTTTAATCAGCTCAATAGAAACGAGCAATGATTTATTGCTCATCCATGTAGATAAGTCCACCATAATTTGATTTGCCATAACTGTATGTTTTTCAGGTAGCAGATTTTTCACCTTTTCTAGTGTGCCAATCAACCCCTTTTGTGATAAAACAGTGGAAATGCTGCCTAGTCCCATTAAAAGGGTTTGTATGTCGGAGGTGGTAAACAGACTTTTGTCCACTTTATATTCCGGTAGAATCCCGATACCTCCATCTACACCTGTTGTAGTGAAAATGGGAATACCGGCTTTTTCAATAACTTCCACGTCACGATAGATGGTACGAGGTGTTACCTCGAACAGTTCTGCTAGCTTTGTAGCACTCATTTTTTCGCAGTTTAAAAGCACCATGATGAGGGAAATCAATCGATCAATTTTCATTAGCATTCTCCTTAAAAAGATAAATAAATTTCTTTAATTTTATAACTATGACATACTGTTGTCAAGGTTGCTGTAGTATGATATGAATATCAAAAGAAAAGGAGGTTTGAAAATGGATTTTGTAAAAGAATTTAACTGTATTATGGAAGAACAAAAAGAAATTGCATTGGCTACTTGCAAAGGAGGAAATCCAAACGTAAGGATTGTTAATTTCTGTTATAACAACACTTCTAAGGGGGTTATTTATTTTTCTACGTTTGGCGATAATCAAAAAGTAGAAGAGTTTGAAATAAATCCGACCGTTGCTTTTACAACTGTTCCACACGAGGGTAATTCTCATGTTCGAGTAAAAAAAGGAACTGTTCAAAAAAGTAACTATACCGTTTACGACCTGAAGGATGAGTTTATTAAGAAAATTCCCGACTATGCCATGACAATAGAGCAAGTAGGAGAATATCTTGTTTTATTCGAGGTGCATTTTCAAGAAGCTGATGTAACCATCGACTTAGAGAATAGCAGTAGTATTACGCTGTAATTGTTATAATCTTTACAAAAACCACTCACGCGCTTTGCTTGAACAAGCGAAGGAGTGGTTTTTTCATGCAATAGGAAATTGCGTCCTATTACATAAAAATGCTCCGCAGGATGCGCACAAAAGCAAGTGGAAAATGTCACAGCGTGACTGCATTCGGCGCAGGCCAAGTCCCCATGAGTGAGGGATTAGGGAGCTGATGCGGACTTGGCTGCATGTCTTTGTAGAAATAACTGGAATAAAGAGGTATAATGAAATAAATTTAAAGAGGGAGAACTTGTAAAAAATTCAGTGTGGGCTATTATATAATTGCAAATTATAGGTTATAACATTACAAATGTTATTAAGAAAGAAAAGGCTGCATAGAGCGCTAGAATTAATAAATAGGAGATTGTTCTGTATGAAATTACATAAAATATATAACCCCATAATAGCGACTCCATTTGCGTGTAGTGATAATTATAAGGAATTTATTCCATGCGATGCATTAAAGCCATATATTCGATGTTTTTGGGGAACAAAAAAGCCTGTTAATCAAGAAAAAACATATATTAAGACAAATGGAATTGTGATACCTGACACTTGTATGGATATTATTTTTCATATTGATTTTACAAATAACAGAATACATAATAGCTTTTGTGGAATTAATGACCGTACATTTTCTACAACAAATTATAATGACACAGAACAAACAATGTTTTCATTTGCTATTAGATTTTATGCATGGAGTGTTCCTGTGTTTTCAGAGGAAAAAATGTGTGATACCAGAAATGCTCATTTTGATGTTGGTTACCATTTTTTAAAAAATATCATTCTATGAATATTGCTGATGCCAAAAGATATGCGTTGCAGAATGTCGAAAAAATACAAGAGAGTTATAGTGATTTGTGATAATATGCCAAAGGAAAGGTGGTGCCAATATGTCAGATATAAGTTGTTGTGGTACAGAATGTAGTACATGTTACTGCTATGGGAATATGTGTAATGGATGCAATGAATGTGAAGGTAAAGTATTTCATGCTCCAAAGGGTGAAGCTTGTGCAATTTATGATTGCGTTATAAATCAGAAACATTTAAAGAATTGTGGCGAATGTGAAGAAGTTCCATGTAGTATCTGGGTGAAGACCAGAGATCCAAAATTCTCAGATGAAGAGTTTGAAAAAAATATAGCAATGCGAATACTGACATTAAAGAAAAATACGTGAGGTGTTTCTGTGTTAGATAATAAAGAACTTAAAGATTATATCATGGAACAGTTGTTTGATTTGAAAGATGTCCGGAATATTCCTATGATGGGAGGATACATATTTTATTATAAAGAGAAAATATTTGGTGGAATTTATGGCAATGGTTTTATGGTGAAAATCACAGAGGCAGGTAGAAAGTATATGCCAGATAATGATGCGGAACCACCATATGAAGGAGCAAAGCCGATGTTTTTAGTCACAATATTGGAAGACAGAGAGTTATTACAGAAAATGGTGAAGGAAATGTATGATGAATTACCCGAACGGGCACTTAAAAAGAAAAGAAGGTAATCGTAATGGAAAAAACAAAAAATGAAATTCAAAAGGAAAGAATAAAAGATATAGAAGACAAGGCAAATGCATTGATTAGGCAGTGCAATGTTGCAACATTAACATCTGTAAATGAAAAGGGTTACCCTCGAACATGTATCCTTTCTATTACAAAAGCAGATGTTTTTTCGGATATTTATTTTGTGACGTCAAAAAGATCTAAAATTAATGGTAAAGCCACGCATTTTGAAGCAAATTCTAAAGCAAGCGTATGCTATTTTAAGGACAAAGATAGTGTAACACTTATTGGAAATGTTGAATTTGTAGTAGATAAGGACTTACAAAGTCAAATATGGAATGAAACTGATAGGAAGTTTTTTAAGGATGGAATAGATGACCCTAAATTTAGATTAATAAAGTTCCATGCGATTGAAGCAACTTTTTGGATTGAAGGAAATTTTAGAACATGTAAATACAAATAGAATAAAAATATTTCTATAATCACTCAATTCACAGTCAATGTGACTTGGGTGATTTTTGTGGTGTTTTCAAGGACTGAGAAAACACCTGTCTTTATGGTGGATACCATGATGGCTTTCTCTGGTGCTATTGTGGGACCATTGAAAAAAGTTCTAACAGAAAAGGGATATAACTGTATTGGTGCCTGTGAGATTGTGATGCCTAATAACTGGCTCCCCAAGCAGATCAATGAGGAAGAGAATGAGAAAAAAATAAATAACGGTCTTAGAAAAGCTAGGGAATATACAATATGTATAGTCAATAAAATTTAATTCTAAACATAAAATGCATCGGGAAAAATCAAATTCCGATG
The DNA here is from genome assembly GCF_003201285.1 of Lachnotalea glycerini. Lineage (GTDB taxonomy): Bacteria > Bacillota > Clostridia > Lachnospirales > Lachnospiraceae > Lachnotalea > Lachnotalea glycerini. The sequence continues at coordinate 204,344 of NZ_QICS01000004.1, forward strand.
CATTTTGTATTCAGTTTGAAAATTCGCAGCATATTTATTATATAAATTATTATCTTATAATTTGTCGGATTTACAAAAAAATAAAACATAGCTATAAGAGTTAAATAACGATAAGATTTAATATAGGTAACTTATATAGAAAGTAATATTTGAGAGAGGAAGTTAAATGTTATGTTAGAAAAGAAATTTAATCAATCATGGAAATTCTGGATAGATAAGGATGCTTTTGCACTGGTATGGAATATCCCAGAAAATGCAAGAGAAATTCAATTACCACATGACGCAATGTTAGAAAATACTGCACATGTAGAAAGCAATAATAAAGGTAATACAGGATATCGGGATGGAGACATTTATAATTATGTTAAATTAATTAATATTCCAAAAGATTATAAACACCAAACCGCTATACTAAAATTTGAAGGCGTGTATATGAACGCTTCCGTGTACATTAATGGAGAATTAGCTGGCAAATGTCCGTATGGATATTCAACCTTTTACGTTCCTATGAATGATTATCTTAAGTATGGCGAAGAAAATGAAATTCGAATTATTGTACGTAATGGTGCTATGACCAATAGCCGTTGGTATTCTGGCGGTGGTATTTACAGAGATGTATATCTGTTAGTATCAGGTTTGACATATATCGTAAAAGATGGTGTTCAAGTTGTTACAGAAGAAGCAACAAAAGCGGATGCAACTCTTTACATTTCCACAGAATTGAAGAATCGGTGTCATACAGTAGAAGAATTATTGCTTGAGACCACCATTAAAGACTTATATGGAAATGTGATTGCAGTTGATACGATTCCTATAGTTTTATTTGAACAGGAAGAAATAAAAATGTCTCAGAGAATTGCGATCGAGAATCCTTTGCTTTGGTCTGAGCATACACCAGACCTTTATATATGCAGCAGTAAATTAATGAAAGATGGAAACGTTATAGATGAAAGTGAAAGTAAATTTGGTATTCGAACCTTGCAACTTGATACAAAAAAGGGATTTCGTGTAAATGGAGTGGTTGTTAAACTTCGAGGTGCATGTATTCATCATGATAGTGGACTTCTTGGGGCAGCTACTTACGATGATGCACAGTATCGTCAAGTGATGTTATTAAAAAAAGCAGGGTTCAATGCAATCAGAATGTCACATCATCCGATGTCACAGTCTATGCTTCGAGCATGTGATGAACTTGGGGTATATGTAATGGATGAGACCTTTGATATGTGGAATCGTTGTAAATCAGATTATGATTATGGGCTGTTTTTTCAAGAATGGTGGGAAAAGGATGTTACAGCCATGGTGAGAAAGAATTTCAATCATCCATCTGTAATTTTATATTCGGTAGGAAATGAAATACCAGAAATAGGTTTGAATCATGGTGCAAAAATTTGTCATCAAATCAATGAAAAAATAAAATCACTGGATCATACGAGATATACATTAGCTTCTATAAACGGCGTATTTGCAAGCGGTGATAAAATAGACAGAATTGTAGCCGATGTTGTGGCAGAGTTAAGTAAAGAAGGAAAGATAGATGGAAATGTAAATGACTTTATGACACTTATGGAAGGACATATGGATGAAATAGTAGTACATCCAGTGATTTCAGAAAGGTTAGAAAAGGCATGTGCCTCAACTGATATAGCTGGTTATAACTATATGTCAGCAAGATATAAAGTGGATGGGGAGAAATATCCAAACCGAGTAATTGTTGGAAGCGAAACTTATCCGCCTGATATTGCAAGAAATTGGGAGCTGGTAGAAAAATATGCTCATGTTATTGGTGATTTTACCTGGACAGGATGGGACTATATTGGGGAAGCTGGAGTAGGAATTCCAGCATATAACTGGGGAGAAGGCGGTTTTGGGGCTAAGTTTCCTTGTCAGCTAGCCTACTGTGGAGACTTTGATATTACAGGATTTAGAAGACCGGTATCTTACTTTAGAGAAATTGTGTTTGGATTTCGAAAAAACCCATATATTACAGTACAAAATCCTTTTAAATACGGGGAGCATTTGATAAAAACACCTTGGATTTTGAGTGATAGTGTTTCGAGCTGGACATGGTCAGGATGTCAAGGTAACCCTATTGTTGTCGAAGTCTATGCACCAGGGGAAGAGGTAGAATTAGTATGTAACGGAAAAACGTTAGGGAAAAAACCAGCAGGAGGGAAAGTTGGTTTTATAACTTATTTCAATACCATTTACGAAGCTGGTACACTGACTGCTATTTCTTATGAGGCGGGAATCGAAATAGGAAGAATGAATTTAACAACAGCAGGCAAAAAGAGAAACTTAGTAATGACACCAGAAAAAATAAATTCAGAGTTAATCTATTTACCAATTGAATTACAAGATGAGCATGGGACTATCATTACAGGAGAGGATATAAGCCTTGAGATTGCAGTAGAAGGCGCAGCAGAAGTTGCAGGATTTGGAAGTGGAAATCCAAAACCAAGCAATAATTATAATGAAAAAGTAACCCATACTTTTGGCGGAAGAGCATTACTGATTTTGAAGAAAAATAAAAATAAAGGAGAAATAAAAGTAGAACTTAGCTCAGATAGTGGATTAAAAAGCCAGGTTTGCATGGAAGTATAATTATTAGCAGGAAAAGGGAACAAAAGGCAAATTCTGTTTTTTGTTCTTTTTTTTGTATTCTTGTGGAGACATTTTGTAGGTAGCACGAAAAACACGTGAAAAATGGTCGGCAGAGTTATAACCAATCTTTTCTGCAATCTCACTCACTTTTAAATCGGTATTAAGTAGGTAATCAACTGCATCAGCCATACGGAGTCTTTTGATTAAATTGGTAAAGGTATAACCTGTATTTTGTTTGATTAATGTGCATAGATGTGGTTCGCTATAATGAAATAGTTTAGCCAAAGCAGATAACGAAAGGGCTTGATAATTGTGCTGTATATATTGCAAAACTAACGAAAAGTCAGATCCCAACTGATAGTTATAAAACTGTATGGTCTTGCTATAATTACGTAATAAGGATGAAAACAAAAGATTTACCCAATTAATACAACAATGATTGCTGTATGAATCAGATTTATTACATTCCCCTATCAGATTACGAATGATTTTTTTTAACCATACATTATCAGCAGCAAAGAAAAGTAAGTAATTTGCATGGGAATCATCTTGTAAAATGGTGCGAAAAAAGTATGACAATAAATCTCTTCGTGATAGTAAGGAAAAAAATGTAGTATCAAAAGTGCTTTTTCTAATTATAATAGTAAAGACAGTGGAATCATCTTCAATAATGATATCATGTTCAGAGGAGGGGGCTATAATACAAAGTTCTCCTTCATGCATGATGCGTTTTACTTTTTCAAATATAAAATTACATTGTCCCTGTGCTACATAATTAATTTCAAAATAATTATGCATATGATTCTGGGGTCTGGTATAGCGAGGATGTCTAATTACAAACACATCTCTAGTTAGGGGGATAATATCACTTTCTTGAACTGCTGATTTTACAGGGGTTTCCCATGTGGCAGAAAGGGTCAGTGTTAATGAATTAATGACTTGTTCAAATTCATCATCTGTCATATCGTCAAAAAAACCTTCTGGTGTAGAAGGAGTATTGGTTTCCTGTAATAACCCTTTTTTATATAAATAATCACTCATTTCAGTAAATTGAAGTCTATTACCAGTTCTTGTGTAATAATCTTTCAAATGTTTTTGAAATTCTCCGTAAGTAATGTAATATGGCATAACAGGCATCTCCTTAATTAATAAATAGTATAGTTATATTGTAGCAATCATGTTTAATTTATACAACATATTTAATCTTAAAAAATATCGGATTATAAAGAAAATATTACATGTCATTATAGGGTAGAAACAGATACAATAAGTAAATAACAAAGATTAAGATATATCTTAGGAGGTTAAAACTATGAAAAAGAAATTATTATCTTTACTTCTTGGTCTTTCAATAGCAGTAACATTAGTGGGATGTGGAAGCAGCAATTCAGACAGTGGTACAAGCACGACAGAAGCAACAGACGCAGCAACAAGTGATTCAAGTGCTGCCATAACAGGTACTTACCCTGAAGAAAAAATTCTAATTGGAGTTGAACTTTATGATCCTACAGAATCAGAGACTTTAGCAATGCAAGAATATTTCGCAAAACTATCAGAAACTTATAATGTTGAATTTAAGTATTCAGAAGCAATTGCAGATGCAGATGCAGAAATGAAATTTGTTGAAGATTGCGCAATGGCAGGATGCAAGGGATATTTTGGATATTACAATGTTACTGGTGCACAACTGATTCAAAGTGTAATCGATTATGAAATGTATTTTTATGGATACTATGATGAAGCATCTTATGAAGAATTTGCCGGAGATCCATACTACTTAGGATGTGTACTTGCAGGTGGTAATGAGTATGATAAAGGTAAAGCTTTAGGTGATTGGGTAGTAGCAAATGGTTATAAAAATGTAGTTTATGCAAATGGTGGAGCAGATTTTGGAGTTGGTCAGTTTGTTGATAGACAACAAGGGTTCCTTGATGCGATCGGAGATGATGTGACAGTTACTACAGTAGGGGGATTCCCAGGAGACCAGTTCTTTGCAGATCAGGCAGCAGCACTTTCAACAGAAGGATTAGAAGCAGTAGTTGCATCCTTTAATGGTCTTGATTTCTGGGCACAGCCAATTGCTTCAGCAGGCTTAACGGATAAAGTAGCGTTAGCTACCATTGGTTCTGTAAATGAAACTTATTTAAGTGCATTTGAAAATAACTCTGTTTCATTACTTGTATCAAATAATATTGACACATATGGGTTTGTAATTCCAATTATTTGTAATGCAGTAGACGGAAATGCAAATGCGTTAAAAACTGAGGGAAAAGCTCCCCTTCTAAGTACAGATTTCTGGATTGTTAATAATGCAGACGACTGTAAAAAGTTATATGAAGTTTTATCTGGTGAGGGCGTATTTACAGCAGAGCAACTTATGACATTAAGCGTAAGCAATAATCCACAGGCTTCATTGGCAACATTAGAAGAGCTTGCTAAAACAGGAAGTATATCCGCTGTATTATCAAAGTAATTAAAAAGATTGAATCACTTGGTAGTAACCGGCAAAGAATCTAATTGCCGGTTACACTACATTAGCTAGGTTCACATATATGGAGATCAGGGTGAGATAACAACTTTCACATCTCCCAATTTGTGCGTGCGAGTATCGCACGAATGGAGGCAAACATGAAAAATAACAAAGAAATCTTATTTGAAGCAAAAGAGTTATGTAAGAATTTCGGTTCTACAGCTGCGTTAAAACATGTTAATTTAACCGTATATAGAGGAGAAGTAAGGGGACTTATTGGAGAAAATGGTTCTGGAAAATCTACAATATCTTCAATAGCCGCAGGTATGCAGCCAGCAACGAGTGGGGAAATGTATTTTAAAGGACAGCCACATAAACCAGCTACTATGATAGATGGGGCAAAGGCTGGATTTGGAATGATTGTGCAGGAGATGGGAACAATTCCAGGAATTACTATTGCACAAAATATCTTTTTAGGACAAGAAAATTTATTTAAAAAACATGGTTTTATCAGTTTGAAAGATATGTATAAAGAAGCAAAAAAAGCGCTAGATGCAATTGGTTTTACAGATTGTGATCCAAAGATGTATATAGATGCATTAAATATGCAAGATAGAAAATTAGTAGAAATCGCAAAGGTAATGTATAACAAACCTGAAGTTTTAGTTGTTGATGAAACAACTACTGCTTTATCCCAAAAGGGAAGGGATATTATTTATAAACTGATTAAGCAAATGAAAGAAGAGAATAAAGCGGTTTTATTCATTTCACATGATTTAGATGAGACTATGAAGCATTGTGATACTTTAACTGTACTACGAGATGGTGAGCTGGTTACCACACTAGAAAAAAGTGAGTTTGAACCAGGTAAGGTAAAATCCTGCATGGTAGGACGTGAAATAGGAGAGCATTACTATAGAGAAGATAAGATATGTACCTATGACAAAGAAGTTGTAATTAGAGTAGAAAATGTTACGACAGGAAGAGGATTGACAGAGAATGTAAGCTTTGAATTACATAAGGGAGAAATTCTTGGTATTGGTGGTTTATCTCATTGTGGGATGCATGAACTTGGAAGAGCTATTTTTGGAGAAGAGCCAATTGTGACAGGTAAGGTTACCTATGCACCTACAGGAGAAGAAATTGTCAATGCTAGAATTGCTATGAAGCATGAAATGGGATATGTTTCGAAAAATCGAGATATTGAAGCCTTAGTTTTAACGGCTAGTATCAGAGATAATATTATAGGTGCGGGTTTTGATAAGGTATCAAATCATGGAATTATTACACCAAAATCAGAGAAAGAATATGTAGGAAAGCAAGTAGAAGTACTACGAATTAAATGTGCTGGCATAGATCAAGCAGTTAAATTCTTATCCGGTGGAAATAAGCAAAAAGTTGTATTTGGAAAATGGATTGGACGAGGAACTAAGATATTAATACTAGATTGCCCCACACGTGGGGTGGATATTGGTGTAAAGGCAGCTATGTATGAAATTATGGTGCAGATGAAAGCGGAAGGTAAATCAATTTTAATTATTTCGGAAGAGATGGCAGAACTTATTGGAATGTGTGATCGACTTCTTATCATGAAAGATGGCGTTATTTCAGGTGAACTAAAAAGGGATGACGGTTTAGATGAAAAAGCAGTCATTGAGAATATGATTTAGATAAGGAGGCGAAAAAATGTCAAAAGATAATATTAAAAAAATTATTTTAAATAAAGAAAAAGTAATGAGTGCCGCACCTATTATTGGTCTTGTCCTAGTTATGCTTGCTTTTGCAGTTTTAACGGAAGGTAAGAGTATTAGTAAGGTAAATTTAAAAGTTCTGACAAATCAATTTATAATGACAGCACTTGTTGCAATTGGAATGGTTTATTGCTTTGCTTGTGGAGCTCTTGATATGTCAGCAGGAGGAAGTCTTTGTTTATCCGCAATTTGCGGAGCTCTGGCCGGAGTAAAGACTGGCAGTTTGGCAGTAATGATAGTGGTTGTAATCATTGTGGCAATGCTTATTGCATTAGTGAAGGGTTTACTTGCAGCTTATTTAACATTGCCAGTATTCATTGTAACTATCATTTTAGGAAGCTTGCTTTCAGCAATTGGATTGGTATTACTTGGAGATGAAACGACTTTATCGGTTAGATATATTGTAAAAATCAAGGATTTAACTGCCATTAACCTTATATTTATTATTGGATTTTTTCTAGTAGCTATGATTATTTTTAATTATACAAAGGTTGGGAAGGCTTGTAAATTACAAGGTGGTAATCCCTTAGCCTCTGGACAATCAGGAATAGACGAAAAGAAAATAATTATTATGTCGTTCTTAATGAGTGGAGCAGGTATTGCATTGGCAGCAATCATAACAATTTTAAAAACGAAAACTGTAACAGCAGCTTCAGGTGGTTCAATAGGAAATGATGTTTTAGTAGCAATTGTATTAGGTGGAATGCCACTTACAGGTGGTCCGAAAAGTAAAATAAGTGCTGGTATTATAGGGGCGGCAACAATTACTATTTTAAACAATGGGCTTAGTCTTTGTAATGTTTCAAATGATATGATTCAGATTGTTCGAGGTATTATCTTTATTTTTGTAGTGTTTATTACATCTATGACCTACAGGACGAAACTGTTACCACGTTAAGGATAAGAGTAAAAGGAGATTAAGATGGTTAGAACAAAAAAAATTACTAAAAATTTTATTATGATGATTATCATACCAGCGGTAGTTTATCTTATTTTTTGGATACTTTGCCATATAAAAGGAGTTACTAATTTTGGAGTTGGAACAGATCTTCGTGTTATTTTAAGAAATACAGTATATACAGGATTTATTGCACTTGCAGTATCCTATAATTTAACATCTGGACGATTTGATTTTAGTATTGGGGCAACATTAATCCTTTCAACGATTCTTGGGTCTATTGTAACGTTACAGTTGAACTTAGGTCCAATTGCACTTTTATTATTCAGTTTATTGTTTGGTGCAATGATTGGATGTTTGAGTGGATTGGTATATACCTTGTTAGGTTTGCCACCAATGGTTGTTACCTTGGGACTTGCTATGATTTATGAAGCAATTGGTTTTACCATAACAAAAGGCGCTGGAGTTAAATTAATCGGAAATTACAAATTATTGGTTTGGAGCCAAGAACCATATGTTTATCTATTATGTATTATGATTGTATTTATTCTTTATTTGGCACTCAATAAAACTAAATTTGGAATTGACACAGGTTCACTACGTGGAGGACAAGAAATTGCTGTGAATACAGGTATTAATGAAAAGAAAAATGCAATTATCTGTTTTTCTATTGGTGGACTATGTATGGCAGCGGCGGGTGTGGTTAATTTGTCGGTACTAGGAACTGTTACTCCAGAGCTTGGATTAGGAAGTGCAAGTTATATGGCAAATGCCTTTTTACCAATGTTTATAGGTAATATTTTAGCAAAATATTTTGATCGTAATACAGGAGTTATTATGGGAGCGCTGACTCAATCCATTATTTTTGCAGGTATTGGAAAGTTAGGTGTTCCCTCGTCATGGCAATCTGTAATTACTGGGATGATTGTATTAGTATTCTTTGCATATTCCTTTAATTCCTATAAGATTGTTGAATTTAAAATGTTTAAAGAGAAAAAGGCAAAAGCAGAGGCTGCATTGCATAAAGGGAGTGTATTATGATTAAAATGAATGACAACCCATTTTATTTATCAGAGGAACAGATAAAATGGGTAAATGATACATATGAAAGTATGAGTGTGGATGAAAAAATAGGTCAATTGTTTTGTCCGATTGTTTTCACAAATGAAGAATCTCAATTGAGAGAACTAGTTGAGACAAAGCATATTGGTGGCATGCTATTTCGGGAAGGACCCGCCAAGGAATTACGAAAAAGTCATAAGATATTACAAAATGCATCTAAAATACCTTTGTTTACCGCAGCTAATTTAGAGTCTGGTGGCAGTGGTTCTGCTACGGAAGGAACATATTTTGGAAGTGAAATGTTAGTAGCGGCTACAGGAGATGTTGAAAAAGCCTATCAGTTAGGCAAAGTTAGTTGCAAGGAAGGCGCAACGGTTGGTGTAAACTGGTCTTTTGCACCAGTTGTAGATTTGGATATAAATTATCATAATCCAATTACCAATGTAAGAACCTTTGGTAATAAGTTAGAAACCGTTATTAACATGGGGAAAGCTTATATTAGAGCAGCCAAAGAAGAAGGGGTAGCCACAGCAGTCAAACATTTTCCGGGGGATGGTGTGGATGAAAGGGACCAGCATCTTGTGACGAGTGTTAATTCTCTATCTTGTAAAGAGTGGGATGAAAGCTATGGAATAATCTATAATGAAATGATTGAAGCCGAGACACTCACAATTATGGCAGGTCATATTGCTATGCCAGCCTATGAAGAGTATTTTGATGGTAAGAAATGTGATAATGTTATTCCTGCAACCTTGTCCAAAAATCTATTGGTTAACTTGTTACGTAAAAAATTAGGATTTAATGGACTTATTACATCAGATGCTACACCAATGGTAGGATTTTGTAGTGCTATGGATAGAGCTACAGCGGTCCCAACTTGTATTGAAAATGGTTGTGATCTATTCTTATTCAATAAAAATATGGAAGAAGATTTTATTTTTATGCACGAGGGTTATCAAAATGGAATCTTATCGGAAACTCGTTTAGAAGAAGCGGTAAAACGAATCCTTGCAACGAAAGCAGCAATGGGATTGATAGAAAAACAAAAAGAAGGAACATTAGTTCCTGAAAAAAGTGAATTAAAAGTAATAAATTGCAAAGAACATCAAGTATGGGCAAAAGAATGTGCAAATCAAGGCGTAACCCTGGTAAAAGATACACAAGATTTACTTCCTGTAAGTCCTACAAAACATAAACGAATATTATTAGAGTTAATGGGAGATTTCCCTTCTAACGAAAGAGTTTCTACATCATTTGTTGAGAAGCTAAAATTAGAAGGCTTTGAAGTAACGGTTTATGTACCAGAAGGTTTTGAGGTTATGGGTGACACAGTTACAAACTTCAAAGGAAAATATGATTTAATTCTATATATTGGAAATATTGAAACCGCATCCAATAAGACAGTAGCAAGAATGAACTGGCATACCATGTTTGGATTAGGAAATAACATGCCTTGGATGATACATGAAATTCCAACGATGTTTATCAGTCTAGGAAATCCTTATCATTTACTTGATGTACCGATGGTGAAAACGTTTATTAACGGGTATTGTAATTCTGAGTATGTTATTGGAGCTATAATCGAAAAGATTATGGGAAGAAGTGAGTTTACAGGTATATCACCAATTGATCCATACTGTGGAAGAGAAGAATTAATATATTAAAAGGTAGGATTCTAACATGAAAATTACAAATGTTTCAATAAATGGAATTGCAAATCCTGTAGGCTTTATTTATGATAAACCACTCTGTTCATGGAATGTGATTGATACAGTGAGCAAAAAGCAAGATTTAGCAACGATTGAAGTCAGTGATAGTAGGGAATTTCGAAATATTCTTTATAAAAAAGAAGATAAAGCATTAAAGCAAAGTGGTGAAACACTGCATATGGATTTAGAGCCTAGAAAAACTTATTATTATCGAGTGACAGTAACGGGCGAAGCTGGGGATAAAGCGGTAAGTGATATTCAGACATTTGAAACAGGAAAAATGGGAGAATCATGGGAAGCTGAATGGATTAGCTCGGCAAAAAGTGATAGCTTCCATCCTATCTTTATAAAAAAATTTGGAATACAAAAGAAAGTAAAGCGAGCTAGATTATATGTAACAGGTTTGGGGCTTTTTGAGGCTTATTTAAATAAAAAGAAATTAGGAGAAGAATTATTAACTCCTTATATAAATGATTATGAAAAGACCATTCAAACAATTACTTTTGATTTAGATGATTGCTTGAATGAAGAGAATATTTTAGAAATCAGCTTGGCAAAAGGCTGGTATATGGGAATGTTTGGGCTGGAACTTCAAAATGAAAACTATGGAAGCCGAATGGCGGCTATAGGAGAACTACATCTTGAGTATGAAGATGGTAGTAAAGATTGTATTACAACAGATAATACCTGGAATTACATTGGTTCTAATATTGAAGATTCAGGAATCTATAAGGGAGAGATTTATAACAGGCTATTGTGGGATGAGAAGGATAACAAAGAAAAACAGATTGAAGTATTATTTCATCCAGAACAAGAAGAAGGAACAAAAAATCTGAATAAGTCTTATTTGACAGATAGAGTAAGCTTGCCTGTTCTTGCCAAAGAAGAAATAAACGTAAAAAAGCTTATTCATACACCAGAGGGTGAAACTGTGCTAGATATGGGACAGAATTTTGCAGGGTGGATGGAATTTGAAGCAGATTTACCAAAAGGAACAAAAGTTGTATTAGACTTTGGAGAGATTCTACAAGAAGGTAATTTTTATAATAAGAATTATCGTGATGCCAAATCACAATTTGTATATGTTTCAAATGGGGAAAAAGAGATGGTAAGACCCCATTTTACTTATTTTGGATTTCGTTATGTACGAATTACAGGATGGGTTGGTGAACTGAATAAAGAAGATTTTATAGGAAAGGCATTATATTCGGATATTAGAAGAACAGGATATATTGAAACTTCAAATGCAAAAGTGAATCGTCTATATGAAAACACAGTATGGGGACTCAAATCAAATTTCCTAGATATGCCTACGGATTGTCCACAACGTAGCGAGCGTCTTGGGTGGACAGGAGATGCACAAGTATTTGCTCCAACCGCCAGCTATCATATGGATACAAGAGCTTTCTTCCGCAAATATTTAAAGGACCTTCGAGAAGAGCAAAAGGTATTAAATGGAGGTGTTCCTAACTTTGTTCCAAATCTAGGTCACAAAGATGATGTGAGTAGTGTATGGGGAGATGTGGCTACATTTCTACCAAATACATTATTTCATTATTATGATGATTTGAGCGAGATGGAGTATTTTTATCCACTTATGAAAGAATGGGTGGATTATATTGATAGACAAGATTCAAAAAGGGGGCGTCAATATCTCTTCAATTTTGGATTTACATTTGGAGACTGGTTAGCATTGGATGGATCTACCCCAACAAGTTTTAAAGGTAGTACAGATGATTCTTATATTGCCAGTGTTTACTATTGTCGTTCCGTACAGATAGTAAAAGAAATGTCAAAACGATTAGAAAAAAGTGCAGAAGCTTCGCGGTATCTTAAATTAGAGAAGTGTATTAAAGAAGCTGTTTTACAAGAGTATTTTACGCCAAATGGGCGACTTGCCATAGATACGCAAGCAGCCTATGTGATTTCGTTAAAATTTGGGATTTATATTGACAAAGAACGAGTAATAGAACAGTTTAAAGAGCGTCTGAAAAAAGACTGTAATCAGATTAAATGTGGATTTGTTGGAGCTCCAATGCTTTGTACGGTGCTGGCAGAGGTTGGACTATATGAATTAGCATATGATTTCTTGTTAAGAGAAGAATTTCCAAGTTGGTTGTATAGCGTGAATTTAGGTGCAACTACAATATGGGAGCGTTGGAATTCTGTGATGCCAGATGGAACGATTAGCAATACAGGCATGAATTCTTTGAATCATTATGCATATGGCTCCGTTATGGAATTTGTCTATGCCTATGTGGCAGGTATTCGCTTTGCCGAACCAGGATTTAAAAAAGCTATTATTGCTCCACATCCAGACGCGCGTTTGACTTATGTGAATGGAACATATGATTCAGTAAACGGAAGATATATTTGTAATTGGAAAATTGAGAATAATGGAGAATTTAGAGTTCACATTGAAATCCCATTTAACTGTGAGGCACAGGTGGAATTACCAGAATACAAAGAAGAAATTATGGTATTAAGTAAAGGAAGTTATGACTTTGCTTATAAGCCAATAAGGGATTTACGTTTTCCATATCATACGAAAACAACCTTAAGCAGACTGGCGAAAGATGGAAAAGCAATGGAGGTATTAGGTAAATACACACCAGCACTAGCCGGCATTGCAGCATCAGGGGATGCAGAACTAGGAGCAACCTCCTTAGAGCAGCTTACGCATATGGGATTTTTACCAATTGACCAAAATCAATTTAAAGTAGCAATTGAAGAGATTTGCAAGATTCAAGTAATAGGAGAATGATATGAGTATAAAAGGATTTATTTTTGATTTGGATGGTGTTATTGTATTTACTGATAAGTTTCATTATCAAGCATGGAAGCAGATGTGCGATCGAATAGGTATTTACTTTGACGAGACTATTAATAATCGTTTACGTGGCGTAAGTCGAGCGGAAAGTCTAGAGATAATTCTAGAAAAATATGAGGGGACATTAACAGAAGTTGAAAAAGCAAAGTTGATGGAGGAAAAGAACGGTATCTATCGAGAACGGCTTACAACTATGACGTCAGCAGATGTTTCAGATGAAGTACGCGAAACATTACAAACACTAAGAAATCAAGGTTTTAAACTTGCGATTGGTTCATCTAGTAAAAATGCGAGGTTTATTTTAGAAAAGGTAGGATTACTAGATGCATTTGATGAAATCTCTGATGGTAATAATATTACCCTTTCTAAACCAGACCCTGAAGTATTCTTAAAGGCAGCGGAATATATGAAAGTAGAGCCAAAAAATTGTATCGTAGTAGAAGATTCGCATGCTGGTATCTATGCGGCGAAAGCGGCAGGTATGATTGCGGTTGGAATAGGTGATGCATCTAGTTATGATAAATCAGATTATAGTTTGAAAAGTTTTGGAGAGTTATTAGATATCGCTTTGAAATATAAGTGAAAATAATTGTTATTATTATCAGGAAATGAAATTTTGTTCTGTTGCCTTACAGCACTTTTAGGGATATACTTGTTGTGTAAGGTTGAGACAAGACTAAAACGTAGATAATTAAATCGTGCGCAATGTCTTGCAAAATCGGTCGTATATCTGTATAATGTTTGTAAAACCGTTGTCTTAGCAAAGGAGTTGATCCAGTCCGGCGCACTTGATATTGGACAATTAGCAATATAAGTGAAACGTGGAAAACTAAAATAATCATAAATTGCATAAAAATAGCTTCCCTGCACGATTTCAGCAGGTGTTGTTTTTATACCCAAAGATGATTATTTGTTTTCCACACACAACAGTAAATGCACTTATTTGAGCTGTGGAAATTTTTCCACAGTTTTTTTCTTTCATAGGAAAGACCTTTTTGTGGTAACGTATAAAAGTATTGATTCCTATGAAACAAAAACACAATGCGCACGAAAGCAAGTGGAAAATGATTAGCAACACTATTTATCTGCATTGTTCCCTCATGGACTTCCACAATCTGTCGGACAAGCAGCAGCCCTAAACCATGTCTCAAATCCAGCCTTTCATCAGTGCTGTTCATGTAATGAGGTTTTTCCTCTAACTCTTGCAGCTTTTCAGCCGATAATCCAATACCATTATCAGCGATAATTAGGATAAGGGAAGTATCGGAGCTGCATGATTTCACAACAGCATCCTCCGATACCGCACTTTCGCTGTTACCGTTCCTGCCTTGTGCGATACTGATCTTTGTGCTGGTTCTTGCACTGGCTGTCATCCAATTTGGAAAGAAAGAAATGAGGTAAATAGGATGGAAAAAGAATATAATCTATGTACTAAATTTGTGTAAAAATGCGCAATATAAGACTATAAAACTGCAACCTAAATTTAGAGTATAAACACATTGACATTCATCGATTTGTTATCTATAATACATATATCGAATAATATAGATTTGAGGTGAAAATAAAAGTGAGTACTTATGAAAATGATGCAAAGGTATTTAAAGCTTTCTGTGATGAAAATCGTTTAAAGATTCTAAAATTACTGCAAACGGGTGAAAAATGTGCTTGTAGGCTTTTGGAAGATTTAAAAATTGGTCAATCAACGTTATCTCATCATATGAAAATTTTGTGTGAATCTGGTGTGGTAAATGCACGAAAAGATGGAAAATGGATTTATTATTCGATTAGTCCAGAGGGTAGTGAATATGCTAGAAAATTATTGAAAGAAATTACGGTTATCTACTCTGATACAAAAGATAAGTGTTGTTTATAAAGATATTGATACTGTGCAGATACTTTATTCAAGAATAACAGAATGGCAATGTTAGATGTATTTATTTAATGAAAGAGAGGGTAATTATGAGTAAGGAAAGTAAATTAGAAATCGGATTTTTTGAAAAATACCTAACGATTTGGGTTGTATTATGTATGGTAATCGGTGTATTAATAGGAACGTATTTACCAGCGATACCTAATTTTCTTGGCAAATTTGAATATGCCAATGTATCGATTCCAATTGCTATTTTAATTTGGGTCATGATTTATCCAATGATGTTGAAAGTGGATTTTAAAAGCGTACGAAATGTAGGAAAGAATCCAAAAGGTCTGTATATTACATGGGTTACAAATTGGCTGATTAAGCCATTTACCATGTATTTTATTGCCTCTTTCTTTTTCTATGTGGTCTTTAAGGGATTTATTTCGCCAGAGCTTGCCAAGGATTATCTGGCTGGAGCCGTGCTATTAGGCGCAGCGCCGTGTACCGCTATGGTATTTGTTTGGAGTCATCTATGCAAAGGAAATCCAGCCTATACGGTAGTTCAAGTAGCGACGAATGACTTGATTATATTGTTTGCATTTACTCCAATTGTAGGATTTTTGCTAGGTGTGAGCGGGGTCAGCATACCTTGGGCAACCTTATTCTTATCGGTAATTTTATTTGTTGTTATTCCGCTAGGTGCAGGAATTATCACACGAATTACTATTATTAAGAATAAGGGAGAAGAATATTTTAATCAGAGTTTTATTCCTAAATTTAATCAAATTACCATGATAGGCTTATTGCTGACATTGGTTATTATATTTTCTTTTCAAGGTAACGTGATTATTGTGAATCCATTGCATATTTTGTTTATTGCAGTACCTTTGATTATACAAACCTTCTTTATATTCTTTTTAGCCTATTTGGCTGGTAAATTCTTACGATTGCCGCATGATATTGCAGCACCTGCAGGAATGATAGGTGCTTCTAATTTCTTTGAATTGGCAGTTGCAGTTGCAATATCGTTATTTGGTGCAAAAAGTCCAGTGGCACTAGCAACGATAGTAGGCGTCTTGGTAGAAGTGCCAGTCATGCTTACCTTGGTAAAAATTGCAAATAGAACGAAAACTTGGTTTTCATAACTTATATGATAATGGAAAAGATTGATAGAATAACATATAGAGTATGAGAGTCAGGTGTATGCCGACCGGAAAGCCAAGTCTGGATAATAAATACCCAAATGTATACTATTGTTATATTTTTTAAGTTAATATAACCACTACTTTAATTTGGAGTTAACTGAAGATCATTGTCAAAAGCGTATTGGTGTAATAACTTTTTCATCTTTTTTAATAAATATATGTTTCCCCTGTCTGGATAATAATTGGTTAACATGTAGCAGATCCTTGCGGGGGGCGAATCAATTAGATTATATATCTGAAGAGACATTTCCTGATTTAATAGTAATAAATTACTTCTTTGTATTATGGACCAGTAAGTTTCATTGGTAAGAAACTGTTTTAATAAAGCGCAAGAGTCAACTTCGATTCTGGGTTTCTTTGAAGCGAATTTATAATCATGCCACATTTTAAAATCGTCGCTCCATCGCTGATAAATTTCATAGTTTACATCTAAATCTTCAGTACAAATTTTCTTGATGCCTTCGGGATTTTTGCAAGGTCTAATAACATAATAATCTTGCATAAAAACTGGTTCACACATAACACCATTTACATTTCTTGCTTCAGAAACAAATGCAACATCTAATTCTTTTTTTGCGATTAATTCATAAGCTTCAATTGTCTGATAGGTAAAAATAGAAATATTAACCTCTTCATCTTCAGCCATTTTTTTACAAACATTAGCTACGATGGGCGAACCTAAACTTGAAATAGAAGATACAAGTAATGTTTTAGAAAGTTTTTCTTGAACAACTTCTATTTCTTCATATAAATTTAAAAATTTTTGAGCAATAATTAAAAATTCTCCTCCTTTTCTTGTTATTTCAACATTCTTTTTCCCTTTTCCCCTGACAATTAAAGAATAGCCCAATTTTTCTTCCAAGGTTTTTATTCGACTAGTAATTGTTGGCTGCGTTTTATAAAGAAGTTCAGCAGTTTTCGTTAAATTTCTGTTCTCACACAAAAGAACGAATGTTTCGAGAAGATCATAATCCATAAAAAATCAGCTCCTTTAGATTGTAGTATTAATTATAGATATTATTTATATTATACATAATAATAATTGATTTTACAATAATGGTATTAATGACTATAATCACGATATATTCTGCAGAGTATTTTGTTTTAAATGACGATAAAAGAAGAGGAGGTAAGTTAAAATATGGTGCAAAATGTAAAAAATGATCAGCTTAAACGAAATGTTTCGGGTTTTAATGCATACACCATGGTCGTAGGAACAATTATTGGGACTGGAATTTTTTTCAAACCCCAAGCCATTTTTAGTGCGACTGGTACGGCTTCCCTGGGATTGATCTCATGGGTTATCGGATGTTTTTTAGGGCTTTGCGGAGGACTCATAGTTGCCGAAATAGGGGCAATGATACCAGAAACAGGGGGATTAATGACCTATATTGAGAAAATATACTCAAAATCATTAGGTTTTATGGTTGGTTGGGCACAAATGGTGGTTTTTTATCCAATTAGAAAATCTGCAAGTGCTGTAGTGTTTGGAATACAAGCTACGGCGCTATTCGCGCTTGATGAGAAATATGCGATACCAATTGCTGTTGGATTAACTGTTTATTTATTTGTTGTTAATTTATTGGGAAATAAAGTATGTGATTATTCCATCAATATAGCAACTTTTTTAAAATTTGTTCCGATTATTTTAATTATTGTATTTGGGCTTTTCTTAAATACAAATCCGGTGGAAATCAAACTATTTCCGGTAACAGTTAATACGCATCCGTTTTTTCAGGGACTTTCCATAAGCGTTATAGCAACATTGTATGCTACGGATGGCTGGATCAATATTACCAACATAGGAGGTGAAATTGTAGAACCTCAGAAAAATATTCCAAAGGCTCTGATTGGCGGACTTCTTACAGTCAGTGGTGTATATCTTTTAATTAATATTGCTTATCTTCGGGTAATGACACCTTCTGAAATGGCAGCAAGTGCTACCGTTGCCTCCGATGCAGCAGGAAGGTTGTTTGGCAATATAGGTCAAAAAACTGTTGCCGTTGGTATTTTAATATCAATAATGGGATCACATACAGGATTTACACGAGCAGCATGGAGGATCCCTTATGCATTGGGAGTACGTGACTGGCTACCATTTAGTGGATGGTTTAGTAAAGTAAGTGAAAAGACTCAGATGCCAGTAAATAGTGGAATATTTGTAACTGTACTTACAATTCTAAGCACTATTTTACTTCCAAACTTCAACGTTTTAACCGATATTGGTTCTTATGTAATTTGGTTCTTTTATACCTTGACATTTATTGGACTTTTTATCTTAAGAAAAAAATGGGCAGATGTTGAAAGGTTTTACAAGGTTCCATTATACCCGGTTATCCCAATTATTGGTGTAATGGGAGGTATATTCGTAGTTATATCAACAACTATATATCAGCCTAAGATTGCTTTACTGAGTGTATTACTTGTTGTAATTGGACTACCTATCTATTACTTCAAAACGAAAGAACATAATGATTTAGCTGATGATATTAGGAGGATATAACATGAAAAATATGACAGATAAAATGTTTACGAAAGAAGAACTACAGGAAATTAGATCAAAATTTAAATATGTTGATCATGATTTTGAAGGGACAAACAGGTTGTTTTTTGATAATGCGGGTGGCTCTTTAAGATTGATTAAAGCAGAAGAGGAATTCAAGCGTATTGATGAATTGCCAGATGCATCTGAGCATTCGAATAAGCTGGCACTTTATTTGGCTGATGTTGAAAATAAAGGAAGAGAAGATATAAAAAGTGTTATTTTTAATGCAAAAAGCGGCGTTATCTATCCAGGCTTTACAGCTTCCCAGATCATGATGGAAATAGTACGAGTAATTAGTGACAATGCAAAAGGAACAAATTACGTTACAACAACTTTAGAGCATCCATCTGCATATGACGCAATTACATACTATTCTAAAAAAAATAATTGCGAGATGAGGGTTGCTGGAGTAAATATCTCAACTGGTGGTATCGATGTTGATGCGGTTACATCACTCATTGATTCAGAAACGGCTATTTTATGCTGTATGGCTGCTTCTAATATATCCGGCTATATTTATGATATTGAAAAGATATTCAAAAAAGCAAGAGAAATCAACCCTGAAATTTATATTATTTGTGATGCTGTACAGCATGCGCCCCATGGAATTCTGGATCCCGAGAAATATGGTATTGATGCCATGAATATTGCACCTTATAAATTTTTTGGGATAAGGGGATTCAGTATTGCATATCTTTCAGACAGAATTGCCTCATTTGCCCATCATAGGTTATTGGGAAAAGCTTCCGATGAATGGGAAATTGGTAGTCCGGCACCTGCACATTTTGCAGCAATTTCAGCAATTGTTGACTATGTAGCCGAACTTGGTGAAAAGCACGGCAATGGTGAGACAAATAGAAGAAAACTATTCGAAATGGGAATGAAAAGAATTTCCGATCATGAAAGAGGTTTACTTTACATGATGCTGGAAGGAACAGAAAATGTTAAAGGACTACGTTATGTTGATGGCTTGACAGTGAAAATGGATGGAACAGATCTCTATACCAGGGATTTAATTATGAGCATTGAATTTGCGAATATGAGCTGCGAGCAGGCGGTAGAAGAGTATGAAAAACGCAATACAGTAACGTTTGAAAGATCTGCTTCTAGTTTGTATTCCAAGAGAATGGTTGAAGCTTTTGACTCAAAAGGGGTTGTAAGACTTTCACCATTACATGTTAATTCGCCTGAGGAGATTGAAGAATTTTTGAGGGTATCTCAAGAAATTTCACGTTTATAGGACTACAAACAAGAAAGCGGACTCCCTCACTCATGAGGGTCTTGAACGCTTTACCACGCCAAATGCAGTCACGCAGTGACATTCTCTACTTACAACAAGGTCTTTCTCGTATGAAATAAAAGAATCTCTTGCATCCGATTGGATACAAGAGATTTTTTAGGATAAGTTTGAATAGAAATTATATTATAGGAGTATCTACCGTAAAAGAAAAACTGATAATTACTTATCAAGGTATGAAACAGTATGAGGAAAACGGTTGGTTTAACGGGTTGATTTATATGCTAAGCAATTGATACATGTAGTGAAATACTAGCTATGTAACATCCTATGTTACATATGCACAGGATAAGTGCTTGTTTGTAGTTGGCTGTTGATATATACTAATAGCAACAAAACGAAAGGGGTACCGAAATGGAAATAGGTATTAAAATATCCCAAGCAAGACGTGAACAAGGAATCACACAAGTAGAGCTGGCAGAAAAAATGTCAGTAACAAGACAGACAGTATCCCGCTGGGAATCCGGAGTGGCTTATCCTGATATAGAGAAAGTAGTAGATATCGCTGAAATCCTTCATGTATCATGTGACTATCTTTTAATGACAGATTCCAACATGAGGAATGAAGATCCCATCAATGAAAATAAAGGTAATCTAGCTTCGTTCACTTCTGTTACGAGATTGCTCACTACATTGGAAAGAAAAACAGTTCGCATGTCCTTTTATGATAATGAAGAGGATATGGATGCATCAAATGTAATCTGTAAAGTTGAGGGCTTTGAAGGAAATTGGATAAGGGTAATAATTATGAAAAAGAAGGAAGAACGAAAAAAGATTATTGCGCTTTCGTCAATACTGTCCTTTGAAATTGTAGATGAGGAGGATTCGTAAATGGAATATATATATGGAATATGGGCCTTTTTAGGTTTCCTTGCCTTTTTACAAGTTAGTAGCTTGTCAACCAAGCAGAAGCGAATGGAAAGACGTGAAAATGATGATTCTCAGGTAAGAAGTAGTATGAAAGACGATATGAAGATGATATTGACTCCATATGTTGGAAAAGAAGTAATATTTGACTTTTATGAAGATGAAGAAGATTTAGACATGGTCAACACTAACAAAAATAAATTTATCCTTTTAGATGTTGATGAAAAATGGGCCTTAATTAGAATTGAGAGCACAAGAAAAACAGTGAATAAGTTGATACGAATTTCTTCTGTCAAGGGAGTGTCTTTCAATGGATAGATTTGTTTTGAAATCAGCAAAGTAGCAGCATTTAATAGCGCTAAAACAGGGAGCTACCAGCTATCAAGCGATAATTCTCCCTGCTTTATTATATTTTGGATGAAACAGTAAATTAAGATCTCCTATTTTATTAGCACTTCTTCCTTACACTGTCCATCTATTCTTATCAAATTATTTATTTTCCAAAGTTAAACCAGTTAATATTGAACAGGTATCCATTTTGCCCTGTATATTTTAGGTATAAGTCATGTTTTCCACTTGCGCCGCTGACATTACACGTTACATTAACCCAATTCTCCCAACCATTGGTTCCTGAAATTGAGCATGTTCCAACTAAGGATCCGGTAATGCTGTCAAGTCTTAGTTCAATATTACCTCCGTTGGTGGCACTGGATACTCTAGCCTGGAAGCTTGTCGCATTACTGTCAAAATTAACGTTTTTATAAACAGTGTAATCACCATTCTCTATATATCCTACGTACTCTCCACCTTCAGAGCAATTAACGTTTTGAGTTCCCGACTGGTTGTCATAGTTCTCTGCTTCTATCCTTGAATATGCATCGACTGAATCCGTAGAGGTGATTTCTCCCAAGTCACCTACAAAGGTGGTAATACTTTGAGCCGGAAGCTGTGCATCAAATGAGCCTCCTGATACATTAATGGATGAGCCGGATGCCATACTTTGGCTGCTGCTGGTTGTATATGTAGATAGTTTTGATACTGATCCATTCTGTATGTTAAACTTTTGGCTTACCGCAGAGGTACCTGTATTGACTGCGACTATAACCGCCTTATTGTCACCTGTATAGGCCGAAACATAAACATTTGTATTTGGATTCGCTGTTGCATCAACTCTATTGTAACCAGGGCGAATAAATTTTGCAAATTGACCAAGTACATATGCTCTCTTATAGATTGTACCTGAGGAAGAAGCCAAACCATTGGGCCAGGTTATCCACCAATATACATAAGCATTCATGTTTCCTGTTACCATACAATCATGAATTTCTTTACCCATTTTCATCAGGTTGTCCGTATTGTCATTATCATAATAATGTTCTGTCATCCAGAGTTCTTTTCCAGCTGCCTTTTGTTGGAAAAGAGGATAAGAAAATTCACTAAGCTGAGTGCCATAAAGATGAAGACCTAACACATCCAAATTATTAAGAGCCGCAGAATCATTTAAAATAGGATTGGACATATCTTTACGGTATTGAAATGACTCAGGTGCCATTACCTTACAATTAATTGATCCAGCATTATTTTTCATAAAGTTGAGCATTTCCTGCGAAGTCCACCATGTCCAATCATTCGCATAATCTGGTTCATTTTGTACAGAAATAGCATAAAGATTGACACCATTATCTTTCATGTATTTAACGTAAGCATTGAGATATTGTACATATTCATCATATTTATCGTATTTGAGACGTTTCGCATCAGAATCACCGCTCTTAGTAAAGCTTTCCTGCATATAGGCAGGAGGATTCCATGGTGAAGCAAATACGATAGCTCCATTTGCACTTGCCTTTTTGGCATTTGAAAGCTCGGATGCCCATGCACTGTAGTTACCTGATTTCCATTTGTCACCTATTCCTTCTTCAATACGCAGTCTTAAGATGCTGTATCCAAGATCACTATAAAGAGAATTCATTACGGTATCATTGATAGTGCCGCACCAGGCACTTGATGCACCAAATCCGGTTATTTTCTGCTTTGTACCCGCCAGATTTATTGTCGCACTTCCGGCAGCTGAAACCTCAGAAATAGGTACTTCAAATATTAGTGATAATGTAATGATGCAGATTAATAATATACTAATTTGTTTTTTTATACTTTTTAACATAGTTAGCCCTCCCATTAATATTCTATCTGTTTATACTATACTTTTGCTTTATACGGGGAAATCAGTATAATACCCAGTCGCTTTTTCGTAACCCCCCTATTTGTCTTTTAGCACTGAACCCTGTCTTAAAGATTCAGGCTAACATCTATCATAGCCCCCACCCTCCTTTTTACATTAGTTTGTAAATTTTTAGAGTATTATGAACAACCTGTTAATTATGAAATAACAGCTCATCTATTCTAAAAAAATCAAACTGATCTTTTGCACCCCTTTTTGCTGTATTGTGACAAATTTCGACAATATCTCGGTAAATATTAGTCTATAAACATAATCATATCATAATTTTTACAAATTAAAAAGAATTATTCCTCGACATAATTTTACACTATTTTACATCAGTCACTTTCACCCGAACAAGCAGTTACGCTGAATGGAATTCTATCTATTCGTATAATTACAGATTGAAATAAAATCTTCTACGATTACAGCCATTTCTTCTGGTGATTTCTGCACGCTGTCGTTTAGCCAAAGAATAAGGATGCGCATAAACCCGCCAGAACTAAATGCTAAAGCATACTGAATACTTTCTTTGGAAAAAGGCGTACTATCTCCCTTTACCACGTCAAAAGCGGGTGGCAAAAGCGCATCAACCTTTGTGAGAAAAAGTGGGAGTAGTTGATGGCGGTTTACGAGTGAGAGAAAGTCTAAATGCCTTAACATCACTGTAAAAAATACTCTAGCAATATTGGGCAAAGTTAAGTCTGCTTGTTGTATGATAAGTGCTCTATATTCTAACCATATTTTATAGAAGCAGCCTTCAATAATTTCATCTTTTGATGAGTAATTACGATAAAATGTTCGTCTGGAAAGCCCAGCATAATCCGTAATCTCTTGTATCGTTATTTCTTGATAATTTTCTGTCTGCATTAATTTAAGCAGGGTGTTTTCCATCCACAGTTTTGACTTGTTAGACACTGGATTTCCTTTATTTTTACAGGACATAATAATTCCTCCCCTATCGTCACATTTTTTCTAATGTGTAGCTATTATATCGAAATGATTGACTTCATTACGTCAACTATTATAATAGATATTGCCGATCGACACAAGTGTGACAATAGAAGGAGGACAATTTTATGTTTACTATGAATTTTATCGTATGGATGTTTCCAGTTATTTTTATGATCCACGATTTTGAAGAAATTATTATGGCAGAGGTTTGGGGATGTCGCTATAGAAAAGAGATCAGCGAAGTTTGGCCTAATAGGCAACCATTTGGATTAAATAATATGCACTTTTACAAAACACCAGGTATTTCCATCGCAGTAGAAGTTGAGTTTTTACTCTTTTCGCTGATCAGTTTGTTTTCCGTTATATTTCAAAGTTATTTTCTTTGGTATAGTGGTTTCTTAGGGATTACGTTACATCTGGTTTTTGTCCATATGTTGCTTTGTATCCGATTTAGAAACTATGTGCCAGGAGTAATCACATCGATTATTTTTATACTGCCGAATGTCTGGATCTTATATTTAGCTCAAACGATTATACGCTATGATATGAGAACAATTCTGCTATCCTGCTTGTTGGGAATTATTTTGATCATCATTTTGATACCGATGCTACACAAAGCCATGGGCTTGTGGTCTAAATGGCTTCAAAAATATTCGAAAACACAAACGAAAGAATAAACTATAAACAGTACCCTCTAGCCGCTAAGGGGATACTTCGCTCTATGGTGGCGTAAGAAAAATTACCCCCCCGGAGGCTTGTAAAGATATGCTTGAATACGTATACTTTTAGAAAATAAACGAAGGAGTTAAGTATGAAAAAGCGTATTTTATTATTAGGGCTACTGTTTGTTGCAGGAATTTTTTCTTTGATAGGTTGTGGAGGCAAAGAAAAGGTGAAAATTGCAGAGACTACAGAAACACCTGAAACTAAAATTCTTAAGGTATCGGAGGCATTTTCAATTGAAAATCTGAATCCTCATCAGGATTATCAGGGTTGGTATACATCTATTTATGGATTGACGCAGTCGTTGTTTCAAATAAATGAGCAGTCCGCAGTTGTACCTGTTCTTGCAGAAAACACAGAAGTAGAAGGCAATGTATGGACGATTACCATAAAAGAGGCAGCTAGTTTTTCAAATGGAACTCCTGTTACGTCTGAAATGGTAATTCGTAATTTACAAAAAGCAGGAACGATGAATGCCAGATTTACTTATTTTACCAAGTATACGTATGAAGTGGTTGATGATAAGACATTTAAGATAGTAACAGGAGAACCGTATCCAACTTTATTAAATGATTTAGCAAGCCCGGAACTTGCAATTGTTGACTTAGATGAAAGTGGTGATATGGCTACGCAGTTAGTTGCAACTGGTCCATTTGTTGTATCCACGTTTGAACCAGGTGGGACGATTACAGTAGAAAAAAATCAGCAATACTGGGATGGAGCGGTGCAATTAGATGGCGCAGAATTCTACTACATGCCAGAATCAAGCACTTCTTTACTTGCAATGCAAAATGGGGAGATTGATACTTATACAAGTGTTACAGCAGATGCAGCAAAAACATTGGAGCAAGAACAGGATCGATACCAATTGTCAACAGTATCAGCTACCAGACTTCAGTTTTATATTTTAAATCAAAACAGATTAAGTGATAGCGTGAGAAAGGCTATTAACTTAACCGTAGATTCATCTGATATAGAAAAGTATTTAAATGGTTCTGTATCAGCAACAGTTGGGCCTTTTAGCAGTAAAGCTGCATATGGACAGGTAACCAAAGATTCAGTAGATATCAATGCAGCAAAACTACTTTTGGAAGAAGAAGGTTATATTTTAAATAGCTCGGGATATTATGAAAAAGATGGACAGGTTTTGACTGTGAATGTTGCTTATTATGCAGCCAGAAGTCTGGATACAGTAGCTGCTTTAATGCAAGAACAATTGAAAGAAATTGGAATCAAGGCAGAACTTACTTTGGAAGAAGATCCTGACGCTACCTATATTCAAACAGGAGATTTTGATATTGGATTATACTGTATGATTGCAGATAAAGCTGGTGACCCTTATTATTTTATCAGTTGCACATTGGCACAGGATGCGCCCTATAACTGCGGTGGTTTTTCAAATCAAGAAGCGCAACATTTAATTGAAGAATTGCAGTATGAAGCAGATGTGGAGAAGCGTGCAGAGCTGGCAAATCAAATTATTCAGATTGCTATCGATGAAAATGCATTTGGGTATATAGCCTTGTTTAATAAAACAACAGCTATGGTAACAGGGGTATCCAATGTGAATGAAAATAGTCCATTTGATTTCTACTTCCTGAATGCAGAAACAAATATGGAGTAATCATAAGTAAAAGAGCAGAGCCAGCTTGGGGTTGTGTTCTAAATGAAATGGAGTTTACAATGAAATTTTATATCTTGAAAAGATTACTGTATCTGATACCGATCATGATTGGTATCACTTTTCTCTCCTTTTTACTATTATATCTTGCACCAGGGGATCCTGCCCAGCGAAAGCTCACCGCCCAAACAGCAGTAACCAGTGATGTGCTGGAACAGACCAGAGAAGAAATGGGTCTTAACAGACCGTTTTTGGTTCAGTATAAAGATTGGTTTTTGAATATGCTTCAAGGTGATCTGGGTGTTTCCTATAAGGATGGAAGTCCTGTTATCGTAAAGCTTACAAAAGGTATGAAATATACAGGGATACTAGCTTTTAGTTCGTTTTTACTTTCTGTAGTCATTTCTATACCGTTAGGAATCTATGCAGCAGTGAAAAAGGACAAGTTGCCGGATTCTATTATTAAAGTATTTTGTTTTGCAGGCAATTCTTTAGCTAACTTTTTGGTTGCAGTTGCTTTGATATACTTTTTTTGCATTCAGACAAATTTATTTCCAATCATTGCAAAGGGAAATGCACAGGGGCTATTTCTCCCAACATTATCGCTCTCCATACCATTTATGAGTCGGTTAATCACACAAACAAGAGCTGCAGTGCTTGAGCAGTTGGAACAACCTTATGTGGCAGCAGCCAGAGCCCGCGGGATGAAAGAAATTTATATTTTATTTAAAAATGTGTTACATAATTCTATGATATCCATTACAACCGTTTTAGGACTTGCAATAGGTACCTTGTTAGGAGGTAGTGTTGTGACAGAACGTATATTTATGTGGCCGGGAATTGGTAAACTGGTTATGGATTCTATTCAGGCAAGAGATTATCCAGTTATTCAGGGATTTGTCATGATAATGACAGGCATTTATATAATTGTTAATCTATTGGTAGATATTAGTTATCATTTTTTAGACCCAAGGGTAAAGGAGTAGAATATGTTTCACTTACAAAACAATAGGAAAAAGAGAAAGCTTCTTGTATTATTCTTTTTTCTTTTTTCTCTGATATTATTAAGTTTGTGCGATACTCTTTTTCTGGCAAATGACCCAAATAAGACAAATGCTGGCTATATGATGGCCGCCCCAAGTTCGCATTTTCCTTTTGGAACGGATAGGCTGGGAAGGTGTATTTATTCCAGAGTTTTAGCAGGAGCCAAAACTACCATTTTATCTTCACTGATTCTGGTTCTCATTACTATGGTACTTGGAACGTTTCTAGGTATACTAGCGGGGTATTATGGTGGAATTTGGGATTTTATTATTATGCGTATCGCAGATATTATGCTTGCATTTCCACAAATGGTACTTGCAATTGCCGTGGCAGGAATTCTTGGAGGAAGCATGATTAATGCGATGATTGCTCTGGGAATTGCAGGTTGGACTTTGTACGCCAGACTGGCAAGAGGAAAGGTACTTTCGCTAAAAAATGAAGAATTTATTTATGCTGCAAGACTAGGTGGAAATTCGAATACAAGAATTATGTTCGTTCATGTACTTCCAAATCTGGTTGGAGAATTGATAGTAAATGCTTCTATTCAGATTGGGTCAGTCATGCTTGGATTTGCTGGTTTGTCTTATTTAGGACTAGGCGTACAGGTGCCTAAAGCAGAATGGGGGTCTATGGTAAGTGAAGGACTATCTTATATGCAACAGGCACCTTGGGCTGTGTTAGCTCCAGGATTGGCATTGTTTCTTACTGTAGTTATATTTAATTTATTTGGAGAGGCACTAAGTGATTATATGGGGATAAGGAAAACAGAAGATGGAGAATAGTGTTTTATCAATTTTTAATTTGTACGTAAGCTACGGGAAAAAAGCAGTTGTTGAAGATGTAAATTTAGAACTCAAACAAGGAGAAATTCTTGGAATTGCAGGAGAGAGCGGAAGCGGAAAAAGTACACTCTTAAAAGCTATTCTTCCAATTTCATCTTCGGATATGACAATCAATCAGGGAAGTATTTGTCTGAAAAATACAGAAATAAGCAATTGTTCAACAAAAGACTTAAGAATCTTGCGAGGCCGAAAGATTGGAATGATTTTTCAAAATCCAAAAGCCTCTTTTAATCCTATTCGTAAGTTTCGCAATCAGTTTATAGAAACCTTAAAAAGTCATGGAAAATATAACAAAGATCAATTTGAAGAACAAATTTTTTCTGTTTTTCAAAAATTAAGCTTGAGCGATGCAAAGAGAATCCTTGACAGTTATCCTTATGAAATGAGTGGTGGTATGAATCAGAGAATAGCTATTGCCCTGGCAGTTATGTTAGAGCCAGAAATATTACTGGCAGACGAGCCAACAAGTGCATTGGACAGTATGTCAAAATCGTTGGTCATGGATGAACTGATTCGACTTCGTGATGAATTTCATATGTCGATTATTCTTGTTACACACGATATGCATGTAGTATCCAAAATAGCGGATTCCATAGCTATTATGAAGCAGGGAAAAATTGTTGAAATGGGATTGGTAAAAGATGTTATAGCAAATCCGAAAGAGAAATATACCAAGTCACTTTTACAGGCGGTACCGCAAATTAATATCAGGTATGTAGAGGAATGTGAAAATACTGAAAATCCTATGCTTGTATTAGATAAGATTTGTAAAGAATTTCATAATCATACTGGTGTGTTGCAGGCAGTCAGCCAGATAGATTTACAGTTGAAATCTGGAGAAATACTTGGTATTGTAGGTGAAAGTGGAAGTGGAAAAAGTACCTTATTAAAATTAATTGCTGGATTAGAAAAAGCATCCCTTGGCGTTATGACATGTAGAGAAAAAGATATGTTAGGCAAGAGAAAAAAAGAAGATTTACGTAATATCCAGATGGTGTTTCAAAATGCAGTGGATTCTTTTAATCCAAAACATAAAATCAAACAGGCAATCAGTGAAAGTCTCAAAAATCTGTGTGGGATGAAAAGCCGGCAATCGCGGGAAGAGAAAATAAGTGAGCTAATGGATTTGGTAGGCTTAGATCAAACCTTGGCAAATCGCTATCCAAGAAAACTAAGTGGAGGCCAATGCCAGCGTGCTGCCATAGCACGAGCAATTGCAGTACAACCAGAGATATTACTTTGTGATGAAATTACAAGTGCACTGGATGTTTCGGTGCAGGCGGAAATCATTCAGCTTTTACTTAGACTTTCAAAAGAAAGAAAGTTGGCAATTATTTTTGTTTCCCATGATATAGCCTTAGTCACTCATATGTGTAAAAGAATTATGGTCATGAAAAACGGAAAATGCATAGAAGAGGGACTAACGCAAAATTTGATAGAACAACCAAAAGAAGAGTATACAAAACAACTGATTTCTGTGTTTTTATAAGTAATGAGCTTTTCTGTATTGGCTGGGTGTAATATGATGTATTTCTTTAAAAGATTCAGTAAACTTACTTGGACTATCATATCCACACATATGAGCAATGTTTTTAATGCTGAATTCGTCACTTGCAAGCATCAACAAAGCCCTTTTCATCTTTTCTACTCTAATATAATGATTTATTGTCATTCCGAAATATTGTTTAAAGCAACGATGTAATTTGCTTACGCTGAAAGCCTCGGATAAAGCTAAGCTTTCAACAGTAGGAGTCTGTAATATATCTTTGTCAAGAATAGCTTTTATATTCCATAATTTTTGTTCATTCTCCCAGGTTATATGGTATCTTCGATTAAAATGGATAGTCGATATAAATTGCATATTTTTATACAATATAGTAAATAATTCACCTATCTTACACTCATAGTTAAACAAAGGAAGAATACCATTTCTTGCTGCCCACTTCGTTTGCTCAAGAACCAGTGTGATATCAGGCGTATTACAAATATAATTGCTATGTGATTTTAACTTACCGATGAAATCTTCACAGTCAGTTATATGAGTATTTAATAATCTGTATAAATATTCCTCAAATACAAGAATACAAGTGCAACAGGTATGAATATGTGCTGGAAATGTTATTTTATAAGGTTTTAAAGGATTGGTAATGATGTGATTAATGGGGCTAAGATGATATGCTTTGACTCCCTTTTGGGTGAAAGTTACGTCACCACAATCCACACACCAGATTAAGAAGCATGGGCGATCAATATTCATTGTGTAAGTCAGTGTTTTAGTTGGTGTAAACCACATGCTTGAAACGAAAAGTCCGGTCGACGGTTGAATTTGAGTAATCCAACCATCACTGCTTTTCGTTCCAAAATAAAAGGATTTTCCGTTACCCATTTTACGCTCTGTCATATTAAAATGCAATGCCATTGATTCGAATCCATTCCTATACTCATCTGTATGCATAACAATTCTCCTAACATTTAATCAATATAATCGAATGAATCATAACATATATAAATTTTATAATCAAATAAAACGATTCCTAAATTGGACAATACTACACCAAAATGAACAATAAAATAAAGAGAAGTGATAGAAAAAGCTATTAAAAATGGCGAGTGTATGTATTTATGGCTCAGATCAACATCTGCTTCGCTTTTTTCTTCTATTGACAGTGAAACACTGCAATGATATACTTTCCGAGTTAGTCAATGCTAACCAAATAAATCAGAATTAGCATTCGATCATATTTATATTGATTACATATTACAGGAGGAAACATATGAAAAGTAATTTAATGAAAAGATATCTAATCATGAGCTGTGTCGTTTTATTAGGGGGAATGGGGTTAACAGGCTGCCAGAAAGAAAGTGTAAATTCAACACAAACTAATACGGAAGTTACAACACAAACAAGTACAGATTCAACCGAAGATAAGGATATAGAACAAGGAACTAGTAAGATTGTATCAACCGTTATGGGGGATGTGGAAGTACCGGTTAATCCTCAAAGGATTGTTGTGAATTGGTATCTTGGCGACGTTGTCACATTAGGGATTAAGCCTGTTGCAATATATGGTTGGATACAAGAATCTATGCCGTTTTATGATATGGTAAAAGAGATACCGGCTATTGAGACTTGGGACAAGGAAGAGATATTAACATATGAACCAGATTTAATTATAACGTATGATCAGGAAGATTTTGATAAGTTTTCTCAGATTGCCCCTGTTATCGTAGTTCCTGAATCTGTGACATCTGTAGAGCGTATCGAATTTTTAGGTGAAGTAACGGGACATGAGGCAGAAGCGAAAGAGGCTATAAGCACATTTGAACAGAAATTAGAAGAAGCGAAAGAATTACTTACATCAGCGGAGTTTTCGGAAAAAACATTTAGTATTTTATCAGACTGGGGAAGCAATTCCTATGGGATCTATTATGAATCGGATTCTAGAGGTGGTACCCTGCTCCATCATTATCTTAATTTGAAGCAACCAGAAAGTTTAACGAAACTGATTGAGGACTCAGGGGAAGGAAGAGGTTCCGTATCCTATGAAGTAGCCGCTGATTATTTTGGAGACTATGTATTATGGTTCTTAGTTGACGAAAATGAATCAGAATATGCGCAAACTGAAATATGGAACAATATTCCTGCAGTGAAAGAAGGAAATATAATAGAAATACCTGCATCATTTCTTGGTTTATTCTATTTTTCAGATGTTGCTAGTATGTCTGCACAAATGGATTATATTATAGATAAACTAAATGATGTCGTTGAAAATAAATAAGACAAAATACAAAAGGAGGTCATGACACTGGAACATTTTCAAAGCCTTCATCCAATGTCATTGACTTCACAAAGAGGATTTCTAAATGATAGTAAAAAGAGATATAACAAAACGTAATAAAAAGCGTAAAATTAAGTTTTCACTCTATATGTTATTAGGAATTTGTTTCTTGGCGATATCCTTTTTTTGTTCCATATCCTATGGTGCTGCTGACATGAATTTAAAGGTAGCCTGGGGTGCTGTATTTCAATTTAATGAAACTATAATGGAGCATCAAATCATTCGCACCCTTCGCTTTCCAAGAACAGTTGCTGACATAATTGTAGGAAGCAGTCTGGCAGTAGCCGGAGCGATTATGCAAGGAACGACAAGAAACCCGCTGGCAGACTCAGGGCTTATGGGGATTAGTTCAGGAGCTACCTTTGCTATGGCAATTTGTCTCGCTTTTTTTCCTGGTAGAACCTATGGTGAAACCATGTTATATACTTGCCTTGGAGCTGCCTTGGCAACTTTTATGACATACTTTTTTGCTAGTGTGGGTAAAAAAAGTATGTCACCTCAAAAACTGGTATTGGCAGGGCTGTCTATTTCTATGCTATTTAGTGCACTTACCTCTTATATTGCAATAAAATATAACATAGGACAGGATTTAACTTATTGGACAGCAGGCGGAACGGCCAGTGCAAAATGGAGGGAACTTGCTATGACGGCACCAGTATATTTATTAAGTGTAGCAATCGCAGTAACGTTTTCACCATCTATCACAGTTCTTAGTTTGGGTGAAGAAGTAGCAACAGGGCTTGGTATTAAAACGAATTTGGTGAAAGGAATCTCAACAGTTGTTGTTTTTCTATTAACGGGTGTGTCTGTGGTTATTGTTGGTCCTATTGGATTTGTAGGTCTTTTAGTTCCTCATATCATGCGCTTTTTCGTAGGTGTGGATTATCGCTATATCATTCCAAGCTGTGCCCTGTATGGAGCTGTTTTTTTAGTTGGGGCTGATATATTTGGACGATTCATTAATAAACCATTTGAAACTCCTCTTGGTATTATTTTTGCAGTAATTGGAGTACCCTTCTTTCTTTATATTGCTAGAAAACAGAGGAGGGAGTTTGAATGAAAAAGCAAAGATATACGATGAAAAATGGCATCATGATTATTGCAGTTATGTTCTTACTTTGTATTTTAATCGGTGTTTTTAGTATGTATGTTGGAAAAATGAATCTGTCTCCAATGGAAGTGTTCCAAACAATAGTTGGAAACGGTACTAAGAAGCAAAATCTTATTGTTTTTGATTTTCGATTACCAAGAATTACATTGGCCATTTTAGTAGGTATTGGTATGGGAGTATCGGGTATTATTATGCAAAGTCTGCTTAGAAATGATATGGCTAGTCCGGGAACCTTGGGAATCAGTTCGGGATCAGGCTTACTTGTCTTGGTATATGTAGTGATGTTTTCAACCAGTGGAGCTTCATCAAAATATCTATTGCCGTTATTAGCATTTGCAGGAGGTATTACAGCGGCAATATTGATTTTCATATTATCCTATCGGCGAGGACGGGATATTTCACCCACGAGTCTAATATTAACGGGTGTTGCATTGGGCAATGGATATAGTGCACTATCATTAATGATTACACTTAAGCTGGATAAAACGCAGATGGAATTTGCCCAAAGGTGGAGCGCAGGAAGTCTATGGGGGGATCATTGGGATTACTTAAAAATTTTAGCACCATGGACGTTGCTGTTTGTGGGCTATGCATTTTATAAATCCCGAATGATTAATACCCTGCATCTTGGCAATCAAACAGCGATAGGCCTTGGGTTAGCAGTAAAAAAGGAATTTACAGGATTACTTGTTGCTGCAATTGCATTGTCTTCTGGCAGCGTGGCGCTAGGTGGTAATTTCTTTTTTGTTGGAATGATATGCCCTCATATGTCAAGAAAATTAGTTGGACCAAATCATAAGTTATTAATTCCAGCTTCCGGTTTTTGCGGAGCAATTGTTGTATTGTTGGCAGATACCATTACAAGAACGATAAGTTTTGGTGCAGATATACCAACAGGTATTATTATTACTGTGTTAAGTATACCTTATTTTTTATATTTACTTAGCAAATCATGAGGATGCAATTACAGCAAATCAACAAATCGGAGGTAATATATGAATAGTATCATGACAGATAAATTAGATATCGCCTATGAGGAGGCGTTAATTGTAAAACAATTAAATATGAAAGTTCCTCATGGAAAAATTACATCCATTATTGGAGCAAATGGATGCGGTAAATCCACGGTACTAAAAGCAGTAGGGCGTGTTTTAAAACCGAAACAAGGTACGGTGTATTTGAATGGTGAAGATATTAAAAAGCTGACAACCAAAGAGGTCGCAAAAAAAATGGCTATTTTGCCACAGACACCTACAGCGCCTAGTGGTTTAACCGTAGGCCAATTAGTAGCATATGGAAGATTTCCTCATCAAAAAGGTTTTGGTAAGCTAACGGATGAAGATAAAAAAATTGTAGAGTGGGCAATCCATGTAACAAAATTGGATGAGTATAAGGATAGAGAAGTAGATACGTTATCAGGCGGTCAAAGACAAAGGGTATGGATAGCCATGGCACTGGCACAGAAAGCGGATCAAATTTTATTAGATGAACCGACTACATATTTAGATATGTCTCATCAGCTTGAA
The DNA here is from genome assembly GCF_003201285.1 of Lachnotalea glycerini. Taxonomy (GTDB): domain Bacteria; phylum Bacillota; class Clostridia; order Lachnospirales; family Lachnospiraceae; genus Lachnotalea; species Lachnotalea glycerini. The sequence continues at coordinate 239,321 of NZ_QICS01000004.1, forward strand.
ATTTTAGAATTATTATATGATTTAAATCGTAATCAAGGATGTACCATTGTAATGGTATTGCATGACTTAAATTTAGCAGCCCGATTTTCGGATCATATGATAGCAATTTCCAAGGGAAATATAATTAAAGCAGGAAATCCGATGGAAGTGATGACATCGCATGTTTTAAAAGAAGTATTTAATATTGATGCCAAAATAGTAGAAGAAAGTGAAACAGGCCGTCCGATTTGTATCACATATAAATTATTGAGAGGAGTAAGTTGAAATGAATACATGCATAAAAGTAATAAAAGATGCAAAAAAGTATTGGATTTACATATTGATTGGCATGCTTGCGGTATCCATTTCAACCATTTTACAGCTTTATTCACCGTGGGTGTTAAAAGAGTTTACCGAATTAGCGACGAATGGTGATAGGGATATTGTGAAGAAATCTTTTTATATGGGATCCATTTTATTATTCACTTATATCATTCGAGGAATATGCTCGTTTCTGAAAGGTTATTTTACTCATTATGGCGCTTATCATTATGTTGCAGATACAAGGAAAAAATTATATGATAAAGTACAAAATCTTTCTTTGGGTTACTTTAATGATAAGCAGACTGGGCAAATTGTAAGTAGAATATTAAATGATGTTGTAAATGCAGAATTACTGATAGCTCACGTAATACCGGATCTGATCGTGAACGCACTTATGTTTTTGGGTGTAGCCATCATGTTGTTTTATATTGATGTTAAATTGGCACTTGCAAGCTTAATATCAATACCATTTTTAATGTATGCAAATATGACGTATTCTAAATATGTTTTACCTTTGTGGAGAGAAAATCAGGAAACGATTGGTGAACTCAGTGGATCATTACAAGATAATTTATCAGGGATAAAGGAAATACAAATTTTTAATAAACAAGAATATGAAGCAAAAAAGATTGGGAACTTAGCGAAAAAGCAAACCAATGTATTTTTAAGAGCAACCAAATCAAGCGAGATATTTCATCCTTCCATTACTTTTCTAAGTTCGATTGGTTCAGTTATTGTTATTATTTATGGGGGATATTTAAATTCCATTGGAGAAGTTTCTGTTGCAGATATCGTCGGTTTTATAACCTATTTAAACTTATTTTATCAGCCAATCAATAATCTTTCTGGTGTGAATGAACAAATTAATAATGCAATAGCTGGCTGTGAGAGAGTATTTGAGGTGTTAGAAGAACAATCCGCAGTGAAAGAAATAAATAATCCGACAGGAATGGAAAATATTAAAGGCAATATTGAATTAAATAATATTTCTTTCCATTATAATGAAGATATACCAATACTAAAACATATTAACTTAACAATTTCTGCTGGTCAAAGCGTTGCCTTTGTAGGAACAACAGGAGTAGGCAAAACTACCATAAGCAGCCTTTTAAATCGATTCTATGATCCTATAAAAGGAAAAATATATATAGATGGGTATGATATAAAAGAGGTATCACTTAGAAGCCTTAGAGATAATATTAGTATGGTATTGCAGGACACTTTTTTATTTCATGGTACGGTGTATGATAATATTGCATATGGTTATGAACATGCAAGTAAAGAGGAAATTGAAAGAGCAGCAAAAGCAGCAAAAGCCCATGAATTTATTATTGATTTAGAACAAGGTTATGATACGGTAATTGGAGAGAGAGGAACTCGCCTTTCAGGAGGTCAGAAACAAAGAATATCCATTGCAAGAGCTATACTTAGAGATACTCCGATTTTAATCTTAGATGAGGCTACATCTTCACTGGATACCAAAACGGAACAGGAAATACAGGAAGCATTAGAAAAGCTTAGTAGAAATAGAACAACAATTATCATTGCGCATCGGTTATCGACTGTTAAAAAAGTGGATAAAATTGTCGTACTTGATCAATGTGAGATTGCTGAAATGGGAACCCATGAAGAGCTTCTTAATAAAAACGGTATCTATGCTAAGTTATATCCGAAATCATTAGATAAAATGCAAAACAAACATTCTTTGTGCTATTAATCGAAACAAGTTGAAAAGGACAGCTTATATAATTAAGCGGTCCTTTTGCAATATTAGAGGGAATGACATACTGGTTCGACAGACTGCTACTGTCATACTAGTTCGACAATTTTTGAACTGTCTGACGAACCTCTAATTGAACATCTAGAGTTATGCTCTGAGAAGGAATAGGAAGCTCCTTGATTGCATTCAATAATAAATTAACTGCCGACTCTGCTTTCTTTTTTACATTCTGGGAAACCGTAGTTAATTTTGGAGTGACCAAAGAACAAAGATCCAGATTATCAAATCCGATAACGGATAAATCGTTGGGTACAACACAGCCGTTAATTCTTGCACCCTCAATAAGACCTAATGCAAAAAGGTCAGCGGCTGCAAATACTGCAGAAATGTTATACTTACGATTTGCAATATCGCGGCCGATGTTGACTCCATCCTCATAACGAGTGAAAGTGTTAATCAAATTTTTCTCATTATAAGGGATGCCAGATTCTTTGAGTGCTTTACGATATCCCTGATATCTATGGCTCACAATTGCATTGGTTTCACTATAGCAACCAGCAAAAGCAATGTTTGTGTGACCGTTTGAAATAAGATATTTTGTAGCAATATAACCTCCTTTATAATCATCAACGCCAACCATAATAGCCTTAGGATTGGTTTTATTATAACTATCGATGAAAACAATCGGACATTTACTATTTTTGAGAATTTGATTCATTTCTTCTTCTGTTTGCTGTGATATAAATATGGCACCATCTACATTCCAGTTCTGTAAAATTGTAGATACATTTTCTATTGTTTCAATGGACCTAATGATTGCATAATATCCGTATTGACGAATCAAAGATTCCAATTCACCAAATAATTCGCTGATGTAGGGGTCTTTAAAGAGGTTTTGTTTTACTTCGTAAGTATTGATAAATACAGCAATCAGTTTGGAAGACTTCATAGAAAGACTTCGGGCACTAAGATTTGGTACATAGTTATATTTTTTTACCAGTTCTTGAATGAGTGTTATAGTCTTGCTCGACACTTTCGAATACTTTCCATTAATAACATTCGATACGGTCATAATACTGACACCAGCTTCTTTTGCAATATCTTTTAATGTAGCCATTAAAGTATATCCTTTCTCGTTTGGTTTGATAGTTTATCGATAAACTTAATCACCTTATTTTGCAGAACAAAAAATTTCTAATTTGTAGAAAATATTGGTTTAACATAAGTTTAACACAGATAATTTTTATTATCAATCGACAATATAACCAAAAAATAATATAATATTAAAAAACGAATTGACTGATATATGAATAAGTATTATATTATAAATAGAGTTTAACGTTAAATCTATTTATGGCTTATAGGGGAGGATAAATATATGCTAAGAAAAATTATTCATCAATGTCTCTTAATGACGATCACAATTTGTTTCACTATGAATTTATTTACAGGATGCTCACTAAAAAAAGATAACGCAACTCAGGAAACCGGGGTTAGGAATGAGACTTTAGAATCAAACTCAACAGATTCATGGGAATTGGCAAGAACAACTCCATATGAACCATATCCAGAAGAAGTCACCTACAGCATTGGTCTGCAGGTAAATGCAAGTGTTACTTATCCAAGTGGCAGTGATGACAACGCTGAAAACAACGGATATACCAGATTGTATAAGAACAAATTAAACATTCAGAATAAGGATGTTTTTGAAGCTGTTGATGGTGATGATTATGACCAGAAAGTATCTATGGCAATAACATCTCAGGAAATTCCGGATATTATGAACGTTGATTATAAAACGTTAAAGGAATTAATTGCTAATGATATGATTGAAGATCTTACAGAATGCTATAACAATTGTGCCAGTGATCTGATGAGAGATATTTATGCATCCAATGATAATAAGTCTCTTGATATGGCAACCTTTGATGGCAAATTGTATGCAATTCCGATAACATCAATATCGGCAGGACAGGAAATGCTATGGTTAAGAGGGGATTGGATGGATCAATTGAACCTTGATGAGCCTAAAACAATAGATGATATTGAACATATTTTACAGGAATTTGTTGACAAAGATCCGGGGAACAACGGTGCCGGAAAAACAGTAGGTCTTGTACTTAATCCAGATATTTATTATGGCGGATATGCACAGGCTTATCAGGCTAATAATATTTTTACATATTATGGAGCATGTCCAAAGCAGTGGATTGAGGATAAAGATGGAAATGCAGTATATGGATCGGTACAGCCTCAAATGAAGCAAGGCTTACAGGTACTGGCAGACTGGTATAAGAAAGGCTTAATCGATCAACAGGTTGCCATCAGAGCTACTGATGATATTACGGCATTAGTAACATCAGGGCAATGTGGTGCTTTATTTTGCGGCTGGTGGGCACCCTATACACTGGAAGCATCTTATACATTAAATAATGAGGCCGATTGGAGAGCATATATTGTACCCGCAGGCGCAGATGGAAAAGTAACGATGTTTGCAGGAGATCCTAATCAACATTATAAAGTTGTAAGAAAAGGTTATGAGCATCCGGAATTGTTAGTGAAGGCTGTTAATATTTCTTTGGATTATAATCAGGGAACCTCCTGCTATACGGATACCAGTGATATAGCCAAAGAATACCTTGAATATGTAAATCATGCATACGGAGTCGATCCGATTGGAGGATTTGATTATTATGAAGCTGCTTCATTGGCTTATGAGCATATCAGTGAAGCAATAGAAGGAAAACGGGATTCGAAGAATATGATTATGTATGAGAATACATTGTTTCAATCTTGTCAAAAGTATCAGGAAGCCCTTGATAAAGGAGAAAAGCCAGAGTCAACAGATTGGTTAAACTACAATGCTCGTTTGGTATCAAGCAAGCTGATGCATGATACTCCCGTAAATGTAATACAGCCAGTATTTTTTGATCAAACGGATTCAATGCCCCTTAAGTGGTCTAGTCTTGAAAAGCTGGAAAAAGAAGCAATGCTAAAAATATTGACGAATGAAAAAAATATAGATTACTTTGATACTTTTGTAGATGAATGGATGAAAGCCGGTGGAGAACAGATTACAAAAGAAGTAAATGAAGCAATTAAGTAAATATAAGGCGGGTAAATTAAGATGCGTAGGTGGAAAAAACAAATATATTATCATGCTTTGATGCTTCCCGGAATGATATTTTTGATTATATTTTCTTTTGTTCCCATGTTTGGTATTATTATGGCTTTTCAAAATTATATTCCGGCAAAAGGCATTTTAAAATCAAAATGGGTCAACTGGGATAATTTTAAGTTTATATTTACAATACCAGACAGTAAACAAATATTCCTAAACACAATTATAATTGCTTTTGGAAAAATGCTTCTGGGAATTATTGTTCCGGTATGCTTTGCTTTACTGCTAAATGAAATCAGTAGAAAGGTATTTAAGAAAACAGTTCAAACAATTGTGTATTTACCACATTTTTTATCATGGGTTGTCTTGGCTGCTGTCGTACAATATATATTTGCATATGATGGTCCAATCAATTCATTACGATCCTTATTATCGTTCGATCCAATTATGTTTATGGGAAGTAATAAGTGGTTTCGACCGATTATGATTTTTACAGAAAGCTGGAAAGAGTTTGGGTATGGATCTATTATTTATCTTGCTGCTTTAACAGGCATAGATCCTGGTTTATATGAAGCAGCAGCAATTGATGGGGCAAACCGTTGGCGACGATTACTTCATATCACTTTACCGGGGATTTTACCGATTATTCTTATTATGACTACAATGAGTCTTCCTAATATTTTGAATGCAGGTTTTGATCAGATCTTTAATCTCTATAACCCATTGGTATATGAATCGGGAGATATCATTGATACCTACATTTATCGTGTAGGTATGTTACAGAGACAATATAGTCTTGCTACCGCAGTGGGTTTGATAAAATCGGTGATTGGTGCATTATTAATAGCGATTGCAAATAAATTAGTTACGACTCACTCGGATCGTACCATGTTTTAGGAGGAGCAAAATGAAGTTAAAAAAAAGAAAAAGACTACATACATCTGATATTTTGATAGATATCGTAACATTTATACTCATGCTGTTATGCTTGCTTCCACTAATGAATGTTGTAGCTACATCCTTTAGCAGCAGTGCTGCGGCAACAGCGGGTAAAGTTGGTATTCTGCCGGTAGACTTTACCGTAAATGCGTATCGCAAAATTTTAGATGATCATCAATTTTGGCGGTCTTTTATGATATCTGTAGTGCGTGTCATTTTAGGAACAGCTTTGAATATAGCCTTGGTTGTTACAATGGCTTATCCGTTATCCAAGAATAGAAGAGAATTTTATGCGCAGGGTATTTATATTAAATTTGTTTTGTTTGCGATGTTGTTTAATGGTGGCATGGTTCCATTGTTTATGATAGTAAATAAACTCGGATTACTCAATTCTATCTGGTCATTGGTACTTCCTCAAGCGGTTGGAGTTGGTAATGTTATCTTGCTAATGAACTTCTTTCGAAGTGTGCCAAAATCATTAGAGGAAGCGGCTGAGATTGATGGAGCAAATCCAGTGCAAATATTGACTTATATATTTTTGCCGGCTTCAAAGCCATGTATTGCAACTATTTGCCTTTTTTGCATCGTAGGGCATTGGAATGATTATTTTAGCGGAATCTTGTATATTTCCAAAACATCCAATTACCCATTGCAGACTTACATTCAGTTGATTTCAGCCACCTTTGATTTATCGAAAGTAACGGATATTGAAAAATTAAAGCAATACCTGATGGTTTCAACAAGAACACTTAACTCTGCTAAAATTGTCATTTCGGTGATTCCATTACTTATCATATATCCGTTATTACAGAAATATTTTACAACAGGTCTTGTTGTAGGAGCAGTAAAAGAATAATAATTTTGGAGAAAAATACATGAAAGAAATCTATCATATTAATACGGTATCTACAAGTAATGTCTTAAATATAGTTCAGGGTGAAAATTACCGCTTTACCATACTGACTGAACGATTAATACGAATGGAATATCATGAGAGAAACGAATTTGTAGATTTACCATCTCAAACGATTTGGTTTCGGGATTTCCCTAAAACGGAATATGAAACGGTGCAAGATGCAGACTCAATCACGATACGAACTAAAAGTCTGCAATTAGACTATCTAAAAGGTGATATGTTTTCAAAAGAATCTCTAAAAATTCAAATATTTCCAAACAAGCATCTGGCAGCACAATGCTGGCATTATGGTGATTTATGTCAGACGTTAAAAGGAACAATCAGAACCTTAGATGCAGTGAACGGGAGTACGAAATTAGGGGAAGGGGTGATATCACGAGAAGGGTTTACTATGATAGAAGATAGTGAAAGTTATCTGATTAATGAAGAGGGAGAATTACAGCAACGTCCGCAGAATCATATTGATTGTTATTTCTTTGGGTACGGGCATTCTTATCAGGAGTGTATCAGAGATTTTTATCGTTTGACCCAAATGCCTCCGCTCCTTCCAAGATATGCATTTGGGAATTGGTGGAGCAGATATCATAAATATACGCAAGAGGAATACAGGCAGCTTGTCACTACCTTTGAAAAAAAGAAAATACCGCTGTCTGTGGTGGTGATCGATATGGATTGGCATATCACAGAGGTAAAACCGGAGTATGAAAGTGGCTGGACTGGTTATACATGGAATAAGGAATTGTTTCCAAATCCAGAGAAATTGCTTCGGTGGCTTCATGACAAGAAACTGAGGATTACGCTGAATGTTCATCCGGCGCAGGGAGTTCGACCTTATGAAGAACAATATGAAATAATTGCAAAAAGCTTGGGCTATGATGTGAATAAAAAACAAACAGTCGATTTTGATGCTGCAGATTCAAAATTTTTGGAAGCATATTTTAAATATCTTCATTATCCATTGGAAAAAGAAGGAGTAGACTTTTGGTGGATTGATTGGCAGCAGGGAGAAACAACCAAACTGCCGGGGTTGGATCCTCTATGGGTATTAAATCATTATCATTTTCTGGACCATAGTAAGGGGAAAGAACGTCCTCTTATTTTATCCCGATTTGCAGGAATTGGAAGTCATAGATATCCGGTTGGGTTTTCGGGAGATTCTATCATATCATGGGACTCTTTGGATTTTCAGCCATATTTTACAGCGACTGCTTCTAATGTTGGATATTGCTGGTGGAGTCACGACATTGGAGGACATATGATGGGAAAATATAATGAAGAGCTTCAAATTCGATGGCTGCAGTTTGGCGTATTTTCTCCGATTTTACGTTTGCATAGCTCGGCTGGTGCATTTAATCATAAAGAACCTTGGAATTACTCAGTTGAGACAGAAAAAATCATGAGTCAGTACATGAAATTACGTCACAGCCTGATTCCATATTTATATTCCATGAATTACAGGACGCATACTTGCGCAATTCCACTAATAATTCCCATGTATTATGAGTATCCTGAAGAAACAGCCGCATACCATAGCCCAAATGAATATTTTTTTGGTTCTGAATTGATTGTATTACCGATTACATCCGTGGTGAGTGAAGAGATTAAAGTAGCAAAAGTGAGCTTTTGGCTTCCGGAGGACTTATATATTGATTTCTTTACCGGTGTGATTTATCAAGGGAAACGCAGAATGAATTTATATAGAGATAAAATGAGTATACCGGTGCTTATGAAAGCCGGAGCTATTGTGCCGTTAGCGGTGGAAGGTGAGAGGGTCAACGATACTTCAAATCCTAAAAGCATAGAAATCTGTGTGGCTGCCGGTGCGGCTGGTGAGTTTATGCTGTATGAAGATGATGGAGTTAGTATGGATTATGGTCAGGGTCATTTTGTAATAACCAAATTGATATTAGATTATAAAAAAGAGGGAGAATTCATCATACAGAAACCAAAAGGGGACATTAATTTATTACCAAAAGACAGAAAATATCAGATCAGAATGAAAGGCTTTAAAAATCCAGGAAAAATTCTGATGATTTGCAATATGAAACAGCAGGAGCTGAATTACCAATATGATTCAATACAAAACGAAATTCGAATCAAAGAAATTCCTTTTGTGATGGAGCAAATAAAAATAAAGTTTACCACTGGTATGCAATTAGCACAAAATCATGTGAAGGAGTTGTGTTTTCAGATATTAGATCGTGCAGAGATTGATTTCTATTTTAAGGAAATAATTTACGATTGGGTGCAACAAGATTCTGCAAAGAGTGTTTTAAGCTCAATGCAGACTTTGTCAGTGAATGCAGATTTATATGGAGCTATTAGTGAAGTCTTGCTGGCACAGGAGAATGAACCGGCTGATTAATATAAAAAGGAGGAAAATAAATTGTTTCAATGGTTAGATAGTGTATATTCAGATGGCTCAAAATATTATGTAAGTAATCCTTTTCCAAAGAAAGGTGAAACCATTTCCATTCGATTACGAATGCTTAGCAACCCAGATATTAAGCATGTTTTGTTAAGAACAAAAGAATTTGGGATAGAGCAGCTCTACACCATGAACCTTTTCGAAAAAAAGAATGGTCTTACGTACTTTACTTATGATGTTACAGTTTGGGAGACAAAGCTGCATTATCAGTTTTATTTAATCACAAAGAATTGCGTCTATTATTACACTCAATATAGAATAACTGATTATATACCGGATGAATCGAGAGATTTTACCATATTAGTAGATTATCAGAAGCCTGACTGGGTAAAAAAATCTGTATTTTATCAAATATTTCCAGAACGTTTTTGTAATGGAAAACAGGAGATAAGCGTAAAGGATGGGGAGTACACCTATCAAGGTTATGAGACTGTTCGGGTGAAAGAGTGGAATACTCCGGCAGTTACATGGGAAGAAGGACATGGCGTTGATTTTTATGGAGGGGATTTGTATGGAATACAAAGTAAATTGGATTATCTTCAAGAGTTGGGAGTTACCGCGATCTATTTAAATCCTATCTTTGTATCCCCGAGTGTGCATAAATATGATTGTATTGATTACTTTCACGTAGATCCTCATTTTGGCAAAGAAGAAGCATTTGCTGAATTATCAAAAGAGCTTCATAAGAGAAATATGAAATTACTTTTAGATATCTCAGTCAATCATACTAGCTCAGCCAGTAAATGGTTCAATCGTGATAATGAATTCTATGAAGCAAATGTTGGTGCGTATCAAAATAAAAATGCAAAGGAACGGGAGTTTTATTTCTTTGACGATGAGAACCATTACGATACGTGGGCAGGTGTTCAAACAATGCCTAAGCTTAACTATACTTCAGAAGAATTGAGAAATAGGATTTATAGGGATTATCATTCGGTTTTAAAAAAATGGATTCATGCTCCTTATTCGATTGATGGCTGGAGATTTGATGTTGCGGATTGTATGGCACGTAATGATACCGCCGATGTTTATCACGAAGTGTGGAGAGAGCTTCGTTATGAATTGAAGAAAGAAAAACCAGATTTATTAATTCTGGCAGAGGATTGGTCTGATTGCTCGAAAATGTTTCAGGGAGATGAGTGGGATTCGGCGATGAATTATTTCGGATGTGCCAGACCAATCCGTGAATTTCTAGGAGAAACTGATTTGTTTCATATAAGAAATGAGATTCTAAAATCAGTGCCAGTGAAAATGAATGCAAGGCAGTTAAAAAATAGAATACTAGACTACTATTCCCAAATGCCCTTTTGTGTTTGCAACCAGTTATTTAATTTATTAGACAGTCATGATGTAGCCAGATTACATAATAACAAGCAGATTCATCCAATGGAATATCAAGGAGCAGTTATGATGCTATTTACCTTACCGGGAGCACCAAATCTATATTATGGAGATGAAATACTTCTTGCGGGGAGAATAACAGATAATGAGGGATATCGTTTTCCGATGAACTGGAACTTAAAACTAGATAGAGAAACTCGGAGTAACTATTTGCTATACCAAAAGCTGGCAATGTTAAAGCAAAATTCAGAAGCTTTGAGTGATGGCGGTTTTCAAGTGGTTTTTGATGAAGAATATGTATTTGCATTTGCAAGATTTACAGAAACAGAAGTGATTTTTGTTGTCTGCTCTACGAATACGACAGAGCAGGAGGTTACACTGCCATTGAACTATTTTGGAATTAAAAACATTACAATAAAAGAGGATTTCTTTGGTAATCATATTAATTCAGATACAGAAAAGGAAAAACTTAGGTTTGTAGTGCCAGCGCATCAAAGTTATTTATTTCAAATAAATATTGAGTAAATATGATGTTAAGCTGCTTTTGCTTGAAGAAGTAAAAAGTGGTTTGATATAAAAAGGTCATTCATCAACACGAAAACATAAGAAAAAGCATATATGAGAAGATACTTTTTAATGATACTTAGGAAGCAGAGTAACTAAAAAACATTATATTGAAGGAGGGTCAATATGAGAAAAATGAAATTTCGATCAATGATTAAAGGAATTGTTTCAACAATGGTGGGAGTATCACTTCTAATTACTTCTAATTTTGTACCTCAACCGTTTCAACAGGTACAGGCAGAATCAGGTTATGATACAAATCTAGGACCAGTGACAGCAAAGGATGTAATATACCAGATTATTACTGACCGTTTTTATGATGGAGATACCAGTAATAATATACCGGATGGTTTTGATTCAGCCTATTTCGACGGTACAGGCAGTAACTTAAATCATTATCAGGGTGGCGACTGGCAAGGGATAATTGATAAGATATCCTATCTTAAAAAAATGGGTATAACTGCTGTTTGGATAACCGCACCCTATGAGAATCGTGAAGCGGCTACTATAAGTGGAAATAATAGCTGGGTAGCATACCATGGATATCATGTACGTAATTATTTTGCTGCTAACGAGCACTTTGGAACTCTTAATAAATTCAAAGAATTAAGAGATGAGCTTCATACAAACGGTATAAAACTTGTCATTGATTTTGTGACAAATCATACAAGCGATACAAACACAGATGGCAAATTATATGAGCCGGATCTATTAACGAATGGTGAATATGCCATTGGCCCGGATGGTAAGCCATACGATGCCAACCAAGATGGTATCATTGAAAATCTTGTGGCGGATCCTAATAATGATTCTAACGGCTGGTTTCATCATCTTGGCAATCGCTTGGATAGTGAAACAGATATTTTTAGCTATCGAAACAAAGATTTAGCAAATTTAGCAGATTTCTCTCATGAGAATTCCAGTGTAGTATCGTATCTTGAAAAGGCAGTAGGATTTTGGACTAAATTAGGTATTGATGGTATTCGTCATGATGCTACATTACATATGAATCCGGCTTATGTCCGTGGCTTAATGGATGCAACCAACAGCATACAGACGGTTACAAATTTTGGCGAGTTCTTTATTGGACGACCAAGTGACAAATACAGTGAATACATCAGTTTTCCAACGAGAACCGGAGTAAATAATCTGGATTTTGAATTTTACAATGCGGCCACCTCTACTTTTGGTAACTTTTCAACTACAATGAGCGATTTCGGAAAAATGCTGTTATATACATCCACTGATTATGCTTATGAGAATCAGACTGTAACATTTCTTGATAATCATGATGTCAGTCGTTTTGGTTATATCCAACAAAATCAGAAACCATATCATGCTGCGTTAGCGGTACTATTGACATCGAGAGGAATTCCAAATATTTATTATGGCACAGAGCAATATATAAATCCCGGTACCTCGGGAAATGATGCCGGCCGTATCTTTATGCAGACATCATCCGATTTCGACGAAAATACTACAGCATATAAAGTCATTGGCACATTATCCGGACTAAGACAGACCAATCATGCAGTAGCTTACGGCACAACTACTATTTTATATAGCGATGATAATGTTTTGGTTTTTGAACGCCAATTTTTTGATGAATATGTTGTTGTTGCGGCTAACCGTCAACCGGATCATTCCTATACAATAAGTAACATTAAGACGAGCCTTCCAACCGGAAAATATGAGGATATTCTGGATGGGCTATTATATGGTGATAGCGTAACGGTTGCTGATTCCAATGGCAGTCATGTGATTGACAGCTTGAATCTGCAAGGCGGAGAAGTTGATATATGGTCCTATGATATGGGAAATGATTCTGATGGGGCACCTCATGTTGGAGATGTAATCAATACGATGGGCAGAGCAGGACAAAAAGTATATATTTCTGGTCAGAGACTTGGAGGTAATCCAACGGTATCCTTTGGTGCAGCCAAAGCTTTGGTGCTTTCGGCAAACGATACTGAAATTGTTGCAGAGGTACCTGAAGCTGCGACTGCCGGCATAAATGATATTACGGTAACAAATAAGGAACAAAAAAGTAATGTATTTAAATACAATGTATTATCAGGTGACCAAAATCAGATGATCTTCCATGTAAATGCACAGACTAATTACGGTGAAAATATTTATGTCGTAGGCAGTATACCTGAATTGGGTTCATGGAATCCTGACAATTGCACGGAAGCAATGCATTGCCCAGAATATCCAAATTGGTATTTGCCTGTAAGCGTACCTGCAGGTACTACATTTAAGTTTAAATTCATAAAAAAAGATGCAAAGGGTAATGTAACCTGGGAAAGTTCCTCCAATCGTGTCATTACTTCTAGTTCAGTCAGTACAGGAGTAGTGGATACCAAGGTTTATATGTGGAGCCAAAACTAAATATAACGATTGTAATGACACTGCAGGTGATGAGATTTACATTAGTTTGGAGGGATTGGTTTGGGATGGATTGTTCGTGCCTTTGATACCTACTGGAAGATACCCGCAGCTTTGTGAAACAGCCGTAAAAGGGGAATGGGAAGAAGCACCCTTTAAAAGGTTTAAAAAGGAAGTAAAAATCTTAAAAAAATTAAACCTTTCCAGCAAAAGATTTGTTGTGCCATCAGAAAGGAACGTATATGTTAGAAAAGATTTTACATAACAAATATAAAAAAACAATATCTGAGTGCAGTAATGAAGAACTTTATTTCGGATTATTGGAAATGACAAAGGAATTGGCAGATAAGAAATATAGAACAAGAAGTAAGAAGAAATTATATTACATCTCAGCAGAATTTCTGATTGGTAAGTTATTATCCAATCATCTTATCAATTTAGGAATTTTTGATCAAATAAGTGAGTTATTAACGCAAAACAATAAATCGATTACAGAAATTGAAAATATAGAATTGGAACCTTCTTTGGGAAATGGAGGTCTGGGAAGGTTAGCTGCTTGCTTCTTGGATTCGATTGCAACTTTAGGAATCAACGGCGATGGTATTGGTTTAAATTATCATTTGGGACTCTTTCGTCAAATACTAAATGATAAACGGCAAAAAGAAACCGTTAATCCATGGATGACAGATGAAAGCTGGCTGATCAAACGTGACAAATCATATATGGTACAATTTAAAGACTTAACGGTAACCTCAAAATTATATGACATTGCAGTGACAGGCTTTGATAACCGAACTAATTGGCTGCATCTGTTTGACATTGATTCGGTTGACGAATCAATTGTTAAAGAAGGGATTTCCTTTGAAAAAGGGGACATTACTCATAATCTGACTTTGTTTTTATATCCTGATGACAGCGATGAAAAGGGTGAACTTTTAAGAATATATCAACAATATTTTATGGTAAGCAACAGTGCGCAAATGATATTGGAGGAATGTATTTCTAAGGGAAGCAATCTGCATGACTTATATGACTATGCCGTAATTCAGATTAATGATACACATCCAACTATGGTGATACCAGAATTAATTCGTTTGTTAATCAAACAAGGCATTGAAATAGATGAAGCAATTGAAATTGTTTCAAAGACCTGTGCTTATACGAACCATACCATTTTAGCCGAAGCGTTAGAGAAGTGGCCAATTAAATATCTGCAACAAGTAGTGCCACAGTTACTCCCTATTATTGAAATATTGGATAATAAGGTAAGAAGAAAGTACGATGATTCTTCTGTATATATCATCGATACCAAAAACAGAGTTCATATGGCTCATATTGATATACATTATAGTTTTAGTGTTAATGGTGTTGCTGCACTGCACACTGAGATTTTAAAGCAAAATGAGTTACATAACTTTTATAAAATTTATCCTCAAAAGTTTAATAATAAGACGAATGGTATTACATTCCGACGTTGGTTAATACATTGCAATCCACTATTAACTGCTTACCTGTCAAAGCTAATAGGAAATGGATTTAAAAAGAATGCGGATGAATTAGAAAAACTATTATCATTTGTAGAGAATAGAACAGTTTTAAACACATTATTACAGATCAAGCGTGAAAATAAAAAAAGTCTCAAAGAGTATATACTGAAAACACAAGGTGTTGAGATTGATGAAAATTCGATATTTGATATTCATATTAAACGTTTACATGAATATAAAAGACAACAAATGAATGCATTATATATCATCCATAAGTACCTTGAAATCAAAAGTGGTAAAAAGCCTGCAACTCCAATTACCATTCTGTTTGGAGCTAAGGCAGCACCGTCTTATATCATTGCAAAGGATATAATTCATTTGGTCTTATGCTTGCAGGAGCTTGTTAATAATGATAAAGATGTAAGCCCCTATCTTAAAGTGGTTATGGTAGAAAATTACAATGTTACTTTAGCTGAGAAACTAATTCCAGCCTGTGATATATCAGAACAAATTTCATTGGCATCAAAGGAAGCAAGTGGAACTGGTAATATGAAGTTGATGTTAAATGGTGCGGTTACTCTGGGTACCATGGATGGAGCAAATGTTGAAATTGCGAAATTGGTAGGAGAGGATAATATTTATATTTTTGGTGAGTCCAGTGAAAAGGTAATCTCGCATTATGAAAACAGAGACTATATTTCCAAAGAGTATTACGAAGGGGACAAAGAAATACGACAAATGGTGGACTTCATTATCGGTGATACACTTATAAAAATAGGGAACAAAAAGAATTTAATGCGTCTTTACCACGAGATAATTAACACAGACTGGTTTATGACTCTATTGGATATCAAAGAATATATCAAGAAAAAAGAAGAAATGTTAGCGGATTATAATAATAGAGAAAAGTGGGCTAAGATGATGTTGGTCAATATTGGCAGAGCAGGATATTTTTCTTCAGACAGAACCATTGCCGAGTATAACAAGGATATATGGCATGTATCATGAAACATGAAGTAAAATGTGATTTCACATTTTATGATAGAAACTTTTTTGACAACTGTCACATCAATAACTAAATTTAAGGAGGGTAAATTTATGAAAATGAAACTTTTGGCATTCCTTATGATTGCTACATTGTTCGGATCTTTGACTGGCTGTGGTAAGGATACAAAAACAACACAATCTATGGAGGTTACACAAGAACCAGTAGAGGCTGAGGCGGTTACGCTTAGAATTTGGGCACCTGAAAATCAAATTCAAAATGGAACAATGGATTCTATGACGAAATCATTTCAGGCATTACATCCAGAATGGAATATCACTTTTACAGTTGAAACGCAAGGCGAGGATACGGCGAAAGAAGAAATTCTTAAAGACGTTACTGCTGCAGGTGATGTATTCTTCTTTGCAAATGACCAATTAAATGAATTAGTAAATGCAGGAGCTATTGCAAGACTAGGCGGCTTGGCTGAAGAGATGGTGAAATCTACCATGGCTAATGAAGTTGCTAATACCGTAACCATCGATGGAGCGATCTATGGGATTCCGTTCACGCATAACACATTCTTCATGTATTATGACAAATCACTGTTAAATGAAGATGATATTCAATCAGTGGAAAGCATTATGGCAAAAGAAACAGCGGATAATGTATATAATTTTTGCTTTGATTCGGCTGGCGGCTGGAAACTAAGCTCCTGGTATTATGGAGCAGGTTTAACGGTCTATGGGGAAAGCCAGACAGATTTTTCAGCCGGAGCTGACTGGAATAATGCAACCGGTGTTTCGGTAACTAACTACTTAATTGATTTGATTCATAATCCTAAGTGTGCATATATGGAGGATGTCTCTTTATCTGAATTAACACAAGATCATAGAGTGGGAGCATGGTTTGATGGTTCTTGGAATTACAATTTATACAAAGATGCATTAGGTGATGATTTGGGCTTATCTGTAATTCCTACCTTTAACCCAGATGGAACGGACTACCAATTAAAGAGCTTCTATGGTTCCAAAGCAATCGGCGTTAATTCTCAAGCAGCTTATCCTGCCGTAGCAGTAGCTTTTGCTCAATATCTTGGCAGTGAAGAAATGCAAATGCAACGTTTTGAAGAAAGCGGTCAGGTGCCAACTAATCTTACGGCCGGTGAATCAGCAGAAGTTCAGGCTGACGAAATTGCTAAAGTCATTGTAGACGAAGCTAACACGGCATCTGTCATGCAGCCCACATCGACTGAATTCAGTTCAAGATATTGGTCAAATGTAGAAGGCATTGCTACTGAAATCAGAAGCGGTGAATTAAACAAAGATAATGTACAAGAAAAATTAAATACTTTTGTTGCTTCTCTGGTAGTAGAATAAAACAATTTTCGGATGATAAAGAGCAAAATAAATTACGATTGAATTGACGTATTTGTTACAGAATAAAATAAATTGTAAATGGGGAAGTTGTTTTGGCAGCTCCCCATTCTATCATTTGAGAAAAGAGGTTGGATTATGGCTTATAAAAAGCAAAATAAGTCTCAAATTAACACACCAATTTATGATGTTGGCTTTAAAACTGCTTTTGGTAAAGGAAATAAAATTACGAAGCTGTCTTTTGTAATATTTGGTTTAGGCAACCTTCTTCATAAGCAGATACTTCGCGGATTGTTAATGCTGTCATTGGAAATTGCTTATTTTTATTACATGATAAGCTTTGGCTTTAGCTCAATTAAGAACTTTATAACATTAGGAAGCAGTGTACAAGAAGAAGTTTTTAATGAAACAAAGCAGATTTATGAGTATGTGAAAGGTGACAATTCCATGCTTTGCCTGCTTTATGGTGTTATTACGGCAATATTAACTGTTGGCATTATCTTGCTTTTAGAAACTTCTGTAAAAAGTGCATACGATACACAAAAAAGATTAGAACTGAGTAAGCAAATTCCTGCTTTTAGGGATGATTTAGATTCCTTATTAGAAAATAACCTGCATAAAACATTGCTATTTATGCCTGTTATAGGAATTTTGTGTTTTACCATCGTTCCCCTTGTGTTTATGATTTTAATTGCATTTACCAGTTATGATAAAAATCATCAGCCGCCTGGGAATTTATTTGATTGGGTGGGATTTGATAATTTTGTTGCAATGTTTTCAAAAGGAAGTACATTGGCCAATACTTTTTGGCCGGTTCTTGGCTGGACTGTAATATGGGCCATTTCTGCAACATTTACCTGCTACATTCTAGGAATGCTGCTGGCTATGTTGATTAATCGTAAAGGAACCCGATTGAAAGCGTTCTGGAGGTTTTTGTTTGTTACGTCTGTTGCGGTTCCACAATTTGTATCCTTACTTACTATGAGAACTATTTTTAATGCCAATGGTCCTTTTAATGCAATATTACGTAACATTGGAATCCTTGGTTCAACAGAATCCATACCATTTTTTACAGATCCCACATTGGCAAAAATAACGATTATTATAATCAATATCTGGATTGGAGTTCCTTTTACCATGTTAACAACCACAGGCATACTTCAAAACATACCCAAAGATTTATATGAGGCAGCAAAAGTTGATGGTGCAAATGCTTTTGTCACTTTCTTCAAAATAACCTTACCTTATATGTTATTTGTTACAACGCCAACATTAATTACTACTTTTGTTGGTAATATAAATAACTTTAACGTTATTTATTTGCTATCAGGAGGAGGTCCTCAATCACTCGAATTTTATTACGCAGGTAAGACGGATTTGTTAGTTACTTGGCTGTACAAATTAACAATTACAAATAAGGATTATAATATTGGATCGATTATCGGCATTATTGTTTTTGTCATACTTGCAACATTATCATTATTAACTTATCGCCATTCTGGTTCCTATAAAGATGAGGAGGCTTTCCAATAATGAAAAAGAAAACATCTGTAACAGTGCGGCAATTTGTTTCTAATTCTATTGTGCATGTGTTTTTATCTGTTCTTGGATTAGTATGGGTTTTGCCTATCTTCTTTGTTATCTTAACATCATTTCGCAAAGAAGGCGGAACCTATAAAAGCTATATTTTACCAAGAGGATATACTCTGGATAATTATAAAAACCTTTTTAGTCAGACCAATAGTTTAACATTTAGCAGGTGGTTTACCAATACCTTGATTGTTGCAATCTTTACTTGCCTGTTATCCGCTTTTTTTGTTTTAAGTGTATCTTATGCTATGTCGAGATTAAGGTTTAAACTACGTAAAAAATATATGAGAATTGCTATGATTTTAGGAATGTTTCCGGGTTTTATGTCGATGATTGCTGTTTACTATATATTAAAAGGATTGGGTTTCTTAGAAGCAGGTCCACTTAAATTAGTGGCATTGGTTATGGTTTATTCGGGAGGTGCCGGATTAGGGTTTTATATAGCGAAAGGCTTCTTTGATACCATACCCAAAACCATTGATGAGGCTGCTTTTATCGATGGAGCTACTAAATGGGATGTTTTTTGTAAAATTACCATACCTTTATCAAAACCAATAATTGCTATTACCTTGTTAACATCTTTTATGGGTCCATGGATAGATTATATCTTTGCAAAAGTAATTCTTGGTCAGGATAGAAAATATTATACGATTGCCATTGGTTTGTGGAGTATGTTGGAAAAAGAGTTTATTGAGTATTACTATACCCAATTCTTTGCCGGCTGCGTGTTAATATCCATACCAATTGCTATTATATTCTTAATAACCCAAAGATTTTATGTGGAGGGGGTATCAGGTGCAGTGAAAGGTTAAATCAGAATCATGTAAAAAATGTGGAGGATACATGGAATTTATATACGGAAAAAATGATTGGAAAACAATGGAGAGAGGGCAGGAAAACTGTTATTTAATAACCAATGGATTAGGCGGTTACTCCTCCTTGACAATGATAGGTTCTAATACTCGAAATGACCATGCATTATTAATGGCGTGTACCACTGCGCCCAATCATCGTTATCACCTCATTACCAAACTAGAAGAGTCAATCTTACTAGAGACAGGTACAAAAGTGGAATTATCGAGTCAGGAATACGTGAATTACGCCAAAAACCAAATGGGATTTTTGTATTTAAATCAATTTATGTTTGAATATTATCCCATTTGGATCTATCAGGCTGAGGGAGTTGAGATGAAAAAGCAAACGGTAATGGCTTATGGTGAAAATACAATCGGGATACGTTATGAGATTACAAATAGCAGAAAAAGTCAAGTGAAATTAATTATAACACCACAGCTTCAATTTGTTCCAAAAGGGGAAACTTTAAATAAAAAACAATCTTTTGAGCTGAAACAGGATACAATTATCAGTAACAAAATTAAAATTTATTATACTGCAAATGGAGAGCTTAGCGTTTATGATACCGAATATATCGATGATTTATATTATGGCTATGATGCAAGAGATGACCGAGCATCCATTGGAGTGACTGCCCATAACCATAATATATCCATACAAGTCAAAGGCTTTGAAAAGAAGAAGCTGGACATTATCTATAGTACACAAAAGAATAATCATACACTGGATGGTTTAATCATAGAGGAGATTAAAAGGCAGAGCAGGCTAGTGGAGCAGTCTGGGATAAAAGATGCAACAGGCAGACAATTAGTAAAAAGTGCAGACCAATATATTGTAGACAGAAAGTCAACCAAAGGAAAAACACTGATGGCAGGTTATCCATTTTTTACCGACTGGGGAAGAGATACAATGATTTCGGTGGTGGGCTGTTGCATTGTGACTAAACGTTATAAGGAAGCCAAAAGTATTTTTGGCACGTTCTTAGAGCACTGTCAAAATGGTTTGATGCCCAATGTATTTTCGGAGGGTGAAAGTGTTCCTTTATATAATACAGTAGATGCTTCCCTTTTATTTATTGGTGCTGTTTATGAGTATTATCAGGCAAGTAATGACCTTGATTTTGTAAAGGAAGCTTATGCTGCAATGGAGGATATCATTAAATGGTATCAACAGGGTACAAAATATCACATCAAAATGGATACAGACGGTCTGATTATGGCTGGAAGTGGATTAGAGCAGGTAACTTGGATGGATGTTCGTTTTGGAGACATTCTTCCTACGCCAAGGCATGGCAAACCGGTCGAAGTCAATGCATATTGGTATAATGATTTAAAAATTATGGGGTATTTTGCAAGGTTATTAGGGAAAAAAGACATCCAATATGAAGAACTTGCAAAGCTGGTAAAAGTCAGCTTTTGTGAAAAATTCTGGAATGAATCCAAAGATTGTTTGAAAGATTTTATTTCAGGGAAAGCAAAAGATAATCAAATACGTTGCAATCAAATATGGGCAGTTTCTCAGCCTTTTTCTTTATTGGATCCCAAAAAAGAAAAAATGGTTGTTCATAAGGTATACGAAACGTTATATACACCTTATGGATTGCGCAGTTTAAATAAAAATGATAAAGACTATAAACCATTTTATGGTGGAACTCATTTTAACCGTGATATGGCATATCATCAAGGAACTGTGTGGGCGTTTCCTTTGGGAGCTTATTATTTGGCATATCTTAAAGTAAATGATTATAAAAGGGAGGCAGTTAGCAAAGTGAAAGAACAGTTATGTGCACTTAAAGCTTGTATGAGAGAAGGGTGCATAGGTCAGATTGCTGAAATCTATGATGGAGAAACCCCTTCTGTATCCAGGGGCTGTTTTGCTCAGGCTTGGAGTGTTGGAGAACTATTAAGGGTTTACGCAAAGCTTGAGAATTTAGAAAATTTGAAATAAAAAGTTAAAAGTTATTGATATAAAAAAAGAAGCAGTTACATAAAAAGAGTCTGTGCAATTAGTTAAAATTGCGCAGACTCTTTTTAAATTAAAAAAACACACAAGAATGTATTGTAATATTTGTATAATATTATGTATTTACAACTGGATAAAATTGACATAAAATATAGGTGTAGCGCAATTATATAACGCAATAGTAGTAATATTGCGCAATAAAAGGGAGGGTATGTATGAATAAAACAACAAAGAAACGCTTACTGGTTCGTATCGCTCTAGCGGTAAGCATGTTAACCGGGCTGGCAGCAATACCTCAGGCGAGCAGTCAGGTAAAAGCGGCTCAAACGGACACGGGAATAACGGAGGATTTTATTAGAGGAGTAGATATTTCGAGTATCATAGCATTTGAGCAAATGGGACAAAAATTTTACTATTCCAATGGAGCACAAGGAGACATTTTTGATATTCTAAAGGAAGCAGGCGTGAACTATATACGAGTACGTGTGTGGAATGATCCCTATGATACAAAAACGCATCAAGGTTATGGAGGGGGAAATAATGATATTTACAAGGCCATTGCAATCGGGCAGCGAGCTAAAACGCATGGGATGAAACTATTGGTGGATTTTCAGTATTCTGATTTTTGGGCAGATCCCGCCAAGCAATATGCACCGAAAGCATGGAAAAATTATACTCCGAAACAAAAAGCCGATGCAGTTTATGACTTCACCTATAGCTCGCTCTCGACACTTTTATCCTCGGGTGTGGAAGTGGGTATGGTTCAGATTGGAAATGAGACAATGGGAACTATGGCTGGAATGGGAGGCCTTTATGATGGGGTGTGGAATCTTACTACCGGAGTAGGTGCAGCGATGCAAAAGGGCTGTGAGGCGGTCAACGCTATCAACAAACAATATGGATTGAATGGGAAAACGGCTATTTTAAAGGCTTTGCATTTTACAGATCCCAATACGACAGCCTCTTGGTATGCCGAGCAGGCTGCAGCCAGAGGAATTGATTATGATGTATTTGCGGTTTCAGCGTATCCGTTTTGGCATGGCAGTCCTAAGAATTTAGCTGTTACTTTAAAAAACATTGCAAAGACCTATAATAAAAAAGTAATGGTAGCTGAAACTGCTTATCCATATACCTTTGCCAATGCAGATGCAACAGAAAATAACATAAGATCGCAAAGTGATATGTCAAATTCCGAATATGAAGTCAGTGTTACCGGTCAAAAAAAAGCCATTTATGATGTATTCATGGCTGTTGCATCAGTAAACACACAAGCCGGTACAAAAGGTTACGGACTTGGAGGCTTTTATTGGGAACCAGCATGGATTGGTACGGATGCAGCAAGCAGCGGATTATATGGAACAGGTTTTGCTTCCTCAGTATCCGGAAATTATGAATTGCTCTTTCATAATAGCATTATCGAATATGCAACAGAAGATAAAGGAAGCTCTTGGGATAACATGGCGATGTTTGACACAAATGGAAAAGCATTGGATTCCTTACAGGTATTTAATCTTTTGAAGAATGCTGCTTCTAAACATTAGCAGATTTATAATAAATAACATTGTCAGAGAAAGGATAGATTGATGAAAAGCATAACCAGACGTATTTCAAAAAACAAAACCCTTTTACTCATGTTGGTTCCTCCTATTATTTTTGTTGTTCTGTTTAGCTATATTCCTATGTTTGGAATTATTGTGGCGTTTAAAAATTACAATTATTATGGTGGCTTTTTTGGTAGTCCGTGGGTAGGATTTGATAATTTTCGTTACTTGTTTGTAACCGGAAAAATATGGGATCTTACCAGAAATACTTTGCTTTATAATACTGCGTTTATTTTCTTTGGAATTATATTTGAGGTGGGGTTTGCAATTATATTAAGTGAAATAACAGGAAAAGTATTTAAAAAAGTATCACAGGGCTTTATTTTTCTACCTTATTTTATATCATGGGTAGTGGTTTCTACTATTATGTTGAACATTTTCGGAGAAAATGGAGTACTAAATTCTATATTGGGAACATTTGGTATAGAAGAATTTAGTATTTATCAGCATGTTTCTCAATGGCCTATTGTGATGGTTTTGGTGAAATTATGGAAGCAGACAGGATATGGAACAGTTGTTTACTTAGCTGCAATTGCAGGAATCAGCCAGGAAATGACAGAAGCGGCACAAATTGATGGGGCAAGTGTATGGCAGAGAATACGATATATTACAATTCCTAGTCTAAAACCCACTATCATCATTATGACATTGCTGGCAATTGGAAATATATTTAGAGGAGACTTTGGAATGTTTTATCAGTTGGTAGGTTCTAACCAACTGCTGTTACAATCTTCCGATGTCATCGATACCTACGTTTACCGCTCCTTGATTACTACACCAAATATTGGAATGTCGGCGGCGGCCGGCTTGTATCAGTCAGTGTTATGTTTTGTAACTATTTGTGCGGCAAACTATATTGTAAAAAAAGTTGATCCGGATTACACCTTGTTTTAGGAGGCAGGAAAATGAAAATTAAAAAAGGAAAAGACGCAATTGTGTTTCAGATTATGGCATACATACTAGTTGGAATTTTTGCTATTGCCTGCATTATACCATTTTACTTGATTATAGTAGGATCAATGACAAAAGAAAATATAATCATTACAGAGGGGTATCAATTTTTTGTTACTGCCAAAGAATTTTCATTGGAAGCATATCAGATGGCATTAAAAGATCCCAAAAGTATTATAGGTGCGTATGGAGTAACAATTTTTGTAACTGTAGTGGGCACAATATTATCCATCTTTTTAACAACAATGGCAGGATATGTTTTGGCAAGACCGGATTTTCCGTGGAGAAATGGATTTTCATTTTTCTTTTTCTTTACGACCTTGTTTAATGGTGGTCTTGTACCTTGGTACTTGCTTTGTACTAAATATTTAGCTTTTAGCAACCATATTTATTCTTTAATAATTCCGGGACTGTTCTCCATTTGGAATATGATTATTGCAAAGAGCTTTATGAAAGGAATTCCGTTTGAAATGACAGAAGCTGCTAAAATAGACGGAGCAGGAGACTTCTTAATTTTTTATAAGGTAATTATGCCAATGGCAAAGCCGCTTGCTGCAACATTAACTTTGTTTATTGCATTGGCATACTGGAATGATTGGTATCATTGTATGCTATTTATGAGTACGAGTGACAACTGGAATTTACAGTATACATTACAGAATATTTTAAACAGTACAACTGCATTAAAGCGTGTTGCTGCACAGACTGGAATGCAGGTTGGGCAGCTTCCGTCAGAGGGATTAAAACTTGCAATGACAGTAATTGCTACAGGTCCTATTGTGCTGCTTTATCCATTTTTGCAGAAATATTTTGTAAAGGGGCTTACAATTGGTGCAGTAAAAGGATAATTTAGAATTAGAAGTCTTACAAGAGGAAGAATAAGGAGTGTTTTTAATTTTATTATAGATGAAAAATAGGAGGAAATAACAATGAAAAAGAAAGCAAGACGTGCACTCACACTCGCTCTATCATGTATTACTGCTTTTATGCTGGCAGCCTGTGGAAGTTCAAATTCAAATGAGGTAACCGCCAATGTATCTGGAAACAGCACAAATGGAACAGGTACATTCACAATGAAAAGTGACAGTCCATATGCAGAAAAAGGATATGATTTATCTCAACAAAAAACGATTGTCATGTATGTGTTGGGGGATGAACCAACAGATATGCAAAAGGTACTGGATAAGGCAAATGAAGATTATTTTGAACCTAATTTAAATACAACCGTGGAAATTAAATTCTTGAACTGGAGTGATTACACTACAAAGTATTTACTTTTGCTTTCAGGAGGAGAGCAGGTTGACCTCATCTACACCGCAGCTTGGTGTTATTATAATGAAGAGGCGTCAAAAGGAGCATTTTTAGAGTTGACAGAGGACTTCTTGAAAGAAAATATGCCTTATACTTACGAGGAGCAGCCCAAAGAAAGCTGGGATCAAATTTCAATTGATGGAAAAATCTATGCCGTACCAAAGGCTAAGGCTACCTTTACCGCGTATAATATGGCAATCGTACGTCAGGATTTAATTGACCAATACTCTCTTACAGTACCAGACAGTTGGGAGAATTATCAGAAATACTTAGAAGAACTGGCAGCGATAAAATCAGAGACAGGCGTTACGCCTTTAAATACGAATGCAAACCGTGAGCAATTACTTACTACGTTTTTACAGACCAAGGGGATTCAAAATGTGGCAGAAGGATATGACTGGATGTATTATCATAACGGCAAAGAAGATGCACCAAAAGCCGATGATATCTTTTATTTCTATGGCTCTGATTTAAACTTGGAATATGCAATGAAAATGGCTGAGCTTGCAAAAAAAGGAATTTGGTCAGCAGATGCAATCAATGATACAACAGATGCACAGGCCTATTTTGAAAATGGAACCTCCGGTTCATTTCTTTGGAACACTACAGTTTTTCAGGCTGGGAAAAATCTTGAGTCAGCAGATATCGGAACTTATGCAGTTTACGATTTAACACCAAATGCACCGAGAAGCCGTGCCAGCTACGCAACAGATGCAATTGCTATTACGACAAAATCAGAGGATCAGCAAAGAGCGGCGCTGGTATTAGATTATATAAAAAGTGATGTCTCCCTGAACAGACTTTTGCTTGGAGGAATCGAGGGAACACATTATAAATTAACAGAGGAAGGGACACGAGAGGTTTTAGATGAAGCCAAAAATTACAGTTGGAATAACTGGGCGTGGGCTCTCAACCGTCAGGATGAACCGGATGAAGATGGACTAGATGAAAGACAAATTGCAATCTCTAAAATTATTGATGCAAATGAATATCATCCGCAGATTGCAGGATTTACTTTTGATCCGAAGAATGTAGAAATAGAATATACTGTAATTAAATCAATTATAGATGAATACAAGCAAAGCTTTGCACTTGGAATTTATGGAGATAATACTGAAACAGAATTTACAAGTTTTCAAAAAAAATTAAGTGATGCAGGGATTGATAAGGTTACGGAGGAATTAAAAACTCAATATAATTCCTATCTGCAGCGTAATGGGTTGCAATAAACAAAAGGGTATTCAAAATTCTCTTTCTTCTAAAGAAGAAATTAGGTATAATTATCAATAAAGTTTAACAGTACGATTGGCATTCATGAATTGATCAGGAGGTAGGTATGAAATTCCAGTATGGGCAAGAGAATGGACATGAGCGAATTACAATACAAGAAATAGCAGAGAAGCTGAAATTATCTTCAACGACTGTGTCGAGAGCGATTTCTGGTAAAGGCAGGGTTAGCTTAGAAACACAGAATAAGGTATTTGACTTTTTGGAGACGAATCATTACATACCAAATATTAATGAAAAGTCAGATAAAAAGTCGAAGAATATCTGTGTACTTTTGCCAGGGGAAGAAGGACATGCGCAACTGCCTTATTTTCAAGAGATTTTGTTAAGTATTTATGACTGTTTTTCAGCGTTTGATTATGGGGTATTACTGGCCAAGACAACTGCTTCGGATATACAAGCATTAAAAGCGTTGGTAGAGCAGCATAAAATAGACGGAGTGGTATTTTCCAGAACAATAAAAGGAGATTCGGCAATACGCTATTTAAAAAACCAAAAGATTCCTTTTGTGGTCATTGGAAGCTGGCCGGAAAAAGAGGTAATTCAGGTTGATTTTGACCAAGAGGGCGGCTGCAAAGATTTGGCTTTTGTATTGCTTCGAATGAATATTAAGAGAATTGCATGTATTTGTGGTGACGAAGGGCATATTGTAACCCAGAGCCGATTAAAAGGCATACGAGATGCCTACCGTGAGGCGGGAGTTATCATGGAGGAGGATTTACTTTATACCGGAGCAGTCTATCCATCGATCGTGGAAAAAAATGTGATGGAGATTCTGCAAAAAAAAGCGGAATGCATACTTTGCCTTGATGATAATATCTGTATGGAGGTGTTAAATGCGCTTCATAAGAATCAGATCAAGATTCCTAAAGAGATCAAGGTTGCTTCTTGCTATGGAAGCAAGCTGTTGGCAAGTTGTTATCCTGCTGTCACCTGTCTGGAATTTGATGTAAAAGAAATAGGTGGTGTCGCTTCTAAGAAGCTTTTAGATGCCATAAACAAAAATGCAGATTACAATAAATTAATCCTTGGCTATCATGTTTTAATCAAAGATTCTACGATGTAGTCAAGGAAGTTGTGAAAAACGGAGAAATAAGATGGAGAAAAATAGGGAAATCAGACTTGAAAAAATATTGCATGGAGGTGATTATAATCCAGAGCAATGGCTGGATTCTCCGGAAATTCTGGAACGAGATTTGGAGCTTTTTTTAAAGGCAGACATCAATGTAGTTACAGTGGGAATGTTCTCATGGAGCTTGCTAGAACCAGAAGAGGGGAAATATCAAATTGACTGGCTGTTACATATCATTGATCGGATGTATCAAAATGAAATTTATACAATACTTGGCACACCTTCTGGAGCAAGACCACAATGGCTTGCCAAGTGCTATCCAGAGGTGCTTCGAGTAAATGAGAAAAGGGAAAGAAATCTTTTTGGAGGACGTCATAATCATTGTTATACTTCTCCTGCTTATCGCCAAAAGGTAAGAGAAATAAATTTTTTTCTGGCAAAAGAATTGGGAAATCACCCCGGTGTTTTGCTTTTTCATCTTTCAAATGAATATGGCGGAGATTGCCATTGTCCGCTGTGTCAAGAAAAATTTCGAAGCTGGTTGAAAAAACGATATGGTACAATAGAGGAACTAAACCGCAGATGGAATACCACTTTCTGGAGTCATACCTACCAATGCTTTGAGCAGATAGAAAGCCCCTCTTCAATCGGGGAAATGCATCTTCATGCTTTAAATTTGGATTGGAAAAGATTTGTTACAGCACAAACAGTGGATTTTGCACTACAGGAGAAGAAAGCAATTCGTGACGCAGGCTGCCAAAAACCGTTTACTACTAATTTTATGGGAGATTATGATGGACTAAATTATAGAAAATTCAAAGAGGTAATTGACATTGCATCTTGGGACAGCTATCCGCAGTGGCATAGCAAGCCAGAGCCTCAAACAGCATTAGAAACTGCATTTATGCATGATTTTATGCGTACGCTTCTCAAAAAGCCATTTTTATTAATGGAATCGTCACCCTCTTCTACAAACTGGCAAGAAGTCAGCAAATTGAGAAAGCCCGGAATGCTTCATGCTGCTTCATTACAGGCTATAGCACATGGCTCTGACAGTGTACTGTATTTTCAAATGAGGCAAAGTCAAGGAGCTTCTGAAAAATTTCACGGAGCAGTAATTGACCATTACGCAGGAGAAGACACCAGAGTTTATCGTGAGGTTTGTCAAGTGGGAGAAACACTTGCGGGTCTGTCTGAACTTGCGGGAACCATACAAAAACCAAAGGCTGCAATTTTATATGATACAGAAAACAGATGGGCGCTCATGGACGCACAAGGACCAAGAAATGTTGGCTTGCCATATAATGAAACAGCACAAAAGCTTTATGGTGGACTTAGAAGACTGGGAATAGACTTGGATGTCATTGATATGGAAGATTCGTTAGAGGATTATCGTATTGTTTTGATTCCCATGCTTTATCTGTTTCGGGCAGGAATTGAAGATAAAATCAAATTCTTTGTAGAAAACGGAGGTATAGCGGTTATGACCTTTTGGTCGGGCATCGTTGATGAAACGGATGCCTGCTTCTTGAAAGGCACACCTGGTAATCTGACAGATGTATTTGGACTACGTCAAATGGAAATGGATGGATTATATGACAAAGAAGAAAACACAGCACTTCCAATCGAAGGAAATTCGCTTTCCTTTAAAAGGAGCTATACTTGCCAAAAGCTGTGTGAATTGGTGAAAGTGTCTGATGCTAAAGTGCTTATGACTTACGAAAAAGATTTCTATAAAGGTTTGCCTGTTTTAACTTGCAATCAATATGGGAAAGGAAAGGCATATTATATTTGTGCGGATATGGAGCAGGCATTTTATGATGATTTATTGGAGGCAATACAGAAAGAGGCAAATTTAGAAAAACCTCTTTCTTATATTCCAAAAGGTGTAGAAGTCACCACCAGAGAATCCGATGAAGCAATTTATCTAATCATACAAAACTTTAATCCAGATTCGGTAGATATGACTTTGCCGTTACAGGAATATACGATTATTTACGGTGAAAATACCCAGAAATTGGCTGGATTTGCAACTGTTGTTTTAAAAAAGATGAAGCAATAGATATCTGACAGCTTCACAGACGGATCAAGAATCTATCTGCAAAGCTGAAAAAGTAATTCATAAAATAGAATTTTAACCCTCCGAACCCATGAAGTTTGGAGGGTTGTTTTATACCTTGATAAATTCTCTTGGGTTTTTGGAATATAAAAAACACTCTGTAAAGAGGTGTAACAAAGTGCAGTACTTTGTTCCTATGCTGACAAATAATGAATACTTTTTGGCAAAAATAGTATATAATTGGTAAAAAAAGTTGTTTAACAATATAGACTTGACTCGGATTTTGTCGTATTATATTAAGATAAGTATTGGTAAAAATTAACAGTTTATTTGTATTAAGAGATTAACCATTGTTACTAATTCATTAAAAAGGAGGAGAGAAGATTAATATGGAGCATGTAGATGAGAAAATTTTAAAACAAAAGCAAATGATGGAGGAATTTGAAAAGCAGAGATTTAGCGAGGAGACGATTGAAATAGAGAACCAAAGTTCAATCTTTGACGGTATGGTTGAGATACATAAAATTCCGGTGGGCTTTGCAGAAAGAACGCTCTTAGACGATAAGATAGCGATCTGGATGCCAGAGGATTTTGAAGAATTCACACAAGAGGAAATCAATGCAGTGTACCTCCTTGGGAACAAGCCGGATGTAGTGTATGGTAACACATACCTGAACTTCTCCATTGGCTTTCATTTTACTTCCAACGAAGTACCAAATGAATATATGGGAGACTTTAACAAGATAGCAAAAATGATTTTGGAAAAATCAGGACCTAAAGTAACGATTTATTCCGAAAAGGTAAAAAAGAAAGGAAACCATATCGTTTCAAGCATGGAACTGGTTTCTCATACGGTAACGGATGCCATTTATAATGTCATGTTTTACAGCTCCTTAAATGGTAAAGTATTGATTGGATTTATTAACTTTAATTATAAATATTTAAATCGGTATAAGACAATTGCGAAAGAGATGTTAGAGTCATTCCGATTTATAGAAGATTCTGGGGAGGAGAATGAATAATGAATACAATTTCTTATGCAGATATCACTGTGGATGGATTTCCCTTTCAAAAAATTGAACAGCTTCTCATCAGCCATGCACCAAACGATCATGGCTATGCAGAAGTAGTTGGTGAACTAGATTCATCAACGGCACAGGATTTTTTAAAGCGAGTGGATGAAAAGATGATGGTGTCTATCACTTCAAAAGCAGAGGGTCAGCCCACAAATCTCTTTTTTGGCTGCGTTCGCAACGTTTCCTTGCAACAGGAAACAGAGTACAGCAAGGTGACCTTACAGTTATACTCCATGAGCAGAATACTGGATATGGAGAAAAAGAATAAGACTTATCAAAATACGGCGAAAACCTATGGACAAATTATCTCAGCCGATATTTCCGACAAAGGTGATTTACATATGATGGTATCAGATAAGGCAATCGGTGCACTCATCATGAAATATAATGAAACGGATTGGCAATTTGCAATGCGCATGGCTGCCAAATTAAATGCCCCTTTGGTTTCCAATTTATCCTCTCCCCGACCACAGATTTATATTGGCTTGCCTCCGGCAAGTAAGACGATTACGGTGAAAAAGACTTCGTATTCTTACGGCAGTGATACCGGAGCTTATGCACAGATGGGTTCGGGTGCACTGGCACAGGATTTTGGCAGTGAACAGATTGAGAGCTACGAATACGGATACGTGGGAGATCAGATTACGTTTGGAGAAAAGAGCGGAAGAATAAAGAGCGTGAAAGCTTGCCTGAAAGACGGAATCTTAACGATGAGCTATGGCTTATTATCAGGAGGTGGCTCGGCTGCCTCAGCCAGTGCAGGAGCCAGTGCCGGTTCAGGAACAGGAGGATTTGCAGGAATAGCGGCTCCGGTTACTCCCAATGCTCAAGCATCTGGGAAAATGATGCGGGGAAAAGTGATGGCGGTATCAGGGGACAAGGTACAGGTGCACCTTACGGATGTCGACAGCAGTTATGACGGAGGCGGAAGCTGGTGGTTTCCTTATTCCACAGCATATTCCTCAAGTGATGGAAGCGGCTGGTACTGTATGCCGGAGATCAAAGATGAGGTTCGGGTATTTTTTCCGTCAGGAAATGAAGGAGATGCCTTTGCAGCCAGCTCGGTCTGCGCGAATCCACCGACCAATCCCAAGCATAAAAGCTGGAAGGCACCTGGAGGAAAAGAAATACTTCTTACCGATGAGGGTATGTATATTATAGGAAAGTCTGGAAAGATATATATCAATTTAACCGATGAAAAGGGCATAGAAATTCATTCAGACAAAGACATTAATATATCTTCCGATGCAAATATTAATATCAACTCTTCCTCAGAGGTGCAAATCGTAGCGAAAAACCAAATTATTATAGGAACCGAAAGCGCTTATCTTGATCTGACTCAAAACTCAGCAACGCTGGCTGCAAGTCAGGTATTGATTAATTAGGGGGATAAAATAATGGGAAACAGTTGCATTGAGATGTTTGAGGAAACCTTTTATCCCAAAGCATTTTTAAATCTGACAAATAAGACAATAGAAGCATTCGAGGAACGGTTGGAAGAGACGATAGAACAATTAAACGATAAAATGAAAAATTACTTTCTGGGGCTTTGTAACCTACAAAAAGAGAGACTAGCGCCAAAAGTATCAGAGATAAACATTTCCTTTTTGTATACCTCCGGTCTATGTGGAGAGCCTAAGTTTCGCATTGACAGCTATGGAGAAGGCGGAAGGCTTATTTCGGAAAGTGTTTTCACTGAAGAACTTTCTGCAGACTGGCTTTATGCTTATGTAGAGGAATTTACTCAGGAGCTTTATGAATATACATTAACAGAGAGTATCAGACGTTTTGTCAGACCGGCTGAACTAGAGGTACTTAAGCTTCGTGCGGTTAGAAGCCTGCTTTATTACTTTTCCAGCCGGTTTCGTTACATTATCCCTGATATTTTGGATTACAAACAAATGGCAAAGATAAAGAAAGATGAAAGCTTTGTGATTTCGATGGGTGAGTATATGGATTGGCAGAAAACCACATATGCCATTCTTCCAGAAGTAGATCTCTTTAATTGTGAGCAAAATACGGTGTTGTCTTTTCGCAGATTCGCTGCATTTTATTATCAGGACAAGAGATTTAGCGGACTGAAAATGAATAGTGCGAGATTCATGGATTGTACGTTCACATGTTCTGTTATAGAAGATTGTGTGATGAACGACTGCGTGTTTTCAAACTGCGTTTTTGAAAATATGACTATTAAAAATACGAAAATGATAGGATGTCTATTCCTTGATTGTACCATAAAGAACAGCGTTTGGGATGAGGTGGTATTTGATCTGGAAGAACCGAAAGAAGATGAGACACAATATTATGAGCCTGCGGAGTTTTATCGCTGTGATTTAAAGGAGAGCCAGTTCAAAGAATGCATTCTGTCATATTGTTCTACGAATGAATGTGACATGGAACAAGTAACAATTGATGGTGGACGAACAGAGTATTCCGGTTTTTTGGAGAAGGATGAAATTTTATGGTTGAATGGACAGGGGGAGTAATGCATGGACTATTTTGAATTATTTCAAAGTGAAAAAGTAGAAAATGCTGTGGAGCTAATGGGACTTGACAGCAGCCAGTATCCTTATGCCATGACAAAAGGAGATTTTGAAGTACTTGATAAATTAAAAGTTGCCTATTACAGCGGTCGTGAGACGGAGGAAATGTGTGATATTCTAAAGGAACCCACCTGTCTTATTTCCAATGAAATAAAAAGACTGTTTGAATTATATGACAGAAGTCTGGAATACAAAGGAGTGCAGCTCTTTTCTACGGCAAGTGAGAATACGACAAGTCCGCTGTACTGGGTGGCAGGATTTCCTATTATTGACTGTCTGCATGAAAGCTCACAAAAATATGGCAATGGAATGTTAAAGGAATTGATTTTAGATAAAAAGAAGATAAGGGGACTTAATATTTTCCGTGTAGCAGGACTGTTGGAGCACAAAGTGATTGTCACTCTCCCGGTTGCAGAAAGTATACTTAGAAGGAGGCTTTACGGAATTGGATTACGAAGGGTTAAGGTGGTCTAAATGGCGGATGGACAAAAATATGTAGTGCATGGTATGAGAGCAAAATGCAGCGAAGGATCAATGGAAAACTATATCAACACCGATGTCGGACATGGAATTGTCTATCAGGGTCAGCCTGTTCTAAATGCCAATGATCATGAAAAGAATGTGAATCTGACCCATTTTGGAGACTGTAATTCTAAGCTTATTTACGAGGAAGCAAAAAAGCAGGCAGATGAAAAATATAAAACAGAAGAAGGGGACGGATTCTTTTCTAAGATAGGAAAAGCAGTTGCAAAGACCGTAACGAAGGCAGTGCTTGACGTAAAGGCGGTATTTGCATCAAATAAGTGTGAACTGGACACCCCTCTGCCGTGGATCTTTGCCAGCAGGGATCATATGATAGACGGAGCCCCCGCTCTTACGATGGAGAGCCAGTGCGCCTGCAAGTTTGGCGGAATTATTACGATTGTACCTGAGGCAGAGGAGGCTTCAGAGGAGGAAAGCGAGCAGGAAGAGGAAGTAGTAGAAATTGAACCGAATGCTGTACCTTTAGTAGCAGCGGCATCCGAAACGGCAGAAACCGGGATGAAAACTAAGGCAGAAATGGCGGAAGGAGTAACAGCAGGAGTTGCAGCGGCATTGGCAGGAATGGCAATAGCGGCAAAGAATAAGGAGGTTAAAGAAAATGAAATAAATGAGAGTTCAGAGGGGAGTATTAGTACTCAGCAATTAACTGAAATATTAGTAAATACAAATCATTTTCAAGCAAATGCTGTCACTGATTCTATGGCTGTTGAATTGAATAGAGTTTTACAAGAATATAACATTACAACAAAACAGGAAGTTCAAATGTTTTTAGCTGCGACTATACATGAATCACGCCTTTCTCTTTCAGAGGCAGGTTGGTGTGGCACAGAAACTGTCAAAAAATATTGTGAGAAGTATGAGCCGAATACATCTATCGGAAAAGATTTAGGAAATATACAAACAGGTGACGGATACAAGTTTAGAGGTGCTGGATATATTCAACTTACTGGTCGATATAATTACCAGAAATTCTCTGAACATATAGAAATAAAATATGGCTATGATGCAGAAATCATGAAAAGAGGAGCTGATTATATTATTACAAAATATGCTTGGGAAGCGGCGGGATATTATTGGAATAAAAATGAAATTAACAAAATTATTCAAGATGGAAATGATGATAATTTAGACGATATTATGATTTATAAACGAGTATCCAATGCAATTAATAGGGGTAATGCTGATTCAAAAAAGGATCCAGGAGAGTGGAGTGATAGACAAGAACGGTTTAATGAAGTTTTAAGTGCTTACGAATAGTTATGATAAAAATTCACATTAAAAGATATAGTCGTTGGGATAAATAAATTTGAATTCTGAAATTATCAATAAAACATTGTAGATAATTGCGAAACAAGTTTATCGCTTTCGCGTCTCTAAAACGCCTAATTAAACATTATTTTGGGAGGAGTGAAATGAGAAAAAAAAGATTAAAAGTGTTTATTGTTATATTATTTTTTTTAGCATTGTTTTATGTTGGTATACATATGACATCTAGAACTCGGTTTCAAGCTAATAACACTTATAATATATCAAGTTTAACATACACAAAAAATGATGTGAACGTTTCTTATCCAAATATTTCGGGATTAAAAGACGCTGAAATACAACAACGTATTAATGATTTGTTGAAAAAAGAAGCCTTTAGAGAATTAGACTTACAGGGTGAACCGTTTATTGAAGAAAATGGTGTAGAAGATATAAAGTTGTTTATAGAATATCAAATTTTAAATCAAAATAATAATTGCTTAAGCGTGAAATATACGGGCGATGTTTTTGTAAAAGACTCTGCTTATTCAAGATCAATACTCACTACGATTAATATTGATTTAAAT
Source organism: Lachnotalea glycerini (assembly GCF_003201285.1). Taxonomy (GTDB): domain Bacteria; phylum Bacillota; class Clostridia; order Lachnospirales; family Lachnospiraceae; genus Lachnotalea; species Lachnotalea glycerini. The sequence continues at coordinate 275,571 of NZ_QICS01000004.1, forward strand.
AAAGGAACCCGACTACAACTTAGAGATATGATAAATGTTGATTATGGGTTTGTTAAAGAGATTAGAGAAGTGTTACGTCTATTTATTAACAAAAATCCAGATTTGGAAATTGTATATAAAGAAAAATTGGAATATGATGATGATGATTTTATAAATGTATTTAGGCAAGCGGATAATGAATTGGGTTCAGATTGCTTTAGCTATCTTACTGAGGATTATTTAGGAATCAGTTTTGCTACAGCACATACTGCTGGAGACCATTTTGAGATTGAAATAGAGATTAAAGATATTTTAAAGTACTTAAAAAACAAAAAAGTAATTGAATAGTTTAGTCGTAAGAAATTGCGTTAATGTAAAAAAAGCAGTCAATAATTCTTTATCAAATAAAAGAAGTACAGTATTCATCGGAATGACTTTAAACATAGTTTTGCAGGAAAAGAAAGAAGCATAATGAAGATTATGAGTTGGAAGAGGAGAATTAAGAGGAACAAAAGAATCAAGATAACTTATGCTGTTTGGAAGAAGTTAAGCAATTTAGAACAACCAAGGGAGTAAATCAAAATGGAAAAGACCAAATGAATGAGGAGGTATTTATGAGTGATAAGGGAAAAATAGGAATATTGCCAATTATTGTTGTAATATTCTGTCTGATAGCAGCGTTCTTTCTTTTTACAAAGATAAATCCAGAGGGATGGCTGAAAAAGGAGAGTAAGACGGTTAGTCTGACCGATATTCCAGCAGGTGATAACGGTGCCTATACAGGAAAAGTGGCCGGAGAAGATGTGCCAAGGCTTACAGGAAGTGAAGAATTTGAAGAAATGACAGGTTCACAGTATATCACGGTTACCCCTCAAAAGGTAATAAAGACAGGGGTATATGGCTTGAAGCCGTGGCTGGATCCATATCAAATTACGAAAGGAAGAAATAACAGCGGTAGGTTGTACACGACAGGCAGAAAAGCAGCAGAAGTTACCGATAGTGCTATTATGGCAGCGTCCCATTATATCGAATATAATTTGATTCAGCTACCAGATGATTCTTATATTCTGGCACAATTTAGTGATACCTATAGAAAGGCAATCGAAAAAGGGGAGACAGTTACACTTCCACTTGGAATAAGGAAAACAACAGGAAAGGAAACAAGGTCGTATCTGAACGAGATATGCAGCCAATATGGGGCTAACCCTGACTATGTTCTGTATGCAATCGATAATGAATGGAATGAAGAACATGAGTTTACCTTATTTATGATTCGAGTTGGAATTTCAGCAGTAGTATTTCTAGTTCTGGCAGTTGTCTTACTCGTGGCAGTTGACAAGGTAAGACATAGGAATTAAACATACAAGGAGGGAGAATGTATGGCAAAAGAGGAAATGACTGGATTAGGGCAGCTTGTGCTACTTTCGGAAATGGAAGCACGATACATAAAGGACATTCACATCATAGAAAAGGCCAATGAACACGGCATTCTAAGGGTGAGCTTTCTTTCCAAAAAACAGATGGAGTCTACGGATGCACTGCGCTATCAAGGCAGTCAGCTACAGGTTCTGGATGAAACAGGGGCATGTATTTTTTCGGGAATCTGTACAGCAATTCAGCTGCAAAAGGAGACAGAGTATACAGAAGTACAGGTTCAAGCTAAGACCTTATCCATACAAACGGATCAACAAAGCAAAACAAAGACTTTTCAAAGTACAGGAAAGACATTACTAGGAATACTGAATCAAGGAATTGGTAATCAAACATTGGTACAGGTGGATTCCGACTTGACAGTGCCGGAAATGTTGTCCCAGGAGGAAGAAACAGATTGGGTATTTAACCGCAGAATTGCGAATCAGTATGGAAAGCAAGTATTTGTTAACAGTAAGACAAATGGATGCCAGATACATGTCGGGAATCAACCTTTTACCATAAAGGAAGCAGGAACGATTCTTTCGTTATCGAAAGGAAGAAATGTGGACAAGGTAAGAGCCATTCAGGCAGGCGCTAGTCAAAGTGCCTCTGTCTTTGAATTTGAAGAGACTACACTAACAATCTGCGACCTTACCATTGGAGCAGGATATGCGATTCACTATGAGGGCAGGACACAAACGGTTACCCAAAGCGAAATAAAAGCAAGCCAAGGAGTTTTGGTCAATCGGATTACTTTAGTTAATGCAGAAGGGGTCATGCCAGAGGTTTCCCGCTCTCAGGGGACAACAAAACGTTCCAGTATCCTGACAGGAACCGTAACTGCAATCGATGGAACGAACGTAAAAGTAGATTTCCATACACCAAACGATGCGCCAAGGTGGATGCCCTATGCAAGCCCCGTAAGTAACTACTTTTATTCTATGCCAGACATTGGAGATACCGTATTTGTCTACTATGAAACCGGAGACAGTGAAAAAATCGTATGCTTAGGAAGCCGCCATGTGAATCAAAGCCCTGACTTTTCCAATACAAAAAACAAGATGATGACCGCCAATAACCGGATGGTGAAATTTGCAGAAAAAGAAGCAGACTTTATCGGGAATCGCTCAGAATATGACGGAAACGGAGGAGAGCAGGCAAAAATCACCTTCAATGATGAAACAGGAATCGAAATACAAAGCACAAAAGACATCAGCATAAAAGCGGATGAGAAAATAAACATACAGGCCTTAAATGGAACCTATAGTGGAATCGATGAACTAAAACAGCAATTTGACCAGATGTATGGAGAAGGAGACACGAAATACACATCAGATGGCGGAACGATGGAATTTGATGCCATGTCCCTGCTCGCTTCAAGAAGCTATAATGCTTTAAAGCAAAATGTGATACAGACGATAGAAGCACCCTTTCAGGTGGTAGGAACGTTACAAGAGCTAACCGGGCGCATCGGAGGCAGTGCAGGAACAGAAAGCGAGGCAGAAGCAGAAGCCGCTTTGGAATTTGAGGATGGAGCAGCCCGCATACTATCTTTAGATAAATTGATTATGCAGGTGGGAACCACTTGTGTCACCTTTGCAGGAGGGGTAATTCAGATTCGTACCAATGCCTATATGCAGCTTGGAACAGACCGCAGTGCCACCTTTGAACATCTGGAGGATGCTAACTATACATGGAAGGATATGATATTGGATGTCACTCAGTGTGCGCTTGATATTGTAGGTGCTCTTCCAATCCCAGGTGTATCCACAGCGGCAAATCTTGTGAATGCAGGAATTAGTCTGGCAAGAGGGGACTATATGGGTGCTGCTATTTCAGCAGGAACCGCTGCTTTATCCTTAATTCCAGGTGCCAATACAGTAGCCGGTGCCGCAAAAGCAGCTGTCACTGCCGGAAAATTTGCAAAAACAGTTAAAAAAATTGGGACCGTAATAAAAGTTGCAAAAATGTTAAGCAGTGGAGCAAGCAATCTAAACTTGGTTCTAACCACAGGTATGGCTGTCTGGGATATTGGAACTGCCATTAGTAACGGCACGTTCGACATGAATGACCCACAATGCCGTCAGGATGTGATGAGTATCATTCAGGCATCCTCAAACGTTGCCAAATCAAAAGTAGAGAAATCAAAGACAAAAGGAGAGGATGGAAAAGAACGGTTTAAGACCCGCGGAGAGAAAGAAGCAGAACGTCAACAGCGAAAGGAAACCAGAAAGCAGAACATACAAAAAGCCAAAGACACGGTGAATAACGTCAAAAAAAATGCCAAGGCAAAGCTGGATGAATATTCGGCCAACCGTTGTAAAAACGGCGAGCCAATTGACATGGTAACTGGAAGTTATCTGATTGAACAGTGTGATATGCTAATCAATGACATCACAGGCTCCACGGCCATTGAGCGAACGTATGAATCCCTTCTGTCAGAGGAAGACTCCCCAGTCGGAAAGGGCTGGACCTTAAGCATTTTCAGTCATGCCGATATCGAGGACGAAAAGATAGAAATTCTACTTCCAGACCAGCATACGGAGACTTTTTTAAAAACCGCAGAGGGTTATCGAAATCGGAGAGGAGGAACCACGCGTCTTTGCCTTACTGAAGAACGAGAAGGATATCGTCTGACCAACCAAACAGCAAAGACGAGCTGGTTCTATGACAGGGAGGGCAGACTTCTTTCCATCACAGACCGAAATGGCAATCAGACGCGATATGAGTATAACCAAGATACCTTGACAAAAATCAGCTTTGCCAGTGGTCAATACCTGATGCTTTCCTGGGAAAAAGATAAGCTGGTCAGTATGAAAGACTGTATTGGACGAACGGTGGAATACCGTTATCAGGATGATTATCTGATCGCTGTCACCATGGTTAATGAAAAAACAGAAACCTACGGATACGATACCAGAGGAAGAGTCAATGAGATTACCGATGCCAACGGCATCACCTATGTTCACAACGAATATGACCACAAAGGCCGCGTGACAAAGCAAAGTCTTTCAAACGGTCAGGAATACATCCTGCTCTATGAAGAAGATAACCGAGTCAATACCTATCTGGCACCGAACAATGGGAAAGAGATTAAGTATCACTATAACCTGTTAAAACAGCTTGTCAAAACCGAATACGAAGATGGTACCTTTGAGGAATACGGTTACGATGCATGGGAAAACAGAGTATGGGAAAAAGACCGAAACGAAAATGAAACCAGACAAGAATACGATGAAAGCGGTCATTTGCTCAGACGCAGCGAGCCATCCGGTCTTACGCTTTACTATGAATACGATGAAAGCGGAAACTGCATTCATAAATGGGACAATGCCAAAATGGACAGTCGATATACCTATGACTTAGCAGGAAATCTGATAGAAGAAATCCAAAAGGTGGACGACAATCGAAGCCGCAGTTACCACTTTACCTATGATGCCTATGGAAGAATCACCTCTTTTGAAGATCCAAACGGCAATCGGGAAAGCTATGAATACGGTCATCTCTTTGGTGAAGAGCAGATCTATGTGAATGCAAATGGAGAGAAAACCAGCTACACCTATGATGCGGCAGGGCGCTTAATGACCCGTACAGACGCAGACGGAACCAGCCGATACGCCTACAATCATTATGACCTTTTATGTCAAGCAACCAATCCACTCGGACATACAAGCCGTTATGTCTACGACGGAGTGCTTGACTTGGTGCAGGTGGTGTCTCCCAATCTTTACAAAGAAACAATGGGGGCTGAATCCGGGGATCGTTACCAATACGATGCATTTCACCATCAGACCATGCACATCGATGCGGTGGGAGGCGTGTACGCCCTGCTTTTAGACGGAGAGGGAAACCCGGTCAAAGAAATTCATCCCAATGCCTACCAAAAAGAAGACAAGGACGGAGAAGGCATCCAAAACCATTACGATTCTGGTGACCATAAATACAAAATCGAGTACCCGGACGGAGGAATCCGGCGCATCTGGTACGATGCAAACGGAAACATCAAAAAGGTATGCAATCCGACACAGTATGAGGAAAAGACCGATAATGGTCCAGGTTATCAATACCAATACGACAGCACTAACCGATTGATTCAGATCGCAGGACCAGAGGGAGAAATCCTCTACCAGTACACCTATGACTTAGCCGGAAATCTGGTCAAAGCAGTTCATGGAAAAAACTGCCTTGCAGTGAATACGCAAAGAGACAACACACAAGGAAACGATACCAAAGAAGGCAACGCCAAAGAGACAACCGAAACGATTGGAGAATTATATTCCTATAACAGCCTTGGCTGGCTGACACAAAGCCGCACTCCCATGGAATACCGGGACGAAACGGTATGGTATCAGTTCATCCAATACGAATACGATCTGGCAGGAAACTTAATCAAAGAAAAACGCTACCGCGATTACCAGACCAAGGAAAGCCAGGAGGGAGAAACCCACATCATTTCCTACGGATACGATAAGCAGGATCGTTTGATAAAAGTCAGCGACTGCACCGGAGCCGTGCTGCAATACGCTTATGACAAAAAAGGCAGAAGAACGCTGGAAAAGCGAAGAATCAATCAAAGCACCGAACAGATCATGCGCTACTTTTATGATGAGGGAGGCCGTTTGATTCGGGTGCTGAAACGTGCCGATTTATCAGGCTGTGGAAAAGAAGCCGTATCGGTACGTTATGAATACGATAAAAACGGTAATCAAACCCGCATTCAACTGCCCTCGGGCGGAGAAATTCTTCGGGAATACGATGCAGCCGACCGCTTAATCGAAGAAACACACAAAGAGAAGAAAAGCAAAATACACAATACCACCCATTTTGCGTATGATAAAGCCGGAAATCTCATAGAGATAACCGATAATCAGGGACGTAAAACCAAAATCGAATACGACCTGCTAAACCGCGAAATCCGCCGTACCGAGCGGGATGGAGGGGTAACCAGACAGTTCTATGATACCGATGGGCAGCTCGTTAAGGTTATCCGTCCTAAGGAATATGAAGCCGAAAAAGAGGCAGGAGCAGGAACCATCTATACATATGATGCCAAAGGACAGCTCTTAAGT
>NZ_QICS01000005.1 GCF_003201285.1 Lachnotalea glycerini
AAAACATTACTCACTTTTTATGAGAATTATAAAAGGCCGTAATCCAGTAAATACAGTGGATTCCAGCCTTTTTTAACGTTACAACTGTCAAACATGAGAGTATAATGCACATGTCAAGGATAATATAGTGTCCATATTATAATAAAATTATTTTGGCTGTTTTCCAATATAAGCTAGAATACCACCGTCTACATAAAGCACATGTCCATTTACAAAGTTTGATGCGTCCGAAGCTAAAAATACTGCCGGTGCTGCCAAATCTTGTGCTTCTCCCCAACGGTTAGCCGGAGTTTTAGCTAATATAAACTGGTCAAATGGATGTTTAGAGCCATCTGGTTGAATTTCTCTTAAAGGAGCTGTTTGTGGTGTGGCGATATATCCAGGTCCAATACCATTACACTGAATGTTATACTCGCCATATTCAGAACAAATATTCTTTGTTAACATTTTTAGACCACCCTTAGCTGCTGCATAAGCAGATACTGTTTCACGTCCTAATTCACTCATCATGGAACAGATGTTAATAATTTTTCCATGTCCTTTTTTAATCATAGATGGTATCACTGCTTTAGAAACGATAAATGGTGCATTTAAATCTACATCAATTACCTGTCTAAAGTCTGCTGCTGACATTTCACACATTGGAATACGTTTTATAATACCAGCATTATTCACTAAAATATCAATTATACCAACCTCTTTTTCTATTTTAGCTACCATTGCATTAACTTGCTCTTCATTAGTTACGTCACACACATAGCCATGAGCCTTTATTCCGGCTTCTGCATATGCTGCGATACCTTTATCTACTAATTCCTGTTTGATATCATTAAATACAATAGTTGCGCCTGCATCTGCATATGCACTTGCAATTGCAAAACCGATTCCATATGATGCGCCGGTTACAAGTGCTACTTTTCCTTTTAATGAAAAACTATCTAATACTGCCATTTTAATTCCTCCATTATCAATAAATTCTCTATTTTTAGTTACCTATATGCGTGTATCAAACGTTTTTATGACTTAGTATGAAAGCTATAGTCTATCTGATATCCTTCATAGCAACCGCATCCATATCATCAAAGTCTTGATTTTCTCCTACCATTCCCCATATAAAGGTATATGCTCTGGTAGCAGAAGCGGAATGAATGGACCAACTTGGGGAAATTACTGCCTCTTCATTTCTCATAACTATATGTCTTGTCTCAGTTGGCTCTCCCATGTAATGGAAAACAACTGCATCCTCTGGCAATTCAAAATATAAATAGACTTCCATCCTTCTGTCATGAGTATGACATGGCATCGTGTTCCAAACGCTTCCAGGCTTTAATGAAGTCATTCCCATAACCAGCTGACAACTTTCTACTTGTCCAGGTAAAATGTATTTTGTAATTACTCTGTGATTCGCTTCCTCCATACTTCCAAGTTCAACCCTTACACAATCTTCCGGCTTAATCAATACGGTTTTATATGTTGTATGTGCCGGAGCACTATTGAAATAGAATTTAGCCGCATCATTTTCATTCATACTTGAAAATGTTATTTCCTTTGCTCCCATGCCAATATACATTCCGTCTTTATAATCTAGTTTATAATCTTTACCATCTACAGTAATTGTACCTTTTCCTCCAATATTTATTACTCCCAGCTCACGTCTTTGTAAGAAATATTTTGCTCTGATTTCATCTCCTGCGGTTAATATTAAAGGCTTTATTGGTACTGCTGCTCCTGTAATAATACGGTCTATATGACTATATACCGTCTTAATTTCTCCTGGGACAAATAATTCCTGAATCAGAAATTCTTCCCTAAGTCTATCTGTTGTGTAGTGTTTTACATCTTTTGGAGATGATGCTGTTCTAATTTCCATGATTCTACTCCCTTTCTTTGAAAATATTTGACTAAAGTCAATTTAAATTAATTTGATATCATTAGTATAGCATACAAAATTAGCAAATTCTTTGCACTTATTGGCTAAAAACTTGAAAATATTGAACTGATATACTATAATTAGCTTATATTGATGTTTATTTTAAGTAACTAAACTATAGAAAGGAGCGATTTTTTGATCGAATTTACTTCATGCAAAAAGGCTATATCAGAATGTATACAAACCAAGCGTTTTGCAATTGCTCATCTTTATAATGAAGAAAAACCAATGGCAATGCACATTCACGATTGTTATGAAATATACTATTCTGTATCTGGTGGTAAGCGATTTCTGATAGACAATAAATATTATGAGATTCATGCTGGTGATATTTTTATTATCAATCAATATGAAAGCCATTATCTAGATCAGATTGACTCTATGGTTCATGAAAGAATTATCATATCCATTCACCCAGACTATTTGAAACAGTTATCCACACCAGAGACAAACTTAGACTATTGTTTTTCACATCGACCAAATGAATTTTCACATAGGGTAGAATTATCCAAAGAACAACAACAGCGATTTATCTATTATATTCATAAAATGGCCAGCTTATCTGGTTTTGGCAGTGATATCCTAGAACAAACAGCATTCACTGAGCTTATGGTTCTGATTAACAGTCAATTTCAGGCTCAATGTGATTTAGAAGCAGCGGGTGAAAGTTATCAGTATAACAGTCAAGTAGCTGATATCCTGAAATACTTGAATAAAAATATACGTAATGACATAACCATTAAGTGCCTGGCTGATCATTTTTATCTAAGTGAGTCCTATATATGCCGCATTTTTAAAGCTGAAACAGGCACTACGATTAACAAGTATCTAACGGCCAGAAGAATTAGTATCGCCAAATCACTTCTTAATGTAGGACTTAGTGTCACGGAAGTATGTGAAAAAAGTGGTTTCCATGATTATAGCAACTTTTTAAAGGCATTTACAAAAGCGGTTGGTATCTCACCAAAAAAATACTCGCAATATAGTTCCAGCTAAAAAAAAGACAATATATACGCGCATTGTTCTCGCTTATATATTGTCTTTTTCTTCTTACATAGACCAGGAAATATTATCGCCACTTATGCTTATTTTATCCGCTTTTTTTAATACATAGTACACATCTATTTTTGTTATCTTCATCTTAACTCCTTTAACTCTTTACCCGCTCTGTCACTCGATTGATATGAAGAACCAAATATACTATTTCATCTTTTGACAGCTCTTTTCCAAAGGTACTTTGTATATAGTTATTAATTCGTTGACTACATTCTAGTTCTTTTGAGTATTTTAATTTGATTTGATTATACAAAAAATCATCTTTTGAATCAATAAACCTATCTTCTAATAATCTTTGACTAAAGAACTGGATATGCGTAATAAATCGAATATAATTTAGGGAATCCTTATCAAGTATAATTTTAAAATGCAGCTTCACTATGTTAAGTATATCTTTCATTATATTTGCAATCATCATTGTTTGATACATATCTTTTTCGTTAGTTTGTGCATTGACAAAATGAAATGCGATATTTCCTGCCTCTTCCTCTGGTAGATTAATTTGAAATTTCTGATTTAAGAAATTAACGGCATATTCACCAATTTTAAACTCATTTGCTTGCTTCCTCAATTTATCTTGATATTATATCACTATTTCATTTGATTCAATCACTTTCTTATACCATTCAAATGATTTTTTCATTCTTCTTTCGTATGTTCCATTTCCATAATCATCTACATCCACATAAATAAAACCATAGCGCTTGCTCATTTGAGAAGTGGAAGCAGATACTAAGTCAATACATGCCCAGGAGGTATACCCCATAAGATCCACTCCTTCCTCAATCGCCAATGCCATTTCTTTAAAATGTGACTTAAAATATTCTATTCTATAATCATCTTGTATCGTCCCATCTTTTTCTATCTTATCGAGAAGGATGAACTAACAATGCTCCAACTGCCATAGCAAGGTATTGGTTTGTTTTAAACTTCACTGCCGTAGAATGTGCAATTAATATTGGTAAAAAGTAAAATGCCGCATCAGCAACAAAATTAATGATTTGATAATTCTGTCCATCTTTACTTAAGCCAAAATAGTTCGTAAGTATCAAAAGAACTGCCTTAAGCATACCAGCTGCGGCTATTGCAGCAATTAAAGGCTGAAAAATACCTGTTATAACATAAATAAGCCTTTCAAAAATATTACCTTTAAACTTTCCACTATTTTCTGATTCTTGCTTTTTTAAATCACCTAATTTTATTAACTCATTATAAACAAAGGCTACATCATTTCCAATTACCACTTGAAACTGAGCTTTATTAACCACCCCAATTACTCCTGGAAGTTCCTTGATCTTTTCCTCATTTGCTTTTGATACATTTTTTAAAGTAAAACGCAAGCGCGTAGCACAGTGTACCAAACTAATAATGTTTTCATTTCCACCGACATTTTTAAGAATGTCAGCAGCTAGTTTTTGAAAGTTCATATTTTTACTCCTTTTCATTTTATATTCATGCTGTTTTAAAACAAGCCATTTACGAAAGGAAATAAAAAAAACCCACCAAAAATGATATATTTCTATACCATCCTTAATAGGTCTTGCCTGAATTAACAGTAACACGCCTCTATATTAGGAAATTTTTATCTACCTTTATCTAAAAATTATAACATCAATTTCTAATTTTGGCAAGTTATTAGTATATAAAAAACCTACTGCACATTAGCTATACAGTAGGTACATTTCATTATATAATCTCTAATAATACTTCCATTGCAGCGTCACCCTTACGTTGACCAATCTTAACGATTCTGGTATAACCACCTTGAGTCGTACGTGCTGCACATTTAGGAGCAATTTCATCAAATAATTTTGCAACTAAATCAACTTCTTTTGTATTTTTTTTCTTTCCTGCCACAGCAGCTGGAATCTCTGTTACATTATAAAGAACTTTAAGCATTTGTCTTCTTGCATGTAAACGAGAAGAGTTATCCTTTTTAATCGTCTTTTCTACTTCATCATAAACAGTAACTTTTTTTCCATCTACAACTTCTTTCACTCTCTTGCCATCAGCATCCTTACGAGCTACTTTTGCCTTAACAGATACTTCTTCAAAATTGTCTTTTTCTCTAATTGCTAAAGCAATCATGCTCTCAGCAATTTTACGAATTTCTTTTGCTTTCGCATCAGTTGTAACAATTTTACCATTATGAATAAGATTAGTAACCTGATTTCTGATTAATGCATTTCTTTGACTTGAAGTTCTTCCAAGTTTTCTATATTTTGCCATTTCTATTTACCTCCATTTGTGGAACATTTAGCTACGCTTCTTCGGTCTTACTAACTAAATGCTATTAATCCATAAATTGTAACATTACGGTAACAAAACCGCTACCATATTCATTCGTCACTCGGATTTAATTGAAGTCCAAGTTCTTTTAATTTAGCAAGAACCTCTTCTAACGATTTACGTCCAAGATTACGAACTTTCATCATATCTTCTGATGTCCTGTTTGTTAGCTCTTCAACCGTATTAATTCCAGCTCTCTTTAAACAGTTATAAGAACGTACAGAAAGCTCCAACTCGTCTATGTTCATCTCAAGTACTTTTTCTTTTTCATTGTCTTCTTTTTCAATCATAACTTCTGCTGTTTTAGCATTTTCTGACAGATCAATGAACAGATTTAAGTGCTCGCTTAAAACTTTTGCAGCTAAGCTGACTGCTTCGTCAGGAACAAGTGTCCCATTTGTAAATACATCCAATGTAAGCTTATCATAATCAGTAATCTGACCAACACGAGTATTCTCAACAGTCAAATTGACACGCTCAACAGGAGTATAAATTGAATCAATTGCTATAACACCAATTGGTAAATCATCATGCTTATTTTTGTCAGCACTGATATATCCCCTACCTTTATTGATAGTAAGTTCCATAAACAATTTGCTGTCCGCTCCTCCATTCAGTGTTGCAATAACTAAATCTGGATTCAGAATTTCAATATCTGAATCTGCCTGAATATCAGCAGCTGTTACTACGCCCTCGCCTTCAAACTCAATATAAGCGACTTTAGACTCATTCGTATCACTACTATTTCTAATAGCCAAGCTCTTAATGTTCATGATAATTTCAGTTACATCTTCCTTAACACCAGGAATAGAGCTGAATTCATGCAAAACCCCTTCGATCTTAACTTGTGTTACAGCAGCACCTGGTAATGAAGATAGCATGATTCTTCTTAAAGAGTTACCAAGAGTTGTACCATAACCTCTTTCAAGTGGCTCAACAACAAATTTTCCATATTTTCTATCTTCTGAGATTTCAGCAATCTCAATTTTTGGTTTTTCAAAATCGAACACTACAAAGCCCCTCCTTTTTGGGTTATATAGTATTGAGGGTGAAAAATACTCAAAAAGCATAGGAAACTCGCAAAGCGTGTTTCCTGCGGTTTAACGCGATAGTCACCAAGTACAGGCAAGCTTTAATTGGCTCTTTACTCGCGTATACAAGATGAATCGGCAAGCCGCTTCACTTGTTATGAATAATCATTAACCTTAAAGTATAAACACTTTAAGGTTAAGATGTATTTTAACCCTTGTAAATAAATAAAAACAAGATATTTTATTTTGAATATAATTCGACAATAAGCATCTCATCAACCGGAACATCAATTACTGTTCTAGTTGGAAGTTCTTTGATTGTACCTTTTAGATTTTCCTGATCAACATCTAACCATTCTGGAACTAATCTTCCTCCAGTTGTCTCCAAGATGTCTTTGTATCTTTGAGATCCTTTAGATTTTTCTCTAATCTCGATTGTGTCTCCAGCTTTTACTAAGAAAGAAGGTATGTTTACTCTCTTTCCATTTACCAATACATGCTTATGGTCAACAATCTGTCTGGCTTCTTTTCTAGTTCTGGAAAAGCCCATTCTAAAAATCACATTATCTAATCTGCGCTCAAGTAAAATCATCAGGTTTTCGCCTGTCATTCCACGCATTTTATCAGCTTTTTCATAATAATTATGAAATGGTTTCTCTAATACACCATATATGAATTTTGCTTTTTGTTTTTCTCTAAGCTGAAGACCATATTCACTCATCTTCCTGTTAGCTCTTCTAAGTTCTCTATTTGATTTTTTATCTATTCCTAAGTACATTGGTTCTAAACCAAGTGATCTACATCTTTTAAGAACAGGAACTCTATTTACTGCCATCTCATTACACCTCCTATTAGACTCTTCTGCGTTTTGGTGGACGACATCCATTATGTGGAACTGGTGTTACATCCTTTATACTTGTTACTTCAAGACCGCAAGCCTGAAGTGCACGGATTGCTGCTTCCCTTCCTGATCCTGGTCCCTTAACCATAACGTCTACTGTCTTAAGGCCATGAACTAATGCTGCCTTTGTAGCTGTTTCAGCTGCCATCTGAGCTGCATATGGAGTAGATTTCTTTGAACCTCTAAATCCCAGACCACCAGCACTTGCCCATGATAGAGCGTTTCCTTCAGCATCTGTTAATGTAACAATTGTATTATTAAAAGATGACTGAATATGTGCCTGTCCGCGTTCAACGTTTTTCTTTACGCGCTTTTTTGTCACTTTTTTGGTAACTTTTTTAGCCATTTAAACTAACCTACTTTCTTTGTTATTTCTTTATTAGATGTAGCTATGCAGTTTCTAAGTTCAATTCTCGCTATGCTCAATTTTAACAAGAAACCCATAGCAAAGTTCGTACTTACTCTTATTTCGTTAAGTGCTTTAAAGATTGTTACACATTTCTAAGTTCAATTTCAACTTTCGTTTTATTTTACTACAAAACGAATAACAAAGTTCAACCTAAATTAATACCGCACTTACAGCTTGTATTTTATAAGCATTCACTTTTTATTTTTTCTTATTTGCAACAGTTCTCTTAGGACCTTTTCTTGTTCTTGCATTGGTCTTAGTCTTCTGACCACGAACCGGAAGTCCTTTTCTATGACGGATTCCTCTATAGCATCCGATTTCCTGTAATCTCTTAATATTTAAAGCGATTTCTCTTCTCAAATCACCTTCTACTGTTTGACTTTCTTCAATAACAGCACTAATTCTTTTCACTTCTTCATCTGTTAAATCTCTAACGCGAGTGTCAGGACTAACCTTTGCTTGTTCCAAAATTCTGTTTGAGCTTACTCTACCAATTCCGTAAATATAAGTCAAACCAATTTCAACACGTTTTTCTCTTGGTAAATCTACACCAGATATACGAGCCATGTGAATATTCCTCCATTTTCTTCTGAGCAGCAATAACTTCGCAGCCCACTGCATTGCAGTGTCTGAAATGTGTACGATGCTTTTGCCACTGTATTAATATTGTCCCTAATTGAGATACTAAAGCGTATCCAACTGTGATTAGATAGATCGCAGTCTTTCCGATAATAAATTACCGGTATTAAAAGCAATAACCGTGAGTATCTCACATTTTAATTGCACATTTGGAATAAACTTCATTCCAAAAATTACAGGCAGGCATGTATGTCTGTAATCTATGATATCAGCACGAACAACTTAGCCTAGTGGTTCATACTGCAGCCGCACTAAAAAAATAAGTTACTCGAAGTAAATATTACTTCTAGTCATACATGAGTCTTCTCATGTATTTACATAACAAAAACTAAACCCTAAATTAGCCTTGTCTTTGTTTGTGTTTAGGATTTTCGCAAATTACTCTAATGCTACCTTTTCTTTTGATAATTTTGCATTTTTCGCAAATAGGTTTTACTGATGATCTAACCTTCATGGTAAAATCCTCCTTTCCACAGCGAGCCCATAAATACCCCTTAAAAGGCGCACTTACACACGGGCATTTTCAAAAAAGTTCGCTTTGTATTATAACACTATATTTTGTAAATAGCAAGTGTTTTCTATTTATCTCTCCATATGATTCTACCCTTTGATAAATCATATGGTGAGAGTTCAATTGTAACTTTATCTCCCGGTAGAATACGAATAAAGTTCATTCTTAATTTACCGCTTATATGAGCTAAAACCTTATGACCATTTTCAAGCTCAACCTGAAACATTGCATTAGGTAGCTTTTCAATAACAGTTCCTTCAATTTCGATAACATCTGATTTTGACATTGTTTGATTTCTCCTTTCATGGCATCTTTTCACTAAACTAGATCGTAACGATACATTATTTTATTGATATGAGAATAACCTCATTTACTATTTTTCAAACAAAAAAGCTTAATCACTCTTTTAATGTCTTCATTTTGAATATTGTTGTTTTCAATTAGCCTGCTTTTTAATTGTTCATCGACATACTTTATAATTTGAATATGTTTTCTGTTTTTCTTTTTAGGCGCATTTAAAGTATGATTTTTACCATTTACTAAATATACATATTCTTTGTCTATTCCAATTATTACATATAACATATCTTTATCATGTCCTGCCTTTGATACAGCTAACATACCAATTTCAAATCGCTCCATATGATTACTCCCTGTACTTACCTATTTATGATGCTGTGATTTATTATTCATACATGGTTAATAACTCAGGTTCACCTTTTGTAATAAGTACAGTATTTTCATAATGAGCTGATAAAGAACCGTCCTCTGACACTACAGTCCAATCATCTTCCAACCATTCCACGTCATAACGCCCCGCATTAATCATAGGTTCTATTGCAAGTGTCATTCCTGCCTGGAGTTTTAAACCTCTTCTTCTCTGCTTGAAATTTGGTATTTGGGGATCTTCATGTAAATTACAACCAATGCCATGACCGACTAAATCTCTAACTACACCATAACCAAAACTTTCAGCATATCTGCCAATCGCTTCTGAAATTTCAAATAGATGATTACCTTCTTTAGCAAATTTAATTCCTTCAAAAAAGCTCTGTTTTGTTACTTCAATTAATTTTTTCGCATCAGCACTAATCTCTCCTACTGCGTGAGTACGTGCCGCATCTGAATGAAAGCCCTTATAAATAACACCGGCATCCAGACTTATAATATCACCCTCCATAAGAATTCTATCCTTAGAAGGAATACCATGTACGACCTCATCATTAATTGAAACACATATGGACGCAGGATACCCATTATAATTGAGGAAAGACGGAATACAATCATAGCTTCTAATAATGTCTTCACCTATTTTGTTGATATCCATCGTAGATATTCCTGGTCTTATCACTTTTTCCAGTTCCTTATGAACATTTGCAAGAATTTTTCCTGCCTCTCTCATAAGCTCAATTTCTCTATCTGACTTAATTGTTACAGCCATAGTCTATGCTCCTAAAATTTCTACAATTGCACGAAATACTTCTGCCATATCTTTTGTACCATCCACATCCACCAGTATTTTTTTAGCAGAATAATACTCAATTAGCGGTTGTGTCTGCTCATGATAAACACTAAGTCTTTTATTTACTGTATCTGGCTTATCATCATCTCTAAGTATGAGTTCATTTCCACATCTATCACATATACCCTCTACTTTTGTAGGTATGTGTTTGATATGGTATGTAGCTCCACATGAAAGGCATGCTCTTCTTCCTGCCATTCTACTTATAATATTTTCATCTGGAACATCAACATCAATCGCATAGTCAATTTTTTCACCCAGCTCTGCCAACGCAGCATCTAAACTTTCAGCCTGAGGAATTGTTCTTGGAAAGCCATCCAATACATATCCATTTATACAGTCTGGATTCTTAACTCTGTCGATAACCAAGTTTACGGTGAGCTCATCTGGTACTAAAAGTCCCTGATCCATATATGTCTTTGCTTTCTTGCCCAATTCGGTTTCATTTTTGATATTAGCTCGAAAAATATCGCCTGTCGATATATGTGGAATCTTGTACTTATCGGCTATTTGCTTTGCCTGTGTGCCTTTTCCTGCTCCTGGTGCTCCCAGCATAATAATTTTCACTAACATTTCCTCCAATCAATTAAATTATTGCCATTAAATGGATAATTTATACTTTAGAAAAAATAGTTTATATGGATATCTTTTAATTATAATTAACACTTTTTAAATATTATAATAGTGCACTACAGCCGAAGCTGCAGAACACTATTTATGTTATCTGGTAAGCTTAGCACCAGAATTAGTCATTTAAAAATCCCTTGTAATTACGAACAATCATTTGAGATTCTATCTGTTTCAATGTTTCGAGGATTACACCTACTACGATAATGAGTGATGTTCCACCGAATGATACGGAGGCACCGAATATACCAGAAAACATTATTGGTATAACAGCTACGATAATAAGTCCTACCGCTCCAATGAATATGACATAATTTAAAATTTTATTTAAGTAATCAGTAGTTGGCTTTCCAGGACGAATACCCGGTATAAAGCCTCCTTGTTTTTTCATATTATTAGCCACTTCCATTGGATTAAATGTAATGGATGTATAAAAATAAGCAAAAAATATTACTAAAACAATATATACTAAAAGTCCTATGCTATAAATAGGTTCTTTTGGATTACACCAATTTGAAGATGTCAATCCTTTCAGAATCTTAGCACCGATTCCAGTGCCTTGATTTTTACCAATTAATGAAGCAATTACAACTGGAAATTGCATAAGTGATGATGCAAAAATAATCGGGATAACGCCCGCAGTATTTACCTTTAAAGGAATATGCGTCGATTGTCCACCAACCATTTTTCTCCCCTGCATCTTCTTAGCATATTGAACAGGAATTCTTCTTTCTCCACCTTGTAAAAATACTACAAACACAACTGTTGCAACTATAACTGCAATAATAATCAGAACAGCCAATGCGCCCTTTGCATAATTAGACGCCGAAGCAACAAATTGTTCATATAGTGAAACAAGATCATCTGGCATACGTGAAATAATGTTAATTAAAAGTACAATTGAAATACCATTTCCAACACCCTTCTCTGTAATTCTTTCACCAGTCCACATAAGAAATGCGGAACCTGCAGTAAGAGTCACAATAACCATAGCTATATTAACAAAATTATACTCCTCCAATAACCCTTGTCTACCAAATCCGATAGCCATTGCTGATGCTTCCATTAAAGCTAATCCAACAGTCAAATAACGTGTGATTTTTTGTATTTTCTTTCTTCCGTCTTCTCCATCCTTTTGCAATTCCTCTAATTTAGGAATTGCAATAGTCAATAATTGAATAATGATGGAAGATGTAATATAAGGTGTGATGTTTAACGCAAATACTGACATTTGCAAAAATGATCCTCCGGTAACGGCATCAAAAAAATTGAATGCGTCACCAGATTGATTTGCAAACCAGTTTGCGAAATAAGTCCTGTCTACTCCAGGAATAGGCAATTGCGATCCTATTCTAACTACTACTAACATTAAAAATGTATATATAATTCTATTTCTTATATCTTTAATTTTAAATGCGTTTTGGAGTGTTACAAGCATTACTAGATCACCTCAGTTTTTCCACCAAGAGCTTCTATTTTTTCTACAGCACTTGCACTAAATGCATTAGCCTGAACAGTAAGCTTCTTAGTTAATTCTCCGTTTCCAAGAATCTTAACACCATCTCTAGGATTCTTAACAATTCCTTGTTCAAGTAAAGTTTCAATTGAAACTACTGTATCATTGTCGAATACTTCAAGAGCACTAATATTAATACCTATGATAATTTTTGTATTACGATTAGTAAATCCTCTTTTAGGAATTCTTCTGTATAAAGGCATCTGACCACCTTCAAAACCTGGTCTTGTGCCGCCTGAACGAGCCTTTTGACCCTTGTGTCCCTTACCAGCTGTCTTACCATTTCCTGAACCGTGTCCACGACCTCTTCTGAAATTATCATTTTGTTTTGAACCGTCTGCTGGTCTTAAATTTGATAAATCCATTCTGACACCTCCTTCTCGAATATTATATCTCTTCTACTTTTACTAAATGTCTAACACGTTGTATCATACCTCTTGTCGAACTATTGTCTGGTAACTCAACCGTTTTGTTAAGTTTTTTAAGACCCAATGCTTCAACAGTAGCTCTTTGCTTAGGAATAGAACCGATTGTAGACTTTACTAAAGTAATTTTTAATTTATCAGCCATTTTAAATACCCTCCTTAGCCTAGAATCTCTTCAACAGTTTTTCCGCGAAGTTTAGCTACCTCTTCAGGAGTCTTTAATTTGCTTAATCCTTCAATTGTAGCAAGTACAACATTTTGTTTATTATTGGAACCTAATGATTTTGTACGGATATTTTTAATTCCTGCAAGTTCAAGAACGCTACGCGCCGGACCACCAGCGATAACTCCAGTACCATCTGGAGCTCTCTTTAATAATACTTCTGAACTACCGAATTTTCCGATATAATCATGTGAAATACTGTCGTTTTCATCTAACGTTACATTAATAAGTTTTTTTGCTGCGTCTTCTTTTCCTTTACGAATAGCTTCAGGAATTTCAGTGGCTTTACCTAATCCAGCACCTACGTGTCCCTTACCATCACCAACTACTACTAGAGCTGTAAATCTGAAGTTACGTCCACCTTTAACAACCTTAGTAACACGTTTGATTGATACTACTTTTTCTTCTAATTCTAATTGACTAGCATCAATGATTGCTCGTTTCATGTGTTCTCCTCCTTATTAGAATTTTAATCCAGCTTCTCTAGCTGCATCTGCTAATGCTTTAACTTTTCCGTGATATATGAAGCCGCCTCTATCGAAGACAACAGTTGTAATACCTTTATCTAATGCCTTTTTTGCAATAACAGTACCTAAGTATGCTGCTGCATCAACGTTATTAGTCTTTTCCATTTCAGCTTTCACATCCTTTTGAAGAGTGGATGCTGAAACAAGTGTATTTCCAACTGTATCGTCAATAATTTGAGCATACATATGATTATTACTTCTAAACACAGCTAAACGTGGTCTTTCGGTGGTTCCACTGAAACGATTACGCAATTTTCTATGTTTGTTTTCACGAATTATCGTCTTTGATTTTTTACTAATCATTTTCACACACTCCTTAATTATTTCTTACCAGTCTTACCAACTTTACGTCTAATAACTTCATCAGCATATTTAATACCTTTTCCTTTATAAGGCTCAGGTCTTCTCTTATCTCTGATTTCAGCTGCGTATTGGCCAACTTTTTCTTTATCGATACCTTTAATTGTAATCTTATTTCCCTCTACAACAGACTCTAATCCTTCAGGGTCATCCATCTCAACTGGATGAGAATAGCCTAAAGATAAAGTTAATTTTTTACCTGCTTTTGCAGCTTTGTAACCTACACCATTGATTTCAAGAATTTTAGCATAACCATCTGTTACACCGATAACCATATTAGAGATAAGTGTTCTTGTTAAACCATGTAATGATTTCATCTTCTTTAAATCACTTGGTCTGGTTACAATTACTTGGTCACCATCTAATTTGATATCCATTTCTACTGGCAGCACTCTTTCAAGTGTTCCCTTTGGACCTTTTACAGTCACTTTATTATTTTCTGCTATATCAACAGTTACACCTGCTGGTATGGCGATTGGCATTCTTCCTATACGTGACATGCCCGTACCTCCTGTTATTCTAAATTGATTGATTGATTTGTATTTGATTAAATATTGCTGAACTTACTTTGCTTACGTGAAAGAGTTCTACAGTTCCACTTAGCTAATGCTCTGTCAGCGCCTTTCGGCTTGCCACAGCATAAGTTTCGGGAACGACTTTCACACTAATCCCGTTCAGCGTCCAGAGACTTGAGCTGGCTAAGTGTTCAATGTCACCAAACAAATGCCAAAACTTCTCCACCTACGTTAAGCTGTCTAGCTTTTTTGTCTGTAACAACACCTTGGTTTGTAGAAATTATTGCTATACCAAGACCTCCAAGTACTTTTGGAAGTTCTTCTTTGTTTGCATAAACACGAAGACCTGGTTTAGAAATTCTCTTAAGTCCTGTTATTATCTTTTCGTTTTTATCTTTACCGTATTTTAATGCTACACGGATTGTCTTAAAGTTTCCATCATCTACAATTTCAAACTTCTTGATATATCCTTCATCAAATAAAATTTCAGCAATAGCTGTTTTCATTTTAGAAGCAGGAATATCTACTGTATCATGTTTAGCAGTATTTGCATTACGAATTCTTGTAAGCATATCTGCGATTGGATCACTCATAGTCATTTTAAAGTTGCCTCCTTTCGTTTATTACCAGCTTGCCTTTTTAACGCCTGGTATTTGTCCTTTATATGCTAATTCACGGAAGCAAATTCTACAGATTCCGTATTTTCTTAAATATGCATGTGGACGTCCACATATTCTGCAACGACTATATTCTCTTGTTGAGAATTTTTGTTTACGTTGCTGTTTCACCTTCATTGAAGTCTTAGCCATGAAGTTTCCCTCCTATCTATTTTGTAAACGGCATATTGAATAATGTCAATAATTCACGAGCTTCTTCGTCTGTATTAGCTGTAGTAACAAAAATTACATCCATACCTCTAACCTTGTCAACCTTGTCATATTCAATTTCAGGGAAAATTAGCTGTTCTTTAATTCCTAATGAATAGTTACCTCTGCCATCAAATGCATTTGGATTAACTCCTCTAAAGTCACGTACACGAGGTAACGCTAAATTTACAAGACGATCAAGGAATTCGTACATCTTATCGCCTCTTAATGTAACTTTACAACCGATAGGCATACCTTCTCTGATTTTGAAATTAGCTACTGACTTTTTTGCTCTTGTAAGAACTGCTTTCTGTCCAGTAATGATCTCTAAATCTTTTACAGCTGTATCTAAAAGTTTTGCATTATCTTTAGCTTCGCCAACACCCATATTAATAACAATTTTATCAATCTTAGGTGCCTGCATTACATTTTTATAACCAAATTTTTTAGTCATAGCATCTACTATTTCATTTTTGTATTCATCTTTAAGTCTGCTCAACGTCTGCGACCTCCTCTCTTAATATTAGTCGATAACTTCGCCTGTTGACTTTGCTACACGAGTTTTTTTATCTCCATCCATTTTGAAACCGATTCTTGTAGCTTTTCCTTTATGACTATACATCACATTAGAAATATCAATAGGAGCTTCTTTTTCTATGATTCCACCAGCCTGATTAGCAGCACTTGGCTTGCTATGTTTCGTAATCTTATTGATTCCTTCAACTAAAGCAGTATGGTTTTTCATATTAACGGCAATTACCTTGCCCTCTTTATCTTTATCTTTACCAGCGATAACTTTAACTGTATCACCTTTTTTTATTTTTATAGTTGACATCTTGGCACCTCCTTATAATACTTCGGGAGCTAATGAAACAATCTTCATAAATTGTTTTTCTCTTAACTCTCTCGCTACTGGTCCAAAAATACGGGTTCCTTTTGGGTTTTTATCATCTTTAATAATTACAGCAGCATTTTCATCGAATTTTATATAAGAACCGTCTTTACGACGAGCACCTTTAACTGAACGTACAACTACGGCTTTTACAACGTCACCTTTTTTAACAACACCGCCTGGTGTTGCATCTTTAACAGTAGCAACGATGACATCGCCAATGCTGGCATATCTTCTTGTAGAACCACCTAATACTCTAATACAAAGTAATTCTTTAGCACCAGTATTATCAGCGACTCTAAGTCTACTCTCTTGTTGTATCATCTAGGTTACCTCCTTCAAATTATATATAGCAAAAATTATTTTGCCCTTTCAATAATTTCAACAAGTCTCCATCTCTTATCCTTTGATAATGGCCTTGTTTCCATAACTTTAACTGTATCACCAATGTTGCATGAGTTGTCCTCGTCATGAACCTTTAATTTTAAAGTTCTCTTAATAATTTTATTATATAACGCATGCATAACATGTTCTTCAACAGCTACAACAATTGTTTTATCCATTTTGTTGCTTACAACTTTTCCTGTACGAGTTTTTCTTAAATTTCTTTCCACAACAATAATCTCCTTTCGCTAAGATTTATATCAATCAGCATTTATTTAGACATTTCAGTAATGATAGTCTGAATTCTGGCAATGTTTTTTCTAACTTCTTTAATTCTGCTTGTATTATCTAACTGATTGGTTGCGTTCTGGAATCTTAAATTGAAAAGTTCCTTTTTAGCAGCTACTAATTCATCATTTAATTCTGCAGCTGATTTTGCTTTTAAATCTTCTACATACTTATTAATTTTCACTGTTATCACCGCCTTCTAAGTCTGCGCGAGAAACTACTTTACATCTACATGGTAACTTATGAACTGCAAGACGTAATGCTTCTTTAGCGATTTCTTCCGGTACTCCTGAAATCTCAAACATTACACGACCTGGCTTAACAACTGCTACCCAGTATTCTAATGAGCCCTTTCCAGAACCCATACGTGTTTCAGCTGGTTTTGTAGTTACTGGTTTATCCGGGAAAATCTTAATCCAAACTTTACCACCACGCTTGATATAACGAGTCATAGCAATACGTGCTGCTTCAATCTGATTAGATCTAATCCAACATGGTTCTAAAGCGACAATACCGTATTCACCATTAGTAATTTTATTACCTCTTAGTGCTTTACCTTTCATGCTTCCACGAAATTGTTTACGACGCTTTACTCTCTTTGGCATTAACATTATTTATCGCTCCCTTCCTTATTTCCTTTAGTTGGAAGTACTTCGCCTTTGTATATCCATACCTTTACGCCTAATTTGCCGTAAGTTGTATCTGCTTCAGCAAAGCCATAATCAATATCTGCTCTTAGAGTCTGCAAAGGTATTGTTCCCTCACTGTAGAACTCAGTACGCGCCATATCTGCTCCGCCAAGACGTCCTGCAACAGATGTCTTAATACCTTTTACCCCAGACTTCATTGTTCTAGTCATAGATGATTTCATTGCTCTTCTAAAGGACACACGGTTCTCTAATTGTAAAGCAATGTTTTCTGCTACTAACTGAGCATCTTTGTCTGGTCTTTTTACTTCTTTGATATCAACTACTAACTTCTTAGAAGTGAATTTTTGAACTTCTTCTTTAACCTTATCAATTTCAGCGCCACCTTTACCGATTACTACACCCGGTTTAGCTGTATAAATGATAACTTTTACTCTGTCTGATGCTCTTTCGATTTCGATCTTAGAAACACCCGAGCTATATAATTTATTCTTAAGGTATTTTCTGATCTTATAGTCTTCTACTAAATAATCTGCAAAATCAGCTTCAGCATACCATTTTGAGTCCCAGTCTTTGATAACGCCGACTCTTAAGCCATGAGGATTAACTTTCTGTCCCATTATTTCCCTCCTTATCTTTCATTAAGCACGACAGTGATATGGCTAATTCTCTTTTCGATTCTATAAGCTCTACCCTGTGCTCTTGGTCTAATTCTCTTCATTGTAGGTCCTTTTTCTGCATAACACTCTTCAACAAAAAGGTTATCTACATTCATTCCGTTGTTATTCTCAGCATTTGCAATTGCTGACTTTAATAATTTTTCTATAATACTTGAAGCATATCTTGGATTGTAAGCTACAATACCAAGGGCTGTCTTAACATCTTTGCCTCTAATGGCATCTAAAACGAAACATGCTTTTTGAACAGATACTCTTGCATAAGATAACTTTGCTGATGGTCTAGTATCTTTGTTATTTGCATTTCTTTCTCTTTTGATTTGGGATCTATGTCCTTTTGCCATGAATGAAACCTCCTTTCAAACTACATCTAATTAACGAACGCCTGATTTTTTCTCGTCTTTTCCATGTCCTCTGTAAGTTCTGGTTGCAACAAACTCTCCAAGCTTGTGTCCAACCATATCTTCAGTAACATATACAGGTACATGCTTTCTGCCGTCATGAACTGCAATTGTATGTCCAACCATTTGTGGGAAGATTGTAGAACGACGAGACCATGTCTTAATAACTGATTTGTCGCCTTTTTCGTTCATAGCATCTACTTTTTTAAGTAAGCTTGCATCTGCAAATGGTCCTTTTTTAAGTGAGCGAGCCATAGGTTCTAACCTCCTTATGAATTCTACTTTTGGTTACTATTTTGTATTTAAAGCTTTACCGTCTCTTCTTCTTACGATTAACTTATTGGATTGTTTCTTTTTCTTTCTTGTCTTTAATCCAAGAGCTGGTTTACCCCAAGGAGTAACTGGACCTGAACGGCCAATACCAGTCTTACCTTCACCACCGCCGTGTGGATGGTCATTAGGGTTCATAACAGAACCACGAACGGTAGGTCTGATACCCATGTGACGCTTACGTCCTGCTTTACCAATATTGATAAGGCTATGGTCAACATTTCCTACTACACCGATAGTTGCTCTGCAAATAATCGGTACCATTCTCATTTCGCCTGAAGGTAATCTAAGTGTTGCATACTTTCCTTCTTTTGCCATTAACTGTGCTGCTGTTCCAGCCGAACGAACAAGCTGTCCACCCTTGCCTGGATACATTTCGATATTATGAATCTGAGTACCTACTGGAATCTCTGATAGCGGCAAACAATTACCAATTCTAACTTCCGCCTCTGCTCCGCTTAATACTTTCATTCCGTCAGATAAGCCTTCTGGTGCCAAGATATATGACTTTTCACCATCTGCATAATGGATCAATGCAATATTAGCTGTTCTATTTGGATCGTATTCAATACCTGCTACTGTTCCAACGATTCCATCTTTTCTTCTTTTAAAATCTATAATTCTATATTTTCTTTTTACACCGCCACCGCGATGTCTTACAGTGATTTTACCCTGACTATTACGACCTGCTGTTTTACTCTTTGATTCAAGTAATGATTTTTCTGGTGTTGTTTTTGTAATTTCAGAAAAATCCGAACCAGTCATATGTCTTCTTGAAGGTGTATATGGGTTATATTTTTTGATACCCATTCTAGTCACTCCTTTCAATTTACAATTATTATTTGTTGTCACGCTTAACTTGCGTATAGTTTCTTAGAAGATTTTTATAATCCTTCAAAAATCTCTATATCTGCACTTTCTGCAGTTAATTGAACGATTGCTTTCTTTGTCTTAGCAGTCTTGCCGGATGTTTTTCCTCTTCTTTTGGTTTTTCCATCCTGATTCATAGTGTTTACGTTCTTTACTTTTGTTCCTGCAAACATTTTTTCTACAGCTTCTTTAATTTGAGTCTTATTAGCTTCCGGATGAACTAAGAAAGTATATTTCTTGCTCTCCATTCCCTGCATACTCTTTTCTGTGATAACCGGTTTGAGGATTACATCATAATACTGAATACTTGCCATTATGCATACACCTCCTCGATAGTAGCAACAGCAGCCTTAGTAAGAATAACTGTGTTGTATTTAAGAATATCATATACATTAATTGTATTTGTTAAAGCTGTTTGTATGGAAGGTATGTTCTTAGCTGAAAGAACTACATTCTTATCATTCTCGTTTAATACAACTAATGCCTTAGATACCTTTAAGTTATCCATTACAGCCTGGAATTTTTTTGTTTTAATTTCATCAATTTTGATTTCATCAACAACAATTAATTTATTTTCCTTAACCCTTGAAGTTAAAGCAGATTGAAGAGCAATTCTTCTTTCTTTCTTATTCATTTTAAATGAATAATCTCTTGGTGTTGGTGCAAATACTACACCACCGCCAGTCCATTGTGGAGATCTTGTTGAACCTTGTCTTGCATGACCAGTTCCTTTCTGTCTCCATGGTTTTCTTCCGCCGCCCGAAACTTCTGAACGTGTTTTCGCTTTCTGAGTTCCCTGACGTTTATTTGCAAGTTGGTGAACTACTGCCATGTGTACTAAATGTTCATTTACTTCAACACCAAATACAGCATCACTAAGCTCCATAGTTCCAACTTCTTTGCCTTCCATATTGTAAACAGATACGTTTGCCATCTGTGTTTTCCTCCTTTCTTATCTCACATTAATTCGTTTTTACTGTCTCTTTAATTGTAACTAAAGATTTTTTAGGTCCAGGTACTGCACCTTTTACTAAAAGTAAATTGTTCTCTGCATCAACTCTTACAATTTCAAGATTCTGAATTGTGATTTTCTTAGCTCCCATATGTCCTGGCATTCCTTTTCCTTTGAATACCTTACTCGGGCTTGAACAAGCACCATTAGAACCTGCATGACGATGGAATTTAGAACCATGAGCCATAGGTCCTCTTGACTGTCCATGTCTTTTAATAGCACCCTGGAAGCCTTTTCCCTTTGCAATTGCAGTAGCGTCAACTTTATCTCCTGCTGCGAAAGCATCTGCTTTGATTTCATCTGCAACCTTGTAGTCCTGTGAGTTTTCAAGTCTGAACTCTCTAACGAATCTCTTACAAGAAACACCAGCTTTATCAAAGTGACCTTTCTCGGCTTTGTTTACACCATGTCTGTTTCTGATTTCTTTTTTGCCAGCCTTGTCAACAACTGTTATTTTTTCTTTCTTATCAACGAAACCAACCTGTACTGCACTGTATCCGTCATTTTCAACTGTTTTTACCTGTGTGACAACACATGGACCAGCCTGCAATACAGTTACCGGAATTAACACTCCAACTTCATTGAATATTTGAGTCATTCCGACTTTAGTAGCTAAAATCGCTTTTTTCATTTTTATTACCTCCTGTTTTCTCTACAGCGGATTACCATACGGTAATCATCCTAGAACAGCCATATAAGTGGAACTTACGTTGCTTCTATATAAACCCTTCAGGATTACTCTCTTATTTTTGTTTCATTTTGATATCAATATATACACCAGCTGGCATTTCTAATCTGGATAATGCATCAACCGTCTTTTGTGTTGGTGTTACGATATCAATAAGTCTCTTATGTGTTCTTTGTTCGAACTGTTCTCTGGAATCCTTATACTTGTGAACCGCTCTAAGAATAGTAACTACTTCCTTCTTAGTTGGTAATGGTACGGGTCCACTCACCTGAGATCCGTTCTTCTTTACAGTTTCGATAATCTTTTTAGCAGACTGATCGATTAATTGATGATCATAAGCTTTTAATGTGATTCTCATTACTTGACTTGCCATAAAAAAAGTCGCCTCCTTTTCGCACTTAATAATTTCGAAGTACGACAAGCGGTGACTGTACACTCTTCCGTGTGTATCATATGATAACTACACGTTGTTTCCATTTCAAAATGGACAATATAGATTATACAGTGACTTGTCGCCAGTTTCTTAACTTGACATTCGCTCCACGGAAAACCTGCTCGAAAGCAGCAACCTCACGCTTCTACGCTATCAATGTCACAACATTAGTTAGTATACATGAAACCTTTCATATTTGCAAGTATTTTTTATTATATTTTGTTTTTTTTTCAAAACATATTTATATTGACATTTTTCTCACTTCGATGACATTTTTTGTTTCAATAATAAACCATTTATGATATAATGCAAAAAGTATATTGATTGGAATAATGAACTTTTACAAGATATACATTTTAGCTATTGAATGAAAGGAAACTCTTTTTTATTACTGCAGCATTCCTTTCCTATAATTAAATAAATTCTTACAAGTAATTCACCAAATATATTTAACGGAGAAAAATACTATGTCTAAAAAATTCAGCATTATTTTACCTTGTTATAATGTAGAGAGCTATATTGACAAATGTTTGGATACCTTAATCAGACAAACGATTGGTCTAGAAAATCTTGAGCTTATCTGTATCAACGATGCTTCTACCGACTCTACCCTTTCTTTATTAATGTCTTATGAGCAACAATATCCAGATTCTATAATAATTATAAATCTTCCCACAAATCAACGTCAAGGTGGTGCCAGAAATATAGGTCTACAATATGCCTCGGGGGAATATATCAGTTTTTTTGATTCTGATGATTGGGCTGATTTGAGATTATATGAAAAAGTCTATGAAAAGGCAAAGCAATATGATTGTGATATCGTGCATTTCGAATGCTTTGATTTTGTCAAGGATGATACATTCATTCCCAGTTCTATAAGCACTGGTTCTAACAGCCGTCTGATAACCATTGAAAATGAGACGCAGCGAAAGTTCTTTCTTGAGAATGTAATAAATGAACGTTTCTTAGAATGCAGCTGTCGTAATAAAATCTACAAGAAGAATTTTCTTTTGGATACTAATGTATCATTTCCAAGTCATTGTGTTTTGGAGGAACCGCTTTTTGTGTACCCTCTCTATTTTTATACTAAGCGGTTTTATGTTCTGGAAGAACGTTTGTATTACTATCGCTATAATCCTTTTGGAACAATGCAGCATACGTTAAATCAGACAAACAAATGGCTTGACCATATCAAAGTACATCTATTACTTTTTGAAGAGCTGGAAAAAAGAGGCTTAATAACTCAATTTCATGATGAAATCGAGTTATACTATCTTTGGAATCTATATATAGAAACAATAGGTTTTATTTTTCGTCATACCAATCATTTTCCCATGGATTTGTATGAATACATAAGAGAAAGTACTTTAACCTGCTTTCCAAATTTTTCATTCAATACTTACATCAACCGCCCAGAATATGATTTATTAAAAAAATCCTTGCATTCACTTTATGTAAAGTTAAATCAGGAGCAATTAAATGCTTTGAAGCCCACTTGGATTACTCTATAGCACTATCAAATATTTTCATTATATGACAGAACATAATATTAAATTTTATAGGAAGTGCTTTTAATCTCATAGGATGTATATCTGAATTTCCTGAAAAAAAGGGTATCGATTGATTATTTCGTACGATACCCTCACTTGTTACCTATTGATTTGGATTAATAAATCTGTCATCCACTTTATAAATCTTACCTACTGCCTTAAATATATCAACCAAGCCTTCTCCTCGATCGGTAAGTTTATAACCTCCTCCCTCCTCTTCAATATTACCCGACTCTAATTGTTCCCAAAATCTTCGATCCAGCATTTCATATTTTTCAATAAAAATTGTTTGAAACACTTCGTTAAGTTCTTCCTCGCTATAGCTTCTGTTCTCTTCTGCCAAATAGGACAAAACGAATACTGATAAGGATCTGTCAAGTGATACTACAATAGTTGACAACCAAACCATATTAATGCTCATAAATACAACAAAGGAAAGAATAATATCCTTATAATCAAAGGTTGCCTTTTTCCAGTAGTGTTTCAATATCAGCTCAGTAATTAACAATATCATTCCTGTAATAATTAATATCACAATTGTTTTGTAAAAATAAACCTTTATAAAATCAAATATACCTATCTGCAATATCACAATATAGAAAAGCCATGCCAACACAAAGGCAGCTGCATGAAATACAAAAAATTCAAAAATCTTTTTCATAAGTGTCTCTCTTTCTAAATGTTACTGCCTTTTGCATAACATTTTAAATAATATTCTTTATAAAAACGTTTACTATTTATATGCCACAATAAAATTGGAATATTCAACCACCTGATAGCCATTATTCTTAAAAAAATCTCCTTGACTACTCTCCCATACATAAACTATATTCTCATCCAAAACAGGAAGCTCTTCTTTCGGTTTAAATACAAACTGTCCAAATGAAGCCGTCTCAAGCCAGATAGCTGGATAATTTGAATAAACTACTGTGTTAAGATACTCAGGAGTTGGAATCTTAGATGCAAACATTACCTGTGAATGATATGCCTTATCTGTAACACAAATTATATCTGGTGTTACTTCCATGGCATATTGAATTGCCTCTGTCAGTCCTGCATTAAATTCCTTAGAAATCTGTTCCTGATAGCTTGTATAGTAACTATAATTAAAAAAGCCAAAAGCAACTAAATAAACAGCCGTTATTATGTATATTAATTTTCTTCCTATCACTTCACATAATTTGTAAATACCAACTCCCGCAAATGCGATGGCGGGTATGTGAAGTATATTCAATTTATTAATATCGCATTTATCTACTATAAGAGAAGCAAGGCTTCCGATAATAAATTGAAATACCAGAAATATAAAAGGATGATATATTTTATTTTTTAACCTTTTAACACATATCCACAAAGAATAAAATAATCCCACAAATACAAATACTAATCCGAATTTATAATGAATTCCATAACCTGATACTGTGTTCCATATATTTTCATCATCCTGCAAGAACATAACCCTATAGTAGGTATAAAGTTTTCCCATAAAACCTCCGGATGCCAATTCACCGCTTCTAAAATAAGAAACCTTGGGAATTGATATAAATCCAGTTCTTATTTCCGGAAGTAGATCATAGTTAACCATCAAAAACAGCATCAGTGGCAACGCAAACAAAAAAACAATCAAGGCTGCTGCTATACTAGTAATAGAAAAACGAATTTTCTTATATGCAATTGCATAGATAATTTGAAAAATTAATATAAATGGTAATAGCG
The DNA here is from genome assembly GCF_003201285.1 of Lachnotalea glycerini. Classification (GTDB taxonomy): domain Bacteria; phylum Bacillota; class Clostridia; order Lachnospirales; family Lachnospiraceae; genus Lachnotalea; species Lachnotalea glycerini. The sequence goes on from NZ_QICS01000005.1 coordinate 25,236, forward strand.
TCCACGTAAAAGCATAGCAATATAAGGTTAAACCATAGCATATGGCACAAAGTAATAAATATTTTTCTTTTTCCAGTCCTAGTATAAAGAAGTACATTCCAAACAGCAAAAATGCTGGTGTTGTTGCAGAATCAAGTCCCCATCTTACCATAACAATATGCCATGGACTGACAACAAAAAGAAATAATGTTATTAACGCAATTTTGTCATTCGTTACTTTTTTCATCAAAAGGTAAAGTGCCAAAAGCGATAAAATTCCAAGAAACGCCTGTGGAAGCCTTATAGTCCACATATTTAATCCGAATATTTTAATAAGTGGTATACTTATCCAGCTATAAAGAGCGCTCATTCCGCTTCCCCATGATGTATTATAGACTGGAAAATGATACCCAAAACAGTCCGTACCATACTCTGCCAGTGAGAATGCATCATAAGCGCTAAAGGCTTCATCCTGTGAAACGCCTCCCGGGTTTGATGATAAGCAGAGTACTCGTGCAAGTCCTCCCATCACCATCAAAATACCTACTATTATACATTGCCGATCATTTACAATCTTCTTGAATTTTTCCATACAAATCTCCTCATTATTACTCCTATCAATTTACACGATTAGCAGTAATTATGTCAAGTTGTTAACACAACAAAGAGAAGAAACCTTACTAATTATTTCATAAAGCTTCTTCCCTTTGTTCATATAAAAGACACTTCGTTATTATTCAAATACTATAAATCCGACTCCCATCGTCCAGATGCTCCGCATGGAAGAATCAAGCCTGTTTCTGTTACAGGTAGTCCAACTTCCTGTGATTCTACATGGCCTTTTAGCCCCTTTAGCTGTGTGGCAAGCATGTAGGTAAGTACAGCCGGCGCAAGACCAGTTGTGTATGAATTAACAAGAAAAAACAGTGGATTATTGGAAAGCAGCCTTGCACAAAGCTTAATCAACGGATATATTGCATCTTCAATTTTCCATATTTCCCCCTTTGGTCCTCTGCCATAAGAGGGTGGATCCATGATAATCGCATCATATTGACTGCCACGCCTTATTTCTCTTTCTACAAACTTAACACAATCATCCACAATCCAACGTATCGAAGCGTTCCCTAACCCAGAGGACACCGCATTTTCTTTCGCCCATGAAACCATACCTTTAGAAGCATCCACATGAGTAACCTCTGCTCCTGCCTTTGCCGCCGCTAAAGTGGCGCCTCCTGTATATGCAAATAAGTTTAATACCTTAATTGGTCTTTTTGCACTTTCTATTTTTTCACCAAACCAATCCCAGTTTGCAGCCTGTTCAGGAAATAAACCAGTATGTTTAAAGTTAAAGGGTTTTAGGTTAAAGGTAAGTCCTTTATATCCAATGGTCCACTGCTGCGGCAGATCAAAAAATTCCCATTCTCCCCCGCCCTTAGCGCTTCGATGATAATGTCCATTCATCTTCTTCCAGCCCTTATTCGTCTTCTCGGTATCCCAAATTACCTGCGGATCCGGACGCACTAAGAGATACTTTCCCCAACGTTCTAATTTTTCACCGCTTGCGGTATCTATTACTTCATAATCTTTCCATCCATCTGCAATCCACATATCTATACCTTTCTATCTTAAGCAAATACTAATGATTACTGCTGTAGCTTTTCACGAATAATTTCAAGAGCCTTTTGAAGCTGGTTGTCTTCATCATGTGTAATAACAGCCTGGGTCTTAAGTGACTCATCTAACTCAATTTCAACATCCGGCTCAATACCAATTTTATGAATATTATACCCTTTCGGAGTATAGTATTTGGAAATAGTAAGTTTCATTGCTGTACCGTCACCTAACTCAATCAGCCTTTGCACAATACCTTTACCAAAAGTTTTGGTTCCAACTAAGGTTCCTATTCCATAATCCTTTATAGCCCCTGCAAAAATCTCTGAAGCGCTGGCACTGTTTCCATTAATCAAAACCGCCAAAGGTTTATTAAACTGATTCTCTTCATCTGATTTATACTCTTCTCTTTCGCCATATTTATCCTCTGTATAAACAATCATGCCCTCCGGAAGAATTTGATCCAGGATACTGTTTACCACATCCAAATTACCACCTGGATTATCTCTTAAATCAACTACAAGACCATCAATTCCTTGTTTATTCAAATCATCTAGTGCACTTGTAAACTGGGACTCGGTGATTGTATCAAATTCGCTGATATAAATATAACCGATATTATTATCAAGTACCTCATAGCTTATAGTTGGTATCTCTATTTGTTTTCGTTCAACTGTCAACTCAATATTTTCACTTACGCCTTCCCGGACAAGTGTCAGATTGACCGTAGTACCTTCTTCACCCTTAATCATAGCTACTACATTTGAAATCTCCATACCAGTAACCTCGGTACCATCTACTTTATATAATATATCACCTGGCAAAATACCTGCTTCAAGCCCCGGACTATTCTCAAATGGCTTCACCATAGTAATAATCCCTGTATTTGCATCCTCAGAAACAGTTACACCGATTCCACAATATACCCCATTTGTGCTCTCCATCAGGCTCTTAAATTCATCCTCTGTATAATAAACCGAATATGGATCCTCTAGTCCGTCTACCAAGCCTTTATACATCCCTTCCACTAGCTTATCCTCATCTGCGTCCTCTAGATAATATTTATCAATGATTTGCTTAATGATACTAACTTTTGCTTCTACAGCCTTACTGCTTACTCCACTTGAAGTTGTCTGTGTTTTTGTATTATCGAATATACTCGCAGTATCAATTTCTCCTGATGTATATTTATTAATAAACAATACAATTGAAATTACAAGAGTTGCTGTTATTACTCCACCTATAAACCCTTTTAAAACTTTTTTATTATCTTCCATGGTGACCTTCCTTTGCCTATTATTTTAGTTATTAGCCCACATAGCTGTGTGGATTTACATAACTCCCGTTTAGACGGACTCCAAAATGCAAATGCGGCCCTGTTGATCTGCCTGTCGAACCGACTGCTGCAATTGTGTCTCCCTTGGATACATTTTGCCCGGTACTTACATATAATTCGGATGCATGCATATAAATTGTATACAATCCATCTCCATGATCAATCATTACATAATTACCCATAGATGAATTATACCCCGCACCAACTACCGTTCCATTATAAGCTGCCACAATAGTGCTTCCCGTGGAAGCTGAAATATCAATTCCATTATGAAATTTATATACTTCAAGAATGGGGTGTAAACGATTCCCATACTCACTGCTTATCGTTTTACTAGACGGACACGGCCATGTAAATGTACCTCCATCATATGTGGTTGTAATATTTTCGGTGGATTTCTGGTTTGAATCAGCTGTTTGTTCTGCCTCCTGAATCTTTTTAATTTCAGCTTTTTTGGCCGCTACTGATTTCTCTAATGCATCTATCACTTCATTTTGTGCTTTAATATCTGCTTCGTAGTCATCTTCTAATTCTTTGGCAGACAGAATTTCACTCTCATATTTGGCTATCTGAGTCGATTTTGTATCAATTAAATCGGATACCTCATTTTCCTTTGCCTGCGTCTGAGCTTGCAGTTCTTTAAGCTCTGACTGTTCTGTCTCCAAGCTTTCTTTTACTTGGGCAACGCAAAGCTTTGTCTCCTGAAATTTGTCCAGCATATTTTGATCGTATTCGGTTATTTGATTGATATATTCAGCAGTATTTAAAAGCTGCGAAAAAGATTTAGAATTTAGAATCAATTCAATATATGCAACATTTCCGTTTTCATACATGAATTTAATTCTTTTCTTCATTACTTCATATTGATTGGCTGCATCTTCCTCCGCCTTTTCAAGCTCTTTTGCAGTTTCTTCTATTTCAAGTTCTTTCACGTCTATTTGGCTGCATATTTCCTCAATTTTTTCTGTAATAGAATTTAACTGACTGTCCAGATCTTTCACATAGCTTTCTATATTGCTCTTTTTATCCGCAAGAGAATCAATTGCCTTTTGTGTATCTTCTAGACCTGATTTCAGCTCTTCAGACTCCGAGTTTGCATTTTCAAGTTCCTCCTCTAGCTCTTTCTTTTCCTGCTGAGCCTGCTCAGACGATGTTGTTTTAGAAGCATAAGAAATTAAGCTATGACTAAACGCCAAATTGAAAGAAAGTATAATTAATGCCATTATTATATACTTCTTCATAACTTCACCTATACCTTTAAATGTTTACGTATAGTTATAAAACTTCCCATGAAACCGATTCCCACTCCTATCAGCAATGCAATCGGTATAAGTGTTGAAAATACAGTATTGACTGGTAAAAAATTCAATAAATCCTGTAATATTTTAAACTTATCGTTGACAAATTCAATAATATTACGATACATAAAATAAAGTGCAACCAATGGAATACAAGAACCAATTAAACCAATCATAATACCTTCTACTATAAATGGGGCTCGAACAAAAAAATCCGTTGCTCCAATCAATTTCATAATAGAAATTTCTTCTCTTCGGACTGCAATACCGATCGTTACCGTGTTGCTAATCAAAAAAATTGCAACAGCAAATAAAATAACAATAATTGCTAACGATATATACCCGATTAAAACATTAAAATTAGCTAATGTATTGGCCACTATTTCTGAACGCTTTACCTCCCGAACTCCATCCAATGATTCTAAATATGTAACTAATGCCTTTTGTAATGAAACATCATTTAAATAAATCTCGTAACTAGCGGAATTTGCTAACGGGTTATCATCCTGAAAACTTTCTGCTAATTCTTGATTTCCGTTAAAAGTATCATTAATAAATCGATTCAAAGCTTCCTCCGCCGAAATATATTCGTATTTAGAAACCTCCACACGTTTGCTGATCTCATCGCCAATTGCTGTTATTTGTTCCTGAGAAATACCATCATTAAAAAATACAGAAACGGATACACCTGTTTCAGCCTGTTTTACAATATGCTGAAAATTAAAAACCATTGTATAAAATAATCCAAATAAAAAAATACATGCTGCCATGGTTGCAATAGAGGCCAAAGAAAACATCTTATTTCTAATAATATTTTTAAAACCCTGTTTTAAACTATATACAATTGAACTAACTCTCATAAGCGTACCCACCTTCTTTTTCGTCGCTTACAATTACACCTTTATTCATTGTAATAACTCTTTTTTGCATTGCATCCACTATCTCTCTGTTGTGTGTTACAACTAAAACGGTAGTGCCTCTTTGATTTGCTTCCTCTAAAAGTTTCATAATATCCCATGAATTTTTAGGATCCAGATTACCTGTCGGCTCATCAGCTAGCAAAATGGAAGGTTTATTCACTAATGCTCTGGCAAGAGCTACTCTTTGCTGCTCACCGCCTGATAATTCTTTCGGATTTGATTTATACTTTTCAGCCAAACCCACCATTGAAAGCATAGCAGGCACTTGCCTTTTTATGTTTTTCGTAGGTACTTGGATGACTCTCTGCGCAAATGCTACATTTTCATAAACATTTCTGTCCTTAAGCAATCTAAAATCCTGAAAAACAACTCCTATTTCTCTTCTGAATTTAGGAATTTGCCTTCGTTTCAGTCTAGATAAGTTTTTACTATTTACTGTAATTTTTCCTGATGTAGGCTCTAATTCCTTTAATAATAATTTTATTAAAGTAGATTTGCCTGAGCCACTGCTGCCAACGATAAATACAAACTCGCCTTTTTCAATACTAAGACTTACTCCATTTATGGCAGGGGTTCCGGTAGAATAAATCTTACTAACATTTTCCAGTTCTATCATTTTTACTCCTTAATCAATAATCCAATGTCTCCATATACTTCATATATTTAACTACCATAAGCGCAATCTTAAAGGTGATTGCATCCTCAAATACTCTCAGATCAAGGCCTGTACTTTTTTGTAATTTATCAAGCCTGTAAACGAGTGTATTTCGGTGTATATATAACTGTCTTGAAGTTTCTGACACATTTAGACTATTTTCAAAAAACTTGTAAATTGTTGTTAACGTTTCCTCATCAAAATCATCTGGTGATTTCCCATCAAATATTTCCTTAATAAACATTTTACAAAGTGGTATTGGAAGCTGGTAAATAAGTCTTCCTATTCCAAGTGTACTATAAGCTATGATGTCTCTTTCACTAAAGAAAATTCTTCCTACATCAAGAGCCATCTTTGCTTCCTTATAGGATCTTGACACCTCTTTAATTTCATTTACTATAGTACCGTATGCTATATGAACTTTACAACCATTCGCACTAAACAAATCAAGAATACTTTTGGCTGTTTTGTTCATTTCCTCATAACCTTCGTTTGTTCCTACTTCTTTTACTACGATTACACTTTTTTCATCAACAGCTGTTATAAAATCCTTGGTTTTTCCCCCAAAAAGTCCCCTGACAATCTCAAGACCATTTAAATCTTTTTCATTGTTTATCTCAATAATAAAGACGGCTCTTTTGACTTCTGTATCAATATGCAGCTTCTTTGACCTATTGTAAATGTCTACTAATAGCAGATTGTCTAACAAAAGATTTTTTATAAAATTATCTTTATCAAAACGCTCCTTATAAGCCACTAAAAGATTTTGTATCTGGAAAGCTGCAATCTTACCAACCATATATACATCTTCGCTCCCACCGTTTGCTAATAGTATATATTCCAATTGATGCTCATCAAATACCTTGAAAAATTGATATCCTTGCATAACCTGGCTGTCTGCCGGAGAATCTGCAAACGAAAGAACAACATCCTCATAAGCCTCTGCTTCATTGAAGGTTGTTGCCAATACATTCCCATCTGTATCCATTATACATAAATCTACTCTTGTAATTCCTTTCAGTCCTTCAATTGTATTTTGAAGTATTTGATTTGATATCATTACACTTCTCTCCTTTAACCTTGGTATTTTTTATTAATATACAACTTTCACAACAATAAAATACATTAATTTTATAATTAAAATAGCCTATTCTATATTTTAATGCAAAAGTGCAAAAAAATAAAGAGGAAATACGTGGTTTTTATGCATTTTCTCTTTATTTTTATCAAAAACTAAGAAAATCACACTGTACATAGTTCACAATAGTGCATAATTCAACACTTACTTGTTAAATTTATACTCCATGAAACCCTCTCCTAATACTTCTCTTACATCGCTCACTATCACAAAAGCATTGGGATCAATTTGAGTAACGATTTCCTTAACTTGGACAATTTCTTTTTTAGATACCACACACATGATTACTTTTTTTTCCAAAGAGGAGTACATTCCGGTTGCATGAAGTCCTGTAGCCCCTCTTTCCATAACAGTCATTATAGCATTTGCTACCTCATCCTGATGATTCGTTATAATATAGGCAAGCTTAGAAAATTTAAGTCCCTCTATAATTCCATCTGTAACTTGTGAAACAACAAATATTGATATAATCGCGTATAAAGCCCGATTCAATCCAAAAATATAGGCTCCGGCTAATACTACCAAGGCATCTATCAATTGTAAAATCTGTGCAATAGAATAATGCTTTAAATAATGTTGAAGAAACGCTGCCACCATGTCTGTTCCACCGGTCGTTGCCCTTGCCAAAAACACCATTCCTATTCCGATACCACTAATTACACCACCAAAAATCGCGGCTAATATATAGTCCTCTGTCATAATATTCATAGTAGGCAAAACATAGAGCCATATAGACAATGCTGCTGTTGAATAAAGTGTTCTTGCAATAAAACGAAAACCCTTTATTCTTGCTCCAATCAAAAAAACAGGAATATTCAGCATAATATTAGTCAGCCATAGTGGAATATTACTATATGCTTTTACTATAATAGCAATACCTGTAAACCCTCCGGTAACCATTGATATTGGATCATATATGGAATTGATAGCAACCGCCATAAAACAAGTTCCTATTGTCATTAGTAAATAATCAATATAAACTGGTCTGTTACTTGATATTTCCATTTCTTATTCACCGTTTTCGTTCTCGTATTTTTTAACCTTACTGATAAGAATCTTCTTTTCAATTAGTTTACTTAGCCAGTTATTCTTTAAACTCCAATCTCCAAATTGTAATACATCATTTAACCCAATCCATACTTTTGCGCTTATTCTATTTTTATTTTCTATTACAAAATTCTCCTGAAAAGGCGAAGGTAGTATTGATAATATAACATCCGGAGCTACACTGTTAATTTCATTTACAATTGAATCCCAATCAGATTCATGCCCCTCAACCGCATATTTACCCGCAATATTTAATCCAATATAACGCTTGGTAATTGCTTTCATATACCGATCAACCTCTTGCTCTTTCTCCCCCAGCACATAGATTGTTTTCTCTCTCTTAATGATATTTCTAAAAAATTGGACAATAAATTCCCTATCAGATGCTTCCCATAGCTTTTGCTCGTCTGTCAAACCAGCCGCTTCCAGAATCGCTTTGTCTCCTGCAACAGTTAGATCCATCTTCTCAATATACTCTTTGAATTCTTCATCGTCCACTGCCCGAAGTAATGTAGGAATTTGTATGATACTAATAGTATTCATACAATCATTATCTAAATATTCATCAATGAGGTATTTACTATCTGCAATCAAATAATTGTCAATTTCTATACCTAAAACATTTATTTTGTTCTCCATACTTTCACCCTATCAATTTAATTAATAGAAACACTTGAAGTGAACCATATATAACTTCTAATTTCTTTAGTACAAATTTACTATTACAATTCAATCTAGTATAGCAAACTTGGTAATATTTTTCAATTATTAATTTCATTACACCAATAATAATTGATTTATCCGCTTAATTATAGTATATTCAAGTAATAGTAATAAAAATGAATAGGAGGTCATAGAATGGATATTGCTTCTTTATCTATGGAATTAAGCCAGAACAAGGTTATGAATCAAGTTTCCACCGCTTTATTAAGCAAATCTCTTGATATGGCAGAAGATTTGACTGCTAATGTCACCGATATGATTGATACTATGCCAACTCCCTCTGCATCACCAGAGGGAATCGGAACTATGATTGACATCACACTCTAAAGGAAAATAATATCATAATCTTTTTAGAAAGAATATACCCTGCAAGTAAGTTCACCGCTTTGTGATTCTCACTTATAGGGTATTTTCTTAATTCTACAGCTCAATTGAAAGTGTATTTTCTATATCCTCTACATCTTGCTCTATTTCTACATTTTCATTGTAATTAGCCTGCACCACTTCTGATAAGACCATGTAACTAAGACAAAGCACTATGCTTACTATAAGCGGTATGCTGATTGCCTTTCTAAGAATAAATTTATCCTCACCTTTTCGAATCATAAACACCGCTCTTAAGTGGTTCTCTCTTTTGCAATGCTTACCAATCCAAATGTATACTCCGATGGCCAGTGCCGTCGTTCCAACAGCTATAATGCCATATACTCCTGCTATCATAATTAAATATTTTGGAGTCAACTGACTTTGAAGCTGCTGACTGCTTTGTTCTAAGCCCCCCCATACCTTATTAGAAAGTGCCATTATAACTACACTATTCCCATTAATAAAGAAATGTGCAATCATCGTCGCATAGATACTGCCGGTTGCTTCAATTAACAGGGCAAAAACTATTCCTAATACAAATGCATATGAAAACTGATTAAAATTCAAATGCATCAATCCAAAAACAATGCCGCTAATCACTACTCCATATAAAACACTGCTTTTTCGATAAGTATGAAATAAAATTCCTCGAAATACAAATTCTTCACTAATAGCGGGAATAACTGCCATAAGCAGCAAATTCAGCAAAAAAGAATTACCTGTTAATTCATTTGTAAGGGTCAGTACGTTATTATTGGAAAACAGCATCGATACTGAGTTAATAAATGTAATCAAAGGCATAATCAAAAAAGTCAGTAAAATAACCATAAAAATTGTTGCTACATCTATTTTCTTAAACCGAATCAACTTAAACGGATTGGTTTTTGTTATCAACAGATAGATTCCAACTGGAATCAAGATCAACAGTTGACTAAGTAACAGACTTTGATTTGTAGAATACTCAACGCTAATCTTCCTGATACTTAGCACTGTAAAAAAAGTAACTGCTCCCAAATGTATCAAAACCATTATAAAAAATAATAAATCTGCTTTTAAAGTATTTCTCATTTTAAATCTCCAGTTTCTATCTTTCCGTCATTCACAAAGTGTGAGCTTTGTCTGCCATTTTGCACGCTGTGGGGTTATAAAATAAATTCCCTAAAGTGACATATTTACTCTTAATTTAATAAATAGGAAGTTCCCATCGAACTTCCTACATTCAATCTAATTAGCCATTAATCATAAAAGATACAATTTTATCAATATCTTCTTTCTCATATGCAAGGATTTCAAGTTCTGAAATTTCACCATCAGAAAAAATATTTGCCATAGAAACATATTGTGAAAGCTTTGATTTCAGATTCAATCTGTCTCCTTCACCCGTTACCATTTCAACTCTGCCTACGCAGCTATCTACAACTTTAAAAAATTTGTCTACATCTTTAATGTTTTGTACTTTCATTAATCTATCTCCTTCCTGCTAAACCAATGCTTAGTTAGTTATTTTGGGATTATTTCCTATTGTTATTATACATCAAATAAAATTTAATGCAAAGATGTTTTTATTAAGTTTATTTTGTTGCAATTGCCTCTATTTCAAGTAAAACATCTTTTGGCAGTCTTGCAACCTCAACACATGATCTTGCCGGAAAAACTCCTGTAAAATATTTAGAATAGATTTCATTAATTTTAGAAAAATCATTCATTTCCTTAATAAAAACCGTTGTTTTAATAACCTGCTCCATACTGGTACCTGATGCCTGTAATAAATTGACTAAATTTACAAATACTTGTGTTGCCTGAGCTTCAACACCGTCTGGTATTTCTCCTGTTTCCGGTACGACTGGAATTACTCCTGATGTGTAAATTACCCCATTTACTTCTATTGCCTGTGAATAAGGTCCTATTGCTGCTGGTGCTTTGTCTGTACTGATTGCTTTTTTCATATTTAATTTTTCCTTTCGCATATTATTTATAAATAAATTTATCAGCTATAATGATAAATTATTGCTTCGGTACATAAATTACATACCATTTATCCTCATACAACTTTGTATATTTGTCGCTTTCGCCAAGTGAAACTGCAATACTATATTTATCCATATTCCAAAAACCGCTCTTGTCCTGATTCATATCTCCCAACACGATAACCGGATAATTTTCTTTTTGCATACCCTCACTCAATTGATCCTTAAAACGATCCATAGTAAGATACTCAAGATCTGGCCAAGAACTGTCAAAGAACGGCTTCATATCGGTAATAACACAACCAATATTAAAACCACCAAGCTGCAATAGTTCATAATTGTTATAAGGCTTTAACAGTACTTGCAGCCGGTCAATTAACATGGCACGCTCCTTTGAAGTCTTAATTCCTGCAAATTCCTTTGCTGTGATGCCTTGCACTAAATATTGATTATCGCTTTCATGATATACAAATGTAGTAGCATAATGATAGCCCGCCGCCAAAGGATACATAGTACAAAAACCCACCGCTGCCAAACAAAACATAATTACAGTTGGTATGATCCATTTGTTTTTCCATTGAAGCTTTTTTAATTCAGAAAGCGTCTTATATTTCTTTTCTTTATATAATAATAACTCATTTGCAAATTTAATCAAGATACAAATAATAAATGCAAGAGGAAGTCCCATATATACCCTGTAATAAGCTGATCCTGTATCAGTTCCAATTGTTAAAATTCCCTCAATGATTACAGCCGCCAAACACATATCACTAAATATAATATCCTTTTTGGCATACAATAGTGCTGCCACCGTACCAATCATAATCGCTCCAAATGCTACAAAAACATGAACATCTATGTAAACTGTATTTTTACCGATTATAGCTCCTGCCACCGATGTAACGGCAATTCCAAACGTAGCTGCAACATGAATACCTTTTGCTGAATTTTTAAAAATCAGTTTTTTAAGCAGCACCAACAACATAGCAAATACAATTAAAATGGAACCAAATTTAATCCAGTTGCCTGCACCTTGCAGCATTCCTCGATAGAACAGAGAAATAATGCGAATCAATCCATGTGATGACTCTCCACCTCCTCCAACCGAGGTCAGCATTAAAATATCATCTAAGAATTTGTCAAAGCCTAAAATGGCAATTGCTGCTAACATACTAAAAGCCGTACCAATTACTGCACCAAGCACCATCCAAAGACATTTCAACACAGCTTTCTTCAATTTTTGCCCCAAAATAAAATAATGCCAAAAAACAACACACACAAGACTTAGCTGTAATATATTCGGAAGACGAACAAAGGTATTAATCGCAAATATCATACCGCAGATTACAATTTGCTTATTATTATCTTTTCGTAGTCCATTTATTAAAATCATTAATCCAATGGTCTGAAGCAGCATACTAATAGCGTTCCAGTTAAGACAATGAACCCAGGTAATTCCAAAATAGCTTCCAACCAAAACAGATATCAGTAATGCAATTCGAGGCATATAGTCCTTTAAAAAAAAATAAATAAAAATTGCAGTTGACGTATAACATGCCCAGCTTGCCACATTTAACGCAAGCACCTGATGGCTTGGGACAAGATGATATATAATTCCTCCAACTACCTCACCAAAGAGATAAAACAATTCATTAACCTTTACATTTTTATCAAATATATATCTATATTTTGTGAGATAAGAACAAGTATCCTGAACATCAATTCCTTTGGTTATAAAAGGAAAATACCATAACAACAAAACGATAAAAAGAAGGATGCATATCACATTTTCCACCTTAATTTTTGTATCTTTTTTCATTCATTTCTCCTCTTTATGCCATAAACAAGCGGTAAATATTTCTGAATAAACCAGTCTATTGGTACTAATATTACTACAGATAACACTATTTTGGCAACCTTTTCTATTACTTGCCCTGAAAGATTGAAGCGAAAACAGACATATTCTGTCATCGTAAAAACCAAAACATGCAGTGCCAATATACCAATGGTATGCCTGCCTATGCTCTTAAGTAAGCACGACAAATGGGTTAAATGCTCCTCTACTGCCTTAGATAACAATAAAATACAGACCACACCAAAGCCACCTGCTGCAAAATTAAGCAAAACCGAATTTCCAAAGTCTCGAATTGATAGATTGCCACTACCATTCATAAATGATACCCCAATAAAAATAAGTAAAATACCTAAAATTACTGCTGGCTTATGGTACAGACACTCAAGCCCATTCTTTCTTTTTAAAATTCTTCCCAAATGTAAAAAGCCAACATAAATAAAAGCAGTATCTATGCTCCAAGGTAACAAAATAGGACAAAAGTATTTAAAAGCAATACCAATCAACATACTAATACCAATATAACTATATTCCCTTTTCTCATTTTGCTTTGCTAAACCAAGAATGAATTTATACATCACCAAACTGATAAATAAGCCTGTCAAAAACCAAAGAGGTGCATTCATCGCTGTCATCAAATGAATATTATCATTCGATACCTTAACCAATACATCTGATGAATTCGGATATAGCGCATTTCTTGAATAAATTGCTCCTATAAATGGTAATGCAGGATTTGATAAGGTCTGACCAGCAAAAATATTTTTAAACGTAACCATTCCCACCAGCAATAATTGAAAAAAGGCATATGGAATCAGTAATCGCTTTGCCTTATGTTTAGTAAAAATAAGTAACGTTTCTGATTGCCTCTCTTTAAAAGTATATCCAGAAAGCACAAAAAATACAGGCATATAAAACATGCCACCAAGATAAGTAACAATTCCTAAATGTAACTCAGCATGATTGATTAATACAAAAAGTATACCAATTGCTTTTGCTATATCAATCCAACTAATTCTATTTTTTGCCTGCATTTGTGTATTCATTTAATCAATCCTTCATTATTAATGATTCATTATTTTGTTTAGCACATAGTTAGCTAATCTGTTTCCCAGTGGTTCCACGAATCTGGTTACTATTGTTGCACAAATCAAAACCAAAGGTACTGTCAGTACAAAGTCAAGCAGCATAATTAAATTGTAATCTATACTTCCATTCATTCGCACTAAAAACCACGAAGAAAATGTGGCAATAATTGGAAAGTGAACCAGATAAATTCCAAAGCTGTATTTACCTAATAACTGTAATACCCTGACATTAAAAACCCGTTGTAAACGTTCACTGTTTAAAAGTACCCAAAATAGCAAAGTTGAACCTATCACGTAGAAAATTATAACCATAGGGACTCCAAGATATTGATAAATAGTATGCTCCAAGTTCTCTCCTGCTGCAGGATATGTTGCAAAAAGCATGCCAACTATCATCGAAAAAAGTAGAATGAATTTATTCTTGCAATATTTCTCTACAAACTTAGAACCATTCTGCATGATATCACATAGAAACATACCAATAAAAATGCATACATAATCATTGCGTATACATAGTATAATCAGAATTACATATAAAACATCCCTATATTTCCATTTCCCTGTCACATACAAAATTGCATACACCATAAGAGATCCCAAAAACTCATATTTTATAATCCACAAAACATTATTGTACATTTTAGCCTGTCCAAAAAAGCAGTCAATCAATGTCTCCTTTAACAAAGATAAAAGAGTTGGTGTACTTTCATTAAAGGTCATAAACCACTTTGTTGACCCAGAAATCACTGCTGCTGGCCCATTGTGGTAAGCTCCAAGTTTCATAAGCAAATAGGTAATCACCTCAATAAAAAGAATTGGCACAATCAAACGAAAATACCGCTTAATCGCTCCATTCACCAAATACTTTCTATCTTTGGTCTGAAAATATTTAAGACAAATTACATAACCGCATAGTAAAAAGAAAATCCGTACAGCAAGCTTTCCGTTATACAGCACATTAAATGGGGTAGTTGCAATAAAAGCATCCAGATTTCCCGGCATGTTAGCCTGCCATATATATGTGCTATATAAAGCATAATAAAATGCATATCCAAAGTGACAGAGAACTACCATGATTGCTGCTGCTCCTCTTAATCCTTCCAGATATGTTAATCTCTTTTCGCTCATCTAAACAGCTCCTAACTCTTTCTTAACACTGATATGTTTATATATGCTTCTTCCCACATCTACAATCAAAAATAAAATGACAAAAGAGTAAAGGTAGGTTGGAATAATAACATTTGATTTACCATCCTCTACCAGATATTTAGTTAAAAATAGTGTGTATGCTGCATATGAAACAATTTCATGCAAAATCGGTATGTAAAACTGATCCAATCGAAACATACAATAAATCACAGCAAAAACATCTGCCATATAGCCATATCTTTCATGCATAAAAGGTAAGAAATATACCGTCAGCATGGCAAAAAACAAAAATAAGGCAATCATAAATTCATTGGTTATCTTATAATTATTTCTCTTCTTCGCAAGTACATACAAGATACACATTAAAATACCTATAATGAAAACTTTTCCTGCTGTTGAAAACGGACCGATAAAGGAATCAATTCCATAAATATAGTAAATATTGGGCCAGTTTAAGCTAAGTGCCCATACGTCAGTGCTTCCCTGTGCAACATATATTGATAGAAGCTCTAGCAGCGGACGACCTGCAATCCATGCTGGAATTATTCCAATGAAATACATAAGAGGCATTAAAAAAAAATGCTTAATTTGTACCTTATTCTTAACCCACAATATAATGAGTGCCGGAAATACAAATAAAGTCTGTAGCTTTAATGCAAAGGCAATACTGTAAAACAGCATCGCGATAAATGGCTTATCCTTCATAAAATAATAAAAGCATATTAGTAAAAGCATAGTATAAATAACATCGCACTGACACCACAATGCACTATTATTTACTACTGTGGGAAGCATAAAAACGATTCCGTAGCAGGCAATTGCTTTTGTTTTACTTTTTGTTCCCTCATATACGATTTTTCCTGCAAAAAATGCTGCAACCACATCGAGCATACACATTGCAACCTTATAAGATATCATAGGAGAAAACGGCAAAATGGAGATAAAATAGAGAAAATACATAAATGGAGGTGTATAATCATAAAAATCCATTGTAATGGCCGCAAAGCCATGTTCTTGAAACATCGCAATCCACGGCTCCCAATAGCCGGTGTAATCCTGGGATACAACATGTAACACAGATTTACGAAGCATAATTCCTGCAAAAGTGGTTCCAAGTGCTAATAAAAACTGCAAAAAAGTAAGCTTTATTTTTCCTATTTTTAATTCCTTGTCAAATAAATTTCTTAATAAATTATCCATTTACTGCCTCCCTTTTCATTATCCTTTTATCTCTTTCACCCGTGATATAAGAATAAATTTCCAGCCCGGCCAACACAATTAGCGCAAGCTCTACCAAAGCATAATATGGGATTGGACCTGCAAAAGTCTTTGATAAATACTCCATATAAGCTGAAAAAGAGAGCATAATATGAACCAGTGGGTAATAAAACCGTTTTATTGTGGTAAACGCATATAAAATTGCAAAAATATCTGCTAAGAAACCATATCTTTCATGCATATGAGGAAGAAAATAGGCTGTCAGCATTGCAAAAAAGAATCCAACCAACAGTATCAATTCTTTATTTAGCTCATATTTACGATATGCCATGAAAAACATAATCAGCATTAAAATACCTAATATCAGCCAAATACCCGCCTTTTCATATTCCTGTATAAAAAAGGTTGATCCATACAACTGATAAATATTGGACCATTTTAAGGATAGTGAGTAAGCATCTTGTGTTCCCTGTTCCACATAGATATTAATCAGCTCAATCAATGGTCTTCCCGCCAGCCAGGCAGGCAAAATAGCAACAAAATACATGACAACTATCCATAGAAAATGCTTTAATTTTAATTTATTCTTTGCCCATAATATGATAAACAGCGGAAATATAAACAAGGTCTGAAGCTTAAAAGCAAATGCAATACCATAGCAAATCAATGCAAGATTTGGCTTATTTTTAAATAAAAATAGAATACTAAGTAATACAAGCGTAGTGTATATGATATCACATTGCGCCCATAACGCACTATTTGCGATCATTGTAGGCATAATCATAAAGATGCTGTAAACACCCATAGCCCTTATCTTGCTTCTTGTGCAATCATAGATAATTCCTGCCGCTGTAACTGCTGCAATAAAATCGAAAATACAGCATATTCCTTTATATGCTGTCATAGCATTCATTGGTAGCTTACTAATGAAATAGAGTATATACATAAATGGAGGTGCATAATCATAAAAGTCCAAAGCCAATGCATGAAACCCCCCCTGACTAAATTTCTCAATCCAAGGCTCCCAAAATATAGTCCAATCGTCCGTTACTACCGTTCGAAATACAAAACGAATCAGCAATCCTGACACGCTCATTCCTGCCATCAGCAATAAATCCAAAAGGTCAAAGGTTATTTGACCAATTTTAAATTCTTTATCCATAAATCCTCTTAAAAAATTGTCCATTCTACTTTCCTTTATCCTTTTTCATATGATTCTGAATTGAATAGTCAGTATCATAGCGTGTTTGCTTTTCCCGGTTTAGTTTCTCATCAATTGCCATCTTTTGCGCAAGAGCATTTAGCTTATCCTCTAGTTGAGAATGCTCAATTGTTTGCATAAATGCCTTGATCAACAAAATAAAAATAATTACTAAAAATACAAAATTAACAGGCGCCTGCATTCCAATGATATTGGTCGGAATTGTTACCAGAACAGGAAAAATACTGATTAAAATCAAAAGGAACGACAATATAATCCAAAAAATAGCATATTCAATCTGCAATTTGGAGTATCTAATTTTCCTTACAATATATAGCGTCGTCATTAATGAAGCAAGTATCAATATAATTCTAAATGCAAGTGACATATATTTCTCCTTTCATATCAAATCTATTTTCTCTTACGAAAGCTTTGAATAAACAGTATTGAGATAAGCATTCTTAGCATATAAAGCATGGAACGGCTGAAATTCAGGTAACTTTCCCCTTCCTGGCGTTCATCCATTTCTACCTGCACCTCTGAAATAGTAGCCCCTTGCTTAATGAGGTAAGAAATGGTATCCGGCTCCGGACCATAATTCATATTCAAAGCAAACTCTTGAATCATTTCTTTATTAAGCATTCTCATACCCGAAGTTGGATCCTTAATTGCCTTACCTGTTGTAAGCTTCATGGCTAAAGATATCATGTTACTCCCAAGCATTCTTAGAGAAAGCGGTTTTTTCTTACTAACAAACCGTGAGCCAATCACAATATCATAGCCCTTTTCTATTTCCATTAATATTTTATCGATATACTCTGTTTTATGCTGTCCATCAGCATCAAATTGAATCGCATAATCATATCCCTTAATATAAGCGTATTTTAAACCTGTTTGAAAGGCACCAGCAAGACCTAAATTAACTGGAAGATTAATCAGCTCAAAACCATGCTCCAAGCATACCAAAGCAGTGTTGTCCTTTGAACCGTCATTTACCACAACATAATCATACTGACTATAATCCTTCTTTATTTCCTCCACAACACGTACAATATTCATTTCTTCATTATAAGCTGGAATAATAATAAGTTTCTTCATAAATTCTCCTGTATTGTATCTATGATAATCATGCTTCATATGTACTACTTTAATTATCCCGTATATAGTAGCATTTATTTTCCATTTTTGCAATTAAGCTTATCTTACAAATTGCAAAAGTACTTTAAACGTTCGGCAGCAATCTGTAAACCAAGCAAACTTAATTTTATTTTCCTTTAGTGCCATATGCCCTTCCTTTAACGAGTTCAAATAGGCCTTTAATCCATTTGTACTGGTTCCTCCGTGAGACATTTTAATTAAAATCTCCGGAATATAGGATAGCCTCACCTGCTTATCTTTTAAAATTCGAACCATATATTCATAATCCGCGGAAACCTTGTAATACGGCTTATAAACACCAAATTTCTCATACACTTCTTTTTTCAGGTACAATGTTGGATGACCCGGCATCCATCCAAAACGTATATTTCCCTGTCCCTGTTTCCAGGTTCGAACCACTCTTTCCCCATCCATATACAGCAAATCTGCATGGACTCCATCTGTTTTTTCTTTCTCAATGATATGTACCATTTGAGAAATTACTGTTTTTTTTGTAAATTCATCAAAGCAGCAGCCTATGATATCTCCCTCAGATAGTTTGATCCCCTTATTAATAGCGTCAAAGATTCCCTGATCTTTTTCTGACATCCACTTTATTTTTCCCACGGATTCCTTTTCGGCCAGCTTCAGATATTCAACGGTTCCATCCACGGAACCTCCATCCACAATAATATGTTCTATATTTTCATAGTCTTGTTGTTTTACTAACGTAATAATTCTCTTTAAATTATCTAGATCATTATAGGTTGTAGTGATAACCGATACTTTCGGGTTACTTTTCATATCTGTTTTCCTCATAAACTTTCTGATATAAATTCATGTATTCTTCAAATCTATCCTTTTTATCATACTGTTTTGCTTTCTCCACACATTTTCTATATTTATTTTGATGTGTGCAGATAAATTCAATTGCTTCTCTTAGCAGATTGATATCCCCCTTTGGCACCACCTTGCCACATTCCTCATCAACCGATTCTACACTTCCACCTGTTGCAAATGTTACAACGGGTGTATTGCAGGCTAAGGCCTCTAAATTGGTGGTTGGAAAATTGTCTTCAAGGGTTGCATTTACATAAACATTGGCAAGGGAATAAAGCTGAGCTAGTTCATTTACATTCTGCGTTCTTGTAATTCCTATAATCTTAGAAGAAATTGCTTTTTTTTGCTTTTCACTTAATCCTACCAGTATAATCTGATATTTTGCTGACAGCCTATCTGCCAATTGTTCAAAATACGTAAGTCCCTTTCTTGGTTCCCACATATTGGCAACACCAAGAACGATATACTGATCCATTTTTGCGTATTGTCTGCTCAGTTCACCCTTTACCGGCTTAAACCGTTCTAAATCTATGCCATTATAGATTACTTGAACTGGATAATTCTTTAAAAAAGACTGCTTTACATAATCCCTGAGCCATTTACTCGGTGTTACTATAGTCAGAAGATTTAATCCGTTAAATATCTCTTTCTTTCTCTTATAATTATAAACGCAATTATCATGTAATAAACCATATGGGTATGCACTTTTAAACTGTTCGCAGTCATGGCACCCTGTTTTCCACTTGTCACACCCTACATAATCAAAGTAAGCACAATGCCCGGTAAAGCTCCAGCAATCATGAAGAGTCCAAACCACAGGCTTGTTCATTCTCTTTAAAAAAGCAAAAAACAATTCAATATTTAGGTAAAATCCGTGAATGTTATGCAAATGAATGATGTCCGGCTGATATTTTTCAATTTCTTTTATTAATTTTTTTGTGCATTCCACAGAAGCAAAACCATTGGCTCCCGTTATAAACTGATAGAGCACATGGCTGTAAAAATCCATCTTTGTGTTTACCTTGACTGTTTGAATATGCTTTGGGGCACTTCCTCTGCCATAAGCAATTAAACATTCACTTCCCTTTTCTTCTATCACCTGATACAAGTCAAGAGCAATTCGACCGACACTTCCCGTATCGCAGACTGTATTTACCTGAACCACTTTCACAATCCGTTATCTCCACTTCTAATTATTTGTAAACAAGACTCGACCACCTGACAAACACATGCTGTAAAAAATTGCATAGCAACTTACTATTTCCTTTATGAGACGTAATCTTTTATACCAACTCACAATCCCAGACATCTACTCCACTGTCTTGAAATACCGTACGGATTCTTTGTCTTAAATCCTCTTTCGAGTATCCCTTTTTCAAAATAACCTGCAAAAATCCTCCGCCTCCAGCACCACAAATCATTTTACCTGCAATCATATCCTGACAGCTTAAAAATATTTGATCAATACAAGTGTTGGTACAACCTGCATCCAGACGCTTGGATAATTCCCAATGTTCATTTAGCAGTTTGGTAAATGCATCAATATTTCCTTTTTCCAATTCGAATTTCATCATAACAGCGACTCTTTGAATCTCATATAATACCTCGATGGAGGTTTCATCTGAGCCTATATACTTTCCAACAACTTCTCTTAACAGATTTCTTGCAAGTCTTCTCTGCCCCGTATAAATTAACGCCATTCTCTCTTGCAATTCTTCAAGTACTTTTTCTTCTAAATGAATATGCTCTGCATGAATATCCTGTATTATTCCAGGCTTTGTGGTAATCAGCTTGATTCCGCCTGTAAGACCTCCAACCTGGTCTTGCCAGCCTCCGCCCGTACTCATAATCTGTTCCATGTAAAGCACTTTTGTATACAGCTCATTCTCCGTTAACTCTGTCCCCAAAAATTCTGCCAGCCCTTTGATACAGGCTCCTGCAAGAATACTGCTAGTTCCAAGTCCTGACCCTCTTGGTATCCCAATTACCTTAGTTGCTAAATAAAAGCCACCACCAAGTTTAGTTAATATACTATCTAATTCTGCTTTATCCTTTCTAGGAATGATTGCACTTGCAATCAATGCCGCCTTTTGTAAAGCAAAGGCATCAAAGGGATCGTTACAGTTTTGCAATTCACAAACAGAAGTAAATTCCTGATAGGCTCCAGAATCAGTACTGGCAAGAATAATACAAGGCTTATCTATTTTCCTAATGGTAACCGTAACCGGATTTATCCCATTTAGTTTAATTGCGCTATTTAAAACAGTTCCGCCATGCTCGGTGCAATAGGGTGGGGTGTCGGACCAACCTCCTCCCCAGTTAATACGTGCAGGCAGCTCTATCTGAACAAACTCCTTTTGAATAGAACTATGTTCCTCATCGGTCAGTTTATCTGCCATGGCATCACATATTGTATCACAAATGGCTTGAAAACATTCCGATTCTAATTCCTCTTCCTCTTGACCTGTCAGTATTTTAGACAGATAGTAATAGATTCGCATCCTTGTACTTAATT
The DNA here is from genome assembly GCF_003201285.1 of Lachnotalea glycerini. Taxonomy (GTDB): domain Bacteria; phylum Bacillota; class Clostridia; order Lachnospirales; family Lachnospiraceae; genus Lachnotalea; species Lachnotalea glycerini. Next base: position 47,276 of record NZ_QICS01000005.1, read on the forward strand.
TACTTTTGTTGGCAATCGAAAGTAAACTTTCTTTCATATTCGCAGACAGTCCCACCTGACCAAATACCGCGGCTGCTTTCTTGATATCTTGCCTGCTTTCAATCAAATGGATAAATTGCTGAATTCTGATTTTTTGGTCTAGCTGCCTTTGCCAGATAATATTGCTCATTACATCAGCTTGATTAAAGCTCTCAAACAAACTGTAACGTTCACACGCCAAATACTCCTTTGAATAGTTTTCACCCTTACAGCCCATCTCATACAACCTTAATGCCCAATCAAGTGCTTCCTCCATTGTGTTACAAACCGGATATAATTTGGCAAACCATATATTGTGCTCCATGTCATCCCACAAATCCTCCGGTTTTAACTTTCCACGCTTTAGAAATTCGCTCAGACTAAGTGTCATAAAATCAGCGTTCTCTTCTAATGTTCCCTTTGGATTGTCATTCGTGGCGTAAATTCTTACCACATATCTCTTATCCATTAACTGCAAGCCATGAAGAGTAATCCCTTCCGGTATTATTCTATTTTCTATTGACACATTTGAGATCACACAGTTGCTTTGAACCTTAGAATTCCCCAAAATATAGCTGTCCTCTATATAGCACTTAGGAGATAGTTTTGAATCTTCACTAAGATATGCGTTATTGCAGGCATAAGAAAGCATTCTCACATCATTTGTTATAACCTTACTATTCCAATCCAGGAATTCGTAATTACTAACCTCTTCTACCATAAGCTTTAAAAGTTCTCTGGTCGTTCCAAAATGTATAAATTGAGCCGGTGATACACTTAAAAGTTTCAATTTGTACTGGCTTAACACATCCCATATCTGACTTCTGCACTCTATTAATTCCTCGCAAAGACTTCCCTCTGCCTTTTCCTTGTAGTACTGTTCTTTGGTTGCATTAGCTGCCAAAGGAAACAAAAAGTCACCATAAAAGCTGATTCTTGCTTTATCATTTACAAACTGACTAAATTTATCTGTATTCAGCTCTCCATTTATACTGATCAGTGAAAAAAGAGATTGTAAAAGATTACTGTCTAGTATAATCGCTCCTGTATCCAGATCTACATTTGCATGAGAATTGACCGCTCCAATCTTAATGAGCTGCTCAACAGACTGCTTATGAAGAAATTTTACAACATTTCCCTCGTCGTCACTTAAAAAAACGCCATGATTTTTTCCAGTTTCTACATTTTCCTTAATTGAAATAGCTGCCGCACCTTCAAACTGAAAATCAATTTGTAAGGAATTAAACAACAATAATACATCTCCTGATAAAACAAGCATTCCATCCTTGATTCTAGAGGGAATACCTGACATAGAAATGATCAATTCATCAAATAAAGTAGATCGGTTACCGTTTGGAAGTTGTCGTGGTACCGGCGAAAACAGCTTACCACATGCAGAATACTGCGGTACTCTTTTACTGTCACCTCCCGAATGAATCACAAGAATTCTTTTGTCCTGAAAGCAATCCTTTGTATCGCTAATTTCTTTGATATATTTCATCACATTGAATGTAGCACCACCTGATCCAACTCTTTTTCCATCCGGGTCGGGTAATACTGCATAATGAGTTGATGACGGCAGCAACCCTTGCTTTAAACGGCTTTCGATCTGGATGCGATATGCATCGGCTTGTTCTTCATTGGATGCTGTTAAAATAACATAATCCCATTTTATAAAATACTTCTTCGTCAAAGACTTTTCATAGTCTGTCCAAGCATCTTTATAGCTTTGACGTAAAAATAAATTTTTAATCTTCAAAGTGTTCATTTTTTCTCCTCTTGCATGCTTTTACACACGCTAGGAAGCGTATCACATGAATTCGCTCCTGCAATATTTATTTATAACAAAGTGCTTCACTAATTTACCACGTTGCTATGATAATGTATTTCAAATAGAATAAAATAAAAAAATACAGCCCTGCTCAATTTGCATAAATCTATCTTCCTATGATATAATACACCTAGCCTTAGATAGATACTAAAATATCTATACTGGCTATAGAATAGGAAGCAGGTAAATACCTGTTTTAATTTATTTGAAAGCAGGACACACTATGATAATAATACAACCTTCTGGCGGTTTGTGCAATAGAATTAGAGTAATAAATTCTGCATACGAATTAGCAAAGAAGCGTAACGACAATCTTACTGTCTTATGGCTGAATAACGCTGAGCTTAACTGTCCGTTTGAATCTTTGTTTCAGTCAGTATCAGAAATCAAAATTATTAACATTTACTCTAATTTAAATCTTCGAAAGCTCTTTTTGCAATTTAGCGCTAATCAGCGTTTCGACAATGCAATGATAGAAGCTAATAAAAAGAACGGAGTATTAAACGAAAATTTTTATACTTCTCTTAAAAAAAATGTTTTTATATCCACTTGGGAGCACTTCTACCCATCCAGTGACTATCATTTCTTTCAGCCAGCCAATGAAATACAGGCCAGAATTGATACCATAACCAAAGACTTAGGAAACAACAGTGTTGGTGTGCATATACGACGAACCGATCACACCTGGGCCATTGAGAGCAGTAAAACAAACGGTTTTGTAACAGCTATTGAGCAGGAATTAGCGGTAAATCCAGATGCAAAGTTCTTTGTGGCAACAGATGATATTACAGAAGAGAATATGCTTCGAGAAAGATTTCCTGCTCAAATTTTTTCCAATCAGAATAAGACTTTATCGCGAAATAGCATTGCAGGAATGCACGATGCTTTAATTGATTTAATGTGTCTTGCCAGTACAACCAAAATATTCGGAAGCTATTTCAGCTCCTTTACCGATATCGCTGCTGATATAAATCATATTGAGAAGATAGTAATTAAATAGATAAAATTTAAACCTTACAGAAGTATTGGAAATACTCATTATGTAATTTCTGTACTTTTATACACATTCATCCTCTTAGCTTAAAAAATACAAAGGTAATCAAAAAGCAACAGCGATACAGTTTATACCGAATCAGATTAATGTATATTTTTTCTGACATAGAAAGCTTTGGCATATCGTAGCTCTCAATCGCTAGTCTTACCTCTGGCTTTTGAAATATCTTTTTTAGGTTCCTGATTACTTGCCTAAAGCCAGACTTATAATTTTTCATAATTTCTCCTTTAATGCCAAGTATCGTAAGACACAGAAAATCATTGGTAATCTGTGTAGAGAAATCATATACATTTTTTTGTATTGAAATATTAAGAAGCTGATTCATAGTTTCTGCTATCTTTCCAACATAATCAGGATCGTGTTTTCCCGTCATAGACTTTTGATTAATCCAGTAATGATAGGGAAAATAATTATCGATCATACTCACCCGCTTTGCATCGCAAAGCACAGGAAATGTAAGCTGTAAGTCCTCTCCTATTGATACCAAATCGCTGCAATATTTGATATTTTCAAGAATAATCTGCCTTTTATACAATTTCGTTACTCTGGCAGGCTGTATCGTTCTTCCAAAGAAACTTCCATCACTTAAAAATGTTGGATAAATTTCTTTTACGATATCCGCTCGCTCATAGACCTTTCCTGACAGTTTAGAACTCTCTGTTTTTGTCTTTGTCAAACCATCCTCAAATTCATAAGTGAGTCCGCATATGGTTAAATCTGAATCCGTTTCCTTTGCTTTCTCATAAAGGGTGGTAAACATATCCATATCAATCCAGTCATCACTATCCACAAATCCAACAAATTCTCCCGATGCTTTCAGAACTCCGGCTTTCCATGCCGATGTCAGTCCGCCGTTTTCCTTATGAATGACCTGAATGCGAGAATCCGTTTTGGCATACTCATCACATATCTTTCCGGAAGTATCAGTTGCTCCATCGTCTACCAGAATAATTTCAATGTCTTTCATTGTTTGATTTTGAATGCTTTGTACACATCGTTCTAAATATTTCTCCACGTTATACACCGGTACAACGATACTTACTTTCGGACTCATATAACTCTCCTATCTACCATATTTTCATATACACGTTTAAGAGGATATTCGCGATCCGCTTCGCTACTTGTTCAATTATTCCTTGTCGTAATGCTCCATTACTTTTTCCTTTAACACTGGAGCCGAGCAGGACTGTAACAACTTTTGATAAATCATAGGACATCTATAAAATAAAGTATAGCCAATTCTTGTCTTCATCGGGAATGTTCCATATTGTCTGTTTCTTCTTGCTGCATCTCTTACCTTTTCCCTTAACATTTGCTGTTCTTTTTTCGAATCTGGCAGACCATTCTTGCATTGAAAAAACAAATCAATAATACCGTCAGCATAGGATCTGATTGCAATTGGAAGAATCTCGTTTAACCCCTTTTCCTCTAAAAAGTTAAGCCGCTGCTCCACTGACCAGGCCCAATCCAGGCGGTTTCGATTGAATTTTTTTCTTGTAATACTCTCGCCCCCCACAAAATAACCATACAAAAACCAGTCTACAAACACAGCCTGTTTTGCGGCGTAATACAATCGATGTGTTGTTGCTTCATCCTCATGAATACGCCCATTTGGATATCGTACCTGGTCAAATAAGTCTTTCTTATAAATCTTGTTCCAAGCAACTACAAAAAATGCTCCATCTGGAGAATACATTTTCTCAATCATCTGAACTCCAGTATATACATAGCTTTCACCTGCTTTGTGACTTTGCGTTAAATAGTCTCCCTTGACATATTCATATTTACACATGGCAATATCACTGTTCGACTTTTTAATTGCCTGATAGAGAATTTGAATAAAATCCATTGCTAAAAAATCATCCGAATCCACAAATGCAATATACTCTCCTCTTGCAAGGTCAATCCCTGCATTTCTGGCACCCGAAAGACCTTTATTCTTTTGGTGAATGACCTTAATTCGCTCATCTCTTTGGCTATATTCTTCGCATATTTCAGGACAACCATCCGGTGATTCATCATCCACCAAGATAATCTCCAAATCGGAATAGCTTTGATTAATAATGGAATCTACGCATCTTCTGATATACTGTTCTACTTTATATACCGGTACAATGACACTGATGAGTTCATTCATCGCTATCATCCTTTCACTTATATCATTTTTATCTTTTACTCTTATGATGCTCTTATAAAACACAAGACTTTAGCTCTTAGTCCCCCGAAGCAGATTCAGACACCACTTTCTAATATAAATAAGCAAGTAAACGATATACTTTCTCTTTCTCTTAAAAAAGAAATTAATCAATCTATAATCAATCTGTAAACCTTCTATATTCTGATTCGCATTTTGAATGTAGGAATCTTTCATATATTTCTCAATTAAATCAAGCTTTTGATCTCTGGTTATCGTCTTATCATAAGCCATTCCCTCAATTTCATCCAAAAACTCCAGTAGCAAACGTTTATATATTATATGATTACCCACTTGAATTTTTCGGTTATACTCTTCTTTATCGGCTTCTTTCAAAAGTAAAGAATAAAATTCTTTCACCGCTTCACAGATTCGTACTGCAATCTGATATTTATCCGCTCTCTTCTTAGAGGATAACGTATCCTGCCCATTTTTCTGGATGTAGTAATAAAGCGGTTCATCAAGTATCACGATGCTTTCTACTCCTTTCATATATTCCAGATTAAAAAGTAAATCCTCTCCCAAGCTTAAACTCGCATCAAATCTGTTTTTGATTAATTCTCTCAGAAATAACTTATTCCAAGGCATGTTTAAAAACCCAGCTTCATATAACTTTAAGAATTCTTCTGAACTTTCTTTCAAAATTATATGGTTTCTTTTTGCTGCTTTTACAATATCACGTTGTAAAAATAAATGGTGATATCCACAGACAGCCATTTGCGCACCTGTGTTTTCCACATTTCTAAGAAGTGTTTCACACATATCCTCAGAAATGTAATCATCACTGTCAACAAATTGAATGTATTCTCCTTTGGCATGTTGAATACCTGTATTTCTTGCTCTGGATACACCTTCATTTTCCTTTAATATCACCTTGACACGAGAGTCCTTTTTCTCATACTCTTTTCCTATATCTATGGATGTATCAGTAGGTCCATCAATAACAAGTAAAATTTCAAGTTCTGAATAGGTCTGATGAATCAGGCTTTCCAAACACCTTTGCAATGTTTTCTCACTATTATATACAGGCACGATAATACTAATCATTTCTCTTCTCCTGACAATACACATTCTTCTTTTTACATATCGTTTCTCTCTTCTGATAATAAAGTGAGTCCTCCAAAACTATCCCTTTTACCACGCTGCCTGCGGCAATAACACAGTTATCCCCTATCTGGCTTCCTTTTAGGATAACACAATTTGCACCAATCCATACATCATTTCCAATCACTACTTTTTCCTTAATAAAGCTGCTTAGAGACTTTCGATAATCGTGGTCGTGATCTACTATGACTACATTATTTGCTATCTGGCATCCCGAACCAATAGAAATGCCCGCCAAGCAAGTAATGCTTACATTACTGTTTAGAAAACATTTGTCTCCAATGCTTAAAGTACCCTCTTCTGCTCTTACTGTCACATTTGTTCGGGTTACCATTTCTTTTCCAATTGATACATTTGCTTTTGGTGAAATACGAAGAACAAATCCTTTATCAAACGCCTGAATCCAAGTAATATTTAATTTTCTTCCATATCGAATTTTCCAAAATATTATCTTTGGCAAGGTAAACATAGCTCTTTTTGCAAGCTCAAGCTGCATTACAAACACCTCCAATGTATTACTTTATACGCTTCAATCATTCCTTGTATTTCATTAGCTTTATGCTCTTCCTAATACATTCTTAATTTTATTTCTTATCATTTCACGTTCAACTTTTGTTAATATTATAAAATAATTTGCAAACACTGATACGACTCCAGCCGGAATTCCAACCAACAGCAGACTTGCATAACTGTCAATTTCATGAAATTGCTTAGAAATAAATGCAATGACAAGAATACAGCCAATCGACAAAAAGCCAAGCCCGATATCACTATAAAAACGATACCATTTTACTCCCAATGCTTTTGCTGCATAGAGTGGTGTGAAAGTAAGATTACGCAGCAAACCAATGATGGTACTGACTCCTGCTACTGCATAGATACCAAGGTTCGTATTTTTAAGAAGAACAAACACAATAATAGTTGTTAGGACTCCAGATAAAAGCATGACAAAAGCATTTTCTTTTACTTTTTTTGTGATAATAAATACATGGTAAAGAACTTGTATACTCATACTAACATAAAGAGTTCCTACCGTAAGTATTGTTAATTGATATAGTTCTATGGCATCCTGAGTTGGCTGCCATAGCGGATAAAATTCCATGCTATAAGCGGTAAGAAATGCCAATGGAATACTTAGCAAAAATATGAGCATTCGATTGCAACTTTTAATTACCTGAATCAGTTCTTCTGTATTTCCTTTTGCATAGGCTATTGTAATTTGAGGATTAAAGATTCCAATTACATTTCCCATAAAATTTGTAACAGTGGATGGTAATATCTTTGCTATTGTTAAAACTCCAGCTGCATCAGCAGAAATAAAAATATTGGCAATTACTACATCTATCTGTTCTAAAAGCGCTTGTCCAAGTCTTGTCACAGAGTTCCAGAGTCCGAGAGATACCAATTCCCATATCTTTCCCAAATCAAAATACTTTTTATCTACTTTAATGCAAGGAAGTAATTGCTTGGTAAACTTACGATTAGCAAAGGCTAAGAAAAGTGTACACACTATTGAAGCAAAACCGATATACCATAAGTATGGTCTAAAAAACACATATGCTACTGCTAAGATAATTGCACGTATTATCTCAGTTTGAATGGTTTTAATCGCCAATAAATCCAATCGGTCCGTAGCATAGGTAGCAACACTATAAATTGATGTAATAATACTGATGAAAAAATTAATAAAAATAAGAACAAATAATATCTTAACATCGCAAACTAATTCAGGCCCTATATTAAGAATATTGTCTAAAAATATTACTAAAATCACAGATGGGAGCAGCAATATCGCGCTCACTATAATATTCGCATAAAATACGGACGAAAAATATTTATTGGCATCTTTATAATTATCCTGATGAATGTTGATAGTAATAAACCTACTCGCCATTGTATTTAAAGCAGACACCAGTATTTGCGCATAGGATACAAAATCGCTTGACATCTTTACATAACTAATTCCTGCTTTTCCTACACGAGCTACTATGTATGGACTTAAAACAAAGTTAATCCCTATTGTTACAAAAATGGATATCAATTGTGCTGACATATTTATTATTAATCTTTTTTTATTCATGTACTACTCCTTGCTAATAATGCGCAGAAGAATTGTTTCACTCCTCTACGCATTGGTTTTAGAAACAAAGTGGCTTTAAGAAATACACATATGTTCCGTAAAGATTGATGAATATAATAATTGAAAAAATGATTTTATGAAACATTTCAGTTGAAATATTTACTTTAAATTTATTGTTTTTGAATACAAACATAAGTGGCAGGATAAACGGAATATAGTACCTGCCTTGTACCCCATTAATATAATTCTCTCCAACACCTGTGTAGCTGATATATAGACCTGTCCATACAAGACATGCCACACCAAAAGCCATAACTGCTAATAACAGCTTCCATTTTCTTTCTAATATATGCTTTCTGTCTGCCTCTGTTTGAAACAAAGATATTCCTAATATTAACACACTAGTAAGTGCTGCAAATATCTTTGGAAATCGACCTAAATACGCATATAACAGCCAGGTAGAAGTACCAAGTAAATAATCAAAAGCTGAATTTTTAAGGCTTCTAAGCAAAATCTTTGTATATATCAGCGGATTCTGGAAAATATATTTTATTTGGCCAACAAAGCTTGTATTAGCAACACGCTTATCACCAAAATATTGGATATTCGTCTGAATTGCATCATAACCGGAGCTTGCTGTAATTGGCGGCGATTTAATCGTATAGAGAAGCATCAAAACGATAGCAACAATTCCAACTTTAAAGAAAGCCGTCTTAAATTTGTCATCAAACTTTTCTTTTGGTAAAAAGCATAATAACAGCATCATTACAATATAAATCGTCTTTGACCATGTACCTACAACAAAGCACAGTATCATAGCAAGTGCAATGTACCACTTTATTTTTTTATCCTTATCAATTATTTCATTGAGCCATAGGATAAAACCTAAAAATACCAATGCTGTAATAAATGCATCATACGCATAAACCGATGCCAAAAACAGCGGTGTCGGCAAAAGACCGATAGCAGCAATATATATCTTTCCAAACTTAGCAATCCGAATGGCCAATGCCATCATCAATGTATAGAATAATAGATTCCCAAACTTACCAAGCATATATGCCCAGGAAAACGGAAGATCGCAAATTCTTGCTAACACAAGCATAATTGACTGCGGCAGATAGGCTCTTACATTATACAAAACAAATCTTTGCTGATATTTTAAGTCCGCCTTGCTATAATCATTTCTCTCCTGCAAATAGTCAGCTACAATTCCCTTTTCTTCTATGCTATCATAGTTTGGTACTACTAAACCTTTCATTTGAATGGCGGCTTCTGTATACTGAATCATCTGCCCAAAAGAAGCCCTATATGCACTTTCGTAGTGAACCTGCTCGTCCCAGCTTCTTTCATTCGTTCCGTCAAATAAAATCATAAAGCTGCCAAATAGCAGTGATAATATAATAAAAGCAAATTCAAGACGTTTACTGAATAAACTTTTATTTAAAATTAAAAATGCAATTGCAAGCATACCACCAATTAAATATAGCATTCTGCAATAATTAATGTGAAACTCGTTGCTAATTGCAACTGTAACATTCTTACCTGTAAATTCCTGACTTGTTGACAAGCTGATTATAATTTGGTCTGCCTGTCCATTTACATTGGTAACACTTTCACCTAGTCGGGCATTTAATGAATCGTAAACACTCTTACCATCCTGAATACCACCTAGCATTCGTGTAATTCCATAGCCCAAATCAGAATCCGTTGGATATGTCACATGAAGCTTCTTGATATAGTAATCTGTTCCAATATCGAGAGTTATGGTCGTCTGATAGACTCTTCTGGCCAGTACACCATCCTGTTCTACCAAAGATTCATCTACTTGCTCTACATATTCCTCGTTATTTAACTCAGCTACAATTTTGTCATTTTGCTTTTGAAGCTCAATCTCGGCTATTTTATCCTCCGTCAGAGGTACTAATTCTTCATCATTTTCAATTTTTATCGTGTCATTTTGATGCGATAAATCAAAAGTAATTGAATCATTTGCATGAAAAATAGCACTTTGATTATAGCCAAAGCACTCAATTAAGAAAGCTATTAATATAATAGCTGTTACAACAATACCATTTCTCTTCCAATTCGTATTCCTTCTATTCATAATGCTTAATCACTTTCTGCTTCTTCTTACTTTCCAATGTGAAAAATACACTAACAAAAATTGCCAGCATTACTTTTAAGTCAAAAACAAGCGGATAGGTATGATAAAAATAAATATAGCTAGACTTTAAATTTCCCTCAATTCTTTTACCGTTCACGCTCGTACTGGCATATTCATCCTTTATTTCTACTTCCTTGTTAGCAATCAAAGCCGGATATGCATTCTCGCTTCCCGTGAAATAGAATTTTATTGTCAAAACGCCATTGCATTCCGACATATTGGTAAATGGCAAGTATACATATTGGGGATCATCGACATCCTTTAATAATTGCTCTCCTGTTCCCAATAAAGTTCCATTACTGTCATATACCTCATATATCACCTTACCATCCGTAAACTCAGCACCTTGTTTAGATATCCATACCTGTATTCCATTTAAAGGCTTTGTACCTGAGTTGCATTGATATTCAACAAAGCTGTTTGGCGGTAATGGAATGGAAAATTCTGAGCCTTCTATTACATTAATATCAGTTGTATTGATTACTGTATTAGGAAATACATAGCTGACAGCAAGCCCTAATGCTGCAATCACAATGCCTGATATAACTATTAATTTCCCATAGCTTTCTAATAACCCAATTATTCTATCTTTCATATTTTTTCCTAATCTCTTAGTTCATTTCAACATTTATTGCATTAAGCCATTATTCTCCTAAGCCACTTTCCACTGCTTCCACTAAGGCCTTTAATGCTTCTTCTTCATCTTCACCGTCGCAATTAATTTCTATTTCATCACCACATTTCACACATGCTCCAAGCACGCTTAGAACACTTTTCGCATTTGCTGTATTCCCCCAATAGCTAAATGTAATAAGTGATTTAAACTGCATCGCTTCCTTGCATAAAATTCCAGCCGGTCTTAAATGTAATCCTGTTGGATTCTTAATAACCACTTTTTGACTTACCATTATGCCTTACCTCCATAATAAGATGTTTTAACACAATTCTCTCTTAGATATCTTATTCTTATAACATAGTTTTAGTTATCAATTCAGCCAATTTATGAGCCTCTTTTTCAATTACTTTTTGATTCTTACCCTCAATCATAACTCGAACCAATGGCTCGGTTCCAGAAGGTCTTATTAATACTCTTCCCTCACCAGCAAACATTTTCTCAATTTCTTGTATTTCTTCTGCAATTTCAGCATATTCCATATACTTATCTTTTTTATGATTCGGAACTTTTGCATTAACTAGAGCTTGAGGCATTACTTCCATTATTTGAGCAAGCTCAGACAACGGTTTCTTCGTTTTCACAACTACCTCTAATAAATGCAAGGCACTAATTAATCCATCTCCCGTTGTATTTTCATCCAGAAATATTATATGGCCTGATTGTTCGCCACCAAGATTTGCCCCAATTTCTATCATTCTCTCTAAAACGTAGCGATCTCCCACTTTAGTCTGTTCAATCCGAAGACCATTCTTCGTTCCCATAAGCATAAATCCAAGATTGCTCATAACAGTAGCAACAATGGTATCTTTTTTCAGTCTTCTATTTTCTTTCAAATAATATCCACATATTGCCATCAACTCGTCGCCATCCACTAATTTACCGTTTTCATCCACTGCTAGCAAACGATCCGCATCTCCATCAAATGCAAGACCTAGCGCCGCCTTTTCATAGACAACTCTTGCCATTAATTCCTCCATATGCGTAGAACCACAATTTGAATTAATGTTAGTTCCATCCGGGTTGGTATGTATCGCTACTACGTCAGCTCCCAATTCAGTTAGAGTCCTTATCGCAGTATAATAGGCAGCACCCTCTGCGCAGTCAGCTACAATTCGAACACCTGTCAAATCCACATCAACTACTGACTTTACAAATTTCACATAATCTTCTTTTGCATCCGTTTTATACTCTATTTTTCCAATTTCTGCACCAATTGGCATATTAACGTTATTCATATTATTATGAATCAACTCTTCAATTTCATCTTCTAAGGCATCAGATAGTTTATAGCCTTCTGCATTAAAAAATTTAATTCCATTGAATTCCATTGGATTATGTGATGCCGATATAACAACTCCTGCGTCCACTTTGTATTTTCTTGTTAGATAAGCAACAGCAGGTGTCGGAAGTACACCAAGATAAATTGCATTTGCTCCAACCGAACAAATACCTGCCATCAAAGCATTTGCAAGCATACCACCTGAAATTCTGGTATCACAACCTACTATAATAGTTGGCTTATGTGCATTTTCTTTCGTTAGTACATAGGCTCCTGCCTGTCCAAGCTTCATAGCAAGCTCTATCGTGAGCTCACTATTTGCAATACCCCTTACTCCATCAGTTCCGAATAATCTACCCATTTTATCTCCATCCATTTCTTCCTCTAAGATTTTGCTCCACTGGCATTTGTTGCACTTTTTGTTACAACAATATTTACTGTTACCTCTCCAACCACTGATGCTTCAATTCCGTCTGTTAATGAAACGGCAACAGTAACTACTTTTGTACCTGTTTCTTTAAGTCCTGATAAATCCAAGCTGGCTGTAATATTGCCTGCCGTAATATCATTTAAAACCTCCGCTAAACCTTTTATCGTTACTACTATATTGTCATTATTTGCATAATTAACGCTATACTTCGACGGAATGTTTTGCAGCGCAATGCTACTTTTTGCCACTTCAATACTCTTCGTCTCTAATTTCTCCATGATTGCAGTAACTAAAACTGAAGCCTCACTGGAATCTACCAATCGAACTGCACTAGGCAGATAACCTGTTATATCGATAATCTGCTGTACGTTGTCAGTTGCATCGCTGATATCTATCAGATCATTATTTATATCTAACTCATTAAGATCCGCCAGATCCTCATCCTCACCAGCAACGGTAATCTTATCAGGTGAGCATACTAATCCTACACATTGATAATCATCTCCCGGTGTCCCCTTTGTCAAAAAATTAAGTTCAATTTCTTTCGTCTTTAACAAATCAACTGTTACTGCTATATCATCACTCTTATATTCCAGACTAGTAGACTCTATCACATCTCCGTCACTGTCATAAAATTTAGGAGTATAGGATGCATTAATTGTCGTTGTCATATCTTCTACATCTACGGTAATTGCAACCTTACTAATCTTATTTACTACAGATGCTGCTCCTGTTACCTTTAATACACTTGGATTACAAGTAATATCACCGACTGCATACCCATCTCCGGGTGTTCCACTGATTATTGTATTAATTGCAAATTGCTTTGTGGCAGAATCCTCAATACTGATTTTTAACGTTCTTGTTTTTGGTGAAATATCCTGAATTTTATCATTGTATTTAGAAGCAGTTACATCGATAGGAACCGAATCTTTAACTATCATTTCTTTCATGTCAGCAATTGCAACAAGGTCGGTAGATTTTAATGCTTCCAAAGCCGATCTTCTTCCCTTTACACTTACACTTATAGTATCACTATTATCCGTAATATCATATACTTTTCCCTGATCCTTAATAACGGATTCATTTTCAACCGTAACATGAACATTATTAAATGTTTTTGTTTCAACAGGATCAACAATATTAACTACAATAAGCCATAAAACGATTGCAAATAGGACCGAAATGATTTTAAGACCCCAATTATGAGTTAACTTTTTTCTCATTCTTTACCCTGCCTTTCGTTTTTCTGAATCTGCCTGATTCTGGACTCTTATTTTGTAGTTCATAAAGCTTACTTCTCAAATAGTCAGAATCCACATTACGAGTTAATTCTCCTCCTGTAGCAACGGAAACCTTGCCAGTCTCCTCCGAAACAATAATAGTCAATGAGTCTGATACTTCACTGATACCAACCCCGGCTCTATGTCTCGTCCCAAGTTCCTTACTAAGTCCCATATTATCGGACAATGGCAAATAACAGGTTGCTGCTGCCACACGATTGCCGCGTACTATAATTGCTCCATCATGTAACGGAGTGTTGTGTTCAAATATATTAATCAATAATTGACTTGATATCAATGAATCTACTTCTATGCCAGTATTTTCATAATCGGTCAGACTAATATCTCTCTCAATTACGATAAGAGCACCCGTTCTTACACTACCCATTTCAAATACTGCTCTAGTTATTTCATTTACTGTCTTATCACTAAATCTCTCTTCTCCAAAGCGTTGACTGTCAATCGGAAACAAAGTGGTAAGTATGTTTTTTCTTCCTAACTGCTCAAGCGCCTTTCTAAGTTCCGGCTGGAATATAATAATAACCGCAATGATTCCAACATTGATTGTTTTACTTGCTATCCAAAGTATTGTATTCATTTCAAAAATAGATGCAAATAATATGAATGCAAGTAAAAATAAAATACCTTTAAAAAGCATCCATGCTCTTGTATTTTTAACCCATAGCATAATCTGGTAAATGATAAATGCTATAATGATAATTTCCACCAAATCTGTAATTTTTATATTTGGAAGGGATAAGCCAAACAAATAACTCGTTAAAAAGTTTTCTATATTACTCATCTCATCACACCCTTTCCATGATTGGTCTTTACTTCAAATTTTTTAACTCATTTTCTAAATCAATTTCTTCCGTCATTGACAATGGAGTTTTTCTTGTCATTTTTTTCTGTGGATTAATTCTCTTTACTTTCTTCTCTCTGGTCGTAATGCTTACTTTAGGTATCGCTTTTACGTAGTAATAATATTCGTCATCCTCGAATTGAACATGCTCTGCTCTTGTATAATCTAGATTAAAGCTCATAAATTGAACAAAAAAGGCAATTGCAACTGAAATTATCATACCGATTAAGAGTCCTATAATTTGAAATGACACATTAAACATGTAGTCGCTGATTAACATAATAAGTAAGTTAGTTAAGGCTCCTAATATAATTGCTATACTCCATGAATGATCCACGGACATTCTTCTTATTAAATATACTACTAAAATTGTTGCCGAAAATGCCAGAATGCAAACAAACATATCCTTATTATTTATTACATTATCAATTAAATAGGTATAAGTCTGAAGCATATTACTTGCTTCAGAATTATTGATAACAGATGAATTTAGTTTAACAGAGTACATCAAGTAATATAAAATAATCCCAAAAACTACCGGTACTGTGGATAGTGGTGTTCCAACCAGTCCGGCTACAATTGGCACTACATATGGAATTTTTAATATAAATGCAATTGGTGTCAATAAAACCAGATAACTTTCCTTTGGGGAAAACCGATAATACATTAAAAACATAAGCACAATCAAAACCAATGCTACCAAAGCTACAGGCAATGAAACCGCGTAAAAATGCAAAACCATATAAAGTGCAGCTAAAACTAAAGTTGCATTTAACGGTAAAAAAGTGGATGCAAGTGCAAATATGACCACTAATGCCGGATTTTTAAGCTTAGTCATAAAACCAATATTTGAATTTATTATGGAAAGCGTTAAAAATGCCATAATACATTTTGTAAATGGTCTAATATAAATTTCATATTTTCCATAAAACATTTTCAGCTTCTCTCTAAATTCTAGTAATATGGTCATTATCTGTTCTACCTCCTAAGCTTTTTCTGCTGCTATTCTTATTGTCATCTTTTTCATAGAGCTTACTAAGCCTTTTAAGCTGTCCGTAGTACCTTTTAACTCCATGCCTTGCATGGCTATATTTAATCATATACACAAAATATGCTAAAATCATATAGACTAGCATAAAAATTGCATAATATTTAAAAAAAGACTTTCCTAATAAAATTAAATTTATTTTGTGAATATTCTCCATAAAATATTCGGCTTTATATACTCCCCACATTCCCACAAACAAGCAAAATGCTATCGTAATACTTACAGCTGTTTTTAGCATGTGGTATGTAATATAATCAATACGATAATACTTGGAAATTGGTATTTCTTTCTTTCCCTGTTTCATCTCATAAGCCGCCATTTTAGTCATTAATTTAATTCTATCCTCATTTAACATATGTCACCTCTTATAACGTTTCTTATAAGCATCAGCTTGATTATATCATATCTAACACTTTATGGAAAGTTTTTTATTCCATGTACAAATCTCCTTGTAGAACAAAACTACTTGTCATAGAACCCTATGTTCCCACTTTCCAGATACATAATTGTCCTTTATATAAATTGCACCAATACATATCCTAAAAATATAAATAGACAAATGTCCCCACAATTATAAAATAATTGCAGGGACGATTTTATAGCTTATCTAAAAAGCGCATTCTTTCTTTTTCACGAGTTGGTTTCTTATCTTTAGCCAATATTGCTGTTGGCTTTTTGATTGCCTCATTCATATTATTTGCTATCTTATCCTTACATTGTTTACAATATCTGCCGGTTCTTATCATCGTACCACAATTTTCACATTCAATTGCAACCGGTGAATCATCCGTAAAGGATAATCTTTCTTCTCTTATCCATTGCTTGATTTGTTGAACACTAACCTCATTATCCTCTGCAATCATTACCATGGTCGCCTTTGGATTTTCTCTCAAATAAACCTTCACCTTTTGAAATTCGTCTTCCAAATCTGCTAAACATGAGGGACAGATTGGTTGTCCGCCTATGTAATTAAATAATTTTCTACATTTTTTACAATTTCTAACATCCATAATTTGTTCCTCCTATAACCCATCACCAGTACTTACAGTAACAAAATATGTATCGGAGACGCCAGTCTCCCTAAGTACTTCTGCTACACCATCCATTGTTACTCCCGTAGTATAAATATCGTCTATCAATAATACTTTATTTAATTTTACATCAAAATTAACTATTTTAAAAGCATTTTTAAGATTATTTATTCTTTGTTTATTATTAAGACCCTTTTGAGGTAAAGTTTTTCTAATTCTCTTAACACAGTTAGTATAAACCGGAGCACCAATATAAGTTGACAACTCCTTTGCCAAAATCTCTGCCTGATTATATCCTCTGCTTCTTAATTTGGATTTATGAAGTGGTACAGGGATTATTGCATCTACATTCCAACTCATGATCTTTTCTCCATATTTATGCATGATTTCATTAGCATATACTTTTGCATACTCACGCTTATTATTATATTTAAAGCGATAAAGTGAGCCTTTTATCCTATCATCATAAACCCATAAAGCAATTCCTTTATTAAATAAATGTTCCTTTTTGCTACAATCATAGCAATACTCTTGCTCCTCAAGCATTAATGGCTTTCCGCACTTTTTACACATTGGTTCACCTATATATGGAAGACTCTTCTTACATGTATCACAAATCTGAATATAATTAACTTTTAAGACTTCCTGACATACCGGACATGTCAATGGAAAAATAATATTTATAACTTCCTCTGTAAACTTTTTTAACTTTCTCGTATTACTCCGCACAAAAATTCTTTCTCCCCAAATCTCTCCAACGTAACTGCACCTAAATCAAGTGATCCAATTCTAAAATTCTATCCGCCAAACCAGAATATCTTTTTTGTTCGCTTTCATTTTCTATCATCATTTGAAATGTTTCTTCGTTTCCTACAATTGTTACACATTTTTTGGCTCTTGTAACCGCTGTATATAATAAATTACGGTTCATCAGCATTCTAGGTCCTGTGAGAAGTGGGATTACCACCGCAGGATATTCACTTCCCTGTGACTTGTGTATTGTAATAGCATAGGAAAGCTCTAATTCATCTAGTTGCTTAAAGGAATAGCTTACCGTTTTCCCTTCGTCAAATTCAACTACCAGCTCTTCTGTAAAATGATTAATTTCTTTAATCACACCCATATCACCATTAAATACGCCCATCCCCTTATTTAGCATGATTCCGTATCGGTTTCTAACCTCCCATTCGATCTGGTAATTATTTTTAATCTGCATGACCTTATCGCCTTCACGAAACAAACCTTGACCATATTCCTTTTCCTGCTTTGAGGCTGCCTTAGGATTTAGATATTCCTGTAAGACCTCATTTAATCTTTCTACCCCCAGATTTCCCTTTCTCATAGGTGTAAGAACCTGAATATCATAAGAACTCGCATCAACATAAGGAGGAAGCTTTTTTTGAATCAAAGTCAACAAAACACGAATAATTACATTAGAATCTTCTCTTTTTAGCAAAAAAAAGTCTTTGCTTTTATTATCTGCATTCACCCGCTCACCCTTGTTTATCTTATGGGCATTCAAAATTATGTCACTTTGCACAGCCTGTCTGAATATTTTATTTAACATGACGACTTTAAATTTCTCTGAATGAATTATATCCTTTAATACACTCCCCGGTCCGACAGACGGAAGCTGATCCACATCCCCTACCAAAATAAGACGGGTTCCGACCACAATTGCCTTTAGCAAAGCATTTATCAAATAAATATCTACCATCGACATTTCATCAATAATAACAACATCAGCATCTAGTGGATTTTCTTCATTTCTGTCAAATCCTCCTGTCGTTTCACTATCCGGTACACCTGAGACTTCCAATAATCTATGGATCGTCTGTGCTTCATATCCAGTTGCTTCCGTCATTCTTTTCGCCGCACGACCCGTTGGTGCTGCCAGTTGTATACTTAATTCCTCTGATTCAAAATATTTAATAATTGCATTTATAGTTGTTGTTTTTCCTGTTCCAGGACCACCTGTTATTATAAGAAGTCCATTCCTAACCGCCTCGATAATAGCCTGTTGTTGCAGCTCATCCAGTTCGATTTCCGAATTTAGCTCAATCCTTTTTAATTTTTGATAAATTTCTTTTTGATCTACATCGCATTGTATATTCAGGTCATGAAGCATTTTTGCGGTATTTAGTTCCATATAATAATAACGTGCCGCATAGATATTTTTTATTTCTTCTTGTGCTTTTACAATCAGCTTTTTATCTATCACCATATCCATAATGTGTTTTTGAATATTTAACTGTTCTACTTTTAACAAATCCTCTGCTCTACATAGAAGCAATGCTTCCGGCAAATAAGTATGTCCTTCATTAATAGCTTGTAAAAGTACGTATAATATACCACTTTTAATGCGAAAATCAGAATCAGTATGTATACCAACTCTGCTTGCAATCTCATCTGCTATTTTAAAACCTATTCCGCTTATATCATCTGCCAGTCGATAGGGATTTTCTTTTATTATATTATAAATATTTTGACCATATTGGTTATATATTTTTACCGCCAGCGTAGTTGATATTCCGTATTGTTGTAAAAAAATCATGGCTTTACGAAGATCCTTTTTATCCTCTAGCTGATCAGATATTTCTCTGGCTTTTTTCTCACTGATACCCTTAACTTCCACGAGTCGCTCGGGCTCTTCTTCAATAATTCGAAATGTATCCTCTTTAAATCTTCTTACAATTCGAGAAGCAAGTGCAACTCCAAGCCCCTTAATAGCTCCGGAACCCAGATATCTTTCAATTGCGATCATGTCCTGTGGTGCTTTTATCTTATATTGTTTAATCTGAAATTGCTTTCCATAATTAGGATGATCTATATAATTACCTTCCGCTTCGATTAACTCTCCCTCTCCAATATAGTGAAACATGCCGACACAAGTAATTTCTTCTCCATCGCTTATGATGTTTAGTACTGTATAACCATTATCATCATTACGATAAATAATATGTTCAATATATCCTTCTATCACTTCCACCCTTTCACCTCCTCAAGCTTATTTCCTCATTACTTAAGTAAATCGAACGGATATATCTGGGAAATAAAAATGATCTCCCAGAATATATCCGTCCAAATACGAAACCTGTATTAAGTTATTGATACTGATGCTTCGCTCTATGTTTAATTTCTATAAATTATAATTTATTTTCATTTGGTCATACAGTGTCTGGGCAATACCAAGTTCATTCTTTTCTGTTACCATAGAGGCATATTCCTGTGTCAGAGTATCCTCAAAATAATCCAGAGTACTTACCCCACTCGTGGAATCATCTTCCTCTTCCGGAATCATTTTTTTCATCTCTTTAAAAACCTGTTCTACAAAATATTGCTCAAACTGCTTGCACACATTCATCAATTCATCATCCGACGAAGTAGAATAATCTTTTGAAAGACTATCCTCAACTTTATCTGAGGCCGTCGTATTATTTAGATATTGCGCACCATATATAGAAGAAATTCCATCCATTCTTATTAACCCCTTTCAAGATATACTTATTATACTTATCTTAAATTGTTAGCCTGTTGCATCATATCATCTGCCGCTTGAACTGCTTTTGAATTCATTTCATATGCTCTTTGTGCAACTATTAGATTAACCATCTCGTCTGCAACCTGCACATTAGACGCTTCTAAATAGCCCTGATAAATTTTGCTTTTTGTTACTGCAGTATTTGTTGATTCATTGATAGCAGCTCCAGAAGCATCACTGACTGCATATAAGCTGTCAGACTGCTTCAATAAGCCAGCCGGGTTATTAAATTGGTACATACCTATTGTCTTTCCAAGCGCCGTCGTAGTTCCATCGGCATTTGTATAATAAAGCTGACCAGATGAGTTTACCGTTACATTGGAAGAATTGTATGTCGTTGGAATGGTAATTTGATTACCGCTTGTATCAAGCACCGGATATCCTTCACTCGTAGCCAGAACCAAACCATTCGTTCCTGCCGTAAACTGAAAAACTCCATTACGCGTATAATAAGTTTTGCCATCTTCTGCCTTAACAGCAAAAAAACCATTTCCACTGACTGCAAAATTTGTATAAATTCCTGTTTCTGTCAAAGTACCCTGTGTGTAATGAGAGGTAATAGAAGAGTTTCTAACACCTAAACCAACCTGAGCACCAATAGGCTTATTTTCTCCATTTTTTGATGTAGTCTTTGTCTGTAATGTCTGATAGAGCAAAGACTTAAATTCTGCCGTTTCATTTTTATAGCCTGTTGTATTAACATTTGCAAGATTATTTGCAATTGTATCAACTGCAGTTTGCTGCGCGATCATACCACTGGCTGCTGTCCATAATGTTCTTACCATTCCTTATACACCTCTCTATTCCTCTTAAGCATCATCAATTATAATTTACCCACTGTATTGACAGCTTTATCTAATGTGCCGTCAATCGTTGTGATTACTTTTTGATTCGTTTCATATGCTCGTGTTGTCTGAATCATATTAACCATCTCTGATACTACATTTACATTTGAATACTCTATGTAACCTTGCTGAACCCTTGCAGTAGACGCCTGTGTGGTGCCTCCATCAACCAGATTGTACATGTTCTCACCGTATTTTTCCAAGTAATCATAATTGGTAACATCGGTTATTGCCAACTTATTAACTAAGGTTCCATCCTGATATATATTACCTAACGTGTCAATTTTAACGGTTGTATTTGTGTCGATCTTAATTGGAGAGTTTCCGTTCCCCAGAACATAATCTCCGTCCTTAGTAACTAAATAGCCTTGCGTGTTTACTGTAAACGAACCATCACGAGTATACTTGGTAGATGTCTGTCCTGCTTTATTAGTAAAAGAAATACTAAAAAAGCCTTTTCCATCCAAAGCTAAATCATATGTATTTGAGGTCTCCTTAAAAGACCCCTGTGAATAATCAGTATAGGTTTCTCCTATTTGAGCACCCATACTCATTGTTCCTAATCTTTTATTTACATAGTATTCTGATGCATCCTTGATTTTAACTGCATATACATCTGCAAAAGACTGCGCCGTTGCGCCCTCAGCCTTATATCCATAGGTAGATGCATTAGCCATGTTATTCGTAATTACATCCATTCTGTTTTGTTCATTAATCATGCCTGTATAGGCTGTGTATAACCCCTTTACCATATACTTGCCTCCTTAACTAATTGTCTCTTTTCCCACTAAGGAATTCAACAAATTTACCTGTGCCAATTGCTACAGCTGTCATCGGATCCTCAGCGGTCATTGTATTAATTCCGGTTTTTTCTTCAATTAATTCCTCTAAACCTCTTAAAAGACTTCCGCCTCCTGTTAAAACGATACCTCGATCAGCAACATCTGCTGCCAATTCCGGTGGTGTCTTTTCCAATACGCTGTGAACAGCTTCCACAATCTGTGCTGTTGTTTCCTTTAGTGCCTCTTCGGTTTCTTCCGACGTTACTGTAACCGTCTTAGGAAGTCCTGTCACAAGATTACGTCCTCTTACATCCATCGAGTCCACTTCTGCCCTTCTATAAGCAGAGCCTATCTTAATCTTTATGTCCTCAGCAGTTCTTTCACCGATTAGAAGATTATGCTTTTTACGCATATATCGAACAATCGCCTCATCGAAATCATCGCCTGCAATCTTAATAGACGTACTAACTACAGTACCTCCAAGTGAAATAACTGCGATATCAGAAGTTCCACCGCCAATATCAACTATCATATTACCACAAGGTCTGGAAATATCAATGCCTGCTCCAATTGCTGCTGCAATTGGTTCTTCTATAATAGAAACTTCCCTTGCTCCTGCCTGATAAGTAGCATCCTCTACGGCTTTTTTCTCAACCTCTGTCACACCACTAGGTACACAGACACTTATTCGCGGCTTACGAAAAGTTTTCTTTCCCAATGCCTTTTGAATAAAATATTTAAGCATTTTCTCTGTTACCGTATAATCCGAAATAACACCTTGTCTAAGAGGTCTTACTGCCACTATATTTCCTGGTGTTCTTCCAAGCATTAATCTTGCTTCTTCGCCAATCGCTTTAATCTTGTTTGTATCACGGTCAAACGCAACTACAGATGGCTCTTTTAAAACAACACCTTTTCCTTTTATATATACCAATATACTTGCGGTTCCTAAATCAATACCAATATCCGTACCTAACATAATTTTCCCCTTTCGAATAAGCTATATCTATTTCAAAATAAACAAAAATTATTTTGTCTGCTAAATATAATGTAATATTTATAAATAAGTGAAACATTGAAGAATATACTTACTCATCAATATCCATAGTATTTCACATACTCGTTTACATTATAAACAATAATTTCAATTTTTTAAAGTCTTTTCTTATATTTTTCCTATTTTTCTATTCTAGCTTAAATTTATGAAAGTTTTTTGTTCATATTTATTTCATTTTTATTAAGATGATTCAATAAATACTATTTTTCACCTTTTTTTTAATGTTTCGTCAAGAAATGAACACATTTCATGTTTATACTGATATTGTATTAGCAAATAGCTAATATGATTTTTCATAACTCATGCACTGCAGTTGCCGGTAAATTACTGCAGTGCACTCCCTCAGAAAACACACATAATGTGTGTTATTTTTATTTATAAGAATAAAGGAGAAAAGTTAAACACGCAGTTGATTTTTATAAATACAATAACTTGATAAACTGCAAAACATATTTCTCATATTTAAGTAAAAAAGCTTATTCGGGAAATGGAAATTTATAAATATCCTTTATATTATATCGACTTAATTTATTTTTTTATTAGTCTTTTACGATAAATATTTTTTAATGTACTTTCCTGTATAAGACTTCTTATTATGCGCTATGTCCTCCGGCGTTCCTGTTGCTACAACTATTCCGCCTCCATCTCCGCCTTCTGGTCCAATATCAATAATATAATCTGCCGTTTTAATGACATCTAAATTGTGCTCTATGACTAAAACAGAATTACCTCCTTCAGAAAGTCTTCTTAAAATTTCAATCAACTTATGAACATCTGCAAAGTGAAGACCCGTTGTCGGCTCATCTAAAATATAGATAGTTTTTCCAGTACTTCTTTTGCTAAGCTCTGTTGCAAGTTTGATCCTTTGTGCCTCCCCGCCTGATAAAGTCGTAGATGGTTGTCCTAATCGAATATAGGAAAGCCCTACATCATTTAAGGTTTCAATTTTTCTGCGAATGGAGGGAACATTTTCAAAAAATTGGAGAGCTTCCTCCACCGTCATATTAAGTATATCATAAATATTCTTGCCTTTATATTTTACCTCAAGAGTCTCTCGATTATACCTCTTACCCTGACATACCTCACAAGGAACATAAACATCCGGTAAAAAATGCATCTCAATCTTAATAATTCCATCACCGCCACAGGCTTCACAGCGTCCGCCTTTCACATTAAAGCTAAAACGTCCCTTTTGATATCCCCTTGCTTTTGCATCCTGTGTTGTCGCAAACAAATCACGTATCTGGTCAAAGACTCCTGTATAAGTTGCCGGATTAGATCGTGGTGTTCTTCCAATCGGAGACTGATCAATATCAATTACCTTATCAAGCTGTTCAATGCCTTCTATTTTTTTATGCTTTCCCGCAATGGTTCTGGCACGGTTTAGCTTTCTTGCCAACTCTTTATAAAGTATTTCATTTACTAATGAACTTTTTCCTGAGCCTGAAACGCCTGTTACGCAAGTCATAATTCCAAGTGGGATTTCAACATTGATATTCTTTAAGTTATTTTCTTGGGCTCCTATTATCTTCAGACAACCAGTCGGTACCCTTCTTTCCTTTGGCACAGGAATTTTAATTCTGCCACTTAGATAAGCTCCAGTTATCGATTTCATATTCTCCATAATTTCCTTGGCTGTACCCTGGGCAACCAACTCACCACCGTGCTCTCCCGCACCTGGTCCGATATCTACAATATGGTCTGCTGCCAACATTGTATCTTCATCATGCTCTACCACTAAAAGAGTGTTTCCTAATTCCTTGAGATGTATTAGAGTCTTGAGCAATTTGTCGTTATCTCTTTGATGAAGTCCAATACTTGGTTCATCCAAAATGTAAGCTACTCCTACCAATCCCGATCCTATTTGAGTAGCAAGACGAATTCTTTGAGCCTCTCCACCTGATAACGTGCCAGTTGCTCTGGCCAATGTCAAATAATCAAGTCCAACATCAATCAGGAAACCAACTCTAGCCTTGATTTCTTTTAATACCTGCTGACCAATCAGCTCCTGTGTCTTAGTTAACTGCATATTGTCCATAAACTCTTTTAGCTTCTTAATAGACATTGATGTAACTTCATGAATATTTTTATCACAAATAGTGACTGCTAAAGATTCTTTTTTTAATCTCTGTCCATTGCATTCCTTACAAGGCGTGATTCTCATAAATGTCTCATATTCCTGCTTCATGGCATCAGAAGAAGTTTCACGGTATCGTCTCTCGACATTTTTAATAATACCCTCAAAGGAAACATCGTATACTCCTTCTCCTCTTTGTCCCTTATAATAAACTTTTACTTCTCTTCCCTTGGTACCATGAACTAATATATCCTGTACTTCATCTGACAATTTCTCAAAGGGCATTTCTAAATCAAATTTGTATTCCTTTGCTAATGCATCCAATATAGCTCGTGTATAGCTTGTTTTATCTGTGCTCGACTGCCATCCCATTACAGTAATAGCGCCTTGTGCAATACTAAGACTTTTATCCGGTATAATTAAGTCTATGTTAAATTCCATCTTGTAGCCAAGACCATAACAGTCCGGGCATGCTCCAAAGGGATTGTTAAAAGAAAAACTCCTGGGTTCTATTTCATCAACGCTGATTCCACAGTCCGGACAAGAGAAGCTCTGACTGAAATTGATTGGATTAGCATCGGCTACATCTACAATTAATAGTCCCTCAGCTAACTCCAAAACTGTTTCTATTGAATCTGTAAGTCTCTTTTCAATACCCTGTTTCACCACAAGGCGGTCAACAATAATTTCAATATTATGCTTTTTATTCTTATCCAGCTTAATATCCTCAGCCAGCTCATATAGATTACCATCTACTCTCACTCGAACATAGCCACTTTTTTTTGCCTGTTCAAATAATTTATTATGCTCACCTTTTCTTCCTCTCACAACTGGGGCTAAAAGCTGTATCTTGGTTCTCTCTGGAAGAAGCATAATCTGATCAACCATTTGATCGACTGTTTGTCTTTTTATTTCTTTACCACAACTCGGGCAATGAGGTATACCAATTCTTGCATATAGCAAACGAAAATAATCATATATCTCTGTTACCGTTCCTACGGTTGATCTGGGATTTCGATTGGTTGATTTTTGATCAATCGATATGGCCGGACTTAACCCCTCTATACTTTCTACATTTGGTTTTTCCATCTGTCCTAGAAATTGCCTTGCATAAGAAGACAGTGATTCCATATATCGCCTTTGTCCTTCTGCATATATCGTATCAAACGCAAGGGAGGACTTTCCTGATCCGCTAAGACCTGTTAATACAACGAATTCGTTACGTGGAATATCCACGTCTATATTTTTTAGATTATGCTCATTTGCTCCTCTAATTTTAATATATTGTCTGTTTTTTTTTGTCATTTTGCACCTCTTAAGTTTTCATCTGCCCAAAGTACCTGATATAACATTGTTCGTCATTTTTATTACTGCTATGCTATAATATCAAAAAACTTTCTGATATTCTTTTGATAAGTTATATTATATCATTTATTATTCTTTTTGCAAACATTTGTTCTATTATTTTATAAAATAGTCTTAAGAGTTCTTGTTTTTATATTTTAATCACTGTCGAGACAGTTTTTTTACCTTTATTACCGTTTTTAAAAAGTATATAAGAGCAAATAAAATAGCAGCCATAATAAGAAGAAGTAAGAGCATAGCAAGTATCAAACGAAGCATTTTATATGGATAAACATAATTAGAATATACTCCATTTACACCCATAAATCGTAATTCTAATACACTTTTTCTGCTATCAATTGTATGTACAAAAACTGTTATTCCGTTTTTCTTTAGTTTTTTACATATTTCTTTGGTTATGTATTTTTGGGGAATCGTTAACACCTTTATATTTTTTTCTACACAAAAGTCTAAAATATTGTCAATACCATTTTCTCTAAGCTCACTTTTCATATGATACAACGTAAATATGTAATTTTCAAAGGAAAATCTTTCCCTTATCTGCTCGTAATTTTCATAATTATAAAACTGAATAACAAATTGCCTTTTATAA
Organism: Lachnotalea glycerini; assembly: GCF_003201285.1. Taxonomy (GTDB): domain Bacteria; phylum Bacillota; class Clostridia; order Lachnospirales; family Lachnospiraceae; genus Lachnotalea; species Lachnotalea glycerini. Next base: position 74,592 of record NZ_QICS01000005.1, read on the forward strand.
TCAGTATAGCCTATTTTTTCAGCTGCTTCTTCAATGCTCTCAAGTATTGCAATGACTTGGCCAGCTTCTAGTTTTGTGTCTGTAATAAAATAGACATCAGGATTATCTCTGGCGAATTGCAATACTGCCTCTAGATCAAGTGGTGTGTATATTCCATATATTTTAGATGACATAAATGTCTCATAATCCGGTATATTTTCATTTGAAAAACCATCTTTGAAATCATCGCTCCACTTATGTCTGCACACCAGTTTACCATCACTTGTATATAAAAAATCAATTTCCATTAATCGATTTCCCATTGAATATGAATACTCCAAAGCTTCTTTTGAATTCGTATATTCTAATCCGTCTATACCTCCAAGAGCATGAGCTACATAATGATATTTCTTATAATAAGGCTGTCTCACCCAAAACATCCCTGTAACAAATGCAATTACCAATATTCCAATAACAAATAATACTAACTTTTTTCTATATTTTTTCATTAGACCCTATCCTTTAACAAATTCAATATCTATCTATTATTTCAAAATATAAGATAGTTATCTTTCATTGTTTTATTCGTCTAATGTGTAATCCATGTGAAATTGATCTTTATTCGGGAATCCAAAATGAAAATTCAACTCCATCATCTCTGTTTTCTACTCCTACTTTACCTCCATGTAAAATAATATTGGCTTTTACGATTGCTAATCCAACACCGTAATTATTACTATCTCTCGTTCTCGATTGATCTGTTTTATAAAATACTTTCCATATATTTTTCATTTCTTCGTGCGGAATGAAGCTTCCATAGTTATATACCTTGAACAAAAAGCCCTTGTCACACTCTGCTATATTCACTTTAATAATGCCATATTGACTCGTATAATGGATTGCATTTTCTATATAGTTAAAAGCAGCTCGTTCTATTAAGTGATAATCTCCATGGATTCTACAATCAACATCTCCCTCTATACTAAAAAGTATTTGACGCTTTTTTATCTGCTCAGAAAAGCACATTTCTATTCCATCAATAAGCTGCTTTGCCTGGAAATCTGTTTTTCTAATTTGCCAATCTACTCGTTCCATAATAGAAAGCTCTAGCATCTCTTTAACCAGATAGTCCATTTTATTGCATTCCATAATAATGACATCGCAATATTTATTCATTTTTTCCGGTGTATCCGCCACTGCATACTTTAGTCCTTCTGCGTACCCTTTTACGGCAGATATAGGTGTCTTTAGTTCATGAGACATATTTCTTACAAGTGCTTTCCTGTCATTAATATCCTGCCTTAACCCATCTATGCTTATGCTTAATTGATCTGATATCTCATTAATAGTTTCAGCCAACGCTCCTATTTCATTGTTAGACTTAATTGAAAGCTTATTATTAAAATTAAGCTTAGAGATTTCTTTAGCATGCTTACTGATTTCCAGAATTGGCCTTGTGATACTTTTGGAAAAAAAGAAAATAAACAGAAAACCGATTATTAACAGAATCAATGCTGTTACTTCCACAAGCCTGTTAGCGGTCCCTATATTTTCATATACGCTTTGAACAGACCTCGTCAAAATAATATATTTGATACCATTCTCGTCCTGAAAGTTGGTTACACACACCAATCGCACAATATTATCATCATCTCTGTTAATTTGTGAATAAAAAATCCCTTGTTCTTCCAACGCACTTTTACCATTTTCAATAACGCTGCTTGTCCTTTTTGATAGCTTTGACTTTGTATTTTTATCAGTCTTAGAGGTATATAAAAGATTGTAATTTTCATCTGCAATACGAACCCATATTCCCCACGTACCATCTATCATTTCAATAAAATTTTCAACTGTATCTTGACTTTCGCAATAAACTCTTTCAATTTCTGCACTGGTATCTTTCATCCTCTTTTGCGTTTGTCTTAGATAATGCTCTTTAATCAGTGAGATATTAATAATCACATTTCCTGCCACTAATATAAGCATAAAGAGAGTAAATATCATAAAAAGACTTTTTCTAATAGATTTCAAAGCTGTATCCCTGCCCTCTCATCGTTTTTATATAGTCACCGCATTCACCTAGTTTAGATCTTATCATTTTAATATGAGTATCCACAGTTCTTTCGCTTCCTTCGTAATCATAACCCCATATAGTGGTAACAATCTGGTAACGATTTAAAACGATACCTTTATTTTTAACTAAATATATTAGCAATTGATATTCCTTGTTATTCAGTCTGACAAATTTAGCATTGACATAAACCTTCTGCTTTAGCTGATTGATAGATATATTTCCTGCTATAAGCGGCTCTGTCTGCTCTATATTATTTCTCCTGAATTGCGTATTTACTCTGGCCAGAAGAACCTCATAACTGAAAGGCTTCGCAATATAGTCATCGGCACCATTTGTTAACCCTTCAACTTCATCCTTACTCTCACTTAAAGCAGTCAGCATAATGATGGGTACATTGGAATACTCACGTATTTCCTCTAATACTTTCCATCCATCCACTTTAGGCATCAGCACATCCAAAATAACCAAATCAATATCTTCTGATTCAAAATATAGTTCCAACGCTTCTTCGCCATCCCTTGCCTTTAGCACATAGTAGCCTTCCTTTTCCAAAATGTCCTGCAACAAATCTCCTAATACTATTTCATCATCCGCAATTAAAATTTTTCCTTTCATCATTTGCTCCTCCATTACTGCAAAATCTATTTTTATTATCGTCAATGTCTTATTTTTGTTACAATATCCCATTATATATATCACATAGAAATGTGTAATGAATGTGAATTAATTTTGTATCAGTTAGCCCTTTTTCTATGTATGAAGTTCTTTTCAATATAAATTTCTAAAGAAACAAAAAATATCCTCTCTGTTATGACGATTAACGTCTATAATAGAAAAGATACTCTTTGAAAATTCAACTTTTTATTCCAATCCCAAAAGCATCTGTTTTAGCTCTGTCATCTTATCTCTAAGCTCTGCTGCTGCTTCAAAATTAAGTTCTGCTGCCGCCTGCTTCATTTGCTTGGTAATCTTATTTATAATCTTTTCAAGCTCTTCCTTGCTCATTGATTCAGGATCTTTCATAATCTGCATTTCCTGTTTAGCAACTGCTTTAGAAATGCTGATTAATTCACGTACTGCCTTTTGAATAGTCTTAGGTGTGATACCATGCTCTTTGTTATATTGTTTCTGAATTTCTCTTCTCCTATTTGTTTCTCCAATGGCAGTCTGCATAGAGTCTGTAATATGATCTGCATACATTATTACTCTACCCTCTGAATTTCTTGCAGCTCGTCCAACTGTCTGTATCAGAGATGTAGCGGATCGTAAAAATCCCTCTTTATCTGCATCTAAAATAGCCACTAGTGTAATTTCTGGTATATCAAGACCTTCTCTAAGAAGGTTGATACCAACCAACACATCAAACACATCAAGCCTCATATCCCGAATAATTTCAGAGCGCTCCAACGTATCAATATCTGAATGCAAATATTTTACTCTAATACCAACCTCTCTCATATAATTGGTTAAATCTTCAGCCATTTTCTTGGTAAGAGTCGTAATCAAAATTTTATTTTTGTTTTTTGTTTCTTTATTGACTTCGCTAATCAAATCGTCAATCTGACCTTCAATTGGTCTTACTTCAATCTTTGGATCTAACAGGCCTGTCGGTCGGATGATTTGTTCTGTTCGAAGCAGTTCATGCTCTCTCTCGTATATAGATGGTGTAGCAGATACAAAAAGCATTTGATTGATTTTACTTTCAAATTCTGTAAAATTAAGTGGTCTGTTATCCTTAGCAGAGGGTAAACGAAACCCATAGTCTACAAGTGTGGTTTTTCTAGACTGATCACCTGCATACATGCCTCGTACCTGTGGGATGGTAATATGTGATTCGTCAACGATAATCAAAAAGTCTTCCGGAAAATAATCAATTAAAGTATGTGGAGGCTGTCCCGGTTTTAGACCTGACATTTGTCTGGAATAATTCTCAATGCCAGAACAAAAACCTGTTTCCTTCAGCATTTCAATATCAAAATTTGTACGTTCTGAGATTCTTTGAGCCTCTAAGAGTTTGTCCTGACTTTTAAAATATTTGGCTCTTTCCTCTAACTCCTCTTCTATCTCCATTGTTGCCTTTTTTATTTTCTCTTGTGGTACCACATAATGTGAAGCCGGAAAAATTCCTATATGTTCAAGGGTTCCTTTAATCTCACCCGTTAATACATCGACCTGCGTGATTCGGTCAATTTCATCTCCGAAAAATTCTATTCTGACAGCCAAATCACTATAATCTGCCGGAATTACCTCCAAAACATCTCCGCGTACACGAAAAGTGCCTCGCTTAAAATCCATATCATTTCTTGTATACTGAATATCAATTAATCTTCGGATCACTTCATCTCTGTCCTTATTCATTCCCGGTCTCAATGATATCATCATCTTCTCATAATCAACCGGTGAACCAAGACCATAGATACAAGAAACACTCGAAATGATAATAACATCTTTACGTTCAATCAGTGAAGCGGTTGCCGATAATCTTAATTTATCTATTTCATCATTAATAGCAGAATCCTTTGCAATATAGGTATCCGTCGACGGAACATATGCCTCCGGCTGATAATAGTCATAGTAGCTCACAAAATATTCCACGGCATTTTCCGGAAAAAACTCCTTGAATTCACTGTATAACTGACCTGCCAAGGTCTTATTATGTGCGATAATCAAGGTAGGGCGATTCAATTGCTGTATGACATTAGCCATAGTAAAGGTCTTCCCTGAACCTGTAACACCAAGCAATGTCTGAAATTGATTCCCTTCCTTAAAGCCTGTAACTAATTCAGAAATCGCCTGTGGTTGGTCACCCGTTGGCTGATATTCCGATACTAATTTGAAATGCCCCATATGCTTTGATACCTCCATTTTAAAACATCTTACAATTCATACTATTTCTGCAATAATCATTAATCATTATATCACAACGCATATATTTTATCAAACAAATGTTCGCTTGCTTCTAGATTTTATAAACTTGTATCATCGTTTGGCATTAATCACAACATCTTTTTTTAATTAAATTCTGATACCAGTACGCAGAATCTTTCCAAATTCTATTTTGAGATTCATAATCAACATAAATCAAACCAAAGCGTTGGGAATATCCTTGATTCCATTCGAAATTATCCAACAGCGACCATTGAAAATAACCTCGTATATCAACCCCATCTGATATCGCTCGTTCCATCTCCTTTAAATATCTTTGAAGAAAGTTAATTCTGTCAAAATCATGCACTTTTTTGTCTAACGATATAACGTCACGGCAAGAGACTCCATTTTCTGTAATGTATATTGGCATGTGATAACGCTCCTGTAAAAATCTTGGTCCCCAATACAAGCATTCTGGCGTAACTGGCCAGCCTGCTGCTGTTGTAGGAAAACCTTCGTATCGCTTTACCTCCTCTGGTTTTCCATTCTTTCCCATATAAATACATTTTCCGTTATAAATATTCTGTCCATACATATCAATGGGCTGTGATATCAGTTTCATATCTTCATCAGTTATTTTAGGCAAATATCTTTCATAGAGTTTTAAACCTTCTTCCGGATAATGTCCAAGCAAAACTGGATCTGACCACCATGCTACATTCCATGTCCAATTGCTGATTTCCTGCATGGAAAATAAATGTTGTCTGGCAGCCTCAATATCTTCCGGCTTTTTTGTTTTTGGATAGCTCATAGCTCCTGTCGGTGCATAACCTACCCAAATTTGCTGCTTGGCTTTCTGGCGTAGCATCTGTACTGCTCGTCCATGTGCCTTTAATGCATTGTGTGCCATTAAAAAAGTATCCTGTATTGGAGCTTTGAGCCCAGGTGCATGCTCACCATTTAAGTAGCCAAGCCCAATAAAGCACTGTGGCTCATTGAGTGTAAAAAAATGAGTCACTCGATCGCTGAAACGTTCCGAAATAAGTCCTGCATACTCACCAAACCATTCTACAATATCTTTATTCATAAAACCGCCCATTTTATATAACTCATAAGGTAGCTCCCAATGGTATAATGTTATATAAGGCTCAATGCCAGACTTTAATAATTCATCAACCAACTCACTATAGAACAAAATTCCCCTCTCATTGACCTTTCCCGTTCCCATCGGAAGCACTCTAGACCAATCTATGGAAAAACGATATCCATTTAGTCCAAGCTCTTTCATTATTTTCACATCATCTCTAAACCGATGATAATGATCACATGCAATCTCGCCTGTATGACCTTCGTAAATTCTTCCCTCTTCCTTTGTAAATACATCCCATATATGCTTTCCTTTTCCATCTTCTTGCGTTGCTCCCTCTATCTGATAAGCGCTAGTCGCCGTTCCCCAGATAAAATTCTTTTGAAACATAATTTACCTCCTATTCACTTTAAGGATTTCTGTGAAATTTTCTTAACCCCTATAATTTTGATATGTCTCAATAATGCACATCCGTTACCTTAGTTTCAAACTAATTTTAAATAAATGGAATAGAAGTACCTAGCAGCTTAACACTTTCTCTCTTGATAAAATGTCCTGCAATCATTGATACTCCAGCATAATACTGCGGATTTTCAAGCTTTAAGATCAACAAATCCACTGTTTTGTTTGCCATTTCTTTGATATTAATTGCATAGGTCGTAATACCAATATCAATCAACTGTGTGCATAGAAAATTGTCAAAACCTGCAACGGATATATCATCAGGTACCTGATATCCTTCTTTCATTAATTTCCGAATCAGTAAACTTGCTGTTAAATCACAATTACACAAAAATGCTGTAGGCATCTCCATTGGAAGTTGAAAATATTTATCTAAATCACATCTTCCTATCTCTTTATCTCTGTCATCAATAATCCAATCTTTTCTAGATTCTATACCATGCTCCATGAGTGATTTTAAATAACCGAAAAAACGATTGTCAATGCTTGTGGTTGCAAGTCTTGTTCCAACAAATCCAATCTTAGAATGTCCCATTTCAAATAAATGATTTGTCATACAATAGGCTCCCATCATATTATCGGTTACCACACTTTCCCCATTTTCAGACGGATCCATTGTGTCCATAAAAATAAGTGGAATTTTAATATTATTTTTTAAAAATATAGCATAATCTGTCTTAAACGCTCCCATTATAATAATGGCATCCACTCTTTGTTCTGAAACTATTTTAGGTACAAAGCTTCCCTTTTCATCTTCATACGTAATAACCTCCAATATGGTAAATCCATTTTTGTGAATAGCATTTTGTGAAACATCCTGATAAAGCTGCCAATAGAAAGATTGATTTTTTTCAAGATAACGCTCTGCTACTATAATACCAAAGGTATAGCTTTTTCTATTTTGCTCTTTTGAAACTCCATGGCTTTTAACATATCCCATCTCGTCTGCAATTCTTTTAATTTCTTCTCGCATCTTTAGACTTACACCCTTTTGTCCTGCAAGTGCTTTTGAAACAGTTACCGTACTAACTCTAGCCTTTTGAGCAATATCTGATAATTTTACTGTTTTTGCCATAATAAACTCCATTCTAAGCTAAATTTAAATAATTTAGCTTTATTTTAGCTTTAGTCTAATTAATTATAAAATATATTTTATTTCTTTTTTATTACTTTGTCAACGCATACCCAATAACAGAACAAGACTCGAACAAGTTAAATCCCTCCCTAATCTCTCACTCATGAGGACTTGACCGCTTTACAGCGCCTAATGCAGTCACGCAGTGACATTTTCCACTTGCATTCGTGCGCTTTGAATTTTTATTTCATAGGATCAAAACTTATATGTTACCACAACAAGGTCTTTCCAATGAAATAAAAAAGCTAAATAAGTAATTTCTAATGCCTTACTTATTTAGCCTCATATTTTAAATTTATCTTCCTTTTTGATTAATAAATATTACTGCTTAATGATTTCAAATTCATCATAAACTTCCCATGAGTCTGAATTATAAGTAGTCACCTTTAAGCTGCTAGCTGTCACGTCAACTCTTGATGCCTGTGGATGTCCCGGTGCTTCTGAAATAACAGCATATGCATTTCCTATCGCTTCATGGAATAGATTTCCACTGCTTGAACTCAATGTAAAATATACAATTCCGTCAGGATTTGTTACTGAATTACCGCTTACTTTTTGCGATATAGCGTTTCCTTTCATAACATTGGTTCTCGTATATAGCTGATCATGCCCGTTAAACACAACATCAACTCCTATATCTTCTAAAAACGGAGTCAATTCCTGTACCGCCGCTGCATCATCCAAATTCTTTGCCACACTGCTATACGGTGGTTGATGAAATACTGCTACTTTCCATTTCGCATCTGGATATTGTGCTGATGCTTCCTCAATAAATTTCTTATGATAGTCATCAAAGTCACTTCCATTATTCGTATTTATCATAAGAAACAAAACTCCATTATAGGAGAAATAGTAATCATCATTTGTTACATCTGCATCAGGTTTTATTTTATTCATATTTGGCAAATTAAAGTGTTCACCAAAATAATTTCCTCCAACATCATGATTACCGATTGTCGGAGCAAAGGCCAGTGAGTAAAGTCCTAAATGACTCAAGAGTGAAGCATAATCATCATTACTGTCATTTATACCTACTTGATCACCTGTACTTAGTAAAAATGCTACATCCTGGATTTGTTCATTAATTTGGTTGATCGTATTGTCAAAAATACCTACCTGATCCAACCCTTCATCATCGGTTCCAATTCCAATTTCTGGATCCCCAATTGCAGCAAAGCTAAAGCTTGTATCAAATGAAGATGTTTTGTATGTGTAAATCGGAGACCACCCATCGCTGTTTCCTACGACGTAATAATATGTTGTATTTGCCTTTAAATTTGCTACAGTTGCCTTGTTTACATAATATCCATTTTCTGTACTCGACTCTTTGGTTTTTGCTGTAGTTGCATTCGAAGCATAGAAAGTATTCATTTCCATAGATGAAGCCTCTTGCATTAAAACAGTTCCTTCATTTGCACTTTTAGAGTACCATACAAAGTTTCTTTCTGTTTCACTTGTACCTACCTCTATCGAAAGATATTTCATCCCTGTCGTCTCAAGGCTTTCATTTGATACATTTGGTACAGTAATAATTTCACCTGAGCCTACTTCCGATGTCTGGGAAACATTCTCGCTTGTTCCCTCTTTGGAAACATCTTGTGATTGAGATGGTGAAACCTCGACTTCCTGTTGCTGGGTATCTTCCGCTTGATTCTCCTCCGTCTGCTGGACTTCAGTATTCTCCTGCGTATCTGAAACCTCAGCTTTTTTTGAACATCCTGCTGTAAATAACAAAATAAAGCACAGAATGATTGCCATTAATCTGTTTTTCTTCATAATATAATCTCCTATTTCTTAATGATTAACTTATACTTAGCATATTCCAAGTATACCTCTACTTATTCATATTTGCAAAGATTTCAGAACTTGTATAACTACATATTACTATATAGTATCCTGACAACTATAGCAATATGTTTAAGATATTATTAAGAAATATGAAAATATTCCTTGAATAAGGGTTCCTATCTTTTCATAACATGTTAAGATTGTATCTTGAATCACATCTGCAACATCTGAATCATATTTCATATAAGCTTTTGCCACTTTATACATTCTTTGCATATTTTTATTCATTAATTCAACAAATGCATAGCATCTATCTTTCGTGCTTTCCTCATTAATACATCCATGTATTTCCTCTTCTAATTTATTAAGAATCATTCTTATTTATTCATTAGACGGTTCGTTTCAAAAAAAGCCTTCAATAATACAAAATATTTGAGGGTTTTATATCAATTAAGTATTGATGAAGTTAAAGCATTCATTAATCTTTCAAAAAGGGTGATAATCATATCACCCTCCACAAAATGTAAGTACATAATTGATGAGTCTTTACCATTTAATTGCATTTTATACCTTTACTTTACTTTAACCTCAACTTGTTTTTCCCCTAACAAAATACTTTCTATCTGATCAATATCTATTACCTCTGAAAATCTTCCCTTAGAATAATATAGACCATCATCAAAACCTGCTTGCATTTCATTTCCATCTTCTGTAATGACAGTTCCATCTTTATATTTTATAGCATTTATAATTAATGGAGTTAATATGTCTAACTGATCTAAGGATAAATCATCTGCCTTTTCTAATTCTTTTACACCTTCTGCATCTATATAAAGCTGATAGGATAATGGTGATAATACAATTTTCGTAACTTGAATTTCGCAGCCATCTATTGTAACTGTTTGGTTGATATCACGAGTTACTACGTCATTTGATTCTGCATTAATAACAAAATTCCATTTACCTTCAGTAGTTATGATATCTGGTCCTGCTTTTGGTGAGCTTTTACCAAATCCAGTAAATTGAATGTCTAAAGTTTTAGAATTAAAATCATCACTTTTTTGAATCCATACTTCAAACTCTCTGCTATGAGTCACTTCTGTCTGCGAAAACTGATCTACAAATCCCCAAAACATACTAGAGTATTGCTCTGTGTCAAAATTTGCATTCTCCTCAAAAAATTGTATTTTTAGATTCATACAATTATCTTCTGTTATATCCTCTTGACCTGTTACATTAAATAGTAAATAAATAAAGTTACTGTCTTGTATTGTTTGTTTTAGTGTGATAGTAATGTTGTTATCTGTAATCGACTGTTCCTCTTGGTTTGAAAATTTGTCTTGATTTAATACAGTCTGCATTGTTTCGTCTGCTTTAAAGTTCTCAACTACTCTGCTATTCCATTTGATTGCTGCATAAGCGGAAATCGAACCAACCAAAAATACTATAGCAGCTACCAGTACAATATATTTTTTCTTTTTCATCCTAAAGTCTTCCTTTTCTTCTGGCAAATTTTCGAGTATATTTATTAATTTATTATGAAATTCTTTTGTTTCTTTTGGAAAAGCATTACCCCAATCCAGTTTCATCTTAATCCCTCACTTTCTAAAAATTGTTTTATTTCTTTTCGTCCATTTGCTAATCTACTTTTTACAGTACCACTTGGTATGTGTAAAATTTGAGCTATATCAGTGAGTGAATAACCTTCAATATAATATAGGATAATTGGTAATCTCTTTTTATCATCCAATCTTTGTATCGCTATATGCAAATCTGTATATGGCTCGTCACAACTTTCTTGGTTTTGTATATAATACTCATAAGATATTTCATTTTTATGCTTTCGTTTATAACTATAACATTCATTAATCGTGATTCGGACCAACCAAGTTTTAAAATAGCTTTCATTCTTCAAAGAATTTCGACTCCTATACGCTTTTAAAATAGCCTCTTGGACTACATCTTCGCAATCTACTTCATTAATTAAGATAGATTTTGATATATGATACAGGGTCTGTTCTGCTTCCAGAACCTTATCTGTAAATTCTTTCTTTGTCATAAGTTTCTTTGCCTTTCTTAAAAATTAGTGCTGCAGCTTTTATTTACATTAATTAGACGCTTATCAACATACATTGGTTCATATTATATCAAATTTTTATAATTGTTGCAGTCTATAACCAATATATTACCTTTTTACAATAGTATCCGTTATGTGTTGCCATAGTAACGTAAATTTTTGAAACTGCTTTTTACTATTATTTGTTATTTCAAAAAATAGGCATCAAAAAATCCTCAGAAACTTAAGTTTCTGAGGATTTAATATGATATGTTATGATAAACAAATCAATAATTATTTAATGATTGTAGCAACACGTCCTGAACCTACAGTACGTCCACCTTCACGGATAGCGAATGTAAGACCCTGATCCATAGCAATTGGATGAATAAGTTCAATGGTCATTTCTACGTTATCACCAGGCATGCACATTTCTACACCTTCTGGTAAGTTACAAATACCAGTTACGTCAGTTGTTCTAAAATAGAACTGTGGTCTGTAGTTGTTAAAGAATGGAGTATGACGTCCACCTTCATCTTTAGTTAATACATATACCTGTGCTGTAAATTTTGTATGGCAAGTAATTGTACCAGGTTTAGAAAGAACCTGTCCTCTTTCGATTTCATCTCTTTGAACACCACGAAGTAATGCTCCGATGTTATCTCCAGCCTGAGCCTCATCAAGAAGCTTTCTGAACATTTCAATACCAGTTACAACAACCTTACGAGTTTCTTCTTTGATACCAACGATTTCAACTTCTTCTGATACATGAAGAACACCACGCTCAACTCTACCAGTTGCAACAGTTCCACGTCCAGTGATTGAGAAAATATCCTCGATTGGCATTAAGAAAGGTTGATCGGTTGCTCTTACTGGATCTGGAACCCATGAGTCAACAGCTGCCATTAATTCCATGATTTTGTCTCCCCATTCACTTTTTGGATCCTCAAGTGCTTTAAGAGCTGAACCTTGGATAACTGGAGTATCATCACCTGGGAATTCATACTCACTTAGTAAGTCTCTGATTTCCATTTCTACTAATTCAAGTAATTCTTCATCATCAACCATATCACATTTGTTCATAAATACTACGATGTAAGGAACACCAACCTGTCTTGAAAGAAGGATATGTTCTTTAGTCTGAGCCATAACACCATCAGTAGCTGCAACAACTAAGATTGCACCATCCATCTGAGCAGCACCAGTAATCATGTTCTTAACATAGTCAGCATGTCCTGGGCAGTCAACGTGTGCATAATGTCTGTTTTCAGTTGAATACTCAACGTGAGAAGTTGAGATAGTAATACCTCTTTCTCTTTCTTCTGGAGCTTTATCGATATTAGCAAAATCAACGGCTGCGTTTCCTGCAACTCTTTCAGATAAAGTCTTAGTAATAGCTGCTGTTAAAGTTGTTTTACCATGGTCAACGTGACCAATTGTTCCAATGTTACAATGTGGTTTATTTCTCTCAAATTTAGATTTAGCCATTTTAAAATGTCCTCCTTATAAATATACGTGCCCTTCGGGCATTATTATTTAGTTTATTCTATCAATAACATAGACTACCTTAGATTATATTTCAAATCCAAGAGTTTTTCAAGCCTATTTTATTTTTTTATATAGTTATTTCTATCTATTACAATGTCTATAATTATTTTGAACGACTTGCAATTATTTTTTCCTGAACAGACTTTGGTACCTGCTCATAATTGTTGAAGAACATGGAATAATTTCCACGACCTTGCGTCTTGGAACGTAAGTCAGTTGAATATCCAAACATTTCAGACAATGGAACGAAAGCTTTTACCATCTTTCCTCCACCAATATCTTCCATACCTTCAATACGTCCACGACGTGAATTAATATCTCCAATAACATCGCCCATATATTCCTCTGGCATCGTAACTTCTACTCTCATGATAGGCTCAAGAAGCACTGCTCCACCCTTATTCATCGCTTCCTTAAATGCTAAGGAACCTGCAATATGGAATGCCATTTCACTTGAATCGACTTCATGGTAAGAACCATCGTATACAGTAGCTTTAATACCTAATACTGGGAAGCCAGCAAGAACACCCGCCTTAGTAGCTTCTTCAATACCTGCACCAACTGCTGGAATATATTCTTTAGGAATCGCTCCACCAACAACAGTTGATTCAAATCTAAATACTTCCTCTGCATTGGCATCCATAGGCTCAAAGCGAACCTTACAGTGTCCGTACTGACCACGTCCACCTGACTGTTTTGCATATTTACTGTCAACTTCAACAGTCTGCGTAAAGGTTTCCTTGTAAGCTACCTGCGGAGCGCCGACATTTGCTTCTACCTTAAATTCGCGAAGAAGTCTGTCTACAATAATTTCAAGATGAAGTTCACCCATACCTGCAATGATAGTCTGACCTGTTTCCTGATTGGTATGAGCTCTGAAAGTAGGATCTTCTTCAGAAAGCTTTGCTAAAGCCTCACCCATCTTACCCTGTCCAGCCTTTGTCTTTGGCTCAATAGCCAATTCAATAACCGGTTCCGGAAATTCCATAGACTCTAATATAACAGGATGTTGTTCATCACAGATTGTATCACCAGTTGTTGTAAATTTAAAACCTACAGCAGCTGCAATATCTCCTGAATATACTTTATCTAATTCTTCTCTCTTATTTGCATGCATCTGAAGAATACGTCCAACACGCTCTTTCTTTCCTTTTGTTGCATTTAATACGTAAGACCCTGCATTCATTGTTCCAGAGTAAACTCTGAAGAAAGCAAGCTTACCAACAAATGGGTCAGCCATAATCTTAAATGCTAAAGCTGAAAAAGGCTCTTCGTCTGATGAATGTCTGACAACTGCATTTCCATCCTCGTCCACACCATCGATTGCTGGGATGTCGGTTGGGGCAGGCATAAACATAAGAATCGCATCAAGCAGCTTTTGAACACCTTTATTTCTATATGCAGTGCCACAGCAAACGGGAATTGCTTTACATTCGCAAGTTCCTTTTCTTAATACTTTCTTTAATTCTTCATCAGATGGCTCTTCGCCCTCCAAATACATCATCATTAAGTCATCATCCAGCTCACAGATTTTCTCTATTAATTCTTGTCTGTAGAGCTCGGCATCATCTTTCATATCATCAGGGATTTCAGTAACAGTAATATTATCACCCTTATCATCATTGTAGATATATGCCTGCATTTCAAATAAATCGACGATTCCTTTAAAATTATCTTCTTTACCGATAGGTAATTGTAACATAATTGCATTTTTACCTAATCTGTTTTTAATTTGATCTACTGCACCAAAGAAATTAGCACCTAAGATATCCATCTTATTTATAAATGCCATTCTTGGTACATTATAAGTGTCAGCCTGACGCCATACATTTTCTGACTGAGGCTCAACTCCACCCTTTGCACAGAATACACCTACTGCGCCATCTAGTACACGTAGTGACCGCTCAACCTCAACTGTAAAGTCAACGTGTCCCGGTGTATCAATGATATTGATACGATGTTCAAGAGCTCCTGGCATAGCCTTTGTCTCTTTTTGCATTGTCCAATGACATGTTGTAGCGGCTGAAGTAATTGTAATACCTCTTTCTTGTTCCTGCTCCATCCAGTCCATTGTAGCAGTACCTTCATGAGTATCACCAATTTTATAGTTTACACCGGTATAGTAAAGAATACGCTCAGTAAGTGTAGTCTTTCCAGCATCTATATGAGCCATAATACCAATGTTTCTGGTTCTGTCTAACGGATATTCTCTTCCAGCCAACGGATTTTCCTCCTTAATTCGTATATAGATTGTTAATCAAAATAAAGTCTAAAATATTTGCTTAGACTTTACTGTTTTATGCAACAATACGCCAAGTAAGTAATTTTAAATTTTTACTTGACGAATTTTGCATAATGGATACAAAAAAGAACAAGCTGTTCCTTTTTTATCAAAACACAAGCTTTGCAAAACTTTGCACAGCAGATTAGAATCTGTAGTGTGCGAAAGCCTTATTTGCTTCTGCCATTTTGTGCATATCTTCTTTTTTCTTAACTGATGCTCCAGTATTGTTAGCAGCATCTAAGATTTCATTAGCCAGTCTTTCTTCCTGAGTCTTTTCACCTCTAGCTCGTGAATAAGCTGTTAACCAACGAAGTGCTAAAGCCTGTCTTCTTTCTGTTCTAACTTCGATTGGAACCTGATATGTTGCTCCACCGATACGTCTTGCCTTTACTTCTAGTACTGGCATGATGTTATTCATAGCTTCTTCAAATACATCAAGAGCTGGTCTTTCTGTTTTTGCAGTAACTCTTTCAAAAGCTCCATATACAATTTTTTGTGATACCCCTTTCTTACCATCTAACATAATGTTATTGATAAGCTTGGTAACTACTTTATTATTGTATAATGGATCTGCTAATACGTCTCTTTTTTGAGTATGTCCTTTACGTGGCACGGTACTTCCCTCCTTAATTCTTGCTTGTCATATAACAAGATTTTTAATTAAATCATCGGTACTCACATGTGTCGTTCTACTGTGTTCGTGCTGGTTCTTCTATATTTAATCCTGCAACCTACAGGGGTAATCCTAGAACGCCGGCACTTAATAGTTCTGTTTGTGATATACAATAATTCTATTTAGCGTCTTTTGGTCTCTTAGCTCCATATTTTGAACGAGCCTGTCTTCTGTTGGCAACACCTGCTGTATCAAGTGTACCTCTAACAATATGATATCTTGTACCTGGTAAGTCTTTTACTCTACCACCTCTGATAAGAACAACGCTATGCTCTTGAAGGTTATGTCCTTCTCCTGGAATATAGCTTGTTACTTCAATACCGTTAGATAAACGAACTCTGGCAATTTTTCTAAGAGCTGAGTTAGGTTTTTTAGGAGTAGCTGTCTTAACTGCTGTACAAACACCTCTTTTTTGTGGTGATGAAATCTCAGTAGGCTTCTTTCTTAAAGAGTTGTAACCCTTTTGAAGAGCTGGTGCTGTTGATTTCTTTTCTGATGTTTGTCTTCCTTTTCTAACTAACTGATTAAATGTTGGCATTCTTTTCACCTCCTGTGATTTTACATCTGCGGTTGCTGTTTTATTTCAGCTAAAATTGGCATACATAATAAAGCATTTTCATGCATGCTAGTTTAGTATACGGTCAAATTGGCTCTCTGTCAAGCAATTTGTTTTAAAAACAACATTTTTTTTGCAATTTAGTTTACAGTATGATTTTCTTATATTAAAATGTATAAGTAATATTATACATAAGGAGGGAGCTTATTAATGAATATTTTATTGTGCTCATGGGCAAACATCTTTGAACCAGATATTATTGATGCATTACAATCAATGGGTCATCAGATATACAAGATTACCCTTCCCATATCAGACCCTTTTTCAGATAGTTATTATATGACTCATTTATCCAGACAAATGATTGATATGAAATGTGATTTTGTATTTTCTGTTAACTATATTCCGGTTGTATCAATGGCATGTTCGATTCATCAAATGAAATATGTATCATGGATTGCTGACAGTCCTTGTTTTGAATTAAACTCATATACCATATCAAATACCTGCAATTATATTTTTATTTTTGACAAAATACTTTATCAGTCTTGTTATAAAGAGTCACCACAAACTGTTTATTATTTACCTTTGGGAAGTAATACAAAACGTTTGGATAACATTCGTTTATACAAGCATGAACTAGATAAATATCAATCTGATATCTCATTTGTTGGCTCATTATATACCTTTCGTTCTAAATACAACAAAGTAATGCTTCCAGCCTATTGGAAAGGTTATTTTGAGGGTATAATAGAATCACAGCTGCTTATCTACGGATATAATTTAATACATGACACTCTTTCAGACGATGCCGTAAATGCATTTGCCAAGGCTGCTGATTGGAATGACCAGCCAGGCTTAATGGAATCCGGCAAACTTTGCAGACTTGATATAAGAAGCATTATTGCAGATAATTATATAGGAAGAGAATGTTCCCGCCGTGAAAGGTTTCGTGCTTTTAATGAGATTTCCAAACTTTTTCATTTTGATTTATATACCAACGAGAGCACAAGTGAATTACCACTTGTAAACAGTAAAGGTACCATTGAACCCTTTGAGGATGCATTCAAAATATATAAGGCAAGTAAAATCAATTTGAATATTACAAGTAAAACAATTCAATCTGGTTTGCCTCTTAGGATTTTCGACATATTAGGTGCAGGCGGCTTTTTAATTACGAACTTTCAGACTGAGCTTCCTGAATATTTTGAAATAGATAAGGATTTGGTAGTCTATGAAAATTTGAATGACTTAATTCATAAAATTTCCTACTATCTTTCCCATGAAGAAGAACGCCTGACAATTGCACAGAATGGATATCAAAAGGTTAAGAAATATTATCAATTTCAATTTCAAATTCAAAAAATGCTTGCAGTGGTGTTTGAAAGCAATTAACTTTGTTTTCAAAACCGCTTTCTATCTTCCATTCATTTGCTATTCATTTGCAAACTCTCCAAATATTTTTAAAACATCTGCATCAAATATACTTTCCTCTTCTTCTATTTTTTTACGATAGGCATCAAACTCTCTTTTGTGACTCTCAAAGTTCTGATAGATATCATTAATTAAATAAACAATATTTTCTCCGCTTTTGTATATATCTTCGAATTTATATTTCTCCGGTATCGGAACATCTTCTTCATAGGCTGCGCTCCCTGCCTTATTGGTTATAACACAACATCCTCGCATGGCAGCCTCACGAGGAATTCTGTCTTTTCCCGGATGATTTCCAAAATCTACATATACCTTAGCTTCTGACATTAAATCAACTACCTGCTTCGGAGTCATATTTTCAATTGGAAGCCAGATTATTTTAGGATTTTTACTCATTATATGAAGTACTTTATCAAATCCTTTCTGCGGATTGTAAAGGCAGTAATCCTTCCGGCTCATTATATCCTTTTTTACTTCAAAATCTTTTCTTAAATAATCCGATAAATAGTATACCTTTTCCTTAGCTATTCCCAGACGTTTTTCAACAAAATCCATCGCATAACAAGATTGTACTAAATGGAGTATATTAGAATCTTTTAGTTTAAAAATATCTACATTTTCCTCTTTTCGAATATCCTTTTTATACATAATATCAACATACCCATAGAAATTATCAACACTAAGCCACCATATCATGTTTTGGCTTTTCTTTATATGATTGATTAAGTCAATTGCTAATTCAGGAATTATCACAATTGCCTCTTCACTATTTGCTTCCTCAAAGGAAATGGTATAGGGATTTTTATAGACCTCATAATGGGGATGAATCGGATTCTCAATAGAGCTTTTTCCTTCTCCATAAGTATAATAGAGCATTTGTGCACAAAAGCCAAATTTATTTAATTTGTAACACAATTGATGTAACAGCTCTGGTCCACCAGACGCGGTGTAAGCGGGTGCAGCTATATAAATTTTTTTTTGCATACTGAATTGCCTCACTTTTAATAATTCTTTACAAAATATAAATTCTTCATTTAAAATAAGCAATACCAGAAAGCATTTCACTTACTGACACTGCTTATTTTTATTCATTTTACCATAGAATCTGTCATTACTGCAACTACTACCTTACTAAGCATCCTGTAAATCTATCGGTTCATTTCGCTTTGCTCTCCGATATTTTTATGACTTGCTATAATTCGATCCAATTCATTCAAATCCGTAGACGGCAAATCACCTGATATAGTGTTTTTTATTGCACTTGATGCATTACCATATTCTAATGCTTTTTGACAATCATCATATTGCAGCAACCCATATAAGGCACCTGCCACATAAGCATCGCCGCTGCCAATTCTATCCACTACCTCGATTTTTTCATATGCCTCCTCTACATAATATTTATCTTCCTTTGCGTTGTAAATCGTAGAAGAGAACGTATGTTTTTTCGGACTAATTACTTTACGTTCTGTGGATGCAACAACCTTAATACTATAATCCTGTGTAAAAGACTTCATTATTGCCTTTAAATCACCGTTCTTTTTAAAGGTTCTTCTGGAAGTTTCTTCTGAAACAAATAAAACATCTACATATGGAAGCACTTCTTCAATGTATTTTTTTGCTTCTTCCTCTGACCAAAGATTTGCTCTGAAATTTACATCAAAGGAAATCATAGCTCCCGCTTTTTTGAAACGTTTAATCATTTCTAGTGCAACGCTTCTGGATTGATCCGATAACGCCAATGTAATTCCGCTGGTGTGAAATAATCTTGTGCTAGAATATGCTTCCTCTGGTATTTCTTCTAGCTGAATGTTGTTAATTGATGTATATTTTCTGTCATAAACCACTGAAGCTTTGCGTGGATATGCTCCGTTTTCATAATAATAAATGCCAAGACGAGCTGCTTTTGTTTCATCATATATTAAATAGTCGTCGCTCACATTGCAGAATCGTATTCGGTTCTTTGCATATGTCCCGATAGCAGTTGCTGGTATCTTTGAAATAATTCCAGTTCTAAGTCCTAACAATGAAATACCCGAAACAACATTAAGCTCTGCACCGCCTACACATTTTTGAAAAGAATCTCCTCTGACTATTCTTTCATTATCCGGTGCTGACAATCGTAATAAAATTTCTCCTAATGCCAATGCATCAAATTCTTTTTTCTTTGAGCTCATAATATCTCTCCTTTTCTAGAAGCACATATAGTGTTATCTATGTTTTGTACTTTAATGTAAAATTAGTTTCACATAATGATACTCGTTTTATAATGTGATACTGTTATAAAAATTATAGAATGTTCCTTTTTATATGTCAAGAAATAAAAAATTAACAATGTGTACTGTATGATCCAAATATGATAATGTCCTAGTGTACCGGGTGGTTTTTTGCCTTCGCACGCTTTGCGTACTCAGCCAGGCTAAAGCCATAATAAAAAAACAGACCTTTACTTATGTGCAACGCACATGTAAAGACCTGTTTAAAACAATTTTTATTTATTCTTCCTCTGATATTGCAAGCAATTCCTCATCAAATTCTTCTATAATATCAAAGTCCTCGGATATCGATATTTCATCGGATTGATTTACATCAGTATCCAGTTTAACAGAACGATAACGCTTCATTCCTGTTCCTGCCGGAATTAATTTACCAATAATAACATTTTCCTTCAAACCAATTAATGGATCAATCTTACCTTTAATTGCAGCTTCGGTAAGCACCTTGGTCGTCTCTTGGAAAGATGCTGCTGAAAGGAATGAATTAGTAGCAAGAGATGCCTTTGTGATACCAAGCATAACTTGTTTTCCCTCGGCAAGTTCTTTTCCCTGAGCAGTTAACTCTTCATTAATATCATCAAGCTCCAATGTATCTACCAATGTACCCGGCAATAATTCAGAATCTCCATTATTCTCAATTCTTATCTTCTTAAGCATCTGACGAACAATTACCTCAATATGCTTATCATTAATTTCTACACCTTGTAAACGATAAACTCTTTGAACCTCTTGAATCATGTAGTCCTGAACTGCACGAACTCCCTTAATCTTAAGAATATCATGTGGGTTAACACTACCTTCAGTCAATTCATCTCCTGCTTCAAGAGTTGCTCCGTCTTGTATCTTAATTCTTGAACCATAAGGAATTAAATATGCCTTTGACTCCCCTGTTTCATTATTTGTTATGATAACTTCACGTTTTTTCTTTGTGTCCTGTAACACAGCAGTTCCGCCAAACTCAGCAATAATTGCAAGTCCCTTTGGTTTTCTTGCCTCAAAAAGCTCCTCAACACGAGGAAGACCTTGTGTAATATCGTCTCCTGCAACACCACCAGTATGGAAAGTACGCATAGTAAGCTGTGTTCCTGGTTCACCAATTGACTGGGCAGCTATGATACCTACCGATTCACCTACCTGCACTGGTTCACCAGTAGCCATGTTTGCTCCATAACATTTAGCACAAATACCAATATGAGAACGACAAGATAATACTGTTCTTATTTTAATCTTCTCAAGCGGCTTGCCCTTTTTGTCAACGCCCTTAGACATAACTAACGCAGCACGCTTTGGCGTAACCATATGATTCGCTTTAACAAGAATATTACCCTCTATATCATAAATGTTTTCTGCCAGATATCTTCCAGTAATTCTTTCCTGTAAGCTTTCTATTTCTTCCTTACCATCTGTAAATGCAGTTACTACCATTCCAGGAATTTCTTTTCCTTCACAGCAATCTGTTTCTCTTACAATTAAATCCTGTGATACATCAACAAGACGTCTTGTCAAATAACCTGAATCCGCTGTTCTAAGAGCTGTATCTGAAAGACCTTTACGCGCTCCATGTGCTGACATAAAGTATTCCAATACGTCAAGACCTTCACGGAAGTTTGATTTAATAGGCAACTCAATTGTACGACCAGTTGTATCTGCCATCAATCCACGCATACCTGCAAGCTGCTTAATCTGCTTGTCAGAACCACGGGCTCCTGAATCAGCCATCATAAATATATTGTTATATTTGTCAAGCCCTGACAACAGCTTCTCTGTCAAAACATCATCCGTAGCTTTCCAAGTTTCAACAACTTCCTTATATCTTTCTTCCTCAGTTATAAGACCACGCTTAAAGTTCTTAGTAATTTTATCAACCGTATTTTGAGCTTCTTGAATCAGCTCTGGCTTCTCAGGCGGTACTGTCATATCAGAAATTGAAACCGTCATTGCAGCTCTTGTTGAGAATTTATATCCCATTGATTTTATATCATCTAGAACTTCTGCACTTTTTGTTGCTCCATGTGTGTTAATAACCTTTTCCAATATCTGCTTTAAGCCTTTTTTGCCGACATGGAAATCTATCTCAAGCTTCATATCGTTTTCCGGAAGGGAACGGTCAACAAAACCTAAATCCTGTGAAATAATTTCATTAAAAATAAATCTTCCTAAAGTTGACTCAACAATATCGGTTTTATCCGTTCCATTCAAAAGTCTCTTAGTGATTCTAACCTTAATTCTAGAATGGAGTGTAACCGCACCATTTTCATATGCAAGTATTGCCTCGTTTACACTTTTAAAGAATTTACCTTCTCCTATTGCACCTGGTCTTTCCTGTGTAAGATAATATATACCAAGTACCATATCCTGTGACGGAACAGCAACGGGACCACCATCAGATGGTTTTAGCAGATTATTTGGAGACAATAGTAAAAATCTGCATTCTGCCTGTGCTTCTACAGACAAAGGTAAATGAACAGCCATCTGGTCACCATCAAAATCCGCATTAAAAGCTGTACAAACCAATGGATGAAGCTTAATTGCCTTACCCTCTACCAAAATAGGTTCAAATGCCTGAATTCCCAGTCTATGAAGAGTAGGGGCACGGTTTAACATAACCGGATGTTCCTTAATTACTTCTTCAAGCACGTCCCAAACCTCTGGCTGTAGTCTTTCAACCATTTTTTTAGCATTTTTAATATTATGGGATGTGCCGTTTGCCACAAGCTCTTTCATAACAAAAGGCTTAAATAATTCAATTGCCATCTCTTTTGGCAAACCACACTGATAAATTTTAAGCTCTGGTCCGACAACGATAACAGATCTTCCCGAATAGTCAACACGCTTACCAAGCAAGTTCTGACGGAAACGTCCAGACTTACCTTTTAGCATATCAGATAACGATTTTAAGGCTCTGTTACCCGGTCCAGTTACAGGACGGCCACGTCTTCCGTTATCTATTAGTGCATCAACTGCCTCTTGAAGCATTCTTTTTTCATTTCTAACAATGATATCTGGTGCACCTAATTCAAGAAGTCTTTTTAAACGATTGTTTCTGTTAATAATTCTTCTATATAAATCATTTAAATCCGACGTAGCAAATCGACCACCATCTAGCTGTACCATTGGACGCAAATCCGGTGGAATAACTGGAATTACAGTCATTATCATCCACTCTGGCTTATTTCCGGATTCTCTAAAAGCTTCTACCACTTCAAGTCTTTTGATAATTCTTGCACGTTTTTGTCCGGTGGCATCCTTTAATCCACGTTTTAATTCAACAGATTCCTTTTCAAGATCAATAGCATGCAAAAGCTCCTGAATAGCTTCTGCACCCATACCAACTCTTACTCTTGTGCCAAATTTTTCTTTTACATCCTGATACTCTTTTTCAGTCAGAACCTGTTTGTATTGTAACTCTGTTTCACCCTTATCAAGAACAATATAAGAAGCAAAATATAATACTTTTTCTAAAATCCTAGGCGATAGATCAAGGATTAGTCCCATACGACTTGGAATACCCTTAAAATACCAAATGTGTGAAACCGGTGCGGCAAGCTCTATACGCCCCATACGCTCTCTACGAACATTTGCTTTTGTAACTTCTACTCCGCATCGATCACAAACTACACCTTTATATCTTATTTTCTTATACTTACCACAATGACATTCCCAGTCTTTACTAGGTCCAAAGATTTTCTCACAAAACAGTCCATCCTTTTCAGGCTTAAGAGTTCTATAATTAATTGTCTCCGGTTTCTTAACTTCACCTCGTGACCATTCTCTAATCTTCTCCGGTGATGCCAAACCAATTTTAATTGCGTCAAAGGTCATTGGTTGATAAGTTTCATTATTTGTTATTTCTGGCATTAAATGGCACTCCTCTCTACATATCGTCGTCAAGAACTTCTTCAAATTCTAGAAGATCGTCGTCATCCAAATCCTCTTCCTCTTCGTCAATATCTATAAGTTCATTTTTCTTGGAATCAAATTCTTGTCTTGTAAATCCCATATCGCCAAGTGATTCTGAATCAGAATCAAAGTCCTTATCGCCTTCAATTATTAAATGTAAATCAGTATCGCCATAATCCGTGGTTTCCATAATCTCCACTTCTGTCTGATCTTCTTTTAGAACTCTTACATCAAGTCCTAATGATTGAAGCTCTTTAAGAAGCACCTTAAATGATTCCGGAATACCCGGTTCAGGAATATTTTCACCCTTAATAATCGCTTCATAAGTCTTAACACGCCCAACCACATCATCCGATTTCACTGTTAAGATTTCTTGCAATGTATAAGATGCACCATAAGCTTCTAGTGCCCAAACTTCCATTTCTCCAAATCTCTGACCACCAAATTGTGCTTTACCACCCAGTGGTTGCTGGGTTACTAATGAATAAGGACCTGTAGAACGTGCATGAATCTTATCATCAACCAAATGATGAAGCTTCAAATAATGCATGTGTCCAATTGTAACTGAGCTGTCAAAATACTCACCTGTCCTACCGTCACGCAAGCGCACTTTCCCATCTCTTGTCAATGGTACGCCTTTCCACAATTCTCTGTTGTCCTTATTTTCATCTAAATATCGAAGCACTTCAGGTAACAATTCCTCACCATGCTTTGCTACAAATTCATCCCAGCCAAGATTAACATAATCATTCGCCAAGTCAAGTGTGTCCATAATATCATCTTCTCTAGCGCCATCAAATACAGGTGTTGCAATATTAAAGCCTAATGCTCTGGCTGCCAGACTTAAATGTATTTCAAGTACCTGTCCGATGTTCATACGAGATGGTACGCCTAAAGGATTAAGTACAATATCCAAAGGACGCCCATTTGGAAGAAATGGCATATCTTCTACTGGTAATACGCGAGAAACAACACCTTTGTTTCCATGACGTCCAGCCATTTTATCACCAACAGAAATTTTTCTTTTCTGTGCAATATAAATACGAACAGCCTGATTCACACCCGGTGATAATTCATCCCCATTTTCCCTAGTAAATACCTTGGCATCTACTACAATACCGTATTCACCATGAGGTACCTTTAAGGAAGTATCTCTTACTTCCCTCGCCTTTTCACCAAAAATTGCACGAAGTAATCTTTCTTCAGCGGTAAGCTCAGTTTCTCCTTTTGGAGTAACCTTACCAACTAAAATATCACCCGCACGAACCTCAGCCCCTATACGAATAATACCTCTTTCATCAAGGTCTTTTAAGGCATCATCACCCACACCCGGAACATCTCTTGTAATTTCTTCCGGTCCAAGCTTGGTATCTCTGGCCTCTGCCTCATATTCTTCTATATGAACAGATGTATAAACATCTTCTTGAACTAATCTTTCACTTAATAATACAGCATCCTCATAATTATAGCCTTCCCAAGTCATAAATCCAATTAACGGGTTCTTGCCTAACGCAATTTCACCATTAGCTGTCGATGGTCCGTCTGCAATCACCTGTCCCTTTTCAACATGCTCTCCTTTGAAAACAATAGGCTTTTGATTGTAACAGTTACTCTGATTACTTCGGGAAAATTTGGTTAAACGGTAAACGTCTCTTGTTCCATCATCATTTTTCATCGTAATTTCTTTTGACGTAGAACGCTCAATGATACCAGATTTTCTGGCAATCACACAAACACCTGAATCAACAGCAGCTTTTACTTCCATTCCTGTACCTACTACAGGTGCCTCGGTTGTTAATAACGGAACAGCCTGACGCTGCATGTTGGATCCCATAAGAGCACGATTGGCATCATCATTTTCAAGAAAAGGAATTAATGCTGTTGCAACTGAAAATACCATTTTAGGTGAAACGTCCATGTATTCAAACATATGTTTTTCATATTCCTGTGTTTCATCCCTATAACGTCCTGAAACACTATTATGAATAAAATGACCTTCTTCATCCAATGGCTCATTTGCTTGCGCTACATGAATATCATCTTCCTCATCTGCCGTCATATAGACAACTTCCTCTGTAACAATCGGATTCTTTATATCTGTTTTGTCAATCTTTCTATATGGTGCCTCAATAAACCCATACTCATTTATTCTTGCATAGGTAGCCAAAGAGTTAATCAAACCAATGTTAGGACCTTCCGGCGTCTCAATCGGGCACATTCTTCCATAGTGGGAATAATGAACATCTCGAACCTCAAAACCAGCTCTGTCTCTAGATAAACCGCCCGGTCCAAGTGCTGACAAACGCCTCTTGTGTGTAAGCTCTCCAAGAGGGTTATTTTGATCCATGAACTGTGAAAGCTGTGACGAGCCAAAAAACTCTTTCACCGCTGCTGTAACCGGCTTAATATTGATTAATGACTGTGGCGATATCCCATCTAAATCCTGTGTGGTCATTCTTTCTCTGACTACGCGCTCTAATCTTGATAATCCGATACGATATTGGTTTTGTAGTAATTCACCGACTGCACGAATACGTCTGTTACCCAAATGATCAATATCGTCCTCTTTACCGATACCATATTCTAAATGTATATTGTAATTAATAGAAGATAAAATATCTTCTTTTGTAATATGTTTCGGAATTAGTTCCGGAATATTTTTAACTATTGCCTCTTCTATATCTTTTATATCGTCATTTTCTTCCAGTATTTTTTTCAGTGTAGGATAATATACTAATTCTGTAACACCCAGTTCCTTTGGATTTACATCAACAAAATTAGTAATATCTACCATCATATTTGAAAGTACTTTTACATTTTTTTCTTCAGTTTGAATTAAAACATATGGTACCGCAGCATTTTGAATTGCATCAGCTAACTCCGCCGTAACCGCTTTGCCTGCCTGTGCAAGAATTTCACCTGTAGTTATATCCACTACATCTTCTGCAAGAATATGATTGCGGATTCTATTTTTGAAAGCAAGCTTTTTATTAAATTTATATCTGCCAACTTTAGCAAGGTCATATCTTCTTGGATCAAAAAACATACTTGTGATAAGACTTTCAGCACTATCTACGGATAAAGGCTCACCCGGCCGGATTTTCTTATACAGCTCCAAAAGACCTTCTTGATAGCTTTCCGAAGTATCTTTTGTAATACTTGCCATAATCTTAGGCTCTTCGCCAAACAACTCTATAATTTCTGCATTTGTTCCAAGACCAAGTGCTCTGATCAGTACGGTAATAGGAACCTTTCTAGTTCTGTCAACGCGTACATAAAACACATCATTTGAATCAGTTTCATATTCTAACCAGGCACCTCTATTTGGAATCACCGTAGACGAATATAATGTTTTACCGATTTTATCATGTGCGATTGCATAATAGATTCCTGGTGAACGTACTAACTGACTAACTATAACACGTTCAGCACCATTAATAACAAATGTTCCTGTTGCTGTCATCAATGGCAAGTCGCCCATAAAAATCTCATGCTCGTTGATTTCATCTTTTTCTTTATTGTAAAGACGAACACGTACTTTAAGAGGAGCTGCATAGGTTGCATCTCTATCTTTACATTCTTCTATAGAATATTTTACATCATCTTCACATAACACAAAATCCACGAATTCAAGACTTAAATGTCCGCTATAATCCGCAATCGGAGATATGTCCGCAAAAACTTCCTTCAAGCCTTCATCTAAAAACCATTGATATGAATCTTTCTGAACCTCAATCAAATTTGGCATTTCAAGTACCTCTTTTTGTCTTGAGTAACTCATACGGACGCTTTTGCCACCTATAACTGGACGTATTCTATTTTTCTCCATTAGACGTTTCACCCCTTGTTTTTAATAAGATGTTCTTTTACATTTCTTAATTTCATAATTCAGTTTCAAACCACTTTGTACTGATATTTGTCTGATTTCTCATGCCAATCCTGCAAATTCATTGAAAATATAGTGCATCATTGATTCAAAACTGAATTATAAAATTAAAAAGCCATTGCCGTATAGGCATATGACACCACAATAGTGCATTTTCCATAATAACATTCTACATAGATTATGTCAATACTAATTACTAGAAATATTTTTGCATTTTTTCTTGTACACAAAAAGCAAAACCTAATTTTCCCATTACCCTTATTCCTATTATCAACACGATTTTGCAATACTAAACAGTTCACTGCAAATATTTATAATCCAAATATAACGCCTAATGTTTTTACACTCTAACTCATACGCCTCTCTCACTTGTGTGCATTGTTGGCTTGAGTATTGTCCTTATAGAAAATTCTTCTATTTGATAGAACAAAAGACTCCCATTTTCCGGGAGTCTTTTGTATAATTGCTCTATCTTCTTATTTAAGAGTAACTTTCGCACCTTCAGCTTCAAGTTTTGCTTTGATTTCATCAGCTTCTGCTTTAGCAGCAGCTTCTTTAAGAACCTTAGGAGCTCCGTCAACTAATTCTTTAGCTTCTTTTAAGCCTAAACCAGTTGCTTCACGAACAACCTTGATTACTTTAACCTTGTTTGGTCCTACTTCTGTTAATTCAATATCAAACTCAGTTTTTTCTTCTGCTTCTGCTGCTGGACCTGCCGCTGCTGCAACTACAACACCTGCTGCTGCTGATACACCAAATTCTTCTTCACAAGCTTTTACTAATTCATTTAATTCTAATACTGATAATTCTTTAATTGCTTCAATCATTTCTGCTGTTGTTAATTTTGCCATTTTATTTACCTCCAATTATTTTCGTTAAATTTAATTTACCACTAACTACGCTTCTGCTTCTTTAGATTCTGCAATCTGTTTAATAACACGAGCAAAGTTCGTGATAGGTGACTGTATACTTCCAAGGAATTTCGAAAGAAGTTCTTCTCTTGATGGAATTGTTGCAATCTGATTCATCGCTGCTGAATCATAATAATTGTCTTCTACAATACCTGCTACAATTTCTAATGCCGGAGCTTCTTTTGCAAATTTTGCTAAAATTCTAGCTGGAGCAGTTGCATCTGTTTTTGAAATTGCAATCGCATTTGGTCCTTCTAAATGCTTATCCAAAGCTTCACAAGAAGTTCCTTGAAAAGCTAATCTCATCATAGTATTTTTACAAACCTTGTAAGTAACCCCTGCTTCTCTTAACTGTTTACGAAGTTTTGTATCCTGCTCAACAGAGATTCCACGATAGTTAACTAATACAACTGTCTGTGCGTCCTTAATACTTTCCGAAATCTGTTCTACGACTGGTTTTTTAAGTTCTACCTTTGCCATTAACCTTGCACCTCCTTATAATATTTGAGCTCTTAATTCTCTTCTCGGCAAATGGTTGCTCTGCCATCAGCCTGATGCATCGCTGCTAAAGTACATATTCCATAGGAAAGAACAGAGCGTCTGCTTGCAGACACTCTCGCGAGACACGTTTGTGAAGCAATTACTTCCTTATCTGTGTCTCTGCGATCCCCATGAGGGTTTATATACTAGGAAATTCATCAAAATTTCTAGTATATAAAAAAATCTCCTTGTTCGAAAACAAAGAGATTATATAATAAGTCAATGTAATTATATAAGCATCCTCGGTAGGCATTGTTATTTTACGCCTTACGGCACCTACTGTCTTCGGCAGTCAATTGCTTATATAGAATACCAACTGTTATTGAGTTTGTCAAGCACTTTCTTCACATTTTTGATTTTTTTCTACATATCGATAAACGCCCATTCCAATATCAAAGATTAAGAACAAAGTGGCAAAACTGTAAATAATAACAGGTACATTTACATATGCAGATAAAATAATAGAGTATGCACTAAACGAGATTAGTATCTGCAATAATGGAACATAAAATTTTTTAATATAGATAAAACCATAAATAACTGCTGTCACATCTGCTACATAGGCATATCTTTCATGCATGAAAGGCAAAAAGCACATGGATATCAGAACAAACAACAAAAATAGCTGTACTATAAATTCCTTTGATAGATTTACTCTGCTTCTTGCAACATAATACATTACTATCATCATAAAACCTAACGTAAGCCAAATAGCTGCTGACGAATATACCTCTAAAAAATCGGTTGTTCCAACAATTTGATAAATGTTCGGATATCCCAGGCTTAATTGCGGTGATTTATCCGCCTGAACAGCGTAAATTAAAATCAATTCCTTTAACGGTCTTCCCGCTATCCATGCTGGAAAAATACCAAAGAAATACATTAAGGGCATAAACAGGAAATGCTTTAAATCCACCTTTTTTAACGCCCACAGCACGATAAGTGCCGGAAATACAAAAAGTGACTGAAGCTTTAATGCAAATGCAATACCATAGAAAAGCATTCCCTTTGCAGGTCTATCATTCATAAGATGATAAATGGCACATAAAATGGCAGTAGTGTAGATTACATCACATTGTCCCCATAGGGCACTGTTATTTGCCACCGTTGGAGCAAGCATCATAATACTATAAATTCCAATCGCTTTCGTACGGTTCTTAGTAATATCATATATGATAACTCCACTCATAATCGACATAATAATATCAAATAGTACTGAAACCATTTTAATACTGTATAATAATTTCACCGGCAAATAGCTTAGCATCAATACAATAAATACATATGCTGGAGTATAATCGTAAAAATCACCAGATAACCCTTTAAATCCCCCCATTTCTTTCATTTTCGCTATCCATGGTTCCCAACTTGCAAAATAGTCCCATGTTTCATTGTCCCTCATGCAATATCTCATCATAAGTGTTACATATGTAATTCCAACAATAAGCAGAATATGCAAAAAGGTTAATTTCATTTTTCCTATTTTAAATTCTTTATGAAGTAAATTAATCAAATATTGATCCACTTCTACACCTCCTTATAGCTTATTGAATTGGCGTTTACATATTTGAATATATAAATTCCAAAGTCCAGAATTAAAAATAATAACATAAAAGAATAAATCCAAAATGGTGCCATTCTGTTATCTGATAAGCAGGATTGATATGCCCCATAAGAAACAAGAACATGTATTATCGGTATATATAGCTTTCTTATATTTACCAGTCCCACTATAATCGTTAAAATTCCGGCTATATAGCCATATCTCTCATGCATATATGGTAAAAAGTACACCGTAACCATAGAAATATATAAGAATATATCAATCATATGAGCCTTGCTGACATGATAAATTTTGTAAGCTAAATAAAACATAATGCACATTAAAATTCCAAGTGTAAACCACATAGCCGCTGGGCCATAATAATCATAATATGGCTCAATACCAATTAATTCATACAAGCCTGGCCAATTCATTTCAAGGTAAACCTGTTCTTTCGCTTGTACCATATAAATTCCAAGCGTTGCTGCAAAACTTTTTCCAGTAATAACAGCCGGAAGAAGGCTGATAAAATAAATAATTGGAATGCACAGAAAATGCCTGATTTTCACCTTTCCTTTTGCCCACAATATAATATATGCTGGCAGTATGAAGAGTGCCTGCATTTTAAAAGCAAATGCAATACCAAGAAGTATCATAGACAGTAACGACTTATCATTTAGTATACAATAAATTGATAATATCACAAAGAATGCATAAATTGCATCACATTGTCCCCACATGGAGCCATTTGCAACAATGGTAGGAAGTATCCATGCAGCCGCATAGGCAATCATAGTACGAAATTTGCTTTTTGTCAGATTAAATACAATTATTGCAACTGTAATTGCTATTAAAATATCAAAAATCACTGATACAAGTTTAATTCCAGTCAATGGATTTATTTTAGACAGCGCAATCAAATACAAAACTATCATATAGGGTGGATTGTAATTATAAAAGTCACCCTTTAAAGCACCAAACCCATTAGCTTTAAATTCATTAATCCATGGCTCCAAAAACACAGTGAAATCGCCAGTAACTACAGATTTAAGACTCATACGCATCATGAATCCACTAATGCTAATTCCAAGTAAAAAAATCATGTCTATTATCGTAAATTCTACAGATCCAATTTTATATTTCTTAAAAATCATATTTCTTAAAAATTTATCCATTCTAACCTCCATTACAATTTTAAATATTAAATGCTTCCTAATTTAACCAGAGCATTATTTCATTATAACATTTTTTAATTAATTGTAAATTCCATTATTTAACGAAAATGTAAAAAGAACTTTTTCTTTAAATTAGCAAAATTATTTTACTGGCTTGTAACAAGTTTGGATATTTGATTTTTTTTCACATATCGGCAAACATCTTTCCCTATATCAAAAACTAAATAAAGGGTAAGAAAGCTGTGTACAATAATTGGAACATTAATATATTCCGCCAGCACAAGTGAATATGCACTAAAAGAAATGAAAATTTGCAATATCGGAATGTAAAACTTTTCTTTTTTTGTAAAAGCAAACAGGACTGCTATTATATCAACTATATAGGCATAGCTTTCTTTCATAAATGGTAAAAAACATACCGAAATCAATAAAAATATCAAAAACAGTTGTACTACAAATTCTTTTGTCACATTGATTCTGCTTCCGCTGACATAAAACATAATCCCCATCATAATTCCAAGCGTAAGCCAAATTCCTGAGACAGAATAAACCTCTACAAAATCATTTGTTCCCAATATTTGATAAATATTCGGATAGGAAAGACTAAGCGTTGGCAATTTTGTTATTTTTAGAATTTCTGTCAGAACTAATTTTGAAAATGGAATACCTGAAATTATAGCAGGCAATATCCCAATGAAATACATCAATGGTATAAACAAAAAATGTTTTAAATTAATTTTCTTTAAAAGCCCTAAGACCATCAGCGCAGGAAACACAAATAAAGACTGCAGATTCATCATAAAAGCGATACCGTAAAAAAACATACCCTTAGCAGGCTTGCCCTTATTAATAAAAT
This sequence comes from Lachnotalea glycerini, assembly GCF_003201285.1. Taxonomy (GTDB): domain Bacteria; phylum Bacillota; class Clostridia; order Lachnospirales; family Lachnospiraceae; genus Lachnotalea; species Lachnotalea glycerini. The sequence goes on from NZ_QICS01000005.1 coordinate 107,623, forward strand.
AAATAGTACAAAGTATAGCAACTGCACATACTACTTCAAATCTACTGCACATAGCGCTGTTAATTACCACCGTGGGGATAAACAGCATAATACTGTAGATTCCTATTGTCTTTGTGTTATTTTTAGTTATGTCATAAATAATTGCCCCACTCATAATTGCCATAATGAAATCAAATATAATCAAAATAGCCTTGACTGAATATAGTAATTTAACTGGCAGATAGCTTAATAAATAAAAGGCTATAATATAAATAGGGATATAATCGTTTAAGCTTTTTATAAAGTCATTCAAGCTATTTGCATCTTTCATTGCGGCAATTATTGGTGACCAATATTCATTAAATCCACTTTCCTGATAATCAATAAAACAAAATCTCATAACCAGACCAACAACCGAAACGCCCAAAATCAGCAAAAGATGTAAAAAAGTTACTTGCATTTTACCAAATCTGTATTCTTTATGAAGCAAGTCAATTAAACATTGATCAAATGTCTTTGACTCATTGCTTTGATATGCCAGCTTCTCTTTATTTATATCCTTAAATATATAAATCCCATAATCAATAATAATATAAAACAACATAAACGAATACACCCAAAAAGGTACTATTCTATGATCAGACAGCCACGCCTGATAAGCTCCATAAGAAGCTATCACATGCAGAACCGGTATATAAAGCTTCTTCGTATTAATTACTCCAACAATGATTGCTATTATTCCTCCAACGTAACCATATCTTTCGTGCATATGAGGAAGAAAATATAAAGCAACCATTGCTATATAAAAGAATGTATCTATCATTCTTCTTTTAGTCACTTCATAATTCTTATAGGCCAGATAAAACATAACACACATTAGTATTCCAACTACAAAGCACATTGCTGCAATGCCATAATGTTCATAAAAAGAGTCCACTCCAAAGATTTCGTATAGTCCCGGCCAGTTATAAGATAACTCACTTCCATCCTTTGTCTGACCCACGTATAAGCCTATCGTATCGAGAAAGCTTTTTCCCGCAAAAACGGCTGGCAACAGGCTGATAAAATACATGAGAGGGATGTTAAGAAAATGAATTAATTTAACCTTTCTTTTAGACCATAATATTAAAAATGCGGGCAAAATAAATAAGCTCTGCATTTTAAAGCCAAATGCAATACCATAAAAAATCATTGACTTACCTGGTTTTTCTTTCAATATATAGTAAATAGCCAACATAATAAAGGAGGTGTATATGGAATCACATTGCCCCCACATAGCTCCATTTGCTACTACGGTAGGCAGCATCCACGCCGCTCCAAATGCAATCATAGTATGTTGCTTGCTTTTTGTTATGTTCTTAACGATTGCAGCAACTGTAACTGCTATTATAATATCAAAAAAGCAGGATACTACCTTTATTCCAGTGAGTGGATTGACTTTCAGAACCGAAATGAAATACAAAATTACCATGTACGGTGGATTATAATTATAAAAATCTTCCTTCAAAGCACCAAATCCATTGATTTTTAACTCTCCTACCCACCGTTCCAGAAAATAGGAATAATCTACTGTAACCACTGATTTAAGACTAATACGCATCATAAAGCCGCTCAAAATAATTCCTGCCAAAAATATTAAATCAAGAATACGATATTCCATCCCTGCCAGCTTTATCTTCTTATATAAAAAGTTCCTTAGTTTCTTATCCATTCTATTTCTCCTTTGTAAAGCACTTGCCATATAATAAATTGAGCAACGTTCTAATTATATAATAATATCTCCTCATTTGTAAATCTTATATTTCCTATTTTTTACTTTTTAATTGTATTGTAAGATTTATTTATGATATGATACTCTATATTAAATTAATACAAGGAGATTTATTATGCATAAGTTAAAATATAATTCAAAACATAATTTTAAATTTAGCTATCTGATAACAAACTATAATTTATTACTAATTTTGGTTTTAATCATCGGGTTCGTAGTACGCTTATATCACCTTGGCTCTCTTCCTATCGGACTGAATCAAGACGAGGCCTATGCTGGTTACGAAGCCTATTCACTTTTAAATTACGGCATGGACTCTCACGGATATGTAAATCCTGTTTATTTTATTTCTTGGGGAAGTGGCATGAATGTATTATATAGCTATCTTACGATTCCTTTTTTATTATTAACAGGGAATCATCTTACTGTATTTGCCATTCGTCTGCCTCAGGCAGTTTTTTCATGTCTGGCCTTAATCGCTTTTTACTTTTTATTAAAAAAACTATTTTCTAACAAATGGAAAGCACTCTTGGGGCTTTTTGTATTCGCCGTTACGCCTTGGCATATCATGCTGTCTCATTGGGGTCTTGAATCCAATATTGCTCCATCTTTTTTACTATTTGGACTTTTATTTTGGATTATGGGTATGGAAAATTCCAAATTTTTTATATTATCTGCCCTCATGTACGGCTTGTCCCTTTATGCATATGCTCCTTTATGGATGGCTGTTCCTGTTATTTTGTTGCTTCAATTTTCATATAGTGTCTATTGCAAAAAATTCAAGTGGGATAAATTGTTTTTTCTTGCTGTTGTTCTGTTGTTTATTTTAGCATTGCCACTGATACTCTTCTTATTAATTAACAATGGATTTTTGCCCGAAATTAAAACGGGACTGATATCTATACCTAAATTGCTTGAGTATCGGGGTGGAGAAATTTCATTGAGCAATATCCAACTATCTGCTTATAATTTTTATAATTTACTTGCAACACAAAATGATAATTTAATTTGGAATTCTACCACTGAATTTGGCTTGTATTACAAATTCAGTATAGTTTTTATTGTAATTGGACTCTGTTCAATTTCAAAAACGGCCATTCGCAGTATAAAAGCCAAAAGCTATAATCCGCGCACCTTTATATTTTGCAATGTTTTGGTGAGCATTATTTTTGCTTTGCTAATCAGCAATATTAACGTTAACAAAATAAATATGATACATATTCCACTGCTTATATGCTGTGTGCAAGGTATAATTACAGCCTCCTCTTTCTTAAAAAGACCTATTTACTCTTATGTAATATTCGCCTATTTGGTATGTTTTATTGCATTTTTTTCTTTTTATAATACAATATATAATGTCTACATACAGGAACCATTTCAATATGGAGTAGAAGATTCTGTAAATGCTGCCCTATCCAGAACAACTTCCAAAATCTATATAAACAGTAATATATTTTATTCCAATGTGCTGTTTGCTACCAAAATACCTGTTACTGACTATTTAGCAACCGTAAAGTATAATCCTGAATTGTCTGTAGATTCTACACCGGTTTCTTTTGATAAATTTGTATTTGGATATAATGTTGAATTCTTGGATAATAATTATGTTTATATCATTAGTAATGACGATATCAGTTATTTTACTGAAAAAGGTTTTGTTATTGAAAGCTACGGCAACTATTCTGTTGCCTATTATGAAAATTAATGAAAGGATTTTTTACATGAGAAAAGATAAGATTAGACAAATACTATACTTGATATCTCTTTCAATATTAACATTACTCACCTGCACAATAATTTTTATGTCAATAAATTTAAATAATGCTGAATTTTTCAGTACCTTTTTATATGGCTATAAGGTTTTTTTCTGTATAATTTTTTGTGCTTGTTTTGTATTTATTATGTTATACATACTAAATAGTGCGTTTTCCAAATACCATCTGGATAGCAAAGTGATTTTTCCTTATTTCATACTATTTATTATTTTCTCACTTCAGGCTTTATTTGTTGTAAAAATGAAAGTCTCACTTAGATACGATACGTTAAAGGTATTTGATGAAGCGGTTGCACTATTAAACGGAGGTACCCTTTCCCCTGAATATTCTTCCGGATATTTTGCTAAATATCCTAACAATATACCAATTTGTATTGTTACCTGCCTGTTACTCAAGCTGCCTAAACTTTTCGGTATCGTTTCAAGTAACTATATGTTTTATGTACAATTAGTGAATGTATTATTGATGGATATATCTTTCTTATTTTCTTTTAAGTTGCTTTGCAAAATTAAAAATCAAAAATTGGGAATTATGTTTTTATTGCTTTTATTATTCAATCCATTAACCTATTGCATTGCACCATTCTATTACACACATACTTTCTCCATGGTGTTTTCTACTGGTGCCATCTACTTTTTTGTATGCTGCATCCAAGAAAACAATTGTTTGAGTAAACGCTTGTTTTATGCCTCCTTAACTGGTCTGCTTCTAAGTATAGGTTTTAAAATCAGAGCAACTGTTTTCATTGTGGCAATTGCTTTATTACTTTATTTAATACTTAATTTAAAGAATTTTAATAAGAAATCTTTTATTGCGCTGACCGCTTTTCTTGGAGCCGTAATAGTAGGCTTTTCAAGCTATTACTTAGTAGAGCAGCATTATGTAAAGTTCAATTATAACCAAACAGGGTATCCCGCATCGCATTGGATTATGCTTGGATTGCAGGGAACTGGTGGCTACAATGCTGCAGATGACGCTTATACCGAATGTTTTTCTACAAAAGCAGAAAAGACCAAGGCAACTGAGGGTGTTATTATCCAGCGTGTAAAGGCTATGGGACTTACCGGCCTACTTAAGCTTTGGCGTGATAAGCTCGAAATCACTTGGAGCGACGGTACGGATGACTTTATTGATAACATTAGTATGACGGCCGATTATAGTGCCAAAAACGATTATATCTCAGGAAGTAATAATGATATATTGGTTTCTTATTGTCATATATATTATTTTATGATACTTTTTCTAATGTTAATTAGTATTATTCGTGCCTTTATGGCGAAACCTGAGCATTACCTTTACATCGTATGTCTCAACTTATTAGGAGGTATCCTGTTTCATATTTTTTGGGAAGCCGGTGAGGTATACAGCATTTCCTTTACCTGTTCCATTTTTGTACTAGCTGCAAATGGTTTTGATCAATGCGTTACTTACTTAAGTTCCATAAAGAAAACTAAGTTTCATAGTGCCATCATAGCTTCTAGTACTATACTAACTATATTTTGCATTGCATATGTGGGAAGCAAACTGACAAGTATATCCTATACACATTATAACTATGCTATGAAGCAGGATTTGGCAGAACCAGACACGACACTTCCTCTGCTTGAGAATACCCTCTTTCAGACATTTAAAACCTCCCGTTCCTTTAATACAATAGGAGTTAAGGTACGTAATACTCTGGGAACAGATAATTGTTCTTCTTATAAATTTGAACTTTTAAATAGTAAAGATGAGGTTTTATATGTCGCTGATATCATAGGTGCATGGGCTTTTGATAAAGATTATTACCGAATAGAATTTGATAGAATAGTGCCAAATGATTGTGAGGAGTTTAAAATCAAAATTACTCCTAATATTGTAAGTGATGCTCATTTTTTAACATTCCAATCCTATGATACAGGAAATTATGACATATATCAAAATGGGGCTTTGTATATAAACGATGCGAAAACAAATTCCGATTTAACCTTTATAGTATTGGATAAAATAGAACAACCTTTTTGGGCTAACTAAAGCATACTAAATTTTAATAATATAGTATTTTTCTATATATAAAAACGGAAATTGCAGTTTTGCAATTTCCGTTTTTATTCTTATTCGCTGCTTATTTTTAAGCTAATTTAGCAACGTTTATTCTTACACCAGGTCCCATTGTAGCAGTAACAGTAACACTCTTTAGATACTGTCCCTTTACGGTACTTGGTTTTGCTTTTATAATTGCATCAAGAAGCGCGTGGAAGTTGTCCGCTAATTGTTCTTCTGTAAAAGAAGCTTTTCCGATTGGCACATGGATAATATTAGTTTTATCTAATCTATACTCAACTTTACCAGCTTTGATGTCGTTAACAGCTTTTGTTACATCCATAGTAACTGTACCAGCTTTTGGGTTTGGCATTAAGCCTTTTGGTCCAAGTACACGTCCTAATCGACCAACTACACCCATCATATCCGGAGTAGCAACTACAACGTCAAAATCAAACCATCCTTCGTTCTGAATCTTGGGGATTAATTCTTCTCCACCAACAAACTCTGCACCAGCAGCCTCTGCCTCAGCAACTTTATCGCCTTTTGCAAAAACTAAAACCTTTACAGACTTACCAGTTCCATGTGGCAATACAACTGCGCCACGAATTTGTTGATCGGCATGACGTCCATCACAGCCAGTTCTAATATGAGCTTCGATTGTTTCATCAAATTTAGCTCCAGCAGATTTTTTTACTACTGTTATTGCTTCTGCTGTTTCATAAAGATTTGCGCGGTCTACTAATTTAGCAGCCTCAACGTATCTTTTTCCTCTTTTCATTTAAATAACCTCCTAGTGGTATTATCGGGAGTTCACCCTCCCACAATTCTATTGTTAACAGTTTACAATTAGTCTTCTACAGTGATACCCATAGAACGAGCTGTTCCTTCAATCATACTCATTGCTGATTCAACGCTGGATGCATTCAAATCCGGCATCTTAAGCTCTGCAATTTTCTGAATCTCAGCCTTAGAAATCTTAGCAACTTTAGTTTTATTAGGAACACCTGATCCTGATTTAAGGTTACAAGCTTTCTTTAATAATACAGCAGCTGGAGGAGTCTTAGTTATAAAACTAAAGCTTCTGTCTGCATAAACAGTGATTACTACAGGAATAATTAAATCTCCCTGATCAGCTGTTCTTGCATTAAATTCTTTTGTAAACTGAACAATATTTACACCATGCTGTCCTAATGCCGGACCAACTGGTGGAGCTGGTGTAGCCTTCCCAGCAGGAATTTGTAATTTAATGTAACCTGATACTTTTTTTGCCATATCGGCACCTCCTAAAATCTTTTCAATTTTGCTTGCTAAATTCTGAGTTTAACATCACAATAATGAAAGTGTTGTGGTAATTGCGGGGGATTCCCTCCCACTTGTTACAATTTCTTCACCTCTGTGAAACTTATTTCTACTGGTGTTTCACGACCAAACAAATCAACATTGATTATAACAATTTGCTTATGAGGGTTCATAGCCTGAATAACGCCAACTGTATCTTTCCACACACCTCCAGTGACAACAATGCTGTCACCTTCTACAAAGTCTACAACCAAGTCTTCAGATTTGATTCCCAATGGTCTCATCTCAGCTTCAGTAAGGGGTACAGGCTTAGAACCCGGACCGACGAACCCTGTAACACCTCTGGTATTTCTAACAACATACCATGTGTCATCATTCATCACCATATTGATAAGTACATACCCTGGAAACAGCTTTTTTTGAACGTTTTTCTTAGCACCGTTCTTAAGCTCAACTACATCTTGCATAGGCACTCTAACTTCTAAAATCTGATCCTCAAGATGTCTGTTTTCAATTGTTTTTTCAATGTTGGCTTTTACTTTGTTTTCATAACCTGAATAGGTATGCACAACATACCAATTTGCTTCTGACATAAAATCACCTTTGCCTTAATAAGATTATTCTTTTCCTATTGATATTGACAATTCAATATTATTTTACAAGGAAATCAATACCGTATTTGATTACCGCATCAAGCATTGAAATAATCAAACCTAAAATAATTGATATAGCTACTACAGCCGTTGTCTGTTTTACAAGTGATTTTTGATCTGGCCAAATAATCTTATTGAATTCAGCTTTAAGGCCTTTGTACCAGCTTTTCTTTGGAGCATTTTCTACACTAACATTTTCTCCCATTCTATTCACTCCTTTAGCTAAATTAAACTATTTTGTTTCTTTGTGTAATGTGTGTGATTTACAGAACTTACAGTATTTCTTTGTTTCCATTCTGTCAGGATGAGCTTTTTTATCCTTTGTCATGTTGTAATTACGTTGTTTACACTCTGTACATGCCAATGTTATCTTTACGCGCACAACTTCCACCTCCGCTTATTAAAAAAATTTCACTGCTAATTTAAAGCACTGATTTTTAGGCATAAAAAAAAGACCTACTTCCATCGCTAGTCTAATATATCATAATAATACTATATCGTCAACTCTTTTTTGCTGTAAAACTACAAACTGATTAGTTATTTTAACATGTTATGTAATATTTTTCAAGCTTATTTTCCAAAATAAGTGATATAGTACTAAATACCAGCTGACAAGTTTAGCCAAATATATTATAATGTTTCTTATATAATGCGTATTTACATATTTTATTTATAACTCCCCTATAAATAAGTATAAGATATGCGTTATTTGCAACTGATAATAGCGAAAGGAGGCTTTCATATGCTTTATAATTTCTATAACTACTATCTAAATACAATTATGCCTAAAACAGCAAGCAGGTATGATACACATAATAAGAGTGAATTGAAAAATGTTTATAGCACAATTGTCAAGTTAAATAAAGAGTCTCCTCTTTATATGATAAATATGTCTGATGATTTACAAAATGATGTAATTGATATAAAGGAGCATGCACGTGAACTTAAAAATGTAATCACTTCTATATCCGAAAACGAAGACAACAATACTTCCAAAATGTTTAATGATAAAATTGTTACTTCCAGTAATGAAGATATTATTAGTGTAAATTATATTGGTACATCAGAGGATATTGATCATGCTCCATCCTTTAACATAGAGGTAGAAGAATTGGCTTCCCATCAAATTAACAAAGGTCGATTTATTTATTCAGACAATAGTAATTTATCAAGTGACACTTATTCTTTTAACATAAATATTGTAAACACAAATTATGAATTTCAATTTATTGTGAAAGATAATGAAAAAAACAGTGAGATATTGAATAAAGTATCAAATATGATCAATCGAGCAGATATAGGAATTTACTCTTCTTTGGAAACAGACTCAACAAAGGAAAAACAAAGAATTGTGCTTACCTCAACTGCTACAGGAACTGCTAACTTTAATGACATTATTTTCAGAATATCCGAATCTGATACCAATCATTCTAAAGGTTCAGTTCAATATATGGGTCTGGATTTAATCGCGCAAAAGCCAAGCGACTCTTATTTTACCATAAACGGCATTGCGCGTTCCTCATCATCAAATACTTTTACGGTAAATAAACTTTATGAATTGAGTCTTCATAGCACTACACCACCAGGTGAAAGCGTTAATATTAGTTTTAAAAATGATAATAAATCTATCTATCATAAAATTTCTGATTTTGTGGATTCCTATAATAATATGATTTGCTTGGCAAATGACACAAGTTCTTCTGTCAAGAAAAGTTCAAAACTTTTAGCAGATATCGGCAGCATAGCACAATGCTATAAAAGTGAATTGGAATCTATGGGAATTATGGTTAAAGATGATAGTTCATTAAAGATTGATGAATCCTTATTAACGCAGACAATCGATATGGAAGAGGCTGATTCAGGAACATTTGCTTCTTTTAGAAGCTTTCGAAATCCATTAAACATGAAAATCACTAATGTTTTGTTAAATCCCATGGACTATATTTCAAAAGTTGTTGTAACATACCCTAATACAAGTAATATGCAATCAAATGTCTATGTTACGTCTATGTACAGTGGTTTAATGTTTAATAATTACTGTTAATAAATTTAATCTTTTTAAAAATATTTTAATAAAAGGTGAATCAAGACCACTTGATTCACCTTTTATTAAAATATTAAAATAAATATATACTTTATAATTAGTTTAATTCATTTCTAATTGTGTAATTTCCATTGCTGTATTGGATACTAATTGAATAAATGGTATAATTCCAGTCTCTATCACTTTTGCTGTTTCCATATTATTTTCTTCTTTAATGGATTGATTCAAATTCACAATAACCTCATTCATCGCATCTTTTTTAATAATATCCTCTTTTTCATTAATTAGACTCTTTGTACCGTTCACTACCTGAATCACCCAATTAACACCTTTTAATATATAATTTAAATATTCCTTTGTATCTTCTTTCTGCGAGCCTCTAAGCTCTACTAACACTTCCTCTAATGCTGGAATAAGCTTCTTATTATAATCAAACACTGCCTTTAAAGCATCCAATTGTTGCTCTCTTAAATTTTCCATAATTGATTAACAGGCTAATCACTAGCCTCCTCCTTACTATATTTTATATATCGAGTGCCAATTGCAGATCTAATACATTTATTTCATAAGAGCCATGCAACTGCCATTATTCTATTTCTAATATCGACATATTTCTTATATATCTTAACGTTTTACTTATATTTTTTTTATTTTATTTAATAATTTATCGAAGAAATACCCATTTTATGGTATAATAGGAATAAAGTTTACCATTTTAACAAAAGAATTCTATCCATGTTTCATAAGAATTCAATTTTTGTGAAATTAAAAACCACAAAATGTTTTCAACATATTTGCTTTATAATAATGACTCAATATCTAGTTAGTTTTATATCTGAGAGGAGGAATTATGCTCAGAATATATATATGTACACAATGTGGTTCAACCAGAATAGTATCTAATAATCATGACAGCTCTTGTTTAGTCTGTAATAAACCAATGTCCCGTGCTCCAATCACCTATGAAAAATATATTGGTTTTGACCGTACTCAGCGAGAAGAATTTATAAAGAATTGGTTAAATAAATTAGAAGGTGAATAACAACAACATGAAAATATTATATTTATATCAGCTTGATAGCACAAAAATCGATATTCCTTTTGCCTTATCGGAGTTAGGTCACGAAGTTCATTTTATTGATGCAATGCTTACTGATTCTTTCCAAAACGAATTAATTCAGGAAAAAATTATTCAAGAAGTTCAATCAAATCCATGCGAATGCGTCATTACTTTTAATTTTTATCCTTATGTCTCAAAGGCATGTGAGTTGCTTCACCTGCCTTATGTTGCATGGCTTTTTGACAGTCCCGTTATGTATACCTATACACCTAGCATTCTTAATAGCTGCAACTATATTTTTTGTTTTGATAAAATATTATGTAATGAGCTGATTAAAATCGGAATTCAAAAAGTATTTTATATGCCTCTTGCAGCCAATACCTCTCGTCTTGATTCTTTATCAATGACAGAAGATGAATTCTCAAAATATAATCACGACATTTCTTTTGTTGGAAGATTATTTCAAGATAACAACTTTAATAAATTTTATAATCAAATAAACAGCTCATTTATGGAGTATTTCAATCAACTGTTTCAGCTTCAGTATATGACACCTAATCAAAATATTTTTTATAGTATGTTATCCGAGAAAGCTATCAATTTATTTCAAAAATTGATTCCCAATAATTTACTTGAAGATTATCCGTTGTGTGAAATAAAAAAATGCTATTCTGATATCATGCTTTCCAGAAAATTTACAGAACTGCAACGAACAAATATACTTGATTTAATTTCAAAATATAATACTATTCACATTTATACCGATTCCGATATTTCCATGCTTACTAATGTAGTAAACATGGGAGGAATAGAAAGTATTAGTGAGGCGCCCAAATTATTTTATGCAAGTAAAATCAATCTTAATTTTACTCAGATATCAATTCAGTCTGGTTTACCTTTAAGAGTCTTTGACATCATTGGAACCGGAGGCTTTCTAATCAGTAATGCTCAAAGTGAATTTAACGACCTATTCACTCCTGGTGAAGATGTTATATTATATCATAATCCAGAGGAACTAATCGAACTCATCAACTATTATCTTACTCATGATAAGGAAAGAAAAGAAATAGCTCATAATGGATACGTTCGTATTAAATCCGAACACACATATACAAATCGGCTAGAACAAATACTTCAAATAGTTACTGCTCATTCACTGTAATTAGCAGTAACTTGCATTCGCCTAATTGTAAGCTTTGAACATTATACTCACTATAGCTCTTAAACAGAGTCATATAATCCTCATCAAAATCTACAAGGATTGTATGACCTAATCGCTTCAACTGTGCCATAAGGCATAAAATTTCGTCCACCTTTAGAAATTTTAATATCTCAATCATAATTATAATATCATAATACATATCTGACATATTATCCAATTTATAAATATTTCGATAAATACATTGCTTACTAGTATGATCGATTTGATAAACTATTTCAACCCCATCAACAATATATTCGGGTGTTATACCATCTAATAAGCTTTCATTGTTATATAAAAACAGACCGACATCCAATATGTTGGTAATTTTAATTTGGCTTAGCAGACTCTTTAAGGCTAAATATTGATGTATGCTTTTATGGCTGTTAATCCCATAGCAATTACATTTATTTTTCCATACACTCTGAATTATCTGTTCTAGTCTCTTTTCATATGTATACAACTCTTTTACCTTGTGATATCCATTTTGTGCTATTTTCTTTCGTTCTTCTTCATGCTGCAGATAATATGATATTTTATAAACCAAATCTTCCAAACTTTCGTATACAACTAAATCCACATCAGGAATAAAATATTCATTAATTTCACTCTGGTAATTTGTGATTACAAAGCCCCCGCACCCCATAATATCATATACTCTCAATGGAATTCCCGTTTCGATTGTTTTGATTGTCATATTAATATTAATCTTACTGCATTTAAATATTTTAGGCATGTCGATCCTTGAATCTGCCGGTCCTTTGTTATTAACATAAGGCATACTTTTAGTATCACTAAGGGTATATAAATCGAATTTAAAATTTTTAGCCAGCTTACTTACAACTCTATGTCTTTCTACCTCGGCACACTTCTTTCCGATAAACTCAGTGAGAACGATTTCTCTTTCTGTTACCTGATAGTCTCGTCCAAGAGTATTCCAGCCTGCACACGAACTAAATTCTTTAACCGCCTCATCTGTTATAACATCATTCAAAAAGTTATATCCATATACATTTGTCTGCGCCTCTATGATACCCTCAAAATACCCCCGTAAATAGTCTGGAATTTCTACTTTATCGAAATCATGTTTATCCTCATATAAAGAACCTACAAAGGAAACATCTGTAGAAAATCTTAATCGGTCTTCCTCCGATAGCTTTATAGAATCCCAGTATTTAACATTTGTACCAAGTGGCATATAATAAATTTGAGTTGACTTTTTTCTAAAGCGTTCATACAATTGTCTTTCAAAAATAAATATATAATTACAGTCATTACTTATTGTTTCAGAATTAAAATAAAACCAAGGACTGTCAACAGTCCAGGATATGTATTTTATATGGTGAACCTTGCACACTCTTGAGATGATAGGTATATAATTAATTGAAAATAAGCAATCATATCTGCATTTTAATAATTCATTTGATACTATATTCAAATAGTCTGCATCATAATCCTTATTTTTTATCTTGGCCTTTAAAACATCTATCTCATGCCCCATATATCTTAAACTAATCTCTAAATCTGCTTCACAAATATTTCCCCATGAGCAAAATAATATTCTCATCTTAGAATTCCCTTTCCAAGTAAACTTATTAATAAAACTCTAATTATTCTACTGCTTGTTTCACCTGTGGAATAATGGTCTCTAAAGCCTGTCTCAAAGAATCCATCATAACTATTCCCCGCTTAGCTACTTCTAGCGCATCCTCTGTTGCATCGTCAGCAGAAATGCCTAAATTGCTAAGTGCAATATATTCAATTGCTTTCAACTTATGTTGAGCAACCTTATATGTCTTTGTTATTTCAATTTTATCTGTAATTTCACCAATCTCCTTACTTATCTTCAACAGTTTTTTCCTATCCGGCTTTTCAGTTTCCAGCTCAAGAATCAACTCTTTATACAATTGAAATCCCTTATCAGCATCTTCTGATAAAGTTTCAAATTGCTTTGGAATATCACGAATCAGCTTTGATAGTTCTCTTCTTTTCTCCTGATTTAGTAGGGGCGGTATATTCTTCATATATTCTTCCATATTGAATTCAATTGTACACTTTGCATCAATTGCTTCTTTCAGACTTAATATCCGACTTCCGTGGATTTTGGCTCCGCCTTCTGTGGCATCAATTGTATCAATTTCCTCGTGTAGTGAAATTTCAGTTTCAAACCAATCTAAATATATTTTAAAATCCTTAGACGTAGTAATCTTCTCTCCGTTAACATCTTCTACTTGTATAAAAATACTATCGTTATTCATATTATCATAGAAGCTATTCCCCAGTCCTTTTTCATAATGCCTTTCATTATTGGTATATGCCAAATCCTGACCTACCAATATAATCGTTCGAAATCCCATTGCCATTGCCATTGCATAGGCATTCGTAGCCACCGAACTTCCTCCGCTCCAATAGCGATATGTAAATCCCATTTTGTTAAATATTTCATCGCCGAATCCAAAGGTATCATTCATAAAAATTTTTTTGCCCTTATGCTTTTCCAAAATAACATTTTGAGAAGTCTCAAAACAAACCATAGGAATTAAATCCGTTCTTGGATCTTCAAACTTCTTGGGATTTTTATTAGAATCTATGGTTACTATGACATCAGGAATAATACTTTCTTCAAATAAACCTTTTAAAGCAGTATCCGTTCCTATGAGAAAGGCTTTATTCTTAACTCTTTTCAATTCTTTAATATTTTTTTTCAACGATGGTCCTGCACTAACTATGATCGCCGGAAAGTCATTTGGAATTGAAGTTCCTACTACTTTTTGAATCTGCTCTAAAATAGAGGAATCAGGAAGAAACTTTAAATTGTATATACTGTTCCGATAATATGCTTCCGATAACCTTATATCAGAATTTGTATAGGCTTCGAGAACCTCAATACCCCTTTTTACCTTTTGTAGATACCTCTTTCCTGCTTCTTTAAAGCATTCAAAGTAGTTAGGATGACATAAATATTTACAAACCGATAAATTGCTATATGTAGTAAAGGTTTGAAAATAGGCATCAAAATAATTATCATTTATTCCATCTATCGAAATATATACTCTTTCATCTAGAAATGATAAATCTATTTCTTTCATCACCTTTAAAAATATCTGAATACTAGGTTCATATATAATAAATATGACAGATTGATATGATCTGTCCATAATTTCTTTCAAATATAATCCATTTCCCATTCCAAACATGCAAATCACTGCCGTACTTTCTATTTTTCCTAATGTGTCTGCCCATTCCTTAACTGCATTCTTTGCCTGATATTTACTATTAAAATACCACTCGAATTGATTTATAAATGCTTTTACTATCTTAATATTATCTACTGATAGTTCCGTTTCCACATTTTCGACTTCATAACTTTCTAAATCATATTTCACTAATTCATCATATAATAATTTATCACAATTTTTTATTACTTCCAAGTTTTCTATTAATAAGTTATTATCATTCAAATGTTTCACCTATACTTTCTAAATATTCTTCCAATATAGATTTAATTTCAAACCTAACAATATCCATTGTTCCGATACTATCTCCTACTTCAGTAGCACCTAATAATTTCTCTGTCCTTTCTAAAATGACAGGACTGATTTTCAATCCTGCTTCTATTATAATAGGAAACGAATCATTTAGTCTATGAATTAATTGTGCGCTTTTTGATCTAATCTGATTCCTGTCTTCAATTAATGCAGCATTGTATATTTCATCCGTTAATGTAATACATTCCTGTAATAATACCTTTAGTTCTTTCATAACATCTCCTAACAATTAACTTATTTGCTTAATATGCATTTTGCTTAATTAATTATTATAAGTATAATCTTATCACACTTTATAACAAGACCTTTCCTATAATTGAATAAAGCTGACCGTAAGGTCAGCTTTAAATTCTTTCATTCAGCTAAATACTATTGAAGAAGTGATAATACACCCTGAGTCTGAGAATTAGCTTGAGCTAACATAGACTGTCCAGCTTGCATAAGAATATTATTCTTGCTGTATTTAACCATTTCAGAAGCCATATCAACGTCTCTGATTCTTGATTCAGCAGCCTGAGTATTTTCAGATGAAGAATCTAAGTTAGAGATAGTGTACTCTAATCTGTTCTGAAGAGCACCAAGAGCTGAACGCTGTTTTGATACAGTGTTGATAGCCTCTTGAACTTTAGTAATAGCACTATTTGCTTTAGCATGGCTTGACATTGACAATCCATTAACTTTAAGAGAAGAAGCTGTTACTTTTGAAAGAGCTAAACCGATGCTCTGTCCATTGTTAGCACCAATCTGTAATGATAAAGTCTTGCTTGATGTAAATAAGTTCATCTTGTTGAACTGAGTTGAAGAAGCAATTCTAGTTACTTCTGATGCTAATGCATCAATTTCATCCTGAATAGCATCTCTATCGATTGATTGGTTAGTATCATTAGCTGCTTTAACTGATAATTCGTTCATTCTCTGTAACATTGAATGAATTTCACTAAGAGCTCCCTCAGCTGTCTGAATTAAAGAAATTCCGTCTTCAGCGTTATCAGATGCCTGATCAAGTCCTCTAATCTGACTTCTCATTTTTTCTGAAATTGAAAGACCAGCTGCATCATCACCAGCACGGTTAATTTTGTAACCTGATGATAATTTCTCTGTTGATTTTGCAAGAGCACCTGTAGTGATGCCTAACTGTCTGTTAGTGTTAGCTGCTGACATATTGTGTTGTACTACCATAGTTAATTCCTCCTTGAATTTGCTGCAACATCCATGTTGCATTTATTTTTTATTTTGTAAATCACTTATAAGGTTAAGTAATAACCTAAAGTGATAATACACCTTGTAGTGTGACATGGTCAAGAGTTTCTTGTCAAAAATTATATAAATTTAAGATTTATAATCCCTTTTTGTTTTACAATAAGTATATCGGATAATATTTGCATATACTTTATAACAAATTATGAATTTTTATTTTTTTTTATCCAAAAAATGTGGAGGCATATAGTTGATTTTCTGCATCGTATTGTAATATGTATTTGCAATCTTTCTATTATCTCTGAAATTTTTCACCTCTCGTTTGAGTAATGAAAATTGTTGAGCAATTATCTGCCTGTTTTTTTCTTCACCGTTCTGAATCTCAACGCTCTTATCAGTTATTATACTAATCAGCTTCTGCATTTCTTTTATTTCTTCTTTATGACAATCAGCATTGTTAATTATTTCTTCTTGGATACGATTGTACAAAGCTTGAAATCCATTATCTAATAAGTTTAGCTCATCAATTAGCAGTTGCTTTTTATCAATACAGGCTTCGTATGCAACCATATTCTTTTTGATATCTACAATGATTTCTGCTTGTTCTTTATTTGCAACAATTAAGTCTTCCAAAATCATTACTTTTTTTCGCAAACTGTCAATCATGACCTTTATATAATTAACATTCTGTTCCATCAGACACCTCCATTATAAGTCTACTTTGATAGTCTTATAACTTCTTTCCATGTTTCTTTCATAGTTCTTAGATGTTCTAATACTTCTTCAAGAATAGCTTTATCCTTTTGCATATTAGCATCCGATAACCTTTGCGTAATATACACATAGACATTTTCGAAATCCTGAGCTACCGGATAGTCAAAATTTAAGGTTGCTCTAAGTTCTGTCACAATTGCGCGGCATTTTTTAATATTGTCATTTGCTTTTTCAATATTATTTTGTTCAATTCCTAACAGTGCTATATTGCAAAATTTAATTGCTCCTTCATATAGCATTAATGTTAATTCTCCAGGTGTTGCTGTCAATACCTGATTATTTTTGTAAGTTGCATAAGCATTTGGTAAAGCCATAACATTTTCCTCCTAAGAATCAGCTTCCTAACATACTTAAAAGTGATGAACTGCTTGATTGTAATTTAGCCAACGCCGTTTCCATCGCTGAAAATTGGTCATAATATTTGTTTTCCATCGTTGTAAATTTATCTTCTAACTCATCAATTTTATCTTCATAATCATCAATCTGGCTTGCCATAGTCTTGTCTTCATATACATGGTAAACACTCTTGATACCCTCTACGGATTTCATGTTTTTATCAATTTTGTCATATAAGCCTTTTGACAAAGAGGTAAAAAAGCTGATTACCGTATCAGGATCTGAGACAATTGCAGTCATCAGTTTATCTTTCTCCGTAGACACTGTGGTGTCATCAGTATTGCCGTCAAGGTGATAAGCACTTCGCTCATTTTCTTCTGTTGTAAAATACTCTCCTGTAGAAATACCAAAGCTTGCTAAGCTATATGTCTTACCATCTATTTCATATGTTTCAGTCATAGCGTTCTTCATTGCATTGGAAACACTTCCCAAAGTACTGTCTCTTCTTAATAAGGCATCCTTAATTTTCGTCTCCCACTTCTCAATTTGAGTATCTGTCATTGAATCCTTTTCATCATCAGTAAGAGGATCATACCCTTTTGCGCTATCTGCATTATAAAGACTATCCATCTCGTTAATCAAAGTATTATATTCAGACAAGAAGCTTTTAACTGTATCATAGATTCCCTGATAATCCATTGAAGTCGAAATTGAGACTGTGTCATAGATTGTATTTCCAGACGAGTCAGTGCTTGTTCCAGTTAACTCTTTTGCCACAATATTCAAGCCATTGATACTAAAAGCATTGCTAGTTGATGTAAATGTTGCACCATTTAATAAAATCTCTGAATCCTGCCCATCTATTTTAGTTGCTCCACCCTCTATTTCTGTATTAAGCCCCAGTGCTGTTAACGCATTCGTTCCATCTGAATCAGATGCCGTAATGGTAAAATCAGACGCTGCTCCACTTGATTTTGAACTAACAAAAATGCGGCTGTTGGTTGAGTCAAAGCTTGCATTTACTCCCGCTGATTTTAACTGGGTTATTACATCACTTATCGTAGTAGAACTGTTAATGGTAATCGATGTAGCGGCCCCAGAACCAACCGATACCTGAAAGCTTGTATCACCAGTAGCCGAATACCCTGTCAATTGGCTCATAGTAGAACTTGAAGAAAGCGTAGTTGAATCTGAAGTTGACAACACACTTCCCGTTAAATATCCTGGTTTTGCTAATTTTTTCACTGCCAATTCCTGCGTACCGTCAACTGCCGAACTGTCTGCTGTAATTGTAGCAACAGTAGAATCCGAAATCGTTGTAGATTTTTTATTGTATTTATCTGTAAATCGCATTTCGTTAAGAGTACCTGTATACAAAGAATAAATCTTAGAGTTCAATGTACTCCATGCATCTACTTTCCACTCCAATTTTGTTTTCTTCTTTTCAATCGTTTCTATTTTAGTACGCTGTGCTTTCATAAGCTGAGATATAATTGAATCAGTATCCATGTTTGAATACATACCCGTCATTCTAATGGTCATACTTTTCCCTCCTAAAGCTTTTCATCCACTAAAATCCCCGCAAATTCCCATATTTTTGCGAGCATCTCCAATGTTTTTTCTGGTGGAATTTCTTTGATTACTTCCTTAGTATCTTTATCCACAATTTTAATTGTTACCCTGTTTGTCTCATCATGAATTCCAAAAATAGCCTGCGTATTTTTGTTTAACTTACTGTTAATCTCACTGATAGACTTTTTCATATCATTGTTGGTTGCATTTTTAAAATTATTTACCTTACTATTATCTTCAGCTGTATAACTATCTTTATCTTCTGCCGTGGCAGAAACTGACTTGATAGCTGTTTCTTCTGCTTTATCATTTGTTGTTGGCTGAATTGGTTTGATGCTCACCTTGGTATTACTTCCTTGATAACCATTGTTGCTTACCGCATCTAGTTCCATAAAATCACCTCCATGTGACTTATCCTAAGCAGACAATAAAAACTGCTTTATTACTGGCTCATAGCTGACAACTTTAAATATTCAATTATAACATTAAATGCTAATTACTAATATTATCGGCATTTTTGATATATTCTTAATAGCAAACATATATTTTATTTATTTCTTCTATTTCAACAATTCATTCAATGCTTCCAGTCCTTCAACTGTAACAGCTTTACGGTTCTCCTCTTGAATCTGTAAATATAATTCTTTCCGGTAAATTGTTACATCTTTTGGTGCTGAAATTCCTACTTTTACTTGATCCCCTTTTATTTCTAAAATGGTAATTTCAATATTGTTATTTATTACAATTGCCTCATTTTTTTTCCTGGAAAGGGCAAGCATATTATTCACCCGCCTTTTCTTGTTTTGACTTAAGGATGTCATAAACCGGGTATTTTACTAGATATTCTTCATTCTCAACAACTA
Organism: Lachnotalea glycerini; assembly: GCF_003201285.1. GTDB lineage: Bacteria > Bacillota > Clostridia > Lachnospirales > Lachnospiraceae > Lachnotalea > Lachnotalea glycerini. The sequence continues at coordinate 127,720 of NZ_QICS01000005.1, forward strand.
TTTGACATGCTTTTCTGGTAATTGCATTAATCACAATCGGAGCTTTTAGATTAACTGTCATATTTTTTACTTCTGCCGGAATCGTCATTGTTACCAAAACAAGCATCTCCTGTGGATCTAAGTCGCCAAGAGGTTTCATCAGTTCATCATTTACTGTTGGGTTATAATCCATCCTAACCAAAAGAGGGTTAATAACCGGAATTGCAAACCCAGGTTCTTCGATTGATTGCAGCCAAGAAATCTTAGCTTTATCTCCCTTTTCTTCATCATATATAATTAAATAATTTTTCATATCAGGAAATCCTATAATTCCGTTTTCAAAATGAATGGTTTTTTCATTATCAACCGCTATATTTCCAAATAATTTTGTCTGTATTGTCATTTCTATTCTCCTTTTTCAAGAATCAATTTTATGCACAACTTTACATTTTTATGTTGCTTACAAATATTATAGCATTTCATCATAAAAAGATGAAATGCTTTTTTCGTTATATGAAAATCGGCATGAATTATATATAAACCATTACGATTTTTTATAGAAAATCCAGCAATGAATGTGTAATTATTTTACTTGACGCTGTAAGTGCTGCATCATAAGCTAAACTGGCCGATTCCTGTTCAATTAAAACGTCAGATAATTCAACCCCTATATTTTCTTCTGATAATGTCTTTAAATTGGTTAACTGATTGGATGCTCTTTCCTTAGTTAATGACAGACGGCTTATCTTACTTCCTACCTCTGTAACGGCACTTGAAATATCATTAACATATCCCTTAAAATTAGTAATACTTTGCTCTGCTAACTGTTGAAGCTTATTTTCAGCATATGTCTGCTCCTTTTCACATGCCTCAATCATTGATTCTATGTATTCCGTCTGATCACTGTATTGGGAATCCGTAAGCATTGACTCAAGTTTTTCCATCTTTGTATCTGCTGCTATCGCACTCTCTAACGCAGAAATCAAATCATCCACATCTCTTCCGATTGATTGATCAAATACATCCTTACCCTCTGTATTAACAGTAAGCGTCTGATTAAAATTAACGATATAATCTATCTCTTGCGATTCGTTTTGATTAACATATTCAGCCCCGGTGACTAAATTCGTGCAATCAAAATAATGCTCCGGCCTTAATTCACCTTTATCAAATCCTGTTTTTTCATACGTAAAGCTAATCGAATCATCTCCGGCATTTTGAAATGCCTGGTAAACGCCGGATCCCAATATTAGTTCTCCTGTTTCTTTAATAAATGTAATTTGCTCTGCTGATGTATTCAGGTATGCTGCGTCACTTCCTCCGGTATCCTCTAATGATACCGCATTTACTGTAACTGTTTTGGATGCTGTGACTGTATTACCATCCACGGAGTAATCAAATGTTCCTACCGTCGTTCCACCTGAGTCCAGTATTGATATCGTACCTGTTGAGCTGTCAACTGTGGTGCTATAGCTTCCCCCTGACGAATCGGTTCCATCTATAGACGCAGTTACTACACCACTCGCAGCATCTAAGCTAACACTGGCTTTCACATATCCTGTTGTAGAACCAGACATTGCAACAGTCAGATTTGTATTTAATTTTCCTGATGCGGTATAGGTTACATTCTGTGCTGTAGTATCGGAATTCTCACTCAAATCACCATATGACAATCTCAAACGGTATACAGAATTATTCTTAACGGTATTTGTATCATATTCCGTATCTGTATTATTTAAGATATCGCTTGAATTTACATCAATACATCCAGATACATAGTCAATACTCTCTACATCAGAACCTGAGAAGCATTCCGTTATTCGATAGCTTGCCGTTGTATCAGCTTCTGAAAAGGCTAGCTCCATATTTGTTTTGTACCCTGTTAAAATACTTCTTCCAGAAATATCCGCATTGCCTTCATCATAAATTTGCTCTCTCAGAGACTGATATTCTGCCAGCAAATCTTTCTTTTCAGATAAAGAATATTGGTTAGAGGATAGCTTTGTAGCAATTTCAAGAATTGATGAGGTACAAGTTTTCATATTCCCAAGGGCAGTCTGGGTTGCGTCCAGCCAACTCTCAGCATCCGGAATATTTTTAGAATAATACTGATTTAAGGTAGTGATACTGTTTTTTAACCTGAGTGCTCGAATTGCAACAATTGGATCCTCTGATGCTCTTGTAATCTTTTGTTGTGTTGCTACTTGTGTTGATATTTTATCAAGCAATGTTTTATTAGTATTAACATTATCCAATGAATTATTGGTCATAATCTTATTTGTTATTCTAATTCCCATTCTTTATGCCTCCTACACTCCGGTTTCATTAATTAGTTTGTCATACATCTCTTGTAAAACTGAAACCAACTTACATGATAAATCATATGCATTTTGAAATTTAACAAGATTAACTGCTTCTTCATCATTGTCAACTCCAGAAACAGACAATCTTTGATTTGTAATTGTTTTCAAAAGTGTACTAAATTTTGTTGAAAATGTAGATGCTTTTTCCGCATCCACAGAACTGTCGGAAACAAGGCAAACCAAAAATTGAGATGCAGTTCCTCCTCTAAAGGAAAGTTGACTGGTATCGCTTTGTATACTATATAAACTATTTAAAACATCGGCTGAACTAGTTAATGAAGTATTTGTTGTTGTTCCCAACAAATTAGGATCTGACAGCAACTTACTAGATACCTTTAAGTTTCCTGCTGTCAACTGATTATAACTATCTGTACTATTTGTTTTAGTAAGGGAATAAGTATCCGCATTCTTACCAACCAAGGAAGTAGATAGGCTGCCGCTTATTTGATAGGAATAAATATTTGTTGCTGAATCATAGGTATAGCTATCATAATCATATTCCACTCCATTAATATAAATACTGCCTGATTGAGCCGGTGTTGCTGTTTCTCCGCTGTCCGCAGCCACTTTTACTGTAGATGTACCACTTGACTCTGTTATTTCAGTAACAGCACCTGAAACAGCAAAATCATATTCTGCTCCTGTTACTGACGTACCTGTAAATAAAATACCTCCAATATCACCTGATGAGTTAAAGCCAGTCACCAATATATTATTTACTGACTCTGCAAAAGTTCTAGCAAATTCATTAATTTGAGACATATAATATGGTACTCCACAATAATCAACACTGGAACCAATTTTTGCATTTGTTCCAACCAAGGAAGCAGTAACCGCTGAATTATCACTGGTAATATTGAACGTATATTCATACTTATCGGTTGTAGAATTATAAGCTGCTGTGTATGAATCATAGGTATACTGCTTATTGCCCAGTGTAATCGTTCCTGCAGCATTTAAATTCATCTGATTTAAGTTATCATAAGTTGTGCTTGATATTGTAACCAAAGTATTGTTTGCATCTACTGATGTTACATTCGTAATGCTTCCAGAAAAATTATTTGAATTATTACCATCTCTTACCTCAATTAAAGCCCTTAATTTTCCACTCACATTAGAACTTGCTGCGCTGAACTTATTTCCATTTGTCCACTGCACATCATATAAACCATCTACATCTGACTGATTCACTTTCTCTGTACGTGCAACACATTCTAATTGATTATAGCTGCTGCTGTCAACCAGCTTTTGACCAACTATAGTTACTGTATAATTGGTAGCGGCAGAATCTTCGCCTTCTGAATTCTTAATTGAAACCTCTGTTACCTCGACGGGTACAATTTCCGACAGTTCGTCCACCAAAAGGGCCCTTTGATCTTTTAATTCATTTGCATTTCCGCCTGCTAGTAATGATGTATTGATCTGAGCATTCAACTGATAAATTTGCTGCGCTATACTGTTTATTTTATCCGTATAAGTTTTTATTTCTTCATTTGAATCTTCTTGTACTTTCTCAAAACTAGTTGATAAGGCATTGAAGTAATCGGCAAAGCTTTGAGCATCATTGACAAATTGCGTTAAGCTAGATGTATCCAAAGAATCACCAGCAGCTGTATTTAATGAATTAAAAAAAGTATTGAAAGCTGTCAGGTAGCCAGATGTTGTAGTGGACTCATTCAATATGTATTCTATCTGCTCCATATAATAATCTTTTGTCTCATATTCGCCTACTGCTGTATTTGTACTCCAATACTTAGCATCATAATAGCTGTCTCTAAGCTGTTCAATTGAAGTTGTTTGTACACCTGTTCCAATTTGACCATAGGTTGTGTAAGCTCTTAATGCTTCTGATGCAGATTGTACAGCATTCTGTCTTGTATATCCTGTAGTTTCTACATTGGCTATATTGTTACCAGTGACATTGATAGCCGTTTGATATGTATAAAGGCCGGATGTTGCAATTGTTAAACCTAAAAATGTTGATGGCATTATCTTTCCCCCCTATCAGCTTCTTCCTAATGAAGTAATTATAGTTTCAAGCATTTCACTTACAACATTGATGTAACGTGAACATGCATTATAAGCATTTTGATATCGCAGCATATTGCTTAATTCCTCATCTGATGAAACACCAATCACCATCTGCCTATCATCATCGAGTCCTGATACCGTGCTGGCCTGTGAATCAGAATAGCCTTTATATAAATACCCCATATTGCCTACTTCATCTACTAATTTTGAATAATAATCCTGAAATGAAGATTTTGCAGTTGAATTTGGATTTAGAGCAACTGACTTATCTGTCCATGCGCTATAAAGTGCTAAACCCTTTTCATAATCTACTGCACCATTTGAAGTATACAGTGGTAGTTTTTCTACATTATCTGTAATTGTAGAATTTACTTTCAAATTTTCCGTTGTGTACATTGAGTTAATGTCAGTTGTATCTTCTTCATTATATATATAGCTAGTATGAACCTCTCCGCTTGTATCTGTATAAGTATATTTTGTATATCTGTCTGTTGCCCCTCTTGAAAATAACTCTGTTCCAATTGTACCATCTGCTGATTGTCCACAATTATCTACATCAAGACAGGTATACGTTTCTCCTGCTGTCAGCGTATTGCCATTTTTGTCCGTCCATGTTTCGCCTGTTGCTACAGTCATTGTAGTATTGGGACACAAAATATCGTTAATTTTAGTAACAACGCTATGAATCAGTTGATCAAATTCAGCAAGTGTATTCATCATACCGGATAAAGAAGTGTTATTGTCATAATAATTCTTAGCCGCTGAATAAGCCGACTTTCCATCCGTATAAGTGGTTCCGTCAATTGTCCAGCTTCCCGTTGTCCAGTTTCCTGATGAATCCTGATAATCTTCAGCTACAGGTATATCAGAATAATCTGCTGTATCTGAACCTCTTTGAACCAAGAGAGCCTTTAATTTACCGACATTTGTATTCTTCTCAGTAGAAATCTCTACATTCATGTTGTATACATTTTTGTCCTTATAGTCTGGCCATGTAGGTGTTATAAATCCAGTCGTATCATCGATTGTATATCCCATTTCATTCACGCTGGTCGTTGTAACTAACGGAACACCTTCCGCACTAACCGTAACCACGCCATTGGAATTCTCAGAATAAGTAATATTAATTAATCCAGCAAGCTCGTCTAACGCCGAGTTTCGGCTATCTCGCAAATCATTTGCGTTTTCAACTCCCCCGGCCTCTACCAATTCAATTTTCTGGTTCAATTCATTAATGGTGTTGGCCAATTCATTGATATCATCAATCGTATCTGCCACCTGGTCATTCAAACTATTTTGATATTCTTTTAATAAAGAATATACATTTTGTGCATCCTCAATAAATTCAGAAGCTCTTTGCTTTAAAAGAGTTTGAACAGAAGTATCCGATGGATCAGTTGAAAGTGAATTAAATACATCACTTAATTTATCTAAGGAATCGCTAAATTCAGAGCCTCCTAAGGTTCCCAATATCGATTCAATTTCATAATAAGTATTGTAAGTCACATCATAGTAATTAGACCGTCCTGATTCCAATCGATAGGACTGATCTAAAAAAATATCTCTTACCTGCCTGACCTGAGCTACTGTCGAACCGATGCCGACTTGTTGTAAGCTTACAGCGCCATATTTGATTGTATTATATAATGTATCCGACTGCACTACCTGCTGCCTTACATAACCGTCTGTTCCTATATTGGCTAAATTATGTGCAGTTGTATTTAATGCATTCTGGCTTGTCTGTAATCCAGATACTCCAATATATAGGCTGCCCATTCCACCCATTTTCTCACCTCTTTATACTTTCTTATTGTTTGGCATCAAATCCGCTTGTATTAATAAGTACATCTCCAGTGCTGTAGGCATCCTTGCCATAATTAGCTGTTTCTGGTGCTTTTTTCATGCTCTGAATTAAATTTATTTCAAAACCAATCATTTCTAATGAATGCTCCAAAAGCATTTTGTTATTCTCATTAATTGCTTCCATTTTCTTTACCGTAGAACTTAAATTATCATGTACCGTTGCAAGCTTATATTGGTCATTTGGCTGACCCTTTAGTATACGAATTAAATTTTTTAAATGAAGTGTTGTAACATCCTTGTTCAATACAATAGCTACATCATTAATAATTTCTACACGTTTTTTTTCTAATTGATTGATTACATCAATAATTGGCTGTTCTTTATCGACAATTTCCTGTAGCTTAACAATATCTCCTTCTACAATAATTGTTGTTTTTTCTTCAGATAATACGACCAGCTTTTCATATTCTTTGTTTTCTCTTTCCAAAACATCTATCAGATTTTCTATCAAACTTGCCACGTGTCATCCTCATTTCCATTATTGAAAATATTATTTGTTTATTTATAGCTTTATATGGCTGGCTATATAACCGTTAACACAATTATCCTAAAGCATTAGCTTATTGTAGCTCTCAATTACTTTATTTGCAAAATCATCAGCACTGACCTCGTATTCCCCTGATTGAATCTCTGCTTTATATTTAGCAACCAAATCCTCTCGAACATCATCTGTCTGTGCAACGGCATTTTTGGCAATCTGATAATCCCGAGCCTGCTGAGATATTTCTAATTTATCATTCTGACTAGCTTTCATATTCTGTTTTATATTATTTGCTTTTTCCGTATTGTATACTTGACTTATTTGATTGTACGCTTCTATTCTCATATTAACACTCCTTTCTGCATTTCAAATAATTCTTACTAAGATTATCGGCTATTTGGTGTGAGACTTTAGTATATTTATAAAATTAATTTAATAAATTAAGATAATCGTTTCATTAACCTCTTACCATCAAGTCTAGATAACACTAATAAATATTTTCTACGTCTTCTTATATAGTCTTATATTTCATTGACAGGAAAAATATAAAAAGCTATAATACTTATATTACAACCGTAAGATTAAGGAGGTACTAAATTTGAAAGATTTGCCACAAATTTCTGAAGCTGAATTTGAAGTTATGAAGATCGTATGGAACTATGCTCCAATTAGTACTAATGAAATAACAAATTATTTAACCAAACAAACGACTTGGAGCCCCAAGACCATACAAACCCTGATAAAACGTCTTGTTACCAAAGGTGCTCTTGCTTATGAAAAACACAGCCGAGTATTTGTATACACCCCATTAGTGAAAGAAAGTGATTATCTCAGTCAGGAAAGCAATTCTTTTTTAGATCGATTTTATAATGGTGATATAGCTGCCATGCTATCTTCCTATATCGAAAACGACAAACTGTCTGAACTGGAAATAGACAATCTCCGCTCTATTCTCTCAAAGAGACCTAAAAATGGAGGGAATTAATGTGGAAAATTTCGCTATTCGTTTTCTTATCAGTAATCTTTTTGTTTCTATTATCATCGGAATACTTCTGTCCGCCAAGCTTATTTTTAAAAAGAACCTTTCCAACCGAATGCAATATAACTTGTGGTTCGTTTTTCTTACTATTCTTGTTGTACCATTTTTACCAATTCGCTTAGTCGGGTTTTTGCAAATTTTATCTTGGATTGAAAACTTAGGAAGTCCAACCACTTTTGATAATAAAATAATCACTCAGCCAACCATACTCCTTAACGCTCCCGACACAACAAACTGGGTAAATGACTTTACCCTATCAGTTAGTAGAAAAGCCCCATCAATTGTCTGGCTTTTCCTTTTGGGTATATGGGCAGTCGGAATATTTATTACATTTATACTAATAATAAAATCTTACTTGCTTCTACATCAATTAAAGAAATCCTCGCTCCCTTTGCAAAATAGGGAAGTCTGGAAATTATATACACAATGTTTAAGAGAAATGAATGTAAAAAAAGAGATTCCAATTTACAGTACTGCATTTTTGAAATCACCTATAATAGTTGGACTTTTTAAACCAAGCATCTATTTACCGATACACTTAATTTCTGACTATAATATCACAGAAATGCGTTATATGTTACTTCATGAACTACAACACTATCGCTACAAAGACGCTCTGGCAAATCATCTAATGAATTTGGCAGGTGTAATTTACTGGTTCAATCCATTTGTCTGGTACGCATTAAAGGAAATGCGCAATGACCGTGAGGTTGCCTGCGATACCTCTGTTTTAGAGATGATAAGCGAAAATGAATACGAAGCTTACGGAAACACACTGATTGATTTTGCAGAAAAAGTTTCTCTCCTCCCATTCCCATTTGCTAGCGGCATCGGCGGAAACTTGAAGCAAATGAAGCAACGAATCCTAAATATTGCATCCTATGAGACTCCTTCTTTCCGTAAGAAATTGAAAGGTATCGCATCCTTTAGCCTGATTGCTCTCCTGCTCATTAGTCTTACCCCTGTTCTTTCTATTTATGCCTGCACGGAAAACCATTATCAGTGGGAGACAAAAAATGAAACGATTACCAGCACTGATCTATCTTCATACTATAAAGGATACGATGGAAGTTTTGTCTTATACGATTTAGAAAATAATGTCTGGGAAATTTACAACAAAGATTACGCTACCCTTCGGTCAGCTCCTAATTCCACTTACAAAATATTTATCGCATTGTTTGGATTAGAAACTGGTATCATTACGAGGGAGCAGTCGCAGATGAAATGGAATCAAGAAATTTATCCATTTGAAACGTGGAATACTGATCAGGATTTGAACTCAGCAATGAAAAACTCTGTTAACTGGTATTTCCAGTCTATTAACTCACAAATTGGCTTTCAGACAGTCAAAAAATACATCCAAGAAATCGGATATGGGAATCAGGATATTAATGGGGATTTTTCGTCTTACTGGATGGAATCCTCTTTGAAAATTTCTCCGATTGAGCAGGTTAACCTATTAAAAAAACTATACCGAAATGATTTTGGATTTTCTACAGAAAATGTTCAGGCATTGAAAGACGCCATCTGTTTATCCTCCTCTACACAAGGTTCCATCTATGGTAAAACAGGAACCGGCCAGGTAAATGGTCAGAACATTAACGGATGGTTTATTGGTTATATTGAGTTATCTGGTCATACATACTTTTTTTCAACAAATATACAGGCAGAGTCGGATGCTACTGGAAGTAAAGCATACGAAATAGCACTATCCATATTATCTGATCTGCAAATTTGGAATTAACTATTATAAGAGGCACTCCTTGAATTTGAACTGCCCCCATAAAATAGATTTTTAAGTCTAACTTATTGGGTGCACCTCAATTTTCATTGATTGAGTGCCTTTTGTTATTATAATTGCAACTAATATTAGGAAAAAGAATATGCTCTCATTTCAATACCCCCTATTGCTCCTCCCATTCCTCATCTGTAAACTTTTCTGTGTACCATGTGGGTTCCACATTTTTCTCTGATTGAATTACACGATTTGAGACATACTGTAATTTCCCATCTTCTAATGGTCTTATTACAACCTCATGACAAAAAGCTTCCGCCAGATGTTCTTCCGGCCAGACAACATTTACAGTAAGCTTAATTGTTCCATCCTCATTTTCTTGATATGAAATTACTTCGGGATATGGAATATTAGGGGTACATGCACAGTCGTAAAATCCTCTCGTTCTATATTCGTAAACTTGATTCTGTTTTAAATACCTCGTCTTAGCTTGTAATGCATCACTGTCTATTTCAAAATATGACTGGATGACTTTTTCAAACTCGTCCTTAGGCACATGATATATTTCTCCTTCTAAAGATTTCACATAAGGTGTAGGGTTTTTATACACATAAGGATACAAGATGTCAAAAAGATCATAAAAATTAAGTGTATCAAAATTATCTTCACTCCAATTTAAAATGAACATATTGTTTGAGCCATAACCAATTGGAAGAATATATTGTCGATTCAGTTCCCTGCATTTTTCATCTAATGATTTCACACGAACAGCCGTATAGCCAGGGGCTCCATCATACCCTGGCGGGAAGTATTCTTCAAAAAACAAATACCCATTTTCAGAATAAACCCAATCATATGCCTCATAACAGTCTTTGTAACTAACAATTGGAATGCCATCCTCCCAATTTAAAACACTCCTGGTGACATATACCTTCCCTTCAGAGGTTTCCAAATCAAAGCGTATAAACCCCCCACTTTCTATAATAGAAAAAAAAGTTGCCTCTCCCTCTTGCTTATCTTCAACCTTCTTGATAAACTGCTCTATCAACTCTGGATGAAGCATATTAATCTGATTCTGATTTTCCGTGTCTATTGCAGCGTACCCATATTCTCCAAGTCGATTTGCGATATTCTGAACAACACCCAGGCTGCCCAATTTATTCTCGTTCACAGCTTTCTCATAAATATCTTGATAGAGCATTGCAATCTTTTTTGACTCTTCATCTATATTCTGCTCTAAAGTCGTTGCATTAATTTCACTCGCCTCTGCAGGTTGGATATTTTGAGAGCTTCTACTACATCCTGAGATTCCGAACAAAATTAAAATAAGTACAGTCAATAATTCTCTTCTTCTCATCTGTCACCTCCCTTAACTTGTAAGGATTTAAAGAAAATTTCTACTCTGTTTCAACTATTAGACTTCGATAAAGATTACCATCTTTTATAAATAATTGTAACCAAGTTCCTTTTAAATATTATCTTACTCTGCTCTGCTAAACCAACCATCCAAGACCTGATTGACTTTCCCCACAACATAACCACTTCCCCCTCTTCCTTTTACATCTTCCACCATACTAACAATCATAATTGGCTTTTTCGCGGTCTGTTCCGCAGTCAATACCGCAAACCATCCAAGCTCTGTACCGGAAGTATCTTCTTTGGAAGCTTTTATCTCGGCTGTTCCTGTTTTTCCCGCTAAAACAGTATCCTCTCTATGAGATGCATAACCAGTTCCATTGGGATCATTAACCACCTTTTTCATTCCTTCTAATACTTTATTTGCCACATCTTTTGAGAATGCTTCTGAAATCCAACTCTCTGCTTTTAATTCTTCTTGATATTTCAGATACGGCTGTAACACATTTCCATTATTACAGAAAGCTGTATATAAACTTGCTAAGTGCAATGGATTGACCAAAATTTGCCCCTGTCCATAGCCACTGTCTGCCAATTGAATTTCGGTTTCAATATTCTCTGTGTTGGAATATTGTGAAACAGCCATAGTTATCTCAAACGGCAGTTCTTGATTAAATCCCAACTGTTGTAAAGAGGTTTTTAATGTTTCAGCACCGATTTCAAGCGCTGCTTTGGCAAAATAAATATTGTCTGAATAGATTAACGCGTTTTCCAGAATCGCAGACTTATAATCATGAAGTGTTGTCACATAATAGGAGCCCCAAGAAGAATCTTTTTGCCAGCTTAAGCCTTCATTTCCATAATCTTTCGTCGGATCAATTGCCCCTGATTCCAGACCAATTGCAGCAATAATCGGTTTAAATGAAGACCCTGGACACCATACTTGCCGAAATCGATTATATAATGGCTTCCTTTCATCTTCATTGAGCGAAGTCCATTGTTCATCAGTCATTCCCAATATAAAACTATTGTTATCGTATGATGGTGTACTGACCAATGCCAATACTTCACCGGTATATGGATTCATAGCTACAGAACAGCTTTTATCTTCTTGAAATTGTTCATACAATGCAGACTGAATATCTGAATCTATCGTTAATTTTATATTTTCTCCATTCTGCACCTCCTTGTTTACCAATTCTATTTTCTCATTTCCATTAGTATCTTCAATATAGATTCTACATCCGTTTTGTCCTTTTAATTCTGTTTCAAATAGACTTTCCATTCCACTTCTACCAATCACACTGTTTGCCGTGTATCCCTCATCAGCATGCTTTTCTAAATCCTCTGCTGTAACACTTTGGACATACCCAATCAAATGAGCAGCGGCATCTTTTAAAGGATATTCTCTTACTTTTGTATCAGAAATCATAACGCCTGGAATTGCTAGCAATTTCTCTTGCCTTTCCTTTTCTATCCGCGTTTCTTCATCTGTATTTAAAGTCATCCATTCTATTTCCTCTACTTTAGCAACAGTTTTTATTGGAACAAAGGAATCTTCTTTTACCCACTGCGCAGCTAACTTATTTTCTATAGTTTGTGGCTCAATCTCCAGTAATTTTGCAATTTCTTCAATCGCGCTATCTTTGTTTTCCAATTTTCCCGGAACAATTCCTACCGACGAAGCTACTCCTTTTCCTGCAAGTACGTTGTCGTTTCTATCCAACAATTCTCCACGCTCTGCTTGTGTTGTTGATACCCTAACCTTATCCGTTGATTGTAAAACTGGAAAAATTAATGCATCATTCCATATAAGCTTATAACTATCTTCTCCTTTCACAAAATAAGCCTCATTTTCAAAAGCAATGTTTCCCGCAACGGAGTCAAAGGATGTTTGATACTTTACAGTCATTTGTTCCTTATCATATTCCATTATCTCCACTGTCATATTCTGCATTTCTATTCCTTCATAAATAGCAGAATTTCGTTTTATAAAATCCTCCTGGCTGATATTTCCGGAAGCTTCCACATCCAGAAGCTTATACATTTTCTCGTATTCTTTTTCCGGAATGTGATTCATATATTCAACCAGAAGTTCCTTAGGATTTTTCCAACCATTACTCCTATTTAAAAATACAACTGCGCATACGATTATGCCCACCGAAATAGTTGTCAAAAAAAATATTAACATCATTATAAGTTTACTTTTGCGCTTCTTCCTTCTTCTATTTTTGTCTCGCATTTTGACCTCCATATAAATACCATTTTAAATCATACTTAGAATTTTCTTTACGCTCTTAAATATTACACCCGTAATATTTATATGTCAAGTATAATACTTTTGTTGTTAGTTAGCACTGTCTGATCAAGATACAGGCAAAATCTTATACTTTATTTCTGACGTACTTTTCTACATAAATATCATCTTGGTTAAGTGTTGGTCTTTTTATATTTTTTTGGTCAAAGAATTATTTAGTATTCTCTAATAAATAACTCATCTTCTTGAATCCAGTTTTCAGCAGCTTCTATCTTTTCAAATGCAAGGACTCAATTTCTTTCATCTTTTATTATTCTTTCTTTCACAGACACAATCCACTTTTCAATTGACTGCGTCAGTATATATTGTTGCTCCAAAACCGCAAGACCTGATTCTGGAATTGTAGTATTATCTTGTTTTTTATTCATGTTTTCTTCCATTTGTAATTTTAATGTTCTAACATTTTTTTCTATTTTCTCTAAACATAGTTTTTGTTGTTTAACTGGTAAATAATTTATATTCACTATAACAGCATTAAAATCCAAAAAAAAGCGGATTGGATTATCTGAAATTTCTTCCATAAGCTTTTCAAATTCTTTTTCTCCTGTATTTGTAAGAGAATAGATTGCTTTATCAGCCCGATTCTCACCCAGAACAGTCAACCTTGAGATTAGTCCCTTTTCCTCTAGCTGAATTACTTTTTTATATATGGATGGTGTACTAATCTTTACCCATTTTGAAATATTACGGTACTCTACCAATTTTTGAATATCATATGCACTTAAGGGTTCTTTTTTTAACATTCCCAAAACGATTAAATCAATTGCTGCCATATCTTTCTCCTTTTTCTTGACATGTACTATAAATTATAGTACTATGTATATTGCCTTTAGTACTGTAATTTATAGTACTCTATTAAATATCTCATGTCAAGTGAAAGGAGCTTATTATTATGAATGAATCAAACAAAAAAATGCAACTACTAGGTAATGTTCCAATCCCCAAAGCGCTACTAGCACTAGGCCTTCCCACAATGATTGGAATGCTGATTAATGCCCTGTACAATCTAGTGGATACTTACTTCGTAGGAGGGCTTGGAACCGATCAGATGGGCGCAATCACCGTAGCTTTTCCATTAGGTCAAATAGTCGTTGGACTGGGACTGTTATTTGGAAATGGTGCCGCTGCGTACTTGTCAAGACTGCTAGGGCGCGGGGACAAAGGCACTGCCAATAAAGTTGCAAGTACTGCCCTATACAGCAGCATCACAATAGGTACTTTCACAATCATAGGTTTTCTACTTTTTTTGAAGCCAATTTTAAAACAACTTGGAGCGATAGAAAGCATCATGCCCTATGCACTTACCTACACTGCAATCTACCTCACTTTTTCAATTTTTAATGTCTTTAATGTTACAATGAATAATATTGTATCCAGTGAAGGGGCTGCAAAAACAGCAATGTATGCATTGATGTGTGGAGCTGTTCTTAACGTAATTTTAGATCCTATCCTAATCTATACTTTACACCTTGGTGTTGCCGGTGCAGCCATTGCAACAGCCATATCACAAATAGTGACAACAATCATTTATCTAGCTTATATCTTTCGTAGAAAAAGTATGTTTACATTTCGCATCAAAGAATGTCATTTTGGTGATGGAATTATATCTGAAATATTGAAAGTAGGCATTCCAACAATGCTATTTCAGATACTTACCAGCTTTTCCATTGCAATGATCAACAACGCTGCAACAGAATACGGGAACTCAGCTCTAGCTGCAATGGGACCTGTGACGAAAATAATGACTGTAGGAACTTTGATTGTTTTTGGTTTTTTAAAAGGCTTTCAACCAATTGCCGGCTTTAGTTACGGAGCAAAAAATTTTGACCGTTTAAATGATGCAATCAAAACTTCTATCATTTGGTCCACTGTATTTTGTATCATTTTTGGTCTAATTGCAGTCATTTTCTCTAAAAACATTGTTTCTCTATTTACCAAAGGAGATCTGGAAATGATTAGAATCGGTGAACTGGCACTACGGGCTAATGGAGTTTCCTTTATGCTTTTTGGATTTTATACCGTCTATTCTTTCCTTTTCCTTGTAATGGGAAAAGCAAAAGAAGGGTGCTTTCTCGGGGCTTGTAGACAGGGTATCTGCTTTCTTCCAGTAATTTTGATTTTACCAAGACTTTTTGGTCTGAGTGGCATCCTATTTGCACAGCCAATTGCAGATCTGCTTGTTGCTGTTATAACTGTTTTTATGGCTCATCATTTACACAAAGAATTGACTATTGAAAAAAACAATATTGCTGTTGAGCAAAAATAAGCAACAAATAAAATTCTAATACTCAAAAAGAGCAGAACGGTTTTTAATCGGGGCATATCATGGTTCACTTGTGCTAATTTCCATAATGCAAAAAAGGATAAATTCTAAATTTCTTTAGAAAATATCCTCTAATAGTGCTTTATTCTATTAAATTAAACTCTTAATAATTCTTTATCTAAACGTTAATCCATGTAAATGACTTCTTTTTTCTTGGTCATTTCTTGGTTAACCTCTTCTCAAAATCCTCGTAGCACTTAATTTCACTAGCCTTATTTATCAAAGCTCTTCATCGTCGGGAAATGAAATACCCTCTTTTTATCTTTGTTTATAACATTTCATTATTATATTAAATGCAAAGTTTCAGCGTCACATCAGGCATCAACCTGTTTATCTTATATTATCATTCACCCTGTAATTGGTGTAATCTAATTTTACAATAATAAAAAATTAAAGTGATGTACAAGATTGCTGCAAATCCTCACTATAATAAAAAACTCATACTACTCAAGCTATGCTAGATTTCATAGCATCATCATATTCAGCAAGTAAACACTCTAATTCTTTACCTCTATTAAATATTTCTATATTCTCATTTCTATATTCTGCATACGCGCGTTGCAGTTGATTTTTCATATTAAAATAATATAAATATACAGCCTTTTCCTTATCCTCATCTTCTGTTAGCATTTCACAAACGATTTCGTTATTTTTAGTAAAATACTTAATTTCTAAGTAATTGTCCAGTTGAATATTTTCCACTAAATTCTGAGGTGTTAATAATGCAATATTTGTCAATCCATATATTTGATTTATAAAATTATTCATTCATTTTCTCCTTTCAAAAAATTCATTAAATATTCCGATTGTTGATCTAAAAGCTTTGCAGCTCGTGCGTAATCATCATTACTCCATTCTTCACGTTTTCTTCCTATTTCGTTTTTCAAAAAAGTATTTAGATATGTAGCAAGCATCCCTCCATTAGTAGGAATTCTTGACGGAATCCATGAATATCTACCTCCTTGAAAGATTTGAAAACTTTTCAACTCTTCTCCTTTGATATCTAATTCCGCTGCAACTAGTAATTCTGGTACAATAACTTCTCTTATGTTTCTATCAGTGAGTTTATTTCTTTGCTTTAGTATAATATCAGGTCTTTTATATTGACTTGAATCAGAATATTGTTGTTCCAATATCTGCTCTGCTTGTTCGTCAGAAATTTCTAATAACTTTATTAATTCCTTTTTCTTACGTTCTCGCTCTTTTCTGATTCGCTCTGCTTCCTGTAAATAACGCCCGTCCATATATACTTCATGTTTAAGACTACCATTTCCCGATTCAATTACTTCGCCAAATTCGATTAATTTTCCCGTTTCCTTATCCTTTATGTAATCTCCATCGTCCTCCAAGTCAATATCACGTAATTCCTTAATAAAATCACTTTCTTGTATTTGTTCTTTATAATAATTCCAGAGATCATTTAAGAATAAAAGTTCATGTGCAACAACACTTCCAATATTATCTGTCTCTCGGGCGATTTCATCTTCCGGAATTGCTCTAAGAATTCTTCCAATAAACTGCTCATACGGTAATAAACTTCTAAATGCTCTAAATATAGCAGCTATCGAAAGGTACTTATGGTCATATCCCTCCCCCATCATTGACACATTAACTACTGCGTCAACTCTATGATTATCAATTTCCAAAAATGCTTGTTCTCTATTTGGCATATCATTATATATTGCAATCGCCCTAACTCCAACTTCATTATACATAGCCGTTATTTTTTTAGCATCATTTATAGATGGTGCTGCTGCAATAATTTTATGCGGTACCCTAGTTCCACTACGTTTCTTTCTTAGCAATTTTACACTTTCATCTACTATTCTTTTTTTACACTCATCAGATAACGCTACTGAACGGCTAACCCATTCTTCATCCTTAATTTGTAAAACATCTTCCAGTGAATATAATTGCCCATCATCATCTATAGTAAATTGAGGATTTTCCGGAATGTAGTCAAACTTTTCTAAAGATTTTACATATCCATTGCTCATAGCTTGACTTAACTTATACTTATAAATTAATTCCCCTACTAATTTTTTCCCATCTGTTCGAAAAGCTGTTGCTGTAATCTTTATTACTTTTGCGCTTGAGAAATGTTGAAGATTCTCTAACCAAGTTCGTGCTTCTGCATGATGTGCCTCATCAATTATAATCATATCAAAGAAATCTGGATCATATTGATTTAAAAGAGCCATTTCATTACGCGCTTGCAATTTTTGAATATTGGCTATAACAAAATTCGCATTAATCATATGTTCCATTCTAGTTGTTCTTCCCTCATATCGTACAACTACTGGCAAATTATTTGGGGTTTTAATTACACCTCTCTTAGACCAAAAATTATCCGCGCTTCCACTATCTAAACTTTCCTCTATAGTATCTAATATTGTTAATTGTGGTGCAATAACTAATACACGTCCCTCAGCTATACCATACGGCAAAGTAGCAATCAATCCCGTCTTTCCACTCCCTGTAGGTAAAACTATTATAGCATGTGTATTATTATTATTTGTTACAAAGTGATTATAAGCCTCTACATATGCTTCTATCTGAGGTTCTCGTAAATTCTCATTTGAGAGAATATTAGCGTCAGTAATTTGAAAGTAATTATCATTCATTTTATTTATACTCCCCTATGTATTTTTTATATCATATCACATTATAACTAGTTGTAGTAATATTTTATTTATTTTATAAACACAAAGCAGCAAGTAAATTAATACATGCTGCCTTTTTCCTATTCTATGATAGTTTAAACTTTTTATCTAAATTTGCATAGTCTCCCTTGCTTTGTCCTCTGTAACATGACTATAGATATTCATTGTTACACTAATATCTGAATGCCCCATAAATTGTTGTATTACTTTTATATTAGTTTCATTCTCGCAAAAGCAATACAAAATGTATGCCTATATGTGCAATAAAATGGTGCAATAATGCAGGTGTTCTATGTTCTTCTTTAGCCTGCTGCTTTTCCTGCTCATTGAATGCTGTATATATCCTCTTTATTGCCCTGTTAATACACATTGGATTGTGTGGTTTATCAAATCTATTTGTAAATACAAAATCCGGTTTTGATTCGGTCTTATCTAATGCCTGCAATACTCCATCACTTGGATTCTTTCTTATAATATCATCATCTACCGCCATACTCAAAGTCGGATGCATGATAGTGTGTATAGTCTCCAACGAATTGGTTTTGAATCCTGCATCTAACAGACTAGTGTAGAATCGTATCACATCACTTTTTCTAATCTTTGCGAGTGGTCTGTTGCCTATTGTGCTGTCTTTAATATATTTCTCCCACATATATATATAATTGCTGCGTGTTGACATTTTAAGATTCCGTTTTGTCTCCATGTAACTTTCAAACATATCATTGAGTGTAATTTTATTACTCTCCATTGTCCGGATACCATCATCAATGTCTCTATCAATTTGCTTTTCTAGTTCTCTAAGACTTAATTCATCGCTTTTTTTACCATTAATCATATCATTCGGCAGTGTTTCAAACTATACACGCACTGCCTTTTGCCGAATCTATCTGTATAGCGATACTGATATCGACCATCTTTCCTTTGGCTTTCTCCACTTTTCAGTGTTCTTCCCTTGCTATCTATTCTTTTTTGTTTGCCATATTTACACCTCCGTATCTCCTACACTGCCTCTATTCTGCATAAATGTACAAGTATGTTGCTAACTTGTACATTCTTTTAAGATGACTTGGTTTCATCTTACCAATAATGCTATGCAATGCATGTATATAGGATTCATCTGCTACCTCTACATTACTACTTGCTTGCTCTGTTGATACTTTTATGCTGTCTGTAATACTCTTTTTCACTGCCATTCTCAATAAGCTATTAGAAAATCCATCATGTGTTTGGCTACTTAATACAATCAACAAACATTGCATTACTGGCTATAATATTAGGCATAATGTTCACACTGATGATGGCTATAATTTTGTTATTAATGGTGAGACATTAAAATATCAGATATTAAATACTTTAAACATTATACTTGGGCAATTTAAGGAGGATTGGAATAATAAAAACGAAAATGAGTGAAGAAAATATTAAAAGAATGTATGAGACAGTCGCTCGAATTATATCCGAGCGTGAACATGTAGACATAAAAGTAACTATTGTAAAAAAAGATGAGATAACTGATACAACTGATAACAAATCAATCTGAACTACTGTTCATCATAATATACCAATTATATTTATGAGCATCTAAAAAGCACTTACTTTCAATACAGAAAATGAGTGCTTTTTATATTTATTGGTGTAAATATAGTGTAAAACAATCCTTTAAAGCAATTTTTACACTTTAAAAAGTAGCGTATTTATAAGCTTTTAAGGCTATTTTTATATCTCTTTCGATTTCATCGTAGGGAATAATAATACATCTCGAATCGCCGGTGAGTTCGTCATCATCATTACCATACGATCTATTCCATAGCCAATGCCGCCTGTTGGAGGCATACCTACGTTTAATGCATTTAAGAAGTCTTCGTCAATACTGTTTGCTTCATCATCCCCTTGAGCCTTTAATTCTTCCTGCGCTTCAAATCGCTCTCTTTGGTCAATAGGGTCATTTAGCTCTGAATACGCATTTGCCATTTCCCACCCATTCATAAAGAACTCAAAGCGTTCAACATATTCTGGATTCTCAGGTTTCTTCTTAGTAAGCGGAGAAATCTCAATTGGATGATCCATAATGAAAGTAGGCTGAATCAGATGCTCCTCTACATATCTCTCGAAGAAAAGATTTAATATATCACCCTTTTTATGTCTTTCCTCAAATTCAATATTATGCTTTTTAGCTAATTCCTTTGCTTCCTCTGTCGTTTTAATCTCTGTAAAATCTACATTACCATATTTCTTAACAGCATCTATCATAGTAAGGCGTTCAAAGGGTTTTGATAAATCCATTTGATGCTCACCATAAGTCAGAATCAACGAACCATTTACTTCCTGTGCTACATAGCGGTACAGATTTTCCGTCAAATCCATCATGCCGTGATAATCTGTATACGCCTGATACAATTCCATTAATGTAAATTCCGGATTATGTCTTGTATCTAGTCCTTCATTACGAAATACTCTTCCAATTTCATAAACTCTTTCTAAGCCACCTACAATTAATCTCTTTAAATATAATTCAAGCGATATTCTAAGATGTAAATCTTCATCAAGAGCATTAAAATGTGTGTCAAAAGGTCTTGCTGCCGCACCACCTGCATTTTGTACAAGCATAGGAGTCTCAACCTCAATAAAGTTCTGTTCATCCAGATAGCTTCGAATAGCATGAATCACTTGAGAACGCTTCACGAAGCTTTCTTTTACCTCTTTATTCATAATAAGATCAACATATCTTTGTCTATAACGAATATCTGTATCTTTCAGACCATGAAATTTCTCTGGAAGTATCTGCAAACTCTTTGATAACAAAGTTACCTCAGTGGCATGAATGGAAACCTCACCTGTTTTCGTCTTAAATACTTCACCTTTAATTCCAATGATATCACCAATATCATATTTTTTAAAATCCTTATAAGATTCTTCTCCAATATTATCACGTGCCACGTAAGATTGTATATTGCCCGGCAAATCCTGAATATTACAAAAAGACGCTTTTCCCATGACACGTTTTGACATAATACGGCCAGCTACAGACACCGTTTTGCCTTCCATGGATTCAAAATTATTAATAATATCTGTACTATGATTCGACACATCATATTTGGTTATTTCAAACGGATTCTTACCCGTACTTTGCAATTCACTCAATTTTTCATGACGTACCTTGATTAATTGATTAATATCCTGTTCCTGTACATTCTTTTGCTCTGACAAAATTTTCACTCCTCTTAGTTCGATCTTTGTATATCTAATACTTTATACTGACAGTTACCAGCCTGTGTTTCTACCGTTACAACATCATCCCTTTTAGATCCAAGCAAAGCTTTCCCTACAGGTGACTCATTTGATATCTTTCCCTGTAAGCTGTTAGCCTCTGTTGAACCAACGATTTTAAATTCCATTTCCTCATCAAATTCAAAGTCAAATACTTTAACCTTACAGCCTACACTTATTTTATTTAAATCAACTTCCTCTTCCACAACAACTTCAGCATTCTTTAATATTTTCTCAATCTCTTCAATTCTTGCTTCAATATCCCTTTGCTCGTCCTTTGCAGCATCGTATTCAGCATTTTCAGAAAGATCACCTTGCTCTCTGGCCTCTTTGATCTTTTGCGCAACCTCTTTTCGCTTGTTAACCTTTAAATCCTGAATTTCTTCCTCTAATTTTCTAAGCCCTTCATAAGTTAGTAAGTTTTTCTTTTCTTCCATCTCACACTACACCCTTCCTGTACATAATATATATTAATATGGATATTCCCATCTTCTACAATAATTAATTTTCCATAACGCTGCAATTACAGAATTATAACTTATAGGTTTCTTAATGTCAAGATTTCCTATACTTTTTTGTCATTTAGTTTTCCATACTTTTTGTCTTTTAGAACCTACAAATAAAATTCCTTAGAACTTTCTTTTTAATCTCAAACTAGTATACTTTATTCGTATGTGATTTATACCAAATACTGATCCAAAAGAAAAATAAGCTCCTCAAGCGTTTCGACCTCATTCACTTTTTTCCTAAGCTTTGCAGAATTGGGAAATCCACCCATATACCAGGCTGTATGCTTACGCATTTCTTTGATCCCGATCCATTCACCCTTATGTTCTACCTGAAGCCTTGCATGTTCTATAATTGCCTCCTTTACCTGCAAAGCAGATGGCTTTTCAATTTCCTTTCCTGTATTTAAATATTCATTAATTTGTGAAAACAGCCAAGGATTTCCCCTGACTCCTCTCCCTATCATAACTGCGTCACAGTTTGTTTCATTAAGCATCTTAGCTGCACTTTGAGGACTGTCAACGTCTCCATTCCCGATAACGGGTATACAAACATTATCTTTCACCTGTCTGATTATATTCCAATCCGCCTTACCGGAGTAGTACTGTTCTCGTGTCCTGCCATGTACAGCAATTGCCGCAGCTCCACAATCTTCAATTATTTTAGCAATTTCAACTGCATTAATGCTGTTCTCATCAAAACCCTTTCTGATTTTAACAGTAACCGGCTTTTTAATCGCCTTCACTGTTTTTGAAACAATTTCCCTTACAAGCTTTGAATTTTTCATAAGTGCAGAGCCTTCCTGATTGTTTACCACTTTTGGTACCGGACATCCCATATTAATGTCTAACAAACTAAAGGGTTTTTCTTCAATTCTTTTGGCCATCTCACTCATTATTTTAGGATCAGATCCAAACAGTTGTAAAGAAACAGGACGTTCTTGCTCACTTATTTCCATTAAAATATCTGTATTCTTATTATTATAATAAATGGCTTTGGCACTTACCATTTCCATGCATAGTAAACCAGCTCCTTGCTGTTTACACAATAATCGAAATGGCAGGTCCGTCACTCCTGCCATAGGTGCCAGTATTAAATTGTTTTCAAGCTCTACGTTGCCGATTTTTAATTTCATGTATACACCCTTTTAGCTTTTTTTACAACGGTTATAAATGCATTGTAAGCCTTTTAACGTCAATGTGGGATCATAAATATCAATCAGGCTTGTTTCCTGTGCTATTATGATGCCCAGTCCACCCGTCGCTACAACTTTGATTCCCTCAAGCTTACTTTCCTCTTTCATTTTTGATATAATATATTCCGTCTGTCCAATATACCCATATACAATTCCAGCCTGCATGCTTGATATAGTCTCTTTGCTTAAAATGCTGGCCGGTTTTTTAATCTCTATTTTAGGAAGCTTTGCAGCATCTTGCCATAAGGCCTTAGCAGATGTACTAATACCCGGTGCAGTTACTCCTGCGGTAAAGGCGCCCTCTTGCGTCACCAAATCATAGGTGGTAGCTGTACCAAAATCTACTATAATAACCGGCCCTCCATATAATTCATATGCACCAACTGCGTCCACAATTCGATCTGCTCCAACTTCTTTTGGATTATCCATTGCAAGACGAATACCCGTCTTAATTCCAGGTCCTACTATAATAGGTTCTATATGAAAATACTTAATGATTGAACTATTAAGCGAATACATAATATCTGGCACAACAGATGCAATAATTACATCCTCAATATCCCCTATTGTAAAATTTCTATGCTCCAATAAGTTACAAATATCAATGCCGTATTCATCGGAGGTCCTTGGCATCTTTGTAGTAAGACGGAAGTTGCCAATCAACCCCTCCTTTGAGAATATACCAAGTGTTATATTTGTATTTCCTACATCAATTACTAATAGCATCTTATCTCTCCTTTGTCGCATCCAAATCCAGTTCTTCATTTAAAAAGAAAACCTTATAAAATAACTCAAGTGCTTCCATCATCTCGGCCTTAGTTCTCTGAATTTCCTTAATCTTTAGGCCACTACCTATTTCATCATAAAGTATATCGTCTTCATCAGCAGAAACCTCCAGATTAAGATTCCCTTTTTCATCAAAAACAAGCGTTATAATTCCTCCAACCTCTTCCGTAAAAAGCACACACATGATTTTAAGCTCATCCTTGATCCCTTGCGGCAAGGCTTCAAAATCTTCATTTAAGTAAAACTTTTTCTCATAGGCATTAGAGCCACATAGAATCACTTTGTCCTGATACATAAATTTGTTCCTTTCCTATCATACAACTATTTCACATTACATATGTCCATGGACTGAGGCTTCTATCTTATACATAACCGTAAATTCCTCTTACTGATACTTCTCCGGCATAGATTGCCATCATCTGTCCATCCTCTTTTTCTACCATTAGTTCGCCCTTGGAATTGATTCCTCTCGCGATACCAATAAACTCTTTGGATGGTTCCATAATAACTACCTCTTTATCTAAACTAACTAACATATTATTGTATCTTTCTTTCTGCGCTTCCAGAGTATGATGCATCATAAAAATCTCATACTCCTCTTCAAAACACAGCATAACTTGATTAATTAATTCAGCCCGTTTGACAGGATACCCATTTTCAATTTTAATTGAAGTAGCTTTTTCTTTTAACTCATTTTGAAAAGTATCCATATTGACATTGATGCCAATTCCTATCACTATATGATTAATGTAATCCATTTCTGCACTCATCTCGGTCAGTATACCGCAAATCTTTTTACGATTTAATACAATATCGTTTGGCCATTTGATAAAACACGAATCTTTCGTCAATTTATTACATGCTTTAGCTACCGCAATTGCCATAACCAGAGTTAACATAGAAGCATCAGACGGATTCAAGCTGGGTTTTAAAATAAGTGTCATGAATATACCAGTGCTCACCGGTGATTCCCAACTTCTTCCTCTTCTCCCCTTGCCTCCTGACTGGTTATCAGAAACGACTAAGGCTCCATGATTCGCACCTTCCTCTGCCAACTGTTTAGCCTTTGTATTAGTGGAATCAATCGTATCAAAGCAAAATAATTCCTGTCCTGCCCATTTTGACGTCAACACAGACTTTATTTCACTATAGGCAAGAACGTCCGGGCACTCTTTTAAAGAATAGCCTTTATTAGGGACGGCTTCAATAACATAGCCTTCCTCTTTTAATTGATTAATTGCTTTCCATACTGCCGTTCTTGAAACGCCAAATTGATTGCATAAATCTTGACCAGACAAATAGGAATCCGTATTTTTTAATAAAGTTAATATCTTTGTTTTCAAATCAAAAGCCTCCAAAACCCATAAATAGCATCAGTGATATGACAAAAAGAAAAATTCCTCCAAACAGATATATTTTCCCTTTATTCACTTGTATCACTCTTTTAAGTCCAGCCAATATATTTACTATTGCTCCCATTAAAATAATATAAGGAAACAAAACAGCATTATTTTCTATATTAATTAATGCAATAATTGACATTCCAAGCATAACAGTACATAATATTACATTCGTAACATCCAATATGAAATAATTATCTTTGATTTTTGATTTCATATCTGCCTCCAACCGCGCACTTTACTCACTTTTTGACAGACAGAATGGTTACCTCTTCTATTCTCCAAGTGTTGCCATCATAACTGCTTTAATAGTATGCATACGATTCTCTGCTTCATCAAATACGACAGAAGCCTTCGATTCAAATACTTCGTCAGTAACCTCCATCTCATTAACCTGGAATTTTTCATTCATTTCCTTACCAATTGTTGTTTTTAAATCATGAAAAGCCGGTAAGCAATGCATAAATATGGAATCTGCTTTTGCATAACTCATTGTCTTCTTATTTACCTGATACTCAGATAATTCCTCTATTCTGCTTTCCCAAACCTTGGCAGGCTCTCCCATTGATACCCATACATCTGTATAGATAACATCCGCATCCTTGCAGCCCTCAGCAACATCCTCAGTAAGAGTTATCTTAGCGCTTGTCGATTTCGCCAACTCCATACATTCCTTAACAAGCTCCTCATTTGGAAAATACTTCTTTGGAGCACATGCAACAAAGTGCATTCCCATCTTCGCGCATGCAATCATGAGAGAATTTCCCATATTAAAACGAGCATCACCCATATAAACCAGTTTTACACCCTTTAGTTTTCCTAAATGCTCTCTTATCGTAAGCAAATCAGCAAGCATCTGTGTCGGATGGTCTTCATTGGTCAAACCATTCCATACCGGAACACCAGCATATTTGGCAATTTCTTCTACGATTTCTTGTCCAAAACCACGGTATTCAATTCCGTCGTACATCCTTCCCAGCACTCTTGCAGTATCTGCAATACTTTCCTTTTTACCGATTTGAGAACCACTTGGATCAAGATAAGTAGTGCCAAGTCCCAAATCATGTGCGGCAACCTCAAAAGCACATCTAGTTCTGGTACTTGTTTTTTCAAAAATCAGTGCAATACTCTTACCTGGATATTGTTTTGGCAATATTCCCATCTGTTTCTTTTCTTTCAAATCTGCTGATAGATTAATTAAATATTCAATTTCATCCGGTGTAAAATCCTTTAATGTCAAAAAATGTCTTCCCTTTAAGTTCATAATATCCTCCTACTTAATTCTCTGAATGATTTATTATTACTGTTATAAATGCAGGTAACTCAAACGTACCCATCCCTGAATTTATTTTATTTAAAACCTCTTTTCTAAATTCCTCCACTGTATATATCTTATACTTTTGTACTCTTAAAATCTTAGCAGCAGCCTCCAGAATACTCAAATACAGTTCACAATACGACCACTCTTTACCTAATTTAAGTTCCAATGCAATGGCTGCAAGTACACGCTCAACAAAGTTTCTGGTAAGCATCTCTTTTTTGTCCTCAATATTATAATACTCACAAAGCTTCTTTTTTTCGTCTTCTGAAATATGAATCAGTTGCTTTAAATAATAACACTCTTCTTGATTTTCTTCAATATAATATATTTTTCCTTTCAACCCATAAATCAGACGCATTGCATCATAATAGCCTATTTTAATGTTTCGGCTGCTTTTATTGGAGTCGAAATCCAGTATATTTCCAAGATCTACTCTGGGTTCAATTGATAAAACCGTAACTCCTTCTGGCAGTTTGACTTTCTTTTCTCTGCCGATTCCAAATATACGAACCACAATTATGTCTTGATAACCTCTTTTCACAAGAGATTCTAAAGGCACATTATTAAACATTCCTCCATCCATATAGGTTTTACCATGTAACTTTTCATTCTTAAACACTGGCAGATAGGCGCTTGCCAAAAGTAAATCCTGCATCCTCCCTTCCTCAACCTCTTTCATATCCAAATCAAGCTCTTTCATTTCGGATATCGAAAAGGTGAGTAAATAAAAGTTTATCTTTCCATTTCGAATACAAGATTCATCAATATTTTGGGCAATCAGTTCTTTTAGTGGCGTGATATCAGCTCCTCCATCCACAAACAGCCGCAATGAATGCTTTAATGCCTCTGATATTTCAAGCTTTCCCTGAAATACCTGTGACATAATGTGATCATCAACCTTCATTACTTTTGAATAAGAAATGTTTTCCCATAATTCTTCAGCTTTCTTATAATCTCCCATGCATATCATAGCAGCGTTGAGTGCTCCTACTGAGGTCCCTGCAACCGCATTTACTTTTACTCCCACTTCCTCAAAGGCCTTCCAGGCACCAATCTGATAGGCGCCCTTTGCTCCTCCTCCTTCTAATACAATTCCGTATTCCTTTGATAAATCTATGACAGGGTTCATACTCATTCTCCTTTAATGTAGCGGCAATTTCAGGAGGAATTTTACTAATTATATGAAAGAAACAGCGGCAGGGATTATTAATCCGCCACCGCTTATCAAATATACCTCTAGCTCTTACCTTCATTACCATTTGCTTTTTAATTTTCTTTGGCAACCTCTGTAATTGCTTTTACCATTCCTGCCATATTCTGAATATCAGATGGTATAATAATTTTAGTAGCTTTTCCGTCTGCTGCTTTTTCAAAAGCTTCCAAGCTCTTCAACTGTAATACGCTGGCATCAGCGCCTGCCTCTTTCAGGAATCGAATACCGTCAGCTTTTGCCTGCTGAATCTTTGCGATTGCCAACGCTTCACCTTCAGCCTCCCTGATTGTAGCTTCTTTCTTAGCCTCTGCTCTAAGAATAGCTGCCTGCTTTTCAGCTTCTGCATCAAGAATGGCAGATTCTTTATGGCCTTCTGCAACTAGAATAGTTGACTTTTTCTCTCCTTCTGCTCTTAGGATTGATTCTCTTCGCTCGCGTTCTGCTTTCATCTGTTTCTCCATCGCATCCTGAATTGCTGCCGGTGGAATGATATTCTTTAACTCAACTCGATTTACTTTAATTCCCCATGGATCAGTTGCTACATCTAATGACACTCTCATCTTAGTGTTGATTAATTCTCTTGATGTTAATGTCTCATCCAACTCTAAATCACCTATGATATTTCTTAACGTCGTTGCAGTTAAATTCTCAATTGCCATAAGTGGATTTTCCACTCCATATGCATATAGCTTTGGATCTGTAATCTGATAAAAAACTACTGTATCAATTCTCATAGTTACATTATCTTTTGTGATAACCGGCTGTGGTTCAAAATCAACCACTTGCTCTTTCAAAATCACTTTTTTTGCAATTCTATCAATGAATGGTACTCTAAAATGCAGACCTACACCCCAAGTGTCCTGATATCCTCCTAAGCGTTCCAATATCATAGCCTGAGCCTGTGGAACAATTTTAATACATGATGCCAATATAATTAAAATTACAATGATTAATATTAATACTAGAAATTGCATGATTTATTTTCCTCCTTTTTCTCCTCAACGATAAGCTTAACACCGCTGATTTCCTTAATCATAACCAACCGTTCTTTTTCTATGGTCTTAGTTTCGTCAGCACTTCTGGCTGTCCATTCCTGTCCACCTATAACAACACTGCCTTCACCTTTTATATTGTTAATATCTGCTGTTACGATTGCCGTCTTTCCAATAAGACTTTCAGCATTGGTTTTGATTCTATTTTTATTTAAATACTTCATTGCTATTGGTCTTGTAACAAATA
The DNA here is from genome assembly GCF_003201285.1 of Lachnotalea glycerini. Lineage (GTDB taxonomy): Bacteria > Bacillota > Clostridia > Lachnospirales > Lachnospiraceae > Lachnotalea > Lachnotalea glycerini. The sequence goes on from NZ_QICS01000005.1 coordinate 156,798, forward strand.
ATAGCAAAAGTGATACTAAAAAAAACAATGTTATCTGTATACCCAATGAAGCGCCAAAGACAGTCGCAACAAATGCTGCGAGTGATCCGCCTGCAAACCAAATTGTTGTTAATCCTAATGTAATAATTTCTATGATAAGCAATATTACAAATAGGATTAGCCAAAACATTTCATACACATCAAGTCCCCCTTTTCTGCAATTGTAGTGTATTAAAACTCTTATTAGATACGAGCTTTGATACACTACTATATTACTATAAATAATACTTTATTACAAGATTGATTCGTAACACTATTTAGCAAAATTTTACTTGCTATTTCATGTATCACGGTGTAGTATATACATATACTACAAGTAGTATTGATTACTACGTTGTGTGCTATCCGAAATTGTACACTTGGTTTTATTTGTCACATACGTATTTGAAAGGAGCTTATTTATGAAATTTAAACCCAAAGACCCTGGCAGCGCAATTACACATTTTATCGGAATGCTTATGGCTATTTTTGCAGCAACTCCCCTTTTAATCAAGGCAGCTAATGCACCAGACCGCATTCACACAATATCCTTGGCAATATTCATCATGAGCATGATATTATTATATGGAGCCAGCACCACTTATCATTCTTTTAATTTGTCAGATAAAACAAATACTTTATTAAGAAAGCTGGATCATATGATGATTTTCGTACTGATAGCTGGTTCTTATACCCCCATTTGTCTTGTTGTACTTGGAGGCAGAACAGGAAAAATGCTATTTCTACTTGTTTGGGCAATTGCAACTCTTGGCATCATAATTAAAGGATGCTGGATTACCTGCCCCAAATGGTTTTCCTCTCTGCTATACATTGCAATGGGCTGGGTGTGTGTAATTGCTTTCACACCTCTTGTTAATGCGCTATCAAATGCAGCGTTTTTCTGGCTTTTAGCCGGCGGTATTATTTATACAATAGGCGGTATTATATATGCTTTGAAATTGCCTATATTTAATTCCAGACATTCTTCCTTTGGCTCTCATGAAATCTTCCACCTTTTTGTTATGGGCGGAAGCATATGTCATTTTATTTTAATGTATTACTTTGTAGCCGTTATGCCAGTCAGTTTATAACTTTATGAAATCTTGTTAAGCCATAACTCTAAGCAATTAAATTTATTTGCTTAGAGTTATGGCTTTTTAGAGAGGATTAATTTTTCTTTTTGCATTCTAGTTAGTTTTTTAATTTCACATTCCCGCCTCAATGCCTCCTCTTTACTGTCAAAGACTTCATAGTATTCTAAAGTAACCGGAATTCTTGCTTTTGTGTATTTGGCTCCTCTTTTATTATTATGAGCTTCCAGCCTTTTCTCCAGATTGTTTGTCCAACCTGTGTACAAGGTATTATCACTGCATTTTAAAATATATGTATAATTCATTGGCTTCTCCTAATTTTAAAAACTTATAATTCAAGTATAATACGTTTCTTGTATGACGTAAAGCGCTTCTCTGCATAACAAGCTTTGTAAGTTTAAAATGATTACGGCATTTATCAAATGCTCTTATATTCCCTTGAACTCGTGAAAAATTAATATAAGGAGCATTTTTTAAAATGCCCCTCATTCTATCTAAAGCAATCGATCAATCTAGTATGGTATCGATGTATTACACCCTGTCAATCCAACGAGAATCTAAAGTAAAAAAAATCGATTGCATATTTTTAGATATGTAGCTTCTCGTTGGAGGGTTTACTACATTTATACTATTATTATATTCAAAAGGTATTTCTTCGTTCCTAGTTATTCTAAGAAATTTAATGGGTTGATCGGAGTATCGTCTTTTATCACCTTGAAATATACATTACTTCCCTCTATACTATAATATTTGGTGGGTTCACTGATATATCCGATGATTGTACCTTTTTCTATTGTATCACCTTTTTTAACTGTTAATTCTTTTAACTGACCGTAGATTGCTTTATAACCATTTCCAAGATCTTCTTTCATGGAAATACCAGTTTCTTCATCTGTATAAATTTCTTCCACGATACCATTAGCAGCAGACGCTACTTTAGAATTTACATCTCCTTGAATAATGAGTGCACTGTTATATTTATACTGATTCAATGTTGCGAAATATATGGTGCTATCCATACTGTAATTAAGAAGTACGTTTCCTGCAACCGGCCATGTCATTTTGCTATCCGACTTAAAATTCACTGCTGTTGCATCAGCTGTGGTTTCCTTTACCTCATTTTCATTTGTTTGATTGTCCTCTTGCTTTTCATCATCTTTTAATTCGATTTCTGCTTTTATTAGCTCATCTGTATCGGTAGATGCTTCCTGATATTCATCTGTAGCATCCATTACATTATCCATACCAAATTCCTCAGCAGAATAATTATTTGCCTCAATGTTTTCTCCTGCAACAGTATTAACTTTTGCTTCCTCCGTCGTATTGGATGCACTGTCTGGCAACTCGTTTAAATCAATTAAATTTGTGTTATCTTCCTTTCTATTGTCCATTGATAATATATTCGTTCCAACAACCGCAGCCGCAACTGCCATGAATGCTACCGCTCCAACAATAGTTACTTTACTTTTTAACTTTTCTGTTAATTTCCTTCTCATCATAATAATCACCTCAGCTATAAGTTAAAGAAATAAGCAAAACTTATCCTCTTTACTCATAGGTTTGCCCGATTATTAGATTTTATTCACTTACAATACTGATATTTTGATAATAATAATTCAATATATCTTTATAGCTTTTACCCTTTTTTGCCATTATATTTGCACCATATTGACTGAGTCCTAAGCCGTGCCCTTTACCCTTAACTGTTATATTTATTTCATCTGAATTCAGTTTCATTTGAATACAGGCAGAAGAAAGTGATAAGGTTTTTCTAAATTTTTCTCCGTTTATGATCTGATCATTTATTTTTACTTTTTCTACATAACCAAGCTCATCGCAAGACAATATTTCAGGCAGAACGGTTACATTTTGATTGAATAATTTACTCATTTGCTCAAACGAAACCGTAACACTCGTTAAGTATTCCTCTGATTCAATATCTTCTTCGCTTTTCACGCTTTTTAAATATGGATATTTGTCACTTTCTAATGCACGCTCTCCATCTCTGGTTGAACCTACGCTTACCGCATGAAATGCAGCTTCAATCGGTTCTCCTTCATACTCTATTATTATTCCTTTCGTATCCATTACAATTTCCTGCAATCGATTATAATTTTCATAGAATTTATCATAACCCCAGTAATCCTCCATACTTAAAATATTCATGTAATCCAAATTTAACTCACTTGTGTTTATCGATTGCCTTCCTCCGATTTTTTTAATAATACTGGTTCTAGCAATCACACATTGCGCTTTTAATGCTTCATCTTCGTAGGATATTGGTATTTGAGAAGCCAGAACACCAATGACATATTGCTCTATATCAAGCTCCATCTGAACATTATTATCATTGACGACTACTGTTTTTTCACTATTGGCCTTTTCTTCTTTCGCAAAATTAATTCCGCCTTCAAACATTATTGTGAGCACATAGGGTAATATTATTATCGTTACCATAATTAATAAAACATTTTTGTTATAAATTTTCATTTTTGCATCACCTGTTCCTTATTAACAGTATATGCAAAAATAAAAGTTCCTAGACTTTTCAGTATTTGCTAAGTGCTCATGCAGAAAAATTTTCAAGTATATAAAATACTGCCAATGAACTTATCGTTCACTGGCAGTATTATTTTTATCTTTTCATTAATGATTGATGGGTTGCAGGACAAATATATTGTTTTTTTACACTATGCATAACACTTTTGCTCAAGTAACTGAGCCGCTGTTTGTTCATCCATTGGTTTGCCTGTATAAAAGCCTTGAATATTATCACATTTCATATAACGGAGGAAATCATATTGTTCCTTTGTTTCTACTCCCTCTGCAATAGTTTCCATATTTAGCTTATGCACGAGCTCAATCAATGCATCTGTTATCTCTGCTTGTCTATTATTTTCAGTTATATCATTAATAAATGATTTATCAATTTTAAGAGTATCCATTGGCAAATCTTTTAAATAGGTTAAGGAAGAATACCCTGTTCCAAAATCATCAAGCGATAAGCTTACTCCAATATTCTTTAAACTGTTCAGCGTACTAATAATACTGTCTGTATCGTTTATAAATACACTCTCAGTAATTTCAAGTTCTATTTCGCTTGGATTAATCTTATATTCTACAATCACCCGGTCGATCAATTCTACAAAATTTGTTTTTGTCAACTGCGCAGCAGAAACATTAATGGAAATCACCCCATCTTGACCAAACATTTTCTTCCATTTAGCCCAAGTGTTACACACCTCGCGCAATACCCACTCACCAATTTCTATAATATCTCCGCTTTCTTCGGCTATTGGAATAAATATTGCCGGACTAATCCATCCCAGTTCTGCGTCATACCAACGTATCAGAGCTTCAAATCCTCTAAACTGGTTCTGATAAAAATCATATTGTGGCTGATAATACATTTCAAAGCCATTATTTTTAATGCATTCAACTATCTTTTGTTCTAATATCATTCGGTTTTGCATGTCCTTACACATATCATGATGAAACATCATAACTGCATTCTTTCCTGATGACTTAGCATGGTACATAGCAATGTCTGCATATTGCAAAAGCTTCTTCCACTCCTGCGCCTGTTCCGGATAAACAGCATATCCCAGACTTGCAGTTAAATGAATTTTTTCTTTATTCACATCAAAACCAGCCATAAAAGCTTGTTTTATTTTTTTAATGCTTTTTTCAATTTCAGACAAGTTCTTATGTCCCGACATTACAATGACAAATTCATCCCCACCAAACCTTATCGTTTCATAGCTCTCATCATTGCTCGAAAACAATCTTTTTGCCACCTCTTTGATAATGGAATCACCAATCGCATGACCTAATGTATCATTTATTTTTTTAAAGTTGTCCAGTCCGATAAATAGTACTGTAACTTTATGATTCATAAGCTGAGCTTCTGATAATTTAATTGGAATAATATTTTCAAAATAAGAACGATTCGGTAATCCTGTTAGTATGTCATGATAAGACCAATACTCCGGCTTTTCTCCACTTTCATTCTTATACTTAATTTTTATTTTCTTATTACTACTTCTTTTAAAAATTTTCAAAAAAGCTATACTAAAGCAAATATACAAAATAACAAATAATGAGCACAAAAAAATTTCTCTTGTTAAGTTATGAATTTTCATAGCAACAATAAGACTGTTTAAAACTAAAAGGAATGCAATTTGTAATAGAATAAATCTTACCATCCAATGTGTGTCATTAGATTTTTTACTTTTTATCATCATAATACGATTTCCTTCATTTCTTAAAATTGTTATTTATTGTTATTTCTCAAATCTATCATAGCATTATTTTTTACATGTGTAAACTTAAATTAATTTAAATAAGCAAAAAAATTATGTTAATGTCAAACAAAAAAGAGGTAATAAACCTAATAAATTAACTATGAGCAACATTCTTTGTGAGTTACTTAAGTTATCGCATTATTCGCCAAAACTTATATTTGCATACATTTAGCCCTATCAGAACTATCCATTATTTAAATAAAAAGTAAGTAAACAGATATAACTATTTACTTACTTTTTATTTATTTTTGTCTTAATATTACTTTATCTAAATGCCATATTTCATCCACATACTGCTGTATTGTTCGATCGGAAGTAAATTTGCCTGCACAAGCGGTATTGAGCATTGCACTTTTGGCCCATCCCTTTTCATTCCGATAAGCGGCCTCCACCGCTCTTTGTGCCTGAGCATAAGCTTTAAAATCCTTTAAAATAAAAAAAGTATCTGCTCTTTCTGAGGAATTCGTATTAAGCAAGGAATTATATATTTCTCTAAAAAGCTCCGGATTTTCAGGACAATAAAAACCATTAATCAACTGTATTAGCACCTTGCGGATATCCTGATCATTGTTAAAGATATCCATAGGATTGTAACCTCCCTCATTTTCGTATTGGATTACCTCATCAGAGGACAGTCCAAATATAAAGGCATTTTCACTGCCAACCTCTTCAACAATTTCAACATTTGCTCCATCCATTGTGCCAAGAGTAAGCGCACCGTTTAGCATAAATTTCATGTTACTTGTTCCCGATGCTTCTTTACTGGCAGTTGATATTTGCTCGCTGACATCAGCGGCAGCAAATATCCATTCAGCTATTGATACACGATAATCTTCAATAAACACAATCTTAATCTTATTATGGATCAACTGATCATTATTTACCACATCAGCAACAGAATTAATCAGCTTAATCGTAAGTTTGGCTCTTTGATAGCCTGCTGCTGCCTTTGCTCCAAAAATAAAAGTTCTTGGATAAAATTCCATATCTGGATTTTCTTTGATTTGATTATATAAATGCATAATATGAAGTATATTTAGAAGCTGTCTTTTATACTCATGCAATCTTTTTACCTGTACGTCGAAGATAGAGCGAGGATCTATCTCAATCTGGTTATGCTCCTTAATGTATTTAGCCAGTCTTATTTTGTTTTTATACTTAATATTCATGAATTCCTGCTGCGCTTTTTCATCTTCTGCATATAAAGCAATCTTATTGATCGTTGGCAGATCTATGATCCATTCTTTCCCTATGTGCTCGGTAATCCAGTCAGCGAGCAGATAATTTCCATGCATTAAAAATCTTCTTTGTGTAATACCATTTGTCTTATTATTAAATTTATCAGGCATCATTTCGTAAAAATCCTTTAATGTCTGCTTTTTAAGAATTTCTGTATGAAGCTTAGCAACGCCATTGACCGAATAACCTGCTGCGATTGCCAAGTGTGCCATTTTAACCTGACCATCATATATAATAGCCATGTTTTTTATTTTTTCTTGATTATTCGGATATCTTTGCTGAATTTCCAAAATAAATCTGCGGTTAATTTCTTCTACAATTTGATAAATTCTGGGAAGCAATCTCGAAAACAGCTCAATCGGCCATTTTTCGAGAGCCTCTGACATTATGGTATGATTGGTATACGCACAGGTTTTGGTTGTTACTTCCCACGCTTCATCCCAATTTAATCCTTCTTCATCCATTAAAATACGCATTAGCTCTGGCACTGCCACTGTTGGATGGGTATCATTGAGTTGAAAAGTTGCTTTTTCATAAAACTTTCTAATTTCCTCATGTGTGCTTTTGTATTTCTCTATAGCAGTCTGAACGCTGGCAGATATAAAGAAATATTGCTGCTTTAATCTTAATTCCTTTCCAGCATAATGGTTATCGTTGGGATATAAGACCTCGCAAATAATTCTAGCAAGGTTCTCTTGCTCTACTGCCTTTTGATAATCTCCTTTATCAAATGAATCTAATTGAAAGCTGGTAATTGCCTCTGCATCCCAGATTCTTAATGTATTTACAAATCGATTTCCATATCCTGTAATAGGCATATCATATGGCACTGCCCGAACTGACTGATAACCTTCTTGTATAAATCTTGTTCTCCCATTCATATCCGTTGCAATTCTTACATAACCACCAAATTTTACAATCTTTGCATGTTCACTCATTTTTAATTCAAACGGATTTCCATGCTCTAACCAGTAATCCGGAACTTCTGTCTGATAGCCATTTTCAATCTTCTGTTTAAACATTCCATAATGATATCGGATTCCACAACCATATGCAGGATAGCCAAGTGTAGCAAGCGAATCCAAAAAACAGGCGGCAAGTCTTCCAAGCCCACCGTTTCCAAGTGCGGCATCCGGTTCCATATCCTCTATAAGATTAATATCAATTCCAAGTTCTTCAAGAGACTCCTTTACCTCCGTATATGCTCTTAAATTCACCAAATTATTACCCAGTGCTCTTCCCATCAAAAATTCCATTGACAGATAATATAAAAATTTGGGATCTTCCTCTTCAAATCCCTTCTGCGTTTCTAACCAATTATCAATAATAACATCTTTCACTGCATACGCCACTGCCTGAAAAATTTGCAAAGGTGATGCTTCGTCAATGGTTTTTCGAAATAGATTTTTAACACTGTCCTTTACACTTGCCTTAAACTTTTCTTTCTCGAATTGTTCATTATACATATGGACTCCTCCTTTATTTTGTGCACTCTTTTATAAAACAAAGTATACGTTTCTACATATAGAAAGTATTAAAAACTTCCTATATGTGAACATCGAATGCGCAAAGAATATACGATATAATAACAAAGATGCCCCAAAACAAGCCATAACATGTACAGCATCAAACAATGATGCTGAAACATCAGCTCTTTTAGGGCACCTCCTTTCATGAACTTGTTAATCAGCAGCTTTTTACTGCTTTTCAACACCTATCATAACTGTTTCGCCATTGATATTCCATTCCTTAACATAGCCTTTTGTGATACCTGATATAATATCTTCTGCTAGTACTTCGCTTTTAATTTTCTCTGTAAAGCCGGTAAATATATCATTAATTTTGTCATTTTTATCATGATATACAATAATTTTATCCATAACCTCGAATCCAGCTTCTTTTCTCATGGTCTGAATCTTACTTATAATTTCTCTTACAAATCCTTCCTCTATCAGTTCCTTAGTCAGGTTTGTATCCAGTACTACCGTAATTTCATTGTTACCATCTGATACATAGCCTTCTGTCTGAGCAGTATCAATCAACAAATCTTCTTTAGATAATACAACCTTTTCTTTGTCTATGTCAAGATGCAGTTCTCCTGTTGCATTAATCTCATCCATTGCTTCATTGCCGTTTAGCTCACTAAGCTTTGTACGAATTTGATTTAACAGTTTACCGTATTTTGGTCCAACGGTCTTTAGCTGCGGTTTAAAGCTGTAGGAGGTAAAATCTCTTACATCATCGGTAAATTGTACCTCTTTTACATTTAACTCATCTCGAATGATTTCACTGTAAAATTCAGATAATTTAAATGGTGCTTTTACAAACATACTGCCGATTGGCTGGCGATTCTTAATATTTGCAGTATTTCTGCAAGCGCGTCCCATCACTACAATATTAAGGACTAAATCCATATTCTTTTCCAATTCTTTGTCTATATATGATTCTTCTGCCTTAGGAAAGTCGCACAAATGAATACTTTCTGGTGCTGTCTTATCTATATTTGTTACCAAATTTTGGTATATATCCTCTGTCATAAATGGAATCATAGGAGCTGCTGCTTTAGCAATCGTAACCAAGGAGATATACAAAGTCATATATGCATTAATTTTGTCTTGCGGCATTTCCTTTGCCCAGAAACGTTCACGGCTTCTTCTGACGTACCAATTGCTCATATCATCTACGAATTCCTGCAATGCTCTAGCTGCCTCCGGTATTTTGTAGCTTTCCAGGCTTTCATCAACTGCTTTCACTGTAGAATGCAGTTTTGACAAGAGCCACTTGTCCATTACGGCAAGCTTATCGTATTCAAGTGCGTATTTGGTCGCGTCAAACTGATCTATATTTGCATATAGTACAAAGAATGCGTAAGTGTTCCAGAGAGTTCCCATGAATTTACGCTGTCCTTCGACTACTGCTTTGCCATGAAAACGATTTGGCAGCCATGGTGCACTGTTAATGTAAAAGTACCAGCGAATGGCATCTGCTCCATATTCATTCAGTGCATCAAATGGATCAACTGCGTTACCTTTGGATTTAGACATTTTCTGACCATTTTCATCCTGCACATGACCAAGTACAATTACATTTTTGTATGGTGCCTGATTAAAGAGCAGGGTCGATTCTGCAAGGAGTGAGTAAAACCAGCCTCTTGTCTGGTCAACGGCCTCGGAGATGAAGTTTGCTGGAAACTGTGCTTTAAATAAATCCTGATTTTCAAATGGATAGTGGTGCTGTGCAAATGGCATTGCCCCCGAATCGAACCAACAGTCGATTACTTCCGGTACCCTTTTCATTTGCCCGCCGCATTGTGGGCATTTAATGGTAACGGCATCAATAAATGGTCTGTGAAGCTCGATATCCTCGGGACAATTGTCTGACATTTGTTTTAATTCCTCGATGCTTCCAATGGAATGCATGTGTCCACACTTGCATTCCCAAATATTTAGAGGAGTTCCCCAATATCGGTTACGGCTGATTCCCCAGTCTTGAACGTTTTCAAGCCAGTCTCCAAAACGTCCTTTTCCTATGCTTTCCGGTATCCAGTTGATGGTATTGTTATTTTTAATTAAGTCCTCTTTGACTGCTGTCATTTTGATAAACCAGGACTCTCTTGCATAATAAATGAGAGGCGTGTCGCATCTCCAGCAATGTGGATAGCTATGTTCGAAATTGGGTGCCGAAAAGAGCAGACCTTTATCTTCTAATGCTTTTAACACCTTTGGATCGGCTTTTTTACAAAATACGCCTTCCCAATCAGTTTCCTTGGTCATTTCCCCCTTAGAGTCAACAAGCTGTACAAATGGCAAATCATAGTTTCTTCCAACATTTGCATCATCTTCACCAAATGCCGGTGCAATATGAACGACTCCCGTACCGTCTGTCAAGGTTACATAATTATCACAGGTCACATAAAATGCTTTTTTCTTCTGTTTTTCGCAGATTTCGTTTGCAAATGAAAATAAAGGCTCATATTCCTTGTATTCCAAATCTTTTCCAAGACATGATTCAAGGATTTGATAATTGTCTTCTCCTAATACCTTGTCACACAGTGCTTGTGCAAGATAATAGATGTTTCCATCACTGTTTACCTTTACATAGGTTTCCTTAGGATTAACGCAAAGTGCCACATTAGACGGCAGAGTCCATGGTGTTGTTGTCCATGCCAGAATATAAGCTGCTTCTCCTTTTACAGGAAATTTGGCGATTGCTGACTTTTCTTTCACATCCTTATAACCTTGTGCTACCTCATGAGAGGATAGCGGAGTTCCACATCTTGGACAGTATGGTACGATTTTAAAACCCTTATATAACAATTGTTTATTCCAGATTTCCTTAAGCGCCCACCACTCTGACTCAATAAAGTTATTATCATAGGTTACATATGGGTCTTCCATATCAGCCCAAAAACCAACGGTTGAAGAAAAGTCTTCCCACATTCCTTTGTATTTCCACACACTATCCTTGCAGTGTTCAATAAAAGGCTCTAAGCCATATTCTTCTATCTGTTCCTTACCATCCAGACCCAGAAGCTTCTCTACCTCCAGCTCAACAGGTAATCCATGTGTATCCCAGCCAGCTTTTCTGGGCACCATAAACCCTTTCATCGTTCTGTATCGAGGAATCATATCCTTTATCACCCTAGTCAGTACATGCCCTATATGTGGCTTACCGTTTGCGGTCGGCGGTCCGTCGTAGAACGTGTAGGTTTCCCCCTGCTTACGGCTTTCCATACTCTTTTCGAATATTTTGTTCTCTTTCCAGAATTTTTCCGTCTCTTTCTCTCTCTCAACAAAATTGAGATTGGCCGATACTTTTTCGTACAAAATTATTACCTCCATTATATAAATCTTTTTAATTTTCCGTTATGTCTCACTTTAAGTGTGAGCTTAGCTGACATGCCCATGCCTGAACAGGTTAAAACAACATACATACTAGCTGTGAAGTGTGTACTCACGGAGCACTTTTTCTTTTATAGTATTTTACTTTATTATTTGCATAATAAAATTATTTCTATAAAACAAAAAAACTCCATCCTAAAACAGGACGAAGACTTATCATTTCGTTATACCACCTATTTTACATACTTATAATATTTACGCTTGTAAATATCTCTATACGCATTCCTGTTAACGTTGGAAAACCGTCAGTACTTAATCATAATATTAAATATTACTTTCAGCCTGCAACTTAGGAGTGATATTCAACTTTTTCTACTTGTACCGGTCTTGCACCATCACCAGTTCGCTTTGACTTTCAAAAAAATCTACTCTCTCCGTCATCGTCTTTCTATATAATAACAATGTGGTTATTATAATACTTCTTACTCTGGGTTGTCAATTACTTCTTACTTTTGGTTGCGTATGTAACTACTTGAACTTTGTCCAAAACAATGCTAAAATATAGATTAGGGCAGTGTGTTTACCCATCACACATATGGCTTATGTAGGTTAATTTAAGGAGGATATATCGTGGCAAAAATTTTAATTATCGTTTTAGTTGTACTGATTGCCATTTTAGTTGTTTTGTATTTTCTTGGCAAAAGGCTGGAGAAAAAGCAGACGGCGCAGCAGCAACAGATTGAAGCAGCAAAACAGAATGTAACAATGTTAATTATTGATAAAAAGAGGATGAAACTAAAGGAAGCAGGATTACCTGCTATGGTATTAGATCAGACACCAAGGCTGCTTCGCGGCTCTAAACTACCAATTGTAAAAGCTAAGGTGGGTCCTAAGGTTATGACTTTAATATGTGATGAAAAGATTTTTGATCTTGTTCCATTAAAAAAGGAAGTAAAGGCAGTAGTCAGCGGTATTTATATTACTAGTGTAAAGGGTGTACGCGGTCCTTTGGAAGCTCCTGCTAAGAAACAGGGATTTTTCAAAAGAATGACTTCAAAATTTACGAAAGACAAAAATAAAAAATAAAACCATTAAAGAGCTGTTCAATTGAATCAGCTCTTTATCTTTTCTTTTTATATTTTTATTATGTGGCTCTACTGTTCCAGTGAAAAATTTTTGGCATCTTTTGATTTTATATTAATCGCTATGCTACATTCTGCAAGATGCTCATAATTAATGTATAGTGTATAATCTACATTCACATCAATATTTTCTTCCTCTTCTGCAATAATTACATCTTTCGCAGCAATACCAACCATCAGATTACCAAAGGGTGTATTATAACAGGTGATATTTTTTTTATTTTTTTCAAATATCATATGTACGTTAGTCACTCCCTTTTTCGTAATATCAAGGGTATCTTTACTAATCTTTAAAGTATTCTTTGTAGTTCCTGTAAACCCTTCGGTTACTTCACTAAACATAATATAGTGCTTGTCATTCTTTTTATAGTATTCTCCAATTGTAATGATTTCGACCGGTTCTCCAGCATCTATTTGAGTATGGTCAAATTGAAGACCTGATATACTTAGAATTACATCTTTTGTCATTTTAACCTCCATCGGTGGTAATTTCTTTTGCACATTTTACATGACAAAAAGTTACTGCTTAAAAATCTTCTATATTTATTAATTTGGTGGTTGCTATATCATATGGCAATATGGAATTGGCAAACTGTTTAAATTTGTCTGCGGCATCACTGACATAAAATTCATAACCTGAACCATCATTTTTCTGAGGTTTTGTATTAATCAACTTTTTCTTTTCTAGCAGCTCTTTTAGCTCAAGAGCCGTTTCATAAGCAGGATTTACCAATGTAACACCATCACCAATTACTTGTCTAACAGTGGAGCGAATCAGAGGATAATGAGTGCAGCCCAATATGAGGGTATCAATTTCAGATTCCTTTAGTTCGCTTAAATATCTTTTTGCGACTTCAACTGTGACACTGTCTTTAATCCAGTTTTCCTCTACTAAAGGTACAAATAACGGACACGCCTTTCCTACAACGGTTAATTCGGAATTTCTTAAATATAAAAATTCTGAATACATACCACTGTTTATCGTTCCTTCTGTTCCAATTACACCTATTTTTCCATTTCTTGTTGTTTCTGCTGCTACTTTTGCTCCAGGCTTTACTACGCCTATAATTGGTATGTCAAGCTCTGCTTCAACAGTATCTAAGGCATAAGCACTTGCCGTATTGCACGCAATTACGATTGCCTTAACCTGTTTGGTTTTAAGAAAGCGAATGATCTGTCTTGCATACCTAATAATAGTATTCTGCGATTTACTTCCGTAGGGAACTCTTGCAGTATCTCCAAAATAAACAATACGTTCATTTGGCATCTGACTCATAATTTCTCTGGCAACGGTTAAACCTCCGACTCCTGAATCAAATACTCCGATTGGTGCTTCTTTGATCATAGATTCTTCTAATTCATTAACGATTAAACTCATGATATTCTCCACTTTCATTCTCTCTCATTATTTTTATTACAAGTGGCTGGCTAATCAAATGGATTATTTTTCAAGACTTAACAGTCATTCAAAAAGAATGACTGCGTTTTTATTGATTCAAAAAATTTAAATATTTAAATGATATTCTTGTTTTACTTCCATCTAAAAGCATGTGATATTCATCTGGTGTAAGCATGTTTTCTAAAGTTTCTTTCACTTCATCGCTGACTACTGCATATGCGCCATTTACAAAACAAAGATTCGGATACATAACGCACCACCAATTTCTGCCTTCGGCCTTACCAAGCTTGATTCTAAGCGCTTCATAATCACCTGCCGGAAAAATCAGACTTCCATATTCCTTAATTGGAAAATAACAGGTTTCAAAATCTGCACTTACATTATATTCGTATCCTTCACTTTTCACAACCTCTAATGCAAAATTTTCAATATTTAATAAATTTTCTTCAAGGATTTTCCGTGTCGCATCCAAATCTTCATCACCATGAAGCAGATTTTTCATATAGTCCAGAGTTTTATCTTTCACCTTAAGCTTTAGATTTTGAGAAGCATCACTGTCATTATCAGCAATAACATGGAAGCGGATTATTTTCTGAGCAAGAGAATTTTGGAGTTCATCCTCCTCTGTTTGATTGTATGTACCCTTATAATTAGCCTGACTAAACCCCATCTGATCTACAATGACGATTCCTGTTACAAGTATAGTAAATATGATAAAGACTTTTTTTATTTTTTTCATTTCAATACCCCCTTATGTAATATATTGGAAGTATTGACATATAAAGTGAATCTTATTCGTTTTCTTTAATACTATTTACAACTGCCATTTCCTGATTGTCTATATGATTATATATTGCAATAGTTGCTTTTTCCTTGTCATGATTTTTTAAACATTCAATCATTGTTTCATGCTCTTTAATCAGTCTGCCATGGCTGCTATAATCCTTAATGTATTCAATTCGGTATCGATACATCTGTTCTCGCAGATTATTCAAAATAAGAATTAATTTCTCATTATTAGTAGCATTATAGATGACATCGTGAAAATTTACATCTGCCTCAGCAATGGAAGTTAATTCTTTCGAATTGATTGCTTTCTTAAATTCCTCCAGAGCAATTTCGAGATCTTTTATTTCACTGTCAGTTACTTTATCACAAGCTATTTGCATCGCAAGCTCTTCTAATGCTTTTCGCACTTCTAATACATCCCGTAAGCTTTTTTCTGTTATTTTTGCTACTTCTGCTCCTTTTCTTGGAACCATTGTTACCAAACCTTCCAGCTCCAATTTACGAATGGCTTCTCTTATCGGAGTTCTGCTTACGCCTAAACGCTGTGCCAGTTGAATTTCCATCAGACGCTCCCCCGGCAGCAATTCTCCCTTTAATATAGCTTGTCTTAATGTGTTGAATACTACATCTCTAAGTGGTAGATATTCGTTGATGTTTACTTTTAATATGTCGCTCATTAAACCTTACCTCCTATTATTATATACACTTGTTAAATAGCTCTGCTTTACTTGTGGATTCGCATTTATAATTTGAAATGCCCGTTTTGCTTTTGCATAATCTGAAAAAATTCCAAATACAGTCGGTCCGCTTCCGCTCATCATAGCATTTAAAGCTCCGTTTGCTTTCATCATATTCTTGATTTCCTCAATAACCGGGTATTCATTAATTGTTACTCCCTCTAATACATTCTCCATTTTATCAACAATTGTTGTTAGGTCATTGTTGTTGACTGCTTCTATCATTCCATCAATATCCGGATGATGTGAAATTTCATCTGCTTTCAGATTGCCATATACAAGTTTGGTCGATACACTGATTCCGGGCTTTGCAATCAGTACGTAGCATTTTGGCATTGGTTTTAGAGGTGTAAGCTTCTCCCCAATTCCTTCTGCAAGCGCCGTCCCTCTCATGATACAATAGGGAACATCCGCTCCAATTCTAACGCCACGTTCCATAAGCTGCTTTCTAGTCAAACCAAGCTTAAACATTTTATTAATGCCAATCAAAATTGCTGCTGCATCTGAACTTCCTCCAGCCATTCCGGCTGCCACAGGAATATATTTTTCAAGGTTAATACTAACTCCTTGCTGTATCTTAAATTCGTCAATGAGCAGCTTAGCAGCCTTATATACTAAATTATTCTCATTATTTGGTAAATAATATAAATTAGTTTTGACCTTAATTTCCTGCTCATTTATTTTTTTAATTGCTATCCGGTCATACATATTGATTGTCTGCATAATCATTCGCACTTCATGATAGCCATCTTCTCTTTTTCCTACAACATCAAGACCTAAATTGATTTTTGCAAGAGCTTTTAGTTTTAATTGTTCCATCATTTTCCTCCAGTGCCCATATTTCATAGCTTTGTTGTATTCTGTATACATTATAACTATTTTTTTTATAAATTGCAATGTTTGTCGATAACTATTTTACGACAATATATGCTTTTTTTTACTATTTTATGCAAGATAAAGCTTTTAATGTCTATTTTTATTGACTTTTGTAATTAGTGTATCAAGATTGTGTTTGTAGGCTCAAGAATGATACATCACTTCCTACATCCATACCATTACTGATACTAACTTATGGTTCGCTACACTTGACGGTAAATACCCATGACTGGACTTTCACTAGCTAGATTAGAGTCATGCCTGACACACATAATAAAGCACCAGTTTCTAAAAAACTGGCGCTTTCAGACTGTAGACAATATGGAATGACACATCTTGCTTTTTTGTTAATTGTTTCAGGGTGTCTGCCTCTCTTATAACTATACACTTTTTACAATGATCAGGCTGTCTCCCATCTTGATAAAATCATTGTTTAAATCATTTGTCTCTTTAATTTTATCCACAGTAGTATAATATTTCTTGGCAAGTTTCCACAAAGTATCATCACTTTTCGCAACATAACCCACTATACCCGGCAACGCTTCCAGTTTCGAATAATCCAAAGGTTCTTCATTAATGTCTGTAATAATATTCTCCGTCATTTTATTTAGTACGATGGCATTTAAATTAATAACTGCCTTGACTTCTACCTCTTCGCTGTCAATCATAGTACTTGTAAGCTGTTCTAAATCTGCCCTTACATTATTTATGGAAGTGTCATTCATTCCTTTTGCTTCGATAATATGGTTAAATGGAATAACTCCCTTTATAACATTAAAGGGAACATTATCATCAGCGGTTATGTATAAAATCACTACTTCAATCACACCTTCTACGCTGATTCCATCCTCAATCGGAATAATCTCATCAATTTTAACATCACCTGTCGTATGACAAATCTGTAATATTCTTGCTTGATTATTCGGAATCTTAACCTTGTCGGTAACGCGGGCTTTTGCAAAATTCTTCACCACAAGACTTTCAAAATTACCCTCCTGTGTTACGGGCGTTAGTTCCTTATGAGGTGAATATACATCTGCTATAATGTCAACATGATTTTCTTCATACAATTTAATATCCAGATTCAATGCACAATCTACGTTAATTAATCTTTGTTCGCCATCATAATCGGGCTTTGCTTCAATTTCACAATGTTCAAGTGAAATCTCAATGTCTCCTATCATACCATCATTGCAACCGCTGCAATCTACAGTTCCACTAAATGGAATCGAAGTTTCAAGCCATTGAAGAGAGCGCTCTTCATCCTCACCTTTATATAGTACAAATACATCCAGCTCACCCTTAATAGAAATACTTTGATCCATCAGCCTTGCATCCAGATTTCTTAATTGACAGTTATACCATACAATTTCGTAAATATTCGGTTTGTTAGAGTTAATTGCAATTTCATCCTTAATTCTAAAAATATCTTTCTTATTAACTGCAAGCTCTATAATATCCATTCCCTTTTTCAAGCTTTGAACATCATCTTCTCCAACAACATCCACTGTTGTTTCTTCATCTACGATTTGTTCTATACAAAGGATAAAGGTCACAATGGCCTTAATACTAATCTTTCTGGAATTGATTAGCGATACATTAAAATCTTCCGTGTCCCATTTCATTTTAATACTATCGCCATCCATAGCCCCCTCAATATTAATCGTTTCCTCAAAAGGGACTTCACCTGATAAGCTTTGTATTTTTTCTTCCGGAGAATCACTTACGTATAGAATACTAAATTTCAGCTTACCTCTTACCAGTGCATGCCCATCAGCCGCCTTAACCTCCGTTACAATGATTTCACTATCATCTTGTATAATTTTTAACACATCTGCTTTACTATCCGGTACATTATAGTCGTCTTCTAAGGTAATTTGATTGACAGCTTTTCCTTTTAATCCGTTCATATGTATATTTTTTTTAATGAGCTCCAATACATTCCCCTCCACTTTACATTTTCATAAATCTGCTACTCTATTTATATTTTTGTTATATACAATTTATAACACAAATTGAAAAAAACTAAAAAAATGCTATACTGTTACTGTAACTTATCAAAAGAAAAACAAGCACGAACAATGCGAGTATTTGTTTTTCTTGATCAGTTAACGAAGAAACAATATTTAAATTCTATGGGAGAGAAAAATATGAGTGACACGACAACGAATCGTATCTGTAAGAAATGTCTTCTGAAAGACTTTCCGGATGCTGAGTATTTTACACATTTATATGAATATATTAATAATCTGGATGAGGAAATTAAGGTAAATGAGGTAGAATACGAGCGTCGTTTGGAAATCTGCATTACATGTCCTGATTACTATCAAGGTATGTGCCGGGTATGTGGCTGCTTTGTAGAATTAAGAGCTGCCATACGTGAAAATAATTGTGCAGCACCAAAGATGAAATGGTAAAAGGAAAATCATAATAATTTATTGATTCTCCTTTTATACTTTTTTATTTATCATTTATAATTGCTGTTAAAAAGGAAAGGGCAAGCCCTTGTCCCCAGCCTTGAATCCAATTCTTTGGTATATTTCTATATCCATCTCTGTCTTTCATCACAGCTGTTCCGCCTGACACATTAAGTACCCTTCCATCCTCTGTAATATTCTTAAGTATTCCATCTAATGCCTTTTGGATATACTTGGTATGCAATGGATTCTTATTCGTAACCATTGCTGCTGCAATTCCGCAGGAAGCTGATACTTCCTCATAGGCTTCTACATCATCCAATATGGTTCTCCATAAACCATTTTCGGTTTGCAACAGCTTAATTGCTCCAAGCTGATCCCTTAATGCACAGTCAATATCCATATAAATTGGGTATAAATAAGCCTCTGGAAGTCTTCTTCCTACCTGAGACATCGTATAGGCTGCCCATGCATTTGCCCTACCCCAGTAAAAACCTGACATATGATCCTTATTTATGTTATTATATCCGTGATACCAAAGACTGGTTGCCGGATCTTGCAGATATTTGATATGCCAGTAATACTGATTCAGTGCATCATCTATTGTTTCTTTATCCTTTAACTTGATTCCTACTCGCAACAAAAAGAATGCCGCCATGAAAAGAGTATCTGCCCAAGCCTGCTCCGGAAAATCATTCTTATCAGATACTGTATGTTGAAGCACACGATCACCAAAGCGGAGTGCATGGTTTCTAAGATAATCTACTTTGCTCAATACTATTTCCCAGTATTTTTCATCATTGGTTGCCTCATAAAGTGTAATCATTGCATGTCCCATAGCGCAGGTATTGACATTCCATTCCGGCAGTCCAAGTGCAATATATTCTTCAGTAAAATCTGATAACATTTCTAAATACTCTTTATTTTTTGTAATTTCATAGGCCTCTGCAATGCCATAATAAGCTACACCGCAAGGCCATTCCCATGTCATATCCATTGTCATGGTTTTTCTCACTATGTTATCAATTACCTGTAGTATCTGATCCTTATCATAATTAATTTTAAACATAATATCCTCCATAAAGATTTTACTAAAATATCCCCTCCTATCATACCACAGGAGGGGAATTATTTACATGAATTGGTAAAATAATAATTTTATTTAGTTGTATTTTCCAGCCTCAATTGCCTGCGTCTTTTCATCAAGAATATCCTGATATCCTGCTGCATTATAATCTTCTACCGCCTGCTTGTAAACAGCATCAAAATCAGCCTCCGATGCTATTACACATTTCACATAAAGCTCTTTCCATAAATCATTTAATGTTGTCTTGTACTCTGCAACGCTTTCAACTACAACTGAATATAATGCGTCGGCTGTCATATATTGCTTGTAATTATTAAAATATTCATAGGAGTCTTCAATTAAATATTCATACCCAGAGGGAGCCCAATTTGCAAGATTTGCTTTGTAATTAAGTTCATCCTTGTCATATTGTGCACTTTCTGTTACCAGACACCAATAATCTTTATTATTGTTTTGTGATAATTGTGATTCACCAGTATAATCCGTATTTTTAACTGCCAGACCATCTGCATCTAACGTATAGGTTTCTCCTTCTACACCATTTTGTAAAAAAAATAAGTTTTCCGGCTGGCTCATCCACTCAAGATACATCCAGATAGCCACTCTTTCTTCATCAGAGGTAGTGGAATTGATTCCCATAATCATACCAAAAGGCCAATAAGCTCTTGACTGGGGCTGTTTTCCTTCAGGCACCATGGCTGCCGGGTCTAAAACTGCCAGCTTTGCATCTGAATCATTTGCCAACAGACTGCCGATTACATCGGTACTGCTTGCCAAATACAGAGCATAAACTCCTGATGAACCAGCTACAAAATCAGCTTTCGTTGCAGCGTCATCCGTGTTTAGGTAAAATTCAGGATCGATTAACCCATTGTTATACTCATAATTTAAATTCTTTAAAAAATCGTATGTAGGCTGCCAAGGAAGTGCTGCCACTGAAAGGTCTGAGTACAATGCCCTCTGCTTTTCGTCAATTGGCCATTCACGAAACGCATAATCATAGGTAAAATTATTTTGTTCTAATTTTCCACCACCATTGCCAAGGCCGGCATCCTTCCAAGCCTTTAATACGGCGTTATATTCTTCTAAATTATGTGGCATTTCCATATTTACTTTATCCAACCAATCTTGACGGATTAAGGTCAACCAGTTATAGGCATCCGTACGCTTTGCAAAGAAAAAGGTTGGCTTATCCTCAACTGATCCATATTTTGAAATTGATTCTCCCATGCTTTCAAAATAAGTCGGAGCATAGTTTGCAATTTCTCCTAAATCCAGTTCCTGCATAGCTCCTTCACCATAATATGCCAATGCCTGCGGCATGTCATAGTGGAAAATAATATCTGGAGCAGTTCCGGCCGCCAGCATTTGCGTATAATCGGTTACCTCAGTAGTTCGTCCAATCGACACAAATTCAACCGTTACATTATATTTGTCTCCAAACTCCTTTTGTATCCATTGTGTATAATAGTTATCCGTTACATTAAAGCCTTCAAAGGCTCTGTCATAAACAGGAATTTGGATTTTAACATTTTCCTTAAAGCCTGTTGAATAATCTGCATATCCTCCTGTTGATGACTGGTCTGTTGTCTGATTGTCGGTTTCGGCTGCTTGATCCTTTGTGATATCAGTTGATGTTGCATCCGTTGTTTCACTTTTATTACACCCACCAAGTGAAACGGTCACCATGAAACACGCTAAGAATAGCGCTGCTGCCTTTTTGAACATCTTTTTCATATACTTATACCTCCTTTTATATAGAACCTTTATATAGTATTAGGATTCACCTAATGAACTATCTGTCTTAGCCCTTTACAGAACCAATCATCGTTCCTTGCACAAAATATTTCTGTGCAAAGGGATAAATACATATAATCGGTATTGTAGCAAACATAATACAAGAAGCCTTTAGTACTTCAGGATTGGTTAGCTGCGCGGATCCCTCCACTGCTGCCTGAAAACTCTCGGTTGCTGCCACTACCAGATAATATAGCTTTAGCTGTAAAGGTCTTAAATCCGTTCTTTGTTTTATGTAAAACAGTGCATCTTGATAAGCGTTCCATCTGCCTACCGCATAAAATAGTGATAGTGTTGCTATGATTGGCTTTGACAGCGGCAATACGATACTTCTTAAAATCCGAATCTGCCCTGCACCATCTAAATAGGCTGACTCTATCAAGCTGTCTGGTATCGAACTTTGAAGCGATGTTTTCATAATTAATAAATTATATGGACTAAATGCCAAGGGTAAAATTAGAGCTGACCAACTGTCTAATAAGCCTAATTGATTCATTAAAAGGTATTCTGGGATAATTCCACCCGCAAAATACATGGTAAACATAAATATAAATGTCAGAGCCGTTCTGCCTTTTAATTGCTTTCTAGAAAGAGGATATGCAGCACATATCGTAATAATCATTCCTAAAATGGTAAACAAAAAGGTTACAACAACGGATACATAAAAAGATCGGATAATACTTGCATCAGCAAAAATTTTTTTATAGGCTGACAGGGTAATACCCTTTGGTAATAGAATAATTTTGTTCGCGATTACATATGCTTCACTGCTGATTGATTTAGACAATACATGTATAAAAGGCAATACACAGGTTAACGAAACAATTAAGATAAATGAATAAATGAAAATATCAATGACACGATTTTTTGCTTTCGCCTTTGTCCAAGCTTTATTCGTTTTTGGTAAAATTATTTTTGTTGCAGAATCCATCTTTAAGTCCTCCCTTACAGTAAACCTTCTTCGCCAAGCTTCTTTGCAAATCGGTCAGCAGCCAATACCAATATAAGTCCAACCACCGACTGAAACAGTCCAATTGCCGTTGCCTCGCTGAATTTACCGCTCTTGATGCCATAGTTGTATACTAGGACAGGAATAGTAGTTGTAAATTTCGTAGTTGCAACATTCATCAATGCATATACACTTTCAAAGGAACCGCCCATAATCTTACCCAAGTTCATTATCAATAATGTAACAATGGTTCCCTTAATGCATGGCAAAGTAATATTGATACATTTTGCCCATCTTCCTGCGCCATCTACTGTTGCAGCTTCATATAATTCAGTATTCACACCTGTAATTGCGGCCAAATAAATAATCGTACCCCATCCCATACTTTGCCATACACTGATGGCTACGTAGGTAATGAGCCAGTGGTTATCCTCTTGCAAAAACGGTATTCTCGTTCCATTGCATGCCTCAATCAGATTATTCACTATACCGGATGCCTGCCCAAATATCTGGTAGGCAATAGCTCCAATGATGACAAAAGATAAAAAGTGTGGTAAATAAAGTAATGTCTGCGTGATACTCTTAAAATACTTATTTTTGATTTCATTTAGCAGTAAAGCTAACAAAATTGGCATCGGAAAACCAAATATAAGTGTCAAGCCATTCAGCAATAACGTATTTCTGACTGATTTGCCAAAATCTCTCATAGCAAAAACCTTTTCAAATACCTGAAAACCTACCCACTTGCTTCCTGCAAAACCTTTGAGTATTTTGTAGTCCTTAAATGCAATCACAAGACCTGCCATTGAGCCATATTTAAAAATCAAAGCAAATACCAATGGAATCAGTAATAGTAGATACAATTGCCAATCTCTCTTTAAATAGAACAAAGCACCATGCTTATTTGTTCCTAACGGCTTTGTTCTTTTTGTATTTATTCCATCCTTTACCCAACCGGCACTCTTCATAATCTGCTCCTCCTGTTTTGTTTTCCTATTGTGCATCTTCACATGCTCAATTAAACACACTATAATTGGCAGTAATGCTTTTGTAAATCATCATTTTTGATACATACCATCATTTTTGACACTAATAAAACCTTGGATTTTACTGCTTTTTTTTTAATTTATTGATTAATCTTACTTGTTTTACAATCTATTATTTCACTCTTTTTTATCTATTTATAATCAAAAACGATTCGAATTAATCAAAAAAATACCCATACAGTTTGTGCTATTTCAACAAATTGTATGGGTTAATGTAATTACTATCTTTAGGCATTCGGTATATACTGATGTTTTATTGATTATTTTTAAAATCACTTGGAGACACTCCTTCATATTTTTTAAAAAATCGGTTGACACTTTGAACATTACGATATCCAACCTCAATTGCTATCTGGGATATATTTAAATTGGAATGAAGCAGCAAGCGCTTGACTTCTTCTATCCTTAATAGATTGACATTATCCATTAAGCTTTTACCCGTTTCCTCTTTCACAAGTTTTCTTAAATAAGAATAACTGATTCCTATCTTCTCTGCCAATTCCTCAAAAACAATTTCCTCCTTATAATGCTTATTAATATACTTCATAATCTGCTCCCAATATCTGACTTCATTCATGTCATGATCTTGGGAAGAGCTTTCAATAATTGCCCGATACAAGTCATTTAAATAAGCTTCAATTTCTTCGAGAGTATCAAATTCAGCTATATTAGAATAAATATTGCTGTTATGTCCAACCAATCTATTTGTATTCATATTATGTTCTGCCATATATTTGACAGTAGCTCCTGCTAACTGGTTAAAGATAAATACAATATTGTCATTTGAAACGTTAGGAAAACTCTTAATCTCATTTATCATCATCTTTAATTCTTGCTCAATACTATTCTTATCTCCCGTATTTAAATAATTTAATATCTTTTTTTCACTATTATAGGAATAATGATATTTTATCTTCTCATTGTTCTTGGATTTCCAAAATATAATGCTGTTGCGGCCTTCTACCAGCCGACTTTTAACAGCCTCTGAAGCCTCTGACGTGCAATCCTTAATTCCTTCATAATTATTATGAACCGCACTCACACCAATCGTAATGGTATATCCCATTACCTGAGCAGCTTCATTTTTTAATATAGTTAAAACATTACCAATTGTTCTTGGAACCTTACTATGATCATATTCTTTCATGTTAATAATAATTCCAAGCATACCGCCAATATAGCGTACACAACTGACCTTATAACCATCTGGAAAGCTTCTTTCAATTTTCTCAAATAAAACATATCTTTGATAACTTCTAATATCATGGTTTGTTTCATGCAAATAAGCTTTCATGTTATCCACGGAAGCCAGCGCTACAATATAGTGATTGTATGGAAACAGTTTTTTTATTTCATTCAACTCTGTTTCATTTGTAATTTCACCCATCATCAAATTGTTAAGAGCTAAATTTTTCGTCTCTTCCTCTCTCTCTTTTAAGAGCTTATGCAGATTTTCCTCCTGCTTTTGGATTTGAGAAAATGCATTTGCAATAAAGGTTAAGTCATTTTTACTCCGGTTGTATTCGACGCCCTCCCTACTTTTTAAATCCTTGATTAATTGTCTCATCGGTTTTGAAAATCTTGAGGCAGCAAAAATAGCAAGCATGGTTCCCACTATAATAATGATAATGGTCAGCAATGTATATCTCGTTCTCATATTGTACGATTTTGCCATCAGCTTGGCCATCGGATATTTGGCTACATAGGTCCAGTCGTTGAAAGACGTCCGATAATAAGTATATAACATCTTCTCTTTGCTGTTGCTTACGTACTCAAAACCCGAATTATTCCCGCTATTTAGCATGTCTTTGATATGTGCTTCATCTTCTAACTCCTTAAAAAGCTTACTCTTATCCACATCCGAAATCACAATGCCATTTTTATCAATCAGCATCCCATCCATTTCGGTTCCAAAGCGGCTAGAATTTAAATATTTACAAATCTCATCCTCTGAAACATTGATAACAATGGTTCCCTTTGTTGCCGTAACAAGCTTACTAAGCCGATATACATAAGAAATGACTTCCATTTCCTGCATATCACCATTCTCCGTATCCTTCACCGACTGTGAAGTTAATATTCTGGGATACCACAATCCGCTTGGACCTGACATTTGCTCTTGAGCTTTGGTAAGCCAGTCAATACTCTCATAGGAATCCAATCTGACAATTCCTTTATCAGTTGATACTAAATAGTCCGCATCGTCTAAATAAAAAAATGCAGAATGTACCGCTGTATTATTATTTACAATTTCATTCAATGCATCGACGATCACAAAAGCTTTACTGATATTATCGTAATCATGATTTAAAATTGTATATGTATTTGCATCCCTTAGGGTGTTAAAAGTACTTCCCTTTACTATCTGTAAAACATTTCTTACTGTATTATTTAATACAAGTTCAATTAAATCGCTGTTTGATTCCAGCCTAGCCATTGCCGATTCTGCTATCTCTTCTTCTGAATATTTGAGCATACTTTTGCTGCTGTAGTAAGTAACAATACTCGTAGGTATCACAAGTAATAAGACCAATAACACAATGAGTTCAAAAAGAAACGGTACTTTCTTCATGGCACCCTCCCATTCACGTTCTATACTCCATTTTCATTATAGAGTACCTCATTGTATTTTTCAAGCCAACACGAATGGATTTTTAGTTTTTTGTCAAATATTATAGTTTTTTGTATAAAATAATAAAAAATTGAAAACTTAAATTCAACTAATCTCCCATCAATGTATCAAATAGATAGTTATATTTTCCACATGCATTCGTGC
Organism: Lachnotalea glycerini; assembly: GCF_003201285.1. Lineage (GTDB taxonomy): Bacteria > Bacillota > Clostridia > Lachnospirales > Lachnospiraceae > Lachnotalea > Lachnotalea glycerini. The sequence goes on from NZ_QICS01000005.1 coordinate 183,306, forward strand.
TCAATGTGTTTTATTTCATAGAAACAAAACTTTTAGCGTTAACAACAAGGTCTTTTCTATGAAATAAAAAACAAAAAGAGCTGTTACAAAACTAACCTAATACAATTAGTTTTGCAATGGCTCTCTTTTCTTATTTTACTAGATTTGCTGTCTGCGCTTGTGTAAATGCGATTAAATCATCTGGCTTTATAATAATCTGTGCCCCTCTTATTCCTGCACTCACATATATAAAATCAAAAAGGATTATTGTCTCATCAAGATAAGTCGGAAATTTCTTCTTCATCCCAATTGGAGAACAGCCTCCTCTTATATAACCTGTCAATCCCAACAGCTCTTTTACATGCACCATTTCAATTTTCTTATCCTTTGTCAGTGCAGAAGCTTTCTTAAAATCTAATTCTTCATTTACAGGAATGCAAAATACCATAATCCCATTTTTGTCACCTTTTGCAACCAATGTTTTAAAAACCTGCTGACAATCAAGACCAAGCTGATTAGCAATATGCTCTCCGGATAAATCATTCTCATCCACTTCATATTCTTTCGTGTCAAAAGGAATATCAGCCTTTTCTAATATTCTCATAGCATTTGTCTTTATCAAGTTATCACTCCTTCATTTGTGTCTTATAATTACTATTTTATTCAAAAACAACATTTTTGTCTATATATTCTGTTTTTACTACCACATAAGGATAGGACAGACCTTCGCTGATTTTCTCATCCTTTGACGGTCCAATCAAATTTGTATCAATATAAATGGCATTGCTTGTTAAGTATAAATCATTAACTGCAATGCTATAGCCTCCGGTCTGCTGCTCTCCATAGCCAACACAAATATAAAGGCTCTCATTATCTGTATATGTAATTTTAAACTCACTGGTTTTCTTTTCTTCTATAATTTTCATAAGTTCTTCCGGTATATCACTTTCACTAACAACCGTAAATTCTAAATCACGCAGTTTTTCATTGCTTGATTCCTCCATTGAACAGCCATTCAAAAGAAATGACGAAACTAACACCAATACTACTATTTTTATAAATCGCCTCATTGTATGTTCCTCCTTCCATGCGATTTTTGAACAGGTGGCAACCAAAATTTGTAACGAGGTCTTTCTTATTATAATAAAAAATCTACTATACACATTATTAATACTTTATGCATAGTAGAACTCTTTCTTTCATTTTCTATTTTTTTACCCGATAACCAAGTGCCAGAGATAAATCATTTTTGACCTGAAGCACATGGCTAGACAGTTCCTTAATTCTCTCATCTGCCATTCTGCTAACTGGAGCTGAAATGCTAAAAGCATATTTTGCCTTTCCTCTATAATCATAAATACAAGCCGCAATACATCGAACACCAATTTCGTTTTCTTCATCATCCATAGCATATCCGCGCTCTCGTACAATTTCAAGTACTTTAAACAATTCCTCTAAAGAAACAATAGTCTTTGATGTTTTCTTCTCAATCAAACTTGCATTCCATATTTTTGTCACTTCCTCTATTGACAGTGTTGCTAATATTGCTTTTCCTACTCCTGAACAGTACATGGGATGTATCATACCAATTTGCGATACCATTCGAATAGAGCTGACTTTTGACTCTACTTTGTCAATATATATAATATCATTGTCATTTCTTTGAACCAAATGCACCGTTTCCTGACTTTGCTCCGCTAATTGTTTCATATAAGAGTGTGCAATGGGTAAAATATCAATTTTGTCCAATAACTGTCCCGACAGCCCTACAATTTTATAAGATAGCATATACTTTTGCGTATCTTCGTCCTGTCTGGCATACCCCATGTAGATAAGTGACATAAGTAATCGATGAGCCGTGCTCTTATGAAGCTCTAAATGATTGCTTAAATCCATAAGACCAATAGGACCCATTTGTGCCAGTGTTTCCAGCACTTGAAATATCCTCTCTGCCGATTGGATTGGATTTTTATTTGATGTATTTTCAGTCATTCATATTCCTCCATTTTAAGCAAAGACCTATAAATTTTGCCATCTTTGCTATGTTTCATTTATTCTATTATTAAGTCAATCGTTACGGTATGAAATAATGAAACCCGTTCCGCCTTGTGAAACATTGTTATTCTACCACGCTTTGAGGCAAATGACAACCTATTAAAATTCTACATAATAATTATATTCAAATTTTAAATTATGATTATTTCATTAAAAGTTTGTTTCCTAGTAAGTTTTATTTCTGTGAAAGATTATTGATCAAAAATTTTGTTTTATCTTGACATCTGATTAAATGATAGTATAATTTAACTATGGTATCGTTATATGAAACATGGTTTTGTATTATGAAACAACATATGCTACGAATATAACAATTTTGGTATGCTATACGTATTCGTAGTTTTAAATACCTGTCAAAACTAAGTTAGATGCTGTTTATTCATATTACAGCATATTCTGCTAAGATACTACACTTTTTAGAAAATGAAAAGGAGAAATCGTAATGAACGAGATATTACAAAAAATTCAAAAAATTGGTATTGTACCAGTTATTAAGCTTGATGATGCAAAGGATGCAAAACCATTAGCAAAGGCATTATGTGACGGAGGTCTTCCTTGTGCAGAAGTTACCTTTAGAACTGCATGTGCTGCTGAAGCAATTAAAATTATGACGACTGACTTTCCTGAAATGTTAGTTGGTGCCGGAACCGTATTAACAATTGAACAAGTGGATGCAGCAGTTACTGCAGGTGCCAAATTTATCGTCAGCCCAGGCTTAAATCCCAAGATTGTAAAATACTGTGTTGATAAGGGTATTCCTGTAACACCGGGCACCTCTAACCCAAGTGATATTGAACAGGCAATCGAATTAGGTCTTGATGTTGTTAAATTCTTCCCCGCGGAAGCTGCCGGCGGAATCAATATGATTAAAGCAATGGCTGCTCCATACGTAAATATAAAGTTCATGCCAACAGGCGGAATTAACGCGAATAACATAACAAATTATCTGGATTTCCCTAAAATTATTGCTTGCGGCGGCAGTTGGATGGTAAGTGATGCTTTGGTAAAAGCTGGTAAATTTGATGAAATTACACGTTTAACAAAAGAAGCTGTAACAAGTATGTTAGGCTTTGAATTAAAGCATGTGGGAATTAATGCTTCCAATGAGACTGAGGCTGATTCCACTGCAAACTCCTTTGAAAAAATGTTTGGTTTTGAAAAGAAAGCTGGCTCAAGTTCAATTTTTGCAGGAAGTGGTATTGAAGTTATGAAAACTCCATACCTTGGCGCTCATGGTCACATTGCAATCGCTACAAATTACATCGAACGTGCTAAATTCCATATGGAAATGCAAGGTTTTAAGTTTGACGAAAGCACAGCAAAAACAGATGACAAGGGCAACTTAAAGGCAATTTACTTTGTTGGAGAATTAAGCGGCTTCGCAGTACATTTAGTACAAAAATAAGAGATTTTTTTAGATATATTATGTTAAATACAAGATTATTCATGTAATGGAGGAATTAATAATGGCTAAAGTTATTACTATGGGTGAGATTATGTTAAGACTATCAACACCTAATAATGAGAAATTTATACAGGCAGATGAATTTGACGTAAATTACGGCGGTGGAGAAGCAAATGTTGCTGTTTCTCTTGCTAATTATGGACATGACGCTGAATTTGTTACGGCTGTGCCGGATAATGAAATCGGTGAATGTGCCGTTGCAGCTCTTAGAAAATATAATGTAGGTACTAAAAATATCGCAAAATGCGGCGAAAGACTAGGTATTTACTTCTTAGAATCAGGCTCTTCTATGAGACCATCGAAAGTGGTTTATGACAGAGCACATGCATCAATCGCAACTGCAACTGCTAAAGATTTTGATTTCGACAAAATTTTTGAAGGAGCTGATTGGTTCCATTTTACCGGAATTACTCCTGCTGTTTCTGATTCTGCTGCACTTTTGACTGAAGAAGCTCTTAAAGCAGCAAAAAGACATAATGTGACAGTTTCTGTAGACCTTAACTTCCGTAAAAAATTGTGGTCTTCCGAAAAAGCACAAAAGGTAATGACTAGCTTAATGCAATATGTAGATGTTTGTATCGGAAATGAAGAGGATGCAGAATTAGTATTAGGCTTCAAGCCTGGAAATACTGATGTTACAAGCGGAGATCTTGAGTTAGCCGGATACAAAGATATTTTTGAACAAATGGTAGCTAAATTTGGATTTAAATATGCAATCAGTTCATTAAGAGTAAGCCACTCAGCGTCTGATAATGGCTGGTCAGCTTGTATTTACAAAGGAGAAACAAAAGAATTCTATCATTCAAAGGAATACAGCATACATCCAATTGTAGACCGTGTAGGCGGTGGTGACTCATTTGCAGCAGGTGTAATCTGCGGATTAGTGGACGGTAAAGACTTCAAGGCTGCTCTTGAATACGGTGTAGCTGCTTCTGCTCTTAAGCATACAATTCCAGGAGATTTCAACCTCGTATCAAGAAAAGAAGTTGATACCTTAGCCGGTGGAGATGCTTCAGGAAGAGTTCAAAGATAGTTTTTATACTTTTATGATTTTAGTTCAAAGATTTACATTTCTTTGAATTGGAATAGATTTTAATACCTATGCTCCATACTATGTTAACCCATTTCATATTATGGAGCATATCAATAGAATTTTGCCAAGTTCTATTGTCCTAAATGATAATGTACCTTTTGCCAGAGGTACATTATTTTTTTTACCCTGTTAAGAAAATTTGGCTCACCTCTCAAAATTTGCTTTATGACTTTACAAGACTAATGTTTTTTAATTATAAAAGAACGTGCTTTGTTCTCTTACAATTCAACTTTCATTTTTAAATAGTCAGAAATTAATTTGTATATATTGTACAATTTTTTATTAAATTATTATGCATTTTAGTAGTTTTTATTTTTATAGCCTGCAAACGTTTACATGTCATTGTTAAAGTGCTATCATTTTTAATGATAATTATCAAAGTTAAGTAACTATTAATAAGGGTGAAACATAGGGGGAATAGAATTGAAAAAAGTATTTTCTAAAACTTTAGCCATGCTTCTTGCCAGTACTGTTATGTTTTCTAACACTGGTTTTACAACATTAGCGTCATATTCTGTAATAAAAATTGCAAACGTTTACAATTGTTCTTCCAATAAAACTTCTACAATAGAAAGTAGTTCTTTAATTGAAGGGGATCTCAATATGGATGAAACAACAAATATAACCGGAACCGAATCAGAAGATAACAATGCGTCTGTTACTGAAACTGCACAATCAGCACAAAGTTTAGAAGAAAAGCCGGCTAATCTAATGGATGATCAAACTGTTACCGCTGTGAGCTCGACAACTTCGAGTTCTGCAAACGAAGCCAGTAATTATACCTGGCAAGGCATCACCTTTGGTCAATCTACTGATTTAGACTTTCAATCAACGATTTTACCAGAAAAAATCGGTACTCAATATGCAACTGAGACACAAATTAGTGTTATTGACTCAACCGATACAAATGCTGTTTCTGAAACTAAGGATGCTGTTGTGATAGAAAGCCGCGGAGGCAAAATTGCTAATGCACATGATGGTTTAACCTTTTACTACACAGCACTTCCAACGAACAAAAACTTTGTATTGGAAGCCAAAGTATTTATTAATCAATTTGGTCCTGAAAACGGCACAACACCGAGTAAGCAAGAGGCTGTTGGCGTTATGGCAAGAGATGTCATCGGTGCTGCCAGACAAAATCCTATGGCAGAGGGCTATGAAGAACTTCCTGCTGCTTCTAACTCAGCCGTTACTATGGTTTTGGCAAATGCTAAGGATACAAATACTCCGCTTAATCTTGTATCGTATCAAAGAAATGGTGTCTTTTATCCTTATGGCAATGCACATATTTCTTATAGCTCTACTAAATTCGCTCAAATAAACACGGATAAATCCAGAAAAGTAACTACAGACATAACGCCTGCTAACGGTGAATCCTATGATAGCAATGACTTCATTACTCTTCGACTGGAAAGAAACGATAACGGTTTTGTTACTACTTACACAGATGCAAAAGGAAATTCATCCAGTGGCAGCATTGATGATGCCGATCGTCTAGCCATTATTGATAAAGATACAATGTACATTGGCTTCTTCGCTTCCCGTAACGCAAAAGTAACTTTTACCGATATTTATCTTGAAACCTCAGATGCCAATACCTCTCCATGCAATTTTGTGCCTGATTCATATGATTTATCCTTTATAAATCTATCGAATCAAACAACAAGCTCAAGCAATTATACCGTAGCATTTCGTGCCAACTTTGATGGCATTGTTTCAATCACACAGGATGGTTCTGTAATAGAGCCAGCAGGAAATGTAACAGCAGGTGAAATATATGAGCTTCCAACTACCCTGACAAAAGATACTACAAGCTTTGAAATCAATTACATTTCAAGTGACGTCTCTAAAACTGACAGCTTTACCGTAACAAGAAATGAAGCTTATCAAAAGGACCTATTTGTATCCGTAAATGGTACAAGCACTGCAACGGGAGATATAGATTCACCACTTGATATGGATACTGCACTTCATTACATAGCAGAGGGTCACACAATCTATCTTAGGGAAGGAATCTATGGTCCACTTGAAGTTGAGAGTATCTACTCTGGAAGCTCAGGTGGCACAAAGACATTGACCGCTTATAATGGCGAAAACGTAATCTTTCGTGGTAATTCATATGTTAAAGCAAGTTATTTAAACTTTAAGGGCATCGCAATTACAGGATCAAACTCTGCCGGCATCCGAGTTTATGGAAATCATAATACCTTTGATAGCTGTACGTTTTACGGTAATGAGGATACAGGCTTTCAACTTGGTATGGGCTCTGACACTGACCCTTTGACCTGGCCTGAAAACAATACCATAACAAAATGTACTTCCTTTCAAAATGTTGATGCTTCCGGTATTAACGCAGATGGCTTTGCTGCCAAATTAGGCGTTGGAAAAGGAAACCTATTTGATTCATGTATTTCCTACGAAAATGCGGACGATGGTTGGGATTTATTTAACAAGTTGGGGGATGCAAAAAACGAACCAATTACTATACAAAACTGTATTGCCTATAAAAACGGAAACAATGGATTTAAGTTAGGAGGTGAAGGTTATGCCGTTGACCATATTGTAACAGGCTGTCTGGCATTTTCTAATGGCTTGGACGGCTTCACCGATAATTTCAACACAGGCGTACTTACTATTACAAATTGTACCTCAGTTAATAATGATAGATATAACTACATATTCCGGCTCAATCCATATAAGACAGCTTCGCAACAAGGAATATTTACCAATAATATTTCCTATCGAAGCGACTACGACGTAGATACAAAGGGTGATTATATCTCCGGTAATGTTGTGAATTCCTATTTCTTTAGCGATGGTAATGACACGATAACAGCTAATGATTTTGTCAGTGTAACGACTCCTGACAGCTACACCAGAAATGCAGATGGAACGATTCACTATGGCGATTATATGTGCCCTGTCTCATCAAGCTTTCTTTCTAGCAATGGAGCAGGTGATATTTCCTATATTGGCGCTGTAAAACCAATTACCCCTTCTAGTGTTTTGGTAACCGCTATTAGCTTTTCTACAAATGCCGCTACTCTTAAGATCGGAGAATCGTTAACTATAAACAGTTCTGTTACTCCTGATAATGCAAGTAATAAAACGCTTAGCTGGTTCTCCTCCAATGAGGCTGTGGCAGTTGTTGACCCAAATGGATCCATACAGGCTTTGGCTGAGGGAAATACTGTGATTACTGCAACTGCTAATGATGGCAGCAATATAAGTGCAACCTGTATGATAGCCGTAGAATCAAATGAAGTTCGCGTAACCTCAATTACGTTCCCTTACACAACACTTAACGTTGCAAAAGGATGCACAGAAAAACTAACTGCTGCCGTTAGTCCTCAAGATGCTACCAACCCTTCCATTACCTGGACATGCAATAAACCAAAAGTTGCAACCGTAGACGAAAACGGTAATGTAGCCGGAAAGGCTTATGGTTATGCCACTGTTACTGCCATATCAAATGATAATAATAGTATTAAGGCTATTTGCAAAATCAGAGTGGGCTATAAAATTACTTACAAATTAAATGGTGGAACCAACAATGCCAAAAATCAATACGCATATTATAACAAAAGGATAAAGCTATATGCACCTACAAGAAAAGGATATATTTTTAAAGGTTGGTACACCGATAAAAAGTTCACAACAAAAATTACAGTCATCCAAAAGAAAAGTAAACAAGATTACAAACTTTATGCAAGGTGGGAGAAAGTAACTAAGCCTGCTGCTCCTATCATAAAGAGGGTTTATAGTAAAGATAGCTTTGTTATGAAAGTGAAAATAAAAAAGTAATTTAAGTAATTAATGCTTTAAAAGAAGCGCTGCTAAATGACTATTAAATAGCATTAAGCAACGCTTCTTGATTCTTATTGATTAAGTAAAATCCACCATTTTGAAAGCAATGTAAAACAGCAAACTTTCATATTATAAAAATGATAATAAATTTAGATTTCCATTGCTATAATGTAACACCCTGTTTAAAAATAGCCATATCATGAAAGCCTGCTTCCTCTGCTTTTACTTTCTTGCCAGAAGCTACTGCCAGTACATACTCAAATAAGTCTTTTGATAACTGCTCCATGTCTTTATCTTCTACCAACCGGCCTGCATTAAAGTCGATCCAATTCCCCTTATTACCAGCAAGTAATGAATTACTAGAAATTTTAACCGTAGGTACCGGAGAGGCAAATGGGGTTCCGCGTCCTGTTGTAAATAATACAATATGCGCTCCTGCAGCACTCAACGCAGTAGACGCAACCAAATCATTCCCCGGCGCACTTAGCAGGTTAAGTCCCTTTTCTTTTACTGTATCGCCATATTGCAATACACCTTTTACTAAGGCACTGCCTGATTTTTGCGTACAGCCAAGTGATTTATCCTCAAGCGTAGAAATACCACCCTTTTTATTGCCTGGAGATGGGTTTTCGTAAATGGTCTGATTATGGCTTATAAAGTAATTCTTAAAACCATTGATTAAATCGACTGTTTGATGAAACAGCTCTTCATTCGCACAGCGATTCATTAAAATTGTCTCTGCTCCAAACATCTCAGGTACTTCTGTTAAAATAGTCGTACCGCCCTTGGAAATTAAAATATCTGAGAAAGCCCCAACACAAGGATTTGCAGTAATTCCTGATAAGCCATCCGAACCTCCGCATTTCATACCAATGATAAGCTCTTTTGCACTGATCTTTTCTCTTTTAAATTGAGAAGCATACTGTGAAAGTTCTTCAATAAGCTCTAGTGCATCTGCAATTTCATCTTCACTTTCCTGAGCCACTAAGAATTTAACACGATTCTCATCATATTCACCTATAAATTTCTTAAGCTCTTCAATATTGCTGTTTTCACATCCAAGTCCCAATACCAAAACACCGCCTGCATTTGGATGATTGACAAGATCAGCCAGAATTTTCCTTGTATTATCCTGATCCTCTCCCATTTGCGAACAGCCATAAGGATGTGGAAATGCTACAATTTCTTCCACTGTTCCCTTTACAAGGTGCTGTGCCTTCTTCTCAATTGAGGTGGCAACATTATTGACACAGCCAACGGTCGGAATAATCCATATTTCATTACGAACACCGACCTTACCGTTGCTTCTTTTGTACCCGTCAAAGAATGCTTCTTCCGTTTTCGTTTCTTCTACCACCTCAGGATGATAGGTATATTCTAAAACCTCGCCAAGCCCTGTCCTAACATTATGTGTGTGAATCCATGCACCTTCCATAATATCTTCTTTTGCGAGTCCGATGCTTGCGCCATATTTCATAACTGGCTCACCTTTTTTTATGTCCTTAAGCGCGAATTTATGTCCCTGAGGCACATCCTCTAGAAGAATAACCTTTTGTCCGTTTACATGAATGATACCGCCTTTGGGAAGTGGCTTTAATGCAACACAAACACTGTCATTTGGGTGTATTTTAATAATTTCTTGCATAGTGCTCCTCCTGTCTGCCATATTATTTGGTTAAATCCTCTACTACAGCTCTCATCCCTCTTACTCTGATATCCTCAAGGTAGGCAGCAATCGCATCCACCAGACCGTCTATTTCAGATAAATTCTCTCCGCCAAAAAATTTCGTATTACTTAAATACGCCTTGGCAAAATCCATTGGAGTCTTTGCTGAATTTACTTTAAAGAAATCAAGAACAAACTTGTCATCACGGATATAGTATTTCTCCTCATTTCTCTCACCGACTAAGCAGACTCCTCCGTTCGCCTCGCCTTCCTCCTGGGTCGAATAAAAGCTCATCAAAGCCGCAATGGAAAAAGTAAGATATTTCGGCAGCTTATTAAATTTATCTACATAGCCAAGGAAAGATGGCATACAGCGTGCTTCCCATTTTGAAACTGAATTTAATGATATATCTAATAATTTATGCTTTACAAATGGATTTTGAAATCTTTCAATTACTGCATTGGCAAATTCCATACATTCCTCCTTTGGTAAAGAAAGTGTAGGAATGACTTCGTCAAATAAGGTTTCTTCCATATATTTACGTATTGTTTTGTCATCCATAGACTGCTTTACTATGTCATTTCCTGCAAGATAAGAAGCCAATACAAAGGAAGTATGGGAACCATTTAATATTCTTACCTTTCTTTCTTTATATGGATGATGATCTTTTGTAAAGACAACATTAAGACCTGCTTTTTCGAATGGAAGCTCTTTTCTTAACGCATTAAGAGACAGATTTAAATCGCTTTCAATTACCCAAAGTCCAAAGGTTTCTGCTGTATCAATTAATTGATCCTCATATCCAAATTCCTTGCAAAGCTCCTCTGCTTCCTCTCTTGGGTATCCCGGAACAATTCGGTCAACCAAAGTAGGGCAGAAAGAACATGCACTGTCAATCCATTTCTTAAAGTCATCTCCCAACTCCCAAAGTTCAACAAATTGCATGATGCATTTTTTAAGCTCGATGCCATTATCTGCAATCAATTCACAAGGAATTACAATAATACCTTTATCCTTAGCAGCATTAAATTTCTCAAATCTTTGATAAAGTAATTTAGTTAACTTTCCGGGATAGGTTTTTGGAGGGCATGACTCAAATTGGTCTGTCTCATCATAGACGATGCCAGCCTCTGTTGTATTTGAAACAATAAATCTTAATGTGTCACATAAGCCATATTCCACATATTTATCATAATCCTCAATCGCTGCAACCGCATCCATAACAGAAGTAATCACGCGTGTTATTTTCTTAGGTTGTCCATTCTCAAAGCCTCTAAGCTGAAGAGTATACTGGCATTCCTGATTATGAAATTTTTCCAAATTACCATACTCAATTGGTTTAACAATAACAATTCCGCCGTCAAAATCCGTTTTTTCATTCGTTACATCAAATATGTAATCCACAAATGCTCTTAAAAAATTACCTTCTCCAAACTGAAGAACTTTAACTGGTCTTTCTACTGCTTTTGAAATCTTTTTACTTAATAATTCCATATTTTCACCTCATGATATTCTTCACTTATTATGGCTATCCATAATCGTTTCTAGTTTGTTCCTTACTTATCTATGAATTGTTTTTCTCAATAATACGATACAATTCCTGTAAGTACTTACATTTGTATTTTACATTCTTTTATTATTTAAGTCAATCAAATCTTTCTTAATTTCAATATTATTACTTATATCATGATACATATAAAACAAATTTTATATAATTCTTCAATTATTATTGAATTTTTAAATTTTTCATTGTATAATAACTTTAAATTTGTTGTAAGTATTTACAATAACGCAAAGGTGGATTAGCATGAATATTTACGATGTATCAAAGGCTGCTGGGGTTTCCATTGCCACTGTTTCAAGAGTGATTAACGGAAATTCAAATGTAAGTGAAAAGACCAAGCAAAAGGTTCTTACCGTAATAGATGAATATGGATACACTCCAAATGCTTTTGCCCGAGGGCTTGGTCTTAATACCATGCAGACAATTGGAATCATGTGTCCTGATTCCTCTGATCCTTATCTTGCAGATGCCATTTATTATCTGGAACGTGAGCTTAGACAAAATGACTATGATTCCATTCTTTGTTGTACCGGCTATCAGCTTGCAACAAAGGAAAAATACTTAAAGCTCCTATTATCCAAGCGGGTTGACGCTGTTATTTTAATTGGATCGAGCTTTATAGAGCCTAACGACAAAAATAATAAATACATCTATGATGCCTCAAAAGAGGCACCTGTCATACTGATTAATGGTAGTTTGGAAGGTGCTAATATTTACAGCACGGTTTGCGATGATTATCAGGCCGTCTATGACAGTGTAACTTCACTTATTCAATCCGGCAGAAAGCAGATTATGTACTTATTTCATTCACTTTCTTATAGTGGAATAAGGAAATTAGAAGGCTATAAGGCAGCGATTTTAAAAGGCGGGATGAATTTAGATGAGACATATATCAAACAATGCTTTGGAACCATTCATGAAGCTAAGAACTACCTAATCAAATTAAATCAAGACGGCTTTAACTTTGATGCAGTCGTAACTTCTGATGACAGTCTTGCTGTCAGTGCATTAAAATATGCCAAAGCCTGTAGCTTATCTGTTCCTGATGATTTAAGTATCATTGGTTATAATAATTCCATTATGGCACAGTGCTGCGAGCCAGAGTTAACCTCTGTTGATAACAAGGTAGAAACTGCATGCATCAATGCTGTTACAACTTTAATGAGAGTGTTTTCAGGAAATAATGTACCTGCAAAAACGATGTTTTCGGCTGATATTGTAAAACGTGGTACCACACGCTTTTAATATAATATAGAAAGCTAATGCTTTCTCATTTACAGGAGGATTTGTTAATGAAACAATTTATGGACAATAATTTTTTACTTTCTACTCAAACTGCGCAGACGCTTTATCACGATTATGCTGCAAAAATGCCCGTTTTAGACTACCACTGCCACATTAATCCAAGAGAAATTGCAGAGGATAGAAAATTTGAGAATATTACTCAGGTATGGCTTGGCGGTGATCATTATAAATGGCGTCAGATGCGTTCTAATGGAATTGAAGAAAAATACATTACCGGAGATGCTTCTGACCGTGATAAATTTCAGAAATGGGCTGAAACACTTGAAAAAGCAATTGGCAACCCATTGTACCATTGGAGTCATTTAGAACTTCAGCGATATTTTGGCTATACCGGACATTTAAACGGTCAAACGGCGGAAGAGGTATGGAGTTTATGCAACGAGAAATTGCAAGAGAATTCTATGAGTGTTCGTAATTTAATTAAACAATCTGGAGTAACTTTGATTTGTACAACGGACGATCCGGTTGATTCCTTGGAATGGCACAAACTCATTGCTGAGGATACCAGCTTTGATGTACAGGTTCTTCCGGCCTGGAGACCTGACAAAGCTATGAATATTGAAAAGCCTGATTATCTTGATTATTTGACCAAGCTTAGTACTGCAAGCTGCATTATGGTAAGCGACTTTGCTTCTTTGAAAAAGGCACTTGTCAACCGACTTGATTTCTTTACATCAATGGGCTGCAAGGCTACTGACCATGCTTTGGAATATGTTATGTACCAACCGGCCACAGAGGCTCAAATAGAAGCTATCTTTGCAAAAAGAGTAAGTGGGACTTCCATTTCCAGAGAAGAAGAATTACAGTTTAAGACTGCATTTATGATATTCATGGGTCGAGAATACCAAAGACGAAACATGGCAATGCAGCTTCATTATGGCTGTAAGCGTGATAACAATGTATTTCGCTTTAACCAGCTAGGACCTGATACTGGATTTGACTGTATTAATAATTTTGCACCATCTGCACAAATGGCTGATTTTTTAAATGCCTTAAATGCAACGGATGAATTGCCTAAGACCATTCTTTATAGTCTCAATCCAAATGACAATGCATCTATTGGAACGATTCTTGGTTGTTTTCAGGATTCTTCCGCTATTGGAAAGATACAACAAGGTTCTGCATGGTGGTTTAATGACAATAAAACAGGAATGACGGAACAAATGATATCGCTTGCTAATTTAGGTTTACTTGGAAACTTCATCGGTATGCTGACTGACTCAAGAAGCTTCTTATCCTATACCAGGCATGAATACTTTAGAAGAATTTTATGTGAGTTGTTCGGAAATTGGGTAGAAAATGGAGAATATCCAAATGACATGAAAGCTCTCAGTCAAATGGTACAAAATATTTCTTATAATAATGCAGTACACTATTTTGGATTTAATCTATAATACATCTAAGAATGCCAGAAAGGCTTATAAGCTTTTCTGGCATTCTTAGTATAAGGGACACTGAAAGTCTCACTATATGATATTTTAAATGTAACCATTATGCCTCCTGCAAATTTTGTATCAAATCGAATGGCTTAAAAGATACCTGATATGCATTTTTTACATACTCAGCACTGTTATTTATAACAGGAGTCTGATATGTATTCGTTTGGGTCGTCTCAATAAGTTTAATATCTTTGCTAACAGTCTGATTTGCTCTGGTTATTATACTTGCTTCATTCTTTTGATAATAATACCGATTATAGGATGTCCTGATTGCCGTTACTTTCATAAAAAACTCCTTTCTTTAATCACTTATCAATGTTTACTTGTTATTTACATTTTATGCCAGTAATGAAAGGAATATGTGTGTTTTATCTGAAAAAAACATTTTTATTTTTTGAAGATTATGTGAAGATCGAAAAAGCGTGAATATGATATTGAATCAGCTTGATTAGAACGGATAGCAAGAAATTTTATTAACATTTTACCCTAAAGCATGTTATAATAACGTTTGAAAGATTCTTCATATTCAGTTATAAAGTGGCCTTGGAGGTAAATATGATTCGATTTATTTTAGTATCCTTATTTTTAATAACATTTTTAATACTTAGCATTCCCATCCATCTCATAGAATGGATAATCGGTAAATTTAATCCTCAGTTAAAGAATAAAAGCTCTCAAAATATTGTGCAATGGGCTTTTAAGGTGATTCTATTTATATCAGGAGTTCAGTTGACTATAAAAGGCTTTGACAATGTACCAAAGGATAAAGCTGTATTATATATAGGTAATCATAGAAGCTATTTTGACATTGTTATCACTTACTCATTGGCTCCCGGACTGACAGGCTATATTGCCAAAAAGGAAATGGAGCACATCCCTTTGTTAAGTACCTGGATGAAATTTTTGCACTGTCTGTTTCTTGATCGCGATAATATTAAGGAAGGATTAAAAACAATTCTTACTGGAATTGAGTATATTAAATCAGGAATATCCATTTGTATATTTCCGGAGGGAACTAGAAATTCCGGTCCGAAAATGCTTCCATTTAAAGAAGGAAGCCTCAAAATGGCAGACAAGACAGGCTGTCCAATTATTCCTTTTGCTATGACGAATACGCGTGATATTTTTGAAAATCATTTTCCTAAGATTAAGAAGACGCACGTTATTTTAGAATATGGAACACCAATTTATCCCAAAGAGCTTGATAGGGAACAGCGTAAATTTTTAGGTGCTTATACTCAAAATATTATTCAGGAAATATACGATGAAAATATGAAGTGAAACATCGGCAACTTGTGTGTTAAAGTAAAGAGCTATATTTAGCACTTTTTACATGATATGGAGCAATTTTCTCCATTTTTTTTAAGTTCGTTTTGTATATACTTA
Organism: Lachnotalea glycerini; assembly: GCF_003201285.1. Classification (GTDB taxonomy): domain Bacteria; phylum Bacillota; class Clostridia; order Lachnospirales; family Lachnospiraceae; genus Lachnotalea; species Lachnotalea glycerini. The sequence goes on from NZ_QICS01000005.1 coordinate 199,066, forward strand.
TAAAGTAAGTATTTGGGTAATATATTTATGGAAAGGAAAGAATTCTTTTGAATATTAATATAGATCATATAAAAATTAATTACATTATGGAAGGGGAAGGCGAAACGATATTGATGCTTCATGGCTGGGGTTCCAATATTTTACCTTTTCAGCCTTTAATCAAGCATCTATCCTCTTATTATAAGGTTTATGCACTGGATATGCCCGGATTTGGGCAAAGCAATGAGCCATCAGCTGCATGGACTGTGGATGATTATGTTGAATTTATCATTAAATTTGTACAGGAAATGAAAATAACAAGTGCGATCTTAATTGGGCATTCATTTGGCGGTGAGTGCATTATTAAGCTTGCCAGCCATAAGACCTTGCCATTTCAGATTAATAAAATTATATTAATGGGATCAGCCGGAATCAGGCGACCCAAAACATTGAAACAAAAGTTTAAAATCTGCACCTATAAATGCGGAAAATGGTTTTTAAAACGAAAGCTGATTCAATTTCTGTATCCGGATGCCTTGGAGAATTTTCAGTCTAAAAGCGGTTCTGCCGACTATCGTGCAGCATCTCCCTTAATGCGTCAATCCTTTGTCAAGGTAGTGAATGAGATTTTAGATGAAAGCTATTTTACAAATATTAAACCTTCCACACTGTTAATCTGGGGTGAAAATGATACTGCTACTCCTCTGATTGACGGCCAGTATATGGAAAAGACAATTCCTGATGCCGGACTTGTAACCATCAAAAATGCAGGCCATTATGTATTTTTAGATCAGGCTTTTACGGTTCATAAAGTAATTGATTCATTTTTAAATATAAAGGAGTAACCAATGCTAGACACGATTATTTTACTATGCTTTATTGCAGCATTTACATGGACATTTACTGAATTGCTTCTCTATCACCTGCATATGTTTCAACTTAATTCCTATAAGCCAAAAGAACATAAGATATGGTTAAAAGCACCTGATAATTCAAGAAAGCTCATACTGCTTTTGCTTCAATTTGCTCTGGCTATGTCCGCTTATCTGTTATTTAATATGGCAGGAAAATGCATTGGCATTATCTTTTTATGCTTTATGGCAATCATGAATCGTCCTGTGAAAGCAAAAAAGCCTCTCGTTTATACCAACCGCGTAAAAAGAATGTTGATAACCTCTTATGTTATTTATACATTGTTTTTAATAATTGGTTTCGTATTGAACAGGCATATTTATGCTACAGCACTTATTTTCTTTATCATTGCTGTATTGATACCTGTTTGGGTTTTAATCGCTAACCGTATCAATCAGCCAATTGAAGCTTCCATTAACAGGGGCTTTATCAATGAGGCACAAAGCATAATTGACTCAATGCCAAATCTTACAGTAATCGGAGTAACAGGAAGCTACGGAAAAACAAGTGTTAAGTTTTACTTGCAAAAGCTGCTTTCAGCCAAATATAACGTCTTGGTTACTCCTGAAAACTTTAACACCACTTTAGGTGTTGTTCGAACGATAAGAGAGCATTTACGAGCAACCCACGAAATATTTGTCTGTGAAATGGGTGCTAAAAACATTGGAGATATCAAGGAAATCTGTGATTTGGTTCATCCTGTTCATGGTGTAATAACCTCAATCGGGCCTCAACATTTAGAAAGCTTTCTTTCCATCGATAATGTCATTAAGACAAAATTCGAGCTTGCAGATGCCATTGGCAAAAAGGGAACACTGTTTTTGAATTATGACAATGAATCTATTGTAAACCATAAAACTGATAACAACGTAATTACATATGGAATTCATAATGAAGCTTCGACATACCGTCCGTACGATGTCAGTGTATCAAGCAAAGGCTCCGCCTTTAAGCTTAAGGATACGCAGAATAAGGAATGGGAATTTTCCACTCGATTAATCGGTGCGCATAATGTTGTAAATATCGCAGGAGCCATTGCTGTTGCGCATACACTTGGTGTTCCTATGGAAGCACTTGTAGTACAGGTAAGACGATTAGAGGGCGTTCCTCACCGTTTACAGCTTATTAAGGGAAATCATGCACTCATTATCGATGATGCTTATAACTCGAACCCAAGCGGTGCCAAAGCAGCACTTGATACCTTAAATACTTTCGAGGGAATCAAAATAGTAGTGACACCCGGCATGGTAGAGCTTGGAAGTCAACAGTATGAGTGCAATAAAATATTCGGAGCACAAATTGCTGCCGTTTGTGATTACGCCGTTTTAGTCGGTTCAAAACAGACTAAGCCAATTCAAGATGGCTTGCTGGAAGCAGACTATCCTGCCGCTAAGACCTATGTAGCTGAGGATTTAAAGGATGCCTTGGCCTACGTTGAAAAATTAAATACAAACAGTGTTCAAAAGGTAGTGCTCTTAGAAAATGATTTGCCAGACAATTATTAAGGATGAGTTTATAAAGGGTGAAAGAATTTTAATGAAAGGATAAATGCAAACACAAAACTTTCCCCTGGAGTGTTTGCGTCTTAACTGAACATGCTTGCATGGTTTTATTAAGACTTTGGTAAAAATTATGAAAATTAAAGTAGGAGTATTTTTCGGTGGTCAAAGCGTTGAACATGAAGTATCCATTATTTCTGGGATACAGGCTATCTATGCTTTTAACAGAGAGAAATATGATATTATACCAATTTACATTACAAAAAATAATGAATTTTATATTGGCGACAGCATCAGTGATATTGAGGCTTATAAGGATATTCCTTCTCTTTTAAAAATAAGCCAGAAAATTATATTGGTGAATGAGAATAAAAGACTTACTATTGTCCGCTATCCTATGAAAAAATTCGGTAATAACGTGATTGATACAATCGATGTTGCCTTTCCAATTGTGCATGGAACCAATGTGGAGGACGGTACTCTTCAAGGCTTTTTTAGAACACTTTGCATCCCTTATGTAGGTTGTGATGTAACTTCTTCTGCTGTCGGTATGGATAAATATGTAATGAAAACAGTATTAAAGGACAATGATATTCCGGTTCTTGATTGTATTTGCTGTGATGTAAAAAAATATAATATAAATCCTGATTGCATTATTTCTAAGGTAGAAGAAAAAATTGGCTATCCTGTAATTGTAAAGCCTGTCAATTTAGGCTCAAGTGTTGGAATTAAAGTTGCTAAAAATAAGACGGATTTAGAAGAAGCTTTCGATTATGCGTTTCAATTTGCAAATAAAATACTGGTGGAAAAAGCAATTACAAGCTTAAGGGAAATTAATTGTTCTGTATTGGGTGATTACGAAATTGCCGAAGCCTCCGAATGTGAAGAACCTGTAGGCTCTGACGAAATTCTAAGCTATGAAGATAAATACTTATCAGGAAGCGGTGGTTCAAAATCCGATGGCGGCTCAAAAGGCATGACAAGTCTTACGCGTAAGCTTCCTGCACCCTTGTCAAATGAACAGCGTGAAGAAATTCGCTCTCTTGCGGTAAAAACCTTTCAGGCTCTTAATTGCAACGGTGTTTCCAGAATCGATTTTATGATTGATACACAAACAAATCAATTATATGTAAATGAAATCAACACAATTCCAGGATCTCTTGCCTTTTATCTTTGGGAACCGGTCGGTGTAAAGTATGATGAATTATTAGACCGCATGGTTACATTAGCACTCAAACGAGACAGAGAACAAAATGAAATTTCATACTCCTTTGACACGAATATTTTATCAGGTGTAAAGCTAGGCGGTATGAAAGGAGCAAAACTTTAAAAAGACAAGAAAACAATTGGAGTTTTCTATAGTACAAGAAAGTGTGCAAAGTATACGTTACCACAACAAGGTCTTTCCTCGTATGAATTAAAAAATGAACCGCTTTCTGTCAAAATAGTCGAAAAGTGGTTCATTCTTTATTTTAATACTTTTACTCAATTTACTTTTTTACAATATAATCATCTTTTTTGGAAAACTTCATATATAGATGGATTAAGGAGTTGAGTCTAATAACGGTCAGTTATGCTGTGCTAAACTTTATTACTAAATTCTTAGCTATTTGTTGCCACTCTGACTCGATTTAATTCAATCGACATATTATTTATAGTAATTCGATTCCTTCCTCTATTTTTGGATAGGTAAAGCTGCTCATCTGCCTTGTCTATTAAGTCATATATCGTATTACTAGAACTCACTGCCATGCTTGCAATTCCCATGCTCACTGTCACGATAGGATAAGAAGCTTCCTTACCTGCTTTAATCTGAAGACCATTAATTCTTTCCTGTATGTTAAGTGCCATCTCAATGCAATTTTCTTCACTCATATCTGTAAATACGACTACTATTTCTTCACCTCCGTATCGAACTACGAAATCCGTCTTTCGTGAGGCAATATCATAAATACATTCTGAGATATCCTTAAGGCACTGATCTCCTTCTATATGACCATAGGTATCATTATAGGTTTTGAAGTTATCAATATCAATCATAATTGAAATCATTGCTTTTCGCAAATCTCCCCACAAAGCCCATTGCTTGTCAAGCTCGTCCTCAAAGCCTCTTCGGTTTAATAAATTAGTGAGACAGTCAACTCCACCCATGGTTCGAATGGTAATTCGTGCCCACTTATCCTTAGTATAATGATAATACTTCATAATCATGATCAACATTGAAACGAACGCTATTATCACAATTACAGAAATAGCAACTCTGATGTCTATATCAGAATTTGAAAAATGGAATAAAAATTTTATTGCTATAACCGAATCCAATATAATAAAGAAAACAGCATAAAACGATGAAATATAAAAACCTGTAATTAAATACATTAATAGGTAAAAATATATGATGGAATGGTAGATTTGTATTTCCATATATAAATATTTTAATCCAAACAAATTAATAAATATCCAAAAGGAAATATAGATATACTTTTGTATTTTAATATCTTCAAGTATTTTGATGTGAATAAAGTAGTATATTAGGCTGTAAACTAATGTTATTAAAAACAAACCTATCCCTGAATCTGCACCCCAGATTGCTTTCACCTTGCATATTATTTTGATAACTGATAGTAACATCAGAATCAAAGACACCATGAGCATATTATTAATATTGTCAACCGTTATGTAATGCTCCAATTCTTGCCGGTTTTTTTCTTTCTTCTTTAATAAATTTTTTAAATATAATAAGGTGCTGTTTGATTTCCTATCATCAGTTTTCGAATCTCTTTCATTCCCCATTGCATATCCTCCCCTATACACAAAGTAAACTGCTCCATCTATCCTCTATAAATATAGTATATAGTTAATGTGCTTATATATCAAGACATAACGCTATTTTTCAAAATTATACATTTTATACTAAATCTAATCCCTCACTCATGAGGGACTTGACCGCTTTACCGCGCCGAATGCTGTCACGTTGTGACATTTTCCACTTGCATTCGTGCGCATTGTGTTTTATTTCATAGGAATCAAAACTTTTATACGTTAACATCAAGGTTTTACCTATGAAATGAAATAAAATAGCTGTAAAACCTTAGTTTCACAGCTTATTTATGGTATAGAGTGAATTTAAAACCGCCCAGTTTGGTGGAAATTTACGCATCAAATTCCAATAGCCTCCACCAAGAAGTTTGTATTCATTGATCAGCTTAAGTTTCGCTTCTATGCTTCTGGCATCTTCAAACCAAACAACATGTGCCTTTCCTGCCGCATCTGTATAATAGAAATATGGTGACATTGCAAGTGTATCAAATTCGATGGTTGCCTGATTTTTTGCCGCTATATCAATTGCTTCACTATTTCCTATAATGACAGCAACAGTCTCACCTCTTACATACGGTAAGGTCCAGTCATAGCCATAGTTTGGAATTCCAATCATTATTTTGTTGACATCAATCTGAGTTACTGCATAATCAATGACTCTTCTTACTTGGTCAATTGGTGCAACTGCCATTGGGGGGCCATAGGTATAACCCCATTCGTATGTCATTAGCAAAACCAAATCTGCAATCTCACCAATCCTCTTATAATCATGTGCCTGATAAATCAACCCCACCTGTGTACTTGATGTCTTAGGCGCCAAATCAACATTTACGATAAAGCCCTCTGCATGTAATCTAGTTGTAACCGAACTGATAAAAGATAAATAATTTTCTTTATCCTGAATAAATTCAAAATCAATGTCAAGCCCTATGTACCCCTTGATATACATTGTATTAATTATATTCGTAATTAAGGTTTGAGTGGCTGTAGAGCTGGCAAAAAGAGTCTCAGCATGCTCATTACTGAAATTACCGTTTTCATCTATAGAAGAAATAAGCATCATAGGAGATGTCTTCAAAGAATATGCTTCTCTTATTAATTCTTCATCATCTATAGGAATCAACTCTCCCTGTGCAGTAAAGCCATAGCCAAATATCGTTAACGTTGTCATGTAAGTTAATGCTGTTCTTAAAATATTTTTATCGATAAAAGGATAAGCATAACCATTAAATCTTCCACTTCGAAGCTTTTCTCCTTCAAATGTAATTACTAGTACTTCTCCTTCATATAAAACAGGATTATTAATCAAATTAGGATTGTTTTGTAAAAGATTAATTTGACTGATTCCATAATTATTTGCTATGGATGTGATAGTCTCTGCGCTCGCAACAACATGTATTGTCTTTGGTATGAGAATGACAAGAGCCTGACCTAATACAAGTGTAGTAATATGATCGATTCCATTATCTGTCATAATACGCTCTACAGAAACACCATACTGGTCTGCAACACTTTTTAGTGTATCTCCCTGTTTCACAACATGAATAAGCAAATTTTTACCTACATTTTTTCCTCTTACTAAAGTATATGCACCGTACTTTTCTTTATTACCTGTCGGAAATACTAATTGATTCGATTGCCACGCTGCCGCCTCTTACCACTTCAATATTTGTAAATTCTTTTGCAGCAAGCTGCACCAGTTCATTATTTCTAGCTTCTGTCTGAATACACTCAATTAAAATAGACGATCTTCCAATATCCACTATTTTAGCCCCAAATACATCGCTAATACGGTAAACCTGTGTTTTCTCTTTTTCATTGGCTGTAAGAATTTTAAGATACAAAATCTCTTTCATGTGTATTAAAACATTTGTTAAATCAACTACCTTTATCACCTCAACGAATTGATTCAACTGTTTTTTAATCTGTTCAAAAGTTGCATCGTCGCTGTCTACACATATTGTCATTCTAGATATCGTTGGATCTTGCGTTTCTCCGACAGTAAGACTATGAAGATTATAGGATTTTCCTGAAAACAGCCCCGAAACTCTTGCTAATACACCAACTTCATTTTCAACATATAATGACATCCATCTTTTTTTCATTCTTATCTCCTCCTTAACAATCCAAAATCATTTCATTTAATGCATTTCCCCCAGGTACCATAGGCAATACCAATTCACTTTCCTCTAACATAAATTCAATAATTGTTGGACCTTCCTTATTGGATGCTGCCAATTCAAATGCTTTTTTAATATCCTCTTGCTTAAATACCCTTATTCCTTTTGCTTGGTAACTATTTGCCAGTTGTATAAAGTCCGGTGAGTAGGGCGGACATTCCTTATTTGGATCAAAACAGTTTTTCTCGCAGCTTTTTCTGCATCTAAGACAGGTACTGGAATACCTTTTGTTAAAGAAAAGCTGCTGAAATTGTCTAACCATCCCCAGATAGCTATTATTAAAAATACAAAAAGTAATTGGAAGTTCACAGGTTACTGCAGTTGCCATCTCCTGAATATTCATCTGCATTCCACCGTCTCCTGATATGCATACAACTTGCTTATCAGGATTTCCCAACTTTGCCCCGATTGCTGCAGGCAGTCCAAATCCCATCGTACCAAGTCCGCCTGAGGTCAATAACTTTGTGCGTCCATTCATTTCCAAGTACTGTGTCGTCCACATCTGGTGCTGTCCTACATCGGTTACAATAATCCCGTCTTGATATCGGGCGCTGATTTCCTTTATTATTTTATCCGGTGTTAATCCTATTGCATTTTGCGGTCTTATTGTATGCTCTAACTTCCATTTGTCAATTTGACTGTTCCATTCCTCATGAAAGCAATCTTTAACTCTTTCCAGCATGGTTTGAATTGCCAGTTTCGCATCTGCAACGATTGGTACATCAACCTTAATATTTCTCGAAATGGAAGAAGCCTCTATATCAATATGAATAATGGCAGCATTTGGAGCAAATTCACTGATTTTTCCTGTAATTCTATCGTTGAATCTTGTTCCAATAGAAAAGAGCAAATCACATTCACTAATTGCCATATTAGATGCATAGGAACCATGCATTCCAACGTTTCCAACGTAATATGGATTGTCTGTGGGTATTGCACCTTTCCCCATAATCGTCGTTACTACGGGTATTCTAGCGATATTGACAAGATTAGTAAATTCCTCTCCTGCCCCTGCTATATTCACTCCTCCTCCTGCCAAAAATACCGGCCGCTTTGCCTTATCAAGCATATCCATAGCCTTTTTAAGCTGTCCCATATGAACTGAGGTATTTGGTTTATAACCTCTTATCGAAACTGGTTTATCAAAGTCATCCTCAAACAGTGCAAGTTGAATGTCCTTTGGAATATCTACTAATACTGGACCGGGCTTTCCACTTTTTGCTATATAAAAAGCCTCTTTTATAATTCTTACTAAATCCTTTCTTTCTCTTACCGTTATCGCATATTTGCAAATACTTCTTGTGATGCCAACAATATCTACCTCCTGAAAGGCATCATTGCCGATTAGATTCTTTGACACCTGTCCGGTAAAGCAAACAAGTGGAATACTATCATAATTGGCAGTTGCAATTCCTGTCACAAGATTGGTAGCACCTGGCCCGCTGGTTACTAAACAAACACCTACCTTTCCCGTTGAGCGAGCATAACCATCTGCTTCATGAATCAAGCCCTGCTCATGCCTTGGAAGAATCACTTCAATATCTTTTTGTCCATAAAGAGCATCAAATAAATCAACTGCATATCCTCCAGGATATCCAAATAAAATATCTACGCCTTCTTGCTTTAAAGTTTCTACAAATGCTTGTGTTCCTTTTCTTTTCATTTTTTGCCTCCTATTATTATTGTTATTATCTGCAATCTTTTAAAAGTTACTATTTTTGTGACTGAATTGTATAACATTGTCCTCTATAACTCATTGAACTGCTTAGAATCGCATGCAGTCACGCTGTGACATTTTCCTCTTGCATTCGTGCGCATTGTGTTTTTATTTCATAGGAATCAAACTTTTTACGGTACCACAACAAGGTCATTCCTATGAAATAAAAAAACCCTAAGCTAATAAATTAGCTTAGGGCGAATAAATCTTATCCGTGTTACCACCTAAATTCAGAGATTTCTCTCTACACTCTGCCAATACAGAAACGCTGCTGACAGAATATCTATCAGTACAGACGAATCGATACCGTTTTCCCTGTAACGTAGAAAATTTACGTTGAAGCCTACTTAAGAATAATCTTGTTCGGTTCACTGCTCAAAGGCTACTTCCATACTTCCTTAGTAAAGATTTTCACCAACCATCTTTTCTCTGGAACCTCGGTGAGTATGTACTCCTCCTCATCATTGCATTTATTATGTTTATATTGTTCTTGATTATATACAATTAAATTTCATTTGTCAATGATATATTTTACTGTAATAAATTGTTATATTTTACTGTAATAGATTGTTTTTTTATTTCATAGGAATGACCTTGTCGTTATCGTATAAAAATATTGAACTGGTTAGATATATTTTCAGTCATCTTGTTCAACGATTATGTCATATTTATTTATGTTTACCATTATTGTTCCTTCCACTAAAAAAACAATATTTTGGGCTTCTAATGTTGTATAAATCAATGATGATAAAACTTTCTCACCATCATTTACAAACACTTCAGCAGAATATTTATCAACGATAATTCTTAATTTAAGATTTTCGTATCCGATTTTTATTTGTCTTTCGCATACTACATCTTTTCGAAGTCCTGAATACTTCCTATCAAATGTTAGAATATTTGTAGTATTATTATATATGATGCTAGTATGAAACTCATTATTAGCTGCTAGTCTTATCTCAACACTTTGATAATTTCCAGATATCACTTCAAACTCCATATCAATTTCTCTCCCTGATATTTCCGGAAGCGAAAGCTGTCCACTCAGTTCATAATTACTGTATTGTTTGGGATTATGCCTATAATTTTCGATTTCTTTGATTGGTTTTTGATATATTTTTCCATCTAAAATTGTTATCTCTCTTGGTAATGTCATCATTCCTGACCAACTAAAATAATTTGGATTTATATTATTATCCCAAGTTTGCATCCAAGCGATTACTACCCGTCTACCATCTTTTGTCTCCACTGTCTGCGGTGCATAATAATCAAGCCCATAATCCAGAACTCCAGTTAGCTCTCTCTTAAACGAATACTCGTTTTTGTCATAGTCTCCAATAAAATACAGACTTCCATTCCCATTATGTATTTCATATTCTTTTGCCTGCATTTCTTGTGGTGAAACAATAATTACATATTTATCATCCAATTTAAAAAAATCAGGGCACTCCCACATCTTTCCATATTCGTTATTGTTTTTAATTAGTATAGAACACATTTTCCACTCTTTTAAATTCAACGATTGATAAAGTATTAATTGCCCACTGCCATCTTCACTTCGATTTGCTATAAGAGCATAAAAAGCTTCCTCCTCTTTCCAAATCTTTGGATCCCTGAAATCCTCCATACTGCATCCGTCTGGTAAAAGAGTTTCATCTATCACAGGATTATTATCCAATTTACAATAATCTAAACCATTTCCTATTGCTATACATTGCATCTGTTTTATTATTGTACTTTGATCTGGCTGAATCTCTTCGGCTGTTCCAGTGTACATTAATATATGTTTTCCACCATCTTCTATTGCTGTACCCGAAAAACATCCTGCCTTGTCATACGACTGATCTGGTGCTAAGGCAATCGGTAAATGCTGCCATGTAATAAAATCTTTTGTTTTCATATGTCCCCAATGCATGGGACCCCATTGAATATCAAACGGGTGATATTGAAAGAACAAATGATATTCATCCTTATATAAAGAAAATCCATTCGGATCATTAATCCATCCTATTGGTGCGGTTATATGAAAAGACGGCTTTAGATATTTATTAACATCTGTCTTCCCTTTCTCTTCAAATAATCTAACCTCATGCAAAATACTATTACTTATAGCCATTACAAGTTCTCCTCTCAATGAACCTTTTTGTATTCGTATTCATATCTTATAAATTCGAATGTCATTCATCTGATAAATCCTTCTGTTTATTCTACTGTATAAAATTTTTAACCATTCTTATCTTTTCATTGATCGGATTTCACTTTTTGTGTATTGATCCACCTTAAGTGATTCTGTGATTTTTTGCAACGCCTTATTATAGGTAAAGTCATCTAAATGATTGTTCTCCAAGTAAGGCATTGTTTGACTTGGAAGCTTAACGTAATACATCGATATCGCCCAGGCAATTCCCATTTGCACATAATAAGCGCTGCTTGTAATTGAATCAAGAGCAAGCAATGCTTCTTTCACATATTTTTCACTAATAAAATAATTCAGTAGCATAACTACGCCAAAGCGTATAAAATATTCCCTTGAATCAGTCAAATAGGTTTTTAATAATTCCCACATTCTTTCCGGATCGTTTTTTGTTATTTTAAGGCTGCTGCAAAAAGAGTCACACACAGACCAATTATCTATTTTAGGAACAAATTCTATAATATACGGTATTAATTCATCTAAATTAGTATTTATATATCCTATTACCATTCCTTGCAGCATTATTTCCTCATAGGAGGCATCCGATGCTTCCTTAAGATAAGTTCTCCAATCTTCCTTTGCTATCTGCTTTGCTATTTTACGCAAATTAGGTAATCTGACTCCTAAAATATTGGATACTCCCGGTAAAAGCTTACTGGAAAATTCCTGATATTCCGGCTCTGCTAATTTTGTTATTTGTTCTCGTATTTCTCGATTCATTTTACTCCTTATCATACAGCAAATACACCTATCTTTGTAGATTATTAAAAACATTCATAATTCCTGAATATCCATATTTCTTAGCAATTGCTTCAATTCCCTCACTTATTTCATTTCTGGAGTAATTTGCAGATTCTAAAAAATCTTCCTCATATTCATTGATATGAAGATAAAATGCCATAGCAATTTCAAGCTCCTTTGGCTCTTTAAATTCAAGCTTTGTAAACAAAAGATTTTCGGCTTCATTGATTTTACCCTCGTCTGCCAGCTTTGTAAGCTTATCAAACAACATATCATTATCGGTACGTTCATTTTCCTTTGGAAGCTCATAATTTAATTCACTTTTCCCCAGAATCGCCTTAACAATTGCTTTTACCATATCTTTTATCATTCTTGTTATATAATCGTCCTCTAACATCGTTTCACCTTACCTCTTAATTTTATTCAATACTGATTGCTTAGATATTTGTTTTAGTATATATCGCCTTGTCTCGATAGTCAACGTTACTTTTATCAAAACACTTTAAGCTGTTATGAATGATGTTATTGCATTTTGAAAGTCAAAGGCATATCATATATTATAATAATAAAAATTGACAATTTTATTTATAATTCTAAATATTTTGTCTTTTATGACGATATGTATTAGAGGATACTGCTTTTAATATACATTTATATCAGGGGGAAGCAATGAAAAGAAGAGAAAAATCTATTATCATTTTTTTATTATTAACATTCGCATTAAGTAGTATATGCTATTTTGTTTATATTTTCTATGGAGAAACTGCTTCCAGCATAACTGCTCTTCTTATGTGGTGTCCTGGCATATCTGCATTCATTATAAAAATTATTTTTTATAGAAAAGAAAAAATAATTAAATTTCAAAGATGTCCTATCGTATTTATCCTTTTAGGGATTTTCATACCGGTATTCTATTTAGGGATCTCATACGCAATTTATTGGCTTATAAACCCTTTTGCTTTTACTGGTCAGATATATAGTACCTCTATTACTTTTTATATCCTTGCCTTTCTTTCAAGCATAATAACCGCTATGGGTGAAGAAATCGGCTGGAGAGGCTTTTTGTTACCTAAAATGAGTGAAATTTTTCATCCTGTACCGACTGTAATCATATGTGGTCTTATTTGGGCTGTATGGCATTATCCTCTTTTGATTGCAGGCTTATACCAGTCAGGAACGCCCCTCTACTACCAGCTTCCTGTATTTACCTTAGAGGTTATTCTTATTACGGGTACACTTTTCTATTTAAGAATGCGCTCACATTCTATATGGCCAGCAATTTTACTGCATGCAAGCCATAATTATATTGATCAATTAATTTGTGCTCCTCTTACTCAGTCCGATGATAGTGCTTATTTTGCCGGCGAAACAGGCCTTATAACCGTAGTCTGTATTGTTATAATTGTTATACTACTAGCAACAAAATCTTCAAAGAATTCTTTTATTTCTTATTCAAATAAGAGATATTAAAAGATACATAACGATTTCGTGTTTTCACAATCTTACCCAAGATTTATTTAAATTCTTGGTACATATAAACTTAAGATATTCTGTTAAAATTCATCCAATATCAGGGTCGAAATCTTTCATATATCAGGGTCGAAATCTTTCATATTTTTATGTAAACAAACCTTTCATATTTTCATATTTCTTGACATATAGTATTATTACATTATCATATTTAGCAGGTATCGATTTGAATAAGATTAAAAAAGGAATCATCGGTGAAATTCTCTTTCTCTTACTATTTGTCGCTATTTTCTCTTGTAAAAATAATATTGAAGCCATCCTGACATCACAAATGAATACTGAATCGGAAAGCAATCCCTTTAAAAACCGTGATACAACTCCAAAGCAAAAAAAGGATTATATTAAGTGGGTAGAATTTAATGTCACCTCAGACGCACTCAGTACGGCCTATCACTATGATATTGATTCCTATAAAACGGATATTAAGCTTGATTGGATTGAATTATTAGCCTATGCCGCCAGTAAGTGTGGGGGAGAAGTTAATAAAAAAGCAATCCTTGAAATAAAAAAAGCCGCTGAGTTAATCAAGTCCGGCGAAAGTACAATGCAAGCATTGACAGCAGATTTAAAATATTATTCGTACTATTATGAGGCTTATAGTGCTATCTTAGATGGTTTTGTGGGTGAATACGAGATTGAAGAAGATGATGAAAACGGAGATAAGGTCTGGGTAAAAAAATATGGTCTGAAAGCTTTCTCTCCTATTGCAAAAGGCTTTCCGTACAGTGACTATGATGATTTCGGAGTATCTCGCTCTTATGGATATCGAAGAAATCATCTAGGGCATGATATGATGGGTCAGACTGGTACACCTATTATCGCAGTAGAGTCAGGTTACATAGAGGCGCTTGGTTGGAATCAGTATGGTGGATGGCGAATCGGCATACGAAGCTTTAATAAAAAACGCTATTATTATTATGCTCACCTTAGGCAAAATTTCCCGTATTGTAAAACCTTAAAGGAAGGGGATACAGTAACTGCGGGTGATGTCATAGGCTATATGGGGCATACTGGTTATAGCTCTAAGGAAAATGTTAACAATATTAATACAACCCACCTACATTTTGGCCTACAATTAATCTTTGATGAATCTCAAAAAGAATGTAACAATGAAATATGGGTTGATTGCTATGCTTTAACTAACTTTTTATCTAAAAATAGAAGCGAGGCTGTCAAGAATGAAGAAACTAAGGAATGGTACCGTGTGTACGATATGAAAGAAGAAAGTACTGAAACAGCAGAAAACGCAGTAACAGAAGCCTTTCTTATAAAAAGTATTGAATAATTCTCTAACACATTACGGCTAATTACCTCTCAAAGATGATAATTAGCCGTAGGATGAGTTATATTATATTATTTCAAAATTTTTCTTATAGTTTTTTTAATACATCTATAGCTTCTTTCTCAAGCATATGATTTGCATGTTCTTTTATATAGGCCAGTACAAGCTTATTATTTTCTATTCTTGCTGCAAATTCCATGGCGCGAACTATAAAGCTATTCACCACATCTTGATCCATTCCAGCAAAGTCCGTAAGCAGGTAATATTGTTCGTTGTTTCTATATAAACTAGAAGGTATCTGTGACTTAACTGACTTACATAATTGCTCCAGATGAGATAAGTTAGCAAATTGAAACATATACTGCTTTTTATCCTTAATGTTACTTTTCTCCTCTTTTAGCTCTTTTGTTTTTGCTTCGTCTTTGTTTGGCTGATCAATCATGTCATTATACTGAGCCATTATTTCTTGAAAGCACATAAACTTTTCCTTGCCAGTCATATGAAGAATTTCCTTTAGATGTTCCTTGCCTATCAATTCTACTGCATCACTGGCTGCCAGTATATTTTCAATCATTTGATTTACCTGACGATCTGGATCTACTGCAGTAAAGCTCAATACAAGCTTACTGTCAGAAAGTAACATGGCTTGGATTTCTTGCAAATTACTGTTTAATTGAAATCCTGCCTCTTCTCCCTTTTTCATTATATTTCTCATAAACTCAGAGGCAGCCTCTCTATTTGTATAAAGCTCCTGCAAAGCATAACCCATTTGATCAATTTCGCTCATAGTAATTACACATTGCACGGTATATTCATTTATTTTAGAAAACGTCATATCTACCACCATCCTCTCACTATTCAATCGGTAATATATGATTCGTTTGTAATAACGCTCCTGTTATATTTGTTATACTTTATATATATCACACATTATTAGCACTGTCAATAGTTGAGTGCTAATAATAATTTATTTCCAAAAATCCCATATTTTATCTGAATATTCAACCATTGCAAGAAAGCGGTCAAATCAAGATCAACTCACTAGGAAACAATGTTTAATTACTTATATTCAACAATTTTTGAAATTCACTTTTTTCAAATGGCTGAATTGAAATATGATTTTTATTTGGATTGGCAAAAACAAAAGTTTTATCCACATAATCCACATAGTTTTGGAGCTTGTCATTGGTTGCGCTGATAATTGCTTGAAAACCCATTTTTCGTATCAGTTCTACGCAGCTTCCAACCTTTTCCCCATCCATTTTAGAAAATGCTTCATCTAAAACAACTAATCGGATGGTGGGATTTCTTCTGGAATTTTCTTTTGTATGAATCTTATAGATCTGAGCAAAGCTTGCTAGCAGAGCGATATAAAGAGGATTCTGTCCTTCTCCTCCTGAGTTTTTTGATAACATCTTGCTTAAGCGCATCGGTGGCATCCCATCAATCAACTGTTCCATGTCAAAGGATAAATAAGTTCGATAATCCGCATATTTCTCCATATGAAAACGTGCTTCTTCCAGCTCCTTAGTATCACAGTTTTCCGGTGGCATAAAGATTTCAATCAGCTCATTAATTAACTCACCGTAGTTTTCAGTATGTCCTTTCGAAAACAAATC
The DNA here is from genome assembly GCF_003201285.1 of Lachnotalea glycerini. Lineage (GTDB taxonomy): Bacteria > Bacillota > Clostridia > Lachnospirales > Lachnospiraceae > Lachnotalea > Lachnotalea glycerini. The sequence goes on from NZ_QICS01000005.1 coordinate 215,539, forward strand.
TAGCTGATTCTCCATGTGATTGGACAATTGCATTGGATTTACCTCCAAATTCTCATCCATAAACATATTGTAAAACTTTCCATCTTCCCCCTTATTTTTTGTAATGATAAAGCGATATTTTTCCTTACCAAAGTCAGAGCTTGACAATATTTTATTTAACTCATCCTTTTGCTGCATTGCTTCTTTTATAGAATCTCGTATTTTATAGATAAAATCAGTTTTAAAATGATGAATTGCAGTTCTTGCCTGACTTGCCGCCTTTTCACTAAACTCTTGCAGCTTGTCGCTTTTTAGCTTGTTAAGCAATTCTTCAAAGTCTTTATTATCTCTACCCGTTGTCGAATACCCCCGAAAGGAATACTCTCTTTGATAATTCTCCCGGATATGAATTAGCTTCTCATACTCAGCATTGGCACTGCTGTCTACTGAAAACTTTTTATTCATAAGCCAGTTTTTTAAGCGCTCCGGCCTCTCACCTGACTTTTGTCTGATTAACTCCTGAAAGCTTTCCTCCTGCCGCTCGTCTTTTACAAAATCCTTTTCCTTTATCACAAGCTCACCGGTCAGCATGGTTCGTTCTTCTTTAAAATCTATCAGTGCTTTCGTTTTTGACCTTTGTTCAACGATAAAATGCTCTTTTTGTGTTATCTTTGCCTTTAATTGTTGCTCTAGTAAATCTTTCTTTTCTTTCCACTCCCTGATATCTTTTTCTTTTAATCCTTCGATCTTAATCTCAAGAGATTCTTTTTCTACCTGTCTGGGTTTCATTTGTTTAATGTCCAATAAGTATTTTTCGTAGACCTCAAGATCGTCTTGCAAGGGTTCAAATGCCAGCATTTCCTTATATTCACGTAGAAGCTCACTGTATGGACTTTTCTCCTCTTTGATTGAATTCAGTCTTTTGTTAAGCCGTATCATTCTTTGTTCGATTACATTTTTCCCTATATAAGCAAAATCTGTGTAGTTCCTTGGATTCATATGCTGTATTTTATAATTATGGTAGAGCAGGCAGTCCATTGTTACCGCGCTCTTATTCTGCCTTAATTGTTCTGTGTTTTCACACTTTATTACGCTTCCCATCAGGTAATCCACATATGCTTTTGCATAATCAACTTCACTTAATACCTCATTTGCTAAAGAATTGTCTAATACAGGCTTGGAAGCCTTCATCACCCGTTCTGAATCAATAACAGACACTTTATAATACTTCTTCACATCCATCGTATGATAAATCTCAATGGCCGCTTTCGCGTACTTAGGAGAAACAATAAGGGACAACTTGTTGTTTCCCATATAGCCTTCTACTGCATTTCTCCATAAATCTTCTTTTACCTCCAGTAAATCAGCTACTATATGAACCTCAATTTCCTTATCAAAGCGCTCTTTTAGCTGCTCTTTTAGCAATTCTCTTGCTTCATTTATGTATGCCGGATATGCCTTTTTCCCTGCTTGAAGCTCTTTCATTTCCTCATAAAGCTCCAACGACTCTTTTTGAAGTGTCTTAAGCTTTTCCTCTACATCATCACGATCTCTTTGCAGATTGTCTCTTGCTTTCTTTAGTGCTGACTGCATCTGAGATAGCTGATTGGAATTAGTTTGGTAACTGATAAAACCTTCTATATAAAGCTTAATCTCATCTGATAAAAATCCCATATCAAGCCAGCCTTCTAAGCCTTTTGCTATTTTATCATATTTTACCTTACTGCTATTTAAAAATTCAAGTAATTGATTCATTGACCTAAGCTCGGTTTCAAGGTGTGTATAGCCACTGTTTTCAATTGCAATCATAACCTCATCACGCTGCTTTTGAAGCTGTTCAATCTCTTCATCAACTGCTTTAATTCTTTCCTCCATCCCGTCTAAATCACCCTGATAAACACCTTGTTTTTGAGCTATTTCCTCCATGCGCTGTTCTATTGTATATATGTCTAATTTATCTATCTGATATTGATATTGCTGTGATTGCTTCCATCGCTTTTGAAAGTCTTCATATTGATTATGAATCTCCTCTAGCTTCAGAATCTCCCGTCTTGTGTCCTCTAAGCGTCTTCGCAAACGAACATATTGAATCACACTGTCTTGCATATCTTCGATATGAATATTTTTTTCCATACAAATATAGTTTTTTACAAAATCCTCCAACCTCATATTCATTCGAAATGGAATCGCTTTTTTAAACAGTGACGGAAACTTCTTATCGTCAAGACCACCTAAATAGGTTTCATATAATTTAGCTCTAAACTTTTCATTGGTTCTGCTATAATCCCACTGCTCCTTTTCGTATTGACCGTTCAGCCATTCTTTAAGCTCGCGTATAGACATTGGCCTGTCGCTTTGTCTGTAATTATTGACAGGCAGACGGCCTTTATGCCAGAAAAACATTCTTTCTGCATCATTAGCCGGCACATCAATATCAAATATAATTCCAACACACTGATACTCATCTTTTTCCATATTCTTAAATTCTAATACAATTGTAGTGGAAAAGTTCTGATTTCTCAGATAACCTGCCTCATCGTTTTCCGAAACTACTTTCATTCCCCTTAGGTATTCCATCAAGGTTCTGTCCGAATCATCCTTTGCTGCCTTATTAAAAAAGCCGCGCCCATTTGTATCGGCATATAATAAGAGCTGTAGTGCATCGAGTACTGTTGATTTACCGCTTCCTGAATGTCCCGTAAAGAAGTTAATTCCAGTACTAAAGGATAATACTTTTTTATTAATATAATGCCAATTGTTCAGACACATTCTCGTCATCCCCTGAAATGCAGTCATCTTCCTCCTCCTCACTTTCCTGATATTGTGTAATAATGTTTCGTACTTCTTCTGCATGTAATAATAAATTAATGGAAGGATATAAGATTAGATTAGTTTCTCCTTTTATCTCACCATCAAAATCGAGTAAATCGATTATCTGATATTTACGAAGTACTGTTATCGTTTTTTTGATTTCTGTAATGGGAAGTGCTTTATTATCCCATAACCGAAACAGATTGATTTTATCGTAAACCTCATCAAGTGAAGCATAGACATGTACAGCATTTGATACGCTGTTCATCTTTTCTTCAAAAATCAGTTTGAGTAAAAGGATAAAAATTGTTGTCAGCTTACTTAATTTTTCTCCCAGCAAATGACTGCTTCTAAGAGCCATCACGCCGTACTGCCTGTTTTCGATTAGTTCAATGCCTGCTATTTTGAAATATTCCATAAGAAATTCAAGGTGTTTTTCACATACTCTGTATTCTTTGTTGTATTGATATCTGGCTGTCTTTTTGTCATATTTTCGCTCTAGTATAAATGTCTGAGCCTGCAAAAGTGATATGGTCTTTGTCACTTCTTCCTGTTCCTCTTCTGTGAGGTCTTTATAGTACTGAATCATCGCGCTCCTCCTTGTTTTCTTGCAATGTCTCTTTCTTTAATTCAAAGGTAAGCTTTGGATAGCTGTATCTGTCATTTTGGATGATGGCTTGTTTGTATTTATTGACCCGAAACGGACTTTTCTTTCGTATGCTATAGTCGTAGGCCAGAATAAGCAATTCAAATTCTCCCTGTGTCTTAACACTGGCTTCATTGGTTGTGTATACTCCCTGTTCCATTCTCTGTAAAATAAAGCTTTCAATCTCTTTTTTACTGTATCTATTTTTATTTTGATTCAGCTTCAGTATTTCTTCTAGGCTTAAGTCTTCTGTTGCATTTTCTTCTGTTGCAATGGTATCTTCAAACGTCTTTTTTTTCCCTCTCTTTTGATACATTGCTTCTTGTGAAATGATAGTAAAGTCATTAAGCAATATGGTATCAGCGATTTTTTCCAGTATGCTGTCCTTTCGCCTTTCATTCATCATACCAAGCAGCTTCACCACATTTCCTTTGACATTGTCATCATTATTTAGCATATATTCCAAACGTCTTACCGTAGCTCTTATATATTTGCTATGCTCTGAATCAATACGTGCAATTCTTTTTTCCATATTGGCAACGCCGCGCTCTACATGGTCAAGGATTTCATTCATTTCTTGTTCTATCTTTTCAGAGTCTATCCGGCTTAACTGCATCCTCTGTCTCAGCATCAATTGTCTTTGCTCATCTTCTCTAATTTTCTTTAGAAGTGTTTTGATATCATTTTTATAGATATAGAAATTATCGCCTGTTTTTAACAGCGCATATTTTTTATTAACAACATTTTCTACATAGCCGTTTAAATGCTCTTGCAACAAAGCTTCATAGCTTTCCTGCTTTAATAATGCCTCGAAAAATTTATCCATATTGTGAAGCATGTCCTGAAGTGCCCGATTTAGCTTTGCTGTATTAACCATGGCGGTCTTAAGCAGCTCAATACCTGCCTTATTGTCATGATAAAAAGAATAAAGGTTTGTATAAACATTCTGAATGTATAAATCAGTCTCATCTGCTTGAGGATTGTCAAGCTTTTGAAATGTCTCTATGAATATAGATGCATAATCTGGAATTACGACATTCGTTTTAAACGCTCCGTAATCTTCTATCTTACGAAGCCATCCAAACTTTACTAATTTCGTGAAAATCCGTGTTGCAATAGGCTCAAGCTTATCGGTATCCTCCTCTGTATCATCTGCTGATATATCTACCAAACGATTTGAAAAGCAGTCTGCCAATAGCTGAATGCAAGTTTCTTTACTAAGGAAATAATCATTATAAAGATATTCATCGTAAATTAAAAGTAACGATTCAATATAAATATAACGATTTCTCGACTTAAATAAACTAAAGAACTGCTCTGGTATATTATAAATTCCTTTCACACTTACCTCCCAGGTTATCGATTGCCTTGATAGCTTTTCTCTGCCGGATATCCACCCTTTAGTTTTTGCATGCCTCTTTGTAATGCATCCCTGGAATTTTTCCAGTCTGCATCTGCATTACGATAATCATACTTATCCACCAGCCACGAAATATCCTGCTCCATTCTTGCCATGTTGTTCTTCATAATTGGAAATACCACTTGCGTGTACTGTATATGTTGCTGCTGATTCAGCTTAGATGCTGCAAGATTTGTTACCTCCCCAAAATGATGCAGGCAAAAACCCTTCGAATGTTTGATATGCTCGATAAATTCAGGCTGATTCATAAATAAATAGAAAAAGGTATCCAAATATCTATTATAGGTATTTTGAATATAATCACAGACAAAGCAGGTGCTTTCTTTTTGTGCCATCCATTCTGCAAGCTGATTTGACTTGAGATTGTTAGGTTTTTTCAACTTATTTAAAAATGTCTGTTTCTCTGGAGCGTATTTTTCTAGCTGCTTCTCCAACTCTTGATTTATTTTCTTTATATGAGTTTTTAAAATTAAGGCATTTCCTAATGAATTTCCATACTGATACATTTTCTTAAAGTGATGCCTGCAAAAACCCATATGATCGGTTTGCTCTCTGATGTCACTTTCCATATAGGAAGAACAAGCGCCTAGTGTAAAATCTAAGGCATCTTGTTCTAATTTATTTTCAATGTAGCAAAATGGACACTCATCATCAGCCTGAAAAGCCTCTATCAGCGGTATTGTATATAATTTTTCTTTCATTTTGAACCCAGCTTTCTATTCTTGCTCTAATATTTCGCTTTATTATATCATAATTCAGATAAACTTAGCAAAGGCTGAGCGTTTGCTCAGCCTTTGTGAAAATTTTACCTTTGTTATGTTTCAACTTATCTTTATAATACAAGCTCTACTGCTCTATGACTCCACCTTCTACAACCAGGCTTTCAGGATCTGCGGCGTCACCATATACTGGTGCTAATGTTTCTACATAATCCTTATGAAAGAAACTTTCATCTGCAAGACTTACGATTTCATTATTTATCCACTCTAACAATTCGGTATTACCTTTTTGTACTGCTGGTGCAATGGTATCAATGTTTCCAAGTGCATCGACGCCTACAGAAAATCCATCATTCTCAAGCGCCCATGCCAGCACCTCGGTATTGTCAGTTGATAAAGCATCTCCACGACCATCTAATAATGCATTATAGGCCTCACTGTATTGATCAAACTTAAGAAGTTCTACTTCCGGATAATTCTCTGTAAAATAAGTTTCAGCCGTAGTTCCCTTACTGACAATCAAAGTTTTGCCATTTAGCTGGCTTGCATCCGTAATTAAAGCACTATCCGGGGATACTATACCAAGTGCTACTTTCATATAGGGAAGCGCAAAATCAACCTGCTCGGCACGCTCCTTAGTAACCGTAAAGTTTGCCAATATGATATCAACCTTTGCAGTAACTAAATATTCCACTCTGCTTGCTGCCTCAACTGGCACATATTCTACCTCCACACCCAGATCTTTTGCAATTCTATTTCCTAAATAAACATCATAACCTTGATATTCTCCATTTTCATCTACATAACCAAACGGTTTTTTATCACTGAATACACCGATTACGATTTCACCACTTTCTTTAATCTGTTCCAGTGTTCTTGCCGTCCCATTTGAGGTTTCCTCTTTTGCATTGTCATCCTTTTGCGTATCTGTAGTTTCTGTTTTTTGTTCTGATGAAACGTCATTCGTAACCTTAGAGGAACTTGCACAACCGGTAAGTGCCATTGCTCCTAAGGTTAATGTTAATAATACTGCCAATAATTTTTTCTTCATATCATTTCCTCCTCGTTTTCTATTTATTTGAATCGCTATGTTTTACGACTTCAAAATCAAATACATTTAAAAACTGCTTTGCCCGGCTTGTTTTGGGATTTTCAAAAAACTCCTGCGGTGTACTCTCCTCGATTATCCTGCTTTGATCTAAAAAGATAATACGGTCGGCTATTGCTCTGGCAAACTGCATCTCATGTGTTACAATTACCATAGTACCGCCTTCCTTTGCCAGTTCTAGCATCACATCCAAAACCTCACGAACCATTTCAGGGTCGAGCGCTGCTGTAATTTCATCAAACAACATTACCTGAGGATGCATGCAAAGTGCTCTTACGATCGCAACTCTTTGCTTTTGCCCCCCAGAAAGTTGTCTTGGATAAGAATTTCTTTTATCAAGCAAACCAACTCTTTCAAGCAGCTTTTCTGCCTCCTGTGTCGCATCCTTTTTATCTCTGCCTTGCGCTTTGATAGGTCCTAACAAAATATTTTCTACAATCGTTAGGTGTGGAAATAAATCATAGCTTTGAAATACCATTCCTATCTTCTGCCTTACGAAATGCATTTTCTTATCCTGATTGCTGATTTTCTCTCCATTGAGATAGATTCCTCCTTCCTGAATTGTCTCTAATCCATTAATGCAACGAAGCAAGGTACTCTTTCCACAGCCTGACGGTCCTAATACGACGACTACTTCACCCTTGTATATATTAATATTAATATCATTTAGAATGACAGTATCATCATATTTTTTCTTCAAATGCTTTATTTCTAAAATTTTTTCATCATTTTTCATTTCTTCTACCTCAATTTTTCCATCTCTTCTCTAAACATGCTGAGAGCCTTGATATCGGATAACATACAATAAAATATAAGAAAAAAATAAACGCATAAACCCATAACGACGCAGATGGAACTGTAAGTCTGTTTGCTTCAATAATCTGTTGTCCAACCTTAACCATTTCAACCACTCCAATCAATACTATTAAAGATGTAGTTTTAATCATTCTGGTTATTAGATTAATGGCTAAGGGTAATAGCCGTCGAATCGTCTGCGGAATAATAATATAACAATATATCTGTAACTGTGTTAATCCTATGGCTTTACCACTTTCATACTGATGCTTTGGAATCGACTGCAAGGCTCCCCTTACCAAATCTCCCATCTCCGCTGTACCCCATATGGAAAAAACAATGACAGCCGCTGTTTCACCTGTAAGATTTATTCCAAATGCCTTAGTCAAGCCAAAATAAACTAAAAACAATAGCACGAGCTGAGGCATAATACGGATGAATTCTAAATAGACTCTTGTAATTGCTCTCGTAATCGGATTTTTTCGATTCATCACCATACCAAGTAAAATTCCAAGTACAATTGAAATTGCTGCGGATAAGAGTGATATACGAAGAGTAACCCACAAGCCGCCCAATAATCGTATTAAGTTTTTACCTTCAAAAAGAACTCTGATTCCCAAATCCTGCATAGCGCATTTTCCTCTCTATAAGTGTAAAAATAATTGATACTGGAAGTAAAATAACCAGGTATGCCATTACTAACATGAGCAGTGCTTCATCGGTCTTATAGTACAGTCCTATTAAATCCTTAGCAACATACATTAGATCAGCCAAAGCAACTGCACTAAATACCGAGGTTTCTTTAATTAAAAAAATAACATTAGCACTAAATGCCGGAATTGAAACTGTAACCGCCTGCGGTAAAATAATATAAAGAAATACCTGCATTTTCGTCAGGCCTATACTAAGACCAGACTCTCTTTGGATATTTGGAATTGATTCCAATCCGCTTCGAAATGCTTCGGCCATATAACTTCCACCTAAAAATACCAAGCCTGCTATAGCACAAGACTCTGAGCTAAGCCGTATTCCAATTTTAGGCAATCCAAAATACAAGAAGAATAACTGAATCAGCAATGGAGTATTTCTTGACAGCTCTATATAAATATCTACTATTTTATGTAAAATTGGTATCTTGATATAGCGAATCAAACTGCATATAAATCCAAGTAAAACAGAGAATAAAATTCCAATGAATGCTATGAATACTGTTAATCTTGCAGCTTCTACATACATAGGAAGATATTTTGATATAAATTGTATATCCATTTGTCAACCTCTTTCTATATTATTTTTTAATTCTATATTGAACTGACATGAAGAATAGAGTTAATTAAAATTATGAATTGTAATAAGCTTTCATTCCTTTTGTCATATCTTAACCATTCAGATCATTTCCTTATACTTTTAAAATATTTTTTACTGTTTTTATTTCTTATTGTTTAATTTCATAAAACATATAATTCATATCGATTAAGTATGTTTTAAAATAATACTATTTTTTACTTCAGAAGTCAAGAAGAATTTTTAATATGAGAAAAAAGCAAAAAAATAGAACAAACATTCAAAAATGTCTATTCTATAAAAGGGTAAACTTATTTCTACTCTCTTAAATACGATTCTATACTCCTAACCCCTTAATTAAATATCATTCCCTACAATTAAATTATTTAGCAGCTCACAAAACTGTGACATTTCAAATGGCTTTGCTAAATGTGCATTCATACCGCATTCTCTAGCTCTTGCAATATCTTCTGCAAATACATCAGCCGTCATGGCTACAATAGGTATTGTTTTTGCTTGTTGATGAGTACTTTCACGAATTGCTTTTGTTGCCTCATAACCATTCATAACAGGCATCTGAACATCCATAAACACAATATCATAGTAACCATTTTTGCTTGACACAAATTTATCAAAGCCAATTGAGCCATTAGCCGCAGTTTCTACACTTGCTCCCAGCTTTTCAAAAAGCTGCGTTGCTACCATTACATTTATTTCATTATCTTCTACTAATAAAATTTTAACTCCACTGCAATTAATATTAGTATTAATTTTCTTCTCTACCTTGTCCTCCGCTAAAATATCTGACTTATCCATAATCGTGCCTGCAAACTCAAAAATAAATTTTGAGCCTTTTCCAACTTCACTCTCCACCCATATTCTTCCACCTCTGGCTTCTACCATGCTCTTAACAATTGATAATCCTAATCCAGTTCCTTCTACTTTGTTAATCGCACCTATGCCATCGCGTACGAATGGATTAAATATAGCCTCCTGCATTTCTTTTGGAATTCCAATTCCATTATCCTCTACACTACATCTAAAATAAGCATATTCTTCCTTAGTTGATTTAATCTCTTCCAAGGTTAATAAAATGTGTCCTTTGTCAGGAGTAAATTTATTAGCATTGCTAAGCAAATTAATAATAATTTGCTTTAATTTTAATTCATCCCCCTTAATAAGCTGATGCTGCAAATGAATAAAACGCGTTTCGAAGGATTGCTTCTTCTCATCAATAAGTGCCCGATTCATAGATGCAATATCCTCTATCAACGCCCTCAAATCAAATTCTTCCTCTGCAAATATCAGCTTCCCGCTTTCTATTCTGGACATATCTAAGATATCATTAATAATACTAAGCAAATGCTTTCCCGAAGAATCAATAATATTCAAATGATTCAGCACCTTTTCCTTATTGTCAATATCCATTTTAGCCAGCTTTGTCATTCCTATTATTGCATTCATAGGAGTACGAATATCATGGCTCATACTGGATAAAAATACTGATTTTGCTTTATTTGCCTGCTCTGCTGCTGCAAGTGCATTTTTTAATAAATCGTTCTTCCTTTCTTCTCTTTCAAAAATCTCTGTGATATCAACTCTAGTCCCAATTATTACCTGATCCATTGCATCCATGTAAACATAGTAGCTCTTTTTCCAACGTATCCTGTCATTTGACTCCATGACACGGTAGTAGATAATAAAATACTTACTTCTTTCCAATTGCTTCGTTATTTCCATCAGGGATGTGTCATGTATATATTGTTCCCTATCCTCCTCATACACAAACTGAGCCGCATAATGATAAACCTCTTTTTCATAGTTATGATTGACTCCCAATGGTAATATGATGTCTTGATTGGTTTGATAAAGTATATAGGTATTATGCCTGCGATCTATAACCGTAATTAAATCATAGTCCAGACCTATAACGATTCTCATAATTTGCTCATTCATTTTCAGGTTATTGATATTACGTGAATAAATAAAACCTTCTATATCTCCGGTATCAGGATTTTGAATCATATGAATCACTGTAGTAATCCATATAACTTTTCCCTCTATGATTACCTTATGGTCAAAAGTTAATTGAGAGGTTCCTTCATAAAAGCAGTTGAGCAGATTCTTTCTCGTAAATCTTTTCTTATACTCACTTGCTATTTCTAAATCAACATTCATTTCATATTCTTTCTCAAAAAAACCATCTACCGTTCCACTGCTTTGCAAATCTAACACCTGAGGAATGTTGCTATGACCATCCCCACACCAATTCTTTGTTAAATTAAAATGAAAGGAACCTATTACATCCTTATCGACACAGGTATGGTAGTAGATTTCTTCCTTATATTTTTTCTCTATATCTTTTTCAATTGTAATGTCCTTACAGGTTCCAACCGCCTTTGCCGGTTTTCCAAATTTATCATATAGGGTCGTATAGGTAACTCTCATTAATCTTTTTTGTGAACTTTGCGGAATTTTCATCCAAAATTCTCCAACCACCACAGGTTCTCCAGCATATACCTTTTCATACATCTGTAAAAACTGATCAAGGCTTTCTAAGGTAACATAACCAGCCTCTATCAATGACTGCGGAACATTTTCAAAAATTTCCCTCATGCCGTGTTGGCACCCAGACTGGTTTGAGCAAATAATTCGTCGATTTACTATGTCAAGCTCCCAGAACGTAAAATCCGCATTTTTAGATGCAATTAAGTATTTTTCTCTACTTGCTTTTAAGTCTTGTGCTATTTTCTTTACTTTTAAGTTCTCCGTAATCAAAAAAAGTATTACAATTGCAAAGATTGATAAACCAATTCTATAATAGGTACACTCATCCTTTAAAGCATAAACGAATCTGGGTATTATAATGTAAATAAAAACTGCTAAGGCTGCCATTAAAATAAGTATACTTTGATGCATTTTTCTCATTAGTAACCCCTCCCATATGAAGCTTATACTCTTTGATAATTATATAGCATATAAGCTTCAAAAGCAATGTTGAGGGATATGATATCCTATAAATTGTATTATTTTTTTGTTTAAACAAAGAGCCAGCAGCACCCAAACTATTTCCTGTTAGAATAGAAAATTCGTAAGCATCTATCTAAACATATATAATCGTAATTCCTGCAAAGTTTGAGCTTCCAATCAAAGTTACACTTGGAACACCTGTGCTTTGGTTTCTATTCTTCTCTTCAATTGCTCCAAAGGATACATCTGCTTTGTTAATAACGTTCCAAGACTTTGGAATATATAGTTCTACACCTGCAAAGGAAACGTTAAGCTTAATGATTGCACTGCCATTTTGTATTACAGCATTATCAAAATAAACTTTCATTGCACCAAAAGAGCAACTAAGAACAGACTGATGAAAATCCTCTGAATTTACATATTTGATACTTGAACCAAAGGTAGTTTCAAAGTTAAAGCTGCTTTTGTCCTCCTGGTCAATAATTTCTGAAAAAATCTCTTCCTTTTTGGAGTGTACAAAGTGGCACTTATTGTGAAAAATAATAGATAATCCAATACTGCCAAACAACGCTGCACCTAGAACCGGCCATGGAGTAATCTCTGTAATACCCAGTGGTTCTGCATAAATAATACATAAGAATGCAATTGGAAATAAAATTCCTGAAAAGTTTAGATATCTCACACTCTTAATCATACATGCAACCAAAAATACGGAAATCACCAGGCTGAAAACATTTAACTCTGCAAAATAACCCAGTCTGCTTACAATCATAAATAATCCTGCCAGAATAAAAAACAATCCCCAGAATACTTTATCTCTTTTCATACGCTCATCCTCTTTTCTTCTAATTTCTGCTTTAATAATTTATAATAATATCTTGATACATACACCTGCTTATGTGTATTTTGGAATTGAACAATACTAGAAGCTGTTAAATTACGGCTAATCGAATAGATTTGATTCACATTTAATATGGCTGATTTTGATACTCTCATAAAAAATCCCGGTAAGAGTTCCTCTAATTCATAAAGTTTATATTTTGTTTGATACACATTATCTAATGTGTGCACACATATACCGTTTGCCTCTGTTTCAAAAAATAAGATTTCTTCCAGTAAAAGATAATATTCTGTATCACCCTTATAAAATACAAAACGCTGCGCCTTAGAGGTAATATCGGATACTGCTTGTTGTATTTTTTGAATATCCGTATTCAGCCTGCTGCATCTTATCACAACTTCTTCTTCGATTAAGTTTTCATCCACTTCAATTCGTATTTTCATTTCCTCATCTCCATAATGCTATTATAACAAGAAAATTTTCGCTGTAAACAGCTTTTGGGTTAGTGGTAAAATATCAGAGGTAAGTGGTTATATTATATTACTATCATAGATAAAGATTATTTTTATTACTATCTAAAAGTGATTTCGTTTTTAAATTAGATAATAATTAAAAAAAGGACTCCATAGAAACTAATTCCTTTCTACAAAGTCCTATTCAATCTAATCCATTATTTGTTTGTTCATCTTTCTATGATTCAGTTGCAATCAGCGTATACATTGCTATCTCGTTAATCTCTCGATTGGTAGATATCAGAATATCCTTATTGTCTTTAACAAAATGATATACATTGGCCGGACCACAGTCTTTATCTATTATTTCAACTTGATATGTTTTCTCTGTCGCATTGTAAGTAAATGCCATAAGATTTCTCTCTCCCTTTCGATGTCCAATAACCACTGTCGGTCGGCCACACAACATTCCTCCATAAATAGCATGTGTAAATTCTGCCGCTTTATCATACTCATACACCTTTTCAAAAGTCCCATTTACCCGCTTGTATATACTGATTTGATCTCCATGAAACGGAGATAAGACAGCAAGTTCCTTTTCACCATCCAAATCCAAATCAATCAATACTGCATCACTTGCAGGTGTATCTAGCAATTGCTTGATGCTCCAATCTCCTTTAGGACTTTCTGGAGGTATAAACTGGAATACTCCGCAATCTGCTGAAATAATGCAGGTTTTTAAGCCATTGTCACTTACACGGTAATAACCATGATTTTTAAGCATATTATCTTTGATTACTTTCATTTTTAACTGGTGCTCCTCATCAAATACGCTCAAATCATCCGGAAGAACCGCTGCATATACCTTTCCTGGCATAGACCAGTCATCCTTATATTCATGTCCGGATTTTAATGTACAGGCAATCAGATAATTGACTCCATTACGGCTGACTATGTCAAAGCGATGCACATGTGAAAGCTTTACTAACGTTCTAATCTCCCAATCTCCTTTTGAAACAGGGGTAACAATTACTATTTTTGATTCCTTGGAATCATTAGGTGAATAAAACCGCTGTGTTGCGAGGAACTGACCATTGCTTTTAGGAACTTGTACCATACTCATTGCCCCGCCCGGTTCTGTCCAAACTGTATCCATCTCATTTCCGTCATCATCAAATAAAATACAACGGTCTGTTTTTTCGGCCGCTACCAAAAAATGCTGTTTTCCTTCATATATTAATGGTGCTATGGAGTAGCATTTGTCTAAATTAGAAATTACTTTTTTATTTACTTTCATCTATATGCCTTTCTATTTCTATATCTAAAATTTATTTTTGCCTGTCCAATATCCCACTTAACATCTTATATGCAGATATTAAGTCGTTCTTCCATTCTGGATTTTTTGTATACCAAAATTCAGCAACGTATTTTCGTACTCCCAAATTCCAGGCGGTTTCTATCGCTTTGTCAAAATCAACATGCCCCATTCCATAAGGTATTTCTCTGAATTTACCAGGAACAGTTTCCTTAAGATGCATTGCCACTAAATGTCCTTTGCCCATGTAGAGATCCTCAAGTACATCTGCTTTATAGGTAGATGCCGCATTTGTAATATTTCCGATATCCGGATAAACATTAAGATATGTGGAGTTTACCAAGGTAACATATTTCATTGCCTTTTCAACGGTGTTCATAAATTCGGTTTCCATCGTTTCAAAGCCTAAAATAACTCCTGCCTTTTCTGCCATATTAGCAGTGATTCTCAAGTGATCGAGAAAGCGTTTTTTTGTTTCAAGACTTGACTCTTCATAATAAACATCATAACCCGCCAATTGAATAATACGTATTCCCAAATCATCTGCAAATGAAATGGCCTTTTTCATAATTTCCATTCCTCTTTGGCTGACTTTGGGATCATTACTGCCAAGCGGATATTTTCGATGACCGCTCAGGCACATGGTTCTGATTGGAATTCCTACCTCTACCATAAGCTTTACTAATTCCAAACGCTCTTTCTTTGTCATATCTAATCTACATAGTTTATCTTCTGTTTCATCAATACTTATTTCAACAAAGTCATATCCTGCTTCTTTAGCCGCTGATAATTTTTCTTTCCAACTTAAGAAAGACGGCATAGACTTTTCATATAATCCTAATGTATAAGCCTTTTCCATAAGAAATTTTCCTCCGTAACATGCTTTGCAAAACTTATGCTGGCTTTTTTAAATAGCTATGGCTCTAAAACTCTCCCTTATGAACCTGATGTACCTTGACTCCCTTGCTCTTAAACTCTTCTAACACTTCTTCAGGTGCCAGTTCATCTGTTATTAAATAATTCACCTTTTCTATTGCACAACTGGTAAAGCTGCTTCGTTTCCCTATCTTGGTATGATCCGCCATCACATAGACTGCTTCCGTGGAGTGATTTACCATTAGCTCATTAACACTGACTTCACTGGCTATTTCAGTCATCATCCCCGCATCTGGAGTAATTCCCGAACAGCCCACAAAGGCTTTCTTAGCAAATACGGTCTGAAGGTTACGTATTGCATAATCTCCTACCATCGCATCCTTTGGATAACGAAGTTCACCACCTGTTAATATAACATTAATTCCAGGACTATACTCTCTGTTAATCACTTTGCCGTTATTTGTAATTGCTGTAATATTATTACATGTTACATATTGAAGCATTTGCAGAGCATTGGTGCTGGTATTGATAAATAAAGAATCCCCATTTTCCACCAACGTAGCCGCATACATCGCTATGAGCCTTCGATAATAAGAAATCTCATCGCTATCACACTCTTCGCTTTTCATTACCTGCGCACCGCCATGAGTCCTCTTTAACAGCTTTTGCTCATCCAAAAATTGTAAATCCCTTCTTATAGTAATGAGTGAAACTCCAAGCTTTTTCGCCAGCTCATTTACTCTAACGTACGGATTTTCTTTTACTATTTTTAAAATATTATCTCGTCTGCTATCTACATATTTCTTTTCTCTTTTCATAGTCTTTCCCTACCTTTTGAATTTAAAATATTATATCAGTTTTTAACATCGTTGTCATTTCTTTCACTTAAGCAAGGAGCTTTGAATCAAGAATTTTTATTGTCTTACAAGGTGAATAATTAGAGCATGGGGATTTCCACCAGCTTATCGGAAATCCCCTTTATTACCAATTCCTATTATAGTGACCTTTATATTAAACCATTTTCCTTCATCTTTTCCTCAATTTCCTGAGTAGACATTATATTTCTAAGTCCGATTATTTTTGTGCCTTTTTTTTCTGCATCCTTAAACATACTCATAAAATTTTGTGCGCAAAATACTACATCATACTGAAAAGCTGCACTTTTTCCCTCTGATAGGGCACAATGATGAATTTTTCCCGGAACCAATCCAACCTTATCAAGTACCTTTTGCATTGCCATCTTCATCATTAAGCTTGAGCCTGCTCCATTTGCACAGCATACTAAAAAGCTCATATTTTCCTTAGCCATAGTACGATCTCCTTTTTTCTTCTCATTCTAACTATTTTTTCTTGCTTTCTTTTCCTTGTAAGACTCATAATCCTCTGTAATCAGGAAATAATCATCCTTATCTAATTTATATTGGATTTGTGGAATAATTGCAAGCACAATTACAATAATTGCAATACCGGCATAACTTAAGTATTTCATTACAGCGGTCATAACAGGCCATATCACTGCCCAATCCCACATTCCAAGATATCCACCGTAAGCCGCCATACCTACCCAGCCGGCAATAATTGCAGAACCAAATACCTGACAAATACCTGAGAAAAATGGGAGAATTAAAGCAGCCTTTGCTCCACCTTTTTCATTTGCGAATACTGCAATTGTTGCATTATCAAAGAATACCGGAACGAACCCGCAAATAACAAGTACCGGACTCTTTAAAACAATTAAAGCTGCAATTGCTAAAATCTGCCCTGCAAAACCTGCTAAAAATCCAAGTGGAACTGCATTCGCAGATCCAAAGCCAAAGATAACCGCACAGTCAACTCCCGGAATGGAACCTGGTAATAACTTATTCGCAATACCTTGGAAAGATTGTGTTAACTCTGTTACGAAAGTACGCACGCCTAACTGAAGGATTGCTAAATATACTGAGAAGTATAAACAGGTCTTAATTACATAAAATACCATACTGTCAGTTTCTTTCATAAATTCCTGTGCTACTAAATAGTCTTTTCCTAATATAACTAATATTGCTCCGAAAAACAAAAGCATTAATATGGAAGTACAAACCATATTTTCATTAAAAATTGACATGAAACCAGGTAATTCGATATCATCTATCTTCTTTACTTCCTTGCCGTTTTTCTTTTTACCAAACAATTTCTCTGCTAACCAATAGTTTAATGCAACGCCAAACATCTGCTGATGTGCCATACAAAAGCCTGCTCCGTCTGTCATTTCCTGACAAGGCTTAACCGTCAGATTAGAACCTACTGCCCAGTACAGACCAAGAATCAGTGCCATAACAATCAGCATTTTCATATCACTCTTTAAAAGAAACGGACAGGCAAACATGATCAGCCAATATGCTGTTGCAGCCTGCTGTACCTGTACGTGTCCTGTTGTGAATAAGGCACGAAGCTTTGTAATTTTACTAAAACGTACCAATAATATATTTACAATAAATGCAATTAGCAAAAGAATCATCGCCTGACCAAATCCTTTGCCAAAAACCTCTTCTACCCCTGCGGTAACTGCGTTTTGTCCAAAATAAGGGTCAATTACCATTGCGTCCATATTAAAGCGATCCTTTAAGCCTACCAGTACCGGACGAAAATTACTGACGAGTCCGCCTGAGCCTACTGTTAATATCAGATATCCTACAATGGCTTTGATTGCACCTGCCAAAACATCATACCAAGGCTTACCAAGTAAAACGTAACCGATTATAACTATTAATCCGATCATAAAGGCTGGCTGCTGCAATACATTTGTTGCAAAATAATTCCATACGTTCATTAAAATGCTCATTTTTTCTTCCTCCCTTTAATGTGTTAAATATTTTTTTTCAATTTCCAATAAATCACTTTCACTGTTTGCTTCCAATAAAGCTGCAACTATTTCTTCATTAGAAAGCATTTCAGAAAGCCTCATCATATTGTCAAGATGCTGCTCTGGGTTACAGGATGCAAGTGTAAAAAATAATCTGGCATCCTTTTCACGATCGTTTGGATCAAAGCTGACCGGTTTACGTAGTTTCATAAAGCTAATCGCTGTTTTGTTTACCCCTACTGCACCTTCTTGAGAATGAGGCATTGCAACCTCTGGAATGATAACAATATATGGACCATATTTTTCAACACATGCGATGATATCTTCTTTATAGTTTGCTTCCACTGTCCCATCTGCCTCTAAAGGCTCACAGCTCATGCGAATGGCCTCTTTCCAATCTTTTGCTTCTTCAGCAAATTTGTAATGCTTCATTTCTACAAATTCTCTTAACATGTCTTTTCCCCCAGACTACGTGATCAGAAGCAAAAAATACTTCTAATCGTACTCGCGTTGCTTGTGCTTGATTTTCTTTTGATAGGTAATACTATAAACAAGAACGAAATGGAATGTTTTGCGGTGCTTCAAAGCAATCTTCAAAGCCTCTTTGGTGGTGATATGCTTTTTTATCCTTGTCTGCCGGATAAATGTATTTTCCGCCAACCTCCCAGAAAAATGGATGAAACCTATAGTCCAGACGATCTTTTTTCATTTCATAGAGCACCTTGATTTCATTTACATCTGCCATAAAATTCGTCCATACATCATAATGAATTGGAATGACTACCTTACACTGCAAGGCTTCTGCCATACGTAAAATATCACAAGAGGTCATTTTGTCTGCCATTCCAACCGGATTTTCACCGTAGGAACCAAACGCTACATCAACATCATAATCCTTACCGTGCTTTGCAAAGTAAATTGAATAATGGGAATCACCACTGTGATAAATATTTCCTCCCGGTGTCTTAATCAAGTAATTCACTGCTTTATCATCCATATCTGTCGGGCAGACTCCTGTTAATTCTTCTCTGTCGGGACCTTGCGAATCAGTTGTTACAAGGCAAGTTCTGTCAAAGGAGTCAAGTGCTATGATTTCAATGTCTTTCATTTTAATTGTATCTCCAGGCTTTACTATTATGCAGCGATTAGCCGGAACTCCCCATTTTTGCCACAACTCAACCGATTTTTTCGGTCCGATAAATGGAACCGGAATTTCTTTACCAGATTCATCAACTGTGGTCATATTGCTTTGTATCACATGAGCAGCATATTCTGCGCTCATATGGTCTTGATGGTAATGAGTTGCAAGGACTGCATCCACCTTTTTGATGGCAAATGGATCAATAACAAAGGGAACTGCTCGTAAATTTGGCTGCATTTTTCTTGCTCCACACATATTTGCCATCTGATGCCCCACCTGCATTTTTCCGTTACCGTGAGAACGTTTTCCATTTCCGCACCACAAATCAATGGTTATATTACAATTATCTGGTGTCTTTATCCACAGTCCCGTACATCCAAGCCACCACATGCCCACATTTCCCGGTGCAATTACTTCTCTTTCAATTTCTTCGTTTAGCCAGGTTCCCCATTCCGGAAACGTGCTCATAATCCAGCTTTCTCTTGTTATTTCTTCCACACGACTCATTATATATCCTCCTTAAAGATTTTATGTTCTTTTATATGTTCGTTATGTCTTTATAGATAAATAATAGCACATATAATAATCATATACAAGTATCATTTATATATCATTGTATTCTTTGTTTATTTTTCACCATTTACATTGTTTGTTTTTGTATATATAGTATACTTATAATTTTATTTTTTTCTATTTTTACTTAATTTTTTATTTGCGCGTGCTACTTTTTTGCATAAAATGTACCTTATTAAGGTGTTATATGATTGTTTTATTGTTATATGTTCTTTTCTAGTTCAAACTTTTTCCTTTAATCACATACTTTCTTATAAAGTAAAAGAGTATTCACTTTATAAATGATATTCATCTATAAAGCAAATACTCTTTTCGTTTATTATATTGCAATTTAATTATAATATGTATTGATATCCTATTTCTTTCATAACAAACCGGGTATGATTAGGATAGTTTAAACTGATTTACAATTTTTTCTAATTCTGTTATACGCAAAAAGCTTTCTGTTGCAAGCTCATCCGTTTCACTTGCTTTTTCTACCATTTCAGCCGTTTTTTGTGCAATGTCCGTTATTCCTACCGTAGATTCGCCAATTGTCTCATTGATTCCTGAGAGTGCCTCAGCTATAGATGATAAGGAATCGTTTAAAACCTCAATTGCACTCTGAACGTCATTCATACTTGTCTTAAATACATTGGCATCCTCATTATATTGTTCTCCTACCTTAGTAAACTCCTGATAATCATCAAGTACTGTACTGCCAAGAAATCCTGATGTTTCCTCCAAACAGTCTGACATATTTTGCACTGCCTGATTCACTTCGTCCACTACTTGATTAATATTAGTCACCTCTTTCGAGGTCTGGTCAGCCAATTTTCCTATTTCCGATGCAACAACTGCAAAGCCTTTTCCTGCCTCACCGGCTCTTGCAGCTTCTATGCTTGCATTGAGTGCCAAAAGCCCGGTTTGAGAGGAAATCGACATTATTGCTTCCGTTAATACATTAATCTTCTCTACCGCCTTGGCATCCACTATTGCCTGATCTGACTTAGCCTTTACAGAATTGTAAATTTCTTTTGTTCTTGTCGCAGCCACTAATGTAGTATTCTTAAGTGAATTCGCTCGTTTCATAACTTCCATAGACTGCCTTGCACCATCAACCGACAATTGCTTAATACTGGTCGCTCCCTTGTTAATATCACCAATATTAGAAAAAATTGTTTCCGTAGTAGCCGATGTTTCCTGCATTCCTGCTGCCAGCTCCTGGGTAGTAGCCGAATTGTCAGAGGACATTTGATTCACTACCTGAATCACAAGTTGAAGCTTGGATACACTAGAAGCAATACTGCCTTTGGCATTTTCAATTCCTTGAACCATATCTCTTAGACTTTCCCGCATACTTCGAACTGCCCTGGCCATTTCACCCGTTTCATCCTTACGTTTACAAATACTGTCACTGTATGGATTATGTTTAAAATTAAATTCGGCTGTATCACCAATAATATCTGTTATTCTTTCAATTGGTCTAACAATAACTGTGCCTACCATGAAACCAAACATAGCAAGTAATATAACTACTGCAATCGAAATTAATATAGCAGTCTTAACAACATTGTTAATTGGCTTCATAACTTCTTCTTCGTCTGCCGTTATCACCAAAATATTATTATTTTTAGTAACCGCATAGCTTGCATATTTCATGACCCCATTGTATACATAGCTTATTACGTTGTCTGCAGGTGTATTTCCTGCTTGAAGTTGTGTAACAAGCTCCTTTACTACTTCATTTTCTACAACAGATCCTATCTTATCAGAGGTTTTATGATACATCATAATTCCGTCTGCATTAACTAAATACGCATAGGAGCTGTCAACATTGTCCACTTTTACATCTGATAAAATGTCTGCATATTGCTGTGCGGTTCCCTCTGTATCCCCTATGACATAATCAATAATGGTGCTCTCAGAGGATGCCATACTAAGCATATATGATTTGGTGGAATCGGACAGTGAATTCTTGCTGATTGGTACAACTGTATACATACAAATCAAAATAGTAATTAATACTGCACCGATAATTGTTGCAATAATCTTAGATTTAATAGAGCTTAAGGCGTTTATTCTTTTTGGTCTTTGCATCTCTTTCTCCATATCAATTACCCTCCCGTTATTATTCTTTGTTCTGTTAATTTTAACATTAAAAATTTTTTTTATCTAGAAGTTGTTTGTTTTTCTCATAAAATTTATATTTTTTTTAGAATCAATCTCTTGTATAACCCGACGCTTCTTCTAAATCGTTCGTCGGCGGTAGACAGCTCTTGTTTTTACATATATAAAATGTATCTTTACCCTGAATTCTCTTATACTCCTTTGTCTCTTCCTCAAGAATGGTTATATTCGTATCAAGTCCAAACACGTTAATCATTTTCTTCTTATCATAATCTTTTAATACACATATCACATCCTTAGCTGGCTGTAAGCTCATTAACAATGACATCAGATAAAAACAATAGCCTGCCGGATTCTGTTCTGCATACCCTGCCATAAACACAATCTGTTCCTGCGCCATTTTTTCAAGCTTTTCATCCTTCGTAACCAAAGAGAGCTTTACCAGATTATAGGTCATGACCGAATTTCCACTTGGGATTGCACCATCATAGGTTTCTTTTGGCTTTAGAATTAATTTTTCATTATGTTTGCCATAAAGATAAAATCCTCCATTTTCTTTATCAAAGAAATTTTCATTTACTACATGAGTCAATTGAATAGCACGCTCTAAATAACCGGGATCAAAGGTTACCTCATACATATTTGTTAATGCAAATATATAAAATGCATAATCATCCAAAAAACCTTTGCCTGAAACTTTCCCTTCTCGATAGCTTACAAATAAGGTATCTTTTTCTGATAAATTCGTATCTATAAATTCACAAGCTTTTTTGGCTGCTTCTAAATATTCTTTTTCTCCCAGTACACGATACATGGTTGCAAAGGCACTAATCATCAAAGCATTCCAAGAAGTTAAGATTTTGTCATCCAGATGGAGCTTTGTTCTGGATTTTCTATATTCATAAATTTGAGGCAAATACATTTCAAACTCACTATGCAATTGTGTTTGCTCTAATAAATTCGGTATATTCTTTCCTTCAAAATTGCCCTCTCTTGTAATCGAATAGTAATCATTAAATTCTCTTCCCCTTTCTCCGCCTAACAAATCAAGTATTTCATCATAAGAAAGAGCATAGTACTTTCCTTCTACCCCATCACTGTCTGCATCTTGCGCGCAGTAAAATCCTCCTAAAGGATGTGTCAGTTCGCGCAGTACATACTCAGCTGTTTTCTCTGCTATGTTTTTATACAATTCGTTTTTGGTAATTTGAAAAGCTCTGATATAACTTATCATCAAAAGTGCATTATCATAGAGCATTTTCTCAAAATGAGGAATCAAAAAATAAGCATCCGTCGAATATCGTGAAAAACCAAAGCCAATGTGGTCAAAAATTCCGCCTCTATACATTTGTAATAGAGTTTTCTTTGCTATTTCCATCGTCTCTTTATCCCCTGTTTTTTCGTAATAATACATTAAAAATATTAAATTATGGGGAGAGGGAAACTTGGGTGCATAGCCAAATCCTCCATTTAATTTATCAAAAGATTTTTTTAACAATACAACTGAACGATAAATCAACACCATAGACGCATCTGTTTTTCTTGAATTTTCTTTACTCAATAATTGCGTAATTTCATTTCCAGCCAGAGTCAGCTTATCTTTATTTTTGTTCCATTCCTCCCTAATATTATCAATTAGATCAATAAATCCCATTTTTCCATATTGGGATTGTTTTGGAAAATATGTGCCTGCAAAAAATGGCTGCTGCGTAGGTGTCATAAATATAGTAGTCGGCCATCCTCCTCCTCCTGTAAGTGCCTGACAAATATTCATGTAGACACTATCTATATCAGGACGTTCTTCTTTGTCAACTTTAATTGAAATAAAATATCTGTTTAGTATCGCTGCTACCTCATTATTTTCAAAGCTTTCATGTGCCATTACATGGCACCAGTGACAGGTACTATAGCCAATGCTTAAAAAAACAGGCTTATTTTCTCTTCTTGCTTTTTCAAAGGCTTCCTCCCCCCAGGGGTACCAGCTTACCAGATTATAAGCGTGCTGTAATAAATAGGGAGATTTTTCATGAATTAATTTGTTGGGAATACTTGTTTGTTTCATAATTGTCACCTTCTTAATTTTTAAATTAGTTTACCCAGGTTCGTACGTATTATGTTTTAAAAGATGAATCAAATGTAAAATAGAAATTGGTTTTCTTATCTATTAGTGTTAATATATATTTATTATAAATAACAGCTTATATGAATACATAAAATATCTACAAGAGAGAAAAAGGAGAATCGATTTGGAAACTAACTCTTTAAAGGAATACTGCCTCACAGTAATCAAAAGTGATTGGCTGGCGGCAAGCACTTCTTTTCCGGAATTTATTGCCGAAATCAGTCCCTTAAAAAAGGATGAAAATATGTTATATATACAGGAAAATTCTTTCATTTTTAATAAACAGTTGAAACGCTTTCCTCGTTTATACTTACTTCGAAAACGTTGGAAAAAAAAGATGTTCAAGCTATTTGAAAATATATTGACTCACGAAACCATTATTGGTATTCATAATTATATGGACAAACAAGATTTAGATGCTTTGCAGTCAGAGCTGATGCAATTTCTTTGTCAAACCAGAAGCTTTGCTCCCGAATTAAATTTCGATGGAATTGGTCAGGCTATCAGAAACTATATCGTATATGCCATGTTTAAACAATTGAATTGCCAAAAAGCTGGTTTCAATCAAGCGTGTTTTGGTTATAGTATGCTCTATCCCTTTACCGACAATTACATTGACAACCCAGACATTACGAATCAGCAAAAAGCAGAGTATAATAGGGTAATCCGTGATAAAATACAAGGAAAGACCATTTGTTCAAAGTCTATACACACTCAAAAAACCTGTGATTTACTCCGTGCTATTGAAGACAAGTACCCAAGAAGCAGTCATAAGGATATTTATGATTTATTACTAATGATGTTGGAAGCTCAGGAAGACAGTATGCAGCAGCAGTGTATGGAAAATACTTTAACTCAAAGTGAACGTCTGGATATTTCTATATATAAAGGTGGTATATCTGTCCTAATTGATTATTTCTTTGTTGATAAGGAACTCGCAGAGGAGGATTTATATTTTTATTTAAGTTTTGGTTTTTTTCTCCAACTAGCAGATGATTTGCAGGATATTAAAGAGGACAGTAATAAAGGAAACCAAACTATTTTTACGCAGGATTTGAATGTTGAGTCGGAGGAATTAATCGTCAATAAAATGTTTCATTTTATCCATCACATTATGAATCAATATAACGCTCCTTCTGATTCTTTTAAACAGCTTTTATTAGCAAACTGCTATCAGCTTATTTTAACATCTGTGGCTGAAAGTGAAGATTTCTTTTCTGAGCGTTATAAAAATCAATTGGAGGGCTTTCTTCCTGTAACATATCCATTCTTAAAGAGTATGAAAGAAAACAAGTTTGAGAAAAAAGATTCCTACACACAGGAACGTTATATGCTTATTCTGGATGAAATGCTGATTCCTTAATCTTGTTGCAAGGTGTTCTTCCTAATTTTTTATAAAAAGGAAGCTTTGCTAGAATCTTTCTATCATATAACAATAGGCTGTTGAAAACAGCCTATTAAATCATAAAGTAAAACTTGATTTTTTGTATCTATCCGTTTAGCACCTTTTGTCTAATTAACTCAAAATTTCTCTTTAGTCTTTGATTAAGAGGTGACATTTGGGCTGCTATCTCAGCGTACTGCAATGACTTTTCATATAATCCAAGTTCATAACAACTTACCGCACCCAAGTCATATATTGTTTCATTCCAAGAGGATGCCTCATTAATATATGTCGTTGGTTTCTCCTTTATTTTTAATGTTTCCTCAACCATATAATATACTCTCAACCAATCTCTTTCTATATATGCAAGCTGAGCCATCTCAACATAGGGTTCTCTCAAATATGGGGCTTCTGCTATAGCTCTATATAACCAGCTAGTTGATTCCTTATAACTATTTTTTGCCTTATATGCCCTTGCAATATATCGCATGGAAGCAGCGCGTTCATCTCTCCAGGATGCCTTTGGCATTTGTAAATGTCTTTTTAAAGTTTCAATACATTTATCCCACATTTCGTAAAACATATATTCTCTTCCCAGATAATGTACATTTCTGTCATCCTCCGGATCTTCTATCACAGACATCTCTAAAAGCTCAAGGTATTGTCCCCTAGATTTTGCTGGATCTGGATAATGATTCAATTGAATTTTTCCTTCTATAGCATAAATATCAGGCTTTGTTCCATAATAATGTAAAACCTCATGTACCGGATGTATCCATCTAAAGTCTTTTCTTTGATGAATTTTTTCATACCAAAATGTAACTCCTGGCGTGTTGTCTGAATTAAAGCTCCAAGTATACATATATTTAAGACGTGTTGTCTGTGCTGTCCACACGTTTTCAATAAGCATTCTCCAACCTGGCTCTAATACCTCATCTAAATCAGTGCATACACAAATATCTATATCCTTTGAAACAAAGCTCAGAGAAATATTTCTTGCCACGTCAAACCGCCAAGGCTTTAAATTTATTTCATTTACGATTGCCCCCCGGTTTCTAAGCTTTTGAACCGTATCATCCGACGAACCTGTATCTGTTACATAAATCTCGTCTGCCTCACACATAGAATCCATCCAGCGGTCTACAAAGTGTGCTTCATTTTTACAAATGGCATATACCGCAACTTTATATTTATTCATAACTCTAACCCTTCTTTTTTAGCAAGACTGTAAATATTTTCTTTAAATCTATCAAAAGTGTCCTCCCATGCAAATGGATTATAATGATAATCTATAATTTTTTCGTTTTTGTTAGCTGCCTCAAGAATAGTAGTATATGCCTCCATATTTCTTCCGATCTCACTTAAAAACTTTGCCTTTTCCACATACAATTCTCTTCTTTTTGGCATATAAAATATTGCTGTATTTAGATAAAACAATGCCGTTTCCATTTTGTTTTGAAATTTATCAATATTATATTTTTGCTTGTATAAAAAAGCTTTATCACAATTTTTTATTTCTAATGCGGTGTCAATGGCTTTGGAAGCTGCTTCATATCTGCCTGCTTTTAAATATCCATCAGCTAAAAAGCTCCATGACATCCATATATCTTTTCTTTCCATTACCGACTGCTCCAATAAGGATATGTCGCTTGGTTTTACTATTTTTTCTATTGGAGTGTAATAAATACAGAAATCTTGCAAAGTTTTTGTATTTTCGGTACTTTTATATTCAAGCATTTCATGTATTGGAAGTTTCCACGTATATCCATCTCTTATATGAATTCTTTTGTATAATTGCTCTGATATGCTTCCATCTGGCCAAAATGTCTTATATTTGTGATAATAACTCGTTATACCTTCTTCCCATTGTCTGATGAGATGTTCTCTCCAATGTTCCATCAAATATTCATCTATATTAAGTGAAATACAGATATCAATTTCAGGGCTTACCAAAGATAGTGCCGCATTTCTTGCATCATCAAATCTCCACGGTGAAATACAAATTGGAATCATCTTTATTTTGACATTAGGATTATTTTTTATAAAATTTTGTATCATATCATTGGTATCATCCGTTGTTCCTGTATCACATAAAACGATTTCATCCGCTGTTTGAACAGATTCTAGAAATCGTTTCATAAAACCTTGTTCATTTTTATAAATACCATACACTCCAATTAGTGGATTTTTCACTTTTATTCCCCTTTACTATCATTATACAAAGCATCGCAGCTTTCCTACAATTCAAAGTATGTAGATTAGACCTACAAGCATTTTCATCTCATAGATCTAATTATTTTAACGTAACTATTCAGTACCGTTATACCATACATATCAAATTAAATAGCAAGCTTATTGGCGCTGAAAAGTACTTCACATATTCTGGGTACTGAATAGTTACTTTTTAACTACATTTTACTATCCAATTTGCGTAATAACTAAGTGTGCCGAAACAGCTCTTGTTCCACCTGCATTAGCCGTTATAGTTAATGCTGTTGAATTTCCAGAAGGATTTCGGACGGTTAAAACGGAATTGATTGTTGTTGTAGTAACAAGTGCCATTCCTATAATCTGTGAAGTTCCTGTTGCTCTTCCAACTACTGTATAAGCTAACTCAGAGGCATTAAGAGTTAATATTAATTGCCCTGCTTCACTTACACTTACTTGGAATAATACCTGGTAGGTTCCTATTGCTCCTAAAGTAAATGAACTAGCGCTTGTACGTGTTATATTGGTTCCACCTATTGGACCATCTGATGGGAAACTTACGTCTGCACCTACTGCAACTGTAGATGGGTTATCAGGTGGCATCAATGCGTAAAAGTCAGCAAATGCTACGACTCCTCCGGTGGCTCCTGTTGGACCAGTTGGACCTGTGGCTCCTGTATCTCCTGTCGCTCCCGTTGGGCCGGTTGGACCTGTGGCTCCTGTCGCTCCTGTATCTCCTGTCGCTCCCGTTGCTCCCGTTGGACCTGTGGCTCCTGTCGCTCCCGTATCTCCTGTCGCTCCCGTTGGGCCGGTTGGACCTGTCGCTCCTGTCGCTCCCGTATCTCCTGTGGCTCCTGTTGAACCAGTTGGACCGGTGGCTCCTGTCGCTCCCGTATCTCCTGTCGCTCCCGTTGCTCCCGTTGGACCTGTGGCTCCTGTCGCTCCCGTATCTCCTGTGGCTCCTGTTGAACCGGTAGCTCCTGTTGGACCCGTGGCTCCTGTATCTCCTGTGGCTCCTGTTGAACCGGTAGCTCCTGTTGGACCCGTGGCTCCTGTCGCTCCCGTATCTCCTGTCGCTCCTGTTGGACCGGTTGGACCTGTCGCTCCTGTTGAACCTGTGGCTCCCGTTGCTCCTGTGGCTCCTGTTGGACCTGTGGCTCCTGTTGGACCTGTGGCTCCTGTCGAACCGGTGGCTCCTGTCGAACCGGTGGCTCCTGTTGGACCTGTGGCTCCTGTTGAACCGGTGGCTCCTGTTGGACCTGTGGCTCCTGTTGGACCTGTGGCTCCTGTCGCACCTGTTGGACCTGTCGCTCCTGTTGGACCGGTGGCTCCTGTTGAACCGGTAGCTCCTGTTGGACCTGTGGCTCCTGTTGGACCGGTGGCTCCCGTTGGACCGGTGGCTCCCGTTGCTCCCGTTGCTCCTGTGGCTCCTGTTGGACCTGTGGCTCCTGTTGAACCGGTGGCTCCTGTTGGACCTGTGGCTCCTGTTGGACCGGTGGCTCCTGTTGGACCGGTGGCTCCTGTTGAACCGGTAGCTCCTGTTGAACCGGTTATATTAGGAAAACAAAATGCCTTTTTATTAGCGGTCTGTTAAACCGCTTCGGATTGAGTGTTGATTTCTATGTATTCCATTATCCGGCGTAGTTCGTCAGCGAATTTAAACTTCACACTGATGTTGCCGTTCTCATGTACCTTGATATGGTCTACAAGCTCAACTAAAACCTCTCTTGTCAGTTTGTCGATATTTTCAAACTTCTTGAAAACCACCAAGCAAGGACTTTCGGCGGTAATGCCGTTTTGTAATTCCTCACGCTCTGCATTGAGGTTTTTCAAAACTTCGCCTAAAGCGGCTATTTGCCGTTCGTAATCTTCGCTCATATGGCGGTAATCGCTATGGGTGATTTCTCCGTCTTTCCAATCCTGATAAATGGATTGCTTGTAGCGCATGATTTTGTAGCGTTCCTTTTCTTTTGCGTCTATCAATGCTTCAATCCGTATGGACTGGCTTTTTTGAAGCGGAGCCGTGCTGATATATTCCAGCGTGTTTGCATAGTGTACCGCAAGATATACCTGTTGCTGAATGGCATACAGGACAGCCGCTTCCAGCCGGTTATGCTTCACGGAATGTTTGGTGCAGGCTGTTTTTGACTGGTCTTTGTAGGTGCGGCAGAAATAATACACCATGCCTTTTACTTGACTGCGGCTCATAGCCTTACCGCAATCGGCACAACGGAGAAAGCCACTGAACAGATAGAGTTTCTTTTTCTGTGGTGCGGTGCGGGTGTCACGCTTTAGCAACTCCTGCACTTTTTCAAAGATAGGCTGTTCTATGATTGGCTCATGGGTATTCTCCACAATGTACCATTCATTTTCGGGAACCTGTTCCTGCGTATGTATCTTATAGCTTTTCACGCGCTGGCGGCCTTGTACCATGTCCCCTACATAAAGGCGGTTTTTCAAAATGTCGCTTACAGTCTTTGCACTCCATAACGGCCTTTCCGAACCGCTCGGATTTTGATAGTTTAAGCCTTTGCTTTTCTTGTACTCGGACGGACACAAAATGCCACGGTCATTGAGATTGTGTACTATGGCATTTTTACTCATGCCGTCCAGAAACCACTCATAAATGTTTTTTACAATCTCGGCGGCTTCTTCATCAACGATTAAGGCATTTTTATCCTTTGGGTTTTTCATGTAGCCATAAGCGGCAAACCCGCCGATAAACTCACCATTGCGCCGCTTCATATCAAAAACCTGCCGTATCTTCTTTGAAGTCTGATAGCAGAAATTGTCATTGATAACATTAGTAATCGGTACAATGAGGTTGGAAATGCTGTCCGGGTTCAAGTAGCTGTCAATACCCTCTGCCAAGCTGATAAACCGTACATTCATCTGTACAAACAGATTTTCAATCAAGCTTCCTGCGTCCGTGTAGTTACGGGAGAGGCGGGAGAGGTCTTTAACGATAACACAGTTTACCTTTTTGGCGTATATGTCGGAAAGTAATCTTTGAAAGCTGTCCCGGTTGGTGTCTGTTCCAGTGTACCCGTCGTCCACATAAGGCGGTTGGGTACTTTCAAACTCGTCTATGTGCTGTTGGTAGTAATCATCAAGCAATGCTTTTTGGTTGGTAACACTGTTGCTGTCGTCCTTTCCACGGTTTATGTCCTCTTTGGATAAGCGGATATATTGAGCGAGTTTCCAGCGGATATTTTGAGATGCGGATATTTTTTCCTCAAAGCCCCTGTTTTTTGTTCGTGCCATGTGTCCTCCTTCCTATCACATTACACTTATATTATAAAATTTCGGCGTAATGTAAACAATGTCGTCACGGCCTGTAAACTGGCTTTTACAGACCGCTTTTCTTTCGTTTGAGGAAGTCAGCAAACACATCTTGTAATGGGGGCGCGTTTTCTGAAAACTCCAGTTTTACACCCATATCACCCACACGAAAACAATAGGGATTTTTAACCGCTTCTATAACTCTGGCCGCACGTTGTTCCTGCGGCACAGTCGTATCAAAGGTAAAGCTACTAACATCAACTAAATCCGCTTTGTTTACAGATTCTATGTCCACGCTTGCCAACTCTGATATTGGAATACGTTTCTTCAATCACAATCGCCCCCTCCTTTCCATGTATATGAAGTGCTCGGATTGTCCTATGAGAAAACACAAACAGCCATCACTTTATCAGCAAAAGTGATGGCTGTTAATCTTTTCTACACTTTGGACCAAGTCGTCACCGTCCCTGCTGACCCATCCACCGTTATCATTTGTCCGTTCTTGATAGTTCGTGTGGCGGTGTGTGTGGCCATGACGGCGGGGATGCCATATTCGCGGGCGACAATGCTTGAATGGCTAAGAGGGCCGCCAATGTCCGTTACAATCGCGCTTGCCAAGGCAAACAACGGCGTCCATGCAGGAGTTGTGGTAACGGCAACCAATACACTTCCCGGCTGAAAACTTTCAAAATCTGCCGGGCTGTTCAATACACAGGCGGAAGCCGTCACAATACCGATACTGGTTCCAATCCCTGTTAACACAATTTTTCCATCTTTGGACTTCTGTGTTGCGTGTGATATGGTTTTTTTGTTTTCCTCTGGCAACTTGAAGGGCGGAACATAACCCTGGTATTTTTTTAGTTCCACTTTTCGAGCAGGTATTGCTCCTCTCATATCAGATAAAGGTATATTTTTGTCCAACTGCGCTATGAGTTCTACCAATTCCGATTCTGTGAGCCAGTAAATATCATCCAGATGTGAAATAGCTCCGCCGCTTTGGAAGCGTTTTGAAATTTCCTGAAACATACGGCGAATTATCGGATGTCCCATTCCCATCATATAAATAGCGTTTTCACGCATGGGGGCTGTTTCCTGCGCCCAATGGAGTAACTTCAGAAACAGTTTTTTACGCGTTCCACCTATCTGTTGTAAAATCACTTCTTCTGCCTTTTTTCTTCGCTTTTCAAATGTAGCTTGGCGTAAAAAAGGACTTTCCCCTTTTTCTTCTACGAATGATTTTATGGATTCAAGAGTTGGTGTAAGCGTTTCCTGCGGCGTGGAATACGCAAAATCAAATTCATAAGCGGTACGGCCAAACTCTTTGAAATACTGATTGATTCGGTTTTTCCATTCTATCCATACTTCCTGCGAAACTCCATCTGGCACAACTGAAGACTTGAAATCTTTTACTATCTTTGTTGCCTGATTGTTTTGCAGATAAAGGGTGAGGTTGTTATTTAGCTTTACCCATTCTGAGAGGCTCCACAGGTTCTTCTCCGATTGCATAGCAATCGTATCAAACCCAAGCAGGAAAACAGAAGTATCTTTTATACCGGCTCGGTGGGCTGCTCCCTGAAATAATTTTGTTAATAATGTTTCGCTGATAGAGGCGGCGGGTAATGTAAGCTGAATTCTTGTAAAATAAATACACGCGGCATAAAATACGGTCTGAATCCCCTCCATTATTTGATGGGCGTTCAGCGTATGCAAAGGCTTTTCTTCCCATTGTTTTATCACATCCTCAAATTCTTTTCGCGCCGCCTCCCAGCGTGCGACGCTGTTGGTGAGCGCCCGGCGCAAAGATCGAGGCGAAAGGGATTTGACGGCAATCAAAATTGGCTTTGATTTAGCAGAAAGATAGACATATCCATTAATAATTGTGTATGCCCCATTTTCCGGTAGTAGCTTTTTCGCGCATTTATCAAACATATCTACCCATAAAAGCGCCGACGCACGGTTGATGATTTCAAGCCCAAGCGTGGCGAACAAGGGCGTAACAGGATTTGGCAAGTGTTCTGCCAGACTGCCCTTTGTGTATATCACATCCTTTTCCGGCAACGCCCATTCCGGCGTCAGGACAGTTATGGGACGAGCCTGAACAATATACAGTTTATCTTTTTCAAGCGCCCACTCTATATCCATAGGTATTTGATAATACTTCTCAATTTTCTTTCCTATCTGTGTCAGGCGCATAATTTGATCGCGGGTAAGAGCATGTTTTTTTCTCAACCGTTCAAGAACTGGGATTTCTTTTGTTCCATCTAAGGTGCGAACCGTCATGATCTCTTTGCTTGCCACTTCATACGATACAATTCGTTCGGCATTCTTATCCACAACGATTGTATCAGGGGTGACTAAGCTAGATACCACCGCTTCACCAAGCCCCCATGCGGCGTTAATAATTATTTCGCTACGTCTGCCATTGATAGGGTTTAGCGTAAACATAACGCCGGAAGCATCGGAAAAGGCAAGCTTTTGTACGACAACGGCAAGCGCGACAAGCTCCTGCTTTATATCATTCTTTACACGGTAAGCAATCGCGCGAGCCGTCCACAGGGATGCCCAGCACCGCTTTACGGCGGCAAGAACTTCATTCTCCCCTTGTATGTTAAGATACGTTTCCTGCTGTCCCGCAAAAGAAGCGTCGGGCAAATCTTCGGCGGTTGCAGAGGAGCGAACAGCCACCGCGATGTTTCCTAATCTGGCATAAGCGGTTTTGATTGCGGCCGACACTTCCTGCGGCATTTCTCCATCATGGAAAAGCTTCCCAATCTGCGTAGATACATCTTCAAGCTGGCTGGTATTGTTGGAATCAATACCGTCCAACAGCTTATTAATGTGAGGCTGAATATGGTTCGTCTCAACAAAAATCTGGTATGAAACAGTCGTAACATGAAAGCCATCCGGCACAGGGATGCCCGCTGTCAAGAGTTTTGATAAAGACATACCTTTTCCGCCAACTATTTCAAGAGTTGCCTGTTTATGTGCCAAAGGTAAGATATAATAAATCATAATCATTCACCTCCATCATTCATAATTCCGTGTAGAAATATATTCAACGTTTCTTCTAACATTTCTTCCGGACTAGCTGAAGGTCTGGACGTGTAGACGATTGCTATAACGGAATTAATTAACAAACGTGCCATAAGATCAGCATCCGTTTTGCGAAAGATGCCTGCTTTCACTCCATTTTCAATCACGGATTTTATAATATCTTGGTATGCGTAACGCGCTGCTTTCAGCCGCTTTCGGTATTCTTCTTCTAAGTAGTCAGATTCTGTATTTAACCACATCAGCACAGTTCTATACTGCTTTGGTACTCCAAGATGATTCAGCATGATTTTTCTAAGGCACTGTTCTGGCGAGAATTCATCAGCAATAATCCTATGAACCTTTTGAATGGTTTCTTCTATTTCTTTCTCAACTGCGTATACAACAATCTCGTCTTTCGTTTTGAAAAAATCATACAGACTGGACTTTCCCATGTTTGCTAAAACTGCAATTTCCCGCATTGATGTTTTTTGGAATCCATTTTCAGCTATGAGGCGCAAAGCAACACCGACTATTTCTTCCCGGCGCGCTGCTTGTTGTTCGGGTGTAAGCATAATTCCTTTTGGCATGTGACGATACCTCCTTGTAGCGACCAATGGTCGTTTCTTGTATTTTTATTATATAGCGACCAGCGGTCGTTTGTCAAGATTAATTTTTCATTGTAAACGATACACGACAGAAAAATATTTTACTTTGCTATTCCCATATCTCGCATAGAATAAGGCTTTTTGCAGTTTTCCTTGATGAACTGGTTCAGTTGAACCAGTGGCTCCGGTTGGACCGGTTGCTCCTGTCGCGCCGTTCGTATTAAGAAAACAAACTGCCTTTTAATTGGCGGGGTTTATCCCGCCTCTGAATGCCTGTTGACCTGTATGTATTCCTGAATCCGGCGTATATCGTCACTGTGCTTTAGCTTAACGCTGATACTGCCGTTTTCAAATACCTTGATATGGTCAACCAGTTCTATTAAAATGTCTCTCGTCAGTCTGTCGATATTTTCGTATTTCCTGTAAGCTGATAAAAATGGGTTTTCCATGTCACCACCCTTTTCAAGCTCTGACCGTTCTGCCTTAAGGGCTTGAATAGCAGAATTTATATCCACAATCTGCTGTTCATAACCATCGTACATCTGGCGGTAATCCTTTTGAGTAAGATTTCCGTCTTTCCAGTCCTGATAGAGTGACTGCTTGTAGTGTGCAACCTTGGCAAGCTCCTTTTCCTTTGCAGTTATTAAGCCATCCAACCTTGTTGATTGGCTTTTTCTTAGCGGAGCTTTATTAATACGTGAAATAACATCGGTGTAGGCATTAGCTACATGAACCTGTTGCCTTAGAACATACAAAACCGCCTCTTCTAAAATATTGTGTTTGATGGAGTGCTTCGTGCAGGCCGCTTTGGATTGCTCCTTATAGGTACGGCAGAAATAGTATACCGTTCCTTTTACTTCACTCCGGCACATGGACTTGCCACAATCGGCACAGCGCAGAAAACCGCTGAAAAGATAAAGCTTTTTTTCTCCGGGAGCCATGCGCGTATCGCGTTTCAAAAGCTCCTGTACCTTGGCAAACCGTTCACGGTCTACAATAGGCTCATGGGTGTTTTCCACAATAAACCATTCTTCTTCAGGAACGGTGTCCTGAATATGGATTTTATAGCTTCGTACACGGTAGCGTCCTTGAACCATATCACCAACATAAAGACGGTTTTTCAAAATTTCGCTAATTGTCTTTGCGTTCCATAACGGCTTGTTTGTGGCGTTGGGATTTTTATACTTCATACCCTTGCTTTGCTTATACATGGAAGGGCATAACACGCCGCGTTCATTCAATGTTCGTACAATGGCATTTTTACTCATTCCATCCAGAAACCATGTAAAAATATCCCTTACCACCTCGGCTGCTTCCTCGTCAATCACAAGAGCGTTTTTGTCCTCCGGATCTTTCTTATACCCATAAGCGGCGAAAGAACCGATATGCAAGCCCTTTTCACGTTTTTTATCAAAGACCTTGCGCACATTCTCCGATGTGTCCTTTGCATGGCTCTCGTTCAAAACGCCCTGCACAGGAATACCGATGTTCATTGCGCCGTGAGGGTCTTTATAGGTATCTATGGGCTGTTGGTAGAGAGATACGAACCGCACCTGATGAATGACGAACCAATCCTCCAAATAATAGCCTTGGTCGGCGTGATTTCTAAAACTACGGGCCAAGTTCTTGACTACGACACAATTTACTTTGCCAGCTTCAATCGCCCGGAGCATCCGTTGAAACGCAGGACGTTCATCATCCGTTGTACCACTCACTCCATCATCAACAAATTCATCCGCAAATAGGTATTTATCATCGTCGTATTGATTACTTAACCAATCCTTTAAAATAAGACGCTGGTTGTGGACGCTTTCCGACTCGTCAAATCCCCTTGAATCCTCACGGGAGAGACGAATATAAAAGGCTACGTTCCAAACTCTGTTTTTGCTTGTTTTCGGCAGTAGCTTCTGCCGGGCTTTTGGCCTTGCCATATATCCTCCATTCCTGTTGCTTAACACCTATTTGACGTAAGGCAGACAATTTTGTCGATCCTTAAGGGAATAGGTTACAGACCACTTTTTTTGCGGAGGAAAAAGTCCGTCAGCAGATCACCAAGAGCCGGTCCTCCATCGGTAAACTCTATTTTAACACCCAATTGACCATATCGGAAACAATAAGGATTTTTCGTTCTTTCGATGACCCGTTTCACGCGCTCTTGCTTAGAAAGACTGTTGTCAAATTGAAAGTCCTGTACATTTACAAGTACATCTTTATTTATGGTACGAAGGTCAACGCTTTTCATAGCGTCTAATTGCTCTATTGTAATCATAATCATGGTTCCCCCTTTATATAGGCATGATTATTTATATGCTTCTTTCAGATTGTCCTATGTGGATAAGAGAAGGGTTGCACATGTCACCAATCTGGCGATAGGTGATTTTCCACTTGCATTCGTGCGCATTGTGTTTTTATTTCATACGTGGAATCAAAGCTTTTATACTTTACCACAACAAGGTCTTTCCTATGAAAATACAAAGAGCGGCGGCTTTGATTCATTTCAAAACCGTCGCTCCTTGCTTATATGTCTACCTTCAAAACAAAACGCACCTAAATACCCACTGCTGCCATTCCAGCGAGCACCGTTTCGCATCTCGCCTTCCTATCCCTGCCATTGAACTTTTGCAGCGTTAGCTCGGAAGCGATGTTCCCGTCCTTTGTAAACAAAACCCTGTCAGCCATGGCCGCGACTTTTGTGTCATGAGTCACAAGTAATATGGCTGTGCCTTCCTTGTTGATGTCAACCAGTAACTCCATGATTTCCTCTGCTGATTTTGAGTTAAGTGCGCCGGTCGGCTCGTCAGCAAAGAGAATCTCCGGCTCATTCATTAAGGCGCGGCAGATACCAGCTCTCTGGAGTTGACCGCCCGAAACCTCCGTGGTATCCCTGTTTTCAAGTCCTGCAATCCCCGCTTTATTCATTAGCTCCTTTGCCTTTTGCGCGAGCTTCGCGGTATCCTTTTTCCCCTTCTGGGCGGAGGGAAGGATGATATTATCCAATAGATTCAAATTTCTCAACATGGTGGGCTGCTGAAAGACAAAACCCATTTTAGTTCTGCGGACATCCGCAAGCGCGTTTTCGCCGAGCTTGGACAGCTCAGTATCGCCAAATTTCACCATTCCACTAGTAATCTCATCCATACCGCTGAGGGCGAACAGCAGTGTGGATTTCCCCGAACCGGACGGCCCCATTACGGCAACAAACTCGCCTTTTGCTATTTCTACGTTTACTTTGTTCAGTGCTTTGGCCTGCTCATTGCCCTTGCCAAATATTTTCACGATATTCTTACCAGTAATAATGTTACTCATATGGTTATGCCTCCTTAATATGGTCTAAAATTTTTAATGTCTGAATGCCAGAGATGCCCAGCATGGTGGCAATAACGACACAGCCCGCAATCAGCAACGGAGAAACGAGGTAGACAAGCCACGGGTTTACCACAAAATCAAAGGTTGCCGCCCCAAAGGAAGAAACAATTGCCATACCGGCAAGCTCTCCCAGTGTGTTTGCCAGAATCGTGCCGAGAATTACGCCCATTGCCAGTACAGTAATGGAGCGGGTAAGATATTGTCTGCGAATATCCGCATCGCTGAAACCCATCGCTTTCAGTATGGCAATAGGATAACGATCTCTCGCTACCAGCATTTTTATAAACAGCACCGTAACAAGCAGTGTGAGCAGAGCGGATGACAGGACAGCAACGATGGAAGCCATTTGGATGGCGTCTCTTATAGAACCGAGCATCTGCTGGGTACTTTCGTCAATGCCGGTAACTTTGGCAAAGGGGAACTGTTTTCTGTACTGTGATATTGCCGTCCCCACATTTTGGCGATCCCGAAAGGTAGCCGCCATGCTGACGCTCAATACATCACCGCTGTTTACACTAAAAGTGGCCTGTGCCGTCCGGCCGCCGTTGGTAACATCAGAGTAAATCCCGCAGACCGTCAGGTGCTTTTCCGCACCGTCAACGATTAATATGATCTCATCTCCAACGTTTTTTTCAAGGTCTTCGGCATTGAGGACGGAGAGGGCGATTTCCGATTTCGTCTGCGGCGCACGACCCTTGAAGTAGGTAATGGGAAATACGGAATAGTCACCCAATGTTACCCGAAACTTCTCTATCGTTTTGTCATCCGCTTTTCGGTCTAACATCATGCCGGTGAAAAAAACATATGTTTCAACGTTCTCGTCTTCGGCCAGTACGTCGGAAACTTCTGCCGCTTTCCCCGCAACATCCTCCACCTGCGACCGCATCACCCCGATATTAACATCGCAAATTCCCATGCCCATGTAAGTGATGAAGCTATCATCAGCAATGGTGCTGCTGATATTTTGCGGCACAATCATAAGAAAGGAGGAAATGATCAGCACCATCAGCATAGTGACATACAGCTTTTTTCGAGAAAGAACATCCTTGATCCCAAGAAAAATATTCCTGGAAAAAAGTCTGTTATTACTTAACCTAAATATTTTTGAGGATTTCGATTTTTCTTGGGGTGCGCCATACCGCACCGCCTGTGCCGCAGATATTTTCCGGAAACGCCCCAGCACACCGTTTACATAAAGCAGGATAATTCCGCAAATAAGTATGGCTCCAAGAAGCCCCCATAACAAGCCGGGTAATGCGCTGCCGGACTCACCCATGTACAGGCGGATATTTTGCAGGAAAGGCCTTTGGAGCGGCAAAGAGGTCAGAAAGCCCAGCCCGCAGGCCACCCCCGAAATAGCACCATATTTTGCAAGATAGAGCTTTTTCATCTGCGATACCCGTATGCCAACGGCCTTCAGTACACCTATTTCCTTATAATCCTCTTCGATTTTAGCTAGCAGCGTAAAGCGAATGCACAAAAACGCCACGATAATGACAAGGAGGCTTACCAGCATCAGTACGGCAATCATAATGCCGTCCGTAATTCCATTGATCATTTTTACTTGCGTGTAAGTGATTGCGGGCGGGCCGTTGGCGGGAAGCTCTGCGGCAAGATAGGCCGCCTCGAAAGCGGGGAAGGAAACGTCCTCTGCCAGCCGAAACTCAATCAGGTACTCTAACTGTCCGT
This sequence comes from Lachnotalea glycerini, assembly GCF_003201285.1. GTDB lineage: Bacteria > Bacillota > Clostridia > Lachnospirales > Lachnospiraceae > Lachnotalea > Lachnotalea glycerini. Next base: position 255,109 of record NZ_QICS01000005.1, read on the forward strand.
GCTCCCGGACTCTTTCAAAATCCCCCTGGCTGACAAGGAACCGCTTGGAACTTACCAGCGCCGCGTTCATGACAGAATCCCGTAAAAACCCAGCGACGGTAAAGGAAACACCATGGATTGTCACCGTATCGCCGAGCGCCGCGTTTCCTTCCTGCATGTAATAGAGAGGGACATAGATTTCGCCGTCAGCAGGCTGAATGACTTCGCCATTTAAATTAAGCAGGAAGTCAAATTTCTTGCTCTGTACGCAAAGGCCGTTGTCCTGAATGCTTCCGGCAAGGGAATCGTCCCCGATGACAATGTCCGCACCCTCAATATTGAGGAACTCCAGTACCTGATACTCCTTTACGCTGTCATTCGTCTGAGCAAAGCTTTGCAACTGTTCCATATCCACATCACCTGTGTGCATCTGCATAAAATGGACTGACTTTGCCGAAAGAAGCATATTGTCGATAGCGCCGAACAGGTTCACTGTCAGCGATGCAGCCAAAGCGGTCAGCATGGCGGCAACGAGGATAAAGGCCGTAATCGTTGTGGTAATCAGCCTGCTTTTGCGGATATCGTTTCTAATAATTTTTAGATACATATTCAACCCTCTGTCTTTCTGTGTTTTGGAGATTTTGGAAAACGCAAAACAAACATCTTTGTATAGGGAGAGGGCGCGTCCAATAGGTCAACCTCACCGGAATGCTGTTCCATCACCTTTTTCACAATGGCAAGTCCAAGTCCTGTTCCACTGCCGGCACTTCTTGAATCGCTGCCGGAAACAAAAGGCTCAAACAAATTCCCAGCTATGGCTTCCGGTATAACTACTCCGTTATCAGCCACTTGTATCTCAACACGGCCAGGTTCTTCTGCAATTCCCACGAACAATAAGCTGCCTGCCGGATTATGGCGGATTGCGTTTGTCAGTAGGTTACCTATGGCACGGGTAGTTTCCAACGAATCCGCCATGTAAAATATGGGCTTGTCTGGCAGCCGTAGCTCTAATTTCATCTGCTTGCTTTCAACTTCACCAAATAGGGCGGCGCAGGATACGCGAAGCAGCTCTGCAAGGTCAACCTTTACAAAATTCATCCGGTATTGCGGCATACCCAGCTTAGAATAGGAAAGCAGTTGGTCAATCAACTGGTTCATCTGGCCCGATTTAGCTTTCATAGCCAGATAGTATTCCTGCTGTTTGTCCGGTTCCTCCACCATACCGCTTGCCAAGGCTCCGGCGTATCCGGAAATCGTTGTCATAGGGGTTTTTAGGTCATGAGCAATGTGCGAGAAAAGCTGCATCCGCTCATTTTCCATGATCATACGCTTTTTCTCGGAGTCCCTTAGCTTTCGTGCCATAAAGTTGAACGCATCCCGCATCTCCCCAAATTCCGTTTCTGTTTCAAAATCCAGCTCGGTGTCCAACTGACCTTCTGTGACCGCTTTGAAGCCGTTCTCCAGCTTTTGAATGGGAATTAAAATCTTCTTGCTGATTCTGCGCCCAAAAAGGACAATCCATATATAATAGACTGCGATTGTAACAAGTATCCAGAAAGCTGAAAGCGCTATTTGCAGGCTTTTTGTTCCCTCTACAAGAGGGGAAGTTGCCAGTTCCGAGAAGTTCATCCCATTATTAAATGTATACAGACTGAATAAAAGCTCCAAAACCAGAAGCGTCAGCGCTATGCCAATGGTATAGCCTATAAAACTGCGCATGATGACGCTTTTGAAGCTGTGTTTTTTTTTCATGTACGCACCTCCAGACGATACCCTAATCCCCGTACGGTTCCAATGGATACCGCGCAATTTTCTGGAAGTTTTCCGCGCAGCTTGCTGATGGCGACCATCACAGTATTGTCATCCACGATGGCTGACTCCTGCCATGCAGCTTCATAAATCTGCTGTTTGGTGAATACGCGACCGGGACTTTGCATAAACAGCTTCATCATGTTAAATTCTGTGGCGGTAAGAGGAATAATCTCACTGCCTAAGGTAAGAGTGCAAGCCGAAACATTCATACACAGTTCGCCTGCTGTCAACAACTCCTTTTCAGACGTAAATGTTCCTGCGCCATAGCGACGCAATTGCGCTTTGATCCGGGCAATGACCTCCAAAGGATCAAAGGGCTTTGTCACGTAATCGTCTGCACCAAGGTCAAGCCCCAATATTTTCTCATGATTTTCCGTTTTAGCACTCACGATAATTATAGGAAGATTGCTGCGTTCTCTCAAACCTTTGATAAGCTGATAACCGTCAAGTTCCGGCATCATAATGTCGATGACAGCCAAATCAATTCGCGCGGACGCAGCCTGTTTAAGCGCCTCCAAGCCATTTTCAGCCTGTATCACAAAGTAGCCGTCCTTTTCTAAATATAACCGCAGAAGCTCACGAATTTCCTTCTCGTCATCTACAATAAGAATCGTTTTATTCATGGTTTTACCTCTCTCTTGCTCGTCATACTTTCGAGCTGTAAGTTCATTATAGTTGCCTAACCTTTCAGTTAAACATGGTTAACCTTAACATTACCTTAAGATTTTCCTGTACTCTGGCTGACAACGTTGAGCAAGTACCGGGAACAAAATACTTGGTTCTACCTATATTTTACCATATGAGAAAGAGGTCAACAATGTTGTCGCGTCTTTGTGAATTTCGTCCAGGCACTTCAGGGCAACATGTCCCGAAGTGACCGTTACAAACAAAAATACCGCCTATAGTCTCACTAAGGCGATGTTTTGTGTAAAGCGACAGTTCCAATAATTTTCAAGGGCTTTTGCAGTTTTCTTAATACAACTGGCGCGGTTGGACCGGTGGGCCCTGTTGCTCCGGTGGAGCCGTTTATAATAGGAAACTGCAAATTAGCTGATACAAGAAAACATTGTCACTGTTACTTCTTATTTGAAATCAAATTGCACAATTGTCATAATTAGTGTAAAATAAATCATAAATAGAGATAGCTAAAAAATATGAATTTACGTAAATATATTAGACTGGTAAGTTTAATTTTAAGGAGGTAATAATGGCAGAATTGTTTTTTGAAAAAATCGAAATGGGAGATTATAATAAAATTAAAGAGTTATCAGATTTCGCCACGAATATTGTCCGTGAGCATTTCAATTCAATTATAGGTGAAAAACAGAATGAATATATGATACATAAATTCCAATCTGAACAGGCAATCACTGATCAGATTAATAGAGGGTATCAGTATTATTTTGTATATAACATGCAAAAAGAAAAAATAGGCTTTTTAGCTTTTTATACAAGAAATGATGAAATGTTTTTAAGCAAATTTTATTTAGAAAAACACAGCAGAAATAACGGATTTTCCAAAAAAATGTTAAATTTTGTAATTGATCATACACGTCAAGAGGGGTTAGGAAAAATAGTACTGACTGTCAATCGAAATAACTCTGCAACATTTGCCTATGAACATCTAGGTTTTGTGAAAACTGGTGAGCAAAAATGTGATATCGGTAACGGTTTTGTTATGGATGATTATGTTTATGAGTACATAGTGTAGCGTGTTCTACTTTAAATTCCATTTAGTCAAATAATCTATAGGTAAAATCTTTTTCACGAGGGTATGTTAACAGCATCCCCTCCTTTTCTTCTCCTAAGTAGATCAAGGCTGGTAGTGGAGACAGTCTGTGTTTTTCATAGGACAAACACGAAAGAGCATATATTTAGTCATGTAAAATAGGAAAGGGGACACATGGCAAGGGTAGCCAACAGGCAATGCATTACAAAAACAGCTTCAAAGAATAAGGTATGGTATGTAGCTTTTTATATCCGTCTTTCTCGTGAAGATAAACGCGGAAAGGACGAATCCGAAAGCATTACCAATCAAAGACTGATTTTGACGGATTTCCTTGAACAACAAGATGATGATGACGAATATGTTTTCATTGACGAATATGTTGATGATGGCATAAGTGGTACGACAGACGAAGAACGCGAAAACTTTCAAAGATTGTTAGCCGACATTCAAAAGCGAAAAATCAACTGTATTATTGTAAAGAACCTTGCCCGAAGTTTTCGTAACAACGGCGACCAAAGCTATTATCTTGGCGATTGGTTTCCCCGAAACAATGTACGGTTTATCTCTCTTTACCAACAGCCTATTGATACCTACAAAGACCCGCAGAATGCACAAAACATAGCGGTTCCCGTTCAAGGCGTTCTGAATGAGGAACACGCAAGAGGTACATCAGAAAGCGTCCGCAGAACCTTTGACAAGAAGCGGGAAAAAGGCTTGCATATCGGCTCTTTTGCCGCTTATGGCTATCAGAAAAACCCAGAGGATAAGAACGCTCTTATTATTGATGAAGAAGCCGCAGAAAACGTAAAGTGTATTTTTGCATGGTTTTTGGAGGGTATGAGCAAAAATGCCATTGTCCGCAAGCTCAACGACAGCGGTATCTTATGCCCGGCAGCTTATAAGAAAAGTAAGGGCATGAAGTACAAAAATCCCAATTTCATAGATGGGAACCCCTTATGGTGCGCTATGAGCGTCAGCAACCTTTTAAAAAACCGCATTTATGCAGGTGATATGGTTCAAGGGCGTTATCGAGTTATGAGCTATAAAATCCATGTGCAGAAAACGGTTCCCGAAGATGAATGGTTTATCGTCGAAAATACCCATGAGCCAATCATCAGCCGAAAGGATTTTGCTAAGGTGCAGGAGCTTTTAAAAAAGGATACCCGTACCGCACCAAAGCAAAAAACTCTATATCTGTTCAGCGGCTTCTTACGCTGTGCGGATTGCGGCAAGGCTATGACACGAAGTAAGGTCAGAGGAAACGTATATTACTATTGCCGTACCTACAAAGATCAGTCAAAAACTGCCTGTACCAAACATACCATTAAGCATAACCATTTAGAACAGGCTGTATTGTATGCCATCAAACAACAGGTTTACATTGCGGTTTCCCTTTCGGAAATGGTTTCACGCATTAATACCGCTCCACTTCAAAAAAGTCAATCTATCCGACTAAATGAACTGATAACGTCAAAGGAAAAAGAGCTTTCCAAAATATCAAGCTACAAGCAAAGCATTTATCAAGACTGGAAAGACGGCGAAATTACCCATAAGGATTACTGCCAGATGAAAGAGGATTATGAGCGGCAAATAGAAGTCATTGGTGAAGTCATAGGAAATCTGCAAGAAGAAAAAGCAGAGCTTGAAAATGGGATTGACATAGAAAATCCATCTTTATCTGCTTTTTTGAAGTATGAAAATATCAACAAATTGACAAGGGATATTTTGATTGAGCTTGTTGACACAATCAAAGTATACGAGAATGGCAATATTAGCGTCAGATTCAAATTTGCCAACGAGTACCGCGAAGTTGCGGAATACATTGAAGTCAACAACCATAAAAATACGGTTTAGAAGAACCGCATTTTAAAAGGCAGTTTGTTTTCCTAATATTAATGTAGCGGTAGCTCCTGTTGAACCTGTAGGTCCTGTAGATCCTGTTGCTCCAACTGGTCCTTGCGGACCAAATGGACCTTGTGGACCTTGTAAACCTTGTGCACCCTGTATTCCTTGTGGACCTTGGAAGCCTCTGGGGCCTTGTGGACCTTGCAGACCTCTTGGACCTGTAGGTCCAGTAGGTCCCGGAGGACCTGGCCTACATCCAGAAGTTCCACCGCATGAATTACAACCATTAAAACAGCTCTGAAGAGTAAGATCTTTGTCGTTATCAAATTCACCCATTTTATTGTAACTCCTTTGATCAAGACTTTACGAATAATCTTATCAAGAAAATGACTAAATTATTCTAATATATAATATGAAACGATATAATATTAGTTACTATTTTATGCTAAACTATGACAATATCATTTCTTTCCTATTATTGTCCCTGTTCAAATTCACATTTGAGGCATCTACTAATTTAAATAACTGCTGACATTGTCTGAGCTAATCCCTTCAAATGGTACCCAAATGTATTTGTTTTCAGATGCATATTCAATGTTATCGATACTTTTATCATTGCTGAGCGCGACTGCCGCTTCTATCGCTGCTTTTCCTTGCCCTGTCGCTGATTGAAGAACGGTAAAATTCATTATCTTATTCTGAATAGCAATACAGGCATCTTGTATTCCATCTATACCTACAACAGGGATATCAGTAAGGTCAATTCCTTTTTCCTTACAGGCTTCAATGACACCAAGCGCCATCGTATCGTTATTACTTATGATGCAATCAAAATCACACTTTGTCTTTAAAAAGGTCTGAAACATACTTTTCGCTTTATCTTGACTCCAGTCTGCCGTATCGTCAAAAACATAGGTAACATCAATGCCTGCTTCCTTAAGTCCTGCTTTGACGGCTTCTGTACGAGATGTTGCGCCTGGATGACCCTTTTCTCCTTCCATCAAAACTGCATTTACACTCGTAAGACCCTTTTCTTTAAAATAATTGGCCAAATACTCAGCTTGTAAAGCTCCTGATATACTTTCATCAGAACCAACGTAAATATATTGATTTTCCTTTAAAAGCTTTTCTTTTGGGCTTCGATTGATAAATACAATCGGCAGCCCATCTGCTGCCGCCATTATTTGCAAGGCAGTGTCTGTATCTATCATATTACATATAATTGCTGTATATCCTTGCGCCTTTGCATTTTTAATTTGGGAGACTTGCGTTTCAATGCTGCTTTGACCATCCTCAACGGTTAATTCAATCTGATTGGTATTTGCATATTCCTGTGCACCATTGACTAAGGTTCCTAGAAATACATCAGAACTGCTTGACAGACAAAATAAAATTTTATCACTGGCTGAAGCACTGCCATTTGAAGCAGTTGAGCATCCGGCTAATCCAACTATACATAGCAGCATAGCTAATATATAAGTAACTATTCTTTTCATAATGCACCTCCTATAGTTTAAACAGCCGAACTTGTTTACCAAGCTGTTTTGCTGTTTCTTCAAGCTGATGAGAATCCTGAGCCACATTTTTACTGTTATCTGCAATGGCATTTGCCTGATTAACCATTTCTTCCGAGGTTGCTAATATTTCTTCTGAACTAGCCGCCTGTTCCTCAGATATAGCTGCAACATTGGTAGCCACATCATCAACATGTCCTATTTTTTCAAGCATGTCCAATATCATCTGACCGGTCTGGTTAATAGCATCAAAAATGCTGTCAAAGGTATCCGTTGCGGCCGATATTTTTTGTGTACTGCTATTAATATATTCTGCACTTTCTTTTGACTGTTCCACTGTATTGTTTACCAAATCTATAATTTGAGCAATCAGCCTTTCAATGTTTTGAACTGCTTGTGCACTTGTATTGGATAACTTTCCTATTTCTGATGCAACAACAGCAAAGCCCTTGCCTGCTTCCCCTGCTCTTGCAGCTTCAATAGAAGCATTTAATGATAAAAGACTCGTTTCCTCTGCTATATTACCAATCAGGTTCACAATTGCTGTTATTTCAGTAGAAGCGTTTCCAACCTTATTAATCGCTTTCTCCAAATTCGAAATGGAATTTTGAATATTAACCATTGTCTTTCGTACTTCTTCCATATCATTTCTGCCTTTTTCAGACACTTCTACGGTTTCTCTCATCTTTTCATTTACTTTATCACCTTCGTCACTGGTTTCTGATACAAATTGTGCCAAGGTTGTTGCATTACTGGCTATTTCATTTACAGAACGCGCCAAATCATCTACTGTGGCGTTTAAATTAGACATAGAACTCGATTGAAGCGAAGATGAATCAAACAAATGACTTGCTATCTCACTGCTTCCTTCTGATTGTTTGTACAATTGTGAAGAAATCAAATTAATATCCTGTATCATTCCCCGCATCACCTCAATGAAGTTCTTCAAACTTTGTGACATAAGTGAAATTTCATCATTACCCTTAACTGTTACATTCATGGAAAAGTCACCTTTTCCCATATTAACTATAGTACCAGTGAGCATTTTAATTGGCTTCAATACAATATGCGTCACTCTTTCTATTAAGACAATCAACAAAATAACGGAGAAGATTCCCACTATTATCATAAAGCTTCTAAGATCTAACAATTCAGAAAGAATAGAACTGATTGGAACGTAGGATACAAGAATCCAATTTGTTCCTTCAATTTTCTTAAAATTAACCATATAATGGTTCATTCTGACGGAATCAAGCTCGGAATTTGTAATTTTCTCAGCTATGTTTTGATATAACTCATTACTGCTATTGCTGCCTAATGAGGAGGATAGTATAGAATCATCTCTGGCAGCCAAAACTATATTATCTGTTCGATCAATCAATATTGCTTGTGCGTTCTCCATCTCAACAAGTGAATTAACAATAATGCTGATTCTATCCAAAGACACATCCGCCGAAATCACTTGTATTTTGTCTGAATCCTCTAATAGCATACCCGTAGCACTAATCACATTTTTTCCATCTGCATTTTGATAAGCTGAGCCAAATGCCATATTAATTCTTGTTAAACCTTCTTGAAACCATACAGAATTTTTAATATCTTCACCGCTATGTGTGCTTGATTTAGAAGAGGCCAGCAAATTCCCTGAAGCATCTGCAATATACAACCCATCAGAATAATTGCTATTGTAATCAGAAAATGAATTTAATAGATCTTGAAGCGTATCTTCAGCAGGCTGTGCACTTTCAATCGCTGTTTTCACAGCTTGAAACGATGCCAAGTTTTCGTTAAGCCATGCTTCAATTTGATTGACCTGATTGTTTGCAGAAAGATCTAAGATTTCGTTTGCATCTGATGATATAATTTTTTTAGACTCTATGTATGATACTATTATGAGTATCAGTACCAAAATACTTACCACTGGTATAATGATTCCCAATAATTTTATTTTAATAGAAATTAGTTTTTCTTTTACTGGAGAAGTAACCACGCCTCCAATGCTTTTACCCTTGTGCCTCAATTGATTTATACCCCCTTAAGTATTATTCGTGATTCAAAATACAAAATACCAATTCAACCAGCGATAAATCCCCCCCTCAATTTGTGCTATAAACGATATATAAATACTTTTTTAAATCACAAAAAAGTCATATCATTTTTCTGCAAATGAAATAGTGACTTGTTTTTTATTAATTATATAATCATTCTTAACTATTTTAACATATAATTGTTAATATGTTTATAAATTGTTTATAAACTTTTGATTATTTTTTGTTTTTTCTCACTTTTTACAAATCGCAATTTTCATAGGCAAACTAACTAAGATTGGCTTGAATAATATTAGCAATTATTTATATACTAATATTAGAATTTATTTAAATACGTCTGATCCTTTTTTACAGACAGATTAGGAGAATACATGTATACAGATAAGAGATTGTCTAAGGCTTACCAAAATGCAACGATTAAATCTTTTGATAAACATTCTAAATATATTTTCTTTAGTGATTGTCACCGTGGAGATGACAGCGTTTCCGATGAATTTGCCAGAAACCAAAATATTTTACTACATGCACTTGACTATTATTATAATCGAGGTTATACCTATGTTGAAGTTGGTGATGGAGATGAACTTTGGGAATATCCTGAATTTAAATTGATTCGTCTTGCACACAGTGATATATTTATGGAGCTCAAGAAATTTTTTCATGATAAAAGACTGCTTATTCTTTACGGTAATCATAATATTTTTTTAAAAAACAAACAATTTGTAAAGAGAAATTATTATTTCTATAATGATGAATTTAATCGAAATACAAAAAAACTATTTCCAGAAATTAAAATACACGAGGCTCTTATTTTAAAAAATAAATTATCCGGACAGGAAATATTTATCGTACATGGTCATCAAGGCGATTTAATGAATGACCAATTATGGAAAATATCAATGTTTACCTTACGCTATTTCTGGCGTTACCTTCATGTCGTTGGTTTTCATAATCCTTCCAGTCCTGCCAGAAATCAGTTCTCCAGACACAAAGTTGAGAAAACCTACAAGGAATGGATTCGAAAACATAAAACAATGCTAATTTGTGGACATACTCACAGACCCCGCTATCCGAAACAAGGCGCCCTGCCTTATTTTAACACTGGGTGTTGCATTCATTCAAAGGGAATTACCGGCATAGAACTTCTTGATAACAAAATTATGATGGTTGATTGGCGTGTAAGAGCAGATCACAAGGGAGTCCTTCACATACAAAGATATGTAGTACGCGGCCCTGATCCAATTGAAACATTTCACTTTGATCATTATGCTTAAAGTAGTATACTTTAATCCAGATATAGAACAATGTATCTGCAATCCAACTCAGGTTTAAAGACTAGTAAATTGATTTCCTAATATGTAACAAAACGGACAAGTCCGCATCAGCTTCCTAATCATGAGAGACTTGACCGCTTTGCCGCGCCGAATGCTGTCATGAAGTGACATTCTCCACTTGCATTCGTGCGCATTGTGTTCATACATTTAATATTGGTAATTGCTATACCAATAAGTACTAACCTTTCTTTCGCAATTTGTGCTGATACATTTTCTGATCTGCCAGCTTTATCAACTCATTGATATCATTTTTCAAATATGTAGATACCTCAATAATTCCATAGCTAAAGGAATGTTTATATGGCTTTGCTTTTGTTTCATCATATTCTGCCAGTTTACTTACCACCTGTTCCATTACATTGCTTAGTTTTTCTTCATCGCTGCCCGGAGCTATTATCAAGAACTCATCTCCACCCATTCTACTAACAATATTTTCCTCTCCGACAACGGTTTGCAACGTTCTTATAATATTGATAATCAACTCATCTCCATCCATATGTCCGTAAGTATCATTCACAGCTTTTAAACCATCTATATCAATAAAGGCAATTGCTAACGTATGATTATTACCATCTAGTAAATTTATTTCCTTTTCCAATGTTACCAATCCTGTTCTTCTGTTTAACGCTCCCGTCATCGGATCTATATAGGCATAGAACTCAAGCTCTTTATATTGCTTCTGCAACTGTTTTTCAACTTTTAATCTTTCGGTTATATCATTAAATATTATAACTGTTCCGCTATATTTTTCACTAATATCAAGCATTTTTTTCATTTTAATCTGGAATGTTTTCTGGCCATACTTGGTTTCCGTTACTTTTTCTCGTATTACCTCATCTTGTTTTAAACCAATAAAGTAATCAAGTTCTTGCTTTAGCCAGTCCAATTCCGTATTTGTATTTAAATTACTATAGTATTTACTTCCTGAAACAGGAATTCCCCAAAAGATATTGGCCGCCTGATAATTTATATTTTCAATGTTATTTTCTTTGTCTACGAGAATAATTGGATCATAAATACTTTCAAAAATCGTAAGATATTTATTTTTTTCATTTGTCATTTTTCTATTCATTTCCTGAAAAAATAACAATTTCTTGTCTTGCGAAGAACTTGTCCATTCTGAAATAAAGCCCAATTCAACCCGGTCAAAATACCTTCTGATGTAAAGCAAAAAATATTGCTTTTCTTCAAATAAAAAATCATTTTCTTCATTCACCAAATCTAGATAAGACTGCTGATAATATTTCATCAACCCCAAAAACATAGTAATTGTAATCCCTCTTAAACGATGCTTTTTTGCCTCCTCTATTCCAAATAAAGCTATTTCGCCTTGAGTAAAATCCTCATTCTGGTTCAGTTCAGGAATACAATCTGACTGCCTCATACATTTTACCATAGCTTCTGATAGACCAGCAATGGACTGACGCCATGCTTCTGTAAGTGTCGAAGTATACTTTACATAATCGTACGCTTTAGCATATCCCAATACTTTCTGAATCAAAATATTCTCACTACTCATAATAAGATGACTAAGCTTTTTTAATTCCATTCATATCCAACTCCCTTTCGTCAAGTATCTATATTTTGTGAAAGCATTTATTTTCAGTTGGTAACTTTTTACTGTTTGAATTAATTATACGTGATAAATTAGTATATGTATAGATTATTTATTCACAACAATACCCTTTAGCAAAAAGTGTCTCATGAGTATCTGCAAACAGACGCTTTGTTATTAAGTATCACTTACTTTAATACTTTATAAAAATAATGTTTTCCTATATAATAAATGCGAACCGCGTAACATTGTATTGTTCTACAAATGTTATGCGGTTCGTATTTATTTTCTATCAATTATTAGTAATTTCTATCTGCAAAAAATGGTGTTTCCATAAATGTTTTTATATCACTGAGTTTTTCATAATTACCCAAAGCCCACATTAACTTCATTGTAAGTGCTTCTGTCGTCATATCTCCGGCATAAATCACTTTCTGCTTTGCAAGTCTTTTACCAACTGCATAGATATCCAAGTCTATTCCTTCATACAGACACTGTGTTGTAATAACTACTGCCAGGCCTGCTTCCGCTAATTCTTGAACCTTCGCTACGATATCATGATTCTCATTTGGAATTCCTCCAATTCCAAAGCTTTCAATTATTACGCCCTTATAATGCTCCTTAATAAAATCAAAAATATCCGGCTTGATGCCTGGGTATATCTTTAATACAAAGATATCCTCACAAAGGTCAGTTTTAACCTTAAACGGTCTTAATACATGTGTTTCAAACTTGTCCCAATGTTCTCCGTAGCTTAGGGCATTGTTATAAGTTATTTTCCCAAGCTTGATATCTGCTACGGTTGGAAAATTGATGCTTTTAAAGGAATCCGTACTTCTTGTTTTTAGTTTTACCGCATGCGTACCGCTTATGATTTCTCCATCAAAAGCTACAAACACTCCCAGAAAGTCCTCACAGGCAAATCGGATGGCATCGGATAAATTCTTCTTTGCATCCGTATACAATGC
>NZ_QICS01000006.1 GCF_003201285.1 Lachnotalea glycerini
TGCATTTTTAGATTTGGATACCATAAGTCTCATGTGTAACACCTCCTATATCCATATTATAACACAATACCCATAAAATACCCACTATTATTTTTAAAATTTGACAAAAAAATAAAGCCATAACAGGGCTTTTAGAGATTTTTTCTTTATGTAACTGTCAAACTCCCGCAATTAAAGAAGGATTTCGAAGCTTAATGATTGAGCTGATAGCAGCCTTTCCCTATCTTATAATCTGGGCAGTTGTCATAACTCTTGTTATCATATTAGGAAAAAAAGGATATAAAAAGTATTTTAACAAACAAAAGACAAATACAAATATCAGACAAAATAATGCGTCTGAGAAAGAGACTGATTCAAATGAGCACGATGAGAATAACTAGTTCCTAGAAATATAAGGAATGTCGTGCATTTTAGTGCACTCTATATTATAATGAATCATGCACGGTTAGCTTTCTAAAAACAGAAAGAACCTGGATAAAACATGAATATAGTGTGCATTTTGCATGACTGGGGGACAAATGAAGATTAAACAAGAGAATAACAATATTATATTAGAGGAGGTAGATTCCTTCGATATTGAACAGATATTAGAATGTGGGCAATGCTTTCATTTTGATAAGCTGGAGGAAAAAGAATATGTCTTAGTAGCAAAGGATCATTTGCTTCACATCAAACAGGTTGGTGAGAAAATTACGTTTTATGACACGGATGAGCACACCTTTGAAACGGTTTGGAGATCATATTTTGACTTAGACAGAGATTATAGCCAGATTAAAAACTGGCTGATTGAGAATGAAAAAAGAGTACTGAATCAAAATGGTGCTCTTGAGCAGGTAATTATAGAAAAAAGCGGAATCAGGATTTTAAATCAGGATTTTTTTGAAACTTTGATTTCATTTATCATTTCTCAAAATAAGCAGATTCCCCATATTAAACAAATTGTAAATACTCTTTCTATAAAATATGGTGAACCGGCAGGGGAGATAAATGCAAAAGAATATTATTGTTTTCCGACTATTGAGAAGCTAAGCAAGGTGAGTGATTCTGAAATGCGTTTGTGTAAAACTGGGTTTCGCGCCCCCTACATATTAAATGCTTGTGAGAAGATTTTAGATGGAACGATTAAGGAAGAAAGCTTGTTAAACTGTAGCTTCAGACAGGCAAGAGAAGAGCTTATGCAGATTAAAGGGGTTGGGAGTAAGGTAGCAAGTTGTGTAGCGCTATTTTCACTTTCAAAGAGAGATGCTTTTCCAATTGATGTATGGATTAAACGAATTATGGAAAGAATTTATTTTGAAAAGGAGACACCTAAGAGCGAAATAGAGCAGTTTGCTGATCGAATCTATGGAGAATATGGAGGATATGCACAACAGTATTTGTTCTATTATGCCCGAGATTTAGGTTTGAAATAAAACATAACCAAATTGCTTATATGGATTATCAAAATATTTACTTAATTCATTTAGAAGCTTAATTAGAAAAAAAGTGGAATAAAGAATAATTAGCATTTTATCGGAGTAAAATGAATAGAAATAATATAAAATATTGAAAAGTGAGAAAAGGAGAGAAAACGAGAGAAAACGAGAGTCAATAAAAGATAAAATTGGAAAAACAATCTTCTGAAACAGTTGCATAATTTTCACGAATTAACTAATATATGTCTATCGGTTAGCACTCGAGCTAAGTGAGTGCTAATAAATAAAAAGAAAAATTACTGTATTGGCGTGAAAGCGCGTCAGGAAAGGAGTCAAAATGAAATTAGTACCATTAGGAGACAGAGTTATAATTAAACAGTTAGTAGCAGAAGAGACTACAAAATCAGGTATTGTATTACCTGGCCAAAATAAAGAAAAACCACAACAGGCAGAAGTAATAGCTGTAGGACCAGGTGGAGTTGTAGATGGAAAAGAAGTTGAAATGCAGGTAAAGGCTGGGGATAAAGTAATTTATTCCAAATATTCAGGAACAGAAGTTGAAGTTGATAACGAAGAATATATTATTGTTAAGCAAAACGATATTTTAGCTGTAATTGAATAATTTTTGAATATAATAGGAGGAATAGAAACATGGCAAAAGAGATTAAATATGGTGCAGAAGCCAGAGCAGCATTAGAATCAGGTGTAAACCAATTAGCAAATACAGTAAGAGTAACACTGGGACCAAAAGGAAGAAATGTTGTTTTAGATAAATCATATGGTACTCCATTAATTACAAATGATGGTGTTACAATCGCCAAAGAAATTGAATTAGAAGATTCCTTTGAGAATATGGGTGCTCAGTTAGTAAAGGAAGTTGCTACAAAGACAAATGATGTAGCAGGTGATGGTACTACAACAGCGACTGTATTAGCACAGGCAATGATCAATGAAGGAATTAAGAACTTAGCAGCAGGAGCTAACCCAATTATATTAAGAAAGGGTATGAAGAAAGCAACTGACATTGCAGTGGATTCAATTGCTAAAATGAGCCAAAAAGTAAACGGAAAAGACCATATTGCAAAGGTTGCCGCTATTTCAGCAGGTGATGAAGAAGTTGGTAACATGGTAGCAGATGCAATGGAAAAAGTATCAAACAACGGTGTTATTACGATTGAAGAATCAAAGACAATGCTTACTGAATTAGATTTAGTAGAAGGTATGCAATTTGACAGAGGATATATTTCAGCTTACATGGCAACAGACATGGAGAAGATGGAAGCTGTTCTGGATAATCCATATGTTCTGATTACAGATAAGAAAATTTCCAGTATTCAGGATATTTTACCAATTCTTGAACAAATTGTTCAATCAGGTTCAAAATTATTAATTATCGCTGAAGATATTGAAGGCGAAGCATTAACAACCTTAATCGTTAATAAATTAAGAGGAACTTTCCAAGTAGTTGCAGTAAAGGCTCCAGGCTATGGCGACAGAAGAAAAGCGATGCTTGAAGACATTGCTATTTTAACTGGTGCTACAGTCATTACAGATGATATGGGACTTGACTTAAAAGAAACTACGATGGAGCAGCTTGGACGTGCAAAATCAGTTAAGGTTCAGAAAGAGAATACAGTTATTGTTGACGGAGAAGGAAAGAAAGATGATATTTCCTTTAGAATAAATCAGATTAAAGCTCAGCTAGAAGAGACTACTTCGGAATTTGATAAAGAAAAATTACAAGAAAGACTTGCTAAATTATCAGGTGGTGTTGCTGTAATTCGTGTGGGTGCTGCGACTGAAACTGAAATGAAAGAAAAGAAATTGCGTATGGAAGATGCTTTGGCAGCTACTAAAGCAGCTGTTGAAGAAGGTATCATTGCAGGTGGTGGTTCTGCTTACATTCATGCTTCTAAAGAAGTTGCTAAATTAGTAGAAACACTTGACGGAGATGAAAAAACCGGAGCAAACGTAATTATTAAAGCACTGGAATCTCCATTGTTCTTTATAGCAGCAAATGCAGGATTAGAAGGCTCTGTTATTATTAGCAAAGTGAAAGAACAAAAACCAGGAATGGGTTATGATGCATTAAAGGATGAATATGTAGATATGGTAGAAGCGGGAATTCTTGATCCGGCTAAAGTTACAAGAAGCGCATTACAAAACGCTACAAGTGTAGCTTCTACACTTCTTACAACAGAGTCTGTTGTAGCATCAATCAAAGAAGATACCCCTGCCATGCCAGGCGGAGCTCCAGGAATGGGAATGATGTAATTAGTCAGTAATCATTAATTAATCATTAATTTTTAATAGAGGGCATCCTAATATTACGTAAAAGTAATGTTAGGATGTCTTTTTGTATGAAAAATTTATACTAATTAAAATATTAGTTGTATTATGATAGATTGCAGATTAGGTAATACATAATTTATGATTAGCTGCACATAATATTCAGAAATGAAAAGTGAGAGGAGTTATTATGAAAGATAAACCGAAAAAACAGGACAGTATTGATAAGTATTTAAGTGATGAATATACGAATGCAGTATCAACTACAGATTGTACAGGTTTAATGCCATCAAATCCGGCATCCAAATCAGAAGCAGATTCCTATAAGGAAATCTATAATTATCAGGTTCCTATTGCAGAAGATCAAGACAACAAAGATAGTTTGAGTGATAAAAATAAGTAAAAGGCTTTACAAAGGAACTCTATGGTGATAAAATTAAATCCCTTTTTATAATAAAAAGAGAATACCTACCAAAACGGGTTCCTTTGTCAATTTCAAAGGAAAACGAGTATCGAAAGATATTCTGTCGCTTGGCAAGATATTTTAACATGTAAGATTTTATTCGGTTTGAAATCTTAGTGTTAGGTTGAATTACAATCAACCTTAATAATCAGTATTATAAATGACAGATAAGAAAGCTTCTTTATGTCCTCTGATAAAAATGATTATTTAAAAATATTACTACCAGGAGGTTAAAAATGATTAAGGTAGAAAAACTAAGTAAGACCTATCAGGTCGCAAGGAGAAATTCTGGCTTCAGGGAGGCAATTAAATCGCTTTATAGCAAAGAGTACGAAGAAATCAAGGCTTTGGATTGTATTTCCTTTACCATTTTGGATGGAGAAATGGTTGGCTATATTGGTCCAAATGGAGCAGGTAAAAGCAGTACTATTAAGGTACTAAGCGGAATTCTAACTCCGGATTCGGGCGAATGCACTATCAATGGAAGAATTCCATGGAAAGAGAGAAAAGCCCATGTCCGTGATATCGGTGTTGTTTTCGGACAACGTTCACAATTATGGTGGGATGTGCCGGTAATCGATTCCTTTGAGCTAATCAGGGATATTTATAGTGTTCCCAAGGAGATGTATCAGAGAAATTTAGAGGAATTGGTTGAGCTATTGTCACTGAATCAAATCGTAAAAACTCCCGTAAGGCAATTATCACTTGGACAACGGATGCGTTGCGAGATAGCAGCGGCATTATTACATAGTCCTAAAATTCTTTTCCTTGATGAGCCTACGATTGGGCTTGACGCAGTATCAAAGCTTGCAGTGAGAGACTTTATATTGGGTCTGAATCAAAAACATAATACCACTGTAATTTTAACGACCCATGATATGCAGGATATTGAAGCGCTTACCTCAAGAATTCTTCTGATTGGTAAGGGTAAAATTTTGATGGATGGAAGTTTGGATGAATTAAAAGGCAAATCCGTTCATCAAGATGCTTCCCTGGATGAAATTGTTGCACAACTATATAAGCAGTTTCGGATATAGGAGGGGATAGGATGAAAAAGTATCTCTCTTTTTTTCGCATGCGCTTTATAAATGGATTCCAGTATAGAATTGCCGCCCTGGCAGGCATCATTACGCAGTTTGTATGGGGCATGATGGAAATATTAATGTTTCGTGCTTTTTATCGTGCCAATCCATCGGCTTTTCCTATGGAATTTTCGGCACTTAGTTCTTATGTGTGGTTTCAGCAGGCGTTTTTAGCTCTGTTTATGACTTGGTTTTGGGAAAAGGAGCTGTTTGAATCAATTAAAACTGGAAATATTGCGTATGAACTTTGCAGACCAGTAGATATTTATTCCATGTGGTTTGTGAGAGGCATAGCTAATCGAGCCAGTAAGGCAATACTACGATGTATTCCAATCTTGCTAACGGGATATTTACTGCCAAGTCCATATAGGCTCGTATTGCCGGATCACCTAAGTGTATTTGTTTTATTTTTGATGTCAATGCTTTTGGGGTTTCTTGTAGTAGTTGCGTATGGAATGATAATATATGGTCTTACCTTTTATACGGTTAATCCTATGGGAATTCGGATGGTTAGTCAGTCACTTGCGGAATTTTTGTCAGGAGCGGTCATTCCTCTGCCGTTTTTACCGGATAAGATAAGAGCTGTCGTGGAGCTATTGCCCTTTGCTGCAATGCAAAATGTACCGTTTCGAATTTACAGTCAGGATATCAGTGGCAGCGACATATACCAAGCCATGCTGTTGCAGGTAATCTGGCTCATAATCTTAGTAACAGTCGGTAAAATAATCATGAATAAAGCTTTAGGCAGTCTAACTGTTCAGGGCGGATGAAGGAGGAAAAATGAAGCTGTATATGAAATATGTGGGCATTCATATTAGAAGTATGATGCAATATAAAATATCTTTTTTGTTTACTTCAATTGGACAATTTCTGGTGTCTTTTAACGTGTTTCTTGGAATAGTGTTTATGTTTAAACGTTTTTCTAATGTAGAAAGCTTTACCTATAGTGAATGCTTGATGTGCTTTTCTATTGTACTATTGGCGTTCTCCTTTGCAGAGTGTTTTTTTCGAGGTTTTGATGAATTCGCGAGCATGATTGGAAATGGTGAATTTGACCGAATTATGATTCGACCAAGAGGTCTTATTTTTCAGGTGATTAGCAGTAAATTAGAACTTACCAGAATTGGACGAATAGTACAGGCGATTGTAATGTTTTGCTATGCAGTGTCAAAAAGTCAGATACATTGGAATCTTTACAGGATAATCACAGTGATATTGATGATTGCAGGCGGTACCGTTATATTTGCAGGGGTTTTTATCATTTATGCCTCTTTATGCTTTTTCACCTTAGATGGTCTGGAATTTATGAATGTATTCACAGATGGAGCCAGAGAATATGGTAAATATCCTATTAATGTATATGGTAAAAATGTGCTGAGGCTGTGTACTTATATTATTCCCTTTGCTTTATTCCAATATTATCCCTTTTTATATTTATGCGGGAAAAGCAATCAGGTATCCTTGGGAATGTTGCCAATGCTTGGGACACTCTTTATTATTCCTTGTTCTGGATTGTGGAGATTGGGAATCAGACATTATCAGTCAACAGGCTCGTAAAGGATATATATTTATTAAAAATCCCATCAGATAATGTCTGATGGGGGATTGAACGGTTATTCATTTTCTGAGTAAAGGTATGTTAAAAATTCGATGCAGTGTTCTGGATTTTCGGTATTGGAAATAATACTAAAATAAGGAGTTTCTGAGTAGGCGTTAAATTTTTGGAAAAGCTTACTGTCACTAATATCCATGGCACAGATATAAGTATTGCCATCTGAGTCAGTACCTGTAATGAACTGATCCTTATGCGTATTATAAAAATTGGCAGGAAGCACTTCATTTAATGGATAAAACGCATCCTTGTCATCAAAGAAATCAATCATAGACTTATTCATGATTGTGACATCAATTGTCTTAGCCGCAAATTGAGCGAACATTTTAGCGGAACAGTTTATACTGTATTCATCTGACATATCTTCTGTCATTTGTATGGATGTATCCAGATTGACTCTTACCTTCGATGTATTGATACCCTTTGCGGCAGCAAAGTCGTCTAATAAAGTAATTTCACCAGAGCTTGCCAAACTTGAATTTACCATGGTAACGTACAGATAAGTATCCTTTGAGTTTTCAATCTGTGCATCTACGATTCCGTATATTAAAAAAACACAGGCTATTATTCCGATTATCCAATACTTATAATACTCCCATATATATTCAAACTTATCTTTTGCTTTCATTTTGCCCAATTTCTCTTTTTCAATATTCCACTGTTCTTTAAAACTCATACTTTCCTCCATTCGTCTTGTTCATACAAGCATAAGTACATAATGAACTATTTTACCATAAAATTGTATAAAATTTGTGAAAAATAATTTTTTTCTTTTAAAAAGTGTAAATGTCAGCTATAATAGAAAGAGTTTAGTAATTACAAGAGTAATTTAGATTTTATAAAAGTTAATTTAGGAGGATATAAGAATGAATGAAGTATTTATTGAGCAGCTGATTAAGAGGAGGATGACCTCAAAAAGTATGTTAGCAAAGGCTGGTTTGATATTGCTTACCATTATTGTGTTTGCTTCCAGTATTATAATTCCCTTTGGCTTAATATTGGGAATTTTAATGATTATGCTAGATATTTATCTTTTTAAAATGTTTGATTTGGAATTTGAATATACCTATATTAAGGGTGAGCTTAGTATAGATAAAATTATGGGAAAGGAAAGGCGTAAAAAAGCAGCATCCTTTGATTTATCTCAGCTTGAGATTTTAGCATCCTCAGATTCTTATTTGTTGGATTCCTATCGAAATACAAGTAAAGTATATGATTTTACTTCCTTAGAGCCAGATCATAAGGTTTATGCTATGGTTTTACATAGTAACAATGGATATATAAAGGTGTTATTTGAACCAAATTCGGAAATATTAAGTGCCATGAGAGATGCTCATCCACGAAAAATAAATATTTAGCTAATTTAACAAATAAGTTATTTTTAAATTGTATATTTACGTTTAAAAATATAATTGACATCAATTCATATTTTTGTTAGACTAGAGAAACTAGAACAAAGAGAGGCTGCAAAGGGTGAGATTTACCCTTTGCAGCTACAATATTATAGGGATAAGAAAGCGAGGATAAAAGAATGGGTAAAATTATTGGTGAAGGAATTACTTTTGATGATGTGCTGTTAGTTCCTGCATATTCTGAATTAATTCCGAATCAAGTAAATTTATCGACTTACTTAACTAAGTCAGTAAAATTAAACATTCCATTAATGAGTGCAGGAATGGACACTGTAACAGAACATAGAATGGCTATTGCAATGGCAAGGCAGGGCGGAATCGGAATCATCCATAAGAACATGTCAATTGACAAGCAGGCCGAAGAAGTAGATAAGGTAAAACGTTCTGAAAATGGTGTTATCACAGACCCATTTTATTTATCTCCTGAACATACGTTAGAAGATGCCAATAATCTGATGGCTAAGTTCAGAATTTCCGGGGTACCTATTACGGAAGGTAAGAAGTTGGTAGGTATCATTACAAATCGTGATTTAAAATTCGAAGAAGACTATTCCAAAAAAATTAAAGAATCAATGACCTCAGAAGGATTGATTACAGCTATGGAAGGAATTACCTTAGATGAAGCGAAGAAAATTCTGGGGACTGCCAGAAAAGAAAAACTTCCGATAGTTGATAAAGATTTTAACTTAAAAGGTCTAATTACAATTAAAGATATCGAAAAGCAAATCAAGTACCCATTATCAGCTAAGGATGCGCAGGGAAGGTTATTATGCGGCGCTGCAGTAGGTATAACCAATAATATATTAGAGCGTGTTGATGCATTAGTAAATGTAAAGGTAGATGTTATTGTTATTGACTCTGCACACGGACATTCTCTTAATATTATTAATGCTGTGAAAAAGATAAAAGAAAAGTATCCTGATTTACAAGTTGTAGCAGGAAATGTGGCAACAGGTGAAGCAACTACAGCACTTATTAAAGCAGGTGTGGATGCGGTTAAGGTTGGAATAGGACCTGGCTCGATTTGTACTACCCGTGTGGTTGCAGGTATTGGTGTTCCTCAGATTACAGCTGTTATGGATTGTTATGAAGCAGCCAAGGAACATAATATCCCAATCATTGCTGATGGAGGTATCAAATATTCAGGAGATATGACAAAGGCAATAGCAGCAGGTGCCAGCGTTTGTATGCTAGGAAGTATTTTCGCAGGATGTGATGAAAGCCCTGGAACATTTGAATTATATCAGGGAAGAAAATACAAAGTATATCGTGGCATGGGTTCCATTGCAGCTATGGAAAATGGAAGCAAGGATCGTTATTTCCAGACAGATGCTAAAAAGCTTGTACCAGAAGGAGTAGAAGGACGTGTGGCATATAAGGGAACAGTAGAAGATACGGTTTTCCAGCTTATGGGCGGTTTACGTTCCGGAATGGGATACTGTGGAGCCGGAACCATTGAGGCGCTAAAGGAAAACGGACGCTTTGTTAAAATATCAGCCGCTTCTTTAAAGGAAAGCCATCCACATGACATTCATATAACAAAGGAAGCACCAAATTATAGTGTAGATCAATAAATGGAAAGCCGTTACTAGGAACAAGTAGCGGCTTTTTATAAATATAGATATATAAAGTCAGCGCTGAAATATTCATCACCGTTCTTGAACAAGTTTTGGTTTTTCATTTCATAGGAAAGACCTTGTTGTTAACGTATAAAAGCTTTTTAAAATTGCAAAAAATAAATTTTTTTCCCCGCATGATTTTTAAGGATGTTCTTTTAAAAGAAAAGCTTCCGAAAATATTAATAAAATATTAAATAATAAATATTAGAAATAGTATATAATAAGGACATTAAACGAAAAAGAGAAAAGGTTATGAAAAAGAAAGAGAAAATAAGAAGTAAGAAAAGAAGAAAACGAAGAATAGTAAGAAATCTGTTGTTTGGTGCAATTTCTATGCTTATCATTTCAGGCTTTATTATGCTTTTAAGCTTTCTACTCAAATCCAAAATAGTAAAGGATGCCCCAGATTTTCAAGTGGATCTACTAACTGTCAACGAATATTCCAGACCGGGTGAAGCAAATAACAAAATAAAGGGAATTGTCATTCACTATACAGCAAATCCGGGAACGACAGCAGCTCAAAACAGAAGCTACTTTGAGGGTTTAAAGGATAGCCAGCTTACAAAGGCAAGCAGTCATTTTATTATAGGATTGGAGGGAGAAATTATTCAGTGTATTCCAACCAATGAGGTTGCATATGCTTCAAATGACAGAAATTATGACACCATTTCAATTGAATGTTGTCATATGGACGAGACAGGAGAATTTAATGAAGACACATATCAATCCTTAATACATTTGACCGCTTGGCTGTGCGGAAAATTTGATTTAAAACCAAAGGATGTCATTCGACATTACGACGTAACCGGTAAAATGTGTCCAAAATATTATGTTGAGCATGAAGATAAATGGGAACAATTTATTAAAGATGTAAAAGATTACATCAATACTTACGGTGAAAAATAATACATAGGGCTGAGGGAAAAAATGTATAACAGGCGCAAGAGAGATAATCATTTATTTGGCAGGATAAAGTTGATCGCAATTATTAGTACAATCATATTGGTCTGCCTAAGCTATTATGGAATAATAAAAAAGGAAATTTTAGAACTACCAAGCAAAGAAATAGCGAGCGCTGCTGTAGTTAAAGTATCCAATACACAAGCGGCAGAAGAAGAGACTGCAAATGAAATTGAAACACCCGATTGGATTACAGAAGATTTTGTAGATGTAAATGAATATTCCAGACCGGGAAAAAAATTGGAGGCAGTCAATGCAGTTGTCATTCATTACACTGGAAATCCGGGAACAACGGCGGCACAGCACAGACATTATTATGGAGAGCTGGCAACTACCAAAGAGGCTTCCGTAAGCAGTAATTTTGTTGTAGGTATTGAAGGAGAAGTAATTGAATGTGTCCCTATGGATGAAGTGGCATATGCATCAAATGAAAGAAACTCAGATACTTTATCAATTGAAGTTTGTCACAAAGATAAAACAGGTAAGTTTACAGATGCAAGCTACGAAAGTGTTGTAAAACTAACAGCATTTTTGTGTGAAAAGTTTAATTTGGGTGAAGATCAAATAATAAGACATTATGACGTAACAGGCAAGAAATGTCCAAAGTACTATGTAGAGCATGAGGACGAATGGCTGCAATTAAAGAAAGATGTTATGGAAAGTGTGAAAACAGATAGCTGGAAACAAAATTAATATTTTGGTTCCAGCTTTTTAAAATCCTGAAAAAAGCAACTACGAGAGCTCAGCAAAATTGGAATCTTCTATATTGTGTATATAGAAGCTGTCTTCGTACCTTGTAACCGCAGTAGAAATTAATTGCCGAAACATTTCATCTACCTCAGACAGAGCAATGGTTTCTTTGAAATGATTGCGCTTTAATACAAGTGCTTCATCAGAGCTTGTATTAGATGGTAAATTTGCCGATTCTAAAGCTTCCTCATATGTGTTTTCATAAGCAGAAGATGTATTCTTGATAGGGCTGGCATCATCAGATTGAGTAGAAATTCTGGATAGCTCACTTAGGCGGAATAATTTATCAAGTGGAATTTTACCGGAGACAGACTGTGAATCACCTAATTTTAATGTATATTCAATATTGCTAAAGCAATCGGATGAGGTCTGAACTGCATTCGAAGCAGCAGTCTGTCCGGTAATTAATTGATTCCTAATTACGCGGCCACTGCTTGATAGAAATTCAGCAAGAAATTCTTCAAAACTTTTGGTTATGGAATTATCTGAAGCGTTAATGTTACTTCTTCCCTCAAAACGGCTGTCAAAGTGCTTGGTAAACTGATGTACCTGAATACCATTGTCATTTGAAACTCGAATATCAATATCTAATATCATAACTTAATCTCCCGACATACATCCTTGTATGAATTGTGCAACTATATTAAGAAGTCCCTTTCTATTTTGAATATGGCTTTCATAATATTATTATCGGAAGAAATTAACAATTTATTAATAGTTTATAAATCAATATAAGGCTGAATCCATATAGAATCCAGCCTTATTCAAAAGATTATATTGTTTCATATTGAATTTCCAGGAGAAACAATCCGCTTGCTTCGGCAGGAAGAACAGAAGCTTCGGATACCTTGCCGCAAATAAGATCATTGATACTACTAGTGTTGAGCTTTCCAGCACCAGCCTCCATAAGGTAAGCTACAATCATGCGCGCCATATTATGCAGAAAATCATTTGCATGAATGATAATATGAATTTCTTTTTCGTTGTGTTCTATTTGAATAGAATAGATTTCCTTTTCAGTAGATTTGCATTTTTTAGCAGTAGTAAATGCTTTAAAATTATGTTTACCCAGTAACTGTTCGGAAGCATTTTGCATTAATTTGATATCAAGCTTAGCAAATGAATAATACGTATATTTCCGATCAAATACGCTTGGTACATCACCAATAGCAATGCGGTACAAATATTTTTTACTCTTGGCATTTAAGCTGCTGTGAAAACGCTCTGTCATTTCTTCAATATCAATAATTGCAATATCCATAGGGAGATAGCGGTTAAAATAGTTTTTCATTTCATATAACTTTAAATTACTATGTGTTTTAAAATTTGCAATTTGAGCATAAGCATGAACACCAACCTCTGTCCTAGCACCGCAGAATAATTCTAAAGTCTCACCTGTCATTTTCTTGATAATTTCTAAAAGTTTATTTTCTATTGTATTTGTTGATTCTCCTTTGCCAAGTCGCTGCCAGCCACTATAACGGCTTCCGTCATATTCTATTGTTAATTTAATGTTTCTCATTTTAGTATTTAATCCTTTCCTATGCAGCATTTATACTTTTCTTATTATAGTAAAATATCAAGGATATAACAAGGCTTACTTTTTATAAAGGTGAATTAATGAAATTAACACAATATATAAGTATAACTTATTAATTAAAGTTAGAAAAATTAAAGCTTAAAGCCTTGAAAAAGAATATATTCTAGTGTAGAATTTATATAGGAGCTGTATGACTGGCGGAAACGTGAGAGTACTCACAGGGAGTACAGCAGATTTCATGCCGACCGCCTGGGCAACCTGACTTGGTTACTCAGCAGGGCGGTATTTTTTTATTTCACAGGAAACACCTTGTTGTAGTAAATTAAAAAGTATTGATTCCTATGAAATAAGAACATATGCGCACGAATGCAGGTGGAACATGTCACTGTGTGACAGCATTTTGCGCGTCAAAGCGGTCAAGTCCCTCATGAGTGAAGGATTAGGGAACTAGACTTGTCTGTTTTGTTCTTTCATAGGAAATACCTAGTTTTTACCCAAGTTACTATGGAACTTATTGAATTAAACATTTAAACAGGATTACTTATATTAAACGGAGGTCAAAATATGAGAGCATTAATAAGTGTATCAGACAAAACCGGAATTGTAGAGTTAGCAAAGGAATTTGTCAGTTTGGGAATTGAGATTATTTCTACAGGCGGAACATACAGCAAATTAAAGGAAGCAGGTGTGAAAGCGATTGAGATATCTGAATTGACCGGTTTTCCGGAATGTTTGGACGGAAGAGTAAAGACGCTTCACCCGATTGTACATGCAGGACTTCTGGCAATGCGTTCTAAGCCAGAGCACATGAAGCAGTTAGAGGAATTAAAGATAGAGACAATTGATATTGTAGTAGTTAATCTTTATCCTTTTAAAGCCACTATTTTAAAGGATGGTGTGAAAAGAGAAGAAGCAGTCGAAAATATCGATATCGGTGGACCAACAATGCTTCGTTCTGCCGCTAAGAATTATCAAGACGTTGCTGTAATAGTAGACCCAAGAGATTATGAAACCGTATTGGCAGAATTAAAATCTGATGGAAAGGTTTCCTTAGATACTAAATTTTATTTGATGCAAAAGGTATTTATGCACACGTCAAACTATGATACCATGATTGCTGATTATCTAAAGAAAGAAAGAAAAGATGAGGCTTTCCCTGAAACCTTAACGATGACCTTTGAAAAAGTACAGGATATGAGATATGGTGAAAATCCTCACCAGTCTGCTGCCTTTTACAGAGAGATAGGCAAAAAGAAAGGTTCTATCGTAGATGCGGTACAGTTAAATGGAAAGGAGCTTTCCTTTAACAATATCAATGATACAAATGGAGCACTGGAGCTTCTTAAGGAATTTACAGAACCGACCGTAGTGGCCTGCAAGCATGGAAATCCTTGTGGAGTAGGCTCGGCAGACAGCATTCTTAAGGCTTGGACGAAAGCTTATACGGCGGATAAAACTTCTATTTTTGGTGGAATTGTTGTAGCGAATCGTGAAGTGACCAAAGATATGGCAGAAGAAATGAAGAAAATATTTTTGGAGGTTATTGTAGCACCATCCTATGAAAAAGAAGCATTGGAAATATTGCAGTCGAAGAAAAATGTCCGCGTATTGCAATTAGAAGATATTTCTATACCACAGCCGTCGTCAGCTTACGATTTGAAGAAAGTAAATGGAGGTTTGATTGTTCAGACAATTGACAGTAAATTATTGCCGGAGAATTCGGAAATAAAGGTGGTTACAAAGATAGAGCCTACAAAGGAGCAAATGGAGGATTTAATGTTTGCTTGGAAAATGGTGAAGTTTGTAAAATCAAACGGTATAGCAATGGCAAAGAATAAACAATCGATTGGAATTGGACCCGGACAGGTAAACAGAGTATGGGCTGCTTCGCAATCAGTAGAGCATGCAAAAGAATTAATTGGTGCTCAGGCAACTAATGGGGCTGTTTTGGCATCGGATGCGTTCTTTCCGTTTGATGATTGTGTAGAGGTAGCACATCAGGCAGGAATTACAGCAATTATTCAGCCGGGCGGCTCGGTTCGGGATGAGGATTCCATTAAAAAATGTGATGATTATGGAATAGCTATGATATTTACAGGAATGAGACATTTCAAACACTAAGAACAAAGTGGGCAACAAGGTTTTTTAAAAATATATAAGGAATATCGGCCTTACATCGCTGATATTCCTTTTTTCTTGGACAGTTAATCAAGATTTAGCTTTTTACTCATAATGTAATTGGTAATGAAAAAGTATAATATGATCAAGGCTGTGGAGAGTAAATAGGATAGTAGTATAATTGGTACGAAAAAGGTATTCCAATTAATGGTATTGGTTTCTAATAATGATATAAAACCAAAGGGTAAACGGATTATCGTTGACACAATTTGAGATAAAACATAAAGCACGACATAAGCACCAAGTGAGAATAAAACTTTATGATTTCTCATTGTTTGACCTATGGCTATAGCAGCATAGGACATAATTAGCATATAAATTACAGAAATGAAAACTCCTAAAATCATTAAAAATATTACAAGCTGCGTGTGATTGCCCATTAAATCTAATAAATCTGATTTATAATTCCACAAGGCGATTTTGATTTCTGATATAGAGCTTTGACTAAGCATTAAAAAGAAAAAAGAAATCAGAGTACAAATTGCGTTAATAATGACCCAGACAAAGCTTACATATAGCTTTGCTATTATATGCTCATACGGCTTAACCGGTAAGGTATTCGTTAAATAGCCTTCATCAGTGAATATATTTTGGTAAAACCGGATTACTATATATATCATTACAGCAATGGAAATAGCTATAAGAATGAATATATAAAGAATAAAAGTAAGCTCGTTAAAAAAAATAAAACCGCTATGTTTGCTTATATTAATTGCAAATATTCCCATAATTGTGGTTATTAACAAAGCGATGTGCAGGATTCCAAGGACTTTGGATACAGCTTTAAACTCATGTTTAATTAGTTTTCCTAGCATTTGAATACCTCCCTAAATAAAGCATCAACCGATTTACCTTCCTGAAAGCGGATCTCATCAACGGTAGATTTTAACGTGATTTTGCCTTGATTTATAAAGAGTATTTCATCTAAAATATTTTCAATATCAGATATCAGATGAGTAGATATAATAATAGAAGCATTTTCATTATAATTCGATATAATTGTATTGAGGATATAGTCTCTTGCAGCTGGATCGACTCCGGCAATTGGTTCATCAAGGCAATATAGCTTCGCATCACGGCTCATAACCAGAATCAGTTGCACTTTTTCTTTTGTTCCCTTTGACATCTTCCTTAAACTGTCATTTGCATTAATTTTAAGATGATTTAGCATATCATACGCTTTTTCCTTATTGAAGTTATCATAGAAATCTTCAAAGAAGGAGATGATATCTTTTACCTTTAGCGAATTATCCAGATAAGTTCTTTCCGGCAGATAAGAAACTATTTTTTTCGTATCTACATCCGGCGTCATACCATTAATTCTTATCACACCGCTGTCAGGAACCAGTAAGCCATTGATAAGCTTTATCAGTGTGCTTTTACCACTGCCATTTGGACCGAGCAGACCAGTAATATGCCCTGGCTCTATGATTAAATCAATTTCTGAAAGAGCAGTTTTGGTACCGTATTTTTTTACTAAAGAACTGCATTCTAATATGTTACTCATTCTCTTTCCCCCTTAATGCACATTCTATTAATTGCATTGTCTCTTCTCTTTTGTATCCCAGTTGTTTCATTTTTTCAAAAAACTCTGTGATTTGTTCTATTGCTAACTGATTTTTAACATGCTTAATCATTTCTTGATCCTCCGTTATAAATCTGCCGCTCGTACGTTGAGAATATACGAGTCCATCACGTTCCAGCTCAGCGAGAGCCTTTTGCATTGTATTCGGATTGACAGATGCATCAGATGCCAATTCTCTTACTGATGGTATCTTATCACCTGCTTTATATACACCGGCTATGATATCTATTTTTAATTTATCTATTAATTGAGAGTAAATCGGTCTGTCAGAATTTAGATTCCATGTCATTTTATCACCTCTATTCTTAGTTTTTGATAAGCAATATTGTACTAAGTACTTAATACAATAGTACATTTGAAAGAGATAAAAGTCAATAGATAAAATAAAATTTAAAAGCAATAATTTGACATAGTTATTAGAAATGCTTATAATTAAATAACGATGAAAATAGAAAGCAGGAGGAAGTCTATGAAATGTCCATTTTGTAGTAAAGAAAATACAAGAGTCATTGATTCAAGACCGGCTGATGATAATAGTTCTATAAGGCGAAGACGTTTATGCGACGTGTGTGGAAAACGCTTTACTACCTATGAAAAGGTAGAGACAATTCCATTAATTGTAATAAAGAAAGATAACAACAGAGAACAATATGACCGATCTAAGATAGAAGCAGGGGTTTTGAGAGCTTGTCATAAAAGGCCAGTGTCAGCAAATGAAATTAACAAGCTGATTGATGAAGTAGAGAATGAAATATTTAATCTCGAGGAAAGAGAAATAGAAAGTAAGCAAATTGGTGAAATTGTTATGGATAAGCTTAAGGATTTAGAAGCAGTAGCGTATGTTAGATTTGCTTCTGTATATAGAGAATTTAAAGATGTGAATACTTTTATGGAAGAATTGACGAAGCTTTTGAATAATGAGAAGAAATAACGGAGTATCAGTAGTGAAAAATTATAGGATGACGATACAATATGATGGAACCTCCTACAATGGGTGGCAAAAGCAAAAAAATACAACGAACACGATACAGATAGTTTTAGAAGAAACTCTTAGTGTTGTATTGCAGGAGGATATTCAAATACAAGGCTCAGGCAGAACAGATGCGGGCGTTCATGCTTATGGACAGACTGCTAACTTTAAATGTAAGTCAATTCAGGAGTTAAAAGATTTTTTGTTAAAGATAAATAAAAAGCTTCCGCCAGATATAAAAATGGTTTGTATACAAGAGGTTTCAAAAGATTTTCACAGCCGATTATCCGCTGTTTCTAAAATTTACAGTTATCATATTGCCAATGGTCAAAGACCAAGTGTGTTTCGAAGAAAATATCTGTATCATTACGAGAAAGAACTTAATCTGGAACTTATGAGAAGCGCGGCAAATCAACTGATGGGTACTCATGATTTCCGTGCATTTTCATCAGAAAAGAATCCTATGAAATCCTGTATTCGCTGTCTGTATGATATTACGATAGAGAAAAGGGATAATGAAATTGTGATTTGTTATTTTGGCAATGGTTTTTTATATAATATGGCAAGAATTCTTACGGGGACCTTGTTGGAAATTGGGGCAGGAGAG
This sequence comes from Lachnotalea glycerini, assembly GCF_003201285.1. Classification (GTDB taxonomy): domain Bacteria; phylum Bacillota; class Clostridia; order Lachnospirales; family Lachnospiraceae; genus Lachnotalea; species Lachnotalea glycerini. Next base: position 18,483 of record NZ_QICS01000006.1, read on the forward strand.
CGTAAAATGGTAGAATTTGAGCAAATCTTTTATTCAGGCAATCGAAAGTTTTCAGGATTTCTGGCTCCACCGAACGGATTATTTTTAGAACGTGTCATATATACGAAAGAAGAGGAGGCAGTTTTGTTTACTAGAACTAAACATTTAGTTTAATAAATTTAATTTATTTTCAAAAAAGTGTTGACTTTATTAAGAGAAATAGTATATAATTCTGCTTACAGCAAAAGCATTAAAAAGTCTTTTGCAGGAATTTTTTGACCATTTCTATCTTGAATATAGGTTAGAAATTAAGGCCATACGGACAGCCAGGTCAAATGCCGAATTGGCAACTTAGTTGCCTTATTGATTGAGTATTTTGCTCAAATTTTATAAGTTGATGTTTATATGTAAACATTGAGTTAGTGACTACATAACCGTGTGCAGTAAGCTGCACATCACACTTGTGAAACAATCAATAAGAGTGGTAAAAGTAATTCTTGCTATATAGACTCTATATGCTAATATTGGATAAATAAAATGAGAATGTAAATTCAAATATAAATAACACAATTTAGTGAACAATTCAAGTGTAAAAGTAGTAGTAGACTGCCTTTGTACTTGAATTTTTTTGCATATCGGTTTGTTTGACGAAGCGAAATTTTATGATTTCATGATACAAGGGTAATTCAATCTGTTTTTGGGTAGAATAATTATTAAATACACAAATGGAGGTATCTATGAAACTAGACCAAAATCGTATGCCTATTTATGAGGCCTTAAACAATTTAAAAAAAGAACGAGTTGTACCATTTGATGTACCTGGTCATAAGAGAGGTAAAGGAAATGAAGAATTAACCAGATTTTTAGGTGAAAAGTGTCTGGCTGTTGATGTTAATTCCATGAAGCCGTTAGATAATCTATGTCATCCTATGTCAGTAATTCGAGAAGCAGAAGAATTGGTAGCAGATGCGTTTGGCGCTGCACATGGTTTTCTCATGGTGGGCGGCACTACCTCAGCTGTACAGAGTATGGTGTTGGCTGCCTGTAAATCAGGAGACAAAATTATTATGCCAAGAAATGTACATAGAAGCGCAATAAATGCAATGATATTAAGTGGTGCAATTCCTGTTTATGTAAATCCGGGTGTTGATAACCGTTTGGGCATCTCTCTTGGTATGTCTGTGGCAGACCTAAAAAAAGTGATCGAGGATAATCCAGATGCAAAGGCAATATTGGTAAATAATCCAACCTATTATGGCATTTGCTCAGATATTAAGGAGATTACAAAGCTTGCACATCAGTATGGCATGTTGGTACTTGCGGATGAAGCGCATGGCACGCACTTTTATTTTGATGATAATTTACCTATGTCTGCAATGGAAGCAGGTGCAGATATGGCAGCGATTAGTATGCACAAATCGGGCGGAAGTCTGACACAGAGCTCTCTTTTATTGCTGGGTTCTAATGTAAATGTAGGTTATGTAAGGCAGATTATTAATTTAACACAGACCACAAGTGGTTCCTATCTTTTAATGTCCAGCCTTGATATTTCAAGAAAAAATTTAGCTTTAAACGGTAAGGATATTTTTGAAAAGGTAAGAAGCCTGGCGCATTATGCAAGAGAGGAAATTAATCAAATTGGAGATTATTATGCTTATTGCAGAGAGTTGATTAATAAAGATACGATATTTGATTATGATGTTACAAAGCTGTCTATTAATACCTTAGACATCGGCCTGGCCGGTATTGAGGTATATGATCTATTAAGAGATGAGTATGGAATTCAGATTGAATTTGGTGATATTGGAAATATCTTAGCTTATATTTCCGTGGGAGACAGTAAACGAGATATTGAACGACTGGTTAGCGCTCTGTCAGAGATTAGAAGAAGATTTAAAAAGGATCGGGCCGGGATGCTTGACCATGAATATATTAATCCAATCGTAACAGTCACACCTCAACAGGCATTTTACGGTGTAAAATATTCACTTCCTATTCGTGAAAGCATCGGCAAGGTTTGCAGCGAATTTGTTATGTGTTATCCGCCGGGAATACCTATTTTAGCTCCGGGAGAGAGAATTACAAAAGATATTCTTGATTATATTTTATATGCCAAGGAAAAGGGCTGCTTTATGACCGGACCGGAAGATATGAAGATTGAGAGCTTGAATGTATTAAAATGAAAGGATGAATAAATATGGAATTTTGGTTTACAGAGCATCATACATCGGGAGTAAACTTTTCAATCAAAGTGGATCGTCAATTGTTTAGTGCGCAAAGTGAAATACAAAGAATTGATATTTTTGAATCAAAAGATTTTGGCCGCTTTTTAGCAATGGATGGCAATATGATGCTGACAGAGAAGGATGAATTTATCTATCATGAAATGATTGTTCATGTACCTATGGCAGTACACCCAAATGTAAAAAGGGTATTGGTCATCGGAGCGGGTGATGGTGGTGTGATTCGTGAGCTTGCCAGATATGAAACAATAGAGCATATTGATATGGTAGAGCAGGACGAATTGGTAGTCGAGGTTTGTAAAAAATATTTACCGGTAACAGCCTGTTGTTTAGATGATAGCAGAGTTGATATCATTTATCAGGATGAATTAAAATTTGTTCGAAATTGTCATGATGAGTATGATCTAATTATTGTTGATTCCACCGATCCGTTTGGACCGGCAGAGGGCCTGTTTACCAAGGAATTTTATGGTAGCTGTTCAAAGGCTTTAAAGGACGATGGAATTATGGTAAATCAGCATGAGAGTGCATTTTATAATGATGATGCGATTATGATGCAAAGAATACATAAAAGGATTGTGGAAAGCTTTCCAATCAGCAAAGTATACCAGGCTCATATTCCAACCTATCATTCAGGCTATTGGCTGTTTGGTTTTGCTTCTAAGAAATATCATCCAATTAAAGATTTCGGCAGTACAAGATGGAATGCAAGAGGCCTTGGAACCAAGTACTATAATACACAGCTGCATATAGGAGCCTTTGCACTGCCAAATTATATAGAGGAGCTGTTACGTGATGTGGAATAAAAATATTGAAACCTTTATCGGATGTGATGCCGAATATGAAGAAGCAGATATCGTATTGTTTGGAGCACCCTTTGACTCAACAACCTCGTACCGTCCAGGTACTAGATTTGCCAGTAAAACGATGCGAAGCGAATCATTCGGCTTAGAGACTTATAGTCCTTATCAGGATAAGGACATGGGAGAAATTAAAGTATTTGATGGTGGAGATTTAGAACTTACCTTTGGAAATACAAGAAAGGCACTTGATGATATCAAAGAAGCGGCAGGTACGATTCGAAAGGATCATAAAATTCCATGCATGATAGGCGGAGAGCATTTGGTAACGCTTGGAGCATTGGAAGCAGTAATAGAGCAGTATCATAAGCTTCGCATCATTCATTTTGATGCACATACGGATTTAAGAGAGGATTATCTGGGAGAAAAGTTGTCTCATGCAACCGTAATCAGACGGGCGTGGGATTTAATCGGAGATGGAAAGATACATCAGTTTGGAATCAGAAGCGGTGAACGTGATGAATTTAACTGGGCGAAGAAGCATACAAATCTTCATAAGTTTTCCTTTGAAGGGCTGGAGGAGGCCATCAAAGAATGTGAAAATTATCCGGTTTATTTTACCATTGATTTGGATGTGCTAGACCCATCTGTTTTTCCGGGAACCGGAACACCCGAGGCAGGTGGAGTAACCTTTATGGAATTATTAAGTGCTATTTTAAAGGTAAGTAAGCTCAATATTGTTGGCATGGATGTGAATGAACTATCCCCCGTGTATGATCATAGCGGGGCTTCGACCGCAGTGGCTTGTAAGATATTGAGAGAGCTGCTGCTTTGTGTTGGATAAAAAATAGAAAAATGAATCTAGGAGGAATTAAGTTGGGAAAAGCGTTAATTGTTGGATGTGGAGGAGTTGCAGGTGTTGCAATTCATAAATGTTGTCAAAACAGTGAGGTGTTTGAAGAAATCATGATAGCAAGCCGTACAAAAAGTAAGTGCGACAGGCTGAAAGAGGAATTAGAAGGAAAAACGAAAACAATAATTCATACCGCACAGGTAGATGCAGATAACGTGGAAGATCTGGTTAAACTGATTAAATTGTTTAAGCCAAATGTAGTATTAAATTTAGCACTGCCATATCAGGATCTATCAATTATGGATGCTTGTCTTGAAACTAAGACGCATTATATAGATACTGCTAACTATGAGCCACTAGATACTGCCAAATTTGAATATAAGTGGCAGTGGGAGTATAAGGAAAAATTTGAGAAGGCCGGAATCATGGCTCTTCTTGGAAGCGGCTTTGACCCAGGGGTAACAGGTGTATTTTCTGCGTATGCCTTAAAGCATGAATTTGATGAAATTAATTACATTGATATATTAGACTGCAATGGTGGAGATCATGGATATCCATTTGCAACAAATTTTAACCCAGAGATAAATATCCGAGAGGTATCTGCAAACGGCAGCTATTGGGAGGCTGGACATTGGGTTGAAACAAAGCCAATGGAGATTAAACGGGAATATGACTTTAAGGGTGTTGGGAAGAAAGACATGTATTTGCTTCATCATGAGGAATTAGAATCTCTGGCAATTAATATTACAGGAATCAAAAGAATCCGTTTTTTCATGACCTTTGGACAAAGCTACTTAACTCATTTAAAATGTCTTGAAAATGTTGGAATGACTTCGATTGATCCAATTGAATTTGAAGGGAAGCAAATTGTACCATTACAATTTCTAAAGGAAGTATTGCCAGATCCCGCAAGTCTCGGACCCAGAACCGTAGGAAAGACAAACATAGGTTGTATTTTTAAAGGTAAAAAGGATGGAAAAGACAAGACTTATTACTTATATAACATTTGTGATCATCAGGAATGTTATAAGGAAGTAGGCTCACAAGCTATCAGCTATACGACAGGTGTGCCGGCTATGATAGGAACTATGCTTGTGATGAATGGTACTTGGAGCGGAAAAGGTGTCTTTAATATTGAAGAATTTGATCCAGATCCTTTTATGGAAGAGCTGAATAAATGGGGGCTTCCTTGGGAGGAGAACCATAATCCGGTTTTAGTGGATTAACAGAAAGAGGAATGGAAATGAATGACGAAACAATTCTTACTCCCTGCTATGTCGTGGAGGAGGAGAAGCTGATTAAAAATCTTGAAATACTTAAGAGAGTCATTGACCGGACAGGTTGTCATATTTTGTTGGCACAAAAATGCTTTTCCATGTTCTCTGTCTATCCATTAATTGGTCATTACCTAAATGGAACGACTGCGAGTGGTTTATACGAAGCAAGGCTTGCACATGAATATATGGATGGGGAAAATCACATTTATGCTGCTGCCTATCGAGAAGAGGAAATGGATGAAATTGTAACTATTTGCGACCACATTGTATTCAATTCCTTCTCTCAATGGACTAAATATAAGAAATTAGCACAAGAGCATAAGATAGAATGCGGAATCAGGATTAATCCGCAGTGTTCCACGCAGGAGGGACATGCTATTTATGATCCTTGTGCTCCTTTTTCCAGAATGGGAGTGACAAAAGAAAATTTTCGCAAGGATTTATTAGAGGGAATTTCAGGACTCCATTTTCACACTCTTTGTGAGCAGGATTCCATTGATTTAGTCACAACGTTACAAGCTGTTGAGGAGCAGTTCGGACATCTTTTACCACAAATGAAATGGTTGAATTTAGGTGGTGGACATCACATTACCAAAGAGGGTTATGATATAGAAAAATTAATTACCAACATTAATCGAATGCAGAATAAGTATGATCTGGAAATTTATCTAGAACCGGGTGAAGCAGTTGCCTTAAATGCTGGTTATTTGCTTACAAAGGTATTGGACATCATTGAAAACGGAATGAGCATTGCAATAGTCGATACCTCTGCCGCATGTCATATGCCAGATGTATTGGAAATGCCTTACCGCCCGAGTATCGAAGGAGCTTTTTATGCAAATGAAAAGAAATATACGTATCGTTTGGGAGGCCCGACCTGTCTTGCAGGAGATATAATTGGAGATTATTCTTTCGAAGATGCTTTAAAGGTTGGCTCAAGGCTTAAGCTTTGTGATATGGCAATTTATTCTATGGTTAAGAACAATACATTTAATGGGATGAAATTACCGTCTATAGTACTTAAAAAGGGTGATATGATGGAAACAATCAAGGTATTTGGCTATGAGGATTTTAAAATGCGATTATCTTAAAAAATTTCTAATATTAAATTTTATTATGTTAAATATAAATGGCACAAGAATGTTGTTGCGAAAGATTTCATGTGCCATTTGGATTTTAATATAGGTTTTGTTTACTGAAAGAACTTTTCTTTGATTTGTTCAGTTGGCATTTCCTTGTCGGTCCAAAGTTCAAACGACTTAGCTCCCTGATAAAGCAGCATATACATTCCGTTGAAAGTACTTAAACCGACATCCTCTGCCAGCTTTAGAAGCTTTGTCTTTTGTGGATTATAGATGACATCAGATACAATCAGGTTCTCATGAAACATGGAAGTATCGTTTATAATGCTGTTATCTACATTAGGGGACATACCAACGCTGGTTCCATTCGTTAAAATTACGCTTTCTGAAATACTTTTTTTAAGCATAGCATCATCAGGCAATTCATATAACGAAGCTTTACAATTTGTTTTCTTATTTATATTGTCAATCAGATTTTGAGCTCTGCTATAAAACTGATCCTTAATACTAAAAACATCTATTTCAGAAACACCGTCAAGTGCAGCCTGTACACAAATAGCGGTAGCGGCACCGCCGGCTCCAAGTAGTGTCATTTTCTTACCTGTGATATGAAAGCCTGCATCCTTAACTGCACGCATATAACCGACACCGTCTGTATTGTCACCGGTTAGAATTCCATTGTCATTAATAACGGTATTAACGGCACCAATCAGCTCGGCAGATGGTGATAATTTATCGGATAATTCAAACATTAAATTTTTATCAGGCATCGTACAGTTAAAGCCTCGTACCCCAAGAGTCTTGAGTCCCGCAACAGCAGTTCTTAGATTATCGGTTCCGACATCAAAGGCTAAATAAACATAATCCAAATCAAGAAGCCTGAACGCTTCATTATGCATCATTGGAGAAATACTATGTGAAACAGGGCTTCCAAGTAAGCCAGTTAGAACAGTGTGACCAGTTATTCTATTCATTATTCAATCCCGCCTTTTTATTTATTATGTAATTGTTAATTATAGGAATCGTTCTATCAATAATTGACAATAAATATAGATATGTATTGTTGTGAAAAGTATTATCACAATTATTTATTTCTTATCATAATGGAAAAGAAATCTTATGTCAAATACAATTCTTTATAAATTAACTTGAACCATTTATTAATGTTGTATATAATGATACAAGGAAATAAGTAACTGTAATTAGAAATTAGAAGAAATTAGGTATAAGAGTGATAAAATGAAGATACAAAAGAGTAAGATTAAGATATTGGCAAGTGCAGGTTTAATATTGACGGCATTGATTTGGGGATTTGCATTTGTAATAGTGAAAAATTCGTTGGATTTGATTCCGCCAGTATATATGCTGGCATTTCGTTTTACTATTGCTACGATTGGCCTTGGCATAATATTTTATAAAAGGCGGATTAAATTAAATAAAGAAAATGTAAAAGCGGGTTTGATATTGGGTATATTAATATTTATCAGCTATTTACTACAAACGATAGGCTGTGTCTATACAACCGCAGGGAAAAATGCTTTTATTACTACGATTTATGTAGTGATTGTCCCTTTTTTATATTGGATAATCAGCAAAACAAGGCCTGACATTTATTGCGTTGCTGCTGCATTTATGGCAATTATTGGAATTGGTTTATTGTCACTGAATGGGGATAAGAGTATTAATATTGGAGATATTTTAACCTTAATAAGTGGTTTTGGATATGCCATCCATATGGTATTTATCAGTAAATTTTCACAGGAGCAGGATACGGTTGTATTAACATTTTTGCAAATACTTGTTGCGGCAATATTATCGTGGATCACAGCCCCAATAATGGATGGAGGTTTCCCAATAGCAATTACGCAGCCAGACATGCTTGTTGGTATGTTTTATCTTGGGATTGGAAGTACCATGATATGTTTTTTGCTGCAAAATATTTGTCAGAAGTACATCGAGCCGTCTACAGCTGCACTATTGCTGTCGGGTGAATCTGTTTTCGGCGTAGCTTTTTCTGTTTTATTTTTAGGAGAAAGTTTGACTTTAAAGATGGTGGTTGGATGTACTTTGATTCTAGCGGCTGTTATAATGGCTGAAACAAAATTTGAATTTATAAAGCTTACATTAAAGAAAAGGAGTACCAATCATGCTTAAGAAATTTTATCCCAGTGACTATGTAAATTCTTCCTATATTATTGATTATGAGGAATTATTTAAGCAAGGTTATCGAGGAATTCTATTTGATGTAGATAATACTTTAGTACAGCATGGTGCAAAGGCGGATGACAGAGTTAAGGAATTAATAAAGCGTCTTAAGAAGATTGGCTTTCAGGTATGTTTAATCTCCAATAATAAGGAAGAAAGAGTGAAGACCTTTAATGATGAGGTTCAGGTAAAATACATTTTTAATGCTCGTAAGCCGTTTTTGAAAGGTTATCAGGAGGCAATGAATACTATTGGTACGAATAAGGAAAATACAATTTTTATCGGAGATCAGATATTTACCGATGTATATGGGGCAAATCGAGCAGGATTAAAAACGATATTAGTAAAGCCCATTCATCCAAAGGAAGAAATCCAAATTGTACTAAAGCGCTATTTAGAGAAAATTGTTTTATTTTTCTATATGAAAACAAAAGAGTAGCATGTATATTAGCTATGTTGTGGTTTTATCAAAAAAATAGTTGAAAAAAATGACTATTTATTATAGAATATAAAAGAGTGTGGTAGTAAAGAGAACTGCCATCGGCATTATTTTAAGGAGGAATATCAGATATGATATCAGCAGGTGATTTTAGAAATGGTATAACTGTAGAAATAGATAATAACATTTTTCAAATTATTGAATTTCAGCATGTAAAGCCAGGTAAGGGTGCAGCTTTTGTTAGAACAAAATTAAAAAATATTAGAAATGGTGGAGTAGTAGAAAAAACTTTCAGACCAACTGAGAAGTTTCCTCAGGCTCGTATTGACAGAAATGATATGCAATACTTATATTCTGACGGAGATTTATATAATTTCATGGATACTGAGACATTTGAGCAGATTGCTTTAAATGCAGATGAAATTGGCGATTCATTAAAATTCGTAAAAGAAAATGAAATGGTTAAGATTTGCGCACATAATGGAAATGTATTTGCTGTTGAGCCGCCATTATTTGTTGAATTGGAAATTACGGATACCGAACCGGGTGTTAAAGGTGATACCGCAACAGGTGCTACAAAGCCTGCTGTTGTAGAAACAGGTGCAACGGTTTATGTACCTTTATTTGTTAATCAGGGTGATAAGATTAAAATTGATACCAGAACAGGTGATTACCTTTCTAGAGTGTAAGCAGCCAGTATATTCCATAGTATATAGAGAATGAATTTATGTTTTCTATATACTATATTCAGTAGAACAATAATTATTTTTCATCAGTTATTTTCGGCTTTTATCTTTTGCACAATTCGTGCATATTTTTCAATTATAAATGAATCAAGTTATCTATTGGGGTATTATAAATTATTTATGCAAAATAGTTGAGAGAGTCTATTCTTGCGCCTTTAGGAGGGGATGCGTATAGGTTTTATTTAATTAGTTATAAATGAATTCATATTAGTGAAACAAAAAAGAAGTTAATCAATTATTAAATAAACAAGAATAGGAGATCATATGGAGTATAATGTTTTTGCCAATAAAATAAAAGAGGGAATACAAAAACAATTAGGAGAAAAGGCTGAAGTTGCAATGCAGAAGATTACGAAAAATAATAACGTAGTTTTAGATGGAATTACTATAAGAACTAAGAATGAGAACATTTCACCAACTATTTATTTAAACAATTATTATTTTGAGGAGTTGACTGAGGATAATCTTCAGGGAATTATCCAAGAAATAATATCACTTTATAAGCAAAATAAAGTTGTTAACAGTATTGATATTAACTTTTTTTCTAACTTCGAAAATGTGAAAGACAAAATAGCGTATAAGCTAATTAATTTTGACAAAAATTTGGAACAATTAAAAAAAATACCTTATATTCAATTTATGGATTTAGCAATCGTATTTTATTGTCTGGCTCAAAGTGATATGTCTGGTAATGCAACGATTGTAATAAATAATTCTCACATACAGATGTGGGGAATAGAAATAGAAGCAATTTTTAAAGCGGCACAAAGAAATACAAAGAGGCTTCTTCAGGCGGAGGTAGAAAATATTGAAGATATACTAAGAGAAGAGCTTGGAGAAACAATACAGGAAATATATAAAGAGGAGCCTAATGATGTGCTGCCGATGTATGTTTTAAGCAATAAGGCAAAACTAAATGGAGCGGCCTGCATTTTATATAAGGATGTATTAAAGAATTTTTCAAAAACCTTGAATAGTGATTTGTATGTGCTGCCCAGCAGCATTCATGAGCTTATTTTAATTCCACAGAATAAAAATATGCGTCCAGAAGATCTTAAGGAAATGGTAAAAGATACAAATGACAACCACGTAGAAGCAGAGGAAATATTATCCTATAGTATCTATGAATACATAAAGAAAGAGGATAAAATAAGAATATTATTGTAATCTTTTTTATAGTTTCTTAAAAATCTATAAACTTCCAATTGATTATTTGCGTCAAATGAGGTAAAATACTAAATGTGTAATTATAACCGATTATTTAATTATTGAAAAAATTGAGATGTTGTATCATAATAAGACATATGGTTTTTGATAATTAGAAAATACATAGTGCGTACGAATGCATATGAAGATATTACTGGATCAGTGCATTCGGCGCGCAAAGTACCTGTTTTTTAATATAGGATGACAGGTGGGTGAAGTGCAATAGGCACTTATATCATGCATTCGTAGCTCAGGGGATAGAGCGGTGGTTTCCGGTACCACGTGTCGGGGGTTCGAATCCCTCCGGATGCATATTAGTCAAATAGGGGCAGTTGTTTTCAGGGTGATTGTTTGATAAAATTTGCATCATGTAATAAAATTAGTATGTTGTTGACACATTTATTAAAATTATTGTAATTTTACATGATTAATTTCGAAAGATAAAATACATCAAATATTCACGTTTCTATAATATAATGTTGATATTCGTAAATTTAGGAGGTTTATATGAAACTTAATTGGGAAGATATGAAAGCGTTTTTGATAAAGAATAAAACATATGTAATCATTGCGGCTATATTTGTAGTAATGATTTTTACATTAGTTAAGGTATCATCAAAAGATTCAAATGATAAAGCAGAAGAAACAAATTCCGAAAAGGTAATTACCGTCGATGAAACTACTACGGATGCTACTGACACAGCAGCTCAGACATCCAATGATTTGCAGACAGATGCTTACCCGGCCGTTAATGAGTTAGTAAATAAATATTTTACTGCTATGGCTAGTAGTGATATTGATACGTTGCTTCAAATAGTGAACCCTTTAAGTGAAGATGAGAAGACTCAGATTCAGCAAAAGAAAGAGTATATCGAAGGCTATGATAATATAACCTGTTATACCAAGATTGGACCGGAAGAGAATTCCTATATTGTTTTTGTATATTATGAGATTAAATTTATTAATATTAATACATTGGTTCCGGGCGAGATTCCATTATATATTTGTTCCAATGAAGATGGAAGTTTATACATTTATAATGGAGAGCTCTCACCTGAGGTAGATTCTTATATATCTAATATTGCAGCAGGACAAGATGTGGTTGACCTGATTAGTTCAATTGATACAAAATTTGCTGAGGCTCAGGAAAACGATCCTGATTTAAAGGAATTTATCGCAAAGCTTTCTAGTACGACGGAGGATTCTACACAAGAACAGCCAGCAGAGGAGCAGCCACAAGAGGAGCAGCCAGCTCAAGAAGAGCAAACACAGGAACAACCGGCAGAAGAGCAAACAGAACAGACTGCAACAGAGGATGGACTTGAAGAGGTTAGTGAAACAGTTTATGCAGCCGAGACAGTAAATGTCAGAGAGTCAAGCAGCGAAGATGCAACAAGACTTGGACAGCTTTATGTTGGTGAAAGTGCTAAGAGAACAGGGATTTATTCGAATGGCTGGAGCCGCATCGAATTTAATGGTCAGACAGGTTATGTTTTATCTGAATGTTTAACAACTCAGGGTGCAATACAGGAAACAAAATATTTATCGTCGACTGTTAACATTAGAGAACAGGCGGATGAAAGCTCAAGCAGAGTAGGAACAGCCTATGAAGGTACTAAGGTGACAAGAACAGCAGTTTTAGATAATGGTTGGAGTAAAATCAATTGTGATGGTGTAATTGGTTATGTGAAATCAGAATATTTAGCGGATACTTATAAATAAAAGCAGGTAGAATCTTAAATACTTGTTTGGGATTAAAAAGAGTGTGCATTGCACATTCTTTTTTCCATTATTTTACGATATAAATTTACATAATATTTAAAAAAATTCATATGCTATAACTATAATTTAAATTTGAAAGCAATCGTAATTTATTGGAGGTGAATGATATGATTACCAGTTCTGACAGACAGCTTTTGCAGGAAACCTATAAAAATAGTAAAAAAGGAATGGATACTATTAATATGCTATTAAATAAGGTTTATGACGATAATTTAAATTATGATATGAATTTGCAGCTTCAAAAGTATCGTGAAATAAACGCTAAGGCTTCAGATAGATTAATTGAATCGGGCGTGATGCTGGAAAATAGTGCTGTGGACAAGTTTAAAATGTGGTCATCCATTCAGGCTAATACTATTTTTAATACCAGTACGAAACATATTGCAGATATGATGATTCGTGAAAACTCAGTTGGCATGACAGGAATTATGTCTACACTTATGGAAAGTGATAATGCCACAGATAAATCAGTAGAATTGGCAAATGAATTGGTAACTTTTGAAGATAACAGTATTAAAAAATTAAAGAATTACTTATAGAAAACTTATTACGCTTGCTATAAAATTACAGGGTGTCGACTTTGCCGACACCTTTAGACATGTTAATTGCGCATACTTTTAGCCTTGACTATTGTCAGGGGGACGTTTAAACTATACATACGGTTTTAAGGAGGAACTTTATGGGTCATAACACAAATAAAAAAGTTGAACGTAAATCAAGGGAATTGATTCGATTGAATAAATATTTAAGTGAAGCAGGGATATGCTCAAGAAGAGAGGCTGATCGTCTAATAGAAGCAGGAAAAATAACAGTAGACGGAATTGTTGCAGTAATGGGTACTAAGGTAGATGGAAGTCAGAAAATTTGTGTTGAAAATACATTAGTAAAACATGAAGAGAAAATGGTGCTTTTAGCCTTTAATAAGCCGGTTGGTGTTGTATGTACGACGCAAAAAAAGGAAACAAATAATATAGTTGACTATATTGGCTATTCTCAAAGAATTTATCCGGTTGGTAGACTTGATAAGGACTCTCAAGGTTTAATATTGATGACTAATAATGGAGATATTGTGAATAAAATGATGCGTTCTGGCAATATGCATGAAAAGGAATACATAGTTGATGTGGACAGGGTGATTACCAACGATTTTTTAAAAGGAATGGCAAAGGGGGTACCAATTCTTGATACGGTTACGAGAGAATGCAGAATAGAAAAAGTAGGAAAATATACCTTTAAAATTATAATCACGCAGGGATTAAACAGGCAAATCAGACGTATGTGTGAATACTTTGGATACAAGGTGACAAAGCTGGAAAGAGTACGAATCATGAATATTTCTCTGGGCAATTTAAGGCAGGGTAAATATCGTGAGGTGACGAGTGAGGAAATAAATAAGCTGAATAAGCTTATTTTGCATTCTTCAAATACTACAGTTTATAAAAAAGTGTAAGAGATTCTTAAACTGCCGCCTATATCGGCGAGTAACCGTAAAATGGAGGAAAAAATGAACGGAAATAAGATTGACCGAATAAAGGAATTAATACAAATTCTAAATGAAGCGGGAAGGGCTTATTATCAGGAAGCAACGGAAATTATGAGCAATTATGAATATGATGCTTTGTATGATGAGCTATTGCAGCTTGAAAAGGAAACAAAAGTAGTACTTGGAAATAGCCCCACTGTTAATGTTGGGTACGAGGTAATGAGTGAGCTTCCTAAGGAGCGACATGAAAAGCCAATGCTTTCTTTGAATAAAACCAAGTCAGTTGAGGAGCTTGCAGACTGGATTGGTAATCAGGAAACACTTTTATCATGGAAGCTGGACGGTCTTACCATTGTATTAACGTACAATCAAGGTGAGCTTCAAAAAGCAGTTACCAGAGGTAATGGAGAGATTGGAGAGGTGATTACAAATAATGCAAAGGTCTTTAAGAATGTACCGCTTAAGATAACTTATACCGGAGAACTGATTCTGCGAGGAGAAGCAGTTATAAGCTATTCTGATTTTGAGAATATAAATAATTTAATTGAAGATGTGGATGCAAAATATAAGAATCCAAGAAATCTATGCAGCGGTTCTGTACGTCAGTTAAATAACCAGATTACAGCAAGTCGAAATGTAAAGTTTTATGCATTTTCGCTAGTTAAGGCTGATGGTATCAATTTTTATAATTCCAGGAAATTTCAATATGAATGGTTAAAAGAGCAAGGCTTTGATGTGGTTGAATACAAGGTAGTAACGAGAGAAACTTTACCAGAGACAATGTCATATTTTTCAGAAAAGATACAAAAGTATGAAGTTCCATCAGATGGACTGGTAGCAGTTTATGATAATATTGCATATGGGCAAGGTCTTGGAGCTACCTCAAAGTTTCCAAGAGACTCTATGGCATTTAAATGGGCAGATGAGGTTAAGGAAACGAAGCTTTTGGAAATTGAATGGAGTCCGTCAAGAACAGGGTTGATTAATCCTGTGGCAATTTTTGAACCGGTAGAGCTTGAGGGAACGTCTGTAAGTCGAGCAAGTGTTCACAATATAAGCATTTTAAAAGGCTTAGAACTTGGTCAGGGAGATATCATAAAGGTATACAAAGCAAATATGATTATACCTCAAATTGCAGATAATCTGACGAGGAGCGGTGCAAGTGGCATACCAGAGGTATGTCCGGTCTGTAGTCAAAGAACCAACATTAGAAAAATAAACGATGTAGAAGCACTTTATTGTGAGAATCCTGAATGTCTGGCAAAAAAAATCAAGGCTTTCACCTTATTTGTCAGCAGAGATGCTCTTAACATAGATGGTTTGTCGGAAGCATCTTTAGAAAAATTCATTGCAAAAGGTTTTATTAAAGAGTTTTCAGATATTTTCAAGCTAAATCAGTATAAAGAGGAAATTATACAAATGGAGGGTTTTGGTCCAAAATCCTATGATAATTTAATGAGTAGTCTTGAAAAAGCCAGGCAGACCACTTTGCCAAAGCTCATCTATAGTCTTGGTATATTAAATATTGGCTTATCCAATGCAAAAATAATTTGCAAGGAATTCGACTATGATATCGGACGGTTGATGCATGCTACGAGAGAGGAATTGGCTTTGATTGGGGGAATTGGAGGCGTTATTGCAGACAGCTTAGTTTCATACTTTGAGAAAGAAAGCAATGTTGAAAATCTAGAGCATCTGTTGGAGGAGCTTGTGCTGGAAAAAATAGAAATCAACGAGTCAAATCTAGCATTAAAAGATAAGATTTTTGTTATTACAGGAAGTTTAAATCATTATGAAAACCGAAATGAGCTTAAGTCTTTCATTGAGGAAAAGGGGGGGAAGGTAACAGGCAGTGTTACTTCGAAAACTAATTATTTGATTAATAATGATACGATGTCAATGTCTTCTAAAAATAAAAAAGCAAAGGAATTAGGTGTAGAAATTATTTCAGAAGAGGATTTTATGAATCTAATTTAGAAAACAATTCTTAGAACAATGTGACAAGATATAATATGTGCTAATAAGCGCAAAATACTTAAATGTAAAAATAATCTTGGCAAGTGAAAGCTATGTTCAAATAATTAGATAGGAAACAATATGAAAAAGAGAATAATAACAATATTATTATGTATAATTATTATTGTATTAATATTTGTAGTAATTAAATATCAAAATACATCTTCAAAGAGACCTCAAAATTATATCGAATTATCACAAATACAAAGCACAATTGATAAAGATAAAGATGGAATTGAAGACCAAACAGATATACTTGAAAATGCATTAGTATATGTTGATACACACCCAAAATATAAAAGTAAATATTATGAAACGGGATATCCGGATGATCATTATGGTGTATGTACAGACGTAGTTGCATTTGCATTGAAAAATTCAGGTTACAATTTACAAATACTTTTAGAAAAGGATATAACTGAACATCCTGAAAATTATGATATAGATGAACCAGATTCTAATATTGATTTTAGACGTGTAAAAAATTTGTATGTATATTTTCTTAACAATACAATTAACCTAACAACTGATGTTAATGATTATGAAGAATGGCAAGGAGGAGATATTGTTGTTTTCAAACATCATATAGGAATAGTATCTGATAGAAGAAATTTTAATAATGTACCGTATGTTATTCATCACAATGATTGTTGGCAGAAAAAATATGAAGAAGATATTTTAGAAAAACGAACAGATATTATTGGACATTTTAGAATATCTGAATAAATGTTTTTCATTATAAAATAAAATGAAGAGGATTTTTTAAATCTAATTTAGAAAACAATTCTTAGCACGATGAGACAAGATATGATATAATAATGTAAATATTGATCTTTTATGAAAGCGATTGGTATTTTTAATTCAGAAGCAGAGAAATAAGTTGTTTTGTATAAAAGAATAATATAGACACTGAAAAAGCACAGAATAAATGAGACGGGTGATAGTATGCCAATTAAGGTACAAAGTGATTTACCAGCAAAGGGAATTTTAGAAACTGAAAATATATTTGTCATGGATGAAAATCGTGCAATGCATCAGGATATTCGTCCAATTGGGATAGGTATTTTAAATCTGATGCCAGTGAAGCAGGATACGGAGCTTCAGTTAATGCGGGCCTTGTCTAACACACCGCTACAGGTAGATATAACATTTATCAATGTAACCAGTCATATATCTAAGAATACTCCGGCAATTCACTTGAACAAGTTCTATAATACATTTGACGAAATAAAACACCAGAAATTTGATGGTTTAATTATAACAGGAGCTCCGGTGGAGCAGATGCCGTTTGAGGAGGTAAATTATTGGGAGGAATTGACGCAGATATTTGAGTGGTCGAAAACTAATGTGACCTCAACTTTTCATATATGCTGGGGAGCACAGGCCGGTTTGTATTATCACTATGGTATTAAAAAGGAAGCCCTTGAACAAAAAATGTTTGGCCTGTTTAAGCACTCTGTTCTTAACAAAAAGGTGCCGCTTGTTAGGGGATTTGATGATGAGTTCTATGCACCACATTCCAGGCACACTACAATTTCAAAGGAAGACATTGAGAAGAATCCGCAACTGACCATTCTTGCCGAATCAGAGGAGGCAGGTATTTATATTGTAACAGCAGAGGAAGGCAAACAAATCTTTGTTACTGGGCATCCAGAGTATGACAGATTTACGTTACATAATGAGTATATTCGCGACAAAGATAAGGGCTTGGAGATTGAATTGCCAAAGAATTATTATGTAGATAATGATTATACAATAAAACCAAAATTGCAGTGGAGATCACATTGTAATAATCTGTATACGAATTGGCTTAATTATTATGTATATCAGGTGACGCCTTATGAGTTGTAGGGAAGGGCTGTAGAATCCTAGATTTTATGGGGTTTGGTAGATTCGAAAGTGATTTTTCTTATCGTAATTCAGCGTATGTTTTGGGGTCAAATTGGAGTCAAAAGGTGTCAAAATTGGAGCCAAAAATGGTGAAAAAGGTGTCAGAGATTTGGGGTGTCACTTGATGAAAAAAATCAAGTGATGAGAAAAATTTTGATTTGAATCCAAAAGATTGGTGTCGGGATATTTTGGTGCTGATTGGGTTTCGGATGACGGATGGTGTCAGGTCTTTTGACTGTAATGTGTAAAGAAAATAAATTAATTTGTAACGATGAAGTTGATTGCGGAAGATAATCTGTGAGATGGGAATCGGTACATGGAATGTATGGAAAGCAGTGTGTTTTGAAGTTGTCTGTGAAGGTGACTTTGGCATACTGCTTTTGTTTTTATTAAAATTACGTTTTAGGTTAATAAATTTTAGTAGTTGTTTGGACTTTATTTAATTCCAAAGAGAAGGGAGAAATGAGCTATGGGAATAACAGGAGTAGGATATCAAAATTCTTACACATATTATGGATACTATAATAATAGTGTAACAGGAACAAATGATACAGTACAAAATTTAGTGCTGGAAGCACAAGCTAGTTCGAATATCGCATTACAGTGGAGCGATGGAGAAGAATTAACAGGTACGAAAGATGTAACTAGTCTAGAGGGGAATATGACCAGCGGTATCATTGGATTATGGAGTATTGGAGAAGGAGAAAACTATCGAAATGTTACAGCGACATATGCAGATAACTCAACAACAGATAACCCAATTATTAATATAAAAATCAGTGATGTAAATGGAAATGGACAGACTTATGAGATAAAATTAAATGAAGTTAATCTTGCTGATTGTACTCAGATGGAGCTATTTGCGAGTTGCGCAAACATAGATGCAAAAAGCATAGCAAATGGTGAGGAATCAAAAAATTCATACATGTCCATCATAAATGATCCACAGTTTTCGAAAATGCTTGCCAATAATGCAGCGGATTTTGCAACTCAAAAACAGGGTTGGTACGCGTTTATGAGTGAATCAGAATATCAGAGTGACTGGGGGCAGTACATAGAGAATTCTTATGAAAAATATTCGGAAAGTATGATAGATGAAGAAATCGACGAAATCATTAATGTTTCTTGAAAGTTTAAATACGATTGGTGATTAATAGAAAAAGCGTAATAGCAGGAGGAATATATGAAAAAGTTATTTGTGATCGGAATTGGTGGAAGTGTTAGCAAAGCAAATATTGAAGTACATGATGTGCAACTGGTTATAGCAGATTGTATAGAAAAAACGTATGAGATTCTTAAAGAAGATTGGTATGGAGAACATTTGCACCTAGATGAATATAAAGCACTTACAGGCGCCGATGGGTGTGCTATTCAGATTAAAGATTATCCGCAAAATACAGAACTTAATCTGTTTTTTCTAAATAGGGGGGGGTATTTAAAGGAAACCTTTGGAGAACAACATGAATATGGATTTTTTGTAGCAAAAACGGAAGAAGAAGCAAAAGAGAAAGCGAAAAAAGAGTTACTAAAAAATGTTACTGATAGTCATGTTGACGGTATTTTCAAGGTTGAAAATAGTTTGAAATTTGCAGACGGAATGAAACTTTACATTCATTTAATTCTTGATGAAAAAGTGTATAGCTTGAATCCTGATTGGAGTGGCTATAAGAAGTTAATATAGATCAGTGGGGGAGCTTTTTTCTAAATATGACTATTGACAAATCCAATTTTGCTATTATAATATTTATATATCGATTCGATATATAAAACGATGGTATAAGGAGGAGATATGTTAGAATACATTATCTTAGGTTTTCTGATGAAAGAAGAAATGAGCGGGTATGATTTAAAGCAGTGGATGGTTAACTGCACATCCTACTTTTTTGATGCTAGTTTTGGGAGCATTTATCCGGCGTTAAAAAGATTAGAGGAAAAAGGCCACATCAGTTGTCATGAAGTTATTGAGAGTAGTAAATTCAAAAAACTTTATGCTATTACTGACGTGGGAAAGACATATTTTTTGAACTGGCTTGAAAAGCCGATTGCTTTTTCTAAAACAAAACAGGATCATTTAGTTAATTTCTACTTTTATCAATACTTACCCAATGAAAAAGCAATTTCTAATTTAAAAATTTTTATATCAGAAGTGGAAGAACTTTTAAATCGGTTAAGTAATCAAAAGTCGGACGTTGAAAAAGAATATGATGTAAATCAATTTAAATTCATTTATTCTGCAATGATCTATGGTGTTAATTACTATCAATTTATAATTGATTGGTGTAATAAGTTATTAAAACAAATCGAAGGAGAGAACTTATGAAAATAGCAATTATTATGGGAAGTCCCCAAAGGCATGGAAAGACCGCAACCGCACTTGGTTTTTTGGAGAGAAATCTTCTGTCACAAGGACATGATATTGACCGAATTAATGTAACTGATTATAACATAAATGCCTGTCTGGGCTGTTATGCCTGTATGCAGAACAAAGATGCAGCTGGATGTATACAAAAAGACGATGCCGAACAGGTACTCATGCGTATTAGCTTGGCGGATGTTGTAATCTATGCTTCCCCTCTATATTGCTTTGACCTTACTGCACAGTTGAAGCCTCTTGTTGACCGCTCGTTTTGTCTTTCCAATACATCCCTATTAGATGGAAAACGTGTAGCACTACTCATTACCTGTGCTGGTCAGGAAGAGGGAAATGCAGATTTAGTACAGGAATTTTTCCGCAGAGGCTTTGATGGAGAGAATAAGGGTATGTTCCATACGAAACTTGTTGGTGAGTATGTCATTCCATATAGTAATGCATCAGATTTTAATGAAAGAGCTAGAAAAACAGCAAATGATTTGGCGGCAGCCATTCTAAATGACCAATAAACAGAAAATAAGATATATTTACAAGTAGGGGCACATACTTATAAAAAAAGAAAAGGAAGTGCATTTTTTTTAGTTGTAACTATCGAAACGATATATAACTATTAGATTGATATAGAAAGAAGCGTGAAATAAATTATGAAAGATAATGTAATAAATAAAAATATGAAAAGCAAAATGATATCAAAGCGTATTATGCAGCTAATTCTTGGCCTGATCAGTATATTAGCCCTATTTTCAGCTTATTTGGGATATGCCTACGGTGCAGTCAACTGGTACTACGGCTTTGCTGAAGGGCAAGAATACTCAAACGGACTTCTTATGCTGGAAAGTAATTTTCGATTTTACAATGGTCTATGGTTAGGCATTGGTATAGTTTTGTTGTGGATGATCCCGCGAATCGACCGTGATAAAACAACGCTTCGGGTGATTGCTGTATGCTTTTTCTGTGGAGGAATTGGGCGTTTGCTTTCTTTGCTATTTTGTGGCATACCTTCTCCTATTGATCTTGTTTATGTAATGATTGAGTTTAGCTTTCCACTTCTAACCTTATGGCAAAGGCGTATCTTTAAATAACATGTTTTTATCTTTATTAAATTAAGTGCTGCAGGTGATTGGATTTTAATTGTACTAGTGTTTGTCGGAACATTAATTCCATTGTTTATCTCTCAACAGCTTTTTATCCATTATTGATTAATGAAAATATATGCAAACATAGTTTCAAACATCATCTCCAAATTTTCATCTAAAACATCTGCATGAAGAGCATCTTTTTGAGATACTGCTAATGCCATAATTCGTAGAAAATTTGTAAAGACCTTTGTATCTGCTTTCGGATTGATTCCTTCAAAGTGTTCAAATAGAAATTCCGGTGTGCCGGATTGCAGATCTGATTGGATCAATCCCTGTTCTTCCATCACTGGATACAACATTTCCATATCCTGTTCCGTCAGATACTGATAGATACTATCCTGATGAAAGATAATCTTTTGCAGAAAGTCCTTTGCTTCTGATACTGTGATTCTTTCACGTCCGTGAAGTATCTGATGAAAATAATCCATCATCCTGCGTCGTTCGTATTGAATCAGTTCTACCACAAATACTTCCTTTGACGTAAAAAAGTTATAAAATGTGCTCTTTCCAATCCCGGCTGCATTTGTAATTTTGACTACCGAGGTGTGTGTAAGACCGTACTTTTTAATCAATTCCATACCCTCGTCAAGCATCTTTTTCCGTATGATATTCTTTTCTTCCTCGTCAAAGACGCGTATTGGCATCTGTATTATCCACCTTTCATTATCGTACTAATCAAGCAATTCTCCAACTGCCTGCATTGTTCTGTTCTTCCCAGAGTCTTGCATACATTCCTTTCTCTTCTAGCAGTTCTTTATGTGTCCCACGCTCTGTAATTCTTCCATCCTCCAACACAACAATCTGATCCGCGTTGCAGACTGACTGCAATCTATGTGCAATTACAATTACTGTTTTCTCTTCTACAAGCTTTGATATTGCCTGTTGTATCAAGACCTCGTTCTCCGAATCCAATGCAGCCGTAGCCTCATCTAATAAGACAATCGGAGCATCCTTTAGTAACGCTCTGGCAATTGATATTCTCTGTTTTTCGCCACCCGAAAGAGTTGAACCACCTTCGCCTACCATTGTATCATATCCATCTGGAAGTGACATAATAAATTCATGACAAGCTGCCTTTCTCGCTGCTTCTATGACTTCCTCACTGGAAGCAGTCGCTTTCCCCATCCTGATGTTTGCTTCGATTGTGTCATGAAAAAGATATACATCCTGAAAAACAATACCGATATTCTCTAATACCTCATCTGCCTCCATTTGCGTCAGTGGAATTCCACCCAATGTGATTTCGCCCTGACTGACATCCCAGAACCTTGCAGCAAGTCTTGTAATTGTTGACTTTCCACTGCCAGATGGACCCACAAGGGCAGTGATTGTATTTTTCTTAAATGCTACCGATATATCATGCAATACCTGTTTATTGCCATAAGAAAAATTCACATGAGAAAAAACAATGTCCATATTTGAACTGTCTTTTTTCTCCTTCACTGTCCTTTTCACACATGGTAAGGGTTCTTCCTTGAAAATTGACTGGATTCGATCTCCCGACCGTTTACTTCTTGAAAAATCTGCAATAAATACGAACAGCATGGATACCGGTTCGTATACATTTAAAGTCACAATCAGGAATGCAATATAGTAAAATGGATGTAAGGAACCACCTGTTGTCAATACTGCGCCTAACAAAATCACAAATACGATACCAAGGTTTAATATAACTCTGCCAAGTACTGCAACCGGCGATGCAGATTTTGTTTCAATATTGATAGCTGCTTTTCTTTGATTTAAGAATGATTCTTTTAAAGTATCAAACTTTTCTCCCGCCATATGATAGGCTTTTAGCGTCTGTATTCCCTCCACATATTCAAGAATTCCAGAGGATGCACTTTGCTGTGCATTCTGCAAATCCAGGCTGGAATGTACCATTCTTTTATAACTGAGCAGCGCAAAGGGAAGTGCCAGTGGAACTACAATAAACATTGCAAGCATCATGCGATAATCAAAGATGCCAAGAACCAGCATGGACATCAGCAGTCTTGCTGTCGTAATAGTTATTTGCGGTGCAAACTGCCCAGAAAGTGTTTCTACCGTGGTGTAATCGCGCAAAAGAACCGTAGAAAGGTCTCCTGCATCACGCTCATTGAAAAAACCCATTGGTAGAATACGCAAGTGCTTTCCAATAGAAATCCTTGATTTTTTAATGGTATCTGCCATTCCAACGCAGCTGTCTATGTATGTTTTTCTTCGGATAAAGAAATAGGCAACGAACTGCAAAGCCAGAACTCCTGTGATTGCCCATAGCTGTCCTGACTGTAATTTTGTTTCAGAGGCTGATAATGGCAGGAGTAAATAGTAAATTGCCATAATCACGATATTATAAGGTAGAGAAGCCGTCACGCTGTCCAGAAAAAACCATAAGATTATATTGCGGTATTTTTTAGTGTTTCCAAAGGATAACATTTGAAACCATTGCTTTATTGTCTTCATATTATATAGCCTCCTGTTCTTTCCTTCTGATTGTCCATGCATCCCGTCGCTCATTAGCCGCTACCATATTTTGATACAGCACACAGGAATTCAGTAACTGCTTATGTGTTCCAAACCCATTTAGCTTTCCTTGCTCCAGTACTAGAATATGTTCTGCATTCTCAATCGTCCTCAATCGATGCGCAATGATAAAAACAGTTTTATTCTTAGATAGTTTTGCAAATGCTTCCTGGATTTTCGCTTCATTTTCTGCATCTGCATAAGCCGTTGCTTCATCCAGTATAACAATGGGTGAGTCCTTTAAAAATACTCTTGCTATCGCCAGTCTTTGTTTTTCACCCCCGGAAAGATATGTGTTTTTCTCTCCCACAACCGT
Organism: Lachnotalea glycerini; assembly: GCF_003201285.1. Classification (GTDB taxonomy): domain Bacteria; phylum Bacillota; class Clostridia; order Lachnospirales; family Lachnospiraceae; genus Lachnotalea; species Lachnotalea glycerini. The sequence continues at coordinate 42,812 of NZ_QICS01000006.1, forward strand.
CTGATACCCTTTGGGTAATCGCCTTATCACATCATCAATACGAGCATTTTTTGCAGCCTCCTGTATACTTTCAAAGGAAGCTTCTGTGTTCCCCATGCGAATGTTATTTTCCACTGTATCATGAAATATGACAGAATCCTGAAAAACATAGGATATGATGTTCATCAAATGATCTATTGGAATTTGCCTAATCTCTATTCCTCCAATTTTTATGCATCCTTTTTGGATGTCATAAAACCGTAACAAAAGCTGTGCCAATGTGGATTTACCGCCACCCGACGGCCCTACAATTCCATTTATGCTTCCCTGTTCTGCATAAAAAGATATATCATCAATTGTCTGTGCTGATTCTGTATATGAAAATTCCACATGTTCAAAAGCCACATCATAGGAGGAAGGAATTTGATTCCCATCTGACTTGATCTCAGGCTGATCAAGTACCTCATCAATTCGCTTTACACTTTCCACTATACGATTAGACATAATCATCATGTTCATCATACTTTCCATGGGCTCTTTTAAACCCGGTCCAACTAAAAAGAACAATAAAACAACTGGAAGAAAATAAACATAGTTTGTTGTTTTTGACATCAGTAATATACTTGCTGGAAGCAGGAACAACAGCTGTGTTCCAAAAAAAGCATAGTAACTCGCCATCGGGATTGCATTTGCTTTTGCCGTGCGATCCACTACATCCACAAAAGAATTCAAGTCATCCTCATATCGTTTAAAAGCACTTAACGAGCGATTAAACACTTTTACTACCGGCATTCCATGAATATACTCCACAATTGTTCCTGTCATTTTCTCCATAGAATCATGCATTTCCTTTTGCAATTCGGCTTTTCCTTTTTGCTTTAAGCAGCTTCCAAGCAGTATAACCGAAATCAGAATCGGAAGTAACGTTACCAGAGCCAGCCGCCAGTCTAACGCAAATAAATAAACCAATGTAAAAAGCGGTGTTGCAACTGCTGCTGATAAGTCACATAGATTATGTGCCACAAAGCCTTCTATCTCTTCTACATCATCAGACATAATCTTCTTTATTGCCCCCTGCGTAGTTCCTGTAAAATACCCTGAGGATATACGCGACATTTTATTCATCATAGTCATCCTGATTTCATATAAAAGATCATATGCACTTGTATGTGCAATTGCAGAAGACAGATAGGAAGTCACCCCATACAAAATCACTCCCGCCAGGGTAATCAATGCATATGCAATGATCCGATTGAAGTTAATTTGTGACGGGTTCCCATATGATCTTAACAGTTCTTTTACAACTCCATAAATTGTAAAAAATGCTGTAATACGTGCTCCTGAGGATAGTACTGCCAGGGCACATGCCAATGAAAGCTTCCGTTTCTTCGCTCCAGCCAATTCAAAGAGCCGGGCAATTCCTTCTTTCTTTTTCAACTTTTTCCTGCTCATTTTTATCTCCTTTTCCTGTTTATGCGACTATTATTATTATTTTGGTCGCATAAGTATTGTATAGTTAGTTACAACTAATTGCAATAGAAAAATGGCGATTTGTTAGATAATGATAAAAAATATCAGGACTGTACTGAACATCAGGAAAGTTACACAGTTTGTTGTTATAACATTTTAAACCATTTGGAGTATTTCAAAGCCATATAGAGTAGCGGAAATTAATTGAAGCGTGGCTATACGCTTTACAATAACATATATCATTTTGCTTGTACTCGAATTGACGGTGTTATCTTTACTTACTGGACTATGGAATTTTATACTGGGCGCTGCGGTTGGAATATATACACATATGCTTCCAGGTTTTATCATGGGATACTATTTAGTCAGTACAACAACGGTTAGTGAATTCGTTGCTGCTATGGAACGGATGAAAACGTTGAGACAAATAAATGATAAAATATTGCAATATAGAAGTGATTTATAAAATTGTATTGACAAATAAATATAATAATGATATAAAAATAACAGTGTTATTTTTTGGAGAGGAGTAAATTGTAATAGAAAAATCAGAAGAATGTAAAAAAAACATATTAGAAAGTGCTCAAAAGGAGTTTGTTCTGCAGGGGTACCACGATTCCTCTATGCGTATCATAGCTAAAAATGCTGGAGTAACGACAGGTGCAATCTATCGCTATTACCCAAACAAGGATTCTTTATTTTTAGCAGTTACAAAAAGTGCAGTAGAATCCTTCTATCAAATGTATGATCAGGCATATGACCAAACCGTTGAAGACGCTTTTCAGGGGATAAGTTATACCGAAAAAAGCAATAAGCAAGGAAGCCAGAGCAGTCTTGCAGCTATGTATGATTTGATTTATGAGCAGTTTGATAAATTTTATCTGCTTGCGAATTACTCTCATGAAACTATAAAAGGATCTTTTTTGCAAGAACTTGTTGAAAGAGAAACAAAGACATGGATAAAATATATTGAGATTTTGAAGAATAAATATAATTCAAACTATGTTATTAATAAAAATTCTTTACATATTATATGCGAAGTCTATATAAAAGCGATTTTTGAACCGATCTGTCATAAAATGGATAAAGAGACTGCAATTGCAGAGGCTACTTTTTTTAGGCAATTCTTTATTGATGGCTGTTTAGGAATTGAGAAAATTATAAAGAATAATTAACTATTTTTGAAGGGTGGTGTGAAAACGTAAAATTTCTTTTCCAAGTATCTATATTTTTAGTAAATAGTATTAAACTTATGCGTCCATGTGAGTGGGCGTTATCTCAAGACTACGAGTTAGCCAAAACTAACTCAAAAGGAGAATGATGAACCTAGTTCTAATCTGGATTCTGTCTCAATAACAAACTTAAAGCAAGTATTAACAACGTTAAAAGCTATGGGTAAGACAGTAATCGTGTCTGAGCATCGATTATATTATTTACGGAAATTAGGAGACCGGTTTATTTACATGAAAAATGGAAAGATATGTAATGAATATACAGATTCAGAAATGAATGAAGCACCTCCTGATATGTTAAGTGAAAAAGGTCTTCGTACATTAGATTTAAAGCATGTTACAAAAAAACATTTAAAATCAAAAAAGAGTGTGGATTTTTTGATTTTGAAAATATGATTTGCTGCCGAGGGAAAAAAGAAGTATTAAATATAACGAAACTTCAAATTACAAAAGGAGAGATTGTTGGGCTTATTGGAAAAAATGGTGCGGGAAAATCCACTTTTGTCAGTTGCTTTTCGATTTAGAGTTTTTACTTGGTTGCTACACCTCAGTACTTTATTTAGAAGAGGGAAAAGTGAAAGACTATTATTCTCTGCAAGAAATGAATGCAGAAACAAAACTTAAAAAATATTTTATTCCAGAGGAGGAGTTTTAAATGGAGGAATCAAAAAAAACATACAAAACAGGTATGCCTAGATTATTAGAACTTGCGGCTACGAAAAAACCTTTAGTGATTCTATCAGTAATTTTATCATCTTTGGCTGCAATTGCTAACTTTATTCCATTTATAGCAATTTATTTTGTTATTCGTGAGATTCTAAGAGTATGGCCAGAGTTTTCAAATCTAAATATATCAGAACTAATGAAATTTGCATATATGGCGCTTGGAGGAATGTTACTGAATGTATTCCTATATGTATCGGCCTTAATGTGCTCCCATATAGCTGCCTTTGGCACATTATACGAATTAAAGATCAATTTTGCATCTCATTTAGCAAAGGTTCCATTGGGATTCCATATTATGATAGGAAGTGGAAAGCTTCGTAAAATAACAGATGAGAATATTGAAAAAATTGAACAATTCATCGCTCATCAATTGCCTGATATTGTTGCAGCATTTGTTGCCCCGATTGTTATGCTTATATTACTGCTTGCAGTAGATTGGCGTTTTGGATCAGCTGCTATTTTGGGAATGGCCATTGCTTTTGCAATGCAGATTCTGTTATATGGAAAAGATGGCGCAAAAGAAATGATGGCAAAATATCAGACATCACTTGAAGATATGAATAACGCTTCTGTTGAGTACATTCGTGGTATTTCGGTCGTGAAAGCGTATAAACAAACAGTATATTCATTCCAAAGCTTACATAAAACAATTAAGGAATATACGGATATGGTGATTCCTTATACATTGAGCTGGGAAAATCCCATGTCTATGTATACGACGCTCATTAATCATATTTATCTGTTTCTTTTGCCAGTTGGAATTCTAGTAGGAATGAATACAACAGATTACAGAAAGTTTGCAATTACTTTTATTTTTTATCTTATATTTGTTCCGTCTATTGCAGGTGTATTAATGAAAGTTTTATATGTTAATTCAGATGTTACAAGGATATTTAATGGTGTTGAAGCAATGGATAAAATACTTTCTGAACCAGAATTAAAACAACCGATACATCCAAAAACAACAGAGAGTTTTCAAGTTACATTTAAAAATGTGGAATTTTCCTATAAAAAGGAGGAAAAGATTAAGGCGTTGGATGGTGTGGATTTTTGTGCGAATCAGGGTGAGGTGACAGCAATTGTCGGACCTTCTGGAAGCGGGAAAAGTACCATTGCCCATTTAACACCACGATTTTTTGATGTTGATAGTGGAAAGATCTTAATTGGTGAAGTAGACGTCAGAGACTTTACATCATCTTATTTAATGGAAAAAGTCAGTTTTGTTTTTCAAGATGTTTTTCTATTCAAGCAGAGCATTTATGACAACATTGCAATGGGGAATCCAAATGCTACGAAAGCAGATATCGAAAGTGCAGCAAAAGCAGCTCAGTGTCATGAATTTATAGAAAAATTACCGAATGGATATCAAACAGTGATAGGTACAAAAGGAGTACATTTATCGGGTGGAGAGCAACAAAGACTTGCCATTGCCAGAGCGATTGTAAAAGATGCTCCTATCGTTGTTCTTGATGAAGCAACAGCTTTCGCAGATCCTGAAAACGAACACTTAATCCAAAAAGCTTTTGAAAAACTGATGAAAAATAAAACAGTTATTATTATTGCTCATAGACTTTCTACCGTTCGAAATGCAAATAAAATTATTGTGATGGATCAAGGAAAAGTGATTGAAGAAGGAACGCATAATGATTTAGTAGCCAAAGAAGGAAAGTATGCTGCAATGTGGAAAACCTACAACACGACTTCTAGCTGGGTCATGAATGATAAGGAGGCGTAAAATGGAAAAGACAAGAAAAGAACCGTATTTGAAAAATGCCATGTTCTTAACAGATAAAGGATATAAAGATTTGAAAAAAGCAATCTTTGCCTGCACAATTACTAATTTTTCAATGTTTATTCCAGCATCTATCATGTTATTTGCAATTATGGAAATTGTAAAACCTTTTAACAATGAATCTATTTCCTGGTTAAAATTGTGGGGATTATTTGCAGCAGGAATTTTTGGGTTCATTCTTATATTTATCTGTAATAAAAATGATTATAAAAAAACTTACGTGGCGTCTTATTTAGAAAGTAAAAATACCCGTATAGCAATAGCGGAACATATCAGAAAGCTGCCTATGAGCCTATTTAATTCGAAAGATTTGACTGAACTTACAACGAATATGATGGGGGATGTTGAGACAAGTGAGCATGTACTAAGCCATGTATATCCGCAATTAATAGCAAATGGAATATCTGTAACCATTATTTGTATTATGTTATCTTTTTATGATTGGCGTATGTCGCTTGCAATTTTTATTTCGGTGCCTATTGCATTATTTATTATCGTGGCATCTCGAAAAATACAACAGTTTCTTGGTAAACGCCATGCTGTGGCAAAATTGGAAGCGTCTGGACAGGTGCAAGAGTATATCGAAGGAATTAAAGTAATTAAAGCATGTACTTTAGATGGAGAAAAGTCGGAAAAACTCAATAATGCTTTGTTAAATATGAAAAAACTTGCAATCCAGACTGAACTTGGGAGTGGTATTTTTGTAGCAAGTTCGCAAATGATATTACAGGCAGGGATAGGTCTTACTATTTTTGTAGGGACTACACTTTTGGCTGGTGGACAAATTGAGCTTATTCCATTACTAGCTTTTCTTCTTATTGTTACAAGAATATACGGACCGATCAATGTCGAATTACAATTACTCCCTGAGCTGTTTTATCATCAAATTGCAATCAAACGTATGCGTACTTTAATGGATTATGTACCAATGGAAGGCAAGGAAACGCCTATAGAAGAATACAACATAGAATTTCAAGATGTTGATTTTAGTTATAACAAAGGAAAGGAAAAAACAATTAGTAATATTTCAACAACAATTCCTGCGAACAGTATTACTGCATTAGTGGGTCCTTCTGGAAGTGGAAAAAGTACATTGTCAAGACTAGTTGCCCGTTTTTGGGACGTAGACAAGGGAAAAATTACAATAGGTGGTGTAGATATTAAAAATCTGGATCCAGAGCATCTGATGGGATATATGTCTTTTGTTTTTCAGGATGTCGTGCTTTTTAATGATACAATTTATAATAATATAAATATTGGAAATATGAATGCAACAAAAGAGGAAGTTATTGCAGCGGCAAAAGCAGCCCGATGTGATGAGTTTATTAATAAACTTCCCGATGGATACAATACTTTACTGGGTGAAAATGGAAATACTTTATCAGGAGGAGAAAGACAAAGGTTGTCTATTGCTAGAGCTTTGCTAAAGGATGCCCCCATAGTTTTGCTGGACGAAGCGACAGCAAGTTTAGATCCAGAAAGTGAAGAACATATTCAACAGGCAATTGGTGAGTTAATAAAAGGCAAGACTGTTATCGTAATTGCTCATAAGCTTCGTACTATTGCTAAAGCAGATAAGATTATTGTACTTGATAAGGGCGAAATAGCTGAAGAAGGTATCCATGAAATTCTAATGATGAAAAAGGGATTATATCATAAACTGTTTTCTATTCAGCAAGAAAGTATGGGATGGAGCGTGTAATGACACGGTTAAAAATGAATGTAAATAAAATAGGAAGGGAGTTCTTAGGTTACTGATAAAGAAAAAAAATTATTTGGAAAAGATGTATCAGCATTAAGTAGAACACTTGACACAACAAAATATAGAATCGAGTGTGATACATCTGATGGAATAATGAATTGTTATCATTTGTTCCCAGAAATAAAAAATTAAATAATACAAACCAATCAGCCTGTTTTATAGTATAATAAGTCCATACATTGCTATGTACTTACGATTCCTGTAACGCAGGTTGTTTTCATTTACGCGAGTAATGAGGAGAGCAAAAAGGTGTTTGCACATTTTTCTTTGACGAATACTAGGAGATGATATTGGCAACTGCTATATTATTGGACCAGTAGCAGTAGATTATTTGACAAGGACTCAAATATATAATTACAAGAAAATGCATAATATTAATGGAAAAGACTTGATAGTGCCCTATATTGATATAGATACCATGTTAAATATTATGGCAATATCAAATACAATGATAAATGGGACAATTATTAGTGAGGAAGAAATCATTTCTTATAGTATTAAGACAGCGAAGCACTTTAAGCCAGACGAAGAAGATGATTTAAAGTATAAACTTGAAAAAATGGAAGCAGACCTGAATCATATTAGCTATGCCGAAGAAAGAATGTTTACAGATGCAGTGAAAAACGCAGATTTAGAAATGATTGATAAAATAAAAAACAGCATAGAATCGGAAAGAATGGGAAGACTGGCTACTGCCAGCCGAAAACAGAATGAATATGTGACAGTATGTATCATTACTCTAATAACTCGTGCAGCAATTGAAGGGGGGATGAGTCCCTCAGAAGCTTATAACTTAAGTGATTTGTATCTTCAAAAGCTTGAAAAATGCACGAATATCGTCGAAATGTTATATTTGCAGAAAAACGCATTGGACGATTTCGTGAGGTTTGTAAAAATCTCAAGAGATCAACAGAAAAGTTCTGATTTTATTGAGTTATGTAAAGATTACATTGGAAAAAATATTTTTCAGACAATCAAAGTAGAGAATATTGCAAGAGAAGTTGGATTGAATCCAAGTTATGTATCAAGAAAATTTTCAGAACAGGTTGGAATGACAATACAAAACTACATTCTGAGGGAACGTGTGCAATTAGCAAAAAACATGTTAAAATATTCAGAATCTGATATTGTGGAAATATCAGAGTATTTATGTTTTTGTTCACAAAGTCATTTTGGAAGTGTCTTTAGAAAATATACTGGACAGACACCTTCTGAATATCGTAAGGAGAATAAAATAAGAGAATTTATACCATAGTAAAAATTATGATAAATAGGTAAGAATATTGTTACAAAAATTCGTGAAAATTGTATGGAAGATATCAGACCTTGTATATCTTGCCATTCTGGTTGTTTTTCAAGCAGCGGCAGCTCCTACTTTTAAAGAGAAAGATAAAAATTTACTGAATTGGTATATCAAGCAGCTTCAAAAATCTTCAGTTAAGGTAATTTTTAATCATGAAGTAAAAGATATTACTGATTTGAAAGCGGATGATATTGTGATAGCTACAGGTGGAACTGCTAGAAAATTAAAGTTTACGTGACTTATTGAAATTTCATGAAGTACCAGTTTATCTTGAGTCGAAAACAGTAGAGATTCGAAAGAATAGCGTTGTGATTGAGACGAAAGAAGGAAGAAAAGAGATTCTAGCAAACAGTGTGATTACATCAATTGTATATGTGCAGGTATCTGACGAGTTGGAGATGATATCAAATTATTCATGAGCAAATGATGTATGCTAATATTTAATAAGAAGCAAGGATTCCGATTTTCACCAGAATCTTTGCTTCTTGCATTAAAAATTAACTTGATTAGTCATGATTCGCTCTCGTAAATCTTCGATTTTAGAGTGTATTTCTTTTATAGTACGTTCAAACTCTACGTCGTTTTTCCCTGTGGGATCATCCAATCCCCAGTCCTCTCTGTGCTTACAGGAGAGAAATGGACATTGCACATTGCAGCCCATTGTGACTACGATGTCCACTGGGGGAATCTCCTCAAGCAGCTTACTGCGCTGCTTTAGTTCAATATCAATGCCGTAAAACTGCTTCATCAGCCGCACTGCATCCTGATTAATCTGCGGCTTAGTTTCAGTCCCCGCTGAATAGCTTTCAAAAATTTCTCCGGCAAGGTGTTTACCCAGTGCTTCAGCTATCTGACTGCGGCAGGAGTTGTGTACACAGATAAATGCTACTTTCGGCTTATTCATACTGGAAACCATCCTTTCGTAGTTACCCTCTTACTTTTTTCAGGATTTTAATAACTTCATCTTTTTTCAGTACCTTGCCAAAGGAAACTACCTTGCCATCTACCACAAGAGCAGGGGTAGTCATCACACCATAAGCGGCTATCTGTGAAAAGTCCGTCACATGGTCGATGGTGGTATCCATTTCAAGCTCTTTCAGCGCTTCCAAAGTAGCCGCTTCCAGTTGATTGCACTTTGCACAGCCAGAGCCGAGCACCTTGATGGACGAACCACTGACTTTTACTTTCTCGGATTCTGCAATCGTTTCTGTATTACAGTTACCTCCACAGCAACATTCTGAATTTTTTGCTTTTGTGTCTTTTGTAGATTTCTTTGCAGTAATTTCAGTGGGGTTGCACATTCCACCGCAATCACACTGCACCAGTTCTTCCTCTTTTTTCTTTTTACCAAAACCAAACAATGCCATAATAAAATCCTCCTTATAATTTATTATTAGTAACTTAAATGGAAAATACCTCCATTAAACCAGTAGATACTGAAATATATTAAAAAGATAACCGACAATGATAATACCAATCGTACAGATGCCTATAAATGCACCCAAAAGCTTAGGTTTTACCGCTTTGCGAAGCATGATCATAGATGGGAGACTGAGTGTAGTAACCGCCATCATGAATGATAGTACCGTACCAAGCTGTGCCCCTTTGTAGAGCAATGCTTCGGCCACTGGGATCGTGCCGAAAATATCGGCGTACATGGGAATGCCAAGCAGAGTTGCCAGCACTACGCCAAAAAGATTATTGCTACCCAGCACCATTTCAATCCAGCTTTCAGGAATCCAATTGTGAATGATTGCGCCAATGCCAACACCTATGAGAATGTATGGCAGTACCTTTTTGAAAGTTGATACCACCTGATCTTTGGCATAAATGACACGCTCTTTGCGGGTTAAGTCAGGTGATTCAATATCTACATTGCTTGCCGAGCGGATGAATTCTTCCACATAGTTTTCCATGTGAAGTTTTTCAATCAGCGTACCGCCGATAACGGCAATGATTAATCCCACAACCACATAGACAATAGCTACCTTTGTACCAAAGATACTCATGAGCAGAACGAGCGAACCAAGGTCTACCATGGGAGAAGAAATCAAAAACGAAAATGTCACGCCAAGCGGCAGCCCTGCACTGGTAAAGCCAATAAAAAGCGGAATAGACGAACAAGAGCAAAATGGTGTCACTGTACCAAGTAACGCAGCCATGATATTTGACCACACGCCGTGAAAGCGGCTCATGATTTTCTTGCTCCGTTCTGGAGGGAAGTAGCTTTGAATGTACGAGATAATAAAAATTAGTACACAGAGCAACACGGTGATTTTTAGTACGTCGTAGATAAAGAATTGAACGCTGCCACCAATACGTCCTGTTACATCAAGACCAAACAGTGAGAGCTGATTGCCGATTAAAGTATTGAGCCATTTCATTCCAAGCAATTGGTCTTGAAAGAACAGCCACATAGTTTGAAGGGTTTCCATAGGGTAAGCGCCTCTCTTTCCTAAATTATATAGTCACATCAAAAAAACTTGATATATTGTGTTGAATAAAAGCCATCTTCCATTAGATGGCTTTCATTAATTGCAACAGTGTGTATCTGTTGCGGTTGCATTGGGAGTGGTAATTGCTTTTAACAGGAGCATTGCCTCGTAGCTACCTTGTTCACTGATTTTATAATGTGTCCATTTTCCTTCCTGTCTGCTTTCCACAATACCCGAATCACATAAAATCTTCATGTGATAGGACAAGGAGGACTGGCCGATTTCCATTTGTTCTATTAAAACACAGGCACATTTTTCACCGCTGCGCAACAGCTCCAAAATGGCAAGCCGCTTTTCATCGCAAAACGCTTTGAACACCTTAGCGTTTTTATCCGGAGTAAGTTCCAACTTTCATCACCTCACATCAAAAAATCTTGATATAAACAGTATATGCTTCAAATCAAAAAATGTCAATATGAAAAAACTAAAAATTGACACATATGAAAAAATTAAATATTGACACATATCAGCATATCAGCCCAGGAAGAGTGCGGATTTACTGGGAATTACAGTGCTTTTCGAATTGGTAGAAACGTAAGCACCCAACGGTTTTGATAAGACAAAAGCTAGAATCAAAGAGATTTCAGCCGATAGTGTGATTACATCCAGGGAATGTAGGTTTTATTCCTTCATTATAATCTAATAAGTATATGCATATTGTGATAGAAGTGCCAATAGTATAGTAAACTGATTTGGTAAAATAAAGGAGATCAATTTCATGAACAATCATTTAAATCTATTAAGTATTGACAATATTATTCAGGAAGAAATGAAACAATTAAAAATACCAGGTTTGGCAATAGCAATCGTATCAGGTAAAGATATCATCTATCTAAAAGGATTTGGAAAGACTAATGAATCAGGAGACAAGGTAACAGAAAAAACTGTATTTTATATTGGTTCATCTAGTAAATCTTTTACAGCTATGGCAATTATGCAACTGATAGAAGGTGGAGTTTTGAATATTGACGATTATGTTTTTCAGTATATACCTCAGTTTAAATGTATAAAAAATGGTAAAACTGTAACAGTTCGCCAACTTCTCAACCATACAAGTGGATTTTCTACTTATGAAGGAATGAAAATATTTAATCGGAATCCAAAAGAAAGTTTATCTCAGGTTTTAAAATATTTATCTAGTGTCAGGCTGAGCAGAAAGCCTGGTGCATCCTATGAGTATTCCAATCTTAATTATGTGATTCTTGGAAAAATTATTGAAATCGTATCCGGCATGACATTTGATAATTATGTTGTAAGTAATATTTTTAAGCCATTGGAGATGCACTGTTCTTTTGCGAATCATCAGAAAGCACTTGATTATGGTTTGGAGAAGGGAGTTCAGCCTGTTTTAGGTCTGATTCGACAGACAGAGTACGAATTTCATCCAGAAATCATACCAGCGGGTTATCTTGCAACATGTGCGGAGGATATGGCGAAATACTTGATTGTAAATTTAAATGGAGGATGCTATAAAAACTCAAGAATCTTATCAGAAGATGGAATACGCACACTCCATACGAAATCATCTAAAACCAGCGAACACTATGGACTTGGCTGGTTCGATTATGGTGAACTTGTACATCACGGAGGAAGTTGTGAGAATTATCATACAAATATGATGTTACTTCCTTCCAAAGAAATTGGCCTTGCAATTATGTATAATATTAATGACAATATTTCAGGTGCATTGATAAAAGGAAATTTTGGCAGTGGTGAAACTGTCTCGTATGACCGGATTCAATCTAGAATAATAAATGTTTTGATGCAAGAAGATATGGTTTCTCCTGTTATTGCCAGAAATAATGAATTTTATAAGAAAATCAATATCATATTTGTAAGTACATTTACACTTACTACAATATATGGTTTAGCTTTATTAATCAGCTCAGATATCTATTTACCAATGCTTTTGATTATTGATTTTTTGATACCTATACTTTTTTTTGTTTCCATCCCTAAAGTATTTAAGGCAACTTGGAAAGCTTTATTTCGTTTTGCGAAAGGGTTTGCCCATATACTGTTTGGGCTTTTACTATATCTGATTTTGATAGGGATAATGAAAATAATTGTTTTGGTGGGATTCTGCTTTTTGCCATCGTTTCTTTCGTAGTGGAGGATATGGAAAAGTATTTTATTTCAATACACTTTCATTCAATTGGTATTCCAATTTGGAATCATTATATAGATGTAATATGTCGTATTTTGTGTTATAATAGCAAAAATATAACAAAAGAAGTTCCCTAAAAGGGATTCAAAGGGAAGTCGGTGTAATTCCGGCACGATCCCGTCACTGTGATAAAGGACTTTTACCGTATCCACTGGAGATTTCTGGGAAGGTGGTAAAAGCAATGCTTTTAAGTCAGGAGACCTGCTTCTATGAATTGGAGTCAAACCCTACGGTGTATAGGTGTTACTTATTGTGTATGAAAGGATGTTTCATGCATTTTTTAGTATACTTTTAAGCGTGTCCGTAGTGGATACGTTTTTTTTATTTCATTTGATAGGAAAGATCTTGTTGTGGCAACTTATAAAAGTATTGGTTCCTATGAAATAAAAACACAATGCGCACGAATGCAGGTGGAAAATGTCACTGCGAGACAGCATTCGGTGCGGCAAAGCGGCCAAGTCTAATTGCGTGAGGGAAAAAGAATATTAAAACGATTCAATGATGGAGAAGAAACTATGAATGTGAAACAATTAACCACAAGATTGATGCAAGCTATCATAGTCTTGCTAGGCATTAGCCTGATGACTTTTATGCTTACCTATCTTGCGCCGGGAGATCCGGTACGTACCATGTATGCTGCATCAGGGGTCATGCCGGATAAGGAGACTTTAGAAAAAACCAGAGAGGCAATGGGATTAAATGAGCCTTTTATGATTCAGTATTTTAAGTGGCTGAGCAGTAGCTTGCAAGGAGATTTTGGCACGTCGTATTCCATGAATAAACCAGTTGCTTCCATACTGATGTCAAGAATTGGACCAACTCTTTGGCTTGCATTTTTTTCACTTATACTTATGTTGCTTATTTCTGTTCCGGCAGGTCTGCTTGCTGCAGTCAGACAAAATCGATTTACCGACTATTTTGTACGTGGTATTTCTTTCTTGGGATTATCAATTCCTAATTTTTGGGTAGGTTTATTGCTCGTGTATTTTGTAGCCTTTAAACTTGGTTTATTTCCTGTTGTTTCGATGGGGGCGGGAATAGACAAAATGGTTCTCCCAGCAGTTACTTTGGCCTTTGCAATGTCAGCTAAATATACCAGGCAGGTTAGGGCAGCAGTTTTGGAGGAATTAAATCAAGACTATGTAAATGGCGCAAGATCAAGAGGTCTGAAAGAAAAAACGATACTGATCAGACATGTATTCCCCAATGCTCTTCTTCCTTTAATTACTTTAATCGGATTGTCATTAGGCTCATTGTTAGGTGGAACAGCTGTTGTGGAAGTGATTTTTTCTTACCCTGGTCTAGGAAGCCTGGCCGTATCGGCTATTACAGCATATGATTATCCGTTGATACAGGCTTATGTCTTGTGGATTGCTTTCCTCTATATGTTAATTAATCTTATAGTGGATCTATCCTATGGCTTTCTTGACCCAAGAATACGGGAAGGGAGAAAAATATATGAAAAGAATGCTTGATTTTGTGAGATTACATAAACAGTTTGCTATCTTGTCTGCACTTGTGTTTTTATTAATACTGACAGCAGTCAGTGCACCTTTGTGGATTAAGATAAGCCCTTATGATTCAAATTTAAAAGATGCTTTTTTACCACCCGGAGGTGAGCATCTTTTTGGAACCGATAAACTGGGAAGAGATGTATTTTCTCGTGTTATCTATGGAAGCAGAATCTCTCTTACCTCTTCACTGTTACTTACCATATCTGTACTTTTCCTTGGAACAGTTTTAGGAATTACTGCTGGTTATTTTGGTGGTGTGATTGATACAGTCGTAATGCGTATAGCAGATATGTTAATATCTTTTCCAGGAATGGTGCTTGCAATTGCAGTAGCAGGTATTATGGGAGCAAGTACCATGAATGCGGTAATTGCTATATTAATTGTCAGTTGGACGAAGTATGCCAGACTCGCAAGGAGCCTGGTACTGAAGATACGTCATAAAGATTACATATATGCGGCTTTGACTACAGGTTCAAAGAATTTGTATATATTAAAAAAATATATGCTTCCTAATGTAATGCCAACCTTAATTGTGACAGCAGCTTCTGATATTGGTACCATGATGTTAGAGCTTGCTGGACTTTCTTTTCTGGGGTTTGGTGCGAAACCGCCTTTGGCAGAATGGGGACTTATGCTAAATGAAGGTAGAATTTACATGATGGATTATCCGTGGTTAATGATCTATCCAGGATTTGCAATCTGCATCGTAGTCGTAATATTTAATCTTTTAGGAGACAGTCTTAGAGATATACTGGATCCAAGAAATAAAACTAAGTGATTAAAATTGGAGGATTTATGAGAAGAATAATTAACAAAAAAACAGCATTAATATTAACACTGCTTGCGGTTATTGCAGGAACTTCTCTTGCCGGATGCGCAAAAGACAATACCAACAATGATATTAGTACCAACAATGAAACTAGTACCAATGATGAAAACAACACGCAAAAGACAGAAGAAAAAGACATTTCCAATACCCTTAATTTTGGATGCACTAACTTTTCTGATAGTCTAGATCCATCGACAATGATAAATGCTGCATGGTGTGTATCCCGATACGGAATTGGAGAAGGCTTATTTCATTTTGATGATGAAATGAATGCAGACTACTATTTATGTGATAACTATTCTGTTGATGAAACCAATACGAATTGGGTCTTTCATATCCGTGATGGAGTAAAATTTTCAAACGGAAATGACCTGACACCATCAAAAGTAGTAGCTTCCCTTTCCTATATGTATAGCCAGGAGGCAGAAGGTACAGGAAATTCTACTCCTTCTCAGTATATGACATATGATTCTATTACGGCAGATGACAGTGCCGGAACTGTTACAATCGTTACAAGTAAGCCATATGCTGATTTATGTTCTATCCTTGCCCATCCGTATTATTCCATATTGGATGTTGAACAGGGAAATATTTCCGAGAACCCAATCGGAACTGGCCCTTATGCCATTGTATCCTATGATACGGATGTTTCAATTAAAATGGCGGCAAATGAATACTATTGGGGCAAAGAAGTACCATATCAGAACCTAAATATTATATTTATAAAGGATACTACAACGAAAGCGCTTGCAATTCGTAATGGGGATGTAGATGTGGTAGAAAATATCAATTCTTCGAATGACCTGACAACCTTACAGGATTCTTCTGATTTTAATGTATCAGAGGCAACTGGTATCCGCTGCGGTTTTTCATATATGAATCAGAAAGGTATTCTGGCTAATGAAGCTTTAAGAAATGCTGTTTTACTTGCACTTGATGATGAGACTATGTGTAATATAACTGTAGGTGGAATGTATACAGCAGGCTATTCCGTACTTCCATCCGGTCTTGATTATGGTTATCAAAATTTAAAGGATAGCACACCTTTTGATGTAGAAGCAGCAGTAAAATGTCTGGATGATGCTGGTATTACAGATACAGATGGAGATGGTTACAGAGAGTTAAATGGACAAATGATCAACCTAAACTACCTGACCTATGACAGCAGGAACCTGACAGACTTCACAGAAGCAATCGCAGTTCAACTAGATTCAATCGGTATCAAAGTCACCGTCAACACTACCGATGCTGATACAGAATGGAACATGCTGGTATCTGGTGAATATGACCTTCTTGCTACCAACTGGATGACCGTGCCCGTGGGAGATCCGTATAGTTATCTTGATAACTGGTACAGTAAGTCAACCGCCAACTACTGTGGATATGCGAATGAAGAATATGACCGCCTATATGAAGAATTAGAAAGCGAACTGAATAAAGATGCACGGGCAAAATTGATAGAACAGCTTCAACAGATTTTAATTGATGACGCAGCCGTTTTAGTTCATGGATATTATCATAGCAATATGTGCAGTGTTGCTTCTGTAACAGGAGCTAACATATATACAGCTGATTATTACTGGATTACTGCTGATATAGAACCAAGTAATTAACGAATGGAGGCCGATTAAACTAATGTTCGAGTTTCGTAATATAAGTGTTTCTTATCAGACAGGAAATCCTGTGATTGAGAATTTCAGCCTGAGTATGAAAGAGGGAGAAATTGTGGGGATCGTAGGAGAAAGCGGAAGTGGAAAAACCACTCTTATTCACTCTGCTATGGGACTTTTATCTTGCGGGGGAAAGGTCACGAATGGAAAGTTGACATTTTTTGGTGATTCCATTCTTGACTATTCCGATGAACAGTGGCGCAACATTCGTGGAAAAAAAATAGCCATGATTTATCAGGATTCAGGAGCTATGCTTAATCCTATTCGTAAAATTGGCAGCCAATATGTGGAATTTATAAGAACCCATGAAAAAATATCTAAAAAAGAAGCCTGGAATAAGAGTATGCAATTGCTTGAAGATATGATGCTTTCTGATGTTGATCATGTTATGAATAGTTATCCGTTTCAGTTAAGCGGAGGTATGCGTCAAAGGGTTGGTATTGCAATGGCAATGACATTTAGTCCCAATCTTTTGCTCGCAGACGAACCCACAAGTGCATTGGATGTAACAACTCAGGCGCAGATTGTAAGACAAATGAAAGATTTACGGGAAATATATCATACCGCTATTATATTTGTTACACATAATATTGGTCTGGCATCATACATCGCGGATCGAATTGTGGTGATGAAATCAGGTAAAATTGTCGATACGGGAACTCCCGAAGAACTCTTGAACAATCCAGTATCTGAATATACCAGAAAGCTACTTGATTGTGTACCGACACTGGAGGGTAAAAGATATGTGTGAAAATAACGCAATACTGGAGGCCCAAAATTTAACTAAAAAGTTTAAAATATCAAAAAATAGTACCTTAACAGCCTGTGATGATATATCTTTAAAATTTTACCAAGGTAAAACCCTTGGGATTGTTGGGGAGAGCGGTTGCGGTAAAAGTACTTTCATAAAAATGCTATCATTAATAACAAAACCTACCAGTGGTGAGATTATGTTTCGGGGGTGTGATATTACAAAGCTTAAAGGAGAAGAAAAGCGTAATAATCACAGTCATATTCAGATGATATTCCAAAACCCATTAGAAGCACTTCCTCCTCGGATGAAAATTCGTGATATTATCTGTGAACCATTGTTGAATTTCAAGAAAATAAAAAATCATGAAAAAGATGAAATCGCACGAAAATATTTAGAAATGGTTGAATTACCAGAAGAGTTTGCGCTACGTTATCCTCACCATATGAGCGGAGGGCAGCGCCAAAGAATTGGCATTGCCAGAGCGCTTGTACTAGAGCCAGAGCTGATTATCTGCGATGAAGCTACCTCCGCACTGGATGTGTCGGTTCAGAAAAATATTATAGAATTATTAATTCGCCTTCAAAAGCAAAAACAAATATCGATTGGATTTATATGCCACGACATAGTTTTGGTATCCCAGATATCCCATCAGGTAGCAGTTATGTACTTGGGAAATATTGTAGAGATATTGCCAGGAAAAGATTTGCACAAATATGCAATCCACCCTTATACCAAAGGACTTTTACACTCTGTTTTTTATCTGGGAATGGACAAAAGTACAAAAATAGACAAGCTGACAGGAGAAGTTCCAAGTCCAGTGAATTTGCCTAATGGCTGTCCATTTCAGAGTCGATGCAGTGATGCAAAGCAACTGTGTAGAGAGATAAAACCAAAATTAAGAGAATACCAAGAAGGGCATATGGTAGCTTGCCATTTATTACCAATTGATAAACCCGTTTAGAAAGGAGAATAACCGATGGATATTAAACATCTACAATATTTTGTTGTAAGTGTGGATATGGGAAGTTTTCATTCAGCGGCAAAAGTACTTTTTACTACCCAGTCCCATGTCAGCAAGACCATAAAGGCTCTGGAACAGGAGTTAAATATTGTATTACTTGAACGAAAAAGTAACGGCGTTATCACTACTCCTGAAGGGGAGAAAATCTATCGGTATGCTGTAAATGTACTAAAAGAGGTTCAAAGCATCTCCGATATAAAAGGGAAACAGGAAAGATATTTTTTGTCTATCGCATCGATATCAAGTAACAGGCTTGCCTTACTGACTTCCGAATACTATAATAAAATAAAAATGAAAGAGGTGCAGCTAGATTATTTTGAAGGAAATGTGGAAGAGGTAATTACGAGGGTTCACAGACGACAGTCTCAACTAGGCTTTGTATATATTTCAGATCGACATATTGCAGCCTTTCAAAATCAAATTCAGGCAAAGGGTCTGATATTTCAAAAATTAAAAGATACAAGGCTTTACCTTTTCGTTGGATCAAACCATCCCTCTTATGGAGCAAAAAGCGTAGATGTACAGTTGATTTACAGAATGAAATTACTATGTAATTATGAAGAACACTATTCTTTAATCCATCACATTGGACATATAAAAGAAGATACTCCATTAAAAAATGAGACTTTTTTAATGTCAATCACCAATAGTGATTACTTTATGGATTACATGCTTAAAAATACAGATTATGGATGTCTTTGCAGTGATATTAATAGTTGTGGCAAAAGAGAAAGAGGGATACATAAAATTCCGGTTTCTCTTGGTAATCAAAATATTGCATTTGGATATGTGAAACGAAAAAATGATGAACTTGAGAAAATACCAGCCGATTTTCTAGCTTTCTTAAAACAAAAACTACAGGATGAAAAAGAGTCTTAGAGTTGGTTTTAATACTGTAAGGATAAGGTGAACAAAGAGTAATTTAGCACCATAAAATAAATATAAAAAGACTTAAATTCTATTTAGAAATTTCTAATTAAGAATTTAGGTCTTTTTTGTCGTATTATTACCATTTATAGGGAAAACAAGTTTTTAGATTGGTAATTAGCATTTATTTTAAAAATAAAGTTGATTTATCAAAAACATGTCTATAGAATAAGAAGTATTGAGGTCTGTTTAGGAGGTTATAAATGTTTACAATTGCTATTTGTGATAACAATAAAAAGGATTCCTTAAAAATTGAAACTATAGTGAAAAACTATATGGATACCAAATTGATTCCTTTTCGAATGAATACCTTTAAATCAGGAGAAGAATTGCTTGATTTTCACGACAAATTTGACTTAGTATTTCTTGATATTGCGATGGATGGAATGAATGGTATTCAGGCTGGCAAAAAGCTGCGTGAAATAAATCGAAATGTCAAAATAGTATATACTACCAGCTATCATCAATACTGTATACAAGCTTTAAATAATGTGCATGCTTTTGCGTATTTGGAAAAACCGATTTCAAAGGTTAAGGCACAGCTTCAGCTAGACGAAGTGTTACGTTGTATTCAGCAAGAAAATGAGAAAGTGGAAATAGTAAAATTTGAAATAGTAGAAATTACAGGGGAGGGAAGATTAGAAAGTAAAATTAAAAATTTTTATGTAAATGATATTTATTATTTTGAATATATCAATAGAAAAATAAAAATAAAGCTCGAATATGAGGAATATTTCTTTATTGACAGAATGAAAGAGTTAGCAGAAAAAATGCAGGATCATAATTTCGAAATATGCCATCAGTGTTTTCTGATTAATTTATCACATATTAAAAAAATTAAAGGTTATGAGGTTTTTCTTGATAACAATGAAAAACTTCCTGTATCGCAGAAAAAATCAGCAGATTTCAGAAAGAAATTGAACAAATTTATTCAGAGCAGTATATAGGAGAAGAAATGGAAAATTATATTATTTTTATATTTGGAACCATTGTCTCATGCCTTGTTAATGGCATTATACTATTTCAATTTATTGAAGAAAGGAATGAAAGAATATATGACAATAATAAGTTGTATGTATTGATTAAAATGGGATTATGCGTTTTGATTGGCTGCATTAATGTAATCGAAATGCCAATTATAAATATAGCAAGTTGGATTATATTGTTTAGTGCTGTAAATATAATTTTGTATGAGAATACAAATAGAAAATTGATTTCTCGTCTATTAGAGGTACCAGTATTGATTCTCATATTGTCAATCTGTGAAACAGTCGGGGTGGTGATACTTGAGTTTATTTTATGGAAATTTAAAATTAATTATTTTCAGTCAATTATGATAGAAAGTGTTGAAACAACCTTTTCCAAATTATTTGTTCTTATCTTTTATTATTTAGTAATTTCAAGATTATGGAAAGATGAATCAATACGAATGTTTACAAGAACACAATTTTGGATAGAGTTCATTATCATTTTATTCAGTGTTGCCAATTTGGCAGTAATTATAACTGTTTTATCAAAATTAACAAATCGAACAGAACATATATTATTACTAGTAAATATGGGATTTATTTTATTTGCTGACTTATACTTTCTATATTTCGCAAGATTCGCCGAGGAATATAATCAACTTAGGGTTAAGCTAAAACTTTTAGAGCAGCAGTCCTTACTGCAATATGAATATTATGCGAAGCAGGAAGAAAAGTATAATGAATCTGTAAAAATTCTACATGATGTAAATAAGCATCTTACAATGATAGAGAGTATGTATCAGACAAAAGAAGACGAGATTGCGATTACTTATACACAGGAAATCAGTCGAATACTTTTGCCGCTTGCATTGGAGGAATATACAAATAATCCAATATTAAACGTTTTACTGAATGATAAAAAGAAAACTGCTAATATTAGAAATATTCAATTTGATTTAGAAATAGGCAGCGTCGATCTTAGCTTTATGGAACCAATTGAAGTAACTACAATTTTCGGAAATTTACTGGATAATGCGATTGAGGCCTGTTATTTGGTTGCAGATAACAAAATGATAGGGATGAAATTAGATACATATAATGATTTTATTGTGATCAATATCAAGAACAGCTCCGTGTTGATTGAAAAATGGCATCGCGGGAAGCCGGTATCAATAAAAGGTAAAAATCATGGAATTGGTTTGCTTAATGTCGAAAACGTTATCAAGAAATACAATGGGAGTATGGTTTTAGAGGAAAATGGAGGAATATTTAGTTGTAAAATAATTTTCAATCAATAAATTAATTATCATTATTTGTCGGGGCTAATGTATACATTAGCCCCTTTTTCTGTCACTTATACATAAAAACTGTCAGTTATGCGACTTATGTTGAAAATAGTATAAAAGAGTGGGAAAATACGACTGTGAATAAAAGAAAACAGGTTGTGCAGCCTGATTCGTTATTCATTTTACATAAATGCAACTGAGAATAAGAAAGCGATTCACTCGGCAGTTAAATCAATTAGCTGCCTGAGATGATAGCTAACACGCGATTCAAATGAAAGGAATGAATGTTTTATGAAAAAAGTAGCTTTGGTAAGCCCACTAAGAACTGCTGTTGGTTCTTTCAACGGAACTTTAGCATCCTTGAGTGCTCCTGAAATGGCAGCTGTGGTTATGAAAGAATGTCTCGGACAAAGTAATTTAGAAGGCTCATTGATTGATGAGGTTTATATGGGAAATGTACTTCAGGCTGGCATCGGTCAGAATCCTGCAAGACAAGCTGCATTAAAAGCAGGCATACCTATTGATATACCTGCTTCTACAATAAATACCGTTTGCGGTTCAGGACTTCATGCTGTTGCTTTGGCCTATAATTCTATTTTGGCTGGTCAGGGTAGTGTCATGTTAGCCGGAGGTATGGAAAGTATGTCAAATGCACCATATTATTTAAGAAACGCAAGAAATGGCTATCGCCTTGGAAGTGGTGAATTAATAGATAGTTTAGTTACCGATGGTCTGACGTGTCCAATTAATAAGTATCATATGGGTATAACTGCAGAAAATGTTGCTGAAAAATATAACATTACCAGACAAGAACAGGATGAGTTCTCATATGAAAGTCATAGGAAAGCAACAGAAGCAAAAAGCAAGAAAATATTTGAAAGTGAAATTGTTCCTGTTACTATAAAAAAGAAAAAAGAAGAAATTTGTTTTACTGAGGATGAGCACGTAAAGCCTCAAACCAATGTAGAAAAACTCTCTCACTTAAGAACCGTATTTAAAGCAGACGGAACCGTAACGGCCGGAAATGCTTCAGGTATCAGTGATGGTGCTGCCGCAATGCTGGTTGTGTCAGAAGACAAATGTAAGGAGCATAACTTAAAACCTGTAGCATTTATCAAAGGCTATTCCTTAGTGGGACTTGATCCTGCTTACATGGGTATGGGACCAGTTAAAGCGGTTTCTACGCTTCTTAAAAAGCAAGGATTAACAATAGATGATATTGATCTTTACGAGCTTAACGAAGCTTTTGCCGCACAATCTGTGGCAGTTGCAAAGGAGCTTGGAGTAAATACAAAGAAAGTAAACGTCAATGGAGGTGCAATTGCATTGGGACATCCTGTAGGTGCGAGTGGAGCAAGAATATTGGTTACATTGTTGCATGAAATGACAAGGACCTCTGCACATTACGGCGTAGCAACCTTATGTATTGGAAGTGGCATGGGAATCGCCATGCTGGTAGAAAATGCATTAGTATAATTAAAATAAAACGATAGTATTATAAAATTTATATTATGCCCTTAAAATAGACCCAATCAATAGAAACGAAAATTACATAGAAAGGAAGATGTTTATGACACAAGAGGAAGTTCTACTATTACAATCAATGCCAGCAGCGAGCCCAAGCTATGGCAGACCACCTTGTCGTTTTATAAACAGAGAATTTTTTACGATACGATATGAATCAGATCCGGCGGCAATCAGACAAGCAGTACCAGAACCACTCCAGCCGGATGGTAGTAACACTGTTTTATATGAATGGATTAAAATGCCAGATTCTTCTGGTCTTGGAAGCTATGAAGAGAGCGGAATTGTAATTCCGTGTACCTTTCATAATGAACCTTGTAATTTCACAGCTCAAATGTATTTAGATAACGGCCCTGCCATTTTAGGAGGACGAGAAATATGGGGTTTTCCTAAAAAATGGGGCAGACCTTGTCTCGAAGTAGAAGAAACAGAAACGCTAACAGGTAAATTATTTTATAATAACATCATGGTTGCTATGGGCACAATGCCTTTCAAATATAACATATTAAATCAAGAAGAAATTGCAAAAACCATAGCAAAGACACAAATCAACTTAAAATTAATTCCAGATGTGGATGGTAGTCCTAAAATTGCACAGCTCGTAGCCTATAATCTGGAAGACATAACGGTAAAAGGTGCTTGGTCGGGAGCGGCCAGACTGAGTCTGACACCCCATGTCAATGCTCCGGTGGCGGATTTGCCAGTAAAAGCCTGCATTGAAGGAAGACACTTTATCGCAGATTTAACGTTACCTTATGCAAATGTAATCCATGATTATTTAAAATAATGCGAAGGAGGCATGACAATGAAAAATAAAATAACATCAGCACAAGAAGCAATCAGTATGATTAAAGATGGAGATTCCATCATGGTCGGAGGATTTCTGACAGGAGGTCATCCGGAACATTTAGTTGCAGCTCTTTTAAACGAAAATTCGGCTGGCAACCTTACAATTATATCAAATGATACAGGTACACAGGAGCTATCCATTTTTCAGCTTGTAAAAAGTGGAAGAGTAAAGCGGATATTTGCATCCTATATCGGCTCCAATCCGGAAACCGGTAGATTGCTTATGACCAAAGAAGCAACCGTACAGCTCTTTCCACAGGGTACACTTGCAGAAAAAATACGTGCAGGCGGAGCAGGCCTTGGCGGCTTTTTAACACCTGTAGGTGTAGGTACTATTGTAGAAGAGGATAAGAGAAAGATTGAAATTGACAACAAAGAATATTTACTAGAAATGCCATTGAAAGCCAATGTAGCTTTAATCAAAGCACATATGGCTGATGAAACAGGAAATCTTGTTATTAATGGTTCATCAAGAAACTTTAATATTGTTATGGCCACAGCTGCTGATTATGTTATAGCAGAAGTTGATGAATATGTAAAGGCAGGAGAAATTGACCCAAATCATGTCAATGTACCCGGAATATTTGTAAATGCTATTGTAAAGGTGGGATAAGAGTATGGAAAATAGAGAATTTATTGCAAAAAGAATTGCTAAGGAGCTTAAGGACGGAGATGTTGTAAACCTTGGTATCGGAATGCCTACAATGGTTGCAAATTATATACCAAAGGATGTCAACGTAATGCTACAGGCTGAAAATGGTATATTAGGAGTAGGTCCAAAGGCAGGTGAAGGAGAACAAAAGAGTGACTGCATTGATGCCGGTGGAAATTATGTTACAACAGTGAAAGGAACCAGTTTTTTTGACAGTTCATTTTCGTTTTGTATCATCCGCGGCGGACATGTAGATATTACCGTATTGGGAGCTTTGGAAGTTGACGAGGAAGGAAATGTAGCAAATTGGATGATTCCAGGTAAAAAAGTGCCGGGAATGGGCGGTGCTATGGATTTAGTTGTTGGAGCTAAGAAAGTAATTTTAGCTATGGAGCATGTAAATAAAAACGGTGCTCCTAAGATTGTTAAAAAATGCCGACTTCCGCTAACAGCAGTCAATGTTGCAAGAACTATCGTAACAGAAATGGCAGTCATCGATGTAGTTCCGAAAAAAGGACTAGTGTTAAAGGAAATTGCTCCTGGTCTGACAGTGGAAGATGTTCAAAATGCAACAGAAGCAAAGCTTATCATTTCACCTGATTTAAAAGTTATGGAAGTTTAGTCTTAATTACTAATTTTTTTTAAAGTTTTTATCATAAAAACATATTTGAAGCATATATTATATTGTAAGACAAACATTATTATCAAAAATGGAGGAATTATTATGAGAGAACAATTAAAAAAAGTATCAATGGATGTAGCATCAAAGATAATTTTAAATTCAGCCCAAAAGGAGGTTAATTCTGCTTGCTTTTTCCTTGGATATCAACCACAAATTCCAAAAGCAGCAAAAAAATTGAGAAAATTCTAAGGAATAGCTAGAATGTTTAAGTGGAAAGAATACATAATCGATAAGCTTATATTGTATAAAGTTATTCCGCAAGAGGAGGCAGATGTATACCAATTTGGGCTTGATTGCTTGAGTCTAAAGCTGCTCCACTGTATATCCTATCTGCTGATTGCTGTTTGCTTAAAGCTGTTACCTGAATTAATCATAATAGCATGTGTTTTAATTCCCTTAAGAAGGAATGCAGGCGGCTATCATGCTAGGACAAGACTAGGATGCTATTTGTTTTCCTGTTGCTTTGTTTTCTTTATATTGGTTGTTTCTGCAATAAATATGAATCAAAATGTGTGGTGGAGTGCATTTGTTTTATCCAATGTAATTATTTTCAGCTTGTGCCCTTTAGATAATGAAAATAAAAAGTTGGATTTAAATGAAAGAAAGCATTTTAGAAAGAAAGCATTATATATTCTTTTGTCGGCTGATTTTGGCAGTATAATATTGACCATGCTTCATTTATATCATGTAAGAAATCTGGTAATATGCGGAATTAGTGCAGCAGCGCTATTATTGGTATTGCATAAGATATCAGATTTATGGAATCGAAAAGCAATTGATGAATTCATCAATGTGCTATTACAAAAATCAAGAGATTTTTAGAGGCATCGCTCGAAAGAGCGATGTTTTTTCATATCATAAAAAATACCTTGTTGTGGTAACGTAAAAAGGTATTGAATCCTATGAAATAAAACACAATGCACACGAATGCAAGAGGAAAATGTCACTGCGTGACAGCATTCGGCGCGAAAGTGCCTGCAAGAGACACTTTTTATTACATAGAAAAGACCTACATATATAACAATTGTTTATTCTAATCTATATAAAATATTTATCAATTATAACAAAATTATCAATTGGATTTCTAGCAAAAATAGAATTATAATATGGCTATGTTAGAAAATTAACGATCAATAATTGATAAAAAGGAGAACGGAATATGTCAGCAAAATACCCTATTACAATTAGCTCATGGACATTGGGAGACCAAATCACATTTGACGAACGTGTTAAGGCTGCTAAGGAAGCAGGCTATGAAGGAATTGGTCTTCGGGCAGAGACTTACGTAGATGCATTGGCAGAAGGACTTCATGACGAAGATATTTTAGCAATTTTGAAAAAATACGATATGAAATGTACTGAGGTGGAGTATATAACCATGTGGGCAGATGAACATCGTACATACGAGCAGAAATACAAAGAACAAGTTTGTTTTCATATGTGTGAACTATTCCATGTGAACCATATCAACTGTGGTTTGATGGAAAATTATTCTGTAGAACACATTGCACAGAAACTAAAAGAACTTTGCCAGAGAGCAGGAAAATATACAATTGGTGTGGAACCAATGCCATACAGTGGTATTCCTGACTTAAAGAAAGCTTGGGAGGTAGTAAAATTAAGTGGCTGTGAAAATGCTAAAATAATCTTAGATACATGGCATTGGGTTCGAGCAAATCAACCGTTTGATCTTTGTGGCGTTCCGGGGGATGCAATTATATCAATCCAGATTAATGATGTACATGACAGAGCCTATGCTCCAAGTATTTTACGTGACGAATCCATGCATGACAGATTAGCTCCTGGTACAGGATATGGAGATACAAAAGGATTCGTGAAAATGATTAAAGAGGCAGGGGTTGAACCAAAGGCTGTAGGAGTAGAAGTTATTTCTGATTTTTATATGGCAGAAGGTGCAAAAATAGCAGCAGAAAAGACTTACGCCGGAGCAATGAAAGTATTACAAGAAGTTTGGCCAGAACTATTGGCGGAATAAAAGGAGAAATTACTGTGAGATTTCAAAATATGTTTACACCGGTTCAGATTGGTCCGGTTACCATAAAAAACCGTTTTGTAGTACCCCCAATGGGAAATAATTTTGCAAATGGAGACGGATGCTTAAGCGAACGTTCTTTAGGATATTATGCAGTTCGTGCAAAAGGCGGTTTTGGACTTATTACAGTGGAAGCTACCGTAGTTGATAAAACGGCAAAAGGAGGTCCAAAGAAGCCTTGTCTATATGATGATACTGTCATTGACAGTTTTGCAAAGGTAGCAGATGCCGTACACGCAGAGGGTGGTAAGATTTCTGTTCAGCTTCAGCATGCAGGGGCGGAAGGAAATGCAAAAGCAGCCGGACATCCGATAAAGGCACCCTCACCCATTGCCAGCCATGTAGGAAAAGATATCCCGCAAGAAATTACCAGAGAAGAAATATATGATTTGATTGAAAAATATGGTGATGCTGCGCTGCGTGCCAAGAAAGCAGGCTTTGATTTTGTTGAAGTACATATGGCACACGGATATCTCGTCAGCAGCTTTATTTCTCAAAGAACGAACAAAAGAGTGGATGAATTTGGCGGAAACTTTGAAAACCGTATGCGTTTGTCCAGATTAATTATTGAGAATATCAGAAAAAAAGTTGGGGAATCATTAGGAATTATTTGTCGTATTAATTGTGATGACAATGTACTTGGTGGAATCAGCGTACAGGATGCGGCAGCTGTAGCAGCATACTTAGAGGTCTGTAAAGCAGATGCACTTCATGTGTCTCGCGCCGTTCATATACGCGATGAGTTTATGTGGGCTCCTACATGTGTACATGGTGGTTTCAACGCAGATTACGTAACTGAAATCAAAAAGGCAGTTCAGATACCAGTTATCATGGTTGGACGTTTTACAGAACCAGATTATGCAGAACTTATGGTAAAGGAAGGACGCGCAGATTTAATCGCCTTTGGCCGTCAAAGCATTGCTGATCCGGAAATGCCAAATAAATCCTATCATGGAGAATTAGATAGTATGACACCTTGTATTGGATGTCTGCAAGGCTGTGTTGCCAATATGTTTCAGGGAAAACCAATTCAATGTCTGGTTAATCCAAGAGTTGGTCATGAAACAGAATTAACTAAAGCTGAAACAAAAAAGCAGATTATGGTGATCGGCGGTGGTGTCGGAGGACTGTATGCTGCTTATATAACACGCTTAAAGGGTCATAATGTAACAGTATATGAAAAATCAGGTGTACTCGGAGGAAATATGCGTTTAGCAGCATTTCCACCTGGAAAAGGTGATTTGATTGGCATGGTACGCAATTATATCGCACTTTGCGAGAAAAGCGGTGTCAAAATCGTAATGAATACAGAAGTAACAGAAGCATTGATTCGTAAGGAATGTCCTGATGCAGTCGTTGTGGCAACTGGTTCCAAACCATTGGTGCTCCCAATACCGGGAATCCAAGAGGCAGGATTGTTACACGGTGATGATGTATTGTCCGGAAAAGCACAATGCGGTTTAAAGGTATTGGTTGTTGGCGGAGGAATGGTAGGGTGTGAGCTGGCTGCCTTTTTAGGAGAGGCGAATCACGAGGTTACTGTTATCGAATTAAGAGATAAGGTAGGTGCAGATGTTATTACAGAGCATAGAAAATATCTCATGAAAGATTTTGATGAATACAAGATTCAAACGGTAACTGGTGCCAAGGTAAGTGAGTTTAACACAGACGGTGTAACATATACTCTTGAGGATGGGACAAAGAAACAATTGTCAGGATTTGACAATGTAGTTCTTGCAATGGGATATCGTAACTATAATCCTTTTGGAGAGGAAGCTTCAAATCTTGCAAAGGAAGTATATGTAATTGGTGATGCAATAAGAGCAAGAAGGGCACTGGATGCTACCAGAGAAGCTTATGAGGCAGCGTTGAATATATAGAGAAATAAAAGGAGAAAACGATGGAAAAAAGAATTTCAGGTAGAACAGGTTTATTAGGACTGATTGGTTCCCCAGTAGGACACTCCGGTTCACCAGCTATGTACAATTACAGCTTTATGAAGCTGGAACTAGATTATGCATACCTCGCATTTGATATTAAAGTAGATGAAGTACCAAAGGCAATTGATGCAATCAGAACTTTACATATGAGAGGATGCAATGTTACAATGCCATGTAAAAGTGAAGCAGCTAAATTTATGGATGAACTTTCGCCGGCTGCCCGCATCATCGGTGCAGTCAACACAATTGTAAATGAAGACGGAAAATTGGTTGGCCATATTACAGATGGACAAGGATTTGTAGATAATCTTCGTGATCATGGAGTTGAAGTTGCTGGAAAGAAAATAACAGTTTTCGGCGGTGGTGGAGCTGCAACCGCAATTCAGGTGCAGTGTGCCTTAGAGGGAGCGAAGGAAATATCAATCTTTAATATGAAAGATGAATTTTTTGAAAAAACGATTCAAACTGCAAAGAAGATAAAAAATGAGAAGCCGGAATGCGTTGTTAAGATATTTGATATAGCAGATGAAGAGAAGATGAGAGAAGAAATTGCATCCAGTGATATCGTAGCGAATGCAACCATCGTAGGTATGAAGCCAATGGAGAATAATAGCGTTATAAAGGATGTAACAATGTATCATCCTGGGCTTATTGTTGCTGATGCAGTTTATAATCCAAAGGAAACCAAAATGCTAAAAGAAGCAAAAGAAGCAGGGTGTACTTGTATCGGCGGGCAGGGTATGCTTGTATGGCAGGGCGCAGCAGCATTTAAACTTTATACAGGACAAGATATGCCAGTTGAAGAAGTAAAGGCGTTGTTTTTCAGTTAACAGAAAGAGAGAAAACAGATGAATAATAATAAAAAATACTATCCAACCGCTCTTGCTCTTTATTTTTCTTTTTTTATTCATGGAATCGGAGCATCTATATTAAGTCAGTATAAAACAGATTTTGCAAAAGCCTGGGGAGCAAAAACACTGGCAGATGGCAGTTATGACGTAAGTTCTGTGGTAACGGTTATCGCAGCACTAGGACTAGGGCGTTTGTTAGCACACTTTATAGCAGGTCCGTTTTCGGATAAATATGGCAGAAAATTAAGTGGAATCATTGGTGTTGTATTATATACAGGTTTTTTTGCAGGAATTATATTGGCGCCAAATATGACTGTAGCATATTTATTTGCTATTTTGGGAGGGGCAGCAAATTCATTTCTGGATGCATGTGTCAGCCCAACATGTATGGAGATATTTGTAAATAATGGATCCATTGCAAACATGTTTACAAAATTTTCTATGTGTATCAGTCAGTTTTTATTACCATTCTTTATTTTATGGGTTGCAGGAGCGAATCTGCCTTATACAACCTTATTTACACTCTGCGCTGCAGCAATATTATTAGATGGAATTTTAATCATATTTCTTCCATTTCCTAAGGCAAATAGATCAAATGCTGCAAATGCATCAGAAAAGCCTGTTAAGCATAAAATGAAATTTTCTCTTGTATCAGTGTCTGCGATTTTAATTGGCTTTACCAGTTCTTCAACATTTATGCTTTGGCTAAATTGTAATAAAGAATTGGGTCAATTATACGGTCTGTCCAATCCAGCTATGATTCAATCCTATTATGCAGCAGGAACCGCTTTAGCTATAATAGCAACGGCTTTTATGATTAAAAAAGGCTTGAAAGAGACAAATGTACTGGTACTATATCCAACCATCACAACCGTAATGCTGTTACTGTGCTATTTTATTCAATCTCCGACAATTTGTTTGATTGGCGGTTTTGTTATTGGATATGCGGGAGCAGGCGGAGTACTTCAACTTGCTGTTGCCACAACAATTAAATTTTTCCCGGAGAACAAGGCAACTGCAACATCTTTTGTAATGATTGCATCCTCTGTGGCAAATTATACTATTTTAACACTTGCAAGTTATATAACTAAAATCGGCGGTTCCAATGCACCTAGAATGATTTTATTGTTAAATGCAGGAGTAACGCTTGTTGGTATTTTATTGGCGATATACGTAAAGATAAATATGAAAAAAGTAGTGCAAGAAGTTTAGAATAAGGTTATAATAGACTGCCAGGGCGAGTAAACAGATGCCCTGACAGTATGTTTTTAATCTATTTTACCATTATTTGTTAAAAATTCATCAAAGTACACAGGAGGTCATATGATAAACGAAAAAAAAGAACTGCCTTACCTACCTATCTGGATTTTTAAACTAAGAATTCCTGGTATCCACTACAAAATGGAAAAGGTAGAATTTATCCAAGGATTGATTGTAGGAGCTACGGCCTTAAGTGCTATTCCTTATATGACAGAATATTTAGGCTTACCATATGAATTAGCATGGAGTTGTATTATATTAGAAGCATTTTTGTATATACTGCATGCAAATCTGGGCGATCCGGTTATTCCAGGATGGATTACCGCAACATTGCCTTTAACTTTGGCATATCTTACCACCTATGAGCAAGGACCCAAACGAATACAGGCTATGATTGCTTTGCAGCTTTTAGTCGGTCTGGTATTTATATTTATGGGAATTACTAAACTCGCAGAAAGCTTTATTAGAAACATTCCAACATCAATTAAAGGAGGAATTCTTCTGGCTACACCAATTACGGTACTGCAAGGTCAGCTTTCTGAAAACGGACAGCTAAAGAACTATCCAATTGCTGTTGGTGTCGGTGCATTATTTTTGGCAATCATCAGTTTTTCAAGTAAATATCAGGAAGCAAGAAAGAAGTACAAGGTGTTGGATATCATTGCTCAATATGGCAATCTATTTCCCTATCTGATTGCAATGATAATAGGTATCATTGTTGGAGAACTGGCGCTTCCGTCTGTGGAATTTGGTACTTTCATTAAAGTTCCTCAGTTCAAAGAAATGTTTGATACGGTCAGTGTTTTTGGCGTTGGGTTCCCGGGCTTTAAGATGTTTTTAAATGCACTGCCTCTTGCATTAATTTGTTATGTGATAGCATTTGGTGATTTTGTTACCTCAGAAAGCTTAATCAATGAGGCGAAAGAAGCGCGCGATGATGAAATCATTGATTTTAATTCCAGTCGTTCTAATTTAATCAGCGGAATACGAAATGTTATTCTTTCAATTTTCGCACCATTTCCACCTCTTGCCGGTCCATTATGGGTTGGAATGACCGTTTCCGTTAGTATTCGTTATAAAGAAGGCAAGAAAGCTATGAAATCTTTGATTGGAGCAATGGGATCGTTTCGATTAGGAACTTTCATAAGCGTAATTTGTATTCCAGTAGTTACACTGTTAAAGCCTGTATTTCCGGTAGGAGCTGGTATTACTCTAATCTTTCAGGCATTTGTCTGTGCCAGAATTGGTATGGAATATTGTGAATCCGATTTGGATAAAAGTATAGCAGCGATTATGGCAGTTGTTCTTGCAATGCAAGGTTCGGCATGGGCGCTACTGGTTGGCTTTGGATTAAATCTATTATTGAGTAATTGGAGCATTCCAGGATTAAACAAAGAGAGAGAATAAAAAATATTTATGATTGTGATATAAAACAGGCAACCAGTTTTTGCGGTTGCCTGTTTATTTGTGCGTGTGTCCAGCGAAGCTGGATCATGCCTGCCGGTGTAAGTCCGGTCACGGTAATCGCCAGTGAGCCGTGTAGCTAAATCCGGTGCGTTACAGTAATGTAGGGTGCTAAGCGGATGGATAAAGTCTTCGAAAGAGGGCGAGCAATTATACAGACCGTAACATAAAGTGAAATCTGCCGTATCGTAATTAAAACTGCTCTGAAAAGAGGAGACTAGGGAAGTCGAGCCTACGTTGTAGATGCCGATATACAAACCTTCTTTGATAACGTCAATCAAGAAAAGCTAATGAAACTGGTGGAACAAAGGATATCAGACAGAAGGATACTCAAACTCATCAGACAGTGGCTAAAAGCAGGGGTTCTGTATGAAAATGTACTAGAAATAAGCGAACTGGGTACAAGTCAAGGTTCGGTGATATCCCCGCTACTAGCCAATATCTATCTGAATACACTTGACCGTCTGTGGGAAAAGTATGGACTTACCCATGGAAAACTCGTAAGATATGCGGATGATAGTGTAATCATTTGCAAGAATAAGAAAAGTGCGAATCATGCATTAGAACTGTTAAGGTACATCATGGGAAAACTAGACTTAACATTGCATCCGGTTAAAACCAAGATAGTTTGTTTATGGGATGGAAAAGAGGGATTTGACTTTCTGGGAATGCACCATAGACGATTTAATAAACTAGAAAAGATGGAAGACCTTATGGAGAACTATACTTAGCGAGAAAGGTTTACAGAAGTTATCTGCATGACATAATGATGAAGAAAGAAGAATGTCGGAAAGCCGTATGAGGGAAAACCTCACGTACGGTTTGATGAGGGGCGGGTGAAATTTCACCCGCCTACTCTATCAGGCATGGCACTAAATTAGACTTTATTTTTAATGAATTGAATAAAATCAGATACCACAGGTGTTTGATACTGGCCTTTTAAGTAAGCCATATAAAAACGACGTTCCCAGCTTGGATTCTTAATAGAAAGTGTTTTTACAGGAAGCTGGTTTAACATAGGCATATCAGGAACAATAGCGATACCAAAACCAGCAGCTACGAATCCGGCGATTACCTGATCCTCTTCAATTTCAAGTGCTATTTGGGGTGAAGCATTAATTTTATGAAACAGACTGCGGCTTTTGTGTAGTGTTCAAGGTGAGCCAGTGTTACGAAGTACCGTAAATGATAGAGGTTCATAATATTATATTCCTTCTTAATTTAATATTTAAAAATCGACTAAACAAACACTATAATAGAATAAGTATAACATAGAAAAGAGAAGTTGTTGAAATAATAAGCAAATATGGGGTACAAAAAAGACCACTTATTCTCATAAAGTTGAATAAGTGGTATAAATATACAATATCTAATCTTAAAGAAAGCCTTTTCTGGATAACAAACTCAAAACATTTCTACCTTCCAAAACGCCGTCAATAATTCTTCTGGCACGAACGCTGTCACCAATATTGATGATTTCAACATCAGAATCATTAAATGTTTCATGAAGTGCGTCAATAATTGGATTATTAGCGCGCATTCCAAGGCAGACAAAGCCATAATCAAAGAATGTTTCCTCTTCTGAATCTCTATGTTTTAAAATAAAAGACTCTGGTTTAACTTCTAAAAGAGTAGTGTTTATAAGCTGTGTAACATGGTGCTTTTCCATTAGGGCAGCAGTACCTACTTTAGAAACAGGATCTAAATCTTTACCGATTACAGACTGCATTTCTACAATGGTAATGTCAGCATTTCTAGGTGCAAAATATTCTACGACATCAAGTCCCACTGCACCCCCTCCGATTACAACAACTTTTTTACCTGTTAAATCCTCCGGATAAGCATTCAGCTTATCAATCATTCCGGTAATGGTATCTACTTTAGTATCTTCTTGATTAAGACATTCAAAGAGTCCTTTAATCGGAGGAAGAAGAGGGTTAGAGCCAGTTGCATTAATAATAATATTCGGATTAAGACTCTCAATAAAGCTAGTGTCTGCTTCTGTATCTGTAAAAATATAAAGGTTTTTCAAACTTTTGGCACGCTGAATGAGATAATTTGGAAAATCAGATAAACGCTTTTTATCCGGGATTTTGGATATATCAGCCGCTAATCCTCCTAAAACGTTTCTTTTCTCTAATAGGAAAGTGGTACAGCCAACTTCGGCAGAGGTACAGGCTGCTTCCAGACCGGCAGTTCCGGCACCAATTACGACAACATTACATGGCTTTTTAATTTGCTGTTCCTTATAGCTTTCGCCTTCATTAACCGCCGGATTAATTGTACAGCGGATAGGACGGTTAATACCGATTCGATTTCCGGCACAGCCAATGTTACAGGAGATACACTTTCTAATGGTATTCTCCTGACCGGCATCCACTTTATTAACCCAGTCCGGATCAGCAATGAGTCCTCGTCCCATACCGATTAAATCGGCATCTTTTCGTGCGAGAATATCCTCAGCGACTTTAGGATCTCTGATATTTCCCATAGTAATAACCGGCTTATTAAATTTTTCTCTTACAGCCTTAGCCATGTAAGAGCGCCATCCATCGGGAAGATAATTGGCATCAATCTGGTATTGGATAGAGCCATTTAAACCTGCAGATACATCAAGAATATCCGCTTCCTGTCCAAAATATTCCAAAAGTTCTAACGTATCATCTAACGTATTTCCGCCTTCCAAAAATTCGTCTGCACTGACGCGAAGCATTATTGGAAAATCAGGACCTACGGCATTTCTTACTTCTGTCATTACAAGCTTTGCGAATCTGGCGCGATTTTCCTTAGAACCGCCATATTCATCTGTACGATTATTGGTAAGAGGAGATAAAAACTGGCTGATTAAATAGGAATGTCCCGCATGTACCTCAATGGAGTCAAATCCGGCAATCTGCGCTCTTCTTGCCGCATCACCGTATTTTTTAGCAATTTGTTCAATTTCTTCCACTGTCAATGGACGAGGTATTTCTCCTCCTTTCTTAGAAGGAAGATTAGAAGCTGAAACCGGCTGCATGTTCGTTCTGGAAGATAGAGCAGAAGCACCCGCATGATTTATTTGAATAGAGATGCAGGCTCCGTGCTTATGAACCGTTTCACACAGTTTAAAAAGCCTGGGAATGTAATTATCATGATCAAGTCGTAATTGAGTAGTACCATTTGAGCCTAGCGGTGAGTCAACACTTGCATTTTCAACCGTTAATAGTCCAGTACCACCTTTAGCACGCTGCTCATAATAATGAATATGCAAAAAGCTCATTTCCCCGTTTTGTTCCCCATAGTTTGTACCCATTGGTGTCATTACAACACGGTTTTTTAAGGTCATCGTTTTCACTGTAAGGGGAGTGAAAATATTTGAATAATTTTTATTCATGCTTGCCTCCATTTTTCTTATGTTAATGTATTAACAATTATTAGCAAAAAAATTATTTTCTTTGATACTATAATAATCTTATATCAAGATATGCATAAAAACAAATTCAGATTTTTTATTAATCTATAGAATTTATCTATGAATCATGTTAATATAAATCAAGAATGCGAATAGGATGTCTCTATTTAAGTAGTAAGAAAAAGGAAAAAGAAAGGATGAATATATGAACTTAAATCATCTGTATTATTTTGTTACACTGGCTCATATGGAGCATTACACAAATGCTGCGAATGAACTTTCCATTACGCAGCCAAGCCTTAGCCATGCCATTACCTCTCTGGAACAGGAGCTTGGAACCTATTTGTTTGAAAAACAGGGAAGAAACGTTGTTTTAACTAAGTACGGAAGAGAATTTCTTAAATATGTGGAAGAATCTCTTGGAACTTTGGAAAGCGGTATTAAAAAAACGAAAATGCTTACGAGTGAAACCAGTGGTTATATTGATTTAGCCTTTATATATACATTGGGAACTCGTTATGTACCACAGATTGTATCTCAATTTCTCAAAGAAAATGAAGAAAAGAATATCAAATTTTCATTTCATTCCGCCGCTACCACAGATATTTTAAGAGGTTTAAAAGAAGAAAAATATGATATTGCGTTCTGCTCTAAAATAGAAAATGAAAAAGAAATTGAATTTAATCCAATAGGCAAACAGGAATTAGTGGTAATCGTTCCACTTTCACATCCTCTGGCTGAGAAAACATCAATTGATTTAAAAGAAACAATTGATTATCCGCAGATCTTTTTTTCAAAATCGAGCGGTCTAAGACCGGTAATTGATAATTTATTCAGACAAATAGGACTTTCTCCCACAATTCTATATGAAGTAGAAGAGGATGGGGCATTGGCAGGTTTAGTTGCTGAAAATTTTGGAATCGCTGTCTTACCTAATATTTTAATATTGCAGACTCTTAACGTTAAAATATTGAATATAAACAATCCTTTATATACAAGAAAAATTTACATGGCAAGGGTAAAAAATAAATATTTAGCGCCTGTTATTCAGCAATTTGCTAAATTTGTACAGGATCAAAACGAAATCAATATATGAATTTTAACATGATATCCTAGTCAGGGCAGATTTGCGGGGAGGTAAATACAAATGTAGATAAGGATAAAATATTTACCGGGCACATCACAAGATATACTTGTTGTTTCATGTGGCAGAATGGATTCTAGCTATGTTATAATTATAAAATATTGTGATATATAGAAATAATTAAGGTTTTTAATAAAATAAGAATGCATTATATACATCAGTATTGAAGAATAAGGAGGCTATATGAATACAGTAACAGTTAAAAATGTGGTGATAGGAGAGGGACTTCCAAAAATCTGTGTTCCTATCGTTTCTAAAACAAGAGTGGAAATTATAGAAGAAGCAAAAAGTATAACAGACATTCCGGTCGATATAGTAGAGTGGCGAGTGGATTGGTTTGAAGGTTCAAACGATTTGAAGCAGATAATAGCTGTATTAGAAGATTTAGCGCCTGCATTAAACGAAATTCCGCTTCTTTTTACGTTTCGTACGAAAAGAGAGGGTGGTGAAAAGGCAATCGAAGCGGCTTCGTACGCTGCACTGAATCAAGCAGTGGCTGCCACCGGTTTGGTTGATCTGGTGGATATAGAGATATTTACTGGGGATGAAATCGTTAAATCTGCCATTGAGCATATACATGCAAGCAAAGTAAAGGTAATAGCCTCTAATCATGATTTTGACAAAACGCCATCCAAGGAGGATATCGTTGAGCGTTTAAGAAAGATGCAGGATTTAGGAGCCGATATTGCCAAAATTGCAGTGATGCCTAACAATAAGCTAGATGTTCTTGAATTAATGGCAGCGACTGTAATCATGTCAGAGCAATATGCTAGAATACCAATTGTTACAATGTCAATGTCTGGTATTGGAGTTGTCAGCCGTTTGACAGGGGAAGCTTTTGGCTCGGCAATTACATTTGGTTCAGCCAAAAAAGCATCTGCACCGGGTCAGATTCCAGTGAAAGAATTAGATCATGTTTTACAGCTATTGAATCGCAGTATGCATTGATATTCTTTATGATTGGGGATAATTCATTTTACGCCTATTGATTTATATAGAAGGTTATGATATGATATTTCAGTGCATCACTTTAAAGCTCTAAACTGTTTTCGAAATTTAATGAAAACAGTGATTGCTATCATAACTTGAACATAGTTAGGGACAGCAATAAATTTTCAATTACAATCATAGGAGGTTTCAATGAGAACGCTAGAGGAAATCAGAGAACAAATCAGTCAGTGTGATGATCAAATTGTGAAATCATTAGAAAAAAGAATGGACTACATACAAGAGATTATCCAATATAAAAAAGAAAACGGATTACCTATTTTGCAACCTGAACAGGAGAAAAAGCAAAGAGAAGCCTTAAAAGCGAAGCTTCAGAATCATAAATTTGAAGAAGAAATATTGGATACCTTTAGATACATAGTAAAAAACAGTAGAAAAATTCAGGCTAAAAGCTTATTTTCTTATAATATTATGTTGATTGGTTTTATGGGAGCAGGTAAAAGTACGGTTTCCTCTTATTTATGTCATCTTCTTGAAATGGAAGAAGTTGATACCGACAAATTGATTGTAGAAAAAGAAGGAATGAGTATCCCTCAAATTTTTGAAGAATTTGGCGAGTCATATTTTAGAAACTGTGAAAGCAATACCTTAATAGAACTTCAAAAAAGAAAACAATTAATTGTGTCCTGTGGTGGAGGAATTGTTTTGAGAGAAGAAAATGTTGATCATATGAAAAAACGTGGCCGCATCGTATTGTTAACTGCTACACCGGAAACTACACTAGAGCGTGTAAAGGATAGTACAGAACGCCCTATTTTAAATAATAATATGAATACAACATTTATAGCAGAGCTAATGGATAAGAGACGGGAAAAATATCTGGCAGCAGCGGATATTATAGTAGAAACAGATCATAAGACAATTGCTCAAATCAGTGAGGAAGTAGTGGCTAAATTAACAGCGCTGGAATAAAGGAATTTATATAAAGAAAATTTTTAACCGTAGTAAAAGAAAGTAATAAAGATATTGATTAACAAAATTGAAACTGATTTTATTCTTAAATTGTCTTAAGAATTATACAGCAAAATCTTAATAAATCTTATGAAAATCAAAATGAAATACTAAGAAAATCCTCATACAAAGTTAAAACTAGGAACTCTTCGCTGTGATAAGATATCACTACACGGCGGGGAGTTTTTCTTTATTTAATAGAAAATTTCGATGAATTTCTTATTATGCAGGGGATCGCAGAGACGCGGTGTGGATAAGGAAGTACTCGCTTTTATATACCTTGTTCTTACGTGAAAGGAGAGTTATGAAAAGAAAACGAATTACGCAAATATTTCCATGGCTTATGCCGATACGAAAATACCAAAGACTAGCTTGCTTTTATATGGGAATGAAGTTTGACAGGGAGCATTATGCTGCTACAAAAAAGGAAATTCTTCTGCCATATGAACTTTTTGAGAGCAGTTGCCCCTTGTACAATTATAAAACAGGATTTGATTTGGTTTATCAGGAAAATAAGGTCTTTAATTTGAAATTGGCAGCGGCCGCTATAGACAAGCTTATCATTTTACCAAATGAGACTTTCTCATTTTGGAAGCTGGTAAGATATGCAGACAAAGCTATACCCTACAAAGATGGCTTAATCATGATAAATGGAAAGCTTACAACCGCACCCGGAGGGGGACTTTGTCAATTAAGTAATTTGTTGTATTGGATGTTTTTGCATTCCCCACTTACTATAGTGGAGCGTCATGGTCATACCATAAAAGATTTCCCAGATCCTCCAAGTGATGCACCTATCGGTGTCGATGCAACTGTTTCTGAGGGGTGGCTGGATCTTAAGGTGAAAAATAACACAAAGGAAACCTTGCAAATTCAAATTACCTTTGATCAGAATTGTATTAATGGCAGGTTACTAATCAATAAGGACTGTAAGAAAAGCTATGAGGTACTGAATGGAAAAACAATATATTACCGTTCAAATGATAAGATTTTTGAAGAGGTTGAAGTGATTTCAAAGGTCATATCATATGGCAGCATATCAAACTCTGCTACCAGACTGTTATATAAAAATAAATGTGAAATCGGATATCAGTTACCAGAAAATATATCAATTGGAGAGAAAGGATTTCATTATGAATAAATTAAATATTGCAGTACTGTTTGGAGGATGTTCTTCGGAATATAGTATTTCTCTTGAATCAGCATACGCGGTTATCAGCCATATCAATCAAGAACTTTACCAACCGGTTATGATAGGTATTACCAAAGACGGAACATGGTATTATTTTGAGGGAGATATTGAAAAGATAGCTAATAATACGTGGTGCAATGAAGCAGACTGTACGAGAGCCATATTATCACCAAATCGCACAGTGCACGAACTAATTTTATTATATCAAAATGATACGAAAGCGATTCCAATTGATGCCGCATTTCCAGTGTTGCATGGTAAAAATGGTGAAGATGGTACGCTTCAGGGAATGCTTGAGCTTGCAGATATTGCGATAGTAGGTTGCAAAACACTTGCATCGGCGTTATGTATGGACAAGGATAAGGCACATAGATTAGCGAGGTTGGCAGGTGTATTAGTCCCAGAGTCTTATGTGCTTGAACCAGGTCGCTGGCAGAAAACAGAATTAGATCAGATAAATAAAATAGGTTATCCACTCTTTGTTAAACCAGTAAAGGCAGGCTCCTCATACGGAGTTACCAGGGTGTTAAGAGAAAATGAACTAAGTAATGCTATCAATTTGGCTTTTACATTTGATAACCAAGTGATAATAGAAAAAGCAATAGAAGGATTTGAAGTAGGCTGCGCTATTATGGGGAATGAAGAGTACACAATCGGTGAAGTGGATGAAATTGATCTTGCCAAAGGTTTCTTTGATTTTGATGAAAAATATTCCTTAAAGACCTCTGTCATTCATGTTCCTGCACGCATATCGGAAGAAAAATCCAGTGAAATTAAAGAGAAGGCACTGATTATCTATAAAGCATTAGGATGCCGCGGATTTGCCAGAGTGGACTTATTTTTAACTCCATCAGGGCAAATTGTATTTAATGAAGTCAATACAATACCTGGGTTTACAGCCCATAGTCGTTTTCCAAGTATGATGAAAGCGATTGGAATTACATTTGAACAAATAATATCAAAAGTCATAGAATTGGCGGTGAAAGAATGAAAATAACACTATTAAGAGAAGCCATTCATGCTGGGAACCTAATTTTGGTTAATCAAAGTTATGCATATCAAGAAAACCATAATAGATGTCTTCTGACATTAGCCGAGGACAAAAATAATATATTAATGGAGCATACGGCTGCAAGGGCATTGTCGTTGCTAATGCATGACATCAATGGGTGGCCGCAAATAACAGCAGTCAGCGGCTATCGAACGTTGAAAGAACAGCAAACTATCTTTCAACAGTCATTACAAGAGCAGGGGGCAGAATTCACAGAAAAGTTTGTGGCGCTGCCCGGTCACAGCGAACATCAGACAGGTCTTGCAATTGATTTGGGAATAAGGCAAGAAAATATTAATTTTATCTGTCCTGAATTTCCATATACAGGTATTTGCCAGACTTTCAGGGAAAGAGCAGCACATTTTGGGTTTATAGAGCGTTATCCTATGGGAAAAGAAAATATAACAAAAATTGCTCATGAACCATGGCATTTTCGCTATGTCGGAATTCCTCATGCTGCTATTATAGTTCAAAACAAATTGACGCTAGAAGAGTATACCTCTTTCTTAAAGCAATATCCATTTGGTAACAGCAGCTATACCTACAAAAATACGAATACTAAATATTATATATCCTATCAAAAAGGAATCGATCAGGAAACTGCACAGTTAGAAATGGATATAAATGCGAAGTACCTAATATCAGGTAATAATGTGGATGGTTTTGTGATTACAGAATGGAGGAAATAAAATGGGGGATAGAAAAAATTACGGTGGGCTGGATTATTTTAAGCTGATAGCTGCTTTTCTCATTGTTTCCATCCATACCTCACCCCTGACCGGCATAAGTTTCAATGCTGATTATCTATTGACCAGAGTAATTGCACGGATTGCAGTCCCCTTTTTTCTTATGGTAACGGGCTTTTTTATTCTTCCAGATTATCTATTTTCCCCTAATAGAAATAAGAGTGTCATAATTTGTTTTATCAAAAATAATTTGATTTTTTATGCGGGAGCCATTCTTCTCTATCTGCCCATTGGATTTTATGCTGGATTATATCGAAATTTAACTTTTTTAGATTTCTTTCGATTGCTAGTGTTTGATGGTACATTTTATCACCTTTGGTATCTTCCTGCTTGTATTAGTGGAGTGCTTCTTTTATGTATTTTAATCAAAAGGTTTTCTTATAAGCAGGTGGTTATCATTACTTTTAGTTTATATTTATTCGGATTGTTTGGTGACAGTTACTTTGGACTGAGTAATCACATACCTGTTCTTCGGACTGTTTATCGCGTAGGTTTTTTCTTATACACCTATACAAGAAATGGTCTGTTTTATACACCGGTTTTCTTGATGATGGGTGCCTTATTAAATCATTCTAAGAAGCATGTTAGCAGAAAAGTTTGTCTTTGGGGTTTTCTATTGTCTATGATTGCTATGACATTTGAGGGTTTTACATTAAAGCTGCTGTCATTGCAACGTCATGACAGTATGTATTTTGCACTTTTGCCGTGCATGTATTTTGGGTTTCAGTTTATTTTATCTTTCAAAACACAATCTTCCAAAAGGATGCGTGTTATTGCAGGTTTTATCTATGTGCTTCACCCTCTTGTTATCATTTTGATAAGAGGTTTTTCAAAAGCTACAGGTCTGTTCCATATATTAGTGGAAAATAGTCTGATTCATTATTTATTGGTAAGCCTGTGTTCTTTTATCATAGCTGCTGCTTTGTCATACCTTTTGCAAAGAGGCAGGAGAGAGGAATTTCACTATGGGCGCGCCTGGATAGAGTTGAATCGGAATGCGCTTTGTCATAATGTAAATGAACTTCGCACAAAGCTGCCCCCTGAATGTGAGTTGATGCCTGCTGTTAAGGCAGATGCATATGGTCATGGAGCAGTTTTGATTGCAAAAGAATTAAATGCAATGGGTATCAAAGCCTTTTGTGTAGCCACGGTTCTTGAGGGCATTAAGCTGAGAAAAAACAAGATTAAAGGCGATATCCTTATATTAGGTTATACCCATCCAAAGCAGTTTCCTCTATTAAGAAAATATAAGCTGATACAGACTGTTATCGATTACTCCTATGCGAATAGCATGAATCAGTATGGAAAAAAATTTAGAGTGCATCTATGCATTGATACGGGAATGCACCGACTAGGAGAACGAAGTGAAAATATCAATGAGCTATTCGATATCTTCAAAATGAAAAACTTAAAGATAGAGGGAATTTATACACATTTATGTTCGTCTGATTCTTCAGAGACTGAGGATCAAATATTTACCAATAATCAGGGAAAAGTATTTTTTGAGGTAATAGAGAAGTTGAAACTAAGAGGAATTATTTGTTCTAAGACGCATATTCTGGCAAGCTATGGAATATTAAACTATCCGCATTTAGGTGGAAATTATGCAAGAGTTGGTATTGCACTTTATGGAATTTTAAGTTCGAAAGAGGATGTAAATAAAAGTGATGTATTCTTAGAACCAGTTTTAGCGGTTAAAGCAAGAATAATTGAGGTCAAGCAGCTTTATAAGGGGGAATCAGCGGGATATGGAAGACAATATATAGCAAAACGAGATATGAAGTTAGCGGTTATATCAATTGGTTATGCAGATGGTCTGCCACGCGCTCTTTCAAAGGGGGGTGGACGGGTATTAGTTGATGGTTTTGAAGCGAATATAATAGGCCGCATTTGTATGGATCAAACTCTAATTGATGTAACAGAGCTTGATGCAGTAAGGTGTGGTGATATTGCAGTTGTTATTGGAAAATCGAAAGAGAAAGAAATAACGGCCTGTGATATGGCAAGCCAGACAAATACGATTTCAAATGAAATTGTAAGTCGTTTAGGTGAGCGGTTGGAAAGAGTAATGGTATCATAATCAGT
This sequence comes from Lachnotalea glycerini, assembly GCF_003201285.1. GTDB lineage: Bacteria > Bacillota > Clostridia > Lachnospirales > Lachnospiraceae > Lachnotalea > Lachnotalea glycerini. The sequence continues at coordinate 87,550 of NZ_QICS01000006.1, forward strand.
AAAAGGAAGCTTAAGCAAATGATAAGCTTCCTTTTTAGATATATATTATTATAATCTTAATATCAAAAGTAATTAGGTTATGCTAATCAGTATCTTAGCTTTTTATATTTTAAAGCCAGAAGTTAGTTTATTCAGTGTTTCTGCTATAGTAGCCTGATTTTCTGCCGTTTTGGCAATCTGCTCCATTGCGATATTAGTTTCATTCATATTCTCCTGAATTTGAGTAAAGCTGATTGCTGTATCCTCTATATTGGAAGCAATCGTTTGAATCACGCTTGTGATTTCTTCGGTTGAAGCATTAAGCTCCTGTGCCATGCTGGCGGTATCCTGCGAAAGGCTGCTTACATAAATTGCATCCTTTTCATAATTGATTCCTGTATCTACAAGTAAATCATAATCCCCTCTGACCCTTGTGTCCACATAGCCTAATATCTCTTTTGAGTTATCGGCTAAATTACTAAATGCATTTTTAACATTGTTAACCACATCTGTAATTTCTCTGACATAATTTGTTGATTGTGCTGCTAATGCACCAATTTCACTTGCGACTACTGCAAAGCCCCTGCCATGCTCCCCAGCTCTGGCTGCTTCAATAGAAGCATTCAATGCCAACAGGTTTGTTTGACTTGCAATGTCATTAATCAGATTTGCAATATTGGAAATTTCTTCAACTACCTTTCCTTTTTCAATTGCATCCAGTATATTGACCTGTTTATCATGGTACATACTGTCAGCTAATTGTCTTGATTCGGTGCCCTTGTCCTTAATTTGTATTGCACGGGCTTTAATATCAACAGCTTCCTTGCTTCCGTCAGAAGAACTGGTAGCTAATTGAGTGACACCTGTATTTACCTGTTCTACGGTAGCCGTTAATTCTTCTGTTGCAGCACGAATATCCATTACACCATCTGAAATAGTTGAGGTGCTGGTATTCATGGTTTCAAAGCTTTGAGACACTTCTTCAAGTGTAGCAGAAAGCTTTTCACTAGAGGCTGATACTTCCTCTGTCTGTACTACAATACTTGAAACAATTTTTCTCATGTTGTCTTTAGCTAGATTTAAAGCATCAATCATCCTGCCAAGTTCATCCTGACTGCTATTTTTGATTACCACTGTCAAATCACCTTCACCAAGAGCAGATGCAAATTCCAATCCCTTATTGATGGATTTGGAAATATTTAAGGATAATCTTAAGCCAATGAATATAGATAGTATTAAACCTACAACTATCATCATGGACATGGTAGTTGAACTGGTATTTGCAAGGCCTTTGTTTTCAGCGTCACTTGCCTGAGCCATTTGCTGGTTCAATTCAATTAACTGATTTAGCTTGTCAAACATAGATTCCCTTATCTGTGTTACGGAGCTTAAGCTGTTCGAGGCTTCTTCATATTTACCGGCAGATGCCAACGTCAATACTTCCTCTCTGGCAGTACGATAGGCATCCATATCCGTTAAGAAGTTATTCCATATTTCTCTCGCCTTATCTGATAAAGAAAATTTATCATAGCTATCAATATATGTCTCATTGATTTGGGTGAATTCATCAATGCTTTCAATGGAATCTTTTGTTTGATCAGGATCTTGATATAAAACTGCCTTTTGCAGTTGAGTTCTGACGTTCAAAAGATTTTCTTTAATGATATGTAAATCATCAATGCTTGCCAGATTATAAGAATACATGGTTTCTGAATGATCCGCTATTTTGTCCATGCTTATGGTACCTACTAAGCCTACAGCTACTGAGATTGCGGCAATAAATAAAAAGCCAATCAATAGTTTTAGTTTAATAGATGCTTTTTTCAACAGTTTCGTCATATCTTTCGTCTCCTTTTCCTTTTTATCATTAGCTACTTGTGTAGCCTATTTCTTTAGCCAGTGAGATTTTTCATAGTATGTAAATGAAACAAAGCTTTAGAAATTTTAATGATATCCCTCCTTCTTTAAATGCCTGATACGTTTGTATTATGCATTTTTAAATTTATTTTTGATATTATTAATATATAATTATATATATCTGCATATACTAAAAGGTACTGATTAAGCTGTTTTTAGCGCATTATATTATTTTGCTATAATCATAAGATTAATACCTAGTATTCATTATAGCACCATATTAAAAATGTGACTATAGTCCGTAGAACTTAAAAGTTATTTTTTTCATAATGTATAGATAGCGAGGTGATAAATTTGGAGTTAAAAGAGGCAATTTCCATCGTTATTAAACAGGAGAGAAAAAAAAATGGCATGTCGCAGGAGGAATTAGCACACTTATGTAATATGGATAGAACTTATATTAGTTTGTTAGAACGAAAAAAAAGAAACCCTACACTTGACGTTATTTTTCGAATGAGCAATTCCTTTCAGATGAAGCCTAGTACTTTCGTGAAAATGCTGGAAGACATAATGCATCTTTAGTAATGAAATAAAAGTTTTTGTATTGGATTTGGAAAGATAATTAAGTATTATATAAAATTTGCAACAAGAGTATAGAGTTAAACAGCATATAGAGATTGGAGGAGAAGTAACAGTGTAACAGTACATTTTAGAAGTAAAAGCATTAAAATGTACTGTTTTTGCTTTATCAGAATTGAATATAGATAATGAAGTTTTAACTTATTTTGGTATTTAATGATTAGACCAATCCATATTAAAAACAAATATAATAACGATGAAAAAAAATTAGAGAGACTTTTATATGAAGTCTTTCTTTTTTGCGCGGTCAAAGAAAATACCCTGTAACGATAGAAACAGAAACAATAAATTTGTACTCAAAAAGGACTTTCCTATGAGAGAACAAAGAGGACAAGTCCGCATCAGCTTTCTAATCCCTCACTAAGGTCTTTCCTATATAATAAAAAAAGTAACCATTACGGTTACTTTTAGGGGGAGGGAGCTTAAGGAATTTAATTCCTTAAGTAAATATGAAAAAGATTATCTATATAAATAAGTGATTAACTTAACTGATGAATTAAGTATAATATTAATTTGTGTAGAAACCGTGATGAGAAATTGAATTAATTGTTAATAAATAACTTTAAAAGTGTATAAAATATGTCAATAACATGAAGAAATTTATAACATCAAAATAATATTCTTTTATTCTATAAGATTTACTAATTTTATTATTTTACCACAGCAAGATAATTACTCGGCAGCATAAAAAATGCCGAAAGTCGTGGTATCGATTTTGGCATTTTCTATGCTTATGTAATGTTAGTTATTGTTTTATTGGTAGGTATACTGACCTGTTTTATCTATTTTATAGAAATCAGCAAAGGAAAGATGAAAGATATCTGTTTTATCTAAATGCAGTTTAATTTTATTTTTAATTAAAAATTGATATATGCCGCTGTAATCAATGTTACCTTGAAGCATAATATGTGACAGACATCCATCTTTTAAAATTGCTTTTTTGTAATTATTGGCATCCTCACATATTATTACTTTGTCATTCTCATCTGCTATGCCTCTTCCAAGAGACAGGGTAGTGAGTCCGTAGAAGTTCATTGTGTTTTTCATGGCATATTGGTCAAGATATTGCACTTTTTTACCGCACATATTGTAAGCTGCGATTTGCCCTTGCTTCATGGCATTAGGCCAGATGGCGGAAAGTCCTGTTACATCTCCGGCAGCATATATATTTTTATCGGAGGTCTGCAAAAAATCATCAACTATGATAAAGCGTTCTGTTGCAATGTCTGTATTGTCAACACATGCAACGGCTGGGCAAACGCCAGCAGCAACAATAATGAGATCACACTCTATTTTGGTGCCATCATCCAAAATGACAGCTTCAATGTTTCCATCTTTGTTTTGGATTGTTTCGGAGGCCTTTTTGCCTAGGATAAATTTACAGCCATGTTGTTCAAACAGCTTTTGATATGCTTTGCCGGCGGTTGCATCTAATTGAGTCGGTAATATTCTGTCAGCCATTTCTATTATTGTAACATTTTTATGCATTTCTAAAAATGCATAAGCTGCATCCATTCCCACCAATCCAGAGCCAACGATTAAGATGCGGTTAGCACTGGCGGAAAGGTTGGATATTTGCTGTGCATCACTTAGATTTCTAAGGCCGAATACGTTCTTAGACTCTTTAAAATGTCCGATTGGCGGAATTATACTGTTCGCACCTGTGGCGATAAGCAGTTTATCATAAAACATATGGGTGCCATCTTGTAATTCTACTTCTTGCGAAGCGGTATCAACGTGATTGACATAGGTTTTATTCATCCACATAATATCATTTTCTTCAAAAAAATGATCGGATACAAAGGATAGTGTTTTTTCATTACGTTCCGCACTTATATATTTATGTAACATACAGCGGGAATGAACAAACTCATCGGCAGAAATCATAATGATAGCTGCATCTGAATCTAACTCACGTAAGGTTTTGGCAGCCGTAATTCCAGCAGCTCCTGCACCGATTATCAAATGAATCATCTCTTATACCTCCTCTACATAGATTGCCTGTTTCGGACATGCCTTTACACAGCTTGGCTCGCCCCCTGCATCAATACAAAAGTCACATTTGATTACTTTTGTTCTTGTCTTAGTGTCTGCCTTTAATACTCCATAAGGACAGTTCATGACGCACATAAAGCAGGAACCGCATTTGGCTTCGTTATAAAGTACAAGTCCGGTTTCTTTATCTTTTTGCAAAGCGCCACTCATACAGGACATCACACATTCAGGCTGGTCACAATGGCGGCAAAAGATTGGTTTATAAGTTCCATCAAAAGCCTGTACGATGAGATTTCTGGATTCATTGCTAATATCAGTCAAATCAAGGTCATAGATACTGCCTTCTCTTTCACTGTGTGCCTGCATGCAAGCCAGTGTACAATTCTTGCAGCCATCACATTTTGTTGCATCAATGATTATTCGTCTCATATGCAATCCTCCTATATGTTAAGACCGATACGTTTTTCCATAATAATTTGTTCCAGTATATTAGCACTTTCTATGGCATCAGAGTTTATAATAACCTGACCGCCGGTTAATTCTTTCATATCTTGTGTTAATACCTTTACAACCGTTTTACTGCCTGTTATAAATGGAGGCAAGCCAAGATGGAGTGGTAAGCCAAGGGATAAACCAAAGCAGCCATCAGCTAACGCTTGCTCTTCCAGCCATTGCGCGGCAGAGAGCACAAGTGGTAATTGTGGAAGGTCTACGCCTAGCTCAGCAGCAATTTGGGTCGCAACAATTTCCAACCGACCAATTGCAAGACAAGGTCCAAAATTAAGGACAGGAGGTATTCCCAGCTTTTTACAGACAGCTTTAAGCTTAGGACCGGCCAATTCAGCCGCTTCTGGAGTCATAAGGCCACAGTTTTCGATACCACCTGAGGAACAGCCTGCGGTAAGTACAATGATGTCTCTTGCAATCAATTCCTTAGTAAGATCAACAGTCAGTACATCATGACCGCCTGCGGTCAGATTTGAACAACCCACTACGCCTGCGATTCCTTTAATTTCTCCTGCAACAATTAAGTCAATAAGAGGCTTCCAGCTTCCGCCAAGAAATGCTTTTAAAGAACCTTCACTGACACCGGTTAATGAGTGGTCATTTCCATGCTCTTTCATCAAATTCAATGGAACGATTCCACGACGCACTTTGTAGGATTCAATGACTTTATCTATTATAATATCACTTTGTTCTTCACGGTTTTCAAAATCAAATTTTAGTAGTTCAGCATTTGCTTTTTTGGCCACATCATCCAGACAAATCTGTTTAATATTAAGCTCATCACAGATTGGTTCAATTCCGGGCAATGTGCAGTTAAATTCAGAAAGAACAGCATCAATCGCACCGGTAGCAAGTATAGCTTCACTGGTGTAGTTATTTCCGGCATGACCATCAAATACCTCGGTATAATGAGCGCCTCTTAGTTGCAAATCCTGACCGACACAAGTACAGCCAACTAATTTAAAGCCCTTTGCACCGACTGCGTTCGCTTTGGCGATTGCTTCTTTGGAAATAAGTCTTTCCTGCAAATCAACAAATATGGTATGCTGATGACCGGTAATCATAATATTAATATAATCCGGGTTAATTATGCGAAGACCAACAGGAGCCATACGAAGCTCTGGCTGTCCTAGCAATACATCATTTAATAAATTCGTTAGTGTCAGACCGTATACACCGGTTGAGATACCAAGCTTCAAGCAGTCAAGAAGCATATCTACAGGATCGGAATTGAGGTTAGTAGAGCATTTGACTACTCCTTTAAAAACTTCTGATTTTGCACCGCCGGGCATAATGCCAAGCTCTTTCCAGCGTTTTACGCGAGGAGCATAGCCAACCTTTTCAACCAGCTCCATTGGGACATATTCCGGCTTATACAAATCCCCCAATACAGCATCAGCAACCTTTTCTGCCTTAGCATATACATCGTCCTCTTTGATACCAAAGATGTCTGCCAAATGATCAAGAGAAGCAATTCCCTTTAATTCACCTTTGATTTTGGCTGTATTTTTTAAATTTAAAGCGGTGTTTTCAACAATATGTATGTAGCAGCCACTTCCTGCAGCAACGGCTCTTAGAAAGTTTCTGGTCACAATGGTATCGGCATTGGCTCCGCAGATTCCTCTGGGTGAGCTTGGGGTAATACGACAAGGACCGTTAGCACATAGTCTGCAACAGACTCCCTGCAATCCAAATCCACATTTGGTACTTTGTTTTTCCACACGGTGGTGGGATGTTTCCATTGGTAACGACTGAATGAAACCTTCCAGTGGTTTGTCAGCACTTTTACAGGTATTGCATCCATAACATTGATTCATAGTAATTCCTCCTTAATTAACATGTTATACTGTACTAAAATAGTATAGATTGAGGCAAAAAAATTACACATGTAAAATATCTGCCAAAGATTTCGCTTTTAGCTCTTGATTCAGCTTGCTTTGAATTCTACAAAATTCATGATGTACAAGACAAGGATGTACAGGCGCATTTAAAGAACATTCATAGCCTGTCTGCATACACTCAATCAGCAATAGCTTAGGATCAATGACGGTTAATATGTCATATAAAGTTGTTTTTGCCAAATCACAATTTAAAGCATAACCGCCTGCATTACCGCGGTAACTTTTTAAATATCCAGCTTTCTCAAGCTTCCTTGCAATCTTATACGCAATTGACATAGTAATATGTTCCTTTTCGCAAATATAAGAAATACTGGTAAGCTCTCCTTGAGCAAGTGCTCGAATGATTCGGACTGCATAATCGCATTCTCTGGTAATAAGCATGTGATACCTCCTTGTTATGATTTTAACATAGTGTACTAATTTGGTCAAGATTAACATGAAATTGATTTTTTTAATCCAATTTATTTACATTTTCGACAAAATTCGATAAGATAAATGAGATTATAAATCAACTATTCAATTTTGATATTTTGGGGTATACTTAAAAATTAACAGGATATATAACCATAAAGGATGAGAAAAATGAAAAGAAAAATAAAACAATTGATACATTCTTTAACATTTCGTATCGTATTAGTTGCATGTATAACGATTATTCCAATCAACATACTCTTAATTATAACTGCAAAGCATATGATTCACAACGTAGAGGAGGCACTTTTTACTTCTTATCAAAATGCGCTATCCATTCATGTGTCAGATTTGGATAATGGACTTGATTACATGAGAAATGCGCTTGAGGATATTATGCAGGAAAATTATTTGGAGCTGCAGCCTGGTTACAGTGTGGGGCAAAAGAATATTGCAGCCTTTGAATTTTGGAAAAAGCTGAAAACGAAAAGAGAAAATAATGTATTTAGCGACTTAGCTTTTCTTAAAGTGAATTGGGATAATAGTATATATATAACGAATGATCCCCTTAAGATATCCTATGTGCAAAAGCAAGAGGTTGCAGACTATCTGGGCAATAATGATTTAAAAGAGATTCCCCCTTTATCATTTGAAATCATAAATATCAATAATCAAAAATATTTATTGCATCTGGTGAATTATGAGTACTTTTCCTTTGGAATGCTGTGTGATTTGGATAACATGTTAGAAAATATGGAAAAAACGTCTGATATTAACGGAGAAAAAATCTGTCTGGTCGATAAGCAGGGAAATATAATAGCAGGTGATGTAGACAAAAGCGTAATTTTATCAAAAAAGGAGCAGGTCATAACGATTAATCAGATAGAGCAAAAATGTTATGTAATTTACCAGCCGTCAGTAGTATTGGACTATGAAATAGCAAGAATTGTTCCATTTAAAGAAATCAATAACGAAATACCGTTTCTGGAAAAAAACATTCTGGTATTGGGAATCTTAAGTTTTTTTTTAATCCCTGTTTTAATTATAGCGCTTTATAGAATGGTATTAAGACCTTTGAAAGCAATAAACCACGCAATGCAGGAAATTGAAAAGGACAATATTGATTATCGTATGAAAGGCAGGCTTAATTCAACAGAATTTGAACATGTGAAAGAGGTCTTTAACAATATGGCTGGTCAGATACAAAACCTTCGAATTGAATCTTATGAAAAGGATATTGAGAGGCTGGATATTGAGAAGACAAATCTGCGTTTGCAGATCAATCCTCATTTATTGTTAAATTCCTTAAATATGATTTATAGCCTGGCGCAATCACAAAATTACAAATATATTCTGGACTACACCCTTTTGTTAGTGGAATATTTTAGATATTCTTTACGTAATGCAAATGATTTGGTAACATTAAAAGAAGAAATACATTTTGTTAAGAATTACTTAGAAATACAAAAGATACGGTTTCCAGAGAAATTTACCTGCGTATATGATATTGATGAAGGCATAAGCGAGCTTTTGATTCTCCCACTTATTATCGAGAATTTTGTTGAAAACTCTATAAAATACGCTCTGAAAATGGATGACTTGATTGAGATTATACTTATTATCAAGTCGGATGGAAATAAGATGTCCATTTCAATCTGTGATACAGGATGCGGCATGAGCGAGGATAGATTGCAGCAGTTAAAGGATGGAGTAATTATTCATGACCGAATAGGTAAGCATATCGGAATATGGAATTGCAGACGGCGTTTAAATTTATATTATGGGGAAGAGGCTGTTTTGTCTATCAGCAGTTCAGAGGGCTATGGTACACAGGTATGGATGGAATTTCCAGTTGTGCGGAGGTAATATATGAACTTATTAATTGTAGATGATGAAATATATGCAATACAAGGAATTTTAGACAGTGTAAATTGGGACAGACTTGATTTTGATAATATTTTTACAGCTAATAGCTATTCTCAGGCGCTTAATATTTTTCAAAACGAAAAGGTTGCTATTTTAGTCTGTGACATTGAGATGCCTTATGGCACAGGTTTAGATTTAGTAGAATGGGTCAGAGAGCATTATCCCAATACGTTATGTATTTTTCTGACTTGTCATGATGAATTTCAATATGCCAAACAGGCTATCTCCTTAAAATGTTTTGATTATGTACTAAAGCCCATCCCGCCAAAGAAGCTGTTGGAGATACTACAGAGGGCAAGCGATGAGATTAAGAACACCTATCGGACACAGGAATATTTAGAGTATGGAAAGCGTTTTATAAAGGAATTGAGTGAAAAGAAAGGGATCAATGAGGAGGAAAAGGTAAAAGACCCCTTAAATGAGGTGGAACATTATATTCAAAATCATATATCTGATAACCTGACTGTAGAGGAAATAGCCAAAATGGTATTTTTAAGTCCGGATTATTTAACGAGGCTTTTTAAAAAACAAAAAGGACAAACCTTAATTGATTATATTACAAGCCAAAGGATGTTTTTGGCGAAAGAACTGCTAGAAAGCAATGTGCTTACCATAAGTATGATTTCAGCAAAGGTGGGATATGGAAATTATTCTTATTTTACAAAAATGTTTAAAAAATATTATGGAAAAACGCCAAGAGATTATCAGAATCAATATTTAAAAGGTAAGAAATGCTAGTAAAAGAAGTCAGATAGAAGTCAAATTTATCTGGCTTCTTTTCATATAGGAAATGTGCATATAAAAGTCGGAAATGTGGTAAAATACGTCGTTATTGTATAATTTGTCAATCGGAATTGGAGGATACATAAGAGAAATAGTGTTCTATAATATTGATATCGATAAAAGGAGGATGAATATGAAAAAGAAAATACTATCATTATTACTAATGACCGTGTTGACCGCAACCATGTTTATGGGATGTGGTACCAAGAATCAATCAAGTGAGCAGTCAACCAGTCAAGATACAACGAGTCAAGACACAGGTGATGAACAGGCAAGTCAGGAGACGGCACATATTGTAATGACATATTTAACAGCAGGAAATACACCGGCAGATTTATTAAAGGTACAGGATGCTGTTAATGAAATTACAAAAGAAAAGATTAACGTTGAGGTTGAATTTAAGGCAATTTCAATTCCTGAAACATTTTCACAGTATTCTTTATGGATTACTTCAGGAGAACAAATTGATTTAATGATGAATGCATTTCAAGGTGTGTCAAATTACGTAAACAGTGCATCACTAGAGCCATTGGATCTATTAATTACCGAAAATGCACCTACGATTTCAAAATTAATGGAGGAATACCCAATTACGGACGGTACGGTAGTTAACGATGAGATTTATGGAATTTCTCCTGTACTTTATAACTACGGAGCACAAGGATCTTTGCTCATTCAAAAGGATGTTCTTGATGAAATTGGTGTGACTGTAAAGGATCAGTATCAACTTAATGATTTTACAGAGATCTTTGCAGCGATTAAGGAAAAACATCCAGATATGTATCCATATGGAATTATTGGAACAGACGTTTCAGCAGCAACAGCATACGGATACTTTGGAATTGCAGATACCTTGGGTGCAACCGCCAATTCGGGTGTACTGATGGGAACGGACAGCACAAAAATAGTAAATTTGTATGAAACAGAGGATTATTATAATTACTTAAAAACAGTCAGAGAGTGGTATGAAGCAGGCTATATTATGCCGGATGCAGCAACAACAGATTCCTTAAAAACAGAGTTATTAAGCACAGGAGTTATCTGCTCTTTTCCAATGTTAAATAAACCGGAAATGATTCCAGATTCTGAAACTCAATATGGCAAAGAATTTGTGGCACTTGTAACTACGGATAATTATTATACTTCCTTATCGCCAAACAGCGGAACGTATTGGACCATACCAATAACCAGTAAAAACCCAGATGCAGCAATGAAATTTTTGAATCTGATGTATGAAGATTCCGATTTAGCAAACTTGATTCATTGGGGAATTGAAGGAACTCATTATGTGAAAACGGATACTGAGAAATTAATTACATTTCCAGAGGGTGTGACAGCAGATACAAGCGGCTACTATAATACACTTGGTCTTTATGGAGACAGAAGATATGAATATACATGGTCTGATGCAACAAGTGAGGAAGCAAACGAAACATTTACACAAAAATCAATGAGTAACAAATCCAAAGCAGTAGGATATTCCTATAACAGTGAGAATATGACGAATCAGCTCATTGCAATTAACAGTGTTATGTCACAATATCTTCCTTCCTTAGAAACAGGCAGTGTAGATTTAGACAGCGTATATCCTGAATTTATCTCAGCCTTAAAAAATGCAGGAATTGAAGACGTCATTGCAGACAATCAAGCTCAATTTGATTTATGGCTAGAGAAACAATAAAGAATCCATTCATGTTGAATAAGCAGTAATAGAAAGGGAAGGACATTCACCGTTCTTTCCTTTTTTAAACCCTTTGGCACAGATGGGAAGATTCATTACAAGATTAAATTATTTGGAGGAGAAAAGTATGGTAAAGAAAAAGAAATCATTTCGGTGGAAAAATGCGCTCCCAGTTTATGCACTCATGTTACCGGGAATTCTCTATTTTTTAATTAATAACTATTTACCAATGTTTGGCATGATAATTGCATTTAAGAAATTAAATTTTAGGGATGGAATTTTAAAAAGTCCTTGGTGTGGCTTAGATAACTTTAAGTTTTTATTCTCACAAGGCAACACCGCTTTGATTATGACCAGAAATACAATACTTTATAATATAGTATTTATTATACTTGGAATTATCATACCGATTACAGTTGCAATCTTATTAAATGAAGTACAGCAAAAAATTGCGTCCCGAATCTATCAAACCTTGATTTTGCTGCCATTTTTAATGTCATGGGTTGTTGTAAGCTATTTAGCCTATGCATTCTTGAGCGGAGAAACAGGCTTTATTAATGCTACTATTCTCCCTTTCTTTGGCATTAATCAATCCATTTCATTTTATCAACAGCAAAAATATTGGCCATTTATCTTAGTATTTACAAATCAATGGAAGAGTCTTGGCTTTGGTACGGTTATCTATCTGGCAAGTGTTATTGGAATTAGTCCTGAATTTTATGAAGCGGCTCAAATAGATGGAGCTTCCAAATGGAAACAGATAACGAATATTACACTTCCATGCTTAAAGCCAACAATCATTACACTTACCATATTAAATATTGGCCGCATTTTTTATTCTGACTTTGGTTTATTTTATCAGGTTCCAAAGAATTCAGGAATGCTTTATAACGTAACGCAGACAATTGATACCTATGTGTACAATGCGCTTATGAATCAAAATAATATCAGTATGTCTGCTGCGGCCTGTGTGTTTCAGTCGATTGTCGGTGCTGCTTTAGTTGTAATATCAAATCAGATAATAAGAAAACTAAGCAAAGAAAATGCTTTGTTTTAAGGAGGTCTTTATGGGAATACATACAAAAAGTAACAAAATTATGCAAATAATCGCCCATACAGTACTATTTATCGTGTCTGCATTGGCTGTGATACCTTTTTGGCTTTTAATTGCTTCATCGCTGTCTGACGCATTTGATGTAACCAAATCAGGCTATCAGTTTATACCAAAGAATATAAGCTTTGAGGCCTATCAATATATATTTCAGGAGTGGACACAAATAGGACGTGCCTATGGAGTCACAGTTTTGGTTAGTGTCTTAGGAACTGTATTAAGTGTAATTATGGTCAGTATGCTTGCATACGGATTAATACAAAAGGACATAAAAGGAGTTAACGCTGTTTTTATATTTGTGTTGATTACAATGTTGTTTAACGGCGGAGTAGTTCCCACCTATCTTGTTTATAATAATTTATTAAAGGTTAAGAATACAATATGGGGATTAATTTTGCCGAATTTATTAATGAGTGGCTTTACCGTAATATTAGTAAAAAATTATTTTCAGCAAAGCATTCCAGAGGAATTAATAGAAGCAGCAAAAATAGATGGTTGTGGTCATTTTCGCATTTACTTTAAAATGATACTGCCTTTGTCAAAGCCAATTCTTGCAACAGTGGGACTTCTATCGGCAGTTTCCTACTGGAATGACTGGACAAACGGCCTTTATTACGTTACCGATGAAAAATTATATTCAATACAGCTTTTGCTAAATAAAATGAACGAAAATATCTTATTTATGGCAAATAATTCCCAGAATATGATGGGAGTTGATATGTCGAATATGCCAAGCGCTACGATTCGTATGGCAATTGCAGTGGTAGCCATATTACCAATCATAATTGCTTATCCATTTTTTCATAAATACTTTGCAAAAGGTCTTACGATGGGAGCAGTAAAGGGATAAGTAATCAACTATATTGAAAAGGGTGAATGTAATGAAAATAACAAAATTAAGAGTCAATCAAATTGAAAAACCAATTGGCTTTACAATGGATACAATTAGCTTTTCCTGGATTATAGTCGATTATCAAAATGCGAAAAAGCAAAAATATGCGCAAATCATTGTGAAAAAGGACAATCATATTATTTTTGACAGTGGGAAAGATGAAAATGCAAATAGTTTGGACTACCAAGTACAATTGATGCTAGAGCCAAGAACCAGGTATAGCTGGGAGGTAGCAGTGACCGCTGAAAATGGGGAAAGTGCCTGCCAAAAAAGTTGGTTTGAAACCGGTAAATTAAAGGAAGCATGGAGGGCTAAGTGGATTTCACCAACATTTGACAAAGAAATTCACCCATGCTTTTATAAAGAAATTACAATTGATAAAAAAGTAAAACAAGCAAGAACTTATTTGACCGGACTTGGACTCTATGAGCTATATCTAAATGGGAAAAAGGTAGGAAATGAATTTCTTGCTCCGGGGTATCACTCGTATGATTTTCATCTTCAGGTTCATACCTACGATATTACTAAATACTTAATAGAAGGGAAAAATCAAATAGAAGTATTGCTAGGTGCAGGCTGGTATAAAGGCAGACTTGGTTTTGACGGCGGCTATACGGATGTTTATGGTGACAGTTATTATCTAATACAAGAGCTTCATATCGAATATGAAGACAAAACCAGTCTGTTTGTGGGAACGGATACAAGCTGGCAGTGCAAACCGTCTGCTATCATGGATAGTAATATCTATGACGGAGAGCTTTACGATGCCAGATTAGAAGCGATGTTCGACTATCAGGAGGTAGTAGAACGGGAACCAATCCAATGCGGTCCCTTAACCGATCGATATAGCCTACCGATTATTAAGAAAGAAAAATTAAAACCACTTCAATTAATTAAAACCAAAAAAGGCGAACAAGTATTGGATTTTGGTCAAAATATAACCGGATGGGTAGAATTCAATTGTAACCTTTCAAAAGATACTATAATATGTTTGACTGCATCTGAGATTATGCAGGAGGGATGTTTTTACAACGAGAACTATCGAACGGCAAAGGCAAAGTTTACTTATATTTCAGATGGGAAGAAGGCTCATGTTCGACCACACTTTACCTTTTTTGGATTTCGCTATATGAAAGTGGAATGCGCAGAACCAATAATAAAAGAGAATTTTGAAGCATATCACATACGAAGTGACATTGATCAGATTGGTAAGATAGAGACAGGACATAAAAAGGTAAATCAATTATTTTCCAATGCATTGTGGAGTCAAAAGGATAATTTTTTAGATGTTCCAACCGATTGTCCTCAAAGGGATGAAAAATTGGGATGGACTGGTGATGCACAGATTTTTTCAGATACGGCCTGCTTTAATATGTATATGCCCGCCTTTTATCGGAAGTACTTGTGGGATATGCGTGCAGAGCAAAGTATATTAGAGGGTTCTGTACCAAATGTAGTTCCAAGATTAAAACATGATATGATTTCAGAACACGGTTCTTGCCCTTGGGCTGATGCGGGGGTTATTATCCCTTGGAATGTTTATCTGCATTATGGCAGTAAAACTTTGCTTTTAGAAACCTATCCAGGAATGAAAGCGTGGGTGGATTATCAAAAGAAAAAGGAAGAAGCATTAGGGGGGAAGCATTTGGTTAAGGATGGCTTTCACTTTGCCGATTGGCTTGCACTTGACAATGAAAAGCCGGGACCATTTGGTGCAACCAATGCGTTATTTATAGCGAGCGCTTATTATTACCATTGCAGCAAAATCGTAGGTAAAGCAGCAAAAATTCTTGGTCTAGAGGAGGATAGCATTTTCTATGAGACATTAGCAGAAGAAATTAAGAAAGCGATACATGAGACTTATTTTGATAAAAACGGTTTATGCATCTGCAAGACGCAGACTGCATCCGCTCTAGTAATTGAGTTTGGATTGATGCCAGAACAAGAGAAAAAGGAAGGACAAAAATTAAAAAATCTGATTTTTGAAAATAAAAAACATTTAAATACCGGTTTTGTAGGAACAACTGTTCTTTGTCCTGCACTTTCCAAAACGGGCAATCATAAGCTGGCCGTTGATTTGTTGTTAAATGAAGACTATCCTGGTTGGTTATACGCCGTGAACCTTGGTGCAACCACGATTTGGGAACGATGGAATTCTGTGATGCCGGATAACAGTATGAACCCAGAGGGAATGAATAGCCTGAATCATTACAGCTATGGAAGTATCGAAAGCTGGATGTATCGTTATATCTGTGGTTTTAATCCCTGCGAGGAAGAGGCAGGATTTCGATATGCTCTTCTTGCCCCTCATCCCGATGAAAGACTTGGTTTTGTAAAGGCTTTATTCAATACTGCTATGGGAACCTATATTAGTGAGTGGATGTATGATAAAGAAGGTAAAGTAAGTTATTATTTTGAAGTCCCATTTGGTGCTAAGGCAGTCATTGCGTTAAAAAAAGGATGCTATCAGTGTAATCAAAAACGTGTAGAAGGCTATGTCTTTGAAGTGGAATGTGGTATTTATGAAATTCAGGAAAGGGAGGGGAACTATTTTAGTAAATGCTTCTATGATGATACCCTTAATACATAGAGTTATAGAGATTAAATAAATGGTTAAATATAATTCTATTTAGCTTAATGTATTGACACAATTTAGTTCGGCAGATATACTGATTATCAATAGTAAAGAAAACAGTAGGGAGCTAAAGGTGAAAATAGAGAAAAATCAATGGAAAATTCTTAGTACCAGACAAAAAATTACATATTTTAAAGATTACTATCTATTTCAAATCCTATGCACCGCAGTAGGAATAGCCATTGTAGTATCACTTTGCTGGCATATATTACATAAGAGTGAATCCATATTATATGTCGCTGTAGTCGATGATATTCTAAATGATGAAGAAACACAAAAGGTTGAACAGGAATTAGAAAAGATTTTTAACAATGGGACAGACCGTACTTTTGTAACAATCGATGATTCCTTTTATACCGACGGAGATGGTCTTAATAAGTTGGAAGTGTATCTAAGTAACCATCAAATTGATCTTGTGATAGCAAATGAAGAAGTAATTCGAACCTTTGCCGGGTATGGATTCATGCAGGACTTGAATACTGTATTGGAGGAGGACGAATTAGAAAGAAATACCAATCAATTTCTTTATGCGGCTGGATACAAGGAGAATGATGACATATCATTTGAAGATAAGGAAACAGGACAAGGTGAAATTCTACCCTATGGAGTCAACATCGCAGATAGTGCCGAGTACAAAAAATTAGGTACTATATTAAAGAACCCGGTTGTGGGAATTGCGAATAATGCTAAAAATATGCAAAATGCAAAAATATTTTTAAAATGGTTGAATGGTGAAAGAATCGTTGAAAAGTAAAAAAGTAGAGGTGCAAGAATGGGTAGGACAGTGAAGATGGCAGATATTGCAAAGAAGATGAATGTAAGTGTTGTAACTGTATCAAAGGCATTATCCGGACAAAAAGGGGTAAGTGAAGAATCCAGAAAGCGTATTCTTGAATTAGCAGCAAAGATGGGATATGAAAAAAAGACAAAAGTTAAGGACTTAGCAAAAAAAGAAATATATGTTCTTGGGATTGTGGTTGCTGAGAGATACTTAGCTGAAAATCAATCTTTTTATTGGAAGATATATCAGGAAATTATGCAAAAAGCAAAACAAAAAAAGAGTTTTATGATTCTAGAGGTGGTAAATGAGGAAGATGAAAACGAGTGTAGAATACCGCAGATTATTCAGGAAGAAAAAATTGATGGTTTAATTATCATGGGAAGTTTTAGAAAAAAGTATTCTGTTTTTTTAACCTCTAATTTAGGCTTGCCATTAGTAGAACTGGACGCATCCAATGTAGGATCAGCTTGTGATTCAGTAGTATTTAATAATTTACAGGGAGGATATCAGATGACCAACTATTTGTTTGAGCTGGGACATAAAAAAATAGGATTTGTTGGAACAAGATTGGCAACATCAAGTATTGATGAACGTTTTCTGGGGTATCTGAAATCCGTCATGGAGCACGGAGAAGTGTGGAAAGAAGAATGGTTCATTGACGACAGAGACAGGGAGTCAGGGCAATTAAATTATGAAACAAAATTTACTTTGCCAAAGGACATGCCTACGGCGTTTTTTTGTAACTGCGATCTGACAGCCAGCTTTATGATGCGAAAATTAAAGGACGCAGGCTACCTGGTACCGGAGGATATTTCTGTTGTGGGTTTTGATGATTTTTTAAGTGAGCAATTTGTAACAATTGGTCTTACTACTTATGCCATTGACATGATTGAAATGGCTAAGCGGACGCTTCACATACTCCTCCATAAAATAAACAACCAGAACTATTCTACCGGGACATTTGTAGTTGCGGGTAAACTTATTGAACGGGAGAGTGCAAAGCAGATTGCTCCACCAATACCGTTTGTTTAAATGCGCTTGGGGTAAGGTTTGTGCTCTTTTTAAATAAATTAATAAAGTGATTTGTATTTTCATAACCGATATAGCTGCTTATTTCATGGATATTATAATCTGTGGTGAGCAGCATTTCTTTTGCTATTTCAATTCTTTTTTGGTTTAAGTATTGTAAAGGAGGCATCCCATAAAATTTAGAAAATTCTCTGCAAAGTCTGTATTTATTGATTTTGAGCGTATTCTCTAAACTAGAAAGTGAAAACTTCATTTGATAATGATAATCAAATTGATTTTTCATCTCTACCAGATACTCAGGAATGGAAGAGGAAGGAGTGGGTGCTGGTATATTTGCCAGGTATAAATCACACAAGATATCTGTTAAAGCTTTATGCATGATAATGGCATCATAATCAGAATACTGATTGGGAATACCAGAAAGTTTTGATAAATTCTGATGAAACGCAGAATGTACAGGAATAGAAAAAGGCTTTATCGGATACGGAGAAAGAGCGTGATATGAATCCCAATCATTTCCGTTAATAAAGAACAATTTAAACTTCCAAGGTAATACTGCAGTTTGTAAAGTGAACGAATGTGTACAATCAAACAATATACCAGTTTGTTCAGTCATGATAGCAGAAAAATGTTCGCAATTTAGTTTGCCGCTGCCTGATAAAGTATATAAAAATAGAAAGCCTGTGAAAGGAGAAAAGGAAAAGGAAAAAGGATAATCAATAGGACAGGTGCCACCTGCCAGTAATTTTAATAAATTTGTTTGAATTGTAGATTGACACGTGTATATATTGGGAATGAGTATATCTGGTTCTGCTTTCATATTGATCATTTTTCGTCCTGAGACAGATTGGTGAAATTGAGTTATAAAATCCAAAATTAATTCTCCTTTGCATTCAAAATATATTAATTAGTGGTTAAGCTAAAAAGTATACAATAATTTTAGCAATTTAAATTATATATGCATAATTAACAAAAACGTTGAATAAAAATTAGCAAACAGTAACAAAAAGACAAATATAATCAAGAATCAATGATTAATAGCAAGAATGAATGATGATTAAATTACTTAATTGATTATAATGTAATTAAGTTAAATAATCAATAATTAGTTTAAGGAGGAAAAGAAAATATGAGTAAAAAAGTTTTAGCAATATTTTTATCGGCGGTTATGACATTGTCATTAGCAGCTTGTGGAAATGGTAACAAAAGTGCATCCAAGGATATAGATGAAGAAACGATTCAATATGCGGACATAGAGGTGGGTAAGGATTATACAGATATAAAAACTACAATTCATTTCTATAATAGCAGAACGGATATGGAAAAATCAGATTATTCAGGAAAGCAATGGAAAGATTACGTAGCTGATTTTAATAAACTTTATCCCAATATCACAGTAGAAGTTGAAACAGATTCTGCCTATGCGGATAATGCTTTGATTCGTCTGCAAGGTGGAGATTGGGGTGACATTATGTACATTCCGGCTGTGGATAAAAGTGACTTAAGTACATACTTTTTGTCATATGGTGACCTTGATACCATGAAAGAAGAAATCAAATATGCTACGGCTTGGGAATATGATGGGCAGGAATATGGAATTCCATGTGATGGTACAGCAAATGGAATTGTATATAACAAAGCAGTTTTTAAAGCAGCAGGTATTGATGCACTTCCAACAACACCGGAAGAATTACTTAAAGACTTACAGTTAATTAAGGATAATACGCAGGCAATTCCACTTTATACAAATTATGCTGCAGGCTGGACTATGGGAGCATGGGATGCATATATTGGTGGAGCTGCTACTGGTGAAACGGATTATATGAATCAGACATTAATACATACGGCAGCACCATTTACTGACCCCGGAGATGGAACACATGCATACAACGTATATAAAATTTTATATGATGCAGTGGCAAATGGGTTAACAGAAGATGACTATTCAACGACAGACTGGGAAGGCAGCAAAGCAATGCTCAATAATGGTGAAATTGGATGCATGGTTCTTGGCTCATGGGCATTTTCACAAATAAAACAGGCTGGTGATCAACCAGATGATGTTGGATATATGCCATTTCCTATTACAATAGATGGAAAACAATATGCGACGACAGCAGGCGATTATAGTTATTGTATTAATGTAGATTCTTCCTCCGATAATCAGAAAGCAGCTATGGTATTTGTGAAATGGATGACAGAAGAATCAGGTTATGCAATGAATGAAGGTGGTATTACTGTTGATAAAGACAATGATGAACTTCCGGATACCTATGCAGAGTTTGAAAGTGTAGAGTTTATTGAAGATCAGCCGGCAGTATCAGGAGAAGAAGACTTCTTCAATATGTTGAATGCTGACTCAGAATTAATGGTAAATACAGGTGGAAACCAAAAAGTTCAGTCTATTATAGAGCATGCAGCAAATGGAGACAAAACTTTCGATGATATTATGAGTGAATGGAACAAAGCTTGGTCTGATGCTCAAGAGACAAATGGTATTGAACAAAAGTATTAAGCAATGACAAAATGTTTCTGCCATATAACAAGATTTATCAGGTTGAGTGTTTCTCAACCTGATAAAAATTTCAATGGTAATGAGAAAAATGGAGGAACAAGGTATGCCACAAAGAAGTGTTGCAAAGAAGAAAACATTTGGTCAATGGATAAAGAGCAGAAAAGGGCAACAGGCAGTTGTAATTTTTGCATTTACAGTGGTACCGCTTATACTGCTTTTAACATTTACCTATTATCCTTTTTGTGAAATGGTAAAGTATAGTTTTTATAAAATGAAATATGTTGGTGCTAGAACCTTTGTTGGATTTAATAATTACAAAGCGGTATTTGAAAGAGATGATATTGTAGGCGCATTAAAACTGAGTCTGTATTATATGTGTGGCTCTGTTTTTCAGGTTGCACTGGCATTATATCTTGCAACTATTTTAAGTTTTAAAGTGAAAGCAGGCAATTTCTTTAAAGGAGCTATGTTTTTTCCCTATTTGATTAATGGTATTGCAATAGGTTTTATCTTTAAATTCTTTTTCACAAGAGGATTTGTATTTGATACAGTATTGCAATGGTGCGGTTTTCAAATAGATAATTTGCCTTATTGGTTAAAGGATCAGTCGATCAATAACTGGTCTTTAGTTGGTACTTCCGTATGGAGATACTTTGGTCAGAATATGATATTGTTTATCGGTGCTATGATGTCTGTAGATGAGACGTTATATGAAGCTGCACAGATAGATGGAGCAAATAAATTTCAACAATTTCGGCATATTATTTTGCCAAGCATTAAGACAATTGTAACGTTAAATATTATTCTTTCTATAACAGGCGCGTTAAGTGCGTTTGAGGCACCATATGTGATTACAAGTGGTGCAAATGGGACAGGAACATACTTTGTTGTAATGAATACAATCGCTCATACGAATCAGAAAGTTGGATTGGCGTCTGCTATGGCTGTATTTTTGCTGGCAATTATTTTTGTCTGTACCATATTGCAGAAACTATTTTTTCGATTTGTTTTTCGAAATGCAAATGAGGAAGACGGCAGTAAGGAAACAAAGGTAAAACCTCAAAAGCGAAAACTGCTAAAACAACAGAAGGGAAGTGATGTAGCGTGAAAAAAATAAAAAAGCATTATAGTATAGGTTTCATTATATGGAAAATTATACAGTATGCCTCCTTGTTATTCGTATCGTTTTGCGCAATCATTCCGGTTGTTTCTTGCGTGATTACAGCATTTAAGTCAGAGGCAGAATACCAAAATACGAATGTAATGACTTTTCCCTCTAACTGGTTAAATTTAAGTAATTTTGTAGATGCATTTCAAAAAGCAAACATGGGGCTTGCTTTTCGAAATTCTGTGATTATTCTTGTATTTGTATTGCTTGGATCAGTACTGATTGGTACACAGTTAGCTTATGTATTAAATCGTTTTAAATTTGTTGGAAATGAATTAATTCGAAATTTATTTACATTTGCAGCATTATTACCCGGAATTGCTATGCAGGTAGCAGTGTATGAAATTATGACAAAGCTTGGGTTTGTCAATACCTTATATGGATACATTATTATGTGTATGGGAACGGATGTAATATCCATCTACATATTCATACAATATTTTGAAAATATTTCAATATCCTTGGATGAATCAGCTATCATTGACGGGGCATCATATTTTACTATTTATCGAAGAATTTTGTTACCGTTGTTGAAACCAGCGATTGTAACCAGTCTGATATTGAAAGGCGTCGGTGTCTATAATGAATATTACTGTGCAAATCTTTATTTGCAGGACAAATCAAAGTACGCAACCATGTCTACTGCGCTATACAGCTTTACCGGACCATTGGGAAGCAGATATAATTTAATTTGTGCTGGTGTTATTATTTCACTGCTGCCGGCATTAATCGTATTCTTATTGTGCCAAAAACAGATTTACAGTGGAATTGCTGCAGGTGCAGTCAAAGGTTAATAAGAATCTTAATATAGAAAATACAGAGTTAAAAAAACTTAAAAATATAGAGTGAGATAGTAGAGGCGATGATGTTGATTGGTGAAATAAAAGAATATTTAACAAATAGAATGATTCCTTTCTGGGTTCATATGAAAGATGAAGAACATGGCGGATTTTATGGTCAGATGGATGGGGATTTAACACTTCAAAAAGAAGCGGATAAAGGTGGCATCTTAAATAGCAGGATTTTATGGTTTTTCGCAAACACTTATGGGGAGCTTGGGGATGAACATCTGTTAGAATGTGCAACACATGCATATCGATTTTTGAAAGAAGCATTTTGGGATAAAGAATATGGGGGGGTTTACTGGTCTGTTCATTACAATGGAATACAGGCAGATACGACCAAACATACATATTGCCAGGCATTTGCAATTTATGCATTGTCTTCCTACTATGCAGTAAGTAAGGACGAAAAAGCGTTAGAAATGGCTGAAAAGCTGTTTGATTTGATTGAAGATAATTGTACAGACTCATATGGGTACATGGAAGCATTTGATCGCAGGTTTATGCCAGTGGACAACGAAAAGCTATCAGAAAACGGTGTCATGGCAGACAAGACTATGAACACGATTCTTCATGTGTTTGAAGCTTATACCGAATTATACCGTGTACGAAAAGAGGAGAATAAAAGCATTGAATTTACCAATAAAGTAGCACATCGATTACGTTTTATATTAAATGTTATAGCGGATCGAATTTATAATCCCATATTAAAGAGACAAGAAGTATTTTTTGATAAAAAATATAGAAGCATTTTGGATTTAAACTCCTATGGACACGATATAGAAGCCGCATGGCTGATTGACAGAGGATGTGAGGTACTGGGAGAGAGATCTTACAGTCAAAGAATGATAAATATCACAACATCACTAACAGAAAAAATATTTGAAACAGCATTTACTGGGGATTCTTTGTACAATGAATGCTGCAATGGAGAAATTGACAAAACCAGAATCTGGTGGGTGCAAGCGGAAGCAGTAATAGGGTTTTTAAACGGTTATCAAAAAGATAAAAAAGAAAAAAAATACTACGAAGCAGCAACCTCGATTTGGAACTATATTAAGAAAAACTTTATCGATTACAGAAAAGGCTCAGAGTGGTTTTGGTCAGTGGATGACCAAGGCATTTCGAACAAAGAAAAAGGAATTGTAAACATGTGGAAATGTCCTTATCACAATGGTCGGATGTGTTTAGAGGTAATGAGGAGACTAAAAGGATGATTCATGAAAAATATTTCGAAAAATTAGAAGAACAACAGCAGCTATTTCAAAAGAAAAATCAAAAAAGTAATTTTTATAACGGAATTTATGACAGATATGTAGATCCGGTTCTGACAAACCAGCATATTCCACTTATCTGGCGTTATGATATAAACAAAGAGACAAATCCGTTCTTTATGGAACGATTAGGCGTAAATGCGGTATTAAATGCCGGAGCCATTTATTTGAATAATAAATTTTATCTGGTTGCAAGAGTAGAAGGAAATGACAGAAAGTCATTCTTTGCAGTCGCAGAGAGCGATCATGGTATTGACGGATTTCATTTCTGGGATTATCCCATTCTATTAGAGGATACGTGTTTAAGTGAAACCAATGTTTATGATATGCGTCTGACACAGCATGAAGACGGATACATTTATGGTGTGTTTTGCTCTGAGAGTAAAGATAAGACGCAGTCGGATTTATCAGCAGCAGTTGCAGAGGCAGGAATTGTAAGAACCAAGGATTTGAAAAATTGGGAGCGGCTAGAGAATCTTAAAACGCTGCACTCTTTGCAGCAAAGAAATGTTGTACTGCATCCGGAATTTGTGAATGGTAAGTATGCTTTTTACACAAGGCCAATGGACGATTTTATTGATACCGGATCGGGTGGCGGAATCGGATTTGGTTTATGCGAAGATATTACACATGCGGTAATTGATGAAGAGATCATAACCAGTAAAAGAAAGTATCATACCATTACCGAGGCTAAAAACGGAGCCGGAGCTGTGCCAATTAAGACAGAAAAAGGTTGGATTCATATTGCACATGGTGTTAGAAATACAGCAGCAGGACTTCGCTATGTCATCTATGCATTCGCAACGGCAATTGATGACCCCGCTAAGGTGATTGCAGAGCCTTCTGGATTCTTAATTGCGCCACTTGGAGAAGAAAGAGTGGGAGATGTATCCAATGTGGTATTTACTAATGGTGCCATTGCAAAGGATAACGGAGAGGTTTATATCTACTATGCTTCCTCTGATACGAGAATGCATGTGGCAACAACAACAAAAGAAAAATTGATTGATTACGTATTTCACACACCCAAAGATCCAGGGCGTTCCGTAGAATGTGTGGCACAAAGATGTGAGATAATCAAAGAAAATTTAAGACTGATAAACAACGGAAAGTAAGAGGGATTAATATGAGTAAATATACAATGAACAGTCCAACAGTGCAAAATGTACCATGGCAGGATAAGCCAGAAGACTTAAAGGGCGCTCCAATTTGGCGCTATGATAAAAATCCGATTATTGGACGAAATCCCACAGAGAAAGTGGCAAGAATTTTTAACAGTGCAGTGATTCCCTATGAAGGAGCATTTATTGGCGTGTTTCGTGGAGAGCAGGTAAACGGAATTCCATATATCTATCTGGGAAGAAGCAAAGATGCGATTCACTGGAACTTTGATGAAAATAAAATTCCTTTTCAAGATGAGAGTGGAAAAGAATTTATGCCGATTTATGCATATGATCCCCGTCTTGTAAAGATAGAAGATACATATTATATAATCTGGTGCCAGGATTTTTACGGTGCGGCAATCGGGATGGCAAAGACAACCGATTTTAAGACATTTACCAGAATTGAAAATCCATTTCTCCCGTTTAACAGGAATGCAGTATTGTTCCCTAGAAAAATAAATGGAAACTTTATGATGTTATCCAGACCCTCCGATAGTGGACATACACCATTTGGTGATATCTTTATCAGCGAGAGTCCTGATTTGACCTACTGGGGGAAACACCGCCATGTCATGGGCAAGAATCCGGAATGGTGGCAGTCTGTAAAGATTGGTGGAGGTGCGGCTCCGATTGAGACAAGTGAAGGCTGGCTTTTATTTTATCATGGAGTAACTGGAACCTGTAACGGGCTTGTTTATTCAATTGGTGGAGCAATTTTAGACATTGATGAACCTTCCAAAGTGAAATATAGATGTGAGAATTTTCTTCTGACTCCTCAGGAGTGGTATGAGGAACGTGGATTTGTACCAAATGTATGTTTCCCATGTGCAACCATCCATGACTCAAAAAGTGGAAAGATTGCCGTTTATTATGGTGCGGCAGACAGCTACGTCGGTCTTGCATTCACAACACTAGATGAAATTATAGATTACATTAAGAATAACAGTGCTGTGAGACAAGAAGACACAGAACTTGGAATCCGATAGACTAAGTGACAGACATCAAATGGAGGAAATCGTATGCTGATATTACCAGAAAATACACATTTGCAATACAGTGGCCGGATTGATTTTGAAGATAAAAATGCGCCTGTTTTCATTTACCCATGCAGTTGGGTAAAAATGAATTTTACAAAAAACACACTGAAAGTAGTCGTAGAGAATCACCATGAATGCTGGAACAATTATCTTGGGTATATTTTGGATGGCGTGCAGGGAAAACTTTTACTTTCAAGGAAAGGAAAAGAGGAGATTGAGATTCCGGTTGATAAAAAGAATGAGGAACATGAATTATTACTCTTTAAAAGGCAGGATGCTTGTCACCTGTTTACCTTTTTGGGCTTTCTTGTAGAGGATGACTGTGTGGTGAAACATGCAGATTCTAAGCCAAAGAAAAAAATCGAAGTATATGGAGACAGTGTGTCTGCTGGGGAGGTATCCGAAGCAATTGACTATGTTGGAAAAGAAGATCCAAAACACAATGGAGAATACTCAAACAGTTGGTATTCTTACGCTTGGATGACAGCTAGAAAACTGGGGGCAGAGATTCATGATATCGCGCAGGGAGGTATCTCACTGCTGAATAAGACCGGATGGTTTTGCGCACCGGAATACATTGGAATGGAAGATACTTATGATAAACTTAACTATAATCCACACCTTGGCAGTGTAAAACCATGGGATTTTACAAAATACAGACCACATGTAGTTATCGTAGCGATTGGACAAAATGATAATCACCCGGAGGATTATATGGCAGCAGAGCCAAAGGGAGTTAAGGCAAAGTACTGGAAAGAACACTATGAGATGCTTATCAGAAACCTTAGATTGAAATATCCAAAATCAGTATTGATTTTGACCACAACTATTTTAAATCATGCAAAAGAGTGGGATGATGCAATTGAAGAGGTATGTCAAAAAGTCAATGATTCAAATCTCTACCATTTTCTTTACACCAGAAACGCAGCCGGAACACCGGGTCATATCCGTATTTCGGAAGCAGAGGAGATGTCTGATGAATTGAGTGCGTTTATTGAGTCATTGGGACAAAAGATATGGGAGGCAGAAGAATGAGTCATAAAGAAAATTCAGGAATTGTTTATCAAGGCAATCTGTATCGATTAAAAAAACTAATGAAGTTGGCAAAGCAAGGCGGTGAATTTACGATTGGTTTTATAGGTGGTTCCATTACACAGGGAAGTCTTGCAACTGCACCAACTAAGTGCTATGCCTATTTGGTATATGAATGGTGGACAAAGACATTTCCACAAAGTAAGTTCCATTATGTCAATGGCGGGATCGGCGCGACCAATTCACTCTATGGAGCAGCAAGAGCATGGAGAGATGTTTTGGTGTATCGTCCAGATTTTGTAGTCGTAGATTTTTCAGTAAATGATGAATTTACCTCATTTTTTCAGGAAACCTATGAAGGAGTAATCCGGAAAGTGTATGCAGCAGAAAAAAGTCCTGCTGTTTTAGTACTGAACAATGTATTTTATGATACGGGAGTCAATGCCCAAGATTATCATAATGAAATTGCAAAGTATTACCAGATTCCTTGTGTGAGTATGAAAGAAAGCTTATATGCACAGATTATACAAGGAACACTGGAGCGGAGTTTAATGACGCAGGATAACCTGCATCCAAATGATAAAGGACATGCACTTTTGGCAGAGGAGTTAACTGCTTTATTGGAAGCGGTCTATCAGGACTTAGATATTGAGGATATAAAGGCACTATATCCCAAACAACCATTTACAGCAAATCGCTATGAAAATGCAAAGTTATATCAGATTCAAAACAGTGTACCAATATTAGATGGATTCCATGTAGATACCAGAGAAAAGATGGGGATGCTCGATTTGTATAAAAATGGATGGATCGGAGGAAAAAGAGGAGATTCAATCACCTTTAAGATAAACGCTTCGGTTATTTCTATTCAATATTTGAAATCGATTACTAAACCACGACCAGTTGCAGAAGCTATCATCGATGGGGATAAAGAACATACAGTAAAACTGGATGCTAATTTTGAGGAAACATGGGGAGATTGCCTGTATCTGCAAAACGTATGGAATAAAGATAAAAAAGAAATGCATGAAGTAGAAATAAAAATCATAGAAAGTCATGAAGATGATAAGGGATTTTTTTATTTGGTATCCCTTATTACGGATTAGAGACAGGTTAATTTTATTCAAGAAAAAAGGGAGAGGCAAAAGTGATTGCTAATCCCTTTTTTGAATTTATGCCATTTGAATTTTACAGAAAACAGTTGCTTTGTTCTTATGTTTCAATACTATTATACGTTACTATAACAAGGTCTTTCCACGTATGAAATAAAAAAAGTAACCGTGGCGGTTACTTTTTAGGGGGGAGGGAGTTTAAGGAAACCAAGTTTCCTTAAAAATATGAAAAAGATTATCTATATAAATTAAGGGATTAGCTTTAACTGATGTACTAAGTATAATTAAAAAATGTGTTAAAATAGTGATAATATATTGAATTAATTGTTAACGTTACTAGAAAATGGTGAATAAAATATGAATAAAAATTATAATTTGTTTGCGATTTTTATCAATTAATAGTATAATAATATAGACAAATTGGATATTTATTCTAGGCACTATTAAAATATTACATCATGAATTGGAGGAATGATGTTATGGGAAATGTTAATAATGAATTAAAGATGACACATTCCTGCATTTTATCACGCGGAAAAGAGAAGATTGTTAGAGTAACCTTTGAAAGTGAGACTGCTTACGCGGAAGGCATTGTTCCAAGTGGTATTATTGAAAAGCAAAACGGTTTTACTGAGGATGAGGTAAAGCAATTAGAACTTTATTTGAAGCTAAATCAAGATGATATTATGAAAAAAGCAAAAGAAATAACAGGAATTACACATTGGTTTTAAAAAATGCCCCAATTATTATGGGGCATTTTTTTGGTCGAGCCTGACATGGAAGCAATTTGCATAAGTTCAAGTTTCTGATAGAATCCTATCGTATTTTCATATGACCGAATGTTTCTGACATGCTTCCAACAAAATCCCATTGACGAGTCATATAATCTCTTAATACAGCAGTGTTAGCTTTGTATGAAGAATATAAGGCCTCAAGATTCAGATCGTCATTCCAATCCATTTCTTCAATTGCTCTTGCGGCTGCATAACCGCTTTCCAAACCAGCATAGATACCCTCGCCCATTGGATTTAGAAACCCTGCTGTTTCACCGGCAAACAGCACTCTATTGTAACCATATTCAATAGGACATCCTGGCATTATATGCGGCATAAGCCATCTTTCATCTTTTTCTTGCTCTGTAATTTTGGCATTATATTGTTTTTTCATATATTCCATAAATTCAGAGTAATAATGTTTTATATTACGGGGATCCTTAACAGACACCCCAAAGATAAGATAATCATCTTTTACGTTAAACCATGCATCGTATTCCGAAAGTTTGGGCTGTAAATAGGCATAAAAATAATGCCGATCTAAATCAATAAAACCTCTGTTAAAAGTTTGATATGTGGTGATATAGTTTTGAGGTGTATGTATCAGCTTTCGCTTAACAGAGCCTATTACACCATCGCAAACAAGGACTAATTTGGCCATTTCTGAATATGAAGTGGTACCTTTTAGATTTACAAGGACACCGTTTTCTTGCTCCTCACAAGATAAAGCCACTGTCTCATCACGCAGCTTAGCACCTGCTTGTGCTGCCTTTGAAGCCAGCCAGCAGTCAAAACTACTTCGCCAAATATTCAACCCTTCTTGTTC
The DNA here is from genome assembly GCF_003201285.1 of Lachnotalea glycerini. Classification (GTDB taxonomy): domain Bacteria; phylum Bacillota; class Clostridia; order Lachnospirales; family Lachnospiraceae; genus Lachnotalea; species Lachnotalea glycerini. The sequence continues at coordinate 117,419 of NZ_QICS01000006.1, forward strand.
GTAACGGTATTCCTTACCTTTATCATTTGTAAAAATCATACCTTTATTATCCGTCGGTTGACACATGGTGAAAGCAGGAACTTCTTCGCCAAAGTATTGTAAAACCAAATCCATTGACTTTTTGATAAGAACGCCGGAGCAGGATTTATTTCTTGGCATTTTAAATTTTTCCACCAACAATACATGATAACCATTGCTGGCCAATTCCCTTGCAGCACTGCTGCCTGTTGGACCTGCACCTATAATTATTACATCATACATTTTCTGTCTCCTATGAAATTGCTGTTATCATGTAACGTTTCTAAAATACAGTCTAGCAGTTCATCATTTTTTTCAGGCTGCATAAAACAGAAACGAAAATATTTATTGCTTAAGAAAGGAAAAGTGGAGCAGTCTCTTATCATTAGGTGTTTACGTATAGCAGCATCAAAGATGTCTTGTGAGGTAAGGTGGTCTTTCTTTATTTTAACAAGTATAAAATTTGCGCTGGGCTTATAAGGATATAATTTTGTTTCTTTCTTTAATGCATCGTATATACGTGCCCGTTCAGATGAAATTAGTTGTTTTGTAGCTGCAATGTAATCCTTATCTGTGAACATAATCGTGCCGGCCACCTCAGCCAAACTATTAATTGTCCAGGGATTTTTCCTTTTATTGATTTCCTTTATTAAATCCAGATTGCCGGTTATGGCATAGCCAAGCCTAAGTCCCGGAGCAGCAAAGAATTTAGAAATACCTCTTAAGATAATTAAATTATTATAATAGTAGGTAAGCGGTATGGAATTAATCTCGTCCATATTATCAGCAAATTCCACGTAGGTTTCATCAATCATAACGAAAATATCATGTTGTTTACATGAATCTAAGATTAGTCGCAGCTGCCTGTTGCTTATTGAGGTTGAGGTTGGATTATTGGGATTACAGATGACAAGCAAATCAATTCCCTCATGCAAATGAGTTATGAAATCCTCAACATTGATATTGAAATCCTCCTCCTCCTTTAAGGGATAATAAAGTGAAGTACCTCCTCCAAGTGAAATTTCACGTTCATACTCGGAATAGGTGGGGCCAATAATAAGTGCCTTTTGAGGATGTTTTATTTGAATAAATAATGAGATTAATTCAGTAGAGCCATTTCCTACTATTATCTGGGAAGCTTCACAGCCGGCATAATTTGCAATTCTCTTTCGAAGAGTTTGGTATTCTCTGTCAGGATAAGAGGTGATTACATCTATTTTATCAGACAGGGTTTTTCTCAACAGGGGAGAAACACCCAATGGGTTTACATTTGCGCTAAAGCTAGTAATTTCATCTTTCTTTATTCCATAGACAGTCTCGATTTTTTCTAAATCACTGCCGTGAAAATGATCAGTATGTCGAATCATAATAATTCCTTTCTGACGAAAGCCGTCAAGGAAAATTCTTAAAATTTTCCTTATATAGTAAATTAGTATCAAAACAAGTCGGATATTGCACGAACTGTAGATATAGTGTTATAATTATTATATCTATTTTATTGTAAAAAGCAACAAACAATAAACATTAGAAAGAAAATTTGATACTAATAAAAAAGCAGGTGAAGGATTTGCGCGAAAGAGTAGAGGAACTTGAACGAGGAGATTTTAAGAGTAATACGCCTAAAATCGAGATTTCTACACCATTAATAGAAATAACTCTTAATGCAGATGACTGTTATGATGGCAGTTTTACATTAATAAGTACTAATTCTTACAAGATGAAGGGGGTTGTATATACCTCTACATATAGAATGCAATGTATAAATTCTCAGTTTATCGGAAAAGAAGCAACGATTCAATTTCTTTTTCTGAGTAAGGGAATTTGTGAGGGGGAAGCGATAAAAGGTAATTTCTATATTATTAGCAATGGAGGCGAATTTAGTCTTCCTTTTATTGTGAATATTCAAAAGAAAGTGATTCTTTCATCTATGGGTAAAATAAATAATCTGTTTCATTTTACCAATCTGGCTGCCTTAAATTGGAATGAGGCATTTGAAGTATTTCAATTACCTGAATTTCGAAATATTTTTATTAATCATGACAAACGATATGAAAACTTATATATCGCTCTTACTGCAGGAGAGGTAATGACAGAACAATGTATGGAAGAGTTTTTGATAGGGATTCATAAGAAAAATCCAATTTCAATTCAAATTAATGAACAGGAAAAGAATTTTGTACCGCTTACGGGAGATGAAAAAGAAAGTATTACCATTACCAAAAGTACTTGGGGATATGTAAAAATTAAAATACATGCAGATAGTGAGTTTATTGAACTTCATGATAATATTCTTACTACAGATGATTTTATAGGAAGCAGTTATCCATTAGAATATATTATCAGAAAAGATAAGCTGCATAGTGGCAGAAATTTTGGACGAATCATTTTTAATACGATTAATTGCAATATTGTTTATCATGTAACCGTATCGGCAGAGGATGAAAAGGAGCTTTGGAAGAAAAGAAAAAAGGCAAGGATGAGAAAAAAGTGTCTGGTTGAATTAACAAAGCTCTATACTGCTTTTCGCTGCAAAAAAACAAATACAAATCCATGGGTGAAAGACTGCATGGAATATGTGAATGAATTAATTGATTCAGAAGAAGATAACAAAGTATATAAGCTGTTAAAGGCACAGCTTCTATTTATCGAAAAGAAAAATTATGATGCTTATGAGTTGTTAAAAGAATTTGAGCAAAATAAAAAAGATATAAAAGAGGATATTAGAAGATACGTTTATTATCTTTACCTTACTACTTTCTGGAATAAGGATAAGAAATATTTAAGCAAGATTACAGATGAAGTTAGAAATATTTATAATAAAAAGCAAAAAAGCTGGGAAATACTATGGGTATTATTATGCATGGACACTACATTGCAGGCAGATACTTTGCAAAAATTCAGTAAAATTGAGGAACAATATTATTTGGGAGGAGAGAGTCCCATTATTTATGTGGAAGCCTATCGATTGATGCAGGCAGAGCTGTTTATACTGGCAAAGCTTGATCGGTTTGAATTGCAAGTTCTTTGGTGGGCGGCTAAGAATCAGGTTTTATCTAGAGAAGTATTATTACAAACTGCAAATTTATCTGCGAAAGCAAAGGATTTTAATCATATTTTATACAAGATTTTAATTTACGGATATGAAAAATATCAGGATAAGGAAATTCTTGGTGCCATATGTGGTCTATTAATTAAGGGAAATAAAACTGAGGCAAAGTATTTTAAATGGTACAGTCTGGGTGTTGAGCAGGATGTAAGAATTACAAGATTGTATGAGTACTATATGTATGCGATTCCAATGCACAATACAGAGAATATACCAAAACCGGTCTTAATGTATTTTGGATATTACAATAATTTAGAATACAAAAAAAGTGCTTTGCTTTATGAGCGCGTCATTAAGCAAAGAGATGTATATCCCGAATTATTTCAAAGCTATCGCCGTCATATTGAGGAATTTATGTTAGAACAGTTGATGTTGAAACGTAACAATGAACAGCTTGCTTTTATATATGATACCATGCTGTCTTTGAATCAAATGACAAAGGAAATAGCAAATAAAATATCAGGAATTTTATTTGGCTGTGAATTATACTGTAAAAACCCCAATATTAAAAGTGTTTTGGTAGTTCATAAGCATTTGAAGACAGAAAAAATATACCCTGTCATAGATAATACTGCATATATTAATCTTTACACAAAGGAGTATGAGATAGCGCTTCTGGATAGAGAAGGAAATAGGTATTTAAATTCAATTGAGTATGAATTAAAGAATTTGATAGATGAAGCATATTATATTAAGAGGTGCTATGAGCTGGACACAGAAGACATCAATATTAAATTCAACATTTGTCAGAATTTGGTGGCCAGCAGCAACATAACGGACAAATGTCTTGAGATTATATCTGAGCTGATCGATGAATCCTTTATAAAAGACAGCTATAAAAACTATTTAAGAAGTATTGTCATTCAATATTGCTATGATCACTATGAGGATGATAATTTGACAATCTATATGAAAGATATGAATCTTGCCTGTGTGGCTGGTTTTCAGCGTTCCAAAGCAATAGAATATCTTATCATGAAAGGATTTTATGAAAAAGCGTATGAAGAGATTCAAAAATATGGATGCGAACAAATCAAAGTAAAGCAGCTCGTTAAATTAATAAGCAGGCTTATTGATATAAATGACTATGAGGAAAATGCCATTTTATTATCAATGTGTGTCTATGTATTTCAAGCAAGGAAGTATGATGATACTATATTGAACTATTTAGTCCAATATTTTAATGGAACTTCAAATAAAATGAAAGATATCTGGATTGCTGCGTTTAAATTTGATTTAGATGCCTATGAGCTTTCTGAGAGATTAATTTTGCAGGTTTTATTTACGAATGAGTACATAGAGGAAATTGATAAAATTTTTGAATATTATTATATAAAGGGTGCCAGATTTCAAATAGAAAAGGCTTTTTTAACCTATTATGCATACCGTTATTTAGTCTTTAATAAGACAGTAGGTGATAAAATATTTGAGTACATCGCTAAGGAACAGCAAAACGAAGATTTACAAAACGATACCTGTAAACTAGCTTTGCTAAAACATTTTGCACAAGATTCTGTTTTAACAGAAAAAAACAAAGAGTATGTAATTAAAACCTTACAGGAATTTATGCATCGTAAAATGTATTTTAAATTCTATAATCAGTTTGAAAAACAGATTTTGGAAACCTGCTGCTATGAAGGACAATATATCGTGGAATATCAAGCAGATTCAAATAATAAAGTCCAGATTCACTATTTTCGAGAGGATTTGAAGGGTGAAGGTGAATATAAAATTGAAGAAATGAAACAAATATACCCTGGTATCTATAGTAAGCAATTTACGGCATTTTATGGTGAAAGAATTCAATATTATATGACAGAGGAAAATAATACAGATCATTTAGTTAAGAATCACGTTATAGTAAAAAACGAAATGGATTTATGCAGTACACAGAGTCGTTATAATATGTTAAACGATATGTCTGTGGCAATGCAGTTAAATGATGATCAAACATTACTGGAGCTGATGAAACGATATGCATATAATTCTCAGACGGTAGAGCTGCTATTTAAGAGCATATAGGAGGAGAAATAGGTGGATAGTTGTGAAAAATCAAAAAAAGAACTGATTGTAGGATATGACTTATGCAATGACTATTCACAGATCAGCTATTTTAATTTTACAAATGCTGAGCCAAAAACGATCAGCACGACAGCAGGTGAGGAAAGATTTCAGATACCAACCGTGTTATTAAAGAAAAAGGGTCTGGATAAATGGTTTTTTGGCGATGAGGCACTTAAGAAAGCGCTAAATGGTGAGGAGCTGCTTGTTAAAGACATATTAGATAAAGGGATACATAATGAAGTTACAGTTATTGAGGATAAAGAATATGTTCCTGCTCAATTGCTTGAGACTTTTATAAGAAAAACGCTTAGCCTTTTTGCGTATGAAGGAATTGCACAAAAAATACCGGATGTCATTGTATTTACGTTGGAGCATATAGATAGAAATTTAACCGCCACAATCAAACAAAGTGCAAAAGCAATTGGGATATGTGAGGATCATATTTATATTCAGAGTCATGATGAAAGTTTTGTAGAATATACTTTGAACCAAAAGAGGGAACTATGGAGCTATGATGTAGTATTACTGGATTATTGCAGAGATTATCTTAAAGCATATTATTTGAAAATCAACACAAAAACAACACCTATATTTGTTACAATTGATAAGAAAAATTTTAAAGATATAGAAATGCCCCCAACAAGCTTTTTACCTGATTCAGAGGAAGAAAAGAGAAAGAAATTGGACCAGACTGTCAAGGATGCACTTAAGAACTATTTTGGAGTCAATATAATTTCTTGTGTATTTTTATGTGGAGATGGCTTTGAAAGTACTTTATCTAAGGAGACTCTACGATTTTTATGCAGTGGGAGACGGGTTTTTCAAGGCAAAAATCTGTACACAAAAGGAGCCTGCTACACAGGGGCTGCCAAATTTATTGATACGCAAACTGAGAATTATTTGTTTTTTAGTGAAAATAAGATAAAGTATAATGTTGGTTTGGACGTCTTTTATCAGGGGGAGAAAAAATATCATTCCCTCATAACAGCGGGTGAAAATTGGTATGATGCAAAAGGGGAATGTGAATTAATACTAGATGAGGAATCTTGTGTTGAATTAAAGTTTACCCCAATTGATAATCAGGATACGCGTAATATCATTATTAATCTTCATGAATTGCCTAACAGGCCAAATAAAACGATAAGGGTACAGCTTTATGTAAAATTTGAATGTGCCAATATAGGTACAGCTATCATTAAAGATTTAGGTTTTGGAGAATTTTTTAAATCATCGGAAAAAATATGGAAGCATGAGATACTATTGTAATTATAGAAGGAAGGGATAAAATGGGCAGGCTTATATTGTGTCATCCTAATAAAGCAGAAAAACCATACTTTATGAAAAGCATGAGTCTTAATTTGTATACCATAGAAGAATTATGCTATTATCTCTACGATAATCTCTATTTTATTGAAGAAAGTATGATTAGCGATGAGCTGATTGATTGGATTGATAAAGAGCTTAAATTAACTGATTTAGTCCAGCAGTTAAATAAAAATCGAGGAAATGTCAAAAGCTTAATTATGATTATACTAAAATATGCGGGATATATTTCTGATAGAGATATGGAGGAAACAAATAAGCTTTTGACTGAAATGGACCAAAAAAGTGATTGGGAAAAGTCATTGGCAAGAGCAACCCATTATTTGCAAAACAAAAAGTATGTAGAAGCAATATTAGAATATAAGAAATTGTATGGGTTTTGTGAATACGGTCAAAGGGAAAAAGTATTAAACAACATAGGAGTAGCTTATGCAAAAATGTTTTATTTCAGAGAGGCAGCACGTTATTTTAAACAAGCTTATGAATTTGGGAATAATCAAGACATATATAAGCAGTTTTTATATGCAGTTGCTATGGCACCAAAAGAGGAAACAGAGGATATAAAGGAAGCTCTTGACTTAGATTGTGAAGAGGCTTTAAAAAAAGATTTGGCTATGATAGAATCTTCAGAATGTAATATAAAACTTGACCAATTAAACGAAGTGCTTGATTACAAAAAGGAAAACCAGATTGCACAATATTATAAGGGGTTGGAAAGCCTGCTTGCTGATTGGAAGGAAGAGTATATTAGCTTTAATAACATTAATTCATAAGAGAGAATTGTAAGATGCAGACTTTCGGCAATCAGCAGTAAGCTGCAACAGTGGAGGATAATATGGGGCTTTTTGACAGATTTAAGAAAAGAGAAAACACACAACAGGAACAGTTAATGAATGAAATTGATCAAGTGTTGGAGGATAGAAAATTAAAGCTTGAGGAAATCAATATTAATAATAAAGAGCAAAGGGATCAGTATGTCAAATTTTGCTGTGATCAAATAAAGATAGCAAGAAAGGAGTTATCTGATACAAAGCAAGAATATAATCTGGTTACGACCTATTTGAGTGATATTCAACAAATTGAAGAGTTGCCATTAAATAACAAGGCAGAAGTTTCTGATTTAGCAAGAGAAATTGTTTTACTTAGTGATGAAAGAAAAAGTTTTCAAAGTGCGGCAGCTAAAATTACCGATTTGCAATATTCTCAAATCGAATTAAATGAAGAGGATATTCCACACGTATTGGCTGATTTGGAAGAACGAGAAAAGGAGCAGAGTTTAATTAAGACAGATTTAAAATATTTGGAAGGTGAAAAAACATCTCTCATTTTTTTAAGAAAAGAAACGGTCAAAAGCCAAAAGAATATGAAAGCACTTGCAATTATAACACTGTTTACATTTATTATATCTTTTCTAATGTTATTTATTTTACAGACAATTACTAATCTGAAGGTATCAGTAGGATATTCCGCCGTTGTATTTTGCGGAGCCATTGCTGCAACTGCTATTTTTGTAAAAATAAGATACAATGTAGTAGAGTTAAAGAAAGTTGACCTTAAAATTAATCGCGCAATCAGCTTGTCAAACAGTACGAAAATTAGATATGTCAATGCTACAAATGCCTTGGACTATATTTGCAGTACCTATAATGTCAGCGGCGGGCGTGAACTTTCGTTTATTTGGGAGCAATATTTGGCAGCAAAGGCAGAAAGCCAGAGATATAAGCTAAATACGGCTGATTTGGATTTTAATAACAGACAATTAATCGGAATACTGACCCGTTATAAAATACAGGCACCTTCGATATGGATTCATCAGGCACTTGCATTGATTGATGACAAGGAAATGGTGGAAGTGAGACATAATTTGAATGTAAGGCGTCAAAATCTTCGTAAGAGAGTAGAATACAATACAGATATGATTAAGAATGCGAAAAAGGATATCACAAAGATTGCCGCAACGAACCCAGAATATGCAGATGAAATTGTTGATGTAGTAAAATCCGTAGAGGATATTACGGAGAACGATTAGCATAAGTTATAAGTATTACTTAATAATTTTAATAACATATAACCCTGATTAATAAGGATATCATATTGCTTTTGAAAATGCATTATATTATAATGCTAGAAGAGAGCATAATCTCTATAAGAGTAGGTAAACTGATAATGATATACCAAGAAGGACAGGTGGCAACCAATGAAAAAGTTAGAAATGCTTTATGAAGGAAAGGCAAAAAAGGTTTATTCAACCGATGTCGAGGATGTACTGATTGTTGATTATAAGGATGATGCAACAGCTTTTAACGGCTTGAAAAAGGGAACGATTGTGGGTAAAGGTGTAATTAATAATAAAATGACCAATCATCTTTTTGCTCTATTGGAAAAAGAAGGCGTGCCTACTCATTTGGTGAAAGAGCTTAGTGATAGAGAGACAGCAGTAAAAAAGGTTGAAATCGTACCATTGGAAGTAATCGTAAGAAACGTTGCTGCCGGAAGCTTTTCGAAAAAACTGGGAATTGAAGAAGGAACTAAATTGTTTTCACCTACACTGGAATTCAGCTATAAGAATGATGAGCTTGGAGATCCTTTTATTAACGATTACTATGCTTTGGCACTTGGTTTAGCAACAAAAGACGAAATAGATAAAATTACAGAGCTTGTATTTAAAGTAAACAGCTTTTTGTGCAAGTATTTTGAAAAGCTTGGCATGAGACTGATTGATTTTAAGGTGGAGTTTGGAAGATATAAAGGTCAGATTATTTTAGCTGACGAGATTTCACCTGATACATGTAGATTGTGGGACTTAGAAACAAATGAAAAATTGGACAAGGATCGCTTCAGAAGAGATTTGGGTAATGTAGAAGATGCCTATAAGGAAGTATTTGCGAGACTTGGAATTAAATAATTGATAGCATAGGAGGTTTTTAAATTTCCTATGCTTTCAAATTGCAGGAGATTTGAACCTGGCAGACTACTACATGTTAGAAAGGAAATTCAATGAGTAATAATATACATGAGCAGTATGACATAACAGACGAATTACACGAAGAATGCGGCGTTTTCGGTATGTATGATTTTGACGGTGGAAATGTTGCGTCCACGATATATTATGGTCTTTTTGCTTTACAGCACAGAGGGCAGGAAAGCTGCGGTATAGCTGTAAGCGAAACGGAAGGGCCAAAGGGTAAGGTAAGCTCCTACAAAGGAATGGGATTGGTAAATGAGGTATTTACTCCTGAAAGCTTAGAAGGTATGAATGGTGATATTGGCGTGGGTCATGTTCGTTATTCAACTGCGGGAAGCAGCACGAGAGAAAATGCACAGCCATTGGTTTTAAATTATGTAAAAGGGACTCTGGCATTGGCACATAACGGTAATTTAATTAATGCACCTCAGTTAAGACATGAGTTAGAGTACACCGGTGCTATATTTCAGACAACAATTGATTCCGAGGTAATTGCCTATCATATTGCGAGAGAGAGACTGAATACCAAATCAGTTGAAGAAGCAGTTGTCCGGGCAATGAAAAAGATTCAGGGGGCATATTCGTTAATTGTTATGAGCCCAAGAAAGCTAATTGGAGCAAGAGATTCTTATGGCTTTAAGCCACTATGTATTGGGAAAAGAGATAATTCTTATATTATTACATCGGAAACCTGTGCGCTAGAAACAGTGGGTGCACAGTTTATACGTGATATATTACCTGGAGAGGTTGTTACTATTACACCGGAGGGTATTTTTTCTGATACAAGTATGTGTAAATCAAAGGAAAAAGAGGCTAGATGTATTTTTGAATATATTTATTTTGCCAGACCAGATAGTCATATTGATGGAATCAGTGTATATCATTCCAGAATTTTGGCAGGTAAATTCTTAGCCATGGATTCGCCGGTAGAGGCAGATTTAGTTGTTGGAGTGCCTGAATCAGGAAATGCAGCAGCGCTTGGCTATTCTCTTCAATCAGGGATTCCCTATGGAACAGCGTTTGTGAAAAACGGTTATGTAGGTCGTACTTTTATTAAACCCAAGCAAAGCAACAGAGAATCAAGTGTAAGAATTAAGCTGAATGTTTTGGCAGAGGCAGTAAAAGGAAAAAGAGTCATCATGATTGATGATTCCATTGTACGCGGAACAACCAGTGATAGAATTGTAAGCATGTTAAAGGAAGCAGGAGCAAAAGAGGTTCATGTAAGAGTCAGTTCCCCACCTTTTTTATTTCCTTGTTATTTTGGAACGGATATACCTAGCAGAGAGCAGCTCATTGCATATAACCGAACAGTAGATGATATAAGAAAGGTTATTGGAGCTGATAGCTTAGGTTATTTAAGAATTGAGAGATTAAGCGAGATGGTAGATAAACTGCCAATCTGCAATGGTTGCTTTACAGGTAAATATCCTATGAATCCGCCAACTGAGGATATTCGCGGAGAATATCAAAAATAATAAGCCAAGGAGTTAAGAGTATGACAGATAGATACCAAAGTCCATTATCAGAAAGATATGCGAGTAAAAAAATGCAGTATATCTTTTCTCCAGATATGAAATTTCGAACATGGAGAAGGTTATGGATTGCGTTAGCCGAAACGGAAAAAGAATTAGGACTGAATATCACGGATGAGCAAATTGAGGAATTAAAAGCGCATAAGGATGATATTAATTATGACGTTGCAAAGGAAAGAGAAGCACTTGTCAGACATGATGTAATGTCACATGTATATGCATATGGAGTACAGTGTCCTAAGGCAAAGGGAATTATTCATTTAGGAGCTACCTCATGCTATGTCGGTGACAATACAGATATTATTGTTATGGCAGAGGCGCTAAAGCTGGTTCGTACAAAATTAATCAATGTGATCGCAGAGCTTGCTAAGTTCGCAGAGGAATATAAAGCTCTGCCAACGCTTGCGTTTACACATTTTCAGCCTGCCCAGCCTACTACGGTAGGAAAGAGAGCCACACTGTGGTTACAGGAATTTATGATGGATTTTGAGGATTTGGAATATGTACTTAAAAGTCTCAAACTGTTAGGTTCCAAGGGAACAACCGGTACGCAGGCAAGTTTTTTGGAATTATTTGATGGGAATCACGAAACAATTGATAAAATAGATCCAATGATAGCAAAAAAATTAGGCTTCCAAGAGTGTTATGCAGTTTCAGGACAAACCTATTCACGTAAGGTAGATGCCAGAGTGCTAAATATTTTATCAGGAATCGCATTAAGCGCCCATAAGATGTCAAACGATATCCGCTTATTACAGCATTTAAAAGAGGTGGAAGAGCCATTTGAAAAGAATCAGATTGGCTCATCTGCAATGGCATATAAGAGAAATCCAATGAGAAGTGAAAGAATAGCTTCTCTGTCAAGATATGTCATGATAGATGCTCTTAATCCTGCGATTACTTCAGCGACGCAGTGGTTTGAAAGAACCTTGGACGATTCTGCGAATAAGAGACTTAGTATTCCGGAAGGCTTTTTGGCAATTGATGGAATTTTGGATCTTTGCTTAAATGTAGTAGACGGTTTAGTGGTTTATCCTAAGGTAATTGAAAAGCGTTTACGTTCTGAACTTCCTTTTATGGCAACGGAAAATATTATGATGGATGCGGTAAAAGCAGGCGGAGACAGGCAGGAACTTCATGAAAGAATTAGAGAGCTGTCAATGGAAGCAGGTAAGAATGTTAAGGTAAATGGTTTGGAAAATAATCTTTTAGAGCTGATTGCTGCGGATCCTGCCTTTAATATGACAATAGAAGAGCTTAATCAGACAATGGATCCGGCTAAATATACAGGACGCTCTAAAGAGCAAGTAGAGACATTTCTTGAAAATGTAGTAAATCCGGTATTAGAAGCAAATAAGGAAATATTGGGAATCAAAGCTACAATCAATGTTTAGTTGAATCGGTTTCTTACTCAGCTAAATGTTGTGATTTATAATTTCACATTGAAAAAATGTAAGAACTAATATTGAACATTCATTAAAAAAATTCCGTGATTTTTGTCACGGAATTTTTTGTGTTATGTTTTATCATTCGTGATTCTTAATATAAAGTGTGAATTTACCATATAAATTATCAAAAAAGACTACCTTTATAGAATAATTAGTGATAGAATTTAATGTGTTTATTATCTTTGTAATTACAGAAGCAAAAGGGGGACTTTTATATGAAAAAGAAGGGATTAATTGTGTTGTTAATGACTGCTATGACAGCAGCTATGTTGGTAGGCTGTAAAAGCGATACAAACACAACGAAAGAAAGTAAGACGACTGTTACACTGTTTGCAGCAAAAAGCTTAAATGCCGTTATGGAAGAATTGATCGTGGCATACAACGAAATCCAACCAAACGTAAAAATCATTGGAGACTATGAAAACGCAGGTGCATTGATGACACGGATTGAGGAAGGGGCAGCTTGTGATGTATTTTTTTCTGATGATCAAAAACAGATGGATCAGCTACAAGGGGATAGCTTGATATTGGAAGAGACGAGATTTAATGTTGTTAATAATCAGGTTTGTGTTGTAACTTACAACGGAAGCAATACTAGTGTTACAGGGATATCCGATTTGGCAAAGGCTTCCAGTCTTGCATTAGCAGATAGTTTAGTGCCCGTAGGAATATATACAAGACAGGCTATGGCTTCCTCCGCAATACTTCCAAAATGTGAGGATGCTTCGGCAATAACAACCGCAGAAATTTCAGAAATCCTAGGAGGCATACAGATTAATGAATGCGCAAACGTTGGTGCAGTAATAGCAGCAGTGTCAGAAGGTTTAAATGAAGTTGGAACGCTTTATTATTCAGATACATATGGTTATGATGATAAGTTAATAATACTAGAAAAAATTCCCAATGAGCTTACAGGAGATGTTTTCTATCCTGTTGCACAGATTCAAAATAAAGAAGCAGACCGTTTGGAAGAAGAGGCGGCACTTGACTTTATACATTTTCTTATTTCTGATGAGGCAAAGACTATTTTAGATAAATATTATTTTGATACTAAAGTAAATAATTAACGGTGCTGTTATTCATTCATTATTCAAATTTAACTGCCAAGATTATAATATGAGCGCCCCACAATCCATAGGGCGCTCACTACTTTATTCTTCTATCTTAAGTTCTTTTGCAGCATGCTGCTGGTTTAAACGAAACTGTTTGGTATTTGCAGCAAGGTCAGAGGATAGTGTGACAATGTCATTGGTTGCATCCGTACAATCAGTTACAATTTTACTTAGCTCTATCATAGATGCAGAGGTTTCTTCTGTGCTTGCAGCATTTTCTTCGGCGATAGCGGCAAGGCTTTCAACACTGTTTAAGACATTTTCCTTTAGGCTTGCCAAATGGTCGATTTCAGAAGTGATTTTATTAATTGCTACATTAACTTCTTTAATTTCCGAGTCTAAGGAAGTAAACATTTCCCTTGTATTATCAAGCTTTTCATTTTGAGAAGCAATCATATCGGCAACATGATTCATCGTTTTAACACTTGTATTTGAATTATTAATCAAGGTATTTACAATAGTTGCAATTTTATTGGCTGAGTCATGCGATTGATCTGCCAAAACTCTGATTTCTTCCGCGACAACGGCAAATCCTCGTCCATGTTCACCTGCTCTGGCTGCTTCTATGCTGGCATTTAATGAAAGCAAATTAGTCTGACTGGCAATGTCTGCAATCAAATCCGTAGCTGCTTGAATCTGAATAGCAGATTCGTTCGTTATGTTAGTCTGATCTTGAACAGTATCAACAGATTCCTTTGTTTTTTGACTGATGTCAAATAGTTCGGTAAGAGTGGTATTGGCAGTGCCATTATAGTCCACCATTTTCTTGGCACTTGTAGTGAGTACCTCGACATTTAAGTAGGTATGATCAATGGCATTTCCCATATTTAATACTTCACTATTGGCATTTTGTGTTTCACTTGCCTGAGAGGTTGCGCCATTTGCTATTTCATCTATTGCAGTATTTATATTGCTAATAGCTTCACTTATTGAAAGAAAGGAAGCTTTAAAGCTGGTTGAAAAATCAGCCAGAGAATCAGAAGTAGATAGGATTTTATGTAATATATCGGTAAAGGAATGAATCAATGACTGCAAAGAACGTGACATATCACCTACTTCATCTTTGCGCTTCAATAATTTATTTTGTACATCTTCATCCAACTCTCCATTTGCCACTTTATTTACATGTGTAACAATATTACGTATGGCCTTTACAATTAGTCCAATAAAGAAAATGCCGGAAATTAATGATATAACTAATACAATAATATCGATTATCATATTTTCATAGATATTTTTCTGGACAGTTCCAATTGCTTCGGTACGAGGAATACCTGCAAACAACATACCTACAATTTCGTTGCTGCTTGGCTGATAAAGAGGAGCATAATAACCGCAATATGCAGTTCCATTAATTACGATATCGGAATCATAATATTCCTTGCCATTATTAAGAACGGTTTCAATTACATTATCGCCTGCTTTTGTTCCAACAATACGGCTGCCGTCTGAGCTCTTTAGGCTTGTTGCTGCACGAGTATCACTCATAAATATGGTGCAGTCCATTTCAGTATTATTTTTGAAATCATCCAAAATATTTAAAATATCCGAGATATCTTTTCCGCCTTTATATAAAACGCCATTTGTGTAGGTGTAATCACCATCACCAAATGAAGCGGTAATGGATTTAAGCGAGTATACGCCAGCATTTAATTCATGTTTAATAAGATTATCAGAAAGAGAAAGCATTCTAAGGGTACTTGAAATGATGGAGACGATAGATAGAATGATAAGTGGTACAATTATAATTAACAGCATTCTGACTAATAATTTAATTCCTTTTCTTTTTTCAATCGTTACTTGTTTATTCATAATGTTAACTCCTTTATCAAATAGATTATGTATCAATACTAAAAATTATATAATAAATGAGATATTGGTACTGTATTTAATTATAGTTTTTTTATCAGAATATTTCAATCAAATTTGATTAAAATAGAATTGTTTTCTCTATTTGAAATATAAAATGAAATATGTGATAATAAAGAAAGAACAAGGAAAGACGAAACAGGTGTAATCATGGATATTAATTTAGATTATTATAAAATATTTTATTATGTCGGTATTCTTAAGAGTATATCTAAGGCAGCAGAGCAACTGGCAATATCGCAGCCTGCAGTCAGCCAGTCAATCAAGCAGCTTGAGAAAGCGATTGGAGCACCGCTTTTTATACGAACTTCTAAGGGAGTTCGTTTTACATCAGAGGGAGAGGTTTTATTTTCTTATATTAAAAGAGGGTATGAATACATTACTTTAGGGGAAAATAAGGTAAAGGAAATGCTGAATTTGCAATATGGCGAAATCCGAATCGGAGCTAGTGATATGACATTGCAATTTTATCTTTTACCTATATTGGAACAATTTCATGAGCAATATCCCAAGATAAAAGTGACGGTTACAAATGGTCCAACCCCGGAAACACTAAATATACTGCAAGAAGGCAGAATTGATTTTGGAGTAGTCAGTTCTCCGATTGTTCATAGGTCGGGTATACAGATTCGAGCTGTAAAGGAAATAGAAGATAGTTTTGTTGCAGGTTCTAAATTTCGCTATTTAAAGGATAAAAAATTGGAATACAGCCAGCTTGAAACACTTCCTATCATCTGTCTGGAGGGTAATACAAGTACAAGAACCTATGTGGATGCGTATCTGCTGAATAGAAATGTAGTATTAAATCCTGAGTTTGAATTGGCAACCAGTGAAATTATTGTTCAGTTTGCGTTGAGAAATTTGGGGATTGCAAGTGTGGTTAGGGATTTTGCAAGGAAATACATTGAGAATGGAGAATTAATTGAGTTAAAATTCAATGAAGTAATTCCAAAAAGAAATTTTTGTATTGCTATGGATGAAAATAATCCATTATCCTCAGCAGCACAAAAATTTATGGATATGATTTCAAATTAGAACATAAGTATACGTTATATCTAATATAAAAGATATTGATTTTACTTATGAAAATGATTGTAGTATAATCAAATCGTTAGGTTAAATAAGCTTTGCAAAAGCAAATATGTAATGTGAAATGTTAGGAGGATATATTATGGTTAAAGCAGTAGTTGGAGCAAATTGGGGAGATGAAGGCAAAGGAAAGATTACCGATATGCTCGCGAAAGAGGCTGATATTATCGTAAGATTTCAAGGAGGGGCAAATGCAGGTCATACCATTATCAATGATTATGGAAAGTTTGCATTACATACACTTCCATCAGGAGTTTTCTATGGTCATACTACAAGTGTGATAGGAAATGGTGTTGCTCTTAATATACCACTTTTATTTAAGGAGATACAAGGAATTGTAGAACGTGGCGTTCCGGCTCCAAAGATTTTAGTATCCGATCGGGCACAAATAGTGATGCCATATCATATTCTTTTGGATCAATATGAGGAAGAAAGACTGGGTGGCAAATCCTTTGGTTCTACCAAATCAGGAATCGCACCATTTTATTCAGATAAATATGCAAAAATTGGTTTTCAGGTATGTGAACTATTTGAGGCAGATTCACTAAGAGAAAAAATAGAACGGGTTTGTGAAACGAAAAACGTGTTATTAGAACATTTATATCATAAGCCGGTTTTAAATACAGATGAAATTTTCGAGGAATTAATGAAATACAAGGATATGGTGGCTCCTTATGTATGTGATGTATCTTTATATTTATGGAATGCAATTAAGCAAGGAAAGAATGTTTTATTAGAAGGACAGTTAGGCTCTTTAAAGGACCCAGATCATGGTATTTATCCAATGGTTACTTCATCATCAACACTTGCTGCATACGGTGCTATCGGAGCGGGAATTGCTCCATATGAAATTAAGCAGATTATTACAGTTTGCAAGGCATATTCAAGTGCAGTTGGTGCAGGTGCTTTTGTCAGTGAAATATTTGGTGATGAGGCGGATGAATTAAGAAAACGCGGCGGAGATGGTGGTGAATATGGAGCTACAACAGGTCGTCCAAGACGTATGGGATGGTTTGATATAGTGGCATCTAAATATGGCTGTAGAATGCAGGGAGCTACAGACGTAGCATTTACAGTAGTGGATGTATTAGGATATTTAAATGAAATTCCGATATGTACGGGATATGAGATTGATGGTAAGGTAATAACAGATTTTCCTACTACAGCACAGTTAGAAAAGGCGAAGCCGGTACTGGAAGTATTACCAGGATGGAAAACAGAAATACGAGGAATTAAAAAATACGAAGATTTGCCGGAAAATTGTAGAAAATATATTGAATTTATTGAGGAAAGACTCGGATTTCCAATCACATTAATTTCAAACGGACCAGGAAGAGATGACATTATTTATAGAAGCAGATAAATGATTACGAAGGCGGACAGTAAAAATTGTCTGCCTTTGTTAATGTAAAAGAAAATAAATGATGTAAGAAACAACAGATTTATCTGTAAATAGAGTTATGAGAATAGGATTAAGAATACATATAAAGGTGAGGTGCAGGAATGATTAACACGATTATATTTGATTTAGGAATGGTACTTGTGAATTTTAGGTGGCACGATTTTATTGAGGAATTTGACTTTACGAAGGAAGTAAAGGAGGCAGTATCTAAAGCTATGGTACAAAGCAAAGAATGGAATGAGTTTGACCGAAGTCTTTTATCTGATGAAGAAATACTGTCCTCCTTTATTCGCAATGCGCCAGAATATGAAAAGGAAATAGCTGAAGTATTTCAAAATATCGGAAATACGGTTGCCACATATGATTATACAAAACCATGGATTCAGGAGTTAAAGAAAAAAGGATATAAGATTTATATATTATCAAATTATCCAAGAAGAACATATGATTTATCGAAGAAGCAGCTTGACTTTTTAGAGGTCTGTGATGGAGCATTATTTTCATTTGAAGTAAAGAAGATAAAGCCAGAAGAAGAAATATTTCATTTGCTGTTGGATAAGTATAATATTAAATCGGAAGAGGCCGTTTTCTTGGATGATAATATAAATAACATAGAGGCTGCACAAAAATTAGGAATCCATAGTATTCATTTCACTACGAGAGACAATGCAGTGCAAGAATTAAATAAGATATTCAGACAATTTTAATAAAAACGTCAAAAGTTAGTCACGAAGTCTTCATAGATTGATATTATAATATAATCATATTAAGAAAATAATATTAAAAAGTAACAAATTTGGAATGAATATAGAGGCATTTGAATATACTGTAACTTGTAGGATGTTTGAAAAACTTTCCTGCATATTGTTAGATTAGTATGAATGGAGGCTATTTATGAAGTACGTAATGTATAACGAAGAAAATAATGTAATTAATTACGATGATTATGACAGGATAAGAGAGAAAATACAGGAAAAATATAAAAGGGATGGAAGAGAAACAGCAATAAGGAAAGTTAAGTTTGTAGAAAACAGATATAAAAGCTCTAAGGATGAAAATATTGAAAACAAACCTATTTTTAGTTTATGTATGAGATTAGATGAGTTAAGTACATATTATTTAGAGAAAAAGAGCAGGCAAAATGGAGTAATTTATAAAGCATTTGTTAATTTAACTAAAGAAGAATGCAGCAAAATATTAGAAAAAGACATTGAATGGTTGAAAAACAGTAAGAAATCATTAATGAGAGAATTTTATTTATATCTTACCATTAATCATTTGGAACTGGCTACTGTAATGGAATATAGAAGAGTAGTATATGACAGACCAGGAAAGTTTTGCATTGTATTTAATGAAGATATCAAAAGAGCTGTGGATCAGACAGCCGGTTTATTGGATGAAAGCATTCAGATGTTTGATTGCTTAAGCTGTGATAAAGTTATTATGAGTTATAAAAAAATCATTAAAATTCCTAGAGCTCTCAATCATATATTAAATATATCCAATGAACCATCCTATGAAGTAGCTTTTTCCTTATAAATATGGAGAGAAAAGTTTCGTGATTTCATGGAAATAGTATATATAAAAGGCTTAAGCAGCATAGTGAATATGCTTCTTAGGCCTTTTTTAATAACTAGTTATTTTTTCTTAAGATAGTTAAATATTAATTTATATGCATATATTAATATTGGAATCACGATCGTAGCATAAAACGATGCCTTAAATAGATTGGTGGAGTTTGGTGATTTAATGAGTGCAAATATAAATGTCATTACATAAAGTCCGACTAAGAATATAACACCAACCATAGCAAGTATTTGTTTGATTTTTTTATTCATAGCTTCAGTTTAATTTTCATCCTCTTCCTTATCAGCAGTATAAACCTGACGTTTTCTTGCCATTTCATCGCTTTCCAGATATTCATCGTAAGTGGTTATCTTGTCTAACAGTTTTCCGCCCGGTAATATTTCCATAATACGATTTGCAGTAGTCTGTATAAACTGATGGTCATGTGAAGCAAAAAATAAAACACCAGGGAACTTAATCATTCCATTATTTAGAGCTGTGATCGACTCCATATCCAGATGGTTTGTTGGCTCATCAAGCATTAATGCATTCGCACCTGAAATCATGAGTTTTGATAAAAGACAGCGAACCTTTTCGCCACCAGATAATACCTTAACCTTTTTCACACCGTCATCACCGGCAAAAAGCATTCTGCCTAGAAAACCACGAACATAGGTAACATCTTTTTCCTCTGAAAACTGTGTAAGCCAGTCGACAATAGTGAGCTCATTATTAAATTCAGAAGTACTATCCTTGGGAAAGTAGGAAGTTGTTACGGTAATTCCCCACTTATAATTTCCCTCGTCTGGTTCCATTTCTCCCGCTAATATTTTAAATAATGTGGTTTTTGCAAGTTCATTGCTGCCAACAAAAGCAATTTTATCTTCTTTGTTTGCAATAAATGAAATATTATCAAGTATCTTCTCACCATCAATTGTTTTTGACAGATTCTCAACCGTAAGTACTTCATTGCCAATTTCCCGAGATGGTCTGAAATCAATATAGGGATATTTCCTGCTGGATGGTCTAATGTCATCCAATTCGATTTTTTCAAGCGCTTTCTTTCTTGAGGTTGCCTGCTTTGACTTAGAGGCGTTTGCACTAAATCTGGAAATAAAGTCTTGTAATTCCTTGATTTTATCTTCCTTTTTCTTATTGGCTTCTTTCATTTGCTTTACAATAAGCTGGCTGGATTCATACCAAAAATCATAGTTACCAGCATAAAGCTGAATCTTAGCATAATCGATATCGGCAGTATGTGTACAAACTTTATTTAAAAAATAACGATCATGAGATACTACGATCACAGTGTTTTCAAAGTTAATTAAAAATTCCTCAAGCCATGCAATTGCATCTAAATCCAAATGATTGGTAGGCTCATCTAATAGAAGAATATCAGGATTTCCAAATAAAGCCTGTGCCAGTAATACTTTTACTTTTTCACTGCCGTTTAAGTCTTTCATAAATTTATAATGAAGATCTGTTGCAATACCAAGACCGTTGAGTAAGGTTGCGGCATCTGATTCCGCTTCCCAACCGTTCATTGTTGCAAATTCACCTTCAAGTTCACTGGCTTTTATGCCGTCCTCTTCTGTAAAGTCCTCTTTGGCATAAATCTGCTCTTTTTCTTTCATAATCTCATATAGTCTTGCATTTCCCATAATAACTGTATCAAGAACTGCAAAATCGTCAAATTTAAAGTGATCTTGTTGGAGGAAAGACAGCCTTTGCCCGGAAGTAATGATAACATCACCTTTGGAGGGTTCTATTTGTCCCGATAAAATTTTGAGAAATGTAGATTTACCGGCACCATTGGCACCAATCAGACCATAACAATTTCCTTCTGTAAATTTAATATTAACGTCTTCAAATAAAGCTTTTTTTCCGATTCTTAATGTTACATTATTTGCACTAATCATTTTGTAAACCTTTCTTATTTATCATATATGTTTCAAATAACTTTCTCTACCTATTTTACAGTAAAATATGTAATTTGCAAGTCTTTCTCTAAATAATTTACATAAAAACAAAACTATGGTATTTGATATGTTGACGTTGGAGGTCAAATGAATTATAATAATTTGATGAGTGTGCAATAAGACATAGTATACTGTATTGCAAATAAGATAAAGAGAGTGATAAGATGATAAAAAGTATGACGGGCTTTGGCAGATGTGAAGAATCTGATGGAGTCCGCAAGCTGACTGTAGAGATGAAGGCAGTAAATCATAGATACTTAGATATTAATATAAAGATGCCAAAGAAGTTAAATATTTTTGAAGCAGGAATTCGAAATGTGTTGAAGAATTATATCCAGAGAGGTAAAGTGGATATATTTTTTACATATGAGGATTTATCAGAAAATAAAATATCTTTAAAGTATAATTATGATTTAGCGGCAGAGTACCTTAAGTATATCAATAAGATTTCAGAAGAATTTGAACTGAATGGAGAAATAAGTGCAGTTACCTTGTCAAAATACCCGGAAGTTTTAATAATGGAGGAGCAATCGCTTGATGAGGAGGAATTGTGGAAGCTGATAGAGAAAACAGTTTCGACTGCAGCTAAGAATTTGGCAGATGCAAGACTTGTGGAGGGAGAGAATTTAAAACAGGATTTAATTGAGAAGCTTAACACAATGCTTAAGGATGTAGCGTATATTGAAGAACGTTCACCTGAGATTATTATGGAATATCGGGAAAAGCTTAATGAGCGTGTAAAGGAACTGCTAAATGAATCAGGCATAGAGGAAAGCAGGATTGCAGCAGAAGTCGTTTTATTTGCAGACAAAATATGTGTGGATGAAGAAATTGTAAGATTAAAAAGCCACATAATGAATACAAAAGATACATTATGTGCTGGTGGTAATATGGGAAGAAAATTAGACTTTATTGCACAAGAAATGAACAGAGAGGCTAATACGATATTATCCAAGGCAAATGATATACAAATTTCCAACAGAGCAATTAATTTAAAGACAGAGATTGAAAAGGTTAGAGAGCAGATACAGAATATAGAATAAAATTAAAGGTGATGAAATTTGGCAGGTTTAATAAACGTTGGATTTGGAAATGTTGTAAATACAAATAAAATAGTAGCAGTCATTAACCCCGAAGCCGCTCCGATTAAGAGAATGATACAAAGTGCAAAGGATAAGGGGTTAACTGTTGATGCTACACAGGGAAGAAGAACACGTTCAGTAATCATAACGGAGGATGAATATATTATATTGTCAGCATTGCAGCCTGAGACAATAGCTGGCAGGTTTAATAACGATGAAAGGTGACAATAATGGATAGGAAAGGTATCTTAATAGTTATATCAGGCTTTTCAGGTGCAGGAAAAGGGACTCTTGTTAAGGGATTGATGAGCAGATATACAAATTATGCATTTTCAATTTCGGCTACTACAAGAAAGCCAAGAGCAGGGGAAGAGAATGGCGTTGAATATTTCTTTAAAACCAGAGAAGAATTCATGAATATGATTGACAATAATAAGTTGATTGAGTATGCTCAATATGTTGGTAATTTCTATGGAACGCCAAAGGAATATGTAGATAGTCAGCTCGACAGCGGAAAAGATGTAATTTTGGAAATAGAAATTCAGGGTGCGCTTAAGGTAAAAGAAAAGTTTCCTGATACTTTATTACTGTTTGTTACTCCGCCAAATGCCACCGTGTTAAAGCAAAGGCTGGTTGGAAGAGGAACCGAAGATTTTGAAACAATACAGTGCAGACTTAGAAGAGCAACGCAGGAAGCAGAAGGAATTGAGCAGTATGATTATTTGATTGTTAATGATGATTTAGATGAATGCATTGTACATACTCATAATATCATACAAGGTGAGCATAGCAGAGCATCTAGAAATATAAGTAAAATTGAGCAAATCAGAGAAGAGTTAAAGAGCTTTTGAAAGGAGTATATTAAAATGTTACATCCATCATACACAGACTTAATGAGAGTAGTAAACAGTGAGGTAGAAGCGGGTGAACAACCGGTCGTAAACAGCAGATATTCGATCGTGCTTGCAACCTCTAAAAGAGCAAGACAGATCATAGGTGGCGAAGAGCCTCTTGTAGATGCAAAAGGTAAGAAACCTCTATCCATAGCGGTTGAAGAATTAAATAGCGGATTGGTTAAAATTGTTGGTGATGAAGATTCATCTACTGAGACTGAATAAGACATTTGGGCAGGTAATATAATTCCTGCCTTTTTAATGTGTCATTGAATTATCTGATAAAATGTTATGTCAATTTCATATCGTATTACTAATATTATTATAGTGATTATATATATCAAAAAAAGTAAAAGTAATGAAATAACTTGTATATATTACCACAATTTGCTATAATAAATTCATATATTTGTAAGATTGACACAAACCAAGGAAGAAAATTAATGGAGGTCTTTTTATGAAAGCTAAAGGCAAGCTAAGGTTGACAAAAAATTTCATGAGGAAAAATATGATACGGCAGGATGAAGAGAACATTGATAGTACAACCCTTAAAAAGAAAAAAGGTAAGAAGAAGATAAAGGATAATACAAGAAGTCAAAGAAAGAATAGTTTTTTAAATGCTATAACACCAAAGACAATAGGAAGAAAAATTGTATATACTTCATCATTTATACTAATAACTATGACAATTGCATTAATTATTTTAGGAGTAAATGCAGTCAGCTTTACTTCAAAACTTGAAAATGTAATTGAAAATGTAACAACCATTAATTCTATAAAAGAGAATTGTGCTTTAATACCATCGGATTTACTTTCTTTATGTACTCAGAATAAGAATTCAGCGGACGCTAATATTCCCGATAGGCTTACAGTGATATCAAAGGCGATTTCTGATACAGATGCAAATATCGAGAATATTCCCGAGAATAAAGAAAGCAGAAATGCAATTGAAACGATAAAACGTCTATATTCTACATATGAAATAAAGGCAAATGAATTGGCGGCACTTGGGCAACTAGATTCAAAAGCTTTTGATTCTATATACTATTTAAGAGATGTAGCCGGATATATACAGGATGAGGTTTCTATTTTAACAGACAGTGAGCTGATAAGAAGTGAAACCTTGAAAGAAGAAATCCAGGCATCTTTTGTTCATATTATTGTTGTAATTATAATTGTGGTTGCATTGGTTACAGCATTATCCATATTTTTAGTAATTATTCTTGCTAAAAATATAACAAAACCAATACATAGTTTAAAGGAACAGATGCAAATTATGGCAAGCGGGGATTTAACGGCCAAAGAGGTTGCAGTTAATTCGAGAGATGAAATAAAGGATTTGGCAGATGCTTTTAACGAAATGAGCAATAGTTTAAAAGATATTATTAGAAAAGTATATTCTATGAGTCAGGAAATAGAAAATTCTACCAAGGTTGTTACCGAAAGCGTTACTGAAAACACAAATGGCAGTGTTAGAATTTCAGAAGCAATTGATGCGATGTCATTGCGAATGAATGAGCAAAAGTCTGAATCAGACAGTGCCATGAATCGCGTATACGAGATGGAAAATATTTCCGGAAAAATCACTCAAAGTGCTGATAGAATTGAAAACAGAGCAGACCAATCCATGCAGATGGCTGAAAAGGGAAATGACAATATTGATCAATATGTAAGACAGTTATCAAATGTTAATAATGTTATGGATCAGGTTGCCAGCGTTGCAACGAAACTGAGCGACAGTACGAAAGAAATGAATGCGATATTGAATTCAATTACGGAAATAGCATCACAGACGAATTTGCTTTCACTTAATGCAAGTATAGAAGCTGCAAGAGCAGGAGAAGCGGGACGAGGTTTTGCAGTAGTAGCGTCTGAAATTAGAAAACTGGCTGAGGATTCACAAACAGCAGCGGCAAGAATTGGTTCCATCATTACAGAAGTGCAGGTAGATGCGAATAACATGAGTAGTAAAATGTCAGAAGGACTCGATCAATTAAAAAAAGGAAATATATTGGCAGATATGACGAGCAAGAGTTTTGCTGAGATTAAACAGGGAACAGAGATCGTTAATAAGGATATTAAGGATATTATTACTGAGATTGAAGAATTATCAAGTACGATTGCTAATGTAGCAGATAATATGAAACAGATAGATATTAAAACGGGAGAGAATGTTACGGTAACATCGGATATTTCAAGTACTGTAACGGAGCAAACGGCTAATCTGGAAGAAGTGTCTGCAACCGCAGTTGTATTGGCAGATTTAGCAGCAGATTTGGAAAATGCTGTATCAGCGTTTAAATTATAAAAAGTACATAGAATACTGATAAGGGGATATATCGTTTGATATATCCCCTTATCAGTGTCATTTTCCACTTGTATACGTGCGCATTATGTTTTTATTTCATAGGAATCAAAGCTTTTATACGTTACCACAATAAGGTCTTTTCTATGAAATAAAAAAACACCAACTGACGGGATTGGTGTTTTTCTTACTTATTGAATTGCGTTAACAGCTTTTGTTAAACGAGAAATTTTTCTTGATGACGTATTTTTATGATAAACACCTTTTGTAGTAGCTTTGTCAATAGTTGAAATTGCTTCAGCTAAAGCTGCTGTAGCAACACCCTTATCGTTTGCAGTAATGGCAGCATCTACTTTCTTGATAGATGTTTTAACTTTGGATTTAATAGCTTTATTTCTTTCGGTCTTAGTTCTGTTTACTAAAATTCTTTTTTTTGCAGATTTAATATTAGCCAATTTAGGCACCTCCGATTATTATTAATGTTGTTTAATGGTTGTTATGAAATGAAAATAAAATCTATTTTCAACTTCTTAATTTTCAAAGTAGGCATTTACATCATTAGCCGGACACGGACGTGCTAATGTAAACACACTAATATATATTATCGGATTATGAGTGCTATGTCAAGTGTATTTCCAAAAACCATGAAAAATTCACCACATTTTTTGCAGGGTGGTAGTTCATAATATAATAAGTATAGTTCTTAAAAATGCCCTTTGGTTCAACGCATCGTTGTTGTTCTTTAGAGTATTTTTTCTTTTATTATTATAAGAAGCTGAGATACATAATCAACCAATTTTGGGGAATGATAGGCATAGATGAAAATGTACAGAAAGGTAGTGGAGAATATGGGAGAGAATGGAACAGAAAAGTTTATGATTCGTACAGACTTAGCCGTGGAGGCCAAGGAAAGCTTTGAGGAAGATAATGTTGAGATTCGTGGTGTTATAATTGATGAAAAATATAAAGAGGATTCAGACATTAAAATAACAAGAGTAGTCATAGAAACCAAAAACGGTGCAAAGGCAATGGGTAAACCAATGGGAACTTATATTACACTAGAAGCGCCTAATATGGTGGTTCCAGATGAAGACTATCATAGAGAAATATCAAAGGAGCTGGCGGAGCAATTAAAAAAAATAATACCAATCGAAAAAGAGATTGCTGTATTAGTAGTTGGACTTGGTAACAGAGAGGTGACGCCTGACTCGTTAGGACCGAATGTAGTTGAAAATTTATTAATAACAAGACACGTTGTGAAAGAGTATGGAAAAGAAGCGTATGGAAAAAATAAAGTCAATATCATTAGCGGAATCATACCGGGAGTTATGGCGCAAACAGGTATGGAGACATTAGAAATCATAAAGGGGGTTGTAGAAGAAACAAAGCCTGATTATGTAATCGCCATCGACGCTCTGGCCGCAAGAAGTACAAAAAGGCTGAATCGAACCATACAGATAACAGATACCGGTATCAATCCAGGCTCAGGAGTGGGTAATCATAGAAATGGTCTTAATAAAGAAAGCTTAAATATTCCGGTTATTGCAATTGGAATACCAACTGTAGTAGATGCGGCAACGATTGTCAATGACACAATGGAGAACTTAATTGATGCAATGGAGCAGACAAAGGAATTAAAAGCTATTGGAGGAACATTAAAAACATTTGATAGCAATGAAAAATATCAGTTAATAAGAGAGATTATATCACCTCATTTAAATGGAATGTTTGTCACACCAAAGGATATTGATGAGACAATTAAACTGTTAGGCTATACCATTTCAGAAGGATTAAATATAGCATTATCCTAAAAATAAAATAAACAGACAGAATAAATTTCCTTTCTCTGAATATACTTTAAGGAATGAATGATTACCATGCATTTCACAGCACAACACCTACCATATATTTGGAGTGATGAGAATGAAGAATTTCAAAAAGAGATTGTATACGTTCGTATGGACTGTAATTGTTTTATTGGGAATTTATGTATGTGTCAGGGGATTTTCTGTGATAGTATTTAATGGCATGGAAAATCCCTTGAATAACGTTATCAACAATTTTACCGGTGCGGTCGGAAAAGATGTAATGAATATGTATATGCCGTCAGTAACTAGCAGCATTGCTGATAAGGAAAAGAATACGGTAACACAAGCAATCATAAATGAGGTCTTAGAAGATTATCCGATTTTAAAATATTTTGATGAAAATAACGGCTATGAAACATCCGCAGACAGTGAATATACATATGAAATGATAATAGCAGCAGAAGCGACAGATGAAAATTATATCAATCAGGAAACAGGTGAAGCAATAAACAGTGCAGGAGAGCTAGTTGCAGAAGAAAATGCACAATATATAGAGCGGGAAAATAATAGTAGTAACACAAATTCTGATTCCTTGGATTCTTCGGATGAAACATTAGTAAATGAAACGAATACGAATGAAAATACAGAACAGCAAACGGCTCAGCAGGAAGAGGGAAACAGTGCAAAAGCTGTAAATCAGGGTACTGTCACTGCGATTACCGGTACGGAATATTCACTTGAAAAGCTGGCTGATTTTGACTTTTTAAAAAATACGTTTTATTCTGTGGATTCTACCACCTCGGTAGATAGTGAACGAATTAATGCTAAAAATATGTTAGAAAGGGATATGACAATCCAAAAAGACACAAGTGTGCCTCAGATATTGATTTATCATACGCACTCGCAAGAGGCTTTTGTTGACTCGATAGAGGGAGATGCCAGCACAACAATTGTTGGTGTGGGAGAATATCTGGCTGAGATTTTGGCAGGTACATATGGTTATAACGTGATACATAATTCCTCCACCTATGATATGGTAAACGGTAAGATAGACAGAAATTACGCATTTACATTAGCAGAGCCGGATATAAAGCGAATATTACAGGAAAATCCATCGATTCAAGTGGTGATTGATCTTCATCGGGATGGAATCAATGAAAATACACATCTGGTGACGGATGTGAATGGAAAACCGACTGCCCAGTTTATGTTCTTTAATGGGTTAAGTTATAATACGAAGGTGGGAAATATAGAATATTTGTACAATCCATATATTGAGGACAATTTAGCATTTTCCTTTCAGATGCAACTGCAAGCAATGAAGCTTTACCCTAATGTTACAAGGAAAATTTACTTAAAAGGATATCGTTACAATCTGCATTTAATGCCACGGGCAACCTTAATTGAGATTGGAGGTCAAACCAATACGGTAGAGGAGGCTAAAAATGCTATGGAGCCGTTGGCGGATATCATTAATAAAGTGTTGGAAGGGAATTGAATAATGCTTTTTAATATGCTACAATTGCTACAGTAACGCTTATGTTAAGGAGAAAATGAATGTCAGTAATAGACCAAAGTAAAATTAGAAATTTTTGTATCATTGCACATATTGATCATGGAAAATCAACACTGGCTGACCGTATTATTGAAATGACAGGTTTGTTAACAAGCAGAGAGATGCAGGCACAGGTTTTGGATAACATGGACTTGGAAAGAGAACGAGGAATCACGATTAAGGCACAGTCGGTTCGTGTAATATATAAAGCCGATAATGGGGAAGAGTATATCTTTAATTTGATTGATACTCCCGGACATGTCGATTTTAATTATGAGGTTTCAAGAAGTCTTGCAGCCTGCGATGGGGCGATATTAGTTGTAGATGCCGCGCAGGGAATTGAGGCTCAGACTTTGGCCAATGTATATTTGGCTCTAGACCATAATTTAGATGTATTTCCGGTCATTAATAAAATAGATTTACCAAGTGCAGATCCTGAGCGCGTCATTAATGAAATTGAAGATGTTATTGGGATAGAAGCACAGGATGCACCATTGATTTCGGCAAAGACGGGCTTAAATTGTGAACAAGTATTAAAGCAGATCGTGGAAAAAATTCCTGCACCAGTGGGGGATGTCAATGCACCGCTTAAGGCACTTATATTCGATTCATTATATGATTCCTATAAGGGGGTTATTGTATTTTGCCGTATCAAAGAAGGTAGAGTTTCAAAAGGAAGTACCATTAAAATGATGGCTACAAAGGCAACAGCAGAAGTTGTAGAGGTGGGATATTTTGGAGCAGGTCAATTTATTCCAAGTGATGAGCTGACTGCTGGAATGGTTGGCTATATTACAGCAAGCCTTAAAAATGTGAAAGATACAAGAGTGGGGGATACCGTAACCGATTATCATAATCCTTGTAATCAGCCGTTGCCGGGTTATAAAAAAGTAAATCCAATGGTCTATTGTGGAATGTACCCGGCAGATGGAGCAAAATATCCAGATTTGAGAGATGCATTGGAAAAACTTCAGCTAAACGATGCCGCTTTACAATTTGAGGCCGAGACATCCATTGCACTGGGCTTTGGTTTTCGATGCGGCTTTTTGGGACTGCTGCATCTTGAAATTATCCAAGAAAGATTAGAAAGAGAATATAATTTAGACATTGTTACAACTGCTCCCGGTGTTATTTATAAAGTTTATAAGACAAATGGAGAAATGATAGAGCTGACAAATCCGTCTAACTTGCCGGAACCGTCTGTAATATCATATATGGAGGAACCAGTAGTCAGTGCTGAAATTATGGTGACGACTGAATTTATAGGACAAATTATGGACTTGTGTCAGGAAAGACGCGGTATATATTATGGAATGGAATATATGGAAGAGACAAGAGCATTGCTACGCTATGATCTTCCGTTGAATGAAATTATTTATGATTTTTTTGATGCTTTAAAATCACGTTCCAAAGGTTATGCCTCTTTTGATTATGAAATGAAAGGTTATGAGAGGTCTGAGCTTGTTAAGCTGGATATTTTAATTAATAAAGAAGAGGTAGATGCACTATCTTTTATTATCCATGCAGATACAGCATATGAGCGCGGGAGAAAAATGTGTGAAAAGTTAAAGGATGAAATTCCAAGACAATTATTTGAAATCCCGATTCAGGCTGCAATTGGAAGCAAGGTCATTGCAAGAGAAACCGTAAAGGCAATGAGAAAGGATGTACTTGCTAAATGCTATGGCGGAGATATATCAAGAAAGCGTAAGCTGCTAGAGAAACAAAAAGAAGGTAAAAAGAGAATGCGACAGGTAGGAAATGTAGAAATACCGCAAAAAGCATTCATGAGTGTACTGAAATTGGACAAAGACTAAAATAAAAAGGACGAATACTTTCATTATTGGGAATTCGTCCTTTTCAACGGCTCGAAACGAAAAACCGTTTCAAAGGCTTTTTGTTTAGAACGTGTTGGTTGATGACAACATTATAAATGAGTGGAGAAAATTATGGAAAAACAAGAGTTAGAAATTTACATTCATATTCCATTTTGTGTTAAAAAATGTGATTATTGCGATTTTTTATCCTTTCCGCAGCTTAATGTAAATTATGTTCCGGCATTAATAAGAGAAATAGAAGAGATAAATCTTATGGGGAAAGAGGCGAAGAATTATATTGTCAAAACCATATTTATAGGAGGAGGTACCCCTTCCATTCTGGAGGGAGAGGAAATAGCTCTAGTACTTAAAAGTGTATATAAAAGATTTGAAATTGATTCAAATGTAGAAATTACAATTGAGGTAAATCCGGGAACAGCCACAAACAACAAGCTTAAAGCATATCAAGAGGCAGGTGTTAACCGTATCAGTTTAGGACTTCAGTCTATCAATAACGAGGAGTTACGAGAGCTTGGAAGAATCCATACTTACGAAGAATTTCTCGAAAATTATTGGCTTGCAAGAAAAATAGGGTTCAGCAACATTAATATCGACTTAATGTCAGCGATACCAAGACAAACAGTAGAAAGCTGGAATAAGGTATTAGAGAAAGCAATAAAACTTTCACCAGAACACCTGTCAGCATACAGTCTTATGATAGAAGAGGGAACCAAATTCTACGATAAATGGAAGCAAAATATCTTAAAACTGCCATCAGAAGAAGAGGAAAGGCTAATGTATTATAATACAAAAAGCATATTAGAAGCGGCAGGTTATCATCGATATGAAATCTCGAATTATTGTAAAAAAGGATTTGAATGTAAACATAATGTAGGTTACTGGAGAAGAGTGGAATATATTGGATTTGGACTGGGAGGAGCTTCTTTTATTAACCATACAAGGTTTTCGAATGTTAACAATATGCAGGATTATTTGAAAGGCGCAGACGACAATTGGGAACATTTACATCAGGAAATACACCAATTATCGAAGCAAGAAGAAATGGAGGAATTTATGTTTCTGGGGCTTCGAATGATAAATGGAGTAAGCATCAAGCAATTTGAGGAGTTGTTTGATGTAACATATCAAAGTATTTATGGGACATGTAGTGCTCAATTAGTCAAGGACAATCTACTTGATATAAATGGAGATAGAATCTGCCTTACAGAAAAGGGTATTGATTTGAGTAATTGTGTGTTGGCAGAATTCTTGTTATGATTTGAAAAATGTCATAAGAGGAATACGCTATGGATATACAAAAAAATGGAAGAGTGCGCCTTGCGAGAGTGTCTGTAAGCAGACACTTTTTTTGTTCATAGGAAAGCCTAGTTGTGGTAATGTATAAAAGCTTTGATTCCTATATGAAATAAAAACACAA
Organism: Lachnotalea glycerini; assembly: GCF_003201285.1. GTDB lineage: Bacteria > Bacillota > Clostridia > Lachnospirales > Lachnospiraceae > Lachnotalea > Lachnotalea glycerini. Next base: position 149,793 of record NZ_QICS01000006.1, read on the forward strand.
TGCGCACTTGTCCGCTGTGTTCTTGAAAATGAAAGTATGTGGTATAATAAGATTGTGCTTGAATATATTTGAATGAATTTGACTGAAAAATATTGATAACATTAAACAAGAATAAAATTAGTATCTTGAAAATAAGTAAATTCAAGAAAAAAATCGAAAAAAAATGAATAAAATGAATATTTTTGTAGAAAATGCACAAAAAATGACAGTCGAATTTGTGAATGAAAATGATTGAAAATGACTGAAAGTGAGCGTATAATCAAAATCAGTCAAGGAGGTATGGAATGTTAGTAGAACAAAGATTTGAGGAAATACTTAAGATTGTAGAGGACAGAAGAAGTGTAACAGTTCAAGAACTTATGGAACAGTTAGAAGCTTCCGAATCGACAATTCGACGCGACTTGACAACCCTGCATTCAAATGGGCGTTTGATTAAAGTGCATGGAGGTGCGATTGCATTGGGGTCTAATTATAATACGAAGGATGATTTAGTGGAATCCAGGCAGACTCTTAATTTGGATGATAAGAGAAAAATTGCAAAATATGCAGCTTCGCTCATACGGGCAAACGATTTTGTTTATTTGGATGCAGGAACGACAACAGAATATCTGATTGACTATCTATGTGAAAAAAATGCAGTTTTTGTTACAAATGCCATTGCACATGCAAGAAAGCTGATTAAGGCGGGATGCACGGTGTATTTAATTGGCGGCGAACTGAAAGCATCAACAGAAGCTATTGTAGGGAATGAAGCGATATTAAACCTTAATAAATATAATTTTACAAAAGGTTTTTTTGGAACAAATGGGGTCAGCATGAAAATAGGATTTACCACGCCGGATCTTAATGAAGCAATGGTAAAAAAAGCTGCATTTAATAGGTGCAGTGACAGTTATATTTTAAGTGATTCTTCAAAATTCAACCAAATATGTCCCATTACTTTTGCCGAATTTTCTGAATCCAAAATAATAACAACAAATCTGGAAGATAATAGTTATAAACAGTGTACCAATGTACTGGAGGTGAATGAAGATGATTTATACTGTAACATTTAGTCCCTGTCTGGATTATGCAGTTTGGGTCGAGGAATTAAAGCCTGGACAAGTCAATCGGGTTGAGAAAGAGAATATGCTTCCGGGCGGAAAAGGAATTAATGTATCAATTGTACTTAATAATTTGGGCTTTGAGAGCACTGCACTGGGCTTTATAGCCGGCTTTACAGGAAGAGAGATTGAAAAACAGATAAAGGCATCGGGCTGCCATAGTGATTTTATTAATATTGAAAAAGGAAATTCAAGAATCAATATCAAGCTAAAGTCAAAGGAAGAAACAGATATTAATGGGATTGGTCCCATTATTGAAGCCGCACATATGAATCAGCTTTTTGATCAGCTTGATCAGTTAAAACAAGAAGATATTCTTGTGCTGGCGGGAAGTATACCTAGCTGTGTTTCCACAACCATATATTGCGATATTATGGAACGCGTACAAAGTAAAAAGGTACGAGTGGTAGTAGATGCGACCAAGAAATTACTGGTAAACGTATTAGAAAAAAAGCCCTTTTTAATCAAGCCAAACCATCATGAGTTGGGTGAAATATTTGATGTTGAGTTAAAAGAGAATGAAGAAATTATTTATTATGCCAAAAAGCTTCAAGAAAAAGGAGCAAGAAATGTTTTGATTTCAATGGCAGGGGATGGAGCTATATTCCTTAGTGAAAACGGTGATATTTTAGCGAGTAAGGCACCAAAGGGTCAAGTAGTAAATTCAGTTGGAGCGGGAGATTCCATGGTTGCAGGCTTTTTGGCTGGTTATTTGGAACAAATGGGATATAAAAATACGACAAACCTTTACCAATATGCTTTTAAAATGGGTGTTGCGACTGGAAGTGCAAGCGCTTTTTCCAATCAGTTGGCAAGAAAGGAAGAAGTTTTTAAATTACTAAAAATGATTTAGTATAAAAAGGAGGATTCCAATATGAGAATAACAGATTTATTGGACAAAAGGAGTATTAATCTAAATGGTAATGTGATATCCAAGGAAGATACATTAGACGCCATGGTTGATTTGATGGCAGCATCTGGAAAGATAACAGATGTAACAAGCTATCGTAAAGCAGTATATGCAAGAGAGGAAGAAGGAACAACTGGAATAGGAGAGGGAATCGCAATCCCTCATGGAAGGTGTAGTGCCGTGCAGGCACCCGGTCTTGCGGCAATGGTAGTGAGAAACGGTGTTGATTTTGATTCCTTAGATAGTGAACCAGTTAGCTTAATCTTCTTGATTGCGGCTCCTAATACGAGAGATAATGTACATTTGGATGTACTGAGTAAATTGTCTATTCTCTTAATGGAAGAAACCTTTGCAGACAATCTTAGAAAAGCAAGAACAGTGGATGAGTTTCTTGAAATTATTGACCGGGCAGAAAGTAAAAGGTCAGACAAAATAGATAAAAAGGAAACCTACAGTTATAATCAAGGAATAAAAATTCTCGCTGTTACCGCCTGTCCGACTGGAATTGCACATACTTATATGGCGGCTGAGTCCATTGAAAAAAAAGCTAAGGAACGTGGCTGCAGTATTAAGGTAGAAACAAGAGGATCAGGTGGAGCAAAGAATGTATTAACTGATCGTGAAATAGAGCTGGCGGATATTATTATTGTTGCAGCCGATACAAAAGTTCCAATGGCAAGATTTCACGGTAAGAAAGTAATCGAGTGTCAGGTATCGGATGGTATCAGTAAGGCTGATAAATTGATTGATAAGGCAATTTTGGGTGATGCACCAATTTACAATGCAAAAGGAGGAAATGAAGATTCATCTTCAATATCAAGTGGCAGCACAGCGCATACGATATATAAACATTTAATGAATGGTGTATCTCATATGTTGCCATTTGTTGTAGGCGGAGGAATTTTGATTGCAATTGCATTTTTAATTGATGGTGTGTTAGTAGATATGTCTTCATTATCAGTAGAAGCAAGAAGTAACTTTGGAACAATAACACCATATGCTGCATTCTTTAAGCAAATCGGTGTTGCAGCTTTCGGATTTATGCTGCCGATTCTTGCAGGCTTTATTGCTATGAGTATAGCAGACAGACCGGGACTTGCACTTGGTTTTGTTGGAGGAGCAATTGCAGCAGCAGGAAGCTCAGGTTTTCTTGGGGCTTTGGTAGCTGGATTTTTAGCAGGTTATACTGTGGTGTTATTACGTCAGTTATTTGATCATCTTCCGGATTCTCTGGATGGATTAAAACCGGTGCTTTTGTACCCATTAATAGGAATGTTGATTGTGGGAACTATTATGATTTTTGTTGTAGAACCACCGGTAGGTGCTTTAAATACCTTGATGAATCAAGCTTTAACTAATATGAGTGGTTCCAGTAAAATTGTGTTAGGTTTAATTCTTGGTGGTATGATGTCAGTAGATCTTGGAGGACCAGTTAATAAGGCAGCTTATGTATTTGGTACTGCATCGATTGCAGCAGGCAATTATGATATTATGGCAGCCGTAATGGTAGGAGGTATGGTTCCTCCCACAGCCGTAGCACTTGCTACTTTATTATTTAAGAATAAGTTTACGAAAGAAGAAAGAAAATCAGGACCGACAAACTTTATTATGGGAATGGCATTTATATCAGAGGGTGCAATTCCATTTGCAGCAGTCGATCCACTTCGAGTATTGCCTTCTTGCATCATTGGCTCAGCTGTAGCGGGAGCATTATCTATGGCATTTGATTGTACATTGATGGCACCACATGGTGGAATCTTTGTATTCCCTGTGGTTGGAAATGCACTGTTATATTTATTAGCACTTGCAATTGGTACTGTAATTGCAGCAGTTATGATGGGCGTTATAAAGAAAAAAGTGGTGGAATAATTTCAAAAGAGTGAAATGAATCCAGTTAATATTATGTAAAATGCAGGGCGTTGACAAAAATTCAACGTCCTGCATTGTGTTAGTGTTAATAAATATCGCATGAATTGTTTGCTTTATCCAAGAATTTTAGCCAGATCTTTATCCGGTGTGCTAATAGGGGTAATATTATACTGATCAACAAGGATACTTAATATCTTAGGAGAAATAAATGCAGGCAGTGTGGGACCAAGATAAATATTTTTGATTCCAAGGTATAAAAGGGTTAATAGGATACAGACCGCCTTTTGCTCGTACCAAGACAAAACGAGCGTGAGGGGTAAGTCATTTACGCTGCACTCAAATACCTTTGAAAGAGCCAGAGCCACTTTGATTGCACTATAAGCATCGTTGCATTGTCCCATATCCAGGATACGAGGAAGACCACAGATTTCTCCGATATCAAGGTCATTAAAACGATATTTTCCACAGGCGAGCGTAAGTATGATGGTATCTTTTGGAGATTGCTTAACAAAATCAGTATAGTAGCTTCTACCAGGAGCAGCACCGTCACATCCTCCTACCAGAAAGAAATGTCTTATCTTACCGTCTTTTACGGCCTGAATGATTTTATCAGCAACCCCAAGAACAGTTTCATGAGCGAAACCGGTTGTAACCGTAGAGCCTTTGTTGATACCGGTAAGATTCATTTCTTTCTCATAGCCACCGCATTCAATTGCTTTTGTAATAATCGGTGTGAAGTCTTTATCCTCTCCAATATGAACAAGTTCGGGATAAGAAACAACCGATGTTGTAAATACTCTGTCTTTATAGCTTTCTCTAACCGGCATCAGGCAATTGGTTGTAAATAATATTGGTGCGGGAATATTGTGAAATTCTGATTGCTGGCTTTGCCAAGCTGTTCCAAAATTGCCTTTTAGGTGAGAATATGCCTTTAATTTTGGATAGCCATGGGCAGGAAGCATTTCACTGTGTGTGTATATATTAATTCCCTTATCTTTTGTTTGCTCAAGCAAAAGTTTTAAATCGTATAAATCATGACCACTGACTACGATAAATGGACCTTTTTCTATTGTGAGAGGTACTGTTGTGGGTACAGGAGCACCATAGGCTTCGGTATTAGCTTTATCAAGCAGCTCCATACATTTAAAATTTATTTCGCCAGTCTTTAATACCAGAGAAAGCAACTTCTCTAAATCATAATTCTCTCCAATCGCATACAGTCCTTCGTAAAAAAATTGGTTAACCTCATCATCTGTCTTACCAAGTACCATTGCGTGATAAGCATAGGCCGCCATACCTCTTAGTCCAAACAGAATTAGGGATTTTAAAGATCGTATATTTTCATTATCATTCCAGAGACATTCCATGTCATAATCTTCATATTTCTGGGCGTTAATTTTCCCTCTTTCTTCATGTATCTTGGCTGTAAGTTTTTTGATGGTGTCATTAAAAAAGTTTACATTTGTTATCGTAGTGAACAGACCTTTTATCACAATTTCGTCTGTATCGTACGTTTTGTGCCCTGATTTAGCAGACCTTGCAAGTCCGATTAAGGCACCGGTTAATGCATCTTGATAATTTGCGGTATCTGACTTTTTGCCACATACGCCAGCTTTACCTTCGCAACCAGTATTATGTGCGGTCTGCTGGCACTGAAAACAGAACATATCTTTCATTTGCAATCCTCCATATGTTAAATAGGTTATGTTAGGTAGTCTTTACGATGAAAGAAATAATATTCATTCTGTTTTGATACATTTATACCAAAGCTTCACATAGAGCAGAAAGTGCCAGAGACTGCCCATATGCCATTGGCGCAATGATTATATTTTTATAATGATTGGCATCGTATCCCATACCTGTTCCTGCCGATACATTTAATACTGTACCGTCTGTATCAATGTTTTGGCAGATAGCCTCAATAGCTTTGTCGGCATAGGTCTGATAGCTGTCATCTAAATAGCCTGATTTAATTGCTTTAAGAATACCAGTCACAATGGCAGCTGAACCAGATACTTCTTCGTAACTTGTGTTGTCGGTTAATACAGTGTGCCATAAGCCACTGGGGGCCTGAAGCTTAATTAATGCATTGACTTGTGCCTTGAATGTATCTAATAAATATTTTTTAATACCTATATCCAAAGTAGCTTTGCTTGTCTCAAGAAAATCAATAATTCCGAAAGTAAACCAAGAGTTTCCACGACACCAGAAGATTTCTCCGAAGTTACTGTTTTCATTAAAACTCCAGCCATGATAGAACAGTCCTGTTTTCTTTTCGTATAAATATTTGATATGGATTAGCATTTGATGAGTGGCTTCACTGATAAAATCCTGACGATTGTATTTATGCCCCATTTTATTTAAGAAAAGAACCGTCATAAATATAGTATCAATCCACATTTCACTTTCGTTTAAGTGAACACCCTGACGATTTCCAATTGCGCTGGTTACATGCTGAAAAGCACCTTCTTTTGTACGTGGAAGATCATTGATAAGCCATTCAGCTCTTTCCATACAAAGCCTTTCATAAATTGGGTTATTTAATTCATTGCATAAATCTACAAGAGGAAGAAAAGGAGCTGTAGTATTTACATTTTTGGATGGAAGGCCAATTTCTAGGTTGGATTGATACCAGTCTTGAAAAAAGTCATGATAACGTCCATCATTGTAGAAATCCTCAAGCTTTTGTAGTCCATAAAGACCAACACCCTGCGGCCAGTCCCATTCCTTTATTCCGAAGTCTCTTGGAATTAAGCCTTTGGAAAGCTCAGCTTTGTTTGTAATATCAGTTTTACAGTCAGGAACTCCTAGATTCATTAATTTATCAACCAATAGGTTGATTTTTTGTAGCAAAAGGTCATTTGTTGCTTTCATAGTTTCCTCCGTTTATATGATTAAAGTAAATTATGAGTCAGACATGTTGATACCTGTCTGATTGTTTGAAGATTGTAGAGCAGTCAATTTAAAATTGCATAATAATATAATACAAAACAAATCAACAAAAAACAATAAAAAAATAACAAATTATTCGTGGCAAACGCAAAAAAATAGTGCTAATCTATACTTATTATTATTCAGGAGGTAGAAATGAACATTAAACAAGCCACAGGCGCTACAATAACGTTTGAAGACTTATACAAAGAGAAGACATATTTGATTACTGACTTTGGAGCGAAACCAAATGAAGAGCCATTAATGAACACAAGGGCAATTCAAAATGCCATAGAAAGTGCCTGCCTTGCCGGCGGTGGTACCGTTGTTATTCCGAATGGTGATTTTAAAATTTATACAATTCGATTAAAGAGTAAAGTTAATCTTTATCTTGCAAAAAATGCAGTTTTACACGCGGCAAGAACTCAAATTACGAATTCCTATCAGAGACAGCAAGGAGAAGGTGGTAATTATGATGAGCCTGAAATTAATCTTTATGCAGGACTGCAAGACCATGGACACACATATTTTTCAAATAGTATGATTTATGGTAAAGAGCTAGAAAATGTTATGATTTATGGAGAAGGGCTCATTGATGGAAGCCGTATGGATGATAAAACGGGATATCGGGAATATGTTTTGCAAGGAGGAGATCCTTTCGACAATCCAATGAGAAAGGAAAAGGGGCATATCGGCGAATGGTTTGGGAATAAAGCGATTGCACTTGTCAGGTGCAAGAATATTGTTTTAAAGGGTTTTTCGGTTTTGATAGGTGGACATTTTGCAATTATAGCTGAGGGAGTTACAAATCTATTGGCAGATCATATTCTGGTTGATACCACAAGAGATGCCTTTGACATTGATTGCTGCCAAAATGTGACGGTGAGAAATTCTTTGTTTAATTCACTCACAGATGATGCATTGGTTATGAAAGCATCCTATGGTGCAGGGGCTTTTATTCCTACGAAAAATATATTGATTGAAGATTGCATGGTCTGTGGATATGATGCAGGCAGTGTTTATGCAGGAAAATTTACAAAGGATAAATTGGTCGCAACGGATCGATGTGGTCCGACTGCAAGAGTGAAGCTTGGTACAGAATCTACCTGTGGCTATGATTTGGTTACCATTAAAAGAGTGAGGTTTGAGCGTTCCAGAGGCTTTGCGCTGGAGGCTGTGGATGCTTCTGATTTAAGCAATATTGTTTTTACCGATTGTGTTATGGATAATATAAGTAGTTCTCCTATTTTCATACGGGTGGGAGAAAGAGGACGTTATCCAGTTACCGGAAACAGTGAAGAAGAGATTGTAAATGCCAAAATAGGTAATGTTAGGTTGGATAATACAAACTGGGTTTTGCCAAATACCAAAGATTATGAATGCTATCCTGCAAAAAGATATGTTCCTTCTTATAATAAAGATCAAAAAGTCACGGTTGACGAAAAATCAAGTTTTTGCATTGTCAATCAAGAAAATCCATCTCATATCAATTACGCTAATATCATGGAGGAGGATGGTGCGTTCTATTTGATCGTATATGATGAAGAGCAGAAAAAGTATCTACCAGACAAGTCAAAGCAAATCCCAAGGGAGGAGCTTGTCTTGTATGCAAATGCAGTTGGGAAAGGAGAAATGCCCAAGGTTTATAACATTGAAATCAGTAATATTAAAGTGACAAATGCGGATCCTAGATATCCCATTCTGCTTATGGGATTGACGGATGCACCAATTCAAAATGTTTCCATAAAAAATATCGAGGTTGAATATCGGGGCGGTATGAAGATGGAGCATGCAATAGAACAAAGGCAGCTCAATACGAACTGGAAATATGTTCAATATGAAACCAAAAGTTCTATACAAACCTTGCCATGGCTAGTAAATACATTTTTCCTTAAGGAGGAAGGTTTGCTGCCAAGGGTAGATTGGAATCAGGAGAGTAAAGAGTGGAAAGACGATCCTTATAATGTGCCAGAATTACCTACAGTTTATCCAGAACCTAGCAATTGGGGGATTTTGCCTGCATATGGCTTGTATGCAAGGCATGTGGCAGGCTTGAAACTTTCTGATATTAAACTTTACTATAAGGTAGAAGATGAAAGGCATGCAATTGTTTTGGACGATGTTAATCATGTACAGATTTGTAAGTTAGATGCTGCTGTTAAAGAAGATGTAGAGTGTATTGCTATAGTTACGAATCATTTTAAACGACATACTAACCGAGAATATATATTAAATGAATCATATTTTACAACACGGGTAGAAAGCATGCAAATATCGGAAGACGTTTTAATTAAGGAGGTCATTGTGAATGCCCCATCACCCGGAACGCCAAAGGATCGTTGTTATCCATATGAAACGCTTCCTATTCCTCAAAATGGCTATACCTATAAAGTACCTACTGACAAATATCCATTACCGCAGACAGTTTTTCGTCCTTTTCTTGCTGCTATGGAGGAGGTGATTGTACGACCTAAAGAAGAATTAACACTATCGCTGCAGATACGTTATCCAGCAAGGGAAGCTGTAATGGAGGAAGCTGACAGCCACATATATAATGAAGAACTTACGCAAAAAGAATATGTAGTAAAAGGAATTGAGAAAGAATTAAAAGTATATGCTGAAAATCTTCCCGAGGGTGCAAGATTTGATGGAGAAAACTATCTGTTAAGCTGGAAGCCTAATATAAATCAGGTTGGCGATTATGAAATTTTAATTATAATCGACGACGGATTCATAAAGGAAAAGAATAAACTGTCTATAAAAGTAAAAATAAACAAATAAAATACTTTTAAAAATAAAAAAGGTGTGATATAATAACGAAGATGTGGCTTTTAGCCAATACTTAAGGAGGTATAAGAATGAAACATATTAAAACATTAAATACGAAAAATTTAAAAAATACAATGAAAAAGGGTGGTTGCGGCGAATGCCAGACTTCTTGTCAGTCGGCTTGTAAGACTTCTTGTACAGTTGGAAATCAAAGCTGCGAAAACAAATAGCATTGGTTGCTTAATAGGTGAGGATGTATGTTAAGTGAGTGTGCTTTGAATTTATATATCCAGATAAATTCAAAGCACACTCATTTAGGGTATGATACAAAGACAACCTGCAAAGTAAAGCTTTGCTTTGAAAGGAGAACATAAGCGTGGTTCATCAATACAAAAATAATGGTTACAATATTGTACTTGATGTCAACAGCGGAGCGATTCATGTAGTTGATGATTTGGTTTATGATGTAATTGCATTATTGTGTGAAAACGCTTCTTTGGATGTTTCTCAATATATATCAGACCGTACTTTTGAAAATGATTTGAACAATCATTTGAAAGGACACTATAGTAGAGAAGAAATTAAGGAAGCGATTCGTGATATTAAGGAATTAGTAGAGGATGAATCCCTTTTTACTAAAGATATATATCAAGAATATATTATGGATTTTAAAAAGAGAAAGACAGTAGTGAAAGCGCTCTGTCTTCATATCGCCCATGATTGTAATCTTGCCTGTAAATATTGCTTTGCAGAAGAGGGAGAATATCATGGTAAAAGAGCAATTATGAGCTATGAAGTCGGGAAGAAAGCATTGGATTTTCTGATTGCGAATTCTGGAAACAGAAAAAATCTGGAGGTGGACTTTTTTGGCGGCGAGCCTCTTATGAACTGGCAGGTGGTAAAAGACCTGGTTATATACGGAAGAGAACAGGAAGTAATACACGATAAAAAGTTTCGGTTTACACTAACTACAAATGGTGTTTTGCTAAATGAAGATATTTTGGAGTTTGCGAATCAAGAGATGAGCAACATTGTCTTAAGTATTGATGGAAGACCAGAGGTTCATGATTATATGCGTCCTTTTCGAAATGGGAAAGGAAGTTATGAGTTAATTATTCCTAAGTTTATTAAGACGGCTGAAAGAAGAAATCAGACAAATTATTATGTAAGAGGTACCTTTACGCATCATAATCTGGATTTTTCCAATGATGTACTACATTTAGCTGATTTGGGCTTTAAACAAATATCGGTAGAACCTGTTGTATCGGCAGACGAAGAAGAATATGCAATTAAGAAAGAGGATATTCCTCAGATATATGAAGAATATGATAAGCTTGCCAAAGAAATGATACGAAGGGAAAAAGAAGGAAATGGATTTAATTTTTTCCATTTCATGATAGATTTAGAGGGTGGTCCTTGTGTTGCTAAACGTTTGTCAGGATGCGGTTCCGGGACAGAATATCTGGCGGTAACTCCATGGGGAGATTTGTATCCATGTCACCAGTTTGTGGGAGAGGAAGGCTTTCTCATGGGTAATGTGGAGGAAGGAGTTATAAATACAGAGATTCGGGACGAGTTTAAGCTTTGTAACGTCTATGCAAAGGACAAGTGTAAGAATTGTTTTGCAAGATTCTATTGCAGCGGAGGCTGCGCAGCTAATTCCTATAAGTTCCATGGCTCCATTACGGATGCTTATGATGTGGGCTGTGAGCTTCAAAGAAAAAGAATAGAATGTGCAATCATGATAAAGGCTGCGTTGGCAGAATAAAGAGAGAGAAGGGAAAAAATGAAAAAAAACAAAGGCATACTAATCCTGGTTATTACTCTTTTCATTATAGTGGGGTTAGGTTTTACTTCAGCATTTGGTATAGGAAAAACGCATACTGGAGCTGCAAAGAATATTAATTTGGGGTTGGATTTGGCCGGTGGAGTAAGTATTACTTATCAGGCGGTCGGAGAAACTCCAACGGAAGAACAAATGAAAGATACTGTATATAAGCTGCAAAAACGTGTGGAAAACTATAGTACAGAATCTGAGGTGTATCAAGAAGGCGATGATAGAATTAACGTAGAAATTCCTGGCGTTTCTGATGCAAATACAATTCTGGAAGAGCTAGGAAAGCCGGGTTCTCTTCAGTTTCAGGATACATCTGGAAACGTATTGTTGGAAGGCTCAGATATTGCAACTGCTGAGGCACAGATTACTCAGGACAATATGAAAAACAAAGAGTATGTTGTGGCATTGACTTTAACAGATGAGGGTGCGACTAAGTTTGCAGAGGCTACGGCAGCTAATCTGAATCAACAGATACCAATTGTATTTGATGGCGAGGTGATAAGCTCTCCGGTTGTACAAACAACTATTACAGGAGGACAGGCGTCCATTACCGGTATGGAGAGCTATGAAGCTGCTGAAACACTTGCTTCCACGATCCGAATTGGTTCCCTTAAGGTGGAGCTTGAGGAACTTCGCTCTAATGTAGTTGGAGCTAGATTGGGACAGGAGGCAATTAAGACAAGCTTGACGGCCGGAGCAATTGGCTTGGCTTTGGTTATTATCTTTATGTGTGCAGTATATTGGCTGCCAGGATTGGCTTCTGGGATTGCACTTTTATTTTATATTACATTAGAACTTGTTATATTAAACGCATTTGATATCACATTGACTCTTCCGGGTATAGCAGGAATTATTCTTTCTATTGGTATGGCAGTGGATGCCAATGTTATTATATTTGCTCGTGTAAGAGAAGAACTGACAGCAGGAAAATCAGTTCGTACTGCTATTGATGTTGGATTTAAGAAAGCAATGTCAGCAATTATAGATGGAAATATTACAACATTAATTGCAGCAATTGTATTAGGGTTAAAGGGAACCGGTACTGTTAAAGGTTTTGCACAGACGCTTGCCATGGGAGTAGTTTTATCCATGTTCACAGCATTAATTATATCAAAATATATTATGAGAGCACTCTATGCAATTGGTTTTCAGGATGTTAAATATTACGGTATGCAAAAGGAAAGAAAAACAATTAATTTCTTGAGCAAAAAGTATTTATGCATGGCAATTGCTGTATTAGTTATTATTGCTGGTTTTGGTATGATGGCTCTGAATCAGTCTCAAAATAAAGGAACCTTAAATTTTAGTCTGGAATTTATCGGTGGTACATCCTCTAATGTCACCTTTAATGAGGAATTATCTTTGGAGGATATAGAACAGAACGTTAAACCTTTAGTGGAATCTGTAACGAATGACGGAGCAATTCAAACACAAAAGGTCACAGGTACGAATCAAGTAATTATTAAAACGAGAGAATTGAATGTAGAGGAACGAGAATCCTTGAACAATAAGCTGATAGAGAAATTTGGTATTGATAAGAGCCTGATTACGGTTGAAAGCATCAGCTCAACAATAAGCTCTGAAATGAAGAGTGATGCTTTGGTAGCTGTTATTATTTCTACTATTTGTATGCTTATTTATATTTGGTTTCGATTTAAAGATATTCGGTTTGCAACGAGTGCGGTAATTGCATTAATTAATGACGTTCTAGCAGTATTAGCTTTTTATGCAATCTCAAGGGTTTCTGTTGGAGGAACGTTTATTGCTTGTATGCTTACAATTGTTGGTTATTCTATTAATGCTACCATTGTAATATTTGACAGAATCAGAGAAAATCTAACTATTATGTCAGAGAAAAAGGATGGCTTGGAGCTCATTGTAAATATCAGCATTACTCAAACATTAACAAGAAGCATTTATACCTCCTTTACTACGTTTATCACCATATTTGTATTATATATTCTTGGTGTAACTGCAATCAAGGAATTTGCGCTTCCGTTAATTGTGGGAATTGTATATGGTGCATTTTCTTCTGTATGTATAACAGGTGCATTGTGGTATTTGTTTAAGACAAAATTAGTAAGTAAAAAAAATATTCGAAAATAAATACATTATCGTTTGACTGGAGTTGAATGATTCACAATATAGATCAATAATTTTATATTAAGGGAATGAAGTTCTCCCTAGGAATACCTAAACCGCAAAAATGCTGATGACTTCTATGATAAAATAATAAAGAGATTCTTTATTAGATGATTCATAGTGAGCGTTGGCTTTTTTGTTGTATTATTTTCAATGAATGATACAAATAAATTAATGAAAGAGTAAGGGAGGATATTTATGTTAACTAGTATAGCAATTATTTTTTTATTTGGTTTGGTACTTGGTTCGGTTTTTAATAAATTAAAGCTTCCAAGTCTTTTGGGAATGATTATAACGGGCATTGTCATAAGTCCATATGCATTTAATATGTTGGACTCATCCATACTTTTGATATCTGCTGATTTAAGAAAAGCTGCATTAGTCATTATTTTAACCAGGGCAGGATTGACATTGGATATTGAAGATTTAAAAAAAGTAGGCAGACCTGCAATATTAATGTGTTTTGTGCCGGCTTGTTTTGAAATAGGAGCAGTTGTATTGATTGGAACTCAAGTATTTGAAATGAGTGTGCTTGATACAGCTATTATGGGAAGCGTGATTGCGGCTGTGTCACCTGCAGTTGTAGTACCAAGAATGATTCGCTTGATAGATGAGGGATATGGAAAAGAGCATAGTATACCTCAGCTTATTTTAGCGGGAGCATCGGTAGATGATGTATTTGTTATAGTAATCTTTACAGCACTGATTTCATTGGCATCTGGCGAACATGTTTCTATTATGAGTTTTATACAGATTCCGATATCAATTGTAGTAGGAATTTTGATTGGAATCATAGCCGGCTTAGGATTAACAAAGGTTTTTCGAAGTTATCATATGAGAGACTCTGTTAAGGTGATAATACTATTAAGCGTATCATTTCTATTACTAGAGTGTGAGAAAAGGCTTGATGGAATTGTACCAATGTCAGGCTTACTAGCCGTTATGAGTACAGGAATAACCATATATCAAAGTGCTCGAGAAGTGGCATCACGACTTTCGATTAAATATAATAAACTTTGGATAGCGGCGGAAGTATTATTGTTTGTTTTGGTTGGTGCAACTGTTGATATTCGTTATGCAATAGAAGCAGGAGTCGTGGCAATTATAATCGTTCTTGGTGCATTGCTTTTTAGAATGCTTGGTGTCTTTACCTGCCTGATCAAAACAAAATTATCGGTGAAAGAAAAAATTTTTTGTATGGTAGCGTATACACCGAAAGCTACGGTACAGGCAGCGATTGGAAGTATACCGCTTGCAATGGCACTACCTTGCGGGCAGCAGGTATTGACGGTAGCGGTAATGTCGATTTTAATTACTGCCCCATTTGGAGCAATATGCATGGATAATAGTTACAAAAAATTACTGCAAAAATAGAAGTAGAAAAATGAGAAGAAAGTTCTAGTACAGTTATATTGATTCTTCTTGTCAAATTTGGTAAAATGATACTAACTATCAATTAATGTCTGTAGACCAACGATTGTACGTAAGTTTAGAAAGGCATGGAAGCCAGGTTTAATCAAAGGAGTGATTTTATGGCAACAATCAGTCAGATGGTTAGTTATAGCTTTAACAGCTATACCACTAACTCAAATAGCTCTACCGATTCTAATAGTGCGATTTTAAGTGATTATGCAAGTATTAAGAACGGAAGCTATAAGAAGCTTCTAAAAGCGTATTACAAAAGTATGCAGGAGTCAGATAGCGATTCATCGACTTCTACCAGCACGGATTCCACTAAGACGATAACCTCTGTTCAAAGTGCCGCTGCTAGTCTGGGAGATTCGTCAGATACGTTAACGGCCAAGGGAAGCAAGTCCATATTTAAACAAAGAGAAATTACAACAACGGATTCATCAGGGGATAAGATAACGACAACGGGATACGACAACGATGCAATTTATAAGGCGGTAAATGAATTTGTGAGCGACTATAATACAATGATAGAAGAAGGAGCAAATGCAGAATCTACTTCTATATTAAAATCCACCTTATCCATGACAAGACTATCTAAGACCAACGAAAGTTTATTAAAGCAGGTTGGTATTACAGTGGGCAGTAATAATAAGTTATCAATTGATGAAGGCACCTTTAAGAAAGCGGACATGAGTACAGTTAAAACTCTTTTTAACGGCTCAAATTCTTATGCTGCCAATGTATCAGCAAAGGCATCTAAGATAAAGAGTGCAGCCGTTTTGGAATCTTTAAAGGCGAATACTTATACAGATAAGGCAAGCTACAGCAACAACTATTCAACAGGTAATTTATTTAGCAGTTTGTTTTAATAGAAAGAAAAAAGGGCTGGGCTAAGCTGAGTTAAATCAGGGTTGCGCAGTTCTTTTTATATTTGCATCATTTATCCAGATATGTTATTCTATTAAATATGGTTAAAATCTGGCTTTGCATAGTAAAGAAAGCCAATGTCACTGCATGAATCAGGAGGAACTAGGTTGATTGAATTAGCGAAATTATTAGAACGTGTAGATTATCAATGTATTCAAGGAGACATTAATATACAGGTAGATAAAATTATATACGATTCGCGCAAGGTAGAACAAAACTCCTTGTTTTTTTGTGTACCAGGAACAGTGGTAGATGGGCATAAATTTGCGAATGATGCGATAGGAAAAGGCGCTACGGTATTAGTTGTAGAAAGAGAAATTACAGTTTTTTCACCTGCTGTCATTATCAAAGTTGATAATGTGAGAAAAGCAATGGCAGTCATTTCGGCTGCCTATTTTGACTATCCGGCAGATAAGCTTAAGGTAATCGGAGTAACGGGTACTAAGGGTAAGACAACAACGACATACATGGTAAAGTCGATTCTTGAAAGTGCAGGACATAAGGTAGGGTTGATTGGAACAATAGAGGCTATTATTGGAGACAAAGTCATACCAGCAAACAATACAACGCCAGAGTCTTTTATTGTCCAACAATATTTCAGGAGAATGATTGAGGAAGGCTGTAACATTGCAGTGATGGAGGTATCCTCACAAGGGCTTATGATGCATCGCGTTGATGGTTTTACCTTTGAATTTGGTATTTTTACCAATATTGAACCAGATCACATTGGACCAAATGAGCATGAAAGCTTTGAGGAATACATGGCCTGCAAGGGACTTTTGTTTCAGCAGTGTAAGAGAGGTATTGTTAATATTGATGATAAACATGCATTGGACGTGCTGAAAGGGCATACTTGTTTGGTTGAAACCTTTGGCTTTTCAGAGAAAGCAGATTTAAGAGCAGCAAATACACAGCTCGTATCTAGACCAGGTTATCTTGGGGTAGCATATCAAGTATCGGGGCTTATGAACTTTGAAGTTGAAATTGATGTACCAGGTAAATTCAGTGTATATAACTCGCTGACTGCGATTGCGATATGCAGACATTTCAATGTTAAGACAGACATTATCAGGGAAGCGCTTAAGACAGCTCAGGTTAAAGGAAGAATTGAGATGGTAAAAGTATCAGATGAATTTACATTGATGATTGATTATGCCCATAATGCAATGAGTTTAGAAAGTCTTCTGACAACCTTGAAAGATTATAATCCCAAAAGATTAGTTTGTTTGTTTGGATGCGGAGGCAACCGATCTAAGCTTAGGCGTTATGAAATGGGAGAAGTATCAGGCAAGTTTTCTGATTTAACGATTATTACATCGGACAATCCAAGAGATGAAGAACCGCAGGAGATTATCAATGATATTAAGATTGGTATAGGAAAGACGTCAGGAAAATATATTGAAATCATAGACAGAAAAGAAGCCATTGCCTATGTGATTGACAATGGAAAGCCGGGTGATGTTATAGTTTTGGCCGGGAAAGGTCATGAGGACTATCAGGAAATAAAAGGCATAAAATACCCTATGGATGAAAGAATTATAATTCAGGATATTTTAGAGGAAAGAAAGAGCAGGTAAATTCATGTTTGCTAATATCATTATTGATATTTCTCATGAAAAATTAGACAGAACATTTCAATATGCCATACCACTAGAATTAGAAAGTAAGATTTCAGTGGGTATGGAAGTTGAAATTCCCTTTGGCAATGCAAATCGTTTGATCAAGGGATACGTATTAGAGCTGACAAAAGTTCCTGAATTTGATATAAGTAAGATAAAACCAATTCATAGTATACTAAAAAACAGTGTTATGATAGAGGCTCAGCTTATATTATTAGCAGGATGGATGAAAGAGCAATATGGCGGAACTATGATTCAGGCTTTAAAAACAGTAATTCCTGTTAAGCAAAAGATGAAATCAAAGGAAAAAAGATGCATCAGACTATTACTGGATGAAGATGCAGCAAAGGCTCAATTAGAGATATATCAAAGAAAAAAGAATACAGCAAGATTACGATTACTTTCCGAATTGATTACAACAAAAGTTTTAGATTATGAGTTGGTTACGAATAAGTTGAATGTGTCATCAGCAGTTATTAAGGCACTAAAAGAACAAGGTATTTTAGAGGTTGAATCTGAGCAAATATACAGAAATCCTGTCAATATGCAAAAGAAAAATGTACCTGAGATTCAATTAAATGAGAAACAACTATATATAGTGGATGCCATAACAAAGGATTATCGCAATGGGGTAAGAAATACTTATTGTATTTATGGCATTACCGGAAGCGGTAAGACGGAAGTTTATATGAAGCTGATTAAAAAAGCAGTAGAGCAGGGACTTCAAGCAATTGTGCTGATTCCGGAAATATCCTTAACCTATCAAACGGTAATGCGTTTTTATCAGCAATTTGGTGAGAGAGTATCAATTATTAATTCAAGGCTTTCAACCGGTGAGAGATACGACCAGTTTGAGAGAGCTAAAAATGGTGAAATAGACGTTATGATTGGACCAAGGTCCGCATTATTTACACCATTTCGTAAGCTGGGCTTTATTATCATTGATGAGGAACACGAAGGCAGCTATAAAAGTGAAACGGTTCCTAAATATCATGCAAGAGAGACTGCAATAGCAAGAGCCAAAATGGCAGGAGCAAGTGTAATTTTAGGTTCGGCTACGCCTTCTGTAGATGCCTATTATAAGGCAAAAAAAGGAGAATATCAGTTACTTACTTTAACAAGCAGAACAAGTCAAAGTGAGCTCCCAAGTGTATATACAGTTGATTTAAGAGAAGAACTTAAGGCTGGCAACCGTTCTATATTAAGTAGAAAGCTCAGAATACTCATGGAAGAACGATTAAGCAAAAAAGAGCAGATCATGCTTTTTATTAATAGAAGAGGGTATGCAGGTTTTGTGTCGTGCAGAGCTTGCGGGCATGTAATGAAATGTCCACATTGTGATGTTTCATTATCCTCACATAATAATGGTAAATTAATCTGCCATTACTGCGGATATGAAGAAAAAATGGTAAAGCTATGTCCGAACTGCGGCTCTAAATATATTGGAGGCTTTCGGGCTGGAACACAGCAAATTGAAGAAATTGTTAAAAAAGAGTATCCCAATGCAAAAATTTTGCGTATGGATATGGATACAACGAAATCAAAGGATGGTCATGCCAAGATATTATCCGCATTTGCGAATGGAGAGGCAGATATATTAATTGGTACGCAAATGATTGTAAAAGGACATGATTTCCACAATGTAACGCTGGTAGGAGTTTTGGCTGCTGATTTATCGTTATATTCGAATGATTACCGCTGCTCTGAGCGAACTTTTCAACTTTTGACACAGGCAGCAGGAAGAGCAGGCAGAGGAACAAAAGCGGGTGAGGTAGTAATACAAACCTATAGTCCCAGTCATTACAGTGTATTGGCTGCAGAGCATCAGGATTATGAAGAATTTTATAATCAGGAGATGTCCTATCGAAGCATTGCGGGTTATCCTCCTGCTTCTAATATGCTTGCAATACTTATTACATCAAAGGAAGAAGAACGTGCTGACAATGCGGCACTTTTATTAAAACAGCAAATTGATTTACAAATGATTAAGGGGCTTGCTGCCATTGGTCCTAGTGATTGTACGATAGCAAAAATAAATGATATTTATAAAAAGGTTATTTATGTTAAGCAAAATGAGTATGATAAGCTGGTGATGGTCAAAAATAGTTTAGAGCAATATATTAACAACAATGATAGATACAAAAACATAAATGTTCAGTTTGATTTTAATCCAATGAACACATATTAAAGGAGAATCGTTATGGCACTAAGAAAAATAAGAGAATTGGGAGATAATTGCTTAAGAAAGAAATGTCGTGAAGTGACCGAAATAACGCCAAGAATTCTGGAGTTAATTGAGGATATGTTTGATACGATGTACGAAGCATACGGAGTTGGTCTTGCTGCATCGCAGGTTGGAGTACTGAAACGCATAGTCGTAATAGATACAGGAGATGATCCCATTGTCTTGATTAATCCGGTTATTTTGGAAACCTCAGGTCAACAGACAGGTGACGAAGGCTGCCTTAGTGTTCCGGGAAAGTCAGGAGTGGTTACAAGACCAAATTATGCTAAGGTGAAAGCTTTTGATACGGAAATGAATGAATTCGAATTAGAAGGAACAGAGCTGCTTGCAAGAGCAATTTGCCATGAATGCGACCATTTGGATGGTATTATGTATGTAGATAAGGTGGAAGGCGAATTGCATGATGTAGGAGCTGAAGAGGAGGAGTAATGTGAGAATAATATTTATGGGAACGCCTCAATTTTCGGTAGGAACTTTAGAAAGCCTAATTGCGGCCGGACATGAAGTGGCAGCGGTTGTTACACAGCCTGATAAACCTAAGGGAAGAGGCAAGGAGATTCAATTTTCTCAAGTGAAAGAAGCCGCATTAAGACACAAAATCCCTATTTATCAGCCAGTTAAAGTAAGAGAACCTGAATTTATTGAAATATTAAAAAACATCAATCCTGATGTAATTGTAGTCGTTGCATTTGGGCAGATTCTGTCAAAGACAATCTTAGAGATGCCAAGATACGGATGTATTAATGTGCATGCCTCCTTATTGCCAAAATTCCGTGGCGCAGCACCGATTCAATGGGCAGTTATTGAGGGGGAAAAGGAATCCGGAGTTACTACAATGCGAATGGATGCTGGAATAGATACCGGAGATATGCTTTTAAAGACTGTTGTTCCAATAACAGAACAAGAAACAGGAGGAAGTCTTCATGATAAGCTTATGATGGCCGGTGCGAAGCTTTGCGTTGAAACACTTAAGCGACTGGAAGAGAATACAGTTGTTTTTGAAAAGCAGGATGACAGCTTATCAAACTATGCCAAGATGCTAGATAAATCATTAGGAAATATTGACTGGAACAATTCTGCAGTTAATATTGAACGATTAATCAGAGGTTTAAATCCATGGCCAAGCGCTTATAGTAAACTGAATCATAAGACCTTAAAGATTTGGAAAGCGACTGTCATAGCAGAGGAAGCAGACGGAGTAGCCGGAGAAATTGTAGCTGTTGCAAACGATTCAATTAATGTGAAAACAGGAGATGGATTACTAGCCATTACAGAGCTTCAATTAGAGGGAAAAAAGCGAATGCCCGCAAAGGATTTCCTAAGAGGTGTACAGTTAGAAATTGGAATCAAATTAGGAGAAAACAAGGATTAATTGTGAAAAATATTTGAAAATCATAATTTTATCTTAAAATAGGTGTATAATATCCTAAATGTAGAAATAATACATTGTTACATGATGATATTGATATAATTTATCATTAATTTTTAATGTTAATCTTAAAATGATAAAGTTTTTTGCTTATCATTGTTTCAGAAGGAGGAATAAATATGTTAGGATATGGATATGGTTTTTATTACGACCCAACCTATATTTTAGTTATAATAGGCATTATATTAACGTTGGCGGCATCAGCCAAGGTTAAGGGGACTTTTGCCAAGTATTCAAAGGTGCGAAGCATGTCTGGAATGACGGGTGCTGATGCAGCGAGAAGAGTTTTGAATTCTGCAGGCATTTACGATGTTACGATTGAAAGAATATCGGGTAATCTTACAGACCATTATGATCCAAGAGGTAAGGTGCTACGTTTGTCTGACAGTGTATATGGCTCTCAATCTGTTGCAGCAATTGGAGTCGCAGCTCATGAGTGCGGACATGCGATACAAGATCAACAAGACTATGTGCCATTAAGAATTAGAGCATCACTTGTACCTGTTGCTAATATAGGCTCAACACTTGCATGGCCTATTATTGTAATTGGGGCAATTATCGGAGCATTTGATACGTTAGTTTTGTTTGGTATCATTTTATTTTCTGCAGCGGTGTTATTTCAATTAATAACTTTACCAGTGGAATTTAATGCTTCAAGTCGGGCAGTAGCCATATTGGATCAGACAGGAATATTAGGAAGTCAAGAAATACATGATACTAAGAAAGTGCTATCAGCAGCAGCTCTGACCTATGTGGCAAGTGCAGCAACTGCTATTTTACAGCTCTTAAGACTAGTTTTGTTATTCGGAGGAAGAGATCGTGACTAAATCAGTAAATACGAGAGAACTGATTCTGGGTATTTTATTAGAGGTGACTGAACATGAAGCATACAGTCACCTTATTATACGTAATGTACTTGATAAATATCAGTATTTGGATAAACAGGAAAGAGCGTTTATAACAAGAGTTTCAGAGGGAACCATTGAAAATATGATACTGATAGATTATATCATTAACCAATTTTCCAAGGTTTCGATTAACAAAATGAAACCGGTAATTCGTTCAATTCTAAGAATGAGCGTATATCAATTGAAATTTATGGATAGTGTACCTGATTCGGCAGTATGTAATGAAGCAGTCAAACTAGCAACTAGAAAAGGATTTCATAATTTAAAAGGCTTTGTAAATGGAGTATTAAGAAACATAAGCCGAAATTTGGAACAGGTTACATTTCCTGATGAAAAGAAAACACCTTCCAAATATTTGTCTATTATGTATTCTATGCCGGAATGGATTGTTGAAAAATGGCTGGAAGAATACGAATATCATATTGTAAAGAGGATATTAGAGGGCTTTTTGAATAAAAATAGTACGACAATAAGGTGCAATACGAGCAAGATTACGACAGAGGAACTAAAGGCTATGCTTAATCAGGAAGGAATTCAAGTAAATTCATCCAATTGCTTAGATTATGCATTAGAAATCTCTGATTATAATAGAATAAATGTAATGGAAGCTTTTAAAAAAGGCTTTTTTCAAGTACAGGATATCAGTTCTATGCTTGTTGCGGAAGTGGCAGATATCAAAGAAAATTCGTATGTTATTGATGTTTGCGCTGCACCGGGAGGCAAAAGTCTGCATGCGGCAGATAAGCTAAAAGAAACCGGATACGTAGAGGCAAGAGATTTAACAGAGAATAAGATTACACTCATTGAGGAAAATATAAATCGAATTGGCTTTACTAATATAGAAGCAAGGCAACAGGATGCACTTATTTTAGATGAAAAATCGTTAGAAAAGGCAGATGTTGTATTAGCCGATCTGCCATGTTCAGGCCTTGGCGTTATTGCAAAAAAGACAGATATTAAATACAAAATGACTCCCAAGAAGCAAAGTGCTTTGGTAAAGCTTCAAAGGGATATTCTTCATGTTGTGGGTCAGTATGTCAAACCGGGAGGCGTTTTAATTTATAGTACCTGTACTATTAACCGGGAAGAAAATTTAGAAAATGTAAGTTGGTTTATTCAAAACCATGAGTTTGAATTGGAAAGTATTTCGAATTACTTAAAGGATAAGCTTCAATGTGATACAGCAGAAAGTGGATACGTTCAGCTGCTTCCTGAGATAAATGAAACAGATGGATTTTTTATTGCTAAGCTTAGAAAAGCTGACAGGCAATAATATTTGGAGGAAATATGGAATTGATTGATATCAAATCTCTTAATATGGAGCAATTAAAAGATGAAATTGTTTCTATTGGAGATAAGGCATTTCGGGCAAAGCAAATTTATGACTGGCTGCATGTCAAGCTGGCAGAGAGCTTTGATGAAATGTCAAATATACCAGTTAGCTTAAGAGAGAGGCTGAAATTAACTTATGAAATTATTAATGTAAGTTCTATTGAAATACAAACGTCTAAGCTTGATGGAACACAAAAATACTTATTCCGGCTAAACGATGGAAATGTGATTGAAAGTGTATT
Organism: Lachnotalea glycerini; assembly: GCF_003201285.1. Lineage (GTDB taxonomy): Bacteria > Bacillota > Clostridia > Lachnospirales > Lachnospiraceae > Lachnotalea > Lachnotalea glycerini. The sequence continues at coordinate 173,469 of NZ_QICS01000006.1, forward strand.
AATGAGATATAAACATGGAAACTCAGTTTGTATTTCATCACAGGTTGGCTGCAGGATGGGGTGTAAATTTTGTGCCTCTACAATCGGTGGTTTAGATAGAAACCTAACTGCGTCTGAGATGCTTTCGCAAATTTATGCAATACAAAAAAGTACAAATGAGAGAATTTCTAATGTGGTAGTAATGGGAACAGGAGAACCTTTGGATAACTACGAGAATCTGCTTCGATTTATTGAAATTCTAACCGATGAATTTGGATTAAATATCAGCCAGAGGAATATTACGGTTTCTACTTGTGGAATTGTTCCTAAAATGACAGAGCTAGCGGACAGGGAACTTCAAATTACCTTGGCATTATCGCTGCATGCAACCACAGATGAAAAAAGGAAAGCACTGATGCCAATAGCAAATAAATACAGCCTTAAAGACGTCATTTCTGCCTGTAAATATTATTTCCAAAAAACGGGGAGAAGAATTACATTTGAATATAGTTTGGTAGGTGGCGTGAATGATACCAATGAGGATGTAAGAGAATTAATTGAGCTTATTAAAGGTATCAATTGTCACGTGAATTTAATACCGGTTAATCCAATAAAGGAAAGAGATTTTGTACAGTCTAATAAAAAAGTTATAGATAATTTTAAAAATAAACTTGAAAAATGCCAAATAAATGTTACTATAAGAAGAGAAATGGGCAGAGATATTGATGGAGCCTGTGGTCAGCTTAGAAAGAGTTACAAAGATAGAAATGCAGAAAGGAAGTTATAAGTAATGAAGACATTTTCCATAACGGATGTGGGACAAAAGAGAAATATGAATCAGGACTACGTATATACATCTGAAAATCCAGTGGGGAATCTTCCGAATCTGTTTGCTGTGGCTGACGGCATGGGTGGGCATAAGGCCGGAGATTTTGCATCAAAATATACTGTACAGCAATTAGTCAAATCGATTGAGTCAAATCGAGAAACGAATCCAATTAAGATTATCAGACAATCAATTGAATCAGCGAATAAAGAGCTCTTGAGTAAAGCCTGTGAAAATAATGAACTGATGGGTATGGGCACTACCTTAGTAGTAGCGACTGTAGTAAAGGATTATATCTATGTAGCGAACATAGGTGACAGCAGACTTTATATTATAGACCAAACCATTAAGCAAATCACAAAAGATCATTCTTTGGTTGAAGAAATGATACGCTTAGGAGAAATTGACAGAGAGGATGCAAGAAATCATCCGGATAAGAATATAATTACCAGAGCAATCGGAGCCTCGGAGGATATCGCAGTGGATTTTTTTGAAATGAAATTGGAGTTAAATGATATCATACTTATGTGCTCGGATGGATTAACCAATATGATAGAAGACAATGAAATATTTAAAATAGTAAAAGAAGAAAAAACACCAGAACAAAAGGCCCAAAGATTAGTTGAAACAGCAAATCAGTATGGGGGAAAAGATAATATAGCAGTTATAATAATTGAACCATGTGTGAGTGAGGTGAAGATATGTTAAGACTTGGTATGTTTATTGGTGATCGATATGAGGTATTAGAGCCAGTGGGTTCAGGCGGCATGTCCGATGTATATAAAGGAAAAGACCACAAACTAAATCGGTTTGTGGCAATTAAAGTGTTAAAAAATGAATTTAGCAATGATAAAAATTTTGTATCTAAATTTAGAATAGAGGCACAGTCGGCAGCAGGTTTAGCACATCCGAATATTGTAAATGTATATGATGTTGGAGAAGAAGAGGGGATTCATTATATTGTAATGGAACTGGTAGAAGGGATCACTCTTAAGAATTATATCCAAAAGAAAGGTAAACTGTCTGTAAAAGAAGCAATCAGTATTGCTATTCAAATGTCGATGGGGATTGAAGCTGCGCATAACAATCATATCATTCATAGAGACATAAAGCCACAAAATATTATTATTTCCAGAGATGGTAAGGTTAAGGTAACTGATTTTGGCATAGCACGGGCAGCTTCATCTAATACCATATCCTCTAATGTAATGGGATCGGTTCACTATACTTCACCTGAGCAGGCCAGAGGTGGCTATAGTGATGAAAAAAGTGATATTTATTCTTTAGGAATTACCTTATATGAGATGCTTACCGGAAGAGTTCCTTTTGATGGAGACAATACGGTAGCTGTAGCAATCAAGCACATTCAGGATGAAATGGATTCACCTCGTGTATATTCGCCTGAGATTCCAATCAGTTTGGAGCAGATTGTGTTTAAATGTACGCAAAAGAGGGCAGATAGACGTTATAGCGACATGGCAGAGGTCATTGCAGATTTAAAGAAATCATTAGTTAGTCCTGATGAGGATTTTGTAAAGCTGGTACCGGAAGAAAATAATGCTAAGACTATCATGATAACGGATGATGAGAGAGTTAAAATAAAGAGTGAAACAGGAAAACTTGGCTATGATGTAAAGCAAAAACATGATTTACAAGAAGAAAAAGATGATGGTGATGAGGACAGTGAAGAGGAAGACTTATACGAAGATGAAAGTGATGAGGAAAATGATACCTCTGAGGATATGAATCCAACTCTAGAAAAAATTATGAACGTTCTTGGAATTGTAGCAGCCATTATTATAGCGTTGATAGCAATTTATGTTGCAGCTAAAGCCTTTGGTGTATTTAATGGGTTTGGAAGCAGCAGTACGAAAAATAAAACTACAGTTGAAACAACTGAGGAAGCAACAGAACAGGTTGAAATGATTAATGTAGTAGGAAAAACCTTGGAAGAAGCGAAAACCGAGTTAAACACATTAGGACTAGGGATAAAGGATTCCTCTTATGAGAATTCCGACATGTATGAGTCTGGATATGTTATTGCACAAGATGTTGAAAAGGGTAAAAAGGTTGATAAAAACACAACAATTAATGTTACGGTCAGTACCGGAGAGAGTACATTTGATTTGACAGATGTATCTGGATTATCAAAGGATGAGGCGGTTAGTACACTTGAAAAAGAAGGGCTGACTGTTACCACTTCCTCGCAGGCAAGCACAAGTGTAGCGAAAGGAAATGTGATTTCAACATCTCCTACTGCTGGAACATCAGTAAAAAAGGGATCCAGTGTAACTGTTGTGGTCAGCAGTGGATCTGAAGAGGTTACAGTTCCGGATATTACTGAGATGTCAGAGGCCGCTGCTAAGTCTGCATTAAAATCAGCAGGGCTTGCAGTGGGAACCATTAATTCCTCTTACAGCTCTAAAATAGAAGAAGGTTATGTAATCAGTCAAAGCTATACATCGGGAAAGAGTGTGAGTGAGGGAACCGCAGTGGACTTTGTAGTTAGTATGGGGCCGGAAACAGGCACAGCGCAAGGACAATCTACAGGAACAATTCGAATTGAAAAATCTGATTTGCCAGATGATTTTGTGGATGGTACCATGCGGTTAGATTTAACTCAAAATGGGAAAACTGCCACTGTAGTAGAGGAAGATGTATCAGCTTCGGAATTTCCATATTCACGTCAGATAATTGGTGAGAGCGGAGTGACAACAGGAACAGTGAAAATGTATATTGACGGTGTTGCCGTGGATGGTACCTTTACGATTACATTTTCGGAATAGGAGTATATGCAGGGAAAAATCATAAAAGGAATTGCAGGTTTTTATTATGTTCATACAGGTGAAGATATCGTATATGAGTGTAAGGCCAAAGGTGTATTTCGTAAAAATAAAATAAAACCATTAGTAGGAGACAATGTAATCTTAGATGTTTTGGATGAAAAAGAAAGAAAGGGCAATATTATTGAGATTCTTAAAAGAAAGAATGAACTAATTCGTCCTGCTGTTTCAAACATTGATCAGGCATTGGTCATTTTTGCTGCGGCAAAACCAAATCCTAATTTTAATCTATTGGATCGGTTTTTAATTATGATGGAAAGACAAAGCGTAAATACAATCATATGCTTTAATAAAAAGGATATTGTAACGAAAAAGGAATTGGAACAGCTTAAAAATACTTATATGCAGTGCGGCTATGACATTGTATTTACGAGTGCCAAAAAGGAAGATGGAGTGGATGAAATTGGAAATTTAGTCCGAGGTAAAACAACAGCAGTTGCTGGACCCTCTGGTGTTGGAAAGTCGTCGATTATTAACGTACTTCAACCAAATGCATTGATGGAAACCGGATCTATAAGCATGAAGATAGAAAGGGGGAGGCATACGACCAGACATTCAGAATTAATATATATTGAAGAAGCGACTTATATCATGGACACTCCAGGATTTAGCTCTTTATATATTAATGATTTTGAAAAAGATGAATTAAAAGATTATTTTCCGGAGTTTGCTCAATATCAAGAAGGTTGTAAATTTCAAGGATGTATGCATATAAATGAGCCAAAATGTATGGTTAAAAAAGCACTTGTGGATGGTAATATAAGTCCGATCAGATACAATAATTACGTAGAGATGTTTCAGGAATTAAAAGACAAAAGGAGATATTAGATATGATAAAGCTTTCACCCTCTATTCTTGCAGCGGATTTTAAAAATCTTAGCGATAATATACAAAAAGCTGACCAGGCAGGCGCTCAGTACATTCACATAGATGTTATGGACGGAGATTTTGTCCCAAGTATTTCACTTGGGGTACCTGTTATCCAATCAATAAGAAGTGCGACAGATAAAATCTTTGATGTTCATTTAATGGTGAGTAATCCGGAACGATATATTGCTGATTTTGTCAAGGCAGGTGCAGATATTATTACTGTTCATGCAGAAGCTTGTAAACATCTTGACAGGACACTTAACTTTATTAAGCAAAATGGGGTTAAAGTGGGAGTGGCACTGAATCCTTCCACGCCGTTATCAGCACTTGATTATGTATTGGATTTAGTTGATATGGTTTTAATTATGACTGTCAATCCAGGTTTTGGAGGACAAGCTTTTATTGCCGGTATGTATGACAAGGTAACCAGACTTAGAGATATGATTAAGGATAAAGGATTCAATACGGATATAGAGGTAGACGGAGGAATTACGCAGGATAATTTAGACAAGATTATTGAGGCCGGTGCCAATGTGATTGTAGCGGGTTCTTCAATATTTCAAGGTGATATCAAAGAAAATATAACATCCTTTAATAATATAATTAGTAAATATGAAAGTATGTAAAATAGCAATTTAAGTTCGTAAATTGTGAAAGGCATGCTGTATGAATTGAGGAAAAATGAAAACACTTATCATTTCAGGCGGATATATAAATCAGGAATTTCTGGAAGAATTTCTTTCTAAAAATAAATTTGAATATATTATTGGAGTAGACAAGGGAATTGAGATATGTTATGAATATGAAATCATGCCATCTATTATAATGGGTGATTTTGATTCGGTTAGGATGGATACACTAAAATATTATGAAAATCACTCGGATATTAAAATACATCGATTTAAGCCGGAAAAGGATGACACAGATACGCAAATGGCCATTTTGTGGGCAGTGCAGATAGAGAGTACAGAAATTGCAATTATTGGGGCTACCGGTAGTCGAATTGATCATCTTCTAGGAAATATTCAAAGCCTGAGTATCGCATTGGAAAAGAATATTAATTGCTATATAATAGATAGTAACAATAAGATTATGCTGATAAAGGATAGTCTTGAGATTAAAAAGAAAGAGCAGTATGGGACTTATCTATCCTTACTTGCATTAACCAATCAAGTGACTGGTCTTACGTTAACAGGGTTTAAATATCCGCTTTATGAGTATAACTTGACAAATCAGTCAGGGGGCTTTGGCGTAAGCAATGAAATCGTAGAGGAACGTGCGAAAATTATGTTTCAATCAGGAATTTTAATTATGATACAATCAAAAGACTGACAGTAGAAAGGAAGTTACATATGAAATTAGGTATAGTAGGGTTGCCAAATGTAGGAAAGAGTACATTATTTAATTCTTTAACAAAAGCAGGAGCGGAATCAGCAAATTATCCATTCTGTACGATAGATCCAAATGTAGGAATTGTAACAGTTCCAGATGAAAGACTTACCTTATTGGGTAATTTTTATGCTTCAAAGAAAGTTACACCGGCAGCAATTGAATTTGTAGATATAGCAGGTCTGGTAAAAGGTGCTTCAAAGGGAGAAGGTCTAGGAAACCAATTTTTATCCAATATAAGAGAGGTAGATGCTATTGTACATGTGGTAAGATGCTTTGAAGATACCAATGTAGTTCATGTAGATGGAAGTGTGGATCCACTTCGTGATATTGAAACAATTAATCTTGAACTGATTTTTTCAGACATAGAAATTTTAGAAAGAAGAATTGCAAAAACCAGCAAAGGTGCAAGAAATGATAAGACGCTTGCAAAGGAGCTAAATTTACTGACAAGAATAAAAGAGCATCTGGAAGAAGGAAAACTGGCAAAGAGTTTTGAAGCAAATGATGATGATGAGAAAGAGTTGTTAATCTCTTACAATCTGTTAACTTATAAGCCGGTTATTTTTGCGGCTAATGTAATAGAAGATGACCTTGCAGATGATGGCAGCAGTAATCAATATGTGAATTCTGTACGGGAATTTGCAAAGCAGGAAAGTTGTGAAGTATTTGTTGTTTGTGCAAAAATCGAGCAGGAAATTGCAGAGCTTGATGAGGATGAAAAGAAAATGTTTCTAGAGGATTTGGGTCTTATGGAATCAGGACTTGAAAAACTCATAAAAGCTAGCTACAGCTTATTAGGCTTGATTAGTTATCTAACCGCAGGAGAAGATGAAACAAGAGCTTGGACAATTAAAAAGGGCACGAAGGCGCCAGGTGCAGCAGGAAAGATTCATTCAGACTTTGAAAGAGGATTTATTCGTGCAGAGGTAGTAAATTATAAAAATTTATTGGACTGTGGTTCTTATTCAGCAGCTAAAGAGAAGGGGCTTGTTGGACTGGAAGGGAAAGATTATGTAGTAAAAGACGGTGATGTTATTTTATTTAGATTCAATGTATAAAACTGATGTTGTAATTTATAAAATCATGATGTATGATGTTTCAATTCGTTGTATCAGGTCGAAAAATGCAAAAACTTATCAATCTCTTAAGTTTGATTTTTTTTCTGATTAGGTTTAAAATGAATATATAGTCGAAAACATTCGCAAAGAGGAGAAAACAGTTATGAAACAATACAGTATTGCATTCCCCAATTTGGGAATTCAGTTCAACAATATCGGCAAGAGTATTAATATTTTTGACTTTGATATAGCATATTATGGAATTATCATTGGTATTAGTATGATTGTTGGAATTTTAATGGCGGAGCATGAGGCAAAGATTACAAATCAACGAATGGAAGACTATACAGACTTTGCATTATATGCAATTATATTTTCAATCATTGGAGCAAGAATTTATTACGTAGTATTTTCATGGGATATGTACAAGGGTAATTTATTAAAAATTATCAACATAAGACAAGGTGGACTGGCTATTTATGGTGGCATCATAGCAGCGGTCATTACTTTGTCTGTTTTTTCCAAGAAAAGGAATCTTTCCTTTTGGAAAATGGCAGATACTGCATGTATAGGACTTGTGTCTGGACAAATAATAGGAAGGTGGGGGAATTTCTTTAACCGAGAAGCCTTTGGAGGTTATTCAGATGGGTTATTAGCTATGAGGATTCCAATTGCGGATGTAAGGACAGGTGATATATCCGAAGAGCTTTTGCTTCGTGTTAAAGATGGCATTGATTATATTCAAGTACATCCAACATTTCTATATGAATCGCTTTGGAATTGTGGTGTATTGTTACTTATATTAATTTATAAGAGATATAAAAAATTCAATGGTGAAATATTTTTGGTTTATGCAGCGGGATATGGTGCAGGACGCTCTTGGATAGAATCGCTAAGAACAGACCAGTTATTAATTGCTAACACGACAATACCTGTATCACAGTTATTATCGATAATAGTAGTGGTAGTTTCGATTTTTTTCATTTTTACAAAACGTAAAAAAGTAATAAATTCATAAGAAAGGGTGATTGGATGATGGAGAACGTTACAGCTTTGAAAATTAAAATTGAAGAGGCAAGAAGACAATTGAATTCATTTGTAGCTAATAATATGGATGAAAAAGGTACGTATGAAAAAAGTGTAGAACTTGACCATTTGATTGAAGAGTATATTAATATTGTTGAGCTAAATAATGGGTTGAACTAATATACAATTGAAAGCAACCGAATCAAAAAACTTCGGTTGCTTAGTATATTAGCAACAATCTTGTGAAAGAAGAAAATTTTATAAAATGTTGTAAAGACCTGTAAATTCAAGTCCTATAAAATGTTAATTTTAGCATTTTATAGGACTTTTTTACTATTTGTTTTTCAAGATAACTATTGCTATTTCATCTGAATTAATATAAAATGTACATATAAGTGGTGGAAAGTGGTACATAGTGGTACAAAATGGTAGAAAAGTGGCAGACCATTTTGAAAGAAGGTGCGCTATATGTTTATGGGGGAATACAACCATTCAATTGATGCTAAAGGTAGGTTGATTATGCCATCTAAGTTTCGAGAAGCTTTGGGAGATGAATTTGTTGTTACCAAGGGTTTAGATGGATGTCTTTTTGTATACCCTATTGATGAATGGCAAGCCTTTGAAGAAAAGCTGAAAACACTCCCACTTACAAATAAAAATGCAAGACAGTTCTCACGTTTTTTCTTGGCAGGTGCAGCAACCTGTGAAGTGGATAAGCAGGGAAGAATATTACTTCCTAGTGTTTTAAGAGAATTTGCGCAGCTTAACAAAGATGTAGTTTTAGTAGGTGTACTAAGCAGAATAGAAATCTGGAGCAAGTCCAAATGGATTGAAAGCAATGTATATGATGATATGGATGATATTGCAGAGCACATGGAAGAACTCGGGTTAAGTATATAACCTTATCAGATAAGTTACTTATTTCTTAAAGTGGGGAAATGGACTAAGCTTGTTTTCTTAGGAGCCCAAACTTCAACAAAAATACCAGAATAATAATAAAATTAAGAGCAAGTATCGAAGCGGATGGTCAATATCCGCTTTGGCAAAAGAGGAAAGTTTGAGAAAATCTTTCAAAGCTGTTGATATAGCCAAGAGAATGGCACAGTATGGAGGTAATATGAGTTTTGAACATAAATCGGTACTATTAGACGAAACAATAAGTAATCTGAATATCAAACCGGATGGTATTTATGTCGATGGCACATTGGGAGGCGGAGGACATGCTTATGAAGTATGTGCACGCTTAAAGGATAAGGGACGATTTATTGGAATAGATCAGGATGAGGCTGCAATTAAAGCAGCTGGTGAAAAACTAAAGGAATTTGGAAATAAAGTTACAATCGTAAGAAGCAACTATAATGATATGAAGCAGGTACTTCATACGCTTGAAGCAGACAAAGTAGATGGGATTTTACTTGATTTGGGAGTATCATCATATCAATTAGATACAGCTGACAGAGGCTTTTCCTATATGGCGGATGCACCTCTTGATATGAGAATGGATCAAAGACAGGAGCTTACAGCTAAGGATATTGTGAATCACTATAGTGAAATGGAATTATACCATATTATAAAGGACTATGGAGAAGATAGATTTGCAAAAAATATTGCCAAGCATATTGTTAGGGCTAGAGCTAATAAAGAAGTAGAAACAACTTTTGAACTTACAGATATTATTAAAGCGGCAATACCGATGAAGCAAAGAATTACAGGTGGTCATCCGGCCAAAAAAACCTTTCAGGCAATAAGAATAGAGCTTAACAAAGAATTGGAAGTACTTAAGAATTCTTTAGATGAAATGATAGATAGCTTAAATGATGGCGGGAGAATATGTATTATTACATTTCATTCATTAGAAGATAGAATTGTAAAAAATAGTTTTAGAAGAAATGAAAATCCATGCACATGTCCCAGTGATTTTCCTATCTGCGTGTGTGGAAAACAATCTAAAGGAAAAGTAATTACTAGAAAGCCAATTAAACCAAGTGAAGAAGAGATAGAATATAACAAACGTTCTAAAAGTTCTAAGCTTAGAGTATTTGAAAGAGAATTTAAGTAAAGGGGTGAATGGTTATGTCGAATCAGACAGGAAGAAGAGCGTCTGCACAAAACACACTTTTAAGGAATACATCAACTTATCAATACGGAAACACGGCAAGACAGTTTCAGGTAGTACCAAATCCATATGAGAAGTCTGAGGTGGACAAGCCTAGGTTAAGCAACAGTGCCAGAAAAAACAGAGAGAAAGCACTTAATATGAATTTTGGGTATGTTGTGTTTTTGGCTGTTGCTGCTATTGTAACATTATTTGTATGTATTTCTTATCTAAAGCTTCAAGCAGAGATGACACAAAAGGTAAAAAACATCTCGTCCTTAGAAAAGGAAGTAGCGGATTTGCGTTCAGATAATGATGAAACCTATAATAGAATCAATAATGCGACTGACCTGGATTATATCAAAAAAGTTGCAATGGAAGATCTAGGTATGGTTTATGCTTCGGAAAAACAAGTAGTGTTATACAATAATGAAGAAAGTGACTATGTGAGACAATATAGCGATATTCCAGAGGCAAAAAAGTCTAAATAAAGAAGTTAAGTGCAGGTGGCTTTCATGAAGAAATCAGATAAAAGAAACAAACAAGAACAAAAAAAATTTAATAGAAAAATGCAAATGAAGCTAGCAGTATTATTTATCGTAATAATGCTAGCTTTAATTGGATTAAGTGTACGACTTACTTATATTAATGCAGAAAGTGGCGATAAATATACAAAGCAGGTATTGTCACAGCAGCAATATGACAGCCAGTCGATTCCTTTTCGAAGAGGAGATATAACAGATGTAAAAGGAACGATTCTTGCTACGAGCGAAAAAGTATATAACGTAATATTAGACTGTAAGGTGGTAAATTCAGATGAGAAATATATTCAGCCTACTATTAGCGCCCTAACCAGTTGCTTTGAATTAAATGAATCAGACTTACAAGGCATACTAAATGAAAAAAAAGACAGTAGATATGTAATATTGCTCAAAAAATTAAGCTATGAAGAAATTCAGACATTTATTCAAATGCAAGATGAAATAGACGAAAAAACAAAGGAAAAGAAAAATCCTTATATAAAAGGAGTTTGGTTTGAGGATGAATATTTAAGAACCTATCCCTATGGTTCATTAGCCAGTAGTCTGCTTGGATTTACAGTATCAGGTAATGTGGGAAATTGGGGAATCGAACAATATTACAATGATCAGTTAAATGGAGTCGATGGAAGAGAATATGGCTATTTAAATGACGATTCTGAGTTGGAGAGAACGATTAAAGCTGCCACGGATGGAAATACAGTGGTCACTACAATTGATGCAACCGTACAGGGCATTGTAGAAAAGCATATTGCAGCATTCAATGAAGAATACCGAGGCTCATATCGAGAAGATGATGATGGAAGTAAGAATACTTCTGTTATAATAGCAAATCCTAATGATGGAAGTATTATTGCTATGGCAAGCAGTTCCAATCATTTTGATTTGAATAATCCGAGGGATTTATCTGTTTATTATTCAGAAGAAGATATCGCTGCTATGGACGATGAGACAAAACTAAATAATTTGAATCAGATTTGGAAAAATTCATGTATAACAGATACTTATGAGCCAGGTTCTACAGCCAAGCCATTCACTGTAGCATCAGCCATAGATAGTGGAAAGATAACCGGTAATGAAACTTATACTTGTAACGGATTTTTAAATGTTGGTGGTTGGGATATAGGATGTAATGCAACTCATGGAACAGTTACTGTTGAACAGGCACTTATGAAATCGTGCAATGTTGCACTTATGCATATTGCCTTGACAGAAGGAAAAGAAGTATTTACAAAATATCAGAGTATATTTAATATAGGTAAAAAAACCGGAATTGATTTACCGGGTGAGGCAAGTGGTATTATTTATTCATTAGAAAATATGGGGCAAACTGACTTGGCCACCAATGCATTTGGCCAGAATTTCAATGTAACTATGATACAAATGGTATCGGCATTTTCCTCTATTATCAATGGAGGCTATTATTATAAACCGCATGTAGCCAGTAAAATATTGGATTCAAAAGGAGCAACCGTATCTACAGTTGAGCCAGTTTTGTTAAAACAAACAATATCGAAATCAACATCAGATAAATTAAAGCAATATCTATACAAAACAGTATGTGATCAGGCCGGAACAGGAAAGACTGCAAGAGTGGAAGGCTATGAAATGGGAGGTAAAACAGGAACTGCTGAAAAGCAAAACAGAGATAAAATAAACTATGTTGTTTCTTTTCTGGGATATGTACCCCAAGACGATCCACAGGTAGTAATCTATGTCGTAATTGATGAACCAAACGTAGAAAAACAATCCAATAGTATTTATGCTCAAAAAGTGGCAAAGGGAATATTAGAAGAAATTCTTCCCTATTTAAATATATTTCCGACACAGGCGGTGGAGAAAACAGAACAAAGTACACAAACAACGCAGGAAGCTTCTCAGACCTCTGAAAGTACAACACAGGAGCAATCAGAACAAGAACAAACGACTCAAGAGAATATTGAAGAAAGTAGTACAAGTGAAAATGCAGCGTTACCTTATCAACTAGGAGATTTGAATGAAGACGACTCCGACAATGAGCAGAATTAATTCAATAATTTTCATAACCTCATGAATTCTGAAATAAAATGTAATAATGACGTTTATGAGGATAGCAATGGTTAAAAGCAAAACTTTTAATAGAAAAAAAATAGTTATTGTGTTTGCGGCAGTGGCTATGATTCTTATTATGCTTGTTGGAAGGCTGTTTTATTTAATGATAGTTAAGTCTGAGTACTATCAGGAAAAAGCAGATGAACTACATGAACGAGAGAGAGAAATCAAAGCAGCCAGGGGCAAGATTATAGATGCTACCGGTGAAATTGTAGCAACAAATAAAACGGTATGTACCATTTCGGTTATTCACAGTCAGATAAAGGAGCCGGAGAAAGTAATTAGCATATTATGTAAAGAGTTGGAGCTGTCAGAGGAAAAAGTCAGAAAACGAGTTGAAAAATTTAGCTCGATTGAGCGAATTAAAACGAATGTAGATAAGGAAATTGGAGATAAAATACGTTCTTATGGTTTATCAGGAGTAAAAGTGGATGAAGATTTTAAGAGATATTATCCATATGGAAGTTTGGCATCTAAGGTGCTTGGCTTTACAGGAAGTGACAATCAAGGAATTATAGGACTTGAAGTAAAATATGAGAACTATTTAAAGGGGCAAAATGGTTATATTCTAACCATGACAGATGCCAGGGGCGTTGAGATAAAAGATGCAGCAGAGGGAAGAGTAGAGCCGATTTCAGGTAATGATTTATATATAAGTCTGGATAGCAATATACAAAAATTTGCAGAGCAGTCTGCTGCTAAGGTGATGGAAGCAAAGTCAGCCGATAGCGTCTGCATTATTATAATGAATCCGCAAAATGGAGAAATTATGGCAATGGTTAATTTACCTGAATTTGATTTAAATGATCCATTTACATTAAATTTTGAAACAACAGAAACGTTAGATGAAAAAACCAAACAGAATTTGCTTAATCAGATGTGGAGAAACAGGTGTATTAATGATACCTATGAACCTGGTTCCACCTTTAAAATAATTACAGCATCAGCAGGTCTGGAAGAAGGAGTAGTAACCTTAGAGGATACCTTTCATTGTCCGGGGTTTAAGATTGTAGAGGATCGGCGAATCCGATGTCATAAAATAGCGGGACATGGAAGTGAAACGTTCCTACAAGGAGTTATGAACTCCTGTAATCCGGTTTTTATAGAAGTGGGATTAAGACTGGGAGTCGATAATATTTTTAAGTATTTTAAACAGCTTGGTCTTCTGGAAAAGACTGGGGTGGATTTGCCGGGAGAAGCCGGAACCATTATGCATAAAAAGGAAAATGTTGGGCAGGTCGAACTGGCTACCATGGCATTTGGACAGTCTTTTCAGATTACACCGATTCAATTGGCAACTACAGTAAGCTCCATTATAAATGGAGGAACCAGAGTGACACCACATTTTGGAGTCGCAGTCAGAACCTATGACGGTCAGTTAATAGAAAATTTTTCGTATCCAACTAAGGCTAACATTATTTCATCAGAGACAACAGAAACGATACGTTTTATATTAGAAAAAGTAATATCAGAGGGTACAGGTAAGAAAGCGTATATACCAGGCTTTCGAGTAGGAGGCAAAACAGCTACCTCACAGACACTTCCAAGAAGTGCCAAAAAATATATTTCTTCTTTTATAGGATTTGCACCGGCAGAGAATCCACAGGTATTGGCACTGGCGATTATATATAATCCACAAGGAATTTATTATGGAGGAACGATAGCGGCACCTGCTGTAAAAGAAATATTTGAAAATATTCTTCCGTATCTGGGCATTGAACAGGTGTATGAAGCCTCAGAGATAGAAGAATATAACATAGGAGACATTACAATGCCTGAATTAGTAGGTCTTACTAAGAAAGAGGCAGATAAAGTGCTAAAGGAATATGAACTTAATGTAGAATATCTAAATGAAGGAGAAACTGTTACTGATCAATTTCCACTAGCGGGAGAAACTATAAGTAAAACAAGTAATATAATTCTTTATTTAGAGTAAAAAAGTTGATAAATTAGTTAAAAAGAATTATACTAGTTCATGTTAAACTAAAACAAAAGAAATTTAGAGGTGTAGATAATGGATTACAAGGTAGTGATTCCGGTTATTGCGGCTTTTATCATCAGTGCAATTTCGGGACCGGGTATAATTAAATATTTAACTAAGCTGAAAGCAGGTCAGACCGTAAGAGAAGATGGACCACAGACACATTTAAAGAAAACAGGGACTCCTACTATGGGAGGAGTACTTATTTTATTAAGTATTATTATTGTATCCTTGTTTTATATACAGGATTATCCAAAGATTATTCCAATTTTATTTGTAACACTGGGATTTGGTATTATAGGATTTTTAGATGATTACATTAAAGTGGTGCTAAAACGTTCGTTAGGATTAACCGTAATGCAGAAGATGACAGGAGAGATTATGGTAACGGTCATATTTGCATATTATATAATCAATTACTCTGAAGTGGGACTTGAGATGCTATTGCCGTTTTCGGACGGTAAATATGTTAATATGGGAATACTTACTATTCCAATTATGTTTATCGCAATGATTGGAACAGTAAATGGTGTTAATTTTACGGATGGGTTGGATGGCTTGGCATCTAGCGTCACGGTGCTGGTTGCGACCTTTTTTTCACTGGTTGCGATAACCCAAGGAAGTGGTATTGAACCAATAACCTGTGCTGTAGTGGGAAGCTTGCTTGGTTTTTTATTATTTAATGCTCATCCGGCAAGAGTATTTATGGGTGATACAGGCTCGCTGGCACTTGGAGGGTTTGTTGCAGCATCAGCATACATGCTTAAGATGCCATTATTTATTTTGATTGTTGGATTAATCTATTTAGTTGAAGTGATATCTGTTATGATGCAAGTTACTTATTTTAAATTGACAAAGGGAAAACGTATCTTTAAAATGGCGCCCATTCATCATCATTTTGAATTATGCGGTTGGTCAGAAACAAAGGTAGTTACCGTATTTACAATTATTACAGCAGTGCTTTGCTTATTGGGTTTATTAGCAATGTAAGTGGGAGGATGTACAAATGGAGTTTACAAAAAGGAATGTTTGTGTAATAGGAACGGGAATCAGTGGAATTGGAGCCGCAGAACTTTTATCAAAAAGAGGTGCAAGTGTTATCTTATACGATGGTGACGATAAGTTATCAAAGGAACAGATAGAAGAGAAATTAACTGATTTAAACAATATAAAAATAGTGTTAGGTGAGCTTCCAAATAAAATAATTAATACATTGGATTTAACGGTAGTAAGTCCCGGAGTTCCAATTGATCAACCGGTAGTTGAACAGATCAAAAAAGCAGGTGTGAAAATTTGGGGTGAAGTGGAATTAGCATATTCTGTAACAAAGGGCAGTGTAATAGCAATTACCGGAACAAACGGAAAAACAACAACGACAGCATTAACCGGAGAGATCATGAAAAATTACTTTGACAGCGTATTTGTTGTGGGTAATATAGGAATACCGTATACGAGTGTTGTGGATGAGATGAATGACACGTCGGTCACTGTAGCGGAAATAAGCAGCTTTCAATTAGAAACGATAGAAAATTTCAGACCAGTTGCAAGTGCAATACTTAATATTACGCCAGATCATTTGAATCGGCATAAATCGATGGATCAATACATAGCAGTTAAGGAGAGTATAACGAGCAATCAGTTAATTCATGATACCTGTGTTCTTAACTATGAGGATGAGATATTAAGAGAATTTGGAAAGACATTAAATACGAATGTAATTTACTTTAGTAGTATAAATAAATTAAAAAAAGGAATTTATATTGACGAAGAGAATATAGTATATAATAGTGGGAAAAATATCGAGATTATTTGCAAGACTACGGAATTAAAATTACTTGGCAGACATAATCATGAAAATGTTATGGCAGCTATTGCTTTATCAATTAGCATGAAAGTTCCACTGAAGGTCATAAGGGACACAGTAATGAGTTTTAAAGCAGTTGAGCACAGGATAGAATTTGTAATGGAGAAATCCGGGGTTGCCTATTATAATGATTCAAAGGGAACGAATCCGGATGCCGCAATAAAAGGTATTCAGGCCATGAATCGGCCTACCATATTAATTGGTGGAGGATATGATAAGAAATCAGAATACGATGAATGGATCAATTCCTTTGATGGAAAAGTAAAATATCTTGTTTTAATTGGAGAAACGAAGCAACAAATTGCCAAAACTGCAAGGGAATGCGGTTATCATAATATAATATTCGCAGAAACCTTACAGGAAGCAGTTAAAATCAGTGCTTTGAAAGCCAGTACGGGTGATGCGGTGTTATTATCTCCTGCCTGTGCGAGCTGGGGAATGTTTAAAAATTATGAAGAGCGTGGAAGAATGTTTAAAGAATATGTGCATAAGCTATAAAGTTGAAATAGAGGAGAAAAGGAATGAGTCCAAGGGAGAATGAAAAATCGCATAGACGAAAAAAAGAGCATTATTTTGATTATAGCTTATTGTTCATTATCATTTTCTTGGTCTGCTTTGGATTAGTAATGCTGTATAGTACCAGCTCCTATAATGGTCAGGTCAAGTTTGGAGATTCTACCTTTTATTTGAAAAAGCAGTTAATGGCCACACTTTTGGGCATTGTTGCCATGCTCATTATAGCGAGAATTGATTATCATTTTTGGGAAAGATTTACTCTGGTGGCATTTTTATTAGCTCATATTTTATCAGCAGCAGTATTATTTGTAGGATCTGATTTTAATGGTTCCAAGAGATGGCTTAAGATTGGACCTATTTCATTTCAACCTTCCGAATTTGCAAAGCTTGCAGTTATACTTTTTCTTGCATTAGTAATCAGTAAAGTTTCAAAAAAAATTAAACAGTTTCGTACCATGATGATGGTAATGGCCTTGTGCGGTCCTATTGTAGCTTTAGTTGGAGTCAATAATTTAAGTACGGCCATTATTATATTAGGAATAGCGGTTATCTTAATATTTGTAGCCAGTCCTAAGTATATGCAGTTTATTATTATTGGATTAGGTGGTTCTGTTTTCATGGGTATCTTTATCTACCTCGAAAAATATCGGGCAGAAAGACTTAAAATCTGGCTGCATCCTGAAAATTTTGATAAAGGTTACCAGACATTGCAGGCATTATATGCAATTGGTTCAGGAGGCATACTTGGCAAAGGACTCGGCGAAAGCATGCAGAAATTAGGTTTTGTACCGGAAGCTCAAAATGACATGATTTTTTCAATTATATGTGAAGAATTAGGGTTGTTTGGTGCAGTTTCTCTTATTCTATTGTTTATACTGATGATATGGAGATTTATGATTATTGCCAATAATGCTCCGGATTTATATGGTGCACTGATTGTAGTAGGGATTATGGGTCATATTGCAATACAGGTTATACTAAATATTGCAGTTGTAACGAATTCAATTCCAAATACAGGTATTACATTACCATTTATAAGCTATGGAGGAACCTCAGCATTATTCCTCTTATCCGAAATGGGGCTTGCACTTAGCGTTTCAAGGCAAGTGAAGCTTGAAAAGTGAAAATTTATATAGATAAGCTTCATTATGAAGAAATTTACATAAGATAGAGTAGAAAAGTGTATTATAAATAATACGATTATGGAGGTTAACTTTGAACTCTATCAATATTTCAGGTGGGTTACCATTAAATGGTGAAGTAGCAGTCCAAGGTTCAAAAAATGCAGCATTACCAATCATTGCTGCAGCAATATTGTGCAAGGACATTACAATTTTACATAATTGTCCTCATATTGTTGATGTAGATAATATGACTGCCATATTGCAGATAATTGGGTGTAAGGTAGTATGGGAGGATAATTCCCTTATTATAGATTCGACATATGTAAATTCATATGAGATACCTTTGGAGTTAGCAGATAAGATGCGCTCCTCAGTTTTGATGTCAGGTGCTTTGCTTGGCAGACTGAAAAAAGCAGTTATTCCTTATCCAGGTGGCTGTGTGATTGGAAAACGACCAATCAATATACATCTTGAGGCGTTTAAACAAATGAATATAGGCATATATGAAAGTGCAGAAGGTCTAATAGCGAATACATCACAAATAAAAGGTAATATCATAAATTTACCGATATCAAGTGTTGGAGCAACAGAAAATATTATTCTGGCAGGAGTATGTGCAACAGGAACTACAATTATTAAAAATGCGGCAAAAGAACCGGAAGTTATGGAGCTTTGCAGATTTCTTAATAAAATGGGAGGAGATGTAAGAGGAGCTGGTACAGGTACAATTACCATCAATGGGGTTATGAAACTTCATGGAGCACAAATAAATATTGCATCAGACCGTATTGCGGCCGGAACCTATATATTGGCCGCGATGGGAACGCGAGGCAAGATTATATTAAATAATGCTCCAATGAATCATTTAACTGCTTTATTAGAAGTAGTTAATAAAATGGGTGGAAGATATATGTGTATTGACAATCAACTGATAATTGATGGCACGAAAGCAGTTCAAGCAGTTAAAAATGTTGAAACAAGTGTATATCCTGGTTTCCCTACTGATTTGCAGTCTCAGCTGTTATCCGTACTTACGGTTGCGGATGGAGAGAGCATGATTAAAGAGAATATCTTTGAAGCAAGATTTAAAACCGTGGAATGGCTTTTGAAAATGGGAGCAGATATTGTTTTAGCTGGCAATAAGGCAAAAGTAACAGGAGTAAAGGGTTTGCATGGTGAGCAGGTGAAGGCTGAAGAATTAAGAGGAGGTGCAGCACTTATAATTGCAGGCTTAATAGCCGAGGGTAATACAAATATATCGGAAGCTCATTATATAGAAAGAGGTTATCAGGATATATGTAAAGATTTAGAGATGCTGGGAGCTGATATTAGTTATGATTAGAAAAAACAAAAGAAGGCGGATTATAATTATTTTAATAGCAGTGCTACTGGCAGCGGTAGTGATAACAATAGTGAGCGTATTTTCAGTTAAGAAAATAACAATAACAGGTAATGAGCATTATACAGAGGAAGAAATTAAGAAATTAATATTTAGCAACAGATATTGTTATAATTCGCTTTATTTATATTGGAAATACAATTATAGGAATGATTATTTGATCCCTTTTATTGATACAATTGAGGTGGAAATGATATCTGGCAATGAGGTTAAAATTAATGTTTATGAAAAAAGCCTCGTAGGATACATCGAGTATCTTGGCTCTTGTATGTATTTTGATAAAGATGGAATTGTAGTTGAAAGCTCTTCAGAAGCGGTTGACAAAGTACCTTTAGTTACAGGTCTTAAGTTTGATCATATAATCTTATATCAAAAATTGCCTGTTGAAGAAAAATCTGTTTTCAATACAATCGTGAGTGTAACACAGCTCTTATCTAAATATGAAATAACACCTGATAAAGTCTATTTTAACAGTAATTATGAAATGACATTTTATTTTGCAGATGCCAGGGTTTATTTGGGAAAGGATAAGGACACAGAAGAAAAAATTATAAGATTAAAAAGTATACTTCCTGATTTGGAAGGATTATCTGGTGTACTTCACATGGAAGATTATCAAGAGGGGGTATCCAATATAACTTTTGAAAAGGATAAATAAGGATATGTAAAGAATTTAGGAGAAAATATCAAAATTGTGTTGATTAATTTACAAAAAAAATATATTATATAGAGAGTAAGTTTTTTTATGTGGAAAAGGAATGTGAAGGAGGAAGAACCTTGCTGGAAATAAAGACAAACGAAGCGGAATCTTCTGCAAAAATTATCGTCGTAGGAGTTGGCGGGGCAGGAAATAATGCTGTAAATAGAATGGTTGATGAGAAAATTGGTGGAGTGGAATTTATCGGTATTAATACTGATAGGCAGGCATTGCAGCTGTGTAAGGCATCTACACCTTTACAAATTGGAGAGAAACTGACAAAAGGACTTGGTGCGGGAGCACAGCCAGAGGTTGGGGAAAAGGCAGCGGAAGAGAGCGCTGAAGATATACAAAAAGCAATTCAGGGAGCAGATATGGTATTTGTAACCTGCGGTATGGGGGGCGGAACCGGAACGGGTGCGGCACCTGTAGTAGCCAAGATTGCGAAAGAGATGGGAATTTTAACAGTAGGAGTTGTTACTAAGCCCTTTAAATTTGAGGCAAGAGCACGTATGTCAAATGCGCTTAACGGAATTGAAAAGCTAAAAAACAGCGTAGATACATTAATCGTAATTCCAAATGATAAGCTTCTTGAAATCGTTGATAGAAGGACAACCATGCCGGATGCACTTAAGAAAGCAGATGAAGTTTTACAACAGGCAGTACAGGGAATTACCGATTTAATCAATCTTCCAGCATTAATCAATTTGGATTTTGCTGATGTGCAAACTGTTATGACGGATAAAGGTATTGCACATATTGGTATTGGCAAGGCTAAGGGTGATGATAAGGCAATAGAAGCAGTGAAACAGGCTGTTGCAAGTCCATTGCTTGAGACTACTATCACGGGTGCTACTCATGTAATTATTAATATATCAGGTGATATCACATTGATGGATGCAAATGATGCAGCAAGTTATGTTCAGGATTTAGCTGGTGACAGTGCAAATATTATTTTTGGAGCGATGTATGATGATACGTATACAGATGAAGCTAGTATTACAGTAATTGCAACAGGACTTGATAATGTCTCTTCAAATTCAACACCGGGAAAAATTATGCCAAGCTTTTCATACCCAACGAAAGCAGCATCAACACAGGCTGCTCAAAGACCGGTAACAAGTGAGGTTAAGTTGGGGGCAACTCCTTCTATATCACCTAGGCCTTTGACTGGTATTCAAAGACCGCGTACTCCGGAAAGCAATGTGGAAGAGAAGTCAATTAAGATTCCGGAGTTTTTACAGAAGAATCGTAAATAAGATTTTTAGGACAGGCCGTCATCTTGACGGTCTGTTTTTTTTCAAAGGAAAGACCTTGTTGTGGTAACGTAAAATAGTTTGGTTCCTATGAAATAAAAACACAATGCGCATGAATGCAAGTGGAAAATGTCACTGCGTAACAGCATTCGGCGCGGCAAAGCGGTCAAGTTCCTCATGTGTGAGGGATTAGGGAGCTGATGCGGACTTGTCTGCTTTGTTCCTTCTATAAGACTGGATTTTGAAAAGTATTAAATTAAGAGATTCATAAAACGCTATTCGCGCAATTATATAAGAAAAATTAGCTATGAAGAATAATTGTCTATAATGTAGAAAAAGTGAGATGAAAAAAATATATATTCGTATAGGATTTGACAAAAAATATAGTTAACTCGTTTTATAATAATTACAGCTTAGACACATACTATTAAGTGAGGGGAGTGAAAATTGTATTATGAGCTATATGTAGATGTACTTTTTTTGATTAACATGTGTATGAACTTTTATATTTTTGCAATTATAAAAAAAATAATGGGGTGCTCTGCCACGTATCCGAGAATTTTTTTTATCAGTATAATTAGTTCAATGTTAACCATAATCATAATCGTGTTGCCACTAAAGAGTATAATAATTAAATATATTATAATTCATATGGGAATTAATGTTTTAAGTACAAAGTTAGCATTAAAGCTCAAGGGGAGAAGCCAGATATTTAAAGCAGTCATTCTATTATACATATTAACTTTTTTAATTGGAGGTGTATTAAATTGGATTACATATGGTAGAGAGATGAATGTAGAAAAACTGCTGGTGGCTGGATTAATAATATTTATACTTATTAGAGGTGCAATCATTATATATTCTTTTTACAAAAGAAATATAAGTAAAGTGTGTGAGGTAACCATAAGCCTTAATAATAAACAGTTGAACCTAAAGGGGCTTGTGGATACTGGAAACAGTTTGGTAGAGCCAATTAGTAAAAAACCTGTAAATATTGTACCGTTAGGTAAAATAGAGGACTTGCTTACGAGCAAACAGGTAGATTATATTAAGTCATTTTTGGAATGCGAAACAGTAAGTAGGGATGTTGACTTAGAAGATTTAAAAGGAATATGCTATATTCCGTATAATTCTGTAGGCAAGAAGAATGGTTTAATACCGGCTATAAAAGCAGACAAAATGAAAATTATTAAAGATCAGAGGGTGAGTGAAATTTTCATGCCAATAATAGGAATCTGCCAAAATGAATTTGTATCTGACAAAAGGTATCACATTATTTTAAATCCAAAATTAGTAGATTAATAGGGGGCATATTTATGTTTATAAAAGTATCAGTACCAAACCACTTTCAGTTTAGGGCAATGCCATCATTTCAGAATATGATGTTTTCAAAAGGCGGTGATATACATTACATTGGGGGGGCCGATGTATTGCCA
Source organism: Lachnotalea glycerini (assembly GCF_003201285.1). Lineage (GTDB taxonomy): Bacteria > Bacillota > Clostridia > Lachnospirales > Lachnospiraceae > Lachnotalea > Lachnotalea glycerini. The sequence continues at coordinate 196,461 of NZ_QICS01000006.1, forward strand.
GCACCGTTAGAAGTACAAAAAGAAGCAGAGGTTATTAGCGATCTTGGAACAGATTATGATAAAGATGCTAAATCAGTATTAATTGAACATAATTTAAGATTAGTTGTTTACATAGCAAAGAAATTTGATAATACTGGCGTTGGAGTAGAGGATTTAATATCAATCGGAACAATAGGGTTAATAAAAGCCATAAATACCTTTAATCCGAATAAGAATATTAAGCTTGCTACCTATGCTTCCAGATGTATTGAAAATGAAATATTAATGTATTTACGAAGAAATAATAAAACGAAAATGGAGGTATCCATTGACGAACCGCTAAATGTTGACTGGGATGGCAATGAATTGCTACTATCCGATATTTTAGGTACAGATGAGGATATTATTTACAAGGATATTGAAAATGAAGTAGAAAGAAAGTTGTTAAATAAAGCAATTGATAAGCTATCGGAACGAGAAAAAACAATTGTTAAGTTACGCTTTGGGTTAAATACAAGAGACGGTGAGGAGCTGACTCAAAAAGAAGTTGCTGAATTGTTAGGAATATCACAATCCTACATATCAAGATTAGAGAAAAAGATTATTAGAAGGCTCAAAAAGGAAATTGTTCGTTTTGAATAAATTAAGATTTCTGTAGTTAACTTTGCTCTATCAATGAAGCAACTTGAAATCCGAAAGTGCTGATTCAAATATCGGCTGCTTTCGGATTTTTTATTTCATAGGATAGGGAGCTGATGCGTACTTGACCACTTTCCTGTTCTATCAGCTCACTACTAAAACAATAAAGTGAATTGACTTTACTATTGCAATTTAGTAAAAAATTGGATAATCTTATTATGGAGTACTTATCTGAGGATAGGGGGAAAATATTTTGAAAGTATTTCTGGTAGAGGATGAAATTGTAGTAAGGGAAGGAATTAAGAATAATATAGCATGGGAAAAGGAAGGATACCAATTTGTAGGTGAAGCAAGTGATGGTGAGCTTGCCTATCCCTTGATTAGAAGTATGAAACCGGACATTTTAATTACAGACATTAAAATGCCGTTTATGGATGGATTAGAGCTAAGCCAAATGGTTAAAAAGGAGCTTCCTGATACCAAAATTATTATCTTAAGCGGATATAATGAGTTTGATTATGCGAAGCAGGCAATACACATTGGCGTGACCGATTATTTGTTGAAACCTATCTCATCAGCTAAATTAATTGAAGCAATCAATAAAGTAAGAGAGATTATTAAGAAAGAAGCACAAGAAAAAGAATTATTAATACAATATAAACAGGATATGAATGGGAAGACAGTAATTGAGAAGAAGAACTTCTTTTTTGAGATTATTAAAAACAAATTAACGCTATTGCAGGTATTAGAGAAAGGGAAGAAGTTAGGGATTGATTTGGCTGTTGGGGCATATAGCATACTGCTATTGAAAATTTATAGCAAGAATAATCCATATGAATATTCTGGTTATCTGATTGCCGCAATTGCTGAAATAGATGATTTGTTACAAAATAGTGTGGATGTTATAAAATTTGAATTAGAAAATGAAATCAAAGCAATTATAATAAAAGCAGAGAATGAAAAGAAATTAGAAATTCTAATCAAGACATATTGCAATCGGATATTAGCACTTTTACAAGATAAATCGGACATTGAATATTTTGGAGGGATAGGCAGCATCGTAACAAGAATCAGTGAACTGCAAGATTCTTACCACATAGCCAACAGAGCGTTTTCGGCAAGATATTTTACCAAAACAAATCAGATTATAAATGGAAGTATGCTTGAAAAAGTAAATACATACCATAATGACATGATTGATATGCAGGCGATAGATTCAGAAAAAATGAATAAATCTCATTTAGATAAGTTTTTAAAAAATGGTTCCAAAGAGGAAATTAATCATTTCATAGAAGAATATCTGTTAAGTGCAGGGAATGTCAATATTAAATCAATTTTATTTCGGCAATATATTATTATGGATATTTATTTTTGCATCACTGCATTTATGGAGTCCATAGGATATTCAAAGGACAAAATTGTAGCAGAACTGGGCAGCTTTTATAATTTAGAAGATTTTATAGCATCAGTCGATGCAAGTAAGAAATATATGATAAGACTACTTTATAAAGCATTTACTCTTCGAGATGCGATCGCCAGACAAAAATATGGTGAAATACTAAAAATTGCCCGCGAGTACATACAGGAAAATTATGATAAAGAGGATATTTCGTTAAACACGGTTGCTTCCATCGTAAATATCAGCCCTACCTATTTTAGTGCTATTTTCAGTCAGGAAACAGGGCAGACTTTCATAGAATTTTTGACAGAAACAAGAATGAACAAAGCGAAAGAGCTGTTGATGTGCTCCAATTTAAAAACAACAGAAATCGGTTATGAAATTGGTTATAAGGATTCTCACTATTTTAGCTATATTTTTAAGAAAACGCAGCAATGTACTCCCAAAGAATTTCGTTTTAGAGGGAAGGAGTAGCTGGCATTGAAAAAGGCAAGTAAAAAGTTTTCCTTTAATTTAAATAGAAAATTAGGTCTGTTTGCTTTGGTAATCATTGTTCCAATGACGTTACTTATTTTATATCTCATTGTTTCATTGATTAATTTTGGTAATGCTTATAACCAAATTGTCCGCAATATAACAGCAGCAAACGACTACAATATTAATTTTAAAGAAGAAATTGATTATAGCATGTATCGAATCGTGATTGGTTCTGCTGATTTTGAAACAGCAAAGGATTCTGAGGAGATAAGAGATCCCTATGAAATTATTGATGAAGCACGCAAGGTATTTGAGAATCTGTACGAAATTACAGTAACACCAGAGAATAAATCTAGAATCAAAAAGTTGTTAAAAAATCTGGATACCTTAGAGGATAGAGTGGATGATATTAAAGTAAATCTTCTCATAAACGGTAGATATGATGAGAACATATATTTACTGGATAATAGTATATATATCTTAAGTGAAATCATTCAGGAGCATATACAAAAATATATTTATTATGAGGCAGCTAATTTTGAGACAATCAGACATGAACTGGCCAATCAGCAAAATAATGCAGTACAAGTCAGCTTGTGTGCATTTGTTGTAATCTTAGTCGGAACTATTTTAATTTCAATGATTATTGTTAGGAGTGTCACAAAACCGATAAAAGAATTGTGTGATACAACAGAAATAGTTGCCAGGGGTGATTTTACTACAAGAGCAGAGATCGAATCAAATGATGAGATTTCAGTATTGACAAACAGTTTTAATAATATGATTCAAAAAATTGGAAATTTGGTTGAGGATATAAAAAAGGAGCAAAATAATCTCAGAGTGATGGAGCTTAAGCTTTTACAATCACAGATTAACCCACATTTTCTTTATAATACGCTTGATACTATCGTCTGGCTTGCAGAGGGACAACAAACGGATCAGGTAGTGAAAATGGTGACTTCTTTGTCAGATTTTTTCAGAACAGTATTAAGCGAAGGGAGAGATTATATAACAATTGAAGAGGAAGAATCTTATATAAGAAGTTATTTGGAAATACAGCAATTTCGTTATCGCGATATCCTAGAGTATGAAATTCTAATTGATCCTATGATACATCAATATACAATTCTTAAGCTGACGCTTCAACCACTGGTAGAAAATGCATTATATCATGGTATTAAAAACAAAAGAGGCAAGGGAAAGATTTGTGTAAAAGGAAGGCTTGAAAATAAACTGATTTATCTGGAGGTTGAGGATAATGGTAAGGGAATGACAAAGGAAGAACTAAAGTATATTCAAAAGAGGGTAAAGGGACATGTGGAGGAAAGCAGTCAAAGAGGCTTTGGTCTGGCTAATGTAGATGAGAGGATACGATTAAACTATGGGGCAGAATATGGACTTGATTTTGACAGCATAGAGGGAGAATGGACAAGAGTAAGCATACGGCTGCCAATTAGTAAAACATAAAAAAATTAACTTTTTTAATAAAAAAACGAACATTTTTTAATAGGTTCGTTTTTTTATTGATATATTTATAAAAAAAAACACATATGTAATAATATATTCGGTATCATTATAATTCAATAATAGATAAAATGTATTATGTAACTGAGAACAACACATTAGCGGGAGGAATTAGATATGAAGAGGAAGTTTTTATGTACGCTTTTAAGCGTGGCAATGACAGCAGTTATGTTATCAGGTTGTGGTGGAAAAACAACGACCACGGATGCAACTACAAAACAAGAAACAACACAAGAGACTAATACCGATACTGCAACCGATACAAAAAGTGAAGACACAAATGCTGCAGGTGATACGATTGTAGTTGGCTTTTCACAAGTAGGAGCAGAATCAGATTGGAGAACTGCTAATACAGAATCTATGAAAACTACCTTTACAGAGGAGAATGGTTATACTTTACTATTTGATGATGCACAACAAAAGCAAGAAAATCAAATTAAAGCAGTACGAAATTTTATACAGCAGGATGTAGATTACATAGTAATAGCACCTGTAACAGAGACAGGATGGGATACAGTATTAAAAGAGGCCAAGGATGCAGGAATTCCTGTAATTATAGTAGATCGTATGGTAGATGTTTCTGATGATTCTTTATATGAAGCATGGGTAGGCTCTAATTTCTTGCAAGAAGGCTATGATGCAGCAGATTGGTTAGCAGAGTATTTAGATAAGCAGCAAAGGAGCGCAGAAGACATTAACATTGTTACATTACAAGGTACGATAGGTGCATCTGCACAAATTGGACGTACCGATGGAGTAGAAGAAAAAATGAAAGAACATACGAACTGGACAATGCTTGAACGACAAACAGGTGAATTTACGCAGGCAAAGGGACAGGAAGTTATGGAATCTTTCTTAAAATCCTATGATGATATTGACGTTGTAATTGCTGAAAATGATAATATGGCATTTGGAGCAATTGATGCGATTAAAGCAGCCGGAAAAACCTGTGGTCCAAATGGGGATATTATTATTTTGTCCTTTGATGCAGTTGCCGCAGCATTTGATTCTATGATTGCAGGTGATATGAACGTATCAATTGAATGTAATCCATTACATGGACCACGTGTAGCAGAACTGATACAAAAGCTTGAAAAGGGCGAAACAGTTGATAAGATTGCATACGTAGAGGAGGGAATCTTCCCGGCTGATACAGCGGCAGAAATTAAACCAACACGTGCATATTAATCCATAAACAATCAATGGTTATCAAGAATAAGACAGCATAATGCAGGAGAGATGGAGTTAATCGTTTATACCTGTGATGAAGTATCGTATGGAGAACTGGAAACAGTTCTCCATACTAACATAAAAAACTAGTACTGTTTAGCTGCAAGGCTGAATCAATTCAAAACAGATAGAAAGGATGGAATTACATGGAACAAGGCGTTGTACTTACAATGAGACAGATTGGCAAAACTTTTCCGGGAGTAATTGCCTTGGAAAATGTAGACTTTACATTAAGAAAAGGTGAAATACATGCACTAATGGGAGAAAACGGCGCAGGAAAATCAACTTTAATCAAAGTGTTGACGGGAGTGGAAGAATTTGAAGATGGAGAAATTAAAATAGAGGGCTGTAATGAGGCAATCATTAACAAATCACCTCAGGAAGCCCAGAAAAACGGTATCAGTACCGTTTATCAGGAAGTAAATTTATGTCCGAATTTATCAGTTGCAGAAAATTTGTTCATTGGGAGAGAGCCAAGACATTTAGGTATTATAGATTGGAAGCAAATGAATCAAAAATCAAAAAAATTATTAGCCAGTCTAGATATTCATATAGATGTAACAAAAGCGTTAGAAAATTATTCCATTGCCATTCAGCAGATGATTGCCATAGCTAGGGCAGTAGATATGTCGGCAAAGGTTTTGATATTAGATGAACCAACATCTTCCTTGGATGACAGTGAAGTAGAAAAGCTTTTTAACTTAATGCGAAAGCTAAAAAAAGACGGTGTGGGAATTGTTTTTGTAACTCATTTTCTTGAACAGGTATATGCAGTATGTGATTACATAACGGTTCTAAGAAACGGTAAATTAGTCGGAGCCTATGAGGTAAGTCAATTGCCAAGAATTCAACTGGTAGCAAAAATGATGGGTAAGGATTTCGATGATTTGGCTGCTATTAAAAAGATGGGTGAGAAAGAATGTGGCGGGGATGAGGTCATCATTGAAGCAAAAAATCTGGGGCATTCTGGCACCATTAAACCATTTAATATTCAAATTCATAAGGGTGAGGTGATTGGTTTAACCGGACTTCTTGGATCAGGACGTTCCGAGCTTGCAAGATGCATTTATGGAGCAGATAAGCCAGACAATGGGGAATTGTTTGTTAAGGGAAAAAATCTCTTAGTCAAAGCGCCAATTGATGCGATGCAAAAAGGAATGGCATATCTTCCGGAAAATCGTAAAGAAGAAGGTATTATTTCAGACCTATCCGTTCGCGAAAATATCATAATAGCACTTCAGGCAAAGAAAGGCATGTTTAAGCCAATCAGCAAAAAGGAGCAAGAGGAATTTACTGATCAATACATAAAGCTTCTTCAAATCAAAACCGCTGACAGGGAAACACCAATTAAACAATTAAGCGGTGGGAATCAACAGAAAGTGATTCTTGGAAGATGGCTTTTGACTGATCCAGACTTTCTTATACTAGATGAACCAACAAGAGGAATTGATATTGGAACGAAAACAGAGATACAAAAGCTTGTATTAGAGCTTGCCAAAAAGGGAATGGCGGTCATGTTTATTTCCTCAGAGATAGAGGAAATGATAAGAACCTGTAGCAAAATGGCTATTTTACGAGATGGTTGTAAGGTGGGTGAGCTGAACGAGGATGAATTATCGCAAGACTCTATTATGAAAGCAATTGCAGGAGGAGTGAAAAATGACTAGATTTAAGAAAATAACTGGCTATGGACTTTTTTTACCCATACTTTGTTTCATATTGGTATTGCTGATTAATGTGATAAAGACACCTTCCTTTTTTGAAATCAGTATAAAAAACGGAGTATTATATGGTTATATTATTGACGTAATCAACCGTGCAAGTGAACTGGTTATATTAGCAGTTGGAATGACACTTGTGGTTGCATCCTCAGGTGGAACCGATATATCAGTGGGGGCAGTTATGTCAGTGGCCGCTGCTATTTGCTGTTTTATTTTATCGGGTGGACAGCAAACAACGAATTCATATCAAAATCCTTACCTTTTGGGGGCTTTGGTCGCAATTATAATCGGTATCATTTGCGGCTGCTGGAATGGATTTTTGGTCGCAAAAATGAAAATTCAGCCAATGGTTGCAACTTTAATTTTGTTTACTGCGGGAAGAGGAATCGCACAGCTTATTACAAAGGGGCAGATTACATATATCAGAGTAGACAGCTACAAATTGTTGGGAGGAAATATTCAAGGGATACCTTTGCCTACAACAATTTTTGTAGTAATCATCGTTGTTGTTCTTGCAAATCTCATTCTAAAAAAGACAGCCTTAGGACTATATATTCAATCGGTTGGTATCAATGCAAGAGCTTCAAGAGTGGTAGGACTTAAATCAGCACAAATTATTTTCCTGACGTATGCTTTTTGTGGTTTATGTGCGGGTATCGCAGGCCTTATGGCATCTTCACGTATTTATTCAGCAGACGCAAATAATATTGGATTGAATATGGAGCTGGATGCTATTTTAGCTGTTGCCTTAGGAGGAAACAGTTTATCCGGTGGTAAATTCTCAATTTTGGGCAGCGTAATTGGAGCTTACACCATACAAGCTTTAACGACTACCTTATATGCGATGAGTGTATCAGCAGATCAACTTCCTGTATATAAAGCAATTGTTGTAGTAATTATCGTTTCTCTGCAATCAAAGGAATTTAATAAAATAGTTATAAATATCAAGGATAAATTAGTTAGTTATAAGGAAAGAAAGAAGGTGGCATAATGGGAAAAAGAAAATTCAAGCTAGATGGAAATACTTATCTTCTTCTCATTACAATCCTGTTATTTGTTGTGATGTATGCGGTAGGTATGATTGTATTTCAAAATAAAGGTTTTGGAAGGCTTCAAGTATTTTTGAATTTGTTTATTTCCAATGCAGGACTTATTGTAATAGCGGCAGGTATGACAATTGTAATGATTACCGGGGGAATTGATATTTCAGTAGGCTCTGTGGTAGCCTTGATTTGCATGCTTCTTGCATGGATGATGGAGAATAAGGGAATTGGAGCAGTCCCGGCCGTGATAATCGTATTAATTGTAGGCCTGGTGTTTGGTGTAATGCAGGGGTTTTTAGTAGCCTATTTAAAGATACAGCCCTTTATTGTTACATTAGCAGGCATGTTCTTCGCAAGAGGAATGACAGCCATTATCAGTCAGGAAATGATAAGCATAAAGAACGATGTGTTTTTAAGCTGGGCAAATGCAAATATATATCTTCCGTTTGGCGGCATAGTGAATAAAAAGGGTGTTATGTTGTACCCATATGTCTATCCCAGCGTTATAATTGCAATTGTCATATTAATAGCAGTATATATTATGCTAAAATACACGAAATTTGGACGCTCCATTTATGCAGTAGGTGGTAATGAGCAGTCAGCGCTATTGATGGGACTTAATGTTAGAAGAATTAAACTAAAGGCATATATATTAAACGGCTTTTTGTGTGCTATCGGAGGTTTTTTGTTTTCTCTTAATACCAGTGCAGGCTTTGTGGAGCAAGCAAAGGGTTTTGAAATGGAGGCGATCGCATCGGCTGTTATTGGAGGCACGTTACTGACAGGGGGAGTCGGAAATGTAATAGGAAGCCTGTTTGGAGTATTGATCAAAGGTACAATAGAAACCTTTATTACCTTTCAAGGAACGTTATCTTCTTGGTGGACAAAAATTACGATAGCTGCATTACTTGCTTTCTTTATTATATTACAAAGCTTATTTGCAAAAGCAAAGGAAAAAAGTAAATAGGGATATTTTAATCATGCTATGTTAAGGAAATAGCATAGCATGAAAACTGTTATAGGTGTAATTTACCGCTCATAACCATAAGAATTTAAAATAAGTTAAGTTTATTATGTATGCTAAACTTGTTCAAAAGGAATAGTATTTAATATCCTAATTTTTCATTTACTAGGATAACTTTTATCCTGCCTTTTATAAATTGCCCTGTGATTAAAACAAAGTCGTTACAGATACGCTGTTTATGGCTGCAGTCGATACAACGGTTGAGAGATGTGCAGGGAGTAGATTTTCCTAATCGTTTTGCATCCATTGGGGCGGCTATTTGTCTTGTCCTTTTTATTGCAGATTCCGCATCAGCAGTCAACTTATTGACACCAACCACGACAATCACTTGCTTGGGACCATAAAGCATAGGGGCTACACGACTGCCATTTCCATCGATATTAAAAATTTTACCATCCATTGTAATCGCATTAGATCCAGTGATAAATGTATCGACAGAAAAATTTTCAAGATATAGCTTGTTTTTTTCTTCTCTGGATAGCGTAGGATTAAATTTATCTAAGAAAGTATAATTTCCTCTTCGTAAGAACTCGAAAACACCTGTTTCTTCTAATGTAACGGAATCTCCGCAGCCGACAGTAGAGTCTGCCGCGATAAGGCTGGATAGCAAAGCAAACAATTCGGTGCGACTGTCTACAAAGTATCCTGCCATGTTGTTTTTATTTAAATTAGATATTACCTTTACAATTTTCTGATTCATAACGCCTCCTATAGTTTTTGATTATATTATAATATATCAGATAGAAAAATGTAATGTTCACACTATTCTTGTGACATTGGGGTATGATAAATTTTAAGACAAATTTTTGTCATGTCATCAATTGTTTTTAAAGAATCGGATTGTATCCATTTTGTAAAAACATTATATAGTGCACCAGCATTGAAGTATATTCTGTATTTATTTTCATCGGACGGATTGGGGACAGGTGCAAGCATAATATCATTTAAGCAGTCTAAAATAATATAATTAAAATTTGCTTCGAGCAACGTTTTATAGATGTCACGTTGCTCATAAATAATTTCAAATAGTACTTTGATAAATTTTTCGGGATCTTTTGCTTTACCCGTTCTTTCATTGGTATATGGTAAAAGCTTATGGTTAATCTGGAAAATAAGCGCATGGACGAGATCAATTAGGATTTCCTGCTTCGAGGAATAATTGCTATAGTAGGCAGTTCGTGATACCCCAGCCCGCTTAACGATGTCCGTAATGGTAATCTTTTCAATGGGCTGTTCTTTTAATAATAGCACGAGTGCAGTACAGATGGCTTCTCTGGTTAAACGATTGGTTTCTTTATTGGAATAGTGTTTGGCAGCGTCTGTAATGAATAATGGATCATCGGACATGACATTTTCCTCCCATTTGTACGTGATGGCGATTCTTGCGTTGTTTTTTATCTTACTTTTCAATATACTATACATTATGAGAGATTACAATTGTAATGTCAAAGAAAACATGATGAAAAATAGTAAGGAGTGAGTGAGACATGTTTAAAAAGTTAAATCGAGGCGTATTAGGCATTGCTTTTTTAATACTAGCATTTTGCGGTTGTGTATGGATTGGGAAAGAAACGGAAATATCGATCGTATCTTTTATCATCTTATCGACGGTATTAGTCAGCACATTTTTGATTATTGTTATCTATGCAAATCCGATTACTAAATCGGTTCAATTAGCAGAAGATATCGAGGATACGATTGATGATAATAAATTGGATTCAGAAGAGACTATGTTGAAAGATATTGAAACCATGAATTCATTTGGAAGCCGTACAACGGGATCAGATGGTCACAAGCAGTTTGTTTTGTGGTTGGAGCAACAATTGGCCGATATGGGGTTTGAAGTACACCGTGACACATACACATTTGACCGTTGGGAAGAAAAGAGAAGTGCTGTATTTATTGATAATGAAGAGGTTCCTGTGTCGGCAGCCTATCCTTACTCTGGTGAAACAGATGAATTGGGAGTAACAGGTGAACTGGTTTATACAAAGAGTGGCAATTATGTGGATGTAAAAGGTAAAATCATCGTAGTTGAAATTGATAACACCAAGATGCTTCCTATGGGATTCATCATGAATGAACGTCAAGTATTTCCACAACAAAATCATGTTGTATTAGGAGATGGTGATTTGGTATTAACTTCAACATTACAAAACCCAAATTTGAAGAAAGCAAAAGAAATGGGTGCAAAAGCGGTCATCTTAGTTTGGAAAGGTGTGTCGGATGAGAAAGTGAAAGACCAATATTTGCCATTTACTACGAAATATGCGGGTATTCCTGCTGTTTGGGTTAATCAGACGGAAGGACAAAAAGTGATTGAAGCAGCTCAAAATCATAAACAAAGTACCGTTATTTTAGAAGCAGAAAAAGAAGAAAATGCGGTAACAGAATCGTTTTATGTGACGATGGAAGGGAAAAATAAGCAAGAATCGATTCTGATTAATACGCATACCGATGGTGTGAATGTAGTGGAAGAAGATGGTGCCATAGGAATGTTATCCATGATTCGCTACTTAAGTCAAACACAACCAGAACGAACCATGGTATTTGCTTTCGTTACAGGACATTTTCGGTTACCTGATTTTAAAGGAACTTCACAGGCTACATCAATGTGGATGCAGGATCATCCTGAACTTTGGGATGGCAAGGAGGGGCATATGAAAGCAGTAGCGGGAATCACAGTCGAACATTTAGGCAGTATGGAATGGAAAGACAATGCGTCAGGACAATATGAAGCAACGGGAGACATTCAAACCGAATATACTTATACAGGAAATGCAACGATGGAAGCAATTTGGAGGAAAGCGATTGAAGAGAGAGAGACAGTCCGTACTGTAACATTGCGAGGACATAATCGGTTTGAATTTGGGGAAAGTCAACCGTTGCTTGAAGCTGGAATTCCGTTAATTGGGTTAGTTGCATCACCGGATTATCTGATGGCAGACAGCGAAAATCGTGAGATGGACAAATTTAATATTACCTTAATGCGAGAACAAATCGAGTCCTTGTTGAAAGCAACCATTATGGTTGATGATACACCAACGAATCAACTAGGTAAGGCAGAGGGCTATTCTTATTTAATAGGGCGAACGAATTGATTGTTTCCATTTCAGGTTCGCTTGTAATATGTAGTCTCATGCCTTATTTATTTTATATCTGATTACTTATAAATTATTATTTAATAGTCTGAAAACCTGCTCTGCTGTATCGGACAGGTTTTCTTTTGCGTGTTCAGGCTTCATTGCTTCTTCTAACGTAACAATGGAACGAATGATTGGGAAAAAAGCGTCCACTCCGTGTTTATTACACTCGTTCGCCTCTTTCGTCACACTGCCTGCAAATGCGATTACGGTTTTATTATATTTTTTTGCTAATCGGGCTACGCCGATAGGAGCTTTTCCCATTGCAGTTTGTCCATCCAATCTTCCCTCGCCGGTTACAACAAGATCAGCTTCTTTTATATACTCTTCTAAGTTGGTTTTATCAAGTATCAGTTTTACACCGGATTCCAGTATGGCATTTGTAAATGTTAGAAATGCAAATCCCATACCTCCTGCGGCGCCAGTTCCTAACTGATTGGGATTGGCATTGGGAAAGGTTTCTCTTGCTAAAGAAGTATACCGTACCAGCCATTGATCCATTTCAGTAATCATGGAAGGAGTTGCTCCCTTTTGTGGTCCAAAGACAGCACTACATCCAAGTTCTCCACAGATTGTATTTGTCACATCGCATGCGATGAAAAACACGCATTCACTTAATTCCTTCAATTTATTTCGTTCAGATATTAGTTCTAATTCAGCCAAACCTTTTGCGCCATAGGGAATTTGCTGTCCTTTTGCATTCAAAAACTCAAAACCGAGTGCTTGAAGCATTCCAACACCGCCATCATTGGTGGCACTTCCTCCAATTCCAACAAGAAACGTTCTACATCCTTTTAAGATTGCATCTTTAATCAGTTCACCCACTCCATAGGTTGTGGTATGTAAGGGATTCCTTTTTTGTTCTGGTACAAGAGTAATTCCTGCGGCCGATGACATTTCTATTATGGCGGTTTTGGAATTTTCTATGATACCATAGCTAGATGTGATTCTCTCTCCAAGTGGACCAGTCACCTCAACGTTGTGAAGGATACCATTCATACCGTCCACCAGTGCCTCTACGGTTCCTTCTCCCCCATCTGCCAGCGGACGAACCTGTACGTTGTGTGCAGGATTTGCTTTCATAATTCCCTCTTGAATGGCATAGCCTGCCTCCATAGAAGTAAGACTTCCTTTTAGTGAATCAATTGCTATCACAATATTCAATTTAGTACCTCCTTAGTTTAAAAATCATTTTCGTTTACACGTCGATTGGTTTTTATTTTATATGTTTATTATACTAAAAATAATTTTTATTTATATGTTAGGAATAACATATATTCGTTGCATGTAATGTTTGTATATGTTATACATAACATATACAATATTGCTTTATTGAAATTGTTGATTTATTGATTCAATAAGTCAATTTAGAGTGAGCGATACCCCATCAAATGGAATGAAAGGAATTTTAATGATAACAAAAATAAATGAAAGTTTGGCACAACAGATCGTAGATACGGTCAAAGATGTTTGCGGTCAAGATATTAACTTTATTGATGAAGAGGGAACTATATTCGCCAGTACAAATACGAATCGCATTGGGGATTTTCATGAGATTGGATTTCAAGTGGCTCAAACTCACGAAACGATTGAAGTAAAGAAAGAGAGTCGTTTTTATGGAACGCAACAAGGAGTAAACGTACCTATTTTTCATAATGGTTCTTTTCTTGCAGTGATTGGGATCAGTGGAGAACCAGAACTCGTACGTAAATTTGCTTATTTGGCAATTCGTATTACGAAATTATTTATACGTGAACAAGAATTGGAAGCCTCTAATCGCACGCAGCAAGAGCAAATGAATTATATTATACACGCTCTTACTAAAGGAGAAATAACAAATCGTGAATATCTGTACGAATGCCTGCAAGAAAGGAAACTAGACAAAAAGCAAAAAATACGCGTTGTAATTTTTAAATTAAAAGCAGATTACAACATAGCCAATCGATCCTCATTCGAACAAAAATTATTTCAAATGTTTGACACTCTGAAATTACCGCTGTATACCTATCATTATCCGAATGATTATGTGGCTATGATAAATGAAAAAGAACTTTTCTTTTCTTTGCAAATCTTAAAAAGCTTTGCTCAAGATAACAACCAGATTCTAGAGGTTGGTATTGGCAGCTCCCACGAACTGCTACAGCTAAAGCACTCATTTGAGTCGGCCAAAATTGCGTTAAAAAGTTTAGAACGAACGGGTCAAAACATTGCCTCGTTTGATCAACTGGACATAGACATTGTCCTTGGAAGTCTAGATTCAAAAATCATGGAACATTATTTAGAAAAGACGGTTGCTTCTCTTTGTGAGGAAGACAAAGAGTTACTTACAATTTATTATGCAGAAGATATGTCCCTTCAAAAAACAGCAGAAAGACTTTATCTGCATAAAAACACATTACAATATAAGCTGGATCGAATTGCTCGTTTATCTGGTTATAATCCAAGAACGTTTAAAGAGGCTGTTGTATTATATATCGGAATTATCATGAGCAAATAAATGCAAGTACTTTTCACACCTTTATTTTTGTACCGGTACACATTGTACTATTCTTTGTTTTTCGCAAATTTTTTATCTGGCAGTAAATAAGTGAAGTTGAAAAATGAAAAAAGTATAAATCAGTAAAAGAATGTTTATATGAATTTTGAATTTATGACACTTTTATTGACACATAAGGGCAAAGTTATTATAATTTATGCTAACAAGTATCAGTAGTTATATATGGCTAAAACAAATTTAACGAATTTAAATTAGAAAGTATACTAATGGATTGTACGAGAGAGAGGCATATGATGAATGATAATAAGAATAACATTTTTTCTAATGAGTCAGCAGGAGTATGGATAAATTCAGAAACACAAAATAAAGTAGAAGAAAAAGAAAGAAAATATAAACAATGGATTGTTAACTATAGAAATAAGATCCCGATGATTATAAAACAAGTTGATGAGTGGTTGAAAAGACAGGAGGATTTTGAAAATATTGTAGAAATGTTTATGGATGAATCTTTTAAAAAAAATTATAGTAATGTAAATGAGATGTTAGCATTTTATAGAGCAATTAATATTTATATGCAGGAGATAGGTAATGGAGTAAAAGATACAATTTTTCATAAATATGATTCCTTTTATAAAAACATAGAGTATTTAACAGAGTTGAAATTACAAATGTGGAGAGCTGAATTTAATATTATTCCACACGCTCAAGATTATTTGTATAATTATATTGAAGAAACCAATACATCAATACAAACACTTGTATGTATGCTGTGTTCTGTTTCTATGAATTCTTATGAAGTAACAATTAATTTAGCTAATTTGTTTTTGAAACATGAAAAAAAAGTGTATGCTTTTGAAATGTTTAAGTATGCAAATGAAATAAAACCTGGAGAGGAAATTGTATTATGCTGTATGGCTCGATTATGTCTTGATATTCAACTAAAAGAGGTTGCAAGAGATTATTTGAAACAGATTTTACATCCAACAAAGATATCAGAGACGCTTAGGTCATTGTGCGAAGCGTAAAGCTTAATAAGATGTCTGATTATAAAAGTGTAAAGATTTAAACATGGAATATATAGTTACAGAAGAAATAATAGAAAGGGAAATCAATGAATAAGAATAAAATATGCTTTATTTTATGTGTAAATAATCAAAGATATTTACAAGAATGTTTATTATATCTCAATCAGTTATCAGTACCAGAAAATTTTGAGGTAGAAATCCTTTCTATTGAAGAAGCTATTTCTATGACAAGTGGATATAATGAAGGGATGCATGCCTCTGATGCAAAATATAAAGTATATTTACATCAGGATGTTTTTATTGTAAATAAAAAATTTATTTTTGATATAATGACAATTTTTGAAGATGCATCAATTGGTATGGTTGGAGTAATTGGTAGCATTTCTATGCCAGATTCTATGATCATGTGGAATGATAAGCGAGTTGGAAGAATGTATTTTAGTAGTTTTGATCAATCAGGAGAGAGTGTAATGGGAAATTGTCAAATATGTCATAATGTTGAGGCGATCGATGGGGTTATGATGATAACACAATATGATCTTGAATGGAGAGAGGATATTTTTGATAAATGGGATTTTTATGATGTATCACAAAGTTATGAATTTCGAAAAAAAGGCTATAAGGTGGTGGTTCCAGCATTGAATGAGCCTTGGTGTATTCATGATGATGGGGTGCCGAATTTCGAAAATTTTTATGATGAAAGAAAAAAATTTATACAAGAATATATATGGGGAGATGACATATAATTATTGATTTTAAGGTATTTTATTGTAAATCAAGGAAGAATCAATACATGATAAAAGTAATGTTCGTCTGCCACGGCATAATGTGAGAGATGAATGGAATTTACTTGTATTTATAAGGAATGTTTGGTGTAGGATAAAAGTTTACGACAAAATTACGACAGTGTTTTGAAACAGATAAAAAGTAAATTAAGTTTGGATTGAGACGTCAGGCTATGATAAAATATAAGAATCAACTAAAAATTACAATTCATTGACAATATGGCATATATGCCATATAATAAAACTGAACAGACAAGGGAAAAAATGAAAAAATTTACGATTGAATTTTATGAACGAGAGAATGGTGAAATACCAGTTGAAGAATTTTTACTTGGTCTAGATAACAAGATGCGTGCAAAACTTCTTGGAATAATGGATATACTACAGGAAAAAGGAAATCAGTTAAGGGAACCATATAGTAAACATCTTGAAGATGGAATTTTTGAAATTAGAGGAAAAGTGGGTACAGATATTTCAAGAGCATTATATTTTTTCTATTATGATGGGAAAATAATTGTTACCAATGGGTTTATTAAAAAGACACAGAAAACGCCGAAAGCTGAAATAGAAAAAGCAAAAAAGTATAGAAATGATTATTTGGAAAGGTGTGAGAACAATGAGAAAATTTGATGATTTTCTAGCAGAACAACTTCAGGATGAAGAGTTTAAAAAAGAATATGACAATCTGCAGCCAGAGTTTGATGTGATTCGAGCAATTGTAGATGCAAGAGTATCACAAAATCTTACACAAAAAGAATTAGCAGAACGTACAGGAATTAATCAAGCAGATATCAGTAAATTAGAGAACGGCACAAGAAATCCATCCATTAACCTTTTGAAAAGATTAGCAGATGGTATGGATATGGCACTCAAAATTGAGTTTATTCCAAAACAGAAAATATAAATAGAGATGCCTCATCAGTTTATTATGTAAATTGATGAGGTTTTTGTGTGTAAAAAAGTGATTATTTATATATTTTGTGACAGATTAGATTAAATGGGAGATGGAGGATTTATGGGACAATTAGACGAGGCATTATATAATGAACGAAGGAATGCAATACCAAGTTGGCAAGGATATCATTATCAAGGAATGACAGCATTGTTATATTTTCTTAAAGAGCTTGTTAATAAGTTTGAAGAAGATGAGAATGGTGTATTAGCAGGAAATTTAAAGATAAAGATTGAGTGGTTAGAAGACTTTATTATTTTTGACAATAATGAAATAAAAAAAATTTATCAAATAAAGAAAACAATAACAAAGAAAAATAGGGCAGAAGTTTTAGAAAATTTTATTATTCAATATAAGATTATGAATAATGAATCTATTAAATGGATTTTGGGTTATGATAGTACAGAGGTAACAGATCTATCAATTGATGAAGAAGAATTTAATAAAATATGTAAAGATTGTATAGAAAATAAATGGATTAAACAAATTACTTTATTATTAGAAAACAAGGATATAAATTATTGGAAAATTAATTTGAATTTGCAAAATAAGGAGTCTTATTGTAAAGATATTAGATCTTTTATAAGAAAAACTTTAGATTTAGAAGGAAAAGCATATATAAAAATTAGCGATATTGAGGGAATCTGTGAAGAAAATTTAAAACCTTTAATAAATATTTTGAATAATTGTGCTACAGATTTTAGTGATTTTAAAAAACGTCTGTCTTTTAAAGAAATTAATATTAATACTATTGATGATGAATGTATAAATCAAATAAACAAGATGACATCATATATAAAAAATAAAAATAATGCATTATCTACACATGATATTTTAGATAAATTATATACAGATATGTATAAGAAAATGATGAAACTTGAGAAAAAAGAAGATCAAGATGATTTTAAATATGAACTTTATGATGTTCAAAGAGTTTTTTTAGATAAAGATAATTCTTCATTTAGGTGGGAGGCTGCATTATATAGGGAAAAGGAAAAACTTTTAAGGTTTTTAGATGAAGAAGCATGTCCTAAATGTTCAAAAAATGTAGAAAATTGTCCTAATTGTTTACTAGATACTATAAAAGAGTGGGATATGAAAAAAATTATTGATAATATAAATTTAGAATATGATTTTTTCTCTTCTGAAAACGAAGCAGAATCTATAAATAATAAAATATCAGATGTTAAACATGATTTTTTTGTAGAAGTAATTGAGAAATTTAGAACTAGTATGAATTTGGAAAATAACGGCGTAATTGGATTGAATCATTATTATGCATTATCATCTTTGATAGGAGGCGGAAGTAAACGTAATGAAAATATTTTGACAGGCATATTAAATAATTATTGGAAACATTCGGATGTCTATAGAGATTATGAAAGTATTATTACACAAAATTATAATTATAAATTATCGGAAGAAAATTTAAGCTTTTTAGAAAATACTCAAGAAGAACAGGGAAAATTTCCATTATTTAATGTAGTACGTAAAACAGAATTTATAGATTATGAAGAGGTAGAAAAATGATAGATATAATTAATCAAGTATTTCAAAATAATAATTTTATATATTTAGAAGAAGTGACGTTTATGAAAGAATTTTAACAAAATACTGCTAATAAAAATAAAAAAACATTGTTACGTAATATATTTGTGAATAATTATGATGAAATGTATTTTGTTATAGAAACTGAATTGGATAAAAATACACTTGATGAAGTCATAAGTATATGTGCAGAAGTAGAGAAAGATAGTCAGGTTAAGAAGAGTTATAAATCTAATTGGGGTGTAATTTTGATTACTGCAATAGAGGGTGAGTTGACATGGCAACAAAGAAAAAGAGTTATGTCGATAGAAGAGAATAAATTTTTTTGTAGAAAATATGTTCTTTGGTATAACGATGAAGAAAAGAAAAAATTAGAAGAAATCTGTGGTAAAGACTATGGTAGTTCAAACATGAGTACTATATTAGAAAACTATGATTTATTTAAAGAATTTAAGATTAACAATAATGTTGGATATGATTTATTAAGTAGAATATTTATTAAACTTCCATATTTAAATTTAAATAGTTTAGAGACAACAGATAAAACAATACTTGATTTTATTAAAATAAAACTGAATAATATTCATCCAGAGCTATATAGATTGCTTGTAGAAGACAACAACAGTGAAATTGAAGATTATGTTTTATTATCAGATAATGAAAATGAAAGTATTAATAAAAAGATAGAAGAATTGTTAGAGGGGAAAAAATAGATGGAGAAAAAATGTTATATAAGTAAGCTTTACATATGTAATTTCAAACCGTTTGTATATGAGACAAAAACAGATAAACCGTATTTTACTATTGACTTTAGGAATGATAAAAAAACTAGTTCTATGATTTTATCTGGACCAAATGGGTATGGAAAAACATCTATTTTTCAATCAATATTTTTTGCTTTAACAGGAACTCTTGAAACGGGAGAATATGTATACGGAAATAGAAAACTGCAAGAACATATGATAATTAATGACTTGACGAAGTGTTGCTTTGTTGCAATAGAGTTTTGGGATGAAATTGAGAGAACTATTACATTAGTACGTTATTCTGATAAAGGTAATCCAGGTGTTTTAAAAAAAATAGAAGAAGCAAAAGACTTTAAAACATTTATTATAGATGGAGAATTTGATTTTGATGATTTATTAGAGAATAATTATGAGGAAAAGACTCGTAAAGATATAGCGGATATATTCGGTGAAAAAAATATTTTAGAATGGATTGGAAGAAATTATATTCAACAAGAACATGAGGGAGATTTGATTTTAAAGGCGGATAAGAAAAGAGTCGATTTTTTAAGCAAATTTATTGATAACGAAACGATTGAATGTTACAAAGAAATGGATCAGAGAGCTATAAATACAAAAAAAGATATTGATATTTTAGAAGCAGAAATAGACGATATCAAGAAAAGAATGAAAGAAGAAGTAAAAGATATTAGTGGTGAAGAGCCGAAGTGTGAAAAAGTTTTTAAAAAAATTGAGTTTATATGGGATAAGAATTTATATGTAGACACAGAACCATTTAAAGAATATATAGAACATGCAAAACATATAAAAGAAATTTTAGATAAAGCTAAAGAATATAGAGAATTAAGAAATAGAGATTTAGTTAGAAATATACGTAATAATGAGGCATTTTACAAGTATTATATCTTGAATTCGTATAGTCCTAATAGTCTTAATAAGTATATGGGGCTTTGTGAAAAAAAGAAGTATTTACAAAACTTGTTATTGGAAGGAGATATTTTATGGAAAGATGAAGTACAAGAACAATACTTATCAAAAGAAAGTATTGATTCACTTCATCTTATTAGAGAAAATCGTAACTCTTATTTAAATAGCTTAAATGATAAACAGTTTCTATATGAGCAAGTGGAAAATTTTAGAAAACAAATAAAAGGACATGAAGATGAAGTTAGCAACATTTTTGAAAATCAGTGCCCATTATGTGGAAAAAATTATAATGGAAATATAATTTCCTTATCGCAATCAATACAGCAAGCAGAAAAAATATTTGAAGAGTCAAGTAAAATAATAGATGATTCTTTAGAAAAGAATAAGCAAGTATGGCAAACTGATTATTTGAAATTTAAAAAAAATATAGAGAGAGAATTGAACGATGAAGAGACAGACGAAAAAATATATATTGATATTAATTCTAAAGAAAAATTCTCAAATCAGATAGAAATATTAAAAACGGAATTAGTAGAATTGAATGAATTAATGACAGTTTCAGAACTTGAAATTTTTATAGATAATATAAAATTTAATGAGTATTATAAAAATGTACATGAATACCCAGATGTTTTGAAAAGTTTCAAGAAAGTTGTAGATAGTATCTTTGAAATGATTGAAAAAAAATTGGTAAATGAAGATACTGAAAAGCAGGATATAAATATGTTGGTTTACGAGGAGAATAAAAATAAAATAACTCATATATTAAAAGAAGAATTAATGAATGATAAATTAAAAGAAAAAATAATTTATTTAGAGTGGAAGCAAAAACAAAAGTTAGCGCATGAATATTCTGTAAACAAAAAAATATTTGATGAAAAAATAGTAAAATATAAAGAATTATGCATAAAAAGTAAGAAATTAGAAAAAGTTTTGAAAACTAAAAATGATGCGAGAAAAGAATATTTAAATGATTTGATGAAATATTTAGAAATCCCTCTTTATATTTATAGTGGAAAATTAATACAAACACATCAGAGTGGACTTGGCGTATATTGTTTTACAGGCCAAAATGATGAGTTACTTACAGAATTTAAAATGTCTACAGATAAAAAAGATATTAACAAAAGACTTGATGTAAGTCACAAATTTAGTATGGGACAAAAGAATATAACTAATATTGCATTGATGCTTGCACTTAAGAAGATTGTAAAAACAAATTTGGATGTATTTATGATTGATGATCCTTGCCAATCATTGGATGAATTAAATATGGCGTCGTTTGTTGAAATTATAAAGAATGAATTTAATAAAACACAGCTTATTTTATCTACGCATGAAGATAAAATTGCAAGTTATATAAAATATAAGAATGGTAAAGCTGGAAAAGATATGATTATGTATAATGTACAAGAGGAACTATATACTTTCACAGAGTGATATTCAGTTTGTGTCATTTTATAACATTTTTGTTTGTATAATAAATTATAAAAATTTATTATAGCTATTTAAAAAGAGTAAAGAAAATACAGATAAGTAAAGGAATGCAAAATGAATAACATTGAAAAAGGAATTGTAGGAGAACAAGAAGTTATAAATATTATAAAGAAGGCTATTAAATTGAATCAAATTCAAGCAAGAATTTATAATAATGTAATTCTAGAGTTTCCATCAATGTATGGTGATAACGGATATCTAACAACTGAACTTGATCATATAATTGTTACAGACTATTTTGTCTATATTATTGAAACAAAAAATGAACATTATATGAAATGTTCTTATAAAGACGAACAATGGAAACTGATGAGTAATGAGGAGGTTTCTAATCCATTAATTCAGAATAGATTACATAAAAATATTTTTTGCTCTGAATTAGGAGTGGATAGAAAAAAAGTTATGACAATTGAATGTTTACTTAAATGCGATGATATGCAATTAACTACTCAATATCCTAATGATTATGTATGTACAAGAAAAAATTTATTGAATGTATTATGCTTATTATTAAGAACAAAATATAATGAAAAAGTTGATTCCAATCTAAATATAAAGATAAAAAAGTATGAAGATAATTCAAAAAATAAAGCAGACAAACATAAGGAAATGCTTAAAACAACTGAAAAAATTGAAAAGTGGACAAAAACTCATGAAGGACATTATAATTTTACAAGGACAGATATTTCGATTTGTCCTAAATGTGGAGCACGATTAGTTTTTAGACCATATAAAGGAAAGGATTATAGTCGAGGGAATGTTAGAAAAACACAGCAGTATTTAATTGGATGTCTTAATTTTGCGAAAGAAAGCTGTGATTTTCATAAATGTTATAGTAAGAAAAGAGGTACAGGATTTGATGAAATAATTGTTACAAGTTTAGAACACCGTTTAGGATGGATTGGTTTGGAGGAGAAAGTGGAGACAATATTAGATCAATATGAAAGACAAAAAATAATTATAGCAAAACTAAGGGAGAATACAGAATCTCAAAATACAATAATTGAAAAGCAAAAACTAGAAATTTCTAATTTAAATAAAAAGAATAATGAAGCCTGTGAAATTATAAAGAAAATACAAAATCAGTTTACTCATTTTCTAGGACCATTTTATCTGAAAAAGTAATTTTAATAAAAGTTATAAATAACAGATTGTTATCTGAAATTGTAATTTTTAGGTTACATTTAAAATCTGTGTCCAGTTTTCGGGGTAAAGTTTAAAATGTTCACTAACAAAGTTCACTAACATCCCAAAAGTCAGTTACAAAAGTTCACTCATTTAGCAATTGTGAGTGACAAAAAGTAACTGATTTTTTTATGTTTAAAATTTCTAACAGAAAAAGTAACTAACAAAGTTCACTAACTTTGCCAAAGTGAGTTACAAAAGTTCACTCATTTCACGATTATTAGTGAAAAAAGTGAGTGACATTAAAAATATTAGGGGTTTTAGGGGATTTTACCCCTAACAAGATGCAAAAATAGTGGAGCTAGCTCTTTTGCGTATCTTGCAATCCCCCCCCTTTTTATAGAAGTGAAGTTGTTTATATTTTGAATGAGCAAAACATTAAACAAAATAATAATAAAATTATAAAAGCGTATTCCTAGTCCTTGTAAATCATAAAAGTGCGGACTACGAAGCCGCTTTTTGTTTTCTCATATCCTTTATTATTTGTATATAGCAGTAAACCAGAGAGGTGCACCTTAGGAGTAACAGCTATGCATATAACAAAAATATAGGATGAGGTGAATGTAATCGAAGAAAATAAAACAATTAATAAAACTAATAAATATGGAATTCCATTATGGCGTAAATATATTTTATCTGTTCAAGAGGCTTCAGAATATTTTCATATTGGATATAAAAAACTTCGAAAGTTAATAGATGAACATCCGGAGGAAGAGTTTATTTTATGGAATGGAACAAGACCACAGATAAAAAGAAAGTTGTTTGAACAATACATTGATGAAAAATTGACAGCGATTTAAGGGTAGAATCCAATAGAAAAGGAGTCATATTTATGGTATATTTTATATATCATAGCTTGGCTCTCTTTTTATTAGGAAGGAGTTTTTATGTCAGATACAGTAAGACGTGACCAGAAAGGACGCAGATTATTAAAAGGTGAGAGCCAAAGAAAAGATGGAAAATATGAATATAAATATATGGATGCTTTTGGAAAGCGAAGAACGGTGTATAGTTGGAAATTAAATCCATCAGATGTATTACCAAAGGGAAAGCAGGAATGTATTTCACTAAGAGAACAAGAAAAACAAATACGAATTGATTGTGTAGATCGAGTAGCAGTTAATGGTGGTAATATGTCTGTTCTTGAATTAGTGAAAAGGTATGTGGCAGGCAAGCGCGGAGTTAGACACAGTACAAAAGCAAATTATCAGTTTGTCATAAATATTATGGAAAAGGAAACCTTTGGCTCCAAAAGAATTGATCAGGTAAAATTGTCCGATGCAAAGTTATGGATCATAAAATTGCAAGATGATGGAAGAGGATATTCAACCATTCATGCAATTAGAGGAATCATAAGACCTGCTTTTCAAATGGCAGTAGATGATGATTTGATTCGTAAGAATCCATTTGATTTTCAATTACATTCCGTAGTTGTAAATAATAGTGTGACAAGAGAAGCCATAACCAAAAAGCAGGAAAGAGATTTTCTTGATTTTATCAGACAAGATAAGCACTTTGGTAGATACTATGATGGAATCTTCATCTTATTTCGAACAGGACTGCGTATATCAGAGTTTTGTGGACTAACCATTGGTGATATTGACTTTGAGAATAATCGGATTTTGATTACACATCAGTTACAACGGACAAGAGATATGCAATATGTGATTCAAGAGCCAAAGACTGCTGCAGGTGTTCGTTATATTCCTATGAGACCAGAGGTAAGAGAAGCTTTCAAACGAATGATTGCAAATCGAGCCAAACCAAAAGTAGAACCAATGATTGATGGCAAATGGGGATTTTTATTTCTAGATAAAAATAACATGCCTATGGTTGCCCTTCATTGGGAAAAGTATTTCCAGCACATTAGAGAAAAATATAATGGTATATATAAAAATCCATTGCCAAAGATCACACCACATGTGTGCAGGCATACCTTTTGTTCTAATATGGCAAAGGCAGGAGTGAATCCAAAGACCTTGCAGTATCTTATGGGACATAGTGAAATCGGAGTAACCCTAAATACATACACACATATGGGATATGAGGATGCATCCAAAGAACTGTTAGCACTAGAATGTTGATGTATGGTAGAAAAAGGGTTGTCGTAAAGATTTAAAAGTTTACGACACTTTTACGACAAGGCAAGGATAAAATAAGCAAAAATAAGCGAATTTATACCAAAAAACACTAAAAATCTAGAAGCAAGAAAACACTGTAAAAGTAATGAAAAAGCCTATAAATACAGCATTTACAAGGAGAATCAATAGATGATAAAAGTACTATTCGTCTGCCACGGCAACATATGTCGTTCACCGATGGCTGAGTTTGTATTCAAGGATATGGTTAAGCAAAGGGGATTAACGGATGTCTTTTCTATCGCATCATCTGCTACAAGCAGAGAGGAAATAGGCAATCCAGTTCACTATGGAACGAAAAATAAATTGAGAGAATTTAGAATTAATGTGGAAGGAAAATATGCGGTACAGCTATGTCGAGAAGACGGTAATCACTTTGACTTTATTATAGGAATGGAACAAAGAAATGTAGTAAATATTTTAAAAATAATTGGAAAGGATAGCAAGAGTAAGGTATGCAGACTTTTGGATTTTACAGACCGACCAAGGGACATTTCAGATCCGTGGTATACAGGTGATTTTGACATTACGTATCAAGATGTTTACGAAGGCTGTAATGCACTGCTTAGAGAATGTGATCAAATACTCAAGGAAAAGGAGAACAAATGGATATAAAAGAAATATTGCAGCAAAATGTATTTGTAGTAGTTGGAGATACACGAAAGGAAGAAAAATACGCGTACAAAATAAAAAAAGAGCTATTAGAAAATGGATATAAGGTGTATGCTGTCGGCAAAGAATTGGATTCGATTAATGAAATTGATGAGCCGATTGACATTATTGATTTATGTATCAATCCGGTACGAGGGCTTCAATTAATTAAAGAATGTACAAAAGAATATAAAGCTATAGTGATACAGCCGGGGGCCGAGAGTGAGGAACTATTGGCTTACTTGCAGGCAAATGATTTGCCTTATATTGAAGGCTGTGTACTGGTAGGATTAAAACTTTACAGCAAGAATAAGAAGTAGCAAAAATATAGTATGAGCATAAGGAAACTGTTATAGCAGAGAGCACAAGTAAATGCTTTCCATATAACAGTTTTTCTGATAATCACCACTTGCCCTATGATTAAATCCTTGCTATAATCGGATGTAGACAAATTGAGTTTAGAGAGGTACTTATGAATTTATTAACAGTTGAAAATATGGTTAAGTCTTATACCGATAAAATACTATTTAATAATGCAAGCTTTAGTATAAATGAAAATGAAAAAATTGGAGTCATAGGAGTAAATGGGACAGGAAAATCAACTCTTCTTAAAATAGTTGCAGGATTGGAGCGTCCTGAGAAAGGCACTGTGACGAAAGGAAACAATGTTTATATTCGATATTTGCCTCAAAACCCAATATATGATGATCACATTACTGTATTGCAGGCAGTATTGGAAGGAAATATTACAAAAGAAAATCAATGGTCAATTGAAAGCGAAGCAAAATCAATTCTTAATAAACTTGGAATAATTGGGCACAATGAGTTAATAGAGCATATGTCCGGAGGTCAGAAAAAAAGAATTGCTCTTGCAAACACATTAATTGCATCTGCTGATATTCTTATTTTAGATGAGCCAACGAACCATTTAGATAATGAAATGTCACAATGGTTGGAAGATTATTTAAAAAAACTAAAGAGTGCACTTATTATGGTGACACATGATCGATATTTCTTGGATCGTGTATCAAACCGTATTATTGAGATAGATAAAGGAAATATTTATAGTTATGCAGGCAGCTATTCTGAGTTTTTGCGTCTAAAGACAGCAAGAGAAGATATGGATAATGCAACTGAGAGAAAGAGACAGTCGATTCTTAGAAACGAATTGGCGTGGATTAGCAGAGGTGCCAGAGCACGTTCCACCAAGCAAAAAGCTCGTATTGAACGTTATGAGGAAATGGTGCAAATGCAGGCACCATCTCAGGATGAAAATATTGAGATGAGTTCTTTGTCTTCCAGACTGGGGAGAAAAACTGTTGAAGTGAATCGAATCAGTAAAAGCTATGATAATAAGAAACTATTTGAGGATTTTACCTATATTTTTTTAAAGGGTGACAGAGTCGGCATCATTGGACCAAATGGTTGTGGCAAAAGTACCTTGCTTAAAATAATCAATGGTGTGATTAAACCAGATGAAGGAATGATAGAAATTGGTACAACAGTTAAAATCGGTTATTTTTCGCAGGAAAATGAATACATGGATGAGAATTTAAAGGTGATTGAGTATGTAAGAGAAGGAGCAGAATATATTGAAACATCGGAAGGTAAAATATCAGCATCACAGATGCTGGAGCGCTTTTTGTTTGATGGAACTTTGCAATGGAGTCAAATTAAAAAGCTGTCTGGCGGTGAAAAGCGAAGATTATATTTACTTAGAATTTTAATGGAAGCTCCGAATGTTTTACTATTAGATGAGCCGACGAATGACCTCGATATACAAACGATGACTGTACTTGAGGATTATTTAGACAACTTTGACGGCATTGTGATTACCGTATCACATGATAGATATTTCTTGGACAGAGTAATAAAACGAATTTTTGCATTCGAGACAGAGGGAAGAATAAGACAATTTGAAGGCGCATACAGCGAATATATTGAGCAGCAGCAGCCTGCATTGACTTTGGATAACAAGGGAAATAGTAATAAGGTTAAGACGGAAAAGATAAAAGTACAAAAGCTAAAATTCACTTATCAGGAGCAAAAGGATTTTGAAACCATAGACGAAGAAATTGCTAAACTAGAGGAAATGCTGGAAGAAATAGATAAGGATATAGCAAGTTCAGCGACAAATTTTCCTAAATTAAATCAGTTAATGGAACAAAAATCTAAATTTGAGACTCAACTGGAGGAGAAAATGGAACGATGGATGTATTTAACAGAATTGAAAGAAAAGATAGAGGCTGAAAAAACGAACAATAACTGAAGTAGAGCATGAGGAGCAATCATTATGATGACAGATAGTAACGAAAGAGCGAAACTGAAAGTGAACAAAGGGTCAACTGCTGCACTTGGAGTTACTATGTGTAATGAGGGAATTAATTTTGCAATTGCAGTAGAAGACGGTGTAAAATGCAGTTTGGTAATTTTTCAAACGGGGAGTAAGGAAGCTATTTTAACTGTTGACTTTAAAGAAGAAGATAAGATTGGCAGCATATATTCTGTATTGATTACAAATTTACAAGATAGCAGATACGAGTATACTTATATGCTCGATCATAAGAATTATTTAGACCCCTACGCAAGGCAGGTTATAGGGCGAGAGGTTTGGGGACAAGCAGTTGAAGATGCAAAGGTAAGAGCTGCTGTTGACTTTGAAGAATATGATTGGGAAGGGGATAAGCCACTTAGGATTCCATTCTATGAAGCTGTTATGTATTCCCTACACGTCAGAGGCTTTACAATGCATTCTTCCTGTAAGGTTAGAAAGAAAGGAACCTTTGAGGGAATATTGGAAAAGTTACCATATCTAAAGGAGCTTGGAATTAATCAGGTAGAGCTTATGCCGGCCTATGAATTTGATGAAATTATACCCAGACAAGATAATCGAATGGAGTATAAAAAGTTTGATTCGGACAGACATTATGCAATTAATTACTGGGGCTACACAAGAGGAAATTACTTTGCACCAAAAGCCTCTTATGCGTATGGAAATAACTGTGTGGTTGCTTTTAAAGATATGGTGAAAGCGCTACACAAAAATAAGATAGAAGTTATTATGGAATTTTACTTTCAAGAAAATGAAAATCAAAATATGATCATAGACTGCATAAGGTATTGGGTAGAGGAATATCATATTGATGGGGTGCATATTAACAGTAATGCCGCTCCTTTAACGGCGATAGCCTCCTTACCTAGATTGAGTCACACAAAGATTATGGCAGAGCACTTTGAGTTTGATAAAATATATGGTTCTGGAAAGTTCCCTAAATTTAAGAATCTGGCAATTTATCATGATGGTTATTTAGTGGATGCAAGAAGATTTTTAAAGGGTGATGAGGAGCAGCTTGAGCATATTGCTTATAGAATGAGAAGAAATCCCAAGCAGTGTGGAGTGATTAATTATATAGCAAGTCATAATGGCTTCAATCTTATGGATTTGGTATCATATAATGCAAAGCATAATGAAGAAAACGGCGAAAATAACCGTGATGGAAGCAATTATAATTACAGTTGGAACTGTGGTGTGGAGGGTCAGACTCGTCGTAAGGGAATTGTAGAATTAAGAAAAAAACAGATAAAAAATGCTTTGCTTATGTTACTGCTTAGTCAGGGTGTTCCAAGTATACTAAGTGGAGATGAAATAGCAAATTCCCAAAAAGGAAATAACAATCCATATTGTCAGGACAATGACATCGCATGGTTGAATTGGAATGGTGAAAAGCAACATAAGGATATTTTGAATTTTACCAAAATGTTAATTCATTTTCGTAAGAATCATCCAATTCTTCACTATGAAACAGAACTTAAAATTATGGATTACTTATCTTGTGGATATCCAGACTTATCTTACCATGGTGAAAAAGCGTGGTATCCGGACTTTGAGAACTATAATAGACAGATTGGTGTTATGTATTGCGGTCAATATGCAAAAACTTCAAAGGGAAAAGAAGATGATTATATATATATCGCTTATAATATGCATTGGATCGAACATGAATTCGCACTTCCTAATCTGCCAATGAAAAAAAAGTGGAAAGTAATAATTGATACTTCAAAGAATACAGAGGATGAACAAAAGACAGTGTACAGAAATATTAAGGTGAACGAAAGAAGTATAGTGGTATTAGTAGGAAAGTAGAATGAATAAATGACTACAATATTACTGGGGCAGGAGATTATAATGAAAGCGTTTCAACATTTTCGAACAATAACACAGCATAAAATTCTGGTTATGCAAGGATGCTTTAAAATTGGTTTATATAAACAAGGCTTATTACATGATCTTTCCAAATATTCACCAACAGAATTTGTGGTTGGATGTAAATATTATCAAGGTATGAGAAGCCCTAATAATGCAGAAAGAGAAATAAAGTCATATTCAGAGGCCTGGATGCATCATAAAGGAAGGAATAAACATCATTATGAATATTGGACGGATTACAGTATGGACGGACGGGGAATTGTTCCGGTACCAATGCCAAAAAAGTATGTTGCAGAGATGTTTGTAGACAGAGTATCTGCCTCTAAAATATATCTAAAAGAAAAATACAATACATCAATGCCGCTGCAATATTTTAAGAATGGAAAAGCTTATTATTACATGGCTTCCAAAACAAGCTTGGAGCTTGAAACGCTTCTAATAATGTTAGCTGAAAGAGGAGAAAAGGCCACTTACAATTTTATAAAAACAGAATTCTTAAAGCAGCCTTAATGTTTGCTATTATAGCTTAAGCAGCATGTCTCCAAATTGAAGGAGTCCTTTTTTGCGCATCCATTCTGAGATGAGAAGCGAGAGGATAGCTGGAAATATAAAGTGCATGCATAGAATTTTAAATAAAACCAAAAAGGCTCCGTCAGAAGCAAGCATTGTATTCCAAGTCATGATTTGTCCAACCAGACCAGCACTTCCCATACCAGAACCTGTGGAGTTATTTTCCATATGAAAAATTAAAGTACCAATTGGTCCGAGAATGGCACTGGATATAATAGCCGGAAGCCAGATAATAGGTTTTTTTACAATATTCGGAACCTGAAGCATGGAAGTACCGATTCCCTGCGCTATAAGACCACTGGTTTTATTTTCCCGGTAGCTTGCTATAGCAAATCCTATCATATTACAACAGCATCCTATTGTTGCAGCGCCCGCGGCAAGACCAGATAGGCTTAGACTAATTCCAAGAGCTGCTGAGCTGATTGGAAGAGTAAGAATCATTCCCATAAGGACAGATACAATGATTCCCATTAGTACAGGCTGCTGAATCGTTCCCCAGTTAATTAAATCACCAAGACTTGTCATGAACATAGAAATTGGTGTACCAATAAAGAGTCCTGCAAAGGCTCCTGTAACAATTGAAACGAATGGCGTTATTAGAATATCTACCTGAGTTCTACCTGACACAAGATTGCCAAATTCAATTCCAATATAGGCAGAAACAAAGGCTCCCAGCGGTTCACCAGGTCCAATTAACAGAATTGCCTGATTCAAGGTTAGCTCACCAAGTGTGCCACTTACCATTACACCTCCGATTAATATTTTGCTTGCAAAAGCTCCGATCATACCAGCTGTTGCAGAAGATAATAGAACAAGAGGGCTTGATTTGAATTTATAAGCAACACCACAACCAATTCCTGCACCTGTTAAGGCAGCGGAAATCTTTCCGATTAAGTAAAGGGTATTTCCTAAAGTACCTCCGACCAGATTCCCTATCTGCTGAATAATAGTTCCGATAATCAGAGTGGAGAATAATCCAAGAGCCATTCCGCTTAAACCATCAATAAAAATGCGATTTAATATATTTTTAAACTTTTCCATTTGCAACCTAACCTTTCCATATTTCGTATCTTATTTGAATTATTATATGTATATACATATGTGTATTCATAGAGCAAAGAATAACATAAATTTTCGGTCTGTGCAAGAAAAAAGCTCACCAATAGGTGAACTTTTATTTCTTTAATATTATGGCAGTAAAGAAGCATTGCTATTCTTTTTAGTTTTCTTTAAGCATTTTAATTTTTTATGAAAGAAATTCTTTTTTGGAGGTTTGAGAGGTGGGGGCGCTGTTTTACTATCGTTATTGCATCCATTGTAACTGCCTATATCACTCCACATCTTAAAACCATACTTGATAGGTGAAATAAAGAAACCAATAATTATGCCAGACAAGCAACCAACTGAAATCATTAGTCCCTTTTCTAATGCTGTATGTTCATTCTCTAAAAACTTTTGTACTTTTTGAAGCATCATGTCATCATCCTTTCTTGTATTGGGTGAAACACCCCTAATAGCTATATGATAATGCTTAATTGGTTAAAATACAAGAAATATGATATCTTTTTATTGAATATAATTTGCACTTATGTAAAAAGTGTTGAAATATGGGAAGAAATAGAGTAGAATTTTAAATTGAGATGGGTAAGATAAAAATTAGATTTTTAATCTGCCAAAATGTGCATAAACACTGCACGAATGGAAAAATTAATTATAATTATGATAAAGGAGAAACATTATGAGTAAAAAACCAACAGTTCTAATGATACTCGACGGATATGGATTAAACGATAGAAAAGAAGGTAATGCGGTAGCAGAGGCAAATTCTCCTGTATTAAATAAACTTATGTCAGAATGCCCATTTGTAAAAGGCTTTGCAAGCGGTATGGAAGTAGGGCTTCCGGATGGACAGATGGGTAACTCCGAAGTTGGTCACTTAAATATGGGTGCCGGACGTATCATTTATCAGGAATTAACAAGAATTACAAAGGAAATCAATGATGGCGACTTTTTCAAAAATAAAGCCTTATTAAAAGCAGTAGAAAATGCTAAAATTAACAATACAGCATTACATTTATTTGGACTATTATCAGATGGCGGTGTACATAGTCATAACACCCATTTATATGGCTTATTGAGACTTGCAAAGCAACAGGGATTAGATAAAGTCTATGTACATTGTTTCTTAGATGGGCGAGATACGCCACCAGCTTCAGGTAAAGCCTTTGTAGAAGCATTGACGGATAAAATGAAAGAAATTGGTGTAGGTGAAATTGCTTCAGTAATGGGACGCTATTATGCAATGGATCGTGATAATCGCTGGGATCGAGTTGAGCTTGCGTATAATGCAATGGTAAAAGGTGAAGGAGTGTTTGCAGATTGTGCAGCAGGTGGTGTATCGGCTTCTTATGATGAGGGTAAGAACGATGAGTTTGTTTTGCCAACTGTAGTTACTAAGGCAGGTAAGCCATTGGCGACAATCAAGGATAACGATTCTGTCATTTTCTTTAATTTTAGACCAGATCGAGCAAGAGAAATCACAAGAGCTTTTTGTGATGATTCCTTTGCAGGCTTTACAAGAGATAAAAGACTGTCACTTACTTTTGTATGCTTTACAGAGTATGATACTACAATTCAAAATAAATTAGTGGCTTTTCATAAGGTTGCCATCACAAATACCTTTGGAGAATTTTTAGCGGCGAATGGAAAGACACAGGCAAGAATTGCTGAAACAGAGAAATATGCACATGTTACATTCTTCTTTAATGGTGGGGTAGAAGAGCCAAACAAGGGAGAGGACAGAATTTTAGTAAAATCACCAAAGGTTGCAACCTATGATTTACAGCCAGAGATGAGTGCTTATGAAGTATGTGACAAGTTGGTTGAGGCAATTAAATCAGATAAATACGATGTTATTATCATTAATTTTGCAAATCCAGATATGGTTGGGCATACAGGAATTGAGGAAGCCGCTATTAAGGCAATAGAAGCAGTAGATAAATGTGTAGGAAGAACGGTAGAGGCTTTAAAGGAAGTAGATGGACAGATGTTTATTTGTGCCGATCATGGTAATGCAGAGCAGTTAATTGATTATGAGAATGGAGGAAGCTTTACAGCACACACAATTAATCCGGTTCCGTTTATTTTAGTTAATTATGATCCAGCATATACATTAAGAGCAAATGGATGTTTGGCAGATATAGCACCGACATTAATTGAAATGATGGGTATGATTCAGCCAGAAGAAATGACAGGAAAATCATTACTAATTAAAAAATAAGTAATAAAAGAAGGAGCTGTTGCAGTGATAAAACGGCTCCTTTTTACTGCACCCATTCACGTCGATATTGTGAGGCGGTTATATTTTCAGATTTCTTAAAAACTTTATTAAAATAGCTTGTATCCGGAATGCCGCATTCACCAGCAATAATTTCGATGCTTTTATCAGAAAATCGAAGGAGCTTTTTGGCATAATTAATACGTTGAAGTTGAATATAGTTTCCGATTGTGACGCCATATAATGTCTTGAATTCTCTGGATAAATGAAATTTACTGATATAAAACTGTTCGGCTAATTGATCTAATGAAATCCGGTTCTTGAAATTCTCATCAATATAAGTGCATATGGCTGATAACTTTACAGCAATGCTATTATCTTTATATTCCTCCATCTTTAAAGCTTCTGTAAAGCTAAGAGTCAGTATATCAGTAATTAACTTAGAGGTTACAAGCTCAGATAAATTATTCTTGTCGTTATGCGCTTCGATAATTTTGTTAATCAGGGAAATGAAATTAGTTGGGGTATCGGTACGAAAAACAAAGCTGGGAAAATTTTCAATAAATAGGTTGTAATAACTTTGTGCATTGCAGCCATTAAAGTGTACCCACATAAGCTCCCAGGGATCATCTTCACTGCTTTGATGAGAATAGGGCAATTTACAGTCAATCAATACACAGTCTGAGGTATTAAGGGCATAAATCTTATCTTTTACAGTCACAACCCCTTTCCCAGATAAAACAATTATAAATAGAAAAGAATTAAGGTTCTCACGTTGACAGCGGTGACTCTTTAAGCTCTTTAGAGTTCCGGCTTCCTGCATATAAAAAAGAGAAGCTTTAGCAAAAGAGCTTGGCGTATGTAGCACTCGTTCTGACTTGGTAATGTCAGATTGAGAAAACGATTCATAAAAGGTATTCATAATACTTCTCCCATCATTATTTTTTCAAATAGTTCCTGTAGCAGTTAAGTAATAATATACTACATTTTAATTGAAAATAAAACACTAATAAACGGAAATGTTTGAATACATATTATATACAATAAATATTATAAAAAGTTCTTATCACAGTGAATGATTTTTCGACTTTTTAATCCTTGTCTTTACTCTAGCTTTTTCAAATACTCTTTTAATATGATTATAAAGGTAATAATAATCAACCTAATCGACTTTTTTTTATAAAGTTATCGACCGTCTATATTATTTATTTTGCTAAAATAAATAATATAATGGAGAGGTTTAGGTAAGATTAAATGCAAATTTAATGGCTACTATCATTGATATTTGTAAAAACAACAGTAATATAGCTTATTGCATATATTATTTGCCTTATTCAAAAAATTTTTATATAATAATGTATAGATCATAAGGGGGGAGAATAAAAGTGACTGTGTTCATTGAGTGTGTAGGTGTTACACTACAAGCAATTGTTGCAACAATTATTATTGATAGATTATCTGATATCAAGGTAGAAAGCAAAACCTATATTGCCAAGTTGATATGCATTTGTTTGAATTTTTTGATTTGGTATTACATTAAGGATTTAGGAAGATGGAGTTATTCTGTAGTTACGTTATTTGAAATTTTAAATTTTAGCCTGTATACAATTACATTGAAGCGGCAAAAATTTATTGCATCATTTGCAACAGTAACGGCATCAATTATTTTAAATGTTTTTAGTGGGTTAATTTTGGCTGTACTTATTTATATTTCATTTAATGTTAATAGAAGTAATTCATATGTTTATATTTTCATTACTATGTTAACGGTAGCTGTATTATTTTGTATTGTGTGGATTAGAGATTTGTATTATGCTGAACGGGAGAAAAAGCAACTTTGGGAAGATAACTTTAAAATGTCTGAACGATTACATAAATCCAAAGAAATTCTTTCTCTTTTAAATTATGTTTTAAATAAAATTAAAAATAATAATGACTTTGAGGAGTTTAATGAATTAATTAGTGAGGTACGTAAACTATGTAGTGAACAGATAGATGAAAGTGAGAATGATGATATGCAATATAAAAGTTTTCCGTGCACTGGTCTTCATATTCTGGATGAGCAGATACAATTATATGGAAAAGAGGCTGCAACGAAAGGAATTAATTTTGATGTATTTGTCAATGTTAAGATGTCAGATGCTTTAAATAAACATAATATATCTAATCTTGAATTTTTACGGCTTATAGGAAATCTAATGAGAAATGCATTTCGCTCAGTCGAAAAAAAAGGAACTGGGAATATTTTATTAATAATGGGTTGTGTAAATGAGGCTTTGGAAGTTGAAATTTATGACGATGGAGTGACTTTTCCGATTCATATTCTAAATGAATTTGGAAAAAGAGGAAATACTGATGGAGGAACAGGCCATGGAATTGCAGAAATGTTGGATATTTTAAATCGTTATAACGCCTCCTATAAGTTAACAGAGTATGATGGTGATATGGGATTTACGAAAGGTATCAGTATTATATGGAATAATCAGAATCAAAGATGGTTAGAAACCTTTAGGTTCAATCAGATTTCCGAAAATAGTATATTTGATTAAAGGCTCAATACCGGTGGATAAATCTTCCGGTTTTTTTGTTTCATAGGAAAGACCTTGTTGTTAACGCATAAAAGCTTTGATTCCTATGAAATAAAAACACAATGCGCACGAATGCAAGTGGAAAATGTCACTGCGTAACAGCATTCGGCGCGGCAAAGCGGTCAAGTCCCTCATGAGTGAGGGATTAGGGAGCTGATGTTGACTAGTCCGCTTTGTTCTAAATCTGTTATTTTATATTTATAACTGTATACTAATGCTGTCAAATGAATGACAGCATTATTTCTAAGGATTAAGAATACAATTGGGTTTTCTCTGATTTGCCATAAAGCCTTATTTTCATATTACTTATAAATTCTCCATTGCTTGGCCGTCCATTTTTATTGTTTACATCAAAAGGATAATGTTTTTGAAGTTGTATCAGGCTGGCATTATTCCAAACATGTTCAATTGCCATGCGAATTGCTTTTTCTATATTAGCAGGATCAGTTTGATATTGTGTAGCTAGTGCAGGGTAAATTGTTTTAGATATTTGATAATAGTCATCTTGAATTTCAGATAAGAGAAGAAGTGCGGCTGTAATATATTCAGTTCCTATATATTTTATACTAAATCCAATATTTTGCAGTTCTTGTGAAATGCTTTTTCTTAACAACTGCTTTTCCTCGCTAATATTTGCATTTTTTGATTTATGATATTTAAACGCTTTCTCGATAATAAATAGTACTTGGTTAGGAGTATAGCTTGAGTTGGCTTTTTGAAAAATAAAATCAACTTTCAGTTCTTTTCTTAAATACTGCAAAATGGATTCCGAGCAATTATTTGTTGTTACAGCAACAAACGGTTGATCTATGGGAAGTTCCCTCATTCTTTCCGCTAATTGGATTCCATTTCCTTCCTGCAGCTCTAGGTCTAAAACTATTACATCTATGTATCCATTTTTCAATATATTTAATGCTTCCTTTTCGCTTCCTGTTTCACCATATAATTCAAATTGCTTATGAAAATGAATACAAGTTTTAAATTCTAATCTTTGGTTTATATTATCTTCAATTAATAATAATTTAATTTTTTCATACATTTTTTTCATCCCCTATTTTAATGTATTAATATTATAGCATTAATTGTTAAAATTTGGAAATAAAAATTAATTTTATATTAATTATTACTGAAAAAGATAAGACATTAATCGACAAAAAGCGACTTGCAAAGATAAAGAAGTTTAGGGCTAGGGATTACAAAAAGCTCAATTTCGACAAAATATGAAAAAATACTCGACCTTAATGTTTGGATCCTTATAGTATAGTGATGTTACAAAACTGAAAATAATGAATGAAAGGAATAGTAATAATACGATGAAAAAGATAATCATAATTACTATGAGTATAATAATTTTTTGTGCAGTTGGATTTGCTTGCTATTTTGCTGGAAACGTTGTTGGAAGTAAAAAGATTGTCCATTCGTCCGATTCGATAAAAAAAAGCGCAAATGATAATACAGAACAGTACATTGCTGTAGTGAATTTAGATGAAGGTACAGTTTTATCTAATAATGAGACTATCTATTATGGTGAACAGGTAATTCGCTTTTCAGATGAATCATTTCTTTATACCTCACTAGAGGATGCAAGACGGGGAATTGAGAATGATAGTTATGGAGCATATATTATCATACCTTCTACGTTTTCTCAAAGTATCGATAGCCTTAACAGCAGTCCGACTCAGTCAATTTTTAAATATGCGTTAAATACAAATTTTGATGGTGAAAAACAAAAAGAGATTCTATACAAGGTATTAAGCTTTGGAGAAGATTTAAAAAATGATATAAGCTATATGTATCTAGCAAATATTTTGCAAGAATTTCATGAAGCTCAGGATTATACATCGGCTGTAATGGATAATGACTTAAAGGAAAAAAATATAATTGAAGAAATACAAGCCTCCGATTTAGTTGAAATGGTGATTATACCGGAAACTGAAAAAGAAGAAAACAACTTAACTGCTCTAGATATAACGGATTTTATGTCAAACAATAATGCTTTGGTGAAAAATATTGATGAAGAATATAAAGGTGATATTGATGACTCAATGGAACAGTTAACAAACTTAAATAATAGCGGAAAGACGCTTTCGCAAGCACTAACAAATTTAACTGCTAAGGTTGGAGAAATTAAACTGCAGACGGATGATAAGGGTAATGTTGTATATGAAAAAGGGATTCAGTCTTTTTCGCAAAGTCTTACAGATTTTAATACAAAACTACAGTTAAGTAAGTCAGATATATTATCTGAGACAGATACGCTAGAGGAGCAAC
Source organism: Lachnotalea glycerini (assembly GCF_003201285.1). Lineage (GTDB taxonomy): Bacteria > Bacillota > Clostridia > Lachnospirales > Lachnospiraceae > Lachnotalea > Lachnotalea glycerini. The sequence continues at coordinate 235,504 of NZ_QICS01000006.1, forward strand.
GTAATTATATTGCAACAGCATTAAAGGATAGTATTGAAAAGTATAATAATCAATTAAAAGCAGAAATGAAAGAATTACTTTCTAATCATAAACAAGACTTAAGTGAATCGTTGCCTGCTTTAACTTGCGCTATAGTTGATGACTCAAATGGTAAACAGATTAAAATTACAAGCAATAGTATAGAAGGAGAAGAAGCACCGAGCTTACTTGTTTCAATTGTGAGTGATGATTCTGATGTGATAGCGAAAAGAAAAGAGTGCTTAGATACTATATTAAATAAATTACTAGAAGCAAAAGAAGAAACAGAAACGATCGAAGTAACCTTAGAGGGGAAAACATCTGAGAGTGATGAAGAGAACGCAGAGGAAGAGACAAAAGAGGAAGAGACAAAAGAGGAAGAGACAAAAGAGGAAGAGACAAAAGAAGAAAACGTTGAAGAAAAGGCAACAGGGGAAGAAACAAAAGAGGAAGAAACCGTTGAAGAAAATGTAACAGGGGAGAAGACAACGAAAGAAGACACTGAGGAAGAGTCAACGCAAGAGGAAGATAAATCAGCAGAAGAGGAAACAGGCAGTGAATCAGTTATTTCATTATCTGGTTCAGTTGAAGTAAATAAGTCTGTTGCTACAGCATTTGCTGCATGTGATTCAGACGCTGATATATTACAACTGCTTAATGAATGTGGATATAACAGTGCGTTAGATTTTATTGGAGATATAACAAAGGGTAGTATATCACTGGAGCCTATCACTTATCTTAAAATTGATGGAAATATAAGTGAATTGGAAAGCTATGTAAAATCAGGAATGGATTTTGTAAAAGAGGATGTATATCAAATTACAGAATTTTCAGGAAATACATTTGATGAATCCGGCAACTCTCGTATGGATGAAAACTGTAATCCAATAACTGCCTCTAATCTTTTGGAGAACTATAGTGTGCAAATCCAAGATATAAAGCCTGAAATATCCGCAATAGAAGAAATCGATTCGCAATTTGTTAAAGAAATTGTAAACAATAGCTGCATATTACCCCTGATTGAAAGAACAGAAAAAATTAAAAAGATTTTTGAACAAAGATATTTAGACGAAATGACAGATGTGGCTGCATATCAAAATTTATTGGCGGCTTATAATCCCATTAAGGATACTTCGAAGATTGATGATTATGTATCACAAATGGAAACAAATGGGTATGCAATGCAAGAAAGTGTAAGAGAAAATAATCAAGATTATATAGAGTTTACAGAAAAAGTATATACATCCACAGATGAAAATTTAACAATTTTAAAGACGCATATAGAAGAAGCTGAAGAAACATCAAAAAATATGGTATCAAATGGACTAGCAGAGGCAAAAGCTTTAAAAGAATCTACCAGTAAGGAAAATCAGCTAATGATGTCTGAATTTGCTGCGAAGCTTCCGTATACAAGACTCGGAACAATGGAATATACACAAGCATATGAATTTATTGCAAGTCCATTGAAACTGATGCAGGTGTCAAATTATCAGAAATTAAAGGATAATGTTACAATTTTAGCTGACTCTGAAGCAGAGCAAGATACTACTAAGAAACAATCTAGCAAAAAGGAAATTTATGTTAGAGGATTCTTATACATACTATTAGTTTTTATGATAGTAATCTTGTTTGTAAATGTAATTCTTCAAAAGAAAAGAAATAAAAAAATAGTCCCCAATACATAGGCAGTTAACTGTTTATACAGTTTTGCAAATAAATTATACCCAAAAAAGGAGAAATAAAAATGGCAGACGTAAATAATATTAAATTAAGTCCTGAGCAGATGTCTCAAAAAGCGAGTGAATTTGACACAAGATGTGAGGAATTTAACCAGGTAGTAAGCACAATGAGAAATATGGTATCAACTCTATGTGATGAATGGGCAGGACACAGTAGTCAAGCTTTCTATGACCAGTTTTCTGCATTAGAACCAAGCTTTAAAGCTACAAGTGACCTAATTACATCCATTGCACAGCAGTTACGTGATGTATCCAGTATTATGCAAAGTGTTGATCAAGAAATTGCTTCTAAGATTGGAGTGAATTAATTATCCCGCATTACCACTGTTCTTAGAACAGTGGTATTTTAAAAAGATAAACTGTAGAACAGTATGAAATAGACGAGGTAGATAGTAATGGAAGACAAAACTGATATTGTGATTGATCCGGCAGTACTTAATGAACGCACAACCACCTATTCATCTCTTACTGATATTAATGGAACAAATGTATTTAGTAATGCTTTTCAAGAAAAGGTAAGAGAATATAATGAGCAGGAAAATCAGAATTACGTTGTGATACAAGAAAAAGTTTTTGTTAAGCAATTGAATAGCAGTTCAGATGTTTATGAAATAGTTAAAAATGAAATGTTTAGCAATAGTGAAATAAAGGTGCTAAAGGGAGCTTCGACTTCCGAAGCAAAGGGAATAGGATTTGCCATTCCTATTATTGGTATAGCCATAGTCATTTTAATTTTAATTATGTTTCGTTATATTGAGAAACGAAGGAGGAAGTGGGCGAGCCATGATGTTGACACTTACGTTTATGAGTAAAGAGATACGCTTGAATATAGACATTCAGGTTAACTCTCAGCAAAAGATTCTAGATACAATATATATATTAAAAGAAGCCCATATTCTGCAGGGTATGGAGCCAGAATATATGAAAGTGAAATCGATTCGAAAGGGAATGTATGTAAATATAGATAATACTTATGAAGTAGAACATATTAACACAAGTGATATTTTGGAGCTGGTATGAGGAGGAGATGACAGTGGAGCAAACAAATTTAATTGAGGTTAAAAAGAAATCAGCGTTTATAGCAAAAAATCAATTTGAATATAAGAAAATTATTTTCCCAAATGCCTATTTGATAGATATGACAATGGAAGAAGAAAAAGAAGATTTGGTTTTTTGCTATAATATACAGGAAAAAAAGTCTTTATTAGAAATAAGAAAAGATGACATCCTTACAATTCTTGCAGTACTGATTAATATGGAACAATTGCAAAAAGCAATAACGGAATATAACTTTACCATGAATCCGGATAATCTTTATTATAATATTAACAGACAGATATTTGTAAAGGAAAGAGATATTTATCAGGATGGACGTGGCTATGAAGAGGAAGAATTTTTAGATAATTATAAAGCGCTTATTGGCTTCGCCTTACAAAAAAAATACTCCTATGAAGATTTTAGAAAAGGTGGCAAGAAATTATTATCTAAAAACCAGTTGCAAAATTGTATTAGAGAAGCAAAGTCTATACAAGAAGTAAAAAATATTCTAATAAAGGAATATGAGCGAGTAGAGAATGAGAGAAGAGATAAGAAGCTGTTATTAAATAAAAGCTCCTTGCAGAGAATGAAGGCGGCAATTGTAACTCTTAGTGTGTTCTTTGTAGTGTTTACTGGTTATATTGGCTATCGCCTTATCATAATAGATCCCTATACAGAAGCAATCATCCAGTCGGATGATGCCTATATAGCACAGGATTATGTAAGCTGCATTGATTTTATGGATAATGTGAAAGTGCCAAATATGAAAGTGACTCAGAAATATATCTTAGCTAATTCTTATATTAGAAGTGAAAATTTAACCCAGGAGCAAAAAAATAATATCTTAGCAAACATTTCTTTAAAGGAAATACCTGAAAGACTTGAATATTGGATTTACCTGGGTCGAGGCGATACAGATAAAGCAATTGATATAGCGATGCAGCAGTCGGATGACGAGCTTCTTTTGTACGCATACATGAAGAAAAAATCTTATATTGAAGCAGATACGGGACTAACAGGAGAAGAAAAAACGCAGCAATTAAAAAACATCAGTACACTGATGGAGCCATTGATTGAACAATATGATGCAGAGGATAAATAAGGTATGAAAAATGAATCGATAAGAACCATGTTGTGTTATAAGCGAAAAGATTATGTAACGATAGGTCCGCAAATAGCAGACATTATAATCAAAGATATCCCGTTCTCTTTTATTTTAGAACATAATAAACTGATTATTTCCTTGGTGAATGAAAGCCTGTCAAACATAGAGGTTTATTTAAATAGAAAGTTACTAGAAGATGAAAGAAGTGAAATAGATTATGGAGATGAACTTCTAATTGGTGACTATCGTTTTGTCCTGTTAAAGGACAAGATATTTTTGGAAAGTGTGAATCAGGTAGAAATTACTTCTACATTATTGGAACTGCCTTATGAGGAAAATATATCGGAGGATTTTCCTAAGTATAAGAGATCTCCCAGAATTATAAAAAAGGTATCGGATCAAGTAATTTCCATAAGCCGGCCAAAGGAGAGAAAAGAAAATAAAAAGGGAGGTCTGATTGCCCTACTTTTGCCCTCCTTGGTAATGATGGGTGTTACCGTAGGTACAAGTATACTATTGAAAAGAGGATTACTTGTGATTATGTCAGTTGCCAGTACAGGAATTACAATGATTGTGTCTGGTGTGAAATATTTTGTGGATAGAAAAGAATTAAGGGAAGAAAATGCGTTAAGAGAGAAGACCTACCAAAAATATTTACTCAATAAAAGAAAAGAAATATATGAAGCATTTTCGAATGAAACAGAAGCTTACCGGTACAATTATCCGAGTATTTTGGAAATCGAAAAAATGATACATTGCTACAGCGCAAGAGTGTATGAACGCAGCTCAAATGATGAAGACTTTTTGTCTGTATCAATAGGTAATGCAGATGTACCATGTAAATTTAAAATAAAAATGGAAACATCTGAGCTTAATAACAAAATTGATTTATTGGAGGAGGAAGCTAGGGCTGTCGTAAATGAATTTTCCAATATGAAGCAGCCGATTGTCATAGATCTGAAAAAAGCGCATATGGGACTGGTTGGAGAAAAAGATACCATACATGACCAATTAAAGCTAATGATTGCTCAGCTTACTTTTTTTCAAAGTTATCATGATTTGGAAATTATAACAATTTATAACGAATCCTATGATGAAGATTTTAAATGGATGCGTTGGTATCCCCACCTGCGGATACATGCTATTAATGCGGTTGGAACAATCAACAATGAAAGAAAAAGAGATCAGATATTAGGAAGTATTCATCAAATACTGAAAGACAGAAAATTGAAAGTGGAAGAAAGTAAAAAAGAAAGTATGTTTCTTCCTCACCTATTATTTGTAATTGATGAACCAAAATTCATCATGGATCATTCCATTATGGAATATTTAGATAAAGAAGGCTATAATCTTGGTTTTTCTATAATTTACACAACGAATAACCGGGCAAATCTTCCAGAAAACATTGGAACAATTGTAATATTAGAAAACTCAAAGCAAGCGACTTTACTATTAGAGGAAAAAGAAGAAAAAAATTTACATTTTTCATTAGAATCATCTCAAAATATTGATTTGGAATGGATGGCAAGAGATTTAGGAGTTTTAGAGCATATACAGGGGATTAGTGCACAAATCCCAGAAAATATCAGTTTTTTTCAAATGTATCATGTTGAGCATCCTCAGCAAATGAAAATATTAGAACGATGGGAAAAGAATAATTCTTCAAAATCGCTGGCGGTTCCTCTTGGAGTACGTGCAGAAGAGGATTTTGTTTATTTGAATCTGCATGAAAAAGCACACGGACCACATGGATTGGTAGCGGGTACGACCGGCTCCGGTAAATCTGAAATTATTCAATCCTATATATTATCCTTAGCGGTAAATTTTCATCCGTACGAAGTCGCATTTTTACTAATTGACTATAAAGGCGGTGGTATGGCCGGACTATTTAAAAATCTTCCGCATGTGTTGGGAAGTATTACGAATTTAGATGGAGCGCAAAGTATGCGTGCTATGGCATCCATAAAAAGCGAACTGGCAAGAAGACAAAGAATTTTTAGTGCTTATGATGTAAATCATATTAACAGCTATAATACGTTGTTTAAAAATGGAGAAGCCAAGGAACCTCTACCCCATTTATTTATAATTAGTGACGAGTTTGCGGAATTAAAAAAAGAACAGCCGGATTTTATGAAAGAGCTTGTATCTGCTGCACGTATCGGACGTAGCCTTGGAGTGCACCTGATTCTAGCCACACAAAAACCATCGGGGGTTGTAGATGATCAGATTTGGACTAATTCAAAATTCAAATTGGCTCTGATGGTGCAAAATGAGGCTGACAGCAAAGAAATAATAAAGACACCAGACGCAGCAAATATTACAAAGGCTGGAAGGGCTTATCTTCAAGTCGGTAATAACGAGATATATGAATTATTCCAGTCCGCATGGAGTGGAGCTTCCTACCATGTAGAAAAGGAGGAAGAAAAGGTAGATGACCGCGTTTATTTGATTAATGATCTTGGACAAGGAGAACTCATTAATCAAGATTTAAGTAACGATCAGGAAAACAACAAGCTGGCAGTTACGCAACTGGATGCGACTATCGAATACATACGCGCAATTTATGAAAAGCAGGATACAATCGAGGTAAAAAGGCCATGGCTGCCTCCACTCAGAGAGCAGATAAAGAGTAAAGTTTGCTTAGTTGATTCAAAGGAGAAAAAACTGAATTTAAAGGTATCAGTTGGATTGGTAGATATTCCCGAGGAACAAGCTCAAAAGGAATATATCTTTAATATGGAAAAGGACGGAAATCTTCTCTATCTCGCATCAGCAGGCTATGGGAAAACAGTATTTCTTACTACTATGATACTTTCTTTAGCAATGCAGAACAGTCCGGGGAATTTGAACTTTTATATTCTGGATTTTGGAAATAGTGGATTAATTCCGCTTAATAAGCTACACCATATGGCAGAATACATAACCTTTGATGATACTGAACGTTTAAATAAGCTTCAGATGCTGCTTCAAAATGAAATACAGGTACGTAAGAAGCTGCTGGCAAGCAGAATGGTACAAAACTTTGAAGTATATAATCAGGTGGCAGAAAAACCAATGAAAGCGATAGTTCTAGTAATTGATAATTTTGATGTAGTAAAGGAACTTGGATATGAAATGGAGGATTTTTTCATGAAACTATCCAGAGACGGCTATGGGTTAGGCATCTATATGATTACCACAGCTACAAGAAGCAATGCTATGAAATATTCTATTTATAATAACTTTAAAATAAAGATTGCAGGATATCTGATTGATGAAAGTGATGTCAATATGATTGTAGGAAGAAGTACCTATAAACAGTCAGAAATCAAGGGACGTACCTTGATTAAGTGGAACAATGCCGTAAGCACCATGCATATTTATACGATGACAGAATTCCAAAATGAAATAGAATACAATAAGGGAATCGAGGAACTGGTTGAACAAATTGATCAGATTTATCCAAATCAAAAAGCACCCCGCATTCCGGTTCTTCCTGAAAACTTATCATTTAAGGAGCTGTTGCAATATGAAAAAGCGGGAGAAAGTATATGGCTAGGACTCGATAAAGAAAGTGTGAGTCTGTGCGGATTTGAACGCATCATGACGCCGTTTACGATTCTTGGAGAAGCTGCAAAAGGAAAGACAAATATTCTGAAAGTAATCTTGGAACAAATCATTGGAACTGATCCAATTTATTTATTCGATTCAAAAAGTATGGAGCTTTATTGCTATAAAGAACGTGAAAATCTTCATTATGTGGAGGGAGCTGTGGGTATTCAGGCATTAATAGAAGAACTGGCAAAGCAAATACAAGAGAGGAATTCTTTTGTTCATGAAAGCTTAATGGCTGATCCGAGTAAGAATCCTAAAGAAATCAGTAAGACACTATCCCCATTTTATATTGTGGTTGATGATTGGGATAATTTTATAGAGGTAACAAAAGCCAGTGCGTTACAGCTTGCACCACTTCTTATGGAAACTGCTGCAGTCGGAATTAGTATTATTTTAACAGCACATTCAGGTAAAATGAAAGGGTTTGATGATTTAACCAAGTTCGCTAAGAATACGATCGATGGCCTGTTGGTAGGCGGACCTGGAACAACTGGTATGTTTGGCGTTACTTCATCAAAAGAATTACCTCAATTTAGAGATGGATTGCTATTTAACAATGGAAGTTATGTAAGAATTCGATTACCAAAGTTTTTATAACCAGCGAAAGAGAAAGGATGGATATTAATATGGAACAGAAAACAGATTTTTTACCACTAGGCAGTGTTGTAAGATTGAACGGAGGAGTAAAGAAAATTATTATAATTGCAAGGGCAGTTGCAACGAAAATAGAAGATGAAGCAAAATATTTTGAATACGGCGGTAGTCTTTATCCGGAAGGCCTGCTAGGTGATACAATTCTTTATTTTAACAATGAGGATATACTACAAGTGGAGTTTAAAGGGTATGTGGATGAAGATGATGAAATAATGGTTCAAAACTTAAACGAAAGTATTCAAAAGCTGGGTTATCAAAAAGGAACTCCGTCTGAATTTAATCATCAATAGGAGGAGTCCGCTCCTTAATCAGGTATTCTGTTTATTAGATGGCTTAAAATTATAATGCTAATTATTAATTAGTAGAAGATAAAACATTTGATAGGGAGGTGTAATAATGTCAGATGCTTCATACCTATATGCAGAAATAGATAGTTACAATAATAAGATAGAGCAATGTAAAAAAAATATTGAACAATATAAAAAGAAAAAAGAAAAGCTTAAAAAGGCAAAGGCGATAATAAAAGATAGCAAAAGCGATCTTTCCGATGAAAAAAAGACTGCAAAGAAAACGATGGTTGATTTTAAAGACTGGAAAGGGTCTAATTATGAAGAGCATCAGGAAATGGTTCAGGGTGATTTAATGGAGGGATATAGTACTTACTCAAATATCTTAAATGAAAATATTTCTGAAATAAATGATGCCATATCTAGATTAGATAGTAAAATCTCTGATCAGAACGATGTAATAGACCAATTAAAATCACATATTAATGCACTTTATGACTTAATAGCAAGTATAGAAGAGGATGAGGATTAATGGCAAATATAATTCAGTTAAATCAATCAGGTTTTCTGTTAAAAGTAAATGCAATGGAAAAGGCGGGTCAGGATATAACGGAAAAGGTGAATAAGCCGGAAATAACAGGTAATATGCCTACACTTCAAAAGTATTTAGAAACGTACGATAAAATCCAGGAAGCCTTAACAGCATATAAAGAACTGATAGAAGAAGACACAAAAAGATTAAAAAGTGCACAAGTCGCAATGACTCTTGCTGAGAGCCAGATTATTAAGAAGTAAAAGCTAGACGATTTTAGAAAATGTGGAGGAACATAAAATGTTTGAAATGAAAAAATCTGCAAAAAATATACAGATTGAAACCAATAATATAGTGGTGAAAAAAGTATCTTTAGCCGGAAAATTATTTGAAGCTGTGATGGATTTGTTTTACCGTATTAGCAAGATTGCGCTGTGGTTCCTCATATGCGTGATCATGAGCAGCGGTATCGTTGCATTGCTAAATCCATCTATAAGAAATGTGGTTTTCAACTACTTACCCTTTATCAATTAGTAAGAAACAGGGGGAATGATAGGGATGAAAAAAATGAAGAAATACATGGCAATACTCCTTGTATGCATGAATGCTACGACGGCACTGGCATCCAGTACTGTATATGCGAATCAAGATTATGCTACATATGAACAATCGGTAGAAGACAATGAAACAGCAGTGGATACAGTAGCAACAGAGAGTACAGAAAATTCTGAAATAACGGAAAGCACAGAAATAGAAGATACAAAAACAGATGTGAATGAGGAAGAAACCACTACAGAAAGCTCACAAATTGAAGATACCAATGAAAATAATGAGACTTCAATGAAGGAGGAAGTAAACCAGTCTGATAGTGACAAAGAAGAGACTGCCGATAAAATAAATCAGGCTACAGAGACAGAGAATACGAAAGAAATTATTGAAATGGCATCAGGGGAGTTATCAGAATCAGTCAGTGGCTTATATAATGAAACAGATCTAGACTCTTCTAGTCTGTATACAACAAAAACTCTGATCGTAGTATCTGATCATTCAGATTTTGAAAATTGTAATGCAATAAAAATTATTAATTATGATAATATGTACATTCTTCAATATGAAACAGAAGAAGAAGCTAAGGATGCGTATAAAAAATTAAAAGATGACAACAATATCGTGTCGGTAGAAATTGATGCCGTGATTGAATCCCAGACAGAAAGTGATATAGAAAATACAGAATCGTCCAAAGAAAAGAGTGATTTAGCATTATTTTTAGATTCAAAAGAAAAGAACAGCGAGGTAAAAGTTGCAATTTTAGATTCAGGTATTGATAAAACAAACGAAATATTTCAAGACCGGTTAATTGATTTAAATATCAATTTGTCTTCCACAGGTGATGAAAACAGTATAGAAGATGATAATGGTCATGGTACGGATATGGCTGAAATTATTGTAAATAATACCCCATCAACTGTAAAGATTATGCCAATAAAAATAGCTAATGATAGTGGAAAGGCCACTGTTTTAAATGCTTATTTAGGTATAAAAGCGGCGATTGAAAATAACGCAGATATTATTAATATCAGTATGGGTACCATTAATTCTAGTTCTTCTGCAATTCTATCCAGTATTATAGAAGAAGCTGTTTCAAATCAAATAATTGTTGTAGCTGCTGCGGGAAATGATAATGCTAATGTAGAAAATTATACTCCTGCCAACATTGATTCCGTAATAACTGTTTCAGCTACAGACAGTAATGGAGAAATTGCTTCATTCTCTAATTATGGTGATAAAATTGATTATAGTTCAATTGGAGAAGATGGAACCTCAACTGCCACGGCAAATGTCAGCGCAATCATTGCAGTTATAAAAAGTATTTATTCGGACTACTCATTGGAGGATATCCATAATCTATTAAAACAATATGCTGTGGACTTAGGAGAAGAAGGCTTTGATAAATACTATGGTTACGGATTTATATCCTTTGAGGAATTAAAGAGTAAATCAACAGATGTTGAAAAAGAGGATAATAGTATTTTAAACATGCCACATTTTAATACCTTAACAGATGAAGAAATTAATGAATATCTTGATAATTCGGAACCTTGGCAGATTGGAAAATATCTATCTGAATTATCTAATGATGACTATGACGGTATAATAGCAAGTAATACAAATATAACTGGAGAAATTACGTTATATGATTTGGTTGATAGTAAAGATGAAAATGGTGAAGATATTGTTTTGACCAATAATCCTAAAAATATGAAATATTATGAATTCTGTTTACAAGAGTTTGATCAAGAAAAGGAGTTTATGAAAACAAACGGAACTTTTAGTAGTCAAACAGGATATTATAAATTAGGTTTTTCGAAGTATGATGGTTCATCAGGAGAAGTTAGAATCAATTTTAAATTTAACAATACAGATAGTAAAAGCTCAAAGTCATTAAAAGCGTCATCATCGTCGGGAAATAATAAAATATGGACAAGTAATGCTAGTGGAACAATATATAATTTTATTTTAAGCTCAGCAAAAACAGAAATAGCAGAGTTTAGATATAGTGTTTTGCAAGTGAAAGCAAAAATGACATTACCCGCATGTTGTTACATGAGTAGCGGTGGGACAAAATACGATGCGATGGGAAGAATGACTTTTAAATATTATGGTACAAATAATTTAAGTTTGACAAAAACACCTGATGTAAATGATAGAGAAGTTAATTTTGAAATGTCAGTTAATGTAAGAAATGCGGGAATTTATGATCAGGATGATGCAACACATGAGAATATACATAATACTATGTATTTAAATGTAGTAAGAGATTCCTTTTTACAAACGGTAAAAGTAAGATATCAAAATGCAGATGCATTATATGGAGATTATATAGAGGATGTAAACAGCTTGGTTGAGTATGGTACAACCTTTTCGTGGAATAAAGCGGAAACAGATGTTTATGAGGCAAAATCAATAGATTCATATACTGTAACATCAGCAAATACAAAAGAAGTAACAATAAAAAGAAAATCGAATGTATCTGCTACAGCATCTGTGAATGCATCAAAAACATCAAGTGGATGGTATCAAGGACTTCCGCAAATTACTTTTGCCGGAAGTGATCCTAATTTAAATATTAGTAGTGTAACCGTAAATAATATTTTAAATAGTGGTTCCGGCGTAACAAAAACAGCAAGTGAAGGAATGAATACATACAGTTATTTTGCTACGAATGTAAATGAAACGAGCTGTAATGAACAGAATATAACGATTTTTGCTGATGCGTCCGCACCTAAAAATGTTTCTATAACAGCAGCAACGTCATGGTCAAACAATACTGTGCCGCTTACCATTAAGGGGCAGGACACTTTATCAGGGTTGGCAAGCTTAAAGATTCAATATTCTTCGAATAACAGCTCTTGGAGAGATTATAAAACGAAAACATATAGTGGTGATACAAGCCCTCAAACTTATGCAGGATTTAGTGCAGACCAAAACGGCTATTATCGAGTGGTAGCAACCGACCGTGTTGGAAATGTGACTATTAGCTCCAACTGTCGAGTAACAAACATTGATAAATCGGCTCCGACACTTACTTATACTATTGATGGAGAATTGAAAAGCAGCGGATGGTATAAAGGAGATGCAGTTTTAAATTTAGAAGCGCAGGATATTGGAGGCTCAGGAATAAAATCGATTACAGTCAATAGCAGTGAAACAAGTGGAAGCACTACAAGTATTAACGTAGTAAAGGAAGGATCAAACTATTATTTATGCTATGCAACGGATAATGCAAGTAATATGACAGCACCTAAATGGGAACTTACTATAAAGGTTGATAAATCTGCTCCAATTAATTTATCGATAACCCCAAATACAACAAAATGGACAAAAGATCCGATTATTATTACAGCAAAGGCAGATGATAGTCATAGCGGTGTTGATACCATAGAACTTCAATATACGGCTGATATCGGCAATCCTGATTGGAGAGAATACAAAACAGTGTCTCTTAAGGGAACCAATCAGGCAAGCTCAGATATTTCAGTAACAGATAACGGATATTACCGACTGGTTGTTACGGATCAAGTTGGATTTCAGACAGTATCAGACGATAAGAACATCTTAAAGATTGATAATTATGACCCGGACAAGCCGGATGCAAGTACAATAGGAATTGAACCGAATACGATTCAATGGGTAGACGAAGCAACCGGAGTCGAGGTAACCAGTTATGGTTCCGATGAATTGTCAGGGCTTAGTACAGTTGAGGTTTGGGAACAAAGTGATAATTATTTTGAGTCTAAAAAGGTGGAAAATTATAATGGAGAAACTACGGTTGAATCAGCAGCTTATGATACACATATTAATAAAGCTTATAAGACAAAAATAACGGATCAAGCGGGAAATTATTTAGTTATGAGCAACGAAGATGCCTTAGAAGTTGATAATATCGATCCAGAAGCTCCTGAATTAACCATTGAATCCGTTTCTGCGCAAGAAGGTTATATTAGTACGACTGAGGGTTATGTAATACGGGCAGTCATTGAGGATAGTCAAAGCGGATTTTCAGAGGCAGCTTTACAAAGAGTAAATGAAAATGGTGAATGGGAGGATTATAAGACCCAATACCAAATCATCGAAGAGGACAGCAGTGAGCAAGATTTAGATGTGTACGAGGAGAAAGAAGTACTTACAAAGGCTAAGCGAGAGAAGGTCATTGTAGCCGCCGCGAATAATATATCTTTGCAGCGCAGTACAACGGATGCAAGTAATGACAATACGAAAGAGGTTAGAAAGCAGGGAGATAATCAAGTTATTATTGAGTACACTGTCCGTGAAAACGGTACGTATCGCCTACGTGGTGTCGATTTAGTTCAAAATAAATCCTATACCAATGATACAATTGAGATTACGAATTTGGACGGAAGCAAGCCGGTGATTCAAGTAGAAGGAAATCCAACCATCTGGCAGAATACGAATGCGGCCATTACTGTGATTGCTACGGATGCTGATTCCAAAATTGCAAAAATGACATTAGATGGCGACGAAAAGTCATTTCAAGAGGGTGTGGACGGAACATTTCACTTCACGTTTGATGTTACCAAAAATCAGGAATTTACAGTAACAGCAGTAGATGAAGCAGGAAATTCTACATCCCAAATCATAACAGTAACAAAAATTGATAAAGAGGCTCCTGTACTTGAAACAGGAATCAAAAAATCATGGTTTAGTATGATTTTGGGTGATTATCGGAATTTAAGGATTGATACGATAGATGATTTGAGCGGAATTGCAAAGGTTTCTGTCACTTATGGGGAACAGGAAACGATTCTAAAATCATATCAATATGAAAATGCTAAAATCAACTTTCAAGGCAATTATAAGATTTATGAAGAGGGTGATTATAAAATTACCATTACAGATCAGGCTGGAAATATTACAACTCAAACCATATCAGAGGCTAATTTAGATTTCAGTGCCCCGTGGCTTAAGGTAGAAGGAAACCCTACTATCTGGCAGAATACGGATGCAGCCATTACAGTAACGTCATTTGATGAAGATTCCAAAATAAAAGCAATGACCTTGGATGGAGAAGAGCAGGAAATAAAACAAAATGACGAAGGTGATTATTACTTTACATTTACTGCGGCCAAAAATCAAACTTTTGTTGTTGCTGCTTATGATGAAGCAGATAACATGACAGCTCAGGTAGTTAGAGTCACCAAGATTGATAAGGAGATTCCTACAATACAAATAGAGCCTTCTGCAATCTGGCACGAAGACGGATACCGAAATATGAAATATGAAGGAGCGGATAACTTAAGCGGTATTGATACAATCACGATTGAGCATGAGGGAGCGAAAGAAACGGTAGGCAGCTATTCGTATGAAACAAAACAAAAAAGTACGGCAGACGAATATCGTATAACAGACAATGGAGATTATATTGTAACCATAAAGGATCACGCAGGAAATATAGGAGTCCATACATTAACAGAAACTGATGCCAAGGTATTAAAAGCAATTGAAGTAGTAGTTTTGCCAGACAAAACAACCTATTATGAAACGCAAAATTTTAAAAAGAAAGGAATGGTGGTTGATGCTATATACAATGATAATTCGAGAAAACAAGATATTAAGGATTATATTATATTAAATGGAATCAACTTACCACTTGCACAAGCACAAATCGATCTATCCTATACAGAAAATGGAGTGACAGTTTATACGGATACCCCAATTAAAGTAATTGAGAAAGCTGTGGCACCAGAGGATCCGGAGATACCAGAAACAGTGGATAATCAGGAAACACTGACAGTAGAGAATCCGGAGTTAACACCAGAATCTCTTGTTGTGGAGGAAGTCGAAGAGATAGAGGAAGAAGTAAAAGAAGAACCAACAATAGAAGCAAAGAACATTCCTGAAAACACTGTTTTAACGGTGAAACATGAGAAGCTTCCTATTGGTGTAATATTGGCTGGAGCAGGATTGCTTATCATGATTTTATTCTTGTTATTATCTAACGTAAAAATATATTGCAGGAATGAAGAGGGAGAATGGAAGCTTTTAGGTAAAACAAGAGCCTTAAAGTCAAAAGGAAGGTATGCAATTAAGGTATCTAAGCTTATGAAAATCAGAGCTGCTTCTAATAGCTATAAATTGGTATTCTCAAAAATGTTTAAGAAGTTCCATGAGGAATGCGATTTGCTTATCAAAATTGATAAGCAGGATTATGAAAAATATTTGACTAAAGACAGTGATACAGTTTATGTGGAACACAAAGAGTAAGAAAGGTATATTGATATATGTTCCTGTTATATTTCTACTATAGCAATTCTAATAACTTACTTTTTCATAGGAAAACAGTAGACGGTATGATATAATCAAATAACTATAGGAGGGATAGACAAATGATAAAAATAATTAAAAGATTAGGGTTTATGACGTTTTTACTAGGTACTACATTATTATTTCACATGAATGCAAAAGCAACAGGAACATATGAGGATTATACCTATACAGTAAGCGATGGAGAGGTAACTATAACTGGTTACTCTGGAGGAGAAACGGATATTACAATACCAGATACTGTTGATGGATATCAAGTTACAAATATAGGTGTAGATGCTTTTTATAAAAATAAAACAATTGTATCTGTAGTTATTCCAAAAACAGTTAAAATAATTGAACAGTTTGCTTTTTATAATGCTATAAATTTAAGAGAGGTTACAATTGAAAATGGTTGTGAAAAAATTTTGGCTAATGCATTTGGTCTTTGCTCGAATTTAACAAAAATTGTAATACCTAAAAGTGTTACTACTTTTGAATATGTTGATTCGGGAAATAAAATTTTTGATGGTGATTACTTTTTAATTGCTTATATAGAACCAAAGAGTGCGGCGCAAACCTACTTAGATACATATGAAGATGATATTCAGTATTATTTTCTGGATGAATATGTTCCAACCAGTATTGAGTTCGTGAATCCGACTCTTACCATTAATGTCGGAGACACGTACACTTTTAGTAAAGAAGATTTTAACGTTTTGCCGTCTACAGCCTACATAACAATGCCGTCAGAATACAGTGAAAGTGACAGTAATATAGCTTATGTCAGCAATGGCATACTAACAGCTAGAAAAGAAGGTACCATTACGGTTAATGCAACCATTCATGATGAGCATTTAGAAAATGACATTACAACAACGGCTCTCACTGTAAACGTGGTTGAAAGTCGAAAGAAAGTGGAACGTGTCAGTTTGAATGTGAGTGATGTTGTTGAGATGAATGTCGGAGATACATTACAGCTTCAAGCAACAGTTACTCCAAGCGATGCTACTTACACTGCATCATGGGGGACTTCAAAGAGTGATGTGGCAAATATATCCGAAACAGGGATGGTTACGGCATTATCTGCCGGTACAGCGCAAGTAGGGTTTGACACGCGTTCCATTTTTGGAAATGTAAATGATAATAACGGTAAATATATATTAATCAAAGTAAGTGAGAATCCAACAAGGGCAGCAGAAAGTGTTACATTTAATGTTGGAAGTACGACAACAATGTATGTGGGGGATACGTTACAGCTTGAAACAACGGTTTTACCAAGCGATGCGGTTTATACAGGATGTTGGTATTCAAATTCTTTCGGAGCAGAAGGAATTGTCAGTTTAAGCACAAGTGGATCTGTAACGGCGCTAAAAGAAGGCTATGTAAGAATTGAATATGTTACCATGACGGATGGATCAAATGGAGCTTCAGGACTACTTGATGTGTATGTAAAGGAAAAACCAACCGCTACCGATGATACAGGCAGCACGGATCAAACAGACTCCACAGATAATAGCAGCAGTACAGATAATACAAACAATACTGAAAACACTGACAATATAAGTACAACCGATCTGGAATTAAAGCAGGGAAAAATAACCTTAAATGCAAGTAAAATTAATTTACAAAAGGGAAAAACAATAAAGACATTGACTATCAAAGTAAACCAGTTAGAGGGAGATCAGATAGCCAGTGTAACAAGCAGTAATAAAAAAGTATTGAAAGTGTCCTTAAGTGGACAAACAATTGTACTAAAGGGTTTAAAAACCTATAAAAAGTATGTAACGGTTACGGTAAAAATGCAAAGTGGGGCAACGGCTGCCTGTAAGGTTAAGGTAGTAAGCTCACAGGTCAAGACCAAAAAGCTTACATTAAGTGAAAAGAAGCTGACAATAGAAAAGGGAAACAAGGCTCAAATCACCGTAACGAGAAACCCAATCAGTGCAACGGATAAAATAACCTATAAAAGCAGTAATACCAAGATAGCAACAGTAGATAAAAACGGAAAAATAAAGGCAAAGAAAAAAGGAAAAGTAAAAATCACCGTAACGAGTGCCAGCAAAAAGAAAGCAACGTGTACGGTTACTGTTAACTAAAATACAGGAGATGAAGATGGGGTATTATGTAAAATATAAAGAACTGCATTCCGTGCAAAGTACGGTATTAAAGCAGATCAACCAGTGGGCGGAGGAACTGGAGAAGGTCAGAGTGCAGACCGAAGCAGTGGCACAGATGGGGGAGATAAAAGGGGAGGCTGCAAAAAGCATAAAAAACTACATGCAGGAAATCCATATTCCACTGATCGGATATATACAGCAGCTTTTCACCGAATATCTTTCCAGAATGTTTCTATACTGCAATGAGTATTATAAGCTGGATACCAGGCTGTATGCAAAGATATCACAGGACAGGCTGGAAGATCAGCTCACAGGGATACAAACAAGAACAGATGTGTTTTTGGAAATAGAAAACAATGTTTCAACCGGAGTCGGGATGGCATCAGGTCTTGCAAATGTATCAATGCCGTCAGGAGATGGAATCACAGGAAACTATGAAAGATTAAGCCAAAAGGCATCAGAGCTTAGGGATGCAATAGGGGAGTGTGAATACAGCCATTTGCGGTCCGACTTTGAAATTATAGAAGAAATGCTGTCGGGAATTGTGCAAACCGTAAATGGACAAAGACAGAAAGAGAATGTTACAATAACAGCATACCAGGCAGGAAGTATTGCAAAGATGCAGGGCTTTCAAAAGCTAAAAGAAGCGTCAGCAAGGCAGAATGCAAACCTTAAGGGAAGCACCAAAGAGCTGGAGGAAGCGATTCAGGGCTACGCACAAAAACAGCAGGAAAGGGATTTATCAGAGGAAAGGGAACAAGAAGGAAAAAGACAGATCATAAACGGACTGTTGGTGACGGTGTTTGCCATCGTATCAGCCGGTGCAATGATCGTTACCTTTGGAACAGCCGCCCCGGTAGTGTTAGGAGCGTGCACGTTAAGCTTTACCTCCGGATTG
>NZ_QICS01000007.1 GCF_003201285.1 Lachnotalea glycerini
TTTCTGATACTTTTGTTCTGAAATCTCTTTTGGTTTTCTTCGAAAACCGTTGAATTTTCAAGGTTGTAATTACTGTTTAATTATCAAGGTTCTTTTTCTTTTATCTTACCGCTCTCTCAAGCGACTTGATTATCTTACCATTTATGTTTTCCTTTGTCAACAACTTTTTAATTTTTTTTGAAGTTTTTTAAATTATACATAATATTTAAAAAATTTAGCTTAATTATAGCTAACTAGCGTTTTTGCTGACAAAGGATATCTTAACAAAATCTTTTTCATATGTCAACATATTTAAAGTAGAAAGTTATTATGTCGATTTTTTGCAAATTGTTTAATAATTTAAAACATTTATATTTCAATTGTTACATACAATCAATGGCCTCTTTTAAATTATTAACACCTAATATTTGAATTCCTTTGATTTGCTTTAGGCTATCGGCGGACACTTTCGGAATAATGCATTTTTTAAAGCCTAATTTCTTAGCCTCTAACACCCTTTGCTCAGCCATATTTACAGAACGGATTTCACCACTTAGGCCTACTTCTCCAAATACAATTGTTTTTTCACCAATTACCCTATCCTTATAGCTTGATACAATAGCCATAACAATACCCAGATCAATTGCCGGTTCGTTCATTTTAATGCCTCCTGCTATATTAACATAGGCATCACAGGATGATAATTGTAAACCAAATCTTTTTTCCAACACTGCCATTAATAAGTTCACACGATTAAAATCAGTTCCCACAGCAGTTCTCCTTGGCAGTCCAAAATTAGTTTGACATACCAGCGCCTGAATTTCAATGAGTATCGGTCTTGTACCTTCTATTGAACAAGCGACAACAGAACCTGATGCATTTTCTGCTCTTCCCTCAAGCATATATTCTGATGGATTGCTAACTTCAATCAATCCGCACTCTACCATTTCAAAAACACCAATTTCATTGGTAGAACCAAACCGGTTTTTAACTCCTCTTAATATACGGTAGGTTGCATGCCTGTCCCCTTCAAAATACAACACGGTATCTACCATATGCTCTAATACCCTAGGTCCTGCCACTACACCTTCTTTTGTTACGTGTCCAACAATGAAAATAGATATTCCCAATCCCTTTGCTATTTGCATCAGCATAGAGGTAGATTCTCTAACCTGAGACACACTGCCTGGTGCTGATGATACATTTTCGTTATACATTGTTTGTATTGAATCAATAATAACGATCTGAGGTTTTATTTTTTTTATTACCTCACTCGCACTGTCTAGATTTGTTTCACATAAAATGAGCATATCATCACTAAATTGCCCTATACGGAGTGCTCTCATTTTAATTTGCTTTAGAGATTCCTCTCCTGAAATGTATAATACAGATTTATTCTGTTTCGTTAAGGTCTGACAAACCTGCAACAGCAAAGTTGATTTACCAATACCCGGATCTCCTCCGACCAATATCAGCGAACCTTGAACAATACCACCACCAAGCACTCTGTCTAGCTCTTCAATCCCTGTTTTAATACGCTCATCATCATTAGTTTCTATATCCGATATTTTAGTTGGCTCTGTAATAATTACACCCTTGCTTTTGCCTGATGGACCCTTGGTTATCGCTTCCTCTACAAAACTATTCCATTCTTTACATGCCGGACACTGTCCCATCCATTTAGATGATTCATGACCACAATTCTGACAGAAAAATATACTATTCTTCCCTTTTGCCATTCTTTCCTCCTCAATTGATACTTTCTATTAGAACTAGTGCCTGCTGCACATCAACTCCACCTACTCATTCATGAAAAACGCAGGAGCTTTGCTCATTCAAAGCTGCCAGCAATGGCATCTTCCTATTACATTCGCACGTTTTAAGAACGAAGTGTTCTTTATCCTATAAAATTCAACAATATCCTATTATATAAATAAGAAATGCTACAGTAAACGATTATTTCCATTTATCTGTAACATTTCTATGTGAACGTCTTCCTATTATCAGGCTTCTAAAGCTGATTAGTGAATCAAATAGATTATCTTATAATTTAACAATTTTTACCTTTGATTGCGAATCTTTGTTAAGCTCTACACTAAGTGCTAACTTTCCACCCAAATTAGTCTTCATCTTACCTACATTGGTGTCATCAATAAATATCTTATATTCTGTATCTTCTGCTAATTCAACTGTTATTTGAGCATCCTCTGTACCCTCAACATTAAATTGAACCCCAGTCTCAGTTACTTTCATATGATTAACTGCAGTTCCAGGAACTGACTCATAGACAAACATTCCATTACGTTCTAACTTCGTAATCTCATTATAAGTCTTTACCTTATACAAGTCACCTTCGTGTTCAAAATCCTGTAGTTTTGATTTTTCTTTTAACGTATAATCACCAAAACTAATTGTGCTGTCTGCTTCACTGCGTATTAACTCTTTTATTACCGCCATTTTATAGCCCTCCTATTATGGCAACAGAAATTTTTCTATTGGTTTTGACTGATTCATTTCTTCAATCCTACAACCATTATATAATAAATCGACACTTTTTACTAGAAGTTTCTCATTTGTTCACAGAAAATTCGACTTGTTTGTTTTTGATACCTACTGCTACTGTATCTCCTGCCTTTATATTACCATTTAGTATTTCTTCAGCCAGTTTATCCTCAACCTTACTTTGTATGGCTCTTCTTAACGGCCTTGCTCCGTATTTTTCATCATAGCCACTTTCAGCAATATATTTTTTAACAGAATCTCTAACATTAAGATCAATATTCATTTGATTTTTACATCTGTCTACCAAAGTCTTAAGCATAATAGAAATAACTTTCTTAATATGATCTTTATTAAGTGAATGGAACACAATTGTTTCATCAATACGATTTAAAAATTCAGGCTTAAAGGTTTGCTTTACTTCCTCCATTACATTTGCTTTCATTGTTTCGTAATTCTTATTTTCGTCATCTGTTGAGACAAAGCCAAGCTTTTTCGGTGATATAATTGCCCTTGCCCCTAAATTGGATGTCATAATAATAACTGCATTTTTAAAGCTTATTTTTCTTCCCTGAGAGTCTGTTATATGTCCATCATCCAAAACCTGCAGCAGTACATTAAATACATCTGGATGTGCTTTTTCTACTTCATCGAACAAGATGACAGAATAAGGATTTCTTCTGACCTTTTCACTTAGCTGTCCTCCTTCATCATAGCCCACATATCCAGGAGGAGAACCTATCATCTTAGATACACTATGCTTTTCCATGTACTCTGACATATCAACTCTTATCATCGACTGCTCATTTCCAAACAAGGCTTCTGCCAGAGCCTTTGATAACTCAGTTTTTCCAACTCCCGTAGGTCCCAAAAATAGGAATGACCCAATTGGTCTGTTTGGATCCTTTAAGCCGACCCGCCCTCTTTTTATAGCTCTTGATACTGCACTTACAGCATCTTCTTGTCCAATTACTCGCTTATGAAGGATTGACTCTAAACGCTTCAAACGTTCTGTTTCCTCTTCTGCTAACTTTTTAACCGGAATTTTAGTCCAATCTGACACAATGCCTGCAACTTCGTTTTCTCCTACAATCAGTTTCTTATCACTGTGACTCTTATTCATTTTATTTGTTAATTTCATCAGTTTCATTTTTACTTCTTTTTGTTTCTGACTAATATCTGATGCTTTATCAAATTCTCCAGCTTTGATTAATTCTTCTTTAAACTTTTCAAGTTCTTTGATATCTTCTTCTAATTCTGACATGTTATCTGACGTTTTAGTTCTGCTTAATCGTATCTTTGACGCTGCTTCATCAATAATATCGATTGCTTTATCTGGTAAAAATCTATCATTAATATAACGATCTGACATTTTAACTGCCGCTTCAATTCCTTCATCTGTTATTACTACCTTATGATGATTTTCATATTCTTTTCTAAGCCCCTTTAGTATTTCTATGGCTTCTTCAATTGTTGGCTCATCAATCATGACAGGCTGAAAACGCCTCTCTAATGCTGCATCTTTTTCCACATGCTTTCTATATTCTTCAATCGTGGTTGCTCCTATTAACTGAATCTCACCCCTTGCCAAAGATGGCTTTAAAATATTGGATGCATCAATTGCTCCCTCTGCACCTCCTGCTCCAATAATAGTGTGAATTTCATCTATAAATAAAAGTATATTACCAGCCTCTTTAACTTCACTTAATATCTTTTTAATTCTCTCCTCAAACTCACCTCTGTATTTTGAGCCTGCAACTACCCCTGATAAATCTAATGTAACAAGCCTTTTATTCTTCACACTGTCCGGCAGTGTTCCTGCCATCATTCTGGATGCTAGTCCTTCTGCTATTGCCGTTTTTCCAACACCTGGCTCTCCAATTAAGCACGGATTATTTTTACCTCTTCTACTTAGTATTTGTACTACTCTTGCAATTTCCTTATCCCTTCCTATTACAGGATCTAACTGTCCATTTTTGGCAAGCTCGGTTAAATCTCTACTATATTGATTCAGAGTTGGCGTATCCAGTTTACTCTTCTTTTTTATTGGTTTTCCATTCTGAAACTCTTCTTTATAAAGACTTCCATCTTCTCCCATAGCTACTAGTGTGTCCACATAAATTTTTTGCATATTAACACCTAATGTATTGAGAAGTCTTGCGCCTATGCAATCTGTTTCCTTGATAACAGCTATGAGTAAATGCTCTGTCCCAATTTGTTCTGATTTAAATCTTCTTGCTTCTTTTTTACTATTTTCCAAAATCTTTAATGCTCTGGGTGTATAGCCTTCCTTTTCTAGAACAGAAGTATTATCTTGTGCCGGCGCAATTAATTGCTCGATTAAATCCAGTAATGCTTTTTCCTCCACATTACTATTATATAATACGTTCGCTGCAACGCCTGTTCTTTCTTTTAATAATCCAACTAGAATATGCTCTGTTCCTATATAGCTGTGTTTTAACTGTCTTGCAGTTTTTTTAGCTATATCCAGAGCGTTCGCAGCCTTTTGTGTGTAGTTTCCTTGCATACTATTCCTCCATTTTAAATATACTCGTTAAATATTTCATCTATTAATTCGTGTACCTCGCAGCGCGTAATGTTTTTACAGCAGCCTTTTGCTAACAGTACGGTTAATTCTTTCTTCATCTCAGACAAAGCTTTTATTTTATCACTGCTTAGAGCTATAATTGCCCCGTTTCTTCTATCTAATGTAATAAAACCTTCCTGCTTCAACACAGAATATGCTTTATTCACTGTATGCATATTAATTCCTATATTATCTGCTAACTGTCTGACTGATGGTAGTGTTTCTCCTTCTTGAATTTTTGAAGTTGCAATTCCAATAATAATTTGGTTTCTTAATTGAACATACAAAGCTTCTTCACTATTAAAATCAATTTCAATAAACACATTGTCACCTTCTTCAGTAATAAATTTGTAAATTCAATAATTTTGTTATATATATAGTAGCACACTGTGAAATATTTGCAATGTTTTTTTAAAGCTTTTCATCAATATATGTTTCACCTAATGTATTTAATGTGTATAGTTACTTTTTTATTTCTCTTTCTGCCTTGCCTATCTTGGTCAATATCCATATACTGGATATTCCATCATATAAAAGACTAATTCCAATTGCTATCATTAATGTAGTTTCCGCCTGAAACGGATTTATAAACAACAGAGAAGCAAAGCCGATATGAATCACTGCCATAAAAAATGAAATCCACCAATGCTGATAAAATTTTTCTTTCAATTCGATCCCCTGCTTTACATTAACAATACTATGAATCACTAATACAAATCCAAATATAACAGGTATGATATAAATAACCATAGACGGTTTACTAACAATCCATATTCCGATTACCCCTGTTACAATCGCTATAATTATATTAAAATTAACAAGACTATTTTGTTTTTTATATTTGAAATAAAAAAACACATGAAATAAGGCGCAAATAATTAACACACCACCAAAGGCATAGCAAATTGCCGTCATCGTCATTTTCGGGTAAACAAGTAATGTGATTCCTAAGCAGATATTTAAAATTGCAGTTAATGCGATACTGACTTTTGTATTTTTCAAAACTCTTTCCATACTATCATCTCCTATTATTAGTAATTACATTTATAATACTCTAAACAAGTTTTATTTTCCACACAAAATTATAGAAGGAGTTCATTTTACTAGACAAAAAAGTGAGTAGGCTAATCGTTTTGTGATTGGCTTTCCCACTTTTTCTTCTATCTATCCTAATCAAGCAAAATATAAGCGAAGTATTTACTCCGCCTATATTTATAACTGTTATATAATTATAACAAACTGATTAAATTCTCACCAGATTTGACATTTTTATTTGTCTCAAAAATAATATCTGTATAATTATCTGCATTTGTAATAATAACTGGAGTTGTAGTAGAAAATCCTTCCCCTTTCACTCCATCTAAATCGACCTCAAGAAGAACCTGTCCTTTTTTAATTTTATCTCCTTGTTTCGCTTTCATAGTAAAGTATTTGCCATTTAATTTTACAGTATCAATACCTACATGTACTAAGATTTCTGCTCCTGTATCGGCTATAATTCCAAATGCATGACCGGTAGGGAAAAACGTAGATATTTCACCATCACACGGAGCAACAATTTTACCGTCAGCCGGTATAATTGCTACACCTTTTCCTAATGCACCACTTGCAAATGCATCATCTTCTACCTGACTTAGTTCTTTTACTTCACCTGTTACAGGCGAAACAATGTTTGTTAATGTGTTTGACACACTTGATCCACTTGATTTACTTGTGCTTTCTTTATCGTCGTCTTTATACATTGCCATTGCTACTACAAAAGCTAAGACCATTGCTATCAATACAGAAATTGCCCCTGAAAGCATTCCACTCGTATCACCGGTTGTTGTATTAATCAATCCAGGGAATCCCATGATACCAAGTCCACCAATTACATATGTCTTAAGACCTAAGAAGCCCGCTACACCACCGCCGACTGCCGCACTAATACAACTGATTACAAAAGGTTTTTTCTTTGGTAATGAAATACCATAAATAGCTGGCTCTGTTACACCAAATATACCTGATACAATTGCTGGTATTGCTAAAGTTTTAAGTTTCTTGTCTTTTGTCTTAATAAAGATAGCAATGATAACTGCTGTCTGTGCAAAAGATGCTGCAAATACAGATGATAATAAAGTGTCATACCCTAAAGTCGACATATTGTTCATTGCAAGCGGAACAACCCCCCAGTGCAACCCAAATATTACCAATACTTGCCATAAAGCTCCAAGAATCGTTCCCGCCAAGACTGGACTAATTGCAATCAAGCCAGCCAATCCGGCACCAACTAAATTAGATAACCAAGTTGCAATAGGTCCTACTATAATTAATGATAGCGGAACTGTTACAAGCAATGTACAAAATGGTACTAAGAATAATTTAACAACATCCGGTATTATTTTTTTGAAGAATCGTTCAACCTTGGACGCTAAAACAATCGCTAAGATAACTGGCACAACTGTGGAAGAATAGCTCATTAATATAACCGGAATTTTTAAAAAGGTTAAATAAACAGTAGATTCAATAATTGGAATACCAGTAAATACTGTCATTAAAGGTTCGCCTGCGGTCATAGCTGCCAAGCTTGGATAAAGCATTGCCATACCAATTGCCATACCTACAAACTCATTTACCTTAAATTTCTTAGCTGCTGTATATCCAAGAACAATAGGTAAAAAGTTAAAGAACGCATCTCCTGTTGCCTGTAAAACCATATAAGTACCGCTTGTGTTAGGATAAAAGTTTAATGCCACAAACAACGCATTAAAACCTTTAATCATACCACAGGCACCTAGTACACCTAAGAATGGTGTGAATACAGCCGAGATTATGGCTATAAATTTGTTAAATAAATTCTGGTTATCATTTTCTTCTTCATCACTTGATACTTGACTTTGAATATGTCCAACCTCACAAACAGCCTGATATACATCCGGTACATGGTTGCCGATAACTACCTGATATTGTCCGCCGCTCTGTATAACTGTAACAACACCATCTGTACTTTTCAACATATCAGTGTTCGCTTTGCTTTCATCTTTTAGTTTAAAACGTAGTCTAGTGATACAGTGAGTAAGGCTTACAATATTTGACTTACCACCTACATTTTGAATAATTATTCTTGCTAATCCATCATATTTATTCATATTTGTATTCTCCTTTTATAGTTCCTATTTATTTATTTCCATTTATTTTTATATTATTTAAGTGAATAGATATTATTTTATTAATTTAAAATAGAAAAACCCAAATCAAATTTAAGTATACGCGTCTACCTAAACCTGATTTGGGTTTTGCCTCCCTAAAAGTAACAATCCGCAAACCTTTTCATATTCACTATAGTGATATGTTACTACACTCGATTCGTTTTGTCAATCTTTTTATGCAATTTTTAATGATTTAATTCTATTTCCACATAATAATCCGTCATTATTACTGTAGATCGTTTTCATTATGATAACTACAGGTTGCCTTTACCACATTTAGCCAGCCCTTGTATAACTTTTCTCTCGTTTTTTCTTCCATAGACGGCAAAAATACCTGGTCAATTTTATAATGTTGCGTTACTTCTTTTTTATCAGACCAAAAACCAACGGCAAGTCCCGCAAGAAAAGCTGCCCCTAATGCCGTTGTTTCATTTACCACTGGCCTTTCAACTGAAACATCTAAGATATCGCTTTGAAATTGCATTAGAATACTATTTTTAACAGCACCGCCATCAACCTTTAGCTTCTTTAAATCAATTTGACTGTCCTTTGACATGGCAATGATAATATCCTTGGTCTGATAAGCCAATGAATCGAGTGTTGCCCTTACAAGGTGAGCCTTGGTCGTCCCTCTTGTAAGTCCAAATACTGCTCCTCTTGCCTTATCATCCCAATATGGTGCACCCAGTCCCACAAAAGCCGGAACGACGTACACGCCATCGCTGTCCTTTACTTGTCCTGCAATCTCCTCGCTTTCGGATGCAGAATGAAGCAGCTCTAGTCCATCCCTTAACCATTGAATTGCACTGCCGGCTACAAAAATACTTCCTTCTAAAGCGTATTCTACCTTATCCTCAAACCCCCATGCTATTGTTGTTAGTAAACCATGCTTTGATTGAATGGCTTTTTCACCTGTATTCATCAGCATGAAGCAGCCTGTTCCATATGTATTCTTGACCATTCCCGGCTCAAAACAGGCCTGCCCAAAGAGCGCTGCCTGTTGATCTCCTGCTATCCCGGCTATTGGAATTGTTTGTCCAAAAAAATGATAGGGTGCCGTGTTCCCATATATGTAAGAGGATGGCTTTACTTCTGGAAGCATTGCTCTTGGTATATCAAATATATCGAGTAATTCCTCATCCCATTTTAGTTCATAGATATTAAATAATAAGGTTCTTGAGGCATTTGAATAATCTGTCACATGGCTCTTTTCTCCCGATAGTTTCCATACAAGCCACGAGTCTATTGTTCCAAACAATAATTCTCCTTCTTGTGCTCTCTGCCTTGCTCCCTCTACATGATTCAGAATCCACTTAACCTTTGTACCCGAAAAATAAGGATCGATTAATAATCCTGTTTTCTTATGAATGATTTCTTCAAATCCCTTTTCCCTTAATTCATCACAGATTTCTACCGTTTGTCTGGATTGCCATACAATTGCATTATAAATCGGTACTCCGGTTTTCTTGTCCCAGACTACAGTCGTCTCCCTTTGGTTTGTGATACCAATGCCACAGATTTGCTCAGGCTGAATACCCGAGTTTGTAATTAATTCCATAATAACAAACATAACACTGATCCAAATCTCGTTTGCATCATGCTCAACCCAGCCTGCCTTTGGAAATATTTGTGTAAACTCCTTTTGTGAGCTTGCAATAATATTGGTATCTTTGTCAAAAATAATAGCCCGGCTGCTAGTGGTTCCTTGGTCAATTGCCAAAATATATTTTTCCATCTGACTAACCCCTATCTCTTTCTAAATATTTAATTGCTATTTTAATATCTGAAACTGTAACTGCAATGGCTCCTTTATTAAGACAAGCATCAATTTGCTCCTCTGTTTTAATTAAGCCGCCACTCATAATAGAGACATTGACTCTTGATTTAATGTAAGGAATAATCGAATCAGCAATTCCAGGTAATACTTCCATATAATCCGGTAAGACGGTATTACATAAGCTTAGTCCCTTCTCCAAGGATTTGCTGTCAATTAAAAACAAACGTAATATCGCAATCTTTTTATTCCTTTTTGCCATTTCTACAACTTTACCTTTGGTAGAAATAACACCGTCCGCCCGAAGCCTTTGGCATGTATATTCACATCCATATTCATCATTTGCCAGTCCATGTATCAAATCAATATGAACCAATGCCTTTTTCTTCTGCTTATGCGCCATATCAATTAATATTCCAAGCTGTGAAATATTCATATTCATAATAACACAATACGTATATTTACTTTCTAAAAATTTCTCAAAATCCTTTTCATTTGCTATTGCAGGTATTACTTTCTGTCCTATTATCTCCATCAGTACGCTCAACACTCCTACTCGCCACAATATCTGCATGCAATCCGCACACATCTGATATTATTATATCACCAACTTTAATAGGAGCGCAAACCTCTATCTTATTAATTTCTTTCATTACATCAAATAGTTTATCCTTTGGAATGTTTACTGAAGTAATGACAGGCAGTCTTTTATAAAGTCCCCCCTCTAATTTCACAGTACTAGTAAGCATTCTGACAGGATTTTTGAGTTCACTTTTAGCATAGACTTCACCGCGTTTACAAGTATTTCCTATCACTTCAATCATATTATTGTTATCGTCTAATGTCACCTCAAGGTGGCAGCTCATTGGACATACAATGCATGCCATTTCTTTCTTTGTCATCTATTTCACCTCTTTATTCATATCCTGCTTCTATGCTTAGTACACTTTTTATATCTTCAATTTCTTCCTTTTTTAATATTAACTTTTCCATTTCAGCAGGAGCCATATGTTGTTTTTTAATTGTTTTAAATAGATTTCCGTCTTTATAGACACGTATTACTGCCTTTTTATAGATTCCGGTTACACGGAACATACATTCAATCTTATCTTCTACATTATCTACATTCACTTTATGTGGAAGAACATATCCTATTCCATCTTTTCCCTCGGTCTGAAAGCCTTCTTTCTGAGTCAACTCACCTTTCATGTATTTTGCTGCCGCTCTTCCAGCTTTCATTCCTTCACTGCTTACATAATCCACTAAATCATGTACATGCAATACATTTCCACATGCAAAGATACCTTCCACAGATGTCTCATAAGACTCATTTACGATTGCACCTTTTGTTTTTTCATGCAGTAAAATATCCGCCTCTTCACTCAACCCATTTTCCGGAATTAAACCTACTGATAATAATAAGGTATCTACTTCGAATTCTTTCTCCGTTCCTTTTATCGGACAAAGCTTGTCATCTACCTGTGCAATAACTAAAGAGTTAATTCTGTCCTTCCCTTTTATATTTGTTATGGTATGGCTTAAGTAAAGTGGAATGTCAAAGTCTTCTAAGCATTGTTTTATATTTCTGGGCAGTCCGTTTGAATAAGGCATCAACTCTGCTACGCCACACACTTTAGCTCCTTCTAGGGTCATACGTCTTGCCATAATCAGTCCGATATCTCCGCTTCCTAAAATAAATACCCTTTTACCTACTAAATATCCTTCCATATTAAGATAACGCTGTGCCGTTCCGGCTGTCCATATACCACTTGGTCTGTAACCAGGTATTGCAATAGCTCCTCTTGTCCGCTCTCTACAACCCATTGCTAATATAACTGCCTTCGCCTTCACTGATACATAGCCTTCCGTTGGATTTACATATTGAATTATTTTGTCTTTGCTTAGATGTATCACCATGGAATTCACCTTATACTCGATACCAAGTTCCTTTAATTGTTCAATATATCTTTCTGCATAAGCAGGACCTGATAATTCCTCAGAGAACATATGAAGTCCAAAGCCATTGTGGATACATTGTAAAAGTATTCCTCCAAGCTCTTTATCTCGTTCAAGTATTAAAATGCTTTTACAGCCATTTTTATATGCTTCAATTGCACTTGCCAGTCCGGCACTACCGCCTCCGATTATAACAATTTCATATTCTTTCATCGCTTACTCCTTTGTTTCTTCCATTAACATTACTGAATTATCACCATCCAACCTAACTTCCAGCGGTGATATCTTTCGTTCACGTGCCAGAATATCTACTACTAATGGCTCACAAAACCCTCCTTGGCATCTTCCCATACCCGGTCTGACTCTTTTCTTAATCCCCTTAACCGTTGTAGCTCCAAGTGGACGTCTGATTGCATCAATAATTTCACCCTCTGTAATCTGTTCACATCTGCATACAATTTTTCCAAAGGCTGGATTCTTTTTTACCAACTCATTTTTTTCTTCCTCTGTCATTTCTTTTAATTTTATATTTGGTCTTCTTTTTGTATACATATTTTTTTCATTCATTCTAATCTTCTTTGATAATATTTCATTAATGACATACTCCGATATCGCAGGTGCTGATGCAAGACCTGGAGACTCAATTCCGGCAACATTAATAAAATCAGTAACATCCTTTGCTTCTTCTATTATAAAATCATGTCTGGTTGAGGTTGGCCGCACCCCTGCAAAAGAGTGGATCACCTTATCCATCGGTATGTTTTTCACTGTTTTATGAATTTCTTTTTTTACATAATCTAAACTGTCTTTTGTATTGTTGTTAAGCTCACCACTATCAACCATCTCGGAATTAGGTCCCAATAATACATTGCCATGAGTGGTTGGGACAACCAAAACACCTTTTCCTGCACTGGATGGTACCGGATAAATAACTCGGCTTACCAAAGGTTTTTTTAATTTATCAAGCACAAAATATTCTCCTTTTCTTGGAGTTATTTCAAAATCTACTTTTGAGGAAACCTTACCATATATTTTGTCTGAACATACTCCTGCTGCATTAATTATAATTTTTGCTTCATAATTTCCTTTGCTGGTAATAACTTCAAAGCCTTTTTGTGTCTTTTTAATCTTTTCTACTTGTTCATTTAAATAAAAATCAACATTATTTTCTGAAGCTTCTTCAGCCAATGCAATTGCAACCTCCCATGGGTAAACAATACCTGTTGTAGGTAATTCAATTACTTTGGTCACATGATCACTTAAATTGGGTTCTTTTTTTATGGCTTCCTCTTTGGTTAAATACATAACAGGAATATTTCTGTTTTTTGTCTGTTGATACAGCATATCCAATGTGTCTTCCTCTTCCATTGACGTAGCTGCTACAAAGGCAGATGTTCTTTTAAATGAGACTCCTAAGTCTTTACATATACTCTCATACATTTCATTGCCTCTTACATTAAGTTTTGCCTTTAACGTATTGTCTAATGGGTCATGCCCCGAATGAATAATCGCACTGTTTGCCATTGTTGCCTTATTGGCTACATCTGCCTCCCTATCAAACACTGCAACCTTTAACTCTTTCTTTGATAAATCATGTGCCAAAAAACAGCCGACAATTCCGGCTCCTACAATTAATATATCATACATAGTCGATCCTCCTATACGCAAAAACGAATGCGTCCCTGGCGAGTTTTTGTTCTTAGAAATAAATCTCTTTCTTTGTCACAAAAAAAATGAGAACAATGTATTGAAAAAAATTCATTACATTGCTCTCATTCTCTCGCACGTTTATTAACTTATGTTAAATCTATCATATATTTATTATTTTGTCAAATCAATTTCACGCACTCTTTTTCTAACTTCAAGTACCATGCTTGCCGATACACTAAGCTCATCAATACCCATTTTAAGAAATTCTTCTGTAAGAGTGATATCTGCTCCTAATTCTCCGCAAATACCAATCCATTTACCTTCTGCATGTGCATTATCAGCTGCCATCTTAATCATTTTAAGTACTGCTTTATGATGCGCATTATAGAAAGGCTCCAGCTTTTGGTTTTGCCGATCAATTGCTAACGTATATTGTGTCAAATCATTAGTTCCTACACTAAAGAAGTCAACCTCCTTAGCTAGTTCATCACTAATCATAACAGAAGCAGGTGTTTCTATCATGATACCTGTTTCTACATTTTCCTTGAAAGGAATTCCTTCCTGTTTCAGTTCCTCTTTTACTTGAGCAATTATCACCTTGATTGCCTTTACTTCTTCTACCGAAATAATCATCGGGAACATAATCGAAATATTACCAAAGATTGCAGCACGATACAATGCTCTAAGCTGTGTCTTAAATATTTCTTTCCTGGTCAGGCATATTCTGATTGCCCGATATCCGAGTGCCGGATTTTCTTCTTTATCCAGTTTAAAATAATCTACTTTCTTATCTGCTCCAATATCAAGTGTTCGAATGATTACCTTTTTACCTGCCATATTTTCGGCTACGGTTTTATAAGCTGCAAATTGCTGCTCTTCGGTAGGATAATCACTGTTTTCCAAATATAAAAATTCACTTCGAAACAGTCCAATACCGTTTGCATCATTTTTTAATACATTACCGACATCAGAACTGTTGCCTATATTCGCGTAAATGTTTATCTTTGTACCATCAAGAGTAATATCTTCCTTATCCTTTAATTGTTGTAATAATTCTTTGCGCTCTAAGGATTCCTTGCGTCTTTTTTCCATTACTGCGAGTGTTTCCTCATCCGGCTCAATATATACTTTACCATGAAAACCATCAACAATTACATATTTACCGTCAAATTCCTTCTTTAAGTCTTCTCCAAGACCAATAATAGCGGGTATCCCCATGCTTCTTGCCAAAATGGCGGTATGTGAATTGGCTGAACCATTTTGCATGATAAATCCAAGAACCTTGTCCTTATCAAGCTGCACTGTTTCACTTGGTACCAAATCATCGGCCGCAATAACTACCTTGTCATTTAATATCTGTATACCATCCTCAGCGTTAGTAAGAATTTTAAGAAGTCTTTCTGATACATCCTTTACATCCGCAGCTCTACCTTGCATATAAGCATCATCCATAGCCGCAAACATTGCGGTAAAATTATCTGCGGTAACACCAACTGCATATTCTGCATTGACCTGTTGTGAATTAATGATATTTATGATGGACTCACAATAATCCAAATCTTCCAACATCATTTGATGAATCTCAAAAATAGCTGCATTTGCCTCTCCTACATCAGCAAGCGCTTTTTCGTATAAGCTTTGCAGTTGCTTCTTTCCCTTTTCCTTTGCTGATTCAAACCTTTTTATCTCGGCATCTGTATCTTCTACTTTGTATCTTTTAATTACACTTTCTTTCCGTTTGTAGAATGATATATTACCCATGCAAATATCATTAAAAACACTTTTTCCTTCTAATACTATCATCCTATCATTTCCTTTACTTAGAGATTTTCTTCAAAAAATTTCTTTAATGCTGCAATTGCTTCATCTTCGTCTGCTCCATCCGCTTCAACAGTCACTTCATCATTTTGTTTTACTGCCATACCCATAATTCCAAAAATTCTTTTTGCATCTCCTGATTTTGCTCCTGATTTAAGAGTGATAGCTGATTGAAATTTTCCTGCTTCCTTTACCAATAATCCTGCTGGTCTTGCGTGAATTCCGATTTCGTCCTTGATTACATACTTAAAATTTTTCATAATAATTATCCTTTCTTCTTCGCGTATTATATTATTCTACAAGTGACTTGCCATTTGTTGCAATTACTTCTTTATACCAATGGAATGATTTCTTTTTATATCTTTTTAAAGTACCTGAGCCATCATCGTTTCTATCTACATAAATGAAGCCATATCTTTTTTTCAGTTCTGCCGTTGATGCACTCACTAAGTCAATGCAACCCCATGTGGTATATCCCATTAATTCTACACCATCTTCTATTGCTTCTGCAACCTGTACTAGGTGATCATTCAAATATTTAATTCGATAATCATCAATTACCGTTTTATTGCCATTTTCATCTTCCACAAGCTTGTCCACTGCACCCAAACCATTTTCAACAATAAAGAGAGGTTTTTCATATCTATCATATAAAGTATTCAAAATATATCTCAATCCCTTTGGATCAATCTGCCATCCCCATTCACTCTCTTTTAAGTATGGGTTTGGAATGCCTCCCATCAAGTTACCCTTACCTGCTTTCTTAGTCGGATCGGCGCTTTCACAAATACTCATATAATAACTAAAGGATACAAAATCTACTGTATTCTTTAAAATTTCTTCATCCCCAAGCTCCATCTTGATTTTGATATTACGCTCTTTAAATAAACGTTTTGCATAAGCCGGATATTTTCCTCTCACCTGAACATCAGAGAATAATAGATTTTCTCTGTCGCGTTCCAATGTTTTAATCATATCGTCGGGATTCGGTGTTAACGGATAGACAGGCATTCCAAGTACCATACAACCTATTTTAGCATGAGGCATAATTTCATGACCTATTTTAGTAGCAAGAGCACTTGCGACCAACTCATGGTGGATTGCCTGATACAAATCCGTCATTTCTAACTTTTCTTTCTCCGTCATGACTCCCCCGCTCATAAACGGTGCATGAATAATGGAATTAATCTCATTGAACGTAAGCCAGTATTTTACCTTGTCCTGATATCTGGTAAAAATAGTTCTTACATAATTCTCATAAAATCCTATTAGTCTTCTGTCTCGCCAGCCATCATATTTCTTTGCAAGATTAAGTGGAGTTTCATAATGAGAGACTGTAACCAAAGGCTCTATATGGTATTTAAGACATTCATCAAATAAATCATCATAAAACTTAAGTCCTTTTTCATTTGGAATCGCATCATCACCGTTTGGAAAAATTCTTGACCATGCAATTGAAGTTCTAAAAACCTTAAAACCCATTTCTGCAAATAATTTTATATCTTCTTTATATCTATGATAAAAATCTATGCCAACCAACTTCATATTATCCTCAGTTGGCTCCGGCGTTATCACTCCGAGTCCTCCCTTTGGTGTAACGTCTTGAATACTTAATCCCTTACCATCTTCTAGATAAGCTCCTTCACACTGATTGGCTGCTACAGCTCCGCCCCATAAAAATCCTTCCGGGTAATGATTTACCATTTTTTCTCCTTCTTTCTATACATTATTTCAATTTATATTAGCTCATGTTTTAAAAAACTATTATAAATTCCGTTTTCATTAACTTTATCAGTCACCTCGTCGGCAAGCTGCTTTAGCTCTTTTGAAGCATTGCCCATAGCAATTCCAAGTTGGGCAAATTTAAGCATCTCAGCATCATTTGGTCCATCACCAATTGCAATGACATCATTTTTAGTTTTACCATAATAGTCAAGAACTATCTGCATACCAATTGATTTGTTAATATTTTTATCCGATATTTCTCCGCTTGCTTCTCCAAAAACACCAATGCTGTTTGGAAGAACAATAAAATATTCTTTAAATTTATCTTGCATACATTCCAAGCTTTTACATGAATTAAAAAATAAAACCTTATTCACACTGCAAACCTCTATCGCATTTTCTACCGTCCTAATAACTCCCAGATAAGCCTCAATCTCACTGTTTTGACCTACTCCACTGTCTTTAAACAGTTTCTTTAATACCTCTAAATTTTCCTTTTCTATGACCACACCACTATTTGTCTCCAATATAAATGCGGTTCGATTCTCTTTCAAATAATTTATGAGCTGTTTCACAATACTTTCTTCCATACATTTATGAAATAATACTTTATTATCACATTCTACATAAGCACCGGCTGCGCACACCAATCCATCAAAACCAATTTCCAGTATTCTGTCATATATTTCTCCCTTGGATCTTCCTGTACACAAAAATATTTTATGCCCATTGCCCTTGGCAGTTTGTATCGCCTCAATTGCTGACTTAGGCACCATTCCATTTATATCACTTAATGTTCCGTCAATATCTAAAAAAATCAGTCTCTCCATTTTGTTACTCCTTATTCTATTTAAACCTGCTTCACGCACACAATCAAACCACCGTATCCGGCTTGTATCAATGTCCGGATTTATATATTATAATATAATGCATGATAGCAGCAAGGTGTTCTCTATTATCTTAAAAAACCTAGACTTATAGAGTAAAATCTAAAGTCTAGGTTTTGCCTGCCTTACCAGTAACAACCCTAATTGGCCGTAGTAATTCTTCTTAAATGTACCGTTAAATAAATCAATTCTTCCTCCGGTACGTTCATTTTAAATTCATTTTCTATATATTTTCTAATTTTCTCTGCACATCTATAATCCGTCTTATATTGGCTCTTAATCATATTATGGAATTCCTCATCTGTACCGGAATTTGGACGATGTGTTATGATTCGCTGTGCAAAAAATTTTAGATGCGTAATAAATCTCTCATAGTTAATTGACTCTTCATCCAGTTCAACCTGATAATAGTACTTTATAATTTTAAGTACATTCTGTATTAATTTAGTTATGTCAATCGTATTTGGCATATCTGTTCCAAATTCTGCATTCACAAGATGCATCGCAATGGACGCTGCTTCATCATCGGGAAGCTCTATGCCAAGCGTTTCTTTTATCATCTCCAGAGCTTTCTTACCTACCTCATATTCAGCAGAATAGAACTTTTTGATTTCCCACAAAAGAGCATTCTTAAAGTTAAGTCCCTGCTTATATCGGTCAATTGCAAAGTTAATATGATCGGTTAAGGTGATATAAATGTTCTTATTCAGCTTCTTTGAAATGACTGTTTTTGAGTATGTTATAATATCGTTTGATATTTGAATGTGCTCTAATGGAATATCAGCTAATACACTCTGCAATCGTTCTGACTCAGCCTCATTATCCATTCTGAAAATTTTCTCTATCTTGATATCATCAATCATATCTCCAAGCTTACGTCCAAATCCAAGACCTCGACCCATTACAACAATTTCACGATTGTTTTCATCATAAGCACTAACAATATTATTATTAATAATCTTCTCAATCTTCATCCTATGATATCTCCTGCCACCAACTAGTTCATTCACAAAAATAAACCATACATAATCAGAACAATTAAATTGTTATTGTTCAAATTAGTTGGTTTAGCCTGCATTACCAGTAACAATCCAAATCTTATTAATAATATATTACAAACTCTATCTATTGGTAATGATATCATACTGTTTACACATTGTCAAAGTCGATTGATTTTTTCGTCATTTTCTTCAAACCTCTATAACATTTTTTGTGAATATTCACTATTTTTAGTGTTTTTAATCAATTTTACCAATCAGAAACTTTGACTCATAGAAAAAACAATCCTATGAGTCAAATGGTGCCTATTTTATTTCTTGATTGTTACTTTGTTTACAGAGCTATATGATCCATAAACTTTATTTTGAGCTCCATCTAATTTGTATGCTCTCGCCTTTACATAATATGTACATCCCTGAATCAGTCCTTTTATTGTTTTTGTTTTACTGGTACTGTTTATAATATTTACGCTTTGTTCAAAGCTACTGTCCGTTGAATAAATAATTTCATATCCCTTTGCCTTGCTTACTTTCAAAAGCTTTATCTTCATGCTTTGTTTACTTGAGTTAGTAAGAGCCTTAATTGTAGTCTTATCTACCTCTATCTTCTCCCATTTGGCATAAATAATAAGGTCTTCATTTGTCTTTTTTGAAATCTTTGTAATTTTGCTAGAAAAGCTTTTATCGGTATACCATCCCTGAAATAAACAACCTGCTTTTGTGGGAGCTTTCAGCTTTATGTTTTTATTATTATCAACTTCTGTAGGATTGTCCTGATGATTAATTCCACCATCTAATTCATATGTTATTGTATAGCCTTTTGTTGTAGGATCATCCTGTTTTGTTGATTGTTCTTCTCTTATTATGATTGCTCCGAGTCTTGAAACTCGATCTGAAGCAAATGCAATATTTAATTGTCCATCCTTTACCTCCACCTCATAGCTGCCTATCGTATAAGCAGATGCAGTATTTGCTACAGAAAAGTTAACAGTTTCTTCTATCGTTCCCTTGATATCACTTTTATAGCTTGAATTGCTCATTAATTCCACGATATATTTTCCGTTTGAAACATCCACTTGAAAAGTAAGACCCGCTGGAAGTGCAAAATCTCTGTACACCATATAAGGTGTTGGATGAATTGGATTCGAATAGGTGAATGGCTCTGATCTTCCATTGACAATTGTTTCATCCGTGATGTCAAAACCATACCCCTTTTCACTGGAATATTGAATTCCTAAGCTTGCTGCCGTCTGTGTTTCATTTTTGCCATTTACGGTAATTCCCGTCCAACCGTCTGCAACCTGATCGTTATTAATTCCAAAATCAAATTTATACAAGGCTTTGTATGGTACAATGCGAATCAATAATGTAACTTTAGAATCATAATCGTTTACTGTTCCTGTTATTGCTATAACACCTTCCTTTGAGGTATCCTGATTATTTGTATCCCAGATAATTTCTGACATACCACTATTACCACTTGCATATTCTACTTTAATTGAAGCAGGCAGGACATTGCTTGTAAGCTTTTGATTTACAATTATCTCAATCGGATTTAATTGCTCTGTTAAAGCTGTAATATAATCACTCACTATTATAACATTAAGAATTACTTCAATATTAACAATCTCCTTAAGCTTTGCAGTTAAGGCATAAGTACCAAGCACATTATTGTTAAAATCTCCTTCCCATGAATCCACTTGAATCTGTTTTGTTGAGCCATTCAAATAAGTAACTTCTACAGTTTCTGGTAACGTTATATTGCTGCCAACGACTGCTTTTATATCTTCAATTGATGTATAGCCTGTTACCGTATTTTCTATAATGGTTACCGTTGTTTCTACTTTTTTTGAATACCCAGAGATTATGGCATATACTTTATAGGTTCCCGGCGTTGACAAGTCAACCTCGTTTACCTCCCAGGTAACCTCTGTTAAAACTTCCTTATCATTTGAATCAATTACACTGATTGTTTTTGGTAGTAAATCAGCAACTGTTTGTCCGTCCGTAAGAAGTGTATCCTCTACAAGACTATCCAGTACAATTTTTTTTATTTCCTTGATATCCACCAGTGTATCGGCACTGACTGCTCTTGACATAAAAGAGGTCTTATCATTTACAATGGCGGCAATTTTATATAGATAACTACTTCCACATTTGACTGTTGTATCTGTATAAGCATAAATGATTTCTGTACCCGTGGTCTTATCTTTGACTGATAAGCTGTCATTTTTAATTGTGGTAATTAAGGAAAAATCATCGCTGCCTGCATCTGCCCTGTATATTTCATAGCCTTGTATCTCATTACCATAGGTGCCATCATTTGCCGGTGTAAAATTGAGTGTCACTTTGTTTTGATCCGTTGCTTCTACCGTGACTTGTGCCGTAATCAGTCCTTCTGATAATAAATAGCTTAAATTGGCAGGCTGATTATAGCCGACATTTTGCCAAGCTATACCCTCTCGGTATGCCAAATTTTCCATCAGACAAGGTACCACATAATCTGTTTGTATGGTTGTCGTATAGATTCGGATTTTACTGTTATCAGCTGCACACCGAAGAATCATTTCCTCTCTCCAGTCACCAAGAAAATCTGCAATTAATCCTGCATTTCCCTTTGTTCCATTAGAGGTAAAAACCTCACCTGATTCAAAAGTCACTTCTTCTTTACTTGTTTCATAGTTCCATTTTGCAATTGTAGTAGTTAATGGTACATATGCTGTTTTATCAAAGGTATGATCAAATATTTCACTTAGTAAGTCACCATCCCAGAAAATTGAAAAATTTGAAGCCGGTGAATTTTGTGATATGGTTATAAGATTTTCAAGTGTTGAAGTGGAGGAATAAACCCCTCCGTCCTTGGAATCCCACGCTGGCTCCTCCTCTGCAACATCGCTTGGTCTTGCGATGGACCAAAATTCTGCAAATGGATATGTCGGGTCAATATCTGCGGCAACCCCTCGACCAGTATCCTTTCCGGTATAATAACCCATTAATACTTTGCCTGTTTCTGCATCATGAATTTCTACATGATAGGCTGCATTGTCATGTTCATGAACCTGCATTACCTCTAGCCCATCATTCCATTCTACCCAATCTGAAACATGCATTGCATCTCCGTGTCCTAAACCTGTTGAATATTTTAAGGAACCATTATGATCAACAACTAAGGAACCATAAATAATCTCATCTTTTCCATCATTATCAACATCATTTACGCTTAACCCATGGTTTCCCTGTGCTTCTATTATGTCTTTATCATACTCTTCTAGCAATTCATTGGTATCGAATTTCCAATAGACATCAAGTGTATCTCCTATTTGGTCTTGATTGGTATCAATTAGACAATATGCCGTTAAGGCTGCTCTTGTATAATAACCACGGCAAAATACGGCACATGGTGTCTGGCCGTCTAAATATGCTACAGCTGATAAAAAACGGTCAACACGATTGCCGTAAGTGTCTCCCCATGCTGAAACGCTTCCTCTCTCTGGAAGATAAGCAGCCGTTGATAGTATCGTACCGTTATCATCAAACATTGTAAAATATTCCGGTCCCTCAAGTATATATCCAGATGTATTTCTGTAATCATTTTTTTCACTAATGCTGTCAACAGGCAAGGCATCTGCATTGCATGCCCCTACATAACCTGTTTCTTTCAGCCCCTCATCGCTTCCGTCACTGCTCTGATAAATTGTAGTTGAGTCGGCGGTTTTAATCGCTAATTCTGCCTTACCGTCTCCATCAAAGTCCCACACCTGAAACGGAGAGTAATGAGCTCCTGAGCGAATATTGATTCCTAGATTTACACGATATAATAGTTTGGCTTTTCCTGTTGATATATCTATGTCATATGCATCAATAAAGGTGGTGCCCGTATAGCCTGAATAGGAATTATCCTTGGCATTGCTTGGATACCATTTCACAAACAGCTCGTACTCTCCGTCACCGTCTATATCACCAACTGACATATCGTTTGCCTCATAGGTACATGTACTGTTGTCTGGCATAGTTTGAGCCTTTGGCTTATAGAGCTGAAGCTCAAGATATTGATTATTCCATACTGCAACTTCTTTGGTGCTCAACCCCAAGGATGCATCATTGCTTCCAACCACCTTATAAGTATCTCCTGTACTGCCGCTTTCATCCACCAGATTTGTTACTGAAATATTAGAAGCAATTGCTGTGTCATTTCGATACACAGTAAAAGTCGTTGACAAATTGTTATTGTCTATTAAATCTTTTTCAAAAGCTCTCCAGCTTAAATAGACTCCGCTGGTATATTCTTTTCCCTTAGAATCTGTTGCTGATAGGTTGGTAGACGCGCCTTTATCACCTGACAAGTTTACAGCTACAACACCTCGATCGGTTAATTTTTCCGGCGCTGCTGCTACCAATTCACCTGTAATCGGTGTTTCGCATACTTTAGAAAATTCGCCTACACCACCGCTATTTTTAGCCTGCACCTTGTAATAATAATGAATATTGGTTGTTATATCGCTATTCTCATCGGTAAAGCTTGTACTTGTGCTCGTTCCTACCTTAGTAAAGCCTTGAAAGCCTTTCTCTGTCTCTGTCTTTGAAGAACGATAAATAATATAGGAATCGGCATCCGTCTGACTGTCCCATGAAATCATAATTTTACCGTTCTTAGCACTGTCACATCTTACATTGGATGGTGCAACAGGAAGTGTTACTTCCTCACTTAGCATAACAATTTCAACTGTGTTGCTAGCTGCGCTTTCAGCACCAAGAGAAGTTACCGCAGTAACATAGTATTGATAGGTTTCCCCAAGTGGAGCGGCCATTGCCCGCGCATCTAAATCATCTATCTGTGCTGCCTGAATCGTCTTTGCGACAGAGAAACTCTGATCAGTAGAAGCCTTTTGATATACATTATAATAGGAAGCTTCGTCTATTCCTGTAAAATTAATTAAGAACGTAGCCTGCTTTTGAGTAAAATTCATTTCTGAATAACTTAACATAGTTGGCGTCCCTAAGATTTTGGTCACTTCCAACCCATTGATATAGGCATTCGTCCCTCCAATTCCTATGTTAAGCTGTCCGTCTGTAACACGGACTTTTCCTGTTATACTTGCTAAAGCCTGCTTAGTAGAAAGTGTCCCAACCGAAATACCTTCTGCGGTATAGCTAGCCTTAATTGTACTTGTTCCCGCAAGTAAATCGCAGGCATAAATTGTCACCTCATAATCTCCATTTGCAAGGTCAAGTGTAAATTCTGCCTCTCCAAGACAAAAATCGTCTGCCATAGCCGAAGAGTCAGTGTTGCCGTTACCAAAACGGTTTCTTCCATTCCCAGGTGCTTTCACAAAGCCGTAGCCTGCCTCCTTAGAATACATCTGATTTTCTGTAACTTCCGTCCAGCCTGACATTGCATTCTTAGCAGACGCAATCCCAAAGTCAAATTTGTAGGCAGATGATTTGGTCGAAACAGTAATTCGATTGGATAATTCTCCCACTCCCAATTCATTAAAGCCAGCCACCGCATATACATAGGTCTTACCGCCATCACATGAAGAATCTGTATATGCGGTCTTGGAGCTGACTGAATACTTATCTGCGTTGGAAAAATCGACGTCGTCTGCCTTTTGGTCACCCTCTAGTTCCTGACGATAGATATAATATAGCTCTGCATCCTTTGAAGCATTCCAGCTTAGTGCTATGCTGGATGCTCCTACTTCTGCAATTGATAAATTGTCTGGTATAGATGGCTTATTTTGTGCTAAGGTAAGTGTTATATACGCGGCAAGCCCTTTTAATTGCTCGTTATTTTGAATTCCGTTTGCAACACATTGTGCAAATTTATAAGCTCCATAGTACTGTAAGTGTGTAGAATCCGATACTCCGCCTGCATAATAGCCTTCATATTCTCCTGCTGCCAACTGAAGAAAGAGCGATTTTGCCCCCTCTATGCCAAAGGAATTGCAGACATCAATTGACAAAGCTGTCAAAT
Organism: Lachnotalea glycerini; assembly: GCF_003201285.1. Taxonomy (GTDB): domain Bacteria; phylum Bacillota; class Clostridia; order Lachnospirales; family Lachnospiraceae; genus Lachnotalea; species Lachnotalea glycerini. The sequence continues at coordinate 25,036 of NZ_QICS01000007.1, forward strand.
CAACAATAGGAACGTTTTGTTCGTTTGCAATTTTTTTCATTACATTACGATAGGCTTCAAAGTTGCTGACAAAGGTATCAAGCTCTTTGCTTTCTGTTGTCTTATAGCTATATCTTGCAACCGGCGTAACTAAGATACAGGTTGCACCTCTTTGTTTTGCTCCATCTATATAGTATTGCAGCCATTTTTCAAAATTCTCTGCGGAAACATATCGGTTTGGTCTTGAATAGGTTGCATCATTATGCCCCCACTGAACCAGCAAATAATCTCCAGGCTTTACATCCTCTAACAAATCATCAAGTTTACCTTCTTCTATAAATGATTTTGAACTTCTACCCCCGATTGCCCGATTTTCAATAATAACATTTGATGTTTCATAGGTCTGACTCTGACTGTAATTTGCATTTTCACATTCTCTCTCCTCTACAAACTCGCCAAAAAAATTATATAATACCTGTCCCCACCCCGTCTGTGGATAGTAATAGGAATCATAGGTCTGAACGGTTGAGTCTGATGCTATGAAAATCGTTGGTTTACTTCCTTCTTTATTTTCAATTTTATTAAAGCTTATACTTTTTACATATATCGTTTGTATCTTTGCATCTGCTTGTGACGTAGCAGCACTTGAGGCTAAAAATTTCAGGTTCAATACACCATCCACTAAACAGGCAGTAAATTCAACCTCTTTTTCTTCCTCTGCTCCTATTGCAATGTCTTTTATTTTCGTAATGTCCTCTGATTCCAAATACGCTGTAATTTCATTGTCTGTTGGATTAACCAGAGTTATTGTCACATTATAATTAGCCGGTTCAAGAGCAAAGTCCAAGGTTGAAGTATCCTCATAGGTAAACACGCCATACCCTGTACTTTCTGTCTCTGTCCACACCTTACTTGAAATTGCGGCGCAGTCCGTTTTGTCTTCAACATAGGAAGCAACACCCTGAACTATCTTAGCCTCTCTTGGATAATAAACGTTAGAAACCCAACCGGGTGCTTCCTCCTGATAAGTTACATCACTATAGCCATAACCTATCTCCTCACTAAAAAGAGTATCTTTTGAAATGTCTTTCCCTTCTCCAAAGTAAAATACTTTCCCCTCTGTTGTTTCTACTTTTGTCTCTTCTGCTATCTCTTCTTTTGTCTCTTCTTTTGTTTCTTCTTTTGTTTCTTGTTTTGTTTCTTGTTTTGTCTCTACTTTTGTCTCTTCTTTTGTCTCTACTTTTGTCTCTTCTTTTGTTTCTTCTTTTGTTTCTGTTTCCATTTCCTGTGATGCTTCTTCATCCTTAATATCGTCTGCTGCCGCTATTTCTTTCGCATAAGATGTTATTACCGAAGTAAATAGATTAGCCCCCACTAATGATATTACTATCATTATCGCCAACAAACGATTTATTTTACCCCAAATCTTTTTCATTTCATTGCTCTCCTCTCCATTTTGATTATTGTACTACAACCAAAATATACCATTGTTTTAAATGCACGTACAATAATCAATTTTGATACTGCTTATCACTTTTAACCATTGATATTTTAATGCTTTCCTGCATTTCAATCTATATTTTCACTAATTAAATAGTCAAATTGATTAATAGTTTTCGATAATCCCTTTAAATTACAAATAAAATTCTAACTATATTTCTACAAAGTATCAAATTCGACTATATTTTATCAATAATAACGATCAATATTCTGCTTTACTTGATTGCAACAAGATATTCTCATTTCAATATAAATGATATATTAATTCACTCATCCCCAATAAAAAAAGTCATTTACTATTCTTTTATAAAATAGTAAATGACTTTTTTCATGAATTACAGTGTGCTTGCTCTATCCTTAATATTTTTATTGAAATTAATTACCTGATGCTCATATATCTCATTTACATATGGAGATGTAATCATAAAATCAGCCGTAGCTTTATTGTTTGCAATCGGAATATCATATACCTGAGCAATTCGAAGCAAGGCTTTTACATCTGGATCATGAGGTTGAGCTGTCAAAGGATCTGAAAAGAATATTACTAAATCTATTTTGCCTTCAACAATCTTTGCTCCTATTTGCTGGTCACCTCCCAGTGGACCGCTATTATAGCCTTTTACCGGCAAGCCGGCTTTTTCTGTAATCATTCTGGCTGTTGTTCCTGTCCCACACAACATATGTTTTTTCAATATATCATAGTGTTCTTTACACCATTCTATCAAATCGTTTTTCATATTATCATGTGCAATTAATGCTATGCTTTTACATTTGTTTAGTGCTAGCGTTATATATTCGTCGTTTATCATAGTTTTTCCTTTCTGATACTACATAAATGATTGAATCTAATAATATATTTTTTGTCATAAAAACTGTTTAATATTCACTATCACTATTATAATACATTTTTCGATAAAATTATACATTTTTTGCGTTAAATTTATGCTAACTCAAAAGCTCCTGTATAAAGCTGATAATATTTGCCTTTCTGCATTATTAAATCATTATGACTTCCTTTTTCAATAATTCTACCCTGCTCCAAAACCATAATGACATCAGAATTTTTAACCGTTGAAAGCCTATGTGCAATTACAAATACTGTCCTGCCCTCCATAAGGCGATCCATGCCCTGCTGTACAATTGCTTCTGTTCTTGTATCAATACTAGATGTTGCTTCATCTAATATAAGAACAGGCGGATTTGCAATGGCAGCTCTTGCAATGGCTAATAGTTGTCTTTGTCCCTGTGACAAGCTTCCTCCATCTCCTGTTAGAATCGAGTTGTATCCTTCAGGTAAATGCTGGATAAAGCCATCCGCATTTGCAAGCTTTGCAGCTTTTATCACCTCTTCGTCTGTAGCATCTAGTTTACCATAACGAATATTTTCTGCAACTGTTCCAGTAAACAGATGGGTATCCTGCAATACAATTCCCAAGGATTGTCGTAAATCGGATTTATGAATCTTATTAATATTAATTCCATCGTATCGAATCTTACCATCCATAATTGGATAAAATCGATTAATTAAATTCGTAATGGTAGTCTTACCTGCTCCTGTCGATCCAACAAATGCTATCTTTTGTCCTGGTTTAGCGTATAAAGCAACATCATGGAGTACAATTTTTCCCTCGGTATACCCAAAATCTACATTCTCAAATACCACATCTCCGAGAACTCTTGTATAAGTAATACTACCATCCTCATGTGGATGCTTCCATGCCCACATGCCGGTTCGTTCTACCGTTTCTGTAATATTACCATATTCATCGATCTTTGCATTGACTAGCTTTACGTAACCATCATCCTCTTCCGGCTCTTCATCCATAATATGAAAGATTCTCTCTGCACCTGCCAAAGCCATAATAACTGCATTCAATTGCTGAGACATCTGTGTTATTGGCATATTGAAGCTCCTTGTCAATTGCAGAAAGGATGCCAACGCACCGATTGTAAAGCCAAACGTTCCACTCATTGCCAGCAGTGCACCTACTACTGCAGTCAGAACGTAGCTGACATATCCTAAATTACCCATAATTGGCATTAATATGTTAGCAAAAATATTAGCTTGATTGGCGCTGTTAAACAGTTCTCCATTTAATTCATCAAATCTTTTTTTCGCTTCCTGTTCGTGGTTAAATACCTTTACTACCTTTTGACCTTCCATCATTTCCTCAATGTAGCCATTGATAGCTCCCAAATCCTTTTGCTGTGCCACAAAATAGGTTGCACTCTTTTGACCAATCGTTTTTGTTATTTTTAACATAATTATTACTACAAAAATGGACAATGCAGCAAGTGGTACACTAAGTACTACCATTGATATAAAGACACTGATGACCGTTACGATAGAGTTTAGCAGTTGCGGCAAGCTTTGACTAATCATCTGTCTTAGCGTATCTGTATCATTTGTGTATAAGCTCATCAAGTCTCCATGAGCATTTTGATCGAAAAAAGGTATTGCCAAGGACTCCATATGAGAAAACAAATCATCTCTTATTTTTTTTAACGTACCTTGCGATATCTGGATCATAATACGGCTATACAAATAAGTGCAGATAACACCAATATAATAAATGACTGCCATCATCATAATAGCTCTTAGAAGTGGAATAAAATTAGGATCACTTTGTCCAAGCAATGGTAGAATATAGTCATCAATCAGATTTTTCAAAAACAAGGTTCCAACAACACCTGCAAGTGAGCTTATTATAATGCAAGCAGCAACCAGCATAAATTGTAATTTGTATTGCTTTAAAATATATACAATAAGTCTCTTCAAGGTCTTACCGGCATTTTTACTTTTCTTTACGGGTCTTAAATTTCGATTCATTCCTGCCATTATACTTGTGCTCCTTTCATTTGAGATTCATATACTTCCTTATAGATTTGATTCGATTTTAATAACTCTTCATGTGTTCCAAACCCATCTACTCTTCCATCATTTAATACCAATATTTTATCTGCATCCTCTATAGAAGATATTCTTTGTGCAATAATAATCTTGGTTGTATCCGGTATTTCTTCCATAAATGCCTTGCGAATGAGGGAATCTGTTTTTGTATCCACTGCACTTGTCGAATCATCCAAAATAAGGATTTTAGGCTTTTTAAGCAATGCCCTTGCAATACACAATCTTTGCTTTTGTCCTCCTGATACATTACTTCCACCCTGTTCTATGTAAGTGTTGTATTTATCCTCAAGTCCTTCAATAAATTCACTGACCTGTGCCTGCTTACAAACTCGAATAATATCTTCTTCTGTGGCATCCTTATTTCCCCAGCGTAAATTATCTATAATAGTACCTGAAAAAAGTACATTCTTTTGCAATACTACGGATACATCATCTCGTAAGGTTTCAATATCATAATTTTTTACGTCAACGCCTCCAACTTTAACACATCCTTTTGTCGCATCATATAAACGAGGAATCAACTGTACCAATGAGGATTTGGCACTGCCTGTTCCACCAATAATTCCAACCGTCTCTCCTGCTTTTATGGATATATGCACATCCTCCAACACCAACTTATTGATATCGTTTCCATAACTAAACGAGACATGTTCAAAAGTAACTGAACCATCCATCACCTCAGTGATTGGATTTGCTGCAACCAATAAATCACTTCTTTCCTCTAATACCTCAATAATACGTTCCGCTGAGGATTTTGCCAAAATTACCATTACGAATACCATGGATATCATCATTAGACTCATTAAAATATTTGTTGCATAGGTATAAAAACTCATTAATTGACCTGTAGCCATCGTATTTGAAACAATCATCTTTGCTCCAAGCCAAGATAACAACATAATGCATGTATACATGGTAAATTGCATCAATGGGGCATTTAGAATGATTATTTTTTCCGCCTTAATAAAACACTCATATAAAGTTTTCGATGCTTTTTTAAACTTTTCTACTTCATAATCCTCTTTCACATAAGCTTTAACCACTCGAATTCCTGTTAAATTTTCTTGTACGCTTGCATTTAAACTGTCATACTTTTTAAATACCAAAACAAAGTAAGGATGTACTCTCGTCATTATAAAATAAAGTGCTGTTCCAAGAAAAATGGTAGCTCCCAAGAATACAAGTGCCAGCCTTGCATTCAATATAAATGACATTAGCATTGCACTCATCAGCATAAAGGGGGCCCTTACACACATCCTGATTATCATCTGGAATGCATTTTGCACATTTGTCACATCCGTAGTCAATCTTGTAATCAGACCTGCGGTGGAATATTTATCTATATTACCAAAAGAAAATTCCTGGATGTTATTATAAATCGCCTTGCGAAGATTTCTTGCGAAACCTGCCGAAGCAGTTGCTCCATATTTTCCTCCCAATGCACCACTAATTAAGGATAATAAGGAAATGACAATCATGACTAGGCCTATTTTTATTACATAATACACATCGCCTGATGCCAGACCCTTATCAATAATCAATGCCATTAATGTAGGTATAAATATTTCAAATATTACTTCTAACATTACAAATATTGGTGTTAATAAGGTTTCTTTTTTGTATTCACCAATATAACCATATAATTTTTTTATCATATTTTTCTCCATATTGTTTCTTTTATGTCACTTAATTGCCTAAAGAGGATGTTTTCAACTTCTTTCTAAGATTCTTCAACTACTCCTGATATTTTATCCATAATCTGAAAAAAATTTACTAACTCATCTTTTGTTAACACCTGCTGAAATCTAATTTCTCTTTTTTCCAGACCATTACCTATCATCTTATTCACTTGCCTTGCTTTTTCGGTTAAAACAATTTTCTTAAATCTTGCATCCTCTTTCATACTTTCCCGTTCAATATAGCCGTTCTTTTCCAATAATTGTAATACACTCGTAACAGAGGATTTTCTTATCCTGAATTCCTTTTCGATATCTTTTTGAAAAATATCCCTCTTTCCCGATTCGTTATCCAAAAATTTCAAAATTACTGCCTGCATTCTTGTTAGACCATGTCCGGCTATCGCCTGATCCATATCTCTTTTGAGCAGATAGGATAAATCAATAATCGATTTTCCAATACTTTTTATTTTCATACATCACCTTTCTCGTAATTAGTTTGATTTCTAACTATTATAATAAAAAATATTATATTCGTCAATAATTTAATTTTAAAATATTTTTTTAGAGCAAAGCGTACAAGTCCGCATCAGCTCTCTAATCCTTCACTCACGAAGGTCTTGACCGCTTTGCCAAGCCGAATGCTGTCAGGCAGTGACATTCTCCTCTTGCATTCGTGCGCATTCTGTTTTATTTCATAGAATCAATTCCTATAAAATAAACAGCAGTTCTACAAAATGATCTGCTGTTCATAAATTTTATCGATATGCTGTTTTCAGAGCGTTTACTAAAACTACCGGATCTTTCATAAATTGAGTTACTGGACATATACCTGCTGTAGAAATTCCAAGTAGCGTATATACTGCAATTCTTGCTGCCCTTACGGAATACTCTTCTGTAAATACCATATCTTTTGGAATTTCAACGAACTGGCTTATCATGGCAAAATTAGTTGAATTTTTTGGTACCACGAAAGGTCTGTCAGACATTTTTCTAGGTTGGAATTGTGCATCTACATATGGCATAATACAAGGAATCACATTAACAATATCCATCTTTATTTCATCTGTATTGTCCTGTAAATGTAAATGATACAGCATTTCATCTAATATTTCCTCACCATTGCAGTCTCTCATTGGCTTTTGTACATAATCTCCATTATTTCCTGTATATAGACCATATCCCCAGAATATCCTCTCCTTAGCCGTTTGGTTTTTAAAATGGGGCTGTGCAGCAACTACGATACTCATTAGCCAATTGGAATCTTTAAAGGTCATGAGAGCTCCGCTGCCTGCTACATTACCTGAGATTTGTTCGATTAGTTTATGAAGCTTATCACTTTTACAAGTAACCGTAAAGCTTTCCCAGTTTGTTTCTTCCGGCTTGGAAAAAAAAGGAGTTGGATCACCAAGACCCGTCTTCTTAGCGGCTGCCTTATGCCATAATTCAGCAGATATCGGATTAGACGAGTCCATTTTGGCAGGTTCAGAGTAATTGCCTAAGGTTGCACAATCTGTCATACAGCCGTTTGTCATAAAGCATAAATCTCCCTCTTTTAAATTGACAAGTTCTTCCTCCCCATATCGATCCAGATGTAAAGTTGTTACTGTGATATTGCTGTCTTCCTTAAAATCAATATCACTTACAGTACAATTTGTAATGAAATTTACTCCTTTGTCTACCAAATATTGTTTTAAAGGAAGGATTACACTTTCATATTGATTGTACGGCGTTCTTGTAACTCCTTCTAATGTCTCAATTCGGCTGAATTCAAATATCATTCTCTCCATATATCGTTTAAATTCAAACAGACTGCTCCACTTTTGAAATGCAAAAGTGGTCTGCCACATAATCCAGAAATTCGTTTCAAAGAATTGAGGTGCATGTGCAAACCATTCCTGAATTGTCATATCGTCAAGCTTATCTTCCGGCGTCATCATTAATTTAGCAAGCGCTATTCTATCCTCTTTATGCAATCCCATACTTTTTACATCTACAATTTTGCCATCCTTATCTAGAAGTCTAGCTTTAGCGCAAGTTGGATGCATGTGATCAAAATCAAGGATTTCCTGTGTCACGCTCTTCCCTGGTTCCTCTATTGAGGGAATAGAAGAAAAAAGCTCCCAGAAGTTTTCGTAGGTTTCTTCATTAAGCATTCTGCCGCCACGACACACAAACCCTTTCTCCGAGGTACCATTTCCATCATTACTGCCCCCCAAAATGTGCATCCCTTCATATATGTGTATATTCTGACCTTGGAAGTTGCAGTCACGAATCAAATAAGCTGCACCCGCCATACTGGCAAGTCCTCCACCTATAAAATATACTTGTTTATTACCCGGATTATAATTTTTCATTTGAACTTCAGCGTTTTTTATTTGCTGATATTTTGCATTTTTTTTTGCCGCTGAAATGGCTACTACCGTAGCTGCAGCAGTCGCTCCTGCAACCAGTGTTTTCGAAACTTTCTTACCCATAAAGTGTTTCTCCTTATCGATTATTTTTATATTGCCATGCTTGGCATAGGCAAACTTTTTTCGTTATTATACATTTTCTCTTAAAAGCGGTAAATTTATTCACAAATAGATAATCGAAAATTAAGTTTCCTTTTGCATTCGTGCACATTGTAATTTTATTTCATAGAATCAAAGCTATTATACGTTAACAATAAGGTCTTTCCTATGAACTAAAAAAAGAATGTGCAGAGCACATTCCCATTCAAAATACCAAAATCATCTTATATGATGTTCTTTATTTATTAGATAATCTTCATACACAAGCTTGATTCCATTTGATATCTCAGTCTTATATTTCCAGCCAAGACTTTCTAATTTACTTACATCTAATAATTTTCTTGGAGTTCCGTCAGGCTTTGATAAATCATAAACAATTTCACCTTGATACCCTACTATCTTTTTGATCGTTTCAGCCAGCTCATTTATTGCTATTTCCTTACCAGTTCCAATGTTTACAGTTTCATTTCCTGAATAATGGTTCATTAAATACACACATGCATCTGCCAAATCATCCGCATAAAGAAATTCTCGTAATGGCTTACCACTTCCCCATATGGTAACGACAGGCTCGTTATTCTTTTTTGCAAGATGAATTCTTTGCAATAAAGCAGGTAAAACATGTGAATTCTCAGGATGGTAATTATCATTGATTCCATATAGATTTGTTGGCATTACACTAATAAAATCGGTTTTATACTGCTTATTTAAATATTCACAATATTTAAGACCTGAGATTTTAGCCAATGCATATGCTTCATTCGTTTTTTCTAATTCACTAGTCAGTAAACAGTCCTCTTTCATTGGCTGGGGTGCCATTCTGGGATATATGCATGAGCTTCCTAAAAACATTAATTTTTTAACTTGATGATCCAAAGAGCTTTTAATCACATTCATTTCCAAAATCATGTTATCATACATAAAATCAGCCGGATAGTTACTGTTTGCCATGATTCCACCAACCTTGGCAGCAGCCAAAAAAACATATTCAATTTTTTCTTTCTCAAAAAATTCCTCTACCTGTGCTTGTCTTCTTAAGTCTAATTCACTGCTGCTTACTTTTACTATGTTGGTATAACCATATGCTTCTAATGTTCTGACTATTGCCGAACCTACCATTCCCCTATGACCTGCAACAAATATCCTTGAATTCTTCTCCATATTGATGATACCCTTTCTATCCTTCTTAACCTATTTTTTCTATAAAACCATAGTTACTAACATACTCTACTTTTCCTGATTTTTCAATATCTGATTTCACCATCATAGTAACAAGATCTCTAAAGCTTACTCCCCTTGTCCAGCCAAGCTCTTTTTGTGCTCTACTTGGGTCACCACATAAAATTTCTACCTCCGCTGGTCGAAAGAATGCAGGGTCAACGTCAACTAACAGCTTTCCTGTTTTCTTATCATATCCCTTTTCATCAACGCCTTGTCCCTGCCATTCAAGTTCTATACTGATTTCGGCAAAGGCTAGCTCAACAAATTCACGAACTGTATGTGTTTCACCTGTTGCCAGTACATAGTCACTTGGCTTATCCTGCTGTAGAATTCTCCACATTCCTTCTACATAATCGCCTGCATATCCCCAGTCTCTTTTTGCATTCATATTTCCAAGAGACAGCTTATCTAAGGTTCCATTAGCAATTCCAGCTACCGCTCTTGTAATCTTTCTGGTTACGAAAGTCTCACCTCTGCGAGGGGATTCATGATTAAATAGAATTCCGTTTGAAGCAAACAGATCATAAGACTCTCGATAATTGACAGTAATCCAATAGGAATAGAGCTTTGCTACTCCATACGGACTCTTTGGATAAAACATAGTATTCTCATTCTGCGGTGCTGTTTTTGGCAAGCCTCCGAATAATTCTGAGGTAGATGCCTGATAAAATTTTGTATCTGCTTTAAGCATATGAATCGCCTCTAAAAGTCTTAAGGTTCCAATTCCGGTTACATCTGCCGTATATTCTGGTACTTCAAAAGATACGCCTACATGAGATTGTGCCCCCAAATTATAAATTTCATCCGGCTTAATTTTACATAATAAATTATTAATATTACTTGAATCAGATAAGTCTCCATAATGAAGTTTAAATTTATCATTCTTAATCTGTCTGTTATTACACAAATGTTCAATTCTTTCTGTACTAATACTACTATGTCTTCTAATAATTCCGTGTACCTCATACCCTTTGTCCAACAATAATTCTGACAAATAAGAGCCATCCTGACCTGTTACTCCTGTGATGAGTGCAATTTTACCCATAATAGTTCCTCCATTTATTTCTTATGTTTTATATTGCTTTATTATCTCTAAACTGTTCTATAATATAACACAATAAAATTGTTTTAATAACCTATTTTTTTGCTTAAAAAAGGTAAAATATTGCTAATAGCAATATTTTACCTTTCATGACATTTATCTCTATGTTTGTTATCTGGTATCTGCAAGTATTTTATCAATATCTGATTTCATTCCTATTATCATTAAGTGTTCTTTTCCAGTAATAATATAGTCAGCAGGCGGTAATAGCTTTACTTCACTATCTTCCTTTTTAATTCCCAAAATACTTACACGAAAATTAGGTCTTATTCCAATCTGCTTAATACTCTTTCCCAACCATGAACTCAACGGTGGAATCTCAACTATGGAATACCCCTCTGTTAATTCCACATAATCAAATACATGATTAGCGCTGCATCGGACTGCTAATTTTTCTGCAATATCACGATTTGGATAAATTACTTCATCTGCTCCGTTTCTCAAAAGAAACTTAGCATGGATATCACGATTCGCTTTACTAATTACGTATTTTGCACCTAATTCTTTAACAAGGCTTGTAATCTCTAAACTACTTTGAAAATTCGAACCTATGCATACAAAACAAATATCAAAATTGCTGATTCCCAGGCTTTTTAACACTTCTTCGTTTGTACAATCCCCAATTTTAGCGGCCGTTACGAAAGGGAGTAAATCGGATAATTTTTCTTCTAGCAAATCTATTATCATGACTTCATTGCCTAATTTGTTTAAATTTTTACATAAATGCTGACCAAAACGTCCCATTCCTATTATTAATATTGATTTCATACTCTTCTCCTATCCTATCGTGATGTGCTCAATTGGCTGGGCTACCGGTATTGTTTTTTTGTTGCTGCCAATAGACAGTGCAAAACTCAAGCTGCCAACTCTGCCGCAAAACATTAGAAATATAATAACTATTCTTGATACTGTGTTTAAATCTCTCGTAATTCCAGTTGACATACCAACAGTCCCTATTGCTGATAATATTTCAAAGGAAATATCTGTTAGAGTAAATTGCTGAACGGTTGAAATTACCAGTGCCGCTCCTACGGTTAAAAATAAGTTTGTACAAAGCACCGCACTTGCCTTTTTGATTGTTTCATCATCAAGACGACGTCCGTATATGTTACAACCATTTATTTTCTTAATATTAGCTCTTAAATACAAAATTAAAACCACCAAGGTTGTTGTTTTAATTCCGCCCGCTGTGGAACCTGGGCTTCCTCCAATAAACATTAACAACATCGTAAGTAACTTACTGTTATCCTGTAATAATGCCGTATCTATTGTATTATAACCTGCTGTTCTGGCTGTAACAGAGCTAAACAATGAACTTAGAATTATTCCACTATCAGACAAATCTTTCATTAAATAATTTCTCTCAAAAATATAAAATAAAGCAGCTCCGCCCAAAATTAAAATTGTTGTTGTAATTAACACTATCTTGCTATGCAGTTTATACTTTTTGTAATTTAACTTATTCTTAGATATATCATCCCATACTAAGAAACCAATTCCACCTATTATAATCAACAGCATTATCGTTACATTGATGATCCAATCATCTGTATATTCAGACAGCGATATATATTTATTTTTTTGTCCCATTAAATCAAAACCAGCATTGCAAAATGCTGAGATAGAATGAAAAATTCCGTAGTATATTCCTTTTATCAAACCAAACCGTTTGTAAAAACGAATTGATAATATAATCGCTCCTATTCCTTCAAAAATGGCAGTTCCCAATATTATCTTTTTGGCTAATCGTACAATCCCTCCAATTTGTAATGTGTTAACACTTTCCTGAAGTATTCCTCGCGTTCTAAGGCCTATTTTTCTTCTTAAAATGATAGAGAAAAATACACCAATTGTCATAAATCCCAATCCACCAATTTGTATCAATATTAATATGACAACTTGACCAAACAAGGTCCAATACTGGTATGTATCCCTAACCACTAAACCAGTCACGCAAGTTGCTGAGGTTGCTGTAAACAGTGCCTCTAAGAAGCTTGCTCCACCCATTTCTCTATTTGAGATTGGAAGCATCAGCAAAAATGTTCCTGTTAATATAATTATTAAAAAACCTATAACAATCATTTGTGATTGCGTTAACTTCTTATAAATGAGCGCCATCATTTTTCTTATTCCTTTCAAATATCATTAAGTCCAAATTATCATTTTAAAAAACGTTTTTATGATCCCATTTATTTTAAATAGCTAACAGATATCATACTCTTTAAATCTTAGTTTGACTAGCATTTTTTGAAATATTTTGGACTTTTTAAATAATCCGTTATAATATACAATCAAAATGCATTGTTTATCTATTTGAATATACATTTTTTTTGTTTTTCTGTCGTCTTTTGCATTTAATTGTTACAATTACCTAATTGCCAAGTAACATTTCTTCATTCATTGTTAGTTTTTTACTAATATTTTAATTTTTTATCTTTACAAGCTGTAACTTTTGTGATATTCTTTAGACATGTTGCAATATTTGCAACACAATACAATTTATTTTTTTATTTATATGGAGGTATATCATTATGAACAAAGGTACAGTAAAATGGTTTAACAACCAAAAAGGTTACGGATTTATTTCGGACGAAGAAGGAAATGATGTTTTTGTACATTATTCAGGACTTGTTATGGACGGATTTAAATCATTAGAAGAAGGACAGGCTGTTCAATTTGAAATTGTTAACGGTGCTAAAGGTCCTCAGGCTACTAACGTAAGCAAATTATAATCAGTTATTTTTAAATGTGCCTTTTTCATTAATATAAATTTCGATTTGTTATTTTTGATTAAAGCTATTTCAAGTGACTAGAAGAAATATAATGTGCCTTGCACATTATGCATACTTGGCGGAGAGAACACATAAGTTTCTCATCCGCCAATTGTGCATTTAGGAAATAGTTCGTACTTATATAAAAAGTAAGGCACCTTATTTTTGCTGATTCAATTTATTGATTCATAAATTCTATAACTTTTCTGTATTCCATATTTCCACCAAATAAATTGAGTGCACTGCCAATTGTAACATCCAACTTATTTTCTCCCAGACTTTTTAGTAATTCTAAATCATGGAAACTACCGATTCCGCCCGCATAAGTAATTGGGATTTTGCCCCATGCTCCAAGCATTTTCGCAAGTTTTATTTCAATTCCTGAGGCCTGCCCCTCTACATCAACTGCATGTATAAGAAATTCATCGCAATAATCTTTAAAAAAATCAAGAGTCTCTTCGCTCACTGTTACATCTGTAAATTTCTGCCAACGATCTGTTACAATATAATATTCATTATTCTTTTGCCTACAACTAAGATCAATAACCAAGTGCTCTTTTCCAACAGCAGATTTAATTCTTTCCAAATTATTTATATCAATTCTTCCATTTTTAAATACATAGGAAGTTACAATGACATGACTGGCTCCATCTTCCAAATAATAACAAGCATTATCTGCACGAATTCCCCCTCCTATCTGTAATCCACCTCGATATGAGTTAAGTGCCTGCACTGCCTGCCTTTTTGTTTCTTTATAGTAACTGGAATCTTCATGATTAAGCAATATAATATGTCCACCCTTTAAATGATCTTTTTGATAAAATTTTGCATAGTATTTTGCATCTAATTCAGATACATAATTCTCCTCTGCCCTATCAAATTCATCTGTTAGTGATCCACCTATTATTTGCTTCACTTTACCATTATGTATGTCAATACATGGTCGAAACCTCATAGTGCCCTCCCTATTATCTAAATTCTTAATGCTTTAGATAACGTAATAATAATTAAAGCTAAGTAAAACTTAAATGATTTCATGTTTCACTTAGCCTTATGAAATATTATATACAAACCACTCTCTTTATACAAGCTTATTTTTACTTACCATTTGTAGTAGTAGTGTTTGTAGTGGTATCTGCCGTTTTAGTGTCATCAGTCACTTTATCCTCTACCTTATCAACTGCCTCATTTACAACACCTTCTTTATTTGTTGTATTGTCGGTTGTTGTTGTATTGTCGGTTGTTGTTGCAGTGTTATCTGTAGTAGTTGTACCGGTATTTCCGTCCGCTTTGTTTGTATCGGTTGATTTGTTAGTATCAGTTGTTGTATCAGTTGTTGTATCAGTTGCTTTTTTTGTTCCACTTTCTGTTGTAGTAGTATTTGTTTCGTCTGTGGTCGTTTTATCCTTGGTACATGCTGCTAAACAGGAAATAGATAATACTACTAATGCTCCAACACAAAATTTTTTAAACTTTTTCATAATAGTGTTCTCCTTTACATTTAGAATTTCACTATTAATATGCACAAAAAGTTTTTACTTTATACATTTTAATTTATTCTTGTGTTGTTGTCTCTGTAGAATCAGTTGCATCTGTTACATTGTCATCACTTGCTTCATCCGTACTTTCCTCTTGCGTTTTTATTAAATCATCGAGAGAATAAGAAAACTCAGTTGGGAAAGTACTAATCAAATATATAGTATTTTTATCTTCCAGCTTAATATAATAACCATTGACCGTTTCATTTAAGCTTCCAATATCATAACTGGTTGTATTTCCATCTGTATCCGTTACCTTTATAATATTGTCTGGATGATCTAATCCATATTGCGATAAATCAGAAGCAGATTCTTCTACTAATCTACTGGCTGTAACATTTTGAAAATTTTGTGCCAAATTGCTTACTTTATCTTGATCAAGCTCCTTAGTCGGATCATTTGAGCTATACCATATATCATTTTCTTTATAAAATCCATAATCTATTCCATCATAAGTATAAGAAAATGCTGCAACAGCTTCTGGATCTATAGAATTAATAGAAATAGACTCTGCATTTTCACTATCGAGTGATTCTTTTTCTTGAGTATTCTTATTCACTTTCTCTACTGCAATGTATGCAACAAGAACAGAAACAAGAATAATAATCATGGTGATTAGCTTTATCATTTTACTTTTTTTTGTCATTATTTCTTTCTCCTTCTAAACCATACTATAATTCCCGTTATTACTACAGCAAGAGGAAGTAATATCATAATAATCGTGGTCCAGAAATTGATTTGAGCTGCTGTTAGCACAAGCTTTTGGCTGTCAATGCTTTTTGAATGAATGCTGATACTGCTTTCGTGCTCACATAAATAGCCAAGTGCGTTAATAATAAAATCATGATTACCACCTGATACAGTTTTATTTGCTCCATCATCTAATAAATAGTCTGACCCGGTTAAAATAATTTTACTCTCTGTATTTTCGTCAATTGTATTGGTTATCACAACAGACAAATCAAATGGTCCTTCTGTATCTCCGGATTCCTTTTCTGTCGTAGCAGTATTTTGTGTTAATAATTTGCCATAAGCGGAATCAGTTGTACTAAGCAGACTTGTAATAGTAATGGTGTCCGGCTTCGTATCTAGTTGCTTAATTCCCATTGCATAAGGAAGAAGTATCTTTTCCTTTGCGGAAATAAGTGGAGATGTTATTTCATGACTGTTAATTTCAGGGACAAGATAATGATTATATGGCATTGCATAATAATTTGCATCTGCTTCAAATACTACCTCAGCCGTTTTAGAAACTCCGTAACTTGCTAATAAAGCATTGAAATTTGTCAATTCATCTTCTGTATAGCCAGAAACAATAAACGCATTTCCTCCGGAATTTAAATAATCCGCTATTTTCGTTGATTCCTCTTCTGAAATATCTTTTAACGGAGAATAAATCAATAAGCAGCCACAGTCCTCAGGCACCGCTTCACTTGTTACAAGGCTCACGGACTGCACTGTAATATTTTGTTTCGTAATTTCTTGCTGTAAGCTATCTGATAATGTTTGCTCGTTATGGCCTTCCAATGTATAAATGATAGGCAGATTGTCTGAAGTTACAAAATCAATTGCACTTGTAAGCTGACCTTCTCCATCAAATTCTGTTGTGGATTCATAGGTTGTATAATCGGTTGTAGTTTGAAAAATATCACTGTAATCGACAACCTTGGATCGCTTTGCGCTCTCAACAATTAGACTGTTTTCATTTAAGCCGTCCGATGTGTAGCCTGATACAAAATTTGGATACAATACCGGATCCTTATAAACAACTGATATATTGGAGGATAAAGCTTTATATTTATCAAGCAATTCCGTTATGGTTTTATCCTCACTGCCATCTTGTGCAATCAGATAAATTGTAATTTCATCTTTCAAATTACCTAAAATATTCTTAGTTTCATCTGATATCGTAAAGAGCTTGGTATCACTTAAATCAAATTTGGTATAGGTAGATGGCAAATGTGATACTGCTAAATTAACAATAACTACAATGGCAATCATCAGTGCCGATATCACCATACTGTAGGAACCATTTTTTAAACTCTTTTTATTTATGAATTTAGGCGTCATATCTGCCTTTTTATTTTTAAATTTTTCACTAATTTTCATTTTGCCCCTCCTTTAACTCCAACGTCTTTTTTGTAATGACTGTACTGATAAGAATATAAACAATACAATTATCGATAGATAATATACAATTCCAGTGACGTCAAATATCCCGTTAACGAAGTTTTCAAATTTGGTTGCCAAATCAATTACATTTAGTATTTTTGCAATAGCACCTTCAAAAAGAGTTGATTTAAATAAATACAACGCTATCGTCATTGCTTCTAATACAGCAGCCGTTCCACTGGCAAACGCATAATTTTTTGTCATAACATAGGCTATGACTGCAAGAATAATAATTAAGATTGTAAAGCAGATGAAAGAGGTAAATGCTGTACCTGAAATAAACTGTGACAATCCTGTTATCATATAACTGACAAGCAATGCTCCAAAACTTAATACTGCTGCAATAACCTGACTTTCTGTTAAGGAAGAAATAAACATTCCGACAGCCAAATAGGCAGCACCGAGTAAAAAATAACCCAAAATTGTAGTGTAGGTCATTGAAAAAGATACCGTTCCAAACATTGACAATAACAAAGGATAAAAACAAAACAGGATGACAGGTATTGAAAATATGGTAAGAATCGCAAAATATTTACCTAATATAATATCCATCACCTTAACCGGTGCGGTTAATAAAATCTGATCTGTTTTCTGTCTTTTTTCCTCAGCCAATAATCTCATCGTAAGAATTGGAACTACAATTAAGAATGCAAATATTGAAGATGATAATGCATATCCAAAATGAGAATAGCCATATGTTAAATTATAAGCAGTAAAATAAATTCCAACCAAAAACATAATAAATGCTATAAAAATATAGCCTGTCATAGAGGTTAAATATGCTCTTAACTCTCTCTTATAAACTGCGCTCATCTTCCTTCTCCTCCTCATTTTCCATTTTCTCAAAAGATTTCTTTTCTAATTCTATCTGGTTTTCTTTCACCTCTTTGTCCTCTCCGGTAAGCTCTAAGAACACATCCTCTAATGACATGTTAGATACTTTCATAGCTAAAATTGGGCATTTAGCTTCTGCCATCGCATAGAATATATCTTCTCTAATATCCGATTGTGAAGCTATTTTCATTGTAATATCAACCGCTCGTTCTTCAATTGAATTATGAATTTCAAACTCTTGTATCGCATCTATTCCATTTAATATAGTCTCAAGCTTTTTCTTATCGCCTCTTACTGTAAGCTCCAAAGAATTCGAGCCTGCCATCAGCTTACTTAAATTTTTAGGGGTATCACTTGCAACTAGCTTTCCCTTAGATATAATCATAACATAATCACAAACTGCACTTACTTCAGACAAGATATGTGAACTTAAGATAACGGTATGTTTTTTACTCAGACTCTTGATTAAATCTCTGATTTCAATTATCTGCTTCGGATCAAGTCCTACCGTTGGTTCATCTAAAATGATTACTTCTGGATAACCTAAAATTGCTTGAGCCAGACCTACTCTTTGTTTATAACCTTTAGACAAATTTCTGATTAACCTGTTACTTACATCTGTTATTTTTGTAAGCTTCATCACTTCATCAATCATTTTGTCTCTTTCTTTTTTATCTATTTTCTTAAGCTCAGCCGCAAACTTAAGATATTCGTACGGAGTCATATCTACATAAAGTGGCGGTATTTCCGGTAAATAGCCAATTGACTTCTTAGCTAACTCGGGCTCCTCAAAAATATTGTGGCCATTAATAATAACTTCACCATCCGATGCAGCTATGTAGCCTGTAATGATGTTCATTGTAGTTGATTTACCAGCTCCATTTGGTCCTAAAAAGCCATATATCTGACCTTTTTCCACTTTAAAACTTAAATTGTCAACTGCAACATTACTACCATACCTTTTTACAAGGTTTTTCACTTCTATCAATGCTTGTTCCCTCCTAAAATATAGTATAATTTTTTTCGCACTTGTAAGCATTTCACATCGGATGCTTTATATTCTTTCTCCAGAATATAAAAGACACCTTTTATTACTCATTTAGTAGAATAGTAATAAAATGTGTCTTTTGTGAAATATTTCTGTGTATTTTTTATGAACTTGCTCGACTCATTTTTACAAATGCTTCCATTAAATCAATCAAGTCTCTTTTTCAATCAGTACACCCATGCGATATGCCTTTAATAGTGCCTCTAATTCCTTAATCTTTTCCATCAAATCTTTTCCAATATCTGTATCACCTACGCACCGCCTGTAACTAAAACTTTCCACGATTGTGGTGTCTGAATGGATATCTTTTTCGTTTACAATAGCATCTTCCGCTGATTCAAAGGGTTCGTGAGATACTAATCTTAGTCCTACTGAATTAGAGATTAATGTATAACCTGCAATCCCTGTTTTAGCTTGATAGGCCTTTGAAAAGCCCCCATCAATAATAAGAAGTTTGCCATTGCATTTGATTGGATTCTCTCCCTTTTTTTGCTCTACAGGCATATGTCCGTTGATAATATGTCCAATTGAACTGTCCACACCAAACTCCTCTAGAATACGATTTACTACAGTCTCGTCTTCAATTAAAACATAGTAATGGTTTTTTTTCTCACAATGTATCTTCTTATCACTTAGAAAATATCTCTCAAAAGTAGCCATCTTTGTTTTTCCGAACACCGGTGAATTTTCATTAGACCAAATATACCACATGATATCCTGCCCTTTTAATCTCTCCTCCTTGTCATCCAGTGAGTAATAGCCTTTTCTTGCATAATTGTCCAAGAAATCATACCATGCCTTGCCATAGTACTGCTTTCCAAAAAGAGTTACCTTTTTAAAGCTGCCATCCTCATTTAGTGGCACACAGCCATGATAAAGCAAATTAGAATTGTATACCTTATACAAACTACCCTTTGCAAATAAAAATCGCACATGTTTTTGAAGCTTTTCACACTTCTTAAAGGCAGATTTTAAACGCTCCATTACCTGTTCTTCTTCTTCAGTCAGCTTATAAGGATCCTTTGGATCAATGGTTGGAAAATTTGTATCAAGTAGAGAATATTCTTTCTTATCAATTATAATTTTATTTGTCTCAAAATCAATTTTGTCAAGAAGAAGTCTGTTTTCCATAGCAAAATCCGGCCTTCTCTTAATTAATTGCCCTTCGAGTTTGAATTGAATAACAGCGATTGCCTTGTGCATTTTGTTATCAATCTCTAGCTCCTTATCACTATAATCCTCTGAAGTATTATTAATATAAAAGCATTCACATTTATCATCCTTGTAGATATTCATGGCAAAGGTCGCAAGCGGAATTAGATTGATTCCGTAGCCTTCCTCCAACATATCCAGATGACCATATTTTGCCGATATTCTGACCACATTGGCAATGCATGCCAAATGCCCGGAAGCAGCCCCCATCCACACTACATCATGGTTTCCCCATTGAATGTCTACAGAATGATAGTCTATAAGTGTGTCCATAATAATATGTGGTCCCGGTCCCCGATCAAAAATATCTCCTATTATATGTAAATGGTCAATTACAAGCCTTTGTATAAGCTTGCTCAAAGCAATAATAAAATCTTTGGCTCTCCCGATTCTGATGATGGTATTAATGATTTCGTTATAATACCCTTCCTTATCGAGTACTTCTGCCTTTTCTGTAATTAATTCTTCGATAATGTACGCAAAATCTTTCGGCAATGCTTTTCTTACCTTAGAGCGTGTATATTTCGAAGCCACTCGTTTACTGATTTGAATCAGTCTATGTAAGGTAATCTTATACCAGTCTTCAATATTATCTTCTTCCTTTAGTACAATCTCAATCTTTTGCTCCGGATAATAGATTAAGGTTGCAAGCATCTTCTTATCTCTGCTGCTCAGTGTATTGCCAAAAGCATCGTTAATCTTTCGAATCACTGAACCGGAACCGTTTTTAAGCACATGCAAAAACTGCTCATCAGCTCCATGTATATCACTAAGAAAATGCTCTGTTCCTTTTGGTAAATTCAAAATAGACTGCAAGTTAATGATTTCCGTTGAAGCTGCTGCTATTGTCGGATATTGATTTGCAATACTTTTTAAATATTTAAGCTCAAGATCGTTCATCCTATGCCTCCGTTAGTACTTGTTTGTTTACTTAATATACTTTATCATAAAAATACAGTTAATTAAACCATATTTCGTTGTTAATTAAATAACTTTTAAAAATTATTAAGAATTATTTAAGAATTAATCTGGCTTTACCACATACTATTAAACTGTTTCATTCAGCCATTGATGATCTTAGCAAAACAAAACCACAAGATACACTCATTACGAGATTTCTTGTGGTTTCTTCAATATGCTATTTACTTATGCTTCATCTATTGCTTTTCCAATATCACTTCGGTAATATTTATTTGAAAAATCAATCCATTCCGCAGCCTTGTATGCATTGGCTCTTGCTTCCTTTAGATTCGCACCTTTTGCCGTTACACCAAGTACGCGTCCGCCGTTCGTTACGATTCCAGTATCCGTCTTCTTGGTACCAGCATGGAATGCATAAAAACCATCTTTACCCTTAAAGTTTTCAAAGCCTGATATACCTAACCCTTTTTCATATTGCAATGGATATCCTTCTGAGGCTAATACAACACAAACGGCGGCATTATCTTCAAACTGTAAATCAATTTGATTCAAATTTCCATCGATACATGCTTCAAATACCTCTACAATATCATTTTTCATTCTTGGAAGTACCACCTGTGCCTCCGGATCTCCAAAGCGTGCGTTATACTCTAGCACCTTTGGACCTTTTTCTGTCAGCATCAGACCAAAGAAGATGATTCCCTTGAATTCTCTGCCTTCTGCAAGCATTGCATCTACTGTTGCCTGATAGACGTATTGATTACAAAACTCCTCAACTTCCTTAGTATAAAATGGGCTTGGTGAAAAGGTTCCCATACCTCCTGTATTAAGACCTTGATCCCCATCTTTGGCTCTTTTATGGTCTTGAGCTGATGTCATATTCTTGATAGTCTTGCCATCTACAAAGGATAGAACAGATACCTCTCGCCCTATCATAAATTCTTCAATTACGATTGTATTACCGGAATCTCCAAACTGCTTATCAAGCATAATGGATTTCACACCTTCTTTGGCTTCCTCTAGGCTATTACATATTAATACTCCCTTACCAAGCGCTAAACCATCTGCTTTTACTACAATTGGAAATTCGACTTTTTCTAAATAAGCAATTGCATCATCTGGATTATCAAATTTTTCATAAGCGGCTGTTGGGATGTTATATTTTTTCATTAAATCCTTTGAAAATGCTTTTGAACCTTCCAGAATGGCTGCATTTTTTCTTGGTCCAAATACCCGGAGTCCGGCTGCCTCAAAGGAATCTACAATTCCTGCCACCAAAGGATCATCTGGGCCAACAATCGTCAAATCAATTTCTTTTTCTTTTGCAAACGCTACCAGCTTGTCGAATTCCAAAACTCCAATATTAACACATTCTGCATATTCTTCCATACCTGCATTTCCCGGTGCACAATAAATTTTGTTTACTTTATGACTCTGTGCTACTTTCCATGCGATTACATGCTCTCTGCCACCGCTGCCTACGATTAATACTTTCATTGTTCCCTCCATTATTCCAATATAACAGTCTTACCGTCGATTACCTTAATTTTTTTATTGGCTATCAGATTAATTGCCTTTGGCATAATTACCCACTCTGCCTCCTCCATGACTCTTTGTTGAAGAATCTTTGGTGTATCATCTTGTTTCACTTCTACTGCTTTTTGAAGGATGATAGGACCTGTATCTGTTCCTGCATCTACAAAATGTACGGTAGCTCCTGTCAGCTTTACCCCTCTTTCCAGGACACCTTCATGAACCTTAAGCCCATAATAGCCGGTTCCGCAAAAGGATGGGATCAGGGATGGATGAATGTTGATAATCCGATTCGCATATTTTTCTATAATCTGCTTAGACAATACAACTAAAAAGCCTGCCAAAACAATTAAATCTACTTCATAACGCTCAATTGTCTTAAGTAATTCCTCATTAAAAAGCTCTCTTGATGCAAAATCCTTTGGCGATATGCATTTTGCAGGAATATGATATTGGCTTGCCCGCTCCAAAGCATAGGCATTCTTGTTATTGCTAATGACTACTTTAATTTGCGTATTAGTTATTTCACTTTTGTCAATTCCATCTATAATTGCCTGAAGATTGGTTCCTCCGCCTGATACAAGCACTGCTACATTTAGCATAATGTAACTCCCTTTTCACCATCCTCAATATGGCCGATAATTACAGCTTCTTCTCCTGCCGCCTTGATTGCAGCCAAAGCTTTGTTCACATCATCTGTATTTACTGCCAATACCATACCAATACCCATGTTGTAAGTGTTATACATCATTTCTTCTGATATTTCACCCTTATTAGCAAGCATTTTAAAGATAGCAGGGATCTCATAGCTTTTCTTTTCTATGACTGCTCGTTTTCCATCTGGCAGCATTCTTGGTACATTCTCATAAAAACCTCCGCCAGTAATATGACTGCAAGCCTTTATCTTAACATTGGCATTTCTAACATCTCTTAATGCCTTTACATATATTTTCGTTGGAGCAAGAAGCGCCTCCCCAAGCGTTGAGTTAAGCTCCTCATAATAGGTGTTTAAGGACTCTTTCGTCATATCAAATACTTTTCTTACAAGTGAAAAACCATTACTGTGGACTCCTGATGACTTGATACCAATTAACACATCAGATACCTCTAACTCTTTACCGGTAATTAAATCCTTTTCATCCACTACACCTACCGCAAATCCTGCAAGGTCATACTCTTCCTCTGGATAAAATCCCGGCATCTCCGCCGTTTCTCCTCCAATCAGTGCTGCATTTGACTGCGCACATCCCTCAGCCACACCGCTAACGATAGTTGCAATCTTCTCCGGCACATTTTTGCCACATGCCACATAATCCAAGAAAAATAATGGCTCACCACCTGCACAGGCAATGTCATTTACACACATAGCAACGCAATCAATACCAATGGTATCATGCTTGTCTAAAATAAATGCGAGCTTTAATTTTGTACCTACTCCATCTGTACCTGAAACAAGAGTAGGTTTTTCCATATTCTTAAAGGCTTCCATTGAAAAAGCGCCTGAAAATCCTCCTATGTTAGTAAGAACCTCCGGACGCATTGTTTTTTTGATATGCTCCTTCATAAGTTCCACTGATTTGTATCCTGCTTCAATATCAACGCCTGCTTTTTTGTAATCCATTCTTATTCCTCCTAGATTGCACTTTCTTATCACTCTTCTTTACATTTGTTCTAAATATGCCTTATATTTGATCTCCTCAAGCTTTAAGGATTTTTCCTCAACCATTACCTCTAAGCTCTTTGCATATGCCTCTATTCTTCCTGCTAACTCCTCATCACTGATTGCAACAATTTTAGCTGCCAGCAGCCCTGCATTTAATGCTCCATTGATTGCTACTGTCGCAACAGGTATCCCCGGGGGCATCTGTACGATAGAATAGAGAGAATCAACGCCACCCAATGCTTTTGTTTGAACCGGTACCCCGATAACCGGCAGGGTGGTCATAGCGGCCGTCATCCCTGGAAGATGTGCAGCACCTCCTGCACCCGCTATAATTACCTTAATCCCCTTTTCCTTTGCTGTTTTTGCATAATGATACAGCTTATCCGGGGTTCGGTGTGCCGAGACAATACTAAGTTCATAAGATAGTTTCAAATCGTCAAGTATCTCGGCTGCCTTTGCCATAACTGGCAAGTCCGAGTCACTTCCCATTATAATTGCGATAACTGGTTTCATGCTTATACCTCCTTGGTGCACTTTAATAGCTTAATTTATCATAAGCTCCTCTTACCTGAGCCAAAGCTTCCTCTATGGTATCTGCCGTAGCCGTTATATGTCCCATTTTTCTGCCTTTCGAGACAGTTTCCTTGCCATAGATATGAAGCTTTACATTGGGAAACTGATAAGCCTCCTCCAATCCTTTCCATTCAACCTTACCGCTCTTATCACCGATAATGTTTTTCATGGCAGTAGGTCGAATTAATCCCGGGTTTCCAAGAGGAACACCTAAAATTGCACGAATATGTTGCTCATATTGCGAAGTATAGCAGCCTTCTATCGTATAATGTCCAGAATTGTGTGGTCTTGGTGCCAATTCATTAACAAGAATTCTGCCCTCTTTTGTAACAAAAAGCTCAATACAAAGCATTCCATATGCGTCAAAAGCTTCTACACAAGCCTTAGCCACCAAAAAGGCTTCCTGATTGGAAGCTTCACTGATATTTGCCGGTACTGTAGTCTCATCAAGGATACTGTTCTTATGCACATTTTCAGCTACCGGAAAAACCTGAATCTCCCCATTAATGCTTCTGCACGCTAGAATGGATACTTCTTTTTCAAATAGAATCCATTCCTCTACCATAAGAGGAATTTTTCCAGCTCCAAGTGCTTCATAGGCCTTTTCTTCATCACCGGCCTGTGATATCACAGCATTTCCTTTTCCGTCATATCCTCCAGTGCAAGTCTTTAGTATCATAGGATAACCAAATCTCTCATGCGCCTTTAAAAGTTCCTCTAAACTGTTTATCTTTTCATAATCCGCAACCGGTATATGATGCTTACTGAGCCAGTTATTCTGGTCATATTTATTCTGTATATGAGAAAGTGTCTTACTGGTGGGGTACACATGATATTTCATTTCCTCTAATTCCTGCAATGCCTTTAGGCTGATATGTTCAAATTCATAAGTTACGACATCTGTTTTGCTTGCCAAAAGCTTAATTGCCTCTATATCTTCAAATCCGGCAACAATATGCTCATCAGCAATGCTATGTGCCGGGCAATTCTTGGTTGGATCTAGGATAACAAAATAATAATCCAGCCTTTTTGCATCCAAAATCATCATCTTACCCAGCTGGCCGCCGCCTATGATACCAATTCTTTTCATGACCTTCTCCTTAAATCTTTCGATTCCTTTTTCTTATAAGTTAAATTGCTAAATATAGCTTTATTTATAAGTAATTTTACTAGGTCTTTTAGAAGTAGTCAACCTATATTTCTCATTTTCTATCCTTTTGTCTATTAGATTTTCTAATCAATATTAATTGATTTTTCGTAACATTCAGTATATTCAGTAACTTCCTAGTTAACGCTATGCGATGCACACAAAATGCAATAATATTACATTTTGCCGCTACAAAGCTCGGAATTTTGCTTTGCAAAACGCCTTGCGCATTATTGTACTGTAATATTACAATCTTTCTTACCTCTCAAAAGGTTTGTTAAGCTCCTCTGTGCCAGAAAGCACAAAGCGAGAATCCTTAATAATGGTAATTCTCTCACCACTTTCAGCTACGACGGTAATTTCTCCAAGCTCCTCATAAGGAATTGTAATGTCTGTATGGCAATTAAAGTATGCCTTACTTACATCCTCTTTTCTCATAATTGAAATTTCATTGTCCTTTGCCACAATTTCCTTCTTATCCGGATTGTATATCTTATTATCCTCGGACCAGCTATAACACGTATCACCAACAGCAAAATGAGGCCCCATCTTTTCAGCAATCAAAATTGGAAGCTTATCTGCAATATCATATTTCTTTGCTACCATATAGGCAGTCGTATTGGTTCCAATTGCAAATTCTCCAATTGGCAACGTTTCATGATTAAACAGAATATTTTCTTTGATAAATTTCCTATTTTCTTCTTCCTTTTCAAAGTTTTTGCAAGTGTAATTTTTAATTTTTCCATCTTGAAATTCAATTTCCAAATCAATATATTTCAGTTCATTTAAATAAACCTGACTCACATGCAAAATTCCATTTGTTCCCGCTAAGACTGGTGATGTGAATACTTCACCAACAGGAATATTAACGTCAGCAACACAATTTTCAAAATTGGTTTCTTTCTCTGGGTTTTTAAGTGGATTGAAGCAAACGGTTAAATCTGTTCTATTTTCGTTTCTTCCTTTAATTACAACATGACTTCCTTTGTCTAACGCATCAATGATATTTTGCTGAATTCTTTCATATAATTTATAATCCAATGTATTAATTTTGACAATTTCGTCAAAAATTTCTTCGTACTTTTCACCAATTTCCGGAACAGGATATGCAATTATAGTAAAACTTCTTTCTTCGCCCTTAATATACTGGTTTACAATTTGTCCTGCCTCCATATCAAATTCAACAGCTAATTTCTGTTGTTTGTCAGAGAGCTTTAGACACTCCTTTTTACTAATTGGACTAAATGGATGTTCTCCGAATATTTCCATTACGGCTGGTCCTGCAAATTTGGAAGCCTCCTTTTTATACTTCTCATAAGCTACTTTAAGAACACCAAGCTTTCTTTCCATAAATGCCTTATCCAAGTAGATGGCATTATCTGCTCTATGGTCATATTCATATTGCTTATTCGCGATCGCACCAAAAAATCCTTGTTTATAATGCTGTTTTTTATTTATGCTACTCACTGCTGCCCGATAAATAGATGTTCTCAGTCCCATTTTTTCAAACTGTTCTATTGCTTTTTTAACAATTCTTTCAAATCCAAGAGTATATCGAATATTGACAATTTCTTTCTTTGATAAATCTTTATTTCCCAAAATAAAGCCCATACGATATCCTTCTGTATAGGTCGCAGCCATGGCTTCTATCTGCTTTTCAGACATCTCATTCAAATGCTTTGCTGTGTCCAGCTCATTACCTGTAATAAATTCACCAAACCGATATAAATACCTTAAGTCAGTCAAGTCCTCATTCATAATAATATCGGCAGCAAAGGATAAATTTGTATCCAATAATTCTCTCACCCGATATTCAACTGTCATATCCGCATAATCACTTACAAACCAATACAAAATGTTTCTGATTTTTTCGCTGTTTAACTCTTCTGCCTCTTCAAATGCATTATAAATCTCAATAAACAGCTCATTATGAATTGTGATTTCTGTTAATCGAAGCTCATATGCATATACAATCATTCCTCTGATTTCCGTATATAAAAAGCTTAAGTATTTACCATATTCTTCTCCAAGAGTCTTAACCGCATAGCTTGGATTTGCATAACTGTGTTCATAATTATCACCAACAATATCTGCATAAAGTGAAGCATTTAAATCTTTCAGTTTTTCAATTGGCTGATCTTCCAATTCATCACGCATTAACTTTCTGGCTAATTGCTCAATCTGCATAATAAACTCTGCTGTTTTATGAAAATAATCCAAATATGGCTCAGTTATATTTTTCTCGCTCATCATTGTTTCAATACGCCCCATAGAAAGGTCATATCGTTCCATGACGGATTCGTTTTCTACTTTAAATAATTCTCTGTAATTCATATTTACCTCTCCTTTTATTTACTGTCAATATAATACCTAGTCTTTAAAGATACCATGTTCCAATTAAATAAATTGCTGCCCATAGTGCAATCATGATTGCATTAAATATGGAACCGATTTTAGAAAATAAATAATAGCGTTCTCTTTCCTTAAAACTGGTTAATCCCTTTGCTAGTCCAACAACAGCTATGACAAATGCTGTTAATCCTAGTGAACCTATATAAACCCCCGCTTCTCCCTTAAAAAAATAAGAAACAATAACTAAGGCTATCATCAATAAAAAAGAAATAGCCCCAAGTATTGTAGATATTATGCCGTTAATAGCATGACTTTTATTCGAAAATTTTATTCTTCTCTTTCCTCGATTCACTTTTTTATCCACTTTCTTATTAATCTATCTGCAATATGATAAAATACAAAGCCAAGCATTCCACCACATGTATTCAATACCATATCATCCACATCAAAGCTACCTACCTTCAATAATAGCTGCATTACTTCAATCACAAGACTAAGCTCAAAGCTTATTAAAGTAACAAGTGCAAATTTTCTGCATCGTGTACTTAGGATTGGCAGCATACAGCCAAACGGAATAAAGCATATAATATTACCAATAATATTAGTAAATACAGCCATGATTCCCAACTCTTTTCGGTACACAATAAACCTCTTAATTTCCTTGAACAAAACTAAGTTATAACAATATTCCCTGTCACTTATCGTGCGCCCCATACTTTCGGCAAAAAATAAAAAGTAAAACAATAAAATAATATATATAATAAAAAGCAAAATACCAAACTTTTCTAATTTATTTGCTTCTTTCTTTTTCAAAGTAACTTCCTCTTTTCTATCCCATTTTTATCCTCACCAGCTCACTTTTTTTAGGTTTTAACACTTTATCACATTACTTTGTAATACTTATCTTTCTAAAGCGAAAATAGTGCCTCAAAATATAACTATTTTAAGACACTTCTAATTCCTAATCTTATTAAAATATAATTCCTGATTTGTTCTTATGAAGTCTCGCACCACCTACAATAAGTAAAACACCCGAAACAATTCCAAGTATCAAAACAACAATTCCTACCGCGATGTTTAAAGCACCAACCCGACTCATTGATTTATATGCCTTTTCACACATATTAGTCACCTCCTAAACTATTTTACGCCATATTGTTCATAGTATGCATCAATTGCTTTTTTCAAATTATCATCAATAATTATTTTTCCATTATAAGGCTTATTGTATAAATGTTCCACTACTTCTTGCATTGTAACGATAGCAGTTGTAGTAAAACCATAGTTTTCTTCAATTTCGTCTAATGCACTTTTTTGCCCTTGCCCTCTTTCCATTCTGTCAACAGACACAACAAGCCCTAATACATTGACATCTCCTTGTGCCTTGATAATAGGCAGCGTTTCCTGAATTGACGTTCCTGCTGTAGTTACATCCTCAATAATTATTACTTTATCTCCATCACTAATCGGACTTCCAAGTAAAATTCCTGTGTCACCGTGGTCTTTCGTTTCCTTACGGTTCGAGCAATATTTAATGTCTCTGTCATATGTTTCACTGATTGCCATCGTTGTGGCAACAGTTAACGGAATGCCTTTGTAGGCTGGTCCAAATAAAACGTCAAAATCTACACCAAATTTATCATAAATTGCCTGTGCATAATAGCCACCAAGCTTTCTAAGCTGTGCCCCCGTTCTATAAAAACCTGTATTGACAAAAAATGGGGTTTTTCTTCCACTTTTTGTAACAAAATCTCCAAATTTTAGTACTTTGCAATCCACCATAAATTCGATAAACTCTTTTTTATATTCGTTCATTTACTCTAAGCCCTTTCTATTCTTATATTCAATCTGACTTGAATCTGTTTTGATTGCATTTTATTTTACAGCGCCAATCAATTCCTGTATATTTGCAACCTGATACCGGTTCATATAAGCTTTTATACCTTCTATTACGTCAAGGGTAGCTGTTGGATTTGTAAAATTAGCTGTTCCTACAGAAACTGCACTGGCACCTGCCAGAATAAATTCTATTGCATCCTCTGCACTTACAATTCCGCCCATTCCAATAATAGGAAGCTTAACTGCCTGCGCCACCTGATATACCATTCTTACCGCTACTGGCTTAACTGCGGGACCGGAAAGCCCTCCTGTCTTATTTGCCAGTGCAAAACTTCTTCTATGAATATCTATCTTCATTCCTGTTAAGGTATTAATTAGAGAAAGCACATCCGCGCCTCCTGCTTCGGCTGCCTTGGCCGTCTCTGTAATATCTGTTACATTGGGACTTAGCTTCATGATAATTGGCTGCTTTGCATATTTTTTCACTTCTTTTGTAATCGCTTCCACAGAGCATGGATTTTGTCCGAAAGCAATTCCCCCTTCCTTAACATTGGGACAGGATATATTAATTTCCAACATATCAACCGGCTCATTTGCCAATCTTTCCACTACTTCACAGTAATCCTGAGTTGTTTTTCCACATACATTTACTATGATTTTAGTATCATATTTCTTAAGAAATGGTAAATCTCTTTTTATAAATACATCTATTCCGGGATTTTGAAGCCCAATTGCATTAATCATCCCACCACAGGTTTCTGCAATCCGAGGCGTTTCGTTTCCTGACCAGGGAATATTAGCAACCCCCTTTGTAACAACTGCCCCAAGCTTACTAAGGTCAACAAACTCGCTGTATTCTTCTCCAGATCCAAAGGTACCAGATGCAGTCATAACCGGATTATTTAATTCTATGCCTGCTAAACATACTTTCATATTCATTAGAACTCTACCTCCCCTGCTAAAAAGACAGGACCGTCCTTACAAATTCTCTTGTTTTTTACATTTGTATGCTCGTCCTTATCCTTAGACTTACAAACACATGCCAGACAAGCGCCGATTCCACATGCCATTTTTTCTTCTAGAGAAACCCACGCTTCGATTTCATTCTCAATTGCGAAAGCTTTTACTGCTCTTAGCATCGGAGTTGGTCCGCAAGCATAAATTACTTCTGCCTTTATGCCATTGGCTTTTATTGCATCCATAACATTTCCTCTTGTCCCAACACTTCCATCTTCCGTCGCAACATAAAATTTTCCATTCAGCTTTAATTCTTCTTGCAAAAATATTTCATCCTTGTATCCTGCTACAATCTGTTTCTCACAATCTAATTCTTTGGCAAGCTCAAGCATAGGTGGTATTCCGATACCGCCTCCTATCAACAATGCCTTTTTTTTACTTATAGGAAAACCATTTCCTAAAGGTCCCATAATTCTAAGCGTATTTCCTGATTTATATTTTGAGAATTCCTCTGTTCCTTTTCCAGCTACTCGGTAGACTACTCTTAAAGCATTATTTTCTTTATCTGTTTCACAAATGCTAATCGGTCTTGGAAGCATTCTGCTTCCTTCGTTACAATATATAGATATAAATTGTCCCGGTCTGACATCACTTGCAATTTGCTCTGTTTTAAGCCACATACTGTATATGCCGTTTGCAATTTGCTCCTGCTTTATAATTATGCTTTCCTCATGAAATTTATCTGACATGTCATTTACTCCTTATTTGGTAACTATTCAGCACCCTTATCATTACCATATTAATCCCTATTTCCCGATGGCTTCGTTAATGTCCTTTATCATATCCAGTACAGCCTGTCTTGATGCATCTGCAAACGAAGCCTCACCGAATTGAGCATACGCTTCCTGCTTATAAGCCGCAATAATTCCTCTAGATGAATTAATAATTGCACCTAATCCATCCTCATTAAAATAAGGGAGCAAATCAGAAGCCTTTCCACCCTGTGCTCCATAGCCAGGTACAAGAATAAATGATTTCGGCATTACCTTACGAAGTACCTTACCCATTTCAGGATAGGTGGCACCTACAACCGCTCCGATGTAGCTATAGGAATCCCCCATACAATCTGCTCCCCACTCCGCTACCTTTTCGCCTACATATTCATATAACGGTTTTCCGTCAATGAATCGATCCTGAAATTCTCCACTTGATTGATTTGATGTTTTTACAAGAATAAACAACCCCTTTTTTTCAGATTTGCAAACATCAATAAATGGCTTGATTCCATCTGTACCAAGATATGGATTTACTGTTACAAAATCTTCATCAAATCCACGACAGGTCTTTGACCCAATCGTAACTTTTCCAAGATGCCCAATTGCATATGCCTCTGATGTAGAGCCTATATCACCTCTTTTGATATCACCTATTACAACAAGATCCTTTTGCTTACAGTAATCTATTGTCTTCTTAAAAGCCTTAAGTCCCTCAATGCCAAATTGTTCATACATAGCAATTTGTGGCTTTACTGCCGGTATCAAATCATAAACTGCATCCACAATTTCCTTATTGTATTGCCAAATGGCCTCTGCTGCTCCTTCTAAAGTTTCTCCGTATTCATCAAACGCCCTCTTTTGAATCTGCTTCGGAATATAGTTAAGCATTGGATCTAAGCCTACAACAATTGGTGCATTAGTTTTTTGAATCTTGGTTATCAATTTGTTAATCATGTTTACTCCTTCTGCCTTGGGCATTTATCTTATTCATTTCATATTATCTTAATTCTTATTTACTGACAATTATTTATGTCTATAAACAACTTCTCCATCTACAATTGTTGCCATAATCTGTCCTCGTAATTTCTTTCCTGCAAATGGTGTATTTTTACCCAAAGATGCAAACTCCTCAGTATCTACTGTCCATTCCCTATCTGGATTTAGAATCGTAATATCCGCTGTCTTACCGACTTCTAATGTTCCTTTATCTAATCCGATTACTTTAGCTGGATTAAAGCTTAATTTTTCTGCCATCTGCATCGGCGTTAAATAGCCTTTCTCCACCAACTCGGTTATTGTTAAAGCTGCCGCTGTCTCAAGACCGACAATACCAAAAGGCGCATCTTTCATAGATAAAGCTTTCTCACTTTTATGATGTGGTGCATGATCCGTAGCAATTACATCCATAATATTATTCTTAAGTCCAAGCTTCAATGCCTCCACATCTTCTTTCGTTCTCAGAGGTGGATTCATCTTATAGTTCGTATCTCCTTCCACAATATCATCCTCAGTCAATGAAAAATGGTGAGGGCACACCTCTGCTGTAACAAGAATTCCTTTCTTTTTTGCTTCCTCTACCATTAATACGCTATCTTTCGTTGAACAATGGCACAAATGAAGCTTTACTTTAGTTTCCTTAGCAAGCATAATATCTCTGGCTACAATAATGTCCTCAACCAAATTGCTAATCCCATCTACTCGCAATTCCTCTGATTTTTTTCCTTTATTCAAAACGCCTGCCCCCACTAAATTCTTATCCTCACAGTGAGCAAGCACGGGTATGTCTAATTCTTTCGCAAGACTCATAGCCTCTTCATACAGCCTTACATTCATTACAGATTTACCGTCTTCACTGATAGCAACCGCACCGGCTTTCACCATACCTTCGATATCAGCAAGCTCTTCACCCATTTGAGATACGGTAACAGCACCTACCTGACACACATGTACCGCTGCCACCTGCTCTGACTTATTAAGCACAAATCGAAGACGATCCACATTATCAATCACCGGCTTTGTATTAGGCATAGCGCAAATAGTAGTAAAGCCCCCTCGCGCAGCTGCTCTTGCACCAGTTGCAATAGTTTCTTTATGCTCTAGTCCTGGTTCTCGCAAATGTACATGTAAATCAATAAATCCGGGCATGACAAAACAACCCTTCGCATCAATTACGTTAAGCTCTTTTTCACATTCTTTAATTTGAGTTTCTTTCTTAACAATTCTGCCATTTTCAACGAGTAAGTCCATTATCTCATCTTGTTTACATCCAGGGTCAATCACTCTACCATTTTTAATTAATAGCTTCATTCTCCATTCCTTTCACGAACACTCATCACTAATTATCATTATAACTTATTGTACCATACTCCTTTTCGTGCCACAATAAAAAAGTATGCCAAGCAATAATTAGTAAATTAGCCCCTCAACTATATTTTGGAAAGTAATCTAAATTGGCATATCCTTTTTTATAAACCGTATGGCACCAAGAGAATAGAGTAAAGCTGCCAGAAACAACATCATCAGATTATAAAACAATACATTTCCCTCTCCTGATATAATGTAATCTGCCGGAAACAGTGTGTATATGGTAAAATATTTTAACTTATCCAAACTATCCCCCATGCCAGATAGCATCTGAATTAAGTAAAAAGCGAGTGGCAAGCCTGCACCAATTGCCAGATAGTTCTTTTCTTCATTGAAAAAGCAGGCAGAAAAAAATGAAATTCCACTTATTGTGAAATGAAGAAGCAGAGTACTAATATTCAAATTAATATACTTAGCAACATCAAGCTCACCTTGAAACAATATTTCTGCTGATAGATATCCAGCCATAGCAGTTGCACTAATTAATATGACAATACTGATTAATATTGCAAGCATCTGAGTGATTATAATTTTCTTTCTTGAATTAGGAGTAGCCAAAATACAAGCAATTGAACCATTATCTACATATTTCATTACACATTGATTTACAAGCATTAGTTCGAATATCATAGGTATGATCAGCATTAAGAATCCATAGAGATACGTATTCATAAATGCAATTAAACTGTTTGTTTCCCCCTCCATTCCAAATGCAGACATAAGTTCTGGCATCATTTGCTGATACTGTAATAACATTTCAGAAAATTCAGGATCAAACATCCAAATAATTACAACGCTGTACATAACTAAGATTACCCAAAATATGAACATTAGTTTTATAGACTTTTTCATATCTACCTTAAACAGTGCCCTTGCGATCATGCTGGTCACCTCCTGCCTGATTTTCTTCACCATAAAAGTGCATAAATATTTCTTCAATTGTTTCTATTTTGATATCTAAGTTTTTTATCTCGTAATGTGCCAACGAATGAATGAAAGGATTTATATCTCCTTGTATTGCCACCGTTATCTGTTTATCCTTTTGATCTATAATATCAAAGCCTTCTCGTAGAAATTGATTGGCTTGCTCTATTGATTGAAACGTAATAATATAGGATTTCTTTTTTCTTTTATTTAAGGATTTCATATCTTCAATCGCAACTAATCTGCCTTTTCTAATAATAGCCGTTCTGTCACAGGTACGTTCAATTTCTTCAAATATATGGGAAGAAATAAAAATTGTTTTTCCTTTTTTCTTTTCCTCTAATATTAAATCAATGAACTTATTTTGCATTAATGGATCAAGTCCACTGGTTGGCTCATCCAGTATAATAACATCGGGTTCTCCCATAAAGGCACAGATGATAGCTACCTTTTGTTTCATACCCTTTGACATTTTCTTGATTTTGCCACTTGAGTTAAGCTCAAAGTGCTGCATTAATTCATGCATTTTGCTTTTATCCTTAATCCCTTTCATATCCGCAATAAAATCCAACATTTGCTTACCTGTCAGCCCATCAATAAATGAAATTTCGCCTGCCAGGTAACCTAAACGCGCCTGTATTTTGTCTGCTTCCAGATAGCAATCCATACCCATTATCTTACAACTTCCGCCATCTGGCCTGATAAATCCCATTAAATTTCTAATTGTTGTTGATTTCCCTGCTCCATTTGGACCCAAAAAGCCAAACACTTCTCCCTGCTTCACGATTAGATTTGTATTAAATATTCCTCTGCCATCACCATAATCTTTTGTAAGATTCAAAATTTCAATTACAGACTGCTCCATCTAATCCACTTCCTCCTGTTTTCTATTTTTAATATCCCTAATCTCTCATTGAGCTTTTGCAAATTCTCTTTGTCTGAATGCTCAACTATTACTTTCATAATCACCATCCCAAGCTTTTGTTAAATTAAATTTACACTTATTCCATAACAATTGCAATATTAGAATCCTTAAAAGATTATTTTAGACCTGCAAAATGCTTTTACATCACTTTGACTTTGCATAACTAATCAATCATACTCATATGATATAAAAATATATTTGATATTAGCACAATATAGGGAGGGGTAAGCCTTGGCAAACGAAATAGTCAGCGAGGATTATATCGACCTGATAATAGATAATGAATCACTACCATTATTTGATGATGCAAGCTTTACCTATATTACTTTTGTAAACTCTGTTGTACATCTCCCCAAGAGCAGTATAAATAAATGTAGTTTAGGCAAATATCCCTTTTCTATATTTCCTACTCTATATACATTAGAATCTACGATTAGTTTAGAAAAATCCGGAATACAGCAAATTCAATTGAATCCAAATTTCAATTTGTATGGTCACGGAGTTTTAATAGGAATTGTCGATACTGGTATTGATTATCAACATGAAGCTTTTCTCGGAAGAGACGGCACTACTAAAATTGTATCCATTTGGGATCAAACAATTAACAATGGTGCTTCTCCTCCGGAAGGCTTTCCCTTTGGAACTGAATACAAGAAAGAGCAAATTGATGCCGCCTTAAAGAGTCCTGATCCGCTATCTATTGTACCCTCTAAGGATGAAATCGGTCACGGAACCATGCTGGCAGGAATTATTGCCGGAACCCCAAAGGTATCTGCTGACTTTAGTGGTGTCGTTCCAGATGCGGAGATTGTAGTAACTAAGTTAAAGCCTGCTAAATTAATTAATAAGCAAATCTTATCTGTAGCTGCCGACAAGTTATGCTATGAAGAATCTGACATCATATTTGGTATAAACTATCTGATGTCTGTAGCCAAATCACTCAACCGCCCTTTGGCCATTTGTATTGCAATGGGAACCAATCAAAGCGGTCATGACGGTTATGGAACATTTAGCCGTTTTTTGAATTATGCCACTCGTCTGTCTAATACCAGCGTGTCAATATCTGCCGGTAACGAAGGTAATACCAAAAGACATTACTTTGGAACAACCAAAACTACAAACGAAGTCACTGAGTTTGAGGTAAATGTTGGGAAAGATGACAAGGAATTTTTTATTGACTTATGGCAAGAGGTTCCATATCGGGTAACTATTGATATCCGTTCTCCTACAGGGGAATATATCGCTCCCATTTATCCATCACTCAATGAATGCATAGAGCTTAATTTTATTTTTGAGCCAACAAAGCTTTGGGTTAATAATTTGATTTTTGATGTTGAGTCAGGAGATCAATTAATTTTTCTTCGCTTTGAAAATGCCCAGGAGGGTGTTTGGAAATTTGGTATCCGAAATATTGAAAATATATCATCAAACTTTCACGTATGGCTTCCCTCTGGTGATTTAATTACAAATGAAACTTATTTCTTAAATTCTAATCCTGATACTACGATTACTTCACCCGCTAATGCACCCGATCCTACTGCGGTTACTGCTTATGACCCCGTGACAGAAGGCATTGCAATATTTTCCAGCCGCGGTTATACAAGAGTTGGGCTAGTAAAACCGGATATGGCTGCTCCCGGTGTAAATCTCACCTGCCCTACCCTTAATAATAGTTATGGCTCAGTATCGGGAACGGGTGCTGCAGCCGCACATACTACTGGAATCATGGCAATGGTATTCGAATGGGCAATTGTAGAAGATAACTTTACTCCCATTAATGGCTTTATTATTAAAGAGCTGCTCATACGAGGTGCCAAAAGATATCCTAACCAAACATACCCCAATAATGTATGGGGCTATGGTAAAATAGATGTTTATGGTCTGTTTAAAATGCTAATCGTATGATTTCATAGAAAGTAATTTCTATTCTTTTCTTATAACTAAAAAGATTCTCTCTTATTATTAGAGGGAATCTTTTTAGTTCATTCATTATTTAATTGCTGTTCTTATTTTCTACATACTTTTTGATATTAGATGCATTTACGTATTTCTCAATCTCACCATCCTTTATTACAATTAAGGTTGGTGCCTGCATAACTCCGTATTTTCTTGCCAAAGAAGCATTCTCTTCCGCATCAATTAGCTGATATTCTTTATCTGATAAATATTCTTTGGCTATCTTACAATTCGGACATGTCTTTGTAGTAAATAAATATTTTACTCCCTGCTTAGCTGAAGTAATAGTAACCTCATCATTTGAAATGGTAACATAGCTTTTGTTGGATTCTTCATTATCTTCACTGCTGCAGGCTGTTTCTTTTAATACGCATTCTTTTCCAGCCTGATTGACATTATAATTCGTTCTATTTTGATATTCTTGAATTTTACCTTCATTCCAATTTTGTACTGGCCTGTAATATCCCGTAATACGACTGTATACCTCAGCCACCTTACCGCAAGTCGGACAGTTATAATGCTCTCCGCTTATGTAGCCATGCTCCTTGCATACTGAATAAGTTGGTGAAATGGTATAATATGGAAGTTTATAATTCTCTGCTATGGTTCTTACTAATTTTGCAGCTGACTGCCAATCCGGAAGCTTCTCGCCAAGGAAAGAGTGAAATACAGTTCCAGAAGTATACAGTGTCTGTAACTCGTCTTGAATATCCAAGGCTTCAAAAATATCCGCTGTATAATCAACTGGTAAATGTGAACTGTTTGTATAATAGGGTGTATCACCTTCATGACCTGCTGTGATAATATCAGGATAACGCTTCTTATCATGTTTTGCCAAACGATAAGTCGTAGACTCTGCTGGTGTTGCCTCAAGATTATACAAATCTCCATATTTTTCCTGATAATCTGATAAGCGATCTCTCATATGATTTAACACGGCTTTTGTAAACTCCTGCGTTTCTTTGCTTGTCAAATCCTTACGAAGCCAAGCTGCATTTAATCCTACCTCATTCATACCGATTAATCCAATTGTTGAAAAATGATTATCAAAGTTCTCCAGATAACGTTTCGTATAAGGATATAAACCTTCTTTAAATAATTTGGTAACAACATCTCTCTTAATTTTTAAAGAACGTGCTGAAATATCCATCATTCTATTAAGTTTTTGATAAAAATCCTCTTTATTTTTAGATAAATAGGCAATTCGTGGCATATTAATTGTTACAACACCAATGGAGCCCGTGCTTTCACCTGAGCCAAAAAATCCACCTGTTTTCTTTCTAAGTTCTCTTAAATCCAGTCTCAGCCGGCAGCACATACTTCTTACGTCGCTTGGCTGCATATCACTGTTAATATAATTTGAGAAATATGGTGTGCCATATTTAGCGGTCATTTCAAATAATAATTTATTATTCTCTTCTTCCGACCAGTCAAAATCTTTTGTAATGGAATAAGTTGGAATTGGATATTGGAACCCTCTTCCATTTGCATCGCCTTCAATCATTGTCTCAATAAAGGCCTTATTTATCATATCCATTTCTTTTTTACAATCTTTGTATTTAAAATCCATGTCCTTTCCGCTAACGATAGCAGGAAGCTCTGCTAAATCATCCGGCACGGTCCAGTCTAAGGTAATATTTGAAAATGGTGCCTGTGTTCCCCATCTGCTTGGTGTATTCACTCCGTAAATAAAAGACTGGATACACTGTTTTACATCATAATAGCTTAAGTTATCCACTTTCACAAACGGTGCCAAATAGGTATCAAAAGAGGAGAAAGCCTGTGCTCCTGCCCATTCATTCTGCATAATTCCAAGAAAGTTTACCATTTGGTTACAAAGTGTTGACAAATGACTTGCCGGTGACGAGGTAATCTTACCTGTAATGCCTCCCAGTCCCTCACGTATCAGTTGCTTTAATGACCATCCTGCACAGTAACCTGTCAGCATGGACAAATCATGTAAATGTATATCTGCATTTCTATGTGCATTTGCAATTTCTTCATCGTATATTTCCGATAACCAATAATTAGCTGTTACAGCTCCTGAATTACTCAGTATCAGTCCTCCAACAGAATAAGTAACTGTAGAATTTTCTTTTACTCTCCAGTCCTCAATCTTAACATAGCTGTTTACAATATCCTTATAATCTAAAATGGTCGACTTCATATTACGTATTTTTTCTCTTTGTTTGCGGTACAAAATATATGCTTTCGCAACATCTGTATATCCAGCCTGCTCTAAAATAGTCTCAACGCTGTCTTGTATATCCTCTACATGTACATGTGTTTCTGACACCTTTTTTTGAAAATCAGCTGTCACTCTTAAGGAAAGTAAATCAATGATATCCTCATTATATTGCTTTTGTGTTGCATCAAATGCCTTTGAAATAGCTTCCGTTATCTTACTAAGATTAAAATCTGCTATTTCACCATCTCTTTTTACTACTTGAAACATTTCTTTCTCCCTCCTTGAATATACAAACACGATTCAAATAATCCGTTACCAAAAATTGTAGCAAATTAAAGATAGAGAGTCAATAAAAAACACTACATATTGTGTTTTTTGTTAATATTACACAATATGTAGTGCTTTTGAACTAAGTACTTGACAAGGGCGAAAACTCTCAATTTACAACTGTTTCATAGATTTTCAAGGGTACATACGCTTTAACATATATACCATCGCTTTTGTAATCTTCCTCCAAAAGTTCTCCATATTTTCTAATTAACTGAATTTTTCCTGCTTGGCTATAAGGAAATAAACGCTCAACCAGAATATTTTTCTGTCTCAACATTTCTTCCAACTCATTTTGGAGCAAATCAAGCCCTTCTCCGTGTTTTGCCGAAACATGAAGTGTTTTATCCGCGCGAAAATCTCTTAAAGAAGCTATTTCATTCAATTTATCCTGCTTATTAAACAACGTTATGACAGGCTTATCCTTAATCTCCAGATTATTAAGCGTCTCATATACAATATGCATTTGCTTTTCCATATGAGGATTAGAGGCATCAACAACATGAATAATCATATCCGAATATTTCGCTTCTAATAACGTACTTTTAAAAGCTTCAATCAAATGATGAGGAAGCTTTCTTATAAAACCTACCGTATCCGTAATCAAAATCTGCTGTTTACTAGGAAGCTCCAATAAACGTGTGGTTGGATCCAGTGTTGCAAAAAGCTTGTCCTCTTCAAGTACTCCTGCTCCTGTCAGCGTATTCAAAAGAGTGGATTTGCCCGCATTTGTATAACCAACAATAGCCGCCACAGGGATTTTATTTTTGCTTCTTTGTCCTCTTGTCACTTCTCTGTGTCGTTGCATTTCATCTAGCTCTCTTTTAAGCTGTGCAATTCGATCCTTGGCTAGTCTTCGATCCATTTCAAGTTTTTTCTCTCCAGGTCCTCTTGTTCCGATTCCCCCTCCCAGCCTTGACAAGGAGCTTCTTAATCCTACCATACGAGCTAAGCTATATTTTAGCTGTGCCAGCTCAACTTGTATCTTTCCCTCACTGGTAGTTGCTCTTTTGGCAAAAATATCAAGAATAACCAAAGTTCTGTCCATTACTTTCGTATCTAACATTTCTTCCAGATTTCTAAGCTGTGCTGGTGATAATTCATCATCACACACTACTCCGGTAGCATCTAGCTCATTAATCATTAATCTTATTTCTTCGATTTTACCTTTTCCTATATAAGTTCCCGGGTGGATGCTCTCTCTATTTTGAATCACAGTTGCAATTGGCTGCGCATTTGCTGTTTTAACCAAATCTGCCAGTTCTTCCAAGGATTCCTCTGTGTCATCACCCTCTTGAGAGCTGACTCCAATTAAAATTACTTTTTCCTTTATTTCATCTGTTTCTATCATATTAGACAATTAATTTACCTCACTTAATTCTATCTTGTTTTTAAAAAGTCATACTCTCTTTTTGCTGTATTATCATTTGGATACAGATTCAAATATTCCTGCATCTTTTGAGCAGCAGTCTCAAAATCACTTAAATATTCATAGGAAACAATTTCATTAAACAATAGTTCCTGCATAGAATCACTTTCATTAAGAGCAATACCGGATTGAAAGTTTGTCAAAGCCTCCTGATAGCTTTCATTTTCCATATTACACATACCAATCATATTGTACACAGTACCAAGCCCTTCCTTGCTTTCACCAGCAGCAATGTATTCTTCGTAAAGTCCCACAGCTGTAGCATTATCCTTTAAAAGCTGGTACACCTTACCAAGATAAAGAAGCGCCTGTTTGTTCCCTGCCTCCTTAGACTTATTTAACTGAGTCAATGCATTTTCAGTATCTCCCAAATAGTAGTAAATCATTCCCTTTTTCAAGCCGTCATCTTTACTGTCTTTGATTTCCAATGCTTTCTTTAAGTAATCCTGCCCCTGAGTTGTATAGCCTTTATTATCCAGATTATTAAATATGTTCACATACATCTCATATTCGTCTGAATCACTTTGAATTGCCTTATCAAAATCACTGATTGCACTCTCCAGATTTCCATCTGCCAAATATACGGTTCCTCGTAAATAATATGCGTTGGCATCCTCCTCATCAAAGGCTAATATATTCGTATAGGTTTGTATTGCACCTTCTCTGTCACTGTTTTTATATTGTGCTAACGCAAGATAATAAGACGTATCAATTTCTAAATCATTTACCTTTCCTGTTGCCTTTTTTAGCGCAAGCTTTAGATTTTCAATTGCTGTTTCATATTCACCTTTTCCAATATAGGCGATCCCTTTGCCCCGAAATACCAATTGCTCATCCTCTCCATTACTGGCAGCCGTTTCAAAATATGTCAATGCTTCATCATAACTTTTATTTTCTATCGCGTTTATACCTTGCTCTGTAAAGGATGTCTCCTGATTAGATTTTTGGCTGCATCCGTTAAGCGTAAGCAAAATAAAAATCAAAATTGTTATATATTTCTTCATTGTTTCCTCCATTAATGCCTTGTTTCTAATCTCTTGTAAAAATCATCAACGCT
The DNA here is from genome assembly GCF_003201285.1 of Lachnotalea glycerini. Lineage (GTDB taxonomy): Bacteria > Bacillota > Clostridia > Lachnospirales > Lachnospiraceae > Lachnotalea > Lachnotalea glycerini. The sequence continues at coordinate 68,444 of NZ_QICS01000007.1, forward strand.
ATTATACCATTTATTCCATAAGAAATACATCATTTAATTTGGAAAAAGCCCCACACTGTTTTAAATCAGCGTGAAGCTTATTGACCATGAACTTCTATAGAATAATTATTTTATAATGACTTGATAAAGCGCTTAAAAGCAAGCCGTCCTTTCTCATCACATTTGAAAACACCTGCATCCTCTAACACTTTTGTAAAAACAATTCCAATTTCTTTCATTAATATTTCCATTATATTATCTTGATTGATTTCACGATACTTTGGAATAAATTCTTCCACCCAATCAACATGCTTTTTAATTAAATCATTTTGGCTGATATCTTTTTTATCAAGAATGTAATTGGCTAATTCCTGCATTTCGTCTTTTAACCTTGCCGGCAAAACAGCCAGTCCCATCACTTCTATTAAGCCTATATTTTCTTTTTTAATATGATGAAGCTCATTATGTGGATGATACAGACCTAATGGACATTCCTTCGTCGTTATATTATTTCGAAGTGTCAAATCTAACTCAAACATTTCTTCTTTTTTTCTGGCTATTGGAGTTATCGTGTTATGTGGCTCATCATTCGTATAGGCATATACAAAGGCTTCTTCGTCTGTATATTCTCGCCACTTTTTAAGAATATAATCTCCAATCTCCACTAACCGGCTAGTTTCCTTTGAACGAACCCGAATAACAGATAATGGCCATCTCACAATTCCAACCTCAATATCTTCAAACCCTTTGATTTGATAATACTGCTCCATAGGTGCTTTTGCCATAGCAAACTCATAATTGCCGCCCTGAAAATGATCATGACTTAGTATGGAACCCCCAACAATTGGTAAGTCTGCATTTGAGCCAATAAAATAGTGTGGAAACAGTTTAATAAAATCAAATAATTTTTTAAACGTGGTTTTTTCTACTTTCATTGGAATATGCTCTCCATTGAAAATGATGCAATGCTCATTATAATATACATAGGGTGAATATTGAAATCCCCACTGGCTATTATTAATCTGAATTGGAATAATCCTATGATTTTGCCTTGCCGGATGGTTGATTCTCCCTGCATATCCCTCATTTTCCTTACACAATAAGCACTTTGGATAGCCTCCTTGCTTTGCATTCTTTGCTGCTGCAATTGCTTTTGGATCTTTTTCAGGTTTAGAAAGATTAATGGTAATATCTAAATCTCCATATCTGGTATTCGCTACCCATTTTATATCCTTGCTGACTCGATAACGCCTAATATAGTTACTATCTTGACTAAACTGATAAAAATAATCAGTCGCTTTTTTAGGCGAATCTTTATAACATGTTTGAAATTTATGAATCACTTCACTTGGCCTTGGCAAAAGTACATTCATAAGTTTCGTTTCAAATAAATCTCTGGTCGCGGTTCCATTATCATCAATAATCTTTTGTTCAAAGGCATAATTACAGATTGCTTTAAGCACTTCTTCTAAATCAATATCTGTATACTCCTTCTCCGGTTCTTCGTATTCGTTTAATCTAAGAATTTCAAGTAACTGATTGGTTGCATAAATCTTATCCTCTGTCTTAAGCAAACCTGTTTCGATCCCATAAGACACAAGCTTTTTTATATATCTGTTTATCATGATATTCTCCCTTATAGAACAGCTTAAAAAAATTGTAAGCTTTAAATTTCTCTTGCCCCATCTCCAATATCCACCACATAAAAATCTGCTGCATATCCAATATTTTTTAAATATTTTTCTCCAACCGCCTTCACAAAACCGTCCACCTTATCGTTTTCTACGATGCTGACTGTACAGCCTCCAAATCCAGCACCAGTCATTCTTGATCCAATCACACCCTCCTGCTCCCATGCTGCTTCTACTAAAGTATCCAGTTCTTTTCCTGTTACCTCATAGTCATCTCTAAGAGAAACATGTGATTCATTCATCAGCTTACCAAAAAGCGCTATATTATTTTCTTTTAATGCATTTACTGCCTTTATTGTTCTTTGATTTTCATAAACTGCATGCTTTGCCCTTTTTCGTCTTATTGGGTCTTTAATAGCAGACTGGACTTCCTCAAATTCATCTTCTGTTAACTCACCTAACGCTTTGATATCTCTAATTTGTTGAATTTCAGCTAAGGCAGCCTCGCTTTCCATTCTTCTTTCATTATATTTGGAATCTCCTAAGCCTCGCTTTTTGTTACTGGAGGCAATTATAATCTTACTATTTTCCAATTTAATTGGTGCATATTCATAAGTTAAATTACTGGTATCTAAGAAAATGGCATGATCCTTTTTCCCCATCGCGCTGGAAAACTGATCCATAATTCCGCAATTGACTCCGTTAAAGTGATTCTCCGCATATTGGCTGATTAATGCAATATCCACCATATTAACATCAAAGTCTAGCATATCCTTTATTATCACTGCGGTTACCACTTCAACGGAAGCAGAAGAGGAAAGACCCGATCCATTTGGAATATTACCAAACAAAAGAAGATCAAATCCATTCTCTATTATAAAGCCTTTCTCCTTAAACGCCCACATTACCCCCTTTGGATAATTGGTCCAGTCTGCACTTTTGTCATGCACCAGACTATCTAAATCAGATTCTATTATTCCTAGCTGTTCAAAATTCATGGAATAAAATCGAAGCTTATGATCCTCTCTTTTTCTGACAATTGCATAAGTACCAATTGTCAATGCACATGGAAAAACATGTCCACCATTATAATCTGTGTGCTCTCCAATTAAATTTACTCTTCCTGGTGCAAAATAAGTTTTTATTATTCCTTCACTGCCAAAAATGTCTTTAAACTGTTTCACTAATTTTTGTTTCATTCTTCTGCTCCTTATTTTTTTCTGTTTTAAAACACATTTTATGTTATTAATTGTATTATATCACATTTTATTTACTTGTAAATACGAAATTACATTACATTTTCAAACCGGTATTTTCTTAATAAATTTATTCTTTATTTGTTAGTATTCAAGAAAGCGGACAAGTTCTTTCCTATGAAAGGATAAAGTGAACAAGTCCGCATCCTGCGAAGCATTTTTATGTAATAGGACGCAATTTCTTATTACATAAAAAATAAGGGCTGTCGCGCTAACTGATTGCTAGTGCGACTCCCTTATTCTGTTTCTATAAGCTATATTAATTTAATCAAGAGTTGTAGTGGATTTGATAATTTATCCTATCACGTCACTCATGTCATATAAGCCTGGCGCTTTTCCTGAAAGAAATTTAGCGGCCTCTACAGCTCCCTTTCCAAAAACAGCCTTTGAATAAGCAGTATGCTTTATTTCAATTACTTCGTCTGTCCCTGCAAATAATACTTCATGCTCTCCAACAATGGTACCACCTCTAACGACACTGATACCGATTTCTTTCTTCTCGCGTTTCTTGCGCTCTAAACTTCTGTCATATATATATTCATATTCATTATCTAATACTTGATTGATGGAATCTGCCAAGGCAAGTGCTGTTCCACTTGGTGCATCAACTTTTTGATTATGATGCTTTTCAATGATTTCCACATCATATCCTGCTGGTACAAATACCTTAGTAGCATCTTGCAGAAGTTTTAGCAGTGTATTGACTCCCAAAGACATATTAGCTGATTTCAATATAGCCACTCTCTTACTGTCCTCTTGAATTCTCTTAAGTTGTTCCTCTGATAAACCCGTTGTGCATAGAACTACCGGTATGTTTTTTGATGTACTATAGTCTAATAGTGCATCTACCGCTTTTGATGATGCAAAATCAATCATTACATCCGCCTCAATATTGCATTTTGCTAAGCTATTAAATACCGGGTAGTCATTTTTTTGTTCCCCATTAATATCAATCCCCGCAACAATGGTACTAAACTCATCATTTTTAACAATTTCTGAAATAACCTGACCCATATGTCCGTTACATCCGTGCATTATAATCTTTATCATATTATTACCTCTCAATTGTAGCTATATAAATTAAGCTTTATGCTAATTTAAGACCAAACTCTCTCATTGCGTCAGCAAGTTTTTTAGCATGTGCTTCTTCCATTTCAGTTAATGGCATTCTTAATGGTCCAACTTTCATTCCCATCAGATTCATAGCCTTTTTTACAGGAATCGGATTTACTTCACAGAATAGCTGTTCGATTAAAGGTAATGCCTTGAGCTGCAATTTGCGACTTTTTTCTATCTTATTGTCAAGATACATAGCAACGATATCGTGAGTTTCCTGTGGTGCGATATTAGAAAGTACAGAAATAACGCCAAGCCCACCTAGGGATAATAATGGAACAATTTGATCATCATTGCCTGAATATAAATCAATGTCTCCATTCGTAAGATGCATCAGTTTCGTTACTTGTGAAATATTTCCACTTGCTTCCTTAATCGCAACAATATTATCTACTTCCTTTACAAGCTTAGCTGCTGTTTCTGGAAGAATATTACATCCTGTTCTGCTTGGAACGTTGTACATTACAATCGGTATATTAATATTCTTAGCAATTGTCGTATAATGAGCAATGAGACCATTTTGAGTAGCCTTGTTGTAATAAGGCGTTACGATTAATACTCCGTCTGCCCCGTGTTGCTGCGCTTCTTTTGAAAGATAAATTGCTGTATCAGTACAATTAGAGCCTGTTCCCGCAATAACCGGAACTCTTTTTTTAGTTCTGTCAACCGCCACCTTAATGCATTCTAAATGCTCTTCATGGGTAAGGGTGGAAGCTTCTCCTGTTGTCCCACAAATAACTATCGAATCTGTTCCATTGTCAATTTGAAAATCGATAATCTCCTCTAATTTTTCGAAATTTACATCCCCATTATCTTTAAATGGTGTAATAATTGCTACACCTGCTCCTTTAAAAATAGCCATGCCTAATATCCTCCTTAAATTAACCTATTCACTTAATTAATCTGGTAATATAGTCTATCCATTCAATAATATTTTTGTGCATCCTGCAAAAAACAAAGTGTCTCGCAGACACTCGCGCGCCCAAGTGGATTGCAAAGCAATGACATTCCTTTTTGCGAGATGCGCATTTTAACACGTAGTGCCTTTTATTTAATAGGAATCAAAGCTTTTATACGTTACCATAACAAGGTCTTTCCTATGAAATAAAAAAAGAGCCGACGCGGTGCATCAGACTCCAAAAAGATTTCTTTTTCAGTACTTTCTTCCAGATAGCGCACCATCTTAAATTTAAGATGACAGTCATACAATTATTTATCGCATGCCCAGCAAAATATACACAGGATATATATTACTTCGGCGTTTTTCCCTTTCAATTACCCTCCTCTATGCCTGACATATCAGATAATTTACTCATGTTAAACGCAACCTCTACCAAAGCAGTTTATTACTGCTACCTTATTAAGTTGTTTTAACTATAACATTATTCATATCGGCTGTCAATAAGCATTTATGCATTGAATGCATAATTACCCATTTCTTGTAGTGATATTCTTAGTTTCATCCTTGATTTGGTTGAAAGTAAATGATATTATTATTCTAATGACAAAGTATTAAACAATATAATTTCGCATTTGCGAAAATGGAGGATATTATGACAACAAATGAAAAAGCTTTACTTCTTCATGAAAAATGGAATGGCAAGCTTGAAACCGTATCGAAAACACCTGTCAAATCACGAGAAGACCTAAGTCTTGCTTACACCCCTGGTGTAGCGGAACCCTGTAAAGTGATTGCTAAGGATCGGGAGGCTGCCTACAAATATACTATCAAATCAAATATGGTAGCCGTCGTATCGGATGGAAGCGCGGTTTTGGGTCTTGGAAATATCGGTCCTTACGCTGCCATGCCGGTTATGGAGGGAAAGGCTGTATTGTTCAAAGAATTTGGTAATGTAAACGCATTTCCTATCTGTCTTGATACACAGGATACAGAAGAGATCATCAAGACTGTGGTAAACATCGCTCCTGCCTTTGGTGGAATCAATCTTGAGGATATCTCTGCTCCCCGCTGTTTTGAAATTGAAGAACGTCTAAATGATTTGCTCGATATTCCTGTCTTTCATGATGATCAACATGGTACTGCCATTGTAGTATTAGCTGGAATCATTAATGCTTTAAAGGTTACGGGTAAAAATAAGGAAACCTGTCGTGTGGTAGTAAATGGTGCTGGTTCTGCTGGTATTGCCATCACGAAGCTTTTATTGACCTATGGCTTTCAAAATATTACAATGTGTGACAAATGTGGTATGATATCAAAAGATACTATGGATTTAAATTGGATGCAGCAAAATATGACAGAAGTTACAAACCTTTCCAATCAGTCAGGAAGCTTAGCCGATGCATTAAAAGGTGCCGATATTTTTGTTGGAGTATCTGCTCCTAACATTGTAACTGCCGAGATGGTAACCTCTATGAATCAAGATGCAATCCTTTTTGCAATGGCCAATCCAATACCGGAGATTATGCCTGATATTGCAAAGGCTGCCGGTGCAAAAGTAGTTGGGACCGGACGTTCGGACTTTCCCAACCAGGTAAATAACGTAGTCGCTTTTCCTGGTATTTTCAAAGGCGCTTTAGAAGGTCGAGCTGAGAGAATTACAGAGGAAATGAAATTAGCTGCTGCGAATGCGATCGCTGGCTTAGTGTCTGATGAGAATTTAAACGAAGATAATATTATGCCGGAGGCATTTGATCCACGTGTTGCTGACGTAGTCAGTAAAGCCGTTAAGGATCATATTAAATAATTATGTTCAAGAATCAGGCATGGAACGAAAAACGGTATTTCTCATTGGACAGCTATTTAAAGAATACTTACGGCGAGAAGATATATAAGCTGTCGCTAAATGGAGGTATGACTTGCCCCAACCGTGATGGTACGCTTGGAAACAATGGTTGCATTTTTTGCAGCGAGGGCGGTTCAGGGGATTTTGCAGCCAACCCTCTTCTTTCCATAACTGAGCAAATAGAAGAGGCAAAGGACTTGGTTAAGAGTAAGACGACTAGTCGAAGATTTATAGCTTACTTTCAGGCTTATACAAATACCTATGCACCAATTGAATATCTTCGTAAAATATTTTATGAAGCCATTTTTCATCCTGATATTGCTATTTTATCAATTGCTACAAGACCAGATTGCCTCAGTGATAATATTTTATTGCTTTTAGGCGAGCTCAATTGTATAAAGCCAGTTTGGATTGAACTGGGACTTCAAACAATACACGAAAAAAGTGCCCAATTAATAAGACGCGGCTATCCTTTATTCTGCTTAGAAGAAGCCGTTTTCAGACTGACTTCACTTCATATTAATGTAATTATTCATATTATATTGGGTCTTCCAAATGAAAGCTTTGAAGATATGCTTAAGACGGCTGATTACATTAGTAAATTACCAATTGGCGGAATTAAACTTCAATTACTTCATGTATTAAAAAATACCGATTTAGCTGACCTGTATTTTAATACAAATTTTCATATTTTATCTTTAGAAGAATATACTGATATAGTAATTAAAATTTTGGAACGTCTTCCTTCTGATATAGTAGTTCATCGAATTACAGGAGATGGTCCAAAAAATCTTTTAATAGAACCCTTGTGGAGCGCTGATAAAAAGCGAGTTTTAAATACTATTCACAAAGAATTTCGCTTAAGAGACACCTGGCAGGGTAAGCTTACATAATCTGCCACAATGCAGTCATGATATAGGAGGTATAATAGATGTCTGAACCACTAACACTTTACAAATTGATAGTTTTATATATGCTTGATAAGGTTAGCTTTCCGCTTACTGAGGCTCAAATAACAGATTTTATATTAGGAAAAGAATACACGACTTATTTTTCTCTCAGACAAGCAATTTCAGAACTTATTGATGCCGACCTAATTAAAGTTGAATCTTTTCGAAACAGTTCACATTATCATATAACTGAAGAAGGAACGAATACACTGGAGTACTTTGGAAATAAGATTTCTGCATCTATCGTAGCTGACATTGATGAATTTTTGACTACCAATCAATATTCTTTGCTTGATGAAGTCTCAACTACTGCTGACTATTATAAAACCACAAACAATGATTATGCAGTTGAATGCAAGGTGAAAGAAAAGAATTACGATTTAATCAGCCTGACTCTTACTGTTCCTACTAAAGAGCAGGCCAATTCAATATGCAATAACTGGAAAAACGAAAGTCAAGAAGTTTATGCTTATCTTATGGATAAGCTGATGAGATAACAGGCAGAAGCAAACGCTTCTGCCTGTTATTTAGAATCTATTCTTTTCTGATTTTTTTCATATGCTCTGTAATCTGTTTCTCATAGCCATTCAAGGTTGGTTGGTAAAATACCATATCTTCTAATCCATCCGGTAAATATTGCTGTTTTACATAGTTATCTGGAAAATTATGAGCATACTGATATCCATCTCCGTGCCCTAGCTTTGACGCTCCTTTATAATGAGCATCCTGCAAATGCTTTGGTATAGAGGCTGTTTTTGTTGCCTCCATAATCCCATAAGCCTTATCTATTGCTGTTATAGCCGCATTGCTCTTTGGTGCTGTTGCAATATAGGTAACTGCTTGTGCAAGAATGATTCTTGCTTCCGGCATACCAATACGCTCTGCCGCCTGTGAGGCGGCTACTGCTACACATAAAGCATTGGGGTCTGCATTGCCTACATCTTCTGATGCACATATCATAATTCTTCTGGCTATAAACGTGATACTTTCTCCTGCATACAACATTCTTGACAGATAATAAACGGCGGCATCCGGGTCTGATCCTCTCATACTTTTAATGAAAGCTGAAATAGTATCGTAGTGATTATCTCCCGATTTATCATATCGGACTACTCTTTTTTGAATACATTCCTCTGCTACCTCAAGTGTAATACGAATTTTACCATTTGAAGATTTCTCTGTAGTAAGAACTGCCAATTCAATCGCATTTAACGCACTTCTGGCATCCCCATTCGATATATCTGCCAAAAACTCTTTGGCATCCTCATCAATTTCTGCGTCATAAGCTCCCATTCCTCTTTCGCTGTCATATACGGCTCTTTCTATGAGCTTACTAATATCCGCTTTTGCAAGGGATTTTAATTCGAATACAATAGACCGTGATAGTAAAGCAGAATTAACCTCAAAATAAGGATTTTCTGTTGTGGCGCCAATTAAAATAAGAGTGCCGTCTTCCACAAATGGTAACAAATAGTCCTGCTGTCCTTTATTAAATCTATGAATCTCGTCCACGAACAGAATCGTCTTTTTACCATACATACCAAGATTATTCTTAGCCTGGTCCACTACAAGCTCCATATCCTTTTTTCCTGCTACAGTAGCGTTAATTTGCGTAAATTCGGCACTAGTTGTATTTGCAATTACCTTTGCTATTGTAGTCTTACCTGTTCCAGGAGGACCATAAAATATTATTGAACTTAGTTTATCCGCTTTGATGGCCCGATAAAGCAGTTTATCCTTACCTATGATATGCTGCTGTCCAACAATCTCCTCTAGCTTTGATGGCCTTAATCTGGCAGCAAGCGGTGACTCCTTTTGCAGCGTATTGTTTCTCATATAATCAAATAAATCCATTTGTCTTCTCCTTAAAATAAGCCTTTTGTTATTATAATATCATTTCCTCTACTGTTACAAACTCAAAGCCTTCACTTTGCAGTATATCTACAATCTTTAAAGCAGCAATAACTGACGTCTTATAATAATCATGCATTAATATGATATCACCATCTTTAATATCCTTTGTTCCATTTCTAACAATTTTCTCTACATTTTCTGTTGTCCAATCAAGTGTATCCACATTCCATAACACCGGTATCATATCTAAATTACATTCCAGATTCTTATCCCATTCACCAAACGCAGGTCGAATAAATTCCGGATATTCACCCGTTATTTTATATAATACTTCATTCGCTTTTACAATTTCTTCACATTGTTCCTTCAGGCTGATGATATTTAATTGAACATGATTGTATGTATGATTCCCAATAAGATGACCGTCATGATATATATTTTTCACAACCTCCGGACATTGTTCCGCATTTTTACCAATTACAAAAAAGGTTGCTTTTACATTTCTCTCCTTTAGCCCATCTAATAACTGCTGCGTATAAATCGGATGAGGACCATCATCAAAGGTTATTGCAATTTTTTTAGATTCATCCTTGCTTTTCGAGATTTCACTCTGCGTTTGTGTCACTAAATTCTGATTTTTGTTCCATGTAGTACTGACAGCAATCAATAATATGAATAAAGAGATATCAATCAATAAAAGAATACAGCATTTTAGTTTCATAATACAAGCCTTTTCTTAATTATTTCTATATTAATATATGTAGAATTAAATCATTTAATCACATAAAGCCCTAAACGAACTTGTTCAGGGCTTTATCGTATTCATAATCAATTGCTTTTAGCTGCTTAATGATATCCGATTGCATAATGTTCATGCTATTACACATTTCCTCTAAGCTTGGGTAAAAATCTCTTAGCTGTGTATTGACATAGCTAAGTAGTATGAACGGATCCTTTGGTAACATAACTGCCTCTTTCTGATTTCTATAATACTTCTTCTATTTCTAAATTTCTCTCCATATTCAAGTCAATGAAACCATATTTTGTTCTTATCAATGGTCTGCTTTTTTCTTGTTCATTGATCAAAATTATTTCACCTTCTATTCCATTTGTCAAGATAACCCTGTTATGCAAAAAGGTTTCACCTGTTTTTTCAATAAAAGGTAATAAAAACTTACTCTCAAATAGGTCATAACCCTCTCTCTTAAAATAATCGAAAAACTTAAATGGAGAATGAGATAAAATACGGTTTTTGGATGTCATATTATCATAAATATCTGCAATCGCAACAATTTGCGCATATTCACATATTTCCATAAGACCATAAGGATATCCGCTGCCATTTCTACGTTCATGATGCTGACATGCTACCTGCTTTACTCTTTCATCTAGATTCGTATTCTTTAAAATTTCATATCCTCTAATGGTATGAAGCTTCATTATCTCTTGTTCTGCCTGATTAAGCTCTGCTTCTCTTTTAAGATTTAGTTCTTCAAAAATAGGTATCTTACCAATATCATGTAAAAGACCTGATAATGTCAGAACCTCAATTTCCTCCTGACTCTTATTCAGCCATATTCCAAACATCATGCATATTATGGCAACATTATAGCTATGGGTATATGTTTCATCATCTCGTTGCTTCAAATTCCTTAACAAGCAAAATACTTGAGATTTACTGGAACTTTCCAAAATGAGCTGATTAATATTATTAAGTATTCGCTTCTGATCAATGTGCTCTGTACCATATACAATCTCATTAATTGCATCCTTGAATTCATGCACACTTTCCATATATTTTTGTTTGAATTCCTGAAATTCTAAGCTTTCTGTAATTTGAATGCCCTGCTCATTTCTTTCGTGCATTATGATTATGTCACTTATTTGATTATACACTTTAACTCTTTCAATCGAATAAAGTTTAAAACGTAAAATCGTTTTTTCTGAAATAGGAAGCTCGTGTGACACAATCAAATGCCCTCTGTTGTCATATACATCTTCTGCCACCACCATACCAGGATTAAGCTGATCTACCACTAATACACTCGTACTGTTCATTTCATCACCCAACTTTCTTTACGGGAAATATTAACACAGTTACTTTGTTAGACTTATTATACTACACTCAATAAAATTTGTCTTGAATTTCCTGATAAAATTGGGGTATTTTATAAGATTTTAGATTATTAGATATATTTCTAAGTAATAACAGCGAAACTTATATTTCACCGTTATTACTTATCTAAATACTTATTAATGAAAATACAGCCTTTACATTAATCCTTTACATTAATCCTTAACATAAGCATTTAACTCACCATCTCTGACTTCAATTACTATTTTGCTGCCTGCCAATACCTGATCTGCCAATATTAGTTTTGCTGCAAGCGTTTCTACGTGCTTTTGTAAATATCTTTTTAAGGGTCTTGCTCCATAAACTGAATCATATCCATGCTCTACAATAAAAGCTTTTGCATCTTCTGTAATTTCTATAGTAAGTTCTTTATCTGCTAACCGTTTGTTTAAATCGTCTGCCAGCAGATTAATAATGGCTTTAATGTCTTTCTTTGTCAAAGGCTTAAACATAATAATCTCATCTAATCTGTTTAGAAATTCAGGTTTAAAATGTGCTCTTAGTTCCTCCATCACCATGTTGATATTTTGCTTTTTTATATCGCCTTCTTCATTAATTCCGTCCAGCAAATATCCTGAACCAATATTGGAAGTCATAATTAAAATCGTATTTTTAAAGTCTACGCATCTTCCTTGTGAGTCAGTTATTCTACCATCATCCAATACTTGCAGCAATATATTAAATACATCAGGATGTGCCTTTTCTATTTCATCAAATAATACTACGGAATATGGCTTTCTCCTAACAGCCTCTGTCAACTGCCCGCCTTCCTCATAACCTACATAACCTGGAGGTGCTCCAATCAATCTGGAAACAGAATATTTTTCCATATATTCACTCATATCAATTCTTACCATATTTTGTTCATTATCAAATAACGTTTCAGCCAACGCCTTCGCAAGCTCAGTTTTACCTACACCTGTAGGGCCAAGGAAAATGAATGAGCCGATTGGCTTTGTAGGGTCTTTTATTCCGGCTTTGGAACGAATAATCGCCTCCGTAACTTTCGTCACTCCCTCTTCTTGCCCAATCACTCTCTTATGAAGTTCCTTATCAAGATTTAGTGTCTTGCTTCTCTCACTTTCTGTCAGTTTAACCACTGGAATGCCAGTCCACCTGGAAATTATTTTTGCAATTTCTTCTTCTGTGACACTTTCATGTACTAAAGATAGGTCTGTATTTTTAACCTTTTCTTCCTCAATAGCGAGCTGCTGTTCTAATTTGGGCAACTTGCCATATTGCAATTCTGCAGCTTTATTTAAATCATAATTACGTTGCGCTATTTGAATTTGTTTATTCATATCTTCAATTTCTTCACGTAATTTCCGTAATTTCTCAACCGCATTCTTTTCATTATCCCATTTTGCTTTCATATTAGTGAATTCATCTTTTAACTCGGCAAGCTCCTTTTGTAAGCTTTCCAGACGTTCCTTACTTAATCGGTCTGTTTCTTTCTTAAGTGCAGCCTCTTCAATCTCCATTTGCATTACTCTTCTTGCCAATTCATCTAACTCCGTCGGCATAGAGTCCAACTCCGTTTTAATTAGGGCACACGCTTCGTCTACTAAATCAATCGCTTTATCCGGTAAAAATCTCTCTGATATATATCGGTTAGACAATACGGATGCGCTGACAAGTGCTGAATCTGTGATTTTCACTCCATGGAACACCTCATAACGTTCCTTTAAGCCTCTTAAAATAGATATGGTATCCTCAACACTTGGTTCTTCCACTGTAACCGGCTGAAATCTTCGTTCCAGAGCCGCATCTTTCTCAATATACATTCTGTATTCGTCCAGTGTGGTTGCACCAATGCAATGAAGTTCTCCTCTTGCAAGCATTGGCTTAAGCATATTACCAGCATCCATAGAACCTTCGGTTTTACCAGCTCCCACTATAGTATGCAGCTCATCAATGAATAAAATAATCTGCCCTGAGCTTTTCTTAACTTCGTCCAGTACTGCCTTTAACCGCTCTTCGAATTCTCCTCTGTATTTTGCACCAGCAACTAATGCACCCATATCTAGGGCAAACAACTTTTTATCCTTTAATCCTTCCGGTACATCACCCCTGATAATTCTTTGCGCTAACCCCTCTACTACAGCTGTTTTACCAACACCAGGTTCTCCTATTAATACTGGATTATTCTTCGTTTTTCGAGATAAGATTCTGATAACATTACGTATTTCTCCATCTCGGCCAATCACAGGATCTAGCTTTTGATCTTTTGCACGTTCCACTAAATCATAACCATATTTTGTTAATGTATCATAGGTTGCTTCTGGGTTATCACTTGTTACCCTTTGATTTCCTCTGACCGTTGATAACACTTGTAAAAACCTCTCTCTAGTGATTCCATACTCTTTAAAAATTTCTTTTAAAGCACTGTTTGGATACTTAATAAGAGCCAAAAACAAATGTTCAACTGAAATATATTCATCTCCCATTTGCTTTGCTTCATCTTCAGCATGAATTAATACCTTATTTAAGCTTTGACCAATAAAAACCTGTCCTCCAGAAACTTTCACCCTTTTTTTTATATAATTTTGTGCAGTATTTAGAAAATGTTCTTTATTTATTTCCATCTTCTCAATCAGTTTAGATATAAGGCTATCTTCTTGTGTTAATAAACTGTATAGCAAATGCTCCTGATCTATTTCCTGATTCCCGTATTCAAATGCTAGCTTTTCACAATCATTGACTGCCTGAACTGATTTCTGAGTAAATTTGTTGATATTCATAACTACACCTCCTATATTTCTCAATCAAAATTGAATACCCTATATATGTTTGTTTGTTCTATAACTAATATAACACACTTTTTTGTAATGTCAACAGATTTTTAATTTTTTTAATGAATATTATATGTTAATTCTTCAGCTATATTCTCTATTTTATTATTATATTTTTTTGACTGACTAAATCTACATTGATCTTCCATCTATTCAATTTATAATGAATCATTTAGACATAAAATGAAGAGAAAGTATGTAAGGATTATGACCTACACACTTTCTCTTCATTTTAATTTTTTACTTTAAGAGCACGCATTGCATTTAAAATGGCAATCACGGATACTCCAACGTCTGCAAAAACTGCAGCCCACATCGTTGCTACTCCAAATGCCGCTAAAATTAATACGAGTATTTTTATCCCAATTGCAAAAACAATATTTTGTTTTACAATTCGAAGTGTCTTTTTAGAAATTTGCATCGCTTTTGCTATTTTTGACGGTTCGTCAGTAAGAATGACAATATCTGCTGCTTCAATCGCCGCATCTGAGCCAAGTCCTCCCATAGCAATACCAATATCGGCTCTTGCCAGTACTGGTGCATCGTTAATTCCATCACCTACAAATACCAATTTTCCATAATTCGTTTTTTGTTTAAATAGTTCTTCTACCTTATCCACCTTATCGCCAGGTAACAGTTCCGCATAGGCTTTGCTTATTCCAAGTTCTTTGGCTACAACTTCTCCTGCAAGTTCACTGTCTCCGGTAAGCATAACAATTTGTTTTACTCCTGAGGCCTTTAACAAATCAATTGCCATTCTTGAATCTTCCTTTACCTGATCGGCAATAATAATGCAGCCTGCATATTGATTATCCACTGCGATATGAACTAACGTACCCGCCACCTGAATATCATCAAAGTTCAGCTTTAGTTTGTTCATTAATTTAGCATTTCCAGCATATACAAGCAAACCGTCAATATTAGCCTTTACTCCATGTCCTGCTATTTCTTCTACCTCTTTCAGCATATGATTGTCAAGTTCTTTTCCATATGCACTCTTGAGTGCTTCCGCAATTGGATGATTAGAGTAGCTTTCTGCATAAGCTGCCAGCTTTATTATCTCTTCTTCACTGTAAGGTTTCTTATTTCTAATTTCCTTTACTTGAAAAGTACCTTTTGTAAGTGTACCTGTCTTATCAAATACCACTATTTCTGCATTTGCCAATGCCTCTAAATAGTTGCTTCCCTTAACCAAAACTCCACATCTTGAAGCTCCTCCAAGTCCACCAAAAAAGCTCAATGGAATTGAAATAACTAATGCACATGGACATGAAATAACCAAAAAAGATAATGCTCGATAAATCCAAGTCTCCCATTCTCCTACAATTAAGGATGGAATAACTGCTAACGAGACTGCGCAAATTACAACAATCGGCGTATAATATTTCGCAAACTTAGTGATAAAGTTCTCTGCCTCTGCCTTTTTACTGCTCGCATTTTCTACTAAATCAAGAATTTTACTAACTGTTGATTCTCCGAATTCTTTTATTACCTCGGCCTCAACTACCCCGTTGATATTAATACATCCACTGATTAATGTATCTCCAACCTCTATTTCTCTTGGCATTGATTCACCTGTCAATGCTCTTGTATCCAATGTTGTATTTCCTTTTAAAACCTTACAATCCAAAGGTACTTTCTCTCCCGGTTTAATGATGATAATATCACCTATTTCAGCTTCATCAGGATCAATTTGTTTAATGCTATCTCCATCCTTTAGATTTGCATATTCCGGATATATATCCATAAGATCTGTAATTGAATTTCTCGACTTTTCAACTGCATATGCCTGAAAGAGTTCTCCTACCTGATAAAATAGCATAACTGCTACCCCTTCTGGATATTCTCCAACCAAAAATGCTCCAATGGTTGCTATACTCATTAAAAAGTTTTCATCAAATACCTGGCCGGATAATATATTTTTCACAGCTCGTTTTACGATATCTCTTCCAATAATAACGTATGCAGCTAAGAAAATTATCAATTCAATATTGCTGTTTATTGAAATTATGGTGGGTAATATCGTTCCAACCAGGAATACAATTGCTGCAATTACAATATTTTGTAATTGATTTTTCATCTTCTTAGTCATAGTGCCATCCCTTTATCTACTTATTTTTCTTTCATAATTACATCCGGTTCTATTTTTTTAACAATTTTAACTGTTTCCTGAATTGCCTGTTCCATTTTATCTTCGTCTGCATCCAATACAAGCTTCTTTGTCATAAAGGTTACTGAAGCCTTATTGACAATATCCAACTCATTAATTGCATTCTCTATCTTTGCTGCACAATTCGCACAATCCAAATCCTCTAAAATATATATTTTTTTCATTATCTTTCCTTTCTGCTGCTTCATACAGTCTTTCCCTATTCACAAATATGTTCCATTCCTTGATTAATTATTGTTTTTATATGTCCATCTGATAAAGAGTAAAATACAGTCTTGCCTTCTCTCCTGAATTTCACAAGCTGCATTTGCTTTAACGTTCTTAGTTGGTGTGATATTGCTGATTGTGTCATATTAAGAAGATTTGCAATGTCACACACACACATCTCTGATTGAAATAAAACATATAATATCTTAATTCTTGTAGTATCTCCAAACACTTTAAAAAAATCGGCTAAGTCAATCAGCATTTCATCTGATGGCATTTGCTGTTCCACTTTCTCAATGATTTCTTCATGTACACAAATGTAGTCGCATTGCTCCACTTCATTTTCTTTCGACACTTTATTATCATCTATCACCTTATCATCTCCTTTCATATGAATACATGTTCATATGTTCATTTTAGCACTTTTCAAAAAATTGTCAACCATTTATTTTTTTTACCAAAGAATCTGCAGCACATCAATTCTTACCACTCAACTTAAGGTTCAGGTTTTTTATACAAAATGTGGCCCTAGTACTTTTAATAACTAGAAAATCCATCGAAACTTTCCTGTATATTAAAAAAAGAATATGTCAGCCAGACATTAACATCTTGCTGCATATTCCTTTTTTCTATCTTAGATTTAAATATTTTGATTTACTATTTCTTATAGTTTGAATTATATAATTCTAGAGTAAATGTATAATATGCTTTTGACTTATTTCTAAGTTTTACTTTTACAACTGTTTTGTAAGTACCAATACTCACTTCACCATTACCTGTAATTTTAGTTTCATTACCATATATTGTAGGTGTCTTGTATACAGTATACTTCTCTTCTGTTATTGTCCAACCACTGTTCTCATAACTTTGAACTAATACAGAATGGTCTGTTGTTTTAAATTTATAGTAGTTGTTCTTTGTCTTGCTTATTATATTTGAACCATCAATCTTAACCGCCTCTAATGGCTTTACTTTGCTTTTTACATTCAATGTATAAGAAATTGTGCTAACACTTCCATCCACTTTGGTTACAATACACTGAATCGTTGTAGAACCTTTTTTCTTTGGAGTAAGTATAGCCGTTCCATCACTTTCACTACTCTTTTTAACGGTTGCAACACTTGTATTACTGGATGACCAAATAGTTGATGCACCATTTGGAAAATTCTTAATGGATACTTCATTATTGGTAGTTTTAAGGAAAATGGTTTCTGATTTATTTGCAAAACTTGGCTTAGCAGTTGCACTTATTTTCTTCTTAAGAACTACTGTATAAGTAAAAGATTCATTACTGCTGTTTATTGCTGTAAAATAAACCTTTGTCTGGTAATTCCCGATTGGAACCTTATTGTTGCTTGGTACATCCTTAATTGCTTTTGTACTTGTGGCAGTATTATATACTTCATATTCTTTACTTACCAACGTCCAACCCTTATACATTTTCGTAGAAACTTTTACCTTTTTATTTGAAGTTTCGTATGTAATGGTTGAAGCTTTGGCTTTATGTTTGTTCTTTCCTTCAATGTAGATTTTTTTAAAAGGATTCGCTTTTTTTACTTTTATCTTGCAGGTTAATGTATAAGTTTTTTCTGATGAAACTACTGTACAAGTTACAGTAGCTGTTCCTGCTTTTTTAGGTAATAAAGTACATTCTACTCCTGTCTTTGAATTAGATTTCACCTTAAGAACTGATGTATTACTGGATGACCATGAGATTCTTTCAAGACCACTGGGAATATCTTGTACCTCCAAGGTATCCTGCGTATACAAAAATACGGTACCACTAGCTGAATTTAATGACGGTTTTGTAGCAGCAAATGAAGTTTTGGCTGGCACAAAAATTCCAGCTGCCAAAACAAATACGAATGTTAAAACAGTCAATACGGTTGATTTTTTTAAAAAACTCATAACTAATTTCTCCCTTCACGTTATATTTAACTATTAAAAAAGTATATAATTTTTTTACACAATTGTCAAATATTTACTTTATACCTCTTATCAGTAGATTAAAAAAGATGGAAAGGATTATCATGCCCTTCCACCTCTTTGCTATACTATTTTTACAAACAATTTTCTAGAATTGTTCTAACATCTGCTGGCTCAAGTCCTACATATGCATATTTTAAATATCCAAATTTAACAGCCTTTTCTGCCATGAAATCAAATTTAGAAGCATCTATGCCAAGCTCTGTTAAAGTTGATGGAATTCCACAACTTATAAAAAACTCTTCTGTCTTATTAATAGCCTGATTTGCCAATTTAAATTTATCTTCCATTGGTGATAATCCCCATACATTAACTGCATATTCCACAAATTTATCAACTGTTTGATCACTTAATATATATCGCATCCAGCTTGGCGTTATAATAGCAAGACCTACGCCATGAGTAATATCATAATAAGCACTTAACTCATGTTCAATTGGGTGGCAGGTCCAGCTTCCCCCTTTACCACATCCGCACAAGCCATTTAATGCGAGTGAACTTGCCCACATTAAATTCGCTCTTGCTTCATAATTATCAGGCTCCTTAATCGCAATCGGACAGTATTTAATACATGTTTTTAATAGCCCTTCTGAAATCTTATCCTGTACAAAGGCTCCCTCTGTTTTTTGAAAATAATTTTCCAATACATGTGACATAATATCTGCTGTTCCTGCCGCTGTTTGGATTGCAGGCAGCGTAAACATATACTCCGGATTGAGGATTGAGGTTTGAGGTATCATGTTTGTGCTTGCAGTTCCCAATTTCTCATTGGTTTGCATATTAGTTATAACTGCATTCTTATTCATTTCAGAACCAGTTGCCGCTATAGTAAGTATTGTTATAATTGGGAGTACTTTATCTATTAAAGATGGAGTTGTTACAATATCCCAAGCATCACCTTCATAATAATAGGCGGCTCCGATTACTTTACTACAATCGATAGTACTTCCACCACCTACTGCTAGTATAACATCAATTTGGTGTTCTCTACATAACCTTACACCTTCTCTAACGCTTTCGATTTTAGGATTTGGTTCAATTCCTGCCAATTCGACAACGTTGAATCCTTTTAGTAAATCCATCACCTTAGTATAAATTCCATTCTTTTTAATACTGCCTCCGCCATATGTTAATAAGACATTTTTTCCATACACTGCTAAGCTTTTAGGCAAGTTATCAATTTGATCTCTTCCAAAAAGGATTTCTGTGTAAGCATTAAATTTAAAATTTTCCATATTAAACTCCTTTCCTCAAAACCACTTTTTTAATTATTATCTTTCAGCTTTCATTATACTTCTTAGAGTTAGCTCTATGTCAAGTAATTAACAAAATTTTGATGCAAAATGAAAAGCTAAATTCTTGATTGCAGTAAAAAAGTAACCTGATTAAAATTACATAGTTATAAAAGTCAATATTAATTACTTTAATCTATTTTTCTAAAATCATTGATATCTTTCAATATCTCCTTAATAATATGAATCATATGATCAAAAGCTCCATTTAGAAACAGATTAATCAAAATCATCCCAACTGGAACCGCAATAATCATTCCCAATACACCTTTCACTTTATAGCCAATATACATAAATACTAAGGTCAATAAAGGATTCAAGCCAATTGTATCACCAACAATTTTGGGCTGAATTAATTGCCTTACCAGCTGACTAACGCCATATATAACAAAAAGACCTATTGCCATTTTATAATCAGCTGACAAAAGCTTAATAATGCCCCAGGGAATTAATGCTGTACCGGTACCAAAAATAGGCAAAAAATCTAAAAATGCAATCAGTATTGCCAAAAGTATTGAATAATCTACATGTAATATATAAAACCCGATTAACAGTATTACAGCTACAACGGTCATAATTTTAAATTGTGCCTTAAAATAACCTCCAACCAAACGTTTAAAGTCCAAAATAATGGCTCCGACATTTTTTCTTATACTGTAAGGAGTGCACTGATTCACAATAACTAAAATTTTCTCTCTGTCTGCAATAAAAAAATACGAAGAAAGTATAGTCATGATAATAGAAATGAGCCTTGACGGAAGATTTTTAGCAAAATTGCCTGCTGCTTCTACTGTTGGTGCTCCAACTACACCAATTACATTTCCAATGTAAGTTGTAAATTCTGATCTTGCCTCAAGTATACTTTGCTGAAAATTTTTTGGAAGTTTGTTAAAAATCACCTGCAAATTGTCTCCCACTTCATTGAATTCATTCGAAATATTTTCATATATTTCTGGCAGGTTATTAAGAAGACTTACAATTTCTCC
Organism: Lachnotalea glycerini; assembly: GCF_003201285.1. GTDB lineage: Bacteria > Bacillota > Clostridia > Lachnospirales > Lachnospiraceae > Lachnotalea > Lachnotalea glycerini. The sequence continues at coordinate 89,541 of NZ_QICS01000007.1, forward strand.
ACTTAGCTTTGCCAAAGCAAAATATCCGCCGATCACAATCAGTGCTAATACACCAATAATGATAAGCATTGAACTATGTTTTCTTATAAGCTTTACCCGTTTCTCCAAAAACTTAACCAATGGATTCGCAATTACTGATAATATCCACCCTACTACAAAAGGAAAGAAGAACCATATTATCCTTGGAACTACAAACACCAAAAAAATTATCATTATAATAATAATCAAAAAATTAACTAATAGCTTTAAATACTTCGTCGATGCTTTCAAACAATCACCCCTGTTATATGGTACATTTTACTAATTTTTTAGTTCCTCTGCTTCACAATTGATACAACTGTCAACCAATAATAGTATTTCATCTCTTCCCTGCTTCGTTTCAGAGGAAAAAGGTATCATCTGTGTCTCTTTCCCTGCTTCAAGACCCGTTCTAAGCATTTTTAAATGCTTTTGAACCTGACTGCGTTTAATCTTATCAAGCTTCGTAGCAATAATAACTGGCTGGTATCCTTGATATACAATCCAGTTAAACATATTCTTATCGTTTTGGGATGGCTCATGTCTAATATCAATAAGAAGAAAAACTTTTTTTAGCTGCTTTGAATTCTTTAAATAGCTTTCAATCATTTTGCCCCATTTTTCCTTTATTTCCTTTGAAACCTTAGCATAGCCATAGCCTGGTAAATCTACAAAATACAGTTCATGATTAATATTATAATAATTTATAGTTTGCGTCTTACCCGGCTGCGATGATGTTCTGGCTAGTGACTTTCTATTCATTAGTGCATTAATTAATGACGATTTTCCTACATTTGACTTACCCGCAAATGCAATTTCAGGCAAACTATTATCAGGTAGTTTACTTGTTACTCCACACACTGTTTCCAATTCTGAATTTTTAATTATCATTCTTTCCCTCCATATCATGCAAGCTAATCAGTAGTATATATCATCATTTATCCGCCTTTTTTTGCATTATTTCGTGGGCATGATTTGTTAAGGCTTCTTGTAGCACCCTTTCCATATTATCTACATATATTATTTCCAAATCTTTTTTTATTTCTTCCGATATTTCATCTAAATCCTTACGATTTTTATCCGGTACCAATACCGTTTTAATATTTGCATTTTTTGCTGCAAGAATTTTCTCCTTTAACCCTCCAATTGGCAAAACTCTTCCTCTTAGCGTAATTTCTCCTGTCATTGCCACATCTGCACGAACCGGAGTTTTGGTAACTGCCGAAATCATAGCCGTTGCCATAGTAATTCCTGCGCTAGGACCATCTTTTGGCACTGCACCTTCAGGAATATGTATATGAATATCATTTTCCTTAAAAAAACTGTCTTTGATATTATATTTTTCACTCATGGATCGAATATAGCTGATTCCGGCTCTGGCTGACTCTTTCATCACATCACCAAGTTGTCCGGTCAATTGCAGCTCACCTTTACCTGGCATTACATTCACTTCAATTTGAAGTGTATCGCCTCCTACACTTGTCCAGGCTAAGCCACGAACAATTCCAACTTCATCGTTTTCGTTTGCCATATCATAGCTAAATTGGGGCTTTCCTAGAAATTTTTCAAGGTTAACTTGTGTAATCTTAACAGACTTTTTGTTTTTTTCTAAAATTTGCCTAGCCGTCTTTCGGCATATTTCTCCTATTTTTCTCTCAAGGCTTCGAACTCCTGCTTCTTTGGTATAATATCGTATCATAGAAGATAACGCTTTATCGCTGATTGTAAGTTGATTTGTGGTTAGTCCATGCTTTTTAAGTTGCTTTATTACTAAATGTTCTTTTGCTATATGTTCTTTTTCATTTTCGGTATAGCTAGTTACTTGTATGATTTCCATTCGATCCAATAACGGCTTTGGGATTGTTTGGAGTGAATTTGCAGTTGCAATAAACAAGACTTCTGACAAATCTAAAGGAAGTTCAATATAATGGTCCCGAAATTTATTATTCTGCTCTGAGTCAAGAACCTCTAATAATGCTGCGGAGGTATCACCTTTATAATCACTGCTGACCTTATCTATTTCATCCAGCAGCATTAATGGATTCTTTACCCCTGCTGATTTTAGTCCTCCGGCAATTCTACCAGGCATTGCTCCGATGTAAGTTCTTCTATGGCCTCTGATTTCTGCTTCATCTCTGACTCCACCCAAACTAATTCTTACATATTCCTTGCCAAGAGCCTTTGCTACACTTTTTGCAATGGAGGTTTTACCTGTTCCTGGAGGTCCTACCAAACATATAATTGGGCTTTGTCCCTTATTGGTTAATATTCGAACAGCTAAGAATTCGAGTATTCTTTCCTTTACTTGCTCCAATCCATAATGATCATCATTTAATATCTTCTTTGCATATTTTAGATCGGTATTATCTTTTGAAGTTTTATTCCACGGCATTTCGAGAAGCGTTTCCAAATATCCTCTGACCACTGCATTTTCAGATAAACTTGAAGACGTATTTTTAAATCTTTTTATTTCTTTCTCAATCTTTTCTTTCACTTCCTTTGAAGCTTTAACAGACTTAAGCTTTTCCATATAAAGGTCAGCTTCTGTCTCAAGACTTTCTTCTCCCAATTCTTCTCTTATTAATTTTTGCTGCTCTCGCAATAAATATTCTCTTTGATTTTTGTCAACTTTATCTTTGATTTTTACTTGCAGTTCCTTTTTAATTTTAAGTATCTCTGTTTCATTATTTAATAATATGGACAATAATTCGTATCTCTCTTGCAAACTCACCGCACTAAGCAATTTTTGCTTTTCTTCAAAAGGTAATGAAAAGTTAATGACTATTTGATCTACTAATTTTTGTAACTCATCATTCTCCAGAATCTGCTTTGTTAGTTCTTTGCCTATTTTATAATTTTCGTTGCTGTATAATAAAAACACTTCTTTTAGATTTCTTACCATAGCAGTACGGTTGTTATCAGGAATTTGCATGCCTATATCCTCTTTAAATTCCAATACTTTTGCAATGATATATTCTTCTTCCTCGACGACTTCAATTAATTGTCCTCTTCCTTCGCCTTCAACCAATACTCTCAAAATATTATTAGGAAGTTTTATAACCTGTTTAATTATTGCGATGCATCCTATATCATATAGATCTTCCATTTCTGGCTCATTTTCATTTACATCAATTTGAGTAACCAGAAAAATTTTCTGATCTCCTAGCATTGCTTTCTCAACAGCTTTTATCGATTTTTTTCTACTTACATCAAAATGTATCACCATATCTGGAAGAATTGACATTCCTCTGAGTGTAACTGTCGGCATTAACTTTACTTGTTCTAAATCACTCATTTTCTTCCTCCTACTGTAGTTTATAATAACAACTTGGGTATTTTATATTCATATATGGATTTCCTTACTATTTTCTATCACCTAATACATAAGGTGCCCCCTATGAGACACCTTACATTTTATCACTCTATTTTAGCTTAAGCACTTTCGTCTCCGGCCTTTGTTAGAATTTTCTGTGCAATTGTTTTCTTTCTTGGTTGTGCTGAATCTCTTCGTTCAATTTCAGGCTGTGATGTACCTAGCGCCGCTTCTTTTGTAATTCTACATGTAGCAATAGATTCATCAGATGGAATGGTATACATAATATCCATCATAACATCCTCCATGATAGAACGAAGTCCTCTGGCTCCGGTTTTTCTGGCTATGGAACGCTCAGCAATTACTTCAATTGCTTCCTCATCAATACTAAGCTTCACTCCATCTAATTCAAATAATTTCTTATACTGCTTTACAATTGAATTCTTTGGCTGTGTTAGTATTCTAATTAGGGCATCCTTATCAAGCTGCTCTAAGGAAACATTAACAGGTACACGTCCTATGAATTCAGGAATCAGTCCAAATTTCACAAAATCTTGTGGCAATACCTGACGCAATAATACTCCGATATTTTCCTCGCGTTTACTTGCAATCTCTGCATTAAAGCCAATAGATTTCTGATCCATTCTTGTTTCAATTATTTTTTCCAAACCTTCAAAAGCGCCACCACAAATAAATAAAATATTAGTCGTATTAATCTGTAACAACTCCTGATGTGGATGTTTTCTTCCACCCTGTGGTGGTACTGACGCAACCGTTCCTTCTAATATCTTAAGTAATGCCTGCTGTACACCTTCGCCTGATACATCTCTTGTAATTGATGCATTTTCAGACTTTCTTGTAATTTTATCAATTTCGTCAATATAAATAATTCCATATTCTGCTCTCTCTATATCGTAATCAGCAGCCTGAATCAGCTTCAATAAAATATTCTCTACATCTTCACCTACATAGCCTGCCTCTGTCAATGCTGTTGCATCTGCAATTGCAAACGGTACATTAATTAGCCTTGCAAGTGTCTGAGCTAATAAAGTCTTACCTGAACCAGTTGGTCCAAGCATTAAAATATTACTTTTTTGAAGTTCTACATCTAAATCTTTCTCAGACGTAATCCTTTTATAATGATTATATACAGCAACCGAAAGAACTTTCTTTGCATTGTCCTGACCAATGACATAATCGTCAAGAAAGCTTTTAATCTGTTCAGGCTTTAATAGATTGATTTCTTCCGTTCTTCTTGGTTCTTCTTCATATTCTTCTTCAATAATCTCAGCACATATGTCTACACATTCATCACATATATAGGCTCCATTGGGACCTGCAATCAGCTTTCTAACCTGTTCCTGAGTCTTGTTACAAAAAGAACACCTAAGTTTGTCATCACCACTTCTTCCCGCCATTCTCTCACCTCACTCATAATATCTTCTGCTTTATTGTAAATTATCTGCTAACAATAACATCATCAATTAACCCATATTCTTTCGCCACATCCGCTGACATCCAATTATCTCTTTCCGTATCTTTTTCAATAATCTCTAATGGCTGTCCAGTATTTGCTGCTAAACAATCATTTAATTTTTTGCGAGTTTTAACAATATGATCCGCTGCAATTTTAATATCTGTTGCCTGCCCCTGAGCACCGCCCAATGGCTGATGAATCATAATTTCTGCATTCGGCATAGCAAATCTCTTTCCTTTTGTTCCACCAGTTAATAAAAATGCTCCCATGCTCGCTGCCATACCAATACAGTAAGTAGCTACATCACATTTAATATAATTCATGGTATCGTAAATGGCCATACCTGCGGTAACAGATCCCCCTGGACTGTTAATGTATAAATGAATGTCTTTTGACGGATCTTCTGACTCTAAAAACAACATTTGAGCTACAATCAAGCTGGCAGTTGTTTCATTTACTTCTTCACCTAAAAATATAATTCTATCCTTTAACAGTCTGGAATAAATATCATAAGATCTTTCCCCTCTGCTCGTTTGTTCAATGACATATGGCACTAAACTCATACTAATTCCTCCTATTCTCAACGAATCAAATGTTTTAATAATCTCAAATGATTATATCTTCTTTCTATTCATGTAATGCAACTTATTGCACAATTAGAACCGAATTTTTAATATATGATAATAGACTCTTCGGAGACATATATAATATGTCTCCGATTTATCTATCTTTATGCTAATTAAACCAAACACATCTAATCTATCTATATGGAAAAATGCTCTCAAAAGAGTTACATTATTTTTCGATTGAAGCATCAACAATCAATTTTACTGCTTCCTGTACTGCTATGTCTGATTTCATTTGTTCTTTTTCATTATCACCAATGAGTTCTTTTAATTTGTCAACCTCCATCTTATAAGCGGCTGCCATATCAGCAATTTCTTTTTCTAATTGTTCCTCTTTTATTTCTATATTCTCAGCCTTTGTAATTGCCTCTAATACTAACCTGCTTTGAATACGCTTTAAAGCCTGTGGCTTCATTTGTTCAGTCAATTTATCCTGATCTAAGCCTGTAAACTGGAAATACTGTTCCAGTGATAGACCTTGCGACGTAATACGCTGAGAAAAGTCATCCACCATACGTTTTACCTGAGTCTTAATCATTGCATCCGGTATATCCATGGTTGCATTTTCAATGATTTTCTCAATAATAGCATCTTCTTTTGCTCCCTTAGCTTCATTCACTTTCTTCTCTTCCAGTTTAACCTTTAAATCAGCTTTATATTCAGCCATTGTATCAAATTCAGATACGTCCTTTGCAAAATCATCATCTGCTTCTGGAAGCTCTTTAACCTTAATTTCTTTAACTGTCACTTTAAATACAGCAGGTTTTCCGGCCAATTCTTCTGCTTGATAATTATCAGGGAAAGTTACGTTTACGTCAGTTTCCTCTCCAATCTCAACTCCAATCAGTGCTTCTTCAAATCCTTCAATAAAGGAATGAGAACCAATTGTCAATGAATAGTCTTCACCTTTTCCGCCTTCAAAAGCAACACCGTCAACAAAGCCTTCAAAATCAATTGTTGTGATATCACCATCTTTTACTTTCTTTCTTCTTGGTGCAACAACTACTCTTGAACTCTTCTCTCTTTCTTTGTCTACTTCAGCATCTATTTCTTCTTCTGTCACATCAATCACAGCTTTTTCAACTTCGATTCCCTTGTAATCGCCTAAGGTTACATCTGGCTTTAATGCTACTTCTGCAGTAAAAATAAAGGATTTACCTTTTTCAATCTGAGTTACATCAATATCTGGCTGTGAAACAATATCAAGTTTACTTTCATCCGCTGCTTTGGCATAAGCTTCCGGAATAATTTCATTTGCTGCATCTTCGTAAAAAATACCTGCTCCATACATTTTTTCAATCATTTGACGAGGTACTTTACCTTTTCTAAATCCGGGCACATTAAATTTGTTTTTATTTTTCTGATAAGCACTCTGAAGTGCTTTTTCGAAATCTTCGGCTGAAGTTTCTATTGTAAGCTTTGCCATATTTTTCTCTAATTTTTCTACTTGTAAACTCATTTTAACAATTTCCTCCTTAAAATATATGCGAAAAGTTTCTATACTTATCCATACTTACAGTCATTTTAATAGTATATCATAAGCTTTTTTAAATTACTAGTCTTTTTTCTTTGATTCTCCCTTTCATTCGTGGGTATTTCCTAGTCTTTTTAAGGTTTCTTGTGATTTGTAAAAACAAAGCAGTACAATTTTTAGATTATACACCGTAGCTATTTTCTCCCTTTTCATCCAATGTCATTAAAGCAGCTACAATCCTTGCAGCTTTCTCTAATTCGTTGATATTTGTGTATTCATCACACGAATGCACCTGATTCATTCCCGCTGCAATTACAATCCCTGTAATTCCATTTTTCATAAAATTATTGTTATCACTTCCACCAAATGTATCAATATACCGTGTTTTATAGCCCAGAAACTGACAAGAGCGTTCAAAGCGTTGAACCACAGGATGTGTTATCTGGGTTCGATAGCTAAGACATCCAACCTCGTAATTAAAAGAAAACTTTATGCCCTGCTCTTTACAGACCTTTTCTATTTTTTGCTTTATGTTGTCTATCGCTTTGATTGCCTTTTCATGTGAAAGACTTCGCACTTCTCCCTTTAGCGTACAAAGATCAGGCACAATATTTCTTGCCTGTCCGCCTTCTATCATACCGACATTAGCAGTCGTTTCTTCATCTAATCTACCCTGTGAAATTTCAGTTATTGCCTTTGCCGCTGCCATGATTGCATTCTTTCCCTGCTCCGGTGCAAAGCCTGCATGAGATGCTTTCCCGATAAATACTGCTGAAAAGGAAAATAAAGTTGGTGCTGCAATCGCAGCGGTTCCAACCTGACCACTTAAATCAAGCACATATGCCTCTTTCGCTTTCACCAAAGAATAATCAAAAACCTCACTCCCACGTATATACATCTCTTCTGCTATGGTAAACAACACTTCAATACTGTGATGAGGCACACCATCCTCTTTCAAGGAGCGGATAGCCTCCAATATACATACAATTCCGCACAAATCATCCGCACCAAGTACCGTAGTTCCATCACTGGTTATCATTCCATTCTTATGAAACACAGCCCTTTTGTTCGTTCCTGGTCCTACTGTATCCATATGAGCTGAAAATAAAAGTGGCTCACTGCCAATTTCACCTTGCAAAAACGCATAAAGATTACCACAATTACCATTATATCGTACACCTGCGTTATCTTCTATAACAGTAAACCCAAGTGCGATAAGCTTTTCTTTCAGCACATCAGCTATCTCTCTTTCCTGAAAAGAAAGTGCATCAATTGCTGCCAGACTACAAAATTCTTCCATCAGTGCCTTTTTGTTAATCATACCTTTACTCCGTTTCCTGTCATTTTATCCTACTTACCAATACCTCAAAGCAGACATTGTTTTTAAAAAAGTTGGTGATAAGCTAAACTTATAACCAACTTTTTTAAATATTATATTAATTTGTTCTGGTTAATTATTGCTGCAGCATTTCGCTATCAATTTTTGTAAATTCATCAGATGCCATAGAATAAACCTTATCATCTTGCAATGTTACATTAACGGTTATCGTAACAGGATCTGCATACTGAATATTCGAAATATTATTGTCAAAAACCTGCATAATTCCTTTTGCATATTCTGCTTCAAATTCCTCTTCCGTTAGATCAGCAAAATCACCATTTGAATTTTTATCATTGAAATCATTTACAAAACTCTCACCCTCTGTAGCTATACTCTGCATTATAGTCATTGGCGAAATTATAATATCTACGGTAAAACCATTGTCTGTTTTGATTGCATCCTTTACCTCATACTTTGCATTTTGATAAATTTGTTTACTATATTCTATAAATTTAGCCTTTGTCTCATCTGTCAGATTGACGGATACAAAATTAGCAAAGCTTTCAGCTTTTGCCTCCATAACCGCATCATATGCTTTTTGTGCATTTTCTTCTGTGTCCTCAGTCAGCTTAATGTACTGATCAAAAACGCCTTTATAGGTAGAATCCAAAATTCCATTCACATACCCTGAAGCATCAAATTCTCCCTGTGTCAGCAAATTTATTGTTGAACAACCATTTAAGCACAAAATCAATAATATGCTTAGCAGTGCTGCTAAACCCTTTTTTACTCTAATCACTTTTATACTCCCTCTCCAAATCCTCTTAATTCATAGTTATTACTGTTTCCAGCCGCTAACATGCTCTCTCTAGCCCAACCATAAAATTCTGCGAACGTTGCTTCATAATAAGGCTGTACAAACAGTCCACCTAAGCCACAAAGTATGAAGCCCAACAAAAACCATCCAATAAAGGACAACTGTAAAACAAAATAGTTCCATTTTTGCCCCATCATCATTTCCTTACTTAGCTCAAATGCACGAAAACTGTCTATCTCTGGATTTTCAGCCAGTATGTATGGAATCATTGCATATTCATAAGCTTTTATGATACCTGGAATAAACAATAACAAGGACCAAAGGAATACATAAAGATTCATTAAAAACATAATTTTAACGACATTCCAATAATGTCCGCTGCTAAAAGAATATCCGATTTCTCCTACACCGGTGCTGAAATCCCTATTACACATAAAGTATCTGTTTTTACCTACCAATAGCGGGCTGCCCACAAAGATACTTACTGCAATTGCAATCACTATTGCCATTAACAAGATAAATAAGATAATTCCTCCGACTAAAAATAGGGAAGAATAATGATACTCATTTATTAAAATCTTTTTTGAAAAAACACTGTTGTAGATGTGTTGGTCATTCTTATTAAAATTGACTACAAGCCTCCTATAACCTGCTATCTGGCTGCCTCCTCCATTAAAAATGCCAGAAATAATACAAACCAAAAACGCAGGCCAGTAAAATCTTCTTAAATTTTCTTTTGCATTTTCCTTAAGTCCAGCTCTATTCCACATAATTAACTCCTTTTCTAAATATTATAACAAATGGATGCTTTTATTTTATTTGCTGTTTCCTGATTTATTAGTTTCTCTATAATTGCAAGTCCAAAATCAATTGCAGTTCCCATTGCTTTTCCTGTTATTATGTTCCCATCAACTATAGTCTTCTCATTAGATACCACTGCTCCTGCCAACCGTTCTTCAAATCCTGGATAGCAGACTGCTCTTTTTCCCTTTAAAATTCCATTATCACCCAAGACTGACGGTGCTGCACAGATAGCTGATATGTTTTTACCCTCACTGGCAAACTGCTTTAGTAAAGCTGCCAGACTTTTATGTGAACCAAGATTTAACGTGCCTGGCATTCCTCCTGGCAACACTAACATATCATAATTATTATAATCCACTTCCTCATATAATTTATCTGACATGATAATAATATTATGCGCGCCATTAACCTCTTTCCTTTTCATAATTGAAACTGTATCTGTCTCAATTCCTGCTCTTCTTAGCAAATCAACTACGGTTAACCCCTCAATTTCCTCAAATCCATCGGCTAAGAAAACACATACCCTGCTCATATTTATTCCTCCTCGAAATTGTAATTACTTCCCTATTTTAGCAAAAATATGGTTCTTTTACAATAAGTCTATTACCAAATCTTGAATATTATATGTTTTATTATGATAATTAATGTTTCAATTAATTGCCTGAAACATATCTCTTAATTCGTATGCTCAATTATTTCTTGCACGTTCCAAAAACTAACTTGATATTCCTTGCAGATTTTCTTAATCACAACCCAAGCCACAATACAAGAAAATATAGTAACTGCCACATTGCTAACCAACATGACAATGCCAACACTTTCATTGCCAAGAGTCGTAAAATGCTGCAGGCCCCAAAGAACCGGGATGCGAAAGATAAATATACGGCAAAAATTAATCAACAGCGTGCATTTGGTATATCCAAAGCCAAGCATCAAGGAGATCACCGTGGCGTTAATAGCTAACGGAATACAGCCGCCAAGTGACTCTAATTTATATATATTACAAATCATTTCCCTAAATTCGTAATTCATACCATTCATGGAATCAGAAAATATAATACTGATTTGATTTAGATAAGTTCTGGTTAACACCAACCCAATGATTCCTACCACTACATTTATAACTAATTCTTTTTTAAATGCATCTAATGCCCTTTGCGGCTTTCCTGCCCCTAAATTCTGGCTGATAATCGCAGCGCCGCCATCTTGAAAACCATTCTGAGGGTTTGTAGTCAGACCTCCAATGCTATTGGATATTCCAAGTGCTCCAACCGTGAGCGAACCATACATACCGCTCATCGAATTAACAATTACCTTTCCAAATGAAAAAGCCACCTTCTCAACAATAACAGGAAAAGACAGTGAAAGCATTGGCTTAATAACTTTCCTCTTTAAGGTCATACTTTTTAATGACAGTCCAAACGCATTCCCTTTTTGGTTTAAATTCACTCCCCCTGCAATGAAAAGTATTAGTTGCGACAAAATAGTTGCGACGGAAATCATGGTAATCCCACCTTTTAGTACATATACAAAAATTGCTGTTAATAATAATTTAACTGCAATAACTAACAAATTTAAATATAAAATTCTCTTTGAATTTCCTCTGGCACGTTCTACACAGATATATACATTGTTAAAAAACCAAATAATTAATCCAATCAGTTCTAATTCAAAGTACCTGCTGCCAATTGTTATAAGTTCTTCTGGCGTATTGGCAAGTCTAAGCAGCGGAACGGTAAAAGGTATTAAGAATAATAAACCAAAACTAAGCAATGCACATAACGCAAATAAGCTATTCACTCTCTTTTTCACCATTTCATAGTCGCCTTCTCCATAGGCCTGACTTATTTTCAAGCTTCCACCAACCGCAAGTCCTCCTCCGATTGCTCCAATCATCATATTGATTTGAGATAAATAAGCAACTGCAGACACTGAGGTTGCACTGATATAGGAGGCCATCATGGAGTCTAATATTTTAAATATTTGTGTCAATCCCTGAAAAAGTGCTAAGGGCAGTCCCACGTGCAGCACCACTTTCCACATATTTCCATTTAAAGAAAATTCACGATATTCTTCATCTTTTTTTGACAAAACCACTTCTACTTTAGCCATAAAAAACTCCTTTGCCTCTTAATTACATATTATTTATTTTACTTCTTTTTACATTTTAAGACAAATTTTATGTATTTTCCTTAAATTTTAATTCTATTTTTTTTATATTACTGATTTTTTGCTTTCTTTATGATAAAATAAACTTACTTGTAAGACGAGATGCCACTTCATAATCTGTTATGCATTCTTTGTAACTGCATTTAATAATATGATGAAATACCACTTTAAAAAGTGAGATACAATACTGAATAAGGAAGTGTTTTTATGTTAAGTAATGGCCAGCACGACTTATATGCTGAACGAGTAAAACGAGAGCAATATTTTAATATGGAACATTCGCATTTTCATCCTTATTACGAAATCTACTATTTATATTCAGGCAAAAGAAGGATTTTCGTAAATGACACACTTTATACCTTGGGACGAGGCGATATTTTACTCATTAATAAAAACATACTTCATCGGACGACCTACCTATCTGATGAAACACACGAACGATTTATACTAAATTTTTCAGATCAGTCTTTAACCCCTTTGTATGAAAAATATTCAAAACAGTTTATACTAAATTGCTTTGCTCTGCCGTTTCTTTCCATACAATTAAATCGCCGTGAATACATTGAGAGTTTATTTCAAAAATTAATTTATGAATCCAATTATTCAGATCCGTTTTCTGAGGATTTAATCAATAATTATTTGCAGGAATTAATTATTTTTCTGATACGCTATCAGAAAACAAACCAACAATCTCAGTTTGCAACTAGTATTACGGACGAAATTATCCAAAATACTGCTAAATATATCAGATGTCATTATAATCAGCCTGTCACTTTGGAAATGGCAGCTTCTCAAGCCAATATGAGTGCAACTTATTTTTCCAGAAAATTTAAAAATGTAACCGGCTTTGGTTTTAAAGAATATCTTTGTAAAATCCGTCTTACAGAAGCTTCTAAGCTGTTGCTTGAAACCAACCAATCAATTACAGAAGTCGCATTTTCATGCGGTTTTAGTGACAGTAATTATTTTGGAGATGTATTTAGAAAATTGAAAGGTGTTTCTCCCCTTCAATATAGAAAAACACGGGAGATAATTTAATTGATAATAAATTTATCATATAACAAGCTTTGCAATTATATAATTATTATTGTTGACACGTTAAGTAATTCATTTTAGAAAGAGGTTTCATATGGAAATAGAAAGAAAATTTTTAGTAAACAAGCTCCCTTCCAACTTAGAGGAATATACCTACCAAACAATTGAACAGGGCTATTTATCTACTGAACCTGTAGTTCGTATTCGCAAAAGCGATGAAAAGTATACGTTAACTTACAAATCAAAAGGCTTTTTATCTCGCGAAGAATATAATATGCCTCTTACCAAAGAGGCTTATTATCACTTAAGAGAAAAAATAGACGGTAACATAATCAGTAAGAGACGCTACCTAATTCCACTTGACTCTAATCTGACCATTGAGCTTGACATATTTAATGAACCTTTTGACTCACTCGTACTTGCTGAAATAGAATTTGATACAGAAGCACAGGCCAAAGCCTTTACACCATTAGACTGGTTTGGTGATGATGTCACCTATAGTTGTGAATATCAAAACAGTTATTTAAGTACTAAGGTGGTATAACTACTTTTATATTTTATTTAATGCGCTTTGGTTATTCTGCCCTATGCGAACAGTTGTATTTCACACAAATACATATAAATTGCATAACAATCCACGAATCAGGGTTCTAAACTCTGCTAAATTCATGCTTTTTAACGTAATATTCGTACATTTTTACGCTTGACAATACTACCTGCTATCAAATAGAATTAAGAAAGTTTAAAACGTAGATAAGTAGGAGGCTATTATGAAATCATTGAAGGATATGGGTAAAGACGAATTAACACAGCTTAAAGCTGAACTGGAAAAAAGCTTTGAAGATGCAAAGGGTAAAGGTTTAAAGCTTGATATGTCAAGAGGTAAACCTTCTGTTTCTCAGCTTGATATGGTTATGGATATTATGGACACGTTAAACAGCTCTAGCAAATTATTAACAGAGGGTGGCGTAGATTGCAGAAACTATGGAGTTTTAGATGGGATTCCCGAAGCGAAGAAACTCATGGCTGATATTATGGAAGTTTCTCCTGACCAAGTAATTGTAAACGGAAATGCAAGCTTAAACATTATGTATGATACAGTTGCCCGCTCCATGACTCACGGAGTATTAGGAAGCACTCCCTGGGCTAAATTAGACAAGGTTAAATTTTTATGTCCGGTTCCCGGCTACGACCGTCATTTTGCTATCACAGAGCTTTTTGGAATTGAAATGATTAATGTTCCTATGACTGTTAATGGACCGGATATGGATATGGTAGAAGAATTAGTAACTAAGGATGAATCAATCAAGGGAATCTGGTGTGTACCAAAATATTCGAACCCACAGGGAATTACCTATTCGGATGAAACGGTAAAAAGATTTGCAAGATTGAAACCAGCCGCAAAAGATTTTAGAATATTCTGGGATAATGCTTATGCAATTCATCATTTGTATGACAATGACCAAGCCACACTGTTAGATATTATAGGCGAGTGTGAAAAAGCAGGAAACCCCGATATGGTATATGAATTTGCATCTACATCAAAGGTAAGCTTTGCCGGTTCGGGAATCTCCGCTGTTGCAGCCTCAAAAGCAAACCTTGATTATATTAGAAAATTCATGACCATTCAAACAATTGGTCATGATAAAATCAACCAGCTAAGACATGTGAGATATTTTAAAGATATAAACGGTGTTATGGCTCATATGAAAAGACATGCTGATATTATGAGACCTAAATTTGAAGCAGTAATTAAGGTACTGGAAAATGAGCTTGGCGGCTTGGAAATTGGCAGCTGGCTAGCACCAAAGGGCGGCTATTTCATTTCCTTTGAAGCAATGAATGGTTGTGCAAAGGATATCATTGCAAAGTGCAAAGAAGCAGGAATTGTTATGACGAATGCAGGCGCTACTTATCCATATGGAAAAGATCCTTTTGATTCAAATATTCGAATTGCTCCTTCTTTTCCAACTCCCGATGAAATGCAGCAGGCTGCTGTATTATTTACTCTTTGTGTCAAATTGGTTAGTGTAAATAAATTATTAAAAAGTTAACACATTTCTTATCTAAAGTATTCTATTATTTTTTCTTTAAAGCAACGAAATATATGTAACATTTCGTTGCTTTTTCCATTTCTTTCCAATTCTGATTCAATGTGTTTCGTTTTCAGCAATTCATATTTTAAATTGTTATAATAATTATAGTTATTTTGCACTAATTTATAAAAGTTATGAAAGGATTTATTTTATGTCAGTATCTTTACTACCGCTAAAACTAATTGAATTACGCAAACAACATAATTATACGCAGGAATATGTCAGCTCATACATACATATCTCACGTGGTGGTTACTCTCAATACGAAACGGGCAAACGTATTCCCAGTAGTGAAAGTTTATTGAAGCTTGCAGAACTTTATAACATTAGAATAGATCAACTAATTAATCAAAATATAATTTCAATATCTGATAGCATTCTTTTAGAATCAGTGGCAGAATATTCAGCAGATGATTCAATTAGTATCAATATGTTAAAGGATTTGGGAATATTATTGTTAAATAGTTCGCCATCACTTGATCTCAAATCGATTACACAAAATGATATCAATTTTTTAAGTAATTATAAACATTTAAGTATTTCTGACCAGGAGGATATACGACTTTTTGTTTCTTGCAAATACAAGAATAGCTACAAATCAAAAAAAAATCTCAATAATTAATTCTTTATTATAACAAAAGTCTATGATGAAATAGTATAAAGCTATTTCATCATTCTTTTCGTCTTAATGTTAACCTTAATGATTTAATCGGTTGACATTTAACCTGTTTTTATCTATAATCTGTTTTGAAACCACAAACTGTTTTATTTATGTTTCTTTTATTAATTATTGTTAAATAACGTTATTGAAAACTATTGATTTACTGTAAAGGAGGAACTATGCTACATAAATTAACAAATGATATTATAAATGGGAAGCGATTAAACGCCACAGATGATCTTAGCTTTCTTCTAACTGAAGAGTTAGAAGATTTATGTGATGCTGCAAATAAAATTCGTATCAAGCTTTGCGGCAGCCATATTGATCTGTGCACTATCATCAATGGCCGCAGTGGAAAATGTAGTGAAAATTGTAAATTCTGTGCACAGTCTGGATATCACCATACAGCTGTATCGTCCTATTCTTTTCTTGACGAAGCTACAATCGTAGCTGATTGCCATGCAAATGCTGACGATGGTGTGCATCGCTATTCTATTGTAACTGCTGGAAGAACTCTTACGGGCAAGCCTTTCGAAGCAGCGCTTAAAGCCTACGCCAGAATGCATAAGGAATGTGCAATAGATCTATGTGCATCGCACGGTCTATTAGATGAGAATTCCTTTAAGGCATTGAAATCCTGCGGAGTCAAAATGTATCATGCTAATATTGAAACCTCCAGAAGATTCTTTCCAAACATTTGTACCACTCATACCTTTGATGATAAAATTAAGTGTATTAAAATGGCTCAAGGGGCTGGATTACATGTCTGTTCCGGCGGTATTATTGGTATGGGTGAAACTTGGGCGGACAGAATTGATATGGCACTTACTCTGGCTGCATTGCATATTAATTCTATTCCAATAAATGTGCTGATTCCAATACAAGGTACTGTGCTAGAGAATTTAGATCAATTATCAGAAGATGAAATACTACGAACAATAGCTATATTTCGTTTTCTTAATCCGTCTGCGGATATTCGGCTTGCTGCCGGACGCACTCTTATGATTGATTCCGGCAAACGTGCTTTTTTATCTGGTGCCAATGCAACCATTACCGGGAACATGCTAACAACCACAGGCTGCAACACGGCTCAGGATAAAGCAATGCTAACAAGTATGGGATTGGACATCCAAAGGAGAAGATAATATGAAAACAAATACTGATTTTACTTCAAAAGAAATAACCAAAAGTTCCGCTTATCAAATAGCTTTAATTGGAATTATGGCGGCAATCACTTGTATTCTCGGACCGCTTTCTATACCAATTCCCTTTAGTCCTGTACCTATTTCCTTTACTAATCTGGCAATTTATTTAACGGCCTTTATACTTGGGTGGAAACGTGGAACAATCAGTTATTTTATTTACCTGCTGATTGGACTTGTTGGCTTGCCTGTATTTTCCGGTTTCTCAGGTGGTCCGGGAAAGCTCTTTGGTCCCACCGGCGGCTATTTAATTGGCTTTATATTTATGGCTCTTATCAGTGGCTATTTTATAGAAAAATTCAATGGGAAATTATTTATGTCTATTCTAGGACTTATTCTGGCTACATTTGCTGCCTATCTGCTTGGAACCGGATGGCTTGCTTATCAGGCCAATTTAACATTTTGGCAAGCTTTAATGGCCGGTGTCATTCCATACTTAATCGGTGATGGAATTAAGATTGCTCTTGCAGCAATTGTAGGACCTATATTAAAATCAAGATTATTAAGAGCCAATTTAATATAGGGTTCGTTCATTAAATATATGTATGCTTCATTCTTTTACTATAATAATAGTTTAGAGCAAAGAAACAAGTCCGCATCAGCTCCCTAATCCCTCAATCATGATGGACTTGACCGCTTTGCCGCGCCAAATGCGATTATGCAGTGACAGTTTCCACTTGCATTCGTGCACATTGTGTTTTTATTTCATAGGATTCAAAACTTTTATACGTTAACAACAAGGTCTTTCCTATGAAACAAGAAATAAAGTACCTGAGTCTCTATGGAGTAAGGGACTCAGGTACTTTGTGCACATATACTATCCTATATTAACATATTTACATGTATTCATTTGTATTTTCCATAGAATGTTTATTTTTCACTTGACCAAGTAATATTGGTACCATCTGACTCTGCAACTACCGTGCCATTCATATCAGTTCGAAATACTTCAATTCCCCTAGCCTTAAATTTGTCTAATGTTTCTTTATTAGGGTGTCCATAATCATTATCCTGACCACATTCAATCACTGCATACTCTGGCGAAACCGCATCCAAAAACTCTTCTGTCGTTGCCGTATTACTTCCATGATGGCTCACCTTATAGACCTGTGCTTTAATATCAATGCCATTCTTTAATATATCATGCTCAGCTTCTTTTTCTGCATCGCCGCACATAAGAAAGCTATTATTTCCATTCACTAATTTAATGCCGATCGAATAGTTATTCAACTGAGTTCCATAGTCATCGCTATTCGGTGCAAGGATAACAAAGCTGGCTTCACCAATCGTATATTGTTCTCCCACCTGTGGAATTGTTATTTCTAGATTCTGCCCTGAAATAGCAGTTAATACATCTTCAAAAGTTTGAGTCGTATGTGTTACATCTGGCATGAAAACCGTTCCTATAGAAAAACTATTAATAACGTCATCCATACCTCCTATATGATCCTCATGCGGATGAGTTGCTATTACATAATCAAGCTTAGACACACCTTCCTTTTTTAGATAATCAACCACTAATTCTCCATCCTCATTTGTCCCAGCATCTACTAACATATATTTTCCGCCTGATTCAATCAATATACTATCTGCCTGCCCAACGTCAATAAAATGTACCTCCATTACAGAGTTTAGCTGGTTGTATTTAAAGGATGCAACATGCTTTTGCAAATCATATCCATTCTTTTGCAAGAATGCTCCTGCCAAAAAAACTGCGCTTGCAAGAATGCTATAGATCAATTTACTTTTCTTTTTATTACTTGTTTTTTTCTTCACTTGTTTTCTACCAAATTTCTATTTACTTTCTATCTTATTATTTATTCACAACAGCTAAATTTGTTATCTGTATAATTCACTTTTTATATTAATTTTTTATTACAATTTATTCAAAATGGACTTAAAAAAGAATGAAACCTCTTTCCAAGCTTCTCGTGATTCAGGTATTAAAAATTTTGACATTTGAAACACATGAAACATGCCCTCATACACACTAACTCTAATCTTCCCACCCTGTTCTTTAATTTTTTGTGCCACCTCAAGTGTATCACTCAAAAGCATTTCTGCACTCCCAACCTGCATTAAAACAGGCGGAAACTCATGATATTCACCAAACACCGGTGAAATATATGGATTTTTGGCATCATTATCTCCAATATAGTCGCTTTGAAACAGCATACTATCTTTTGTATTTCCAAATAAAGGGTCGATTTCATAATTCGAAGTATAGGATTCCCCTTCACAAGTCAAATCAGACCATGCAGACATTGTTATAATTCCTTTAGGAAGTGGTTTGCATTCATCTCTTAAGTAAAGACACAATGCCAAAGCAAGACCACCACCCGCAGAATCACCCGCAACCACAATCTGCTCCTTTGAATAACCATTTTCCAATAACCAGAAGTAGGCATGAATTGCATCTTCTAAAGCCGCCGGATAAGGATTTTCCGGAGCAACCCGATAATCAATGGTAGCAACGCTTGCACCATCTGCTGCTTTTGAATATAGGACTGCAAAGGTTCGATATATATTCTTCATCGGCCCTATATAACCTCCTCCATGAAGCTGTAATACGACTAAGCTTCTCTTTGGATTGTATGGCTCGAGCAACTCCATTTCATAATTTCCCATATATTGTTTTAAAAGCTGATAGCCCTTTGGGCACCTCCATACAGGCTCAATTGGTCTTTTTCTGTACTCACCGCTTTTTATTTTTTTCCCTATTACATGTGCAGAAGTAATATCTGCCATTAAATTGGATAGAATTCTTCCTTGCACACTTTGTATTGTTCTCTTCATTTAAGCACCTATATATGAAATCTTCTTATTAATTCTGTTTTTGCTTTTTTATCTCCAAAAACAATTGTTCCGATAAAAATTGCCAGAGTAATTCCCGCCGTAACATAGGAAAGAATCGGTTTGGTTATAATATTAAGAAAATGTAATCCCATCAAAATCATGCTAAAAATCACTAATGTAAATTGAAATAGAATGTAACTTTGCCAGCTCATAAAGTTGACAATCATAAGCATTAGTATTGCAAAATATCCAACTAATATGATAGCCGGAATCACATAATTAATGGACCAGCCCTGATATCCCATAACTACATCAGTCAAAAGACACAGCCCCATACCTCCAATCGTTTGTACTAATATCTTTGCAGCATAATTCGTATTATTTTGTATAGAATATCTTACCGTTACCCAAAAATACGAAATTACTCCAACGCAAATGAGTGACCACCAAAGCCCATTGTAGGTAGCAGCATTGATAATGACTAAGCCAAGCACCAAAATAATCGAAATAAAGATAAATATTCGAAGCAGCAGGACAAACTTCTGGTTATCAAATTCTATTTTAGGATACATTTTCTTGTGTTTTGCATCAGAAATAGTTTCCAGTCCATGCTGACATAGTGGGCATACACTGATCTCTTCTAATATTTCTACATTGCACTTATTACATCTCTTCATTGTAAACACCATTACTTTCTATTGACACTCTAATTCCCTGCAATGCAAGATTTCTAAAAAAAGTCTTTGCCAAATTCATATCTGTTAACACGGATGCAAATGTAAAAACAAGCTCATCTTTATAGGAACAAACACTGCATTTTAAACTTTGCTTCTTAGAAACGGACAAAACCAAATGAAATTTATCTATATAATCTTGAAATTCATCTAATACGCTAATACTTCCCAAATTTGTAATTGTAGTAGTAAATGCCTTAGAGGAATTGTGATAAATATATTTAATTGCAATATTTTTAATAAAAAGAGGTACTGCTCTTACATAAAATCTCTTTTCATTTGACACATTATAGGAAATTAGACCTTGCAAATGCTCTTTGGTCATCTGCTTCTTAAGATTGTTCGTAACTTTCTCTAATATTTCCTCAAAGGTATAGTCCTCTCTATCAGACTCAAATTCTGCTAATAATACTGCAAAAAAGTTTTTGGTAGTACTGGATTCAAAAATCTTTCTTAAATTCATCGGAATATTAATGCAAATAGGTTCCTTGCATATTTGCTTATTTAAATATTCTGTATAAATACTCCATAACAATTGAGCAACCAAATATTGATTAATACTTACATCGTAAATCTTACAGGCTGCTTTTAAACTAGGTATCTCAATATATCCATGAACGACTCCCATAACAGTAGGAGGCATAAATTTCCCCTTTAGCTGATAAGCCTTTTTCGTCTTATAACCCTTTGCATCACTTTTTTTATAGTATTTTAAGTAGCTGTCTTCTATATTAAGTGAACATTCTCTGCTTGGTTTCGCCTCAACGCAATCTCTAAACTTTGGTTCACATAATCGCAAATATTGATAGGTTAATTCTTTCAAAAAAGTGATGGCACCCATTCCATCTGTCAGTACATGAAATACCTCCAGATTAATCCGTTTTTGATAGTAAGATACCCGAAATAAAAATTTATAATTATTATACGGATCAATATATCTGCAAGGATAATTACTCTCTAATTCCACAACAGGTCTGTGTCTGTTTGTTTCAAAATAGTACCAAAATATTCCTCTTCTTAATCGTACGTTAAATACCTCAAACCAAGGAAGCACCGTATCAAGTGCCTCTTGTAAAAGCTCTGGTTTAATATCTTCTTTTAATGTGACTGATATGCGATATACATTACTAAGATTTTCACTCGCTATCACAGGAAAAATATTAGCTGTATTATCTAGCTTATGCCACCTTGTTTCCTTATGATTCTTCTTCATCATGTCTCTCCCTGTGCGGTACAAATGCACCTATTGGTATTCTCCCCATTTTATTTATAAATTTTCGCTAATTTATGAAATGCCTCTAAGGAACGTATTACTTTTGGGGTGTCTACACAATAGGAGATCCGAAAATGGCCTTTACAACCAAAGCTGTCTCCAGGCACAAGCAGTAAATCAAATTCTTTTGCCCTTTCACAAAATCGATTTGCATCCTCTTCCAAGGCTCTTGGAAACATATAAAAGGTTCCACCTGGCTCTACACATTCAAATCCTAATTTTTTCAATTCCTCATAAAGTATTTCTTTATTCTTCTCATAAACCGATAAATCGGAGGTCTTATCAAGAACCGTTTCAATGGCAAGCTGCATCAAGGACGGAGGACAGTTATGTCCAATTCCTCTTGAAATTTGTCCAAATACATCTACCAGTATATCGGCATCTTCGCATTGTGGATTCACTGCAATATAACCGATTCTCTCACCTGGTATGGAAAGAGATTTACTAAAGGAATAGCAGGTCAGACTATTGTGATACAACTTTGCAACATAAGGCGCATCCACGCCATTAAATACAATTTCCCGATAAGGTTCATCTGAGATTAAGTAAATAGGATGACCATATTCTTTTTCCTTTTCACTCAATATCTGACTAAGTTTGGTTAAGGTCTGGGTAGAGTACACCACTCCTGACGGATTATTCGGAGTATTAATAAGCACAGCGGTGACTTTTGGATTGAAAAACTCTAATAATTTATCAAAGTTAATTGAAAAGGTGTTAATATCAGCCGGCACTATTTGAAGCAAAGCCCCTGTTGAATTTATATATGGTATATATTCTGGGAAAAACGGTGCAAAGGTAATAACCTCATCCCCACCGTTTGTCACTGCTCTAACCGCATGTGCGATTGCACCCGCTGCCCCTGAAACCATAAAGATATGTTTTGATTGATAGCTCATGTCAAAACGTTGATTCAGAGATTTTGCAACTGCATTTTTAGTAGACTCAATTCCCAAACTCGGACTATAGCCATGAAGCTTTGTAGGCTCTTCGCTTTGTACTAACTCAAGTAATCTTTCCTGAAAATCTTTTGGTGCAGGCACGGATGGATTGCCCAAACTATAATCAAATACATGATCATAGCCAATTTCCTCTGCCCTTTTTGCTCCATATGCGAACATTTCCCGAATAACGGATTTCTTACCTAGCATTTCTTTATATCGTTCTGGTACCATGATTTCCTCCTGTTATAATTGCATATATTCCATCAATACGATCATCGTATATGTTTTACCAATCGCAAATACTGTTCGGGTAAATTATACCATAGAGTTTTCAATATCACTATTTATAATTACAATTTAATTATAAAAATATAAATATTTCATAGGAATCAATACTTTTATACATTACCACAACAAGGTCTTTCCTATGAAATAAAAAAAAACGTAAGTTGTGTATGAAACACAACTTACGCTTATTGAACACTTTGATTATTTTCCAGGTATGATACAATTTCAATCATGGAACTTGTTATCTTAGACAACTCCTCTGTCAAGCAATCCTTAGAAACCTCGGCTAATTGCTCAAGTTGAAAACGAAGAATTTCCCTATTTGTTTTCTCACTCATATCAAACTTAATTTCCTGTTCCAAAATTTTTCCTCCCATTTCACCGTGTTTTAGTTATTTAGTTGTCTATTAGACAATTTCTAATCTAAAAAAATATCATCTACCGTATATAATTTTTCACCTCTTCTTTCTGCTTTTAGATTAAATGTAGCTTTTATAATTAGTAACTCATCATAGGTAAACGGATACTTTTTATTTATTTTATCTTCATAAGCCGCAACATTATCCAGACCAAGAAAATTTGTCATCTGTTCTTTGGATAAGCCGTATTTTACTCTAATGGCTTCAAGCTTAATAAATCTGTCTCTTGGATTGTCCAACATATTTCTTCCCCTTTTTGTCATTGTTGTCTTTAAAGCAACTACTAATTATACTTTATACCATTTATATCCAAATGTCAAGAAAGTTTTGTTGCGCAAATTCATTTTATAGTGTAAAATTAGTTGCGTAATCATATAAATATATTAAGAGGAGCGTAACAGTGAAAGAAATCAAAGAAAGACTGATTGAATTAAGACAAAGAAATGGACTTAACAAAATAGATATGGCTAGGAAATTAGGAATCAATAAGTCAAGTATCACCCGATACGAAAATGGTCAAATCAAGCCTACTTTAGACATGCTTATCATGATATCCAAAACTTTTTGCGTTAGTATGGATTGGCTTTGTGGATTTGATACCTTGGAAGAGGGAAAATATGATTCTATTGTAAGAGAATGTATTAAATACAAGATAGCCCCTGAAAAGCTTCAGAAATTCATAGAATTAATGAAAGAGGACTAGAAATAGGCTATAACAGACATTGGGCTACACCTTTCGTGCAGCTCAATGCTGTTGTTTCATACTCCTATCTTTCAAATTCGAATCTGTTGTCTATATTCTGTAGGGGACACACCGATATTTTTCTTAAATAATCTGCTAAAATAAAGTGCATTTCCATAGCCAATCAACCTTGCGACCTCTGCTATCTGAAAGGATGAATTCAACAGCAAATCCTTAGCAATCATCATACGTAAATTAATGATATACTGTCTTGGTGAGACTCCTGCATAATGAGTAAAATTATCAATAAAGCGATAATAATTCAGCCCTCTTTCCCTTGCAAACTCCTTAATTGTAAAATCTCGCTCAGGCTCTAAATGAAACATACGTATGGCATCTTCTACTTCTCTGTTATAGCTTTCAAAAATTGTTCTCTCTCGGATTTGATTTCTTCCCATTTTAAGCATCAATTCCTGAATCAAAAATTGAAGCTGTTCCTCAAAATAAGGCTGTTTTAGCTGTAATTCCAAAATCATAGCATCAAAGAGCTGTACATATGCATTATGCATACCCACATAATAAATATTTCCACTTCCCCAGCCTGTTTTTTCAAAAAATAAATTATCTTCCTTACAGGAAAAATGTACCCAGTAAATATCTGGGTGATCCTCAAGAAAATAATAATAATATTGTGCATCTATTGGACGATACAGTACACAATGTCCTTTTTCCAATATATGCAGCTTATCATGTATCAAAAATCTGGCTTTCCCATCAGCAATATAAAGCAATTGATAGTTATTGGAACCGCTCGGACGCTCTGTTGCAAACCTTTCCTTATGTACCAAACGATATCTACCACTGCAATGTACAAAAAAATTTTGGTCAGATACAGACTTTTCATTTGATTCCCAGTCATAATAGCCTACGACGGTTTTCATACCTATCTCCCTCAATCCTTTTTCTATTATCATAAAATAATTTTTTATTTTTGTCAAAGATTTTGAAAACTTTATGCATATGAACTTAAATTTTATGTATGGAATAATAACTTGCATTTTGATATATTCTTTATAGAATAGTTTTATTTATTCAACATATTTTTATTCGTAATTATTAGATAAAATATAAACTTTATGCCTATCACGAAAGGGGATTGTTATGTTATCCAATGAATTAAAACTACCAAACTATTATGAAGATCCTTCTTCACTTCACATAGGATGTGAAGACAATCGAAGCTACTATATTCCTTTTACTTTGGAAAACACAAACGAAAGTTCAAGAATCCTTACATTAAATGGTAACTGGGATTTTCGATATTATGAGAATCCATATGTTTTAGAGGATTTTACAAAGTTAGGCTATTCCTATAAAAACTATGATTCTATTCCAGTTCCCGGATGTATTCAAATGTATGGTTATGACCATCACCATTACACGAATATCCCTTTCCCATTTGCATATGATGCTCCTTATGTACCTCAGCAGAACCCAACCTGCGTTTATCATAAAAGCTTCGATATAACAGAGGAAAATTGTAATTATTTACAATATTTAAATTTTGAGGGTGTAGATTCCTGCTTTTATGTCTATGTCAATCAAACTTTCGTAGGCTACAGTCAGGTTTCGCACTCTACGAGTGAATTTAATATCACTCCTTATATTAGACTTGGGCAAAATGACCTTACTGTCGTAGTATTAAAGTGGTGTGATGGAAGTTATTTAGAGGATCAAGATAAGTTTCGTATGACCGGAATTTTTAGAGATGTTTATGTGCTCCACCGTCCAAAGGAGCATATTCGTGACTTTTTTATTAAAACTCGGTTAAATAATATTTACAAAAATGCGCAAATTGAAATCAAATTCAATTATCGCAGTGTCTCTGTGCCAACCACCTGTACCTTATTTGATACAAAGGATCAAATTATTTCTACCAAGACTGTGCAGGATGCTATGTTAGCCTTTGAACTTGAAAATCCAACTCTTTGGAATGCAGAAGAACCTTATCTTTACACTCTCAAAATTGAAACTCCGGATGAGATTATTTATCAAAAGATAGGTATTCGCTGCATCGAAATCAAGAACGATATCATTTATATTAATGGTGTAAAGATTAAATTCAAAGGTGTAAACCGCCATGACAGTGATCCTGTAACAGGCTATACTATAAGCAGAGAGCAAGTATTAAAAGATTTAACAATGATGAAAGAATCCAATATCAATGCTATTCGAACCAGCCACTATCCAAATGCTCCTTGGTTTACTCAGCTTTGCAATGAATACGGCTTTTATGTCATAAGTGAAAGTGATTTAGAGGCACATGGAGCTACTCAATTCTATGGTGGAAGCTCCTTTGATACTTTCGGAGATTTGGTTCAAAAAGAAATTTTTGCAAAGTCCATTTTAGACCGTAACCAAAGAAATGTAATTCGTGACAAGAATAATCCTTGTATTATCATGTGGTCCATGGGAAATGAGGCTGGCTATAGCAAGGCTTTTGAAGATACAGGTCGTTTTATCAAGGCCTACGATTCAACCAGGCTGCTTCATTATGAAGGAAGTATTCATGAAACGGGTGGTCATAAAAACGATACCTCTATGCTAGATGTATATAGTAAAATGTATGAGCCAATTTCTGGAATTGAAAATTATCTGGCTACAAATCCAAAACCTTATATGCTTTGTGAATTTATCCATTCCATGGGTAACGGTCCGGGAGATATTGAGGATTATTTTGAATGTATTTACAAGCATGACCGCTTTGTTGGTGGTTTTGTATGGGAATGGTGTGACCATGCGATCTATCGTGGTATCACTACAAATGGCAAGAATATCTTCCACTATGGCGGCGATTCTAATGAATTCCCGCATGATGGCAATTTCTGCGTGGATGGAATGGTAAGTCCTGACCGTGTCCCTCACCCTGCCTTGGCAGAGTATAAAAATGTTATAAGACCCGTCAGAGCTTTCTTATTGGACGCTGCAACTGGAAAAATCAAATTGCAGAATATGCTGGATTTTACGAATTTGAAAGATTATGTAAACTTACAGGCACAGCTTCTCTATGACGGTGAAGTCGTTGAAACCTACGAGTTAGGAACCGTTGATGTAAAGCCACATGAGACAACTGTTTTAAATATCACAATAAATCAAGCGTACTTTAAACAGACAAAAAGCTTGAGCCTGAAAATAAATTATGTGCAAATCTTTGATAAACCACTTACAAAAGCAGGGCATTTACTTGGCTTTGATCAACTTATGCTAAAAGAGCATAATAGACCATTGGTACATGCCAAAGATTATCATCAGGAAAGTATACAGACCGAAGAAAACTCTTCTTTGATATTACTAAAGGGAACTAATTTCAGATATGTATTTAATAAAATGCAAGCAAGCTTTGATTCTCTGACTATAGATAATTGTAATATAATAGAAAAGCCTCTGGAATATAATATCTGGCGTGCTCCTACTGACAATGACAGCACAATCCGCAACGAATGGGAATCTGCTGGTTATAACAGAGCTCTTGTCAGAGTATACGAAACTACTTTGACAAACAAAAATAATGTTGTTAAAATAAGCTGCCGATTTGCTATCAATGCCATTCAAATCCAGCATATCTTGGATTTAAATGTGACTTGGACCATTGGCAGCAATGGTACAATTACGCTCGATTTAGATGGAAAACGTAATACTGCCCTGCCATTTCTTCCTAGACTTGGTCTGCGTTTATTCTTACCTAAGGAATACAATGCTGTAGAATATTTAGGCTACGGTCCAAATGAAAGCTACGTCGACAAGCACCGTTCATCATGGTTTGGTAGGTTTAAGTCAAATGTAGAAAATATGTATGTGGATTATATTAAGCCACAAGAAAATTCAAGTCACTTTCATTGTGAGGAGGTGATTTTATCCTCCTCAACAGGAAAGAACATTCATGTAAATGCTGCTGCTCCATTTTCTTTCCAAACCAGCCGGTATACGCAAGAGGAACTAGCAAGTAAAGCACACAATTATGAACTTTTGCAATCAGAACATACTGTTTTATGTCTTGATTACAAAATGAGCGGAATTGGCTCCAATTCCTGCGGTCCTGCATTGGCGAATCAATATCAGCTAAGGGAAGAACATTTATCTTTCCAAATGACCTTACAGTTCTAGCTATAAAGAACCTAGCGCTTGAGTAACTTGCTTGCTTTGTTGGATTGAATCCAGACACTCTTGGGAAATGCATTTGTGAAGCAATTACTTCCTTTTTTGCATCTTAGCGATACCATGATAAGTTTAAATATCAGGAAATTCAAAGAAATTTATTAGTATAAAGGTGAATGGGTTTCAGTCTTTTGATACCCATTCATTTTTTAATTCCTGCTCTTGAAACAAACGAGAAACTGCATCTTCATAGTCACTTAGTTTTTGTGATTTCTTAATCTTTTTGGTGTACTTTTCGTTGTCTGTAAATATAGTAATCATATAAAACCATAATTCTTTCATCTTGAATAAAACATTCCTATCACCAGATAAAATCTCCTGATAATCGAAATATATTTTATCATGAAATTGCTTTAATACATTTTTATCCAATCTGTTATTGGCGGTTATTTCATGTACTAAAGCCGGATTAGCTAATAATCCTCTTCCAATCATAATGGTGTCTAAATTATGAAATCTTTGTTGTAAATCACAATAATCCTTCACCTTACAAATATCTCCATTATAGCAAACAGGATTCGTACTATTGTTTAAGGCATATTCAAAAATGGCAAGGTTTGGCTTATTTTGATAGAAATCTTGTTGTAATCTGGGATGAATAATCAATTCTTTAATAGGATATTTATTATATATATCTAATAGCTCATAAAATTCCTCTTCATTTTCTATTCCAATTCTGGTTTTTATTGATATTTCTGAAATGAAGCTTGTAAAGATTTCTTCTAAAAACTCATCCAGCTCCTTTGTCTTTTCCAAGAAACCAGAACCACGATTTTTAGTGACAACCGTTTTCGAAGGACATCCTAAGTTTAGATTGATTTCCTTATAACCTAACGCTTTCAATTTCTTTGAGGTATGAATAAAATCTTTCGCACGATTCGTTAAAATTTGTGGAACGACACTGATCCCTTCATTATGCTCTGGTAAAAGATCATTTAGCTCACGAGCCTTAAAGCTTTCGCTTTGATTCGCCTGAATAAATGGTGCGAAATACTTATTAATTTTTGAGTTGAAAAATGTATTATGGGCATTTCGATAAATGTATCCAGTCAGCCCCTCCATAGGTGCAAAGTAAAAGTTCATTGCTTTTTCTCCTTAATTTAAGTAATTCAAATTATAACACTTCTTTTTTGTGAATACTAATAAAAGTTACTATATAAGCTAAAACAAAACAGTTGTTGACATATGCTCTTAACTGTTTTATCATATTATATGATAATCAAATATATTTTGATGCTACATAAATATAACTAACAAGTAAAAGGAGAATAGAACATGAAAATTGCTTTACCTACACATCAGGATTTGATCGACAGTCATTTTGGACACTGTGAATACTTTACTGTATTTACAACAGAGGGAAGAGAGATAGCTGACCAGCAAATTGTCGACTCTCCAGAGGGCTGCGGCTGCAAATCTAATATTGCACAGACCCTAGCTTCAATGGGTGTTACAGTAATGTTAGCTGGTAATATGGGAGATGGTGCAGTAAATGTGCTAAATAGCTGCGGTATCGAAGTTGTACGCGGTTGTTCCGGAAATGTTAAGGAAGTTGCCCTTGCTTGGCTTGCTGGTTCTGTTACTGATTCAGGCGACTCTTGTCATGAACATGAGCACGGCTGCGAGCATTAAATTTTTGACAATTATCACCAATAATGGGTATCTGTGTGTAAAGTACCTTTCCCCTAACGAGTGATGGGGTACTTTACACACAGAAAACACTATGAAACACTTTATTATTTCGCCTTATTTAGAAATCACTATTATCATACCGCCAACAATTCTTTCTGCAGAATTTTCCTTTACAATTTTCTTTACATAAAACCTTATCCGATCCGCATTCTGGACATATATATTGACCATTTTTTATTACTTCCAAATTTTCATAGCTTTCTTTCCACTCTTTACCACAGCTCATGCAGTGAATTGGACATATATTACGTGTAAAATTACCGCCTTCGATATGAACCATTTTCCCATTTATAAGACAATCTGCAATTTTTTCTCTAGCTGACAATAATATCCTTTGAAAAGTCGGTCTTGATACTTCCATGCGCTGTGCACAATCCGTTTGTTCAAGACCTTCTAAATCCTTTAAACGTATTGCCTCCAATTCCTCTAGTTTGAGTATATTCTCCGGTAATTCTGCTATTTCCTTTTCAGACGGTATAAAATAAGGTATTGCTGGTATATAATCAATTTTTCTCAATTTTGTTGGTCTTGCCATATTTACTCCTCATCTATTGTATCATATTGAAAGCTTGACTCAATCATACAATTTATCCCTATCTTCTTTAATTTAACATTTGATAATTATATATCATTTTAACGAGTTTCCTCAGCTTTTGCAATATCTTTATTTTATTATTGATTTTATTTCCACCTAATAAGGGTAATGTCTCCAATCAACATTACCCTTTTATTTACGCTTATTTTATTATTATGTTCTAATTATCACTTGCCATTGTATACAATTCATTGGTCAATGCTAATACCTCTTCCACGCTTGCCGTTGTTTCCTCAATACCAGCTGACTGCTGCTCTGCATTTTCCATTGTTGAGTTAGAAATATCCAGAGTCTTATTAACAGAGTTTTGAATTTCTCTTGTTAGGTTCACTATGTCCATAGCAGTTTCCTTAGAATTTTGTGAAAGATTTCTAATCTCTGTAGCAACAACTGAAAAACCTCTGCCATGCTCTCCTGCTCTTGCTGCCTCTATCGCTGCATTCAATCCAAGCATTTTTGTTTGATCAGCTATGTTTTTAATTGATTCTAATATTGTATTAATCTGATTGGATCTTTCACTTACATTTTGAATTTCCTTATTCAGTAAAATCTGATTTTCATTCACACTTACAGAGGATGCTGCAAGCTCTTGCATCGTTGCGGAAATCTGAGTAAAGCTTTCTAATAAATCTGAGCTCATATTTTTCAATTTCATCTTTTGATAACCAATTTGTGATAATGAATTTGCAATTAGAAATAAAACTTCAGCAGCTGACTTAAGCTTTGCTTCTGTCGTTATCTGCACTTCTTTAGCCGCTTCAAAATATTGCTCTTCATCAACTCCTATTTCTCTTGCTGTTTTTTTAAATTCATCTGATTTTGGCTGAGATGTCAGAATCTGCCCTCCTAAAATCGTACCAATTTGTACTCCATTTATCATAATTGGAGCTGCAAAATCAATCAAACCAGCGTGACATTTGTAAATGTAAGGCTTTCCTGCTTTCGCTGCCTCTTCTCCTCCTCTTTTATGAGAAACTGCACATCTGTCATCACCAATTTTAGTAGAATGAATAAATTTATCACAAATTTTTGTATAGGAACTTGGCTTGGTTAGTGGATTGCCGTCCATATCAACAGCTACACTGGCTATCCCCATACTTTCTGCGAAATTATCTAAAAATTTCTGTAATGTATTAAGGTCAATTACATCCATCACCTTGACATTTGATAAATCATCGTTATTCTTACTTTCTGTTCTGCTATTCATTTTGAATCCTCCAACTTTCGTATAATAAAGCTAAATCTATATTTCTTTCTGTAAATCTTTATAAATTCAGCTAAGCTTTAATACTAAAATAGTAGCACAAAAATCTTTTGTTTTTATTAAAAAAATATTAAATAACTTATAAGAAATTACGTGATTTTCCTATTAAACAAGTATGTTTTTCCTATTTATAATCCTTACCTATCCCCCAATTTTCAAGCTGATCATAATCTGTATTTGGCGCTTCGAAATTTACAATGATTGGCGCATTATCAAGTTCAGGATGTGCCGCAAATAATTCTCTATCACCATATCTTATTGCTTCTAATGCTAGTGGCAGTTCACGGCGAAAAACTTCATTTCGCACAGATGTTATGATAGGATTATATTCTCCTCCAACCAAAACTGATACAAACAATATTGTCTCCTCCTTATTTGTTCTCCATTCAGCAAGTACTTCATCCCTCATGCTTGTAATTTTTTCATATGCATATTCCAGTCCTATTGATAAGTACAACTCGGCTGTCTGATCGGAATGAGTCACAGTATACTTACGTCCTATAATAGGCTCAGTCTTTGTAACATCTGGGGAAAATTCTACAGTCAGCTTTTTAGGATCCAGTCTTTCCATATATAAACCTCTATAAACATGTTTTAATATTTGTCTTTATAATATATGCAGACTTTTTCTATTTGCTTCATACTTTTATACGTTAGCTTCCTAATTCCTCACTCATGAGAGACTTGACCGCTTTGCCGCGTCGAATGCTGTTATGCAGTGACATTTTTCACTTGCATTCGTGCGCATCCTGTGGAGTATTTAAATGTAATAGGACGCAATTTCCCTATTACATAAAAAGAGCTTGCAATTAGCTGCAAACTCCACTTGAACATCCAATACATTCTATTCTTATTTTGTACTGTCTAAAATAGCTTTCTCATTCAATGTTTCAAAAAAGCTCTTAGTTTCAGAAATAATAATCTTTCGAAGCCCCAATATTCCAATCAGATTTGGAATTGCCATCAAAGCATTTACAATATCAGCAACAATCCAAACTAGTTCTAACTTTAAGTATGGTCCAACTGCCACAAGAAAAATAAATATATATCGATATATTTTAATTCCCTTTATGCCAAATAAATATTCGGTACAACGCTCACCATAATAATTCCATCCAATTATTGTTGTGAATGCAAAGAAAATTAGGCCTACCGTAACAATAACTTTTCCAAGGTTAGCACCCGGAAGTGCTGTAGAAAAGGCATAATTTGTTATTTCTGCTCCTTCCATATTCATACTCCATGCATTAGTTAAAATAATAACCAGACCAGTCATTGTGCAGACTACTATTGTATCAATAAAGGTCCCTGTCATTGAAATAAGACCCTGGCGCACACAGGAATTTGTTTTGGCGGCTGCCGCTGCAATTGGTGCACTTCCAAGTCCTGATTCATTAGAAAACACACCTCTAGCAATTCCGCTCTGAATTGCTTGCTTGATTGTTGCTCCTAAAAAACCTCCCGTAGCTGCCACAGGTGTAAAAGCACTTTTTATTACAATTCCGATTATATTAGGTAATATATGAATGTTTAGAATTAAAATTACAACAGAACCTAAAATATAAAGCATTGCCATAAATGGTACAACAATTTCTGCTACTCTAGATATTGATTTAATCCCATTTACCGTTACCAAGGCAACCAATACGGTAATGATTGTGCCGGAAACTACTACTGGTATCTGAAAAGCAACCTGCGTCGATTGTGTAATTGAATTAATTTGAGCAAACGTACCAATACCAAAAAAGGCTACTCCAATTCCAAACAATGCAAACAGTTTAGCCAGCCATTTATTTCCTAATCCCTTTTCAATATAGTACATGGGTCCACCAGACATTTGGCCATTGTCATCAACTACTCTATATTTTACGGCAAGCAAACCCTCAGAATATTTTGTAGCCATTCCGAAAAAGGCTGCCATCCACATCCAAAATAAAGCACCCGGTCCGCCAACTTTAAGTGCAGTAGCAACGCCTACAATATTTCCAGTCCCTATCGTTGCCGCCAATGCTGTACAAAGCGCCGCGAAGCTACTAACGTCACCCTTTGCTTTTTCACTATCCTCTTCCTTGGAAAATAAATATTTAAAGGCCATTGGTAATTTGAAAATCTGTATGAGTCCTAAGCGCACGGTAAGATAAACTCCTGTACCTACTAATAAGATTAATAGAGGCGCTCCCCATATCAAAGAGTCAATTTTGTTAAAAATATTAATTAGTTGATCCATCTGTCCCTCCAGTAAATTGTAAAGAATTATAATTATTCTCTTTTTCTCATAAATTTGCATATACTTTACTATAATAATATATTTTTTGCACGATTACAACAAATCTTTCATTCTTTTTGCAATCCTATTGAGAATCAAGCTGCTGAAAATTGAATAACAAGTACCCATTCAGGCATGTAATGCCTTTATATTCTATAGATGTTGAACAACAAGTTATTTTCTATGAATGTACAAAACAGCTTGCATGATAATCCATGCAAGCTGCTGCCTCATTTATCTTTTATATTCATTTTACTCTACATTTCTAATTTAAGTTATTTACCGCCAATTGATACTAATTGAGAGGTATAGCTTGCAATCTTAGCCATCAGCGCTGCATTTACATCAGAAGATTCATCATCTACTGCATTATTAAACTGCCAAGTGAAATCACCCTGATTCATTCTGCCTGCACTTGCTGTAACAATGGCAGCTACATTATTTACGCTATCAATATCACTTTGGCTGACACCTAAATCCTTATTTGTATCAAAATTATTATAAACTGTACTTCCTGCTATTGTCTTGTATGAGCTTGGAACAGTTTCGCTTCTAGACACCGCAAGGTAGGCATCGAAAGAAGTTGCATTTGCAATTGTGGTACCTGCATCTGAATTTGCATAAATTAAGCTTTTTGCACCTTCAATTTTATTATTAAAAGCCTTAATCATACCACCGTTTTCTTTCGAGAATGTACCTGTACCAAACGTATCAGTACCTTGAAGGGAGCTCATCATAGGATATTTACAATTTCTAAAATAATTAGCTTCCACAAAAGCAGAACTTCCCTTTGTTGTGCCTACACCATATTTCGCATTACCATCAAAATAATTATTGTAAATATGTACAGAAGCAACTCGAATACGTGGATGGCGTGAATCAGAATGGTCATACCAGTTATGATGATAGGTGACAAAAAATTCTGTTGAATCACTCATTCCACAAAGAGAGCATTTTCCCGAATCCCAAAAATGATTATAAGATAATGATACATAAGTGGATGCTCCTTTTACGTCAGCCGAACCATCTCCCTTTACCTGATCGGCATCGGAACCCTTTTGACCATAGAAAATATCATTATTATGAACCCAAATATTGCAATTATCTGTATCTAACGAAATTCCGTCATCAGGGAAATACATTACACCTATATTTCTTATTTCGACATTACCGCTGTTTCTGATCAAAAATCCCCAGCCATAAGCGGTTGCATCTTCACCGATGCCTTCAATTGTCATATTCATTTCCTTATAGGATGATTTTCCCTTTACCTGAAGATATCCGTTGCTGTTTAACTGACCGCTCATATTACTGTCAGTAACCTTACCGATAAAACGAATCGCAAGCGGGGTTGTGTCATAACCCTTTTGTCTTAAGGTCAAAATTTGTCCAATTCCAACAGCCGTTTGCACTTTTCCCTTACTGTTTATAATAACATCAAGAGTGACACTTTTAGCTGTATCTGGTGTTACATAAATTACTTTTGCATTACTTCTTAATGTTCCATCATCATTATAAGCACCAGAACCGGTCTTATAGGTGGAATCTTGTGCAAAAGCAAATCCACTTCTGTCATTTTCACTAACAGTAATCTTATTTGATACTGCACAGACTGTGGAACCATTAGAAAACAAGCATTCCACTTTCATTACATAAGTACCTGCAGCCAAGCCGACTGCATCGGCTCTTTGGTAAGATGGATATTTTCTGATTAATTCATTATCAATCTGAACATATGCTGAATCTGCTGAATTTGCCGGCTTTACATATACATTGTATCCTACTGAATTGTTCACATCAGTCCATTCAACGTATGCACTTTCAAACCAGCCACCGCAATTAGTAATAGAGATACCTGATGCATAACTTGTGGTATCAATAAAGAACCCTATTATCATAGCAAATATCAAAGAACATATAATTATCTTACTACTTAATTTTGAAAAAATTTTAATCATAAAATTATTTCCCCCTATCGTATTTTGTTCTCATTCACAAGTAAAATATCTTATTACTTTGTTATGAATAAAGAATTATTGTCTTCGTGTTATCCCCTCGATATCTCAGACATATAATTCACAAAACTACTATCGACTTTTTATTTCAGAATAATTTAAGATGTAAAATGAATATATAAATATAAGAAATAAAAGAGATTTAAATGAACCATTTTTAAATCATAATAAACAAAAATGAATGAAATAAGTTTGTGACTGTTTTTATTAAAGCCCTTATTTACAATTTATCTTCTTTCTATAAAATCACCCCTCTTAGAACTATTATCATCAAATCCAACAACGCTTATATTATATACTAATTTTTTCCATATTACAACATTATTTTCTAACAATTTATCAAATATTACATTTAATATGCTTTATTATTAGAATTTATTAAATATTTTATCTAATTCAAGACAGAACCGACGTATTCCTCTTGTATTCGTGGGCATTGTGTTTTTATTTCATACAAAAATTAAAACTTTTATACGTTAACAACAAAGCCTTTCCTATGTAAGAACAAAGTGTCTGTAAAACAAAGGTCAACATTTTATTTTTAAATGTTGACCTTAGAAAATATAAGATTAAAACTTAAATATTTGAATTATTTTTACTTATTTATCTGCATTGATAAACTCCTCAAACTCTTTTTCTATTTCTTCATCCGGCTTCTTTGTAAGTAAACTAACAATTATTATTAAGCTTGCTGATATGATAAAGGCAGGCAAAAGCTCATATATATCTATAAATGATTTAATAAAGTTTCTCCATACAAATACTGTAAAACCTCCTGATATAATCCCTGCTAAGGCACCTTGCCAGTTCATTCTCTTCCAATATACCGATATCAGGATGGCAGGGCCAAAGGCTGCACCAAAACCTGCCCATGCATACCCTACCAAATCAAAAACAGAACTATTTGGATTTTTTGCAATAATTAGCGCAATAATTGCTATAATAATAACACTCATTCTACTTATCATCATTGAACTCTTTTCATTCATATACTTACCGAATAATCCTTTGCCAATATCCTCTGAAACTGCTGAGGATGTGATAAGAAGCTGTGAATCGGCTGTGCTCATAATTGCTGCTAGTATGGCAGTCAGAAATACACCCGCCAACACTGCCGCCATAGGTCCTTTTAAAATATGCTGTGTAATATAAATAAATATTTTCTCTCCATCCATCACTGCAAGCTCTTTTGGAGATACTACAGTAGAAATGTAAGCTTTTCCTATAATTCCCAGCAAAACTGCTGCTGATAAAGTCAAAATAACCCATACCATTGCAAGTCTTCTCGCTGGCTTGATTTGTTTGGAACTTTCTATTCCCATGAATCTAGATAAAATATGTGGCTGTCCAAAATATCCAAGCCCCCATGCAGCAATTGAAATAATACCAATCAGATGAAAGCCACTTCCAATACCTGTCCATTCACTAAAACCAAAGCTCTTAGACGCTTCTGTCAGTGAGGCTGCCAAATCAAAGGTGCTCTTAATACCGCCCAGATGTACAACTGCTATTATAGGTAGTAAAATAATAGCAAAAAACATGATAATTCCCTGAACCAAATCAGTCCAACAAACGGCAAGAAAACCGCCAAAGAATGTATAAGATACAATCACAACTGCTCCAAGAATTAATGCTATTTGATAATCAATACCAAACACTGCATTAAACAGCTTTGCACCAGCAGAAAACTGTGCTGCTGTATAAATCAAGAAAAATATAACAATAAATATTGCTGATATCAATCTAATCAAGTGACTCTTATCACGAAACCTATTTTCAAGAAACGTAGGAATCGTAATTGCATTTCCTGCTGTTTCTGAATAATTCCTAAGTTTTTTCGCAAGTAAAAGCCAGTTTAAATAGGTACCGACTGCTAAACCAATGGCAGTCCAAACTGCTTCTGCAAGCCCATTATTCTTTGTCAATAAAAAGGCTGTTCCCGGAAGTCCCATTAATAGCCAGCCACTCATATCTGATGCCTGAGCACTCATTGATGTTACCCAAAAATTAAGCTGCCGCCCTCCTAAATAGTAATCATTCTGACTCTTGTTTCTTTTGTAAAAATAAAGTCCTATTGCCAGCATAAAAGCTAAATAAATAATTAGGACGATTGCGTGAATCATTTGTTCCATTTAATTGTTCCTCCCATTAAATCTAGTAAAATCCATAATGTCCTAATTATACACAATTTCTAAATAAATATAAACAAAAATTTTTTTACAATGTATCGTCTTTCTTCCATTATTTGTGCTCTACTCAAGTAAAATATACCATGTTATACTGTTTTTATTAATGCAGAAAGAAGGAAAACAATGATGAAAAAACATATTAGCCAAGCGCCCCTATTAACTTTACTATTAGTTATTCTCACTATTGTTTACAG
The DNA here is from genome assembly GCF_003201285.1 of Lachnotalea glycerini. Lineage (GTDB taxonomy): Bacteria > Bacillota > Clostridia > Lachnospirales > Lachnospiraceae > Lachnotalea > Lachnotalea glycerini. Next base: position 128,120 of record NZ_QICS01000007.1, read on the forward strand.
CCCCTTTGCTAATGTAGTGTATGCAAAGCAAACAGACAATGCATCAATCAATTATCAGTATTATTTTAAGGCAAAAGATGTCAAACAATTAGCTCCTTCCAATAAGAAGAGCAATGTTACTACAGCCTCCTCAAATGCTTCTGAAACTTCTGAGTCTTCTGACGCTGCTGTTTCAACTGATACATCTTCCAATAGAGTAGTCGGCTATTATGCTGCTTGGGCAGCTTATTATAGCTATTATCCAAATCAAATTAATGCTACTAAATTAACACACATTAATTACGCTTTTGCAAATATCAGTTCTGATTTAAAGCTTACTTTGGGTTATCCTGATATAGATCAAAACAATATTAAACTTTTAAATTCTTTGAAAAATTCAAATCCTGATTTAAAGACTTTAATCTCTGTAGGTGGCTGGAATTGGTCCGATAAATTCTCTGATGCCGCACTGACTGATGCATCACGAACTGCATTTGCCAATAGTTGTGTAGACTTTATTAACAAATATGGATTTGATGGTATTGATATTGATTGGGAATACCCTGTTAGCGGCGGCTTGGCTACTAACAAAACCCGTCCAGCAGACAAGAAAAACTTTACTCTTTTACTTCAGAAAATACGAGAAAAACTAGATGAACGGGGTACTAAGGATAATAAACACTATCTTCTATCAATTGCCGGCAGCTCTGATGCTTCCTATTTGAACAATGTAGAATTGTCTAAAATAGCATCTTATATTGATTATGCAACTATAATGACCTACGATATGCATGGTATGTGGGATAATTATACTGATCTGCATTCCCCGCTCTATAGCAATACAGACACTTCTCCACAATACAAGGCAAGTATTGATTCTGCTGTAAATTCTTGGATTAATAATGCTTTTCCGTCAAATAAGCTAGTGCTAGGTATTCCGTTCTACGGCTATATTTATTCTTCGGTAAACAATTCTAATCAAGGATTATACCAAAGCTTTGGCGGCTCTAATTCCATTAGTTATCAATTAATTAAGCAAAATTATTTAAATAAATCAGGATACACCAGATATTTTCATTCTCAATCTAAAGTTCCTTGGTTATTTAACGGTTCTGTTTTCATCAGCTATGAAGATACCGAATCCATTTCTTATAAAATGGATTATATCAAATCTAAGAACTTAGGGGGCGCAATGGCTTGGGAGTTGAGTCAGGATCCAAGTGGTGAACTACTGAATGCTATTTATAGTAAAATGAAATAATTTTGATAAGTTCTACATACAACTCATAGGGTGTCGACGACGTCGGCACCCTATATTTTATCTTTCTTTAATAATAATATGTATTATTTAATTCAATTATTTTTTGTAAACGTATATCCTTTGATGAACTTCCGATACAAATTTCATATCTACCTGATTCTGCTTTAAATTGCTTTGTATTGACATCATAGAATCCGAACGCTTTTCTGTCTAATGTAAAAATTACTTCTTTCGTTTCATTCGGTTTTAATAAAACCTTTTGAAATTCCTTTAATTCCTTAAGTGGCCGTTCTACTGATGCATTTTTACTAGCTATGTACAATTGAAGTATTTCGCTGCCCTCTACGCAGCCAATATTTGTGGTTTCAACTGAAACCGTGATGCTGACATCTTCGTTTTCATTAGCAATAATGCTCAAATTTTTATAAGCAAATTCGGTGTAGGATAACCCATAGCCAAAGCAAAATTGCGTATCCATTTGATGGGTATCATAATAACGGTATCCTACCTGAATCCCTTCCCGATAGGAAACCTTTTTTCCTCCCGGATATTCACCGATCAAATGTGCTGGACAATCATTTAATTGATTCGGAAACGTTACTGGAAGCTTACCGCTTGGATTGATATCCCCAAATAAAGCTTCTGCCAGCGCGGTTCCTCCTTCCATTCCTGCATACCAGCTCCACATAACTGCCTTTGAATTCTTTATCCATTCTCCCATTTCAACCGGTGAACCTGCCACCATAACAATCACCGTATTTGGATTTACTTTTAGAACCTCTTGTATTAAACGATCCTGATCATACGGCAGCTTCATATCATCACGGTCAATTCCTTCCGAATCGTAATCATGGTTTAATCCGCCAAACAAAATTACTTCATCGACTCTTTTTGCCTGTTCAACAGCTTCTTTCAAATATAAGTCTCTAATCACCTTTGTCTCTAAGCTGATTTCCTTATTGCGATTGCTAAGCAAGGCATCTTCCAAACTAGTTTCCTGCCAATTGGCATCGTTTTCCTCCATTTTAGGCTCTACATAATATCCATTCACATAAATAACCTCTGTATTACCTCCGAGCCTTTTTTTCAGTCCCATCAACGGAGAAATTTCATAAAGTGCCTTAATTTCAGCACTGCCTCCTCCATTCGAATGAATTTTGTTGGCATTCTCTCCAATCACCAATAATTTCTTAATTTTGTCCTCACAAAGAGGAAGCCGATTATTTTCATTCTTGAGTAAAACAATGGATTCTCTGGCTATTGCAAGAGCCTCTTCTTGATGCTTGGGTATGTTATAGTAACCTCTCGCACGCTTTCCTGAAAGCATGTGCAGGCGCTCCATCAAACGTAGAATATTGCGCACCTTTTCATTGATCAAACTCTCATCTATATTTCCTTCCAATATTTCCTTTTTCAAAGGCTCTGCCATATAATATTCATCAAAATTATTCGTAACGGACATTTCTACATCCAGACCGCTTTTAGCTGCCTTCTTTGTATCATGTACAGCTCCCCAATCTGATATAATGCAGCCGTCATAGTTCCATTCTTGTCTTAAAATATGATGAAGCAGAAATTCGCTTTCACAGCAATGTTCACCCTTTAATAAATTGTATGCCCCCATAATCGCATGACTTTTACCTTCCATAATTGCTTCTTTAAATGCTGCGAGGTAAATTTCATGAAGCGTGCGCTCTTCTACTTCCACATCCACACACAAACGATTGGTTTCCTGATTATTAACTGCAAAATGCTTGACACAGGCTGAAACATCAGACTTTTGAATCCCTTTTATGATAGGAACTGCCATTTGGCCCGTCAAATATGGATCCTCACTTAAGTATTCAAAATTTCTACCACAGGCAGGTGACCTGATAATGTTGATTCCAGGAGCTAAAATCACATCCTTTCCCCTGCCTCTTGTCTCCTCTCCAAGCACCTTTCCAAAGCGATATGCCAGCTTCCTATTCCATGTTGCAGCCAAGGCACTGTTGCATGGAAGATAAGTTACGAAATCATCTGTGTTCCCGACACTATTCCAGTTATCCTTTTCAAACTCATTTCGAACACCCATTGGTCCGTCTGACATTTTAAGTGGGGGAATATGAAGTCTTTCTACTCCTTTAGTCTGAAATAAACCATTTCCATGAATCATACCAATTTTTTCATCCAGAGTCAGCTGTTCCAATAGTTCTTCGATTATTTCTTCTGTCTGCTTCATTTTATCCATAATGCCTCCATTTATAATAAAAATTCCTCTATCAGTTATTATTATTTCTTTATCTACAGCTTAGCTTATCTGAAAGAATTTCAGGTGTTATAATTGAATCGGCTCCTATTGTTGTCAAAGTTCCATTTGATACTTCATGCAGTTTTCTATTTACGAATTGGATACGATAATGCTTTTTAGCATTTGCCGTTATAATAATTTCCCCATTATTTTGTAGGAGCTTTATGGATAATTCCTTTTCTCCCTTTACATTATAAACGATAGTCTCAGCTTCTTTGCCTTCCATTAATTCATAAACTTTTAGCAAAACATGATTTGCATAATCATAATCTGCTCTCTCTTGATCTCCGATTGCAATAATGGAGTGCTCCCTTACCATGAGCGGAATGCTTAAGTAACCACATTCTTTTGTAATCCACTGATTTCCTTCTACGGTTTCACCCGTAAAGTAATCGGTCCAACTGCCTTTTGGTAAGTAATATTGCGCAATACCGTTTTCATTAAAGATTGGAGCAACTAATAGCGAATCTCCTAGCATATATTGTTTATCGAGATATTGGCAATTTTTGTCTTCCATAAATTCCAACACCATGCTTCGCATTGTCGGTATTCCTGTTATTGATGTCTCCACTGCCGTCTTATATAGGTATGGCATTATGCTTGCCTTAAGTTTGGTAAAGAAGCGAACCACATCAACTGCCTCTTCATCGTAAACCCATGGCACACGATAAGATGTGCTGCCATGCAAGCGGCTATGAGAAGACAATAAACCAAATGCCGCCCAACGCTTATAAACATCTGGTGTTGAAGTACTTTCAAAACCACCAATGTCATGACTCCAATAGCCAAAGCCTGACATCATAAGCGACAGACCGGCACGCAGGCTTTCCTCCATTGATTCATAATCTGACCAACAGTCTCCTCCCCAGTGAACCGGGAACTTTTGACCGCCAACCGTTGCCGACCTAGCAAATAAGATTGCTTCTTCCTTACCCTTTTTTCTTTGAATTAATTCATAGACTGTTTTATTGTATAAATAGGTATAATAATTATGCATCTTAACGGGATCTGAACCATCTGCATATATGACATCTGTCGGAATTCTTTCACCAAAATCCGTCTTGAAGCAATCAACGCCCATAGCAAGCAGTGCTTCTAATTTATCACTGTACCATTTACGTGCGTCAGAATTCGTAAAATCAACAATTGCCATGCCCGGCTGCCACATATCCCACTGCCAGATACTACCATCCTTTCGTTTCAAAAAGAAGCCACCCTCTGCCCCTTCTTTAAATAGCGTTGATTCCTGAGCAATGTAAGGATTAATCCACACGCATATTTTAAGGCCTTTCTCCTTTAATCTTGAAAGCATTCCAGCGGGATCTGGAAATACTTTACTGTCCCATGTAAAATCGCACCAGCAAAAATCCTTCATCCAAAAGCAGTCAAAATGAAATACACGAAGCGCAATCCCTCTCTCAAACATGCCGTCTACAAAGTTTAGAACTGTTTCTTCATTGTAATTCGTAGTAAACGAAGTTGACAGCCAAAGCCCAAATGTCCAGGCAGCCGGAAGCGCTGGTTTACCTGTCAAATCCGTATATCTTGTTAAAACCTCCTTCAGCGTAGGTCCGTTAATAACAAAATAATCCAAACTCTCTCCAGGCACGCTAAATTCTGCTTTCGTAACCTGCTCTGTTCCCACTTCAAAGGAAACCTTTTCCGGATGGTTGACAAATACACCGTATCCTTTGTTAGTAATATAGAATGGAATATTTTTGTAAGACTGCTCCGTACTGGTGCCTCCATCCTCATTCCATATATCAACTGTTTGCCCATTCTTCACAAACGGCGTAAAGCGTTCTCCAAGTCCATAGATTAACTCTCCAACCGACAGACTAAGCTGCTGGCGCATATATGTATTATCTTCCTCTCCCCTATCGTATGCATACCCTTTCCAGTCTGTTTTTACATAGGCTAAGTCATTTCCTGCACTTTTGGTCAACATTTCCTTGTCTCTTACATAGGTCATTGACCAATCGTTCTTTGTTATAATAAGCTTAAGACTTCCACTTGTGATCGTAATCTGACTCTCGTCTTCTTCTGCCTGTATTGAGGTATTCGTGTTATAATTTAATTCAAATTCAGGTGTTTTATGAACTACCCCCATATAATGAATCGTTTGTACACGAATGACTTCCGGTGCCGGTACTGTTATCTGAATAGTTAAATTGACTCCTCCTAATGTGTCTCCCCGGTGCTTTATATGATTCGTAGGTGCATAAATCGTTACCATATCCTTTTCTAACTTTGTGCGAAAAACCTGCTTTGGGCTAAAACTTTCATAGCCTTCCTTTAACAGCCAACATCCATTACTAAATTTCATATGAATAAAACTCCCTTCTTTACCATTTTATAACCAATTCAATCATATTATGCACCTATTATAGGGCATAATTTTTGAATCGAATACCGTACAAATTATACTTTAAACACTCTCAAAATTAGATGTTTTTTGAATCATACATTGTCTAATTTCGTAGTTTGACAATTATTTTAGCTTCAACTATAATAGATTTATTACAAACACTTGATAAAAGAAACGAAAGGTGACTAAATATGAATATTACATTATTTCCTAAACGTATCTTTCGCATTACTAAGATAAAAAAACAATTATACTTTATTTATATTTTTGCGCTATTAATTCCAATCTTACTTATTGGAATATTTTTAATTACTAATACCTATCATTTGCTGTTAAAGCACTATCAAAATCAAATTGAGGCAGATAACATACGTGTTAAGTCAATTATGTTTGACGTTACAACTAATGTTTATAATCTGTCTGATGATTTATTCTCTGATAAGGATTTGCAGGTTTTATTGGCAAACCATTATTCATCTAAAGAAGAGTCTGCAAAAGCATGTAATAACTACAGTAAAATCACAAATTTTATCAATAAAAATACATATATTTCTGATATTAAGCTTTACACAAATAATCAAACAATTGCCGAATATGGAAATTTTATTCCTGCTACGCAGGAAATTAAAGAAGCATTATGGTATCAGGAGGCTAGTAATCATGCTGATATTATTTGGAAAAGCATGGAAACGACGGACTATTGGAAGCACACTTCTCAAGAACTTAGTCTGATAAGGAGAATACCTGTTATTTCAACTGGTGAATACGCCATACTGGTCATTCAAATAAGCAACAATTATCTAAAGAACAGAATTCAGAACAATTCGCTGTTTACGGCTGTATCAGTAAATAATGAACCTGTATTTTATAGCACAAACCGCAGCCTGGTTGGCTGTAACGTGGATTTTTCCATTGATTATGAACAAAATCAATATCAATATTTAGGGCAGTTTACCTATGACGAACAGAAAAGTATTGCTTGTATTTCCACTTTACTTCCCTACATTTCCAAGGACAAAATCTATATTTCAACCTTGGATTTTAATGCTCTGCCTGATGCTTATCACATTGTAGCCTTTTGCAGTATCATTATATTGATTGCCTGTATTGTGCCCTTTATATTGTTCACGCTGTTTACCAATCATTTCAGTACACGTATTAATACATTGCTTCGTGAAATGCATAAGGCAAGTAATGGCGATTATAATATTATTGATAATTTCAAAGGAAATGACGAGTTATCTGAGGTATTCTCAGACCTGAAAGTAATGATTCGCTGTATCATGCAAATGGATTCAAAAATGTATGAAGCAAAACTAAAGGAAAAGGAGTTTACTAACCAACAACAGAAAATGGAATTTAAAATGCTTGCCAGCCAAATAAATCCTCATTTTATTTACAATACACTGGAAACTATACGCATGCAATCATTTACTTCTGGAAACCGTGATGTAGCAAATGCAATTAAGCTGCTTGGCAAATATTTGCATTACGTACTGGAAAATACAGGTACGTCCTCGACTACACTAAAAAAAGAACTGGATTACATACAGACCTACCTTGCCATTCAAAAGCTCCGTTTTGATGATAGGGTCAACTATCAATTAATGATTCAGGATGCTTTGAATTTAGAAGAATATCAAATACTTCCTCTGCTTTTACAACCAATTGTGGAAAATGCGATTCTTCATGGTCTTGAAGGTACAAACGAAAATGGCAAAATTATAATCGATGTAAAGGTAATTGAGGAAGAGTTTCTTATCATAGATATTTTTGACAATGGGCTGGGAATGACAGAGGACAAACTTCTTGAACTAAATCAAAATATCCAAACTCGAAAGCAAAATAAAACTTCAAACATTGGTTTATATAACATTAATCAACGTATAAAGTTATATTATGGCAATGCTTATGGAATGAATATCAAAAGCCGTTTAGAAGAAGGAACACTTGTGACACTCACACTTCCTTCACATAACACAATGGAGGATTAACTTAATGAATGTATTTATAGCAGATGATGAAGCAATCATAAGAGAAGGATTGAAATATATAGTTGACTGGAAAGAATTAGGGTTCTCTCTTTGTGGCGAAGCAAATAATGGCGACGATACCTTAGCCGGTATATTAACACTTAAGCCCGATTTGGTTCTGCTGGATATTCGTATGCCCAAATTAGAGGGAACTGAAATTGTGCGCATATCAAGAGAGCGTAATTATAAAGGACATTTTATTATTTTAAGCGGTTTTTCGGATTTTAAGTATGCCCAGACTGCAATTCGTTATGGAGTAGATTATTACCTGACGAAGCCAATTGATGAAGACGAATTAACCAATGCAATTACTTCAGTTAAAGAAACAATAAAAGCAGAGCAAATACATACCGATTCCATACGTCAATTTAAAGAAAAGGCTAAGCATACTGTCCTGCGTGATATTCTTCTTAATTCCAGTGATTTTGAGTCATTAAATTTAAAGGAGCTTAACATTCTTGATACAAAATATCAGGTTATCATTTATGAAAATTATAATCGTGATTCATTTGGTCAAAATTATAGCTTTGCTGAATTATTAAAGATTTCTAATAAAGAAAATCATTTCTTTGAGCATCTTAAGATTCACGAAAAGGATATTATCGTATTAAAGGGCAGCTATGCACTGGAACGTTTTTTGGATGTATTGCGTCATTACCGCAACATACCGCAAAAGGGGTCTTACCTTGATTCTATATTTCTTGCTTATGGACGCATTGTAACAAGAGCAGATGACATTCATTATTCCTATGAGGATGCCTTAAATCTCATGAACCGCCGATTTTTCTGCGAACAAAACCGACATGCCATCGGCTATCAAAAATTACCTGATGTGAAGCAAAAAGATGAAATAAATCCTCAGGATGCTAAGTTTTATAGTAATAAATTGTGTAACTACATTCAAAGCTATAATCGAAATATGATTGTTGATACTTTAGTCACTTTAGAAAAGACACTTTATTTGACTCAAACTGATGTGCCGAATATCAAACTGTTTTTAACCGATATCTATTTGCAGATAAAACAGGAAATAGATCATGTTTACAGTACAATGGATATCCCATTTCCAAGTAATTCTTCTGTAATTAACTTTATTGATAGTAAATATTATTTATATGAAATTATTCAATTTTTTTCAGAACAGTTTGAAATGGTAATGAAAGCAATTGGAAATTCCTCGAGTGACAGCATTTTGGATGATATTGTTTATTATATTAATCACAATTTTCACGAAAATATTAAACTAGAAACAATTGCTCCGCTATTTGGCTATAACAGCTCATATTTAGGAAAAATATTCAATAAAAAAATGGGGGGGAATTTTAATTCTTATATTGACCATGTAAGAATAGAACACTCCAAAAAGCTTCTTATTGAAAATCAAATGAAAGTATACGAAATTTCAGAACTGGTCGGTTACAAAAATGTAGATTACTTTCATAAAAAATTCAAAAAATATGTAGGAATGAGTCCAGCCGAATTTCGAAAACGAAATGTTTAATAAAGCAAATATTTATTAATTAAACTCTAATCAAAAATTCTACCTCCAATCCATCTTTAAAGTGACAAATTGGAGGTATCTATTTCATTCAAAAGGGTATTGAATAACTTACTGCTCAGCTGCTGCTTCTATCCTTGCAGCATTTTGATCCTTTGCGTTTTGCATATCAACAGCCAATACCTGATCATAACCAAGTCCCTTTACAATATCCTGCATTTCACTTAATAAGCTGTTAAATTCATCTTCACTGGAAGCAAATACCATTTTCCATGAGTACTCAACAATAATTGCCTTGCATTGTCCTCTTAAAGTGGTTATCTCAGAGTCCTCAGCGGGAGTTATGTAGGAAGAACCAGGTGCTACCATAAGTTTATCATTATTCTGTAGATATTCTAATGTTGTTTTCGCATTCATTTGTGTCTGCCAATCAATATCAAGCAAAGTCGTGTTAGCCTCAATAACAGAATCCCACAGATTATAGTTGTATGCACATCCTGTCTTTGGATCAATATCTGCCGGTGATACTGCCTGGAAATTAAGTGCTGATACACCATCTTTCCATGTACCGCCTCCCCATTCATCCGGAACTTGTGTTTCTCCGCCATCGTAGAAAGCTTTCCAGCCAAATTCTGTTAAAGAGGCAACATTGTCTTTCATTTCCCAAGTAAGTCCTTCTGGCCCACAAGATTTAGCTGTTTGAGCTGCTGAATCCTCAATACCTTCTGGTGAATATAACCAATCAATAAAGTCTGCCAGTCTTTCCTTATCTTCTGCCTTGCTTCCAATTCCGATGCACTGTCTGTCACCGTTTGGTTTACATCCGTAAGAAAATATACTCATATCGTCAAAGGATGAAATCATAAAGCCTTTACCAGCAGCTTTATTCTCTGTTGTATTATACGCTGACTGACCAAGCCAAGGCCATGGTGAATATAAAATCTGACCATCCTGATATTTTGTGTAGAGGGTATCATAGTTTTGTGTCGTAGATTCTGGATCAACGATTCCCATTTGGTTTGCATCATAATAGAATTTTAAAACTCTTGTATACATTGAATCACTGTCAATAATACTTTGGTACTCTGAGCCATCTGCCTTTGCCAACACAAAGCCAAGCTCATCAAAGCCATAAAAACAGGTTGGCTGCTTTGCCAAACACATCATATTTCCATCCCAATCCTTAAATAAAGAAATTCCATATGTCTGTTTTCCTGAATCGCTGGTAGGAACAGCTTCCTGCATTGCCTTTAACACAGGAAGTAAATCCTCAAGCGTACTCATAGGTGTGTAGCCGATTGCTTTGTAAGCATCCCAGCGAAGATAAGGTCCAAAAGTAGGGTCTAAGCCTTCAGACGGTGTAATTGCCGATTGTTCTGAAACACTGGCAGGAATTGCGTAAACACCATCCTCCTTCACTAAATCATTTAATGAATCAATACCTGACTGATATTGCTTTAAGTACTCTTTATCAGCGATTAAATCCGATAAATCTGTCAATAATCCTGCGGTTACCATATCCTGTAGCTTTCCGTCGTCTGCACCATAAATAATCAAATCTCCTAGATCTCCTGCTGCAGAACGAGTCTGGTATAAAGTATCTCCTCCCCCTGAAACATTTGGTGAAATCATATTAAGCTCCATATTGAATTTATCCTTGACTATTTTAGCAAACCACCCTGATTGAATCCCTTGGTAATTTGCTAATCCGTCAAATACATCTACCGTGATAAATTCCGGATACTTTTTTTCACCTTCGGTTTCAGTGTTATTACTGCCTGCTTCATTTGTGCTTTCTTCATCACTCTTGGTCGTATTGGATGTACTTTTTGCATCGTTTTTGCAGCCTGCCAGCGTTGAAACTGCTAACACTGTGCACAATAGCACACTTAGAAATTTCTTTCTCATTCTATTTACCCCCAAATTTTATTTTAGCAAAATAAATAAACAATACTATTTATTTTGTTTTGCTCCTTATATCAAGAAACCTATTGCACTTTTCTCTTACCCCTTTACAGAGCCAATCATAATACCCTTAACAAAATACCTTTGAAAAATGGGATAGATACATAAAATCGGTATAACCACAATAACCGTTACCGTCATTCGAATTGATGTAGGTGTCTGTTGAGTGGCCAATGCCATCATATCAGCTGCACCTCCTCCACCTGTTGCATTATTAATCAATGCTTTTAGAGAATTTGCCTGATTAATATAACAATATAATAAATATTGCAATGAATATAATTTCTGGTCGGTAATATAAATTAAAGTATCATAGAAATTATTCCATTGGTTAACTGCAGAAAAGATTGCAATGGTCGCTAAAATCGGCTTACAAGTCGGCAGAATAATTCTTAAAAATACGGTTATTATTCCTGCCCCGTCAATTTCTGCTGCCTCCTGTAGAGATGATGGAATTGATTCCACATACGTTTTTACCAATATAATATTAAATGGCTGGACAACAGCCGGTATAATATATACCCAAAACGTATTCGTTAAATGCAGATTTTTCATAGTTAAAAACATTGGAATCAAGCCTGCATTAAAATACATCGTTACTACAATAAAGCGATACCAAAATTTCCTGCCCCACATTTTCTGTTGGGTAAACATAAATCCTAAAAATGAGGATGCTAATACAGTAAATGTAGTTCCAAGCAATGTTCTTGCTATTGATATCATTAAAGCAGTTCCAAGCCCCCTAATCTTAATTACATTAATATAATTTTGAATATGTATTTCCTTTGGTATCAAATTAATTACGCCATTTGCGCTTAACTGATTGGAACTAATTGTATTGATTAGAAGATAATAAAATGGATAGATACAAATTAAAGTAAAAATCATAAAAAACCCATAATTTAATATATTAAAAATAACATCCGATGAATTTAATTTCATTCGTTTCGCCTTAACCATCTGTTTCATTATAAATCCCTCCATGAATGCCTCAAAGGCAAATACTTCCTTGATGTGAACTCAATTTATTTATATAATCGTTTCTCCTCTTACCCTTTTGGAGACATGATTGACAATAAATAAAAGAGTGACACTCACGATACTCTTAAGCATACCAATTGCGGTTGCCAGCGATGGACTTTTACCCGTCATACCAATATTGTATACATATAAATCAAGTACCTGTATATGCGCTTTATTAAAGGAATTTTGAAAAACATAATATTGGTCTAATCCATTATTTAAGAAATTAGCTACTGCAAGCATAAGCAAAACAAAAAAGGTAGGCATCAATGCCGGCAGGGTGATATACCTCATCAACTTAAAGCGATTGGCTCCATCTACCTTGGCTGCATCATATAATTCCTGATCTACTCCGGCAATTGCCGCCAGATACATAATAGACCCCCAGCCAAGCCCTTTCCAGGTATACCATACAAGCATGGAAAGCCATGTATGTGAATCACCGTCCAGAAATTTAAGCGGAGTTGAAATCACTCCCAGATTCATTAATATGGTATTTACCATTCCTGTATTCGTAAACAAGCTATAGGCAACTGAATAAACCATAACCCAACTAATAAAGTTAGGTACTGTTGTAAAGGTTTGTACAAAATTTTTGAACCATTTACATTTTATTTCACTTAAAAAAATTGCAAAAATCACAGGTAAAAAGGAAGTTGCTAGCGTTAAGCCACTCATTGCAAATGTATTTATCATAACCTTTAACAACTGACTTACCTGCGTTTTATTGGAAAATAACATTTTAAACCATTGCATACCTACAAAATCGCATTGTGATAATTTAAGAGGCGGTCTGTAATCAAAAAAGGCATATGCCCAACCATGTAGTGGAAAATAAGAAAATGCAAAGGACAAGATTAAAAATGGCACTATGTACAAAAACATTATCTTTCCTTGTACATTTTTCTTTTTCTTTACTTTCTCTGACTCTTTTGTCTGTAGGGATAATATATTTTGCATTTTTAACCTCCTGATATTCGTACTTTCATTCTTACTAAATCATATGCTGATTGGCTAAATAAATAGTAGCATTTTTTTTCTTTTCTGAATACAGGAAAAATTAAATATAGAATGTAGTAATAATTCCATTATATAAAATAATAATTCAAGATATTGGAATTTATTTCAATGTAACAATTCTTTTCTTTTTAGGTATTTTGGTAACAGTATTCTGATGCGTCTCAAAAAAATTTAAAATTAATTCTACCATTTCAGTATTTATCTCTTTTACTTTTTTGCATTTTGGATACATAGAATAACCTCCTGCTCCGCTTGCTCGGTAATTATTGATGCAAACCAAAAAGATGTCCTCCTCAGCGATATTTTTTTGGTGATATTTTAATAAGCTGACACGCTCACCTGGCTTTTTGGCTGGGTCAATTTGGTACTCAATTCCTGCATAGTAATCGTAATTATAGTGCTCTGTCTTTGGTTCTAAGAATTGCTTTGCTATCGTCAATTCTCCCCTGTCATTTAATTGAAAATACTCTGCACTCCGCTCGATTGCTGCTTTTACATCCTCTCCAGTCATTTCAAGCACAACTAATGTATTGGGATAAGGGTAAGTGGCTATGATATCCCTTCTGGTTACTATTTTGTCAAACCCCTTTACATCATTTGGCAGACTGCATACAGAAATCTGAGCCTTTGAGTAGTAGAGCTGAATATAATTGATAAAAGAAGCAATCTCATTTCCCTCAGATGCCATCTTAAGCTTACTTTCCGGCATAAGAGCCTTTGTAAGCTCTCCAACCTTTTTCTCCAGCCAGCTTTGTACTTTTGTTTCAATCAAATAGAATGCATTCGTATCAAACTCCTCTTTCCTCTTAGGTTTTTCTATTCTGGATTGAATTTTGACGTCTTTATTTTCAACAGAAATTTCTGCCACATGATACTCTACTCCATTTTCCTTAGGCTGTAGTACATAGGTGTGATGTACGTATTGTCCATGTATGGACATATGTTGATGTCCTGTCAGTAATAGATCAAAGTCAAGCTCCTTGCAAATTCGATATGCGATATTTTCTGAAGTCTCAGACAGTAACTCGCCTGTTTCAAGATTTCTTTCAAAGCCTCCATGATAGATACAAAGTGTAATGTCTACTTGATTTCTCAATTGTTCTAAGGAATACTGTGCTTCTTTAAAGGTATCTGTTATATTCAAGTGTTCTAAATTTTCCTTTTTTTCCCATATGTTAACATAATCTGTTACAAGTCCTACTATTCCTACTTTCATCCCATTTTCCATCATTTTGATATCATAAGGATACAGATAATTATTATTTAGGTCTTTGACATTTTGACACACACATTTTGCATTTAGGCTTTTAATATAGTCTTTTAGATAATCCTGTCCATAATTAAAATCATGATTACCAATGGTTACGTAATCGTAGCCGCATGAATTCATAATCTGAGCAATAATCTGATTGGATTTGATTTGATTTTGACAGTAGTAGGCAAAGGCAGATCCTTGTAACATATCTCCTCCATCTATTATCAGTGTATTTCCATCCTTTTTAAATTGATTTGCACATTGAAAGAGCCCCATTTCTTTAACTTTTTTATCTGCATAACTGGTAGGAAAAAAATAACCGTGAATATCGGAGGTATAATAAATTTTTATACTATTTCTCATTTTTAACCTCTTGCTAATTTGACACGTATTTTTGTTGAAATCACTTCAATTACTAATATTAATACAATCAAACCTGTTAATATGGCACCTGCCTCATTCCAACGATAAGCATTCATAGCATAGATCAGTGGTGCTCCAATTCCTCCCGCTCCTACCATGCCAAGTACAGTTGCATCCCTAAGATTCATATCAAAGCGATAAATTATGGTAGACATAAAATCCGGAAACAATTGTGGAATAATACCATAGCGGATTTTCTGCAACGTGGTACACCCTATTGCATCTAAGGATTCTAATATTTTAATGTCTAAATCTTCAATTGACTCAATATACATTTTTGATATCATCCCAATAGAGCACAAAGACATTGTTAATAAACCTGTAAAGGCACCAGGACCTGTTACCCTTATAAACATTAGTCCATAAACAAGGGCTGGTACGGTTCGTATTGCCATAATGAAAACTCTAACCAATAATGCAACTGGTCTGGCGACTACATTAGCAGCAGACAAAAAAGACAACGGTACAGACAAAATTGCTCCGACGATTGTTCCTAAAAATGCGATGCACATTGTCTCCAACAGCAGATAGGCAACTCCATTTTCAGACAGGTCAAATAGCAATTTCGTGTCCGGATGAAATATTCCAGTTATAATACAGCCTGCCATTTCCACTCCTTTTGCTGTTATCTTATAATTGACTGTACTTGATGACCATGCAAGCATGATTCCAATAAGAAATGCAATGCTTAACTGTAGTATCCAACGTTTTGGTTCTTCTTCATATTTTACTAATATTTTTTGATTCATCCTTCATCCTCACTAAGTTAATCTCAATCTGATATAATGGCTGAGTGCTTCAATTATAATAACAGTGATAAATAATACAACTAATATCATTCCTACACTGTCATATTCTCTCCATCCTATTTTTTCGTTTATAATCAATCCAAGCCCGCCTGCCCCGACATAACCAAGGATTGAAGCATATCTAACATTTCCCTCAAAGCAGAAAAGGCAGATAGAGAGATAAGCTGGCAGTACCTGAGGTAAAATTGCAGCCAGAAAAGCGTACGTTTTATTTGCACCCATTGCTTCCATTGCTTCATATGCTCCCATGTCAACTGTCTCGATTTGCTCGTATAGCTGTTTTCCCACATATGCAAAGGTAAAAATACAAATAGCAACTGTTCCTGCCATAGTACCCAGTCCAAAAATATAAGTAGCAACTAAGGCCGTCACTAAAGTCGGTAAAGTCCTGACTAAACTTAGTAAAAAGCGGATTACCAGCATGAAAAAGCGGTTAAATACCAGATTGCTGGAAGCTAGAATGGCAAACGGAATTGCCAATATACTTCCGGTCATAGAACCTAGCAGGGACATCTTAATTGTGTCAAACAATGGATTCCATATATTATTGACATAGCTAAGTTTCGGAGGAAACATTTGAGTCAATATGTTAAAGAATTTCCCTCCTCTCTTTAAAAGTATATGTATGTTAAATCCAGTAATTTTGGCCGATATACAGGCTGCTATGAAAAGCATTATAAGGATGATGGGTGTTTTTGAAATTGGCTCCTCTATTACTTTTTTATTAGACAATTGAAGCTTCCTTGGTTTCAATATTCTATTATAGATTCCCATTTTGGTTCCTCCTTAGTAATTTCTTTGCCATATATTTTATTTAACACATCCTCATCAACCTCACTGGCTGGTCCGTCATACAGTATCTTTCCAGCTCTGATTCCAATAATCCGATTGGCATAATTCAAAGCTAATTCTACGTGATGAATATTGATTAAAATTGTTATATTCATTTCCTTATTGATTCTCTTGAAATCATCCATAACCTGCTTTGCTGTAACAGGATCAAGCGCTGCCACCGGTTCGTCGGCCAAAATTATTTTCGGATTTTGTGCAAGGGTTCTTGCTAATGCCACTCTTTGTTGCTGACCGCCTGAAAGTTGTTCCGTTCTAATATAAGCTTTTTCCAATATTCCAACTTTGTCTAAGGCTTCCAATGCCGCTATTTTGTTTTCCTTGGTGAATGCTCCAAGCAAAACACGCCAGAATGGCATATTAGGAACATTAGCTGTCAGTACATTTTTTATGACTGTTGTTCTGGTCACTAAATGAAAGGACTGAAAAATCATTCCGATGCTTCGTCTGAATTTTCTTAGTTCTATTCCTTTTAAGCTTTTAACCTCACTGCCATTCACAATTAATTCTCCTGAAGTTATTTCATGCATCCGATTAATTGACCTTAACAGTGTTGACTTTCCTGCTCCTGATAAGCCAATAATCCCTACAAATTCACCTTGTTTGATTTGAAGTGTCACATCATCAAGACCCTTTACACCATTTGAATATAGTTTAGAAACATGTTTAAATTCTATCATATATACTCCTTCTAGCCCATAAAAGCAGGAATAAGCCAATGACCTATCCCTGCTTAAGCAGCTATATTAGTTTGCTGCACCTAATTCCTTTATTAGCTTTTGTGCTTCTCTTTCTTTATCGTAATCAGAGGACTTTGCTGTCTGATACCCTTGATGGCTGTAAATGGAGATAATTTTTTTCCCTTCATCGGTATTGGCAATATCTATAAAAGCTTTCTGAATTGCGGTTTTTAGCTCATCGCTCATAATTTCCGATGTTTTACTAACACAGACGGTATCATTGTAAATGGGATCGGTGACTCCGATTACATTCGTTTCAGTCCAAATAGAATCCGTCCGTCCAAATTCTGTTGACCATTTCTCAGCATTATCAATTCTTGCGTCTGCATACGCAACTATAACATCCACCTGTCCGGAAGCCAATCTTGCAAAAGCACTTCCGTAGGAGTCTGACTGAACTACATTAGATAAATCTGTGATTGCTTTTCCATATTTTTCGTTCAGCCATAGTGCCGGATAAATATACCCGGCTGAAGAAGAAGAGGACATAACGCTCCAATTTGCACTGTTTAAATCCTCCCAGGTAAGCTCTTTTCCAGAATTTATGATAGCTGCGAGTTCTTTTCCTTTTTCGGATGGTCCTGCTATAAACAATGCGCGATAAGAAACTGCCTGTTCTTTCGTATTTTCGGTAGCATTCCCATCATTCCATTCTTTGGGATTATTAAATTCTTTATTCAAACCAAAACGCGTAGCCGTTAATGCGACATCTGCACCATCATCATAAAGTACATAAGTGCCTCCGGGTATTAGACCAATATCTGCTGTTCCTGCTGACAAGGCCTCTCCTACCGCTTCAAATGTGGTACCAACTAATATCTCAACCTCTCCTACCTCATAGCCTTGCTTTTCCAATTCCTCCTTTAGCGAAGCTTTCAATGGCTCGGTCGCCGTCACTATCTCCTCCGGCTCTCTGGAGGGTACAAAATATACCTTTAAGGTGTCAATGAAATTCGTCTTTGAAGAAGTCTCTTTCGCTGCCTCATTCCCACATGCTGCCAATGCTACTGCACATACCAGTGCAATTATTATTGCTATAATAATCCTTTTCATTTTTAAACTCCTTCTATGTTTTGTATTAATTGATCAATCATTTATAGACTATTAAATTATACCTACTTAACTGTAAGTGTATAGGATTCGGTTAATAATTTTTTACCTGACTGCTTTAATCTTAAGCTAAATGTACCACTCGCAGTTGCATCAATGATAAATCCGATTGTTTTGGATGCCTTTCCATTACTATCTGTCGTAATAGAAAATTCTTCACTATAACCGCTTACAGCCGGATAAGAACCATTTGATTTTGCAAATCTAGCAATCTGTGTTCCTCCGCTTAAATAGGCACCTAATGAATATCCCTTATAGGTTGTGTTTGCTGTAAGTCCTGTAAAATTAATTGTCATAGTTAATTCTTTCCCTGCAATAATTTCAGCCGGGGTTTCAATTTGATAGGTTTGCTCTTCATTGCTATTATCATTACCACTGTTGTTTGAGATACAGCCATAAGCGCCTTCTTTAAAGGTCACAGCATCGTACCATTTGTATCCACTTGAAGGAGTTGCCCATGGTTCGCTTTGTGGTTCAGTAGAGACAGTTGGTGCTTCATAATCATATAATACAGTAGCAGTATCCAATGAAATTTGGGTATCAACAAAACTGTTATAGCTCTCCTGCTTAGCCAGCCAATTAGAAAGCTGTATTAAAAGCAGAGCATCATCTGCTTCCAAATAACCATCATAGGTTTTTTTCTTCGCACCTGTTTCTTCTCTTACATATTTGGGAGAAGAATCCTCTACTGCTGAAGAATCACCTAAGAATGCAGCTTTTCCCTGTCCTATTTTAGCAATTGCAACATAAGCTCCTTCTTCAATCCCCCCTCCGTTGTATACTCCGTTGTCTACCGCATAAGACCACTTATCATTAGAGTTTAAGTTTTCCGGCAAATAAACAATTCCTTTTGCTATTTGCGGGTTTATAATTGCAATGGTTGAACCTGCATGCATGGCCACAGCATCCACATTTTCAGTAATGCCAAATGACTCGCTGGCATCAACTATCTTGGTTGCATTGATATCTCCCAGCGCATTATAGCGAAAACGTACTCCAAAGTTTTCTGCCAGCCAGTCACTGCTGCTAACTCCATTCATCGCCTCGCTGGCTGCCTCCTCGGCACTCATACCTTTGGTCGGGTCAAAGTACGCACCTCTTCGATAGCCATTAAATACTTCCGATGCATCCCATCTGTTTTTGTTTCGATCTGCATTATAATGATCCGCGATAAAAAATACACTTCCCCCATTTTGAACATATTGTAAGATTGCTTCCTGCTCCGTTTTCTTATAAGGAATATTAGCTTCTGGAATCACAAAGACATCATAGCTTTTTAAATCAGAATACGTAATTTCTGAATTTTTTCTAAGCTCCTTTACATAATATCCATGATTTACAAGGTCATCTGCATAGTCTGAAAATCCTCCATCTATAACCCAATCTGCCGCACCTGCTGTCTGTCCGTGCGTATTATCAAATAAAATACTTTCACCATTTGCCTCAGTTGGTGTCAAATAGGGAGCTGCATCAGAATAATTTTCTGCCTGTACCATATAGTCAGGTGTAAACAGAAATGTAACAATTAAGCCTGCTGCAAAAATACGAGATAATCCCCTTGATAATTTTGTTCTTTTCATCATTTCCCCTCCGTTTTTGTTACCATTATTACAGACCTAATTGTAGCTCTTATGTTTTTTCTTTATTTGGCTCTTATTGATGATCTGTAATTAATGAGTAAATGCCTTATGCTTACGACAATTTTTATTTTGTTCGCAGTGATGGCAAACCTGTTTATTCTACATTTATAATCATATTGCATTTTTGCTAAATTCTCAATCTTTAATTTATTTTTGTATATTTGGTACATTTTTACTGTTTATTTTGCAACAATTTGATGATTAAAGAACAAAGTACATACACTTTGCCGCGCCCAATGCTGTCACGCAGTGACATTTTCCACATGCATTCGTGCGTATTGTGTTTTTATTTCATAGAGGAATCTATACGTTAACAACAAACTCTTTCCTATGAAAAAAAACAAGATTGTGTTCTTTACACAACCTTGTCTCTTATACTAAATTTATGTATTACAACATTTAATTTTTATACATTCTCTTTCTTCTCTACCGGAATCCATACCTCATATTTGGCATTTTGAGGATCGGGATTTAAATATACTTCTATATCAGGAGCATTCCCATATTCATAACCGGAGGTCGGAAGCCATTCAGTTACAATCCGCTTCTCTAATTCTTGTAAGGATTGGCTGGTGCCCTCCCCTGCGAAAACTGCCCATGTAGCAGCCGGAACCATAAATTCTTCAAAATCACTTTCAAGCGGCTTATGACTTGCAACTGCAATATAATATCTCCAATTCTCCTCTTCATTACAAGCACTCACTCCTAACAGCCCCATTGGAATTTGATCCATCCATCCTGCAAGCTTTGGGATGGTTTGGTCTGTTGCCGCTTTTTCCCACATTTTTGGTACAATTTCAAAGTTTTTCTCAATTTCCTTTTCAAGCGGCATTGAAATTCCGACAATTCGAAACGCATCTTTTTTCTCAATTCGATAATTCATTTCACTTTCTCCTTTTATTGTTATCTTAAAGCCAATAGGTGGAAATGCTTTTAAAACAACACCATCAAGTCGAGCCTGTGTCGGCGCTATGCCGTGTACACTTTTAAAGGCTCTGGTAAATGCAGTCGGAGACTCATAACCATATTTCAATCCGATATCAATAACCTTGTTCGCCTCATTTTTTAATTCTGTCGCTGCTAAAGACATCTTTCTTTTGCGAATATATTCTGATAAGGAAATATCTGCCATATACGCAAACATTCTTTGAAAATGATAAGTAGAACAACCTGCAATTTTACCTACCTCATTCATATCGATGGTATCACACATATGCTCTTCCATATAATGAATCGCTTCATTTAATCGTTCAATCCATTCCATCTAATCAACTCCTCACACTAAAATACTATATTTTTTATAGAAAAACCTCTCTTTTCCCATTCAAAAAAAGAGAGCACTATGTCAGACACATACAGTCTTATTTATCATACCACTCTCTTTCTTGAATATCTATTATTTTATTATTCTATTCCTAGTATCAATACACAAACACTTTACTACTTGCTCTAACCTTATTTATAAAATTTAATACTTTTGTATTTTGACAGCTAGAAAACGGATACACATCATGAAATAAATAATTACAAATTAATCCAAATACAAAGCGCAACGAAGCCCAGTACCATTATTTTCTATCTCTTCACCCATTGCGTTTCGATAGGCAGAACGCGTATTTTCTGGAAAATCACCCCATGCTCCACCCCGAATCACCCGCGAATCACCTTCTAAAGGTCCTGTAGGGTCTGTCACATTCTCTGCTGAATAAGGGTTCTGATACCAATCGATACACCACTCAGAAATATTGCCGTACATATCATATAAACCCCATTTATTAGGTTGCTTTAAGCCAACTGGATGAGTGGTGCCCTTTGAATTTATGTCAATCCAACCGTATTTCGTTATATCTTCTTCCTTATTTCCAAAAGACCATTTTGTAATCGTATCAGCCCGGCAAGCATATTCCCATTGTGACTCAGTAGGAAGTGAAATTTCTTTGCCCGTAATTTGACTTAATTTCTCAGTAAATACTATACAATCGTTATAGCTTACCGTATCAACCGGATATTCGTTACCTTTCCAATCACTTGGATTTTCACCCATTATCACTTCCCACTGCCTTTGAGTCACCTCATATTTCCCAAGATAAAAGGGCTTTGACACGGCAACTTTATGCCTTGGTGTCTCGTCTGCATCTCCTTCTCCTTCAAAAGATCCCATGGCAAAACAACCACTGTCTATTAAAACAAATTCCATTGTGACTCCATCTGAAATCTCAAGGTTTATTTCCTTTGGCAAGACATCCTTTGATAAGTGATTATAGCTATATACTATAAAAGCTGCAAAGACTGCCAATAACAATAGAATAGCAAACAACACACGTTTCTTTATTCTCATATAATCTACTCCATATCGTTAATTAAAGCAACCCATTCCTTTTAAATCACTATTACTTTTAAGGTGCATAAAGGTAATGGTTGGCAATGTTCCATTCGTACCTCTAGCCCATGTCATCTGGCTTGCATCTAAGCTTTGAAAATCATCGTTTGTGACAGTAACACCACTCTTTGTCCAAGAGTTGTTGGTCACGTTAGCCTGAGGTAAGTTCGCATACTCAATCAAGATACCTTTCAATGCAATATTATAATGCAATACCTCTCTTGTACCTGAGATATCCGTTGAATCAGTCCTACTTACTCGCTCCAGCATATTAAAATTGCCATGCTTGTTATTATATGCCGTATTATTAGTCCATGTAGCTGCCTGTCCAGGCTGATGATTGGCATAGAAGCCATGTGCATTATTATTCGCTGCCAGACAATACTTTACGGTATGAACCGGAACCGTACCTGGAACAGTGCCTGTTCCGTAGCCTCCGATTTTAAAACCGTTTGAATCTCCTCCGGCAGTCATATTATATGCCCAGCAGGTATCAAAGGTATTTGCTCCCTTGGATGTTATACTGTCATATCCATCATCACTGTTGTACCAAGCACGGCATTCCTTAAACACAACACCATTTCCGTGTGCGCCAAAACCATCTGTATTTCCAAGTGAAGTACTAGTTGTACCAATATTATTGTAGGAATCACATTTGATGCATTGTCCTGTACCATTATTTACAAAGTAAAAACCATTTGCTGCATTCGCATAGCAATTTACCTGATTAAAAGTTGCATTTCCCTCAATTCGGAAGCACTCGGATTGTTTTTGGCTGCCAACAGGAACTTTCGTGACATTCATGCATAAAAATGTGACATTTGTGACATTTTTTGCAATACGAAAAGCAGCAACTCGCTTAGAAGTAGTAATGTTGGAAAAATCAAAAATTGGCGGATTTTTTGAGGAATACGCGCGATAGGTAATTCCACTTTTTGTAATGTCATGCACATAATTATAATTACTATCTGAGCTTGCTATCGTAAAATCCTTATAAGTACCGCCAAGCATATAGACGGTATCTCCACTTGAGGCTGCCTCTTGAGCCTTTGTAATGCTTTTAAATGGTGTTCCATATGTAGTTCCCTGATTACTATCATTGCCATTTGGAGAAATATAGTAATCAGCCGCATGAGCCGTAACACTCGTTCCAACCAAAATCATCATCCCCATGCATAGTCCTGCTGCTGTCCTTTTAAAAATTTGATTG
Organism: Lachnotalea glycerini; assembly: GCF_003201285.1. Lineage (GTDB taxonomy): Bacteria > Bacillota > Clostridia > Lachnospirales > Lachnospiraceae > Lachnotalea > Lachnotalea glycerini. Next base: position 151,973 of record NZ_QICS01000007.1, read on the forward strand.
CTTTGTTTCTCATTACTGATTTTTTTTTGTAAAAATCGCATATAATACCTCCCTTTTTTATTAATAATCCCCTTTTATTTGACAAATTATTATTCATCTAGTATTATCATACATAATTTTGTAAAAACAAGCAACCTTTTATTTGATTTTATGTAAATTTAATATATTGTCGTGTTATTAGCACACAATTTCCCAAATTTACTATAATAAAATGCGTTTCTCCTACATTTTTAACTACTCTTTATTGGCTGTCTCTGACAACTTCTTTCCAAGTAAATTGAAAACTGATATACCACAGAAATATTAAAATCAGCACTGAAACAATCAAATTTAATTCCACTCCAAACGGAACAAATCTACAGGCTATGTAATGAACCAACGCTTCTCCAGCACAAAGAATGAAAGATAAAAATACCTTAGCTGAATTGCTGCTGTTTTGTGCATACTGAAAATCTTTATAGAAAGGCATCTCCTTTTTCATAATTTTAAACATGGCTAGCATTAAAATAAGAAGATTAACAAAAATCAATATTAAATCGTCTGCTATTTTCACTCCAAAAGCAGCCATAAAGATAACGCTGACAAACAAATAGACAGGAACGATGTATTTATACACAAAGGCCTTAAAGGCTCCTTTTAAAAGCACTGTTGGATCATCTAACGGTAAAACCTTATAAATCCATGCTCCCTGATAGTTTTCACTCAGACTTATCATTGTAAATAAGGATGCCAGAAGTGATGCAGTATAGTATAAATACAGATAATATCTTCCACTTGTTATTTGTGTATATGCCTCCAAAAAGGTATTGCCTGCATTAAAAAACTGAAACATAAATATAAAGGGAAAGATGACTGCCAATCCAAGCAATGGATAAATTCTCAGTTTTAGTTTTCTTTCATTGTTAAGCATCTGCAAGGTAAAGCGAAAAAAAGTTTTTTCTACGTTTGTTCTGCAAAAAAAAGCTGCAATCGCCCTTTGTCTTGCCTCCTTTCTCTCTTTTCTTTTGACTCTGCCTTCACTGTTATTTATTTTTTGCAATTTTTTTTCAAAATTGGGAGCAACTACTTTACTATATATAATAAGTGTAACAGTTGGTATGATAATAGCCAATGCTCCTAAAATAATATAATGAATATCAAACTCTTGATTTAACAGTATATGAAAAGGTGCGGCAAACCAAGCTGTTGGTAATAAAAAATCCCATACATGCTTTTTCACTTCAACATTGATAGTAGCAATATTGAAAATTCGTCCTATCATCTGATAGGAAATTGTCATAAAGATGGATAAGGCTATTTGAAAATAATTTATTATATCTTTCAGCTTTTCGCCACTAAAAATTGCAAGAATGGCATAGTATAACAGCGATGTGACAAATAATGAAAAGCTGCAAATCAAAATAATTTCGAAAAGCATTAATAGGAAAAATGCAATTCCAAATCTTATAGTGCCAAATAAAAGTGTTCCGCCTGTAATAGCAAAGGTAATACCAATTAGGTAAATGAGGATATGAATCAACTTAGCCATATTAAGCGTTTTCGCATCAACTGGTCTTGGAAGCAATATATTTTTATCTTCTATATCCAGCAAAACGGTAGAAAAGTCTGAAATCATAGTTGTCATAATCATAAAAATAAGCATTCCCAATATAATATTCATCTTAATGAATATAGGTAACGGTATGAAAATAAATAAACCAATAAATGCACCAACAAACAAATAAAGCAACAAAGAAGAGCGAAAAGAATTCTTTGCTTGTGCATTACTCTTGTTATTCATCATAACAGTTGGAACTCTTCTCTCGTCCATCAATAATTTAATCTGTATGATTTTTCTCATCAGTGGATAATCAATATCAACGGACTTAAAAATAAAACTAATTTTATCTAATATCTTTAATATTTTAAATTCTTTCATCTTACCCCTCTTTTAATACAGAAATAAATGAATCAGCAATTTCTTTATATTGATTAAAACCGGTCAGTTGATTAAAGATGCCCTCAAGTGAACCTTCACTGCTCATTTTCTGAAGCTCTGCAAACGAACCATCTGCTACAATTTGTCCATCATTTATTAGAATGATTCTGTCACTTATTTTTTCTACTACTTCCATAATATGGGAAGAATAAAAAATGGTTTTTCCCTGAGCGGCTAGTTCAGCAATAATCTCCTTAAAAATCATTACACTATTCGCATCCAATCCACTTAACGGCTCATCAAAAAACAGGATATCCGGATTATGCAGCAAGCTTGCGATTATAAGAACCTTTTGCTTCATTCCCTTTGAAAAGGATGAGATTCTTGAACTGTAGTTATCTCCTATACCAAATAATGACATTAGTTGAAACGCTTTACTGTCAATGTTAACAGGATTCATACCATAAAGCTCACCGATAAAGGTAAGATATTCTTGTGCTGTCAAGCTGTCATACATTTGTGCAGTTTCAGGTACATAGCCTATTTTTTTCTTATATTGAATATTTCCAAAACTTAAATTCTCACCAAATATTTTAACCTCCCCTTCATACCCTTCCAATATACCGAGTAAAATTTTGACTGTCGTACTTTTGCCTGCTCCGTTTGGTCCGATATATCCGATTATTTGACCTCCCTGTATTTCTAGATTAATTCCCTTTAGTACAGGCTTCGCACCAAAGCTCATGTGTAAATCCTTAATTGATATCACTGATTCCATTTGTGAATCCATACTTGATTCCTCCTGATTTTAAATTTAAAGTCTTCGATACTTATGCTGTGGCCTGCCTACTTTACCATACTCGACCAGCTTATCTATCTTTTCTTCCTTTTCCATAAATTCCAGATATCTTCTTACTGTTACTCTTGCTATCTGCAATTTTTCCGCCAGACTCTCAGCAGTAAAAATTTCATAGCTTCCATTTTCTATCTCTTCCCAAATGATATGATAAGTATATTTGTTAAGACCCTTAGCCATATCATCTTCATTTTGTGAGCTTTGGCTGCTTGATATCAGTTTATCTAAATCCTTTTGTTCCATTACCTCACATTGTTGAAAACTGTCATGTCTTTCCTTAAACTGAAGAAGTGCCTCCTTAAAACGTTCAAAGCTAAATGGTTTAATCAGATAATCTACCACACCATATCGAAAAGCCTCTTGTATTCGTTCCATTGTTTTATCGGCTGTTATTAAAATAATATCAATATCCAGCTCCTGATTTCTGATCCATTTTAATAAATCAATTCCATTTTCTTTTGGCAGATATACATCCAGCAAAATAAGTTCAGGCTTTCTTACTGCTATTTCCCTTTTTGCGTCTTCCAGATTCGTAACTGCCTTATATAAAGTAAAACCTTCTACTCTTTTTAAAAATTTTGAATTAATCTCTAAAACCATCGGATCGTCTTCAACAATCATAGATCCTATCAAACCTCTTCCCCCCTACATTGGTATTTGAATATTCCATGAAACACCATTCTTTGTATCAAATTTAATGTTACCGTTAAACTCATCAATTATCCTTTTCACAATATACATACCATGTCCTCTTTGCCCCTCTTTTGTTGAGAAACCCTGTTCGAATACTTTCTCTCTATACTCAGGAAGGATTCCACATCCGTTATCCTTTACTTGTATGTTTAAGAATTGATCGTCTTCCAAGATTTTAACAAGAATTTCTCCGGTTCCATCGTTTTTTACTGCGTCCAATGCATTTTCTATCAAATTCCCTACTATTGATACTATCTCCTGTGATGTCATATTCTGAGGCAGGTTTGCAAGCTTTGATGCTTTATCTATTCTGAGTTTTACCCTAGCCTCCTCTGCCTTGTTATATTTTGCAAGTAAGAGTGCTGACAAAAACCTATCTTTCATATTTTGTGCTAAAATATTGCTGATATTGCTTCTTACCTTAGCCACCTCTGAAATAAACTGCAAGGCTTCCTCATATTCATTTAGTTGAATGAGGCCGGAAATGGTATGAAGCTTGTTCATAAATTCATGATTTTGTGCTCTCAATGACCACGCCATCTTCTTGGCTCCCGTCAATTCCTCTGCCATTTTAATGACCTCTGTTTTATCACGGATACTGGCAATAGCGCCCACAACCTCACCTTGATGTATAATAGGAATCCGATTCATCACAATGACCGTGTTATTTAATCTCTGTTCATCATCCAATTCCGCCTTGCCAGTATCCAATACATGTAATAATCCTGTATTTGGAATTATGTTTTCAAGGCTTTGCCCCATCATCTCTTCCTTATATGCAAAACTTTGAAGCTTTAATATGTGAAAGGTAGAATCATTCATAAGCGTGATCATACCCATTTTGTCCACTGCAACCAGCCCCTCATGTATGGCATCTAATATTCCCATCTTTTCATTATATAACCTTGTTATTTCTTCCGGCTCAAGACCAAGCAGTGTATGCTTTATATTATTGGCTAATAAAAAGGCTCCAATTACACCAGCCAAAAGACCACCGATTCCAATTAAAATAATATATAAAATTGCGGTATGCTTGGCCACTTCCACTCTCTTGATCAGTGCTCCAACTGAAACAAATCCTATTTCATTCTTTTGCTCTGAATCGTAAACCGGAGTAAAAGCCCTTAAAGATTTACCAAGTGTACCCGTTGCTTCTGAGATATAAGTTTCTCCTGTATTGATAACACGGTATTCATCTCCGCCCTCAAACCGCTTTCCTATCATATTTTGATTTGGATGTGAATAGCGTATTCCGTCCTTATCTGCAACTATGATATAATCCACCAACTCAAGATTTTCAAGTTGCCGATTAATGAAAAATGCAAGATTTTCATCTGGGTTTTGTTCTTCTAACGCCTCTATTACCTCACTTGAATGTGCCACCAGTTTTGCCACATTCATAATATTTATTCTCGCCTCATTCTCAATATTTCTCGTCATCCATGATGCAACAAAGGAAATTATGATTGTAATTGATACGAATACGACTGCAATTACCAATAAAATAATCTTGCTTTGCAGCTTCATGCTCTTCTTCACGTACATCCCTCACTCTAATTATTATGATATTTATTGTAACAAATTTTTAAGCAATAAACAATCGCATTATAAGAATCGACAAAAAGGTGCTGTCGCACTAGCTGATGAAAATCTGCAGTGCGCAGCACCTTTTTATTCTATATTAACTTTATATTGCTGTTTCTGCTGCATTCTTTTGCTTCATTACTTTGCTTTTACTAAGCTTTTTAAATGCAAAGGAAACAATAAATGGACAAAGAATAGCGGATACCACACAAGATGCTGCCACCTGTGCAGTGGCTGCGGTTGCTATCACAGCTAATGTCGGATCTGCGGCGGCTACTGCTGCCGGAGTTGCGACTGCATTTCCTGCTGTCGATCCTGTTGCAAGACCGATAATCGGCTCCTCCTTAAATAACTTTAATAATATGTAGGCTCCAACTCCGGTAAAGGAAGCGAGAACTCCAAGTAATATGCCTGGACCCCCGGCCGTAACAATGGTTTCTAAATTCATACCTGCTCCTAAAGGGAAAGAGAAGAATGGAATCAACAGTAATTTACTGCTGCCTAAAAAAGTTCTCATATCAGAGTCTATATTTCCTAAAATCATACCAATGACAATTGGAATAAGAACTGCAACCAACGCCTTAAATGGTACCTGTGCAAGTCCTGATGCTCCCAGAGCAACCAGTGTAAAAAATGGTCCGTCCTTGATTGATAAAAGTGCATAAGCTCCTACATCTGTTTCATCTCCATATTGAGAAGCCAAGGAAGCATATAAACCACCATTACAGTTTGTTAAGGCTGCTAATACAGCAAGTGGTGACAATCCAAGTACTCCAGCCGAACCAAATATTTTTCCTACCGCAATACCTATACCTGCACCTACAATAAATTTACCGGTTATTAAAAGAACTCCTTTTTTGACTGCCTTTGGCGCTAATTTAAAATGTATCTGTGATCCGATCAAAAACATAAAGCAGGCTAATATGGGAGTCGATGCTGTCTTACTAAACAACGCAGTTGTAAATCCGCCTATTTCTAAAAACTGTGGAAAAAATGTATTAACCATAACTCCCAAAAATAATGGAACTACCATCATACCGCCTGGTATTTTATCAAGTGTTTTCTTAATTGGAATTTGCATAGTAACCCTCCTGTTATCATTCCCTATAAAGTAAAAAATCTAATAAATAGTATTGTTTATACATTTCTTTATAATCTGGCTACACCGCTTTTTCTTGCTGCTTTTTCAATTGCCTCTGCCACATTATCTGCGACACTTTTATCCAAAGCGTTTGGAATTACATTATTTTCATTTAGATCTTCGTCCTTTATCATAGATGCAATTGCATAGGCCGCTGCAATTTTCATTTCTTCATTGATTTCCTTTGCTCTGACTTTTAATGCACCCTTAAATATTCCGGGAAATGCCAATACATTGTTTACCTGATTTGCAAAATCCGATCTTCCTGTTCCTATTACTTTAGCACCTGCGGCTTTTGCCTCATCCGGCATAATTTCCGGTGTTGGATTTGCCATTGCAAAGAGAATCGCATCCTTATTCATAGTGCTTACCATTTCCTTTGTAACGATACCGGGTGCAGAAACACCGATAAATACATCTGCATCTTTTAGTGCATCACTTAAGTCACCTTTGATAACATTTGGATTTGTTATTTTTGCCAAATCCTTTTTCGCATCATCTACACCTTCCATTCCTCTATATAAAATGCCGACCTTGTCACAGACAATCATTTCCTTTACATCAGAGGACAACAATAATTTTGTAATAGCAGTACCTGCTGCTCCTGCTCCATTTACAACCACCTTTATTTCGTTGATTTTTTTACCTACTACCTTTAATGCATTGATGATGCCCGCTAATACTACAATTGCAGTCCCATGCTGGTCATCATGAAAGACCGGAATATCGAGTTCCTTTTTTAATTTTTCTTCAACTTCAAAGCATCTAGGTGCTGAGATATCCTCCAAATTAATTCCACCAAAACCCGGAGCAATCAGCTTAACTGCCTGTACAATCTCATCTACGTTTTTTGTATCAAGACAGATTGGAAAGGCATCCACGTCTGCAAATTCTTTAAAAAGAATTGCTTTTCCTTCCATTACCGGAAGTCCTGCCTTAGGTCCGATATCACCAAGTCCTAACACTGCAGTGCCGTCTGTAACAACTGCAACAAGATTTCCCTTTGCTGTATATTTATAAACATCCTCTTCATTTTCATGGATCCTTTTACATGGCTCTGCTACCCCTGGGGTATATGCAAGACTTAAATCTTCTCTTGTTGTAATTGCAACTTTTGATTTTACTTCTATCTTGCCTGCAAACTTTTCGTGTAATTTTAAACTTTCCTCGTAATAATTCATTTTTGTACCTACCCTTCCATTTTGTTTTTCGTTATATTTGCCACAAAAAGAGGATAACACCAAAGATACCTAATGAAAATATTAGAAACATAAAGAATTAATAATGGTCATATTGTACATTTTGTTATATATTTAACATTATTTTAATTAATTATAGTACTTTTAGACAAGTATATAAGCTGTCACTCTTAACATTCTGAAATGTATAGAGTATAAAAAAATAAGGGCAATCCTATTCATCGTGGATTCTGCCCTTATTTTCTATATTTTGTTTAACACTTATTACTTTACTATATTTCGGTGGAAAAGTTTATGCTCTTTTCCTTTTATATTGGTTTGATACATATGGTTTAATACAGGATTCTCGTCCGGATAGCGAATGTTTGACATTACATCGGCCTTATACAATCCATCCATTCTGCCCTTCTTTGTCCTGTCTCCTGCAAATGGTGGCTGTCCTCCGCCCATAATGCAACCTCTTCTGCAAGCCATAACCTCTACAAAATCATAACTTACTTCTCCTGCCTTGATGCGTTCTAACAGCCTTCCTGTCTCTGCCAGTCCATGAACGACTGCTATTTTTACTTCTCTGTCACCTAAGGTTACTGTAGTTTCTTTTACCGTTTCCTCGCCTCTGACACCGATATAGCTGATTTCCTTTAAGTTCTGATAGCTTTTATCCTTGGCAAGTTTTCGAAGTACTGCTTCTGTTACGCCACCAGTGGCTCCGAAAATAGTACCGCCACCCGATGCTACGGCAAATGGCATATCTGCTGCTTCTTCCTCTAGCTGTTCAAATTGAATGCCAACCTGCTTAATCATTCGAATGACTTCTTGTGTCGTAATCACATAATCAGTATCCTGTTTGCCATCTGTGAAATTATCTGGACGAAGAATTTCACCTTTCTTGGCTGTACATGGCATGATAGATACCACTATTGTTTTCTTATTTTCATTTATGTCTTTTTCTTTAAAATAATCCTTAATCAATGGTGAAAACATTCCCTGTGGAGAACGGCAGGTTGATATATTATCAGTAAATTCTGGGTAATGATTTTCACAATATTTTACCCAACCCGGGCAGCAGGAAGTAAACAATGGAAGCTTTTCGCTCTTTTCCAAACGTTCAGCCAATTCTTTCGACTCCTCCATAACGGTTAAATCTGCCGCGAAACTAGTATCATAAATTTCATCAAATCCCATAACACGTAAGGCAGCCACTAATTTACCAAAGCTGTTTTCTCCCCTCGCAACATGAAAGCTTTCACCAATTGCTACTCGAACCGCTGGCGCTATCTGTGCCACAACACGAATGGCTGGGTCAGTGATTGCATCCCATACTTCTGTTACATTGGTACGAACCGAAATGGCAGCTGTTGGACAGACCACTGCACACTGTCCACAGCCTACGCAGTTTGTTTCTGATAATGCTCTGTTAAAAGCAGGCATAACCTGTGTATCGGAACCCCTGAATGCAAAATCAATTGCACCGATTCCCTGAATTTCATCACACGTACGAACACAGTCACCGCATAAAATACATTTATTTGGATCACGCACTATAGATGGTGAACTCATATCAAGCGGTATCTTCTTCTTATTATTCAAAAAACGTACTGCATGTACTCCAACTCGATAAGCAAGCTCTTGTAACGAGCATTTCCCATTCTTCTGGCAAGTCGTACAATCTCTGCAATGGGAGGAAAGCAACAGTTCAATAATTAGTCGGCGGTAAGATTGAATTTTCTTTGTGTTAGTATAAATCACCATTCCGGGTCTTGGCTGCTCGGAGCAGGAAGCAAAAATGCGTCCTCGGTCATCTTCTACTACACACATTCTGCAAGCTCCGTAGATGGAAAGCTCAGAATGATAACAAAATGTCGGTAAATCTATACCAGCCTTACGAATCAAAGAAAGAATATTATTTTCTCCTTCAATGGGTACACGCTTTGTATCAATTGTTATATAATCCATATTCAACCTTCCTCCTAGTTTTCTGTATAAATAGCACCAAATGAACAATTTTCAATACATGCACCACATTTGATACACTTATCACCATTGATGATAAATGGTTCTTTTACTTTTCCGCTAATTGCATTTACCGGGCAATTGCGTGCACATTTTGAACATCCTTTACATGCTTCTGGGTTTATTTTATACTTAATCATCGCCTGACAAGTACCTGTCTTACAGCGTTTATCAACCACATGTTCAACATATTCTTCGCGGAAATTCTTTAGAGTACTAAGCACCGGAAGTGCTGCACTTTTTCCTAAACCACATAGAGCTGTTGCGGTGATTGCTTCACCTAATTCCTCTAGCAAGTCCAAATCCTCTAACGTACCGTTGCCTGAAACGATACGTTCAAGTATTTCAAGCATACGCTTTGTGCCCTCGCGACAAGGTACACATTTACCACAGCTTTCATTCTGTGTAAAATTCATGAAGAATCTGGCTACCTCTACCATACAGGTATCTTCATCCATAACTACAAGACCACCCGATCCAATCATAGCCCCCAGCTTTTTCAAGGAATCGAAATCCAGCTTAACATCCAGATTGTTTGATACCAAACAGCCACCTGAAGGACCACCAATTTGCACTGCCTTAAACTCTGCACCGTTCTTGACTCCCCCGCCAATATCATATACGATTTCTCGAAGTGTTGTCCCCATCGGCACTTCAATTAATCCTGTATTATTAACACTTCCCGTAATTGCAAACGCCTTAGTTCCCGGACTGCTCTCTGTTCCGATTCCCTGATACCATTTTGCCCCATTTGTAATAATCATAGAAACATTTGCATAGGTTTCCACATTATTTAATACCGTTGGTTTTGCAAAAAGCCCCTGTTCTACGGTTCTTGGAGGCTTTGTACGAGGCATACCTCTCTCACCTTCAATCGACGCCGTAAGAGCACTGCCTTCTCCACAAACGAATGCTCCTGCGCCACGGTTGATATGTATACGAAAATTGAAGCCTGAGCCTAAAATATTATCACCTAACAGTCCACGCTGTTCTGCTTGCTCAATTGCAATCTTCAGGCGCTTAATTGCAAGGGGATATTCCGCTCGTACATATATATAGCCTTCCTGCGCTCCTACTGCATAGGCAGCGATTGCCATCCCCTCAAGCATCTTATGAGGATCCCCTTCCATAACGCTTCGATCCATAAAGGCTCCCGGATCTCCCTCGTCACCATTACAGACTACATACCTTATCTTTTCAGGCTGGCTTGCTACCTGTTTCCATTTATAACCAGTCTGAAAACCTCCGCCACCGCGTCCTCTTAGGTTTGCTTTTGTAATTTCATTGACTATGTCATTCGGTGACATTTCAAATAATGCCTTTTCTAGCGCTTCATAGCCGCCGGCCGCAATATATTCTTCTATGTCCTCTGCGTTAATCTGTCCACAGTTTTTAAGGACTAATCTTGTCTGCTTTGCATAAAAAGGAATATTCTCTTGTTCCTTATATATCATTTCATCCTGGTGATACATCAGGCGTTCTACTGGCTTCCCTTTTACAATTGTTGTATTGAAAATTTCTTCACAGTCCTCTTCCTTTACTTTTATATAAAGATAATTCCAAGGCTCAATTCTTACCAATGGACCCATTTCACAAAAACCATGACAACCACTTTCATGCACTCCAACATGTGCTGCTTCTTCTCCAAATTCTAAAGTAACACCTTCTACTCCTTTGGCCATTTCCTTCAATTTTTTATATATTTTATCTGAACCACCAGCCAGACAGCCGGTACCTGCACAAATCAAGATGCGGCAATTTTCCTTTTTTATTTTATTAATTGCCGAGGCTCTTGCTGACTTAAGATTTTCTCTTGTTTCTAATCTCATGCCTTTTCACCTCTCAATTCTTTCATTAGTTCACTTACTTTTTCCGGTGTCATTGCTGGGTATACTTCATCATTTACAGTAAGTACAGGTGCAAGTCCACAGGCGCCTAAACAGGAAACTGTCTCTAGTGTAAACATCATATCGTCTGTTGTGTGTTTTTCCTTTGATAGTCCTAGTTCCTTATAGAGCCTGTCTAAAATCAACGAGGATTTCCTTACGTGACAGGCTGTACCATCGCAAACACGAATCACATATTTTCCTTTTGCTTCAAAGGAAAAATTCTCATAAAATGTAGCCACACTATAGGCTTTAGCTTCGTTAATTCCTAGCTGCTTTGCAACATAACTTAATAATTCTGCTGGTAGATAGCGATAGTTTGCCTGAATATCCTGAATAACAGGTATCAGAGCTTTTTGCGTTCTACCATGTTGTGCAATAATTTCATCTGCTTTGTTGTAATACGCTTGTTCTAACATGTTATACCTTCCTTCCTAAAATATACTTTATTATTCTACTATATTATCATATATAAATAAAGACTTATCGATAAGTTTTTATCGATTATTTAATTTAGTACAAAAAAAGACAATCAAGTACAAATTGCACCTGATTGTTCTTTTTTACAACAATTTTTTAACCCTTTAAATAGTTAGCAGTTTTCTTCACTTTTAAGAATATTAGTTAATCCTAATATTTCAGGATAATCAAAATCCTACCTCATGTATTGGAATTATTATCTACTAATACGGTAAGTTTCATGTTGTGCTCCTTTACAATTTCTCTTTAAAAAAATCCAAATCAATATTCCTCCAATTAAAATCATGACACATGATATACCCATGATTCCTAGATAAAGATTGAAAGATACTTTCTCACTGGCTGAATTTACATTAGCGCTCTGATCTAAGAAGAAACTTTTTAATCCTATTACTATAATATTGTTTAACATATGAGCTAACATACTTGGAACAAGAGATTGATATTTAAATCTTATAATAGCAAATAAGATGCCTACAATAAAAGAAGAAACAAAACCACCCAAATGTAATATTCCAAATATAAATGCACTAATCCCAATTGCTTTTTTTGTTCCCCACTTCTTATGCATTCGCTCCAGTAAATATCCTCTGAATATAATTTCTTCACAAAATGGTGCTAAAAACACCCCCTCAAAAAAACTATAAAGAACTCCATCTGTTGAATTAAAATAGTTACCAACAGGCTCTGTAAAATCATTAAAATAAATTAGGTTAAAGACAAGAAAGCAAGTGATTCCTGTTCCTAACAATAGAGCACCTCCATCCGAAAGCAGGATATCCTTAATTTCAAATCTTTTATTTTGAAAAAAGATAGTAACATGTTTCTCATTTTTTAAAAGATAAAATAATATTACCAATAAAGGAATCAGATAACAACAAATATCCGATTGTACTTTGTACCAAACAGATTCATTCATATATTTTACAAAAAACAAGGAATCCAAAGGCAGAAGAAATACAATGATAAATCCTGCCATAACAATTAATAAAAAAGACCTTATTTTTAAATTCGATAAAATTTCCATGTATTTTCCTCTATTATATATTAATGGAGATGGATAATTAATCTTCCATCCCCAAGTTATTTATCATATTATTCTTTATATTTTTTAATAATTTCTTCTATTTCTGTTATAAATAAATAACTTATAAAAAAAATGATAAAATCAATAAAGATATTTATTTTTACACTTAGTATCAACAAAATATAACTTGTAAACTTACTTAATACAAAACATAATATAAATTTAACCACATTTTTCATCTTTAATGAGGTATTGATTGACTAAAAGTCTTATAATATGCAGTTGCTTTCGTAGCATCTGTAGGCTCTAACCCTTTCACAAAAGAATCCCATATAGCTTTTCTATGTTCCCATAAATAATCAACACCTTTTGCAATTATATAATTTGCAATAAATTCGACTATTTTTTTTGTTATCTTTGCCTTAAAACCTCCACCTTCAACTTCCATCATCTCTTCTTCCGTCAATAATACTGCATTATCTGGAATTATAAAATTTTCATTTGCTCTTTTGAACATTATAATCCTCCTTATTGCTTTATTTACATAAAAATAATTTAAGTATTTATATTATAAATCTTTTTTCAATATGTTTCAACTATTCTTTTAGTCAGTCATCACGGGTTCGTAGTTCCCAAATCGAACGTGCAAAAAAACTAATCGAATCAAGACCTAAAGATGTGAAAAAACATAATCAAAATGACTATAAACGTCTTATTAAAACAACTGGAGTCACCCAAGATGATGCTACAGAAATATCAAAAATCAAACATAAGCGGTGGGAAATCGAAGAATGTTTTAGAATTATGAAAACAGATTTTACAGATGCACTTCATGACGTATTTTGCTTTCATACAGACTATCAGATTGTTAGTACAAAACAGATGAAAAAAATTTTTAAGGATACAAAAAAATAAAAACATTACTCACTTTTTATGAGAATTATAAAAGGCTGTAATCCAGTAAATACAGTGGATTCCAGCCTTTTTAACGTTACAACTGTCAAACATGAGATTATAATATATAAACAAATACTTATCGATAAGTTTTTATCTATTATTTAATTTAGTACAAAAAAAGACAATCAAGTACAAATTGCACCTGATTGTTCTTTTTTACAACAATTTTCCGTTTGATTCTATTACTTTTTTATACCAAACAAAAGATTTTTTCTTTTTACGTTCTAATGTTCCATTTCCTTTATTATCGCGATCTACATAAATAAATCCGTATCGCTTCTCCATTTCACCGGTTCCTGCACTTACTAAATCAATGCAGCCCCAGGTTAAATAGCCAAGACATTCCACACCATCATTCATCGCCGCTTTTACCTCTTCAATATGCTTCTTTGTATAATCGATACGATAATCATCTTGAATACTACCATCTGCTTCTACTTTGTCAACAGCTCCCAGACCATTTTCTACAACAAATAAAGGCTTCTGATAGCGGTCATATAATTCATTCATCGTAATTCGAAGACCAAGGGGATCAATCTGTCTTCCCCATTGCGTGATATCTAGATACGGATTTCTTAATGTTTGAATAGCATTCCCATCTACAATATTGTTCGAAAACTCTAAATCCACACTGGTTAATCGGCTGGAATAGTAACTAAAGGCAATAAAATCAACTGTATTCGCTTGTAATATTTCCTTATCACCTTTTTGCATATTAAGAGTCACGTTCTTTTCATTCCATATTCTCTGCGCATAGCTTGGGTATTTTCCTCTCACCTGCACGTCTATGAACAAATAAGTATCTTGGTTTTTCTCAATAGCCTGCCAAACATCTTGCGGATTACAACTATATGGATAAAAAGAGCCTGCTGCCAACATACATCCCACCTGCATCTTTTCATTAATCGTACGTGCCAGCTTTGTTGCAAGTGCGCTTGCAACTAGTTGATGATGTGCAGCCTGATAAGTAATTTGATTTGCCTTTTCGTCCTCTCTTATCATCACTCCACCGCCAAAAAATGGAATATGCGTTATCATATTAATTTCGTTAAATGTCATCCAATATTTTACTTTCTTCTCATACCTCTTAAATAACACCTCACAGTATGCCAAATAGAACTCAATGACTCTTCGATCTGCCCATCCACCATACTTCATTGTTAAAGAAAGCGGAGTATCAAAATGGCATATTGTAACTATAGGTTCTATCTTATATTTTAAACATTCATCAAATAGGTTATCATAAAATTGAAGCCCTAACTCATTGGGCAAAACCTCATCACCATTTGGAAAAATCCTTGCCCAACTTATTGAAGTACGAAAAGCCTTGATTCCCATCTCTGCTAATAGAGCAATATCTTCTTGGTATCTGTGATAAAAATCAATCCCCTCATGACTTGGATAATATTCATAGTCTTTTTCCATTGCTATTCCTGGATGATACATAGCCTCTTTTCTTCCACATTGTACGCAGGGGAGAATATCCATTGGAGACATTCCCTTTCCATCTTCTAGATAGGCTCCTTCACACTGGTTAGCAGCCATTGCCCCTCCCCACAAAAAGTCATTTTCTATTACCATTGTTCCCTCCTTAAAATACAGTGATTATTTGTTCACCACTTTCCACATTTTCTTCTTTAATACCAATTACGTCCAGATAATCTTCTGTATTTGTTACAATAATGGGAATGATACATTCATATCCAGCTGCTTTAATTGCATTCTGATCAAATTCAATTAATACATCACCCTTTTTAATACGATCACCATCATGAACATATGCAGTAAAATACTTTCCTTCCAATTCTACTGTATCAATACCAATATGAATAAGCAATTCTACTCCTTCTGTACTTACCAGGCCAATTGCATGTTTTGTTCGAAATACAGTTAATACTTCCCCATCAAACGGAGCTACTATTTTGTTATCAAACGGATCGATTGCTATCCCTTTTCCTGTAATTTCTTTGGCAAACGTTTCATCATTTACTTTTGATAATTGAACTGTTTTACCACTCGTTGGACTATAAATTGCAATCTTTTTACTCAATGGATTCTTTTTAACTACATTCTTATTTTCTTGCTTATCAATCTCTGAATCCGCTGGGTCTTCAAAGCCAAACATCCAAGTTAATACAAATGTTACAATAAAACCTATTATACATGCAATACACGCATGTACGATATTCATTGGATTTTCGCCAATAAAAATTGGAAGGGAAAGAAGTCCTGGCGTACCTGACGTGTACCGAACTACTCCCATCAGTCCGGCATAGAAGCCACCTATTCCTCCACCAATCATAACTGCAATCAATGGTTTTTTTAGCTTTAAAGTAATTCCATACATTGCAGGTTCTGTAATACCCATTAAAGCTGTAATCCCAGCCGAAGAAGCTAGCTGCTTCAATTCTTTGTTTTTTGTTTTTAGGGCTACGCTTAAAGATGCGCCACCTTGACATATATTAGAAACTAAACTTCCAGGTCCCATTATTGCTTCATACCCATAGGTAGAATAAGATGTCATAAGAATCGGCAGGAAACTCCAATGCATACCCGTTAATACTAACAAAGGCATAAACGCACCCATTAAAGTAGGAACTAACCAACTAACATGTACATTTAAAAAATCTGTTACTGTTGCAATACCCATACCGATATAAGAACCTAATGGTCCTAATATAATCAGTACAATAGGGGCTACAATTAGTATCGTTAATACTGGTTTCATAAAAAATTTTACTGGTCTTGGAGATATCTTATCTGCAAAGCGTTCCACATATGTCATTAGCCATACTGCTAAAATAATAGGAATTACACTAGAGCCATAACTCACTAATTTAACTGGCAATCCTAATAAATAAATCGGTTCACCTGCTGATACCATTGCTACAAAGTTTGGATGTAATAAAACCCCTCCAATCATTGCTGCCATATATGGATTACATCCTAGTTTATTAGCTGATGAAAAAGCCAGCATAATTGGCAAAAAATAAAATCCTGCATCTGCTATAAAACTTATGATACTATACACTTGTGACTCTTTTGACATGCCAAGCAAAACACAAACAACTAACATTGCCTTAATCATACCAGCCGCTGTGATTGCTGGTATCACTGGTGTGAAAATGGATGCAAAAATATCCATTAATTGATCTATTTTTTTATTCTTTTTTTCAGGCGTTGTCGTTAGATCAACCTGACCTAATTTTTTAATTGCCGCACAAACATTCCCTACATCCGTGCCTATAATAATTTGATATTGCCCTGATTTTTTAGTGGCTCCAATCACACCATTAATTTTCTTTATATTTTCTAAATGAACCAATGACTCATCCTTAAAGTTCATTCTCAATCGAGTGGCACAGTTTGCTAACTGCGTAATGTTATTTATTCCTCCCACTTGATCTAATATTTTTTGTGCCAATTCCTGATGATTCATATCTTGTCCTCCTTAAATTTTATATTCATATAAAAAGGCGTCGACTTTCCTCTTTACAAATATCAATTTAAAAATACCTAAATCAAATACAAGTATTTGCTATTTATGCTAACTTAACTTGCCTTGGTTTAGGTATTGCCCATAATGGTTACAATCCACTTCTATTTCTCTTTCTCTCGTTCTGCAACGCGATTAATATGAAGCATAAAATATATCATTTCTTCTTGCGATATCACTACATTAAATTTATTAATAAAATACTTCTTGACTTTGTCAGCACAAGCTTTTGCCTGTGGTATTTTATCTTTCACCTGTTCGTATAAAAAATCATCTTCTGATGCTAGTATTTCATTACTAATCAGCCTTCTTGCAAAATAGCGGATATGAGTGATAAAACGACTGTAATTAAGAGTATCTTCATCTAGATCAATTTGATAATGATATTTTACAATGTTTAATACATCATTTACAATTTCTGTTATCATCATTGTTAATTGAATATCCTCTCCATCCTGTTGTGCATTAATAAAATGAAGTGCTATAAATCCAATTTCATCTTCTGATAAATAGATTTTTTCATAATACTCAATAAGAGTTAATGCATTTTTTGCAGCTGCATATTCTTTGGGATAGTACTTTCGTATTTCCCATAGCAATGCATTTTTCATCAACATTCCAGATTTATATCTGGAAATTGTATAACTAATGTGATCAGTCAATCCAATATAGATACTGTCATGAAATTTTACATTCAATTCTTTCTGTGCTTGAACAATAATCTTTTCTACTAATTCAACATGGTTTAAAGGAACCTCTTTTAACAAACTGATAAATTTAGAGGACATTTCAGGCGATTGAAAAACAAACGTTTTATCTATTTTATCTTCATCAACTATGCTTCCCGTCAACTTTTTAAAAGCGATTCCTTTCCCCAACAATATCAATTCTGACATTTTGTCATCTTCAGCTAAGATTATATTATTATTGAATATCTTTTTAATTCGCAAACACATCTCCTTGATCTACCCTCCTTGCATAAAAAAACACCTAAACTAATTCAGAACTTGTTTATGTTCTATCTAGTTCAGGTGTTGCCTGCTTAACAGTTACAATCCTTTTATATAATTTATTATAGCATAATCCATTTGTCTTTATCAATAGTGCATATTAATGTATTTTTCTCATGCTTTTTATGCATATTCACTGTTAAAAGCTAATTTAAAATAACCATTCTTCAATTTAAATATATATTGTTACGTAAATTCCTAAGTTACAGATATGGAAGCATGCAGCCTAACTCCTTCTATTTTCATTCTCCCCCGGGCACTTTAAATGCAATTGAGCCTATACTGGTCTGATGACTGTGTATCTTTATTTTTACCCCAGTACCAAACGCTTCAAAATCATAGAAAATTTTATCATCCAATGCCCTAATTTCTCCGCTTAAATCTGGAATTACTACTTCAAATGCCCCTTGTGGAACTTTATCAAGCATAACATATAAATCCTTTTTCTTTTTTGTATAATGAATCTGTACACCACTCTCATCAATGGCAGACTCTCGTTTACTGCATCTAGTTCCATAAATTGCTTCTCCATTTACTGCAAGCCATTGACCAATTGAAAGCAATCTTTTTTCCTGCTCTTTTGGTATGGTTCCATCTGCTTTTGGTCCAATGTTCAACAAGAGATTCCCATTATTTGACACTGTACTTACCAATAAGCTGATAGTATCCTCAACACTCATTATTTTATCATCTTCTTCTATCGCATTGTAACCGAAAGATAAGCCCATGCCACGATTCATTTCCCACTTTTCCATACGGTTTGACTCTCCATATTTGTATTCCATTGTTCTAAAATCATGATAAAGTCCATTGAATCTGTCATTTACCACACCCTCTTCAACGTTATTATAATAATGTGACAATAAATAGGGTAAATTCTGTTCTCCTTGTTTTGGCCAGCCAATGTCATTCCAAAATACAGAGGGTTTATAATTATCAATTAGTTCACAAGATTGATTATATGCATAATCTGCATATTCATAGGTAGGACAAGCCTTGTTGAAATTATCATTTTGTTCAATAATTGGATCATGGGCAAATCTCCAATCAAGAATGCCAGAGTAATATAAGCCCATTTTCATTCCCTGTGCTCTTACCGCATTTGTTAAATCTCCTACCAGATCGCGTTTCGGACCTTTCTTCATTGCATTATAGTCCGTGTACTTACTTGGAAACAAGCAAAATCCATCATGATGCTTTGTAACCATTACCACGTATGCTGCTCCTGCTTTCCTGAATAATTCTGCCCACTTATCTGGTTTATAATTATCAACTTTCCACATTGACACAAAATCTTCATATTTAAAATCTATACCATATGTCTTTATATGATGTTCATAGGTTGGTCCTCTTCCGACGTTTACAGAATTAAAATACCATTCTGCATAAGGGTTATTCGCATACCAATTTTCGTCAATTGGAACTTCTCCTAATTGCCATGTTATTGGAGCATATGCCGGTACAGAATATAAACCCCAATGAATAAAAATTCCAAATTTGCAATCATGATACCACGCAGGAACTTCATGTGAGTTAAGTGATTCCCACGTTCCATTATATTGTTTTTTCATTCTTGTCTCTCCTCCAAAATTACGTTAGATCAATTCCTATTTCTTTATCTTCATACTCAACCTTTAACAGCTCCCGCAGTCATACCAGCTATAATATATTTTTGTGCAAATATATATACTAAAACAACTGGAATGGAAACCATAACTACATCTGCACAGACCAGATTCCAGCTTCTGCTGTATTGTCCAAAAAAGTTATATACAGATAATGGTAATGTCCACTTACTAGAAGAATTAAGTAAATACATAGGTATCTGTAATTCATTCCAAACCCACATAAAATTTAATACCCCTGTTGTTGCAATAACAGGTTTTAATAATGGAAGAATTGTCTTTGTAAATAGCTTAAACCCTATTGCTCCATCTACCACTGCGGCCTCATCCAGCTCTCTTGGTATTTCTTTAATAAAACTGCTAAACATCATAACTGAAAATGGCATATATAACGCACTGTATACAAGCACTAAGCCAATACGTGAACCATATAAATGAACCCCCCTTAACAGTTGAATAGTAGGTAGTGCTGCAAATGGTGCAATAATTCCAAATGAAATTACTTTATACATAATTCTACATTCTTTAGTGTCTCTTCTTGTCAATACATAGCTTAATATGGAAGAAAAAATCAAAATCAGCAATACGCCTAAGCCAGTAATAAAAATACTATTACCAAAGCTTTGTAAAAAATTATTATCAAACACGGTCATATAGTTGGCGAATTGCCAATTTGTCGGTAAGGAAGCATTCAGATAGCTCGCTTCTCCTTTTGTTTTAAAGGAAGTCATAACTACCATAAGAATTGGATAAATGGTAACAATACTTAATATCCACAGAATAAATTCCAGTAATATATTGATACTTTTGGTTTTTTTACTCATTCTATATGCTCCCACCTTTCACTAAACTTTTGATATAATCCTGAAATAGCAACCAATAATATGGTAAATACTAGATTGACAGCGACTGACATAGAATAACGTCCTGCAGACATTTCATTCATTATCAAAGTACCAAAACTTTCTGTTGAATTTCCCGGACCACCAGATGTCATAACATAAATTAAATCAAACATTTTGAGCCCGTAAATCAAACTAAACAAAATGTTAACATTCACAGTAGGCATAATGAGCGGTAATGTTATATTTTTAAATAATTTCCATTCAGAGGCTCCGTCTATTTTAGCTGCTTCAAAATAATCAGTGGATACGGACTGCATCCCAGCTAATGTTATAATAATTGCATAGCCTATGTTTCTCCAAATTTCTGCAAAACATATTGCAAATATTGCACTCCACCGACTTCCAAGCCACTGAATACTATCAATTCCTAATGCATTTAAAATATTATTGATCGTACCATGTCTTGTCTGAAAAACAGCTGTAAATATAAGTCCAACTACTAAAGCAGAAAAAATAGCCGGAATAAAGTATACTGTACGAAGAGCTGTTCTGCTTCGTATATTTCTATTTAAAATATAAGCAAAGACAAAACCAAGGATTGTAACTACAATAGTTTTTATACCTGCATAAATTAATGTATTTACAAAAGCGATTGGTACCTTTCTGTTTTTTAACACTTCAACAAGATTATCCAATCCTACAAATTTAAGGGAATTGGTTCTGGCAGCACTCCAGTTTGTAAATGCATATATATACCCAATTGTTGATGGTATTATAAAAAATATAATAAACACTGCTACAGATGCAACAATCATATAGAGTGGGTATATTTTTTTTCTATTCATAGTTACCTCCATTCATTCGATTCACACACACATCAACTGGTAGGCGTAAAAAGTTCTTGCACACCCATCCTTTAATTTCCAGTGTCTAGACTTGATTTATAATGTCTTAATTTTACCTATTTGAAATTATTTTTTAAAGGATTCCAGTGTTGCGATGCGATCTTCATCTAATCGTTTTAAGCACTCGTCAACCGTGATATTTCCACTCATTAATTCCTGAATTGCTTTTCCGCCTTCTGTCTGAGAAAATCCTATAATTTGAGGTTGCGCAACCGATGCATTCCCTAATTTATCAATCAGATCTTTTGCCTTATTATATTGTATAGAAGGAGTATTTGTTGTTTGCTGTTTAAATACAGGTGTTGTTGCAATCCCTTCAAATGCTTTATTATAATTATACGGATCTGCCATAAACTTTATAAACTCCAAAGCAGTCTCTACATTTTCTCCATTTTTGTTGACCATCATCAAATTAACATTTGGCCCTTCAAAGGTTCCGTCATCAATAGTTCCCATAAATACAGGCATTAAACCAAAATCATCCTTTTTATAAGTATAGGAATCATTATCAAAATCTGTATCGAACCAAGTGTCCCAGCAAAACATCATTGCCGCTTTCCCTTCACCCAATACTTCACTCGTATAATCCCATGTGTCCGTCATATAGCTTTCACCAAACCAGCCTCGTTCTGCTGCTTTCTTAAACCAATTCAGCATATCCTTTATTTGGGGAATATCTGAATAAGTAATTGTATTGCTGTTTAACTGTTCAATCAGCTTGGTTCCATCATCACCGCTAAAAATAGGGTCAAAAGCATATTGGTATAGAATCGGCCATGCATCCGAAGCCGCCAAATATATTGGCTGAATACCCACTTCCACTAACTTGTCACAAATAGCATCAAATTCCTCCTGTGTGGTAGGTACTGATAATCCTTGATCTTCAAAAATTTTAGTATTGTAAAAGCATCCTGAAATCGATGCTTCCCAGAATGGAAGACCATAAATTTTACCATTCACTTTTGTCTGTGGAAGAACGGTTTCATTAATATCTGATACCCACTCTGCTTCTGTAAAGTCATAAAAATTTTCTTCACAATTGAAATTTAATAAATTACTATTTCCAAAGTGAATATACAAATCTGGTATGTCCCCTGTAGTAAATTTGGTCAATGCAATCGTTTCCGCATTATTTGTATCCAATCCTTGAACATCAATTTTATTACCTGATTCTGCTTCATAAAGATCAATAATCTTTGTCATATATGGTTTAGCAAGATCATCTGCATTTCCATATAAAGTTAAAGTTACACCACTACCAGCACTCTCCTCATTTGATTCATTTGAGTCATTTGATTCAGTACTGTTTCCGCATCCAATTAAAAGGGTAGCTGCAAAAATTCCAGTTAAAAATAGTGCTAATTTCTTTTTCATTTCTTTATCCTCCTCTTATCATCGTTTGATATGAATCAAGTTATTAATGCTACATTTATCTTATATAATATGGCTTTGAAAGTCCATGGACAAACTTCAAAATGTCTTTATAAAATATGCATATTTTATACAACAAAAAATTATTGAGCATTCATTGACTTTAATAAAAAATTCTATTATACTGAAAAAAATCAGCAAAGGAGTAACTTCATTTTTAAGCAGTCTATACCATATGATAATTATATATATTTTAAGTTAGCACCTAATAAATTTCACCTAAAAAGGAGTATACTTATGTTTAAAAGAAACTTTCAGATAACCTTGTATTTATCTTGTTGTTTCATAATTACCTTGGCTATGTCTGCTTGTGCTTTTTTATTTTATCAGTATAATTCTCAATTAATGATAAATAACTTAAAAAATAACACTGCGAGTACTTTGGTTCTTCTTGATATGCAGCTAAATAACGTATTAAGTGATATGAATTCTTCCCTAAAAACCATTCAGACTTCAGATAACTTCTTAAATATTATTCAACAAATCCCTTACTCTGATGCTAATTATTTTGCCTCGCAGCCTTCACAATCTTCCAATATGAAGAATATTTTTCGTACCATACTTTATTCTAAATCAAGCGATCGTTGCATTCATTATATTAGTAACAATTTAGACAATGTTGGTACTAGTGTTTCTAATTCCAGTGCTTATTTTGGCAAAGTTAAGCTTCGTTCAAATGACGATTTGCTGCATCTTTTAGAAGCTAAGAATTACGAGGCTTTCCTTCTTCCTCACCAAGATTATTGGTTCAGCAAGGAGAATCAAGTTATTTCTGTTGTTCGTTGGGTACGCAGTACCTATCAAAGCTATGGTATTTTGGAATATACAATCCAAATGTCCGAAATCAAAAAATTATTAACCATGTCCGATAATAACCAAAAAGAATATGAATTTATGATATTGGACGAAAATAATAACTTTATTTATAGTTCAGATGATCTTTTAGATACGGAAGCTGTATTAAATGTTTATCAGAAGAATCAATCTAATTCTACTCACAACACATTTTTTGTAAATAACTCTTATATTGCTTCCGAAAAAACTTTTTCTTTGACCAATTGGAAATTGATTCTGATACGTAATATTTCCGATTTAACCATGGAAATTCATAAACTCATAAAAATAACTATTTTTACGTTTTTTGTAATATTTATTGTAGTAGCTCTGTTTCTATACGTTTTAACACGTTATCTAACGAATCCTTTACGCAGTCTTTGTAAACAATTACTAACTTGTAAACTAAGTCCTGATGTTAAAATAAATGTAGCTACTGAAAGTAATGAGATAATTGCATTGACTAATACTATACAAGATATTTTAAGCCAAATCTATATTCAGAATAATAAGTTAGTAGAAACTCGAAAACGTACTTTAAGAGCACACTATGATGCAATGGAAGCACAATTGAACCCTCATTTTCTTTATAATACCCTTTCTGTTATTGGTGCTAGTGCTTTAAATACCGGAAATATAACCGTGTCAAAAATGTGTTCTGAATTAGCTAAGCTTTTACGCTATACCATATCCTACAGTGGTAAATCCGTTCCCCTTGAAAATGAGATAAATAACATTCAAAGCTACTTATTCATTATGAAGACCCGACATGAGGATGCACTTGAATGCATCTGGGAACTGGATGAGACTATAAATGATATACATGTTCCTAAGTTAATCTTACAACCTTTGGTAGAAAATTGCTTTCAGCATGGTTTTCAAGATATTGCACCTCCTTGGAAAATAAAAATTAAGTCTTATCAGGCAGACGGTAATTGGTATGTGTCTGTAGCAAACAATGGTTCTCCTTTTTCAATTGATAAAAAGGAACAATTATTTCAGCGATTTGAACAATATAAAAATTCATTTTTCGAAGAATATGATTCCAATCAATTTCTAGAAAAACAAGGTTTTGGACTGGAAAATACAGTAATTCGCCTTCATATATTTTATAGTGGCAATGAATATTTCCAGATATCCACTCAGAACCAATGGACAATTATAACAATAGGGAGCAAAATCAATGAACAACAAAATTAAAGTATTGATTGTGGAAGATGAACCCATGATTGCACGTGGTATTGAAACAATGATCTCTCAATATAGCAATGGTTTCAAAGTAATTGGAATTTGCAGAAATGGACTAGAAGGATTAGAAAAAATTAAAGCTGCATTTCCTAATCTTGTATTTACTGATATTCGTATGCCTGTAATGGATGGACTTGATATGATAAAAGGAGCAAATCAACTTGAACAGGTTCCCCATTTTATCATATTAACTGGATATGAAGAGTTTACTTATGCTCAGTCTGCTCTTCATCTGGGTGTAAAGAATTATCTTTTAAAACCTTTGGAATTTGATTCTCTTTTAAATACACTGAATGATTTCAAAAAATCCTATTACGCAGAAATCCGCCAACACCAAAATAAATGTATCCGTGATTTGATCTATAACGGAAACTTCATTTCAAATTCTTCTGTTTTAGACGGTTATTATATTACTTTTCTATTTATTTATTATGGTTTCGTAATCGACAATACTTATGATGAATTAAATATAAGCCGTGAATTAGTTAAAAATTTGGACCTTTCCTTTATCGCAGATATCGAGAAGCAACAGAATATATGGATTTATTGTAATAAAGGCAGACATTATAATGAATGTATTTTTACAATTGTAAGCTGTAGTGATTTAAAATGTACCTTATCGCCCATAATTACTGCTTTTCAATCCCATATTGAAACTACTGAAAGTTATCGAAATATTGTAGTATCAAAAACAACAAATAATATTTCAACACTATCCACTATTATGAATGAGTGTTGTGTCTACGCGCTTTCAACTATTCCTTTCGGCGTTAGTAAAACTATGATAGACAAGAATCAAGTTAATACAGATCCTATTTTTGTATCCTTAGAGGTACAACAATTATGTCAACAAATTCCTTCAAAAGCTACGAAAGAAATTGTTGAATCTTTTTGTATTAAAACAATTGACTGGTGGAGAACAAAACAAATTGCACAATTTCAGCTTCATAATGATTTACGTTATATTTTGAGCCAGATGCTGCAAAAAAGTTCAACACTATTAACTTCTTACCTAAGTGCTACTGAAATGATTAGCATCTCAGATAATTTCGATGCTTTATATGATAACCTACTCCATTCACTATATTTAATATTCAATCTGTCTGATCAAACGCAGAAAAAAGACTCTTTGGCTATCGTCCAAAGAGTTAAAAAATATTTAGATCAAAATTATACGCAACCAATTACCTACAAGGATTTTTATGAACTTTTTGGTTATAATGAAAAATATATCTCTTTGCTTTTTAAAACAGAATATAATATTTCTCCTAGTAAATATGTGAGCAAACTGCGTATTGAGTTATCAAAACAACTTTTAATGGAGCATCCACAGATGACTTTAAAAGAAGTTGCTGAGTTATCTGGTTTCGCAGACTCTTTCTATTTTAGCCGTGTCTTTAAAGTAAGCGAAGGGGTGTCTCCAAGTAATTTTCAAAAAAATTATTTTCAGAATTACTAAACAGGTCAAATACTTTCAATTGAAACAGCTACTAATCTTCTCGTAAAGAATTAGTAGCTGTTTCTTTCATAATAAAATGCCTGCTCTTATTATTAATCTTTATTGATTATGGCTCAATTCCCCATGCAAGACTGCCTGCAATATAAGCAGTTACATTTTGAGTATCTGTATATTCATTAGCAGATGTTATGAAAGAATAATCATCCGTTTGATTATAATTACTCCAATCTGCCTTTGAAAATCGTATCTGAACTTCTACTGCATTTCCAGGTGAAATCTCTCCTGCTGCATCACTAAAACCAATTTCAACGTAGTGATCTGCCCCTTTGGCTGCTGTATCTAATTTACCAAAAGCACCTGTTATATTGGAATTTCCTACGTTTGACCAGTCACACCAAAAGCTTTGATCCTTTTCACCATCAATCGTATAATAATATCTTAGTTTAACATCCGAAAGATCTAGACTGGTATCTCCTGTATTAAGTACCTTAATCTTTGAAGCAATTCCATTGGCTGAAGCTTGGGAATTAACATTATACATTGAAACCTCAACATCCCCTGATGTTACGACAGAAGAATCTGAAACATTAACTGCCAATGTAGAATCTGTCCCTGCGCTAAATGCAAAGGTAAGATTCAATTTTCCGCTATTTTGTGCTGCCAGATATTCTTTTCGAATCGTAACATTATTACCATTTACTAAATAATCTTCATTCCCTGCTAAAGCAGTACTTCCATTTTTAATTCCCACAAATGTATTACCATTTAGTGTAAGTGCTACAGAAATATCTTTCTGATTACTTTCTGCCTTATCAAAAGAAACTGATTTTACTGAAATTGAAGAATTTTTGCTAATCTCTCCCGTACTGGCACCTGGTTCATTTCCAAATACCTTTACACCATCATCATAAACCGGGATATAAGAGGATTTGGCAACACTTCCTGTCTTCAATCCTGTGAATGAGAAATCATTTGTGAATTCATACGCAGATGGGGCTGTAATTCTAAATTGAACCTCTTTTTTACATTCTGAATTTCCTCCCGGATATATCTTAGTTCCTGTAAAATCAGCATCTACGTAATATATATTATTTTCTTTATCCCAAGGCTTTAGCTGAGATAAAACTGCACCCTCGTTTAAGTTATTTGTCACTTTAAAATCACTGACACTGTAACCTGCATTGATCGCTTTTGTTATATCAACAAAATAACGGAAAGAAAGCTTATCTCCCATTTTTGCCGGCCAGCCAGATTGGTTATTAAGAACTGCTTTTATTTCAATAAAGTTAGAGCCTGATGCGTTGACTGATGCCTCAACAAAATATTCATCATTGGTTACTTTCTCCATAGCTGTAAAGTTCTCAATAGGTGTACCGCCATAATCCTCATACATTTTAGCCAAAGCGCCTACAAACCCTGCATTGT
This sequence comes from Lachnotalea glycerini, assembly GCF_003201285.1. GTDB lineage: Bacteria > Bacillota > Clostridia > Lachnospirales > Lachnospiraceae > Lachnotalea > Lachnotalea glycerini. The sequence continues at coordinate 180,005 of NZ_QICS01000007.1, forward strand.
AATCACAAGCAACTTCATTGACAACGTAATTATTGATATCATCTGTATAGTCGTCATTTTTTCCGGGTCCTCCTACCAGTGCACCATAAAGAACATGTCTGTGGCTGGTAGGATTAGCCATACTATTTGTCCAAGAACTGTGAGCGGTTCTATGATGTGGATGCTCCGGTGAATTTGTACCAAAGCCAACTACATAGCTTCTTCCGGTGCTTCCAAGCGCATAATCAATCTGCTGTTTGGCAAATGTATTGTATGTATTTGCCTTCTCTGCACTACATCCAGACCAGTCTGCATAAACACTTGCTAAAAATGCAGTAGTTGTTGCGTAACGAAGAGAACCCCACTCTGATAGCCATGCCAGTCCCTTAGGAGTGTAAGTAACTCTTTCTCCATTATATCCAGTCGTCCAAAAATCTAAATGTTGCTCTATATACTTTTTATAAATGGGCTCATCTGTAATCTTAGCCAGTAATAATTCTGCACCATAATGAACATCATCCCAATTTTGTCCCCAGCTATAAGCCACGCCTGCACTGCCATTCCAATTATCCACATAACCTTCTGCTTTGTCTAAATATTCTTTTTCACCAGTTGCTAAATATAGCCAAACCCCTGCCCATGACAATTCATCATAGAAATCACTTGAATTACCATAGAATGTGTTAGCCGCTGTGTAACCTGCATTGCTTTTTGTGTTATCAGCAAAGGCAAACAGCTCTTTCGCATGGCTGATGCATGTCGCTGCATACTCTTCATCTTCTTCCTTAAAAATCACTGCTGTTGATGCCAACTCTGCTGCCGCCTGCGCTACTACAGATGAACCAGGATTTGACAAATCTACTTTATAGGAAGGCCTTGACATTTGCATTACCTCTGCTGGTCCCCACCAAGAATGATCTGTATTACCGTTTCCTACCTGATAGTAAAATACATTTGCCTCTGGATGACACTTCATTAAATAGTCACTGACCCATTTTATATTATCCATCTGATAATCCAATTGTCCACTTTCTATAAGAGCATCCTTAGCTTCGTATACAGACCATGCAAGCATGGTCGCAGAATATGCCATCGGTATATTAAATTTTACATGATCTCCGGCATCATACCAGCCTCCGGTCAAATCAAGTCCGACATCTGCACCATCTGTAAGTCCTGAATCACCTCTCCAATTATTTCTCGTATTCTCCGGCAGTTCGCCTGAGCGTTGAAATTCATAAAACATAACTGCTTTTTGAAGTGCCTCTCCATAATTATAGTTAGCAGCCTCTGCCTTTATCCCCTGTACTGGCAATAACGTACACACAAGTGCTGCAGCTACTAATTTACTCCAAGATTTTCTCATACTTTCCTCCATTCACTCTATTTCTACTTTTCTGTAAAAATATCATAATCATTTCAAAATCACCGCCCCTGCATGGAGCGGTGATAATTTTAATGATAGAAAACTCTCTTTACTACATCATACCAGAGTATTTCTACTTCTTATGGTTCAATTCCCCATTGGATAGCACCATTAATGTAACCTGTAACTTTTTCTGAATCTGCATAAGACGTATTGGCTGTACTAAATGAATAGTCTCCGTCTTGTGTATAGTTAGACCAATCTGATTTAGAAAATCTCACTTGTACTTCAAGAGACTGTCCTGCTGCCAAAGTTCCTGCGCCATTACTAAAACCGATTTCAAGATAGTGATCAGCCCCTGTTTTAGATGCATCCATCTTAACAAAAGTTCCGGTTACGTTGTTACTACCAACTGTTGACCAATCACACCAGAAACTCTGATCCTTATCACCATCAATTGTATAATAATAACGAAGCTTTACATCAGAAAGTGAAATATCACTATCTCCCTCATTATAAATCTTAAATTTAGGAGAAATACCATTTGTCGTATTTGAAGTACTTGCATTGTACATTTGTACCTTAATATCTCCTTCTACAGCTTCAGGTACTGAAGAATCGATAACAGATACCTTTAATGCACTGTTCTTTCCTGCACTAAAATCAAAGGTTAGATTAACGTTTCCAACCGAATATTTTGCTAAATAATCCTTAGAAATGGTTACCACGTTATCATTTACTGTATAGTCAGTTCCTTTCACTAAAGCATCCTTACCGTTATTGATTGCATCTAAAGTATTTCCGTTTAAAGTTACTTCTACAGAAATGTCCTCAGCAGCATTTTTATCAAAGGTTGCTTTATTTGTTGAAAGGGTAGAATTACTTTCATTTGTTTCCTCACCAAATAAAATTGAGTATAATCCGTTTGCAATTGCAACATCGCATTGAGCCCAGAAACGATGGTAATTAATTTCCATGTCAGTGCCTGTATTATATGCGTTTAATAAGTTCTCATAGTTAGGATCATCCTTATACTTAGAACGAATATCAAGGAATTTAATACCATTCTTAATTTCATCACCATTTGGCATTGTTCCTGTAAAGCCTTCCGGAACATAAACCTCCTGTTCAAAATAACGTGTAGGATCTATATATTCAGTACATGATACACCCTTTTCATCACGATAAAGTGTCCAGGTTCTATCAAGTAATTCTTTGGCAAGAACACGAGATTCATCATCACCAGATGCTTTACTATAATATAATAATGTATTGGCAAGTGAACCTACAATACCAAGGTCTGTTCCGTAAGTTTCTACAGATACATGCAGACCTGAATTACCTGTATAAGTACCTGTCCAAGTATCAGGCTGACCTGTCCAAGCTATTTTACCAGGAATTTGGAACGTACCATCACTGTTTAATTTAACAACTGTTTTAACCCAACTTACCCATTTATCCATGATATCTTTCGCTCTGGTATCTCCGGTCTGATAATAATACTCAGCTACACGCTGCATTGACCATGTCTGCATACCAAACCACGTATTACTTCCAGGATCACTGTAAACAGGATTTTCTTCATATCCCATACCATAGAAAGTCGAAACATTTGAAGGTAATGTTTCATAACGTCCATTGTAAGAGTTGCTCGCTCCACCTGCAATTGCTCCTTCTGACGACTGAAGCCATTGATAGAATTCTAATTGTCGATCCAAGCTTTCTCCCCAGTCGGTTGCACCGTTTTGAGAAGCTGGCTTAAATTCTGAATCCTCAGACAGAATCCATGCTGTCATTGGGTTCTGGTATCCGAAATGGTTGTGGCTGCAACCAATCTTCCAAGCCCAGTCAGCAGTCGTTCCGCCACCCCACGCATAATACCAGGATAATAGATAATGACTTGAATCATAGCCTGTTCCTGCTGTTGATGAATTTCCTATTTTTCTAAAATATTTATCGAACATAGAATAACGCAGATAATCACCCATTTTAGTTGCTTTACTTACATCATCCGACAAATCGACACCATAATCTTTTGCCCATTCATTTGCCCAATAAGTTGCTTGAACAGCTCTGGCATCAGCATCTGGTGCATTGGTGTACTTAAATTGCTGTGAATAGGAATTGTCTTTGACAAATAAATCCAAGAATCCATTTTTACCGCCAAATTTCATAGTTTCATAACAAGGCTGTGGTATTGTTTCAAATACAGATTCCTGTGTACCTCTTTGATATGTATTAATATAGGATGGTGTTGAAGTTCCGTCTCCTCTTTGTCCAAATCCATACCAGTTGTCTACGTCAAGTAACCAATGCATTCCGTATATCTGTGATGTTCCATAAGTTGAAGTCAAATCACTGTTAATTGGATCCTTACCAACAGCTGCTCCAAAATCCATTGCTGATGGATATAAATCCGGCTCTTCCCACTCTGCTGCATACGTTGCTGGTGAATTTGCATTATACTTACTCATACTGCTATTTGGTTGATCTTTATCTCCTGGAATTATGTACTTTTCAGTGATATCCCAAGCATCCTCAAATGAAGAAAAATCTCCTGAAAATTTACCATACATAGCTTCCAACCACAAATAATAGCTAAAAGCCTCACTAGTTGTAACATGACCATAATCTGGTGCCTCTACAATCATAGTTTCTACTGAATGGTATGGGATTCCTTGTTCGCTAAAATATCCATTATCTGAGTCATGCAGATCCTCCCACATTTCCATAAAACGCTCTTCATAAGCACTTGTATTATCTGCTTCTGCACCATAGGTTATTGGTTTTGGCACAAGCGAAATCATTAGTGCTGTTAAAACTAACCATGCTACTTTTTTCTTATACATTAAAATACCTCCTCATAATTTATCTAACAATTAACGTTCGCTTTTTTAGGAGCGTTGCAAAATTTGTCATAAAAAAGCTTGTTTCATGCCTCCTCTCCCCTGCATAATTATACACTTCTAAATTAGCAAGCATTAATGGTAGTCCCCCAATTTTTGTCTAATTTTATCGTCTTTACTAGATTAGGATAGCATATTATTGTACATTTGTAAATCAATATGTTAAATTATTTTACAATTTATTATATTTTTGTTGTTTTTACTTTTATTTAACTTATTTTACATATTTTTTGTTTATTTTACGTATTAAGTGTTTTTTTTCAACATAATGAACCTAAATAATACACAAAGATATTTATTTTTTACATAATAAAAAATAGAGATTATGCATTCAAAATTTGAATTTCATAACCTCTATTTGCTATAAATCACATTCATTTTTACAAACATTCTCCAAAATATCATTCAATGCACATCCACTGCTGGAATGACATCTGACTAAATCCGTATTGTTTTTTTCTGCCTCCGCAACAGCACATCGTGCCATTTTGTGTGAAACTGTATTGGTAAATAATATAATTAAATCAGGACTTCCTATCTGATCTCCAAATTTACCGGACATTTTTGTAAATACCTTGGCTTTGCACTTATATTCCTTACATATCTTTTTATACTGACAGGCCATTCTATCATGTCCGCCTATAATTACAACACTCATATTAACTCCTTTCTGACTCCTGCTGATATCTCGTACAGATAAGCCGTTACATTAAACTTCGTAACGGCTTTATCTAAAGATCAAAGTGCTGCTAATTGCTTTCCAATCTCACTACACTCTGCTAATACCTCATCATCTGGTGTTTCCTGACACATGCAGCCTTTTCCTCCAACTAAAACAGCACCTGCATTTATCATTCTTTCTTCCCAGTCTCTCATCCATTCTCCGTCTCCCCATCCATAGGAGCCAAACAAAGCGATGTTTTTACCGGTTGCAAATTTCTCTATCTCTTCAACAAATGGTTCCATCTCTTCTTCTTCCAAAACCTCTGCACCCATGGCAGGACAGCCTAAAGCAAATACGGTAGAATCTTTTAAACTGTCTAAAGAAGCCTTTGACACCTCAATCACCTCAGCCTCTTTACCGGCCATCTTTATTCCCTGACCGACTGCGTTTGCCATAGCCTCTGTGTTTCCTGTCTGTGACCAAAAAATTACACTTATCTTACCCATAACCTATCATCCTCCTAAATTACTGCATTTTGCAAATTATTATTACTATACTTGTCTATGATTTCCCAAATACTTTCCCCACTCGAAACTAAACGAATCGCGGTTTCCTTTGCCTGATTGTATTTTTCAAACATCCTTTGCTTTTCCTTTATATTTTCATATACTTTCCAGTAACCTGCATATAGAAAATTTTGTCCCTGATTTGCCATAAATCCATACACATCTTCAACCGGATAGCCTAGTATCAAGCCCAGTTCATGTGGAAATTTTTTGCTAGTTGCCATATATGCTTCATATTTCTTTCGAATACAGCTTAAAATTTCAAAAAGCATATGATTCTTATAGCCTAACACTGCTAGCAAATTTATTACTTCTCTTTTACTTAAATAGTCCATAAGCTCATTTAACCGGTATAATAAAAAAGTTGTTTTATTCTGTGTCTCGCAAAGAATAAAATAAGAGATTTCTCCATTCTTAAACATCTCTTCCACATACTCGGCATTCTCCCTCTGAACTATAAGTAAATTGGAGATTTTAATTCCCATTATAAATGGTGCACATTGTATGGCCAATTGTATCTCTAAATTTTTAAGATTCATACTTTTTATAATTTGAAATACTTCGGAACTCATGTTTTCTCCTTTCGAGTTAGATGTATCTAACTTATGTTTATATTATCTAATTGCAATCGGTTTGTCAATAGTCATAATGATTGTTTTTTATCATTTATTTTCTTCCATTTGCCGTTTTTTATTCTAAGTCGATGCTTTTTATAAATTTAGAACAGCTTATCTCTAATCAAAAAAAACAGATAAAGTGTAAACACCTCATCCGTTTTTCTCTCCATATACTATTATTTCTTTATTTTTTCCCACACATAAGGAACAAGTCTGATACAATATAATTCCATCCGTTTCAAAATAGATCTGCTCAATTACATTGCCAAAGTAATCCTTTATCTCACCCGCCAGTTCTCCTTTTTTAAAACTTTCACCTGCTTTTTTGCCAGGATACCAACATCCTGTATTGTTTGCACATAGCTCATGCACTTGTTCAAGTTCAGTTGACTCAAAACTTACTTCTTTCTTATTATCTTCTAGTATCCCAAGGTATCTCATCACATTTTTAATATCTTCTTGATATAGTTCAACTTCCTCATGATTCCAAACTCCTTTGCAGCCTCGCTCAATTAGTATAGCTGGGATTCCTAACGAGCCTGCATAGTTATAGGCTCCATAACTACCTACTTTAGAACCAACCATATAATTTACATTGACTCTTTTTGCCATTTGCTGTGCCTTATCTTTAACAGAATCCTTAGTTACTGTGACATAGTATACATAGGGAGATAAATCCTCCTGAATGTCACCTCCATGCATATCAATATAATAATCTGTTAAACTATATAAATGATTCACTATAAAGTCAGCCAATTGTTCGGCTGCGCTTCCATTTTTATTTCCTGGAAAGACGCGGTTAAGATTTTTATTATCCTCGGGAACAACGCTGCTATTATTACATATTTCAAAACCTGATTGATTCACCGGATGTATCAGAATAACCGTTCCTTTAATTTGTTCTGGAATGATATTCTGTGCCAATTCGATAGCCGCTTGAATGCCAGTGTATTCAGTGCAATGAATCCCACTGGTAATAAGAAGAGTTTCTCCTTCTTCTTTTCCTGCAATTATAGTAACAGGCAGCTTAGACTTACCACCTAAAACTCCTAGTTCTACCTGCTTCTTCTCACCTCTTTTTACATTTAAAACCTCTAACATATTCTATTTTACCTCTCTTTTTTATTCGTTTTATATTTTAATTGGAAGTTTTACTCTCTTTATTGTCTTACTGTAACAGTTTCTTTTTTTAAGAGCAGAAAAAGAATACCCATATTTAACATTGCACATATAAACCATGTGATGGGATATATATATGAAATCTTACTTACATCCTTGTAAGAGCTTGCCCACAGAACAAGTATCAGTATACGTATAACACACAAACTAATAATGGAGTTGCACATGGGAATAAAAGAATTCCCCAATCCACGGATTACATTTCCTGTTATATCCAAAATGGCATATAAAAAATAAAATGGAAATGTAACTAAAGTTATAGAAACTCCATAAAAGATAACTGTGTTGTCTTTTATAAAAATCCAGAAAATACTTTCAATTACACTTAACATACTGATTGAAATAACAAGCGTTAAAAGAATCCCCAATCCCAATCCATAAATAGCTCCCTTTTTAACCCTTATTAATCTACCAGCACCCTTATTCTGACTGATAAAAATCATAACAGTCTGTCCCATGGCAAGTATTGGAAGATAAATTACTGACTCTATTTTAAAATAAGCAGAAAAAGCAGCAACTTGAGAAATTCCAAGCTTGTTTACATAATACTGCATAATAAGATTTGAAAAAGTAAGTAACACAGCCTGCACCCCTGCAGGTACTCCAATTCTAATCACTTCTTTGCCAAAATTATATTGTTCTTTAAAATCTAATTTTGGCGCATTCTGATTTATCATTAATTTTTTTATTAGCTTATAATGGTACTGATAGCCAATCAGTACCAAAACGATCCATTGTGAAATAACTGTAGCAAGGGATGCCCCTATTACTCCATATCCAAGGTGTATAATAAACAAAGCATCTAACCCAATATTAGTCAGACCTCCTATGACCATACTGATAAGAGGAATTTTCACCTCACCAGCTGCTTTCATAACAGCTGCGTATATATGAAACCCCATCATAGGAAACAAGCCAAGCAGATACATTCTTGCATATTGTAGCGCTTCTTTTAAAATTTCTTTTGGCGTTTGGAATTTAATCAGTAATGTTTCCATAAAGCAATAACCTATTATCGTAATAAATATAGAAAATATGATACCTATACCTAACGCTGCACTTGCTGCCTCTTTCAGTTCTTTGTACCGTTTGCCTCCATATAATCTTGCTCCTATCACTCCAATTCCTGTAGATATTCCTACAAATAAACCTATCATACAGGTAATCAGTACTCCGCTTGCTCCTACTGCTGCCGCTGCATTTTTCCCAATATAATTTCCAATAAAATACATATCCGCTGTATTGAAAAACTGTTGAAGCAAACTATTGGCTAACATCGGAATCGAAAATAAGATAAGTCCTTTGAAAATATTTCCTTCTATCATTAAATTGTTCTTCATCCTCTATCCCTTTCATGTCAACAATGGAATGTAACAGCGTTTTCGCATACTTTTTACACAATACCTGCGTTGGATTCATTAACTTCATGCTTACAAGCATTTTAACTGCATTATTATACAATTGTTTTTTCGACAAATTCCCATGTGACTGCCAAGTTGCACTGATTTTAACGCTCAGGCTCTTACCACTTCCACTTTTTCCTAGTATACCAAGACACTCTCCCTTATGCAACTCTAAAATAATATATAATTTTTATCCTGATATTTCATGACTTTCGTACGAATCATTCTTGCATACTATGCCCACTTAATAAAAACATTTGCAAAATAACATTTCTTTTGTCAAGTCATTGACTATTAACGCTAAAAATAGAAAAAGGACAGGAAAATTTACAACTTTCCTGTCCTTATATTCTTAAAGCTTAAAGGATGAAACCTCATTAATTAACTCCTCTCCAACCACAGAAAGACTTTCAGATGCTCTAGCAATCTCATTCACGGTAGCAGTCTGTTCCTCCATACTTGCCGCAATGTTTGTGGATACCTCAGAGAATTCATTGCTTAAAGCATTGGTTTCCTTTGCTGCTGAGACCATTTCATCACTTCCTCTAATTATCGTTTTTGAGGTTAGAAATATTTCATTAATCTGCTTCGTAATATTATCTACAAACTCAGATATATTTCCAAAAGCGCTTTCTGCCTGTCCTACTACATTCATTCCGATACGCACCTGACTGGTTCCCTCCTGAATCGAAGCGACAGCGCTGTTTGTTTCTTTTTGAATGCTTTGAATCAGAGCCGCTATTTTAGAAGCTGATTGTGCTGAGCTTTCTGCAAGCTTTCTAACTTCCTCTGCTACAACTGCAAAGCCTTTTCCCTGTTCTCCTGCTCGAGCCGCTTCAATTGCTGCATTTAGAGATAACAGGTTCGTTTGTTCTGCAATACTTGAAATCGTCTCAACAATTTCTTCTATTTCTGTAGAGCGTTCTCCTAATTCCATAATGCTCTCACTTGCATTAATTACCGTTTTTTCAATCTGATTCATCTGCTCTTTCGTCGCATCGATTGCCTTTTCGCCGTCCTTGGCAGCTTTCATTGCATCGTTTGTAATATGAACCGTATCATCTATTCTATCATTGCTATTCACCATGCTTTTAGAAATGTTTTCAATGACATTCAAAGTTGTTTCAATATTAGTCAGTTGATTTTTTGCACCTTGCGCTATTGATGTAACGGAATTTGTAGTTTCTTCAATCATAGATAAAGATTCTTCTGTACTGGCTGATAATTCCTCTGAGGAGGAAGCAACCGAAGATGCAACATCATTGATTTTAGACATAATATTCCAAAGATTGCTTCTCATAGCGATGATGCTTTTGCCCAAGGCTCCGATTTCATCGTTATATAGTTTTGCATCTCTTGCTTGAGCTAATGTTTCTTCACTTAAATCCCCTTTTGAAAATTTAGATATATATCTGCTAAATGATTCAATTGGTTTTGAAATTAATTTATTAATTATTATTACATAAGCTAGTACAAGCAATGTTGCAATAGCTATTATAATACCTATTATTGTTGTTGCATTACGAAATTCCATTACATTATTTTGTTCTATTGATTCTCCGTTTTCACTTAATATACGGGTAAATTCATCTACACAATTTTCCATTTGAGTTGATATATCGTCATATTCCTTTTGAAACAAGCTGTATGCTTCTTCATTTTTGTTTGAATCTGCCAAGGAAATAATCTGTGTTTTATGAGTTTCTCCCTGCTCCAAAGCACTGTATAATGATTGAATGAGCTCTTCTTCCTCTGAACTAACTCCTAATTTTTCATATTGTGCCATATAGCTTTCAATCTCTTGCCCTGAGCCTTCGATTTGAGTTTTAAGCTCCTGATTATACTGTTCATCCTCCGTAATCATTAATTCCAATAGCTTTTTATCACTCTCATCTTTAACATCCATTGCCTTTTCTAAATAAATAGCTTTTTGAAATGCCTGATACATAGTTTCTGCATTACTGTTTACGCTATTTAAATAAAGAAGACCGATTAAACCTACTACTACTGTTAATAATATAGATGTAATTCCCATTGATAAAATTTTGTACCTTACTTTGATATTTTGTAAAAATTTCATACTCTTCCTCCATCGTATTTTTGAATATTTGTATTAAAACCAGTACAATATAAGTCCATTACATTAGACTTTTTGATTCAGAAATAGTTTCACTATATTGAAGTTTTTGTCGTATTGTCTGAATTTTTATTAATTATAACTCATATGAGTTGTATAGTCAACCTTACATGCTACTCATATAATCATCTTATTATATTTCTGCAATTAGATACAATTAAATCAAATATAACGAAAGTGAGGAATAAATATGCAAGAAAATGATACTCTTATAAGGATTAAACGGATACTTGAATTAAACGGATGGAGCATTTATCGTTTAGCACAACGCTCTCATATTCCCTATAGCAGTCTTAATAATATTTTTCTAAGAAATACAGAACCAACCCTGTCAACACTCCGAAAGATATGCAATGGCTTCGGTATTTCTCTATCAGAATTTTTTAACGATGACATTCCAACCTCCTGTCAGGATAACAGCTTTTCTCCTGAAGATATTGAGCTTCTTACCTTATATCATTCTCTAAAACGCCATGAGCAAGATTTATTATTAGTCTATGCAAGCGGCTTGTCGAAACAACTTCCAAAATAAAAACAAAGTGGAGAGCCATAAAAGGATTGACTGCTTTGTCGCGGCAAATGCAGTCAATCAAAGACATTTTCCCTACATATGGAATCCTGCATGGTGTAACCATAATATCATAGGTATTTCCTATGATACGAAGAGGACGAACTGTTATTTACAGCTCGTCCTCTTCATATACTTTAATAACATCTTTTTGATAAAATTCAATACAAATACCAAGATAATAGATGCCACGAATATCACAATATTATATAAATTTACATATTCATTGATCATATTTACCTTCTTTCCGGCATTTATCTGCAATTTTCACCATCACATTCGCATTGCCTTACTGTTACATTCAAAATATTTTGGGCTTTTAAATATCCGCACACTTTTAATCCTTCCTTGATTACCATATTCCAATTTTTAGCTGAAAAATGATATATCGTATTATCATCCAGTTCTATCGTGCATGCATTTTCTATTTCACATCGATCAGAGCATGCTACTTTATACATATTTTTTCGATTAATCGCACCAATCTCTTCCAGCTTATTAATCATACGGTAAACAGTAGCAGTACCAATACTCTTATCTATCCCTGATGCCTTATAATAAATTTCTTTACAGCAGGAACACTCATCCTCCAATATAACATCCAGCAACAACAGCCTTTGTTTCGTAATCCGGCAGCCATTCTTCTTTAATTGTTCAATGATATTATCTTTTTGCAACTGCGTTCTCAAATACCTATTCGTATTATGTCCAAATTTTAAATTATTACTGTTTGTTTCTCTGGTCAACTTTATTCCTCCCTAAATCACTTTATTATGGCAGTGTCAACCGTGTTAAAACACTAGCACTATTTTGCATTCGCTACTTTCTTCACCTCTACATTGGATACTTTATTGGTACCACTTTGTCTCACTAATAAATAAACAAAACCTATGATTAAAAGAAAAGCTACTACAGTTCCAAGTCCAAAACTACCTGTTGTAATAAGATTTCCAATCTGATATACACACAAGGCTGCAACATAAGCAAGCAATGTCTGATATCCGACAGCAAACCAAAACCATTTCGCGTTATTCATCTCACGTTTAATTGCTCCCATTGCTGCAAAACATGGTGCACAAAGTAAGTTGAATACTAAAAATGAGTAAGCGGAAACCATTGTCAAACTCTGTGCAAGACTGCCCCAAATTTCAGATCCGTTATCTGCCACTTCTGCAAATCCAAATAAAACTCCAAATGTACCCACTACGTTTTCTTTCGCGATTAATCCTGTTACCGCTGCAACCGCAAACTTCCAATTGCCCCAGCCAAGAGGTTTGAATATCCATGCAATTGCTCCACCTGCGGCAGCTAAAATACTATCATTTAATTCCAGTGTATCTAACATTCTAAACTGTCCGTCCACAAAACCAAAACTCATTAAGAACCATAAAACAATGGTAGAAAGAAGGATAATGGTACCAGCTTTTTTTATGAAAGAATAACCTCTTTCCCACATACTTCTTAATATGTTTCCAACAGTCGGCATATGATATGCCGGAAGTTCCATAACAAATGGCGCCGGATCTCCTGAAAACATTTTCGTTTTCTTCAAGATAATACCAGAACATATAATTGCGGCAATTCCAACAAAATATGCACTTGGTGCAACCCACCACGCTCCGTTAAATAATGCGCCGGCAATTAAAGCAATAATCGGCAGCTTAGCCCCACATGGAATAAAGGTTGTCGTCATAATTGTCATCTTTCTGTCACGGTCATTTTCAATCGTTCTCGATGCCATTATTCCGGGCACTCCACAACCACTACCAATTAACATAGGTATAAAAGATTTACCCGAGAGTCCAAATTTGCGGAAAATTCGATCCATAATAAATGCAACTCTGGCCATATAGCCACATGCTTCTAAAAAGGCTAAGAAAATAAACAATACAAGCATCTGAGGAACAAAGCCTAGTACAGCTCCGACACCTGCTACAATACCGTCAAGGATTAAACCCTGTAACCAGTCAGCACATCCAATTGCAGTTAAACCTGCTTCAATTAGTGCCGGGACACCAGGTACATGAACTGCCTCAATTCCAAACAAATTCCAGCCATCACCAAATACCCCATCGTTTGCCCAGTCTGTTGCCCATGTACCTACTGTAGTAACAGATACATAATATACAATAAACATAATTGCAGCAAATATTGGGATTGCAAGCCAGCGATTTGTCACAATTTGGTCAATTTTATCTGAAGTATTAAGCTTTTTCGTTTTGTTCTTTGTACAGCATTCATTTATAATGGATGAAATAAATACATATCTTTCATTTGTTATAATGCTTTCTGTATCATCGTCAAATTCCTCTTCCATTTGCTTGATTTCCTTAGATACATCCGGAACCGTTTTCATCTGGCTTTGAATTTTTTCATCCTTTTCTAGCAGCTTTATAGCAAAAAAACGTTTTTGCTCTACTGGAATATCTAATCCTAATTTTTCTTCCACTGCCTGAATCACTGCCTCTGCCTCGGGAGTAAATTCATGTACTGGTATATTTGCATTTTTTCTTTTTGCAAGCTCTACAGCCTTTTGGGCAGCTTCCATTGTTTTTGTCCCTTTTAGTGCTGATATTTCCACTACTTCGCAGCCTAATCTTTTGCTGAGTTTATCAATATGTATTTTTTCACCTGTTTTTTCTAGTACATCTATCATATTCACTGCCATAATAACAGGTATGCCAAGCTCCATTAATTGTGTTGACAAATAGAGATTTCGTTCAATATTAGTACCATCCACAATGTTTAAAATTGCATCTGGTCTTTCACTAATTAAATAATTTCTGGCTACAACTTCCTCTAACGTATAAGGAGATAAAGAATAAATTCCGGGTAAATCCATTATAATGACCTCTTTGTCTCCTTTTAACTTACCTTCTTTTTTCTCTACTGTTACACCCGGCCAATTACCAACAAATTGGTTTGAACCTGTCAATGCATTAAATAATGTTGTTTTTCCGCAGTTTGGATTACCTGCGAGTGCTATTTTAATTGACATTTTATAACTCCTTCTGCCCTTTGGCCATATTATATCCATGCTATTTCAAGTTAGTTTTGACTAACCTTGTAACAAAAATTATTCCACTTCAATCATCTCAGCATCTGCTTTTCTAAGTGATAATTCATAACCTCTTACTGTCACTTCAACTGGATCTCCTAGTGGGGCTACTTTTCGAACAAATATGTCAACACCTTTTGTGATTCCCATATCCATAATACGTCTCTTCACAGGACCTTCCCCTGTCAATTTTTTCACTCTTACTGTTTCTCCGCAAGCTGTTTCTTTTAAAGTCTTCATAAGGCTCCTTCTTTCTTTCTTAATTTGTATACTCAAAATATGTGATGCATATTTAAAACTATACAATAATTTTATTTGCCATATCTTTGCCTATTGCAACTCTGGAATCTTTCACGTTTACTATCATATTTCCACCGATTTCAGAAATAACAGTAACCAGACCTCCTGTTACAAATCCAAGATTCTCTAGAAAACGCTTCGTTTCTTCCTTACCGCCTACTTTCTTTATTACATTCGGCTCTCCTGTTTTTACCATTGTTAAAGGCATACAAATCATCCTCTCTTTAATTGATAATGATTATCATTTTCTTATTATTAGTATAATAAAACATGCGTTAGTTGTCAAGAACTTTTTTAATAATTTTAAAAATTTTATTCTTAGTTTTGTCAATGCACTCTGTGAAAAATACAATGCTCATGTATTCAATTTTTTACACCTAAATTTGAAAATAGTTGCTTAATGTGTTATACTAACTATAATTTGATTTATCTAACTATTAATAATGTATATATGTGCATTTAATTTTCACAGCTACCACTATGCACGCAATGCACAATGGAGGAAAATATGATTAATGAATCTGCTGAAAATTATTTAGAAACCATCCTAGTTCTAAGCAAACAGCTTCCAGTCGTTCGAGCTGTTGATATTTCAAATGAATTGGGCTACAAAAAATCAAGCGTCAGTATTGCTATGAAAAATCTTCGTGAAAAAAAGCATATTACAGTTACTGACTCTGGTTTTATTTATTTAACTGAATCGGGAAAAGAAATTGCAGAGATGATTTACGAAAGACACCAGCTATTATCTCAATGGCTGATTAAATTTGGCGTTGATGCAGAAATTGCTACAGAAGATGCATGTAAAATCGAACATGTTATCAGCAAAGAAAGCTTCGAAGCAATCAAAAAACATATTAGTAAATTTCATAACAAGTAACATTGTTACTAACTGATTTGGAATTTAGAAAGCAGTCATGCCCGCTATGAATGGGACAATTGACTGCTTAAATTATATTATAGACTCTTAAGCGCAATGTAATTTTGCATGTCTTGCTTTAATAGCCAAAGCTGCTTTTGTGTGGTTGCATTTTCTGTCTGAAAATTAAGCATTTGCCGTAAATAACCTTGTTCCTCTACAATAGTAAGACTAATAGGATATACCAATTCAAAAACCAAAGATATATGTCCTATAATATGATCAATCGGACTTTTCTTTAGCTTATGATTGATTGCATGATGCTCAAAGAAGTTTTCCATAACTTCCGGTGTAATGACAGCCTGCTTCATTTGGCTATCACTGACATCATAAATCGTTTGAAGTGGTATATCCACACTTACCTTTAAAATATCTATTTTATCTGCATCTCTTAATAAGTCACAAAAAAACTTTGTTTCTTGTTTTAAATTCTTTGGAAGCCGATAAGCGTTGTGATAGAAAATGGAGGCTTGAATCAACGCATCATACCGACTGTCTTTACAAAAAGTGCGGATCATTCCCTGCTCAAATAAAAGATGTACCCCATATTCTGCATGGTTTATAGATTCCGAATCAATAAAGGTTCTATAATTTTTTAACTGTTCAAATCTTCCGATATCATGAAGCATTCCAATCAGCCAGGCCAACTCTATTTTCTCCTTTGTTAAGGAAAGTGACTCTGCAATTTGTTCACAAAGTCTTGCAACTCGGTATGTATGTTCTATTTTAAGCCTGATTCTTTCGTCCTCCTGATTATATTTCTTTACATAATTTTGAAATTCTGTCATTACCTCTTCTCTATCAAATAGCATTACTGATCTCCTCCTTTCCATTTTCTGTTCAAATAACGATCAATATGCCATATATTTTCATTATTTAAAATCTGCTGAATCCAATATAATCGTAAACGGTCCATCATTTAAAAGCTCCACCTTCATCTTGGCCCCAAACTCTCCATGTTCCACCTTGGATATTTGTTTTTTACACTCTTCAATGATATATTCATAAAGTTCATTTGCCTTATCAGGACTCCCTGCATTGATAAAAGATGGCCGATTTCCTTTTCGACAATCCGCATATAATGTAAACTGAGATACAATCAACAATTCTCCACCTACATCCTTAAGAGCCAAATTTGTTTTTCCATTTTCATCATCAAAAATTCTTAAGTTTATCAATTTTTTAACTAGACGGTCTGCTTCCTCTTTTGTATCTTCCTGACCTACACCAACTAATATAAGAAGTCCTTTTTGTATGTTTCCTATCACCGCTTCCTCTACGGTGACACTTGCATAATTAACACGTTGTATTACAAATTTCATTTTATATTTCCTTTCCTTTTCTTTTTATCTTCTCAACTTTTATAAATCCAGTACGGCGTCCATACTTCCGGAACGGAAACCTTCTAAGTCCATCGCCACATAAGTATATCCCAATTGTTTCAAATAATCTACTATTTCAGTTTTCATTTCAAGCAAATGGTTCATATCAATTGCATCAACCTCAATTTTTGCAAGCTCATCATGAACTCGAAGCCTGACGTTATAAAAGCCTAGCCCCTTTATATACTCTTCCGCCGCTTCAACCTTTCTCATCTTCTCATAAGACAGTTCACAATCATATGGAAATCGGGTAGCCAGACAAGGAGCAGAGGGACGTTTAGCCACTGATAAACCATATTCTTTCGCTATCTCTCTGATCTCTTTCTTCGTAATCCCAGTCTCTGCAAGGGGGCTCTTTATATTCAGCTCTTTCAATGCCAAAATGCCTGGTCGGTAAACATGTAAATCATCTTCATTTGTACCATCCATAATGGTTTGAATTCCAAGCTCTTTCGCCATTTCAAGAAGCTTCGTAAATAAATATTTCTTACACAGATAACAGCGATTAACCGGATTATTCATAATCCCGGCATTTTGTAATTCATCCACCTCAATAATAGAGTGAATAGCACCAATCTCTTTGGCAAGCTGTTTGGTTATCTCAATCTCATTCATAGGGTGCAATGTTGTATGAATAGTGACCGCATAAACCTTGCGCTTGTTTTTATCTGCTAATTCGCAGGCGGCCTTTAATAATAATGTACTATCCACACCACCCGAAAATGCAATCATAATATCTTCATCGCTGTATTTATCCAGGCATGTTAGAAGCTTTTTCTTCTTTTCCTCTAATAGTTTCATTATCCCTCCTGTAAAAGATTGATTTCATTCTTCGCTATTTCCTTTCCAATAAGCTGGTAGACCTCCTGAAAAGGTATTTTGTGCTTTTTACAAAGCTCCACCACACTTTCATACTCAGGATAGTATCGTGTCTTATTAGAAATCTTACATATCTTAATTTTTACCTCTCCCAAGGAGGTAAAATACTTTTTTATTTCACGCTTTAAAACAGAGCGTTCCATCCTTTGTCTTCTAATTCCAATGGTAGTTGTTTCTTCAAAAATAATCTGCTCTAGATTAGCTATTTCTTCCTCTTTACATAGGACATTCAACTGATATGCAGGGCGATTCTTTTTCATAAAAACAGGAATATAATAAACGTCCTTTGCTCCATTTTCAAACAAGCGTTCCATAACAAAACCAAGTGCTTGAGGACTGCAATCGTCAATATTACTTTCAAGTTTATAAATGATATCAGCTTCTATAGTATCTTCTTCAATCAGCAGTGCCCGAAGCATACTTGGTCTTTCATAATTGCGTTTCCCCGCACCGATACCAATTTTTTTAATTACAAACTCTTTTGGCAATTGATCTGAAGTCTGAATAGCCGCTACTATGGCAGCACCTGTCGGCGTAACAAATTCACCCATGTTCTCTGTAATATGAAGCTTAAGTCCATGTTCCGCTACGATGTTAGAAACAGCGGGAACTGGAACCGGAAGCGTACCATGCTGGCAACGTATAAAACCTGTTCCTTCATATAAAACAGGCACTATCACCTCTTTGACTCCAAGATTGTCAATACATACTGCCGCTGCAACTATGTCAACAATTGAGTCTACTGCACCCACCTCATGAAAATGCACTTGTTCAAGTTCTACGCCATGTGCCTTTGATTCTGCTTTCGCTAATATATGAAAAATTTTACCTGCTATTTGTCTGGCATGCTCTGTCATACTGGTTTTTTCAATAATATCAAGTATTTCTGGTAAGCTACGATGTACATGAATATTCGATTTTATATGATTCAAATGTTTTTTGTCCTGCTCCTTATGAATATCCTTCTCCTCTCCATGTAAATACTCCATATCATGGTCATGATTTTCATGCACTTCATCCAAAATAACCGCAAAATCACATACATCTAATCCTGCTTTTTTTACCCTGCTTATTTTTGTGTGAAAACCGTTAATGGGCAGACTGTTCAATACATCTGCCATTGCCCCTTCGTCTGCTCCCAAATCCAGCAACGATGCAACAAACATATCTCCACTGATTCCAAAACAACATTCTAAATATAATTTACTCTTCATTTCCTGCCCCCAGCTTGTTTATCTGCGTTGCTATGTAACCTGCACCATAGCCATTGTCAATATTAACCACCGCAATTCCGTTTGCGCAAGAATTGATCATAGTCAGAAGTGCAGAAAGACCATTTAGATTGGCACCATAGCCAACCGATGTAGGGACTGCAATAACTGGCTTATCCACAACACCGCCAAGTACACTGGCAAGTGCTCCCTCCATACCTGCTACCGCCACTACACAATTAGCACTTTGGATCACATCCAATCTGGAAAATAGTCTGTGAATGCCACTAACACCTACATCATAAATTCTTTCAACCTTAGCACCAAAAAATTCTGCTGTCTGTGATGCTTCCTCTGCAACCGGTATATCGGCCGTACCTGCTGTACAAACTGCAATTTTTCCTATGTGCTTTTTGTCCTTTCTTTCTATTTTTATGATACGTGACACAGAATCATATTCCACATTTGGAAATTCATTTAACAGCAGCTCATACTGTTCCATTGAGGCTCTCGTTCCAAGAACTTCTCCCTCTTGTTCATAGATTCTACTAAAAATCTGCAATAAATGCTGTTGTGTTTTACCACTGCAATAAATAACCTCTGCAAAGCCGGAACGAATCTTACGGTGGGTATCAAGCTTTGCATATCCCATTTCTTCAAAAGGCTCTCTGCGTAGATAAAGCTGTGCATCCTCAATGGAAAGCTCTCCGCTTTTTACCTTTTCTAATATATCATAGACTTCCACTTTTCTACCCTCTCTATCTTGTAATTAATTTCTTGTTTTCTATTTAAGTTTATCACCTAAAACTTACTATAGGTCAAGTAATAATATTTGTCCACTTTGTCCACTTTTAAAAGGTGTACTAAATATATCATATACACAAATTTGTTGATTTGCAAGCTTTGTCCAAGGTTTTTAGGTATTTAAATGCTTTGCGCTGAATGTAGTCACGCAGTGACGTTTTCCTCTTGCATTCGTGCGCATTGTGTAATATTTCATACGAGGAATCAAAACTTTTATACGTTAACAACAACGTCTCCTATGAAATGAAAAACAGGATAAAACCTATTCGGATTCACCCTGCTTATCGTATATATCTTTTGACTAAGCTAAGCTAAACTAATTATTATCATCACTTAACGTATAACGTAATAATCATATAAGAACTGTTTAGCAGGTCGCCCCACCAACTAAATGAAGTGGTGCATCTAGTATTTCTTGTTTTCGATCGAGTATATCATTGGAGAGTATTTGCTTTTCTACCACTTCAAATCCTATTCTTTCAATTGTGTCTGCAAAACGCTCTCCTGTCTTTCCTTGTTCGCGATATAATAGAATTGTTTTTTCCACTACTTGAAAGAGTTCATCCTCTGAAGTAAAAATTTTATGAATCGGCTGTCCATGGTTTATTTTCTTGCCCCATCTTCCACCGATATAGACTTGAAAGCCGGGGATTCCTTCTTCAATTACATCAAACGGACATTTTTCAATACAGCGTCCGCAGTTGTTGCAAACTTCTTTATCAATCGCTATGATCCCATCCTCTAATTTGGCCGCTTTCATAGGACAGGCCATTTCTACCTGACACTTTTTGCACCCATTGCACATATCTTCATCTACCTTTGGAATGAGCTGTCCTACAATACCAAGATCATTTAAAGAGGGCTTTACACAATTGTTTGGACATCCTCCGGTGGCAATCTTGAATTTATGTGGCAGTTTCACTGTATGATACCCCTCGTAGAAGCGTTTATGTATCTTTTCTGATATAGCAAAGGTATCGTATAGGCCATATTGGCAAGTAGTTCCTTTACAAGAAACAACAGGTCGCACAAGTGAACCGGTACCACCGGTTTCTAAGCCTGCCTGCGCTATAAATTCACGGAAATTATCAATCTGGTCGAAAGGAATTCCCCTCACTTCTACGGTCAGCCGCACAGTAAATTCTACATCTCCATTTCCAAATTTCTTCGCCGCCTGCGCAATTACGGCCGCCTGCCCGGCAGTTATTTTACCATTTATGGTAATGATTCGTCCGTTAAATAAATCTGTTCCTTTATTATTTAAAAAGCCCAATCCCTTTACTCTTTTTATTTCCTCTGGTTTTATTGTACATGCCATAGTTTTACACCTTTCATTTTCTAATTTATTCTACTGTTACATTGGTGAAGCTAATACCGCCTTCTAATACTTTTGTATTTTGATATCCATAATACTTCAAACGATTTTGAAGCAAATATGCTCTTTTTCCTTTATTACATACCAAAAGCAATGGATCCTCCGGTTCAAATCCTGACATCATTCCATTTACACTTGTCAAATCTACATAAGGAGCACCTTCAATTGATGGAACTAAACAGGTATCAATTATTTGATAGCCTTCTGCTTTTTTACTTGCATATTCCTGTGGAGTAAACGTATCAAATACACCGTTAATCTTGTTTTTCAATATATTAACGGTTTGTGTAAATGGGTGAATTGCAGTGGAAAATGGAGGTGCATAAGCTAAATCCATATCCTCCAAATCATTCAAGGTCGCATGACACATCATGGCAGTAACTGTCATATCAATGATCTTATCAACTGCACCCTTTCCTATCACCTGTACTCCAAGAAGCATTAAAGATTTTCTGTCTGCAATCATTTTAATGATAAAAGAAGAAGCTCCCGGCATATAATGCGCCTTATCATCTACCACTGTAATTACACTCACTGCGTTAAAGCCTTCTTTGACTGCATCCTCCATAGTCAGACCTGTTCTGCCTACATTAAATTCAGCCAGCTTACAAATTGCAGTTCCTAATGTACCCTTATAATTAAGTTTTGCTCCTGCTATGTTTTGTGCTACCAAACGACCATTAATGTTGGCAGTAGAGCCCATTGGAGACCATACAGCCTTATTAGTTATTGCGTTGCTTACCATAGCACAATCACCTACTGCATAGATATTCTCATCATTGGTCTGCCCTTTTGCATTGGTAAGAAGTGTTCCTTTTACCATTTCAAGACCTGTACTGTCTAAAAATGCTGTATTGGGTCTGATTCCTGCGCATAGAATCACCATATCGGCTTTAAATGCACGCTTATTTGTTATTACTTTTTCAACCTTTTTATCCCCTTCTATCCGTATTACTTCGGTATTGGTCAGTACAGGAATCTTGTTTTCTGCAAGCTTTGTCTCAATGTATTCTGCGATATCCTGATCAAAACCTGGCAATACTTGATCTGCCATATCCATGACAAAGGGCTTAATCCCTAAGTTCATTAAATTCTCTGCAAGCTCAAGTCCGATATAGCCGGCTCCTACCACTACAGCTCTCTTAACTTCCTGTGAATCCGCCAGTTCGCGAAGCATAATAGCATCCTCTGGTGTTCTCATTACAAATACATTTTTCAGATTAATTCCTTCTATAGATGGTCTAACCGGACTGGCGCCTGTTGCAATGACCAGTTTATCATAAGTATAAACAGTTTCTTCACCCGTTTTGCAATCGATTGCCGTTACCTTCTTCTTCTCCTTATCCACTTTAATTGCTTCTTTATTCGTGAACACCTGTGCCCCAGTTAGCTTTTCGTATTTTATCGGCGTATTCACGATAAGCTGCTCTTTTTCTTCAATAACATGCCCTACATAATAAGGAAGTCCACAACCAGCATACGAAATATTCTCCCCTTTATTTAGTATGATTACCTCATTGCTTCTATCTTCTCTCATTAGCTTTGCCGCTACTTTTGTACCTGCGGCAACACCACCTAAAACAATTATCCTCATTTTTACCTCCGCCTTTCTTTTACTCTTTATACTTTATCCCATTCTATCACTTGCGTAATCAACCGTAAAATAGTAAAATCAAAAGCATGGTATTGGATTTTTCTATAGCAAGAGAAGGAGTAACACGAAATGGCAACCTTAAAACAGCTAAAAACATTTATTGCAGTTGCAGAAACTTTGAAAATGAGTGAAGCAGCTAAGAAATTATATATCTCTCAGCCTACTGTGAGTCAGATTATTGCTGATTTGGAAAAAGAATATAATGAGATATTTTTTAAACGTTACCCGAAACGGCTAGAGCTTACTCCAATGGGAAGACTTTTTTTAGAGCGCGCTTTAAATGTTATGGTAAGCTATGAGAATCTGAATCAATTTATGGAGAATCAAAAAGAGATACGCCCTCTTCGAATTGGTGCTACTCTTACCATTGGAGATACACTGATTAGTGATATCCTTTGTTTATTGAAAGAGAAATATCCGGATATTGAAGCTTCCGTTTTTATTGAAAATACTAAGATTTTAGAGCATCGGTTGGTTCACAATGAGTTGGATATTGCCTTTGTAGAAGGTATTATATTTAATGAAAAGATTGTTACTGAGCCTGTCTTAGAGGATTCTTTGCAGTTAATATACAGCAAAGAGCATCCTTTTTCCCAAAAGGAATGTATCCATATGGAGGATTTACGTAATCAGTCGTTCATTATGCGTGAAATTGGAAGCGGTACACGTTCTATCTTTGAAAACGTTATGAATCTGCATCACATTCCAGTTCATGTTACTTGGGAGTCCTACAGCGCTGCCGCTATTATTGATGCTGTAAAGCATAATCTGGGTATTGCCGTCATATCTGCCCGTTATGTAAAAAACGGCTTTGATTCCGATTTGCTTCATATAAGCCCTATTAAAAACATGCCGCTTCAAAGATATTTTTATATTTGTTATAATAAGTCTCATCCGGTTAACTCACAAATGACAGATTTGATTGAGGTAATAAAAACGATGGTTTAGTTTGTTTTTGATTTATATCGTTTCATTACTGCCTCTATTTCCTCTTCTTGGGGAAGCTCTTTCTTTTCTAATGTGATGGCTAGAAGGTCTTGATATACTTTCTTTCTCTCTGATTGATTTACTATCTCTTCCTTGACTCTTGGTCTTAAATCACCAAGAAAATCTGCCATTTCACCAATTTCTTCCGTGAGAATCTGTTGCATGTAATCCCTTAGGTATTGGGTGATGACAGGGCTTTTTCCTGCACTGCTAATTGCCGCAACTACATCCTTTTCCTTAACATAAGAGCCAAATATAAAACTACAATCCTCAATCTGATCGACTGCATTTACCGCTATACCACGCATTTTACATAACAAAGCAATATCATGATTTGTTTGCTCATCATCGGTTGCAGCAATAACAAGCTGCATCCCCTCTAGATCTGCTTCTTCAAATTCCTTTTCCTTACATATAATTGGCTGGCACTGTCTGATTTTTTCAGATATTGTAGAAGAAACTACAGTAATATCTGCTTCAAAATCCTTTAGAACGATTACCTTGCGATATGCCACCGTCCCTCCTCCTACAATTAAGCAGGGTTTGTTTTTAAGTTCTATAAACATTGGAAAATATGCCATTTCACTTATCTCCTTTATATCAAGCCTACACTATTTTTATTCTTAGCTATATGTCTGCTATTCTTAGCTTATTATCTTTTCATAGTAACATTAATTTGAATATTATTCTATACTTTTTATTGTCTTACCTTTTCATAGATTTTATGTCATAAAACTTTTTAGTATTGATATCAGCAAAGGCTTTATGGTATTATTGTACTAATTGTCTTAGCTAAAAATATATCTTACAGTCTTACTTTACCGATACAGATCGAAGATACTGATTCCCCTGAAAGTTGGTATAAAATGTCAAAACAACCTGATAAAAATAACTTTGTGAAACAGGCAGGAATACTTGCCACTGCCGGAATTATATGCAGAATAATCGGAATTTTATATAGACGCCCATTAACATCACTCCTTGGTCTTGAAGGCTTGGGTTATTATAGTATGGCTTACAATATATATACTATGATTTTGCTTATTTCCTCTTATAGCATTCCCTCTGCTATTTCAAAAGAAATATCCAGAAAACTAATCATTAAAGATTTTAAAAACGCGCAAAGAATTTTCTATGCCGCTTTGATTTATGTCTGTATAGTTGGAGGCTTAGCCAGTCTTTTTACCTTTTTTGGTGCAAACCTGTTAGTAGAAGAAAATTCAATTATTGTCTTGAAAGTTTTTGCTCCTACCATCTTTTTATCCAGTCTACTTGGTGTATTAAGGGGCTACTTTCAGGCACAAAGCACAATGGTTCCAACCTCTATATCACAGATTTTGGAACAAATTTTTAATGCGGTAATCAGCATATCAGCAGCTTATTTTCTAATGAAATCAGTTTCTCATGCGGATACGACCACACAAGCAATCTACGGTGCCGCTGGAAGTGCGGTTGGAACAGGCTGTGGTGTTGTTCTGGCGCTTTTGTTTATGATGCTTGTATATCTGAAAAATAAAAATAGGATACATAAACAAATGCAACAATGTAGCAATATTCAGCTTCAACCATATCGTGAGATTTTCAGAAACATTATTTTTACTGTTACTCCGATTATATTAAGTACCTTTATTTACAATTTAAGCACCTCCTTAAATCAGACTCTCTATACCAAAATTTTAATCTATTTCAAAGGCTTTCAGGAGGAAATTGTCTCCATTCGATATGGTGTTTTTTCAGGTGAAGCAATTGTAATTGCCAATATTCCTATTGCCCTTGCATCTGCCATGGCAGCTTCCATTCTTCCCGGTATTTCAGGTGCCTTTGCGCTAGGTGACAACAAGGGTGCAATTCAAAAAACTGACGTTGCAATACGCTATGGCATGCTAATTTCGATACCATCTGCGGTTGGCCTTTTTGCTCTTGCAAAGCCAATAGTTTTAATCCTGTTTCCGCAAAAGGCGACCATTTGGCAGGCATCTGCTTTAGTCGCATGTCTTAGTATTACGGTAGTGTTTTATTCCTTATCCACAATAACCAATGCTGTCTTGCAAGGAATTGGTAAGGTAAATATTCCGGTACTGAATGCATTGATATCTCTTATTATACAGGCAATTGTTCTGATAACATTATTATTTACCACAAAATTAGACCTGTTTATTCTAGCGATTGCGGCAATTGTTTATTCTTTTTTTATGTGCGTTTTAAACGGAATTTCACTTCGCAAAGAGTTAAGTTATCAGATTAATTTGAAAAAATGCTTTCTGATTCCTTTCTCTGCTGCCTCTATTATGGGGGTATTGGCTTACTTTCTATATAACGGGCTTTACTTTATAACCAAAATTAATGTGGTATCACTTTTTGCTACGATAGCAATTGCGGCTGCAATCTATTTGATTTTACTCTTTCATTTAGGTGGAATAGATAAAAGTGAATTAGAGACTCTGCCTTTTGGAAAGAAAATAAAGGCTTTTACCAAAAATGACGGTTCTGAATAAGCATTCAAAATCGTCATAATGTTTACAAATTATTCTATTTCTTCCTTGTTGTCATAAGCGTCCAATGCAGGTTTTAAGGCTTCGATAACCGTTACACCAACCGCAGGCAGACCAACTAATACAGCACTCTTTACTTCATCTCGACTTGCCCCAAGCTTCTTTGCTGATTTCACATGAAATTCTAAACCACCTGTCATTTTAACTGCTGAAAGTACTGAAATATAAGCAAGCTCATGCGTCTTTTTGTCTAATGCACTTGACTGCGATAGTTGCATGATCATTTTGTTATATGCTTGTCCTGTTTCTTCTGCCTCTTTCATAAATATACTAAATCCTTCTGTCATTCTGTAATCTCCTTTTCCTTTTACAATTTTAATCCGGTAAAACCATACCCATTCTTTATAATTCTCATTTTTACCTTCTCATAATATAAGATGCAAATTTTTTGTAAAAGACTCGGATAAGTAATAAATTAATTGTAACTTTTTTTTACAAGTTCGATTACCTTTTCATACCATTCCTGACTTGGTCTTTGATCGGGCATATTGTTATAGTAATGTAGAATTTTTTGTCTTACATTAGAATCAAAGGAATATCCTCTCTCCTTATAATCCAGAATATCTATTTTTTGCTTCATTTCTTCTTGCAATTGGCTTCTGTTTTGCATAAATTCAATCCAGGCTGTACAACTGCATGGATTGTTTATATCAAGAAAACTGCAATGTCCTTGAAAGAATGATTCCAAATTCATTCTTGCCCGATACAACAGACCCTTCACTGCTTTTTCTGAAAGCCCCAGTATCTCAGAGACTTCATTTTTTGATAGTCCAAACATATCTATGAGAGAAAATGTAATTCTTTGATTGAGCGTCAATTTGCGCGTCATTGCCAAAAAGCATCCATTTCTTAGCTTAATAACTTCCTCTGTTGTCTGGATTTCATCAATCACTAATGGCGAAACATTGATAAGCAGTGTACTATCTTTTTCTAAATCCTCTACGTTTTCAACATAACATATATTGTCCCGCTTCTCTTTTCTTATCATCATACGAAATTCATTAACGCAAATGGTGCGAAGCCACTTTTTAATGGCGATTGGCTCTTTTACATCAGCTATATGCTTCCAAGCTTTGATAAAGGTTTCTTGTGCCAAATCATTTGCATCTTCAGGATTAGATGACAATTTAAGAGCTAAGTTATAAATATAATTCCCATATTTTGTGATAACCACTTCAATCGTGAGCTCATCTTCTGTTGTGTTTTCTTTATAAGCATCTGCTTCTTGCGCAGTATTCTTATCCATAATCAATCACATTTTCCTATCGTGAATAAATGAATGTCATCTCCAAACTCAATTCCAAACCATAATTCATTGTTGCTGTTCACATGAATTGTTTGATACCATGTGTCATTATAAGCGTATTCTTTCAAACGATTGTTATTAAAGCCTAAGAATCCAAATCCTGCAATAAAAATAATTGTACCTGTTAAAATGAATATAAGACTTAACATGATTGCTTTTTTCTTAAAACTTTTTATTTTCATCTTATCACCACTTTCTTTTTAAATAGTGAAACTAATTTAATATTGAATTTCTTATTTATATTAATAAATATCTTTGAAATTTTTACTGTTGCGATACCTAATAAAATTGAACTGCCAACTGATATAATACTGGTTCCTAACTGTATTATGCCAAAAGGTATGCTTTTAAACATAATAAATGGTGACCCGATCACACCAATAATTGATGTTAAGAAAAATCCAAAACAACCGATTCCGGTAATAAAAGGCAGACACCATAAAAGGACATAAATCGAAATTATCATTATAATGCCAGATAGTAGTAAGCTGCCCCATAATGGGAAACCCAGAATTAATAATATAATATTTAAAAATTTGCTGCCGGTAGAAGGGATTTCAATTTTAACACTGTCATGACTTTCTAAAAGTTCCTCTGCTACTCTTTTGGGATCACCAATTTTATTGACCGCATCTTCTTCTGACATACCATTTTCAATATAATCAGAAAGCATTTCATCATAGTATGTAATAAACCTATCTTTATCCTCTTTCTTCATTTTATTCAAATAAAGTGCTAGCTCTTTCAAAAAAACTGCTTTATTCATAATTCTGCTCTCCTTTAATAAAATAATAAATATTCATTACCTGTTTCCATTCCTCCAAGAATTCATTCATATAATCTTTTCCCTTTTCGGTTATTTTATAATATTTTCTTAAACGACTGTTGTGTTCCAACGAATATGTTTCCAGATAGGTACCTGTTTCCAGTCTTTTTAAGATTGGGTACAGTGTTGATTCTGAAATTTCTATGCAGGTAGATATATCTTTAATGATCTGATAACCATAGGAATCAGATTTTTTTAGAACTGCGAGTACGCAAAATTCTAATAAGCCTTTTTTTAATTGAATATCCACGTTACACCTCCTTATGCATTATACTATATATTACATAGTATAATGTGTCAAGTAGTATTTAAACAATTTGTCACAATGAATCTTAAAAATAAAAGAGTAAAAAACTGTATCATGCATTACTTGCATCTTCCATCTTTATGGTTTATAGTATACATTGTGAAATTCCTAAAAAATACAGGTTTCCCAACTATCAATTCGTGTGTTCGTAACCTTCCACACGTAAAACAAAACTAAAGGAGAATATGATGAAAACAAAAAACGTACAATTTATTACCCATGCTGCTGCTATTGCTGCAATTTATGTAGTGATGACAGTTTTTCTAAAACCGCTGTCCTTTGATGCGGTTCAAATCAGATTTGCTGAGGCATTGACCATTCTGCCGTTCTTTACGCCGGCTGCTATTCCCGGACTTTTTATTGGCTGCTTGCTCGGTAATTTCTTAGGAGGTGCCGTGCTAATTGATGTCATTTTCGGCAGCTTAGCTACATTACTTGCTGCTGGTATTTCCTATTCACTTCGAAAATATAAATTTCTCGTGCCGATTCCTCCCATACTCGCTAATATGTTAGTTGTCCCTTTCATATTAAAGTATGCATATGGTGTTCCTCTTACTATTATGTTCATGATACTTACTGTTGGTATTGGGGAATTCATTTCTTGCGGTGTAATTGGAACAATTCTTTTACTTGGTTTAGAAAAATACAAATATATCCTATTTCGAACTTCTATAGAATAAAAGAGGTATCATTTAAGAACAAAAATCATAAATATTTTTATATTGATATGTCTATATTTTTAATTTTATTTGTAATTCACATTTCCTTTTATTTATGTTATACTACATGAAATGAATTTAATTATACTAAATCATTCCCTCCGGTATAAATAAGCCTGAAAGGAGAAAATGATGTCGCAAATAACAAAACGTGCATTAGAAGAATCACTTAAAAAATTGCTTCTAAAAAAGCCTTTGGAGAAAATTACAATTACTGATATCACAGAAGATTGTGGAATCAGCCGTATGACCTTTTATTATCATTTTAAAGACATTTTTGATTTGGTTGAATGGTCTTGTGTCGAAGATGCCGCCAAGGCAATTGACGGAAAGAAAACCTACGATACCTGGCAACAAGGCTATTTGCAGATTTTTGAAGCTGTATTGGAAAACAAGCCTTTAATCACAAATGCTTATCATTCAATCAGCCGTGAACAGGTAGAAATTTATCTCTATAAGCTTACTTATGATTTGTTAATAGGAGTTGTTAATGAACAGTCTTTTGGCATGGAAATTCGTGAGGAGGACAAAAAGTTTATTGCCGATTTTTATAAATTTGCTTTGGTTGGACTTTTGCTCGACTGGATTAAAAACGGGATGCGTGAAGATCCCGGTATAATAATCGACCGGCTCAGTATATTGGTTCATGGAAACATCAGTGCTGCTTTGGATCGGTACCGAACTGATATAATACATCAAAACCATACAAATGATTAAAATTTATACATTCTATCCGTCATGATAAAACTTTTATCATGGCGGTTTCTTTGTTTATGGCATTTCTTTCCTATAAGAGTAAAATAAGATTATTAAAATTAATAGGAGGTATCTATATGTATTATTCAAGCGGTACTTATGAATCATTTGCTCGTCCACAAAAGCCTGAAGGTGTTGACCAAAAATCAGCTTATATCATAGGTTCAGGTCTGGCAGCACTTTCAGCGGCCTGCTATCTTGTTCGTGACGGACAAATGAGTGGCAAAAGAATTCACATTCTTGAAAAAGATCCAATTCCGGGCGGAGCCTGTGATGGTTATCAATATGATAACTTAGGTTATGTTATGCGTGGTGGTCGTGAGATGGACAATCATTTTGAATGTATGTGGGATATTATGCGTTCCATTCCATCCATCGAGACAGAAGGAATAAGCGTTCTGGATGAATACTACTGGCTTAACAAGCACGACCCTAACTATTCTCTTATGCGTGCAACCTTAAATCGAGGAGAAGATGCCCATACGGAAAACAAATTTAATCTTTCTGACAAAGGTTCTATGGAAATTATGAAGCTGTTTTTCACTCCGGATGAAGATCTATATGATAAACCAATCACGGATTTTTTTAGCTTTGATGTATTAAATTCTAATTTCTGGCTATACTGGCGTACTATGTTCGCATTTGAAAACTGGCACAGTGCATTGGAAATGAAACTATATATCAGGCGATTTATCCATCACATCGGGGGACTACCTGATTTTAAAGCACTTCGTTTTACAAAATATAACCAGTATGAGTCAATGATTCTTCCTATGATTAAATATTTGGAAGCACATGAGGTTCAATTCCACTACAATACCAAAGTTGTAAATGTTGAATTTGATATACAATCTGATAAAAAAATAGCAAAATCTGTATCTGTTATTAGAGATGGAAATGATGAAACAATTGATTTAACTGAAAATGACTTAATCTTTATTACCAACGGAGGCTGCGTAGAAAATTCTACTCTTGGCGATCAAAATCATCCGGCATTATTTAATAAAGAAATCAAAGAAGGCGGAGGCTGGGATATGTGGCGTAAAATTGCAGCACAAGACCCATCCTTTGGACATCCTGACAAGTTTTGCTATGACCCGGAATTAACAAACTGGATGTCAGCTACTGTAACTACTCTAGATGACCGTATTCCTCCATACATACAAAGTATATGTAAAAGAGATCCTTTCAGCGGAAAAGTAGTAACCGGCGGCATTGTAACCGTAAAAGATTCTAACTGGCTTCTTAGCTGGACCTTTAACCGCCAGCCACAGTTTCGCAATCAACCAAAAGGACAGCTTGTAGGATGGATTTATGGCTTATTCAGTGATAAACCGGGTAACTATATCAAAAAGCCAATGCGTGATTGTACCGGTAAGGAAATTTGCATGGAGTGGTTATACCACATGGGCGTACCTGAAAATGAAATTGAAGATATGGCGTCCAACAGTGCCAATACTATTCCTTGTATGATGCCATATATTACAGCTTTCTTCATGCCACGAAGTACTGGTGATCGTCCGGCTGTTGTTCCGGAGGGCAGTGTTAATTTTGCTTTCCTTGGTCAATTTGCCGAAACAGCCCGTGACACTATATTCACAACCGAATATTCCATTCGTACCGGAATGGAGGCTGTTTATACTCTTTTGAATGTAGACCGCGGTGTACCTGAGGTGTGGGGCAGTGTATTTGATGTTCGTGATTTACTCAATGCGACGGTTCAGCTTCGAGACGGCAAAAAAGCAATTGATATGAATCTGAGCTTGAAACAGAAATTAGCACTTAAGGACTTGCTAAAGAAAATAGAAGGAACTGACATTGAGAAACTTCTAAAGGAATATCATATTATTTAATAAAACGACACCTACATAACTAACTTAAATTTGTAAATTAATATAAAAATCCCAGGATATTTAGCTATTCTGGGATTTTTATATTAATTTTCTTTTCCTACTGTACAAAGAGAAATGATCTAGACTTTAAAACCAAACTAATATTTATGCCTTCTCATGGCTTAATGTTTGCACATATTCTTCAAAATCACTTTTTATAATGCTTACATGTGGGCCATAAATAATTTGAACTCCCGTGCCTTTCTTTATAATACCTTTAGCACCTGTATCCTTTAATAATTGATCATCTATAACCAAAGAATCAACGACTGTTAATCGTAATCTGGTGGCGCATGCATCAATATCCACTAAATTTTTTTCGCCGCCTATTCCTTTCAAAATCATAGCTGATATATAATTTTCTTTAGATACTTCTGTATTCACTTCCCCATCTATTTTATTTTTTTTATTATAATCTTCCCTAGTATATAGCTTAATTTCATTTTCATCCTCTTCACGTCCTGGAGTAGCTAAATTAAATTTGATAATGAAAAATTTAAAAATAAAATAATAAGCTGCTGCATACCCAATAAAAACAGGTATGATTCGAAACCAATTTGTCTTTGCATTTCCTTGAAGCAAGCCATACAACGTGAAATCAATAAAGCCGCAGGAAAAAGTTGTACCAATGCAAATATCGAAAGCATGGCAAATTATAAAGGATATTCCTGCTAATACACAATGTAACACATACAATGCAGGTGCAACAAACAAAAATGTAAATTCAATTGGCTCTGTAATTCCTGTTAAGAAAGATGTAAGTGCTGCTGAAAGAAGCAAACCGCCTACAATTTTACGGTTTTTGGGTTTTGATGTTTTGTACATTGCAAATGCAGCTCCTGGCAGCCCTGCCATCATAAAAGAATACTTTCCAGTCATAAAACGACATGCCTCCACACTAAACTTTACCGTATGAGAGGATGCCAGTTCTGCAAAATAAATATTCTGAGCTCCTGCAACAGTAACTCCATCTATCACAGCAGTGCCACCTAGTCCTGTTTGCCAAAACGGAATGTAAAATACGTGATGAAGTCCAAATGGAATTAATGCACGTTCTATAAAGCCAAAAATAAATGTTCCTGCATAACCTGAGTTTGTAACCAATCCACCTGCTGCAAAAATACCATTTTGTACTATCGGCCATATATAAAAACATACAATACCAACTAAAATATATACTAAAACAGAAATAATGGGAACAAACCGGATTCCCGAGAAAAAGGAGAGGGCTGCTGGTAATTTTTGCTTATAGAAACGATTATGTAATGCGGCAACACCAATACCTACTATTATACCGCCAAATACTCCCATTTGTAAGGAACTGATGCCACATACATCCGTAAGTGCCCCACTTAACACTTTATCGGCATAACTTCCATCTGAAAGAATATAACCGTTTAATTTTAGCATTGCATTAATGGTCGTATGCATAACCAAAAAGGAGATTGCAGCAGCCAAAACTGCTACACCTTTTTCATTTTTTGCCATACCAAGCGCAACTGCCATAGCAAAAATAATTGGAAGATTTCCAAATATAACACTTCCAACCTGAGACATAATCGTTAACAAAGCGTTTAAAACGGTTCCCGAACCCAATAATCCTTCTAAATGATACGATGTTATGGTGGTTTGGTTGGTAAAGGACGCCCCAAGTCCTAATAATAAACCAGCAATTGGCAAAATTGAAACCGGCAGAAAAAATGCTTTTCCAATTTTTTGAACTGTTGCAAATACTTTTCCATTCTTTTTTCTTTCCATATTTTAAACCTCCCAAATTTTATTATCTTATATGACAATGAATAATCCTTTATAACAATTTATATTGAGAATCCCCATATCTTGATATACCTCATTTAAACAAATTGATATATCGTCGTTGTTTTGAATTCCATTCCCTTGTCAAATATTGGTGACGGAAAGTGCTTTATGTTGATACTGTTTGGGTAGAAGTGAGGTTCCATACAAAAGCCTCCTCTTTTTTGGTAAACAGTACTCCCCTTTCCTACTGTTTGTTTCATTGTATTGCCTGTATAGAACTGTAAGCCTGGCTGATCCGAATACACTTCCATGGTAATACCCGATTCACTGGAAGCTTCTGCTATCTTTCTAATACCAATATTTTGATAGTTAAGAACAAAATTGTGATCATAACCCTGTGCAAGTCTTAGCTGTTCACAATCACTCTCTATTTCTTTTCCAATGATTTTAGGAACTTCAAAATCAAAAACAGTGTTCTTTACTGTGGCAATTTCTCCAGTAGGTATCAAACCTTTCTTAATCGGTGTATACTGGTTAGCATTTATAGTAACCACGGTATCTAAAATACTTCCACTCTCATGTCCATTCAGATTAAAATAGGTATGATTTGTTAAATTTATCAAAGTTTTTTTATCACTGATTGCACGATATGAAATAATAAGTCCGTTTGCATTTGTTAATGAATAGGTAACGGATACATCTAGATTGCCTGGAAAGCCTTGTTCTCCATCCACACTTCGATAATAAAATTCTACGGAATTATCGCAAATTACATGAAAATCCCATAAAATCTTATGAAATCCATGTTCCTTATCACTAT
This sequence comes from Lachnotalea glycerini, assembly GCF_003201285.1. Lineage (GTDB taxonomy): Bacteria > Bacillota > Clostridia > Lachnospirales > Lachnospiraceae > Lachnotalea > Lachnotalea glycerini. The sequence continues at coordinate 214,895 of NZ_QICS01000007.1, forward strand.
GGATATTATTTCCATTATTGTTATCAACTAATTCATATAGTACATCATCAATCTTAAACTTGGCTCCTTCAATGCGATTTACATTTCTTCCAACAGTTGCACCAAGCATCATCGGATTTTTAAAATACTCCTCTAATTTGTCATAACCTAAAACTACGTCCTTTATTTTTCCCGATTTACTAAATGCATGCAAGGAAACCAGTATGGCTCCATAATTAGTGACTTCTGCTTTCATTCCTCTTTCATTTAAAAGTGTAAATAGGTAAGCCTCTTTTCCCTCCTTGGTTTTTCCAAATAACTTCATCGCAACACTCATATGCCCTCCATTAATTCTTTTACTTTCATGAAAGTTTCTTTCTAATATCCATTTTCAATTAGTTTGACTACTACAGCATCCTTAGATGCCACTCCATCCTTTTTTAACTGACCAATTTTCTCATCAAATTGAGGAAGATATTTTGCATGAGCAACGAGCAATTCATCAAGAATTTGTTTTGCCTCTCTTCCGCTTTGGATTAATGGATTAATTGTAAATGCCTCTAAAGCTTGTCCATAATCTCCTGATAAAGCTGCTTCAATCGTGCATTCTTCCATAGCTTTCATTATTTGCACCCAGCCCTTTTCTGCGGATCGCATTTTCCCCCATGCAATCGGACTCGCACCTTTTGCTGTGATTATACTTGATACTTCAACAATTGATTCCGAATCAAGGCATGAAATTGCTCCCTTGTTCTTTGTGCTTACTACCATATGGCTTCCTTTATCATTATAAATTGCGCTGATACATTCACATGCTGTATCGCTATAGTAGGCTCCTCCTCGCTTTTTTAATTGCTCTGGCTTTGTTGTCAGATCAGGATTTTGATATATTTTAAATAATTCAGCCTCTACCTCTTTCATTTGTTCGGCTCGTGTTCCACCGCAGCGAAACTCTTCTATACTGTGCTCTAGCATTTCTTTTTCGAGATAATAGTAACGATGATAACCGCAAGGCAACAAATGCATAGTATGCAATAATTCCAGTGGAAATTCAGCTTGGTAAATATTAGCAGGGGTTCCGCCGTTTTTTTCATTAATATGATCAATTATTTGATCTGTCATATCATTTCCCTGATTATCAAAAACTTTGTGCCAATGAAAGTGATTTAGACCTGCAAACTGATGATGTAACTTTGTCGGCTCCATACCAAGCACATTGGGTTCATTCATCATTGCAATCCCTGGTACATTACATAATCCAATACACTTTTCCCATCCAAACTGCTTAATTACAGCTTCTGTAATGATTCCACTTGGATTCGTGAAGTTAATGAGCCATGCATTTGGACATAAGGCTTTCATATCCTTAATAATCTCTTTCATAACTGGAATTGTACGAAATGCTTTAAATACTCCTCCTGCCCCATTCGTTTCCTGTCCCAACATTCCATGTAGTAAAGGTATCCTTTCATCAATAATTCTTGCATCTAGTAGTCCAACCCGAAACTGTGTTGTCACAAAATCAGCATTTACTAATGCCTCTTGCCTATTCAATGTAGTATATACCTTTACCTTGTATCCAGCCGCATCCCACATACGTTGTGCCAGTCTCCCTACAATCTCTAACTTTTCTTTTCCATCTTCTATATCAACCAGCCATATTTCTTTAATGGGAAGCTCTTCATATCGATTAATGAAACCTTCTATGAGCTCTGGTGTATAGCTGCTGCCTCCCCCTATTGTTACAATTTTTATACTACCTTTCATGTAGCTCCTCCTTAAAGATAACCTTATTTCAATTATTACGGCCATAATTAATTGTTATATTTACTATATTTATTTCTCAGGTTCTCGTCAATAAACCACAAATATTCTGGTTCTTTTTTTCAAAAATAAACTGTATAATTTTTATTCTTTGATACTTTTTGAAACTTTTTAAGGAACGAATATGCAAAAAGCTAAAATGGATGTTCGTAGAACTTTATTAATAAAAAAAAGCTTATCAGAGTTTTCTCCAACAAGCATTTTACTATTTTAATTTAAATCTATTCTAATTTGGTTCATTAATATTTCTATCATCAACAATGCCAATGACTTCCTGAGTGTAATCCATGTTCGCTTTATAATCCATTTTAAAAATACAGCTAAATAATACATCAAGCATATACTGCATGGCAATATGCGACGAAAACTGTGATATTCTATTTCGTAAATGTTCTCTGTCACTGATATACAAATGATATTTAACATAATTAGATATCGCATTATTCCCGACTCTTCCTACCAAAATAATATCAATCCCTTTATTATATAAGGTTTCTACTATAATTGGCAAAAAAGTAGCCTTACCCGAATACGATAAAATCATGGCCACATGATTTTTCTTAGATGCAGTAGCCGTACAGCGCTTATCATAAAAAGATTCTGGGCAATTAACAATTCGTCCAATTGCACGCATTTTGTCTTGAAAATTAATTGCAATACTTTGATTATGTGCATGTGTATAGATATCAATAATGTCTGCATGATGCAATAATACAACTATCTTATTTAATTCCTCCACATCAATAAAATTATAAGTATCTGTTATTGATGCTTCATATAATTTTAGCAGTTTCTGCGCAATAACTTTTTGTGTATCCGTACTCTCAAACGGAAAATTTACATCAATTTGGTTATATGAATCGCTTTCCTGTAAAAGATCTTGAATCAATCTTACCTTTAATTCATTAAATCCATCTAATCCAATCTTTTTGCAAAAACGATGAATGGCAGATTTTGATACAAATGTTTTTTCTGATAAAATTTGAATAGATAAGTTCTTTATTTCCTCTTTATTTTGTAAAATATATTTTGCCAACTGAAATTCGACAGGTGTTAAATTATAGCATTTAATCAGATTTTCTATTGTCATAGTATCCTTACGCTCCATTCATTTAATATCCAATTCTAATTTTAAAACATTATTTACTAATTCGCAATTTTTATTCTAGAGCCATTAATATAGTTTTGTATTAAATTCATTTTAAACCTATCAAAATAATATTCAACCATTAATTTTCTCAATCACCTATAATTATCCCATGAAAGCAATTGTTTCAACTATATAAGATTAATTGATGTCATACAAAATGAGTCAACATTCAATCATACTGATCCAATGTTGACTCATTTTTGATGTACCTATCTTTCAAAATAGGTACCATTCTTTATCGTTTAATAGTTAGTACTATTCAACTGTTATTGTATCATCCAGCCTTGCACAAGTTCATCGTGTGCATTCATCCAATCTCTGGCAACGTCAAGCGGTTCTCTTGTGTCTTCCTCGATTGCTCCCATCAAATCGCCAAGATCTGATTCTGTCAATTTAAAGCTCTTTAGAAATTCTACTACCTTAGGTTGATCCTCTTCTAAACCTTTTCTGGTAATAATGTGAATATTTTCTACTTCACCAAACACTCCCTTAGGGTCTTCTAAAAATTTCAAGTCCCATCTTGCAAATTTCCAATGAGGTGACCAGCCGGTAACCACAATCGGTTCATTTGCTTCAATTGCCTTACCTAACGCAGCTGTCATTGTTGTTCCACTCCCTGTTAAAAGATCATATTCAAGACCATACTCTTGAATTGCATTTTCAGCTGCAGTCATAAGACCTGCTCCTGCGTCAATTCCTACTATTTTTCCACCAAATAAATCTTTATTATCATTTAATTCTTCGATACTGTTGATTTCTACATAGGATGGTACAACTACACCTAATCTGGCATTTTCATAGCTTACTCCAAGATCTACTACATCATCACCATACTTTTCCATATATTCTTTATGTGTGACAGGAAGCCATACATCAAGAAATGCATCTGTATTTCCACTGGCAATGGAAGTAAACACAGGAGCAATATCTGCCATCGTCATATCTACCTCATATCCCATCTTATCTTCTAAAATAGCCGCTGCAAGATTTGTCATTGCAATACCTTCTGACCAATTTACATATGCCAGTTTTACAGTTTTCTTTTCTTCTTTTGAATCTGCATCAGTCTCTGAATTTATGTCCTCATTATTTCCTGCACTTGTTTCCTTATTATTGTCAGATGTACATGCTGTTAAAGTACCTATCATCATAACAGCCGCTAACAGCATTATAAATTTTTTCTTCATACTTTACTTCCTCCTGTTAATTTTAATTCTTGTTTGCTTGTCTGTTTCTTAAATTTTTTATCATAACTCTTCCGGATTTACTATTTGTCTTTCCAAGGCATTGAGTAACTCTGTCCAGAATCATAGCGATAATAACGACGGCTAAACCACCTTCAAATCCTTTACCGACTTTCATCTGTGTAATTCCTTGTAAAACGATATTCCCCAGCCCCTCTGCTCCAATCATTGCAGAAATAACAACCATGGATAGCGAAAGCATTATGGTCTGATTCAATCCTGCTAAGATTGTAGGTATTGCAAGAGGAATCTGAACTTTATACAATAACTGCATTGATGTAGCACCAAAGGATCTGGATGCTTCTACGATATCCTTTGGAACCTGTCTGATTCCAAGATTGGTAAGACGAACAATAGGAGGCATCGCAAAAATAATTGTAGCTACTGCTCCTGGTACTGTTCCAAGGTCAAAAAAGTAAACTGCAGGAATTAAATAAACAAAGGCAGGCATTGTCTGCATAAAATCCAATATGGGTCTTATTATTTTATTTGCCATATCATTTTTAGCCATAAGAATACCTAGCGGTAACCCTATCATGAGTGCAATTAGTGTTGATGTACTGACAAGTGCCAGAGTCTGCATCGTTTGCTTCCATAGTGTTAGATTTTGAATAAGAAGCAAACCAACCCCTGTAAAAACAGCAATTCCCTTACCTGCTATCCACCATGCAAGAAATACTGCAACTAGAATAAATATTAATATTGGTACTGCATTTAGAAAAAATTCTATTCCTTCTATCAGGTGAGAAAGTCCTGCCTTCATTCCATCAAAAAAGTCAGAAAAATTTATTGTCATCCAATTTATGACCTTTTCCATGAACGCACCGATTGGAATTTTTGTGCTAAGCATCAATTTGGTCACCTCCTTCACCTGCAATTCCAGATAGAACCGTAGACTTAAAGACAATTCCCTTTAATTTATTTTCTTCATCTACAACTGCAATTGGGTATTTTGATTTTATGAACTCTGATATGATCGTATCAATAGAATGATCGCACTCCACTGTAAAAATATCATGATCTATAATTTCATTCAGATCCTCTTTCTGCTCCTTGATCATCTCTGATACTTTATCAATGGTAACTATGCCAAGTAGAATATTATTTTTGTCCGTTACGAATATACTTGATATGCCTAAATCTTTCATTTTCTTTGCCGCCGTTCGAACTCCTGCTTTTCCTACAATGATGGATTCCGCTGTACGCATAATGGAGGCTGCTGTAACAATTTTGGTACGATTCACATCCTGGGTAAATTCTCTAACATAGTCATCTGCAGGATGATGCAAAATATCTTCTGATGTACCAATTTGAACAATATTACCATCTTTCATAATAGCAATTCTGTCACCGATTTTTAATGCTTCATCTAAATCATGGGTTATAAAAACAATTGTTTTTTGCATATGAGCCTGCAAAGATAAAAGTTCATTTTGCATATCTTTTCTTATCAGCGGATCAAGAGCGCTAAATGCCTCATCCATAAGTAAAATATCTGCATCTGTTGCAAGAGCCCTTGCAAGACCTACTCTTTGCTGCATACCCCCTGATAACTCCTTTGGTTTTGCATTACCATAACCCTTTAGCCCTACAAGTTCCAACATCTCCATAGCTTTCTTTAATCTTTGTTCTACTTTTACATTTTGAATTTCTAAACCAAAAGCAACATTTTCTAGTACTGTTTTATGTGGCAGAAGTGCAAAATTTTGAAAGACCATTGCAATCTTTTTTCTTCTTATTTCTCGAAGTTCGGATCCATCCACCTTCGTAATATCAGTTCCATCTATAAAAATTTCACCACTGCTTGGTTCAATCAAGCGATTTAGACAACGAAGCAGCGTCGATTTACCGCTTCCAGATAGTCCCATAACCACAAAAATTTCACCTTCATTTACCTGAAACGATGCTTTGTTTACACCTACACTATGCTTATATTTCTTCAATATTACGGATTTGCTATCCCCTTTTTCAAGTAAAGGAACAATCAGCTTTGGGGTTGAACCAAATATTTTATATATATTTTTAACTTCTATTTTCGGCATAAATTCTCCTTTCTAAAAGTTGCAACTTTACAATAGTTACAACTTGTATCTTTTTTAGTGTTGCTTGTTTATTATAAAGTGTTTGTGTTAATTTGTCAAATTCTAATGTACATTGTACTTTACATACACACAAAAATTTGATCAAATGAACCATAAATACTTTGTCTTCGCCTTATGCAAGCAAATACTCCCGCGAAACGCGATTGCTAAAAATTACTTCCTTCTTCCCCTCCCCAAAGATACGAATCAAAACGTTTATACGTTACCACAACAGGTCTACTCTATGTAACAAAAAACAGCTCCCACAATTTAGGAACTGTTTAAATAATTTATTCAATTGAGTATAAAAAATTATTTACTCGTTCATGACAATTTTCATCGCCAACATAATAAATAATATCTCCCAATGTAATGATTGCATATGGACCAGGTGAAATAATAATCTGTTCCCCCCGCCTGATAGCAATAATGGTTGCTGTTGTGTTATGCCAGAATCTCAAATCAGAAATACTCTCTCCAATATGCTTTGCCTTATCTGTTACTTCAATTTCAAAAGGTGTAAAAGGATGAACTGCCTGAAATCGTTCTGTTTTATACATAAATTCAGATACCAGAATTTTAAGCTGGCTGCTATGTTCTATCTGCTGTTCAAGGTTAGACAAAATCTCTTCCTTTAAATCACTCATTTGGTTAATATTGTTAAATCTATGAATGAATTCAACTGCTTTTTCCTTTGACTTTATTAATACTCCACTTCCTTTGGTTGATTCAACAATCTTCATATCTGACAGGATGCAGATGGCTCGTCTGGCAGTTTCAGATGAAACTCCATACTGACTGGCCAATGAAGAACGAACATAAAATTTTTCTCCTTCTAAATAATAACCTTGTGCTATTTTAGTTGCAACATCTGCTGCAATTTGCTGATATCTTGGTATCGCTATTTTCATTTATCCTTCCTCAAAATCATGTAGGTGAACTTCTGTCCCCATATTCAATATGTGCCTTAAGAAGTAATTATAAATCAAATTATAAAATAGTGCAAGGTTATGCTATGCTTAGCCTGAAAGCTTTCTCCATTTGATAACTTTATTCTTTTAGACTCAATTCATTTTGTAGCTCTGCAAAAAAACTTGCGTTTTACATGCTTGATAAGCTTCTTGATACTCCTCCCATTAGCTCTAACTATTATATTTTAATAGTCTCATATGAAAACCAGCCAAAGTCTGCATAGTTTACACTTTCCCATCCATTTGAGGAAGCATACATACCAATCGTACAGCCAGTAAATCCACCTGCTACTTCTGTACTAAGCTTATACATATCAACTCCACTCGCAATTGGCAAGAATTCCTCTTTTACTCTATAATAAAAATCTGCTTTCTGTCCACGATTAATAATTCGAAGTTCAAGCTTTCCCCTGGGTGCTTTTTGTTTTGATATTATTGTATCAGTACCGTTTTCACATAATGCTACTATCAGCCATTCTTCTTTATGTTCCATAATCTTGCCGAATCGGATATGATACAGATTGCTTTGAAGTACTGCAATTCCGGCTTCTTCTCCATCCTGATTTGCAGTAAAGTCCAGTAAGGTGTCTGATTGATAGTAGTATCCTTGCTGACGCACTCCAATATAGGCAGGATTAGCCGCCTTCTTCAAATTATCCTTGTACAATCTCATTCTTAGATAGCCCTCTCGCTCAGCCATATTATACATACCCTCTTCGGGATTTCGAAGCATTACAAAAGCATCGTCAAGCTTTTGATTCATGAAATGATAGGTACTCTGTCTTGGGAGTTTATAGAAAGCTTCACCCTGAAGCATTAGCTTCTCTTCTAATTTGCCAATACCCGGATTAACCACCGGCCAGTTGTTCTCCCATATCACCTTAGCTAAAAAAGTCTCCCGCCCTAGATTAGTAAAGCCCTCACATGGTCTTGAAGCCAACATAATCATATACCAGTTTCCTTTCTCATCGTCAACCAAATCACCATGCCCTACATAAATAATTGGATAATTGCTTCCCAAATGACGGTGTGTCAAAATCGGATTGTTGGGATTATTCTCATAAGTTCCCATAACCTCTTTACTCCTAGCAACCGTAATACTGTGATTTGGTCCAGTTCCTCCCTCAGCAATCATTACATAATAATATCCATTCTTTTGATACAGATGAGGTCCTTCCGGCCAAATGACGTTATTAAGTGCGCCCTTCCAGATTTTATGATTTTCTCCTGTTAATTTCATCGTTTGTAAATCCAACTTTGAAACCCATATTTCCCAATCTCCATTATAACGCACTCCCTTAGGATTTGGCCGTGTTCCCACATAATAACAGCTTCCATCTTCATCAAAAAACAGGCTGGGATCTATTCCAGTCGCATCTTCTCCCAAAAAATAAGGCTCTGACCACGGCCCTTTTGGATTCTTTGTCGTTACAATAAAATTTCCGCCGCCTGACACGTTCGTGGTTATCATATAAAATGTACCATTAAAGTAGCGAATGGTTGGCGCAAATATTCCCTGTGAATGTCCACACCCCTTAAGCGGAAGCTGTGAATTACGGTCGAGAATATTTCCAATTTGTTCCCAATGAGCCATATCCTTACTGTGAAAAATCGGTACTCCGGGAAAATAGGCAAAGCTTGAATTGACAAGATAAAAATCATCTCCTACTCTGCAAATGGATGGATCAGGATAGAATCCACTTAATATAGGGTTTGATATTGTAATCATATTTTTTCCTTTCCATTATCCTTTTCTTTGATTCTTTTATTTCCATATGCGAAATTTTCCGCTTAACGAAAGCAAAGCAAAAAAGTATAAGCAATTATCATAATATCTTCTGTCGCCCGTGCGTAATGGGGTATTCCAAAATCGTTCTACACAGGCTTTTGCATAAACGCCTTTTGCCGCCAAGGAAGCCTGCGCATTGGTTGCAATTATGGCAATCGGATGCAATGCATTCACACCCTCTAATTGAGTTCCATCAATTAAATATACTCCATTTTCATTCCCTGTTTCCGAGAAAAATTTCTGCAGTCTATCCGCATTTTCACTTTCCCACTCATCCTTTGCAAACCACGAATAGTCAAGACCTATATTGGCTATGGTTCGATACGCATCACTGTAATACCAATCATGCCTTTGCGTTGTATTTATGGTGCATTTCTTTGGTCTGCCATCATAGTCTGTGTATTCTGCACACAATCCAGTATCGATATGACACGCCTTTTTTAAAAAGCTTCGGCTTGCTTTAGCCGCCTCCTCCCAAAATTTGCTGTCCTCCTCATTTCCCCATAAAGAAAATAGTTCATAAAAATGAGGCAAGTGATAGGACGGATCCGTAAAATCACACTCTGTTATAAACTTTATTAACTTGTTAGACGGCTCCCACATAGGTCTGCCGCCCTCCTTATGTTCTCCCTTATGAATGCATGTATGAAGAATTTCTTTGGCTTCTCTCGAATAGCAAAAGATTCCCTCTCCATCTCCCCAGCGATTTGCTGCAAAGAACAATGCCATTGCAAAATACTCTTCTCCATCTGGTGCCGGTCCCCATGCATTCTTTTCCCCATTTGTCTGACACGACCATGCAAAAAAGCCTGCATTCTCTCCATCTTTCATATACATATAGGTTTTAGCCCACTTCCACAAACAGTCAAATTCTAACTTTTTGTTCATCTGTACACACATCATCATCCCATATGACATTCCTTCTGTACGTACATCATGATTTCCGGTATCCTCTATATACCCCCTATCATCTCCTGCTGTATGATATATTCGCTCCTTTGCTGTTCCGTAGAAAAGCATTTCAAATGCCTGATTCAGCTTATCTTCAATCTCCCGAATCGTATATCCATATTCTAATAATACATTTCGATAAATGCCAGTATCATATGCTCCCTGCATAAATAACCTCCTATTCCTTTACGCCCCCTATGGTCAGTCCTGTCACAAAGTATCGTTGTAAAAACGGATACAGACAAACAATGGGAAGCATAGTTAATATTGTTGCAGCCGCACGAACCGAGGTTGGTGTGACTGACGAAGCCGCATTCTTCATAGCCTCCACAGATGTACTTTGATTTGTAACAGAAGATAACAGTTTCATTAATTCATATTGAAGAGTAGTCAAATTCGAACTCATACGGTTGTATAGCATCGCATCAAACCATGAATTCCAGTGTCCAACTGCTATAAATAAGGCTACTGTCGCATACACCGGCTTACACAAAGGGGATATAATTTTCACAAATACAGTCATGTAACCTGCTCCATCTAATTGTGCAGATTCTTCTAGACTATCCGGAATACCGGCCATATAAGTACGAATAACCAACATATTAAAGGCTCCCAACATCCCCGGAATAATATACACATAAAAGCTATTTGTAAGTCCTAAAGACTTATATAATAAAAAGGTTGGAATCAGTCCGCCGTTTACATACATGGTAATAACCCAAAATAACGACAATTGTTTTTTAAAAAGAAATCGTTTTCTGCTTACAATAAATGCGAGCAATGCATTAGCCGAAAGTGCAAGCAAAGTACCTAAAACGGTACGCGCCACGGATATATACGCTCCAATTATCAAATTATTTTTTTGAATTACTGTGATGTAATTTTGTAAAGTCCACTTTCTAGGCCACAAATACAATCCCCCGCGAAGCGCATCTGTACCATCATTGAGTGATACTACAAGCGTATTTAACACGGGATATAAGGTAAAAATAACAAGTATAATCATAAAAACGGTATTCAACACTACAAATATTTTATCAGAACAAGAAGTTTTTTTCTTCTTATGTAATACTATTCTTCTATTCATTTTACTGCCTCCTTAGAACAATCGCTCTTCACCTGCTCTTTTTGCCATTTGATTTGCAATTACAATTAATATAATACTAACAATACTCTTAAAAATACCTGCTGCAGTACCGATAGAGTAATCTGCCTGACTGATACCCCACTTTAGAACATAAATATCAATGGTCTGAGAAACGCTTTGCACCAATCCATTTCCTAACAAGTACTGTACCTCAAAGCCTGCATTTAACACATTTCCGACATTCATCAGGAGCAATATCATAATCGTTGGCTTGATTCCCGGTAATGTAATATATTTAATTCTTCCCCAACGTCCTGCTCCATCTATAGCGGCAGCTTCATAAAGAGTTGTATCAATCGCAGTAATTGCCGATAAATAAATAATGGCATTCCATCCTGTTTCTTTCCAAACGTTTGCAAATGCAACAATCCACCAGAAATACTTCGGATATGCAAAAAAATTAAGTGGATCCTCAAGCACATGAAACTTCATCAGCAGCTCATTTATAATACCTGTGCTAGAAAGAGCATCGTGAAGGATACAAGTTACGATAATCCAGGAGAGAAAGTGTGGAAGATAGGAAATCGTCTGAACCATCTTCTTTCCGCCTCTTGACTTTACCTCATTTAGTAGGATTGCAAATACAATTGCCATTACAAACGTAGAGACAAGATTAATCACCCCCATGGCAAGTGTGTTTCGTATTACTCTTATAAATCCATCATCTAAAAACAACTGCTTAAATTTAGCCATACCAACAAAGGTTGAATGAATAAATCCATCCTTTGGTTTATAATTTTGAAAAGCCATTAACCATCCAAACAAAGGGAGGTAGCAAAATATAGTACCATATATTACAAATACAGCAGACCAAATTAATAATACTTTCTGCTTTTTGACTTCTTTCCAATTTATTTTTTCACGTTTCTCTTTCACCTTCACACTAGTAGACATTATCTCACTCCTTTAACTAAATACAGGCAGTTGCAGTAAAAGCTCCCTCTGCCTCTGCCTGTATTTCCTTTATGTTGTTATTCCCATTTCTTTGCGTTTTCGATTCTACGGTCCACCTCTGTTTGTACCTCACTTAAAAATGCTTCCGGATTACATTCTTCATAAACCTCCATATAATCTGACCATGCACTCTCAAAATCAGTCGCCATTACTACCTTAGGTAAATACTCATGCTTGATATCTGACATCTTATTCCATGCCACACCACCTTCTGTCGCCGTGGTTAATGTTCCCGCAAATGTATAAATTGGAAACCAAGGTCCCGGAATATCTTGTTGACCCAACATTTCTACAAACGTCTTGCAGTTATACGCTTCTAAGCATTCTTGTACATTATCTGGCATAGAATCAAGGAATTCGTTAGGTTGCAATGCCGGTGTTGCAGCATTGATACCGTCATGGCTCATTCCTCCCCAGTTTGGAAAATAAGAATAGGCGCATGCATGTGAAGCTTTATAAGCCGTGTTTGAACTTTGAGTACGCATGTCATCGGTACGATAGAATACACCATCCTCATCTACGAGATAATCAACATCCTTAACGCCCCAGTTACGAAGAGTCGCTACCTCTTCACCAAGTATATCATTTACAAATTGTAGTGCACCCTCCACATCTTTGCAGCTCGTTGTGATTGCTAATCCGGCTCCTACATTTAGGGTATCACCAGATGTGTGCCATCTGTTTTGAACTCCCTCTTTAATTGTAATTGGCAATGGAACATAGTTACAGCCTTGATCTTCCAGCCCTTGTTGCTTTAGGGCATCGTTAACAGTAAAATGAAAATCCCAGTACTGGTCAATCATACCTAATACACGACCGGTGGAAAGCTTAGCTATATATTCGTCATACGTTTGTGTAAAAGATTCTGGATCTACGACGCCTTTTTGAAATTCTGTATTTAACTTTTCAAAATATTCTTTTGCAGTAGGAGTTGTATTATAATCTATTACTTTTTTTGTATCAGGGTCTACAATACAACTTCCATCATTCGCATAGCCATCTAAGAACAAAGGAGCATTTTCCAGACAAAAATATCTCCAGTCATCACATAGAATTGTATATTGAATATTTGTCATTCCATCCTCCATTGTCGGATTGGCTTCATTATATCGTTCAATCAAATCAAAATATTGATCCATTGTTGTTATTTCAGGGTATCCTGCCCACTTTAACACACGTGTCTGAATCCAGAACGCTTCATCATTATGGTCAGTTTCCATTAATTTTTCATAGCTGTTGCTAAATTGAGGAATCCAGTATATATGACCATCCTCCTGACGGAGCTGTTCCCATTCTTGCTCTGTAAAATAGTCTTTTATATTTGGATAATTATCCAGATATTCATCCAAAGCTACCAATGCACCTGCTTCATATAACTGAGGCGTTCCACTACTTCCATCAATGAAATCTGGATATTCACCTCCAGCAATTAAAGTACCCACTGCCTCTTCTGCAGTCTGTCCGGTCAGCCAGGTTTCTTTTACCTTTGCTCCTGTGATTTCAGCAATTTTTTGTTGAATTTCATTATCATCATTAATTTCTGATCCTGGTACTGCAAAAAAAGCAGTAAATTCCTTGATACTTTCCCCATTGTTTGATGATGTTGTGTTACTGGTTTGTGTTGCATCCTTGGAGCATCCTGTAAACATGGATGCAGCCATTGACCCCACAAGCAGCATTACGACAAGTTTCTTCCTCTTCATGTTATATCCTCCCTTAAATGTTTATAGTTAAATTTTACCTTTTTATACTCTCTTATCAATAGGAGAAAGCATATATAAAGATAGGGTAAATTATATATATTACCCTATCAAATTACTCCTGTATTCGTTATTGTCTAGCATGCTTCCTGAATTTAGCAGGTGTACAACCCTTAACTGTAATAAAACGATTTACAAAGTAGTCCAAATCATGGTAGCCCACTTCCTCTGCTATGCGATATATTTTTTCATCGGTGCGAAGCAGCTTAATGACAGCCTGGTCAATTCGATAATTATTTAAATAATCTTTAAATGACTGTCCATATTTTTTGCGAAACATCTGCCCCAAATAAGCACTGTTTACATAATATTTTTTACTTAAATCCCTTAACGTAAGATTTTGTGCATAGTTTTCCCGAATATCTTTTTCAACCTCATATAACACCCCTCGAGATACATTTTTACGAAGCTGGGCAAGGTATTGGGCATACTCACATGCAAATCTTGACAAATGAGCCTTGCTTCCTCTCATTACACCGCCTTCAAATGTATTCTCACTAATGAAATGCATAATTTCTTCTTGATTTACATAACTGTCCTGCTGAGTTGCAAGATGAATAAATTGAAAAAGCAGATAGTTGATATTTAAATCTACCGTATCTGCATTAAAGCCCATTTGATTCATTTCTTTGTACAGATTTTCCACGCTTGTTATGATTTGAAGCTTGTCATTTTGCTCAACTGCAAATAATAATGCGTCCAAGCTTTCCTTACACAGTAAAATTCCACTGCTGTTCACCTGTACCTCTTCCTCATAAAAATAAATATTTCTCTTCACGCGAAATGCCTGAAAAGAGCGCAGAACGCATGAGGTTCCATATGATTTGGATATTTGGGAAATATCAGCTACTTTCTTGCCAACCAACATTACAACCGAAATTTCCGTGTTACAATTTAAAAATTTTAAAAATTTCTCCAAGTATTCCTTTTCACAGATTTCCTGATAATTTGCCATATAATCACAATAGATAAAGCCAATATCATAGCTTTTCTCATGGCTAGATACATCTAAAATACAATGATCTCCATCCTCACCCAGAAATTCAAGACAAGAATCGTAGAGTTTTCTTTGCTGAAGACGCTTTTCCTCATCCATAAATTCTTCCATCTGACCCATATGGTCTAGTTCAATACCAATATAGCGTACTCCGTTTGACAAATGCATTTGATGGTAAATATAGTCCAAATTAATCTGGTCATACTTTCCAAATATCAATGAAATCATATTTCTTGCCAAATAGGCCTTTTTTAATCTTTGATCGGTTTGCTGCTGAAGCTTATTGCCCTGATTCAGGCTTAATAATTTTTCAAGAATTTTGATCAGTTCTTCTTTCAACACAGGCTTTAAAATATAATCTAAGCAATTATTACGTATCGCCTGCTGTGCAAAATTAAAGTCTCCGTAACCGCTTAAAATAACAAAATATGCGTCTGAGATTTTTTCTTTTCTTATGACCTCTAATAGTTCAAGTCCTGTCATAACAGGCATTTTAATATCGGCGATTATCAGATCAACTTTTGTTTTATGTAAAAAGTTTAAGGCCTCCATTCCATTTGCTGCCGTTCCTGCAATTTCGTATCCTTGCTCTTTCCAATCGATCAAAACCTTTAACCCCTGTACAATAAAAGGCTCATCATCCACTAATAAAACTTGAAGCATATCTTTATCCTCCCACTAAATAAATAAAAGCAACGTTTCTTATTGAAGTGGAATTTTAATTAAAATCATTGTTGCAATTCCTATTTCACTTTCCACCTCAAAGTATACTCTGTTATCCGTTGCCATTTTCAAACGTAAACAGGCATTTAAAATACCCACTCCCTCCTTGTCCTTTAGTTTCTCTATACTTGCGTGGTTCATCTTATCCAGAAGTTTTTTCAAAAGTGGCTCTTCTATTCCTCCCCCCGTATCTTCTATCTCTATGCAAAACTCTGACCGTTCTTGATAGATACGGACAAAAATCCATCCCGGAGTTGGTTTGCTTTCAATTCCATGAATGCAAGCATTTTCCACAAAGGTAACGATGGTAAGCTTAGGAATCTGATAATCCAGACATTGTTCACTAATATCAAGCTGATAAGATAATCTGTCACCAAATCGATATTTTTGCAGCTCCAGATAGGCTTCCACAAAAGCCATCTCCTCCTTAACCTTAATAAAATCGTTTCCCCAGTCTACATTCTGCCTTTCCATAATGGCAAGTCTTTCCACCATATGTGCAGTTTCAAACTCCTTTCTTAAAATGCTATGCATGCGAATACTTTCTAATGCATTAAATAAAAAATGAGGATTAATCTGACTGTGAAGAGCTAACAGCTCTGCATTTTGTCTTTCAATATCCATCTCTTGTTCTCTTAAACGGTCAATATAAACCGTTTGTATCAAATCATTAATCTTTGCTACCATTCGGTTATAATTGTGCATCAAACCGCCAATTTCATCATCACCTCGTATATTTTCAATAACATACAACCTATCATCATCAATTCGCGTAAAAACATCACTTAATTCCTGTAGTCTTTGTGTAAAGGAATAATTAATGATTTTAACAAATATCCATGGCAGAATTGCATTAATGAATACCAGAAGCAAGATAATCGGCATATTATTAATAATCTGTGTCATAACCTCCATCTGAGGCTTTAAGACATAAATTTGCAGTTCCATTCCATAAATGGTAATATTCTTTACAAATCCTACTTCTTTTAATTTGTCAAATGCTTCAAAATCACTCCATACACTAGTACTTCCGTTGTTAGATAATAAGATTTTATTCTCATAGCAAATATAAACGGGTGCTTCATAATTCATTTTAACAAAGCTGCGAACCATATTGCTGTAATCCATATCCATTTTTACTATTTTTTCACAGCTATCTCGTTCATAAAAATTAAGCTTTCGAATAAACGATATCTTACGCTTTGCATCTACAGCCGGACTTTTACTGTCATCATAATAAATGTATAGTACAGAATCTTGATCTGACTCCTTTAAATATTTGTACCATTTCGCGTCTCTTATTTGCTCAAGCTGTGAAAACTCACCGCCATTAATAATAGTACTGTTATCTGCATACATCGTAATGGTAGCCTCAGACATACCAATGCTGCTCTCAAAAAGTGAATCCTTTAAAAAATTTAGATAATTATTATAATAATCCAATTCAGATTCATATTCATTTTCCATAAATTGATTGACATATTTATTCATGTATATCTTTTTTGTGGCACTCGCTGCATTTTCTACGTCATAAGATAGATTATATTGTACTGCACTTGCAATATTTTCCATCCCCTTTTGCTTAGAAATCAGCTCGGAATGAATCACAATATATAGTATTACACTGTCTGTCAGAATAAGCGGTATCAGAACGCAATACACGTAAAGTATTTGCAGCTTTTTTTTAATCTTATAATCGTCCATCATGCTTTTCATTTTCTTCCACAGTTGTCTCAAATTCTAGCCCTCCCTTTCTATTCATGGCTATAGATATCATCAATAACTTATTGTAATGGTTGAGCCAACTTTTATTATACTAAATTTACCGGTTAAATCATCCCTATAAACTATATCTGTTTAAAGGACATAGTGCAGAATATGGGTTAATTTACCAGTTTTTATACACGAATTAGACAACCTATTGCAGCTCGCCTCCTAATCAATTTAACTATAATATATTCACAAAATCTCTTAAATATAAGTAAAGCAGCGGACAAGTCACGCAGTGACATTTTCCACTTGCATTCGTGCATATCCTGCGAAGCATTTTTATGTAATAGGACGCTATTTCCTTTTACATAAAAAAGACGCTATCTATTATTTTCATAGTAGATAACGCCTTCTTATATTTCGTTCATTACAATTTACAAATACTTAACATAATTTCGAGTCCGTCCTTACAGCTTATATTCAGAAAAAATGAGTTCTGGTTGATTTGCAGGTTTCAAATCTATTTTTGATGTTTTCTCAATACATTCCAATACTGCGTCAACCACTGCGATACAATTCAAGTGTGAGTATTCCTTGAGATAGTCGAATGCTTCTCCTGCAACCTTTGTAAGCAATAAGCAATCTGCATATTTTGAAACTGGAGAATGACGATATCCCGTGATAACAATATTTTTTAGACCTTTTCTTTTCGCAAAATCTAACATCTGGATAATCTGCTTCGAGCTTCCGGATTCAGATAACGCTATAATAATATCATTTTCTTTTGCAAGGTTAATGTGATTCATCATATATTCGGGAAGCATATTATAGGTAGCGTGTACACCCAAACGCTCTAATCGAAATCCCATATACATTGCGTGTGGACTCGTATTGCCTACTGCAATCAAATGTACATGATCGGCTCCATTGATTAACCCAACGCAATATTCCATTTCTTTCACGCTTATATTTCTTCCTATTTCAATTAAGTTATTGGCAAAACGTTGAAACATACTTGAAACTGGATCTGATTCATCTATTTCATTGAGCATATTTGCTGCACTATGCCTTCCCAAATCAGCAGATAATTGTATCCTCATCTGGTAATATCCCTGAAAGCCTATATGCTTACAAAAACGAATAATGGTAGCATCACTTACACCACTTTTTTGCGCTAATTCTGAAACATTAGAGTTCACTGCATTTTCTGGATTCTTTAATATAAAGTCTGCCACTTTTCTTTCTGCCGAAAAAATTTCCTGATAATTATCTTTTATTAACTCTAAGACAGTTAGTTCACTGTTCATGTACTATCCCCTCCTATGTATTGGACCCCATTCTTTTTGTTCTATGATTGGTATAGAGCGGCTTTCCCTTCAGCATTAAATAACTCTATTTTATGATACGCGGTTTTCTTCATATGTGCAACACAAATCGGCTGAATTACATTTGGTTCCCTTAAGCTTTCATCTGCAAGAACTTCTCTCATCTTCTCATAGTAAGCAGCTTTTATATCACTTGATATATTGATTTTGCTGACACCGCGTGTCACTGATTCTTTAATTTCGTGATCTTGATTATTAGAACCTCCATGAAGCACCAATGGAATCGAAACTTTCCCTTTTATCTCTGTCAGTAAATCAAGCTTTAATTCTGGCTTCATTCCTTTTGGATATATTCCATGTGATGTTCCAATTGCTACTGCCAACGTATCAATTCCAGTCTCTTGAACAAATTTTACAGCATCTTCACTGTTTGTATATATAATTTGGTTCCCTTGTGTTTCAGCCTGTGAGTCAGTTGAACCGATAGTTCCCAGTTCTCCCTCTACGGATACCCCAACTGCATGTGCTGCCTCAACTACTTTTTTACATTCTGCAATATTTTCCTCGAAAGATAATGTGGAACCATCTATCATAACAGATGTAAATCCGGCTTGTATTGCCTGAATTGTCTGCTCAAATGTCTGACCATGATCCAAATGGATACATACTGGAAAGTTTGCCTTATGAGCCTTCTCTCTGATTGCCAACACCATTTCAGTGCCTACATGCTTTAACTCATCCGGATGAATGGCTATAATAACAGGCGATTGTTTCTCCTCACATGCCTCAAAAATTCCATTTAACATAGAATAATCGCTAATATTAAACGCTGGTACTGCAAACTTATTCTCATTTGCAACCTTTAAAAGATTTTTCATATTTATTAACATAATTTTTCTCCTTTAGAATTTATTTCAGACTTCAATTGAGCCCAAACCTATCTTGTTTTGTGTTTCATAATCAAACAGTATATTCTTATTGCCTGAAAAACGGATTTTTTGTTTTGAACCTGTCAGGTAATCTTTGCTTCCAAATACGACTGCGTTTAATTTTAATTTACCAATTTCCAAAATTACCATTGTTTCCATGCCTGAGGGCAAGGAGGAATAAACATTTGCCGCGATATTTCCATCCGGTTGAATTAGTATATATTCCGGTCTGACACCCAATGTTACTTTCCTTGCTGTCTCGAATTGCTTTGTGATTTTTTCGTCATCCGGTCTAAACTTTAAGTTGAAGTCCTCACTCTTTAGATCAAGAACATCTCCTTCGCTTTGGCACATGAAATCTATAAAATTAATTGATGGGCTTCCCATAAAATCTGCAACAAATTTATTCTGTGGACTGCTGTATAGCTGAAGCGGCTGACAATATTGTTGCAGCAAGCCTTTTTTGATCAGACAGATTTCTGTTGAAAGTGCCATTGCCTCTTGTTGATCATGTGTTACATATACAAACGTTGATTTTGTATCTATATGTAAACGTTTTAATTCGGCTCTCATATCCAATCGAAGCTTTGCATCTAAATTAGATAAGGGTTCGTCCATAAGTAAGATAGCCGGATTGGTTGCCAACGTTCTGGCAATGGCAACTCGTTGCTGCTGACCTCCGCTTAGTTCGGAAGGATAACGTTCTGCTAATTCTGCAAGCTGCAAGGTTTCTAATAATTCGGTAACCCTTACGCTGATGTCTTGTTTGTTCCATTTTAAATTTTCTAGCCCAAATGCAATATTTTTATATACTGTCATATGTGGCCACAACGCATAGTTTTGAAACAGAAAGCCTATATTTCTTTTGTCAGGTGTGATATCAATACCCTTTTGGGAAGAGAAAACCAGTTTATCTCCGATCCATATTTCACCTTCTGTTGGTGTTTCTAATCCGGCAATCATACGCAGCGTAGTGGTTTTTCCGCATCCAGACGGGCCTAACAAAGTCACATAACTCCCATCCTTTATTTCCAGATTTAAGCAATCGACTGCCGCACTATCTTTGTACTTTTTCGTTATGTTTTTTAATAAAATATTAGGCATTCTTAACCTCCAATTCCAGTTTCAATTGATGCACCAGTTAGTTTACTTATCAGTTTGTCCGCTACAATTACAATTAATACAATCATAAGTGTTATTGCATTAGCATATTGATCGTAGCCCTTTGAGTTATATTGAAAGAGCAATGCAGTTAAGACAATTGTTCCGGGAGTATAAAGAAGTACAAACAATTCCAACTCTCTCATACCGGACATAAATGGTATTAGGTATCCCGAAACGATACTTTGCTTTTGAATTGGTATCAAAATTCTTGTCATTCTTTTTACCCAGCCAGCTCCTAATATCTGCGCCGATTCTTCTAATGTGGCACTAATCTGAAACATAGAATTTACTCCTGATCTAGAAGCCATAGGCAAATATTTAACCGTTCCTATAATAAAGAGAAGGATTGGACTTCCATATAAAGCCGGTATGAAACCTCGCTGTTGTGAAAACATGGATAAATATATCGTTCCAAATGCTAAGCTGGGAATTAGATATGGGATAAAAGTTAACCCATTTACTATATTAGAAACCTTGCTTCCCCATCGTTTAACAATTGCATAACCAGATAAACATCCCAAAGTACCTGCTCCCAATGCACAACATACAGCAATAATAATTGTATTTTTTAAGGCTCTCCACACGGTACTATTTACTAAAATTCCATTAGTGATTGCATTATCAGTTCCAATCCAATATTTCAAACTAAAATTAGAAAGTTCGTAATTACCTTGTATTGTGATTAGGCTTTCGATTGCAAAGCTAGTCAGCGGAACAATTGTAATACAGAAGATAAATGCAACTGCTATGATACTAATCGTATTTCTTGAACCTCTTAATTTTGTCAAAGATATATTAGAGCACTTTCCTGAAACTGTTGTATAGGACTTTCTGGTTCCTATCATTTTTTGATTAATTCCTAGCACAAGCATACTAATGATAATCATCATAAGTGCCAATGCATATCCTGCTCCCGGATTCGTTCCATTCAAATACCGATACATCTGTGTTGTTAAAGTATAATACTTAACCGGCAAACCCAGAAACTGTGCTGTTGCAAATGCATTCATTCCAGATGAAAATACTAAAATAAATGTTGACAATATAGAGGGAAGAGCAAGCGGTATTGTTATTTTTAACATCATGCGCCATTTTGAGGTTTTTAAAACGGTTGCTGCTTCCTCCAAATTGGAATCCATATTTCTTAGAACCCCGCCTATTAATATATAGGCAAATGGCGCATAATGTAATCCGCTTACCAGCATAATAGGAAATGGTCCATATGCAAACCAATTTGCTGTAGCTATTCCTGTTATGGATGTAAAAATTCCTGTTGTTCCGCCAACCAAACTGTTTTTGAAAAAGTTACTCCAAGCTAACGCCAAAGTCCATGAAGGCATAATATAAGGAAGCATAAATAGTTGGGCAACTGTTTTTTTGTATCTTAAATCTGTCCGAACTACCAGCCATGCATATAATCCACCCACTAAAATAGCTACAAAGCAAGACCCCAAAGATGTGATTAGTGAATGCATTAATGGTGTATAAAAGTTATTCATACTTTCTTTGCCCAAAAGGATCTTCAGCCAATGATAGGCAGTCAAATCTCCTGCTTTTGAACCCGTTATTCTCATTACCTCAGCATTATGAACAATGACTGTATCTTGAAAAATAGAGAGTAGTGGAAACACAACTAAATATGTCAGGCACAAAATCATTGCTAATAAAACAACGTTGTATGGTTTTGAATAATAATTTGTCAGTCTGTTTAATGCTTTTTTCAATTCTTCACCACCGTTCAAAATACTTATATCTTATTGAATACTAGAAATAAAATCTTCTACTACAGCTCTGTTTTTGTATACATAATCTAAATCTTCACCAATTGCAATTTTCTTCCAATCTTCAAATGAAATGTCTCCAGCATAAGGCAAAGATGTATTGGCATTATAATCTCCAACATTTTCTGACCAAAAAGACCATCCTTCTTCACTTAGCATATACTCTACAAAAAGTTTTGCTGCATTTTTATTCTGCGCATTTTCTAAAATAATGGAATAAATTGGATAATACCAGCCAACAAAAGGACTCATCTCGGTATTCATGGCAAGTGCCAAATCTTTTTCTGCTGCTGTCGCAAATCGTTGTACTGCAAAGAATCCAACCCATGTATCAGACTGACCTTTCGCTCCGATTGCTTCTGATATTTTAGTATCAGAAGTGCCTAATACCACTCCATTTTCATACATCATTTTAATAAATTCATAACCTGCATTATCTGTCGTTAATGTAATATCTTTTCCATAATATTCTTTATATGCCTCTGCCATTTTGGCTGCGTTCTCATCTGATGTAAGCATGGTCAGAAAATTAAAATTAACACCCTCTGCGGTAGGGTCTTTCATAGAGAAAAAACCTTTATATTGAGGATCTGTTACCATCCAGATATTTGTAAGATATGGAGTTTCTCCGGTCTTTTCATTATTATAGATAAATGCCTTTGCTGAGTATTCAAAAACGCTTAAGCTCATGTCCGAATTGCCCGTTAGTGCACCTAATCTATCACTCGACCATTGATGAATGTATCCCGGCGTTATCAAATCTGCACTAATTCTAGCTCCATCTTGTGCAAATATCAAATCAGCACCATCACTAATACCTGCCTGACATTCTGTTGAAACTTTATCCATAAGTTCTGTTTCTCCAAGTTGTGTCCATTCTACTGTAATTCCGTATTTTTCTTGAAAAGCTGCTGCTGCTTTTTCAAGATAGCTATGTACTCCATAAACTCTTAAAGTACCTTCTGCTTTTGCTGCTTCGATTAACTCCTCTTGTGTCATCTCCGTTTCTTTTACATCTTGCGTTTCCTTTGTTGCATCAGTTTTCTCAGTTTCTGAAGATGTATCGGAAACATCTTCTTTTGTTTCTTCTTTTGTTGATTCGCTGCTGTTCCCACACCCTGTCATCATTGTTGCTGCAACCGTTGATACACATAATAATGCACATAATAGTTTTCTTTTCATTTTTAACCTCCCAATTTAGGTAAAATGTTATCTGATTACACTGTAATTATATCCCTCGTGAAATAAAATGTCAACAATATTATGTAATAATATTTTTTTTCATTAATTTGTTTGGGCACTTTTATCTTTATAATTATAATACAGCTCACATTTTTGTTATTTTTTACCACTTTGTATGTAATTTTATTTCATGCAGGCGTTTTATTGTAATATTTTATACTTTAACCAACCATATAAAGTGATAGCTTTCATTCATAAATGCAACAAGGTCTTGTAGAGTAGGTCGGAGGTCGCAAGACCTCTTTCCCCTCATCAAACCGTACGTGAGGTTTTCCCTCATACGGCTTTCCGACATTCTTCTTTCTACAGCTTTACGTCATGCAATCATTTGTTGCAAACCCTTGTCTACTAATTT
>NZ_QICS01000008.1 GCF_003201285.1 Lachnotalea glycerini
GTAATGGGAATAAAGGATCAGGATAATTTAATTAAAATATTACAAGTATATTTTTCATAAAAATACTTTTATTTATTTTATATGTATGCTATTATTAGTAGTAATCAAAACTATATTATGTAGTTAGTGAAGAGAAAATTGCATAAAAAGCTACTATTGACATACAAATTAGTAGTTTTCTCATAAATTAGGAGGTAACTATGAGCTATAAAATAATTGTAGATAGTTGTGGAGAATTTACAGA
The DNA here is from genome assembly GCF_003201285.1 of Lachnotalea glycerini. Taxonomy (GTDB): domain Bacteria; phylum Bacillota; class Clostridia; order Lachnospirales; family Lachnospiraceae; genus Lachnotalea; species Lachnotalea glycerini. Next base: position 245 of record NZ_QICS01000008.1, read on the forward strand.
AAGATTAAAAGAGGATAAACATTTTGTCAATGTCCCATTACAGCTTCAAGTTGATGATCATATTATTGTAGATGATGAGTTCTTTGATCAGGCTGACTTTCTTAAAAAGGTGGCCGCAAGTCCGAATTGTCCCAAGTCGTCATGTCCGTCTCCTGAAAAATATATGCAGGAGTTTACTACTGATGCAGAGGATGTGTATGCAGTAACCTTGTCCAGTCAATTGAGCGGTTCCTACAATAGTGCTGTTTTGGGTAAGAATCTTTATCATGAAGAAAAGGGAAATAAGAACATTCATGTATTCGATTCAAAATCGGCATCTATAGGTGAAACCTTGATTGCACTAAAAGCTGAAGAGTGTGAAACGGCGGGAATGGGCTTTCATGATGTTGTGAGAACTGTGGAAGAGTATATTGAAAATATGCATACGTACTTTGTGTTAGAATCTTTAGAAACACTTAGAAAAAATGGAAGATTAAGTAATTTAAAGGCATTTGTTGCAGGAGCTTTAAATATTAAGCCAGTTATGGGAGCGACCAGCGAAGGCAGTATTTGTCAGTTAGGTCAGGCCAGAGGAATCAATAAAGCATTGGATAAGATGATGAATATTATTGTAGAGCAGGTAAAGGATTCAGAGAATAAAATACTTGCAATTTCGCATTGCAATTGTCCAGAAAGAGCGCTGATGGTGAAAGAGGAATTGCTTAAAAAATGTAAATTTAAAGATATTATTTTATGTGAAACCGCTGGAGTAAGTACATTATATGCAAATGATGGAGGTATAATAGCAGTCGTTTAATATGAATTTTAATATTTCAAATTTATTTTAACAAAAATTCACAAATATAGTGTATAATACATCTATGTAAATAAGCAGAAATTATATATTGGAGGAGTGAATTTAGTATGAGTCAGGAAAAAGTGGAACGCTATAAAAAGGAAAAAGCCAATAGAAAAAAAATTATAATGCAGGAAAAACGAAAATCAATAGCTGTGAAGCTATCGATTTCATTAGTTTCAATCGCTGCGATTGGTTGGATTGGTTATTCTGCATATAATGTAATAGAGTCGAATAAGCCAGAGACAGTAGTATCTGTGAACATGGATTCTATTAATGATTATTTTGCTGGTTTATCAGCTGATACAGCTCAATAGGGTATGACAAAACTAGATAATATATTGTCAAATATATCTTCAAACTATGTTTATATTCAAACACATAATTTTCCGGATCCGGATGCCATTGCAAGTGCTTATGGCTTGCAGAAGCTGCTAGAAAATAAGAATATTTCATCTTCCATATGTTATATGGGAAGGATTGATAGGTTAAGTACTGCTAAAATGATAGAGGAACTTGGTATTACGCTATTTAATATCAAGGATGTCCATAATATGACAGAGAATGATGAAATCATTCTTGTGGATTCGCAAAAGGGTAACATTAATGTAGAAGATATTATAGGTCATGAAGTAATCTGTATCGATCACCATCCATTAAATGAAGCCAGTGAGTATAAATTTGCTGATATACGAAAAGATGTTGGAGCTTGTGCTTCTATTGTAGGCGAATATTTTATTGAGAATCATATACCGATTGATAAGATGACAGCTACGGCATTGATTTATGGAATAAAAATTGATACTGCGAATTTAAGCAGAGGAGTTTCCAAGCTTGATTTAGATATGTTCTATTATTTGTATACCAAATGTAATATGGATATTGTCAGGAGGCTGGAGCACAGCGTATTGCAAATAGATGACTTACATGCCTATGCAAATGCAATTAATAATATTGATATAGTTGAAGGTATTAGCTTTGCAAATACAGGGATGGATTGTCCCGAGGCGCTTATTGCAACAATATCTGATTTTATGATGTCAATCTCAAACGTCTATTTATCCATAGTATACGCAAGAAAAGTTGAGGGGCTGAAGCTTTCGGTTCGAAGTAAATTTAGTACATGTGATGCAGGAGAATTATGCAAATCTGCCTTAATGGGATTTGGTAATGGCGGCGGACATGCCCATATGGCAGGAGGTTTTGTACCCTTTACAGGTGATGATAAACAGGAAGAGAGGCTCATAGCAGAAATTAAAGAGCGATTTCTATTGCATGCAAAGAATCAGGTGCAATTACATAATAAATAAAATAAAGAATAGGCTGTAGGATGAAACAGTCTATTCTTTATTTTATGTGGAAAAGCGTAATTATCAAGGGCAGTAATATTTCAATTATTTGCCAATTCTGCTTATTTTAATTGTTTTTACTTAATTCTGCCATCTTCATTGCACGCACTTTCAGTGATAAACCAAATAAGTTAATAAAGCCTTCTGCATCGTGATGGTCGTATAATTCACCTGTTGTAAAGCTGGCTAAGGATTCACTGTATAAGGAATATGGTGAGGTGGTACCGGCCTTTATTATATTCCCCTTATAAAGCTTGAATTTAACTTCTCCAGTTACATATTGCTGCGTAGATTCAATAAATGCCTGAACTGCTTCACGAAGCGGAGTAAACCATTTTCCTTCATACACTATATCAGCAAATTTATTTGCCATTTCCTTTTTCACGGTTAGAGTAGCACGGTCTAAGATTAATTCCTCTAATTGAGTGTGTGCTTCCATAAGTATGGTTCCGCCCGGAGTTTCATAGACTCCACGGGATTTCATTCCAACAACACGGTTTTCTACAATGTCAATGATTCCTATGCCGTGTTTTCCTCCTAATTCATTTAATTTTTCAATGATTGTGGAGGCTTTCATTTTTTCTCCGTTAAGACTTATAGGAATACCATTTTCAAAAGTCATAGTAACATATTCACCCTCGTTTGGAGCTTCTTGGGGAGATACACTTAGTACTAATAAATGGTCATAATTTGGTTCAATTGCAGGATCTTCAAGCTCAAGGCCTTCGTGGCTGATGTGCCAAAGATTTCTGTCACGGCTGTAGCTGTTATCAGCGGAGAAAGGAAGGTCAATACCATGCTCCTTACAATATTGAATCTCATCCTCACGAGATTGCATTTTCCAGGTATCATTACATCTCCATGGAGCAATAATCTTTAAATCGGGGGCAAGTGCTTTAATACCTAATTCAAAACGAACCTGATCATTTCCCTTTCCGGTTGCACCGTGGCAAATAGCAACGGCACTTTCAAGTCTTGCAATTTCAACTAATTTTTTTGCAATAACAGGTCTTGCCATAGAGGTTCCAAGTAAATATTTATTTTCATAAACAGCATTTGCCTGAACGCAAGGAATTACATAATCATCAACAAATTCATCTACTACGTTTTCTACATATAATTTTGTGGCACCAGACAATTTGGCTCTTTCTTCCAGACCGTCCAATTCATTTCCCTGTCCAACATTAATACATACACATACTACGTCGTAATCATAGTTTTCTTTTAACCAAGGAATAATAGCAGTTGTATCAAGTCCGCCAGAATACGCTAAAATAACTTTCTCTTTCATAAAATGCCTCCTAATATGTTATATTTTTGAAAAGGATAATAACTCCCTTTGCTTTTAGAATAATATACATCATCATTCATAGAAATTCAAGTGCAATTTTATACATTATTTTATTATTATTATTCATAAATGTGTGCAATATGATACAAAGAAGTTAGAAATATGCTATTTTTTTAAATAAAAAACAAATTATATCAATAGAACAAAGACTGTAGTTATAGGTAATAAGAGACTTCGAATAATAATAATAGAATTATTATCATTATTATATGAGTAAAAATACAATTGTTTAAATAATGCAAAAATATTAAAAAATTTAGTTGCACATTATGCAAAGGTGATGTATAATTATGCAATACAAGAAATTGGAAGTATATTAAAATTCCTGATACAACAGGAAATAAAGGAGATGTTATTATGATAAAAGCAGGTATTATTGGTTCGACAGGATATGCAGGTCAAGAATTAGTAAGAATTCTTGTCGGACATAGAGAGACTCAAATAAAGTGGTTTGGCTCAAGAAGCTATATAGATAAGAAATACTCTGAGGTTTATCGTAATATGTTTCAGATTATAGAAAATAATTGTTTGGATGATAATATGGAAGAATTAGCAAAACAGGTGGATGTTATTTTCACAGCAACTCCACAGGGTTTATGTTCTTCTCTTGTAAGTGAAGAGATATTATCTAAGGTTAAAGTGATTGATTTAAGTGCAGATTATAGAATCAAAGATGTAAAAATTTATGAAGAATGGTATAAACTAAAACATCAGTCACCACAATTTATAGGAGAAGCAGTATATGGGCTTTGTGAGATAAATCGCAACGATATAAAAAATGCAAGATTGGTTGCAAATCCTGGATGCTATCCTACCTGTTCTACACTTTCCATTTATCCGCTGATAAAGGAAGGCTTGATTGATTTAAATTCAATTATTATAGATGCCAAATCAGGTACTTCAGGTGCAGGAAGAGGAGCGAAGATAGATAATCTGTATTGCGAGGTCAATGAAAATATCAAGGCATATGGAGTAACAGTTCATAGACATACTCCTGAGATTGAGGAGCAATTATCCTATGCAGCAAACAAAGAGATTAAGATTAATTTTACTCCTCATTTGGTTCCTATGAATCGTGGAATTTTAATTACGGCTTACGCTTCACTAAGTAAAGATGTTAGCTATGAGCAGATGAAAGCGGTATATGATAAATATTATCAGAATGAAAAATTTGTAAGAGTTCTTGACAAGGATATATGTCCGGAAACCAAATGGGTTGAGGGAAGTAATTATGTAGATGTAAATTTCAAAATTGATCCTAGAACAAATCGTGTTATTATGATGGGAGCTATGGACAATCTTGTAAAGGGAGCAGCAGGGCAGGCTGTTCAGAATATGAATTTGATGTTTGGTCTGAAAGAAAGTATGGGGCTTGATTTAGTACCAATGTTTCCATAAAGTGAGGTAGAAAGAATGATTAGGACAATGAAAATTGATGATTATAAAGAGGTTCGTGCACTTTGGGAAAGTATTAAGGGATTTGCAATTCGAAGCATAGATGATTCCTATGAGAATATAGAGCGATTTTTAAAAAGAAATCCAACTACAAGTATTGTGGCAGAGGAGGATGGAAAGATAGTTGGCAGCATACTGTGTGGGCATGATGGAAGACGGGGTTGTTTTTATCATGTATGTGTGGAAGAGAGTAAGAGAAAGAATGGAATTGGGAAGCGAATGGCAAAAGCTGCCCTTGAGGCTTTAGAAAATGAGCAGATTAATAAGGTTACTTTAATTGCCTTTAAGAAAAATGAATTGGGAAATTCCTTTTGGCAGGAACTTGGATGGACATTTCGAGAGGACTTAAATTATTATGATATTACATTAAATGTAGATAATATAACAACATTTATTCAATAGAAAGGGCAGGTAAGTATGATGAAAATAATTGACGGTGGAGTGACTGCAGCTAAGGGCTTTGTGGCTACTTGTACAGCTGCTGGTATCAAATACAAGGATAGAAAAGATATGGCTTTGATTTACAGTGAGGTGCCATGTAAAACAGCAGGAACTTACACAACGAATATTGTGAAAGCAGCACCTGTATTATGGGATAAGGAATTGACAGACCATTCGCCGTATACCCAGGCGGTTGTCATTAATGCGGGAATTGCAAATGCTTGTACAGGCAAAGAAGGGTTTCAATATTGTGAGGAAACAGCAACTGAGGCTTCCGAGTCTTTAAATATACCAGTAAACAGCGTTTTAGTTGCATCAACGGGAGTAATCGGAAAGCAGCTTCCAATGGATAAGATTAAGGCGGGTGTGAAAGTAATGGCTCAAAAGCTTGGACAAACAATTGAAGATGGTCATGCAGCAGCCAAAGCCATTATGACCACAGATACGTTGCCAAAGGAAGCTGCTGTGGAGGTTATCATTGGAGGCCGGTGTGTGACAATAGGTGGTATGTGTAAAGGATCAGGAATGATTCATCCAAATATGTGTACCATGCTTTCTTTTATAACAACGGATATTGCGATTTCCAAGGAGCTTTTACAAGAGGCATTAAGCGAGGACGTTAAGGACACCTATAACATGATATCAGTAGATGGTGACACTTCAACGAATGATACGGTATTATTAATGGCAAATGGTTTAGCTGGTAATGCAGAAATCACGTCAAAAAATGAAGATTACAATCAATTTAAGAAAGCACTTAATTATATCAATACTTGTTTATCTAAGAAAATTGCAGGTGACGGAGAAGGAGCAACGGCTTTGTTTGAGGTTCAGGTAATTGGAGCTGAGTCAAAGGAACAGGCTGTTGTATTAAGTAAATCCGTTATTACCTCGAGTCTTACTAAGGCAGCAATTTTTGGGCATGACGCAAATTGGGGTAGAATCTTATGTGCAATGGGCTATTCGGGTGCGCAATTTGACCCTGAAAAAGTAGATTTATATTTCGAAAGTAAAGCAGGTAAGTTACAAATTATAGAAAACGGTGTTGCTCTGAACTACAGTGAAGAGGAAGCAACAAAAATTTTATCTGAGACTGAAGTATCTGCAATTGCAGATATTAAGATGGGGGATGCGAAAGCAACTGCCTGGGGTTGTGATTTAACCTATGACTACGTAAAAATAAATGCGGATTATCGTTCTTAAGGGAAAGAGGGAAAAGAGATGGAAATGGAATTATGGCTTCAAAAGGCACAGGTTTTAATCGAAGCATTACCATATATTCAAAGATTTAATGGAAAGATAATAGTTGTAAAATATGGCGGCAGTGCTATGATAGATGATGAATTAAAGAAAAATGTAATAAAGGATGTTGCTCTTCTTAAATTAGTTGGTTTTAAGCCTATTATAGTACATGGTGGTGGTAAGGAAATCAATAAATGGATTAAAAAATCAGGTATGGAGTCTCAATTTATCAATGGATTGAGAGTAACGGATGCACCTACGATGGAAATAGCAGAAATGGTACTTAACAAGGTGAATAAGAACCTGGTTCAGATGATGGAAAGTCTTGGGGTAAAGGCTGTTGGTATCAGTGGTAAGGATAGTTCTACCATTCGTGTAGATAAAAAGTTTTCAGGTGGAAAAGATATTGGCTTTGTTGGTGAAGTAAAAGAGGTAAAAACAGATTTAATCAATACCCTGTTGGAAAATGATTTTATACCAGTTATTTGCCCGGTAGGTATTGATGATAATTATAACACTTATAATATCAATGCAGATGATGCTGCCTGTGCCATTGCAAAAAGTGTAAAGGCAGAAAAGCTAGTATTTTTGACTGATATAGAAGGTGTTTATAGAGATCCGCTTAAATCAGAAACTTTAATTTCAGAACTTACGATTCCAGAAGCAAAGGAGTTTTTAAAAAGTGGCAACGTAGGTGGGGGAATGCTTCCCAAGTTGCAAAATTGCATTGATGCAATTGAGAGCGGTGTATCCAGAGTTCATATTTTAGATGGACGTATTGAACATTGCTTATTACTTGAATTTTTTACGAATAAGGGAATTGGCACGGCAATTTTAAATGAATCAGAAAGCAGGTATTTTAATGAGCATGAATAATTATATGGAACAGGCAGAACAATACTTATTACATACCTATAATCGCTATCAAATTGTGTTGGAAAAAGGAGAAGGCGTTTATCTGTATGATACAAATGGTAAGAAGTATTTGGATTTTGCTGCGGGAATTGCAGTTAATGCACTTGGCTATAGCAATGAAGAATATAAGACAGCATTAAAAAATCAAATAGATTTATTAATGCATACCTCGAATCTGTATTACAATGTTCCAATGGCAGAGGCTAGCAAAAAGTTAGCAAAAGCGTCTGGATTTGATCGAGTGTTCTTTACAAATAGTGGTACAGAAGCCATTGAAGGTGCTATCAAAACTGCAAGAAAGTATGCATTTAATAAGGATGGAAAAACAGATCATGAGATCATAGCCATGAAGCATTCTTTTCATGGAAGAAGTCTTGGAGCTTTATCCGTAACAGGAAACCCACACTATCAGGAGGCATTTAAACCACTCATAGGCGGCATTTCGTTTGCAGATTTTAATGATTTAGACAGCGTAAAAGCGTTGGTAAACGAAAAGACTTGTGCAATTCTTCTTGAGCCGATTCAGGGAGAAGGCGGAATTTATCCTGCGACGAAAGAATTTATGGAAGGGGTAAGAAAGCTTTGTGATGCCCATGATATTCTATTGATTTTTGATGAAATTCAATGTGGAATGGGAAGATGTGGCAGCATGTTTGCTTGGCAGGGATATGGAGTAAAGCCAGATGTGATGACTTGTGCAAAAGCTTTAGGCTGTGGAGTACCGGTAGGAGCCTTTGTTATGAGTCAAAAGGCAGCAGTGTTAGTACCTGGTGACCATGGAACGACTTATGGAGGAAATCCGTTTGCATGTGCTGCAGTAAGCAAAGTATTTGATTTGTATGAAAGTGAAAATATAGTTGAAAATGTGAATAAGATAAGTGTATACTTAAATGATAAGCTTGATTCACTTGTGGAAAAGTTTGATTGTGTTGAAGGAAGACGTGGAAAAGGTTTGATGCAGGGATTAATTCTTAATAAACCAGCCAATGATTTAGTGTTAAAGGCAATGGAGCAGGGATTAATTCTTATCACGGCCGGAACGAATGTAGTCAGAATAGTTCCTCCTTTGGTTATAACAAAAGAACATGTGAATGAGATGATAGAAAAGCTTGAAAAAAGTTTAGCTGGTTTACAGGAGTAAAGAGCCAGAAGCTCCTGCTGGCTAATTTGTGAACAGGAGATAAGAAATTGAAGCATATCATTAAGAAAGTTATAAGTATCAGCTTAACCGTCGTGTTAATCGCATGCTTTACCAGCTGTAAGGAAACCACAAATGAAAATGTTGCCGATAATTCAAATGAGACAAAGGATGTGCAGCCTGAAATTGTGGTGTGGTATACTAATAGTGACTTGAGTGACTATATTGATGAGGCAGCCAAAGAATATAGTACAGAAAATAATATTATAGTTACGTCGAAATTAGTATCCGCAATGGATTATATAGAAAATATCAATCAGGCAGTCTTAGGAGATGAGATTGCCCCTGATTTGTTTGTGGCAGAAAATAGTAATTTGGAAAAATTATATTTGGCAGGATTAACACTTCAAAATACGGATGAAACCTATTCGGAAAATAGCTATTATGAAACAGCACTAAATGCATTTACTTATAAAAATAAGCTGTTAGCATATCCAATGTATTTTGAAACAAGCTACTTGTTATATAATCAGGATTATGTTACGAAAGCACCGGAAACGATAGATGAGATTCTCACATTTGCGGATGAATTTGACGCACCGGAAGGTGTGGAAGCAATATTTAACTGGGATGTAACTGACATTTTATGTAATTATTTTTTTGTTGGAAATTATTTGAATAATGATGAGATTAATAATGAAAATTATATTTTAGATAGGAACAAATTGCAGGAAGCGCTGACCTATTACCAAAACCTGAATCAATATTTTGCAATTGATGCAAAGACGGTTGATTATGAAACGGCATTTGAAAAATTTACTGCCGGAAAAAGTGTATTTACAATTGCAAAAACGGACAAACTACCAGAAATAGAAATGATAGAAGGTGAAACAAGTGATAGCATTCAAGCGATTAACCAAAATGGAAATACTGGCAAAATATATGAAACAGATGAAGAAGGAGTTAATGAAGCAAAAGAAGATGATACTTCGAAAGAAGAGCAGGAGAAAAATGTTAACAATGCTTCTGAAAAAGCTTCCAAAGACAACACAGAAAACATTGAGAGTTCTTCAAAAGAACCAAATGTTACTAAGCAGATAAGCCAATCAACGTTAAAAGACTTTACTGCCGGCATTGAAAAAATGCTAAGACAGTGCTTTGCACAAGAAAATAGTGTTTCGGACAATCAATCATTAGAAACTAACAGCTCATCAGAGGACAACAGCCAGATAGAGGAGGGCAGTTCTATTGAAGAGGATGCAATAAGTGGTATGGGAACAATTGTAGATAAAAACAGTAGTTTTAAAATTGTTCCACTACCCAATTTAACAACAGAACTTGAAAGTAAGGGACTTGCAATCAGTTACGGTGTATTTGTCAATGGCTATACCCAAAAAGCAGAGGAAGCAAAAAAATTTGCAAAATATCTTACTTATGATAAAGCAGACAAATTGTATGAAGAGGCAGGAAAGCTGTCTTCTCGAAATGATATCAATTACAACAGTGAAAATATTGCAAATGTATTAAAGCAGTATGAAAATTCAGCAAATGTACCAAAGCAGATGGAAAATGAAGATTATTGGCTCAAGCTTGAAATCGCCTTTTCTAATATTTGGAAAGGTGAGGACGTAGCACAGGCTATAGAAGAAATGTCAAAATAGCATAGGTTATCAAAATGAATATAATTCCAATTATGTGGAAATAATTTGCATATGACAATATATGGAGGTTGTGGAAGGATGATTGGAATTATTATTGCTTTGGTTGCAGGAGCACTGATGAGTGTTCAAGGGGTTTTTAATACTGAGGTAACAAAGGACACCAGTATTTGGGTATCAAATAGCTGGGTTCAATTTAGCGCCCTGATTATTTGTATCGGAGCATGGTTTTTTACCGGACGAGAAAGTTTTGCAGGACTGATGCAGGTCAGTCCTAAATATATGCTGTTTGGTGGTGTATTTGGAGCTGTAATCACTTATACAGTGATTAAAAGTATGGCTTCATTAGGACCGGCAAAAGCGGTTATGATTATTGTTATATCACAGCTTATTGTAGCTTATCTAATTGAGCTGTTTGGTGTATTCGGAGTAGACAAGGTTGAATTTGAGTGGAAAAAATTATTTGGAATGATATTAGCTATAGTTGGAGTAGTATTATTTAAATGGGAATAAAAATAGGAAAAAAGTAACTTGTAATAATCAGATTTTTTAGTTACAATAAAGTAGTCTGGCATAGAGGGAAATCCATAAGCTATTATGGAGGTAATATGCAAATAGGCAAATTCATTAAATATATTATAATATGTATTACATTTTTATTATGTGGGTGTTTGTATAGCTGTGAGGACAGCTCGAAAACAAAGGTATCTCTTAAGGAGGACGATAAAGTCCAAACAGAGGAATTAAAAGTGGAGTACGAAGCGGATAATAACAAAGACAGTGCGCAGGATAACACAATGATTTATGTATATATTTGCGGTGAAGTTGAAAATCCCGGTGTATATCAGGTAGAAGATGGAGCAAGATTATATCAAGTGGTTGAGTTAGCAGGAGGTATTTCAGAAAACGCTGCGGATGACTATTTAAATCTTGCTGAATGTGTAGAAGATGGGCAAAAGATTATAGTTCCCTCAGAAGAGGACGCTGAGCAATTGGAACAGTCAGACAAAGAGTCGGCTTCGGGGTTAGTTAACATCAATACGGCAGATGAAGAGAAGCTTACTACTTTACCTGGTATCGGCACTTCCAAAGCAAAATGTATCATTGCATATAGAGAATCTAAGGGTAAATTTCAAACAATTGAAGAACTAATGCAGATTGAAGGGATTAAAGAGGGAGTTTTTAATAAGGTCAAAGATATGATTACAGTAAAATGAGGTGAAAATCGTGGGAAAGAAAGTACTTGTTGTCGATGATGAAAAATTAATTGTTAAGGGAATTCGTTTTAGTCTTGAACAGGATGGAATGGATGTAGACTGTGCCTATGATGGGGAGGAAGCCCTGAGTCTGGCTAAGGAACATGAATATGACATTGTATTACTTGATGTAATGCTTCCCAAGTTAAACGGATTTGAAGTATGCCAGCAGATTCGAGATTTTTCTACTATGCCAATTGTCATGCTGACCGCAAAAGGAGATGATATGGATAAAATATTAGGACTTGAATACGGAGCAGACGATTACATAACAAAACCGTTTAATATATTAGAGGTTAAAGCAAGAATCAAGGCAATTATGCGGAGAACAAGTAAAAAGGCAGAACAAGCAGAAAATAAAAAGATGATACAGATTGGTGATTTAAAACTTGATTGTGAAGGCAGAAGGGTATATATTTCAGGAAAAGAAATTAATCTTACGGCAAAAGAATTTGATGTTTTGGAATTATTAGTATTTAATCCGAACAAGGTGTACAGCAGAGAGAATTTGCTAAATATTGTATGGGGCTATGAATATCCTGGAGATGTCAGGACAGTCGATGTGCATATTCGGAGATTAAGAGAAAAAATTGAATCAAACCCAAGTGAACCTAAATACGTTCATACAAAATGGGGCGTGGGCTATTACTTCCAGGAGTAGGTAAAGAATCGGATTATTAAGCAATAAAAATCAGGTCTGAGAGTATTACTTTCAGACCTATATTTCTGTCTATTTAGGTGATTACAAATGAAGAGATATCTTGTCAATGTAAGATAGATTATCTTTTTCATAATAGAAAACTAACAGTTGAATTCATGATGTGTAAATGCTAATATTGTTGTAGCGAAGAGATGAAAAGTAGGTGTTTATTATATTTTTGAAATTAAAAAAAAGGGGAAAATTTGTTAATAGCTTGAAATTCAGGTTGATGATAGCATTATCCTTGGTTGGTATTATTCCGGGCTTTTTACTAAAAAGTGGAATTATTGACAGTTATGAGGACAGAGCCGTTCAACAAAGAAGCATTGACGTATCAAATCAGTGTAAAATTTTATCCAATCAGATATGTACCTATGGATATTTAGTAGAGCCAACCTCAGAAATGATTAATGCCGAAATAGAACAATTGGCTGGAATGTATGACGGACGCTTAATGGTTATTGATAATGCATTTAAAATTATTAAAGATACTTATGTGTTAGAGGAAGGTAAGACAATTGTATCAGAAGAGGTAATTAAATGCTTTAAAGGAGAAAATACAACCAGCTATATAAAGAAAAATAATTATATCCAGTTGACAGTTCCAATTATTGATACAATTACAAAAGATTCTGTCGGTGTGATTTTGGTTAGTATTTCGACTGACAGTATAAGGGATAGTATTTCAATTCTTTACCAAAAGGCTTCCTTACTCCAGTTTGGTATGGGAATTGTAATCCTAACGCTTGCGTTTTATTTGGCAAGGGTTCTAGTAAAGCCCTTTGCCAGAGTCAGTAATGCAATAGAAGCCTTGAATGAAGGTTATATCAATGAAAAAATATCAGTTGCAGATTATACAGAAACGGAATTGATATCAGAGGCCTTTAATAAGATGATGTCAAGGATGAAAGTGCTTGATGATTCCAGACAGGAATTTGTTTCAAATGTGTCTCATGAATTAAAGACACCACTTACTTCTATGAAAGTGCTTGCAGATTCCCTGATTGCACAAGAGGATGTGCAGGCAGAATTATATAAGGAATTTATGATTGATATTACACAGGAAATTGACAGAGAGAATAAGATTATTAATGACTTACTGTCTCTTGTTAAATTGGACAAGACTTCTGCTGATTTAAATATTGCTTCGGTGAATATCAATGAGCTTTTAGAGCTTATTTTAAAGAGATTACGTCCAATAGCGGCCAAGAGCAATATTGAGTTGATATTTGAGAGCTTTCGTCCTGTTACGGCAGAGGTAGACGAGGTTAAAATAACACTTGCAATATCGAATCTGGTTGAGAATGCGATAAAATATAATATTGAAAATGGATGGGTACATGTATCCTTGAATGCTGACCATAAGTATTTCTATATTAAAGTAGCAGATTCTGGAATTGGGATTCCAGAAGAATCGGTAGAGCATATATACGAAAGATTTTATCGGGTAGATAAGTCTCATTCCAGAGAAATAGGAGGCACTGGTTTAGGGCTTTCTATTACCAGAAATGCCATTTTGATGCATCGCGGTGCGATTAAGGTATACAGTAAGGAAGGGGAAGGCACGACCTTTACGGTAAGAGTTCCTCTTAATTATATATCCTAGTGATAAATAGTTAACCTTACTGCTATAAAAAATAAGCAAGAATGGAGGTAAGAATGAATAAGTTAAGAATTATATTTTTTTGTACCATTCTAGGTCTGTTGCTGACAGCCTGTGGCAATAAAAAAGCAGTTTCATCAGGCTATTTTATGTATTATGTGAATAAAGAAGAGACGAAAATAGTGACAGAGGCATATCAGCCAAATAGTGAAGCTACCAATGAAATAGTTGGAGAGTTCATTGCACTACTTGATGAAAACCCTAAAAATGCAAACTATAAAAAAGCAAAACCGGATAACGTTAAGGTATTGAATTATACACTAGAATCTAATCAGGTATATATTACATTTGATAAAGGCTATTATGATATGTCGGAAGTTACGGAGGTGCTGCTTAGAACCGCTGTTGTTAGAATGATGACCCAAATACCGGGCGTTGAATTTGTTTCCTTTTATATTAATGATAAACCGCTTACTGATGTTAATGGAAATGTAATTGGAATAATGACCACAGATAATTTTATTGAAAATACCGGGGATGAGATTAATACCTACGAAAGGACAAAGCTTACCTTATATTATGCAAATACGGAAGGCAATAAATTGATAGAAACTTCGGTCGATGTGGTATACAGCAGTAATATATCAATGGAAAAGCTGATTATAGAGCAATTGATTAAAGGTCCTACTTCTGATAAAGTATATCCCACGATACCACCGGAAACAAAGCTGATTAGTGTTTCTATAAAAAATGGTATTTGCTACGTAAATTTTGACGAGGGATTTTTGAATAAGACGTATGATTTAAGTGAGTCAGTGCCAGTATATTCAGTAGTTAATTCTTTGCTGGAGCTTTCCACTATTAATAAAGTTCAGATTTTAATAAACGGTGAAACAGACATTACATATCGAGAGGTAATAAATTTCGATACACTGTTTGAACGTAATTTAGATATTATCGAAAACGATTCCATAGTGACGAGTGGAAAGGAGGATGTAATCAATGAGTAAGCGTCCGCTATGTATTGGTGCACTTGTTTATGTTCTTGTGATTGCCTGCTTATTGCTCATTGACACACTTGGATTGGCGAGCTTGCCATTGACTACTAAAGAGTCAATGGCGGCAAGTTTAATTAATAATAATGAATCGATTAGTGTGACCGGGAAAGTATATAAGCAGGAGGAAAAGAATGAGCAGTTATTGTTATATATAAAACATGTGTATTTAAAACAAGGTTCAAAAAAAGTAAAGGCAAATAATATTATTATTTATACAAACCATTCAAAAGCCATATCAATTGGCAATCAAATCGAAGTCATCGGTAAATCGAAAAAATTCCAAAAACCATCTAACCTAGGGCAGTTTAATTCCTATTTATATTACAAAAGCCAAAACATAGATTTTGGTATACAGGCAATGAAGCTTGAAATTATAGATACAAAATACAGCTTCATACAAAATACTTTATCAAGCTTTGCAAGGCAATTAGGCAGCAATTTTGACGATATAACAAAGAATATTTCTGAAAGCGGCACTTTCAAGGCAATGGTACTGGGGGACAAATCTGACTTTACAGCTGATATTAAGGAGCTGTATCAAAAGGGCGGTATTTTGCATGCTTTTTGTGTAAGTGGATTACATATAGGTATCATTGGAATGTTTCTATTTCATATATTGAAAAAATGCGGTTTGGGTTACAAGACTGCAGGCAGCATAGGAATTGTAATTGTGATATGCTATGCAAATATGACGGGCTTTGGTGTTTCTGCTTGCAGGGCGATGATAATGTTTATCGTAGCAATGCTTGCCAGAATGCTTGGCCGAACCTATGATATTTTATCTGCAGTAGCCTTGGCAGCCATTCTGGTTCTCATGGAGAATCCTCTTTATCTGGTTAATACAGGTTTCTTATTGTCTTTTGGTGCAATGCTTGGAATTGGAGCGGTAACACCGATACTAATCAAAACAATACCATACAAATCTGGTATTATAAAAGCTTTTTTGTCAAGTCTAGGGGTAACAGTTGTTACACTCCCCATTATCTTATCTTCATATTATGAATTTCCCACTTATTCTATCTTATTAAATTTGGTTGTTCTGCCTATTATGAGTTATGTTCTGCTATCCGGAATATTAGGCTGTCTATGCGCTGAATTCAGTGTCAGTCTTGGTAGTTTTATGATAGGGATGGGAAGTTATATTCTAAGACTATATGAAGCATTATGCAACATAGCAAAAAAGCTGCCGTTTTCAACCATTGTTATTGGAAAGCCTTTGATTGTACAGATTGTGATTTACTATGTGTTGCTAATTATGATGCTCTATCTTTTACAGAGAAAAGAAAAAAAGAGGTATTTACTAATCGTTATTTTCATGATTGGTATCCTTACCTATCGAATGCCAAATGAATTTACAGTTACCTTTCTTGATGTTGGGCAGGGAGATGGTATTGTGATTCAGTCAGTAGATGGAACAAATTATATGATTGATGGTGGAAGCACAGATGTAAGGAATGTAGGTAAATATAGAATATTACCCTATTTAAAATCAAACGGAATTAAGAAATTAGATTACTGTATCTTGACTCATCCAGATGAAGATCACAAATCCGGGTTAATCGAAATCATAAATTCTGATTATAAAATAGATAATCTCATTTTGCCTGATATAGGAATGAAAGATGATGCTTTTACTGAGCTAGAACAATTAGCGAAAGAATCTGGAATCCATGTATTTTATTTTAGTAAAGGTAATAAGCTGACAAAAGGGGGACTTGAGCTTGAATGTTTGCATCCATATAAAGAATATGGTCCAGAATCTAGAAATGATTATTCAACGGTATTAAGCTTAAGATATGGTGAATTAGATATGCTTCTTACAGGAGATATTGAGACAAAAGGGGAAAAGGAAATTACAGAAATAATTACAAAAGATTATGACATCTTAAAAGTAGCACATCATGGGTCAAAGAACTCAACATCTAAGGAATTCTTAGATAAAATAAATGCAGAATATGCTATTATTTCATGCGGTGAGAATAATCGATATGGCCATCCGCATCAGGAATTGCTACAAAGGCTTGAAGCTAGTAAAATGGAGGTAATGATAACCAAAGATGTTGGAGCTATCACGATTAAGGTAAAAGGGAAAGAATTGGAGTATAGTGGATATAAGGGAGAATAGTGAAATATGAGAATCAGTAAGTCAGAAATGTAGGAGCAATGTAGGAGGGGGCTTCCTTTTAAATAGTCCATTTGTGCTTTCAAACAGTCCGATTGTGACTTTTTATTGAAAAAAAAATCGTATTTTGTTAAATTGTTAATAGGATTTTTTAGCAAACCACTGGAAAAACTAGGAGCAAGGCAGATAATAGAGGCTATTAGTCTCACTTACGGAAATTGCCATTTAAAATAGTATAAAAAATATTAGTATGATCTAAAGACCAAGGAGTAAATATGAGATATACCTATGTAAAACAGCAGGATGCAACGGATTGTGCAGCAGCATGTCTGGCTATGATATGCTTGCATTATCGGAAAGAAACAACGATTACAAGGCTTAGGGATATGATGGGAACCGACTTAAAGGGAACGAACCTGATTGGTCTTAGTAAATGTGCGGACGAGCTTGGATTTATTTCACAGGCGGTACGCGTGGATAAGGAAGGTTTTTTAAGTAAGTATACACTTCCTGCCATTGCGAATATCGTTACGAAGGAAGGTTTAAGCCACTTTGTAGTTATCTTTAAGATAACAGATAAGCATGTGGTTCTTGGTGATCCAGCCAAGGATTTAATGAGAGTAGGGATTGATGAGTTTTATAAAGACTTTACGGGGGCGATGCTCATTCTAAAGCCGAATCAGCAGTTTGCTACAGGAAAGTTGAAAAATGAAAAGCTATTTAATCGTTATGTTAAGTTATTAGTACCGCAAAGAAAGTTGTTTGCCTATTCGATTCTGGCATCTATTCTATTGACGGTATTGGGAATAGTATCCTCTCTGTTTAATAAAATATTGATGGATGAGATTTTACCCTATAAGCTGAAAAATACATTAGTTATGGTGCTGATTGTATTTGCCCTATTATCGGTAACACAGGTAGTCATAGGTTTTGTAAGACAATGGATGATGATTTATCTGTCACAGAAGATTGATATTCCGTTAATGCTTGGATATTTTGAACATATTTATAAATTACCGATGAAGTTTTTTGCCACTAGAAAAACAGGAGATATTATTACAAGGTTTTCGGACGCCTTTACGATTAAAGATATCTTTACCAACATTGCCCTTACACTGATTATGGACATTGCAATGGCGTTAGTTACAGGTGTTATCCTGTTTAAGATGAATACAGGTTTGTTTGTCATTATACTATTTATGACAATTATCAGTATTTTACTAGTATTTATTTTCAAACAGCCTTATAAAAAGATTAATGAAGAACAGATGCAGCAGGCATCTATACTAAATTCGCAGATTATTGAAGGACTTAGAGCGGTGGAGACCGTGAAGGGAAATGCGAATGAGGAAACAGAGCTTGAGGGGATTGAGAGGGAGTATATTAAGTCATTAAGGATTTCTTTAAATGAAGGAATGCTTTCTAATATTCAGGGTTCTATTTCAGAACTAATCTCACAAGTAGGAAATTTAATATTAATGTATTTTGGAATTATGCAGGTTATCAACAATCATACTACATTAGGTGCTATGATGGCATTTATGACTTTGTCAGGCTATTTTATGGATCCAGTATCAAGACTGGTAGGACTACAATTACAGATTCAAGAGGCTAATATTTCTATGAAACGAATGACAGAAATTTTGGATTATGAAGAAGAACAAGAAACAGAGAATAGGAATGCTTATCAAAATATTGAAATGATTGAAGGGGATATTGAAGTTAAGAATGTAACATTTCGTTATGGCAACAGAAAGCCTGTACTAAAGGATATCAGCTTTACGATACCAAAAGGGAAAAAAATCGCATTAGTAGGTGCGAGTGGAAGTGGGAAGTCTACCATTGCAAAATTGCTTTTGAAATATTATGAACCCGAAAATGGAGAAATCTTAATTGATGGTGTGGATATCAATGAATATAGCAATACATCACTTAGAAGAGCTATTTCCTATGTACCACAGTCCATTGAGTTATTTTCGAAAAGTATCTATGATAATATCAAAGTCAGTAAAATGAATTCTACCCTAGATGAGGTAAAGGAGGCGGCCAAAGCGGCAGATGCCCATGATTTTATCAAAAAGCTTCCGATGCAGTATTACACCTATCTAGAGGAAGCAGGGAATGGGCTTAGTGGTGGAGAAAAGCAGAGAATTGCACTGGCTAGAGCTTTCTTAAAGAAAAATGAATTTTACATACTGGATGAAAGTACAAGTAATCTGGACTTTGCTACGGAAAATATCATTTTTGATATGATCTACAATAAATTTAGAAGTAAATCTATGCTAATTATTGCCCACCGATTAGCCACAGTGAAGAACTGTGATGAAATCCTTGTGATTGATAAGGGTGAAGTAGTAGAACAGGGAACGCATGAGAAACTATTACAAAGACAAGGGCAATATTATAAACTATGGGAAATGCAACAGGGGAACTTTGTGATTCGAGAGGAAGAGACTAATGAATTTGATTATGAAAGCGTTCTTATAATAGAAAATGAAAATGAAGTAAGTTATACATAAGCGGTGTTAAACATATGTTTTACATAAATTAAATCAATTGGTTGCAAACAATTGAAAAAAAATAAAAAGGAGAGTCCAATAATGGAAATGTGTTACGAAGGGGCATTAGCAATGCCAAGTGGATTTGCAGTTATGGAAGAAGAAGAAATGATGATAATTGAAGGAGGAGGAGCTTTTACAGCAAAAACAGCGTTGAAATGGATAGCTGCTACCATCTTAGGAGGAATAGTATATGATGTGCTAAAAGCAGCTGCCATAAAAGTTGGTTGTTGGGCAGCGCTAAATGCAGCTGCAATTGCTACAGTAGTTAGTCGTGTGGTAGCTGTTGGTATTCTGACAGGAATAGCAGCTTGTTATGGGGCAATGCTCTATAAAACATATAAATCATTAATGAAAAAACGATAGTATTTAATTCATAGCTAAGAATTAGATATGTAGCAATTCTTGAGCCTACTAATGAGAAGTTTATCTTAAATAGTATTAAGAAGCTTTACATTATATTAGTAGGCTCAGGTTAAAATAATAGGTTGGAAAGGTAAGAAGAAAGATGAAGGAGAATGTAAAGACTAGAATTATAAAATTTATTATTATGTGTCTAATTATGGCAGTGATTTATGGTTTTATTCAGACTGGGGATGTTATTAGGGACTATATAACTGTTTTTGTTATTGCAGGGTTATTTGCATTAATAGAAGTAAGCATATATTTTTATAGAAATAGGAAATAATATGAAAAATCTAATTCAGAGTTTATTAATAGTTTTATTATCCATTATTTCATTTTGTGTATTTTATTATATTGTATTTATAGATTCACAGAAACTATCTATAAGTAGTGTATTTATAGAAGTAGGAGTTAGTTTAATATTATCAATAGAAGCACATGAATTTGGGCATTACATAGTAGGCAAGTATTACAAATACTCTTTATTAAGTTTAATAGTATTGGGAATTAAAATAACAAAAACTTTAAATAATGAAAAAAAATATAAATTAGAGTTTTCGCCAGAGTGGTTATTAAGTGGAACAGTTGTTTTCGATTATCAAAAAGAGATTACATCAGAAGATTCTTTATCAATATTTTATGAAAAATTTAGATATATTTCCCTCGGTGGACCAGCTATATCACTATTTATTATTATAATGAGTTTAGTTTTCTATTCAATTTCAATAATAACATATCCTATGTTATTAATTATTTTATTAATTAATAGTATGATTTTAGTAGGAGGGTGTTTTAGTAATTCAACTGAAATAAATGATATAGATTTGTTTTTTAAAGTTTCAAAGTATAAAAATAATTTGTTTTATTGGATTTGTTTTAATAATAATATCTCTAATAATACTTTTATTTTAGATAAAAAAGAAATTTTGGCAGAAGAACTAATTAGTAAAAAAACTATTAGTGCGTTTGAAATGATGTTTATGTGCAACACAATATGGGAAATGTACGATAATGGGAAGTTGAATGTAAAAATTAATTTAAAGTTATGTCAGTCTTATAAGGAAATTAAGTGTTCTAATATTTATTACTACTATTTAATAATTTCAATATTAGTAATTATAAATTATACAATTAATAAAGAAAAGGCTATAGAGTTATATAATTATATTCAAAATAAGCCTCGTATATTATTTGTGTTAAAAGAAAAAAGTTCAGGAGTGTCATACTTTATATTATTAATGGAAAATATAATATGTAATAAACAAGAATTAATAGAAGATAGTTTAATATTAAAAGCTAGAAATAAAATAGGATTAGATTTTAATTAATATTAAACTAAGGAGATATTATGTGCAGAATACTAGACATTAAAGAAGAAAGAATTTTAAAGTTAACTAATATTATTGAGAGAAAAATAAATGATGAAGAATCAGAGTTAGGTATAGATGTTTTAGTTAATCAGATTGATAATTATATCATAAGTAAAGGAGCAAAGTGCATAGGACCTTTAATACATATAAGTGAAGGTAAGTATGATAATGATATGGAGTTTAGAACTGAAAATACACTTATGCGTCAGCTAGATAGAGTTTTGCATCATCCAGATAAGGGGTATAAATTTTATCCAATACTTAAAATTAAAAATTGTTATTATTGTAGATTTTCTGGGGAAGAAGGGGACATACATTTTGCTGTTGATAAAATACGTATTTTGGCATATGAAAATTATAAGACAATAAAAAGTAAAGTATATGTTGTATATATATCAAATGTAGACAGTAAAATTGTAGCAGATATTTTTGTAGAAAGAGTAGATGAATAAATATTGAAACAATGTATTAAAAAAGATTAATTATATTAGTGAACGTTATAATTATAGAAAACATGAGAGAACCGATAATGAGTAAACAAATCAAAACAATGGAGCAGCTAAGGGACAACCGATTGCTCTATGATAAAACAATACCACCCTTTGGTTACATGATAATCCTAACCATAACCATATTATTAGTGGCAGTAACCATATGGAGCGTCAAGACTCCAAAGATATATATCATTAAGTCCAGCGGAGTAGTACAAAGTACTAATAAAAATTATGCGATGGCACCCTATACAGGAGAAATTGTCAGTATTAGTATCAGTGAAGGCATGAATGTAGAAGAAGGCGATACTTTATTTGAAATCAAGAGCGGTGACTTGGATGTACAGAGTGAACAGCTAGAGGGTCAAAAGGAAATCTACCAAACGCAAATTTCCCAATATCAAAAATTAGTAAAGTCCATTAAGGATGATACGAACTATTTTGACCAGTCTAATACCGAAGATAGTCTTTATTATAGCCAGTATGAGACATATAAGAGTCAGGTTGCTCAAAATAAGGTAGATGCGTCTATATACAAATCCTCGGGTTATTCTGATGAACAAATTGAAGCCGAGCTTGTGAAAAATCAAAATAAAATCACAGAAGTATATTATTCTGCTATTAAATCAGCCGAAGATTCCATCCTACAGAGTCAAGCACAATTAGACTCCATTAATGCACAATTAGATGCCATCGGAATAGGTCAGGAGCAATACAGCATCAAAGCCAATACAACAGGTACCATTCATATGCTAAGTGACTATAAAGAAGGAATGGTAGTACAGGCAACCCAAGCCTTAGCCAGTATTTCCTCAGAAAATGATGATTATATCATACAAGCCAACGTATCTGCGGATGATGCCGCAAGACTTAAGGTAGGAGATAAGACAGACATTGCAGTTTCAGGACTTACGCAAAGTGTATACGGGACAGTCTCAGGCAAGGTAACACAAATCGATAGTGATTTATCAACGACTGAGAGCAGTAATTCAGAAGGTTCTAGTACCTATTTTAAAGTAAAAATTGAGCCAGATTATACCTATCTGGTAAGTAAATCTGGTGACAAGGTGAATTTTAGCAATGGTTTGACCGTAGAAGCCAGAATACAATATGATAAAGTAACCTATTTCAATTATGTATTAGAAGGACTCGGGGTATTAACAAGATAAATTCAATTAATTAGCATTACAGCAAGTATAAATGATAAAAAATACAATGGGTGACAGGTTAAGAAGATGAAAAAGTTTAATCTAATAGTTTTAAGTTTATTACTAATTTTCTGTAGTAACAGCACATGTCTTGCTTCACAAAAGATAGTAGCGGTAAACAGTTCTAACAGCAAAAGTGCATTAGCTGCCGCTACAGAAAGTAAGGAAACATCTGGAAAACTATCAAAAACAAAAAACAATATTCTAAATCATAATGCAACAACAGTTGCCATAGCAAACAGTCAGTCAACAGCTTCCATAGAAAATAACCAAACAACAACTGAAATAGACAACAACCAGACAACAGTAAATGCAACCGAAATTGATATGGGAGATTACCAAACGGAAATGATAGTAGGAGAAAAACAACTACTGTCCATCACCGTATTACCAACCGATACAACCGATCAAATGGTAACCTTTCAATCCAGTAACGAAAGTGTAGCAACCATTAACGGAATGGGAAGAATTACAGCAGTTTCAGCTGGAACAACCCAAATCACAGCTACCTGTGGAACCGTTCAAAACAGCTTTCAGTTAACCGTTAAGAAATCAAACGATGTAGAAGTAACCGATATAGAAATCGGTAATTTTGAAGCAGAAATGGAGGCAGGAAAGACTCAAACACTTTCAGCCACCGTATTACCTTCCAATGCAACTGACGCAACCATAACTTATCAATCAAGTGATACCAATATTGCTTCGGTACTTTCAACAGGTGAAGTCAAGGCAATCGCAAAAGGAACCGTTACGATTACAGTAAGTGCAGGAGCAATCTCAAAAAGTATACAAATCACAGTGAACGAAGTAAAAGTCATAGTTGCAACAGAAATTGATTTGGGAGATTATCAGGCAAGCATGGCAGTTGGAGAGAAACAATTGCTTTCAGCCACTGTATTGCCAACCGATACAACTGATCAAACACTCACCTATCAATCCAGTAACGAAAAAGTTGCAACCATAAATGAACTGGGAAGGATTATAGCAGTTTCTGTAGGGACAGCAAATATAACAGTGACATGCGGCACAGCTGAAAACAGCTTTCAGTTAACAGTTAAGAAAACAAATGATATTGCAGTAACCGACATAGAGATTGGAAATTATGAAAAAGAAATGTATGTGGACAAGACCCAGACATTATCTACAACAGTAAAACCTTCCACTGCAACTGATACTACAGTAACCTATTCCTCAAGTAACACAGGGGTAGCCACAGTTTTGCCAACAGGTGAAGTAAAGGGGATAGGAAAAGGAACCACATCCATAACAGTTCAGGCAGGTGAGATTTCTAAGTCAATTGAAATCACAGTCAAAGTAGCCACCACTAAAATTGCGGTAAATAAAAATTATGTGATACTAAAACCAGAAGACGAATTTAAGTTAACCGCCAGTGCATTACCAAGTGATGCCGACCAAGCCATGACTTATGAATCAACCGATAAAGATATCGCAATTGTAACAGCAAGTGGAACCATAAGCGCAAAAAGCATAGGTACGACCTCAATTCTTGTATCAAATGGAGATCTTAGTACAGCCGTTACCGTTATAGTAAATGAAAGTGGAGACGCCGATCAAGCTACAATAGAAAAGACAATTGCCGAAGTAAATTGTACTAAGGCAGAGAATTTAAGTGAAAATGAAGCTTTCATTATAGAAAAACTAAAGAACGAAAACAATTCCGATGATATAGAAATAGATGTAAAAGATTATAAAGTAATCAGCAAAAATATTTTAAAGGCATTATATGAAACAGGAAAGACAATACGTATTTTAGGTGAGGATTATACCTTAATCCTGAAAGGAAGAGATATTGTTAATTACGAAAATGAATTAAGTACAGAAATAAATATAGAAAAAGAGGATGAAAACCTTACCTTTCTTATTAATAACAGTAATAACTTACCAGGGTTAATTACATTAAAATTAGAATATGGTGGCTATCAATACTTATATCTATATAACGAAACAAAGAATAAGTACCAGCAATTAAAAATGGATGACTTATCAAGTATCAGTTTGGATATTACAGGAAAATATATGCTGACACAAGATAAACTAAGTGACATATCAATCAGTATCATTGTAATTATACTAGTGGTTGTGATTTTGCTTGGATTAGTCATTACATATATTGCGGTTAAGAAGCAGTATTGGTTTTGGTGATATTAAGGGTAAAGCCAGTTTGCTGATTTCTACCCTTAATGGTATTATAAAGCTATATTAGGCATATGAAAAAAATCGCTTGCTTGTAAAAAACTACAGGGAGGGTAAAGGAGGGGTAAGCCATTTGCTAACCTCTCTTTTTGCTATATAGTATCGGCTAATGACGTTTAGACGGGTGTCTGTTTTCTATTCTTGTCATATATAAAAGTTTCCTATAAATACGGCATTTCTTTAATATGTTACGTTGGATATTTACATTATATAGCAATCCAATATTCAAAATTCGTAGCTTGGGGGCAACATTATATAATAGCCTTGATTGTATTAATTATATCTATATTGATTCTGATATAAGATATTTACATTTTTATTACAATTTACTGATTATTATTATAAAAGATTTTATTCAGGCTTTTAATATGATAATAAGAAATGAAGTGTGTGATAATATATAATATTACTATTTAAAATAGGGGGTACTGAGATGGCACAATATACAGATGAGCAAATACGAAAATAGTATCCTTACTTTATTCGTTGAGGATGCTATTTCTTATTAGATAACTTACTATAGCAAATAGATTGAAAGAGAATACAAATTGAAAAAAACTTTGTATTATACTATAATTAAGTTAGTCATTGAAACAAAAGTGAAAGAAGCAACAAGGAGGATTCCTATGTCAGAAGCAAGACAGCTTGAAAACGAGAGATTGATTTTAAAGGTAAACGACCAGGGAGGACAATTATCAGGCATTTATGATAAGAAAAACGAAAGAGAAATAATATGGTGCGCCGATCCTAAATATTGGAATCGACATGCGCCAATCCTATTTCCGTTTGTGGGGGAAATATTTCATAAACAGTATCAGTACAACGGAATTAAATATCCAATGACAGCACATGGGTTTGCAAGAGATGCGGAGTTTCTGTTCGAAAAAGACTTGGATAATAAAATTGTGCATACGTTGGTAAGTACTAAGGAAACGAAGCAAATCTATCCCTTTGATTTTAAATTAGAGGTAAGCCATAGTTTAGTGGATAACAAAGTAATAGTAGAATGGAAAGTAGTAAATATGGGAGAAAAGGAAATGCTGTTTTCCATTGGAGCACATCCTGCTTTTTGTGTTCCGGCAGATGAATCAGAAGAACAAAAGGACTATTACCTAACCTTTGGACAAAAAGACAAACTTAATTATATTCAAATTAGTCAAGACGGAGGCTGTGCATTGTATGATAAAATTCATACTTTGCCTTTGGCGGATGGAAAGCATCAAATAGGAGAGCATTTATTTGATGATGGAGTATTAATCTTTGAAAATCACCAGCTATCAGAGGTAGGGATTGCTTTCCCCAACAAGGAACAGTATGTAAATATTAAATGCAATGGCTTTCCGTATGTT
Source organism: Lachnotalea glycerini (assembly GCF_003201285.1). GTDB lineage: Bacteria > Bacillota > Clostridia > Lachnospirales > Lachnospiraceae > Lachnotalea > Lachnotalea glycerini. The sequence goes on from NZ_QICS01000008.1 coordinate 26,963, forward strand.
GGAATTTGGACGAAGCCAAATGCACCGTTTATATGTCTTGAACCTTGGTATGGACGTTGTGATAATGAAGGTTTTACAGGTGAGCTTAAGGAAAAGACAGGCGTACAACGTCTTAGCCCAAATGAAGAATTTATTGTAACATATGAAATAGTGGTTTCCTAAAGTAAAGAGTATATATGAATCTAGACAAGGGAATAGCCCGTATGGGATGTACGGGCTATTACTTATGAGGGGGGAGATAGTGAATGTGTTAATCAACTATCTGCCTTTATTATAAAAATAAAATATGTTCATTATGTGTTTAATTTCTTAAAAATACCAAAAAATTTTTTTGAAAATATTAATAAATTTGAAAAGAATAATCTAATAAAATAAGTTTAAAAAAGAAATGAGCACTTTACGTAATGAAACATAAAGTGCTTAAAGTCACAAGATTAAGCGACGAATAGTAAAATGGTACTAATTATCTAGTACTTTTATACTGAAATTATACAATATTCAACAGATATGGTCAACGATGTAACAGGAATTATTTGTAACGTTTTGTAACATTTATAAATCAATAAAGATAGGAGAGACATGTTAGAAAAGTGGTTTGTACAAGCAAAGAGAGCAGATTTTGATAAAATGGGAGAGGTTTTTTCAATCGATCCTGTGATAGCCAGAATTATAAGAAACCGAGAGGTTATAACAGAGGAAGATATTAAATATTATTTGAATGGAACGCTTTGTGATTTACATAGTCCATGGCTTATGAAAGACATGGATAAGGCAGTTAAAATCATTAAGGATAAGATAAAAGGGCAAAAAACAATCCGTGTTATAGGAGATTATGATATTGATGGAGTGAATGCTACCTACATATTATTAAAGGGACTAGAACGCTGTGGCGCACAAGTTGATACCGATATACCAGATCGTATGAAAGATGGATATGGAATTAACGAAAGTCTGATTGATGATGCCTTTGAAGCTGGAATTGATACTATTATAACCTGTGACAATGGGATAGCTGCAGTTGCTCAGACTGCTTATGCCAGGCAGCTTAACATGACGGTAATCATAACCGATCATCATGATATTCCCTTTGAAGAAAAAGATGGAATGAAAAAAGAGATTTATCCGATGGCAAATGCTATTGTTAACCCAAAGCAAAGCAACTGTTCCTATCCTTTTAAGCAAATATGTGGCGCGGTCGTAGCATATAAGATAGTTCAGGCATTGTATGAGGAATTTAACATTCCTGAAGAGGAATGTCACCAATGGATTGAATTTGCGGCAATGGCAACGGTAGGAGATGTTATGGATTTAGTAGGTGAGAATCGAATCATTGTAAGGGAAGGTCTAAGACGTATGAAAAGTACAAAGAATAAAGGGCTTGCCTCTCTTATCACGTTAAATGGATTGACAGACGGCAATCTTTCCTCTTACCATATTGGATTCGTAATCGGTCCATGCATCAATGCGGGTGGAAGACTGGATACCGCAAAAAGGGCATTAGAACTTCTAAACTGCGATTCAATTGAAGAGGCAGGGAAGCTGGCAGGTGATTTGAAAAATTTAAACGACAGCAGAAAATCTTTGACTTTAAAAGGATTGGAAACAGCACTTGAGTTGATAGAAGCCTCAGAATTAAAAAAGGATAAGGTCTTAATAGTTTATTTACCAAAATGTCATGAAAGTCTTGCAGGAATTATAGCAGGGCGAATTAGAGAGAATTATAATAAGCCAGCCATTGTCTTTACAGATTGCGAGGGTGGTGCAAAAGGTTCCGGGCGTTCCATAGAAGCCTATAATATGTTCGAAGAGCTGTCAAAATGTAAGGATTTATTTACCAAATTTGGTGGTCATCCAATGGCGGCAGGACTTTCGCTTCCAAAAGAAAATATAGATATCCTTAGGCTAAGATTAAACAAGGAAACGGTGCTGACAGAGGAAGATTTTATTGCAAAGATAATGATTGATGTGCCAATGCCCATTCATTATATTACAGAGAAGCTGATTAGGGATTTGGAGATATTGGAGCCTTTTGGAAAGGCGAATGAAAAACCACTATTTGCTGAAAAAAATTTATGCATTTTAAGTGCTCGCATATTGGGAAAGAACCAAAATGTATTAAAACTAAAAATACAAAATAACACAGGCTGCACAATGGATGCCCTATATTTTGGGAACATAGACAAGTTTCAAGAATTCCTTTCCGGTAAATATGGTGAAGAAGAGTTGAAGGCAATGTATGCAGGTAGAGAAAACAAAATACAATTATCTATAACGTATTACCCAACCATAAATGAATATAATGGTTGCAGAACACTTCAGGTTATAATTAAAAATTATTGCTAAAAGTATCAAATTAAGTAATACTCTGTTTGGATCTTAATTTATCTTGCGTTTGGTAAAAGCCATCTTATATTGAGAGGGAGTCATACCCACAATCTTCTTAAAGGTCTTCATAAAATATTTTTCGTCTAAGAAGCCGCAGGAATAAGCGGTTTCTTTAATTGAAATGTTAAAATTGGTAAGAAGAGCTTTGGAATTTTCAATTCTTACCTGATTGATAAATTGAGTTAATGTGATTTTTGTGGTCTTTTTAAACAAGGAGGACAGATAGTCTGGATTGTATCCAAGCTCCCCGGCAAGCTCAAAAATAGAAATTTGCTTGTAATAATTAGCCTTAATCCATTCCATGACGTGTGCGACATTGGGAGAAATTTTTTGTGTTCTGTTATTATATAAGTCTATAAATTCCTGAGATATTTCCATAATTAAAAGACTTAATGCGTAATCAATAATCTGTCTGGTATAAAGCATTTCCTGTCTTGATAAATCAAGAAGCTGATTAAATAAAACGCTGACTTTTTGGGTAAGTCCTGCTTTCCCACTTTCAGGCATAATATAAAGATTGTTTTTAAAAGGAAGCGCTTCACCCGTGAATAACTTATTGTATAAATTCTTGCTTGTTAAGTCCTCTATAGTACTCGGTGTTTCAAAATGTACCCAATAATAGGATAAGCGTCCGGTTGATGCCTGATACCCAAAATGCTCCTCATTAGCCTTTAAAAAAATGTATGTCTTGGGACCAAGCTCATATTTGACACCCCCCTGAGAAAGGTACAAATGGCCTTCGTTTACCATGATTAGTACATGGGAATCAATATTACGTTTTTGATGAAGAAATCCCTGCTTACTGATTAAATTTCCACAGGAAAGGTATTTCATGGGATATACCGCATCACAGATAAAATATCGCATCTAAGATTTCACCACCTTTTATAGTGTTATGTATGTTGAAGATATTCCGAAAATAATGGATACTGTTATATATTAAAACTTTATACAAAATTTGTCCATATGTTTTAAACACCTGCGGCGGAAATGAAAAAAGAGAGGAGCATGAATATGGAGGATAGGATGAAGAATTTTACATTAGACGATTCTTTATTAGGACGTTATGAGAGGCTTATTAAGGAAGTGGTGATACCTTATCAGGAAAAGGTTCTAAAGGATGAAATACCGGATACAGATAAAAGCCATGCAATTGAAAATTTCAGACTTGCAGCTCAAATGCTTGAAAATGGAGTATGTGAAGAAGAATTTTACGGAATGGTATTTCAGGATAGCGATGTGGCAAAATGGCTTGAGGCAGCCGCCTATTCGCTTTATCATTATCCGGATAAAAAGTTAGAAAAGCGTTGTGATGAAGTAATAGAGTTGATTGGCAGAGCACAGCATAAGGACGGGTATCTCAATACCTATTTTACTGTAAAGGAGCCGGATAAGCGATGGAGTAATTTAGAAGAGGCGCATGAGCTTTATTGTGCGGGACATATGATAGAGGCAGCTGTAGCTTATGCGGAATGCACGGGAAAAACAAAATTACTTCTTATCATGTGTCGAATGGCAGATCACATCTATAAGCTATTTATAGAAGAAGAGCGAAAGGGATATCCGGGACATCCTGAAATTGAGCTTGCATTGATGCGTTTGTATTCGTATTGCAAGAACGAAAAATACAAAAAGCTTGCATTGTATTTTATTGATGCAAGAGGTGTTGATCAAGACTATTTCATCAAGGAAGCCAAGAAGAGAAAGTGGTCTGTCTGGGGCGGAAATGGAAATAGTGATAAGGAATATTTTCAATGTCAGATGCCGGTGAGGGAGCAAAAAAAAGCAGTGGGACATGCGGTTCGGGCAGTCTATCTTTATACAGGAATGGCTGCTGTGGCAGCAAGTACAGGTGATGAGAAATTGAAAAACGCTTGTAAAGTACTGTGGGATAACATAGTACAGTGTAGGATGTATGTGACAGGAGCGATTGGTTCTGCCTATGAAGGAGAGGCTTTTACAAAGGATTATCATCTTCCAAATGATACTGCCTATGCTGAAACCTGTGCATCCATTGGCTTAATCTTTTTTGCAAAAAAGATGCTTTCCTTAGAGATAGACAGCAAATATAGCAATGTCATGGAGCGTGCGCTGTATAACTGTGTGTTGGCAGGTATGCAGCTTGATGGAAAGCAATTTTTCTATGTGAATCCTTTGGAGGTGATTCCGGGCATTTCAGGTGATGCAGTGTCACAGCGCCATGTAAAACCAATAAGACCCAAGTGGTTTGCCTGTGCTTGCTGCCCTCCTAATGCTGCAAGGCTGTTATCCTCAATCGGAAACTATGCATGGTCTATACAGGAAAATACGGTGTATTCACATTTGTTTATCGGAGGCACCTTAAAGCTTGATGACTCTATAAAAGGAGAATTAAAGCTTGTAACAGGATATCCGTACGATGATACTGTTGTTTATCTTTTCAAACCGAAACAGCAGATTATGAAAATGACACTTGCGATACGTCTGCCTGATTGGAGTTTTGATACTAGGATAATGCTAAATGGAAGAAAAGCAGATTATCAAGTTAAAAAAGGCTACGCCTATATAAAGGGTGAATTTACGAAAGAGGATGAGTTAAAGTTATGTTTTGATATGAGTGTCAGGCGTATCTATTCTTCAAATAGAGTGAGTGCAAATAATGGAAAAGTGGCATTTTTAAAGGGACCTATTATTTATTGTGCGGAGGGTGCGGACAATGAAGAAGATATCTTAAGTCTGAGTGTAAAAAAGTCAGCAAATGCAGTAGTTTTAAAATCAGATAAGCTTGGAGGAATTGATGAAATTGTAATAGAAGGTTTGAAAAGCAGCACAATTGATACGCTATATTCCTTTGAGACGATGAAACTAAGGTCTTATGATATTAAGCTGATTCCCTATTATGTATGGGGGAACAGAGGTACAAACCAGATGAGAGTATGGCTTCCTGAATTATAAATTAAATAATTTGATATAATTTAACGTACAAATTGATATAATATATTGACTCTGCTACATTAAAGCGCTATAATCATTTTTGGTCGATGCTATTTGGCTGCAGCTAATATTTTAATTAGGCTTGGTTGTTGTGCTTATAAGGAGGAAAACGTATGTCATATGTTGACGAAGTCATTGAACTGGTAGTAAAACAAAATCCTGGTGAACCAGAATTCCATCAGGCAGTAAAGGAAGTATTGGAATCATTAAGGGCTGTAATTGAACAAAATGAAGCGCTTTACAGAAAAGAGGCTCTTTTAGAAAGACTCTGTAATCCGGAAAGACAGCTTAAATTCAGAGTTCCGTGGGTGGATGATAAAGGAAATGTTCAGGTTAATACAGGATATCGAGTACAATTTAACAGTGCAATCGGACCTTATAAAGGGGGACTACGTCTACATCCATCTGTTAATATTGGAATTATTAAATTCCTAGGTTTTGAACAAATTTTTAAGAATTCTTTAACAGGCCTTCCAATCGGTGGAGGTAAAGGTGGCTCTGATTTTAACCCTAAGGGCAAATCAGACAGAGAAGTAATGGCTTTTTGCCAAAGCTTTATGACTGAACTATGTAAATTCATAGGGGCTGATACAGATGTACCGGCTGGAGATATTGGAACAGGAGCAAGAGAAATTGGTTATATGTTTGGTCAATATAAAAGAATCCGAGGCGTTTATGAGGGTGTGCTGACTGGAAAAGGTTTATCTTATGGCGGTTCTTTGGCAAGAACAGAAGCTACAGGCTATGGATTATTATATTTAACCCATGAAATGCTTCAGTGTAATGGGTTTGATATTGCAGGCAAGACAGTTGCTGTTTCCGGATCCGGAAATGTTGCTATTTATGCGATACAAAAGGCGCAGGAGCTTGGAGCTAAGGTTGTTACAGCTTCTGATTCAACAGGCTGGGTATACGATTCAGAAGGAATTGATGTATCACTTCTTAAGGAAATAAAAGAAGTAAGACGCGACAGGCTTACGGAATATGTGAAAGAAAGAAAAAGTGCACAATATCACGAAGGCAAGGGTGTCTGGAGTATAAAATGTGATATAGCTCTTCCATGTGCAACTCAAAATGAGTTAGATCTTGAGGATGCAAAGACCTTAGTTGCAAACAGTTGTATTGCCGTGGCAGAAGGCGCAAATATGCCTACTACGTTAGAGGCAACCGAATATTTACAGAAGAATAAAGTATTGTTTGCACCTGGTAAGGCAGCAAATGCTGGTGGTGTAGCTACTTCAGCTCTTGAGATGACTCAGAACAGTGAACGTTTAAGTTGGAAATTTGAAGAAGTAGATGATAAATTAAAACAAATTATGATTCATATTTTCCACAACATGGATGATGCAGCAAAGGAATACGGTGCTGAAGGAAACTATGTGGTTGGTGCTAATATTGCAGGCTTTAAGAAAGTGGCAGAAGCAATGATTGCACAAGGTATTATTTAGGATAGATAGTGTAAATCACTCTTGAACAAAGGGCGTATTGTATATAGAACCGTTTACGGTCAGTATGCAATGCGTCCTTTATTTAATAGGCATGCTCTACAAAAGAGATTCGTCTATTTTATTCCTAAAATTACAATTGACAAAAGCATATAGTTAACGGTATAATAAAACTAATAATATAGTTACTTTAGCAAACCTATTGAAAAGTAGGGACGCAAAGCCAGAAGCCTGTTGAAAAATTTTTCTATGGTAGTTCAGTTGCAACTTAAACAAAAGATAAAATATGTTTAGTTGCTTTTTTTGTATTTTAAGAAGAGTGACGAACTTTGCAAGATAAATATAAAGAGATAGGAGATACTAATTATGAAACCTTACGTTAGAAAAATGTTAGTCTTTTTTACTTTTTTTAGTTCTGTCGTCTATATTCTTTGGAGAATCTTTCGAACTATTCCTTTTCAGTATGGAATTATATCTACTATTTGCGGTTTGAGTCTGCTTTTCATTGAAATTATTGGTTTATTTGAAATGATAGTTCATTTTGATCAGCTATCTAATATTCAATCGCCAAAAAGACCCGAGGTAGATGAGTCAAAATATCCAGATGTGGATGTCTTTATATCTACCTATAATGAACCGGAGGATTTGTTGTATAAGACCATTAATGCATGTCTACATATGGATTATCCCGATAAATCCAAGGTACATATTTATTTATGTGATGACGGTCACCGCGATGAAATGGGAGTTTTAGCCAGAAAAATGGGAGTTACACATTTGGTTCGAGATACGCATGAATTTGCGAAGGCCGGTAACTTAAATCATGCAATGAGTGTGACAAGCTCTCCATATATTGTTACATTTGATGCGGATATGATGCCACGGCATAATTTTTTGACTGCCTGTATGCCATACTTTTTAGGAGAGGAAAAGGTAGGCTTCTTGCAGACACCACAAACCTTTTATAATCCGGATTTGTTTCAATATAATCTATATTCGGAAAATCGTATTCCAAATGAACAAGATTATTTTTATCGTGATGTTCAGGTTATGCGAAATGCAAGTAACACGGTTATATATGGAGGAACAAATACTATTTTGTCACGAGAGGCGCTTATTGCCGCGGGTGGGTTTTACACAGGCGTTATCACAGAGGATTTTGCAACCGGAATGGTGATTCAAAGTAAGGGCTATCAGTGTTACGCTATTAGCGAATCTTATGCAATGGGGATGGCGCCGGAGGACTTGAAAAGTTTAATTAAGCAAAGACAGCGCTGGGCAAGAGGATGTATTCAGACAGGTAGAAAGGTTAATATAGTTTTTAGAAAGGGACTTAATTTTGGGCAGAAACTAAGTTATTTGACTTCGATAACCTATTGGTATGGTGCAGTTAAGCGTTTTGTTTATATTATGTCACCGATTTTGTATGCAGTGTTTAATGTTATTGTAGTGAAATGTACTCTTTTTGAAATTTTATTATTCTGGCTTCCGATGTATTTACTAAACAATACTGCGCTTCGGCTTTTGTCCGGTAATATTCGTAATACGAGATTAACTAACATTTATGAAACAATCATGTTCCCAAGTCTTTTGCCCTCCGTAATATTAGAGACTTTTGGTATTTCTGAGAGCACGTTTGTTGTTACCAAAAAGGATGCTAAGCAAAAGTTCGAAGGAAATGGTGCGGGATACCGTTTTAAGAATTCAATTCTACTTTTGATTATGCTTGCATTAAGTGTGTTTGGTTTAGTGCGTTCTGTTTTCGAAACCTTTGAAAAGGGAACACCTATGTACATTGTAATTATGTTCTGGCTGTTAGTAAACCTGTTTAACCTTTTGATGGCGCTCTTTTTCATGTTTGGAAGACAACCACACCGACAATTTGAGCGTTTTTATGTAGAGGTTGATTGTATGATTTACTATGGAAGCCGGATCATTCGTACGAAAACAGAGAATATTTCAGAAAAGGGAATTTCGGTAGTGTTAAACTTTCCAGAGTGGATATCTCCTAAGGATGAGGTAACCATAAGACTGATAACTGAGCGCTATGATACCAGTTTTAAGGGTAAAGTTGCGAATGTTATGGGAGTCAAAGGAAAATGGAAATATGGCTTTGAAATGCTTGAAATAACCGAAGAAAATAATAGAGAAATGCTCCAGATCGTTTATGATAGGGAACCATCTTTACCAAAGGAAATTGATGAAGGTCTAAGCTCGGTAGATGATATTATGATTAATATTTGGAAAAGAACTGGGGAGCGTGATTATTTCAGCCGAAAGCTGCCACGTGTAGAACTTTGTAACTATGCTAAAACAGTGGAGGGTAGAAAATTATTGTTGAGAGATTTTAATTATGAATATTTAACAGTTTCATTTTTGCGAGGAGAAAAAATACCAGAGAGCTTTATTATTTTAGAAGGGAATATACAAATCAAGTGCTCATTAGAAGATAAAGCTTCTCGATATGGAACCTGTTATAGAATCGAAAATACGAATGATATAATACATAATGTGGAATTTCGAACGATATTAAAATCCTGGATGTATGATTATGAAATTGATCTTGATGAAAAAAATACGTATCATAAAATGGTTGATACGGCTTTGAAAAAGTATGAAAGCTTTGACGAATTGGAGTATTTATAGAAATAGGGGTATGAGAATGATGAAAAATAAGGGAACGAAAAAGCTTTTTATCATATTTTTTCTTGAACTTTTGTTACTGATGCTTTTTCAGACAACTGCTTTAGCAATGAGCAGCAAGGCTGAAAAGGTGATAACACCAAGTAATTTAAAGGAATGGGAAGATGGAGCAACTGTAATGAAAAAGGTAAGCGGTAAGGAAGAGAACTTTCAAGTAGAGGTTACAGCAGATACGACTGGACTTGAAGAAAATTATTATACCGTTTATATATATGATGATACGAAGCGCAATATAAAAACCTATGATGGAATTCGTTTTAGCTTTAACAACGAAAGTGATGTAGAGTTAAAGATTAATCTAACTTTGTCCATTAATTCCAAATTAAGTGTAATGATGACAGATGCCTCCTTTGCTATATTAGAGGATTCAGATCAAGAAAATATAAAGGTTTTGTCTACTACATATGGGACGTTGTCCATTCCGGCACATTTTAATGGAACAGTGTGTATTCCTTTCTCACAACTCTATAACGAAGAAGGAGAACAAGTTTCACTGGGGACGATTCAATCATGGGGAATTACTACGATTATGTCAGAGGAACAGCTTAACGCTTATACAATTGGTAATATTGCATTTTTGGAGGGTAGTGTAGCTGCAATGAAAGATAGCCTTTACTTGATCGCTATGTCAGGTGATAATGAGATTGCTTTACCGGAAGCAGGATCAGTGCTTAAGCAATATCAGGCTTCGGTATTTGACTTAGAGGGAAATGAGGTAGACTCTAAGGTGTCTTTCTTTTTGAAAGACAAGCTAGAAGGTGCTTCTGTAACAGAGGATGGTAAATTAGAAATACAAAGCAGCTGTGCCATATCAGAAATTACACTTTATGCAAAGACAAATGAGAGCGTCAATGCAGGTGAAGTGGTGATTGCTTTAAAACAGGACAACCAAGAAACGCAGACAATGGGCGTTCCCAAAGTAGAGGCTGTAAACAAGATTACATCAACTGCTTATACTAATTTAATAAAATCAGTCATTTGGTTTCGAATCTTTTGTGTCATGATTGTTATATTAATTGCGACTATATTTATAGACTGGTTTTCTGAAGCAGGAGCCAATTATTTGATTATGAAAAAAAGGCTTTATAAAATATTAAGCGAGCAGGAAGAGGAGGAAGAGCCATGATATTTTCAAGTTTATCGTTTCTGTTTTACTTCTTTCCTATTGTATTAACTTTATACTACTTGTTTTATTTTTCTAAAACATTGAAAAATGCGTTATTGTTGATAAGTAGCTTACTTTTTTATACGTGGGGAGAACCTAAATATATTCTGCTTTTGCTTGCTTCCATTATATTTAATTATTTATTAGGATTGTTAATTGGGCAAGCAAAAAAGAAAAAACGCTTATTTTGGCTGGTTATAGCACTTATATTTAACTTATCCACGTTATTTATATTTAAGTACTTAACGTTTATCACCAAGAATATAAGTGATGCCACAGCCGGAAAAACGGAAGTTATTAACATTGCGCTCCCGATTGGTATTTCCTTTTTTACCTTTCAGGCCATTTCGTATGTGGTAGACGTTTACAGAAGGGATGTAGGAGTTCAAAAGAATTTTTTACATTTGGCCTTATATTTATCATTTTTTCCAAAATTAACTCAAGGACCTGTTATGAAGTATGCAACGTTTGAGCCACAAATCATGGGAAGAAAAGAAACATTAAAGAAATTTTCTTCAGGTGTTTGCTTTTTCATTACGGGGCTTGGCAAGAAAGTATTGTTGGCAAACAATATGGCAATTGTGGTAGACAGAATTTTTGAAATACATAAAATGGGAAATATACCAGTCAGTCTTGCATGGCTTGGTGCACTGGGATATACATTTCAGATTTATTTTGATTTTTCAGGATACTCCGATATGGCAATTGGTTTAGGATTAATGTTTGGATTTAAGTTAGATAAAAACTTTAATTATCCATATATTTCTAAATCCATTAGTGAGTTTTGGAGAAGATGGCATATTACTCTAGGTGCATGGTTCCGCGATTATCTTTATATTCCACTGGGAGGTTCTCGCGTTATCAATAGAGATAAGCTGATTCGTAACCTTGCAGTGGTATGGATTGCAACAGGCGTCTGGCATGGAGCCAACTGGACCTTTTTAGTTTGGGGTGTTATTAATTTTGTATTTATTGCATTGGAGAGAATGTTTCAGTTTGAACAGTCAAAGATTCCTAATATTCTGCGTCATGTTTATGCAATGCTGATTGTAATCATTGGCTGGGTAATCTTTCGCTCAGATTCTTTGGAAGAAGCAGGAAGCTATATTGGCTGTATGTTTAATATTTTCAATGGATTTTACAGTGACTATACTTATATGTTTCTTAAGGAATTCTGGTTGTTTCTCATAGCTGCAATTGTTTTTTCTCTGCCGCTTGCAACAATTGTCAATCAGTTTATGGTAAAAGGAATTTTAGTAAGAAAAACGATAGATACAAAGCCGCCTTATGATGGCAAGAGTATCTATGTTGAGCCTCCATTGGTTAAGATTATCAGTGTATTATATCCGGTGGGAATGCTTGTTCTATTTCTTATATGCGTTGCCTATATGGTAAAGGGAAGCTATAATCCATTTATTTATTTTCAATTTTAGAGAGGAGGAATCGTAATGAAGCGCTTTTTTGCAAAAAAAGTAATTACAGCATTGTTATTTACACTTATCTTGTTTACATTTTCTTTCTTGAATTGGAAGGTGGCTTATCCTGACCTAAAGGTCAGCGCCCTCAGTTATTGGACAGATAATGAACAAAATAAATGGGAGCAGTTGTCAACTTTGATAGCAAATGTAAGCAATACAATGAGTGATAAGGTATTTGAAAAATATACCTATATTGAGACCTACGGCTACATACAGGAACTTCTGGGGAAGAATGAAATTAATAATTTTGAAGTTATAAAGGCTACGGATGGTACTCTTCACTATACGTATTTCACGTCAGGAGCAAATGATGTCTCTAAATTGGTAGAGCGCATGAAGCGCCTGAATCAGGCCGCTAGTGAAGTTGGAAGTAAGGTTATTTATGTCATGACGCCTGATAAGTACATTACAGGTGTAACTAAATTTGAACGGGGTATGCCATACAATTATGCAAACGAAACGGCAGACAATTTCTTAGAGGAGCTTGCTGATGAAGAGATTGATACTATTGACTTTAGAGATCTCATGAAAGAAGATGATCAATATAAGCCGGAAAGCTTTTATAAGACAGACCATCACTGGAAAATTGAAACAGCCTTTTGGGCGTTTACTAAATTTGTGGACGTGTTGGAAGAGAAATATGGTTTTGAATTTCCAAATGAAGAATTGTATGCTAATTTAGACAATTATAATCAGATTACATATAAAGATTCGTATATCGGATCGATGGGGCGTAAGGAAGGTAAATTGTATTCTAAGGTAGAGGATTTTACCTTTATTTATCCAAAATTTGATACCAACTTCTATTTCTATGCCCAAAGCGGTTCACAGGAAATAAAGACAGAGGGAAGATTTGAAAAGTCTGTTACCTTTACCTCTCTGCTATCCGGTGATGGCGATGTATATGATGCTACCAATGATAAATATTTTACATATATGGATGGTAATCCAGCTTTCGCAGAAGTAAACAACTTTAATGAGCCAAATGGAGCGAAAGTATTATTTATTAAAGACTCATTAATGGTTCCGGTTGCCTCCTTCTTCTCACTTGGTTGTTCTAAGGTCTATATGATTGACCCTAGATATTACTATGGAAATATCGAAAAGGTAATTAGTGATTACAAATTTGATTACATTTTTGTAAGCTACACGCCTCAAAATTTGACAGAGGAGTTTTTCCCATTTTATGAGTCTAATTTACCTGGACGTTGGTGGATGCATGATTGCCCATTTATTGATTGGAATGGTGTATTATAGCATCTACCATATCTTGATTCCAAGTAGAGGTGGTTAAATCATAAATTCCAAAACCGGATGCAAATTCCCAATATCCATAGCTGATGTCAAGAGCTTCTGCCTCTTTGGCAACGGCTAAGGTCCAGTTTATTCTTGTTTGGGCAGGTGCCTTGTTACTAATACCAAACTCTCCGAGAAAGAGAGAAACCTGATTTGTGTCGGCCCAGCTTTTTGCAGTCTTTAGTCTGCTTTGAAGATAAGATACCTCATCGCTGGTACCTTCCCACTCAACGTTGGCAATATTTTCATAGCCCTCGTGGTAGGGATTGCCTTGAAAAGTAACGTTATTTGGCTCATAATAGTGTATGGTAGCAATCAAGCGGTCATCTTTTGGAAGCTTTAAACTGCTGAGTGCATCAATGGAATTGTAGTTAGCACCACCAACGATAAGATAATGCGTCTTATCAATGGAACGTATAACTTTCACAGTATCAGAAAGTATTTCATTCCAAGTATCACTGTCCAGATTTTGTTGAGGCTCATTCAAAAGCTCAAAAACTAGAGTTTCTGGATACTCCTTATACCGTTTTGCAAGCTGCTTCCATATAGCAATCAGACATTCCTTATTCTGATTAGGAGCTTCCATTATTTCGGTAAAGTGGTGTAAATCCAGAATGAGGGTTAAATTCTGATTTAAGGCTTCATTTATATAGGAATCGATTTGAGTCATAAAGTCTTCTGCCAAAAGATAATCGGAATTGCTTTTATCTACATAGTCAGAGAAACGGACGGGGAGGCGGACACATTGAAAGCCGGCCTGCTTGATTTTGGAGAAATAGGAAATATTCATAGGAACATCCCAAGGTTGGTTTTTAGGAGCTTCTAAGCAATTTCCGATATTAAGGCATTTGGTTAAAACAGGTGGCTCTGTATTCTTAGAGCAACCTGAGAATAGAAGAGTTAATAATAAGGTGGACAGGACAAATAGTAAAATACGTTTCATAGGAACCTCCATAAATTAAATTAATTTTATTATAACGAAAAAACAACAAAGAGACAATAGATGGAAAAGAAAGGAGCTAAAAAATGAGTGAAGAAACCATTTTGAAAAATTCGTTTTTAGGCGGATACAAGAAACGAGATGTAATTCAATATGTAGATGACTTGCTAGAGGAAAATGAGAAAAAGGTTAAGGGTATGGAGGAGCAAATCACCTTTTTAATAAAAGAAAATAAAAGATTAAAGGCGAAAACAATAAACGAAAAACCGATTCCGTTTCCGGCTGAAAAGGGAATAGAGTCTGGGAACAAAATATCTTTAAAACAACAGATGGAGTTGCCGGAGGGAAGCTATATGGTATCAAAGGATCGGGTAGTTTCCTTACCGGAGCCGCTTCCTATTTATCAGACGAAAAACGTAAAACCTTCACAGGACAAGGCGGACACAGCATATCTTAGGCAAATGGAAGAAGAGACAGCTTCCAATATTGCGGCAACAAAGGAATGCGTTATGGAGGAACCGGCAGCAAGGGAATATATACCAGAGGAACCGGCAGCAAGAGGACGTGTACCAGAGGAGACGGCAGCAAGAGGACGTGTACCAGAGGAGACGGCAGCAAGGGAATATATACCAGAGGAACCGGCAGCAAGGGAACGTGTACCAGAGGAGACGGCGGCAAGGGAATATATACCAGAGGAATCAGCAGCAAGGGAACGTATCACAATGGAGACTGAAGCAAAGGAACGTGCAACAGAGGAGTTGGCATTGGAGGAGCCGATCATGGAGGAGTCAATAATGGAGGAGCTTATAATGGAGGAACCGGTATCGAAGATGCCTGTTTCTAAGAAGTTGATTACAGAAAGACAAGTGATAGTGAAACAGTTAGAGAAAGCTGTAGGAAAGGAACAAAGATTGCAATACGAAGCGGTTGAAATTGAGCGGCTAAAAGGGGAGTTATTGACGCTAAAGGCTATGCTTAAGGCACAAAAACAGGAAAAGCTAGTGCTTCAGTCAAAGCTTGATTATAGCAATGAATTATTACTTTCGTTATTTAAAATGAAATAAAATACATAAACGTGCAAGGTTATTTAGCTTTGTACGTTTTTTTGTTTGCGCGCCTTGGGAGCGCTCTAACGGGTGCAAGTCCCTCATGAGTTTGAAATGATTTCAAAATGTCATTAAGTTTTACCGTTCACGCTGCATGATATTATCGCATATTATGTTAATAAAACTAATATAGGAGATTTTTATGAGAAGTTGTAATAATGATGAATGGTCAAAAGGCTATATGAACATGAAACCTATGATGCGAACTGACTTTGGTCCAGAACCATTTGTTGCGAACATAAAAGATGAAGCAATGCGAAATCAATTTTTTCGTACTGCCTTATGGACGGGAACATATTTGCAAATGACATTAATGAGTATACCAGGCTGTGGTGAAATTGGAATGGAAATGCATCCAGATATAGACCAAGTAATACGAGTAGAAGAAGGGCAGGGAGTTGTCAAAATGGGATATAATAAAAATCAAATGGAATTTCAGCTTAAAATTAAACAGGGTGATGCAGTATTTGTTCCAGCAGGAACTTGGCACAACATAATGAATGCAACAAGATGTCCATTGAAATTATCTTCAATTTATGCACCTATAAAGCATCCAAGAGGAACCATTCATCGAACAAAACAAGAAGCTGAAGAATCTGGGTATTAAACTATAATAATTGAATAGGGGAATTACACTTAGTGTAGTGCTCCTATTCATAATTTATATGCTGAGTTATGATTGTATTATTAGGCAATAATTAAATTTTGCATAAATAAGGTTAAATTTAAATAAATATTAAAAAATTTAAAAAATAGTTGAAAAATAATGAAAAATAGGATATGATTATAAAAATAGTTAAAAAATAGCAAAAATAGTAAACAGATTTCTGAATTAAGGAAATTTTCAAATGGGGAGATAAAACATAGCAGATATGCGGGATCTGCTTTTGTTTAATAAATAATTATTTAGGAGGGTACATATGTTAAAAAGAAAGGGTAAATTGAAAAAGAATGTAGCAGTAATTATTTCTGTTCTTATGATGTTTGTTATGGGAACACCAGCCGGTACCGTTTATGCGGCAAGTACTTTACGTAGCACGTATGGAAAGACACTTTCCAACTCTGGTGCTGCTGTTAATTACAGCCAATTGAATAACTCGTCAACACTTTCAGCAATTAAAAATCAGTATAACAGTATTACAATGGAAAATGAGATGAAACCAGATGCTATTTTGGGATATGCTCCTACCTTACTATCTGTCTCAGATGCAAAGGCAAAAGGGTATTATATTCCATCCGGATATACGGAGAGTACGGTGCCAACACTTAACTTCAATACGATGGATGCAGTACTTAAAATCTGCTATAACAATGGATTAAAGCTTCGTGCACATACTTTGGTTTGGCATGCACAGACTCCTGATTGGTTCTTTAGAACAAATTACAGTTCAAGTGGTTCTTATGTGAGCCAGTCTGTTATGTATGCACGTATGGAGATGTATATTAAAACTTTAATGAATCACGTATACCTTGGAAGCTACGGCAGTGTTGTTTACGCATGGGACGTTGTAAATGAATATCTACATGCACAGACATCAGGATGGTCTAAGATTTATGGTTCTAATTTAGGAACGCAGGCTGAATATGTAAAAAGAGCTTTCCAATATGCTTATGATTGCTTGAGCTATTTTGGTTTAACTAATTCTGTAAGTTTGTTCTATAACGATTACAATGAATATATGATACCTGACCAAATCATATCCTTAATTAAATACATAAACTCTGGAAACAAGCTTTGCAGCGGCGTTGGCATGCAGTCTCATTTAAGTACTTCCTATCCATCAGTAGCTCTTTATAAGACAGCTTTACAGAAGTTTGCTAATGCTGGTTTGGAAATGCAGATTACAGAGCTAGATGTTGGAAATACTTCTGATTCTTCACAGGCAAGCTACGTGTATGATTTGCTTTCAGCTATTCTTTCTGTAAAGAAAGCAGGAGGTAAAATAACAGGTATTACATGGTGGGGCTTATATGACAGCGTTTCTTGGCGTAGTTCCAATAAACCTTTGTTATTTAGTGGCTTGAATAGTCCAAAGACATCTTATTACAGTGCACTTCAAGCATATACGAATGCAGGTTATTAATATTAGAAAGAATTTGATAAAAGGTAATTTGTATTAGTAAGCTGCATTACATAAATGATGAGGGTTTCATTGTGTAAGACCCGCAGCAGCAAATGATATAGAAAAGAATAAAATACCAGGGATATTCATTATAAATGAGATTCCTGGTATTTTATTTGTTTATAAAAGTGAGTTGCGATTCCTCCTTTAATTATTATTTTCGTTTTGGATTTTTAGGAAACCAGCCCTTTTCCACTCTCTTTTCTTGCTCAACCAGCTCTTTTACACTCCAAAAGCATGAAAAACCGGTGAAAAATCCTATTAGACTGTAAATCATTGTATAAAATAGAATAAAATGTTAATATGTAATAGCAATGAAAGAATTATATTTAAAGCTTTAACAATATAGGCTTGTGACATCATTTGATGTATCAATGGAAGAACATGCTGATTAAAAGAATGAATAGGAGGTAATACTTATGATTAGTAAAGAAATTGCAGCAAAGATAACAGAGCAGATTAATTTCGAATTGTATTCCGCATATTTATATTTGGATATTTCAAATTATTATGCAGAAAATAATTTGAATGGTTTTTCAAACTGGTTTCGGGTTCAAACACAGGAGGAGCGTGATCATGCAATGCTCTTTATGACCTATTTGCTTAATAACAGTGAAAAGGTAACACTAAAGGATATTAAAGCACCAAATTATACTTTTAGTGATTTTCGACAACCTGCACAGATTGCTTTAGAGCATGAACTAAAGGTAACAAAAGCAATCCATGATATTTATGGATGTGCTTATGAAGCTAAGGATTTTCGTACAATGCAGTTTTTGGATTGGTTTGTAAAGGAACAAAATGAAGAAGAGAAAAATACAGAAGATATCATAAAGAGATATGATTTGTTTGGAAATGATTCAAAAGGGCTGTATTTAATTGATGCAGAGCTAGCAGCCAGAGTATATGCACCTCCTTCACTGGTTATATAAATAAATAATTTATCTAGATGAGGAGTTTTTTCACTAAGAATGAAATAGCTTTGGAAATATTGCTTTTTTACTAAAGATATGTTAAATTTTAAATTGTTAGTTAAAGCTAACCATGTGAATAAATCATTTGAGATTCTCACCGTCCTACTTGAGCATATTAGGGCGGTACAGGAATCTAAGAAAGGGTGTCATAATGAATTATTTAGAAATTGAAAAAGTAATAGGTCGTGAGATTATTGATTCCAGAGGAAATCCAACTGTTGAAGCTGAGATACATTTGGCAGATGGAAGCATTGCCAGAGGTGCAGCACCAAGCGGAGCATCTACGGGTGAGTTTGAGGCTTTGGAGTTAAGAGATGGAGATAAAACTAAATTTGGAGGCAAGGGTGTATCAAAAGCGGTAGAAAATATTAATACCGTGATTCATGATGCACTTTGTGGAATCGATGCTTCTGATATCTATAAGGTAGACAAGATTATGATTGAGCTGGATGGTACTAAGGATAAATCAAAGCTAGGGGCAAATGCGGTTTTAGCAGTATCCATTGCCTGTGCAAGAGCTGCTGCAACTGCTATGGACATGCCGCTTTACCGCTTTCTAGGCGGAGTGAACGGAAATCGTCTTCCTGTTCCAATGATGAATATTTTAAACGGTGGTGCTCATGCTGCAAATACAGTGGATGTACAGGAATTTATGATTATGCCTGTGGGAGCAGCGAGCTTTAAAGAGGGTCTTCGTTGGTGCACGGAGGTATTTCACACGTTGGCAGGCTTGTTAAAATCAAAGGGACTTGCCACATCGGTAGGAGATGAAGGAGGTTTTGCGCCAGATCTTGCAAGCGATGAAGAAGCAATTGATTACATTCTAGAAGCAGTTAAGCTTGCAGGTTATGAACCGGGTAAGGATTTCGTGCTGGCTATGGATGCAGCGTCAAGTGAATGGAAAAGTGATAAAAAGGGAGAATATATTCTTCCAAAATGCAAAAAGAAATTCACCTCTGCTGAATTGGTTGAGCATTGGAAAGAGCTGTGTGAGAAATATCCAATTTATTCAATTGAAGATGGACTTGATGAAGAGGATTGGGAAGGCTGGCAGTTGATGACCAAGGAGCTTGGTAATAAGATTCAGTTAGTAGGCGATGATTTATTTGTAACCAATACAGAACGCCTCAAAAAGGGTATTGAGCTTGGCTGCGGAAACTCAATCTTAATCAAACTCAATCAGATCGGTTCGGTATCAGAGACATTAGAAGCAATTAAGATGGCTCACAAGGCAGGATATACAGCAATTTCTTCGCATCGTTCAGGGGAAACAGAAGATACTACGATTTCAGATCTCGCAGTAGCATTAAACACCTGTCAGATTAAAACCGGTGCGCCTAGCAGAAGTGAACGTGTTGCAAAATACAATCAACTGCTTCGTATTGAGGAGGAGCTTGGAGCGAGTAAGGTTTATCCGGGATTTGGAGCTTTTAACCTTAGATAGTCTGTAAATGGGTATTGCAAAGCCAAAAAAGATGTGTTAAGATGTTAGATAAATGCAAAATGCTATGAAAGAGACTCTAATTTGTGCAAAACCTAGTGAGAGATTAAGTTCACACACGAAGTAGCAGGAGCAAGTGAATCATTTTATGATATCATGAGCGAGTGGTAACCAACAGGAAGGAAGCGTCACCGACTGAGAACGCATCCGGGGGAAGCAAGTATAAGGGAACGCTCTGGAGCAGACATGCCGAACTGTTATGCATAGTAGGCAGGTACGTGGCACGCGTTAAGTGTATAAGTGGAGAAGGAATACTCTTGTTATTTCGTCTCAATGCGGGTGGTACCGCGGGAGCTTTCAGATATCCCGTCCCAGAATATTTCGATATTCTGGGACTTTTTTGTTTCATAGGAAAGATCTTGTTGTGGTAACGTATAAAGGTATTGATTCCTATGAAAGAACAAAGTGTCTGCTCTCAGACACTCTCGCGCCCATGCGGATTGCGAAGCAATAGAATTCATTTCCACGTGCAGGATTGGAAAATTAAGATAAAGGAGAATTCAAATGGCAAATATCATTACAGATGAAACAATTGAATATGTTGGAATATTAGCAAAGCTTGAGCTTTCAGAAGAAGAAAAGGAACATGCAAAAAAGGATATGGCAAACATGCTTGATTATATTGACATGTTAAATGAGTTAGATACAGAAGGGGTAGAGCCTATGTCCCATGTTTTTCCTGTGCACAATGTTTTTCGAGAAGATATTGTAACCAATGTTGATGACAGAGATAACATACTTGCTAATGCACCAGAGAAAAAGGATGGCAGCTTTCAAGTGCCAAAAACCGTGGAATAGGAGGAAATACCGTGAATTTGATGAGTTTAACTGCCGTAGAGCTAGGTAAGAGAATAAAAGACAAAGAGGTAACAGTAGAAGAAGCAGTCAAAGCAGCATTGTCTCAAATAAAGGCAGTCGAAGACCGTGTGCACAGTTATGTGACAGTCGATGAAGAAGGTGCATTAAAAAGAGCAGCAGAGGTTCAAAGACTGATTGACAACAAACAGTTAACGGGATCTTTAGCAGGAGTGCCGGTGGCTATCAAGGATAATATGTGTACGCAAGGAATGCTTACTACCTGCAGTTCTAAGATTTTGGGTAATTTTAAACCAACCTATACAGCACAAGCTGTACTTAATCTCGAAGAAGCAGGAGCAATCATGATTGGTAAAACAAATATGGACGAATTTGCAATGGGTAGTACAACCGAAACTTCTGCCTTTGGCGCAACGAAGAATCCGTGGAATACAGAGCATGTACCAGGTGGTTCATCAGGCGGTTCATGTTCAGCAGTCGCAGCGCAGGAGTGTTCCTTTGCATTAGGCTCTGATACAGGTGGTTCTATTAGACAGCCAAGCTCCTTTTGTGGAGTGACAGGAATTAAGCCGACCTATGGAACGGTATCCAGATATGGACTGATTGCATATGGTTCTTCTCTAGACCAAATTGGGCCAGTTGCAAAAGATGTAACAGATTGTGCGAGTATTCTAGAAGCAATTGCTTCTTATGATTCTAAGGATAGTACTTCAATTAAAAGGGAAGACTATAACTTCACCTCTGCATTGGTGAATGACGTAAAAGGTATGAGAATTGGTATCCCAAGAGACTATTTTGGAGAAGGTTTAGATGCAGAAGTAAAGAATGCTGTACTTAAGGCAGCGGATGAATTAAAGGCAAAGGGAGCGATTGTGGAAGAATTTGATTTAAGTCTTGTAGAATATGCAATTCCTGCCTATTATATTATCGCTTCAGCGGAAGCAAGCTCCAATCTTGCAAGATTTGACGGAGTAAAATTCGGCTATCGTACGAAAGAATTTGAAGGACTCCATAATATGTATAAGAAGTCACGCAGCGAAGGCTTTGGTCCGGAGGTAAAGCGTAGAATTATGCTTGGTTCTTTTGTACTTAGCAGTGGCTATTATGATGCCTATTATATTAAGGCATTAAAGACAAAAGCGCTGATTAAAAAAGCTTTTGATAAAGCTTTTGAGAAATATGATGTTATATTAGGACCGGCAGCGCCGACAACTGCACCCAAACTGGGAGAGAGCCTAAGTGATCCAATTAAAATGTATTTAGGCGATATTTATACGATATCAGTAAATCTGGCAGGTCTTCCGGGTATCAGTGTACCGTGTGGCATTGATTCGAAAGGACTTCCAATTGGCTTACAGCTAATCGGAGACTGCTTTAAGGAAAATAAGATAATTCAGACTGCATATACATTTGAATGCACAAGAAAATATGAGCGTTGTGATATTGCAAAGGAAGGGGACAAATAAGATGAGTAGACAATATGAAACAGTCATAGGACTGGAAGTGCATGTAGAGCTTGCAACAAAAACCAAAATATTTTGCTCTTGCAGTACTCAGTTTGGTGGTGCGCCCAATACTCATACCTGTCCTGTGTGTACCGGTATGCCGGGTTCACTTCCCGTATTAAATAAGCAAGTAGTTGAATATGCCGTTGCAGTAGGATTAGCAACGAATTGTAAGATAACACAAAATTGTAAATTTGATAGAAAGAATTATTTCTATCCGGACAATCCCCAAAACTACCAGATTTCACAGCTTTATTATCCAATTTGCAGAAATGGTGAGATTGAAATTGAAACTGAGGCAGGTAAAAAGACGGTCGGTATTCATGAAATTCATATGGAGGAGGATGCCGGTAAGCTCATTCATGATGAATGGGAGGATTGCTCTTTAGTAGATTTTAACCGAAGCGGAGTGCCTTTGATTGAAATTGTATCAGAGCCGGATATGCGTTCGTCAGAAGAAGTAATTGCATACCTTGATAAATTAAGACTTATCATACAATATCTTGGAGCATCAGACTGTAAGCTTCAGGAAGGTTCTATGAGAGCTGATGTAAACCTTTCCATTCGTGAAGTTGGACAAAAAGAATTTGGAACGAGAACAGAAATGAAGAACTTAAACTCCTTTAAGGCAATCAAAAGAGCAATTGAAGGAGAGAGAGAACGCCAGATTGACTTGTTAGAGGAAGGTAAAAAGGTAATTCAGGAAACAAGACGCTGGGATGATAATAAAGAATGCTCCTATGCAATGCGCTCGAAAGAGGATGCACAGGATTATCGCTATTTTCCGGAACCGGACTTGGTACCAATTGTAATCAGCGATGAATGGCTTAATGAGATTAAAGAAAAACAACCAGAGCTTCGTGCTGAGAAAATTGCAAGATATAAAAAAGAATATGATATTCCGGATTATGACATAGATATCATAACCGGCTCAAAGAAACTGGCTGATATTTTTGAAGCGACCATAGCTATATGCAAAAAGCCAAAGAAAGTATCAAACTGGTTAATGGTAGAAACCATGCGATTATTAAAGGATCATAACATGGAAGCGCAGGATATTTCCTTTTCACCACAAAATTTGGCAAAGCTGATTGAACTAACAGAGGCAGGAACAATTAACAGTTCAGTTGCAAAGGAAGTATTTGAGGTTATATTTAAAGAGGATATAGACCCTGACCAATATGTAGAGGAAAAGGGACTCAAATCAGTTAATGATGAGGGAGCACTTCGAACTACCATTGAGGAAATTGTTGCAGCAAATCCCCAATCAGTAGAGGATTACCGTAATGGGAAACAAAAAGCTATAGGTTTCTTAGTAGGACAAACAATGAAAGCGATGCAAGGCAAAGCTGACCCAGGAATGATAAATAAGATATTAAAGGAGCTATTATAAATCTAAATCCTTATATTATCTATCAGGTTAGTATGAAAGTACTATAGAAAAAACAAAATTAGTATAGTAGTATAAAAAGAGTGTTAAAGCACTCTTTTTTGGTTTGAATAGAAAAGACATTGTTATGATAGTGTAACGAAGAAAATTGGGGAGCAGTTGAGTAATGATACAAGCATTAAAGAAAATAACGTGTTTTATTCTTACTGTAATATTAATTACATTAGTTTTTTCAAAGCATGAAATGAATAAAGCGACCGCGTCTGAACGTACAAAACATAGTACAGCAATAGAGATTATGAAACAGGAATCTGTTATGACAGTTGGCTTTATCTTGCAAACACCACCAAATGACAGTTATCTGGTTGGCAAGGATATTTTAGCAGGAAAATACATAGTTTTTTCAGACTATACCAGTTCAATGGGTGCCTTTTGGGAAATAGAAAATATGACAGGCAATCAAGTGATTGATAATCAGTTTACGAAGAACACCGCAATTATTACTGTTAGCACAGGGCAAAGATTAATTTTGCATCATGGATATGCGATGCCAATGAAAACACAGTCAAGAAAGATGTCACAGTTGTGGAAGTTTAGAGATATCACTTCGAGCCAGTTTATTTGGTTTTAATTTAGGAAGGGGAATAAGTTCATATAGAAAGCATTTCGTTACAACAAAGTACCTGCACTCCTCATTCATGAGGGGCACAGGTACTTTTCACGTAATAGGAAATTGCGTCCTATTACATAAAAATGCTCCGCAGGATGCGCACGAATGCAAGTGGAAAATGTCACTGCGTAACAGCATTTGGCGCGGTAAAGCGGTCAAGTCCCTCATGAATGAGGAATTAGGGAGCTGATGCGGAACTTGTCCGCTTTGTTTTGTAGAATGCAGTTGCGAAGCGTGTTTCTCACAGTTGAAGTTATTTTTCATATTTGGTATGATGGTTCATAGGAAAGAAAAAAGTCAGGGAGGGTCACATGTCATTACAATTATTGCTTGGAAATTCTGGTGCAGGAAAGTCCTATCAATTGAATCAATATTTAATTGAACAATCCATGGCTAATCCAGATATGAACTATATCATTATTGTTCCGGAACAATTCACCTTACAGACGCAAAAAGACATTGTTACAATGCATCCGCGTCATGGAGTAATGAATATTGATATTGTAAGCTTTCAAAGATTAGCTTATCGTATTTTTGACGAAGTGGGAGGGAATAATCTGACCGCCTTAGATGATACCGGTAAGAATCTAATAATACGAAAGGTTGCTTCTTGTGAGCAGGCAAAGCTTAAGGTGCTTGGTGCAAATCTTAAAAAACTAGGCTATATTAGTGAGATTAAATCAATTATATCAGAGCTGACGCAGTATAATGTAGAGCTAAATCAATTGGAAATGTTGATTGAACATACAAAAAACAGACCTTCACTTAATTATAAGCTTCAAGATATTTATGTATTATATAAGGGATTTAATGAATATTTAAAGAATAAATTTATTACAGCAGAAGAATTGCTTATTGTATTATCCAAGGTAGTACAACAATCGGATATAATTAAAAACAGTGTCATTGCAATTGATGGCTTTACTGGTTTTACACCGGTTCAGTTTGTATTGCTAAAGGAACTTTTAAAGCTTAGTAAAAAGCTTATTGTAACGGTAACAATTGATAATCGGGAAGAGTTCAGACAGATTCAAAATGAGCATGAGCTATTCTTTATGAGCAAGAAGATGATTCATGCTTTGCAGAAAATAGCAAAAGAGGGCAACACAGAAATTGAAGACAGTATGATAATTGAGGACAAGATTCCCTACAGACATAAACAAGCGGCTGCACTTCATGCTTTGGAGCAGAATATCTTTCGATATCCGGTCAAAAGTTATCAAACAAAGCAAGACCAAATTAGAATATTTACAGCAAAAAATCCGCTTATGGAAGTAAAGGCAATTGCTTTTGAAATTTTACGACTGGTTCGAGAAGAAGAATATCGATATAAAGAAATTGCGGTGGTATCTGGAGATATTAAAGCATATTCAAGCTATGCGGCAAGAGTATTTGAACAATATGGTATTCCTGCCTTTATTGATGATAAAAGAAGTATATTGATGAATTGTTTTGTAGAATTTATAAGAGCTACGCTTAAAATGTTGGAGGAGGATTTTAGCTATGACAGCGTATTTCGCTATTTAAGATGTGATATGCTTACGATGCCAAAGGAAGAGATAGACACGTTAGAAAACTATTGCCTTGCCTTTGGAATACGTGGAATGAGTAAGTGGAAAAAAAAATGGATACGTACATATGACCAAATAGACGAAGTAAAATTGGAGCAAATCAATGCCCTAAGAGAGAAGATACTAGAAAACATTCTTCCGCTCTATGAAGTTTTTAAGAACGGCGACATGTGTGCAAAGGATATGGTTAAAGCACTTTATGAATTTATTGCTTTACTCAACATTCAAGAAAAGTTAGATGAGCTTGAAAAAGAGTTTGAAAAGGCAGGAGAACTTTCACAGGCAAAAGAGTATTCACAAATCTATAAAATAGTGCTGGAGTTATTTGACAGGGTAGTAGAATTATTAGGAGAAGAGAAGCTGTCCAACAAGGAATTTCGAGAAATATTAGATGCCGGTTTTGAAGAAGCCAAGGTTGGAATTATTCCGCCAAGTATTGACCGGGTTGTATTTGGAGATATTGAAAGAACAAGACTGGATAATGTGAAAATACTTTTTTTTGCAGGGGTTAATGAGGGAATCATTCCTAAGAACGTCAATAAAGGAGGAATTATATCACAAATAGAGCGAGAGGCTCTGCTTTCATATGATGTGGAATTAGCACCAACGAGTAGGCAGGATGCATATACTCAGAAGTTTTATTTGTATCTTAATATGACTAAGCCTAGCGAAAGGCTTTATTTATCCTATAGTAAAACTAATTCTCAAGGGGGAACGCTTCGTGCCTCTTACTTAATTGGCTCAATGACTAAGATGTTTCCAGCTATTGTAATTAGGGATATGGATGAGGTACTTAACAGTATGGATGGAGTAGTTTGTACCAACAGTGGTTTGGATTACCTTACCTATTGTCTCAGACAACTCAGATTGGGAAATCAAATAGACGGATTTATAGAATTGTATCATTGGTATTATAAGCAAAAAAAGTATACAAATGTGATAAAATCAATGGCAGATGCTGCTTACTTTGCCAACCATGAAAGTGCAGTCAGTAAGGCCGTTGCAAAGGTCTTATATGGGAATGTATTAGAAAATAGTGTTACAAGACTGGAAAAGTATGCAGCCTGTGCCTTTGCTCATTTCTTAACCTATGGACTGGAACTAAAGGAGAGAAGAGAATATAACTTTAAAGCAATGGATATGGGTAACATTTTTCATCAGGTGTTAGAGCTTTTTTCCAAAAAGTTAATGAAAAGCGGATATGACTGGTCTAGTATTCCGGAAGAAGAAAGAGATACATTAGCAGATGCCTGTGTAGAAGAATGTATTGTAGATTACGCAAATACAGTATTATATAGTACAGCACGAAATGAATATGTCATTGACCGAATCAAACGAATTGTAAAGAGAACTCTTTGGGCACTTCAAGGTCAAATGATAAAGGGCAAATTTAATCCAAGCAGCTATGAGGTTTCATTTTCCATGGCAGATAATTTGGAAAGTGTCAATATCAGTTTATCCAATGAGGAGCAAATTAAGCTAAAAGGCCGGATTGACCGTATGGATTTGTATGAGGATGAAAAACATGTTTATGTAAAAATAATAGACTATAAGTCAGGAAGCACCTCTTTTGATATGGTTGCGCTTTATTATGGGCTGCAGCTTCAATTAGTGGTATACCTAAATGCTGCTGTTGAATTAGAGAAGAAGAAAAACCCTAATAAAGATATTGTTCCGGCAGGCATCCTTTACTATAATATTAACGATCCTATTGTAGAGCGAGTGGAGGAAGACAGTGAAGAAAAGATTCGTGAACGAATCTTAGACAAGCTTAAGATGAATGGATTAGTCAATAGTGACAGTAATGTAATTAAGCTGATGGATGGTGATATGAGTGGTAAATCAAGTGTATTGCCAGTTGCTTTTAATAAGGATGGAAGTTTATCAAAATATTCCAGTGCAGCATCAACTGACAGCTTTCATGCACTCTCTAAATTTGTTGATCAAAAAATAAAGGAGATAGGAGCTAATATTTTAGACGGTAATATAGAAATAGCTCCATATGAATCCGGAAATAGAACGGCTTGTGATTATTGCACTTTTAAAGGGATCTGTGGTTTTGACCTAAAAAGTCCAGGCTATGAGTTTAGAAGGCTAAAGCAATTCTCAGACGATGAAATATGGGAAAAGATAGGGAAGGGAGAAGGCGAATGAGTGTAGCATGGACAAGTGAGCAGCAAAAGGTAATTGACCTTAGAAATCGAAATATTCTTGTTTCAGCGGCAGCAGGTTCAGGAAAAACGGCTGTGTTGGTGGAACGAATTATAGCCATGATTACAGATAGCAATGAGTTGCTTGACATTGATAAGCTTTTGATTGTAACCTTTACCAATGCGGCAGCCGCACAGATGAGAGAGAGAATCAGTGAAGCAATTGAACAAAAATTGGAGGAAACCCCGTCAAATTCACATTTGCAAAAACAGGCTACACTGGTTCACAATGCTTATATTACGACGATACATAGCTTTTGTTTACGAGTCATTCGTAATCATTTTAATCGTATTGATTTAGATCCATCTTTTCGAATCGGAGACGAGGGTGAATTAAAGCTAATTAAGAGTGATATAATAGAGAAAATATTAGAAAAACATTATAAGGAAAAAAGTGATGAGTTCTTTCATTTTGTAGAAAGCTATTCCACAGGAAAATCGGACAAAGAATTAGAGGATATGATTTTACAACTCTATCAGTTTGCTATGAGCTATCCGTGGCCAAAAGAGTGGTTGATACAATGTAAAAACAGTTACAAATTAACAAGTATCCAAGAACTGGAGCAGACGCCCTGGTATCAAAATATAGTTGACAATATTATGGTTATAGTAAAGGAATTGATGGAACAGCTAAATCATTTAATAGAATTAGCTGTAAGTACGGATGGACCATATATGTATGAAGAGACGTTAAAAAATGAAAAAGAAATGCTTTCAAATTTGCTTCATTTAGATTCCTATATGGACTATTATA
Source organism: Lachnotalea glycerini (assembly GCF_003201285.1). Classification (GTDB taxonomy): domain Bacteria; phylum Bacillota; class Clostridia; order Lachnospirales; family Lachnospiraceae; genus Lachnotalea; species Lachnotalea glycerini. The sequence goes on from NZ_QICS01000008.1 coordinate 55,968, forward strand.
CCCAATTTAAAGCCATTTCCTTTGGAAGACTCTCCTCAAAAAAGGATGAAACCGTATCCGGCAATTTAAGAGAACTGGTTAAGAAGCAAAGAGATGGTATTAAGAAAACGGTTTCCTCCCTCTCAGAAAGATATTTCTATGATTCACCGGAGCAAATTTTACAGGATATGCAAAAATGCAGCAACAGCATAGATGTATTGGTTGATCTGACCATAGAATTTATTGAAGAATACAAAAGTGCAAAAATAGATAAAAATCTTGTGGACTATAATGATTTGGAACATTTTGCGTTAAACATTCTGGTTGAGAAAAGTAACGACAATTGGTTTCCAACAGAGGCGGCCACAGAATATCAGGAAATCTTTGAAGAAATTATGATAGATGAGTATCAGGATAGCAATTTGGTACAGGAAATGATTCTAAGAGCTGTATCAAGGGAAAGAATGGATAAGCACAATGTATTTATGGTAGGTGATGTGAAACAAAGCATCTATAAATTCAGACTTGCCAGACCGGAATTGTTTATGGAAAAATATAATACTTATTCTTTGACGGATAGTGCATTTCAAAGGATTGATTTGGATAAAAACTTTAGAAGCCGAATCGAAGTATTGGATGGAACCAATTACATATTCAATCAGATTATGACGAATACACTGGGGGGGATTGAATATAACAACGAGTGTGCTCTTTATCTGGGGGCAAATCATCCAGAACCAGAAAAGGAAAATGACTATGAGGCAGAGCTTATTGTTATTGATTTGGATTCTACGAAAATAGAGGATGAGAATAATATGAAAATCTCCTTATTAGATACAAAAGACTATACCGCAAGGGAACTGGAAGCAAAAGCTGTTGCAGCAAGGATTAAAGAATTGATAAATCATGAGCATGGGCTAAAGGTAATTGATAAAGGGACGAAGAAATACCGAGTGGCCTGCTATAGCGATATAGTCATTTTACTTCGAACCATGTCAGGATGGGCAGAAACTTTCACCTCTGTATTAATGTCAGAGGGGATTCCGGCTTATACAGGTTCTTCGACGGGTTATTTCTCAACAATAGAAGTTACTACATTATTGAATCTGCTTCGGATCATTGATAATCCATTGCAAGATATTCCATTAACCGCAGTTTTAGCTTCACCTATTGTCAATTTGTCAGGTGAGGAACTGGCTGTGATTAAAAGCAGCTATAAACAGGCAGATATTTATGAAGGATGCAGGCAATATTCTTTAGAGGGGAAAGAAGAATTCTTAAAGCAAAAGTTGTATGACTTCTTTACAAGAATGGAGCAATTTCGCAAAATGGCAGTATATACTCCAATTCATGAGCTGATTTGGTTTATTCTGGATAAGACGAATTACGGTCGTTATGTTGCGACTATGCCGGGAGGAGAACAACGAAAGGCCAATTTGGATATGCTTGTGGAGAAAGCGATTGCCTTTGAAAGTACAAGCTACAAGGGTTTGTTTAATTTTGTACGTTACATCGAAAATCTCCAGAAATATGATGTGGATTTTGGAGAGGCAGAAATTGCAAATGAAAATGATAATACGGTTCGTATTCTTAGTATCCATAAGAGTAAAGGACTTGAGTTTCCAATTGTATTTGTAAGCGGGATGGGTAAGGCGTTTAATAATCAGGATTCAAGAGCCAAGTTGATTATGCATCCTGACTTAGGAATCGGAGCAGATTATATTGACTTTGAGCACAGAGTCAAAGCACCGACATTAATTAAAAAAGCAATACAAAAAGAGCTACAAATGGAAAATATGGGTGAAGAATTAAGAGTCTTGTATGTTGCACTGACAAGAGCCAAGGAAAAGCTGATTCTAACCGGTGCAATGTCAAAGCTTAAAAATAAGCTGCTAGGCTATTCCCAGAATTTAAATGATAAAGAAAAATTGAGTTTTCGATCCATTAGTGAGGCATCTAACTATATGGAATGGGTGTTGCAGGCTGTGATCAGACATAAGGACAGTATAGAGTTGTTAAGAAAGTATGAGTTAGAGGAAAACTTTTGCGAGCTTTTATTTGCAAAGAACGCGAAGTATGCGATTCGAGTCATTGAGCTTTCAGATTTGGTAAAGGAAGAAATGGTGGCTCAAATAACGAATCAGGATATTAAGGACGACTTGCTTCGTGGACTTTTAGACCGCGAGGAGAATGAACAAATACAAAAGCAAATGGAGGAACGGTTAAATTTTGTATATCCTTATGAAAAAATAAAGAATATTCATACTAAAATGACTGTTTCAGAGCTTAAGAGAATGGGGCAAAACATCGATGAAGATACTAGTATGCCAATTATATTGGAGGAGATACCAGTGCCATTACTACCTAAGTTTCTTGCAGAGGAAGGAACTCTTACCGGAAGTGACAGAGGTATTGCATATCATAAGGCACTACAACTGCTTGACTTCAAAAGCATAGAAACAACAGAGGATATAGAAAATCAATTGAATAAAATGCTTGAGAAGCATAAAATGTCAAAGGAGGCAGGAGAATCTATTGACATATCGAAAATAGAGCGATTTCTCCATTCTGAAATTGGGGAACGAATGATAAGAGCGGATCTTTTTGGGAAGCTTTATAAAGAGCGTCCATTTGTAATCGGTGTTAAGGTAAATGAACTAAACAATGATTTGGATAGTCAGGATATGATTTTGGTTCAGGGAATCATAGATGCATATTTTGAAGAGGGAGAAGAAATTGTATTAGTGGATTATAAAACGGATTATGTAAGAACAGAAAAAGAACTGACAACTAAATATAAGGCTCAAATAGAACACTATCAAGGTGCACTAATGAGGATGACACAAAAAAATGTAAAAGAAAAAATAATATATTCACTCTATTTTGATAAAAGTATTTATTTATAAAAATAGTGTTCCCGCATGATGAAATATAGAAAGTGGGAACGCTATTTTATTACTATGAAACCCCTTGTTGTTAACGTATAAAAGCTTTGATTCCTATGAAATAAAACACGATGCGCACGAATGCAAGAGGAAAATGTCACTGTGTTCCGATATCTAAGAAACCTTAGCGGTAGTACCTCTAATCTCCAGTGTTGGAGCAAGTACTATTTTGGATGCAGGTTCATCATTTCCTTCAATTCTTTCTATGATACGAGTTGCAACTAATTTGCCAATTGTTGCATAAGGATGTTGGACGGAAGTAAGATTAATGAAACTGGTTTGAGAAAAGGGAATATCATCAAATCCGATTATACTTAAATCTTGCGGTATTCTAATATGGTTACGAATACATTCGTCAAGTACTCCATAGGACATTAAATCGCCTCCGACAAATACAGCACTAGGAGGTGAATCAGAATGTACGATTACCTCTTTCGCATACTTTTTACCGGATTCCATATTCAGATTACCGGATGAAATATAAGAGGAATCAAGCTTCAGACCGTGTTCTTTGAATGCCATCTGATACCCCTCAAATCGGCCCTGGCTTGTTGTAGAAATGCTAGGACCGTGAAGCATACCGATTTTTCTATGTCCCAATTCAATTAAATAATTCGTTGCAATATATCCGCCTTGAACATTGTCAACTGATATACTGTCGTATTGAGAAACAAAGTCTAATTCACGATTGACCAAAACAATCGGACAATTTGCTTTCTTCAGTAAATTGGAAAAGGATAACTCATTTCTGGCATCCGCAATAATGATACCGGAGAAACCATAATCAAATAACTGTTGTAAATGCTGATCATTTTCACCTGCAATTTGAGAACTGTTATACAAAGTCATAAGATATCCATTTTCCCTAAGATTCGTATTAATAATCCAGACCAGTTCAGAATAGAAAGGATTTCTAATATCACTAACAATGAGGGCAATGATATTTAATTTTCCTGTTGCCAGTCCTCTGGCGACAATGCTAGGTCTATAATTTTCCTGCTCCATAACCGCTTCTACCTTTAAACGGGTTTCTTCTTTCACCTTACTGCTATGGGTTAAAACACGGGAAACAGTAGAACGTGAAACTCCGGCTATCTTCGCAATATATTCGATATCAACTTTTTTATCCAAAAAATCACCTCAATTAACTTATCTTTTGTTATTATAGCATGTTCAAAAGGTATGTAAAGATAAATAAAAAAATTAGTAATAACAATTGACAAAAGGGATAATAAGAATTATTATATAGATAAATGAGAGCGCTCCCACAAAATTAGCATTAAGACATACAAATAGTCAACTGAATGGAGGAACTTATGATTCAAGGAATTGATTATTGGGATAATATGATACAAAAGAATTTAAAAGAACAAGACTATAACCATGTGAAAGTAATGGGATATGATAAGATACCAGACAGCTTGTACTGTATTTTGAGGAATACAGCTAAGAAGTTTGGCAATAAGATTGTTTTTTGGGACGAATGGGAGCGCTCCTATTCTTATCGGCAGTTTTTATTAGAAGTTGATTGTCTGGCTTTCTACTTGCAGACAGAGAAAAAGGTCAAAAGGGGAGATCACGTTGGTATTCTTCTGCATAACAGCATTGAGTTTTGCTGTGCTTTTTATGCGATACAAAAGCTGGGAGCGGTAGCAATTACGCTACCCAGTAAGTTTAGAAGACCGGAGATTGAAGCTTTAATACATAAGTCAGATTTAAATCTCTTAATTTACAGTGAAACCTTTGCAGAATGGATAAAGGGTTATCATTTAAAGAACATAAGCTTTCTTTCTACAAAAGAGGAAGAGAAAGGGTATGGATTTCGACATCTTAATCTGTGTAAGCCAAGTGATATAGAGGAAGAACGTAATTTGGCAGATCCTGCGGTCATTATGTTTACATCAGGGACAACTTCAGAAAGTAAGGGTGTAGTTTTACGTAATTACAATCTGGTGAATGCAATTATTGTATACCAAAGAATTTTGGGAATCCGCTCAGAGGATAAAACGATTATTCCCGTACCCATTTATCATATTACAGGTTTAATTGCGTTATTAGGATTATTTGTCTACGCAGGCGCAGAGATTTACCTGTGCCGACGTTATGAAGCCAATAAGATATTAGAATGTGTAAAGAAGCATGAAATAACATTTATGCATGGTTCACCAACTGTATACTATAAATTATTAGAGATTAAGGATAACTATCCTATATTACCAAGTCTTAGAATGCTTGCGTGTGGAAGCAGTTATATGCCGGTAGAAAAAATGAAAAAGATACATCAATGGTTACCTAATACCAAATTTCAAATTGTATACGGCATGACAGAAACATCTTCTCCTGCGTTAATTTTTCCAAATGATGCACCAACAAGTATTTATGCAGGAGCAGCAGGAAAGCCAATACCGGGAATTGAATTCAAATTTCTGGATGATAAAGGCACTGAGCTTACCCAAAATCAAATAGGTGAAATATGGATAAGGGGCAATGTAGTTACTCAGGGTTACTACAAGATAAAGACAGATTTAATCAGTCAAAACGGATGGCTAAATACCGGCGATATGGGCTATTACAATGAAGATGGCTATGTTTATATTGTAGATCGGAAAAAAGATATGATAAATCGTGGAGGAGAGAAAATATGGTGCAGTGATGTGGAAGAAGAGTTACATCGGATAAGAGGGGTAAAAGAGGCAACTGTTGTTGGAATAGAAGATAGCATGTATGGCGAAATTCCTGTAGCACTTATAGTTAGAGAGAAAAATATTAATATTACAAGTGAAGAAATAACATTGAATTTAAAAGAGCGAATTGCCAGATACAAAATTCCGACTCAGATCCTGTTTGCAGAAGAAATTCCCAAGACACCAGGGTTAAAAATAGATAAAAAGCAAATAAAAGAAATGTTTGTAAAGGAGGAATCAGATGATTAAAGCAAATTTTATTAGTGCGAGTGAAGCTGCGCAGTTAGTGAAAGACGAGGATACGATATGTACCATAGCAATGACACTGGTAAGTGCAAGTGAATCGATATTAAAGGCATTGGAAAAGAAATTCATGGAAACAAATCATCCAAAGAATTTGACCTTACTTCATTCCTGCGGACAAAGTGATAGAAAGGACGGAATACAGCATTTTGCTCATGAAGGTATGATTAAGCGAATTATAGGTTCGCATTGGGGATTACAGCCTAAATGGATGGAGATGATAGCAAATAATCAAGTGGAAGCTTATTGCCTGCCTCAAGGTCAGATTGCACAGCTCTATCGAAGCATGGCATGTGGTCTGCCGGGGAAAATGTCAAAAGTTGGACTGCAAACTTTTATCGATCCCCGCTACGAAGGGGGTAAGATGAATGAACGCACCAAGAAATTAGGCGATATCATTGATATTATCACTTATGAAAATGAAGAATATATGTTTTATAAAAAAATTCCCATTGATGTTTGCATAATAAGAGGAACCACTTGTGATGAAATGGGCAACTTAACAACAACACAAGAGGCTATGAAGCTGGAAGTCTTACCTGCTGTATTAGCTGCGAAATGTCATGGCGGAAAGGTGATAGCACAAGTAAAACAAGTAGCACAAACAGGAACGCTAAATCCAAAAGACGTAGTAGTACCAGGAGTGTTTATCGACGCCATAGTTGTGTGTGACAATCCTGAAATAGACCATAGACAAACATCTTCCTGGGTATACGATCCGTCTTATTGTGGTCAGCTTAGAGTACCACAAAACACAATCGAGCCTGCGCCATTTAATGAACGTAAATTTATTGCAAGAAGAGCCACTATGGAAATATATCCCGGTGCGGTTATAAATCTTGGTACCGGTATACCAAATGACATGGTAGGGAAAGTATGCAGTGAAGAGGGAGTATCCGAGGATGTTATGATTACAGTAGAATCAGGTATCTATGGAGGAATACAGGCAGGGGGAATTGACTTTGGAATAGGACAGAATTTATATGCCATGATAAATCATCATGAACAAATGGATTATTACAATGGTGCAGGGGTAGATATTACTTTTATGGGATTGGGCGAACTAGACGAAGAAGGAAATGTAAATTCTACTAAAATGGGTTCAAAATGTACAGGAGCAGGAGGATTTATAGATATTACGCAAAATGCTAAAAAGGTAGTCTTTTGCGGTACGTTTTCTGCCGGTGATGCGCAATATGAATTTATCGATAATAAGTTAGTCATTCTCAAAGAAGGCAGAATCACCAAGCTGGTATCTAAGGTTGCACAAATCTCCTTTAATGGCAGTTTGGCAAAGGGCAAGAACCAACAGGTTGTGATTGTAACGGAACGAGCAGTGTTTGAGCTTACGAAAGAGGGTGTTGTATTAATCGAAATTGCCCCGGGTATTGACTTACAGACTCAAGTTTTAGACAGAATGCAATTTAAGCCAATTATAAGTGAGAGCTTAAAGAGGATGGATACAGATTTGTTTAAACAAGACAACCGATTTGGATTAAAGGAAAAAATGAAAGAGAGGAAGAACGACAGATGAAAGAATTAAAAATTGCAGTGATTGGAGCGGGATTGATGGGAGGAGGAATTGCACAAACCTGTATACAGGCAGGCTATGAAGTGGTCAACATCGATGTGTTAGAACCTGCACTAGAAAAGGCAAATAATACGATAGTCAAATTATTGAATAAAAAAGTAGAGAAAGGCCGCATGACAGCAGAGGAAAAAGCAGATATTCTATCACGATTGACTTTCAGTACTGACTTTCAAAGCTTAAAGGGGATTGACCTTGTTATAGAAGCCGTTCCCGAAAAAATAGAGATCAAAAAGGAAACTTTTTCAAAAATTGATTCCTATGCAGATGAAAAAACAATTATTGTTTCGAATACATCAGGCCTGAGTATCTCAGAAATTGCATCAACAACCAAAAGGCCTGAAAAAGTAATGGGAGTGCATTTTTTCTATCCGGCACCGGTGATGAAGCTTGCTGAATTAATTAGAGGTATTGCCACTTCAGATGAAACCTATGAATTGGTAAAAGCATTTGTCATTGATATCCAAAAAGAGGTGGTAGATTGTCCGGAGCTTCCCGGCTTTATTGTCAATCGAATTTTAGTACCGATGATGAACGAAGCAGCATTCTTAGTAATGGAAGGCTGTAAGCCAGAAGATGTTGACAATGCAATGAGGCTTGGTGCCAATCACCCAATGGGACCATTGGAATTATGTGATTTTGTAGGAATTGATATTATGCTTGCTACCATGAAAGGATTATATGAAGGCTTTAAAGATAGTAAATACAGACCTTGTCCTCTATTAGACAACATGGTAAAAGCAGGCTGTTTAGGCAGAAAATCAGGAAAAGGTTTTTATGAATATAAATAAAAAACAGGAGAAAACGAAAATGAAAGAGTTTAAAGAAGTAGTGATAGTAAGTGGAGTAAGAACTGCAATTGGTTCCTATGGTGGAAGTTTAAAAGATATCTCAGCCATTGATTTAGGGGCATTAGTAGTTAAGGAAGCAGTAGAAAGAGCAAATATCAAACCAGAAATCGTAGATGAAGTAATTGTTGGACAAGTAGGACAAATTGCAGAATGCGGATTTGTAGCAAGAGCCGTCGGCTTAAAAGCAGGTATGCCAAACGAAACCACCGCTTATTCTGTGAATAGACAATGTGGCTCAGGTTTGCAGGCCATAGCAGATGCTGTAATGGAAATTCAGACAGGCTTTGCAGATGTAGTAGTGGCAGCAGGAACAGAAAATATTTCACAGTTGCCGTATTATGTTAAGGATGCAAGATGGGGTGCAAGAATGGGGCATAAGAGCTTTGAGGATGGCGTGATTGATATCCTGACTTGGCCTCTTGGACCAAATCACAATGGGGTTACAGCAGAAAATGTAGCTAAGCAGTATCATGTGTCAAGAGAGGAACAAGATCAATATGCTTTGGAAAGTCATAAAAGAGCGTTAGAAGCAAGTAAAGCCGGAGTGTTCAAAGATGAAATTGTTCCTGTTGAATTAAGGGACAAAAAGGGAAATATTACTGTTTTTGATACAGACGAAGGACCAAGGGAAAGTCTAACGATAGAAAAATTACAAAAACTAAAACCTTGTTTCGTAGAGGGAGGAACGGTAACAGCCGGAAATTCTTCCAGTCTAAATGATGGAGCGGCAGCAGTGGTGCTTATGTCAAAAGAGAAAGCAAAAGAGCTTGGCTTAAAAGCGTTGTTGACGATTAAAGGCTATGCGGTGGCAGGAAATGATGCTGCTTTGATGGGCTATGCACCAAAACTTTCCAGTGAAAAACTGGCTAACCAATTACATATCAACTTAAAAGAAATTGACATGTTCGAAATTAACGAAGCATTTGCGAGTCAGGCTTACGCAGTAAGGAGAGACTTAGATTTAGATAAAGATAAAGTAAATATTTATGGAGGCGGAATTTCCATTGGTCATCCAATTGGAGCAACTGGAGTGGTTTTAACGGTTAAAATGCTATATGAATTACAGCGTACGGATAAAAAAGATGCAATGATTAGCATGTGCATTGGCGGTGGTCAGGGAATTTCTATGTATTTTATAAAAGAATAATGTAGAATCAGTAAATGTTATCAAAAATATTATTGATTATTGGTAAAAGTTGTTAATGTTCAAAAGATAATCTTTGCCATATAATTAATAATAGGAGGTGCAAGCAATGCTGTTACCACGTGAAAAAAAGATACTGGAACTTCTTTATAAAAAAAAGGAAGAATATACGACAAATGAATTAGCACGCATCTTACATATCAGCCCAAGAACGGTTAAATCTGATATTGCAAGATTACGCAAAGAGTTGGAAAACGATACCGGATGTATTGTAAAGACAAAGGCAGGGTATGGTATTTGGCTTTCTTATAGTGACAAAGGAAAGCAATACATTGAGCAAATTTTAGCAGATTATGATTTTAATCATCTTGTTACAATTGAAAACCGAAAATATTTTATTGCATTGAAGCTGTTAGAAGAGGATAAATATGTTTCCATGGAATCAATTGGTGAATCTATGTTCATTAGTAAAAGTACTATGGTCAACAGTATGAATGAATTAGCACCAATCTTACAACAACATGGTTTACAATTAGAAAAAAAAGTGAAATATGGCATCAAAATAGTAGGAACTGAAAAGCAAAAAAGGATTATGAATGGTTATGCAATACGTAAAATTATTGACAATTCTCCAAACCGTTTGGATTCTAAATTGCAGGTATTTTTTCCAGATATTGATTTAAAAAAAGTAGAAGAAATACTCATTGATGCTCAAAAGAAATATGCCTTTGTACTGGCGGATACATCCTATTCTGTAATTATCATTCAGTTATCAATTTGCATTCAAAGAATCAGGCAAGAAAAAAGGTGCAGCATTGTAGAAAATGAGTTAAATAGGGATTGCCATGAGTGCGAAATCATCCGATATATTGCAAAAAAGCTGCAAGAAAAATTTCAGATTGAATTGCTTGAGGGGGATATGGCATATTTAGAAATGAATTTTTTAGGTGCAAAGAAAATATTAACTGAAAATAAGCTTTGGAAAGATGATATAGCACTAGATAAGCAGTCTGTTGAAAAATGGGAAAACATCATAGCAAAAACGGATCAAAGATATTTAGAAAATCTTAGAGAAGATGATACATTTAAGTATGGTTTATTTATTCATTTAAAGGCTATGTTTAATCGTCTGAATAATAATGTACATTTGGATAATCCAATGAAGCAAATGGTAAAAGAAGAACTAGTCTATGAAGTAGAAGTGGCATCTTATATGGCAAATCTGATATCTAACGATTATGCAGTAACGTTAGGCGTAGATGAGGTATGTGATATTGCTATGTACTTGGCGGCAAGTATGGAACGACAAAAGGCAAGGAAACAAGAGTTTAAGAAAAATGTGATTGTTGTATGTGGAAGTGGGACAGGTACTTCACAGTTTTTAGAAGCTAGACTGACCCGTATGTTCCCGAATTTAATTGTAAAAAAAATTTTGCCAATTTCTCAAGTAGAATCAGAAATAAATCCTGATACCGATTTAATTATTTCAACAGTTCCCTTAGTGATTGAGGAGGGAACTGTAATTCACGTTTCTCCACTGCTAAACGAAAAGGATGTAGAAATGATAGAACAGGCATTACAGGTAGGAAAATCAGCAAATTATGAAACGAAACGGAAATATCCCAATTTGTATCGTCTTTTGAGTGAGAAAATATCAATTTTTAATTGCGACTGCAAATCACGAAGTGAAGTAATTAGTCTGTTGGGAAATCGTTTAGTATTTGAAAAGTATGTAGATGAATCCTATATTGAATCAGCCTTTAAAAGAGAACAACTGTCATCAACTTCCATAGGTGATAATTTTGCGGTTCCCCATGCTTTTGAAGGACATGTAAAGAAGCTGGGAATTGGAATGATGACATTGAAAAAACCAATTCAATGGGCTGATGATAAGGTACAAATTGTATTTATGCTTTCACTAAATGCTAATTCACAGGATATTTTTAGAGAGGTATTCAGTGAGCTTACAGACATTACAAAGAATAAGGAAATGATAGAACAGATTCTTTTAGCTGATAAATTCAGCGATATTGAATTTATATAAATTTTGTACCATATCATGTGGAAGCTTTATATAAAAAAGGAGGTGCGCACTAATTTTCTAGTGCGACACCCCCTTTTTTTTCACTTTACACCTCTAACGGACGCGTTTTAAAGTCTTTGTAATGCCGCAAGTAAATGCAAAAGGGAGATGTTACTGAATGACTGGATTTGGTACGAAAACACACAAACGTTGCATGATAGAAAGAACTGTGCGATATATTAACTGAAATTTATAATTATAGACAAATAGTATTTAATTAATCTTAAATATTTAATTAATCTGTCGATATTATATGTATGAATCAAAAAAAGAAAGGGAGGGGTGTATGTGCTTTATATTGCAATATGCGATGATGAAATAGAGCAGTCCGATATGATAAAGAGAATAGTACAATTGCAAAGACAGAACAGAAAATGAAGCCATATGGATTTGTTACCTGCTATAGGGGGATAATAGTAAATTGTGCTAATATTATAAAAATAAAGAATGGGACGGTTTATTTAGGTAACGGAGAAAGGTTGCCTTTGGCACAAAAGAGGGTATTAGAACTGAAAGAAAAATTCAAAATAAATATTCTGTAAATATAAAAAAAATTAGAATTTGTTTAAAATATAAAATTGAAAGAATATTTCGTGCAAAAAAAGTGTATTTCATGCTAAAAATATTGAAATTTTCATTAAACCGTCGATAATTAAAGTAATATAAACGAGCAATAAAACACAATAAAACAAATGAAGGAGAAATATTATGGAAATCAGTTCTTTATTAACAACAGGAGTTAATTACCAGACTTCTAAAACAACAACTACAGAAAATAATTCTAAGGTAAATGAGAGCACCGAGTGTAGTGAAGCAGAAAAGCTAGATGCTTTTAAAAAGGAAATCTGGAGCGAGATAAATCAGATGCCTTATAATAGACAAATGAATTTATCAATTCAAATTACAGATAAAGCATTTGAGCGTATGATGAAAGAACCTGCATTTAAAAAAGAAATTTTGTCAGTACTAAGAGAAGATGCATGTGCATCAAACAAATCAATGGCGAGTACCACTCTTACATGGATAGATGAAAATGGATATCAAGGTTATTCATACAATGGGGGAGGAGAGGAAGCTTTTGATACACACTCTAATAATAAAAATACCTTTTACAGTAAGAAAGCAGTGAAAAAGAAAGATAGCACAAAAGAGTGGGAAGAAAGAGCTTTAGAGAGAGCTTACCAACAGAAAATGTTGGACAAGGAGTATTTAGAGGGGCTTATGAATAAACAATTAGAAAGTCAACGAACGCAAATTGCAAAGTTATATGAGCAAAATATCAGTTTTCTTGAAGGGGATAGTAGTGTGCAGTAGCGCTATTATATAGAAAATGAAGAAAGGAGGAGTCAATATGAGAAAAAACTTAGGAAAGAAAGCCCTACAACCTTTAGTGAAGAATGTCGGAAAGCCGTATGAGGGAAAACCTCATGTACGGTTTGATGAGGGGAAAGAGGTCTTACGACCTCTGACCTACTCTACAGTATTTTATTTCATAGAAAAGACTATGCCTAAAACAGAGTGGTTACATTATTTAGCGAGATTTAAAATAGCAATAACATCCTCTTTATAAAGAGGTTTGAAAAATCCAACATGTCCATTTCCTGTTGCTACGCATTTCGCTGCCATTTCATCTACTTGTTCCAAGGTTGGATGAATTCCAAGCGCACTGAGTGAAGTAGGCATTCCAATCTTATCACACCAATCTTCAAATGCTTCAATTCCCTCCAATGCAGTTTGCTCTAAATCATACAAGTTAGTGGAAACACCAAATACGTTAGCTGCAAATTGTGCAAAACGAGGGATATTAGTTTTATATACATATCTTGCCCAACTGCCCCAGATTGCACAAAGACCGGCACCATGTGCCACATCAAACATGCCGCCTAATTCGTGCTCTATTTTATGGGAAGCAAAATCAGCGATACGGCCTGTTCCAGTAAGACCGTTGTGAGATAGACTTCCAGCCCACATTAAGTCAGCTCTGGCATTATAATCAGTTGGGTTCTTTACCACTTTAAGTGCGGCTTCTTTTACTGTAACCAGTAAGCCTTCTGCCATACGATCAATTAATTCAACGTCAGATGTATTGGTAAAATAGCGCTCCATGGTATGCATCATAATATCGGATGCTCCACTGGCAGTCTGATAGATGGGAAGCGTATAAGTAAGTTCCGGGTTCATGATGGCAAACAAAGGTCTTGCACAATCGTGATTATACGAACGTTTGAGCATACCTTCTTCAATGGTAATGACGGAAGAATTGCTCGTTTCAGATCCTGTTGCAGCAATTGTAGAAATGCATCCAATAGGCGCAATCTTATCAGTAGTAACACGTCCCATATACAAGTCAACTAAGTCAAAGTCATTGACAAGTCCATAACCAATTGCCTTGGCAGAATCAATTGGGCTTCCACCTCCAATCGCGAGAATAAAGTCAACGTTTTCCTTTTTGCAGATTTCAATGCCTTTCATCACTAAAGACATACGAGGGTTAGGGATAACACCACCTAAGTCTACATATTCAATGCCACATTCACTAAGACTATTATGTACTCTGTCCAATACTCCGTTTTCATATAGATATGTTCCACTAAAATGTATTAAAACCTTTTTAAATCCTCTGTCTTTAATTTCTTTTCCAACCAAAACCTCTGTTTCTTTACCAAATATTACTTTGGTAGGATTATAAAATTCAAAATTGATCATGCTTATCCCTCCGTTTTTATAGATCAGGTTAATTACTCTTATTAAATAAGTTGTTACGCTTTCATTATAATTAGAAACATGTAGTTATAGTAGACAATTCATTTCACTAAATAAGTGCAATTATTTCTAGAATCCATCTTACAATATAAAAAAATATAAATAGTGCACTAATAAAATGGCAATTAATTTAAAAACAGTTACAATCAATGTTAAAAATCACTAAAATAAAGATATAAAAAGCGTATAAATTAAAAAAATGCACTAACATAGTGCAACTATATAAATTGTTACAGAGAATGAATGATGCTATACTCAACACATCAAAACAAAGGAGGGATTACTGAGTGGAATTAATTGAAATGATGAATGAGGAGTTAGTGAAGTTTGATTTTGAAGCAGACAGCAAAGAAGACGCCATTAATAAAATTGGAAATTTAATGTATGAAAGTAAAATAGTCAGTGATAAAGAAAAATATATAGAAGGTGTTTTTCAAAGAGAGAAAGAATGCTCAACGGGAATTGGGATGGGAGTTGCAATTCCACATTGCAAATGCAATGCTGTCAATAAAGCAGCGTTTGCACTAATCAAACTTAAAAATGAAATGGAATGGAGTTCTTTGGATAATGAACCTGTTAAATATATTATCATGCTTGCAGCTCCAGACAATTCCGATAATATTCATTTAAAAATGTTATCTTTACTGGCAAAGAATTTAATGGAGGATGATTTTAGAAACAAGCTAATTGAAGCAGAATCCATTGAAACGATAAAAAATTTATTTAGGGAAGGAGAAAGATAAGATGTTTATTGTGTGTGTGACAAGTTGTCCGGTAGGTATAGCTCATACTTATATGGCAGCCGCTAATTTAGAAAAAGCGGCAAAAGCATTTAACATTGAAGTAAAAGTTGAGACGCAAGGAGCGCAGGGGGTTGAAAATGAAATTACAAAGGAGGACATTCAAAGGGCAGATGGGTGTATCATTGCCAGTGATGTGAGAATTAAAAACAGTCAAAGATTTGAACCTATTCCAACACTTAATGTAAGCGTGAGTGAAGCAGTGAAAGATGCGAAAAGTATAATAGCAGAGTTAAAGGAGGCAATTGAATAAAAATGGCTGAAATTAAGAGAAAAGGTAAAAACAAAAAGAACCAGTTTATGTTTTTGAAAGATTCCATTATGACCGGAATTTCTTATATGATTCCTGTTATCGTAGGTGGCGGAGTTCTTCAGGCGATAGCAAAAATGCTTGGCGGCTATGATATTGGCAGTCATATGGATGAAATAGATACTTTAGCAAAAACAATTATGTTAATTGGACAAGCCTTAATGAGCTTTACTGTTCCGGCGATCGCTGCTTTTATTGCATATGCAATGGCTGATAAGCCAGGTATAGCTCCTGGCTTGGCAATGGGAGCTTTGGCAAATACATTAAATACAGGATTTGTTGGCGGTCTAGTTGGTGGTATTTTAGTTGGTTATTTAGTAATTGCAATGAAAAAGATAAAAGTGCCAAAGGTACTATCCGGAATTATGCCAATTTTAGTAATACCAGTAGTGGTAACCTTAGTATCCGGACTATTGATGTATTATGTATTTGGAATTCCAATTAAAGGTTTTATGACAGCATTAACAAGCTTTTTAACCTCATTAAGCGGAGGCTCAAAGTTCTTATTTGGAGCAGTAATTGGAGCAATGATTTGTGCAGATCATGGCGGTCCTATTAATAAAACAGCGGCCTTATTTGTAAATGGATTAAATGCAGACGGTTTCTTAATTCCTACTTCTGCAAAAATGTGCGCTGGTATGACTGCACCTTTGGGAATTGCACTTGCAACATTTCTAGGAGGTAAAAAGAAATTTAGTGATGGAGAAAGAGAGCAGGCAAAATCTTTGGTAGTATTATCTGCTTGTTATGTACAAGAAGGAGTAATTCCGTTTTTGATGAAAGATCCGGTACGTGTTGCAATTTCTTGTATGACTGGAGGAGCGATTACAGGCGGCTTATGCATGATGTCAGCACTAGAATCTCCAGCGGTACACGGAGGTGCCTTTGTTATCGCAATGACCTCTAATCCTCTCATGTTTATAGGATATTGGTTTTTGGGAGCATTTATCACAGGAGGCTTGTATGCAGTACTTAGACGACCTTTGCCAGAAGGATACGTAGATGATGAGGACATGAATTCACCACTTATTTAGACATTATAAAGAAAACAGTAGACATAAGATAACCTTTTCTAGCGGTTAAAGAAGAAAGAAAAGGTTATCTATCGTGGAGGTAATTATGTATGTATCAATGAAAGACATGCTTTGGCATGCACATGACAATAACTATGCAGTAATGGCAATTAATTGTGTCAATATGGAACAGGCGAAAGCAATTATTGAGTCAGCACAAGAGGAGCATTCCGCTGTTATTATTAATATTTCACCTAGACAGATGAAAGCACACGGATATCCAGAAATATTAGCTCCAATGATTAAGAATATGGCAGAACGTGTGAATGTACCAGTTGCATTTAACTTAGATCATGGTGTTAATTATGAGGATATTACCAGAGTGATTCATTGCGGATTTTCCAGTGTCATGATTGATTCTTCTAGTTTTTCATTTGAAGAAAATATAAAAAGGACATCAGTCGTAGCAAGAATAGCACACGCTAACGGGCTTTCCTGTGAAGCGGAGTTAGGTCATGTTGGTATTGCGGCACAAGAGGATAACAAAAATCAAGACTTATATACAAATCCCGAACAGGCAAAAGAGTTTGTGGATAAGACACAGTGTGATTGCCTGGCTGTTGCAATCGGAACGGCGCATGGAAGCTATCCAAAGGATTTTGTTCCTAAGTTGGATTTTGACAGATTAAAAGTATTAAAAGAAACATTGAAGATGCCTTTAGTGCTTCATGGAGGTTCTGGAGCAGGTGATGAAAACATTAAAAAAGCAGTAGAATGCGGAATCAACAAGATTAATGTATGCACAGATTTTTTTAAGCATGCGCAAAATGCCATGGCAATTGCATTAAAGGAGAATCCAAATATAGATTATATGGATGTGAATATGATAGCAGAAGACGAAATGAAGAAGTTTATTAAAAATTATATGAGATTAATAGGCTCTGATCATCGCTATTATTTTGAAGAAAATGTAGTTATTGAATTAGATTAGCTTAGATAAAAGGGTGAAAAGGATTACAATCTGATTCATCCTTTTTGAACATAAATATTAAAAACAGAAAGAAGGAAAAATTATGGTGAAATCAAGTATAACAGTAACAAACGAATCAGGCTTACATTTAAGACCGGCATCAGAATTAACTAAGCTTTCACATTCTTTAAATTCAGATATAACAATTATTCATAAGGATCAGAAAGTCAACCCTAAGAGTGTATTAAATCTTATGAGTGCTGGAATTACAAAAGGAGCTACCATTGAAATAAGATGTGAAGGTGAATCAGAGATAGAGGATCTACAAAAGCTTTTAGCTGCTATTGCCAGCGGACTTGGAGAATAGGAGGTTTGTTTCATGATTAAGGTATCAGTAAGCAAAACAACTGCAAAAGGATATGCGACAGGGCAGGCATATATTGTAAGACAGCAAGAAGTAACAATAGATCAGAATAAAATAACACAACAAGAAGTGCAAAGAGAAATTTATCGTTATGAGGATGCTGTATTAAAGGCAAAAGAAGAATTAAAAGAATTGGCAAAAAAGTCACCGATTTTTGAGGCACATATGATATTAGTAGAGGATATGATGCTATATGATGGTGTAGTAAATAAAATCAAGGATGAATTTAACAACGCAGAGGCCGCACTGCAACGAACAGGCAATGAATTTGTTGAAATGTTTGAGAACATTGATGACGAATATATGAGAGAAAGAGCAACGGATATGAAAGATGTTACTTTTCGAATTATGCGCCATCTAAAGGGAATACCTGAAAATGCTTTTTTGAATATGACAAAACCATGTATAGTGGTAGCGAATGATTTAACACCGTCAGAAGTATCGCAAATGAATATGAAATTTGTCGTAGGGTTAATAACACAAGAGGGAGGAATTACAAGTCATGTTTCCATTATAGCAAAAAATATGGGGATTCCTTGCTTTGTTGGAGTTGATGGAATACTTGAAAAAGTGAAATCGGATGATATAATTATTATGGATGCATTAGAGAGCGAAATATTGATTCATCCAGATGAAGCAACTATCAATCTATATGAAAAGTCTGCAATTGCTTATAGCCAAAGGCAGCAGGAAATTAAAAGAATGGGAAACCTCCCAAGCGTTACTGTCGATCAAAGGAAATTTTGTTTATGTGGTAATGTAGGGAGCTTAGAAGATATAAAACAAGCTATTTTACAACCTATTGATGGAATTGGTTTGTTTCGAAGCGAATTTCTTTATATGGAAAAGGATCATTTTCCAACAGAGCAGGAGCAGTTCGATGCATATCAAAATGCAGCTCTATTATTAGAAAAAAAAGAGCTTATTATACGGACTCTTGATATAGGAGGGGATAAAAAGCTAAAGTATTATGAATTTATGAATGAGGAAAATCCGTTTTTAGGTTATAGAGCTATTCGGATCTGCTTAGATCAGCCAGAGATTTTTAAAACACAATTAAGAGCGATTCTACGTGCCAGTGCATATGGTAATATAAAAATAATGTTTCCAATGATAATCTCGTTAGAAGAACTGTACGAAGCAAAAAGAATTCTGGAAGCTTGCAAAGGGGAGCTTACAAAGGAAGAAATAGACTTTGATAAAGACATAAAGGTTGGCATGATGATTGAAACACCAGCCTCGGTTTTTTTGGCAGAAGATTTTGCAAAGGAAGTAGATTTTTTTAGTATAGGCACTAATGATTTAACACAATACATATTAGCTGTAGATCGTGGAAATCAAAAAATTGCAACGCTATATAATACTTATCATCCAGCGGTTCTTAGAGCCATCTATCATACTATCTTGTCTGGGCATAAACAGGGAATTTTAGTTGGAATGTGTGGAGAATTTGCCAGTGATAAAAAGGCCGCAAAATTATTGTTGGGCATGGGACTGGATGAATTTAGTATGTCAGCTGCAGAAGTGGCAGATGTAAAATATGAGCTAAGGAAAACTAGCTTTCATAAAGTGCAGGAAATGTTAAACGAGGTATTAAATGCCTCATCAGTCGAAGAGGTATTAAACTTAATTGTAGATTTATAACGTGTGATATGAAATTCGTATTGATACCTGATTCTTTGCTTTTTATTCTATAGAAATACTTGGTTTTGAGAAAGTGAGTGAATTCTATAGAATAAAAATCATTCTGTGCGGGATGCAGAACTAAAATTCAAAAAATAGAGAAAATTATAGGAGCCTATATAGAAAATAGCATGATACATTATGCATTTAAAACTGCAATGGCAGGACAAAATTATATATTGTATTACATGGTATATTGTTGTATTATAAAATGAAATAATCATATGATTGACAGGGAATCCATTACTAAGACAAGAAGGAGATGTTCTTCCATGGGAAGAGGTTTTAGCAGAACAGCCAAGAACTGTCTTTTTAAACAATTACGTTTTGGGGGTTACTATGTTAGATAAATCAGTGCCATATAAGCGTATTATCATGCAATTAGATCATAAGAATAATAATATTAATGAGGAGATTCATTTGCCGGAGGGCTATTCCTTTCGAATGTACAAACCGGGTATGGAAGAAGATTGGGCCATAACAGAGGTTGAGGTGCTAGAATTTGACAATAGAGAGAAAGCCCTTGCGTATTTTAGAACTGATTTAATTCCTTATCAAGAACAGCTTAAAAAGAGAATGGTATTTATAGTAAATCAGGAGGGCATAGCGGTTGCGAATGCATGCGCATGGTATGTTAATTATAAGGGCAGACATCAGGCACAAGTGCACTATGTAGCAGTACGTCCAAAATATCAGGGAATGGGTCTTGGAAAAGCGGTTTTTATGAAAGTATTATCTGCATTTACGAAAGTTGAACCGGATGAAGATATTTATTTACATACTCAGACCTGGAGTCATAAAGCGATTCGAATGTATCTCAAAATGGGCTTTCGACTCATCACAGATGATAGAATAGGGTATCACGACTATCATTATGAGGAGGCGGTTAAAGTATTGGAAACCGTATATGATGAGCAAATTATGAATCTGGTAAAAAAACGTATATCCTAGTACAAATTTGAATTTTGTATGAAAAATATTTAGAAAAATAAAATTTGTCATATCATACTGAAAACATCTTGATTCTTTTTTTCAATGATGTTTTTTAATTTCTAGATTAGCCTGAAAGGTTTTGGAGAGGCTTAGGATGAAAGAAGTGAAGCAGTAAGTAAAATTTTTATGAATGAATCTTTCTCGTTTATAATAAATTAGATTATAAGAGAAAATATACAGAAAAAGCATTGAATTATAAGCAAGAGATGGAAACACTTAGAACCAAAACAATATATTAGATAAAAAGTAAAAACGATATTCTAGATCCATTTACGACATTTATTGGGCCGTTTCTAATCGGTGCAGTATGGCAATGATTTACAAAAAGCATAATGGACAGTCTTCAAATGCTATGCTATAATAGCCATAAATAATTTTATTTTCTATGAGAAAATTTTACTAAAGCATCTATAGGCTTTATCTTAATAATAAAAATATAGTATAAACAAGAAAGAAATTAATAACACATTCCATATTCGATTTGGTAGAGGAATATAATCGAGTGTGGAATGTGTTAAAATGTTTTATTAAGTTATATGAATGAAGTGAAAAGTTAGGAGATTAGAATGGATATAAGAAACTGGAACGATTATTTAAATACAGACATTGAATGTAACTGTGGAAAAACACACAGATGCGATATAGATAAAATTATAATAGAAGAGGGTGCAATTTCTAAATTATCGGAAATTATTATGTCAGGCTTTTACCACAATACGTGTGTAGTATGTGATAGTACAACAGAGGAAGCGGCAGGGAGGTTGGTTTATCAGGAATTAAGGAGTAACTTAATTCAATTTGAACCAATTATATTAAGAGATAAGGAACCAATTGCGGATGAAAAAAGTATTGGAGATATTTTAGTTCATATTGCGCCAAAATGTGATTTGATTATTGCAGTAGGATCGGGAACGATTAATGATTTATGTAAATTTATAAGCTACAAAATGGGAATTGATTATATCATTGTAGCGACTGCACCATCTATGGATGGTTATGCGTCTAATGTTTCTGCATTAATCGTTAATCATTTAAAATGTACCTATGAAGTGGGGCGTCCAAAGGCTATTATAGCAGATACAAATATTCTGGCTGAGGCTCCATTCGCTATGATAACTGCTGGAGTAGGGGATATTTTAGGAAAATATGTATGTCTTGCTGATTGGAAATTATCAAATATTGTAACAGGAGAATATTATTGTTGCTTTGTGGAAGCACTTGTTAGAGATTCGTTGGAAATGGTAGTTGCAGCAATTAGTAAGATAAATGAGCGGGATAAGGATGCAATAACAGCAATCATGGAAGCTTTGGTATTATCGGGAATAGCGATGAGCTATATAGGTAATTCAAGGCCGGCGTCTGGAAGTGAGCATCATCTATCTCATTTTTGGGAATTATCCTTTCTGCAAAGCAATCGGCCATGTGCTTTACATGGGACGAAAGTTGCAGTTGGAACCGTGATTGCATTAAAGTTGTATGAGCGTTTAAATGTCAATTCGTTTCGTTGTGATTGTTTAAGTGCTCCTAATTTTAATGAAGAAAAGTGGAAAGAAAGCATTAATAAAGTATATGGATTAGCAGCAAAAGAAGTAATTGAATTAGAGGAAAGTGTACATAAAAACAGCAATGATGAGGTGCAATTAAGAAGAGATGCAATCTATAAGCATAGTAATGAAATTCATATGTTAATCGATAAGCTGCCTGATTCAGAAGAAATAAAGCAACTGCTTGATTCTATTTTTGCACCATATTTACCAAAGCAGATTCAAGTTGATGATGAATTGGTGTCTAATGCTATATTATATGCAAAAGAATTAAGAAATCGATATGGAATTTTACAGCTTCTATTTGATATAGATGAATTAGAAAAATTTGCTCTATATAATTGAATGATATCATTTAAAAATGGTTATAATTCTATTTAAAAAGGAGTGAACAATATGAAATTTTATGTAGAACCAGAAGTCTGTATTGGATGCGGTTTATGTGCCGAAACAGAGGCAGAAGTATTTAAAATGGATGATGATGGTAAAGCAGTAGCCTATCAAGAGTCAACCAATACGAACGAAGAGAGTGCAAAAGATGCAATGAATAGTTGTCCGGTAGATGCTATTTCTGACGTATAATACTCACAAACGATAGATATGAAATCTCTTATCCGCAGATATTAATTTGGGGATAGGAGATTTTTTATTTCATAGAAGACCTTGTTGTTAACATATAAAAGAATTATTTAGCTTTAAGTCTATATTTTGATTTACATAAATTTCCAATCAAGTTAAATAATTAGTTATTTCATTAAAATAGTGTAGTCGAATATTAAATATTTAGAATTAACAAGAGTTACATTGACGTTATTGTGGTCATTTGCTATAATTTCTGATATTAATACATGTTCGGAGGGAGCAATATGTTAAATAACTTTAAAATCAGAACCAAAATTAGTATTCTATCAAGCATTTTGGTATTATTAACGCTCATAATTTCAGTAATAGGTTATTATAATCTTTCAAAATCAAATGAGAGAATGAAAGATATGTATCAAAATAAGCTTTTGGCTATTCAATGGCTAAATGAGGACAGGGCACATGCAAGGGCGATTGAAGCAGATATCTATGAATTAATTGTTAAGGTGGGAGATAACGAGGCACAGCAGAAAATACAAGAGGATATTACAACAAGAACAACAGCTTACAATGAAAATTTTGACCAGTATGTTGCATTAGGTATTGATGAGACAGAGTCAGGAATCATTCAGGATATCGAGACGAATTTGGAAACGTATAGACAGGGAAGAGAAGAAGTTATTTCTTTGGCAATGGATGGAAAGGATAAGGAGGCATATACATCATTTGAAAAAGTAGAAAGTGCAAAAGAGTTATTTCAGGATAAATTAAAAGAGCTGGCTCAGTATAATGTAACAGAAGCAGAGCAATTAGCTGCCCAAAATGAGGGAGAGTATGAAAGTACCCTAAGACTATTTATAATAGTAATAGTGATAGCATTGTTGCTTGCTTTCTTTTGTACATGGTTTATATCCAGAGCAATTTCTAATCCAATCAAGCTTGCCATTAATCACATAGGAGAGGTGGCAGAGTATAATATTACCTCAGATGTACCGGAGATATTTAAGAAGAGAAGGGATGAAGTCGGCGATCTTAGCCGTATGGTTCAAACGATTGAAGATAATTTGAGAAGTTTGATTAGGGCAATAGGAGCAACCGCTGAACAGGTCGCATCTTCATCAGAGGAATTAACCGCTACTTCACAGCAGGTGTCAGCAGCCTCCAATGAGGTTGCTAAGACGATAAATGAAATTGCAAAGGGTGCCACGGATCAGGCAGAGAGCACTACTGATGGTTCACAGCAGTTGACAGGACTTGGAAGCTTAATTGAAGAGGATAAAACAAATATTAATGTTTTAAATAATACGTCCAATCAGGTTGATGTATTGGTTGATGAAGGTCTTGATATTATCAGCAGCCTATCAGCAAAGACCTTGGAAAGCAGCCGGGCAACAGACAGCGTATATCAAAGTATTAAGCAAACAAACCTAAGTTCTGAAAGAATCGGTGAGGCGAGTAATTTAATTGCACTGATTGCCCAACAGACGAATCTATTGGCATTAAATGCAGCAATTGAAGCTGCGAGAGCAGGGGAAAATGGGAAAGGCTTTGCTGTATTGGCAGATGAAATCCGACAGCTTGCCGAGCAGTCAACAGAATCGACAAAGACAATTGATGAAATGGTAAAGAAACTTCAACTGGATTCGAAAGAAGCTGTTGTAACAATGGAACAGGTAGAAGAGATTTTGAAAGAGCAGGTATCTCATGTAAACCTTACCGACACTAAGTATCGTGAAATTTCAGCCGCTATGAAACATTCAATAGAGTCAGTTAAGGTGATTAATAAAACAGCTCTTACTATGGAAGAAAAGAAAAATGAAGTGTTATACACAATGGAAAATCTTGCAGCGGTGGCAGAGGAGAATGCAGCAGGAACGCAGGAAGCCTCTGCTTCTATTGAAGAACAGGCATCTTCTATTGATGAAATAGCAAATTCCAGCGAAAGCTTATCAGAGCTTGCTCAGGATTTGCAGAATTTAATAGCGAAGTTTAAATTATAAAACTAAAATTTATAAGTGTAACTGTTTAAGCATTAATAAATGTAAAACAGTTGCACTTTATTTATTTATGCTCAAAAAATATTGTATCATTGGTCCAATATTTTCTTTCTTATCAATTATAAAATTTTTACATATTATATTTTCAAATTCTAAAATCGATAAATTAAATTTATCTTCTCGTCCTAAACTTTTTTCAATTAAAAAGGTAATTTCAAATTCTGCTGATCCAACATTAGGAATATCAAGAACAAATTTCCCCTTTGGTTTCATAATTCTTAAAAATTCCTCAATGCAAACTTTTACAAAATCTTTTTCAAAATATTCTAAGGAACCTATGCAACAACCTATATCAAAATAATTAGCTTCATAAGGTGTTTGATGCATACTTCCACAAAATAAAGAACTATAACTTATATTATGAATTTGGGTATATTCTTTAAGTAGTTGTATTGTTTTAGGACTAATATCAACTCCATAATAAGTAGATTCCCATTTATCATATCCACGAAACATCAAATTCAAGCAACATCCTAAATCAATAAATTTCATAGTTGTTGTAGGAGATAAATATTCATATATTTCTTTTCGTCCACTATCCGAAAGATTATTTTCATTTTTCATTTCTTCAAATAATTTATAATTAGGATTATGGATAATCTCTTTAGGAAGATTACTATATGAATCAATTCCTTTTCTGCCCAAATCAATACTTTTATCGTAAGAGAGTAAAACTTTGTTCAATTGTTCTTTCATAAATATTTCCTTTCCAAATCACAGTTGTCGATGCTAAATTTGCCTGTCTTTCTTTTGCATCTCAATAACTTTCCTAAATATAATGGGAAGCTTATTGTTGGAAACGAATGTGAGCTTATCAGTTTCAGATTATGTGCATAACAGAAAGTTGTGGCTTTCTTGCAAGCTGTAAATCAATAGTAACATATATCTTTATTGAAATAAATGTTGAAATACTATTTGTTAAAATTTTAATGTAACTAATCACTAGATACAAAAAATGTATAAATTTATAAAAAAGTATTGACATATAATATTATATGCCATATAGTATTGTATATGAATTAATATTAATAAAAAAATAATATTGATAAATTAATAATATTAAAAAAATAATAATATTAATTTTTGAATAATAATATGAAAATGATAAGAAAAATTAATTGAAAAGGAGAGGATACCATGGTATTTAATACTGGCGCAGCATTACTGGATGCGATCGTTCTTGCAGTTGTATCAAAAGAAGTAGAAGGTACTTACGGTTACAAGATAACTCAAGAAGTTAGAGAAGTTATCGAAATTTCCGAATCCACCTTATATCCTGTGCTTAGGCGATTGCAAAAGGATGATTGCTTAGAGGTTTATGATATGGAATGTGGTGGACGTAACAGAAGATATTATAAGGTAACAGAAAAGGGACGAATACAATTGAATTTATATATTACAGAATGGGATAACTATTCGAAACGAATAACGATGATGTTTCAGGAGGGCATGAATAATGAGTAGAAAAGAATTTATGGAAGAATTAGAAAATATGCTGGAAAACATTCAAAAAAACGAAAGAGAAGAAGCCTTGCAGTATTATAACGATTATTTTGATGAGGCAGGGCCGGAGAATGAGGAGCAGGTAATTAATGAATTGGGAACACCAGCAAAAGTAGCAGCAATAATAAAAACCAGCCTTCAAGAGAATGAAAATGAATCAGGTGAATTTACTGAGCGAGGTTATTCAGATCCAAGATTTACAATAAATTATGAAGTAATCGATAGCACAAATAAGGGCAATCAAGATACGAATAGCAGTCAGAATCAAAGAACAGCCGGTAGAGAGAGGAAATATGCCAAAGAAACTTCAGGAGGAAAAATTGCATTGATCGTAATATTGTGTGCTTTGGCCATTCCGGTCGGCGTTCCTCTTTTAGGTGGTTTAATTGGTTTATTTGCAGGAGTTCTTGGACTGGGAATCGGAATTTTTGTTGCAATAGTTGTTTTAGCACTTGCACTATCAATCGGTGGAGTTGTTTGCTTTATAGTAGGAATAGTTACTTTATTTTCAACACCAACAGTAGGAGTATTTAGTTGTGGTGTTGGTATGATTATGGTGGGAATTGGAATTTTATTCGTACTGTTAACCGCAGTTATTTGCTACAAGTTTATACCATGGTTAATCAGATGTATAGTTGATTTATTTAGAGCCCCATTAAAAAGAAAGGAGACAATAGTATGAAATCATTTGCAAGAGCTTGTTTAATTTTTAGTGGTGTAGTCATTTCCATTGGTTTGATATTAACAATAATAGGAGGGATACTGGGAGCAGGAAGTACATTTGCCAATATGGTTCGAATTGGAAATTTTTCTTTTCATCTTGGTAATGATAAAGTAGTTTTTAACGATGATGATTTAGTTTCTTTCTCAGACGAATTTAATAATATTGATGAGTTGGACGTTGATTTAAGTTATTGTGAGTTTAAGATAGTGGAATCAGATAATAATGTATTTCAGGTGAAGGCAGATAATGTGCTAGATGGCTTTACCTGCAATGAAAAGGATGGTAAACTAATAATAAAAGATAATATTAAAATGAAATGGTCTATAGGTTTTGAAAGGGATTATCATCCAACCATAACACTTTATATTCCGGAGAATGTCAATATGGATAAGGTGAAGATAGATATTGGGGCAGGTTATGTCAGTGCGAATCATATTAATACAGATGAATTGGTCATCGATTTAGGTGCTGGTGAATTTGAGGGATCTATGATAACTTCAGAAAATGCAGATTTAACGGTAGGTGCAGGGCACATGTTACTGGATGAATTTTCCACAGATGAAATTAATTTGGATTGCGGAACCGGTAAGGTGGAAATCAATGGAGATATTAGAGGAAATTCTGATGTTGAGTGTGGACTTGGCAATGTTGCAATGATTTTAAAACAAAAGCAAAGCTATTACAATTATGATATCAAGTGTGGTATCGGTAATGTTGAAGTTGGAGAGTTGTCAATAGGCGGTGTTGCTTGTGATAAATATATCGACAATAATGCCAAAAACAATATGGATATAGACTGTGGTGTTGGCAGTGTACAAATAAAATTTGCAGATTTATAGGAGGAATGTATTATGCAACCAAAAAAATTATACAGATCAAGAACAAATCGTTTAATTTGTGGAGTATGTGGTGGATTGGGTGAGTATATGAATGTAGATCCAACCATAATTCGATTACTATTAGCTTTGTTATGCTTTACGGGAACAGGAATTGTTGCTTATATTATAGCAGCTATAATAATTCCGGATGAATACTAAAAGAAATATTATAATTTAAAATGTTATCAGAAAATACAGCATCGATTTTTATATTAATAATCGATGCTGTATTTTTAATGATAAATTCAATTAATTTTTGACTGAAATGTTAATTTACTGTACATAAATATTAAAATATGCTAGTATTAAATTAAGATAAAACTTATTTTAGAAATGTAAAGTACACTAAATTATTATAATAAATCAAGGGGGGAACAAAAAGATGAAATCAAAAAAGATGAAATCAAAAAAAAGCATGAAATTTAAATTACTTTTAACCATAATACCAATTTTTTTAGTTTCATTTATTGTCATAGGATTTTTAGTAGTTTTTGCATCCAGATCAACAATTCAGAATGAAGTAACTGAGAAGATGAATTTTCAAATTGATTTGGCTATACAGGAGATGGAAGTAAGATTGGGAACACACAAAATGATAGCCGCTACTTTAGCTCAAGTGGTGGAAGACATTGGTATCAGTGAGGATACTAAACCTATGATATCAGCTGTTGTACAAAATATTTCGTCGAAAAATGATGATACATATGGAAATGGTATTTTTATGGGAAGCAAAACGGATGGTGAATGGTTTTGCCCCTTTGCATATAAAGAGGGTGATAATTACATTTTGACTGAGGAGTACAATAAGGACAATACAAGTGAGAGTTGGTATATAGCTGGTCAAACAGACCAAGTGACAGGTTGGACGGATGTATATAGTGATACTGTAACCAAGGTAGCAATGATTACTGCAAGTACGCCCATCAGAGACAATAATCAAAATATTATTGGTGTTGCTACGGCGGACATGAATATAAGCAGTATACAGGGGATTGTCGATAGTATGAAAGTTGGAGAAAATGGATATGCCATGCTGATCACAAAAGATGGTAGTTATCTAGCCAATGCAAGAGCGGAGGTTACAGCAGATGATAGCGGTAATTTTCCAAAGATAACCGAGGACAGTAATACTTCAATTGCTGCCTTAGGCAAAATAATGCTTGAGCTAAAAGAGGGAGAACAGGAATTTAAAGATGAAAATAATGTGGTCTATTCTGTGTATTTTTCTTCAGTACCTGAGACAGAATGGATTATTGCACTTTGTTATCCCAAAAGCGAAATTATCGCTTCGACGAACGCGTTGTTAAAGATTATTCTTATAAGCTTTATCTCAACAGTTCTTATCATTATAGCGATTATCATAGTAATGGCAAATAAGATCACTCAGCCTATTAAGTTGTTAAAATCCGAAATTCAGACAATTTCAAATGGAGATTTATCAAAGCAGATTGCAATAAAAAGTAGTGATGAAATTGGTGAAATGGCTGTTTATATGGAGGAAATGAGAAGCAAGTTAGGTCAAATGATTGGAGGTATTGCAAATATTTCTGAAAGTGTTATGACTTCAGCAAAAGCAATTTCAACAAGTTCTGAGCAAAACGGAAAGGCAGCAGAGCAGGTAGCCACCTCTATCAATGAAATTGCAGAGGATTCACAAAAGATTCAGGATCTGTCTGAGTCTATTCAAAATATGGAGAATGAAGTTATTGATATCTTAAAATGTATGATAGATGGTGTTAATGAAACAAATAAGCAATTAAATTCTGCAAAAACCCAGTCAGTGGAACGAAAAGAAGCAGTACAAACGGCTGTAAGCAGTATGTCTAGTACGGAAAGTATTATGAAAGAATCAGGCGTTGCAATGCAGACTTTACGTGAACAATCCAGTAAAATCAACAGTATTATTGATGCTATAAAACAGATTGCAAATCAGACAAATTTATTGGCATTGAATGCCTCTATTGAAGCAGCCAGAGCAGGGGAAGCAGGTAAGGGGTTTGCAGTGGTAGCAGAAGAAATACGTAAATTAGCAGAGCAGTCTAATGCTTCGGCTCAAGAGATAGCTACACTGATTGAGGATATTGATAATGGTATCTCCAAAACGGAAAAGCTGTCAATTGAAAGCGGAAAAGCAGTTGCTCAGACGAGTCAGGCTGTGGAGTGTGTCGAGAAAGCTTTTGATGATATTATGTACAGTATTGATCAAATTGCAGGTGAGATGGATCATACTCTTATCAATGTAGAAAAAATTCAAAATAGTACTGATGACATGTTAGGCTCAGTTAATAAAATGACTGAGGTTTCAACTAATTCGTCGGAGGAAGTTCAGTTAATTGCAGCTGCAGCGCAAGAACAGTCAGCAGCAAGTGAAGAATTAGTTGGAGCAACAGAGACGCTGGCATCTATGTCGGTTAATTTACAAAGCGAGGTAAATAAATTTAACATAAAATAAAAGACTGAATTAAAAGAACAAATATAAAGACACCCCTTGCATATGGGACGAACCTATGTTATGATAATACGAACAAATGTTCGAACTTAATGCAAGAGGTGTTTTTATGATAATACAAGAAAATATGTCCGTTATGGAAAAGCTTGAAATATTATCGGATGCAGCAAAATACGATGTTGCATGTACTTCAAGCGGAGTAGATAGAAAGGGAGACGGAATTCATATGGGAAATTCTGTTGCCAGTGGAATTTGCCATAGCTTTTCAGCAGATGGAAGATGTATATCGCTGCTTAAAATATTATTTACAAATGAATGTATATTTGATTGTAAATATTGTATTAATCGTTCTTCTAATGATGTAAAGCGTGCATCCTTTACACCGGATGAAGTATGTGAGTTAACGATGGGATTTTATAGACGTAATTATATTGAAGGACTTTTTTTAAGCTCTGGTATTCTTGAAAGTCCAAATTTTACATTAGATTTAATATATCAGACTATATTTAAACTTAGAACTCAATACCATTTTAATGGCTATATCCATGTTAAGGTAATTCCTGGAGCGGAAAGTGAATTAATTAATAAGCTAGGTTTTTTAGTAGATCGAATGAGTGTAAATTTAGAGCTGCCTACTGCAGACAGCTTAAAAATGCTGGCTCCGCATAAAAGCAGAAAGAATATATTAAAGCCTATGAGGCAGATACAAACGAATATCATTCATAATAAGAATGAGCTTATGGTTTACAAAAAGGCACCCTCCTTTGTACCAGCAGGGCAAAGTACACAGATGATTATAGGTGCTACACCGGAAAGTGATTATCAAATTGTATCAGTTGCTGAGAATTTATATAATAAGTTTAATTTGAAAAGAGTCTTTTATTCAGCATTTATTCATGTTAATGAGGATGCCTTGCTTCCGGCTCTGCCGGGTGGTCCGCCTTTACTGAGAGAACATCGGTTATATCAGGCAGATTGGCTTTTAAGATTCTATGGTTTTAAGGCGGATGAATTATTATCCGAGTCCAGACCAAATTTTAATATTATGCTTGACCCCAAATGCGATTGGGCATTAAGACACTTAGAGAATTTTCCTGTGGAGATTAATAAGGCTGACTATTTTACGCTTCTTAGAGTTCCGGGTATAGGTAACAAGTCTGCGCAGAGGATTGTAAAGGCCAGACTCCAGGCGGCGTTAGATTTTGAGGATATTAAGAGAATGGGAGTTGTCTTGAAGCGGGCACTTTATTTTATTTCCTGCAAGGGTAGGATGATGTACCGAACTAAAATTGAAGAAGACTACATTACAAGAAATCTTTTAAATCTAAAAGAGCGGATTCCGATTGAGGTATCGCAAACTAGCTTTAAGCAGATGTCTCTATTTGATGATGTAAGATTTAATCCGCAACCAGAGACGTTAGATCATGTTCAAAGCTTATATGGACAAATGTAAAAATTAAATTCTGATACTGGTGTAATATAATTTTAGAAGCGAAGGAAGAAAATGATGAATAAGAGAATATATTTGTGTGAAGATAGTGTAGAGAGTATTTTTACAGGAGTATATAATGCATGGGAAGATAGATATCCAAAGGAGTTTGTTGAGTTGTCTGTCAATAGCTATGAGAGTAACTATGAGCTATTTTCAGAATATATTAATGTTGTGACTGATTTTGATAAAGCAAATAGAGTTGCCAAAACACTGGAGCTAAAATTTGGGAACGAAGTATATACCAGCATCTATCAAGCAGCATTATCAAATGCAAAGGATAAGGCACAGGCTGTTTTTAAAACTATAAATATAGGATTAAAAAGTAAAAGACCGAGACAATTAATGGAGAATTTGCAAGATAAACATATTTGTCGTGTTTTTGAATTAAGCAGAGCCGTTTTTAACGAACGCTCCCATTTGCTAGGATTTGTGAGATTCAAGGAGCTAAACAGTCAAGTACTTTGTTCTGTGATAGAACCTAAGAATAATGTAGTAATGTTGATTGCCCCTCATTTTGCAGATAGGCTGCCTGGTGAAAAGTGGATGATATACGATAAAGGCAGAAATATAGCTGTCATTCATGAAAAAGGTGAACAATGGGGAGTAATAAAAAGTGAGAAGCTAAATTTCGAAATGCTGAAACAGATGTCTGATAGTGAGAAATTGTTTGAAGCTTGGTGGAAAGGATTTTGTGAAAGTATTTCAATTAAAGAAAGAAAAAATATAAAGTTACAAAAGCAGAATTTGCCTCTTCGATTCCAAGAGAACATGGTTGAATTTCATTAGAAGAAATGGAATAATTTCAGTGCAATTGCAAATTTGTGAATCTAGCAAAATAGTAAACACTAAATTTTTTTATATAAAATACAATTTGTAGATAAAATATAGCATTTAGATAAATCTTTGGTAAATAAATAACAAAATATGATTTTGAAACTTAGAAATACTATCAAAAAGTTCATGATTTTGAACTAACATTTTGCAATATAAAATTGACAAAAGTATAAAATGATGTCATAATGACAAGACTTAATTTATTATATAAATCTGTAAGTATTTTTTTGAATAAAGCTTATCGTTGTATTGGTTAACAGTATGACAAGCGAGATGTTAATGTTAATAATTATATATTTTTGAGCTTATAGATTACTATAAGTGCAGTTTAGAAAGGATTTTGTTATGGATAAGAAATATCAAATTAGATTAAAAGCTACTACTGATGTAAAGGATTTTGTTTCAGCAGCTGAAAAATGTGATTTCGATATAGACGTATTTTATAATCGTGTTGTAATAGATGCGAAATCAATATTAGGTGTTTTAAGTCTAGACCTGACGAAAGTATTGACCGTACAGTTTGGTGGTCAGGATTCACAATTTGAAAGTTTACTTAAGAAATATGCAGTAGCATAAAAATAAGTCATTTTAATTGTAGACCAGAATGGATAAGCGCAAGCTTATCCTATTTTATTTAATAGTTCCTATGAAATAAAAACACAATGCGTACGAATGCAAATGGAAAATATCACTGCGTGACTGCATTCGGCGCGGCAAAACGGCCAAGTCCTTCATGAGAGAGGAATTAGGAAATTGATGCGTACTTGTCCGCTTTCTGGATATATAGGATAGACTTCTTAAAGTAGGGAGATTAAGTTGTTGCAACGTTGATGATAAACAGTTAATATTATAATAGATAAGGCAGGAGAGTTGAGATGAATAAAGATGATAACAATATAAAAATTTCTGTTCGTAATCTTGTTGAGTTTATTCTTCGAAGCGGTGATATAGACAATCGTCAGGGAAGCAAAAATGATAAGGATGCTATGCAGGCTGGAAGTAAAATGCATCGAAAAATACAAAAACAGATGGGATCGGAATATCATGCGGAATATCCTCTTAAATTACAAATTGAAAAGCCAGATTTTTTTATTACAATTGAAGGCCGTGCTGATGGAATTATTATAGAAGAATCCAAAATTACAATCGACGAAATAAAGGGAGTCTACTTTGATTTAGATTATCTGAATGCACCAATTGAAGTTCATAGAGCGCAAGCAATGTGCTATGGCTATATTTATAGTAAGCAGGAAGGGTTGAATCTGATTCATATTCAGCTTACCTATTGTAATTTAGATAACGAGCAGAAAAAATATTTTAATGAAGCTATAGAATTTGATCGTCTTGAGATGTGGTTTCAAAAATTAATTCAGGAATATTACAAATGGGCTAGGTTTCAATATGAGTGGAAGATTAAAAGAAATGATTCCATTAAACCACTTGAATTTCCTTTTTCCTATCGAGAAGGTCAAAGAGATTTGGCTGCATCTGTTTACAAAACAATTAATCGCAGGAGACGTCTCTTTATTCAAGCTCCAACAGGTGTCGGTAAAACTATGTCAACTATTTTTCCTACAGTGAAAGCCATTGGTGAGAGTTTGGGAGAAAAGATATTTTATCTTACTGCAAAGACAATAACAAGAACAGTGGCTCAAGAGGCCTTTGAGATACTCAAAGAGAAAGGTCTAAGTTTTAAATTAGTGACCTTAACAGCAAAAGAAAAATTATGCTTTTGTGAGACTACAGAATGCAATCCCATTCATTGCCCATATGCCAAAGGTCATTACGATAGAATTAATGATGCGGTATTTTTGATGCTTACGCAAAAGAATACTTTCTCCAGAGAGGTCATAGAAGAATATGCTAAAAAGTATCAGGTCTGTCCATTTGAGATGAGTCTTGATGTGTCCTTATGGTGTGATGCCATAATATGCGATTACAATTACGTATTTGATCCAAACGTAGCCTTAAAAAGATTTTTTTCAGAGGGAGCGAAGGGAGAATACTTGTTTTTAGTGGATGAAGCACACAATTTAGTAGAGCGTGGCAGAGAAATGTATAGTGCATTTTTATATAAGGAGGACTTTCTTCGATTAAAGAATGAAGTCAAATTTTATAGCAGAAAGCTTGAAAAAAATCTTGAAAAATGTAATAAGAATCTTCTTGAATTAAAAAGAGAGTGTGAAACTTATCAAGTGATAGACAGTATAGGAGCGTTTGTACTGAATTTAATGTCATTGGCATCTGAGATTGAAAAATTTCTTGAGGAAAATGATGAGAAGGATATCCGGGATAAAGTGCTTGAATTTTATTTTCAAGTCAGACACTTTTTAAGCATGTATGAGCGTTTGGATGATAATTATGTTATCTATACCGAGCATGATCAGACAGGGCAATTTAAAATTAAATTATTCTGTATTAATCCATCCGTAAATTTAATAGACTGCTTAAATAAGGGTAACAGTACAATATTTTTTTCGGCTACCTTATTACCTATTTCGTATTATAAAGAGCTTTTAAGCGGAGATTTAGAAGACTATGCAGTTTATGCGAACTCTCCTTTTAAAGAAGAAAATAGATTAATTCTAATTGGAAACGATGTAAGCAGTAAATACACAAGAAGAAATCATTTGGAATATAAGAAAACAGCAGAGTATATTAAAAGTGTAATTGAATGTAAGAAAGGTAACTATATGGTGTTTTTTCCATCCTATAGCTATATGAGAGAGGTATATCATTATATACATTCACTCAATGTAAACTGTATTTGTCAAAAGCAGGGAATGAACGAGGAAGAAAGAGAGGAGTTTTTAAGCTATTTCATGAATCATCCATCAGGTGAAATCGTTGGTTTATGCGTTATGGGAGGAATCTTTAGCGAGGGAATCGATTTAAAAAGAGATTATTTAATAGGTGCTTTGATTGTTGGTACAGGGTTACCCCAAATTTCCTATGAAAAGGAAATACTCAAAAATTATTATGATGCAAAAAATGAGAATGGCTTTGATTATGCCTATCGTTATCCGGGTATGAATAAGGTATTGCAGGCAGCCGGACGTGTTATTAGGACGAGTGATGATAAGGGTATCATATTGCTTTTGGATGAACGGTTTAATTCAAGGCAATACAAAGAGCTGTTTCCAAGAGAATGGAAACAGCCCCCATTATGTTCAATCTCAAATGTGAATCAACAAATAGAAGCATTCTGGAACAGAAGCTAGAAATAGCCTATAAATTTCTCGGCGGCCTGTGAAACAGGTAAATGCTGATTGTGCACTACAACAATTTGTCGTTTCGGTAAAACCTCCTCCAAATCTACAATATATAAATCACTGGAATCGACAGGAACACAATAATCGGGAATAAAAGCAATTCCAAGCCCGATTATCGCCAAATCTATCAGTAAATCATTACTGCTTAACTCAATTTCAGGAACTAAATCAAGCTGATGCTGTTGAAAGATATGATGAACAAATTCGCTCGTTGTACTATTTCTGTCGAGCATTAAAATGGGATGTTTTTGCAGCTCATGTAGGGTAACCTTTTTGTTGTCCAAATTAAAATATTTCTTGTTAGCTATGAAAACATCGCCAAAATCCTTAATTACTTTAATTTGATTGGTGTTATTTAGCTGCGAGTTCGGAAAGTTGGTTACGATAAGATCAACCTGTCCGCTCTCTAGCAAATCAACACATTTGATGGAAGTCTGATTGGTTACTTTGATATGAACATTAGGGTATTCCTTGTGAAAACGATTCAGATATGGAACGAGGAAATAGCGGCAAATTGTATCACTGGCACCAATTCTTAGCTGACCACCTCCAAGTGTATTGGCTTCTAGTATCTGAGCCTCTCCCCGTTTAATCAGGTTCATGGCAGGCTCAATATGTCTTAATAAAATTTCGCCTTCCTGAGTGAGCTGTACTCGTTTGGTACTTCTTATAAATAGAGATTGATTCAGTTTTTTTTCCAAAACCTTAATGGATTGACTGACAGCTGACTGAGAAATATATAATTGCTTTGAAGCTTCTGAAAAGCTTAAGGAAATAGCGACAAAATAAAACACCTTGTATAATTCATAGTTTATATCCACAATAAGTCCTCCTTATAAATACTAGACTCATTATAACATATTATAAAATAATTTACCAATAAAACGAAAAGTATCATAAAAAAGAATGGCATAAATTTACGTTGTTTTAAGAGATTCTTAGCTTGACGTAGAGAAAAAATTGTAGTATATTTTCAATAGTACAGTTTAACAAATTAAAGTGTTGCGCTTTAGACTGTTAAATAAAAAGGGTTAGGAGAAGGATAAAATTATGAAAAAGAAAATCTTATCACTTACATTAGCTTTGGCACTTGCAACATCTTTAGCCGCTTGCAATTCAAGCAACACAGCTAAAGATTCCGCTTCCACAGCAGATACAACACAAAATGAAGACACTGCATCTGAAGGAAAAACAGAAGAGGTAACAGACGACACCGTTTATAATATTGGTGTATGTCAGTTGGTTCAGCATGATGCATTAGATGCAGCATATAATGGTTTTGTTGATGGATTAAAGGAAGCAGGAATCGAAGAAGGTAAAAATCTGAAAATAGATTATCAAAATGCGCAAGGTGAACAGGCAAACTGTGCAACGATTGCTTCGAAGCTTGTAAATGATCAGGATGATTTAATATTGGCGATTGCAACACCAGCAGCACAGGCATGTGCAAATGCAACCTCCGATATTCCAATCGTTGTCACAGCAGTAACAGATCCGGCAGAATCAGGGTTAGTTAAGAGTAATGATACACCTGGAACAAATGTAACAGGTACTTCTGATTTGAATCCAATCGACGAACAAATGGATTTATTATTAAAGCTGGTTCCCGATGCAAAGAAAGTAGCTGTGTTATATTGTTCCAGTGAGACAAATTCTAAAATTCAGGCTGAAATGGCAAAAACAGCTGGAGAAGCACTCGGGCTTGAGGTTATAGATGCGACCGTATCTAATTCAAATGAAATTCAGCAGGTAGTACAGTCCTTAGTAGGTAAGGTATCTGCCATTTATGCACCTACTGATAATATGATTGCAGCAGGTATGGCAACTGTTGCTATGGTTGCAAATGAAAATAATCTTCCCGTCATATGTGGAGAATCAGGAATGGTTGAGGCAGGTGGTCTTGCTACTTATGGTATTGATTATTATGAATTAGGTAAATTATCAGGAGCTCAAGCAGCTAAAATTTTAAAAGGTGAAGAAAAACCTGCTGATATGCCGATTGAATATTTGGATGCTACAAAGCTTCAGGTAAGCGTAAATGAAGAAGTTGCAAAGCAACTTGGAATTGAAATTCCGGCCGATTTAGTAACAAAATAATCAACTAAGGAAATTAAGCTTATATTTTGAACAAGCTTATGAAAGAATAATCATATATGATGAAAAACTATGGAATTATAATTCTTTGTTTCATCGTATTAGGACAGACAATCAGTCTGTCCTAATACACTTTCTAAGTAAAATCACTTTCAGGAGGAAAAGTTATATGAGTATATTAATCACACTGTTATGGGCGGCTCATTCAGCAGCTTCTCAAGGTGTTTTGTGGGGAATTATGGGGCTTGGTGTGTATATTACATTTCGAGTGTTGGATTTTCCAGACATGACTTGTGATGGCAGCTTTGCACTTGGTGGATGTGTTAGTGCAGTGTTAGCCGTAAATGCTGGATGGAATCCATATCTCACACTTGTTATAGCAGTACTTGCAGGAGGAATATCAGGTGCCATTACAGCTTTATTACACAATAAATGTAAAATACCGGCAATTCTTTCCGGAATTCTTACTATGACAGCACTTTATTCTATTAACAGCAGAATTATGGGACAGGCAAATATACCATTAATCGGAACGGATACAATAGTAAGCTTAATTAAGGATATCCTTCCGACATTTCTTGAAAGCATTCCTAATTTTACAGTTTGGGTTACTTTGGTAATAGGCTTTATTTTTTCTGCCTTGGCAGTTATTTTTATGTACTGGCTTTTTGGAACTGAAATAGGCTGTGCTATAAGGGCAACGGGAAATAATGAGGATATGGTTCGGGCGTTGGGAGAAAATACTGACAAGATGAAAACGTATGGTCTTGTAATCGGAAATGGTCTTGTTGCCCTTTCCGGAGCGCTTGTAGCACAAAGTCAAGGGTATGCCGATGTGGGTATGGGAGTTGGTACAATTGTAGTTGGTCTTGCATCCATTGTAATAGGTGAGGTAGTAATGGGAAGAGCAAGAACCTTTAAATTTCGTTTGATTTCTATTATTTTAGGTTCTGTGATCTATCGCGTTATTATTGCTTTTGTTCTTTGGATGGGTCTGAAATCAACCGATTTGAAATTATTGACGGCACTCGTGGTTTCGGCGGCTTTAACAATTCCTAAGTTATTGCCCGCAAAAGCAACTATGGCAGCGAAAGAGGAATTATTTGAAGAGGAAGGAGGAAGCTTTGATGTTAAACATTAGTAATGTCTACAAAACCTTTAATGCAGGAACAATAAATGAGAAAAAAGCCTTGAATGGAGTAAACCTTCATTTGGAGCCTCAGGATTTTGTAACCGTAATCGGGGGAAATGGAGCAGGAAAATCTACAATACTAAATATGATAGCAGGGGTATATTCAATTGACAAAGGCTCTATTGTGTTGGATGGAATCGAGCTTACTTACTTACCGGAGCATAGACGAGCCAATTATTTAGGCAGAGTTTTTCAAGATCCAATGAAAGGAACAGCCGCCAACATGGAGATTCAGGAAAATCTTGCAATAGCCTACAGACGGGGGAAAAAGAGAGGTTTTAGCTGGGGAATCACCAAGGAGGAAAAGGAACAATTTCATGAAGAACTAAAGGTATTAGGTCTTGGCTTGGAAAATCGGATGACTTCAAAGGTTGGGCTTTTATCAGGGGGTCAAAGACAGGCTTTGACGCTTTTAATGGCTACGCTGCAAAAGCCAAAAGTGCTCCTGCTGGATGAGCATACAGCGGCTCTTGATCCCAAAACGGCAAGAAATGTATTAACTTTGACAAATGAAATTATTCAGGCTGATAAGCTTACGGCAATTATGATTACACATAATATGAAAGATGCTATTAAATATGGAAACAGGCTTATAATGATGCACGAAGGCAGTGTGGTTTATGATATAGCAGGAGAAGAAAAGAAGAATCTTAAAGTATCTGATTTGCTTGCTAAATTTGAACAGGCAAGCGGAGGGGAATTTGCTAACGACAGAATGATGCTGGCAAATTGACATAACAGTTATGTTGTACTAAAATATTGGATGTAGTGAGGGCACTCAGTTAATTGAGTGTCTTTTTTATTTCATAGAAAAGACCTTGTTATGGTAACGTATAAAAGTATTGATTTCTCGTATGAAATAAAAACACAATGCGCACGAAAGCAAAAATAAAATCTCCCCTTGTCAACTAGAACGAAATAGGATATAAATAATAAGAAGATTACATGAATGCAGGGGATAAAATTACTTAATAGGGGATATCTCAAATAGTAAGGGAGCACATGAATGAATAAAGTAAACTATTGTGTAGCAATTCTTGGTTCGATTGCATGTATTATTATTTTATTTTTAACCAGCTTTAAATTTGTATTATATAGTGACATTGGATTTTATGAGAAAGAATATACGAAATACGGAGTACTTGAAGAGGTCAAGATGGATATGCAGGATGTACTGTATGTAACACAGGAAATGATGAATTATCTGATTGACAAAAGAGATAATTTAGTAGTAGAAACTGTTGTAGATGGGCAGCAAAGTGAATTCTTTAATGAGAGAGAAAAGCTTCATATGCAGGATGTTAAGAACCTGTTTATGGCTGGACTTATGATTAGAAGAATTGCATTTGCTACATTAATACTTTCAATTCTTATATTAATATTTAGAAAAGCAGACTTAAAACGCATAATCTCTAGAGCCTTTCAAATTGCTACTCTAATAGTCGGGGCTATAACAGGCGTGGCAGCATTTTATATTTCTAGAAATTTTATTGAAGTTTTTTTAAAATTTCATTATTTGTTTTTTGATAATGATTATTGGATATTAAATCCAAAAACGGATTTAATGATTAATATTTTGCCGGAAGGTTTTTTCTATGATACAATTAAGTCAATTGGTATTATGTTTGGATGTCTCTTAGGAATATTATTGTTGATTACAGTAATATTGGATATGGTAAGACAACGCCGGAAACAGTGAAGCAAGAATCTTAAATAAATTTCATTTGATAAGAACAGATTATAAATGCCATAAGATATATTAATTTTATTAATGATATGTCTTATGGTATTATAATGTGAAAGACAGATATTATTTAGTCATACTAATAGTAGCATAATTTATTTGTCATGGTAAGCTGTTATAACATGGATAACAAATGGGAAAAGTGAGTGAAGCAATTGGAGGAAACCTATGAGTGTAAAACGTATTTATGTTGAGAAGAAGAAGCCTTACGCTGTAAAGGCAAAAGAATTAAAGGAAGAAATTGAAAACTATTTAGGAATTAACACGGTTCGTGCAGTTCGTGTTTTAATCCGTTATGATATTGAAAATTTATCTATAGAAACCTATCAAAGGGCTTGTGCAACTGTATTTTCAGAACCACCGGTTGATTATTTGTATGAAGAAAGCTTTGAAATGGAAGACGATAGTAACGTATTCAGCGTTGAGTACCTCCCGGGGCAGTTTGATCAAAGAGCTGACTCGGCCGTGCAATGTGTAAAGCTACTCAATGAAGAGGAGCAACCAGAAATTAAAACTGCTGTAACCTACGTAATCAAGGGTACAATTACAGAGGAAGAATTTCAGAGAATTAAGAACTTTTGTATTAATCCGGTTGATTCCCGAGAAACTGACCTAGCTAAACCAAAAACGTTGGTGACAGAATTTGAAGAACCGGCAGATGTTATTATATTTGATGGATTTAAGGAAATGGACAAAGAGAAGTTGAAAGAGCTGTATCAGTCTTTAAATCTGGCCATGACCTTTAAAGATTTTCTTCACATTCATAAATATTTTAAGGAAGAAGAAAAACGCAATCCTACCATGACTGAAATCAGAGTATTGGATACGTATTGGTCGGATCATTGCAGACACACTACATTTTCAACTGAACTAAAAGAAGTGTCTTTCACAGAGGGCTATTATAAGGAACCTATTATAAAAACTTATGAGAAGTACTTAGCAGACAGAGAAGAACTATTCAAGGGCAGAGAGGATAAATTCGTATGTTTGATGGATTTAGCTTTAATGGCAATGCGAAAGTTGAAAGCAGATGGTAAACTTCAGGATTTGGAAGAGTCGGATGAAATCAATGCTTGCAGTATAGTTGTTCCTGTTGAGATCGATGGAAAAGAAGAAGAATGGCTCATAAGCTTTAAGAACGAAACACATAATCACCCAACAGAAATTGAGCCGTTTGGAG
This sequence comes from Lachnotalea glycerini, assembly GCF_003201285.1. GTDB lineage: Bacteria > Bacillota > Clostridia > Lachnospirales > Lachnospiraceae > Lachnotalea > Lachnotalea glycerini. Next base: position 98,046 of record NZ_QICS01000008.1, read on the forward strand.
GAGCAGCCACCTGTCTTGGAGGAGCAATTCGTGATCCATTGTCAGGACGCTCCTACGTATATCAGGCAATGCGAATAACCGGAGCAGCAGATCCAACTATTCCGCTTGATCAGACACTGAAGGGTAAGCTTGCGCAAAGAAAGATTGTAACAAGTGCAGCAAGTGGTTATAGCTCCTATGGTAATCAAATTGGCTTGGCAACAGGCTATGTCAAGGAAGTCTATCATCCTAATTACGTCGCAAAAAGAATGGAAATAGGCGCGGTCATGGGTGCAGCTCCACGAAGAAATGTAATTAGAGAAAATTCGGATCCAGGGGATATTATTATTTTACTTGGCGGAAGAACGGGACGAGATGGCTGCGGCGGAGCAACCGGTTCTTCTAAGGTTCATACGGAAGAGTCCATTGAGACTTGTGGTGCGGAGGTTCAAAAAGGAAACGCGCCAACCGAGCGAAAGATTCAGCGATTGTTTCGACGTGAAGAAGTGAGTAAGCTGATAAAAAAATGTAACGATTTTGGCGCAGGCGGAGTATCAGTTGCAATCGGAGAATTGGCAGAGGGACTTCATATCTATTTAGATAAGGTACCTAAAAAATATGCAGGTTTAGACGGAACAGAAATCGCAATCTCAGAATCACAGGAAAGAATGGCAGTTGTTGTAGATCCTATGGATGTTGCAAAATTTTTGAATTATGCAAAAGAAGAAAATCTGGAAGCAATTGAGGTTGCTAAGGTAACCAAGGAGTCTAGACTGGTTATGCTTTGGAGAGACAAAGAAATAGTTAATATCAACCGGGCATTTTTGGATACCAATGGTGCACATCAAGAAACTAAGGTAGAAATAACGGTTCCAAAAGAAGACAATAATTATTTTAAGACAGAGAAAGTAACAGATGTTAAGAAAAAATGGCTTACTACCTTAAAGGATTTAAATGTTTGCTCTCAAAAGGGTCTGGTGGAGATGTTTGATGCATCAATCGGAGCCGGTTCAGTTTTTATGCCCTATGGTGGAAAATATCAGTTGACAAAGACACAGTGTATGATAGCTAAGCTTCCTGTACTAAAGGGAAAAACGAATACGGTTACTATGATGAGCTATGGTCTGGATCCGTATTTATCCAGTTGGAGTCCTTATCATGGAGCGGTTTATGCTATTTTACAGTCTGTTGCTAAAATTGTTGCAGCAGGCGGAGACTTTAAGAAAATTCGATTTACTTTTCAAGAATATTTCAAACGAATGACAGAGGATCCAAAACGTTGGGGCGAGCCATTTTCAGCACTGCTTGGAGCATATGATGCCCAAATGGGATTTGGTCTTCCATCAATTGGTGGAAAAGACAGTATGTCAGGTACATTTCAGGATATTGATGTACCTCCGACATTGACCTCTTTTGCAGTAGATGTTGCAAACTATCAAGATATCATTACGCCTGAACTTAAAAAGGCAGGAAATAAGCTAGTTAAATTTACAATTACAAGAGATGAGTATGATATACCAGCATATGAAAAAATTATGAGTCTGTATGATTCAATTCATACTGCAATTCAGGATAAGGTAATCTTATCAGCCTATGTGGCAGATGCCTACGGTGTGGCTCCGGCTCTTAGTAAAATGGCATTTGGTAATAAATTTGGTGTGAAAATCAACGATAATATAAGCCCAAGCGAATTGTTTGCGGTTGAGATTGGCAATATCATAGCAGAGGTTCCGCAAGAAAAATTAGATAAACTGGCGGGAGATTATGAGATTATTGGTGAGGTAACAGACAATCATCAGTTCACCTATAAGGATGTTGTTATTACAATTGAAGAAGCGATTAAGGCTTGGACAGGTACTCTTGAAAATGTTTTCCCTACCTCTTCTAAAGTGGAGCAAACTAAAATTAAGACTGGATTATTTAAAAGTGACAGCATTTATGTGGCAAAGAATAAAATTGCAAAGCCGACCGTATTTATACCCGTATTTCCTGGTACAAACTGTGAATATGACAGCTTAAAAGCATTTGAAAATGCGGGTGCAAATGTGATAACGAAAGTATTTAAAAATTTAGATGCAAAGGATATCAGAGATTCAGTCCAAGAATTTGAATCAGGCATTCAGAAAGCACAAATCATTATGTTTCCGGGAGGTTTTAGTGCAGGCGATGAACCAGATGGCTCGGCTAAATTTTTCGCAACCGCTTTTCGCAATGAAAGAATAAAAGAAGCAGTAAATCAGCTTATTCATCAAAGAGATGGTTTGGCACTCGGCATCTGTAACGGTTTTCAGGCTTTGATTAAACTGGGATTAGTTCCATATGGAGAAATTGTAGAGCAGTCAAGTGACTCGCCAACTCTTACAATGAATACAATCGGACGCCATATCTCCAAAATGGTTTATACAAAGGTAGTAACAAATAATTCACCTTGGCTTATCAAAGCAGAGCTTGGTTCAACCTATTGTAACCCTGCATCACATGGAGAGGGACGTTTTGTTGCAAATGAAGAATGGATCAAGAAATTGTTTGAAAATGGACAAGTTGCTACTCAATACGTAGATGAGCTTGGAAATCCTACTATGAACGAAGAGTGGAATCCAAATGGCTCTTATGCTGCAATTGAAGGAATTACAAGTCCTGACGGAAGAATTTTAGGTAAAATGGCTCATGCAGAACGTAGAGGTGAGGCAGTAGCAATCAATATCTATGGTGAGCAGGATATGAAGCTATTTGAATCAGGTGTAGAATATTTTAAATAATTATTCGTTATAATTTTAGAAAGAACCATCTTGTGTTTGATGAAATGCACAGGATGGTTTTTTTATGTAATAGGAATTGCGTCCTATTACATAAAAATGTTCCCCAGGATGCGCACGAATGCAAGTGGAAAATGTCACTGCATGACTGCATTCGACGCGGCAAAGCGGTCAAGTCCCTCATGAGTGAGGGATTAGGGAGCTGATGCGGACTTGTCCGCTTTCTTATCATATGAAATTCTATAAATTTCCCATGATAGAAGCACTCTGTGAAAGAGGCATACGAACGTAATGGCTATCCAATTATTTGGTATTTATTATGCTGCCTAAATCCATTTCAACTACGGTATCACAAAGGATTTCAATATCCTCTTTATTATGACTTGTAATGATTATAGTTTTTCCTTGTTTCTTTAAACTAAGTAATAAATCTCTTATTTCTGCAACACCGTGGTTATCAAGACCATTCATCGGTTCGTCGAGAATTAGAATAGCCGGATCTTCCATAATGGCTTGAGCAATACCCAAACGCTGCTTCATCCCGAGGGAAAATTTTCCTACTTTTTTTTTGCATTTTGGCTCAAGACCAACTATATTTAGAGCATCATAAATTGCATCATTTTCAATTTTTTTATTTATCATAGATAGAAATTTGAGATTTTTAAAAGCATTATAATTAGACAAAAAGCCGGGAGACTCAATAATCACACCTGCATTTTCAATGATATCAATATCGGTTCCAATTACTTTTCCGAAAATATTAATTTCCCCTTCTGTTAATGTAATCAATCCACAAATAGCTTTTAACAAAACGGTTTTTCCAGAGCCGTTTCTACCTATAATACCGTGTATTTTTCCTTTTTCGAATGTCAGATTAACATGTTTAACGACATTTACATTTCCATATTTTTTGGTTGCGTTATTAATTAGGATATTTTTTTCATTCATACTATTTCTCCAATGCTTTAATTTAAATATTAGTAATTAATTTGCAATTTTATCAATGCCATATCTTTTGCCACAAGCTATAATAATAAAGATAGATAATAAAATTAGAGTTAAATAACCGCATATCGAATAAAATAAGGACGGATATACCGTTACATTTTTCCGCAAATCCAATAAGGATGTATTAGACCATGTTAGTGGTGATAAATAAATTAGCCGTTGATATACAATATCAGTTTCCAATAGAAAATCAAAAAGAATTATAATCGCGGCTACGGCATTTCCGATTAATCGGTTGCTTATTATAATATTAAAGACATAAACAAACAATCCGAGAGTAAAGAAAGATAATACACATAGAGAAAAGGAGAGCAAGTAAACATTAGCGGGAGAGAATTTTAAAATAAAATTGGAATTTAATTTTATAGAATGATTAAAATCAGCACCAGCATCGGTTAAAGTCAGAGTACCTAAAACCTTGCCCCAATTCATTGTAATATCAATATGCCGTATAATAATTAAAATGGAGCTAAGACAAATTATGCATGTATAAACGATAGAAAGAATGAAAAGATAAATTACTTTGCCAATAAAAAAACTTATCTTGCCGCTTCGTACCAGTAGAAAAAGCTGGTTAGAATTAGAATAAGGTACTTCGCATATCAAAAATAAAAATAGGCTGAAAAGAATAACACGCATAAAACGTTGATTCATAATAAAAGGTAAAAGCCAAGGAGATATTTTATAACCAACACGATAAGCAAAATGATTCACTTCTTCCAAAATGATGCTGGTAAATAAAAAAATTAAAAAAATACATATCTTAAAACGCAGTTCAGACCATAGATTCAAGATGTCATTCTGAGTAACGCGTAATGCCTTTTTTAGTAGAATCATCATATACTCCTTTCCAACTTTTGAATAAAGGCGGTGCTTATTATTAGTATGGCTAACCAAATATATCCCATTGAATATAAAAAGTTATACATAATGCCTGCATGATCAATTACGCAATAACCGGAAATACAATAATCAATATTCAGTATATCCGGCAGATTCATGACGAAACGGTATATAACGTAGCTTGAAACAAAGGGCATAACTGTAGTTAAAAAATAGTCAGGCTGATAACTTGAAACAAACAGGGCAATTATGGCCCATAAAACGCTTCCGCTTGCAAACAACAATATTCTAACAAAGAAAAACAAGAAAGGAAAAGCTCCTGTAGTTAATGTACCATAGCCCCCGGAGATATTTAGCTGCAAAGCCGATTTAGGGTCATATAAAGGATAATTAAAAGAGAATAAAACAATGACCATGAGTAAACCGGCAATACTTACAAAAAAGGTGCTGAGTATTGTAACCAATGCTTTTGAACGTGCATAGGAAGTTATGTTAGTACGCGTATTTATGCATAAAAAGTAGTTATTGCTTATGTCTTCACAGTAGCATAATGTAAAAGGAAGTGCTGATATAACATAAAGTATTTCACGGAACCATCCGCTTTCTGTAATGCTGTCTATCATTGTATCTACTGAGAGAAATTCATTAAATTGTATCATGTCACTGAAATTGCAAAAGTATAGAGCAAGTATATATAAAATAAGTGTTACAATTAGTTTATTTGAATGAAAAAACCTATATAAATCAGCACGTATTATTTTCATAAAAACTCTCTCCGATTAAAATATTTTTCCGGTTACCGCATTTATAGCAGTCAAGGAATAAGAATCATCAGACGCATTATGCGACAAAATACTCCATGTAGGAATAAATTCATAGGTCAGGGAATTTCTATCAATTAATGTATAAGTATAGCAAAAATTGATTTCCGTTATTGTGATAGGATCTTCTAAAATTATATAACTATATTTTTCTTTGATACAATTTAGAGCAGCTTCTACATCGATAATTTGTTCGTCACATTTGGATTTATCAAGCTCATAGTTTACCTTTGAATTAAATGTGACGATACCTTCTTCGTTTACAATTGCAGAAATATAATCACCTCTGCAGTTTCCAATACCTGAAAGTGTATTGGAAGAGTAATTTTCACTCATTATGGATTCCCCATTGACAGACTTTTGATTCCATACAATGTAATAACATCCTTTATCATTTTCAAACGAAATGTCCTTTTCAGAGTAAAAAAGCTCAGGAGAACCTCCGATATAATCATATAGTGTGGATAAGCTCTCAGAATTTAATGCGATGCACGTAAAAGGAGTATCTTCAAGATATAATCCTAATATATTTGAAGCGTTTTTTACTAAGCTCAGTGCATCTTCCTTCGTCATAAAGGATAGGCTGCCGGCATCTTTGATTCCGGCATTGTCAAAATTTTGAGGCAGTTCATAGGCAGAATCAGGAAAATAGCTAATTAACGTAAAATAATTGTAATAGTCATAATTACTGTAACTTTGGAAGCCTAGATAATGATATGCTCTATTTTGATATTTAAGTTTATAGCTATAATCATCCTCTGTTGTATCAGATTGATAGATAAGCTCACTTTCCGGTGCATCATAAAAGAAAGCCTTTTGAACCTGTTGCGCAGACGGTTCATAAATATGAGCGTTATAAACAGGAAGTGTGCTTGAGGGTGAGGATATCACATCTGCATTTACTTCTAAATTAGTATCTAATGTTTTTGAAATATGTGAAGAAGTATTGTTACTTATATTTTCAACCGTATTTGAAGTATGCGTATTATTACATGCCGAAGTAAATAATGTGAGCAAAATAGCGGATATTAAGAGTAGTTTGATTTGTAATTTCATTATAATTATATTTCCCTCCTAAGTTTAATCAGAGAGCTTTGATTAAGAGCTCTCTGATTCTTTACTAAATATTATGGACGCCAATTTCCTGAAGCGGTACAATCTGATTTTGAACAATACCCATATAATTTATATGCCCCATCCTTAGCAATATAATTTGATTTATATGTTAAAGTTAAATTTTTTTGATAGCATGAATTTGTATATGTACTTATACTTGTAGCAGCTTCACTAATTGAATCAGTATCTGCATAGTATTTTAACAATTTCATCTTTAAATTATTATGTGCATTTTTTTGCTTTAAGACCGTAACATATGCGTTTTCACCAAGGAATATTTCGTCTCTGTAAGCATAACTTGATTGTGCATTATCATTGTCTGAATTGAAAGTAAGCTTAAAGTTAAAAGTACCTCCATAAGCTGAAACAGGTATTGAAATAAGTATTGATGATGCCGCAACTATTACAAAGGAACGTTTCAAGTTTTTAAATAAGACAGTAAGTTTCATATAAATCCCTCCATATAATTTATTTAATTTCCGGAAATTAAATAAATTATAATATGGTTTATAATTATAGTCAACATAAATATCTAATTAATGAAATAGTTGTAAAACATTTCACTTATTCACAAAGAAGTTGTAAGAAAAAAGTATACTTTTTGCAATTGTAAAGTATAAAATAACTGCTATAATGAAACTATGATAAAGAAAGAGAGGTGTTTTCATGAAAAAAATGATGCATGCATTATTTTTTGCTATTGTAATAGTTGCAGTATCAGGCTGCAGCAGTAAAAAAGCATATCAGGAAGACAAAACGAACGAATCTGTGCAAGTAGATAGTACTAAGGATTCTGGTGAAATCATAGAGATGGATGAAAAATCAGCACAACAATTGGTTGAAGAAAGACTGGATACGACAAAATATTCAGTTGAAAAAGCGGAAGATGCAACGGTAGATGACGTGAACTATTATATATTTAATATTCTTGAAGGAGACAAGCAGTTATCAATGGGTGTAGCTGTTGATAAAATATCCGGTGAGCTTTATGCTTATAAGGAAGATAAAACCATAGCTCCATATTCTGAATTCACGCTATATGATGAAAGCACAGATGAAGAAACCGAGTGGGAAGGTTCATATAAGAGTGAAACTGTGACATTGGATTTAATGCCGGCAGATTCTAATTCATTTGAATTTACGTTTGCAAATGAAAATAATACGGATTCCTTAACAGGAGTGGCACAGGTAAGTGGTAAGGAAGCTAAGTATGAGGATGAAGATGGTTTTAAGTTAAGTTTTGTAAAAGAGGGAAATACAATTACAGTAACGGAAAGTGAATCTGGTGATGATAGTTTTGCTTTTGGAGGAACATATACACAGTAAAGAAAATATGGCAAAAGTATGAGAGCAGGGAATTAAAATTCTCTGCTTTTATAAAATATAAGTTAGGTGAAAGATAAGACGACCATTGAATAATTAGATCTATATGGAATGAATAATCCATTTTGAATATAATCAAAGTTTTTAAAAATTTAACATTTAATAATTAATCAGAAAAACTTGTTGAAATAGGAAAAATATGATAACATAAAGTAAATTAAGTTATTTAGCACACAATGAGAAAATGAGGGATGAATATGCAGACAGTTGGAGGATATACAATTAAGACAGGAAGAACCAGAATGTGCCCAATTTGCGAGGGTGCAGAACTTCGATACACAGGTGATACAAAAATAATTAATGAAAAAGAGCACTATAAGCATAGATGCATTAAATGTAGCTTGGAATTTTGGTTTGACGGTAAATATGGAGAATGATACAGTACTTTAAGTTGTAATGAAAAGTATAAGGTCTAGCCAAATTGCTTATATAATATTAGTAAGAATTTGTAAAAAAGGTATTGACAAATTTTGATTAAATTAGTATACTAGCAAAGCAGGTTGAGAAACTTGTCGCAGTTTATGGGATCATAGCTCAGCTGGGAGAGCATCTGCCTTACAAGCAGAGGGTCATAGGTTCGAGCCCTATTGGTCCCATATTAATTGAATAAAAGTATATGGCGGAATAGCTCAGTTGGCTAGAGCACACGGTTCATACCCGTGGTGTCGTTGGTTCAAATCCAATTTCCGCTACTCGAATACCTGATATAACTGTGGTTATGTTAGGTTTTTTTGTTTCATAGGAAAGACCTTGTTGTGGCAACGTATCAAAGTTTTGATTCCTATGAAATAAAAGCACAATGCGCACGAATGCAATTACCTATTTTTATACGTGTGAGATTCACACGAATGCATAAGGAATATATCATATGAGACAGATTTTAGTAGAATTGAATCTGCAACCCTCATGATAAGTAGGTAGTTTATTTTCTGTAAATTAAAATAAATCGAACAAAAATGAAGCGAATGAATATAGTGTAATTTTTGGTTAAGAATAATAGGAGGATAACTATGAGAGTTGGAATGGGATATGATGTCCATAAGCTAATAGAAGGCAGAGATTTGATACTGGGAGGAGTAAATATTCCTTATGAAAAAGGACTTTTGGGTCACTCGGATGCAGATGTCATTGTACATGCGATTATGGATTCTATTTTGGGAGCGGCAGCCCTGGGAGATATAGGAAAGCATTTTCCTGATACAGACTCGTCTTATAAAGGCGTATCAAGTATCAATTTATTAAAACAAGTAGCAAAATTAATTGAAGAAAATATGTATATTATAGAAAATATAGATGCTACTATAGTTGCACAAAAGCCTAAGTTGTTGCCATATATACCTAAAATGATAGAAAATGTAGCGGATGCCTTAAAAATTCCTGTAAATTGTGTTAATATCAAGGCGACTACAGAAGAAGGACTGGGCTTTACCGGAAGTGGAGAAGGTATTTCAGCACATTCGATATGTGCTTTGAACACAATTGCAGATTACCGTTATAATGAAGGAAATACCAGAAAGTTTCCAGCATGCGAAGGATGCCATGGATGCGCGGGATGCCCAAACAAGACAGAAGAATAGGCGTATCCCATTTTTTGCAACATAAGTTTGTGCGTGCGAAATGCACGAATGGAGGAAAAGATGTTATTTAAAAATAATAAAAAAAAGAAAGAGGATGGAAAGCAAATACAATCTCTGTCATATAAAGAACATAATATTACACGACCTTTGTGGGAAACAACATTTGAGGAAGATAGCAAGGAGTTTATCGATTATTATTATAATAATAAAGTGACTGATAACAGTATATGGGTTGCTAAAGAAGGCGATTTAATACTTTCTATGGCACAACTTAACCCTTATCAGATACATTTGGGCTTATCAATCGTTTTGGCACATTATATTGTTGGCGTGGCAACCTTAGAGGAATACCGCAGGAAGGGTTTTATGAGAAGTATTCTGGCCGCCTGTTTTGAACAAATGTATAAAAATAAAGAGCCTTTTACTTATTTAATGCCGGCAAAGGAAGAATATTATACAGCTTTTGACTTTGTAACAGTTTATTATCAAAAGAGCGGCATTCTTCTTGAAACTTCAGATGAAACAGAGCTTACCTTTAAAAATGCTTCGGAGGAGGACTTTAAATATCTGGCATGGTTTTCGGAGGAAGTTCTATCGGAAAAATATAAGGTATTTGTTAATAGAGAAGAAAGTTATTACCAGATGATAAAAGCACAGTATGAGGCAGAGCATGGTGGAATAATTTGTGTTTACCATTCAGATTTGTTGGTTGGATATTTTTTCTATGGTGAATATGAAGCGATTGAAATTATGGAACCGGTTTGCCTTGATACATACCGTGATGAATTGGTTCACGTAATAGCAAAGAAGTTTAAGGGTTGTGAAAAGCAAATTAGAGTAACAGCTTTTGATTTCTTAAATGAAGATGCTTTTAAAAATATAACCACGAAACCTACAGTTATGACCAGAATTGTTTCACTTGATATGTTTGTAAAATATCTTAAGGCCTCAGAGCCTGTTAAACTGATTTTACAAATTGAAGACCAATTTATAGAGCAAAATAACGGAATTTTTGAATTATACATTGATGATAATAGTACAGAGTTTGAGCGTACCTCTGCAGAACCTGAAATTAAGCTTAGTATCAGTGAATTTACAGCATTGTGTTTTTATGAAATATTACCAAAAGGAATAGAAGAGAAAGCGAATGAATATGTTATAAATAAGCTTAATAAGGTTTCAAAATTTCATTCAATTTTTTTGAATGAGTTTGTATAGCAATATTTGGTTGACAAAATACAGTTTTTTGAATACACTATAATAGAAGATAAATGTGTTGAGTGGAAAAAGTAGTTTGGTAAAATTAGCAGAGAGGAATTGTCATCGGCTGAAAGCAATTCTTATATTTTAACAAATGAATGTGCGTCCAGGAGCAGATTAGGTGAAAACTTTTAGTAGCTTAATACGAATAACACCCGTTAAGTGTATAAGTGGAAGGGATAGGACTATACCTTTACATAGAGTGGAACCGCGGATAACTTCGTCTCTAATTTTGAGATGAGGTTTATTTTTTATTCTATTGGAAAGTTCATTAAAGTAATAAAGTAAAATTCTGTAGCAAAAATAGGGTATGTTAAATTTATTCGAGACAGAATATTTGCATTCTCATTTAAATTAAGGGAGGTCTAATTATGGGAATGATTCAATATATAAAAGAAGAAATCAATGTTATAACAGAAAGAGATCCGGCGATTCGATCACCCTGGGAGGTGTTGCTGTATCCAAGCTTTAAGGTGATGTTGCATTATAGAGTTGCTAATAAATTATACAAAAAAGGACATTTTTTTCTGGCTAGATGGGTATCACAAAGAGCAGTAAGAAAAACTGGAATAGAAATACACCCTGGTGCTACGATTGGAAAGGGACTTTTTATTGATCACGGCAGCGGCGTTATAATTGGTGAAACCACAATTATAGGAGAAAATGTAACATTATATCAGGGTGTTACTCTGGGAGGAACTGGAAAAGAAAAGGGAAAGAGACATCCAACATTGAAAGATAATGTAATGGTAAGTGCAGGCGCAAAAGTAATCGGTTCCTTTACAGTTGGAGAAAATTCAAAAATTGGTGCTGGCTCTGTAGTATTAAATGAAGTGCCTCCAAACTGTACTGTTGTAGGTGTTCCGGGCAGGATTGTTAAACAGGATAATATAAAAATTCCAAGAAGTGATATGGATCAGATTCATCTTCCCGATCCCATTTATTGTGATCTCATGGAGCTTAAAAAAGAAAATGAGGAATTAAGAGGTTGTATTGAGAAGATTCAAAAATGTTTAAAAAAGACAGACGTTGATATACAATAAAAAAATAAAGGAGAAAAACATGAAACTGTACAATACTTTAACGCGACAAAAGGAAGATTTTAAACCCATTGAAGAAGGCAAGGTTAGAATGTATGTATGCGGGCCTACGGTTTATAATTTTATTCATATTGGTAATGCAAGGCCAATGATTATTTTTGATACGGTTAGACGATATATGGAATACAAAGGATTTTCAGTAAATTATGTATCGAATTTTACTGATGTGGATGATAAGATAATTAAAAAGGCAATTGAGGAGGGAGTACCCTCGTCTGAGATTTCAACCCGCTATATAGCAGAATGTAAGCAGGATATGGAATCTCTTAATGTACGGCCTGCTACAAAGCATCCCTTAGCTACCGAAGAGATTGACGGAATGATTGCGATGATACAGACGCTGATTGATAAAGACTATGCATATGCAAAAGAAGGTACGGTATATTTCAGAACCAAAAAATTCGACGAATATGGAAAGTTATCTAAGAAAAATTTGGATGAATTGGAGGCTGGAAAGCGTATTGCAGTAGAAGAACAAAAAGAAGACGAAATGGATTTTGTATTATGGAAGCCAAAAAAGGATGGGGAACCTTACTGGGAATCACCGTGGGGAAAAGGCCGCCCAGGCTGGCATATTGAATGTTCAGTAATGGCTAAAAAGTATTTGGGTGATGAAATTGATATTCATGCAGGGGGAGAAGATTTAATATTCCCTCACCATGAGAATGAAATTGCTCAAAGTGAAGCGAGCAATGGAAAGCAGTTTTCAAGGTATTGGCTTCACAACGGTTTTTTAAATATCGATAATAAAAAGATGTCCAAATCGTTAGGAAATTTCTTTACGGTCAGAGATATCAGTGAAAAATATAATTTGCAAGTGCTGCGTTTCTTTATGCTTAGTGCTCATTACAGAAGCCCTTTAAACTTTAGTGCAGATTTAATGGAGGCTTCGAAAAACGGTTTGGAACGAATTCTTACTGCGGTAGATAATTTAAAACATTTAAAGGAGGCTTCTGAGAAACTTTCCATAACAGAAGAAGAAGCTTCTAATTTAAAGGCAGCAGAAGAATTTGTTCGAAAGTTTGAAGAGGCCATGGATGATGATTTTAATACAGCAGATGCGGTTTCAGTGGTTTTTGAACTGGTAAAATATGCAAATATGAATTCGAGTGTTAATTATTCTAAGGAATATTTAGATAAGTTATATAAGCAAATAAAAATGCTGTGCGATATTCTGGGTATTGTTGTTGATAGGGAAGTTGAAATTTTAGCAGAAGATATTGAGAATTTGATAGAAGAGAGACAGGCAGCGAGAAAGTCTAGAAATTTTGCAAGAGCAGATGAAATCAGAGATGAATTACTTTCGCAAGGAATCGTGTTAGAGGATACAAGAGAAGGGGTAAAATGGAAAAAAGCATAGAAGGTATCATGCCTTATTTAGAGCAGGCATTTAATCTGCCTAAGGTGGATATCAGAACGTATTCACCGTTGGTATTAGCCTATATCGGAGATGGAATTTATGATATCATAATCAGAACTATTATCGTTACAAAAGGGAATAGTCAGCCAAATAAGCTGCATAAAAGAACAAGTCGTTTAGTAAAAGCTTCTGCCCAATCAGCTATGATAGAAGCTGTTATGGAAGAGCTTTCGGAGGAGGAACGAAAGATTTACAAACGAGGTCGAAATGCAAAGTCTGCAACTGTGGCTAAAAATGCCTCCATGGTAGATTATAGACGTGCAACAGGATTTGAAGCACTAATGGGATACTTGTATTTGCAAGGACAATTTGAACGAATGATAAACTTGATCAAGAGCGGTTTAGAGAAAAGTGAATTAGAAGAAAAATAAGAATACCATTATTATAGGAGGTAGCAGTGAGATACGAGGAATTAACGATTGAAGGAAGAAATGCAGTGTTGGAAGCCTTTAGGGCAGGAAAGACTATAGATAAGGTTTTCATTTTAGACGGATGTCAGGACGGTCCGATTAAAACGATAACCCGAGAAGCAAGAAAGTATGATACCATTATCAATTATGTGAATAAGGACAGATTGGATAATATGTCAGAGACAGGCAAGCACCAAGGAGTCATTGCTTATGCGGCAGCCTATGAATACGCAGAAGTGGAAGATATTTTAAACATAGCTAAGGAAAAGAACGAGCCGCCATTTGTCATATTACTTGATAACATTGAAGATCCTCATAATTTGGGAGCAATTATTCGTACAGCAAATCTGGCTGGAGCTCATGGCGTTATTATCCCTAAACGGCGTGCAGTAGGACTTACTGCTACTGTAGCGAAAACCTCTGCAGGTGCAATTAATTACACTCCTGTTGCAAAGGTTACTAATTTGGGCAATACCATAGAAGAGTTGAAAGAGCAGGGAATGTGGTTTGTATGTGCTGATATGGGCGGAGATTTAATGTACAAGCTTGATTTAAAGGGGCCAATCGGACTTGTTATAGGAAGTGAGGGAGAAGGTGTAAGTAGACTGGTAAAGGAAAAGTGTGATTTTGCTGCTTCTATCCCTATGCATGGAGATATAGATTCCTTGAATGCATCGGTAGCAATGGGAGTATTGTCTTATGAAATAGTAAGACAGAGAATGAGCTAGAAATGAGGAGTTGTTATAAAAAGTAGGTGAGTATGTGAATAAGTACAACGAAATGAGCGATGAACATTTAATTCGTTTAGCACAGAATGGAAATAATCAGGTAATGGATTATCTGATGGAAAAGTACAAGAATTTTGTTAGAAAAAAAGCATATGAATTATATATAACTGGTGGAGATAATGATGATTTGATACAGGAAGGAATGATTGGACTTTTTAAGGCAGTCAGAGATTTTAATATTAAAAAGGATACTTCATTTTTTACTTTCGCAGATTTATGCATATCCAGGCAATTATATACTGCAATTCATGCCTCCAAAAGAAAAAAACATATACCTTTAAATACCTATGTTTCCTTATATTCAGCAATGTCAGAGGAAGAGAATGAGAATCAGACACTGATGAATCAGGTCTATTCGATAAAAGACAAAAATCCAGAAGAATTGGTTATTGATAAAGAAAACAAAGGGTATATTGAAGAGCAATTGCATGAAAATTTAAGTCCCTTTGAAATGGAAGTACTGGATTTGTATATAGCAGGTACTCCTTATTCACAAATAGCACAGATTTTGGTGAGAACTCCTAAGTCTGTAGATAATGCAATTCAGCGAATTCGAGGGAAGTTAAGTACAATTTTGGCAAAGAAGTTTGAATAATTGCAAAAGGCAATAGAAAATAAATACTTTTTCGTTGCCTTTTGTCTTATCTAAAGACAATAAAATTATAAATTTTTGTATTTGTAAAATAAATTCACACAAATTGTATCATAACACTTGACTTTTAATGAATAATATAATATATTATACAAGGTTACATAAGAATGCTGTTATAGCTCAGGTGGTAGAGCGCAACATTGGTAGTGTTGAGGTCACGAGTTCGACTCTCGTTAACAGCTTAGTGAAAATTAGTTTAAAATAGCTTCAAATCCTTTAATAGTAAGGGTTTGAAGCTATTTTTTAATAGTCTGTAATTTTGTAAAGTTGTGTAAAATAGAGTTAGTCATAAGTTAGTCAGTCGATAATTGTCAGATAATTCACAAGCAAAATTCGGAACAAGTTAGTCAAAAAGTTAGTCAAAACCCCCTATATTTTCTAGGTACTTAGGCTGTATAAAAATTTCTAGGTTAGTCAAATTTATGCAATTTCTTTTATATGCACATGATATTATCTAGTTTATCTGTTAAATCTGTTTTGTTTTCCATTAAGTGAGTATAAATCTCCAAAGTCACTTTTATACTTGAATGTCCTAAAAGCCTTTGAGCTTCTTTTACATCAACCCCACCATGATATAACATAGTAGCATAGTTGTGGCGAAAGATATGAGGAGTAAGATCAGTTACCTGGATACCATGTTGTGTTACCTTATTTTGGTATATTATTTTAGGAGTTCCACCCATAGCACAGTTTATCTTATTAAAGATATCATTCCAAAATCGTTTAAAAGTTGCGCTACTCATAATTGTTCTATTTTGCCCTGTAAATAAGTAAAGGGTATCAATAGTGTTTATATATCTTTCTAGTGAGTGAGATAGGTTAATAGGCATGTTTACTTGTCTATTGGATTTAATTGTTTTAGGGTCTTTAATATGGCTACCCCCTGCCCATGATAGAGATTTATTTACACTGATACACCTATTTGAATAATCAATATCTTTCCTACTTAGTGCAAGCACCTCTGAACGTCTCATGCCAGTATATAGAAGAATATCAATAAATGCCTGCTCCTTGTCAGTAAACTCACACTTTTTGATTGCTTCTTTTTCTTTATCGGTTAAAGCTCGCTTTTGAGATTCATTTTGTTTAGATACTTTTATACTTCGACATACATTCTTATAGACCAAGCCATCGTCTATTGCATCCTCAAGCATTTGATTCATGGTGATCTTAATCATCCTTTGAGTTTCTGAAGAATGACTCTTGCTATTTATAAGCATTTGCACATCAATTTTTCTTAAATCCATTAAACGGATATCATTAATAGCATTAAGGTGATTCCTGATGATGTTTTCGTAATTCATATACGTACTGGTAGCAACGTTATTTTTGTATGCCACAATCCAATCCTTAGCCCATTTACCCACAGTAAGTCCTTTATCGTTAGCATATGTACCTTTATTGACTTGTGTAATTATTTCAGCCTTTAAACGTTCCAGTTCAGGGATAGAGTGAGCGTATATAGTTGGGGCATAAATTCTTCTACCATCTTCATCATGTCCAACTATGACGTTTGCAGCATATCGGCCATCTTTTCTTTTCTTGTATTTTGCCATTAAATTTTTGTTCCTTTCTTATAAAAGGGTATAAAAAATAACCCTCGATTTTCCATCAGGATTATGATATAATTCTACTTGTCGAAGGTAGAGTTATTCGTAAACCAGTCATGTTACGAGTAATCTATATGAAGCCGTTTCCGATCCATGGAAGCGGTTTTATTTTGTTTTATTAAGATTCTTTCTTTTTGTTAGCAAATATCATAAAAATAATAAGTAAAACACCAAAGAAGATTGAAAGATTTGACCAAATACCTAAGTCGGTAAAGGAACCTATTTCAATTTTTGCAAATAAACCTCCGATTATGTAAAAGCATGCTGGTATAATAAAGCTAGATTTGCTTGACTTACTCCGATTAACAACTGTTAAAATTCCAGCTATCAACATAAACAAAGCAAGAAAAAACCCGAATGAACCACTTGTTTCGCCACTTTCAGAAAGTGCATTACCTACTCCAGCGGCGCAAGACTGAAAAGAGATTATAACAAATAGTATAATGGATATAATTCCAATTGTTGTCTTTGCACCCTTAAATTTTGTTTTTGAATCGTCAATAGTTACAGTTACTTTTGCCTGCTGTGTAAAAATGGGATGACCGCAGTTAGGACAACTAGTCGCTTGGTCGGATATTTCCTTTCCACATTCTTTACATGTTGTTAATGCCATATGTATTCCCTCTTTCTCATAAGTTTTATTTATGCGATTATGCACATAGTTATATAATAGGAAAAATGTACCAATATGTCAATCACAATCCGCCATAAAGAAATCTTTTTTCTTCCCTTAGAAGAGAAGATTCTAAGGGGTCTTGATGATAATGCATACGTGGCTCATATAAAGAGTGGTGGGATTGACAGGAATCTTTATTGAAATTAATCAACTTTCTACCGCATAAAGTACATTCTTTCACAGTGTACACAAACTTTTTGTGTTCATCACTATAAAAGTGAGAATACATGGACTTATCAAATTCACTCATTTTGTGATATGTAACATATCTGTGCCAACGTCTATAGTCCTGAAAGGCATAGTCCGCGGCTTCATATGTTAAATAAAACAATTTTGATACATCATTGAGATTTTTACATCTTGCATAATGTATTGCCATGCGAGGAGCAAGAATATGGCTTGCAAAATAATCGGCTTCTTTTTCGTGTTGTTCGGTTCTAGGTGTACCGTGTCCTAAAACATGATGTCCTAATTCATGCATTAGTGAAAAGCGAACTCTTCCATAAGGCATATTATCATTATAAAAAACTGTATTTTTAAGTGTAAATGCATCATTAGATACAACAAAGCAACCCTGTTTCTTTTTAGAAGATTGCGAATTATATGATTTTGTTTTAAAGCCATACATCTTTAATAATTTAAAACAATCAATAGGAAAAGAATGAACATCACATTCTTTGAATACTTCTAAAATTGATGATTTAATTTTTAAATAATCCATATTAGTACCTTTATATTATTCTTCGTCATCATCCACTGAAAATAATAATGACACCAAATCGTAAGCTTGTTCACGTGTTATCTTTTTACCATTTCTAGCAACCAGAGACTTGATATCTTCCTCGGTTGGTTCGTATTTTTTCTTAGATTCTTTCTTTTCTTCCAATGATACGATATTCTGCTCTGTGTATTGAGGTATATAGGTTAAATCAGACACGCGATTTACAGCTTCTGCTTTGCCCTCCATATTAAGTTTATCAAATTCTTTTAAAAGATTTAATTCAATTTCAGAGTTCATATAAGTGGATAATCTTTTTAAAACATTATTATTTTTTTTGTGCATTTCTATTATTACAGGCGTTTTTGGTACTTCATATCCCATTAACCATGCTTCACTCACATTTAGTGCTAAAGATAAAATAGACAGCTTATCTTGGCCTGGCTCAACTCGACCAGATACATACTGGCTTAAATCGGATTTGCTAAGCTTAGTATTAAATTTTTCGCAAATAGGTTGAGCTAAATTAAGAATATCAATCTGTTTAAGATTTCTCTCTTCCATAATTTCTTTAAGTCTTTTTGCAGTATTTCCTACTTTCATGTTACCCCTTCGCTTTCATTTTATTATTTACTATATTAACACGTTTTGAATAAAAGTTCAATAGACAAAAACAAAAAGTTCAAAATAATTGAATTTTAGTATTGACAGTGAATTTTATTGATGATAATATGAAGATAGTTCAAACGCGTTGAACATTAAAAAGATAGGAGGAATAATCTTGTCGTACAATTATAATAAGTTAAGAGGAAAAATTGTAGAGAAATATGGCACGCAAGGTAAATTCGCGGCAGAGCTAGGAGTGTCAGAGCGAACGTTGTCTTTAAAGTTAAATGGAGCAATTTACTTTAAACAAGACGAGATCACAAAGGCATCTAATCTTCTAGGAATATCTGATAATGAGATAATGTTATATTTTTTTAATCAAGAAGTTCAATTAAATTGAACTTGAAAGGAGCAACATATGAATCAATTTGAATTAATTAACAAAAAAGGACTGACCCCTATTGAAATAACATTGCAGATTGATGAAAACGGAATGACTACGGCTAGGAAACTCTATGAATTTTTAGAATTAGCAAAAGGACAATTTTCAAGATGGTGCAATAGTAACATTTTAACAAATAGTTTTGCAGATGAAAATAAGGATTACATAGGGTTCGACATCAATGTCGAGGGCAACGATACCAAAGATTACAAGCTTACTGCTGATTTTGCTAAAAAACTTGCAATGGCTTCCAAATCAGAAAAAGGTGAGCAAGCAAGAAACTATTTCATTAAGGTAGAAAATAAATTGAAGGACCTCACAAAACCTCATTGTATAGAAGATGTCCTAATTGAATCACTTCAAGAAATGAAAGCTATGAAAGAGCAATTTGCAAAGCATGATAAAGAAATCACTTCGGTTAAAGACCGAGTTGAAAGTATTCGTGAAGTAGTTGCACTTGATACAACTTCTTGGAGAGAAGATACGAGTAATATTCTTAAAAAAATTGGACATAGTCTTGGCGGTGGTCAAATTTATAGCCAAGTGAGAGCAGAGAGTTATGAGTTGTTAGAAAAACGAATGGGTGTGAGCTTAGCAACAAGACTTACAAATAAACGTAGGAGAATGGCAGATGAAGGAATCTGTAAATCTAAGAGAGACAAGCTATCTTATGTTGATATCATTGCAGAAGATAAGAAGTTGATTGAGGGTTACATGGCTATTGTAAAAGAAATGGCTATTAGATATGGAGCAGCGTAGAAAGGAGTTTATTTATGCAATATCCAAAACCAATTATGAGTATAACAGAACTTACCACCCTTGGATTTAACAGAGAAACATTAAAACAATATACCTACATAAAAGGTTTCCCTGGAACAAAGACACCCGGAGGTGGAAAGTGGATAGTTGATACAGAAGAATTTGAAAAGTGGAGAAAGCAGAGGATGATTAAGTGAATTATTAGAGCAGATAACAATAACCACTTTAGGAGTAGCAGAAATGATGGAAACATAACATTACAAAATACTTGAAAAGTTAAAGAGCATCACATTAATGAATCTGAGGGCTAATCATTAATACAAGGGGGTATAAATGATGATGATAATTGGAACCTACGAAGAAATAGCAATAATAACACAAAATTGCTACGGAAATTGTAAGGAATCAAATTGTATTTTTAAAGATTTAGAAAAGTGTCCACTTGAAAATGAACATTTTGAAATAAAGGAGAACGAGCAATGACAGACAATACATCAAAACAAATAGATGGATTTGTAACAAGACAGAAAGCGTTGATTTTAACTGAAACCAACTTATCTAAAAGATGCTTACTCGTGGCTATGTGGCATGGATTTGTCACAGGTCT
Source organism: Lachnotalea glycerini (assembly GCF_003201285.1). Taxonomy (GTDB): domain Bacteria; phylum Bacillota; class Clostridia; order Lachnospirales; family Lachnospiraceae; genus Lachnotalea; species Lachnotalea glycerini. Next base: position 118,577 of record NZ_QICS01000008.1, read on the forward strand.
GAAGCTTACAAATGCAATTTCTAATTATGATTACGAAAATTTAGAACAGGTAATAAAAAATTTTGCAGAAAGGATTAATAAGGATGAAGAGAAAATTAATGGCAGTGTTTGCGGCGGTTCTTTTGCTTCCAAAACTGCAAATAGATGCTAAGCCAAAGATATTTTATGGTACGACAAATGAGTTTACAGTTTATGGCTATTGTGCATGTAAAAAGTGTTGTGACAAATCGGACAAGTTAACCTATACCGAAACAACAGCGTTACAGGATAGAACGATTGCAGTCGACCCAAGTGTGATTCCTTTAGGCTCAACAGTATTGATTTACTATGAGGATTCTTTGATTGGTATTTACCAAGCGGAGGATATTGGCGGTGATATAAAGGGAAATACGATTGATATGTACTTTGAAAATCATTCAGATGCTTTGGATTGGGGAATTAATGATTGTGATGTTGTGATTGTAGATGCAAAAGGGTAAACAACTAACACAGTCTGATTTGCAAAAAATATTAAATCGGGTCAAATTCAATCAAAAAGAAAAATTTCCGGTCGCATGTAAAATACATAACAGAGCAGAGTCTTACAAAGAAATTTGGATTGATTGCAGTAATAATGTAAAGCGGTCAATAACAATTTCCTCACATATTAGGGCGTGCAAAGAGTTCAACAACTATTTGAGCGAGCATGATGCGGTATGTGGTTTATATATAAGCGTAATAGGAGTACATAGGCTGCAGGTTAGATTCTGAAAGGAGTGATAAATATTAAACAGCCAAAGAAACTTACCAGGGAACAAAAAGAAATCGTTGCGAACAATAATTTAATTACCAAAGAGTGGATGTTTGCAGATGACTTGGGTTCTTATCTGAAAATCATTCACAAAAACACAGGTAAAATCAAATTAATTGATAAATATAAGAAGAAAGTAAGGTGATTAATTGAACGTAATGGACAAAGCAGAGCGTATCGCAAATGCAATAAGCTACAAAGTGCCTTTGACCTTTGACAAGTGGAGAGAGGTAAGAGATATTGTAATTTTGGAACTTGGAGAAATCAAAAAAGAAGAATCCCAAGGAACAGCCATTCCAAAGGATTCAAGCAACTAATAAACAATTTATAAAGTGATTATATCACCACAACGGAGGAAAAAGCAATGGAAATTAACAATTACATAGAAATTCAAGGCACGGTAGTATCAAATTTTGAGTTCAGTCATGAGGTTTTTGGAGAGAAATTCTATACATTTATGCTCTCAACAAAGAGAAATAGTGATATCGAAGACGTATTACCTGCAATGGTATCTGAAAGATTACTTGACGTAAAAGTAGACCTTACTGACACAAAAATAGCTTTTATTGGGCAAGTTCGAACTTACAATCAGTATAAAGAGGGTAAATCAAGGCTTTTGGTATCTATATTTATGCTTGATATTATCGATTTGAGAGAGAAAGACTTTAACAATGTTGAGGTTACCGGTTATATTTGTAAGCTACCTGTATACAGAAAGACACCATTAGGACGAGAGATAGCAGATTTGTTACTTGCGGTTAACAGACCTTATAAAAAGACTGACTATATTCCATGTATTACGTGGGGCAGAAACGCAAGATACTCAGAGGGTTTAGTCGTTGGAGATTGTATAAAGATTATAGGCCGACTACAGAGCAGGGAATATGCAAAAAATGAAGAAGTAAAGGTAGCTTATGAATTATCTGTATCTAAGCTAACAGAAGCAAAACAGGATTAAGGAGGTGTTTGAAATGGACATTGGAGAAAAAACAAAACAAATTCTTTTAAAAATTGGCTTTAATCCTGCCACAAAAGGATTTAGATATATCTGTGATGCGATTGCTTTATTAGATGAAGCGGACGGCAATGGAAAGACAATAGGTTTATACAATGCAATAGCTAAAAAGAACAATGATACTTATTCAAGGGTCGAAAGAGCAATCAAGCACGCTTTTGATAGTGTAATCGAAAAAGGCAGTAATTTGAATATGGTAAATAAGTATTTAACAACTGTATATACAAGTAATTCAGCTTTGCTTCATACACTCTGGATTAATATTCAAGAAGAGATTAAAGAGGAACAATCCGGATTAAATCATAATACTGATCGATGCGAAACAGAAACAATAACAATTAACAAACAAGTGCTTAAGTCTGTAATAAATATGTTAGAAAAGGAGCTAGAAAACTATGGTAATTAAATTAAAGAAACTTACAATGCAGAATTTTAAGTGTTATGAGAACTTCACAATAAATTTTTCTGACACAGTAACAAAAATCAGTGGCAAGAATGAAGAGGGAAAAACTACCATTGAAGATGCAGTAAATTGGGTTCTTTTCAACAAGCTTGCAGACGGTACCAAGGCGGATAAAATCAGACCGCATGATGAAAACGGCGTTGATATTGATTTTGTTGAAATTCTTATTGAACTGGATATGGAAGTGGATAAAAGACCTCTGAATATTATTAAAACTCAAAATCAAGATTGGGTTACGAGAAGAGGCGAAACAGAGAAGTACTTTAAGGGAAATACCAATGGCTACATTGTAAATGGTACTCCAAAGAGTGAAACAGAGTTCAAGAAGTTCTTTTCAGAAATTATTGACGAGGAACTTTTCAAATTCACTACCAACGCAAATGCTTTTTTGAAGTTGAAAACAGAAGATAGACGAAAGAAGTTATTTGAGTTGATTTCAGACAAAACAGATGCTGATGTTATTAATCCTAAGTTTGAAGAATTAAGAGAGTTGTTTGAATCAAAAAGTATTGATGATCTGATAAGTGAAAGTAATTTCGCCCTAAGGGGTAATGGAAAAACCAACAAAGGTTACAAGGGCGAAATTGATGATATCCCAACCGAAATCAACGCTATTAGCAAGCTAAAAGTGAGTGTTGATGTATCTGACTTGGAATTACAGAAAAACGCCTTAAAAGAACAAATTGCAGAAATTGAAAAACAGGAAGAGGATAACGAAAAGGCTTTTGAAGAGTTTAGCAAGTTTTCTGATGATATTATGCAATTGAAATTTAAGCAAAGTGATATTGAAAGAGCGGCATATGAAGAATTAAACAGTCAGAAGAGAGAAATTCAAAAGAAAATTGATGAAGCTGACCGAGGATTTAAAGATACTTTTTCAAGACACAGTAACATTGAAATGGATATCAAGAGATTACAGGATAATATTGAGCGTAAAGATGCAGAACGTAAACAATTAGGTGTTGAATACAAGGAATTTCAAAGTAAAGTTTTTGATGAAAATACACTGATTTGCTCCATGTGTGGACAGGAATTTCCCGAAGAAAAATCGGCAGGGTATAGAGAGGATTTCGAGACTAAAAAGAGTAATGGACTTGCTTTGATGTATGAAAGAGGAATGAAATTAAAGGCTGAAATTGAAAAGCATAAAGAAGAACTTGCTACATATGAGAAACAGTTAGAATCACTTAAAGAAGAAAAAATAAAGTTCAATGCTGAAAAGGGAAAGGCAATGGAAGAACTCGCAAAACTTCCACAACAAGCTGACCTGTCAACAAATCAAGAATACGAAGCCTTGACTGCTGAAATTGCAAAAAAAGAAGAATCTTTGAAATCAATGAATAGCGGTGCTGATTATCGCAAGCAGTTAAAAGTCAAAAAGGATGAATTGAAAGAGGAACTAGATTCCGTAAATACTCAAATATCCAAAGCCGATAATTCCAAAATCGAGGAAGAGATTGAAAGATACAAGGCTCGTCACAAAGAGGTTGTCCAGTTGGCTGCTAACGAAGAAAAGAAGTTGATGCTTTATGAAGATTTCAAAAAGGCAAAGATTGATTTGCTAACTGATGAGGTAAACAAGCACTTCTCAATTATTAAATGGAGATTGTTTGAAAAGAATATCCAAGCAGAGGGATATAAAAATATTTGTGAACCTACATATAAAGGTACTTTGTACGGAAATGGATTAAATGCAGGTCACAAAATCCTTATTGAAATGGATATTATCAATACACTGCAGAAGATTAATAATGTGTCAGTACCAGTGTTCCTTGATAATGCAGAGAGATTAAGCACAGAGAATATTCCTAGCATGGATAGCCAGTTAATTGTTTTGAAAGTATCTGATGATAAATTGAAAGTGGAGGGCGAATAGTATGAATACTCATTCAACTGACAATAGAACATTGAGAACTCATGAATCAAAGCATCAATATGTTTTGCTTGCTGAAAGAAACGGCATTTACAAATATGTTGGAAAGACTTATTGGAGTTGTCATGATTTAAACTTAACTGTAAAAATTACTACTGCAAAAAAATGGAATTCTATTAAATCAGTTGAGAACTTTGTTGAAAAGTATTGCAGTGGATACAAAACAAAAATTAAAGAGATTAAAGTTACCTATGATTTAGTGGAAAGTGAGGATCAGTAAATGTTAGATGCAAGAATCGGTGATATTGTTATCATGAATAATAAATACTATGTTCCCAAAGAAAAGCAGGGCAAGGAATTTGAGGTTGTCAGCGAGCCTTGGAATTTATGCGGAACTATGGTTGTGAAACTAGAAGGAGTTCGAGGTGGTTATGCCATGGACGGATTGGATTTGATTTGTAGAAGTGAAAGTGAGGGAAAATAGATGGCACAGACAACAGTTTATACTTGCGATATTTGCAAGCAATCAAAGAGTAATGATGATTTATTAAAAATCAAAGTAACAGCAGGTACTTATCGCGGAGTTAGAATTGCAGGATTTACAGGAGCTACGACATTGGAAGTTGATATCTGCAAAGAGTGCTTAAAGAAGAAAGGCTTTGTTGTGGAATCAAAGAAAGAAGAGGAAGAGCAAGACGCAAAGAAGAACCAGAAAACCCTTGAAGATAAGCTATACGATATTTTAGAAGATATGGGCGTGGCGTTCCAAGAGTAGGGGGAGGTTAATTATGAAAATGTCAGACTATCACAAAGCGAAATCGGTAGTAGAAAAGCTAGATGAATTGAAGCAACTTAGAGATTCATTCAGTGAACCCTGCGAGGGATATTATACAATTTGTTTTACATTCGCTGGTCAAGATACAAAGATAACAAATGATTCAATAGGCGAAGCTGGTATTCGCAATTCTATTAATAATATGAAACAAATAATAGATGCAAAAATCAAAGAGTTAGAAAAAGAATTGGAGGAAATCTAAATGCAAATTATCAAAGTAAAGTATTTAAAAGGAGAAGTGCCGAACGGCAAGGACTACACGTTTTACTCTAATGAGTTGGTTAAGCCTGGTGACTTAGTACAAATCAATTCAAGTGCCAAAGGTGTAGTAACCGAAGTTGATGTGCCAGAGAGTGAGATTGAAGCTTTTAAAGATAGAGTAAAGACCATCACAGGTAAGGTTGTAGAAAAGGAGCAAACAGATGAGTGATTATGAAAAAGATTTACTTTCCAAAATTGACAGTGGAGATAGATTGTCGGAACGAGAATTGAAAATGCTGGCTCTTGAATTTGATATTGAGCGTATTGAGGGAGGTAACCGCAGATGGCAAAGAGAAGTTCGTTCAATATGTCAGTTAGGTGAAAGGACGTTTGCTGTTGACTGGCAGGAGGGATTAACAGAGTGCCAAGAAAATGAGTTTTGGGAACAACCAATTGAAGTTGTTAAAATTGAGCGCGAAAAGACAATTAATGTAATTGAATGGATTAAGAAAGTCGAGGTAGATGAAAATGGCAAATCAATTAACAGTAACAAATAAAACAATCGAACAGCTAACTGTTCAGCTAGAAGAAAAAGAAAAGAAAGGCTTAAAATTTCCAACAAACTATAGTGTCCAGAACGCCATGAATTCGGCTTACTTAATGCTTAAAGAAGCAGAGGACAAGAATCATAATCCTTTATTGGAAGTGTGTACACAGGAAAGTGTAATTCAATCACTTATGCAGATGGCTACACAAGGTTTAAACCCAGTAAAAAAACAGTGCTATTTTGTGGCTTATGGAAAGAAATGTACCTTAGTTCCATCATATTTCGGAACATTGGCAATGCTCAATCGTGTTAAGAGCCTAAAACGTCAACCAGTAGCAAATGTAGTAAGACAAGGTGATATATTTGAATATGGATATGACTTGGAAAATGACGGAGAAATGGTAATTTATAAGCATGAAACAAAGCTTGAGAATCTTAATAATCCAATAATTGCAGCATATGCAATAATTTCAACGGACAAAGAAAAAGTTGTTGAGATTATGTCTAAAAATGAAATTGAAAGTGCTTGGGCGCAGGGGCAGTCATGGAAATCTGCTAAAAAGAACGGATATGAATCAGCAACTCATAAGAACTTTCCGGAAGAAATGGCAAAGAAAACAGTTCTTAATCGTGCTTCAAAACGTCTTATTAATGCCACCGATGATAGTTCAATTATGGGTGACGATTTCTTGCAATCATTCAATGAAACTAGCGATAATGACAAATTAGATATTGTTGCTGAAAATGTTGCTGTTGAGATTGAGGAAAAAGCCAACGCCGAAGTATTTCAAGAAGCAGAAGCGGAAGAACCAGTGCAGGAGCAGGAAGTTGTTGAAACCGAAGTGATTCAGGAATCAGGAGATATCGAACCAGATTTCATGAAATAGGAGTTGTTTAAATGAAAATTAATATATCAATGGAGTTGCCTATAAAGGCAATTCCTATAGATAAGCATTATGATTTAGAGTTAAAAGAATACGATGTTACAGATATTCGAATGGGGCAATCACATACCAGTATTTTCCTTGATGGCCAAAGCAACATTTTTAATTCAGTGCATTTCAGATTTGAACTACACGGAAAACCAATTGATATTTATAGCAGTGGTGCTTTTAATTCTTATCGAAGATTTTATTTGCCGTTTATATGTTATGGGGAAGAGAAATGAAAAAAGGTGGACTACTAGAACGTTTCACAAAGAAACAAGACGGTGTATGTGCCACATGTGCAAATTTAATTGATATTGATTCAGAGCTTGCCTATGGCTGTGAAGCACACGACAAATTTATATTAAAGGCATTTCCACCGTACCACACGGAGCGTATTAAGTGCAAGGATTGGAAAGAGAGGTAAATATGGAAGAGATTAAAGCATATAAACCTAAGTGTTGCAGTAAAGCATATATGACTAAAAGTGGTGCAAGGAAACATAAAAAGAAGTGTTTTAAAAATCCAGACAATAAAGCCTGCCTTACATGCAAATATTTTATAAAAGATTATAATACTGTCTATGTTCCACCGAGAGGAGATAGTAATTACGGTGATGATGATTACGAAGAACCTTATTATTTCTGCGATTTTGACGGTAAAACACTTATGTCTGTCCATATTAAACCAATGAAACTGGAAAAACATTATCAATCAGAATGCGAACATTGGGAATTGAAAGAGGGTGATTAAATGTTTTTGAGGGTAATAAATAGCGGTAGTAGTGGCAATGGCTATATTCTGCAAGATGATAAAGAAGCCTTGATAATTGAAGCAGGTTGTAAGTTATTAGATATTAAAAAAGCCTTGGATTTCAACATATCAAAAGTTGTTGGCTGTCTAGTTTCTCACGAACATGGTTAAGGTGACCATGCCAAGTACATAACAGATTATATGAAAGTTGGTATCGAAGTTTACACAAGTGATGAAACACAAGAGCATCTTGAAATTACAACTGGTGAATATGCAAGGTCTATGATGCCTAATAAGGCTTATAAGATTGGAAATTTCATTATTCAGCCTTTTGAATTAATACATGATGTTCCTTGCCTTGGCTTCTATATTAGACATTATGAAATAGGCAAATTGTTATTCATAACTGATACGGAGTATGTGCCACAAAATTTTAGTAGCCTTAAATCGAACCATATTCTAGTTGAAGTTAACTATGATAAAGATTTGATGTGTAATGAGGATTTTAAAAGAAATCATGTTCTGACAGGTCATATGTGCATTGATACCACTTGTGAGTTCCTTATGAAGAATGATAATCCAAACTTGATGAATGTTGTGTTATTACATTTATCAGATTCAAATTCCGATTCGGAGAAATTTCTTCAAAAGACAAAAGAGATAGTTCGCTGTGATTGCTATATTGCAGATAAGGGACTGGAAGTAAATTTAAACTTAATACCGTTTATGTGAAAGGTGATGAGAATATATAACATTGAAAGAAAAAATTGCAGAGGAATACACTGAAAGTGTTTCAGAAGAGTTTGAAGGTGGAGTTGATATGTGCCCAGGTTGTTATTTTGAATTAGATGGACATTATGAGAAAGACGAATGCGATACTGGAAGTGAAGATTGCACTAAATGTTGGAATCAAGAATATAAGGAGTGATGATTTATGGAATGTTGTGGAAATTGTTTTTATCATACCATAGTTGATGGCGAATGGACTTGTGATAATGATGAAGCAGAGGATTTTGGATTAGAAACAGATTACAACCATACATGTTGTGATTTTGAAGAGAGAAAGTAGCACTTGTCCGCAATGACGCTAAACTACGAATTAGTTTTTAACGGCCGTTGAAATATATGTAACTAGAAAACCAGTATTTTTATAGAGAGGAATACGATCATATGATGCAAGTTAAATTAGAAGAGTTAGTTGATGGAGCATTACAGGAAAATGCAAGTAAGGCAATTGAGGAAGTGGTTAAGAACATGCAGGATCCGAACACTCCATGGAAGAACAAAAGAGAGGTTACAATCAAGCTGAAATTTACCCAAAATGAAGAAAGAAACGATTCAAACTGCGAGATTTCAGTTGATAAAAAACTTGCACCTGTTAAGCCAATTGAAACACGTTTTGCTATTGGAAAAGACCTTAAAACAGGTCAAGTTTATGCAGAAGAGTATGGCAGACAAATAAGAGGTCAAATGTCCATAGAAGATGTTCAGGCAGCAGCCAAAGAGGTTGTCATTGATGGCAAAGAAGTAGATACCGAAACAGGTGAGATTAAAAATGAAACTGTAGTTGATTTTAAGGCAAAACAAGCCTAAGAAAATGGAGGAAAAGAAGATGATTAAAGAAGCACTAAAATATGTAGTTGGATTAAGTGTGCCGGTTGTACAAGAAATTAAAGGACAGCAGTATTCTGATAAGCAACTTCACAGAATCAATCACAACCCACAGGCATCCTCTATACAGATGGGAACATTAACAAGTTTTGTTGACTATATTAGAGCCAACATTGACAGCATGAGCGATAAAATGATTGTTCATGTAGAAAGTCCAACTAAAGTGTCTTTGTATTCCCAATTGGACGCTGAACGTGAAAGAGAATACCTTGTAAACGTAGTTGCAAGAGTGCCAGAGTTTCGTTTTAACCAGTTCATTGACCATGAAGAATTTTTGATTAATCTTCAATCTAAATTCATTGATTCAGGTGATAGAGGATTGGTTCTTAAATTCGCTGGAACTGTTGAAGATAAAAGCGTGGCAGAGTATGGGGACGATGGAGTTACGCAAAAAGCTACAGTTAAAAATGGAATTGCAAGTAAAACAGAAGCTATTATTCCTAACCCAGTTAATCTTGCTCCATACAGAACTTTCTTAGAAGTAGCACAACCTCTTTCGGATTTCGTATTCAGAATGAAATCAGAGCGCGGAATCCAATGTGCAATTTTTGAAGCTGATGGCGGTGCATGGAAGAATGAAGCAATGCAGAATATCAAAAATTATTTGAGAGACGAGTTAGAGGATTTGGATCAGTTCACAGTAATATCCTAGTTGTTTAGGCATGAGCCTATACATAACAAAATAACCGTCTTGTAGTTGGCAGTATCAGACCGGTTGTTCATGTTTGGATAATATATCACGAAATATTTAAGCCATAATGAAACTAAATGTGGGGAGTTGGTCGCTCCCCGGTAAAAAATATATTTTGTAAGGGAGAATAACAATGGCAACAAGACAGGAATTGCATGAAGAGTATAAAATCGTCAGACTTATGAATCCAAAAACAGCTAATGAGCAGTTGACAGAAGCGCAAGAAATAGTATATAGAGGATTTTTAGAAGCAACACAATCTATGTCTAAAAATTTTGACAAATTAAATGATGATAGTGCGGATTTGTAAAAAGGGGGAATAACAGTGACATTACTTGAAGATATAGGAAACAAAGAAAATCAGCACAGAACTAAAAACCGATACTGGCAGAGTCAAGGAATTGAAGTTATTCGAGCTCCTTTACCAGTTGGTGATTATATACTTGCAAATGAGAAAGTAAATGATGTTATGAATCGTAAAGCAGGCAGGGGAATAGACATCAAAAAGATGGATTTTGTTGGTACATATTCCATAGCTGTGGATACAAAAAAAGATATCGAGGAAGTGGTTGGCAATATTTGTGGTAAGGCACACGCAAGGTTCCGTGATGAATGTATTCTTGCACAAAATAATGGAATTAAACTTTATGTGTTAGTAGAAAATTTAGACGGCGTGACTTGCATCAATAATTTGTATGAATGGAATAATCCACGCTTACATAATTACAACAAGATTGCTTACATGCATAGCATTGGGAAGTGGTTAAGTAGAAAACTTCCAAAGGCAAAGCCAACAAGTGGCATTACACTGGCAAAATCAATGGGGACTATGCAGCATAAGTATGGCGTAGAATTTATATTTTGTAAGCCGCATGAAGCAGGAAAAAAAGTACTTGATCTGTTAGGTGGTGAAATAAATGAGTAGAAATTTTGATGTGATTGCAGTTGATTTTGACGGAACGCTATGCGTAAGTGAATGGCCCGAGATTGGAGAACCGAACAAAGACCTTATCAGGCATTTAAAATTTAGAAAATTACAAGGTGACAAATTAATCCTCTGGACTTGCAGATGCGAGGAAAGGCTCACAGAAGCGGTTGAATGGTGCAAAGAACAAGGTCTTGAATTTGATGCAGTTAATGAGAATTTACCGGAACTAATTGCTTTATTTGGTGGTAATCCTCGTAAGATATGTGCTGATATTTACATAGATGATAAAAATTCGAAGGTACAACATTTATACAAGGTTCCGTTCCTAGGTAATGAGGAATGATAAGGGTTGAATGGTTTGTTATGTTCATATTAGTTGTAGCTAGCAGAGAGATATATGGAATCTATTCAAGGAAACCTAGTAATTACGAATCTGGATATAGTGATGCAGTTAGCGATTTTATAGCAACATGGAACAAATCTATTGATTTACACAAAAATGATGATTCAAAACGGTTGGTGATGATTCGTAGATTTTTACAAGAAAAAAAAGATGAAAGGTAAGGTGCAAATGGATATAAAGAATTTTGCAAAGATGATTGACGGTAAAGAATATGGTTATCCAATGTTTAGCAAAAAAGAATTACAAATTGCAAAAGATAATGGTTTTGTAATTGTGAGTGGTGCGTCTGATGACTTGATGGAGTTTGAGGGTACAATTCAAGATGAACAAGGTTGCTACGATGGGGGAATGATATATTTCGACCGTCAGGGCGCGTTTGGTAGTGATGGTTATGCCACAAACAGAATTGAAGCTTTATGGTGTGATGATAAGGAATCTAAAGATGATTCAGGAAACATCATTACTTGGACTTACAAAACTGACATTCCGCATGAAACATTTATGGTTTATGAAGATGGAGAACCTTATTGCAGGGGTATTGTATTTAGTATTGCTGATTTGAAAGAGTAATTAATTTTAGAAAGGAAAAGCATAATCCTAGGTAAAAGAGTGCGCACTCGTGTAGACGTACACGAATGAATTATAAAGAGTTTTTGTACAGCAAGGTAGAACTTGTTTTCGATAGCGGATTTGACATTGATGTGTCGAAGATTAATAAAGCCTTAAAGCCACATCAAAAAGATGCAGTTGCGTGGGCAATTAAAGGCGGCAAGCGAGCCTTATTTGAATCATTTGGACTTGGAAAAACTATACAAGAAATAGAATTTTGCTATCAGGTCATTAAACACGAGGGTGGAAATGCACTAATCGTTTTACCACTTGGAGTTAAGCAAGAATTTACAAGAGATGCAGTTGGGGTACTTGGGTACGATATGCCTTTATATGTGAGAAACATGCAAGAGGTAGAATCTGCAAATACAGATATCATGATTACGAATTATGAAAGAGTACGTGATGGAGATATCCGGCCAGAATATTTCACAGCAACTTCTTTGGATGAAGCCAGTGTTTTAAGGAGTTTCGGAAGTAAGACTTATCAAACTTTCTTGGATAAATTTAAAGGTGTTAAATATAAATTAGTTGCTACGGCCACACCGTCACCGAACCGATACAAGGAGCTAATCCACTATGCCGGATATTTAGAGGTTATGGACACCGGACAGGCATTAACAAGATTTTTTCAAAGAGATTCTACAAAAGCAAATAATTTAACTTTATATCCAAATCAGGAAGATGAATTTTGGTTATGGGTAAGTAGTTGGGCGTTATTTGTAACGAAACCTTCAGACTTGAATCAGAAGTATTCAGATGCAGGTTATGATTTACCACCATTACAGGTTAATTGGCATGAGATACCAGTTGAGTACGGCAACTCAACAGATAAGTATGGACAAGTTCAGTTGTTTCAAGAAGCAGCAGCAGGATTAAAAGATGCAGCAGCAGTTAAGAGGGAAAGTATTGATATTAGAATTGCTAAATTGAAAGAAATTGTTGAGCAAAGCAATGGAGATAGTTTTATTCTTTGGCATGACCTCGAAGCGGAACGTCTGGCCATAAAGAAAGCCATTCCAGAAACCGTTGATATATTCGGCTCACAGGATTATGAAATCAGGGAAAAAAGAGTTATTGATTTTTCAGAGGGAAGAACTAGACTGTTTGCAACTAAGAAAGAATTATCAGGATCCGGATGCAATTTTCAAAAACATTGCCACAGAGCAATATTCGTTGGTATTGATTACGAATTTAATGATTTTATTCAGGCAATACATAGGATTTACCGATTCTTGCAAACTGAAAAAGTAATCATAGATATTATCTATATGGAGAATGAAGAGAATATAAAAAATGTTTTGCTAGAAAAATGGAAAAATCATAACCACATGGTGCAAAAGATGATAGAAATTGTAAAGCAATATGGTCTAAATTCTCCAAATAAAGTAGAAAGATTAAAGAGAAAGATGGGTGTAGAAACAGTGAAAGTACAAGGACAATATTACACGGCCGTACTGGATGATTGTGTGGAGGAAACTAAAAGAATGCAAGAAAACAGTATTGACCTTATTCATACATCAATTCCATTCGGAAATCATTATGAATATTCCGCAAATTATAATGACTTTGGCCATAATCAAAATACGGAGAAATTCTTTGAACAAATGAATTTTCTTACACCGCAACTTCTTAGAATTTTAAGGCCGGGAAGAGTTGCAGCTATTCATGTTAAGGACCGTGTATTATTTGGAAATGCTACCGGTACCGGAATGCCAACAATTGAACCTTTTCATTCCGATTGTATCAGGCATTATATGAAACATGGATTTATGTACTTTGGAATGATTACGATTCTTACTGATGTTGTAAGAGAAAATAATCAAACGTACCGCCTTGGATGGTCTGAACAGTGCAAAGATGGTTCCAAAATGGGGGTTGGTTGCCCTGAATATATATTACTTTTCAGAAAGCTTCCTACGGACCGTTCAAATGCATATGCGGATGAACCGGTATCAAAAACCAAGGAAGATTACACAAGGGCACAATGGCAGATAGATGCTCATGGATACTGGAGAAGCAGTGGTGATAGGTTGATAAGTAAAGAAGAAATTGAAAATATTCCTGTAGACAAATTACAGAGTGTTTACAGAATCTATTCAAGGGAAAGTATTTACAACTATCAGGAGCATGTTGAACTTGCTAAAAAGCTAGATAAAAATGGGAAATTACCAGCAACGTTCATGGTTGTTGCTCCTGGTTCATGGAATACATTAGAGGTTTGGGACGATATTAACCGAATGAAAACCTTGAATACACAGCAGAGCCGCAGACGACAACAAATGCATGTATGCCCTTTGCAGATTGATATAGTTGAGAGAATTATTAACAGATATTCCAATGAGGGCGATTTGGTATTAGACCCTTTTGGTGGACTTATGACGGTACCTATGACAGCAGTTAAAATGAAGCGTAGAGGGTATGGGATTGAGTTAAACGAGGATTATTTCAGAGATGGTGTTGGGTACCTGCAGTCTGCGGAAAATGAAATAAGCGTACCTACATTATTTGATTTTATGGGAGGTGCTTAAGCATGAAACCAATTTTATTCAATACAGAAATGGTAAAAGCAATTCTGGAAGATAGAAAGACAGTTACAAGAAGAGTTGTAAAACCGCAACCAAGCACTAAACATCAATATCCACTAGGGTTTGTAACTGATTCAACGGACAATAAAAATATCGGAAATTTTGGTTGGGGTTTAGATGAATATGGCGGAGTTATAAGCTATGCAAAACCACCATGTCATACAGGAGATATTCTTTATGTAAGAGAAACGTGGCAATGCTTAAATCCTTACAGTGACAAAGAATATGTTTATAAGGCAAGTTGTGATTCGGATTATGCAAGTGACATTGGCAAATGGCTTCCAAGTATTCATATGCCAGCAGAAGCGGCAAGAATCTTTTTGAAAGTAACAAATGCTAGAGTTGAACGGTTGCAGGATATGAAAAATGAAGACTGCTTGAAAGAGGGAATTAATTCTTGCGTTTGTATGAACCTAAACCATGCACTAACTAAATTCAAATTATTATGGGATTCCACAATCAAAAAAGAGCAGGCAGAACAATATTCTTGGATGGCTAATCCTTGGGTTTGGGTTATAGAATTTGAAAGAGTTGAAAAGCAAAATATATAAGCAAGTAGGTGAATCAAATTGGCTGACGGAAGCTATATAAGATTACATAGAAAAATGACTGAATGGGAGTGGTACAGTGACATAAATACAAAGGTTTTGTTTTTGCATTTGCTTCTAAAGGCAAATTGGAAAGCTAAAGAGTGGCAGGGAATGACAGTGGATAGAGGACAGTTTATTTCTTCTTATTCAAAGTTATCCGAGGAAACAGCACTGACAACAGGAGAGATTAGAACAGCATTGAACCATTTGAAAAAGACAGGCGAGGTTACACACAAGCAATTCAATAAATTTGGCTTATTTACAGTACTTAACTACGATAAATATCAGTACAACGACAGTCAAGAGAACAGTCAGCTTACAG
The DNA here is from genome assembly GCF_003201285.1 of Lachnotalea glycerini. GTDB lineage: Bacteria > Bacillota > Clostridia > Lachnospirales > Lachnospiraceae > Lachnotalea > Lachnotalea glycerini. The sequence goes on from NZ_QICS01000008.1 coordinate 133,782, forward strand.
TCAGTCAACAGTCTAATGACATGCTATTAGCAACAACTAATAAAGAAAAGAATGATATAAATAAAAAGAAAGAAAAAAATAATACATTATGTGCGGAAGTGGTTGCTTACTTGAATGATAAGACTGGTAAAAATTTCAGAGCTTCCACTGCAGAAACCCAGCGACATATTTGTGCTAGGATTGAAGATGGCTATACACTGGAAGATTTTAAGAGAGTTATTGATGTTAAGTGTAAGCAGTGGCTTAACACGGAAAGAGAAATCTATTTAAGACCAAAAACATTGTTCATTCCTAGTAATTTTGACAGCTACCTAAATGACTTTGTAAATAAAACTTATGATGAAAATTCGAACTGTTTTAAGCTGGCTAAGTGTTTTGAAAACTTCATACAAAAACTGGATAGTAAATTTGAATATGAAAATATTAACCTTGTTTGTACCAGCTTTGAGCAACTTACAATAAACGGCAGAACACCAAAGGAAATATATGCTGTTATGGCAACAATGTTTAAAAGCAATAATAAATACATGATTAAGAAATACAGTGATTATCAATTGTTCTGCAAGGATTTTGAAAAAATAGGTAGAGATTTGATAATTGACAACAAAGGTGGTGCGTAAAGTGTGGCAGATCTAATCGAAACGCAAATGAATGTGATAGGCTCCTTGTTTATTGATATTGACTATAGCATTAAGAAAGTATATACAAGGCTAAAGCCTGAACACTTTACACATACAAAGCTTAAAAAAGTTTATGCAACCGTTCAGGAACTGTATACTTTGGGAAAGCCTATTGATGTACAATCAGTTGCCAATCATGCAAGAACAAAAGACATAACAGAGTTAGAACTAAGCGAAATACTTAGAAAATGTGTATTGTCAACTCCTACAACAGTAAATATTGAGTATCATGCAAATGAACTAATTGACAATTATAAATCAAGATTACTACGAAATATTGTATCAGATGCAAGTGTAGCGGATGAACGAAATGTGAATGAGGTCATTGGAGAAACAATCAATAAATTATCTGAATTGGCAGCAGACAGGAAAACAACATCTAAAACCCTGAAAGAGATATACGAGGAAAACAAGCACAAATATTTCAATGAAAATTACGATCCTGAATATTTAAACCTTGGGTTTGATGATATTGATAGAATGCTTAGTGGAATTGAAGATACTGACCTTGTATGTATTGCTGCTAGACCTAGTATAGGAAAATCGGCTTTTGTTACGCAAATAGCCTATAGCAAGGCAAAACAGGGCAGAAAAACAATGTTTTATAACCTAGAAATGAATGATAAACAGGTTATTGACAGAATACTATGTTCGGAAACAAAGATACCATTTGACAGAATAAGGCACGCTAAGAAATTTATGAGTGACGAAGAATTGCGATTTCGAGATGCAGAAAGTAAATTTCTTAATTGCGAGAATCTAATTATTGATGATTGCGGAACCAAAACGGTAAGAGAAATTAGAAACGAGTGCAAATACATTGATAACCTAGGGTTAATAATAATTGATTACCTGCAATTACTTAAACCTGATAAGGGCAGAAATGGAAACAAGGTACAGGAAATTGGTGATATAAGTAGAGGTTTAAAAGCAATGGCAATGGAGTTGAAAGTACCAGTAATAGCTTTATCTCAAATGAGTAGAAGTATTGAGGGTAGACCAGATAAAGAACCAGTATTGGCAGATTTACGAGAAAGTGGAGATATTGAGCAAGATTGTAATTCTGTAATTTTCCTTTATGAAGCTTTTGACGGTGGCAACAATCTAATTAAAGATTTGAGAAACGTTAAAGTTGCAAAAAGCCGACAAGGTGAAACAGGTAAAACTAAGATTGGATTCATGGGAAAATTAATGACTTTCTATTCCTTGGACAAGACAAACATACAGAAAAGTATTGAAGCAGTTGAGAAATCAAGTGAGTCACGAGATGGATTTATGGTACTTGATAGTAATACAAGATTACCATGGGAGGAGTGATAATATGGCATCTGTTACAAGTAAAGATATTCCAGAGATTTTTAATATGTTTGGTGACGTATTCACTCTTCTAAAAAAGTATTACATGCCGGAGTCAAATGATGAATTTTGGGAGCAATTAAAAGCCGAAGTTGATGTGATTTATAGCAAATATAAAACACAATTATGCAAAGATATTTTACTTGCTATAGCAAATGACATAGACAGGAGATACAAAGAAAGGATCAAACAAGATGGCTAAAGGTGATAAAGAGTTTCAGTGGCGAATGGAAGGAATGTTATTTGCTTTGAAAATAGCAAAACAAGATGGAGTTGAAGCCTTAGAAAATGATATTCGAAGTAGAAATATTTTAAAGGCTCCAATGAGATTTAGTCCTGAGGAATTAGAAAGCTTTTACAAGTTAATGAGCGGCAGGATTTATAACAATATTTTAACTATTGCGTATGCAGTACTTCATGATACATTTGGATTCCGAAAAGAACGGTTGAAGCGATTTAAAAAGGTATTTGATGAAAAGACAATGTGTATTGCAGATTTAACGAGATTTGGTAATCATTATGTGACCTTTACAGACTACGCTAGAGAAGCAAACGAAAAGTATAATTTAGGAATTGATATTGATCTTGTTAGTGCTACACAGGATATAAATGATGAAACAATGGGTAAGAGAGCGAAGATTGATGCAATTGGGGAATTGTTCAAGGAACAAGGTTATTCGGATGCGGCAGAGTTCTTGCGTACATATGAGTTTACTAAGTTAAATTAGGCTTTAGCAATTATAGAAAGTAGAAGAGCTCCTATAGTGTAAAGTAGGCTTTAAGGAAGTAAAATAATGAAAGTTATTTATGATATAATAGAAAAAGGCATAAAGGAAACTCTAAGCCGGATGTTTACTTGTTTTATGACAAAGATAGAGAAAAGGCAATAGACTATAGCAAAAGTGAGTATTAAAAATAAAAGGACTTTCATTATCGAAAGTCCAATTAAAAATTTATAACTATTTTATTAGTTTTAATTATGCACCATAAGTAAGAAGATAGTCTCCATGTACCCAACCTGAGCCATATTTAGAAGTAAGATGATACCAACTTCCACTTTTTTCATAAGTTTCAATATAATCATATTTTTTTAAGCTTCCTGTTGTTTGGTAATTTGTGCCAGGTCCACTACGAATGTTTAATGATGAAGCTGTTACTATCCATTTAGATACACTAGTTGAACTTGTTTTAGATACAGATGCTTGTTTTTTCGTTGTAGATAATGTTGCTGCATTAACAGTCAATGGCAATGAGCTTGTCAAAATCATAGCACAAAGAAGTAGTGAAGTAATAAGTTTTTTTGTTTTCATAATTAATAACCCCTTTCAAAATTAAAATCACTAGCTAGTAATTTCAATATAACATATTAATTACACTATGTCCATCTATATATTCGACAATACTGATAGAGGTTTTCAGGCTTAAGCGTTTTAAAAGGTTAAAAAGAAAAAATAGTCAACAAATTACTCTGAGGAAGAAATATTTTAAACTAAAGCACATTGATAATTGAATATTGATAGTTGAACTAAGATGAAGTATAATATACGCATAGTGTGGAGGAGGGTAAATATGTGCAGAACTAAAGAAGAAGTAAAAAAGAAGTGGGATATAATAATAAAAAATGAAATTTATGAAGAATATAAAAGATTTTGCAATAATGATAATTTACCAGATTTTGAAACGGAATATTCAGAGGTCAATGGAAGTGCTGGTTATGCTATGAGTGTAAACCCAATACTAAGACCCCCGATTATTTTACATATTAATACTGATTTCATGATCCAAAAACCCGAATTAATTAAACAATCATTATTTCATGAATTTACACACATATATGATTGGATAGAACTACAAAAAGTTGTAATGTTAATGAACAATAAAATTATATTCTATAGGGTGTATACAGAATTTCATGCAAAGCAAGTTGAGTTAGCATGTGCTTTAGGGTTTGAAAATATAGATAAGTATAAAGAGTTTAAATCATCTACTCAAATTCCTTATTATGGAAGTGTATTGAAGCTAAATGAAAATCTTAGTACGGAAGCTGAAAATTATAGGGATCGCTTTATAGAAGAACCCAACAAAACAAATTTAGATGATTTCATTCTTACGACTTTTTATTATTTAGGGACGGCAAGTTTTTGTAAAAAATATTGTAGCATAGATTATTTGTGGAGTACGGAATTTTTAGAAGAATTCGAAAATGATTTTATTGATATTGCTATGGATTTGACAAAATTTGAGAATACTAAAGATGAAATTAACTGCATTGCTGAAAAAGTAATAAAACTTAAAGATATTTTAAAACTGAAATATAAAAGCGTAGATTAGTATTTATACAATATCAACTATCAATATTCGTATTGGTAGTTTTTTTGTACATAAAATAGAAATATTAAACAAAGAAAGGAGACGAGCTCCTGCAGGGCAAAGACATGTGTTGATTGTCAAGGAAATCTGAACACTTTTTTCTATTTTTTACAGATAGAAATGAACAGTTTTAATTTCCCTGTTTCTTTATATTTTTTTGTTTTTTCACAGTTAGAATTGAACACTTTTTAATAGAGTTCCAGTTGATATCCCGCTGATTTTAATGCTGTTTTATTAATTCTCCAGATTCTGTCCACAGAATTTGCTTGGATGAATCTTGCGTATTCCATAAAACGTTCTTTTACTAATTCCTGAACATAGGAATCGAATTTTGATTCAATCTGAACTGTTGGTCTGCAGTCCACATCTTTATCAATACTATTTTTGCGTGATTCTATACATAATTCATCAAGTGCCAGAAATGGCATCTCTACTTTTTTACAAAATAAATCTCTTTTTGAATCATACGCATAGGATTCGGTTGCTTTCAACCGGCGTAACACATAGTATGCATCCTTTACCCCATAAGTTGCGTGGATTGTCTCAATAGCAGCGGCTTTTCCCTGTGTATTGTAGATTTCTATTACTTTTGAATCCTCTACCTTTAATCGTGCCAATTTTTTTCTTCTCCTTTACATGTGATATCTATCATATAAACGCCATGGGCGATACTTTCATGTTGAATCATCTGGCACTAAGATCAGTAGAAAAACCAGTGCCAGATTTTTTATTATCCTATAAAACTACACTTGTTTCATCCGTTCCTTCTTTCAGACGGTGAAGCATTTGATTGTGTTCCTTCGATTCCATTGGATCCTGTCCGTTGTACATCCGCTTTAGATAGGATTGATAACTTTTATTATCGTAATAACGACGCGCAAGGTTATCATAAATATCACTTTTCAGATTTTGCGCATCTATAGGTGGCAAATGTCTCAGCAATGCCTGACGCCATCTGACCATTTCTTCTTCAAGCCCAAGAATATCTTGAACCAGAGAATCAATTAAGAGATAACTCTTTATTAAATCCTGGCAATTATTACAACTACAATCCATCAGGCTGTAATCTGGTTCAGGCTTATTTCTTATTTCTAACATCTCCGGATCATTCCCTGGAAATGGAAGTTCTTCCAATATGTTTTCAGCTAAAATGCTGTCATTTTTATGATTCATTCGCATGCTCCTTTTTCATTATGTAATCATTTCCTTTGACACGGAAACTGTCACCAGTTATATTTATAACATGGTAGTGATGCATCAATCTGTCCAGAATGGCAGTTGCTGCCAGCTGTCCGGTAAATACTTCGTCCCACCTTCCCAGTGGAAGATTGGTCGTGATAATGAGGGAGCATTTTTCGTATCGTTGGCGGATAATCTGAAAAAATATGCTCTCTCTTTCTCTGTCCATTTTTAGATAAGATAATTCATCTATAATCAGCAATTCGATTTTTGAAAGTTTCTTTAATTCTTGTTTTAAATTCCCCTTACACATGGAATCATTAAGGTCATCCATCAGTTCCTTGGCATTACAGAAAAGGACTTTTTTCCCTGCACGGCAGGCATTTACACCGATTCCGGTGGCAATCATGCTTTTTCCAACCCCAGGGGGACCAATAATAATAATGTTTTCTGCATGATTCATAAAAGAGAGCGTGCCAAGATCTTTAATGTACTGATAATTCAACGAGGCATTAAAATCGAATGCAATCTCATCCAGTGTCTTAACGTAATCAAAACCAGCCTTTATGATCAATCGATCCGATAATCGGTCCTTACGCCCCTGTACTTCATTTGATAGAAGCCGGTGCATAAAACTCAGATAGCCTTCTTTGGCTGAAACGGCTTCGGAAATGATGTCCTCATAATTCTCTCGAATGTCCACAAGCTTTAGTTTCCGGCAAATTTCTTCAATTTCAGTCTTTGATACTTGTTTCGTATTGTTACTCATAAGTTTATTGTCTCCTGTGCTGTTTCATAGTAGCTGCAGTCTCTGGTGAGACCTGCATCGGACTGCTTCTTTAGCTCCTGTTGTAATGGGGATGTTTTTTTGTGTAGCAGTTCATATCCTTGTTCCTTTACCATTTTCTTAAATTCCCTGATTTCCAGCTTATTTTGCTTGATAGCATGTAAAAGCAGGATATCCAGATCTTCAAAGTTGAAGGTATCGCACATCTGAAGAATTTTTCTGGCATGGTGGGATGGCTGCTGCGTAACTTTTGCAAGTTCCTCAAGATAACGTTGTCCATTTTGAAAACGTTCTGTGAATTCACGCTTTATCTGTGGAATAGATTTTGTAACTATCCGGATATCAGTAAAATGTTCATCCTGGGTCTTTGTCTGATATTTATCATCCTGCACCCACAATGTCTGTATGAAATCTTTTTCCATGGAATACACCTGAATTCGAAATCCGTAAATAATCCGAAATTGCACTTTCATCCCTGCATACTTTACAGGCAGACTGTACTTATTTGTATGAATACTTATGTAGCTGTCAGGGCTGACAACTCTTTTGTCAAGGTTCGTATCCAGATATAATCGGTGTGAAGGCAGTGGCAGCAATGCTGCCTTCTCTTCCTGCTCGTAATGAAGATTAGGTACTCTCTTCGTTGTTCCATGAACTTCATTACACCATTTATTCATAAAATCTTTTGCTTCACGATTTAATTGCTCCATGTCTGTGAAGCGGTTTCCTTTTACAAACTGTTCTTCGATGTATTGGTAAGGCTTCTCTATTTTTCCCTTGGTACGGGGCCAATAGCAGTTACATGCGTTTAGTTCAGTTCCAAGGTGTTTCGCAACCAACAGTGCTTTGGGATTATACGTAATTTCATCCTCAGTTTTGGGATCATTCTCAATAACCAGAGACTTTGGATTGTCAATCAACAGCTCCAGTGTAACGCCACCAAGATCCTCAAACAATTCCTGTATTGCTTCATAAATAGCATCTGCATCAGATTTTAATGAAAATACAATAGCTTTTTTTCTTGATGCTGCGAAAATCATGGTAAAGCAATAGACTTCTCTTTTCCTTGTCCCAATCCACATCTCATATGGAGACCAGTCAAACTGTGCCTGATCTCCGACAGGTGTTTCAATACGCATGGTTGCTTTACGATTACCAGAATAGCTTGTTTCTGAAATACGATTCAAGAACGTATAAACGGGTGTAATGCTACCTTTATAGCCAAGTTTTTTCAGTTCCCTAAAAATCCTGGTTCCATTGAAATCGTAATCCGGATTAAATCTCCATTCTATAATCTGTTCTGCATAGAAATCCACCTTACAGAGATAAACAATTCTTGAATATATAGGTTCTTCATCCATAGTTAGGAGCTTATAAACTGTAGTCCTTGACATTCCTAATTCTTTTGCAATCACAGCTACTTTCTTATTCTTCTTGCGTAGCTTTTGCACCGCAGCCCAATCCTGCAAATCTTTCACTTCCTTTTTCACCACCTTTCGTTTTTGACATACGAAAGAATGGTACATGATGTAATGGAAGTGTTCAATTCTATCTGTAAAAGTTTTATTCAAATCAGTAATTTACGATTCTCCGAACCGCTTAAAAGTGTTCAGATTTCCTTGTAAACGACTGTTCATTTTTAATTATAAATCAACAACATGTCGGCTCCTTTAAAGAAAATGATAAATGGTGAATTAATAGTTGATAATTTTGCCGGCGGCGGTGAAGCCAGTACCGGTATAGAACTTGCGACTGGTCGTAGTGTTGATATCGCAATCAACCACGATCCAGAAGCTATAAAAATGCATAAAGCAAATCATCCTAGCACAAAGCATTATTGTGAATCAGTATGGGATGTTAATCCTGTTGAAGCTTGTAAGGGCAGACCTGTGGCATTAGCTTGGTTTAGTCCAGATTGCAAACATTTTTCAAAGGCCAAAGGTGGAACACCAGTTAAAAAAGAAATAAGAGGACTTGCTTGGGTTGCAATTAGATGGGCGGCGGCAGTAAGACCAAGAGTTATCATGTTAGAAAACGTTGAGGAGTTTAAAACATGGGGGCCATTAAGACCACAAAGGGATAAAGAAACAGGAAGATGCATAGTCTATGATTTTTCGGATAGAAAGAATAAGAACGAGCAAAAAAGAAAGCCAAAATTTAGAGTTGCACAACCGGGTGAAGTAGTTCCTTTAAATTTACAAGTCATGGAACCGGATCCGAAGCGCAAAGGAAGAACTTTTAGAAAATTTGTTAAGGCACTGGAAGCACTTGGATATGAAGTTGAGTTTAAAGAATTGGTTGCCGCAGATTTTGGAACACCTACAAAAAGAAAAAGATTCTTCATGATTGCAAGGTGTGATGGTCATCCAATTGTTTGGCCAGAGCCTACACATGCACCAGTTGATAGTGAAAAGGTTAAGGCTGATATTTGTAAGCCTTATGTTGGAGCATATACTCAAATAGATTTTAATAGGCCATGTCCAAGTATTTTTGATACAGCAGAAGAAATTAAAGAGAAATATAAAATAAGAGCGGTAAGACCTTTGGCTCCTAAAACAATGCAAAGAATTGCAAGGGGTTTACAGAAATTTGTAATTGATAACGAAGAACCTTTTATAGTTCAAGTAAATCACAGTGGAAGTGATTGGAGTTATACTCATAGTATGAATGAACCATTAGCGACCGTGGATGGCTCTAATCGATATGGACTTGTGACATCATTCTTACATAAATACTATGATGGTAATTATAAAGGTGCTGGAAGTTCTTTGAGCGAGCCGCTTCATACCGTGACAGCAGTTGACCATAACAGTATAGTGACAACAAACCTTATTCAAATGAATAATAATTGTGACGGAAGAGATATAAGACAACCTATTCCAACAATAACGGCAGGTGATGGACACTTTGGGGAAGTAAGAGCATTTTTAATTAAGTACTATGGGCAAGGTACAGGGCAAGAAATTAAAGAACCCTTAGACACTGTAACATCAAATGACCGCTTTGGACTGGTTACAATCCATGGAGTTGATTATCAAATAGTTGATATTGGACTTAGAATGTTAGAACCAAAGGAATTATATGGTTGTCAGGGCTTCCCTGATGATTACATAATTGATAAAGATTTTGAGGGGAAAACATACAGCCGTACAGAGCAAGTAAAACGATGCGGTAACGCTGTGCCGCCTCCATTCGCAAATGTCCTTGTTCGTGCTAATTTACCAGAAATTTGTATTTTTGAAAGAGTTCCAAATATGAGTATAGAGGTCGAAAACAAAGGGCAACTGAGGTTTGCTTAGATAACAAAAACAGGCAAGTTTATTCTTGTCTGTTTAAAGTAAACAGAAATATTAAATAAAAGTGCACAATAAAAACGCTAATAAACTACATAAAAATATAAAAAATAAACAAAAAACTTTACAAACTGAATTAATAATGTTATAATCATATTTATTAACAAAGGAGGCAAAGTAAATGGAAGCGCTGATTATTACAGCTAGTATCGTAAGTATTATCTTTGTTTTTAATTTATTTTATAAGGTTAGCTTCATAATTAAGAGCAGACGGTAATAAAGTAATTTAACTTTATTAATTAATGTTGGTATGTGGATGTTATACGGCATCCACTATACCACTTCAAATAGATAGAAATATAAAATAGAAGTAAGATATATTATTTTTAAAATGAAAGTAAAGTGAAAAGTAATATAAAATAACAAACTGAATTTGGAGTCTCATTTGAGGCTCTTTTTTCTTGCTTAATAGGAAATATTTACGATTTTTTTATAAATATGATATAATTTTATAATGTTAAATAATTTATAGTAAGTGAGAGGTTATTAATATGGTATTAAAAGATTTTATTAAAGAGGAACAAAATGGTGCAATTTTTTGTAAAATTGGAAAGAGTTCTTTAAAAATGCGGGGAAAAGGCGGATATCTTCCATACAGGGAATACTAGGTAAAGTAGTTATTTTGGATGAAGGAATTATTACTTTTGAAACGCTAGAAGAAGTTGTAAAGTATCTTCATTATGGAGATGATTTAGTCCTCTTTAATTTTTTTAAAGGTAAGGAGTTACTACCAGAAGAAGGATACGAAAATAACAGGTTAAATACAGGATGTTATGATACAAAGGCTATTTTTGTAGAAAATGTTTTATCTTTTAACGATGCTAGTACAGTTGACTTTATTTATTTAAACACAAGAGATATAAATACATTTATAGAATATCGCAATTTAGCAACAAGTCATCTAGAGGATAGGAATCTATTTGAGGCAGCAAAAAGATGGAATACTTTAGCATTTAGAGAGTAGGCGTAAAATGACAAGTTATTTTGATAGATTATATCATTGTCATAAGGTGGATAAGTCAATAAATATTATGGAAGAGTATGAATTAATTGATGGCAAAAAACATTAAATAGGAGTCAATGACCGATATATTATGATACTGAAAGGGGAAGGAAATGTAACGGATTAAATGATCATGGATTTAAGGGTGGATATGCCCATTATACATATGTACTAACAGCTCTGACAAATAAGATAGAACAATGAGGGAGGAAATATGAAGCAAAAAAAATTATTATGGGATTTATTAAGCGTAGGAAAACAAATAAAAGGTAAGGGAACTAAATTATTTATACCGTTTTTAATCACTTTACTTATCACTGGATGTTCGGAATCAACTAACCATAATGCGATACAGACTAATGAAGTTGAACAAATACAGGAATTAGAAGAATCAAGTACTGATGTTGAAAAGGTAATTCAAGAGGTTCAGCCAGAAGAGCCAACCGATACAAATTCCGAGAAACAGACAGATCAACAGGATTTAAGCACAAGGGAATATAATGGTGATACATATACAATTATAGAGGTTGATGGCGGCGATTTGTCTGGCGATAGACTGAGCAATGTTGCGGTAGATATTGGTTTTGGAGATAGAGAGTATTGGGCGTATACGAATGAGTATGGACAACTTACTAATATAGTAGCGGATAAAATATTATTGCAGGATGATGAGACTGAACAGGTAAATTCTGATGGCCGCTATTATAATGATGAAGCAAAAGTCCCTGGAACAGAAGCAACCGACCTGGATGAGGGACATGTAATTGCGGATAGCCTTGGCGGCGTTTCTAATGCATATAATATTACTCCTCAAAACAGTACCTTGAATCGTCACGGTGATCAGGCTTATATGGAAAAGGTAATCAGGGATGCTGGTGGATGTGAAAACTTCGTTGCTACGATTACATATCCTGATACCGAAACACAGATTCCGTCACACTACAATTACACATATGTCCTGAATGGAGAAACCATCACAGATGATTTTGACAATGTTAATCCTGATGAAATAAATGCAAAGGTAGATGACAATAGTTCTTCTGTTGCAGCAACATCTAATTCAGCAGTGGCAAATAACTCCACTTCTAATCAAGATTCGGAAGTTGTTGAGCAAGTAGAAGAGGCAGCAGCTAGTTCAGACGAAACAAGTATTGAAGTACATATAACGAATACTGGAAAGAAATATCATAGTGCTGGGTGTCAGTATTTAAGTAAAAGTGATATTATTACAACCTTGGACAAGGCAAAAGCAAGTGGGTTGGAGCCTTGCAGTAAGTGCAATCCGCCACAGTAAATTTAAACAAAATATATTAGCGATAAAATACATTATATTTATTTTGCAAAGGAGAATATATGGTAAATGAAAACAGAAATAATGAAATAATTAATTCGAATGAAAAAACAATAAAAACTTATAATTATAAAGAAATTTATAAAATTATAGTGGATTTTTCTTCAAATTATGTCGGTAAAGCTGTTCTAACGGGTGTGTTTTTATTTGCTGCATATTTATTTTATCAGTTGGGATATAGTTTTTTATATGGTTATTATTTTGGAGGAGAAGAAGCAGCTCCTATATTTACACTAATCAATCAAATTCCATTTGATTTTAAATATATTGTAATAATTGGAATTGGAATATCAGGAATACTAAGTCTTTTTTTTATAGTAGCATATATGATTGTAAGTGATAATAACAATCTTTGTACTAAAATTTTTTATGCTATAATTAACTGTTTCATGTACTTACTAATAACTGAGTTAATAAATATTATTGTAGGTGGTTTAAATCTCAGTAATTATACTAAATTATTATATCAATTATTTTCTATGTTGTATATTTTCCTAGGATTCATCAAATGCAATATAATTTTTATTAAGAAGCTTCTTTTAGGAACGTTTTTTTCATTCTGTTATTTATTTAGTTTAATTGCATTAGTAATATTTTCATCTATGATTTCAATAGAATTTAATAGTTACTATGGAGCAATATTTCTTTTTATACTTTATATAGCTGGAATAGCCCTCATATATATTTTTTCAAATATAAAAATATTTATTGCATCTTCCTTGGTTGTTATTATAGTAAGCTATATTATATATGACAAGTACAATAATTTTAATAGTTTAACAATAAGTGCTATTTTTTTTGTGGTTTTATCTTTAATGGGAATACAAAAGGTATCTAATATTATAGAATCTAGAAAAAATGTTAAGAAATATGAAAAGAAATTTAAAAAAATAAAAAAAAATAAAATTATGATAAAGAATAAAACAATAAAAATAATGTTATTTCCTACTTTTATACTTTGTTTTACGATGTTATATTTTTTATTATATGTAGCATTTTATGATTTTGGTAATTATTTTGGTATGACAAGTAAATTAAAATGCTACAAAATAAACTATATGAATTCAGAAAGTAAATCTATAAATGGATTAGTTGTAAAACAAGTTGGCACAACTTATTATATATCAGAAGAAGGAAGAAAACTTGTTATTATAACATCAAATCAATTATTAGTTACACATTAAGTAATTATATGGATGATCGGGATGGAGATGGAATGATAGGAGAGTGATGTTATGGCTAAGAAATTAAAAGAAATTACTTTGAATAATATTAAAATAGCATTATTACAATTATTTTGCAAAAAGAATAGAGCAAAGATTAAATATTTACCACTGATTTTGGTAATCATTATTGCTTTGATTTTTCCCATTATGCTAGAATTTTTGGTAATTTATAATAATATTCCATCGTCATTTAATAATTCTGAGTGGTTTGTTTTTTGGAGCGGGTATATTGGTTCTATAATAACAATATTAACTTTCTATATTACTATTAGGCTTGAGAGTAAAAAATCAAGGCTACAACTAAGTAAGCAATATGAAAACAGCAGAATTGAGAAAGAGATAGAGCGCGCAACTAAGGTCAAAAATATAATATTGCTAGATAAATATCGTTTTAATTTTAGCAACAAAAACGATATGGTTGACGAATATAAAAGTTTTTCCCGTGATTTTCTTGATATTGAATCAGATTTAAAAAAAATGGCATGGATTAATGAAGCTACATCTCATAAAAACGAATTCTTCAAAAGATTAAATTTAATTGCTAAATATGAAAGATTCACATTGTTAGAAAGACTTGCTAATACAAATGAAGAATTTATTGATGGTGTTTTAAAAGATATTAAAGAACTATCAAGATTATCTAATAATAACAGGAATGAATTAAATGATTTATATGATAATTACATTGATGAAATGATGAAAAAAATATATGATATATAACATATATTTAGTATCATATGTACGAAAGGGAAAGTATGAGCCGAAAAATTGAAGATATCGAAAAAATGAGTTTGCAAGAAGTAGCTGAAAATTATAATGATGTAGCTAGGTACACGGCAGAAGCATTATCAACTTGGCAACAAATATATTTTATTAAAAAACAAGAACAAATAAATGAACAGGCACAGAAAATTAATAATCAAATGTTGTTATATACAAAGACTATGACTATATTAACTATAGTGGTTGTAATTGCTACAATTGCTAGCTTATTGATTAGGTATTAAGATAAGAGTTAATGCAATTAAATAATCATTTTAGAATAGGGAGGTAAAATAGATGTGGGATCCAACTACAATTTTTTGGACAATTATTGGTGCGTTTATAGGTTTTGTTTTAGGCTTAATTGTAACAATATTTTTACGAATAAGAGATAATAATTTTGATAAAATTGATTATATGAAAGCTATAAATGATTATGCAAATAAAGTATTTAACGAATTAATGACTAAATCAATTGAAAAGAAAAGAATGATAGGGTAAATAGCGTTAGACGCATAAAAGATGCTACTTATAATTTTCCTTCCAAAAGTGAAAGAATTAAGCTAAGCAAATGCCAGGGTATTATAATAACAGAAATAAATAATCATAGAAAAGACATAATAAATTTGCTTGACAAATATCTAATATTAGATGATAGTATAAATATTTTAGTTAGAAATGGAGAAGATAGAAGAAAGTTTATTGAAAAGGAAAAAGAACAAATAACCATATATAAGCAAATTATATCTGAATCAATAAAGTGGTGTAAATTAAAAGACAAAACTAATATTCCTCCAAAACGAACATATAAGTTTTATTTAAATAAATTTAAGCGCTTGTTTAGAAAAAAGAAAAGGCAGCCATAAGCTACCTTAATCCCTGCATAATTCATCAAGTGTAACGTGCAAGGCATCCGCCAGTTTTAAAGCGGTATCAACCTTGCAATTATTATTTTTCTCTATGTCTTGGATCGTGCGTCTTGGTACTCCACTTAATTCGACTAGTTGAGGTACAGAAAGCCCCTTGCTAGTCCTTATTTCTTTTAATTTCACGTCCATACCTCCATAGTTTAGGAATAACATCAATTAGCATAAAAATTGACGCTAGAATGGCAAATACGCAGGAGTAAACAGTCCAGTCAGTAGTAATCGCCAGTATCAAAGCAAATATTAAAAATAGTGTTTCAAACGATAGTTTTTTCATTTTACAATTTAAATCCAATGTGGTAATATTATTTTAGGTAGGGGAGATTTCTCTCCCCTGTGACTATTTGAAAGCTTTTACTAACTCTGCGATTGCAGTAATTAAAGCGGCGGTGGCGACCATGGCTTTAATGATAAAGTTGATAGCTTTTCTTTTTTCCTCTTTTGTTTCTTACCCACTGGATTGTTCTCCTTTCTTTAAGATAAGTTAATTATATCACTTTTAAAAGTTACAGTCAAGTATTAATTGAAATATTTAAAGAGTTCTTCTCTTTCTTTTTCATCTTCCTCGTATACAATTAAATCCTTCGGTTGTAAATCCAAAATAGCGCAAATTCTGTTTATAGTTTCAAGTGATATATTTGTATCTTCATTTTTAATTTTCTTTAAAGTATCTTGGCTTAGTATCTTTGTTCTTTTTGCAATGTACATATTTATCCCTGCACGTTCCAAAGCATCAGCGACATTTATTTTATATTTTATCATTGTTCAAGCCTCCTATTGATTTCATCTAAATACAACATACTACACATATAAAAACAAGTCAATAAAATATCACTAAAAAAAGTTATAAATAGTATTGACAATCACTTTTTAAAGTGATAATATAAGTATAACAAATAAAGAAATCGGAGGTAAGTAGAAATGAAAAAGACAAAGAATATAAAAGTTGAATGGTGCGAGAATTTTATAAAATCAACATTTGGAAAAATTCCAAAGTTCGCAAAAGGAATTGAAACAAATTGTTTCTTTGAAATGGCTGAAAAATCGGGTCTTTACATAAAAGGAACTTACGGCAGTTCAATGTCGAAAGCACTTGAAAATATTGCAGAGGTAAAAATAGTTCAAGATGATAACGGGAATTATATGTATTCCACGTTCTACATGAAATAGAGAAGAGTCGAAACACTCTTATGAGCGTCAGCCGAGGACTAGCCGCCCGGCTCTGATGAAGATAGGCTAAATAATAAAAGCTGATCACACCGCTACCAACGAACATGACCAGCACCCAAATAAGAAAGGCAAGGCTATTATATAATAGATAGCTGAAAAAGGTAAAGGATTATGGAAAATAAAGTATATGATGATTTTGAGGGAACTAAGAAAGAGCTACACAAAATTGTAGACTACATAGCTTTTGACTGTAGCGTTGGTATTTGGGGAAAAGTTGATTTTGCAGTTGATAAAAAAGAATTTACTAAGATATTATGTGAGGCATTAACAAGAAATGTGGTTGTAAGCGAAATCGTTGATATGATGAATCATGTTTACAATGAATAAAAATTTTACTAAAGCGCTTAGAATTATTTCTAGGTGCTTTTTTAAGAAGAACATATTAATATTTAAAATGCTGGAAAGCCGCTGTTGACAATTAAATTTAAATATTGCACACTATAATTAACTTTGTATTAACAATAATATCATATAGGAAGGAATTAAATTACAATGAGAAGAATTTATAAGGGATATACAGATATTAAAGAAGGACTATTTGAAGAAGGAATGCATTTTACAACAGATTATTTTGATACAATAGAAGAACTGATTGAGGATGATGATAGGGTTGGGATATTTTTTGAAAGTCAAAATAAACTATTAAATGATGATACAGTTTTAGATCTGGAAAAAATTAAATTATTATCTGATGAAAAGTTGCAGCAACTTCTTGATGAATACAATAAAGATAACGAATTGGGGAGGTATCATAAACTAACTAATATTGACAATACATGTTTACTTCTAACCAAAAGCGCTGAAGAAATTGAACGATATTTAAAAAGTTGCGGAATAAAAATTGAAGGAACAGGTTTTGATTTTACTATGAGAAGTGATAGAGTCTATTCACTTACGGATGAAGAAGATTTTAAGGTAAGGCAATACATAGAGAAGATGATAAAAAATGAATAATACTTAAAATTATCGTATTCATAATTGGATGCGGTATTTTTTTAGTTGTTCACCATATTCACTCATGAAAATAATTAATAAATATGGTGATATATAATTAGTAATTCTTATTAAATGAATAAAATAAATATTTTAAAATATAAATAAATTTATTGTAAATGGCAAGTATATACTTTATAATAAAATAGAGCGAGGTGATATCATGGGAATGGCAGAAGAGATAAGAATTTTGTTGGTTAAAAATAGTAACATGTCTGTATCGGCATTGGCTAAATTATTAGAGACTACACCACAAAATTTAAATTATAAATTAAAATACGATGATTTCAGAGAATCAGAATTACGGAAGATAGCTGATTTGTTAGGGTATGAACTTAAAATAGGGTTTGTAAAAAAGAAAGTGAGGTGATACCATGGCAAATCCACAAAAAGAAAATGGATATACTCCGGTTGCAAATGAGCTGCTAGAGCATGTTTATAAGTTGAAACTGAATGGTACGCAGTTTAAAATTATTTTAGCATTATGGCGGTATACATACGGATTCAGCAGAAAAGAAGCCGAGATATCAGATTCTTTTATAGCTAAAGCAGTCAGTTCTACCAGACAGGTGATTAACAAAGAAATTAACAACTTAATAGATTGTAACATGATTCAAGTAATAAGAGCATCAACTTTTACTAGTCCACGTACTTTGAAATTTAATAAAAATTACAATGAGTGGAGTGTAGATGTATTAGACGCATGCAAAACGATAACAGGCATGCAATTAGATGCATGTACAGGCACGCAATCACATGCATGTAGTAGCATGCAATTAGATGCATGTACAGGCACGCAATCACATGCACAAGATAAACAAGATATAAAACAAGATATAAAACAAAATATATATTGTGTTTTTGCAGGAAAGGATGATGAAAAAATGGAAATGAAGCGATACAATCCAAATCACGAAGATGATTATGATAAGACTCAAATTGGATGGTGGAAATTTTATCGTTACTTTGAGGATGAAGAGCTGAACGATTTATTTATAAAGTTGCTTGATATGACAGAGGAACAGAGCAACGGTTTTGTTGACGGAATTGGTGAAGTGTATGCTATGATTGAAGCTAATACAGTAAATGAAAAATACGACCTTGGAGAAGTTTTGGATATGTCTGACGAGGAATTTAGAAAATTAGATGTTGAAAAGCAAGTAGCATTTAATAATATGCCAGTAATTGAAGATAATACAGTCGAACTAAAGAATATTCTTAGAGAGGGTATTTATAAAAAAGATATTAAGATAATTAATAAATATCTGGGGATTGACAATCTTGTAAGTACTGTTGTATTATAAAGACAATTAAATAAACTTTTTGAGACTATAAGGCTCAAACACGAACGAGGGAATACGGAGAATTACATAGCAAGATCAAGTGCTATATCCGGTTCGCTTTTTGCGTGTTTGGGTCTTTTTGTTGTTTGAAAATAGATTGTGAGGTGAGGAATTGTGCTAGAGGTAAAATCAGAAAACGGAATAGTTGAAATTATGCAGATGGACGGAAGAGAAAAGACAATTGTAGCGGATGTTGGAGCGATAGCAAATAAAGTTCTTCTCTTGGCTGCTAACGAGGGTTCAAAGACGAAAGAGGAAGTATACATCCGCTACGGAGTATTAGCAAGACAGCTTGTAAATTACATAGATAAGACAGTAAATAACATTGATAAATTAGGAGGAAAGCAAGATGCAGAATAAAATTTATGGAATATGCAGAAATGTTCTAAAAATAACAGATGAGGAAATTGCAGAAGTTAAAGAAGTATATGAGGAACAATTAAATTATATATCACCTCTCAAGATGGCTACTACAGGTAAACAGCGTGAGTTAGGGGAACATAATAAACAAGTATTAGAAAAACTTTTAGAGCTTAAAGTTATACTGGAAAACGGAGCACAAAATTAATTATTACAAAGAGCGGAACTATTAATATATTTATTATTTTTTTATAGCATTGAGGTGAGTAAGAGTATGAGTAATACAAAGAGTAGTGGTATTGAAGATAATATAAAAGACATTGTTAAGAGTACAGTTAAAAACCCTAATCCTGTTAATATGTCTATTAAAGAAACTGATTCAGAGAAAGCAAAGATTAAAGCGGATCTATTTAACCGTCTATGGAATATCACAAGTAAGAGAGGCGTACCAAAGTTTGAGAGTACGGAAGAAGCTGCCTTTTTGATTGAAGAGTATTTCAAGGACTGTGCAGAAGCCAACCTTAGACCGACTATAAGAGGACTAGCTGCAAGCCTTGGAACTGTCTATAGTACTCTTAATGACTGGGAGAATGGAGCAAGAGACGGAAAACTGGGTAATGCTTATTCGGCATTGATTAAAAAAGCCAAGCAATTTATAGCGGAATATGATGAACTTTTGGCAGTAGAAGGAGTGGATAATCCAATCCTTTACATGTTTCGAGCAAAGAACTATTATGGCATGCAGGATAAGCAGGATATCACGATTACACCAAATAATAACCTAGAAGCAGGTCATACACCTGACGAGATAGCAAAACAGATTGAGAGCGACATACCAATTGACATGGAATAAGGCATTAAAATAGCACCAAGCGAATGCCTGATGCTTTGGAGTTAGTGCTTAGTTGTTTGTTTCGTGTTCCTTGATAAGTTTATCCAGTGTTGGGCGAGTGATATTAAGTTCAGTGGCTAATTGAACCTTGTTAATTTCACGGTTCTTATATCGCTTGTACTGTTCGTCAAAGCCTTGTATTTCTTTAGCTTGCCGTCCTTTGAATTTGCCTTGTAACTTAGCTATTGCGATTCCCTCACGCTGACGCTCCAACAAGTTTGTACGCTCAAATTCGTTGATAGCACCAATCATTGTAAGCATAAGTTTTCCAGTTGGTGTACTGGTGTCAAGATTTTCTTTGTTGCTTACAAGATTAACACCTTTTGCATTAAGCATCTCGACTATGTCAAGCAAGTCCTTAGTGCTACGAGCAAGACGGCTAAAGTCATGTACATAGATTGAATCACCCTCACGAGCGAACTCTAACATAGCCTGCAACTGTATGCGCTTGGTGTCCTTAGCTGATACCTTTTCCGTAAACCATTTATCAATATTATGTTTGTTTAAAGCTTCAACCTGTCGTGCTTCGTTTTGTTCTACTGTAGATACTCTAACATATGCGATATTCATTATATCAATCCTTTCCGTATGTGTTTGTTATGGATATTATAACATAATGTAAAGTATAAGTCTATAACTACGTTTACAAAATGTAAAATAAACATGTAAAACAACCTATATTTTACAATAAATGAAGTGTTTCAAGTGTTAAATTAGAGTAGGGTCTATTTTTGCAACAAAGCATAAAGTATTTTTACAGAAAGACCGGTACGGGGGTCTGTGTGGAAAGTGCCGCAGAGGGGTAGTGAGTCCCCGAAATTCCCCCCAAAAACAAAAAGACCTTTTCTAGCCAAACAACAGAAAGTAGGTATCTATGAAAACAGAATATGAATTTACTGAAAATCAAAAATCCAGACTAGCATTTTTATACAGTACAAGAGATTTATTTTTTAGTGAATTGCAAAAAGCATATTACACAGAGGGAAAAGATAACAACTTTGAATACATAAAATTACTGAATGAAAAATTAATGCTTGTTTCTGCTGAAATCACTGAAATATATGTATTAGCTCCAACAAGATGTTTAATGACCAAAGAAGAATATGAGAGTTTTACAAAATTGAAGATGGTAAAGGGGTACAAGAAATTATGAATAAATGTGTTTGCGACATATGCGGAATAGAAATCCAAAAAGGCATTTTAAAATCAAAGAACGAAAGCTTATGACCGACTGCACAAATGTTTTACCAATAATCAGTTGGGTAAAGGTTGATATATGCGATAAATGTTTTAACAATTTAGTTCAGCTTAGATACGAGGGCGATTTAATAAAACGTATTGAAGACCTGTCATATCACTATGATGAAAAATATCCGAATGATGTAGATATGCAGTCAGCTTATTTGCAAGGTATACAAGATTGTATTGATATATTGCTGCCAACTAAGCTAAAAGATATATTGCGAAAGGAGTGACCAGCATGGGTGAAAATATAGACAAAATGAAAATTTGTTTAATCAGCGAAACAGGAGAAGAAATTGAACTTTCAGGAATACCGGAACTAACACTAAACTCAAATGATACCGAAGCGACTAGCAATAAAGATTTCGAAATGCCGTCAAGTAGTTGTGAAGTTAGTCTAAATATTAAGCCTAGATCACATGTAAGGCTATGGCTTGCCCTTATTGGATTCCCAACATCAAATAACTAGAGAAAGATTCATGGCGGTGTAATGGATAGAAGGGGCGTGTAGAGTATTGAATAAAATTGAACAACTTAAGCCGTTAACCATTGGAATCCTTGGATATAACACAGACTTATCATTCAGGGGTTTACATGATTTAGCCTGTGACAATGAGGAACAGGTCGAACAGCATAAAAAAGAGTTTTTAAAACTTGCAGATGAGACCAAGATAATCCCTATCACAAATACTAACTTATTAAGCTCTCGTCGTGCGGTACGTATCGACCAGTTAATTTTGTTTGATGATGATAGGTGGCTGATTGAAAGTAATAAGGCTGAAAATATTTTGAAAATAAAACGTTTTCTTCTATGCCACTCATGTGTGCCGGAAGAATATCAGATTTTGAAATATGAGGACGTGTTCTAAACTTTCTCAAAAAATAAAAAAGGAGCTGACACCATGACAAATAAAAAATGCTTTGAAAAACATTTTCATGCAAGACAAGGAATTTGTCTGGCAGAGAGATATCAAAATAAACTATTTTCAGTTGCAGTCTAAGAAGATTATTGCCATGAGTGCGGCAAGGTTCGTGATAAATGGTTTATATTTTGGAACTTTAGATTTCTGAAGTTATTTAAAAAGCGGCAATCAGTATCTTTGAATTTCGATAGCGATTTGCCATATAACTAACCGTATCGAATTGCACACGGTTAAATTTGAGAATGGAGGTAGTTCTAAGTGGATAAAGTTTATGGAATTGGAACTGGCGAATATTCAGATTGGAATATAGTAGGATTTTTTACGGATAAATTACAGGCAGAAAAATATTGCCAATTTATGAATGATAAATATCCACACGAGAATTACGAAGTTTGCGAATTGGAAAACCTCAATGAAAATATTGACTTATCATTGATATATCCTAAATATACATTTACGTTTAATGGAAAATTCAATGACTACTGGGAAAATGTACAAGGCAGTTTAGCTGTAAATGGAGAAAAAAACGAAGTTAGAGAAAATAAAAATGGATATGCAGACAATAAATATATGATTAAAGTTGTCACAACTGAAAAGGACCGTAATAAAGCTGCTAAGATAGCACAAGATATGTTCGCAAAATATAAAGCTGAAAAAGCTGGTTTGTAAATTAAAGGGGGTCGAAATCCACTCCTTTATAATATCAAGTGGATACATAGGAGGGAAAAGCAATGAAAATATTTTTTGATACAGAATTTACAGGATTACATAAAAATACTACGCTGATTAGTATTGGATTGATTTCGGAAGATAGAAGACAGTTCTACGCAGAATTAATTGATTACAATGAAAATCATTGCGATACATGGATAAAAGAAAATGTGATTAAGCATTTGAGAAAGACTGACTGGAGGGAAAAAAGAGGGACATATATTCCAAATTATCATATTGGTGCAAAACAGGAAATTGGGAAATCATTAGATAATTGGTTAGTCCAGTTTGAAGAGGTAGAGTTAGTGTCTGATGTTTGCCATTACGATATGGTTTTGCTAATAGATTTATTTGCAACAGCTTTCAATATGCCAAATAATGTTGCTCATGCTTGCTATGATATTAATCAAGATATCGCAAGAAAGTATGGAATTTCCATGAAAGAAGCTTTTGATAAGTCAAGAGAGGATATTTTGTATCAGCATTACAAAGAAAATAAAGTACAAGGTGATAAGCACAATGCTTTATATGACGCAAAGGTTATTCGTGAATTGTATCAGATTCTCAACGATGTAGATTTTGAGAAAATACATAGACTGGGGTGATTTTATGAAGTTAATAGCAATATCAGTAACAATTTTAAATATTATACTTGCACTGTTGTACATATGGTTTGGAAATTCGAAGGATTGTAAGAATAATCAACATTGGTTTTTCTACTCACTGGCAGTTCTTACACTTATAAACACATATTTGATATGGTGGTATTGAAAAGGGGAAATTAAATGCGGTTAAGTAATTGTACTTTTATTGTTAAAGTTGGAAACAAGTATTTAGAATTTGATACGCACGAAATAACAGAATTACATATTGAGCAAAAACGAGTTTCAATTTGTTACTTGCAGGATAATTCAAGAGGTTCTTTAAGCGTTGGGTTTGAAGATTTTGAAATAAGACAAGAGGAGAGTTAGGATAATGAAAAATGGAAAAATGATATTGATATCAATTGCAGGAGTTTTGGTCGTAATACTTATGTGTGTATTTGCGGTCAACGGAGTTCAAAACAGGGCAATTTCACTTGAAGAGCAGATAAAGACGGCAGATTCAGATATTAAGGTACAAGAAAAAAGACGTGTCGATTTGCTTTATAACTTAGTTGATACTGTAAAAGAATATGATAAGCACGAATACAGCACACTGAAAGACGTTGTGGATGCTAGGGGTTCCAGTGATGGAGATATTTCAGAAGTTACAACTTTGATTGCGGCCACAGCTGAAGCTTATCCGGATTTGAAATCAAGTGATAATTATAAGCAGCTAATGAATGAACTGAGTATAACGGAAAATATGATTGCAGAGTATCGGAGTAATTATAATAAGCAGATTAAAGAATATAACAGATATGTTCGTAAATTTCCTAATAATCAATTTTTGAGTATGCTTGATTATGAAAGTGTTGTTTATACATATTTGCAATACGATGTTTCAGACGATGCACCACAAGATTTATTTGAGGATTAAGTTATGGAGATAACAAAGCGAGAAATTGTAGTGAGTATTTCGATTATTGCTATTATGTTAGTAATTGGATTTTGGATAAGCTCTAAAATTTCTGACTATGAATTAGATGAAAATGAGAAATATAATAAATCACTAAAGATTGAATCAAACGATTTGTTTCAGTATGGAATGGAAACTAATGTTGGTAATGCTTTTGTTTATGGAGATTTTGAAGCAGTTGACACAGTATCTTATCCTGAAATAACAGGAGAATATTTGTATCTTGAGAAAGTAAAAGAAAAATATACAAAACATACAAGAATTGTTCATCACTCAAATGGTAAAACATCATGGACAACAACTGAAACATATTGGACTTGGGATAGAGTTGATTCAGAAAATATTCACTCAAATAGAATTAAGTTTCTTGGTGTTGAATTTGATTATAACAAGATTAAAACTCCTGATTCTAAATATATAAAAACTGTTAAAGAATCGAAATATATAAGATATAAGTTATATGGTTGTCAAACAAAATATACAGGAACGATTTTTACACAACTAAAAGATAATACAATATCTGACAATTCAAAGTTTTATGATAATATGTCAATTCAGGAAACAGTAAAGTATTTGGAAGTTAGAGTTGGAACAATATTATTTTGGATAGCATGGATTATGTTAATGACATGTTTGGTATCTGGATTCTATTATTTAGATAACAATTGGTTAAATAAATAAAGTGATGCCGTGTACTAAATTACGGCGCATGGGTTCGAATCCCATTCTTTCCGTTAAAAGGGGGATTGTTAAAATGAGTGATACATACAAGGCAATTTATAAATGTTGTTTATGTGGTAAGAAATTTCCACTTCCAAAGATAGAAATATATTCAGATAACATTGAAAAGATTATTTCGGATTTTCAATTAAGATCATATGCTAGTGGAAGAAATTACCTGCTACATCTAACAGAAAAACATCGTTGTAAGGATGGCTCACTTGGATTTGCTGATTTTCAAGGATTTAAGAAAGAGTGATGATATGGATATAATAGAATTTGCGAAAAGAGTTTGTCCTAATCAAGAGTTGAATAAGTTTCAAAAAGAGATATTGTTGAAATATCAAAAAGCAAAAGAAGAAAATAAAGAACTTATTCTTTGTTTTTCAAGATGTATTGGAAGAACAATGGTAATGAAAATCATTGATGAATTTCACAATCATAATTAAATAACTATTGAGCGCCTATGAGTGCCATTTTAAAAGGGTGGTATTTATGGGCGATATAGAAAAAAATAGACAAATAATTGAAAAATTACATAAGATTGATCTAAGCCAATACAAGAATCTTAGCATGCTTATGGACATGTGTATAGCGGTAAAGAATGATGATTTAGAACTTGCTATTAAAGAATCTAAGTTTGTAAAAAGACAGGCCGCAATTGGTTCCCGAAAAGATGTTAGATTCATGGATTTGTATTATAAGTCACTTTTGCTATTGGCTCCCTATGATTTTGATAGTTATTGTATTTACTTGGAGAAAAATAGGGAGTCTAAGGAACGATTTTATTTGCCAAGAAGAAAAACTTTAAAAGTATTGGTAGATAAATTGCAGGCACTTGCAGATGATGAACTTGACGAATTGTTTATTCATATGCCTGGTAGAGTCGGAAAGACTCAATTAGTTACAGAATTTCTTTGTTGGTATTCAAGTCGATTCCCTGAAAAGAGCAACTTATATTGTTCCTACGCAGATAGTGTTGCAGGTGCATTTTATGACGGTTGTTTAGAGCTAATGTCAGACCCAACATACCTACATAAAGAAATATTCCCAGACTTTAAAATAGTTGGTACAGATTCAAAAGGAAATATGATTGATGTTGGCAGAAAGAAAAAATACAAGAGTATTACCGCAAAGGGTTTAACATCAGGGCTAAATGGTTTGTGTGACTGTAATGGAATTGAAATTGGTGATGATTTGTTAGAGGGTATTCAAGATGCAATGAATCCCGAAATTTTGAAAAGGAAACAAGCCATTGTTGACAATAACTATATTCCAAGAGCAAAATCAGGAGCGAAAAGGTTGTGGATGGGAACAATATGGAGCTTGCAAGATCCATATTCAAATAGAATTGAGTTCTTAACAAATGATAAAAGCGCGCAATATATACGGTGGGAAGTTGTAAAAATTCCGGCTTTAGATGAAAATGAAGAAAGCAATTTTGATTATGATTACAATGTTGGATTTAATACAGAGCATTATAAGCAAATCAGAGCTAAGTTTGAAAGAAACGAAGATACGGCCAGTTGGTTAGCACAGTATCAGCAAGAACCAATTGAAAGAGCAGGTGCATTATTTACACCGGAATTTATGAGATTTTACAATGGTGTTCTTCCTGCAGGGGAACCAGATAATATTGTTGCAGCGTGTGACATTGCTTTTGGTGGTCCCGACTTCTTGGCATTTGGAATTTTATATATTTATGGAGAGGAAAAGTATCTTGTTGATTGTATTTTTGATAACAGTGAAAAGAATATTACTCAACCTCGAATTGTTCAGATGATTTTAAAACATCAAGTTAAGCGTAGTTTTTGGGAATATAACAACGGTGGTGAGGGTTTTAAAGATGATATAGAAAGGCTCTTAAAGGAAAAAGGCTATAGGCACAACATGATAGGTTCCTATGCTCCAACTACAAAGAGTAAGCAAAATAGAATTATGGATAGGGCGCCAGAAATCAGAGATATTTACTTTTTGAAAGATAGTAAGAGAGATAAGGATTACTCAAAACTTATGAGTAATGTTTATTCCTATAAGGTTTTAGGAAAAAATCCGCATGAAGATGGACCTGATATGCTGGCATACTTATGTAGCTATGCAGATTCAACGCCAAGCGTAGCAATTATTATGAAAAACCCATATGCAAGATAGATTAAAGGAGAGCGATTGATTATGAATATTACATCAGAATATTTAGCACAGTATACATATTTGGAATCGCAAATTAAGAGGCTGAGGCGGAAATATGAATATTATAAAAAGAATCCCATTAAGTCAGAATACGGTGTTGTAACTGGTTCAATGCCCAATTTTCCATATGCGCAATGTCACTTTGTTGTGACAGGACCAAATATAAAATCAGACGAAGAAAGACAAAAAATAATTAGCCAGCTTCTAATTGACATTAAGGGAAATGAGCGGTTATATGAGGATATGAAGCTTGAAATTGAACTGTTTTTAGAGGGTATTGCTGATTTGGAGATGAAAACTATAATGCAAATGAAATATATTGATAATATGTCAATGGAAAAAATCGGAGAAGAATTAAATTATGATAAGAGCAGTATTTCAAGAAAAATAGATAAGTTTTTGAAGTCAATAGAAGATGCAACACATGCAACAAGGTAATATGTTAATATGATATCGTAGATAAGTTTCATAAAATGTACTTTCCTTTCAGATTATGGTGCGAATGAGTCGTTTACTAAATGTAGGCGGCTCTTTTTGCGTGTCAATAAATGAGGTGACGGAATGTCAAAAAAGAAAATGAAAGAAATAAGATGCCCTGTTTGCAGTAAAAAATTATGCTACACAAATGGGGATTTAGAAATTAAATGTACTCGTAGCGGTTGCGGTGTAATCGTGTCATTCAAATATGATAATGACGATTACAAAAGTCGTAAAGAGCCGCCGCGTTCAACGATTAGCGGCAAAACATTTTTCTATTAGGTGGTGATTGAGCATGGATGAGCAAAAAGAATATTCCTTTACAGGTAGAAAAAGAATTTATACAGATGAACGTGTGATTGATGAAAGCAATATTCTTCAAGTTCTTAGGGATGCGCTTATCACTCATAGTCAAAATGCGGATAGGATTCGTTTTTTATTAAATTATGAAGCAGGATATCAGCCGCTTACAAGAGAAAAGAAAGTAAGGTCTGATATTGATATAAAGGTTTGTGATAATGTTGCAAATCAAATAACAGAATTTAAATTAGGTTACAACTGGGGAAATCCCATTGAGTTTGTCCAGCGCAGTAATGACCATCCAAAAGGTTCTAATAAAGATACAGAAGATAGCGCAATTACATTGTTAAATAATATGCTCAAATGCGAATATAAAAATACAAAAGACCAGGAGTTAGCAAGATACATAGAAATTTGCGGAGTTGGCTATAGGCTAATTGATATAAAACGAGATTGCGAAGACGGGGAAGCAGTATTTGATATTTCAATACTGAATCCTCTTTTTGCTTTTGTTGTTTACACAAATGATGCTTACAGGAAACCTGTTATGGCATGTTCGTTCCGAACTGTTGAAAACGGAAATTCTTATTATACTTGCTATACAAAAGATACAAGATTTGAAATTATCAATGCAGTTAAAATTGTAAGTCGAGAGAAAAAAGATAATTATATGGTTGCCAACCAATATACAGAATTAAATCCATTGGGAATGATTCCGATTATTGAATACAACCGCAGCGCTGACCGAATGGGCTGTTTTGAACGACAAATAAGTGACATGGACAACTTAAATATTCTTATTTCTGATTTTACAAATGATGTTGACCAGGGTACACAGGCTGTTTGGCATTTAAATGACGTAGAACTTCCAACTGATGAAAATGGAGATTCTATAACACCAAAATCTAATGAATGGTTAAACACTCAAACTACCAGAGATGGAAAACAGCCATTTGTCAAGCCTTTAGCAACTGAATATGATTATCAAGGCATGTTAGAAAACATCAAATACAGACGTGATGTGATTATGCAGAAATGTAGCGTTCCACTTAGAAGTGAGCCGGGCGGCGGCTCAACTGGAACAGCAATGAGCATGTCAAGCGGTTGGAGTGATGCAGAGTGTTCAGCATCAAAAGAAGCTTTGATTATTGAACAGAGTGAATTGCAGGCATTAAAAGTTATTTTAAAAGCAATCAAAAAAAGTCCTGATGTTCCGGCAGATAGCGAATTGTTAAAGTTAACTGCAAGTGATATAGAAATAAGATTTATTCGTAACAAGACTTACGATATGGCAACTAAAGCCAATGCTTTTGCTACATATATCGGTCATGGCATTCATGGTCGTGATGCGCTGGCCATGGTTGATGCTACGTCAAATATCGAAGCTGTTTATACGAACAGCAAAGATACGATAGAAGCATATCAAAAGTCCATATTTGAAAAATTGAATAATACAAACAATGAAAATCCGCCAAATAATGATAGGACATTGTCTGATAATTCAGATCAGACAGATAATTCACCTATTCTTGGGAGTAATGTTAAATAGGACAGTCGAAAAATCGACTGTCTTTTATATATTCCGCAGAGAAGCGGATAACCAAACACATTAAAAAACGGAGAGAACCTTAAACACAAAATATTCATGTCAGAGAAGACTTAAAAACACAGAAAGAGGTAGCTAATTATGAGAAAAAACGTATTAGAAACTAAAATTCCTTACAAATTGCAGTTCTTTGCAGAGGGTGGCGAACAGGATACTAGCCAGGCAGAGGGTGGAGAACAAAATCAAGATGATGGTGCAGGTCAAGGCGAACAGGAAATTACTGTTGAATCTGTTATGGCTGATTTAAAAGCTGAAAGAGCAGCAAGAGCGAAAGACAAAGCGGCTCTTGATAATGCACTGAAAAAGGTCGGTGACTTGACTAAAACAGTTCGTTCCATGCAGACAGCAGAAGAGCAGGAAGCAGAAGCTAAAATGGAACAGGCAGAGCAACACGCAGAATATGTAAAAGGACTTGAAAATAAACTTGCACTAATTGAAGCACGTTCGCGTTATACATCAATGGGAATGGATTCTGAAACGGCAGAGGCTACAGCTAAAGCTGAATTGGAGGGAGATAAAGATACGGTAACTTCTAACATCAAGAAAACTACCGAATTTATTGTAAAGCAAAAAGAAGCCGAATGGCTTAAAAACAGACCAGCTCCACAGGGTGGGAATGATGATGACTCAAAGAAAGACCCATTCTTAGAGGGGTTTAATAGCAAATAAAATTATTTACCGGCTATCGAAAAGAGATAGTCGCTGACCGCAAAAAGATAGCGGTAGAAAGGATGTAAATTATGCCAGTAAATTACGCTAGTAAATATTCACAGCAAGTAGATGAAAGATTCACGCTTGCATCTTTTTCCAACGGAGTTATTAATAATGCCTTTGATTGGATTGGTGTTGAAACAGTTAACGTTTATTCAATTCCAACAGTTGAACTAAATGATTACACTCGTTCCGGTTCAAGCAGATATGGTACACCGGATGAATTAGGTAATGAAGTTCAGGAAATGAAAATTACACAAGATAAATCATTTACATTTACCATTGATAGAGCATCTTATGATGATACTCAAATGACAATGGAAGCAGGAAAAGCATTATCTCGCCAAATTAATGAAGTCATTATTCCATCGGTTGATAAGTACAGATTTGCAGCGATTGTAGCAGGTGCTAAAACAGCAAATATCAAAACGATTGCCACCACAAAATCAAATGCGTTTGAAGAGTTTCTAGCAGTTCAAGAGTTACTTGATAATGGATTAGCTCCACAGGGAGGAAGAATTTGTATTTGTTCTCCAGCTTATCATAATAAGATTAAGCTTGATGAATCATTTACAAAAGTAGGTGATATGGCTACAAAGATTGCTATTAATGGATTGATTGGTGAGATTGATGGTGTTCCAACTGTAAAAGTTCCAGCATCGTATATTCCGGCTGATGTTGATTTCTTCATCACAAATGCAATTTGTACACCTTCTCCTGTTAAATTGCAGGAATACAAAATTCATACGGATGCACCTGGCATTTCCGGTTGGTTAGTAGAAGGACGTGTTCGCTATGATGCATTTGTTTTAGATGAAAAGAAAGCGGCTATAGGTGTTCACAAATCAGCTTAGTAATGGAGGTGAATTCTAATGATTGAATTAGTAAAAGATGGAATTATAATGAGAGTTCAAACAGAGGGGCAGGCATCCGCCTTTCTGAACAATGGATATAAAAAAGTAGAAAAGGCAGAGAGTGAGGAACCTGTCGCAGAACAACCGAGTAAAAGCGGCAAATCTGCAAAGCAATAGATCAGATATGTAATAAGGAGTGATGAAGCATGGGGACAATGATAGATGAAATCTTAGAAGAACTTACAATTGAATTAGAAGTTACAGAAGATTCCGACATTGCTCTCCTGACTTCTAAAATCAAGGGAGCAATCAGGGAAGTAAAGCTGGCAAGGAAATATAAAGGTAAAACGGATACTTATATTGAAGAGGATATTCAGAGTTACTATTCTAATATCAAGAATCTTGCCGCTTATGATTTTTGTCTTGTTGGCGGTGAATTTCAGACTTCACATTCTGAAAACGGTATAAGCCGTTCATTTGCAGATAGAAATGATTGCTTTGATGGTGTTCTTCCTATTGCGGAAATTAATTAGAAAAGAGGTTAAATAATGACAAAGAAAGAAGAATTGCTTAAAAATTATGAGGAATTAAAAGATAAAGGCATTGAATGTATGTGTTTATTTATTCATATGCCGACTGGTGAAACAGAGGTAATTACCAATCCAAATGTAGCTGAAAAGATGGCATACATTGATAAAACTTACGATGATGATTTATATCATGCTAATTGCAATGAAATATACATTGATGATTATGTTTTTTCCTTGGTGGAAGATACTTTTGATTTTGGTTCTGCTATTCAAAATTTGAAAGAGGGACACAAGGTTGCGCGTAAAGGTTGGAATGGGAAAAAACAATATGTCGAATTGGCAACCTGTATCAGTTATATTAATTCAAAACACGAATTAGTAAACGCTGAACATGATGCAATTGGAAATAAAGCACTAGCATTTGTTGGTACGTCTGGTGTTCAACTAGGTTGGTTGGCAAGTCAAGCCGATATGCTTGCAGAAGACTGGTCCATTGTTGAATAACAGAGCCTTAAGGGCATAAATACCTATCTGCCATGCGCAGAAAAGGAATCCGACTTTCACATGGTGATTGTTGGTTTATAGTTGGTAACGTGGTACAAATCGTGCCGCAGGGTTAAATGCCACAAATACGCAAGGGGTTGGGTGCAGGCATTATGAGAATGATATATTCGAAATTTGGATTCAATATCTATCGTTCATGTGATGGATATATAGTTCATAACACAAAGAAAGAGTTTAAGTACGGTCATACGCACTTAGACAGTTTTAATACAGCGAAGTACATAATTGATATGGTGCATTATGAGCGAATACCTGGGCATCTATCAATTTATCTTTTGATAAGTCTATCAAGAGTTTCCAATGATGAAATCTACAGAGATAAGATTTTATCTCTTGTAGAGCAGAAAAAGACTAAGAAGCAGAATTATTATAATGTCAATAAGGGGTGTGTTAGATGCGTTCATTAAAAAGAAATAAACAAAAAATGTACTACTCGACATACTCTGAATCTGCACCAGTCTATGAACGAGACGAAAACGGAGATATTGTCTATATTAATATTGGCGGAGAACAGGTACCAATTGAAACTGGTGAGTATGAGTCTGGCTACTCACTTCCATTAGAATTTAAAGCAAATATATCACCAGCAAAAGGAAGTGCAGATCAGGAAGTTTTTGGACTAAACCTTGATTACACGAAGTCAATTTGCGTAACAGATATGAGTTTACCTATTTCTGAAACTTCAAAGATTTGGTATGAAACGGAACCAGTTATAAAAACGGATGGAATGGTTGACATTGATAGTGCTGATTATTCAGTTGTGCAAGTGGCAAGAAGCTTGAACAGTATCATGTATGCTGTTAAAAAGCTACAGAATGGGTGATTGATATGGCAAAAAAAATATCCTTTGGTTTAAGCGTAAGTGAAGTTAATAAGGCAATCCAAGAAGTAGAAGCTTACAAAAAAGAGTTAAACAATAAAGTTCAAATCTTTGCAAGACGTCTTTCTGAATTTGGCTTAATTACGGCCAGAGCAATTATTCAAAGCCATACCGCTAGTGGTTCAACGATTGGAAGCCTACGAGTAGTGACCGATTCCACAGGGCAAATAACACGCATGAGAGTAGTTGTTGAAAGCGAAGCTATTCTATTTTTGGAGTTTGGTGCAGGTATCACTTATAACCAAGGAAATGAAAATCCAAAAGCAGGAAAACTTGGTTATGGCGTTGGAACTTATCCAGACCAAACACATGCATACGACCCTAACGGTTGGTGGTATCAGGATGAAAATGGAGAATGGAAACATAGTTATGGTACAAAAGCAGTTATGCCTATGTATACTGCAAGTCTTGTAATGGCAAGCAGTGTAGTAAAAATTGCAAGGGAAGTATTTAAGAGTTAGGAGTTGATATCATGGGATTTAGTTCAAATGTTGTCTACACGAAATTAAAATATGGAATACAAGATGTTTGCACTAATACTGGTAAAAATTCAAGTGGTGATACTCCTGCAAGCTTTCCGTATTGCGATATGTCAGTGGAGGATATGCCAGGTGGACATTATGATTTGGATAATAACGAGGGTTCTGTTACTCCTGTTATATTAATCACTGTATATGATAATACAAGTACAAAAGATACGAAATGTGAAAACATTAGTAAAAAAGCAAAAGATGCAATGTTACAAATGGGATTCAAATGTTTATTTGGCCCGGCTAAAATTGCTAACACAGACAAATCAATCTCTCGTTGGGTGGCACGATATAGGCGTGTGGTGGCTGATGGGGATACAATATAAAACTTTTTAATTTTAAGTAGTCGTTTAGGTGACTGCTTATTTTTTTATGTAAAAATAGGAGGAATTTAACTATGTCTATCTCGAGTTATAATACAAAACTCATGCACAGTACGGACGGCACAGCATGGACACAATTGCTGCCAGTTAAAACGACACCACAAATTGGTGGAGAAAGAGAACAGCTTGAAACAACAACCCTAGATGATGATATGCAGACTTTTATCAATGGTATACAGTCATCTGAGGCAATGTCTTTTACGGCCAATTACGACAGTGATCAGTATGATGAATTAAAGGTACTTGAAAATAAAACTGAGCACTATGCAGTTTGGTTTGGAAATGATGGTCTTGGTAGCGCTGGAAAATACAAATTTGACGGTCAGTTATCTGTATTTATCAATGAAACAGAAGTAAATGGCGTTATTGAAATGACTATCAATATTACTCCAAGTACTGTAATTACAAAAATATCTTAAGGGGGACTTAGATTATGCGAGTAAGAATTAATAACAAAAATTACACCGTTCCAGAGCTGGGATTTAAGCACATGACTAAATTAGAAGATATGGGATTTAGTCTTGACGATATTATAAGAAAAAATAAATCTTTTTCTCTAATTACTGGATTTGTCGCTATTGTTGTGGGGTGCGACAGAGAGGAATCGGAGCGTATTTGTGAGCAACATGTGCTAGGTGGAGGAACTTTTGAGGAAATCACAGAAACTTTTATGAAAGCTATGGAGGAATCAGCTTTTTTCAGAAAACTCCTCGATTTAGGGGAGAAGAAGAAAGCGAATGTGAAGAGTCTGGACAAGGAACAGGATCAGGAACAATAACAATTAACAGCTTTAAGGATGCCATAAATAAAATTTGGCTTCCAGCAGCAATCAAATATGGCATATCATATGAAACCTTTTGGAGTCTAAATCCTGTGAAAATGGATATTTACCAAGAGGTTTTTATTAATGAAAGAAAAGATGATTTTAACAAGATTGATTACGCATCTTGGTTTCAAGGAAGATATTTTATGGAAGCAGTTAACTCGTGCTTTAATAAAAAAGCTAAATATCCAACGCAGCCATACTCCTATAAAAATCTTGAACAAGATGGAAATGTTTCAAATGAACTTAGAGCAGAAATAGCAGCTAAGAAATTTGAAGCATTTGCAGAAGTCTTTAATAAGAAATTTGAAAACAAAAATAAATGAGTGCCATTGAGCGCCAGTAATTAAAGAAAGTTGGTGATACTCAATGGCAGAAGTAGATAGACTTGAGGTTGCGGTCGAAGCACAAGCGACAAAGGCGAGCCAGCAATTAGATAAGCTTATTTCAAAACTTAATAGTGTATCAGGCGCATTGAGCGGAATCAACGCTTCTGGACTGACAGGCCTTGCTAATGGAGTTCAAAGACTATCAACATCTATGCAGTCTATGAACAATGTTAAGACTTCGGATTTCACCAGACTTGCAAGCAATATAACTAAACTAGGAAACATAAACACTGCAAACTTAAACAATGCCGCGAGCGCCATGAGTCAAATAAGCAGAGCGTTTAATAATGTAGGGAATGTGTCTTCAAACGCCGTGAAGATTGGGGAATTATCCAAAAACATTTCCAAGCTTGGAAACAAGTCAGTAACTAATGCGATTGCTAATATTCCAAGGCTTTCAACAGCATTAAATGATATGATGACGCAACTGTCTAGGACACCTAGAGTTTCCAATAACTTGATTCGATTGACAGAAGCTTTGTCTAGGTTAACAAATCAAGGTTCAAGAGTTGATAGCGCTACAAATAGTATTAGAAGTAGCTTAAATGGATATGTTAATTATTCAAATAGGGCAACAAAAAGCACACTAAGTTTGGCGGCAGCAATTGGAACGTTATACGCAAAGTATTGGTTACTTGTAAGAGCAGTAAGAGCGTTTATGAAAATTGTTGAAAGTTCTATGGATTATATTGAGACTCTAAATTATTTTGATGTAACCGTAGACAAAATCGGCAATGATGCAATTTCAAGCTGGAAGCAAAGTGGATACGATTCGGCACAAGCTTATTATGATTCATTTCGGAACAGAATGACTGATCTGACTTCCAAAATGACAGGATTTCAGGTTAATAAAGATGGAACAACGACAGAACTAGACATTAAAAACCTTAGTTTAGATGTTAATGAAATTTTAAATTACCAAGCTACATTTGCGCAAATGACTGATTCTATGGGTCTGCTGGAAGATACTACCATTAATGTATCAAATGCGTTGACAATGTTAGGTGCTGACTGGTCATCCTTGAAAAATATTGACATGGACACAGCAATGAATAAGTTTGCATCTGCTTTGACCGGACAAATCAGACCAGTTCGTGAACTAGGTATTGACATATCACAAACAACCTTAGAAACATATGCGTTAAAATATGGAATTTCTGATGCTGTTTCAGAGATGAGCCAAGCTGCAAAAGTTCAATTAAGATTATTGGCTATCTTAGATCAGTCTAAGGTTGCCATGGGCGATATTGCAAATACGATAAATCAACCTGCAAATCAGTTAAGAGTTTTAAAACAAAACTTTTCTAATTTAGCACGTATTATCGGAAATATGTTTCTACCTATTGTTGCAAAAATACTACCATACATAAATGGACTCGTTATTGCACTTAGAAGATTATTTACATGGATAAGCGGATTAATGGGTATTGATATTACAGGATTGTCAAGCTCTATAGGAGATTCGGCTTTAGATATTGAAGATGCAAGTGACTCTACAGATGATTTAACAGACGGACTCACAGATGCGACAAAGCAAGCTGAGAAACTTAAAAATATTACAACAAGCATCGATGAATTGAATATAGCAACTCAAGACACAACATCTGATTCCGGTAGTAACTCGGGAACGACAGGGACAAGCAGCGGATATGGAGTACTTGATGATGCAATTACGGCCGCACTTGCTGAGTATCAAGCTATTTGGGATGAAGCATTTGCTAACATGGAAAGTAAAGCTGAAGATATAGCAGATAAGATTCAGGCAGCTTTTAAAAAAATTTACGACATTGCTGAACCTACAAGATTGGCAGTAAAAAAACTTTGGGATGAGGGGTTATCGTTACTTGCTAATTTCACATGGAAAGCTTTAGAAGATTTTTGGAATGAGTTTCTTGTACCTATCGGAAAGTGGACGTTAGGCGTGGGATTGCCAATGTTTATTGATGCTATTAACAACTTTTTACTTAAGATAAATTGGAGTGCAATTAATTCTGCTTTAAAAAACTTTTGGCAGGCACTAGAGCCATTTGCAGAAAAAGTCGGGGAGGGGTTGATTCGATTCTTTTCGGATCTTTTATCTTTTGGCGCTGACTTCATCAATGCGGTTGTCCCTGGTGGATTAAATGGAATTGCAGGAGCATTGAAAAAAATTAGCCCTGAGCAGGCTGAGAAAATAGGATATGCGCTTGGTATAATCGCAACTGCTTTGATAGGTTTTAAAACAATTGGGACAATAGCAATTGGCATAGAGTCATTGGCTAAAGTTGTTGCAGGCTCAAAGATTGCAACTGGATTTTTAATATTTAAAGATGCTCTTTTAGCTGTTGGCGGCGCTATAGGTGGATTTTTAATTAACATTGCCAAAATGCTAGGTGTAGGAAAATTATTATCAGGATTCACACCGTTTGCTACTCTACAAACGGATATGGCATTGAGCGGAGCGTCTTTACCTGCTTTATTTAAAACACTTATACTCACTCCAATTACTACATTTTTTACAGTTACGCTTCCCACTGCATTTACAAGTTTGGCCGCTTCTTTGGGGAGTGCGTTTGGACTTGCTGGGTCAGCAGCAATCGTGGCTGGAGGAGCAGCAATAGTTGCAACAGTTGTAGCCGCAGTGGCGGCAATTGTTTACACGGCTACGCACTGGGATGAAATCAAGGAATTTTGGACAAAAAAAGTTCCGAACTGGTGGAAGAATAGCGTTATTCCATTTTTTCAAAAACTTCCAGGACAGATTGCGGATTTTTTTAAGAGTCTACCTAGCAAATTGGGGTATGCCTTAGGATTTGCAACTGGAACAGTGGTCAAATGGGTAGCAGAATTAATCAAAACTGTCGCAACAAAAGTGCCGCAAGTTATAAATAATGTTGTTTCATTCTTTGCGGAAATGCCTGCACGAATTGGAAAGTGGTTTACTAGCACAATAACATCGTTTGTTGCATTTGCATCTAGCCTTGTTGAAACTGTTAAAACAAATTTCCCTGTGGTTGTGGATTCGATTTTAAGCTTCTTTATCAATTTACCAGAGAATTTCCTTGAGTTCGGGAAGAACATAATTCAAGGATTGTGGAGCGGTATAAAGGGTGCAATTGATTCATTTATGAGTTCTATATCAGATTTTATAGATGGATTTGTTCAGGGATTCAAAGACGCTTTGGGGATTCACTCACCGTCAACAGCATTTGCAGAAATTGGCGGTTATATTATCGCAGGATTGTTATCAGGTATTGAAAATGCATGGACAGGATTTGCAACGTTTGTTGGTGGTTTACCTCAAAAAGCGGTAGATGCATTTGGAAATATAAAGACCTTGTTTGTTACAAAAGGTAATGACATTATAAATGGTATTAAAGATGGGTGGAATAATTTATCTGTTGGATTCGCCATTTGGCTAGGTCAAAAAAGAGAATCAGTTGTAACGAATTTCGGCAGTTACTGGAATAGCTTTGTTACAAAGGGAAATGACATTATTAATGGAATAAAAAAAGGTTGGAATGACTTGTCAAGTGGATTTGCTACATGGTTAAGTCAAATGCGTGAAAAAGTAGTATCTTGGTTTGGTTCCTTTTATAACAGTTTCATTTCTAAGGGTAATGACATTATTAATGGTATTAAAAAGGGATGGGATAATCTATCTAGCAGTTTTTCGGGATGGTTATCTGACAGAAAAGAAAATGTAGTTTCATGGTTTGGAGATTTGAAATCTAAATTTGTAAACAAGGGAACAGATATTGTTTCAGGTATAAAAAAAGGATGGAATGATAATTGGAGCAATTTTAAAGAATGGTTGAATGGTCTGCCTTCAAAAATTATAAGTCCATTTAGTAATATGTACAACGAGGGTAAGAAAATAGTAACAAACTTTATTAATGGTCTTAAGTCTGCAAAGTTACCAACATTTCATATTAATTGGTCTACCAGTACAAAATCATTTTTTGGTCTTGATATTGATATTCCAATTCCAAATATAAGTTTTTATAAGGATGGTGGCTTCCCGAATATGGGCGAAGCATTTATCGCAAGAGAAAATGGTCCTGAAATGGTTGGACGAATCGGAAATAAATCTGCAGTAGCCAACAACGACCAAATTACAACAGCTATCACAAACGCAGTAGTACAGGGTATGAAAAATGCTTCAAGTGGCGGTACAAGTGATGATTTATTAAGAGAACAAAATGAACTTTTAAGACGAATCTTAGCTAAAGATACAAACGTAAGTTTGAATGGACGTAAGGTCAATGAAGAATTAGAAAGTGTTAAAAAGTCTAATGGTTTTAGCTTTGCGACATAATCTATACCCCTCGAAATCGAGGGGTTTTCTTTATTCATAAGGTGGTGGTAATACATATGGCTTTTATAACAATAAACGGAAAGCAGTTTCCAGCTCCGGCAAGATTTCCAAAACTGGTTATTAGTACTTTAGTTGATGCTGGCAGAAATGCAAATGGTGTTGTAGTAGGACAAAAAATAGGACGTGACCAAAACAAAGTTGACTCATTGACATGGCCAGTTCTTGATGCCACCACATGGGCATCTATGTTGCAAGAGTTCAGCGGATTTTTTGTAATCGCTACTATTTGGGACATGGCTGCAAATGATTGGGTAACAATCAAGATGTATCCAGGTGACCGAACGGCAGATGTGCTTGAAATTGACGATTCAGGAAGACCAGTAAAATATAAAGATTGTGCAGTAAATATTATTGACTGTGGATTATAGAAAGCGTGGTAACTTAGTATGCATAGAGCAAGTAAAGATTATAAGGAGCAGATGAAACAGGAATATAGAAATCGCACATATCAAATTGTTTCATTGGGATTGATTAATCAAGATGCTCAAAGAAGTGCATACATAAAAGATAAATCACCCTACACTAATTATTCAGATTTCTCGAAGCTATTCAATAATGTTAATGATAGTTTTCAGTATGCGACATTGGAAAATAACTTTACAAAAGTAAATGGTCAGCAGTATTTTATTCCTCGTACAGCTTCACAAAGATACAAGAATGGTCTGATTACAAGTGCAATGCCTGTTAGCTCAAATGTAGTTATAAGAATTGACTTTAATACAATAGATCCCCTTGAAATTAAAGGAGCAACAATTGACTTCGGAGAAAATTATCCTATTGATTTCAAAATCAATGGAGAAACAGGAGATACCTGCATCATAACCAATAATGACACAGGCAGTTTTGAGACTGATTTTATTTTTGAAGATACTAAGTATTTGATTATTACAGTTAGTAAAATGCGGTTTACATATAATCGAGTAAGAATTTATAGTATTCAATTTGGTATTGGACTTGCATTTAATAACAATCATATTATGTCAAGTAAGCTAAATAATTATGGTTCGGCAATATCAGATAGCATTTACCAATCAGATTTTTCAGTAACGATAAATAATAGGGATATGGAGTTCAACGTAGATAATCCTGCCAGCTTGATTAATTTTCTTGAAGAGAATCAAGATATGACAATTTACTTTGGCTATGAACTGGAAGATGGCACAGTTGAATGGATAAAGACAGCAACGCTCAAGGTTTCGGCGTGGGAATCTGACGACCAAACGGCTACAATTAAGGCGCAGGATTTGCTAAGAGAGCTTGACGATAATTATTATAAAGGACAGTACTACACGAATGGCATTACTTTGTATGCGTTGGCTGTTTTAGTTCTTAATGATGGAGCAGTGGAAGAGAAGAATAGGTACATAGATCCATATTTAAAAAAAGTAACTGTCAGAAATCCACTTCCAAATGTGACACACAAAGAAGCTTTGCAGATTATTGCAAATGCGGGACGCTGTGTCTTAAGTGTAAATCGTGATGGACAAATACAGTTAAAGTCCTCATTTATACCCGATAGCTCAATTATTAGTAATGGAGAAACTTCATATAGTAATGTAGCGAATACGCTTAATGAAACTGTAAAGCAAGAATATGCGGAATATACGCAGAATTTTACCAAGGTTGGCAGTCAGCAGTATTTTATTCCTCGAAATCTGCAATCAAGTATTAATACTGGATACATTAGTTCGTTTGTGAGTGATGAAAACGGAGAGTTTGAAAGCAATCCAGTTATCACAAGATCTCTTGAAGCTTCTTTTAAGACTTATGGAATCCAGTTGACCTTTGGTGGCTCATTGCCAAGTGGATTTATTGTAAGAACGTACTTATATGATAATATAGTCGAATCTATCACAATTACAAAGGATATTGATACAAGCTACATATTGAATTACGATTTCCAAGAATTTGATAAGATTTCAATTGAGTTTGTTGGTACCCAAGAGCCGTTTAACAGAATTCATTTAAATAATTTTCATTTTGGTGACTTAACTGACTATCACATTACCTACAATGATATGCTGAGCACTCCAAAGGCTAACAAATTGGAAAAGGTAAAAACATTGTATATTTCACAAAATATATACGGAAAATCCTCTACTTTGGAACAATTTGTTAATGAGGATGTTGATGTTTATCTTGATGATTTAGAGAGAACTTTTTACTTTACCAGTCCAGTTTATAACATTTCTATTCGCTTAGTGGATGCGACGAGTGGAGGTGTAAGCATCATAGAAACTGGTGCTTATTATGTAAAATGCCGATTCAGTGGATTAACTCAAACTACAAAACTCCGATTAGTTGTAGAGGGGTACAAATACAATATAACAACTCTAAAATTATCAAAACAGTTAAATAATCGGGGAATTACAAAAGAATGGAGCAATCCCCTCATTGATAGCCAAGGACATGCTGCAGACGTACTAGAATGGCTTGGGGAATATTTCACATCCGATAGAGAGTATGAAATATCGTATAGAGGTGAGCCAGCAATTAATATCACGGATATTATTTATCAGGAAAATAAATATGAAGATAATATGAGAGTTGTAGTAGAAGAATCGACACTAAGCAATAATGGCGGTGCTTTAAGTGGTAGTTTAGTAACTAGAAAGAGGGTGGAGTGATATGGCATGGATAGAACCTAAGTTAGACTGGAATGAATCTTATGATATAGAGGGAACATACACAGGCGATTACTTTAATATAGAAGATTACAACCGGATAAAGAATAACATAGATGAACTTAAGACCATGACCATTGAACTTTATCCTGAGTTTTCGTTATCTACTATGGGAGAAGATAAAAATTATGAAGATTATCCATATGCGGACGAAATAAACATGATAACCTCTAATCTTGATACTATCATGGCAAAGACCTATACCAATCAATTCAGTATCGGTACAAGAATTTTGTACTATGACAATACTCCTTTCATTGGCTTTGCAGATTTAAACCGTATCGAAAGTGCATGTCTAAGAATTTACAACACAATAACAGCTCAACACAATAGCAGGCGAAGGCTTGCTTTTTATTTGGGTAGAAAGGAGCGCTTCTAATTATGGCATTTGAAATGTTAAAAACAGATTATCAGGATGATGTACTAAATACCTCTGTGAACCAAGTTAGAAAATATATGATTGTAAACAATGCAGATGGAAGTATCAGCTTAGTTGATGTCACTGTCTACACTAAGACAGGTACATTTATCGGGGCAAAAGATATTAATACTATATGTAGAAACATGAATACAATAATGGGATTTATTGAAACGAGTTCTGGAGATTTGGCAGCCGAATTTCAGACATATTTTAATGAGCAAAAGACTTTATTTGAAACAGGTATGAATAATGAAAATATTAGTTTTGTTTCGCAATTTGATGCATATTTGGTTAACTTCAAAGCTAGTTGTTCTAGCCAGTTTACAGCTTGGTATGATTCAAATACTGTTGATTGGTCACAAGACGTTACTGATAGAATTAATGCGATAATTCAATCACTTACAGTATTCCTAGCTGATAACGGACAATTTGTATTAAATAAAGCTTATTCGGTAGGAAATATTGTTTCTTATAATCTAGGTGATGGAATTACAAGAGGGTATATTGCTGTTAATCCAGTACCAGCAAACTCATACATTTATCCAACAAATGAAGATTACTTCGCAAATATAACAAGAGAGGGAATTGCTGGAATCGGACTAGGATTGACACCTCGCAGAAATTGGAGCGACCAGATAACATATGTGCTTAATGATTTAGTAATTCACGATTATGTTTATTGGAGATGCTTAAATCAAAATACTAATTCAGAGCCAAGTGAGTCAAATGCGAAATGGGAAAAACAATGGGACATTACGTCTGAAATGCCGATAGCGTTTGACGAACCGGAAGAAAAC
Source organism: Lachnotalea glycerini (assembly GCF_003201285.1). Lineage (GTDB taxonomy): Bacteria > Bacillota > Clostridia > Lachnospirales > Lachnospiraceae > Lachnotalea > Lachnotalea glycerini. The sequence goes on from NZ_QICS01000008.1 coordinate 177,245, forward strand.
AGTTTTTCATTCATGGAAATTTTATCAAACATCGTTTCAGGTACAACGCTTGAAAATTTATTTACATATGTTAAATCAGCATTTAAAAAGTTTCTAAATAAATTTAAAGATACAGAATATACAGCAACAGGCGCAAGTATTACTTATGATACTTCAAACGATTCATCCGTGATTATTTCAGACATAGACACAAGTATAAGTGATTTTAATGTTATATCGGAAAATAATGCGCAGTACAATGTGGCAGGATTGGACGATTACGCGATTACAGGAGCGGCTTCAATATCGGTCAGCGCAGAACATCAAATCGTAGTAATAAATGGCAATTATGATAATGCTTCAAGACAGTTTCCGACATCGGCTACTTTAAATAGTGGTGATTATATTTTTAAAATAATACAATTAAGTGGTTCGATAAGTGGAAGTATAACATTTCAGTACTGGGTTAGAAATCCATCATCAAGTCTTTTTGTTAATGTAGCAGAGACTAATTCTGAGACATTAAAAGAAGTTGAGTTTTCTTTAAATTACAACACAGATTTGTGCATGATGCATATTGTTGGAGCAACAGGAACTACTACAGATAATTACAAATTTATGGTAGTTGTATGTAATAAAAACAAAGAGTACAAGGCAGACAGCGCACTTGTTATTAGCAACAATACATCATCATATATAATGAATAGCTATGAGGGCACAACAAATATATTCACAACCTCAGAAGAACCAATAAATTTTACGGCAGAATTTAAGAGTAAGTTTTGGTATCTAAAAAATAACAAGCTAGACAAAACAAGTGTCGTAGCCAATCTTTCTACAACGGTAGCAGGTAATGCATTAGATGCAACACAAGGTAAAATATTAGATGATAAGATTACAACGATAACTGATAATTTGGACAATAATACAGTAATAATCCCAACCGTTGGAGCAAATGTAACGAGATTAAGCGGCGGTTACGTCAAACAAGGTAAACGAGTTTCAGTTAGCATTTCGGTAAAATTTACAACAGCGAGTACCAATTACAGCGTAGCATCCTCTTTACCTACACCAATTTCAGGTACTACGACAGGTATAGCCACAAATAGTTCTTTGGGTGGAGTATATTTATGTGAAGTGACGGCAGGTGGAGGATTGACATTGTTTGGTTCTTTTGCAGTAAATGAAACTTATATATTGTCTGTAAATTATGTATCAAATTAAACTGATATTTAGTAATGGTAAAAATAATTGAATATGTAATAAATTAACTAGCTGATCAAGCTTATTTTTATGTAAAGAAAGGAATAAATATGGAAAGAATTAAATTTAAAAATTCAGATGAGATATATATTTTAGATGGTTCTACAGAAAATCAATATAAATGCGTATTAAATAGTATATCTGATTTTGCAACGCTGTATACAAAACTTACAGATGATAACTTAAGTCAAATCAGCTATCTAAATGAAGCAGGGGCATTATGCGCTATCTACAAAGATAAAACACTATCTAAAGCGGAGATAGTAACCGAAACGGATGAGGAGACAGGAGAAAGCAAGATGATTACTACGTTAACCTTTAAGGATATTGATATTACAGCTAAAAAGCTTAAGCACCTAGAAGAAACTATTGACACATTATTAATAAACGGTCTGGAGGTGAAATAATATGGTTTACACCTTAACAAGAATATACAAAGCACAAGGCAAGGAAAAGGGCGAAATAATACTACAAAAAGCAGTAAAAAAAGAACTGGATAACCGAAGCGGAAATGCAGCAGATTGTTGAAGAAAACAACTAAGAAAGAGGTAAAGGACTATGACAAAATTAACAGAATTGCAAAACACTACAAATTTAATTTATGGAGCAATTGCAGCGATTGGAGCTGCGCTATTAGGGAGATACTGGTTTCTATTCCTTGGATTTTTAGTAGCCAATATCATAGATTATACTACTGGCTTTATCAAAGCAAAATACTACTTGAAAAATGAAAGCTCCGCAGTTGGCGCAAAGGGAATCTTTAAGAAAGTTTGGTATTGGGTGGTGATTTGCATTGCCTTTTTTGTTTCTATGGTTTTCCAAGACATGGGTAACATGATAGGTATTGATTTAGGCTTTGTAGTACTGTTTGGGTATTTCACGTTGGCTACATATTTGATTAATGAGTTACGCAGCATCTTGGAAAATGTAGTTGCTATGGGAGCTAATGTACCAACATTCCTAATCAAAGGACTAGATATTGTTAATAAGAAAGTAGAAGATATAACAAATTCAGGTACAGAGGGTGAATAATCGCCCTCGTTTTAAACGTAGAAAGAGAGGTTAATAGAGATGGAGAA
>NZ_QICS01000009.1:0-109650 GCF_003201285.1 Lachnotalea glycerini
CACCTCTTTCGAAGTTACATTACCCACTCGCTTAGCACCCTGCATTACTACAACGCACCGAGTTTGACTATATGGCTCACTGGCGATTACCATAACCGGACTTGCACCGACTGGTGTGGTCCAGCTTCGCTGGACACGCCTCTATAAAATAAAAAACGCTCATAAATACAAAAATCTAGTATTTATGAACGTTCATGTATATAAAAATTTAATTTTGCTAATTAATGATAAATCAACTATTTAAGACAACTTTTGGTAAAGATTTATCTCGCCTTCTCCTTCTGTGAAATCCTTAAAAACCACCATCGCTTTCTGGAAATGTTCTGCTTTCATATGTTGATCAAGAGACTCTTTATTCTCCCATTCTTCAATTATGGTTAGAACCTGCGAGTTTGACACATCCTGATATAAATCATAGCTGATGCAACCTGCATCTTTTTGATTTGTATCCTGAACCAGTTGCTTTGCTGCTTGAAGAAATTCTTCTATCTTGTCTGCCTTTATCACTTGTTTTGCTACTACTTTAATCATTGTATAATCTCCTTTTCTATTACCATTTATCATAATGTACCTTATCTACCTGATAACGATCTACAAACTCATTTTTTTGTCCATCCGGATAGCCCACTGAAATCATAGCAAATGGTCTAATATAGTCGGGCAGTTGAAATAAGTTTTTAACATTTTCTGCTACTGTATCTGCTGTGGCAACTCCAAACCATACCCCGCCAAGTCCAAGATGAACTGCTTCTAAAAGCATATTTTGTGCTGCTGAACTCAAGTCTTGCTCCCATGCTGTTGGAATGTGAAGCTCTTTTTCATTGGCAAGAATAATAAATGTAACCGCCGAATCTGCTGCTGGTTTTGCATAAGGAGATGTTTGTGAAACCTGCTCTAACATCTCTTTTTCTTTTATAACAATAAATTCCCATGGCTGCTGATTATTGGCAGACGGTGCCTGCATAGCCGCTCTCAGTAAACGGTCAATCTTTTCCGGTTCAACCATTTGATCCTTAAATTTACGTATACTTCTTCTTGTAAATATCTCTTTCAATAGAATGTACCTCCTTTTCCATGTTAAATATATCCTTTTTGTTCTGATTACATAGCATGCTACTATATTGTGGACAATTAAATATACCACTTTTATTTTATATTGTCAATTTTCTATTCTTAATTATTACTCACTACTCTAAGCTATTAATATCCTGGAAATTATTATAAACTCATCTTCACCCATAGCCGCATGCAAAATGTACTTTACCTTTTCTTAGTTATCCCGCATTTATTGTAAAACAATTCATTTTATAATATCTTTTTTACTTTAGTTCACATCATAGCCTCTTATGTACCCTGAATGTCAGAATATCTGCTTAATATTGATTTTCTTAAAATATCAACGGGTATCACCGTAAAGGCCAATATTACAACAAGTATTAAATCCTTAGCTTCTAGCTTCACGGTTCGAAATACACTACCACCAAAATATAATATAGTGATCTGTATCACTGTTACCATGCCCATTATCCATAAAAAAGGCTTGTTCGCAGACAAACAATCAAAAATATTTACTTCATGTGTACGCGCACAAAAACTTGTAAATATTGCTGAGAACATAAACAGACCAAAGAATGCTGTCATCTTATAAATTTCTTCCCGGTTCATAAATATTCTTTGTATCATATCACCTTTCAGGAAAAACAAACACAAAAGAGTTGCATAAACACTGTTTACCGTTATCTGATTCAACATATAAGAATTCATAATAGGTTCATCTCTTGACTTTGGCGGCTCATCCATGTATTTTAAACGAGCCTTTTCTCCACTGAATGCAAGGCCTGCCAGCGTATCCATTACAATATTAATCCAAAGCATTTGTATTACCGTAATCGGAAAATCAACACCAACCAAAGGTCCTATTACCGTAACTCCTACTGCACACATACAGATGCTTAACTGATAAATTATAAATTTACGAATACTTTTAAAAATCGTTCTGCCATAGCAAATGGCTTTAGCAATAGATAAAAAATTATCATCCAGTATGACAATATCTCCTGCTTCTTTTGACACTTCCGTTCCGCTTCCCATCGAAAATCCAATATCAGCCTGCTTTAAAGCAGGAGCATCATTGACACCATCACCAGTCATACCAACCACCAGCCCCTTTGCTTGCGCGACACGAACCAGTCTGCTCTTATCTGTTGGAAGTGCCCGTGCCACCACTCGAAGCTCAGATAATTGCTCTGTTAATACTGAGTCAGACAGAGAAGCTAACTCTCTTGAAGTCAGAACCAACTCCTTTTCAGATTGAATCAGACCAATTTCCTTTGCTATTGCATAAGCAGTCTCTCTAGAATCGCCGGTAATCATAACAGTCTGGATACCGGCAGTCTGCACCCGACGTATTCCCTCCTTGGCCTCACTGCGTATATCATCACGAATCCCTATAAATCCTACCAGCGTCAGATTAGAAAAACCTCTTCGCTTGATTTCCATACTGTCCATTGTACTGTCAGAGGTAGCTATGGCAAGAATGCGAACTGCTTTTTGAGTCATCTTTTTTAGCTGACTCTCAATTTTAGTACGGCTTGCTAAAGGAAAAACAGCTCCTGATTCATCATAAAATCTTGTGCAATGTGAAAGAATTTTCTCAGGAGCACCCTTTATTAGTGTTTTATTCCAATCCCCTGTAATTGTAGTAGCCATATATTTTTGCTCACTGGTAAAAGGTATCGTGCTTCGTTTATGAATATTTTTCTTAGGAACATGGGAGCCTGCTGCAAATTGCAGCAATGCACGATCCGTAGCATTTCCTCCCACCACTGCTTCTTCGCTTAAATATGCCTGGCAATTGTAAATAATAGAATCTCTTACAATATCCCCTAATTTAAAATGATTGTTAAAGAAGCCCTCTCCTTCATATATTTTACCGGAAGCTGTAATAAAATGAGTCACCTTTAGCTTACCACCTGTTAGCGTACCAGTCTTGTCCGAAAATAATATATTAAGGCTTCCTGCAGTTTCAATCCCTACCAACTTCCTGACTAAAACATTATCCTTTAGCATTCGTTTCATATTAGAAGACAGTACAACTGTTATCATCATCGGAAGACCCTCTGGGACTGCCATAACAATTACTGTAACAGCTAACGTGCAAGCTTGCAGCAGACAGGAAAACATTGCCTTCCATGAGGTAATTGTTTCAAGTATAAGCCTCGTTTCAAAATGATTGTCTAACACAATATGATTAAACAAATAAGCAACTGCCGAAAAGATTGCAGCAGCATAACCAAGTCTTCCGATTGAACCTGCAAGCTTATGTAAGCGGACACTTAACGGACTCTCTCTTGTTTCTTCTTGAATTTCAGCACCGATTTTTCCATAAAAGGTATTGTCCCCTACCTCTGATATCTTCATAAGTCCTTCTCCAAAGCAAACGACGGTTCCTGAATACAACAGTGTCGGATTCAGAAAATCACTCTCTTTGTGAGAGACTCCTTTACTTAAATACTTAGGGAACTTTTTTGCTTCCTTACTCTCCCCATTAAGGGAAGACTGGTCTACGTCAAGAGCACCTTGCACTAAATATCCGTCTGCCGGAATTCGATCTCCTGCCTGTAATAAGACAACATCGCCAACTACTATTTCATCCATGGGAAGCTGCATGATGCCCTCAACTCTCTTTACACGGCAATTAATCTTAGCAGCCTCCTCCTGCATTTTCTCAAAGGCGGATTCACTGCCATATTCTGATAGTGTGGAAACACAGGTCGCTAATAAAATAGCAACGGCTATTCCTACTGACTCAAACCAATTTGATTCATGAAACAAAAAGATTACGTTGATTGCCAAAGCAATTAGCAAAATCTTAATCATCGGATCTCCAAAGCTTTCCAGATAGCTTAATAAAATTCCTTTTCTTTTTTGCTTGCTCAAGCGATTTACTCCGTATTGTTCCCTAGACTTTTTAACTTCATCCTTGGTCAATCCATCCCATTCTTTATTTATATCCTGTTCTGAATAAGTTTCTTCAAATGCCAATTGATTATCCATATACGTATCAACCTCCTTGGCATATCTTATGATGATAGGGACAAGATTAGAATTTATTTTTGGAATTTTTTACTGACATAATCCGTACTCATCTATTTTCTATTACTCACCAATCAATATTCTGGTATCATAATATCTTTAAAGCTTTGTTTTTTCTTTATTATTTATTTCCTCCACCTGCTGTCTGGTTTCCAAAGTCATTGCATCCAATACAAAGTTATGTTCCCTCTCTTGCTTTTCTTTGTATTCCTGTTTTATTTTTTCATTTGCCCTTTCAATCTCTTCCTTTAGCTCTCTTGCTGATAAAAGCTCTGCTCCTGCTCCCCTGATAATGATTTGCTGCAAGCCATCTGAAGTTGCAACCACTATTCTATATTTATTCTGATTATCATGAGCAAATCTTTCTATATACTGGTCTGCGGTTTGAGCCTCTCTTGTAAAAACCATATGAATATTATGATAAGTAATGACTTCCTCTGTGTGTCCCTGAACACGATAGGCATCAAATACCACAATAATATTACATTTTCGTATTCCTTCATAATTACTTAGTATATCAAGTAATTTTGTTCGAGCTGCGTCCATGTTATCAGTTGCAAGAATACTAAGCTCTGGCCAGGCAAAGATAACATTATATCCGTCTACCAAAAGATACTCTTCCTTACATTCTTTTGTTTTACTTACATTAGAGTATGATTCAAAATAGCTTTCACGAACTGATTTGCTCCTTTTCCAAACTGATTTCTTCCCCTGATTGGCACGGTAAGTACTGCTGATAATTTGCTCTATTTCCTCCTGACTGACAAAGCGTTCCTGCTCCTCTGATATCTGGTTCTGGTATACCTCCTGTGGTATATCCTCCTTGCTTTGAAGATAACTTTCTACATGCATATGTGTTTTTACTTCATCCCAGGAAGCCAGAAAACCTGTGCCATGTGCGCAGAACACAGATCCAGTTGGATTTTCCAAATCTCTTTTTGCATCATATCCCATGCTCTCTATCATCTCTGCTTCATTATGGCATGGTGCATACCCCTTTAAACTGCAAAACAGTCTGCCTGTTCCTTTCGTATAAGTTATAACCTCCTGCTGATAATTTCTCATTGTACTAACAGGCACACTTCCGCAAAGAACAGTCATCAATCCATTGGTATGTGTAATTTCGCTCGTTCCTTTCCTTTTTTCAATATCAGTCATTGCCCGTCCAACCATGTCCTTTGGTACCTCAAGCACATAATCATAGTAAGGCTCAAGCAATATAGAATTGGCCTCCATCAGCCCCTGCCGCACTGCACGGTAGGTCGCTTCTCTAAAATCACCGCCTTGCGTATGCTTCATATGCGCACGGCCGGATACCAATGTTATTTTCATATCCGTAATAGCTGAGCCTGTCAAAACCCCTTTATGCTCCTTCTCCTGTAAATGAGTCAGAACCAATTTTTGCCAGCTTTTACCTAATATATCCTCGCTACATTTTGTTTCGAATAAAAGTCCGCTTCCAAGCTCACCAGGCTCTAAGAGCAGATGAACCTCCGCATAGTGACGCAGTGGCTCAAAGTGACCTACCCCCTCTGTCATTTCAGTAATCGTTTCCTTATAAACAATTTTTCCCGCTCCAAAGGAAACATTTACTCCAAAACGGCTTTGAACCAGACTTTTAATAATCTCTATCTGTACCTCACCCATCAACTGAGCCTGAATTTCCTGCAACTGCTCATTCCATATAATATGAAGCTCTGGTTCTTCTTCTTCAATTTGTCGAAGCTTTGGAAGCATCTGCCTGGGATCTTGCCCTTGCGGTAAAAGAATTTGATAGGATAAAACTGGTTCCAGCACCGGTGTATCTGAATCCTTTTCAATTCCCAAGCCCTCTCCCGGTCTTGTGTGCAAAAGCCCTGTGACTGCGCACACAGAGCCTGCCTCAATATCATTTACAACATCGTATTTCTGACCAGAGTAAATGCGTATCTGGTTTACTTTCTCCTCCCAAACGTTATTAGTCAAAGCATCTCTTACTTTCAACCCTCCACCTGTAATCTTCATATAGGTGAGGCGGTTACCTTGCTCATCTCTAGCTATTTTAAATATTTTTGCCCCAAACTCAGGTGGATAGTCTGGTATTATCATATACCTAAGTAAACTTTCCATAAATTTCTCAATACCTATCAGTTTTAAAGCCGAACCGAAAAAACATGAAAATAATTTACGTTCTTTAATCGCTTCACGAATCTTTTCTTTTTTAACATGTCCCATTTTCAAAAAATCTTCGAGCATTCCCTCCTCACACATAGCGAGCTGCTCATTAAACTTTTCTGACCCCTCACTCCCAAAATCTATACAACTGTCATCCAACTGATTTTTTATGTCTTTCATTATTTTATTCTGATCAGTACCATTTTGATCCATTTTATTGATAAACAAAAAAACTGGTATCTCATACATATCAAGCAGCCGCCATAGAGTTATCGTATGACCTTGCACACCATCCGCACCGTTTATTACCAAAATGGCATAATCAAGTACTTGAAGCGTTCTTTCCATTTCGGCTGAAAAATCTACATGTCCAGGGGTATCCAGCAAAGTGATCTGCGTTTGTCCTATTTCAAGCATCGCCTGCTTAGAAAATATAGTAATTCCTCTTGATCTTTCCAGTTCATAGTTATCTAAATATGCGTCCTTATTATCCACTCTACCTAATTTTTTGATATTGCCGGTTAGATACAGCATGCTTTCTGATAAAGTCGTCTTTCCTGCATCTACGTGTGCCAATATTCCGATCACTATTTTATTCATATTTTGTCTTAAATTCCTTTTCTTTCTTATATATCCTTATTTCAACTATAGTCAAAAATCAATTCTTTATAATATAATAACAATAAGTTAACATTTTGACAATTTTATCTTACTATTTTCCTTAATTATCGCTTATAAGCTTTTCACATTGCTATGTATACTTGTCTTCTATAAAGTATAAAATTAAGTATTTATCTATTCTATTAGCAATAAAAAAAGTCAAGTTACAATTTTCAACAAGATAATTAATTTTTTAACAAATGATACTACTTTTTTTTACTTGAATCTGTTATAATTAGTGTGGCAAATACACTAAAAATAAAAGGAGGTATTTTTTCATGTGTTCTAATCCACAAATTGAACAGGATTTTAATAAGCTAGAGAAGTTTATTGAAGATCTACCTGATAAAAAAGGCTCATTAATTGCAGTCCTTCACAAAGCTCAGGAAATATTTGGATACTTACCAGAAGACGTGCAGAAATTCGTAGCAAAAAAACTAAATATTCCGGTTTCAGAAGTAAATGGAGTTGTTACTTTCTATTCCTACTTTACAGAGGAACCTACTGGAAAATATGTCATTAATGTCTGTATGGGCACCGCCTGTTTTGTTAAAGGTTCAGGAGACGTTTTAGAAGAATTTGAGCGTCAGCTTAAGATTAAAGTAGGACAAACCACATCTGATGATAAATATACTCTTCAGGTTTTAAGATGCGTTGGGGCATGTGGTCTTGCTCCTGTTGTAACCGTAAATGACAAAGTATATGGTCATTTTACTAAAGATATGGTTGGCAAAATCTTAAATGAATATAATGAATAGGGGGTACCAGCATTGAATAGAATTAATTCTTATGAAGAGCTTCAAAATTTAGCAAAAGATTTCTCTAAACAGTTAGAAATGCTATCACCTTCCCTGGAAGAAGAATTAGCAGCTGAAAATAAAAGATGTAATCGTTATGTTAGTATCTGTGGAGGTACCGGATGTCAATCTGCTGATAGTACAAAAATCCTTGAGAATCTTCAAAAAGAGGTAGATGCAGCCGGTCTTTCTGATGAAGTAACGGTAGCAATTACCGGATGTTTTGGATTCTGTGAAAAAGGTCCTATTGTTAAAATTCAACCGGATAATACCTTTTATATTCATGTTACGCCAGAGGATGCGAAAGAAATTGTAACAGAGCATTTGTTAAATGGCCGATCGGTAGCAAGACTTCTTTATGAAGAGCCTACCATCAAAGATAAAGTAAAAAGACAAGACGAAATGTCTTTCTATAAGAAACAAAAAAGAATTGCTTTAAGAAACTGTGGGTTGATTAATCCAGAAGATATTACTCAGGCAATCGGTGCACAGGGTTATCTGGCACTTGGTAAGGTCATCTCTACTATGACTCCGGATGATTTGATCAAACTAATGATAGATTCTGGTCTTCGTGGACGAGGAGGCGGTGGCTTCCCAACAGGTAAGAAATGGTCTTTTGCAAAGGCTTATGATGCTGACCAAAAGTATATTATCTGTAACGCAGACGAAGGTGATCCGGGCGCATTTATGGATCGTTCTATTCTGGAAGGTGATCCAAACAGCGTTTTAGAGGCAATGGCGATCGCCGGCTACGCAATTGGAGCATCCAAAGGATTTATCTATATCCGTGCGGAATATCCATTGGCTGTTAATCGTCTTTATATCGCATTAAGACAGGCTAAGGAACTTGGACTTCTTGGTGATAATATCCTTGGAACCAACTTTAGCTTTGATATTGAAATAAAATACGGTGCTGGTGCTTTTGTTTGCGGTGAAGAGACTGCATTGATTCATTCCATCGAAGGAAAGCGTGGAGAACCTACTAATAAACCTCCTTTCCCGGCTGAGAGTGGCCTTTGGAATAAGCCAACCTGTGTAAACAATGTTGAAACACTTGCTAATATTCCTGCCATTATTAACAATGGTGCTGAGTGGTACAGCTCAATCGGAACTGCCGGCTCAAAGGGAACCAAAGTATTTGCGCTTGCTGGTAAAATCAATAACGTAGGTTTAGTAGAGGTTCCAATGGGAACAACCTTACGAGAGATTATCTATGATATTGGCGGCGGAATTAAAAATGACAGAAAGTTTAAAGCTGTACAAACGGGCGGACCTTCCGGCGGATGTATCCCTGCTGATAATTTAGATCTTCCGATTGATTATGAATCCTTAACTGCAATTGGCTCAATGATGGGCTCAGGCGGTATGATCGTAATGGACGAAGATAACTGTATGGTAGATATTGCCAAATTCTACCTTGAATTTACGGTAGAAGAATCTTGTGGTAAATGTACACCATGCCGAATTGGTAATAAGCGACTTCTTGAAATCTTAACCAAGATTACAAACGGTGAAGGCAGCGAAGAAGATCTTGAAACCCTAAAAGAACTTGCTCAAACAATAAAAGATACCTCTTTATGTGGTCTTGGACAAACAGCTCCAAATCCAGTATTAAGTACGATGAAATATTTTGGGGATGAATATGTTGCTCACGTAAAAGATCGTACCTGTCCTGCAGGTGTCTGTAAGAATCTGGTACGCTATGAAATTACGGATAAATGTATTGGATGTACCAAATGTGCCAGAAATTGTCCTGTTTCCTGTATTTCAGGTAAGGTTAAGGAGCATCATGTAATCCAGCAAGATAAATGTATTAAATGTGGAGCATGCTTCTCTAGCTGTCCTGTTAATGCAATAGTCAAAGGTTAATATCATATTAAAGAAAGAGGTGGACATTTTGAGTTTAGTTACACTTACTATTAATGGTAAAAAAGTGCAGGTTGAACAAGGTACTACGATTTTAAACGCTGCCAAATTACTTGAAATAAATATTCCAACATTATGTCACATGAACCTTCATGATGGTTCAGAACACAATCCAGGTTCTTGCCGTGTCTGTATGGTTGAGGTAGAAGGACGCAGAAATCTTGCACCTTCTTGTAATACTCCTGTTTCTGAGGGAATGGTTGTTAAGACTAATTCCATTAAGGCTATTACAGCAAGAAGAAACGTTGTCGAGCTTTTATTATCGGATCATCCCCAGGATTGTCTGTTATGTGAAAAGAGTACAAATTGTGAACTTCAGTCACTTGCAGCAGATATGGGAATTCGAGAAATTAAATACAAAGGTGAAATGTCAACATTTCCAAAGGATGTTTCCAGTGCTTCTATCGTAAGAAACTTAGACAAGTGTATCTTATGTAGAAAATGTGTTACTGTTTGTAATGAAGTTCAGACAGTATCCGTATTATCAGCAGTAAACAGAGGTTTTGATACTGTTATATCTCCTGCTTTTGGAATGCCAATGGTTGATACCAATTGTACTTTCTGCGGTCAGTGTGTATCTGTATGTCCGACAGGTGCATTAACAGAAGTAAATAATACTTCTAAAGTATGGAATGCATTAAATGACGATAGTAAATTTGTTATTGTTCAGACAGCTCCTGCTGTACGTGCTGCATTAGGTGAAGAATTCGGCAACGAATGCGGAACACCGGTTACCGGAAAAATGGTAGCAGCACTTAGATCTTTAGGCTTTGACAGAGTATTGGATACCGACTTTGCTGCGGACTTAACGATTATGGAGGAAGCAACCGAATTAATGGATCGTATTCAAAACGGTGGCAGACTTCCAATGCTTACAAGCTGTTGCCCTGGATGGATTAACTTTTTTGAACGTGAGTTTACTGATTTATTAGATGTTCCTTCCAGTTGTAAATCACCACAGCAGATGTTCGGTGCTATTGCAAAAAGCTATTATGCAAAGAAAATGAACATTGATCCAAAGAATATGATTGTTGTATCTGTAATGCCTTGTTTGGCAAAAAAATATGAAGCAGCAAGAGAAGAAATGGGCAATGACGTAGATATCGTAATCAGTACAAGAGAACTTGCTAAGATGGTCAAAGAAGCAGGAATTCATTTTAATTCCCTTCATGACGAAGAATTTGACAGCTTCCTTGGCGAGTCAACCGGAGCTGGCGTTATATTCGGTGTAACCGGTGGAGTTATGGAAGCAGCACTTCGTACTGCGTACGAATGGATTACAAATGAAACCTTAGATGATGTGGAGTTCTCTATGCTTCGAGGTATGGACGGAATCCGTGAGGCTACCATTCAGATTAAAGATATGCAGGTTAAGGCTGCGATTGCAAGCGGTTTAGGAAATGCAAGAAAGCTATTGGAAAAGATTCGTTCCGGTGAAGCAGATTATCAGATTATTGAGATTATGGCTTGCCCAGGCGGATGTATTGATGGAGGCGGACAGCCATATTTACATGGTCATTATGAAAAGCTTGAGAAGAGAGCAAATGCACTTTATCAAGAGGATCGTAACAAACCTCTTCGTAAGTCACATCAAAATCCGGCAATCATACAGCTTTACGATGAGTTTCTGGATAAACCAAACAGTGAAATTGCACATAAACTGCTTCATACACACTATACATGCAGAGAATGTGATTAATTATATTAAGTTTGAATGAACAGCTGATGATATAAATGTTTCACTCATTATAGATTAACCCAAAAGGAGATAGCGAATTTTTAGCTATCTCTTTTTTTGGTATCAGTATAAATCCATTTTTTTATAATACTAAATATTTACCTATTTTGGCTATTAAAACACTTGACCGAAACAACATATAAATGTACTATTATTAATATACACACATTTACACATTCTCATTTCTATTTCTATATATAGCAAAATTTTAAAAATTGTGAAAGGAACGTATGGGAACCAACTAATTTGCACTCATACAAGATTACAATGAAAAGAAAAATTTTAGCAATCGATGACAGTAAAATGAATTTAAAAATACTTTCAGATATACTGATGGAAGAAGACTACGATGTTTATACTCTCTTAGATGGAATAAACGTAATAGAAGCCGTATTAAATATTCAGCCTGATGCCATTCTACTTGATATTATTATGCCATCTATCGATGGAATTGATGTGTGTACATCATTAAAAAATACAGAGGAAACGAGCAGTATACCAGTTATAATGGTCACTGCTGTTACAGAAGGCAAGGTGCTAAGGCAAGCCTTTGATATTGGTGCATTTGATTATATTAAAAAGCCTTATGACCAAATTGAAATTGTAGCTCGCTTAAAATCAGCAATCCGATATTATGATCAGCAAAAAAAGCTTGAATCACTTGCAATGAAAGATGGCTTAACTAATCTTTATAATCATAGAATGATCATGGAACTTTTTGAAAAAGAATTTAACAAAGCAATACGTCAGCAATATTCAATCGCCTTTATGATGTTTGATATTGATCTTTTTAAAAAAGTGAATGACACCTATGGTCATAAAATTGGTGACTGTGTTCTTAAAAACATTGCCAATGTTTTAAAAGCTTCTTTAAGAACATGTGATTTTGTGGGGCGTTATGGAGGTGAAGAATTTTGCATAATTGTATCCAATCAATCCTTTGAATCCGTACTTCAATTAAGCGAACGAATTCGAGCTACGATTGATCATTATGTTTTTGAAGCGGGAAACAATTCTATGCACATTACGATTAGTATTGGTGTAGCCTATAAAGAACCACTTTCGAATATTTCACACAATGAATTAATTATAATTGCTGATCAAAAGCTCTATGAAGCCAAAAAAAACGGAAGAAACAGAGTGGAATGTCAACTGCTGGTGTAAATAAGAGCACAGCTTCCACATTAAAACGAAAGCTGTGCTTTACTATTGCATTGATCATTTTTAATATTATATCTGAACTTCCATATGATCTTTTTCATCGTATTCAACTACCGTACAATCATTTACATAGATTCTCTCTGGCAAGACGATTAATACATGAGCTTTATCCTTATTAATCGGCATTGCTGCAAAATGCCACACGCCTATGTTTAATTTTATCATGGTACCTTGTGGTACAATAAAAGCTTCTGTCAATTCCGGCACCGGATCCTTAGATGGTGGTGCAACATGCAACACTACATCATCATCAAGTACAAGAAGTCCTTCTGCTGTTGTGTTATGAAATTCAGCAGTTGTTATAATCATTTTATCAGACTTCTCACAAACGAGCGGTGAAAAAGCCACCGGTAAATCTCCTGAAACAGACAAGTGAACCTGATCGGGATAAAACGAGCCTATATGATTGCCCGTTGGTTTTTGAATGCTGGCATACTCTCCATAAGGGGCAAAACTTTCTTTCGTCAACGGATTTGCTTTAATTATTCTCATAAGTATTCGCCTTCTCTTTCTAAAAATTTCTCACTATTTTCAATTCTAATGTATCTCTAGACTACAGTACTTCTTTACTTATGTCATTTAGAAATTCATCTACAAAAAACAAGGCAGCACCTGTAGCCACTGATTCTATCTCATTTTTGCAAGGAATCAGAAAACTTTTTGAGGACTCCCCAAAAGGACCTCTTGCATCTACTTTTTCACAAAGCAATGGCATATAAGCTTTCATGTGTGCTCCAACATAGCCTCCAAGAATAACAGTGCAGCCAAATAGCATTCTGATATCCGTCACTGCCATAGCCAGATGTTCTAAATACTGATCCCACACCTTTTGCATCTCTTCATCACCCTGCTCAAGCTTACTAAAAAAAAGATTCAAGTCACAGTCCGTATGACTGGATAGAACTTCTGCATTGCAGTAAACATCTAAACAGCCTTTTTGTCCACAGTAACATTGCCCGCCATCCGGGATCAGATTCAGATGTCCTACTTCTCCACTATACAGACCATCGCCCAGATAAACGTTATCATTTAATAATACACATCCGCCTACGCTATCACACAAGCTAAAATAAAATGCATTATGTATTTCTGTAGACATCCATATTTCCGAAAAACCGGAAGCATATGAATCATGAATGAGTCTTGTAGGATATGATATATACTTAGAAAATTCTTCACAACTCATGCCATCATTATCAATTACTCTACCTTGTATTACATATCCTTCTTCATGGTTTACAAGTCCTGGCACTGCAATACTGACACCCAAAATTTTGCTGCGGTTTAATTTAACACTTTCTATAATCTCTTCTACCGCTTCACCTAAAAGCTTGAGGTATTCATCATCACGACGATAGTTCTGCCGTTTGTAAATATACTTAATAACATTTCCATCCAAATCCACAATAATGCTTTTAATATGATGTCTTGTAATATCCAAACCAATTGCAACCTTTGCATCAGAAATATAGGAATAGGCTACAGGATTTCTACCACCTGCTTTATTGGCAACCTTGCACTCCGCGCCAATCATCCCCTGTTCAACCAGATATTCCAGATTTTGTGTAACAGTAGGAAGACTTAGTTGTAAATCATAAGCTATGTCCTGTTTTGTGGCCATTTTTTTCTTTCTTATATAAAAATATATTTTATCTCTATTTTTTTGTTTAATATCAAAAATATTCATTCAGCTCACCATCATTTCATAGGTATTTGTCTATTATTATATAAAAATTCTCCCAGCT
Source organism: Lachnotalea glycerini (assembly GCF_003201285.1). GTDB lineage: Bacteria > Bacillota > Clostridia > Lachnospirales > Lachnospiraceae > Lachnotalea > Lachnotalea glycerini. Next base: position 14,337 of record NZ_QICS01000009.1, read on the forward strand.
TGTAAAGCCACTGAAAGCCTTAATATCCAATCAATCGATATTGAAATGCTAATTTGAGCCTTTGGCTTGGTTGCGAAGCTTCTTTAAGCGCTTCATTATATTATTTTCTTTGCCAAAATAATCGTGCATCATTTTATATTCCTTATATAATTCATCATAGATTACTGCATTTTCCTGTATCGGCGAATACATTCGATCCTCAAGACGAGACATTTTTTCTGATGCCTCCTCAATCGTGTCATAGCCACCGTTTCTGCTGCCGGCCGCCACTGCCCCAAAAAGTGCAGCACCCAAAGCCGGAGCCTGTGCAGAGGATGATATTCTAATTTCACGTTTTGTAATATCAGCATAAATTTGCATCAACATCTCATTTTTTCTTGCAATACCACCCGCAGCAAATAACTCCTTAATTGGCACGCCACCTTCTTCAAAAGCTTCTATAATCACTCTGGTTCCAAAGGCGGTGGCTTCAATTAGCGTGCGATATATTTCCTCTGGTTTAGTCAGAAGTGTACAGCCAAGAAGCATTCCTGTGAGGTCTGCGTCAGTAAGAATACTTCGGTTACCATTCCACCAGTCAAGCGCAAGCAACCCGCTTTCTCCTGGCTTTAATCTGGAAGCTTTTTCTGTGAGCAACTGATGAATTCCTATTTTTCTTTCGTTTGCCTCCTGCTCGTAGAGTGTCGGTACCGCATTGTGAACCATCCAATCGAAATGATCTCCTACGCATGCCTGACCGGCTTCATAAGCAAAATATCCAGGAACAACTCCATCCTCTACCACACCGCCAACTCCGGGAATAAATTTTTCTTCCATTCCCATCATAATATGACAAGTTGATGTTCCCATAATCATAAGCATTTTACCCGGTTCTGTAATCTTTACCGCTGGAAGTGCAACATGGGCATCTACATTGGCAACTGCAACCGCAGTTCCTTCCATAAGCCCCGTGAGCTTTGCTGCTTCCTTTGTCAAATATCCTGCCGTGTCTGTAGTTTGATAAATTTCACGGCTTAATTTATCATCCACAAAATGCTCTAACTTAGGATCTAATGCTTTAAAAAATTCATCTGAAGGATATCCATTTCTCTTAGACCATACTGCCTTGTAACCCGCTTGACAAAGACTTCTTCTCTCAGAACCGGTCAATGAAAGTACGATCCAGTCTCCTCCCTCGATAAAACGATCCATTGCATGATAGAGTTCTTCATCTTCATGAAGAATCTGCATCGCCTTTGGAACTACCCACTCTGAAGACATCTTTCCACCATAGCGTTTGATAAACTCCTCCTGTCTTTCTTTTACAACTTGATTAAATCTATCAGCCTCGTATTGAGCCGCATGATGTTTCCAAAGCTTTGAATATGCGTGAGGACGGTTTTCATATTCCTTATGAAAGCATAGAGGGGTGCCATCCTTATCAATCGGAAGCACGGTACATGAGGTAAAATCAACACCAATTCCAATTACCTGCTCTTTGGTAATTTTAGCTTGTCGAAGCGCATCTGGAATTGTCATCAATACATCAAGGTAATCCTGTGGATGCTGTAAAGCTGTTTCCGGTGCAAGCCTTGTAATACCATCAGGCAAAACCTCATCCATCACTGCATGTTTATACAAAGATTCAATGCAAACAACTTCTTCACCATTTTCTACATCAGCCAGCAAAATTCTCCCTGAAAGGCTGCCATAATCAATCCCTATTGTATATTTTTTCATCTCATACCTCCTATGTTTTAGAAGCAGGTAAATGCTCCATCAATTACGAAATCCGAACCTGTTGTAAAATCACTTGTATCACCTGCAAGATATACTGCAATAGCCTGAAGCTCATCAGGTCTTCCCATTCGTCCAAGTGGTGCCATTTCATTCCATTGTTCGATTAAAGGCTTCAAAGTCGGAGATTGCAATGTGAGCTCGGTTCCAATATAACCAGGACTAATTGAGTTGACGCGTACACCCTTTTTCGCAAATTCAACTGCCATTGATTTTGTCAGCATAATAACGCCTGCCTTTGATGCATTATAAGAGCATTGCGGCTGTGGGACATTTACAATATGTCCAGACATGGATGCAGTATTAATAATGGAGCCTTTTTTCTGCTTTAACATAACTTTTGCAGCCGCCTGTGAGCTAAGAAATATTCCATTTAAATTAATATCAATGACCTTTTTCCACTGCTCATAGGTCATTTCATCAGCAGGAATATTCATGCAAATACCTGCATTGCAAAAAGCCACATCTAATTTACCAAAGGTATCCAAGATGATTTGCATCATATGGTCTACCTCCTCCTCTTTCGTTACATCAGCTTGAATGGCAATAGCCTTTACACCAAGCATTTCAATTTCTTTTGCAGTTTTTTCAGCCTCTTCCATGTCCAAATCAATAATTGCCACATCACTGCCTGCCTCAGCAATTGCTGTTGCGATTGCTTTTCCAATTCCTCTGGCTCCTCCTGTTATAAAGGACACTTTTCCATCCAATCTCATTCTCTCAATAATTCCCATTACGATTTCCTCCTTTTAAAATATTTTTTAAATATATTTTATAAATCTATTTTATAAATCTATCTTTAATTATATACTTGATATTTACCCTTGTCAATTTGTTTTAGCGTATTTTCTAATATATAACACAAAGAGGTTGTCCCTAATGTCGTTTCATGACTTTTGGGATAACCTCTACTATTACTTAATCGTCGCTGGGATCGACATCAATTAAAACTTTCATTGTGGTTTCAGCATTCTTATCTATGTATTCATATGCCGACTGATACTCCTTAAACGAGAAATGCTTACTCATAAGAGGTTTTAGTTGTATCTTACCTTCCTCAACCAAGCGAATTGCATCCACATAGTCTTCATGCCTGTACATCATTGATGTATTTAGCTCTAATTCGGAATCGTTTAGCTTTGCAAGATCAACATTGGCCATACCTGCATATACAGCAACAAGGATTATCTTACTGCCCTTTCTGGCATTCTGAATTGCCTGCTCCATTGTAATATCATTGCCTGCACAATCATAAATAATATCTGCTTTGTCTTCTCCAAAGCATTCCACAAAAGCTTTGGCAAAATCAACCTTTTTAGTGTTATAAACAAAATCTGCTCCACACTTTTTTGCAAGCTCAAGCCGATAATCAGAAATGTCAGTTACCATAACAATTTCAGCTCCCATAGCTTTCAATGATTGGCTTAGCATAATACCTATAGGGCCTGCACCAAGAACTGCTACTTTCATTCCTGCTACATTTCCAGCACGCTTGCATGCATGAACTGTCACTGCAAGAGGCTCTATCATAGCACCTTCATCATAGGTCATACCGTCTGAAAGTGGTGTTACCTTAGATGCATCAACAACAAAATACTCACTTGCCGTTCCGGTTGTTTGAAATCCCATAACCTTTAAGTTTTCACACAAGTTGTATTTTCCGTGTGTACATGGATAACATTTCTTGCAATATACCTGTGGCTCTATAGTGACCTTTTGTCCGATTTTAAATTCTGTTACTCCCTCACCTAATGCCTCTATTCTTGCCGATACTTCGTGCCCCTGAGTCAATGGATAGGTAACATAAGGATGTCTTCCGTGATATACATGAATATCACTTCCGCACACACCTATTCTTTTTATTTTTACCAATACCTCTTTGGCACTTACCGTTGGAATCGGAATCTCTTGAAAGGTAATCTCATGTGGCGCAATCATTACTTCCTGTGTCATTGTCGTTTTCATAAGTTTTCTCCTCTGATTCAATTTATAGTTGTAACTTTATCTACTATGCTACTACACGTTTTCTTTGTAAGCAGTCAAAGCCTACAGCAAGTGCTAGTACAAGTCCTTTTACTACCATTTGCATATACGTACTTACGTTTAAGAGAACCATACCATTTGTCAATATGCCAATAATTAAAACACCGGCAACTACATTTGACATTTTTCCATAACCACCTGATACAGAAACACCACCAAGTACAACGCAAGTAATTACGTCAAACTCATAGCCTTTTCCTGCGGTTGGCTGCGCAGAATTAGTACGAGAAAGCATTACAATACCTGCAAGCCCTGCAAATAGGCCAGATAATGCATAGATTAAATATTTGATAAATCCTACTCGAATACCGGAAAGCCTTGCAGCTTCCTCATTTCCTCCCACTGCGTAGAAATAGCGTCCAAAATAGGTTTTGTTCAAAATGAACGATCCAATTGCAAAACAGGCTATCATAATAATAACAGGAACCGGAATAGGTCCAATATATCCTTGGCCAATAAACTTAAATCTTTCATCAAAACCATATACCGGAGTTCCGCCGGAGAGAAGATAGGCAGCACCTTCAAATATTATTTGTGTTGCAAAGGTGGCTATCAATGCCGGCATTCCAATAGAAGATACTAAAAATCCATTAATCACACCTATCATAGTAGCCATCAGTAAAGCGCAAATTACGGCTGCTGTCATGCTAAAGCCACTGTTTACCATTAAATAAGCACATACAATATTTACAATCGTTATAATAGAACCGGTTGAAAGGTCAATGCCTGCTATCAGTATAACAAAGGTCATTCCAATTGATGCAATGCCATACATGGATACCTGTCTGGCTATGGTAAAGAGATTGGATGAGGAAAGGAATCTGTGATTTGCTAAAGCAAATCCTATAAATAGAACTGCAAATACAACCCAAATTGCTTTACTTTTTAATTGATTGAGAACATTATTCTTCATGTTGTACCTCCTTAACGGCAGATGCCATTCTCATTATCGAATCCTGCTTAAATTCTTCTTTTTTTAATTCTCCTGTTATATGTCCTTCTGCCAAGACTAAAATTCTATCTGACATACCCATTAATTCTTCCATTTCTGAAGAAATCAGCAGAATGGTTTTGCCTTTCTCTACCAAGTTATTCATTAACTTGTAAATTTCAAATTTAGCACCTACATCAATCCCGCGGGTAGGTTCGTCAAATATAATTAGTTCAGAATTTGCAGCAAGCCATTTCCCAAGTATTACCTTTTGTTGGTTTCCACCACTTAAATTCTTTACCAGCTGATTTAATGTCGGAGTTTTTATCATTAATTCATCTTTATATTGATTGGCAATCTCTGTTTCTTGCTTTGAGCTAATGACGCAAGCCTTGGATATTTTCTTGTAGATTGGCATATTGATGTTATTCTTAATCGAAACTCCAAGCAATGCACCATGACGCTTTCGATCTTCCGGCACCAAAGCGATTCCATAATCGATCGCCTCACGAGGACTCTTTGGATCAATCTCTTTTCCTTTAAATATTATCTTTCCTGAAGTTTTTCTTACGGAGCCAAATACCATCTGTGCTAGTTCCGTACGCCCTGCTCCAACTAAACCGCCTAACCCCAAAACTTCTCCCTTTTTAATCTTCAAATTAATATCACTGTCACCATTTCCACATACATTATAAAGTTCAAGAACAATTTCATCATCCTTGATACAATTTTTTCTGAGGGGAAAAGATTCTGTTAATGCACGTCCTACCATTAATTGAATCAATTCATCCACATGAGAATCTTTTGTAATAAGAGTTTTAATATATTCACCATCACGTAATACTACAATACGATCAGATAAGCGGTAAATTTCTTCTAGCCTGTGAGAAATGTAAATAATCGATACACCCTTTGCTCTTAGTAATTCACAGACCTTAAACATGCTTTCTACTTCTGCACTGGTAAGTGGTGCCGATGGTTCATCCATAATCAGTACTTTCGCATCCTGCTTAATAGCTTTTGCAATTTCAATCATTTGCTGATAGCCCACTGTCAAATCACCTACTAAGGTTTTGGGATTAATTTTAATATTCAACTGTGCAAACGCCTTTTCTGCTTCCTTTTCCATTGCTTTCGTATCGACAATAAATCCCTTTTTGATCGGATTGCCAAGAAAAAGATTCTCTGCGGCTGAAAGACCTTTTACATTATTAAATTCCTGATAAATGATTGCTATTCCGTTCTCTGCGGCAAGCTGAGGTGTCATGCTGGTGAATTCTTTTCCATTAATCACAATTTTGCCTGATGTTGGAATAACAGCACCGGAGCAAGTTTTAATTAAAGTTGATTTTCCCGCACCATTTTCTCCGATTAATGCCAGAATTTCACCTTTTTTAACCTCAAGTGAAACATCCTTTAAGGCAATCACACCCGGATATTCTTTTCTAATATGCTGCAACTCTAATACATATTCATCATTCATACTTTTACCACACCATTCCTCTTTGATAAAATGTGGAGCTGTTTATCATGACAGCTCCACATTAACAATTTAGTCAATTACCGCGTATTATTTATAATCTGCTAAATATTCTGCTGCATTTTCTGAGTCAATAACAAGAAGCGGTCTTACAAGATTCTGGTCTTCAAAGGTTTCTCCGTTTAACAATCTCTCATATAAGTCTACAACTGCTTCTGCAGTCTTTTTGTTAGAGCCTTCAAATCCAACGGAAGCTCTGCTTGCTTCGCCGTTTACAATTGCTTCTAACTGTTGCTGTGTTGCGTCTGCTGAGAATATACCCATATCCTCTGGAATTTTTCCACCAGTAGCTGTCATAAAAGCTTCATTTGCTCCAATATCACCGCCTGCTCCAATAGAGCATACCACCTTTACATCCGGATTAGCTTGAAGAATTGTTTCCATATTTGACAATGCTGTCTGCGCATCAAGTGCTGGCTGCTGTGCAACTACTTCATAGTTATCCTTACAGATTTCTTCCAACGCTGCTAAAATACCATTTTCTCTTTCTAACAAAATTGGTGTTTGAGGATAATTCATAATTGCTACCTGAGCCTTATTATCTGCTGAATAGTGATCGTTAATGAAATTTGCAGCTTCCTGACCAATTGAATAACCTAACTTCGTATTGTCAAGAATCCAGTTAAGATCTGTATTTGTCATCTTATCATCCCAACACATAACCTTGATTCCGGCATCCCTTGCTTCTTTTAAATAATCCTCAATTGCGTTTGGATCAGATGGGTGAACCATGATTAAATCTACTTGATCTGTTATGAAATTCTCAATCTGCTGAATCTGAGTTGCTGAGCTATCATTACAAGCAAGAACTGTATAATCCCAGCCTTTTTCTTTCATTAATGTCTCAACCACTCCAAATACACCTGCCCAATAGCTGTTTTCCAGAGATTGAATTGTAATACCAACCTTAAATGTCTTTTCTGCGTCCTGATCTTTTGCAGTATCCGTGGTTGTCTGTGTGGAGTCTGTTGTTTTTGTATCTTCTGTTTTTGTAGTATCTTCACTGGCAGTCTCCTGTTTGCTTGAGCTACAGCCTGCCAATAATGTCGCCACCATTGCGGTAGCAAGTAATAATGCCATAATTTTCTTTCTCATAATTGTATCCTCCTATTTCATTATGTATAAACAGCACTATGCTATTTATTTCGAATACGAATGCTTGTATAAATTATAGTTACACTACGGTAAAGCAGCCATCTATAATCATGTCACAACCGGATGTGTAGGTGGCAGCATCTGAAAGTAAATAAATGACCGCTCCTGCTAATTCTTCTGGCGTTCCCATTCTCTTATACGGTATGGATTCAATCCATAGCTTCTGCCATTCAGGATTAGAATTTCCAGTAATGGCGGTTTTTATATATCCAGGACTGATTGAGTTAACTCGTATTCCTTTCTTAACCCACTCTACTGCAAGAGATTTTGTCATATGAGCAACAGCCGCCTTGGAAGCATTATAAGACGCTTGTCCCTGTGGAATATTAACAATGGTTGCTGACATGGAAGCCGTATTTACAATATTTCCTGTCTTGTTATTCTCAACTAAATACTTACCAAACTTTTGTGCTACATAAAAGGCTCCGTTAAGATTTACATCAATTACCTTTAACCAGTCGCCTGGTTCACATTCCAGTGCAGGCTTGTGCACGCAGATTCCTGCATTATTAAATAGTAAGTCAAGTGTTCCCATATCCTCGGCCGCCTGATTGATACAATCCGAAACACTGTCTGGTTTTGTTACATCACAGATATACGCTTTTGCGCGTACTCCATATTCTTTTGCTATCTTCTCTGCTACCGCTGTGGCATCTGCCATATCAAATATTGCGATATCAGCTCCTGCATCTGCGATATAAGATGCTACAACTTCTCCGATGCCCTGATTTCCACCAGTTACAATACATACTTTTCCTTTCAATGAAAAAATGTCATGTTTCATATCTTATCCCTCTCTTTTTATTATGAATAGCAAGACTTGTATACCTATAGTTAAATATACTTGAAATTATTTTTTAAAATAGTTTTGTAAAATTACTTTGTTTAACTCTTTAATTTACTTTACTACACATTGTTTATAATGTCAATAATTTATTTAAAAAAATTATTTTTCATATGCACTTTGACCAACTTTTAACAATGTTATAGAAATCGTATGACTATTTTTGTGTATTTCGTCTAGTTCATTCCATATTTTATCAGCATATTTTGTTTAAGTTTTAACAAATAGGCTGCTTTTGCCCATCTGCACATTTTAACATTCTTTTGACATCACAAGCGTTCCTTCCTTTCCATGTCTCCTTCACTATTCTTTCCCATTTTACAGCCATTATGTTTAAAATGCTTTAATTGCCAATTTTAATTACAACTTTGCCCTTTCTTCTATATTCCTCATCTTCAAATACCTTTACACAGTCCTCAAGCTCAACAATATCACTGATTAGCTCTTTTACATTTAATTTCCCGGATTCCAAAAGTGCAATTGTTCTTTGTGCTGTGTAAGGATTAATAAAGGAAGAAGTCAGCTTTAATTCTTTCTTAAATACAACATCGGGCTTTATGGTTAGCTGTGCTTTTGGACCTGTCAATCCGTACATCATAACAGTTGCACCCTTACCCGCCCACTCAATTGCATTGCTAATTGTATTAATATTTCCTACGCATTCTATTACAGTATTGATATTGTTACATTCAGACTTTAATATTGCTGTTGTATCTTCTGTTAGCGGATTAATAGTTAAATCCGCCCCAAGCTTTAAGGCAAGCTCTCTTTTTACAGCAACCGGCTCAGACAAAATTACCTTGCTGGCACCTGCCATTTTGGCCAATTGAAGCAAGATAAGACCAATTGGTCCGCCACCAATAATAAGAACCTCGTCACCAAGCTTTATATTACACAAATCAATTCCATGAATGCAGCAAGAAACCGGCTCTGTCATAGATGCGGTTAAGGCATCCATACCATCTTTAAAAGGAAAGACCTGCTTTTCACATACCACGCAATATTCTGCAAATCCTCCGTTTACCGTAGTTCCAATTCCAACTACATTTTCGCAAAATTGCTCCATTGCATTTTTACAATAATAGCATTCTCCACACATATCATTTGGATCTACTGTAACAAGATCTCCAATCTTAACTTTTGTCACTTTAGATCCTATTTTTTCTACAATACCAGAAAACTCATGTCCCATGACAAGAGGCGGCATCACTTCAAATGCACCTCCATCTCCATTGTATATATGTATATCTGTACCGCATACACCACAATACTTTACCTTAATCAAGACATCTGTTTCGCCGATTTGAGGAATCTCAATCTCCTCAATACAAAGATCTCTTGCTCCTTTATACACCAATGCTTTCATTTTCACCTTAATACCTCCTAATTTCTATATTGGGTTCATATTCAGTTTCTTATCACCATTGGTAAATATATTTTATAATTACATTTTATAAAACATATTAACTTAATCGATATACTATCATATTCTATTACATTGTCAATATCTTTGTATAAATCATTGTATAATTCTATTTTTGTATTATTATTTTTATATATATTGATTATAGTTTTTTATATTTTACTTTTTTCACTGTATAATCCGTCTGTTTATTATATTCTTTATTAAACTATTTAATTAAGTATTTAGTTCATATTATCACCTCTTTTTTTTCCTGTCAACATTAATATTTTTAATTTTAAAAAATATTAAATTGAACTTACTTTTATTATGAATTTTGAACCAGTTCCAAATAAAACTCTCACTACTCATTTATGAGAACCACCGATACTTCACAAGTCGAATATACGTAGTGATATCTTCCTTGCACATCCCGCTTGGATTACTATCGATACAATAAGAATTTGGGAGGAAATTCTTATTTATATAAAAATACACAGGAGCAGAGTAATTTACTCTAGTGCTCCTGTGCGCTTATATTTTATACTTTTTATTTTAAATTTTACAGATGAAAGACTCTACACACTGTAGCGCAGCTCCCAAGGCTGATGCCTCTACCTTATAGCGACAAGGTAAAATATAAGTACCGTCAGTTTCAAACGTATTACGGCTTTCTGCCTTTTCTCTCAATCTTGCTATATACGGCTCAATAAAGCTGCCAACATAACCTCCAATGATAACTCTGCAATCAAATACCATTCTCAGATTGTTTACTTCAATTGCCAAATAATTCAGATATTCCTCCCATATTGCAGCATAAGAGTCATTTCCGTCTTTAAGCTCTTCAAAGAATTTCTCCAAGCTTTCATCTGCATGTCTGGCAAGAACCTTAGCAGAGCAATACGTATCAACGCAACCATTTTTCCCGCAATAGCAGTGATTTCCACCCGGCACTAAAGTCATATGTCCAAACTCTCCAGCACGCAGATTATCTCCCAAATAAAGCAGACTGTTAATCATATCGTGTTCACCGAATGAATCATGCTCTTGTATAATTGCTCCACCTACATAATTGCTCAGTGATAGATATGCAGCATTAAATTTATCTTCGATATGATATATTTCAGCAATTCCAGCAGCATTTGCATCATTAATAAAAGTACATGGATAAGGAATAAATTCTGTAAACACACTGCAATCAACATTAGTAATATTCAAGGCATGACTGTAAATAATTTTGTTGCTGAGTAAATTAATAATACCCGGGATTGATATTCCTACACCGCCAATATTAAAATCCGTCCCAGCCCCTTCCGCTAAAAAGGTTTTTGCTATATCTGCCATTTCTTTATAATAATCTCTTTTATTACGGTAGATTTTGCTTACGCGCTTATGTCTTAATATTTCACCGGATAGATTAGTCAGCACAAGTCCAACGTGATTTTGTGTGATATCAATACCCATAGCGTAAAATACATCTTGAACCGGCGCTATGGCTGTTGCCTTACGTCCACCGGTTGACTGAAATTCACCTACCTCTAAAACCAGACCTTCCAGTAACAGTTCATTGATATTTTGTAGAACAGTCGGCGTACTTATTCCAAGTGCCGACGCTATATCCGGCCTTGATACTCGTTCATACTTATTAACATATCGAAAAATACGATTCCTGTTAATTTTTTTTACTTCTATGTTACTTGCCCTCTTGCTTGGCATCTTACAATCTCCTAACTCTTTTCTAATATTCTTTATTAAAGTATTTATATTAGTTAGTATAACCTTGCTGTATCAAACATACAAGCAAAAAAACTATTATTTTTTTTATATTAATTTTTTATATAGGAAAAAAGTTAGATAGATCAAAATAATTATTTTATTTTGTCTAACTTTGTAGTATAATTCTTTCAGGATACTTTATTAAAATTCTTATAAAGACTATATCTTTATATCTATAAGATAAAGCATCTGAATGAACATAAACAATCATTATGATAGGGGGAAATTGAATGAGAAAAATAAAAAAAATAGCTTCATTCTTAAGTGCTTTAATGTTAACAACTTGCTGTATCAGTAACACACAAACGATATATGCTGCCGATACGAATCAAGATGACTGGCTACATTGTGAAGGGAATAAGATTTACGACAGCAACAATAATGAGGTGTGGCTGACAGGTGCAAACTGGTTTGGTTTTAACTGTGGAGAAAATGTGCTGCATGGTGCCTGGTATGATATTGAAAGTATACTGACTGAAATTGCAAACCGAGGTATCGGACTTTTAAGAATTCCAATTTCTTCTGAGCTTTTGTACAGTTGGATGGCAGGTACACCTAATGCTGTTTCAAGTGTAACGGCTGCAAATGATCCACCTTATTATGTTTGCAATCCAGATTTTTATGATGCAGCAACAAAGAAAACGAAAAGCAGTATGGATATATTTGACATTATTATGGGATATTGTAAGGAACTTGGTATTAAGGTAATGATCGATGTGCATAGTCCTGATTCAAATAATTCAGGGCATGTCTATCCGCTATGGTATGGACTGAGCACATCTACAGCCGGTGAAATTACGACCGATAAATGGATGGATACCATAGTCTGGTTAGCTGACAAATATAAAAATGATGATACCATTTTAGCATTCGACTTAGAAAACGAGCCACACGGCAAAAGAGGATATTCAGAAACTGTACCGACAGATATGGCAAAATGGGATAATTCAACAGATGAAAACAACTGGAAATATGCTTCACAAATGTGTGCCGCAAAGGTTCTTGAAGCAAATCCGAATTTACTTATTATGATTGAAGGTGTGGAACAGTATCCGAAAACTGAGTTGGGATATACTTATGAAACACCAGATATCTGGGGAGCTTCTGCAAAACAATCTCCTTGGTATGGAGCTTGGTGGGGTGCTAATTTACGAGGAGTAAAAGATTATCCAATTGATTTAGGCCAATTAAATAGCCAGATTGTATATTCTCCTCATGATTATGGTCCTACTGTCAGCAGTCAGGAATGGTTTAATAAAGATTTTACTTCTCAGACTTTATTGGATGATTATTGGTATGATACTTGGGCCTATATTAATGACCAAAATATAGCTCCCCTTTTAATCGGAGAATGGGGCGGATTCATGGATGGAGGAGATACTCAAAAATGGATGACCTTGTTAAGAGACTACATTGTTGACAACCATATTAACCACACTTTCTGGTGTTTGAATCCTAATTCAGGGGATACTGGCGGACTTTTAGGCTATGACTGGTCAACTTGGGATGAAGCCAAATACGAACTTTTAAAACCAGCTCTATGGCAGTCAGGTGAAAAATTCATCGGTCTTGACCATCAGATACCTCTTGGTTCAAACGGAATGTCTTTAAATGAGTATTATAATAATAAATAGTACTGTATTATAATTTTACGGCTCTTCCTATACATAGGCAGAGCCGTATCGAATTTGGTATTGTATTAGTTATAATTCAATCATAGTATTACAAAATCTACAGTTCCTCTATATAATTGATTCCCGGAAAGCTACTGATAATTTCTAGAATTGACTCTCTATTTCTACGGATCTGACTGTTAATAGTAATAACGGCGCACAAATCCATGTTTTTTGCCAGCTTGCTCTTACTAATCTCCATCTCTTTAATTTCTAATTTATTGTCTCTTGCATATTCAATAAAAACACTAAATGGCTTTTTACTGTTAAATTCCAAATATAACTCCATTACAGTAGACCGGCTTCGTATCATATCGTCCACACTTTCCATTGCTGCCATAACAATTAAAATCGCAATACCACCAACAATGGCACCTTCATAAAATCCTATTCCAATTGCCAGACCACAGCAAGCGGCTGACCAAAGACCCGCTGCTGTAGTAATTCCTCTGATCTGATGACGACCTGTTACAATAATAGAACCTGCTCCCAAGAAACCAATTCCACTCACAACCTGAGCGCCCATACGAACCGGATCAGAAATATGGTATTTCTGATAAACATATTGGTTAGTCATCATTACCAATGTTGAACCCAAGCACACTAATATATATGTGCGAAATCCTGCTGGTCTGTTTTTTCTTCCCCTTTCCATCCCGAGAAATCCACCAATTAACACGGAAAGCAAAACCCTGATACAAACCGACACAATATTAATTTCCTGTAGCATACCCTACCCCTCTTCTTGATTTTACTAAGAATATAAAAACTATTTACTTTCCACTTTTAGAATCTCTTTCTTCCATTGATTCATATGTTGTATGATAAAAAATTCCAGCTCTTTCTATATTTTAATATATAGCCCTTTTTCTAGATTAGTTACTATTGCTGATAGAATATTGAGATAGAATTTTTGATACTTCTATTATATATATAAAGTTTACCAACAATTACTCATAAATTCTACTCATTTTTTATGAATTTATTATTTTTTATTGCACTTTTTGCTCTATCATTAGTTTGACACTTATGATAACGTTTTGAATAAGTGGATTTTTCATAGACTCAAAAAGAAACTGTCACAAATCACTAAAAATCAGTTATTTGTAACAGCTCCTATAAAAAATATTGAAATTAATTATTTTATTTAACGATTGTGTCACATTTTAAAAATTTACCAACCAAGAGCCTGGATCATTTTTTCAGCAAATCTTTTACCAAGAATCACTTGAGAATCATGACTAAAATGCAATTTCCAATAGGTATCGGAAGGGTCTACCACCAAACCACTTGCAGAAACCACATAGCAATTTTTAATCTGTGATGGAAGCTGATTTACAAGCTTATTATGACCTGCACAACTGCTGCTGTAAAGCAACTCTCCTGCAATAAATGGAACATCGCCAAGTTGTAAATCTGTTTTAAGATCATTTACCAATGTTTTTACTTTACCAGGCCAGCTAGTATCCCCATTATTGGATTCTCCTTGAAGAAAAATGATTCCGTCAATCACACCGCCGCTTTGTTGTGCAATCTTTGCACGATTGACAATCCAATTGTATTTACTTCCGCCAGATTTCATAAATGTTTCAATCTTCTCGCCGCTAATAGCGCATGGTACAAGACCAATGGTATCACCGCTTGGCACCTTCTCTATCAGTGTTTTAGCAAACCAGTCGCCAGGACCTATTGCATCTAGCCAAGCTGCATGTAAAGGAGGACAAGCTACACTCCACTGATCCTTTACCCTTCCCAGAGCAGCATTGTTATCGTACCCTAATACAAGAATCCTAGAATTTGTGACTTTGTCAGAAGCTTGCGATTTTGCATATCCAGCCATATTAGATTGACCTAACAGTAAGAAAACATGAAATTTATTAGTTGTCTTAGAGTCGGCAGACAATGTTTTTGTTTGGCTTATCCGATCAGAAAGCTTTACTAATTTGGAAGTATCCGCCTGCGCATTCGTGCTGATACTAGGTAGTAAAAACAGCACTAGCGAGATTGCAAGACATAAAACTGTTTTCAATTTGTAAATTTTTTTAATATTTTCCATAAAACACCGTTCCCTTCAAATTTTTCATAAACAGTTGCTATCGTTTCATAACCCATTACTAAATAACATACTCACTTCCCCCTTTTATCTAATAATTCAACTATATTTTTAGAATCTTTTGACATCACTAGAATATCAAATTATTAGATAATTGTCAATATTGTTCAATTATTTTAATAAATAAACTTAAATTGTGTATATGTTTAACCTAAAAGTACAACACAACAAGGTCTTTCCTATGAAAGAACTCTCACACCCACGTGAGTTGCAAAGCAACTAATTTTTATTTCCTCCATTTTAGAAGCAATGCCGAATTGATAATAACAAAGACGGAACCTGCATTATGAACCAATGCCCCCACAACTGGATTTAATATTCCAGTCATGGCAAGTATAATTGCAAAAAAGTTCAATATCATCGAAAAAGTCAAATTATAATGAATCGTTACCATCATTTTCTTCGACAAGTTCAGTAGATGTGGTATTTCCTTAATATCATCGTTAACCAACGCTATATCTGCTGCATTCACTGCAGCATCGCTTCCAATTCCTCCCATTGCTATGCCGACAAAAGACTTTTTTAATGCAGGCGCATCGTTGATTCCATCTCCAATCATACAAACCGGTTCATTCTGGCGTTGGCAATTATCAATAAATTTTAGTTTATCCTCAGGAAGACAGTTTGCATATACTTCTTGAATATGAAGTTGACTTGCAATATGCTTTGCTGCACTTTCGTGATCACCCGTCAGTAAGACTGTTTTCACTCCAGCTTTCATAACCTGCTCAATCATTTCGGGTGCTTCTTTGCGTAAGGTATCTGCCAAGGCAAGGAATCCTGCCATTTTACGGTCTATCGCTAAATATATAATTGTACAACCTATCTCTATATGATCCGTTGCCTTAGCAATCTGCTGTTTATCTATTATAATGTTTAAATCAGACATCAATTCCAGATTTCCTGCCACAATTTCCTTATTGTAAGTTTCTGCTCTGACTCCACGTCCCGGCAACATCTGAAATTTCTCTGTTGTCTTTGGCTCACTCTTTTTCTCGCTTCGATAGCAGCGAACAACCGCTTTCCCCAGAGGATGCTCAGAACGTGCCTCCGCGCTGGCAGTATAGGCATATATTTCATCCAATGAAATTTCCGGCAAGAAGCTATAAATGGCAGTTACCTTAGGTGATCCATAGGTTACTGTTCCAGTCTTGTCAAAAGTAATCGTATTTACCTTGCTAAGCCGTTCTAGCGCATCTCCTTCTTTTACCAAGAATCCATATTTTGTAGCATTACCTATGGATGCCATAATTGCAGTAGGTGTGGCAAGTACTAATGCACAAGGGCAGAATACTACCAAAATGGTAACGGCACGAATCATTTCTCCGCTAATCAACCAAGTAAGAGCCGCTGAACTTAGAGCAAAGAAAACAATCCAAGTAGCCCATCTGTCTGCAACACCTACTATTTTGGCTTTTCCTGCATCCGCAGACTGAACCAGCCGAACCATACGCTGTATTGAGCTGTCCTCTCCAACCTTAACTGCTTTCATATCAAAAGAGCCAAACTGGTTCACCGTACCGCTTGATACTTCATCTCCTGCTGCTTTATCAACCGGTAGTGATTCTCCTGTCATTACTGCTTGATTAATAGAAGTCTGTCCCACCGTTATAATTCCGTCTACAGGAATTGTCTCACCCGGAAGTACACGAAGCAAATTGCCAACCTTTACGTCTTTAGCAGGTATTATTTGTTGAGTTTCACCTATTATCCTCCTAGCTGTCTGCGGAGTTAGATGAATCAGTTTATCGATTCCGGCTCTTGCCTTTGACACAGTTAAATTCTCAAGCAAGGCTCCAAGCTGCATAATAAACGCTACTTCACCTGCTGCAAAGTCCTCCCCTATCATAACAGACGCAATTAATGCTATAGAAACCAGCACATCAGCTTTTATATCAAAAGAAGTAACTAGACCAATCATAGCTTCAAAAATAATTGGAATCCCACATAATATAATAGCCACCCATGCCGCATCAACTGGAAGCGGAACAAGATCAAGGATGCTTATCACTAGGGCAATTGCAGAAACAGCTAAAAAAATGATATCCCTTTTTGTCCCACCCAATTTTAATAACTTTTCTAATTCTATCATAATCCCTCCTTTATACCCATAGGGGTATAAGTAAATTATACCAATAGGGGTACTAGCTGTCAAGTATATTACTAACAGGTGCCTACGGCATTACTTTTTGTACTATTGAAATTGGGGTAGTATTTGCTTATAGATACAAAAAAACCAGCCAAATAATTAGCTGGTTTTTCATATTCATACCATATTTGAAAAACGTTCTACCGCTTTTGTAAAGCTCTCAATCGTCTTATCTGCATCTCCATGTTCAATGCCATCTTTTACACAATGCTGAATGTGACCTTCTAATACAACCTGCCCAACTTTATGAAGAGCTGATTTTGCTGCATTAATTTGGGATAAAACATCCTCACAAGGAACATCTTCATCTACCATACGATCAATTGCCTGTACCTGTCCGATAATTTTTTTCAAACGACGATGCAGGTTATCCGCATCCATACACTTCTTCATAAAAACACCTCCACAAATATACCTTAAGGGGTATTTGTATATTATCGTTCGAATGCTACATTTTGTCAAGTATTTTAATGAGTTGATATTTCATTCTTTTATACGTAGCTTAATATATTCCATAATTAGAATTACAGCCTCTTGAAGGGTCAGCTCACTCGTATTAATACACAAATCATAGTTTGCCGCATTGTCCCAGGCTCTGTGTGTATAATATTCATAATAGTCAGCTCTGTGCTTATCTATTCTTTCAATTTTCTTCTGCAATTCTCTTCTTGATACATTGGACATTGGCTCTATCCTATCAATGCAATGTTCTAATGGTGCATGAACAAACAGACGAATCACATTCTTACAATCCTTTAATATATAGTCAGCACATCTACCAACAACAATACAGGACTTGTCCTCCTCCTTAGCTAACTGGCGTATTACTTTAGCCTGGAAATTAAAAAGATTATCATTAGAAACAAAGTCATCACTATCTGGAGTAATAATTTCTCCGGAATAGGATTTTCTCATTATTTTGTAAAGAAAGCTATCCTTTATTTTCTCATCTGCTTTTCCAAACAATTCTTCATTTATTCCACTTTCATCGGAGGCAAGACGAAGTAATTCTCTATCGTAATAGTGAATCCCAAGCTCTTCTGAAAGCATTTTTCCTATGGTTCTTCCGCCGCTTCCATACCCTCTGGCGATTGTAATTACATATTTACTCATAATATCCCTCCAGTTTATTCTCCTAAATATGCTTTTTTTACGGAATCGTTTTCAAGCAGCTCCTTTGCGGCTCCGTTTAATACGATTTTGCCTGTCTCTAATACATAGGCACGATTCGCTATCGATAATGCCTTTTTTGCATTTTGCTCTACCACCAGTACGGTTGTACCACCCGCACTTATTTCTTTGATAATATCAAAAATTTCCGAAACAAAAATTGGAGAGAGTCCCATAGACGGTTCATCCATCAAAATAATCTTAGGATGTGACATGAGTGCCCGCCCCATAGCTAACATTTGCTGTTCACCGCCGCTTAATGTGCCAGCAAGCTGTGATTTTCTCTCCTCCAGTCTTGGAAAACGTTTATAAATCATTTGAAGTGTATCCTCAATTTCTTGCTTATCCTTTCTTGTATACGCACCCAGTCGCAGGTTCTCAAGTACCGATAAATCAGCAAATACCCTTCTTCCTTCCGGCACATGTGCCATCCCAAGTGAGACAATTTTATTTCCCGCCAATTTGGTGATGTCTTTTCCCTCAAATTCTATCTTGCCTGATTTGCTTTTCAATAATCCGGTGACTGTATGCAGTATTGTCGTTTTTCCAGCTCCATTGGCTCCAATTAAGGCAATTACTTCACCTTGTTTTACATCAAAGCTGATTCCCTTAATCGCCTGAATCATTCCATAGCTTACTTCCAAATCTGTTACCTGTAACATAGCCATACTTCGTCCCTCCTATTCTCCAAGATATGCTGTCACTACTTCCGGATCATTTAATACTGCCTCAGGCGTGCCCGTTGTTAGCACCATACCGAAATTAAGTACCGTAAGCTGTTCACAAATACCAGAAACAAGCTTCATATCATGTTCAATTAGCAAAATGGTAATATCAAATTTATCACGAATCAGACTAATTGTATCCATAAGTTCTGCTGTTTCATTTGGATTCATTCCTGCTGCCGGCTCATCTAGCAGCAACAGCTTTGGATTTGTTGCAAGAGCTCTTGCAATTTCCAGCTTTCTTTGCTTACCATACGGAAGATTAGAGGATAGAATATGTGCCTGTTCGTTCATATCAAAAACCTTCAAAATCTCAAGTGCACGCTCGTTCATAGCTGTTTCTGTTTTTTTATATTTGTTTAAATGAAGTATTCCACTTCCCAACGAATAGCTGTATTCATTATGCAAAGCAACCTTAACATTATCAAGAACAGACATTTTCCCGAATAATCGAATATTTTGAAAAGTTCTTGCTATTCCGCTCTGGCAAATCTGAGCAGGATTCTTTCCTACTACATTATTGCCATCCAATATAATGCTTCCATCGGTTGGAAGATATACTCCAGTCAACATATTAAAAACCGTTGTCTTACCTGCTCCGTTTGGGCCAATCAACCCATAGAGACAACCTTTTTCAATTGATATGTTAAAATCATCAACTGCGCGTAAACCACCAAACGAAATTCCTAAATTCTTAACCTCTAATAATGCCATGATTTACGCCTCCTTTTTCACTCTTCTAAGCCTAGATAAGATTTCACTTGATAAAATACGCTGTTTTATTTGCGATGAGTTAAAAATCATCATTACAATTAATACGATTGCATATAAAAGCATTCTGAATTCATCTGCACTTCGAAGTAATTCCGGCAAAACAGTCAGTATTATGGCTGCAATAACAGAGCCACGAATACTTCCCATCCCTCCAAGTACTACAATAACTAATATCTCAATTGATTTGTTATAGTCAAAGGTAGTCGGCTTTAATGTTCCTACGTTATGGCTATAGATAACACCAGCAATTCCTGCAAAAAAGGCGGCAACGACAAATGCCATAACTTTAAATCTACTCACTGAAATACCAACTGCTTCAGCCGCAATATAATTATCTCGAATCGCACATACCGCTCTGCCTTGTCTTGAGTGGACCATATTTTTTATCGCAAAAATTGTAATAACCGTTAAAGCAAAAACGTATGCAAAGTGTTTATAATTTGCATGAAGTTCGATTCCTGACAATCCCATTGCTCCGTTTGTTATCTTCATTGAATTAATAATTGATTTGATAATTTCACCAAACGCAAGTGTCACAATTGCCAAATAATCTCCGCGCAGTCGAAGTACCGGCACACCAATGATAACACCGAATATTGCGGCTGCGATACCTCCTGCAAACAAAGCAACTGGAAATTCTATGGCCATAGGGAGATTCATATTTAAAGTTACCAGTGCACCTGTGTAAGCTCCTACTGACATAAATCCTGCATGTCCTAACGTTAATTCTCCAAGAAACCCCGTTGTTAAGTTAAGTGAAACTGCCAAAATCACATTGATACACACCGGAATTAAAAGGCTTCTGAATTGGCGGCTTAATAACCCACCATATAAAAGTGATTCTACAATGATAAATATAATTATAGTAATTGCTATGTTTTTGATGAGCTGCTTATCAGTTTGTCTATTTTTCATCACTTATTTCCTCCAAATTATACTTTCTCTTTTCTGATTTTACCAAGAAGTCCCGACGGCTTAATCAGCAAAACAAGAACAAGAATACCAAATACAATTGCATCAGAAAGTTCAGTTGATATATATGCCTTTGATAAACTTTCAATTAATCCAAGAATAATTCCGCCAAGCATTGCTCCCGGCACACTACCAATACCACCAAGTACCGCTGCCACAAATGCTTTAATTCCAGGCATTGCTCCAAGCGTAGGTTTTAAGGACTGATACTGACAAACATAAAGAATACCTGCAATAGCCGCAAGTGCAGAACCAATTGCAAAGGTGAGTGAAATTGTTTTATTCACATCTATTCCCATAAGCTCTGCCGCCCCCTTATCCTCTGAAACGGCGCGCATTGCGCTGCCAAGCTTTGTCTTATTGATAAACCAGGTAAGGGATGCCATACAAATTGTTGTCACAATTAATGTAACAATTGTAATACCTGAAATTGAAATTCCGCCAATTTTAATTCCATCAAAACCTACAATTGATGCCTGCGGAATCGGAGTTGCCCCAAAAATAAGCAAGGATAAGCTTTGTAATAAAAAGCTAACGCCAATTGCAGTAATCAAAACTGCTAATGGTTGTGCTGAACGAAGTGGCTTATAAGCAATCCGTTCAATCCCTACACCAAGAATTGTACATATTGCAATGGATAAAAGTACGGCTCCCACTGCCGGTAAATGAAAAATAGCAAGCCCAACATAAAGCGCATAAGCTCCCACCATGATTATGTCACCATGAGCAAAGTTAATCATTTTTGCAATACCATAAACCATTGTATAACCAAGCGCAATTAATGCGTAGATGCTTCCGCTTCGAAGCCCATTTATCACTTGCTCTAAAATATTTTGAAGAATTCCCATTCTGATACCCTCCTGCTTTTTAAGCCTTATCATCTCAACTGATAAATACAGCTTTTACCTTTAATATTATGTGATAAAAGTTGTATTTATCAACTGAAATCTGTAAAAGATTGATAGCAGGAGTCACTGCCCCCTAATCTATCAATCTTTTTACTAACTATTTCCTATTCTTCATTTATCACTTATTTTGCTGCTGCATATTCTCCATTTTCAATTTTGATGAATTTAGCTGCTTTTTGTGGTTCACCGGTTGCTGAAAAGCTTATCCCGGTTCCTGTCAGGCCATCTACCTTAATCTGTGTCATTGCACTGATCAAATCTGCACTTTCAGTGGTTTTTGCCTGCTCTAAAGCTGATTTGAATACATAAACACCATCATATCCGTCTGCGGCAAACTGATCCGGTGTTGTATTATATGCCTTTTCATAATTTGCTACAAAATCAGCTGCTGTTTCTTCACCTGAGAAGAATGGGCTTAAGAAAGTTGCACCTTCTACTGTTGCTTTATCTGTTACGGTATCAAGTATTCCATCCCAACCATCACTTCCAAAGAAAGGAAGCGTTATAGATAAATCCGCTGCCTGTGTTACAACGTGAGCAGCATCATTATAATAAATTGGTGCAAATATTGCTTCCGCATCCGTTCCTTTAATTGAAGTAAGCTGTGTATTAAAATCCTCACCGTCTGCAAATGCTTCTGCAGTCGTAATGGTACCGCCAAGTTCTGCTACCTTTGCAGCAAAAGCTTCATACACTCCCGTACTGTACTCATCTGAATTTTTATAAATAACGGCTATGTTCTTATAGTGTAAATCAGTAATCATATGCTCTGCCATAGTTTCACCTTGTAGAGGATCAGTAAAACACAAACGGAATACATTGTCATTTTTTGTAATTTCTGCTGCTGAGCCTGATGGTGTAAGCATTAAGATATTATCCTCCTTAGCCAAGTCAACAACAGCTAAACAAGAACCCGTTGTTACACAGCCTAATAAAACATTCATTCCACCATCCATTAAAGTATTGTATGCAGTTACAGCCTTATCGGCAGTTGCCTGATCATCTTCAAACTTAAGCTCAAGCTGCATAGTCTTATCTCCAACTTTAACTCCACCTGCTTCGTTTATTTCCTTTACAGCAATTTCTGCTCCCTGTTTAACAGAAATACCATAAGATGCAGCATCACCGGTAAGAGGTCCTATTCCGCCGATAACAAATGTCTCGTCACTTGTACCGGAAGCTGTGCCAGAATCGGAATTTGAGCCGGAATTAGTATCCGATTTGCTTGAGCAGCCTGTCATAGATGCAAACGTTAAGGTTGCTGCTAAGCCCAATGCCATTATCTTTTTCACTTTTTTCATAATAATCCTCCTGCTTCTAACTGTGTATTGAGTGCATACATTTGTTTGCCCTTCACACACAAAATAATATAAATCAATATACCTTAAATGCTTTAAAATGTCAATGCTTTAGAGTTACAAAGTATTAAATTGTATATTTTGTCAATTACTAGGATAAAATGTAGAATATTATCGTTTATATTTTGCATTCATCTTTCTAACTTTACCTAAAAGCATTTAAAGAACGTATTTATATTATTTGTAATCTATAGCAAGATATTCACAGCTTGTTCGAAAGATATGGGTTTTTTATTATGAAATATCCGAATACAGTTTAAGGTTAATTCAAATGACATTTCAAATGGTCTTAGGGCTCTTGTTACTGCCATGCTCAAGTTCTTACAATCTCGCTTACTTTTAAATGGGATAAAATTCTTCCAATAAGTAACCGCTACATTAACAACATTACACATACTGCTCGCCAAATCTCCATCCTTAGCTTCGTATTTTTCGCAGTTTTTAAGCTTGTCCTGAATGGCCGGTAATATTTTTACGCTGGAGGTTTCTAAATCTATCTCCACCATTTTTGTCATATCATGTTCAAAAATGAAAAATTTATTGTCTGATATCAAACATATATCTTCAAATACAATATTTTCTTTCATCTCCATAAAAGTTCTCGTAAAATGATTTGCCACTTCCCTATTTTTAATAATAATCATGTTATATCTCCCATAGTTTTGATGAATTGTTATTCGTTGCTGATTGATTGCCTCATTTTATATTATATAATGCACTGTCAATATAGTTCAATTCTTGAATTAACATTATATAAAATACTTTGTTAACAATTGTACTCATAAATTCCCCCCAATCATACAGAATATATTCTGTAACTATAATTTATATATCAATAACTTATTATACTGTAACTATACAAATATTACAATTAAAGTATCAGATCTTTAGGGGGAAATATTGTGGAAAGAATACATTTTGATAAAATTGGTTTGAAAATTAAAGAAGCCAGAATGGCAAGAAATCTTACTCAGGAAAATGTTGCAGATGAAGTCGGCATTAATACCAGTCATGTTTCAAATATTGAAACAAATAAAACAAAAGTATCACTTAGTACTCTTGTTCTTATTTGTAATGCTTTAGATGTTTCTGTTGACTACATCCTAGAAAGCGAGCTTAAGAATTCTTCCTCTGCAATTGAGCGTGAGATTATAAATGAAATACAAAATTTTGATAATATGAAAAAAGAACAGCTTCTTCGGATTGCAAAGGTATTATAAAAGAAAATAACTACAAAAAGAGCCGTTTAACGACTTGCTCTAGGTCGTTGCAGTATTCCATTCTTGTAGAAATAACTAGATTCCAATTTCTCTTAACTTATTTGTTACAGCGCTGACCCTCTCCTTAAGATTCTTTCCATTATATTTAGAAAGCTTTTGCTCTGCTACAATCATTCCATCTTGCATATATAGAACTCTTTTTGTCCTTGCTGCTACCTTTGCATCATGTGTTACCAGCATAATCGTAGTACCATCTTCGTTAATTATTTTGAAAATATTCATAATTTCCTCTGCCGATTGCGAGTTTAAAGCACCCGTTGGTTCATCACCGAAAATAATTTGCGGATGATTCAAAAGAGCACGACATATCCCTGCTCGTTGCAATTGCCCCCCCGAAACTTTCGTAATATCACGGTTAATAAGCTCACCTATTCCCAACTGTTCCATCAGACTCCTTGCTTTCTCAAGAATATGCTTTGCATTTTTTTTATTTTCATGAATTGAAGGCAATATGATATTATCCAATAAATTTAAATTTTTTAGCATTGCTGCCTGTTGAAAGACAAATCCCATTTTCGTTAATCTAAGCCTTGAAAGCTCCTTTTCAGTCATTTTTGAAAGTTCCATATCACCAAAGTAAATCTGGCCTTCGTCTACCCTGTCCATTCCGCTAAGAGCATACAAAAGTGTTGACTTTCCCGATCCCGATGGTCCCATAACCGACACAAATTCACCCTCTTCTATGAAAAGAGACACATCATTTAGCACTCTGTTTTTTTCCTGTTCTTCCTCGAACGTTTTTATTACATTTTGAGCGACTATTATTTTTTTCATACTATTCCTTTATCCTTTCTGCTATTTTTATTTCACTGACTTTGCATGTTCCCAACCATGATGCTCCCATTGCAGCCATTAGCATAATTAGAGGTGAAATCAAATAGGTCATCACTTTATTTCTTGCAAACCGAAAAGTTGACGCTCCAAAAGCGGAAATTGCTTGGCGGGCTAATTCCTCTCCGAGTGTGTTAGAAAGAAGAATTCCAGCTATAATACCAAACATAGCGATAAGGAATGAGCAAATAAAATACTCCTTTATCATGTCTTGATTTGTAAATCCAATTGATTTTTTAAGTGCTATGGAATACTGATCCTTAGAAACCAGCATTTTCATAAATAAGAGTGTAATGAAAAATATAATTATGACTGCAATCAGCGCAGAACCAATACCGGCTGTTTTCATTGCTTTTCTTGTTTGACCAAAAGTATCTTTTATATAGGCCTCCATTCCTGTAACCTTAGCATAAGGAAAGGCTTCTTTCAATTCAGCCACCTTATTATCAATCAGAGAGGTTTCAATAAGCTTGGTTACAATGACACACCACATCGTTTTTGCACTATCATCGCTAAACGCTGCTTTAGCCGTTTTGCCTCCATTTGTAATGTCTGAATAGATTCCACATATTTGCATGCTTTTCTCTTTATTATCCACAATTAAGCTCATTGTATCCCCAAGCTTGACACCAAGGTCATCGGAATTTAAAACAGAGAGTGCTATTTCGTTTTCACTTTCCGGTGCTTTTCCTTCTTGATATTGAATTGGGAAAATCAAGTGGTTGCCTAGCTCTACCTTTATACTTTTTTGGGTTTGATCTAAAAGCTTTACTGTGAAATTCTTAGTTGTAAGTACGGCATAGTTAGAAATATTTGGATCCTTGTCAATTACTTTTTGTATTTCCAAAGCTTTCTTGGAAATTTCAGATACCTGCTGAAGGTCGATGCGCACATCACTGTCTCCGATTCCCATATACGAAATAAAGCTTTTTTGTGAAATAGTGTAATATATATTTTGAGGTACAACGAAAACAAACGTTGCAAATATTATCACCAAAAACATTGTACGATAGAGCTTTTTTTTTGCCAGTATATCCTTTATCGCTAAAAACAGGCAAGACGGCATAGTATAAAATCTGCTTAATATGAAGCGTTTCCCTGCATTTGTTTGCTGCGTTTCAAGTTCAAAGCGAATGGCTTTAACCGCAGATATCTCACGAAAACGTGACAGTATGTGATTCACATAAAGTGTCATAATGACAAATATAAGTAAAATTCCTATGGCACCAAGTAAAATACTTAACTCTTCTATTCCACTTCCTCCCATATAAAGTCTAATATTTTCAAGTACATAACCTTTTTCTGCCATAGAAAGCAAAAAACCTAGCATGCAGCCTAAGAAAGTAATAAGCACATATTTAGCAAGATAAATTCTTTTCATATCCGAGATTGAAAGTCCAATTGCTTTCATAACACCTATCTCACGATAATCTTCCTCCATTTTTGCAAGCAGTGTAAAACGCAGACATAGAAGAGAAATAATCACGGTTAATACGCTGATAAGTAAAAGAATTCCGATTACCATACCATCTGATATAGCATTTAGAATTCTTATTAATGGGTAGGTAATCGTAGGTCCATTTGCTTCCAATCCCGCAGTGGTATAAGCTTCTTCAAATGCTGAGAGCTTTGATATATCATTTAAGCGAAACTCAATCAAATATTCCAGGCCTGCATTCGTCTGCATGGACGCATAGTCATTCTGACTGACTAGAAAGCGTTTTGAAGAGGATAAGGTAGAATTCATCTGGGAATCACGGAGAAATCCTGCTACAACAAAGCTTTTTCCTGCAATGACTGCCACATCATTAAGCTTAATCGTTCCATCTTTCCAATAGCAAATTGGTACATAGACCTCTCCATCCGATACCTCAATTACATTTTCATCTAAATCAAGCAGATAATCAAAGGAGCTGTTTTGAGTCGTGACTCCATTGTCTTGTGCACTGTCTGTCAATAAATTCTCCCCAAATATCATATCAGAGCCGTCAATATTCAAAAAAGAAGCGACCTGAAAATCTTCAACATAATCAATTCCCTCAGCAAACGTACTAAGCCGTTCAAGGTCAATGCTTCCATCATGCATCTGCATAAAATGGGGTGTCTTTGCCTTTGTCATCATCATATTAATGGAACCAAATAAATTAACAATCAGTATCATTGCAAGTGATAACAACATAGCTGAAATGCTAACGAACAAAAGCATTGTGGTGGAAATCAATTTGCTCTTTTTTAAATCATTGCGTATGATTCTGAAATACATAAGAATCCTCCTTATCCAAACTATGAACTGCTTTTACCTGATATAGTAGAATGGAAATTATACATAATAGAATTCCTGCAAGCAAAATTAGAAATGCTGACCCTCTTCCGTCTCCTATACCAATAATAGCACCTATACTGCCTGCTAGTGCTCCCCCATCCCGTAGCAAAGGTGTAAAAACATAGTCTGCTAGCAGTCCCAGTGTAGCGTAAGCGACCACGTAGCCTAGCTGTGAAATAAGGCTGATTAATCCCCATGCTCTTCCTTGAAGTGAATTATCAATATTACTTCGAATCAAATAGTCAAGACTCATGTTGGCAAAAGGAAGCGAAGCAAAAAACAAAAATCCAAAGCACGTAATCACAATAATATTTTCACAAAATCCAAAACCTGCCATACAAATTCCTGCACCAAATAGTGAAAACGACAAAAACTTTGTATAGCCGCCTCGTATTGTAAGAAATCCTATGATAATGCTGGATACAAGTATGCCACATGCCGAAACCGTCTCCATTGTGCCAAGAGCTGCACTGTTTGAGAAAGCAAGTATCATCGGAGCTGACAGCGTTTGAATGAACGCAATACAAAAGGTAATAAGTGAACCTGTAAATATAAGTACCTTAATGCCTTTTTTACTTGATAAAACGTCCCACCCCTCTCTAAAAGCAGCAACAAAAGAAGTTGATTTCTTGATTTTTCTTGTTGCTATGCAGCTTCGTACCATTAAGGTAGCGTAAACTGTTACAAAAAATGTACTGATATCTACGACAAGTAAAAGCTTAATGTCTGAAATGCTTAAAAGAAATCCTGCTAGTATCGGAGAAATCAAATACTTCGCAGAATTTGCAATTTGAACGAGTCCACTTGCCTTGCTATATTCCTCCTTTGTAAGTAAATCGGTAATTGTCGCCTTAAATGCAGGCTCTAGTAAGGAGGAAAAAACCGAACTGATCGTAACTCCGATGTAAATCTGCCATAACTTAGCTTCTCCATAGCTCATACAATATAAAATGTACAAAAGACCGATTACCGACAAACTGTCTCCAAGTACCATCAATATTCTCCGATCATACCGATCCGCCAATACTCCCGCAGGTACACTTAATAAAAGAGAAGGTAAAAATGCAAGTAAGGTTACCAAAGTCATAGCGGATGCCCGGCCTGTCTGCTCATATACATACACTCCAAGACCAAAGGAAGTAAGTCCACTTCCAATTGCCGATATCAATTCACCCAGCCAAAGAACTAAAAATTTATCATATGACTTATCTGATTGTTTCATAGCTCCTCCTATTTGTGTTCAAATAATTGAACAATAGATTTTAAACTGCCTTGCTCTACCCCAAGCAGACGCTCGACGTGAAAGAAAAAAGCTTTCAAGCGTTTTTTCCTATCAGTCTCATTAAGCTCAATCATATCCTGGTCTAATAGGGTATTTAAATAGATAACAAGCATCTCCATACATTCATAAGGATATGGCGTATTAAATTCTCCCTTATCAATTCCTTCCAAAATAATGCCTGTAAGAATTTCAGGAACTCCATTTATTATGACACGCTGTATCTTTTGATGCATAAGTGCATTTTGGGGCTTGTGGATATGCTCAATAATTTCTCTACCATTTCCCTCATTTATATTAAGCGACATAACAACTCTTGCGATACGCTCATTTATCGAAAGTTGCTTATCCTCTGCTGCCATTTTGGCAGCACTTAATAATAGATCGTTGTATCGCTCAATCAAAGCATCCATAATCTCTTCTTTTGATTTAAAATGATAATAAAGAGTACCTCTTGCAATCTTTACCTTGTCTAAAATATCATTTGTACTGGTTTTGTCAAAACCTTTCTGTCCAAATAATTCTTCTGCCGCATCTAGTATTTCATTTCTTCTTTCCTTTGCATCCTTTACGATTCGCATTACTGCCTCCTAAGCTAACTATTGTTTTTAACGTTTTATAGACCGACTGTCTGTCGGTAAAATATTAACATGCTTCTACTCCATTGTCAATCTTATTTTATCTACACCTTCCTCACTCATGAGAGACTTCCGCTTTCCAGCGCCGAATACAGTCACGCTGCGACATGTTCCACTTGCATTCGTGCGCATCCTGCGGAGCATTTTTATGTAATAGGATGCAATTTCCTATTACATAAAAAAAGACTAGTGGCAATTTTGTCTGTCACTAGTCTCTTTTTATTGCTATAAATGTATTCTTGTTCCGCTGCTTCCATCCATAGCCTGTACTGCCTTTTCCAAGGAACCTATTACTGCCACCCTTCCCTGTTTAGATTGTGCAAAAGTAATCGCGGCTTCTACCTTAGGAAGCATACTTCCCGGTGCGAATTGTCCCTCTTCGATGTATTTTCTGGCTTCTTCTACTGTAATATCTGTTAAATTTTTCTGATTAGGTTTTCCAAAGTCAATGGCAACCTGATCTACTGCCGTTAAAATAAAAAGATAATCTGCACTTACCAGTTCGGCAAGCTTAGAGGATGCAAAATCTTTATCTATCACTGCAGATACCCCGTGATAATCACCCTCTTCATCCCTGATAACCGGAATTCCGCCCCCGCCGCAAGCAATCACAATAAATTCCTGATCAAGAAGATTCAATATAGAATCCTTTTCCACAATATCAATTGGCTTTGGCGATGCTACCAATTGACGGTAACCTCGTCCTGAGTCCTCTTTAAATAATAAATTCGGATTTTCTTTCATAATTTCTTGTGCTTGTTCCTTTGTATAGAAGCCTCCTACAGGCTTTGTCGGATTGTGGAAAGCAGGATCATCTTTCTCTACCTCAATTTGTGTGATAACCGTAGCCACATGCCAAGGCATTCCTTTCTGCTTTAGCTCTCTAAGGATTCCTTTCTGCAAATGATAACCAATGTATCCTTGACTCATTGCTGTGCATTCCGGAAATTCAAAATTTGATACATTACCAGAATGCTGCGAAGCAACTGCAAATGCCAGGCTAATCATACCCACCTGTGGTCCGTTTCCATGACTGATAATGATTTCATTTCCATTTTCGATTAAACCAATTAAGGATGGTGTTGCATTTTGTATCATTTCCTGTTGCTGCGCTGCTGTTTTTCCTAATGCATTGCCGCCCAATGCAATAACAATTCTTGACATGAATGATTTCCTCCTACAGTTATTGTTTTTCCTAGCTTAATTACATATTCTCTATTTTTATTTTACCTTTGGCTGTTGCTGTGTAATACAGTGAATATTTCCACCACCGTATACAATTTCTCTTGTATTGACACCAACTGCCTTTCGATTTGGAAACATCTCCTGGATTTGCTTCAATGCCAATGCATCGTTTTCATCCCCATACTGAGGTACAATAACGCCATCATTTACAATCAAAAAATTCATGTAAGATGCGATACAGATATCCCCATCTTCTCGTGGTTTTGTTCCTTCGATAGCATCAATAGCAAAATCACCCATAATCGTAACCGGATTTTTAGGTAAGCAAAGCTTATGTACTTTCAATTTACGTCCTTTTGCATCTGTTGTATTGATTAGAGTTTCATAAGCATCCTTTGCTTCCTGATAAAAAGGATTTTCTTCCTCTTCCGTATAAATGCAAGCTACCTCACCTGGTCTGATAAAACAAGCTACATCATCAACGTGTCCATTGGTTTCGTCCGGATCAATTCCATCTTCAATCCAAATTACTTTCTCGCAATTTAAATATTCACATAGCTTATCCTCAATTTGTTTTTGACTCATATGAGAATTACGGCCTTCACTGAGTAAACACATCTTTGTTGTCATGACGGTTCCTTCTCCATCAACATGAAAAGAGCCACCTTCCAAGATAAACTGATTTGTACGGTAAGAATCAATTTCTTCTATTTCGCATACCTTTCTGGCAATCAAATCATCCTGATCCCAAGGGAAATACAGCCCATCTACCAGACCTCCCCACGCATTAAAAGTCCAGTCACATCCTCTGATACCTCCTTTATCATTGATGACAAAGGTTGGTCCACAATCACGAATCCACGCATCATTGCTTGCAATTTCCACCACCTTTATTTGTGGTGGAAGCTGCTCACGACAGTTTGTATATTGTTCTTGATTCACACACATAACCAGAGGCTCAAACTGACTTATCGCCTTTGCTACCTCGGCAAAAGCCTTTTGCGCTGGCTTTGCGCCATTTCTCCAGTTGTCTGGCCTTACCGGCCAAAGCATCCAAGTTTTCTCCTGTGGTTCAAATTCTCCAGGCATACGATACCCATCTTGTTTTGGTGTTGTTCCTTCTATACGTTTTGCCATAATCAATCATCCTCCTTAGAAAAATATATTTATTCAATGTAAATGAACAAATAACAAATTATTTGTGCAATCTTTCATCCATAAAGTTATCAAGCATCTCTTTCGCTGCAGCTTTTTCAAGCTCTGATCCTGACCGCTGATATCTTGTAAAGTATACAAGTAATCCTCTCATAGCAGTCAGACGGTTGCCTGCTTCCTCCCAGCACAGGGAAGAATCGCTGTCAGCTACTTCATCTGTTACGTCTTCTCCTCTGGTTGCCGGCAGACAATGCATAAATTTACAACCAATATTACCAAGCTGCATTAATTCTCGATTCACTTGATAGTCATGAAACACCCTAACTCTTTCTTCTTTTGGCATTTCGTTTTCATATAAGCCATACCATACGTCGGTATAGATAAAGTCAGCTCCTTTTACAGCATTTCTGTCATCTGTCACATCCCATGTTCCACCCGATACGTTACAATTTTCTTCCAATACTTTTTTATGCTCTTCACCTAGCTGATGCGTCTTTGGTCCGTAGTGTACAAAATGCATTCCAAGCTTTGTTGTTATAAATCCTAACGATGCACATACCTGCGTTCCGTCACCTACAAATACTACCTTACAATCCTCAAGTTTCTTTCCTCTTGGCAAATTCTCAACAATTGTGCACATATCACCGATTTCCTGCGTTGGATGATTATAATCGGACATAGCGTTTAAAACTGGAATGCTGCATGCATTAGCAAGCTCTACTACACTCTTATGATCAATAACGCGTGCCATTACAACATCAATGAGCTGAGATAAAACCTTACCTGTATCACTGATTGTCTCATGACCGCCCAACTGTATCATACCTGGGCCAAGGTATTGAGCATGTCCTCCCAACTGCTCCATCGCAGTTTCAAAGGAAACACGGGTACGAGTAGATGACTGTTGAAAAATCATCCCCAAGGTTTTATTCTTTAGTAATGGAGGATAATATCCTACCTTAATGCAATTCTTAATAGCGAGTGAAAGATCGATAATATCTAGTAGTTCTCCTTTTGTAAAGTCATTTGTGTCGATAAAATGTGTTACTCCATTTGCTTTCATAATTTTACTCTCCTTTTTTATCTGCATTTTAAGTAATAATTGAATTGTGTTTAGGAATTTAAATTAATGCTCTTTTCCAACTTTTTTAATTTTAATTATTAGTTCTCCGATCATTATGAATATTATGGAACCAATAGTGATTGGGAGTGTTGCTTCCAGTGTTTCTTTGTCAAAGCTTAGTGGTATTGCCAAAAAGATTAATGAAATGATAATTAACATCATAGGTGTATAGGCCAGTAGTTTTAAAAATGTCTTACCTCCTGTAACCTTAAAGGGTCTTTCTGTATCCGGATCTACCTTTCTCAGCTTTAAAAAGGCTGGGAAAATCGGTAAATATGCCATTAAAAACATAACTAAGTTTAGTGCAAAAAAGCTCCAAAACAAATCTTGATTAGGTAAAAACGGTGCAATAATTACTACAAAGGATGCGGCACATCCATTCATAATAGCCGCCCCTGTAGGCATGCCGTTTTTCTTGCTTTTCTTTGCAAAAACTGCTGGCATATCTCCATTGGCTGCAGCATACATTGCTACGTTATTTACTCCCAAAGACCAGGAAATCATGTTTCCAAACAATGTTATCAAAAACAAAACTGCCATGATGCTGATAAATAAACCTGTTGTTTTGCCAGTTAACATCTGTAGACTGTCAATTAAACCACTGCTCGTACTTACTTCACTCGTAGGAATCGCAACTCCGATTCCAAAAGCTGAAAAAATATAAATTGCAGCTATGATGATTCCGCCTGCTATTATGGATTGCGGTATCTGCTTCTTTGGATTTTCCATCGTATCAGTGAACGTACATATAACTTCAAAACCTAAGCAGTTAAACAAAATGACTGAAATATAGGATAGGCTGTTTATATCGAAAGAGGGCAATAAAGAGGTCAGTGTATACTCATTTGCAACTCCTTTGGTAATTGCTCCATATATTCCAAGGCCGCCCACTACTAAGGCTAACAGCACCTTAATCAAGGCTGCACCATTCAAAATCCAAACACTATCGCAAATTGGGAAAAAACTAATCAATACAATAATCCAGATAAAGGCAAGCTCAATCAAAAGACTGGGCACAACCCCTATTTCCTTTCCCAACAACATTCCTATGATTTCAGGAAACATAACTGCGAGTGAAGCCATCCAAAGCGGGAAATTAATCCAATAGTACCATGATGCTCTTGAGCCCCATTTTGCTCCAAATGCTTTCCTTATCCAATCATATAATCCACCTTCACCTGAATAGGTAGTTCCAAGTTCGGAGGCGATTAGGCCATATGGCAATAGAAAGGTAAGTATTAAAAATATCCACCAAAAATATTGCGAATTTCCTATAGCTGCAACCGGAGCAGCAGCTTCTGCAACAAATACAACACATATAACAGCTAATATAGCGTCAAATAATTTAAATTTTTTCTTACCATCCATTTCTGACATTTGTTATCTCTCCCTTTTTATGTGTTAAAGCATCTTCCGATATGTTCTGCTCTATCTTTTTTCCTCCCTTTCTTTTTCATAATATTTGATTTGGATTTTTCAAGCGCTATTATTTCCTCATTGAAATTTCAAATCATTGTCATCTGACACTTTGAACATATCTCTGTTTAGGGGAGTTGAAAAGGATGATTTTTTTATATCTTTTGTATGTTTTTAATATAATCTTTTCTAATCTTTTGTATATTTTCCACATGAAATTGTTGCTTTTTTTACTAAAACAACCTTGCAATCTCTATTTTTTTTAGCTATACTTGACTCATAAAATGAAAAGTGAGGGTTGTATTTTATGGACATTTTAATATTTTTATATAACATTGCATTGCTTTTATTGTATGGTATCGCTATGATATACAGTTTCATTGCTTTTCGAATGAAAAAGTATTCTTACTGCCTATATCTGACTATACTTTTTTTGTTTTATATTTTTGATAATACTGTTATCTATATGACAGAATTTCTTTATGATTTTTCTGTAAAATATGATGCTTCTTTTATGTCCGTACCAGCCTTTAAAACAGTTATAATCATTGTCACTTCCTATTGTTTGATAAATGCAAATAATCTTATATTTGAAAAATCCTTATCTAGAATCGATAATCTTGTTTTGATCCTTTTGGGATTATGGGATTTATTTGTACCTTTACTGCCAGACAGCGCCCTTATGGTATGGCTTTATTACTTGCCATATCAGCTTTTTACTTTTTATTTTAGTATGAAGGGGCTCATCGTTATAAAAAAGGACAAAAAAATAACACAAGAGATTCCTTTTTTAAAGAAGTATAAAAAAATACTGGTGTGTACGCTTGTGTTTTCTTTCCTCATCGTATTAGAGGATACCATTGTCATATTTAATTTTGATAGTTATAAGAGTCTTTTGGTTAAGATTAACAACAGAAGTGTAACTGAGGACATTTTAAGTATCATTTTTTCTATATTTTTTATCTATCATTTTTCTAAGGATTTACAGCTTAATGCTATTGCACAGTTGCCAATTGCAACTGAAAATCAAAAGTCAGCTCAACTGTCTACTGCAATAAATAATAGCCATTTCTATCAATTTGTAAAATTGTACAGCTTGACTACAAGGGAACAAGATATTCTTAAATATATTTTGGAGGATAAGAATAATCAAGAAATCAGTGATATTCTTTATATTTCACTTGGAACAGTCAAAACACATGTTCATAATATTTACCATAAAATCAATGTTGCAAAAAAAGACCAGTTAATCCGCTTGTATCAGGACTGGAGTGAAAAAAATTAAACTTATAAATCAGTTCGTTATTAAAAATATACACTATCTGATCCGGTTTTTTATTTTAAAATTATAAATGAACAAAAAAGGCGCTTGAATCATACAAGACGCCTTTTTTGCTTTTGAATTACTGATTGGATTATTCTATTTTGGTAACTTCCATTTCCAAACACCCCTGCCGCTAGTTCCGGCAAAAACATTGTTATCACTTATGCAAATGGAGTAAACATCAAGGTTTTCTAGACCTAGACCGACCTCATTCCAACTTTTGGCATTATCTGTGGAAAGAAAAAGTCCTCCGCCATAAGTACCCGCAAGGATTGTTGATTCTCTTAAAGCTAACACATCAATATTTGTATTGGTCAAACCAGAATTTACAGACCGCCAGCCTGTCCCATCATTGTTTGATAAAAACACTCCATCACCAGGCGTAGCAGCTATAACCAATGTGTCACTTGCCGCAAGCGAAAAAATCTGAGTGTTTGAAAGTCCATTGTTAACTGCATCCCAGCTTATCCCATTATCAGATGTTAAAAATACACCTCCTCCAAACGTTCCGGCAAAGAGATTCGTACCACTTACTGCCAAAGACCCTATATTTAAATTTTTCAGCCCATCATTAACCTCTCTCCAGTTGTTCCCTTGATCATCTGATACAAATACTCCTCCTCCAAACGTTCCGGCAAAAAGATTTGTACCACTCACTGCAAGAGAATAAATATTATGGTTTGTCAGACCTGCATTAACTTCTTTCCAGCTTGCTCCGCTATCGCTCGATAGAAAAATGCCACCACCGTTTGTCCCTGCATAGATATTAGAGCCGCTTATTGCCAGAGAAAATATATAGGGATTTGTCAGACCTGTGTTAGCTTCTCTCCAGCTTGTACCATTATCATCAGAAATAAATACACCTGCGCCGTTTGATCCTGCATAAATTGTAGTTTCATTTATTGCAAAAGAGCTGATATGGGTATTGGAAAGTCCCGTATTAGCTGTATTCCAACTGGCACCATTGTCTGAGGACAAGAAAACTCCACCACCATTCGTTCCTGCATAAACTTTTGAATCATGAACAATTAGTGCATAAATAAATTGATTGGTCAGACCTGAGTTAACTGACTTCCAGCTTTCTCCATTGTTAGAGGATAGAAATATTCCTTTTTCGGTTCCCGCAAAGATATAGCTGCCGCTTATTGCAAGGGAATAAATCTCTTTACTGGTCAACCCCGTATTTATGGCTTCCCAGCTAGCTCCACCATCGATGGATAAAAACATGCCACCACCATAAGTTCCCGCATATATATTCGTACCGCTAACTGCAATGGTATTAATTTGCATCATAGTCAATCCTGAATTAATCTGACTCCAATTTGTGCCATTGTCATTTGATAAAAAAACACCACCATCTTCAGTTCCTGCATAGATATTTTCGCCACTTACTGCAAGTGAATTAACGTTTATGGAGGTCAATCCTCTATTTGCTGTTTGCCAACTTGTACCATTGTCTAATGAGCAAAAGATGCCACTGCTGGTGCCCGCATAGATTGTTTTATTATTAACGGCAAGTGAGAGCACAATTGTATTGGTTAATGCAGAATCAACTGAATTCCAGCTTATGTCGTTTATATCAGAGACAAAAACACCGCCATTCGTTCCTGCATAGATAGTCGTGCCGCTTATTGCAAGAGCATAGACATTTTTGCTAATCAAACCCAAATTTACCTCTCTCCAGTTTGTTCCATTGTCGCTAGACATAAAAATACCACCGCCTTCGGTTCCCGCATAAATATGTGTTCCCTCAATTGCAAAACAATGCACATAACCACCATAGGGACCACTTGTTTGTACCCAAGCTTCTGATGTGGATTTCTTCGTAATCATTAATAAAAAAGCAAGCATTAGAAAAGACACAAGTACAATCATACAGAGCTTCTTTCTCATGTTTTATCCTCCTTAGTGTTTATATATATTTCAGTAAAAACGCTGCCATAGAAAAGGCAGCGTTTTATATTATTTTGTGTTATTAATACTGTGCAAATCCAAAGCCACGATATTTTAAGTTATTTACAATGCTAGGAACTGCAGAAACAGTCGTTTGATATGAATCATGCATCAAAGGATTGCCACCAGCTTGCAAGTTATTGCAGGCATTGATAATATTCTGCGTACTTGCGCCATTCCAGTCATTTGTGTAAGCTGTTGGTGTGACAATAGACAATCCCAACGCAGAACAAGCCTGCGTAATCGTATTGTTACTGTAAAGATACGGAAGTCTTACTTTCGTAGGTCTTGCTTTCCCTGCATTTTGAATTGCCTGATTGCATTGTTGAAAGTCATTATAGACTTGCTGATAACTCCAGCTGCTCATATACGCATGTGACCAACTATGATTTTGCAAGCTAAATCCTGAATTTACATAGGCTTTCCATGCAGTCTGATTACTCGCAATTTTGCTTCCCCAAACAAACATCGTTGCTTTGTAGCAACCTGCGTTTTTTAGATTATTAATCAAAGTTTGGGAAGTAGCATTATTGGGTCCATCATCAAAGGTAAGGTAAACATTACCACTGGATGCAGTAGTTGCACTTATATTTGTTGCCTCCTGTACACCAATCGTTGTTGCTTCTTGAGCATTGACAGTAGAAAATCCAGAAATTGCAAGTGTTAAGCCTAATAAAAAAGCTGGTATCATACTCAGTTTACGTTTCATTCAATATCCCCCCCTTCTTATTGAATAACGTTACACATCGTATCTAAGAGTTTTTACATCACGATAATATGCATTTCTAATGATAGTCCCCCCTCGAATATTTTGACATTTAACATTATCAATGTATTTTTTGTGATTTTTCACGTTTATATTGTATCATTAATTGATAATTTGTACAAGTTTTTATTATTAATTAATAATTTATATATTTTTCACTCTATAATTCCTAATTTAATATAAATTTTTAATAATATTAGGTTTTTTGTAATAGCAAACTATTATCATAATCTAACAGATAATCAAATATGGTTTCTCCTATACTAACTGACTTTAATATAATTTTTGAATCAGTTAAAGCAAAATTTCGTTATTTATTTTGCTGTCTGCTTATAACCTTATTACTGCTTCGTGGTGTTTTTAGGAACATGAACGCTAAACAAAGCAAGCCTATATTCCCGCTTTAAAAAGTGGGAATATAAGCTTGCTTCATAAGATTAAATTTTACTATATATCATTACATTTAGAACAAAGAAGTAATTGAGGTTATCAATTTAGGAACATAATTTGACAAGGCCGATGCTGTCATTACTAATGCAAATAAATAACTGACAGTCATGCAAATTTGTAACAGTCTTGGGGGTTTCATCCCATCATTGACTTCCGACTTCCAAATCATAAGTACTATAAATAATCCTGCAACTGGTGTTGCAATTGCTGTTGCTACATTGGCCAGAAAAATCAGTTGTGTTGGAGAACCTCCATAAGAAAAACAAATTGCACATGCTGCCACCAAGCAAACTACACAACCCCATCGGATAGTTTTTGATTCAAGACCCACTTCCTTATTAAAGCCGGCACTCAGCAATACCATACCTCTTTGCGTATTACCCAGAAGAGAAGAGAAACCTGCTCCCAGAAGTGCTACACCCATTACATATTTTGCAGCATTTCCCAAAAACGGAACAAGCAGCTCACCTAATTGCGCAGGTGCCTTAATTGAGATTCCTTGTGGATGTAAAACGATCGCTCCCACTAGAATAATTGATCCTGAAATTAAAATAACTGTAATTATATGTGCAATGGCATCCGCTAACATAGCACCATTAAATAGATCTTCCTTTTTCCACTTTTTCTCAGCACCAAGATATGTTCCATAAATCCCCGCGGTTACGGCTGCATTTGTACTAATATATGCCAGTGCCGCAGTCAGGCTTCCCTCCGGTAATGTCCAGTGAGTAAGGCCTTTACCAATTTCTCCAAAATCAGGTCCTCCTGATGCTACTAATGTTGCATAAAAAGCGAGTATCATACCCAAGATACACACCAGAATACCTTTTTCTACTTTCGAATAAACACCTTTTGAAAAGTAACAGTAAAATAAGATTACCAGCATAACAAGTGCACCAATCTTCCAGTCAATTCCAAAGATCAGGTTCATTCCAGCTCCTGTCCCTGTCACATTTCCCAAGGTAAAAAATAAACAAGCTAAAAATAACGCAACTCCAACAAAACCAGATGCTGCTTTTCCATAATAATGGCGGATTGCATGGAGTATTGGCATTCCAGTCAACATCGAAATTCGATACGTAGTGAGCATAAAGGTAATACCCATAAAGAAAATAGGAATAATAAGCCAAATCATGCGATATCCATAATCTGCCCCCAGCATCGCAGAGGTAGTAATATTCCCGGGTCCTATTACAACACCCGTTAAAATAATTCCAGGCCCAATTCGTTTTAATATTTGAAGAAATGTTAGTTTCTTTACCTTTGACGGGTCAAAAGTTTCCTGACCCGTTGAAATTGAATTTATAGTTTTTGAATTTTCCATAGCCCCACCTTCTCACAATTTGTAAACTCATCAAAGTTCACTGCGGCATTATTTCTGATATTTGCTCATATCAACTTTCGGAAGTTCACTACGTTTCAGTCCTTGTGCTACCCAATCCTTCTCTTCCTGACCCAATGGCAATACTGGTTTGCGCATTAATCCAGAAGTGAATACACCACGCTGTACAAGTGCTTCTTTCAGACGTGCATGTGCTTCACCTGAAGGCTGTCCTCCACCATAAATTCCCTGAGAAATATGATAAATACGATCAGACCATTCCTGAGCTTCCTTAAGAGTATGCTTGTCAGGATTTTTAAATACTTCCCATGCCGGACAAATCAATTCCGGAACACAACCTGCAAATCCAATTAAAGCACCATCCATTCCCGGGAACCAACTCACACATAAAGTCTCATCATGGCAAGTAATAAGTGAGATATCCGGACACTCCTGACGAAGTAAACGTACATCATGCTCATAAATAGAAGTAACACGGGTTCCCATTTTAATACTTTTTACGTGATCGATTTCCTTACACATTTTAATCAGGGACTCCACAGGATAATTTGCTTTGCTTGTAGCCGGATATAAGTGGATAATAATGTCAATATCAGCACCTTCTGCTACATCTTTTATGTATTGAAATGGTGCATCCTCATTCATTCCAAAACGCAGCCACATGTGAGGAGGCATTAATAAAATTCCATCTGCACCCACTTCCTTTGCTTCTTTTGCCATTTCAATAGACTCCAGAGTGTTCTCACAGTTAATACCGGAAATAATAGTCATTACATCTCCGCACTCCTCGCTGCAAATTTCAACCACACGTTTACGTTCAGCGCGTGTAAGACCTGTAACCTCGCCTGTATGTCCATTGCAAACCAGTCCCTCAATACCTTTATCATAAAAACTTTTAATCCAACGAAGATATGTGCGAAACTCTTTTTCGTCGATTGTATAATCATCCTTTAACGGAACAGAAACTGCTGGAAAAATTGTTTTAAAATTTTTTACTTTTGCCATAATATTATTCTCCTTTATATCAACATTTATTTGTTTGTTTCAGCATTGTGCACATGCTTATATTATTTTTATACAAACGTTTGTATATCTTGTGATTATTTTATATCATGATTAAATTATGGAGTCAATGTTTTACAAATAGCCTGCAAAAAATTGCATATCATATGCAATTTTTTGCATAAATTTGTTTAATATTTTTTTTCATTAGTTATTTTTACTTATTTATACCTTGAATTTTCATAATAATTTTATTATACTGCTTATATGC
The DNA here is from genome assembly GCF_003201285.1 of Lachnotalea glycerini. Taxonomy (GTDB): domain Bacteria; phylum Bacillota; class Clostridia; order Lachnospirales; family Lachnospiraceae; genus Lachnotalea; species Lachnotalea glycerini. The sequence continues at coordinate 55,984 of NZ_QICS01000009.1, forward strand.
TAACGTTTGTATATTATGTAATACAAGGAGTGTGAATTATGGCGACTTTAAAAGATGTTGCGCGTATGGCTAATGTAGATGTAAGTACCGTATCTCGCGCAATTAACAATACATCCTATGTGCACCCTGATACAAAAGCCCGCATTCTTGCATCGGTAAAAGAACTTGGTTATCAGCCAAATGTGATTGCTCAGAGTCTGAGACAGGGCAAACGCCATACCATTGGCGTTGTAGTTCCCCGTCTGCATATGACCGTATTTGCAGAAATTATGCAGGGTATAGAAGAGGAAGCTCGAAGATTAGGATATGCCACATTGATCTGTAACACAGAAGATGACTCTAAAACGGAGAGAGAATGCCTGACACGCCTTCGCAATGGTTTCGTGGATGGAATTATTATTGCCGGAACCGGGCACAACGGACGTCTGCTTCGTGATATACGTTCCAGCGGCTTAACTATCACGCAAATCCTGCGCCAACAAGACACAACACTAAGCAGTGTAATTGTAAACTATGAGAATTGTGGTTATGAAGCTACGAAATATCTGGAATCCAGGGGTTGCCGGGAAATAGGTCTTATTAATGGAACGATGAAGATTGCTCCTTATCAAGAACGATATAACGGTTATCATCGTGCCCTTAAAGAACTAGGACTTTCTGAAACAAGCGCGATCTCTTCATCACCTGTAAACAGCCTGGAGTATGGCTACCAATGCGCACTGGATCTCTTAGAACAAAATCCTAATCTGGATGCTATTATGGCTGCTGTTGATGTTCAGGGTATTGGTGCCATGCGTGCACTAAAGGAACAAGGTATAAAAGTCCCTGAACAAATACGGTTAATAAGTCTTACAGGGCATATTATCGGCGGAATGCTTGAAACAACAATGACCTCGATGGAAATGCCTGCACATGAAATGGGATTAAAAGCTGCACTTATGACGATTAGAGATATTGAATCTCCAACAGAGCCAAAAACTCCCCCTCAGCACCTCGTATTTACCTCTTCACTTGTCGAGCGGGAAAGCAGCTAAAATGTAAAAAAACACGAAAGACAGCAAAGCAGCACAGGGGACTTTTTCAAAACCCTGTGCTGTATCTTTGACTAAGAAAAACAATGGCATCTATATTTCGCTTACACGTTATTATTGTCATAATTCATACTGATATGTTTATATGTATTTGGATGTCTGCAAGAAATCCTTAACTGTTTATATTCGTGACAATCTCTGATGTCAAGTTCACATGTCACCACTTCTGCTTTATTTCTAGAACCGCTTGCAAGTATTTCACCCATTGGGGATACAACTTCACTTGGGTTTCGTATCCCTTTGATATTATCCTGAAAGGGTACCGACATAGCACTCGCTACATAAATTCCGTTTTCATAAGCTCTTGCATGACCATAAATCTGCTCCCATCCCCAAGTAGGGCAAACGATCAAATCAGCTCCACCTAGGACCAATTCCCTGCATACTTCTGGAAACTGCATATCCCAACAGATTGCAATACCTATTTTCCCGAATTTTGTATCCATGACAAGATACTCCTTACCTGCTGTCAGACAATCATTTTCAGAACCTGCAAGATGTACCTTGTCATATTGATATTTTTGTTCCCCTTTTGTATCATATACCAATGTAGAATTAAACATCTTTCCTTCTCGTTTGTTATAGGCTCCTAATACAATATATTTTTTTTCCTCCTTTGCTATTGCAGCTACCTCTTGAAAAAAGGAATCCTCCAATGATGGAATCACCTCTGTGTAATTGCAGCAAATATTATTTGGAGGACCACAAAAATTAATTGCTTCTGACGTCACTATGAAATCACATTTCTTCTTACAAGCTTCCCTGATTAGCTCTAAAGTCTGATTTTTCATCTCATTTTGTAATTCTACGACCTGTTCTATGCTTAACCGTAAATCAAGATTGCCAAAATCATATAGTTCATTTTGTTTTGTCTGTATCAGACCTAACTTCATACCGCATACTTCCTTACTTTTTTAGCCTGGCAGTAACGTCTGCCAGGCTTTTTATATTTTTTTGAAATAATGTCATAAGATTACTGTTATAATTATTTATTCTTTGTTATAATCTCCATAAAATTCCACTTCTGAAACATTTCCGTTCCAAGAGGCATCATTATAAATTCGAATATACCGATAACTCTCATGTTTTAGTAAATCATCATATTGAATATCGTACCAGATGCCTTCCTGTGCATCTGTAACTTTATTTGTTAAATTTGTCCAAGTTTCATTATCATTGGAACCTTGTATGATTAATCCATTTAACCTTGTATCATAGCCAGCTCTAGGCATAAGAACAATTTCACTTAAATCAACGCTTTTGCCCTCTTTGAAATCTATTGTATAATACGATCCTGATGATGTATTTAGATCACCATAAGTTGTAATATCACCATCAAAAATCAAATATCCAACTTTATCTGCCGATAATCCAGTGCCTGGCCACTGAACATCAGAAGCTGTTACACTTGCCAGCAAATTAACATCAAGTAATTTTGAACCGTCTACCAGAAACAAATAAGAATCATCCGTTGTCTGGTATACCGTATTCCCTTTGCTTCCATCCGCTTTTTCATAATCGATTGAAAAACTGACCTCTCCTGTTGGTACATCTCCCATAACTGCTTCTGCCAACCAATGAATGTTATCCTCTGAGCTGACAATTGCATCTTGCCCCTGAATCTGTACGGAAAGATTTTGGATTGCTTCTGTCGCTTTGATGGTAAGCTTAATCGTATCTCCTAAAGATACCTTACTGCTAACGCTTTGATCTGAACCAATTGACACGCTTTCTATTTTGTTCCCAATCTCGTAGCGTTGTCCATATATTCTAAATTCTGACAATTCAAATAAATTTTGTGTTGAATTATGAATTACATCAGGGTAATTATTTAACAACTGTATTTTAATATATCGATAACTTAAATTTTTATATTCATCCGCCACATCAAGGGTTTGAAAGTCTTGAGTAAATGCAGTTAATTCCGGCGTCAGCCTTGTCCATGTTGTTTTGTCATTTGAACCAAATACTGCAGATCCTGCTAATCTATCGGCAAAAATATTGCTTTGAAAACCAAACCCCGTTGCAGAAACTTTATAATCAGGTCCAAAATCCAGAATATGATATTTACTCGGCGCAAATAAATAGGAAACACCCGTGCCAGGATTTCCATCCACCATATTAGTAATTGACGTACTAAAGGTTGAACTCTCAACGATATCAGGGTAATCAATACTTTTATCACTCTCTAATAAAGGAGTTACTAATTCCAGATTATTTGCCGCTGTATATAATTTTTGCAGTTGTTGCGAAAATTCTTCATCCGAGTCACTTTCCATAAGAGCTATTGTGTTAGAATATTCAGTCTGATAATTTTTCAAGGAAGCTTCCACATAAATTTTATCCGAATCATATAAAGCGGTTGCTTCCTGCACTGCCAGAGAACGGTCATTTGCAACCGTAATTGTAACATTGTTAGCCGTAACTGTAGTTTTATCTGAGGCAGCAATCACAAAGGAATACGTTCCTGCCTTCGTTGGTGTCCATGTAAAGCAGCCTGAATCAGTATTTAACTCTGATGAGTCTGGTATATCATAGCCTTCATATATGATAGAATCTGATGATGAAGAATCAGTAGCAGTAAAATCAAAGCGAATCAAACTATTTTTATAAGCTATTAATTTCACCTCAGTATCTCCTGCTGTAAAAGTTGGTGGTGTCAATAATGCTCCTGCATTTACATTAAGAAAATCCAGATCTACTGTCGTGGCATTTCCTATTACTTTTAGATATAAAATATCACCCAATGACTGGTTATCATCCATTGTATAAGCCACATAGCGCCACTCATTGCTGGTATCTGGAATTACCAAAGTATCATTGATTCCAGGACTCATCTCCAGCATAGCTGTTCCATTGGTCCGTATCATAAATCCAACTGTTTTATTACTGGTAGAAGCATTCAGGAGTGCAATTTTACTTCCTCCTTTTGTAGCTGTTAAACGTACATAAGAGGTCCCATCCTCATCACTTTTTGTACAAGAATTTTCATCAAATGCCGTATATCTGTCTTCTATCTCGATTATATATGGACTTGTCTGTTCTTTACCCAGAAACAAAGCAGCATCTTCCTCGGCTTCATCCGGTAAATACAGCCAAAAATCTCCACCACCATCCACATTATTCCAATTTATATTCAAAGAACCTTCGTAATAGAAGTTAGAAGGAAGCTTCTTGGTAAACGCTTCGTAATAATACGGCGCTTTCTTTGCAACATCTTCTCCTTTTACATAAGTATAATAGGAATATAAGTCCCAAAAATTGGCTGTATTAAATCTTCCTCGGTAAGAAGGAGAAATATAGTTATATGTATCCTTTACTGTTTCATCGGAAGCAATAGAGTATGCCACTTTCGTCCAGGCTGTATCATATCCAAGCATATATTGCCAGAAATAATCGGCGGCAGCTAAAATTCTGTCTTCTAAAAATTCATAAGGACCTACCGCATTTGCTGCAGTTGATACTGTTCCATTTACAGGATCAACTTTCGTTCCCTGCGCAAGTAACATACGAGACAAGATAACAGAGTTTGTCAAATCTCCTCCTGCATGTGCCTGATCTCTTCCCATTTCAACGTGCTGTACATGTCCCTCAACCAAAGTTCCATCCGAAACTTTCTGCCCTATCTCTGCTTCTGTATCAATATATCGAAACAACTGTTTAATTGATCCGCTATATCCTTGATCGTTAGCGGTTGCATTTACTGTAAACCACTCTACTGTCTTTTCGTATCCCTCTAGGTTGTCGGCAAAAAGATAACCAGACATTGCCCCAAGAACTGTATAATTGTGTTGGTTCATAAATTGATTCTGATCACTTTGAAAGGTTTCTATGACAGGATTAATAAGGTGATTGATAAAATTGTCTGTATCGTCACTTGTCCATTCAAGAGCTTGTGTCTTACAGCTAGTATATCTTAATATTTCAGCGGCTATAGTCATTCGGTTAAGTGGTATCCCTGTATGTATGCATGCATCAGCAAAATATTCGTATTGGTCTGGATCCATTTGTGACCAAATGCGAATTATGTGCATTGCATTGCTTCTATATGTCTCATTTCCTGTTACATAGTATAAAATAGCCTGTGTATATGCTTTTAAAGCATCTGATATAAACTTTGAATTAACCCCCTGACTATTAAATGCGTATGTCCCAGGCTTGGATGTGTCTAAACTGCTTTGATTACTTGAAGTAACACTGACTGAGGCTGCCGATGACTCTAGCATTGCATTAAAATAAGTATTCCATGGCTCTATCTTATTTCGTACCTTATTTCGGACATTATCAAGCAGTTTCTTATTTAAACCGATTCCTGGATGTTGAAATCCACTTTCCGCATTGGTTTCCTCTGTAATAGCAGGTAGATAATCTGTAAAAACTACTGTTGTATCGGCTGCAGAAACAGGAAGCGCCCACATTTGTAAAGCTTGTAGCAATATAGCATTAAAAACGATTCGTTTTATATTTTTAAATTTACCCATAATCTATTTCACCCTTTCTAATTCAATCATTCGTGCATGATAAGAATACTCTCCCATTTTTTGCTTCTATTACAAAAAGTGTACTCCTGCCCTCTTCACATAACGGCAAGAGTACACCCTCATCTGGCATTTAAAATACCTTCATTTACTCTTTCATTTATTTTTTGCTATCTAAAAATGTTTGAATCTGACTGATTAATTCTGCTCTGATTTTATCCAGTCCGGCATTTTCACAAGCATCATGATATTCTTTTATTTTAGATGCTGTATCTGTTCCATATGCCGCCCACTCAAATTTATAATCTGAGGTATATGCGCTAATGGTTGCGACTTCACTCTCTACACTAGATGAATCAAAATTAAAACCAGCTAATGGACTTAACGTATAAGAGTCTTGATTGTACATGTAGTCATAAACCTTATTTGCGGTTTCATCACTGACTACTTCTTCATCGTATCTGATATAAGATGGGTTCCAAGTAAAGGAATATCCAGGCATTACATAAGATTCTGCATCTAGTGTTCGATACGCATTATCACCAATTGACTCCCAGTCTTCTCCTTCTATGCCATATTGGAACAAATCATGGTTTTCCTTTGATAACCACATCCAGTCTAAAAATGCCATAACCGCATCAGTTTTTTCTGACCAAGTGGGAACGCACAAGAAATTCCATGCCTGCTCATTGCTGATGGTTGCTTGAGGCGTAAAGTTTCTTTGCTGATCATCCATGATAAAGAAGCCAAGCTTTGCGTCTGAAACAGCATTCTTAATATTTTTTGTATGTGTCATCCATTCTGTAGCTGTTCCTAGTGTTGCTGCACAAAGACCTGTATCAAATGAAGTATCGTCACTATTTGAGACTGCATCACTATTGATATACTTAGTCCAGTCATTCAGACTCTCATACCATTCGCCAATATAATCCTTATTATATCCATCTGGAAAGCTCGTAAAGTGAGATGCATCGTCACCCACAACTGCAGCATCCAGAACTTTCGTGCTGTCACTGTTTAATGCTACATAAAATTTTGCACCCGAATTGTACATATAAATATTACTTCTTCTGTTTGAGAGATTCGGATTTTGAAACTCTGTCATACCTTGAGATCCGGTTACATTCCATACGGATGTCAGACCCTCCTCATCCAAATGTGATGAGATTCCCTCAAAGTATTGCTTCAAGGTGTCATAATCAGTGATTTCAGGCAAATTATACTTTTCACGAAGATCCTCGCGATAAACGATTCCTTTCAAATCTTCATAAGATTCTGCAAGAGGAATTGCATTTATTTTATCATTAAAGGAATTCGCTTCCAAATAGTCCTCGCTAAAAGCTGCTTTCAGACCCGGATAAGCATCATTGTTAAAATAACTCGACAAATCTTTAAATACTCCATCATTGATTTTATCACTTAGTCCCTGCCATGAACCAACAAACATTAAGTCATAATCTTCCTGCGCTGTTACTGCCAGAGTAAGCTTATCAGCATAATCGGCACCTTCCACATAAGATATATTCACCTTGATTTTACTTAATACTGGATCATCCTTTACCTTTTCATAATATACATCCAAAACCTTATCTATATTTGTTACGGGATTCATGACACGTATGTTGATTGTTGTCATATCCTCTGATTCTGCGTCAGAAGCTTCCTGATTCGACGTTTCAGAGGTTGAGCTGTTATCCGTGTCCTTAGTACTGCTGCTTTCCGATTTAGAGCAGCCGGCTAAAAGCATGGCCATCACTATTATAAGTGACAAGGTTGCTTTCATTTTTTTCTTTCTTTTCATACCTATATCCTCCTTTTATTTATCATTCACTTTGCTATGAAAGATTCATATGCAAAGAAAATTTCATTCCTTATCATCCTTTGATGGAACCAACCATAATACCAGAAGTAAAATACTTCTGAACAAACGGATAAACAAATATAACAGGACCAATCGTTACAACAGCAGTAGCCATTCGAATTGAATTACTCGGAAGATTTGAGAATGACTGTCCTGTCATACGCGCCATTTCCTTTATTGCATCCATGGATCTTGTTAAATTCATAATATAATACTGCAATGGAAACAAGTCTTTACTATCTATATAAAGCATCGCATTATACCACTGGTTCCAATACATCAATGCATAAAACAAACTAATTGTAGCTATACCTGGAATTGATACAGGTAATATTACCTTGGTTAAAATCTTAATGTCATTTGCTCCATCAATGTATGCTGCTTCTGATAGCTCTTCCGGTATTGACCTAAAGAAGTTCTTCAACATGAACATATTCCATGGATTTAATAAGACCGGAATAATTAAAACCCATATGTTATCTCTGAAATTCATGTATTTTGATATTAATAAATACGATGGAACAAGCCCTCCATTAAACAGCATGGTGAAATAAACAAAAAAACTAATAGGAGTTTTATACTTTACTTTACTCAGTGACAATGGATATGAAAGCATTATCGTTACAGCCATACTTAATATGGTACCTACTACTGTAATGAAAACGGTAACTCCATATGCCTTAAATATCTGCCCGGTCTTAAACACTGTTTCATACGCCTGCGTAGTAAACGTACTAGGCCACAGCTTATATCCATCTCTTACAATATTAGTTTCTGTTTCAAAGCTGGTCGCAATTAGCATAATAAATGGTAAAATACAAAACATGCAGAATAATGTAATTACCACAACCACAATTGTATCCAAAATTACTGCGTCCTTACCCTTTTTGATTTTACTTTTATTTAAAACAATTTCAGTCATATACATCCTCCTTTAGAATAAAGCCGAATCCGGATCTACTCTTCTTGTTAACCAATTACTAAATAAAACAATCATAAAACCAACCATAGATTGATAGAAACTGACTGCAGTACTAAAGCCAAGATTGGAATTATTTCTCAACGCCCGGTACACATAAGTATCAATTACATCAGTCTTGCTGTATATCAGGCTGTTATCACCAATCAACGCATATATCATTCCAAAGTCTCCTTTAAAAATATTTCCTATACTCATCAGTGTCAGCATTACTATTGTTGTTTTAAGCATTGGAAGTGTCAATTTTAAAATAAGCTGAAACCGATTCGCACCATCTATCTTTGCTGCTTCATATATCTGTGTATCAAAACCGGTAATCGTTGCTATGTAAATGATGGTTCCAAATCCAGCTCCCTGCCAGATGCGAAGCAGTACTAATATCACTCTCCATGAAGATGGATTCTTATAAAACTGGATGTTTTCCATACCAAAATGTGCCAGCAATTGATTCACCAGTCCCCGATCCCCCAAGAAGCCCTGTAAGAACATAGCTACCACTGCCCATGAAATAAAATAGGGAATGATAACAATTGACTGCGATGTTTTTTTAAAAGTTTTGTTCCTTATTTCTACAAACAAAAGTGCCAAAAAGACAGAGGTGATTGTACCGAAAATAATAAACAAAAGATTGAGATAAACGGTATTAAACGTTATATTAAATAAATCTTTATTTGAAAATAAAAATTTGAAATTATCAAGACCTGCCCACGGACTTTTTAAAATACCATCAGCATAGCTGAACTTTTTAAATGCCACTACCAGACCAGCCATGGGCAGATAGGAAAATATTAAAATCCAAACGATACCAATAGACATCATCGTATATAGCAGTCTGTTCTTAAATAATTCCTGCCCTACTCCTTTGATACCTTTCTTCTTCGATCTGACTGCTGTTTTGTTCATTCTTTTCCTCCTTAAGACAAGTCTTTCTTTACTCATGCAAGTTTGATAATAATTGAAAATCCAGATTAATAAACCTGAAAATAATTTTAAATTATCATTTTCATACAGCATTTTTTGTATACATAAAAAATATCACATTATGCGCAACCGATAAACTCAGTTTTTTAAGCACAATGTGATACTTTTTATGATATTTCTTATCATTCATTTAATTTTGACTTTTTATATTCGGAGGGACTGGAATCATATAGTTCTTTGAATTTATCTGTAAATTGTCTGACATTATTGTACCCTACTTTTTCAGCAATCTCATAGGTCTTTAAATCAGTACTTAAAATCAAGCGTAACGCTTCTTTCATTCGAATATCAGTCAAATAGGCTTTGAAATTTTTACCTGTCTCTTTCTTAAAAAAAGAACTGAAATAAAAAGAATTCATATAAAATTGTTTTGCCATATGAGAAAGCGTTATATTTTCAACGTAATTTTGCTGAATATAATCTTTTATTCTGGCCACAATTAATTTATCTTTATTTCCTACTTCATCAAATATTGAATTTGTAAATTCCTTATAATACTCAATAAATTTATTTTTAACTTCTTCAAATGTATCCAAAAGCCTGATTGTGTTCATAAAATCATCCTGTCTGTCACGATATGATTCATCAATCAGATTATAATCTGCTAATGTCTGATAAAAATTCACGATGAATGAAAAGCACCGATTGATAGCTGCATAACGATTTCCATAATGCAAATTTTCTATAATATCCAGACAAACCAATAAATCATGTTCAATATTTTTATCTCCTGCTATGATTTTTTTGATGATTATATCAACTACTTGCTGAAAGTCGTCAAAAGAACATTCATATTCTTTTTTTATATTTTGATAAACAATAAGATTTTTATTTTCAAAATATTTAAGCTCAAATGCGAATTTTGCTGTTTTATAAGCATATTTTAACTTAGTAATATTTGTTACCTTATCACCAATTGCAACAAACATGTGGATTTGATAGTCTTTTAAAATCATTGCTACCACAGGCTCAATATAAATGGCGATCATATCTTCCACTTTCTCCTTAGGTAAAAGAATCATAATATTGCAACTGCTGTCATCTCTCTTTATGACAAAACCATTTCTATTATCGGTAAAATACGTCTGAATGCGATTAAAAATTGAAAATCGAATTAATTCATATTTTTCATACATGTGATAAGTAAGCTGCTTCTTATCCTCGTTACTGATGGAAAAGCAGACTCCCACAAATAACTTATCCGTAAAATCCAACCCCAGAGCATGAAATTGATTGTATAACTCTTCTTCCGCATATTCATTATTTTTATTGATATCACTGAATATTTCCCGAATCTCGTTTTTCGTTTCCTGCAAAAGTGTTACTGGATTTTGCTGCCAAATCAACATTTGTGCTTTCTTAACAGCCTGTTCCAGATTTGCTTTTTTTACAGGCTTTAGTAAGTATTCTACAGCGCCTTCTTTTAATGCTTCCTGCGCATAAAAGAAATCCTGATATCCACTGATGAAAATTACTTTTGTTTTATAATTTTCTTTATTTATTTTTTTAATCAATTCAATTCCGGTCAATCCAGGCATACAGATATCAAATATTGCAATATCTGGATTTTCTTTTCTTAAACAATCCAATGTCTCCATACCGTCATATGCTGTACCGACAATCTCACAATCCAGCTCATTCCATTTTATCATATTTTTTAAGCCGTTAATGATAACCGGCTCATCATCTGCAATTAATACCTTAAGCATACTATTCCTTTCTGCCTGTTGTCTCTTAAAACAAATGATCAACCCAATTGGCCGCTTATGATAGTCTATTAATTGATGTGTTGCAGTCATGTTAATCGAATAGGCAATTTGTACCTTACAATCGTTCCAAGCTTTTCACAACTTGTTATTTCAAAACCATATGCATCTCCATAATTGTTTTTAATTCGGTCATAAACATTTTTTAGGCCTATACCTGACCAACCATCTTCGGTTTTATGTCCTATCCTTTCACTTGCCAACAAGGCGTTAATTTCTTGCAGTTTTTCTTCTGACATACCAATTCCATCATCCATTACCGTGATCTCAAGATAATCTGTTTTCCTTATCGCTTTTATGCTGATTTTACCAACATCTCTTTTATTAACAAAACCATGCTTTACAGAGTTTTCAACAATTGGCTGTAACAATAATTTCATTACATATAATTCCATATCCTCCTTATTGACATTGATTTCTAAATCCAGATGATTCTCATATCGGATTTTAACAATAACTAAATACTCCCTAATGTTTTCTAATTCCTTAGACAGTAAAACCATATCGCTGCTTTGTCCAATCAAATATTGAAGCTGACTGGATAAACTGTCTAACATAAGTGCTGTTTTTTCATCGTGGTTGGCTAATGCAGTCATACGAATCACATCTAACGTATTATAAAGATAATGAGGACTAATCTGAGTTTTTAAAGCATTCAACTGTGCTTCTTTTTGTCGCAGCTCCGCAACATACACTTTTTTAATATAATTTTGCAGATTATCCATCATATTATTTAATCCATCCGCTAAAAACCCCATCTCATCTTTACTACAGTTTTGAGCTCTGATATCCAGATTCCCATTTTCTATTTCTACCATTACATTTTTTAATTCACGTGCCGGCTTACTAATCTTTCTGGATGATAATAGATTAATGATAATAAGTAATGTGCTGGTACAAATTAAAATAATGGAGAAATATACTATATTTACTTTATAAATTTTATAAATATCTTTATTATATATTTTTGTTACTACCATCCACGGACTATTGCTGATATCTTGATATACGATAAAACAATCCTGCTTTTGAATGTAATTTTGATCCGATTTCGTATTGATCTCTTTCCTATCATCAAAGGTTGTTCCATAGTCTTCATAATCGGCGCTATAAATATAAGAACCACTGTTCTTATCTACTATATAAAATTTACTCTCTTCATATAATTGTATATCTTTTATGAAAGATAGTATTTTATTGATATTGACATCCAGATAAACTGTTCCTAGTACGGTATTATTCGCAGCAGCTACTGTTGATGTATCCATATAGAATCTTGCAACCGTAAAATCATACTGTTTGGATGGATAATAGTACTTACTTTCCGCATATGTCGCAAAAAATTGAAGTTTTTTATAAATATTGGTATTATCACTTTGTAATTTATCCATAAGCATCACTTTTCCATAAATACTTTTGGTGGGATCTCGATAAATGCAATAAAGCTTATTATTGTTATCTATAAATCTTACCCCTTCAATATAAGTATCCATGTACAGCATGGTATTTAAAACTGTTTCAATTTTGTTTGCCAATTGAGCGCTTGTAAGAGATTCATCTTTTAAAAGCTGATAAAAATAAGTATACTCATCCGAATTATAATCATATGGATATCTTAATGTTTCATCCAGTTCGCTTAACATGCTCTCTATATTTTTGCTTATATAAAGAGATTGTGATGATGCATTGCTTATAATCAAATCCTTTATATTATCTGAATAGCGTTTCACAAATATGCTGCCAATAATCACTAAAGGCAACAATCCAATTAACATGAAAGCAATTGTTAAGTGTAAAAACATACTTTTATTTTTTTGTGCTCTTTTTTTCATTTTGGCTCACCACATACTAAAAGCTATCCTTTATAATTAATCGCTATTTTGCTATACATTTATCCCACTTTTTATCCAAAATATCTGCCGTTTCGTCTATGGTATATTTGCCATCGATAAAATCCTGAATCAGTTGATACATGTCATTCAAGAAACCTTCCGGCGTTGCATAATCACCAATTCCTCCGCTTGTAAACGTTTCACATTCCTCATAATCCCTTAAAAGCTTTTCCCTCACAGGTATCGTTTGATATATTATCTTTTCTTTTGTGACCGGCATAGCATTCATAATTTCACACACATTTGAATAAACCTGTTTGCTGTAAAAAAATTGCAAGAACAAAAGAGAAGCTTCATACTTATCTTCATCCTGTGCACATTCTGTTGTAATGGACCATCCTGCCGGAATATCATTTAGCGCTATCATATCTCCGTTCTCATCAGGCAAATAAAACCACCCCAGTTCAGCATCCGGATTTAAATTGAGTATCTGTGAAAACATCCACGGTCCGGAATAAAGCATTACAGCCTGCCCATAAGCTAAAGCAGAGGCTGTAGAGCTATCCTGTGTACTACGATAATTTTGATTTACATATCCCTGACTAAATACTTCTAAGATATCCTTTAGCATCTGTTTTGGCTCAGCATCTGTCCATGAAACAACACCCGCTGTTCTATCCTCCTCCCAGTCAGCATTTTTGAGTAAGACATCCGTGCGAAAGAAGTGGTTGATCCAAAATCCCATATGCCATAAATCTTTTCCCCCTACAATAATTGGTGTAAGCCTGTATTTCTTAATCTTTTCACAGATAGTCAAAAATTCTTCAAATGTTTCCGGTTCTTTTAATCCAATCTGCCTAAATATTTTTTTATTATAAATGATACCTTGTGTCGAGCTTGTCGTTGAAACGGAATAAATCTGATCCTTATACTTTACTGAGTAATTTACCAATGATGTGATATTATCTGGTAATGGAACGATTCTTCCATTGGCTGCATATTGCTCTACGTCAGTCATTTCAACAATGTCACCCAATTCTCCTACTGCGTCCTGCTTTTTCAGAAAATCGGCATAAATATCAGAACTGGCAGTTCCCGTTGATAATTGAACTGTTATTTGGGGGTATTGTTCCATAAATTCTCTTGCCACTGTATCAATTGCCTGGTTCCAAGAAGAATCTCCTCCTGCAAAGGTAAGTGTAATCGTAGTCTCTTTTTGTGCTTCTTTACTTATATTCTGTTTCTCGTTACTATTTGATTTCTGACAAGAGCTAAACAAAAAAACGAATAGCATAATGCAAAGAATGTATTTTGATCTTCTCATACAGCCTTTTTCCTCCAAGAATCAAATTTTATAAATAAAACAATCTATTCTTACTATAGCATAAAATAAAACAAATCAAAATAGTAATTCGAGCGTTTAACATTTTGTATTTGCCGTTTTATATTCAAAATAATCAAAATCAGCATACGTTTTAAAGCCCGTTAAATCCTGACAGCAAATTCCTACCATTGCTCCGGTAAACCATCCTTCGTTACATGCCTCATCGGACAAAATACTGGCGTCTAAAACCGGGCCTATTTTCACATATTCAGCTTCATTTGATATACTATAGTAAAATTGCAATTTATCATAATCAACCTCAGCCTTAAGATAGATTTTAGTTGCATTCCCTATTGGATAAAAGCCAATTGGGTATTCATATTTTTTATTTTCAGCAGTTAATATTGAAATACATTTTCCCAATTCCTCATCATGTGTAACATGAAGATAAAAATAATTATCATAGTCATAAAGGCAAATTAATCCTGCCATATTTTTAAAAACCGTAGGCTCATATTCCATGCAGGTGCTTGCTTCAAATTGAAATTCTGTCCATCTTCTGGCGATCAGACTTTGGCTGAATCTCGAAGAAAGTCCCGATCTGCCATAAAGACGTAAATATCCTTTACGGGCAGAAAGAGAATAATAGGTATCATCAAGTGGAATACGCAAGGATTGAAATTCAAGATCCAGCGTTTTCTGATCGAAATCATCTCTGTCGGGCTTGCTTGCAAACAAGTATTCAGGCAGATTGGGGGCTTCTACTTCCTCTTGCGGATAATTGGTACCGTTATCAAGCACAAGCCAATTATCATTTGTCCATTTCATTTTCTGAATTGCAGTTTCACGTCCTAAAGGATACCTTCGACATCCTTCGAATTTTGTACCCGCTGGATTTTTGTTTTCCAGTGCTCGAGCGCATAGATGAACCGCATACCACTCCCCATTTTGGGTTTCTACAAGGTCGCAATGACCTGCTTTTTGCAATAACAGGTTCGGATCATTCCTTGCAGTAAGTATAGAATTTTTATCATACCATTCATAAGGCCCCCAGACTGATTTGGATCGCTGTATGGATTGTCCATGTCTTTCCCCTGTACCTGAATCCGCTGAAAACAGATAATAATATTCACCCCTCTTAAAAATATGTGGACCCTCTAAAAAGATCTTATCACCCTTATATATTTCGCCTACCTCTCCAATCATTTTCTTTTCTTTATCAGAATATTCCTGAAGAATCAATCTTCCCCTATACTTCGCCGGAATCCGATGATCCGTAACCATGCTGACCATATACTTTCTGCCATCATCATCATGAAAAAGTGACGGATCGAACCCAAAATTATTCAAGGGAATTGGATCGGACCATGGTCCCATGATATCCGTTGCGGTTACCAAATAATTATTCGTATCATACATATTGCAATAGAAAGAGTTGACTACCGTGTATACCAGAAAATAACGATGATCAGCATAGGTCAAACAAGGCGCCCAAATACCTTGAGAAGCGCCTACACCTCGTAAATCAAGCTGTGATATCCGATTTAATGGATGGGTCAGCAATTCCCAGTGAATGAGATCCTTAGAATGATGAATCTGCACTCCCGGCCACCATTCAAAGGTTGAAGTGGCGATGTAATAATCCTCTTTTACCCGAATAATGGAAGGATCAGGATTAAAACCACGCAAAATTGGATTTTTTATTTTTTCCTTCATTTCTAAATTCCCTCCATTACCACAATAATATATTGTTTTCCTTTAATTTAAAGATAGCTTCCATAAAAAAGTAGTCACCATAAATAATATTAATATGATGTTCTTTGGAATGGTATGCTTCTGTACAATTTTCAAGAATACAGTCGCAATCCTTAGACCAATTGCATCTTCTATCATCCAAAACCCGTAATAGTTTTAAAGCAGCACTTAAATATAAATCTTTTTCCATTGTATTGACTTGCTTCGCAATCTCAATTAAGCCGCAAGATGCAATTGCAGCCGCCGTTGAATCCTCCCATGCAGGCTCTTTAGGCTGTCGGAAATCCACCGGAATAATTCCGCTTTCTGGTATATTAGAAATGAAATAATGAGCTACTCGCTTTGCTGTATTTAAGTATTCAATATGACCGGTATGAATGTAACTGAGAATAAACCCATAAAGTGCCCATGACTGCCCCCGTGTCCAAGAAGATCCATTCTCATAGCCTTGGCCACCGTGAGTCTTAACGAATCCGCCTTGCAATGGATCAAATTCAACGATATGCTCCGATGAGCCATCAGGTCTTATAAAATATTCCATAACAGTATTTGCATGTTGGGTTGCAATATGTTGAAATCTGGGATCACCTGTCACTTCAAAGGCCCAATATAGTAAAGGGATATTCATCATACAATCAATAATAGCCCATCCTGTAGTGTCATCACTTCCTATACTGTTCCATGCACGAATAAATTTTCCTACTGGATTAAATCGTCCTGCCAAAAGATTTGCTGCATGCAGTCCTCTTTTTTTTGATTCGGGATTTTGGGTAATACGATAATCTGCCACAGCAGTCAGCAGCCACATAAAACCAACATCATGATGCAAACCCAAATAATCATCAAAACACCAATCCAGCTTTTTCTCAGAAAATTTAGCAATTTCAGCATATTTTTCTTCTTTCGTTTCATGATACATCAACCACATCATTCCACCCCAAAAGCCATTCGTCCACCAATTAAGACCATCTGTTCTCCTAAATTCACGCTCGCTGTTGTTATAATTATCGTGAATTCCATTCATGGTGGTATATGGAATTTTATCCTTTGATTTTTCGCTAACCCAATTAAGCTTACGATTGATTTTTTCTATTACTGATTCCACCCATTTTATATCTTTTTCCTGCAACATTATAAATCCTCCATTCAATAATAATTTTATTATTTTTTAGTATGTATTTCTTTTTATATTTCCTGTCGCTTACTTGACTCTTTAACACTGCATTGTATTTTATATCTTTCTTTTTGGCATCCTTTTCTAATGTATGAAATATTACCTCTTGCATCTCGTTGCAGAATTACTTCATTCATATTTCCTTTCTCATAAGAAAATGTCTCATAATCGTCCTCGTATAAGGTAAACTGCGTTTCACCTGTTCCAAATTCCTTTACCTTGATCTCAAACACCGTATCCTTAGAAACATATAAAACAGGTTTGGCAATTGGAATGATTGTATTTTCTCTTACATAAACTGGAATTTGGTCATAATCTGCTTTTATGGTAATGGATTTTCCTCCTTGAATGACTTCCCCTGTAAAGAAATGATACCAGACACCTTCAGGTAAATATATCTGGCGCGTAATTTTATCTTCAATAGTCAATGGGCATACCAAAAGACTCTTACCAAACATATATTCATCATCAATATTTCTAACCTGTTCATCGTTCGAATAATCCATGACCAAAGCTCTGATTGGCGGAGTGCCGTTTTGATAATACTCAACAAACGCACTGTATAAATACGGTAATAATTGCATACGAATCTCAAAATATTTCCGACAAGCATTTGTATAATAGGTTGCTTCCTCCATCCACTCACCTGCAAGATTTTTTTCAATATCTACTTGCTTCCAGGGGGGACTGGGTATTCTCCAGCTATTAATTAAAGCCTGCTCAGAAAAAACAATCGTCTGGAGTCTTCTCAATAAATCGTTTTCATTCAAACAATCTCTTACTTCCGGTGCCCATAGCAAACCCGAAAATCCGGATGTAACCATTCCCCTGATAAACTGCTTGTGATCATACAAATCCGAATATAAGACAAATGGGAGCGGTGCGGCTAAAGCTCCGGAAGAACGCACCTGAGAAAAGGTTCGCACCAATTCATTTTTAAAAACACGGTACAAAAGATTCTGATATAAGATCCCTATTGCCATATGCATCTGCTCACCATCCATATTGGAAGGAAATTTTGTTGAATCAGGAAATGACCAATCGGAAGGATTATAATCAGAATTGTCACACTCATCTAGCTTAAAACCTTTGATACCTAACTTTACAAATTCTTTTTGGTGATACTGTGCAAATATACTACAAGCTTCTTTGGTTGCGAAATCAGGTACTAATCCATTCCAAACCTCACACTCTCCACTGTATTTCATAATTTGCTCATAAAATGGTGCTGTTGGATAAACATAACTATGTTCCCAAAGATTTAATTTGTATCCCTTCTGCTCCAATTGTTGTATCATTTGCTGTGGTTTTTCAAATAGGTAAGACCATTTATAGGAACAAGAATAGCTATGAGAGTGCCAGCCAGGCTCCAATCCCAAAACATCCATTGGCATATGTTCCTCACGAAATAATCTTGCCAATTCAAGCACTGTGTCCTGACTGCTGCCTCCATAGGTGCGATACCACATTCCAAGTCCCCACATTGGTGGAAGGCATCCGCCTCCTGAAAACAAATTGTACCGCTGCACTACTTCTTTGATGTCTCCTGTAAAAAAGTAAATATCGACCCCTTTTACCCTGGGTATTTCAATGATAATTTTTCTTTTTTCTTTCGCTCGTTTCAGGGCATACAATGCAGACTCGGAAAATTCCTTATGCTCAATATTTTCCTGCTGCATATGTTTGGAACTCCCTTTCTCTGCAACTGTCCCCATGTAGAAACTTATATAGCGAAAAGAATCAACAAATAATCCATATCCTGCTGTTGAAATATAAAATGGAACGGGAGCGTGACTTTCTCCCGTATCGGAAGGCGGATCAGAATTCACTTTTATTATCCTCTTTCTACCTGCATGATTTATGCTTTTAAGCTGCAATCCAAAGCCATAGATATCTTCCGATGCCTCCATTGGCAGTGTTATAGTAATTCCTCTTATACTCGTTTCCCATTGCATTTGTTCCATAACTTCTGGTTTTATTTTTCTTTTCTTAAGTTTTTCTAATGCTTCATTTTTTACCGGAAACTTACGAATAGAGGTTGGATTCCATGTTTCTGGTTCTCCGATTGTAATTCTCCAAATACCATTTGCTATTGCTTTCATCCTTTCTTTTCATCCCTCGTCTTTCTATTAATAATAAAAATCAGCTATATACATAAACTGCTTTTATATCTTATGAATATAAAATTTATATTCTTTTTCATATTGCAGCAACCGCATAAATTCAGTTTTTCTTATATTTTATAATAATGCTTTTCTTTCTAAGCTACAATGTATTATAATGTTATTAACTGACTTATTCTGTTATTTTATTTTAAGGGGGAAACTCTATGATTGTAGTTACGAATTGTGGACATGATTCAAGACATAAGACAAAATTTCATATGACGCGCAAAGCCGGTGTACCAAACTATATTCTTTTATTAGTAAAAACGGAAGCGTTTTTCGAGCTGAACGGTAACATCGAGAAAACGAGCCCAAATATGGCGATACTTTTTGACCGCAATACCTATATACATTATGGTTGTGAACAAGATTCTTATAATGATGATTGGATTCACTTTGATTTTATTGACGAGCCCTCATTGCTTGATTGCTTAAACATCCCTTTTAACCAACCAATCTATCTGCCCCAGATTAATCATTTATCACTCTATATACGCTTACTGGTTCAGGAAAATCATACTCACTCCTTACATCAAAAGCAGATTCAAGATTCTATCATGCGCATATTTTTATACAGTCTGGATTCTCAGATTGCAATGCTGCCAAGCGCTGTTAAATATCATAAGCATTATCAGATCATGAATCAGCTTCGCATGTATATTCTAAACACTCCGCATAAAAAATGGAGCGTGGACTATATGGCTGACTATGTTCATATGAGTCCTTTCTATTTTCAGCATTTATACAAGGAACTTTACCACATCTCCTGTATGCAGGAAGTGATTCTGGCTCGCATTGAAAGGGCAAAGTTTTATCTGACTACTACCGATATGTCAGTCAAGGCTGTGTCTGATTTTTGTGGGTATGAAAACGATCTGCATTTCATTCGCCAGTTTAAAAAAAAGGAAGGATTGACACCTACGCAATACAGAATTGCTTATCAAATAAAAATTGATTTGTTATAAGCCAATCCTTGCCTAATCTTGAGAAGATAGGAAGTAATGAATGAAATTATATGATATCCGTTTTATTTGTATTGAGGTCATGATAAGCAAGCCGTTTGAATGCAATTTCTTCCCATTTTGTAGCGGCTTGTCCATAATTACAATAAGGATCAATGGAAATGCCCCCTCGAGGAGTGAATCTTCCCCATACTTCAATATATTTAGGTTCCATAAGTGCAATCAAATCTTTCATAATAATATTGATGCAGTCTTCATGAAAATCTCCATGATTTCTAAAACTAAACAGATAAAGTTTTAGAGACTTGCTTTCTACCATTCTAACATTGGGTACATAGGAAATCGCAATTGATGCAAAATCAGGTTGTCCGGTAATAGGACAAAGACTGGTGAATTCTGGACAATTGAATTTCACAAAATAGTCATTCTCCTGATGCTTATTGACAAAGGTTTCTAATACAGACGGATTATAATCCATTTGATATTTGGTTCCTTGATTTCCTAAATGTGTAATTCCTGTTGTTTCTTCTTTTATTCTTCCTGTCATAACGTGTTTTCCTCTCTTATTAATTAGATCAGACATTCGCCGGATCACATACGCCATTTTCTGCAAATGCGTTAATTCGGTCGATGCAAGTTCCACATTTTCCACATGGCTTCTCATCCCCTTCGTAACAGCTCCAGGTTAATTCATAGGGCACTTTTAATGCAAGGCCTTCTTGTACTATTTTTTTCTTGGTCCACATAACAAAAGGCGCCTCTATCTTAAGTTGATTTCCACTTCCTATATAAATGGCCTGATTCATTGCTTCTTGGAAAGCACTGCTGCAATCTGGATAGGCATTGCCTGCTGCGTCATCACTGTGAGCTCCATAGTATATGATGCCGCATCCCTTTGACAAAGCAATACTCGCAGCAGAAGACAAAAACAAGCCGTTACGAAAAGGTACGTAGGTCGATACTGGTTTTCCGTAACGCTTTTCTAACTGCTTTACATAAGTCTCCTTGGGAATTTCCTGCTTGGAATGTTCCAATAATGAGCAATCACTGTACTCAAATATTTTTGATAAATCTAAGTATATCAATTCGACTTGATAATAATCTGCAATTTTTCTTGCCGCTTCTATTTCCTTTGTATGTTTTTGTCCATACGAAACAGTAAGTGTAACTACATTTTTTCTTCCATATTTTTCAATCGCCAATCCCAGACAGGTTGAGCTGTCTACTCCGCCGCTTAATAGTACCAATGCTTTCATAAATAATCTCCTCATCTAACCTAATTATTTCTTATCTGCTCTATAAATTAAACCCCTCGCTGATTGGGTTCCCATATGATTTTGTGCATCTGTAGCTGTAGTGTTACTCCATTCATAGAATGTTTTATCATATAATTCACTACGTCTACTAAATCGATTTTGTTATATACCGTACTGATATAGACATGACATTGATTCATTAATTGATTTGCTGTAATGATATCTCTTGCACGATCTAAATCCTGTAAATTACCTACCACGAATTTAACAGTATCTTTCTTTTTCAACAATTTAAAATTAGTTACTAACATTTCTGATTCCATCATACTTGACGCAAGCTTATAATCCATTGTGAAAGAAGGAGCATGGTCAATTGCTGCAAACATTGATAAATCTATGCTTCCGTTTGTTTCAATTTCTACTTGTAAATCAGTATCTTTTGTTAGCATTTGAATCAGTTGTATTATGTTTGGATTTTGTAAAGGTTCGCCTCCTGTCAGCGTAACATTTTTTACGCCTGTTTCTTTGATATAATTGTAAATTTGTTGATCTGACATTAATGTATAGGCGGCATCCTTTTGGTTTGCCCAAGCAGTATCACAATAAGAGCAATTCAGATTACATCCCTTAAATCGAATAAACACAGCCAATTGCCCTGCCAATACTCCTTCTCCATTTATGCTGACAAATTTCTCTACTACCTTATACTTAGACATGAATCCTCCTCATAAGAAGCACAATTATTCGGTGTTTCATAAATGGTGGCACGTTTCATTTGATAGCCTTTTTTCACCATTTTATTATAAAAATATCTTGCAAACAGCTCTGCTGTTGGTCGAAAGTCCAACTCAATAATACGAAAGCCTTCTTCTCTGAGTGCCTGAAGAGTGGTGATTTTCAACGAATTCTTCTCAATCAGCAATGCATGGTCTAAATAATCTACTTCTTTTTTTATATCCTGCTTCAGCTTTGCAAAGTCAACAACCATTCCTTTTAACTGCTTCTCATCTTGCAATACCAGACTCATCACTTCAACCACAACACGCCATCTATGCCCATGTATATTCTTACACTTTCCTTCATAATCTGCCAGAAAATGTGCAGAATCAAAGCATTGTTCCGATTTTAAATAATACATAATTATTTATCCTTTCCTATGAAATAAAAATTCCCTACACCGCAAAAAAATAGGCATACAAAACTATGCCTATTTTTAATACTCGTTATCATAATTAATTGAGTGAATCTTCTAATTCACCTTTTAATTAACTCTATTAAAATCAGCCCTGGTTTTGTTTAAAGACAGGATGGTACAAATGAACTGTCTATTAATTTCCTAATGAGTATAGCATTGAAAAGATGATCGTGTCAAGCTTGAATGGCTTTCACTTATCATTTCATAAATTTATTGAATCTACTTTACTTTTTCCAAAATAAAGTTCACGGCTATTGCAGTTGCCTCATCTAATGCGTTTGTAAATCCATGATCCTGTCCATCCATTAGATGTAGCTTACTGTCTGCATACACATCATAATAACGCTGTGATGCCGTGTAGCTGACAATGGGATCTTTCGTTCCATGAATCAGGCATACAGGTCCTTGAAATTGTGCGGATACTTCATAAATTGGCAGCTTCTGTGCAATTCTAAAATAAAGGCTGCTTAACCGTTTATCCCAAAACTGAATATATTCTGGTATATTGGACGGATCGTATTCTGTCCCCATTAATGTCCCTTTGATTGCATCATCCTTTAACGTTGCAGCAGGTGCCATCTGAACAAGACAGGTAAACTCGTGCGGATAATATCCAGCAAGCATGCCAGCCACTACCCCTCCTTGTGAATGCCCCAGAATGCTGATGTTTTCAGCGAATGGGAGGCTCTTTGCATAGCGCAAAATCTCTCTGCCATCTTCAATTTCATTCATTACCGTCATATCTTCAAATATGCCTTCACTTTCGCCATGACCATTGAAATCAAAACGTACAGAAGCAATCCCTTTCTTGAGCAGTTCCTTTGCTACATTGACATGAAGAGGCTCCATACGATTTCCGGTAAAACCATGCATGAGAATTACAAGAGGGCATGTTTCATTTTCTTTTAATTCCGGTTTTTCTAGTGTTCCTACTAAATTTAATCCTCCGCGTTTTATTTTTACAAGTTCCATATTTCATTTCTCCTTTCGTTTATTGGCTTAACTTTTTTATGAGCTGCTTGGTAGAATACATATAACAGTAACAAGCGATACAAATTGACCGCCTTGCTGCCAGTCTGGCAAATTTGTATTACTTTAAACGTGGAAACAGTTTTAATGCGTTTTCACGGTAAATAAAACGACGTTGCTCATCAGTAATCAAATTAGTTTGATCTAACGCCTCCGCTAAGACAATACATCCAGCCTCTGGTGTATATGAATAATCACTTCCATAGAATAAATGATCAACCTCCGCAATTTGTAAAAGAGCAGATAATTGCACTGGCAGGCAAACCCCTGCGACATCATAATATAACCCCTTTAATGCAGTATATACATCAATCTCTCTTTCCGTATAATTACGAAATAAAGAGGGAGTAAATTTAATCGCGCTGGCAAGTCTATCAGCAAACACTGATAAAAATGCACCGGCATGAGGAATAACAAATTTAATATCCGGAAAACGTTTTAATGTTCCATTTAAGATCATATTGGTTACGGTACGGGTGGTATCAAAAAAATATTCCAATATTGGAAGTGGCAGATATTCCAGAACATTTTGTGGGACGCAACCAGGTTTATTTGGATGAAGAACCACTACCGATTTGTGTCCGTTTAACTCATCAAGTATAGGGTCAAAACACGAATCTCCCAGATAAATCCCCTGTGTATTTGTAGGTAAAGCAAAACCATCGGCATGCAAATCATTCAATGCATATTGAATTTCTTCAATACTATCCTTTCGATCGGGTACTGGTAACGATGCCAGCAAACCAAATTGACCAGGGTATTTCTTCACAAGTTCCGCGCCATCTTCATTTACTTTTCTAGCCAATATTTTAGTGGCATTTTTATCTCCAAAATTAATATGGGGAGCAGACATTGATAGCATAGAAGTAGAAATATCTAGTTTTTTCATAACTTCTAAATGTACTTGTGGATCCCATTCGGGAGTTGGATAACCATCTGGATTTGTTTCTCCTCTAGCCAATAGCGCTTCTCGATAGGCTTGTGGTAAATAATGTACATGCATGTCAATTTTTGGTATTCCATTTCCCTTGTAATTACTTTTTATACTTTTCATGTTCCTATCCATATTTCTCCCCCTCTTCTTAATAAGTTATGGATATTTGTAAAACCCCACAATATATCATTTTTAATCGATCAATAGTAACATATAACGCAAATACCCGATGACTTATATTGAGGTAATATCATTGCTCACTCTATAGATATGTTTCATTTTTTGTTGATTTAATTATCATCCTCATCATCTATATTCGTCATTATCAATGTATTAAAATCTGCATTTCTGGCTTTCTCAGCCATGATATGAAGCTTATTAATTACAAAATCCTGAGTGTCTTTATCTATTCCATCTGAAATATAATCAATCCATTTTTCTATCAGGCTATAAATTTGCTCTTTGTAGTCCTTACCCTTATCGGTAAGATAAAGGTTTTTAGCTCTTTTATCTTGTTCATTAATTTTTCTTATTATAAACCCTTTATTGACCAACGAGTTTATATTTTTTGTAGCTATTGATTTGTCTATCAGAAGAATGGAAGCGAGCTTCTCTTGATTCATTCCCTCATTATCATACAAGTTTACTAAGAATATACATTCCCAATAATTCAAACCTATCTTTTTAAAAGCAAGATTAATATAAGTTTGAAGTTGTCTGTTTAAGATTCCAAAAAATCTTGCATTGTGCTTTACATTCATTCCAATCTCCTTTGTTGATTTGTTCAACTATATTATATTTTTTTAAATTCATCTTGTCAACTAATATTATAATATCAGGGTCAAAATTTTATGTATTTAGTCATATTTATATAAATTTTTTAATATTATTCAAACACTTTTAAAATTTAGCTTTAAAATTAGTTGATATTTTCAACTAATTTTGTTATACTTAAGTCATTCATTAAATATTACTAATTTATCATGTGAAAGAAGGTTTTATTCATGCCATTAGATCCAGTATTTAACAAATTATTAGAAACAGATTTTGACAGTATGTATACATCCCTTAGTATGGATCAACTCAGAGAATATTATAGAAAAAGTTGGGATGATTATAAAGGAGATATTATTAAGATAGGAACTGTATCCAATCATATTGTTGAGACTTCCAAAAGAGAAACTCCAATCAGAATATATAATCCTAAAAATGGAAAAATTCATCCTGTATTTATCTGGATACATGGTGGCGGTTTTGTTTTTGGAGATATCGAAGTTTACGACTCTATATGCCGTAAAATAACAAACACTGTTAATTGTACGGTGATCTCAATCAATTATGGTTTGGCTCCTGAGCATAAATTCCCAGAGCCTGTGGAAGAATGTTATCAAGTTGTAAAATGGGTATATGAAAATGCAAAAGAATTGAATATACTTCCAGCTAAAATTGCCATTGGAGGTGACAGTGCAGGCGGAACAATTGCCGCAGTAATTGCTCAGCTTTCAAGAGACCGAAACGAATTTCCGATCGTTTATCAAGTGGAGGTTAATACCATGTTTGACTTGCTAGGTCAAACAAAGCCTTTATCAAGAGTGGAAAATGCAAAGGGGTACAGACTTACAACAGAAGCCAATAATAATTTTTTTATTCCTAATTATTTAAACAATTTATGCGAAGCTAAAAATCCCTTGGCTTCCCCATTACTTGCAGAAAATTTTAATGATCTGCCGGATGCATGTATCATTACATGTGAATATGATCCGTTAAGAGATGAGGGAGAGCATTATGCAAAAAACTTATCAGATGCTGGCGCTGATGTATGCCTTAAGCGATATGACGGTATGATTCACGGTTTTTTTAATATGCAAAGAACAGTGAAAGAAGCACGGGATGCGCTTGATTTGGTATGCACAAAATTGAATGAAGCTTTTTGGGAGGACGTCCATATACCGCGTAAGAACGAATAGAGCTAAAAATAAATTGATTTGAAAATGTTACTAACAGGCACTTATTGTGAGTTATCATTCTCAAACGTTGGTTCAATATACTCTTTAATTAATTTTATTCTATCCTTAGCATTTGGAACAAAAAAAGAAGCAATTGAAATTACCATTTTTTTCTTTTTATTAATGTAAATGGCATTTCCTCCATCTCCCAAAGCTGCATAGATATGTTCTCTTTCATCAATAATCCACCATAGATAACCATATGGCAGATTGCCCCATTGACTGCATCGACTATGCTCTTTTGTACTCTCATCGATCCACCATGCAGGTATGATTTGTTTATCATTCCATAATCCACCATCTAAGTACAATTGGCCTATTTTTGCCATATCCTTTGGGGTCAAGGTAAGACCCCAGCCTGCTGTGTTTACTCCTTGTGGGTCTACAACCCAGCCACTTGCATTTTTATCTTGAAAAAAGGCAATATGTTCTTCTTTATTGTTCAATACCACATTGTCACCAATATGAATTTCTAATGGCGAGAATAAATTTTCTTTTGCAAAATCTGACACTGATTGACCTGTTGCTTTTACAAGTATGCCCGACAGAATATGCGTTCCTATGATGGCAGAATACGTAAACTGTCCCACCTGTCCTTTTCCTCCTAATAAATCGAGAGCAGCGTTTATCCAATTATCACTTTTGAAAAACTTCTCGTATGGTTCTGACTTATATTTATACGGAGCTGTCATAGTAATCATATCCTTAATCGTGATACTTTGTATTGTTTTTTCACCTAATTTAACAGTATAATCAGGGAAAAAATCCAATACTTTTTGGTCTATACTTTTGATATACCCATTCTCTATAGCAATACCGATTAATGCTGAAAAAATACTTTTTGTTACCGACGCTACATGAACGGCGTTAGCAGCAGTATATCCATTAAAGTATTTTTCATATAACGACTTACCTTCTTTTTGTACAATAATCCCTGCGGTATTGCTATAGCTATTGCTTATTATCTTTTCTAACCATATTTTTTTTCTTTGAGTCATCTGCGTTTCATAATTCATGCTAAATACCTCCCTGTCTTGGAATTTGAATTGACTCTCAGGCTCTTTGGTGTTCCTTGGGCAATAATCTCACCACCCTTGTCTCCACCTTCTGGACCAAGTTCAATGATATAATCACAGTTTTTTAAAACATCTACATTGTGTTCAATGACAATCACCGAATTACCATTGGCAACGAGCTGGTCTAATAGCTTTAGCAGCAATGCCGTATCATATAAACTAAGACCCGTTGTTGGCTCATCTAATACATAGAGCATATTACCCTTTAACTGACGGCCCAGTTCTTTGGCAAGCTTCACTCTCTGTGCTTCACCACCGCTTAAAGAAGAAGTGGGCTGACCTAGTTTTAAGTAACCCATGCCCATCTGCTCTAAGATGCACAGTGGCTTCACAATGCTGTTTTGATCTGAAAAGAAAGAAATAGATTCCGTAATGCTCATCTCTAATACCTCTCCAATGGTTTTTTTGTTATATTCTACCAAAAGGCTTTCTTCATCAAACCGCTTACCATGACACGTCTGGCAGAGCTTATCTACAAAAAAATCAGAGGTCAGAACTATCCTTTCATAACCACTACCTTTGCAATCCTTACATGCTCCTTTCGAATGAAACGAAAAATGACCTGCACTCATATTTCTTTTTAAAGCTTCCGGCTGTTTTGCAAAAAGTTCTCGAATCTTATCCCAGATACCAATATAAGAGGCAGGCGTAGAACTGGCATTTCTTCCAATTGGCTCTTGGGATATCTTTACAAAACCACTAATTTGTTCTACTCCTGCTATACCCGTTGCATGACCATATTTTCTGGCGCTTACAAGACGTTTCAACAGTGTCTCCTCTATCAGAGAACTTTTACCAGTACCGGATAAGCCAGCAATCCCTACCATGGCATGAAGGGGAAACGCCACAGTTAAATCCTTTAAATAATGGGTATTGGCATGTTCCAAAGTAATACAGTTCGTTTTAACAAACAGATGTTTTCTGACCATGCGTTTGGGCATCAAACGTTTGCCGAAAAGATACTGACTAAGTAGAGTGTCCGCTTTCTCGTATTCTTTATAATCACCTTGGTAGACCACGCTGCCTCCTTCTGTACCTGCCTTAGGACCAATCTCAATAATATGGTCGGCATGACGAATCATCTCTTTATCATGCTCCACCACAATCACTGTATTGCCAAGATCTCTTAATTCCTTTACCGCTTTAATCATGCTTTCCTTCTCCGCTGGATGTAATCCTGCCATTGGCTCGTCAAAGACATAGATTAGGGAATCCAGTCTGGACTCCAAATGGAGATAGAGAAAAATGCGCTGTACCTCGCCGCCGCTTAAGGAAGCCATCTCTCGGTAAAGAGTCAGATGTCCTAAATTAAACTCGATTAAATACTTTATTTTCTCTTTCACATTTTTTACCATGTTCTTACCAAACGAAGATAGTTCTTCCTCTGATATTTCACTTAAGAAAAGGAAAATACCAGACAATGTCATCTGTCCCAGCTCACCAATACTCTTTCCATGAAGAAAGACTTCTCGCGCTTCTTCACCGATTCGTTCCCCCTGACAAACAGGGCAAGTCGTCTTTGCATAGACTTCCTCCACATCCTCACCCTTTTCATAAGCATTTCTTAGTATCCGCTCAAGACAGTAGCTTTGTTTGCCATTGTCATACGTTCCATAAACCACTTCGCCTTGAATAGCTTCTGGAAGTTCCCAAAATGGTGTCTCAAAATACATGCCGTATTTCTTTTTTAGAATGCGTAAGAAGCCATCTGTTACCTTAAGACTCTGATAGACCTTAAAAAGGGATGTTGTTTTGTTTGGAATCAACTGTAAAAGATTAATATCATAGTAAGAACCTCTTCCCTGACAGCTAATACACATACCATCGGCCGTTGTATAAAGAAAGGAACCTGGAGAGTGATGTTGATTCTTATGCTCTTTTATTGTTTTTGCATCGCTGGCATAAATAAGAGCCAACTGGTTTAGAATTCCGGTTTTTGTTCCAACTGTAGAACGGGGGTTGCTCTGCCTTATTATATTCTGACGTACCGCTACCGTTGGACCGATACCTTCTATCTTATCGAATCGGTTCTCATTATCAAGTCCAGCCAGAATGCCAATTGATCTAAGATACTGGTTCTTGCCTTCTTCAAACAAGATATCGAATGCAAGACTGGATTTACCAGAGCCACTGATACCTGTAATAATCACTAGTTTACGCTTGGGAATCGTTAGATTGATATTGTTTAGATTATGAATTCGTGCTCCTAGAATATTGATTTTTTCCATATGCTCACCTCGGAATCGATTTGCAGCATGTTAGAAATGAATGGGCTCAATCGGAACGTAGATGTCCACCTCATGGATAAGACTCTCACCCGCAGGCACATTACAATACACTTCAAATGGATATGAATTTCTTGGAACGTATCCACTTCCTGAGATCCACTCCTGATACATATAATTCCAGGCGTCACTGTACTGGTTCTGCTGAATTTGAAAATGTCCGACCGCATACAAACCGCTTTCTAAGTTCATTTTTCCAAGAATTCCGTCTTCCTGAAACATAAAGTCTTTTGGCACTGTCAGACACAGACTGGTACGAAACTGGCTCTCTTGTGTGAATTCCGGATTGTCATGGTACATGGCAAGCACCCAGTTCTGACCCTCAACAAGAAGGTGTTGTTTCTGCGCATGCTCAAATAAGATTTGTATCAGGCGCACATACTCTTTTGCCAATGTCTCATAAGTACCTGTATGTCTAACATAAGCGACTTGTTTCTCCTCCAGGTTTACTATGGTTATCTGCCCGGTCACGGGAAAAGGATTATCTGCCCATTCTTTCTTTGCTGTATCCTTATTGTACTCAGACAGTAAAAAAGAATCTTTGCAATTCTTGCTATATTCCTTTCTATATTCTCTTGGACTAACGCCATAGAAATTTTTAAATGCCCTGGAAAATACGGCTGAATCTGAAAGACCAAGTTCATAAGCAATATCCGTCATATTTTTATCTGTTCGATGTGCCAGTAAAAACAATGCATTTTCCATTCGAATCCGGTTCACATAATGGGCCAACGGCTCATGCAGCATACCCTGAAAAATACGGCAAAAATGATACTTGGAAAACCCGGCAGCACCAGAAAGTTCTTCAATGGATAGCGACTTTTCTAAATGATGCTCAATATAATCTTGTACTTTATGAATTCTTCGAATATACTCTTCCTGACACTTCTGATCTGACATATGTTTTCCTCCTGACAATATCTATATACACAGCCAAACTTTCAAATCTGATGTTGTAAATATTTAAATTTTTCTTCTTTCTACACTCACCTTAGCACCCATTTCTGCTAATAGTATAGCAGGAAAAGACTGCTCTATCAACGCAATATATGAGTATTTTCTAATATTCTTTTAATAATACATCTGGTATAATGGCATTGTAAAATTAACTACATAGATTAAAAACACCCCCAAATTTTACTAATTTACAGTACATTTTTCAGATTACCCCAAATTGGGGAGAAAGGAAATGGAGTCAATTACAAACTCCATGATACAAGGTGATAACTTTGAGAATACTGATTGCGGAAGATGATATAGATTTAAATGAAATCATAGTAAAAAAGCTTCGCGCTGAGGAATATGCAGTGGATAGCTGTTTTAATGGTCAGGACGCCCTTGACTATTTGGAAGCCGTACAATATGATGCCGCAGTTTTGGACATCATGATGCCGAAGTTGGATGGGCTTGAGGTCGTGCAGAAATTACGTACCAAAGGGAACCTGACACCCATCATTTTCCTAACCGCACGGGACACGATTAACGATAAAGTAAAGGGGCTTGATACCGGCGCAAATGATTATCTTGTGAAGCCCTTTTCCTTTGACGAACTGGCTGCCAGACTTCGAGCTATGACCCGTGTTGCCACAGGTAATCCTACTAATATCTATACCCTCGCCGACCTGACCCTTGATGCAGAATCCCACATTGTGAAACGTGCGGATAAGGAAATTACTTTGACAGCGAGAGAGTACACTCTTTTGGAATATTTGATGCGCAATAAAAATAAGGTGTTATCACGCCAAAAAATTGAGGATCATGTGTGGAATTATGACTACGAAGGAGGAACCAATGTGGTTGATGTCTATATCACCTATTTACGAAAGAAAATTGATGAAGGGCATGACATTAAATTCATCCATACCGTTCGCGGAATTGGTTACTGCATGAAGGTGGAAGAATGAAAAAGTTAACAATTAAGATGAAAATCACAATATGGTTTACCGTTTTTATGATTATCTTGTCGACAGTAGTCTTTGTCTTTATCGCGCTAATTTCAAATTCTACCGTATCCCAGGAAACCAGAGGCATGTTGATTTCCCTCGTGGAAGACAATACCAGAGAAGTTGAATATGACGATGGAGAGGTTGATATAGATGATGATTTTGTTTCTTTCAGTAATGGCGTTTACTGCCTTGTATTTGACAGCACCGGTAAAAAGTTCAGTGGTTATGCCCCCTACACCGAATTGGAAAGTCAAACCTTTGAGAATGCAAACATTCGTTCGGTGAGCATTGGCAAAGAAACCTATCTTATCTACGATCAATTAATTACCTCGAAAAAACACGCCGATCTTTGGGTCCGCGGTGTTGTTTTGGAAAGTGGTAATGCCATAACTTCATCAGCCGTATACCGTGCTGTACTGATCATGCTGCCAATATTAATTATTCTGGCTGCTGTTGGTGGCTATATGTTTGCCGGACGCTCCTTGCATCCTATCAAAAAAATAAGTAAGACAGCGGAAGATATAGGCAGCAGCGGCGACCTGTCAAAGCGAATTGACATTGATAACAATGGTGATGAATTATACCAGCTTGCCCAAACCTTTAACCGGATGTTTGCCCGGCTTGAAAAAAACTTTGAGGCAGAGCGAAGTTTTACCTCGGATGCCTCCCACGAGCTGCGAACACCAGTGGCTACTATTTTAGCTCAATGTGAATATGCATTTGAAAATGCCTCTGGTGAACAGGAATTGTACGAAGCGATTGGTGCAATTCAAAAACAGGGCTACCGTATTTCACACCTGATTGAATCCCTGTTACAATTTACCCGGATGGAGCAGCAAACAGAGGTAATCTCTTTCGAAACGGTTGAACTAAGCAAGCTTGTGTCCTATGTTTGCAAAGAGTATGAGGAAATCGGTGAGAAAGGCATAACACTGACCAAATTTATACAACCAGATATTATATATAAGGTTGATAGAACACTGTTTTCCCGAATGCTTGAAAATCTGATTCGAAACGCATTCCGTTATGGCAAAGACAACGGAACGATCACAGTTAGTCTGAAAGAAAGCGATAACGCTGTTATTCTGTCCGTAGCAGACGATGGTATTGGTATCGCGCCGGATGAACTTTCAAAAATCTGGAACCGTTTTTACCGAGCCGATAAATCTCGCAGCTTTGCAAAAGGAACAGGACTTGGACTAGGTCTGGCAATGGTCAAACAGATTGCAGAACTTCACGGTGGCAAGGTACAAGCGGAGAGCATACCCGATCTGGGCAGTGTCTTTACGGTAGAATTACCGGCTGAAAAATAAAATAACGATTTAACTTTTTCTAATATATCAATAATGGAATGGGATTTTATTATGATAAAGAAGAAGGAATGTTTCATTCTAATGATTCTCTAATTTAGGAATGCTATTCTATAAACAGAACATCGAAAGGAGTATTTATAATTATTACGTAATATGATCTAGAAACTAAGTATGACTAAAGGAGAATGAAAATGAAACATAAAAATATTTTAACATCAATAACAGCTATAGCGCTGCTTTCTATTTGTCTTACAGGCTGTCAAGCAAACACTGATGCAGAAACTAGCAGCAACGACACCAGTACCAACACCACTACCATCAGCAATGACACCAGTACCAACAACAACAGCAGTGTCGACAGCACCGAAAACAACAGCAGTGTCGACTACACCGAAAACAACAGCAGTGTCGACAGCACCGACAACGTGATAACACTTAATGGTTCTTCCATCTCTGCCGGGACCAATGTCAATGTGGATGGATCAACCGCCACAATAGTGACAGCAGGAACCTATGAAATCAAAGGTACTCTTGATGATGGACAAATTATAGTGGACACGGCTGACGAGGTCACTCTGGTTTTAAATAACACGAATATCACCTGTTCCACATCTTCGCCACTCTATATTAAGGAGGCTGAGAATGTGACAATCACGTTGGCGGAAGGTTCCACCAACACAATTACTGACGGCACTGCATATGACCTGATTGACCCTGCGACTGATCCGGATGCTGCCCTGTTTTCCAAATCTGATATGACAATTAACGGTACAGGAAGCCTTATCGTGAATGCCAATTACAACGATGGAATTACCAGCAAAGACACTTTGTTGATAGAAAGCGGCAATATCTCTGTCACATCAACCAATCACGGCATTGAAGGCAAAGACTACCTGATGGTAAACGGCGGCAGCATTACGGTTAATGCTGGTGGCGATGGGATTAAGGCCACAAATGACATGGAATTGTCTTTAGGCTACATTGAAATAAACAACGGAACACTGAATATCACAGCTACTGATGAAGGCATTTCGGCTATTTCCGGTGTAAAAATTACTGATGGCTCAATTTCAATTGCTACCTTAAACAATGGAATTAAATCTGATGGAACGATTGACATTCTTGGCGGAACCGTAGAAATCCAGACAGATGATGATGGATTGGTATTCACAGAAAAAACCATTGGCGATACTGCAGTGGTAAACGTGAATGGAGTAGCAATTTCCGAATAAACGCTAATATATGAAGATAGGACAAGGCGATCTGCCTTGTCTTTTTTAAATCGTAAACCTATAAGCAGGATATTCGTAGAACATTCCTATGTAATAAAATTTACCTGCTCCACTTAAAACTGTGAAACAGGTAATAGTTAAGATTTCTCTTATTTGGCCATTTTTAAATTTAGAATCTGTTTTGTTAATTCGGGTACGATTTTTTTGTAATCACCTACGATTCCATAGTCCGCAACATCAAAAATTGGCGCATTTTCATCTTTGTTAATCGCAATTATTATATCTGAATCTTCCATTCCTGCTACATGTTGAATTGCACCAGAAATACCAATGGCAAAATAGACATTGGGCCGTACCGTTTTGCCCGTCTGCCCCACTTGTAACTCTTTTGGCTTCCACCCTGCATCTACAACGGCGCGTGAACAACTTACCTCGCCTTGTATAGCAGCCGCCAGTTCTTCCAATATTTTGAAATTATCTGATCCTCCAACTCCACGACCACCGGATATTAAAATTTTAGCATCCATAATATC
Organism: Lachnotalea glycerini; assembly: GCF_003201285.1. GTDB lineage: Bacteria > Bacillota > Clostridia > Lachnospirales > Lachnospiraceae > Lachnotalea > Lachnotalea glycerini. Next base: position 91,157 of record NZ_QICS01000009.1, read on the forward strand.
TACTGTTTCTGCCACTGATTTCACAATATCCAGAATTTCCACATATTTATGATTGCAAACAAATACCGGATCGTATTCCACCACAACGGCCTTTGCTTCTCGTATCGGTTTCATTGCCTGCATAACCCCAGGTCTTACTGTTGCCATCTGTGGACGGTGGTTGGGGCATGCAATGGTTGCAATTGTATTCCCACCGAAAGCTGGACGTGTCATTAAAAGCTGATGATGTTTTTGTTCTTTGCCAGCTACCGGATTAATAGGAAAATCTCCAATTTCCAGCTTGGTACAGTCTGCAGTCAGACCTGTAGCTACACGAGCGGAGACACATGGTCCAAGATCTCTTCCGATGGCTGTTGCTCCAACTAGCATAATCTCCGGATGATATGTCTTAATCATACTAGCAAGTGCATGAGCATATGGCTCTGTCCTATAATCTTTTAGTATGGGATTGTCAATAATGATTACTTTATCTGCTCCGTATTGTGCAAGCGGCTGTACCAAATTCTTCACATTTGATCCGATTAAAACCGCTGTCACATCAGTCTCTAATTCGTCAGCCAGTTCCCTAGCTTTTCCCAAAAGTTCCAATGATATTCTACTTAATTGCCCATCAACCTGCTGCGCGTAAATAGATACCCCTCTGTATTCTTGTAAATCCATTTTATTCACCACTTTTCCTTATAATGAAATAATGTGTTTTTCAGTCAACTTATCCATAAGATAAGCAACGGAATCTGAAACATCAAGTTTTACTACTTCTCCTGCTCCTTTTCTCACCTTATCGGATGCCTTTGCAATCTGTGTAGGCGAGCCTTTTAACCCCAAATTACTGTCATCTACTTCCTTTAAATTTTCTCTTTTCCATACCGTAAGTTCAACATCGTAGGCATCAAAGATACCACCCGGTGTCATATAACGAGGCTGATTCAGTTCGGAAAGTGCAGTAATCAGACAAGGCATTTGAACTTTCACTACATGATATCTGTCATCAAACTGACGTTTTACTATCACACTTTTATCCTCAATCCTCAAATTCTGTGCATAAGAAATCACAGGAATATTCAGATGTTCAGAAATTTGGGGACCAACCTGTGCTGTATCCCCGTCAATTGCCTGACGGCCTGTAATAATTAAATCATATTCCAGATTTTTGATCGCTCCGGCCAGAGTTGATGATGTCGCCCATGTATCTGCCCCTCCCAATACTCTATCCGTTACTAAAATCCCATGATCCGCTCCCATAGCCAGTGCTTCCCGTAAAACCTCATCCGCCTTGGGAAGTCCCATGGTAATCACCGTTACTTCTGCTTTGTACTGATCTTTTAACCGCAAAGCTGCCTCAAGACCTGCCTTATCATCCGGGTTCATAATTGCCAGCATTCCACTCCGGTTTAAGGTCCCATCTGGATTGAATTTTACTCCGCCTTTTGTATCAGGCACCTGTTTGACACAAACAATTATCTTCACTTTTAATCCTCCTTATTTCAAAACGTTTCCGGCTATCACCATACGTTGGACTTCTGAGGTACCCTCATAGATTTCGGTAATCTTGGCATCACGCATCATCCGCTCTACCTCATATTCCTTGATATATCCGTACCCACCATGCAGCTGTACTGCTTTCCTGGTTACTTCCATGGCTGTTTCTGCAGCATACAATTTAGCCATTGCCGCCTCAACGCTATAAGAATCCTTATTTTCTTTTGCTTTCGCTGCCTTGTATACAAGCAACTTTGCTGCTTCAATCTTAGTCGCCATATCCGCCAGTTGAAACTGTGTATTCTGAAATTGACCAATGGAACGGCCAAACTGCATTCTTTCTTTCACATATTTTACCGTATGATCAAATGCACCTTCCGCCAGACCAAGTGCCTGAGCGGCAATTCCGATTCGTCCACCATCCAGGGTATGCATTGCGATACCAAATCCTTTTCCTTTTGCTCCTAACATATTTTCATTTGGAATACAACAGTCATTAAATATTAATTCGTATGTGGATGATCCATTGATCCCCATTTTCCTTTCCTTTGTTCCAAAGCTGAACCCAGGTGTTCCTTTTTCAACAATAAACGCTGATATTTCTTTCTTTTTCGTGCCTCTTTTTTCTACTATACCGGTTACTGCTATTACAATATAAATGTCTGCTTCTTTTCCATTGGTAATAAAACATTTTGTTCCGTTTAGTATCCACTGCGTTCCTTGTAAAACTGCTTTTGTCTGCTGACCCTGAGCATCGGTTCCCGCTCCTGCTTCCGTTAATGCGAAGGCACCAAGTTTTCTTCCTGAAGCCAATTCAGGAATGTATTTTAGCTTCTGCTCTTTTGTACCGTAAGTAAGAATAGGATCGATACAAAGAGATGTGTGGGCAGATAAGATTACCGATGTTGTGCCACATTCCTTTGCCAATTCTTCTACACACATAATGTAAGAAAGCACATCGCATCCCTGCCCACCATATTCTTTGGGGACGGGAATCCCCATCAGACCACACTTTGCCATTTTATTGACGGTTTCTCTGGGAAATTCTTCAGTCTCGTCAACCTCTATCGCCAGAGGCTTTACTTCATTTTCAGTAAAACTTCTGTAGAGGGATTGTGCGAGAAGATGTTTTTTTGATAAATTAAAATCCATGTTCTGCTCCTCCATTTTATCTAACAATCCTTATAATCGCCTTCATAGATTTGATTTGGAATCCAGCTCTCCATAAAGGGTCTTTCCTGCTTCATTTTTCGGTATCTGATTCAAATACCTTACTATGACTGACCTTGCATTGATTCCTGTCATTTGAAATAAGTAATCCAAAATCAGTTCCTTTCCATTTTCTTTGGTAATGTCTGTATAAATAATCAATTGATCATCTACACCTATACACGCAAAGTCAACTTCTTCAAAGGAATCCTTTAACATACGCTCTACTTCATCCAGATTGATTCTGTTTCCAAATAACTTGATAAACCGCTTTTTCCTGCCTGTTATGTAGTAGTAACCGGACATATCCCGTTTTGCTATGTCACCTGTATATAGAATTCCTTTCCAATTATCCTGTTTTTTCAGGTCCTTTGCACAGCCTGCATATCCCAAGGCTACATTTTTTCCTTCATATACCAACTCTCCCTCGGTATCCGCTTTTAAAATCTCCTTACCCTCCTCATCTTTCAACCAGAATCTGCCTCCCGGTATCGCAATCCCTATGCTTCCACATTGTTTTACTGCCTTAAAAGACGGAAGATATCCCATGCGCGCCGTAGCTTCTGTCTGTCCATACATGACTATAAATTCTTTTCCTGTCCTTGCTGCATATAAGGCAAACTCCCTGTGAAGGTTCAAGGAAAGTTTTCCTCCTGCCTGAGTCATGGTTTTTAACTTCGGTAAGTCCATATCCATAAAACCAATTCGTTTTAGAATTTGGTATGTGTAGGGAACTCCACCAAAGGAAGTGGCTTTCTTTTCTTTTACAAAATTCCAGAAATCCCGTTCTACCATTCCCTGATTTGTAAGTAAAATTGTAGCGCCCTTTAAAACATGACTGTTAATGATGGACAAACCGTAAGTATAATTCATAGGAAGTGTTGTAACGGGTCTTTCGTTTTTATCAATATTTAGATACTTACAAATAGACGCAGCATTCGCATCAATATTGTCTCCACTCTGCCTCACCAGCTTAGGACTTCCCGTACTGCCTGATGTTGTCAAAAGCAAGGACAGTTCTTCATAAAGAGGTATGGATTGTTTCACTTTTCTGCGGCATAAGCAATATCCCCATGTTTTCCACACGATTTCGCTCTCACTTACTTTATCCAAACAGGAAACCGGCACATATAGAAAGTCAGGTTGATATTCGTTTAACAGTCTCGTCAATAATTTCTCATGAATGTGGCTTGCAAGCATCAGGGGAACGACTCCTGTTTTCAGACAGCTAAGATATCCTAGAAGTGAACCTATCGTATTGCTGCACAGAATGAAAACCAGACTTTTTTTACCAATGTTTTGATAAAATTCCTCTGCAAAGGAATCCAATTCCTGATAGGTAACCACCCTGTTCTTTTCATCCAGAGCAAGGACACGGTCACTATATGATTTTTCCATTTCAAACAGTTGCATCACAATCCTCCCGGCTAATCTGCCTAGACAGTGTCGTAACAAAATCCTGCCCATCCCAAATCAGATCCATATCCATAGCTCGCCCTATAGGTACCACCCGGTTGACTCCATAGAGATGATTGTTTAACACATAATCGGTCAAATCCTTTCCTCTGATACCGTAATAGGTTACTGTCTGAAGCTGCCTGACCGCCAATGGTTGGATAAAATCCTGCCACTCTCCCACACATTGGAAAAACATTCCGCAGTTTCCCAAAATCTGAAATGGATTATTGGGTATCTTCTGCAGCATAATGGTATACAGCAGATTGTCATAACGTTCGATTTTTATGGCTTCTTCGAATTCCATCGCAAACTTGCATAAAGCTTCGTATTTTAAAGTTGCCTTATGAGCTGTTATCTCATATCCGGCTGCTGCCCTAACTACTGCTTCCCACCATTTTCTTCGTGCTTTTTGGTTTGCTTTTGTCTCCTTTTTCTGGTTCCACAAAACAAACCTTGGACTTGAACAGGCATTCTGATCCACGGCATACGTGTCATTATAAAAACGGTGCGCCAGCTCCTCAAGTTCACCCTCCGAAATGACACTCATGCTCCTAGTATCCAGAATACAAATTGAATAACGGTTCGGAAACATCATCTGCACTGCATCGGGTTTCATGGGCATGCTTCGCAGCGACATTATGGTTTTGTTTTCTCCCCATATGACACACCCATCACACTGTTCTATCCATTTGTGAATCAATTCCTGTTCTCTGTCACAGGTGAATACGATGATTCGTTCTTTTAGTTTTTCATGCTCTGGCTGTTTCAAAAGTGAATCCATTCTTTGACACAGCTCTAAGTCCTGTTTTTGTGCTCTTAATGAAATCCGTACTGCACAGCTATTTCCTGCCAGCAGTCCCATAGCCAGACTGTAAGCAAACAATATTGGTACATTGGATGCCGGAATATGAAAAATAATACCTCTGCCCAGACGTACTCCCTTATCTTGATACCTTTTTTTAAATTCCTCCATATGGGTTCTTCTGCACCAGAACCCAAAGGCTTTTGTCTCTTTCCTTTGATATGCATTCACCCCATAGTCTTTTCGAATGATTACTGACAACTGATTTAAAAATTCCAGTACAGGTTCACAAAAAGGCTCCCATGGCTCTGCCAGCAGATTTTCCACTCCTGCCATAACCTTAACCTCACCTTTCATAGGTATCACTGCACCCCCTTATCTGTGCCTGCCGTATTCTGCCTGTTACTTTAAAATATTTTCCCAGGCGGCCGCAGGGACAATCATCTTCTCCCAGTAGGATTCCTTCATCTTCTGTTAAAATTGAATGTCCAGGATACGAATAAGGAAGAGGTGACAAAACCTGAATGATCCCTTTCTCCCCAATTTTACAAGGACTAAAATCTTCTGGTCTTCTCATGATTACATCCGAATAAATACTGGCATGAAAGTTGCCACAGGAGCATTCCATATAGATGCAGCCTGTCTGTTCTGCCATTCCGTAGTAATTGTGTATGTTTTCTATACCTGTCACCTCCCGGATTTTTTTCTTAAACTCGCCGGAGGATACTGACTTTTCCAAAAGCCTCTTCCAACCGCCTCCATGTACTAGTATGGCATTTTTTAGGTTAAGCTTTTTTCCAGATTGTCTAAGCACCTCATAAAAATACTCCCAGATTATATAGGTAAACCCAAAGATTAGTATCTTGTTTTCTTGGCAGCCATTAAGAAATTTCTCTATCCCATTTAAATCTAATTTCATATCTTGATTCAGTGCATAGCCGATTCTTGATGAAAAGATAGAAAATCCAAGAATCCCAGCACCTCTTGCTGAAAATAACTCTCGATTTTTCAGTACATCAAGACGATCAATGATCAAAAGTGGCAATCTCGATGCTCCAAAGAAATCCTCACCTATATTTGCCAGTGCTTTCTGCTGGTTGGTTGCTGTATCTGCATCCAGATAAATTTTAGATACTTTCTGTTCCTTTGTTCCTGAGGAAGTCACGGTTTTGTTTACCATGTGGCAAGGTACACTTTTCAATTCCATATTTTTAAATAATCCAACCGGAAGCATAGGAATCTTTTCTTCCTTGCTTTGAACTTCTTCTGGTATCTGCAGCATGATTAGGAATTTGTTGTATAGCTCACAATGCTGTCTATGATAAGCAGTCAGTTCTGCCAGCCATTCTCCATACAACTTACTTTTTTCCTCTTTTTTAAGTGAGTAAGGCTTCCTGCTCAGAATTTTTTCATAATCCAATCTTTTCACCTCCTGGTATCAAAGCAATTATGTATGTCAGAACTTCGGTAAAGGTTATATGGCTACACCATATTTTTTCATAATCTCTTTTCCCTTTTCATAGGAGGAAAAATCCATCACATCTGCGGTACTGATATGTATATCAAATACTTCTTCTAAATCAGATATTAACTCCATATGTCCAAGTGAATCCCATAACTGGGTTCCTCTGTATTTTAGCCCGGACAAAGCCTCTTCCTTTATTTTCAAATCCCGGACAAACAGTTGATTATATCTTTCTAAATTTGTCATAGTCTGTTACCTTCCTTTCATGATTCATACAAAACAACTCTTTCGTCCTCATCTGGTGACTGTTTTTCCTTCTCGTTTACTTTTAATTCCTGTTCCATACGAAGAAAACTCTCTTCATCCCATAAAACAAATAATTTCTTATCTGCTGTTAATTTAGAGGTTGTGGCACATCTTCTGCTGCATCCACATACTACCATCCAGTAATCACAGGATTGATTACTAGATGCTCCTACGTATTCATAAAGAGGATTCTCTTCTATAAATCTTCTTACTCGCTTAACTCTGTCATATACCGGATTACAGCCACCACAATACTTGATTCCAATTACCATTAGACCCTCCTTTATTCCTGAAATTCAAGCATATATTGAAGTTTTTTGGCGGCCGGACTCAAAGGACGGTTCGTATCGCTTACGATACAGATATTTCTTTCCGGAATTGGTTCATGAAGCTTGATCTCAACAATCTCTCCCTGATCTATATAAGGACGGGCAAACTCTTCCGGAACAAAACCAATACCAAGATTCTTTGTTATAATTGGAAGAATCAAATCCATAGTCGCTACTTTAATTGCAGGCTGCATCGTTAACCCACAGGATCGGTAAAATCCCTGAAAGAAAGAAAACGTGGTTGTGGAACTGGACATAGTAATCAGCGGAAGTTTTGTCAGCTCTGAAAGGTACACCGTATCGAGTCCATACTCCTTATACTTAGTCCCTCCCACTAATATACTGTTAAAGGGCTTAACCCTTACCACCTTTAATGTTTGTTCCAGGTCAAAAGGTGTTGTTATGATAGCCAAATCGATCTTGCCGGCTTTTAACTCATTTAATGTCTGTTGCGTGTTATGATTAAAAATATTAAGCTTTACCTGTGGATATTGTTCCTGAAATAGATTCAGCCTTGCCACTAGATAAGATAACATGGCGATCTGTGTGGCTCCTACATTTATGTATTCATGCTGCTCGCCCAGAAGTTCCCCCAGTTTTTCTTCTCCCTGAAACAGTTGTTTGCATGCTGGAGCAACGTAGCTATAAAGCAATTCTCCTTCTTCTGTTAACTTGACCCCTTTTCTAGATCGGATAAAAAGCTTACAACCTAACACGTTTTCCAAATTTTGCATACAATAAGTTACGGATGGCTGGCTGGTTACCAAAGCATTGGCTGCTCTGGTGAAATTCTTATATTTAGCCACATAATAAAAAACTTTATAATGTTCAAAATTAGCAGTCATACCATTACTTCTTTCTTTTATTTTTTGTCTGCGTTAATAGTTATTATATTTCTGTCATAATTGACAAATGCTCCACACACTGATAAACTACTATGCAAAGGAGGTTTCATATGGAGTCTATGGTAAAACAAATCGAAGCATTACTTGATGAAAAAGTGCGTCCCATTCTGGAAGAGCATGGTGGTAATATAACGATACAAAGTCTGGAACATCAGATCCTGAAAGTAAGACTAACCGGTAAATGTTTTGGATGTCCTGCTGCCCACAGTACAAATGAAGAACTGATTACATATGAGGTCCAGTCCGCTTTTCCCACCATTCAAGACGTTGTTCTGGTAGAAGAAATCAATCCAGAACTGCTTGACATGGCACACAAGATACTGGGGCATCAGTCATAATCTTTGTTTGTATCAAATTTTATGTTCTGAACCCGGAATCTATATTCCGGGTCTGTAACATAATAATTTATATACCACCATCTCTTTCTTTATCTAATTTTACATTTCTTTTGTAAAGCCACATATCATATGATATTTCTACAAAATTTAAGAAGTAGAAAAACCAGGATAAAAAGAACAGCCAGTCACAGGCAGATGGCAGCTCATAAAATAAAATAACTTTTCTGGCAATTCCAAAAATATACCCCAGCCATATGAAAAATTCAAAATGCAAACTCTTTCCTTTTGCAGTTTTGGATACATAAGATTTATATATCGAAAATGGCCAAGATATTCCAAATCCGATGATCATAAGTGTTTCCAATAAATTTGATATCATTGTTATGTCCATGTAATTCCCCCTTATTCACTATTAGAATGCTTCCCCAAAACGTTTTTCAAATTCTTCCATCAGCTCATCACGAAATTGTGGTGCAGCAATTTTTATCAGTTCTCTCCCCCTCTCCCTCAGAGATTTTCCCTTTAAGTGGGCGATTCCGTATTCCGTTACAATATAATCCACATCATTTCTACTTGTGGTTACTGCAGCTCCTTTTGTCAGAAAAGGTACAATCTTTGAAATGGTTCCTCCCTTGGTGGTAGCTCCAAATGCAATGACCGATCTTCCTCCTTTTGAGGCAGAAGCCCCTCTGACAAAATCCATTTGTCCCCCAACAGCAGAATACTGTTTCAGTCCGATTGACTCCGCGCAGACCTGCCCCATCAAATCAATCTGCAAGGCCGAATTTATCGATACCACATTATCATTCTGACTTATAACATATGGATCATTTACATAGCTTACAGGCTTCATGCAGATAGCTGGATTATCATTTACAAAATTATACAGCTCTTTTGTCCCCATCATGAATGTAATTACCATCCTGCCTTTGTCTATATTTTTCTTCTTTCCGGTAATTGCGCCTGTCTCATATAGATCCATAATTCCATCGGAAATCATCTCTGAATGGATGCCTAGATCTTTTTTATTTCCCAAAAACTTTAAAACTGCATCTGGAATTGCACCGATTCCAAGCTGCAGACAGTCTCCATCACGCACAAGACCGGCAATATTGGCTCCGATTTTCTCTTCTACTTCCCCAATAGGCGGACGGCTGTGTTCATGAATGGGTTCCTCACTTTCAACAATAGAGTCCAGTTTATTTACATGGATAAAATTATCCCCCATGACTCTTGGCATATTAGGGTTTATAACTCCAATTACTTTCGTTTCAGGTCTTTCTCCAACTTCCTTTCCAAAATCGCAGGACAAACCATAACTACAGTAACCATGGTCATCTGGTTGGGACAAAGTTACAAGAAATACATCTGCCGATTCTGTATTGGTCACGAAATCAGGAATTTGATGAAAGAAAACTGGCACATAATCTCCTTTTCCCTCTGCAATATAGCTTCTGCTTCTGGCTCCTATAAATAACGAGGAATACCTGAAATGTTTTTCCATCCCGGGCTTAAAATATTTGCATATCCCCAAGTCGTGCTGTTGGACGATGTGGATATCCCTTAAATCTTGTTCCACTACGTAATCTACCATTGCACTTACAAGCAAATCCGGTTCTGCTGCCGCATGACCAATTAACACTGTATCACCGGAATTTATTATTTTTACTGCTTCTTGAGGGGATGTTAACTTTGAAGCATACGTTTTTCTCCAGTCCATCAATTACACCTCCTGATATCTTTCTGCAAAACGCTTCTCAAATTCTTCTGCAAGCGCATCCCGAAACTGTGGGGCTGCAATTCGAATTAGCTGGCTTGCCCGCTCTCTGAGGGTATTTCCCTTCATCTTAGCGATTCCATATTCTGTTACAATATAGTCAACATCATTCCTACTGGTAGTTACGGTACCTCCTTTAGTCAGATACGGAACAATCTTTGAAATTGTGCCTTTTCTTGCGCTGGAAGGAAAGGCTAATATAGATCTTCCTCCTTTTGAGAATGAAGCACCTCGTATAAAGTCTACCTGACCGCCGATTCCTGAAAACTGCTTTAACCCCATAGCTTCCGAACATGCCTCACCCATTAGATTTACTTCAACAGAGGAATTGATGGAAACCAGGTGATCGTTTTTCCCTATAATTACCGGATGATTGACATAATCCACCGGTGCCATATAAATGCCTGGATTGTCGTCTGCGAAATCATACAGCCGTTTCGTTCCCATAAGGAATGAAACCACCATTTTATCCCGATTGAAATTCTTTGCCCGGCAATTGATAACCCCTTTCTCATACAAATCAATCACACCATCCGAAATCATCTCCGAATGAATACCCAGATCCTTTTTATCTTTAAGGGATTTTAAAACTGCATCCGGAATGCCTCCAATTCCAAGCTGCAAACAATCTCCATCGTTTACTAAGGAGGCAATATGTTCTCCTATCGCCATCTCTACCTCGCCAATTTTAGGAAGTCCTAGCTCTGGTATCGGTGTATCATCTTCTACAATTACATCTATCTCGCTTACATGTATAAAACTATCCCCCAAGGTACGCGGCATATTTGGATTTAAGACTGCAATCAGTTTTGCACTCTCTACCTCTGCTGCCGGTTTTGTATAGTCACAGGAAACCCCAAAGCTGCAGTATCCGTCTTCATCGGGCAAAGACAACGTTGCCAGTACCACATCCGGCTGTTTTATATTCCGATAAAAATCAGGCGTCTGGTAAAAGTAGCAAGGTGTGAAATCTCCTCGTCCGCTGTTGACACAGTCTCTGGTTTTTGCCCCTAGAAAAAAGCTTTTTTCTCTAAAATGTTTTTCCATTCCTGGCTGTGCATAGAGGGAATGCCCCATATCTACCTGCTGATAAATTTCAATTGCTTGTAAATCAGCCTTAACCGCATAATCCACCATTGCATCAACCAATTTAACTGGTTCTCCCACTGCATGACCAATTACTACATGATCACCAGATTTTATTGTCTTAACGGCTTCTTCCATGGTTTTCAGTTTTGATGTATATATTTTTCTCCAATCCATACTTATGTAACCTCCCACATATAACTTGTTTCAAAGACCTTTATTCCTGTTCTTTTATTTTAGCAATAGCTTTGGCAAGCTCTTTTTTCCTTCCAATGTTGCCCTGACGTGATATCATAATGCGCTGTGCCTGTGGGGAGCCTGCACCATGCATAGATTCTGTCCGATAACCTACTGCTGCAGTTCCAAGTGTCAAATTTTCAATCAAACGCAAAATTCTAAGGCGGTTCTCTGTAGACACTCCGTCAATTCCTTTTAAATACTTCTTCACATAGCCGCCAATCTCAGGATCGTTTAAATCCTTTTCTGAAGGAGCTGTTACCATAAGACCTCCGGCAATGTCCTCTGCCAGACGGGCAATCTCATATGGAAATCTGGTAACATTTTGTTTACATACATTGGCAAGTAGAAGATCAATGATATAGTTTCCTGATTCTGTCGGTGTTCCTTCGGCTGAACAGGCAATGCCACAGCAATATAATGTTTCATTTAAATGAGTCATTTCGATTAATTTATCTTTAATGTGAGAAACCTTTGGAACTCCATTATATTCTGCTGCCAATGCGGCTGCACCAATTAAAACATCTCCCACACCTACCTTACATCCGCCATAGGACTGTCTATGGTATCCTGCGAAACGCTCAACCAGCATTCCTGCAAACTCAAACTCTCCATTCATAAAGATGCGGTCATTGGGAACAAATACATCATCAAATACCACAAGCGCTTCCACTCCACCAAATTCACTGTTTCCAACATCCATCTGAGAGCCTTCCAGCTTCCTTGTATCACAGGACTGTCTTCCGATAATCATTGTAATTCCTTTTGCATCGGTGGGAACTGCAAAGGATACTGCAAAGTCTTTGTCATCCGGTCCCATAGCAACGGTAGGCATAACAATCACTTCCTGAGAATTGATGATTCCAGTCTGATGAGCCTTTGCTCCTCTTACTACGATTCCATCGTCACGACGTTCTACTATCCTTAAATACAGATCCAGATCAGATTGTGCATGGGGTGCCAATCCTCTGTCACCCTTTGGATCTGTCATAGCTCCATCCACGGTTAAATCCTTATCTTGAACCATGCTAAGATATTTTTTAAAATTATCATGATAATGAGTCCCATACTTTTGATCAATCTCGTAAGTTGTTGACCACTCTGCGTTAAAAGCATCCATTCCCACACAGCGTTGGAAACAAGAAGCAGTTTTCTGACCACACAGTCTCTGCATTTTAACCTTTTTAATCAGATCATCGGTGCTTTTGTGAATGTTAGTAAACCGGTTGATTTTACGCCCATCATCCAAAGTTACTGTCATTAAATCCTCATATTCTGGCATCTGTGCCAAATCGTATGTTGCTTTTACTGAATTAAGGGATGGTCTTAAAATTGGATGATCGATTGGGTTTTCAATCTTTTCTCCAAACATATAAATATTCAGCTTCATATTACGCATGCTTTCTACAAATTCTTCCCCTGTCATTAATGCCATGATTTCCTCTCCTTTTGCTTGCTCCAAATCAGTTTCTTTGATTTGGAATACAAGCATCTATTCATATTAATATAGTTCCTGATAAATTTTTAAAACCCTCTTCTCATTTAACGGTACAAAATTATTTGCCATGAGTCTGCTTTGCTGTTCCATAACACTCTTTGTGAAAATCTGTAAATCCTCCGGCTTAACACCGTATTCATGAAGTGGTTTTTTGGGAATAATTGTACTTAACAGTTCATCCAGTTTGTCATAAACCACATGGATATCACAGCCTAGCAATCTGGATAATATCTGGTTCAAGACGGCAATCTCACCATCCTGACGAATCTCCATATAATTTTTCAGTACACCGGTAAACATCGCATAATTGCTTTCTCCATGAGCCACATGGTAGGTTCCTCCCAAAGGATAGCTGGTGGCATGGACTGCCGCGCAGCCTGCGGTTCCAAATGCGATTCCTGCATAATTGCTGGCAATTAAAAAGTCTTTCATCAGTGGTAACCTTGCTTCTTTTCCATCGGCAGCAATGACCTGATACCCTTTTAGAATCATTTCAATTGCCTGATATCCAAACAGCTTTGTATAAGACGTTGCCTTAGGAGAAAGACTTGATTCTACTGCATGAACCAGTGCATCAATGGAACTGGTTGCAAATACTGAAAATGGAAGTCCTGTCAAAAGTTCAGGTACCAGTACGGCATGGTCTGCATACATATGTGGAGATACAAGTCCCACCTTTGTACCAAGCCTGGTTCTGTTGATAATAGATATATTTGTTACCTCGCTTCCAGTCCCGCAGGTCGTTGGCAGAATGACCAGTTGATACTTCTTTTTTATATTCTTTGGATTGGCATAAAGAGAATCCAGAGACTCTCCTGCCGATACTGCCAGCACTTTTGCAATATCAATGACGGTACCTCCGCCAATTGCAATGATTCTTTTACAGTTCATTTTATCTGCTTTTTTTATAATGGCATCCACCATGATATCCGTGGGTTCTCCAGCACCGTATTCCTCTTGAAATATGGTAGAAATATTCAGACCCAAATGACCGAAATATGGCTGATATATGTATTCATTCGTCAACACTAAGTCCTGACTTCCCAGATTAAATTCTTTTGCAAATTCTGAACAAGTATTAAAATATGAAATCTGAGACTTTAAGATAATTTCATTCATGCCATATCCTCCTAAGCAAATATTTCTTCATCTGATGGCTGCTTCCAATCTTTCTTAACAAATGCAATCCGGCTTTTGTTCATCAGATGGGTGTAGAACAAGTTTTCACTGATTGCGTTGTTGCCCCAGCTGCCACATCCAAGGGTTGTGGTAGGATTTAGAGAATTTGCAAAGGCTCCTCCTGCCATACTTGAACTGGTCTGGTTGACTACCACACGGCTTACCGGTAATTTCACTCCTGCATATTCAATATGCTCCTGATTATCTGACTGGATATCTGCCGTGTGTCCTTCCCCTTCATAAATAAGATTTTCATATGCAATCTGTACAGCATCCTCCCATGTCTTATAGCTGTATGCAGCCATAATTGGGCACATCTTTTCCTTACTCCATACCACACTTGCACCGTGCATTTCAGGTTTTACTACCAAAACCTTTGTATTTTCAGGAACAGTGATCTCAGCCAGTTTTGCTATCGTCTGCACTGACTGTCCGACTACCTTTTTGTTAATCACACCGTTTGGAAATACCACTTCTGCCAGCTTGTTAAGCACGGTCTGGTCGTCTACATAATAAGCACCCTGAGAAATAAATTCTTTTATTACAGTGTCGTAATCTTTTTGAGGAGCTATGATACTCTGGGTACCGGAACAGATAATCCCATTATCAAAGATACGGCTGGCTATCATACGTCCTGCTGCCGCCTTATAATCTATCCCCTCATCTATCAGTCCCTGAACATTTCCAGGACCTACACCATAGCTTGGTTTTCCGCTGGAATAAGCTGATTTTACAACTCCCATTCCACCAGTAGCAATTACCGCATCGCAAGCGGCCATCAGCTCATTGGTCAATTCAATACTGGGTTCTTCAACTACCAGAAAAATATCTCTTGGCACCCCCATGCGGTCTAATTCCTTATAATATAAATCCGCTACCGCTATGGCACATTTTTTACTGCGGGGATGGGGCGCAATAATAATACTGTTCTGACATTTTACTGCATACATGGCATTGCACATTGGTGTTACAATCGGATTGGTACAAGGTGTTGCTGCTGCAATCACTCCCATTGGCTTAGCCACCTCAATTAACCCTGCTTTTTCGTCTCTTCCAATGATACCTATAGATTTCTTTCCTTTTAAGGCATTCCAAATAATTCTGGATTTTGCTTTGTTCTTTGCAACCTTGTCTTCATAAACACCCATTCTGCTTTCTTCCACCGCCAGCTTTGCCAATGACTCTGCATGTTCGGAAATCACCTTTCCAAACATCTTTACAATTTCATCTGTTTTTTTCTGGTCATAGGTACATAAAACCTGCTGTGCTTTTCTAGAACGTTCTACCAAAGATTGAATAATATTACTCATTTTGACTCCTCCTTATTAGTTATTTTTTTAACATTGTTTCCTATAATTATTCTAACGCTTTTGTGATTTGAAGAGAAATACTAATAACTTATTATAAACAATATGATTTTTTTATGGTATTTTATTGCACTTTAACGAATCATAGTGGACAAATATCATGATATGCGTTTCAAAATGACGAATATTCTGTTTTTTATTTTGTTATTTGCTTAACAATTAAAAGTTAAAAATTTTAATGCCAGTTTAGGCTATTTTATAACATTTTGCACTTTTTGTATAGAAATAAGTTAGAATATTTAATTAATATTGTGTAAATATTGCTCATTTTTTAATATAATGCAAAAAATGAGTGATGATTTTACAAATCATCACTCAACTAATCGTCAACTTTTTAATTCTCTTTCGTGCGTTTGGCCTGCATTATATGTCCATCTATTGTTTGCAATACTTTATTACCTAATTCTTTTCCCGATCACCACAAATCTTCCATCTTCTACCTGATAGGAACAGCAGGACAGGGTTATGAACTCATCTCCATACTCTGCACTCACCCCTGTATCATACAAGGACATACTCTTTATGTTTTTGTAAAAATTTTCAAACTCTTCTCGTGTGTCGGCCTGAAAAAACTTATAATATTTGAATACTTCATCCGTATTCATATATACTTGCGAATAAAATATTGATATTACTTCATATTCTCTCTTCTCATAGAGGCTGTCAAACTGAATGAGGTTATGCTTCCTCCCATACGTTTCATCCTCATAGAATTTCAGGTTACCAAACATCATTCCTGACTTCATGGTATGCCCATGAATAATGAGATTCGTAGAGGGTTTACTACCATTTGCGTAGGTATAAAGAGATGTCCCACTACCAACGTTTGAATCGGTATCCATTATCAGGCAGCCGTTTTGATTCTCTTCTCCATAGAAATCATAATTCAAGTAATAATTTTCATCCTCTGGTGTCTGCATGACTGGATAATCAATTATCGTATCTTCTATCTTGAGCCAACCGACCATATCTTTATTTTGTTCATAAAGTGACTGGTACTCCGGCAATATCTCTGGCGCAAGTTTCAATCCTCTTTTATTCCAATCAGTAGTAACCAACACATTCGTTACGCCAGCAGTTGTAAGTTCAAATTCTTTTGCAGCAGAAACTTTCGCTTGCATCAATAAATTTTGCTGATCTGCCAATCTTCTATCCTCCGTTGCCTGCTTTGTCAGCACTCCAACCATTGCTATTATACTTATCACAAATATGCACATAAAGATTCGTTGTAGTATCACCCTTTTGCTGCTTCCTATACCTGACAAGGGCATAAAATCGAAATGATATCCCATCTCACGCTTTGCTCTATAAACCTCCTTTAAAATCCTCGTAAGATTCATCTATACAACCTCTTTTTCTATTTTAAAAGTTTACGTTTTTTTCCAAGATAGATACACGCTGTCCCACTTATCATAATAATCATAAATAGCCATGTAAATGAACTTTCTCCTGTTTTAGGTACATCATCTTTGGTTGAAGTGGTATCAGTTGAACTTGCAGCTTCTGTACTGGTATCTGTAGTGTTGCTGTCCGTCGTACTGCTGTCCGTCGTACTTGCCGCTTTAATTATAAATGTAGTTGAAGCGGATTTTTCACTATACTGAAAACTTAATGTATGCGTTCCTGTGCTTAAACTATTAAGGTAATCTGCATGTAATGTCAGAATCGTACTTCCAGATTTTAAAGTATAATGAGAGGGATCCACTAAATTGCCATCTACGTAAATGCCTGTCAGATCAGACAGTGCCCCTGAGCAGGTAATGGTAAGAGTTCCATCACTGTCAACTTGATGTGTACCATTTGCTCCTGCTGTGATTATATAAGTCTCTGTCTGCTCTGATGTATCTAGCACTGTAACGATACTAGATCCATTACTTACAACACCATTTATACTCTGCCCAACATAATGTGCATCTCCAGCCGTCAATCCACTAAAACAATACGTTCCATCTCCATTTGCAGTTGGACTTGAGGATACTGCATCACCTGCTAAATTATATAACGTTATGGTTGCACCAGGATACACATTACTCACATCCACATAGCCGATTCCCGCTGTGGCAATAGGTGTTCTCAATATTGAATTTTCAAATGTTGAATTTACACTTTCTAATCCGCCTACTGTCTGTGTCACATAGTACTGCGTGATGTTTGGTTCAACATTTTCAAAGGTATACGTTGCATCTGTTACATTCGTCACTGTCGCAAGAGCAGTGCCTCCCGTTGTAAAATAGAGTTTTAGATTAGCTCCTGAGGTGAAATTGCTTACTTCTATACTCTCTAGTCCTGCTGTCACTGTCGGCGCTGATGGGGCCGATTGGGCTAGCACTGTAACGGTACTAGATCCAGCACTTACAACACCATTCATACTCTGACCAACATAATATGTATTTCCAGCCGTCAGTCCACTAAAACGATACGTTTCATTTCCATTTGCAGTTGGGCTTGAGGATACTGTATCACCTGATAAAGTATATAACGTTATGGTTGCACCAGAATACACATTACTTACATCCACATAGCCAATCCCTGCTGTGGCAACTGGCGTTTTCATTATTGAATTCACAAATGTTGAATTTACACTTTCTAATCCATCCACTGTCTGTGTCACATAGTACTGCGTGATGTTTGGTTCAACATTTTCAAAGGTATACGTTGCATCTGTTACATTTGCCGCTGTCGCAAGAGCAGTACCTCCCGTTGTGAAATAGAGTTTGAGATTAGCTCCTGAGGTGAAATTGCTTACTTCTATACTCTCTAGTCCTGCTGTCACTGTCGGTGCTGATGGGGCTGATGGGGCTAGCACTGTAACGCTGCTAGATCCAGCACTTATAACACCATTCATACTCTGACCAACATAATATGTATTTCCAGCCGTCAGTCCACTAAAACGATACGTTTCATTTCCATTTGCAGTTGGGCTTGAGGATACTGTATCACCTGATAAAGTATATAACGTTATGGTTGCACCAGAATACACATTACTTGCATCCACATAGCCAATCCCTGCTGTGGCAACTGGCGTTTTCATTATTGAATTCACAAATGTTGAATTTAAA
>NZ_QICS01000009.1:109744-176294 GCF_003201285.1 Lachnotalea glycerini
GTTATGGTTGCACCAGAATACACATTACTTGCATCCACATAGCCAATCCCTGCTGTGGCAACTGGCGTTTTCATTATTGAATTCACAAATGTTGAATTTAAACTTTCAAATCCACCCACTGTCTGTGTCACATAGTACTGCGTGATGTTTGGTTCAACATTTTCAAAGGTATACGTTGCATCTGTTACATTCGTCGCTGTCGCAAGAGCAGTACCTCCCGTTGTGAAATAGAGTTTTAGATCCGCTCCTGAGGTGAAATTACTTACTTCTATACTATCTAATCCTGCTGTCACTGTTGGCACTGATGGATTTGCCGCTTTTACTTCCATTGTACCTGAAATACCTGATATCATACCAACACTCATAATAAGACTTAGTATCACTGCCCCTACTTGTTTTGACCATTTTTTTTTCATCTTTCATCTCCTCCTTGTTCTCTCTCGCTCTGATAAATACCAGATTTGAATATAACTGTTTTCATAAAATATGCTACCAGGCTTTTCCTTAATCAGCGATCAAGCCTGTCCAGATAAAGCAGCTCTCTTACGTTTCCTTACATAACCGAAGAATATCACCTTTCAATAAAACCATCACCTGCTATCACATCCTATTCGCAGCTAGTCTTGAACTTCATAGCTGACAGATATTTGCATGATTGACTGGAAAGATAAAAAAGGAACAAAATTCAAATGATAATCATACATCCTATGAATTGTGTTCCTTTTATAAGTTATAGTTGAAAGATATTGAAACTAGCATAGCTTTACCTGCTGTGCTGTTAACACTCTAACTTGCTTCATAACCTTATAACTCTTTATTTATTGATTTATACTACAATATTCTACCATATTATGATAATTTTTCAAAGATATTTTTGAGCTATATTTTCCAAGATTACACTCTTTTAATAAGGCGCGGGCAGACATTCCTTGTTTTTCTTATCCGTTTAAAATCTTCCATATAATAAAATGCATTAGTTATCTAATATTTATTACTTTTTTCAACACTTTTTAATAATTGCAATGCTCTTTTTGCATGATGTATTAGAATCTTTATACTTTCTTTATAACTATCTTTTATTCTTATATTATAACAAGGAAAGAGGATATTTATATGGAAAACATATTAACTACAAAAGATTTATGCAAAAGTTTTAAGAAACAAAAAGCGAATGATAATATTTCAATTACCGTTAGAAAAAACAGTATTTATGGTTTGCTTGGCCCTAATGGTGCAGGTAAATCTACCTTACTTAAAATGATAACAGGTATGATAAATCCGTCTTCGGGTAAAATTTATTTTAACGGTAAGCATTGGAATAGAAAGGATTTAGCAGACATTGGTGCTTTAATTGAATCTCCACCTATTTATGAAAATTTGACAGCATTTGAAAATCTGAAGGTGAGAGCATTACTATATAATTTGCCAAACAGCAGAATAAAAGAAGTCCTTGAAATTGTAGATCTTACAAATACAGGTAAGAAAAAATCAGGACAATTTTCAATGGGTATGAAGCAGAGACTGGGTATTGCTATGGCACTTTTAAACAACCCAACACTGTTAATCCTTGATGAACCAACAAATGGACTTGACCCTATTGGCATACAGGATTTAAGAGAACTTATTTTGTCATTTCCAAAAAAAGGAATTACCGTTATTTTATCAAGTCATATATTGTCTGAGGTGAAGCAAATAGCAGATGATATTGGTATTATCGCTAATGGAAAGCTTTGGTATGAAGATTCAATCCATAAAAACGAAAATTTGGAACGTCTCTTTATGGAAGTTATAAGAAAGTCAGGTGCTTATCATGGTTAATCATTTAAAATCTGAATTTCTAAAGCAAAAGCATCGTTTTAATCTAAAATTACTTTGGATCAGTCCATTGATTGCAGTCGCTCTTGTAATTGTTCTAATGGGTGGACGTTTCTTTATGGAAGGTGCATTTAATTGGTGGTATACCATGATCTTACCGGGTACACTTTCTATGATTGTATCTTTTACTGTTTCAGCAGAGAAAAAGCATAATCATCATGGATTATTTTCTGTTTCTATTAACAAAAAAAAGTTATGGATTTCGCAACTTGTAATAAACACAATTTTACTACTTATTACAAATCTAATCTTTTTTATCGTTTTATCAATAGTTGGAATAACACTTGGTTTATCAATACCATTTCTTAGTAGCTTCATAGCAAGTTTTGTTCTTTTTTTAACTTTTGCATGGCAAATACCTTTATTTATGTTTATCAGTGAAAAAATAGGTTCTTTTTTCTCAATTATGATAAGCTTGTTTTGCAATATGGGATTTGGTATTTTTTTTGCTGCAACAAGATTGTGGTGTGTTCCATTTGCAATTCCCTCAAGATTAATGTGTCCTATTATTAAAGTTTTACCAAATGGTATACCTCTTGAAGAGGGAAATCATTTAGGAGATACCACTGTTATTTTTATCGGTATTATGATAACAGTGCAATTATATTTTATTTTCTCTCTTATCACTACATTGTGGTTTCATCATAGGGAGGTAAAATAAATGTGTTTTTATAACAGTTTAAAATCAGATTTATATAAATTATGTCATTCTCCCTTATGGCTGATTCATTTCATTGTACCTTTGGTTGGAATTATACTTTTTGTATGGTATTATTCCTTTTCTGCTTGGAATGAATTAGATAAACTGTCTGCATATATACAAATATTATCTGTTTCATTTCCTGTTTTAATTGGAATAATCACTTCCATTTTAGCTGAATCTGAACAAAAAGCAGGAGGGTTTCAAATGCTTTTATCCACTGCTGCTCCAAAGTATATTTCACATATCACGAAACTGATTTGGCTCATTTTATTTGGCTTTTGTTCGTCATTACTTGCGTTAGTTGGTTTTGGAACTGGTTTTAGCCTATTAGGTTACACAACTTTTAAACTTTTATTTTATGTCAAAACTTCTGTTCTCTTGTCGATTAGTGTGATACCTTTATATTTACTACACTATCTAATCAGTTTTATTGTGGGTAAAGGTTACAGTTTGGGTTTAGGAATTATAGGCAGCCTGCTATCTGCACTCTTTTTAACAGGATTGGGGGATGGCATTTGGACTTTTCTTCCTTGGGGAATCACTGCAAGATTTTCCGAAACATTACTTATATCGCATTTAATGAATATTGATTTTTTACAGTTTAATGGTATGATACAAAGTATGATATTTATTTTAATTTTCACTTTTCTTGTTCTCATCACACTTATTTTATTATTTAATAAATGGGAGGGCAGAAAATCTGAAGATTAACAGTTAGGAGTTATTATGGCTAATATTCTTGTTATTGATGATGATATTGCGATTTGTAAGCTAATCGAAACCGCACTTAAAAGAGATGGACATTTTGTTATAACAAAGAATTCTGCGACTAAAGTTACTGTAAATGATTGTAAACATACCGATTTAATTCTTTTGGATATTATGATGCCGCAACTTGATGGCATAACTTTTTGTAGAGAATACAGGAATATGATCGATTGTCCAATATTATTTTTAACAGCCAAAACTATGGAACATGATGTCATTGATGGGTTATCTGTGGGTGGTGATGATTATATCAAAAAGCCTTTTAGCGTATCAGAACTTAGGGCAAGAGTGAATGCACATATACGTAGAGAACATCGAGACAGACATCAAAGTTTTATTTTAAATGATTGTGTTTTTGATTTGTCAGAAAAGACTCTAACAATCAAAAATAAGCTGATCTGTTTGACCAAAAGTGAATATGAGATTTGTGAACTATTGGCAAGAAATAAAGGACAGATTTTTTCACTTGAAACTATATTGGAGAAAATATTTGGCTTTCATTCTGAAAGTGATATTTCCTCCATTCGTGTACACATAAAAAATATCCGAAGTAAATTTAGTGAAATCATGGATTGTCCCATTGAAACAGTTTGGGGGGTGGGGTATAAATGGAAATAAGAAAGAAAACCACAATTTCGATATACAGACTATTTTTAGAGCATTTAATTGGGCTTTCAGCTTCCATTATAGTTTTAATAATGGTATTTATTATAGTGGTATCTATTTCTTTTCAATCTGGTTTTGTTTTACAAGCTAATTATACGGACGTAAAATTAAATCAATTAGAAGAAACTTTAATTGAGAATTTTGATAAAAATGTATTGCCACCTTATTGCAGCTATATTGTTATAGACGTAAATGGTAATATTATAAATAGCGATATGACTGAAAATGATATTAAAAAAACAAAATCATATTTGTTAAATGGCAATAAATCATACTATGATTTTTACAAGGAGATATCACAGCATAACGGCAATATTATTATTATTAAATATGATATGCTTGCACATTTTCGTAATCCAATACTTCATAAAATGATTCCTTATCCTGAACTTTTTATATTGCTCGTTCTTTTTGGGTTTATTATTTTGTTTGCAGTTATCACAGCTTCAAAATTTAGTAAAAAGTTAAAGCAAAATTTGAATTCAATTATTACAGCCACCGAAAAAATAGGTAATCAAGATTTGAATTTTGATATTACACCTACTAAAATTTTAGAATTTAATTCAGTTTTAGATACGATTGATAAATTAAAAGTTGCGTTGTCTATCTCACTAAAAGAGCAGTGGGACAAGGAACAACAGAAGAAGTCACAACTTTCTGCATTGGCCCATGATATTAAAACACCATTGACAGTGATAAAAGGCAATGCTGAATTATTAGCAGAAAGTGGCTCTTCCAAAGAAGATAAAGAGCTTATTTCATTCATTCAATCAAGCTCTGATACTATTGAAAAATATTTGGAATTGCTGATGAGTGTTGTGAATAACAATTCGATACACATTGATAAAAACGTGGTCTCTCTAAGAAATTTCCTTTATGACGTTTCTACTGAAGCAGTAGCACTTTGTAAAACTAAAAATATAGAGTTTAAGCTAAACAATAATGTAAAATGCGATAGGATGTATGCAGACAGTGATCTATTGAAACGAGCATTGATCAATATTGTTGATAATGCGGTTCGCTATTCTGATACAAATTGTCAAATTTACTTTACCGTTTCGGATAATGAATCTTACATTACTTTCGATATAACCGACTTTGGAAAAGGCTTTTCAGCGGAAAGTTTAAAAAAATCAACACAAGAATTTTTTACAGAAGACTCCTCACGAACAAATCAGCACTATGGTTTAGGTTTAAGTTTTGTAAAAGCAATTGCGGATATTCACCACGGAACCCTTGAAATTAAAAATCAAATTAACACAAACGGTGCAAGCGTATCTGTAAAAATAGTAAGAAAACAGACAGACATGCATTAGATTTCTAATTCCTCACTCATGAGGGACTTGCAGTTAAGATGAAATTGATGATGCCGCTAAAACAGCATTACATCTTTCAGAATGTTTTAAACCGCACCCTGACTTATCACATTTCCACCATCTTTTCCCGCCCCTGGTCCCAGTTCAATTTTCCAATCGCAATTTTCCATAAACTGCTTATTATGTTCAATCGAGATCACGGTGTTCCCGCTGGTAATCAGCTCATCTAATAATTTCAGTAAATTTTCAATATCAGAGAAATGTAGTCCTGTTGTTGGCTCATCTAACAGATATAGAACATTGCTACTTTTTTTGCTAATTAACTCTTTTGCAAGTTTTAAACGTGCAGCTTCCCCACCTGAAAGTGTAGATGTTCCCTGACTAAGCTTCAAATATCCAAGTCCAACTTTTTGCAAAGATCTTAATCCATCGACTGCTTCTAATTCATCCCATAATTGAATTGCTTCATTTACAGACATAGTAAGAATTTCATCAATCCTTTTGTCTTTATATAAAACAGAAAGTATTTTCTTTTTATACCTTTTTCCCTTACAATCTGGACATTCCACTAATGTTCCTTCTGTATATTTTACCTTGATTTTCCCCTCTCCCATACAGGTATCGCACTGTCCATACTGACCATTAAAACTAAAATATTTATCATCCCATCCATTTTCAACAGATAATGGAGCAGTTGCAAATTCACTTCTAATAAAATCCATGATTCCTATATATGTTGCAACAATAGATTTTGATGTCTTTCCTATTGGCAACTGATCCACCAAAACAACCCCTGAAAATTCCTTGTTTGACTGTACACGGCTGTATATCTCACCTTTCATTAAAGATGATTTGCCACTTCCGCTGACCCCGCATATGCAGGTGAGTGCTTTTTTCGGAAATTCCACACTGATATTTTTTAGATTATTATAACTCATATTTTGCATACGTATCAACTCATGATTCAAAGGGGTATTCCTATTTCTAACCTTTTTCAATTGTGCATTATAATTCATGTATTTACTTATTTGTGTACCATTGTTATTCATCATTGTCTCAAGAGTTCCTTCTCCAACCAACGTACCTCCTTTTTCACCTGCTCCTGGTCCAATTTCTATGATGTTATCTGCAATTCGAATCATATCTTCATTATGTTCCACGATTATAATAGTATTTCCTTCTTTCACAAGTGCTTGAAGCAAGTCAATTATTTTCTTATAGTCACTTGGATGTAACCCCTTGGATGGCTCGTCAAAAATATATAAAATGCCTGAAATATGATTTTTAAATGCGCCAAGCAATTTCAACCTTTGCCCTTCTCCTCCTGATAAGGTACTTGTTGCCTGACTCAACTGCAAATATCCAATTCCCAGTTGTATTGCTGTCTCAGAAATTTCAATTAATGAACGAACAGCATATTCTGTTTTTGTAAACTCATTATCACTTAGGTTTTCTATTAATATATTGCAAAACTCTCTTATTTCATAAAAAGTCATGTTAGCCGCTTCTGGATATC
The DNA here is from genome assembly GCF_003201285.1 of Lachnotalea glycerini. Lineage (GTDB taxonomy): Bacteria > Bacillota > Clostridia > Lachnospirales > Lachnospiraceae > Lachnotalea > Lachnotalea glycerini. The sequence continues at coordinate 116,589 of NZ_QICS01000009.1, forward strand.
TGATCTGATGAATCGTTGCCATTCTTCCTTCCTTGCCCAATCTTTCTCCATTGCATGTATTGCATGTAGTCTTCATCATATATTTGTCTCGTGTATTTGTTGTTGAATTCTCTTCATATATTCGTTCTATAATTGGGAATAGTCCTTCCACTTGACGCTTAATTTCACCCTTTCTGCCATTTTTTTTATTATCATACTTAAATGTTACTTCCTGCTTAGAGCCATGCAGCAACGCTTCTCTATAGGCAATTGGCAACTCACACCAGGGGTTCTCTAAATCTACATTCATAGCATCAGCAAGTCCAAACACTTGTCCCTTCATCCAATTTGCATTTGAATTATCTCGAAAAACTCTTAATTTACCATAAAAAGAGGATGCTCCATCTAACAGTGATAATTTAGGATGCTCTATCACCTTATTTTCATCAATTACAACGGTTTTCCCAGTTCCACTGCAAACTGGACATCTGCTATCTGTATCCATATAGCTAAAAGTAGCTGGAGTTATTTCAAACATTAATTTGTCACAGTGATAACATTTTTGCTTCGTTTGTAACATCACTCTTTCTTTGTTATCTAATTCTGCACAAAATGCTCCCTCTCCATTTTCTAAGACTATCTCAACCATCTTTTCTAAAGATTCATCCACAATCATTTCATTGGAAAGGTTAAATATCTTAATATTCTCTTTACTTTTTAAAACTGTTAAAATCTTGTCTTTTGATAAGGGAATAATTTCATTTCCACAGTTTGGACAATGACGCACCGATACACTGGCATAAATATTTCTCAAATAATCATAAACATCTGTGTAAGTTCCAACCGTTGAAAATATATTCCCATGTATTGCATTCTGGGTAATTACTACTGCTGGAATGCAACCTACCATTTCGTCTACGTTTGGATTTTGAAGTATATTATGGCTATGACTTAAATACTCCATCCGTCTTCTACACTCTGCGTAAATTGTATTATTTACAAGACTTGATTTTCCACTTCCGCTAACACCCACTACTGCTGTTATTTTTCTGTATGGTACACGAATATCAAGGCCCTTTAAATTATTTTCTCTTGCTCCATATACTATAATTTCACTTTGCTTTCTATCTTCTATTTTTCGTTCTATTTTATTTTTCAGTTTTATTCTTTCACGAGGTTCACATTCAGATAACAAACTTTTCAATTTACTGTCTATCATTTTTATTTCAGAGTCCTTTCTATTTTGAATTGTCTCGTCTATAGATTTTGGCCAGTGTTGAAGCCATTTTGGAATACTTGAATCATAGGTGCAATGCTCTCTAGAATCATATTCACTGATTCCAAGACATGGAGTCTTATCAAAACTCTCTATCCCATTCAAATATATTCTTTTTTTCTCATCATCAATTTTAATTACCCTTGCAACCGTCATCGCTATAGGATTAGGTCTTACTGGTGATCGTGTGGCAAAAATTCCACTTCTCGGTGCATCTTCATAAGGGGGATTACACTCTGTAACCCCTCTATATTTATCTGTATCAAACTTATGAAACCACCAGAAAATCGTAATATACATCCCAGTTATAGTTATCCTATTATCTAACTGAATGTAGTTATTCCCATTCACATTTCGGATTTCACCAATCGAACTAACTTCATAATTTGCTGAATCATTAATCTTTTCAACCTCGATATAATCCTCTGACTTTTCAGATAAATAAATTGGTGTTTTTACAGTATCCTCACTCGGAAAATAGGGCTTAATATCAATCAATTCTGCTTCTTTATCTATATCAAGTGTTGTAGACGATATGATACATCCTTTATTTAAATTCATTTTTTTGATTTGCAGAATTACCTTCTTCATTTTATATTTTTCGTTATTATCTATTACAAAAAAAACATGAATATGGCTGAACTCATCTAAGTGTTTTAATGCTTTTTGAAATTGTTTGTTTACGTAAATAATGGTTTCCTCTTTCCGTGATTCTACTTTCCCAATCGCTTTTACTTTATACATAACATGCTCTCCTTCTTCTATTCTGTCACTAATATAAACCATCACATCGTGTGAAGGTCAAGAAAAAAAGAGCATTTCTGCCCTTTATTTTGAAGTATATAGCAATGGTATTTGTAATTCTGTTATGTATTCCTCCGGATTATTTGTATGGCACATTGACACATGACATACTTGTCTATTTTCCCCCTGCATTTGATATTCATTATGCCGTTCTAACCAGCATGCAAATTCTTTATATGCAAGACTAATATTTTCATAAGGTCCATAAATCATAAAACAAGCCGCCATATCTACTTTCTCAATTTGTCTATAAATAATATCCTTATTTTCCGTAAATAAATCAAACTGATCAACTACAACACATATTTCAATATCGACATCCTTTTCCCTATAATCAAGATCGTGATAGATTGAGAAGCTCTGTAGTTTATCTACATTCCTAACATTGTTAAAAACTTCTCCGAATTCCTGCCATAACATCGACTCGTAATAGTAATCTGGTACAATCCTTCTTATTGACATGACATGCTGCATTGGTAATGACTTCATAATAATCTCAATATTCAATTTTTTTCCTTGATTATTCAAATCATAAAGCCACCCCTGCATTTGCTGAAGCTTTATCTTCTCCGATTGAATGTTTTCTTTTGTCTTTTTCATTTGCTCTAAAAGATTATTCTTTATATTCTCAGAATTCCATGTTTCTAACATTGCTTTTATTTCTTTTACGCCAAAACCCATATTTCTTAATAATATGATTCTATTTAGCTGATCAATCTGTTTTGCAAAATAGTATCTGTACCCGTTTGAATCGTCAATCAAACATGGTTCTAGTAATTTCTGTTCATCATAATATCGCAACATTCTTACAGATATCTGCGTGATTTTAGAAAATTCACCTATCTTAAACATTTCATTCTTCCTTTTAAAATATTATTATGCATCAACATGTTTCATTTTAGCTGAGATATTTTTTTATTTAAGCAGGTACTATTAATGTACCAACTCCAGCTTTTATCATTTTCCCTATGGGATCTATAACTCATAGGTGTTTCCTTGGTATATTTCTTAAATATTTTTATAAAATAACCTGGTTCACTAAAACCTAGTTTATCACTAATTTCCATTACTGACAAATCGGTATCTTTTAAAATCTCTTTTGCACATGTTATTTTCAACCGAGTTACAAAAGTGGAATAAGTCTCGCCTACTTCTTTTGTAAATAAACGGCTAAGATAAGGTGCACTTACATGACAATGTCTAGCAACCTCTGTCAGAGAAACTGCCTGATTTTCTACCGAATAGATATAATCAATAGCCTGGGCAATAATTCGATTTGATACAACTGGCATAGACAACTTTTTTTCATTCAAATACTTCTTTTCTGGAATTTTTGTTTTCTCCTTGAGTAGCGGTTCTTTTGCAAAAAAATCGCACAAATGGTATAACATTGTAACCGTATGCTCCAATTGTTCGCTGGTATATGTAGGTATCTGTTCATAATACTCTCTTAGTTCTTCCTTTGTCATCTGCAATTGTGTATCATCAATACTAATAATTTTTTCTGGTTTTAATTTATCATCCGTTTCTTGTAGTTGCAACTGTCCAGCCATTACAGCACCCAGATAATTTCCTTCCACAATAATCGGAATTGCGATATCTACAATCGAAAAATGACAGCTATAAATAAAGGGCTTTTGAGCAATAACCCCCTCCAGGCTACCAAGTGCATCGCATTTCTGACAATATTTACCTAATTTTTCATCCTCACGCACGCGCTTACAGAATTCGCGACAGCCACTATGATGAGTAACTGGAACTCCACGATAATCAACCGTCACAATAGCCATTCCAGTGGCTTCTGAAATTAAATTTTGTAATTTCTCCCAAGATTCGATATCCAATATACGGTTTAGATAATTTCTTTCATTCATAAGCGCACCCTCTCAACAAATCATCACTTGTCAATAGCTACCAAAACTACAGTTTCTTTATCCTCCCAAACAATTTTAGAGGTTAAAGAACGTAGCATTTTTGTAAATATTTCCAGTTGCTTCTCTGATGCTTCTTTTCCAATTTCAAACATTTCCTGAAAAAGTTCTGCTGCTATCTGCTCCGAATATTTTTGATATACACTTCTACCTAATGGGGTAACCTGAATAATTACGTCTTTTTTATTTCCTTTCATATGATATTTCTGTAAGATGCCTTTTTGTTCTAATTTATTTGCTAATTTCGTAAATGAACTAGCAGTGATACCTAAACGCTTTGCCACCTCTGACATTTTTTGATTAAGCTCTTCATTCTCAAGTAAATATTCTACAACCTGAATTTGAGAAAATGAGACTTTCGTCTCATCTCCCATAAATTCCTTATTATGTACACTAGCATAACTGTTTGCAAAACAAATAAGTGCCTCTACCAAATCCCTATATTCTCCTAACCATTGCAGTTTCATATTAGACATCCTTTCTCACGGAAATAATATTGTTTCCACAATAAACTATTTAATCTATTATATGATGAATGCTTAAGGAATACAAGAAAAAACCTCACTAAATTTCTATTCTAAAATTGTGCATTACTAATAAATTACTTAAAAATTAAATGTTGTACCACATCGGTGAAAATAACACCCAAGCCATATGCTCCTGCATCAGGATGTCCGATACTTCGCTCTCCTACGGTACCTGCTCGTCCCATGCGTGCTACTATTTTTTCAGTCTCCATTGCTCCTAATACTGCTGCTTGAGCAGCTCTTGTGAGTGAATTTTCTAAATTAGTCTCACTTTTTCCACAGACGCTTAAGCAATTTGCTGATGGAACCAAAGCATCAATCAAAGTTTTATCCCCAACTATAGCACCACGTCCGAAAGAACGTTCTCCCGTTGCCTGAATACCTTTTACTGACGCTTGCATCATTCCTGCAAAAGTGTTGATATCCAGTTCTTTTTGTGCTCCTGCGTATTTGGCTGCTGCACGAAAAGCAGATCCCCAGATTGGCCCTGATGCCCCTCCGCAATGTTCCATGATTATTAATGAACATGCATTTAAAAATGTACCAATATCCTGAGACTGTTCTTTCAATATGCTCTCCCACTCCTGTTTTAGCTGACGAAAGCCTTTGGCTACACTCATACCAAAATCTCCATCGCCTGCAAATGAATCTAACTCACAGAATGAAATTTCATTTTTAATAATACAAGCACTCATACAATCTACCATATATATCATGTTTTCTAAAGTGATCCTATCATTATTAACAATTGCAAACTTAGGGTCAACTTCTATTTCATAGTTAAATTCCTTCGTTATTTGGGAAGAACTATCTTTAAAGTTAACACCTTGATTTTCTATCACGTTAATGTTTTTCAATGCAGGTGTATTACAGTCTGCCATTAATAAATGTTTTAACTCTTCATCCAATTTCATAATAGACACAGAAGCACCGGCCATATCAATGCTTGTCATGTAGTTTCCTACAAGTACAAATGGTGTTCGGATATTTAATTCAAATAATTGGTTTTGTACCGAATGATTCAACAGATACAATTCCTGTAACGGTGTACTTCCGAAACCGTTTATTAATACAGCAGCTTCCTCATTTTTTTGTAAATCTAATTCTTTTACTAGCTCAGCTACTGTTCGCTCTGCAAGTTCATCGGCTGATATTATTTTCTCACACTTGATTCCTGGCTCTCCATGAATTCCTACACCAAACTCCATTTCTTCTTCGCCAAGTTGAAATGTTGGTGTTCCTTTTGCAGGAACAGTACAGGAGCTGAAAGCAAAGCCAAGACTCTTCACATTACAAATTGCTTTTAATGCAACTTCTTTCACTTCTGCAAGATTTTTTCCTTCTTCGGCAGCGGCGCCTGCGACCTTATGTACAAATACCGTACCTGCAACTCCACGACGTCCAACGGTATACAAGCTATCTTTAACAGCTATATCATCATCTACCTTAACATATTCTACATCAATTCCATCTTCCTGAGCCAGATAAGCAGCATTTTTAAAGTTCATTATATCACCGCTATAATTTTTTATAATGAGTAAAGTTCCCTTTTTACCAGTTGTTTCTTTTATTGCCTGATAAACTTGAATCTGGGATGGAGAAGCAAATACATCTCCACATACAGCCGCATCCAGCATTCCTTTGCCGACAAATCCAGCATGTGCAGGTTCGTGACCACTTCCTCCTCCACTAACTAGACTTACTTTGTCTATATTTTTGTTTTTTCTAGTAATAACTTTATATTTTGTATGAAACTCCAATTCAGGGTGTGCATACGCAATACCTTTGCACATTTCCATAACAACATCCTGTGGGTGATTAATAATTTTTTTCATAATTTGATACCAAGTCCCAAACCAACATGCTTGTTGTTCGTTTGAGAAACAAACACAATGAGTGAAAGTTGTGTGTTTGCATTTTTCCTTTCATCAGAAATTTCTATCTATTGTCTGCTTTATACTTCGTTCCAATTCCATCAGCAGCTAGAATTGCTGCCATCACCATGTCTGGTGTTACATCAAAAGGCATTGAATGAATCGACTCTTCCTTAATACAGGATTTTTCTGCAACGGCCTTTAATTCTTCTTCTGTCAAATTATCTACCCCTATATCCTTTAAGCAAATCGGTAAACCAACCTCTGTACAGAATTTTAATACTTCCTTTATTTCGCACATTGGTGCATTTTCTAATACCAACTGAACCAATGTGCCAAATGCTACTTTTTCACCATGAAAATATTTATGGGTACTTTCTAAAATTGTTAGTCCATCATGAATAGCGTGAGCACCAGCCAACCCACCACTTTCAAAACCCAATCCTGATAGCAGGATATTTGTTTCAATAATGTTTTCAAGAGCAATGGTCACTTTATTGCAATCACATGCTTCTTTTGCCTTTACACCGTCTTCTAATAACGTCTCATAGCAAAGTGATGCGAGAGCAAATGCTGATTTGGTTCCCTTTGCTGCTAACTCGCTATTTTCGCGGGCACCACATGGCAGTCCTGCATTCACATTGGAGTTAGAGCGCTTGGTTGCTCTTGCTTCAAAATAAGTAGAGAGTGCATCTCCCATACCTGACACCAAAAATCTGGTTGGTGCTTTCGCAATTACAGTCGTATCGATTAATACAACACTTGGATTCTGTTTAAAATAAGCATAATCTTCAAAAGCTCCCTCCTGCGTATAAATAACAGCTGAATGACTCGTTGGTGCGTCGGTTGCTGCAATCGTCGGAACGATAATTAGTGCTTCTCCCTCTGCTACACATTTTGCAGTATCAATCGCTTTTCCTCCACCAAGACCTATGGTGCAACTACAGTCTTTCTCTTTTGCAAGCAGCTGCAATCTTTGAATCTCTTGTCTGGAACACTCTCCGGTAAAACCACTTTCTACAAATTGAATTTCAAATTTTAATGCAGTTACATCTAACTTTTCTCTTACACGCTCCACATCATCAGTATGTGCGATTAATAGTGCTGATTTCCCAAAACCTTTTACAAAATATCCCAGGTTTTTAATTTCATCCTCTCCCTGCACATATTTTGCTGGACAAATAAATGCTTTTCTCATTTCAAATCCTCCTTCTATTGATATATTGCTATCTTCATATTGATAGCATTATCATACCAATTGTTGTATTAAAATACATTGGAGGCAGATAATCAAAAATTACACTTTTAAAACGTACTTTCTTGTCCTTACATGCAAAATAGTACTTTCTTGTCCTTTTATACGTTACCATAACAATTCCTAAGAATAAAAAAAGGAGTAGTTTCAATACTTATCGAAACTACTCCTTTTTATTATGATTCTTTCCTTTTATACCAGATTCCATAGAAGAATCGTATTTGCAACTGGTATCATTGTAAATAACATTGCATTAAAGAAGCCAGCTGTCCATACATTATTTGTTTTTTCATAAATTTTTCTTGTAAAAATTGATGCAACAATTAAATATGGGATAGTTGCCAGCATACCAATGGCTATCATACCACTCGTCGCCCACATAGCCTTACCTGTAATAAAGAACACACCGTATTGCACAATTAGCCAAACGATACATCCGCCTGCCGTGGAGAATATAGAAACCAGATAACTATGCTTTATCGCTCTGGTATTGGCATTCAGCATAACTGAAAGGATTAAATAAAACAGGAAAAACATTGGTAAATATTTCAGCATTGTAATAAAATGTTCCATTTTAAATACTTTAACTGCTAATGTCCAAATTCTAAAATCCACATTAAAAATTCCATCAAAAATAAATAATAATAAATAACCTGCTATAAATGCTGATACAGCCGTTAAAAATGATGCCAATACAGAAATCGGTTTTATTCTAATTCCATAGGATTCCAATCCAACTCCATGTGGCTTATTTACAAAGTAGTAAGTAAGAACTACCATTAAGATACAGATGATTCCTAGTATAAGCGCCCAATAAGCGGACCAGTTTGTTGATGTTGAATTAAAATATGGACTCTGTGCAAATAATTGATAGCCAAACAGTGCTGCAATCATAATAACGGAAATACCAGTACCTGCAAAACCACCTCTAGCAAAAGATGCAAATTTTCCTGTTGTATCTGATGACGCCTTTGCCTTGCTTCGTATTCCTATAAGCAGCATAATTACAGCAAATATGATCATTATTGTCCTCAATACACTAATATCTGCTGCCACCTTATTCATCAGAGGCACATATAAAATACCTGGTAATAATGAAAAAGCTACTAACACAACCCCAAAAACTACTTTCCCACCTGAGGAGTTTGGCAAAGGAATGACTGACGTCTCTTCTGTTACTGCATTTTTTAAGAATCCAACTTTTGTTATTATGGTAATAAATGGTACAAAAAATAAAAAGAACCCAATAAGTGCAATGAAATTTCCTGATTCTTTTAACCACCAAACCTGATTATCAGAAGTCATATTTGCTAAGGTCATATCACTGGTTGTAACTCCATTAAATGCTGTTTGGAAGAAATCAACAATTTCAGATTCCACTTTAACTGAAAAATGATTCTGAGCATGAGCCTCATTTACTTCATATACAATACGTTTACCAGTCTGCGAATCTCTAACTTTATTGCCATCAACCACTACTGCACCAGAGTCCACATCATAAAATTTCCCATATTCCCCTACTTCACCCTCGTTAAGCCCAAGGAACTTAGCACCATTTTGCGTGCTGTTAATGAAATCTTTATAATAAGCACCTTCGGACTCACCAAAAAAGAATTCATCATAATGTCCCGATACAATCCCCATCGTACGATTTCCATATGCTGCAAGAATATCCTCTATTGGTGCAATATTAGTCGTAAATGTAAAATCTGCACTTTCTGGTATTGCAGCATAAATCATTCGATGTCCACTTTGTAAGGACTGCATTTCATCAAAATACACTGACATAACTGTAGAAAGTCCTCCCATGGAATGACCGCTACATCCAATATACGCATTCCCGTTTGCATCTTTTAATGTATAATCCTGATTATAGGCATAGGTAACAGCATCAAACATAGAATAAACCCAGAACGTACCAAATTCCGCACCGTTTGGTATATCTTCGTTCCAACGTGACAAACCATGATCATACTGATCTACCACTAATACAATATAACCTCTTCTTGACATTTCTACTGCTGTAGCATCCTGCATTTCTTTTGAATTCAAATATCCATGTGTCAAAACGATAACAGGTCTTGGATTATCCGCACTGGCACCCTTTGGCATATACAGATATGCAGATAATGTACCTCTTTCTGTTGAAAATTCAAATTCAGAGACATTAACCTTTCCAAGATTTGTATTAATACCACTTGCTAAACCACATCCCAAAAGCATAAGTACAAGAGAAATGATAAGCCATTTTACAGCTTTTCTTGTTTTTCCCATTTCTTAAAACCTCCTCCATTTTTCCATTGACTTCTAAAGCATTGGCTCAAAATATATTATTTTGTTCTTAGCTTATAATTAGAAGTTTCAATGCATTACGACTATTTTTGCAAACTTATATAAAAAACAATTTGTTTGTATAATAATCATAGCATCATGAAGGCTAAAGTACATTGAAATTCTTTAACTGATAATCGTAATATTTTAATGAAATATGTATAAATTACTACAAAATAGTAATATTTTGTTCTTTCTTTCCTTACATATATTACTTGTGCTGTATGCCGCATGTTATAATTTTTTTGGACAACTATCCACACATTCCAAACAAGAAATACATTCCGTAGAATCCATTTGACCTGATTTTACCATTTCAAGGACATCCAGTCCCATTGGACAGATCCTATTGCATTGTTTGCAGGAAATACAATCGTTGTTGTCAGCCTTTAGTCTAAATCTTGGTATATGTAGGAAATCTGCAATTTTTTCACCAATCACAATTCCGACTTTGTCATTTATAATTCGACTTTAATAATAGCTTCTCCAAGTACATACCCACACTCCCATTTTTTAAATTTTTCATTCTGAATCGAAGTAATTGGATGCTTGAAAATCACTGCCATAGTATCAACATTATATGTTGCAAAGTATTCGCCATTAGATGCATTCACAACATTTAAATCTGTTGGGAACCGATCAATGAAAATTTTCTCATCCCCTTCCCAATAAAGTTCATTCTGAAATTCAGGAATCGCACTGAATCTTCCACACATCATAAACCGAATCTGTATACTAAGTGTTTTCTCTGGTGGATTTTCTTCTGGAAAATCATAAATATTTTCTTTCATATCTGCTTTTGAGATATCGACACTTAGCGATGTGAAAAAATCTTTTTGATCTTTTGAAAGTAATTGTATTACTTTATTCGTAAGGTTTATATTCCTATTACATTCTTTATTACGATACTGCTCTCTTGTTGCATCAACATCTATATCTAATTTCCACGGTTCAAAATCAAATATCATGTAATCTTCCTCCTACAAATTTCGATTATTTGTTGCTGTCTAATATTATATTATACTTTCATAATTTTCTGCAATTACGCTACTAAGATTGGTTTGTGTTGCCGCAACTTATGCATAAACTGTACCTGCATATCCTGATATTTTTATCATAATGCACTTTTTCATTGCCTAATACAGTTTCTTGACGTTTTTTCTGTGCCAGATTTGTTTTTTCTAAAGCCCTGCCAATTAGATAATTGGTGTCTTGATTCCAAGATAACCGCTAACGGCTGCCATCAGCAAGATAACCACTCCCATGAGAACACTAGCTCCAATAAACCTCCCGCCTCTTAATCCTGCGAACTCTTTTAGATAAACAAAGTAGAGAATTACTTTCCAAATCAAAATTCCGATGAATACAAAGTTGAGCAGCATTCCCCATACGGTGCTATTCCAAAACACATAAAATAGTACTTCAGTAATGGCAACCACAACTGAGCATAGTGCTGTAGGGAAGTAGGTAACCCCCCATGCAGAAAGGTGCTTCCTAAATGCTGTCTTGCTTCCAAAGCTCTTGCATATCAGCCAAAAAGCTAAGCAAATCACAACATAAGACAAGATCCCCAATGCTGTGATCTTCAACATTTTTATTGCATCTATAACAGGCGAACTGGCACCATAAAAGTGCTGCAAAATTGGCTCAAATACCGAATTGAGAAGAATGGTAATACCTACAATTGTCCATGAGGCTGCTTTTTTACCACTCTGAAAGGCATCGGCAGGATGATTAAGCGCTTCAAGAAATAAATTCATAATATCAACCTCCAAAAACACCAATGAATAGATTGGTGTACTGTGTGCCGAAAATCAGCGTAAATGCAACAGCTTGAACAGCAGAAGCCGCGAAAGCAAGCCGCCACGGGTAAACAATAACAATTTGTTTCAGCTTTTCGATGCAAGAAGCGTTTTCGTTCTCGCATTCCAGCATAATACGATTTAGCATAATTTCTTTTTGTGATTCTGTCGGCAACAAATTGTTTTCTAAAGCGTCAAATGCTTTTTTGAGTAAGCTATCTTTTTTATCCATTACAACATCCTCTTTTCTTCTATTTCTGCGTAGATCTTGATAAATGTGTCTTTTGCCCTACGAAGTAAACTTTCAATTGCTTTGGGAGATTTTCCAAGGAGCAAGGCAATTTCCTTCGTGTTTTTTTCGTCCATATATTTCAATGTTAAAACAATTTCGTACTGTTTCGGCAATGCAGATAGACTAGCACGAACGGTTTCTTGCTCGAATGATTTTATTTGGTTTTCTTGTATATCTTGCCCTGTGTCTACTAACTGGTCGTCAAGTACAACGTCAATGCATACACTCTCAAACATAGAGCGGTACTGCTTGCGGTAAAAATCGTTTAGCCGGTTTTTTGCAATACGAAATACCCATGTTCTTTCTGAAGACAAGCCCTTAAATCTCGATAGTCCCTTGTATACCTCAAGGAAGATTTCTTGCGTCAAATCCTCGGCAATTGATTTATTTGCTCCTGTACGCAGATAGACAAACTTATATACCTCGTCAACATGAGCTTGATATATCGATATGAACTTTTTGTCTCGCTCTGTTTTTCCAGTAATCATGTCTTTACCTCACTTGATAGGAAGCTCCTTTGTAATCAGCACCGTATCTTTATAAAATACTTCAACCTTTAGGTTACCAGTAGCTACATTTTCGGCTTCCAACTCATAAACAAGTATATCCTGTCTATCGTTTTCTGTTGCTTTGGTTTCGGTCTTGATTTTAGTATCATTCAAATACCACTTGATAGTGTACTCCATTCCCTTTGGACTTTCAACAATATGGACGCTGGCATAGGCCGGACTATCGGCAGTCAAGCTTTCGGGTTGCGTTGCGGCTTCCAAATCGACTTTCTCCGAATAGCTTTCATTTGCAATGATACAGGTCTGAATCGTATTATCATTGCCACCACAGGATGCAAGAATAACCATAAGCAACATTGCTCCCAAAACAAGCGATAGAATCTTTTTCATAAAAGCACCTCCATTTCACCATAATTTTTCCAAACGACTTACACGCCTTTGTCGTTTGTAGTACATAGGTATTCATCTGTATAACCTCTCCCTTCCAAGCAAATGTTTTATGCTTCAAAAGGATAGTCGTAAAAGTGGTGAAAATCCCTCGCACTTTTTAAATTTTTTATTTTTGCGTTTGTAGTTTCGTGTTAGTCAAAAAGATTTTTGCATCTTTGGTTAATCGCAACACATAGCTGCATTGACTATGTCTCCATTTTAAGACGAAAAGGCGGCCTTTCTTCCAAATAAAAAGAATACGGCCGAACCTGCATAAGAATTCCTTGGCTTATCCCTTGCTCCACGTATTCCCATTGCACTTCTGATTTCCATCTGCTTTCCTCCTGAAATTGGACAAAAACAAAGCCTTGAGACACCATACTCCCAAGGCTTTTTATAACCTGCTTACTAATAAAACAATTTCGTATATTCAGTTTGCGTGTCTGCGATATGATAAACATAAACAGATGTTTCTATTATCTTAAAGATTATCACATGCTTATTACATATCACCATTCGGTATTCTCTTTCATTAAGCCATTTATCAGGTGTTAGGGAGCCAGAATCTTGGAAATCCTCTAAACGATCAACGGCATCTAAAATATGGTCACTGACTCTTAATGCCGTTTCTACATCAAACTGCACTGTATAATAGTCTTCAATTCCCTTCAAATCCTCCCAGGCAGATGGAAGAATTTCCACCTTATGCTTCATTTAAACGCTCTCTTAATGCTTTTCTGGCTTCTGAAACACTCATGGTTTTTGCTCCGCTAAGACGCTCCTGCTCTGCCTGCAGCACCCTCGACCGGAGTTCTAAAATCTGCTCCCGTTTTTCAAAGGCTTCAATGCTCATCAGCACCATATCACCTTCACCATTTTTAGTTATATAAATAGGTTCTTTTGTCTCTTTTGCAAGATTGGAAATCGTTGTATAGTCATTTCTCAATGCCGCTGATGCTTTAATAATCATACCCTGCACTTCCCTTCATATCATTATTATGATATTATTATAACTCTTTTTTTCTATAAAGTAAATAGACTTCTAACTCTATTCTGTGCAGATTACTTCTTTAAAATACTAAAATCCCTCTGTCATCATACACACTACCTTCGTTATTTCCTATTCCCTTCATGGCAAAATTATATTTTTTATTACGGGTGAGGTAAAAATCTTACCCCATTTGATGCCATATCAGAAGGTATTCCCACAGCTTTTATATTTTCTCATTCTCAAACCTCCTTGATCAAATCAAGCACCTCCCTAATATCCTTTGCAATCAGGCTATGCATGGTGTCCTTGTACCGCAAATAATTTATTTCATATACAGCCTTTTTCACGGTTTCCCTTAAGTCCGGTTTGTATCTTACAACATCTGATAATGCTGCAAGAGCCTGCCTTACTGCAGTCGGCTTTTCATCATTCAGAATATGCAGGGCAGCATCTATGTTTTCATCGAGAATATTATTCCTATCCCACTTGGCCTGCTTGCAAAAAAGCCGGAAACCACGAACCCGAACCACATATTTGTCACTTCTTATCATGTTTACAAATTTCTCTATATGAGCATATACAGACCCTGTTTCATCTGATATTCGCTCCAGTTCCTGTAAGGCTTTATATGCTATTGAAGTATCTTTATATTCAAGCATTGTAATAAGTGATGCAATATCGTATGTATTCTTTTTATATATCATCGGGATGTATCTTATACCATCTGTAACCTGTTCCGGAGCAGTATCCTCAAAGCCTAAATGATGATAGACTTCTTGGGCATATGGTGAAGAATTAACAGTTAGCTCATCCGCTGTGCTTTGTTCAAGCACGGTCTGAAACAATCTCTTTCCTATTCCCTTTCGATGGTACTGTCCGTCAACAAAAAATAATGCTATGTGGCTGCCGTTATTTCTCATTGCTATAACACCCACAATTTTATTATTTTCATAAGCACCATGCATTGTAATGCTTTCCATATAGTCTTTGTTATATACTGCTGTCCTTTTAAATGTTTCAACACCTTCATCAGAATAATCAGGAGCCTCATATTTCATAAATACCCTTATAACAAGTTCCAATGCCTCTTCCTTTTTGTTTTCGCCAATTTTTTTAACGACCACCACGCATACCTCCAATTAAAATGTATTGTCCTTTAGATACGGTGCAAGTGCTTCTTATAAATCTTTCTTCTGGAAAATTATCCACCACCCCAATCTCGCTATTTTTTTGTTATCAATGACTAGCTACATGGCCAGGATTTATTCCGTTTTCACTTTTATCTTCCTTACCCCACTTCAAAACATATTTTAGTCTGCGCAAACAAAAATAGCACAGCTACATATGATCCTAAAATTCCTGAACCCTTTGATTTACTGAGGTTTCCGCTCCAGCAACACCACTGTCTCCACATGCGGTGAAATGGAAGTATTATACTACATGGCGAAAGTATTTCACTGTCTTAAGGGGTGGGGTAAAAATTTACCCCGTCTTAGGGTTCTACCCCTACGCACATTTCTACCAACGATATTCTCTTCTTGGAAAACGCAAGCCATTAACCCCAACTTCTTCACAAACAGATGAAAGTATTTTCAAAATTTCTTCACGAGTATAATCAAACCATTCTTCTAATTCTCTATCATAAAAACAATACATTACTTCAAAATCACCATATGTAGTATATGCTTTTTCAGCTTTTGCAAGCTTCAACCTTCTCCTCAAGGCTACCAGCATATCACAAATTGTTTCAAACTTTTCTCTCCATTTTTCATTGGAAATTGCCGATTTTCCTTCTGAATTTTTCAAAATACTTCCATCTCTCGTTCTAAGCACTCCTGTATTTAATGCAACTATCGTATCCTCAATAGCTTTATCAAAGTCTTCCATTCTACCTTCTTGGCAAATTCTGTCCTTAAAGGCCGGACGGTCAAAACATTGAACAAAAAATTTTACTAATTCTTTGTCTGAGATATATTCTGATGTCGATCTCTCCTCTAAATCAAGCACCGCCATTTGTTCTGATATTTCTTTCCATTTTTTCAACTTAGTTACCGTATATCTTTTTACATCGGAATCAATAAGTTTAGAACAGGATTGGCATAACCATATTCCATTCTCATAAGATTTTCGTTCCCCAGATGTCATATTTTCATCAAATCTAGGACCACCTTTTGAGGCAGCAGAAATATGGGCGGCTACTCCTATATTAACTATATCTGTTTTTTCAATGCCCCCTCCACAAGTTGCCTTTCTGCAATTAGGATTACTACATTTCCAACCAACTCTATTTGCCAATAAATCTTTTGTATTCTGCGAAAAATCATCTCTCATACATTCATACCTCGTATAATATTATTCTCTCATTATTCCATTCGTTTCTAATCTTGTACTTATAACATCTTCGCCAGTATCATAGAACTCTATATACACTTCCATAGAAAATTTTTCCCCAATCACATTTTCCATTGAATATTCAAAATTTATTGTATTCAATTCGCCTTTCTTAACCTTTTCATGCATATTTATTTTTGTAGCATACACTACATACATTAATTTACCTGGTTCAATATCACATGGATAATATACCCAAAATCCCATTCCATGTTTACTATTTATTTTCAAATTCTTACAATTAAAATTTCTTATAGTTTTTTCTCCCTCATTTTTCAAAACATATGTAAATGTATAATACTTATCAAATATTTCATTTAGTAGTCTGTCACTAGAGTTAAAATCATCTTCTTTTTTAATTGTAATTTGAAATCCATTATCCATATTAAAATTTTCTTCTAAATTCTCTCCACTTATATTCCAATAATAATGTTTTTGTTCGGATAATTGAGGATAGTATTTTGCTTTTTCAATTTTAGTGTTAATTTCTATCAGTTCAACATTTCTTTTGTTTAATTCTTTGATTTCTGCTTGCAATTCTATAAATCGTTTTTCTGATTCATCAGATAGCTTTTTATACCTCTTATTTTGATACAAAGCGATTATTCCTAATAGCACTGTTCCTACAGCCCCTAAGTATGAAGCAATAAACCCAAACCAAACCTCTCTAGAAAATTTTATTTGGGTATTAAAAGGTATATGTTTAGCATCAAATAAAATATCTTCGATAATAAATGGCATACCTACTAATATTGTTCCAATGATGCATATTATCATTATCCATTTAACAATACTAATAATCTTGTATTTCAAGTTCTCCTCCTTCCTGCTGGTACCACTTTTGTCAAAAGGTGCACCTTTCTTTTACCCCACATATCCATGAAAACAATTTTCCACTCTAAGGGAACTGATAAGTACACCCCATTAGCTACAATAACCGCCACCCCTTTATTTACCGCTTTTTACGACTTAGAAGGTAAACCATCTAAACATTTGTTGAGGAAGTAATAATAATGTGAGGAAGGTATAATTAAACCTTAGCAATCATTACAATACAGCTAAACCAACATGCTTCTGCCTATTCAAGACAATTTATTACGTCTCTTCAGTTCTTGCTGTATCTCATATGAGTTCAACCTTTTCTTTCCACCTTCTGTTTTTATGTATACTTCATCTTTGGAAGTTGAAACTAAATCCCATATTTGGAAAGGTTCGATAATAATCTCTACTATATAAAATCCTGGAATAATATATCCATTTTCAATAATATCTTCAAAAATAATTTGCACTAAATCTTGGCTTATATATGGTCGCATTTGACCAATTCGTTCTGCTAATTTTCTAATAATCGTATCTTTATCTACTTTTGATAACTCTACTCCAATTACAATTCCACAATCACTGATTCCCCATTTTATAGTCCCACTTCCTGTAACCCAACTATTCAAAAACGCATTAATATATATTTCGGAAACATCTATAATAGTATTACAAGGGTTATTTCCTTTGATCTCTTTATACTCTATATTCCTATTTTCTATATCTTCTATCTCCATTCCCCTTTTATACTTTATAAATGGTTTTGATATAATCGGCTTATTATTGTTGTCACTAAACAATTTTTTCTTTACTTCATGATTGAAAAATCGGTTGTATTGAAAATTCGGTTGTTCATAATCATTGTTAGATTTCTCTGGAGTTAAATCTATCATTTCGCAATCTAATAATTTACTGCTGCTACTAAAATGCGAGGTAAGAACAAACTGAATATTAGTAATTTTTTTCATAACTCTTACAATACTTTCGATTGTACACATATCAAGATACCCAAAAAGATCGTCAACTAGCAATACACTGTCTGAAGGCACATACGATAACACACTTAATATTCCAAAATATATTTGCTGCCCAATAGACATGTAACGAAAGCTTTTATCGTTTTCAAGAAGTTCGATTAGTACACTATCAACAATGGTATCCTCTATCTTCAACCTGCCAAAAAAATCTATTGCAGATTTTACTTTTTCATCTGACAGCCAGAATTTATCTCTCAATGATTCAGCGCTAAGTAGAAATACCTTTTCTTTTTTTATTTTTACTAATCTATTCATCTCTTGAAAAGACTTCACTTCTATAATTGATTTTCCACAATGATAACGTTTTTTTATACGATTCGTTTTATCCTCATCTTGTATTGTTATTTCTATAATAGCGTCATTATCATTATCTTTATAGTTTAAAATCTCGCTCTCTTGAAACATAGAATAAATGGCGGCTAAAACGGTTGTTTTTCCACTTCCATTCTTTCCCTGAATCACATTTATTTTATCAAAAGCAAATTCCAAATCTAATTTACTAATAAAACCTAAATTTTTAATGCTTACACTCTTGATCTTCACATTACCCCTCCTTTGTTATGTATTTTAGAATGCTAGCCGAGCAAGGATCCCCATCTAAAATAATATGCTCTTTAGACAACGACTCGGTAATACTATCTCTTCTTTTTTATTTACTGTAGCTGTGTTAAGACATATTGTATTTAAGAAATGTGATTTTACTTTCTATGGCATTCCCTTTCCCTATTGTATAAATAAAATAATCAATTTTTTCTAAAAGGCAGCACATTTCACAATTCGATGAACGTAACTTCTTATACTACATGGCAAAACTCTGACTTTTTGCGAAAATGTTTATATGTCTTAAAATTGGTAAAATTTACTCTGTCAAAATACGTACTAATAGTATTTTTCTATTTCTTCTATTACCTTTTCTGTTTCCGTATTTTGATCATAATAATCTATATCATGCCTTTGTCCTGTACGTAAGTGATACAACCACCCTTCAAGCATAGCTAAGTATATTTCATTTACATCATCTAAATTTGCATATTGTCCAACATAATTATTTCGGGCATCATAACTCTCTTGAAAAACTGGATAACGATAACACTCATATTGTAAATCACTATCTATTAATTGAGCGTACCCGTCCTCGTCAATAACCAATCGGTTATGTCTAAAATCATTTCCCTCCCTCAATACAGATTTTATTTCTTCTTCAGTAAATAAATGTGAAGGGGGTTTTATCCTAAACAGTTTTATAGTGAAATAAATCCCCATCTCTTGCCATAGTATCCCTGCATCACTACATTTCTTTTTGACAAACTCTTTCATTTCAATAATTGCATTTACCGTTCCGCTAAAATCTGAAAATATATATTTATCCTCTTTACTTACTGGATATGGAATAAAATCTTCTTCACAAATATATCCCGTTTCCGCTACATATTTTCTTGTATCAAAAGCTGCTCCATTTATATGAAACATAATGGCAAATTCTAACTTACCTTTATTTTTATTATTGTTTTCATCACAAATTTTTTTAAAGCACCACTTACTCCAATTTTCTTCTATGAATTTATCAAACCTACAACTTTCTTCTATTCTTTTATTAGTTTCTGCTTCAGCCTTTTCATCTTTAATACTAAATGGATTCTTCTGATATGCATTTAAAAATGTCTGAAAATCTTTTAGCTTATAATAAGATTGACGCATAGTTCCGATATACTGCCGAAATTCTATACTCCCCATTTTATTATGCCTTGCATCATAAGTCCCCGAAATGTGGTTATAAACAGATTGTTTTGAAAAGACAACAAACGAACCATTTAAAAACCTATCAACTTGCCTATGCCCTTTCGGGAACTTTGTTCCATCATCATATCTTCCATAGCATGTCAAGTTGCTCACTATATAATGTCCCGGATAATCTTCTATTAATAATTCACGATAATTCTCATATATAGTATCTGAAATAGGCTCTATCTCTTCTAACTGTAATCTAAAATAACTCCATCTATAATCCTTTTGCCCATAATTCTCTAATTCTAACTTATGTGGCTTTAAAATATAATTACAGCCCCCTGCCACCAAACAGATACACCCTTCTTCTTTTGCGTATTCTGCTGATTCAACATCCTGTCCTCCTCCGGTTGGTAAAAACATATGATTTAGTCCAGGCATACTCCCTATATCATTTAAGATTTTTATTATAGAACCTATATCTCTCCATTCGGTATGTAACGGCACTGTTTTAGGAAATAACTTACTCTGCAAATATTTCCACTCACTATAATTGCTTTTTTGATCATTATTTACTACCTCCAACCATTTTTCAAGTGTTGCTACAAAAGCTTCCATACTAGGTCGCAATGCCGGATCATATTCTGTTGATTGCTTTAATAAGGCTTCCAATTCCACCAAATGCTCTTTTCTATATCTTTTATCACTACGCAGACCAATTATTGTATCATCTTCCTCATATCTTCCTTCAAAGCCATATTCGACCTCTTTTAATATAATCCATAACGTTTTCGCCAGAGAATACACATCAGCTTTTTTACCATCTGCATTTCTAGCATTATATCTCATCTCTGGGGCCATTGTTGCTCTTGGACCAACAGCTTCCTGCACTGATGTTAATTCTCTTCTTTCGGGATAATCAACTAATCCAAAATCCCCAATGCAATATTTTTCATTATAAAAATATATATTCTTTGGCTTTATATCCCTATGGACAATATCTTTCCTATGTAATATTTCTAATGTTCTAGCTAAGTCCAGAACACCTTTTATCTTATCCTCTATACTCTGTATTTTTTTTAATTTATTTTCAATCGTTGTAGCTATTGGCATAGCATACCAATATTTCTTCGATTTTTCATCAGGCAATGCATAAGAAATTATAGGAATAATTCCGTTAACCTCTTTTTGTATTTTCACTACAGTTTCTGTTTCAATTATAAATCGTATTCTTTTCTTTCTATTTCTTTTTTGTATCTTTTTTCCTTTGCCAATTTCTTCTCGAAGGATTTTAATAGCTACTTTTTCTCCGGCTTCATTTTCTGCCAGAAAAACTGTACCATTCCCTCCTCCGTCCATCCTTTTAAGAATTTTGTATTCTCCTAATTGTTCTATCATATCAATATTAAATTCCCCTACTTAATTTTATATTACATACTTAAAATCCCATCATATTCCTTTTAACATTTTACCACACTAACCTAACTTTTACTATCCGAAAAAGAGCAAGAAAAATGCCGATTAGGAAGCAAATTCCCAATCGGCACCTTTTCTTACTCCTCTTCATTTTTACATTCAATCTCCGTTCCGTCCAAGAACACCACCACCAGCTTCCCATCCCCAAAAACCTTGATGTAATCTAATGTTTTCAACATGAAGTTTGTATCCATTTCTGTCAATGGTTCTGCCCCTTCAGTGTACTCAATGAATCTCCCTGCGCGATAACCTTCTAACAAATTCTCACCCTGTATTTGTTCCTGCCACCGTTCCAGAAAACTGTCTTTGTTCTCAATCAGTGCATTCCATGCCAACAGATAAGCTTTTCTCAGTGTTTCTTCTTCCACATGACGGTTTCCGCAGCCTAGAACACCTTTGACCTTATACCGTTCACTGCATTGCCATACCTTCCGGTCAACTCCCGTGCTGCTCCGCCAACCCTTTCTAGCGAACACCTTATTACAGCACCCACACACAATTCTTGATGCAAAAGGATTTGTTTCCGGTCGGTGGGAATAAGAATTTGTTCCATGCTCCTCCAGATATTCTTTTCTCCGCTGAGCTTCCAGTTGCACACACTCCCAAATCCTCGGTTGAATGATAGCTTCATGGTCATCCTCTACATAAAACATTTGGATTTCACCCTGATTCTGTACCCTTTTCTTAGAAAGGAAGTCCACCGTATAACTTTTTTGCAACATGGCATCTCCTTTTAGCATCCAATGTATTAATATTTTCCTTTTCAAAAATAATACCAATGCCCAGTTCTTTCAGCTCCCGCACATAATTCAGACAGTCTAACGTATTCCTTGCAAACCGTGAGATAGACTTTGTAATAATCATATCAATCTTCCCTGCCCGGCAGTCTGCTATCATACGTTTAAACTCATCCCTCTTTTTGGTATTGGTTGCCGAAATGCCCTCATCCGCATAAGTACCTGCATACTCATAAATGGGATTCTCATTAATAAATGTTGTGTAATAATTCACCTGGTTCTCATAACTTAATAACTGTTCTTCTTGGGCGGTTGATACCCTGCAATACGCCGCCGCCCTTAATTTCCGCACACTCTGGTTCATACTCTCGTCCGCTGATGAAATCTGCCTTGCGGGTATAACGGTAATGTTTCTTGCCATGCACGTTCACCTCCTCTACTACCGTTGGTTCTGTAATGTTTTGCTTTGTGACTTCTGTATCATTCACCCGCACTCCCCGGCAGGCTTGTTTTCCCTCTTTAATATAAGTGCTGCATAGCCACTGAATCTTTCTTTTATATACCATTCTGCGCCGGAGATTCTTTCCGCAATATGGGCAAATCAACATTCCGCTCAGCGGATATCGGTTCTGGTACTTCTCAGTACCGTCAGCAGCAATATTCCGATTTTTCTTCCGGCGTTCCCGTTCCGCCTGTACCTGATTCCATTTCTCCTCACTCACGATAGCCGGGTGGTTATCTGTGATGTAGTAACTCTGCACTTCCCCACGGTTTAACCTTGACTGATTCCGCTTATTTTCCGGCGTGAAGTATTTCTGCAGGTGATAATCACCTTTATACTTTTCATTGGTCAGCACCCCATTTACCGTGCTTTCATTCCATTTCGCATTGGTCACGGTCTTTACTCCAAGAAAATTCATCAGGCTTTTCAGTCTGGAATTTCCCAATCCGAACAAGGTCATGTCATAAAGAAAATCCACTATTAATGCCTCTTTCTGGTTAATGGTCAATCCACCATACTCATCCTTGTCATATCCCAGGAACCGCTCGGTGTTAATCATGATTTCTCCCTGTTCAAACTTCTTTTTGATGGTCCACTTGTTGTTCTCGCTCATGCTCCGGCTCTCTTCCTGCGCAAAAGAAGCAAGGACGGCAAGCATCATCTCACCGTAACCGGAGATTCTCTGGTCGGCATAGACTCCGGCAAACTCATACTCCTGGTTGGAAGTAATCAGGCGCTCATAGGTATCTGTCTGATTTTCCAGAGAGTCCTCTTGTCTTCTGCTGTCTGAAGATTCCCTAGCATAAGCACATACACGCTTTTTCTTTTGTGACACTTCGAAAACAGGTTCTAATATCCGGATTTTCATGGGCAACTACTTCCTTCAAAATAATCCCGGACAAACTGCTTAATCCGTTTATATATGGGTTCAGCATTGGTGCTATGTCAAGTCTTGGTACAAGTTAAAACGGAACTTTTTTGTTAGTTCCTAACATCATTAACTTGCTATTTTAAACTCCTTCTCCATTTTTATTAAATACTCATTTTCATAGCTTGCAGGAGATTTATATCCACAATGGCTATATGAATACGTACTGTATTATAAAATGTTTCTATATACTCAAATATGAGCTTATATGCATGATTATAATCTACAATTTTAAATCGATTGATCCATTCTCTTTTTATTAATGAATGAAAAGATTCAATACATGCATTATCCCATGGATACGCTATCTTGGAATAACTTCTTGTCCAACCTGCCGTTGTTTCTTGATACGCATTGCAAGTATATTGTATCCCCCTGTCAGCGTGCATAACTTTAGGTTTGTTTACATGCCTTTTCTTTTTCGCTTTTTCTATTGCATCTACTACATGTTTGGCTTCTAATGTATCACTTAATACCCAGGCTATTATTTTTCTTGAAAATAAATCCATAATACTTGTTAAATATACAAATCCTGAATAAGTCCAAATATAAGTGATATCAGATTGAATGGTGGTTTGAATATATGTTTTTATATACCAAGCCTTTATTCCCATTTCTCGCATATAATTTCCAACAGTATTTTCACTAATTGTTTCACCTTGCTCTTGCAAAATGGAAGTAATCTTTGGTGCTCCGTAGATGTCATTTGACTCTCGATGGATTTCTCATATTTGCTCCATTCGTTGTTCTTTTTTTAATTTTGTATTAGATGGTTTTTTTCTCCTAAAAGAATAATATCCATTTCTTGAAACGCCTAATATTCTAAGCACTCCACTAACATTAAGATGGCGTCCTTCATTTTTAGCTGCATTTTCAGCCTTTGCAACTTCA
This sequence comes from Lachnotalea glycerini, assembly GCF_003201285.1. Classification (GTDB taxonomy): domain Bacteria; phylum Bacillota; class Clostridia; order Lachnospirales; family Lachnospiraceae; genus Lachnotalea; species Lachnotalea glycerini. The sequence continues at coordinate 141,095 of NZ_QICS01000009.1, forward strand.
ATAAAATAAGCTTGTGTTAGTTTCCCAGAATGCCGATTGCTTTTTTTAATATTTCTAAAGCATGCTGTGTATCTCTCAATTCTCTTTTTACCCGTGCTAATTCTTTGGCTTCGTCACTGGCATAATTACCAGTCCCCCTTATCGTAACTTCTCCTGTTTCATTAGCTGCTTTTACCCACGTTGTTAAAGCTGTTTTACTTGTTCCTAATTTCTCAGCGCATTTTGCTAAACCCAAATCTCTTGTTCATAATAATACTTTACTGCATCCTCTTTAAATTGTTTGGTGTACCCTCCACCATCTTCTCCGGCAGGTTTCCGAACAGAACTTCTTCGGACGCCCGGTGGCAGGCTGCTCTATTTCCTTTCCACAGTACAAACAGGCTTTGCCCTTGGAAATCTGTTCCGATACATTCTTTTCCAAAGCTAGCGTATCCAGCCATTCCTTTGCTCCTGCAGTAATTTCGGACAATGTCACGGGACAGCCCTGCCTCCGTGGCAATCCTCCGGTAGCCTAAACCTTTCAGCCTTAGTTCACGGATTTTGGTTTCCTGCACCTCTGTCATTTCCTTTCGCACCTCCTTACACAAAAAACCGGGAAAAGCAGATAATTTCTGTCTTTCCTCGGCTTAAAAACATGGATTTCCGGTACTTTTTGGCAAAATCCCCTCCAAGCAATTCAGCGAAAATCATATGTTTATGTACAATAAGGTACCTATTATCCTATCCCCCCTGACGGTTTCTGCGAAAATTCACGTCTTGGGGGGCGGCGGTTTCCAGGGGACGGGGTTCTGGAGATTCGGACTCCCCCTCCCTCCCTTAAAAATTATTACAATCAAAAGTAATTATAATTTATCTATAAATTTTCTAATATTATGTTGATAATAATTGTTTTTCCGCATATACTAATAGTAAGCATAGAGAAAGGAGGAATCGTAAATGGCTATCACTACCGATGTATTAAACAGTCTCATTTCTATCACTCAATTTAACAAAGGGCAGGCTTCCAAAATCTTTGACAGACTGCGTACGGAACGCCAGCTTGTTGTACTGAAAAACAATGCTCCTTCTGCCGTGATTCTTTCACCAGAGGAATATGAACGCCTGGCTGAGATTGAAGAAGACTACCAGCTTCTGCTTCTTGCACAGCAGCGTATTGCTAATGGCGGCATGGAACGCACAGTAACTTTTAACGATGCAATGGTTGACCTTGGAATTTCCGAGACCGATCTTAACGAAGCGGAGGATGTAGAAATCGAATGAACTATCAAATCAACTTCCTTACCGAAGCACTGAATGATATGAAAAAATTGGATAATTCTGTCCGTCCCCAAGTTGCCAAGGGAATCCAAAAGGTCAGCCAGAACCCAGTTTCTATTTATCAGGGAGGATACGGAAAGCCTCTTGGCAACAAAGATGGCTCAAATCTGGCTGGACTTTTTAAAATTAAATTCCGTGGAATCGGAATCCGTGTTGTTTACTCTATAGAAGAGCGAAATAGTGTGATGACAATTATCGTTGTGTCCGTTAGAGCTGATAATCAGGTATATCAAGAAGCTTCTCATCGCAGAACAAAACACGATCTATAGTAAGCATCCTGTCTGATACATCCCCTGTCAAGTAGACAAGTAAAATAATTAATTTTAAAGTGTTATGATAACCAGCATTCGCATGAGTGCTGATTATCTTTTTTACATTACTTGTTGAAGTGTCTGTTGCTTCTTATGTTCTATACTAGTCCAGAACTTAATGTATCTGTTGGCTTGTTTTATCGGATATATAACAGGTTCTGATGTTTGTAAAGCTTCTTGTCGTACTTGGCCACATGTTTTTCCTTTATATCTCTTTTGAGGATATTCATTTCTGTAATAATCAAGAGTTCCATATATAGCTTGTATCATTTCTTCTTTGGATTGAATGTGCGGATAAAGTATGAACAAGATATCTTTGAATATTCCCTGAAATCCTTCACACGGACCATTATCAATGCATCTGGAAACTCTAGACATTGATTGTGTCATTCCATATCTTTCAAGTTTTGTTTTAAATGCACTTCTTGTGTATTGGAACCCTCTGTCACTATGATACAGAGGTGTTGCTTCAGGATAAGCATTATGAGCCATCTCTAAAGTTACATCCGCAAGAGCTATGTCATTTCGTTCTGAAACTGCGAAGCCTACTGGATAGCGATCATATAAATCCAGCACTGGACTTATATATAACTTTTCGCCTGTTGCTGGAACTTTTATTTCAGTAACATCTGTACACCATTTCTCATTAGGCTTATCAGAATTGAACTTTCGTTTTAATACATTTTCAGCGATTTCTTCAGGAGTTGATTTTATATATGTATAGATTGATGAACGCCTATAAGAAGATTTGATATCATTGATACACATAATACGATAAACCCGGTTATGTCCACAGGTGAAATGATATTTGTTTCTAAGCGTATAATACATGTTCATTGCACCAAATAAAGAGTTGTTTAAAGCCGATATCTCCTTAATCTGTGCAAGTAGCGTTCATCCTCAATTTAGCTTGAAAATGAACGGTCTCACGACATGTTCTTATTTAGTTGAATAATGAAAAAATAGTAAAAATGTTATCCTTACTTCGATGTGTTCCCGAACACCATATCAAGAACCACTGACACGTTCACACCGTCAGAAATTGACTTTTTCTTCCCTTTTCGGTCACTTTGTGAAAACTGAAAAAGCCTCTCAAAGTGCCTAAAATCAAGGATTCTTAGATATTTTTCCGATGTAGTAGTATCACACTCTCCACATGCGTCGGGTTCACTATAAGGGAAGTTATTATCTACGTCGTCCTGCCAATTTAGGCACATATCAGATTGCTCTGGTACCTCATTAGAAAGACGCTTTAGGTTGCTATCATTACCATCCAATAAGTCGTTTTGAGTGCTCATTTTAAACAGCCCTTTCTTCTTATTGAATAATAATTGTTATTAGCTTATTTGCTTATGCAAATTCTTGTATCGCTTCCTTGCATCTGATATTGAAAAATCTGCAAGTCCTTTCAGTACAAAAGTGATTTTGTATGGATCAGATTTCCCATCATCACCCACCTCACCAATAATAACTTTTTTTACGATACTTTCAAATACAGCACGATCAAATCTATCCATTACCTTAACTTCAGAAATTCGTGCCCTTATTTCCTTCATTCTCTTACCGACATCTTTCTTTGCAGCTTCATTTTCAATCAAAATCTGCTGCTCTTGCTTAGTCTGGCTGATTTTCCGTGTAAATTCATCAAATCTTTCATCATAGGCCTCTTTTGAAATTTTATCATCAAGCAACATGTCAGTCAATTTCTTTCGCTTACCTTCCACTGTTGCCAGGCTCTTATCAACACGTTTTAGTCTCTCACTATTATCTGTACTGGATAACTCAATCTCAATTGATTCTAATACTGACTCTAAGATATCATCAAAATTATCCGCCAATAACTGAAAGGATTCTACAAAAGCATTTTCAAGAATAGATTCATCAATAGCTTTACTATCAGGGCAACTAGCCTTTCCCTTATTTGCAGCCGTTCTACATACCCAAACTGGCTTTTTATGTTGTGTATCCTGATGATGTGATCTTCTCGAGAATTTTGTTCCGCAATACGCACATTCACACATGCTACTAAAGGCAAATTTACGTGATTGCTTTTCCCTTGTTCCTTCTATAATACTTGTGTTCTTGCCATATCTGCTCTTACGAATTTCTTGAGCCATATTCCACTCTTCCTCAGATACGATAGCTTCATGATGATTTTTAATATAAAACTGATCTTCTTCACCCATATTATCAAGCCTGCGTTTCGTAAGTGGATCTACTGTAAAAGTCTTGCCTAGAAGTAAATCTCCTTTGTATTTCTCATTCAAAATAATTCCTCTGATACCGCTGTCAGTCCATTTAACGATACCTTTCTTGTTTTTAATCCCACGTCGAGTTAAATCATTCGCTATTGTGTAAGCACCATATCCTTGATTATAACGATTGAAAATCCACCAAACAATTTCAGCCTCCTCTTCGTTCATGCTAAGTGACTTATCTTCCTGATGATAATCATATCCCAGACAACCATTAAAGCCTAATAATTCGCCGCGTTTCTTTTTCATCTTAAGTCCCATTTTTGTATTAGCTGATAAAGATTCAACTTCATTCTGTGCCAGTGTGCTTAATAATGCCAATGCCATTTCGCTTTCCATCGAAAGAGTATTAATATTCTCTTTCTCAAAAATAATCGCTACATTCTTCTCTTTTAGCATACGCACATATTGTAATGTATCCACAAGATTACGTGAAAACCTGGAAATAGATTTTGTTAATACAACATCTACCAAACCATTCATACAATCACTTATCATATTCAGAAAGCCTTCTCTTTTCGCTGTTTTCGTACCAGTTATTGCTTCATCTGAATAGATACCAACAAATGCCCAATCCTTGTTCTTGGATATTTTATCTGTATAGTATTCCATCTGAGACTGAAAACTCTGTAACTGTTCCTCTCCATCGGTACTTACTCGCACATAGGCTGCCACCCTCTGTCTTTCCAGTGTCAATCCTTTTCCAATAGTATCTCTACGCCTGTTTACCGTACCTTCACTTGCTTTTATTACTTCAACTTCTGCCATATTGACCTCCTCCTCTCTTGAAGTATAGTAAAAATCAGAAACCTTTCATGTTTGTTTCTGACTTTACTATAATCCAAAAGTTAAATATGAACGAACATGTGAAAATGCCGATGAAAATTTTTCACCGGCATTCTAATATGTTATGTATTCATAAAACTAACCACGTTATATTCTCTCATAATTCTCTTTTTCACTGCTGTGTACTCGTCTTCACTGAGTAATGCCATACAATAAAGCTTTCCAAGAACAGCTAATTTCTTTGCTAATTCCAATTCTTTTGCCATTACTCACTCCTCATCCAGCAGTTCAAGCTGATAGATAAGTGCTATATTAAGTTTTTCTATCAATCTTTTGTCCGTAATAGCTTCAATTTTCTTAATAACCTGCGTACGATCCGCACTGCACAATTGTTCGCACATTGCCATTCCTGATTCTCTCAAATTTTCACAGTCATTCTTATCTATAAAAATGTGCTCTGGTCTGTCAATTTGTCTAAATGATTGTGTCATTGGAATTACAAGAATCACAGGACAGTCTGGAATGAAACGGCCACATACAATAGCAGGGCGAGAACCAACCATTTTACAATGTTCTGTATCATCTCCCATATTAATTAGTACGATATCACCTTTTTTAACAGGTTCCATTGCTAATGCTCTTTCAATTGTATTTGGCACTTTATTGTAATTGTTTCCGTTCCCATCACCGTTACGGAAGACATTGCTATTTCTTGCTGGTTTAGTTATTTCAGGATAGTCTTCAACAAATTCTCTAATCTTCATTTTTCCTCCAATCTGGTCGGCTAAATTTTTCTAACCGACCTCCTTTTGATTTACTTGATTTTATTAATTACAAATTAATATCTACTGCCAATGCCTGCATATTCACGCTGGCAGTTTATAACATCTATTTGTATTCTCATTACTATCACCTTTCTCGTATTATAAAGTAGTAGTGTTTAGAGACCCTCTCCAAGGTCTTTTACATTTAGTCATAGTTTCTCTTTACCTCTTCTATTGGTAAAGCTATGATATTGTAGATACTGTGGATTGGTTCTCACCTTCTACCACTTGATGGTTTCGGAAAGACTCCAACCACAGCCTCTTTGTATATTTGTTAATCAGTTAGATACCGCATGACGGTTTATTTAGAACGAGAATACAATCGCAAGGAGTACCCGTGGGTTCTAAACAGTATCAAATATTTTTTTAAGGAGATCTACCATGATATACGCAGGAATTGATGTTGCCAAAGATAAGCATGATTGTTTTATTACTAACTCAGATGGTGAAGTACTATTTAATTCTTTTACCATTCAAAACAACCGAGATGGTTTTGATGAATTCTATCAGAAGCTTGAATCCGTTACAGATGATTTAACCAAAGTAAAAGTAGGGCTAGAAGCCACTGGACACTATAGTTATAACATCTTAGGATATCTTCTTGATAAAGGTCTGACCACCTTTGTTATCAATCCGTTACTTACCAATCTTTACAGAAAAAGTCTAAGCCTTAGAAAGACGAAAACGGATAAAGTTGATGCCCATATGATTGCTACAATGCTAATGTCTGATGTGAACTTAAAGTCCTACTCAGACACATCTTATCACATTGAGGAACTAAAGTCATTAACCCGTTATCGGTTTGATAAAGTAAAGGAACGGGCTGCTCTTAAACAGTCTATCTCTCGTCTTGTCTGTATCCTTTTCCCTGAATTAGAAAAACTAGTACCAACTCTGCATATGAATTCTATTTATGAGTTATTAGCAGAGTTTCCTTCCTCAAAAGCTGTGTCTGGTGCTCATTTAACCAAACTAACAAACATCTTGGCAAAAGCTTCAAAAGGTCGTTATGGAAAAGATACTGCCATTACCTTTCGAGAAGCTGCACGTGTTTCAATTGGATCTAATATGCCAGCTAAATCACTTGAACTGAAGCATACAATCAAACTCATACGTGAGCTGGATTCCGAGATTGGAGAAATCGAAAAAGAAATCAAAATCATTATGGATAAAATCAACTCTCCAATACTTAGTATTCCTGGTATCAGCTACCGAATGGGTGCAATGATAATCGCGAAATTGGTGATTTTAATCGTTTTGATTCTCCAGACAAAATCTTGGCATATGCCGGATTGTCCCCCTCCACTTATCAATCAGGCAAGCTTGATGGTGCCTATTCCCATATGGAGAAACGTGGCTCTAGGTATCTTCGCTACGCCTTATTCAATACCACAAAATTTGTATGTTTTTGGGATCCAACCTTTGGGGCTTATCTTGCCAAAAAGAGAGCAGAAGGTAAACATTATAACGTAGCAATATCACATGCTGCCAAAAAACTTGTAAGGGTAATCTACCAACTCGAAAAATCAAGACATACATACATTAAGTCAGCTTAACTTTTCTAACTAAATATCTCCTTTTTTGAGCACCGATTACGATGCTCTATTTGTCATACAGTTTTTAATGTTCTTTGAACTGAAAATATATCTGAAATGTATTTCTGCAATTCATTCAAAAAATATAAATTTTAGACTTGACTTTTAATAGTTAGTCTTTCTTATAATATCGATTCAATAATGTGCACCTTATCTCCTCACACAAAAGGACTCCATTAAAATTGCTGCATTTTTTCTTCAATATCTGTTTATAGGTTCTAAATTGGAATCCACTTGTGCGGGAAGATAAGAAAGTGTAAATGACCTCGAAGCAAATTCGAGGTCATGATGGCTGTTTTTCTAACATCAATTGTATTATTCTAAATATCTTATCTTTTTCGAATTCGTCAACATCCAGTAGAAGATTGTCTATCATATTATCCAGCTTTGAGTTTGCAATTTCTTCCTTTTGCAACTTTTTCCCAGAAAGAAGGTAATCAGATGATATATTGAATAACTGACACAATACAAATATATGATCCGTCTTACAAGCACTTTTTCCTTTTTCAATTCTGATAACCATTTCACTTGTAACTCCTAACTCATCCGCAAATTCTCTTTGTGTTAAGCCAGATTTTATTCTTGCGTTTTTTATTCTTTCACCCATTATTTTTATTTGTTCTGCATCAAAATATTTCACATCAACTGTCACTTCCTTTTTATCGAATTTACCTCTAACATGAATATTTCGTTTTAAAAGAATATAAAAATCCCTCTTACTTCTATAAAGGAAAAAGTAAGGGGGATGGACGGATAAATTTTTAATTTTCTAAATATTTTCTCATTTTTTTAAATATACGATCATTTACGATCGTTCAAAGTCATACGAGGAACACCAAGCTCAACTGCTAACTTTCGCTCACTCTTATCATTAAAGAATAACTCATGAATAAGAAGTTGTTCCTCTACACTTAGTGCCTGTAATGCCAACCATAATTTTTGAAGTTGCTCCTGCTCAATAATCTTATCCTCAATTCTGGATTCAAACCGTATAGCCGCATACTCAACATTAACCCCATCTTTTTGGAAACGCTCCAGTGAGAGCTCACATTGATGTATTAATTTGTATTGATAGCGTTCCGCTTCACGCGCTTTATGATATGCATGATAGGCTGCCTCACTGACTTCCACACAGCTGCTTTTAACAACGATTGTATATTTCTTATTTTCTGACATTTGCTTGTCCTCCTAATTTTCAAAATTGATTTGAAAGCGAAGGTTCGAAAAAGAGTTAAAAAAAAACTGTTTCTGCTATATTCAAACGTCTATTATGATTAGGATGAGGAATGCTTGTTTCATCAGGATATCCCATTGGTAATAATACAACCGGAAAAATTCTACATTTTAAAGGATTATCCATGCTTCCAATCATTAATGAAATGTGTCGATGGGGAAAAAATAATGCTTCAAACAGCAATGCATAAACTTGCTGAATTGGTTTCGAATACAAAGTTGTTAATGATTAATATTCCTCTTTCTGCCTAAAAAGTTCATGCCAATAATTCCAAAAAGAATCATAATTGCTCCAATGATATGATAATATTCGATTCCCTCATGCAGGAAGATACTCCCGGCAAATATAGTTATTAGCGTAGATAAATTACTAAATACGCTCATTTTAGATGCATCAATTTTAGACAATATATAATTTGATAGCAGAGATGTTATCAATGACGACAGAATTCCTAAATAGAATATAGATATCAAAAACACGGGACTTGAAAACGGTTTAAAATATGCAATAAGAGTGTTTTTAACAATATGATCTGCGACTGATAATACGTTAAAGCTTAAAAAACCAATTGCAGTCATGATATAAGTTATGTCTATTACTTTATATTTTTTGGTTATTTTCTTTGCCATTACGTTATAACATGCTGCTGAAAGTGCTGATAACATAATTAATACAATACCAAGAAAACTGGCAGATTTTAATTGAATTCCTTTCATTGCAAATATGTAAATCACTCCGCATACAGATGCCCCTAAAGATACCTTTTGTAGCAGGTTAATATTTTCTTTTAAAAAAAGAGCCGCCAGCATCATGGTAAAAACGGGAATGGTTGCTTGAATGATACCCGCCTCAGAGGAAGAAACATAGACTAATCCAAAGGCTTGAAAAGCAAAGAATAGTGCGGGATAAAACAGGGACAGCGGCAAAATAGAAAGCACATCCCTTGCAGTAATTTTCAATTTTATCCATCCAAACAATACTGGAATCAATAATGTAAAAAAAGAAATTGTAAACCTATGCGCCAGAATATTCAGCGGATCGTCCACAGTTAAGGCCATCTTTGTAAACAAAAAAGATAGACCTATTATAAAGGCATACAGTACTGCCGCAAAATATGCATTTGTTTTATTGCTATTTTTCATTCTAATATTCACCTCTAGTCTTGACTTTAAATTGTGTATCTCTATTTTAATTTATATTGATTTTTGACGGCTGGGCTGAATAAATCTGCTCAAAAAGATGTGTAAAAAGCTCCTTTTTGAATGTACTTACCTTGAATAAGGATGTTAGCATTAATTGTTAAATAAAAGGACCATGTCATTCCAAACAGCATGCCCGTGCTCCGACTCAGACTTTCCAATATTAACAAAACCGAATTTCTCATAATAATGGATTTTTTCATCTTTGCAGCATAAAGTCATACCTTTTCGCTCTGCTTTTCTAGCCACTTCAATCAGCTTCTTAATCAATTCTGCAGCGATACCTCTAGCTCTGTATTCAGGTAGTACATCAAGTCCAAAAATGCTTTGGTAGTCACCCATGGAATCATGGAATGATGTATTACTGTAGAATTCGTCTCGGATGACTTTTTCATTAATTACGCTTCCGTTTATGAACCCCACTATTTTGCCGTCTAGTTCAGCTACAAGGAAACTTTCAGGAAATACCTTAATTCTAACTTCTAAGGAAGCGCGAATAGCGGCTTCCGCCTTGGAAAAGCAGATTTCCTCTATATTTGCAACACTGTTCAGTTCGTGCATTGTAACTTGTCTTATCTTGATGTCCATGTTTTTCTCCTCCATTCTTACCAAAAACTTATTATACATTAGATTTTATTTATATCATTAAAAACTCTTCAGTTCACCTTCTTCTGTTTTGTTCACGTAACATGCCACACTTATTTGGTGGCAAATACTCAAACTGATACTTATGATATAATAAATCTGCAGGACTGTTCGCTATCAAACAAATATAACTATCTTCAAAAGTATTTTGTTCAAAGTAGTTATTGATTTCCTTCATTATTTGATCTGCAAAACCTTTTCTTCGATAAGTTTCATCCACCATAATATCACTTACCACATAAGTGATTCCTCCATCACCCACAATTCTTCCAAATCCTATCAATTTTTCTTTGTCATAAAGAGATACTGTAAATAAAGAATTTGTGATTGCTTTTCTGCTTCTTTCCAAATCTTTATTTCCCATTCCTGAACGAAGTCTCAAGCTAACATAATCTTCTGCTTTCGGTTTTTCATAGAGCATCTTCATTCCCATATTCCTCCATTTATTATTCTTCAATTGCCTTTATATTTATAGTTTTCCTATCTCTATTTTAATTTATATAGCACTATGTTACAATGTAAACAAACTCAATGTGTACCGGTACAGAAATCGAGGTGTGTGCTATGTATAAATATTTATCATTATTAAATGAAATCGAAAACATGATAGAACGAGGTAACTATAGGCAAGGTGAGCGAATTCCTTCTATCCGCAGCTTATCTGTATCTTATCATTGTAATAAAAGCACTGTTCTTCGTGCATTGGCTGAATTGGAACGAAAACACATTATTTATTCACTTTCAAAAAGTGGATATTATGTTGTAACATCAAATGCCGAATTAAACCAAGGTGAGAATCTTGGTTTGGACTTTTCCTCTTCTTCTCCTGATCCTGCGGTATTTCCATATTTGGATTTTCAGCACTGCATAAATCAAGCGATTGACATCTATAAGAATGATTTATTTATCTATGGTACTCCAAGGGGATTGCCTTCCTTAATCGATGTGGTACAAAAACAGTTAAACAATTATCAAGTGTTTGCAAAGAAACAAAATATTTTTATAACCTCTGGGATTCAGCAGGCATTATCCATCTTAGCAGTAATTCCTTTCCCAAATAATAGAAAAACGATATTAATAGAACAACCAGGTTATCATTTATTCATCGAATCCTTACAAACACTGCAAATTCCGGTAATTGGTATCAGAAGAACCAGTAATGGAATCGATTTAGCAGAATTAGAAAGGCTGTTTAGAGAAGAAAATATTAAATTTTTTTATACGATGCCAAGATATCATAACCCTCTAGGAACGTCCTATTCTCAAAAAGAGAAAAAAGAAATTTTAGAACTGGCACAAAAATATAATGTATTTATTGTAGAAGATGATTATTTAGCTGATTTTGAACAGAATTCAAAAGCTGATCCAATTTATTCTTATGATGATTTTACACATGTCATCTATTTAAAGAGTTATTCAAAAGTTATCTTCCCCGGATTAAGAATCGGTATTGCTGTAATCCCAGATAAATTGATTGAAACATTCAGTCAATACAAACGGATTCTTGATATAGACAGCTCTATGCTTTCTCAGGCAGCATTAGAAATCTATATTAAAAACGGCATGTTTGAACGACATAAGGAAAAAATGAAAGCAACTTATTTTTCAAGAGCAAACTGCTTAATATCGGCATTGGAAAATAAACAAAAGGAGTGTAATCAGACTAACTTTTCGTATACTCCTATAAAAAATATTGCTTTCCATACTTATATTGAATTGAATGAACAGATATCATGTGAAAAGGTTATTCATCGACTAAAAAATAAATCAATTATCGTTGATGGAGCAACTAATAATTATTTACGTTCCTTCCCTGCAAGAGACTCTATATTAAAACTTAATATCTCAAATGTAGAAGAGGAATATATTGAAGAGGGCATTTCACAGATTGTGAAACAAATTTTCTAATAAATCAAGGCTCGCTATTGTAATCGTTAAGTTATCGGGGTTTCCTTTATTGGCTTATCTGCTTTTGTTTTTTTCCTTTACTGATATACCAGTACGGAAAAGCTGAAAATATAGAACCGCCAACTATATTTCCAAACGTAACCCATGCGAGATTTTGTGCAGCTGCGGATATTGTAAGTGTTTCTGCATGTGGAAGCATCAGCGATATAGCAAATATCCCCATATTTGCTATGGAGTGTTCAAAACCTGGTGTAGAAAAGGCGAAAACACACCATAATAGCATGAACAATTTTGCTGTCTCCTCTTTCATTTTATAGCAGAGCCAAATTGACATACATACGATAAAGTTACAAAGTATAGCCCTTAAAAAAAGCTCATCTGGTGGGATAATAAGCTTACTTTCTGCAACTTTTTCAATATACTGATCTGCCAGACCGATTGGGGCTTTGCTTTTTACATACAAAAGCGCCAGTACAATAGAACCTGTTAGATTTCCAAGATAACCTACTATAAGTATTTTTATTGTATTCTTTAGGTTAACCGTTTTTTCCAGCAGTCCAATGGTAAATATAAAGCAGTTTCCTGTAAACAGTTCTCCTCCTGCAAAGTAAAGAAGACCTAAAGCGATTGGAAAGGTAAGCCCAATTGCTATCTTTCCATAATATGTTCCATCCACATTGACAATACTTGCAGTAGTAAAAGCAAGAGCTATCCCAACTATAATGAAAAATCCTGACATCATTGCTAGCAAAAAAAATTTAATAATGCTATCGTTTAAATAATCACTTTTCATTTTAGCGGAAAGAGCGACATTTTTTATTTCTTCTTTATACATTTTCGCACCTCTTTTTCGTTATAAATTAGCAGTTCTTTTTGCAAACTAATTACTTTTTTAGATTTCAAAACATTGAAAATCCAAAAAAGCAATTTAGTTTTCCTATTTAGTCTAAATAATTGTCAAATAACTCATCCAGCCAGTCAAACATTACTTGATGAAATAGGGCATGATTTCCTTCCTGACAGTGTTCTTCCGCACCTTCGTCTTTTGTAAAAACTCTTATTGTTTTAGGTGCTTTGATTTCATCTATTAATGCCGTTAACTGATCCTGTGATACAAAGTGATCCGTTTCTCCCATTGTTAGTAGGATTGGGCATTTGATTTTTCCTGCAATTCCTTTTAAAGATGCTTTTTTCATCTCTTCAAACAATTCATAACGGTGATCCAATCCAAATACCCAACGACCATTATTTAACATCCATCGTAGATTAGAATTATCTTTTTCTGCTATTGCCAGCATATTTTCTCTTTGTTCCTCTGGTAACTGCAATAATTTACTAAGTTGTGGATTCTGATTTAGCGTTGAGTCAAAGGTATCATAAAATACATTAAATGCGATGCAGGCTTTGATGCGTTCATCAAACGCTGCTGCTCTTGGTGCGAAGTAGCCACCTAAGCTCATACCAAGTAGTGCAATTTTATCCATAGCAATATCAGTTCTTGTTTCTAAGTAATCAATGGCTGCACCTACTGGTACTTCTGCATCATGACGCATGTACAAATTTTGTTTGCGCAATGCCTCTCCCTGTCCAGGCATTTCAAATACCAGACAATGGTATCCTCTCTTTATCGCTGGTGCTGCACCGCTAAAATACAATTCCTGTAACGTTGAATCATATCCGCCTATAAAGATAAGTGTTGGACGAACTTTTAATTCATCCTTTTTATCAACAGCCGCTCCATAGAAATATCCTTTTAAATAAGTATTTTCATATGGGATTTTTACAATTTCAAAATGAGTGTCAATAAGCTCCATTGATTTTTCAAACGTATTTACACTATTTTCAAAATTTTCCATTCTTCTTGGATCTGTTCCATCCAAAAAGAATTCTCCTGTTCTGTAATAGTTATGAGCTCTAAGAAATGCTTCTCTAGCACTCACTTTATGACGTTTCACCAAACAATCTTCTGCTATTTTTACGGTCTGATCAGCCATTTTCTTCCACTCAGAAAACCAACTTTCAAAATCCCCCTCTGTTATTTTTGATGCTGTTACAAGGCATTCACCGATTTCAGCACCCTGGTATCCTGCATAGGTTGCTGCTCTTAATAATTCAAATGAAAATGCCTGATCGTTAAAATAAAATTTCATGATAAATTCCTCCTCGTATTTATTTTTTAATGCTTTTTTTGATTGAGCATTCAGTGAACGAAATTCTTTTAAAATTACCTGAAAAATTCTTTTTAGGATATTTTCCAGGTTAATAATGTGTAGTCCACAATCTCTTCTAAATATGTTTCCTTATCTACCGCATACATTTTATATTGTTGAAACAAGATATCCTGAACGATATAGGAATAAATTGCACTCCAAAATTGGTTTGTCATCATAAAAAAATCCATAGAACGTATTTCATTTTTAATGGCTCTTTGCTCTAAAGCCTTCATCGTCTGTTCTGTGAGAATCTTCATATGTCTGCCAAATTTTTCAGTATAGGATTTTGCAAAAATATTTTTCTCCCTGAGCAAAATCATTAAAACATTCTTATCCTTTGCAATATAGGTAAAAAAGATATTACCAAGATCTATCAGCATCTCACGAATCGGCACATCCTCTTTTATGGAAGCAATATCGGTTTCAATCCTCAAATATCTCTCATCTAAAAAATCGTTTAAAATGGTATTAAGTATCTGCATTTTCCCTTCTGGAAAATAGTGATAAATTAGCCCATCCGCCATACCAATATGTTTTGTAATTTCACGAGTTGTAGTTGCATGATAACCATTTAGGGCAAATAATTCTTTTGCTGATTCTAAAATTTGTGCTCGCCGTTCAATGGCCTGCAAATCACGACTTGTGAGTTTTGAACTATCATTTTTTTGCTTCATATTTTTCATTCACCACCTGTTCAACCAAATTATATCTCTTTTTTTTGATTTATACAAGATGTTTTTGTAAAATGTTCAAATGTAAAATTAATTATTCCATTTTATAAAGAGGGGTATAACTCATTCAGTTCGTCCAATAAAGAATGAATAGCCCTCTGCCTTACCAAGTTGATTCGTTGGTGTATGATCAACAATTACCGTTGCCTTCAACAATGACGCTATCTGTTCCTGCATTGCAAGCATAAACAGCGTATCTGTAACGACTTTGTTTTAATTACAGGGCAATTTGTAAAAGACAGGATAAAAGTAATCATAGTGAATGGGGAATTAGGATATTAAAATCCACAACAGTCTACTGCAAACAAGCTTAGTTTATGAGGGATAAAGAAATGGTTATGTTCTTCGTTCTGAAAAAACAACCACTTTTTATATTTTCTTTAGGGTTTCCACAGTTCTTTCATTTATTATATTACCTGTATTTAAAGTAGCCATCGATTCTACAAGCATTACATGAACTTCTTCCTCTGCAACAGGCATATGCTCGATTCCTCTAGGGATTACAATGCATTCACCTTCATTGAGTTGTACATCTTTTTCTCTAAACTTAATGGTTAACACGCCTTTCAGTACATAAAACATTTCATCCTCAGTTTCATGAGTATGCCATATAAAATCGCCTTTAAGCTTGGCTAATTTCACATAAGACTCGTTAATTTCGCCTATAATTTTAGGACTCCAATATTCATTAAAAAGGCTAAGTTTTTCTGCAATATTAATTTTTTCCATTATAAATACCTCCAATTTTTAAATATGATATGATGTGAAAAGAAATTAAATCATTTCGTTAAACAAACTTAAGTCATCTAATGGGATAGATGGAACTACCCCAAAGTTTCTCCACCACTGATCTATATTAACTTCTTATAACCACTCCAATCAGGGTTCAAGCTATAAGTTTTTCCATCAGGAATCAAATGAATATAAACTTTCTTCCCGTCTACACATTTCAAACGACTATCAACCTTGAAAATACCGTCGACATGACTATCATCCACATTTTTTAGTAACTCTTCTTTTGCTTTTTCTTTCGCTACTTCTTCCGTCTCTGCTACAAAAAATCCATATTCATGTTGTTCTCCAAACATCTCCTTTAAATAACCACCCATATTTACAAAAAACAGACTAAGTTCCGTCTTCTGCGGATGATCTTCAATTTGAATCGCATGACCATCTGCACCTGCAAGTACTTTATGTTCATCTAGGTGCAAATGTTCGCCATACCAGCCTTCTTTAAGAATCTCATATGTATTTTCAATTGAATCTGCTATTACCAGTTGCACATCATGTACTTCAATATTCGCTTTGCTAATACTCCCACCAATTCCAATTACAAATAACTTGCTCATAAATTCCTCCTAATATTATACTTTCGTAAACTCAAATTTTACTTCATCTTTTCACTATAACTTTAATTTTCTTCAAGGGGTTTCCCCATAAGCTCCTTTGCTTTAACCACTCGATACTGTTTGAACTTTTTACCCGGAATGATTACTGCATTAACTGGGCAAAAACTTAGGCATCGCATGCATAACTCGCATGAGTCGTGCCATTCTGGATACTCTTTCATATCAATATTGTTCA
Organism: Lachnotalea glycerini; assembly: GCF_003201285.1. Taxonomy (GTDB): domain Bacteria; phylum Bacillota; class Clostridia; order Lachnospirales; family Lachnospiraceae; genus Lachnotalea; species Lachnotalea glycerini. The sequence continues at coordinate 157,697 of NZ_QICS01000009.1, forward strand.
CGGGACACAGCTTTGAACATAGACCGCATTTAATACATTTGTCTTTATCCACAGCAATTTTTCGTCCTTCAGCCAGAGCAATCCGATTCATCACAAAATCATTACAGCAGATATTATAAAAGCCCTTTGAAAGAAAGGGAATACGCCTCCAAGAAGTATTACCTTCAATAAGATTCTCTGTATATTCCCTAGCTTTTCTAAGACCATTATTTATTTTTTTCTCATTCTCTTCCTCATTGATCTGCTTGGGAAGCCAGTTATTAGGCATCACAATCTCACAGGCACCGATACAGTCATATCCCTTTTCTGCTAGAACTTTTTTCAGTGGTCCCACAATAGCACCAGAGAAAGCCATCATAGTATCCACCATAAAGACAGGTGTTTTCTCAGCCCTTGGAAGTGCTTTTAGGAAATTCCATACAAATGGCAAGGTAGATTGGAAAGCAACCGGAAAGGCAATCCCGAAAGGGGTAGAGATGTCTATTTTCTTTGGATCAGTATCTTCAATTTTATAGAGCTTAACCTGTATTCCTTTTGCGGAAAAGGTTTTTATCATTTCTTTCACTATCAATAACGTATTTCCGGTTCCTGAATAGTAATAAAAGTTGATGTGTGTTCCTAACATAATTAATTTCCTCCTGTTCTATGAATAATATAAAAAATCCATCCAATATCTAGCATATTCAAATTAAATTTTAATCATAGACCAAAGATTTTGAGCAATTTTCTTTCCATTCATAATAAGTGATGATTCGGTGCCAGTAACTGCACAAGCAAACATAAGCCCTTCCACTAGTACGGCAATCTGAAGTGCGAAAGATTGCGGATCAATCTCTTTTTTTACTTCTCCCTTTTCTTGTGCTTCCTTAAATTTTTCTTCGATTAATGGAATGTTGCCGAAAATATAGTCAGCCACCTTTGTTTTAAATTCCGGGAATTTTTTAATAGAATCAATTAAAACAAGATAAGTATCACTGCTGATATTGTTATAATATTTGCTGTAGGAGAAATAATCAGAATAATCAAAGGAATTTTGTATCAGTTCCTTTATGTTCTTTGAAGAAGTATTTTTTTCATCCGTCCATTTCTTAATTTCCTCCATTATTACTTCAATTGCTTGGATAAAAATCTCATCCTTACTTTTAAAATGATGGTAAAAAGCGCCTTTCGTAATATTACAGGCATTTGTTATATCATTGATGCTTGTATTATCGTAGCCATTAGCTATAAACATTACGACCGCCTGATGCAATAACTGTTCCTTTGTTTTCATATTCGTTTTCTCCTTTATCAAAACATACTAAACGGATGGTATGTTTTGATAAGTATACTAATCTTATAATAGATTGTCAAGGCTATACATAATAAGGAAATATACGCACGAGGTGTAAATCCATGAATAAAAAGGATGCTATGTTTTACAAATTATCCTAACTTCTCATTGAATGTAAGGCGATCACTGGTCCTCTTTTTTTGTAGTTTGGCATACTTGCATTCTTCACTGTATTTATTTTCCGAATCACATATTTTTAAATCCAGTAGGTATGTTCCAGTGAACCACTGCCTTTACCCAAATCAAGCCCTGCACGTAATGCACCCGTAAGGTAGCTCTTTGCATTTTTTATACTTTCATTAAGACTTTTTCCTCCTGCAAGATTGCATGCAATAGCAGATGACAGAGTACATCCTGTGCCATGCGTGTTGGGGTTATCAATTCTTTCCGTACGATACCAGTACATATTATCATCTTCAGTACAAAGCAAATCAATCGCATCGCTTACAAGGTGACCGCCTTTTACTAGTACGGCACCTTTTATTTTATTAGCAATATATTTTCCTGCTTCGCTCATATCCTTCTCGTCTTTTATTTCAAACCCACAAGCACCTGAGATTCCGGAATATTTGGTGTGATAACCGTACCAATTGGCAAAAGAAGATTAATAAGCGCATCTTGAGCCTCATCCGAAATCAGCTTGCAACCACTGGTGGAAACCATCACCGGATCAATAACAATATTTTTTGCATTGTACTGATGGAGTTTTTTTACAATAGCCTCAATGATTTTGCTATTTGATACCATACCGATTTTAACTGCATCGGGAAAAATATCGGTAAAGATGCAGTCTAATTGATTTTCAACAAACTCAGGTGTTGCCTCCATAATACCAAAAACTCCCCTTGTATTTTGCGCGGTAAGTGCAGTAATAGCGCTCATCGCATACATTTTATGTACTGTAATCGTTTTTATATCGGCTTGTATTCCGGCTCCTCCACTTGAGTCTGATCCTGCTATTGTCAACACTTTTTTCATTTTATTGCCTCTCTCCAATCCTTATAAGATACTATATAATAATCCGACAATTCTTTGATCCGGCTTTGTTTACCTTCAGCGGATTTGTCATACACACCCACAATCTTAAATCCTGCACGCCTAGTTGTTTCAATAGCATGAAGCGCATCTTCAAAAACAAGTGTTTCTTCCTTACTAGTACCAATTTTTTCAAGTGCCCTTTCAAATATTATGGGACTATCTTTTCCAAATCCCACCTCTGTGCAAGTGAGAATATGGCTGAAATATCCCTCGATTCCATTATGTTTTAATGCTGATTCAACCATAAAACGATCCGTTGCTGTTGCGATACACATTTTCACTCCACGCTTTTGCAACTCTTTGAGCATGGAAACAACTCCTTCTTTAGCTTGGACGACATTTAGATATAAATGGTCAATCATACAATTTACACCATTAATGATTACTTCAACGCTATCGGTTATTTCATAATTAGCACGATAGTATTCCGCTGCCTGTACAATGCTCATTGCCTTGAATTTTTCATTTAGCCCTTTTTCGGGAGTAATACCCCTTTTTAAAAGATAATCCTCGCCGATTGTGTCCCAGATAAACATCGAGTCCAGGAGTGTTCCGTCCAAATCAAATATTGCACCTTTTATATTCATGCGTTCACCATATCCTTTGACAGTTAAAAAGTCTTTCAGAAGCTTTCTTGATATTATCTTGTGCAAAAATTGCCGAAATAAGGGCTACACCGTCAATACCACTACCGGAAAGGTTATTGATATTAAAATCATAGATTCCACCAATGGCGCATACAGGAACATCCACCACCGTACAAATTGCTTTAAGCGTATCATAAGATACAAAATCAGCATCTGGTTTCGTGGATGTTGTAAATACTGCACCTACTCCAAGGTAGTCAGCACCACTCTCTACTGCCTTTTTTGCCTGTTCTACCGTCTGTGCAGACATACCGATAAGTTTGTCATCCCCTAAGCGTTCACGCACTTTAAGGATATCCATATCATGCTGACCGACGTGGATTCCATCAGCATCACAAGCAAGTGCTACCTCTATGTCATCGTTAATAATAAACGGCACATGATACTTCTTGCAAAGTGCTTTTATTTCAAAAGCTTCCTCAAGAAAATTGTTATACTTAAGCTCTTTTCCCGTAACTGAACCATCGTGATTCCACCTTTGAGTGCCTCTTCTACATCGTGAACAAGGGTTCTGCCGGAAAGCCACTTGCCGTCAGTGACTGCGTATAAAATCATATATTTTTTATCGCACTTCATATTTTGCACCATCCTCAAGCTGTTTTGCATCAAAGTTATATACTGCATCAATAATATAATTACGATAGGTGGAATTTCCATCATTTGAAGTCAATCTGCTGTGGGCAATTTCTCCGCACATTCCCATTGCACATACACTTGCAACGACTGCTCCGAAAATGTCATCCTGATTGGCAACTACATAAGCTGTCATCATTGCACTAAGCATACAACCTGTTCCAGTAATTTTTGACATCATAGGATGACCATTTTGAATAACACACGCCTTTGTTTTGTCGGCAACAATATCAATAGCTCCAGTTATGACAATGACTGCTCCTGTATTTGCAGCAAATTGTTTTGCAAAATTTACAGCATTACTAAGGGTTTCATAGGTTACGATATCCACTACATCAGCATCAACTCCTTTTGTTGTGCCTTTGCCATGAAAGAGAGTCTTAATCTCTGAAATATTTCCACGAATCACGGTGAATTTAACCTCATCAAGCAGCTTGTAAGCAGTTTGTGTACGCAATTTTGATGCCTACTCCTACAGGATCAAGAAGTACAGGATGACCAATCTCATTTGCTTTTTTCCCAGCAAGTAACATGGCTGGAATCGTGCTTTTATTAAGCGTACCTATATTAATATTTAGACCACCACAGATTGAGGTGATTGCTGACCGAACTAACACCTGCTGAATACACATCAAGAAATGTTGTTGTAACGGTAGAAAGAATGATAACAATTAGTCCGACCATACTAAGTCCCGCTGACAGCATGATTTTTGCAATATCGTTTTCTCTAGTAAACAGTGCAGCTCCCAATCCAATAACATACATCCAGCAACTCACAACAAAATAAGTAGTCGAACTTGCTAGCGTTGCCATTTGTTTTTTCTTCGCTGTTCTAGTGTAATCTGAAATTAAAGGTAGCCATGATAGTGGCATAGCGACTGATAGCTCGACTGCTGCACCGAAGGTCAACCCTCCTTCTGAAATGGAGCTGATGCGCCACGAAACACAACAATGCTCATTACAATTGTAAGAATAAAAAGTCCACTCATCGCTACAATATTTATTTTCCCAAGGCTTTTTATTCCAATTAAAATCCAAACAATTATGAGTGCACCAATTATGAGTGACCACACCCTGCCACCTCCTATGTTTAATACCGAGTTTGCTGCGGTCGCTCCTGCAGCAATCATTACGGCAGTCCAACCCACGAGTTGTAATACATTAAGTGAAGAAAAAAGCACAGACCCATATTTGCCAAATGAAATTTTAACCGTTTCCATTGCGCTTCTTTCCGTCTTCGCACCTATAATCCCCGCCAAGTATAGCAACACACAACCAATTAAATGACCGAGCAATATAGCGGCAATCCCTTTGCTAAAGCCAACCGTATTCACTGTTCCTGCATTTGCTACAATAATACAGGGTTCCCCATTTAATTGCTTTAAGTAATTTTCTAATGCTTCGATATCGATAGCCTCTCTTCCAGCGATTGTTGGAATGTAATTCATATGATTTCTTCCCATACCCAGCATAGACATCACTTTTAAAATGCTCGAATGAGGCGTGGCACTTACAATCTGAATCGGTGGGATCGAATACAGTCCATCTAAGGATAGATGAATGCCTAATTGATTGGCTACCCACTGCCTACCAATTGCCAATCCTACAAAATTAGCCATGGTAGCGCCTGTTACAAATGCGCCTGAAAATTGTTCTGGTAATCCGAAAAGCTGCTTTAATAAATTTATTGTTTCCTCTTCAATTTTTGCTGCACTGGAATGATCGCAAGCGGTAGCATTTTGATCAAATGTACTCACTAACCAGTCTCCCATTAAAGCTGCCGGAGTTGCCCCTCCCGTTACAAAACCAAAATACCTTGATCCCCCACTTGAAACAATTCCCTTATAAAATCTTTGCATAAACTCTTCTAATGTGTTTTCACCGCCTAATCCATTTTTGTTTAATTGTGAAGGCGAATAAACATTGCTCCTATCTGGAAAAGCTGGTATTTTATTAATGTTTTCTAAAAAATCAAATGAGTAGTTCTTTACTTTTTCCAATAAAATATTAATATTAGTTAAATCATTTTCTAAATTTTTATCCATTGATATGCTCCTTTTAAATTTTCATGCCTGACATTGTTATAGTGTGTTATAATATAATTACTACAAAACATGTATAACAGTCAACATCAGACTATAACACTTAGGGAGTGCAAAATGGAAATTAAAATAGATTTAAATAGAAATACGAATATATCTTTATCCAAACAAATTTATCAGTCAATTGCTGATCGCATATCCTCTGGTTTATTAGAAAAAGGCTCCCGCTTACCTTCTGTCAGAAGCCTTTCAAAAGCACTAAATGTAAGTATGGTAACCGTTTCCAAGGCATATTCAAAGCTGGCGGATGATCACATTATTTCTACCATACAAGGAAAAGGTACTTATGTTCAAACAGAAAAAGCCATGAATCATAATGATCATAACACTGATTCGACTTCTCTTAATTGGCAGCTTTCTATCCCTGATCATCTTCCAAGAGCCCAATTTTGGAGGCAAAATATTAGTTTGACAACAAAATCACAAATATGGTTGTCAGCCGCCTCAGTTCACAGTTCCTTACTTCCTGAACACCTTATTTCCAGACATATATCATCCTTCATCTTAAAAAATCCAGGTATACTTTCAGAGTACGGACCTGTTCAAGGAGATTTAGAATTTCGTTCTGCCATCGCTGATTATTTGATTTCCAGCGGTATTTCAATATCTAAAACCGAAATTATCATAACGAACGGTTCGCAACAAGCGATTAATTTAGTTGCCAGAACATTTATAGGTGCGGGCGACATTGTAGTTATGGAAGCTCCAACCTATACAGCTGCTATTGATGTTTTCCGCTGGCAAGGAGCTACTATTTTATCTGTTCCTGTTGATAAAGATGGAATGCGAATCGATTTGCTTTTACGGTTATGTGATACTTATACCCCAAAATTAATTTATACCATACCGACTTACCATAACCCAACCGGAACCGTAATGAGTATGCAACGAAGAAAAGAATTAATTGAAATTGCGAAAGACTTTAATTGTTTCATTGTTGAAGATGATCCCTGGCGTGAAATTTCGTTTGAAAAGAATCCTTTACCTGCATTAAAAAGTATGGATACCGATGGTCATGTCATATATATAAAAGGATTTAGTAAATTTCTATCACCGGGCTGCAGAATTGGTACTTTAGCAGCATCAGGTACCATACTAAATAGGCTCATTGCGGCTAAGTCTAATTCTGATCTTGGTAGTCCATTATTAACTCAAAAAGCGTTATTACCTTTTGTTCAATTGGACTTCATGAAAAAACATTTAAAAAGTATGAATCATATTTTATATAATAGGCGTAATTTAATTTTAAATCTTCTAAAAAAGCATATGCCCGAAGCTGTTGAATGGAGTTCGCCAATGGGAGGACCAAATATTTGGCTCACTCTTCCATCGTGGCTAAGTGCAGAGAGTCTTGTTTTTGAAGCTCAAAATAACAATATTGCCTTCCTTGCCGGATCAACCTGTTATTCAAGCGAACCTGAATTTAATCATATACGTCTAAGCTTTTCTTCTTTGGATCAAGAACAATTAGAAAATGGCATTATAACTTTAAGTAAAATTGTATTCTCATATATAGATAAAAAAAATGCAGAAGACATTCCTATTGTTTGATTTCTATTTCTATATCAACGAGAGGTGTATCTCTCATAGGCTATGTTTTTCAGTAACGAAGAAGACAATCTCATGGGTGTTTTGCCCGATGGCAGATTTATTAAATTGTTTTTTGGGGTTTATATGAATCCAGAGACATCAAGATTTTTCATCTCAATGCCTCTGGATTTTCTTATTTCATAATAAAGGGTATGTTTATTTACTCCATACCATAAGATATTCTATTTCACCCGTATTTTTATCAATTTGTTCTTGTTTAATTATAAATTGTTCTCGTTGATAAAAATTGACCGCTTTTATATTCTTTTGATAAACTGTTAAACTAAGTTCAGAATATAGCTCCTTTGCTTTTTCAAGCATTTGTTTTCCGATGCCTTTTGATTGCATTTCATCGGATACAAATATCCCAGCTATATATCCATTATCGATTCCTACAAAAGCCTTAATTTTATCATCTAGCTCATAGACATATATTTGTGCATCGGGAAGTATCCCCTTAACTATTTCAAAATTACCCACCCAATAGTCTCTGGATATAAAATCGTGCGCCCGTATATTAGTAGAAAGCCATAATTCCATAACTTCCAATAAATCTTTAGTTTCGAATTTTCTAACTATATTAACCTCATAATTACATAAATTTTTCTCACCACTTACGGGTGATATTTCTGCTTACCTTTATTCTTCATAATTTACTTTTTCATCTGTCATCATCAAAAACACCCTATGTCATCTATATTTTTCTCTAAAAATCAGGGCATAAATGGGGCATTTTTAACCTAATTTTTGCCCATTTTTTGCTCCAAAACCACAACGTATCATCAAAATCACAGTTTCCACATGCACCGTTCCTGCAAACATGTCGACTGCCACAGCCCGCTCCACTTGATACCCTCTCTCTTGTAAAATTTCCAAATCTCTTACCAAGCTTGTCGGCTTACATGAAATATACACCAGACGATCCACTCCATAAGCAATAATCTTTTCCAAAGCCTTTGGGTGTATACCATCACGAGGAGGGTCAAGCACAATCAAGTCTGGCTTATCCTCAATGGAATCAATTACCTTAAGTACATCTCCAGCTATAAATTCACAATTATGCAAATCATTTAGCTTTGCATTGACTCTGGCAGCCTCAACTGCCTCCTCAACAATTTCCACACCTATCACTTTCTTTGCGACAGGTGCCAATATCTGAGCAATCGTTCCAGTTCCACTATATAGGTCAAATATCTTCTTATCCTTTATCGTTCCTATATATTCTCTTGCTGTTTCATACAATACCTCTGCCCCCAGAGAATTTGTCTGAAAAAAAGAAAATGGCGATATTTTAAATTGCAATCCTAGAAGCTTTTCATAAAAATAATCCTGTCCATATAAAATTCTGGTCTCATCACTTTGCACCACATCTGCTAAACTGTCATTGATTGTATGCAATATCCCTACAATTTTCCCATCTAACGTTAAGTTTTTTAAAGCTTCCACTAATGGCGTTAAATCCTGCTCTTCCTGTGATGTCGTCACTAAATCAATTAACAGTTCAGAGGTCTTTTGTCCTTTTCTTACAAGTAAATGACGAAGATATCCTTTACGCTGCATTTTATGATAAAAAGATATCTCTCGCTCCTGAAAGTAATTTAATACACATGATAGGATTAAATTATAATCTTTATCCACAATTTGGCACTCGTTTACAGTCACAATATCATGAAAACTTCCTCTTTTATGCATTCCAAGAGATAAAGGACCGTCCTTAACCTCATCCCCAAAAGAAAATTCCATTTTATTACGATATCCAAACTGCCTGGGGCTTCCTTTAATTCCTTCGAATACATAATCGGTTTGGATTACTGAATCCAATAACTCCTTTACCTGCCTTTTCTTTAGCGAAAGCTGCTCATCATAGGATAAATTCTGATAAGTACAACCGCCACAGCTGCCAAAATGCACACAAACAGGCTGATCTAATTCAATCGGTGACTTTTCTAATATCTCTAGAATTCTCCCCTCTCCACGACCTTTTCTTATTTTATTTACTGAAAATAGTACTTTCTGGCCTTCAATGGCATTTTTAACAATTACCTTTTTATCCTCAACATTAATCACGCCCTTATTTGGGAAATTAACCTTTTCAACGATTCCTTCATAAACTTGTCCTTTTTTCATATATTCCTCTTTCTTGCCACAAAAATTTTAATTTCTATCTATTATATCATAGGAATTCTGATTCTTCCTACCAAAACAAGAAAAAGAAAAAGACTTTCTTCACCAAAATCAAGTCTTTTTCTTTGTTAAGTTGCTTTAAACCCATTTAATTGCATTATTTACTGCTATACTGGGTTGTTTACCACTTCATATATTCCATACTGTTTTTGTGGAAGACGTAGTACTTGGATTATAGACGCAGGATCACCGTTAAAAACTTCACTTAAAAATGACCAGATATACCCCCCTCCAAGCTTTTATACAGCAATTAAAACAAAAATGCACCTCCAAGCGCTAGATTATTATCTAGCATTTGGGGTGCATCTCTCAAAATACAATCGATCTTAACTTATAATTGTAAATCATGCACATTTAATGCAAACCATTTATTCTACTTCGTCTTCCTCATCATCAAAAAAATCATCGTCAAAATCATCTTCGAAATCGTCTTCAAAATCCTCTAAATAATCAGGTGTAAAGAACTTATATGCGGCATAAGCAATTCCTGCCACTGCTGCAATTGCGCCAACGATAGCGAATATCCAAAGAATTGAATTTTTACATTTCTTTTCCTCTTCCTGCTTTTTTAAAAGATCATTAATTCTCGTTGCGTTTAATAATTCATCCAGCTTGCTCATAATCAACACATCCTTTCTCGGGTTTGTATCACTTGGATACACAAAAAATTATATTCTTACTAAAGTATAAAATTGAACTTTAATTAAATTAACTGTCCATATAACCTTTGCAAATATCAAATTTACAAACTAATCTTTTATATTATACCACGTATTTACCATTATTACTATAAAATGATAAATTTTTATACTTTTCACTTTAATCTTACTTTCATCGTTCAACTTTCATAAGTTTTGCAAAGGAAGCAAACATCTTTTTCACGCCCGCCTTTTCAAAGTTCACGGTAACTTCATAGTCTTTGCCGCCTTCCACGATTGCATTCACCACTCCGACTCCAAACTTAATATGTTTTACCGTATCGCCAATAGCATAAGATAGACCCTCTGATTTTTTCACTTGAAACATTTTAGGTTCAAATACCCTTGTCTGGAATGAACTTCTGGCTTTTTGATTGATGCCAGCTCTTGGCATTTCCTTAATTTTCTCTTCAGAGGCTTCTGCATCCACTAAGTAGTTAGGAATCTCTTTAACAAATCTGGACACTTTATTATATTGTATTTCTCCTCTTATCATACGCTGCTTCGCACAGGTAAGTGCCAGATTTTTTCTGGCTCTCGTAATTCCTACATAGCAAAGTCTTCTTTCTTCTTCTATTTCAGTCGGATCCTCTGAGACAATAGTCATATAGCTTGGAAAGATTCCATCCTCCATACCCGCCAGATACACATTTGGGAATTCAAGTCCTTTTGCGCTATGAAGCGTCATAAGCACCACATGATTACTTTCTTCGTCCAGGCTATCGATATCTGCTACCAATGCAACTTCCTCTAAAAATCCGCTTAAGGTTGGTTCATCACTTGATTGCTCATAGGTAACAATTTTACTTATCAATTCATCAATATTTTCCATTCTTGCTTTGGCCTCTTCGTCATTCTCAGCCTCAAGTTCTTTTACATACCCCGTTTCTTCAATTATATCTTGCATAAGCTCGGAAACAGATACATAGGATAATTTGCTTCTTAACACTTGAATAAATGTTACAAAAGGTTTCACCTTAACAGCGCTTTTCCCAATTGTAGGAATTTCATCTGCTGCTCTGCATGCATTATAAAAAGTCATTTCATGCTCTATTGCATAATCCTGTATACGTGCTAGAGTAGTTGAACCAATTCCACGTTTTGGAACATTTATAATTCGCCGCACCGATAGATCATCCTTTGCATTATCAATCGTCTTTAAGTAAGCTAATAAATCTTTAATTTCCTTTCTTGCATAAAAATTAATACCTCCAACGATTTTATAAGGAATATTCGACAGAATAAATTTTTCTTCAAAGGTTCTTGACTGTGCATTGGTTCTATATAGTATTGCGCAATCATTATATTCGTATTCACCGTTTCTTACTTTTTGCGAAATATCACCAGCTATGAACTCAGCCTCTTCAAATGCATTTTGAAACTGCCTGTAGAAAAGCTTACTGCCTTCATCATTATCCGTCCAAAGTGACTTTACCTTTCTGCCCAGATTATTTTTAATCACCTGATTGGCAGCATTAAGTATATTTTGGGTAGAACGGTAATTTTGCTCTAACTTAATTACCTTTGCATTTGAATATACCTTTTCAAAATCCAATATATTGCTGATATTCGCACCGCGGAATTTGTAAATAGACTGATCGTCATCTCCCACCACGCATAAATTTTTATATTTTGAAGCAAGGATGCTGATTAACTGAAACTGAGCCGTATTGGTATCCTGGTATTCATCTACCATTATGTATTTGAATCTTTCCTGATAATTATCTAATACATCCGGATTATCCCGAAATAATTCAACCGTTTTAACAATTAAATCGTCAAAATCCAACGCATTATTGTTTTTGAGCCTTTTTTGATATTCTTCATATGCCTTTGCAATTTTCTCTTTAGAAAAATCTCCCTGCACATTAAGGCGATACTGCAAAGGTCCAATTAACTCATCTTTGGCCTTTGATATGACACTGAGCAAAGCTTTTTCCTTATAAATCTTTGTATCAATATTCAAGTATTTACATACTTCTTTCATGATTGTTTTCTGATCATCCGTGTCATATATAGTAAAATTATTGTCATAACCTAATTTATCAATATATCTTCGCAGTATTCTCACACAGGTTGAGTGAAACGTACTAACCCAAATACTATCGGAACCAAATCCAACGATAGAATCTACTCTTTCTCTCATCTCTCCTGCGGCCTTGTTTGTAAAGGTAATGGCCATTATATTCCAAGGATTGATTCCTTTTTCTTCAATCAGATATGCAACTCTGTGAGTCAAAACTCTGGTTTTTCCAGAACCTGCACCTGCAAGAATTAATACAGGCCCTTCTGTATAAAATACAGCTTCTCTTTGTTGTGTATTCAGGGTATCGTATATACTCATTTTCTAACCACCTATTATTATTCTAAATTAATTTTGTTCCGCAATTCGAACAAAAATTAGTACCGTTTGTTTTCGCGCCACAATTAGGACAAAAATTGGGAACTGCCTTATTTGTATCTGTATTTAACTCAACCTTACCAGATGAATTATGCCCCGTCTGAGACTGCATTTGATTTACCATTTGCTGTCCCATCATCATTCCCATTTGAAGTCCTGCCATATCCAAAGCCATATTAGTGCCCTTGTTTTCATTTTGCATACCATCTGCCATAGCAATTTGCGTATATTTGGCGGTATCGGTAACCATACTTTGAGAAGCCGCTTTTTCAGCTAGCTTTTGTATTTCCTCTGGATAGGAAAAACTTTCAATAAAAAAGCCTGTAATTCCTATACCAATTTTACACATTTCCATATCCAAATCTTCACAAATTCCCCTAGCAATCTCATACGCATCACTTTGCAGATGGAACATATCCTTACCACACTTCATAATCCACTTCATCAAAAGCTGGTTAAGGGCAGCAATCACACGCTCCTTTATCTCATCTACTGTAAATTGTTTCTTAATTCCTGCGATTTTCTCAATTAAAACTGCTTGGTCATTAACCTTGCTGTTAAAATTTCCAAAAGCGCGAATTGGCATTCCGCCGGGAAGCCCATGTGCCGGAATGTTAATCGCGTTCTTGGTTCCCCAATTAATTGTGAACTCCTTTGTATTAATAAACAATACCTCGGCTCGCATTCCACTGTTAAAGCCAAACTTAAAGCCCTTTAATGTAGACAGGAAAGGAATAATATCAGATTCAATATCAAAGCTTCCCTCCTCAGTAAAAATTCCCTCCACCTTGCCATTATACATAAAGATGGCATCCTGTCCTTGCCGGATTATTAATTTACTGCCTCTTTTTATTTCACTATTATTCCACTTCCAAAAAATAACATCATCTCTGTATTCTTCCCATTCAACTACATTGGACAATTGTCCACCAAATAATCCCATGTAAGCGCCTCCTTGTATTTACTGATTCATACCAGTTGATTCAATACAAATCACTTCTTAGCTTCCAGCTTATTCTTAAGGGCGGTCAACTCATCCTCAACATCGGCCTTTGATTGACCGTCATATTGATTTTTCAATTCAATCGTTTCATCTATCTTCTCGTTATTTAATGTTGCCATTGCATTTGCCTCATCAAGCATTCTGTCAGCCTTTTCTTCCATTCTGTCAAAAGCTGACATATTATTATGGGCACCCCAAGCACCTGCTTCGATTTTATTTATTTTATCCTGAGTTTTAGCCACTGCTATTTTAGCTTTGATTGCGGTTTTTCTTGCATTTAAATCATTCACATCACTTACCAACTTATCATGCATTGATTTCATCTTGGCTGCATTTTCAGAGGCCGAATCAAATACCTTTTGCAGCTCATATTGCTTTTCAATTAATTGTGCTTTTTTCATTAAGAAAGTCTTAGCATCTGCCTCATTGCTGGCAAGTACTGCTTTTTCAGCATACTTTTGCATTTTATCCACTTCACTGATACACTCATTCAGATCTCTTTTTGCTTTGGTCTCTTCTGCCATAATAGCGGCTGTTTCTGCCTTTACCTTATCTAAATCACTCTTAAGATTTCTAAGATACTGATCAATCATCTTAGCCGGATCCTCCGCTTTATCTAATAATGCATTCATATTAGCTGACATAATGTCACTGAATCTTTTTAGTATACCTGCCATAATTATTACCCTCCTAAAAAAGTACACTTTAATTGGTAAATCAATTTGCGTTATATTGTATTATATTACAAATTTACTTTCCTGTCTAATATAAGACAGAACAAAAACAAAAAAGATAAAATTGTTTTTTAAAACTCCTTGTTTGCGCTAAAAGTACTTGTCATCTAGTTTTCAATACTATATAATGAATAAAGAGGTGATATGTATGACTATAGACAATAATGATTTTCTCAACAGCATCTTAGCAAGTTTATCCAGAATTGATTATATTAAACCAGATGAAATACCTAATATAGAGTTATATATGGATCAGGTTACTACTTTTATAGAGTCACACCTAAAATCTTCCAAACGTTATCAAGAGGATAAGGTTTTAACCAAAACAATGATAAATAATTATGCCAAAAATAACCTCTTGCCTCCACCTGTCAAGAAAAAGTACTCTAAAGAACATATTTTAATGCTGATATATATATATTATTTTAAAAATATTCTATCCATTAATGATATTCAAAGCCTTCTTAATCCTTTAGCAGAGAAATACTTTAATACTGTGGACGAGTTAAATCTCGAAGATATTTATTCAGAAATATTTAGTCTTGAGAAAACACAAATAGATGTTTTAATGCAGGATATTATTGATAAGTATAATACTTCAAAAGAAACCTTTGGCCAAGTTAATGAGGAGGAGCGTGATTTTTTAACTCTGTTTTCTTTTATTTGTATGTTGAGCTTTGATGTCTACAACAAAAAACTACTAATTGAGAAAATTATTGATATGCTTCCTAAGGATAAAGCAACTAATCCCAAAAAGAAAAGTCAGTAATATTAAGAAATAAAATAATACTTTTCTTTTAAAAACTTCGGTATGTTATTAGCTGTGTATTGATAGAATACTTATTAATAATATGCCGAATTTCTATACTTGATACAATAATTATCCTTTTCCAGAATAGGATCCACAAATATATTAAAACTGCCAATCAAAATTGATTGGCATTATAATCTTTATAATAACATTATTCCTGTATCTTTTCTTCCTCATCCTCAATCTTAATTCTTTCAAAAACCATATCGTATCCGTCATTTCCATAATTTAAAGAACGATTTACACGACTGATTGTGGCAGTAGAAGCACCTGTTTTCTCTGCTATTTCTAAATAAGTTCTATGTTCTCTTAGCATTCTGGCGACTTCAAAGCGTTGAGACAAGGAAAGCAGCTCGTTTACCGTACATACATCTTCAAAAAAAGTATAACATTCTTCTGCATTTTCCAGGCTTAATACTCCTTGAAATAAATGATCAACTGCCTTTGTTCTTATTGTTTTCCCCATATACTTCCTCCTTTTCAGGCTAACTTCAAATTAATTTCATTTTAACATATTAAAGTTTTAAAGTCCAGCTCTATCATGATTGATGCTACAAGCTTATTGCTATACCTTGTTTAAATATTTCCTCAACTCGCTAACTGCTCTGTTAACAATAAGCTCCTCTGGAAAATCCAATTCTTCTATTAACATCATAGCCAAATCATGCCTTCCAACATCGCTATCCGTATGAGCGTCACTACCAATTATAATTGGTACATGATGTTTCTTACATAGCTGAAGCATTTCAATATCATTCCCTCTTGCATCCTGTCTGGCTCCAATAGGATTGAGTGAACTGTTATTCAGCTCCAATAGAACCTTATGTTCCTTGGACGCCAACACAAGTGCCTCCATATCTACAGGGTATCTGCTGTCATCAGGATGTCCAATAATATTCACATAAGGATTTTTCATTACATTAATATAGGTTTTGGTATTTTCCTGTTTTGTTCCGGAAGAATAACAAGGGGTATGCATACTTGCTATAACAATATCCATTCTCTTTAATAATTCTTCCGATAAATCTACATTTCCATCGAAATCCAATATATTTAATTCTACACCCAAAAGTAATTCCATACCGCACATCTTCCTGCTTACTACCTTTAAATTACTAAAATAAAAATCGTGGCAAGTACCGGGCATCTGTGGTGCATGTTCTGTGATTCCCAAAAGTTCCAATCCTCTATCTTTTGCTGCACACGCCATTTCTCTTATTGTATTGTAAGCATGTCCACTGGCTAAGGTGTGTGTATGAACATCAAGCATGTATTTCATTTGTATCACTTCTTTCTTGTATTGTACAGCTAGTTATTATAACATATTCTTTTATAAGTAACAACTAACTTAGTTAAAACAATAGCCATTAGCGTATTGCTAACGGCTTTAATTGTGTGCCAGGCATGGCACTAATCTAGCTAGTGAAAGTCTAGCCACGGGTATTTACCGCCAAGTGTAGCGAACCACAAGTTGGTATCAGTAATGGTATGGATGAAGGAAGTGGTGTAGCAAAATTCTTGAGCCTACGAACAGAAACTTGATAAGGCGATTAGGTGGGTGAGGTTGCAATTCAAACTTAAGCCCAAATGGTAAACGTAAACCGAAGTTGTAAATCAAGAGGTTGTGGAATGAAAGATTAGTGTCTTACCCTGGGAGACCCTACCCACATATCAAAAGATATGGTCGAAAAAGGTTTAGGGAGGGAGTCAGATGAAGTCATAGTAGGTGTAATAACTGAAGGACTGAAGCGATTTATAGTACAAGTCGCTATTTATAAAATAATACATTAGCCAGAAATCAGATGAATAAGACGAGTAGGAACGTAACCGAGGGATATTATTTATATTGGGAGGGGCGATGTGTAGGAATCTTATAATAGAAAGAGGAGTAACAACAATGGATTTAATGGAAGTAATATTATCAAAGGAAAATCTAAACCAAGCATATAAAAAGGTTGTTGCCAATAAAGGTGCATGCGGGATAGATGAAGTTACTGTGGAAGAGTTGGGAAACTATATTAAAGAAAATCAGGAATCCATTATAAACTCACTTAGGAATAGGAATTATTTTCCGAAACCTGTACGAAGAGTGTACATACCAAAAGATAATGGTAAGAAGAGAGCTTTGGGTATACCGACTGCATTAGATAGAACAATTCAGCAAGCAGTAGCACAGCCAATATCAGGCATCTACGAAAAGATATTCAGTGAATACAGTTATGGATTTCGTCCTAACAGAAGTTGTCACGATGCAATCAGACAAGCATTAGAATACCTAAACAGTGGATATGAATGGGTAATCGACATAGATATTGAGCAATTCTTTGACAAAGTAAATCATGATAAGTTAATTCAAATTCTTAGAGAACAAGTAAATAATAGCAGTGTCCTAAACCTCATCCGCAAATATTTGGGAGCAGGGGTAATGGAGAATGGAATTGTTAAAGCTACCAAAACCGGCGTACCGCAAGGTGGACCCATTTCAGTTATACTTTCCAATGTATATCTTGATAAGCTTGATAAAGAATTGGAAGGGCGTGGTCTGCGTTTCGTAAGATACGCAGATGATGTGCTGATTTTCACGAAAAGTGAAATTGCGGCAAATAGAGTTATGACATCAATATCAAGTTGGATTGAAAGAAAATTATTTCTGAAAGTAAATACAACAAAATCCAAAGTAGTCAGACCGATGAGAAGTAAGTATCTAGGATTCACGTTCTTAAAGAACGGTGGAGAATGGAAAGTGAAGCCCACGAATGAAAAGAAAGCGAAGTTATATCAAGCAATGCGTGAGTATCTCAAAAGAGGTAAAGCAGTAGCAAGACCTATAGCGGTTACTATAAAAAGAGTAAACGAAATTGCAAGAGGTTGGATTAATTACTTTAGAATCGGAATGATGAAACAGTTTATGGATGAGTTTGGTCAATGGCTAAGACATAAAATAAGAGTGATTGTTATAAAACAATGGAAAAAGTCAAAGACCATTTTTCGGAATCTGGCATACTTGAATAGAAAATATAAAAATGGATTTAATGAAGAAAGTATTCTCAAGGTTGCAAACACAAGACTGGGTTGGTACAAAAGATGTAGTATGGATGTAGTGAACTACATTTTAAATCCTACACTGCTTGAAACAAAAATAAAGGACGGAGCTGGTCTGCTCAATCCTTTAAATTATTATCTAAGAAATGTTGGAATATAAATTGTAGAGCCGTATACGAGACCCGTACGTACGGTTCAATGAGAGGGGGATAGAGACTGTTTCAAGTTTTGTGTAAACACAAAAAACTGACATAAGATATGTTGATAGTTATTTAAGGGCAGAGTCAATTACAATGGTTCTGCCCTTACTTGCATTATACAAGGATTTTTTTGCATGTCAATGAAACCTTTCAGAATCTAACTAGATTTAAAGATTTCGTGA
>NZ_QICS01000010.1 GCF_003201285.1 Lachnotalea glycerini
GGGCTGTCATTTTTTCTAGCCATAAAAAAACCTCCAAACTGTGTAAGTTTATCTTACATCAGTTTGAAGGTTTACACAAACTTTGGGATAGTCCCTTGTAAAACTGACTAATCGTCCACAAATTGTTTATAGTTTTATATTTATATATTCCTTAATAGATTATATTGTACAATTAAAAAACTTTGCAGCCTTTACAGTATTAATTTTTGGATTACATTATCTTATTGAGGATGACATTAAAAGCATTATTAAATATGTTTTATGTATATGTTTAGCAAGTACGTTACATAGTGGCTATATAATATATTTTTTGCTAATTTTAGTTCGTTTTATGCGTAAAAATAAAAAATTTATAATAATATATTTGTTTAGCTTACCAGTTTTTTCTTTGTTACTTCCAATTTTGATTGATATTATTGGTCGACTAGTCACCACAGATGCAGTAGTAAACTTATATTTAAGTAATTTTACAAAGATGAGTACTATAATTGTACTTATTGTATGGCAATTAGTTGGGTGTATTTTAGTTTTCCTTTATACTAGTAACTATTCGTTAACTTTTAAAAGTAATTTTATAAAAAAATATAATTTAAATAAGTATGAAAGTAAAGTTATTGAATTAACTATATTGATAAATATATGCATGATTATAATATTTTGTTTTTATCCTATTGATGTGGTTTTTCAGAGAATTTCTAGAAATGTATTAACTCTAGATTCAATAGCTTTTTCTGTTATGTGGAAATACGCTCAAAAAAATGAAAAATATGGACAAATAGCGATATGGATATTGTATTTAATTGTAACAGCATGTGCGTTTTATCCATTAAAAAATATAGAATGGATTAATATCCATAGGATGGCATTAGAAAATAATATATTTTGGAAATAACTTAGTTATGATATTAAAAATGTTTTTTCCAATAAAGAGTTAATTTTTCGGAATTATTTTTGAATTACATAGATTATAAGACTTTGAGCGTACTTAAATAAAGATTATGAAAATTTAAGTAGACAAAAGTTTTTATTTGATCAGGAATCAATAGAATTTAGCAGTGTGAAAAGATAAATCGCCATTTTTGGGATGGTAGTCAGGATGAAACAAAAATATTCAATGAGTTTAATAAGGAGATAACAACATGGATATAATAATTAGCATTTGTTGCATAACCTACAATCATGAAAAATATATTAGAGATACATTAGAGGGGATTTTGTGTCAGAAGTTTGACAAACCATATGAAATTATAATACACGATGATGCTTCAAGTGACGGAACTGTAGAGATACTTAGAGAGTATCAAGGGAAATATCCTGATAAGATAAGATTGTTATTAGAAGAGGAAAATCAATATAAGTATGGGAAAAAAATGTTTTATACAGATATAGCAGTTGCAAAAGGAAAATATATTGCATTATGTGAAGGTGATGATTATTGGTGCGATGAAAACAAATTGAAAAAGCAATATGATTTCATAGAAAAAAATTCGGAAATTACATATTTATGTCATGCAACATACATGAATATATATGGAAAGAAAAAAATGAAAGAGTTAAGAGCGGGAGAGTGTGATCATGTTATAGAATTGCGCGAAGTTTTAGAGAGAGGAAAGATGTACCCAACAGCGTCGTTATTTCTAAAGCGTGATAGTTTTAGAAACATACCTAAATTTTATTTAGAGGCACCTGTAGAAGATGAACCAATTAAATTATTATGTTTGTCACAAGGAAAAGGATTTTATATAAATGAATTAATGTGTGTATATCGAAAGAATCACCCAGGCAGTTGGAATAATATTATAAAGCATCAGAAAAAAAAGAGACTAGATCACCATAATGATAAGAAAAAAATGTATCAAGAATTTGATAAATATACAAAAGGAATTTATAGAAATTCTATAGAGCAAGCTATAACATTAGAAAATTTTAATATTATTATGACAAATAGAACATTTAAAGAATTACGTAGTAGTAAATATAAATTGATAATAGATAATCTTAATTTTAAATCAAAAGTAAGAGTGTACATAGCGGCTTATATTCCTAAAGTATATAAGACTGTTTTAAATATTTATAAAGTATGTACTAGAAAAGGCGATTAGTTAAAAATGGATAGAAAAAACACAGGATTTAAAAGAAATATAATATTTGCATTTAGTGCTCAAAGTATTTCATTGTTACTTAGCTTAATGATGGCACTTATAATACCTAAAATTATTGGTGTGGAGCAATATGGATTTTGGCAGTTATTTTTGTTTTATGCAGGATATGTAGGATATGCATTGCTTGGAGTTAATGATGGTATTTACTTAAGAATGGGTGGACAAGATTATAGAAAATTGAATTATAAAAAGATCAGTACACAATATTGGATATCTATGTTTGAACAAATAGTTTTTGCAGCAATTTCAGCATTTGTATTATTTAATTGTATTGAGAATTTTGAAAGGAAATTTGTATTTTTAGCAGTTTGCATTTTTTGGATTATTAATAATGCAACTGGTTTTTTATCATCAGTTTTACAAGCGGTAAATAGAACGTACCAGTTTTCATTAAGTGTTATGCTGGAAAAGATATTTTTTATAGTGTTCATATTAGTTGTTATTATACTCAATAATATAAATTATAATAGTATAATTATAGGGTATATATTGTCAAGGATTATAGCCCTTATATATAGTATTTATTGTTGCAAAGAGATTGTTTCCTGTGGAATTTATTATAGCAGAGAAATTCTTATTGACAGAGTGGAAAACATAAAGGTTGGTGCAATTTTACTATTATCTGGAGTTGTCAGTGTTCTTATTTTGGGAATAGGAAGACAAATTATAGATTGGCATTGGGGAGTTGAAACTTTTGCTATTATTTCTTTTTCACTTTCTATAACCAACTTTTTTTTGCAATTTATTAATCAGATTAGTATGGTAATGTTTCCGATGCTTAGAATAACAAATGATAATGTGAAAGCAGAGATATATCAAATTGCAAGAATTATTTTATCGCATTTATTGACTGGAATTTTATTATTATATTTTCCGATTGTTAATATATTACAAATTTGGTTACCGGAATATCAAAAAAGTTTTAAATATTTAATATTAACTCTTATAATTTGCATTTTTGATGGTAAAATGCAAATGTTATTTTCTACATATATGAAGGTCTTTAGAAAAGAGAAAGTGTTATTAGCTATCAATGTCGTTTCGCTTATATTCAGCGCAATTTTAAGCTTTGTGAGTGCATATATATTTAGAGATTTTACAATGGTAGTTTTTGGCATGGCATTATCAATAGCTATTAGAAGTATAATTTCTGAAATATATTTAGGCAATATGTTAAACCAAAAATTTTATAAGTTATTGTTTACAGAAATCTTTTTATCAGCATTTTTTGTGCTAAGTTTCTGGTTATATGGAGGAACAAAGAGTTTTGTATTTTATTTTGTTTTGTATTTATTAAGTTTATATATAGATAAGAAAAATATTAAATTGATTTTAAAATATATCAAGAAAAGGAGATAATGTATGGAGAGCTTTTATACTATTGAAGAGTTAAATAGTCTGGGATTAAAGAATTTTGGAAAAAATGTTAAAATTAGTAGAAAGGCTAGTCTATATGAATGCTATAATATTGAACTAGGAAATAATGTTCGCATTGATGACTTTTGTATATTAAGTGGAAAAATAATTATAGGAAATTATATTCATATTGCTGCATATACAGGATTATTCGGGGGAGATGAAGATGCAGGAATAGAAATTAAAGATTTTGCTAATATATCTTCAAGAGTTACAATATATGCAATTAGTGATGACTATTCAGGCGAATCTATGACTAGTCCATTAATTCCTGAACAATATAAGAAACTGGAGAAAAAGAAAGTTATAATAGAAAAAAATACAATTATTGGAACTGGAACAAGTATACTTCCTGGGGTGACTATATCAGAAGGTTGCGCAATAGGAGCAATGAGTCTTGTTAATGAAACGACTGATATGTGGAAAATATACGTAGGTATTCCAGTAAGGTTTTTAAAAAATAGAAAACAAGATTTATTAAAAACAGAGATCGAATTTATAAAGAATAGAAAGGAATAAGAGGAATGGAAAAAATACAGGTTACAAAATCGTCAATGCCTAGTTATGAGGAATATATTGAAGAGATTAAACCAATATGGGATTCTCATTGGTTGACCAATATGGGAGTTTTTCACCAACGACTTCAAGAGCAATTAAAAGAGTATTTACAAGTTGAACGATTATCATTATTTGTAAATGGACATATGGCATTAGAGTTGGCAATACAGGCGATGAACTTATCGGGAGAAGTAATTACTACACCTTTTACTTTTGCTTCTACTACGCATGCAATAGTACGTAATAATTTAACACCAGTTTTTTGTGATATAAGACCAGATACGTATACGATTGATGAAGAAAAAATTGAGGCATTGATTACAGATAGAACAGCCGCAATTATTCCAGTTCACGTATATGGAAACGTATGTGAAATAGAGAAAATTGAAGCTATTGCAAAAAAATATTGTCTAAAAGTCATCTACGATGCAGCACATGCATTTGGTATTAAATATAAAGGGAAAGGAATTGGAACATATGGAGATGCGTCCATGTTTAGTTTTCATGCAACAAAGGTTTTTAATACGATAGAAGGTGGTGCTATCTGCTATGGGGATAAAGAATTTGAAAAGCTTTTATCTCAACTAAAAAATTTTGGTATTAGAGATGAAGAGATTGTAGATGGAGTGGGTTCTAATGCAAAAATGAATGAGTTTCAAGCTGCAATGGGAATCTGCAACTTAAGACACGTTGAGGAAGATATTAAAATCAGAAAGGCAATAGTGGGACAATATAGAAAGAAATTAGCTGATGTAAAGGGAATAAAGCTACCGTGTATTCAAGGAGATGTTGATTCTAATTATGCATATTTTTCGATTGTAATAGACGAAAAAGAATTTGGAACAACAAGAAATTATGTTTATGATAAATTAAAGGAGCATAGTGTATATACACGTAAGTATTTTTACCCATTAACAAATACTTTTGATTGCTTTCGTGGAAAATATAATGTTGAGGATACTCCTATTGCATTGTATATTTCAAAAAGAGTATTAGCACTACCATTATATACGGATTTATCTATGGATAAAGTTGAATTTATTTGCGATAAAATTAAAGACATACAAAGATAAAAATGGAGTTGGAAGTAATAATCAATAGAATTTTGTAGAAAAGGAGAGTTAGAAATAATGAACTATACAAATAATAAAGATATTAGCATTGAAGAACTATTTTGGGAGATAATACAAAATTGGAGAATGGTTATTATATTTTCATTAACATTTGCATTAATATTAAGTGGATTAACTTATATAAAAGATACAAATAATTATGAGAATATGATTAAAAATCAAGATGAAAATGAAGAGGATACTTTAACAAGTGAAGAATTAAATGAGATAGTTACTATAAAAAAATCGGAAGAATTTCTAAAAAATAATATTAATTATATCACGGATTCAAAACTAATGAATATAGATCCATATTGTACTAAGGTAGCAATTATTAACTACTATATAGACTCTGATTACACTTCAGAATCTAGTTATGAAACCCCATTGAACAATACTAACAATTTTGTGAACGCTTATGTAAAAAAACTTAAAAGTGAAAATTTAGCAAAAATTGTATCGGAGTGTAGTAATGAAAAATTGGATTTAGTATTTGCGAAAGAACTTATAAAAATTTATACAGATGAAGATGCTATATTTACTGTAGAAATTGTATATGATGACATCTTAAATCTTAATGATATGATAGAAAAAATTAAGGCAGAGATTGAGGAAACAAATATAGAAATTAACCAGTCTATAGGAAGTCACAATTTGAAATTTTTATCAGAACACATTTGTGAAGAAACAGATTTTGATTTAGCCACTATGCAAAAGGATCAGATGGAATCAATTTATAATTTAAATGAAAAAATTAATGTTTTAAAAAGTAATTTGAATGAAAAACAACTGAAAGCTTTAGAAGAAGAGTATATTGATGAAAATACTTTAGAAATTAGCAAACCAGTTTTAAGTAAAAAATACGCTTTAATAGGAGGCGTACTTGGAATTACTATAGCGTGTATATTAGTGGCATTAAGAACTCTTTTTAGTACTAAACTTACAATGCCTGAAAATATTTTGAAAGTTTTTAACGTAAAATTGTTGGGCTATATTAAAAAAGACGAGGAAATCAGGAAACGATTATTTTGCCATATAGATAAAATGATTTTAAAATTAAAAGATGGACAAAGACAAAAAGCTGATGTTAAACTTCAGATAGAATTATTAGCGGGTAATATACAATTAATATGGGATAAATATAATGAGGAAAATATATATTTAACAAGTAGCAATATAGAGTATATTAATGATAAAATAGTTCAGGATATAGTTGCTCAATTACAAAAATATGGTTTTAAAGTAAAATTAGGTACTGATATCTTAGAAAATATAAGCTCATTAAAAGAAATGATTCAAATGAAAAATGTAATTATAGTGGAAAAATTGGGATGTTCAAAATATTCAGAGATAGAAAGAGAATTAAATAAAATTAGAGAGCTTGAAGTAAATCTTTTGGGAGGAGTAATTATTTAAATGTTATATACATCTGATAGAGAAATTAATCTTTGAGTTTTCAAATAGAATATCTTAAAGGCTCGTTTATGACAAAAATATTATATTCTATTATATGTAATGTAAGAATTAGCTAAATATAGAACTAGAGGTTTTAATAATGAGATGTTACCATAGAATTAAATTAAATATACACAAAGTAGTGTTTATGCTGATTGGAATATTTATATCAATCTATTTTGCGGCATATATGGTAAACCTATGGGGAGTAACTGAAAATAATGTAGAGAAAAAATATGTTTTAGACGCTGTCCCTAGTTTGAACGATGATGTTAAAAAGGAAAATAATGAATATGATATATTGAATAATGATGTAACAATTAATTTCTATGTTACTAATGCCGATAATTATAATTATTTGTTAATTAATTTCTTGTCTGATAATATAAACGAAAAAGCAAAATTATATTTTTATGACGATATGGGACATATATTAGAAGAAAAAGAAATTGAACTTTCTGGAAGTACTGAACTTTTAAAAATTTCGCAAGATGGATTTTCATATATTAAAGTTAATTTTAAAAATATGTCTAATATAAGTTTTAAGATACAAAAAATGCAATTTCGTTCTGAGTTGGCATTTAGTAATTGGGTTTTATTTGCAAAATATGTATGTGTTTGTTTTATAGTTTATATAAGCTTGAGTATAGGGTTGAGTAAATTTTTTCGTTATAAAAACATAGTATTTAAATACTATGTTTTAAGTGATGTATTAATATATATTTATGACATGCTAAAGAGAATTTTATTTAAAGAAATCAAGTATATAAGTAAATATTACTATATTGTAACATGTACTATTGTTACGACTTTATTATTAGTATTTTATAAAATGTATTCGATTTCTTATGATGTACAATATATTGAATTAATTATATACATAACTATAGGCATATTTTTGATTACAAAATTATTATCTAAAGAAAACAATATAAGGGTAAAATGGAATAACCCTTTAGCGATGTCTTGGATTATTTTAAGTGTGCTTATGATTATTTCTGAAATATTTACTGATCAAACAAAAGGCATGATTGGATA
This sequence comes from Lachnotalea glycerini, assembly GCF_003201285.1. Lineage (GTDB taxonomy): Bacteria > Bacillota > Clostridia > Lachnospirales > Lachnospiraceae > Lachnotalea > Lachnotalea glycerini. Next base: position 7,742 of record NZ_QICS01000010.1, read on the forward strand.
TTTTAATTTAGGCGTTTTAGGCATTTATTTTTATATTACAGGGAAAATTGAGAAACGTGAAAAAGTTCTGAATTATTTAAGAACGGCAATTTTAATTACTTTTATACCTTGCATAATTAAATGTTTGTTTTTTTATAATGAGTCCCAAGGAATTTTGCGCTATGCAGGTCTGTATAGTAATTCTAATCAGTTTGCAGGATATGTTATAGTTGTTTTTGCGGTATTGATATCTGATTTAGATTATTATGTTGAGTTAAAACAAATAAAATCAGGTTTAGTGTTTAACAATGTTTTATTGGGATTTGCTTCTTGTTTTTTATGGTTAACTCAAACTAGGACAACTTTATTGGCAATGTTATTAATTATATTTTTAGAAATAGCTAAAATTTATATTATGAGGAAGAAATATTCTGAAAAGCTTAAAAATATAATTATAATTATTTTCATGTTGGTAATTATACCAATAACATGGGAAGTTAGTATTTGGTCAATCAATAATATATCATTAAAAAATAGTAATCAAAAGATAGTTGTCAAACAAATCGACAACGTATCGATTCCAGTATATGCAGCCGAAGATAGTAATAGAATAGTAAAAACATTAAAAAATTCTTCTTCATTAGGGCAATTTAGCAACAATAGATTTGATTTTTGGATGACATATATTAGAAATATGAATTTAGTTGGACACAAAGATTTTTTATATATGGAGTCTATATCAAGTGCATCACCTTCTCACAACGCTATTATTGGAATGATGTACAAATATGGTATCTTTACTGGTATACCTTATATAATTATGTTATTTTTTTCTTTTTGGTATGCCATTAAGTATTTTATTAATAATTCTTATAAGAAAAAAAATGCTATGTTACCATTAAACATAGTAATAGCATTTATTATGTGTGCATTGTTAGATACTATGGATGAGAGACCATTCTGGAAAATGTTATGGCTAGTATACTATCTAATAGTTGGATTTCTAATGAATATGGAAAATGAGGAAGATGCAGATGAATGTTTAAATATTAATAATTATAATGAAGTTTATTATCTTGGATGTAATAAACTAGAAAAATATACCATTACACTTGGACTAATTCTATTAATAGTACTTCATGTCGGTAAATTTATATATATAGGAGTTAACTGGTGGGAATCTAGAATTTCCAAGAATAGCATATACTTTAAGAAAATATCAAATGAAACTGTACAAAATGTACCACTGTGGTTGACATCTATTTATGATAGTAATCAGTTTATATCAGAAGAAGAAACAATGCCAGAAGAATTACAAGGCTATAATCCAGATTATTTTATGTATAACGGAATTAATTATGTATATTATCAAGATATAGATAGTAATCAGGTAGCACTGGCTGCATCGAAAGATGATAATGAGTGGAAAATATATAAAGATCCTATTTTAAAACTTGGAAAGACAGGAGCTTTTGATGATACAGCTATTATTAAATCAGATGTGGTATATGTAGCGCCCTATTATTATATGATTTATATTGGAGAGAATTCAGAATTAAAGCGACAAATTGGAATAGCTGTGTCAAACGACGGAATTATCTGGACCAAAAAGAATGTTAGAGGAACATTCAAGGAGGAATATGTAGAAGATATTAGCGCTGAATATGATGTTGAGGCGGGAATTATTAAGCTGGAATATATCAAAGGTAGCTTGGATGTTGTCAAAGCGGATATAAATGTATCTCAAAATCGAGATATGTTTAATTTTGATACAGAAGCAGATTGGACAACATCATTAGTAAGCAGTGAAGAGGTATTGTCAGGCTCATATGGAATAGAAGGAGATGCTGGAAGCAAGAATGTATGGATGCAATCGGAAGCTTCTGTTGATTTATATTATAATGATGATGCATCAAAGCTCATTCTTAACGGATATATGCCATTAGATATATATATGCAGAAGAATATAAATGCTGTAACACTGAATGTGAAAATTAATGGAGAAGAGGTATATAAAAAGATATTTAATTCATCAGAAGTTTTTCAGATAGAAATTCCGATTGATACCTTAGAGAGACAGGGTGATTCCATGCATATTGAATTGTCTACAGATTATGATTTCATACCTAAAAAATGGGGTATCTCCGAGGATGAACGCAACTTATCATATATTATAAATAGTATCAAGCAGGAATAGTCGAAACTCAATATATGATAGTTGTTATATTAGGATAATAGCTTTAACTTTACATTTACCATAATTTGCAATATACTCTAAAATGGAATAAAAACTAATAGAGCTATCATGTTAAAACTTTTTTGTGTAGTAAAGAATAAAAAAAATGATGGAATTTGCGATACTTTACATTATCAAAAGGAGTAAATATAATGAAGAAACGAAATATAAAATTAGTAATTTCTTTGGCATTTTGCGGAAGCTTAATACTATCCTATGTTATAGGACAAGGAATCAAACTAGATCAAAACTCTAAGCCAGGAGATAATAATGCAATTTCTTCAGATTTCAAACTGGAATCAGTGAATAAGTTAGTGAAGTCAGCTCCTTTTGAAATAGTTCAAAAATATGAAAGTCCTGTTTTGGAACGTGGTAGTGACGGAGAATGGGATAGCGTGGACCTATTAAATCCTTCAGTTATAGAGATTAATGGAACATATTATAATTACTACTCTGGATATAATGGTGAGAAGTGGAGCACAGGTCTTGCAACTTCTGAAGATGGAATTTCATGGGAGAAATATGAGAATAATCCAATTCTAACACTGTCTGAGGAAGGATGGGATTCCAATTATATAGCAGCAAATGGATCTGCGGTATATTTTAATAATAAAATATATTACTATTATCAAGGTACGGATGAAGAAGGTTTCTCTCAAATTGGATTGGCAACTTCAGATGATGGAATTGGTTTTACAAAACAGGAAAATACAGTTCTTACTTGTGGAGTGGCTGGAGAATGGGATGGTCAGGCAACTGCAGATCCATATGTAATTGAGCATAATGGAAAGTTATATATGTACTATTTAGGTATGAATGATTTGGGTATTCAAAGGCTTGGAGTAGCAGTATCAGTAGATGGGATAAATTGGATCAAAAGTGTTGCAAATCCAGTCATGGATATTGGTGTAAGAGGAAGCTTTGATGAGAATGGTTTGGGTGAGCCAAGTGTGTATTATGAAGCACCATATTTCTATATGCTATATACAGGAAGAAATGCACAAGAAGTAAGAAATATTGGTCTGGCATATTCGCTTGATGGTATTAATTGGTACAAAAATAATTATGCTGGATTAATAGAATCACAAAACAATACGTGGGATAGCCAAGTAATATGTGATACTACTTTCCTATTTAACAAAGAAAAAGATTTACTATTTGTATGGTATGGTGGTGGTGATAAGGCAGAACCGGCTCAAAATTTAGATGGTAATGTAGGATTATTTACTGTAGATATATCACAGAGTAGAGATATGTACAATTTTAATACAAAAGCTGATTGGAATGTAAGTAAGGTAAGCAGTGAAGATGTATTAAGGGGTTCCTATACAATTGAGGATGGACAAGCATGGGTATCGGATAATATTTCAATTGATTTAACCAATGATACTAATTCTGATACGATAGTAATAAGCGGATATATGCCTTTTCAAATTTATCAGGCTGCTGGTATTGAGAATTTGAAAATGGCCGTTTATATAAACAGTGAGTTAGTGAACGAAAGAATATTTAACTCCGAAGAGTTTTTTGAGTTTACAATTGAAAAGACTGATGAATTGAAATTAATGGATAATTTGAATGTTTGTATTATTACTGACAAAGCGGTTGTTCCGGCACAATTAGGCCTTGGCGAAGATGAGAGAAGACTGGCATGGGTAATAAAAAGTATTTTACAAAATTGAGTTTGTTTGTATAGAGAGGAACGAAATAATAATGTTTAAGTTAAAAAAATGTACTAATAATCAAAAAATAATTTTTGTCTTTGGCATATTTTTATTGTCACTTATTGCAATTCATCGTTGTGTGTGGATGTATTTTGACGATTATGGTTATGCTAGTTTAACATATGGATGGACAGGCAACGAAAATGGAATGAACTATCAGTTACAAGATATTGTAGAATTTCTTAAGTGGCATTATAATAATTGGGGCGGAAGAATACTATATTACTTTGCAGAAATACTTATTTTTAAGATTGGTGGAGTAAGATTGATGCAGATACTACAAGCAATAGTAATATGTATGATTTCTTTTTTTATGTACAAGATTTTGATTCTAGTACCTACTACTCGAAAAGACACAGATCTTTTTACAGCTTTTATGATATGTATCCTTTATGGAACGTTTAATATACTGACTCTTAACGATGGAATATACTGGTATAGTGCTAGTATTTCATATGTATGGTCTTTGCTCCCTTTTTTTGGTGCAATATACTTGTATGAAAGAAGTGAGAATAAAAAATGGTACGAGGTGCTGCTTATATCAGTATTGTATTTTGCTGCGGCATTTTCTCAAGAACAGATGGCATTAATGGCAATAGTATATGTAATAGCAAACTATGTATTCGTGAATATTGGTAAGTTCGGTTTCAAAATAAAGAATTTTAATAAAATTGATTCTATATATTTCATGTCTGCATTATGTGGTGGACTGTTAGAAATATTGGCACCCGGTAATTTTTTGAGAGCAGATAATACAATGTATGAGGAATTTAATAGTTTATCTTTGGTAGAGAAAGTTATTAAAAATACTCCCCAAATAATTAACATTAATATTGGTAAGTATAATACAGCATTTACATTAATTCTTATAATAATTGGAATTTTTATGGCATTAAGATTAAAAAATATAATATTGCAAAAAACAATATCGGTTATCTATGCATTATTTGCAGTATATTTATTAGCTGCTGCTGTTATTACAGTAAATGAAAATATTGATTTTGGAATTAGGTTCATTTGGATAATTATATTTGTATTGCATGTATTAATTCAATACTTTTGTGAAAAAAAGTACATACTTTTAGCATTATTTATAGCAGGATGTTGCTCACAAGGAGCAATGCTTATTACTCCATCAATTTGTACAAGATCACATACTATGTTTGAATTTATATTACACTTATTCATTGTGGAAAATTTAGTTATAGCTATTAATAGTAAAAAAATCAGATTATTTACTAAAGTAGTGATAATAACTATAATAATATTTTCGTGTGTTAATTTTATTACTATTTTTAAAGGTTATTATGATAATTATAATATCAATAAGTATAATGATGAGCAGCTAATAAATGCAAGTAGAAGAATAAAGAATGGAGAAAATATAGGTTCGATAAACATTTATAAGCTAAAGAATGATTTATATGCACAACAAATGCCTTATCATCAAGAGTTTATAATATATTGGATACGTAATTATTTTGAAATACCGGAATATGTTAAAATAAGGTATTTATCAAAAGGTGAATCACAAATTAATACAATAGAAGAATCACAATTTGATACGTTAGAAGGCGATTACTATTCTGATGGGTGGTTTGGGAAAAGTGCTGTGATTTATCCAAGGAATAATACAGGGCAATATGTATTAATTGAAGCATATTGTTTGAAAAATATGTCTGATGTTATATTAACATGTTCAGTTGGTGATGAAGTATATACGTTAGAGGTGAAAGATGAAGTAGAAAATAAGCTTGAAATTTATGTTCCTATAGATGAAGAAATAAAAATAGAGGCATCAAATACGTTTACTCCGAATAATGGTGATAAGCGTGAACTTTCAGTCAAGTTATCTTTAAGTTATGTTGACCTATTGGAATAAAAAATATAAAGGAGAAGAATTAAATGAAACTAGCAGTAGCAGGCACGGGATATGTAGGATTGGTGGCAGGTGTATGTTTTGCAGAGGTAGGTCATCAGGTATTATGTATAGATGTAGACAATAAGAAAATAGAAATGTTGAAGAATGGTATTTCACCAATATATGAACAGGATTTAGAAGAGCTGATGGTAAAAAACTATAATGCTGGGCGTTTGGATTACTCGACTGATTATAAAAAAGCATATAGAGATGCAGATGCTATATTTATTGGCGTTGGGACTCCTGAACAGCCAGATGGTTCAGCCAATATGACATATGTTGCAAATGTGGCCAGACAGATTGCAGAGACAGTTGAGAAAGACTGTCTTGTTGTTGTTAAATCAACGGTTCCAGTTGGGACTAATGATAAAGTTGAGCAGTTCATAAAGGATGCGCTTTTAAAAGATGTTAATATAGAGGTAGCTAGTAATCCGGAATTTTTGGCACAGGGAACCGCTGTAAGGGATACTCTTCATGCTGCCAGAATAATTATTGGTACAGAAAGTAAAAAAGCTGAAAAAATACTTCGTGAAATATACGCTCCCTTTAATTTGCCGATTGTTTCAGTAAGTAGAAGAAGTGCAGAGATGATAAAATATGCGAGCAATGATTTTTTAGCATTAAAAATTTCATATATGAATGATATTGCTAATTTGTGTGAATTGGTCGGAGCCAATATTCAAGATGTTGCAAAGGGAATGTCTTTCGATAGCCGAATTGGAGAAAAATTTTTAAATGCAGGAATTGGCTATGGTGGAAGTTGCTTTCCCAAAGATACAAAGGCATTAAAATGGTTAGCAGAGCAGAATAATTATGAATTAAAAACAATAAAGGCTGCAATAGATGTAAATGAGGCACAGAAAGTTAGCTTGTTTAAAAAGGCCTGCAAGAGATTAATTACCTTTAGTGGATTGAAAGTGGCTGTATTAGGCTTGACTTTTAAACCGGGAACGGATGACCTTCGAGAAGCTCCATCGTTAGATAATGTACCTCTTCTTTTGGAACAAGGAGCAGATATTTACGCTTATGATCCGGTAGGAATGGACAATTTTAAGAAGAAATACTCAGAAGGTATTATCTATACTAACTCTGTACAAGAAGCATTAAAAAATGCACAGGTGTGTTTTATATTTACGGAGTGGCAGGAATTTAAGGATATCAGACCGGAAGAATTTAAGGAATGGATGAGAACAGCACTGATTTATGATGGACGAAATTTATTTGATTTGAAAGAGATGCAGTCGGCAGGCGTAGAATATTATTCAGTTGGCAGGAGTTTATAATGCGGAGGTTATTATGAGAAGCGATTATAAGGAATTAAATTGTAGTAAAGTAATTTTGATTACTGGAGCAGCTGGGTTTATAGGGTTTCATTTGGCCAGAAGATTACTTTTAGATGGATTAACAGTCATAGGGTTTGATAATTTAAATGCATATTATGATGTAAAATTAAAGAATGACAGGCTTAAGATCTTAGAGGCTTATAAGACGTTTCAGTTTATAAAGGGTGATTTAGCCAATAAAGAGGCTTTGGAAGCATTATTTAAGAGCGTTAATATAGACATTGTAGTAAATCTGGCGGCTCAAGCAGGGGTAAGATATAGTATAGAGAATCCGGATGCATATATTCAGTCCAATATTGTTGGATTTTTTAATATACTGGAGTGTTGTAGATATTATCCGGTAGATCATTTAATTTATGCGTCTTCAAGCTCTGTTTATGGTTGTAATGATAAAGTACCGTTTTCAACAGAAGATAAAGTGGACATGCCAGTCAGTCTTTATGCTGCAACAAAAAAATCAAATGAATTGATGGCATATTCATATTGTAAGTTGTATAATATAAAAGCTACGGGACTTAGATTTTTTACGGTATACGGTCCAATGGGAAGACCAGACATGGCATATTTTTCATTTTCCGAAAAAATTATAAGAAACCAACCAATTAAAATATTTAATAATGGTAATATGTATAGAGACTTTACATATATAGATGATATAGTTGAAGGGATAGTTAGAATATTAGCAAATTCTCCTGTCTTAGATAGAAATCAGGTTGGTCATAAAGTTTATAATATTGGAAACAATAAACCTGAGAAGTTGATGCTTTTTGTGGAAATATTGGAAAAAGAATTAGGAAAAGAAGCAATAAAAGAGTTTTGTCCTATGCAGCCAGGGGATGTTTACCAGACCTATGCAGATGTGTCAGAATTAGAGAGAGATTTTAATTTTAGACCAAGGACTACATTAGAAGAAGGAATTAATATTTTTATAGAGTGGTTTTTGAAATACTATAATTGGTGATATGGGGTATAACAAATTTGCTTTCTATAAAAATAAAAAGTCGAAAATTATTTTCATTGAGGTAATTCAATATGTTAAAAGAAAAAGATTGGAATAATAAGAAAGAATATAGACTTTTACTTTATATTATTATTATAGCATTAACTAATTACGTAATAAACGCAGATATATTGATTAAGTCTTTGTGTAATGATGATTTATTTTTATGGAATGAATATATGAAAGATTCATTTTCAGAATTTGTATTTTCTTTATCATCTAATAAATTTAGGCCAGTATTTAATATTATGATTTACGGCGTTTTCTCCATAGTTGGTACAAAAATAGCAGTTATTGGAGTAGTTAATTTAGTACTTGCTTGGATTATAGCAATAGTTTTATTTTATATGATTGATCAAATTATTAATAATGAGCTAATTGGTTTAATGGGAGCTATTTTGTTTTTATTATCTAGATTTTCTTATTATAATATTAATCAAGTATTAGGAATAATGGAAGCCATGGCATTGCTAATGTCTATATTGATGCTATATTATATATATAAGTATATAAATCAAAAAAATGCAAAGTATTATTTTATAGCATTTTATATATATTTTTTTATACCATATGTACATGAAAGATTTATTATCTTATATCCAATTTTTATATATGCTTTAATTGTAGGTGAAGATTTAAAATTTAAAAATTTATTTACATATAAAAATTTTTTAAAATTAATATTACCTAGTATAAGCTTTGTTTTGTTTTTTGTTTTACGTATATGTTTATTTAAAGAACACATGTTAGATGGAACCGGTGGTACAAATGCAATAGAAACTTTTAATATTACACAAATTATTAAATATGTTGCTTCACAAATTTTGTATCTTGTGGGGATAAATAATGGTGAGCGTTATTTGTGTGGAATTCAATGGCATGAAATGAGAATCAGATACAAATTAATAAGTGTAATGGTAGCTGGAATTTTATTTGGATTAGCAGTTTTATCTTCTATTGTATTAATAAAACAAGATAAAGAAAGGAGGAAAAGAAATTTATATAATGTATCACTATTTTTACTATTTATAGTGCTGTGTATTGTATCATCTAGTATCACTATTCGTGTAGAGATGAGATGGATATATGTTACCTATACAGCGATGTTACTACTTGTAGCATATATGATTAAAATAATATATGAGTCAGCAATTAATAAAATTTTAAAAAAATATATTTTGTGCCTACTATTCTTGTTTTGGGTACTCATGATACCATTGGAGAATTATTACAGAAGTTACTATAGTAGGTTATATTATTGGTCAACAATGTTAACTACAGAATCACTATATGAAAAAACTTTTAATATATATGGTAATAAATTATGGAATGCACGATTGGTAATATACGATAAGAATGAGACCTTAAATGCTGATATTATTATGAATTCACTTAGACCTTTAGCGAAAAACGGCAATTTGGGATCTTTTGAGGTTTATATTATACATTCATTAAGTGATATTAGTAAATTATATAATGATAATACAATTATTTTGGATTTTGATTATAAGCAAATCGAATTTAATAATGTTACGAAATTAGTGAAATTTTATTTATAAATATGTTTAATAGTAAAAGAATAATTTTATAAATAATATGTTTATCATAAAGAATAATTAATTAGAAAGTGTAAAATATGCACTGGCACACAAATTAAGAATTTAATTGGAAATTAAAAAATCAAACTTTAATATTGATAGCTTTAGTCATTATAAATGCAAAATGCTATTATTGATAAGGAGAAATATAATGAAAGTAGTGTTATTAGCAGGGGGATTTGGCACAAGAATAAGTGAAGAGAGTCATTTAAAGCCAAAGCCGATGATTGAAATTGCTGGGAAGCCAATATTATGGCACATTATGAAATATTATTCGTCATTTGGCTATAATGACTTTGTAATTTGTGCGGGATATAAGCAACATGTAATTAAGGAATGGTTTGCAGATTATTATTTACATAATAGTGATATTACATTTGACTTTACAAGTAAAAATGAGATGACTGTTCATAAGAATTTTGCGGAACCTTGGAAAGTAACAATTGTTGATACTGGTCTTAATACGATGACAGGTGGACGTATCAAAAGAATAAAGAAATATGTTGGGAATGAACCATTTATGCTTACCTATGGTGATGGTGTTTGTGATGTTGATATCAAATCGTTAGTAGAATTTCACAAGAAACAGGGTAAAATTGCTACGCTTACTGCTGTCAATATTGGACAGCGTTTTGGAGTTTTGGAAGTAGGTAAAGAAGGAGTTGTTGAAACGTTTAGAGAAAAAAGTGAAGGTGATGGAAGTCTTATTAATGCTGGGTATATGGTACTGAATCCTGAGATATTTGAATATATAGAGAACGATTCTACAATATTTGAAAGAGAACCATTAGAGGAAGTAGCAAAAAATGGTGAACTGAATGCATTTATGCATAAGGGCTTTTGGCAGTGCATGGATACGAAACGTGATATGGAAAAATTAGAGCAGCTATTAGCAGACGGTGTGGCACCATGGAAAGTGTGGGAGGACTAATGACTGATTTGAATTTTTTTCAGGGAAAAAAGGTGTTGGTAACAGGACACACTGGTTTTAAGGGATCTTGGATGTGTAAAGTATTAATAAATGCTGGGGCGCTTGTAACAGGATATTCTTTGGAAGCACCTACAAGTCCCAGTTTGTATGAACTTGCTGAGTTAGAAAATAAAATGGACTCTGTAATCGGAGATATCCGCAATTTAGGTAAATTACAGGAAGTATTCAAAAAAGTACAACCGGAAATAGTGATTCATTTAGCTGCTCAGCCAATTGTACGAGATTCGTACAAAAACCCGGTTTATACCTATGAAACAAATGTTATGGGTACGGTTAATATTTGTGAATGTATAAGATTAAATATCTGTGTAAAATCATTCTTAAATGTAACAACTGATAAGGTTTATAAGAATAATGAGTGGATTTGGGGATATAGAGAAAATGATTCCTTAGATGGATTTGATCCATATTCTAATAGTAAATCATGTTCAGAACTAGTAACACATAGTTATATCAATTCTTTTTTTGCAGATAGAAAAGTTGCCATTTCAACAGCGAGGGCAGGTAATGTGATAGGCGGAGGTGATTTTGCGAATGACAGAATTATACCGGATTGTATAAGAGCAGTTGAAAAAGAAGAAGATATTGTTGTCCGAAATCCTTACTCTACAAGACCATATCAACATGTATTAGAACCAGTCATGGCGTATTTAATGATTGTAGAAAAACAATATAAGGATATTTCATTTGCAGGGTTTTACAATGTAGGACCAGATGATAAGGATTGTGTAACAACTGGTACTCTGGTAGATATATTTGTAAAAAAATGGGGAAATAATTTAAAATGGATTAACCAGTATGATGGTGGACCGCATGAAGCTAATTTCCTTAAGCTAGATTGTTCAAAGATAAAAAGTGTATTTGAATGGAAAACTCGCTGGTCAGTCGAAGAGGCTATAGAAAAAACAGTCGAGTGGACTAAAATCTATTTTAATAATGAAAATGTATCAGGTATTATGGACAAGCAAATTCGTGAATTTATTGAATTACAATAATATAATTATTAAATGAATAAGGAGTATTTAGATGTTTGAAAATATGAAAGAGCAAGAGGCACGTGAAGAAATATTAGCAATGGTGGAAAAGTATTGTGATACATTTCATAATCAATCTAAGAAGTTTCAAGATGGAGATAGAATACCTTATGCCAGAAGAGTTTATGGGCATGAAGAAATGGTTAATTTAGTAGATAGTTCGCTTGAATTTTGGCTGACGGCTGGTAGATATACGGATGAATTTGAACAAAAATTCGCAGAATACCTTGGAATTAAATATTGTTCTTTAGTTAACTCAGGCTCTTCTGCAAATTTGAATGCATTTATGGCGTTGACTTCTCCACTTCTTGGAGAAAGACAAGTTAAAAGAGGGGACGAAGTAATAACGGTAGCGGCAGGATTTCCAACAACTGTTGCACCTATAATACAATATGGCGCAGCGCCTGTTTTTGTTGATGTGACAATTCCACAATATAATATAGATGTAACAAAATTAGAGGAAGCATATTCCAAAAAAACAAAAGCAGTTATGGTAGCGCATACATTAGGTAATCCCTTTGATTTGGGAGCAGTTAAAGCATTCTGTGATAAATATAATCTTTGGCTAATCGAAGATAACTGTGATGCTTTGGGATCTAAATATATGATTAACGGAGAAGAGAAATTTACTGGAACCGTAGGAGATATCGGAACATCTAGCTTTTATCCTCCGCACCATATGACTATGGGAGAAGGCGGAGCTGTCTATACAAATAATGCATTGTTACACAAAGCAATTCGTTCTTTTAGAGATTGGGGACGTGACTGTATATGCCCATCAGGAGTGGATAATCTTTGTAAACATAGATTTGACAAGCAGTATGGAGAATTACCCTTAGGTTACGACCATAAATATGTATATTCCCATTTTGGCTATAATTTGAAAGCCACTGATATGCAAGCAGCAGTAGGATGCGCCCAGATAGTTAAATTTCCGTCTTTTGTTGAAAAGAGAAGATATAACTTTGACCGATTAAAAGATGCCTTAGTTGATACATCAGACAAATTAATACTTCCAAAAGCATGTGAAAATTCAACACCAAGCTGGTTTGGTTTCTTGATTACTTGTAAAGATGGCGTAAATCGAAATTCTGTAGTTCAATATATTGAAGAAAAAGGGGTGCAAACAAGAATGCTGTTTGCAGGCAATTTAATTAAGCATCCTTGCTTTGATGAAATGAGAGCGACAGGAGTAGGTTACAGAGTAATAGGTGAATTAACAAATACTGATAGAATTATGAATGATACATTTTGGATTGGAGTATATCCTGGTATGACAGATGAAATGATTGATTATATGGCAATGGTGATTAAGGACGCAGTTAAATAGTATGTTGAATAAGACATGGTTAATAATTGAGAAGATAGCTAAGCTTGTTATTTTTATTCCTTTAAAAAAGATTGGTGTAGACATAAGTGAAGATCAGTGGGATAGTTTAATGCAATTTGTGAAATTTGGTATTGTTGGGTTATCAAATACCTTAATATCATATGTTGTCTATTTGCTCAGTATGTTGATGGGAATGCACTATTTAGCTGGAAATACTTTAGGTTTTATTGTCAGTGTATTAAATTCATTTTATTGGAATAACAAGTATGTATTCAGAGAGAGCACAGGGGAAAAACGTTCAATTCTAAAAACTTTAGTGAAAACTTTTATGGCTTATGCAATAACAGGATTAATTTTAGCCAATATATTATTGATTATATGGGTGGACGTTTTGCATATTCCCAAATTATTTGGACCAATCATTAATTTGATTATAACAATTCCATTAAATTTTATGATTAATAAATTGTGGGCATTTAAAGATACTAAACGAATAGATGAGGAATAGAACGTTATATTAGTAAATTTTACAGGGAAGCTGTTAAAGATTACATGAACAATTGTTAGTGACTAGGTATACGGGAGATAATATGAAAAAAATTAGTGTTTTAGTACCGTGTTTTAATGAAGAAGAAAATATATTGCCAATCAGTAAGGCAATCGTAGAAGAAATTGGAAGAAGTTTGCCACAATATGATTATGAATTAGTATTTATTGATAATGATTCAAAAGATAAAACAAGAGAATTATTAAAGCTAATTTGCAAAGAAAATCCCAAAATTAAAGCCATATTAAATGCTAAAAATTTTGGACAGTTTAATTCACCATATTATGGCATGTGTCAAACTACAGGCGATTGTACACTGTGTATATGTGCTGATTTTCAAGATCCGATTGAAATGATTCCAGTTTTGGTACATGAATGGGAAAAGGGATATAAAATAGTTAGTGCCATAAAGACGGCTAGTAAAGAAAACAGAATAATGAGGTTCTTAAGAACTTGCTATTATAAGATGATAAAAAAAATGTCAGAAGTAGAGCAAATTGAACATTTTACAGGTTTTGGCTTGTACGACAAATCTTTTATTCAAGTAATGCGGGATTTAGAAGATCCAACACCTTTTATAAGAGGAATTGTAGCTGAATTAGGTTATAAGAGAAAAGATGTTCAATATACTCAGGCAAAAAGGAGAGCGGGAAAGACTCATAATAATTGGTATCGGTTATATGATGCTGCTATGTTAAGCTTTACTTCTTATACTAAAATAGGTCTGAGAATAGCCACCATAGGAGGATTTTTATGTTCCGCCATTAGTTTGTGCGTTGCAATCATTTATTTAATATTAAAATTAGTAAATTGGGATAGATTTGTAGCCGGTATGACACCAGTTGTACTAGGTGTATTTTTGATGGGATCTTTACAACTGTTTTTTATTGGATTGCTTGGTGAATATGTAATGAATATAAATACTAGAATTATGAAACGACCTTTAGTTATTGAAGAGGAAAGAATCAATTTTGATTAATGGTACGAATGATAGGCAATTATATTTAAAGTGAAAGCTAGAAACAGGTGATATAATGAATTGTATTAAAGAGAAAAGAGTTGAAAATGTTCAAAATAATCAATGCATGAGAAGTGTAATTATTGGTGTCATAGCAATCTTATTGGATACAGTTTTGTTCATGGGTGTTTTATTAAGCACTGATGCAATGAATCAATTAAGAAAAATAGGAAATGGAAATTTATTATTATATTTGATAACAAGTGTTTTATTTGTTTTAATTTTTATAATAGGTATTATTTTTTTTAGTAAGTTTATTACAGTTAAGTTTTGTGAAAATAGATTAGTTAAAAGTATTTTTTTATTAAGTATTATATTAGGTAGTATAGCCATTCTTTCAAGTGTCTATGTTAATGAAGTAAACATGTTTGGGGGAGATAGCAAAACATATATTTGGCATAAGATTTCAAATTATATTTTGGTTCCGACGATAATTGTATTAATTATAGTATCTTTACAGTTTATACGTACTACAGAAGAAATACAAAATGGAAAAACTATATATTTAATCTATTTTGTGATATCTTTAATAAGTGGTTATTCTCTCTATATACCTAATTATTTTAATGCTGATTTATACCATGGTCATGCATATTGCAATTCAATTTATCAAATTATGAATAATGCAACTTATAACGAATTTTTTACCAGTATATATGGGCATTATGCAATATTTTATAGAGTTCCGTTAGGAATTATAGGGTGTAATATGAGAAATATTGTTCTGATAATTTTTATTATTGGGATAATGGCTATGCTATTATCATGTTTGATAGTGCATAATCTTATTAAGAAAAATGCTGTTCGTATATTGGCATGTTTAGCGTTAGCCTTACCGACGGTAGGTATGAGAGTGGGCAATTACTGGCAAGTTCAGCCTCATAGGGTAATATTTCCAGCTATATTAATTTATATATCATGTGTTTTCATTAAGAACAAGATGACCAGTAATAAGATATTACTGGGCTACTTCGTATCAGCTATAGCAATTATTTGGAATACTGAAACTGGTCTGGTTTGCGCAATAGCTTGGGCAGGATTATTAATATTTGATAGTATTTGTGAAAATAAAGGTAAAATTACTTGTATATTAAAAACTATTATAAAACAAGTTATTAGTGTAATCATTAGTTTTTTTTGTGCTTATTGCTTAGTTAACCTATATAATATTTCTTGTGGTGGAGAAATTAATAGTTTGCAGATATTTTTATATCCTATATTTACATTAACAGATTTTATAACAAGTGAATTGCCTAAAACGCTAAGTGCATACATGATTGAATTGGTACTATATGCAATTATAATAGGCTGGATATTGCAAAAATATGTGTTTAGTAGTATCAAGTATTGTGAAGAAGAAAGGTATGATGCTAGACTAAGCGTTGTTATTACTATAATTGGAATGGGGCAAATGACTTATTTTATGAATAGGGCAGCATATTATAATCTGGATATTTCTCACACATCAGCAATATTGTTATCGGTTATATTAATAAAACGGGGTATCATGTTTATTAGAAAATTGGATATATCATTAATTCAGGAATTGCATTGCTATGAAGTTGTAAAAGGCTCAGTAGCCGGAGTAGCTTTTAGTGTTTTGGTTGTTCTGGCAGCGGGAACAATAATTGGTGGAGCTGTAAGATTAAATACAAAGTTAGATAATGGTTATCAGAACTATAATATGCTAGTTGAATTTGCAAATTCTATTAAAGATGAAGTACCAAAAGATACATATGCATTTGGATTGGGAATTCCTGAACTATATAGTGTTTTAGAATGGAATACACAGTGTTACGTAATAGATTTTTCAGACATGAATGCTTGGACGGAAGAATTTATTCTTAATCAAGCAAAAAGTAAGAATGCCATTTTTATAACAAAAGATGTATATGAAAAATTTGAATTGAATGATTTTAAAGTGAAAAGTGTATTTGAATATAAGGGAAGTCAATTTTTCTATTGTATTAAATAATAAATGTAGATATTTATTATGAACATTTGTGGCGTAAAATAAAAATATATGGATAAAGCAAGTATTGTAGTACATAGAATAAAATTCAAGTGAAGGTTTCGTTATATAAGTTTTATGTTATACATTGACTCTTTTATCAAATATGTTACAATTTATCATATAAGTTAAGTATTATAAACTAAATTAGAGGATATAGATATGTCAAATAGTGAAAAATTATATTTAGTTATACCTTGTTATAACGAGCAGGAAGTATTGTATGAAACAACAAAGAGATTAACAGAGAAAATGAATTCATTAATAAGCCAGCAACTCATTTCAGAAGAAAGTAAAATCTTGTATGTTAATGATGGCTCTAAGGATAGCACATGGAAGATAATTGAAGAACTTCATGAAAATAATTCTTTGATTCAAGGTGTAAATCTTGCCAGAAACAGAGGACATCAAAATGCATTATTAGCAGGATTGATGACAGCCAAAGAATATGCTGACATGGTAATTTCTATGGACGCGGATTTACAAGATGATATTAATGTAGTGGACGAGTTTGTAAAAAAATACTATGAAGGCAATGATATCGTTTATGGTGTTCGAAGTGCCAGAAAGAAAGATACGTTCTTTAAGAAATTTACTGCCCAGGGATTTTATAAGCTAATGCTTTTAATGGGTGTCGATCTGGTATATAATCATGCGGATTATCGTTTGATGAGTAAGAGAAGTTTAGATAATCTGAAAGATTTTAGAGAAGTAAATCTTTTCTTAAGAGGAATCGTTCCACAGATTGGATATCAGAGCGCCATAGTGGAGTATGAACGTAATGAGCGATTTGCAGGAGAATCGAAATATCCTTTGAAGAAAATGTTGTCTTTTGCAATGGATGGAATTACATCTTTTAGTGTTAAGCCAATCAGAATGATTACAACCGTTGGATTTTTAATATTTCTAGCCAGTATCTTAATGGCAATATGGTCTGTGATACAGCACTTTAGAGGAGTTACGATACAAGGGTGGACATCTACAATAGTTTCAATATGGGCAATAGGCGGTCTTCAGATTTTGGCAATTGGTATAGTTGGAGAGTATATTGGTAAAATATATTTAGAGACAAAAGATAGACCTAGGTACATTATTGAAAAGTATTTGAAATAGCCGAGAGGATAAATAGATGAAAACATATGGTGTAATTATGGCGGGTGGAAGTGGAACTCGTTTTTGGCCGCTGAGTAGAAAAACCACGCCGAAACAGTTGCTTAATTTGAGTGGCAATGGACTTATGATAAATGAAACGATTGACAGAATGAATGGGTTTATTAAAAAAGAAAATATTTTTATCGTTACAAATAAAGATCAGTCAGATAAAATGAAAGCCCTTGTTGAGGATGGCATACGAATGGATCATATTCTTTCAGAGCCGGCAGTCAGAAATACGTCTGCTTGTATTGGGTATGCAGCAATGGAGATAATTAAGAAGTATGGCGATGGAGTAATGTGCATTTTCCCATCGGATCATTATATCAAAGAGGAAGAAAGTTTCTCAAGGGTTTTAAAAGAAGCAGTAAAGGTGGCAGAAGAAAGTGACAGATTAGTTACAATAGGCATTACCCCTACCTTTCCCTCAACTGGATATGGTTATATCAAATTTGATGAAACACAAGCTGGTATAATAAGAAATGTTGAAAGATTTGTTGAAAAGCCAAATCATGAAACAGCAGTAAAATATTTAAAAAGTGGAGATTTTTTATGGAATAGTGGTATGTTTGTGTGGAAAGCCTCAACTATTATAGAGAATTTCAAGAGATTTCTTCCAAGAGTATATAATGACATTATCAAAATTGGTGATGCAATGAATACAATTATGGAAGTAGATACTATCAATGAGGTATATCCTAATATACCAAGTATATCCATTGATTATGGTATTATGGAACGTTCAGATGAAGTGGTTGTCCTTGAAGGTAATTTTGGATGGAATGATGTTGGAAGCTGGGACATGCTAGGCGCATTATATGATACAGATGAAAACGGTAACATAATTAAAGGTGAACAGATAAATTTAGAAACTTCTAATTGCATTTCTTATTCCGATAATCGTTTAATCGCTACGATAGGAATTAATAACACTATTATTGTTGAAACCGATGATGTAGTATTAGTTTGTGCTAAAGATAAAGCACAGGATGTAAAAAAAATTGTTGATATAATAAAAATGCAAGGGAAATATGAATATTTATAACTAGATTTTAGCTATTTAAAGCAATTGAACCGATACATAGTTTACTGGGCGTATCGGTTTTTATGCATTTTACGTTATTGACTCCAAATGCAATATAAAATATAATGAAAATTATTATAACCTAATACAAAACGATAGACTGTTATAAAATAACTGTAGATAATCTAATTCAATTAATATTAAGAGGCATAGAATACATGAATAAAATCAAAGTAGGTATTATTGGTACGGGAAATATTGGAACCGATATTTTATTAAAATTGAAGCGTTCTGAAAATTTAGAATGTGGAATGTTTGCTGGAAGAAATCCGGATTCAGAAGGAATTAAGCTGGCTAAAAGGCTGGGAATCAATACTTCTACAAAATCAATACAGGCTATTATAGACAACCCGGATTGTTGTGACATTGTATTTGATGCAACCTCAGCAAGTATTCATAAAGAACATGCACCAATCTTAAAAGAGCTTAAGAAATATACAATTGATTTAACACCGGCTCGAGTTGGGAAAATGTGTGTTCCTGTTATTAATATGGAGGAATGCTTATCAGAGGATAATGTTAACTTGATTACTTGTGGAGGTCAGGCGACAGTACCGATTGCTTATGCAATCAATCAAGTTCATCCAGATACCAAATATATTGAAATTGCTGCCAGCATATCTTCAAAGTCAGCAGGAGCAGGGACAAGAAATAACATTGATGAATTTACACAAACAACAAGAGATGCACTGCAAGAGTTTACAAGCGTTGAGAAAAGTAAAGCCATTATTATACTAAATTCTGCGAATCCACCTGTTAATATGAGAAATACGGTCTATGCATTAATTGATCATCCCAATATGGACGAAATTAAAAAAAACGTAAATGAAATGGTTCATAAAATTCAAAAGTATGTTCCGGGATACCATTTGTTATATGAACCGGTTTTTGAAAATGGAAGAGTAAGTACTGCAATTGAAGTCATAGGCTTAGGTGACTATCTTCCTAAGTATTCAGGAAATTTAGATATCATTACCTGTGCAGCAATTGAGATTGCACAAGCCTATGCGAAAAAGCTGATTTATCAAAGGAGGGATTAAATGAAAAAGCTATCCTTTATTGACGCGACGCTTCGAGATGGTTCTCATGCTATCAAGCATCAGTTGACGGTTAGTAATATTGAGAATTATTGTATTGAAATGGATTCGGTTGGGATGGATACCATCGTGGTCGGACATGGGAATGGACTTGGAGCCTCCTCTCTGCAAGTAGGTCTGTCATTATTAAGTGATTATGAAATGATACATACCGCAAGAAAATATCTGGAACGAACAAAGTTAGGAGTTTATATGATCCCTGGCTTTGGTACGATTCATGATGATTTGGAACCTGCAATCAATGCAGGAATTGATGTTGTAAAAATAGGTTGTCACTGTACCGAAGCAGATACAACAAGGCAGCACATCGAATTTGCTAGAAATGCCGATAAAGAAGTATATGGTGTTTTAATGATGTATCATATGGCGTCGATTAATAAATTATTAGAAGAGGTTCAAAAGATGGAATCCTATGGTGCGAAAGGCGTTATTTTGATGGATTCGGCCGGAGCTTCAACAATGGAAATGGTTAAAAAGACAGTCGCTACTTTATCTGAAAATGTGAATATTGAAATAGGTTTTCACCCACACAATAATTTGGGGCTTGCGGTTGCAAATGCATATACAGCAATACAAGAGGGGGCAACTATTATTGATGGAACTGTAAAAGGCTTTGGTGCAGGTGCAGGCAATTGTCAGCTAGAGGCTTTAATAGCAGTTCTTGAGAAAAATGGCTATGCAACGAATGTGGACTTATATAAATTGTTGGATGTAAACGATAATATTATGCCTCAGATTTCAAACTGTATAGGAGGCTTAGATTCACTTAGTATTGTAAGTGGTATGTCTGGTGTGTTTTCAGCTTTTAAGATACCTGTTTTAAAGGCAGCTAAGCAATTTGATGTGGATCCAAGGGATATTTTTAATGAGTTGGGAAGAAGAAAGGCAGTAGGCGGACAGGAAGACATGATTATTGAGATTGCGGAGCAATTAAGTAATCCGCTGGGCAGCAATGAAGATGATTTAACCTATCAAATAGGTTCACTATTATAGGAGGGTAAAAATGAACGTTTCAGAATATATTTTTGATTTTTTCGCAAAGAAAGGGATTGATACTGCATTTATGGTAACTGGCGGTCAGGCAATGTGGTTAAATGATGCTGTTGGAAAGAATAAGAATTACGAAATCATTTGCACACATCATGAACAATCGGCAGCTATGGCGGGAGATGCTTATGGCAGAATCATGAATAAGCCGGCCATTACATTAGTGACTGCCGGACCTGGAAGCGTGAATGCTATGAATGGAGTAGTAGGAGGATGGACAGATTCTTCTCCCATGATTGTTATTTCTGGCCAGGCTAATTTAGCTTTTGTGCAATATCAGGAACAGACAAGAATCCGCCAGCATGGAGTGCAAGGAATTAATATAAAGCCTTTGGTAGAAAGTGTAACGAAGTATTTTATTACAATTGATGACTTAAGAAAGGTGAAATATTATTTGGAAAAAGCGTATACATTAGCTACAACAGGAAGGCCTGGACCTGTTTGGATTGATGTACCTTTAGATATTCAAAAGTCTGAATTAAACGAGAAATATCTGGAAGAGTATGAGGAAGAACCAAAGAAAGAGGGAAGAATTACAATTAAGCAAGGAGTTCATCAGGCATATCAACTATTAGAAAAAGCAAAAAGACCTGTTTTGCTGGTTGGTCAGGGAGTCAGTCTTGCAGATGCAAGGCCAGAATTTAGAGAATGGATTGACAAGGTAAGAATACCAGTTATTACAGCAAGACTAGGAATTGACTTAATTGAGAGTGAACATGAATTATATGTAGGACGCCCTGGAAATTACGGAGAGCGTTCCGCTAATTTTGGAATTCAGAATGCGGATGTCATTCTTTGCGTAGGATGTCGCTTATCTTCCTCCTTGGTTGGACATAATCCAAAGATGTTTGGTCAGAATGCCCAAATACTAGTGGTTGATATTGACCAAAAGGAATTAGATAAGCCAGGAGTAAAAATCGATTATAAAATTAAGGGAGATTGTAAGGAATTTTTTGCAATGATGCTCCAGAATTTAGAAGAATATTCATTGCCGCAATACGATAAATGGATACAAATCTGCAATAACTGGAAGAGAAAATATCCGGTTGTTCAGCCAGAATATAAGGAAGAAAAACCAGTGAATTCTTACTATTTTACTGATATTTTGTCAAATGTCACACCAAGCGATGCGGCTGTTTTGTTGGATACGGGTTCATGTTTTCATGTCGTATCTCAGACATGGAAAGTAAAAAAAGGACAGAAATTCCTGACTACCGGTGGTTTGTCCTCTATGGGCTATTGGGTTGCCGGAATCGGAGCCTGTATGGCAAATAATAAAAAGGAAACGATTGTAATTACAGGTGATGGTAGCTTGCAAATGAATATTCAGGAATTTGCAACCATTAAGCATAATAACCTCCCAATCAAAGTAATTATATTTAATAATAATGGATATTTACTGATTAGGCATACACAGAGAAATTTTATGGAAGATAGATTTGTTGGAGAAGGACCAGATTCAGGCGTTGAATGTGCTGACTCCATGAAAATAGCACAAGCATATGGTATTAAAGGAATCCGCATCGAAAATGTGGGTGAAATCGAAGAGAAATTAAAAGAAATGTTTGAACATAATGGTCCGGTCATTTGTGAGGTTATGACTCCTGAATGGCAGCTGTTGATTCCAAGAATTGCATCGGATAAATTACCGGATGGAACATTGGTTTCCAGAAACTATGAGGATATGTTCCCCTACCTTTCCCAAGAGGAACTTAAAGAAAATATGGTGGTTTATAAAGAAGAAAAATAATTGGCAAGGAGTAGTTATGAAGAAGATTGCTATTATGGGTGCCAGAGGCTTTATCGGAAAGAATCTGACAAAACATTTGGAAAAGGAATATTTGGTTTTTCCGATTACAAGAGAAAATTTCAGCTTATTGGATGAAAACATGGTAGAACACTTTATTGAAAGTAATAACATTGATGTTATCGTTCATTGTGCGAATGAAGGAGGTTCCAGAAAAGCAAATCAGGAGTTTGATGTGGTAAAGAACAATCTTCAGATGTTTTTTAACCAAGAAAGGTGCTTAACAGGCGATAGAAAATTGATTGCCTTTGGAAGCGGTGCACAATATGATAAAGCAAGAGATCTTGTTAAAGTAAGTGAGTCCAATATGGATGAAGTAGTGCCAAAAGACGCATACGGTTATAGCAAATATATAATATCTAAATATTGTCAAGGAAAGAGCAACATTTATAATCCTATTATTTTTGGACTTTATGGCGAACACGAGGATTATACATTTAAATTCATATCCAACGCCATTCTTAAGAATTTATTGCATATGCCGATTGTAATAAACCAGAATGTGATTTTTGATTATCTGTATCTGGTCGACTTTTTAAAAATTGTTGATTTTATCATTGACAATGAATGCGAATATAATGAATTTAATATGACTCCGACTAAATCAATTGATTTATTATCAATAGCAGAGATGATTAATGCATGTAGTGAATATAAAAGTGAGATTATTGTTAAGAATGAGGGCATGAATTATCAATATACAGGAGACAATACTCGTATGCTTGAAATGATAGGTGATTTTCAGTTTACATCTTATCAAGAAGGCATTAGCCAATTATATCAATATTATTATGACAATTTGAATAGAATAGAAACACAAATGATTAAAGATGATCAGTATTTCAATCAATGTAAAACGAAGTAAAAATAGGTGTAAAATGTATAAGAATTTCCCAAAAAGCTTGAATCATAATAAGAAATCATTTATGATACATCTTAGAGAAAATACATAATATTAAATAGGATATAATATTTTCTAATATCCATTACCATATTTGGAGGAAACTATGAAGTATGATTATCTAATCGTAGGAGCAGGGCTGTTTGGTTCTATTTTTGCATATGAAGCAGGAAAAAGAGGAAAAAAATGTCTTGTTATTGATAAACGTTCCCATATAGCTGGGAATATCTATACCAATAAAATAGAAGATATCAATGTACATCAATATGGAGCACATATTTTTCATACAAGTAATGAAAAGGTGTGGAGCTACATTCAGCAATTTGCTAAATTTAATCGTTATACAAATTCACCTGTTGCAGTTTATAAAGAAGAGCTTTACAACCTGCCTTTTAATATGAATACCTTTCATCAATTATGGAAAGTAAAGTCACCTGCACAGGCAAAGGAAATGATTCAAAAGCAAATAAAGGAAAGTGGTATTACAAATCCAAAGAATCTTGAGGAGCAGGCCATTTCCCTAGTTGGAAAAGATATTTACGAAAAGCTGATAAAAGGATATACACAAAAGCAATGGGGGCAAAGTGCCAAGGAGCTGCCAAGCTTTATCATTAAACGTCTGCCTGTTCGTTTCACGTATGACAATAATTATTTCAATGACCTGTATCAGGGAATTCCAATTGGCGGTTATACGCAGATGATTGAGAAAATGCTGAAAGATTCTGAGATCAGGTTGAATACAGATTATTTTGAAAATCGTGAAGAACTTAATTCGTTGGCAGATAAAATTGTATTTACCGGCATGATTGATGAATTTTATAATTATCAGTTTGGCACATTGGAGTATAGAAGTCTTAGTTTTGAAAGCGAAGTACTGGAGGAAGAGAATCATCAGGGAAATGCTGTTGTCAATTTTACGGAATATGAGATTCCATATACCCGTATTATTGAGCATAAGCATTTTGAATTCGGTACGCAGCCAAAGACAGTTATTACAAGAGAATATCCAAAGACATGGACAAAGGGTGATGAACCTTACTATCCGGTTAATAATGAGAAAAATAATAAAATGTATGAGCAATATAAAGAGTTGGCGCAAAAGGAAGAAACGGTTATATTCGGTGGCAGATTAGCTGAATATAAATATTATGATATGCATCATGTTATTGAACAGGCGCTAACTTGTATAGAACAGGAATTTGATTAAAGGAGAGGGAAACATATGCAATATCTGGAAAGTTATAATCAATGGTTAGAGAATTCGTATTTTGACGAGAACACACAAAAAGAGCTGAGAGCGCTTTCAGATGAAGAAGAGATAAAGGATCGTTTTTATAAAGACCTGGAATTTGGTACAGGTGGACTAAGAGGTATTATCGGAGCAGGCACCAATCGTATGAATCTTTATACCGTTCGAAAGGCGACACAAGGACTTGCAAACTTTATTATAAAAGAAGGAAAGGCAGATTTAGGAGTTGCCATTGCATATGATTCCAGAAATATGTCACCTGAATTTAGTGACGAGGCGGCTTTATGCTTAAATGCAAATGGGATTAAAACCTATCGGTTTGAAAGTCTTCGCCCGACTCCTGAGTTATCCTTTACGGTAAGGGAATTGGGTTGTGTGGCTGGAATTGTGATAACCGCAAGCCATAATCCACCGGAATACAATGGGTACAAGGTATATTGGGAGGATGGCGCGCAGATTACAGCGCCAAAGGATGAACAAATCATTAAGGAAGTAAACGCAATTGAAGATTATGCATTCGTAAATACAATGGAGAAAGAAGAAGCGGTTCAAAAGGAACTTTACCATATAATAGGTGAAGAAATCGATAAGAAATATTATAATGCGTTGAAAGCATTGGTAGTCAATCCAGAAGCAATCAAGGCTGTTGCAAAGGATATTAGGATTGTCTATACACCACTTCATGGCACTGGAAATATTCCGGTTCAAACAATTCTAAAAGAAATTGGTTTCTTAAATGTCTACGTAGTCCCGCAACAGGAACTACCGGATGCTAATTTTTCAACGGTTAGTTACCCCAATCCGGAAGATAAAGCAGCCTTTGCTTTAGCACTTGAGCTTGCAAAAGAAGTAGATGCAGATATCGTTCTGGCTACCGATCCGGATGCAGACCGACTGGGAATTTATGCAAAAGATACAAAGAGCGGTGAATACAAGGCGTTTACTGGTAATATGTCAGGTGCATTGATTTGTGAATATTTATTATCAGCCAGAAAAGAAAAGGGCTTATTATCCGAAAATGGAGCGATTGTAGATACGATTGTTACAACCAATATGACAGAGGCAATCGCAAGAGAATATGGCTTAAAGCATATTGAAACGTTGACGGGATTTAAATATATTGGAGAACAGATCAAGTTCTTTGAACAAAACAATAGTTATCATTATGAATTTGGTTTTGAAGAAAGCTACGGTTGTCTGGTTGGCACTCATGCAAGAGATAAGGATGCCATTGTAGCAGTGATGAGCTTGTGTGAAGCTGCTGCCTATTACAAGACGAAAGGTCTTACACTTTGGGACCAGATGCTTGTTATTTTCGAAAAATATGGATATTATAGAGAAACGCTTCGTTTTGTTACATTAAAAGGAGCAGACGGTTCCAAGAAAATAGAAGCCATTATTAATTGGCTGAGAAGTAACACACCAAAGGAAATTGGTCAAATAAAGGTAGTAAATTTTAGAGATTATCAATTAGATAAAATTACCAATGTACAAACTGGTCAAGTGACAAAGACGGGACTACCTAAATCAAATGTACTTTATTTTGAAATGGAAGAAGATGCATGGTGCTGTGTCAGACCGTCCGGTACAGAGCCTAAGATAAAATTTTATATTGGAGTAAAAGATAATACATTAGAGAAAGCAGATAAAAAATTAAAAGAATTCACTGAGGCACTCATGAAAATGGTGGATTAGGGAGAAACTATGGGATTATTAACAGTAATCGTACCTTGCTATAATGAAGAACAGGTTATAGAAATATTTTATTCAAGAATTAATGAAATTTTTTTGGAAATGAAAAAGCAATATAACGATTTAAAATTTCAGCTTTTATTCGTCAATGATGGTTCAAAGGATAATACCCTGCCGATTATCAGAGAATTGGCAAAGAAAGATGATCAGGTTGAGTATGTGTCCTTTTCAAGAAACTTTGGTAAGGAAGCAGCAATGTATGCAGGACTTAAAAATGCCGTAGGCGATTACGTTGCGGTAATGGATGCTGATTTGCAGGATCCACCAGAATTTTTAATTCAAATGTATCAGGAGCTTTTGAAGGGATCTGCAGATTGCGTTGCAGCCAAGCGTGAAACGAGAAAGGGTGAGCCTGTCATCCGCTCTTTTTTCGCCAGAATGTTTTATAAGGGCATTAACAAAATATCAAAAACAGAAATCGTAGACGGTGCAAGAGATTTCAGGCTGATGACAAGACAGATGGTGGATGCCATCCTCCAAATGACGGAGTACAATCGGTTTTCGAAAGGTATTTTTGGCTGGGTAGGATTTGAAACAAAGTGGATTGGTTACAAGAATGTAGAAAGGGCAGCAGGAAATACCAAATGGTCGTTTTGGAAGCTATTAATCTATGCGCTTGATGGCGTTATCGCATTTTCGACGGCTCCGCTTGTGTTTGCTACCGTAATAGGTCTTTTGTTTTGTGTAATTGCTTTAATCATGATAATTATAATTATAACTAAGACAATACTGCTTGGTGATCCAGTTGCAGGCTATCCCTCTATGATATGTGTCATATTTTTGTTGGGGGGAATCCAGTTGTTTTGCATGGGAATTATTGGACAATATTTATCCAAGGCCTACTTAGAAATAAAGAAAAGACCTATCTACATTGAAAAAGAGAAAAAGGTCAGAGTGAAATAAAAAAGTAAAAATAATAACCCTAATTGTAAAATAATTAAATTTTGCAATTAGGGTTATTTCGTTATACTAAAAATAGAATGATTTGTCATACATTGTAGGTTTGTAAAATTGTTTATGGTACAATGAGAAAAAGGAGTGCCAAAATGAAAAAAATAAGAGAGTTTTTGAACCGTTTAAAAATTAAAACAAAAATAATGGTATTGTATCTGACAATACTTCTTATTTCTTTTCTCATGACCTTTACCATTATATCACAGGTGAATGAGGCCTACATCAGACGTGAAATCGGAGCAGCAGGTGTACAGACGGTAAATGCCTTAAAGGGGAATTTAGGATTTATTTTTGAAAATGTAACACAGTTCTCGAATTTAATCTATTTTGATGAAACCATGCAGGATTCACTTAATAATGTCAAGTCAAAAAATATTGATCCTCTCATTCAAAGAAGGATAACCAAAAGCCTTGTGAATATGCTGTTGTCTGGTGATTATATATCCAGTGTGTTTATCTTTGATCAATTCAACAACTGTTATAATTCTTATAAGGTTGGGCCAATCATAGTTCATGGAGAAGAATTACAGAATACACAGTGGTACCAAGAGATGAAGAATGCAGATGGGAATGGATTTTTTATTCATAAAAGTGAAGGGATTTTGGAATTTCCAACAAGGGGGGACAAAAATTACATTTCCTACATTAAGGAAATTGGTGATGTAAATACCTACGAACCGCTCGCTACCTTGATGGTGACGATTGATGAAGCGACGATTCAATCATATTTCCAAGAGGTAAGTGCAGCTTATGATTCACAATTTTTTATTGTAGATTCAAATGGAAGCTATATTATTGCACCAAATCAATATGAAAAGGAATTTGCGGAATATGTTTTAGACAAAAATACAGGTGGCAATGGTTATGAAGTAATTAAAATACAAGAGGATACCATGATTATGGTAAGTCAAGATATAGGAATTTCCGACTGGAGACTGGTGGGTTCCTTTAAAATGGACAACATCAAAGCATTAACGCCTTATTATACAACAGTTATTCTTTTTATTATGTGCTTAAATATTATATTTGTTTTTATTTGTTCGATGGCATTAACCAGATTCATTTTTACCCCATTGTCCAAGCTTGGAAAGCATATGAAAATGGTAGAAGAGGGAAATTTTATACCAATGGAGCTAGATGATAATCATAATGAGATCAATAGCCTGAAAAAGATGTTTAATCATATGGCCAAGTCCATTCAGAATCTAATACAAAAGGTAAAGACAGAAGAGCAAATCATAGCCAAGGGAGAACTGGATTTAATTCAGGCACAGATCAATCCCCATTTTCTTTACAACACGTTAGATGCTGTATCTGCACTTGCCTTAATGAAAGACAACGCAAATTGCTTTAAAATGACACAGGCTTTGGGAAGCTTTTATCGAAATAGTTTAAACAGCGGTATGAATTTTGTAAGTATAGCAGATGAATTAGATTGTATCAAAAGCTATATCACGATTTTGAATATTCGTTATGATGACAAGATAAAGGTGAATTATGAAGTAGAAGAGCACTTGCAGAATAAAAAAATTTTAAAACTGCTTCTTCAGCCTTTGATTGAAAATGCAGTACATCATGGAATTAAAGGAAAGGACGGATACGGTCATATTTTTGTGAAAATCTTTGAAGACGAGGATGAAATTATTCTTGAAGTAAAGGATGATGGTATTGGAATGACTGAGGAGCGAACCAAAGAGGTTTTTGAGGGCAAAGCAATAACAGGTAAATCAGGCTTTGGTATACAAAGCTTAAAGCAAAGGATAACCTTATATTATGGAATTGAAAATCCCATTATGATACACAGTGAGGCAGGAATAGGAACAGAGATAACAGTCAGAGTGAAGCAGATAGAAGAGGGTGTGTAAATTGAGTATAAGAGTATTACTGGTAGATGATGAGAAATTAGAAAGAGTGTTAATACGAAACGGTTTTGATTGGGAGTCGAATGGTTTTGAAATAGTAGGAGAGGCAGGAACGGGTGAAGAGGCACTTGAATATATGATGCATAAAAAGCCACAGCTCGTGCTTACCGATATTAGTATGCCTCATATGGATGGCTTAGAGCTGTCAGAACAAATACTTAAAATCTCCCCCGATTGCCATATAATTATTGTGACAGGATACCGGGAGTTTGATTATGCAAGGAGGGCATTAAAAATTGGGGTAGAGGACTTTTTACTCAAGCCTGTAAACATCAATGAGATTTCGGAATTGGCAAATAAAATCAAAGTAAAAATAAAACAGGAAGAAAAGCAAGTACAGGCAGTAGAAGAATTAAAGGCAAGTGTATTGGCGGATCAGGATATCGTGATGGAAAGCTTTTTCCAGCGTCTGGTTGAAAACCGTATTCCTAAGGATGAGGCAAGACGTAAGCTAATGTTGTATAATTGCGAAAATTTGATGGTAGAATGCATTTGCCTTAATATCCAATTAAGAGAGGACGCAGATGAACAAAAGCTTAGTAAGGAGCATAAAGAAATCATCAATTTAATCAGGCAGCAGGATTATCAAAACTTTGTATGCTTTACGCACTATATGCAAAACATTATTCTCTATTTTACCAATCATAAATATGAGTCGGTTATAGAACTTGCAGCAGTGCTTCACGATAAGTTTACAAATACTGCCAAGATATTGGCTACAATAGGAATTAGTGAATGCAATCAAGGGTTTCAAGGAATCTCAAAGGCCTTTGAAGAATCTAAAAAAGCCTTGAGTGCCTCTATTTTTTTAGGGAGAAACCGTAGTGTAACTTATAAGGAATATGAAGAGGTAATGAATCAAAATCAAAATAAAGAAGAAATTGATTGGGAGAACTTTTTGTTTGCCCTTCAAAACTCATTGACAGATAAAGTAAACGAATACATACAAGAATATGTAGAGCTGATTCAATGCTCAAGAGTTACAGACATTGAATATTACAGGCTGATGATAATGAATATTTTGACCAGAGCAGGTACCACGTTAAATAAATACGGTATGAGCCTGGCTCAATTAGTAGGGGAAGAAAGGTTATACAAGGAGGTTCGGCTTATTAATACACTAAATGAAATGGCAGAATATCTTTCTCAAACCTTACGTATCATTATGAATTATCATGAGAGTAAAAAGCTAAAACAGAAAAATAAAGTAGTAGTAGAAGCGACCGCATTTATTGATAAAAACTTGTTTGATCCGGAGCTGTCCCTTAAATTAGTTGCATCCAAAATCTATTCCAATGAAAGCTATTTGAGCAGAGTCTTTAAAAAAGAAAAAGAGATTAGCCTGATAGAATATATATTAAAGAATCGAATCGAAGAGAGCATCCGTTTATTAAACACAACCGATTTAAAGGTATACGAAATAGCTGAAAAAATTGGCTTTCGTGATTCACACTATTTTAGTATCTGTTTTAAAAAACAAACTGGAGTTACTGTGAAAGAATTTAAGAGAAGTAAAAATTAGTGAAAGGCAAAATGAAAGAAAAGTAAAAATTTTTACCTTTTATCGCAAAATATTAAATTGAGAATCAGTAATGAGTAAAGTATACTTAGCTTAACATAAAAGCATGCGATTATTAGCTTGGTATCAAGCAGTAGAGAATGAACTTATATTAGGAGGATTCGATATGAAAAAGAAATTTATAAGTCGAGTACTGTCAGTAGTACTTAGTGCCGCAATGGCTGCAAGTCTAGCAGCGTGCGCAAGTAGCCAGAAGTCGGAAGAGACTTCGTCGAATAGTGATAATTCTGATTCTAAAACTGTCCAGACAGGAAATTCCTCAACGGATGCTGAGGAAATTACTTTAAATGTATGGCATCAATGGTCGAATGATACCAATGAATTGAAAAAACTTTATGATACTGCGGTAGGGGAATATATGATAGAAAACCCAAATGTAAAAATTAATACGCAGACACTGGATACGGAAGCATATAAAACAAAAATTTCAGCGGAATTTACAGGGGATGCTTCTGGCATAGATGTCTTTTACTATTGGGGTGCAGGTACTGCGAAAAAGCTTGTAAATGCAGACAAATTGTTACCACTGGATGATTATATTACAGATGAGGTAAAAGCCAAACTATTACCAGGTTCAACAAGTGCTTTTGAATATGATGGAAAAACTTATTCACTTCCCTCATTTTCATGGTATATGACACTGTTTTGCAACCAAGAGCTGTTTGATCAGGCAGGTGCAACACTTCCAACCACCTACGATGAACTTTTAGAAGCCAGTAAAAAGCTAAGCAAGTTGGATGGCATTACTCCTATTGCGGCAGGAGCAAAGGATGGCTGGAACGCTGCTTTTATATATCAGGCATTGGCCATGCGGGAAGTAGGAGCTGCAAACATTAATAAAATGTTAAATAGTGAGGTTTCATTTGGTGAAGATGAAGGTTACAAGGCAGCAGCAGACAAAGTATTGGAGCTATATCAGGCAGGTGCATTTGGTAAGAATCCCTTAGAATCAGGAAATGATGATGCGAATTCAGCCTTTATTACAGGTAAGGCAGGAATGCGTATTATGGGAAGCTGGTTTGCAAATCAGGTTTATACAGATGACAGTGCAACCATTAATGCAGACAAGGTAGTGGCTTTAAAAATACCTATGGTTACGGGAAAAGGTAACGAATCGGATTATTGTGGTGGATTTATCGAATCTTTCTGGGTAAATAAAAATACAAAGTATGCAGAAGAAGCAGCCAAATTTGCTATTTTTATCAATGAACAAATGGGAAAGGCAGCTTATGAAACGGGAACCGGATTCTGCGGTTGGAATGAAGAATTAGATGAAAGTAATTTAAATCCTTTATTTATCCAAATTAAGGGATTAGTCTCAGAAGGAGAGACAGGAGTATTAGCTTGGGATACTTCTTTAGATGCAAATCCGGCAACTATACATAATGAGCAGGTTCAGACTCTATTTTCACCGGACGCAAATGTAGATACCTTTATTGAGGAACATGAGGCAGCGATTAATCAGTAGTTGATTTGGGTGTCGGCAAAAGTCGGCACCCCTAAAAATTAGAACCTTGTGTTCCAATATACGCTTATGTCAATTTTGACTACTGCTTGAGATTGTCACCAATGTGGCAGTCTCTTTTTAAAAATAAAGGAGGGTTTTTCGATGAATAAAATGTTAGGAAAGAAAAGCTACGTTGCGATATTTGTATTGCCTGCTCTTTTGATATTTATGAGCTTTGTCCTAATACCACTTATAATAAGTGCCACCTATAGCCTGTTCGATTATGATGGAATAGGAAAGATGAAATTGATAGGCCTTAACAATTATATCAACATGTTTACAACAGACCGCTATTTCCCAAAAGCGGTAGCAAATTCACTTATATTAGTAGCAGCATCCCTATTGATACAGCTTCCCATTTCACTTATATTAGCACTTATTTTGGCTCATGGAGTAAAAGGAGAAAAATTTTTTAGAACTGTATATTTTGTTCCGGTAGTCATTTCCAGTATGGTGATTGGTCAATTGTGGATGAAAATCTTTCACAGCGAATATGGACTGTTAAATATTTTAATTAGTGGTATGAAAGGAGAAGTCTTTGATTATTCGTGGCTTTCTAATTCTAGAACGGCATTTTTATGTACGGTAATACCTGCGGTCTGGCAATATATAGGATATCATTTACTGATTTTTTATGCAGGTATCAAGTCAATCTCTACAGAATATTATGAGGCAGCGCAAATTGATGGAGCATCAAAATGGCAGACAAATCTAAGAATTACATTACCCTTGCTAGTTCCTGTCATTAAGACCTGCGTTATCTTTTCAATTACAGGTTCTTTGCGCTCCTTTGATTTAATTTATGTAATGACAGGAGGTGGACCAAATCACTCCAGTGAAGTGCCCGCCACCTTAATGTACAATAATCTGTTTCGAAGAGGCTTATACGGATATGGAAGTGCTCAGGCATTTTTTATTGTAATAGAATGCCTTTTATTCACCTTGATCATTAGCAGAATTTTTAAAAAGTCAGAGCAAAATGCAGCCTTAATATAAGGGAGGAATCGGCATGAACCAAAAGAAAGCATTGAATAGCTTTAAACTTATTGTTTTATCATTTATTGCAATTACACAACTGTTTCCATTGTATTGGCTTATTACCTTTTCCTTGAAAAGCAATGCCGAAATATTTGGAGAAAATATAATTGGTTTACCAAGAGCCTGGCGCTTTGAGAATTATAAGACCGCTTTAACAGATGGAGGAATCTTAAGATATTTCCTGAATTCCGTTTTTTATTCTGCGGTTACCGTTTTTACAGTTGCAATTCTTGCGGCAATGGCAGCCTATGCAATTGCCAGAATGAATTGGAAAAGAAAGGAGCTTGTCTTTGGAATTTTTACGGTTGGTATCATGATTCCTTCGCAGGCAGCTTTGCTTCCATTATTTCAGATTATGGATAAAATGGGACTAAAGGGTGGTTATTTAGGACTTCTTATACCCTATATTGCGTTTGGAATACCAATGAGCGTTATGATTTTAGTGGGATTTTATAAGGGGATACCAAAGGAGATGGAAGAGGCGGCTTATATGGATGGCTGCGGTATTTTCCGCTGTTTTCTCACGATCATGCTTCCTATGGTAAAACCAGCCATAGCCACGGCATCCATATTTACCTTTCTTGGAACCTGGAATGAATTGATGTTTGCTAATACGCTTGTGGACAGCTCAGACTACAGGACACTCCCAGTTGGTATTATGTCCTTTGCGGGACAATATTCTACGGATTGGGGACTTATCGGAGCCGGAATGGTAATCGCCACATTACCGACCATTATTATTTATTTTCTGCTAAGCAATCAAGTGCAGGAAAGCTTAGTTGCCGGAGCAGTAAAGGGTTAGGAGAAAAATATGTTTGATGATAAAGGACGTTATATAATAGAAAATTACAACAGACAATCAGCTTTTTCGAGTTTTTTGCCCGGAATCAGCGGCTTAGAAGGTATTCCTATTTGGTGCTTCTATGTTAATCGAGGACAGGCAATCGCAAGTTTTGGCATCGAGAATAAGAATCATTCCATAATGGAGTTTTATCCTGCTCATCAGGCTTACCAAATGACTAAAACTATGGGGTTTCGAACCTTTTTAAAAATAGATGGAGTATATTATGAGCCTTTTTACAGCAATGAAGGAAAAACAAAAATGTATATAGGAATGAATGAACTTGAAATTGAAGAAATCAATGAAAGTTTGGGTATTCAAGTCAACGTATTATACCATACACTGCCAAATGAAAGACTTGGTGGTTTGGTTCGTAAGGTGACAATACAAAATCACAAAAAAATGGACAGGCAGCTCGAAATGTTAGATGGAATGCCGGCAATCATTCCTTATGGAATTGAACTAAGTTCTATGAAAGAAATGGCACAGACAATGAAAGCGTGGATGCAGGTAGAGGATGTAGATATGAAGCTTCCCTATTATCGTGTCCGCTATAGTACAAAAGATAGCGCAAGTGTGTCTAAAATAGAAGAAGGAAATTATTTTTTCGCAATGACAAAGCAAGGAGAACGTCTCCCAGTAATCGCCGATGCCGATATTATATTCGAATATGACACTTCCTGTCAGATTCCTGAGGGCTTTTTAAAATATGGGTTAAAGGCGGTTCTTAATAAAAAACAAATACTCCAAAACCAAGTTCCATCAGGCTTTGCTGCTTTAGAAGAAAAGCTTACAGCAAGCAAAGCAATTACGATTATTTCTGTTACAGGACAGGCAGCAAATAAGAATCTATACCTTGATTTTGCAAGTCGTTGCAAAAGAAAGGACTTTTTTAATAAAAAGTATGAGCAGACAGTGGAATTGACAGAAAAATTAAGTAAAAGGATAACAGGAAAAACAGGAAATAAAATTTTTGACGGGTATTGCAGACAAACTTATATTGATAATATACTAAGAGGAGGATACCCGATAAACTTTGGAAACAATCACATCTTTTATGTCTATTCCAGAAAGCATGGGGATATGGAGCGAGATTACAATTTTTTTCAAATGCTTCCTGAGTATTACTCGCAAGGAAATGGAAATTATAGAGATGTGAATCAAAATAGAAGAAGTGATGTTTTATTTTCACCATTTACTAAGGATTATAATATTAAGGTATTTTATAATCTGATTCAGCTTGATGGATACAATCCTCTTTTGGTAGAAAAGGCTGCTTTTCGATTAAATGAATCGTCTGGTATTTGTAATTATATTGAAGAATCACAAAGAAATTTGGTGACAGAATTTTTCCTTAAGGATTTTTCACCAGGAGAATTATTGCAATTTCTGGACAAAGAGGACATACATCTATATCTTGAAAAGAAAGAATTTTTGACTGAGGTGATAAATTCTTCTACACAGCAGTTAAATGCTTCCTTTCAAGAAGGCTATTGGGTGGATCACTGGACCTATAATCTGGATCTAATTGAAAGCTATCTCGCTATTTATCCAGATTATGAGAAGCATTTACTTCTGGAGGATAACAGCTATACATATTACGAGGCCAGAGCTGTTGTTTTACCGCGCTTAAAACGATATGTAAAAACTGATATTGGAATACGCCAATATCATTGCATTGATGAAGTAAGGAAACAACACATCAAGCATGAAAGGGTCAGAACACAGCATGGAAACGGAGCGGTTTATACTTCTAATCTTCTGACAAAGCTTTTAGTCATTATACAAAATAGATTTGCTTCTTTGGATATGTATGGTATGGGTGTCGAAATGGAGGGAGGTAAGCCGGGGTGGTATGATGCGATGAATGGGTTACCGGGTATATTTGGTTCTTCTATGGCAGAAAGCTATGAGTTGCTTCGCTTACTAAAGTATGTGGTAAAGGTGGTTGAACGCTATCAGGCCGAGGCAGATATCTTTCAGGAGCTTTTTGATTTTATGGTTCGCACAGGCAAAGTAATGAAAACCTATTTTACTCAAGGTAAAGATAATATGTGGGTTTGGAATAAGCTAAATGAACTGAAAGAAGAATATAGGGAACAGACTGTCTGGGGCATAGACGAAAAGAGACATATTTTGACCTACAATGAATTGCTCAAATTACTAAAATGCTATATCAGCTATACTGAAGAAGGAATTCAAAAAGCAATAGAGGCAGGCAATGGAATTTGTCCTACCTACTTTGCATATGAAATGACAAAGTATAAGATAATAGATGAACAGGTGATACCGGAATGCTTTCAGCAAATTGAAATGCCTTTATTTTTGGAAGGCTTTGTTCGCTACTTAAAACTGCCTATTTCTTTAGAAAAGAAAAGACATCTCTATGAAAAAATTAAAAAGAGTACTTTATATGATAAAAAATTGCGTATGTATAAGGTAAATGAATCACTAGAAAAAACTTCTTTTGAAGTGGGACGGGCAAAGGCTTTTAGTCCGGGTTGGCTTGAAAATGAATCAATATGGCTGCATATGGAATACAAATATTTATTGCAATTGTTATCAAATGGATTATATACGGAGTTTTATGAGGATTTTTGGCATGCGTGTATTCCTTTTTTGGATTTTGGTGCCTATGGTAGAAGTATTCTCGAAAATTCCTCGTTTATAGTAAGCAGTGCCAATTTGAATGAAAGGATTCATGGTAAAGGTTTTGTTGCAAGATTAAGCGGTTCCACGGCAGAGTTTCTACAGATGTGGCAGATCATGATGTTTGGAGAGAAGCCTTTTCGGGTAGTGAATGATAAACTAATCTGCGTTCTGGAACCTGCGATTCCGATCTATCTGATTGCAGAAGATAAAACAATTGAGGCAACCTTTCTTGGAAGTATTAAAGTGATATATAGGCTCAATAAAAAGAAAGCTTTGATTCCGACGCAATATAGTGTAGAAAATATTGTCGTAAAGTTTATGGATGGAACAGAGGAATACTTTGTGGGACAAATTACAGGGGAAGCAGTAAAGGATATTCGAAATGAAAGAGTTACAGAAATTGTTTGTTATGTAGAGCTATAAATAGTAGTAAATAGAATAAATTGTTTAAAAATATGCTATAAGGGTGCTGATGAGGCACCCTTTTTGAAGTAACTCATAACTAATGTTTTCGATACTTCAAAAATCCGTGCAGTGCATAAGAGACAAAACATGTACAGGATTTTATAATGCCGAATCCCATATAACGATATACTTTAAAAGTCATTTTGGCAGAATGCAGCTTGCTGCCCGATTTACCCGAATTACTTAAGCGATACTTAAGTAAAGGTTCATTGACGGCACAGACTTTTTTATATTTTTGTAATACTCTCAGCCACATGATGTAATCCTCGTGGCTGTCCTCGTATTCCATTGGAAATTCCAATGCGACTTTTCTAAGTAAAATAACAGAAGAGCAGTTAATTAAATTTTGTCCAAGCATCATGTGATAAGTAATATTTTCGGGAACCGGAATTATTTTTTCAGTCAGCTTACCATCCGGTGTCATAAGCTCTCTGGCTGTACTGCATAAAACACGCTGTTTTGCTTCCAAAGCATCAAGCTGTTTGGATAACTTGTGAGGGGACCAATAATCATCAGCATCTAAAAATGCAATATACTTTCCTTTGGCAAGCCCTACACCTTTGTTTCTTGACCTTGCAACTCCAAGATTTTCTTCGTTTTTTATATAAATAATATTGTGATTGTTTTTGTATTTCATCAGTAGATTACTTGTATTATCGGTGGAACAGTCATCTATGATGATAAGCTCTAGCGGCACCTCTTGAATTAGCACGGAATGAATTGCTGTTTCGATATACTTGCTAGAATTATAAGTCGGCATAATTACCGACACAAGTGGTATTTCCATTTTTAAGCTCCTTATTATACTTTGGGCAAATCTTTTATTTCCTTTATTTTTTACTAGATTGAGGCGTCTTTTTCCCCTCTGTTTTCGATGCAGTTTTCTGCCATCTTTCAACGCCTTCTGTATTCTCTTTTTGGAATAATATTTTAAAAGTCATTAACATTAGTTTAAGATCAAGCCATACGGAATAATTTTCGACATACATCAAATCCAGTTTTAGCTTATCATAAGGAGTCGTATTGTATTTGCCGTAAACCTGCGCATATCCGGTAAGACCTGCTTTCACCTTTAAGCGGAACGAAAATTCCGGGATATCTTCCTCGTATTGTTTTGCAATCACTGGTCTTTCTGGTCTTGGACCAACTAAGGACATGTCGCCCTTAATAATGTTAAATATTTGGGGAAGCTCATCAAAATGTATATTTCTTAAGATTCTGCCAACTGGAGTCACCCTGTCATCATTTTTCATAGCGAGTCTGGCTCCATGTTTTTCTGAATCCATTTTCATACTTCTGAATTTGAAAATCATAAATTTCTTACCGCCAATGGTTAATCGTTCCTGCTTATACAAGATTGGTCCACCATCATAGAGTTTAACAAGCAAGGCGATGATCAACATAAAAGGAGAAGCAATTACCAACAAAATTAAAGATAAA
This sequence comes from Lachnotalea glycerini, assembly GCF_003201285.1. GTDB lineage: Bacteria > Bacillota > Clostridia > Lachnospirales > Lachnospiraceae > Lachnotalea > Lachnotalea glycerini. The sequence goes on from NZ_QICS01000010.1 coordinate 46,961, forward strand.
ACGAGATCTAATAAACGTTTTGCAAATGCCTGCTCCATGTTCAGCCCGCTGTTTCTTGATAATAGAAGCGGTGAATCGAACAAATGAATGTTGTCTGAGCCTAGAATAATGATATCAGACAGCTTTGGGGTGACATAGACACGAATCGAATATTTAAAACAATATTTTAAAATATTATTTCGTATCTGTGCAGGAACATCACTTATTATTACAGCTTCGTAGCCGAGTATTTTTTCTAAAATAATATCTTCACCCTCACTGATATGGACACTTTCCTTTATGTCGTATTTATCTTTTCGTGAGCTCATTTTATTAATTAATGCAGTGGTATCTCTGTCGCCGTAAATCATAATCATTTTATGAGGCGGATATAGACTGATATAGAGATATCTGCTGATTGCTGACCATACACAGATGATTCCTGTATCTATCGTTACAACGTAGAGGATGGGGTTTATGTTCATAATGGAGCGGCCTATCAGACAAATCTGTAGATAAGTAATAAAATTCACAATTATCATAGATAGTATCTGTGAGTAAATGACATCTGACAGTCTAAGGTACCCAATCTTAAAACCGCCATAGATTCTTGAAATTAAATACATTAACAAAACATATAAAATCACTACGACCCAATGTCCGCGTCTCCAGTATGGAAGCGGTATCTTGTGATTATAATAGTTTGTCCATACAATCCAAAAAACCAAAGCCTCCAAAGCGATAAGTGCCGCCATTTCGACGAAAATAACCAACCTTTTAAATTGTTCTTTATTATACAATTTTAATACCTCTAATTCTTCTTTCTCTAAATAATAAAAAATCACCTAATTATTAGCAATATATACTCAGAATAAGTGTAACAGAGGTAAAAATACTTGTCAATATTGTTGATAAAAGTTGTCAGCAAAAATGAAAGCCAAATAGTTATACATAGTAAAAATTTACAAAAATGTAAAACTTAAGGTTATATGATAGGAAGTTAAGCAAATTGTAAACAAATTGGCTTTGACATTGGTTTTTGTGTGATTTATAATCTTACTTAAGTGGACAAATTTAAAAGCCTAAGCGCTTCCATTCTATTTACATAGGTAATGAGGATAATGCTCTGATTTTAAGAAGCATTTGACAAATGCTGCAATAACTTGAGAAAATCACAAATGATGTTTCTCATGGTTACTATTTAATAATAAGGAAGAGGAGAAGATATGCGATTAATTAAAAAAGTTTTGGCAATCAGTATGGCAACTGCTTTGACGTTTACAGGACTTGAAATGCCGGTTAATGCGACTGAGAACTCAAATACACAAACAGAAGCAGTTACAGAAGCACAAACAGGGGTAGAAGACACGCAAGAAGCGACAGCAAGCGAATCTACGGATACAGCATCCGATGCGAATGAAGTTTTGACGGATACTACAGAAGAGAGTACAGTAACAGATGAAAGTACAGTAACAGATGAAAGTACAGTAACAGATGCGAGTACCTCAACAGATACGAGTACCTCAACAGATACGAGTACCTCAACAGATACGAGTACCTCAACAGATACGAGTACCTCAACAGATACGAGTTCTTCAACAGATGAGAGTACAGCAACTGAATCAAGTACTACGAAAAAAGAGATAAAAGAACAACAGATGTTAAATGAAGCCCTTTTGGAAAACGGTACAATAACATTGTCAGAGGATTTACAAATTGATGAAATGTTAGAACTTGCACTTCCAAATACCTTAGAAAAAGCTGAGATAACAATCGAGCTGAATGGTTATAAGATAACATCTGAAAAGGCAAATGCCTTAATGCATGTTTCTGAAAATGTTACACTTAACATTAAAGGCGAAGGAAGCATGGTTAACAGTACAGAAAATGGAATAGTAATTATTAATGAAGGCATCATTAATTTAGATAATGCTGATTTATTAGCAACAGGAATCAAAAGTGTTGGAGTATTAAATAACAGCACACTTGGTGAGAAAGGTCTTGTAATTAAGAGTGGTACAATCAAGGCTGATTGGTTTGCTATAGGTAAAACAGCAAAGGCAGAAGCGTCGGTTAACCGACCAGCTGCCTTTTTTGCAGTAGCAGGTATTTTAACGGCTGCCGCAGATACGAATTCTACAGACACAGACTCTACAAGCACAGATTCTACAGAAACAGAGTCTGCTATAGAAAAGGGTTCTTATAGTGTTGATGAGAGTGCGACTGTTGTAGATGAATCCGAAACCAGTATTCAAGTAACCAATGAAACAGCACAAACAGATGATACAACAACAGAGAATGCAGATACAAATACTACGGATTCAAACGATACAACAGCACAAACTGACAATACAAATACAACAACTAATACAGGTGTAGAGGCAAATACAGCAGCTGTCACAGCACAACAGTCAGCTATCGTAGCGCCAGAGATACCGATTAATGTTACAGCAACAGTTAATAGTTATAATAGCGTAAAAATCGCTTGGAGTAGTGTAGCAAATGCTAAAGGATACATAGTAGAGAGAATTCAGACCGGTACAGAGACAGCGTATACGGAACTGACAAGAATTGAATCAACTGAGTACACAGATACCACCATTGCAGTTGGCAAAGAATATAAATATCAAGTGTATGCATTTGTATATAATGAATCAAATGAAATGCTAAAAAGTGCGGCAAGTTCACAGGTAACAGCTCAGACCTCACTTGCAGCACCACAGTCATTAAGTGCAGTACAGTCTTCAGCAACCAGTGTTAAGCTAAATTGGACTGCAGTAGACGGAGCATTAAAATATAATATATACAGATCAACAAAAGGTGGCGCGTTTAAACTAATTACTTCGGTAGAAAGTACAAATTACAAGAACTCCGGTCTTAAAACCGGTACCAAATACACTTTCAAGGTAACGGCAGTTAATGGTGATTATGAAAGTGAAGCCAGTAATGAAGTATCACTGAAAGCAGCGGCAGCAGCGGTAACGAAGCTGAAAGCTTCAAGAAGTGCATATAATGCAATTAAGCTTTCGTGGAAAAAGGCAAGTGGTGCAACCAAATATATAATCTATCGTTCTACAAAAGAAGACAGCGGCTATAAAAAACTGAAAACGGTAACTACAACAAATCATACCGATTCTACATGTAAAACAGGTGTTACCTATTATTATAAAGTAGTATCCTATTCCGATAAGGCTAAGGGAGGAGAGAGCTCGATTGTTTCTGCAACTCCAATATCTGCTGCTCCTACGAATGTAAAAGCAGTTTGTAAGTCATATAAATCTGTGAAATTAACATGGGATAAAGCAAAGGGTGCAGGTGGATATAATATTTATCGTTCCACTTCCAAGAATTCAGGTTATACTTTAATTAAAACGGTATCAAAAAGCAAGAAGACATATACAGATAAAACAGTTACGGCAGGTACAAAATATTATTATAAAATATGTGCAGTGACAAATAAAGTAGAAGGTAAAATGTCAAAAGCAGCATATGTTAAGATTAAACCGTCTGCTGTTAAAAATTTAAAGGCGGCAACAGCAGGTGGCAAAAATATTTCATTAACCTGGTCAGCAGCAAATGGTGCACAAACTTATTTGATTTATAGGTCCACCAGTGAAAATAAAGGCTATAAAAAAATAGCGGATACTACTGAATTAACTTATTCAGATACGAATTTAAAGAATGGAAAAACTTATTATTATAGAGTATATGCAAGAGCCGGTAGTGTTAACAGCAGCTATACGAAAACATCTTATGTCAATCCAAGTAAGGTTTATATGAGCTCAAGTACGCTGGAAATGGAATCAGGTGAAACCAGTAAGCTAAAAGTAACCTTTAAGCCAACATCAGTGTCAAATAGTTCAATTACGTGGTCGAGTGCAGACAGTAAGATTGCTACTGTTTCGAAAAAAGGTGTTGTGACTGCAGTTGCGGCAGGAGTAACTATCATCACGGCAACTGCCTGCAATGGTGTAACAGCAACCTGCGAAGTAAGTGTAGATCAGGAAGCGACAGGCGTAGTTGTTGTATTGGATCCGGGACATGGAGGCACTGATGGAGGTGCAACATCAGGCCCATTCGTTGAGAAAGACTTAAACTTAAAAATTTCAAAATATACAAAAGCCGAACTTGAAAAATACAGCGGAGTTATTGTTAAAATGACAAGAACAACAGATACTTATGTGGGATTAGAGGAAAGAACAATTATAGCAAAGAATTATGGGGCTGATTTATTTGTAAGCCAGCATCTGAATTCGGCAAGTGCTTCTGCGAATGGATCAGAAGTATATGTATCGTTAAAGGATAACTATAATACGGCTTCTACAAAGCTTGGAACACAGATTCTCTATCGGTTAACTGGACTGGGACTTAACAATCGCGGTGTAAAAACAAAGCTTTCATCAGATGGAGTAAACGACTATTATTCTGTTATAAGAAATAGTGTATCAAGAGGATTTCCAGGTATTATTGTGGAAAGCGCATTTCTCACAGGCTCAGACGACCAAGACATTCTTTCAACGGAAAGCGGGCTTAAGTCAATTGGTGTTGCAACAGCAACGGCAATAGCTGAATATTACGGATTAAGTAAAAAATAATAGGAGAAAAGAGTGCTGTGAATAAAAGGATTATTGCAATGATTCTGACAGCCGTAATGCTATTTCCTATCACTTCATTAACTGCCTTGGCTTCTAGCAATGAGCTAGAGGTACAAGGCAGTAATACTGCCTTGGTAGATACAAATCAGGAGGTGGAAGTGGGAAACTATACAATAGATGAGGAATCCTCTATTGTCGAAGATTCGACAAGTGAAGTTACGGTAGATAATAATGCGTCAGATATAACGGAAAATAAACAGGAAACGATAGAAGATACAACAGAACAATCGGATAACCAACAGTCAGAAAATCAGACAGACAGCTTACCCCAATCGAATGAGAAGACGAGTGATGACAGCCAAACGGTTACTACAGATTCAGAAGTTGATAAAACAGGGTTGCAGATAGGTGTAACAGGACCGGCAGCAGTTACTAATCTGAATTACCAGTCATTGAATTATAAAACAATTAAGCTTACCTGGGATGTAAGTGAAGGTGCAACAGAGTACGCTATATATGTTGCTTTTGAGGAGGCCGGTTCCTATGAAAAAGTAACGTCTACTTCATCAACCTCATATGAGAGTAAAGTTTCATGCGGGAAAATATACTATTATAAGGTGGTACCCTATGCTGATGTAATACAAGGTGCAGAAACTGTTATTAAAGTAAATACGAAGCCAGAAAAAGCAAGTCGATTGAGTGCAACCGTTAAAAATACAACGGTAAAACTTTCCTGGAAAAAAGGAAAGGGAGCAGAAAGTTATGCAATTTACCGCTCGGAAAAGAAAAACACTGGTTTTGAAAAAATAACAGAAACGAAAAAATTAAAATATTCGGATAAAAATTTAAAACAAGGAAAAACCTATTATTATAAGATTTATTCCGTTAGCAATGAAACAGAATCAGCAAAGGCACTATCTTCAAAAGCATTACGGATACCGAAAGGACCTAAGGCTGTTAAGTCATTAAAATATAAAGCAGAAAATTACAAAACAATTACACTATCTTGGAAAGCGAGCAAGGGCGCAACAAAATATGTGATATATCGATCCACAACTCAAGACGGCAGTTATAAGAAAGTAAAGACGACTAGTTCCACATCATATAAAAATAAAGTCTCGTGCGGAAAAATATACTATTATAAAGTAGTTCCATATGCGGATTCTCTAATGGGCACTGAAAAAATAATAAAAGCATATACAAAGCCTGATAAAATCACAAAGTTAAAGGCAAGAGTGGTAGATGATACAACTGTAAAATTAACATGGAAGAAAGCAAAAGGCGCATCCAGCTATTATGTGTATCGTTCTACCAATAAGAACAAAGATTTTACAAAGATCGGTGAAACAAAGTCAGCAAAGTATTATGATAGCAACCTGACGCCTAACGTGACTTATTATTATAGAATATATTCGGTTAGCAATGGGACAAAAGGCACAAAATCTGCATGTAGCGTAACCATACCCCAAGGGGGTTCGGGAGGTATCGATACCTCGGACAATATGCGAGCAGTGTGGATATCATATTTAGATTATGACACACTTAAGGATAAGAGTGAAAGTGAATTTACAAAAAATATAAATGCAATATATGATACTGTTCTGGCTCAGAATATCAATACAGTGATTGTTCATGTAAGAGCTTTTGGCGATGCAATTTATCCGTCCGGTTATTATAAATGGGCGAACTTTATCACCTCGGATTCTGATGGACCAGATTATGATCCACTTAAGATTATGGTTGAGGAGGCACACAAGAAAGGCTTATCCTTTCAGGCATGGATTAATCCGTATCGAACTTCTGACGGGGGAAGAGTCAATCCTGCAAGCAGCAGTGCTGTTAAGAAAATAGTAGGCGGAGTAGAGGAAATTGTTAGAAATTATGATATAGATGGCATTCATTTTGATGATTACTTTTATTTATCTACAGATAGCACAAGTCAGTCAGTCAAGATGAAAAATGTGAATAATATGATCAGGCAGGTATATGCTAAAATCAAATACATTAAATCCAATGTATTATTTGGAATCAGTCCTGCCGGAAATATTGAATATGCTCAATCGATAGGATGCGATGTTGATACATGGCTGTCGGAATCCGGATATGTAGATTATATATGTCCTCAGCTCTATTGGTCAGATGATTATGTAACCAAGAGCGGAGTTTCCACTAAAATGTTTACGAATACAATGAAACAGTGGATTGGCATAAATCAAAACAATACGGCATTGTATGCAGGACTGGCACTGTATAAGGTAGGTGTTTCTCTCGAAACGGCCTGGGGAAATGACTACGGTTGGGGAAACAGCACTTCAAACCTGTATAATCAGTACAAATCTGCAAAAAGCGCAGGCTATGCAGGTTATAGCCTTTATCGGTACGGCTCCTTTAGTCTGCCGGCGGCAAAGAAGGAGTTAGCTAATTTAAAAAAGCTTTCCCAATAATATAGTAGATTGTAAGTATGCACCAATGAAAATACTTCTTGATGCATCTGGCTTATAATGGTATAATTGTTCAAGATATGCAAGAAAACACAAATTTGGAGGAATAAAACATGAGAACATATTTAGTTACAGGTGGAGCAGGCTTTATAGGCTCAAACTATATACACTATATGTTTAGAAAATATGACAATCAGATTAGAATTATAAATGTAGATGCATTAACTTATGCAGGAAATCTAGAGAATCTTAAGGCACTAGAGGATAGAGATAACTATACCTTTGTCAAGGCAGATATATGTGATAAAGTGGCAATTGAGAAGATTTTTGCTGAAAATAACATAGACCGTGTGGTACACTTTGCTGCAGAAAGTCATGTTGACAGGAGTATTAAGAATCCAGAGGTTTTTGTTCAAACCAATGTTCTTGGAACCTTAGTTATGTTAAATGCAGCAAAAAATGCATGGATATTAGAGGACGGAAGCTTCAAAGCAGACAAGAAATTTTTACATGTATCAACGGATGAAGTATACGGTTCCTTAGAGGAAGAGGATTCTTATTTCTATGAAACGACTCCGATTGATCCGCACAGCCCATACTCTGCAAGTAAGGCATCTTCTGATATGCTGGTCAAGGCTTATATAGACACATACAAATTCCCTGCAAATATAACAAATTGCAGTAATAACTATGGTCCTTATCAGTTCCCAGAGAAGTTGATTCCACTGATTATCAATAATGCATTACAAGGAAAAAAGCTTCCGGTATACGGAACAGGTACCAATGTAAGAGACTGGCTGTATGTAGATGATCATGCGAAAGCCATTGATTTGGTTCAGGAAAATGGAAAAATTGGTGAGAGATATAATATTGGCGGACATAATGAAAAACAAAATATAGAGATTATTAATATAATTCTGGAAACATTACAGGAGATGCTACCTGAAAATGACGAGAGAAGAAAGCTTGTAAGTAAGGAGCTAATCACTTATGTTGAGGATCGAAAAGGTCATGATAAGCGATATGCAATTGCGCCGGATAAAATAAAGGAAGAGATTGGCTGGTATCCAGAAACTATGTTTAAAGATGGAATCAGACTTACAATTAAATGGTATTTTGATAATGAAGCATGGCTCAAAAACGTAACAAGTGGTGATTACCAGAAATATTATCAGGAGATGTATAAATAAAGGATATAAGCGGCAGTATCCAGTCTAATTTGGGTACTGCCTATCATGCGTTTAAGCGAAACAATGGAGGAACGGATTCATGAAAGGAATTATCTTAGCAGGCGGTTCAGGAACTCGCCTATATCCACTTACGAAAGCAATTTCAAAACAAATTATGCCGGTTTATGATAAACCAATGATTTATTATCCATTATCAACTTTAATGTTGGCCGGTATCAGAGATGTACTCATTATTTCTACTCCGAGAGATTTGCCGGTATTCGAAGAATTGTTTGGAACCGGAGAACAATTGGGACTCAGCATGTCCTATGCCATTCAGGAATCACCAAGAGGACTGGCAGATGCGTTTTTAGTTGGTGAACATTTTATTGGAAATGATAATGTGGCATTGGTATTAGGAGATAATATTTTTTACGGACAGAGCTTTTCAGATGTTTTAAATAGAGCAGCAACAAGAGAAAAGGGAGCAACCATATTTGGTTATTATGTAAGAGATCCAAGAGAATATGGAGTTGTTGAATTTGATCAAAATGGCAAGGCTCTATCAATAGAAGAAAAACCGCAGAATCCAAAATCTAACTATGCGGTACCCGGTTTGTATTTTTACGATAATGACGTAGTAGAAATAGCTAAAAATGTGAAGCCATCAGCCCGAGGCGAAATAGAAATTACTAGTGTTAATAATGAATACTTAAACAGGGGAACACTTAGCGTAGAAACATTAGGAAGAGGATTTGCGTGGCTGGATACGGGTAATCATGATTCTTTACTAGATGCAGCGGATTTTGTTGCTGCTTTCCAAAAGCGTCAGGGCTTATATATCTCTTGCATTGAGGAAATTGCTTATAAGAGAGGCTTTATCGATAAGGAACAGCTAATCAATCTGGCACAGCCATTGTTGAAAACAGCATACGGACAGTATCTAATGGATATTGCAAATGGATTATAATAAAGAGAGGCTATTGAGATGGGAAAAATTAAAGTTACAACATGTGAAATTGAAGGCTTAAGAGTCATAGAACCTACAGTATTTGGTGATGAAAGAGGATATTTTATAGAGACTTATAATTATAACGACTTCAAAGAGGCAGGAATTGATTGTCAGTTTGTACAAGATAATCAGTCTAGCTCGCAAAAAGGTGTCCTTAGAGGCTTACATTTTCAAAAGAATTTTCCTCAGGATAAGCTGGTGAGAGTGGTAAGCGGAGAGGTATTTGATGTTGCAGTAGATTTAAGAGAAGGCTCTAAGACATATGGTAAATGGTTTGGAATTATCTTATCAGCCGAGAATAAGAAACAGTTTTTTATTCCTAAAAATTTTGCACATGGCTTTTTAGTTCTTTCTGATACAGCGGAGTTTGCATATAAGTGTACAGATTTCTATCATCCGAATGATGAAGGTGGAATTTTGTGGAGTGATTCTGAAATTGGAATAGAGTGGCCGATACCAAAGGGTATGGAATTAATCTTATCGGATAAGGATACCAAATGGGAAGGAATTTCGGCGCTTAAGAAATAGAGAGGTTGATTATGAGTTTTATAGAAAGTATAAAAGATGTTTTGGGCAAACGAAAGCTTATCATGTCTTTAGCAGTCGCAGACTTTCGCAAACGATTTGTAGGTTCGTATTTTGGGGTTGCATGGATATTCGTGCAACCCATTGTAACTATTTTAATCTATTATTTAATATTTCAGCAGGGTTTTGGTTCCAGGCCGCCAGTAGATGAGCCGTATGTGGTATGGCTCGTACCTGGGATTGTACCTTGGTTTTTCTTAAGTGAAGCACTCAATCATGCAACAAACTGCCTGTGTGAGTACAGTTATTTGGTTAAAAAAGTAGTATTCAAGGTTAGTGTTTTGCCTATGGTAAAGATTATATCATGCATGTTTGTACATGTGATTTTTATCATAATTATGGTTATTTTATATCTGTTTTATGGGAGAGCACCATCGTTGTATTGGCTACAAGTACTTTACTATACATTTTGCTTATTTGTACTATTGATCGGGTTGTCATTTATCACATCATCTGTGACTGTATTATTTAGAGATATGGTACAAATTGTAAATATAGCATTGCAATTTGGTATTTGGGGTACACCAATTATGTGGGCACCAAGTATGTTTAAGGGAATGGATTCCTATGTATGGATTTTGAAATTAAATCCTATGTATTACATTGTAGATGGATATCGGTCAAGCTTTATCAATCATACAGGTTTTTGGGAGAAGCCAGGCGATACCTTATATTTTTGGGTCTTTACAGCAATCGTATTTGTGATAGGACTTAAGCTGTTTAAAAAACTAAAGCCGCATTTTGCCGATGTGTTATAGAAATGAGAGTACATTCGCACATAAGAGAGTAAAATACACTCTCTAAGTGCATGAACAAGGAAACTTATTTTTACTAAGCTCGAAAGAACCTCGCTAAGGAAAAATGAGTACATTCGCACATAAGAGAGTTAAATACACTCTCTAAGTGCTCAGAGTAGAAAGAGAGAATTTTGATGTTTGCGATTCGTGTTAACAATTTGAGTAAGGTTTATAATCTTTATGAAAAACCGATTGATCGTCTGAAAGAGACATTGAGTCCTTTCAAGAGGATTTATCATAAGAGTTTTTATGCGCTGAATGATATTTCTTTTGATGTAGAGCAGGGAGAAACAGTTGGTATTGTAGGTACTAATGGTTCGGGTAAATCAACAATTTTGAAGATTATTACAGGTGTATTGACCCCAACGCAGGGAAGTGTAGAAATAAAGGGCAAAATTTCTGCGCTTCTAGAGCTTGGAGCAGGCTTTAATATGGAATACACGGGTATTGAAAATATATATTTAAATGGTACTATGATGGGCTTTACGAAAAAGGAAATGGAAGAAAAACTTAAGGATATCCTTGATTTTGCAGACATTGGAGATTTCGTATATCAACCTGTTAAGACTTATTCCAGTGGTATGCTGGTTCGTCTTGCCTTTGCTACTGCAATTAATGTTGAACCAGAGATATTAATCGTTGATGAGGCATTGTCAGTAGGAGATGTTTTCTTTCAGGCTAAATGTTTTAATAAAATCAATGAAATAAAGCAAAAAGGAACTACGATTCTACTTGTTACGCACGATATGAGTAGTATAATTAAGTATTGTGATAAAGCTATCTTATTGAACCGAGGTAACTTCGTAGAGGAAGGCAAGCCAAACAAGATTGTGGATTTGTACAAGAAGATATTAGCAAATCAATATGATCCAAATAAAACAGAAGCTACTGTTGAAGCGGCTGCTATACAGGTAGATGGTAAGAAAAAGTGGATGAGCCAGTTATCCGTGAATCCGGAACAGAATATTTATGGTGACAAGAGAGCTGAAATTGTGGATGTTGGGCTATTTGATGAACAGGAGAGGCTTACAAATTTGATTATGAAAGGCAAAGAGTTCACCATTAAAATGAAAGTAAAATTTAATGAAACTATAAGTGAACCGATATTTGCATTTACCATTAAAGATACAAAGGGAACAGAGCTTGCAGGTACGAATACGCTGGTTGAAAATACTGGAATCCGCATGGTGGAAGCAGGTAAGACGTATGTCGTATCCTTTACACAAAAAATGATGCTTCAAGGCAAGGATTATTTAATATCTCTTGGATGTACCGGTTTTGAGAACGGAGAATTTGTCATCTATGACCGTATGTATGATGTGATTAACATCAGTGTAATATCCAATAAAAATACCGTTGGCGTGTATGACATGGATAGCGCAGTGGTTTTTGATGAAGAGTAAAAGCAAGCAGCAGAATAAACAACGCTTTTCGCTTGAATGGAGGTAGCAATGAGTAAAGAGGTTTTGAATCTCACATACTATAAGGGCGAAGATCTTTATAGTGACGGAGAAGTAGAGGATAAAATACTAGAAATTTTTAAAAATAAAGAAGACATACAAAAGCGTCTTATGCAAGATGATGATTGGGCTATTTTGTATCATTTATCACCAATCAGACAAAATATATTGGAATGGTATGATTTTGATAAGAATGCCTCTATTTTAGAAATTGGCTCAGGCTGCGGCGCTATTTCAGGTCTTTTTTGTGAAAAAGTGAAACGGGTAGTAGGCATTGAATTATCTAAAAGACGTTCTATGATTAATGCGGAAAGAAACAAGCAATATGACAATTTAGAAATTATGGTAGGAAATTTTGAGGATATTGAACTTACAGAAACCTTTGACTATGTGACCTTGATTGGTGTTTTGGAATATGCTGACAGTTATATTAGTGCAGACAAGCCATATGAAGAGATGCTTAGAAGAGTTAAGAAATTTCTAAAGCCAAATGGAAAGCTTATCATTGCAATTGAAAATAAATTTGGCTTAAAATACTTTGCAGGTGCAATGGAAGATCATACAGGTAACTTATTCGATGGCATTGAAAATTATAAAAACGTTTCCAGTGTGAGAACTTTTTCAAAAAATGAAATTGAAGAATTATTATGTAGTGCAGGGTATCAGGGAAATGAATTTTATTATCCTGTACCTGATTACAAGCTGCCAAATGCAGTATACGCGCAGGAATATTTGCCAAAATCGGGCGACCTTAGAAATATGTCGGTTGCTTATGACAGAGCTAGGTTTAAATTATTTGATGAAGATATTGTATACGATCAACTATGTAAGGATCATAAATTTGAATATTTTTCAAATTCCTTTTTGATTTTTGCGAAAGCATAACCGATGTATATTCTCGGTTTATGTTATTTTGGAGGTTAACATGAAGAATGTCTTATTTGTAAAATATAATAGAACAAGAAGGATAAATTATCAAATTAGTACTTCCATTTATGAGGAAAACGGTATTTCCTATGTAGAAAAGAAAGCTTTAAATGTAGAAGCGATACCTCATATAGAAAGTCTGAAAGAAAAGTCTGGTCAAATTAGTAAAGTACTGAAAAATATCGAGGTTCTTTTGCCTAATATACAAGGAAAATCAGCGATATATGAATTTATTGATGGGGTTACCCTGCAGGATTCTTTATTTGAATTAATTGATCAAAAGGATACTTTGTTAAAGCAAATTGATAGAATGAATGAACGTATCTTTTCTTTTCATACGGAATATTTACAGGAATTTCAAATGTCTGATCAGTTTCGAGAGATTTTCGGTGACGATGCACTTGATCTAAAGGGTGTGGCTGTAAAGCCTGCCAATATTGACAGTATGTATGATAATTTTATTGAAAAGGATGACAAGTTATATTGCCTTGATTGTGAATGGGTAGTAGATTGTCTGGTTCCGGTTGAGTATCTGAAATACAGAAGTGTATTCTATTTTTATCAAAGATATCGAATGTATTTGGAAAAATATATGACAGAGGAAGAATTTTTGGAATACTTTGGCTTTGCATCTGCTTTAGCGGATCGCTATTTTGAAATGGAGGATCATTATCAGCATTATGCACATGGAAAAAATAGAGAGTATATCTATACCGATCATTATAAGAAGCCAATTAAGTCCAGAGAAAATCTGGAGGAAGAAGGATTTGATTTAAGCAGCTTTAAAATGCTGCAAAATAAGGATAAAGATATCGAACATCTGAATGAGTTATGTCATATTAAGGATAATACCCTTCAAGATAAGGATCAGTATATTCGCGATTTGGAGGAAATTATTAATAAAATGCGTGCCAACCCGATGTATAAAGTAGGACGAGCACCTGTTAAAGCAGCTAAGGTTATCAGGGGGCTGTTTCAAAAAAAAAATCTAAATTATGAAAAATTAGAATTTCCATATGAAAATGAGCCGAAAGTATCCATTATCATTCCGGTATATAATCAATTTGAGTATACCTATCAATGTTTGAAATCTATTTTGGAGAATAGCACGGGAGTTTCCTATGAGATTATTGTTGCGGATGACGTTTCAACTGACAGAACGCGAATGCTATTACAAATTGCGGCTAACGTAACCGTGATGAGAAATCAAGAAAATTTAGGTTTTCTTAAAAATTGCAATCAGGCTGCAAAGAAAGCGAGAGGCAGCTATCTGTTATTCTTAAATAATGATACAACAGTAGTAAGCGGTTGGCTAAGTCCATTGGTTGCATTAATGGAACAGGATGAGAAGATAGGTATTACCGGTTCTAAACTTGTATATCCAAATGGAATTTTGCAGGAAGCAGGTGCTGTGATTTGGAGTAATGGAGATGGCTGGAATTACGGAAGAGGCGATGCAAGTGACAAGCCGGAGTATAATTATGTTAAAGAAGTGGATTATATTTCAGGGGCTGCCATGATGGTTCGGCGAAGCCTATGGGAAAGAATCGGAGGCTTTGATGAGAGATTTGCACCCGCCTATTATGAGGATACTGATTTAGCTTTTGCGGCAAGAAAGGAAGGCTATAAGGTAGTATTTCAGCCTGAGTCGATAGTCATTCACTATGAAGGGATATCTAATGGAACCGATACAGAGAATGGAATCAAGAAATATCAGATTGAGAATAAAGAAAAGTTTAAGGAAAAATGGGCAAAAGAATTAAGAAATCAGTGCGATAATCCAAATGGACTATTTCTTGCCAGAGATAGAAGCAACAATAAAAAAATGGTTGTATTTATAGACCGATATGTGCCACAATATGATAGAGATGCAGGTTCTAAGTCTACACTTGCATACATAAAGGCATTTATAAAAATGGGGCATCGGGTGAAATTTATTCCGGAAGATTTTAAAGCCGATGCTGTTTATACACGTAATTTAGAGCAATTAGGTGTAGAAGTGTTAACCGGCAGCTTCTATTTATTAAATATAGATCAGTGGATTATGGATTATGGAAAACACTTTGATTTCGTGTTTTCAAATCGTCCTTATACCACATACAAATTCCTCGATGTTTTAAAAACCAGTATTAAGGGAAAACTAATATATTATGGACACGATCTTCATTATGCCAGAGAAATGCGGGAATATAAGCTGACAAGAGATAAATTGCTATTGGCACATGCGAACCAAATGAAAATTTTAGAATATGCAATTATGGAGCAGGCGGATGTTGTTTATTATCCGTCATACCTCGAAATAGAGGAAATTGCGAAAGAAGCTCCCCAAATAAATGCTGCTGCTATCCCTGTTTATGTATATGAAAAATCCAATCAGAAAAAGCCACTTGATGCTAGATATCGTAAAGATTTAGTATTTGTCGGTGGTTTTGCGCATGAGCCGAATGTGGATGCAGTATGTTGGTTTGTGAATGAAATATTTCCAGAAGTATTAGATAAAATCCCGGATATTAGATTTCAGATTATAGGCTCTAATCCGCCAGATAAAATCAAAAATATGGCTGATGAGCATGTAATTGTAAGAGGATTTGTTACAGAAGAGGAATTAGAAGAGACTTATTGCAATGCCAAAGCTGCTGTCGTACCATTGCGGTTCGGAGCTGGCATGAAGGGGAAAGTGATTGAAGCTCTCTACTATAATGTTCCTGTGATAACTACAGAGGTAGGAGTACAGGGCTTACAAGATTATGAAAAAGTGATAAAGGTAGAGAATAAGGCCGAAGCATTTGCTGATACATTAATTCATCTATATCAAAGTCCACAGATTTTAAATTTAATGACGGCTGAAATGCCTCAGTACATTAATCGATACTTTAGCTTTGATGCAGCAGTAAAAATACTTAGAGATACGCTTTCATACTTTAAGTCGGAGGAGTTATACTTATGAAAAAATTAATCGAGCAAATCATGAAATTTGGAGTGGTAGGTTTTTTGTGCTTCTTTATAGATTATTTCGTGCTATTTGCTGCAACAGAGTATCTGGGAATTAATTATCTTATATCAAGCGCAATTTCGTTTTCTGTTTCAGTAATTGTAAATTATATTCTTAGCATTAAATTTGTTTTTGATACGAAAAAGGACACAAATAAAATAAAGGAATTTATCTTGTTTGTTGTATTAAGTCTGATTGGATTAGGTATCAATCAAATTATCATGTGGTTTACTGTTGAAAAAATGATGGTGTATTATATGCTTGCTAAGATAATAGCAACAGCCATAGTAATGGTTTATAACTTTATCACTCGTAAAGTTTTTCTAGAGGATAAAGGACAAGAGTAATTGGAGATGTTTTAGTGAAGAAAAAAAATAGAATTATAATACTGCTTACTATACTTTTATTAGTAGTAACAGGTGCACTTGTTTTTGTATTATTTGAGAATAGGAATAAAAATAAAGAAGTTACACTTAGTGAAGGCACTGAAGTGGATTTAGTCATGTTTATGGGGCAAAGCAATATGTCCGGAACGGGAGACAGCGATATGGCACCGACTGTAATAGATGGTGCAGGCTATGAATTTCGTGCAATTTCAGATCCAACAAAATTATATCCCATCGAGGAGCCTTTTGGTGAATATGAAAATAAAGAAGGAGCTGTGGATGACAAGGATTTGAAAACTGGTTCTTTAGTATCGTCCTTTGTTAATTCCTATTATAGCGGCTCGGGGGTACCAGTGATTGCTGTTTCAGCCTCGGCAGGTGGCAGCACCTTACATTCATGGCGAAAGGACGGCACTTTGCTTCCCGACGCAGTGAATCGATACAACACAGCAAAAAGCTGGTTAACGGAAAATGGCTATGTAATCAGACACAGTTATATGGTATGGTTGCAAGGAGAAAGTGATGGAAATAAGCAAACCTCTCAGGAAGAGTACATTTCATCCATTAAAGATATTGTTTCAGTGATGCAGGAAAATGGGGTAGAGAAGTGTTTTATCATTAGAATCGGTATCCGTACCGAGGAACCAGGTATGTATGATACAATTATTGAGGCACAGACAGAATTGTGTAAGAATAATGAAGACTTTATACTTATATCAACGAAGGCGGTTGAGCTTGACACATTAGGACTTATGAGAGATGAAGTCCATTATACTCAAGGTGGACTTAATCTAATTGGTGAGGAAGCAGGTGCCAATATGGCTTATTATGTGAAAACGGGCATGTCACCGGAACTTTATGATTACCAAAACGAAGACGTTTACAGTGATTCAAAGGAAGCAGAAGTGGTAGAATAAATTTGCCAAAAAAAGTGAAAAATGATATAATTCATGCGAATAGAAAGCCATTGTGATTAATGATATGGAGGTTTTTATGAAAGAAAAGATTTTACTGTTTATACCGGGATATAATTGTGAAAAGCAAATAACCAGAGTTCTTGGACAATTGGATGAAAGCATTTTAAAATATATTGATAAAGTTATTATGGTGAATAATAGAAGTACTGATAGTACGGAGAAAGTGGTATCAGAATTTATTGAGAACAATCAAAATGTTCCAATTGTATTACTTCGAAATGATGACAATTATGGTCTTGGAGGCTCTCATAAGGTGGCATTTCAATATGCTATGGAGCATGGCTATGATTATGTCATTGTTCTTCACGGCGATGACCAGGGTGATATTCACGATCTTTATGCAGTACTTAAGAGAAAAGCATATCGTAAATACGATTGCTGTCTAGGCGCACGTTTTATGAATGGTTCTAAATTAAAGGGGTACTCAGGCTTTCGCACCTTTGGTAATTTGGTCTATAATATCTTGTTTTCGGTTGTTGTAAAGAAGAGAATTTTCGACCTTGGTTCAGGGCTTAACATGTACAACGTAAATATGCTGAGAAGCAAATTTTACGAGAAATTTCCGGATAATTTGATGTTTAATTATTGCATGATTATGGCTTCGAATTACTATAGACATCACATAGCTTTTTTCCCTATTTCATGGAGAGAGGACGATCAGGTATCTAATGTGAAAATGATGAATCAGGCAGTTACCGTATTAAAGATGCTGGGAAGCTATTATATCAATAAAAGCAGGTTTATACTATCCGATATGAGAGAGAAGAAGATAGAAAAATATAGTGCTAAAGTAATTGCAGAAAGTGGGATAGCAAACATCAATGAATAAAAAAGCGGTATACTTAAGAATTAATATCGTAGTTATCTTATTATCCGTGGCATTTGCAACGTATAGAACAGATACCTTTTCGGTTATACAACTTAATATAGGAGTAAAGCTTTTTTATTTCATTCCGGGATTTGCAATCGGATTTTTATTGGTTCATATTGCGAAAATGATGAGATTTTATCTCATATTAATGGAGCAAAAAATTAATTTTTTACGATTTATCAAGATTTATATGAAAATAACTTTCGTAAACTTTGCACTACCCTTTAAACTTGGCGAAATATTTCGAATTTATTGTTTTGCAAGAGAAACAAAGGATGGTAAAATTGGAATTTTGAGTGTAGTGATCGATCGATTATTTGATATCAGTGCTTTGCTTGTTTTATTAATACCTTACGATTTACTTGTAGATAAAACATTATCACCGGTTACCTTTATTCTAACTCTGTTTGTAGCAGCTATTGTATTTTTATATCGAATTTTTTTACCTACGTATTATTATTTAAATCAATATTTGATTACAAGTACAAATTCTAAGGAAGCAATAAAATGTTTATATATATTGGAAAGTGGAAAGACTTGGTATGATTACATAAGAAGACTGCTGAAAGGCAGAAGCTCACTGATATTTATATTTTCCTGTATTGGTTGGGGAGCAGAGTTTTTTGTATTAATGTGTATGCAGGCGATTCTTCAAAAAGTATTAGGAATCAGTGGATTTGTAAAATATATCAATTCCATTTTTGGATTGGGAGAAACCCAGTTACTTAATGTTTACACAACTGTGAGCTGTATTATTCTTGCAATAATAACAGTGAGCGTGTACGGAATTTCTTATTTTCATAGAAGGAGAGCTTATAAATGTTAAAAAGAGTAATGGTTGTTTATGATGATACCGTTGTAGCAGATAAGCTAGTAAAGAACATTACGGGGCCTAAAAGCTTTGGTAGTACAATTTTTAAGCGTAAAACATTAAAGGTCAGAATGAGAGATGCATTAATGTCGAATAATTTCATATTTGATTTCCTTGATTATGAAAAAGGGAATAGCGTTGAGGATTTAGCTGGAGCATTAAAAGATGTGCCGGCTAATTGTGCTGTAATGCATTTGTTTTCCAATTATGGAATAAAGGATATGGAAGGATTTAATTTGTTATTAGAAAAAGCGCAATTTATAAATACAAATATGATGGTAATGCAACAGGATAAAATAATGCTTGTTTTATTTGCAAGCGTAGAGGAATATATGAAATATATTAAGGAGCATCATAATTTGGAGGGACAGATTTCTTTTGATAAATTGAAAAATTATGATGTTATTCATTCAGATGCATTGGTAGATTTGGCAGAACTGAATAATTTTATGCAGTTTATTACAGGCGGGTTTGATGCCAGATTTTTTAATGCATTAGAAGGAGATGAATATACAGTAACAAAACGCTCCTCAAACAAGAAGAAAATTAAGAGTGAATATGAATTCTTTTATCTATTGCCTGATAATATGAAGATGTGGTTTGTGATGCCATTTCAATATGTTGAGGAAGATACTTATGCCTCGTATACAATGGAGCGCTATCATATGACAGATATCGCAATCCGCTGGATACACAACGCAATTAATTTAGAAGAATTTAATGATATATTAAAAAGACTGTTTCGATTTGTAACAAATCGAAATACGAAAGAAGTAACGCTAGAAGAATATGAGACAGTTGAGAAAAACCTTTATATTACAAAAGTAAAGGAAAGAATGGAGGAACTTAAGAAAAGCTCTTATTATATTAAGTTCAACCGTTTTATCAGCTCAGGCACAAGATTTCAAAGTATAGATGAAATCATTGATAAATATGAAGCTTTATATGCAACAGTGAAGAAAAACAGAAAAATAAAACCGGAACTTGTGGTTGGACATGGTGATTTATGTTTTTCCAATATTTTATATAATAAAGAAACTTCTATGCTTAAGTTGATTGATCCGAAAGGAGCAACAAAAGAAGAGGAATTATGGACCAATCCATATTATGATATCGCAAAGCTGTCTCATTCCATTTGCGGACGGTATGATTTCTTTAACAGCGGTTTGTATGATATTAAAATAGAAGCAGATATGAAACTGAACCTATCATTGGAATTTAATAATGCTGAATATATGGAGCTTTTTAGGGATTATCTGGAAAGATATGGATTTGATTATAATATGGTAAGAGTATATGAAGCCTCTTTGTTTTTATCTATGCTTCCGCTTCATATGGATAATCCACAAAAGGTATTTGGATTTTTATTGAATGCAATTAATATTTTGGAAGAGGTAGAAAAATGTATACAGGATTAACGTTTGTCTTTGATATCGATGGAACCATTTGTCCGATTAAACAAAAAGAGCAGGAATATATTGAATTGGTTCCATACAAGGATATGGTAGATAAGATAAGAGAATATAAAGCAGGTGGAGCCAAAATTGTGCTCTTCACTTCTAGAAATATGAACAGCTATAACGGTAATATAGGTATGATTAATGCAAATACTGCAAAGATTATGTTAGAATGGCTGGATAAATGGAGCATACCATATGATGAAATTATATATGGAAAGCCGTGGCCTGGTCATAGAGGTTTTTATGTAGATGACCGTTCAATCAGACCGGATGAATTTTTAAAGTATTCAGAGGATGAATTGAATGAGATCTGCAAAAAATCCAAGGAGGAGTATGGACATGAAAATTAATAAGATTAAAAATAAGAAAGAGTTTTTGATTGGAATGACGGTTGGAGCACTATCACTTGTCTTATTGGAAGCAATCTTGTTTGGCGGCAAGACAGCTTATGAAGCATATCAAGATAATGCTGACAGCCAGATTGTTTATGATGAGGGAGAAGATGACGAAGAAATTGAGGCTTCAGAAGGCGTATTCGCTGATAATGGAAACCCAATCATAAAAGACACCTATGATAAATATAGCATTGAAGTTATACCGCCAAGTGGCTATGTAATAGGTGAGGATTATGAAAGTGCTTACGGCATAGAATATTATAATGCAGATCAGTCAATAAGATTGGAGTATACAATCGAAAACAGTACTGCGGATGAAATGCAGTCATATTATGAATTTGAGAAAGAAATTTTCAAGACATCAGATGATGTGCAATATACAGATGTTTCCTCCACAGAAGTTACGACAATGGAAGTAAATGGGTATACGGTAAATTATTTATCTTTATCCTATACATATAATGAAACGGAAAAGTATACCGAATATTGTGCCTATGTAATGCTTGATGATGCGACTGAATATATGTGCTGTATCTATGGCATGACAGATGATGTGAATGAAGACATAATTAAGGAATGCTTTAACGCTCAATTATCAGTTACCAAATAAGCAGGAAAGCAGGAGCTGTTGCAATGAAGAGAGTAGTTTTGATTGTAAATGTGTTACTATTAGCATTTATCTGCGTTTTTTATATAGTAAAGATAGATCAAAATCAATATATTAACTGTAAAATAGGAACACCAAAGGTCATACACAAGATTGAGACAAATGCTAATCTTACCACAGAGAATATCCTGCAAAATCTAATATTTAATGGTGAATCACTGCCCTATGATACAGAATCCTCTACCTTTTATCTGCCATTATCCATGGACGATGAAAGCTGGGAATTTGGTGAGTTTACCTCAGGAGATGAAAGCGTTACTATATTATTTACAGAAGACTTTAAAACTGTTGACAAGCTTAATGCAATTGCAAATAATCAAAGTTTTACCTTTATTGCATTTACTAACGAAGAATACCGTTATTATAATCTGATCTTTACAGGTTTGCCAATAATGAATATCACAATTAATGAAGGTAATTTGGATGACAGTGCTCAAATTGACATGAGTCTTTATTCTGCGAAGACAAAGTCGAATTGGGTAAAGACATCAATGGCAAATATTAGAGTAAGAGGGAATACTAGCCGTGAGTTTCCCAAAAAAGCATATAAACTGGAGCTTACCAAATTTGATAATACAGGAAACACAGTCAGTAATAAAATGTCTCTTCTTAATATGAGAAAGGACAATGATTGGATTTTATATGCAATGTATAATGATGAATCAAAGATAAGAGATAAACTGTCGATTGATATATGGAGTCAATTTGGTGCAAATGATAATTCCTTTAGCTGTGATTATGGGACTAAGCTAGAGTATGTCGAGCTTGTGGTAAATGGAGAATATTACGGAATTTATGGATTAATGGAGCCAGTCGATGCAAAAAAGCTGGGAGTGAAAACGGCAAGTGATGCAAGCGGGCAGGAATATATTTACAAGAGAAAAAATCCGTACGTTTTATCCTTAGATGAATTTATAGAGGATTCCGATATCATTACAAGATGTGGATTTGAATTAAAGGGACTTAGCAATTATGGACAAATCTCTTTGCAATCCTGGCAGCCACTGATAAACTTTATTCGCGTAAACAGTCTTTCAGATGAAAAATATATAAAGGAAATTGATCAGACAATTGATATAAACAGCGTAACCAATGCCTGGCTGTATCTTCAGATTATATCAGGAATGGATCATCGTGCTAAGAATATGTATTATGTAGCCAAAATGACAAGCAGTGGCATTCGCCTGTTTTTTGTCCCATGGGATTTAGACTTGACCTGGGGAAATGTAAGCAAAGGTGAAGAGTATCCGCCTTTATATACTGCTTTTGAACCAGAAATCTTAACAGAGGAAGTAAACTGGGAAACCGGTCAAAGGGTGATTGATTTGAATGTCGACAATTCGGTTTCACTTGTGAAAGATAAATGGAATACACTTAGAAGCTCAATTTTAACTGATGATTCGCTGACCAAGCAGATTGAAGCGTTAGAGAATACCGTAGTAAACTCCGGAGCAATGAAGCGAGATGAAGTGAGATGGCCAGACGCAGCCCATACGTATGACTATAGTAGTTTAAAGCAGTATGCACTTGATAAAATGGAGTATTTGGATACTTATTTTGCTACATTAGGAGAGGAGTAGAAAGTGGCAGTGAAATATAGGCATGAATTTAAATATATATGCAATGAAATGGAGCTAGCTGTGATAGCAGGCAGATTGCAACGTCTGATGAAGCCTGATAAAAATGCAGGCGAAAAAGGAATTTACAATATTCGTAGTCTTTATTTTGAAGATTACTATAATACTTGCTTTCAGGAAAACGAGGCAGGTACTGATCCTCGTGAAAAATTTAGAATCCGAATTTATAATGCTGCAACGAGTAGAATTACTCTGGAGCTAAAGAGAAAAGAAAGAGGAAAAACATTAAAGCAGTCATGCCCGATTACAATAGAACAGTGTCAGCAGCTTATGAAAGGAACACCTTTTTCTGCGAATAGTCAATATCCTCCAATTTTGCAAAAGCTTAACTACTTAATGCAGACCAGACGGATGAAGCCAATTATTATTGTGGATTATGATAGAACACCATATGTATGTCAAGATGGGAATGTACGTGTAACAATGGATCGAAATATTTCTTCATCTCCTTATGTAATGGATTTTTTGAATCCAAGCATCAGAAAAAGACCCATTATGCCTGCAGGACAACATATATTGGAAGTGAAATATGATGAATTTTTGCCTGATTATATTATAAAGAATATAGAGATTTCCACTCTAAGACAAACAGCATTTTCAAAATTCTATTTATGCAGAATTTACAAATAGATTAGATAAGAAAAGGAGGTATTAAATTATGAGTTTTAACGATATATTTAAGAAATCGTTTATAGAAGGATTTACAGGTACCGATATCAGTACATCTAAAATTGCTGCAACTATGCTTGTAACATGCATATTGGCTCTTTATATTTTTGCTATGTACCGTCTGGTTACCAGAAAGACTTTTTATTCAAAGACCTTTAATATTGCCATAACTATTATATCAATCATTACATCAGGAATTATTCTTGCAATGCAATCGAATCTTGTCATTTCACTTGGTATGGTTGGAGCATTATCTATTGTGAGATTTCGAACTGCAATAAAAGACCCATTAGATTTGATTTTCCTATTTTGGTCCATTAGTATTGGAATTATATGCGGAGCAGGCATGTATGAAATTGCATTGTTTATGTCAATACTGGTAACAATTGGTTTGCTTGGACTTGATTTGATTCCGGTAGCAAAGGCTCCCATGATTTTAGTAGTTAATTGTTCCGATAAGTCTAAGGAAGAAGCAATTATCAAAACAGTGAAACAATATTCCAAGGTATTTAAAATAAAATCAAGAAATATTTCAAACAATCATTTAGATATGGTAATAGAGGTAAGAACAAAAAAAGAATCAATGCTTGCAAATGATATATCGAACATAGAAAAGATTGAAACAGTTTCACTGCTGTCTCATGATGGAGAAGTTACTTTCTAATTATAAGCATGAGGTAAAGGAGAGTAGGTATGACTATAGTAATTACAATGGCAGGTTTAGGATCAAGATTTATAAAGGCGGGTTATCAAGTGCCAAAGTACATGATCGAGGCACATGGAAAAACTTTGTTTGAATGGTCAATGGAGAGCCTGAACGGTTTTCATACACAGGATAATCATTACATTTTTATTGTAAGAAAAGAATCTGAGTCAAAGGATTTTATACAGAGGAAATGCAAGGATATGAATCTTTTAAATATAAGCATTATTGAGCTTGATTATTTAACCGATGGACAGGCTACAACTGCTATGCTTGCAAAACAGTACTGGACAAAAGAATCTGAGCTTTTGATATACAACATAGATACTTATGTGGAAGCAGGACAAATGCGGTCAGAGCAAGTGGAGGGCGATGGCTTTATTCCATGTTTTCATGCATCGGGAACGCATTGGAGCTTTGTGAAACTTGATGAGGGCGGCAAGGCAATGGAAGTAAGGGAAAAGGATAGAATTTCAGATAATTGTACCTTGGGAGCTTACTATTTCAAGAGTTGTAAGCTATATGAAGAGCTGTATCAAGAGTATTATTCTTCCAATGAAAATCTGGAAAATGGGGAGAAGTATGTTGCTCCTTTATATAATTATCTCATATCAAAAGGTGGAGATGTCAGGATTTCACTGGTTGATTTTGATAAAGTACATGTACTTGGAACGCCGGAAGAATTAAATATATTTATTGAAACATATAAAGGATAAAAAATGATAATCTTAGGGAATCGATTAAAACTGAATAAGCTGGCACTTGTAATTGCCTTGATACATTGGGGAATCAGTTTTGCAAGTGATCGTCTGGTATTTACTTATCGGCTGCTTGATACAACGAATAGGGTAAGTTTGGCTAAAGCCATGCTTGCATGGGGAGCAAAGCTTGTTTTTTTGGCTTTGTTACTTGTGATGTGGCAGTTAATTATGGTTGCATTTTTGGAACTTCGAAGTGGTAATGTGAGATTGAATCAATATATGAAATATACATTCATTTATTTAGCAATCATGCTTGTATTTTTTATTTTACTATTTCCCGGCCTATGGAGGATGGATGAATTTGGAATATTAAAAAATGCAATCAATATTCTACCTCACTTTTGGCAGGGATACTTAACCTCGGTATTTTATATTTTTGCTTTGATGCTGGTACCTAATCCAGCAGGAGTTGTATTTGTACAAGTAGTGGTAATCTCTCTCATAGTTGGCTATATCATATATAAATGCAGTCATGTGATTGAGCATAGAGGGCTTGTTTATGTATTATATGTGCCATTTCTATTATTTCCGGTAATTGATTCTAATTTTTATCCGATTCGAATGTCGTTATACGCATTTTTGGAGTTGCTCTATGCGTTTGAGCTGTTTTTTATTAAGTATGAAAAAAGAGAGATAAAGAAGAAAAATATATGGCTTTTGGCTGTTTTGGCAGGCATCATTATATGCTGGAGGACAGAGGCAATTTATTATATTATTTTGGCACCGCTAACCTTTTTCATCTTGTTTTATCGTGAAACAAGTAGAAAATTAAAAATAGAATTTATGATTGCGGTTGTTGTAATTGCTGGGTTGTTTACAAGTGTACAGATTCTTGGCAATAAAATGGATTCTAAAAATGATTATGAGTTAACAAGTATTGTACTTCCTATTACCCCATTGGTTAATGAAGCTTATGAAAATGGGGATCAAGATATATTGGAAACGATTGATAAGGTATTGGATACGAGTCTGTTAATCAATGGTTACAAGGCGGGAGAATCCGGTATTTCTATCTATTGGAATCATACAGAGCTAAGAAGAAACTATACAAGCGAAGATTTTTCTGATATGAAAAGTGCTTATTACCAATTAATTATGAAATATCCTAGTGTATTTTTAATAGAGCGATTGAAAACATTTATTGGCTCAACAGGTTTGTTAAATGAAACAGAAACCTTATTTGAAGAGGATACGCAGTATTATTACGTGGACTTTCGAGAGACTTATCATTATAAAGCAGTTCCCTTTCGAAGTAATATGGTTAAACTCTTAGAATTTACAGATAATGAAACATTACACAATATCATATACAGCTTCATACCGCAGGCAATTTTTTTGATTGGAATCTGCGTTGTATTGCTAATCAAGAAGAAATGGGGATATTTCTTTCTTTGTGGAACGATTTGTGCTAAAATACCATTAATATTTCTAACGGCTCCGTCCATGCTGTTTATGTACTATTACTCCATCTATTTGATCGGAGCGTTTGGGGTAGGAATGATAGGTGTCATTATAGTTGATAGAATGTTAAAAAAAACGAATCAGAATGAAAGGTCTGGCAATTATGGAAGAATTCAATAAGACGAATGAAAGCAAAGCCAAAACAGAGGCAGATTATTATAAAAACTTATATTATAAAGAAAAAAATCAAAACTATGAGCTTAACGTAAAATTAGAAAAAGCGAATGAAAAAATTGAATTTTTAGAGAGTAAGCTAAAAGGCATTAAGAGTACCTTTGTTTGGAAGCTGTCAAAACCCGCAAGAGTAGTTGTACATTTTTTGATTCGAACCAGAGACAGAATTAGACGCTGTGGCAGCTTAAAGGGTGTTCTAAGGAAAATGAAGCAAAAGATGTCACAAAGACAGGCTTATGAACTATTTGGAACAAAAAGCTTTCCCACCGAGGAAGAGGCAAGAAAACAAAGAGAAACAAAATTTTGCCGAGAGATTAAGTTCAGTATTCTGGTGCCACTATACAATACACCAAAGAAATATCTGCATGAGATGATTGATTCTGTTGTAAATCAAACCTATCAAAATTGGGAACTATGTTTGGCAGATGGCAGTGATGACAAACATAATTACGTAGGTGATATATGTAAAGAATATAACAATAAGGATAAAAGGATTCTTTATAAGAAAATAGAAAAGAATTTAGGCATTTCGGGAAATACCAATGTTTGTTTTGAAATGGCACATGGTGATTACATGGCATTGTTTGACCATGATGATATTTTGCATCCCAGCGCTTTATATGAAAATATGAAAGTAATATGCGAAAAAGGAGCAGACTATGTTTATACAGATGAAGCGACTTTCCATGGTAATTCAATCGATAATATGAGTACGATGCATTTTAAATCAGATTTTGCGATCGATACATTAAGAGCAAATAATTATATTTGTCATTTTTCTACATTCGATGCAAAGCTGTTAGAGAAAACAGGGTTATTTCGAAGCGAATTTGATGGCAGCCAAGATCATGATATGATTCTGAGACTTACCTCAGCGGCAAAAAATGTATGCCACATTCCTAAAATATTATACTACTGGCGTTCCCATAAGAATTCGGTTGCTTCGGATATTAATGCTAAGGTATATGCAATTGATGCCGCAAAAAGAGCAGTAGAGGATCATTTGACCCAGTGTGGTATCGACGGTGATGCCCAAAGTACAAAAGCGTTTCCAACGATATTTAAGATTAATTATCATTTAAAGGCAAAGCCGATTGTTTCAATAATAATTGCAAATAAAGACCATCTCAGGGACTTATCAAATTGTATTGAATCCATTAACTACAAATCAACCTATGATAATTATGAAATTATAATTGTAGAAAATAACAGTACAGATGAAAAGATTTTTGAATATTATGATACATTGGATAAAGTACGAAATATTCGTGTGGTAAAATATGAAGGAGAGTTTAATTATTCTGCTATTAATAACCTTGGCGCATCTTATGCAAAAGGTGAATATATTATTTTGTTAAATAACGATACTGAGATTATTACTGGTAACTGGATTGAAGAATTATTGATGTATGCACAAAGAGAAGATGTAGGAGCAGTAGGAGCCAAGCTATATTATGAGGATGACACGATACAGCATGCCGGAATAGTAATCGGTCTGGGCGCTCATCGAAGCGCAGGACATACCCACTACAGATTGCCTAAGACCAATTTAGGCTATATGGGAAAATTATATTATGCGCAGGATGTGTCAGCAGTAACGGGAGCCTGCCTGATGGTGAAAAAACGTTTATTTGACCAGCTAAACGGATTGGATGAGAACTTTGCGGTAGCTTTAAATGATGTAGATTTTTGTTTAAGACTTCGTGAGATGGGATTTCTTAATGTATTTACCCCATTTGCTGAGCTATATCACTATGAATCTAAATCCAGAGGTTTGGACGATAAGGATGAAAAGGCAAAACGTTATAATGAAGAAGTAGCTAAATTCAGGCAAAGATGGAGCACGTTGCTGGAATCAGGTGATCCATACTACAATGTAAACTTCTCATTAGACAGTGCAGAATATAAGGTTGTACCACCAAAAAAGGACAATTAATATGGATAAAAAGTCAGAAGGAAATAAAAGCGTTTTTGATATGCTAAGTAAAAAACTTACACCGGAAAATATAAAAAAAGGTGTAAACTACCTATCCCAAAATGGTGTAAAGCAATTTGGTGCAAAGCTGGTAGGACAGCTTCAAAGAGAAAGTATTGACTATGAGAGCTATAGACAGGAAACAGAACCAGATGATAAACAACTGGAGAAGCAAAGAAAGTTTCAGTTTTCCTATAATCCTGTAGTCAGCATTGTAGTGCCGTTATATAAGACTCCTGAGTCCTTTTTACGCGCTATGATTGAATCGGTGCTAAGCCAGACCTATAAGTATGTTGAACTATGTCTTGCAGATGGAAGCGGCATAGAGGATTCCTTAATCGAAGAAATTGTAGATCAGTATAAGCAGGTAGACGGCAGAATTAAATACATTAAGCTTGAAGATAATCAGGGTATATCAGGCAATACCAACGAAGCACTTAAGCTTGCTAGAGGGCATTTTGTCGGATTATTAGATCATGATGACTTTCTGGCTCCCAATGCAGTATTTGAAGTAGTTAAAATGATAAATAAAGAAAAGGCAGATGCAATTTATACCGATGAGGATAAAATTACAAAGGACGGTAATAAATTTTTTGAACCGCATTTTAAGCCTGCTTTTGATTTGGATCTATTAAGAAGCAATAACTATATCTGCCATTTTTTTGTAGTCAAAAAGGAAATTGTAGATCGAATAGAAGGCTTTCGTTCAGAATATGACGGTTCTCAGGATTATGATTTTATATTTCGCTCAGTTGAACAATCAAAGGTGATTCGTCATATACCAAAGATTCTTTATCATTGGAGAGTGCATTCGAATTCAGTGGCAGATAATCCGGCCAGTAAGATGTATGCCTATGATGCTGGAAAAAGGGCAATTGAAGCACATTTAAACAGACTGCATATTGAGGCATTGGTAACCCATACAGTCAATCTAGGCTATTATAGAGTGAAATATATGATACCGCAGACCCCATTAATATCCATAGTAATTCGAGATATGAATCAACCGGATAATTATACACGGGCAGTTAAAAATATAGCAGCCCATACCAGCTACATGAATTATGAAGTAATTAAGGAAGCACAGTTGTTTCGCGCAAGAGGAGAATACATTTTATTCTTTAATGCATATTTGTTTCCACTGAAAAAAGATTGGCTGGAAGAGTTGCTTTCAATCTGCGCACGTCGGGAAGTGGGGATAGTAGGAGGAAAAATTTATAAAGGAAATGAAATTTATAAAGCTGGAGTTCTCATAAATGAAACAAATGAGACAAAAAAGATTTTGTGGGCAGGAAAAAATGCCGTTACCAAAGAAGGTTTTGCAAATGGTGAGGTTGTGACAGTAACACAAATGTTTAACAAGCTTGCAAGATGGAATCAAGGGTATTTTTGCAAGGCAATCATACAGCAGGAAACGGATGCTGTGTCAGGCCTATGCATGATGATGAAAAAAAGTATCTATTTTGATCATGGAGGATTTAACCGTGCATTGGATAAGAGCTTTGTAGGAATCGATTTTTGTTTGAAAACAAGAAATGCAGGCTATAAGATAGTATATGCTCCATATGCTGAATTTGAGTTGAGGGAAAGCTAGATGAGTACTGAAAATAGTGTAGTATCGATAGTAATACCAAATTATAACGGAATAAAGTTTATTGCCAATTGTCTGAAATCATTAGAGAAGCAGAGTTATCAAAATTTTGAGATTATTGTAGTAGATAATGGTTCAACAGATGGAAGCAAGGAGTTAATTTTACAGGAATTTAGTTATGTTACAATGATATTTCTTGATAAAAATTATGGTTTTTGTAAGGCAGTAAATGATGGAATTAAAAAAGCAGGAACCCAATATGTTATTTTATTAAATAACGATACTGTGGTAAAGGAAAGTTTTGTAGAAGAATTAGTTAAAGCGATCGAACCATCCAGACAAATCTTTTCCTGTTCGGCGAAAATGCTTCAGTTATATGATAAACAGTTAATCGATGATGCAGGGGATTATTATTGCGCATTAGGCTGGGCCTTTGCCAGAGGGAAAGGGGAAGAAGCTGTAAAATACAGCGAGGATACAAGGATATTTGCTGCATGTGCAGGCGCAGCAATATACAGAAAAGATATATTTGATGAAATTGGGTATTTCGATGAGGCTCATTTTGCGTATTTGGAAGATATAGATATCGGTTATCGGGCCAAAATTCATGGATACCAAAATAAATATGCAGCAAATGCAATTGTTTTTCATGCAGGCAGCGGTTCTAGTGGTTCAAGATATAATGAATTTAAGGTGGGACTGACCTCCAAAAACAGTGTTTATATTATCTATAAAAATATGCCTTTGATTCAAATTATCTTAAATATACCATTCCTTTTAGTTGGATTTTTAATCAAGACAATATTTTTTATTAGAAAAGGTTTTGGAAGAATCTATATAGCAGGACTTGTACAAGGAGTGCGGTTGTCTGTGAAATTGAAAAAAGAGAAATTTCATATAAGAAACCTTGGCAATTATGTATCAATTCAGTTTGAATTGTGGACAAATATAATAAGGAGGTTCTTTTATTAAGAAAAGATTAAATAATTGTTAAGAAATATATATTGCGTATATATAACAGATATTGTATTATAGATTTTATGGGTAATTAACTTAGTTTAATAAATGGGCGAAATGGGTGAGAATGGTTGATAAAAGACAATCAGAGATATTTTAACAGATTGCATGTATTACTAGATGCGTTTATTATCGCAATATCCTATGCATTTTCATGGTATTTTCGATTTATAATTGTACCAAAGCTAATAGGGATTTGGCCGAAGATAGAGCTGATCTTTAAATATAATAAATCAGCATCAGATATATATTTTTCAGCAATGATATTTGTAGTACCAAGTTATATTATTTTATACTTTGTTTTTAATTTATATACATCAAAGCGGGCACAAAGAAGAAAAACTGAGTTTTATAATATAGTAAAGGCAAATTTTGTTGGTCTTGCCGGATTTATGGTAATGCTATATTATATTAGAGAAGAAAATTTTTCACGAGCATTGATTTTTATTTTCTGTATTACGAATATTTGTGCCGAAACAATATTTCGAAATGCAGTTCGGTATTTTCTTCGCAATATCAGAACCAAAGGCTTTAATTTACGACATGTATTATTAGTGGGCTATAGTCGTGCTACCGAGGAATATATTGACAGAGTAAAAGCAAATCCTCAATGGGGATATGTTATTTGTGGAATTCTGGATGATAATGTGGAAAGAGGAACACAGTACAAAGAGATAAAGGTGATCGGGAGCATAGAAAATCTAGCTATAATTCTGCCTGAGAATAAGCTGGATGAAATTGCAATTACTTTGAGACTTGCTGAATATGCTAAGCTTGAAAGAATTGTAAATCAATGTGAGAAATCTGGTGTTCATACGAAGTTTATTCCTGACTATAATCAGGTTATTCCAAACAAGCCATATACAGAGGATTTGTTAGGTTTACCAATCATTAACATCAGACATGTTCCGCTTACCAATACATTTAATATGATTATCAAGAGAATAATAGATATGATAGGTTCTTTATTTTTAATTATATTGACTTCACCAATTATGTTAATTGCTGCTATTTTAGTAAAAACTACTTCAAAGGGGCCTTTAATTTATAGTCAGGAAAGAGTGGGGCTTCATAACAAATCATTTAATATGTATAAATTTCGCTCCATGGAAGTTCAATCGCCTAATGAAGAAAAAACGAAGTTTACAGTACCAAATGATCCGAGAGTGACTAAAATTGGTAAATTTATCAGAAAGACAAGCATAGATGAGTTTCCACAGTTTTTTAATGTTCTTTTTGGTAATATGAGTTTGGTAGGTCCAAGACCTGAACGGCCGTTTTTTGTTGAGAAATTCCGAGAAGAAATACCCAGATATATGGTAAAACATCAAGTTAGACCTGGGATTACCGGTTGGGCGCAAATTAATGGGTATAGAGGAAATACTTCCATTCGAAAGAGAATTGAGTATGATCTTTATTATATAGAAAATTGGACTCTTGGTTTTGATTTTAAAATATTATTTTTAACGATATTTAAGGGGTTCATAAATAAAAACGCATATTAAGAAAGGCATGGGAAAAAATGGAAAAAAATACCAGAAAGGCTTCTGCGAAAACAACGGCAAAAACATCTGGAAAGAAAAAAATAAGCAAAGCAGCGGCAGCTAAGAAAAAGAGAAGAAAAATTCTTTTTGCAGTGGAGGCAATTGTACTTATCATATTAATAGGGGTAATATTTGTGATGGGCAAATTTGACAAGCTTGATAAGACAGTTCAGATTAATGAAGACAATCTTACTGCTAACGAGGGAATCTCAAATATTGATGCAATTACAGAGGGCTATACCAATGTTGCTTTATTTGGTGTTGATTCAAGAAGCAGTGGGACATTTGCAAAGGGAACACATAGTGATACCATTATAATTGCAAGTATTAACAACAAATCAGGTGATATTAAACTATGCTCAGTATATCGAGATACCTATTTAAACTTATCTGATGATACCTACAGAAAAGCGAATCAGGCATATTTTAACGGTGGTCCGGAACAGGCAATCAAGATGCTCAACATGAATCTGGACTTGAATATTACAAAATATGTAGCGGTTGATTTTAATGCAGTTACGACAGTAGTCGATTTACTTGGAGGTATTGAAATTGATGTGCAGGAAGATGAAATAGACCATTTGAATAATTATACGGTTGAGACATCAGAAGTAACAGGTGTTAAGACCACGAAGCTTACAAAAGCAGGTTTACAGTTATTAGATGGGGTACAAGCTACCTCTTATGCAAGAATTCGTTACACCGATGGAGGAGATTATAAGAGAACGGAAAGACAACGGCTTGTTATTGAAAAAATTGCAGAAAAGGCAAAAAAGGCTAGTTTGACTTCCTTAAACAGTATTATAGATAAGGTATTGCCAAATATTTCTACTAATTTTACAGCAACGGAAATATTGGCATTAGCAACTAATGCGGCAAATTATAACCTTGCAGATCAATCGGGCTTCCCATTTGAAAAAACAACGAAAAATTGGAAAAAGAGTATTGGAGATGTTGTTATTCCAGTTACACTTGAGTCAAATGTTTCTGAATTACATGCTTTCTTATTTGGGGAAGAGAATTATACTCCTACTGCCACTGTACAGGCTATTAGTAAAAAAATAATTGAAGATACAGGAGTATCACAATAAAATAGTGATATAGAACTGGTATCGTAAAAGAAAGAAGTAAGCGCTGTTATCCATTCAAAGTAAGGATCGCAGCGTTTACTTTTATGGATTTATAGGGTAAAATACAAGATAAGCAGTAATTAAATATTATAGGAGTTTTTATGCAAAATAAAACAGTTGATGTTATCATTCCAACATATAAACCGGATGACAAATTTGAACAGTTAATTGACAGGCTGGAGCGTCAAAGCTTTCCCGTAAATCATATCTATATCATGAATACGGGTGAGAGTTTTTTTCACTCAGAAAGTATTCATAAATATAGTAACATAAGTGTAGAACATATTAATCAAGAGGAGTTTGATCACGGTGAAACAAGAGATAAGGCAGCAAGAAAATCACATGCTGATCGGATTGTTTTTATGACACAGGATGCAATACCAGAAAATGAATATCTGATAGAAGAACTGATGATTGGACTTGAATTAGATGGAGTAGGAGCTGCTTATGCCAGGCAGCTGCCAGAGGATAACTGTAATGATATCGAGAAATTTACCAGAACTTTCAATTATCCAGAACAAGATAGCGTGAAATCACTGGTAGATATGGAGCGGTTAGGAATTAAAACTTTCTTTTGCTCCAATGTGTGCGCAGCTTATAATAAAGAATTATATGAAAGCCTAGGAGGATTTATCAGGCATACAATTTTTAATGAAGATATGATATTTGCGTCAAAAATTATTAAATCAGGAAAGAAAATAGCATATTGCGCAAATGCAAGGGTTATTCATTCACACAATTATACAAATCTACAGCAGTTAAGGAGAAATTTTGATTTAGCAGTTTCACAAAGGGATAATCCAGATGTCTTTGAGGGAATAAAATCAGAAAATGAAGGGATTCAATTAGTGCTGCAAACGGCAAAGCATTGTGTGAAAATTAAAAAACCATGGTTAGTATTTCTATTAATTATTAAAAGTGGCTTTAAATATATAGGCTATAAGCTCGGATATCAATATTATAGACTTCCTTTTTGGATGGTTAAAAGATTGACTATGAATAAAGAATATTGGAAATAAGAAAGAGGTAAAAATTATGTGTGGAATCGTTGGCTATATTGGTGAAAAGCAGGCAGCACCTATTTTATTGGATGGGCTGGAAAAATTAGAGTATAGAGGTTATGACTCGTCTGGAATTGCTGTCTTTGATGGTAAGCAGATCCAGATGAAAAAATCTATGGGTAGATTGAAAGTATTAAATGAGTTAACACATGGAGGAGCAACATTACCAGGTTGTGCAGGAATTGGACATACAAGATGGGCAACACATGGAGAACCATCTGATACAAATGCACATCCCCATATGAACAAGGACAGCTCCATTGTTGTTGTTCATAACGGAATCATTGAAAATTATTTAAAATTAAAAAAGAAGCTGATAGACAAAGGGTATGAATTTCAATCGGATACCGATACAGAAGTACTGGTACAATTATTAGACTATTATTATAAAGGCAATCCATTTGAGGCAATTACCAAGGTTATGCATCGGGTAGACGGTTCTTATGCGCTAGGAATTATGTTCAAGGAGTATCCGGGTGAAATCTATGCAGTCAGAAAAGAAAGTCCATTAATTGTCGGCACAAGCAACGAAGGTAATTTTATTGCATCCGATGTACCTGCAATATTAAAATATACACGAAATGTATACTTCATTGAAAATGAAGAAATAGTAAGAATAAGGGAAAATGAACTTAAGTTTTACAATACAGATGAAGAGGAAATAAAAAAAGAGTACACAACGATTGAATGGGATATTGAGGCAGCAGAAAAGGGCGGTTATGAGCATTTTATGCTAAAGGAAATCAATGAGCAGCCAAAGGCAGTGGCTGATACCTTAAATCCACGCTTAAAGGATGGGAAAGTTTACATCGAGGAACTTAATATGACGGACGAGGAAATTATTGCAATCAAAAAAATTTGTATTATTGCATGCGGTTCCGCATATCATACAGGAGTAACAGCTAAATATATATTTGAGGGAATCGCAAGAATTCCGGTAGAAGTTGATTTAGCCTCCGAGTTTCGTTACAGAAACCCTATACTTGAGAAGGATACACTGGTTATTATTGTGAGCCAGTCTGGTGAAACGGCGGACTCTTTGGCTGCACTGAGGGAAGCCAAAAAACGCGGTGTAAAGGTGCTTGGAATTGTAAACGTGGTTGGCAGTTCCATAGCCAGAGAAGCGGATAACGTAATGTACACATGGGCAGGCCCAGAAATAGCAGTTGCTACGACAAAGGCATATAGTACACAATTAATCGCACAGTATTTGCTTGCAATCCAATTTGCTTATGTGAGAGGTAAGATTTCAGATATAGAATTAGAGGAAATGATTAGAGACTTAAAGCGTTTGCCAGATCAGATTGAGCTGCTTGTTAATAATAAAGAAAAAATTCAAAAATTTGCTAACCGATATATTGCGGCAAAGGATATTTTCTTTATTGGAAGAGGAATTGATTATGCCATTTCTTTGGAAGGTTCACTTAAATTAAAAGAAATATCTTATATCCATTCTGAGGCCTATGCAGCAGGAGAATTAAAGCATGGTACTATTTCATTGATAGAGGATGGAACATTGGTAACGGCTGTATTGACTCAGGAAGAGCTTTATCAAAAAATGATTAGTAATATGGTTGAGGTAAGAACAAGAGGAGCATTTGTTTTGGCAATTACCAATGAGGGAAATACAGACGTAGAACGAGCTGCTGATTATGTCATATATATTCCTCAGACAAATAAATATTTCACTAATTCTCTGGCTATTATACCTTTACAATTGTTTGGGTATTATGTGTCTGTGGGAAAGGGTTGTGATGTGGATAAGCCTAGAAACCTAGCCAAATCTGTAACCGTTGAATAATTGGCTTTATATAGCTTTCTAAGAATTTATTTTTTTAGAAAGCTAACATTTTTTTAGACAAATTTTGTTTTAACTTTTATCACAGTTTAATCACAATTCGTTGTTAAACTAAAGAAAATAAACAATAGTAAAGGAGAATGAAGCATGTTTGAAAATGATAATGAAAACCAAGAAAATAAACAGAATAACGACTATTATGACAATTCAAGCAGTAACACTACCGACAGTGATAACACCGGCGAATCTGAAGGAAGTGATCAAAGATATAGCCGAGCTTATTACAAGGCACCATATGGGAGTCTGGATATGAACACAAATCAATCTTCTGGAGGTAATCCGGGGAACAACAAAAAGAATAATAATAAGGGTGGCTTTGGTAAGAAGCTGGCAGTTGTTGCAACGCTTGCTGTGATTGGCGGTGGTTTGGCCGGCGGTTCTTTTGAAGCTGTCAGATATGTAGCAAATGAATTTAATAAGACACAGGTGGCATCAGTTGATTTGACCGGAATAGAAAGTACCGGAGACAGTGATGCCGATGCAAAAAATACAGTAGGGGATGATAAGACGATTGCCTCAACTGAAGCGACAACTCTGGCTACTAATGTAACAGATGTATCAAATGTAGTAGAAACTGTTATGCCAAGTGTAGTTTCTATCACGAATGTTTCGACGACACAAGTTCAGGTTCCGGACTTCTTTGGATCATTTGGTGACGGAACACAGCAAGGAGGTAATACCTACGAGCAGGAGCAGGAATCAAGTGGTTCAGGAATTATAATACAAAAGAATGACTCAGAGCTTTTAATTGTAACAAATAACCATGTGGTATCTGATTCTACTACCTTATCTGTTGGCTTCGTTGATGGGAGCGTAGTCAATGCCAAAATTAAAGGAACTGATTCAGATAATGATTTAGCAGTCATTGCAGTTTCACTGGAGGATATAGACAGCAGTACTTTAAGTCAGATAAAGATAGCTGATTTAGGTGATTCGGATCAATTAAAGGTTGGAGAAGCCGCAATCGCAATTGGTAACGCGTTGGGATATGGACAGTCAGTCACTACTGGTGTTATTAGTGCAGTAAACAGAGAGATTACTGTAGATAATGTAACAAGCAGCTTAATTCAGACGGATGCAGCAATCAATCCTGGAAACAGCGGCGGCGCACTTCTTAATATGCAGGGACAGGTAATCGGTATTAACTCTGTTAAATACTCATCAACGGATGTGGAAGGTATGGGATATGCAATACCAATAACAAAAGCAATACCAATTATTAATGAACTGGTAACAAAAGAAACTAAGGATAAAGTGGAATCAGAAGATATAGGCTACTTAGGAATTCAAGGTCTAGATGTGTCAGAAGAAGCAGCAAGCGCTTACAATATGCCAACCGGTATATATGTAAGAGAGGTGTTGGAAGGCAGTGCAGCTGAAACAGCTGGTATTAAAAAGGGTGATATTATAACTAAATTTGACGGCTCAAGCGTGGCTTCTATGGAAAGTCTGCAAGATATGCTTCAATATTATGCGGCTGGAAGCACAGTTACAGTTACAGTACAGTCTACCCAGGATGGCGAATATCAGGAAAAAGATATTGCAGTTACTTTAGGTCGAAAAACGCAGTAAACGGAAATAAAATGTTAAAAAATATCAACTCGATTTGCAAGCACAATATTAGTTAAAAAAGGTCATGTTGTTTTAGAAAAGTCTAAAACAACATGACCTTTTTTCTTATATAGGAAATAAGTCCTAGAGCTGAATATATCAGCGTTTCAAGGTATACGTTAATTTTTTGACGATTCATTAAAAACGTTTGCAAAATGCATTTTTTGAAAACGATTTTTTTAGTCTATTCACGCTTTCAAATAGTCTATTCGTGCAAAAACTATGTAAATAAATGTAAAAATGTGTTATTTTGTAATTGTTTACCAGAGGGGCAATAAGTATAGTGCTCATAATCATTGAAGAGCAGCTTTTTGTGGGGAAACTTCATTAGGGTAAAATAGTAATAGGGGATTTATTTAACTGTAGAAAGTTACGCAATATAATGAATCATGATATAAATCAAAGCTTGATTTATAGTTAGAAGGGTAAATAACTGTCTAACGACGATGCATTAGGGTGTGCGCCGTCGTTAGAAGCTTGCGTAAGTAAAATTTTACAGTTAGGAAGCAAACAAAAAGATTTAGATTATTCACTTATCTCGTGACAAAGAAATACAGCAAAAGAAGTTTTCAATTTAACAAGTATACTGAATTTAGGAGGATATACTATGAATAACCCAAAATTAAATAATGTTTATAATGAATCCGATAAAAATAATTTTGTTGTAATGTATAATCAATTTGATATAACGAAAGAGAAGAAAGTGAGATCAAAAAAATTGGAAAATGAAAATATTTGTAAAAATTCAAAAGAAATTATAGAATATACGGATGATGTTGCAGAGCAGGTACGTGCTTTGTATGATAAGATAATATTGAATCTTGAAATGTATTTTCAGGGTGAAATATCAATGGATGATGTGAATAATGAATTAAAACAATATTATTTTACAATAAAAAATTATTGCATAAAGACAGGCGTATTGGATGAAAAGCATGATGCATATAAAAGCAAAATACTAAAGGATATATATCGAAATTACCGATATAATTCAGTAATAGTAGCGGCAAATGTAAATGACGCAGAGGGTAAGAATTTGGCAGTCAAGTTATTTGATGATGATTTAAATGATTCTAATTATTTTGTTTATTACAATTCTAACTATTACTACGAGTGTGAAAAAGTAAGAGGCGCTTTGTATGATATGGTAAATAGATTGGCGCTGGAGGAAAATATCAGTGATTTTGATACAGAGTCCATTGATAAGAGAAAACGCTATGTATATGATTATGGTTTTAATCATGCATGGCTGTGGAATAATAAAATGAATATTGAAAATGATGTGGATATTAATAAAAATTTGGTACCGCCCCAAAATATGCAGATATTCTTCAAAGAAAAACTAACGCCTCAAAAAGACTGTAAAATAGTAATATGCTGTAAAGATGAGCATATTGAATTGGACATCCGGCTTAAGGAGCAGGATAATTATAATCTTTTAGAAATATTGCAAAATAATGAACATCCTATTATACAGAATGAGAAATTAAAGGACTTTTTAGATTCTTTCTACGTATCTGCAAGGATTAAAAATAAGTAGTATGATAGAAGCGGATTGTTGGATTCACTATTTTTTCATAATTCTTTACTTGTTTGGTTTATCTATCTAAGTTATAATAAAATAATATAACGATTAGATTGAATATACTTGCGTATATAGCTGCAGAAAGGATTATGTATTATGTCAGAAATGAATAAAGATG
The DNA here is from genome assembly GCF_003201285.1 of Lachnotalea glycerini. Lineage (GTDB taxonomy): Bacteria > Bacillota > Clostridia > Lachnospirales > Lachnospiraceae > Lachnotalea > Lachnotalea glycerini. Next base: position 87,440 of record NZ_QICS01000010.1, read on the forward strand.
ATGATTTTGAAATAGAGGCAGTAGAGGAATTAGAGACGAAAAAGGAAGAAGATTCAGAAGAAGAAGATTATGAAGATATTTGCTATTTGTGCAGGAGGCCTGAGAGCAAAGCAGGTAAAATGATTGAACTGCCCAATAATATACACATTTGTTCAGATTGTATGCAAAAGACCTTTGACGCTATGGGAAAGGGTGGTTTTGGCTATGATGATATTATGGGTATGTCAAACATTCCTAATATCAGTATGATTAATTTGGCAGATTTACAAAATACGGTTCCCAAGAAGCAAAAGATTAAGAAGAAAAAAGTAAATGAAGAGAAGAAAGTTCCAGAACTAGATATTAAAAATATTCAAGTACCTCATAAGATTAAGGCGAGTTTAGATGAATATGTAGTGGGACAAGAACAGGCCAAGAAAGTTATATCAGTTGCCGTTTATAATCATTATAAAAGAGTCGCAACGAATACGATGGATGAAATTGAAATAGAAAAATCTAATATGCTGATGATTGGGCCAACAGGAAGCGGGAAGACTTATTTAGTTAAGACACTTGCACGTATCTTAGATGTACCTCTTGCAATAGCAGATGCTACTTCATTAACGGAGGCAGGTTACATAGGTGATGATATAGAAAGTGTAGTGTCTAAATTGTTGGCGGCAGCAGACAATGACGTAGAAAAAGCAGAGCGTGGAATTATCTTTATTGATGAGATTGATAAGATTGCGAAGAAGAAGAATACCAACCAACGAGATGTCAGTGGTGAGTCGGTTCAGCAGGGAATGCTTAAGCTTTTAGAAGGAGCAGATATTGAAGTGCCTGTAGGAGCGAATAGTAAAAATGCTATGGTACCGCTAACAACAGTAAATACAAGGAATATTTTGTTTATTTGCGGAGGTGCCTTTCCAGACTTAGAAGAAATTATTAAGGAAAGATTAAATAAAGAATCATCAATGGGTTTTAAAGCAGATTTAAAGGATAAGTATGATAAAGATCCAAATGTTTTGAGTAAAGTAATAGTTGACGATATTAAGAATTTTGGTATGATTCCTGAATTTATTGGAAGGCTTCCAATTGTATTTACTCTTGATAGTCTTACCAAAGAAATGCTTATTAAGATATTAAAAGAACCCAAAAATGCAATTCTAAAGCAGTATCAGAAGTTATTGGAGCTTGATGAAGTTCAATTAAACTTTGATGATAATGCATTAGAATCCATAGCAGAAAAAGCACTGGAAAAGAAAACGGGTGCGAGAGCATTAAGAGCGATTATAGAAGAATTCATGTTGGATATTATGTACGAAATACCAAAAGATGAGAATATCGGACGGGTTACTATTACGAGAGAATATATAGAGAATATTGGAGGACCGGTTATTGATATGCGTGGTATTCTTAACTTAGAAAGAAGAAAAATGTTGTAATTGTTTAAAACTTTAAGTACCAAAAATTCATTCATAGAATTTTTGGTACTTTTGTGATACACTAATAGCACTAAGCATATCAATTATTATAATGAGAATGTAAAGGATAATGAATTTTAGAATACGATTGGTCAGATGGCTATTCAATATAACAATAAATTGAACAAAGATACAAAGATGAATTTAACAAAATAGAGTGAAAAAGGTGGGTGAATTACTTGATTTATTTCTTTATATCAGCAGGAATTTTTTTAACAGATTGTGTTATAAAGCATTTTGTTGAAAAAAAACTAGAGTACAATAAATCGGAAAAAAAGTTCAATAATATGATAATTATCCGTAAAGTTTATAATAAGGGTGGTGCCTTAAATGCACTGGAAAATAAACAGGAATTTGTGGCAGGCTTTTCAGCAGCACTCATGTGGTCTGTCATTGCTACACAGTTTTTACTAATTGGCAGGAAAAAAACTGGTCTTCTTAAATTAGCACTTAGCTTTATTATTGGAGGCGGTGCCAGTAATTTATATGACCGAATGGTACGTAAATACGTGATAGATTATTTTAGCTTTAATGTTAAGATTAAAAAGATTAAAGATATTGTATTTAATATATCAGATTTATTTATTTTTACTGGTGTTGGAATTGCAGCATTCTATTCAATTCTTACAGATAGAAAGTAATACAGAAAGTTACCAAAATATTATATTAGTAAATATTTCAGGCGATATGCTTACATTTTATATGTGGACGTATTGCTTTTTTTATTTCATAAGAAAGACATTGTTGTTAATGTATAAAAGTTTTGATTCCTCGTATGAAATAAAAACAAAATGCGCACGTATGCAAGTGGAAAATGTCACTGCGTGACTACATTCGGCGCTGCAATTAAATATATTTAAAATTTAATGAAAATATAATTTATCAATAATTTACTTTCTATATCAAACATGGTAGTATCATTAATAAAAATACGCCAATTGAATACAGCAGGCTGATAAGAAGGTGGAATTAGAATAACAGAGGCAAAGATTAGAGGCAAAGACAAAACAGTACTATAAGGTATATGGAGGATGAAAGAATGAAATTTACAATCAAAAAAAAGTTAATTTTTACATTTGTTTTAATCTCAGCAATTTTTATTGGTCTTAGCGGCTATTCAATTTATTCTTTGCATACAATTAATGAAAGGTCGACAGAGATGGAAGAGGTTTGGATTCCGGGAATTGAACATTCATTAACGATTAATCAGTTGGCAACGAGCTTTCGCGTGCAGGAGTTGCAGCATGTTATTGCCAGTAATGAAACGGATATGAAAAGCTACGAGGATAAATTGAGTGAGATTGCTGACAAAATGGATACCAACCTTACTGAATATCAAAATACACTTTATAGCGACGCAACTAAGGATATGTTTGATACTATTTTACAATGTTGGACTGAGTATTTAAGTGTACATGAGAAAGTAATTGCCTTAAGTACTCAGCTAAAGACACAGGAAGCAATGGAATTGTTAAATGGAGAATCTAAGGAATCTATGGATAAGCTTTTGGAAGCGACTACTGAGCTTGAGTCATACAATTTAACAGAGGCTCAAAATGCAAGTAATATGGGTGATAAGGATTATAAGACAAATTTTGTACTAACGATTATCATTAGTGCTTCCGCAATTATTTTCTCTATTGCAGCCGCTATCTTTATTATAATGAGTACGTTGGTACCCATTAAAGTATTGGGCAAAAAGCTTACCAATTTAGCTGAACGAGGCGGTGATTTGACTCAAAAAATTGTAGTAAAGTCAAAGGATGAAATTGGCGACTTAGCAGCTAGTGTAAATGATTTTATTGATAATGTTAGAATAATATTAATACAGGTAAGAGACAGCGCTAATCAGGTAGAGGAAGTGGGAGACAATATTGTGAATTACTTGTATGATTTAGACTCCTATGTTGAAGATACCTCTGCAGTTGTAGAGGAGTTGGCAGCAGGCTCAGAAGAAACGGCCGCGGCAACACAAGAAGTAAATGCTTCCTCTATTGAGATACAAAACGCGGTATTATCCGTAGCGAAAAAGGCTCAAGAAGGCTCTGAGAATGTAAAGGTTATAAGTGAACGGGCGTCTCATTTGAAGAAAAGTGCGATTCATTCTCAACAACAGGCAATTAATGTTTCCAACAGCTCAAAGATAAAATTAGAGGATGCTTTGAAAATGTCACAAAGTGTGGAACAAATCCATGTTCTCTCTGATACGATTTTACAGATATCGGCTCAAACCAATCTATTAGCGTTAAATGCAGCTATTGAGGCAGCAAGGGCAGGCGAGGCAGGAAAAGGCTTTGCCGTTGTTGCGGATGAAATAAGAAGCCTTGCAGAAGGCTCAAAGAATACAGTAAATGAAATTCAGCTGGTAACAAATGATGTGGTAAACTCAGTTAAGGCTTTAGCGGAAAGTGCAAACGATATGATGGGATTTGTTGATAATACAGTTAAAAAGGATTATGAAGGGCTCAAAAGTACGGGAGAACAATACAGCAACGACGCTGATTTTGTGGACGAGCTGATTACTGATTTCAGTGCAACTTCCGAGGAGCTGGCTGCATCCATTGAATCTATTATTACTGCCATTGGTGAGGTTAGTAAAACAGTGAATGAGGGAGCTTCCGGTAATCAATTGATTGCAGAAAAGGCAACCACAATTGTTGAAAAGGTAGGGCAGGTGAAACAGCAGAATGAAATTAGTAAAGAGAGTATTCAAAGACTAAAGGAGGCAATTGAAAAGTTTACCTTATAATGAGTAAATAAAATGGTTCGCTCTATTTCACTTGAGTACTTTTCATACTAGTAAATAAGTGATACACTACTTATAGATTAGAGAAAGGGTGACATCAATATGGAGCGGACTATTTTAATATTTATATCAAGAATTTTATGTTATGAGTCAAATCATTTTTTTATTGCTGAAATGAGTAAGGAGTTAAAAAAATTAGGCTATGAAATAGAGATATGTGAAATCGAGATGGAAGAGTCAGATATAGAAGAGAAGCTGGAACAATATATTGGTAAGAAGTTTCGTGCGATTATTGATTTTAATTCAAGACTGCAACGCCTAGAGCTGGATTCAGGAGAAAGGTATTTGGATCAAATTGATGCTCCGTTTTATAATTATATTGTAGATCATCCGCTATATCACCATCCAGTTATTAATATTAAATTAAAGAATTCCAACATTATCGCGATTGACAGAGCACATTGTGAATATGTGAAAGAATATTATCCGGATATTAAAAAAGTAATATTTATGCCACTTGGTGCAATGAAAGCGATGAACATAATTCCATATGAAGAAAGACGGATAGATGTGTTGTTTTCTGGAACCTACAGCTCAGCGGCCAAGCTTTTAGAGGAAATAAATTTTTCTGATTTAAAAGAAGAACTATGCTTATTTGTAGATGAATTAAAGGCAAATACGAATGTAACACAGGAACAGGCACTTAGGAATATATTGGATAGAACGGGTGAGCAGCTTTCAAAACGTGAATTTAGGGAGCGTTTAAATGCCTATTATGTGGCAGACAAATATGTGCGTGCTTATTATAGGGAAAAGATAATTCAAGAGCTGTTAAATCATCAGATAAATGTTACTGTCTATGGATATGGGTGGGAAGATTTTAAATGTAATAATAAGGAATATTTACATATTAATCAGTTGGTCAGCTTTCCTGTTTCTCTGGAAATCATTGCAGCATCTAAAATTGTTTTAAATATCATGCCCTGGTTTAAGGATGGAATTCATGACAGAGTGCTTTCTGCTATAGTCAATAAGGCGGTATGCGTTACAGAAACCAGTCGATATGTGGAGGAAAATTTTGCGGACAATGAAAATATTGTATTATACTCCTTAGACCATATAGAGCAGCTTCCAGATAAGATTCAGGCACTTCTTGATAAGGAAGAAAAGGCAAAAAGTATTAGTGAATGTGGATATGATTTAGTAAATGCAAAACATATGTGGAAAAATAGGATAGAAGAAAATATAGATAAAATAATATAAAAAGTGAGTGGAGGAATAATGAATTTATTGAAGTGTTGGAAAAATCATTTTAATAATTTTAGGCTGTCCCAGAAGATGCTTTTTGTATATTTTTTGATTTTTGGTGCTTTTAGCACCATTAGTATAGCGGCTATGCAGACTACTTTGGCTATTTACGATAATAAAATATACGAGAATTCTCTACAGGAACTCTTTTATTTTGTAAATACCATAGAAAATGAACTGGATAATATAGAAAAGAGCTCAAGCAGCATCGCAATCGATTATGAGATTCAAAAGCAACTAACCAATATGATGTCAATGAGTAATAAACAAGAGTATTTGTTAAATATGTCATCCTTTAGAAGTCAGCTATTAAACGAAGCCCTAGGAAATGAAAGTATAATGAACATTATATATACGGATCGAAATGGTGTGGAATTAAATGTGGGAGAAAAATACGTTGCACTTCCAGAAGATATATATCGTACTATTTTGGAAAAAGCGGATGAAGCCAAAGGTGGATTTGTGTATATTGAACCAACGCTGGAATTCCCATATTTAGTATCAGGAAGAGATATTAAAGAGCATATTGATTATAGCTTAGATTATTTAGGCACACTTATTTTTATTAACGATATTAATGTTATTTTTGAAAGAAACTACGAATTTTTAAAAAGCGGACAGAAGAATATTTGCGTATTTTCTAATAATGAAATAGTTTATGAAAACGATGGAGAATATTTTAAGGATATCCCCTCTATAACAGATGAACAAGGTTATCGTATTATTAATATCAAACATAAGAAATACTTTATGTGCTATTTAAAAAGTGAAAAAACGGAATGGACTTTTGTAAATCTGTTTCCATATACAAATATATTTATGTTAAATTCAATTATTCGTATGCTTATGTTGGTAGGCTTTTTTGTATTATTTATCACAGCCTATTTTGCAATGAAAAAATTATCCTTATATATAACTGCACCCCTCGAAAAACTAACAAAATCTATGCAGATTATCGAGAGAGGAGAGTTCGAACAGGCAAAATTATATTTGGACAAAGTGGAAGCTTTGAGTGAAGTTGGAATATTAAAGAAAGATTTTCTTATTATGATTGATGAAGTGATGACACTGATTCATGAAAACTATGAGAAACAAATTATATTAAAAGATACACAATATCGTGCACTTCAGGCGCAGATTAATCCACATTTTTTATATAATACTTTAAATTCCATTAACTGGATGATTAAGAGTAATGAGAATGAGGATGCATCTAGAATGATTCTTTCCTTGGGAACACTACTAAGAGTTGCTCTTAGTAGTAATACAGTTAGTACAGTGTTGGAAGAGCTTGAGTTGGTTGAGGATTATATATTTATACAAAAATTTCGTTACGGAAAACGAGTTGAATTTATTATAAAGAAATGCAGTGGATTGGAGCTATTTAAGATTCCGAGCATGAGTATTCAACCGTTAGTAGAAAATGCAATATTTTATGGGGTGGAAAATTCCCTGCAGCCTTGTACCATTGAAATTAAACTAGATAAAGAAGAAGATTACTTGAATATAATCGTCAGTGATAACGGAATGGGCATGGAGGATGATTTACTAGAAAAAGTAAAAAATTTTCAAGTTAAAACAACGGGAAATGGAATTGGGCTTAAGAATATTAAAGAAAGACTGACGTTGCTATTTTGTGAAGACTTTAAATTGCAAATTCAAAGCAAAATAGGAGAAGGTACAATGATAAAAATGACAATTCCAACTTATAGGAGTGATTTTAATGTATAAAGCGCTAATTGTGGATGATGAAGAAATTGAAAGAAATGGAATGGTGAATCTGATACCTTGGGAGGAACAAGGGATTGAGATTGTAGGAGATGCATGGAATGGTTTTGAAGGTTATCAGATGGTAAAGGAAATGGAGCCAGATATAGTGATAACGGATATTAAGATGCCTGGTATGGATGGAATCGAATTAATTGCTAAGGTTCAAAAAGATTATCCCGATACATTTTTCATTGTTCTTTCAGGTTATGGAGAATACGAATATACAAGCCGTGCAATGGAGCTTGGAGTAAAATACTATATTTTAAAGCCTTGTGATGAAACAAAAATTTTAAAGGTAGTAAATCAAGTAAAATTGGAAATTCAGGAAAAGAAAAAGTGTAAGCGTTATGAGGACAAGAAGTATAATGAAGAAATCAAGAAATTATTGCCGCGTGCAAGAGAACAGTTTTTTAATAAAGTTTTGTCTGGAGTAATTGTTTCAAACAGAGAATTTCAAATTTATCAAGGGAATAATGAGGCAGATAATAAAGTATGTATATTAAACTGTCGCATTGATGGAGAGATTGATGATTTAGGAAAATTTGTTCTTCAAAATATAACAGAAGAGTTTATTACCCTAGAAAAAGTTGTTATGAGCACATACATTGATAACGAAGTAGTTTTTATGCTTAAAGATGTAAATATAACTTTTATTCGTAGTGTAATACAAAAGTTAAGAATTGAATATAAAAATTATTGTAAGAAGCAGATTAGCGCAGCATTAAGTGATACAGATGAATTCATTAACATGAAAGAGTTATATGATCAAACAAGAGAGCGGTTATTTTTTGACTCTTATGGCAGTACGCATGGTTTGGCCACTGCTGAAAGTTTACGAAAAGCAGGAGAAGAAAACTTGCGTTTGTTAGATTTTGATAAATTTAAGCAGGTAGATGATTATGTCACTTTATTATATGAAACAAATATATTGTTTGCCAAGCTTACATTAGAACACTATAATACGGATGAAATAAAAAATGTTGTTGTTACATTATTAAATAATTTGTTAAAAGAAGAAATTCAAGAATTGCAAATTCAGGTACAGGATAAACGCTCTAAAAGAGAGCTTTATAAGTATCTGATAGATAAAATTGTGAGAAATAAACCATTAATTCTAGGGTATACACATAATGGAAGCCGGGACAATAACAGGATACAAGAAATACTTTTTGAAATTTACAGTAACTTGGATCAGAGAAATTTAAGCTTGCAGTGGCTGGCTAAGGACATTTTATTTCTGAATGAAGAATATTTCGGAAGATTATTTCAAAGAACTATGAATAAAAAATTCTCAACTTTTGTTTTCGAAATAAGAATAGAAATGGCAAAACGATTAATTCAGTTTAAACCTGAGCTGCTAATTTCAGAATTAGCTGAATTGGTAGGATATACGGCAGATGGACAATATTTTTCCAAGGTATTTAAAAAGTATACAAACGTAACACCATCCGAATATAAGGAAATGGTAATGAAATAAAGGAAAGAAGATAGTAAGAGTGTTATTTGCTGTCTTCTTTCCTTATTTTCAAGAAAAAGGTCAGTTTTTTTCAAAGGGTAAGACAGTTTTTTTTATTATATTTTATTGAATTATGGGCTACAATCCAATAGTAAGATATTTAAGTATCTGTAATAGGTGAAGCATTTCAAAGATAATTGAAATGTATTTTTATTTGGAAAAGGAGAGAGAAAATATGAATTTGAAAAAAGTAACAGCCTTATTTATGGCTTCGTTGATGTCATTTTCACTGGCAGGCTGTGGGGGCAGCAAAGAAGCATTGTCTGAGGATGATCAGAAAACACAAACAAATGAGGCAACAGTCCAAGAGGCAGAAACTGAAAATACGAATACTTCAACTGCTGAGGGTGAACCTGTAACAATTAAGATAACCTGGTGGGGAGGGCAATCCAGACACGATTATACCCAAAAGTTATTAAACAAATACACAGAACTTAATCCCAACGTAACTTTTGAAGCGTTACCTTCTGGATGGGACGGCTATTTTGATAAGCTTTCTACACAAGCAGCATCAGGAGCTATGCCAGATATTGTGCAGATGGACTATTTGTATATTTCTACCTTTGCAAAAAATAATTCAATAGCAGATATGCAGGAATTTGTAGATAATGGAACAATAGACTTAGCTAATGTGGATTCGAATCTGGCTGACTCAGGGAAAATAGATGGAAAACTGGCAGGTTTAGTCTTATCCAGTTCCTTATTGACTGTTGGAATAAATAATTCTGTATTTGCAGAGGCCGGAATTGATAAACCTACATCCGATTGGACATGGAGTGATTTTTTAAAAATATGCAAAGAAATTAATAACAAAACAGGAAAATATGGTTTTTCCGCTATTATGGCAGATGATACAAATAATTTTAATTATTACGTAAGGCAACATGGTCAGACTTTATTTAGCGAAGACAACAAAAGTTTAGGGTATTTTGATGACGCTATTTATGTGGATTTCGTAAATATGATAAAAGAACTAATAGATGCTAAAGCAACGCCAAACCCAGATGAATATGATGCAATCAAAGCCTTAGGCTACGAGGCTATGCCAGTTGCTACGGGCGATGGTGCTATGGTTACAGACTGGTCTAATTACGCTTGTCGACTTGAGGAAGTAAATAAAAACATTTCTTTAGTTACCCCACCAAAAGGAGAGAGTGAAGCAGCAAATGGTTTGTGGCTGAAACCGGGTATGTTTTTCTCTGTTTCAGAAACTTCAAAAGTTAAAGAGGAAGCTGCCAAATTTATTAACTGGTTTATTAATTCAGAAGAGGCAAATGAGATCATACTGGCAGAGAGAGGAACCCCTGTTTCTTCTGAAATTCGAGATTATTTAACAAATTCAGGAAAATTATCGGATAAGCAAAAGGAAATGTTTGAATATGTAAATAATGCGGGCGCCCTATGTGGAGAAGCACCTGCTCCTGATCCGGTAGGTATTTCAGAAATCAATGAATCCTTTAATAAGACTGTTTATAGTGTCTTATATGGTCAGGCAACTGTAGAAGATGCGGCTAAGACATTTAGGGAAAGTGCGAATGAAATACTGGCAAGAAATAATTAGTTTTTATTAAAAATAGAGGGAAGGGTCTGCAAGATATGCAATGTCCCTTTCCTTCTGCAAGGAGTGAGAGTGTGAATTTAACAAAAAAAATGAGAAATAATTTAATTGCTTACTTATTATTAACTCCGTGGCTGGCTGGATTTGTTATCATGTATTTGATACCTATGGGAATTTCAATATATTATTCGTGCACTGATTTTAATTTACTTAATGTTCCACAATTTATAGGATTAAGTAACTATAATAGAATTTTTTTACAGGATGACACCTTTTATCAAGCCTTAAAGGTAACTTTTACTTACGTTTTGATATTAGTTCCCTTTAGGCTCGCTTTTGCCCTTGGAGTTGCTATGTTATTAAATAAAAAATATCGAGGAATTGGAATTTATAGAACATGTTACTATATTCCATCTATTATTGGGGGGAGTATTGCAGTATCAGTTGTTTGGAAGCAGATATTTGGTAATCAAGGAGTTATTATGTCTATACTTTCAGCTATGGGAATCGAGCAAAAAACTTCACTATTAGGAAATCCAAATACTGCTTTGTTGGTTATTATTTTAATGGGTATATGGCAATTTGGATCTTCTATGTTGATATTTTTATCTGCACTGAAACAGATTCCATTATCTCTTTATGAATCGGCAGATGTGGATGGAGCTAGGAGTGTAATTAAATTTTTAAAAATTACCATACCTATGCTGACACCAACTATATTTTTTAATCTGATTCTACAAATAATCAATGGATTTCGTGTGTTTACAGAGAGCTATGTCATTACTAATGGAGGACCATTAGATAGTACTTTATCCTATGTTCTTTACTTATATCGCAGGGCATTTACTTATTTTGACATGGGATATAGCTGTGCACTTGCCTGGGTATTAGTTGCAATTATTGCTATGTTTACTATTGTTTTATTTAAGACTCAAAAAAATTGGGTATTTTATGAAAGTGAGGAGGAATCATGAAAGTAATTTCTAAAAAGAAAAAAATTGCTGTAATTAAGTTTCATCTATTTTCAATAGTATTGGGATTTTTTATGATATACCCGTTGCTTTGGCTAGTTTCAAGCTCTTTTAAGAGCAATGAAACTATTTTTATTGATTCTTATACTTTAATACCCAAAAGTATGGATGCAATAAAAAATTATGGAAGTGGATGGGAGGGGATTGCAGGAATACGTTTTGGAATATTTTTATTAAATTCTACAGTAGTTACAGTAATTGGAACAGTAACCTGTGTTTTTTCTTCCTTATGTGCTGCTTATGCTTTTTCCAGAATCAAGTTTAAGTTATCAAATTTTTGGTTTGGATGTGTCATGGTGACATTAATGATACCACCTCAGGTGATGATTGTACCACAATATATTATTCTTAAAAAATTACACTTTATTGATACCTTAACTGCTTTGATTTTACCATGGTGTTTTGGAGGAGCGTTTTTCATATTTTTAATGACCCAGTTTTTCAGGGGAATTCCACGAGAACTTGACGAAGCAGCTTCAATTGACGGTTGCGGAAAAATAAGTATCTTATTTAAAATTTTGGTTCCAATTGTGAAACCTTCCATTATTACTTCCTCAATTTTTGCCTTTTACTGGATATGGCAGGATTTTTTTCAACCATTAATTTTTATGAATTCGACTAAGAAATTCACGGTGCCCCTTGCTTTGAATATGTATCTGGATCCAAATACTTATAACAATTATGGAGGACTATTCGCGATGTCGTGTATTTCACTGATACCTATTTTATTATTCTTTATAATTTTTCAAAAATATCTGGTAGATGGAATTGCCATGGATGGAATTAAAGGATAGAATAAGTTTATTACAAATAAATACGGAGGTTAGAAATGGAAGAATTTTTTAAAATTACTTCGAAAATTAAAATTTTAAATCATACTGGGTTGATTGGAGTTGACAGGGCAATAAAAAGATTTCAAAAAGATATTTCCATGTCATTGAAAGAAAAAAAAGAGGAAAACGGTGCGATTAATTTAATAAAAGAGAAAGTCTCAAATGAGTGTTTTCATATCTATTTTGAAAACGGTGAAATGTGTCTTGCGGCAAATGATGAGTTAGGATTTATATATGGACTTTTTTATATAAGTGAGAGTTATTTGGGTGTACAGCCTTTTTGGTTTTGGAATGACCAGAGCTTCAATAAGATGGAATGTGCATACATACCTATCAATGAGTATTGGTCAAAAGCCTATAAGGTAAAGTATCGTGGTTGGTTTGTTAATGATGAAGTATTAATCAGTCATTGGAAAATCAAAGGAGATTGTAGTAAACCATGGGAAATGATATTTGAAGCATTGCTTCGCTTAGGAGGGAACATGGTGATTTCTGGTACGGATAAAAACTCTAAGAAATATAAGAAACTGGCATTAGATATGGGCTTATGGGTTACGCAGCATCATGCAGAACCGTTAGGGGCAGAGATGTTTTCCAGAGCATATCCTCAATATGTTCCTTCCTATGCTAAATTTCCAGAATTGTTTCAGGGATTATGGAAAAGAGCAATTGAAGAACAAAAAAATGAAAAAATTATATGGAACTTAGGTTTTCGAGGTCAGGGAGATATTCCTTTTTGGAACACAGATCCATTATATGACACCCCAGAAAAAAGAGGTGAGCTCATTAGTTCTCTGATTGAAATGCAATATAATATGGTATTAGAAAAAGTAAGTAATCCAATCTGCTGCACAAATTTATATGGTGAAGTCATGGAGCTGTATCATCAAGGTTTACTAAAGCTTCCAGAGAATATTATTAAAATTTGGGCAGATAACGGCTACGGTAAAATGGTTTCTAGAAGGCAGGAAAATCATAATCCAAGAATTTATGCCTTACCATATAAAATAGAAGATGGAGGGCATCATGGAATTTATTATCATGCATCGTTCTTTGATTTGCAGGCAGCCAACCATATAACAATGTCGCCAAACTCAATTGAATTTGTAAATAGAGAGTTTGATGAGATCATACAAAAGGGTGCCAATGATTTTTGGATTATTAATTGTTCGAATGTGAAACCTCATGTATTTTTGTTGGACTTCATTTCTAGAAGGTGGAGAAATGAAACAATTGATGTTAAAAAATGGAGCCAGAATTATATTAAAAGCTATTACATTCACTCTGTTATAGTGGCTAAAAACAAAATTGTTGAGGAGATTTATGCATGTATACAGGCATATTTTGAGGCTGTTATTTCATTTGGAGTAAATGAGGATGAACATGCAGGAGAACAGTTTTACAACTATACAGTTCGTATATTAGCTTCCCAATGGCAAAAAGGGAAATTTGAAGAAAGTGTAAAAGAATTAGTCTGGGCTTTTAAGGACATGAGTTTTAAAAAGCAGATGAAAAGGTTCTATGATATTTGTCTGGAAGGATTACAACGTTTTGAAAAGTTATATTTAAAATGTATTCAAGTAATGAAAAACCTCGAAGAAGATAAACAATACTTTGAAGATTCCATTTTTTTGAATGTACAGATTCATTTGTATTGTTTAAAAGGGGTAGTTAACTTTTGTGAAAGCTATCATAGATTTTGTAAGGAAGAATATTGGCAGTCATTTTATCTTATTGGAAAATCAAAGGAATACTTTGAACAGGCTAATCAAAGTATGAGAGAGAAAGAGCATGGCTTGTGGGAAGGATTTTACGAAAACGAATGTTTAACTGATATAAAGCAAACGGCATATGTTCTTCGTGGTATTATGAGCTACATTAGAAATATAGGGGAAGGACCACATTTTTATTATTGGCAAAGACAGTTTCTCTACTCAGAGGAAGATAGAAAAGTAGTACTAATTACAAACATGGAAAACCATATGACGGATGAGGCATTATATGATTGCATAAATAGAAAAGTAAATGATGAACTATTAATTTGAATGATGACTATAAAAATAAATATGTAAACATTAAAATCTCCTTCTCTTATTAATAAGCAAAGAAGGAGATAAAGTATCTTAAAATTCAATAAATTCGGATAAGCTATTATCTGAGATATTTGTGGTAAGAACTTTCATTACCTTATTATTATCTAAATAAGCAACACTGGGAAATTCCTGAATGCTTAAGCGTTTAGCAATTCCATCTGATTTATAAATATCTATTTTTGAAATATTTAATTTTGTTTTACTATATTTAGAGGAAAAGGCTTCAATAACAGGAAGCAGCTCACAGCTTTTTTGATCTGCTGCATTATAAAGAAATACAAGGGAGGGCTTACCATCATTCAAGATTTGCTTCTCAAATATTTCACTTTCATAAATATATTTTTCGGCACAGTATCCGGCAACAGCGCCATCACCAACAGCAGTTGCAACCTGCTTTAGAAATTTATCCCTAACATCACCAACTGCAAATACACCTGGAATATTTGTTTCCATTTTTTCGTTGGTCATCAGATAACCATTTCGGTTCATATTCAAAGAATCTTTAAAAATTTCTGTATTAGGGAGATATCCGATAAATAAGAAACAGGTATCCACTTTTACATGTAATAACTCGTTCGTTTTTAAATTCTTAAGCACTACAGTATTTAAATGTCCATCGCCTTCATAACCAGCTACTACAGTATTCCACATAAATTCCATTTTTGGGTTTTGAAGTGCTTGATTTTTGGCAATTTCATTACAGTCCATTTTACCATTGTCATGCATAACAGAAACGATTACTTTTTGAGCAAATTTTGTTAAGAACATTCCTTCTTCAATCGCTGCATCTCCGCTTCCAATTACCATTACTGTTTTATCAGTATTTGAGGCTGCATCACAGGTTGCACAAAAAGAAATACCCTTATCATATAAATATAAGTCCTCATTCTTGGCTCCGGTTAAACGTGGTTTTCCTCCGGAAGCGACAATCACTGATTTTGCTGTGTAATTGGTGCGGAAAGTTTCAATCAATTTTAAGTCGCCTTTTAAATCTACTTTTTTAACATCGGTTAATTTGAAAGTTACACCGAATTTCTTTGCCTGTTTATGAAATAATTCCATTAAGCCTAAACCTGTCGTACCATCAGGGAAGCCCGGATAATTCTCTATTTCATTGGTATAAGTGGCTAAACCGCCAACTAGTGATTTTTCAATAATCAAAGTTTTTAGTCTGGCACGCCCGCAATAAATACCGGCTGTTAATCCGGCACTTCCTCCTCCGATAATAATGACATCATAATTTTCTATCTTTTTTTCCATTGTAAATTCCTTTCAATTAGGCTATAGTCTTAAGCTTTTACTACATGAAATATTTAGCCAGCAGCTTGCTCCCGAAAAAGGCACCTACCAGTAAAAACGCACCAAATATCCAGCCAGATAAGGAGAAAGAAGCGATACTGGTAAATAAAGCACCAATATTGCAGCCCATTGCCATTCTGGCTCCATAGCCCATAAGCAAACCACCGATAACAGCAGCAATAATTTGCTTTATTGATTTAATTTTTTTTATCTTGAATTGCGATGCATATAATGTAGCAATAAGAGCACCAAGGATAATTCCAAGATTTCTGATGGTTCCACCATCTTGTATCAGTCCATTTGCTAAGGTAGCCTGTGTTTTTTCATCAGCAAAAAAGCTCCAGTGATTTACGTTGCCGCCCATTGCTTGAAAAAGCCATGCTCCCCAGTGTGCAAAGGTTGTACTTACTCCCCAGCCATGTTGAAATATAGCAAAATGGGCAATTTGAAACACTGCAAGTAATACAGCACCGGCAACATATGTAATAGGTTCTTTCATTAGCTTTTTATAGATTTCATTGTTTCCAAGCTTTATAAAAAATTCTTTCAATGTCTTTCACCTTTCTTTAAAGTGCTATTTTGTTTTTTCAATAATTACTTCCCACTCACCATCATCTACTTCATCTATTTCAACATTATAGCCTTGAGTTCTTGCCCAGTCAGGTACATTTTTCATGGCACAGCTATGATCGATTGCAACAATCAATACGTCACCAACAGAAAGCTCTGCTATTTTCTTTTCACATTTCATCAGTGGAATAGGGCAAGCCTCTCCCAAACAATCTAAATTAAATTCAGCCATTTTATAAATTCCTCCATTGTATTATTTTAATTTTTAGTTTATTCACTACCCATTTTCTTTTGTTGCCATTTAATAGCAGCTATGTACAAAAGTACAATAATTAATAATTGAACAACAATTGCTCCAAACCATCCCAAAATGTTGGGTAAAAATATTTTTGGAGCGCTTTCGTTTAATGTACTCCAAATTGTCCCCATGTCATGTGCTCCCCATAATGAGCCAATCACAAAGAAGAACAAAGAGACAATTTGCATCGTAAATCCTTCCCCGACACGCATCAGCGTACCGGATGCGCAGCCTCCTGCAATAACCATACCAATACCAAACAGGATGGCACCAAGAATAAGTGGGATCCCAATAGGATTAACCCCCGCCATACTTAAATTTGTTTCGCTTCCGTTTAAAACTGAATTTAGCTTAATCGCAAAAAAGCCTACCGATGCTAAGCTGATTGCAACCAAAACAGCACGAGTAACAGTGGTACTGCCGGTTATAAAAGGATCTCGAAAAGCTGCGGTAAAACAAAATCTTGACCGCTGCAGGGTATAACCAAATAAAAGTCCAAAGGCAAGATAAATGGGAAGCTTAAGGCTAAATCCCGATAAATAAAATCCAAAGCCGATTACTAATACCGTTATTACAAGTGCATAAGGTATCTGACTCTTCTTTGGTTTACGGGGTGCTCTGGTGCGTGAAATACTTGTTTTTTGTTCTTGATCAGGCATTTAAATACCTCCTTTCGTAAAATTGTTAATAATATAACAAACACTGTATTTGAATTATAGCATGAAAAGGCTTTGGTCAGGTAAACGGAAATTACAATAGATGATAAGAAAAACTTATCATACGTTTCACAAATTAGCGATACA
This sequence comes from Lachnotalea glycerini, assembly GCF_003201285.1. Lineage (GTDB taxonomy): Bacteria > Bacillota > Clostridia > Lachnospirales > Lachnospiraceae > Lachnotalea > Lachnotalea glycerini. The sequence goes on from NZ_QICS01000010.1 coordinate 104,728, forward strand.
AAACTACTTTAATCTGTTATAGTATAAAAAATAGGTTTGGTATGATTTGTATGAGCATCACAATGGGGGAAAGAAAGTATGAATATTGAATTTTTGAAAATGTTGATCGAAGTGGTAAAATGTAAGAGTATTCGAAAAGCATCAGCATCGAAAAGTATCTCACAGTCAGCGCTTAGTCAGGAGATTCAAACAATAGAGCGTAATTTTAATGTTAAGATTTTTGATAGAACACATAAAGGAGTTGAGCTGACGGAAGCGGGTATGATTGTATATAAGCATGCGGTTGAGATTACTGCTTTATACGATAAAATGACAGATGAAATTTCAAATTATCAAAGTAAAAACCAAAAGCTAAGAATCAGTGCTACTTCTGTTGCCTGCTCTTATGCTTTGCCATGTACACTATATCATATCAAGAACAAGTTTCCTTCATACATCATTGAAATGGAGACGTTGCCAAGTAATGAAATCGAGAAAAATATTGCGCTTGGAATCGGAGATATTGGAATTGTGGTTGGAAAACCAGAAAATGAATCCTTTATTTACAAGAGGGTTTATTCGGATCAGTACTATCTGGTTGCCGGGTATCATATGGATGTACCAAGTAAATTAAAAATGAAAAATCTACATCAGTACCCACTTTTAATGCTTTCCAAAACGCAAAAATCCAGGAAGATATTAGAAGCATATTTCAAAGAAAAAGGCTTAGAAATGAATGATTTGAATATTTTATATGATCTGGATTCAATAGAGTCGATTAAAGTTTCGGCGATACAAGAGTACGGATTGGCATTTCTTCCTTATATGGCGATTAAGAAAGAATTATATAATAAACAGTTGAAAATAATTGATTTGGAACATTTTGATTTCAAGTGTGAATATTATACCATTAAAAGAAAGCAGGATTATAATCGCTCGGAGCATATGAGCATTATATCTTATATAGAAAAAATTATACAGAAGACAGTATGTTAGAGATTGTAATTTCCCAAACACCTATAATTGCTTCATTATCATGAAAGGAAAAGTGATGCATGCGGCAAAAATCCTTAATTGAAGTTAAAGAGCAGCTGTGGTCGGTTATAAGCATAACGGTGCCCCCTTTTTTTATATTCGGGATTTCCTTTTCAAGCATGAGTAGAGGAATTGGGCACATATCGCCTAAGCAATCAATTACTTTCATAAGTATACCAACCTTTCTTACAGTGCGGACAAGATTTGCAAATCGATCGCAATATTTTGGAACCGATAGTGTAATAGTGTAACAAAATATAAACTTTGTCAAGAAGTTTAAAAGGTCTTATATAATAGAATAAACATAATTATAATGATAGGAGGCAGATATGGAGGACATGATTTTCGCTCTGCAAAACAGTGTTCTTTGCAAAGGAATGAGCGAAGAACAGATTAGTAATTTTATTAACACCAGTCGTATTACAAAGAGGCAATACAATAAGGGAAGTATTATTTTTCATGAGCAGGACAAGCCGGTAAAGTTATATTTGCTCATGGAAGGCAGGGTTTCGATTTGCAAGGATACGATGTCTGGAAGAAAGATTTTGATAACAGAGATAACCAGATGCGGTGATATATTTGGAGAAATTTATCTTTATATGCAAAAAGAACAGTATAATATTTATGCTACTGTGCAAGAAAATGCAAAGATCATGGAATTTAATTCGGAATTATTTGCTATGAAAAAGGGTATGCTTGAACCCTCTCACATTATTGTATTTCAAAATATTTTAATGCTGTTTGCGCAGAAAGCTTACAACATGAATATGAAATTACAGGTCTTAAGCAGCGGAAATTTAAGACAGTGTCTTGTTAGATTTCTATTTAATCAACAGATGGAAGAAAACGTAATTCAGTTATGTATGACAAGAGAAGCAATGGCAGAATATTTGAATGTGGCAAGACAATCCTTATCAAGAGAGTTTGGCGAAATGCAGGAGGAAGGCCTGATTAAGGTCAATAAAAAAACAATAACAATATTAGATCAAGAAAAGTTGGAGGAATATTTATAAGTCTGATGAAACAGTCGTCAGTGCGGGTTTTATAAATGATAAAATGTATTTACTTAAATGATAAAATGTAACAATTGTGACAGAAATAACAAAACTAACATGCTATGATTCTATTAACAAATAAATAATACTCGAATGTAATCGAGTTCAATATTTCACAATGAATAGGAGAATCATATGGAAAATAAAATGTTTTGTTATCAGTGTCAAGAGACAGCAGGATGTCAGGGATGTACTCAGATGGGTGTCTGTGGAAAAACTCCGGAAGTAGCAGCAATGCAGGACTTACTTATTTATGTAACCAAGGGGTTAGCTGAGATAACAACTAAACTTAGAGATGAAAAGGTAACAATTGAAAAGAAAATAAATCATCTCATTACATGGAACTTATTTACAACTATTACAAATGCCAATTTTGATGAAGCTGTATTTATTGAAAGAATAAAAAATACTTTAGATGTAAAAAAAGAATTATTAAAAAAATTATCGAATCATAGCAGCTTATCAAAGGCAGCTATATGGGAAGAATATGATATAACCCAAATGAAGAAGAAAGCTGCAGAGGTTGGAGTTCTTGCCACTGAAAATGAGGATGTCAGAAGTCTTCGTGAATTAATCACATACGGACTAAAGGGTTTATGTGCTTATTTGAAGCATGCGAATGTACTTGAAAAAGAGAATGAAGCGGTTGATATTTTCGTTCAGGAAACATTAATGAAATTATTAGATGATTCTTTGAGTGTAGATGATCTGATTGGATTAACACTTCAAACAGGAAAATTTGGTGTAGATGGAATGGCACTGTTAGATGATGCCAATACTTCTGCTTATGGTAATCCTGAAATTACAAGTGTTAATTTAGGTGTAAGAGCAAATCCGGGCATTCTGGTATCAGGACATGATTTGCGTGATATTGAAATGTTGCTAGAGCAGACACAAGGAACCGGAATAGATGTATATACCCATTCAGAAATGCTGCCTGCTCATTATTATCCGGCATTTAAGAAATATGATAACTTTGTAGGGAACTATGGAAATGCATGGTGGAAGCAAAAAGAAGAATTTGAAAGCTTTAACGGACCGATTTTAATGACAACTAACTGTATCGTGCCTCCAAAGTCTAGTTATAAAGAACGTTTATTTACAACCGGAAGTGCAGGTATGGTAGGCTGTAAGCATATACCGGGCAGTGAGGGTGAAAAGAAAGACTTTACAGAATTGATTAATCTGGCAAAGACCTGTCAGCCACCAACAGAAATTGAAACAGGAAGTATAGTGGGAGGTTTTGCTCATAATCAGGTATTTGCGTTGGCAGATAAAGTGGTTGATGCGGTTAAATCTGGAGCGATCAAGAAGTTTGTCGTTATGGCAGGCTGTGACGGCAGAGCGAAATCAAGAAATTATTATACCGATTTTGCAAAGGCTTTACCAAAAGATGCGGTTATTTTGACAGCAGGTTGTGCAAAATATAAGTATATCAAATTAGATTTAGGAGATATCGGAGGAATACCAAGGGTATTGGATGCAGGACAATGTAATGACTCCTACTCTTTAGTACTGATAGCATTAAAATTACAAGAGATTTTTGGATTGGAAAGTGTCAATGATTTACCAATTGCCTATAATATTGCATGGTATGAACAAAAAGCAGTAATTGTATTACTATCTTTGCTCTACTTAGGCGTAAAAAACATTCATTTAGGACCAACGCTTCCAGCCTTTTTATCACCAAATGTTGCAAATGTATTAGTAGAAAATTTCGGTATTGCAGGAATTACCGATGTTGAAAATGACATGAAGCTCTTTTTTGAATAGGAGGAGACTATGATTAGGCAGATTATAAAGATAGAGGAAGAGAAATGTAATGGCTGTGGAGCTTGTGCCAGTGCTTGTCATGAAGGAGCAATTGCTATGATTGATGGCAAAGCAAAGCTGATTCGGGATGATTATTGTGATGGCTTGGGTAACTGTTTGCCGGTCTGCCCAACAGGTGCAATTACATTTGAAGAAAGAGAAGCGGCTGAATATGATGAAGAAGCAGTGGAACAGTACCAAAAGAATAAGAAGCAAATGCAGGAGCAAAGTAGTGGTGCTTGCCATACAGGCGGTTGTCCTGGCAGCGCAGCGAGGGCATTAAAGCAAGAGAACGCAGAGAAGATAGAAGAAGAGATACAAGAAAGTCACACTTACGCAGCAAAAAAAAGTGAGCTGATGCAATGGCCGGTGCAAATCAAGCTCGTTCCAGTAAATGCCCCTTATTTTGATAATGCAAATCTTTTAATTGCTGCAGACTGTACTGCTTATGCATACGCTAATTTCCATCAGGATTTTATTAAGAACCATATTACGCTCGTAGGCTGTCCGAAGCTTGATGAGGGAGACTACTCAGAAAAATTAACCGCAATTATTAAAAACAATCATATTAAGAGTGTGAAAGTAGTTCGTATGGAAGTACCATGCTGTGGTGGAATGGAGCATGCTGTTATACAAGCATTAAAAAATAGTAATAAAATGATCCCTTGGCAGGTGGTAACGATTTCTTGTGATGGAAAAATATTAGATAACTAAATCACTTAATTTCTTTATTAAGCAAAGAAGGGAGAGAGAAAATGAGTATAAATAATACAATTATGAAAAATATAGTCAAATCAGAAGTAGTAGAATTAAAGGAGCAGGTTGGATATTTGGAGCATCAGGTGGTAAGCAAGACCTTAGTTCAGAATGAAGCTCTTAATATTACATTGTTTGCATTTGACAAAAACGAGGAAATCAGTTCTCATGAATCTAAGGGAGATGCTTTTGTTACATGCTTGGACGGCGAAGGTGAAATCACAATTGATGATGCAAAATACAGTTTAACTGAAGGTCAGTCAATAGTAATGCCTGCACGGCATCCACATGCTGTTTTCGGAAAAGAAAAATTTAAAATGCTGTTAGTAGTCGTGTTTTAACATTGTAATAGTGGTATAGCTTAAGGGGTATCAAAATTATTGATATCCCTTAAGTATGTCATATAATTAAAATAGATTCTGTTGAATTGACATGTATCATTCAAAAAGATCAAGCATCATTTTTTCACCATGCTTTTTGTATACCTGAAGCTTGTTATTTAAATCGCAAGTAGCTAAAAAAATATCTGAAATTTCTTTGATATCATGAGATTTCAACTGATCTATCAGCCATTTTTCATTTTTCCCGGTATGTTTTAGGTTTTCAAAAAGAATATTACCATCTATAATCACGTTGGCTACCAAATTATCCTGAGTTGGCTTAATGCCAAGATCTTTACCAATAATAGGGCGCTGGTCAGATACAGGAAGAATACTCACTTTACCGTTTGCTTCTAATATTATTGTTTGAATATTAGATAAATCGAAATATCCATTGATTCTTAATTGTGACATAAATTCATTAATATCTATTCTGGCTTTTTGCAAATTTTTAGAAAATATCTCTCCATTATCAAATAGTATAATAGCTTTTCCTGTGACTAGTCGCCTGAGCTTGATAGATTTATCAGTTAAAATGGAAAGCAAAAATATAATAATTCCATATACCAGCATTGCGACAAATGGCTTTAAAGAATCTGTAAATTCAGTGGTAGCAAGCTCCGCGGCAATGGAACCGATTGTAATACTGTTAATGTAATCAAACATGCTAAGCTGTGACATTTCACGGTTACCAATCAGCTTGGTTATGATAAATAAAGTTAGAATAGAAACCAGAGAGGTAAAAAGTGCCTGTAATATTTCCATTTTTAAGCTTCCTTTCTAATGTATTGAAACTATAGCAATTAAAATATTACTGTTAGTATCGTTACTTTCTATAAAATTATGTATGAAAGTAGTAAATTAACTTAAGTTTGACTAAATAAAAATGCCATTTGTGATTTCTTTTTTGAAAAACAACTTCTTTTTATGTACTACTGATTAAATAATAATGTAAAGAAATACACCCTCTTTGATCAATGAAGGTGTATGTTCAATTTTATTCTATTTTTTTACCACACTTTGTACAGAAGAGATTAACTTTTGTAAGTGAGTTTCCGCACTGCTCGCAGTAGCCTTAAATATGGTTGGCAACTTCATAGGCATCCCAAATAGCATACATAATGTTTGATACCTTTTTGGCATCTCCGAGTAAATGTAAATCAGAAACCTCAAATTCCAAATCATAATATAAAGAGTTTTGCTCCTGATAACCAACAGAGAGTATAACACTATCACAGGTAATTTCTTTTTCACCGTCAGAAGTAGTCATTTTCAACTGACCATTTTCAAATTTGTTTACCTTAGCATCAGTTATTACATCAATGTGGTTGAATGGAATTAATTTCTCTAGCATTTCACTGTTAGCATGACAAAGAGGTCCGTTTACGGCCAGTATTTTGTGAAGAGCTTCCACAATGGTTACCTTTTTACCTTGTTTTGCAAGCCAAAGAGCAGTTTCACAGCCGACTAGACCGCCACCAACTACAACAGTAGTTTCACCTGCATCTTTAGAGCCAAGCAATACCTCAGAAGCAGTATATACCTTGGCATTATCACCCAAAGAAAAGACTTTAGGAGTAGAGCCGGTTGCAATGATGACCGTATCACATTTTGATGATAATACCATATCTTTTGAAACTGTAGTATTTAAATGAACGGGAATGTCTAAGTCCTTTAACTGATTGGTAAACCATTTTGCTAAAGCGATATCATCCTCCTTAAAATCAGGAGCTCCGCCCGGAATTAAATTACCGCCTAATTGAGAAGATTGTTCGTAAACTTCCGGTTCATGACCACGAAGCTTCAATACTCTGGCAGCTTCACAGCCGGCAATACCACCGCCAACAATCATAACCTTTTTCTTCTTTAAAATTGGAGTTAATGCAGTGGCACGTTCGCGACAGGCTTGTGGATTTACTGCGCAGTTTAACATTGAGTATTCCTGAATACGCCCCATACAGCCTTCTTGACATGAAATACAAGGGCGAATAGACGACGCCTGATTCATTCTTAATTTGTTTACATAATCTGGATCAGCAAGTAGTGGTCGACCCAGGCTAATCATGTCACAGGTTCCATTATCAATAGCTTCTAAGGCCATAACAGGATTGTCCATTCTACCGGCGCAAATAATAGGAACGCCAACAGTCTCTTTCATTATTTTAGAAAAAGGACGATATAAGCCCTTTTCCTGATACATTGGCGGATGACTCCAATACCAAGAATCATATGACCCAACGTCAACATCCAAAGAATCATAGCCATAAGCTACTAATAATTTGGCTGCCTCAATTCCCTCTGGTAAGTCTCGTCCCTTTTCTATGAATTCTTCACCGGGTAAAGCACCATCACGTAAATCCTTAATAAAGCTCTTAGGACTGTAGCGAAGCGCAACAGGAAAATCCTTTCCGCAGCGAGCCTTGATTTCTTCAACAATCTCTTTAGCAAAACGAAGGCGATTTTCAAGACTTCCTCCGTATTCATCTGTTCTTTGATTAAACAATGAGATAGCAAATTGATCAATTAAATAACCTTCATGCACCGCATGAATTTCAACACCGTCGAAGCCAGCACGTTTTGCATGAAAAGCACCATCTCCGAATTTCTTAACAATGCTCTTGATTTCCTCAACAGTTAATGCACGACAGGTCTTATCAAGCCATCTATGCTGGATTGGAGATGGAGCTACGGGTGGGTAATCACCAAGATTGGTTGGAATTGTTACACGTCCAAATCCACCGGACATTTGTAAGAAAACCTTGGCGTTGTAAGCATGAATTCGTTCAGTCATTTCTCGTCCGGTTCTTACAAACTGAACCGGATTATGTGTGGAACAAGGAACATTAGGCATACCGTGTTCCTCTACTTCATTGTCGACAAAGGTTACCCCCGTAATGATTAATCCGGTTCCGCCCTTGGCACGCTCGGTATAATAGTCAATACCACGTTGATTAAAGCCACCTTCTGCATCGGCAAGACCAAGAGGTCCCATCGGAGCCAGAGCAAACCGGTTTTTAATTGTGACAGAGCCAATTTTAATTGGTGTAAAAAGATTTTTGTACTGAAACATAAATACCTCCTTGTTAAAATGTTATCATAAATTTAGCATATCATACACATAAAAACATGTCAATAATTACATGATTGAATAAAAATAAATAAGGACTGTTGTAAAAAAGAAATACCCAATATAACATAATTTATTTATTATTTTATAATTTAGTATTTCCAATTTAGTTACAACAAATCCTTATTTTTTCTAAAACATATTTACTTTAAGTCTCATCTACAACTTGCTTAGACATATTTTTAACCAGTCTAAATAAGCATTTTCGCGCATGATAGCGCTTAATAATACCATATAATCCCCAAATTCGACGGAGCCTATTAAGGGTTCATGGCTATATTCATCCAGACGCTGCTTAAGAAATTGATATTTAGCAAATCGTTTTTCATATTGATCCTTAATCAGGGCTTTTAGCTGGTTCTGATTCATATTTTCTGAAAAGTACATTCGTAAGCGAAAGACATCCTTAGGGGTCGGCTCCAGTTCCTCTGCAATAAGAAGCCATTGCGCCAAATCAGTTATACCTTCTTTGGTAATCGAATATACTTTTTTTTCTAGAACTTCACCACTAATCTGAACTTCATATTTGATTAATCCTTCTTCTGTTAATCGTTTTAGTTCAGGGTAAATCTGGCTATGCTTAGCGTGCCAGAAGTTCATTAAATCCCGGTCAAATTCTTTGGATATATCATATCCTGTCATTGGATGTCTATTTAATAATCCCAGAATGGCATATTTTAATACACGCATAGTTCCTCCATTATAAAAATTAATGCAATCCTTTCAAAAAAATGCTGAGAGGCAATTGTTAATATCATAGCAATATCAATACAATAGCACTATAGATAATGCTTTGTCAAATGCCAATCGAGCATTTAATTCATGATAAGGAAAGCAATTGATATGATTTATCTTATCTAGATAAAATAAATTGATATTTGTAATAATATGTATTATAATAATTAGACAATATATTGTCTAAATGAAAGGAGGTAATATGGAATTATTTTTAATACAGCAAATTTATGCGACATTATTTGCTACAAATAATAAAATACAGACAATGTTTGACAAACAATATAAGGATTTAACGTTACGTCAATTTATGCTTTTGCTGGCAATCAGTCACATACCTGAGGGAGAATGTACGTTTAACAGGTTAGCAAAGCAATTAGGAACTTCAAAGCAGAATATTAAGCAATTAGTGACTATTTTGAAAGAAAAGAGATATATTCTGGTTGAAGCTAGTAAAGTGGATAAGCGGGCAAAAAATATTAGTTTAACACAAGGTGGAATTGAGATAGGAGTAGCTTATGCAGAGGTTGGAAATGTTTTTTTGAACAATATTGCAAGTCAGTTTACAATGGAAGAATTAGAACAACTTTGGAATCTGCTAAAACGATTTTATGCTTTTGATGGAGTGCAGATGGATGGTTTTGACATCCATCCTAACAATGAGAAAGGAAGAGATTAAAATTAAAGATAAAATAATTGTGAATTATTTAATGATAACATTTCTTATATCATATGGATTATGGGGAACGATTATTATTGCAAATCAATTCGGATATTTAAAAATCAAAAATCCAGTTTGTATGAGTTTATTGTTATTAGGTGCTTTTGGTCCAACAATTAGTTCCTATATTGTGCAAAAAAAAGATGGAAGGATTTCTAGCTTAAAAGATTTTATCAGAAAAGCTTTTCGTTTTAAAGATTCAGTGGTTTCATATAGTTTGGTAATACTTTTTCTTGTATTATATTTTATCTATCCTGCAATCAGAGGCAGAGTGACATTGGGAATTCCTATTTACCTATCTGTGTTAATGATTCCGCTTATGTTATTTGGAGGTGGAATGGAAGAGGTTGGATGGAGATGGGTTCTGCAACCAGAGTTAGAGAAAATATTTCCTTTTGGTGTGGCTACGGTTATTACATCATTAATTTGGACATTTTGGCATTTACCACTGTTTTTTATTAAAGGTTCATCTCAGTCATATGTTAATTTTTTTGCATTTCTTATTCTGTTAATTGGTATGTCTTTTGCTCAAGCTACAATATATGGATATAGTAAAAATATTTGGTTATGTGCACTTGTTCATTGCTCTTTAAATGCACTTCCTATTACCTTTGTATTTGAAGAAAGTGTATCTATAAATATAGGTATTTCAATTATCATGGTAGTAGGTTCACTAATAGTAAGACAGGTATTAAAAAAGTCCATCACTTATTAAAACATTCATAAATATAATAGTTTATAAAATCCTCAAGAACATGTATAATGTAACTTATCGTAAGAAAATCAAGCGTCAGCGAAGCTGGCATTTGATTTTAACGATAAGTTAACGAGTTTCCCAAGGAAACGAGTGAAGAAATGAAACGAGAAGAATCAAAGTATTAATGAACATACGATAAGGCAAAATATTTGGAGGAACTATGAAAAAGTACATTGGGGATAAGAAATTTTACAAAATGGTATTAATTTTGGCAATACCAGTTATGATACAGAATGGAATAACAAACTTTGTCAGCTTATTGGATAACATTATGGTTGGACAGGTTGGAACGGAGCAGATGTCAGGCGTTGCAATTGTCAATCAATTAATTTTTGTATATAATTTATGTATTTTTGGAATTGTATCAGGTGCCAGTATATTTGGAACGCAATTTTACGGAAAAGGTAATTATGAGGGGATGAAAAATGCATTTCGATTTAAAATCATCTCTTGCATTATTATGAGTGGAATTGGAATTTTTATTTTATATGGTTTTCAAACCGAATTAATTTCCCTTTATCTGCATGAGGGAAGTGGCATTGGAGATATTAATGCGGCATTCAATTATGCAAGGGAATATCTGCTTATTATGCTCACAAGTCTGGTTCCTTTTGCAATTTCACAGGTTTATTCTAGCACGCTGCGTGAAATGGGGAAAACAGTAGTACCCATGATTGCAGGAATTGTTGCTGTATTTGTAAATATGGTATTGAATTATATTTTGATTTTCGGTAAATTTGGCGCTCCTGTATTAGGCGTGCAAGGTGCTGCAATTGCAACGGTAATTGCAAAATACATGGAATGTATCATTATAGTGACTTGGGTGCACCGACATGCAGCTGATAATAAATTTATTATTGGAGCTTACCAAAGCTTTGCAATACCAAGGCAGTTGGTAAAGCAGATTATGATTAAGGGTGCTCCGCTGATGGTTAATGAGGCACTTTGGGCAAGCGGAATGGCAATTATTATGCAGTGCTATTCAATAAGAGGGCTTGAGGTGATTGCGGGAATGAATATTTCTACGACTATATCAAATATGTTTAATATTGTTTTTATTGCCCTGGGAAGCTCAGTTGCTATTATAATTGGACAATTATTGGGGGCGAACAAGATGGATGAGGCAAAGGATACAGATGCCAAATTAATTTTTTTCTCAGTAGTAAGCTGTATTTTTATTGGAATTATTATGGCTATCGTGGCACCACTGTTTCCGGCTATTTATAAAACCAGCGATGAGGTTAAATATCTGGCCAGCCGATTTATCATGGTGGCAGCGCTATGCATGCCAATTAATGCATTTACACACGCAAGTTATTTTACGCTTCGTTCAGGTGGAAAAACAATTATCACCTTTTTGTTTGATAGCGTATTTGTGTGGGTTATTAGTATACCGGCGGCTTATTTTTTGACAAGGTTCAGCGACTTACATATTATTATGGTTTATTTAATTTGTCAGCTATTGGATATTATAAAATGCATCATTGGATATATTCTTATTAAAAAAGGTGTTTGGTTGCAGAATATTGTGGTGTGATAAGAAGTTACGTTATATATAAAAAAACTCTGACATATAATAATTGTAAGAGGATTATGTTGGAGTTTTTATGAAATTTGATTACAATAAGATATTCCATAATACCGAAACATTTATTAAAGATAAACTGAAAAGAAATGGGGTTATGGCAGGAGCAATGCTAATATTGCTAGCGGTTGGGATGCTATTTACACCAAAACTGGTATCGATAACCACAAGCACAAATGCAAGTAAAAGAGAGCTTCCCATTTACTGTGTGGAGACACAAAAACCTCAAGTCGCATTAAGCTTTGATGCAGCATGGGGAAATGAAGATACACAAAAAATTTTGGATATTCTTGCAAAACACGAGGTTAAGGTTACATTTTTTATGACAGGAGGCTGGATAGAGGAATATCCAGAGGATGTAAAAAATATTGCACAAGCCGGTCATGATCTGGGCAATCATAGTGAAAATCATAAGCAAATGTCACAACTTAGCAAGCAGGAGTGTATTGAAGAAATTCAAAAGCCGCATGAGAAAGTAAAGGAACTGACTGGAATTGATATGTTTTTATTCAGACCACCTAATGGTAATAGGGTATAATGATTAAGATAAAAAATAATAAATCTTAACTGTTTCGTTTTTCTTATCATATACAATCTCTGAAATAATAGACTTTATAGCAGTGTTCTTTTCATTTCTTGTTGCAGATTCAGAGATAAGGATATCATAAACATTTGATATTCTTTGCAACATTTCTTCAGAATTTTTTTCAGAAGACAACGACTCTATAGCTTCGATCTGATTTAAAATATCTTGTTTTTCATCTGTAATAATTTTTTTATTTTCTCTATATTCTTCAAGAGTATCAACACCATTCCTATAAGCTTCTTTGATTCTAAATTCCTTTTTATCGTACTTATCAAGAGCGTTATATAGCGCTTCTAATTCACTAGATTTTTCAATAGAAGCAATGTTTGTATATTCAAGCTCTTTATTAAGCATTGCCTCCTGGATATCCTTTAATATTGCTTTTTCAATTTTGGTTGTCCTTATGTAATGTGATTCAGTACATTGATGTTTTTTATATCCAGAACATTGAAAACCCGGTCGCTGTCCACCGTTTGAAACTAAGCTTCTACCGCAAGAAGAGCAACGAAGCATAGCACTTAACCAATGAATTTGACTTTCAGGTGGTAAAGCTTTATATTTATACTCACGTTTTAACCTTGCTTGAGCTAATTCAAATAGTTCCTTTGATATAATAGCTTCATGAGTACCTTTACGAACAATAACTTCATCATGATCCATTTTATTACGCTTTTGACGAAATTCAAAGGGCACACCCCACATGACAAGACCACAATAAACAGGATTATCTAATATATATTTTATAGGTCTACTGAAAAAAGGGTTGCCATGAATAGTAACGGCTCCTAAATTATTTAATTCTTTAGCAATGGCATAAAAAGACATATTGCGATAAACATAATCCTCAAATATCTTTACAACAAAAGCTCTGTTCTTCTCATCGATAACTATATTGCCGTTATCATAAATATAACCAAATGGCGTCCTAGTTTGCCTAGTTCCCCTTAATGCATTCTCTGTCATACCCCTTTTTACTTCACCGGATAACCGAATTGAATAGTATTCATCCATCCATTCTATAATACGTTCAATTAAAGAACCAAATGGACCGTCAATGAGCGGTTCTGATATACTGATTACATCAATATTGTTTTTCTTAAGTAAAGATTTGTATACAATACTTTCTTCCTGATTTCTGGCAAAACGGCTGTATTTCCATACAATAATAACATCAAAGGGATGTTCTTTTGATTTGGACATACTTATCATTTTCTGAAATTCAGGACGCTTATTAGCATATTTTCCAGAAATACCATTTTCAACGAATATAAATTCTTCAGGAACGAAAATATTATTTTTCTTAGCATACTCAAGCAACAAGCGCTTTTGAGCGTCAGGGGATAATTCCTCTTGTTTATCTGTGCTAACCCGGATATATGCAGCACCTGTCAGGATTTTAGAATTAAAGTCACTCATGATAATAACTCCTTTGCAATTTATCTAATAATATTACAATACATTATAGCATGACATCTATTTGCTTGTTAAGGACGAATGATTATATCATTTTAGTCTGATTTAGTCGTTTAAGCCGTTCCTAGTAGTGTAGGGGCGGGTTTTGCCATAATGTATTTAAACTTTCACTACTAAGCTTTTAGTGTTTTCAAATCTGTTCGCGGTCCCCTTGTCAGATCAATGCAATATGGTTCAGGCATTTCATAGGTACCCCATTTTGTATGTAATAATTCCGTAGGGATGTCTTTGAACGGAAGTAAATACCGATTTGCAATATTGATTATTTGACTAGAATATTCAACTATCTGATCCATATCACACAGGGAATATCTTAATTCTTTTTTGCTTTCATCTGGTACGATAAAAGTTTTTGAAGTATTTGTTAAAATTAATCGGCATAACCATTTTCTAGAATTATTTTCATAAAGAACTGCTATATATGATTCAGTATATTTAAAAGAAATTTTATCAATATCAACAGTGTTTTTAAGGATTTCTTTTATAATTGAAAGAGCCTCCCATTCTTCGCTGGTACTCAAATTAGAATCTTTTTCCGTATTTTCGATACTCGCAGTATTCAAGGCGGATTGAAGCCTTTCATTTAGAACCTCGTTAAGATAGTCGTTCAGCGATTTTTTGAGTACAGGTCTGAATTTTTCAAGTACTGTTTGAGTTTTGGCACCTTTATATATTGACTGTAAAAACAATTTTACGAAATCATCAGATGGTCTTTGAAACTGTTGCTCTATAATACCCTTGAAAATACTATTATACTTTAGCAAAGAAGCAGTATTCATGATATCGGGAATATCAAGCATCTCTTTTTTGAATTTTATGATTTGGTTTATCTGATTGTCTTTTAGGTTTAATATATTTAGATAAAGGAATGGCTCTTTATCCATTTTATTTTTCTCATCCAAATCCGTATAAAATCTATACTCGATACCATTTGTAAGAATAGCAAATTTGGCAGAAGTGGCTACGTAATACCTAAAGAGTTGAGAACTATGCCTATCCAACTTTTTATTAGAAGCCTTTGCTTCTATCAGTATAACTGGTTCGCCGTTAAGTAAAATTGCATAATCAACTTTTTCACCTCTTTTAATTCCAACATCAGCAGTATATTCGGGGCAAAATTCAGATGGATTAAAAACATCATAGCCTAAAAGCTGAAAGAACGGAACAATCAATGACATTTTTGTTGCTTCCTCTGTTTGTGCGGCATCTTTTAGGGAAGCTGCCCGCTCAATAAAATTTTTAAATTCGTCTTTGAAATCCATATTTTTCCTCCTCTTTATCAGTTCGGTTGTTTTTTGTTTTTGTTTTATACTTTTTTCATACACAATAAAATATGCGTAAATTTTATTGTTATAATTTTAATTATAATTATCCAAAATATACCAAAATAAGTCAATAGTGAAATAACGATAAAAACCGACATTTAACACCTTAAATTGCCAGAAGTTATTTTTCCCTATTTTGTTATAATTAATAAAAGGGGGATGTGTATGTCTGAAAAAACGTAGGCTATATCTTTACTACCGCCTGTGATTTATATCATCTTATCAGGAGGATATATGATAACGATTAACACATATAAAGCACATATTGATAGAAATATCAGTACAAGGAAATTGGCAGAGCTAACAGGGCTGAGTAAGAGCACGATCAATAATATAGATTGTGGAAAGACCTCACCAAATTTGCAGCAGCTAGAAGCAATTGCAAAAGCGTTAGATCTAAAAATGACAGAGCTGTTTAAATCGGAGTATAAATAATTTATCATATCATATATTACAGCCAAAATCTTTCAAAATGAAAAATGTCCAGAATTATGGACATTTCAATATTTTCTATTTATTTAGACAAGATATTTGTTATAATGCTGTAAAGGAAATGAAAGGGGAGCTATACAATGCAATATACAAAAGAAAATCTTAATTACAAACAATTACTCATAGCAGTGATAGAAAATTTTAACGAGGAGCAGCTAAAAAAATTGTATTATATAGCAATAGGGATGAAAAAGGAATAGCCAACAAAGACTATTCCTTTTTTTCTTTCTGGATACAAGTCCTATAAATCCTTATAAATATTTGTAATGAAAAACTAGCAAGTAAGCAAATCGTTGGTGAAAATTTCAAACACCAAAGAATCACAAACAATAATATACTTATTCCAGCCTCCCACGGTTTCATAGTATATTTTGACGTTAATATGCGTTTAATATTTTTCAAGTGTATGCCCCTATTCCTTTTTTTTCGTTTTGATAAACTTACTAAATTCTTCATATAAGTAATTAATTATTAGACGATAATCCTGAAATAATTGTATCTGTCTGTGTTGCATCAACTAGAATTTTATTTAATTCAAATGTATCATCAGTTTTTACTATTGTCAGGCTTAAAAATGCATTATCATCTAAATCAAGATAATTAACGGAAATAAATTTGAAATTAAGATTGTCTGGAGTAGTTTCATAAGCAATCTTATAATATTTCATTGAAGAAATAAATTTATTTATAATATCTGTTACGTTTTCAGAAGTGACGGATATATCAGTATGTACTAATACATTTAAAGAATCAGCTGATGAAGAGCATTCCACATTTTCGCCGTAAGAAGTTTTTGCCCAAGCGGTGGCATATTGTAGAGGGCTCTTGGCTTACACTTGAACCGCATGCAGTAATAAATAATGAAATACTAATTAGAATGGTAACAGTTAATAATTTGTTGTAAATTTTCATATAATCCCTCATTTCGATAAATAGTTTAAAAAGTTACGATACTATTATCCGAAATTTATCACGATATGTCAATGAATATAAACGTATTAATTAAAAAAAGAATAGCACAAAACTATTCTTTTTTCTTTTTGTCATATTTCTCAAATTCTTTATATAAGTAATCAAAGTTGCTTGATAATCTTTTTGAAAAATTAAAAATTGAAAAGCCTGATTTAACATATAAGTTTTGAATCAATCTTATTAAGAACTTTAGCGGGTAAAGGTATTACGGAATATCTATCGATTGTGTACGAGTCGGATTCACTAATAGTTACAGGCTTTCCGGATAGTTGCTTGTCAATATAACTCACTTCATTTTTAGCAAAGTGAGAAATTGAGGTGAGTCCTATTAGTTCTAACTGATGTTCACCTTCAAAATTCGAACAACAAGAATATAAATCTAATATTTGACCTTCATGTAGTGAATTATTACGGTCAATGTGATAAGCAATCATAATATGCTCCTCTCTTATCTATTTCAACATGCCAGTGCTGATAAGAAAGGTATAAATAAGAAAAAGGATTAATTCAACAACATAACTATAAAAGTAGAAATAATATTTAATCAGAAAGGTTGGTGAGAGTATGAGTCAAACGCTATTAACAAGAGAAGAAATTGAAAAGAGACTTCCAAAGCTTGAAAGAATGGCAGAAATTTGGGGAAAGTCAGATGAGTATGGAAAAGGATATTTGCAAGGAACAATTAACACATTAGCAGCAGTTGCAAATACATCTAAGAAAACTGCATAGTATGAGGGCTTTGCGTATTCATCTCAGAAAGGAAAGCAATCATAAATTAGAACTCCTTTCAAATGTATTCAGCAATTCAGTGCTGATAACAACAGTATAGAAAAATCGTAAAAATTTACAAGAAATGAAATAGATAGTCAACAAGTACAAGCAAAGCAACATAAATTAAAACTGGAGGTGATCCTATGAAAGAACTAAAAGTAGTTAGATACATAAAAATGGATGGTAAGTGTATGCCATGGAGTGATTTAACAGAGAAAGAACAAGAAGAACTAAAAGAAAAATTAAATCAGCAAGGTATGAAATCATTAGGATATGTTCCAGTAAAAAAGGAAACCGCTTAGGCGGTTTATGGAGGACAAGCTAAAAAGTGACAAAAATGAACTCAATGAATCAAGAGATAACAAATAAAGAATCGTTGACTACATAGGGAAAAGTAATTAGTCATAATTTTAAATGTTAGAAAGGAGAATACTCGTGAATCTGGACAATAAAACAGTGGGTGAGTTAATTGATTCATATGAAGAAAATGAACAGACAGTCACAATCAATGACGGACATGTATTCATAAATAAGAAAGAGGGTGAGAGGGATTAAAAAGAAAATCTCATTAATAGCAGCATTAATAATTTTATGCTTCGTTGTACAAGCTGATGCAAAGCAAAGTAATTTCTATGGACAAGTTAACAAGTTTACTGTTTATGGTTATTGCGCTTGTAAAAAGTGCTGCGGTAAAACGGATGGCATTACTTATACGGAAACCAAAGCCATTCAGGATAGAACCATAGCAGTAGATCAAAATAGTATACCCTTAGGTTCTACTGTGCTAATTTATTATGAAAACAGCTTAGTCGGGATATATCAAGCAGAAGATATAGGTGCAGATATTAAGGGCAATAAGATTGATATGTATTTTGACTCTCATTCAGATGCGAATGACTGGGGTGTAAGAGAATGCGAAGTGATTATCGTGGATGCGAAAGGGTAAAGAAAGGACTTTATTAGTGAAAATAGAAAATAGCATTAAAACAAGTGAATTTGAAGTGGCACGAAAGGAAGCTTTTAGCATCAAAGGCAGTAGCAGTGGAATGAGGTACATAGGAGCAGTTGAGTACAAGGATGGAAATGTAAATAAATTTTTTAAAGATGAAAACGGAGACTACTGGTTCGAAAGTTGGCGAAGAGTAAATGACAAGCTGATAACCGAAGAGGAATATATCTTTGGAAAGAAAATAAAGTCATTTAGGAAAAGAGCAGCCTATTACTAAAATAAAAATAAGTCGGGAGGGGAGACACGATGAAAAAGCTTATAAATTCTATAAAAGTTGTAAGAATAAATATTTGCGTCAAATTGCATATGAACGGATTTACAACGCTTGCATATTTTGTAGACAAAGAGACATGTACCTATCTGGATTATTTGAAAAGAGTAGCAAGGATAGTGAAAGAGCATTGTATTAATGAATCTGATGATTAAATTAGGATTTAGGAGGTATGGAAAAATATTGGTACAGATTTAAGCATAACGATATAGAATCACAAATGCCATAAGACAATAAAACTATATTAATAATTATATCAAAAGTATGGCAGAAAGTCAATAAAATCAAGGGTTTTCATGCCCTTTGAGTAACATTCTAAGTATATTAAAGTTAGAGGTGGACAATGGCATACTGGAAAGATACATGGCCGTTTATTAATTCAATTGAGTATGAATATAAGTTCGCAGGGAATTACGGAGCAAAGGGAGAAAAAAGGGGAGAAAGAAAAAAGGCTACTCCGGAACAAATCAAAAAGCAGAATCAATTGAACAAAGAAAAACGTATGAGAAGAGTAATCAAAGCCAATTTCTTATCGGAAGACTACTGGATTACATTAAAGTATCCAGAGGGAACGAGAAAGAAAGTGGAGGAAGTGAAAAAGGAACTCAAAAAGTTCCTTGATGATATGAGGAAAGCATATAAGAAACGAAGTGAAATATTCAAATTCATATATCGGATGGAGATCGGAGAGCTTGGTGGAATCCATATTCATATTTTACTAAACCGAATACAGGGAAAGCCACATACAGATTTATTGATCAAGGAGCTGTGGCCTCATGGGACAATTAATTATCAAACCTTATATGAATATGGTGGATATAAAAAACTAGCAAATTATATCGTGAAGCCTCCAGATGAAGAGGTATATGAACAACTTAGTCTATTCGAGGAAGAGGAACAAAAGCAATTCATAAGATATTCTTCTTCGAGGAATTTAATCCGGCCAGAACCAGAACGAAAGGTATACCGAAGATGGACGGTAAAACAACTAATCGAAGATGGACCAAAACCAACCAAAGGTTTTTACATAGACAAAGATTCAATCATAGTCGGAGTCAATAAGTATACCGGAATGTCGTACCTACAATACACCGAATGCCGCATCAATGAAATCAAAGATCGAGAAGAATACGAGAAATTAAAACAGGAAGGAGTGGGATAACTTGTTTGACGTAAATATTTACATAGAGACAACCATCAAAAGCGCCAACGTGGGTGCCGGATACTACGGCTATGTAGTTGAGTATATGCTCCAAAAGAAGCAAGAATCGATCACCAGAGTAGAGATAGAAAAGGAAGTTAATATTACGGCAAATCAACTTTATCTTATGGCATGTTATAGAGCTTTAGAGATACTAGAAAAACCTTGTGACATTATCATTTATACTGATTCGGCTTACCTACAAAACGGCATCAATACATGGATGCACCAATGGTATCAAGCAGACTGGATTGGTGCAAAAGGAGAACACATCAAAAATTTAGATCTATGGAAACCGTTGCATGAAATTGCAAGTAAACATTTAATCAAAGTAGAAAATGTCAAAGCCTATATTATTAGTATATTATAAAGCATTTTATGAGTTTTAGATAGATACAATAATTTAGTCTTTAATTAAGTAATTGTACATTGACAACTGAATACGGTATGTTTATATTACTATTTGCTTAAAAATAAATATTGTTTGTATAACATTAGCTATTGTTGTATAATTTAATATGTCTATAAAGATAGATAAAAAAGCACATAGAAAGGTAATATCATATCATGAAAAAAATATTAAAAAAAGCCGTAAGTATAACTTTAGCAATTTGTTTAACCTTTTCTGCTGGATCAACATCACAAGCTTTTAGTAATGTAACAAATGACACTAATTACTATTTGGAGAATCTTAGCAATCAATTTGATACAATGACTGCCGAAGAGTTAAATCAATATATAGGTGATAATATACAAGAATTAGAAAATCAAAACTCGCAATCCTTAAATCAAATTCCATGTAATAAAAGCACCAGTACTAAGGTATCTGCAATATGGTTAGCAGGTGCAAAATATATGGAAAAAAAAGGAAATACATGTACAGCTAAATTACTTGAATACTCTGTTTTAGGTAAAAATTATACCGAAACTCAAATATCACCAAATGGATTATTCGCAAAAAAAATTGTTACATCATCTGCATTTACAAGTTATTTAAAAAAAGTGAAAAATAATAAGGCACCCGCAGGAATTGCCTTTGAAAAAAGTGATAATGCAGATTTATTTTATGCATTACATTATACTGATGCAAGCACCAAAGTTAACTTTGCAGGAACAGTTCTTGCAACTTACAATGTTACAATAACAGATACTTTTGATTTTTCTCTAAGCACAGATGATTATAAAGATATCATCACTACTAGTGCTAATAACTATGCATGGTTTTCTCAAAACACAGGTGCTTTAAATGTAATAGATGTTAAAATATCATTCACAAAATAGTAAAGTAAAAAGAGAGGTAGATGCTTTTGTATTTAATTTTATCTTTGTCAGGATGTGTTATTGGAATAATTTTAGTCATAGCAACAATAATTTTTAGAAAACGTATTGAACCATCAGTAATGATAGCTCTTATAGCTTTTGGAATAATTATAACTATGTTTTGTGCAGGACTTATTTTAGTTCTTCTTCCCGTTACTTTTGGATTTACATTACAAGACTAGCATTTTAATAAATATTCTAAGCTGTTTAGTCCTCTGAAAAAACTAAATAAAGTAATATAAAAGTACCGTATTCAGTAAATGAAGCGGTATTTTTTAATACAAAAATTATAACGATAAACTAGGCGTTAGCAAAGTAAGAAAAGAGGTGATAAATTGCCAAATAAAAGAAAATTAAAATTAATGAAATACAATATAGATGATGATTTATATCAAGAATTATTTTATTTTTGTAAGCGTTACAAACAAAGAGAAGATGATATAAATAGTATGTATGGATTAACAAACATCAATACGGATGGAATGCCAAAAGGAAACAGCATTGGAAGCCAGACAGAGGCAAAAGCAATGCGTATTTTAAAATTTAGAAAGGAAAATGAATTAATTGAGCAGTCTGCCATTGAAGCAAATCCATATATCTATCAGTACATATTAAAGAATGTCACACAAGGTATATCTTATGATTACATGAAAGTACCATGCGGGAGAAGACAATTTTACGAGAGTAGGAGAATCTTCTTTAAAATTCTTTCCGAAAAAAGGTAACACAAAGGACGTTATTATGATTTATTATGTTATTGTGATATTCAAAAATACATGAATGTCCTCCTACAAAAGTTAACAGCGTATTAACACTATAAACTGTAGTCTCTATAAAACGGAGAGCCATTTTTGACACACCCTGCAATTTACGATTCGGAGTGTTTGGTATATGTTTCAGTACATAAATATAAATTGTGATAAATGTGTTTACAAATGAAGAATATAGTAGTAATATGATTATATAACTAGACAATTTGTTAAATAAACACAATTAGGAGGGGTTTTAATGAAGCGAGCAAGAAAATTAATAGTAATGGTGTTAGTATTGACATTTTTGATTTCTACAACTTGTTATGCAGTTTATTGTAAAAAAATTTCAATTGATAATTACACAAGATCATATTCTACAGGCACATTACAAAGTAATGGAGATATGTTAATTAGTTTATCCACATATCAAAATTATGTCAATAATCGTGCAACTTTAGAGGTACAACGTTTGGTTGGAAATGAATGGAAGACTGTAAAATATTATAGAAAAACATTAAATGTAGGTTGTTATACATCCTATTCTTATCTACTTAAGGATTGTGGTGGAACTATAAGAGTAGTTTTTACTAGTGATAGTAGAGTGCATCTTGAAGGTTGGATTCAATATTTCAATTGATTACATATTAAAATCAAAACTGAAGCATCCCTAGGGGTGCTTTTTTCACACTTCAAAACGAAGAATAAGAAGTGGTAATTGAAGCCAAGAGTGTGAATCTTAAACTAAAAAAGGTACTTTCCACCCCTACCCTCCCCCTCGGGGCAGAATGAGCGCATAGTTTTCCACTTTCCGGTAAAAAAAGTTATGCACTTCCTTCCGCTTTTTGGTTCTGAAAATAGCAAAAAAAGATTATGTTTTTTAGATAGATTTTTAAGGTGAAAAATGAGGTGATTTTATTCAATGATTGTAAATCAAAAACAGCTCGCAAACATGCTTGGAATCACGGATAGAAGAGTTCGGCAATTAAGAGAAGAAGGTCTTTTTAACTTCGCTGAAAATGGCCGTGGATATTGCCTCGAAAAGTGTATTCCAGAGTACATTGACTTTAAGATAAAAGCGGAAGTGGGAACGGGTACATTAGTCATTAAAGAGAAAGAACAAGCAGAGCACGAAAGAATTAAAAAAAAAATATCAAAATTGAAACTAAGAAAGTTAAAAAAAGAACTTCACGAAGCAACAGACGTGGAGTTCTTTTTGAGTGAAATGCTGATAAATTTTAAAAATAGATTAATGTCGATACCATCTAAAATAGCAATTCAAATGGTTGGAGAAGAAGATATTAACAAAATAACAGAAATATTAAATTATGAAATGTTAGAAACATTAGAAGAATTATCAGAGTATGATCCAGATGTGATTAACAACGATAATAATATGGATTATGATGATGAGGAACCAGAAGACGAGGAGTAAGAGAAGGTGAGGGAGTGAGTAATGAGACAATACGTTCAAGGCAAAAAACAAATAATCTGTTCAGACGTGTATTAAGAAAGACACTTGCAAGACCTGAGCAATTAACAGTAAGCCAATGGGCAGAGAAATATCGTGTTCTTGACGAAGCAAGTGCATTACCAGGTAAATGGTCCAATGATGTAACTCCTTATCTAAAAGAAATTATGGATTCTTTTAATGATCCTTACATAGATGAAATTAATTTTTGCAAGCCAACACAGGTAGGAGGAACAGAAGCATTAATAAATATGGTTGGATATATTGTGACACAAAATCCATCGCCAACTATGATTGTATATTCAAATGATAACTTGGCAAAGGATATTTCAAATGACAAATTAAAGCCAGCATTTCGCAAAAGTCCAGCAATCAGAGAACGTTTCTTTGAGGGGAATTCAAAAGAATTAAACCTGAAATTCAAGGGAATGAATCTATATCTTAGGAGTGCTGGTTCTCCTGGACAATTGGCATCAAAGGCAATTAAATATTTACTATTTGATGAAATAGACAAAATGGGAGGAGCTTCTAAGAAAGAGGCTTCTCCTTATAATTTGGCAAAGGAAAGAACGAAGACGTTTCGACATGCACGAAAAATATATACTTGCTCCACACCAACATTAAAGAGTAATTACGTTTGGAGATTGCATGAGGCAGCAGAAGAACAAAGACATTACTTTGTGCCGTGTCCTCACTGTGGCGAATTTATTGAATTAAAGTGGGCGCAGGTAATCTTTGCAGAGGACAAAGAAAAGAAGATGACAATATCCCAAAGAGCCAGTACAGCAATCTATGTATGTCAAGCTTGCGGATGTGGAATCGAAGATAAACAAAAGCCAAATATGCTTAAAAAAGGAGAGTGGAGAGCAGTAAAGAAAAGTAGCACTGGCTAAGCAAAAAGCGTATCGTTCTGGCTTAATTCATTATATAGCGTTTTTGTGAAATGGTCAGATGCCACAAAAGAGTGGCTAGAATCGCAAGGTGATCCTGAACTTCTACAAAACTTTGTAAATTCATGGCTAGCTGAGCCGTGGGAAGATACGAAATTAAAAACCAATGCCGATTTGGTAATGGAAAGGCAAACAGAGTACGAAGAATTTGTTATCCCAGATTGGGCTAAAATGCTTACTGGCGGAGTGGATGTACAAGAAACAAGCCTTTATTGGGTGATAAGAGCATGGGGAGATCATATAACCAGTCAAGAGATTGCACATGGCCAAGCTTATTCTTTTGCAGAAGTAGAAAGAGTTATGAATCTGGAATATCAAAAAAGCGATTGAACAAGGATGCTTGTAGAGTTAGCTTTTATTGATTCAGGAGATCAGACGGATGAGGTGTACGATTTTTGTGCTATGAACAGTGATTGGGCTTTACCTTGTAAAGGTTCATCTGGACCAATGCTGTCTCACTATAAATTAAGCAAAGTAAATAAACCAGATTCCAAGGCATATGGAATGGTTCTTGTATTAGTAGATGGTGGAAAGTATAAAGATATGATTGCCGGAAGAATGATGAAAGAGAATGGCAGAGGTGCTTGGATGGTGCATAAAGACTGTGACAGAGAATATGCAAATTAAGTCACAGCAGAACATAAAGTTACAACCAAAGTAGGTAATCGAGTAACGCAAGCTTGGATAAAGAAAACATCCCATGCCGACAATCATTATCTGGATTGTGAAGTGTACGATATGGCTGCAGCAGATATCAACTTATGGCCGCCAATTTACTATGACAAGAGAAGCATTTATCAATGATGACATTGACTTCCTAAGTAAGATTCCATCTAAATATGCAGCGTCTGCAAGAAAGACAATTAACAAACAAGTTTATCAAATTATGGTGAATAATCCTGCTATCTATGATGGTACTGCATTGTTTAGTGCGCTACATAAGAACTTAATTACTATGGGTACCGGCATTACACAAGAAGCAGTACAGAAAATGTTTATGGCACTTCAATTGCAGACTGATCAGTTTGGTGAAGCAATTATTGTTCGTCCGGCTTATATTGTTGTTCCGATTGGCTATTCCTTTGATATGTACGCTTTATTTGAAAGTCCAACTATACATACTTCAGGAAACACACAGGCAGCAAATCCTCTATACCGTTATCGAAGTATGATTGAAGTAGTTGAAGATCCAACACTTAATGTATTAGTGAAGAATGGAAAAATGCCGTGGTTTATAGTTGGTGATAAAGCAGATACCGATTCCATCGAAGTAGATTACTTAAATGGTCAGGAAGTTCCAACCATTCGAAGAATGGAAACACCAGGAACCTTGGGCTTTATTTGGGATATTTACTTAGATTGGGGGATCAGTGTTATGGATTATCGCGGTTTAATTAAGAATCCGGGAATTGAATTGTCTAACAGTCTCTAATAGAAAGGAGAGAATCATATGAGTAAAGCAAGTTATTGGCAAAGAGGAGAAAGTTTGGATTATAAAAACACAACAGGTGAGATGATCCAAGCAGATACGATTGTAACCTTAGATACAAGAATCGGCATTGCCGGTAAGGATATTGGAAACAATGAGATAGGTTCGCTCCATGTGGTAGGAGTATACGAAATGCCAAAATTACAAACCGATGATATTTTATTTGGGGCAGCCGTATATTATGATGGAACACAAATTACACTGTCACAAGATGGAAATACACCTGCGGGATATGCAGTGCAAGCAGCGGGAATAGACACAACAAAAGTACTTGTAAAATTATTAGGATAGGAGGGATAATATGAGATTAATCGCATTGTACCCTATTCTATTTGAGTCACATCAATATCAAGTAGGCGATATCTTACCAGCACATAGTGAAGCAATGGTAAAAGCATGGCTGGAAGCAGGGACGGCAAAATGGGCAAAAGATGAGTCACAAGAAATGGAAGAACCGCCACAACAAGAAGCTGACAAAACACAAGATAATTTGGTGAAAGAGGAAAGTTGCACCGGTGCAACTGAATCAGAGGAAGAGATAAAAGAGTATTCTCCGGAGGAAGTTAAGAAAGGAAAAGAAGCAATTGGCCGTTCTGCTAAAACAGCAGCAAATACGAAAGGAAATAAATAATGGGAATGTCATTTAAAGATGTAATACAGTCAGATATCAATCAATTATTTATTCATCCACAGGAGTTTGGTGAAGAACATCTGGTAGATGGCAAAACCATGAATGTTATTATTGACAATTACGAGCAGATTGAACGAGAAAAACGTGGTACAAATATAGGAGAGGGACTGTTTACAAAACAAGCCCTTTTTTACGTTTCTCAAGAAGAGTTTGGAAAACTTCCAAAGATAGGAAGACAAATGATGTTTGATTCTCAAAAATATCTTGTCAGTGATGCGTTAAATGAAGATGGCATTTACTCGATTTCATTGGAGGCGATTCGAAGTTGATTGAAATTAGGCTAGATGAAAGAGAACTGGAAAAGATTGAAAAAAAACTTGGAACTATGGAGGATGATGCTAGAAATGTACTAAGAAAAGCCATAAATGATACGGCGAAACAAGCTAGATTAAGAATAACGAAACAAGCGCAATTGACTTATGCAGCAAGGCAGGGAAGATTTAATAAACATATGAAAATCGAAAATGCCAGAAAAGCAAGTCTGGTAGCAACAATTAAAGCGACCGGAGAAGCAACGGAATTAATGGATTATAAAACATCTCCGACAAAGGTTCCCAGTCCCACAAGCAGGCCGGATGTAACAAGAGCAAAAGTAATTAGAAAAAATTCCATGAAAGATTTAGAAAAAGGAGATATCAAAGCTTTTGTGGTCAGATTTAAAAGTGGCCATGTTTCGGTTGTACAAAGAGTACCGGGAAAAACTATGAAAAGCAATCCTAAAAAAGAATTTTTAAGAAAGCTATTAAGTCCCTCTATACCTCAAATGGTGGGAAATGAGAAACAGGTTTATAACATAGTGCAACCAAATATATACAAAGATTTGCAAGAAAACATTGATAAACATATTAAAAAGGTATTGGGTGATTAACATGACACCATTGGAACTTAGGCATGATTTAGCATCAGAATTAGAGACAATTCTAAATCATATGAATTTCAAAAATCAAGAAGGAAATGATTGCAAATTAAATATCATGGAACAAAATCTTCCAGTGCAAATGGATGATGATGATACTGATCCCTATCCATATTTACTAGTTCGATTAATGGATGGGGAAATGTCAGAGGAAGAGATAACACAATCGGTATCAATCAATTTAATCATTGGAATTTATAGCGATGATACAAATGCACAAGGGGCAGATTTTGTTTTGAATGTCATTCAAGATATTATTTGTAGATTTAGAAAATGCCCTATTTTAAATAAGAAATATGTATTGAATCAGAAGTTAAAGTGGGCACTTCAAACAGATGATACCTATCCATACTATTTTGGTGGTATGGAATTAAATTGGCAGGCACCAAACATACAAAGGGAAGGAATATATTCATGAAAAAGGCAGTTTCTAATATTAACGAAGAAATTATTGTGTCAGATTCTGACACAGAGAGGGAGGTAAAGACAATAAAAGAGAACTGTAAAACTACGGTTGTTTATATTGGACCTACTATTGAAAATATAGTTACCCAAAATATTGTTTTTAACAATGGGATACCACAATATTTAAGAGAAGAAATGCTAAAGCAGCCCTTAATTAGCAACTTGATTGTACCGATTGGGCAGCTTGCAGGTGCTAGAAGTGAGTTAAGAAATCCCCAAAGCACCTTAAGCATTGTATACAATAAAATTAAAACAAAATAGGAGGAACAGAGAATGGCAACTACTTACAAACATGGGATTCGAGTACAAGAAAATCCCACAAGCTTCCCATCACCTGTGAAAGGTTCGGCAGGGCTGCAAGTCATATTCGGAACAGCACCAATTAATCTTGCGGATGATCCCTATAGCACCGCGAATCAACTTTTTTTAGTCAATAGCTTCGAAGAGGCGCAGACTTATTTGGGGTATAGTTCAGATTATGAAAGTTATTCATTATGCCAAAGCATGGATGCATCATTTAAAATCTTTAATATAGCACCGATTATTTTATGCAATGTACTGGATCCGGCAAAGCATAAAAAGTCAAATGCAGCAGTTGATTATTCTGTTATGAATGGTCAGGCACTCATTAATATCAAGGGAATTTTACTTGATACGGTAGTAGTAAAAAGTGAAAACAGTACATTATATAACAATGTTGATTATGTTCTTTCCTTTGATGATGACGGATATGTAGTAGTGTCATTGCTTGCAGCCGGTTCTGCATCAGCAGCAGTGACACTCACAATTAACAGTACAAGTATTGATCCTACAATGGTAACGAGTGCTGATATAATTGGTGGATATGATGCTGAGACAGGAAAGGAAACCGGAATAGAATTAGTAAGAAAGGTGTATCCAAGATTCAATTTAGTACCGGGATTACTTTTAGCACCGGGATGGAGTCATATTACAGAAATTGGAGCAGCATTAGATGCAAAGTGTGAAGCAATCAATGAAGTCTATAATTGCGAAAATATCCTTGATATAGACACAACAACAGCAAAAAAATATACAGATGTTGCAGAGTGCAAATTATCGAATGGATACACCAGTAAGCATTCAATTGTACTCTGGCCAATGATTTCTGTTAATGGTGTAATGTTCTACTATTCAGCTATTTACGGAGCGTTAGTAGCCTATACTGATGCAACGAATGATGATGTGCCAAGTCTTTCCCCATCGAATAAAATTTTAGGAGCGACTGGAACCGTTCTAAAAGATGGAACAGAGGTAGACCTAGATCAGGCACAGGCAAATGTACTTAACAGCAAAGGAATAGTGACTGCAATTAATGATTCAGGGTGGCGCTCTTGGGGAAATAACATGGCATGCTATCCTGACAACACGGATCCAAAAGATAGATGGATCTGTTGCAGAAGATTTTTTACGTGGTGGGGAAATACTTTTATTTTAAGCTATAAAGAAAAAGTAGATAATCTATTAAATTATGCACTTGTTGAGTCGATTGTAGATGCAGAAAATATCAGAGGTAACAGTTACGTTTCACAGGGAAAATGTGCCGGAGCCAAGATGCAGTTTAACCTTGAAGATAACCCAAGTGATCAGATTCTGGAAGGAAAAATACAATTTAAGCAATGGTTGGCACCATATACACCTGCAGAGGATATTCTAAATATATTAGAATTTGATCCAACCATGATTGAAACGGCATTAGGGGGTGAATAAAAATGATTCCAGAAGTAGTATATGCATTTAATGTATATAAGTCAGGAAATAAATTAATCGGATTAAGCGGAGGTGTTACATTACCGGACTTTGAAGCCATGACAGACAGCATTAGTGGCGCAGGATTATTAGGGGAATTTGACACTACTATTTTAGGTATGTTCGGAAGCTTGGAGCAGGAAATACCGTTTCGGGCTTTGGATGAAGACATATTCTCATTCATGGATCCAACGGAAATGGTTGATTTAAATTTAAGATCAACAAGACAGATGCTTGACGAGAAGACAACAGCAGTGGATTTTTCCAATATGAGAATTGCAATGAGAGGAAAACTTAAAAAATTCAAGCCGGGAAAAGTGGAACAGGCAACACAAATGGACTGCTCCGTAACTTTAGAAATTCTCTATTTTCTAATTGAAATAAATGGTGAGAGTAAATTTGAGTTAGACAAGCTGAATTTTATTTACAAAGTAAATGGTAAAGATATCTTAGAGAAAGTGAGGAAATACATATAATGGAGAAAAATAAGACAGAAGTAGTAGCAGTACTTGATGAAAACAGTGAGGTTATTGAAAATGAAAGGATTGTTCAATTTAGCAGGCCTTATTCCTTTGAGGGAAAAGAATACAAAGAAATTGATCTGACCGGATTAGACAACTTAACTGCGTCCGACATGATCGCGACACAAAAAGTATTAGAGCGTTCCGGCTCGTTTTCGGTTATGCCGGAAATGAGTTTAGAATATGCTTGTATCATTGCGGCCTCTGCAACGAGTCAGCCAGTGGAATTTTTTAAAGGATTAAGTCCAAAGGATGCAATTAAGATCAAGAACAGAGTAACAGGTTTTTTTTACGGAGCGGATTAAATCCTAAGGATGGAAAAGAGCTTAGAAAAATTATAATCAGATTATCAATACGTCTACAGACAGGAATAGATTACTTATCTAACCTGTCTGTTTTTGAGTTAAAAGAAATTGTAAAAGAGGTGAGTGAGATTGGCAAAGAACAAAGAGTACGAAATGGCAATAAAAATCGCAGGAGAAATTGAAAATTCATTTTATAATAGCACTAAGCTTACAAAAAAGGAACTTCAAGCAATTGCCAAGACCGCCGCTTCCACTTCTTCAACGGTAGATAAGTCATTTAGAACAGGATTTAACAGTGTCGGAACAGGTTTTGATAAAATTGAAAACTTAGCCAAAAAAGCCTTTCAGGTTACTGCAAAAGTTGCAATGGTTGCAGCATCAGCAGTGACAGCAGTTGCAGCAGGAGCGATTCAAGTAGGAACAGCATTTGAAGAACAAATGTCTACCGTAAAAGCGTTATCAGGAGCTACAGACACAGAATTTAATTCTTTAAATGAAAAAGCAAAGGAGCTTGGTGAAAATACGAAATTCAGTGCAACAGAAGTAGGACAGGCAATGGAATACATGGCAATGGCAGGTTGGAAAACTTCTGATATGCTGGGAGGATTAGAGGGAATTCTCAATCTAGCGGCAGCCAGTGGAGAAGATTTAGGGTCTGTTTCTGATATCGTAACGGATGCATTAACGGCCTTTGGATTAAAAACATCCGATTCAGCACACTTTGCAGATGTCCTTGCCGCCGCTGCGACT
Organism: Lachnotalea glycerini; assembly: GCF_003201285.1. Classification (GTDB taxonomy): domain Bacteria; phylum Bacillota; class Clostridia; order Lachnospirales; family Lachnospiraceae; genus Lachnotalea; species Lachnotalea glycerini. The sequence goes on from NZ_QICS01000010.1 coordinate 136,164, forward strand.
AATTCAAACACGAATGTAGGGATGATGGGAGAAACCTTTTCTTATGCAGCTCCTTTGGCAGGAGCATTGGGATACAGTATTGAAGATACGGCAATCGCAATAGGACTTATGGCCAATTCAGGAATAAAGGCAAGTGCAGCAGGTACCAACTTAAGAAAAATATTTGCAGAAACAACAAACGGTGCCAAAATAAGTGCAGCAGCATTTGGAGATATGACGATAGCAACAACGAATACTGATGGTAGTATGAGGGATTTAAAGAGTATTATATCAGACTTAAGAGGGTCGTTCTCACAAATGACAGAAAGCGAAAAAGCGATTAATGCAGAGTCTATTGCAGGTAAAACGGCAATGAGTGGATTACTTGCCATTGTGAATGCATCGGAAAGTGATTACGATAAATTGACAGAAGCAATTTACAACTGTCAAGGTGCTGCTGAACAAATGGCAGAAGTAAGAATAGATAATCTGAATGGAGATGTAACCTTATTAAAAAGTGGAATGGAAGGTCTAGGAATTGAAATTTATGAACAAATGAATACTCCACTTCGGGACAGTGTACAAGGTGTTACTGAATTTGTTGGAGCACTCAACAGCAAGCTAAAAAGTACCAATATTATTTCTAACATTGCAACAACAATAAAAAATAATATTCCTACTATAAAAAGAGAGCTTATGGATGCAGGTAAAGCAATATATGAGTTTTCAGAGCCTTTTATCAATGTAGCTAAATTTATTCTAAAAAACCCGGATGTTATCGTTTCTACATTAGTAGGTATTGGGTCAGCACTTATGTCTTATAAAGTAGCAAAGGGTATTTTGGGCTTAGTTGATTCTTTTAAAGCCTTGGGCTTAGTATTGACAAATCCTTTTGCAGCAGCTATTACAGCAGTAGCGTTAGCCATAGGGGGAGCAGCAGGTATTATCACTCATATTAAAAAAGCGAATCGGGAAATGAAAAAGCAAAATCTTGCAGAACATTTTGGCGATATTGCACTTTCCATGGAGGAACTGAATGAAGTTGCAAGTTACGTAGTTTCAAACGATAATCTTGGGCAGGTTCGTGAAGCATTATCCGCATTTGAAGAATTAGATGGAATACAAGCCACAATAAGTGATTCTGTGGAAGCAATCAATCGCGCAAATTGGAAAGTATCAATTGGAATGGAGCTTGATACGAAGGAACAATCAGATTATCAGGAACAAATTCAGTCTTACATATCAGGTGTACAAAGCTTTGTAGAACAAAGGCAATATGCCGTTAATCTTGCCGTTGGAGTCCTGACGGATGATGATTTAGAAGGAAATAATATGATTAATCAAGTCAATAGCTTCTATGCAGATAAACAGCAAGAGCTTGCAGACCTTGGAGCGAAGTTAAACCAAACAATCACCGATGCTTTTCAAGATGGGTTACTTGATATGGATGAAGTAAAAGAGATTACAGAACTGCAACAACAAATGGCAAAAATTCAATCCGCAGTGGCAGGAAGTAATTTTGATGCGAACTTAAATCTTTTGCAGTTGAAATATGGTGGCGGCGAACTTGATGCAGATGCCTTTCAAAATCTACAAGGTGAGATACAAAAACAAGCAGAGAAAGCAATTGCGGATTATGATCAAGCTTATGCTCAAGCTGATTCCGCTTTAATTACAAGGTTGGACGAAGGAAATATGAGCTTAGATGAATATAATGCTCAAAGTGCTGAATTAAAAGAAAACTATCTTAAACAGGTAGGAGATATTAAATTAAAAGCAGCTAGTTTTCAAACAGATATCATCATGCAGCAGTATCAAGATGAAATTGGTGATTTGGTTCCGCAGATGCAAAGCAATATGGAAAATGCTTTGGGTGAAACCATTAACTACATTGATTGGAGTGGAAATGCAGTCAATGGTTGGAGCTATGATCAAATATCACAATGGTTGGATATTGATGGATTAGATAAGACAACAAAGAGTGCATTAAAAGAGCTATGGACCAGTATGCAGCCACAGCTTGCAGGATTAGAAGAACTAAAACAACAATCTGTAGAGGCAGGAAAAGAAGTTCCGGCTTCGGTATCCAATGGGATTAAGGATGTATCTAGCATAGGTATTCTAGTTGGTGACGAAAACGCTATGTTTGCCGCCATAGGAGAAGCGGCTGCAAATAGCGAAGAGTATAAAGAAGTACTGCAGCAAATGCAGGAAAACGGTACTTATATTCCAGAAACGATTGCGACAGCGATCACACAGAATCAGCCTGCGATTGATGATTCCATCAATACGTCATGGCAAGCAACAAAAAATAGAATAGAATCGACATTTGGGATTGGCTTAAACGTTGATGTGCCAGTGAATGTCAATCTAAACACAAGCAACAGTGGAAGCCCCAATTATGCATTTAAAGACCCTTATGCAACGCTAGACGGTCATGCTGATGGTGGAATTTTTCACACTCCCCACATTGCATGGTTTGCGGAAGATGGACCAGAGGCAGCAATACCGCTTGATGGTTCGCAAAGGGCAATTAGCCTATGGGAAACAGCAGGTGAGATGCTTGGAGTATATAGTGATTATAATATGCTAAGTAAGGAGGATAGTTTTTCTTCTCTGTCTGATGGGTTAGAAGCTGCGGAGACAACCAATTACAATTCGCAAAGTGGTGCTCACATTACATATAGTCCCACGCTTCAATTTTATGGAGGTACACCTAACAAACAGGATATTGTAGAGGCAGGCAGAATGAGTCAGGATGAATTTAATTCAATGATGCAGAGGTACGAGAAAGATATAGGCAGGTTGTGCTTTGTATAATCAAAAAGTTTACAACAGCATTATATTAATGAGTATAACCTATGCATACGATACAGCTGCAATTAGTATATCCTTTATATGATTTCGTCTATAAAACTTGACACAATATCATATAAGCGATACTATAAAAAAGTAATATCATAATATTTAGGAGGTAATATAATAATATGGGTAAAAAGAAAAATACAAAGTTCATTGTGGGATTTTTTATGACCGTAATGTGTTTTGCAATGTTTAATGTAAGCGTAAAGGCGGAATCACTGACAAATTCTACAACTAAATCGTATTTATTTGCAGTAGCGGAAGGAGGGTGGTCATCCATCAATATGAAAGTTATGTATAGTGAGAATTATACTAAAAGCGGAAACTATAATAAATTTACCAGCCGTTCAAAATCTGTTTTATGTACGAGAGCGTATGCCACGTCGTGTCCAGAAGTTTATATACTTAATGTAAAACATTCCAATGATAAAACTTTTTCAGACTGGACCATAGGTAGTATGATTTTTGACTCCTCAAAATGGAATGAAGGATTCTATTATACAAATTCCAGTTCAGTAAAATATATAAATACAACCAACGTTACTGGAAATCTACCTTTTGAAGTATATTGTAGTGGGGCTACTCCAACATATAATATGGGTTCTGTAAGTTTATCTTTAAATACGAAGTAGGGAGAGATTATTATGAATTTTAAAAACAAAAAAATAAAATACAGCTTAGGTATCATTTTACTTTTGTCTTGTTTGATTATTGGAGGTTCGGTTTTAGCAAGACCATCTGATGGGTCTATACTAGCTGAATGGGGTGATTATCTTAAAAATAATGCAGATGTGAATGACTTACAAGAAGATGATATTTATGCGAGAGGGAAGAATACTGTTATTACAAATTCGGAGATAGACCAAACAACAAAATTCTTTATGATATCTGGTCTTGATGAAGAGGAAGCAAATATTAAAGCAATAGAATATTGTAAAGAAAGAGAAGCATTATATCAAGCAGCCATTCAAAATGGTTACACTGTTACAGATGAAGAGGTATGGGAGTATTTGGATCAATTAAAAGAAGTATTGAAAGGCGCAAGTAATAAAGATGATGCTATGTCCATTATAAACCAATTTGATTCTGAAGATGATTACTGGAATTATGAATTTACAGTATATCAAAAAAACCTACCAATACAAAACTATGTAGCAGATTTAGAAAAAAATTATTTCAAAGATTCTAATATATCAAACGATTCTATTAGCTCAAATAAAGGCTCCCAAAATTCGACTGATTCGGAAAGTGGGGATTTAGAATATGACTCTGGAAAAGAGGAAAAATGGCAAACATCTTTTGATGAACTTAAAAAAGATTTAGTAGCAGACGAAGATTTTGAAGTAGTAAATCAATAACAATAAAATGGTAAAAAATTTTGTTGAATAATTAGAATATGATAAATAGAATCAATTAATAAATAATAAACGATTGATATGTGATAGACCTTTCAAATGAGAGGTCTATTATTTTGCAGTTTTTTACAGAACAAATTTTAGCTTTGACCAGAAAAGAGGATTTTATGAACACATACACAACGATACAAGGGCAGACATGGGATATTATTGCATTAGAAGTCTATCGCTCAGAATTTTATGCCGGTTACTTAATGTCTCAAAATGGCAAAGCGCTGAATTACTTTATTTTTCCGGAAGGAGTTATATTAAATATTCCAGAGTTACCGGAGAGTGAAGCAACCGTGGAACAACCGGACTGGAGGAGCGAATAATGGCAACCATAAAACCAAGACAGACAAATGTCATTGTAAATTATGATGGAAAAAATCTGGATCATAAAATTAGCGCTTATTTAGAGAAATATGATTTTACAGATGTTGCAAGCGGTGAATCAGACAATATAAATATAACTGTGTCTAATCGTAATAAGAAATGGCTTTCAGCTTGGAAGCCATCCAAAGGAGATACATTAAAAGCTAAAATTCAACAAAAATATTGGCAAAACTTTGCAGGAAAGAAAAAGAGCATTACAACAAATTGCGGCTGTTTTGTTCTGGATGATTTGTCTTATAGTGGAAGACCATTGACATGTACAATGAGTGCAGTCAGTATTCCAACAGATGATGCATTTAACTCGGATGAGGTAACCAGAACCTGGGAAAATGTTACGCTAAAAGAGATTGCAAGGACAATAGCAGAGGATGCAGGAATCCGTTTATTCTATGATGCAGAGGAAATTTCAGTTGAAGGTATAGAGCAAAATAATCAAACCAATTGCAAGTTTTTGTACAGTCTTAGCAGTGAGTATGGATTGGCCATGAAAGTATATTCCAATAAAATTTGTATCTTTGATGAAGAGACGTATGAGAACAAAGGCTGCGTTGCAACTATTTATGAAAAAGATATGATTAACTGGAGCTACAATACAACGATAGCAGGAACCTATTCAGGAGCTAAATTCAGCTTTACAGATCCAACCGATAACAGTGAATACATCGTTAATATTGGAGAGGGAAACCGGATAAAAAATATCAATGTCACAGCCAGTAATTTAGGAGAAGCAGAAGCAAAGGGTATTGCAATCTTAAACAATGAGAACAAAAAAGCAACGACAATGAGTGTAACGATTCCGGCGAATCCCAATATTTATTCAAGTACAGTTATAAAAGTGAAAGGCTTAAGTAATCTGAATGGCAGATATTATGTGGATAAAGTAAAACATAATATTGGGGGAGCTTATACCATGACTTTAACACTTCGCTTCATTCAGAAAAGAATAAAAACAGTTTCCATTGAAGCAGTAAGCACAGCAACCCAAAATGCTGCCTCAGAGGGCACACAATATACGATTGTAAGCGGTGACACTCTATGGGCGTTAGCAATCAGATTTTACGGTTCAGGAGTTCTTTACACGAAACTATATAATGCCAATACAGATATTATTGAAAGTAAGGCGAAAGAGCGTGGGAAAAGTAATTCGGACAATGGACATTGGATTTTCCCTGGTACTGTCATTACTATACCAGCATAAGGGGGAAAGATAAAATGAGCAATACTAATATTCGAATTGCAAAAGTATCAAGCGTAAATTACCAAACTGGAATGCTAAGAGTTACCTATACGGATAAAGGAAAAGCAGTTAGTACAGAGCTTCCATACACAAATCAAAATTCAGAGTATTTTATGCCGAATGTTGGAGAGTATGTTCAGGTGAATTTACTGAGTAATGGAACTACAAAAGGCTTCGTTACAGGAACTTATTGGGGAAAAGGCAATCAACCGCCAGAGAGCGGAAAAGGAATATACCGAAAAGACCTTTCAAAGACTCCTGGAGCTGCCCTAATTCGATATGACGATGGCACAGGAGATTTACTGATAAAAGGTGCTAATGTACATTTAAATGGTGTCAATCAGGCTAAAATGACAGCTCCTTATCTAGATGTGGCTTGTAATTATGAAGCAGCAATCGAAGTACCTAAGATGAAATTATCCGGTAAAAAAACGGAACTGGATTCTTCACAAACGGAACTTGTTATGAAGCTAAAAAGCTTAGAAAAAAGTATAGAGGAGCTGCTGAAAATTTCAGGTAATAATGCAGAGGTTGAATTTTTAGAAAAATTAAGTTTAAAGGCAGCAGAGCTTCAATATGAAATAGCAGGTATTTCCATCACTTTCAGTCAAATTATAGAACGCATTGAAGCGGTGGAAGAGAAAGTAGGGATAACATGGCCATAGGAAATCTTGGAAAATTAATCACTTTCCAGACAAGTGATCAGCGCATTTTAACATTCTCTGACATGCAACAAAATGTAAGTGGCCGTTGGAGTACGCACAATCGAATTATGAGAAAGCCATTTAGTGAGTTTAATGGAGCAGAGTTAAGAAGCATTACATTTACCATAAATCTTGATGCGATGCTAGGAGTAAGACCAAGAAAAACTTTGGAACAAATAGGAAAAAAGAGCACAAGTAGCGGATGTCACATATCACACCAATTATGATACAGGGCAATTAGAACCAATCATATTATTAGGAGCTGCTGATCATTACAAAGAGGTTGGGGAGGATGAAGAATAAATGAGCACGATTAAGAAAACTTTGCAAAACTATCCTGACATTAGCTTTATTGAGAATAAGACACTTGAAACCGTAGTGAATGAGATGATTAATGACTTTACAGCAAAATATGAAGAGGAAACAGGAAGAACCATTTCTTTAACAGAAGCAAATCCAGATCGACTTATTTTATATGCAGCGGCACTACAAATCTATCAAGTATATCAATATATCGACCATGCAGGAAAGCAAAGCTTATTAAAATATTCGTATGGAGATTTTCTGGAAAATATAGGAGCACTGAAACAAATTAACCGAAATGAAGGGAATGCAGCTACAGTACAATTAATGTTTGAATTATCCGGTGAACAGCCATCAATTATTACAATTCCAATGGGGACTAGGGCAACGGCAGGGGATGGTATCTATTTTTACACAAAAGAAACAGCACAGATTAAGGCAGGTAAGGTAAAAGTAACGGTTACTGCTGTGTGTGACAAAATCGGAAGTAAGTATAATGGTTATGTGGCAGGAAGTATTAACACGTTGGTTACACCGATTGCTTTTGTTTCAAAAGTTTCAAATGTTGATATTTCGACTGGAGGAAGTGATAGAGAGGAGGATGATAGCCTGGCAGAAAACATTTACTTGGCTCCGTCCTCTTATTCTGTAGCAGGTCCGGGGGATGCTTATAAGTACTGGGTAAAGCATTATAATTCCTCCATTACAGATGTTTATGTGGATACACCGGAGCCATGCAAGGTAGATATCCGTTTTATTCTAAATGATGGCGAATTACCAAATGAAACACTTGCAAATGAAGTACTTGCCTATATTAGTGATGGAACGAAAAGGCCGCAGACGGATTATGTGAGTGTTGGTGCTCCTACATTGGCAGACTATGATATTGATTTGATTTACTACATTAATACAAGTGATGCGAACAAAGCAGCCACGATTCAAAGTGAAGTGAATATTGCCATTCAAAGCTATATCTCATGGCAAAAAGCAGTCATTGGAAGGGATATTAACCCTTCTTATTTAATTTCTAAGATAGTGGACGCAGGCGCAAAAAGAGTGGAGATAATATCCCCTGTTTTTGAAGCTATCCCCAATACTGCACTAGCAAATCATGTATCAAAAAATATTATTTATGGAGGACTGGAAGATGATTAATTTATACGATAGTCAGATAACAGATATTCTTCCGGACAATCTAAAGAAAAATGCAGATAATATTGCCATTAGCTATGCTCTATCGAATCAAATTAAGAAAGCTTTGGAATATTCCAAGAATACTTGTGTCTATGCATGTATTGACCAATTGCCACATGAAATATTAGATTTACTGGCTCTGGAATTTCGGACACAATACTATAATCAAAATCTTTCCATTGATGTTAAAAGGATTTTAATTAAGAATACGCTGCCTTGGTATGAAAGAGCCGGAACACCATCTGCAGTTGAGGAATTAACAGCAGCGGTATTTGGATATGGTAAAGAAGCGGAATGGTACGAATATGGTGGAAAGCCGGGTTATTTTAAAATACAGGCAACCAATCAAAGTATTAATGGAAAACAGCAAAAAGAGTTTTTAAAAATGCTAGATAATATAAAAAGAAAGTCAGCATGGCTTGACAGCATTGAAATTATTACAGATGGAGAAGCCAAGATTCATATATTTTATGCCACAGTGGATACTTCATTTGAATTTTCAAAGCCTGTTAGAATAGGAGGTTAGACATGGCTGTATTTGATGATGTGTTAACGACAGAAGGACAACGGTTCTTAATGAAGATGCTGTCAGGAGAAACACAAAATATACAATTTACAAGATTAGTACTTGGTGATGGAAGTACCTCAGCAGATTTGAAATCCATTGTTTCACCCATTCACCAAGTAGCGGAAGTTGCTATTGATAGTGTTACAATATCAGCTCAAAATGATGTAACGATTACCGCAATATTTAAAAATACGGATATAACCGAAGGGTTTTACATGCGCGAAAAAGCGATATTCGCATCAGATGGTACAAAAGAGGTTCTTGTATTATATGCGAATGCAGGGTCACTAGCAGAGTATATAGAACCATCTACATCGGAAGTGTATGAGAAAATCCTGCGTAGTATTCTTTTGTTTAGCCAGAGCGATAAGGTAAATATAACAATGTATGATTCGGGTTATGCAAATGCACTAGACTTTCAAAAGCATATTGAAAATGAAAGCATACATGTAACAGGTGAAGATAAATCCAAATGGAATGAACATTTAAATTGTATAGCTACTACAACTTCTAGTGGACATATTAAGATTGGAAAAGGATTACAAGTGCAAAATGGTGTTACAAGTGTAAATTTAAGCGCGTTAATTGATGCCATTTATCCAATCGGAACCGTATATACAAGTGTAAAGGATGTATCGCCAGAAGTCTTTCTTGGTGGAAAGTGGGAGAGATTTGCAGAGGGGAGAACTACAGTTGGTGTTGATTTGAACAATAGTAATTATAATGCGGCAGGAAAAACTGGAGGAAGTGCAACAACAAGATTAAACGCATCGAATGTACCATCACATACTCACAACTTTAACTGGACAGGTAAACCGAGTGGTTCAGCCAGTACTAATGTTGCAATTTATGAAAGTGGTAATCACATTCATACGGCAGGAAGCTTAACTGCTAATGATACCGGCCTGACAGGGTATATAGGAAATATCATAACGGAAAGGGAAAGTGGTATAACGTGTTCCGGCGTTTTTAGTCAAAGAACCAGTGTAAGCTCTTCACGGTATGGAGGCGGTACACAATCCAACAAAGCTCCGGATTTTGCAGACTTTAATGCCACACATGGACATAGTTTACGTGGTAATACCGAATGGGGAGGTCAACATGGACATACAGCAGCCGCTTCTACAATATTAAATTTTAATAATATGACAGTAGCAGGAAATACAAGTGCAGTTAACAGAGGAGGTTAGCAAATATAAAATGGAGCTAACTAAAACTCAGATGGCAATAGCTGAAATATATGAAACAATAGATTTAAATAAAAAGTAAAAGAGTTATAGCAAGAAGTTTTCACTTCTTCCTGCTTAACATATAAATAAAATTTAAGAAAGGGGTGAGTATGTATGGAATATATTTATGCATTTTTAATTATCAAAGGCGAAAAAACAATGACACAAGTTCCGGACAAGCTACAAAGTTCTGTCAAACTGGCATTGGAAAGTCTTGATTGTGGTAACTTAGCCATAGAAGATTCATAAATGCTTTTTTATTAGAATATCACCTACAATGATACTCAATACAACAACACAATACAAAAGATAAGAAAGGTGATGAAACATAATGAATAGTTATATTTCGTGGATTGGCGGCAAGAAGTCACTACGTAAAAAAATATTAGAACAGTTTCCAAATTCAGAAGAATACGATAGATATATTGAAGTATTTGGAGGTGCAGGCTGGATTTTATTCAGCAAGGAACGCCATGCAGCAATGGAGGTTTTTAATGATATTAATGGTGAGTTAATTAATTTATATCGCTGCATAAAATATCACTGTGAAGCACTACAAAAAGAGTTGGAATGGATGTTAGTTTCAAGAGAGCAGTTCTTTGATAGTAAAGAACAAATCAATGCCAGAGGCCTGACTGATATTCAAAGAGCAGCCAGGTATTTTATTTTAATCAAAAACAGCTTTGGTACAGATTTAAACTCTTTCGCTATGAGAGGTAAGAAGCTAGAGAACAGCATAGATTACTTATCTTGCGTAAAAGATAGATTACAAACTACTGTGATAGAGAATAAAGATTTTCAAAATCTTATCAAAACATATGACAGGGAAGAGGCATTGTTTTATTTGGATCCGCCATATTATGGGACAGAAAAATACTACAATGATAAATTTGAAAAGGAGGATCATATTCGCCTAAAAGAAACATTAGATAAAGTGAAAGGAAAATGCCTTTTATCATATAATGATTGTCAGTTTATTCGTGAGCTGTATCAAGAGTATAATATGGTAGCAGTTGACAGACAGCATAATTTGAAATCATCTGGTGAGCGATATCAAGAATTAATTATAAAAAACTATTAAATGAAGCCTTTGGGCTTATTTTTTTCATGGCCATGCAAAAAAGTTAAATAGGTTATTCACATGAAATAAGCTCTATTCAGGAAGCTGGTAACAGCTTTAATGGGTGATTTGCCTGTAATATCATAGTAATTCGGTACTTTAACTTGATACACAATGATACATTAATACATGTTATATTTTGTCTACAAATTAATAGCTGACTGAACAGCGTAAAAAATGTTATTTGTATTTAGAACTAAAAATTTATTTAATTATAGGAGGATAAAAATATGCAAATAACAGAAAGCGGATTAAAAAGACCAGAGATTCAGGAAATTAATATTGAATCATTTGGGGAGAATATTACAATTTTAGATGAACATTTAAGAAATACCGATATTCATGTAAATGCAGGAAAAATAGCAGAGATTACCGAACCAGATGAGCTAGCACAAATTGACAGTACTGATACAAATAGTACGATGTGGGGAAAAATCAAAAAGAGTATCAGCGAAGTTAATAATCATGTAGATAAGGTAGCATCAGATACTAAATTAGGCCATATTAAGATTGGTACTGGTTTGCAAGTATCAGAGGATGGAAAGGCAAAAGTTAAGATTGCAAATAATTTAGAAACAGATGATTCTGAAACGGCACTTTCAGCAGCAATGGGACTTGAACTAAGCAAAGAGTTATATGACACATTGAATCCTACAGAATTTAAAGAATGTGTAAATTTCACCAGTATAGTTGGCACAAATAACAACATTACGAGTACTAACGGAATATTATATCCTGATATAGAGGATAAAGCTATTACAATTACTGCGGGTGAGGTATTGGGGGTAATGGATTTAACGACAGAGCAATTGGGTAAGTTGACAACAAGAAAGTATGATAGAGGATTTATAATTACAAGCTATGATGAAACTCTTAGCAAAAAATTGGCTAATAGAAGTGTATTATTAAAAATATTAGTTAATTAAAAAAATATAAAAAGCACCTTTCGGGGTGCTTTTAAATCAAAATATAAACTTATACAAAGACCGCAGAGGTCTTATTTTTATGCCAAAAGGCAGAAATGCAGCAGATTATAGAAGAAAACAAATAAAGGAAAAGAGGTAAAGGACTATGACAAAATTAACAGAATTTCATAACACAACAAATTTAATTTATGGCACAATTGCAACAATTGGAGCTGCACTATTAGGGAGATACTGGTTTCTATTCCTTGGATTTTTAGTAGCCAATATCATAGATTATACTACCGGCTTTATCAAAGCAAAATACTATTTGAAGAATGAAAGTTCAGCAGTCGGAGCAAAAGGAATCTTCAAGAAAGTTTGGTATTGGGTGGTGATTTGTATTGCCTTTTTTGTTTCCATTGTATTTAAGGATATGGGAAACATGGTGGGAATTGATTTAGGCTTTGTAGTACTGTTTGGGTATTTCACGTTGGCTACATATTTGATTAATGAGTTACGCAGCATCTTGGAAAACGTAGTTGCTATGGGAGCTAATGTACCAACATTCTTAATCAAAGGACTAGATATCGTCAATAAGAAAGTAGAAGATATAACAAATTCAGGTACAGAGGGTGAATAATCGCCCTCTTTTTAAACGTAGAAAGAGAGGTTAATAGAGATGGAGAAAAAAATCATTGATGTATCACAATGGAATGGAACTGCTAATTGGAATAAAGTAGACTGTGATGGTGCCATTATAAGAATCGCCTATAGGGGATATACAGCAGGAACAATCAAGCAGGATAATATGTTTTTAAGTAATATACAAGGTGCAACTGCTAATGACATTCCTGCAGGCATCTA
>NZ_QICS01000011.1 GCF_003201285.1 Lachnotalea glycerini
TAAAAACGCTAGAATCAAAAACCCTACCAACACAAATAAAGATTGTAATACATTTGGCATTTTCTTTTCCATATACCATCCTCCAATAATTTTATTGTTTTATCTTAATTTTTTATAGCTTATAAATTTATGAGAAGAAAGGAGAAATGCACATCGCATTTCCCTTTCTTTGTCAATAAGCAATTTCCAAAAAACTAGTTTAAGTAATCAACAAATTTCTTTATTCTTTCAATCCCCTTTTGAATCATCTCTATGGAAGCAGCATAGGATAATCGGATGTATCCATCTTGCCCAAAACCAATACCTGGTATGACTGCAACCTTTTCATTTTCTAAAAGAGCCTCTGAAAAATCAAAGGAATTATTTATTTGTTTTTCTTTATAATGCTTTCCTGTAAAATTTTGTATGTTTACCATTACATAAAATGCACCCTCCGGATTCCTGCAAGATAATCCATCAATCGAATTAATTGCCTTAACAATATAATTTTTTCTTTCTTCAAAGCATTTTCTCATTGTTTCGACTGAATCTTGCGGTCCCTTTAAACCTTCTATACTTGCATATTGTGCTATTGTATTTGGATTTGATGTAGCGTGACTTTGTATGTTGCTCATAATACTAGCTATTTTTTCAGAAGATGCTGAATAGCCAATACGCCAGCCTGTCATTGCATAACACTTTGACATTCCATTTACAACAATTGTCAACTCCTTAATCTTATCTCCTAAGGAAGCAATACTAGTATGCTCTCCTTCATAAATCAGCTTTTCGTATATCTCATCCGAAATTACATATAAATCATTTTTTACTGCAAAATCTGCAATTACCTGTAGATCTTCTTTTGTAAATACAGTTCCTGTCGGATTATTCGGACTGTTGATTATAATCGCTTTCGTTTTCTCGGTTAATGCATTTTCTAAAGCGGTTTTGGTAAATTTAAATCCATCACATTCTTTCATCTCAACATATACAGGAATTGCATCTGACATTTCTATCAGGTTTGGATAGCTTACCCAATATGGAACTCCTACAATTACTTCATCCCCAGGATTACAGATTGCTTGTAACGAATTGAATAAGGAATGTTTGGCACCATTTGATACGACTATATTTTTTACATCATATTCCAAATGATTATCCTTTGCCAGCTTTTCACAAATCGTTTTTTTCAATTGTACTAATCCGGATGCCGGTGTATATCCTATTTTTCCGCTTTCCATAGCTTCAAAAGCAGCTTTTCTGATATTTTCCGGTGTATTAAAATCTGGTTCACCCACGCTGAGTGATATTACATCCTCGCCCTGCTCTTTCATTTTCTTAGCTTTTGCAGTAATTTCAAGCGTTACAGAAGATGTAATCTTTTGGTTCTTTTTTGATAACTGCTTAGGAATTAGAACCACCCCCTTAATCTCATCGGAGTAGCGATACGCTTGATTGAAAACATATAAGCAGCTGTTCTCATATCATATCCTTTCTCCATTATTTCAACAATTTGATTAAAAGAATCTATCATCTTGGATTCCTGTTTTTGCTGCACTTCATCAAAAGTCCAATAGAAGTTATGAAGATTTTGAACCCATTCAAAATAAGAAACGGTAACACCTCCGGCATTTGCTAAAATATCAGGAACTATAAATATTCCTTTATCTAACAATACCTTTTCAGCGGCTGGTGTAGTAGGACCGTTGGCGCCTTCGCAAATAATCTTCGCTTTAATGGCATCTGCATTGTCAACTGTAATGGCATTTTCAAGCGCACAAGGTGCAAAAATATCACACTCAACTTTAAATACATCTTCTCTATCCATTTCTTTTTCAGCTCCGGCAAATCCCTTAATGGTTTTATTTTGCTCGGTATGTTTCATAAGAGCTTTAATATCCAGTCCGTCAGGATGATATAAGCAGCAATTAACATCTGATACTGCTATTACTTTACTACCAAGTTCCTCTAAGTATAAAGCCGCATAGCTTCCTACATTTCCAAATCCCTGAACGACAGAACGCTGTCCTTTCATTTCAAGGCCTTTGTATTTTACTGCTTCTTTTGCCATAAGCGCAACTCCGTAGCCGGTTGCTTCTCTTCTAGCATGGCATCCACCAAATTCTACCGGTTTTCCCGTAAAGGTTGCCATTAATGTTTGTCCTACACCTCTTAATTTTGAATATTCATCTGTCATCCAAACCATAATTTGGCCATTCGTATTAACATCCGGTGCCGGAATGTCTCTTCTCTCGCCAATAATTGGAGTAATAGCCTTAGCATATCCTCTTGCCAGTCTTTCCAGCTCACCTTGAGAAAGCTCATTCGGATCTACAACAACTCCTCCCTTAGCTCCTCCATATGGCAAATTCATAACTCCGCATTTAAAAGTCATCCAGGTAGCCAACGCCTTTACTTCGTCTTCTGTAACATTTGGATGAAAACGAACACCTCCCTTACATGGACCAGGTGCATCATTATGCTGTACGCGGTATCCTGTAAACATTTTGCTTGATCCATCATCCATTTTTACTGGTATGGACACTTTTAATACTCTTTCTGGTTCACTTAGTAAAAGATATACTGATTCATCTTCTCCTAATGCATCACAAGCTGCTTTTAATTGCATTTGTGCGATTTTAAATGGATTTCTTTCTTTTTCGTTAGTTGGCATTACTAACTCCTCCTTTTAGTTGTTGTGCATAATTAAAATTGGTTTTAACATTTATTCTTGTTGATTGTGTATAAGCGAATATTAACATTGCTATTTATTTTTGTAAATATGTATGATAAAATAATTAATAATATAAAATAATTAATCCAAATGCTTTATAAAAATAAATAAAATTAAATTTTTACTTTTTTTTATTAATTTCGCTACTATTTTTAAAAAGTTAAGGTTGACTTATACTTTATTTAGAATTATTATTGCAATTTATGACAAATATAAGATTTCTTTTACAAAATAATAAAATTTAAAGTACACTTTTAGGAGGTAACAAAATGGATGAAATCGACAAAAAAATACTAAAAACATTACAGCACAACGGGAGAGTTTCGATTAAGGATTTAAGTGCTCAAATAAATCTGACTCCTCCCGCCGTTAGCGAACGTATCAAACGTTTGGAAAATCAAGGTATTATATTGGGCTATACTGCAATTATTGATACCCAGAAAATAGGATTAAGTATTCTTGCCTTAATCAACGTATCAATGCGAGCTGACAAACACAAAGAATTCTATAAGTTTATACGGAGTCTAGACTCTGTAACAGAGTGTTATCATGTAACAGGAGCCTATTGCATGGTGGTTACGGTTTATTGTAAATCAATGACCGATTTAGAACATGTTGTTAATTTGGTACAGCAGTATGGAGATACTAACACCTTACTTGTTCTTTCCCGCCCCATTTCTCAAAGGCCGTTTTTTTGAAATGAGAAAGCACATACTGTGGCATAGCAATTTAACCTAACATATTATTTGCATACACCACTTTTTTTATACAACGATTCATTAAATCATGTTTGCAAATAATTGTTTAATACGCAACACCAATTCCTAATATAGATTTTTAAAAGGGCGTTTAATCCATACCAGATGACGCCCTTTTATTGTTTTACAAAATAAATAATTGCAATACTTAAAACGATAACTTAATTGTAAATAACTAATTAATCTTAAATCTGCTAATCTGATTTTTTAGCTGATTAGAAAGTTCCTGCAGCTCATTTGAATATTTATTAAATTCTTCCATAGACGCTGTTATTTCCTCGGTTGAAGCCGTAACTTCCTCTGAAGCTGATGCAGTTTCTTCCGACACCGAAGAAATATTTTCAATTGCAAGCACAAGAGAATTTTTATTATTATTTGTAACCATTTCTGAGCCTTTTATTTCTTCAACCTTAATCATCATCCCACCAATAGCTTCCATTATTTCACTAAATATATCTTTTGTCTGTACCACTGCAACATCCTGCTCTGCTACTACAGTTTTTGTTTGCTGTATTGCTTCTACGGCAACCTCTGATTTTTTTTGTATTGCTTCAATAATTTGTTTTATTTCCTCTGTCGAATGATGGGATTCTTCCGCAAGTTTTCTTATCTCTGCTGCAACAACAGCAAACCCTTTACCCGCCTCTCCTGCACGGGCAGACTCAATACTTGCATTTAAAGAAAGGAGATTCGTTTGATTGGTAATGCTAGATAATGTATCTGAAATATCACTGATTTTCTTCGTGCTTTCATACATATCATCAATTATGTTGTTTACGGCTTCGGTAGAAAATCTTGTTTTATTTGATTTTTCAATTAAGGCATCTACCATGCCTAAGCCCTTTGAACTTAATAATTTAGTTTCTTTTGAAATATCATCCATTTCATTCGAATTACCATGAATTTCATCTAGCTTATTTGAAAGGCTTTCCATTTGAAGCGCAGCATTTTGCGCATCCTGTGCCTGATTGAGTGCTCCATGAGATACCTCTTCAATTGCTCTGGCCACTTCACCAACTGAAGATGTTACCTCTGATGACATATTTGCAAGTGCAGATGATGTTAGTAAGACTGTTTCTGAGGAGTGCATGATATTTTTTATTAACTCGGAAATACTTTGAATCATTTTATTAAAGGATTGTGCTAAATCCACAAATTCATCATTCGTTGCTGCCATAATATCTACTGTCAAATCCCCTGCGGATGCCTTAGCAAAAACTTCTTTCAGCTTTATAATATTTCTTGCAATACCGCCGCTTAAAAGCAATGATAATACTGATGAAATAACAAGCATGATTAGTATCATTGTAATCATCGTAACTAAAATCGCTCGTGTATCTTTTGTTAATTCTGAATCATCCAAAATAGCAACTAATTTCCATCCGGTAATCGAGTTTGTTTGGAATAAACCAAACTGCTTCGTTTTATTTTCTACAAAGGATACAAATCCACTTTCTTGTGACTTGACATCATTCCAGAATGTCAAGCTTTGGGCTGCATCCGTATTCAATAGATCACTTTGAGGATGTGCTAGAATAATACCTTCCGTATCTGTAATAAATACATATCCGTTATTTCCTATTTTCTTCTGGCTTATCTTCTGCGTTAAATCAGATAATGTGCAATCTATAGCCATTACACCAACGATTTGATTGTCTTTTTCAACCGTTTTCGCAACCGTTATTACGATGTCATCGGTTGAAGCGCTTAAGTATGCTGAAGTCAACACTACATTTCCTCTGTTTTCTACGGCCAGCTGATACCACGGCCTTTGAGTTGCATCATATCCTGCCGGCATCTCTTGTTGTGGAGATATGATATACTTTCCAGATTCTGTTCCAAAATAACTTCCCAACAAATCCAGTTTATTATCTTGTATGTGATCCAATATGTCTTGTATATAATTTATGTTGTCTGCACTGTCAATGTCTATGAAATGACTGTTACTTGCTGTTATAGAAACCAACTCCATTAACCCATCAAAGTATTCATTCACACCATCATTAATTTCATTAAGGGTTTGAGTACTTGTAAGCATTAGTTTATCATTTAGAATTGTCTTTGACTGATAATACGATCCTATTCCAACTACAATAAGCGGAATAATACAAATAGTCATAATTCCTGCAATCAACTTGGTTCTGATACTATTCATTTTTGCTTTCTTTCTTTTCATAGTTCCTCCTTTTGCTTTATCTTACGACCAGCTTTTCAGCAATCTTTAAAATAAGCCATTTCTATTTTTAAGGCAAGGAATATTTCCTTGCCTTACTTTTAAATTATAGCGCATCACGCATTTGTACATTATGCACATTAATTTATTTATTAAAATTTATTATTATGCATTATGTATATTTTAATATTATCATCACTATTTATAGTTGTAAATATGCACCCATAAATTATTTATATTCAAACTTTTTTGTACATTATACTTTATAAAAATTATTTATTTATATTTATTCTTATTTTAATTAATTTAATAATAATTTTATAAGCAACTTTTATTCTTAATCTTTTCAAAAGAGTAATAATATGGTTTTAATAACCATTTCTATTTTATATAATAGCAAAGAGAAAATTAGCTTCTCTATCAAATATCAGAACTGAACTATTCTTACATATAAAAATAACGAGACTATTGAGATAAGTCCCAATAGCCTCGTTATTTTAACCTTGTATTTTATAGTACCTTAAATCTTCCAATCTGACTTTCCAACTGATTTGCCATACCTTGAAGTTCAGTTGAAAATCTGGTGAACTCTTCCATAGCCGCTGTGATCTCTTCTGTTGAAGCGGTAACCTCTTCTGAAGCTGATGCAGTTTCTTCTGATACCGCTGAAATATTTTCTATTGCAACCACAAGAGAGCTTTTATTATCATTTGTAATCGTGATAGATTTTCTGATTTCTTCAACCTTAATCAACATCTTATCGATTGCATCCAGAATTTCACTAAATATTTCTTTGGTCTGACCTACTGCAATATCCTGTTCTTCCACAACCTGTTTTGTTTCTTGAATTGCTTCTACCGCAATCTCCGATTTACTTTGTATTGTTTCAATAATCTGCTTGATTTCCTCTGTTGAATTATGCGATTCTTCCGCAAGCTTTCTAATTTCACCTGCTACAACAGCAAACCCCTTGCCTGCTTCACCTGCACGAGCCGACTCAATGCTGGCATTCAGTGACAGCAGATTGGTTTGATTAGTAATGCTGGATAAGGTATCTGATATAGCACTGATTTGCTTTGTACTTTCATACATATCATCTACAATGTGATTCACCTGATCAGTCGATAATCTTGTTTTATCGGATTTTTTAATTAAAGTCTCTACCATAGAAAGCCCCTTAGAGCTTAATGATTTTGTACTCTTTGAAATATCATCCATTTCATTTGAATTTTCATTAATTTCATCTAACTTATTCGATAGACTATCCATCTGAAATGCTCCATTTTGAGCATCCTGAGCTTGATTTACCGCTCCATGGGATACTTCCTCAATTGCTCTGGCCACTTCACCAACCGAAGTTGCTACTTCTGATGACATGGATGCTAAATTAGTAGAGGTTTCTAAAACTGTCTGGGAAGACTTTGTAACATTCCTCATCAAATCAGATATATTTCCAATCATTTTATTAAAGGATTCTGCTAAATCCCTGAACTCATCTTTTGTCGCTGCCGTTATAGATACCGTCAAGTCACCATCTGATGCTTTTGCAAATACTTCCTTTAGCTTTATAATGTTTTTTGCAATTCCACTACTTAAAAATATGGAGAGTAGAGATGAAATAACAAGCATAATTATAATTATAATAAGTGTCGTCATTAAAATCGCGCTAGTATCTGTCGTCAATTCAGAATCATCTAATACGGCAACAAGCTTCCAGCCTGTTATTGCACTGGTTTGATAAACACCAAATTTATTTTGTCCCTCATAGGTATATTTTACAAAACCGCTGTCCTGTGTCTTAACCTCGTCCCAAAATGACAACTGAGTTGTTGTATTAATAAGATCACTTTGAGGATGTGCCAAAACGGTTCCATCTACATTTGATATGTATACATACCCCGTATTACCAACCTTTTTTTCTGCAATCTGCTGGGTAAGTGCTGTCAAAGTGCAATCCACTGCAACCACACCAACTACTTTTCCATCCTTTTCAACTGTTTTCGCAATTGTAACAATATTATCACCTGTGGAAGCATCCTGATAAGGCGATGTAATTACCGTTTCTCCTTGTTTTTCTACCGCCATTAGATACCAATCTCTTGTAGTCGGATCATAGCCATCAGGCATTACATCTTCCGGCGCATTAACAAATTTTCCGGTAGCTGTTCCAAAGTATGCCGAAAGAAGCTCGGATTTGGTATCCTTTACGCTCATAAGTAAATCTTGTACGTAATCTATATTGTTGCCAGTTTCAACATTTACCAAATTATAATTATTTGTTGTCAAAGTAACCGTCTCTGATAAGCCGCTAAAATATTCATTTAAACTGTCATTTATTTGTGATAACGTTTGAGAACTTGTTAATGTCAGCTTGTCATACAATATAGATTTTGATTGCATAAAGGAACCAATTCCTATCGCTAAAAGCGGTAAGATGCAAATTGCCATAATTCCCGCAATCAGCTTAGTTCGTATACTGTTAAATTTCAATTTTTTATGTTTCATTTTTCCTCCTTTCGTTCATCGTTATAATCCTTTTTCTCTTTTTTAACGATACTTTAAATTTAACATTCGTTATCCTCAAATTGTAGATACAATACTTTGAATTTGAGCGCATTTTTCATATAAAAATCCATGAATAAGGAACCATTTTTTAACTAAACTTTAAAAAGGAACGATTCTTTAATAAATTAATTAGTCTTTTCCCTTTTTTCTTTCTCTATCGTTTGCTTCTCTTAATTTGCTTGGACTAACACCCTTCACTTTTTTAAACGCTCTGCGAAATGATTGTATACTATTATATCCTACTTCCTCTGCTATTTTAACTATAGTAAGCCTGCTTTCCTTTAACAGATTACAGGAACGTTCTATCCTTAACTTCTCAACATAATCTGCAAAATTAGTACCCGTCTGTTCTTTAAACAAGGTTGATACATAGCCTTCGGAAATATGAAATTCTATACTTAACATTGCCAGTCCTAAATTTGAGTCCATATAATGTGTATCAACATAGTCTTTCAATCTTTCATTCAACTTACTTCCTCTGTCACCTTTATTTGTTTGTGAACTATCGCCGATTACACCAAAGGCTTGCAATAGCAGTGCGTAATAATCCTGAATCTCTAATTCATAATAATGAATTGCAAAGGCATTCAATTGCTCTGTATGCTGTGACACTAAATCTGATTTGTCTATCTTAATTAATGTGCTAATAAACTGATTATTTAACTTCAAAAATTGACTTCTTGTCAGATTTCTAGTTTCAAAATTTTCTTTTAATGATAAATCCAACAGTTCCTTTATTTGATGTAAATCTCCTGACTGTGTACAGTAGATTAATCTTTCCTCAAACTGCTCTGGATAATAGAAGCTAGACTGCTCTCTCGCAATATCTTTATAAAATACAAGCTGCTTGTTTTCACATGCGAATTCCAAAGCTGCAATAGCCTCTTCACAGGCACGCCAAAGCTCCATAACCTGCACACAATGGTTACTGACACCCCACAAAGGATTTATTTTATACTCTCTTAGTATCCCCTCTTGAATATAAGAAATAATCTCATCGGGTTTTGATTCCCGTCCCATACAAGGTAAAATGACTAAATGAATCAAATGATCTACTTCGTAAAACCAAACTTCCTCCTTTATGAATTCTCGTAATTTAGCTTGAAGATAGCAAAAAGCCATTTGATTCTTCTTTAGTGTTTCATTTTCCGCCTCATTAATATCCTTATTTTCAAAACGAAATGCCAAAACCCGATATAGTTTTGAACTTACATGATATCCCACCTTAGAGGCTAGCACAAAAAGCTCCTTTTCGTTTGCAAATTCACCTCGCAGCAGTTTATATAGAAACGCATATTGTAACAAAGGTTTTTCATTTTTACTTTCATTTAGATAATGTTGATTGTCTGAAACGATACTGTTAAACATCTCTTCAAGCTTACTTGTATTTCTTTCTGCATTAGGAATGTAGTTGTCAAATATTTTATTGACTGGTTTTCCATACCTTATACTCATATAGTGTGCAAGAATAATCCCAATTGCTAATGCCAACAGCAAGATAAAATACTGACTTATTTTAATAAAATTAAAACTTTTCATAAGCTCAGTTCGATTGAAAATCAAAAGATACCTCCAAGTATTTTCACCAGAAACCGAATAGATGATTATATCATTTCCTAACTTTATATATCCTTGCAGCCCTTCAATTAATATACTTGAAAAATCAGTCTCTGTTTCATTTTGATTTGTCTGATAGGAAATGCTTCCATCCTGCTGTTGCATTAATAGTGACATGGTTTCATTATCATCCTCAAGAAACAGATGATTGATATAATCCATATTAAAATTACATATAACTGCCCCCATTAAGCTATGACCATCACTTCCCATAATAGGCTGAATCCATTGCAATGTATTATCATTCAATTGGTAATGTGCCTTAGAATCATCTTCTCCCTCAAGCAATCCCTTCATATCCTTATAAGTATCTTGTGCCGATGCCTTGTCACAAAATAAAGTACCATTCACCAGATAATAGTTTTCTTCATCAAAATAAATGACCACATTTTCCAGCAAATCTACTGCAAGATATTCCAAGATGTTATTTATTTTAGAAATGGCATCTTCTGTATTGGATGCATTAATGTCTGTACTTATCTCTTCCTCAGCCAAATCTTGAACTGTTTCACTTTTGGCAATCTGCAAAGCTGCAGTATGTATTTGCTTCATATTGCAATCTATTACATTGGTGCTGTAACTTAATGCATTCATTCTCCCATGTATTACCTCTTCTTCTGCAGCCTGAAAGTATAGCTTGAATCCGGTAAAACATATTAACAATGGTAAGATTAGTACAATCAAATATGATATTTTAAACTGCATGATAATATCATGCTTATAAATTTTTTTTAAATTTTTAATCCCCAAATGATACTTCCCTCCATTTATGTTACAAACACTTAATTAACAATCAAGTTTTACTGCAGCTAATTTCTCTCTCCCCAAAATCAGCAACCATGTATGCAATACCTAATAACTGCAAAAAACATTTAAGTTTCACATAGTTATTAAGCATTAATTAATGCAAATCGAGTAATACATCTTCCTGTTTACTCACAAATTATAAGGCAAGGTTTCCCTTGCCTTATAACTTGTGAGTGCTTGAATTATTAATATTATCTATATATCAAACTGCTTAATTGCTTCTAATAATACATTAGCCTCGTTAACAAGAATTTCAACTTCATCATTTATCTTCATTACATAGTTGTTTTGCTCCTCCGCAGAGCTTGCTACTTCTTCGGTTGCAGCTGCACTTTCCTGTGTTACAGCAGCTACCTCACTAATTGATTGTGTCACCTTTTCTGACTGAATTTGTATTTGCCTTGTTTCATCAGTAATATGAAGTGTTCGATTAACAACCTCATTCACCTTTTGCTCAATATCAAGATACAGCTTCCTGGTTTCCTGAATCGATACTTCCTGATCTGCCACAATCTGCCGTACATCTGAAACTTCCTTCACACTTTGCAGCGTTTTTTCCTGAATACCCTGCAACAAAACTCCAATCTCTCCACTGAATTTAGCTGACTGCTCTGCTAGCTTTCTAACTTCATCAGCAACAACCGCAAAACCTTTTCCATTCTCTCCTGCTCTAGCTGCCTCAATTGCAGCATTCAAAGACAATAAATTTGTCTGGTTTGCAATATCACCTATCACCTCTGCAATTTGTCTAATTACTTGCGACTTTTCTTCTAATTGGCTTATTGCTTCTCCAACCTTATTCGTTGATTCCTTATTACACTGCATCAGGGCTGCTTGATTATCTATCACATGAATACCATCATGCACCGATTGATCCACCTGCTTAATCATATCATTAGACTGCATACTATTAAGCATTATACGATTAATCGCTTGTGTTATACCGGCAACCATATCTGCCCCCACTGTTACTGACTGCGATTGCTCCATAGCCCCTCTTGCCAGCTCATTCGTAGTTTTTGAAATCTCTCCAGTTATATATTTGGTATTCCCTATTAATTTATTTACTTCACCCGATGAATGATCAACCATTTTAGCTGCATTGTTTATTTCCATAACTAATTTTCTTATATTGGAAGACATATTATTAAATGCTTCTCCCAATTCACGGATTTCTTTCGCACCTTTATTCTTAATTTGAACACTTAGATTTCCTTTTGCAACCTGTCTTGCTCCAATTGTCATCTCCTTAATAGGTTTTGCAAGAATGTTAGAAACTATTACTGCTATTGCAACAATAATTGAAAGTAGCACTAACAGTATAATTGCAAAGGATACTCTCATTGTTATAAGTTCTTTATATACTTCATCTTCTGTAATTGATACTCCCACAATCCATGATGTTTCAGGCATTTTCTGATAAACCATAATTCTTTTTTCATTATTATAGGTATACGACTCATAGCCAGAATCAGTACTTAACATTTTGGAAGAAATATCTTTCATGTCCTCTATATCTGAGATATTTGTATTAAGAAGTGATTGTTCAGGATGTGCTAAAATCACCCCATTAGGATCTAGCATAAATGCATATCCAGTCTCTCCAATTGTCTCTGAATTTACCTGCTGTGTAATTGTATCCAGTAATAAATCCATTGATAGTACACCTTGTAATGTAGAAGAATCAGAACGAATCGGAGTTGCAATTGAAACAACCAACTGACTCGTTGTCAAATCAATATAGGCATCGGTAAATACTAATCCATCACTGTCTTCTGCGGCCTGATACCAAGGTCTTTCCCTTGGGTCATAGTCTGCCGGAACATCCCATAAGGAACCATCAATCATTTTTCCATCCACGGTTCCGACATATAGGTCAGATACTACGCCTTTATTATCGGCTGTTTGTAATACTTGGTTTAAATACTCAGGGGTTACATTATTTTTGATTCCCTCCTTCATTAAAGCTGCAACAGAATCACCTACCTGTGCCTTACCCATTAACCATCCATAGATATAATCTTCTAAATGAGTTGTTTTAGCAGTTAACTCAGTTTCTATTTTGGCTGATGTCTGCTTTTGCATGGAATGATCTGCGTAAATTGCCAAAACAGCAACGGCAGTAAAAATAATACTGGTGAAGGAAATGACTAGTAATGTACGTAATTTCATAAAATGCACCCCCAATATATAGTTTTAGTAAATAATATAGTACTATGATACCACACTCTCTTTAAAATTCAATAAACGACATAATTGTTAATTTTTTTTTTATATTTGTTAATTATATTAGATTCGTTAAAACCTCTTCCATATCACTTGTTGATAATGGCTTATAGAAAAAGTACCCCTGTACCTCATCACATTTTTTCTCAAGTAAATAGTTAAGCTGCTCTTGTGTTTCTACACCTTCTGCAATTACTTTCAAATTTAAATCCTTTGCTAATTTAATGATAACATCGACTATAACCTTATCTTTTTCATTATTAAGTATACCACTGATAAAATGCATATCGATTTTTAGGCGGTCAACTGGCAGCAGTTTGATTCGGTTCAACGAAGAATACTCTGTTCCAAAATCGTCTATGGCCAAGGATATTCCAAGAGCCTTTAATTTAGACAGAACATCAAAAATATAATCGGACTCCTGAATCGCTATATTCTCTGTAATTTCTAATTCCAGATATTTTGAATCTAGTCCCGTATCAGCCAATATTTTCATCACCTTATTTACAAAATTAGTATTTAGCAATTGATTTACTGAAACATTCACTGCTACTCTGATTGGTAGTAAGCCTTTATTATGCCATTTTTTAATCTGCTGGCATGATTCTTTTAAAATCCATTCACCTATTAAATTTATTAAACTTGTATGTTCAGCAATTGGTATAAAAATTGCAGGTGAAATTAGTCCAAGCTCTGGGTGATACCATCTCGCCAATGCTTCTACTGCAATAATCTGACCTGTTTCAATTGATACTTGAGGCTGATAAACAATAGCTAACTCACTTCGATCCAGTGCATGATACAGATTACTGGTTATGACCATTGTTTGCTCAATTTCTTCTTTCATCTCCTGAGAGCAAAATACGAACTGATTTTTTCCACTGCTCTTTGCTTTATACATAGCAATATCAGCATTTTTAATTAGTGTATCATTATCCATGCCATCAGTTGGGAACACAGATATCCCAACACTTGCCGTTATGTAAATTTCTTGTCCTTCAATAAACAAAGGTTCTTCAAGCTGCTTAATAATTTTGGTGGCAACCGTTTCTATATCCTTTTCGGACATAATATTATTTAGCATAATTAGAAATTCATCACCGCCAAAGCGGCACACAGTATCTGTCTTTCGGATACATTTTGTCAATCTGTCTGCTATCATTATCAGTATTTTATCTCCATAATGATGCCCAAGTGTATCATTTATTATTTTAAAGGAATCCAAGTCTAAAAATATAATTCCAAATAAATCGCCGCTTTTATCTGCGGATGCAATAACTTGATTGATGCGTTGTCCAAACAATTGCCTGTTTGGTATATTGGTCAACTGGTCATAATAAGCCATTTTCTCTATTTTTTGCTCTGAATAGGTTTTTTTATAGGCTTCACCAAGAATGTTGCCAACTGTCATCAATATCTGAATAAACGCTTCATCGAATGTTTTATATTTTAATACATAATCTAATCTTAAAAAGCCTATTTTTTGTTCATGACTGATTAGCGGAATTGATAGCATGGATTTGACGTTTTGTTTTTCTAAAAAATCTTTTTCCTTTTCTGCTTCCTGTGTTAACTCTGCGACATCTGGTATCATTACTACGCCCGTTTCTTTGACCTGTTTCTTCAGCCATTCATACTTTGCAATTCGGGTATCTTGCAAAATTTCATCCTTTAATTTGCTAAATTCATTACACCAGCAATAATAATCCGCATGTTCCATATCATTTTTTATATTAAAATAAATATGAGCTCTATCCGCCTGCACATATTCACATACCAGACTAAGCACCTCATCCATTTTTTCTTTCATGTTAGTGCAGTTAACATTGATTACACGAGACGATATCAAGTATAGCAAGTCCTGTGTTTTAATTCGCTCCGATAGCTGGCTTAATCTGAATATATATATTTTATTAATATAGTAAATTAAACCAATTCCCACTCCCAAAAGCCCAATTCGTGTAAAATAGTCTGATGTATCAACATTAACAAGGCTGTTTGGCACCTTTATCCACATAAAAAGCTGCGTTAGTATGATAGATGTAGAAACCATTGTTAATATTGTTGAATTGTTAAACAGAAGAGTAGCTATAATAATAATAAACGGAAAAGCCCATACTGTTATTGCTGCATAGTCTGTAAAATTTAATGTAATAATTGGTATTGCGATAGAAAGCAAAATGGAATAAAGCATTACTTTTGCATCTTTTTTGATAGCTAATTTATATATTAAATATACACCCAAACCAAATAAGCATAATACGATTGAGAATCCAACAACTCGTTTTATATCCGTTGATTTAATAAAATAGCATTGCGAAATCAGATATAGAATTCCGCCAAAGCAAAACGCTTCTGAAAGATGTCTTGCAATCTTAGTTCTGAATTGTTCCATAAAAACAATATCATCACTTTGCGTATCTCCTTTCATTAAATTAGAATTACGAATGGAATAGCAAAGAATTAATATTGGTACAAGTAGAATAAAAGGCGTCAATTTATGAAAATAACACCCCATTTGTAAGTGATCCAAAAGCTCTCCAAGAATTGCAATCAGAAAAGATATAATGTAAGAATTATAAATATTCCCGGCCTGCTCTCTTTGATGATCGTCCTTAATTTTTTTCTTCCATCTATAGATCAAAAATATTCCAGCCAGAGTAAAGCTTATCATATATAAATCAAATAGTAATGTCCAAAAGCTAAAACCGGTATTGCTGACCCATCCCAATGAGATTTTCTTAAAATGATATAATTCTTCTGGTATTTCTTTTGAAACACCCCTAACATAAATCATAATAATAGCCGGTACATAAATGACATATTTCATCCATCTTTTTTTCAAAAGCCTTTCACTATCTGTCAATACAATCATGTAGTGCAATAAAAAGGCCCAAAATCCTGCCGCACCTATAGCTGAAAATTTAAGCCAGAGCACAGCATCTATTGCATTTGATGCAGTCAGAGAAAGTGCAGCACCAAAACACCAGCAGCTTAATGAGATACAAAATAAAAATGCCAGTCGATTCAAAATCGTATTGTTATTCATATACAAGAAATAAACACCAAGCATGATACATAGGAAAGTCACCATAAGATATAGACCCGATATTAAAACTGTTATATAATTCATATACTTCCTCACCCTAAATTTTTTATACAAATTTGCTGAATTTTATCGAAACTGTTACTAACAATTTAACGTATATTAATTGACAAGTCAATCATTATTCCAATAAATGATATGAATTTGAGTTATTAATTTTATTGCTCAAAATGGGTACAGTATAAAGCCAGAATGAAATATCATGATTATTCAGGCATAAACTCTAGTAATTTGCCACCATATAGCATTATAAATACTTTTAATCTTAATTTACTTCATGAACTATTTGTAATATTATGTTATAATTTACTCAAATTTGTTTTGTCTGTTTAAACGGTATTTTGTCGAATAAGCAAGTCAGAAAGATGGTGTAATTATGGTCAATGTATTTTTATGTGATGATGATGATAAAGCGTTAGATAAATATAGAAATCTTTTACAAGAAATAGCAGAAAAACATCACGAATCCACTTTCTTCTCAATGTTTCGAAGCGGAGAAGAATTGCTCTTTTATTTATCTGAGTCCCCTAACAGCTGTGACATTCTTTATTTGGATATACTTTTGAAAACAATAAATGGTATAGACGTTGCAAAACGATTGAGAGCACATGGTTGTAAAGCAGAAATAATTTTTTTAACCACGAGCGAAGATTATGTTTATGATGCCTTTGATATTTCTCCAATTCAATACTTATTGAAAGATTCTACCTCTATGGAAAGACATGAACAAATTTTTCTTCGCGCACTTTCTATGGTGAAGAAAAAAGAAACGGAAATGTTTTTATATGAGGCCTGTGGCATACTTCAAATGATTCCTTTACGAGATATTGCTTTTTTTGAAATCAGCAAACGAATTATAACGATACATTATAATAGTAAAGAAATCAAACAGTTTTATGGAACCTTAGAAATGCTTGAAGAACAATTGATAAATCGGGATTTTGTACGTGTCCACCGTTCTTATTTGTTACAACTTTCCTATATAACTAAGTTTGAGAAACAATGCATATTATTAAAAACCGGTGATTATATACCAATCGGGATAACCTACCAAAAAGAGGTTAAGAGGAATTTTTTTCAATATATTTCAAAGACAAATATGTATTACTCAGGAAGCTTTGGGAGGTAATCATGATACAGTTAATTTTGACTGTTCTAATAACGCTTTCTTATTGTTCACTTTTTTTATATGATTTTAAAATTTTATTTACATCAAGGTATAAACACTTTATTTGTTATTCTGCATTTATATTATTATGCATTAGCTCCACACTCGCAACGATATATTTTAATTTATATCGAACCGGCATATTTTTAATTATGGGAGTAGTTATGATGGGCTTTCTTGCTTTATTTTATATTAATAAAATAAATGCTTTATATCTTGCCACATTATACATGTTCTCAATATATAGCAGCCGCGGGATTATCGTTTCCATATGTTCATTGATACTTTCAGAAACCATTCACGCATTATTAAAAAACCCTGCTTACTACTGCTTAATTTGGATCATCGCTTTCTTACACTCTGTTTTTCTAGATCGTAATATATTTAAAAAAATTGCACCAAACAGCAAATTAAAACAATTATCAAGAAACACAATTGAGTTGAAATTTATTACTACATCTCAATTTTTTTTGATGGTCTATCTTTTATTAATTGATGATGGACGTTTTCGTAATCTTAATACAAAATGGTTTAGCTTTCTATACCTTATTTCTTGTATTATGAGTAAATTTGTATTACTGTTTTTATCTAACCATGCCATTCACATATCAGCTTTACTAGAGCATGAGCTACATACCAATCAGTTAAGAGAACAGCTCAAGCGCCAGATGAGACATTATCAGTCCTACCAAAAATTCACGGAAAGTTTTCGTGCATTTAAACATGATAATAATAGTATGATGTCTTCCTTAAAAGTATTAATTATAAGCAACGAAAATGAAAAGGCCGTTGAACTAATCAACGAAATGCAGAATAGCCTGCATAATACTGTTATGGTTCATAAAATGTATTCAGATCATGTAATTGTTGATGCTATTATGCAAGATGCAGCCAATCTATGTGAAGAAGCTGAAATACATTTTTCTTGCATGCTTCACCTTCCCTCACAGCTTCCGCTATCCGATTTTAACATTGTTCGTGTAATAACTAATGTATTAACGAATGCTATTGAAGCCTGTACTAAACTAGATACTTCGAAGCGATTTATTGAAATTAAAAGCTGTTGTGTGAACAATTGGATTTCTATTGACATTACCAATAGTTTTAATGGCATGTTGACCTATTTTGGTGAAGAACTTGTAAGTTCAAAGCAAGATAAACTATCACATGGTCTAGGTATAAAAATTGTAAAGGAAATTATAGAAGACTTGGGTGGCTTTGTGCATATAGAGTCATCATCTGACAATACAGTATTTCATTTAAGCCTTCATATTCCTCAAATATCCGTCGAATAAACACAAGAATTTTCTTATAAATACTTATAAAAGCCGATATCCTCTGATATCATATGCCCAACCACAATATCAATTAGAAATTCAATTACTTTCAAAGGACATATTTGGTGATTGATCAATAAATTTTTTATTTCATCTGCTTCCTGTAAAATTAACTGGTGCATATGTTTATGTATCTCCAGCAGAGGATATTCTTTTTTTTCTAAAATGATTTCTTCGTTTGCAAAATGTATCTTTGTGCTTGCCAGTAATTGTTCAAACAAATTAAAAAAGGTATCTTCCCTACCATCTATTGACCATTCTTCAATCATTTTATTCATTAAAAAAACTAATTCTCTATGTTCGGTATTAATTTGATAATTTTTACAGTCAAAAATACTGCTCCAATTTATTTTAATTGGTAAAATATTTGAAAAGTTTACAGAAATCCTATTTCTTCCATCACTCTTAGCTCGATACATTGCTTCATCCGCTTTTTTCACCCAACTTTCATTGGTATCGCTGATACATTTTTCTGTCACTCCAATACTTACAGTAATGTGCTTTACATATTCAAAATCATAGTTTTCGATGATTTCTCTTGTTTTTTCCGCAAGTACGGCTGCATCGTATATATTTGTTTCAAACATAACTATAATAAATTCTTCGCCGCCCCAGCGAATGATACAGTCTTGTTTTCGAACGGAGGATGTAATTATATTTGCTAATTCAGACAATAAAATATCACCAACGTTATGACCTAATGTGTCATTTATATTTTTAAAATGATCAATATCCAGCATGAACAAGGATATGTTTTTACGATCTTGCTCATATTCATATACCTGAGGTAATATAACCTTATCAAAATAGTTTCTATTATACAGGCCTGTCAGTTTATCTGTCTTGGCCTCTAATTCAAGCTCTTGAATATTTAACTTTTCAGATTTTATTTCGCTCATAATTACACTAGTAAATATTACCGCTTCTACAGCGGTAATCAGATAGATGAAATTTTCCATAAAGCTTTGGACGCTTAAAATAGATAAACTTACTATAAAGTTTAGTACTCCAGAAATTTGTAGTAAAAAAAGCAACATAACTAATAAATACAGTGAATGTAACAGATATCTTTTTTCTTTCACAATCATATACATTATAAAGTTCATAAGAATCATAGTAAAAAGAATCGTCATATTTTGAAATTGAAATAAAAATATCTGCGGTTTTATTTGTTTCGCTGTTATTTCATTAATGATCTGTCCATTCTGACCGTAATTTCGGAATAGCTCAAAGCAAGCAAATAAAAAGGTAGCGAGTCCCAAAATCAAAATATATTTATCAAATTTAAACTTTTTATTAAATGCCATACTATTCTTCACAATCCTTTTATAAACTATTTTCAAATTCACTTTTTAATTTTAATTTTATTCCAAATTCTTTTGTTTGGGATACAAAATGTTCCCAATACAAACTTTTTTGTTCCAAAATTCATTCGATTTGATTATTTCTCTTACCCAAAATGAACTAAAACAGTGAATTCTATATATGTAAAATATGAGGATTAATAGGTTGAATCTCTACTATCTATTTTTTCATATATATTAAATTTCCTTGCTGGATTGGTTTTTGATAGCTTCTCTTCCACTGGTCATAATTCCATATATTTAAAAATTGGTTTGCAGCTTTCACACCATTATAAAATAATGCTTCGCTTTCTTCCTTACTAATTCCAAAATCTGTAGCACTTATATTTTTTGTTCTCCTATTTATCGTTATGTCAGTTGGTATGGTTACGGTTCTTTGAAAATCACCCTTTGAACTAGATATATACTGCTTATCCTTTGCATTCAAAGCTGTTGCTACCAAGGACATAACATAATCTACAATATTCATGTTAGTCTGATTCATTTTTCTTTCCTCTACATTCTTGTTCTGGTTCACAAACTTAAAGCCTACCGTCGAACATTGGCAGTTTGATTGTACATGGTCAAATAACCAGATGGGATAATTACTAAGTAACCCACCATCTACAATATAATGCTCCTTACCATTGCAATCTCTTAGTTTGTAAGGTTTATAGAAAATAGGTATGTTCATACTCATTCGCACAGCTTTTGCTATGCTAAAGGTATCTGGGTCAATACAAAAGTCAGGCAAATCATTTGGTAAAATCAAAAGCCTTTTATCCGTTAAATCAGATGCCGTGATTTGTAAGGTATAAGGTACATTCCCACATGGATATCTGTAATTTTTAATATCGCCAAAAAATACTTTATTTTTTTTCCTTAGTAAGTCGTTGAGCCATTTTTCAAAATAGTCAGAGCTATACATTCCGTAATTTTGTAGTACACTGATAACTTTTCCAACCGTTCCAAAACGAGTAAGGAATGATTCTTGCTTGAATTTCAGATAATTTAGTGTACTCATTTCCTTTTTTATTTCTTCACATTGATAACCTGCTGCAAGTAATGATGCTACAATGGCACCGGCTGAAGAACCGGCCAAGTTGATAAATTCATAGCCCTTTTGCTCAAATACACAAGCTGCACCAACATGCCCGATTCCACGGATTCCTCCCCCTTCAAATACAGCATTTATTTTTTTATTCAAAGATATTCACCCCAGCTTAGAATACGCAAAAAGGCTTGTACTTGTTACCTCTTGTAATTATATTTTAATGTCTTTTATCTTGCAATTGTTTAAATTTCACTCTCATGTCAATTAAAGCAGTCAGCTTTTAAATATCCTATTTTATAAAAAAAGATAACGATTCTTACATCGTTACCTTTTACTGTATTGCCTATATTATTACTGTCTTATTTTAATGTGAACCTCACGAAGCTGCATTTCTGAAACTTCATTTGGAGCTTGGCACATTAAATCCTGAGCATTACCATTCATTGGGAATGGAATAACTTCACGAATATTTTCTTCATTTCTTAAAAGCATAATCATTCGGTCTACACCGGGTGCCATTCCAGCATGTGGTGGTGCTCCATATTGGAATGCATTATATAGTGCTCCAAACTTCTGCTTTAAGTCCTCTTCTGTATAGCCTGCAATTTCAAAAGCCCTAACCATAATATCAAGATTGTGATTTCTTACTGCACCAGAGGATAATTCCACACCGTTGCATACAATATCGTACTGATAAGCAAGTATATCTTGTGGATCCTTTGTATTAAGGGCCTCTAAACCTCCTTGTGGCATGGAGAATGGATTGTGCGTAAATATTATCTGCTTTGCTTCCTTGTCATACTCAAACATCGGGAAATCATTTACGAAGCAGAAACGATATGCTTTCTTTTCTAATAAATCTAAGCGATTTCCAAGCTCGGTACGAAGCTGTCCGGCATAAAGTGCTGCACGCTCTTCTTTATCTGCAATAAAGAAAATGGTATCTCCTGCTTCTAGTCCTGCAATCTCGGCGATTTGATTTTTCATATCATCAGGGATAAATTTATCAATTGGTCCTTTGTAAGTCTTATCCTCGAGCACTTCCAAATATCCAAGACCTCCCATTCCGATTGAGGTTGCAAATTTAAGAAGCTTTTCATGAAAGCCCTTAGACATTTCTGCATGTACCTTAATGGCACGTATTGTTTTTCCGTGAAATGGCTTAAAGGTACATCTTTGGAAGAAGTCAGTTGCATCCACAATTCTCAGCGGATTTCGTAAATCAGGCTTGTCCGATCCGAATTCTAGCATTGCTTGCTTGTAACTGATGACCGGATATGGCGCGTTAGTTACTTCATAGCCTTCGGGAGCGAATTTCTCAAAGGCAGCAGTTAGTACTTCTTCTCCAGTGTGAAATACATCTTCTTGTGTTGCAAAACTCATCTCAAAGTCCAATTGATAAAATTCTCCAGGAGAACGGTCTGCTCTTGCATCCTCATCACGAAAACAAGGTGCGATCTGAAAGTATTTATCAAAGCCTGACACCATTAAAAGCTGCTTATATTGCTGTGGCGCCTGTGGAAGTGCATAGAATTTCCCCTTGAATTTACGAGATGGTACTATATAATCTCTGGCACCTTCCGGTGAGGATGCGCAAAGAATCGGAGTCTGAATTTCTAAAAATCCCATCTCTGTCATCTTTTGTCTCAAGAAACTGATTACTTGAGAACGGAAAATAATATTGTCTTTCACCTTTTTATTACGAAGGTCTAAGTACCGATGCTTTAAGCGTAAGTCTTCACGAATTTCCTTTGATGTCATGATTTCAAATGGAAGCTGCTTATAAACCTTTCCCAATACATTCACTGTATGTGCTTCTAATTCTATCGTCCCCGTAGGAATCTTCGGATTAAAAGTCTCCTCGTCACGAAGCTGAATCATTCCTTCGATTGAGATACAATCTTCTTTGTTGATTCCTTCCAATAAGTCGGTATCACGCATAACTACCTGCATCACACCGTACATATCTCTTAAATCAATAAACGAAACACCGCCGTGATCTCTGATATTTTCAACCCAGCCTGCAATTTTTAATGTCTGTTTGATATCACTCTCACTAATATGGTCCATTGTCTTGTTACGGTAAATATTTGACGTGTTCATAAATTCTCCTCCAAGTTAATGAATATTTCCTATTATTATAAAGTGCCTGCGGCACTTCTGCTCCCAGGCTCCTCATTGTTAAGGAGCGCAGGTATTTTCCAGCGCCGAATGCTGTCACGCAGTGACTTTTTCCACTTACATTCGTGTGCATTGTATTTTTATTTCATAGGAACTAATACTTTATACGTTACCAAAACAAGATCCTTCCTATGAAATAAAAAAACTGTTCATCCAAAACGAAACGTTCAGGACGAACAGTTAAATGTCCGCGGTACCACCTGATTTACTGATAAACAGTCACTCATTGGTTCTTACAAAAAACCTGCTGTTTCTCGCACAGTCTGCGGCTTACCTACTAATCTGAAAATTCAATCTTGTAATTCAACAAAATTGAATCCTAATGTTTGGCTTGCAGCTGTTAAAGTGTTATTCACGCAAATTCACTTTATGAAGTTCTCACTATCCCTCACTCACTGGAAACGATAATTTGCACTACTTCTCTTCGTCATCGCTATTTTCAAATTATATAATACTGCCATGAAGTTGTCAACGGCTATTACGCCTGTATTGCTATCTTTGGCTGATTTAATAGAATTAACTGCAAAAACCTAAAATTCCCAAGCAAAGCACAAGCAAAGCTGATATCACTTCAAGATATTTGGATATTTTGCCGGTGTGGATTAAATTTCCCAAAACACTCCCCCCCCGGATAAATATAAAGCTTGCAACTGCGCATAAAAATGAGGTCAAAAAGCTTGGCATTCCTGTAATTCCTGCACCAACTCCCATACCAATATTATTAATACAGAGCAGGATTCCAATTACTAAAGATTCTCTTAATTCGATTACACTTGAGTGGTCTGTATCTACAATTGCAGGATTCTCTGTCAAATCCTGTATTTTTCCTTTTTGGGGAAAAAAAGTACTTTTTAACATATAAACAGCAAGACCGATCAGTACAGCTCCACCTATCATATCAGACTGATGTGTAGAAAGAAATGAATTGATTAATCTTCCAAATTGCATGGATAAAAATGTTCCTATGCAGGTAACTAAAGCTATATAAAGATTAGATATATTATTAATTCTTATCTTTTTTAAACCATAATTAAAGCCTATGATAAAACTATCCGCTGTGGAGGCAAATATAATGATTATTAATTTGACAAGATACATTGAATCTCACCATACTTTTATTCAAAATCTATATTATGATAAAAGTAAGTAAAAGGTTATGTGACTTGTTAATCATTTTCATCCTGTAAAAAACTTTTGTCATAGTTTTCCAAAAAATGATGTTTTTCTCCATGTTCTTTATAGGCGATAACCGTACTCAAGTTTACATTTTCTACGCTTCTGAATATATTGCTCTCAATATAAGGATTGAATTTTTTTAGGTTTGCAATCAAATTCTTGATCTCTATTCGTTTTGAAACCGAGCTTTGATCGTCACGACAGGTCGTACATGTATCGGTAAAGCGACAGGCACATTGGATGAAATACAAATCATTATAATCTCTCCAACACTTAATGTCCTCCTCACGAATCAGATACATAGGACGTATCAGCTCCATACCCTCAAAATTCGTACTGTGAAGCTTTGGCATCATGGTTTGAATCTGTGCTCCATACAACATTCCCATTAATATCGTTTCTATGACATCATCATAGTGATGTCCCAGTGCAATCTTATTACATCCAAGCTCCTTTGCCTTGCTATAAAGATGTCCTCTTCTCATTCTGGCGCATAAATAGCAGGGAGATTTTTCAATTTCATACACTGCTTCAAAAATATTTGTTTCAAAAATAGTAATTGGTATATTCAAAAGCTTGGCATTTTTTTCAATCACCTGTCTGTTAGTTTCATTATAACCAGGATCCATGACCAAGAACTCTACCTCGAAAGAAAATTTGTTGTAGCGCTTAAGCTCCTGAAATAATTTAGCCATCAGCATAGAATCCTTACCGCCTGATATACAGACCGCAATTTTATCTCCCTCTTTTACAAGCTCATATTCCCTCACCGCTTTGGTAAATTTACTCATGATGTCCTTGTGAAATTTCTTTTGGATACTCTTTTCTATTTCCTCGCAGCGTTTGTCCTCCTTGAAGCTCTCAAGCAGCCATTTACCATAACCGCCCTCCAGATTATAAGCATCATAACCCCTTTTTGAAAGCTCCTTAGCGGCGTCACTACTGATGATACCTTTCATACAATAAAGAATTAATTTCTTATCCTTAGATAACTTATCAGATTCTAACAATTCATCCTGTTTTATATTGACAGCACCCGGTATAAAGCCATGAGAATAGGCAATGCTGTCTCTCATATCAATTAACTGATATTCCTCTTGTAACAATTTCATCTGTTCTATTGTAATATTTAATGTGCTCATTGTTCACTCCATCATTTACATTTATACATATATGCAATGATTATACTAAGAAAAGCATATTTACGCAATTCTTCTTTTTTATGGACGATGATATATTACGTTTACAAGAAAAATGATAGATGATATTTTGATTTTGAAGTATTAATAAATAATTATCCATATGAAAAAAATTCTTTTAATGCTATTTTAGAGTTGATACTAGAGATATTAAATAGTAATGCTAAAACTATTAGAATAAACAAAGAGGACAAGCCTATTGAAGTTGTAAAAAGCAGATTATTAAAGCTTAATTATTCGCATATTCAATATGTGCAATCAGAAATTTCTAACCAAACGGAGATTATTAAAAACAAGAGCGCTTATCTTATTAATAGCTTATACAATTCCTATACAAAAATGGACATTCACTTTACTAATTTAGTAAGGCACAATATGTATGAAAACGATAAAGAATAATATACATAGACCATCAACGAATCATGTTGATGGTTATTTTTATGGTTTTATCTTGGCTGAATAAGCAAAGCGTGTAAGCTCAAAAAACCACACGTCAAACGTGTGGTCATGATATTGGCTGCAACTTACTTCATCTCTAAGCCATTTAAGACAACTTATGTTTTTACCTTTCTTTTGTCTTTTATTTAAAGAAGAAAGTTACTATCGTCAATATATAAAATTATATCTTCTACGCTGCAATTCAAAATTTTACAAAATTGATCTATTGTATTTGTTGTGATAGGTAATCCTTTTCTCATACGATAAAGCGTGCCATTGCTGATATTAAACTTATTAATCAAGGCATATGTTGTTACGTTTTTATTTTTCAAGGTCTGCCAAAAAGGGTCATAGTTAATCATAATTTTTAATACCTCCTTGACAAAATTATGATTTATGACTATTATATTGTATATTGCTAATATATAAGCCATTGCTAATAATTTAGCCTTATTAGTTAGTAATATACATTAATTAATTCTCTTTTTATTCACCCCCCCTCTTTTTAAAAATAGAATCAATTAAATAATTCCTTTATAGGTTAAAAGAACTGCAAATGTATATTGCAGTTCTTTTATTGAAATTTTACTATTTAATTACGATAGATTTTCGTTACGTTGCTTGGAATTTGCTTATTATTCATTGCTAAAATGAAAAGTAAAGTGTTGTCTAATAAGTGAGAGTAGATCAGAGCAAGTAATACCACTAATCAGACCCGAAGAATTTGCAAATTTAAAATGACCTATTCTTTTAGCGTCTGGATTATATCCAATACAATTGGACTTAGCTTTTTGGGATATAGAAAAGTTTTAATTAATAAAAAGAGCCTATATTGCTCTTTTTATTAACTTTTTTCTATTGCTTACTATATTATAAATATTACTTATATGTTGACAAAATTAGTCAGCTAAGTATATAGTTATAATTATTTAAAATAATATGTTAGGAGGGAAAGTATGAAAATAAATATTAAAAAAATTATAATTTTAATAATATTAGTACTATTAATTTTTGTAGCATTTGTTTTTATAAATAATTATGCTGTGCGGATTACATAATTTTTTAATAAAAAACAAAATAAATAATTTATAAATAATGGAGGATATTAAATTGAAAAAATTTATATCATTTTTTTTAACAGTAATAATGATAAGCTTACCAGTTATACCAAGTATGGCTACAACAACTACTACAACTTTATCAAGAAACAAGAAAAATAGTATTGAAAAAATCATTACTAATACACCATATGAACAAAGGGAAGACAGTCTTAAAAATTTATTAAATTCAACCAATAAAACAGCAAACATTACTTCTTCACTTAAAAGTAATACAAGTAATGTTAATGAAGAAGATATTACTTATATTGAAGCTCAGGTAGATGAAGTTGTTGATATTGATGAAGATACTTCTATTGTGTTTTTTGCATCAGGTGATTTTCTTGTATATGATACTGTAAATACTGTAGATGTGCCTGTTATGTCAAATATGTGTGCTGCAAATTCTATAAATGCTAATAAAAAAGCTTCGTCAAATACTTCAACTGTAAAGTCAGTAGCTTCAGCATATAATGTATTAGGTTATGTTGTATTAGAAGTATGGGCGGAAGGATATTTCTCTTATAATGGTTCTTCTACACCAACTCCGTACATGGTAGATTATGATTATGCGAAATATGGTGTTTTAAATGCATGGAACGTAGATAATTGGAAAGGTAGCACTAGTACCAATGATTCTAATAAAACTGCACAATTTAAAGCTTCTGGTACATTTGGATGGGGACTTACATGGCAAGACAACCATTGGAACATGCAAACTTATACCATAACAGTTGGGTATAAATGTACTAAAGCAGGAAAAACTCAAAGTATAAAAAGTGGAATCTAATATTTCTAAACTAACAACTCCGTAGAGTATACTCTAATTATGCAATTCAACAAATTGCCCTCTTTCTCAACTTAAAGTTTTGTTACTTTTGTACAAAAGTAACTCAATATTAGTTATGTACGACCCTATCGGGTCATACATAACTAATGTCACGCTCTCCGAGGGTCTGCAACACTTATGATGACTAAAATATTATTTTACAAAATTAGTTGTTTGCATTTATAGTTGTCTATGTTATAATTAATTTCAATTTTATGGATTTCTATAATTTAATATTTTATTTAGGAGGGAAAGTATGAAAATAAATATTAAAAAAATTATAATTTTTATAATATTAGTACTATTAATTTTTATTGCATTCGTTTTTTTAAATAATCATGTTGTACGGTTTACATGATTATAAAAAAAACAAATAGTAAATGATAAATAGGTAATTGAAAAATGTTTTTATCAGTTACTGTGGATAACTTTCCTCTATATAAGGAGAGAAAAAAGGTCATTATTCAGAATTGTTTCTGAATTGACATAGATCATCAGATTTTGGGCGTAATCCAATCTATCTTATCAAAAAATAAATTTCAATAATTTTTGTTAATTAATTTATATTACTTTATTACTTTTCTCAAAGCACTTATTTTATGCTATTTACAACAAGAATATATGTTCTCCCTATGGTACGACAGACCATTGCCTATGGTACGACAGACTATATAACTATATTCATTTAATTATATTCATTTGAACTACATTCAATCAATCTATCATGATAGAGTAGATTTGACTAATAACGCAATTATTTAAAAATGCAAATGCGTTGTCGATGATATAATACTTATAAAAATATTAGGAGTAGATATTGTGGCAGATAATAAAAAAAATATTGTATTAAGAGTAGAACCTGAATTTCACCAGAAAGTAAAATTATATGTAACAATGAACAATACTACGCTTCAAGAGTATATAGTGAGTTTGATTAAAGAAGATTTAGCAGCAAACAAAAAAGAAAAATAATGGAGGTAGTAGTAAATGGCTAGAAAGAAATTTCAGACAGCTACCGACCAAAGACATTTTGTAATGTTATATCATGACTTTTTAGAAAGTGATTTATTAAAGACTTCTTATGAAAAAATGCTTTTTATCGCACTAAAGAAGTTTGCAGATTCTAAAAATCAATGCTTTCCTAGCTTAAACAAGCTATCTGAAATTAGTTTATGAGCAAAAAAAGGTACAAACTACATTAAAGAAATTAGAAGAAATGGGAATTATATCTATTCAAAAGAGAAATAGAGCTGATGGTGGATATAGTAGTAACAATTATATTCTATATGATTTCCATGAAATGTGGGGAGCTGGCAACCAAGAAGAAGTGGCACAAGCAATAGAAAAAATTGACATACAAAAAGCTACAGAGCTATTGCAAAATAATGGATTCAAAGTAATAAAAAAAGAGAGCCTTGAAGAAGCTACCGACCAAAGTAATACTTAACCATGACTGGCGGTTGCATGAATGATACTTTCTTCTACACCATGCTCTCTCATAAGCTCTTGACTCTTGATGCAATGCTCGTTTGGATACTGTTCAAAATCCAAGTCATGTAACAGTCCTACGATGCCCCAGAATTCTTCTTCTTTTTCATAACCTAATTTACGTGCAAAATATTTCATGGTCTGTTCCACAACTTGTGCATGTTCTAAGTGAAATTCTTCCTTATTATATTGGTTTAAAAGGTTCCAAGCTTCTTCTTTGTTCATTTGATTCATCCTTTCCAATTTATATTGATTATGCTTGAATGAGGGTCTTCTTAAGCAATCCAGCATAAGAATACCCTCATATTATAATCAATTTAGAATACAGGCACAACTGCTCCATCGTAGTTATCTTGGATAAACTTACGTACTTCCTCACTTTGTAAGGCCTTAACAAGTGCCTGAATCTTTTCATCGTTTTCATGTCCTGCATTGACTGCAAGAATATTTGCATAGGTGCTTGCTGCCAGTGAGTCTGCACTTTCTACCGCCAATGCATCAGATACACTTAAGCCGCCTTGAATGGCATAGTTTCCATTGATACAAGCAATGTCCACATCACTCAATGCACGAGCGATCTGTGCTGCTTCTATTTCTTCTATTTCTAAATTAAGCGGATTCTCTTCAATGTCAAGTACCGTAGCTGTCAGTCCTGCATCTTTTTTAAGTGTAATCAATCCTTGCGCCTCTAATAATAAAAGGGCTCTTGCTTCATTTGATGTATCATTCGGGATTGCTACCTTTGCACCCTCTGCCAAGTCTGAAATACTGCTTGTTTTTCCTGCATAGATTCCAAATGGTTCAAAATGAATGGAGGCCGCTGATACCATATTGGTTTTATTTTCTTGGTTAAAATCATCCAGATATGGCTGATGCTGAAAATAATTTGCATCAAGTTCTCCATCATTTAAAGCCGTGTTTGGCAATACATAGTCATTGTATTCTACAATTTCCAAAGTATAACCTTCCTGTGCCAATACATCTTTTACTTGCTCTAATATCTCTGCATGAGGTGTAATTCCTGCTCCAACAACGATAGTTTTGTCATCACTTTCCTTACCCTCTGCTTTTGAGCAGCCTGCTAATCCAAAAGTGACTGTGATAATCGCTAATAATAAAATGATAGACGTTATTCTTTTTTTCATAATTTTCCTCTCCTTCTTGCTTTATGAATTTTTTATTCTCTTATCGGTCTTATTGGCAAGCTTCATTCCAATTTCCTGAAAGATTTGCACAATAATAACGAGTAAAGCCACCGTAATAAACATAATATTGGTTTGGTAACGGTAATAGCCATAATTAACCGCTATGGCACCAAGTCCACCGCCTCCGACAAAGCCTGCCATCGCAGAATAACCTAATATTGTAGTGATAGCAATGGTACAGCCAATCATTAAAGATGGTCTTGCCTCCGGCAAAAGCACGTTCCAAATAATCTGTAATGGACTAGATCCCATCGCCAACGCAGCTTCGATAACACCTGCATCTACCTCCTTTAGGGAGGATTGAACCATTCTTGCTATAAACGGGGCGGCTGCCACCACTAAAGGTACAATGGTTGCATTAGAACCAATCGTTGTTCCGACCACTGCTTTTGTAAACGGTAAAATCGCTACCAGTAATAT
Source organism: Lachnotalea glycerini (assembly GCF_003201285.1). Taxonomy (GTDB): domain Bacteria; phylum Bacillota; class Clostridia; order Lachnospirales; family Lachnospiraceae; genus Lachnotalea; species Lachnotalea glycerini. The sequence continues at coordinate 30,901 of NZ_QICS01000011.1, forward strand.
GATAAAAGGAATGGAACGTGCTAAGTTGACAATGATACCTAATATCATATTAATCGGTTTACATTCCCATACTCCGTTTTTATCAGTGATGAACAAAATCACACCGACCGGTATTCCAAGTAAATATGAAAAAACGGTTGATAGTACTGTCATATATAGTGTTTCTTTTATGCCCTCTAAAAGTAATGGCAATAGCTGATTAAATTCCATTTACATCACTCTCCTCATAATTTATTCCAATTGAATCCAGGTAGTTTTTGACTCTTGCAATCGCTAACTCATCATCCGGAAGCTGCAATAACATTTGTCCAAAGGCCTTTCCGCCGACATCTTCTGTACTGGCTCCTAATATATTGACCATGGTCTGACATTTTAGTACAAGATTTGCAATAACGGGTTCAAACGAGGACTGCCCATCAAATGCAAGACGAACAATTCTTTTTCCCTGAAGACTTGCGATGCCTTTATTTTTGGGTAAAATCAGCTCCTGTGCAATTCTAGATTTCGGTGACAGGAATATATCCTTTACCTCACCCGTTTCAACTACACAACCCTGATCAAGAACTGCAACTTGATTACATATTTGCTCTACAACTTTCATTTCATGTGTGATTACTACTATCGTAACTCCCATGCTTTCATTTATGCTCTTTAGCAAATCCAGAATAGAACGTGTCGTATTAGGATCCAGCGCACTGGTAGCTTCATCGCATAACAATACCTGTGGGTCAGTCGCAAGTGCTCTTGCAATGGCAACTCTTTGTTTTTGCCCTCCTGAGAGCTGTGACGGATAATTGTTCATCCTATCCTCCAGTCCGACCAGCTTTAATAGCTTCTCAGCCTTTATCATAGCTTCCTTTTTGGAAACTCCCGCTATTTCAAGAGGATAGCAGACATTTCTTATTGCATTTCTTTGTTCAAGCAAATTAAATTGCTGAAAAATCATGCCTATTTTTTCTCTTTCTTTTCTTAGTTGTTTGGGGGGTAGAGCAGTTAATTCAATATTGTTTAGAAAAATTTTACCTTTCGTTGGCCTTTCTAACAGATTGATACAACGTACCAGAGTAGATTTTCCCGCCCCTGACAAACCGATAATTCCAAATATACTTCCATCCTCAATTGTCAGGTTGATATGTGAAACAGCCTTAATTTTATCTTTTGAAGTTTGAAAGGCTTTGCTTACATTCTCAATTCGTATCATCTTTTTCTCCTTCTTATCTATCATAATAGAGTATAGTTTATCATTTTATCGGAAAACCTGCATCTACTATTTTTCGACAGTGTACCTGTGGCACTTTAACTATCAATCCTCACTAATGAGGGCCGCAGGTACTTTTCGCGCCATATGCTGTTACGCAGTGACATTTTTCTCTTGCATTCGTGCGCATCTTCAGTAATCTTTTTTGTCTATTCTATAAAAAAAAACAGGCAGCTGATACGTTGCGCCTGTTTTCTCTGCTTATCTATTTAAGATTAAGTAGTCATAGGGAATATCTATCTCATATAGAAAACCGATTTAAGCGCACTTGGTGATGCATCATATAACACATGCATTTATTTAGACAACACATCATTTTGTTGCTCGTTTTTACTGTACGCATAATCGTTTTCTCCTTTTCATTTTAATATGTTACATTATATCAAACCTTTTTAGAATATACTAATACGTAAATTTAATAATCGGGTATAGGTAAAAACTATACCTAAAATTTTTTAATTTAAATCTTATAGAACAAATTTACTGTATTTTCTTAATTCTTCAATATAAATTTCACCTAAGCTGCTTATATTCGATCTCTTTCTCTTTATATAACCAATTCTCATTTTCTGACTTTCTAACAGTGGCACAGCCTTATAATCATCTCCGTTTAGCTCCTCACAAATTATTCCACAGCAAAGTGTATATCCATTTAATCCAACCATAAGATTAAGCATGGTTGCTCTGTCATCTGCCTTAATAATCCTCTTGTATTCATAGGTACTCAGCACTTCTTCTGAAAGATAAAAAGAATTGTTTTTTCCTTGCTCAAATGCCAGGCAAGGATACTCCTCAAGCTCTTTCATAGCAATTTGCTCCTGCTGTGCCAATGGATGCTCTCCCCATAGATATACATACGTGTCACATTGAAACAACTCTGTAAATTCAAGACTGTTTTCTCTTAATATCTTCTTCATTACCTGCTCATTAAAATCATTGAGATATAATACTCCTAATTCACTCTTGAAATTTTTAACATTTTCAATAACCTCATAGGTTTTTGTTTCATGTACCGCAAATTCGTATTCTTCCATTCCTGCCTTTTTTACCACCTCTACAAATGCTTTGACTGCAAAGGTATAATGCTGCATGGAAACGCTGAATTTCTTCTTTGACTTTTTCTCAATGTATTTATTCTCTAAAAGCTGGTACTGATCGGCTACCTGTCTTGCATAGCCTAGGAACTCCTCTCCTTCCGGCGTAATTACAATGCCACGGTTGGAACGGTAAAATATATCAATTCCGATTTCTGCTTCTAATTCTTTCATCGTTCCTGACAGACTCGGCTGAGAAATAAAGAGCCTCTTAGCCGCCTCATTCATCGAGCCACAGTCTGCAATCATAATTGCATATCTTAATTGTTGTAATGTCATAGATTCACCTCTTTCAAAATAAAAACTTTCCCCCACTCAATACTATAATAGATAATTTACTGAAAATAGTCTATGATAAATATCTCATTTATAATATTATTTTCTACATTCCAATGAATTCTTTAAAATCTTTTATGTAATTTCTGCTAATTGGTATAGTAAATTTGGAATTTATTAAAATAGCTTGCAACGTATTGTTATACCAAGGTGTTATTTGTTCTATATAATTCACATTAATAATAAAGCATCTATGACATTTGAAGAAGAAATTATTTGCAGTTAATCTATCATCCCAGTATTTTAAAGTATGATTACAAGTAAAAATTTCATCCTCTTTTGTAATAATGATTGTTTTCCCTTCCTCCGAAGAAAAGAAATATATATTAGATAGATCAATCAGGAAGATTTTTTCCTCTTTATATGCTGCAATTTTGGAGTTAAAGGTTAATTTTTTTTTGCTGCTGTTTATCTTTTCTTTCACTGATCGTGTTTGAATCAGATTTTCTAATTCGTTTACCTGTATTGGTATTGTAATATACAAAATACTGTTTTTCTTTAACCATTCTTTTCTTTTATCTTTACTGCTTAAGAGTAAAATAATTACAAAAGGGTGATTTTGTTTTTGATATATATTAGATATTACTACACTATAATAATTATAAAAATCAATATCCCATAAGATAATATCCGATTTTTGTCTTATCTGTGCATTACTCAAAAATACTGAATTATTACAATATTCATCTATAACAATATTATCATCTTGTAATGTTTGTTTTAATTTATCATTTACACATATTTCTTGTGAAATGACAGTAATTTTAAGCATATGAACCGCTCCCTTTATCATAAATTTTAAAATTAGTTTCCCATAATATAAAAGTTCTTACAATCTGGCACACCAACGATAAACCGAAAAGATTTTCAACGACATATAATGAATTTTAAATCGGTATATTGCATTTAACCGTAAATTCAGAATGATACAAGCTTATAAGGCTATAACTAATATTACAATATTGTTCATGTCATTCACGCGTGAAATAACCTATTTTGAATAAAAGATAGAAAAGGAGATATTTTTATGGAAACGAATTTTAAAATTTTTAATGATGGTATTTCTTTAAATGCAGAATCTAACAGAGTTCTCGTTTATTTAAAGCCGGAGGCTGATGAAAATATTATATCTTGTGCCTGGCAATCAGTGACTCCTCAGATTGGAGGGTCTGTAACTTTGCCAACAATCAATAATACAATTTCTGCTATGATTGAAGCAGATAGATATGTAACGGCTGAGCAAGTAATTCCTCTGCAATCAATATCTAAAATTATAGGCGAAACCCCTGCTGACATTAGATTAAGTGAGCCTGTTAAGGATAATAAATTATCTAATGAGTTATGCTATATTGAAAATAATTCCAGTGTAAAAAGTTTGAAAGCAATCTGGTGTCTGAATCATAATCCTGTATGTAAATCAAAGGAAAATTTGTTAAACACTGACAAGTCAACCTTTAAGCTTGAGAATAACCTCTATTTAACCGTAGGAAGTAAAGTAAAAGGTGAGAATTTTGAGGTTCAGACTTGGACAGCTTTAAAAACAATTCCAATTCCAAACAGCTTAAAAAGTGCTGATATTCACGTAACTCTTGATCCTATAAGTAATACACCTATCTTTACAATAACCAATCAAAAATATTAAAAAGAATTAAATATCAGGAGGCAGGTATCTACAGGTTTCAATTAATCTGTAGATACCGATATTAATGAAAATAATATTAAGAAACAATAATATTGAGGAATTATCTAATCAATATTTGATGTATGTAATAATAATTAACAGTCAGGATAACTTTGTATTTCCAATAACAAAAAGCAATAAGCTTAATATTCCAGTTCAAGGTCAAGCCGAGATAGAATTGGATTTTAACAAGGTTATTTCTGTTGCAAAGTATAAGACAATAGCCGGTCAGATCTGTATCAATAGCAATTACTTGCTGCCCAAAGCTGAGTATACTATTGTAAGGAAAGACAAGGTTTTGGAATTTAGTGAAGCCAATCATGTTGATAATCTAAAGGATAATGAAATATCGATAGTAAATCAAACAGATATCAATTTGGAACTATCTTTCAAAATAAACGATTATTATACCTTTGCAAGCTTAAATTGTCCTTTAATGCCAAAACAAACGACAACAATAGAGCTTCGTAAAAGCTTATTCTTAAGCATTGGAAACACGGATTATATTGATATTAACGCTTTAATAGACAACATGCGAAACGACTATACAACCTGGGAGAAAATTGATTTGAAAAATGAAAAGAATTTAGAAATATGTTGTGAACTAGTTGATAATAAGCCGGTTTTCAATGAATGCAAAGAATCATAAACGTATCGATTGAATTAGGTATGTAGCATTTAATCTTCCATCAATATTTATATAGCATTATAAAAAATATAAAATTATTATGAAAGGAGATAATATTATGTTTATGAGCTGTAAATGTATATTCGGTCAACGCGAACAATATTATCACAGAGAAAAAGGAACGAGTACTCAGAAGGATTTTATTGCGGATGCCAAAAAAGATATGAATCCTAATAATCCTGAGGATGTTGAAGTTAGAAATATAAAAATAATTAAAAAGCCAAATCAAAATTCTCATCTAATTTAGCAGCTATATTAAACAGAGAAGCTGTAAAAAACGTACTAATTATGTTCGTTTTTCACAGCTTCTGTTTCTATATCTGCTCAAGCTTTCTTTATTCTACTGTATTCTGAAATAGTCAAAATCTACGTAACCACCAGTTGATTTGGTAGCGTAATTGAATAAAGCAAATCGGTAACCCATGAAATGAGGTAGGGTATAGGACATTTGTAAGGTATTTCCAATTGAAGTCCAATTTGTTCCGTCAAGACTGTAATAGAAATATGCCTTATCGGTTCTATTTTTAAAATCACAGTAAAGCTTAAAGTAAACTCTGTTTTGCGTAACCGGAACAGAGGCCACCTCTACTGCTGAACCGGAGCTTGCATTGACCATAACAATGGATTTGGAGTTTCCGGACATTTTAACACCCACAAGCCCATATTTACTCTGGAAAGCACAAAGACCGGCATAATCTCCGTCTTTCATTCCTCCGATTTCTACTGCAACATTTCCTGAACAGGTAGGTCCAAAGGTTCTTTGTGTTAATGTATTTCTTGCATCCAGAATGCTTGAACTCACCTTTCCAGTAGTAAGTCTTAAATATCCTGATTTTGCTGTTAACGACCAATTCGCATTGTCTGGATTATGATTCCACTGCCATACCAATGGAAGCTTAGCAGTGCTGGTTTTAAACGAAATATCATCCACATAAAAGTCCATTAAATCGTTCGTTTGATTAGGACTTGCAACATAGTTAGTTTCCACAAAAATAAAGTTTTGTGACAGATCTGCATTCGCAGGTAACGTATAAGTACCTTGAATGGTTCCCCACTGCCCTTTTGTTATGGTGCTTGAGCCAAGAATTGAAATTCCCTGATAGCTTGCTCCATTTTGTATACAAAGATTAAACTGCTTGGTATCAGGTCCTGTTGTATATTTTACCTTTGCACTAAAGGTGTAAGTTTCCAAAGCCTTTACCTTACCTGTCAAAATTTGCTTAGGTCCATCGCCTGTATTTTTTCTATTTTGCACCAATAAACTTTTTGATCCGCTGCTATACTCTTGACTGTTTAATGATATCTTAGCAGATCCTGTATTGGTCCATGGTGTAACTGCTGAGTTTTCAAAGCCACCGTTTTCCATGAGTTCACTATCTGATGCAGTAGAATTGAATTCATCAGACGCATAAATTTTCTTAGAGGTATCTCCCTGTGCCTCTAAGGCCACTGAGGAAGGAACCTTACCGCTTGCGCCAAATACCGGCCAGCCATCACTCCATGTTACCGGTACAATATATGGAATTCTCCCCACTGATCCACTATCTTGAAACAGCATTCCATACCATTTTCCATTAGGAGTATCCACAATACCACCCTGTGCAATTCCCGAATCTTTTAATACCACCTTCCCGGTATAGGTTCCGTCTATCGTGTCTGAACGGTAGCAAAGCTCGGTCCGCATTCCACCTGACGGCCATGAAATTAAAAATAAATAATATTTTCCGTTAATTTTTTGAAAATGTGAGCCTTCAGCACCAAGTCCTCCTGAGCCTGCAATAGAACCCGCATTGGTTATTAATGTTTTGTTCAGACCGCCTGATTTAATTGCTGTTGCATCAGCAGTTAACTCTACAATGCTAATATTGCTGTTTCCATGCACCATAAATACTCTGCCGTTATCAAACATCAAAGACATATCATGATAGGTTCCCTGAATTACTGATCTTGTCCAAGGTCCATTTTCAATATCCTTCGTCTGGTATATGTATGTTCTTCCTGCTGTACTTGATGAAAAGCAAACATAATAGGTTCCATTATTATATCTTAAACTGCTTGCCCAAGAACCTTTTCCATATTCATTTTTTCCGTTGCTCAATGTTTGAGCGTCATTACTTTCCAGCGTATCGTATACATAATTCACAATTTCCCAGTTTACTAAATCATAGGACTTCATAATTGGTACTCCTGGATTCATGTGCATTGTTGTACTTGACATATAATATACATTGCCTACTCTAATTACGTCCTGATCTGGAACATCTGCCCATATATATGGATTTGTAGCTGTAGCTGCATTTGCAGATTTACTCAACATACAGGTAGCCAACAAGACCATAATAATGGAACCTATTTTAACCATTTTTATCATATTTATTCCCCTTCTCTTGATACCTTTATTTTTGCATTTACACTATATAACTCCCTTTTTACATAAAAATTTCACTACCCTCCTTTACTATTATTTTACTGTGCCAAACCCCTTTTTTGTTACATTATTCTAAAAGAGTATATATTATTTTAACATATATTCTTAATTTTGTCTATTTTTTTAGTCTTTACGACATAATTTTCGTCATTTTTTTAAGATGTTCTCCTCGTTTAATTTACTTTATTTTATCCACGAATATTAGAGACTTTTACTAACAAAAGCGGGCAAGTCCGCATCACAACAAGGTCTTTTCTATGAAATAAAAAAACCGCCTGTGGCGGGCAAACTTAAAAAAACACTTCTTTGAGTTGATAAACTCATAAAAGCATTTTTTAAATTAAGTATTATAATTTTAATACTTCAAATCAATGAATTTTATTTATTTCCAAGCATCCAGACTATAGCCGGCTCTAAATATTCATTCCAAAACTTCCAGTCATGAATACCCGGGCTTTCCTGATATACCACGTCTACATTTTCATCTACCAAAAATTTGTGAAATCTCCTGTTTTCCTGCAAAAGAAAATCCTCTGTACCACAGGCCATAAAAAGTGATGGCAACTGTTTATTCTCTTTCTTAAGTTTCTTTACTAAATATTCCGGATTGTTCTCACTTTGTTCCAGCTTACTCAAGTCTCCAAAGGTTAGCGTATAATATTCGTAATTTGCGATAATGTCCTCATATTCTTTCGTTTTATCCTTGATATTATGAATAATCAAAGCAGACGATAAGGCAAATATCTTATGGAATGTATCATGATACAAAAACCCTGTATGAATTGCTCCAAAGCCTCCCATTGAAAGCCCTCCGATATATAGGTCTTCCTTTTTTTCAGAGAGTCCAAATGTTTTTGACACATAGCTTACTAACTCTTCTCCGACGAATCTCCCATATGCTTTTCCGGTCGCTTTGGCATCTAAATAAAAGCTGTTGTCTCCTGAGGGCATAACGATGGCAATATTATATTTGATTGCCATATCCTGAGCACTGCTTCCTAGCATCCAATCAATCGTTCCTCCCGAGAAGCCATGTAACAAATAGAGAGTCTTAATTTCTCTCTCATAATGCTTATTTCCTTGAATCATAATTGGTTGTACATCATTTGGTAAAAATATGTGAAAAGTAGTGATTTTCTTTAGTGCCTCTGAAAAATAATTAACTTGTAATAGTGCCATTTTCTTAATCCTTTCTTTTTAATTAATTATTAATTTTTGTCCTGGCTGAATGCTATGTACGCAATTATCTGCCAACAGCCATATTTTGTATGCAGTAGGATTCAGTATCCAATCTCCTTTTGTTGAGAATTTCAATAATTTAAATTGATTCACGTAGTTGCATATTTCCCCGTTTGTAGCCATCCATATATCATCGTGATACTGACTCAAAAATGCAAATACTTTTTCTATGACATCCCAGTTATTCCTTTGGTCAAATTCATAAGAATGACCCCACAAATAAAATAACTGCGGTGATCCAAACAATTTATCTTGCCTTATAAATTTCTCTACTAGCTGTAAAAGATCACTGTCATTATGATGGCAGGTTGGATGCCACTTGTAAAAATCATCCGGAAGTTGAAAGCTGCCTAATCTGTTTACTGTTCTTGCATATTCTATACCGCAGCTTTTTAAACTTTGTATAACTATGTCATCATAAAGTCCAAAAGGGTAAGCAAAGCCCAAAACAAAACCGTTAACAAGCTCCTCTAAACTTCTCCTGTCCTCTAATATCTGATAAGTGACAGTTTGCACTGAAATATCGGTCAGCTTACTATGTGTCAGTGCATGCGCCGCAACTTCCTGCCCCTGATACATAACAGCAATTTCTTCCTTGTTAAATCGGGTAACGTCAGTATCAAAACCATCAATAATTGCATGTTCTTTCTTTCCCAGCAATCCAGCATTCAAATTAAAGGTTCCCTTAATTTTGTATTGATTCATAAGCCTTAACAGTCTTTCATCCTGCTTTACACCATCGTCATAGCTTACAGTAAAAGCTTTTCTTTTACCCTCTGGAAAAACTAGTTGAATCATATTCATTTTTCCTCCTCCCAAATCCATTCCATTGGTATTATTTCGGCCATTGCAATTCCTCCTTCCTGATTTGGATGCAGACCATCACCAATGTGAAGCCCTTCTTTTATATATGCAGGTTGATCTTCCTGTTCCATTCGCTTTGCAAAATCTATAACACCATCAGATAGTGTCTGTTTTCTAATCCACTCATTGAATAACAGTCTTACTTTCTCACTTTCGTCAAGCCACTGCTGGCCATCTTGGCGAAACGGCATCACAGTTCCAATATATACCTTGCTGCCCCTATTATGAGCAATTTGAATCATAGCTTTAATCCCTTCCTGCAAATCTTTGACACTGACAACTTCATCCATGTGCTCAAAAAGATAGGGGTGCATCATATCATTGATTCCTTCTAAAACGAATACACTTTCCGGACATTCATTTGAATATACATCCTCTTCAAAACGTTTTATTGCAGCTTTTCCAAAAAATGATCCATGTCCCGGTAGTTCCGATACGTAGGTTGCATCATGTAAAATGCGGTTGCCTCCAATTCCTCGGTTAATAATGGTTATTTTTCCTGAGAACTTTGCATAGACACGCTCTATTAATGCATCACTGTAATAAGACATATGTGTAATGGAATCACCAAAGAGAGCTACTGTCTTAACGCTTTCGTCTGTCAATAGCTTTATTTCGGAAATTCCAGTAATAATATTTGATTTATTTGCATCTGCCTCGACAAAAGGATAGATCTGTCTGCTTTCCTTTTCCTCAAAATGCTGGTCTTTGGTATAATCACCATTCATGCCATATGCAGTATGCCAGCTTATTGCTGACCAAGTAGAGCAAGCAGATTGTATTTTCGTTTTTTCCTTAATGTATATTGATACTACGATTTGAGTTTGAGCCTTGATATTCCAAGCAATTTCATCGCTGTAGAATTCCTCCCCTGCACCAAGTGTAATCTCTTTATTTCCCTGAAAAGTGATGTCAATAAGATCTTCTATCTGTTGGTTACCGGGCTTTTTTTGACCAATTACAACCTTGTTTAGTATCATTTTGTCTTGTGAATATAAATTTGAAAATTTTATTTTTATTTTTGAACCGTTTAAATTATTATTAAAATATGTTCTCTGTGTAATATCTTCCACTGTACCAATCGTGGTATTATAGTTAATCGGAAGATAGCTCCATGCCGTTTTCCATTCCATAAGATTTACTCCTTTACACTATGACCTACAAGATTTATCGATGTCATGTGATTTACTTACAATATTTGATTTGGGTTAATATGCTAGCATTAAAACTAGCAAAATGCTATAATATTATTTACTATGTTAACTTTCATATTAATTTGGAGGTATTAAATGGCAACTTTATATGAGTCTTTTAATGATACTTACAATCACTTACCGATTAAACTTTATAAGCATGATCTAAAAGGTAAATTCATTTGGGCTCCCTTACATTGGCATCGCAGTATTGAAATTTTTGTTGCTTTTGAGGGTCGCTTAATTATTAATGTCGGAAGTGATAATTTCGATTTTTCCGATGATGATTGGCTAATCGTAAATAGCAGTGAATTACATTCCTCTCGCTATATTAATCTTTCTGATCATTTTTGCGGTATCTCAATTCTGATCTCACTTCCATTTATTGAAACCTGGATTGGTAAAGATCTGTTTTTCTATAATCCGCACAATTTGAAAGTAACACAGCAGATTAAAAAAATAGCTGAAGAAATATATACTCACGAGATCGATTCTCAATATTCCTTGTATTTAATGAAACAGCTATGTGAGCTTTTACTTGTTGTTTCCAAAAGTTGTATTAAAAAAGATACTCCTTACCACAAACCTTTTCATAAGAATTTGGCGAAAGTAACTGAATTTCTTGATTACATTGAAATTAATTACCACGAAAATCTTACATTAAATGAAATTGCAAACTATTTTAAATACTCTCCCTCTTATTTTTCCCGCTTTTTCAAAGAAACTGTGGGCGTTAATTATTATGCCTATTTAAACTTTGTCAGAGTGCATCATGCTACGCAACAGCTTTTAGATACACATGCTACCTTGACTGAGTGTGCCGCTCAAAACGGTTTTCCCAATATTAAATCCTTTATTACTACTTTCAAAAAACTATATGGCTGTACTCCAAAGCAGTTCATCAAACGTTAATCCTTGACACTGCCTGAAATAACTTCTTCTATATATATATTTATAATTATATTAGTTAATATTTTATAATTCTTTTCTTTTTTGTACTAGTTTATGGTCATTTTTTTACATTCTCTGTTTACTTTTCTCTATTCTGATACTGTGTCATATTAATTCCACTCTTATTTTCTCATTGTCAGGTCAGATTGTTCCATATCTGTTTCTTTTTTAATGTATAAATAAGTAAATTGTGCTTTGAGGAAAATAAACTATCTCTCTTTTATCGGTTAATTCTATCATTTATTGAACAAAAAAACAGGATGAAAAGAGATCTTCTTTTACATCCTGCTTTTATTTTATTAGTGAAAGGTGCTATAAATAGATGTTGCTAAAATAATAATTAAAAATATTGGTGCAATATACTTAATAACAATATTATAAAGCTTCTTTCTTTTAAATTCTTCTGATTTATTAATTTCTTCAGCAATAGCTTCCGGCTTTAAAACATATCCGACAAAGAGGCACATCAATAGTGCAGTTATTGGCATAAGAACTGTATTACTGATAAAATCAAAGAAATCAAGAATTGAGAATTTAAGAATTTTAAATTCTGACCAAATTCCAAAGCCAAGAGTAGATGGAATTGCCATAGCAAAACCGATTACAATAACTATGAAACAAATTATTTTACGATTCCATCTAACTTTTTCCTCTATCATAGATACAATTGTCTCCATTAATGAAATGGAAGAGGTAATTGCCGCCAATAATACCAGCATAAAAAACGCTCCGCCAATTACACTTCCAAATTTCATATTAGCAAATATTTTAGGCAGCATAACAAACATTAAGCTAGGACCTGAGGTAGATGCCGCCTTCTCTCCACCTGCAAACGCAAATACTGCTGGTACTACAATCAGACCTGCTATAAACGCTATTCCGGTATCAAAAATTTCAATATACTTTACGCAGCTTTCAATTTTCTCGTCCTTTTTCATATAGGATCCATAGGTTATCATTATACCCATTGCAAGCGACAAGGAATAAAAAAGCTGTCCGGCAGCCGCTACCACTGACTGAAATGAAACTTTATGAAAATCCGGAGTAATGTAATACATAAGACCACTCATAGACCCCGGTACAGTAAGTCCGTATCCTGCAACAAAAATAGATAATAAAATCAAAATAGGCATTAAAATTTTATTGAACTTCTCGATACCCTTTTCCACACCTCCTACAACAATCCCAGCTGTAGCAATTAAAAATATGGATAGAAACAAAATAGGTTGTGTCGTCTGACTGATAAAGCTCTCAAAGTATGTATCCTGTGCTGCTGCCATGCTTTCTTTTGCCAAATATACTGTAAAATATTTAACAACCCATCCTCCAATTACACAATAATAAGGAAAAATTATAATTGGTACAATAGCAGTCAGATATCCAATAAATTTATACTTTTCATTTAATATGCCAAATGCTCTTAAAACACTGGCTCCTGTTTTTCTACCAATTGTAATTTCAGTCAGCATTAATGTAAATCCAAATGTCACAGCCAATATCAGATAAGTGAGCAAGAATGTACCTCCGCCATACTTCGCCGCCAAATATGGAAAACGCCACAAATTTCCCAAACCAACTGCCGAACCTGCTGCCGTAAGTATAAAGCCGATCTTGCCTGTGAACTTTTTCTTCTCTCCCATAGGTTAACATAAATCCTTTCTTTCATTTTCTAATTATATTCTTTATCCCTTCTTTTCTTCTCATAACTCTAGTGATTCTCAAAACGGATGCAGAATTCTGGATTAGCATTCTCTCATCAAAACAGTTATTTCTACAAAAAAGAAGCGCTAATTATATATTCTAAATTAGAAAATTAAGATTTGCAATGCTTTATGTTAAAAATTTTAATATTTTGTACTTTTTTACCCTATTTTGTCTTTTTTTCTCCTATTTTACCCCAATGCCTGATTTAAATCGGCAATTAATTCCATTTCATTCTCAATCCCTACTGAAATACGCAGCAGACATTCATCAATTCCTTGTTCCTTTCTCTTTTCTTCCACAACATCCGCATGAGTCTGATAAATCGGATAAGTGATCAGGCTTTCTGTCCCGCCAAGACTTTCTGCAAACTGAATCAGTCTTACTCTTTGAAGAACCTGCTTTGCTGTCTTCTCACTATTTACCCTGAAAGAAAGCATACCTCCATAGCCGCTGCCTTGTCTGTTTTGTATTTCATAGGAGGGATGTTCAGATAAGCCAATATAATATACCTGTGCAACCTTTTTATGTTCCTTTAGAAAATGAGCGATTGAAATTGCATTTTGCTGATGCTTTTCCATTCTCAGAGCCAAGGTTTTCATTCCTCTAAGAAGAAGCCAGCTATCAAAGGGAGACAATCCCCCACCGGTTGTCTTTATCAGAAAGCGAAGCTTTTCACTTATTACATCTTGATTGGTAACCAAAAACCCGGCTATCGTGTCATTATGTCCACACAGATATTTTGTCCCACTATGTACCACAATATCAGCTCCTAATAATAAGGGCTTTTGAAAATAGGGTGTCAAAAATGTATTGTCAACTATTAATAATATTCCTTTTTCTCTGGCAATTTTGGCTGCTTTTGCAATATCAGTTACCTTCATCATTGGATTAGTTGGCGTTTCTATATAAATAGCAACCGTATTATCCTTAATATTACTAATTATATGATCGGACTGACTGGTATCTGCATAAGATATTTCCAGAGCGTTTTTTTTGCTTACATGCTCTAACAAACGAATCGTTCCCCCATACAAATCATCCGTCACAATAAGATGATCATTTGGCTTAAAAAGCTCGAAGCAGGTTGTAATCGCTGCCATGCCGGAAGAAAATGCCAATGCATCAATTCCCTCTTCTAAATCGGCCACGATTCTTTCTGTTTCTTCTCTGGTAGGGTTTTGGAGTCTGGAATAATCATAGCCGGTGCTCTCTCCTACTGCCGGATGTGCATATGCCGCGGTCTGGTAAATCGGAAAACTGACTGCACCCGTATTGTCGACAGCTCTTCTTAAATCTTTACCATGAATGCAGATTGTTTCTATGGATTGATTCCTTTTGGCACGCATGATTTTACTTTCCTGCAAAGGTGAAATCGCAGTGTTTATTCGATTATCTTGTTTTTTCAACCTATTTCCTCCTTTTCATGCTATCATTACTTGTTTCATAATTATATTATAGTATATCGGGATCAAAAGGTATTTTGTTCCTGATACCTACGAATAGTTACGCACTTTTTGCTCCTAGTATTATTATAGTAAAACAGTAGGAATTTGTATAATACAAAAAAGCGAAAGCCAGTCATAAGAAATACTTATAACCAGCTTATTTTTACTCCATATATTTTGAATAATTCAGTTCTTATTTATAAACACCATACGTTTTATTCACTTTTTGGATATAGATAATACCATTTCCAGGTTCATCAATTTTCAAATGTTCTCTAATTGAATCAACAATCGCATCTGTCATTTCTATTTCAGACAAAATAATAACAATCTCCTTTTCCGGCTCAATTTCTATAGCGAAAAGCTTACTGGTTTCATGTATACCTGAGCCTCTTGCATTCATAATTGTTCCACCCTTGGAGCCTGCCTTTGTTGCTGCGTCAATAACCTCCTCGCCCTTTCCTTTATCTACAATGACTGTAATCGACTGATACATAACCTGCTCCTCCACTCTTTCCTTCTCTGTCATCTCATCCATAATATACTTGGCTCCTATTACTTCACCAACGCAGGTGGTGAAAGCAATTCCATGATTTGGCTTACAGAATTTAAATTCTTTATTCATCTCTTCTAGCGCTATATAGGCAGTTTTTCGTCTGGCAATCATAAATATAATTTCTTTTTTGACCTCTGACAGTCCTATAAAATCCCAAATACGATTGTTTACCGTACCAAGTCCAAGAGTTACCGTCGCACCCATAATACCATGATGCTTGGCTGACTTAATAATTTTGCTGCCCATTCCAAAGTCTATCATCACACAGATTAAATCTATCGCTTCCGCCTGATTATCCATTTGCTTTCTTCTCTCCTTTCTTTGATTTTAATTGAAATAGTAAACCTAAAATTTGTAATGCAATCAATGGTGTCATTGCTACCATTGCTATCATTCCAAAACCATCCACCAATACATCTGCTCCTTCCACTGCCTGTGCAGCTCCCTGTGCATAAGCAAGTATAAACGTTGCCGTCATAGGTCCTGAGGCTACACCTCCTGAGTCAAAGGCGATACCCACGAACAGCTTGGGCACAAAATACATCATCGCGATTGCAATCACATAACCCGGAAGTAAATACTGCCATAGCTGTAATTGAGGAATCAAGATTCGAATCATAGACAATGCAACTGCCACACCAACGCCAATGGAAAGTGTTATCATAACAGCCTTTCTCTTAACATAACCACTTGTAACATTCTCGATCTGATGAGTCAGAACATAAACGGCAGGTTCTGCCAAAATCGTAACAACACCTAATATGAAGCCAATCACGACAACATAAGCCTTGTTTTCAAGTGCCGCAACGCTGTAACCAACAACGCTTCCTACCTCCATGAAGCCTGCGTTTACCCCCAGTAAAAAAAGCACCAGACCAATATAGGTAAATAGCATTCCAAATAAAATCTTACGAACTGCCTGTTTTGATAAATGAAAAGAAACTTTTTGAAACAATAAGAATACAATGATTATAGGTGCTAAAGCAATGATTGACTCTTTTGCCAGCAGTGGCAGCTTCTGTATAAAGGGTTCGATTACAGATACGGTTACAGCTTCATTTTCATCCAGCGTGCCTGTTATTTCATTTGCATTTGTTACAATACTCATAAGCATAACTGATAAAATGGCTCCCCCTGAGGCAATTGCAACCAGTCCAAAGCTATCCTTTTCAGAGGATTTGCTATCCTTTTTCAGGTTTGATACTCCAATCGCAAGCGCCAGAATAAACGGAACAGTAAGTGCCCCTGTTGTTGCGCCCGATGCATCAAAGGCAATCGCCATAAATTCCTTAGAGGTAAACAAAGACAAAATTAAAATAATTCCATATAGTACAGTGAGTATTTTATATAGTGCTATATTGTAAACTATACGAAGGAACCCCAGCACTAGCAAAACAGCAATTCCTAAAGACACCACCAAAACAATATCTACTTTAGATATCAAACCTGACGTAACCGAATCTACCTGCCCGGCAAGTATATGAAGATCAGGTTCTGCAATCGTTATAAAAAAGCCAAGAATCAGCCCAACTGCAACTACGATCCCGACTTTATTTGTTTTAGCGAGCATTGCTCCCATGGTATTTCCAATTGGAGTTACTCCGATGTCAACTCCAATTAAAAATATGGTAAGACCAAATACAATCAAAACTGCTCCAATTAAGAATCTTGCCATTAAAATGCTGTCAATCGGTGTTAATGTAAAATTTAAAATTATTACCAGTAAGGTGATTGGCAATATTGAAATAAAAACCTCTTTCATTTTAGATAAAATTACACTCAAGTTAATCTCTTCCTTTCTTTCTGATTTTGCTCATATAGAAAAGTTTTATCACCTCCCATGACCAAAGGATAAGGTACCTGGCTGATAATGTCAACCTTTTACACACATTTGTTCCTGCATTTATCAATACCCAAAAATTTCCCAAGTGCTTCACTGTGAAAACAATGTCCCCCTTCTCTAATATCGTGCAAAATTTTCTCCTCCTTGCCAAATATCATGTAAGCCTTACTCATAATTTTTAACTGCTCGTATACATTGACAAGACCTCTGCTTCCATTCAAATGATCCTCTCTGCAAGACTGTATCAAAACAGGCTTGGGTGCCATTAAAGCCGCAATGTCACCCATATCTACATGCTCCCACAGATGTGGCACATAATTACAACTGCAATTTCCATTCATTCCAAGCAAAGAGTCCTTGTAGCCATATAGATAACCACTGATGAATGCTGTTTCAATTCTATCCTCTAACGCAGTAAGCCACAAGGAAAGCATACCTCCCCCAGAGAATCCAATGCATCCGACCCCTTTTTGGGTCCATTCACCCCGCTCTTTCACATAATCCAACAATCTCATCATATCCCATACATTCATACCAATTACGGTTTGTCCCAAAGGTTCAGCCATATGTGCCAAATGAAAGCAGCTTCCATTGATAAAGGAATACTCCTCCTCCGATTGAAGTGCTTCTTCTCTTCGTTCTCCAAAACCTCTGATATCGGGACACAGCACTACATAGCCAAGTCTGGCAAGCTGCATTCCATAATCATAATGAAATATTTTAATCTGTTTGGCTGCGGCTGGAATATCATAACAGCCTGCTACACTATACTTTCCTGCTCCCATATGTCCAGGCAGGGCAAGATAACATTGTATCTCATCCTCACGTATTTTAGGCGGTATCAGTACATAAACTGGCATATATACATCCGGTTCTACCTGTATCACCACCTTTTCTCTTAACATACCATCTTCTAGCAAAGTAATCTCAAGCGTTTGCGCTTCTGGCTCGCAGGCTTCCATTTTATCAAGGCCAATCAGATCCTTTAAAAGCTTTCTTGTATTCTCTCTCCAGATAAAATATTCTTCCTTTGTTTCTGCCATAAACCTGTTTTTTCTCCCCTTATCAAAACGCTTATCAAAATGCTCCTTACAGGTATAGTATTTCTTTTTGTTTGTAGTTTGGTTCTTGCTTTCCATATCAATCCATCTCTCCTTTTAATTGTGCGCTATATTCGAAAAAGTACCTGCCATACCCCTCGTTGGGTTTCATATACCAGGAAATGAATCCAAATTTACTGGTATATGAAAGAGACTACTGCATAACTACAGTAGTCCCATTTGGAATTGGATCAATCCAATTTATTCTAAAGCTGCTAAGTATCTGTTATACTGGTCTTGCTTAATTTTAATAATATCCTCCACATGCATACTCTTTAGAGATGAAATATAATTATCAAATTCATTCATATTCGTATTTCCTGTAATAAAGGCAACGGACATTTGCTCTACATAAGTCTCTATATCAACAAGATATTGAGAAAGCACACTTGTTTCTTCCTGTGTTGCATAAATCTGAGGCCAAGGTTTTCTTGTCTTTGTTGCCAGCTTCTCATCAATATCTACATGCCATTGCGGCAGTAATACATTCGTAGCTTCAATACTATTATGGTAAGGCAGACACGCCGGGTTAATGCCTAAAGTCTGTAACCACAGATTGTCAGACAATGCTTTCTCTGTAAATTCTTTATCTCCTTTTGAAGTAACGGTGTAAGTTTCATTTTCTATTCCCCATGCATATAGCTTTTGACACTCTTCGCTCATAGCAAAATCCAAGAATTTAATCGCCAGATTTTGATTCTTACTATCCGTAGTTACACCATAAATCCATTTTACAGGGTTAATTGCAACATATGCGCCTTCATATTCTCCAGAAAGTGGTTCTCCTCCAACAACGATACCCGTCTCTTGGTCATATTCTTGGAACTGCTTGCTATATAATTGTGACATCTGCCAACTATAATCAAATGTTACTCCCGTCATGTTTTGAGCAAATCGTTCTGTAATCTGATCACGAGTCAGTGAAGTATATTCCATTTCCAGCAAACCTTCTGTATACAGTTCATTTAAAAAGCTCAAATATTTTTTATAATTTTCACTTTCATAATACGCATAGTGCACAATGCTATTTTCATCCACATAAAAACCGTTGTCAAGGTCAAGACCAAAAGCAGGTCCAAACATACTAGGCAAGAAATCTGCTTTCACACTCATAGGAATTTCGTCTGTAGTATCCCCATTTCCATTCATGTCGTTGTCACGAAAAGCTCTAAGCATCGTTACAAAGTCATCTAAGGTCTTAGGCTGTTCCATATTAAGCTGATCCAGCCATTTTTGATTGTACATAATGCAAGGCAGGTAGTTATCAGCAAGTCCGATTGTTGGAACATAATAGATATGTCCATCCTCTGCTGTTAAAGATGCTTTGACCTCTGGGTTTGCCTCTAAATAAGCCTCGTAATTAGGCATTAAGTCAAAATGCGTGTCTAACGGCTCAAATAAGGCTGACTTAATATAGGATGAGTTCAAATCAAGGTCAGGCAACGATACGATATCTTGTAAGTCCGTACCAGATGCAAGCATCGGGCTAACTGCATCGGTATAAGTTGTTGGATCAATCATGGTCCAATCTACATCTACACCTGCTCTTTTTTCCACTTCCTTAACAATTAGTGCATCGTCACTTGTTAAGTCTACCGTAGAATACCATGAATTTGTTGCTAAAATACTAATGGATGCATTCTCTTGATCAGTGATAGGCCCTTCTCCTGTGTAATTGTAGGTATCCTCTCTTTCTCCCTGACTGTTTTCTACACTTTTACTTGTTGAACACCCCGCCAGTGAAGCTGCCGCCAGTGTAAGAGAAAGAGTGATAGTCGTCAATTTCTTGATCTTTTTCATAAAATAAATCCTCCTATTAATTTGATTTATTAATAATCAGAATCATTATCCCAGCAATAGTGCGAGAACAACCTTTTCTAATTATAATACATGGTTATATTTTTACTCTTTTACTGCTCCAAGCATGGTACCTTTTACTAAATACTTTTGCAAAAACGGGCATATGACAATAATTGGAATGGTTGCCAATACAATACAGACATAGCGGATTTTCAAGGTTGACTGCGCCGCTGCTGCCACTCCTGTGGCGCCTGCTGACTGCAATATCTCTGTTGATGCCAGAATCAATGTTTTTCTCAAATACATCTGCAAGGGCTGAAGTTCTGTTTTTCCCAGATATAGCATGGCATTGAAGAAATCATTGTATCTTGCCACTGCATAATAAAGGGTAAGCACTGCGAGCGTCGGCTTAATCAGAGGAATAGCAATTTTTAATAGAATCTGGAAATCATTAGCGCCTTCCAGAGCTGCATTTTCAAATAAATCCTCTGGTATTGCCTCCATTGCCGACCTGCATATCATGACATTATAGGCACTAAGCAAAAACGGAATAATCATTGCCCATCTACTGTTATACAGGCCAAGTCCTGTAACTACCATATATCCCGGAATCAACCCTCCGCTAAAATACATGGTAAATGCAATAAAAAAGTTTAATTTTCTTCTTAAGAAAAATTGTCTTCTGGATAGGGGATACGCTGCTATACAGGTAAATACTATATTCATAAACGTACCTACTGCGGTATAGAAAAAAGTATTGCCATAGGAAACCCAAAGCTGCTTGTTTTTCATAACAATATTATATGTATCAAATTCAAAGCCCACAGGCCATAAGATGACATCTCCTCTTGCTACTGAAGAACCTGAGCTAATTGATATACTAAGTACATATAAGAACGGATACAACGTAATAATAACTGCAAGCAATACAAGTAATCTTACAATAATATCAAATACCCTGTCTCCGAATCCTTCATTTAAAAATTCATTTAAAAAGCTTTTCTTTTTTATTATCTGACTTTTCATGGCTGCTCCTTTACCAAATCGAGGTTTCATTAAATTTGCGGCTAAACCAGTTCGAAATACTAACAATGGTAAAGCCAACCAGTGAGTTGAACAAACCTACTGCTGTCGCATAGCTGAAATTTTTATTTTCGATACCCTGACGGTATACATAGGTAGATATGACGTCAGCCGTTTCATATACTGCGGAGTTATACATCAGATACACCTTTTCAAAGCCTACACTTAATAGGTTGCCTAACGACATAATCAAAAGCAGAATAATAGTTGATTTAATCATTGGTAAGATCAGATAGCGAATCTGCTCTCTTTTATTTGCTCCATCTACTCTCATTGCTTCATATAATTCCGGAGAAATACCCATAATTGCAGCAACAAATATGATAGAATTAAATCCAAACGACTGCCATGAACCTGATATGACATAAAGAGAGCGAAACCAACCCGGAGTACTCATGAAATTAATCTGCGTACCGCCAAGTCTTGTAATAATTTGATTCACAATACCGGTTGAGGGAGACAGGAAATTGGTCAGCATACCTACTACTACTACAGTGGAAATAAAATATGGTAAGTAGGTAATAAGCTGTGCACTTCTTTGAACATGCTTATTTCTAATCTGTGTAATACATATTGCAAATATGATAGGTATGGGAAATCCAAATAGTAAGGAATAAAAGGATAATAAAAAGGTATTTCTTATTAGCTGCCAAGCAAAGGTCGAGCCAAAAAACTGCCGAAACCATTTAAGACCAACCCAATCTCCCGTATATATCCCAAGCAATCCGTGCCCCGGCTTAAAATCTTGAAATGACATAACAAGCCCCGTCATTGGGAGATAGCAAAATATAAGATAGTATATGGCAACTGGAAGAAACATAAGTAAGAGAAATTTATCTCTTTTAATGTTCTTCTTAAATTCCTGCCGCTTTTCCTCTTTCGTTTTTTTTACAATATTACTTTTTTTCAGCATTCTTTTTTGATCACTCCTTGTCATATTTCAAATCCATTCAAGTACACTATTGATTCTATTTGTGCACTTTCCCCTGAATCTTTCAAATTCTATATCACAATTGTACTACTTGCACATTTTTATAAAAGATTCATTTTTTTCATGGTTCATTTTAGGAATTTATTTCCATCCGCATCAAAAAAAGACCAATACGAAGGTTCATTTTTTCAAACCTTTTTATTGGTCTTTTTTTTATTTCCTATAATCACTTGGATTCATACCCATAATGGATTTAAAATTTCTTCGAAAGGTCAACATATTACTGTAGCCACACATACCGGCTATCTGCTCTAAGGACGACTCGGTGGTCTGTAGCAGGTGGCTGGCATATTCAATTCTTTTTTCTTGTACATATTGTAGGTAAGTCACTCCAAGACAATTCTTACACATAAGGGAAATGTATTTATTACTTACTCCGAAAAGTGCTCCAATATGAGCCAGCGATAATTCTGCATTGGTAAAATTATCTTTCATGTAATTAATAATATCTTGATTTAACTTCTCAATATCTTGATTGGGAGTGACCAAATCTTCTAATTGACTGCATATGGTTTCGTAAATCGCATGATAATAGTTAAAAATTTCGTCTAGTGTAACATTATTCTCTATTTTATCAATTTGAATTTGCGTCGTGTTAAAGACATTATTAATCTTCAAAGCATTTAATGTGGCTATATGTAATTCATCCACCAATAGTCGAATGGTTCTTGGTGTAGCATCGTATTTATCCATATTGTTTTTATATATTTCGTCCAGAAATTTTTTTAAATCTGTCATATTTCTGTCCCTGAAGTCCTTAGCCACACGTCTTGTCGCATCCTTAGGAAAATAGTAATCCTTTTTATCAGCAGCATAGGAGCTTTCATAAAAGTATACTGCATTTCTTCCACCAGTCAGCATATTGTCTAGTGCATCCATAGTTTCCTGACACGCTGCTTTTAAATAATTTATATTGTCTTGCACCTTGCTTACACCAAAGGTTATCATAAAATTTTCGTCATCAATTTCCTTTAAAATGACCTGATGAAGCTTGTAGACCGTATTTTCTAATTGTTGCTCTTCCTCGCTGTTTGTTATCAAAAACAAATTTTTATTATCCTTAATATAGCATAGTATCTGTATTTCTTCCGTTGATAAGCCAATGCATACACTTTGTATAATATCTATCATATCCATATAGTGAATCTCTCTAATCTGTCCTGCTCCCTGATAATCAATATTAGCTAGTACCAGCTCAAAATATGGCTTTTTTAAATCAATAAAATTATTATCACTTAGTATTTTCAGCCTGTCCTGTTCCATGTTTCCGTTTAAAATACCATGGAGCATACCTTGCCTGGCATACGGAGATATCGTAACCATCTTTTCCCGATAACCGTTTCTTTCACCAATTAGTGTCTGAATTCCATTAATAATATGATCAAATTCATCGCCTTCTGACTGGGGCGGCATAATGATGCTTACAATGTTATCAATGGGAGAATAATACCGATTGGACATCACATAGGCTGTTAACACGAAAAGAATACTGGTTAGTACAATAAATCCAACTCCAAAATAAACGGAATCATCCAGTTCCATTTTAAAATCCTCTTTATTAATATAGATATGAAATACCAGATTTCGATCTACACCGGAGATACAAGAAAATATCACTCCTTTCGAAATTCCATAACTGACGACTGTATTTTCCTTATAGTTTATTGTCATTCCATTGTATTTGCCGACAATGGTGCTTAGCTTATTTTCTAAACTTTTTTTGTTAAACATAGCAAGAATTGTTCCATTTACAATTCCTTTCGTAGAGGAGTAGCTATAATTATCACCATAAACAATGTTTTCTTTGCTGAAAGTTAAATCATATATATCAGGCATATCTAATACCTCGCCAGCTGTTGCAACATTGTAATAAGGTGTATCATTAAGTTCACCCTCATAATTATCCTTCAAAAGAATAACGCCTGAACCTGTATAAGCCCTATTATAGCCCTTAAATAAGACAATGATGTTAAAAATATCTAAATTATTACTAAGCTTTTTCATGCTTGTAAGCTCACCAAGACCTTGATAGAGTAAATAGGAATCCATTACTTTGTTTTCAACCACTGTGCTGGCATACATCATTCTAATCGTTTCTGAGCTGTTAACACTTGCTATGATATTCTTGGCACTAAGCACCTGCAAATCCATTGAATTGGCCAATGCCTCTATTTTTAGATGGTACTCCTGATTCTTCTTATTAAAAAACACCGAAGTGGCATTATATATAACAAGTCCTGAAAACGCTACTAAAAATAAGGTAATTATAATAAGATATGACATAAACAGTTTTATAAATAATTTACTTTTAAAGTGATTCAGATTCACTTTTTTCGAAACAAGTCTCCTTACTTTTTTTATTATAACCATGTTTTTTGTCTCCCCAGTATTTATCTATCGTTTTTATATGCTTCTTCTCTAGTTAAAATTATAACCCGCGTGATCCTAATGCAGTTTAATTACACTTCCAATTATTCAATTTTTCTGCTTTATAATTATACTATTTAACGCACGAAAAAAAAGGTTCATTTTTTTCTTAGTTCAATTTATCCAATTTCTTAGTTCTATTGTTCGCTTTATAGGTGTTTTTAAATAATAGATTAAATTCATCATAAAACCCTACAATTAGTAAAGTCATATGAAAAGCGGTTGTGAATTCTGATGTTACTATTTTTATTTATATCTATTTTACTTTACATTATATATAAAGTATAATATACTTAAATTTTTCATTAATCTGGAGGCATACAATGGACAACACTTTTTTTGATAAATATATTAATAATGAGATATCCTACGATGAATTTGATAAGCATGTATCTCTTATATGTGAAAGCTCAGATAATTACGGTACTCTTGGTTTAAATGAGTCAGAATTTATATTATACAAGCGATTGGGCAAAGATGCCCTTGGTTCTATTATTGCTGCACGAAAACAGAAAACAGAAATTATTCAGAAATGGAAAAAGTTTTTCCGTGAGGAAATTGCTGAAAATCATCGTAAAAATACTTTGAAGCTTGAACATTTAAATGAATTTAACCTTAATCCCTTTTTAGATAATTATAAGGCTAACTTCCTATTAGGTGATAATTCCCCCAAAAGTAAGGCAACTGCTTTGGTGTATGCACGAGCTTTAGGCACATCCATCAATACCACTTTCGGTACTAACCTGCAAAAGTTTTGCAGTGATATCTTATCTGGTTATGCTTCCACTACTTCAGGCATTGATATTGAATTTGAGGATTTTACAGATGGAAGAAGAAAATACTGCCAAATTAAAGCAGGACCAAACACAATTAATAAGGATGATGTTAAAACTATCTCAGATCACTTCGCAGGCGTAAAAAACTTAGCTAGAACCAACAATCTTAACATAGGTCTTAATGACTTAATTGTAGGTGTTTTTTATGGAGAAGAGAAAAATTTAAGTAATCATTATAGAAAAATTCAAAAAGATTATCCCGTATATATTGGACAAGATTTTTGGTATCGGTTGACTGGAGACTGTAACTTCTATAAAGAATTAACTACTGCCATTGATGAAGTTGCTTCTGAATATGATGGCCGCGAACTACTAGAGACTGTTATCAAAAGGTTGTCTGCAGAAATAGAAAAAGCAGAGGATTAACCCTCTGCCTTATTTAACAAATCTATGATTGACAGACCAACTGCTTTAGCAAATTCTACCGGAACTGCATTACCAATCTGCTTGTACTGTTGTCCCATTGAACCTGAAAACTTCCATTCATCAGGAAAACTTTGAATTCTAGCATATTCTCTAACGGTAAATGGTCGAGTTTCATTTGGATGACACCTTTCAGTCTGCTTTTGAGCAGGACTACATGTTAATGTCAAGCTCGGTTCTTCCCATGAAATTCTTCTTGCCATACCGGTTCTTCCCCCACCTGAATAATAGCTTTTTCCCATATATTCCTTAGCAATATTCTCTGGTAAGTCTCTCCAATACCCTCCCGGAGGAACGAGTTCTAATACTTTACGTTTTTTGTCGGGATATTTTTCACCTATTGATTCCGGTACATTTTTTAATGCATCTTTTAAAACAGGTTTGTACGCATACTCCTTAGGCAAACGATATTGTATGTCAATATCCTTTCTGATTCCTATTATAACAACTCTTTCTCTTTTTTGTGCAACACCATAATTATTTGCTTTTAAGATGTTCCAAGTCACATTGTAACCCATATTTTCATAAATAGTAATCATTGTTTGCAAAGTTTTTCCATTATCATGTGTCGTTAACCCTTTTACGTTTTCTGCAAGAAATACTTTTGGATTTAAATCTTTAATTACTTTTGCGAAATAGAAAAACATCGTTCCTCGTACATCATCCAATCCTAATTTATGTCCTGCATAGCTAAAAGCCTGACAAGGGTATCCCCCGGAGACAAAATCAATTTCACAATTTTTTGTCAAATAATTCCTTACCCCATTCTCCGATACCTTAACTATATCATCCTCTATTACATTCCATTTAGGTCGGTTTTCTCTCAAAGTTTGTGCAGCGTATTTATCAATTTCAATTAATCCCTGTGCATGGAATCCAGCCATTTCTAGGCCTAAAGCTAATCCCCCGGCTCCTGCAAATAGTTCAACCGAATTATAATGTCTACTAGCCTTAACAGCAGTAACATCAACATATTCTAATCGACTTCCAGTAATCTTATCTTTTTTCTTTTTTTCTACTATTTCTTTTGGAATAATGATATCCATTGGTTTAACTTCAAGAACATCACAAAGTTTTTGATAATTACTTTTTAAAGGGTTGCTGTTTGCTGACAAAATAACCGATAATTGATTTTTTGTTACTCCTAATTTTTCTGCCAATTCCGATTGTGTCTTTATATTTTTCTTTTCCATAACGATATGTACTTTACTTTTGTCAATTACATATTCCATAAGTAACCCTCCTAGTAAGTTATGAAAATATATTAACATCCTCAACCTCTTAAGTCAAGTCAAAGCAAACAATTGTTCTGGTACTATTTTATTATTGTTCGTAAGCTGCCCCTTTGATCATTACCTGCTTTTCCTATTAAACCAGAAAAAGCCTAAAACCGTATTAACATGGTTTTAGACTTTTTATTCAAAGCTTGATGTAATTTCTCAAACTACCTTATTTCGGCCTTCTTGCTTCGCCTGATACAAGTTCTTATCTGCCATTATCATAAGTTCAGATATGTTTGTAACACCGGAATCTCTTAGGATCGTTTTCACCCCGATACTACAAGTAATCGTTACTTCCGACTTTGCAATGCGAAAAGCGGTTTTCTCAATTGTCTTTCTCAATCTGTGAGCCATTCTTTTTGCGACTTTATTTGTACATCCAGGTAAACAAATTAAAATTTCGTCCCCCCCATACCTGGCAACCCAGCCATTTTCTTTATTAAACTGCTTTTGAAGCAATAGTGCTAAATCTTGCAAAATCTGGTCACCTGCTGCATGTCCATTCTTATCATTGATTTTCTTAAAATAGTCAATATCAATAAACAGTATACTGATTGGTTTGTCTAATTCAAACGAACTTTGCATATCAATGGGCAGCCGCTCATCAATATATCTTCTATTATAAAGTTTTGTAAGAGAATCAGTAATAGCCATCTCCTTAATTTGATGTATTGACATATTATCAAAATTATGACATTCCGTATTAAAATGCCATAAACTTGAAATAAACTGCTTGAATTCTAACAAATATGTCTCGCTTCCAATTAAAAGGGTTACAGAAGTGATTGCAGTAATCCAATCATCAATCATTTGTATTTTAAAGTTCGCATTCTGCGACTGCTGTAATGTTTCGATAACTCTTTTTACGTCATTTGCAGCCAAATTATGCGCAATATTTTTTCTTGAACTTTGATAAACAATTTCCTGCCTGGTATTAGTAATGCATATTGATGTGTTGATCGACTCTAGCGCGTGAATGATATATAATACATCCCCTAAATTATTAAAAATCATCTTCACTCACCTTTCTTAAAAGAATATGTGTATAACAAATATTCATAATTTATAAGAAGGTGTAATCACTCAATATAAGCGACTGCGCAATTGTCTATTTGCAATTAAGCTTCATGTGAAAGCGTATTATGTCCTTTTCCCTTATTTGTGGACTTGCAATATTTGGTATCTCAAGTATAATCAGCTTTTGCTGACACCTTCTTCTTACATGCTCTAAATTCCTATCCTATTTTAATTAAAAGTCATTGCTCGTTAGGCAAGGAAAATGACTCAAATATGCGCGCAATAACATTGAGTCAGTCTGTAATGCCTTATATGCAAATGTATTAAATTAATTCATCAATATACCATATTTACTTTAGATATTTGCTGTAAAATAATCGCAATGGATAAAAGCCACCATATATACACATGATAAATGTATTAAACATCATTGTACATTAATTATAAGTTTATGTCAATACACCAATATAGTGTGTGATACTATTTAATACACAAATAAAATGTAAAGGAGTAGGGAAATGAATATATGAAAAAATCATATGAAATCATACGTGGACTTAGAGAAGATAAGGATTTGAGACAATTAGACATTGCTAGAGTAATAGGTACAACTCAGCAACACTATTCAAGATGTGAGCAAGGAGAGTCTGACCTTCAAACTCGTGCCGTTATTTCTCTAGCTAATTTTTATGATGTTTCAACTGATTATTTACTTGGGCAAACTGCATGTAAACAAGGTGTCAATGCACTCAATCAAGCAGTAATTGGGGAATATACCTCAGGAGAACTGATTTCTGATGTACTCTCACTAAGTAATAATGGACGACGTGCAGTACTTGAATATATCGAATTGCAAAAGCTTAAGGAAATGATGATAAAAAGCGGAAATCTTCTTACAAAGGATTAAATGTTATTACAAAAATATGGTAAAGGAGAACGATTGATTGACTTTGTTTAATATGTCAAACTTCTTTCTCCGTTACCATATGCGTTGATCATTTTTATATTAACTGACTTAAAACTAAGACCTATACACCCATTTTCTTTAGCGTATCATCTACGAATTTTTTAGCTCTTGGAATATCGCTTTCATCCAAATGCTCAATAATAATCGGAATGTTTGGATGAGTTTTGGACAACTTCTCTACGTACAATTCATAATTTAGCACTCCTAGACCGGCAGCCGGAAGTTCAACTGCACCCGCGCCACGAAAACTATTATGTTCTGCACTGCCACCTCCGAATTTTTCTCCTGTATTTTCAGCTCTCTTACAATCCTTGGCATGCGCAACCTTAATTTTATCATCCAAAACATGGAAAATTTTCTCAATGGTTGGATTGACATCATCAATATTAGAATCATCAAAATAGTTAGTTGGATCTAGTAATAATCCAATTCCCGGATGATTTATTTCCTGCAATAATCTGGCCACTTGGTCGACTGATCCAACAATGTTATTAACATAATTTTCTACTAGGAATACAGCATCATGCTCATAGGCAAATTTCGCAATATCTAAAGCAATTTTTTTAAACTCCTGATAAGCTTCCTCAGTTGAGTTCTTTGGATCATAGAGCCAGTCACTTTCCACATTATAGGTTCCAGTTTCACTTACCACATATGGTGTTCCAAAGTCTCTTGCATGTGCAAGGATTTCCTTTACATAATGGATATTCTCTTCTCTTTTAACGGGATCTGGGTGCACCAAATTTGTATAGGCCGAAATCGCGACAACCGGGAGATTGGCATCACGAAATGCATCTCGTACCTGATTGGCTTTTTCTTTCGTAATATGACCTCTTGATAAATCAATATCCTTAAATTCTAAATCTAGCTGCACACAATTCATGCCGTCCTTTTTTGCTTTTGTAATAGTTTCCTCTAACGTATATGGATAATAACCTGTAAAAATTCCTACTGAAATCATACTATTGTACCTCCTCGTTTAAAACGTTTGACAGATAAACTGTTTTCTCATCTTCAATTGACTGATAGCAAGCCTCTACACAGGCAAGAGTTTTTACATTATCCTCTGCACTGATTTCGGGGTCGGTTTTATTTTCTACTGCACACAACAGATTTGCCATCGTACCCACAAAAGCATCCGGAAACCACTGCGTATCCCACTTTGGTTCAATCCACTGATCCGGATAAGCTTTACAGGTAAGCCTTAATGTACTTCCACAAAATTCTGGTGCTCTTTTATGCCAACCAATATCTCCTTCTGCAAAACCTTCTGTTCCTTCTACTCTCCAGTTAATATAATTATGCTTCTTGCAAGGCTCCTCCGGCCATGCCCACACATCATCTAAACTGGTTGCCATAAGTCCGTCCTCGTATTGATAAGTATATTGAACGATTCCATCCGTATGCTCAAATTTGGTTCTTGGATCCGTTCTGCACACTGCCGTAATTTTTTGGGGATCACCAAACAAATAGCGGAATACATCAATATGATGTACTGCCATTGCATAAATTTCTAGTTTATGATAATCCTTTAAAAATGCCTGCCAATCTGGTATCGCTCTCATGTCAATGCTAGCAATCACTGGTTTTCCAATCAGTTTTTTGTCTAAAATGTATTTTAAGGCTCTCATGGACTGGTCGTAACGCATATTAGAATTAACTGCAATTGGAATTTGTGCCTCTTTTCCCAATTCTACAATTTTCTTTGCCTCTTTTACCGACATTGCGATTGGTTTCTGACACAATATTCCTTTAATGTGCTTCTTCGAACAGATATATTCCACAATTTCAAGCTGCGCATGCGGAGGTACAGCAATATCAATAATTTCAATGCTTTCATCATCTACTAATGCATGCCAATCCTCATAAACCTTCTCCAGCTGATGCAACGAAGCAACCTCATTACTCTGCTCCAAAGACAGAGAACTAATGGCATATGGATAAAATCCTGCCTTTTTGTAAGCCACCAGATGACAATTTCGCACGATAAAACCTGCACCAATAATCCCTATCTTATAATCCTTACGTCTTGGAAGCGTAGGAAGCGTTGCCATTTCTAATTCTCTCTTAATATCGTTCATAAAACCCACCTTTTCTTATTTTATTATCGACATCTATAACATTGGAATTTCATTTTGAGCAATTCTTTTTCTTCTTTCTACATATGCAGGTAAAATTGTAATATCCTCTTCTGTAAACCATGCAAATGGATCGGTGCTGCAAGTCAGAGCAAAGTTAGCCCACGCATTTAAGGAACCTGAGCGAATGACTACCTTTGCCATTGGTGCAATATTCTCAACTAAATCTTCATGAGTTGTTTTCTTAAATGTGGCACCAGCTCCTGTATAAATTTTTTGCAGCTCCTGATAAAGTGCGGGATGATGTGTCTTTACCTCAGCTGCAAAAGCTACTTGCTCTACAAAGATTTCCTGCCTCAGCATCTTTAGTATATCCAAAACATCTGCCTGTCCTGCATAATACCCCAAATCAATTCGGTTGGCATCCTTTGGTATTGGAAATCCTGCATCTGTAACTAGCACTATATCAGTATGTCCGCAAGTGGCCAGTGCTTTTGCCAATTCCGGGTGTAAAATACGACCTGGTCTCATTTCTTCTCCTCCAATCATACTATATTTTATTTTCCTTTTCTATATCCCTTTCTAAACGCTTCCACTTCTTCTGCCGTATGATAAGACGGTACCGTCTCCCATTTCGTACAGCAAAGTCCCGCTACAGCACTGGCATAGTCCACTGCCTCTTCCTCTGACGTTTTAGTTGCCAAAGCCACTGAAAGTGATGCATTAAAGCTGTCACCGGCGCCATTAGAGTCCACCACCTCTATCTTATAAGCTTCTACATGCTTACTACTTTCTTTTGTATGGATGTCTACTCCATCACCTCCAAGGGTCATAATTACTTTCTTGCAACCCGTTGTTAAAAGCTTCAAAGCGACTTCACGATGGGTCATGCTTACCTTTGGCAATTCACCAATGGTAATCCTTGCTTCCGTTTCATTCGGAGTTATGATATCTACAAAGCTTAAATCGTAATTCAAAAGACTGACTGCTGGTGCTGGATTCAAAATGGTTATCTTGTTTAATTCTTTTGCTTTCTTTAATGCATAAAGTGCCGTATCAATTGGTATTTCAAGCTGTGCCAGAACTACATCTGCCCCCTTTATCAAGTCCATATTCTCTTCTATATCCTTAGAACAGATTAATTCATTTGCGCCCATATCTACAACAATGACATTGCTTGCATTGATGTCTTTTACTATAAAGCCTACACCTGTTGGCTTTTCTTCTGTAATACGAATACCTTTGGTCTTTACGCCTTCCTTCTCCATCAGGTCTATAAATTCACTGCCAAAGCTATCCTTACCAACTACGCCAATATAGCTGACATCTGCACCTAGCCTTGCCGCCTGTACCGCCATATCAGAGCCTTTTCCGCCATAGGTTTCCCTGTAGTCATAGCCGATTAAGGTTTCACCCGCCAAAGGTATCCGATTTGATGTCATAACTAATGCCTTTGCATAGCTGCCAATTATACATACTTTCATTGCGCTCCTCCTATTTCTTTACCGGTATCCTTTTGTCAATGATTCCTTTTCCCGTAATTGCAATCCAGCCAAATATTAAACCGAGTGCACAAAAGATCAGTTCATAAGCGGCTGCACCTGCATAGGTTGCATCAGGAACATAGTTCATAATTCCAAAGAATGCTCCACATCCAATAAAAATTGCCGGAATATAGTCTAATACCGGAATTTTTTCAAAACACATAACGGGAATGACTGGAATAAAAATAGCAATTGGCACACACCAAAATGCTCCTGCAAAAGATAAAATTCCGGCTAATTCAAAAATAACAATGCCTGTTGTAATTCCCACTACATAAGAGATAAAACCTTTGAAACCTCCTTTTGGCGTACAGCCTCCAAGGAAATATACCGCCCAGGACTGAAAAGCAATCCAAGCTCCCGTATGACCAATAGGCATCTTCGTTCCTATTAACTGGTCAATAATCTGAATCATCAATGCAAGCAATGCAATCCATGTCGCCCAAATCACTAAATTAAGTGTTTTTTTGTTCATATTACCCTCCCAATTTTGTCTGCTCTTTAATAAGCGTTGATATCTCCGACCAAGCCATCTACGATTTCAGGGCCGGAACTGGTTCCTACTAATTCTGCACCTGCCATGAACATATCTTTCATTTTCTCTAAGGTATTTACCTTACCTGATACTTTCACTCGGCAAGGTGCCTTAATATTATCTTTTAATATTTTAACATCCTCTATCGTAGCGGCACATCCACCGATGCCCCATCCACTTGATTGCTTTACCCAGTCAATCCCAGCTTTATAGGCAAGTCTTGCTGCTTTTACTTTTTGCTCTTCATTTAGGTAGCCAAATTCAAGCATTGATTTTACAATAACGCCGCTGGCATGAGAAATCTCTACTACCTGTCTCATTTCTTCAAAATATTCCTCTTCAAAGCCCCCGATTAGAAGACCTGGATTTGGCGGAAAATCAAATTGGTCGACACCCGTTTTAATTAATTCCTTTAAGGCGGCCAGCTTCATCTCTAACGTGTCATTTGCCATAGGAAAATTCAGCGTAGATGCTACTTCAATTTGGGTTCCCTTTAACACATCTTTTGCAAGACGCACAAAGCAAGGAGCTACCATTGCTGCTTGAAAATCGTATCGCATACAAGTCTCTAAGTGTTTTAGCATTCCTTCCTTTGTTAAATTCGGATTCACATTTGTGTACTGAATCGCTTTTGCCACCTGCTTCTTGTCATTAAAATCAATCATGCTCGTACCTCCGTTTATTTTTGTTTCATGAATCGTTTCATGTATTTATATTAATCTTATATTCTATGGATTGCAAGTACTTTTTTTATTTTTTTTTAATCTTGTTAAAAAGGCACAAAAAAATTAGTCACTATTTATTCATAGTGACTAATCAAATTCGTGATATGACAAGCGAAACAATGATTCTCGTTTCCTCTCGTTTATCCAAACAGCATTTCTATTTTTGCTTCCATATTAGAAAGGGCTTCCTCCTCTGTGATTTCTCCCAATAAAACCCGATTGATTTCATGCGGTATAATTCTCATATAGATTTCGTTTTTACGTATCGTTTTTGTGCTGTTACTTGGAAATTTACGCTTTCTGCTTCGCTTATAACTTTCCAATATAAGCTTTTTCCAAGGATACATATTTTCCAAATCGGCTCTTTCATAATAACTCTTTCTTACTGTGGAACCTCCCAGTAAAGATAATGGGATAGAATTTTGTTCACTGCAAACCCATTTTAAAAATTGCATCGCTGCCTCTTTTTCCTTGCTATATGCATTCAATGCAAGACTCCATCCACCAAGCACTGGCGCACTTCCAGGAATCAATACACTTCCGATATTTCCTGCAATCTTAGATTTGGTGTAATCATTAATTTCCATGGCATGAGAATCATAGATAACTGCCATTGCCGTACTGCCTTTTTTAAATTCCGATACCATGTCATCCCATGAATTTATCTTCTCATCAGAAGCAGTAAATTGAAAGCTTTTTATATAATTCTTTAAAGCGGTAAGGGAATTTTGTGAATTAATAGTTACTTTACCCGCTTCATCAAACAGGTCAGCTCCATAAGACCAAAGCCGATTTAAAAATCCAATGGAATTAAATACATTTTCCCCTCTGACGCAAGAATTACCATACAGTATCGGAGATTTAGGGTTAATAGCTCTGGTAAAAAATTCGGATACCAGATTAAACTGAGCCCAATTGGAAGGAGGTACCAGCTCTTCCCCATACTGCCTTATAAACTGGCGTTTTAAACTCTGATCCTCAAACAAATCTTTCTGGAAAAATAAAAGCTGCGTTCCAGACATAAAGGGAAGAGCATACAGCTTGTTCTGATTCATCCCATACTCACGAAGCATTTCATCAATAAAGCCGTCTAAATACCTTGTATCCTCTCCAAAGCTATCCTCAAGACAAAGTATTCCTCCTTGCTCAACTGCTTCATCTAGCCACGTAATATCTAGCATATAGCCGTCATATTCACTGCTTTTTTCCTCTGCACTCTTAATAATCAACTCTTCCAATTCCCGATAACTCAAGAGATCAAAAAACAGTCTTACACCTGTCTTTTCCTGATAGTTACGAGCCAGCATTAAAAGTCCCCTTGAAACGGGTGAATCAAACATAGCAAATTTTAACTTTTTCTTTCCGCTGTAAACAGGTACCAACGGCTTAGTCTCATATTCAAGATGTGCCTGAATTACTTGTGTCATTCGCTCGTGCACATTTGGATTATCAATGGCCTCTATCAGTCTGCCAACTGCCTGTTCAACTACTTCCTTTTGAGAAATACTGATTATTCCAGCGTTATAATCACTATCCTCCAGCCAATTATTTTCTTTCAAGGTAAAAACAAACATATCCTTTATTTCCAATAGCTCTAATGCTTTCTTGACCCCTGCCGCAATCAAGCTGTTACTGACAATAATTCCTTTCATATCAGGGTGTTCAAAGAAAAGCTCATAAGCAGCTTTGAAGCCCCTCTCCTTACTATAATCCACAATTTTAACATATCGCTCTAATGTCTCATATTTTTCATACAAGTCTGATGCTGCCTCTGAAAGCAAAAGCTGCGATTCAAAAATAAGTCCTATCTGATCAATACCTTTTTTTCTAAGCTGCTCATAAGCCTGCTCCAATGCCTTTTTATAACTAATAATAATTGTATCTCCCACAAAATCTGGCACTTGATACTTACTGATTAAGACAATGGGAAAAGCAATGTCCTCGTTCGTAATTTCTACAACCTTATTCGCCGTAGAATATAAAATAATTCCATCCACACACTGTTCTAAGCACTGAGCAATGCTCTTTTTTTCTAGCAGGCGGTTGTTCTGACTTATTTTAAGTAAAATTCCATAGCCTTTTTCTCTTAATAATATTTCAAGCTCCGATAAAAAGCGTGAAAAATCTGGATGTATGATATTTGGCAGAATTACTCCAATCAGCTTGCTTTTTGTATTCTTTAGACTGCGTGCGTTGGCATCAGGGCGATAGGATAATTGCTGCATGGCATTTTCTACCCGGTCAATCAGCTCTGTATTTAATGTCTTTCCATTTAAAACGTTTGACACAGTTCCAATGGACACCTTTGCAAGCTTTGCTACTTCTTTAATTGTTGCCATATGTCCCTCCTAAAACGATTCATATAACAATATCATACCCTATTTCATATACTTTTTCTACCTTTTATTTACTCCCATTTTACATCTAAGATCTTTTCATCGTTAACACGGTAAAGGAATTCTTTTTAAGTGTTACCTGATTGACCCTCTGCTTTGGTATCTGCTGACTAGGTGAAATAGCAAATGGCTCTTTTAATGAATTACAGGAATCTTTGTCCTTATCTCCTATGTATACAATTTCACTGATATGAATTTCTTCTCCTGCTTCGTGTACCAGCTCAACCGTCACCGTTTCCTCATTTGCATTGACTATTTTTACATAGATATCTCCAGTGTTTTCGTTTTGTACTATGTTATAATAAATGTTATTTTTTATAAGAGCTTTCTGACCTTCAAGTGTATCCAAAGTTACGCTGCCCTTGTATTTTGAATAGAGCATTTGAACGTAATAGCTTGGTGTTGCATAAACCTTTGCCGCATCAAACCATATCATATCAGGAGCCCACTGGGCATAACCCTCTCTTGCTAAGAGTGGTGCATAGGAAGCCAGCACTACCACATCTGCGTTGCGCTCAATTCCGGTTAAAAATGCTGCCTCTGAGAGTGCACCACCTAACGTATTTTTTTGTGAAAGCTCTAGCTTCTTTGGATGTGCTGCATATTCACCTGCAAATACCTTGACATTTCTGTCATAGTTATCATAAAAATCTGTATTCTCATAAAACCATTGGGGGTTTACATAATAGTGTTCGTCTACTGCATAAACAAAATTATTTTTTTTGAGGCTTTCCTTATGGTAAAACTCCCATGCCTTATGATATTTATCTGATGTAATGTCAGGACCTGCTGAACCAATCAGTTGAATTGACGGATTACATTCATGAATTGCTTTCTCTAGTATGATATAACGTTCAAAAAAGCGTGACTGATCTGTCTCCCATTGCTCATTTCCAATTCCAATAAGCTCTAGTCCAAATGGCTGTTTATGTCCCATTTTTGCACGCAAGGCACCATATTGGGTTGTTACATCACCGTTTGCAAATTCAATTAGATCAAGTGCATCCTGTATATATTCCATAAATTCCTCTGTTTCGGGCTCCACAAGCTCAAAGGACTGGTATTGACATGCGAGTCCAACATGAAGTACAGGTAAGGGCTTTGCACCCAACAGCTCACATAATAAAAAATACTCATAATAGCCAATTCCCAGAGACTGGTTGTAATGAGAAAATCTGCTATGGTACTGATTTGCTTCTTCATTTCCATGCACCGCCCAACGATTCCAATTATTTTTTCTTTGTTCAATTGGCTTTAATGTATCCTTATATCGGTATCGGTTTGACAGCGTATTACCCTCAACGATACAGCCACCCGGAAAACGAATAAATCCCGGTTTAAGCGCTTGTAGCATTTCGAATATATCGTTTCGAAAAATTCCTGCAACTGCATTACTAGGAATCATAGAGATAAAATCAAATTCAACTATACCTGATTTTTCCAATGTGATTACAAACAATGCCCCCTCTATATCGGCATTTGCTGTTAATTCAAGCTCATATTTGTTCCAGCTTTTTTTCTGCTGTGCTTCACCGCTCTTTAATACCACCTGGCTGCTTGCATAAGTAATCTCGTCTTTTTTTATTGCAACGGTAACGCTCGCATGATACTGAACACTTCTGGCATAAAAGGATACTTTATATTTCTTTTCCTTTTCTAACACAATTCCTTCATAGGCTTGATTGGAAAAGCCGCAATGATCTTCCCTTGCAACAAACCGAAGGTAGTGTGGATTTTCCTCTGCAACAGGACTTCCTGTTACATACAGCATATCTGCCTTTGCCTTCACAGGATATGGTTTCCAGCCATAACCACCGTCATAAATACAATAATAATCCCCTTTATCACCGTAAGCATCTAGAAATTCAAAGCTCTTGTTTTCTAGCATCTCTGCATACAGACCACCATCTGCCGCGTAATTAATGTCCTCGAAAAATAGTCCAATCATATCCGTTGCTATAACAGCACGTTTTTTTTCAGAAATTTTAATTTGCACCATTTACTTTCATCCTTTCTATTATTTTATATTTATCTTAATTATTTTATAATTATTTAAAACAAATTGCAAGAGTAAAGAATTTTCAATACGATTCTTTTATAATGAAAAACAATCACATAACAAAAATAACTTGATTTTAATATTATTTAACTTTATAATTAATATTATTAAATACAAAATTAAAGGATGGGTTTATTATGACTATAGATATAGTTCCGGAATGGATGGTTAATCTTGAAGATGAAGACATATCTTTTATAAAAAATTTTATATTAAAATCTGGTTCATTAAAAGAAATTGCAAAACATTATAATGTAACATATCCTACTGTAAGACTGAGACTTGATAAATTAATTCAAAAAATTAAACTGAATAACAAAAACGAAAACGAACCTTATATCGCATTAATAAAGCGTATGGTAATCAGTGAACGATTAGAGTTCGATACAGCAAAAATATTAATTGCAGAATATAAAAAGCAAATGAAAGTAACTACCATACCCCCGCTTTAAAAAGTGGGGGATTTCCTTGACCAGGCTGAATTTTTAATTCACTTTCAGCCAACATTTTAGTATAATTAAAATGGTATTTAGTAATTATAAAATACGGTATCGTTAAAATATTTTCAAGAAAGGTGAAAACTGGATGCAACCCCTTAAAACAAAGCAATTGATACTAATTTCTCTATTTGCAGCAATTATTTTTATTCTGGCCTTTACTCCAATAGGCTTTATTCAACTTGGAATAATTAAGGCCACCATTATTCATATCCCTGTCATTGTGGGCGCTATCCTGCTTGGACCAAAAAAGGGGGCATTTCTTGGTTTTTTGTTTGGCTTAACCAGCCTAATCAGCAATACTTTTACCCCCGTTATTCTGTCCTTTGCATTTTCTCCGTTCATTCCAATACCAGGAACTGATAGCGGCAGCTTAATGGCATTAATCATCTGTTTTATTCCGCGTATAATGGTGGGAATAGTACCTTTTTACGTTTATCGGCTACTGGACAAGCTGTTTGCAAGAAGAAAACACCTTATTACCTATGTTTTGGCTGGTATTGCTGGCTCTTTCACCAATACACTACTTGTTATGAATGGAATCTATTTTATGTTTAAGGATTCTTATGCCGCTGCAAGAAATATTCCGATAGACACCGTATATTCTGCAGTTCTTACAATTATATTCGCAAATGGAATTCCTGAGGCTGTTATTGCAGGTATTGTAACCTATGGAATCTGCCGTGCCTTAATGAATAGTAAACAAGTAAGGGATATGATTTCCTAACTAAATCATACCCCTATCTATTAATAAACATTTTAACAATTTCAGCATTTCTAGCATCTGATCCTATTTATAAATTGAATTCTAATCTATTGCAATCCGTTTGAATTGTTCTTTCTGTTCCACGGTAGATTAGAGTAATCGGATAAATCCGCCTTGAATGAAGCTCTACCGTCTTAAGCTTATGGTTTTTCCACATTAAATCTATAGAAGCACCTCCGTATACACAAAGTCCCTTAACTTCTCCTTCTTCCCATTCGTCTGGAAGAGCCGGAAGCAGCCATACCTTATCATCATCTGATTGTACCAGCATTTCCGCAATTGCCGCACAAGCTCCAAAGTTTCCGTCTATCTGAAATACAGATCCAGAGCCTAACGGATGATTGTCCATCAAGTTTGGGTAG
Source organism: Lachnotalea glycerini (assembly GCF_003201285.1). GTDB lineage: Bacteria > Bacillota > Clostridia > Lachnospirales > Lachnospiraceae > Lachnotalea > Lachnotalea glycerini. The sequence goes on from NZ_QICS01000011.1 coordinate 71,067, forward strand.
GTTGACTGACGCATAATTCGCTGCAAAAAGGATAGTGCTGTATTCCCATCATGCAAGCGAGTATAGAAATTTATAATCCATGCACAACTCCAGCCTGTATGTCCACCCCCGTTATCGAGTCTGCGCTTTAATGTAGTCTTAGCAGCTTCTATCAGCTCCGGTGTTTTATCAACCGTTATCTGGTGAGACGGATACAGACCGTATAAATGGGATATATGTCGATGTCCAGGCTCTGCTTCATCATAATCCTCACACCACTCCATAATCTGCCCATATTTACCGACTTGGTTTGGCGGCAGCTTGGTAAGAATCAGTTTTGCCTGCTTCTCTAGGTCATCGTCTAATTCCAATTCCCTGACCATTTCAATAAACTGACTGAATACATCTCGCAGAATCTGGTTATCCATAGTAGGGCCATAACAAGCACAGCCTGATGTCACGTTGGTTGTCTGCTGACCTTCCACCTGTTTTTTATCGACTCGTATGTAAGTGTTCTCTGGTGAAACGGATGGACAGGTCACCAAATATTCGTCCTTTTCCACCAAGAAGTCTGTATAAAATAATACCGCCTCTCTTAGAATTGGGTAAGCCACTTTCTTAAGCCATTCCTTGTTAATGGTGTATTGATAATGCATCCAAAGATGAGTGCATAGCCAAGCACCGCCCTGTGTCCAATAAGAAGCTGGGGTATATATATCCTGGGGTGCGCTGTCAGCCCATAGATCGGTATTGTGATGTGCACAAAAACCACGGCAGCCATACATTTTTTTTGCCGTTTTCTTACCTGTCTTAACCAGTCGTTTCAAATGTTCAAAAAGCGGCTGATGACATTCTGAGAGATTGCATATTTCTACAGGCCAATAATTCATTTCTGTATTGATATTGATTGTAAACTTAGAGTCCCAGCATGGTGTCATATTGTTGTTCCATATCCCTTGAAGATTAGCAGGAAGACTTCCCGGTCGGCTTGAGGATACTAACAGATAACGGCCGTATTGAAAATATAATGCCGCTAAAGAGTTGTCTTTTATCCCTGCTCCAAAGGCTTTGATTCTTTCATCGGTAGGCAAGGAAGCGTTTTCTCCATCAATTAATGTAAAAGAAACTCTCTGCATTAACTCAGAAAAATCAGTTATATGCTTTAATTTTAATTTGTCATAGGACTTTTTCGCTGCGGCATTTAGAAGCTTTTGCACATTTCTCTTAGGTTCCTTTGAGTAAAAGGTGGTATCTGCTGCAAAGCATAGCATAACGCTGTCTGCCTCTTCTACAATTAAATGCTCACCGACAGTTCTTACGTTTCCGCCGTTTGCCTTTACCATAAGGGCACAGTAAAATTCAACACCACCCTTACCTAAATTGCCGTCCATATAAATTGTATGGTTATTCACTGCTCCCGCATTATCATAATAGCGCTCTCTGCTCATGAATGCTTGAAAGCTGATGCTTGCCTTTTGACTGCAAGTCATATGCATTACCATTATTTTATTCGGATAAGAGGAGAATACCTCTCTTGTATAAACAGCTTCTCCAATTGTAAATGTGGTGGTACATATTCCTGTTTCAAGCTCAAGGCTTCTGACATAATTTTGTGACTCTTCCTTTAACCCCTGCATCGTGATTGTCATTTTCCCCAGCGATTGGTAAGGACGCTGGCTTTGTGGTGTACCCGAAAATGCAACTTTCAAAAGCTCTTCTGCCTTTTGAATTTCTCCATTTAAAATAAGTTCTCTTACGTTGTCTAAATTATTGTATGCGTCAGGATTAATACGGTTGATCGATTTTCCATACCAGATACTGTCTTCATTTAGATAAAGCAATTCTTTTTGGATACCTCCGCATACCATAGCACCAAGACGTCCGTTTCCGATCGGCAAAGCCTCTTCCCAGCTGGCAGCCGGCTTTTGATACCATAATTTCATAATTTTACCCTCCTTTATTTCATTTACAGTTTTATATTGTACCTATCCCTTTCATCATTCTGTAAATCAATCCCCTTTTTATTGACATTGTAGCACACAATAAATTTTACGAAAATAGTTTTTATCAGCATTAGAAAAAACACATTATGGTAATCATTCCATGATGTGTTTTTTATTGTTCTTTTTCACTTCGTTTGCAAAGATTCTTTTTCACAAGCTGTATTGCAGCATAGGTTATACCAAAAGTCAAAACAAGAAACGTTATTTGTGAATAAACACCGGTTTTTTCAACAATTTTCTCCCATGAGGCACCTAACACTGCTCCCAGACAGACTAATAATGTATTCCACATAACTGAACCAATTGTGGTGTAGAATAAAAAAAGACTCATTTTCATTTCAGCCATACCGGCAGGTATAGAAATCAGACTTCTTATTATTGGTATGCAGCGGCAGAACAATACTGTCCTTTTTCCTTTCTTATTAAACCATTCACAAGCATTTAACATATCCTCTTTTTTTAAATTTATTAATGTTCCAAACTTCCCATCAAGCAATTTGCCAAGATGCTCTGGCGACAAATAGATTCCCACACCATATAAAATGACTGCACCAATTACAGAACCAAAGGTGGCAGCAATTATGACACCTCCAACATTTAAAAATGTATAAGTTGTCATAAAGCCACCAAAGGTAAGTATTACTTCTGAAGGTATGGGCGGAAAAATATTTTCAACCGCTATTAAAAACATAACTCCAAAATATCCATATTTATTCATTATATCAAGAATCCAATTTTGCATGATTTTTACTAGCTCACCTATTTGAAAAGTTATATTAATAAATACGCTGATAAATGGAAAATATTCTAAAATGTTTTATCTATGTGCTTTTCTTTGAACTGGTAACTAGATTATTGGCTGTGCTAGTACATCACCTGCATGTTAGAGGTATTGAATGATTACAATTGAATATCCTTTAAATTGGCTCCATTACTTTCAATTACTTGTTGATACCAATGGAACGATTTTTTTCTGGAACGAGCCAGACTTCCATTGCCATTATCATCTCTGTCAACGTAGATAAACCCATATCTTTTTTTCATCTCTCCGGTTCCTGCTGAAACCAAATCAATGCAGCCCCATGGCGTATATCCCATAAGCTCTACACCATCTTGATTGACTGCTTTGTCCATCTCTTCAATATGCTCTTTTAAGTAAGCGATTCGATAGTCATCCTGAATACTTCCATCTTCTTCCACCTTGTCAACAGCGCCAAGTCCATTTTCCACGATAAACAATGGCTTCTGATAACGCTCCCATAAAGCATTCAATGCAATTCTCAGCCCAATACCATCAATTTGCCAACCCCAGTCGCTTGCCTTGATATAAGGATTCTTTACTCCCATTGAGAAATTACCGCCAATGGCTTCGCCTTCTTCTGAAGTAACACAATGTGAGGTATAATAAGAAAATGCAAGATAGTCAACACAGCCTTCCTTTAACAATTCCTCATCTCCTGCCTCCATCGAAACCTTTACGCCAAGACGTTCATACTCCTTAATCTTATAAGCAGGATAATAGCCTCTTGACATTACATCAGAATAGAAGTGACGTTTCCTTGTATCTTCCATCGCCAGAGCTTGATCCTCAGGTTTACAAGTTAAACCATAAGTCGCTCCATATGCAATCATAAGACCAATTTGATTTTCCGGATCAATTTGATGTCCAAGCTTTACTGCCTTTGCACTGGCTATAAACTGATGATGCACTGCCTGAGCCTGTGCCTGAGGGTTTGATTTTGTTACCCCGCCTGCGAAGAAAGGTAGAAATCCCATCATATTGATCTCATTAAAGGTCATCCAGTATTTTACTTTACCCTTATAACGTGTAAATAAAGTATTACAATAATTCACGAAGAAATCAATGCATCTGCGGTCCAGCCATCCGCCGTATTGATTTACTAATTCCAGCGGAGTTTCATAATGAGAAATTGTAACAACTGGTTCAATGTTATATTTTCTTAATTCATCAAATACATTATCATAGAATTTTAGTCCTTCCTCATTTGGTTCTTTTTCATCTCCCATAGGGAAAAGTCTTGCCCAGTTGATGGAAAGACGGAAGCACTTAAAGCCCATCTCTGCAAACAAGGCAATGTCTTCTTTATAGTGATGATAAAAATCAATTCCTTCATGGCTGGGATAATATTGGCCTTTCTGTACGCCGCATTTACTGCCATCCGGCAAATCTTTAAATGGCATGATAGGCTGTGCGCATTCTACACCTTCTTTCGTTGTATAGGTAATCTGTCTGGCTAGTGTATGACTGCCTGCCGTAATAACATCAGCAGTGCTTAAGCCCTTTCCTCCCTCAGTATAGCCGCCCTCAAACTGATTGGCTGCGGTTGCACCGCCCCATAAGAAATTCTGTGGTAAACTCATAATGATTCCTCCTTATACATAATTAATATAATTGTACTCCAGTACCCAAATTGTAGATTTATAATATTATTTTGATCTTACTGTGATATGACAAGTATAGCATAACCAAAATATGTTTTCTTACTTCCATATTATATTGGACAAACATGTCAAAAAACGCTTCCAATTTTGACACTTTCGTGTCACTGTTGGAAGCGTTTGTAAACTTATATGTAATTGGCTAAATATGGCATCTATTTCTTGTAATCTGAATTGATTTTCTTATATAATTCCATTTGTTTATCGTATCTTTTTGCCAAAAGTCCCATAAATATAAAATCAAAAATATAGTTAGCACTAAGAACCACCGTCATATGCTCTGTTCCCGGGATAAGCTTTCCCTCCATCATATGAATCACTTCATCACAATGCTGTTCAATTTCCTTTGAAAAGGCACCAACAATCCCTATTACGTAGATTCCATATCGTTTTAACATTTCAGCATTATTGATGGCAGATGGATTTTTTCCGGAAAGGCTGATTACAAATGCAGCCGTTTTGGGGTTACTTTTGTTGGTAGCCAAAAATACTTCGTTAATGGAGCTATAGGCAGTACTTTCAATCCCTAAGGTACTGTATCTGTGCGCTGTTGCTTCTCCTATTGCATAACCTAGACCAGAAGAATAGAATTCAATTCGTTCCATCTTATTTAATTGATTTATGACCCGCTTTACTATGTTGTGATTGAGCTGCTCATGCATTTTGCCAATTGCACTTTCATACACCCAATCCAATGCACTTAAATAATCAGTATATCTGCTTTTGCCGTCTATGACAGGAGGCTCATGCTTCCTTTTCATGTTATTTTCAAGCGCCTGCTCCACAAGTATCTGCTTTTTAAGCTCCTGATAGCCCCAAAGACCAAGTTTTTTGCACAAACGCACAACCGTGGACTTGCTGGTGAGTGTTTCTCTGCCCATCTCCTCGGCAGTTAAGCGCTGCACTGTTTTCATATGACTGAGTATGTAGTCTGCAATATTCTTTTCATTTTCCGTAAAGCCAGATTGATTACGTAATTTTTCCAATACCATACTGTTTCCTCTTAATAAATATCTTTCTTTGTAAACCACCTGAAATACAATGATTTGCAAAAGTGTTACCTAAACAATAAATTTACTTACTACTTCATTTAATTTAGCAGAAGCCTCTTGAGATTCACAGGCTAATTGGTATATCTTTCCAGATTCGCTGCTAATATCTGTAATCCTGTCTGCAATTAAAACGGAACCGTTTGTGGATTCTTCTGTTGCTTTTGATATTTCTGCAATCGAGCTGACCACCTTTTCAATAATTCCTGACATCTTCTCTGATGAATTACTTAAGTCGCTTGACATATCTAGTACGTACTCCGAGTCTGACTTATATTGCTTTGAGATATCAACCAGTCTTTCATAATCTGCTATTACCTGCTCATCAACAAAGCTTAACAACTCAGAAGAGCTATTAGAAAGTCCGTTTACGACATCTATAACCGTTTTGGTCACTTCTTGAATCTTACTTGCATTTTCTTTCGAATTTTCAGCTAACTTTCTTATTTCTTCTGCCACGACGGCAAAGCCCTTACCACTTTCTCCTGCTCTTGCCGCCTCAATAGCAGCATTCAGCGCAAGCAGATTAGTTTGCGTCGTGATAGACATGATGGATTCTGCCAAAAGATGTACCTCATTTACTGACTGTGCATCTTCTAAGGCAGTCTTCATTTTTTTATTTGATTGATTGTAAATACTGTTCGCAATATCTCTGGACTTTAATGCCATTTCTTGAACTGTGTCTGCACGTTTGCTTATATCTTTCGCATTTTTTGAGGCTGAAACTGCTTTATTGCTTATATCTCCTGAAATATTATCTACCTGATAGGATATTGATAAAATCTCTTCTGTTGAAGCATTGGTTTCTTCCATTCCTGCTGACATTTCTTCCGTTGTAGCAGAGATATCCCCCAGACCTTCGTTTAAATCATTTACACTTTTTACCATTTTTCCTGAGGATTCATCCATATTACCTGAGGACTTTTTAACCTCTGTAATAATGTTTCTCAACAGTTCTAAGAAATCATTAATTGAATGAGACATTACCTCTATTTCATCCCCTGTGTTAACGGCAAGCTTTTGAGTTAAATCACCGCCGTTTTTTGCTAAATCGCTTAATTTTACATTCATCAGCTTGAGTGATCTTGTAATGCTAAATACAACTCGAATCGCAATGACCATTAAAACAAGAATTAAAACAGCAATTATCTTATAAACATTCATTATATAATTCAGATTATTTTGAGATGAAATGTATTCCTGATCCGTAACATCAAGCTGTAGCTGAACTAATTCACTTATCTTTTCTGATACAGGATCAATAGATTGATAAAGCTCTTCCTTTGCAAATGTTTCCAACCCTGTTTGATCTTTATCTGTAATAAATCCTTTCAGCTTTTCAACCGATGCATTGGCTGTCTCTAATAGCCCTTCTACATCATCAGCCATTGTTCTTTCTTGTTGTGTTAATTCAGTGGAATAATATGAGCTCCAATTTTCTTCAATTGCAGTCTGCGCATTATTTATATTCTGGCTTGCCTGCTCCCAATCAATATTTCCATTTCTTAGCTTGTGGGTTGTATCAACTATGTTTACTGCATACATATCTGATATCGCTTTAAGCTGTTGCAGGGGGATTACGCGATCCTTATATACAGTTTCCAATCCATTGCTAATTTGGATGGTACCCATTCCTCCAAATGCGCTGTCCATAATAACAATTAAAATTAAAAAGCCAATTAATAAAAACAACTTCGTCTTGATGCTCAATCTCTTCATCTTAATTTCCTCCAGATCTTTTATTTTTTGCTTGTCTCAAATAAGTAATTCATAGCCGAAAGAGTAACTACCATCATCATTACTCTACCTTATCGTTTATACTCACCTAAAATACTGCTTCAAATAAAACTCTCTGATTTCGATTAATTTTCCAAGCTTGCAGCTGTTAATCTTATTCTTTTTGGTTTAATCAAATAACCTTTGAGTATCTTATAAGAAAGCCTTTATGCCCCCTATTTTTTACTTATCAAATCTTAATTTCATAGATTGTTTCTATGCTTTTTAAGTATACCATTTTCATAAAAACCGTACAACAAACACAAAATAAAATTTAATAAATTTTAAGCGTCAAAGCGGACAAGTCTACATTGGCTCCCTAATTCCTGACTTATTTCCTCGTATGAAATAAAAAACTGAGACTGTAGCAAGACGACTAGAATTTAGTCCTTTTGCTACAGCCTCTTTTATGATTGACATTTATTCTTTTATAAAATCTGTATGTATATTATTAACCATTTTACTTAACGTTGATTTAAAATCGTCTAATTCCCTTGCCGAAATATCGTTCAGCACATCCATCTTAAATTGTTCTACTACATTCAACATTTCTGTCTCGATTTTTTGTCCTTTATCCGTAAGAATTAAGAACTTAATTCTTTTATCGTTTTCGTTATTTATTCTATTTACCCATCCAAGCAGCTCCAGCTTATCCAGCAATCGAACTACACTTGGCTCTTTCAGAGACATTTTATCCGCCAATTGTTTTTGTGTCATCATTTTATTATTACTAATATAATACAATGCGATCCATTGCGTTCTTGTTATACTATAACAATTCAGCCTTTTCTCCAAACAATCTGCTAGTTCCTTAGCACTATTACATGTAACAAAAGCAATACAGTCTTCTAAATTAAACATCTTAATCACCATCAAATTTTATTTTACTATATATTATCATAAAACTCTTGGAGATACTATGTTTATTTTAACAGTTAGATTAAAATTATGAATTCTTTTCAAAGTACTGACTTATAGATTCCCATATCATTTGCTCACAAAAATGTTTCCCAATCAAGTTATCTTCACAGGCTTTAAAATCATAAAGATTTAAACTGTCGGTGTTAATCTTAACCTTTTGAATGAAATCTTTTGCCACACAAATATGCACAGTAACATTACCAATAGAAAATTTACGTTCTAATTCTACATCATAATCAGGAGACTGGGCATACAGCCACTCATCAGACGCAAGAAGTGTTTTTAATGGAGCTTCGAAATTAGTTTCATTGATATGCTCTATATTCTCGCACTCGAAAATCTCTATAAATGCTTGAGACACTTTTTCTATTGTAATCGCAGCGTTAATATCTGATAAATTAATTACTCTGTTTTTTACAGATTCAATCCCTTTGGAATGTAATTTTAACGGCGATGGTGTAAGGACTTTTCCTAAGTGCTCAAGATTCACACGCACCAGCATTGTACCATGATACATGAAATTATTAGAGTCTGTATAATAAGCATGACCTGAAAACTTCTGGTTTTTGTATAATAAATCATTTCTTCCACTCAATTCACAGTCAATCCCAAGCTTTAACATAGCCGACTGAATCAGTTTAATAAATTGTACCTGATTGGCTGATTGATCTTTGGTAATAAAGGTGAAATTGATATTACCTCTATCTTGATACACAGCACCCCCACCAGAAAATCTGCGTACTGCCTTAATATTTTCTTCCTTAAGATATGCAAGGTTACATTCTGCGTATAGATTTTGATTTCTTCCTATAATAACGCAATCCTCGTTCTGCCATAGGAATAAATGTATCTCTTCCTCAGAGTCTAAAAACAGTTGATGCTCCGCAGCTATATTAAAATAAGGATTAAATTCTTCCGATATTATTATTTTTTTCATTACTGATGCAATGCTCCAATTCCAAATTCTAGTGCTGCTTCATGAATGACTTCACCCGTTGTCGGGTGTGAAAATATTGTCTTAGTTATTTCCTTTTCGGTAAATCCATTTGCAATAGCTAAAGTCAGGGAACTGATTAAGGCGGAAGCGTCAGCACCTATAATGGAACCACCAATTATTTTACTTGTTTCGTTGTTCTTAACTAGTTTAATAAAACCACGCGGCTCATTCATAGTTAATGCTTTTCCATTTCCTGCAAATGAAAATTTACTTACTGAGACATTCATACCCTTTTCTTTTGCTTCCTTTTCACCTATTCCAACACTTGCGATTTCTGGCACTGTAAATATTACATTTGGAACGGACGAATATTCCATTACTTCTTGCTTTTTTAATATATTATCTACTGCAACAATGCCTTGATGAGAAGCAACATGAGCCAATTGTATTATATTAGTTACATCACCAATTGCATAAATATGACTGATGTTTGTTCGCATAGAAGCATCCACCTGAATACCTTTGCCTTTGCTATTTAATGTAACGCCACTTTTTTCAATTGATAGTCCGTCTAAATCTGGCTCCCTTCCAATAGCTGCCAAAACGTTATCGCTTACCAATAAATGTTCTCCTGTCTTATCTTCATAAGTAATGACTGCCTTACCATCCACTGAGCTTTGGATTTTCATAACTTTAGATCCGGTATGTATTTTTATTCCCTCTTCTTCTGCGATATTTTGAATTTCATTCGATATATCACGATCCACCATGGTTAATAAACGGTCCATAAATTCAATCACATGTACTTCAACTCCAAAGTTTTTATATATAAATGCAAATTCCATACCGATTACCCCGCCACCAATGATTGAAATGGATTTTGGCAATTCTGTATTGGACAACGCAGTCGTACTATTCCATACAAATGGTAAGTCCATACCAGGAATCGCAATCTTTGATATTTTAGATCCTGTTGCTACAATAATATCGTTTGCCTTTATTATGAAGTTTTCATTTCCCGTTACTGCTACTGTATCCTGATTAACAAAAGCTGCCTGACCCTTAATTACATTGATATCATTTTTCTTCATTAGAAAATCAATTCCAGAAATAAGTCTGTTCTTTACCTTATCTTTACGTTCTATGACTTGCTTCATATTAACTGCAATCTTACCTTCTACTTCCATACCAAACAGTGAAGCATGATTGAGATTGTGACATACCTCAGCCGACTTAACAAGTGCTTTTGTAGGAATACAGCCAACGTTTAGACAAGTACCGCCCATTTCGGATTTTTCCACAAGCGTTACCTTTAATTTGTTCTTAGCTGCATAAATAGCTGCCACATACCCACCTGGACCTGCACCAATGATAAGTAAATCCGTAGAAAGTTCTTTTAAAACCTTTTGCGATTCGCTTTTTATATTTTCTTCCTTTGCTTCATTTAAAATAGTATCTTCCTCTATTTCAAACATATCTGCATTGGATGCAATTTCTGCCCCTTCTTCAGACAATATTTTAGAGACAATACCTGCTGACAGCGCTTTTATGGGACGGTTTCCTTTCGCTGTTTCTACCTGTGCAAGAATATCGCCATCTTCTACCTTGTCTCCAATCTTGACACTGATCTTACCTATTTTACCCATTTTTCCCCCAGGAATGACTGACATTTTTATGATCATGTTTATTTCTCCTTTTTATCAAAAAGGAGCCCACTTTGTAACAGAGGCTCCTTTGTGGTATAACATAATTAATCGATTGCAACACCTGATAATACCAATTTTACGCCATTTGATAAGCAGTCACCAACAGGACATGTCTTCTCTATAAATCTTGCGTATTCTTCCATCTTTTCTTTTGGCTCATTTGTCTTAAAATGCATGACAAAGCGAATTTCCTGAAAGCCATTTCGTACATCTGCCAGCCCCATAAATCCGTCAGGGTCTAAATCTCCTTCCAGCTCCACATGAAACTCTTCAAAGGTAATGTCATGAGCTGCTGCAAATGCACTGACTACAATTGACTGACATGCACCTAATGCACACAAAAGAGCTTCGACAGGATTCATAGCTGTGTTGGTTCCCCCTAAATCTTCTGGTTCATCAAAAAGAATTTTAAACCCTCTTGCATTTGTTTCTACCTGTAATCCTTCTGGTAACTTTTTAGCTGTGGCTTTAAATGTAGTTAACATAATTCTCTCTCCTTCTCCTTAGATGGTATAGAATCATATATACCTCTATTTATTCTGTTAACAATATAACATACTACAGCGTCAAATTCAATAGTTAGCTAAGTATTTATTTATTCGTATTATTTTTTCAAATAAAAAAGGAACATCTCCTCTTAGTTTATTTCTGCTAAGAATCTATATTCCTTTTTATAATTTATATTTTATGATTGATTTCTTATTTATAAACCTTAATGTGTTCTTCTTGGATATTAAATTGCTTTTCATCAGGCTGTACATTTGGCTTTCCAAATGGCATCTGTGCAATCATTTTCCATTCCTTAGGAATGTTCCATTCCTTCTTTATCTCTGCCTCAATCAATTCCGTATAATGCTGCAAAGATGCACCAAAACCTTCTTCCTCTAAAGCTGTCCATATTACCAATTGAAGCATTGCACTTGATTGCTGTGACCAAACAGGAAAATTGTCTTTATAGGGAGCGAATTGCTCTTGCAAAGATTTTACCGTAATCTGATCTTCGAAATAGAGCACAGTTCCATAACCATTCTTAAAAGAATTAATTTTCTCCTCCGTATTGGCAAATGCAGCCTCGGGAACCACCTTCCTTAGGGCTTCCATTGTAATGTCCCAAAAACTGTCGTGTTGACCCTGAAGCAATAATATTGCTCTGGCACTTTGAGAATTAAATGCAGATGGAGTGTATTTTACTGATTCTCTTACTATTTCTTCGATTCTTTCATCAGAAGTAACTTTTTCCTTACTAATCCCATAATAGGAACGCCTTGCTTTTATCGCGTCTTGAAAATTTTTTGTCATTCTAATTCCTCCTTTAAATGCTTGAGCTTTCTTGTTATTTAGAGCTTTATTATATATTGCATTAAATTAAATTGTGTTAAATACTATTTTGTTTAATATAATATTACAATATAAATATCTTAATGTCAAGATATATTGGTATATTTAATAAGCACTTAAATACTTTTACATTAACACATCAAAGAAACTAAATGGCAGAAACCAACTTGTATTTACGCTTCAATTTAAGGTGTTTTTTACTATTTAAAAATCTGGCTTAATGCTTCTTCGATTACCTTTGCATTATTAAGAGAATCATCATACGAAATAAGCGGCTCTTCTCCCTCTAAAATGCATCTTCCAAATTGCTCCACCTCAAGCATATAATTTTGAGGACAATGAATGGTTATCTCTTGCTTACCAGAATCATTTGTCATAATAACTTTTGTATCTCCTTGTGCATTGAACATAACAGGTACATGAATAATTCCTTTTTCTCCTACAATCGTGTATTCGCTTCTCTCTCTGCTATTAAAGGCACAATAGGAAACTGCCTTTAAGCCTCCCTCAAATTCCATCATGATACAACTGCTGATATCAACTTTGCTGTCTTCCTCGATTTCTCCAATCGCATAAACTGAAATAGGTTCAGAACCTGCCAGATGACGAATGACATTTAAATTATAGCAGCCTACATCATAGGTTGCCCCTCCCGATAGATTCTTATTCATTCTTACATTCTCTGGATTCATATAATAGTAGCCAAAATGAGACTCTATAAATTTGGGTTTCCCAATGCTTCCTTCCTCAACCAGACATTTTACTTCTTGAATTAAAGGACTGTGACGGTAGGCAAATGCTTCCATAAGAAGCACTCCGTTTTTATCGGCAGCTTCTTTCATCGCTTTCACTTCTTTTGCATTCACGCCCATAGGCTTTTCACACAGAATGTGTTTCTTCTTTTCTGCTGCTTTTATTGTCCACTCACAATGTAAGCCATTGGGAAGTGGAATATAAACGGCATCAATCTCCGGATCCTCTAATAGTTGTTCATAGCTTGAATAAGATTTAATTGGTTGAAATGCTTTACGAAATTCCTCTAATTTACTTTCACCTCTGCTTGAAATTGCATAAAGTCTGGCATTATCCGCATTGAGTATTCCTGGAATCACTGAGCTTTTAGCAATGCCCGCACATCCAATCACGCCCCAATTTACAATTTTTTTACTCATTCTCTCTTCCTTCTTTCTATGTTTTCAAGATATCGTTTATATAAATCAGTATACCAATACTATTCTATGCATACATTGTATAATTTTTCCTGTTTGATTACAAGATAATCCCTATGTAAACGCTGAATGTCTCCCTTAATTTAAAAATCAACCACGCCGGATTACACTGGCATGGCTGATTTTAAATAAAAATTATTAAAATTATTTGTTTTATTTTCTACAATTATACTAAAAATAATGGATTCTACGTTTTATGCCTTACAATATTCCAATACAGTATTCACAACGATGTCCACGCACTGACTATTCAAGTTATAGGCATTTAGAAAAATGACATCTTCTTGCATTTCAAATTCTGGTGGATATACCCCTATATCAATTGGAATTTTAGAATTTCTAGTAAATTGATTGCATTCCTTGGCTGTTTTTCCTTTTGGCAGAGTGACGAGCAAAAGAGGCTGGTGAGTTCCCAGTCTGCCTTCCATAATCATCTCCAAATGTAGTTCTTTATTTAGGGAAAGTTTCTTCTCTATTTCCTTAAGAAGCAGTAACTGTCGATTAAACTTATCCTCTTCAGATTCATTTACAAATAGCTCTAGTGCTGTTATAAAACCAGCCAGTTCCTCTTTACCAGTTTTAAATGCACGTCCGATTCTGCAATTCGGGCTTGCTAAAAGCTTACAACTGTTTATAAAATCAGTATTTCCAACAATCAAACCTGTACTCTGTGGTCCTTTGATGTGTTTTCCTCCACTGAAAATTGCTGCATCAGCTCCAAGCTGTCGGGTATAATACCACAAATTAGAGACAGGTGGTAATTGAGCCGCAACATCAACTATCGCTGGTATTCCTAATCTTTTTAACACAGGTATCGTTTCCTCGCAGGCCGGAATTCCTTTTTCATATAATGAAGCTGGAAACAGAAAAAAGGCAGCGGTACGTTCATTCACCGCTTCTGAAATTGCATCTAAGGAAGGTTTCACACTGACAATTTTGGCTCCTGTAAGTTTAATTAATTTCCAATAGGGAACCAGCTCATGAAAGTTTCCATCATAGATAAGTATTTCATTTTTTTCAAAATTATCTGTTACCGGAAGCATATCCATTTTGGCAGTATCTCCTTTACAAATACATGCTGCAGCGGATAAAATAATACCACCTGCCGCCCCTGTTGTCACAAAAGCTGCTTCGTTTTTAGTAAGCTCTGCCGCTTTTTGGCACACTGCACTGATTAGTTGATTCAGATCTATGAAACCAGAAGCAGCTTCTGCCATTGCTTGAAGGGCTCTGGAATCCATAAGTGATCCTCCTAAAATGGTGTATGTTTCACTTGCATTAATAATTGGAGTTAATCCCATTTTATCATAAAAATTCATACCTTCTCCTTCTAACTAAACATCATTTTAATGTCTTAACATTCTCTCTATCAGCAGATATTCTTATTCTTTTTTCAAAGCTCTGCCGCTTAGTATACCAGTCAGGGAACCATTTAACATGACAGGCAGACCATTAACCAATAATGACTCAATACCTTCTGGCTGTCTTCTTGTATCTAAAAAGGTTGCCGTATCCCTTACCTTATCAAAATCCAGTATGCATACATCTGCTTTCTTACCAACATCAATCAATCCCCTGTCCTTTAAATGATAAAGCTGTGCCGGAACAGAGGTTAGTTTCTGTATAATATATTCCGGTGCTACACTTCTCTCTCTCATTTGGCATATCGTTCTTGGAAAACTTCCAAATCCGCGCGGATGGCATATTACTCCTTCTGGTATCGTGTCGCTTCCCATCGTGTAGCGGGGATCCATAAACAATTGATATTGATCCTCATATAACTTACTTTTTAATTCCTCTGATTGATTTTCAATCCCAATAAAGCCAACCTGTAATTCATTTTCTATCAGCAATCGTATGACTGCTTCTGAAAAGCTCTCTCCATGCTCCTCAGCAATTTCAGAAATAGATTTTCCAATCTCTTTTGCATACATATCCTTTGTTATATTAATCATGGCAGTCTGACCCTTTGCAAAGAAGTATTGATGCCGCTCTTTCATATCTTTCAACAGTTTATCACGTAATTCTGCTGATTGAAGGCGCTCCATAATTATTGAATATCCGCCTTCTTGCGCCCAGTCTGGCACAAGTGCCAATACCAATCCTGCTCCCACCAGATAAGGGTAATACTCGTAATGAATATCCGCTCCCCGCTCCTCAAGCTCCTTAAATGGCTGAAAGAGTGTTGAAATATCTTCGTAACCTCCTGTTCGATAATGAAGCATATTAAGACGAACACCCGTCTTTTTAACCACTTGCACCATCTCTTCTACAGGACTTAGTGGTATCTGATTGTTATTAAGCCTTAAATGTGTGCAAAACAGCCCATCATTTTCTTTCACTATTTTGCACAATTCAATCAGCTCATTGGTGTCACTATAGCCACCCGGATAATAAGATAAACCAACCGACATTCCAAGAGCACCCTCTTTCATTGCTTGATCCAGTGCTTCCTTTGCTATCTGCAAGGCCTCTCCTTTTAACGGTTTATTCTCAAAACCCAAAGCCATTTGTCTAATCGCGTTATGAGAAACATTCGCCGCTGCATTGATTGCGGCACCATCCAGTTGATTTAAGAATTCTTGAAATGAATTCCAATGCTTTAAATAGTGTCTGCAATCTCCAAAGATTCCTGAATTGATTTTGATAGAATCCTCAAACTGGTCATTCTTTATCGGAGCAAAACCAAGTCCGCATTGTCCGGTTACAATAGTAGATATTCCCTGATATACTTCATTTGGGCACTGTCGATTTTTTAGCAAAGTAAGCTCAGCATGCGTATGCCCGTCAATAAAACCCGGAGTAACCATTTTTCCTGCCGCATCAATCACTCTCCTGGCCTCTGACTTTTCAAAATGACCAATACCACATATAATATCCCGTTCTATTGCCACATCTGCAATAAACGGTTGATTGCCGCTTCCGTCTACTACGATACCATTTTTAATCAAGACATCCATTTCATCCATCTCCTTATCACTTTACGGTCTCACAGCCGTTCCATCAGGTAATCTGCTATAAAGCCAACTAAAATCCATATTTACACAAGGATATTTCTTTGACGCTTTTTCATCAAAATCAACACCAATTCCAGGTTTATCATTTAAATATGCATATCCATCTTTTACTATAGGACATCCCGGGAACACTTCCTCTTCTTCTTCATTAAAACCAGCAAATTCTTGAATACCAAAGTTAGAGCTTGAATAGTCTAAATGCATTTGTGCCGCCATACCTACCGGTGATAAGTCATTGGGACCATGCCAGGCAGTACGTACCTGATATGCTTCACAAAATGCAGCCAGCTTTCGTGCAGGCGTCAATCCACCAATATCACTTAAATGACAGCGTATAAAATCTATCCATTGATTTTGAACCATTATTCTCCATTCAATTGGGTTGGTTAGCAGCTCTCCCATTGCAAGAGGTACTGATGTTTGCTTTCTTAAAAATTCAAAATAGGAACTCTGATCTGGAGCCAGGCTGTCTTCCAGAAAAAAGAGCTTAAACTGCTCCATTTCTTTTGCAAAATCCAGCGTATCTGCAAGAGACAGTCTTTCATGGACATCATGCATAATTTCCAAATTCCAGCCAATGTCATTCCTAATATGCTCCAATAATTTCACTACGCTTTTCATATAGTCTTTTGGAGAATAGTAAGCACCTTTAGGTGAATTCATCGGATGAACCATCGTTTGCATTGTTCCGTCAAAATTCCCTCCATAGGTTCCCATATGGCATCGAATATATCGCACACCTTGATCCATAAAACCAAGTACTTTCTCTTCTACTTCTTTAATACTATTACCGTCTGCATGTCGGTAAACCGCTATGCCTTCTCTGCATTTTCCGCCAAACAAATCGTAAAGCGGCATATTAGCCATCTTTCCCTTTATATCCCAAAGCGCTTCGTCCACGCCTGACAGAGCATTGTTTAAAACTGGACCGTTTCTCCAATAGGAGCTTCCCATGGCAGACTGCCAAATATCTTCAATATTAGCAACATTCTTTCCAATCAAAAATGGACGCAAATATTCTTCAATTGCTGTTACTACAGCTTTATATCTCCATGTAAAAGTAGCACAACCCAAACCATAAAGCTCAGGTTCGCTTGTCAGTACCTTTACAACAACCAAATTGATGTTATGTGGTGCTGTAACAAAAACTTTAATATCACGAATTGTAACGGTATTCATTTTATCTCCTAACCTGTTAGTTCTTAACAGCACCGCCGGTCATACCTGCAATAAAGTATTTTTGAAAACATAAGAATAAAATTACTAATGGCAGACAAGAAACGGAAGAAGCCGCCATCATATCATTCCAATGTACCTGATTTTGCGTATTTAATGCAACAATACCAACGGTCAATGTTTTTAATGAATCATTTGAAATCAGTACGGAAGAAAACATATATTCATTCCAGCCATTAATTAGCACAAAGATAGCCACCGCTGCAATTCCCGGAACCGTCAATGGCAGAACAATATTCCAAAATATTCTAAAATTGGATGCTCCGTCAACACGTGCAGCTTCATCCAATTCTACTGGAATTGTTTTAAAATACGATACCATCATCCATGTACTAAATGCAATGTTAGTAGCTGCATATACAATAATCAAACCAATCAAAGAATTGGTTAAGTGATAGGTTGTAAGTACAGAATAAAAAGGTACCACAAGCATTACACTTGGAAACATTTGCGTGATAAGAAGAAATCCCATAAATTGTTTGTTCCCTTTAAACTTAAATCTTGTCACTCCATAACCGGCAAGGCAGGAAAAAGTAACACAAAGTACTACTGCTCCCAGACAAGTAATTAAGCTATTCAGGGTCATTTTACCAAAGTTATAAAGCTTCCAGAATTTTTTAAAGGAATCAAAGGAAATCGGATTCGGTATCCAAATTGGTGTTGGCGAATAGGTTTGCGCCTCCGACTTAAAAGCAGTAGAAAGCATCCAAAGAATCGGTACTACTACAAATAAAGCAAGAACGATTAGCAACAAATATCGGAGCAACACTCCTAAACATTTTTTCTTCTTATGTCCAAGCCATGTTTTTTTATTCATCTTTTAGCACCATCCTATACACTTTACTAATAATATAACAAATGATAAATACAATAATTCCCCAAGCAGCCGCCTTACCAAACTGTAAATCATTAAATGCAGTTCCATAAATATTAAGACTGATTAGGTTTGTTGCCGTTCCCGGTCCTCCGTTTGTCATGGTATATACCAATGTATACTGTTTAAACCACCATACACTATCCAGGATTAAAGTTGTTGTAAGTACTGGTTTCAGACTAGGAATTGTAATGTTTAAAAACTGTCTCCATTTATTGGCACCATCAATCTCAGCAGCTTCATAAAGGTCTTGGGAAATGCTTTGCATTCCAGACAGCACCATCGTCATTACTAGGGGATACCCTTTCCATATACAGGCAAACACTACTGCTGGAAAAGCTAATTTAGCGGATCCCAGCCATGAAATGCTGGATGAAATCAACCCCAGTCCTTTTAGGATTGAATTCAATATCCCATACATCGGATTCATAATCCATGTAAAAAGCAGTGCGATTACCGATTCGGGAAATAACCATGGTAACATAAAGATTACTCTGAGAAATGTACGGCCTATAAATTTTTTATTAAGACAATTAGCCAATATAAATCCCAAAATAAAATGCCCTGCAACAACTAAAATCATAAATCCAAAGGTCAAGAAAACGGATGAATAAAAATCTGATTTTGTAATTGCCTGCAAGTAGTATTTAAAACCTACAAACTTCCATTTATTCACAAGATTTGTATTGAAAAAACTTAGGTATAAGCCATAAAACATTGGATAAACAATTAAAGCTAACATTGCCATAGCAGCCGGTGAAATGAACCCATATCCTGCTGCATCTTTATTCTTTATCTTATTTCTGGATATTTTTGCACTTGATTTGGTCAACATAAGAGCAATACCTCACTATTTCTAATTAAATTCTATATCAAAGCATCCTGTTCTTTTAGAGAAATCATAGGGATGAGCTTTTGACCCGTCCCCATGATTTGGATTTTATTATTTCTTTAATTATAATCGTCCAGTAGCGTATCCAGCTCTGTCTTCATATTTTCAACCGCCTGTTCATTCGTCTTTTCACCACTGAACACAGATGAATAACCATCACCCAAAATTGTTTTTAATCCACTAAGTCCTGCAAAGTTTACTGTAGGAATACATCCGCTGGCAATTGTATCAAGGTAACCTGCATAATCATCACCTGTAATATACTCTGCTTTTTGTCCTTCAATCGTTGCAGGTATTTTACCACTTGACTGCCAAAACATTAAGTCACTGTCATTTGAAGTAAAGAATTTCAAATAATCAACTGCTGCTGCTTTCTCACTTTCTGTTGCTTTACTACAAAGCGCATAACCTTCCGCATTTAGCATAGTACCTGGTGCATCTCCCGGAATCTTAAAAGAACCAATTTTTCCTTTTAAATCCTCGTTATTGGCATATGCAACGCCTATTGCATTTGATCCGGAAAGCATCATACTTGTATAACCCATAGCAAAGTAATTTGCTGCTGTTGCATAATCAACCTCTGTAATTCCGGTAGGAACCACACCATGTACGTTATTCATATCTGTCCAAAAAGAAAATGCATCCAAAAAGCCTTCCTGATCAAGATCATTTTTCCATGTACCATCTGTATTTTGACTAATCAAATCATAACCGTTACTCCATAAATAGCTCATAAAACGGCTTTGTCCAGAGGAATTATTCGAACCAACCATGGAAAATCCCCATTGGTCCACTTCTCCATCCCCATTTGTATCCCCTGTAAGAGCCTTAGCACAGTTTAGAAAATCTTCCCAAGTCTTTGGCACTTCCAGACCTTTTTCTTTAAATAAATCTGTTCTGTAGATGACTGCGGACGGCTGAACATCAATCGGATAAAAAGCCATAGTATCATCTAACGTACATGCTTCCACCACACCATTTGCAAACTGTCCTAAAACATCTTGATCAAGCCATTTATTTAAGTCTTCTGTCAAACCTAAATCGTACAAAGTTGGGGCTTGATCCGCACTTGTAAAAAATAGTGTAGGAAGATCATCCGGTGATGTTGCCATTGCAGCAAGCTTAGTATAAATATCATTACTGCTGATTGCGGTAATCTCAATTGTAACATTCGGATGTGCTGCCATATAGGCATCTGCATACTGATAAACATACTGTCCATGAGGGTCTTCGCTTGCATATGCACACATAACTGATATAGTAACAGGTTCTTCCTCTGTTGTTTCCTTCCCCTGTTCCTCATTTGTTGTTGCAGAGGCACTACCATCTGTAGCTGCATCATTTGTTGCAGTGCTGCCACCACAACCAGTTAGTAACGCTGTTGCCATAATTCCCGATAAAACCAATGCTAAAAATCTCTTTAACATATTCATTCCTCCTAGTTTTTGCTATACTATAAATAGTTACCACTTCATAAACTTGCTAGTCCTCTCAATCGCTTCTTGCATCAAAGTGACTTCTTACCCTCAAATTTTACTGCTCTAAAATTACAAATCTTTAATCTCCAGCAATACCTCCATTTCACAGGCAATGCCATCTGGCAGTGTATTACAGCCGACTGCAGTCCTAGCAGGTAAACCAGCCTCACTTCCAAAAATATCAAGTAAAAGTTTTGAACCTCCATTTACCACCATAGGCTGTTGTTCAAAATCTTCTGTGCTATTTACAAACGCCAGTATCTTCACAAATTTTTTGATACGATTTAAATCTCCAAGTTTTGCATCTAAGTTTGCCAATAAATTTAATACACAATTATATGCCGCTTCTTGCCCTTGTTCTATCGTAAATTCTCTACCTAATTTGCCGACAAATGATTTACCGTCACCAATATCACAACCACATCCAGAACAATAAAGTAAGTTTGTTGAAAAATTCATTACTGGACTGTAAATACCTCCTTTTGGTGGTGGGGAAGGCAGTATAATCCCTTTTTCTTTTAAAATCTGATATACATCCATCATAAACATATTCTCCTGCTGATTATTTACTTTTTTTACTTACAATTGAAATTTCAAAGTAATTTAATTATAGTTAATCACATTTTGTTGAAATTTGCAATATGTTTTTTAAACATTTTTTTGAAATTTTAATTTATATTGATTTATCTATTGATTAATACGAGTTTTTTTACTGTAATAGATTTGATAATTTGTTGATTTATGTTTATGTTTAGGTTAAACAAATTGTTGATTTTAGCAATTTGGTTTTTAATTCCATTACAAAAATCAGTTATTCTTTGTCATTGTTTCCGATTACAAAAATAAATCATGTTTTAAACAAATTTTTTAATTAATCTTTAATTTTTTTACATATATAAGGGATATTTATGTACTATATTGACATTTTGTTGATATTGCTTTATGATAGCCTCAAATAATTAATTCTTTAATATGAATAATCAGTGAGGTAATTATATGAGTTTTGTAAATGATAATTTTGAAATGTTGTCAGAGATTGCAAAATGTATTGCAGAAGAGTTTGGTTCTAATTGCGAAGTAGTACTGCACGACCTAACCAGACCTTACAACAATACAATTGTTGCCATTTATCATGGACATTTAACAGGCAGAAAAATTGGAGACGGTGGAACCAACATGGGTTTAGCCATTTTACGAGGTACAGCAAAAGCAGAGGATGAATATGGTTATATCAATTATTCTGATTCTGGAAGAACATTCAAATCTTCCAGCAAATATTTTAAAGACGAAAATGGTAAGATTGTCGGCAGTTTATGCATTAATTATGATATTACTGATTTAATTTCACTGCAAAACAGCTTACAGCAAATCACAAATATAAACAATGATATTAATATCAAAAGAAGCTCATCAGGTAATGAAATTTTTGCAAAAAATGTGGATGAATTAATCGATGTGTTACTAAAAGAGGCAATTGAGATAACAGGCAAAAATATAAACGACCTGTCTAAGGACGACAGAATAAACATTGTTAAATATCTTGATGAAAAAGGAGCATTTTTAATTAAAAAGTCTGCTGAAGCGGTAGCCGATCGTCTTGGGATCTCCAGATTTACCGTGTACAATTATATTAATGCCTGATTATAAAAACGCTCAATGCCTAATAAATGATAAGCATTGAGCGTTTCTTATTGTAGTTGGAATTTTTTTATATAAAGACACTTCGTAAAAAAGAAGCAATTGCAATGATTGTATCCGCCTATACCAAAGCTCCTCCACCATCTACAATGATAAACTGCCCCTGTACATAACTAGAAGCATCACTTGACAGATAAAGGACTGTACCATTTAATTCTCCTCTGCTTCCCGGACGTCCGGCAGGATTTAAAGCATTATATTTGTTCAAAAATTCTTCTGACTTAAACAAAGTTCCACTTGTCATTTCACTTTCAAACAAAGCCGGTCCAATGGCATTTACCGTAATGCCATATCTCGCATAGGAAGCTGCCATTCCCCTTGTCAAGCCTACTACAGCGGCTTTGGAGGAATTATAAGAATGTCTGATAAAAACATCAAATTTATCTGCAACAATCGCATTAACGGATGCAATATTAACAATTTTACCATAGCCTTTTTCTTTCATATGAGGCACGACATATTTGCTTGCCAAAAAGATTCCCTTTACATTGGTATCAAAAGATTTGTCCCAATCTTCTACTGTCATACTGTCAACTCCGCCTCGTACCGCAATCCCTGCATTGTTTAACAATATATCAATCTGACCAAAAGTATCAAAAACAGTTTTCATGGCTGTCTTAACACTTTCTTCGTCTGTCACATCACAGCCAACAGCAATGACTTTTCTTCCTGTTTTCTCAATTTCTGTTTTTACCTCATTTAGCTTTTCAACACGTCTTGCCAATAAGGCAACATCTGCTCCTGACTTTGCATACGCAAGTGCTGCATCTGCTCCAAGTCCTGAACTTGCTCCTGTTACGACTGCTACTTTACCGGTTAAATCAAATAAATTTTCCATGTACATACATCCTCTCTTTTCATTTTAAAGGTAATAACGCTACCTTAAACACTGGTATTAGATACGACCCGTCTCCATAAATGTGGTACGATCATATCTTCCTGTTAATAAGTATGGAATAATATCATCTGCTTCTAATTTTTCAACTAAATTTAATTTATGAACCAGTAAGCTATTCTTGGAATAAGCACCTCCTATTATTGTGTTAATCGGAAGCTCTGCCCATGGATCATCAATGCTTGATTTCAGTTTCATGGATACGGTTGCCGGTTCCCATGCCTGATAGTTATATTCACATTGATTCATCAATAACGCCCCATTTACAAAATGTGCTTCTCCATTTTCATCCGGAATACGATCAAAATGAAAATAAAAACCGCCGCCAAAGGTCTGCTTGCCTGCAGCCGGAAATTGATAAAGTGGTGCAGTCAGCGGACTATTATATTCACCAAGTTTTAAGGTCACATCAATTAGCTGTGTTCCTCTTCTGGTTACTCCTGCTGTTATTATATCATCATTTTTACGAATGACAAACTCTGCTCCCATTTTTTTAGGAATGCTTCCATTGTCTCGACCACATTGTACCGCCATCTCAGCTCCTGCTCCGCCAAGCACAAGCCCCACCGTATATAATCCAAGCGATTTTCCATAGGTTGCATATACTCCTAAAATTGCTTCATAATAGTCATCTGCAAAACTTGGATTGTTCACATGACAAATCGATATGGTAACAACTGGCATAGAAAATGGCTTTAAAGGTGGCGGTAGAATTTTAGCAATGGCAGATGGATCTGTCAGATAGCTTATGTAAATTCCTTCTTGATTATCCATAAGAGAAATTTTGCCAAAGTCAGAAACCTCTTCTTTTGCTATCTTAAAGCTTGGCTTCTTTTGCTTCTTTAAAAATAACTCTCTTCCTGCTTCATAGCCCATACGCGTAGCAGGAGCGATCGTTCCATCCTTAACAGCACTTCCGATTACCTTAACCGTCACACCCTTTTCTTCTAAATCAGAAACTAAGGTCTGATCCGGCTTAAAACCCAAAGACAAAACAACGGCATCTGCTTCTTGTATTACGTCCTCATTATCGGCAAGTCTCTTTAATATCACGCAGTCATCCTTAATTTCTGTTAAAGAATGTGCAAGCAGGTAGCTTACACCTCCTTTGGCCAGACGACCACAGACATCGGCTACATTTGTATGGTTTGCACCCGGGGCAGGTTGATCAAGCATATCGACGATGGTAACCTGATTTCCCTCTTCCATGAGATATTCTGCCGTTTCAAGTCCCGTTAGTCCGGCTCCGATTACTGCTATTTTTTTCTCTTTTAATGCAGCTTTACCTGATAATACAGATTCAACTGTATATACATTAGCATTGTTTACTCCTTTTATTTTCTCAGGAATAATTGACACCGATCCTGTAGCCAGCAAAACTGCGTCCGGCTTCTCTGCCATAATAAGCTCCTTGGTTGCCTCTGTGTTTAATCTAACGCTAACGCCTAGTCTGTCAAATTCATTGTGGTAATAATCTGCAATCCATTGCATACGTTCCTTTAACGGAGGTTTTTTTGCCAGATTAACCGTTCCTCCAAGTTCACTTTGTCTGTCAATTAAGGTCACTTTCACACCACGTAGTGCAAGCGTTTGTGCCGCACACATTCCGGCAGGACCTGCTCCCACAACAACTGTCTTATGCCCTACGGTATCCTGTGTTAAATCTCCATATTTTATCTCTCTTGCATAAGTAGGATTCAACGCACATTCCGGCGGTAAACCAGCGCTATTGTATTCATTTAGACTTTCAAAGCAGCGAAGACAGGAGATACATTTTCGTAATTCCTTTTCTCTGCCTTCTTGTACCTTTTTCCCCCACTGTGCGTCTGCATTCCAGGTTCGACCCATGGAAACAAAGTCCACAATGTTCTCCTCAAGTAATCTCTCTGCTACTACCGGCTCCCTCACAACCGATACTCCAATAACAGGAATACTAACGTGTTTTTTAACAGCCAAAAGCATTTCATTTCTCCAACCCTGAGCGAAAGAAATTGGTTCAATGCAGGTCATACCTGTTTCATATAATCCGCAACTGACATCAATAAAATCAATTCCTGCTTGTTCTAATGCCATTGCAATTTTGATTCCATCCTGAATATGAATGTAGTCCTCACTAACCCCTGTCTTATCTAAGAATTCTTCTACACTAAGCCTTACTCCGACAGGAAAATCATGACCGCACACCTTACGAATCCCCTCAATGATTTCTACAAGCATTCTAAGACGCTTCTCAAAGCTTCCACCATATTCATCTTCCCTTTTGTTTGTATAAGGAGACAAAAACTGATGTAAAAGATAGCCATGTGCCGCATGAAGCTCTACGCCGTCACAGCCTGCCTTTTGTACCCTTTGTGCACCCTCAATGAACTGATTGATTAATTGCTTCACTTCGTCCGTTGTAAGTGCCCTTGTTTCCTGCTTTACTAATTTGCACGGAATCGCAGACGGAGCAACCACCGGCTGACCTCCTATCAGCGCAGACACGGTTTCACGTCCTGGATGATGTAACTGAATAAAAATCCTGCTGTCATGTTTATGCACCGCCTGTGCAAGCCTTGACAGCGGTTCAATGTGTCTGTCCTTTGTCACAGACAACTGTCTTAACAGCCCTGCTCCATGTACATCATTGATACGCGTAATTTCTGGTATGATAAGCCCCGCCCCACCAATGGCTCTTGCCTCATAAAAGGCAATCATGTCCTTTGAGGGCGTTCCGTCCAGGTTAGCCAGCCCACACCCCATTGGAGACATAACCAATCGATTTTTAAGTGTTACCTTTCCAATGTTTCCGGCTTCAAATATCTTATGATACATTTTCTACCTCCTGCTCTGAACTCAAAAAGAAATAATAGGTAATCAACAGTTACTATAACCCTCCCGTTGTTCTAAGAATACGTGATAGGCAATCAATTTTCAACGTGTATGATGTATGATAAATATTTGACAATTTGTTTATGATGCACTATAGTTAAAGCAGGTTTTTAATACTGAAATGATAAATAAGGAAAAAGTGCAAAATAACTGCTTTGCATTTTACTTTTTGTGTTTTATAAGCAGCACGAATGGAGGAAACCATGACATTTACAAAGCTAGTAGAGAAAATTTCAAAAGAGTATTCTATTGATATCTTATCGGTTGGGACGGATATGGAAATACATGATGTTGCCCTAATTGATAACAAGCATGACAATTCCTACAAAAACACTCTATACTTTGGTTATGATAGACAATTAAAAAATTTAGCCTTTTTGCCATCACAATGCATTCTTGCTAAAACGCCCGATATGAATCTTACCAATTTTTCACTGACAAATATTGCTTTGGTTACAGAAGACAATTTATTTACTGTATTTAATGAGGCAAAAGCATTCATTGAAGCTACACGCAGTAAGGGAATCTTTGAAGAGCTTACCGCTCTTGCCGATAAAACTCACTGCCTTGAAGCAGTAATCAATACTGCCTCAGTACGACTTGGAAATTCATTGCTGTTTTGTGACATGAATTATAAAATACTTGCCTATTCCACTACCATTCCTGTTCTTGACCCTCTATGGGTTGAGAATACCAAAAAAGGCTACTGCTCTTACGAGTTCATCAGCAGCGTTAAGGAGTTGAAATCTATCAAAAGTGCTTCATCGACTACGGCTGCCTTTGAAGTTACCTGCCCGCAGTCTCCTTACCAAAAGCTTAGCAGTAAAGTCTTTCATAATCAAACGCAGATTGGGTTTTTGTTGATGATTGAAAGCGAGAACAATATACTCCCATCCCATTACGAAATGATGAGTACAATCAGTCATGTTATCAGCTATACCATTGCCTACTATACACCTGATTTATTTGAGGGCAACAGTCAGTATCATGAATTATTATATGATATGCTGATTGGTGCGCCGTCAAAGGACATTCTTCCAAGACTTACCGAACTTCCTTTTCCACCTAAGATGCTTGTGCTCTTTATTCGTCCCACCAGATATATGGGACCGCAATATTTAAAGAACTTCACTTACAAGAATTTGAAAGTGCAAATACAGGGGACTCATGCCACCTATCACAACAAGGGTATTGTTGCGGTGATTCCGTTAAAGGAAGATGCAGAAATGGAATTGGAGCTTTTGAATATGTTAAAGGATATTTGTCAAAAAGAACATATTCGGATTGGCATCAGTAATTCCTTTACCAACATAGAAAACTTCGTAGATTACTATGAGCAAGCTCATGCTGCCTTAGAACTGGGGCAGAAGCTAAAAACCGAAGAATTGATTTGCCGATACCAAGACTATCAGATTTATGATTTGTTTTCAGAATTAAAAAATCCTGATAAATTAGGACACTTTTGCCATCCTGCTTTGGCAATTTTAAGGCAGTACGACCATAAAAGCAGCTCCGAACTATACAAAACTTTATGCGTTTTTATTGATAAGGGGTGTAATATTAAACTGACATCAGAAAGCTTATACATACACCGCAACTCTTTGGTCTATCGCCTAAACCGCATTACTGATATCTGTCAGATTGATTTTTCGGATATTAATACACTCTTTCTGCTTCGACTCTCCTTTCTCATAGACCGATATAACGAATTGAACACAAGCAAGGAATGGCAGTAAAAATAATTTTAAGAATGAAAACTTGGTTTTTAACTATCAAAAGCGCAGTATGAACTGCGCTTTCAAAAACAGATTTCCAGAGGGGAATTCTATTGTAAATATTTATCAAATCGATTTGTCGTTTGCATTACATGATTTAGATTATCTTTTGTGCTTTCTGCGTTTTGAAGATTTCTCTCACTAATAGCGGCTGCTTCCTGTGAGCTTGCCATAATTTCCTCGGTAGTGGCTGATAATTGACTGATGTTATCTACGATTTTATTATTGGCCTGTGCAAGCTCTGTTAACATTTGATCTATTTCTGCAATGTTGTTTGTTAAGACACCTACATTGTCATTAATCTTCTCAAAGCTTTGTGAAGCTGTGGAAATCATACTCCCCTGGTTCTCAGTTGATTTGATAGACTCTCTGACATTTTCTGAAGCCTCTTGTGCATTCAGATTCAATTCCCCAATAATATTCGAGATATTCTCTGTTGAGCTTCTGGTCTGCTCAGACAATTGTCTGATCTCATCTGCCACAACCGCAAAACCTTTTCCTGCCTCTCCTGCCCTTGCACTTTCTATAGAGGCATTCAGTGCTAACAAATTCGTCTGACTTGATATGCTAAAAATTATATTAGTAATGTCCTGAACCTCCTTCGTTTTTTCCTGAAGCTTTTCCATTGATTGAATTACCATGGAATTAGTCGATGCAATTGAAGATGACTGCTCCTTAAGATCATTCATAATCTCCAGACCGTCCGTAATTGAGTCAGTAGAGTTGTTAGCCAGAGAAACCATTTGTTCAGAATGTTCTACCGTTTTATTAATGGATTGTTGTATGGATTGTGTCATTATATTTTGTTCCTGAATGTTATTTGCGTTAGCCTGCGTGCTTGCAGATATTTCACCGATGGCAGAATTAACGATTTGTGTTGATTCGCTTAATCCGATTACCAATTCATTACTTTGGGTAGTAGAGCTTTGAACAATTTTGGCAATCTCCAAAATATCCTTAAGCAATGCCTCTTGAATCTCCTGTTGATCCTTTACCGCATGAAGAGAGTCATAGGTAAAACGTTGACCAATTTCAGTACATTTATAAATAGTGTTGATGGTTAATAGGATAATTACTAGTTCCAAATAGTTCAGTGACATATTATCGGCCTTTGAAAATGCCAGAATCAGTGTATAGATCACATTAACAGCAGAACCCCAAAGACAAAATATCTTTGATAATTTGACATTATAAAATAAAATTGCAGCGCATAATACCGGAACCGCGCTGATTCTTACAAAGCTGTTTCCTGCAAAGAGTAGAAAAAATGAGTATATTACCATATAGCTGGTCAGACAGCCCCAGCCTAATTTATCGGCTGTTGCATCCTTGATGTAAACGCCCCAATTAATAACAATCGCCAAACAACAACAGGCAATTATGAAGATTGTAATGAGCAATGTATTGGTGTGCTTCAAATAGCCATTGATTAATACTCCAATATATAATGCATATAGTATGGTGGTTCCAAGTAGCATAAACCAGTTTATTACTTTGTTTCTGGCTGATTTTTCATTATATTTCCTGATTTTTAACCCCTGATTTGTAGTATTCATTATTTTACTCCTTATTCATTATGTCATTTTAGTCTTATAAAAGATTTTATCTTGGTAAAACACAAACCTGCTACAGAATGAAACACGATAATTCGATTCTTTTAGAAATTTAATCTCCTCCCCTTTTTCCTTTTTCGAATCCTGTTCTTTGTATCACTTCATATCTTTCATTAAATTAAGTCCATAATATCATATATGATAATAAAAAAGCAGAAAAAAAGCAATGTATACCATAAATGATATTAATTTGTCAATTTGTTTATGATGCACGATACACCACAAAAATCTGAAACATAAAGAATAAGAGCCAATCAAATGATTCACTCTTATCCTTGTGTAAATTATATCTATTGTTGTGTTTTGGAAAACCTTAATTAACCGATTCCCTTATAAATAATACCTAATATAAATATCAGAATCGTAAGTGGAACATATATATATCTAGCTACTATAAAAAACTGTTTTGGCAGCTTTTTCTTTCTGCCTAAGTTTAATTCGTCTTCAATCTTATTCTTTCCTAATATGAAATATATGGATATCGCTCCAAATACAGCTCCAAACGGCACGACCAGAATCGTAATAAAATCCATAAAGCTACCTACATTTACTTCATTTTCCAAAAAGATACCTATCATAAATGATGTTAAAACGCTAATTACTGCTGCTGCTTTTCGAGGTATTTTATGCTTATATTGTAAGCTTTCAATCACAGCCTCAAACATATTAATCAACGAGGTTATTCCCGCCAATAGCACTGAAAAAAAGAATATACATGCTAATAGTTTACCAAAAGCAAGCTGTCTGAATATATCAGGTATTACCAAAAACATAAGCGATGGTCCGGCTGTTGGTTCAATACCAAATGAAAATACTGCAGGCATAATTGCCAATGCTGAAAGTAGTGCCGCTAACGTATCAAATAAAGCAGTATGCAAAGACGCTTCTACAATGTTTTCTTCTTTTTTCAAGTAAGCTCCGTATACGATCATACCAGAACCGGTAATAGACAAAGAAAAAAATGCCTGTCCCATTGCCATAACCCATGTGTTTATATGTAACAAAGCCTCCCACTTCGGAATGAAGAGGAATTTATATCCCTCAACAGATCCTGGCAGAAAGAATACTCTCACAGCTAAAAAAGTAAAAAGAATAAAAAATACCGGCATCATTACCTTACTCACCTTTTCAATTCTTGCTACGGAATCTGTAAATAATATGAGAAGTGTTAGAAATAAAATAATAAAATGCCAAATAATGCTTCCAAAATCTCCTGTTGCCTGCGCAAAATAATCAGAACTTAAACTATTAAACAGTTCTCCTGTTGCAGAACCGAATAAAGAACGCAGCACCCAGCCTATAATAATTGCGTAGCCTGTTGCTATCCCAAGAGAACCAATAAGTGGAATCCAACCTAATGCTTTTCCTGCCTTTTTGCATCGATTGTTCTTCCAGCAAGTCTCATAAGCTCCAATAGTACCTGTCTGTGCCATTCTGCCTATCCCAAACTCTGCTGATAAACCAACATAGCCAAATAGAAGAATAAAAAAGAGATATGGTATCAAAAATGCCGCTCCTCCGTATTGTCCCAGGCGATATGGAAAAAGCCATATATTTCCTAAGCCTACTGCTGAGCCTACACAGGCTAATATAAATCCCCATTTACTGTCAAATATCCCATTCTTTGCTGTTGTCTCTTCCCGCTTTTTCATCATGTGTCTCACCTTTATGTATTTTATGTTGTTTTTCTACATGAATTACTATATCATATTACTTAGAATAAATAAAATCGATAATATAGATATTATTATCAATAATTTTGATACACAAAGGAGGGTTACATGGACTTTAAAAACATACAGACTTTTATCAAGGTCGCAGAACTTAAAAGTTTTTCCTTAGCGGCTTTAGAGCTTGGTTATTCACAATCGGCAGTCTCTACACAAATTTCAAATCTGGAAAAGGAATTGGGTCAATTACTTTTTGACCGTATTGGTCATAAAATCTCACTGACAGCTAACGGTATCCTCTTTTTACAATACACGCAAAACATACAGCTTTTAACTGAAGAACTGAATACACAGCTAAATGGCGGAACTGATTTATCCGGAACGATCCGCATTGCAATGGCAGATTCCATCTGTACCTCTATTTTCCCAAATATTCTGATTGATTTTCAACATCAATATTCTAAGGTTAAAATCATTATAAAAACAGGTGTGACTTCTGAAATCTTTTCCCTGCTGTCTAATAATGAGGTAGATATGGTATGTACTCTTGATTTTAAAATACAGCGTCCTGATTTTTATATTTTAAAAGAAACTGCTGTAAATGCAAATTTTTATCTATCCTCTAAACATCCTCTTGCCCAAAATAAGCAGGTCGCAATAGCAGATATAAAACAATATCCCATCTATCTAACGGAAGAAAATATCAGCTATCGTAAAGATTTAGATGATAAGCTGGCCAAACTGAATCAATTTATCATTCCTACCTATGAAATTGGTAATGTGCAGGTAATTAAGGAACTGATATTAGATTCAGATGGAATTGGATTTATCCCTGAATTTGTCGTAAAAAAGGAGCTAATACAAAAAAGTATTCTTCCTATTTCAAATCCCCATTTTCCAATTACGGTTTGGGTTCAGTTGATTTGTCATAGGGGAAAAGCATTAACTCCTGCTATGAAAGCGCTGATTCAATTTATTGAAATTTGATTTATTCCGCAAACCAAAGTGACATTTTCCACTTGCATTGCGTGCGCATCCTGCGGAGCATTTTTATGTAATAGGACGCAATTTCCTATTACTATTACATAAAGATAGCGTTATGAATCAGATTATATTTTTCTGTTCATAACGCTTATTATTGTATTTGATGGGGTAAGGAACATCCCAACACTACATGGAATCAGGAAGTAATGAAGAAGGCTCTCCTACACAAGTAAGATTCAATAAATGCATCGCTCGCGTGCAGGCAATATATAAGAGACTTCGGTCAAAGCTTGTATGATATTCGTTTTGATTGACGGAAACAATCAGAACCTCATCAAATTCCAAACCTTTTGACATTTGTATAGAGGTAATAATAATTCCATTTTGAAAGGCTGTACTGTCCGGTGTGATAAGAGAAACCTCATAATCCTTTGACAATTCATCGTAGAGCATTTTTGCATTGTCATTTGTTTTAAGAATAATACCAAGTGTAGCATATTTACTCTGTTTAAAGGACTTAATCTGCTTTTTTATTTGCTTCGTTTCCTCTTGTTTCGTTTGGCAATAAAATATACTTGGCTTTTCTCCATGACGTTCAATCACATCAATACTGCTGTCGTTTTGAACCTGCTTAGCAAAATTGATGATTTCATAGGTAGAACGATAGCTTTTGTTTAACAGAATCAACTCAGCTCCATGATAAATTTGACAAAGCTGTTTTAGTGTATGCTGATGATTTGGATTAATAAGCTGCCCATAATCACCTAAAATAGTTTTAGGACATGCAAATATAATATTGAGAACAGCATATTGAATTGGTGTATAATCCTGCATTTCATCTACTACAAGGTGACGAATTAATTTGCTTTGCTTAAGGCCTTGAAGCCTTGCATGAAAATATAGAAAGGGATATACATCCGACCATTCCAGTGTATTCTTTGCCGGCATTACGAACAGATCTTTAATACCCATTCGTATATAGAAATCCTTATAAAGAGCTAATGTACTCTTTATCTGCAGCATTGAGTTAAGACTTTTTAGTACCGTTTTGGGCTTAGGAACCGGCTCATCCATTGGATTGTCTGCTTCCAAACGATGATATATGTTGTCAGCAATAATTTGAAGTCTTTGCTTTATCGGATAATCCTTACAGCTATGAAAGCGCTTTTCTATCCATTCTTTAGCAACAAAAAATTCTTTTACGCTAAAATCTGTTGCTTCAAAAATTGTTTCATTAACCTGCTCCAAATAGCTGTCCATAGTCTGTACAAACTCTAGAGTTGTTTTATAGCAAGCTCGTTTTACCCATTGTTTGTCATTTGTTTCAAGGGGATTTTTTTCTTCTTCAAAGTCAATCACTCCCTCAAGCTGTACTCTTGCAATATCGCTAAAGCTTAATTCATAGATAGGTTCCTCTCCAAGCTCTGGCAAGACATTTGAAATATAATCACCAAATACCTTGTTGGGTGACAGTATTACAATATTTTGTGCCGAAAGCCGATCCTTGAATCTATATAGGAGAAAAGCGATACGATGCAATGCAACCGAAGTCTTACCAGATCCTGCAACTCCTTGTATAATCAGAGTTTGAGCATTTTCATTTCTTATAATCAGATTTTGTTCCTTTTGTATTGTTGTAATAATAGATTTCATCTTTTCATCAGATGTATGGCTTAACTCCTGCTGTAATATATCATCCTGAATATTCGTTGAGCTTTCCAATACATAATTTAGCTCACCGTTTTTTATCTTAAATTGACGTTTTCTCTTTAAACTCCCGCTGACTTTTCCTATGGGAGCATCATATGAGGCAGGTCCCACATCAAAATCATAAAACATACTTGCTACCGGTGAGCGCCAATCTGATATAAGTAATTCATTGTCATATGTAAAGGAAAATTTACCTATATAGGTAGCCATAGCCTGCTTTTCATTTTCTTCTCTAAAATCAATTCTTGCAAAATAAGGAGAATCCTGCAATTTCATTAGCTTATCTAATATGGTTACAGAAAATGCTCCTATCTGGTCTATCTGCTTTAACAGTAATTCATTTTGAAACATTTCATGCGGGTCAATCTCACCACGGTTTTCGACCATATATAACTTAGTTTTTTTATAATCACCATCATATTTTTCAACGGAAACATTCGCTTTTTGAATGGCATCCTCAAGCTTTCCATTAATATCCACTAAATGAAAAGCTTCGTCAGGAAAAGAAGCTTCACTAGTGACCTTTTGCTTTTTAATTTCATTTTTACTGATCGTCTTTTCTTGGATCATATTACCCCTCCTTAGACAATATCATCCGCTGCGTCGGATATCCAAACTCCGTTAACAGCTCAGCTTCTGCAAACCCCAGCTCCTTAAGAGCCTTACGATATCCAGTATCGGCCTTGTCTCCCTCTCGAAAGGTAGTGATACTGATTTGCCTTTTATTAAGTATCTCACGGATTGCCTTGTCTAAAAACTCTCTAGTATACCCCTGATTTCTAAAAAGTGGATGGATGCCCAAAAAATCAATACTTCCGGTCTGATGCGACAGCATCATTATACCAATGGCAACTGTTTCATCTTTCATAATAAATGCCTGTTTCTCATCGATATAGCGTTTTAGTACCTGCATATGCTTCTTCTCTTCTAAATTAGGAAACCCGTCAATTACGTGCTGTACCAACTCCATCCACAGAGGAATGTCTTCTTTTGTTGCCAAGCAAATCTCTGGCTTTAAGTTGACCTTCTTGTTATTCAATAAATCCAAATGCTCATTGATTTCAAATTTAAGCTGCAATGGATAAAACACCTCATTTCTTCTAAATTGATTCGGGGGTTGCTTATACATTAACTTAAAGCTATCCGTAAAGGCCTGCTGACTCTCGTAGCCTGCCTCTAGGGCAATATCCAGAATAGGTTTTTCCGAAAACACCAAAAGCTTTGCAGCTTCCGTCAATTGTCTTCGCTGTACATAATCATGAATGGTTAGTCCTACCGTATTCGTGAATATACGATGCAAATAGTATTTTGAATAATGGACTCCTCTTGCTACAATATCCAAATCTAGTTTTTCAGTAAGATGCTCCTCTATAAAACAGATCACCTCACTGACATTTTTCCTCTTATTCAATTACAATCCACCTCCTGACCAACGATTATACCAATTATTTCACTACATTTTTTCATGATTCTTGCCCTTTTTAATCCATTTCTTATATATGTATCGGACAGTTGAAGCCACTGTCTATCTAATTTTGTTATCGTAGCATCAAAAGACATGTTCTAAGTTTATCTCAAAAAACCAACATCAAGACTTTTCACGTTCTTTTTGTATAAGCAACACAATGTTTTCAATATCTGTAAATCTTCCAAGTATAATATCTTCCTGCTGAAAATATATAGTAAAATCTTTTTCTAATTCTTTTAGAAAAATAGCCAACTCTACCGGAGTAAAATTAATATTATGCCCTAATAAAGGTTCGTTACAATCCTTTATCGTTTTATTAAATTTTTTACTAACTATATCTAATACTTTTTCTTTAATTTCTTCCTGCATTTTTGGTCTCCTAAATCAAATTTTCATTCCCATAACTTATTAGTTTATCTTCTATACTTTCATATAACTTATTTAAATTTTCATATGAATAAAAAGAAGTAATTTTATTTTGATTTGCTTCTATAATTTTTTGTTGCACTACCTCGTTGTTTATTTTGACATATTCTTTTTTATCATAGATTTTGGATAATTGTAAATCAAACAACATATTATTTATAAAAACTCCATCTAATCTCCATCCATATTTATTCTCTATAATGCTAGATAATTTTTCGGCTTCTTGAACTTCATTATATAATCCACATATTATTGTAATATCTGGCTTTGTCGCTCTTGATACTAAATATTGTAAATCATCAAAATAACCAGGTACTTCATTTATAAATCCGTTTATTCCACCCGGTATACCAATTATAATTAAATCCGGATTATCTATGTCCTCTATATATTTCAAATAATGATTAAAAGCAATGATTTTTTCGGTATTGGAAAAATAATTTTCAATCATAAATGACGGAAAGCTTTTGATACCTAGCAACTTGCTATATGATTTTGTTCCAACTAATTGTACGTTATAACCCTTTTCTTTAAAATAATTAAACATTTCCATTTGACACAAAAATTTATCTGACATTTCTGATATACTTGAAATATATACAATAGGAACTCTTAACTGATACAAATTTTTATTCTTATTTTCTATTATTACTTTCTCATTTTCATTATTATAAAATTCTATTTTATATTTTTTGCAAAATGTTTCTATTGTTTTTGACTGACTATCCCAATAGCAAAAAATTTTTTCAATAGTTTTTTTATTATTTTCTAAAAAAGGTAAAATATTACTTTCTAATATGCAATACCTATACGGCTCACTTATTATTAAAGTACCAATATTAAATATATCTTCAGAATTATAAAAACGAATTGAATTATCATTTTCTCTATAATCTATATCTGATAGGTTTTTCGTTCCCCACCCAGTTAGTACAACTGCATTACTTAAATCCATATTATTTACTAATTTACTTTTATATCGCATTAATGCTATTGTCTCACGATCAGCAAACAACAATGTCGTTCTATTATTCATTAGTTGCCCTCCTCTATTGCATTGTATTTGCTAACAAAGCAGTATTCTTTCATCATCATTTCAACTTCTTTTTTAATACGTTTACAACAATCTTTTTTCTTTTCAATTGACAAATTTGTCAGATTATCAACAGAAGCAACACATACTTTACAATATCTGTATGCCCAACACTCTTTACACATATCATCTCCTAGCTTGCCTATATTTAATATTGTATTAATATTTTGATAAAAAAATCCATTTTTTAAATCTCCAATCTTTGAAACTGAAGATATTTCACTTACTTTCTCACAAGGAAAAAAATTACCGTCTACATTGACAAACAAGCGAAATGCTCCCGGAATACATGGCCCAGATGGATGTGATATAGGTTTTACACCATTTTCAGTTATGTAGAATTGCTTATAATGTTCTCTTAATTTATAATAATAATTTTTAACCATTTTTGAGCAACAGCTCTCATCTAATTTTCCAATAAGAATTAAAATACATTTAAACAATTCGTAGCGCTGAGAAATAATATTATTTTCTTTTTGAACATTATGTTCTCCATCCTTGTATCGGTTGCTAACAGTAGAAACCGATAATTCTGTTTCTTTTAGTATATTTGTATTTGTGAAAAATTCATTGCAGCCCATAAAATCTGACGAGACAGAAAGAACAACACTAAACATCATTCTTTTAGCCAAATTAGGATAGCTTTCTTTTATCCTTTCAATATTTTTCATAATAGTATAAAATGAGCCCTTATCACTATCTTTAAATTTTCGATTCATATCATGTATTTTCTGATCTCCGTCAATACTTATTGTTATAGAAAATTTATGTTCTTCTAAAAAGCTTAAATAGTTCTCATTAAAAACTGTTCCATTCGTAGTTAATGTAAAATAGTAGTTTTTACCTGGATATTTTTCTAAAGCATATAAAACAGTATCTTTTATTACATCGAAATTCAATAAAGGTTCACCACCATAAAAGCCTATACAAACCCTATCTGATTCTGAACTATTTTGAATCAAAAAATCTATTGCATTTTGAGCCGTCTCTAAACTCATTATTTTTTTATCATGAGACCTATTCAAATAATTTCCTGAATATACACAATATTCACAGCGTAAGTTACAATCCTGTGTGACTTGCAAACAAATTGATTGTAGTTTACTTGTTAGATAGCTCTGTATTATTTTGCTCATTGGATGTTCTATTTTTTCAATTTTGTTACAAGATAAATATCCTCTTTTTTTTAATCGTTCTATGCTCGAATATATACTTTTATCCATTTCTTTTGAATTTTTATTCACAAAGTATTTAAATAACAAAAAATCTATTTGTAAAATATTATTTTTATTTACATCATAAAGAAAATATTCATCTGCTACGTTAAATAAATGTATAAACGGACTATCATTCATACTATTTCCTCCTTGTCAAAAGGCTATTGCTTTAAGCAATAGCCTTGGTTTAAGATGATTATGACCCATCTTACTCACATATTATTTTCAAGTCTTTCTCCCCAATAATAATACATGCTTTTGCTGAAGCAATAACAACTGCCATATGTTGTGCTGATGTCAAAGCTCCCAGTTGTTCTTTTTCCAAGTTTTTTCATTATACATCCCTCCTTTGTATTCAATATTTATATACTTAACAAAGATTTCTTTGTGTATATACTTATGCGCGACTGGCGATATCCGCTATATTGTTTATCATTCCCTCCGTTTCATTTGAAAGAGAATCGTCTGAACTAATATTATCTGCAGAGCTTTCTTCGGCTTTATTTAATCCGTGATTTCTTCCCTGATCGTCAACAAGAGTCTCTGTTGGTTTCGATAGTTCCAAACTCATTGTCACTTCCATTCCCCCCATACTAGTAGTAATTACAAGAACTCTGGATCCATCTGCTTTAACTACTATTTCAGAATCAGTATTTGTTTTCGCTTTATCCGACTTTTTTAAACTGTTAATATCATCTTTTTCTAAATCTTCAAATATTTTATTCCAAAATTCTTTATTCCCCAACTTTTCAGTAATTTCATCAGCAGTTTCCTTACTAACAGACGAACTTACACCCAAATTAGAATTATCTTGATTATCTTCATTAATATTTAAGGTTTTACTTTTTGAATTCATGTTTAGAATTGGTATAGTACTATCTGCCTTACTATACGTTATACTACTGTCTAATTCATTTTCCATATTTTCTTGTATATATGTATCTAGTTTTGAGTCATTATTGATTATAGCGTCTAATTTATTTTTAAAATTGGACATTTCCTTTTTATATGGTTTTTCTCCTGCTATATTACTAACTGTTTTGTTGATACTATTAATATTCATAGGCTCTCCTTTATAAAAACTAAATTTTTTTAAGTAAATAAATTGTTAACTGGCAATAACACTTTAAATTTTAACTATCATACTGTTAAACATTTTATTATTTTTATATAAGCTTTCATAATCCCCTATTTCCACATCCTTTCCTGACTGCATAAAAACAATTCGTTCCACTTTCTTTAAAACATCTTGTTTATGTGTAACTAAGATAACAGTTCTATTTTTTAGTCCAGAATATAGTAAATTATTTATTTGCATTTCAGAAAATATATCTGCATTAGAAGTTGCCTCATCCAATATAATAATTGGTTTATTATGAATCAAAGCTCTTGCCATTGCTATTTTTTGTTTCTGTCCTCCCGAAAGCAGTATTCCATTTTCACCTACGTTATAATCCAAAGATACTTCTTTTACAAAACTTTCCAATCCACTATCCTTAACAGCTCTCATTATCTCAGCCTCAGTGATTCGCTTATATAGTGCAATATTATTACGTATCGTGTTATTAAATAAATAAACCTGCTGACTTACTACAGCTATCAGGTTTCTATATTTTTTAAGAGAATAAGTAGATATATCCTGGCCATTTAACAGTATTTTTCCTTGATTTGGCTCATACATCTTGTTAATTAAATTTATAATTGTAGTTTTTCCACATCCATTTCTTCCAATTAATGCTGTTTTACTTCCTTCTGGAAATACAATATTTATATTATCTAATACCACTTTACTTTTTTCATAAGAAAAAGTAACATTTTGGATTACTAAATCTCCGCTATCTGGATTATCGTTGACATTTATATTTTCAATTTCTTCTTCTAATATCATAAATTCATAAAAACGCTTTGTAGATGGAATTACACCTGATAATAGATATCCTATATTTAATATACTTGAGATTGGCTCTGTCACATATGTACTATAAGTTATAAAAGCAAACACGCTTCCTACCGTGAGTTGAAATTTAAATACCATATTGGCTCCAATTATATATATAATCATAGTTAAGAATTGAATTATCAGTACATCTATCGTTGAATTCCATTGATCCAACATATTCAATTCTTTTTCTTCTGAAACTACAAACTTTTTCTTTTCTTTAAATTCACTGTATTTATTCTCATATATTCCAAAAAGTTTTACTTCACGTATTCCACCAATTGAATCTCCAAACCATTTAGCATAATCTCTACTTTTTTCTATATAGACATCCATTAAAGTTTTTCTTTTTTTTGCAAAATACTTCATCGAATAATATTTTACCGGAATCATAAGAAGCACTATTAAAGTCATTTTAAAATTTATTAAAAAAAGACCTATAATTCCCCCTGCTATGCAGAACATTTGTGTTACTACAAAAAACATTCCTTTATCAGTAATGGAAGTCATTTTGCTAATATCCGTATTAATGCTATTCAAGATTTCAGCATAATTGAAGTTTCCAAAATAATCTATCTTCATTTTCAATAAGTGTGAAAAGGCTTGTTTGCTAAGCATATATTCTATTTTTGCTGCTATACTAATCCTTTGTTTCTCCTTAAAAACATCAATGATCAAATTAGCTACATACAAAGTAGCTGATAATACCACTAATTTTACAAGTAATTGCTGATCTCTTCCAATAAAACCTTTATCCATTATACTCTTACTTAATAAAGGTATACACATATTAAATATTGTAGATATCAGCAAACACAAGATAATCGATATGATTGCTTTTTTATAATCTTTAAGCAAATTTAATAATTTTTTTACTGCTTCTTTATCATTCATAAATAGCTCCCATTAATATATACGGCCAAAATTTAATATGCGTCTATATATCAATACATTTAATAGTTAAATTCTTAAATTGCATATTTTATTTCTATCTCATTTTCATCAGTC
The DNA here is from genome assembly GCF_003201285.1 of Lachnotalea glycerini. Taxonomy (GTDB): domain Bacteria; phylum Bacillota; class Clostridia; order Lachnospirales; family Lachnospiraceae; genus Lachnotalea; species Lachnotalea glycerini. The sequence continues at coordinate 112,329 of NZ_QICS01000011.1, forward strand.
AAATATAATTATCTTTTGCTTTTAATTATATCATTTAAAATTCTATATTTATATATCGTCTACATAATTCGTCATTTAAGAGCAAAAAAAAACATGCTATAATTAGTATATATACTATAATAACTATAAAAATTATTCTATTTTATTTCATAATATTTATCTTCAACCAGTTTATATTTTTGTCTCGGAACTGGCAAAAACTCTCCTGTCCTTAACTGAACTTTATATCTAATAATACTGCTAATATATTTCTGATTTACTAGAAAACTTTTATGAATTCGCATAAACTTATTTCTATCTAAAATTTCTTCTATATGGTCTAGTTTATCATACAAGGAATATGTAACCTCACTTTTTAATAGTAAATGAAATATCACTTTATGTTTTTTACTTTCTATATAAATGATATGATCTCTTAATATCACTGTTTCTCCTTCCAGAAAATCAAACTTTACTTTTAAATTACTAATTTCAAGTTTTTGAATAATAGATTCTAAACACTCTGGTAACATATCATGAATCTTGTCTTTCAATATAAATCGAAAAGCATTTACTTTATATCCTTCAATTGCATAATAAATAAATTCTGATACAACTACCAAAAATGCTTCCTTATTAAGTTCTCTCATTTTTCTTGTTACTTCTAAAAAATTAATATCCGGTCTATCAATATAAAAAAATACAACCTGATATTGACATACCTCTAAGTCCAGACTGCAAAATTTAGTTAACGAATCATATGTCTTAATCTCACAATCATTTATATTATAATGAAATAATAAATCATCTAACTGATATTTTATTTTTTTTATATGAAATATTTCATCATTACATATAGCTATTTTAAGCAATCTCTAAATACCTCCAAATTACTGATAGAATTAATAAATATATCGGTATACTATTTGATTTTATTAGTTTTCATTGAGTAATACTTTACAAAATTTTAGAACAACAAAGTATTATCTCTGAAATAAAACTAATATATTATCAACTAAATTTCAATAAAGAAGCAATAATGAAATCATATTACTTTTTCCAATATGTAGTTGAAATAGGTTGTCTTATAACTAATTATACTAACTTTAGCTTCCATTCCATTTTTTATCTCTACAATATTTCCTTTTTTGTCAGTAAGTACGTTACAATCAAGGATACAAGATGCTGTATAGTATTTCATGCCACTGTTTTGATCTACTACTACATCATGACTAATACTATCTATTGTCGAATTTATCACACCATAAACACTTCTTGATAATGATATTATTTCTATACGAACATCATCATTTTCTTTGATGCTGCCTATACTAGTATTTTCAATATATATCTTACATATATTAAGATTTCTGTCTATTTCACCAGAAGCAGTGATTGCGACCTCTTTTTCTGCATACAAAGACCATGTTACGATACTAATTAAAATGGCCGCAATAATATAAACGATATATTTTAAAAATTTATAGGAACATGATGCTAAGTAGCCATTCACAAAACTTTTAGCATCTGTTAAATCTTCCAGGTTTTCAATCTTATATCTCACTATAGCTTCCTCCTATTCGTTATTGGATACTATTTTATGTTCTTCACTATCTAATGTTTGTTCTGCCCATAGATTGTAATAATATCCTTTTTTATACAAAAGTTTTTTATGGTCACCTTCTTCAATTATTCTGCCCTTGTCCATAACATAAATCTTTTGACATTTTTTAATCGTGCTTAATCGATGTGCGATTATGATTGTAGTAACATTCCTTGTGCATTCATCTAACGTTCTTTGTATTGCTCTTTCAGTTATAGAATCAAGATTCGATGTTGCTTCATCCATGATAAGTATTTCTGGATTCTTTAGTAGTGCTCTTGCGATAGATAATCGCTGTCTTTGTCCACCTGATAGGTTTGATCCCTTTTCCTCCAAAGGAGTTTTATATCTTAATGGCAAACTTTCTATATAGTCATGTATCTGAGCTTTTTTGCAAGCATCAACCATCTCTTCATAAGTGATGCCCTCTCTTGCAAACTCTAAATTTTCTTTTATGGTACTTGAAAAGAAAAAGGAGTCCTGCGAAATGTAGCTTACCTTACTTCTTAAAATTTCTTTATCTATCTCATTTATCTCATAATTATTTATAATTATTTTACCTTGCTTTACTTCATAAAATCCCATTAAAAGCTTAGCTATCGTTGTTTTTCCTGATCCGCTTTCTCCTACTAAAGCAATTCTTTCTCCATTGCTTATATGAATATTTATGTCGTTTAAAACATTATCCCTCACACCGTATGCAAAATTCACATTTTCTAAAGAGATACAACCCGCAAGAGTTTCTGGCTTGATACATTCATTCTCCGATTTTTCTAATTCCAAATCTAATATTTCCCCTAATCTGTCACTGGCAACGATTGCCCCTTGAAGCTGTGGCTGTAAATTGATTAATCTTCCTATCGGCTGAATAAAATAGGCAAGAAGTGCATTAAAGCTAATAAGCTCACCTATGCTGACTTCACCATTTAGCACAAGACTACTCCCAAACCATAATAAGCATATGCTAAATCCACCACTAACGGTATTCATTAATGTCTCTTGTACATTATAAGTGCATCCATGTTTAAAACAGCTTTTCATAAACTTTAAAAAATTATTTTCCGTCTTCACCTGTACTAAACCTTCACCATTAAAAGCTTTTACCGTTTCTATCCCTTCTAATGATTCAACTAAAAAAGAGGTTAGAGAAGCATTATCTTCCATCACTCTTCTATTTACTTTTTTTATTATATTTTTAAAACCAAATACTAATACTAAATATAAAATTATGGGAACAAAACATGTAAAAAACAATTTTGCATTCTGAAGATATAGAATCACTCCACCCACACCTGCCATTAAGACATCAATCATTAAAGTTAATGTAACAGAAGATATAGCGTTTCTAATTTTATCACCGTCATTAAATCTTGAGATAATTTCTCCTACTTTTCTCGTACCAAAAAAATTCATCGGAAGTTTAATAACATGATTATAATACCCAAGAAGTAATGGAACATCTATGTTTTGAGCCATATACAATAATAGCATTTTTCTAAAAAATTCAGTTATTATTTTAAAAAGCAATAGTATAAGCATTGCTATTGATATGGAATGTAAATTAGCTCCAAGATTATTCGGTAATATATCATCTATTAAAAATTTATAATAAAATGAGCCTGCTATTCCTAGAACAGTAACTAATAGAGAGGCTATAAATATGTTTAATAAAAGACCTTTTTGAACTTTAATAAGCCCCCAGAATCTTTGAAAAATTCCTTTCGTCTCATCACCTTTTTCAAATATAGCGGTTGGAGTCAGAAAAATTAAAACATCACTCCAAATTTTAAAGAAATCATCTGGTTTATATTTCATCATCCCCCTGCCTGGATCAGCGACTAATATATAGTTCTTTGTAATTTTATGTACTACTACAAAATGAAGCAATGCATCATCTATAATAACATGTGCAATGAGAGGAGTTGGAAGATTATCAAATATTTCTTCTTTTTTTTCTACCCTGACTGCCTTGGTACTAAATTTTAGTTTCTGAGCTGCTTGAATAATTCCGTATACGGAAGTTCCTTCTAAGTCGGTACCTGCCGCTTCTCTTATTTTTGATACAGAGAGCTTTAACCCATACTGCTTGGCAATTGTAGCTATACAAGCTGGGCCGCAGTCTTGTATATCATGTTGTTTTACACAATAATATTTTTTTAATATATCCATGTTTTCACCTTGTTTTTCGTAATAGTTAATCGCTTGTTTGATTCAACTTTTGTAAGAAAAGCTGATTTCAAAATGAAATCAGCTTTCCAGGCATAACCTATTAAGTTGTTTACGCCACCTCTACTACTTTCCAATCACCGGTAGTGGTAAGACTTTTTGCCCACTCTCTTGCTTTTGCATCTGAATCAAATTTTTGTTGCATTTTGCCATTTGGAGTATCATAAACAATAGCTAACCATTTACCGCCTAAAATTTCTTTTTGTTCTTTTATTGTTAAGTTTAACATTTGAATGTCCTCCTTGCATAATTATTATATGTTAGTCTTCTATTACTAAACTTATTCGATAATGATAACCATCTGGAAGACCAGACACTTCAAGTGCATGCTCAGCTCGTGCCTTAGTACCATATGAAGATGTACTTACTATATTACCATTTGAATCAAAAATCATTAGTTCATAGTAATTACCACCTAAAATCTTTTTTTGTTCTTTGATTGATAAGTCTAACATTTTAATAACCTCCTTTTATAATGATATGTTTATATTAATAGTTCCAATTATATTATACATATATCGACTATTTTAGTCAACATTTAATTTTTTAAATTTTTTCTACCATTGACCATTATCAATTTTATACTATTTTTAGCTATTTACTATAATTTTTCTATTAAATTTAGACAAATTACATTAATAAAAAAGATTTTTATACGATTTCTTTATATTATGATACGTGCAACTGATAAATCTTCAAATACTATGTCTCCTATTTATACATAAAAGGGTTAGATTTTTGACAATCTGACTCCTATTAATATGGTTTTTAAAGAACTTCCGTATTCATTTCCCGCCCATAATTCAATTATTTTTTCTACATTTTTTCAATTTTATACTTATCATCCGGCAATCATAAAACTTCTCAGATTTTAATAACTCATTTCTAATTTTACTCGTAATATACGTTCCAGTGATTCATTAATTCGTTGCTCTGAAATGGTTTTGTCATTAACAGCATCCAATACTCCTTGATAGGCTGCCTTGAAATCCTTGGGCATTAAAATCAAGTCTGCACCGGCTTGAATCGATTGAATGACAGCATCAGTAGAACCATAATTGTTCACTATCGCACCCATACTCATAGAATCTGTTATAATGATTCCCTGATATCCCATTTCTCCCCGGAGTATGTCAGTAATCATTACCTTTGAAAGTGAAGATGGTGTGTTGTCACCAATAACATTGGGGACAGAGATGTGTGATATCATGATAAATGGTATATCATTGTCAATTGCTGCCTGGAAAGGCACTAATTCACTTTCCTTTAACTCATCAAGTGTTTTATTTGTATAAGTGAATCCCTCATGTGTATCACCTTGTGTTGCTCCATGACCGGGAAAATGCTTAAAACATGAAAGAACCTGATGATTATCAAGTCCCTTCGCTACTTCTAAATCCATCTTTGCCACTGCATTTCCATCCGATCCAAATGATCGATTCTCAATCACTGTATTATCAGGGTTAGTAAGAACATCTGCATCCGGTGCAAAATCAAGATTTAATCCATATTGTTTCAAATAGCCACCAATCGTATCACCAACTTCATATGCTTTTTCCAACTCATTTGTTGCTCCGATGGAAGCCATATCTGAGAATCTTTTTACTTGAAAATTAGTATTGTTGCCAATACGAGCAATGGTTCCCCCCTCTTCGTCAATGCTTAAGAATAAAGGCATTCCCTCAATCTCTTTAGCATATTTTTGTGTGTTTTCTGTCATTGCCTTTAATTGCTCTGGAGTTTCAATATTCGGGCTAAAGTAGACAAGTCCACCCACAGGATAATTTTTTAATGCGTTACGGGTGACATCGCCTGCTGCTGTTACTGTTTGATAACCTGTTAGCGCTTCAGGAGTGATAACAAAAATTTGCGCTACTTTTTCTTCCAGAGTCATCTCAGACAGCTTTTGTTTAACCTGTTGTTCCATGGTTTGCGTGGTTGAAACGGATGATGAAGCACTTTGGGTAGAATTGTTGAAATCCTGCAAAATTTCGGTTTCATTTGTGGACAAAGCATTAGTTTCTGCTTCTGTTTTGGGTTGATCATTACTTGATGCGTTTTCTGTTTGAGAAGAAACCCCATCCGATTCATTCTGCGTTTGTTCACTAACAGATTTAGATTTCTCTACATCTGATGTATTTTTCTGACTTAAAGGACTGAAACATCCTGCTAATAAAAAAGTGATAATTAGCGTTGCAACTGTCCACTTCACAGATGTCTTTTTCAAAATCATAGATACCCTCCTGCTATTGTATTGATTGACAAAATCCAATGAGTATATAAACCAGACGTTCTTTGGATAATTATTTAAAACCAATTATCTCAGATATAATATGTTTTATTATAGTTTACTTCTCCTGCCATAATATGCACAGTGTATATTACGCTTATCGTCTTGGTTTGTCAATAGATTCCAATTCCCTCGCCACTTATTTTCTATCAATTACCTTGTCATTTATTTTCTATCAATTTTCATAGATGCATCACAATACGTTCGACCTATGCTCCAAATAAGTTAATACGTAGATTAAAATTAATACCAGGTAAGACCACAATAATCTCAACTTTATAGGGCAGACAAAAACGCTACATCTCATTATGTTTACTGAGTTGCAGCGTTTTTTCATAAATTAAGCGTTTTGCCTGATATTAATATCCATGGTAAATAGAATTTTTAAGATGAAAAATGTACGTTGAATTCTTAATATTTATTTGATCACTGATATATGCTTCCACTGTACATTTATCAAAATAGTGGTATGAAATACCTGTATCATAATAAATAGCACCCAATGCAGGTGGTAATTCAATTGTTATGTTAAACTGACTTGATTCATCCGTTACAGCATAACCTGTTACAGTTGCATAATCAGGAGTATTGTTACTTTCCCAAGATGGGTTTTTGTATTTTCCCGTCACTTTCGTTCCTTTTGCCAGATATGCAAGATTCGTATCCGTATCCAATGCATATGCATAACCAGTAATCGTTAATTTACCTCTTCCCGTTCGTAAATATGTCCCATAACCACTATATTTAACATAACTACTTGAACCCTCTGTTCCATTTAATTCTGAGATAATTATTCTATTTGCTGTTAATATTGGCATTATAGATAATAAATAGTTCTGTATATCAGAATCATCATATTCTCCCATTATTTTAGCATTACTAACCCTTACATAATATACTCCGGTATCAACCGAATAGTTATTTCCTATTGGATTAACCATTTGCATCTGATAACCATTTGAAGCTATATTTTTATATACTTGAACAGAACATGTATTCGCAGAATCTGTCGTAGCCGTAATCTGTAGTTTATTATAGATTCTGCTTTGAGGTATTGTGATAACATACCAATCATTATCTATAGGAGAACTCAAATTTCTTGAATTTGTAAAGGCTCCATCCAAACCAAATGTAAATGCTAAACTTTGATCTGCATATTCATCGGATTCCCACTTATCATAAAGCACACTAAAAGAATAATCTAACTGATATGACTCGCTAATACTTCCGCCAGTGGCTGAATGAACATATAAATAGTACGTTTTCGTTGCGTCACCTGATGTCAAATACCCAATCGCCTCTGGCAACGTCCCCTTAGAACCATTAATATTCGTTGTATATTCTGAATAAGATAAAATGTTGCCATCTGAATCTAATAAATACAAATCATAATCTAATTGAGCATTGTTTGGTTGTGTCAATTGAGCTTGAATATAGATTCCGGATTGAAGGCTTAAAGGATAAATTTTATAATCCCCAGAGGCACTTAAATAGTCATTAACCGACCCTGCTATCACAGTTGTATTAGAAGTAGTAGATGTTTGAGCTTCTAGTGTTGTACGTCCATCATTCTCTGAATTGCTTCCTGTTAATGATTGTTGCTCTTGCATATTTGAAATATCCACTTTTATATCAGGTTGTTTAGAATTATCAAAATTATTGTTAGGCTCTAACTCCGTGATTTCCACTGCCTCCTGCTCCTTACAAATTACATCGTCCGGTAATTTATCACTAAATCCACATTCGTTATCTTCTAACTCCATGGCATTTACTGTATTAACGTTTACAGTTGACGTCAAAAGAATTAAAATTGCTGCTCTTGCTATAATTTTAGTAAAAATACATCTGCTTTTTGCTTTCTTTTTCACGATTCTCCCTCTTTTCTCAATTTATAATAATCTAATCCAATATTCTTGAATGCGACTTTCTCCTCTCCTTTCTTGATATTCTGCAATACATCTAGGTTGCTTATAAAATAATAGCAATTGATATATCACCAATAAAAAATACATTCATTTTATCATAAAGTAATTAACCTTATCCTATACTGCTAAATTCATATCAACAATATCAGATACAGAAAACGTACGATTATGGCAGAAAAAAGACAAGCAAATCACCTGATTTAAGTATTGCATTTGAGTTCATTATAAAATAATTGATGAAGAAATTTATCATGATATGTTGCGAGATAACTGATCCAAGAATCTTGGTTCTCAGTTTGAAGATGATCGTGCATCTACTCTAGTTTATCCAATTCTTCTTTAGATGGAAGTGACATCTGAGCGCCCTTTCTGGTAACACTAATCGATGCAGCCAGATTGGCTTTTTGTATGGAATGATAAACAGAACCTCCATTTGCCAATTCAACTGCGAAAGCTCCATTAAAACAATCTCCTGCGGCTGTTGTATCAACTGCATTGACTTTTTTTCCCTTTACAAGCTCATAACCCTCTTTATGAATCCAGATTGCACCAAGCTCTCCAACCGTAACAATTACATTTTTAACTCCACGCTCGATTAGTTTTTCCCCTGCTCTTACCATTTCTTTCACACTATCACACTGACAACCACTGATTGTAGTAAGTTCTGTCTCATTTGGAGTTAAAAAATCAATTTTACGTAATATAGAATCGGATATATTAATAGGCGCGGGCGCAGGATTAAGGATGATTGTTTTCCCATATTCATAGGCGATATCAATTGCATAATATACTGCATCATTTGGAGTCTCTAGCTGCATCAAAAGATAATCACAGTCTTGTATTAATTTCTTGTTGTTTTCAATAAGGTTAATGTCACAATATCGATTGGCACCGTTTATTGTAACAATGCTGTTATGCGCATCCGAATCTGTAAAAATAAATGCGGTCCCGGTTGTTTCGTCTACTTTCTTAATATATTTCGTATTAACCCCTGACATCTTTAGATTCTCTATTAATTGTTCTCCATATTCATCGGCTCCAACACAGCCTAGCATTGTAATGCTGCCTCCCAGCTTTCCAACCGCACAGCCTTGATTGGCTCCTTTTCCACCTGCATTCATCCAGTACCCGTTTCCATGAACTGTTTGACCAACTACTGGCATTCGCTCCATATTTACTACAATATCCATATTCAAACTTCCAATAATTAAAATGTTTTTCATACATTCACTCCTCTCATTAACTACCTAGTACTTTGTCTAATGATTAATTTCGTCTGCAAATAAACGTCCTCGAAAACCTTATCTTTATTATGAATGGAATCAATAAGCATCTTAGCCGACTTTTCTCCGATTTTATAGATCGGCTGACCCACAGTGGATAAAGTTGGGGTAACAATATCGCAAAGATTAATATTATCAAAACCCATTATTTCTATTTGATCAGGTATTTGAATCTGATATTCTCTTGCAGCTTTTAAGGCTCCAATCGCTATAACATCTGCACTGGCAAAGATTGCATCTATGTCCGCCTTTTCTTCCAATAATTTACATGTTCTTTCATATCCTGATTCGATACTTAATTTCCCATATGAAATAGAATTTTTACCAATACCAAGACCAGCATTTCCCATTGCTCTTAAATAGCCTTTATAACGTTCTTGAACGGTATATACAGATTTTTCTCCACCGAGATAAACTATATTTTTATTGCCTTTATTAATAAGGTAGGATACCCCTTCATAAGCCGCCTGTTCATTGTTAATAAAAACTCCCGGATAATTCATAAAATCATTTGTCTTTCTATCCATTACAATAATCGGTAACTTACTCTTATAAAGCAGCTCCCTTAGTCTTACGCTGTCTAGCTCCCCACTCGTATTCAGAATAATGCCATCCACTCGTTTTTCTAGTAAAGAATATAAATAGTTCTGTTCCTTTTTTCTATTGAAGTCAGAATTACATAAGAATACAGTGTATCCTTTCTTGACCGCATAATCCTCAATACCTCTTACAATTTGTGAAAAAAAAGGATTTTCTACATCAGGTATGATAACTCCGATTATTTTTGTTTCCGAAACAGTAATGCTGCGTGCCATACTATTTGGAATATACCCAACCTCTTCGATAATCTTGCTGATTTTATTTCTGGTTTCCTCTGACATACCCTCTTGTTTATTATTGATTACCCTTGAAACTGTACTTTTTGAAACACCAGCCAGCTTTGCTATATCATTAATATTCATTATTACATCTTCCCTTTTAAATTCCTAAACCAGTTTACGAAACCGGTTTACTATTGCTTTTATCCTATCATACCATATTTTCATTGTCAATCTTATTTCGTTATTTACCACAACAAGGTCTTTCCTACAAAATAGAAAAAGGTATAAAGAATCGTTTCATCGTTTCTTTATACCGCATTATACTCAAAAATTATCTTTTGCTTCTATTATACCCTCTGTAATTTTCTTTTTAAAATCTTTCCGCTTTCATTTTGGGGAAGTTCTTTCATGAAATAGACCGCTTTTGGAACTTCCCAACTTGGCAGTTTTGTTTGTAGGTGTTGGCGCACCTGTGACATGTCAGGCTTTCCCTGCTCCTCTGCCACAACCCAAGCTGCCAGCATATCATGTCCTCTTTTTTTTACTACCTTAACAGCGGCTTGTGCAATACCCGGAATACTCTCCAATTCATTTTCTATCTTAACAGTCAGCACCTTACGTCCATTTACATTACAGATGCCATCCTCTCTTCCGTCAAAATAAAGCATTCCATCTTGATCAAAATGACCACAGTCTCCAATTCTTTCTTTTGCTTTTGTTCCAATCACCCCATAGATTGTATTGACACAAATTTTTCCTCTCTCCACCCATACTCTCACCTCTGGAAATGGCTTTCCGATTAAGGTTTTGTCTTCCCCCATCTGAGAATCCTTTACATAGGTAATATAGTTCAACTCACTGGCACCGTAATATAATGTAACGGAAGAATTTCTAAAAACCTGCTTCAGCTCTTCTGCCTCTCTTCCTCCAAGACTTTGCGAGCCGCAGATTATTGATTTTACTGAATTGTTATAATACTTTTTCTTATGATATGCTTTCTTTAGCGAACAAAGTTTCGTTGGAATCAGGTAAATAACGTCCGCTCTGTAAGCCTCTATTTCTTCCCTCCACCTTCTAGGATCAAAGGTTTTCTCTGCGATCACTGTACCACCGGTAATGAGCTGAGCCAAGTAAAGATTCAGATTTCCTGTAAACGCCAGACTTCCATGCATAAAAATGCTGCTTTTATCCCCCATGCCAAATATTTTGTTCTGAATGTGGAAATATCCTTCCCAACTTTTCAAGGTTCGAAAAAGCAGCTTGTTTTGTCCTGTGGTTCCCGAGGTCATAACTGCCATACAAGCCTCTTTGGGAACCTTTGTTTCAAGAAGCTGCTGACTCACCTGCACATCACAAGGAACAATTACCGGTACCGCCTGGGTACCGCTGCAAGCTAAAAAATTAATAAGTTGTTCCTCGATGTCTAAAGACTGTATGATATAGATATAGTGGCCATCACTGCTTTCAAGACCCTTGCAAAGTCTCAGATTTTCGGCTCTACTGACAAGCATCCCAAACGTATAGAGACGGCTCTCCAGAATTAAGGCTATCTGCTCAGCCGGAATCTGTTTCATCAATTCCAGATAATCTTTTTTCCCTTGCATTACCATACTACCTATCTCCTTGTTCTACCAAAATTGCACTTCCAATCCCTCCTGCTGCTGCCACAGAACAGATTCCATATCTTCCCTTGTTTATTTCCAGCGCTTTTAGCAAATGTATCAGAATCATTGCTCCGGATGCTCCGTAAGGATGACCATATGCCAACGCTCCTCCAAATATGTTGTATCTGTTTTCTACTCCCGGAAACTTTCTATGAAAAAGAACATCGATTAAAGCAAAAGCCTCATTTACCTCATAAGCATCAATTTCACGATAATCAAGCTCCTCTTCCTGTATCAGCTTTTCCACCGCCAAAACCGCTGTTCTCGGACTTTTCAAAGGATTTCCTCCCACCAATACTCCTTTTCGAAAATACGCTTTTGGCTGCATCCCTACCTTTCTAGCATAGGTATCTGAACAAAGAACCACAAAAGCTGCTCCATCATTCATCATACATGCATTAGCGGCTGTCATCAACTTTCCTTTTGGCAGTATAAAGGGAAGCCGGTCAAGCAATCTCTGACTCATACCGGCTCTTATTCCTTCGTCTTTCACGCTTCCATTCACAGAAACTGTCACATCTGAAAGAATACCTTTTGCTGCCGTCAGCGAAGCTGCTTTATGACTTCTAAGAATCCATGCGTCCATTTCATCTTTTGTTACTCCTTCTTCGAATGCTGTCAGTTCAGCACCCTCAAGCATGACCTGCTCTCCCTGTATGCCTGGCATAAATTTTGCTACAGTGTAGGACTTATTTTCCACATAATCAGGATGGTTCGGATTCCACATACGAATAGGCTGGGTTGAAGAACTTTCAAAGCCTCCTGCCACTACCACCTCTGCTGCTTTGCTTTCAATCATGGCGGCTGCCATCGTAATGCTTTCTAACGCAGAGCCACACTGTAAATCAACTGTGACCGCAGCAACCGTTTCAGAAATTCCCGCTTCCAAGGCTGCAAGTCTTGTAATATTGCCTCCACCCCCTACCGCATTACCTCCAATTATAAGATTAATTTGACTATCTTCCAACTTACAGCGCTTTCGCAGTTCTCTTAGAACCTTTGCTCCAAGCTCTTGTGCAGGCACATGCTTATACATTCCATCCTTGACTCCGCTATAACTTCTTAGTCCCATCAAAATGCAAACTCTTTCCATAAAAGCCTCCCTTATTTTACTAAATGATAGGCCGCAAAGCCTTAGCCAATGCCACAGCCGCAAAGCATTTTACTATATCGAGCGGGATAAATGGGAGAACTGCCTGTATTAAAATACCAGACCATGGCTGTTGAGTTATTATTTTCATCCATACAGCGCCCAAAAAGTAAATAACAGGGATTCCGACTACAATTAGAAACAATGTTTGTTTACGTATATCCTTTTGTTTCTTGCAAAATATAGAAATCAAGACTGCTGCTACTAAAAATCCCAAAATATATCCACCGGTAGGCCCTAACAGTTTAGCTGGACCTGTTGCTCCACCTGCAAATACAGGTATCCCAATAAGTCCTGCCAAAATCCAAACAATAAGTACCAGTCCTGCTTGCAACGGTTCTAATATCATTCCCACCAAATTTACCACAATTGTCTGGGCAGTTATGCTGGCGGTTGAAAAAGGAAGGGGAATGACAATATACGATGATACACTAAGAAAGGCCGCCATCAGACTCATCATTGTCATTTCTTTGGTTGTGATTACCCTTTTTTTCTGATTTTGTGTTATCTGTTCCATTTTTCTCCCCTGTCTAATTTTTCTTATCAATCCACATATTAAAAATTTCTGAATCCATTACTATGCCATAGATACAAAAGCCATCCGATTCTTGCTCTTCCATCCAAAGTTCTGCCACATCCCCTACTTTCATAGGAAGTAAGAATCTTACTTTTATTTCAAAATCTTCTCCTATTTTTTTATATATATTCTCTTGTACTAGTTCTACAATTTCATTTACAATCATAAAGCCCGGAACAATTGCTATCTCTTTTTTATGTATCGGATTGTTGTCCGAAACGTACGCTACAAACTGATTCACTTGCTTTTGTGAAAAAGTAAGTACTCTTATTGGAATTCCTCTTTTATTTGTTTGACTTTCATTGACGGATTTTAGAAAACAAGGCTTTATAAGCGTTAGCTTAAGCATTCCCTTTTTTTCCTGATTCCTATCTTTTACTTGTATAACGGCTAACCTGTCATTTTTCTTTAAAAGAAGAGCCTGTGGAAGATTTTCTTTGTTTTCTTTCATCGTGGTAATCGATATGCTGCATTTTCCAATCATCCATCCATCAAAGCCTTGAAACTTTGATATCGCACTTTCCATATTGGTTAACAGTGTTCTTATTTTCTCCATTTACTGTTCTCCTTTATCATATTTCTACTTTTTTAGTATAATAAAACCAGCATCAATTGTCAACTTAATTAATTATTTAGTTGACATTAATTTTGAAACTATTTTATTCTTGGGAATAGCTGTATAAAACAAGGTATATTATTAATAATCACCTCTTTTCTACACATTTTGCAGCTGTCAAACTTAGAATGATACTATGCTAATGCCTCTTTATTATGTTATGGTTACTCAAATAGTTACAAAATATTACCATATATGATATGATAACAATTAAGGTTCTATCTGTGTACTATTTAGCTGTCTACGATGTTACGTATTATGTATCAAGAGAAAGGATATGAAATTGATGCAAACTATAAATAAAATTACTCCATTCTTTTTAGGATGGAGTGAAACGCTAATCTGGTCATGCTTACAAGGATGTATGGGGAATTTCATAACAGATAATGCAAATAACCCGACTGCTGCTTTGATTGTAGTAGGAGACTTTTGCTTTTGTGGGGGAACTCCAAATAACGCTCTTGTTGCCAAAGCTGCTGCTCCAATTATTATTCCACGAAATGAAGAATGGGAGAAATCAATTGAATCTGTCTGGGGTAATAATGTAGAAAAAACATTGCGATATGCGTTTAAAAAGGAAGCGAACATTTTCGATCTTGAAAAACTAACTCAATATACAAAATCTCTAAAAGAAGGATACCATCTGAAACTGATTGACGAGAAAATCTATCATGATATCATGCATGATAACTGGTCCAAAGATCTTTGCTCTCAATTCAAAGATTATAGCGACTATAATAAAAGAGGACTTGGCATTGCTGTAGTTTATCAAGATAAACTAGTATGTGGTGCTTCCTCTTACACCGTTTATAACGGTGGAATAGAGATTGAAATTGACACGAAACAAGAATTTAGGCGTAAAGGACTTGCTACAGCCTGCGCTGCCAAACTGATTATAGAATGTCTGGAGCGCAAACTATATCCAAGCTGGGATGCACATGATTTACGTTCTGTTGCATTAGCTGAAAAGTTAGGTTATCATATGGATAATCCTTATACGGTATATATTAAAAAGTAACGCAATAGTAAACCTTTGCGTACAGCTTTTATGTAGGCTGCTCCAATTAATCCACAGATACTTTCCATTTCTTTGTACCATCTTTTCCGCCACCAATTCTCTTTCCACTTTGTCTCGCTTTTAAAACCTTAACCAACTCTTTGTAAACTGCCAGGTTAGAACGATCCTCAAGAGGTTCCTGACAGCTTTTACTAAGGTATGCCATTAGGGCTGCCTTACTGATTGGATTTGGTTGATTGAGAATCTGGATACAAAAATATCTATCTAAATCGTTGAGATGATTCGTAACAAGCATTTCTTGCGCAAAAGCTTTCGTTATTTCCCAAGACAGCGTGCTTTCTTCTTTTGTTGAGAATGGGGCATGGATACGATTTAGTGTATCAAAGGTGGTATTTCGATCCTCAAAATCCTGATACTGGTCACGAAGCTTTGCGCCCTGCTGAAGTTTGAACCGACATAATTCTATTTCACCATTCTGTAAATGAGTTTGTTCTGTCAGTATTAAATCGATTTCCCGATATATAAAATTTGGCTCTGTTAATTCATCCGAAATACTAAGTTTTAGGACTACCGTAGTATTAGTTGGATAATAAGCAATTGCCATCGGCTCTTTGATCAGATATGCCTGTCCTTTAAAATAAACGATTCCTGTATTCAATATTATATTATCCTTTGTTGTTGTAAGTTCACATCCAGCCAAAATACCATCGGCATATCCTTTGTAAAAGAGCTGGCTTGTCAAAAATGCATAGTCTGATAATGCTATCAGCATCTCTCTTCGTAATATATGACCATCCTGAAATAACGGAATTGCCTGTACTAACATAGTTTATCCCCCCTTATTTTGTACCATCAAAGAAATTATTCATCCAGCTTTCTGTCTCAAATAAATAAAACTGATCTGGCCCAAGCATCAACTGTTCCTCATTTCTAAGAACTGGAACCACTACAAATCCCCATCGTTCTTCATCTGCCAGAACAAAGCACCTTAATTCCCGATCTACGATAGAATCCACATCATCTTGTATGATTTCTTTTTGATACATTTCCACTATCTTTTCCGCTTTCACTTCTTTAAAATCCAATTTAGAAAAAGAACAATTATATTTATATAGAAGGTTGCCATTTGTGTCTTTCAAGTAAAGCTGCAATGTTAAATCAGCCATATTTCTGGAAATATATCCGCGTATGTTCTGTCTGTCCAAGCTCTGAATTAATACTCTTTCTTCTCTTGTATGTGTAGTTGCGGTAACAACATAAGGAAATGCTGCAGGTTCATTCATAATTCTTACGTCTGCATAGCCAAACCTTTTATCCTTTAAATACTTAATGGCTCCATCAAGGCACATTAGCTTTAGCTCATAGTCCTCTGATTGATCCCTATTTTTCTTTGATGAGGCAATAACCTTTCCTGGAATAAACTCCTTTAACGCTTCCCGAAAGAGATTAATTTTACATGACTGTCCAGTAAGTCTCATAATTGAATATTCCTGTAATTCCCCATTATCATAGGATACTTCAATAAATCGTTTAATGATTCCGTAAATATCCGCCTGTAATAATTGGTTCAATTCATTAATACTGAGGTATATCGTAGGTATATCTTTCAACATAATTAAATGATTGTCTACAGATTCTCTTACTGAAAGTTTAAATCGCTCTGCCATTATGCACTTTACCGCATTTTCCCTTATCGGTGTACTGGATACTGCCACTTTCAATATATCTGACTTACCATAAAAAATCTTTTTGATTTGTTCTGCTATTCCAAATAAAAAGTAGAAGTTATTTTTTACGGCAAAGTATTCATTATTGCTTTTATGCTCATAATCTTTAAATCGAGTCGGAATAATGGCCTCCGCTTTACTATATTCTTCATCCAGCAAACGGTAGACTTCTTTCATTCCTTCTTGATCCACGCGCCTAAAAATATCAGATCCTAATTTTTCAATGATTTCAGACGGCATTTCTCCCTCTTCCACACTAATCTGTCTGGTCAGAGCGATCTTTAGAAGTTCCATGATACGAAAGGTTAGATTATTCCCTCCAAAATCGGTATCTCCATTTTCGTAAGCAGTAGCTATTTCAATTTTATAAGATACTCTTTGATTGTTTATAGAAAATCGGCAGGAAGATAAATCCGTTGTCCCTCCTCCGCAATCAATAATGAGTGCGCGCAATTCTTCATTATTGTTATAGCGTTTTTGTTCGATCAAAGCAGAAATTGAATTGTAGAGAACTGCCACACCTTCGTCTAGCATATCCTCTTCCTCAATCTGATAATCTGCTAAAATATCATGAAACAGATGAATAAAAAGTTTTTTCTGTTTCACAGGTGCTGATATATGCAGACTTTTAAAACGGCACTTAAATCTTTGCGTAGCGCAAGATATTACATATACCAAAAATTCTTTGATGATATCTTTTCGTTTTACAAAGCAGCGATTTCCCTTTCGGTCAACTAGTTCTTCCATTTTGTCTGCATCACTGATCCAGCGTTTCAAATCATAAAAAACACAAAATCCCTCATCAATATAACTCATTTGAAACAGACGGTCTGCCTGATATCCAAACACATATTGTACCTGATCCCCTTCAATCTTCGTGACACCTACAACGGATGGAAGTACTGGACTTTCTGTCTCAAACTCCTCATCTTTTAAATAAGTTACATAGTTTACATCATTTTCTTTTAAAACTTCCCGTACGGGGTCACCATCCAGCTTTTCTATGTAGGTAGAATCCAGATAAGTACCGGCTGTTGTGTTTGATGTACCAAAATCAATCGCAAGAGGCATATTGATTTCCAACAAATCTCTAACTCGAAAATCCAGTACTGGAACCATATAAAACCGTAAATGAGCAGGCAAGGTATCATATTCCGTTTCATATAAATGATAAAGCCAGTCTGATTGAGAATGATCCATACAATATAACTGATAATTTCTGACCGCCGATTCTTCACATCGCATATTTACTGATTTTGTTAAATATAATCTTTCTGTGTCCCCTCTGAATTGTCTTACCTGAAATATTGCACAAATCTTATTACCACTTACCAGCAGCGCATTTGTATTTACAATTTCAGGGCGATATCCAATCGTAAAACGGTCAAAATAGCCGACTTCTATTTCATTGTAGACTATAATTTTTGCACAACCCTTAATTGAATGAGGCATGCTTTGTATTGTAGTTGACTGTAATAACTTTTCCAACCGCTCAATGCTTTCATCATTTCGATTTAAAATAAAAAGATTGTCCTTTCTTCCGCGAAAACGCATTATCTGAAGAATCAATTCATCCTTATCAAGCGGAGCCTGGATTCCATTGACGATTCTTTCTTTCCAACAAATTTCCCGCAGTTGATAAGTAGTCATTAATTCTAACTCTTCACGACTATAGTAATTTAACTTTCCTGCATTTTTATCATTCTGGCTCATTCCACTGAAATAATTATCCATGTTAAAATCTCCCATCCTGCCAATAACAAATAAATTAAAATCTATGATTTCTACCTAATTTACTTCTAAAGCTTTTCATTTTCTTAATAAATAGCCAGTTCATCTATTCGCATGGTACCCTCTACACCAATGATACCAAAATGATATTCCCAAAAAATTCGTATGTTATAGCTTAGAGGAAGAAACATATCCTGTACAAATTGAATCATACTTTTCTTATGATCCTCCTGCGCATCAGTCAGATATAAAAGTAATTTTTTTCTGTCGGCCTTAACTTGATACAAAATCGCATCGGGAAATAAGATTAGAACCGATCTGCGAAAAATAAGCAACGAAGAACCAGTTTGAATCTGACTTAATACCAAAGTAGCCAGACGTTTTTGTTTTTGCAAAGGAATCATTTGAAACTTCTTTGCACCCTCTTCCCAAAAAGTACCATTTAACAGTTCTTGCGTCAGCTTCCTTATATAAATTTCTCTGATACTTAATCCATGACGTAAATCCGTATAAAGAAGTATATGTAAAACGACATCGATCAGATATTTTTTAAATTCACAAAATTCCTTTCCATCTTCTGCCAGAATTTCTTGAAATATATCGGTAAATCGATACAACAAATTTAATTCTATTTCATTTTCATCCACAAGATTCTCATTGATACAGCTAAAAGATTGTTCATAAAATGGGCTGCACTCCGCCGCTTGTGTAAAAAACAAATCTTCTTCCTTTTTCTTAGAAGATTGTGCCCTTAAAACAATATCCCATAAAAAGTTCAAACCTATCCCCCCCTATATCAGCTTTCCAATACACAAATATTCTGGAAACAACTTTTGCACCTGTGTGACTAAGAAACTCATAATATCTTCATTTAGATAATTAGTCTGCTCTACAGCTGAAAATGAAAGTACCAGCGTTTGGCAAGACCTTCCAATCCTTATTTCATCCAAGATAAATCCGTCCATATTATAGTTGTAAGCTTCTAAGCCCTCTGGTTTTGTATCCAGAATCTCAAAATCCTGAAACACAACGTAATTGCTATAGGAAAAAGCCTCCATCAGTCTGGCTAATTCTGATTTTGTTTTAATACTTCTTCGAAACATTTCGGTCAGGCAGCCTGCAAAACTCTCTTTTGATTGATTTGATAAAATTGGATATAAATAATATTCCTTACCATTTCTCTTATTTACCTGATAGAACTGCCATTCACATGGCGTTTCCAAAGGGCAGGAAATAATTAAGTCACCGTTTAACCGCCTGATATTGGTAATTTCCACATCTGTATTCATAATCAGATACTCACACTCAGGCTTGAGACGATGGGAAAAAATATGGTGTTCATAATTTATCTTATCAATACAAGCATCCGGATAAGTACTGGTCTTTTCAAGTTTCATTTCCAGATTCCATAACGGAATCATATGATAATTTACCTGATCTGCGTACTCTTCAAAATCAATTACGATTTCCTCTATCTCTTCCTTTTCTGACACCTGCTCCACAGAACAAAGATACACATCAAACATTTTTGTGATATAAGCCTCACATACAGTCATCCACGGCTGATAGTTCACCCCAAATATATAATACAGATTTTTAATAAGATCCATATACTGTTCATTTCTGGATATACTAAATTCACCTTTGTATTCACTCTTTTGCGTACGTATAACACCATGAAATGTTCTTTCTCTATGTATCAGTTTATATATTTCTGACACACTTGTCTTCAAATAGATAGAAAACAGCTTTTGCTTTTCGCCCGTTTTTAGTATCTTTCTTATAGTATTGATACTAGGTTTATCCTTATTTGTATCCTTTGCTATCATTGGATACATAAAAGTATCTGTGGCATCATAATGCTCTAAATCGGTCAGCGTAAGATAAATTGCAAAATCATTTTGTTTTGTTTTATGCTCATTTAATATTTTTTGTTCCAGGGTTTTATAGGCATTTTGGTTATAGTTGTTCACCTCCAGCAAAAGCTTTTCTGCAATTTCTTTAAAAAGGCGTCGATCCTCCAAGGATGTGATTTCCAGCATTCTTTTGCTGATATAACTCTCCATATCAAAATCCTGTTCCTTTTTCACAATTTATACCCCCGCTCTTTTTATTGCTGTTCAATATACAATAATTCCATTTTTGTGGTAATTTCATCTACTTTATCCTGATTTTTTAAAGTAGCATATATATCCTTAGCCAGTAAATAATATTTTCTGGCTTCTGTAAATTCTGAATTCGTAATGGATTCTGCCGCTTGCTCCATATATGATTCTGCTTCTTCCTCAAGAGACGTATTTTGTTCCATTTTAGCATTCACTGCTTCTAATTTTTCGTCTACCGCATTTTCCTGAGTCTCATCTTCTAACTCCGCATATTTTTGTTTTGCCAAAAGGTAGAATACTTTTGCACTATCATAATCTCCCTCTGTGAAAGCTTCATCACCCGAAATAATAGCATTTGCTGCTGCATCCTGTTTCGAAGCCTGCTCTTTTAATTCAGTTGCCTGGGCTTCTTTTTCTTCCTTCTGTGTTTCATATAACTTTTCCAATGCTTCCATGGCAGATGTTCTTCCATCATCAAAGTAAATTTTTCCGGCAAGAGATTTGGCTTCCAGATATTTCTCTTCTGCCTTATCGTATTGAAGATTTAAAACAAGGGTATCCCCAAGCCCAATCAGATCATAGACTGAAATGTAATTTGCAGTCAAACTCTGTCTGTTGCTAATATAATCGTTTCCTATATTATCTACATAACGTGACCGCTTAGCTGCTTCCTGAAAAAGCTTTCCAGCATCTTCATATTTCTCATTATCCAAGGCTTCGTCTGCTGATAATACGGTTTCAATTAATATTTCATAATTTTCAAGCTCTGCTTTCATCTTTTTATCCTTTAGCTGTTTGGCTAATTTTAATGCACTCGTACATTCTTCATCTGCCCGTACGTAATTATCGGCTTGGATATACTCAATGCTTTTCGTATAGGATGCTTCCATTGTCTGTATTTTTTCCACCTTTTTGTAGTGTAAAATAAGTAACACAACTGTCAGGATCACTGCAACAATTAAGATTGGTATTACAATCATAAGGATTTTTCGTATTTTTCTCTTTTTATTTGGGTCTACAAAAATCTTATTCGCAAAAATAACAGCAAATGTATACTTTTGAAGGTTGGACGGCTGTCTGGATAACAGCATATCTTCAATATCATTGACCGTTTTTTGAGGATCATCGGTTGCATCTGCAAATACATCCTTTACCTCACCCTCATCTATATGCTCCCATACTCCCCTTGTATATAATGCAATCGCATCTGCATTTGTGAGCTTTATTTTTTTTGATATTTGAGGTTTAAATCCTTTTGCCTGTCCAAGACTAGTGTAAAGATTATTTCTTTCTTCGTGAGCCGCCACTTTATCAGGGGTGATATTCTGCGTTGCTACCATATCCATGGTCAGGGATTGATCCGTCGTCTGATACTTCAAAAAACCATCGCGGTATAAACGCAGTCTAATATTTCCTGCTTGTCCATACCGCAATTTTGCATAGTCTGTCAGCACCACAATAATAGATGCTTTTAATTTCATCTTACTCTTAGCTTCAAGCAAAGCCTTATTGGCCGCCCTTAAACAAGCTGACATCCTTTTTTTACTCATGGAAGGAGCTTCCGAAAATGCAGCAACGGCCGCAGATACAGCTAATTTAGCACTGATTCCATCTACCTGATCATCGATTCCGTCAGCAATGACATAACAAGCATATCGATCCAATTCTACAAAGCCAAAGTAATCCGTATTTTTTAATTCACTTGCCTCCGAAGTAAAAGCAGTTTTAAACTCTGAGTTTTGTTTTCTCATACCTAAACTCCATTCCTTACCCTAAGTAAAATAATACTTGCGTTATCTTTTGATTCACTCTTGTTTTGATTGACTAATTCTATTATTTCAAAAGCCATCTGCTGACAGCTTTCTTGTTTTTCCAATACACGTTCCACTTCCTTATAGCCTAGCAGTTCATAAATTCCATCACTCATCAGCACAACAATATCATTACTTTTAAGTCGAATAGGTGCATCAAACAATTCAATATCTTTAAAACCATCTCTTCCAAGATAATTATATAAGCGATGATTTTCCAGCAATTCCACAGCCTCTTGTCTGGACAGCTTTCCTTCATAAAATCTTTGTTCTGCCAGTACAGCAACTGTATGACCGGCCGAAACAGGAACCAGACTTTTCTCTCTATAAACACATATTTTAACATTTCCTGCTACTGCATAATACAAAAAACCTTTACGAAGCAGTGCGCAGCTAACACCGGCTGCTCCCCTTTCTTCTCCGTCAAGCGCTTTTAAGATTTCTTTGTTTGCGGAGTGAAACGCTTTGCGAAAATAATACTGTGGATTATGAAACGCATTATAATCTTCAAAGATATCCACAAAGGTATTGACGGCAATTTTACTTGCAATACGGCCACCGTAAGCTCTGCCCATACCGTCAGACAATACAGCCATTGCTCCTTGAGATGTCACTGCTACTTCTCCTAAGTCTTCCTGCACTTCACAAGTACCAATGGTCATACAATAACCCCAATCGTCTTGGGCATTTGGTTCTTTTGATTTTATGAAAAGCTTCGCAAGCTCTAGCAAAATAATAACAAGAACCAATACCCCAATTATATAATAGGAGATAACCATATTATTTTCCCCCTCATCTTTCTACTCCCACATATAATTTGATCCACAGAATGGAAGGAACAAAAATGTAGATTTTCCAAGCTCAATCTTGGCATACGGATAGAGCGGCATAGGTGTATAAACTGCATTTTCATCCAGATAAACCAATCCATTCGCATCTCCTGGTAAAAGCATAAATTCCTTTTTCTTCTTATCAAAAACAATAATTGCATGGTTTCGCCTGGATATTTCATTATCACCTAATATCTGAATATCCATATCATCGGCACGCCCGATAAAGTTCTTGCCATCTATTATTTTATAATCCTTTCCTTTCCTTGGTCCATCAATGCAAACCAGCCAACCACAAACCGGCTTCACTTCTTCCTTAAACAATTCTTCCTCTAAGTCAACCTCTGATTTCTGCATCTCCTTTTTTTCCGGAGTAGCTGTCTCAATATTACAATAAGGGCATACTGTTCCATACCTCTTTTTGCTGAACATATGTCCATTTTGACAGCGAATTAAATTGGATTCTCCCATTTCCTTCAACATCCTTTCCACTCATTTATTTAAATAACCTGTAATCTGGTCAGAGCTACACACACGATATCTCCTCTTTCTAGTTTACATGGTTTACCATAGGCAAGCTTATATTTCTTCCCATCTGTTTTTTGGATGCTCACTCCATTCTTTACAGAGATATCCTCTACATACCAGTCATTTCCCGAAAAGTTAAGAACTGCATGTTCAATGTCTATCATACTTGCATAGGTTGTCTGATCCAGATTAATATCCACCTGATTCTCGCCAATATCTCTGCCTATTACAAGACCGTTTTTGCCATAGATATCCCAACTGGTGAGTTTTTCATCGTTTTCACTAAGGAGAATCACCTCAGTCAGGGTACTTACAGGTGCTCTTTCCTTTTCTGATATATATTTATTCTCAGGAATGCTTGCTCTTTCTTCTTTCTCTGCCCAAAACACATGTACCCCTGCTAAAGCAAGCGCAAGCATAATCCACAGCCAGAAATAAGGGATTTTAGAGTATAAAAGTATTATCGTAGCAATCGCAACCAATAAAACTGCAATAATATAATTTAAATTTCTCTTCATATTCTACCTCTTGATTCCCATAAATTTTTCAAACATGTCTGTAGTATCCAACGGATTTTTTTTAGATTTCACTTTATCTTCCCTTGTAATATCTTTTGTTTTATGATTAAATCCAAAAAAATCTTCAAAATTTTTATTTATATTCTCAAAATTAAAATTAGGAGATGATTCTGATTGTTTTTCTCCTTGTTGGTTTTTGGTAGATGCCGATTTTTCCTGATTCTGTTTTCTTCTCCTGTCATATTCTTGTCTTTTTTTAGGATTCTCCAGTATTTTGTAAGCTTCACTTATGTCATTAAATTTATCTGTATAGCTTTTATCATTGGCATGTGTATCTGGATGATACTTTTTTACAAGCCTTCTATAAGCCGCTTTAATTTCTAGTTCCGTAGCTTTTTCTGTTATCTCCAAAATCTGATACCAGTCACGTTCCTGTTCCATACGATTCCTCCCTCTCTTATCCTCATTCTAAGACCTTTCCGCATAGGGAAACGCTTTAGGATAAGGACAATTCTATAATAAAGTGCCTTCTATGCAGACACTCGCGTGCCCTCAAGGTTTAAAAGCAACTACTGCCAGTCCGCATGATGTACCTTTTCTATGATAGGAAATTTTCGCCAGCTCTCCTATTATAGAAAAGGCACGTCTGGACAAGACGTGCCCTTCATTACTTTGGAATAAGCTTAGGCTCCTGTATAACCTCCGTCAATAGCAATCTGATCGAGCTTATCTTTCTTTTGCTTAATAATGATTGTAAATGTTCCAATACCATCCGTATTTCCATAATCTTCTTTATAATCAATTACAAATGCTCTTGGAAAACTATATTTTCTTTCTACTATACCAGCGTTGATAACCTCAATCGTAACCTGGCGATAAGCTGCTGAATTTTCCGCCGGAACCATTGACCATAAAGCGAGCTTTCTTGTACTGTCGAAAGGATCTCCGTCTGTTGCAACCAAAATCTTACCGGAAATCTCAAGCGTGCTCCCCACATCTTTTGTTCTTGCGTTAGAATCAAGAGGGATGTCCGTCTTGAACATCACTTTTTTCACGCAGTCTTTTGCAATTTCAAAGCTATCTTGTCCATCAATTTTAACTTTTAATGACATATTATCTCCCCCCTTATTGTCCAAATCCGCCATCAACGGTGGTATCCTGTGTTAGATCTTTCTTCTGTTTTACATGAAGATAAAAAACACCTACTCCATGCTCATCATCCAGTTCTTCCCTGTAATCCATAACAAATGCATTAGGAAGGGTAATCTGTCGTATTACCTGATCTGCTGCAACAATGTCTACCTGAACTTTACGATAACTGTCTGCAGATTCACTTGGTACTATACTCCATTTTGCAAGGTTTAAAGTGGAATCCTCCACCTCGGCTCCTAAAGAAAACAACATTTTTCCTTGGATAATCAGTTCTGTTCCGTGATCTGTTGCTCTTGCATTAGAATCCTCTGGAATATCTGAGTGGAAATTCACACTTGTGATACATCTCTCACTTAGGTTTACTGGTCCTGATCCGTCAATTTTTAGTCTAAATCCCATTAATCATTTCTCCCTTCATTTGAATTAAATTATGTTATGCATTTGAGCTTACCCGATTAATTAACACTTCCAAATTACGTGGGCTTCCATTAAACGATATAGTAAGTTCACAAATGCTGGTTGCCTCATCTATGCTATACTCTAAATTATCTCCTTCTGTGATAATCGCATTGATACAATCCTTTTTCATTGCCCATTTGCTCTTTTGACTTTGTGGATTATTCGAAAAGAAGTTTTTGATGTTATCTTCTTTGAAATCTCCGGTTACATATCTGAGTATTCTTTCAATATAAGTGGTCACCTGTGTTTTATACACGGATTCATAAGAGGAATATTCCGAATTGTATAACAGATTTCTTGCCTTATAGACAGTAATATTCGTTATATTCTCACCGTTAAGTGATGCATTTTCTGATGAGAATATCCAGCCAAAGTTCTTCTGGTTAATCTGATTCTTTATCGTGGTTGTAAAACCAGTTATTTCTTTGGGCATTGTTGTATAGGCCAACAAAGAATTGTTTCCTGCTTCTATGTCAAAGCGTACGCCGGGAAGCTCTGAATCCGTTCTTACCTTTGTACGGTTGAAATGTGCCTTTAAGTATTCCGGGCACTGACAAGCTGCCTGAAATCCTGCTGCAACATACGCTCCGTTAATATAGACACCCTCAATCCATAACCGCATTACATCTTCCTTTGCATCAGAGAATGCTACACCATTATTGTCTGTTACACGCATTTTGGTATCTAATGTAACACCGGATTTATTCTTTGGAATAACAGTAAAATTCGGTAAAACAGGAATTGCAAATTCACTGTATGGTTTTCCAACTAAAGGTGCACATTTTTCTATGGCTTTCTCAACACCTTCTGCGGCAAGTGCATTAAAGGTTGTTTCCTCCCTGTTCTCAAAAGAGAAAAATGTTCCTACCCGATAATCTTTAAATACATCTAGCAAAATACTTAGGGATTCCATGCTGTACACATCGGTTCCTGCTTTTTGGACATTCCCCTTAAATCTTTCTCTGTTGATTTTATTGGTAACATTCTGGCTCCATGAAACATTAGGATAAATAGCGTACCAGATTGTATCTTTAAAATTGTTTTTGCTGTTGGTTGTATTTAAGTATGTAATCAGTCTTGGCAGGTTAGAGCTTTTCGCCAGCATCTCCGGCGAGATATTTGCGATCAGCAGTGATGGAGACATGCCCTTAGATTTTGCCTTATACTGATCAAAAAACATTTTGACTCCCAGCAGTTTTTCCACTAAAGGTTTCACTACTTTGATAAAGTTATCTTTTGAGGTACGGTAAAATTCCAAATAAGAGTTGTAATTTTGTACCTCAGTCTCTACATCAATTTTTGTCTGATTTGTGGATGTCAGCGGACAGAATGTACGAACCACCAGATTCTGAACATAATCACTTGGCGTGTCGTTGACTGCGTTATAATCTTCTTTGATTACTTCGATTAATCCGGCATTCATGTTATCATCTAAAGTAGCCAATGCTGTATTTTCTTCCTTGGGAGCTTCTAAAACTTTTATTTCCCCATTGTCTGCCATCGTAAGAATTCCCGGTACCAGTTCCTTGTGGTCTGATTTTTGTTCTCCTCCACCTAACAGCAAACGGGTCTTAACGTCTTCAATCGCTAATGGGAGCATTGCCATTACATTGTTATAATTAGAACTGGCTTCTTCAAACAGCAAATTCAGTCGATCACCTAGATCTAACTTTCCCGGGTCTCCTTCTTCCATTTCCGTGTATTTGGTGTAATTATACTGAATCTCCTTACGAACCTGCTTAATGTCCTCCATAACCTTTTTAGGAGAAATCATTTCCAGTAGCTTCTCAAATCCAAATTCCACGTTCAAGAGTCCTTGTGACTTTCTTGAGCTCATAACAGTGAAAACGGTTTTTAAAAAATTCTCCTGTTCATTTAGTTTGATTTGAGTCAGCATTGATTCAGAAATATTTTCTGGCTTTTTCAAGGTATACTTTACCGATTGCGAGTTTGCATCAAAAAATGACCAAATAACTGGTGCCATTTTCCTCTCTGCTTCTTCGTAGCTGCGGCACTCCAGATGTAGATTGATTTCGCGCATCTGGTCATCACTTAGACTGTCAATCCCTTTTACCTCACCAACCAACGTGAGTAAGTCAAGTTTTTCTGGATTTATAACATCCAGTAAGATTGTCCGGTTAGTTTGGCTTATAATCTCCATCATTTACCACTCCCTTCTCTTACTTTTCATTTATTTAATTCCATCCTGTTTGGCGCCATCTATCAGCGCATTTCAGAAGGTTTTAAATCTTTGTATTGGAACGTCAGTTCGCTTGTTTCATCCTCGAATACAATATCGACTTTACCACCAACGGTAATCTGATAGCTCTTTTTCTTCATGAGGATTTCCCGATTCTTCATAACTGTGCAGTCCGAGTTGTTTGTTAATATTAAATTATGGTTCGGACCGGATTTAAAATAGATCTTGTCTGCGCCTTCAAATACTTCCTGCACTGCACAGCTATCTAAAATATCTGCCATTGACATAACTTTGCCTGAAGGCAGGCGGAATAGATTGTAGGTCAAAGGTGGGACATCATATCCCGTTGGTGTTCTTGTAATGTATATGTTCAATTTACCTGTATAGCTATATTTACTTGGCTCTGGTATATCATCGGGAGGTAAAGGCTTTGGCCGTCTGCTAATCAAAATCCAGAGGATAACCGCAGCTACAATAATAGCAGTTACAATGCCTGTCCCTATGAGCAGATATGGGGGCTTAGGTTCTTCTAGTGGCAAAAGATTGGGGCCTTCCAAATTCACCGTAATGGTATTTTCACCAATTACATAAAAGGGAAGCTTTGAGTAATCAATTTCAACATTTTCTGATTTGTTTTCAATTACTGCCTCTTGTACAGTTATTGTCCCTTCACTCAATACGTTTTCTTGCGATTCATCACCATTTACAGCTATTCCCACACTGTTATTATTAAAATAGGGTTGTGTAAAAAGCTGTAAATTCTGATTTGTCAGGTCGAAAAAGGTATAGGTAATACGAGCAGTACGATCATAGCTGACTGCTGTTTCATCAGATGGAATTTTGTCCTCATATTCAATATTTACTTGTGGTATTATTTGATACTCTGGAATCATAACGATTCGTACTCGACTCCCAGAGACTCCTTGAAAACTTAATTCAATTTTTTCACTTGATGGTTTTTTTATTTGAATCAGGGAATATCTCTCTCCATTAATCTGGTTTGCATCCTCTGCTTGAAAATTAGTCTTTAGATTTTTAATAGGTGAATCACTGGTTAAAAGTATTCGAACCATGGTTGCATTTATAAATGGGCAATCAACGGATAGTGTCTCCTGTTGGCCATCTGCATCCACAATTGCGAGATTGGTTTGTTTGATATCCAATTTATCTATAAGAATTGCGTCTATTGCATCTTGTATCTTGGAAGGTTGAGGTGCCAGATAATTACCACCGCCGGTATCCTCAGCGGCAGCAAAAATAGGATTATCGGTATCTGTCATTTCCTGACCTAGCCCAATCACATGAATTGTGATTCCTGACTCCGCAGCCTGCTGTGTTGCTTCTTTGTATTGATATTTGGACTCAACTGTTGCTGCATCATCCTTTAACAGTATCTCACCATCGGAAAGCAATACAATAGTCTTTTCTGTTGCATCCTCTTCTTCGAGGAGTTCAACTGCCTGCAGTAAGCCTGCACCGGCGTTACTGTAGTTTTCATACTTAATTCCATTGGCAAGTTCCATAATCTGACTGCGCTGTTCACTGTCCACCGGTTTTTGACTGACTACAATATCAGAGTTATAGGATACAACTCCCACTCTGTAATCACTTGGCAGTGCATAAGTCAATTGTGCAATACTATCTATTGCAAGGCGATTTACATCATTGGTTTTCATACTTCCACTGGAATCAAAAAGAAAAATGACAGACTTGTACTTGCTCTCCGTTTGTTCATTTGCATAGACTGTAAGATTCATTGCCAAAACAATGAGCCATACTAACATAATGGCAGACTTTATCCTTTGTTTTTTCACTTTTCTCCCCCCGTTTTCCCCATTTTCTACAAAACAATAGTCTTATTTTCTGATTATCAGATTATAGCAAAATTTGTCTAACTGTCGTTTATTATAGTATTATATGATTTTTATGTCAATAGGTACTTTGACACATTTTTATCTTTCAATTTACTGTGATTAATATTTATTAGTGTTAAGTTAATAATTATTAACAAATTTTTTACCTTTATTGTAAAATATAAGACATTTTAGCTTCTTTTCATTTTCCATATTTATATAAATAAACAGATCGCATCTAAATATTAAATTTTTCTTATATTCTGATTTGCTTTGCTGCAATTATTTTCTGTGATGTTTCTAAAGGCATCGTAGGTATAGCTCCCTGTTGCTTTTCCCTTGGTTTCTATCCGGGTTCTTCTTCCTCCCATATCATACCAAAAACTGGCTTCGCTTCCTGTTCCATCAAGAGTCTGTATCAGGTTGCCATCTGTATCATAGAACTGTCTGGTTATCCTCCATTCCGCTC
Organism: Lachnotalea glycerini; assembly: GCF_003201285.1. GTDB lineage: Bacteria > Bacillota > Clostridia > Lachnospirales > Lachnospiraceae > Lachnotalea > Lachnotalea glycerini. Next base: position 142,864 of record NZ_QICS01000011.1, read on the forward strand.
GATACGGCGGATTTCGCGGTTTAGCAGGTCGTATTCGTTTTTGGTTTTACGTCCCTGATTATCGGTTATCTCTATGAGATTTCCGGCTTTATCATACGCAAAATGGGTGGTATTGTGTATTTTGCTTTTCTTCTCTTTGTGTGTTTCTGTGATTAAGCGGTCGGCTGCATCGTATTCCCGAAGAATTTCTCCGCCCGAGGGCAGTTGAATGCGGGTTTGATTGCCGTTTTTATCACGTTTTTTCCTCAATCACTCTTTGTTTTACTATCAATGTATTATTGTGTATCTCAACCTCAATATGCTGTCCTATTCCAAATCCACTTTCCTCAAGCCATTTTCCCTTTAATCTTATTTCGGGCATGGGTTGATTTTGGGGATTATAAGATTGGTAAACTTTCATTTTTCGATTCGTATCCATTCTAAATTCACTTCTCCCTTTTTACTTTTCTATTTTTATTATACCCGTTTTTATGGCAATATTCAACCCAAATATTTGGTAATATAATAAAAAGAAAATGGAGTTTTATTATGATACTATTTGATCCATTATGGGAAACTTTAAAGAGAAAGAAAATCACAACCTATTACTTGATTAAAAATTATAATCTCAGCAGAGGGACACTAGATAATTTGAAGCACAACCGCAGTGTCACATTAAATACTATTAATGAATTATGTAGTATTTTGGATTGTGAAATTGAAGATGTTATCAAGTACGTCAAAGATAGCGATGAAAAATGTCTCTAACCCTATCCAAAAATTAATTAATATTTGTCTTATTATAAAATAAGCTCTGCTTAAATAATAAGATGCTCCTCCTGCGATAAACTTTTTATCACAAGAAGAGCTTGATTTATGTATTTTTTAACGCGTGCTACCGCTAAATTATTCCCTGTTAGCCCTGTGTCGCAAAATATAGCCCTTGTGTGGTCTTTGAAACCGATGATGGAATATGATGCCATCCAGGCAATATAAAAGCCTTGTCGAGCAAATATGAAAAAGAAAGTATTTTTCCTTTTCCCTGATAAATGTTTGAGTAGCTGTTACCACCTGTTCATCTTCCTGGTACTTAAAAAAGTCGCATCTATGGCTGTTTTTTTATTTGGCTCAAGTCGCATACTTACAGCTATTTAAAAATCTGGTTGTGGAATATTTCCGCTCATTTCCTGCACTAAAACAGGGGTGAACTATAGGGTCAAAAATGATGCAGGTTAAAGAGCCGGGGTCAAAAACTTCCCCGGCTCAGCTTACATCAGCCCGCAATGCGGACTGTTAAAAAATTATTTGTCCACATGTAATTCTACTTTCGTGATGAAATTCTATTATTTCGTTATAATCTGTTGATAATAACCAAGTGTCAGCTTCAACTGCTTTAATATCATCTAAATTATTAATTATAGAATTTAAGCTGCACCTTATTATTGGCAAACCTTTTCCCCAAATAATATAATAGTTATCTTTAGAACAAATCTCTTTTAATTGTGATTCAAATTTGATATGTTTTATATCTTTTATTTTCCTTCTTTCCCCCCAATCAATACCCCATGGAGTAAAAATCAACATTTCTTTAAAGTCATTATAAACTGATAACTCTTCTTCATTTTCCAATATAAATCCATCATTATGTAGTGCTTCCAAGCACTCTTTCAATAGAATATTATTTTCCCTTTCCTCATTCTTATTTTTCACTTTATTTATATTTTTTAACTCTTCAAGCTTTTTTTTAAGCTCATCATTCATTTTACAAATTCTCCTCTATTAACGATTATACAAATCTATTATAGATTTATACTGTTCATAATTAATATCAATGGGTATAGCTATTTTTACAGCCTTGTTACCCTTACCTTTTGAAAAGTCTTCAAAATTGTAATGTACTCCCTTATCTGGGTCATAATCAAGTCTCCACCTCGTTTTTCCGTCCAATGATTGTCTACCAATCTTTTGTTCATATCCATAACTTGACTCCAACCTGCCTGTGTATGGTTGTGAACCATTAGTAAAAGCACCTGATTTGTCAACCTCATTCATTAACGTATTTCTTGCACTTTCATGAGATTTTTCAGTAGGATAAGTAATTTCATGTCCGCCCGAACCCTTAGAACTACTATCTTGGTGTTCGGTCAGTTTCGTAGAAGTCTTTGTCTCATTTTTCCCTTTTGATGTACTAGCAGCAAGCCTATCCTTAGCAGCTTGACACTGATTCCCACTTGGGTCTACATAGCTCACTGGATTGTTGGCGCAATATGCGTACAGGTTCAGTCCGTCTCCCCGGTAGGTATCTTCTTGGGTAAAGCGTCCGATTACCGGGTTATAGTATCTGGCTCTTAGGTAATACTGCTGGCTGATGGGGTTGAGCTGTTGGCCGTTGAACTGGAAGCGGTTTTCGACTCGTTCTTCGCTTTCGGTTACATTTCCCCAGGCATCGTATTCGTAGCGGTTGAGGACTTCGTCTTGCTCCGTTACATGGGTGATGCTTCCCATTTCATCGCTTGCATAGTGGTAGTAGGTCTTGGCGCTTTCTGCGTCGGAGGCTAACAGGATATCGGA
>NZ_QICS01000012.1 GCF_003201285.1 Lachnotalea glycerini
TGCATTTTTAGATTTGGATACCATAAGTCTCATGTGTAACACCTCCTATATCCATATTATAACACAATACCCATAAAATACCCACTATTATTTTTAAAATTTGACAAAAAAATAAAGCAATAACAGGGCTTTTAGCGATTTTTTCTTTATGTAACTGTCAAACTCCCGTATTTTTAGCTTCGGACGCATCAAACTTTGTAAATGGACATGTGCTTTATGTAGACGGTGGTATTCTAGCTTATATTGGAAAACAGCCAAAATAATTTTATTATAATATGGACACTATATTATCCTTGACATGTGCATTATACTTTGCTATGATAGGAACACAAAAGGGAGTAGCTAGTATCCTAAAGTGATATGTACGATGTCGTCAATACGATTGCGAAATGAAGTAATCCGTATCGTAACTAAGTAGCAAGACTTTTGTTGTAACGTAAACGCGTGCAACATAAGTATTGCTACTTTTTGTTGCAGACACAACGAATTAAGGAGGTCATTCATGAGTGATATATACTTAAAGGAAAAACAAGAAGTATTAAGAGCACTAGGCAAGGGTGAGATAGGTTTAACAACACAAGAGGCTAAACATATACAGAAGGAAAAAGGTTACAATGAACTAATTGAGAAAAAGAAAAAGTCCGTCTTATGTATATTTCTCGAACAATTTAAAGATTTTTTAGTACTGATATTAATTGCAGCTTCTGTTATTTCAGCAATATTAGGAGACATAGAAAGTGCAATTGTAATTGGCGTTGTAATTACTATAAATGCGATACTCGGAACAATACAACACCAAAAGGCTGAAAAGTCTTTGAATAGCTTAAAGCAGTTATCAGCACCAAACGCCAAAATACTACGAGATGGAGAAACTAAAATTATTCCGTCAAGAGAAGTAACGGTGGGGGATATCGTTTATTTGGAGGCTGGAGATTTTATCTGTGCAGATGGTAGAATTATAGATAATGCAAGTCTAAAGGTTAATGAAAGCGCTTTGACGGGTGAAAGTCTTGCAGTGGATAAGCAAGACATTGAAATTACTAAGGAATCACCACTGGGAGATAGAATTAACATGGTCTATTCCGGAAGCTTTGTGACTTATGGAAGAGCAAAATTTATTGTAACTGAAATTGGGATGGATACCGAAGTGGGAAAGATAGCAACACTTTTAAAGAACACAGCAGAGCGTAAGACACCACTACAAGTGAATCTTGATCAATTTGGTAAAAAACTGTCTATCGTAATTCTTTTAATTTGTGTTTTTTTATTTGCCATAAGTGTTTGGAAAGGTGAAGCAGTTATCAAGGCATTCATGTTTGCGGTAGCCTTGGCGGTGGCAGCAATTCCAGAAGCATTAAGCTCTATTGTTACCATTGTGCTTGCCTTTGGTACGCAAAAGATGGCCAAGGAGCATGCGATTATCCGACAGTTACAGGCAGTAGAAGGTCTTGGGAGTGTTTCAGTGGTTTGTTCTGACAAAACAGGTACGTTAACCCAAAATAAAATGACGGTTATTAATTTATTTGTAAGTGAAATAAATGAGAATGTAAAAAATTTGACCTTTGATTTACCATTAGAAAGAAAGCTTCTGGCTTATAGCCTGCTATGTAATGATGCCAGTCACATTGATGGAGTTAAGATCGGAGACCCTACTGAGGTTGCTTTGGTAGATTTAGCTGAAAGAGGAAATAATCAAGGTAAAATGGAATTGGGAACTGTAACTCAAATTAGAGAAAAGTATCCAAGAATTTATGAGATTCCTTTTGATTCGGACCGAAAATTGATGTCAACGGTACATCAGATAGAGAATAAAATAATCGTAATTACAAAAGGTGCAGTGGATGTAATACTTGAAAAAGCAAGTCAAATCGAATTTGATGATGGCGTTAGAGAGATCACCAAAAAGGATAAAGAAAATATATTGAAAACAAACCTGTCCTATTCTACAGATGGGTTGCGCGTTCTTGGTTTTGCTTATCAGGAGATAGTAAAAGAAGAGATATATAATATCACAGAGGATAACATGACTTTCTTAGGAATGATTTCTATGATGGATCCACCAAGAGAGGAATCAAAGGCAGCAGTGGAAGAATGTAAGATGGCAGGTATTCGTCCCATTATGATTACTGGCGACCACAAAATAACAGCAGCGGCCATTGCAAAGCAAATCGGTATTTTGGGTGACAAAGACAAAGCAGTAGAAGGTGCAGAAATTGATGGTCTTTCAGATCAGGATTTAATTGATTATGTAGAAAATGTATCAGTGTATGCAAGAGTTTCGCCGGAACATAAGATAAGAATTGTAAAAGCATGGCAGGATAAAGGTAATATTGTGGCTATGACTGGAGATGGTGTAAATGATGCTCCTGCACTCAAGCAGGCAGATATTGGTGTTGCAATGGGAATTACAGGAACAGAGGTAGCCAAGGATGCTGCCAGTATGGTGCTGACAGATGATAATTTTGCTACTATAGTTAAAGCTGTTGAAAATGGGAGAAACGTGTACCAAAATATTAAGAAGTCGATTCAATTTTTATTGTCAGGTAATACAGCTGGTATTATAGCAGTTATTTATGCCTCTATAGCTGGGCTTGCCGTGCCATTTGCACCCGTTCACTTATTATTTATTAATTTATTAACCGATAGTTTGCCTGCAATTGCGCTTGGACTTGATCCGCATTCTTTAGGGGTTATGAAAGAAAAGCCAAGAGATAAGGATGAATCAATATTAACCAAGGATTTTTTGATGGGAATATTGGTAGAAGGATTCGTAATTGCAATCATGACAATGAGTGCTTATTATGTAGGATTAGAAAACTCAGGAGAAGCAGCAGCTAGTACAATGGCCTTTGCTACTTTGTGCTTATCCAGATTGGTACACGGTTTCAACAGTAAGTCACAAAAAGCTATTATATTTACAAAAGAGATTGTAAATAATAAGTATTTATTTGGTGCTTTTTTTGTAGGATTTATATTGTTAAATACGGTACTTCTTGTACCTGAGCTAAGTGGTATTTTTGAAGTGACAGCTTTAAGTTCAGAGCTATTGTTTACCATATACGTACTTGCATTGGCAAATTTGTTTGTAATTCAGGTTTTAAAGTGGGTACAAAATAAAATAAAAGCTATGTAGTAAAAGTAAGGATAATAGTTATAATATAAGATCATTCAATTAGTTTTTTAAATTGAGTGGTCTTTTTAATTATATTGAAAAATATTTATTATTTTGTTTAAAAGTCTGTTTTGATTTATGTGAGTTTTATTTGTTGAGTAAAATATAAAAAAATTATAGTTGGAATGTTTAATGGAAATAATTACCTTGTTAAGCGAAATAGAAACAAGTATAATGAAAGTGAAACGAAAATTTTCGAAAGTTTTTGAGATAGAAAATAAAAATGGCGGTAAAAAAAGAAAATGAAAGGAGAGACACAGTTTAACTTGATGTAATATTGTAACAAATGCATAAAAATAAAAAAAAATTTTTCTGTATTATACAAAAATGTAAAGTAGCGAAAGTTTTCGATTGACATATGAAAGAAAACGATATACAATGAAAGCACAAACGAAAGGCGTAAAAATATGTTAACAGTGGAAAGAAAAAATATAATTTTACAAATGGTAGATGATAAATCTACGGTATCAGTTCCTGAACTTGCCAAAGTGTTGGAAGTTTCGGAGGTTACTGTACGTAAAATGCTAAATGATCTGGATCATCAGGGACTTTTAAGAAGAACCAGAGGAGGAGCAGTTAGCTTGCAAATGGCAGTAAGAGAACTAGACGAAAAGGAAAAGGAAAAAACCAACATTAAAGAAAAGAGAGCCATTGTCAAAAAAGCTTATGCCATGATTGATGATTCTGACACGATATTTCTTGATGCAGGCTCCACTACGCTTGAACTTGTAAAATTGATCCGTAATGGTAATAAAAGAGATATTACCGTAGTTACGAATGCATTGAATATAGCTTATGAATTAGTATCAAGCTATGATATAGAGGTTGTTGTGATTGGTGGCCTATTGAGACATAAAATAATGTCTTGCGTTGGAGGAATAACAGAAAGCGCATTGTCCAGTATGTATTTTGATAAGGTGTTTCTGGGAGCCAATAGCTTAAGTCTGGAATTAGGGGTAACAACTCCTAATTTATACGAAGCCCAAGTAAAACAAAGTATGTTAAAGTCTGCAAAAAAGGCGATATTAATATGTGATTCGTCTAAGTTTGGAATCACAACAATGGCAAAGATTTGTTCTTTGGATTCTTTTGATGCGGTGATAACAGATTCACATTTAAGTAAAGAAGAACAACGAAAAATTAAAGATGCGGGTATTAACTTAGTAATAGCAGATGAGTAAAGAAAGAGGTAAAGCAGATTGAATAAGTTAATTAATCATCCAGATGACATGGTAAAAGAAATGCTTGAAGGATATCTATCTATTTATCCAAATCAATTTGAGAGAGTTCCAAATACGATAGGACTTATGAAGAAAAATAAATCAGAGCAAGTGTCCATTGTAGTAGGTGGAGGAGCTGGTAATGAGCCATGGATTATGGGATATGTAGGGGAAGGATTAGCTACAGGTGCAGCACTTGGTAATGTTTATACAGCACCTCCGTCAAGGGCGATTTTAAATGTAACACATGCAGTCACCAATAGTAAAGGTGTGTTATACATATGTACAAATCATATGGGTGATGTATTGAACTTTGAATTGGTTAGAGAATTAGCAGAGCTTGATGGAATAGAATCAAGGTGTGTATTTGTCACAGATGATATAAGCACAGCTAGTTTAGAACAAAAGGCTGAAAGACGTGGTGTAGCAGGAATTGCTTTGGTGGTTAAGGTAGCAGGAGCAGCATGTGATTTTGGATTATCGCTTGAGGAAGTAGTTAGGATTGCCAATAAAGCAAAAGAAAATACCAATACGTTTAGTGTTACAACATCAGCAGGTTATATGCCAGGATCAGGAAGAGCTATGTTTGAAATGCCGGAAGGAGAAATTGAATATGGTATGGGTTTTAATGGTGAACCTGGAATACTTCACACAAAATTAGGTTCAGCAGATGAAATTGCAGAAACTCTAATGAAATATTTATTAAATGATATGAAGCTAACTAAGACGGATGAGATTGCTGTCATGATTAATGGATTTGGATTTACGAGCCTGCTAGAGTTATGTATTATAGGCAGAAAAGTAAAACAGATTATTAATACGAATAAAATTCAGACGCATGATATTTTTATTGATCAGCTATTTTGCCCTCAAGGAACAGGCGGTTTATCAATTACGATTATGAAGCTTGATTCTGAGCTTAAAAAATATTATGATGCACCGGCTTATTCACCTTTTTTTAATAAGATAGCGATAGGAGAATGAAATGAAAAATTCAATGAATGCTGAACAATTGAAAAATATGTTTTTATCTGTTGCGCAAAAAATTGTTGATAGTGAGGATTTTCTTACAGAAATTGATATTAAGATAGGTGATGGAGACCATGGTATAGGAATGTCTGTAGGCTTTAGGAATGTTTTGAAAGAGCTTCCCAAATGTCAGTTTACTGGAGCAGAGGATGTATTTAAAATGGTTGGTACGATACTACTGGATACGATGGGTGGAGCATCTGGTGTTTTGTTTGGAACTATGTTCATTAGCGGAATTATCAAACGGCCTGTTAGTGAAGAAATGAAGCTTTCGGATTTTGCGGAGGTATTTCGTAAATCTTTGAATGCACTACAACAAAGAGGAAAAGCACACATTGGAGATAAGACTATGATTGATGCCTTTGAGCCGGCCGTAATTGGCTTAGAAGAAAGTGTATGTAATGGTTTATCGTTAGTAGATGGGCTAAATGTGGCGGCTATAAAGGCAAAAGAAGGAATGGAATATACGAAACAGGTTGTTGCAAAATTTGGAAGAGCTAAATCTTACGGTGAAAAAGCCATAGGGCTGCAGGATGCAGGAGCAACTTCAGTATGGATTATTTTCCAGGAAATAGCAGATTGGTCGACTGGCAACCTTTCATAAGGATAGAGACGAAAGAGGAAGAGACATAAAGAATAGGAGGTGCAAAGTATGGTAACAACCTTAACACTTAATCCGTGTATTGATAAAACCATTACTTTTGATAATTTTAGTTATGGTGGTACAAATAAAGTATTATCAGTGAGATCTGATGTTTCAGGCAAAGGGGTGAATGTTAGTATTGCACTGCACCAATTAGGTGAAGAAACCATTTGTATTGGATTTAATTATTCAGATGGAGGCGAGACGGTTGCAAAATCCTTAAATCGCCAAGGAATTTTGTACGATTTTGTTGAGGTAGAGGGAGAGCTTAGGACAAATATTAAAGCATTCGATCAGATTAGCAGGGTGATGACAGAATTTAATGAAAGTGGACGTCTTGTGAATGAAGAAGCAATTGTAAAACTTTATGAAAAAGTAGAAAGTTATTTGGATAAAACGTCAATACTTGTATTAAATGGTAGTGTACCCGCTGGCGTACCAAATGATATATACAAAAATATAATTGAAATGGCCAACAAAAGAGGAATTAAAACAATTTTAGATGCAGCGGATGAACTCTTAGTGGAAGGAATTAAGGCAAAACCCTATGTGATTAAGCCAAATAAGGATGAATTTGAGTCCGCATTTCATAAGAAGATTAATACAAAAGAAGATGTAATACATATAGCAAGAGATATTATTAATCAGGGTGTTTCTTATGTGTGTGTTTCAATGGGAAAGGCTGGCGCGATTTTGGTTACTAAGGATCAAGCGTATTTAGCACCACCGCTTAAGCTTGATATAAAAGGGGTACAAGGCGCGGGAGATTCATTGGTAGCTGGAATATGTTTGGCTATAGACAAGGGTCTAAGTGATGCAGAAATGCTTAAATATGGGGTTACAGTAGCAAGTGGTTCATTACTTCATGAAGGTACACGCCTTTGTGAAAAGAAAGATTTTGATGATATCTATCAGCAGATTGTAATTGAAAAACTATAAGAAAGATAGGGTGTAAAAAAATGCCATTAGTTAGTACGAAAGAAATGTTATTAAAGGCTTCGAAAGGCAATTACGCGGTTGCAGCATTTAATGTGGAAAATATGGAAATGGTACAAGCAGTTATTGAAGCGGCAGAGGAGCTGAATGCTCCGGTTATTTTACAGACAACACCATCAACGGTCAAATATGGTGGGATTACTATGTACAGGTCGATGGTAAATGCGATAGCACAAGTAGCCAGAGTGCCGGTAGCAATGCATCTGGATCATGGAGACAGTCCCCAATTATGCAAAGAGGCGATCGAAGGGAAATATACTTCTGTAATGATAGATGGCTCAAAGCTTTCCTTTGAAGAGAATATACAGGTAAGTAAATTGGTTGTGGAAATGGCAAAAGACTTATCAATTTCTATCGAGGCAGAATTGGGAACAGTAGGTGGAAAAGAAGATGGTCATATAGTTACTGAGAAAGAAGCATTATATACAAATCCTGCTCAAGCAAGAGAATTTGTTGAAAAGACTAATGTGAATTCTCTTGCGATTGCAATTGGTACAGCTCATGGTTTTTATAAGGGAGAGCCAAAGATTGATTTTGAAAGATTAAGCGAAATTAAAGAGATAGTAGAAATTCCACTCGTTTTGCATGGAGCATCCGGTTTACCTGATACAACAGTAATAAAGGCAATCGAACTTGGGATTTGTAAGGTTAATTTTGCAACTGAATTAAGAGCTGCCTACACCAAAGGAGTAAGGAAAATTTTAGATAGTGATGTAGATGTATTTGACCCTAAAAAATATGGTACAGCCGGACGAACTGAAGTAAAAGAATTAGTGAAACATAAAATTACTATTTGTAAATCAGTTGGGAAGGCTTAATCATAAAATAAAAAATAATGTATTCCGGGAGGAAAAGAAATGAAGAAAAAATTATTAAGTACAATTTTATGTGCGGCAATGGCAGTAACAATGTTAGCTGGTTGTAGCAGCAAGGCAAATGATGCAGCAAAGGAAGAAACAACACAAGAAGAAACAACACAGGAAACTACGAAAGATGTTTCTGTAAACGATGATGCAGCAACTAAAGAAACAGTATCAACAGATGAAAAAATTACAGTGGGTGTCAGCTTATTAAACAATGCACATGTATTCTATAATAACATTGAAGCAGCATTAGTTGAAAAAGCAAAGGAATTAAATGTTGAATTAATCATTCAAGATGCAGCTGGAGATGCAAATAAACAGCTTGGACAGGTTCAAGATTTTATTACGCAGGATGTGGATGCAATTATTCTTTGCCCAACTAACTCAGCCGGAAGTAAATCAATGGTTGAATTAGCAGATGCAGCAGGTATTCCAGTATTTACAATGGATGTTGCCTCAGATGGTGAAGTAGTTACACACGTTTCTACAGATAATTATAAAGGCGGTCAGCTAGCAGCAGAGTATATGGCAAATAAGGTTTTAAAGGATAAAGCAGGTGACGTAGCGGTTATTACCTATTCAGAAATTGAGGGTTGTGTGGATCGTGAAAAGGGCTTTACCGACTGGATGTCAGAAAATGCACCAGATGTCAATGTTGTTGATATACAAAATTATTCAGGTGATCAGGGTAAGGCTGCAGAGGTTATGCAAAATATGCTATTAAAAAATGAAAACTTAGCAGCAGTATTTTGTGTTGGTGATCCAGCAGCAGTAGGTGCTATGTCTTCCATAGATGCAGTTGGTAAAGATGTTAAGGTAATTGGATTTGATGGTAATCCAGAAGGTATTGAAGCTATTTTAAGCGGCGGAAACTGGGTGGCTGATATTGCACAGGATCCAGCATCAATTGGTTCACAAACATTAGAAGCAGTAAGAACTTACCTGTCAGGCGGAGATGTTGAAAAGCTGATTCCTATTTCTCCAACTGTTATTGATGCAACAAATGCAAAATAATTTATAGGATATGAGCGAGAATGAAGTGTGAAAGCTTCATTCTCATAAAAAGGAAGGAGTTAAAGTGATGAGTGAGAAGCCATTTGTTGAATTAAATAATATCAATAAATCTTTTCCCGGTGTAAAAGCTTTGACGGATGTTACGATAAATTTTTATCGTGGTAAGGTACATGTTCTTCTAGGAGAAAATGGTGCAGGGAAATCTACCATTATTAAGGTAATATCGGGAGTATATCAGGCGGATGAAGGCATCTTGAAAGTAGATGGTCAAGAAGAAGTGTTTATGAATACCAGACAGTCTTTGGCTAAGGGGATCAGTGTAATTCATCAAGAGCTTAGTGTGATTCCAGATCTTACAGTAGCAGAGAATATTTTTTTGGGAAGAGAACCTAAAATAGGCAAGAGTGGACTAATCGACAAGCCTAAAATGAATCTTGATGCAAAAAAACTGCTTGAATCTATTGGTGTGAAAATTAATCCAAAGGAATATATTCGTAAATTAAATAATGGTGATAAACAAATGGTAGAGATAGCTCGTGCCATATCACAAAATAGTTCCATGGTAATTATGGATGAACCTACCTCTTCCTTGTCTGAACATGAAGTGCAAGCTTTATTTCGGGTAATAAATAAGTTGAAAAGTGAAAACGTAGCTATTATATATATTTCTCATAAATTAAAAGAAATTGCAGAAATTGGAGATCATATTACTATTTTAAGAGATGGCAATGTAGTAAAGACTGTATCATTAAGTGAAATAACTGAAAGTGAAATGATTGCACTAATGGTTGGCCGTAAAATGACACAATTTTATTATAAAGCCGAAAATGCGATACAAAATGAAGTTGTATTAGAGGTTAAAAATTATACAAAAGCTGGACAATTTGAGGATGTATCCTTTCAATTAAAAAAAGGAGAGATACTAGGCATTGCAGGGCTTGTAGGAGCAGGAAGAACAGAAGTAATGAGAGCTGTTTTTGGAGCGGATAAGGTTGATAGCGGAGAATGTATTGTATTTGGACAACCAGTTAAATTTAAGTCACCTAAAGAAGCGATTAAAATGGGGATTGGTTTAATACCAGAGGATCGGCGGAATCAGGGATTGTTGCTTGAAAAGAGCGTAAAAGAAAATACATCTTTATCAAGCATTTATGCAAATTCTAAAAAAGGTTTTATAGACTTCAGGTGGGAAATAGACTCAACCCTCGATTACATAGAGAAAATGAGAACAAAAACACCTTCAGAACGTGCTATCGTGAAGAACCTTTCTGGTGGAAATCAGCAAAAGGTTGTTATAGCTAAGTGGTTACTGGCAAAAGCAAAGATTCTAATTATGGATGAACCAACACGAGGAATTGATGTAAATGCAAAAGCAGAAATCTATGCTTTAATGAAAAAGTTTGTGGAGGATGGAGGCAGCATTATAGTAGTATCTTCAGAGCTTCCGGAAGTAATTGGTGTATCAAACCGTATCATGATTATGCGCGAAGGTAAGGTATCAGGAATTTTAGATGCAGCAGAAGCAACTGAGAAGGATATTATGAAATATGCAAGTATTCATGCAGGTAATTAATAGGAGTGTGACAAAATGAAAGAAAAAACAGCAACAAACAAATTTAGTGCATTTGCAAGAGAAAATACAATGCTTTTATTCCTGATTGTTCTATTCTTACTTGCGTTAGTTTTTGTGCCCCGATTTGCAAATGCGGGCAATTTAAAGAATGTTTTGATACAAATTTCGATTAATGCATTAATTGCAACAGGTATGACATTTGTTATCTTATCTGATGGAATAGACCTTTCGGTAGGCTCTGTTGCTGCACTTTCGGGTATTGCAGCAGCAGCTTTAATTAAATTATTTCCGGATGCCAATATATTACTGAGTATGATTGTGATTTTAGCAAGTGCGGTTTTGGTTGGAGGACTATGTGGTTTCTTTAATGGTTTCTTTATTGCAAAATTAAATGTACCACCCTTTATAGCTACATTAGCAATGATGAATGTGGCGAGAGGATTAGCCTATGTGTTTACGGATGCAAAACCTATTTTTGGTCTGCCAGAGTCGTTTGGATGGGTTGGATTGCGTTCAGTAGGAGTAATTCCTGTGACCATAATACTCATGGTTTTAATTATTGCTATTGCTTATGTTATATTGTCTAAAACATGCTTTGGAAGATATATTTATGCAGTAGGGAGTAATAAGGAAGTTGCAAAGTTAAGTGGTATTAATGTTACGAAGATAAAATTTATGGTGTATATGATTTGCGGTATTTTAGCAGGATTAGCAGGAGTCGTATTAGCATCTAAGCTTCAAAATGGACAAGCCACAGCAGCAACTGGCTATGAACTAAATGCAATTGCAGCAGTTGCTATGGGTGGAACAAGTATGTCAGGTGGACGAGGCGGAATGATCCAGACGATTTTTGGACTGTTTGTAATTGGTATTATAAATAATGCGCTAAGTTTATTGGGAGTCTCATCTTATTGGCAGACCATAGCAATGGGAGTAATTATACTTATGGCTGTAGTGATAGATCAAAATAAAAAGGATTGACAAAACCTCAATCATCATCCTTAGATAGAAAAATAATAACAAAAAAAGACTTCTTGAATGTTTAGGCATTAAGAAGTCTTTTTTGTTTTTCAGTTTATTGATATTCAAAAATATCGAGCCATTTGGTTAAAAACTCTTTTTCACTTGGATTTTCCTTTCCTAATTGAGTGGCCGCAACAATTGGAAGCCAGTTTTGTACGTATTGTAAAGCAATATCACTTTTTTTACAGAACAGTTTCATGTATTTCTTAGCCAAATCTTCATTTTGTAAAGCAAAGAGAAGATAGGTTCTTGCAGCATCTGCACTTGAATTTCCCTGTGTAGCATGAGACCAGTCAATGATGTAAGAGCCTTTATTACTGACAATTATATTACTAGGATTAAAGTCACCATGACAAACCTTGGAATGTTTTGGCATACCGTCTAATCTGGTCAGTAATTCATATCGGGTAGAAGCATCAATATCTTTTAAATCTTTAATTTTTCTGATGAATTTATCCTTTTGCCTATTTAGTAAAGGAGCCCTTTTTGAATGTATCTCTACTTGAAGAGAAACAAATTGTTCCAGATATTTATCAATATCCTTCGGATTTTCTTTCATTAGCTCAGCTAAAGTCTTACCCTCTATATGTTCCATTGTAATTGCCCATTTACCATCAATTTTAGAAACCTCTATGATATTTGGAATGTTCAATCCTGTTTCTTCTACTCTGGATTGATTGAGTGCTTCATTTAAAACGTCAGATTTTGGATAATTTTCGTCAAATAATTTAATAATGGTATCACCTGATTGATAAATCATTTTGTGGCTTCTGCTTGTAATTACATTTTCTAGCTTCATAATTGAGTCCTCCTTTATATGAAAGATAATATAACTCCATTTATTATTATTATACTATAATTTTAAAAAAATGTACATTATTAACAAAAAAAATAAAAAATATCTTCTAAATATGAAAAAAGTAACAAATTTAAAGCTAAAATAATAAAGAGACCTTTTTAAAAAATTCAGGTCTCTTTATAATCAGTAAGTGTTTCTTTTAATTTATTTTCCGTAGTATGCTTTTAAATAGATTTCTTTCATTTCGCTCATTAATGGATATCTTGGGTTAGCGCCAGTACACTGGTCATTAAATGCCTGCTCTACCATTTCATCAAGTGTTGCTAAGAAATCTTTTTCATCAATTCCATATTCTTTAATTGTTTTCTTTATGCCTATTTTATTATTTAATTCATCTAAAGCCTGAATGAACTTCTCTAAAGTTTCATCATCGTTTTTGCCTACAATACCTGCAAAACGTGCACATTCACAGTATCTTTCCTTTGCATGAGGATATTGATATTGAGGGAACGTACCCATTTTGGTCGGCACATCGACTGCGTTATAACGAATTACTTCGGTAAGCAATACAGCATTCGCTACTCCATGTGGCAGGTGATGGTATGCACCTAACTTATGAGCCATAGAATGATTTAAACCAAGGAATGCATTTGCAAATGCCATACCTGCCATACAAGCCGCATCAGCCATTTTCTCTCTTGCAATTGGATCATTTGCTCCATTTTCATAAGCAGATGGTAAATAAGTAAATACATTCTTAATTGCCTTTAAAGCAAGACCATCCGTGTAGTCGGAAGCCATGATTGAAACATAAGCTTCAATGGCATGAGTCATTACGTCAATACCAGATGCACTGGTTAAGCCTTTAGGCTGATTCATCATATTATCAGTGTCAATAATTGCCATATTTGGCATTAATGCATAATCAGTAAGTGGATATTTAACGCCTGTTGTTTCATCTGTGATTACTGCGAAAGGTGTAACTTCTGAACCGGTTCCTGATGAAGTAGGAATCGCTACGAAATATGCCTTTTCGCCCATTTTAGGGAAAGTATAAACTCTCTTACGAATATCCATAAAGTCCATAGCCATTCTCATGAAGTCAGCTTCAGGATGCTCATATAGCACCCACATAATTTTAGCAGCATCCATTGCAGAACCGCCGCCAAGGGCAATAATTACATCAGGCTCAAAGGAAATCATAGCCGCAGCGCCCTCTTTAGCACAAGCTAATGTTGGGTCTGGTGCAACCTCATAAAAGCAGGTATGTGTAATTCCCATAGAATCCAATTTATCAGTAATTCCCTTTGTATAACCATTTTTGTAAAGGAAAGTATCTGTTACAATAAATGCTTTCTTCTTGCCTAAGATAGTACCAAGTTCATCAAGTGCAACAGGCATACAACCCTTTTTAAAGTAAACTTTTTCAGGTGCTCTAAACCAAAGCATATTTTCTCTCCTTTCTGCAACTGTCTTTATATTCAGTAAATGTTTTACGCCGACATTTTCAGAAACGGAGTTTCCGCCCCATGAACCACAGCCAAGTGTTAATGACGGTGTTAATTTAAAGTTGTAAAGATCACCGATTCCACCTTGTGCAGAAGGAGTGTTAATTAAGATACGGCAAGTTTTCATAGCTTCTGCATGCTTTGCCATTTTTTCTTTTTGTGAAGTATGAATATATAAAGAAGCAGTATGACCGTAACCACCGTCTGCTACTAATCGTTCCGCTTTTTGAATTGCTTCGTCAAAGGTTTTTGCTTTGTACATAGCCAAAACTGGAGAAAGTTTTTCGTGTGCAAATTCTTCAGAAATTTCAACTGATTCCACTTCACCAATTAAAATTTTGGTTGCTTGAGGAACGTCAACTCCTGCAAGTTTAGCAATCGTGTAAGCACTTTGACCTACAATTTTGGCATTTAAAGCTCCATTTATAATAATGGTTTTTCTAACTTTTTCAATTTCAGCAGGCTTTAAGAAATAGCAGCCTCTAAAAGCAAATTCTTTCTTTACTTCATCATAGATACTGGATAATACTGTTACAGACTGTTCAGATGCGCAAATCATACCATTATCAAAGGTCTTTGAATGGATAACAGAGTTTACGGCAAGCTTAATGTCTGCTGTTTCATCTATGATAACTGGTGTATTACCAGGACCAACACCAAGCGCTGGTTTTCCGGATGAGTATGCAGCATTAACCATTCCAGGACCTCCGGTGGCTAGAATAATATCAGAATTTTTCATTACTTCATTTGTAAGCTCAAGTGACGGTACGTCAATCCAACCGATAATTCCTTCTGGAGCACCAGCCTTAACTGCAGCTTCTAAAACAATTTTAGCAGCCTCAATCGTACAATTCTTTGCTCGAGGATGTGGTGAAATGATAATAGCATTTCTTGTTTTTAAGGATATTAATGCCTTAAATATTGCAGTAGAAGTTGGATTTGTAGTTGGTATAACAGCTGCAACCAAACCGATTGGTTCTGCTACCTTTTTAGTGCCGTAAGCCAAATCCTCTTCAATTACACCGCAGGTCTTTGTGTTTTTATATGCATTGTAAATATATTCAGCCGCGTAATGATTCTTAATTACTTTATCTTCAACAATGCCCATACCTGTTTCCTCAACAGCCATTTTGGCTAAAGGGATACGTTGCATGTTAGCGGCTACAGAAGCTGCAAAAAAGATTTTATCTACTTGCTCCTGAGTATAAGTAGCAAAGATTTTTTGTGCTTCTCTCATTTGTGCCATTTTTGCAATCAGAGCATCAACGTTATCTACTAATTTGGAAACTGTTTCGCTAACTGTTTGGTCTTTTTTTGCCATAGTAATACCTCCATAATTGTTTATAATAAGCTATATTGCGTCATAAAATACATTGTTATTGACATTATTTTAACAAACCAATTATACAATATTGTTAAAATAATGTCAATAATTAAAATTTCGAAAATACCTTTATTAAAATTTCGAAAATACCTTTATCAAACTATTATTTCGTATTATTTTTAAATTACACATTGAATAACATTTTATTTGTTATCCTATAAACAAGAAGTCTATTTGGTGGTATGAAATGAAAAAGAAAGAATTAATGCAAAGAAATGATAGAATGAAAAGTTTTAAAACAAGAATTTATTCCGGCTCATGCAAATTCCACCAAGAAGAATAGACATGTCTTGAAGCTTTGAGGGTACAATATTACAGGATTTATGAATGTTACTTGTTACGGAGGCCTGTATTTGTTCTATTAAGGAAGGAAAATTCATTGTAAAAGAGCTGTTCACCACAATTAGTTCAGGATTTAAGGTATTAATAATATTTCTTATTCCAATAGACATATATTTAACAAACAAACTGGCGATGTGCATTGAATCCCCATCCAAGTTTGTATAATATTTAACAAAATCATCGGCTGATATTTGAGATACTTTCTTTAATTTGGCAAACTCTGACAAAAGAGCACGCTCGGAAGCGTATTGTTCAAAGCAGCCATTATTTCCACAGGGGCATGGTCTGCCATCCAATTCAATAATGGAATGCCCAAATTCACCTGCATATCCGTTCAGACCGTGATATAGCTTTCCATCAATCATAATTCCAAGACCGATACCCGAATGCACACTGACTCCAACCATATTATTAATAGGATAATGAAATGTAAATTCCCCTAACACAGAAAGGTTGGCTTCATTTTCCATTAACACAGGAATCTGAAAATGTTTCTCAAGCTCAGTTACAAAATCTATGTCTGTATAGGGCGAATAGGGGGTGAAAATAACCTGATTATTATTTGTAATACCATGTATTCCCAATGTAATTCCGACAATGCCATAGTGGGAGAGTGGAATATGCTTTTTTTGTGTTTCAATGCATTGAATCAGTTCTGGAATAATGCGATCACGCTGATTTGCAGTGGGATATTGAAACAAGCAGCAATTGCCTCCACCAAGATGTGCGGATAAAACACTGATATGGGTGGCGGAAACATCAATTGAAATGGAATAAGCACATTCATAATTGAATTTAAGCATTACCGGCTTTCTGCCTGAGGTGACGTTAGCGGTTCCAATTTCTTCTATCAGATTTTTATCAAGCAAATTTTGTACAATTGCCGATATAGTTGCTTTGGTAAGACCAAGTTCTTTGGCAATGGCAGCGCGTGAAATGGGACCTTTATCAATAATCATTTTAGTTACGAGAGTTGTATTCATATCGCGTATTAATTCTTGGCTTCCTACCATCATATTATCAAATCTCCTTTAGGATTTATGTTATGTTTTTAATTATGAAAAGAATATCTCTTGACCAATGATAAGCTTTCGGATTATAATTATATCATAATTAGTTTAGTGAGTAAACTAATTCAAAAAGAAAACCAAAAAACTTTTAAATAAAAAAGGAGAAGAAAGAATGAAGAATTTGCCGGAATTAAAATTAGGAATTGTAGCAGTTAGTCGTGATTGTTTTCCAATGTCTTTATCAGAGGGAAGGCGCAAAGCAGTTGTAGCAGAGTATAGTAAAAAAGGAACTATTTATGAATGTCCAGTTGTAATTGAAAGTGAAGTGGATATGCAAAAGGCGTTAAAAGATATTGAAAATGCAAAATGTAATGCTTTAGTGGTTTATCTTGGCAATTTTGGACCAGAAACACCGGAAACACTGATAGCAAAATATTTTGACGGCCCTGTCATGGTAGTTGCAGCAGCAGAGGAAACAGGAGATAATTTGATTCAAGGCCGTGGTGACGCTTATTGTGGTATGCTAAATGCAAGCTACAACCTAAAACTTAGAAATGTAAAAGCATACATACCTGAATATCCAGTTGGAGATGCAGGGGATATTGCCAACATGATTGAAGAATTTGTACCTGTTGCAAAAGCAATTATTGGTTTAAATAATTTGAAGATTATAAGCTTTGGTCCTCGTCCACAGGATTTTTTGGCTTGCAATGCACCGATTAAACAGTTGTATAATCTTGGTGTTGAAATAGAAGAAAATTCGGAATTGGATTTATTTGAGGCCTTTAATAAGCATGCAGGTGATGAACGGATTCCTACGGTAGTTCAGAGCATGGAAGCAGAGCTTTCAACAGGCAATATGAAGCCGGAGATCCTTCCAAAGCTTGCTCAGTATGAGATTACTTTATTAGATTGGATAGAAGAACACAAGGGATCGAGAGAATATGTTGCAATTGCTGGTAAATGCTGGCCGGCTTTTCAGACACAGTTTGGCTTTGTTCCTTGTTATGTAAACAGCCGTTTGACAGCTATGGGGATTCCTGTATCATGTGAGGTTGATATTTATGGTGCGTTAAGTGAGTTTATCGGGACGGTTGTATCGAATGATACGGTCACTTTGTTAGATATTAACAATACTGTACCAGCCGATATGTATGAGTCAGAGATTAAGGGAAAATATGATTATACCTTAAAGGATACATTTATGGGATTTCATTGTGGAAATACCGCAGCAGGCAAATTGTCTTTCTGTTCCATGAAATATCAGCTTATTATGGCCAGAAGCCTTCCAGAGGAAGTTACACAGGGAACTTTAGAAGGCGATATTATACCGGGTGATATTACTTTCTTCAGACTTCAGAGCACGGCAGATGCAAAGCTTCGAGGCTATATTGCACATGGGGAAGTTCTGCCGGTTGCAACTCGTTCTTTTGGTGGAATCGGAGTGTTTGCAATACCGGAAATGGGAAGATTCTATCGCCATGTATTAATAGAAGGTAATTATCCTCATCATGGTGCTGTTGCATTTGGACATTTTGGCAAGGCATTGTATGAAGTATTTAAATATATAGGTGTAGAGGTTGAAGAAATTGGCTTTAATCAACCCAAATCAATGCTTTATAAAACAGAAAATCCATTTGAATAGGAGAGAAATATGCTATATATTGGGGTTGATTTAGGAACATCTGCGGTTAAACTGATTCTAATGAATGCAGATGGTACAATTGTAAATACAGTATCAAAGGAGTATCCTCTTTATTTTCCAAATCCTGGTTGGTCAGAGCAAAGACCGGAGGACTGGTGGGAGCAGGTCGTGCAGGGGATGAAAGAGTTGATCAGTAATAATGACCATAATCAGATAGCAGGCATCAGTTTTGGAGGTCAGATGCATGGACTTGTTATTTTAGACAGTGAAGATCAAGTAATCCGTCCTGCGATTCTTTGGAATGATGGAAGAACTGGAAAGCAAACCAATTTCTTAAATGAAGTAATCGGTAAGGATAAATTGTCTTCTTATACTGCCAACATAGCTTTTGCTGGTTTTACGGCACCAAAGCTTTTATGGGTTATGGAAAATGAACCGGATCATTTTAGTAAGATCAGTAAAATTATGCTGCCTAAGGACTATATTGCTTATAAGCTGTCAGGTGTACATAGTACAGACTATTCGGATGCCTCAGGAATGCTGTTAATGGATGTAAAGAATAAATGTTGGTCCAAAGAAATGCTTGCGATTTGTTCTATTACACAAGAACAGATGCCAAAGCTGTTTGAAAGCTATGAAGTGGTAGGAAACTTAAAGCCGGATGTAGCTGCTATGCTTGGATTAAATGCAAGCTGTAAGGTTGTTGCAGGGGCAGGGGACAACGCGGCGGCGGCAGTGGGAACAGGAACCGTAGGGGACGGAAGATGCAATATATCACTTGGAACCTCAGGAACGATATTTATTTCAAGCAAGGAGTTTGGAGTAGATGAAAACAATGCACTTCATGCTTTTGCTCATGCAGATGGGCACTATCATTTAATGGGATGTATGCTCAGCGCTGCCTCATGTAATAAATGGTGGATGGATGGCATTATAGGAACTAAGGATTACCCAAAGGAGCAGGCAGATATCCAAGAGTTGGGTGAAAATAACGTATATTTTCTTCCATATTTAATGGGTGAGCGCTCTCCGCACAACAATCCGGATGCAAGAGGAACCTTTATCGGAATGACGATGGATACTACAAGAGCAGATATGACACAGGCGGTATTAGAAGGAGTAGCATTTGCAATCCGAGATTCACTTGAGGTTGCGAAGTCGTTAGGCATTCAGCTTCAACGAACTAAAATATGTGGCGGCGGCGCGAAAAGTCTATTATGGAAACAAATCATAGCGAATGTCTTAAACCTTAAGGTGGATGTCATTGAAAGTGAAGAAGGTCCTGCACTTGGAAGTGCGATGTTAGCAGCAGTTGCCTGCAAGGAATATGCATCTGTAGAGGAAGCGGCAAAAAGCATAGTAAAGGTGATAGACACGATTGAGCCTTCACCAGAGCTTGTTGAGAAGTATGAAGAAAAATATAGTAAATTTAAAAAAATATATCCATCTGTAAAAGAACTGTTTGATAGTTTAAAGTAATATAGGGAGTGGCTGCTCTAATGACTATTTTAGTGTTAGAGCAGCCACTCTTTTCATCTGAATGGATTGGCTTAATATATATTATTTTAACATATTGCAAAAAATAAATAGGTATGCTAGTATGAATTTAAGCTTTATTGAAAACGTTACCGATAACGTTTTCAATAAAGCAAATGCATCAGTAAATCTAAAAGGGGAAGCTTATGCATTTTATTTAATAATAGGAATTAATTCTTAGAAAGAGGGTAAAAATGATGAGAAAGTTAAAAAAAGTGGCAGCATTTGCCATGGCTACAACAATGTTTGCATCTTCACTTATTGGTTGTGGGAGCAGTTCAACAGATACTTCGGCAACAACAAATTCTATCACTACAGAAGCAAACGATACAACAAAAAAAGATGCAGCAACAAAGGGAGCCGAAGAAATCTATTTCTTAAATTTTAAGCCAGAAAGTGCAGATGTTTATAATGAAATTGTAACAAGATATGAAGCAGAATCAGGAGTTAAGGTTAAAGTTGTTACAGCAGCAAGTGGAACCTATGAAACTACATTAAAATCTGAAATTGCTAAAACAGATGCACCTACTATTTTTCAGATTAATGGACCAGTGGGATATCAGACATGGAAAGACTATTGTGCTGATTTAAGCAAAACAGATTTATATAATAATTTAACAGATAAAGGCTTAGCTGTATCAGAAGGAGAAGGAGTATACGGTATCCCTTATGCGGTAGAAGGCTATGGAATTATTTACAATGATGAAATTATGCAGAAATATTTTGCATTAGAGGATAAAGCTGTAAGTATCTTATCAACAGAAGAAATAAAAAATTTTGCAACATTAAAGTCAGTTGTTGAAGATATGACGAAGCATGTGAAAGATTTAGGAATTGATGGTGTCTTTGCAAATACTTCATTAGCGGAAGGTAATCAATGGAGATGGCAGACACATTTAGCCAACTTACCACTTTACTATGAATTTTCTGAAAACAAGGATTATGACACTACAACAGCAGCAGGTTTGGCAGCAGATGAAATTCAATTCAAATATGAGGAAAATTATAAAAATATTTTTGATTTATATATTAATAACTCAACTGTTGCACCTACTTTATTAGGTGCAAAAACAGTAGATGATTCCATGGCAGAATTTGCTTTAGGTAAATGCGCTATGGTTCAAAATGGTAACTGGGCATGGGGACAGATTAGTGGTCTTGAAGGTAATGTTGTAAAAGAAGATAGTATCAAATATTTGCCAATTTACACAGGTGTTGCCGGAGAAGAAAATCAAGGCTTATGTATTGGTACAGAGAATTACTTTGCAATTAATAATGAGGTTTCACCTGAAAAACAGCAAGCTTCTATTGATTTTCTAAATTGGTTATTTTCTAGTGATACAGGAAAAGCTTTTGTTTCTAATGATTTAAAATTTATTGCACCGTTTACTACATTTTCAGATGCTCAAAGACCGACAGATCCTTTAGCAAAACAGATATTTGCTTGGATGGAAAATGGTTCCATAACAGTAAATTGGACATTCGCAGCATTCCCAAGTGAAGAATTTAAGAACTACTTTGGAAGCGCATTGTTAGAATATGCGCAAGGAAATGCTACATGGGATGATGTAGTATCAGTTGTGAAAGAATCATGGGCATCAGAAAGAGCAGCTGCTAAATAATATTTTGATTATGGTGAGCCAAGGCTTTTGACTGGCTCACTATTTTAATATAATAATGAACTAGTATATGTGTTATTGCAAAGATTCTTAAATAGAGCAAGATTAGGAGAGATTTTATGGAAAAAACACTTAAAAAATATTTTCCAATATTTGTATTACCTACACTAATTGCTTTTACAATCGCATTTATAATACCTTTTATTTTGGGTGTATATTTATCCTTTTGTGATTTTAATACTGTTACAAATGCAAAGTTTATAGGCTTTGGAAATTATAGTAAAGCTTTTAGCATTAATAGGGAATTTATAAATGCATTATGGTTTACTATTAAATTTACAATTATATCGGTTACTACTATTAATATTTTTGCATTTTTATTAGCATTATCACTAACAAGAGAAATAAAAGGAACAAATATTTTTAGAACTATATTTTTTATGCCAAACTTAATCGGCGGTATTGTATTAGGATACATATGGCAGTTAATTATAAACGGAATCTTATATAAATTTGAAGTTACTTTAACATTTAATGCGAAGTATGGCTTTTGGGGTTTAGTTGCATTAATGAATTGGCAGTTAATTGGTTATATGATGATTATCTATATCGCAGGGATACAAAATGTTCCTGAAGATTTAATAGAGGCAGCAAAAATTGACGGAGCTACACCGGTTCAGATATTGAAAAAGATAATTATACCGATGGTTATGCCATCCATAACGATTTGCTTATTTCTAACATTATCGAATTCCTTTAAATTATTTGATCAAAACTTAGCATTAACAGCAGGTGCACCTTCTAAGAAAACTACTATGCTTGCACTTGATATTTATAACACTTTCTATGGAAGAAGTGGATTTGAAGGGGTTGGTCAGGCAAAAGCAGTGATATTTTTTATTTTAGTAGCAGCAATAGCAATTACACAGCTTGTTATTACCAGAAAGAAGGAGGTAGAAAGCGAATGAATAAAAAAATAGATTCAAGAAATAATTTAGTAATAATGATAATCATGATTGTATTATCAGTTGCTTTTCTAATACCTATTTTAATTGTATTTATGAACTCATTCAAAGGTAAATTATATATAAGTGATACGCCATTTAAGCTACCGTCTAAAACCACTTTTGTCGGATTGAATAATTACATAGAAGGTATTGTGAAAATAGGTTTTTTTAAGTCTTTTGGCTGGTCATTGTTTATTACAATATTCTCGGTAGCAGCCATTGTATTTTTTACGTCTATGACTGGATGGTGGCTGACAAGAGTAAAAACAAAATTTACGACTGCATTATATTATATGTTTGCATTTTCTATGATCGTGCCATTTCAAATGGTAATGTTTCCGATGGTAAAGGTTTCTAATATGTTGCATCTTGATAATCCATTTGGTATTATTGTAATATATTTAGGATTTGGAGCAGGTTTATCTGTATTTATGTTCTGTGGATTTGTTAAGTCTCTGCCAATTGAGGTGGAAGAATCAGCAATGATAGATGGATGTACACCAATCCTTACATTTTTCAAGGTAGTACTTCCAATACTGAAACCAACCGCTATAACAGTTGCGATTCTTAATACAATGTGGATATGGAATGATTATTTACTTCCTTATTTATTAATAGGTAATAATTATAAAACAATTCCTATTGCAATTCAGTATTTAAAAGGCGGATATGGAGCAATTGATATGGGAGCTATGATGGCTATGCTGGTTCTTGCCATTATTCCTATTATAGTATTCTATATGTTATGTCAGAAGCACATTGTGAAAGGTGTTATTTCAGGAGCTGTTAAGGGATGAGAAATGGAGGATTTTATGAGAGCAAGTGGAATATTATTACCCGTTTCAAGTCTGCCATCTAAATATGGTATTGGTACTTTTTCAAAGCAAGCTTATCAGTTTGTAGATATTTTAGAAGCGGCAGGACAAAAATACTGGCAAATTTTGCCTTTAGGACCAACCGGATATGGTGATTCTCCTTATCAATCTTTTTCAACGTTTGCCGGGAATCCATATTATATCGATTTAGAGGATTTAATTCAGAAAGGTTATATTACGAAACAAGAATGTGATGCTTGTGATTTTGGAGATAATGATAGATATATTGATTATGAAAAAATATATTTAGCAAGATTTGATATTTTGAAAAAAGCTTATCAAGCGAGTGATATAGCAAAAAATGTGGATTTTAATCATTTCATTAAAAATAACGATTTTTGGTTAAATGATTATTCTCTCTATATGGCAATAAAGAATCATTTTAAAGGTATTAGCTGGATTCAATGGGATGAAGATATCAGACATAGAAAATCAGAGGCCGTGAAAGTGTATTCAGAGGAATTACATGAGGAAGTAGAATTTTATCAATTTCTTCAATACATTTTTAATAATCAATGGAAACAATTAAAGAAATACGCAAATAAAAAGGATGTTAAAATAATTGGAGATATTCCTATTTATGTTGCATTAGACAGCGCAGACTGTTGGGCGAATACTAAGTTATTTCAGTTTGATAAAAAAAATATGCCAAGTGGCGTTGCAGGATGCCCACCGGATGCATTTTCAAAAACAGGTCAGTTATGGGGGAATCCACTATATGATTGGAAATATCATGAAAATACAAATTTTGAATGGTGGATTCAAAGAATAGAATATTGTTTTAAACTTTATGATGTGGTAAGAGTGGATCACTTTAGAGGATTTGATGAATATTATACAATTCCATATGGTGAAACAACTGCAATAAATGGAATTTGGAAAAAGGGACCAGGTTATAAATTATTTGAAGCCTTGAATCAAAAATTAGGAGATGTGGATATTATTGCAGAAGATTTAGGCTTCTTAACTGATCGTGTTCGCCAGTTATTAAAGCAAACTGGATATCCAGGAATGAAAGTATTACAGTTTGCTTTTGATTCAAGAGAAGATAACGATTATTTACCACATAATTATGATAAAAATTGTATTGTTTATACCGGAACACATGATAATAATACTATATTAGGCTGGTATGAAGTGATTTCAAAAGAAGATAAGAAGTTTTCAATTAATTATATGAATAATGCATTGTCGAAATCAAATGAGGTACAATGGGACTTCATTCGATTAGCAATGCAAAGTGTGGCTAAAACTTGTATTGTTCCTATTCAAGACTATTTAAGCTTAGGCAGCGAAGCTAGAATTAACACGCCATCTACTTTAGGAGGCAACTGGAAGTGGAGATTAAAGGAAGATGAGATTACAGATAGTATCATTAAAAGAATATACGAAATGACAAAAATATATGGTAGACTATAAAAAAACGGTGTAGCATTTTGAGTTTAATAGCTATAATTTACATCAAAGTGAAAAGTTGAGAAGGAAAATTTATGGAAACGATTACAATTAAGGATATAGCCAAAATGTGTGGTGTAGGTGTAAGCACAGTTTCACGAGCTATTAATGATCATCCTGACATCAACCAAGAAACTAAAAATATCGTTATGCAGGTAATAAAAGAGAATAATTATATACCAAATAATAGTGCTAGAAACTTGAAACGTTCCGATTCTAGAACAATTGCAGTACTTATTAAAGGTATTAGTAATCCTTTTTTTAGCAGCATGATTAAAATATTTGAGAATGAAATACAAAGAAAAAAATATTCTTTTGTATTACACAGAGTAGAAGAACAGGAAGATGAAATTGATGTTGCAGTAGAATTAGTCAAAGAAAAAAGACTAAGAGGTATTGTCTTTTTGGGAGGACATTTTACACATACGGCTGAAAAGCTTGAACAAGTAAAAGTTCCTTTTGTATTAAGTACGATAGGTGTTAAGGAAAATAATTTAATAAATAAAGGCTTTGCCTGTGTGGCGGTTGATGATTTTAAAGAAAGTTATAAAATGGTTGATTATTTGTGTAAGAATGGTCATAAAAAAATAGCCATTATATCTTCTTCGATATCGGATGAAAGTATTGGTAAACGTCGTTTGGAAGGTTACAAGAAAGCTCTAGAGGATAATCATATTTTCTATAATATGAATCTTGTTCGTACTATGAGAGAAGATATCGAAACATATACCATGAAGAATGGTTATGAGGTAACAAAGGATTTATTGGAATCTAATGAAGAATTTACGGCGATTTATGCAATATCAGATAGTTTAGCAATTGGTGCTTGCAGAGCTATAATGGAAGCAGGTAAGAATGTGCCAAATGATTATTCAGTAGCTGGATTTGATGGACTGGAGATAGGATTGTTTTACAATCCATCTCTTACAACAATACGTCAGCCAGTTGAAGAAATGGCATTTGAGACTATTAAAATGTTATTTGATTTGATAAATAAAAAGACAACTCCAGATAGTAAAATATTTCCAGCTAAATTAGTGATTGCAGAATCAACGAGAAAAATTTAGAATTTGATGTATTGCTTGCGCCCCTTAAAAAGGGTGCATCTTTTTTAATTGAGAGAGCTTTTGTTAAAAAATAGGAAAATGCGTTTCAGTGCTGCATAAAAAGTATTGCAGTTGACAATAAAAAAGGTTACAATTAATTTTATTGTAACTAGATTTTGGCGAAATTTTGCTAAAGAAAATATTTGAGGTATCATATGGGAATTATAAAATCAGAAAATTTAATCTTTGAATATATAAGGCGTGATGAAGAGGGCAATGTAGAGGCTATTAATCGTGCTGTGAACGGGGTAAATCTAGATATTAAACAAGGTGACTTTGTAGCAATATTGGGTCACAATGGTTCTGGAAAATCGACACTTGCCAAGCATTTAAATGCAATCCTTAGACCGACAGAAGGTGATTTGTGGATTGATGGGCATGATGCTAAAGATTTGAATAAGCTGTGGGACATCAGAAAGACCGCAGGTATGGTTTTTCAAAATCCGGATAATCAGATTATTGCAACTGTAGTGGAAGAGGATGTAGGCTTTGGACCTGAGAATCTTGGAATACCCACAGCTGAGATTTGGGAACGTGTAGATAAGGCATTAAAGTCTGTCAATATGTTAAAATATCGAAAGCATTCTCCAAATAAATTATCCGGAGGACAAAAGCAGCGTGTTGCAATTGCCGGAATTGTAGCTATGCAGCCCAAATGTATTGTGTTGGATGAGCCTACGGCAATGCTTGACCCAAATGGCAGAAAAGAAGTAATAGATACCATAACCAGACTCAATAGGGAAGAGAAAGTTACAGTGATTTTAATTACTCACTATATGGAAGAGGTAATTGGAGCAGATCAAATATATGTGATGGATCAAGGCAGTGTTGTCATGCAAGGTACCCCAAAGGAGATTTTTTCAAGAGTTTGGGAATTGAAAAAGTATCGATTAGATGTACCGCAGGTGACCTTACTTGCAGAGGAACTTAGAAATTCTGGTTTACAGCTGCCAGAGGGAATTTTAACAATAGACGAGTTGGTGGATGAAATATGTCAATTATATTAGATAAGGTGAATTATATATATGGAAGTGGTACCGCATATGAGATTATGGCGTTAAAGGATATTAATCTTGTCATTGAGGATGGCCAGTTTATAGGAATTATAGGACATACCGGTTCAGGTAAATCAACACTGATACAGCATTTAAATGGTTTGATTAAGGCTACCTCTGGTGGAATATATTATAATGGTGAGGATATTAGCGATTCAGATTTTGATAAGAAGAAACTTAGAAGTAAAGTAGGTCTGGTTTTTCAATATCCCGAGCATCAGCTCTTTGAGGTTAATGTATTTGAGGATGTTTGCTTTGGCCCAAGAAATCTGGGATTAACAGAGAAAGAAGCACAGCTTCGAGCTTTTGAAGCATTAAGAATGGTAGGGTTTGATGAGGAGTTATTTTATCAGTCACCATTTGAACTTTCAGGAGGTCAAAAAAGACGAGTTGCAATTGCAGGTGTGCTTGCGATGAAACCTGAAGTTTTAATTTTGGACGAACCAACGGCAGGGCTTGACCCAAGGGGAAGAGATGAAATCCTTGATCAGATTAAGAAGCTTCATGAGACAACGAATATGTCGGTTATATTGGTTTCTCATAGCATGGAGGATGTTGCAAAGTATGTAAGCCGCCTCATTGTAATGAATCAGGGGCAGATTATGTTTGATGATACACCAAAAGAGGTATTTAGGCATTATAAGAAGCTAGAGGAAATTGGACTTGCCGCTCCACAAGTTACTTACATTATGAATCAACTAAATGAAAAAGGAATACCGGTTAATACAAATGCGACAACAATTGAAGAAGCTAAGGAGGAAATACTTAGGGTATTTCATAATCGAAAGGATGAACCAAGCTTCTAAAAAGATTGAAATGAATAATAGGTGAAAAAATGATTAGAGATATCACAATCGGACAATATTATCCACAGGATTCGGTGATTCACAGGCTAGATCCAAGAACAAAGCTTGTAGGAACGTTAGTATATATTATATCCTTGTTTTTATTTCATAATTTTATGGGATATATTATCGTTACACTATTTTTGGCAGGCATGATACACGCATCAAAAGTTCCGTTTCGGTTTATGGTAAAGGGATTAAGAGCTATTATAGTTCTCTTAATGATTACTGTTTTATTTAATATGTTTTTGACACCGGGGGAACCCCTGGTACAAGTTGGATTCATTCAGATTACAAAGGAAGGAGCCAGAATTGCGGTATTTATGTCAATCAGATTGGTTTATCTGATTATTGGTTCCTCCATGATGACCTTAACTACAACACCAAATCAGTTGACAGACGGCTTAGAGAGCCTTTTGGCACCGCTTAAACGTGTCAAGGTACCAGTACATGAAATTGCAATGATGATGTCAATTGCACTTCGCTTTATTCCTATTTTATTAGAAGAAACGGATAAGATTATGAAAGCTCAGATTGCAAGAGGTGCAGATTTCGAAAGTGGTAATTTGATTAAAAAGGCGAAAAGTCTTATTCCACTATTAGTTCCACTGTTTATTTCAGCATTTCGGCGGGCAAATGATTTAGCAATGGCAATGGAGGCAAGATGCTACAGTGGAGGAGAAGGCAGAACGAAAATGAAGCC
Source organism: Lachnotalea glycerini (assembly GCF_003201285.1). Taxonomy (GTDB): domain Bacteria; phylum Bacillota; class Clostridia; order Lachnospirales; family Lachnospiraceae; genus Lachnotalea; species Lachnotalea glycerini. The sequence continues at coordinate 28,423 of NZ_QICS01000012.1, forward strand.
TCTTCTATATCAGATGAATGACTACAGAGCATATGCAATTGTGGGCGTTTATCTGGCGGCTATTATAGCAATGGGAATATTGCTTTAACCTTTGCAAATAGATAATAATAAAATAAATATGTTATGAATACAGAGGGAAAAATGAAAAGAATTAAGATGATTGTTGCATACGAGGGAACGAATTATTCCGGCTTTCAGATTCAGCCAAATGCATTGACCATTGAAGAGGTATTAAATACAAAGCTAACGCAGCTTTTGGACGAGCCAATTCGGGTAATCGGTGCAAGCAGAACGGATTCAGGCGTGCATGCACTGGGAAACGTAGCTGTCTTTGACAGTAATACGAAGATACCGGGGGACAAAATTTCTTTTGCCCTGAACCATATACTGCCAGAGGATATTCGAATACAAGGTTCCTGTGAAGTGGAGCCTTATTTTCATCCCCGCTTTTGTAAAACAAGAAAGACCTATGAATATAAAATAGTAAACCGTACCTTTCCCATTCCAATGCTAAGAAATACAGCACATTTTGAGCATTACTCTTTAGAGACTAAATTAATGCAGCAGGCGGCAACATACTTAGTGGGAATACATGATTTTAAAAGTTTTGCGACTGCTAAGCTGCAAGTTACAGAAACTGTAAGGGAAATTTATTCCCTTACAGTAGAAGAGTCAAACGGTCTGATTGTAATTCGTGTTATAGGAAATGGCTTCTTATATAATATGGTAAGAATCATTGTGGGTACACTAATGGAAGTTGGAATGAAACGAACCCAACCGGATGCGATGCCGTCTATTCTAGAGGGCTGTGACCGAAGCTTGGCAGGACCGACTGCACCGGCTAAGGGACTGACCCTGGTTAAAATTGAATACGAGTAATAAGAAAAAGCAGTCAGGGTTTATCGGATATAGAGCTGTGGATTACAATGTTTTGTTTATGATATGCGTTTCTTCTTATTAATATAATAAATCTGCTGCTAGACGTTTAATGATTTCGTATTGTTCTTGTGTTTTCATTAATCAATGTTACCTTTCGTATATATGAGTCTCCTCATTCAATTATTATGAGAATAATTATACCATAAGAAATCCCATAGGACATAATCACGTGTGGTATATAAAGACATTATCAAAAATCAATCAGAAGTATTTCCAATAAGTTAGAAAAAAGCGTTGACATACGATTGCAGCTATAGTAAAATAACTAAATGTGACATAACGTAAAAACGTCTTACCAAGCCCCGGAAGACTTTTTTATAAATGAAATTATAATGAAAATGTTTTCGGACAGAACATTTTTTAGACAAATATTGTTTATTATTCAAGGAGGTTTACCGATGAAGAGTTTTATGGCAAGTCCAGAGACAATTGAAAGAAAATGGTATGTAGTTGATGCTGCAGGTTGTACACTAGGACGTTTATCATCTGAAATAGCAAAAGTTTTGAGAGGCAAGAATAAACCAATTTTTACACCTCATATTGATACAGGAGATTATGTAATTGTAATCAACGCAGAGAAGATTAAAGTTTCAGGTAAGAAATTAGATCAGAAGATTTATTATCATCATTCAGACTATGTAGGTGGAATGAAAGAAACTACTTTAAAAGAAATGTTAGCTAAGAAGCCTGAAAAGGTAATTGAGCTTGCTGTAAAGGGAATGCTTCCAAAAGGACCTTTAGGAAGATCAATGTACACAAAACTTCACGTTTATGCAGGTGCAGAGCATGGACATGAGGCTCAGAAGCCAGAAGCATTAACATTTTAATTGTGATTTGAAAGGAGGAAACGAAATTGGCTAAATTATATGGAACAGGTAGAAGAAAGAAAAGTATCGCAAGAGTGTATTTAGTACCAGGAACTGGTAAAATTACTATAAATAAAAGAAGCATTGATGAATATTTTGGACTTGAAACATTAAAGGTTATCGTACGTCAGCCATTAGTAGCTACAGAGACAGTAGATAAATATGACATACTTGTAAATGTTCACGGAGGTGGATATACAGGACAGGCAGGTGCTGTTCGACATGGTATTTCAAGAGCTTTATTACATGTGGATTCTGATTTCCGTCCCGTGCTTAAGAAAGCAGGATATCTAACAAGAGATCCAAGAATGAAAGAAAGAAAGAAATATGGTCTTAAGGCAGCTAGACGCGCACCACAGTTCTCAAAGAGATAATATGTGGGACTTTTGGAAACTTGGGAAATGGCTTATTTACTGGGTTTCAAGAGTTATGGGTTGCTCTGAAATGTGCTTGATTTCACTGGATAAGTAACACATAAGCGACAAACAAGTAACAAGAAAGCAACTTAAAAGACACAAATATTAGAAATTTTGTAGGATGTTTTTCAGATGGATTTATCTGTCTGAGAGACATCCTTTTTGTTTTACATAGATATTCATTTGATAATACTCCTTTGCATTGATAAGTGACTTATAAGTATCAATTACTATTAAATCATATTAATTGCTTTAATCAATTTGTTCACATCCATGTGGGTATATACTTTCTCTGTTAGCGTCATGGCTCCTGAGTGACCGACAATCTTTTTGATGGTGTCTGGTCAATGCGAGCATCTGCTAACATGGAGATACAGGTATGTCTGCAACAATGTGGAGTCTTTTCAATTCCTAAGTTAGTCATTAAGGGTTTGAAGTAACTGTCATAGTAATTGCGATAGGAGAATTTCTTGCCATCATCGGTGTGAAGTAAATATTTGGAATCGGTATAATCATTGTACCAATTCTTATAAAATGGTAACACTTTATCGGCAATAGGAACTATCGGATTCCATTTTCTGTTTTACTGTCAAAAACATCAAAATACTGTTCATTAAGATGGACATTATCTTTCTTTAAATCTAACAATTAGAGCAAAAGCAGCTTTATATCCATTGACATTAGATGGAGAAACGGTTGGATATTTTTCTTCCGACCATCTTTCATAAATATCAGCAAAAGTCAGCTTCATTACGGATAAATCAATTGGGTTATCGTTGTACTTTGCTAATATTTGCAATGCTTCTGTCTTTGTTGTTCCATATCCCAAAATCTGATATTCTTGTACCACCTTTCCTGTTTTCTCATTTAAATGCCATTCTGCAGTTACTCTTGCTGCATAGGGCTTTCGTCGCTTGCCGGAGAGTTTTACAACGCCTCCATAGCCATTTGGTAATCTCATACAATTCATTCCTTTCTGAAAAATATTTATTATGAAAGAGTAAGAAACTCTATTCATCAAGATATCTTTAGGCATGCAATCAAGATGAAAGACTCATCTGAATACAATTACTTTTGTCCAGACAAAAAGGTTTGGGAAGAAACTGGATACTTCAGATATGAGCCAAAGATAGCAGCAGGGTGATGAAGTATCACCCTGCAAATCTTCTTTTGTGGATCAAAGAATCGCTGAAAAAAGTTGAGCCAGTGTACTGCAAGACACGCAATAGCGACGTCGCCGTCCTATTGCAGCTTGTCAGGGGCTAAAATCCCCTGAAATCCCTCATATATTTCATATGGCTAGACTTTTTGTAGCCAATACCAGGAGTTGGCAGTACTTTTTATAGCCAAAGTGGTAAAGTGGCTGTATCAATTGTAGCCATATTTCGAGAAGCAAAATTAAAATGTATAAAGGTTTTTTTATGACCTGCCTTTTTACGAATTGTTATTGCTAAATATGTCATTAGTGATATATGTAGGAATTATGTTTTGTTCTACGCTAAGTAAAAAATGAATAAGAACGAAAATAACGTCAACAATATATAAAAATACTAACAATGTTAAAAATAATGATTGTTAAAAGTGAAAAAATCACATATAATAGATTATATAGAATTAGGAGGTGCTTATAATGCTTATTAGATTTAATGTTAAAAATTTTCTATCATTTTCAACTAGAGATAATGGAAAATCCGAGGAATTTTCAATGTTAGCAGGAAAAGTACGGAGTAAAAAAGAACATATTTACGATGATGATAATATAAAATTATTGAAATTTGCAGCAGTATATGGAGCAAATGCAGCAGGAAAATCAAACTTGGTTAAAGCAATGGACTTTATGAAAAAGACAGTCATTAACGGTCTACCAGAAGGACATACAGATAAATATTGTAAAGTAGATCCAGAGAACAAGTTTAAAGATAGTTATTTCGAGTTTGAAATTAAGTTAGGGAATAGCTATTATTCTTACGGATTTGAAGTAGTATTGAATGAAAGTAAGTTTCTTTCTGAGTGGTTATTAGAACTAACGCCAGATAATAAAGAAAAATTATTATTTAGTCGTGACATAAAGAATGGAACTTTCGAGCTGGGCGGTTCTCTAAATACAAAAGGGTTAGTAAATAAAATGAGAGTTTATGCAGAGGATATCAATGATGATAGTTCTGTATTGCTCCTGTCTATTATGAATCAAAATAAAAGAAATCTTTATCAAGAATATAAAAGGGCAACCATATTAAAAGAAATCTATTCTTGGATAAAAGACGGGTTAGATATTAATTATCCAGATAGGCCTATATCTGATTATTCTTACATGGCAAATACAGAAAATGTAGAAGAGATATGTAGAATTATTTCTGCCTTTGGTACTGGAATAACTAATTTTGAAATGGTAGATGTACCAATTGAAAAAATAGCAAGTCAATTGCCAAAACAAATACGAAATGACCTATTGTCTAACTTAGAAAAAAGAACTATAGAACTCAAAAATAATGATAAACTAAAAGGAATTGGTATCATTATGAGAAGCGATAAAGATTTCTTTATTATGAATGTCGATAGGAGTGAGGAAGTAACTTGTAAAACAATACAATTTTCTCATGGAGAAAAAAATGTTTTATTTAATCTTGCAGAGGAATCTGATGGAACAGTAAGAGTATTGGATTTATTAGAAATTTTGCTGTCGGGAGAAAATAAAACATATGTTGTGGATGAATTAGATCGATGTTTACATCCAAGTTTAACGTATAAATTTATTGAAACTTTTTTACAAAAAGCAGCAAAGAGTAATATTCAACTTATAGTTACTACTCACGAATCAAGATTAATGGATTTTGATTTGCTAAGACGTGACGAAATATGGTTTGTTAACAAAAAGAAATCGGGAGAGTCAGATATATATTCATTAGAAGAGTACAATGAGAGATTTGATAAAAAGATTGATAAAGCGTATTTAGAAGGTCGTTATGGTGGAGTGCCAGTTTTCAGCACAGTATTTCCAATAAAGGAGGACTAGTGCATGAGAGAAAGCAGGACATTTGCAGAACGAACAAAAATATCAGAATCGGATAGAACTGTAAAAAAATATTTTTTGATATACGAAGGTTCGGATACGGAGCAGATATATTTCAATGCAGTAAATAATGCAAGGATAAAAATAGGAATTAATCCAATAATTGAACTAATTCCTATAGTACGAAGTCATAGTGAAGAAGGATGGAGTAATCCTAAAAAAATACTGGATCGAATAATTAAAGACATTGAAGAAAGCAAAACAGGATTGATTTCATATGAGACAATGCTGAATAGAATTATGGATTATTTTAATGAGGAAAAAGTCTTTGGTACTGATAAGCCATCTAAAACAATATGGGATTTATTGATATTTATCTGTAGAAATAAATTATGTAAGTTATTGAATGAAACCGTTGAAGATTTAGAAACAGAATGTATGAAGATCATATCTTTACTTAATGATGAACTTAAGACAAAAGAAATTTTGCGAAGATATTGAGGAATTGGAAAGTAGCCTTGGGAGTAATGTGGGTAAACTCATTGTTGAAATGAGAATGAATCAATAAGAAATCTGATTTGTTTTCAATGGATAATAATGAAGGGAGAGATTAGATGGCGCTGATAAAGAATGAAATACCAATACTGGAATATGATACGGATAGCCAAGCGGTTATCATGCCAAGGCATCATTTGGATTATAAATTTTGTGAAAAAGCAGTTATGCTTTTCATGGAATCAGAAATAGAAGACTTTGTAAAAACTCACGAGCGATGGATGCTGTTGTGGAGGTGTAATATTGAGGTCAGAACAGGAAATGTATCAATTGATTTTAGAAACTGCAGAGAAAGACAAACGGATTTTGGCAGTATATATGAATGGATCCAGAACAAATGAAAATGTTTCTAAAGATATCTTTCAAGACTATGATATCGTTTTTGTGGTCAGTGAAACAGCTGAGTTTATCAAAGATAAAGAGTGGATTCAGCAATTTGGTGAGATTTTATATATGCAATATCCAGAAGAGTCCCCAGATTATCCAAGTGATAAAGAGAATTTTTATGGATGGCTGATACAGTTTGCAGATGGGAATCGACTTGACTTGCATGTTGAGACCGTAAAGCATGTGAGAGAACATATAGGAGATGATAAACTTTGTAAAATTCTTCTCGATAAAAATGCAATTCTTCCTGATGTGTATGAATCTACGGATAAAGATTATTGGGTAAAAAAACCGACCAAAGAGCAATATTTATGCGTTTGTAATGAGTTTTGGTGGTGCTTGAATAATGTTGCAAAGGGATTGTGGAGAGAAGAGATGCCCTATGTGCAGGATATGGTGAATTATCATGTGCGAAAGCAATTGGAAAAAATGTTATCTTGGAAAGTTGGAACACTTACGAACTTTTCGGTTAGCATTGGAAAATCGGGAAAGTATATGCACCGATGGATTGATAAACAAGAGTGGGAAATCTATTTATCTACCTATTTTACAGGTAGAGTACCAGAAGCATGGGATGCAGTAATGACTATGTGTGGTTTGTTTGAACAGGTGGCGCTTTATGTAGGTGATAAATTAGAATACCAATATAATGAACTTGAGGGTAAAAATGCACGAAGTTTCTTAGAACACGTGAGACAGCTTCCGAAAGATGCAAAGGAAGTTTATTAGATTGTAATAGAAGTATACTTGGGGGACATATGACACTGGGTAATACACCCACAAGTAACACAACCACTCAAAACCTCAGTATCTAAGCCACTTCCAGCCCCACATTCTCTTTTCAAAGAGATAAAAAGATACACAATTCAAACAATTCAGAAACCCAGCAAATGCCTATATTTGTTGGGTTTCTTTTAATTTCATTTTTCTATGAAATCTATTTTGATAATATACAGTAATTAATATCTTATTATATATTATATTGATTTAAACTGATTGTACCTAACGTACTGTGACGTAATAAAAAATTGTGGGTGTGAAACGTATGCCAACAATGAACAATACAAACCCATCATTTCTGGGCTTTTACACTTACAAACAAAATGTATAAACATAAACAAAAATAATAACAATATGACTACAAATATATAAATATAGTATAAAAAGTATGAAAATAACAAAAAATGTATAACTATAATGTTGACATATGCAGACATATGCTATAATATGTAAAATAAATTTGAATAAAAAAATTTTATGAATGAGTTATTGTAACAAGATAATGGATGTATATAGTAATTTCTTTCTGGGTAATTGCAGCGCTTACGCTTACCATAGAGGAATATACATTTTCACACTAATGTTTAAAGGGGAGGTAACAAGGTGAATTTAAAAAAAGTAATATGTACAATAGCAGCAACTTTGTTGGTAACATCAATGATACCAAATCAAATTAGTTTTGCTAACGAAAGCGTTAATAGCGATCTAACTTTTAGTACTAGTGACAACCAGAAATCCAGCGTTGAATTGCTAGATGAAGGGGATTATAAGGTAATGGCTCAGCACAGCGGAAAAGTTTTAACTGTGCCTTACACTACGTCTGATGAGGGGGCTCAATTGCAGCAGTGTAGTAATGACGGGTCAGATGCGCAGAGATGGATTTTTACGTTGGGTTCTTCAAATTCGGGAGATAATTCTATTTATTCGATACCAGCATCTTCGATACCAAATCCAACTGATAATGGGGTTAGTGTAAAGGTTATGAATGGAACCAATGGTGCTTTTTCAGACGATCAAATTTATTGGGGAGTCATTGGTATCAATCCGGCTAATAACACTTGGAGTTATTTGGATATATCAGGAAATTTAATACCGATTTCAACAGCTTTGAATGATGCTTCGGGTCATTTGACTAAGAATGGCGTTAACTATGCAAATATTTATCATACAGTAAGTGAAGCTTCATGGGTTAATCTTCCTAAAATAACCTCAGGAAGAATGTTTCTTAGTGTTGGTTCTCCATGTTATATCAAAACATATGATAGTGGCTTTGCAGGACCTGATATAAATAATGCGACAGATCCGAACAGAGATATCTATTTTGATTTTGTTGAATTTACAGTAGATGCCAGTGGATACCATGGTAATACCACAAGAGTTGACCAGTTTGGTTTTCCTATTCAGCATAGGCTTGTAAACAAAGCCGGTAATTATGACCAAGTAGTTGGAGAGTTGGAAACGGAAACTCGCGAAGGGTTGTTTTTGAAATATCAAAACGAGGTACCGTATGAATTTAAGTCACTTGGTGTCTTACAGGCTCCTTATAGAATTGTGTGCCCAATAAGTGGACCATTTAATACTGGAGGTACCTATGAAAATTACTTTGCCAGTTATACAAGTATACCTACAAGAGATATTCTTTTAGGAATTAATGGTGCAAGCAATGCTCAAACTTGTGCAGCATTAAATAGACATATTTATAATGACACGGCAAACTGGAATACAGTTAGTATGTACTATCAGGCAACTCCGGCAAATTATTATGCTAAATTCTGGCATGATCATAGTATAAACGAATTGGCTTATGGCTTCTGTTATGATGATGTAAATGGACAAGCTTCTTATCTTGAAGTTGCTGATCCCAAAGGGTTAATTATCAGAGTAGGCTGGTAATGATAATCTTTCAAGATTTTATTTAATTATTGAAGGGGTAACAATGTTAAAAAGAAGGATAATATCCGATGCAGTTAATGGGGATGAGTTTTTTCTTGAGTAATTGGTCAGAGAATTACTGGAACGCTGCAACAGTTGACAGTATGATTTGTTGTGATTTAGACAAAGGTTCTGTATTATAGGAGATACACCTGATATATGGAAGACTTTTACGTTATCCAATATACATTAAATATTTGTGATTTCTTCCATAATGAAAGGTTTATTATTAAAAAAGGAACAACATAGTACAGAATAATTCTAAGTTTTATGGTAACCTAGTTACCAGTTGTTTGAATATTGTTATAGGAGGATTCTATTATATGAGAAAATTTATTATTTTTGCATAGCATAGCTATTGCAATTATTAATATGAAATTTGTTATAGCTATTGCGAACCTAAAGGATTAAAAATTTAGGAGGCAAATATGGGCTATAGAAAAGCAGAAGAGATTCTGCCTATGGAAATCATAGAGTTAATACAAAGATATGTGGATGGGGAAAATATTTATATTCCCAGGAAAGAAAATCAAAGAAAAGAATGGGGTAATAAAACTTTGATACGGCAAGAATTGGAAAAAAGAAATGTTCAGATATTTACTGACTTTCAAAATGGCTATAAAGTTCATGCTTTATCAATAAAGTATTTTTTATCGGAGAAAAGCATTCAACGTATTTTGCGAAAAATGAAATAAATACTGTTATATATGAGCTGATTGCAAATCAAATTGTAATTGGCTCATTTTTTTTTATAAAAATGTTTAAGGTAGAAATTAAATGCAATACCTTCTAAACTTAAATAAGCAATTAATATTAGGAGGAATATTTTATGACTACACCAGTTTGTTTTGCATAGCAAAGGCTATTGCAAATAAAAATCAAATGATTATGTAATAGCACTTTGCAAATCCATTCATTAATTTTTAAGGAGATGTAAAATGAGCTATTTAAGAAAAATAGAATATACAATAACACCAAAGGAATCCTTTAAAATTTTAAGAAATTGTTCGGGATGTGGATGCAAAACAATATTTCATAACACAAATAGCTTTCGTGTAAATGCAAATGGAAGTAAAATAGATGTATGGTTGATTTATCAATGTATAAAATGTAAACATACTAATAATTTGACAGTATATGAAAGATGCAGACCAGAGTCCATATTACAAGAAGAATATGAGGGATATTTAAGTAATTGCAATAAATTAGCGTTTGAGTATGGAACAGATAGTCAGTTTTTTGCCAAAAATAGAGTAGAAGTCGATTGGTCAAATATTAAGTATATTATTAATAGAAAAAATGATATGCTATTGGAAACAGATCAAATTTTTCATGAAGGTGATTTATTAGTAGTTAACAACAGTTATGCATTGAAAATACGAACTGATAAAGTAGTATCTGAGATATTAAATCTTACTAGATCTGAGCTCAAAAGATTGGAAAAGTCGGGTATAATTGTTGTGACAAAAGAAAAACAAGAACATAAAATAATGGTTGAAATAAAGGGAGAGTTATATAGTGATAGAACAATATGAGGTAAGAAAAAGTTACAGACAGAATGAGATTTTAAGAAAAAGCTTTAATGAGTTGGCAAGTGGTATCTTTGGTATCAATTTTGAAGATTGGTATAAAAATGGATATTGGACAGATAAATACAATCCATATTCTATTGTTACAGAGAATAAAGTTGTGGCTAACGTTTCTGTAAACAAAATGGAATTTATATCCAATGGAAAAAGAGTAAAATATTTGCAGCTTGGTACAGTTATGACAGATAAAAAATATCGCAATATGGGATTTATAAAAACAATCATGCAGGAGATTGAAAAGGATTATTATGACATTGTTGATGGTATTTATCTTTTTGCCAATGACAGTGTATTGCAGTTTTATCCTAAATTTGGATATAAAAAAAGTACAGAATATCAGTACTCCAAAGTAATATCTAATAAATTTAATGAAGTTGGTATGGCGAGGGACAAGCAGGCTCGACAAATCCAAATGAACAATAAAGAAGAATGGTCATTATTCGAGAAAGCAATAGAAAACTCTGTAAACAACTGTGCATTTGAAATGAAAAATAACAAGGAATTAATTATGTTTTATGTTACACAATTTATGAAGAACAATGTTTACTATGTTGAAAATGAAAGTGCCTATGTCATTGCAGAAAACAATGAAGACGAACTATTTTTACATAATATTTTTTCAGGAAAAATAGTAAACGTGGATTCAATTGTTGAAGCATTCGGTTATGATATTAGTAAAGTGGTACTTGGTTTTACTCCATTAATCAATCAAGGATATCAAGTTGAGAAGTTATGCAAAAACAATACAACATTATTTTTGAAAGGCAAAGGTTTTGACTTATTTGAAGAAAAGGAATATATATTTCCAACTTTATCTCATGCATAGAACAGTTTTTAGTATTATAATTGGTATCTTGACATTGTCAAAGCTGTTAGGTAAACTTCAAAGAGGTGTCATAAAGATTTATTTTTAGAAGAAAGAGGAAAACATATGATATGCAGAACATTTGAAAACAATACATTAAAGCAATATAAATACGTTGTTATTTTATCAAAATATAATGGTAAAATATTATTAAGCAGACATAAGGAAAGAACAACTTGGGAAACACAGGGCGGACATATAGAAGCTGGTGAGACTCCGATTGAAGCAGCGAAGCGAGAATTATATGAAGAGTCAGGCTCAGTTGAATTTGATATAGAGCCATTATGTGATTATTGGGCAGGAAATCCGGATACCAATCAAGGAGCAAATGGAATGGTATTTATAGCAGATATACATAAAATTGGAGAGATTCCGGAAAGTGAAATGTCAGAGGTAAAGACTTTTGATATCTTGCCAGAAAATCTTACATATCCAGCAATTGCATCAGCTCTTTTTGCAAAGATTGGAGTTGCCTAGCAAGTAAAAAACTTGCAGTTAACTTTACGAAGATAGTCATTTAGTTTAAACTAATAGAAGAAAGGAAAGGTTATGAACAATCTCTTTTTACAAAACATATGTATTGACTGGAATAAGATTAGCAATGAAAGTTATTTAAGGCTTATTCCTGCGCTTAGTTCTTTGACCCAACTCTCATTTAACGAAAATATTACATTTTTTGTTGGAGAGAATGGTTCCGGAAAATCAACATTGCTAGAGGGTATTGCTGTTGCATATGGCTTCAATGCAGAAGGTGGTACGCTAAACTATAATTTTTCTACGTATGAATCTCACTCTGAGCTTCATAATGCGATTAATCTTTCAAAAGGCTTTCGAAAAGCGAAATCAAACTATTTTTTGCGTGCTGAAAGTTTTTATAATGTAGCAAGCAAAGCGGAAGATTATCGAGATGGTGATCCAAAGGAGATTTACTATGCTAGATATGGTGGAAAATCACTACATGAGCAATCTCATGGTGAAAGTTTTCTCGCTCTTATCGAGGGGAACTTTGTTAACAATGGTTTTTATATATTAGATGAACCAGAAGCCGCTTTATCACCACAACGACAGCTTTCATTGCTAATTGATATTGTGAATTTATCAAAAGCGGGTTCACAGTTCATTATTGCTAGTCATTCCCCTATTCTATTAGGAATTCCGAATTCTAATATTGTATCATTTGATGATGAAAAGATACATTCATGCACATATGAAGAAACGGATAGCTATCAGATTACCGAAATGTTCGTAAACAATAGAGAGCGTCTTTTGAACAGCCTATTATCCGACTCATGATAAGTAGTTAGACCGCAGACACTTTATATTGAAAATTTTTCTGTAAAACTTAAAAGCGGATAAAATTGTACAAAAGTTTTAATAAAAATATAAAAAAATACGTATAATTAACCAAATATGTTGAAAGATACAGACAATAATGGTATTATGTAATTATTTATATTGTATCTAACAAATTATAAGGGGGTTAATTATGTATAAGAGAGAACAGAGAATACTACGCAGATCATTTGCTGTTTTTCTAGTGGCATTCTTATTGATGCCAGTGTTTAGCAGTGCATTTACAGGCTTAGCTTACGTCGAAGCAGCAGAACCGGAAATAACAATTACATCACACAGTTATGATTTTAGTAACAATACGGAAAAAAGTACTCCCGTATTGGGGGAAATCCTTGATCAGACGGCATTAGAAACATCTGGAATTATTTGGTATGAAACAGAGGGAAATAGTGTATCCTTTGATGCCAAGCTGTTAAAGTTTCGGTCGGGTACTACCTTATATATACCAATTCAAGAGGACACAACCAAGATTACATATACACAAACTTGCAGTGGGGATTCCTCATCCAGGTTTACTTACGTAGGCGTTAAAAATGGGGCATATTATGTATCAATGACACAGAGCCCAAATTCAGTTACCATTGATGATATTACAGATATAGTAAAAGAGTTTAATGGAAATCAGTATATTGCAATCTATTCTGCTGCTGATGTGAAAATCACTAATATAACTTTGACAGAATACAATCCCATTAATTTAGTAACAGTAAGTGGAAAAGTCTACAATGCAGCAGAAAACGGTATTTCTAAACTTTCTTTTAAAAATTTGGATGATGAGAATTCTGATATTGTTTCAGCGGCGATTGACAACAAAGGAAATTATTCAGCAACCTTGAAACGAATAGCAGGAAATACAAATTATGCGGCATCTGTATCGGAAGCAGGGTATAAGATTGACAATACAAATGGTGACAATCAATTTAGTCTGATAGGAAATGGAGCAAACAAAGAACAGAATTTCAGCATCATAACAGCAGATATGGCTATAGTAAGCGGAACTTTATCGGGAGTTTTAGACAGTGCGCTTAAGGATACCTTAAAGCTAAAGCTTGTTCCAAGTGATAGCACCTTAAATACAGTTTATCTTAATCTTACGAAAGCATCAGATGGAAGCTATACTTACTCAAATGCAGTAATCAGCCCAGATGTTTCCTACACACCGATTCTGGAAAATGCAAATGATTATGAAATAACTTCCGATATAACGATGGCAGCTGGTATTTATACTAATATTGCGTTAAAAGCAACACCAAAGGCTCTTCATCAGGTAGTAGGTTCATTTGTGACGTCGGATGGTAGTTGTGCGAATGTTAGTAAAATAACATTTACCAATATGCAGGAACCGGACTATTCCTATACATTTGATATATCCAATAGTACATATTCAGCGGCACTTCGTACAGGTGAATATGTAACATCAGCAGAAGTGAACGGTTACACGGCATTTGACCATGTTAGCATAAAAGATACTGATGTTATAAATAATGTTTATCTGGAGACTTCAAATGACACATCTTCAGTTGCATATCAGGAGATACTCAAAGTAGGAAAAGGAAAAGATTTTGATACAATAACAGAAGCTCTAAATTATATTAACAAAATGACAAGAACAGATAATCAAAGAGTAACCATTAATCTTACAGATGATTTGTACAGAGAACAGATTATGGTGAATACCCCTAATATTACAATTATGAGTAACAATGAAAAGGCTCCTACAGTTACATGGTATTATGGAATAGGTTATTCATATTATAGTGTAGCCCCTGCATCAGAGACAAATAAAGGCTATTACAGTAAGAAATATGCTGTGGATCAATATACAAAGACGGTTGTAGATACACATTGGGGAACTGTGGTTGAAATCACTAAGAATGCCATGGGATTTCAATCAGAAAATGTAACATACGAAAGTTCTTTTAACCGTTATATGACAGAAGAAGAATTGTCTGATGGGGTAGGCTCAGGTGTGGAATCGGCAAGAATAGACCGTCAAGCTGCAACAGATGCCGATGTTATGTCAAAAGCAGGTAAGGAAAGATCTTGTACGATGTTTATTGCGGCTGATCAATGCGAGTTTCATAACTGCTCGTTTTTAAGCAGCCAGGATACCATATATACTGGTAATTCAGAGGAGTCAATCTACTTTAAAAATTGTGTGATTGAGGGCACTACCGATTTTATTTGTGGAAGCGGTAATCCTGTATTTGATAACTGCACGTTGAGTATATACGGATACAGTGACCAGGCTGGAGACGGAGGTTATATTACAGCTCCGAAGGCAGGAGGCAGCAAAGGATACCTGTTTTATAATTGCAAAATTGCAAGAACTGCATATAACCAAATTTTAACTACAACTAAAAATATATATTTGGGTAGACCTTGGGGAGCAGGAACGAAAGTTTTGTTTTACAATACAGAGGTTGAAACAGCTGACTTGATTGATTCTGCTGGATATACAGCAATGTCAAGTGTTACACCTGCTGAAGCGTATTATTCTGAGTACAATACACACCTGCCAGATGGCACTGCGCTTGATACATCAGGCAGAGCAGCAGGTTCCATCATACTGACGCAAGAACAGGCTGAAAATGTTTGCTTAAATGATTATTTTGGTAATTGGCAGCCGTCATATTATCATACAAATGAATCAAAATAGCCACAATATTATCAAATATATTATTTTGCTATTTTAACAAAACAATAGCAAAAATTTGATAATTCAAGTAAAAACTATCAAAATATTTAAAAATTAAAAGATTATTATAGTAAAATATAACTATTTTTATAGACAATATCACCAATATATGCTACAATTAGTTAAATACTTTGTGAGGGAGGGTAGAGCCATATCATTTCTGTATCATATTAAACTAAAATAATAGGGGGATTTGTTTATGAAAGAAAACACAAAAAGGATTTCTAGCTTTTTACTTATTTTTGCTATGCTTATGTCATTTATTTGGAGTGCACCAATGACAGTGGCAGCAGCGTCACTTCCAACCATACCGGCTAATGGATTTGATAGTTACAAAGCAAATGTGAAGCATGGTACCATTCAGTACATCAATTACTATTCAAATGCAACAAAAAGTACACGTAGAGCAAAAATTTATCTGCCTGCCGGCTATACTAAAAATACGAAATATAGTGTAATGTATTTATTACATGGCATTGGCGGAAATGAGGATAACTGGACCACTGGTGGCGGAAGTGTACATTATATTGCAGATAATCTGATTGCAGAAGGTAAAATCAGCCCTTCTATTATAGTAATGCCAAATTGCACTGCCGCAGCATCAGGAGTAGACCAGTACGAAAATGTTACCAATGACATACTTTATAATTTGATTCCATATATAGAAAAGAATTATTCAGTATATACAGACCGCGATCACCGTGCTATATCGGGACTTTCAATGGGAGGTGGACAATCCTTTAATATCGGATTACCAAATCTTGATAAATTTGCTTATATCGGTACATATTCAGCAGCTCCAAATACTCATTCAAATGAGGCATTATTCCCGGATGGAGGAACAAAAGCAAAACAAATGTTAAAGTTATTCTTCATATCTTACGGCACAAATGACAGCTTGATTAGTTTTGGTACCAGAGTACATAATTATGCTGATTCAAAGGGAATTTCCAATATTTATTGGCTGCTAAATGGAAGAGGACATGATTGGAGTGTGTGGAAACCAAGTGTATGGAATTTCTTACAGTTGTTAGAACAAAGAGGATTTAACGCTAAATAATTAATAACTTATATTCAATTAATATTACAGGGGGGTTAAGCTTTATGATAGGAAATACGAAAAAGCTTACTAGCTTTTTACTCATTTTTGCGATGCTTATGTCGTTTACTTGGTGTGTACCATTAACCGTGGCAGCAGCTACACTGCCAACCTTGCCTGCTGATGGGTACGACAGCTACAAGGCAAATGTTGCACATGGAACCATACAATACATTAACTATTATTCTAATGCTACAAACAGTACTCGAAGGGCAAAAATTTATCTGCCACCAGGTTATACAACGGACAAGAAATACAGCGTGATGTATCTTTTACATGGAATTGGTGGAAATGAGGATAACTGGACAACTGCAGGCGGAAGTGTACATTATATTGCAGATAATCTGATTGCAGAAGGCAAAATCAGTCCTTCTATCATAGTAATGCCAAATTGTACTGCGGCAGCATCAGGAGTTGATCAGTATGAAAATGTAACAGATGACATACTTTATAACTTGATTCCATATGTAGAACAAAACTTTTCAGTCAATACGGATCGTGAGCACCGTGCTATATCAGGACTTTCAATGGGAGGTGGACAATCCTTTAATATTGGATTACCAAATCTTGATAAGTTTGCTTATATCGGCACATACTCAGCAGCTCCAAACACTCATTCAAATGAGTCATTATTTCCAGACGGCGGAACACAAGCAAAACAAATGTTAAAGCTTTTCTTTATATCTTACGGTACGAATGACGGTTTGATAAGCTTTGGTACTAGAGTGCATGACTATGCGGATTCAAAGGGAATTGATAACATTTATTGGCTGCTAAATGGAAGAGGACATGATTGGAGTGTGTGGAAACCAAGCGTATGGAACTTCTTACAGTTGTTAGAGGAAAGAGGATTCAATACTACAAGTTCAACATCCACTCCTACGCCAGCTCCAACAACCGATGAGGTATCTTTTGACTATCAAGTAGTAAGTGATTGGGGAAGCAGTTTTCAAGGGGAGCTTGTAGTGACAAATAATTCAAGTCAGACTTTTAGTGGCTGGACTTTGACATATGACTATAACAGTACGATTACGCAGCTTTGGGGTGCAGAATTATCTAGCCAAAATGGTACAAAAGTTGTTGTAAAGAATCCATCCTGGGATGAAGAATTAGCACCGGGTGAATCAGTCACAATTAATTTTACAGCAACACTTGGAAGTGATAAGAATGCTCCGACTAATTATTCATTTAATTAACGAATCGCAAGGTCAGAAGTATTTTAAAAGTATAGATAGTTGAATGAAAAACCTGTCATAATTTTTGGCAGGTTTTTTTCATTGTGTGTGTGTGTCCAGCGAAGCTGGACCATGCCTGCCGGTGTAAGTCCGGTCACGGTAATCGCCAGTGAGCCGTGTAGCTAAATCCGGTGCGTTACAGTAATGTAGGGTGCTAAGCGGATGGATAAAGTCGCACCATAGACGATTTAATTGAAGTTATCTGCATGACATAATGCTGTAGAAAGAAGAATGTCGGAAAGCCGTATGAGGGAAAACCTCACGTACGGTTTGATGAGGGGCGGGTGAAATTTCACCCGCCTACTCTATCATGCAAAATTAATTGATAACATCCTTTTGCATGATAAAAAGTAAAAGCAATTATTGACTTACCTAAATACTTGTAATAAAATGTACTTAGTAATGCTAGGTAAGGAGTGGTGAATTGAATCCAAAATACGAACAGCAAATGAAAAAAGGCGTGTTTGAAATGCTTGTTTTAGTGCTATTAAAAAATGAAGAGAAATATGGCTATCAGCTTATTTGTGAGCTGGCAGATAAAAGTAACGGCATGTTTACTTTGAAAGAGGGGACGCTGTATCCCATTCTTTACCGGATGGAGGATGATGGTTTGGTTATCAGCAGATGGAGTGAACCAAAAGGGAAAAAAGTATCCAGAAAATATTACCAAATTACAAATTCAGGGATTCAGGCTTTAGCCGAAATGCTTGAACTATGGAAAGAGTTTCAAAATAAAGTAACATCGATAATGGAGGTAGAGTAATGAACAAGGACAGATATATAAAAGCAGTTACGAAGAAGTTAAAATGCTCTTATAAGAAAAAACTGGAAATTAAGCGAGAGTTAATAGCGGATATACAGTCGGCTTTGGATCATGGGGAAGAATGGCAGCAAATAATGGAGCGAATGGGACAGCCAGCTGGTATGGCCTCTGAATTTAATGAAAACTTATCAAAGGAGGAATTAAAAGCTTACAAATGGGTAAAGAGAGTGAAAGTCATAGCAGTAAGTGTTATCATAATTGCATTGATAGGAGCAGGAATTAACTGGATTCAACCGAAAACAGTTGCGATAAAGGATGATAGCTCATTTACCGAGATTCAGGTAATTGATGAATCAAAAGAAATCATTGAGCTGCTAAATCAAAACAATTATGAAGAGATTCAAAACAGATGTGCAAATGATCAGATCAAGGAAGCCTTAACTGAAGAAGTTATTGTAAATGCAAAAGAACAAATAGGAGCAGATTGGGGAAGTTTTCAAGATTTTACCAGTATTTACACAGCAGAAATTAAACAAAAGAATCAAAAATATGCTGTCACTGAAATCACAGCATTATACGAGAATCGAAGCGTAACTTTTACAATTTCCTTAGATGAAGACATGTTGCTTGTAGGGCTTTATATGAAATAGAGGTAAGCAATATGAATATTAACAAAACGAGGTACGATATTTTTGTAAATATAGTTGGCGCAGGAATCTTGATTGCCATGGTTCTTTATTTATGGCTAAACTGGCAAGAGATACCCGAGAGCATTCCGGCACATTACAATGCAGCAGGAGTAATTGATCGGTGGGGGAATAAAAAAGAGATTTTCATTGAAGTTATCATAGCTTGGATTCTCTACATTGGAATAACGGTGCTTGAGAGATTTCCCCAAATCTGGAATACAGGAGTAACAGTAACAGAACAAAATAAAGTCCGGGTATATCGTATACTAAAAAATCTAATTGAAACTCAAAAGCTATTGATTGCAGCAATATTTAGCTATAGCGCGCTCAATTCAGCTTTATCAAGAAGCATGTCTGTGTGGTTTTTACCAATAGTTTTAGTGCTTATGTTTGGTTCGATTGCTTTTTTTACAGTTCAACTAATAAAAGTAAAATGATTCATGATTTTATATGTTTGAGTATAATAATAATTAATTAATTAAAAGGTGCATTCTAATTGAGAGTAGATTCAAATAGAATGCACCTTTTAAGACCTATCAATATATTATTTATTAAACATCCAATTTAGTACTTTTTTAATATATTCATCCCAAAAATCCCAGTTATGTCCGCCAGAACCCTCTTCATATATTAAATTTGCACCCACTTGCTCTAAACGACTTTTCACGGTTTGATTCATAGAATACAAGAAATCTTCTGTTCCGCAAGCTTGATAAAGTTCAGGGACTTGACCTTTAGCCATACATTGTTTATGAAGCTCAAATAAATCAAAATTGCTTCCGGATAGATTTTGAGGCTCTGCAAAAATATCCTCCAAAGGAAATGGAGCATCCATTGTGCCCTTTAAGTATTCACTGTACAAGTCCACAATATCAAGTGCACCTGACATACTGGCCGATTTTGAATAAAGGTCTGGGTTAGATAAGGCAAGATACCATGCTCCGTATCCTCCCATAGAAAAGCCTGCGATATAGGTGTCTTCTCTTTTCTTAGAAACAGGAAACACGTTTGTGATAAACGCAGGAAGCTCCTTAGTAAAAAAGGTATAGTAGGAGTTTCCGTGATACATGTCCTGATAAAAGCTATTATCTGCTGAGGCCATAACCGCTACACAGCGATGCTTTTGCACATAGCGCTCTATATTACTAAAGCGTAAAAATGAACTATAGTTTCCAAAAGCACCGTGAAGCAGATAGACAACAGGGAGTCCCTTTTCATAGCAGTAGGATTTTTGAACATTGGAATCTGTAATTTGCTCGTTTCCCTCTGGGGTTGGGACAATGACGTTAACCTCAACGGTATGTTTTAAGGAAGAACTATAGTAATGACATTGCATACAAGCCATAAGAATCATCTCCTGATTTTATATTATTTCAGTCTTATTGGACTGGGATAGTCCTATTATATAGGATGTATGATAAAGAAACTAGACAAAAATTGCACAGCTTATGCATATTTTGTACATATTTTGCTTTTGTTATTAAAACAAATCAAGATATATAACAAAAAAATTAAAGCTTTTTAATTTTAAGCAATCAAATTGAGTTTTAAAAGAGCAAGATATGTAAAATTAGCTCTCATTGATTGCAATTTCTGTATAGAATATAACTTACATTTTCATTATAATAAAGAAACAAAATGATTTGTAAAAGGAGATAATACCTAATGAAGCTATGTATGAATGCAAAAGAGATAGGGAAATGCGAGAACTATGTTTCGATTATGACGAATAGTATTGAAATCCGAGTTCTGTTTTTGACGGACAAAATATTACGAATCCGAGCAGGCTTTGATGGAGAGTTCGCAGAAGAATCCTATAGTCTGCTGACAACTGCGTGGGGGGATCGCATGGATGCTTTCCTTGGTGACAGGCGTAAAAGAATTGAAGCTGCGGCTGCAACGTTAACTGACAGTGAAACAACAGCAGTGATACAGGGGAAACTTTTAAAAGTAGTGGTAGAAAAAGACCCATTTCGAATTTGTGTATATGACAAAGACAACACCCTTCTTCATGCAGATATCGTAGATTTGGGTTATCAAGAGGACAGCAATCACAGGCGTATTCATACAAGCGAAATCAGTGTAGATGATTGTTTCTATGGTTTTGGTGAAAAGACAGGTGAGTGGAATAAAGCACAAAAATTCATGTCTATGAGCCCAAAGGATGCAATGGGATATAATCCTAAGGAGACAGATTCTTTGTATAAGCATATTCCATTTTACATTAAATTAAATCGTCAGTCCCAAAAGGCAGTCGGATATTTCTATCATAATACCTATGAATGTGATTTTGATATGGGAAGAGAAAAGAGTAATTATTGGAAGCCGCACAGCAGATACAGAACAGATGGCGGAGATATTGATCTTTTCTTAATTGCAGGTCCATCGATTCGTGAGGTAGTAATGGGATATACGGATTTGACCGGTAAATCAGCCATGCTTCCCATTTATGCACTCGGATACCTTGGTTCGTCTATGTATTATCCGGAGCTGGAGGCTGACTGTGATGATGCTATTTTAGAATTTATTGATACGACAAAGGAAGAAGACATGCCAGTAGACGGTTTTCAGCTTTCCTCTGGGTATACCTCACAAGAGACACCACAAGGGATAAAGCGCTGCGTATTTACGTGGAATCGAAAACGCTTTAAAAATCCTAAGAATTTCTTTGAACAGATGAGAAAGCGTGGTATCACAGTTTCGCCTAATGTAAAACCCGGAATTCTTTTGGCACATCCAAATCTGGAAGAAATGAAAAAGCAGAAAATTTTTGTATTAGACAGTGAGAAAGAGGAACCAGGTATTGGAACCTGGTGGGGAGGAAAAGGGGTATTTGCAGACTTTACAAAACCAATTACACGTAAGGTATGGAAAGATTTACTGAAAGAAAATGTTCTTTTGATGGGGACTAGCTCTGTTTGGAATGATAATTGTGAGTATGACAGTATGATTGATAAGGATTGCCGTTGTGACTTTGAGGGGACGGGTGGTACAATTGGGCAGCTAAAATCAGTCATGTCTAACATTATGTGCCATGTGACCAAGGAGGCAATTGAGGAAACCTTTGAAAACGAAAGACCTTATATTGTATGTCGCTCCGGACATAGCGGAATACAAAGATATGCACAGACTTGGGCAGGTGATAATCTTACTTGTTGGGAGGCATTAAAGTATAATATTGCAACAATTCTTGGGATGGGCTTATCGGGTGTTGCCAATCATGGCTGTGATGTTTGCGGTTTTTATGGAAATTCGCCAGAAGCAGAATTAATGGTGAGATGGATTCAAAATGGTATTTTTCAGCCACGTTTTTCTGTACATTCCGTTAATACGGACAATACGGTAACAGAGCCTTGGATGTATGGTGACTGCACACAGTATATCCGTGAGGCGGTGAAGTTTCGTTATCGACTGATTCCTTACCTCTATTCACTGATGGAAAGGGCACATGAGACAGGACTCCCGATGATTGAACCTATGTGCAGTGCTTTCCAGCAGGATACAAAATGCTATGAGGAAGGCGTTGATTTTATGCTGGGAGATTCCCTTTTGGTAGCAAATGTGGTAGAGAAAGGTGCAAAGACCAGAATGGTATATCTTCCAGAAAATGAAGTCTTTTATGACTTTTATAATAGAACTAGGTATGAAGGCGGTCAAACAATTGAGATTCCCGTTGAACTTTCAAGTGTCCCATTGTTTGTCAAAGAGGGAGCAATTGTTCCAATGGCACAAAATCAATTGCACAATTTAACAACAGAGAAAGTAACAGGGATTCATCTTTTGATAGCAGCAGGCAGGGATAATCGATTTACGCTTTATGAAGATGATGGAATCACAAATGAATACAAGACGGGCAACTTTTTAAAGACGTGTATTACTATGACAACAGGCGAGAAAACAGTTCTGAACTTCCAAAAGGAGGGTGATTATCAATCAGTAGTTGACAATATGTATCTGGATGTCATTCATCCAAAGAAAGCGCCATATAGGGTGTTCTTAGATGGGAAAGAGCTGACTCATTTTCTGTACCGCAAGAAATTTGAAAGTGCAATGAGTGGTTGGTATTATAGCCAGACGTTAAAATCAGTTCAGATTAAATATGAGAATCTTAGAAAAGATTATGAACTTATTATTTCTTTTGAACAATTTGATATGATAGGAATGTAAATAAGATGGACGAAAGGATTTGTCAGCCTAACGGGTGGCAGATTCTTTCTTTCCTTTAGGCTATACTTTTTTGGAATAAAGTAATATGATGGAATTATTCTAATTAAGTGGAGGAAGCATATGGGAATTTTATTAAATCGATTATTAATTATTTTAAATGATAGTGATCCAAAATCAACGGATTATCATATTGCTTTTACTTTATTGTCTAATTTTTATTCAATTGCTTCATTATCAATTGGAGAGGTGGCTCAAATATGTTCTGTTTCAAAGTCAACGATATCCAAATTTATAAGAAAGTTAAATTTTGAAGATTATGCAGAATTTAAAGCAGCAGCGCCATTTAAGGAAAATAAGTATGGATTTAAGCTTAATTATAATCAAAATATCGCCAAATACATGGAACAGAATGGGTTGGATTCTTATATTGATGTTATTTTAAAAGATATTTCTTACTGTAAAAATAGCATTGATATGAATCAAGTTAAAGAATTAGCAAAGGATTTAGTGCATTATAAAAAAGTGGCAAGTTTTGGTCTTTTGTTTTCGGAGCTTGGAGCAATGGATTTACAGACGAAATTAGCTTATAATGGAAAATTTATTATTACAAATCTAAGTGATTCAAAGCAAGATGATTTTATTAATCATGCAGATGAAGATACTTTAATTATTATTTATTCAAACTCAGGTACTTACATTCAGCGCTATATGTTATCCGAATTTCAAATTAAAAAGGATTATTCAAAAATTAAAGCAAAAATTGTACTAATTACTGGAAATGAAAGGATGAAAAACCATCCAGATGTAGACTTATGTATTAGCTTTAAACATGAATCTCTGGTGCAAACACATTCAATTCTTTATCCATTGATTAATGATATGATTGTAATGGAATATAGAAAACAAATCAGAAAAATTTAATGCAGTTTCAATTGAGTTTCTAAAATTCGAACTTTTCATTGAATAATTAAATCTATGTTATGATTCTTATACAAACAAGTCTTGGCCAAGGCAGATAAATTTTGATGTTAATGGAGGGAAACGAATCATGGCTAAAAAAAACTATGAAAAGTTAGCGAAAGAAATTGTTGCCTTAGTTGGAGGAGTAGAAAACATTACAAATCTGACGCATTGTGTTACCAGACTGAGGTTTCAGTTAAAGGATAATTCAAAAGCAGATCAAAAATCATTAAAAGAGTTAGAAGGTGTTTTAACGGTAGTAATTGGAAATGGACAATTTCAGGTAGTAGTGGGAAATACAGTAGAAGATATTTTTAATACAATTTTAAAGCTTTATCCGATTCAAACAGAAAAAAGGGAAAGTGTTACAGTGGAAAAAAGCGGTAATTTATTTACCAGAGCATTAAATACCATGGCAGCAATTGTAAATCCAATTGTTATAGCTTTGGCTGGTGCTGGCATGATAAAGGCTTTGTTGGTTATATTGACCACTACCTTGGGAGTGCTGGATAATACAGGAAGTACGTATATGATTTTATCAGCAGCTGGGAATAGTGTTTTCTATTTTCTGCCATTATTTTTAGCTTTTTCCTCTGCAAAAGCATTCGATTGTAATCCCTATATTTCACTTGCAATTGTTGGGGCGCTATTAGAACCAAATTTCACAGGCTTGATAACAAATGCGGGTGATATATCATCCTTTATGGGGATTCCAGTGGTATTGATGAAATATTCTGGAACGCTAGTTCCAGCTATTATAGCAGTTTTGGTATATTCTAAGTTAGAAAAACTACTAAAGAAATTCATTCCAAAGAGTATTGAATTATTTGCTTTATCTTTTGCGGCTTTGATTATTATGGTTCCACTTTCTGTCATTGTGATTGGTCCCGTTGGTGTTTATCTAGCAAATGCAATGGGCAGCTTTGTTAATTTCATGAGTGCACAAAATGGTCTATTAACAGGACTTATTATAGGAGGTGGATGGACTCTGCTTGTAATGATTGGAATTCATTGGGGAGTTGCTCCTATTATGATTAATAATATTTCGACCTATGGATATGATTTCATACGTCCTATGGTTGCAGCAGCAACGTTTGCGAGCGCAGGAGCTGCATTTGGTGTATTCATGAAAGCAAAAAGAAAGGAAACAAAAGCATTTGCATTATCTACGGTAGTACCAGCATTGCTAGGTGGGGTAACAGAGCCAATTGTATATGGTATTTCATTAAAATATAAAAAACCATTTATCGCGCAGATCATAGGAGGGGCGCTGGCAGGAGCGTTTATGGGAGCGATGCATACAAAAGCCTTTGTATATGTTTTTCCTGCACTTACAACATTACCAGCTTTTTTTGGTGATACGTTTGTTTATTACATTATTGGTATTGCTTTAGCATTTACGATTACAGCTATTCTTACTTGGATATTAGGGATAGACGAGTTAGCTGATAAGGAAATATAAATTTAATAACATCATGGAGGAAATAAAATGCCAAATACTAGTTTTCCAAAAGGATTTTTATGGGGAGGGGCAACAGCGGCTAATCAGTGTGAAGGTGCTTGGAATGAGAATGGAAAGGGTATATCGGTCGCAGATTGCAGCATGTACAAAAGTGAAATAGATCCCAGTGATTACAAAGCGCAGCATTTCATAACCAGTCAGGATATTGAAGAAGCCATGCTGAGTCAGGACACAAGCAAATATGCAAAGCGACATGGAATTGATTTTTATCACAGGTACAAAGAAGATCTAGATTTGTTTCAGGAAATGGGTTTTAAAATACTACGAGTATCCATTCAATGGACGAGAATTTATCCCAATGGAATTGAAAAAGAGCCAAATGAAAGTGGATTACAATATTATGAAGATCTATTTCAGGAAATGCATAAAAGAGACATAGAACCTTTAGTTACATTACACCATTACGAAATGCCACTGTATTTATCCAATCACTATAATGGTTGGTATCAAAGAGAAGTAATTGAGTTCTTTTTAAAATTTTGTAAAACTGTTTATAAAAGATATAAGGGATTGGTAAAATATTGGTTAACCTTTAATGAAATTGATAGCGTTTTTCGTCATCCATTTACGACTATAGGATTAGTGGAAGACCGCTATCCAAAAGAAAAGTGGGAGGAAATTATTTATCAGGCTGTCCATAACCAGTTTGTAGCAAGCGCATTAGCAACAAAATATCTGCATGAAATAATACCTGAAGCGCAGATGGGCTGCATGATTACCCGAACATTGACATATCCGGAGAACTGCCATCCACAAAATGCCTTGATTGCGCTAAAAGAGAATAGAAAAAATTTTTATTATTCGGATGTACAGGTAAGGGGTGAGTATCCAAGCCATATCAAAAGGGAATGGGAAAGAAAAAATATTAAGATTATTTTTGGAAAAGAAGACGAAAATATTCTCAAAGAATACCCGGTGGATTTTGTTTCCTTTAGTTATTATATGAGCCGTGTTTCTAGTATGGATGAAGCAAATAAGGAACAAGTGAGCGGAAATCTCACAAGCGGAGTTAAAAACCCTTATCTTGAGACGACACAATGGAATTGGCAGGTTGATCCAACGGGTTTATGTATCTCATTAATTGAGTTATATGATAGATATGGAAAGCCATTGTTTATTGTAGAAAATGGTTTAGGAAGCAGGGATATGATGGAATCAGATGGAAGTATTTTGGATGATTATCGTATTCAGTATTATCAGGAGCATATTAAGGCTATCGAAGCCGCCATTGAAGAAGGTGTTGAAGTGATGGGATATACCCCGTGGGGCTGTATTGATATGATAAGTATGTCAACCTGCCAAATGTCTAAACGATATGGATTTATTTACGTCGACTTGGATGACAATGGAAATGGTTCTTATGAAAGGAAGAAGAAAAAGTCATTCAATTGGTATAAACAAGTGATAGCTTCAAATGGAAAGGATTTGGAGAATCATGAAGGATAAATTGTAACTGCGTGTTAATTTTTGATCATATTAAACTTGCCTGCTATGTTTTAAATTGATATAATGGTGCTAAATTAGCAACAAAAGATAGAACAAAGTAGGAGATTGAGATGATAGATCAGGCAAGTATGATAATGACAAATGGTAAATGCATAGCAGCAGAACGAATTTTGGGAGTCAACGACAATATGATAAAGTCGCATTATCATGACTACTTTGAACTGTATTATCTGGAGTCGGGTCAACGCTATCATATGGTACAAGATAGAAGTTGCTGCATGAGTACCGGTGAGTTCATCATTTTCCCCCCCTATAAGATGCATCACTCTTATGGAGACAATGATGTTGCATTTAAACGTCTTGTGGTTTATTTCAAAACAGAGGCTATTATGATACATGAAATAACGGAAAAATTAAAAGTATCTGCCAGAGTGTACCGTCTGGCAGATAGAAGTGAAATATATTCCCTGTTGAAAGAAATATTGAAGGAACAGGAAAAAAATGATATTTATAGCGATGAAGCAATGCAAATGCTCTTAAATCATCTGCTTATTAAAATTGTTCGTTTGGAAGGAGCAGAGGTGGAGGTTGATAAGCAAAACCGTATCACTCAGATTATTCATTACCTGCATAAGAATTATACAGAAAATATAACGCTTGATATGCTCGCTTCGCAATTTTATTTAAGTACGTACTATTTGTGCAGAGAATTCAAGCATTACACCAATAGTACTATCATTCAATATATTAATCATATCAGAATCAGTCAGGCACAGCTTTATCTTATGGAAACAGATAAAAGCATTACACAAATAAGCAGCGAAGTAGGATTTTCCAATGTTAC
The DNA here is from genome assembly GCF_003201285.1 of Lachnotalea glycerini. GTDB lineage: Bacteria > Bacillota > Clostridia > Lachnospirales > Lachnospiraceae > Lachnotalea > Lachnotalea glycerini. The sequence continues at coordinate 56,538 of NZ_QICS01000012.1, forward strand.
CCATTTTGACCGAGTTTTTAAAACTATTACCGGAATTTCCCCATCGGCTATGAAAAAGCAGATTGCAGGAAAGAGGAAAAGATTTTAAATAAGAGCGTTACAAAAAATGTCAATATGATGAGGTGATAAAATGCATGAGGTAATGGCAAAGGCGATTCTGTCTTCAAATAATGGAATGAATATTTATAGAGGGTGTCTGCACGGCTGTATTTATTGTGATGCCAGAAGCGATTGCTATCAGATGCATCATGCCTTTGAGGACATTGAAGTAAAAAGTAATGCAGCAAAGCTATTAGAAGAAAGCTTAAAAAGAAAACGAAGAAAATGTATGATTGGTACAGGGGCTATGACAGATCCTTATATTCCCTTGGAGCTTGAGCTTAAGAATACAAGGAAGTGCTTAGAGCTGATTGATCAATATGGTTTTGGAGTAGCAATCCATACGAAATCAGCATGTATATTAAGAGATTTAGACGTTCTTAAAAGCATTAATCAGAAGTCTAAATGTGTGGTACAAATGACATTAACTACCTTTGATGAAGCGTTGTGCAAAATCCTGGAGCCAAATGTATCGACGACAAAGGAGCGCTTTGAGGTACTTAAAATACTAAGAGACAATGGTATCAAAACGGTGGTATGGCTGTCACCTTTGCTGCCTTTTATCAATGATACAAAAGAAAATGTAGAAAGAGTACTTAATTATTGTATTGAAGCAAAAACATATGGAATTATTTGTTTTGGAATGGGCTTGACCTTAAGAAATGGGAACAGGGAATATTTTTATCAAAAGCTAGAGAAACATTTTCCAGGCTTGAAAGAGCGCTATATTAAAACTTATGGAAATTCCTATGAAATAAATAGTCCAAATAATAAGGAACTAATGGAGCTATTTCATCAAACCTGTAAAAAACACCAGATTGTATCCGATGTTAATGCACTCTTTTCTTATCTGCATCAATATGAGGATAAGCAATATGAACAGCTTATGTTAAAATTATAATCGTCTAATGCTGATTTCCAGATTGCAAAAGAGGATAAATGGATGCAAAGGTAGAAGAACAGGGATATACAAATAAATCCTATTCATTTCAATAGGATTTATTGCTTATATCAGAATTATATTACCTTATATTCTAGAACGCACAAAATCGATAAACTTTTTCGAAGTGGCAGACAATGCCTTGTTTTCGTTATAGATTAAGCTATATGGATAGTCCATATGTACCTCAGGAACGTTAAGCATTTTTAACAAGCCAAACTGAAGTTCAAATTTTACTGCAACATAAGGAAGGAGTGATACTCCTAAATTAGAGCTTACAGCTCTTTTAATTGCATCTACATTTCCAAGATACATATTGATATTTTCCGGTATTTTTATCTGTTCAATAAAATTTATATAATAGGTATAGAGTTGAGAATCTGTTTTATGAACAACAAAGCTCATTTTCCTTAAGTCTGAAATATTAATTTCAGGATAATTGCAATAAGGGTTTTGAGGAGAGGCAACAATAACCAATTTATCAGCAAACAGTTTTTCCACATAAATATGCTCATTATAAAAACAGCTTCCTCCATTGACGGCAATATCCAGAGTACCATTATTAATTAAATGATAAATCTCAGAAGTGTTGCCTATGTGCAAGCTAAATTTAGTACTGGGATATAATTTTTTAAACTCACCAATCACATCAGGTAAAATATAAGAACCGGGAGTATTACTTCCACCAATATTTAAGGTTCCTCCGATAAAGCTTTGTGTATCATAAATAGCTGTCTCCAAATCCTCTATAATACTAAAGATTCTTTTGGTGTATTCCTGTAACATAACCCCATTCTCACTTAAAAAAATCTTATTCCCAATTTTGTCAAATAGCTTAAGACCAATTTGAGCTTCTAATTTTTTAATCTGAATAGAAAGCGCAGGTTGGCTAATATGAAGAACTTCAGAAGCCTTTTTATAGCTCTCATATTTCGCAACAGCATTAAATATTTCTAAGTAATGTAAATCCATGTCAACCTCCAATTTAATATAGTTATATTTTTACACAACACATAATTTTTGTAAATGATACGCATTGATATTATGTATTTGAAAAAAAACAATAAGTTGTTAATATTAAATAGAGGAACAATTGAACAATAACTTAAAAAAGGAGCGATTAGTATGTTATTAAGTATGAGTGTCCCATTTGAGGTAATGGGAATTGGTGTTATTGTATCTTATGGAATTGCCATTCTAATTAAGGTTTTATTATCAGGTATCCGATTATTTACTGTGAAAAAGGATGATAATTTAAACGTATAAATACTAACTGTATTATACTACAAAATACAAAAAAGAGTAGGGGATTCTTATGAAAGTTTTAGATTTATTTCAAGGCATTGGAACTATGTTTGCTCAGGAGCCTGAAATTGTGATTTTTCGTATCATTTTAATTTTTCTTGGCTTTTTACTTGTTTATTTAGGGAAAAAAGGAACTTTAGAACCATTAATTATGATACCAATGGGCTTTGGAATGTCCGCCATAAATACAGGTGTGCTATTTATGGAAAATAATCAAATTGGAAATTTAATAATCAATCCATTACTGACAAGCACAGATGATTTAATGAAGTATATGCAAATCAACTTTTTGCAGCCAATCTATACCTTGACTTTTAGCAATGGTTTGATTGCTTGCTTAGTATTTATGGGCATTGGTATTTTATGTGATATTGGCTATGTGCTTGCGCATCCTTTCATCAGCATGACAATTGCATTATTTGCAGAGCTTGGAACGATTGCGACCTACCCACTTGCAAAACTGATGGGGTTGTCAGATGGAGCAGCCGCAGCAGTTTCTATTATAGGAGGGGCAGATGGTCCAATGGTATTGTTCGCCTCCTTAAAATTAGCACCAGAATATTTTGTACCCATATCCATTGTAGCTTATTTATACCTAAGCTTAACTTATGGTGGTTATCCCTATTTGATAAAGCTTTTAATTCCAAAGGAGTTAAGAGGTAAAGTAGTGGTAGATACTAAGCCAAAACACAATATTACATCTAATGAAAAATTAATCTTTGCAGTCATTGCTAATGCAGTATTATGTTTGTTATTCCCGGTTGCAGCACCACTATTTCTAAGCTTCTTTCTTGGAATTGCAATTCGTGAATCCGGAATCACAAAATATATTAAATTGATTGAAGATGGCTTCTTATATTTCGCCACGTTCTTCTTAGGATTAATGCTAGGTGTATTATGTGATGCCAGTACTTTATTAAATCCTGATGTTTTAAAGCTTTTAGTTCTTGGCATGGTTGCATTGGCACTGTCTGGAATTGGCGGGATCATCGGAGGCTATGTGATTTATTTCATCAGAGGAAAAAATTTTAATCCAGTTATAGGTATAGCGGGAGTTTCTTGTGTACCATCAACAGCAAAGGTTGCACAAAAAGAGGTTCAGAAAGTAAATATGTCAAGCTTTATTTTAGACTATGCACTTGGAGCCAATATTTGCGGAGTTATAACAACGGCTATCATAACGGCTATTTATATCACTTTATTGCAATAAATAATGAGTGGACATCAAGAATAATATGATGTCTGCTTTTTGCTTTCTACATTATTTTCTTGTCTTAAATTCTATATAGCTTTTTTCATAATAAAAGCTATATAGAATTTAAGTATTTCCCCGTTCTTTGTGCGTATTAGATACCGGCATTGAATCTGTTTCAAACCAAAATCCACAGTATATTAATAAAAAATTTCAACAAAAAATCCGTTATTTTATATGAATTCATAAAAAGTTCATATATTTAACACAAAGCCGACAAATATATCGTCTATATTTATAGTAAAGGAGGATTTATAATGAAATTTAAAAATTTATTAGCAGTATCACTAGCTTTTACTATGGTAGCTGGAACATTATCAGGCTGTAGTAGTGAAACTGGCGGTGAGGTAGCCAGTGCAGCAGTTACAAATCAGGGAAAAACAATGGAGTATGAAAGTAAACTGTTTGGAGACGATCCAATAACAGTAAATATCATAGTAGATGAAACAGAATGGCAGAATATGATTGATAATATGTCTGATGAAGAATACATTAGTGTCAACATGGAGGTTAATAATGAATTGTTTTCAGATGTAGCAATTAGAGCAAAAGGAAATTCAAGCCTTAGATCAGTGAGTGAAAGTGACAGTGACAGATATAGCTTTAAGGTCAAGTTTGATAAATATCAAAAAAATCAGACTTGTTATGGATTAGATAAGCTTGTTCTTAATAATGTTATATCAGACAATACTTATATGAAAGATATGATTGCGTTTGATATGATGAATTATATAGGCGCATATAGTTCACTTTATAATTATGCTGTAATTTCTGTCAACGGAGAATACTGGGGGCTATATATCGCTTTAGAAGGATATGATAGCAGCTTCTGTGATCGTGTTTTTGGAAATGATGACGGCAACTTGTACAATGTTAAAATGGTAAATAATGGTGGTGGCGGATCTGGAGGTCCTGATCAATCAAATGTGGATGGGCAGGCAGCAGATGTGTCTGGTACCGCAGATACACAGACAACTGAGCTTACGACTGGTTCAGATACACAGACAACGGATAGTGCACAGGCTCAAGATACAACAAACGAGAATCAAGCAGAGCCGCCTGAAATGCAAGGTGGAAATGAACCTCCAAGTGACTTAACAAGCGCATTGCCAGATGGTTTTGACATTGACGATTATATTACAAAATCAGCAGAAGAAGGCTTTAGCCTTTCCAGCTATTTAGAAGAGCTTGGTTTAACAGAAGCGGACTTTAGTATACCATCCAATATGGATCTTGAGGATATGCTTGATATGGTGGTAGCTATTAAAAACGGAGACTTTTCTGATGAGTCAATGGGAGGCGGCAAAGGCGGCGGCGGAATGGGAGGTAGTTCAACAGGAGGAGCATTATTATATACAGATGATGAAATTTCCTCTTACAGCTCCATTTTTGAGAATACGTCATTTAATCATACAACGGAAGACGATCAAAAACGTGTGATTGAAGCAATTAAGGCTCTTAATGCAGGTGAAAATATTGACACTTACTTTAATGTTGATGAAATACTTCGTTATTTAGCTGCCCATACAGTACTTTGCAATTTTGACAGCTATAGCTCCTCAATGGCTCAAAACTATTATATTTATGAAGAAGATAGTAAAATATCTATTCTTCCATGGGATTATAATCTTGCTTTTGGAGGTTTTCAGTCAGAGAGCGCTTCACAATGTGTAAACTGGGCTATAGATACCCCTGTACTAGGAGTTGATATGGCTGATAGACCATTAATCAATCAACTTTTAAGCAACGAAGAATACTTAGCAACCTACCATGAGTACTTACAGCAATTAGTAGATGGCTACATGGCAAATTTCAGCGAACATGTTGATAACTTAGTTTCTAAAATCGACAGTTATGTACAAACTGATCCAACTGCTTTTTGTACTTACGAAGAATACCAGACTGCTGTTTCTACTTTAAAGAGCTTCATGGAACTTCGTATGCAGAGTATTCAAGGTCAGTTAGATGGAACTATTCCATCAACTACGCAAGGACAGGAGCAGGATTCATCAACGTTAATAGATGCATCTGCAATTACACTATCGGATATGGGTTCACAAGGTGGTGGCAAAGACCAAAAGGGTGATATGCCAGGAAGACCAGGTCAAAATGATGCAAATACCTCAACTGAAACAAACGCAGATGGAACTGGTGATACAGAGACGACAAGTGATACAGAGACGACAAGTGATACAGGCACCACAAGTGATACAGGCACGACAAGTGATACAGGCACGACAAGTGCACAATAAAATAATAATTAATGTATTTTACAAAAAATAAGAATTTAAACAATATTAAGTAATAGTAATAAACCCACGTCTGTTAGGAAAACTCTTAACAGACGTATTTTTTAGTAAAAAATATTAATAGTTTCTTGTCATCAATAATTTTTGATTTTTAGAGCAGATAAGTACTCAGCACTTGAATATTATTTATCTTACTATATAATAATGATATAACAAAAATGTAAAGCATATGGACATATTAAGAGGAATAACATGAGTCAGGAGGCAGTATGGAAAGGTATGTGGGATATACACAAAGTGCGAGATTTACTTGTTTAGAAGACTTAGAACTTGATAATCAGTTTAGTTTAACAAGTGCAATTAGTTTAGATTACTGTGGCTGTGAAAGATGTGAAAAAAGTTATAAATTCGGTCCATACAAGAGGGAAAACTATGTGATTCATATTATTTATGAAGGAAAAGGCTCTTATACAGTGGGTGATCAGGTTTTTCAACTGGAAAAAGGTCAGGCCTTTATTATATATCCCGAAATTGAGACGCTTTATAGAGCAGATATTATCGAACCATGGTGTTATGCCTGGGTAGGTTTTCATGGCTACCGTTCAGAGGAATTTATTAAAAAGATGGGATTTTCAAAAGAAAAACCCATCATTCATTTAAAACATGTTGAACAAGAAAAAGCATGCATTATAAATATGTTAAAAGCAAAACGTTTGACAAGTATAGATGAATTGAGAAGAATCAGCGAATTGTTTGAATTGTTTGCACTGATGATGGAGAATAACGAAAATTATGCAGGGAAAGAAAATCATGATTATCCAAGTGCAACATATGTTAAATATGCGATGGATTATATGAGGCTTAACATAAAAGAGAAAATTAAAATAGATGAACTGGCTGATACAATTGGAATTAGCAGAAGCCATTTAACAGGAAGCTTTAAAAAAGAGCTAAATATGTCGCCTCAAGAATATTTAATTCATTTACGGCTGGAAAATGCGACGTATCTGTTGAAAAATACAACAAAACCGATTCGCATTGTGGCTTCTGAATCCGGTTATGAAGATTCTTTCTTTTTTTCAAAAATCTTTAAGCAAAAATATAATATAAGCCCAAAAGCTTATCGGGCGATGCAAGTTGAGGTGATACAAACAGATAAAAAGGGAAAATTTGAAGCCAAACATTTGTAAGAAAAGAGGACACTTAGGAGCAATAGCTAATGTGTTCTCTTTTTTATAAAGTATTATTTATATTAAAAATCACTTTAAATTGTATAAATTGTACATTAATCCATAATGTAATTACATTATTCCATGTACTAATACCTAGAAATTACTATAATTATAATTAGATTTATATAAATCAAACAATAGGATATAGGAGGATAAGGATTTGAAAAAGAAAATATTATCACTTTTAATTACGTCCCTCATGGTTCTTTCTTTAGCAGCATGTAATTCCAAACAGAGTACTGCCATTGGTGCAGAAGAATCAACAGAACAAACAGTTACAAACAAGGACCCTCTTGAGGTTATTATATGGGATACAAATCAACAGGAAGGTTTGCAGGAAATCTGTGATTTGTTTACACAAGAGACAGGGATAAAAGTAGATATACAGGTAAAGGATTGGGACAGTTATTGGACTTTGCTAGAAGCCGGTGCTTCGGGAGGAGATATGCCGGATGTATTTTGGATGCACTCTAATAATTCTCAAATGTATATGAATAATGATATTCTATTAAAATTAGATGATTATATAGAAAAAAGTGATAAAATTGATTTAAGTAATTATATGGATGAAATAGTAGAACTCTATACATGGAATGGTTCTTATTACGCAATTCCTAAAGATTACGATACCATTGCATTATGGTATAACAAGACAATGTTTGATGAAGCAGGCTTATCTTATCCCGATGAAACATGGACTTGGGATGACTTGTATGAAGCGGCAGTTAAATTAACAAAGGATGACGGCTCTCAGTATGGTTTTGCATTGAACCCTTCCAATGATCAAGATACTTACTACAATATGGTATATTCGATGGGCGGTAATATTATATCAGAGGATCATAAAACATCTGGTTATGACAATGAAAATACAATAAAGGCAATGGAATACGTAGGTAAGTTAATTAAGGATGCATGCCCGAGTTCTACAACCATGTCAGAAACAGGCACAGACGTTTTAATGCAGTCAGGTACAGTAGCCATGATTACTCAAGGCTCTTGGATGACAGCAGGTTTTCTTCAAAATGATTATATGAAAGAAAATTGTGATGTGGCAATTATTCCTTTTGATGCACAGACAAAAGAAAGAGTTTCATTATGTAATGGTTTGGGATGGAGTGCCTATGCAAAAACAGACAGACCGGATGATTGCTGGGCATTGCTTGAATGGCTAGGAAGTAAAGAAATGCAGTTAAAGCAGGCAGAATTAGGTGTAACAATGTCAGCGTATCAGAATACTTCAGATGCATGGGTAAATTGTACCGATAACTTCAACCTTCAGGCATATCTAGACATAACAAAGGAATCAAGTAATGATGTAACCAATCAATTAGTTTTAAGACCATATTCCTATAATTCAACAGTATGGTCAAGTGCGGCACAGACTGCTTTGGCTAAAGCCTGGGCAGACACTTCTTTAATGAAACAGACTTGCATAGATTATGCACAAGAAATGAATGCAGCTATAGCAAAAGAAAATAATTAAGTAAGATGAAAATGAATAGAATGGGCGGGGAAACCCGCCCGTTGTTTCAATAAAGAAAGAGAGATGATACTTTGAAATCCACAAACAAGATTAATACAAAAAGAATGACTTCTTGGGAAAAAAGTCAGTTTATCTGGGGATGGTTATTTATTTTACCAACTATGGCAGGTTTGCTTGTACTAAATATCATTCCTATTTTTGAAACCATTTACCAGTCTTTTTTTAAAACGGGAGATTTTGGAAAGGGTAATGTATTTATAGGTTTTGATAATTATAATAAGCTGCTTCACGATACAGAGGTTTGGAGATCACTATGGAATACCTTTAAATATACCCTGATAGAAGTACCGTTTTCCATTTCTATTGCATTGATACTTGCGGTATTTTTAAATAGAAAAATACGCGGAAGAAGTGCATATCGTGCTATTTTTTTTCTGCCAATGGTAGCAGCACCTGCAGCTATTGCAATGGTTTGGAGATGGTTATATAATTCTCAATTTGGACTTATTAATCATTTATTCGGTAGTAAGATTGAATGGATTTCCAATCCAAACGTTGCATGGATTAGCATTGGTATTATAGGTGTTTGGTCAATACTTGGCTATAATATGGTATTATTTTTAGCCGGGCTTCAAGAGATTCCCCATGATTATTATGAAGCAGCTGATATTGATGGAGCATCTGGAATTCAGGCATTTTTTAAAATTACAGTTCCATTGCTGTCACCGACGATATTTTTTGTATTGATTATAAGAGTGATTGGTGCACTACAGGTATTTGATTTGCTTTATATGGTAATGGACATTACGAATCCAGCACTTAAAAATACACAGTCCATTGTGTATTTATTTTATCAGTATTCTTTTACTTATGGAGATAAGGGCTATGGTTCTACAATTGTTATGCTTTTATTAGCCGTAATTATGTTAATAACCTTTGTTCAGATGAAAGGTCAGAAAAAATGGGTTTTCTATAATTAAGGGAAAGAGGAAACAATATGACACTAACAGTAAAACGAAAAATACAAAAACTTTGCATACATTTTATTTTAACTATTTTTTCTATAATTATGATAACGCCGTTTGTATGGATGGCTCTTACTGCCTTCAAAACAGTTGGGGAGGCAACCTCTGTAAATCCTTTTGTGATATTTCCGGGAAAGTGGAATCTAGATGCTTTTCAAACCGTTTGGAATAATATGAATTTTTTAGTGCTTTATAAAAATACATTGCTGCTAATATTTTGGCGTGTATTATGTGCATGCTTAACCGCTACAATGGCAGGATATGCATTTGCCAGGTTAGAATTTAAAGGTAAAAATTTGATGTTCTCAGTCGTACTGTTCCAAATGATGATACCATCGCAGATATTTATAGTTCCGCAATATCTTATGGTAAGCAGATTAAAGATGACAAATACTATTTTTTCTTTGGTTTTTCCAGGAATCGTCACAGCTTTTGGCACATTTTTAATGAAACAGGCTTATATGACACTTCCTAAAGAGCTAGAGGAAGCAGCCAGATTAGATGGTTGTAATATTTTTCAAACATTTTTAAAAATCATGATGCCATTAACCCGATCCTCCTTGGTTGCATTATCTATTTTTACAGCCGTGTTCGCATATAAAGATTTAATGTGGCCATTGGTTGTTAATATGAGTGCATCAAAGATGCCTTTATCAGCAGCACTGGCAACTATGCAGGGTCAATACAGCTCTAACTATCCACAACTTATGGCAGCATCCTTAATTGCCTGTATACCTATGATTATTCTTTATTTAATTTTTCAAAAACAGTTTATTGAAGGAATTGCAACATCTGGAGGAAAGCTTTAGTGATAACAGTTTAGCAAAATAATTAAATCAGAAAGGAAAATTAACAATGCCGATTCAAATTAATAATAATATAATAACAATTCATACACGTAATACTACATATCAAATGGCAGTGGGGGAATTTGGCTTCTTACTGCATCTTTATTATGGGAAAAAAATTGAAGGTGATATGAGCTATCTTGTTACTTATAATGATAGAGGGTTCTCAGGAAATCCATATGAAGCAAAGGAAAATCGTAGTTTTTCTATGGATACGTTGCCTCAGGAATATCCATGCTACGGAACCGGAGATTATCGTGTCACAGGTTTTAATATGAAAAATGATGAAGGGATTTATGGATGTGATTTGAGATATCAGTCTCATTGCATCAGAAAGGGTAAATTTGCAATTCAAAACTTACCAGCGGTTTATGCTAAGGAAGAAGAAGCCAATACACTTGAAATCGTTTTGGAAGATAAGGCGGCAGGAATTGAGGTTACTCTTTATTATGGGGTCATTGAATCTTTAGATGTAATCACCAGAGCAGCAAAAATTAGAAACATCAAAGAAAAAAGCTGTATCATTACAAAAGCCTCCAGTGGCTGTCTGGACTTTATGGAGGGAAGCTTTGATATGCTGCATTTTCATGGCAGACATGGAATGGAACGTATGTTGGAACGCACACCATTGAGAGCAGGAACGATGTCCTTTGGGAGCATACGTGGTACATCAAGTCATCAACACAATCCTTTCTTTATTATTGCTGAAAAAGAGACAACGGAAGATATGGGCTGCTGTTATGGAATATCGCTATTATACAGTGGGAATTTTAAGTGTGAGGCAGAATTGGATCAATATAATCAAAGCAGAATTATTATTGGACTTCAAGATGAAATGTTTGAATATGAGTTAAAGCAAAATGAAACATTAAAGACTCCAGAAGTAGCATATATTTATACAGCGGATGGCTTGACGAATCTATCGCACAAATATCACAAGCTAATCCAAAATCATATTTGCAGAGGTATTTATAAAAACCAACCAAGACCGATTCTGATTAATAACTGGGAAGCCACTTATTTTGATTTTAATGGAAAAAAAATCATTGATATAGCAAAACAGGCAGCAGAACTTGGAGTTGAAATGCTTGTTTTAGATGATGGGTGGTTCGGAGAAAGAGACAGTGATAATTCAGGACTGGGAGATTGGTTTGTAAATGAAAAGAAAATGGGTGGCAGTATTGCAGATGTGGTGAAAAAAATCAATGATATGGGAATGAAATTCGGTATTTGGATTGAACCAGAAATGATATCGGAAGACAGTAAGCTTTACAAAGAACATAGAGATTGGGTCTTTATCATTCCTGAAAGAAATCCAGTACTTGGAAGAAATCAATTAGTTCTTGACTTCTCAAGGAAAGAAGTTGTGGATTATATCTTTGATATGATTGCTAACATTCTCAAACAAACCAATATAGAATATATTAAAATGGACATGAACCGAAGTATAGCCAATGTGTATACAGCAGTAGCAGGAAAGCAAAATTATGGAACGATTCTTTACCATTATGTACTGGGAGTATATGACTTCTTAGAACGACTAAATACAAGATTTCCACATATACTGATTGAAGGATGCAGCGGAGGAGGAGGCCGTTTTGACAGTGGAATGCTTTATTATACACCACAGATATGGTGCAGTGACAATACCGATGCCATAGACAGAATTACAATTCAATATGGAACTTCTTTTGGATACCCAATATCTACGGTAGGTGCACATGTATCCGCAGTGCCCAATCATCAGACAGGAAGAAGCACAAATATTAAAACGAGAGGTATCGTGGCAATGGCTGGAACCTTTGGCTATGAACTGGATTTAAATACACTTACATTAGAAGAGAAAGAGATAGTGAAGCAGCAAATCAATAATTGTAAAAAATATTGGAACTTGATTCACAATGGCTTGTACTACAGGCTTGTTAATCCACAAAAACAACATGATATCGGAGCATGGGAATTTGCTTCAGAAGATAAAAGTGAGGCTCTCTTAAATGTAGTTACGCTGGATACCCACTGTAATGCTTATGTTTCTTATATTAAATTAAAAGGATTGGAGGAAAAAGCATGGTATTATATGGAGCAGGACAAAGAAAAAGTTTATAGTGGCAGCGCTTTGATGTATGGGGGTATTCCAATTCCGAAAATGAGTAATGAATATCAGTCGTGGCAAGTGCATTTCGTTAAAGTAAAATAATAAAATTTATTAATCTGAGAAAGAGTTGATTCAAAAATTCATGAAACAACTCTTTTGTGTTCACAGTTTAGTAAAATCTTTAGTAAATAGGTGCAGTACTATCTATTCAAAGCGAAACCATTGAAAATCAAAATTGCTTCCGGGAAGAAATACAAAGGTTACGGTTTGCATACCAAAGACGCGGCGTATGTCAAACGTCTGGACTTCAAAGTGGTCGCTGTGATTTAATTCTGCAATCTCTATGGAATCAAAGGCTTCATTATGAAAATGTATCTGAATGGTATTTCTGTCTATCGGGCAGCGGCCGCATATAATAACCTTGCCTGCCCCCCGATTGCCAAAATCCATATTTTTAAATTCAAGTGATACATTATTGCCGATACCCTCAACACAATGAGAAGAAATGGTAAAAGTATCCCCATAAATATGATTGGCTTCCTTTACATAGATCTTTTCAAAAGCCTTTTCTTTTTTTAAAAAGCAAAAGCCCTTAATATGAATCTTACGTTCTACTTCAATCGTAAGACTCGTAATTCCTGATAAGCGTTGATTCAGGATATATGTTGCATCTTGATACACATTCCAGATGGTTTCTTTATCATAAATAAATGAGCCAAGAAGCTTTTCTGTGTTACGTTTTCCTTCGTAAAAGCGAATGACAGCAGGAGTACTCTCCAATTCAAAAATGGGAAGTGTCAGTGTATCAGAGCCATATTCTCCAAAATCAAGATTGTCATAGGTGATGCAAGTTAATGAATCTCTTGACGTAGCCACGCCGCGTTCATTTCCATTACTAATTTCTCCCTCATAGGAGCTATACAGTGAGCCGGAAATAAATTGATAAGGATTCAAAGTAAGCGAACCTAAACCACTAATCGAAAATTCTAGAGAGGATATGATCTGTGCATGATCTCCTCCGTTTTTGCAGCTAGCTCGAAGACGAAAATCTCCATCTCCATGAGCGGTGATTTCAACTAAATGTTCTGCATCACATAAAGATTTTACAGAAGCAATTTGAATTGCAACACCAGAAGCATTCGTTACTTGCCAGTTTATGTCATGATAGGATGCATTCATTGGATAAATTCGAGCTTCGACAATAATCCTTGTATGGTCTTTGGTAAAGGTTTGTCCGTTTCTTGAAATAAGCTCTATTTTACGAACGGGTATTTCACGCGTAATAATACTTTCAAAGGAAGACAGCAGTGCAGAAGCAACTGGTTTATTCGGTGAAGCAACAGCATTTAGTTTAAGTTGTCCCATAGGTAAGCCGATTGATGTGACATTTATTGTAATAGATCCGCTTTCCAGAGTGGAAGCAACCATTGCCAACAGCTTTCCGCTAAACAGTTTTCGGCTAGACCCCTTATAGGAGTCAGAGTCCGTACTGTCACCATTATCCAGACCAACTAAACGGCCTGCTCCCTCCACCTTAACATAGACACGGTTGTTTGCATTCTCAACCGGATGACCCTGAGCATCCATCATTCGTATAGTTACAAAGACTAAATCCTCTGCGTTTGCTGTCATACATTGCTTATTTGCAGTTAACTCGATAGTAGCAGCATCATCAAAAGAATATGCATCGTCTGAAGCGATGATTTGGTTGCTTTCATCAAAAGCAACGGCATGCAGATGTCCCCTTTCATAAGGAATCTGCCAATCTCCAATTAATTTAGTTCCGATTTGATGCTCAAGATGCTGACAGCCTAAAGAAATATCATTCAAAAATAACTCAATCTTAGGAGCATTAGACATAATCCGTACATCAATGAGCTGGTTTGGGTTAAAGTCCCAATAGGTTGAGATGTGGATCATGGGATTTTCCTTGTAGCTGGTCCACGACGACTGATAAAAGTAAAAGGAATCCTTAGGAAAACCTGCCGTATCAATTTGACCAAAGTAGGAATTTCTTGTGTGATAAGGAGTCGGCTCTCCGATATAATCAAACCCAGTCCAAATGAATTGTCCCATTGAAAAAGGGGTATCACGTTCACTCAAAATACAAGACTCCATGCTTTTCGCACCCCAACTTGTGGTGCTGTTTCCAAGGGAAGAACACTGCTCATCATCCTCACATAAAATAGGCTCATTAAGCGGGAAATGGTAAATTCCACGACTTTGCACCAGTGAAGAGGTTTCACTGCCATAAATAGCCCAATCAGGATACTTTTTGTGATGCTCTTGATATAGCTTTTCTGTATAGTTGTAGCCTGCCAGTTTTACAATATTGGCACATTTTCTCGCATTTTCCCAAGTCATATAATTTGAAGCGATAGTAACGTACGCATTATTACGACTGTCATGCTTTTTCACCTCATCATACAATGCCTGTGTGATTTCCATCCCATGCTCATCGGCATGAGTATCATAAATTTCATTTCCAATTGACCACATAATGACACTTGGATGATTTCGGTCGCGACGAATCCAGCTTTTTACGTCTTTTACACAGTGCTCCTTGAAAAAACGTGCATAATCGTAAGCTGTTTTAGAACGCTCCCACATATCAAACACTTCATCAATTACCAGAAATCCCATTTCATCAGTCAGTGCCAAAAGCTCAGGAGCAGGCATATTATGCGAAGTCCGAATTGCATTGGCTCCCATTTGCTTTAAAAGCAACAACTGTCTTTTGGCAGCCGTTTTATGAAAAGCACTTCCAAGCGCACCTAAATCATGATGCTGACAGACTCCATTTAATTTCGTATGTACCCCATTTAAGAAAAAACCCTGATTACAGTCAAATGTAATACTTCGAAAGCCAAAACGATTGTTTTCGGTATCTACAACAACATCATCGATGAGTAATTCAGAACGAAGGGTATAAAGATAGGGCTTTTCTAAGGTCCAAGGAATGATGTCACGAATCAATATCTCAACATCAGAGCTTATGCCGGACATAATGAGCTTCTCGTTTGCATCAAGCAGAGTATGTCGAACCGTTCCTATTGCATTTTGACTGATTTCATGAGAAACAATGAGAGAATAGTCCTCTTGTTTTTTATTGGTAGAAATATAAATGCCATTTTCTATGAAGTGGCTCATAGCATAGCTTTTAAGCCATACATTCCGATAGATTCCTGCACCTGAATACCAACGGCTGTTTGGATGTTCATGCTTTACACGAAGCTTTATATCATTTTTGCCCGTCATCAGATAAGGAGTAATTTCGTACTCAAAAGAACTATAGCCATAGGGCCAGGTGCCAACTTCTTTATGATTAATGAACAAAGTGGAATCCATATAAACTCCATCAAAACAAAGCGACAGAAGCTGATTGCTTACTGACGTATAATAAAAATCTTTCTGATACCAGCCCTCACTTGTTTCATACAAGTCATCTCCGTAGATAAGCCAGTCGTGAGGCAGATCAACATCAGTCCACTGTATCGTAAGAGAATCCAAATTACTTAGGCTTTGACCGATTTTTTGTTTGGTAAATTTCCAATCTGTGTTAAAATACTGTTTTATGCTCATGCATACATCCTTTCTTCTTACTTAAAGTCGTAATAAAGATTTCTTATTTTTCTTGCTGTAAATTTCTATATTGAGTAGGAGTACATTTGTTAATCGATTTAAAAAGCCGATTAAAAGTGGCTAAACTGCCAAAGCCAGATTGCATAGAGATATCTACTATTGTTGCATCAGTTAAAGTAGTCAATAACTTTTTAGCATAGGTGATGCGAGAACGATTCAAATAGTCATAGTAAGAGTAATTCGTAAATTGCTTAAATAATCGGATAAAATGCGATTCACTAAAACCACTCAGCTTAGCTAATTCACCAACACCAATGTTCTCGGTACAATGCTCGTCAATGTAATTGCAAATCTCCAGAAATTTGCTGACATATTTGTGAGCTCTTGTATTTTTTATATTGACAATATCAATTGGCAGGTTTGTCTTATTTCGTTCAGCAATGACTAACATTTCTAAAATCAAAGAATAAATGGATGCATATTTTAGAATAGAATTACTTGAATATTCTAAATAAATGCTATCCATCAGCCGATTCATTTTCTCTTTGGCATATTCACCCGATTCCTTAGTATAAAGGGCATAAGGATAGAACATGGAAGCAAGAGAATCAAGCCCCTTAATTGTGGAAAATAGGGGAGGCTCAAATAGAAAAATATATCTTTTCCCTTTATTAGGAGCGAAGATCTCATGAAGTACGCCGGGAGAAATAAAAAGAACATCACCTGGATTTAAAATTATGGTATTTTCTTCAATTTTAACAGTATAAATGCTTTCAATGGGCATGATCACCTCAATGGCTGGCTGCCAGTGTATTGGATAATTCTCATAGTCTGCATTAAAATAAAATCGAATTGGCATATTTTCATCATAAATTATGGTTTCACGTATACCATCTAATATTTCAATCATAATATCAACTCCCTTAATTTTATATAATGATGTTGAGAGGTATTTTACTCCCTGACTATACTAATTCTTTCATCATATAGAAGCGAAACATGTCCAAATATAATCAAAAATATCAAATATAATCAAAAATAATTATCACAAAATTCGGACAAAGTATACAAAATAAACAAAAATAATAATATTACTTTGTTATTAAACGAAAAAATACAAATAATAAGCAAATAGTCATAAGAAAAGTATAAAACGAAAGATATAAAAAGTAAAGACTAAATGATTCTAATTAATAAGATTCAAAAAAAATAACAATATTTGATAGTAATTTAAGAAAGAATGAGGGGAATGTTTTGAATTAGTGCACTATAATACAAACAAGAGGGGAAATAAAATATACAAAATAACTAAAACATCGCAAGTGATCTACAAACAATGAAATGTAACTCAAAAGGGAATTGATAAAAAGAAGGGGAGAAATTTCGGATGGGAAAAGATAAAGTATCAATAACAGAAAGTAAGATAAAACACAAGAAGTTGTTCTCGTTGCTCAGACATGTAAAAAAGGAATGGAAGCTATATTCTTTTTTAGTTCTTCCAATTGCTTATTACATCATATTTAAATACATACCAATGGCAGGAAATATTATTGCATTTCGAAAATATAAGGGAGGTTCAAACATATTTGGAAGCACTTGGGTAGGGCTTCGATATTTTAATCAATTTCTTCAGGATGAATCATTTTGGAAAGCTTTCGAAAATACCCTTCGACTGAGTATATCTTATATTGCGGTAAGATTTCCGGCCACTTTAATTTTTGCTTTGCTATTGAATGAAATTAAAACATTAGCTGCTAAAAAGTTTGTACAGACTGTCAGTTATCTACCCCATTTTATATCTTTAGTAGTCGTTTGTGGTATGGTAAAGGAAATTGTTTCCCTGAATGGACCAATTAATAGTTTAATAGCAGGAATGGGATTTGAAAAAATGGCATTTATTTCTTTGCCTGAGAGTTTTTCCACTATTTATATATCTTCGGGTGTCTGGCAGGCATTGGGGTGGGGAACCATTCTATACCTTACGGCTATGACAAATATTAACATGGAATTGTATGAGGCATCGGCCATTGATGGGGCAGGAAAGCTTAAACAGGCTTTACATATTACGATACCGGGTATCATGCCTACCATTATGACATTATTGATTCTGGATGTCGGAGGAATAATGACATCTACAAATATGCAAAAGATTTTACTCCTATATAATCCACTTACACAGGAAAAAGCAGATATTATTGGCACTTATGTTTATAGAATGGGTATAACAGGAGGAAACTTCTCCTATGCGACTGCGGTTGGACTATTTGAGGGAATTATTGGGTTGATCTTAGTAACAAGCGCCAATACGCTATCTAAGAAATTTACAGAGAGCAGTTTATGGTAGGGGGAAAAGAATGAAAATAAAAGTTTCTAAAAGCAGACAAATATTTTTAATTACAAATTTTTTAATCATGTTTATGGTTGTATTTGTTACGCTGTATCCATTTGTTTATTTGATCGCGCAATCCTTTAGCTCGGATAAAGCAGTAGCGGCAGGATTAGTTAGTTTTTATCCAATTGAATTTACAATCACAACTTACAAATATGTATTAAGTAAGGTTGAATTTTATAGATACTATGCAAACACCATTTTTTATGGAATTATGGGAACCTTGATATCAGTTGCGGGTACTGCTATATTGGCATATCCGTTATCAAAAAGTAGATTAAGACTAAATAAATTTTTTATTCCTTTTTGTATATTTACAATGTATTTTTCAGGCGGTATGATTCCAAATTACATATTAGTTGCAAAATGGCTAAACTTAAGAGACTCCATGTGGTCTATTCTATTGCCGGGAGCTATTAGTACGTTTAACCTATTGTTAATGAAATCATTTTTTTCAGGATTACCGGAGGAGCTGGAAGAAGCAGCAGCAATCGATGGAATGGGGGTTTACTCCATATTTGCAAAAATAATCATACCATTATCAAAACCAATTATTGCAACGATGTGTTTGTTTTATCTCGTTGGCCTCTGGAATGAATGGTTTGCACCATTTATATATTTAGACAGTAAAGACAAGTGGCCGGTAGCACTGTGGGTCAGACAATTGGTAGAAGGTGCGAATAACGTAGAAATGGGTTCGGGCGCAGAAGAAAGTCAGATTACTACGACAATTAAGTCAGCAACAATGGTACTAACTTCATTACCGATTATATGTGTCTATCCTTTTGTACAGAAGTATTTTGTACAGGGAATGACAATGGGAGCGGTAAAAGGTTAATATAAGTAACAATTTAGTGCTTTTATAGTTACGATTAATATTGTTTCAAAGAAAGGGAGAGTAGAATAATATGACTAAGAAAATGGTAGCAGTATTACTAACGGTTTCAATGGTCACTGGTTTAATGGGATGTGGGGCATCTTCAAAAAATACACTGGCTGATCAAACCTCTGACACACAGGAGGGGTCAACACAGGCACAAGGAAATGAGGAATACACCTTTGGTGCTGACAAGACCTTTTATTCAGATGAACCCGTAAGTTATTCCATGTTATTTAGTGACCATGAGAACTATCCTTACAAGGAAGACTGGCTATTATGGCAGGCAATTGAAGAAAAAACCAATGTAACCTTTGATTTAACCTTAGTAGCAAGAACGGATTATGAAGATAAAAAATCTGCCCTTGTTAACTCTGGCTCCGCACCATATATTATTCCAAAGACCTATGATGAAGCACCTTATGTAGCCAGTGGTCAGATTGTTCCAATCAGTGATTGGGTACAATACATGCCAAATTATCAAAAGTGCGTACAAGATTGGGGAATGGAAGAGGATTTAAAACAAAAGCTGAAAGATGATGGAAAATACTATGTACTACCGGGTATGTGGGAATCGCAAGGTGGTGGTTACTCTATGATTATCAGAAAAGATATATTCGATGCAGCTGGCGTTGATGTAGAGACATTAGAAAAGAACTGGACATGGGAAGAATTTTATGATGCATTAAAGCAGGTAAAAGAATATACGGGAGCACCCTATGTGTGGTCTGATCAATATCAAGGTTCCTGTGCACTGAATCTGGCAGCAGTAGAGTATGGAGTAAAAGCAGGACGTTCCTCAGATGGAGGAGACTGGGGACTTCAAAATGCAGTTAAATTTGATTGGGATAAAATGGAATTTTCCTTTGTGGACACAAGCGATAAGTTTAAGGAGTTTTTAAGTTTCTTTCACAAAATGTATACAGAGGGAATTGTAGACTCAGAAACATATACACAAGATATCGATGCTGCCAGGGAGAAGTTCTTTAGAGGAGAATCCTATGTGCTGACTGCCAATTATCAGCAGTTATCTGATATGATAAAAAATGAAAAGATGCAAGATGAGAATGCCAGCCTTTATATGGTGACTCCTCCTGGAGGACCAATGGGGAATCTTAGAACAGAATTATCCAGACTCGAAAACGGAATAATGATTTCTCAAAATGCATTGGATGAATTAGGAGAAGAGGGATTTATTAAGATGCTTCGTTTCGTTGACTGGTTATGGTATTCTAATGAAGGGCAGACACTTTCCCTATGGGGAGTAGAAGGAACTACATATACAGTGGAGGATAGTAAGATAGTATTAAATCCTGATATTTACTTTAATGGCATTAATCCAGATGGCACGAAGAAATTAAATATTGACTATGGATTTGGTGGAGGAGTATTTGCATACGGAGGGACCGAAGAGCTAAGAGCTTCTAAGATGACCGAAGAGGAAAAAAATTTTACAGAAAGAGTGAACAACAATAGAGAACCGCAAAAGATTGATCCACCAATACTTGCAAATGAAGACGAGACAGAAGAAATGGAATTAATCAGAGTTCCACTTACAGACTATATTAACACGATGACTTTAAGCTTCATTACAGGAACTGCAGATCTTGATGCAGACTGGGATGAGTATGTAAAAAACTGTGAATCCAAGGGATCTACAAAATACATTGAGAAAGCAAATGAAATATTCAGCAAAACAAAAAGTATTCTTGGTTACTAAAATTAGAGCGACAAATTTTTAATATAATAAAATAAGGGTTCAAGCGGGCGCTTAGAATCCTTATTTTACCTGCAAAAGGTATTATATCGCAGATAGGAGATAATATGAGAGTTATACCTTACAACATGAAAAGAGAAAAATATCAAAACCAGGCTAGAAAATTAGTAGAGCAAATGACATTAGAAGAGAAGGTATTTCAAACTTTGCATAGCGCACCCGCGATTGAACGATTAGGTATCAAATCCTATAACTGGTGGAATGAGGCATTACACGGGGTAGCAAGAGCAGGTGTGGCTACTGTATTTCCACAGGCGATAGGCCTGGCGGCTACCTTTGATGAAGAGGTTTTAAAGAAAGTTGGCAAAGTTGTATCCACAGAGGGAAGAGCTAAATTCAATATGCAGCAAAAATATAAGGATACGGATATATACAAGGGTCTTACTTTTTGGGCACCTAATGTGAATATATTTCGTGATCCAAGGTGGGGGAGAGGTCATGAAACTTTTGGAGAGGATCCCTATTTAACATCATGTCTTGGTGTGAGCTTTATCAAGGCAATGCAGGGTGATGGCGAATATATGAAAACGGCTGCCTGTGCGAAGCACTTTGCAGTACATTCAGGACCAGAGGATGTAAGACACAGCTTTGATGCAAGGGTAACTCTTCAAGATTTGCATGAAACATATCTTCCAGCTTTTAAGGCATGTGTAGAAAAGGCAGAGGTAGAAACAGTAATGGGAGCTTATAACCGTACAAACGGAGAACCATGCTGTGGAAGCAAAACCTTATTGAAAGATATTCTAAGAACAGAATGGAATTTTAAGGGGCACGTGACAAGTGATTGCTGGGCTATTAAAGATTTTCACGAACATCATAAGGTAACTAACGGACCGGTTGAGTCTGTCGCATTGGCGATGAATAATGGATGTGATCTAAATTGTGGAAACATTTTCATTTATTTAAAGAAAGCAGTAGAAGATGGTTTAGTAAACGAGGAGCGTTTGAATGAAGCTGTTACGAATTTATTTGTAACACGTATGAAGCTTGGTTTATTTGAAAAAACAAAGACATCATTTGATGCAATCGACTATGATAAGGTAGATTGTCCTGAGCATTGCAAATTAAATAAAGATATATCTAAGAAAACCTTGGTACTTCTTAAAAATGAAAATCAAATATTGCCATTAAAAAAGGATAGTTTAAAGACAATTGGAATTATTGGACCAAATGCCAACAACAGAAAAGCCTTAGTTGGTAATTATGAAGGAACTGCTTCCGAATACATCACAGTTTTAGAAGGAATCAAAGAATATGTTGGAGAGAATACACGAGTACTTTATTCGGAAGGGTGTCACCTTTTTAAAGAGCAAATAAGTGGATTGGGAGAAAAAAATGATCGAATCGCAGAGGTCAAGGCCGTATGTGACAAAAGCGATGTAGTGATTGCCTGTATGGGACTTGATTCAGGCTTGGAAGGAGAAGAAGGCGATCAGGGCAATGAATTTGCAAGTGGAGATAAGCTAAACCTTCAACTGCCAGGATTGCAAGAGCAGGTTTTAAAGGCCATTTATGAAAGTGGGAAGCCAGTTGTTTTAATACTTTTATCAGGAAGTGCTCTTGCCGTTAATTTTGCAGATGAGCATATTCCGGCTATTGTACAGGGATGGTATCCTGGCGCTCAAGGAGGAAGAGCAATTGCGGAGGTATTGTTTGGAGAAAATTCACCAGAAGGAAAGCTTCCAATTACATTCTACAAAACCACCGAGGAATTGCCGGATTTTACCGATTATTCTATGAAAAACAGAACCTATCGCTATATGACACAGGAGGCCTTGTATCCATTTGGATATGGACTGACTTATACGGATATTGATGTAATCAAAGTGGAAATGAGTCAGGAGCAGATTAGTAAAGATGATACCATTACGGTAAAGGCAATGGTAAAGAATCAGGGTAAAATGGCTGGTGGTGAAGCCATTCAACTATACATTCAATGCGTTGGAAAGGATATGCCTAATTATTCACTTAAGGGTCTTAAAAAAGTACATCTAAAAGCACAAGAAGAAGTTGAAATATTATTTACGTTAGATGCCGCTTCCTTCGGGCTTTATGATGAAGAAGCAAGACTTAAATTGTATCAGGGAACTTATAAGGTATACATTGGTATATCACAGCCAGATGAAAGAAGCGTTAAACTGACTAAAAAAAGACCAATTTGCAAAGTAATAAAGTGTATGAGTGATGAGGTATTGTATCATCCGTCTATTTATGAATAGGAGAGATAAAGTATGAGCTGGGAACAGGCATGGTTAGCGTATCATTGCGTTGTAAATTATGAGGACGCAAGTTATTTTGAAGCAATATATACGCTGGAATCAGGGAAAATAATTGATAATGCATTAGAGGAACTAAGGCTGGCCACTAATAAAATGTTTGGGAAGTCTATCGCAATTGAGCGCAGTATGCCTCAAAAAGGGATTTGTCTTATGCTTATTGAGGAAATTTCACTAAATGAAGCAGGGTATAAAATAGAAAGAAAGAATAATTTAATTTTCTTATCCGCCAATACACAGATAGGACTTTTATATGCTGTTTTTGCACTACTTCGTCTGGCGGCCTGCAAGGAAAGCTTGAGTGATATTCATTTGGTATCGGTACCGGGTAAAGAGTTTCGAATGCTCAATCATTGGGATAACATGGATGGAAGTATAGAACGTGGTTACTCAGGCAATTCCTTTTTCTTTAAAAACCAAAAAATTGAAGTTAATGAAAGAACAAAAGATTATGCAAGACTTTTAGCCAGCATTGGTATCAATGCAACGGTCATTAACAACGTAAACGTGAGAGCTGAAGCAACCGATTTTATTACAGAGCCTTATTTAAAACAGCTAAGAGTGTTGTCAGACTTGTTTGAGT
This sequence comes from Lachnotalea glycerini, assembly GCF_003201285.1. Taxonomy (GTDB): domain Bacteria; phylum Bacillota; class Clostridia; order Lachnospirales; family Lachnospiraceae; genus Lachnotalea; species Lachnotalea glycerini. Next base: position 80,553 of record NZ_QICS01000012.1, read on the forward strand.
CCTATGGGGTAAAGCTTTTTCTAAGTCTGAATTATGCAGCTTGCATTGACATTGGAGGAATTACAACTGCAGATCCACTTGACAAAACAGTGATTTCTTGGTGGGAGGAGAGAATGGAGCTTGTGTATCAGCATATCCCAACACTTGGTGGATTTTTAGTGAAAGCGGATTCAGAAGGCAGACCCGGTCCATTTACTTATAAAAGGAATCAGGCAGACGGTGCCAATATGTTGGCGAGAGCCATTGCGCCATATCAAGGTATTATAATTTGGAGATGTTTCGTTTATAATTGTCAGCAAGATTGGAGAGACAAAAAAATTGACCGTGCCAGAGCTGCTTACGATTATTTCTATGATTTGGATGGTGAATTCTTAGAAAACGTGATTTTACAGATTAAAAATGGACCTATTGATTTTCAGGTTCGCGAGCCGTTTATGCCATTGTTTGGAAAGCTAAAGAAAACCAATCATATGATGGAAGTTCAGATAGCACAAGAATATACCGGACAGCAGATTGATTTGTGTTATTTAATTCCTTGGTTTAAAGAACTGCTGACATCCAGAACCTATTGTGGTGAAGATAAGGATACGATTGCGGATTTATTAGAGGGAAAATGCTGTAATCATAAGGGACGGGGAATTGTTGCAGTAGCCAATACAGGTAATGATGAAAACTGGACAGGGCATGATTTGGCGGCTGCCAATTTTTACGGTTTTGGAAGGATGGCCTGGGACAGTAAGCTTTCCCCAGAGGAAATTGTTAAGGAATGGATTAGCCAGACCTTTTCCGATAAAAGAGAAGTAGTAATGGTTTTAACAAAGCTTTTAATGATGTCCTGGCCTGTTTATGAGAAATATACAGCTCCTCTTGGGGTCGGCTTTATGGTAACGCCAAGTAATCATTATGGACCAAATATAGACGGATATGAATATTCCAAATGGGGAACTTATCACAGAGCAGACCATTTTGGAATTGGGGTAGACAGAAGTCTTAAGGGAACAGGTTATGCCTCCCTTTACAATCCACCCCTGGCAATGCAATATGAATATGCAGATACCTGTCCAGATGAACTTCTCTTATTCTTTCATCACGTTGACTATAATCATATATTACACAATGGAAAAACAGTACTTCAACATATTTATGACACTCATTTTGAAGGAGCAAAAAAAGTGGAAGAAATGCTTTCTATGTGGGAACAATTAAAGGAATCTATATCTCCAGAAAAATATGAGAGAACCCTAATCCGCTTTCAGCAACAAAGAAATAATGCGAAAGAATGGTGTGATCAGATCAATTCATATTTTTATCGCAAGTCAGGCATAGCAGATCAACATCAAAGACCTATTTATTAAGAAGAGAAAAAGCGTACAGATAAACAATATAACGTAATTCACAATTATTTCAAGAAGTTGACATTTCTGTTTCACATTAAAAAGGCATAATATGGTTAATTTAAGACAGCGGACTGCGTAAAACGTATCTATGCTGGTGTTACTAGAAAAGGAGACAATATGATGAGAAGAAGAATAAGTGTAAAGATTTTAAGTTTGGTGGCAATTCTAATTGCAACAGGATTGGTTACCATTATATTATGGTCAGGCTCAATCAGAAATATGAATACGAAGGCACAGACAATTTCAAACGATTGTTTGAGTGCAGTCAGTATATTGGCTGAAACATCAAGAAGTGTAGAACGTGTACAAAAATTTGCAAATAATTCTATGAACAGCACACAGGAAGATACCTCACAAGGAACAGATAGCACAAATCGTGAAGATATGAATCAGGAGGCTACTTCCTTAGAAAGTATGTTTTCCCAGCTTGAAGAAATTGTAAGCAAATTTAATGATGAAGAAATGACAGCCGCATTGACACAATATGAGCAGGCTTATGAAACATATACCTCTTCAATCAGCGGAATGTTTGATTCAACTCAAGTAACAACAGAGACTCCAAGTGATATATCCGGACAAGGGCAGGGACAGCCAAATACGAACGATGGAATGTCAGAGGCCACCAACCAATTGGATACCACTTATTCTGCTTTAAATGAGTTGATTTATAAGCAAGTAGAGCTTGCCAATACACAACTGGATAATCAATACCAGTCCTCATCAAGAATCAACTTAATTCTTTTTATCATTTTAGTTTCAATTGGAATCGTTATTGTATTGGTAACTTTACAAACAATAGTAAAGCCCATCAAAAAGGCAAACAAACAATTAAATGACCTGATTCATGAAATTGACCACGGACAGGGTGATTTGACAAAGAGAATCGAAATCAAAAGCAATGATGAAATTGGTAATCTGGTATTAGGAATCAATACATTCATTGACCGCTTACAGCATATACTGCAGAAAATACAAAAGGAATCATATAATATGGAGGAATCCGTGAATTTGGTAATTGAGAAAGCAGAAACATCAGAACATAATGTCAATGAGGTTTCAAGAACAATGGAAAATCTGGCAGCAGGAATGCAGGAGGTAGCGGCAACTTCAGAGGAATTAAGTACAGGAGTCAGCAACGTAGTAGACTCCATCACCAATATTGCAACACAGGTAAAAGATGGCTATCACCTTTCAGGAGAAATTCAAAAACGCTCTGAGGATTATAGACTAAAGGCACAAAACGGTAAAAACAATACAAATGAAGTAATGTCAGAAATCAAAAGTGTACTAGAAAAATCAATTGATAACAGTAAGTCCGTTATTAAAATTCAAGAGTTAACAGACGAAATTTTAAATATTTCTTCACAGACTAATTTATTGGCTTTAAACGCATCCATTGAAGCAGCAAGAGCAGGTGAGGCAGGAAAAGGATTTGCAGTTGTAGCGGGAGAAATTCGAGGATTAGCGGATAATACAAGAGAAACTGCAAATAATATACAAGAAATTAGTCAGATGGTGACCAACGGAGTAGAAAACTTAGCAAATGATGCTAAGAAGATGCTTGAATTTATAGATACAGAAGTGCTCAATGATTATGACAAGTTTGTAGAAACAGCAGTGCATTACCAAGAAGATGCAATTAACATTAATAACTTATTAGAGCAGTTTTCAGGCAGCACGAAAACGTTGGAAGATACGATGAATGAAATGAACATAGGAATTAATGAAATTGCTACGACGATTGATGATAGTACCGTAGGAATTACAAATGTAGCAGGAGGTACTAACGACTTAGCAAAAGCGATTCACCAAATATACCAACAGGCAGAGGACAACAGAAGTATAAAAGAAGCACTCAAGGCAGAAGTAAATCAGTTTGCAAATATTTAAAGCAATCAGAAAACAACAAGGGAAATAGAAAAGGCCTTTGTTGTTTTTTACTATATAACAGGTTCTGCATGACTGTAAGAACCCCTTTTTTGTTATGTTGACATTATAACAAAAAGTGTTAAAATTTCAATATATGTTCAGACGGATTAATTAATATGAGGAGGAATTCAATGATAGAGAGAGAATTACAAGCGATAACAAATAGCAGATATAATAAAGGTATTGCAGAGTGCAACAACAAGGAATTATATTATGCATTACTGGAATTGACGAAAGGCAGTATTCAGTCAAATAAGAAGCATAAGAATGGCAGAAAACTTTATTATATATCAGCGGAATTTTTAATTGGCAAGCTATTATCAAATCATTTAATTAATCTTGGACTTTTTGATGAAGTAAACAAAATATTGTGCAAATATCAGAAGAAATTAACAGAAATAGAGGAAGTAGAACCGGAACCATCCTTAGGAAATGGTGGACTAGGCAGGCTTGCTGCATGTTTTTTAGACTCAATAGCAACCTTGGGATTAAATGCAGATGGAATCGGACTTAATTATCATTTCGGTCTGTTTAAGCAGGAGTTTGATAATAATCTGCAAATAGAAACTATTAATCCTTGGATCCAGCCTGTGAGCTGGCTAAACAAAACAAATATAACCTATCAGGTGGCATTTAAGGATTTTACTGCTACATCAATTTTATATGAGATGGATGTAACGGGCTATCATAATGGAAGTAACAAATTAAGATTATTCGATATTCAAACGCTAGATGAAAGTATAGTTAAAAATGGTATCATATTTGATAAAGAAAAAATAGCCAAAAATCTAACGCTCTTTTTATATCCTGATGATAGTGATGAGCAGGGTCTGCTTCTTCGAATCTATCAGCAATATTTTATGGTCAGCAATGCGGCTCAGCTCATATTAGATGAGTGCAGGGAGGAAAGCTATGACCTGAGGAAATTGCACGAGTATGTCGTAATTCAGATTAATGATACGCATCCATCTCTAATTATTCCAGAGCTGATTCGATTATTGACAGCAGAGGGAATTTCAATAGATGAAACGATTGGAATTGTGTCAAAAACCTGTGCTTATACAAACCATACGATACTCGCGGAAGCATTGGAGAAATGGCCTCTTGCATATCTTGAACAGGTGGTACCGCACTTAGTACCAATTATCAATGAATTGGATGCAAGAGTAAAAGAAAAGTATGAAGATTTGTCGGTTGCAATTATTGATAAGGACAATCGAGTTCATATGGCACATATGGATATACATTATGGATTTAGCGTAAATGGTGTGGCAGCACTTCATACAAAGATACTAAAGGAGGAAGAATTAAAAGCTTTTTATAAATTATATCCCGAGAAATTTAATAATAAAACCAATGGAATTACCTTTCGAAGATGGCTCTTGCATTGCAACCAGCCATTGGCTCAATATATAGAGCAATTAATTGGTGATGGTTTCAAAACAGATGCAGCAAAGCTTGAACAGTTATTACAATATAAAGATAATAAGGAAGTATTATTGTCGATAGAGAGAATAAAGCAAGAGAATAAAGCAGTACTCAAAGACTATTTAATGGAAACGCAAGGGATAGAAATAGATGTAAACTCTATTTTCGACATACAGATAAAACGCTTGCATGAGTATAAGAGACAGCAAATGAATGCTCTTTACATCATCTATAAATACTTAGAGGTTAAGAAAGGCAATTTACCAAAGAAGAAAATTACTATGATTTTTGGAGCAAAAGCAGCACCTGCTTATACGATAGCTAAGGATATCATCCACTTGCTTCTTTGTCTACAGGAATTAATTGATCATGATCCTGAAGTGAATCCATATCTCAAGGTAGTTATGGTAGAAAATTATAATGTAACAAAAGCATCCAAGCTGATACCGGCATGTGATATATCTGAACAGATTTCGCTGGCTTCTAAGGAGGCATCAGGCACAGGAAATATGAAGTTTATGCTAAACGGAGCAGTAACTCTTGGAACGGAGGACGGTGCCAACGTAGAAATTCATCAGCTAGTCCAAGATGATAATATTTACATCTTTGGTAAGAAGAGTGAAGAGGTCATCGAACATTATAGAAAGGCTGACTATGTTTCAAGAGTTTATTATGAAGAGGATGCATTGATTCATGAGCTCGTAGAATTTATCTTGTCCAGAGATATGCTTTTAATTGGAGAAAAGCGTAATTTAGTCCGTCTATATAATGAGCTGATTAATAAAGATTGGTTTATGACACTTCTGGATATTAAGGATTATATTAAGACAAAGGATCAAATGCTTGAGGATTATATGGATAGGCAAAGCTTTAATCGAAAAGCACTTATAAATATTGCAAAAGCAGGCTATTTCTCCTCAGACAGAACCATTCAACAATATAATGAGGATATTTGGAGATTGTAAAACCAGATTATAATAGAAAGAAGCTGAGGATTTGACCATAAATATGCATCCCTTTTATCAGGATGCATGATGGAGTAAAGCTTTTACCGTTGCCTAAATCCAGCCACCGTCCAACTTTATCACCTGACCTGTTAAGTATTGGTGGCCCTTAGCTAGATCATAGACCAAATCAGCTACTTCATCAGGTGAACCGATGCGATTAGAAGGAATTTCTTCTATTAAAGAAGCACGTTCTGCCTCGTCAAGAAATTGATTCATTTGCGTATCAATGACACCACAGGCAATGGCATTGACTTGTATATTGCTTGGAGCCAGTTCCTTAGCCAGCGCTTTGGTAAAGGCATTGACTCCTCCTTTGGAGGCTGAATAGGCAACCTCATAAGAAGCTCCACAGATTCCCCAAACAGAAGAAATGTTAATAATTTTTCCTGACTTTTGATGCACCATGTAGGGAATTGCAAGTTTAGAGCAATGAAAAACGGAAGAAAGATTTGTGCTAATGATATGATTCCAATCTTCAATAGTCATTTCGGATAGAAGTCCTAAATGACTGATTCCAGCGTTATTCACCAGAATATCAATGCCTTTATAGCGAGTTGTAATTTTATCAAAAAGTAATTCTACATTCTCATACTTCCCGAGGTCACCAATGAAGCTCATACAATTACAGTGATATATTTCTTCCAAATTATGTTTTAATGTCTCTAATTTTTCTATTGATTTATTACCGGTAATTATAATATTTTTAAAGCCTTCTTTTGCAAATTTAATTGTCGTATCATATCCGATTCCTTTAGAAGCACCAGTAATTAAAACTGTTTTTTTCTCCATGCCAAATCTATTTCCTTTCTATAAGTTTATATTAATATTAAGATCATGATATCTTTCTATAAGTTTATATTAATATTAAGATCATGATATCTTTCGATAAATAATAGCACTATATAATTAGTTTATCAATAAATAAAAAATAAATAAAAAATTGTATGAAATATTATTGTATTAAATTGAAAAAATGATAGAATATTATTACCTGAATAAGAAAGCAATATTGAAATATAATAAAACAAAAGACTGGAGATGAAGAAAATGTATGATTTAATCATAATAGGATCAGGTCCGGCAGGACTATCAGCAGCAATATATGCACAAAGAGCAATGCTAAATACATTGACCATTGAGAAAAATGTGATGAGCGGTGGGCAGATTTTAAATACTTATGAGGTGGATAACTATCCGGGCTATAAGGGGATTAATGGTTTTGACCTTGGTATGAAGTTCAGAGAGCATGCTGATTCACTGGGGGCAAAATTTATCGAAGAAAACGTACAAGAAATTGTAGTAGTTGACGATGTTAAAAGAGTAATCACAGATCAAGGAACTTATGAAACAAAAGCAATTATCATAGCAACAGGTGCAAGATACAGAAAGCTTGAAGTTCCGGGCGAAGCAGAGTTTTCAGGTATGGGAGTTTCTTATTGTGCGACTTGCGACGGAGCCTTTTTTAGAAACAAGACAACTTGTGTAGTTGGTGGCGGAGATGTAGCAATAGAGGATGCAATTTTTTTAGCAAGAATGTGTGAGAAAGTTTATGTAATTCATAGAAGAGATGAATTTAGGGCAGCCAAGAGTTTGCAGGAAAAGCTTTTTTCTATGGACAATGTGGAGATAATTTGGGATAGTAAGGTAAAGCAAATTAAAGGGGATGAAAAAGTTAGTTCATTAGAAGTTATCAATGTAAAAACAAATGAAGAAACGAACATTTCAACAGACGGAGTTTTTATTGCAGTAGGAATCATTCCAAATTCAGATGAATTTAGCAGTGCAGTGGCAATGAATGAACAAAAATATATCATTGCAGAGGAGAATTGCAGCACTGATATCGACGGAGTTTTTGCAGCAGGTGACATAAGAACGAAAATGTTACGACAAATTATTACAGCGGCAAGTGACGGGGCAAATGCGGTCACATCTGTACAAAATTACTTAAATAAGCTCGACTGATTCCAATTTATACCAAATTTTATTCATGTATTGACAAGAAAACCATGCTTTGTTATACTTACTCTTGTAACAAATTTAACAATTATGTAACAATTGGAGATTACAATGGATAAGATAAGAGTAAGAATAGTGACAGGGTGTATTGTCGGAACGATTTTTATTTCAGGAACTACAATAAACGTAAAAGCGACATCGATGGATACGACACTTCCAACAGCAGGGATTACGTTAGCGCTTAATGAAAAATATCAGGAGGATCCTGTAACTGCGGATGCACAGATAAAAGATTTTTTAGAGCCGTCTGAGTATGATAATATAGCAATTGCTCAAGTATCATATTATGTTAATATGAGAAGTGAACCGAATGAAGAAAGTGAAATTCTAGGCAAGATATATAATAATTCGGCTGCGACAATACTCGAAACGGATGGCGATTGGTATTTAGTGAAATCGGGTAGTGTTACAGGGTACATAAAAGCAGAATATTTTATTACAGGTGATGAGGCAGAGGCACTTGCTAAGGAGGTTGGCACAAGAATTGCAAAAGTCAATACAACAACGTTGAAGGTAAGAGATGATGCAAGCCTTGACGCCACCGTGCAGACTTTGGTTCCTATTGATGAGGAAATGGAAGTTTTGGAAGAGCTTGACGGATGGGTTAAAGTTAAAATAGACAGTGATGTAGTCGGTTTTGTATCAAGTGATTATGTTGATTTACGTACTGACTTTGTAGAGGCAGAATCTATTGAGGAAGAAAAAGCGAGATTAGAAAAGGAAGAGGCAGAGAGAAAGGCGGCAGAAGAGGCAGCAAGAGCAGCAGATGAAGCAGCTAAGAAGAAAGCCCAGGCACAGAGTAAGAGCTCAAGCAAATCCTCTAGTCAGACATCAGGAAGTACACAGGCAGTTTCTGGGTCCAGACAGGCAATTGTAAGCTATGCGTTACAGTTTGTTGGTAATCCTTATGTATATGGAGGAACTAGTCTGACAAATGGTACCGATTGTTCTGGTTTTACACAATCTGTATTTGGTGATAATGGTATTTCCATATCAAGAACATCGAGAGATCAGGGTGCAGGAGGAAGAGAAGTGGCACTTAGCGATATACAGCCAGGTGATTTACTCTTCTATTCAAATGGTAGTTCCATTAACCATGTTGCACTATACATAGGAAATGGACAAGTGGTACACGCCAGTACTGAAAAGACAGGAATTAAAATCTCCAATGCATTTTATAGAACACCATGTAAAGCAGTAAGTTATGTTAATTAAATGATTCAAAAAAGACCATTGTTGAATGAAATGGTCTTTTTTTTATATACTATGAAATATTGTTGAATTTCCTAGTATATAAACCGACAGGGGTATACAATGATCTCACTATGCTAAAAATATTCAAAATCACCCCTATTAGACTTTTTACATTTAAGTACCTTTAAGTAAATTTATGTAAATCTTAAAAAAATGCAATATATATATTGCAATATGACTGAAATATGTTATAATATGCAATGTAAGGAGGCGATTTATATGAAGAATAAGCGAATGAAAATTGCTCGCATGGAATGTGATATGAAACAAGAAGATTTAGCAAAGGCTGTTGGAGTGACAAGGCAGACTATTGGATTAATAGAAGCAGGGGATTATAACCCAACGCTAAACTTGTGTATAGCAATCTGTAAAGCATTGAAAAAAACATTAAATGATTTATTTTGGGAGGAATCGAAATGAAAAGAAAAAATATGCAAGATGAAAGAATTTTAGAACAGCGACGTAAAGTAAGTAGCGAGGTAGATGGTATTTTAATGATAGTACTTCTAGTATCAATATTAGTACAACAATTTTATCTAAATGCTTCGTTTAAACAATATGCTGTTGAATTTATTTGTTTTTTTGGAATGTCCATTTACAAGTTAGTGCGATACATGACATTGGGACTTGATATTAACAGCGTAGGAAAACGTGCAAAATTCATGCCTTTAATCATTAGCTTAGTAGGTGGAATTACCGTAACGGTAATTAATGGAATTTTAAACTACACAAGATACGCAGAACACTATATAGAGGATGGTATAGGTTATTTCATTGCAGTATTAGCAGTTACATTTATTAGTGCAACAGTTTTTTGTTTTATTGTAACGTCGTTTTTTTATCATCTGAATAAGATAAAGCAAGATAAAATTCAAAAGCGGTTGGATGAGGATGAGGAAAACCAATAGCATAATAGCGTCCTAACTATCAGACGGTTGACAAGGAGATAATATGTGGTCAGTTTGATATTCGAAAAATATCTTATTTAATGGGGCTCAAGAGATTTGGGAGTTTTGAAATGTGTTTCATTTCGTTGGATAATGAAACACAGAACCGTTTGATCGTAGCATCATTTTATTAAGTTAGTAATGTAGTTGATTTATAAATTAAGCAGATAATAAAGTATTTAAAAAAAACAATCAAAAAGATTGACAAAGTATAAAATATACAAGATGCACAAAGTATAAAATTTTGAAGAAAAATTATTAAAAAAAAGGTACTTTGTCAGATAAAGTTATCCACAGCTAAAAATACGATAAATACGAAAAAATGGAGTTATACACTAAGTTATCCACATTATCCACATAAAATACATGTGGAAATAGTAAAAACTTGAAGTAAAATAAAAACAAATGTTTTGTGAAAGTATAATAAATCGTATTTTACTATCAAAAAAAGGAAAAAAGGTATTGACTTTTATATCGTCAAAATATAACAAGAAGAAATTGAAAATGTTAGAGAGTTGTCAAAAAATTAAGAGAATATTTTAAAAAAATGTGAAACAAAATGTTAAGCTATTGTAAAATAACTCAGATGTGATATAATTACATTACGATATTAGATGTAAGGTAATATTGTAATACAAACAGTAAAGGAGTGGGACATCATGCGTTATAATATTGTGGGCAGAAATATTGATGTAACAGAAGGTTTAAGAAGTGCAATTCATGAAAAGTTGGGAAAATTAGAAAAGTATTTTACTCCGGAGACTGAAGTTCATGTAACTTTAAGCGTTGAGAAAGAAAGACAGAAGATAGAAGTAACAATTCCAGTGAAAGGAAGCATAATCCGCTCTGAGCAAGTTAGCAATGATATGTACGTATCAGTTGATCTTGTAGAAGAAATTATAGAAAGACAATTAAAGAAATACAAAAATAAAATTATTGATAAGAAGCATGGTGATTTGAATTTTAGACAAGAGTTTATAGATAAAGAATATGAAGACAATGAAGAAGTCAAAATTATAAGAACCAAGAAGTTTGGAATTAAGCCAATGTATCCGGAAGATGCATGTGTACAGATGGAATTGTTAGGACATAACTTTTTCGTATTTCGAAATGCAGAAAATGATGAAGTATGTGTCGTTTATAAAAGAAAGAGTAATACTTATGGTTTGATTGAACCAGAATGTTAAGGAAAGTCCTGTCAGGAAACTGGCAGGTTTTTTATTTCATAGGGAAGACCTTGTTATGGTACACAATTACGTGTTTGAAATGTATAAGAAAAACCACAAAAAAAATCAACTTGTTAATGATATTAGACGAATTATGTACAGAGTATGTACAGAGTGTGTACATGTTAGAAATTGGTTGAATAATGGCATACTTAGTGTTACAATACTCATTAAGAGAATTTTAATAAGTACAAATCAAAGAAAATTAGCTAATAGGAGTAAAATAAATGGGACTTTTTCAAAAAGTATTTGGAACGCACAGTCAAAGAGAATTAAAATTGGTTTATCCGATTGTGGATAAAATAGAGGCATTAAAGCCAACAATGGAAGCTCTGACTGATGAACAGTTAAGAGATAAGACGAAAGAATATAAGAAGAGAGTTGCTGACGGAGAATCATTAGATAGTATTTTGCCTGAAGCTTATGCTACAGTTAGAGAAGCAGCTAAGAGAGTGCTTAAAATGGAGCATTATAGAGTACAGCTAATCGGTGGTGTGATTCTACATCAAGGAAGAATTGCAGAGATGAAGACTGGCGAAGGTAAAACTTTGGTATCCACCTTACCAGCTTATTTAAATGCGCTGACAGGTAAAGGAGTACATGTCGTTACGGTAAATGATTATCTGGCACATCGTGATGCAGAGTGGATGGGACAAGTTCACGAATTTTTAGGATTAACGGTAGGTACGGTTCTTAATGCTATGGACAACAATGAAAGACGTACTGCTTATGCTTGCGATATCACATATGTAACAAATAACGAGCTTGGATTTGATTATCTGAGAGATAACATGGTTATTTATAAAGAACAACTGGTAATGAGAGAGTTAAATTATGCGATTATTGACGAGGTGGATTCCGTTTTAATTGATGAGGCCAGAACTCCATTGATTATTTCTGGTCAAAGTGGAAAATCCACCAAGCTTTATGAGGCTTGTGATATATTAGCCAGACAGTTAAAACGTGGTGAAGCAAGTGCCGAATTTTCTAAAATGGCTGCAATAATGGGCGAAGAGATTGAAGAAACAGGTGACTTTATTGTTAATGAAAAGGATAAAGTTGTAAACCTGACCGAAGAAGGTGTTGGCAAAGTAGAGAAATTCTTCAGTATTGATAATCTTGCAGATGCAGATAATCTTGAAATTCAGCACAATATTATATTAGCACTGCGTGCACATAACTTAATGTTTAGAGATCAGGATTATGTTGTAAAAGATGATCAAGTACTTATTGTAGATGAATTTACCGGACGTATTATGCCAGGAAGAAGATATTCAGACGGACTTCATCAGGCAATTGAAGCGAAAGAGCATGTTAAAGTAAAGAGGGAAAGTAAGACCTTGGCCAATATTACGTTCCAGAATTTCTTTAATAAATATGTAAAGAAATGTGGTATGACAGGTACCGCTTTAACGGAAGAAAAGGAATTTAGAGATATTTATGGAATGGACGTTATTGAAATTCCTACAAATCAACCGATTGCAAGAGATGATAGGCAGGATGCGGTTTATAAGACGAAACAAGAAAAGCTGTATGCAGTAATTCATGAAATAAAAGAATCCTACGAAAAAGGACAGCCGGTGCTTGTTGGTACAATAACAATAGAAGCGTCTGAAGAAGTAAGTGCCCTTTTGAAAAAACAAGGAATTCCACATAAGGTATTAAATGCCAAATTTCATGAGTTAGAGGCCGAAATTGTAGCAGAAGCAGGTGTTCATAAGGCAGTTACAATTGCTACGAATATGGCAGGTCGTGGTACGGATATCAAGCTTGACGAAGAAGCAAAGGCAGCAGGTGGATTAAAGATAATCGGAACGGAAAGGCATGAATCAAGACGTATTGATAATCAGTTAAGAGGTCGTGCAGGTCGTCAGGGAGATCAAGGTGAGTCCAGATTTTTTATTTCGTTAGAAGATGATTTGATGAGATTATTTGGTTCTGAGCGTCTTATGAATATGTTTACAACGCTTGGAGTTCCGGAGAATGAACAGATTGAACATAAGATGCTATCCAATGCGATAGAAAAAGCGCAGATGAAGATAGAAAGCAATAATTTTGGTATCAGAAAGAATTTGCTTGAATATGATCAGGTTATGAATGAACAGCGCGAGATTATTTATGCTGAAAGACGAAGAGTGTTAGACGGAGAAAGTATGCGTGACGTTATCTATAAAATGGTAACGGATACGGTAGAAAGTGCAGCCGATATTGTAGTTGGAGATGACAGCATATCTGAGGATTGGAACTTAACCGAGCTTAACTCCTTATTGATACCAATTATTCCGATACAGGAGATTACACCGGATAAAGTGAAAGATATTAAGAAAAATGAGTTAAAGCATATGCTAAAGGAAAATGCAGTTAAGCTTTATGAAGAAAAAGAAGCTGAATTTCCAGAAGCGGAGACACTACGTGAGCTAGAGCGAGTGATTCTTCTTAAAATTATAGATAAAAAATGGATGGATCATATTGACGATATGGATCAACTTCGTCAAGGAATTGGTTTACAAGCGTATGGACAAAGAGATCCGCTGGTAGAATATAAACTCAATGGCTATGAGATGTTTGATGCAATGACAGCAAATATACGAGAGGATACGGTCAGACTTTTAATGCATGTTCGTATTGAACAAAAGGTTGAAAGAGAACAGGTTGCTAAGGTAACAGGGACAAATAAGGATGATACAGTTGCAAAGGCTCCGGTACGTCGTGAAAATACAAAGGTTTACCCAAATGATCCATGTCCTTGTGGAAGCGGTAAAAAGTATAAACAATGCTGTGGCAGAGCATAATATAAAATCAGTATGAAGAAAGAAGGGAAGATGTTGGTAGAACTTGATCAATTTAAAGTTACGCTTAACACCTATGTAGAAGGATTAATAGAAGTAAGGGATTCACTTTGAATTAGATAGAAAAGAAAAGAGAATCGAAGAATTAGAAAAAGATATGGAAGCCTCTAGTTACTGGGATAACACTGAAAAGTCTCAAGCTGGAATGAAAGAATTAAAGGTACTAAAAGACGATATTGAGGATTACAATGAATTAAAAAATACCTTTGAAGAGATTGAAACATTAATTGAAATGGGATATGAGGAAAATGATGAGTCTCTCATCCCAGAGATCGATGAGCTTCTTAGTCAATTTATTAATAAGCTGGATGGAGTAAGAATCCGAACACTATTATCAGGAGAATATGATAAAGATAATGCAATTGTCACTCTTCATGCAGGGGCTGGAGGAACAGAGGCCTGTGACTGGGTGAGCATGTTGTATAGAATGTATAGTAAATGGGTGGATTCAAAAGGATTTACTCAGGAGGTACTTGATTATTTAGATGGCGATGAGGCTGGAATTAAGTCAATTACCTTTCAGGTAAATGGAGAGAATGCTTTTGGCTATTTAAAGAGTGAAAAGGGTGTACATCGATTGGTTCGTATATCACCGTTTAATGCAGCAGGTAAAAGGCAGACTTCGTTTGCTTCCTGTGATATCATGCCGGATATAGAGGAAGATTTAGGAATTGAAATTAATGAGGACGATTTACGTATTGACACGTATCGTTCAAGCGGAGCAGGCGGTCAGCATATTAATAAGACATCATCTGCAATAAGGATTACACATATTCCTACCTCAGTTGTAGTACAATGCCAAAATGAGCGTTCTCAGCATAGTAACAAAGATAAAGCTATGCAAATGTTAAAGGCAAAATTATATCTATTAAAGCAGCAAGAGAATGCTGATAAAATATCAGATATTCGAGGCGAGGTAAAAGAGATTGGTTGGGGCAATCAGATACGCTCCTATGTTATGCAACCTTATACAATGGTCAAAGATCATAGAACCAATGTTGAGTCGGGAAATGTTGACAGCGTAATGAATGGCAATATAGATTCTTTCATTAATGGTTATTTAAAATGGAACAGCATGAATTGGAATAAGGAGGATTAAAATGGAAGACATTAAACCAATTATATTCAAATTGAACAATGAAGAGTATGGTATAGACATATCTTTAGTAAACGCGATAGAACCGGCACAGCATACTGTAAGAATACCAAATGCACCAAATCATATCAAAGGAATTATAAATCTAAGAGGTGAAATTATCCCGGTATTTAGCCTGAGAAGTAAATTTAATTTACCGGAGGCACAAGAGGATAATATAGAGAGAAAAATTATAGTAACAAATATAAAAAAAATGCCTATAGCGCTAGAAGTAGATATGGTTAGTGAAATACAAAGCATTGATAAAATGAATATTACTGATGTTCCGCCAATTGTAAAATCTTATGATACCTTATATATTAAATCAATTGCGAAGGTAGATAGTAACATTGTTATTATACTCAACACAGAGAAGCTTATGTCAGATGAAGAACAGGACAATATAGCAGTATTTATGGAAAACCAATAAAACAATAAAAAGGGCAGGCGCTGTATACCTGTCCTTTTTATTGTAAGATGTTTAAAAAGAAATGAGTAAATACTACATAATTCTAGAATAGCAAAATAATAGAAATGTGTTTAATTTGATGTGCAAAAACAATTATAAAACAAAAACGGTTGCATAGAACTAACAATTGTGTTAATATCTTTGTTGAGAATACAAATGTTTTTCGTGTGCAAACAAAGAGGAAGGATTGTATGGTAGAAAGAGAAAAATATTATGTAGTAAAACAAAAAGCTGTTCCAGAGGTTTTGCTCAAAGTAGTAGAGGCTAAGAGATTATTGGATGCTGAGAAAGTTATGACAGTTCAGGAGGCCACAGAAAAAGTAGGAATAAGCCGAAGTTCTTTTTATAAATATAAGGACGATATTTTTCCGTATCATGAAAATACAAAAGGAAAGACAATGACATTTGTAATTCAGCTTGATGATATTCCTGGACTTTTATCTGAGGTATTAGCAAGCATTGCTGAGTATAGCGGGAATGTATTAACCATCCATCAAACGATCCCTATTAATGGCATAGCAACATTAACATTAAGTGTTGACATATTGCCAGAATCAGGTGATGTAACTAAAATGATTGAAAACATAGAAGAAATAAGAGGAATTCATTATTTAAAAATATTAGCTAAGGAGTGACAAGATGATAAATATAGGAATATTAGGATATGGCACAGTAGGTTCAGGTGTTGTAGAGGTATTAAACACGAATCAGGAGAGTATTAACAAACGTGCAAACGAGGAAATTAATATTAAATATGTTTTAGACTTAAGAGATTTTCCGGGTGACCCAATACAAAATAAAATTGTTCATGACTTCGACAAAATTATTAAGGATGAGGAAATTAAAATTATTGTAGAAGTTATGGGAGGTGTTGAACCTGCTTATACTTTTGTAAAAAATGCACTTTTGGCAGGTAAAAGTGTATGTACCTCTAACAAAGAGTTGGTTGCAAAGCACGGTTGTGAGCTTCTTCAAATAGCAAGAGAAAAAAATATTAATTTCTTATTTGAGGCGAGTGTAGGGGGTGGAATCCCTATTATCAGACCATTAAATTCTTCCTTAACGGCAGATGAAATCGATGAAATTACGGGAATTTTAAATGGAACAACAAACTACATATTAAGTAAGATGGCTCATGAGGGGCTTGATTTTGACACAGTGCTTAAGGATGCGCAAGATAAGGGCTTTGCCGAAAGGCACCCTGAAGCAGATATAGAAGGTTACGATGCTTGCAGGAAAATAGCAATCCTTTCTTCTCTGGCATTTGGCAATCAGGTGGATTATGAAGATATTTATACAGAGGGCATTACAAAAATAACGGCAGAGGATATTAAATATGCAAATCAGATGGGAAGGGCAATCAAACTTTTGGCATCCAGCAAAAGAGTAGGAGATAGCTTTTATGCTATGGTTGCCCCATTCATGATAAGTTCGGAGCACCCATTATTTAGTGTAAATAATGTATTCAATGGAATATTTGCACATGGTAATGTTCTTGGAGATGTAATGTTCTATGGAAGTGGAGCGGGTAAACTTCCGACGGCTAGTGCAGTAGTTGCCGATGTAGTTGATGCAGCAAAGCATTTGAATCGAAACATTATGCAGTTATGGAGTAATAAAAAGCTTGAATTGGCAGATATCAGATCCTCCAAAACCAGATTCTTTGTACGTGTTAGTGGTAATGAAAATGTACAGCTAAATGTGATTGAGGGAATTTTTGGTAAGGTTGAAGTTGTTAAAGTTTCAGATCTAAAAGATGAATTTGGCTTTGTAACAGAAATTATGACAGAAGCAGATTATCAGGTAAAGGCAGAAAAATGTGAAGGAATCATAAATCGCATTCGAATAGAAGACTAGTAAATTAATTGAGGTGAACGAAATGAAATATATTGTTGTATTAGGTGATGGTATGGCAGATGAGCCACTTGAAGAGCTTGGCGGTAAAACTCCGCTAGAGTATGCCAACACACCCAAAATGGATGAACTTTCAAAGATGTCAGAGATAGGACTGATTAATACGATACCGCAAGGAATGAAGCCGGGTAGCGATACAGCTAATTTATCTGTATTGGGATATGACCCTAAGCTCTATTATACGGGACGTTCTCCCCTTGAAGCGCTAAGTATTGGTGTAGACATGAAAGAAACAGATATTGCTATCCGATGTAATATAGTTACTATATCAGATGACAATAAACCCTATGAAGAAAAAACTATTATTGATCATAGCTCAAGTGAGATTAGTACAAAAGATGCAGCAGTCTTACTAGAGGCTGTAAAAGAAGAATTGGCGAATCATGAATTTTCTTATTATTTAGGAACCAGTTATCGGCATCTTCTCATATGGGATAAAGGAGAGGTAGTAGAGCTGACTCCGCCTCATGATGTGCTAGGACAGGTAATTGGTCAGTATTTACCTCAGGATAAAGCATTAAGTGCTATGATGAAGAAGAGCTATGAAATACTTTCCAAGCATCCAATCAATATAGCAAGAAAAGAAAAAGGCTTGAATCCAGCAAATTCCATATGGTTTTGGGGAGCCGGAACAAGACCAGCGCTTTCTTCCTTTCAAGAAAAAAATCATAAAAAGGGAGCTATGATATCAGCTGTTGATTTATTAAAAGGAATTGCAGTTGGGGCTTCCATGCTTAATATTGAAGTAGAAGGTGCAAATGGAACTTTAGAAACGAATTATGAGGGAAAAGCACTTGCAGCAATCGATGTTTTAACAAAGCAGGATTATGATTTTGTGTACATACATGTGGAAGCACCAGATGAAATGGGGCATCAAGGAAGTATTGAGAGAAAAGTAAAAGCAATCGAATATCTGGATCAAAGAGTAATAAAAAATGTAGTAGACGGATTAGATGCTAAAAAGGTAGATTATCGAATGATTGTTCTTCCAGATCATCCTACACCAATTTGTGTCAGAACCCATACTAGCGATCCAGTGCCATATATGCTGTATGATAGTACCAATATACAGAATCATACATGGAATTATAATGAGGCAGAAGCCAAAAAAAGTGGCAATTACATAGAAAATGGCCATAAAACCATAGACTATTTATTTAGCAAATAGCATTTATATTTAAATAACCTACTAAAATAAGCTTTATTTTGGCAGGTTATTTTTATATAATAATTTTTCAATAATTTGTGTGAGATCAGCATGAAAACTTAAAGCTTTTAGATAATTGTTAAATCTATATGGAATGCTATAAGAAGAATATTTCGTATTATAAAAAAAATAAGAATTAGAATCAGACCGAGCCAAATATAACAATCACGGTACTTCATTCCTATTTTAATCTTATGTTTAGAGAGTATTTCAATGGTGTTGCTAAACATATAACAGATATATATGCATACACAATATACAACAATCGGGTTATATTGAAGCGATACCAAGGGATGTCCATGCAGTAGGGCGTGCACAGAGCGGGTTCCACCACAGCCAGGGCAGTATAAGCCGGTTAATTTATGAAATAAACATGGAAATAAAAATATTTCATAGTGAATATGAAATAGGTATATCAATGATATCGTAAAAAGTGCAAGTATTAGAAGCGCTAACCCTATTTGATAAAGCATTTTATCGTTATCTGTATTCATAAAAATCTCCTTTAGTGAACGTATCATTTATAAACTATGGTATCACACTTAAATATTTCTATGCAATATTGAGTTTTATCAGTGTTAATGTTATACTTAATAAGATTATGAAAAAGAATGGAGAGTTAATATATATGAATTGTAAATCATCTGCAGAGCTTAAGGCTTTGGCTAGAGAAAAGCTAAAAGGAAGATATGCTATAGCAATAGGAGTCTTACTATTGTCGGGATTAATCACATTACCAGTAACACTAATAGCAGCATTATTTTATAATGAGAATAACACAACCTCTGTCATTATTTATTACGTAATAATAATAATAATATCCTTGTTGTCAACTGTACTTGGAGTAGGATTAATTCGATTTTATACTAATTTATGTAGAAATAAGAATTATCAAGTTAGTGATATTTTCTGGGGGTTTTCCAATCATCCTGATAAAATAATTATTATAGCAGTGCTTATCAGTCTTATGGGAATTTTATGCTATTTACCTGCAATTTTGTTAGTCGCAGCATATGCTGTAACAAAAAGTATTTCCATTGTTTTAATGGCTATATTTGCTTTTATTGCAGGATTTGTTTTAGTGATTATGATTAATCTTAATTATGGTTTAACCTTTTATATTATGTCAGATAATTTTCAGCATTCTGCTGTTGAAGCATTAAAAGCATGTCGTACCATGATGAAAGGTCACAAAGGCAGGTTCTTTTATATACTTATTTCATTTATTGGCTGGCAGCTATTGTCTTTATTAAGTTGTGGGTTATCAATGCTATGGGTCGAGCCATATCTATTTAGTACGGTTACATATTTTTATATGGATTTAAGAGGAGAGCTTAGGGAAACTATAGCCAAGGACACAAATGAAGTTATAGAATCAGAACACGATTATCACTTTCAATAAGAATAAGATAAGTTAAAAGAAGCCGGCTGAAGTAAATTCATCCGGCATTTTGTATTTAACTGAAAAATTTGCAGTAAAAAGAAAAATTAGTAATTTTATAATGTTTTTGGCAATTTAATTATTTCAGGCTGACCATTATTATAATAATCGTATGTACCGTCATCATAATAGTTAAATGTATCCGAGCCATTATTATAATCATAATTATAAGAACCAGAGTTATCATTATAATCAAATTGATAAGGAAATTCAGAACCATAATATTCTTCGTAGTAAGATTCATAATCTTTCATAAATTCCTCCGGTGAATTATAGGTAGTAAATAACACAACAGCATAAGCTGCAATTATGAAAGTAGAAATTGTCATGCCTATAATGGAAAGAATAGTTCCAACTAATGCATTAGAACTAAGTTTTGTATTTTTTCCTCTTGATAATAAGGCAAGAGTAATAGCAATACCTCCAAACACATACGATCCAAAAACACAGCAAATAGATATGATTGCAAGAATACCGAGTACTAGGGAAGCCGTAGCCATTCCATTTGCTTGATTATCATTTGAATAATTATTATTAGTTTGATTAACTGAATTATTTTCAGGTATTGATTGATTATTGTTAAAATCCATAAAGTCCTCCCTAAATTTTAAAGTGTTTCCAAATTATCACTAAAGTAGATTTTAACATGCCTTACAAATAATTACAACTTGAATAGCATTCAAAATTGATTTATAATTTTAATTAGCGTTTGCCCAATGAGGTAAATGTTGGGAATAGGAAAGGAAATGGTATGAAACAACTATGGATATTATAATAAAATTAGCTACCGAACTGGAAGTCAAAAAGTGGCAGGTGGAAGCAGCAGTAAAGCTGATTGATGAAGGCAATACAATTCCATTTATTTCAAGATACAGAAAAGAAGCAACAGGTACTTTAAATGATGAAGTTCTAAGAAATTTAAACGATAGATTAATTTATCTTCGCAATCTAGAAGAGAAAAAGGTACAGGTTCTGGCTACCATAGAAGAACAGGGAAAACTTACAGAAGAGTTAAAGAGTCAAATTCTTGGTGCTGAAACATTGGTCATTGTAGAAGATTTATATCGCCCATATAGACCAAAGAGGAGAACAAGGGCAACCATAGCCAAAGAAAAAGGACTGGAACCATTGGCCAATATCATAATGCTTGGTAATACTAAAAATTCAATCGAAAAAGAAGCAGAAGCATTTATCGCCCCAGATAAGGAAGTCAATACAATTTTGGATGCTATAGATGGTGCAAAGGACATTTTGGCTGAGTATATATCAGATGAAGCGGACTATAGAATTTATATTCGAAATATAACTGAGAAAAAAGGAATCTTAACTTCAACGGCAAAAAACGAAAGTGCAGAATCAGTATTTGAAATGTATTATAACTTTCAAGAACCGATTGTAAAATTAGCTGGTCATAGAATTTTAGCTCTAAACAGAGGGGAAAGTGAAAAACTGCTTAATGTTAAAATTGAGGCGCCAGAGGAAGATATTCTTCGCTTTTTAAAAAAGCAGATTATCAAGTTAGAAAATGAGAAAACAAATTCGATATTGGAAGAAATCATTCAGGACAGTTATAAGAGATTAATTGCACCTGCGATTGAGCGTGAGATTCGAAATGAATTGACAGAAAATGCAGAAGACGGAGCAATCAAGGTTTTTGGTAAGAACTTAGAGCAGCTTTTAATGCAGCCGCCAATTATTGGCAAGGTGGTGCTTGGATGGGATCCGGCCTTTCGAACAGGCTGTAAACTTGCTGTAGTAGATGCAACGGGTAAGGTGCTTGATACTACAGTTATTTTTCCAACTGCTCCACAAAACAAAGTAAAAGAAGCGAAAGCTACTGTAAAAAATCTAATTGAAAAGTATAATATATCATTGATTTCAGTGGGAAACGGAACTGCATCCAGAGAATCCGAAATGGTTATAGTAGATATGATAAAAGAAATAAAAATGAATATTCAGTACGTCATAGTAAATGAGGCAGGAGCCTCTGTGTATTCAGCGAGTAAGCTGGCAACAGAAGAGTTTCCGAATTTTGATGTAGGACAAAGAAGTGCTGCTTCCATTGCAAGAAGGTTACAAGATCCCTTGGCAGAGCTTGTCAAAATTGATCCTAAATCCATCGGAGTTGGCCAATATCAGCACGATATGAATCAAAAGAAGCTTAGCGAGGCGCTTGGAGCAGTGGTAGAGGATACAGTAAACAAAGTGGGAGTAGACTTAAACACGGCATCCGCTTCCCTTCTGGAATATATTTCAGGAATCAGCAAGGTTATTGCGAAGAATATTGTAATTTACCGGGAAGAGAACGGGCGTTTTGAAGATAGAAAGCAACTGCTTAAAGTAGCAAAGTTAGGACCCAAAGCATACGAACAGTGTGCAGGATTTATGAGGATTCAAGGAGGCAAGAATCCATTGGATGCCACAAGTGTACATCCAGAAAGCTATGAAGCCGCAAAGGCTTTACTTGAGAACTTAGGTTATTCATTAGAGGACATTTCAAAAGGAAGCCTGAATCATTTAACGAAAAAGATATCAGATTACAAGAAAACAGCACAAACATTGGGAATCGGAGAGATTACGTTGCAGGATATTGTGAAAGAATTAGAAAAGCCTGCGAGAGATCCAAGAGATGAAATGCCAAAGCCAATTCTTAGAACGGACGTGTTGGAAATGAAAGATTTAACACCGGGAATGACTTTAAAGGGAACGGTTAGAAATGTAATAGATTTTGGAGCATTTATAGATATTGGAGTTCATCAAGATGGTTTAGTTCATATTTCACAAATGACAGAAAAATATATCAAACACCCACTCGAGGTGGTTAGCGTCGGAGATATCGTAGATGTAATGGTTATGAGCGTAGATTTAGCAAAAAAAAGAATACAACTGACAATGAAAGTACAGTAATACACATAGTCCCTCTTCGGAGGGGTTTTTATTTGTTACAACTTAGAAATACATTTAACGGCAAATATTTAGCAATTTACAAAATTTGGAAGTAGTTTACAAAATGGAAAAGTCAAAATACAGTTCACCACTTGTTAAAACATGTTTATAAAAATAGTCCATTGGTGCTTTTAAGATGTCCATTTACGCTAAAATCATCAATTATTTCAATAATATGATATATTTAAATCAGAAATAAATTATTTTTAAATGCTTCATAATTGTAAATAAAATATATTATAATTTAATGCATAATTTTTTGAGGAGGGGAAGAGAAGAATGAATATTAAATATTTATTGAGTATTATAATGTGCAAGGTTAATATTATTCCAGATTTTCCACCTAGAGTAAAATTAATAGACAATATTATTTCTGACGACGCGTTACAATATGAAACAAAATTAAATAGCACAGCGTTAGCTGTATTTAAACTAGTAGATGGAAAAAACAATTTATTAGATATAGTGAAAGATATGAACTTTCAATATGGATGTAAAGATGACAGAGTTTTGAATGATGTAAATCAATTAATTCTTGATGCAAACAAAAGAAATATACTCAATTTGAAAATAGAATCAAATAATTTATTATATAAAAATATTGCACGATTGATTTTTAATATTCTATATAGAAGAGTAGAACGCTACGACATACTAGACAGTAACTTCTTTATGATATTTGTTCAATTATGTAAGATTATAATAAGCAAGCTGAAAGGATTAGTTATTATATTGGATTTAGCAATATTATTTATATTGTATTTATCTTATGATTTTAATCAAACAATATATGAATATGCATGGAATATCTTTGCTTATGTTAATTTATTTATAATAGGTACTGTTACGAGTATTTCTATGCATGAAACGTTACATGCCTACTATTTTAGAAAAATTTCCAATCAAACCAAGAGTGGTTTCTTTGTAATTAGAGGGATGATGATGTCTTTTAAACGAAGAAAAGATCAACAAATTTCAGGTTTGTGGGTAGAACTTTCAGGCCCATTCATTACATTTGTAATAGGTGCTGCCGGTTATGTAAGTACATATTTTCTCATACCAAAAGAATTCTATTTGTATTTTTATATATTCTTTTTTTCTTATTTAATACAAATAGTCAACTTACTTCCATTTTCAGGAGATGGAAAAAATATATTGCTTCGCATTCTGTTTAGTAAATAATAGTTAATAAAAACATTATGTTTTTATTATATAAAAATTATGAGGGGAGGAAAACTCATGGAAAACTATATTGCACCTAGTATGTCAGCAGATTTGGCGGTTACCGAAGATTTTGTTGTATGGTACGTTATAGCAATTGCTATATTAGTGGCACTTGCAGCAACTATTGTTGCAGCTTGTGCACTATTCTGTATTGCTAAGGGAAAAACCTTTAGCGGTCAATGGTCATACACAGATGGCGGAGGTAGCGTGAAAATCGGATGTCAATAGCATACGATAGCTAATATGAATGATTGGTGAAAACTATTATTTTTAGTTTTCACCAACATTTATATTATAGTATAGTTGCATACAATCCTTATATTTGAAAAATCTTTATATAATTTGTAGGAAAGGTATACTATGTTTAAGATAGACAATATTTCAAAACAATATTCCAATGGATTTTGGGGTATTAAAAATTTTACGTTAGAGTTATCAGAGGGAGAAATAATATGTTTATCGGGACCAAACGGTTCTGGAAAAACTACCCTTATTAACTCTATTTTTGGAATTATTAATCCTACTTCTGGTAAAGCATATTTAGATGAATTTGAGAATGGGACAATTCAATTTAAAAGAAATGTTTTTTATGTACCAGACGAATTACTCTTAATTGAAGCATTGACGGGAAAAGAATATATAGATTTTGTAAGTAAAATATATATTGATATCAAGGAAGACTTTAAAAATAATTTAGTAAATTTATTTCATATTGATACATATTTAAATGAACCAATAAAAACATATTCTCATGGAATGAAAAAGAAGATACAGTTAATCACTGCTTTTATGGTAAAAAGCAAAGCAATGATACTTGACGAACCTTACAGAGGTTTGGATGTAGAAGCAATTATTATTCTGAAAAAGTTAATTAGAAAGTATGTGAGCAATGGAGGCAGTGCTATTATATCTTCACATGATTTAGTTTCAGCCGAACAATTATGTGACAGAATGGCAATTATATCTTGTGGTAGTTTATTAGAGCTTGGTACAATTGAAGATTTGAAATACAGATATCAAACAGATGATATTGATGAAGTATTTTTAAAATGTTCAATCAAACAGGATAGAGGTGAAGATATTGAGAAGCTCATTAATTCTCTTTAATTTAATATTAAAAATCTGGAAGAAAAGTTTAGCAGGCTTTCTTGACACTACACAAAAAAAAGTTCAGATTGGAATACTATTCATACTATTCTTTGGTATATGTTTTTTTACGGGCTATCTAATAAGTGGTGAAATACTAACTTTATTTTTAAACGGAGATTCAAGAGCTCTTTATTTATTATTATTATCAGAATTAATAACAATTTCGTTTATTACAGTTATGTTTTTTATATTACTAAGATGTCTGACTCCGGAACAAAATACAATTACTAGAATATTAATATGTTTTCCAATAAAAGAAATTGAAAAAAAAATTGGTTATTATTTACCTGTTATTATAAATATTATTTTTAGTTCTTTTTTATTTGTTTTTATTATATATATACCAGCTATGTTAGTTAATAAAATCGACCTAATGATTATTTTTGGCTTTATTTTTTGTTTATTATTACAATCAATAATAATTACCTTATTTCTATTTAGTATATTTAATTTGCTTATGTTTATAGCTTCAAAAATAAGGATTCCATATTACAAAAATATAATCACAACAATCATAGTGTTTGGTATTGTATGGTATCATATTCAATTTTTTGAGGTATATGAAAATATGCTTCAAAGTTATTCCGTTTATAAATTTGAATTGATTACGATCACTGCTCCATTTATAACATTATTTTCTTCACAGTTACCTAAAATAGAATGTAATTATTTGATTAATGTTGGATTCATAGTCTCAATTATTCTAATATTTTTTATAGTATCTAGCTTAAGTGAGAAAATTGAGGAGGAAAGGTTATTTAAAATTTTTAAGTTTATAAAATTTCATAAAAATAAAATAGTTAATATAGCTATTAAAGAAATAAAAATATTAGCACGCAACGAAGAAATTGTAATGTTTAATATTTTAGCATGTATTATTGTGATTTTAGTAAGAAAAGTATTAAAGCTTAACATATCAAATAGTGGAATATGCATGTTTACAGGTGCATTAAGTTCTTTTATATCTATTTATTCATATGGAATGGAAGAGAATTTATTACCGTTGTACAAAAACCTGGGAATAAGTTACAAGCAATATACTTATGGAAAGCTTATGGGTAACATAATAGTTTCACTTACGATATACATTATATTAAGTACTATACTATTTACTTATCCTGTTAATGTATTTAATATTTTACTTGGTCTGATAACAAGTTGCACAGGAAGTATAATATTATATTTCATAGGATTATTGTTTCCTCTTACTTCAGAGAAACCATTTATGCAAGGGTTAATTTCGATCGGAATAATTTTTGGTATGATTCCAATATTATTTATTATGAGCAAATTGTTTCAAATAAATAAATATATTTTATATGTTATAATATTTTTTTTAATGGTAACAATCTATTTTATGATTTTTAAGATTACCAAGTTGAAATGGAATAAAGAAAGCTAATATGGAGGTATATATGAAAGATAAAAAAAATATTTTGTTAACTGTTTTGTCAGGTTATGGCATGGCTTTTGGAATTGTAATTTGTAGTACGTTTGCTCTAATTATATGTTCGGCAGCTTATGCATTTTTTGCTGAGACAACTATCACGTTTCCATTTAACAGCTTTAGCATAGTTGGAGGAGATGTAGGAGGAGTGACAGGGTTAGAAATTAATTATCGAAATTCCTTGTTTTCCATATTGTCTATTGTATTTGTAATATTAGGCTTTGTTTTTTCAATGATAAAATTTTTGTTAGCAAAGTATAAAATAGAAAATAGTAAAGAAAATTGAGGTTTATAAATATGAAAAAGAAAGTCATTTTAATACTAATACTTATTATTTTGCTTTCTGTTTTTACTAATTTATATCATGTTTATTGTAATTCGGGCAATGTGGTTGCTTTATCCAGTGAAGGTATTAAATTTGGAAGTGATAGTGCAAAAATTAAAATATATTTTTATACTAGCTTCAGTTGCAGTAAATGTAAACAGTTAAGTGCTAATATAAGAGAAGCTGCAAAGGGCTTACTTGATAGTAATGAAGTTCAAATAATTTATAAAATAACGGATGATTATGTATACAATTGGAGTAACGATAAGTTTTATGACTATGATTTTATAACAAATGGTTACGAAAATTGGATGGATTATGCAACAATAGATGAATCTGAATCACTAAGTGCAGCTGAGCTTGAAAAGAGAAAAGAAATAAAAGGAACAATAGAACAAGAAATGGAACTAAATAAAATAGAAGGTGTTCCGGTTTTTTTTGTGAATAATGAAAAATTTAATGGTTTATATTCGACTGAAGAAATTAGTAAAATATTATCTAAGGAAGAGTAGAGTAAAATGTAATGTAGATAAAAGGAGTATTATAACATGAGTACTAGAAAAATTATGATAATATTGGCTATCTCAATATGTACTCTTTTATATTTAAAATCAGATGTACAAGCAGAAAATATTGTAAAGAGTGTTTATTTTTATTCTCCAACTTGCTCTGATTGCATGATGATTGAGAAAGCATTTGCAAAAATCAGCAATAGCAATGTCCTTTATTTAAATGTATCGGATACGTCTAATCTGAATTTATTCTTCAGTTTTTGTGATACGTATCACATCGATGAGAAAGAGCGATCGGTTCCCATTCTATTTGTAGGTGAAACGGTTTATTCCAATGCGGAGAATATTATACAATCAATTGAAAATGGTGTTGTTGATAAAAATACAGAGAATTTATTGGTAGATATCAATGATATTAAGGCAAAAGGGAATTTTACGCAGTCAGATGATACCAAACTAACAATCGTTTACTTATTTATTGCTGGTTTGTTAGATGGCTTTAATCCCTGTGCGGTTGCGATGTTGCTTTTGCTTATTTCACTGTTAGGCTTTGTCAATGACAAGAAAAAGATTATAAAACTTAGTATTAGCTTTATTAGCGGAATCTTTATTACATATTACTTGATTGGAACAACATTGTACTCCTTTGTATCCAAGATAGATTTTAGTATTGTTAATTTTGTCATTAAATACTTTATATTAGTGTTATGTGCTGTTTTATTTGTATTGAATTTAATAGATGCAATAAATTCATGCAAAATGAAACATCAAAAGGTGGTATTGCAATTGCCAAAGAGAATTAAAAAATTCAATAAACATCTTATGCAGAAAGTAGTGTCTGTTCAAAATAGAAGATTTGTTTATTTCATATATTTTGGGTTGGGCGTAGCAATTTCCTTTACTGAGTTTATGTGTACTGGACAAATTTATCTGCCTGTTATTTTACTGATGTCACAAACTCAAAATATATCGTCAATAAGAATATGTTTTAACTTTTTTATTTATAACACTGCCTTTGTCTTACCCTTGATAATAATCAGTATCATAGCAATTAATAAAGATAAGGTAATAAGTATAAGCAGTATTTTTGTTGAACGAATGTATCTGATTAAAATTTTAAATGCGATATTTTATTTTATTTTAGGAAGTCTCGTTCTATACTTATTTATTTTATAAAATAATACGGAGTGATTGTATGAATCAAGAAGTTATAATAATGTACGATAATCAGATAATTTATAAAGGGAAAATAGAAAATATACCAATTAAAGAACATGTAATAATAGAACAAAGCATAATTCAATTTGGAGATGATGATCCTTGCATCATACATAGGTCATATGTAATTAAGAAAATATTAATCGAGTTTTTAAAAGAAATAAATAGTCATATGAATGGGAAAAAGCTAATTCTTAATCATATTAATAAAGAAATGATAGAGCAATTAGATTTGGAGCATGCTTACAATGCTGTAATTGAATTTTGTTAAGAAAAACAGTGAGAAAAGAGGAAATATGAGAGAAATATATCTGGATAATAGTGCTACTACTTATGTAAGAGAGGAAGTGCTTAAACATATGTTACCGTATTTTAAAGATAATTACGGAAACCCTTCTTCTATTTATAAAATAGGTTTAAGCAATCAAAAATGCATCAACGTTTGTCGTCAGCAAATAGCAAAATTATATCACTGCGCATCCGCTAAAGAAATATACTTCACCTCTTGTGGCACAGAATCTAATAATTGGGCATTAAAGGCTGTGTGTCTCCAAAATAAAAGTGGTCACGTCATAATATCCTCAATTGAACATAGTTCAATCATAGAATCTTCTTATTTTCTCAAGCAATTAGGATTTGATGTAACATACTTATCCGTGAACAAGAATGGTTTGATCAATCTGCAAGAACTAGAAAGAAGCATTCGTAAGGATACAATTTTAGTATCTGTGATGTATGTAAACAATGAAGTAGGGGTTATAGAACCAATCAAAAAAATCGCAGATATATGTAAAAAATACAATGTTTTACTACATACGGATGCGGTACAGGCAGCTCCACATTTAAAAATTAATGTGCAGGAATTGGGAATTGACATGATGAGTATATCAGGACATAAGGTATATGCTCCGAAAGGGGTTGGGCTGCTTTATGTAAAGAAAAATACTCCAATGATACCGTTGATTCATGGTGGACATCAGGAAAACCAAATGAGAGGCGGGACAGAAAATATTGCAAGTATAGTAGGTCTTACAAAAGGATTAGAATTGTGCAATGAAGAACTTAAAATCAATACAGTAAAATTTGAAAGGCTTCGAACACGTTTGATACGCGGTTTAACAGAGCGTAATTATGACTTTATTGAGATAGGTAAAGATAATGATAATAAATTAGATTCTATCATAAATATCTGTTTTAAAAATATTAATTCTAAAACCTTAGCAATTTTATTAGGTGAAGAAGAGATATATGTATCAACAGGAAGTGCTTGCAATTCAGGTAGCGTAGTGCCATCACATGTGTTACAGGCTTTAAAAATACCAGATAGTTATATCAATGGTGCAATAAGAGTTTCGTTGGGGAAGGATACAAGTGAGCAGGAGATAGATCTGTTTATTGATACATTAAGTAATATATTTAAGAACAAGCTTAGTTTTATACAAGAATAATGCGGTTGTTTGAAAGGAGAGGTAGACTTTAAGTAAACCGCTCCTTTTGTTATAAAGTATATGCGAAAACTTATGAGTATTAGTCAGTAAGTACTATTTAAAACAGAACAAATATGTTCTAAAATATAAAAAATGTATCAACAAGCTGATGGATTTAATTCTTGGGAGAGTTTAACTGGTTTCATAATAGTTGTATTAAAGAGTTTAAATTTTGTAGTACTGGATAGGTATATGAAGATGGATCAATGTTCCATTCAAATTAATTAGATGCGTTACCAAAATATTTCAATCGGGATAAATAAAATGAATAGAAAAGATATCAAATATTGTCGAATAATGACGAATAAGAAATATCTTTTCTTTGTAAATAGAGTTAAAAGACTGATATCGTGCATATAAAGGAAAAGCATTAAATAATAATCTTATAACAGTTGAAAAAATTACCAAATAATGGTATAATTTAATTGTTTATTTTAGTAGAAATAACGATAAGATGCCATGAAGCTGTATATGCTATTAGACATGCGTAAAGCTAAATCGGGGAAAGGAGGTACATAGATTTAATGTACAAGCTAATTGTGAAGAAAGTTTTCCCAGGCGTCATTAATCAAGCGGAAAACGAGGAAGAAAAGGAGGTGGTTATATATGGTTTAGAAGTAATGTTGTCTAGCATGGTTAATTTAGCTGCAATGTTACTCATTGGTTACGTTAGTAATAATTTAATAGGAACCGTCATTTATTTAATATGTTTTTGTACAATTCGCATTATGGCAGGAGGGTATCATGCCAATACTTATTTAGCATGCTTTTTATGTTCGATTATTTCATATTCTTTCATAATAGGAATTAATCCCTATATTACTGAAAAATATAATATGATATTAATTATTTTGGCAGCGATATCTTACATCATCACATTAGGGCTGGCACCTATCTTAAATGGCAAGCGCACATTTTCTACAGAAGAAATCCAAAAAGCCAAGAAAAAAGTCAGATTTATATTAACTACAGAACTATTTGTTACAATAGGATTGTACCAGATAAATTATAAATTATACAAATTCGCAATTTTTGCGATCATTACAGAAGGAGTGATTGAAATAATGGGTAAAATTAAATATTCAGATATTAATAAGAAGGATTTGTTAAAAAAAATGATGAAAATATCAATGGGTGCTGCTCTATTATCAGGCTGGCTTCCAAGCTTTGCTACTTTTCATGAGCCTGAAATGCCACAAGCTTTAAAAGATAAACTGGAGAAATAGCAGATAAAATAATTCTAAATATTTAATATTAAATATAATAAAATATAGAGCTTCCTTTTTGTCCAGAGGTTTGACAAAAAAGAAGCTCTTTTGGTAATTTGTGGTAGAAACAAAGAGATATATGTATTATAATAATTTATGAGTAGATAATTTTAAATAAATTTGTTAATAATTGGTGTGGTTATAAAGTTATTTGGAGGGGTTAGTAATGATTTTCATTCAGTACATAGCAAGAGCGGTTGTAGCATTTGTTGAGGCTATTATATATTGGATATTCTTTAATGGCGTTTTTGAAAGAAAGCGAAGAGGTTGGAATAATTTGCTTATTCTATCTATTTTTCCTACTAGTATTTTTATAACTGGATATTTTGCTACACTTGGATTACCAGTAACAATAAAATTATTTATACTGTTTACAATTGGCTGCATTGTTGCTAATTTATTATTTCAAACTTCTCTAAGAAATATTATTGTATATCAAGGCTTATGGACATTATGCTCAGTGATAGGTGACAGTGTATCATTGGGGATTTTATCATTAAGACATGGGTCAATTAATGTTGCAGAATTATTAAATAATTTTACAATAGGCCTACAAATTACCTTTCTTTCAAAAACAGTAGATATATTAATTGTCTCTATATTAGTAAGAAAATTGGGTAAAGAAACGAAACGATATTCACTTTCGGAAGTTCTTATCATGTTACTACAAGGCATATCAGGAGTTGCTTGTTTGACAATGGTAATTGAATTTTCTTACTATAATATTTCAACCTACCAAGTTACATCCTTATATTTAATAGTATTATCATTACTGATTTTTTCGTCATATATAGTATTTTACCAAGTTTTTAATAGTTACATCAAAAAGCGAAACATTGAGCAGGAAGCCACGAAGGTACAATTTTACAATCAAGGACAGTTTGAGTACTATGCGGCATTGGAGAAAGAAAATGTCAACGTAAGGAAGATGTACCATGATATTAAAAACCATCTTCTGGCTATTCAAGGCTTGAACCATGAAAATGCAGAAGCCTCTCAAACATATGTTGAGGAATGTCTGGCAACGGTTGAAGGATATGACGAATTCTTTGATACAGGAAATGAATTAGCAGATATTATATTTTATGAAAAGTGTAATACAGCTAAGCTTAATCATATCAAGACAAAAGTTTTAGTTCAAAAAAATAGTTTGAATGAGCTTGAAATGCTTGATTTATGTGCGATTTTAACAAATAGTTTTGATAATGCGATGGAAGCCTGTAAGAAGTGTCAGGGGGAACGTTACATAAAGGTTAATATTATCAGAAATGAAGCGGCAATTATTATTACCGTAAAAAATAATTTTGAAATTGAACCAGCAATAAGTAAAAAGGGTGATTTAATTACAAGTAAGAAGAACAAGGCAGAACATGGACTTGGTATGCAAAGCCTTAAAATGGCAGCAGCCAAATACAATGGAAATGTAGAGTTTAGCGTTGATAAGGAGAAAAAAGAGTTTTTGTTAATTATTATGCTGCCGATTGCTTATCAAAATACATTATAAAGAGGGAATGCTTATGAAAGTTAATGTTGCTATTTGTGATGACAATGAGATTTTTTGCAATCAAATAAAAGAATTTATTGAACGCTTCAATAAGGAAAATAATACCAACTGTGAAGTGAGCACATTTAATAGCGGCTTCGATTTATTAGGGCAATATACCGCTGAATATAAAATTATTATACTTGACATTGAAATGAAAGGTATGAATGGAATTGAAACAGCATTAGAAATTCGAAAGAAAAATCAGAAAGTAATCATCTGGTTTCTGACTGTTTCTAAAGATTACATGTTAGAGGGCTATAAAGCAGAGGCATTTCGTTATCTAATCAAACCACTTTCTTATGATGATTTTGCGAAAGAGTTTGATGAGAGTATAAGAGGGGTAGATGAAAAGTATGTAAGACCTATTATAGTGGAATATAAGAATGAAACCTATCATTTGGAGACGAATGATATATTGTTTATTGAAGTATTTGGACATAAATTGATTTATCATTTATTGAATGAGAAAATCACTACGATAGATACGTTAAAAAATATAGAAATTGAGCTATGCAAATTGAATTTTGTAAGAATTCATAGAAGTTACTTAATCAACCTAAAGAAAGTTAAAACCTTTAATAGAAATGAAGTAGTTATGAAAAATAATGAAAGAATACCGATTAGTAAATATAAGGAAAAGGATTTCAAGGAAGCTTATACACACCTGTGGGGAAAAATTTTGGGATAAAAGAAAGATATTTAGCAGAAGTTTTACAATGATTATACTTCAAATTAACGTATTGTTGCTATAATAACCCAACAATAGTTAACAGGAGGAATCAAATGATAAAACGGCAAATGAAAATTTCTGTAGGAGAAAACTTAAGGAAAGTTTTTCGAACAATTATAATATCGTCTTTTATTATCTATGTATTATTATTTTTTACAATTATGAGTATGTATACTGATTATAAGAATTTAGAAACAAGCAGTCTTGTAATGGTAAATAATATTAGTATAGCTAGAAATGCAAGCTTATGTACGCAAAACGCTGTATATAAAATGTGTTTGTCTAAGGAAAAAGAGCAGCAGAAACAATTTAATGATGAAGCAGATTCATATGATATGCTTATTCAAGAGTATCTAAGTAAAATCGCCGAGGCTAAGCCACAATATAAGAAGAATATTTCAGAGATTAAGCAAATACAACAGGATGCATTCATTTATAGAAGTCAGGCTATATTGCTTGGCAGTCAAGAAAGAAAGCAGGAAGCAATAGAATTGCTAGCTGAAAATTATTTTGATAAAATGCAAAGTATTGATGATATATTGCAGGAAATTACAAATAATACGAATAGCCAGCTGAAAAGTCACATAGAAAATGTAGAAAAGGGAATTTTACTATTGATTCTATTATTGTTAGCGCTCATCGGGGTAACAATATGGCATTGCGTAATCAGAATAAACAAAGTAATTAAAAGTATACAGATGCCTTTGGATGAAATTGGTGATGCAATGGAGGAAGTTCACAGAGGAAATTTGAATTTTAGCCTTGCATATCAATCAGAAAATGAATTAGGTAAATTGGCTGATAGGGTAAGAGAAACGGGAGAACAACTTAAAATATATGTTAAAAACATTGATAACGTATTAGGAGAGTTATCACAAAAAAATTTTCATGTAACCGTAGACATGGAATATAAGGGTATGTTTAATCCCATAGAACAATCTATGAAAGAAATTATTCTTGTATTACATAGTGTGATGGAGTCGATTTTTAATACAAGTCAAATGGTAACATTTAGTGCAAAGAATATCAGCCTGATTGCGGATGAAATGACAGAAGGTGCCGCAACGCAGGCGAGTGCGACAGAAGAGCTTCTCAGTTATATTAGAACTATTTCATGTGATGTGGAGAAAAATGCTGAAGAAACATTTGAGGTATATGAGCACAGTGAAGGTGTAAAAAAGTCTATTGTAACTAGCAAAGATAAAATGAGCGAACTGATATCAACTATGTCAAGGATGCTGGAATCTTCGAAACAAATATTTGAAATTGTTTCAATCATTGAGAATATTGCAGAACAAACTAAACTTCTTTCTTTCAATGCAGCAATTGAGGCTGCAAGAGCAGGTGATTCAGGTAATGGATTTAGTGTGGTAGCCTCTGAGATTAAGAAATTGGCAGATAGCACCAGTGAAGCTGCAAATCGTACGAAGCACTTAATTCATAAAAGTAATAGTATTGTTGCTGAAGGAAATGAAAAAGTAAATGAGATAAGTAAAAGTTTTGAGCATGTAGACCATGCCGTTGGAATTGTTTCAGAAAAGTCATTACATGTATCAAAAGTATCTAAATCACATACCAATACACTTTTAGAGCTTGAGTTGGTAATACAATCTATTTCAGCAGTAGTCCAAAATAATTTGAAGCTCGCTCAAAATATCCAAAATAATAGTAAAGATATGAAATTAAAATCCAGTGAATTGCATGTTATGCTAGAAGCATTCAGATTATAGTTAGGAGTCTAAATTCAGTCAGTTTATTGTGATAATTTTGGCTCTTTCTTTTTGTTATAATATGCTTGATATTGTCAGTTAAAAGTACGATAATAAAAATGTTGAAATATATAGTAAAATCTTTAAGGAAACAGTAAGAAATATTTAAAGATTTATTTTTAAAAAAATAGTAATATCAAATAAGATGGTTTATCTATAAAAATGTTAAGGGAGAATACGATGAAGAAATTTTACAAAAAGCTAACAGCACTTGGAATGGCAGCACTAATGTGCGTACCTACCGCAGCCTGTGGTGGCAAGAAAGAGTCGAATACCTCAGCCAATGCCACAAAAGATTATGTTTATGTTCCGGAATACAAAACGGTATCTGAGACATCAGATATTTCTAATGTAGTAATAAATAATAATATGATTTATTATTCTGTGTGGGATTATGATGACGCTACGCAGGTATCTTCTGCTGCAATTAAAACAATGGAGTTGGGAGGTACTGAGGGAAAGACTCTGCCAATTGAAATTGGGGAGAATGATAATGTTTATAATATCTGTACGGATAATGACGGTAATCTTATTATAGTAATGGGTACTTATAATACATCAGAGGATATTGATGAATATTTACAAACTTACAGTCTTAAAAAATACGATAAAGATGGAACGGAACTATTTACAATGGATTTATCAGGGATGATGAGTGAGGATAATGCCTATATTCAATATGCTTGTGTAGATGGTGATGGAAATATCTATTTATCAAATGGTGAAAATAAGATTTGGCTTTTAGATGCACAAGGAAATCAAGTTGGAAGTATTGATGTTACCAACTACCTACAGTCGATGGGAGTTACCAAAGAAGGTAAAGTTGTTGTTGCAACGTATGGCACAGAGAACATAGTGTTACAAGATGTTGATTTTGCAAGCAAGAGTTTAGGAGCTACCTATGATAATGTTCCAAACCCTTATGGAAATCTGACCATATTAAAGGGAATAGATAAAGGCTGCCTGATTAATTCAGGAAATTCATTATTTAATTATGATTTTGATACACAAAAATCTGAAGAAATATTAAACTGGATTGATAGTGATATTGACAGTGATAACATTGTTGCTGTATCTGTTTTGGATGATGGAAGAATTTTTGCATTAACAAGAAACAATACAGAAGAGAATTCATCAACTGAGATGATTTATTTAACTAAGACAGCTTCGTCAGAGGTGACTCAGAAAACAATTATAACTTACGGAACTGTATATATGAGTTCAAGAGTAAGAAGTGAAATTATTAATTTTAATAAAACCAATGAGAAATATCGTATTCAGCCAAAGGAATACGGCAGCGATGATTATGAAGCTGGCATGGCTCAGATGAACTCAGATATTGTGTCTGGAAATTCTCCTGATATTATTGATTTGTCAAGTGGAAGCACTAATTTGTATATAGAAAAGGGCGTGTTGGAGGATTTATACCCATACTTCGATAATGATACAGAATTAAAGAAAGAGGATTATGTTGAAAATGTTTTGAAAGCATATGAAAGAGACGGAAAGTTATATGCCATATTACCATCTTTTTCTTTAAGTACAATCATTGGCAAGACTGCTGATGTGGGAGATAAGCAGGGATGGACTCTGGATGATATGATAGCTCTTGTTAATAGTAAACCTGAAGGAACAGAAGTTTTTCAATATGCTACAAAAGATAGTATTTTAACGATTTTATGTATGTATGGAATGGATCAATTTGTGGATTGGCAAACTGGAAAATGCAGTTTTGACAGTGATACGTTTATGAAGTTACTAGAATTTGCTAATACATTTAAGAGTGAGTTTAATTATGATGAAAACGAGCCGAGTGAAGTAAGCAAAATTAGAGATGGAAGTCTGCTTTTGTCTCTTACAGATATAGGAGATGTGCAGACATATCAGATATATGAAACAATGTTTGGTGAGCCTATTAATTGTGTTGGATATCCTACACAAGAAGGAACTGGTACAGCCATTTCAATAGGAGGAATCTTATTAGGAATATCATCAAAATCCTCTAATAAGGAAGGTGCCTGGGAATTTGTAAAAAGATTTTTGACATCTGATTATCAAAATAGTTCCGATGTGTATAGTTTTCCTATATTAAAAACAGCATTGGATGCGAAGTTTCAGGAGGCAATGACACCAGAATACTATGTAGATGAAAATGGAAATCAGACAGAAGCAACAAAAACATCTTGGGGCTTTGGCGATGTTAATTTAGAAGTTTATGCTGCTACGCAGGAGCAGGTGGACGCAGTTAAGAGTTTAATTGACAGTGCAGATAGTGCTTATGAATATAATGAAGAAATGTTTTCTATTATAACAGAAGAAGCAGCAGCGTTCTTTGCAGGACAAAAGGATGCTAAGGCAGTAGCAGATGTTATTCAAAGTAGAGTACAAATTTATGTAAATGAAAATAAGTAAGGGGTAATGATATGAAGTTATTTAGTAGGCTAAAAGAGGTAAAGTTATATAAAAAGCAAAATAAAGAACTTCATTGTCATTCAAAAGGTGATAAAAAACGCCGTTTAGGCTTGATGCTATTTTTAGCACCAAGTCTAAGTGGCGTTTCAATATTTTTTATACTTCCATTTGCAGTAGTGTTTTATTATGCTTTAGTGGATAATCCAATCAGCCAGCAATTTGCATATCTTGACAATTTTGTAAAAGTTATGGGTAACGGAGCATTTCAACTCGCTGCATTAAACACGTTAAAATTTTCGGCTGTGGCAGTTCCATTAGCAGTGCTCTTATCACTGGGTTTGGCACTTTTGTTAGAACGTGAGATACCTTATCGGAGTCAATTTAGAACTTTCTTTTTAACTCCGATGATGGTTCCTGTTGCTTCGATTGTATTGATATTTCAGGTTCTGTTTCACTACAATGGTGCTATGAATGATGTTTTAGCTTTTTTGGGAATAAGTAAGATTGACTGGTTTAAATCAAGTTATGCGCAAATTGTTATTGTTATTTTATTTCTTTGGAAAAATCTTGGCTATAATATGATACTTTTTATGGCAGCTATTAGCAGTATTCCAAAGGATATTTTAGAAGTGGCGGTTTTGGAAAGTGCTTCAGCGTGGAAGATATTTATACATATTAAGATTCGATATTTATCATCAACTATTTTATTTGTAACGATTTTATCCTTAATTAGTTCCTTTAAAGTATTTAGAGAAATATATCTTCTTACTGGTGATTATCCTTATGATACGTTGTATATGCTACAGCATTTTATGAATAATACATTCCAAAGCTTGGATTATCAGAAGTTGTCAGCAGCGGCGATTATTATGTCCATTGTTATGATTATTATAATTGGGATATTGTTTATTACGGAAAATCGATTTGGAAAGGATATGGAAGAATGAGAAAGAAACGTATCAAAATCTATATTGCTACTTTAGTAGCTGCGGTTATTGCCATATTATTTCTAATGCCGATTGTATTAACAATAACCAATTCATTTATGTCTTCCTCTGAAATATCTTCTAATTACGGAACCGTTTTTGCAACAAATGAAAAAGGCGGCAAGGTTTACATTTCTAATAAGGTGAACCTTAAATTTATACCAGATATGGTTTCCTTTAGCCAATATGTAACAGTGCTTTTAAAAAGTCCTGAGTATTTATTGAAATTTTGGAATTCGGTTATTTTGGTAGTACCAATACTTATATTTCAGTTGGTAGTGGCCTCATTAACCTCCTATGCCTTTACCAGATTAAGGGGCAGACTGAAAGAAATGATTTTCTTTACATATATCATATTGATGTTAATGCCCTATCAGGTTACGTTGGTACCTAATTATTTAGTATCTAGCTGGCTGCATATTTTGAATACGAGATGGGCGATTTGGCTGCCTGGTGTATTTTCACCATTTGCCGTTTATCTTTTAACAAAATTTATGCGAAGGATTCCGAAGGGGGTAATTGAGGCTGCTCAGATTGATGGAGCGGGAGAATGGCAGATATTTAGAAAAATCTGTATGCCGCTTTGTAAGGGAGCTTTGTGTTCCGTTGCAATATTAGTATTTATTGACTATTGGAATATGGTTGAACAGCCTTTAATCTTACTTTCGGATACAGAAATGCATCCGCTCTCCATATTTTTATCTAAAATAAATAGTGGAGAAATAGGATTGGCATTCGCTGTTGCGACAATATATATGGTTCCTTGTCTGCTGGTATTTTTATATGGGGAAGATTATCTGGTAGAAGGAATAACCTATCAAGGTGGAATTAAGGGATAAGAGAGGACGAGACTAAGATGAATGAAACTGCAAAAAAAAGAAGGGATTGGGTAAAAAATGCAGCAATTATATTTTTATCAATTATGCTGGTTTTGACTTTTTTCTCTAATACAATTATGAATTATTCACTTCCCGAGGTAGCGACGCAAGCAGTTACCTCAGGAACGATTACGACGAAAGTAAGAGGTTCAGGTACAGTTAGTGTAAGTGAACCTTATAATGTTACAGTAAAGGAAAGTCGTGTAATTAAGAGTGTAGATGTAAAAAAAGGTGATGTGGTAGAAAAGGGAGCCATTCTTTTTGAACTGGAAGACAGCGACAGCACAGAGTTAAAGGAAGCAGAGTCAACACTGTCTCAGTTGATTCTAGATTATCAGAAAGCGATTTTAAATGGAGATACTTCTCTAAGCAAGGTAAATCAGATTGAAGAAGGTAAAATTACCGATATGACAACTTTGCAGCAGAAAGTAGAGAATGCCAAGAATGCCGTCAAGGCCGCTGAAGATGATGTGGCAGCCCGCACCAGTGATGTTGCATCAATACAAAAACAAGTGGATTTGTTAAATAACGAAACGGTTGATACATCAGATGAAGAAGCAGCCGTGACAAAGGCAAACAAAGCTTTAACTAAGGCTCAGGCTGCACTTAGTAAAGCAGAGAATACGAAAACGTCTACAGAAGAAAAAGTATTGGAATTTGGAAGTTCAATAGGTGAAGTCAGAACACTGTATAGCAGTAAAGAAACCGCTTATAATGATGCGGTAACTGCATATGATACAGCAAAAAAAGCATTTGATGCAGTAACGACAACAGACTCAACTTATGCAGACTTAAAAGCAGCATTAGATTCTGCAACAAAAGCGAAAGATACTGCAGCTTCAGAGTTTGAAAAAGTTAAGGCAAGCAAAAGCTCTATCGATAGTGCCTTATCAGCATATGACAAGGCTGCTGCTGCGTATGAGAGTGCAACAACTAAGGTGACAGATTGTACACAAGCAGTAACAGAAGCGGAGGCGGCTCTTACCGCAAAGACAAGCAGCACAGCAAACAAAAATGAGCTTGCTGACTTGAATGGTCAATTGATTGAGGCAAATGATCAGTTAACGAGAGCAAATGCCACACTTACAGAGGCACAATCTGATCAGGAGGATATTCTTAAACAGGTATTAGAAGAGGTTGATCTGGGCGGTCAAAATGATAAGATAAAGGAACAGCAAGAGAAAGTAGATAAATTAAAAAGCGAGGCGATAGGTGCAACCATTGAAGCTCCGGTAGCAGGAACAGTTACAAGTCTTGCAAAGGCGGCAGGTGAATCGACTACACCAGATGAAGCACTTGCAGTCATTCAGATTGCAGATAAGGGATTTTCATTAAGCTTTTCTGTTTCAGAACAACAGGCAAAGAGTGTTGCAGTTGGTGATGTGGCGGATATAGAAGATTCATGGAATTATGAAGATTGTAAAGTAACACTGGCTTCCATTAAGGCGGATTCAGAAAGTAAAGGCAAAAATAAACTTTTAGTATTTGATGTAACAGGTGAG
Source organism: Lachnotalea glycerini (assembly GCF_003201285.1). Taxonomy (GTDB): domain Bacteria; phylum Bacillota; class Clostridia; order Lachnospirales; family Lachnospiraceae; genus Lachnotalea; species Lachnotalea glycerini. The sequence continues at coordinate 122,171 of NZ_QICS01000012.1, forward strand.
ATATCAGATGGACAGCAGCTCAATGTAACAGTGGGAAGTAAAAGTGCCAATTATGATTTGATTGTTCCAACGAGTGCGATTCGTGAGGATAAAAATGGTAAATTTATATTAACGGTAGAATCTAAGAACAGCCCGCTTGGGAACCGATATATAGCAACCAGAGTAGATGTTGAGATTTTGGCGTCGGATGAAACTCAAACAGCAGTATCAGCGGGATTGTATGGATATGAATACGTAATAACAACATCAACAAAGCCTGTTGAAGCAGGAAAACAAGTCAGACTTGCAGATTAGGAGAGTGAGGTAGAATGAAAAATTTCATGAAAGACTTCACCCATAAATTTACAAAGAAGCAGATATGTCTTACCTTAGTTGTATTCGTATCAATTATTGTGTTTGCAATTTTTCAAATAATTTCAGTTTGCCTAAAGAATTCTCTTGATTCGCAGCAAATAGCGCAAAGATGGGATAATACAGGCAAATCAGCTCAGGTAAGCTGCTTTATATCTGAAAATACAGAAGTTACGACACAACAATTTACTAATTTGGAGCATGCAATTGATACCGCTTTGCAGGAAGTATCCATAACGGCGGAAAATGAAAATGCCAGACTATGGGTAGATTCTTATAGTGCAAGAGGAGAGATTACTGTAGTAAGTGAAAAGACTTCTATTACATCAACGGCAATCGGTGTAGGAGGAGATTTCTTTTTATTTCATCCATTAAAACTTTTAAATGGCTCTTATTTCTCGGATGAAGATTTAATGCAAGACTATATCATTATAGATGAAGATGCTGCATGGCAGCTTTTTGGCTCAAATGACGTAATCGGAATGCAGGTAACAATAGGTGGAATACCACATATTGTACGCGGTGTGATTCAAAGAGATTCCGGGCGAATTAATAATAAAGCAGGAAATGATAAAATTATTTTTTATGTTTCCTACAATAGTTTAACTCAGTATGGTAAGTCAAAAGGCATTAATACATTTGAAGTAGTTATGCCAAATCCAATATCAAGCTTTGCATTAAACACTATAAAAGATAAAATTGGTATTGATGAAACAAGTATACAACTCGTAGAGAATTCAAAGAGATATTCAATGCTATCACTATTGACGGTTCTTTCACAATTTGGGATTAGGTCTATGAATCAAAAAGCAATTGTTTATCCCTATTGGGAAAATGTTGCAAGAGGCTATGAGGATATATTAGCAATGCTATTATTATGGAAATTTATATTTTTACTCATTCCAATGGCAATAGTAATTATTTATTTATGTTACCGCTTTAAGCATAGGTCATGGAGTATCAAAACTATTTTTGAAGCAAGTCTTTCCCAGAAAGATAAAATAGTGCAAAAATATAAGGAACGAGAAAAAAAGTCAGGTAAAATATCATTTCCAATCAAAATAAGACGTAAAAAACGTTAGTAAATCATATTGTTATGCAGGATTACTTATAAATTGATGAAACAAGGAAATAGAATTTTGTAACATAAAGTTGACAAACAGCATATTTAGAAGTAGTATAGAGCTATCAATAGAATATGGAAATTCTTCGGGGCAGGGTGATGCTTAGGCAGATTCCCGACCGACGGTGATACACATATGTGGTGAGTCCGTGAGCTGCAAAGCAGTTGAGCTAGGTGAGAATCCTATACCGACAGTATAGTCTGGATGAGAGAAGAAAGCTTTAATTTGTTAAGCAATAATACAAGTACCCTCGAATTTATATATTTGAGGGTATTTTTTAATTCGCTTCAAATTAAAGTATAATACCTTGGAATTTCCTTTATAAAAAGGAGAGTTAACTATGAACAGTAACCAAACATCTGGAAAAGTAAGAAAAATGGCACATATTGCTATGCTATCAGCAGTTTCAGTAATTTTAATGTTTTTTGACATTCCATTATTATTTGCACCAAGCTTTTATAAGATTGACTTAAGTGAAGTTCCAGTATTAATTGGTACTTTCTCTATGGGACCATTGGCCGGTGTTATTATTGAATTAATTAAGATTGCCTTAAATTTAGTTTTAAAGGGAAGTCTGACGGCCGGCGTAGGTGAATTGGCTAATTTTTTAATAGGATGTGCATTTATTATACCAAGTGGTATAATTTATCAAAAGAGTAAAACTAAGAGAGGTGCAATCACTGGTATGTTAGCAGGTACTCTTACCATGACAATTATTGGCGGGATACTGAATGCATTTGTTTTACTTCCGGCTTATGCTAAGGCGTTTGGGACACCTATTGATTATTTGATACAAATGGGTTCAGAAGTAAATCACTATATTACCAATATGTCTTCATTTGTACTTTTTGCAGTAGTGCCATTTAATCTATTAAAAGGCGGCGTAGTTTCACTGATTGTAGCATTAATTTATAAAAAAATCAGTCTGGTACTTAAATAAAATTTGGTATAAATTTTAGAAAAAAGCATAAATAATATTGACAGATTAAGTCTAATGTATTATTGTATTAAGTGTTTAGTACAATAATACATTAGACTTAATCTGTAATTAAAATGATTTTATTTATTTATGTCATATTATGTCAGAAACGTAAGAAAAAAGTTAAGAATTATTCATTTTATTTTATTACTATTTATATTATGACTCATTATTTGTTAAAGTAGTTATAATGATGAAATGTATAAGAAAGGAGGAGTTTAATATGAGTGCACTTGTTGATGTAAAAGATATTTGTAAAATATATAATCCCGGTGAGAATGAAGTCAGGGCATTGGATAATGTGACCTTGAGTATAGACAAAGGCGAATATGTAGCCATTATAGGACAGTCAGGTTCAGGAAAATCTACACTTATGAATGTGTTGGGATGCTTGGATGTTCCAACATCAGGAACGTATTATTTAAATGGATCTAATGTTTCTGATTTAAGTGACGATGAGTTGTCCGATATACGAAATTTAGAAATTGGCTTTATTTTTCAGGGCTTTAATTTAATACCAAATCTTACCGCTTTAGAGAATGTTGAATTACCATTAATTTATAGAGGGGTAGGGAAGAAAGAAAGACATAAACTAGCAGCAGAATCATTAGAAATGGTAGGCCTGGAACATAGAATGGATCATAAGCCGTCTGAAATGTCAGGTGGGCAGCAACAAAGAGTTGCGATAGCAAGAGCCATTGCAGCAAAGCCACCTGTTATACTTGCTGATGAACCGACAGGTAACCTTGATTCGTCTTCAAGCAAAGATATTATCAGAATACTAAAAGGATTGCATAAAGATGGCAGGACAGTAATTTTAATCACACATGATAATGAGATAGCTGACCAAGCGAAAAGAGTAATTAGAATTATTGATGGCAAAATAGAAAAGGACTATATTAATGACAATTTCGATGCATGCTAGGTGATAAATGGAAGGATGGGAGTTATGTTTAAAAAGAAAAAAGACAATGATATGACCGAATTAAAAGAAGTCAAACCGGCTAGGAAGAAAAATAAAAAGTTAATTAAAAGAATCATAATTGCAGGAGTTATTATTGTAATTTTAGCGTTGATTATACTGCCTAGGTTATTTACTCCTGAGGTATTACCTACAGTTACAACACAAAAAGCATATAAAGGTGATATCGAACAGGTGTTGTCAACAAGTGGATTTGTAGAGAGCGAGGAAACCAAAATCTGCTATTCAGATGTGAGCGCCAAAATTACAGAATTTAATGTAGAAAAAGGATCCAATGTTCATTCAGGTGATGTTCTTGTTGCTTTTGATGAACAAGCGTTAGAAAATGCATATAAACAGCAAGAATTGCAAAATAATGCCAGCAAGGCAGAATATGCTCAGGTATTAGCCGATGCGAGTGAAAATGCAACTAAATATCAGAATTCTTCAACTGATGTAAGTGTATTGGAGCAGCAAGTAGAAGATCAGCAAAATAGTGTTGAAAGCATACAGGTAAGTATTAATGATGAAGCAAATTATTTAACAAATTTAAACTCTGATTTAGCGGCTATTCAAGCAAGCCTAGAAGAGGCCACTACAGCAAATAATACTTCTAAGGTTGAAAAATACACAAAAAAGATCAAGGAAATTAAAAAGAAGATTAAGAATTCCAATGACTACACTACTGATTTGAATAATCAGCTAATATCAGCTCAAAATGAATTATCTGAATTACAGTCAAATTTATCAGAGCAAAAGTCTATTAAATCAACTTCGGAGGCAGGCTTGTTAAGTGGAAATGAGAAAACTCAAAAATCTGCGACTACGCAAGTTACTTCGTTAACATTAGAGCAGGCACAGGCTAATTTAGAAAAAGCTAAGGCTGGAATCACAGCAGAATTTAATGGAATTATAACCGATGTACAGGCTGCACAGGGAGCAACGGTAGCGGAAGGGACAGCATTATTTACAATTGCAAGTAATGAAGATGTAAAACTTACAGTTGCATTGACTAAATATGATCTTGAGGATGTAAAAGAGGGTCAGACGGCGACAATTACATTAGGAGCAAGTACATATACAGGTACCGTTACCAAAATCAGCAGAGTTGCAACTACTAATTCAGCAGGAGCTGCGGTTATTAACGCAGATATCCATATTGATAATCCGGATGACAATATATATCTTGGTGTCGAAGCAAAGGTTAAAATAAGCGTAGGAAGTGCTTCCAATGTTGTATTAGTTCCAGTTGAATGTATTAATACAGACAAGGATGGTTCTTTTTGTTATGTTGTTGAAAATGGTACTGTAGTTAGAAAAAATGTTACAACTGGCTTAAGTTCGGACGAATATATAGAAGTAAAAGAAGGAATAGCTGAGGGTGAAGAGGTAATTAGTGAAATTACGACTAATATTGTGGAAGGAGCTAAAGTGACTGTGATTCCGTCACAGGATATATCAGTAACAGATACAACTACAAGTGATACAACAGAAAACGCAACAGAAGAATCGACAGAAAAGACATCAGAAGAAACAACAGAAAATGAAACAGAAGAGACTACAACAGCATCAGACCAAGATATTACTGCAGATAGCAAAGACACGCAAAATTCAGAAGATAATACGAATTCAGATGAGCCAGTTCAAGAATAATCTAGAAGCAAAAATGTGGATAGTCGAGGAAGGAGAAATCGTATGGCACAACTTTTAGAGTATTTGAAGATGGCAGTAGATAATTTAAGATCAAATAAAGGACGTTCCTTGCTAACTATGCTAGGCATCATCATTGGCATCTCATCAGTAATTATGATTATAGCAATTGGCAATGGAGCACAATCACAGATAACGAACGAACTCAATAGTATTGCGGGTGGTCAGGCATATATTTATTTAAATGACAGCAAGGCACAAGAGGCTGATTATATCACTCAAGAGGATGTTGATGCTGCGAAAGAAAAAGTTCCTCTTATCAAAGGAATTTCACCATACTTGAGTTTTAGCGGTACAGCTCTTGGAAGCAAAGGAGATTTTAACACAAGCGTTCAATGCGGAACCAGTGATTTAGAATATTTTCTGACAAATGAAAAAATTAGTAAGGGAAGATTTTTCTCAGAGGATGAGTTTCTTTCAGCAAGAAATGTATGTGTAATATCAGAAACTGATGCAATCAAGCTTTTTGGAACACCAGATGTAATAGGTATGAATATTGAACTTACTATATGGAATGTAACGCAGGAGCTTCAGATTGTAGGAGTAACAAAAACAGAAAGCAGTGGTATGCTATCTTCCTTTATGGGTACATCGGATACTATTTCGTTATATGCACCTTATAGTGTTTTGGAATCAGCGTATGGCGTTCACTTCGGTGATTTTTCATATATCTATGCTATTACAGAAAAACCGTCCGATGCGGCAGATATGGTAAATGCCATTATTAAGGTATTAGAAGCCAGACATAATAATCGAGGCGAAGAAATTTACTTGCTTCAAAATGCAGCCGATCAGATTGGAAGTATTACTTCAGTGCTCAGCATCATAACCATATTTATTATATTTGTCGCAGCAATATCACTGGTAGTAGGTGGAATTGGAGTTATGAATATTATGCTTGTATCGGTAACAGAACGTACAAGAGAAATTGGAATTCGAAAAGCCTTAGGGGCAAGAACAAACTCGATTATGATGCAATTTTTATCAGAATCTGCAATCATTACATTGTGTGGAGGTATTATTGGCATTATGATCGGAGTACTGGGAGCTTATGCAATCTGTTCTTTGCCAATGCTTGGGTTTGAGCCAAAGATTCAATTTTCAACAATAGCAATAGCAACCTTATTTTCATCAGGAGTAGGTATTTTCTTTGGAATATATCCAGCAAAAAAAGCGGCAAAATTAAGTCCGATTGAAGCATTAAGAAGAAATTAAATAGGTTATAGCCCATAAAGTCTTGTAAATCAATTTATTTACAAGGCTTTATTATATAATAATGAAATTTCTTGAAAGTTTTTTTGATTCCTAAACCTCTTGCTTACGTAGTTTTAAAATCTAAGCTTTTTTATTGTCATACAAATTTCACTGTGCTATAATCAAAATGTTTATAGTTACGAAAGGAAGGTGCTTGAAATGGAAGAGATAAAAGTTGAAGTTAAAATAAATGCAGGTGATATGTATAATTTTTTTATGTATCACACTTATTCCAGACCTAGTGGAATATTGAGTATTTTGTTTGGTTTGGGGATGTTGGGCTTGATGGTTTATACGTATGGTCAAATTTCGATAGGACAAAGCACAATCTATTTGTTGTTTTCGATATTTTTTTTAGTATTTAATCCCATAAGTTTTTATCTAAAAGCACAGCAACAAGTAAAAGCATCTCCAATGTTTCAGGAACCAATTTATTATGTATTTAATAAAGAAGGAATCACTACAATGCAAAATAAAGAAAGTGCTACAGTTAAATGGGAAGATATTCAAACAGCACAATTTTCAAAGCGCAGCATTATTGTTTATGTTAGTAGGGTAAGAGCCAATATTATACCCAAGCAGGCAATTGGAGATAGTTATGCTGACCTGATCGACATGTTCAAGAGAAATTTAGAACCATCTAAGGTTAAAATTAAAAACTAACCGAAAGGAAATGGAGTAGAGATAAATGCAAATAGAAACAAATTCAGCAAACGAAACTTACCTGCTGGGAAAGCGGATGGGACAGCTAGTTGAATCGGGTGATGTATTTTCAATTGTTGGAGACTTAGGAGTCGGAAAAACAGTGTTTACACAAGGATTTGCCAAGGGATTGAATATTGAAGAGCCTATAAATAGTCCAACTTTTACAATTGTTCAGATATATGAAGAGGGAAGAATTCCATTGTATCATTTTGATGTTTATCGAATTGGTGATATAGAGGAAATGGATGAAATTGGTTATGAAGATTATTTCTATGGAAAGGGAGTATGCTTAATTGAGTGGGCAAATTTAATTGAAGAAATACTTCCAAAGAATATAAAAAAAATAATCATTGAAAAGGATTTAAAAAAGGGATTTGACTATAGGAAAATTACAATAAAAGGAATTGGTGAAGAACTATGAAAATATTAGCCATTGACAGTTCAGGACTTGTGGCATCAGCTGCAATAATAGAAGACGAAAATATGGTGGCTGAATATACCATTAATTATAAAAAAACACATTCGCAAACATTACTTCCAATGATTCAAGAAATAGTGCAGATGACAGATACAGATCTGGCAACGATTGATGCAATTGCAGTAGCCGGAGGACCAGGCTCCTTTACAGGTTTAAGAATTGGTTCAGCAACAGCTAAGGGACTTGGATTGGCACTCGACAAGCCACTAATATCAGTTCCTACAGTAGATGGCTTGGCTTATAATTTATATGGTACAGATAAGATTATTTGTCCTGTCATGGATGCCAAAAGAAATCAAGTATATACCGGTTTATATGAGTTCCAAGGTTCAGAATTTCATGTCATTGAACAACAGATGGCAGTATCGATTGATGAAATAATAGGTAAAATTAATGAAATAGGTCGTCCGGTAATTTTTGTAGGAGATGGTATTTCGGTTTTTGCGAATCAAATTGCGAATCAAATTGCTGTTGAATATTTCTTTGCACCGGCGCATCTGAATAAGCAAAGGGCAGCCACTGTCGGTACATTGGCCAAAAGTTATTTGTTAGAGAATAAAATTGAATCAGCTTTGGAACATAAGCCGGATTATTTAAGGCTATCACAGGCGGAGAGAGAAAGGTTAGAAAAGAAATAAGGTATTAAAAGAAATAAGGTATTAAAAGAAATAAGGTATTAAAAGAAATAAGGTATTAAAAGAAATAAGGATTAAAAGAAATAAGGATTAAAAGAAATATGAGATATTAAAGAAGTGTGAGAATATTATGACTATAATCAGACTCATGACAGATAGGGATATAGAACAAGTAAGTAAAATAGAAAACGAAACCTTTTCAATGCCGTGGTCCAAGGATGCATTCCGAGAATTCTTGAAAAGAAAAGATACCATTTATATCGTTGCTGAGGTGAATAATGAAATTGTTGGTTATTGCGGATTGTGGAATATTGTTCAAGAAGGCAATATTAACAATTTTGCAGTAAATAAACAATATAGAAAGAAGCATATTGGTTTTGAAATGCTGACTAAATTAATAGAAATTGGAAACGAGCAAAGGATAAATGCTTATACATTAGAGGTTAGACAAAGTAACGTGGCAGCAATCCGCTTGTACCATAAGATAGGCTTTCGAGAAGATGGAATACGAAAAAATTTTTATGAAAGCCCAAGGGAAGATGCAATCATAATGTGGTACCGATAATAGGGGTTACAACACAGAATACAAGAATTAAGAAGACATATCAAGCCGATTCAATCTAAAAGTCACAATAAGCAAAAAATGGATAATCAACAATTTTTTCTAAATACAGTAACAATTACCACTATATTTATACACAATATCCTAGTATAATGTAACATATCAGAAGAAAATCAAGCGACAGCGAAGCAGGCATTTGATTTTACCTGATATGTTAACGAATGGCAAGGCCATGAGTGAACGAAAGCGAGAGTCAGAAGAAAATCAAGCGACTGCAAAGCAGGCATTTGATTTTACCTGATATGTTAACGAATGGCAATGCCATGAGTGAACGAAAGCGAGAGTCAGAAGAAAATCAAGCGACAGCGAAGCAGGCATTTGATTTTACCTGATATGTTAACGAATGGCAATGCCATGAGTGAACGAAAGCGAGAGTCAGAAGAAAATCAAGCGACAGCGAAGCAGGCATTTGATTTTACCTGATATGTTAACGAATGGCAATGCCATGAGTGAACGAAAGCGAGAGTCAGAAGAAAATCAAGCGACAGCGAAGCAGGCATTTGATTTTACCTGATATGTTAACGAATGGCAATGCCATGAGTGAACGAAAGCGAGAGTCAGAAGAAAATCAAGCGACAGCGAAGCAGGCATTTGATTTTACCAGCTAGGGAGGACTTGTTGACGGTATGCCAGGGAGGGAAAATATATGCGAAGATTTATAAATCAGAACAAACAGCAAGTAAAAAGTGTATATTGCAACTTATGTGGTAAAGAAATAAAAATAGAAAAAGGAATTATCAAGGAAGGGGTAGCGACTGTCGAACAACACTGGGGATATTTTTCAGAAAAAGATGGACAAATTCATTCCTTTGATTTATGTGAAAAATGTTATGATATGCTCACAGAAAAATTTGTTCTTCCAGTTGCTGTTACTAACGAAAAAGAATTAATATAAATAAAACGATCATAAAAAAATCATTTACATTAGCAATTAATGTAAATGATTTTTTAAATTGCGTGTGTGTCCAGCGAAGCTGGACCATGCCTGCCGGTGTAAGTCCGGTCACGGTAATCGCCAGTGAGCCGTGTAGCTAAATCCAGTGCGTTACAGTAATGTAGGGTGCTAAGCGGATGGATAAAGTCTTCGAAAGAGGGCGAGCAATTATACAGACCGTAACATAAAGTGAAATCTGTCGTATCGTAATTAAAACTGCTCTGAAAAGAGGAGACCAGGGAAGTCGAGCCTACGTTGTAGATGCCGATATACAAACCAGAACTATATTTAGCGAGAAAGGTTTACAGAAGTTATCTGCATGACATAATGCTGTAGAAAGAAGAATGTCGGAAAGCCGTATGAGGGAAAACCTCACGTACGGTTTGATGAGGGGCGGGTGAAATTTCACCCGCCTACTCTATCCTATTACATAAAAATATGCGCACGAATGCAAGTGGAAAATGTCACTGTGTGACTGCATTCGGCGATGGAAAGCGGTTAAGTCCCTCATGAGTTTGGGAATAGGGATCTGATGCGGACTTGTTCACTTTCTTGTTATAATAAAGTTAAATAGTTAAAAATAGACTTCTTGTCCCTAGATAAGATATATGTTAAAATATAGAAAGTAAAAGAAAAAGAGGAATTAATTATGCTAGATGTATGTTTATTAGGAACGGGTGGTATGATGCCATTACCGAGGCGCAGATTAACGTCACTTATGACAAGATATAATGGCACCAGCGTTCTGATAGATTGTGGAGAGGGGACACAAATTGCAATAAAAGACAAAGGATGGAGTTTTAAACCAATTGATGTAATATGTTTTACACATTATCATGCTGACCATATTAGCGGATTACCGGGTCTGCTTTTAACAATGGGGAATGCAGAAAGAACACAGCCTTTAACAATTATAGGACCAAGAGGATTAGAGAGAGTCGTAACGGCCTTGCGAGTTATAGCACCGGAATTACCATTTGACATAAAGTACATAGAATTATCACAACCAGAAGAGAAAATTGAATTTAAAGGCTATATTATCGATGCTTTTAAGGTGAATCATAATGTTCTATGTTATGGATACAGCATTGAGATTCCAAGAGCTGGTAAGTTCCAATTAGAAAAGGCCATAAATCAAGGGATTCCCAAACAGTTTTGGAACAAGCTGCAAAAGGGTGAAGTGATTATAGACAAAGATATAACATATACGCCATCTATGGTCATGGGAGATTCAAGAAAGGGAATCAAGATTGCATACTGTACTGACACAAGACCGACGCAGTCTATTATTGATAAGAGCAGGGACGCAGATTTATTAATTTGTGAGGGCATGTATGGCGAGAAAGAAAAGAATGTGAAAGCGATTGAGTATAAGCATATGACCTTTTGTGAAGCTGCACTTGTGGCAAAAAAGGCTAATGTAAAAGAATTGTGGTTAACTCATTTTAGTCCCTCTCTTGTAAGACCAGAAGAGTATATGGGGGATGTAAAAGCAATATTTCCTAATGCGATAGCTGGAAAAGATGGAAAAACAGTTGAATTAGTTTTTGATGAGGAATAAAATATAACTATATATTTGCAGAGGAGGAAGGAGTATGAAAAAATATAAGAATATCATTATTATATGTGTTTTAGCAGCACTTGCTATATGGTACTATTTTTATCTTTCGAATAGAACTGCTATGGATAGCGCTAATAAAAATGTTACAACAACAGAGATAGAGGATACTTTGGCTAAAAATATAGACAATGTAACAAATACACCAAGAGCGGCCATCAAATTTTATAGTATCATATTGCAATGCTTATATAATGAAGATCCTACTGAAGAAGAGATTACAGCACTTGGTGAAAAAGCAAGAGAAATAATGGATGAGGAGTTAATTAATAATAATCCTGAGGAAACCTATTTTGATGCTCTAAGTACTGAAGTAAAAGAATATTTACAAGATAATAAGAAAATGATTGGATATGTTGTAGAATCAAGTGATAAGGTAGAATATTATACTGAGAATGGCAAAGAGTATGCTATTGTAAATGCATCTTATACACTGAGGAAAACGAATGATTTTACTAAAACAAATGAAGCATACATTTTAAGAAAGGATGAAGAAGGTTACTGGAAAATTCTTGGATGGCGTATCGCAGCAGATGAAGTTACAGATGACCAAAATAATGATGAATAAGGAAAATATATTGATATTAGGAATAGAAACCTCATGTGATGAGACGGCAGCAGCAGTAATTAGAAATGGCAGAGAGGTATTATCTAATGTAATATCATCACAAATTGAGCTTCATAAATTATACGGAGGTGTAGTTCCTGAAATTGCATCTAGAAAACATATTGAAAAAATCAATCAGGTCATTGAGGCAGCACTAAAAGAGGCAAACGTAACATTAGATGAAATTGATTCTATTGGTGTAACGTATGGTCCGGGTTTGGTAGGAGCTCTCTTAGTTGGTGTTGCAGAAGCGAAAGCCATTAGCTATGCAAAGAATATAGATTTGGTCGGAGTACATCATATTAGTGGTCATATTTCAGCAAATTATATAGAAAATTTAGAATTACAACCACCTTTTATGTGCTTAGTAGTTTCAGGAGGACATACACATCTGTTGTTAGTAAAGGATTATGGAAAATATGAAATAATTGGAATGACGCGAGATGACGCAGCAGGTGAGGCATTTGATAAAGTTGCCAGAGCAATTGGATTAGGATACCCTGGTGGACCCAAAATAGATATATTATCTAAGGAAGGAAATCCAAATGCTATCAAATTTCCAAGAGCACATATAGAAGATAACAAGTATGATTTTAGTTTTAGTGGAGTAAAATCAGCTGTTTTAAATTACATAAATAGTTGTCAGATGAAAAATATTGAGATTAACAAAGCAGACATAGCGGCTTCCTTTCAGAATGCGGTTGTGGAAGTACTTGTGAATAATGCGGTACATGCTGTGGAGGAATATCAAATGGATAAATTAGCTATAGCCGGGGGTGTTGCTTCTAATACATCGCTCAGAAAGGCTATGAAGTTGGCATGTGAGGAAAATGGCATCAAATTATATCACCCATCGCCGATTTTTTGTACAGATAATGCAGCTATGATTGGCGTTGCTGCTTATTATGAATATATAAATGGTACTAGACATGGTTTGGACCTAAATGCAGTACCTAATTTAAAGTTTACATAGAAGGAATGAATCAAGTTGTTCATAAAACGATAGAAAGCCATTATACGTGCTTTCTATTGTTAGTTAAGAAGGAGAAACTGAATAATTGATGAAAAAAGATAAATGTGTTGCAATTGTATTGGCCGGTGGTAAAGGAAGACGTATGGAAAGTGATATACCAAAACAATATTTAGAATTAAATGGGAAACCTATCATATATTATTCCATTAATCAATTTCAAAATAGTGATATCATTGATGAGATTGTTTTGGTAACAGGAAAGGATGAAATTCAATTTTGCAAGGATAGGATTGTTGACAGGTATTCCTTTCAAAAAGTAAAACATATAATAGAAGGTGGAAAGGAAAGATATCATTCTGTCTATAATGCACTGCAATGCATTAATGAATGCGATTTTGTATTTATTCATGACGGTGCAAGACCGTTTATAAACCTGGAATTAATAAACGATTTATACAAAAATGTAAAGGAATATCAGGCCTGTGTAGTAGGAGTTCAGACTAAAGATACAATAAAATTAGCGGATAGTGATGGGTTTATAGCAGAAACTCCTGATAGAAGTAAGGTGTGGAATATACAAACCCCACAAGTTTTTCGATGGGGTATAGTTAAAAGTGCCTATGATATGCTGATGAAAACAGACTGCTGCATGGTAACAGATGATGCAATGGTAATTGAAAAGATGCTGAAATATAAAGTGAAATTAGTACAGGGGAGCTACGAGAATATTAAGGTAACAACTCCATCAGATCTTGTAATTGCAAGAGCTTTTTTGACTTAAAAAATTATTGAAAAAAGTAGTGAAAATTATTGACACCATAATACAAAGATGATACAATAACAAATGTCGCTGAGGAGATGTCGAATAAGTGAAGCCAATAGCGATTTAGGAGTAAAAAAAGTACTTGACAAAAGCAACAGCTTGTTGTAGAATATTCAAGCACGACATGGAGAGGTGTCCGAGTGGTTTAAGGAGCTGGTCTTGAAAACCAGTGATTCCGAAAGGGACCGTGGGTTCGAATCCCACCTTCTCCGCTCAGTTAAAACCAGCAATGCTGGTTTTAATGTTGAAAAAGTTAGCTTTCTTGGAGAAGTACCCAAGTGGCTGAAGGGGCTCCCCTGGAAAGGGAGTAGGCCGTTAATAGCGGCGCGAGGGTTCAAATCCCTCCTTCTCCGTAGGGTTTTTAAAAAGCCAAAAAAGAAGTTGACAAATGCAGCTTAGTATGATAAACTACTTGAGCTGAACAAAGAACCTTGATAATTAAACAGTAATTACAACCTTGAAAATTCAACGGTTTTCGAAGAAAACCAAAAGAGATTTCAGAACAAAAAGTATCAGAAA
>NZ_QICS01000013.1 GCF_003201285.1 Lachnotalea glycerini
ATAATTCGCTCGGCTTCACCAAACGCAGTTACAAACAACCCTCCTGCATACGCATAACTGTCAGTTTTTGTGGTTACTTCTCCATAACGGTTTTCCAGGCTTTGTGTAACCGGATCCACATATACCTCACTCTCTACCTGAACTTCTCCCGGAAAATGTAGGTAATCTGAGATTCCTGCCGTTGTTTTGACTGTTTTTGTGGGTTCACTTTTGATGTGAATCTCTCCCGGCATTGATACAATATCCCCGATTCCCGCTGTTGCTTTTATCGTGTTTGGTGACAAATCACTACTGCTAGATGAATTAGATCCATAGCTTGCGTATTCATGATAACTGTGTCCACTCGGGTCAACGTAATTAACCGGATTATTACCCGTATACGCATACAGATTCTGTGTCAGCGGATCTTCCAAGCTTCCTGTATCGGTGTCCTGTGTCAGAAATCCTCCGATACTGCTATTATAATACCTTGCTCGTAGATATTGCAATCCGGTATTGGTATCCACTGCTTCCGCATTGTACCCATAAGGGCTGTCGGTTTCTCCACTTACCTGTGCCACTCCGTAGGCATCGTACTGATAGGTCACCGTTGGCGTTGCGTGTACACTTGTTAAGGCAGATACGCTTCCTTGTCCGTCATACAGATAATACTGCGTCTGGCTGGCACCGTCACGCAGGTTCGTATAACTGTTTCTCTGTGCACCGTAATCATATACAGAGGCTGCCTTGTCATTGACATCATATTCCATCAGAACCTGCGTATATTCCTGATTCACATCATTGACATAGCTGGTCATTTGATAGTTTTCCCGCTCAATATCGTCTGTTCCGCTTGGAATCAGTACAGTTTCATACAATGCTTTTTCATAACCGCTTAATTCTTCTAATTCCTCCTTGGGAATGAGTGCGCTTCCCTCCTCGTACTGCTTTTCGCTTTTGATATGAGTCTTGGTATCGGTTTCTATCTCAGGATTACTTTGCCTCACATCAGTCTGCGTTGTTTCACTCCACTTTGGCTTTGCTTCCTCCCGCGTCAAAGATGTCTCATTCTCTTCAGACACTGATGCTGACGCTGTTGTCTGATACTCGGTTGTCTTGGTATGCCTTACGATATAATACTGATTGTTGATATAATCCCATGCTTCACGAAACCAGTTGGATAAATACTGCGGTGCGCCGCTAAAGCTCTGGATTAAGGCTTGCCCAAATCCATACCAGAAGATATTGACACTAGGGTCTACGTAAAGTCTGGTTTCCTCTATTTCTGTGTTCGGGGCGTAGCTTGGATTGTCTGCTTTTTCTTTCGCCTTTTCCTCAACTGTTACTTCCTTGGTTTGGTCACCTGCTTGCTGATGATAACTCTTTCTTGTGGCCGTTGTCTGGGTATCACGGCGGATAAAGGTTTTCTTAATGCTCTCTGTCACCTTATCCCAAGTGAATACGCCACGGCAGGTATCATATTCGACCGGCTTTTGCATGCTTTGCTCACTTGAAACAAAGTCCTTGTGTTCTGCAATGGTTTCCTCATAGCTTTCGCTTGTTCTTTCTACGGTAAAAATCCGGTTTCCATCGCCGTCATACAGAGCCGCCATTAACAGGGTTCCCTGCTCTTTAACGGAATTCAGACGGTTTTCCACATCATAATAATAGCTTACTTCCTCTTCACCGGGTGCCAGTTCCTTTACCATATTTCCGTTCTGATCGTACTCATAGATGGTTGTCCCATTCTTACTGTCCTTTGAGCTAATCAGGCGGTTGGCTTCGTTATAGGTATTCTCAGTCCACTGTTTACTGATGGTATCTTCCGACTTTTCAATGCAGATACGGTTGCCTGCCTGATCGTAGGTGTAACGGATATCGGTTTCTTTTTTATCCTGTCGCTTCACAACTTTGGTAAGCTGACCTCGAAGGTCATAGGTGAAGCTGCTCTTAATGTTGATTTTGTCCTTATCTTGGTACTGTGTCTCTTCCTCTTCAGTGATAAAGCCACTGTTGTCATAGCAGTAGGTATAGGAAGAAAGGACTTTTCCCTTTGCGTTTTGGTTCTCTACTAAGGTTACCTGATTTAATACATCGTAGGTAAGCTTTGTTACGGTTTGGTTTGGCCGCTTAATCTGAATTAGATTTCCTGCTTCATCATAGGTGTAATGGGTTTCCTTTTTATTACGGTCAGTCAGCACCGTCAGTCTGTCCAGTGCATCATAGGTGTAGGTGACGGTTTTACCATCCGGATAGATTAGCTTTGAGAGGTTTGCGTAGGAATCATACTCATAGTGTATTTCTTTTTGGTCACTGGTTCTTACAAGAGCAATTCTTCCTGCTTCATCGTATTCATAGGAGGTGGTTCCTGTTACATCCTCCATGGAGATTTTTCGTCCCTCACTGTCGTAGGCGTAGAGTACGTTTTCTTTTTCGTGCTCTTTTCCATAATCTATCGCTACAAGCTGGTCAAGCTGGTTGTAATCATATTGTATGGTGGTGCCATCTTGCTGCTTTTCTTCCTTTAATCTTCCCTCGATGTCATAGGTAAATTCCAAAATCTCGGAAAGCGGATTCGTAGTGGATGTCATTCTTCCAAGTAAATCGTAGGTGTAGCTTGTCGTATTTTGGTTTGCATCGGTCACACTTTCGAGATTGCCGACACTGTCATAGGTATAAGTGGTTTCAATTCCATCACCGTCTGTTACTTTCGTAATCCGGTCTGCCAAATCATACGCGTAGGCAATGCTTCTGCCCTCTTCATCCATAATCGAGGTAAGGTTTTGGTTTCCATCGTAGGTCAGCTTTAAACTGTTTCCTTTTGCATTGGTGATTGCTGTCTTTTGACCTATTTTGTCATACTCGTAGGAAGTTTTTTGTCCAGCAGCGTCTATGACACCTGTTACTTGATTCTTATTATCATATTCATAGCTTGTGGTCTGTAACAAAGCATTGGTCACAGACGTCTGGTTTCCCACTGGGTCGTAACCGTATTGTGTGCTTCGGCCTCCATTTTCGGTCAACTTGGTTAAATTGCCAACAATATCGTAGGTTAGTTCTGTCACCTTTCCTACCGGGTCGGTCTGTGTCGTGATACGGTCAAGCACATCATAAGTGTAGGTGGTCTTACTTCCCAATGGTGATACGACACTTGAAAGATTCCCCGCATCATCATAGGTATAAGAGGTAGTTGCATTTTCTTCATTCGTGGTCGTAAGCAGCCGATGCTGCTTATCATAGGTATAGGAAACCACTCTTCCTGCCTGATCGCTTTCTTGTATCAAATCTCCGACACTGTCGTAGGCATATTGTCGGGTTTGATTTTCTGGTGCTTCCAGTTTCGTCAATCGACCAAGCTGATCGTAGGCATAGGAATATTGTGCTCCGTTTGGAAGGCTTCGTTTGACTGCCTGATTGTTTTGGTCATATTCTAACTGGGTAACACCGCCGAGTGGGTCAGTAACGGTGGTGGTGTTTCCATGTCCGTCATACGTATAGGCATAGCTTCCGCCATTTGGAGTGGTAAGCTGTGTGAGCTGGCTGACTGAATCGTAGGTATAATTGGTTACATTACCTGCTGCATCCTGATATTTGATTAAATTACCAAGGGCATCATATAAATATTCCTGCTTTGATTTGTCTGCCTCCTCTACTGCAATGACCTGTCCAAGGGCATCATAGGTAAAGCTTGTTTTATTTCCATTTTGATCTTTCTGTGAAAGAAGATTGCCTGTGCTGTCGTATTCAAAGCTCTTGGCAGCTCCTGCTGCATCCTGTACCTGTGTCAGGTTGCCAAGTAGATCGTATTGATAACTGTTTTTCTCGCCAAGTGGATTGGTATCACTGGTTAAATTGCCAAGCTGATCATAGGTATATTGATAAGTGCGAAGCAGCTCATCCTCCTTTGAAATAAGACGGTTGTTCTTATCATACTCATAGGTGGCCGCTTTCCCTTCTGAATCTGTTATTTTTATCACATTTCCCATTTTGTCATATTCATATTGGGTAGTATTTCCATCCAGTGCTGTAACCGAGGTTAAATTTTTGCTGACATCGTAGGTATACGTTGTTTTCTGTCCCAGACTGTTTGTGAGGGAGGTGATATTTCCAAATGCATCATAGGTATATTCCTTGCATTCTCCTGCACTGTTTTCTTCCTTTAACAACTGTCCCTTTTTGTCATACTGATAGCTTGTTTTTAGTCCTTCACTGTCTGAGGATTCGATTAAATGATTTCGACTGTCATAAGTATAGGAAAGGAAAGACTGGTTGGGTGCCACGATTTTTGTATTGTTTCCTGCACTGTCGTATTCTAAATCATAGCGGTTCCCATTTGCATCAATGACCTTTACTACCAGCCCTCTTTTATTAAACTCATAGGCTGTTGTGCCGTTTAAGGCATTGGTTATGGCGGTGGTGTTTCCTGCCTCATCATAGCTTATTTTTGTTACAAAGTTTCTCTGGTCAACTGTCTGAGTAAGCTGATTCACCAAATCGTAACAATTCTTTGTTGTATTTCCGAGTGAATCCGTTGTCTGTATCAGGTTGCTGTTGTTATCGTAGGCAAAGGTAGTCAGATGACCCAGCGCATCGGTTACTGCTGTCAGATTGCCGATTTTGTCATATTTGTATGCTGTTTCGTTTCCAAGTGCATCGGTCTGCTTGATTAAATTGCCTGCTGCATCATACGCATATAATATGGTGCCTGTATTTGGTAGTGTCTGTGCAATCATTTGATTTAGGGCATCATAAACAAAGAAGTACTTCTTTCCATCACTGCTTATCATTTGTGTCAGGTTGTCATTTGAATCATATCCTAAATTGGTTACAAGACCGCCCTCTTGTTCATATTTTGTCATACGGTTTGCCGCATCATATTCAAAAGTAACCTGTTCTCCATTCTCATCGGTCTGCTTGATTGGAAGTCCGTTAACCGAATAGGCAGTGGCAATCTGTGCTCCCAACGGATCGGTTTTTAAGGATACTTGATTGCAGCGGTAATCGTATTCATAAGAAGTGGCATTCCCATTTGCATCGATTTCTTTTACTTTATTTCCTGCCACATCATATTCGTATTGAATCGTTTGTCCTTCTGCATTGGCAGCAGAGATTTGATGACCCATACTGTCATAGGCATAGGTTATGGCTTCCCCCTTTGGGTTGATTTCTTTGGTCTTATTTCCATTGGCATCATATTCATAATGATACACTCTGCCCATGGGGTCTGTTAAGGTAACAATGTTTCCGTTTTTGTCATGGGTAAAGCTTGTTTGTCCACCATTGTAATCAACGATTGCAGTAATATTTCCTGCATTGTCATAGGTGTAATCCGTACTTTTGCCTGCCGGATTGATTTCCTTTACTTTACGCCCTGCGCTGTCATACTGATAGGTGGTTGTATTTCCTGCCTTATCTGTAAAAGAGATTATATCTCCCTTGCCGTCGTAGGAAAAGGTCTGGGTTTGCCCCATTGCATCAATGATGCTGTGCACCCAAGGTCCTTGATAGGTAAACGTCGTCTGTAAGCCTTTTGCATCTTTCATTTCTGTTACATGATTGTTTGTATCATAAGTGTAGTAAATACTGCGATTATCTGGCTTGGTTATCTTAATGAGGTTTGAATTACCATCATATTCATAGGCGGTAAGGTTTCCTGCATAGTCAGTCTCACTTAACAGCAGATTCTGGCTGTTGTAGGAATAAGACTTACTAGCCCCGTCAAACCTTGTCTCTTTTGTCATGTTTCCACTGGCATCGTATTCATAGACGGTTTGATGTCCCAGTACGTCGGTTTCTGCTGTCAGTTGATTGCCACTGTAGGATTTGGACACGCTCGAGCCATTTGGGTAGGTAATCTTGGTTGTCCTATGCTGGTCATCATAGCTATAAATGGTTTGTGCTCCTGTTCCATCTGTCGTAATTGTTTTTCCATCCTGATAGGTAAGAAAGCACTCGTTGTTGTTTGCATCGACCTGTCTTGTTACTCTATCCTCACTGTCATAGGTGTTGCTTACGACTCTGTCACCGCTTCCATCGTACCATTCTGTCATGCGGTGTGCGTCGTCGTAACAGTAGTGAAGAGTGATTCCAAGCTCATTGGTAAAGGAGGTCAAATTCTCTGAATCATCATAACCATAGGTTAGTGTATTACCGTCAGGAAGCTGTATGGCTGTTATGTTGCCATTCTCATTGCAGTTGATATGGTAGGTAAAGCCTGTACTGGAGCTGATTGCTTGCAGAAAATAATTGGCATCATAGGTTAGGGTGATGGTATTGCCCTTTGCATCTATAATCTGTGTCAAATAGCCATATTCATTAAAGATACGCTTCGTGTTAGAATGATCGGTAATCGTATATTCGTATACACTGTAGGCTTTGTCTTTTTTTCCCATATTGACCGTTCTTGTTCCAACAACTCGTTCTTCTAACGAATCGTCATAGCCTTCCGGCGGTGTGTAGGTATTGCCGTTCTTTTGAAAGGTCAGTGAGCTTCCATCACCTCTGCTGTAGATGATGTTCTCATTTTCATCTTTTGAAAGCTGTTCCTCGTAATTAAACTGCCAGCCTCGTCCAAAAGAGCTGTTTCTTGTGGAGCCCTTTGCGTTGTAGCTTCTGGTAATGGCAAACTGTTTTGTTTCATCAGTAATGCTTGCATCGGTCTGCTCCATATAGAAGTTACCCGTATTTAGATTAATCGGCTCAAAGCCAAACTTACAATGTAAGCCTCGTCCCATTAGAAGGGAATCTATCTGTGCTTTGGAATCATCGGTTAATTTGGGTGGATTATATGGTTTGTTTGCATTCTTTTTTGGATTTCTTATAAATAATGTATTGTTTTTAACAACTAAGGTATCGGCTGCCTTGTTATCATAGAGCATTTGACTGAGTGGAACTCCATAGTATTTTGCAATCTTTGGCAAGGTATCAAACTGTGTGACCTTATAGATTAGAAACGTCTCACTTTCGGCCTTTTTACCTGTTACATTGTCCTTGGCAGCAGTCGCATTGATCTGATATAACACATTAAAGTCAAAATTGACAAATGGAAGCATCGTCTGCCAATTAGAGAGCTTGTCCTTATATTTTGTTGTTCCGGATGGAAATAAACTATTGGTTGCACTACTGTTTGGAAATACCTTATAGTAGCCTGCCAATACCGAGGAGTTGAAGTTCTTGGCAGCATCATTTAACTCGTAAGTGACGGTTGCGCCCGGTTTGGCTTCGCCATCTGCATATACACCATGAAATAAATGCTTGCCGCTTAAATTTGATTCAATCAAAGTTCTAAGATTTACGGTAGTGGCATCTAGGGAATAGTTGTTTTCGTCCAGCTCACCTTCATATTTCCAGTCAATCACAATCTTTGGCTTTTTACTCTTTTTGATTCCTGCTGATTCATTTGTATAAAACTCAGCATTTGTCTTTGCTTCCTTATCTGCAATGAGTACCAAACCATGAACAGGTGCAATTCCTTGTATCCATCTGCTTACGGTGTCTTTGATATCAATTTCATGCTTTCCTATTTTGGATTTAAAATTACTGTTCTCACCTGCAACCTCTCGGTTGATGTTTACCGAACTTTCCCATGTCATACCATCTATTCCGGCTTTATGATTCAAGGCTTTTTCCAATCGGTAACAGGTGATATTTCCTTTTTCATTTCCTGCATATTGGTAAATTTGTAGCTTTGCATCTGTGACCACCGCATCTTCCGGAATTATATCGTTAAACCAATAGCCTACAATAATATAGCTTCTGCTTTTTCCATAATCAGATGAGGAGCCTACATATCCAACCGTACTAGACAAGAAATTGGACTCTGAGCAGATGGAGTATATGACAATTTGCTTATCAATTGTATTAATGGACGGATCGATATGAATCGGATAAAGACGCTCTTGGCTGTCTAACCACTCCTGATTTGCTGTCATTGTAACAATGTAGTCTTCTTCTTTTTCCGCAAGATTCAGCGTAATATCGGTACTCTCTGCTCCTAGCTCGTCTGTCATAACTGGAGCTTCTAGCGTCATGGACGGTATGTTGTCTTCCCCCTTGAATATGTACACGACATTGTCAATCAGCTTCGCATAAAGCCCTTCCTTTGAGAAGCGGTAGGAGTATTCATTTCGCTTTGTTCTCTCGTTTAAAATAATATCTTCTTTTATACCAAACGTTTCAACTGTATATTGAATATGAATATTGTCAAATACCTGATTGTATAAGATGGCATTTTCTTTGACCGCCGCCTTGCTGTAATCACCTTCCATAGGATAAAGGGTGAGTGAAAAATCATTTTTACTCAGTGTAATACCATTGGTATCGCTTCCATTTGCAGGTAAGGTTACTACCATGTCATTGCTTACATTGGTATATGCTGTAATCACCTCCTCTGTCTGAGGCTCTGTATTCTTTTCCTTATCTTGTATTGTATTTTCTTTGGTTTCTTGTTCCTTCGAAGCATCCGTTACTTGTTCTTCTATTACCAATTCTTCTGTATCTGATTTGTCTGTATCTGTCTTGTCTGTATCTGTCTTGTCTGTATCTGTTATTTCTGTATCTGTTATTTCTGTATCTGTTTTGTCTGTATCTGTCTTGTCTGTATCTGTTATTTCTGTATCTGTTCTGCCTGTATCTGTTTTGTCTGCATCTGCATTATCCGTTGCATTTTCGTCTTCCACTGCTTCGTTCGTAACCTCTGCTGCTTTTTCTGCCTCGTCTTTTATTACTGTTGCTTCCCCTGCTTCATTGGTTTGCACTTGAGGTGTTGCTTGCTTCGTGTTTGAAAATACTGACAACTTCGTTGCAAATTCGCTTTTTTGTTCTGTTGCTTCTTTCTTATCATCAATTGTCTTTTCTTCTGTTTCCGGCTCTTTCTTATCATCAATTGTCTTTTCTTCTGTTTCCGGCTCTTTCTTATCATCAATTGTCTTTTCTTCTGTTTCTGGCTCTTTCTTATCATCAATTATCTTTTCTTCCGTTACCGGCTCTAGTGTATTATCAATTTCTTTTTCTTGCCCTTCGCTGTCAACATAGGTATTTGGAATATCACTGTATACCGTTTTATACGTTCCCTCCGGTGTTTTGTAAACTTTTGTATACTGTGTGACCTGTATTGGTTCTCCATATAAAACATCAAGCTCATCTTCTTCATCCTCAATCGAAGGCAATTCAAGCTTCTGTTGTTTTGATTGTTCTTTTTCCTCGTTGTTAAAAATCGCTTCTGTTTGTTTGTCTTTCTCCTCTTTAGGAGGATTTTCCTGAGCAGCATCCTCTTGCGGTTGACTTTCTTGAATCACACCTTCTTGCTCCTTGGAAGCATCTGTAGTTGGTTCCTGTGGTATTTTTTCTGTCTGCTCTGTGTTTTCTTCTTCGGGCTGTTCCTGTGGTGTTTCCAGTAAGTCAGAATTTTCTTCTACTGAATCGGCCGTATCCTCCTGTGTCTTTTCTTGCTCCTCGTCAATTTGTATTTGTTGTTCGTCTTCTTTTATTTCTGAATAAACATTTGCCTTTGGATAGTCAAATACTTCCCTTTCCTTCTCTATCGTCTGTTCCTGCTTTGTCTCAATCACTTCGGCAAATGCCTGTAAATCATTCGTAACAAATAAACATAGCGCTAATACAACTGCTATGACTCTTTTATCAATTTTCATAAACTCTTATCCCTCTCTTAACTCTTTAACACTCATCCTCTTGCTTCTCTTTTTCCCACTTTTACAAAGTATAACATCCTAAACAGAATGCTTTTTCTATCATAGAAAACTCAGAGGAATTTTTTATGACTGAAAAACAGCACGCTCACCATTAGTAAGGTACTCAAACATGCTGTCAGAATTGCCTGAATTGCCAGTGCGAAAGCACTGCTTCCGATGCGCTGTATCAGAAGTGTTCCTATGACAACGCCATAAAATAAAACCGTAGTTACCGCAATATGATTCCCTATGCTTTTCCACGGCAAATCATAAAGTAATTTTATGAAAAGAAGCAGTACAAAAGCTTTTAGCGGAGCCACAGCAACCACTGCAATTCGTTCTATAATGATTGCAGTCTGCAAGATATCGCTTTGAAGATATGCCAGATAAACCGCTGACATGCCAATCACAACGGCGATTGCCAAGCTAACACCTGCAAATATCAGAATAATTTTCATTAATATTTTTAATCTTACTTTCATACTCTTTTTCTCACCAAACGTAAACAGGGAATGTATCATAAGGAATATTCCAAAGATTTTAAGACTTAAGCCAGATAAATACCAAGGAGTAAAATAATAATTTTGCTGTACTGCATCTGTGACTGCAAATGGAATAAAGTAATACGCTGCCAAGTTGATAGCTAAAATCCCGCATAATAACATCATAATACTTTTGTTTTTTACTTTCCAAAACATGACTATTTTTTGCTTATTGTTCTCCCACAAACTCATCATTTTTCCATGCTCCCCTCATTATTACACCATTTTCATAGGTCATCGTACCGATACCATTTCTTTGGTTACTCTGAAATTCACCTTCATAAATGCCGATTTTTTGATTGTTCTCATCAAGATAAATCTCGGTTCCCACGCCTTCCTTTTGATTGTTCACCCAATCACCATCATAATAAGCCATGCTTTTATAGGTTAATTTTCCTTTCCCATTTCGCTGCCCGTTTGCAAAGCTTCCCTCATAAGTCCACCCATCAATCGATGTATAGATTCCTGTTCCCTGTTCAATATCGTTTTCAAATTCACCCTGATAAACGTCACCATTTGAGAATGTATCAATTCCACTCCCCGCTTTCTTTCCGTTCAAAAATTCACCCTGATAGCAAAAGCCTTGACTACTTGTATAAGTTCCATTGCCATTCCACATATCGTGGCTCCACTCACCATCATAAATGGAACCATCAGCAAAATAATAGATTCCCTTTCCTGACTTCTCACCCTTTACAAAATGCCCGGTATAGCTGTCTTGATTGGGATAGCACATGGTTCCTGTCCCCGAAATAACATCATTTTCCCATTCTCCGCTGTATGACCAACCATCCAAGCTTTCATAAGAGGCAAATCCATTATAAGCATTATCTTGTGTTTCCTCTTTAAAGAGTCTGTTTTGCTCATATACCTTCTGTGTATCTTGTTCGTCTGCTGTTATCGTATCTTCCTTTATAACTGTCTCTGTTGCTTCCTTTGCTTGAGAAAATTTTTCATTGTTATCGTCTTCCAACGCATTGGTTACTTTACTGCTTTCTTTCTTTTCCTTTGAATCGCCGGCTTCAACTACAACATATTCTTTTTCCTCCTTGTAACCAAGTAATTTTTCTGCCTCATTATTTGGAGATTTTGATGTCACCTTTGATTGCGGCACACTGAACTTAAAAATCAGAACGACAAAAAAACATAGCACAAAAAAAATGGCTATGTTCTTTTTAAATTTTCCTTTCATAACCCTCTTACTCCCTCTTTCGTATCAATTTTTGTAAAAACTTTATATAATAATTCATTATATGGATTATTATGGTATTTGTCAATAACTCGATTATTTTTATCGTCAATATGAGTGTTTTATTATTGTATAAAGTTAAATTGGATATTCGCAATTTGCATTGCTACTAGCTCATTTTTACATACATCAGGTATTTTATTTGAAAATAGAAAATTTTTCCTCCCTATCACAAACATCTTTATGGATTGTTCTGCAATTTTATTATAACATAATTAGATTGAAAAATTCAGCAATTTCAAGGGATTTTATTTTCTAAAAAATATTAAAACATATTTTTATTAAAAATAGAAAAATCAATAGACCTATTATGTATGATATTAAAACTCTAAAATTTTCATTATTACAAAAATTTTTTTTCCCTTTAAATATGTTTTGTAACAATAAATCTATTGAAATAACGCAAATAATACAGATTATAGCAACTAATATTGTTTTTATAATAATCATTTTTCACCTCAATTTAAATTTATATAGGACAAACTAAACGAATAGCATTAGATATTATTTTTTTTGTAGAATTGCTAGCATCTGGAATAACAAAATCCACAACTGCATAAATTGCAGAATCAATACTATCATCTACGCTGATAACACCATCAAGTAATTGATCTACTGCTGATGAAATACCTTTTCCTGTAGCCAATGTGACACCATATTTTTTGAGAATTTTTTCAATTTTTGTAGCATTCTTTTTTAAAAATTTTATTACAGTTTTAACTCCTGTTGAAATTGCTTTACCTTTTGTGTTTGAATTAAAAGTTATTATTTCTTTACTTTCAATATTATTATATAGATAAAAAGTATCTATGGTTCCAAATTCAGTAATTAATTCGATAGCAATTTTTTTAGCTGTTTCATCTGATATTACATTTTTAGATGTAACAATAGTAGTAGAAGTTTCTGCAAAAGTAGGAATTGTGTTACAAATTATTATTGCACAAATTAATATAAATGATGTAAAAGTTTTTAAAAATTTCATATTATACCCCCTTTTTTATCTAAATAAACAACTAGCTTTATAGACGATTATAAACAATAAAATTATATACGTCAATTATTAAACACAGGATAATGCTTACAATGGATTTGCTGCTTATGAAAGCTTGGATGGTTGGTAAGTGTAACACACTATACTTAGCAAGCTAAGTTGTGTGGTCTTGCAGACAGCTTATCACTCATTGAATGATAAGTCTATAATTATATGAACTCTTACAAAAACAAAGAAGTCCATACCTTCCCTTTAAGTGGGGGTATAGACTTTTTTAATAAGGTTAAATTAGAAGACGTTTACATTGGTTACTTCCAATAGCGTAACATCCTCCTTGTAATAGTCCATGATACTTTCTTTTTTTTCAATTCTTAAGCCTTGAAAATCAACATCCTTGCAGTAGTTACAATAGATTCCTGATATCTTTCCTTTCATATTGCCAACGCCCTGACATGGTCTGATATCATAGCCGTCGATCTCCCATTTTGAATTTTTCAAAAGGACTACCTTTACATTTTGAAACTGAATCTCTTCGATATAATTATCGCTGCTTCCTGACAAAAATATTCCATTTTCTCCCTTACAGCTAATGTTTTGGAACGTTATATTTTTAATCTTTCCGGCCTTTACTCCCGGTTTTCTGTCAATGGCAGTAAGACAAATTGGCTCCGCTCTTCCCCACCATTCGTGTGAAAATCTTCTTGTTTCTATTGTAATATTAGAAAATACTACATTTTCCACATTGCCGTTATCTCTGATTTGGATGGAAATACCTCTGTTACTTTTGCTAATGGCACAATTGGAAACAAGGATATTTCGAAAGTCATCTTCTCCCTCTGTACCAAACTTAATGGCAGCACTAGTCGAAATTAAGGTGCAGTTTGTAATTGTAATATTCTCGCAGGCACCGTATTTTCTGTAGTCTCCTGAGTTCTTCAATACGATGGCATCATCTCCGCATTCAATATGACAATTGTTGATTCTTACATTTTTGCAATGGTCTGGGTCAATTCCATCTGAATTAGCCATTTGAAGATTATTCAGGATTCGAAGCCCCTCAATCAATACATCATTACAGCCTACCAGATGAACCGTCCAAAAGGCACAGTTAATCATCGTTACATCCTTAATGGTTACATGTAAAAAGTCTTCTAACAGCATCAGCGGAATACGGGGATAATAGGTTCCCTCAATGTGATAGCCTGAATTTGTGCCATAGAAAATCTTTTCATTGGCATCAATGGTTCCAAAGCCGGTAACCGACACATTTTTTTGATGAAATCCGGTGATAAAAGCATGAAAAGGTCTTCCTGCATATTCACTATTTAAAAAGGAAGGAAGTCCTGACTGATGAGCGACTATCTTTCCTTCATTCGCCAAGGGATAATAATCAGCTAGATCATCACTTGCCTTTAAAACAGCACCTCTTTCCAAATGAAAATCCACCTCGGATTTTAGGAGTATCGAACCACTGTTAAAAATATGACCTCCCGGTAATAATACACGTCCTCCTCCATTTTTGCTGCATTGATCAATGGCTGTTTGAATTGCACTTGCATCATTGGTAATACCATCACCCTTTGCACCATAATCCATTACGTTATATATCATAGTTTATCTTGTCTCCTTAACCTTTATCTATTTTGCTTTATACGCAGTGTTTTAATTTCATAAGGCTTCATTTCAAACTGTATTTCCCCATTTTTACCTGCTATTTCTGTCTCCGGCTGCTCCATGCAATCGCATTCCCAGATTGTACCTGTGGTAAAATAAGGGGATTCTGCCTTTATAACAGAGCGTTTTTTGTATGCCTCATACAGTCTGATAATAATATCCTGATTGTCCTCTGCTTGCTTGATAACATCAACAAACACATTTTCTGCATCCAATCTTAAAAGGGAATAGGAATTTGTCTTAATTCCTTTTACAATCTCACCACTTAATGGACAATTTAAATCATATGCCTCCTGCGTCACCTTTCCTGCTCTAAAATCTCCTTCATGAGGAAAGAGTGAGTAAGTAAATCTGTGAATTTCTTTATCTGCATCCGGATTTGGAAAAATTCCTGATTTAATTAAGGTTAAACGCATCACTGACTCATGAATATCATAACCATATTTACAATCGTTTAATAAGGCAACACCATATCCATATTCTGAAATATCCGCCCATTTATGGGCACACACCTCAAACTTTGCCGCATCCCAGCTCGTGTTTTCATGTGTCGGACGTTCTACATTTCCAAACTGAACCTCGTAGGTTGCCTTGTTGCTGATTATATCAACTGGAAATTCTGCCTTAAGTAAAAGCTGCTGCTGCTTCCAGTCTATTGTTGTTTTAAAATCAATCCGCTTGGTGTACCCATAGAAATAAATGTATTGCTCTATGGTAGAAGATAAAAATTCCCGTTTTATATAAATGCAAGCCTGTATCGGTCCGTTTTCAACGATTCTGCATTCCAAAAGCTCATCAATTGCCCAGCTTTTCTCCTTATAATATGGATCAATATTCCATGCATCGTATTCGTTTGGCCTGTCTTCAAATACCACCAGACGATTACCTGCTTTTGTAGCTTGCAAGACCTCTCTTCTTGCCGTCTTATCATAGATAGAAATGAATTCTCCAGCCTTATTAAGCTGAATCAAATAGAATTTTGTTTCAATCGATAAACCGGCTTCCTTTTCGTTTACAGACTCTATTACCTGACCAAAAG
Source organism: Lachnotalea glycerini (assembly GCF_003201285.1). Taxonomy (GTDB): domain Bacteria; phylum Bacillota; class Clostridia; order Lachnospirales; family Lachnospiraceae; genus Lachnotalea; species Lachnotalea glycerini. The sequence goes on from NZ_QICS01000013.1 coordinate 15,164, forward strand.
GAGCTGATTCAGTAAGTACCCTTTCGTTTCTCGCAGCATTCGACTCATCAAAAACTTCCATTCCTTTTGAAACTGCATTATGAATCAGATATAAGTACTCTCCATCCTTTGACTCCTGCATCAAAAGAGAAGTAATTGGCTCTTTATGCTTGTCCACTTTTACAATTGTGGTTCTTTCAAAGCTTAAGCAATTATAGACAACCAGCTTTTCTTCTTCGTCTGCTGCTGCCAGATTGGCTGTAATATTTCTTCTCGCCTCTTCTATTATCGTTTCATCCAGCTTTCTTACCAAGCCGTACTGTTGGTCACAATCCTCATAAACTTCCTTAATGGAGGAGCCGGGTAAGATATCATGAAACTGATTTAGTAAGACCAGACGCCATGCCTGCTCTAACTCTTTTTGAGGATATTCATAATTTTTACCAAGCATGAGTGCCAGCATACTAAAAAACTCTGCATCTACATTCAGGAACTCGCATTCACGGTTATTTTTTTTATTTCGCGCCATGGAAGTATACGTTCCCCGATGAAATTCCAGATACAATTCACCACTCCATTTTGGTACTGTTTTCCCTTTCAGATTTGCTTCTAATGTATGGAAAAAATCCTTTGCAAAGGTCTGTCTGGTTGCCGGTACACCACAAACTCCATATTCTAATCTTTTGCTTTCCTCAAGCATCTCGGCCGTTGGACCACCCCCGCCGTCACCATGTCCATAGCAGGTCAAAACTTCCTGATTTAATTCTTTATTTTGATAACGCTGCCAGGTTCCTTTGATCTGACTCGCATTTTGTCTTCCATTATAGGTTGTATTAAAGGAAGGATTTCGTTTTAATTCCGGATAAACCTCATAATCCTTCGTAGTAATAAAGTAGGTTAAAATTTCACTGCCGTCTAACCCTTTCCAATAAAAAGTATCATTTGGAATCTGATTGTATTCATTCCAACCAATTTTAGTTGTCATGAAATAACGAATCCCAGACTTTTTCATAATCTGAGGCAATGCAACACTATAACCAAATACGTCAGGAAGCCACAATACCTCCTGTCTTTTTACTCCAAACTCTTCCTTAAAAAATCGCTTTCCATAGAGAAGCTGACGAATCAAAGATTCACCAGATGCCAGATTACAATCGGCTTCCAGCCACATTGCACCCTCGTTTTCCCATCGTCCTTCCAAAACTTTCTCCTTTATTCTCTCATAAAGCTGTGGTGCTTCCTCTTTCACAAATTGGTAAAGCTGTGGCTGACTTGACATGAATTTGTACTCCGGATATCGATCCATTAGATTTAGGACTGTCAAAAAGCTTCGTACTACCTTTTGTCTGGTCTGCTTTAGCTGCCATTTCCAAGCCACATCAATGTGTGTATGCCCGATGCTGTGAACAATCACCTCTGGTTTTTCCGACTTATTTAAATAAAAGTTGTCTTTCAGAAAAGAATCTGCTTCCTTTACTGAAGCAAAAAACTCCTGTTTATCTGTATCCCGAAGGTCTAACAGATTCACGCATTGACCTAGCTTTTCTAAGGTTTTAATTGCCTCAATGTCATCCTCTCTTAATAAGCAGACCGCATCAAACAACACCTTCATATCATAATAAAGCTCCTCCACATCCGTATGGCAGGCAGCTATCTGTAAATCAAAAAAATTACTATTTTCGGCGCTGTTTGAATAAGCATAGAAAGCAAATTCTATCTCTTGATTTCTTGTCTCCTCCTCAGTCAAAATAATTTGATTATGATTCATATCCATGGCGCAACGCATGTTACCATTACTATATACGATAATCTGTGGATTATCCGTATTCCAGATATCGGTTGCACCTGTATTTAACTGAATGATGATTGGATGGTTCTGATATTCCTTCGTAATTTTTAATACCGTATAAAACCAAAAATGCTTGTCCGTACCTCCCCAGGTTTCACCCCGAAGAAATGGCTTATAGTCAACTAAATTGGCCTGATAGCTTTCTGCGAAAGAATAATCCCCTTCTTTTACATAAATGTTCTCTACCCATTTTACATTTGAATATCTTAGCTTATCCAAACTTTTCAAAATCGTCTGGATTCTGTTTTTGTACTGATTCATAATGTCCTCCATTCATGAGTTTTACACACTGAATTCCTTCCCGCGAGTTTTTTTGTAGTATCGAATCTTGCTGTGTAATATACGATACTACAAAAAGAATGTGCTACAAAATTGTATTATAATCTTGTAACACATGTCATTCTAACCTTTAATACCGGTGGATGCAATACCTTCTACCAGATATTTTTGCATTGTTAAAAAGATGAAAAAGATTGGTAGTAAGGATAGCGTTGCCATAGCAAACATGGCTCCCCAGTCTGAACCTGCCGTAGGATCTGCAAACATCTTCAACGCATAGCTAACCGGATATTTAAGCGGATCACTTAAATAAAGCAAGGCTGCTAAGAAATCATCCCATCTCCACATAAAAGAAAAGATTGCGCTTGTTACTAAAGCCGGTTTAATCAATGGTAAAATAATTTGAACAAATATTTTATAAATGCTGCAACCATCCATATAGGCTGCTTCATCCAAGTCAATTGGTATTCCTTTAATAAACTGAATATTCAAAAAGATGAAAAAACCCTGACCAAAAAACTGCGGCACAATAATAGGTAAATATGTACCAACCCACCCCATTTTATTAAATAAAATGTACTGTGGAATCATGATAACCTGAAATGGAAGCATCATAGCTACAAGCATACATCCAAACCAGAGGCTTTTAAATTTAAAGTTGCATCTTGCAAATCCAAAGGCAACAATAGAAGATGAGATAACTGCGCCAATTGTTGAAAGACCTGCAATAATAAGTGAATTCTTAAAAAATATCGCAAATGTATATCCTGCAAAGCCCTGCCAGCCTATCTTATAATTAGTAAAATCAAAACTGGAAGGCAGTAATTTCTGTGCTGATTTAAATATTTCGGTGGTATCCTTAAAGGAGCCCATTACCATCCATAACAAAGGATATATCATTATAAATGCAAATAGGAAGGTAAAAATATGATAAATCACTTTTCCTGTAATTCTTTTAGTCTTGTAATTTTTCATTTTACTTCCTTTCTGACTCATAATATACCCATTTATTCTGAGTCTTAAATAATATTAATGTAATAAGTCCTACAAACAGTACCATAAACCATGCCATTGCACAGCCGTAACCTAACTTACTGTAAGTAAAGGAATTCTGATACATATAAACGGTATAGAATAGTGTTGTATCTCTTGGTTTTCCCTGAGTAATAATATAACTTTGTGTAAAAGCCATAAACCCGCTTATAATTTGATTAATTAAGTTAAAGAAAATAGTTGGTGTAAGCATTGGTAATGTAATTTTAAAGAAACGTTGAATTCCATTTGCTCCGTCCACAGTAGCCGATTCATACAAACTAACAGGGACTTGCTTTAAACCTGATAAAAAGATTAACATGGAAGATCCAAATTGCCATATTGCCAAAATAATGAGTGTCCATATCGCTGTGTCAGAATTTCCAAGCCAGGCAGTCGTGCTATTGATTCCGATTGAATGAAGCAAAGCATTAATGACACCATCGCTTGCGAAAAGTCTTTTCCACAAAATTGCCACTGCCACACTAGAGCCAATAATAGATGGCAAATAATAAACAGCTCTGTAAAAGCCTGATAATTTTGTAGATTTTACGAGTAACATGGCAACAATCAAAGCCATAATCAAACGTAACGGTACAGAAAAAAATACGTAATAAAGTGTTACGCCAAAGGTTTTCCAAAATTTGGGATCTGCCGTCAGCATTGTAATGTAGTTTTCAAGTCCAATAAATGTAGGTTTTTCAAGAATATTATATCTTGTGAATGAAAATCCGAAAGATAAAAGCATTGGTAAAATAATAAAGGCTAAGAAGCCGATTAGGAAGGGCAGGATAAACACATATCCTGCGACTCCTTCACTATTCATTATTTGGCCTAAAGTCTTCTTTCTTTTCGGAATAGCACTGTTATTTTTCAATGTCATTTCCTCCAGACTTCATGGTAATTATTTTGCAGCTTCTGTTAATATTTGTTGTGCTTGTGTTAAGAATTCCTCAGTAGCCTTCTCGCTGTCTAAGTCACCATAGCGAAGATTTTCAACTACAGTTTTTAACATTGCATCTACTTCACCTGCTCCTGATGGGTTTGGTGGGTCAATTGGCTCGGCAATCTTTGTTACTTCTGAAATAAATCCGAACACTTTGGCTGAAATAGAATCTACTTTTGCCATTAATTCATCTGCGATTGCGGTGTTAATCGGGATTCCTCTTTCTGCCATTAATACATTATTTGCTTCACTGCTGTTTGTAAACCAATCTAAGAATTTAGCTGCTTCATCTTTATTCTGAGAGGTTTCAGAAACAGAGAAGAACATACTTGGTTTTAAATATTCAGGCTGTGCAGATGCATCAGCAGTCGTTGGCCACATACAGATTCCATATTCTCTTTCTGCTGTGTTTGAAATACTGATATACTGATTTGAGAATGAAAAATCATTCCAAGTAGTCTGGTCAATAATAGGTTTTGTCTCCACTACATCTGGATTCTTTTCTGCTAATAAATCAGGTGAAATACTAAAGTCTGCTTCAGCAAATTTTTGAACATAGTCAAAATGTTTTTTGATTGCTTCTGTCTTGCCGGCTGTAATATCATCATAAATGTAAACACCCATTGATCTGGCTGTATTTTGTAAAGTTGTAGTACCACCATCATAAAGAGTTTTTACTCCCGTTTTTTCATAAATGGTTTTACCAAGATCATATAACTCTTCCACAGTTGGTTGAGAAGGAATTTCTACTCCTGCTTTCTCAACAATTTCTTTATCATAAACCATCATAGGTGCATTGCTTCCTAAACTGATTGCATAGCAGGTATCATCAATTTTACCACTGTCAATAATGCTTGAAGGGATGTTTGATGTGTCAATCGTTCCATTATCAATATAAGTTGATAAATTTGCTAACTGATTACTTTTTTGGTATTGGCTTAAATAAGAATAATCCATCTGGATAATATCCGGAAGATTTCCACCTGATGCCATTGCGGAAAGTTTATCCCAATATCCTGACCAATCTGTAAATTCTGTTTTGATTTCAACATTAGGATTTAATGTCATGTATAAGTCTACTGCTTGCTGCGTTAAATCATTTCTTGTCTGATTCCCCCACCAGCAAAGGCTTAGTGTAACTTTATCTGAGCTGTCTGTTGTGGCAGCCGTATCTGTTGTGGTACTATCCGTAGTGGTAGTATCAGTTGTTGCTGATTCATCTTTTGTTGATTGTGTTGAGCTCTTACTTGAACAACCAGCCATTAAACCTGTAGCCAAAGTAAGCGCAAGTAGCATAGAAACTAACTTTTTCTTCATTTTGATTCCTCCCAATCATTTAGTTTGTAGTCTTATTATAGTTGCATTTTATACAACAGTAAATTTAAAAAACGGTTATTTATGGTTAAAAAAAACGATATTTTAATTAATTCTTTAAAACGCCTTTACATTCTTTGTGAATTTTGTATAATTTACAACAAGGAGGTGTTTATTTTGCATAAAAATAATTACTATTTCACCGCTTTCCAAAATGTTGCACTCCGCAAAAAAATAACTTTAATTGTTATTATATCCCTTTTATTAATTTGTATTTCATTTTTAATTAATTTACATTTTTTAACAAAGCAATATGATAATGATTTATATGATGCTAACGCACAGCTTCTTAATAACGTGATAACCAATATTGAATCACAAATGTCAACCATAGCAGATATTTCCAGTTATGTAACTGCTGATACGTCCATTCAGGAGTCACTTACCTATCTTCTGGATAATCAAGAGAATACCAAAACTGCAATCAGCAGGCGTGATGCTTATGAAGCGCTATATCCTTACATGTTCTCAAATGAATATATCAAATCCATTACTTTAATTACAGATCATGATATTATAACCATGGGAGAAAATTTTCCATCTGCTTTAGTCGACTTGGATACTATGAACAATCAGGCCATTCAAAATGCAGGAAGGATTTCATGGGAGTCCGGCAAGACTGCAAATCAGTCAACCTATTGTGTTCGTGAAATCAGGGAATTGAAATATGTTAAGCTTCGAAAGCTTGCTATTTTGTATATCAGAATTGATATGGAGCAAATCATTTCTGACGCTCTTGAGGATGCCGGTTATGCTGCGGATGTCATTGATTTTATTATTTTACAGAACAAGGAACAAATCTATCCGAATGAAACATCTATAGATATAAGCTCAATTACATCAGATTGGGATTACGATACCAAATCCTATCATATGGCTACAATAGACAGTCAGAAAAAATTTATTATTTCTGGCTCTATGCGTTATGTTGACTGGGATTATTATTATCTTCGAGACTATGACCGGATTTTTAACCATATTACAAGAGCCAAATATGCAACCATATTTTATACCATGCTGATATCGATGATTGCATTACTCCTTACTAATTTTAGTGTGCAAAGCATTTTAAAGCATCTAGATTATCTGGTTGTAAAAATCAGACAGTTTGGAGAAGGAATAACAAAGCCTCCAAAGAAGAACTATAACTACGAAAATCGAACGGATGAAATTGGAACACTGCACCGAAGCTTTGACCAAATGACACATAGTGTTAAAGTGCTGCGTGATGAAAATTATGATAAACAGATTCTCTTAAAGGATACAACGATTAAAATGCTTGAGCAGCAAATTAACCCACATTTTCTTTATAATACCTTGGACACGATTAATTGGATGGCTCAAATGTATGGTGCAGACGATATTTCTACTATGGCTCTTTCCCTTGGAAATCTGTTTCGTGTCTCCATCTCACAAAATAACGATCTGATTCATTTAGAAACAGAGCTTGATTTTTTAAATAATTATATTCAAATACAGAAAATTCGATTCAAAGAACGCTTGCAATTTGAAATATCAATTCCGAAACAATACTATCAAATATTTATACCTAAATTGTGCATTCAGCCTTTAGTTGAAAATGCATTAATCCATGCAATGGAGCATAGCGATGAGACTTGTAACATAGAGCTTTCTATCGAAGAAGAAGAAAACAAGTACTTATTAAAGGTTTCGAATACAGGCTCTGCTTTCGAGGATGACCTGCTTGAAAAAATTGAGCAGCATACACTAAAACCCGAAGGCAGTGGAGTCGGTTTGACCAATATCAGTTCAAGAATCAAGCTTATCTATGGAACAGAATACGGTCTATCCTTTTATAACAAAAATGGATATGCCATTGTTGTTTTGTCAATACCAAAAGAGTATTCAAAGGAACATAACAACAGCTTTCAAACAACCTAAAATTATTGTGAGGAGATATCATAAGCATGCTAAGACTAATGATCGTTGATGATGAAGAAATAATTCGTACTGCTATATCTAAGATGATAGATTTTACATCCTTAGGCTATGAACTGATTGCAACTGCCAAAAACGGAATGGAGGCATTTGACATTATTTGTGACAGTTATCCAGATGTAATCATTACGGATATAAAAATGCCCATTCTAAATGGGCTTGAGCTGATTGAAAGAGCATATAATTTAGATATCGGAATCAATTATATTATTTTATCAGGATATGGAGAATTTGAATATGCCAAACAGGCCATGAAATATGGTGTTCAGCATTTTCTCTTGAAGCCCACCAATAAGCAAGAACTGATTAATGCATTAATTGAAATACATGACAGCCGCAATGAGGTACAGGAAAAACAGCGTCTTCAGCAGCAGCATATATTGCAAAAGGTACGTTTTCCGATGGAGCAATGCTTTTTAATGGAGTCTTTGGAATGGCAGCAGGATTTTTCCCAATGCTTTCAAAAATATGACCAATTATTGTCGTTTCCAAGCCACTGCCTACATGCTTGTATCTGTACCTTTATAGAAGATAACAATTTAAATGCCTTCTTAAAGGATATCAATAAAATGTTAGAAAAAAATCACATCACACAGTTTTTTCCGATTATCTCAGTAAAAAACACCGTAATCCTGATTATAAACGTGGAAACTTTAAACATTCAGACGAAGTTGCAGGAGTTTATTGAAAATCGAACTTATCCATCGCAGGCCGTATCGTTTCAGGCTGCCTTTATGCACTTTCATAACGTCTTTGAACTATATCAGTCAATCATAGAAAAGATTTCACGCTTTAGCCAGATTTTATTATTTGATTCTTCTCTTGTTGCATATGAAATCAGAAATAATTTGACTTCACCCTGGCGCTTAAAAGAACTGGAAAATATTATTAAAAGCTCTTCTAATGAAATGGAGTTCGAGGAAATTTTAAACACTACCTTTTCAACCTCCATTAACTTAGAAGCCGCCAAGAAAATATCCATCGAACTGTTTCTTATGCAAAATTCCTCTGTTACAGAATACTCTCTTGATATGGCTTGTGATTTCTTTCGAAAAATATATTCCTGTACTTCCACACAGGCAATTTATGAGATGCTACGCGACGTTTTGTCCACCTCCCTGCAAGAACAGCTCTCGCTTGATAGTAAACAAAAATCTTATATCCCTCTTTTAAAGAATTACGTAAACAATCATTTAGACGCTGAATATTTATCCCTGAAATGGCTTGCTGAAAATTATTTATATATCAGTGTCGGCTATTTAAGCAAGCAATTTGTCAAGGAAGAAGGTGAACGTTTTTCCGATTATCTGAATCGAATCCGTATGGAGGAGGCAAAAAAACTGCTGGCACTCTACAGCAACGACAATATCAAAAGCATCGCCAAGCAGGTAGGCTTTGGAAACAGTCCCCATTATTTCAGTCAGGTTTTTAAAAAATATGTTGGCTGTACTCCAAGTGAATTTTGGGAAACTTCGAAAACAGAGCATGTGCATAAATCACTTTGAAATAGTATTTGAATCGATTTATTACAAAGATTTTACAAAGATTATATATAAATTTTATGTCATTCATCTATAATAAATCAATCGATAAAAATAGTTAAAAAAGGGGATTGCGTTATTATGAATAAAAAATTATTATCTTTCATTTTGACAGGAACCATACTGTTGGTACAATTAACAGGTTGTATGGGAAAAACTGTTGAAAGTAACTCAAATACGACTGTCGAAACTTCGCAAAGTGTCAATGAAGGACAAAATACCGAAGCAGCAGACAAACTAAAGTATGTCTTTTTGTTAATAGGTGATGGCATGAGCACACCGCAAATTCAGCTCACCAATTATTATCTAAATGCAGTGTCAAATACTAACAATACTGCCACGGCCAATGGTACAGAAATTTTAACAAGTGAAAATCGTTTATCAATGTTAAACTTCCCTGTTGCAGGTTTTGCACAAACCTTTGACAGCACATCCTTTGCTCCTGATTCTGCTTCTACTGCCACTTCAATTGCAACAGGAAATAAAACCAGTAGCGGCAGTCTGAATGTAAATGAAGATTGTACTGTAGAATATAAAACAATCTGCGAACAGTTAAAGTCACAGAAAAATTATAAAGTCGGTATTGTAACATCGGTTAATATTAATCATGCCACTCCGGCTGCCTTTTATGCACATCAACCATCTCGAACGAATTATTATGAAATTGGATTAGAGCTAATCAAAAGTAATTTTGATTATTTTGCTGGCGGTGCATTAAAACTTCCAACCGGCACTTATAATGATCAAGAAGAATTATATGAAATAGCGATGAAACAAGGGTTTCGAGTTATTCGAACACAAAAAGCTGCAAGCGCCTTAACTGCCAAAGATGGTAAAGCAATTGTCATTGCACAAAAATTAGCAGATTATAATACTTTATCTTATGAAATAGATCGTGAGACTGATGAATGGTCACTTGCCGATTACGTGGAAAAAGGAATTGAAGTGTTAAATAACGATAACGGATTTTTTATGATGGTGGAAGGAGGGAAAATAGACTGGGCATGTCATGCAAATGATGCAGCCTCTGTCATTAATGAAACAATTGCTTTTGACCGTGCAGTCGAAAAAGCAATCGAGTTCTATAACAGCCACCCGGATGAAACATTAATAATTGTAACCGGAGATCATGAAACAGGTGGTTTAACTATTGGGTTTGCTGGTACCAACTATGATACTTTCCTGGCAAATTTTGAAAATCAGAAAATTTCATATGCCAAATTTAATTCTGAGTATGTACCATCCTACAAAGAAAATAACATTAGTTTTGACGAGGTTATGAAAGATATCAAAGCCCTATTTGGATTAGAAGCCCCAACAAATAGCAGTGAAATAAAAACAAATATAATAGATAGTGCTGATTCTCATCCTGAATCTGCGGAGGATGGATTATTAGTCTTGACGCAATATGAGTATAACAAATTAAAGGAAGCCTATGAAACAACAATGGAACGAACCGGTAATGAAACTGAATTTGAACAAGAAGAGTATGAAAAATATGGCAGTTATGAACCTCTTACCGTTACTATTACACATATTTTAAACAATAAAAGTGGTGTTAACTTTGGTTCTTATTCTCATACTGGTCTCCCCGTAGCTGTCTTTGCAAAGGGAGTTGGAGCCGAACAATTTATTGGCTATTATGATAATACTGACATCTATCATAAGCTTGCAGCGCTAACAGGAATAAAGCAACAGGAACAATAATGTTGGAACACTTTTGAATATACGCTTTTTATCTAATTAGTAAACCATATTTAGGACTGCCGTAATCATTTCACAGCAGCCCTCTTGTCTTTAGATATCTTTCTATGCCATACTCTTTTGGTCTGTCGCAAAGCTCTTAACATAGGTAATGGCATGTGCTACAGGCGGAATTGCTATTATGATTAATGTAAGGATGCCCTCTGCTCCTATCGTAACGCCATTATAGACCAAGGAATATGCAAGCGGAGACATCGTTTCAGGCGCATACATCCCGAAGAAAATCACTCCGGACAATACAGAACAGAAATATCTTCCCAATACACCAAGTGTATAACCCTTTAATAATCCATGCTTTTTGTTTGAAAATAAGCCTGAAAGTCCCAATGCTCCAAAGGCAAATATGTAATCTAAAAGCATTTGCGGCAGACTAATAATATAGGGATCAATAATCAATTGCAAAAACGCATAGGCAACACTTGTCATAAGTCCTATCTTAATACCATACCAATAACCAATCAGGCAAATAAACAGCATGCTCATTAAAGTAACCGAACCGCCCATAGGCAGCTTAAAAATCTTGATGGTAGAAGTAACCATCGCCAATGCCATTGCTAAACCTGCGAACACAATGGACTTGGTATTCATGCGCTTTTTGTTCTCACTTTTACCAATAAAGCCTGCTGCTATCACTAACGCAAGCATCGCGAGTACTAAAACTGTATAACCTGCTGTTGTAATGGAATACGTTGTGGTTCCCCACTGATCCACTACCTTTGTTACAAAAAATGACATAAAAAAACCTCCTTAAGTAATAAAAACTTGAAGGGGGCTGCTTTGGTGTGCTTCCTTACGCCGGTATTACCCGGTTCAAGTCATGAGGGTCCGTACAAATTAGTACCGTCTCAGCCAAAGGCTCCCCTAGCATAATGAATGCTATTAAATTGCTTTACGATTACTATACTGTTATTTTTATAAAATGTCAATGTTCTAACTTCTATTTATAATAAATATTTTATTATGGTAAATAATATATGAAAAGTAAAGGCACTTCAAAATTCTTTAAGAATTTGCTGCTTTCATTATTCTAAAAAAACGTTTATAATACTTAGGAAGTAACGCATTACTAAAATGTTCCATTACAAGGAGGAAATAACTTTGAAGCTTTTATCTATAGCAATTCCTTGCTATAATTCGGAAAACTACATGAAAAAATGCATTGACTCACTCCTCATCGGCGGTGAAGATGTCGAAATTGTCATTGTTGACGATGGATCATCCGATCATACTGCACAAATTGCGGATGAATATGCTGCCGCCAATCCTACTATCATCAAAGTAATTCATCAGGAAAACGGTGGACATGGTGAAGCTGTAAACACTGGTATCAAAAACGCATCTGGACTCTATTTTAAGGTAGTAGACAGTGATGACTGGGTAAATGATGCAGCTTATTATAAAATACTTGAGACGCTTAGAAATGTCGTGGGAGGTAATCAGACTCTGGACATGCTGATCAGCAATTTTGTCTATGAAAAGCAAGGCGCTGCACATAAGAAGATCATGAGTTATAAAACTGCATTTCCACAGGATGTAATCTTTACATGGAACGACGTAAAACATTTCTATAAGGGGCAATATATTCTGATGCACTCTGTTATTTATCGTACACAACTATTGCTCGACTGCGGCTTGGAGCTTCCTAAGCATACCTTTTATGTCGATAATTTATTCGTATATCAGCCATTACCCTATGTTAAAACAATGTATTATTTGAATGTCAATTTTTATAGATATTTTATCGGACGTGATGACCAATCCGTACACGAAAGCGTTATGATTAACCGAATTGATCAGCAAATTCGTGTAAACAAGCTTATGATAGACTCCTATGATGTATATAAGCTAAGCAACAAAAAGCTTCGCCATTACATGATAAGTTACATTGATATCATTACAACCGTTTCGTCTATTCTGTTGATTCGTTCCGGAACAGATGAAAATTTTGAAAAAAAGAAAGAACTTTGGAGATATCTCAAAAAGCAAAACAAACATCTTTACTATAAACTGCGCTTTGGATTACTTGGTCGTTATGTAAACCTACCCGGTAAAAGTGGACGCAAAGTATCAATTGCTGGCTATAAGCTGACGCAAAAATTCTTTGGCTTTAATTAATAGTGTATTATAGCGTTCTATATCTATAAATTCAAAAAGGTTCAGATTTTCATAATCTGAACCTTTTTGAATCAATCTACTTTTGTATCGGAAATAAGAATAGCATTAGAATACCGTTCCCTGATACTCTTCTTGCTCTTTCTCGTCTGAAAATACAAATCCATTTCTATAAACTAAGGAATAAAATCCTCCTGCCATGATAAATGCTGTTATTACATCAAACATAGAATGTTGCTTCAAAAATACTGTTGACATAATAATGAACGACATTAGGATAAAGGATGCAGTATGAAGCCCTTTTTTATTTTTTAATCTCTCACTTTTAATAATCGCCAAGTGAGTTCCTATTGAATTATATACATGAATACTTGGAAAAAGGTTCGTTGGCGTATCTGTGCGATATAAAGCCTGAACCATTTGTGTAAAAATATTATCCCTTGCAAACACCTCTGGTCTTAACTGATGTCCATTTGGATACACCGTCGATATGAGCAAAAAGATAGTCATACCGATAAACATGAATACACACATCTTATAATAACTTTTTATATCACAAAAGAAAAAATATAAAAAGGTTACAGCTACATAGCCAAACCAGAGCATGTATGGAATGACAAATACTTCAATAAAAGGGATTTTATCATCAATGCTCATATGGATAACATGGTAGTTCTTTACTACGTGCTTCTCTAAATACATGAACCACGGTAAATAAATAAAAGCATATAACCAAGTCACTGCATGCTTATACTTTTTTATAAAATCCATAAATTTCATAAATACCAACCTTTCAATGTTGAAACACACCTATCTTGGATTATAGCATACTGCTTTTTTATAAACAACCTATTCCAAACATCTTAATAAAGTCTTAAATATTTCCCGCTATAATAGTCAATTTCTCTGGTATCGACTTTACTGTAACATAATTTTGCTTTCCCAATGATTCCCCATCAGCATGTACCGGCAGCATATTCGATGTTTTTATAGACAACTCCCTGCATCGAATAATATCTACCGCCTTATATCTTATATGCTTGCCTGTAAAAGCGGTAGGAAGTAAAAACAAGAATTTAATTTTACTTAGTTTATTCACAACACAGATATCTAGCATCCCATCCTGGTAATCAGCCTGTGGGCACAGCTTGAGTCCACCCCCCTCATACTTATGTATATGTGAGGAGATGAAATAAATTTCTTTATAATTTCTACTTAATTTGCCATCCATGATTATAGTTGCACCTTCTGTTTTAAACTTAGCAAGCTGCTTAAGCGCAATTCCCACATACGTTAATTTCCCTAATTTTATTTTATTTAACACCGCTTTTAACTTGGAATCTAAAGCTTCATGACAAATGGACGCATCAAAGCCAATACCCGTACTAACTACAAACCGTCTTGTATTACTACTTGCTGTTACCTCACCTAAATCCAGCTTTTGAAAATATTTCGGCTTCAATATGTTAAGAATAGCCTCTCTGGGTTTTGATGGTAATTTAAGACTTCTCGCCAAATCATTGCTAGAGCCTGTCGGAATATAGCCTATTATCACATTGTCCAGATGTGTAATTCCATTCACCACCTCATTCATGGTTCCATCACCGCCTAAAACTACCAGCCTCAACTTTTCATTTCCTTCGGTTATCCTTTTCACAAGTTTAGTGGCATGACCTTTATATTCTGTAAAATAAACTTCATATTTGACATTTTGATTTTGCAGCAGGCCCTTTACCTGCTTCCATATTACTCTGGCATAGCCCGACTTCGAATGTAAATTTACTATGAAATACAACACAATAGAAAAACTCCTTCCTTGGTACCTATCTTTATATTATCAGTTTATGTTATGATGGTCAACCTATGAAAGCTTGGAAGTTTGCTTGTAAAATCTAGCAAGATAGGGTATATTATTTAAGAAAGTATTCATACTAGTAACGAAACAAAAGAAAATATAAATGAGGACATATTTATGAAAAAAAATCTTATCGTTGGCCAATCTGGCGGACCTACAGCCGTAATCAATTCCAGTTTATACGGTGTAATCAGCGAGGCGTTTCAATCAAGTGATACCATTGATAACATTTATGGAATGGAAAATGGTATTGAAGGCTTTTTAAAAGGCAGCATAATTGATATTACCCACAAAATCTCAAACGAGGAGCTAGAAGCAATCAAAACTACTCCCGGCGCATATCTTGGCTCTTGCCGTTATAAGCTTCCGGAGGATTTAGAAGATGAAGTATATTCCAAATTATTTACCGCATTTGAGAAGCTGAATATTGGCTATTTCCTTTATATTGGGGGAAATGATTCTATGGATACCGTAAGTAAGCTTGCACGATATGCAGACTCCATTAACAGTACCATAAGAATCATTGGAATACCTAAAACAATCGACAATGACTTAGTTCATACCGATCATACGCCGGGTTATGGAAGTGCCGCCAAATTTGTGGCTTACAGTGTTAGGGAAATCGCATTGGACGCTTCTATCTATGATACCAAATCTGTCACTATAGTTGAAATAATGGGACGAAATGCAGGCTGGCTTACCGCTGCCAGTGTACTTGCAAGAAAACATGAGAATGATAACCCTGTACTTATCTATCTTCCTGAAACTGATTTTAATAAAGAAGCTTTTATTTCACAGCTTAATCAGCATTTGGAAGTAACAAATAATCTTGTCGTATGTGTATCCGAGGGCTTACACGATGCTTCTGGAAATTTTGTATGTGAAAACGAGACATGTACCGAGGTTGATAATTTCGGTCATAAAATGCTGAATGGATGCGGTAAGTATCTGGAAAATCTGGTAAAGAATCATTTGAACGTAAAGGTACGCTCAATTGAGTTAAATGTTACACAGCGTTGCAGCTCAGCCCTGTTATCTCTTACTGATTTATCCGAGGCAGCAATTGCAGGTAAAACCGGTGTAAAAGCTGCACTAAATGGTGCAACCGGTCAGATGGTTGCCTTTAAGCGCATATCGGATACCCCTTACCAGTTAACTTATGAGCTGGTGGACGTGAATGAAATATGTAATCAGGAAAAAAGGATCCCACTTGAATGGATTACCAAGCAAGGAACTGATGTAAGCAACGATTTTATATCCTATGTACAACCATTAATCCAGGGAAACATAAGTGTTTCGCTTGAGGATGGTCTGCCTGTTTTTGCATACCGCAAATAGCAAAACGATAAGACCCAATATAAAATGCTGATTTTAAGAGCAAAATCCTTGCTCAAAAATCAGCATTTTAAAATATGTAATCTGTAATACTATTCTTATTCATTTTTCAATGATACGTTTTATTAAGTAAATCATACTTTATCTGAATTTTTGACTTTTATACTTTTGAAGTCTGAGGCTTTTGTATGCATACCTTTTGCCTCTATGGCTTCACTAGTCGTTTCTTTTGTATTTATACCTTCTGGCTCTGTTTCTTCACTAGCCGTTTCTTTTGTATTTTTACCTTCCGGCTCTATTTCTTCACTAGCCGTTTCTTTTGTATTTTTACCTTCCGGCTCTGTTTCTTCACTGGTCGCTTCTTTTGTATTTTTACCTTCCGGCTCTATTTCTTCACTGGTCGCTTCTTTTGTATTTTTACCTTCCGGCTCTATGGCTTCACTGCCTATACTTTCCTCTTGTTCTTCAGTATTTTTCAGCATATCTTCCATTTCCTGACTTAATTTCTCGGAACCATATTTAGTAAGTGCTGCCTGAATTGCATCAGTATAAAGACCCGCTCCCATTGCGCTTCCATCTTCACTTTGACTGCTTTTATCCATGGCTGCCAAAACACAAGCTTGCGTACAGGCTTCTGCCACAGCCGCAGCCTTTGCTGTTTCGGATTTAGCTGTTTTTAACGCCTCTTCCAGATTTTCTCGTAAACGGTTGGCTCTCATAGCCTTACGATACAAATCAGGATAGTTTTCTCTCAGATATTTTTTCTCCTCACTGGAAACCTGCTTACCCTGTGCAATCTTTCTGGCAATCACCTGAGGATGCATTTTTTTATTCCGTTGATTATCCGTTTTGGATGTTGCCAAAGTACCTGTAGTGCTGTTACTGTTTGTTTTATTCTTATTTGTCAGACTACTTCCTGTTGAAATCGTGCCCTGAATACTGACATCATTTCCGTACAGACTTTTTCTGATTAAACTATTTGCATTCAAACTGACACTCATAACTCATCCCTTACCTTTCTGCTTACTCAATAAACTCTGTAAGGTATATCGTCATAAATAATCTATTTTTTACCAAATTAATAAAAACGTAAGCTATTTTAAAAAGCCATTGATAATTTGTGCTTCTGCTTCACTCTCCGTCAGACCAAGTGTCATTAGCTTAATTAACTGTTCACCTGCAATTTTTCCGATTGCTGCTTCATGAATCAGACTTGCTTCTATATCATTTGCCGTAATTTCAGGAATCGCACTGACTGATGCATGATCCATGATAATTGCATCGCATTCGGTATGTCCCATACATTTTGCATTCCCATTAATCTTGGATAAAAATGTCTGCTTAGAATTTTCCTTTGCTACTGAACGTGAAATAACATTGGTACTGGAATTTTCACCATTTAGATTAACCTCAAAATCAGTTTTAGCATACTGATTTCCATGTGTCAAAATCTTTTCCTTAATCACTAAGGTGGAATCCTTGCCAAGAGTCGCTTTAGTGGTGCGCACTGTAGAATCCACACCCTTGATTTGTACCGAATCCATTTCCATATATCCGCCTTCTTCAATTTGGATAATAGTAACCGGATTTAGAACTCTTTCTCCTTTGCCATCTCCTTCTCCGTAGTGCTTTTCCACATATTTTATCTTTGCATTTTTGCCAATATAAAAGGTATGGACACCATCATGCTGTGATTTTGCATCTCCTGCATTATGAATCCCACAGCCTGCTATAATGGTTACGTCAGCATTTTCACCAATAAAGAAATCATTATAAACCACTTCCTCTAAGCCAGTCTGGCTTAATACAACCGGTATATGAACACTTTCATTTTTTGTATTTGGCTTTATGATAATATCAATGCCTGACTTGTCTTCCTTTGTCACAATATCAATATTTTCAGTTGTATTTCTGGCACTGCTTTTTCCATTTGTTCTGATGTTATAAGCACCGACAGGAATCTCATGAAGATTGGCAATCTCCTTTAACAAATTCTTTTGTATTTCATCCATATTAATTATCTCCTTTATAGAATTTGCAGCTTCCTGCTGTATTTAATAATTCCGGTAAAATTTCACTCTTTGTTCCTACATTTGTAATCTCACCGCCGGATAACACAACAATTTCATCGGCAATGTTAAGTATTCTTTCCTGATGCGAAATAATTACAATAGATCCCTTTATTTCTTTATGAAGCTTCTCAAATACCCTGATTAAATTGTTAAAACTCCATAAATCAATACCAGCCTCCGGTTCATCAAAGACTGACAGCTTGGTTCCTCTGGCTATCACCATTGCAATCTCGATTCGCTTTAATTCGCCGCCTGAAAGACTTGCATTCACTTCCCTGTTAATATAGTCTCTTGCACAAAGCCCTACCTCTGATAAATAATCACAAGCACTTGAAGTACTTAATTTCTTGCCTGCCGCAAGCCGTATCAAATCCTTAACGGTTACGCCCTTAAATCTAACCGGTTGTTGAAATGCAAAGCTGATTCCTGCATTTGCTCTGTCTGTAATGCTCATATTTGTGATGTCTTGTCCATCTAACAATATTTGTCCGCTTGTCGGTTTTATAATACCGGCTATTATTTTAGCAAGTGTAGATTTACCACCGCCATTTGGTCCTGTAATAGCAATAAGTCTTGCGTCATCTATCGTTAAATCGATATTTTTTAATATCCCTATTGAAGCATTTTCACCGATTACTTCAAAGGATACATTTTTTAGTTCTAACATATCTTACCTCCATGTCATTTGTATCTATTATAAATTCACTTTCATTATGTAATGCCACTTTAAAAAGTATAACAACACTAGTATTTATATGTCAACGATTCTATCTTATTTCGCAGACAAAATATCTAAAAAGTTCTCATAGGACAAAGCTTATTATTCTATGGACTCACTTAGATTTCACTCTACCTTAGATGTCTTACCTATAGAATTATAACAAAGTAGTAAAACCAATAATTTGATTTTACTACTTTGTTATAATTCTTACAAGATATCTAATTCATTTTTTATTATGCCTTCGTTTATTAATGATGCCTCCAATACGTCCTGTCTCCTTGGCAGAAAGACTTTTCCAGCCATCAGAGAGAACTCTGTCTAACAACCCTAATTCCTCTGCTATTTCATACTTCATTTTATCTTCAGGAGTTATATTGTTGATATCGATTTTATTTTCTTTTTTCTTACTCATAAAAATACTCCTTTCGCTTCTGCTACTAGGAGTATCGCCTTATTTGAACAAATTATTCAATGTTAATTAATATTCAAGCTTTAGTACAATATTTTGTGGATAATCTCCGAAGCAGTCTCCAAATATATTAACTCCTCCTATATTCTGTGCATCTTCCTTAATCCCAATACGAATTGAAATATAAGGATAATCCGCCAAACTATAATCTTTCATCACATTTTCATTGACCTTTTCTTTACCAATAAAGGTACCTTTATCTGTTAGCCTCCAGGTTTTCAGCATGCCATATTGTGTATTCTTATCCGGCCACCAATCTGGATTAAGCTTCCCTCTTCTTCCTCCAAAGTCACTTGGAGAACACCAGGTTCCAGCATCTATTCCATTAATCCAGACTGTAATATCTGACTTACAGTTTAAATCGTAATCTGGTGCTTCAGAGCATAGCTCCATCGAAAGCTCTGCACTCTTTACTCTTCGCTTTTGGATTACAGCGTTAGGAAAACGATATTCCACATACCCTGCTCCAAACCATAGAAGCTTAGCTGTTATTCTGGCTGGATTATAAAAGCACCTTGGCTCATCCTCATCATCAATATGGCTCTTTTCATTTACAATTCCACAGGTTGGAGTGACCTTATAATCTACATAATTACCAATCGGCATACTAATTACTTCTATACCGTTCTTACTTCTATTTTCATCATGATTCAGAGTGATATTTAATTCCTCTGTTTGCTTATAGCATACTTTCATCGATCCTCTGATTCCCGGCTGCAAATCACATCGAATCAACCCTGCTTCCTCTAATACCTTTACGTTTAAAGCTGCCGTAGAAGCAGGAATGTCTAGTCTCTCTGCAATTTCATTCACCTTAAGGCTTTCCTTACAAAGCAATTTCAGTATATCAATTCTAACCTCTGACGCTAACGCTCTTGCTGTTAAAACTAAATCAGAATGATCCAAATCCAGATTTCTCTTCTCCATCAAATTCTCCTACTATATGATTGTCTTAATTATAATAAATATAAATTATGTTTTATTCCATATCTTTATTTTATCATATAATCTTAAATGGTCAACTGCCAGTTATCTGAAAATAAAATAGTAATTTATCCTAATGTTTGTTATTCTATATTCTTATCCGTTTGATTTCGAAACCGTTCAATCATTTCACTTGTCAAACTTATTTGGGACGGACTTTTGGGTATCTTCTCTCTTTCAAACCATGTGGCTTCGGAAAGCTCGCTTTCTTGAAGTGTTACAGTTTCATCTCCATCTACCTCCGCAAAATATCCAACCAGCAAAGCACCTGAAAATGGCCAAGGCTGAGTCTTATAATAAGTAATGTTTTTTACATTGAGTCCGACTTCTTCCATTACTTCACGACGAACGGTTTGCTCTAGGTCTTCTCCTATTTCAGCATATCCTGCCACCAAAGCATAGTTTTTATATATTCCATATGCATATTTTGTCATTAAAAGCTTGTTTCCATTCGTAATGGCAACAATAACGGAAGGTGCCAATGTCGGATAAATGATATCCGAACAATTTGGACAAAACAAAGCCCTCTCTGTACTATGTAATACTAACTTTTGGGCACATCTTCCACAATATTTATGACTGTCATACCACAAAGACAACTGCCCTCCCACGGCCGCGGCAAATGCCATCCACATGGGCTTTTCCGTCCTTAGCTTATGAAGATTTTCATATTTAAATTCGTTATCTTCTTCAATTAACCTGTCATTTACTAAAAAAAAGTTAATTTCATCTATGGAAAATAGATAGATTGCACTCTTATCTATATTAAAATACTTAGATACAAAATCCTTAAATGTAGGCAATTTAATTTCCTCTTGCCGTCTTACTAATATGGTTCCCTCTTTTATAGAGATAATAAAATCGTCTTTTGCCGGTTTTTTATCCATATATTGGTTGTTAAAAATGTGAGGTGCTATATCTTGAAGCATTGTTTCTTCCTCCTGTTTGCTTACGTATACTTTTTACTTATTATAGCACAAATGTTTTACATTCTCTAAAAGAATGTTATACTAGATACTATAAAATTATTATGAGGTGATAAAATGACAGAAGAAACTAATGTTACAGAAAATATGCCATCTATGGCAGATTTTGAATCTGAGCTTGAGAACTCTTTTAAAAAATTAAAAGAAAAAGATATGATAACCGGCACTGTGATCGGTGTTTCTGAAACAGAGGTAACGGTAGATCTTGGAAGCTACAGTGAAGGAATTATTAAGCTGGAGGAACTAAGCAATGACCCTCACTTTTCCATAAAATCTATTCAAGTTGGAGATCAAGTATCTGCTGAGGTTCTATACGAGGACGTGGAAGGACGAATCTTTCTCTCCAGAAAAAACGCTTATGATGTCCTTTCCTGGGATGCATTAAGGGAAATGCTTGCAAATAAAACAGTATGTAATGTAAAAATTGAAGAAGCAGTAAATAGCGGAGTAATTACCTACTTAAATGGAATACGTGCATTTATTCCAGCTTCCCAATTATCCTTACAATACATCGAGGATTTAAACAGTTTTGTAGGCACTAAGCTGGATGTACAGGTAATTGAAGTAAATCAAGAGGATAATAGGCTGATTCTATCTGCCAAGATGCTGTTAAAAGAAAAGGCTCTCGCTGATAAGAACAGTCGGATTTCCAAATTACAACCCGGACTGATTCTAACGGGAAAGGTCGAAACAATTGTGCCTTATGGCGCATTTGTCAATATCGGTGAAGATTTAACCGGCCTGGTTCATATCTCTCAAATATGTGGCCGCCGCATCAAGTCTCCAAAAGAGATAATCAAAGAAGGCGAGAGCGTTACCGTTAAAATTCTGGATATCAAAGACGGTAAAATCAGTCTAAGTATGAAAGCAGTTCAAGAGAATGCTGAGATTTTAGATGATGCTGCGGATGCTGCCTATGAATATAGTTCAGGTGAGGAGGCTTCAACAAGCTTAGCCTCTCTTCTTGGCAAATTTAAACTGTAGTATTTTTAAAGATAGGAAACACCTTGTTATCCCAGTTTTATAACAGGGCGTTTCCTATCTTTAAGTAAAAAAGAGCGCATAATGCAGTTACTTTATGACATATTTTAAATACTTTCTCCATTAGAAAGTTACATTACTACAGTCTTTTACTTCATCAGCCTTTTCCTTATCCAATCTTATATTACTTCCTATAATACCAGCTAATATCAGTATTACTCCAACCCATTGAAGCCAATTCACTTGCTCTTTCAAGACAACCAAAGACATAATAATAGCCACGGGAAGCTCAGAAGCAGGCAATATTGTACCAAGTCCTGGTCCAACATGAGGCATTCCAATTAAAAAGAGAAGTGGTGGAAGAACCACTCCAAATATACCAAGTATCAATCCGTATGGAGCCATACCCATTAAGACTGAAAAGTTAAATAAGAATGTGGGTCGCAGCAATACAATAATAACGATAAAAGCGCCTGTAGAAAAAAGAGCACTTTTAAGTAACGGAGTCGTATTTTTTCCCACTATACTACTTAGAAAAAGAGACAAGGTATAAGTCAGAGAAGAAAGCAATCCCCAAATGACTCCTTGCCATGAAAGAGCAACCCCTTGCTGAGTAGTAATATTTGCAGCCAAAAAAGAGCCAATTAGCAAAATAACAATGGAAAGAAGCTTTCCTTTTGTCGGTTTTTTCTTGTAGAAGATCCAATCAAATAAAGTGCCAATCCAGACAAATTGAAATAAAAAAACAATTGCCATAGATGCATTAAGAGTTTTTAATGATTGATAATAAAATAAACCGGTTAAAGCAAACGGAATTCCACATAATAACAATATGAATGCTTCCTTTAAAGATATTTTATTATTTTTTGTAAATAAAACAGCTCCCCAAATAATCACTGTGCCAAAAAAATACTGTCCTCCTGATACCTCAGTCAGTGAAAAACCTGCGGCGTAAGCTAGTTTTACAAAGGTTGATAAGATTCCATATGAACAGCCTCCTAAAAATACGGCCAATGCATAATATCCTTTTTTCAAAATTTTCTCCTTTCTGTTAATTAGAACGAGCTATGTAATTCTCACACTGTAGTGGATTGCAAAACGACTACTTCCTTACCCGTGTCTTAGCGATCTTTTATACGTTACCACAACAAGGTCTTTCTTATGAAACAAAAAAACCACACAATCATCATATTGACAACTGTGTGGCGAAAATAGAATTTCTCTAGAAAAGTCCACGTAAAAATTTTTATTATTTAATTTCTATTAAAGTATAAAATTAATTTTTTGAATTGTCAAGAAAAAGCTTGAACTAACTATATTGTCTTTTGATTGATTTTTGATAATGTCAGAAAAAGCTTGAACTAACTAATATGTCATATAGAACTGTTCAGCTGCTAATTTTTCATTTTAGGATTAAACATAAGCGAAGCAAGATAGCCAAGGATTAAGGCACCGGAAATCCCGACAGCACTTGCTGTAAAGCCTCCCATAAATATGCCAATAAAGCCATCCTGATCGATTGCCTCCTTCACACCTTTCCACAAAACATTTCCAAAGCCAAGTAAGGGGACACTGGCTCCTGCTCCTGCAAATTTTAAAAAAGGTTCATAAATACCAAGTGCTCCTAAAACTGCTCCCGAACATACCAGTAATACCATAATTCTACCCGGCATCAGCTTCGTTCGATCCATCAATATCTGAACAATTGCACAAATTAATCCACCAATCCAAAACGCATTTATATAATCCATTTTTTTGACTCCTTTTTTCCTTTCATTACTACTATATTTCCCCAAAAATTGTAATATATACATTTTTATTTCATGTACTGTTTTTGTAACATTGCCAGTCTTTAGCGTTGTATCGGTGCGTAATCTATGCTATATTAATATTATTAATTATAATTGTAAAAGTAGATATTCGTTATCCGCTTTATTACGTGCTCATCATAACCCTATTATCCATTCGTGATATTTTCGAAAGAGCTTATACTTCTATTAAAAAGGATGTTCATACCATGAATCGAAGACTTCCTTGATATCCTTGATAAGATTAAACTATGAAATTTTATGCTTTTTACCATAATCTACATATTCAAATAGATAAATGTATACACTTTTTAGAATGATTATTTATTTGAATTCAAACAGCTAAAATAAATATGAAATGAGGTATCTATCATGACAAAAAAGAGACTTGTAGTTGCGCTTGGCCGTGAAGCTTTCGGTGCAATTATTCCTGAACAGAAAAAAGCAGTAAAACGGGCCGCCAAAGCAATTGCTGATTTAGTAGAGGCTAAATATCAAATTATTATAACTCATAGCAATGGTCCACAAGTAGGCATGCTTCATACCGCTATGACTGAATTCAGCCGGCTTGACAATGCCTATACGGTAGCTCCTATGTCCGTATGCGGGGCACTCAGTCAGGGTTATATTGGATATGACTTGCAAAATGCAATCCGCAGTGAATTACTGGAACGTGGTATTTATAAGCCTGTTTCTACCATTATTACACAGGTTCGCGTTGATCCATTTGATGAAGCTTTCCATCACCCTACTAAGGTAATCGGCCGCTACATGACCAAAGACGAGGCTGCTATAGAAGAGGAAAAAGGAAATTATGTGATGAAAGAAGAGAAGGGGTTTCGAAGAGTCGTTGCTACTCCAAAGCCAATCGATATTTATGAAATTGATGCAATCAAAGCATTAAGCGATGCAAATCAGCTTGTCATTGCCTGCGGAGGCGGTGGTATTCCTGTATTAGAGCAGGGAACTCATCTAAGAGGGGCAAGTGCAGTAATTGAAAAAGATACTGCCTCTGCTAAACTTGCTGATATGCTTGATGCAGATGAAATTTTGTTTTTGACCGGTGTGGAGAAAGTTTGTTTAAACTATCATACACCAGAAGAAACTACACTGAATACCATAACAGTAGAGGAAGCGAAAAACTATGTTAGGGAAGGACATTTTCCAGAAACCTCCATGTTACCCAAAATAGAAGCATCTATTGAATTTGTTTCTAAGAAACCAGGCAGAAAAGCTGTCATTACTCATCTAGACAAAGCAAAGGATGCCATGTTAGAAAAAACAGGAACTATAATTGTAAACTCTTAAATGATGGCTGTCGCACTAAAACTATTAGTGCGCAGCTCCATTTTATTATGCGAAAATCTTGATAGATAACTCTGTGTTTGCTTTTCAGATCATCTATTCTCATCGATCATGCTTATCCCTCTCTAAAAATATTTGTAAAATATATAATCAATTATTTACATTAACAAATTGTACTGTTCCTAAAATTTTGTAAATTGCATTGACGGAATTCATTGAAAATGGCCATTTTGAAAAATATCAAAACATATTAAAAACATATTACAAAAAAAATATGAACTATTATGTCATTCTATAAGAAATATTTTTAAAAATGATGCTACAATACATGGTAGTAGTGTCGGTTTACACATATTACTAAGCATAAACTGTTCCTATAATCAGACAGAATTAATTGAAAGGGCTTCTAATAATGGAGTAACAATTTATCCTGTTGATCATTACTGGATAAACAAAAAAAGTTGTCCTCAAAATCAAATTATGCTAAGGAAGACAGATTAATTTCTCCATCAAATACAACTTCTGCCGGCCCTGTCATAAACACTTTGTTTTTCTCTTGATCCCATTTGATAATCAAATCGCCGCCTAATAAATGAATTGTAACCTCATTCTCTGTATAACCATTCAGAATAGAGGCAACGGTAGTTGCACATGCACCTGTTCCACAAGCCAGTGTTTCTCCTGCTCCTCTTTCCCAGACACGCATTTCAATTGTTTTTTTATCAATGATTCTGGCAAATTCAGTATTTGTTCTGTTGGGAAATCTACTATGCTTTTCAAATTTAGGTCCTAGCTTTTCAATTTCAAGTCCCTTAACATCCTCCATATAAATAACGGCATGTGGATTGCCCATTGAAACACATGTCATCTGATAAATTGTCCCATCTACATCGATTGGCTGGCTTACGACCTGATCTCCTTCTGCCACAACCGGGATCTTTGCTGGAAGCAATTCAGGGTTTCCCATATCTACCTTTATGAGTACTGCCTTATCATCCTTTGTAGTCAGCTCTAAGAATTTAATCCCGGCAAGTGTTTCGATTGTAATATTTGTATCTCTGGTCAAGCCGTAGTCATATACATATTTTCCAACACATCTGATTCCATTTCCACACATTTCACTTTGTGTGCCATCAGAATTATACATTTCCATTTTAAAATCGGCCACATCAGAAGGCTTAATTAAAATTAATCCATCTGAACCAATACCAAAATGACGGTCACTTACCATCTTTGCAGTCTCACTTGGATAATCTATTTTTTCCCGAAAGCAGTTTACATATACATAATCATTACCGATTCCTTGCATTTTAGTAAATTTCATACGAATCTTTCCCTCTTTTCCTCTTTTATATGATTAACAATTATAACCCCTGCACTAACTAAAAACAGAGTATTTTTTGCTTCATAGGTTGCAAATAATGCTCTGTTTTAGCTTTGGAGTCCAATATTACTATTCTCTCATCAAGGTGAGTATCATCTGGGCTGTTTCTACCAGATTGGTACCACTATCCATACTGCACCTTTGAATGTATCGATGTGCTTCTTCCTCCGACATATTATTGCGATCCATCAGCAAAAGCTTAGCCTGCTGTATCAATTCCTTTTCATGCTCATTTCGCTCTCGCGGCTTAGACTTTAGCTTTTTAATCCTTCGATCCATCGTCAACACCATCATATCGACTGTGTTGACCAAATCATATGCCTTAATTGGCATTGAAAGACATATAATATCAGTATTCTTGCCTATACTTAAAATATGCGGAGAGGCAACCAAAAGCATTTCAAAGTTGGAAGATAAGCATTCATGCAAATCAGAATACATCATATCTGCAAATTTATATCCACAAACTATGATTCCATAATTTAGACTGTCTGCATAATTTAAGGCCTGTGCACCCGATGTACAGGTTGCGGCTACTGAATATCCATTTCTAACTAACAGATTTCTTATGTTTTTTGCATCCACCATATTGGGAAAAACGACGATTAGATTTACCACAATTACACCTCCTTAAATTATTCCTTTGCGGTATAATTGTATTAAATCTTATATAAGTATTCTTCAATCTCCCATTCTGTCACCTGTGCACGGTATGCTTCCCATTCGAGCTTTTTAGCACTAATATAGCACTCACTGATATGCTCTCCGATTACCTGTGAAATAAACGAATCCGCTTCCATTTCTTCGATCGCCTCCATTAAAGTACTTGGTAACGAATCTATTTGCTCTGCTATTCTCTCTTCTTTCGTCATTGCAAATATATTTTTATCCACGCTTGCTGGCGGCATAATTTGATTCTTAATACCATCCAAACCGGCGGCAAGACAAACAGCAAGTGTCAAATATGGATTGGTAGAAGGATCAGGACAGCGAAGCTCTATTCTTGTTCCTTCTCCTCTGGATGCCGGAATACGAATCAATGGACTTCGGTTCTTTGCTGACCATGCAATATAAACCGGAGCCTCAAACCCCGGAACTAACCTTTTATAGGAATTAACTAATGGATTGGTAATAGCAGTCATCCCTTTGATGTGTTTCATTAATCCACCCATAAAGTAATATGCTTCCTTACTTAAACCTAATTGATCGGTAGGATCATCGAATACATTTCTACCATCCTTTGACAAGGACATATTAGTATGCATTCCTGATCCGCTGATACCGTATTTCGGCTTTGGCATAAAGGTTGCGTGAAGACCATGGCGCTTAGCTATGGTTTTCACTGCAAGCTTAAAAGTCATAATGTTGTCCGCTGTTGATAAGGCTTCATCATATTTAAAATCAATTTCATGCTGAGCCGGTGCAACCTCATGATGCGATGCTTCAATTTCAAAACCAATTTCTTCTAATGTCATCACAATATCTCGTCTTGCATTTTCACCTAAATCAACCGGTCCTAAATCAAAATAGCCTGCTTTTTCATGAGAGATTGTAGTAGGAAGTCCGTTATCATCCGTGTGATATAAGAAAAATTCACACTCAGGTCCAACATTAAAGGTGTATCCCATATCACTAGCTTCTTTGATTGCTCTTTTTAAAACATAACGAGGGTCGCCCTCAAATGGCTTACCATCGGGAGTATAAACATCACAGATTAAACGGGCAACCTTGCCTTGCTGCGGTCTCCACGGAAATATTTCAAAGGTATCCTTATCCGGATACAAATACATATCCGATTCCTCTATTCTCGCAAAACCTTCAATCGAAGATCCGTCAAACATACACTTATTATCTAACACTTTCTCTAATTGGCTGGCTGTAATTGCAACGTTTTTAAGCATACCGAAAATATCTGTAAATTGTAATCTGACAAATTCAATATCTTCCTCTTCTACTATTCGGATGATATCACTTTTTGTATATTTACCCATACCTATCTCTCCTATCTTATTTGATCCGCAAAAGCGGGGTTAATGTAATGCCGCGCTGAATGCAGTCACGAAATGACATTTTCCACTTGCATTCGTTCGCATTGTGTTTTTATTTCATAGGAATTAAATTTTATACGCTACCAAAACAAGGTCTTTCCAATGATATAAAAAAAGGACAATTTTCTTTCGAAAACGCCCTTGTTCTAAATAAAATAATAACAGTGGCCTTTCATTTTGTCAATATAAATTAAGCTTCTTTATTTATATTTTCCTATTTTATTTATTTTATCACATGAATGTTGTACATGTGCTTTCCACTATTTTATTCATCCTCTTTTAGATTTAATACAGTATTTTCACACATTTCTCCGGTTTGAAAACTCATGTGCTCATATTCAATCGTAGGTTCCTTGACAAAGGACACCCAGTAATCCGGTACCTGATGTGCAAAATTGCACACAGGACATTTGTATAGATACACTTCCATAATCTTCTCCTTTCAAAGTACAATTTATTTTTACTCGTTTGCGAAACGCCATAACACGCATAAATGCCATGTTTTTTCATTTATAAAATAAAAATCTCTTCAATGGTTTATGTTAAAATAGAGTTGTTCAGAAACCATTTTAGCAATCCACCAAAAAGGAGATGCATACTTATGATACCATATAAACAACTCTCTTTGGCAGAAATTTTTGAAGATTGCCAAAATAAATTTGATAATGATAAATACTCGTTTCTTTCTCTTCTTAATGAAACCATTAATCTTGATGAAATTGTTCCTGTTTCTTTAGTTACTCACTTTCATTGTCACTATATTGAATGTAGATAATAAGAAAGCCGACAAGTCCGCATCAGCTCCCTGAGCCCTCACTCATGAGGGACTTGACCGCTTTCCAGCGCCGAATACAGTCACCCAGTGACATTTACTTGTATTCGTGCGCATCCTGCGGAGCATTTTTATGTAATAGTACGCAATATCTTATTACATAAAAAATTTTAATTATATATATTATTGCTCTCACAATATGTTAATTTAGATCAAATTGACAGTTATAATAAATTCGCATATAATATAATTAAGTTTTAGCAAAAGAAAAGTACTGAATTTGTATTTAATCAAAAACATATTCCAGAGAATACTGGTTGTTTGCATATGAAAATATCTGTTGTAATATAATAAGTGTAATTTTACTTATAAAATTTGTTAAATTTATAATAAAAGTTTTCATACTGTTTATTTATGAATAGAAAGATTGGAGAAGAAAATGGAATTCGAAATAATAGTTGATCAAACAGAGAAAAGATTTAAAAAAACCTATAAATCAGGAATTAAATACTGGATTAAACATGATAGGATGATAGGTAAAACTCTTTTAAATATTGTAAATATAGCGTCTGCATTATTGGTTCTTATTTCCATAATACTTTTTATTTTAGATCCTCATAATTACATTGTACCATTAAAGTTTTTAGTATGTGCAGTATTGTATTTTTTTATAAC
Source organism: Lachnotalea glycerini (assembly GCF_003201285.1). Classification (GTDB taxonomy): domain Bacteria; phylum Bacillota; class Clostridia; order Lachnospirales; family Lachnospiraceae; genus Lachnotalea; species Lachnotalea glycerini. The sequence goes on from NZ_QICS01000013.1 coordinate 45,394, forward strand.
CCCTGTTCTTTTTAAATACTTAATTTATGCGATACACAAAAAAGAATTGAAATGTAATTTAAAAATGAGTTTCTCACAACATGAATATATAATCTACCACCTAACACATAAAGTTAAAATACCATATAATGAAATTAAAAAATTAGTAGAAACAGAACAGTTTCTTTTATTATATCCAATATTATCTTCTGATAGAAAGAAACGGGGAAAACAAGCTGCTCTTTTCCTCTCTACATATATTTTTAGCAATCAGCAACTTGAATTATTAAAAGAATGGATAAATCAAGATATTGCTGTATAACACACATATTTATACTGAATAAACACCCGTATTCCACGGTACTAGCATTGATTCGTCTAACAACATATTTTCAATATAGCACTCAGACTTAATTCAGTAAGTTCTTTATTATAGATTGGGATAAAAACACTGTTTGTTTGCATATAAAAATCTGTTGTTATATAATAAGTGTACTTTTACTTATAAAATTTGTTAAATTTATATAAAAGTTTTCGTACTGTTTATTAATATTGGAGGATAAAATGGAATTTGAAATATTAGTTGATCAAAACGACAAAAGGTATAAAAAAAATTATAAATTAAGCATTGACTATCGGATAAAAGCTCATAAAGTGATAGGAAAAATATTCATTAGGTTATTAAACATACAATGTGTTCTACTCGCGCTTTTAAGCCTTTTACTTTTAATATTAAGACCACAAGATTATATTCATCCATTATTATATTTGATGTGGGCTTTTTTCTGGTCTCTTACCCCTAAGGTTTTAAGGTCTATAACTTATGTGAAGAATAAAAAAAAATTAACGTGTATTATTAAAATGAAATTCTTACAACATGAATTAATATCTTTATTTCCAAACGGTGAAATGAAAATTATATATAATCGAATTAAAAAGTTAGTAGTTACGGATAAATTTCTTTTATTATATCCAATATTATCTTCTGATAGAAAGAAACGGAGAAAACAATTTGAATTCTATATTCCCACATATGTTTTTAATAACCAGCAACTTGAATTATTAAAAGAATGGATAAATAATGATATAGCTAAATAACAAAGCTTTTTATTTTATCTCGGACATCTATCTAAAATAACGATTTATGAGTGTAAAATGTTAGATGCTTAATTACATAACAATTTATACAATCGAAATTTTATAGAAATCCTACTAAATAAAAATATTTTTACATCAAGACCCTAAATACTTCATAAATGAAAGTATTTAGGGTCTTGAATTAACAATATTTCTACTCTACTTGAATATAGCATATTTTAGCAGAGTATTAAGTTACAGAATTATTATTAGTTTCAGAATCATCACTATTATCATCTTTAATTTCAGTTAATCCCAAAAATCCCAAAACAGCGATAAATGCTGTTGTTGCTTGTCCTGTTGCTGTTCCTCCCGTTTGGTAAATAACATACGCGCATGCAGCAAGTGCTGCTACTGCAACTACTCCGACTACTAACCCTTTTGCTAAACTCTCTAATTTGTCTAGGAATTGCTCGGAAGCATTAGAAACTAATGCCTCTTGATACGCAATATTATCAAATGAGCTTTTCTTTATAGAAATTGTATATAGAAAACTAACATTTTGCTTATAATATGTACCCACCTCAACTTTGGTTGAAATAATATAACTTGTGTTTATCCAAGTTCCATCTGTTGTAACCACTACTTTTCCTTTACCTGTACCAACCATTGTAGAAAGGGAAATAATTGGTGTAATACTTGCGTTACTGGTGTCTAGGCCTAAATTCATCGTTACATTATCGATTAGACTTACAGAATCAACATAACTGGTTCCATTTGTAATCGTAAATGTCATATTACTACTTTCACTATCATATAATGTGGTGTCTTGTCTAATACTATATGACAATTTTACATCCTCCGTGATAGGAATTTCATAGGTTACATTAGATCTTAAAACCAAAGGAATTTGAGGAGCCGGAGCATCAAGTGCATTTAAAAAATCTGATAGTTTTGATACTACTGCTTCTTCAATCTCGTCATCGGTTGGTAAATTTATATAATTAACCCCCGTATTTCTTCCAGAATTAGAATCTTTATCTATTTCAATTAGTCCATTACCACTACCTACAGAGGTTGTATAAAACTGGTCAAATGCCCAATTATCTGGCATTTGATAGCCAAGATTGCCACTGTACCCGGATGACATATCACCTACAAAACTACTAATTGCGTAACCTGCATCGTAAATGCGTGTACAAATATTACGGGAACCATAAATACCAATACGATAAGATGTGGTAGCATAATTACTAAAATAAGAACTAATTGATTGAAAATATGGAAGTACATTGCTGTTGATCTGTCCATCTAAAGCATCATAATCAACTGCAAAATAGATTATTGTATCGCTAGGTATTCCAAGATTTTCAGCTGCTTTTACTGCTGCTTCTGCATCTTTTGTCCCTTGAGTGGATGTAAAATAAGCATTACTTGCACCGCCCGCTTGATAAATCGGGAAAAATTTCAAACCAGCATTAAATATGATCTGAATTTCTGAAACTGTCAAAGCTTTACTAATCCCATTTGCGGTACCCGTCAAATATCTTCCTACGATGGAATAACCATTGTTCTTTAATGTAACTGCTTTTTCTGTTGTCAAAATTGTCGCGCAATCACATGCAGAAGCTGTACGGGAAGTATCTCCGCAGCTAGTCATAAGTGCTCCCCATGTATTTTTTCCAACAATTCCATCTGCTGAAAGGCAGAAAAATGTTTGAAAGTTTACCACTGCTGAATATGTTCCTGCTCCAAATGTTCCTGTAAAGCCTCCCGGATAATATCCATTCACACACAATGCCCATTGTAAAATTCTTTTGGTATTTGGATAACCACTTTTATTTTTTGATAAGGTAGGGCAAGCACTTAGTGTACCGCTGCCAAATGCTCCATCCGCTGTTACACTACATTCTTTCTGCAAAGCTTTAATCAGGTTTTTGTGAGAATTCCTTTCCCATATACCATTGGAAGGTGAAAGACCAAAAGAAGCACCGTACATACTGTTCAATCCTTTTTGAACTGCTCGAATATTTAAATCACCATCCGAATCCAGAGCATACCCATCCGTATTCATAATTGCCTTTAAAATATATGGCTTAATGATTCCATCTTGCGTTATACCCGCATCTTCTTCAAACTTTTCTACTGCATTTGTTGTAGCTGGCCCAAAAACTCCATCAAATCCTCCCGGATTATATCCTTTGCACCAAAAGGAGCCCTGAATAATATAATGTAGATTGCTGGGAGCTGCTGAACTCGAGTCTGCAACTTCACTGATTTGTGCAGGGCAAGCACTTAATGTACCCTCTCCAAATACTCCGTCCGCTGATATGCCAAGCTCTATTTGAAGTGCTTCAATTAGAGCTTTAAACGTTGCTCTTCCCGTTATACCATCTTCAGTAACTGGGGAATAACCTGAAATGCCTGTATAGGTTTTATTAACCCATTTTTGTGCTTGCAAAACTTGTTCATCCATAAAATTTACCTCTTTTCTGTTTATTGAATCGGCCGTTCAATTAATAAAGATAATTTTTATTTGTTTTTGTAAACAGTTTTCAATTATCAAATCTAATTTTTCACTCACCCGTAGGATAGATTATATAGTGTTTTTCCACAAATAAAAAAGGAAACTACGCACTGTTAATTTAAGCGATCCGTTCCCTAATAAAATAATCTCTTTATTTATGGTATCCTATTATTATGTGTCACTGCTGAGCTTTTGTATGGCGTCTTTTAATTTTTGAGGAATTGCCAGACCTAATATCCCCGCATTTTCTAGAATACTGATACCTTCGTTTGCTAAATAAAACATAATAATCAAAGTTCTAAGTGTGCTCCCAGTATTTAAAATATAATTATCCATAATATTTCCCATAGATACAATAATTAATATTAGTATCTTTTTTATAATCCCCTTATATCCCACTTCACTCGAGAGTGTTTTATTTTTAATAGCGAGCATTATACCCGTTATATAATCTATTATTATAAAAACAATAAGAGCATAAATCAAAGCATCCAAGCCTCCCAAAACCCAACCTAAGATTCTTCCTAGAAATGCTACGATTAATTTACCATAATCAATTAAATAATTCATTTCACACTACCTCCTAAGCCATATAATCCTTTTTTAATTTTCTCAAAGCTCGATTTTTCATTTGATTTACTGCTTGTCTTGATATGCCATAAAAGTTAGCAATATCATTTACTGAAAACCCATAATAATATACCAATTCAATTATAGAAATCTCTGGAGCTGTAAGAAAATCTTGAAGTGATTCCATATATAACTTAAAATGCGAATCATTTGTAGCCGACAAAGATTCAATATAATATTGTTCACTTTCACTTAAATTAGAATAAATAAATAAATTTTGTAACCTTATTATCTCATTTAGCCTTTTCACATAACTACTATGAATTGATGTACATATGTAAGACACTATACTTCTTTCTGCTTTGCTTTTAATGTTTTCTACATGAAAATTGTGAATACACTCAATAAAATTTAAAATCAGGTCATTATAAGCATCTTCATAGTTCAATTTAAATGCATACTTCTTTAGCAAGGGTGTAAATTTATTAATAAGTTTCAATGTTGAATCTCTATCCCCTTTTTGAGATTTTACAATATCATTTATCGTCAATTTGTATCCCACCTTTCATTAAATAAAGAGATGGAATACAAAAAATTGTAAACGTCTGATAAATTTTAAATAAATGCAAAACAAATTACTAATTATAGCAATATAACTGCTATTTTTTAAAAATTGTGTAATTTTGCTTAATTATTTCATATTTATGTTACAAAAATACTATATGTAATTACAATTCAAATAATATTTAATATTTTTTGGTTGGTTTACTACAGCATAGAAAAATTCTCTACATTTACCTATCCTTATTTTGATATCTATCGTTTATAACCTACGCACTAGGTAATAATCTTTTTTCCTTTTTTTACGGTTATCGAAACTTTTGTACCCTTATCCCTTTTTATACTCTCGTCATTAGTCAGCCATATTTGCACATATGAGATTAACAGAAGAAAAAGCATCTGCACTTTTTGATAAAGATATTTTTAAAGCTAAGATTGAAGATACGATTAGAACATTTAATGTAAAGATAGCAGACCACGTGCAAATATAGTACGAAAGCTCGGAAATTCATGTTTTACTGAATTTCCGAGCTTTCTTATATCATATCACTCTGCTCTTATTAATTTTCCATTTTTCTATATTTTTAAATAGTGAAATATCAAACTGTCACATCTGGTAAATCACTAAGAATTTGCAGTAATTTGGTTTTACTCTGTTTACTAATAGCTGCACTGTGTTGCTAGTCTCCAATTCTTGAAATTTGGCAAACAAAACTTCTATTCTGTTGCAACTAAGTTTACGAACTAGTTTCGCAATTACCTACAAATCTATGAATATTTTTTATCACTATTTAATACATTATATAAAGCAAAAATATAGGAGGGCTTTCCATGAGTTCCAAAACAAAAATCGTAGTAATTCAGTTGAAAGAATTGATTTATACATTTCTCTTTGTATTACTTGGAATTCTTCTGGTATTACTATTGATTTTTATGTTTCTGCCAAAAGGTTCAAAAGATAATCAAGCAGCTCCTACAATGAATTATGTTGCCGGTGTATATTCATCTTCACTGGTAATAAACGACAACACAATCGATGTTGAAGTCGTTGTTGATGAGGACCATATTAATTCCATCTGTTTAATTAATCTTAGTGAAGCAGTCACTACAATGTACCCATTAATGCAGCCTGCACTTGATGATTTAACAAAGCAAATCTATGCTAACCAGTCACTTGAAGGTGTTACATATTCTGAGGATAATAAATATACCTCAATGGTACTTCTTGATGCTATTGCAGAGGCCTTGGATAAGGCCGCTTTGTCTATCGAGTAATATCTTTAAATCCACTGTAGGAAGACCTTACATAAGGTCTTTCTATAGATGATCCAAATCTTCAAGCCACAACCTGACACATGCATCACTAGGCATTCTTAAATCACCTCTTGGTGAAACCGCTATCGATCCTACCTTTGGTCCATCTGGCAGACAAGACCTTTTAAACTGCTGGCTAAAGAATCTTCGATAGAAAATTTTAAGCCATTTTAGTATCGTCTCATCTTCATAAATACCCTGAAATGCTATTTTTGCTATTCGATAAATTTTAGACGGCCGATAACCAAATCTTAATAAATAATATAAATAAAAATCATGAAGCTCATAGGGTCCGACAATGTCCTCTGTTTTTTGGGAAATCATTCCGTTTTCAGGTGGAAGCAGCTCTGGGCTTACCGGTGTATCCAATATATCCTTTAAAACCTCTGACAACTTACCATCCTGACAGGTATCCGCAAAATAGCTCACCAAATGTCTTACCAAGGTCTTTGGTACAGAAGAGTTGACTCCATACATGGACATGTGGTCCCCATTATAAGTGGCCCAGCCAAGAGCAAGCTCTGACATGTCTCCCGTTCCGACTACCATTCCATTGATTTGATTTGCCACATCCATTAATATCTGCGTACGCTCTCTTGCCTGTCCGTTCTCATAGGTGATATCATGAATGCTTCTATCATGTCCAATATCTTCAAAATGCAGATTAACAGACTCTTTGATATTAACCTCCATGAATGTTGCATTCAGCATCTCAATCAGGTCTACCGCATTGTGATAGGTTCTATCTGTTGTCCCAAAGCAGGGCATGGTGATGGCTCGTATATTCTCTCTTTTTATATTCAGGCTGTCAAACGCTCTTACTGCGATCAAAAGCGCCAGCGTGGAATCCAAACCTCCCGATATTCCAACTACTACATGTTTGCAGCCTGTATGCTTTAATCGCTTTTTGAGTCCCAGACTTTGCATGGACAATATCTCCTCACATCTTCTGTCTCTGTCAAGCTTACTCTTTGGTACAAAAGGTGAATTGTCAAAGCTTCTCTTAAGCTTCGTCTCTTCTGTTTCGACAGAAAATTTAACCGTAACATAGTCACTGGCATCTATGCTTTCAAAAGTAGTCATCCTCCTGCGCTCGCTTCTGAGGCGGTCAATATCTATATCTGCGTAAACTGTTTCATTTTGAAAACGCACCGATTCAGCCAATGCAATCCCATTTTCAGATATGATATTATGACCTCCGAATATAAGATCAGTAGTCGACTCACCTTCTCCGGCATTGGCGTAAATGTATGCACATAATAAACGTGCCGACTGACCATTAATTAAATTTCTTCGGTAAATATCCTTACCTGTAGTCTCATCACTGGCCGAAGAGTTGATAATGACGGTGGCTCCTGCCATCGCATGACGGATGCTTGGCGGGTTAGGAACCCAAACATCCTCACAAATCTCTCCTGCAATAACAAAACCATCCATATTTATACATTCAAATAAAAGATTCGTTCCAAACAAAACCTCTTTCTCATTGATCATGACTGTAACAGGCTTTTCATTGCCCTTTGTGAAATGTCTTAACTCATAAAATTCAGAATAGGTCGGAATATGACTTTTCGGAATAAATCCTAATATTTCACCATTTAAAATAGCTGCTGTAACATTATAAAGCTTTGCTTTCCTTTCATACGGTAACCCGACGAAAATAAGAATATCCTTTCCCTTTGAATACTTCGCTAACTCAATAAGTTGTTTTTTCGCTTCTATTAACAATTGTTCCTGCAAAAATAAATCACTACATGTATATCCGGTTAATACAAGCTCCGGAAACACAATCAGCTTTGCTTTCTGGCTAAGTGCCTTATCAATTTCCGCTTCAATTGCAATACGGTTATATTCACAGTCTGCTACCCTGATTTCAGGTGTTGCGGCGGCAACCTTTACAAATCCTTGTTTCATCGCTTCCTCCTATCGTGCTGAAAAGTCTTTATTTACTTTTCTTCAAAATTTGTTTTAATTCATTCACGCTAAATTTATATTTTGTATTGCAAAAATGGCAGTTCACTTCTATTTCCTCTCCATCCTCTATCATTTCTTTAATATCTTTCTTCCCGATGCTTATAATTGCTTTCTCAATCCGCTCCTTGGAACAGTTACAATAAAACTGCGTGGATACCGTATCCAATATCTCAAGGTCATTAAAGTCACCCAGAATTTTTTCCAAAAGCATTTCAGGTGTATATCCCTCATCAAGCAGACTGGTTACCGAGGTAACCTCCTTTAACTTTGTTTCTAGCTTATCTATGACTTCATCCTCAGCAAACGGCATAAGCTGTATGATAAATCCACCTGCCTGCTTCACCGTATTGTCATGCTCCATTAAAACGCCAAGGCCAACTGAAGAGGGAACCTGTTCGGAGGTAGCAAAATAATATGTCAAATCCTCTGCTATCTCACTGGTTTGTAAAACAGTCTGTCCAACATAAGGCTCTTTCATTCCCATGTCCTTAATTACGTTCATAAATCCTACACCTACCGCACCAGCCACATCAAGCTTTCCCTTTGAATTGGCCGGAATGATAACATCAGGATTTTTTACATAGCCTTTCACATTTCCCTTTGAATCTGCAGTCACTGTAATTCCTCCAATGGGTCCTCCTGCCTTGACCTGCAAGGTCAAAATGTCCTTATCGCCTTTCATCATAATACCCATCATGCTTCCGGCTGTTAAAAGACGACCCAGTGCTGCTGTTGCTACCGGACTTGTATTATGTGCTTGCCTTGCCTTTTCTACAATATCTCTGCTCGTAATGGCAAATGCCCGTATCTGGCTGTTTGCTGCTATTGCTCTTACAATATAATCTCTCATGTATTATTTTCCTTTCTCTCTTGCTATCACATAAATTCTTTCGCTGTCATTTTTAGGTGGCTCTTTGGTAAACGCATCATAAACTGCAAGCAATTCCATGCCTGCTTTTTCAAGCAGCTTTTTAACCGCATCAGGCTCATACACCTTTTGGTAATGATTTTCCTGAAATCTACGATACAGATTGCCTTCCTCTTTGATAAATAAGGTTAAATCGTATTCATTGACCTCTTCGTCCCCATAATAGTAATTTTCCCATATAAAGCTGCAATCTTCTCTGTTTTCCGCAATAACTCTTTCACCAAGTATCTGTTCATATTTATATTTAGTGTTTAGATCAAAGATAAAAATTCCCTTAGGATCCAGATAATTATTCACAAGCATAAAAACCTTAAGTAAGTCTTCTTCATCCATAATGTAATTCATGGAATCACATATGCTAATGACGGCCCGTACCGTTCCATACAATTCAATTTCTCTCATATCCTGCAACAGATATAAGATATCAAGACCAGACTCTAGTTTCTTTTCCATCGCTATTTCAAGCATTTCTTCTGAATTATCAATGCCAATCATATCAAATCCATGTCTTGCCATAAGCTTTGTAAGACTTCCTGTTCCACAGCCAAGGTCTAGTAAAATCCCATTTTCTATCTGATAATCCTTTAAAAGTCCAATAATATAACCAGACCATTCTTCATACGGTATATTGTCCATAAACGTATCATATACCCTTGCAAAACTTGTATATGCTTCCATTTTATCCTCTTTCTTATTACTATATTTCTATTTCATTTTCTTTAAATATTTTCATTAGTATTATAATCGTTTGTTTGCGTTAAGTCAAAAAATCTTGTATACTTAGCATATTGAAAGGAACTTTATAATATGAAAAAACGAACACTTATTAACTCAATCAGACTGCTGTATTTTACCAAATTAGTACCTGCTGTCATATTTCTTATTTTTACCGGCTACCTGATTTATCATTACCCCTTTAAAGAAATTATAATACCTAAGCAGTTAAGCAGTATAAATAGTATATTTGATGAATATCAAAACGGTCAAGAATTTCTTGAAGTAACAATTCCGCTCTTATATTATACAGGTTATGATTACACAATAAATTCAATCAGAAAAGGCTCCTACTATTATAGCTTTATTGGCGATAAATGTGTATTTTTTCTGATACATAATCAGGCTGATGCGACAGCTTTGACTGCACTTGAGAATAAAACTATGAAAGCAAAATTAATTTATGATACTGATCAGATGGATTACCTAATCTCACATTTTGCTTCCGATTTAGCCTGGACGGATACACAACTGTCCAAAATATCCGCTGACTTTATTGTAAGTGAGCCAGATTATTTCGTTCCTAAAACCTATATCTTAATGCTTTTAATTGGAGTTATTGATTTGTATACTGTTATCTCTGTATTCTGCTATTTGATTTTTATCATGGCTCCCCAAAATTCTTTGGTATGCAGGCAGCTTGGTAGAGGAAGAGATGCAAAGCTTGGTTTAAAAACGGCTGATTTGGAATTAAAGAATAACAGAGAATATACGATTGCTGATATTTCTATGACTTCCAATTATATGATTACAAAAACAAAAAACCAGATAGCTATTATCCCGCTGACCGATATTATATGGGGCTATAAGCATAGTAAGTTAAGCAGGATTTCAGGAATCTCATATCATATTGTAATTCATACAACACATGGAATTATTAGATTTAAGCATAAACAAAAATTTGAAGCTGATTCTATTCTCGATTATTTAGGGACTCATTATCCGAATATTTTGCTAGGCTATACAAAGAAAAACGCTGCTCTTGCCAGACGGCTTAAAAATAAAAGCAACGCAATGCCTATCCTTGAGAGTGGGAAATAGCAGAATCGATCACTTCCTATTTTATAGGAAATTGCTGATATTTATATTAGAAAAAGCTCATGGATGAAGTCTTTTCCTTACATAACCGCTTGATTGCCAAGTAGTGACATAAGGGGAGTGAGCGTATCCCTGAGCTTTTTATTTATTTTTATGCTTCTTTTTTCCCTAAGTAATAGGTCATTACTCCACCTATAATACAAAGAATTAAACCTAGAAATAATTTTATTATAGAAACTTCATTCAAATGCTTATATAAGCCCGTATTATAAAAAATAGCAATAGGTGACCCCAATACCAAACCAAATATTGCGCTATAGGTCATTACACTATGTTTGTTAAATAAATACTCAATTATCTTAGCTATTCCAGCTATTCCAATTAATACACCAATTCCAAAAGGCACCAGTACCAAAAAACCATTTAATAATGCATCTAAATCCATTACTTTCAATGCCTCTAAAAAATTCTTTATTGTATTAATAATACCATAATAATAGCCTAGAATCATAAGTACCAAGGAACCACTGACACCTGGGATAACCATAGTAGCTGCTGCAATGACACCAACAAAGAATAAAATTAACATATTAACAGGAGTTCCCGCTAAAACACTTGAGGTTTCAGATCCAACACCGAGCATAGGCAGACCCACAACAACAGCAAATAATCCTACAAATGCAATTACATTTCCCACACCTATTTTTGATTTTGTTTCTGTCATTTTAGCTCTCATATCAGTATAAAGCATGGGAAGCCCACCAAATATTAATCCAACAAAAGTCATACAAGTTACAAAGGTATGCTGGCTTAATAGATATTCTATCGCATAGGTGAAGCCTATAATCCCAATTCCAATTCCTATTACAATTGGTAACAAAATCTTGCAGCTTTTTCTCCAATTCTTAAAAAATCCGGTTATGGAAGAAATAAATTTATCATAAATTCCTAACGATACTGCCATCGTTCCACCGCTGACTCCAGGAATAACATTTGCTATTCCCATAAATATACCTTTTATTACATCAAGTAAAAACGCCATTTTCTAAACCCTTTCTTTATTACATATTAAGATATTGTTTTAAAGCCTTAATGAACAAATCCATTTCCTGATCTGTTCCAATTGAAATTCTTAAATAATTGTCAATTCTCTTTGAATCAAAATACCGAACATAGATTTCTTCTTTTCTTAGTGCTTCAAATATGTCTTTGGCCAAAACTTTTCTATGGCTTGCGAAAATAAAATTGGCCTGAGAATCGGTAAAGGTAAAACCTAATTGAGACAATTCCTTTTTGATACGTTCTCTTGTATGAATTACTTTGTCAATCATAAATTCAAAGTATTCCTTATCTTGTAATGAGGCAACTCCTGCAGTAATTGCCGTGCGGTTCATAGTATAAGAATTATAGGAGTTCTTTACTGCATTTAAGTAATGGATAAGCTGCTTGTTACCCATTGCATATCCAATACGGATTCCTGCCATAGAACGTGATTTTGAATACGTCTGTACCACAAGCAGATTATCATATTTTGATATTAACTCACCAGACGACTTACCCGCAAAGTCAATGTATGCTTCATCAATAATTACCACAACATCCCTGTTATGAGAAATAATATCCTCTATCACCGATAAATTCTCATACACCGCCGTAGGTGCATTTGGATTTGGTATAATAATACCGCCGTTTTCTTTGTAGTAATCTTCCTTTACAAGTTTAAAATTATCATCAAGCGGCGGTCTTTCATAAGGGATTTGATACAAATCTGCCCATACACTATAGAAAGAATAAGTAATATCAGGAAATAAAATCGGTTTATTAGAATTAAAAAAGGTTAAAAAAGCCATTCCTATCACATCATCTGAACCAACTCCTACAAATACCTCTTCCTCCTCTACCTGGTAATAATCTGCCAACGCCCTTACAAGATCTGCTGCCTTAGGATTTGGATACAATCGCAAGGTATCTGTATCAAAATTTTTAATAGCATTTTTGACCTTATCGGTGGGGGGATAGGGATTCTCATTTGTATTCAGTTTAATGATGTTTTTACATTCAGGCTGTTCACCCGGTTCATATGGTACTACGTTTCTAACATTATCCTGCCAAGCCATAATATTCTCCTCTATAGTCCGAAGCATACTTTTAGCTAAAACCGCTATTGCATGCTAAGCTTCTTATCTTAAAAGAATGTTGTTTTTAGATATGAAACAATTAGTATATTACCAAATAAACAAAAGAAAAGCAATATCTTTATGCTTGAATTCTTGTAACATTTCCGGCTTCTACCATAAAAATTGGTTTATAGGATAACTTTGCTTTACGAAGTCCCTCTGCTCCTGTATCCTCTTCACGGTTTACATAGGTATATTCAGATGCATGATGTGCTAAAAACTCCCGATTTATCATTGGATAAGCTCCGTCCACATCCGCATAGGCTTTTTCAATATGAATTACAAAGGTATCTTTCGTAAGCGGCTCTCCAATGGTAAAGGCAACTACTTTTTTTTCTGCACGTATAAGTCCTCCGATTAAATCAAGTTGCTTTCGCTTCTTAAGAGCATTCAACGCAACACAAAATTCGATTGATTTAAGCTCATTGGTATCACAATCGTTTTCTTTTCTCCAATCAAGTGCCATTTGTATACACTCATCCAGATTTTCCTCGGTAATATCTTCATAATTCCAATCTTCATGCAACTTCATGAATTTATTAATATGATTTTTCTTTCCATGATATTTTTTACCGGAAAGGTTAATCAGTTTCTGGGTTTCATAAACGTAATTGGCATCATCTCTGTTGTATTCTATCTGAAATTCATTTGGGTATAATTGGTTTATGACTTCAAATTGCTCCTCGGTCACACCATACATTTTAAATGCAAGACTCTTTTCCTCGCAATATTTTATTATGGTATCTATCGCTTTTTTTACATCACTTCCCCCAATTGGATACGAAAAGCTTGGCTTGTCCTCACTCGATTTAAATACCAGCATATTCTCTACAATGGAGTAGGTTACTTTATAGTGCGGTTCCCATAAATAAATATTTGCAAAACATAGGGAACAACTTCTTGAACTTTGCTTCTTAATAAAGGAATTAATTAGCTCCTTATCTTCTAATTCTACTCGTTTAAATTCTATATCCATAACTAACCTCTATACTTTCATTTCTGTCTTTCGTTATTTATTGTATTCTACTCTTAAACTGCATGTTATAAAGTCCCTCGTAAATCCCTCTCTTTGCAAGCAGTTCCTCGTGTGTTCCTTTCTCCTCAATTCCATTTTCTGTCAGCACAATTATTTTCTGCGCATTTCGTATTGTAGAAAGACGATGTGCTATCACAAAGGTTGTTCTGTTTTTCGCCAGCTTTTCCAAGGATTCCTGAACTACTCTTTCACTTTCGTTGTCTAGCGCAGAGGTAGCTTCATCAAAAATCAAGATCGGAGGATTTTTCAAAAACACACGAGCAATGGATAAACGTTGCTTTTGTCCTCCTGACAGTTTGATGCCTCTTTGTCCAATATCAGTGTCATAACCATTTGGAAATGACATAATAAAATCATGTGCATTGGCATTTTTAGCTGCCATGACAATCTCTTTGTCTGTTGCAGAGGGTTTTCCATAGCGGATATTATCCATAATGGTTCCTGCAAACAGGTAGACATCCTGCTGTACGATACCTATATTATCTCTAAGATTTTTCAATTTAATTCTTCTGATATCGGTTCCGTCGATTTGTATCTTCCCACCTGTTACATCATAGAATCTAGGAATCAAGCTGCACAAAGTTGTCTTTCCTGCTCCCGACGAGCCTACTAATGCGATGTATTCGCCTTCTTTCACTTTCAGATTAATTTGATTTAATACCTCTTCATTGCTTTCCTCATAACGGAAAGTTACGTTTTCAAATTCTATATTTCCTTTTACATCTTTCATATTTATGGCATCTTTTGCGTCCTTAATGTCTGGCTGGATATCCATAATTTCAAGAAATCTTTCATAACCGCTCCAGCCATTTTGAAATTGTTCGGTAAAGTTTATCAGCTTTTTCACCGGTTCGGTAAAGTTATTAATATATAAAAGGAAAGTAATCAAATCAGTTACTTCGATTGTCTTTTTTGATATAAGCAGAGCGCCAATTGATATCACACCGATTGTAATCATAGTGGTTAACGCTCCAAGTCCTGAATGATATCCTCCCATATAGAAATAGCTTCTTTTCTTAGAGCTTACAAATCTATTATTTCCCTCATGGAATTTTTCCAGCTCGATATCTTCATTTGCAAAAGATTTCACCACTCGAATGCCTGACAGATTATCCTCTATCTGACTGTTGATATCAGCTATTTTAGCCCTGTTTTCTTTAAAAGCGTTTTTCATTTTTCGGTTAAAATAAAACGCATAAATAATCATTAACGGTAGGAATGCAAATGCAACTAAGGTCAATTCTTCATTAATACTGATTAATATGATAAAGGAACCTACAAATTTAATAATGGATATAATCACATCTTCTGGGCCGTGATGCAATAACTCAGAAATTTCAAATAAATCATTGGTGACTCTGGACATTAGTTGTCCTACTTTTTGATTATCATAGAAAGTAAAAGACAATTTCTGATAATGAGAAAAAATCTCATTTCTCATATTGAATTCAATTTTCGCCCCCATTATATGACCATAATAAGCAATAAAAAAATTACAAAAGGCTTCTACCAGTACCAATCCAAACATTGCAATACTGAGCTTAATAATGATTTGAATCGATTCTTTTGACTGCATGTAAACAACACTGGTTGTTATGTATCGTACTATTAACGGAAGTACCAGAGTGATTGCCGCTCCCAAAATAGCAAAAAATAAATCTGCAAAAAGCCATTTTTTAAAAGGTTTATAGTAACTAAGCAGTTTCTTCCATCTATGTTCCATATTTGTCTCCTCTCAAGTCAATTTCGCTTTGAACCTGTTTTTCTCTTGTATTTATATTTTCATTAATATTTTGAACTTTGTCATTGTTTTATTACATTGTTTCAAATTAAATTATACGCTTTCTTTTGCATTTCTATCCATCATAACACATTTATCTGAATGATTAAAGTGATTCACTCACTTTTGTATGAAAAGACCAATAATTTGCCAGCATTGCCTTAGCTTTTATAAAAATATACCATATTTATAGATAAATACTATATAATGCACATTTATTTACTTAATCAATATTACTCCTAAATAACAAAACACAGTCCAATAGGTATAAATAACCTACTCGACTGTGAATATGCTTTTAAATGATATTTTAATTACTTGATTAACTTCATTAACGCCTGATAAGCTATGGTATACGCTGCTTCACCGTCAGTTAGTTGCCTCTTTTCTGGATTTTTTTCAAGATTCTTAAGTCCCTCAAATTCTGTCAGATGAGGTTCCAGACTTAAAAAGCCGCAATACCCCTCCTGATCAAGCTTTTGTAATATCTCTTTCACATTTCCATCCCCTTGTGCCGCCGGCACTACCTTTCCATTATCCCAAAGAGCATCCTTGATGTGAATGTATTCAATGTAAGGCTTTAACATTTCATAGGCCTCTACCGTTTCCTGTTTGCACTGAACAAAATTTGCGAAGTCAAAAGTCGCTTTGAAATTATCTCCGTAAAAGCTTTCAAATAGCTTCTGACATTGTAATGCCATTGCCCCATAAATACCCTTTTCATTTTCATGCAGTAACACTACCTTTTGTTCCTTTGCATAATCTACCATTCGTTTCATTCTGGCAAATACCTCTTTACTGTAGTTTTCGGGATTTTCCACCTCTGGTATGAAGAAGCTAAACATACGAATATAAGGTGTTTCCATAATCTTTGCAATTTCAACTACATTTTTAAATACGTTAAAATGAGACTCAAACTCATCCGTTATTTGTATTTTCCCAATGGGTGAGCCTATTGCAGAAACATTGATTTGATTTTCTTTCAGATATTTCTTAAGCGCCTTGGCTTCCTCCAAAGTATAATCAGCAATACTTTTTCCATTTGCACTTCGAAGCTCCAGATAGGATATTCCAAGCTCCTTCATAAGCTTTACTTGAACTTCTACATCTCTATGGATTTCATCGGCAAAGCCTGTAATGATAGCATTTTTTAACATTTTAAATCCTCCTATGATTTTATTGTAATTTCTTTTCGGGTTTTAGCAGATTCGTACATGCCAAGCATCAGTAAAATAGTCTCTTTCATATGGGATAAGTCTAAGGAAAAAGGAGTTTTTGTTTCAATGCTTTTGTAAAAATCCATAATGCAATCACCGTGTCCAGAGCCCCAATAGCTTTTTCCCTCTTTTTCCTTTCCATTAAACGAAAATCTTTCCACTTTAGAATCTTTATAATAATAAGTAACCTCTAAATCTTCGATCCGAATGGTTCTGTCTTCACATGCTATTTCAATTATTGGTGATACATCATCTACATACCCGGTTGTTGCATAGAAGCATGCTCTTTTCCCTTTTTCAAAAAGAATCAAGGCCTCCATCATATCTTCTACCTCAACGATACCTTTTAAATGATGGTTCGCCATAGAGGCATCTACGCTAATTGGCGTACCAAGTAAATAAGCGAGTAAATCCATTGTATGAACCGACTGATTGATTAAGGCTCCTCCGCCTTCCATCAATCGCCTGCCCCGCCAATCACTTTGTGTATAATAGGATGCAGGCCGATTCCATGTGACAATACCTCTAGCTCCGTAGATTTGCCCTGCCTCTCCTGATTCCAACAGCCTTTTTACATGTAAAATACTTGGATTATAACGGTTTTGAAAGCAAAAACCAAGATACTGATTTGTTTTCACTGCTTCTAATTGCTCAAGCTGTTGGATGGATATCACCGGAGGCTTTTCCATGAAAACATGTACGCCATGCTCTAACGCATAAATAGCAATTGGAACATGAAGAGAATGAGGTGTACAAATATGAAGAACATCTATATCTTCCTTTTGAAGCATTTCTTCATAGGCTTCATAGAAGTGACCTTGATATTTCTTTGCAAACTCCTTTGCACGTTCGATTTTAATGTCTGCAAAAGCAGCCAGCCTATTATTAGACCTTTCAATGCATTTTGCGTGAACTGTGGCAATGGAACCACACCCAACAATCGCTATATTCATTCTTAACTCCAATCTGATGTAACTATTTCATTTACTATAATTTGAGAGATTTTCATACTTATTTTAGATCTCCTAATAGGTTCCTTCTGTATTAAAGGTAGTCTCCTTTACCGTTTTCTTGAATTTAGAATTAACGCGCAGCTTATTAAGCTCCACAAGAAACACCTCTTCGTCAAATGGTATCTCCACAGTTTTCTTAAGCCAGCTTGAAAGATGCATCGCATTGGAGAGCATCAGACCGTTGATTCCCTCACTTCCGTCCGCAACCAATGGTGTTCCATGCAAAATTTTGCCTGCAAACGCTTTCATGACTCCGATATGTTGTGGATTCAACCCATCCGTTTCTAATTCCACAAAATGTCCCTCCGGCTTTTTAAAACCTTCCATTTCACGAAAGCAATGCTCTCTTTCACTGACGTTTAGCTCAAACAATGTCAGCTTATCCTCTTCACACACAAGCTTACCCTTTTCTAAAGTAATCTCAAAACGATTGGTTCCCGGTGCATCTGCTGTAGTGGTAATAAAAACTCCAGTTGCACCGTTCGGATATTCCAGATACGCCGTTACATCATCCTCAACTTCAATGTTATGCCATTTTCCATTATGGCAAAAAGCTCTAACGCTAGAGGGCATATCGCATATCCATTGCAATAAATCCAGATTATGAGGGCATTGATTTAACAAAACTCCGCCGCCTTCTCCGGCCCAGGTAGCTCTCCACTCTCCCGAATCATAATAAGACTGCGTGCGATACCAATCGGTAACAATCCAGTTGACACGCTTAATCTTTCCAAGGGTACCGCCTTGAACCAGCTCATGCATCTTTCGATAAACATGATTGGTTCTTTGATTGAACATCATCGCAAACACAAGCTCATGCTTTGCTGCTACTTCATTCATCTCTCGTACCTGAAGAGTGTAAACGCCGGAAGGCTTTTCACACAATACATGAAGTCCATGCTCCAATGCCTTAATGACAAGTCTTGGATGCTCATAATGAGGTGTCGCTACCAGTACGGCATCACAGATACCTGCTTCTATTAATTGATCCCCACTTTCAAAAACAGTTATGTCTTCAGAAAGATTTTCCTCAGCCCAATTTCTTCTTGCCTCTTTACAATCTGCAACGGCACACAATTCAATCTCCTTAACTTCTCCCTTTATAATATTCTTTGCATGACCCGTTCCCATGTTTCCGATTCCAATAATACCCAGTTTTACTTTGTCCATCTTTTCCCTCATTTCTGCATCACTTTGCATGTTCTTTCCTGTCTCTTATTATATCTATGCAATGGAAAAAAGACCATTGCAAATGATCCCATTTATATTGCAAATATAGCGGTTAAATTTTATAATATAAGAAATAATAATTGAAATAAACGAGAGGAGTCAACATGAAAGTTCTTTCTGAAATAAATAGTGATAAAATTTTCTTTACGCACTCTGTCAGTGAGGGCTTGATAGACTGTCATTTACATTGCCATAATTATTATGAGGTATATTACTTTATCGACGGAGATGCAGATTATATGGTGGAGGAAAGAGGTTATCGCTTGACACCACACAGCCTTTTACTTTTATCTCCTAATGTATTCCACGGTATTAGGGTAAACAGTATTAAGCCTTATAAGCGGTTTGCCCTTCACTTTTATCCCGAATTATTATCCATAGATAGAAGGCATCTTTTACTCTCTGCCTTCCCTTCGATGGGTAAATATTCGGGAAATGAAGTTTTTTATCAAAATTGTGAACAATATCGTATTTTTTCATTTTTGCAGTCACTTGTTGAGTGTTCAACTCTGGATTTAAAACTGCAACAGACTATATTGCCAATCTACATGGAAGCTTTGCTGTCTCAAATCATGGTAATGAGTCTTTCCAAAACCGCAGCCACAGCCGACTATAGCGCCTCTAAAACGATTACAGACATTATTACCTATCTAAATGAACACTTAACAGAACCTTTCCATCTTGATGACATTTCAAAGCATTTTTTTGTAAGCAAGCATCATTTAAACAAAGTATTTCGCCAAGCTACCGGAACTACCATATATGATTATCTATTGTATAAACGGATCATTTATGCACAGCAATTACTAATTGACGGGGCGAATGCCACACAAGCTGCCTTAAATGCCGGTTTTAAGGATTACTCCTCCTTTTACCGTGCCTATACCAAATTCCTTGGGCATTCTCCGGTAAAGGATCGGGAAGCTTTGCAATTACTTCCTGACTATAGATAGGAGGAAAGTTCCCCACCATCAAAATAATATTTAGATTTTTATCATATCCATAAGTCAAGCATCCAATGAATGATTCCTCTATTTTTTATAAAAGCTTTCTCTTGGTCCTAGATAGGACGTTGGAATTGTTGTGCCTTTTTTATAAAGAACAACTTTTTCTAATACCATAAACGGACTCACCGCATAAACACGAAGTCGATTCAGACCACATTGACATAACACACTGCTTTGGTGAATATGAATATTTTCCATGACTCCTCTAATCCATTCCATACATCCAAAATCCTGAGAGCAAAAGTGTTCACCAACCGCATTTGTCATTTGTATTTCTTCCTCATTTAATTGAATTCCAACGGTTAGTTTATGATCCCTATATGCCGTATTGGAAGGAGCCAGATATAAATCCAGTGTGTATTCTTTTTCCTGATCAGCTATAAAATGGTATTCCAGATAAGGTCTTTCACTATCATTCGTAAAATCATGTTGTGGTGGTAAAACTTTCATCGCTGACAAGGTTCTTCCATAGTTCTCAATCAAAGTAAAACAATAGCCGTCTATATCATGCTTTTTGTAATAATGCTCTGCTTCCATTGCGATATAGCCATCCCGTTCCAAAAATGTATTGTTATCCATTGTAAGAACGTCAGTATTTTGTGCCCATACTTCAAGCTGTGCCTCACTTGTCTTTGTCTGTATCAAAACCGTTCCCAGTTCCTTTCCTTTTAACAAGCTTCGGTCTATTTTAAGCCTTAGCACCTCCTTATTATCCACACAGCCACAATAGTTAGATGGTATTATCCACGAACAGTCGCTTTTCACCTCATATTCCACTGATTCCCTGCTGCCGCAGGCAAGGTCGATTCTCACTTCATCCACATCGGGACGTAAAAAATCCTCTATTTTTAAGGTTTTACGAGTCCAGATAAAACCTTCGGTAAATTCACTGCAATCAGACTTAGCTACAATAAGGCGCGGCTTATTGGCTGGCTCAATCTCAATTACTAGAGGATAACAGTTGCCTTCTTCATTCCAATGCATAAAACCGATGTGTTCAGAAAGACCCATCCCCTCCCATTTTCTATCATTTATATGATGATATTCCTTTGTGAGTCTTCTGTCTTCATTTATACACCACTTAATTTCCTTTGCCAAAACATTCGCCTCTACACGATTTTGTCTTGCATAAAATTCGTTTCTTCCTGCCACTATCTGCATTCTCTGCACATTCATAGACGCTGCCGCCGGAAAATAAATCAGCTCATAAAACGCTGGTAATGCCCATTTAGGACATCTTGTTTTCAACTCATTTACTTGGTCTATGATCTGTCCAGCCTCTTTTAGTAAATTCTCTGACTCATCAAAATTCACGGGATGATAAACAAAGGCCTTCATTACCTCAGGTTTACGATTATGATTTATTCTTGTATATCCATTTAAAATCTCTTGTATTGACTTTTTATCTTCTTTATTAAAAGCACTATCAAACTGCCTGTCAATCCACTGCTTAGTAAAGTAATCAGTCATATTTGGCTTTGAGGAACCCCATTTTTCCATATCATAAGCAAGTTCAAAGAAATAGGATATGGGATATTCCAGAAAGCAGATATCTCCCACATTAACCACCCATATATCCGAAATTCCATAGTCATACGCCATAGAAAGCTGCTCCCATAGCTTAGGAAGATAAATGGTATTCATCCATTCGTATGAACATGCTCCTCCATGAAAATCAAAATGATAATATAAACCATATCCACCGTTATGCTCTTTCATTTGTTCTGTTGGCACACCTCTTAAGTTGCCAAAATTATCATCCCCAAGCATCAATGTGACACCGTCTAACTCCTGATCACCTATGAGTCCCTTTGTTTTTTCATCTCCATAAAAGAAAGCTTCTACCTCGGAGAATAATACAAAAACACGTTTTGTACTTGATAAGTCCTCACAAACATTCTTCCTTATCAATCGATTCTGTTCACGAATCACATCCTTTAAAAGTTCTATGTTATCTTCAAGAGTAGCATCTTCCTCAAGTATTTTACTGTCCTGTTCTCCTCGCATACCCAGTGTAATAATATTTTCAAACTTTCCATTTCTTTTTAACCCGTCTTCCCAAAAACGTAAAATTCCATTACGATTGGTGCGAAAGTTCCACGCATCCCCATAAATCGAATCTTTTCCACGAACCTGACTATACTCCTCTCCGTTTCGAATACAAGGCTCATGATGAGAAGAGCCTAGCACAATTCCATATTCATCTGCCAATTCTGCATTGAGAAGACCCGGTCCATCACAGCTAAAACAGGCCGTCCACATAGCAGGCCAAAGATAATTCCCCTTTAGGCGAAGAATCAGCTCAAATACATGCTCGTACATTTTGGCATTGAAGCCTCCAAAATGAATTTTCGCCCAATTTCCAAAAGCCGGCCATTCATCGTTAATGAATAAACCCCGATATTTTACAGATGGTTCTTTAGAAATATAATTGTCCTTTTCTGTCAGGATTACCTTATCCTTATGAGTTGGCCGTACATCTGACCAGTCAACGAACGCAGATACTCCCATACATTCTGACAGGTGAAACAAGCCGTAGATACTTCCACGCTTATCACTTCCTGCTATGACTAAAGCACATGAAATCCCTTCATAAGGTTCTTCAACCAATTGAAATAAGAAAACCTCTCGTTTCCCTTCCACCACAGACAAATTGATTTTACCTGAATGATGCAAATCCTCTAATATTTTACTATGACCTATTGTCCCATAAATAACCGGATACTTACCAAGCTTTTCACGCTTCTTTGTTGTCTCTGGTAAAAATTCAACGACTCGTTTTACATCTTCTCTTACCTTGTCTGCAACCTTTCTCACACCTGAATATGCATCCGGCTCCATATAAAATATGGTTTCTTCAACTATTCTTTTATCTGCTTTGGTTACTTTTTCAATTTTGAACTGCATCTTATCTCCCCCACTTTCAAAACCATTTTATGTTCCTTTAATGTAATTAATTCTTCCGTTAACATAAATCATAAACAAAATCAATCCTAAAATCCACTCACGTTTCTCCAATTTCTTCCTAGATAATGCGTAACTGCTTACACTGTCCATTTGCACCATTACATATCACAGGTTTATATACTAAATCACCTGTCCTAATTCCTCTTCAAAATTAATGTTAATTCGTTTTTCCCTAAAATATATCTAAAATTTCCCAAAATAGAATATACCTTAATGACTTTTTCCTGTTAATATGTTATGTTTATATGTATAATATCGAAAAAAGGTTGGTGCATTTTATGGGTAAAATAAAAATCGTAATCGTGGATGACTCATCTTTTTCAATTGCTTTTATCAAGAATATTCTTGAAGAGAATGGGTATGAGGTTGTAGGAGAAGCAGGTAATTTAGAAGAAGTGAAAGAAGTAATAAGGGAAAAGAAACCTACTCTTGTTACTATGGATATGACATTACCTGGTACGGATGGTCTTGAATGTACTCGTGCCATTCATGAAATTGATGAAACCATCAAGGTCATCGTAGTCAGCTCTATGATGGATGAAGAAATTATAAAGGAAGCAAGAGACAATAAGGTATCTGCCTACATTCAAAAACCAGTTGATGCAGATGAACTTATAACTGCGATAAATCGTGTTATGGCTTCCGACGAACTTTATGAATTACTACAGCAGGAGCATTTTGCAGTTTTTAAAGAGGGCTTAATGGATGGTCTGAACCGAATGACCAAGACTTCATTGACTTACAAAGAAGAATATGCCAGTGATAAGGAATATGAGTCAGACGGCATGACAATTATTATAGGAATCATCGGTAAATTTTCTGGGCGAATGTTAATTGATTTATCAAAGGAAACATCTCATAATCTTGCCACTGCATTATTAAGACGTGAGCCTAAAAATACGGATGAGCTTTTAGCCGCTCTGGGGGAATTTTCAAATATTGTATCTGGTAATGCATGCTCCATATTAAATAGAAAAAATAAAGCACTGGGACTTCGTGTTGCTCCACCATCTATTCTGCATGGTGACAGTCTTTTTATATCAACCCCTAATTTTAGAACAACTACTGCAATTGCAGAAACTAATTTTGGTGACATATTGTTAAACGTAGGTTTTAAAAGAGGTGAAGAAAAATGGATATAAAATATATCAATCCTTTTATTGAATCTTTTACAACTGTAATGCCTCAGCTTGGCTTTAATAGCATAAAAAAAGGCAATTTAAGTGTGAAAGGCAAAGAGCTAATCAGCTCAGGTGTAATTATTGTAGTAGGTATAGTCGGAGCAATAAAAGGTAACATTGTTTATGTCTTAGACAAAGAACATGCCAAAAAAATAGCTTCTACCATGATGATGGGTATGCCGGTTGAAGAGCTTGACGAAATGGCCAAAAGTGCATTATCTGAGCTGACGAATATGTTAACGGCAAATGCCGCTACCTGTTTTTCTACTTCAGGCATCCCAATTGATATCTCTACGCCTACACTCTTGCACGGTTCTAATGTTACAGTTGAAATGAGTTCTAATAAAGTGCTTTGTGTTCAGCTTCTGGCCAATGATATTCCGGTAGAAATTAATATTGCTTTTGAGAATTAAAATTACATAAACATAAGTAAAATCAGGGCATAATCTAATTAGACAGATTCAGCCCTGATTTTTTTATACAAGGCTCACGTATTATATGTTTTGCAAGATTTGCTTTGTTATTATTTTTCATGAAGTGTAAAAAAGTATTGACAAATTTCAGGGCAAGGAATATTATAATGATATCAAATTGATATCATTATAATATACTTATTTAGGAGGCTTATTATGGAGCAAAAAGAAAAAATCAATCTAAATCATGTAGAAGAAAAGGAATTAAATCCGACACCTGGGGGAATTGCTTTAGCGTTGCTAATTATAGAGCTGCTTTTGTCAATAGCAGCATTTATCTATGGTGTCTTTTTATTGGACGACGGATACTATGTTGTAGCCGGCACTATATTTTTGACACTTGGTATTCTGGCATTTATTGCTTTCTTCTTTCTTATTGCAGGGCTGCACATTGTCAATCCCAATGAAGCTTTGGTGCTCACATACTTCGGACAGTACTACGGAACCATCAAAAAGCAGGGCTTTTATTATACCCATCCTCTTGCTACTGCCTTTAATCCTGCAACTAAGGCTATGGATTCCGGCACATCAGAAACAACTGCAAATTTTAAACCCACTTCAATCAATATAGGTTCTACCGGAGGTAAAAAAATTTCAACAAAGACAATGACGTTAAATAATGAAAAACAAAAGGTAAATGATGTACTTGGGAATCCCATTATTATTGGTGCCATTGTTATTTGGAAAGTATCAGACCCGACCAAGGCAGTATTTAATGTTGAAAACTACAAGACCTTTTTATCCATTCAATGTGACTCTACGATACGTAATGTGGCAAGATTATATCCTTATGATTCCATGGAGAATGACAGTGACGAAAAAACACTGCGCGGGAGCAGCCAGGAAATTGCAGATAGCATGAAAATTGAATTACAGCAGCGTGTAGAGGAAGCGGGCTTAGAGGTCAAGGAGGTTCGTATCACACACTTATCCTATTCAGAAGAAATTGCTGCTGCCATGTTACAGCGTCAGCAGGCTGTAGCAATCATAGCTGCCCGCCAGAAAATTGTAGAAGGTGCCGTTAGTATGGTGAAAATGGCAATAGACCAGTTAGGCGAAGAGGAAATTGTCATTCTGGATGAAGAAAGAAAGGCAGCAATGGTCAGCAATTTACTTGTTATTTTGTGTGGAAACAAGGATGCACAACCAATCGTAAATAGCGGCTCCATTTACTAAATTGTTATAAAAAGGATCATATTATGGAAAATAATTTAGATAGCAAGGAAGAAAAATTAAAAGAACGTCTTGAAAGCTTGAAAGAACTAGAACAAGAAATCTTAAAGAAAGAAAAAACGTTAAAGGAAAAAGAAAAATCCAAAAAACAAGTCCTGCTTCGCCTTTCACCTGGCCTTTGGAATGAACTTGCTGCTTGGGCTGAGGATGATTTTCGCTCCATTAACGGACAAATTGAATATTTGTTGGCTGAGTGTGTAAAAAACCGTAAAAAATAGGAAGTCCACTTTATACTAAACATAAGAAGCAATGGAAGATTCCGCTCATGAGTTTATTTAATGAATCAAGTACCTGCGCCCTTAAAAGAAAGAGTGCAGGTACTTGATTCTGTTATACTTTATTTATAATTTCTGATATTCATTACACAATGGATGAAGTATTGGTTCATCTTCGATTATATCCGAAAAACGCTTCTGTTCTTCTGCAAATACATTGTCTGTATTGTCGTCATTAATTTTGGATACTTCTCCGACTACTAAATTACCAGCTCCTTTTTTGGCACCAAACCGATGATACAAGCCTGGTGTTAAGGTGATGCTGTTACCAGGAAGAATTTCAATCAGCTCTCCCGGCTTTACCATATATTTTATGCCATCCATAAAAACTGCTACTTCACTTTCGGTATCTAACCTGCCATCCTCTGTGGATTGATACAATTCAATCACCATTACGCCATTGCCCCGGTTAATAATATCTTCTGTCTTATTACTGTGATAATGGAAAGGAATCACCTGACCGCCTGCCTCTTGCAATACGATTATCTTTTCACAATATGGAACTCCTGCCTTATCATTATAGAGATTTCCGTTACGAATGGTGAATAAAACAGCTCCTATGTGTGCAAAATCATCACTGCCAAAATCGGTTACATCCCATCCAAGCATAACCTCTTCTATGTTTGCTATTTTATCTTGATTGCTCTTCCATTCTTTAATTCCCCATTCTGCAAAATAGGGTAATTGAAATGAAATGGCTTTCAATGCCTCTTTTGCTATTACAATGGCCTGATTTATTTCTGAACGTTTCATGTTAAAACCTCACCTTCTGTCAATTTTACTCCTGATAAAATACTTCCTCCATGACGCTCCATAGCTCACCTTCCAAGGCGCCTTCTACCGGCTCCTGGCACTGGTCGGTTTCCTTTAACCAATCTTTGGTCAATTCATCCAGTGCTTTCATATCCTGTGCATAGTTATCACCGATATATTCAAAATAGGAAAATAGCAGCTCTCCCTTTAGATAAATGGAAAAGTTTTTTATATTGCAATCATGGATTGCCTTTGTCACCTCCGCCCATGGTTTGGCATGAAGCTGCTTATAACGTTCCTTCATGTCTGCTTTCACCTTTACGACTCTGCCTATCCTCATCTTCTTTCACCTACTTTGCGGGAGCATCAAAGCGGTCGGTCCAGGTTTTTGCCATTTCCATTGTTGCTTCCATTTGTGTCTGTTCTAC
Source organism: Lachnotalea glycerini (assembly GCF_003201285.1). Lineage (GTDB taxonomy): Bacteria > Bacillota > Clostridia > Lachnospirales > Lachnospiraceae > Lachnotalea > Lachnotalea glycerini. The sequence continues at coordinate 72,906 of NZ_QICS01000013.1, forward strand.
CTTATCTGCATTATCCTTTGTTATATAGAATGAGCCTGAGTCAACTAAGAAATCCTGATCTGCTTTGTAGGTCCATCCATCTGTCAGCATTTTAAGTGTAACGGTAGCAAGATAAGCCTGTCCCCAAGGATTTTGTGACATGGTTCCATCTAATGCTCCACTCTTTATACCATCTAATACTGCTTCATCGGTATCACAGCCAATTGCGTGAACATTACTATACCTTTCGTCTGAAAGAATCTTTGCCAATGCAACGGAAGGATAATAGCAGGTACTGATAAAACCGCTAATTTGGTCACCCTTTGCTGCAAGAATATTTTCAATTGCAGTTACAGATGCTTCTGATTCATCAATATCACCAATAATCTGGATTAGCTCAACGTTTGGATACTCTGCACAGGCCTTTTGAATTGCTTCCATTCTTGACTGCGTATTGGTATCGGTTACTGCACCGCATAGACCTACAACACCGCCTGTTTCTCCCATCGCTTTAATCAGATTTATCGTACCGTCATAGGCTGCCTGATATACATCCGTTGCAAGCGTCAAGGTTGCCTTCGATGGTGTGGACGGTGAACCTCCAACACATACAATTGGAACACCTGAGCTTGTCATTTTCGAAATTTGCTCATTTCCTGCAACCGGGTCTGAGGTCATCATATAAATACCCTTAATTCCTTTCGCAATCAAACCGTCCAAAATCGTATTCTGATCATTTTGAACCCAATCTTTTGGAGCGTCAAACTCCGTTGCCTTTATGCCTAATTCTTCTGCTGCTATATCAGCCGCACCCTGCATTGGATCACTATAGGAGTTAATTGCTCCAAATACTCCTGCAAATGCATAATCTTTATCGGTTTTTCCATCTACTGCTCCAAATTCGACAACATCTTTCCAAACACTTTGGTCATAAGCTGTTTTATCCTGTGTCTGTGAAGAAGAAGAGCTTGAGTCTGTGCCTCCCTTACAGCCTGCCATCATTCCTGCTGCCAATGCAACGCAACTAACAATACTGATAAACTTTTTTCCTTTTTTCATAAAATTACCTCTCCTTTGGTTGTTCTGTATTTGTGGCTATCCAATCATAATGAGCTGAATAGTTACCTGTATTTTAACTACAAGCTTACATAAGAATACGGCCGTTATCTTATTGCTAAGCCTTAAGTAATACATTCGTCTGCTACAATAAAATGCTTCCCATGACTTTTGTACTCATACTCTCATAGTCCTTGCTGTTTTCAAGCTCTCCCTTGATTTCATTGTCCCTAAATACTATGATACGGTCTGCAATTCCGACAAGCTCTCCCATATCGGACGAAATTACTATAACTGAAATCCCTTGCACGGAAAGCTCATAGATTAATTTGTGGATTTCTCCCTTGGTATTTACATCAATCCCAACAGTAGGCTCATCAATAATCATAATCTCAGGATTGACGCACAGACCCTTTGCAATACAAATCTTTTGCTGATTTCCTCCACTTAAGCTTGCTGTTTCTACAAAAATATCCTTTGCTTTAATACTTAATGATTCTTTATAGCTTTCTGTAATTTCATTTTGCTTCCTATATGAAATAAAGCCGCCCTTGGTGCATATCTGATCTAATGCTATAATTCCTACATTATCTGTAATATTATGCTGTAAAAATAAGCCTTCTTCTTTTCGATTTTCTGAGATATAGCATAGCTTATATCTTTGAAAGGCTTCTTCATAGCTTTTGATGCTTACTTCACTCCCTTTTATTAAAAGGCTTCCATTTGTGATTGGGTCAATCCCGATTATCTCTCTTGCATATTCGGTTCTTCCTGCTCCTACCAGACCATACCAGCCAAGTATTTCTCCTTTTTTAAGCTGAAAAGATTTCGGAATCGGATTCTTTTTACTGCTAATATCTTTCGCTTCCAAAATAACCGGCTCCTTGGATAAATCACGGTTGTTGTAAGTTTCTGTTACAAATTTTCTTCCTACCATTAATTCAATCAGCTTATCTTTATTCAAAGAAGAGGCAGACAATGTTTCTCCTATATTTTTCCCATCGCGAATGACGGTAATGCTATCTGCAATTTCAAAGATTTCTTCCAGCTTGTGGCTGATATAGATAATGGAAACGCCTTCTTCTTTGAGCTGCTTTACGGTTTTTAGAAGCATGTCTGCCTCAGTTAAGGAAATGGAAGCCGTAGGTTCATCCAGCAGCAATACTTTAGAATCCATACACATGGCTCTTGCAATTTCTAACATCTGCTTCTTTCCTGAGGTAAGTTCTTCGATTCCCTGCCAAGGCTTTAAATCAAGCCCTACTCGCTCCATTGCCCTTTCCGCCTTTTGATTCATGGCCTTTTTATCCTTCATCTTATTTTTACCTGTTGAAATATCCATAAAACAAATGTTTTCAGCAATATCAAAGGTATCGATAAGGTTTCTTTCCTGATGCACAACACCAATTCCAAGCTCAAAGGCTTTGCTTGGATTTGTAATTTTTTCCTCCTTACCGTTCACCTTGATACTCCCTTGTGTCGGGCCAAAAACTCCTGAAATTATGTTTATAAGGGTTGATTTTCCTGCTCCGTTTTCTCCTACCAGAGCATGAACCTCTCCTTTCTTAATCTTAAAAGACACATCATCCAAAGCCTTTACACCAGGAAATATTTTGGTGATATTTTCTAGTTCCAGAATATATTCTTCTTTTTTAGACATTTTCTACACCTCTGCCTTCCTAGTTTTTAATTGACCTTAAACGATCAAATGCCATGATAACAATAATAACCACTCCATTAATCAATTCCGTCCAATACACATCAACTCCCAGATGCACTAATGCATTTTCAATAATTGTAAGTACCAATGCTCCTAAGATAACACCAAATACCACGACCTTTCCACCTGCCTGTCTGGTTCCTCCAATAAGTGGCGCCGCAAAAGATTGAAGCATCCAGTCTGAGCCAATATCTGGTTGTGCTGTTCCAACTCTCATCACTACCAGCATCCCTGCGATTGCTGCCAGAATGCTAGCGATGATATTGACTGAAAGGATGGTTTTGAATCTAGATATCCCATATAATTCTGCTGCCTTAGGATTCGCTCCAAAGGCTAAAATCTGTCTTCCAAGACTCGTATAGGTAAACATAAAGTATACGAGTGTAATCAGTACCCCAACAATCAAAACGGAGGTTGGAACCGGTCCTATTTTACTACTTCCGATAGCAACAAATGCGTCCGGTATTTTACTGACTCCGTGTCCCGTTGTAATCATATATATAATGCCTATAAATACAGAATTGGTTGCTAATGTAGTTAGAAAGCTTGCTACTCCTACTCCTCCATTTCTATAAATCAATAAACCATTGATGATCCCGCAAAGTACTCCGATTCCGATTCCAATCAAAATACTTAACAACACAGGCACTTTTAAATTCTGCATTAAAAGTCCACTTAGAATTGCTGCCATAGCTCCGACTGACCCAATGGATACATTCATTCCTCCACTTGCAATGCTAATCATTTGTGAGACACCGACCAAAGTAGTTACGGCTAATACCTTTAGCAAAGCACTGATATTATCTGCAGACAAGTAATTTCTTTTGAAAAAGCACATTACTACAACCATGAACACGATAATAATGGATACACTAAAGCTGTTTGATTTTCTTATTTTTGCAAAATCCATTTTTTATGCCTCCTTTTCCACTGCACTTTTGGCCTGGTTGTTCATCATTTTCTTTCTCATACGGTCAACTTCATATGCCAAAAGAAGAATCAGTCCGACTGCCGCATTGGTTGCATAAGAACTTACTCCCCATAATACAATCGCATTATTTATCAGAACCATTAAAAAGCCACCTAAAAAGGTTCCGATTACATTTACTTTTCCACCCGATAATAAGGTTCCACCAAGTACCGGTACCACAAAGGAGGTTAGCATCCAGTCATCACCGATTGAAAGCTGAACGCTTCCAAAACGTGACACCTGCAATATGGCAGCAATAGCACAAAGACCGCCGCTGATTGCATGACCTATAATTACTGTCTTGTCATAATTGACTCCTGAGTAGATTGCTGCAACACCGTTTGCCCCGCAAGCTAAAAGTCTTTTTCCTAATTTACGATATCTGATTAGTACATACATAATTCCACTTACTAATGCTGCAATAAATATGGTTGCCGGGAATAGTCCGACAATTTTTAAATTGCCAAAAGCACTAAAACCTGCATTTAATTCTGAGAATGGTTGTCCTTTTGTTATTACCAGTGCCAATCCCTTGTAAAGACTAAGTAATGCCAATGAAATAATAAATGGATTAATTCCCGACTTGGTTACCATAACCCCTTGTATTAAGCCTTGTAATACCCCCGCAATACAGGCTAAAAGAATACTGACCGATGTTGGCATTCCTAAGTTTTGCATTGCTATACCAAAAACAACACTGGAAAGTACACCAATTGATCCTACTGCCAAATTCATTTGACCAAGTGATAATACAATCATCTGCGCCAGTCCAACGATCACAAAAATAGGAACGGACTGAAAGATTGAAAACATATTATAGGAGGATAAAAATCCTTCACTTGTTATTGCCAGCAATCCAAAAATGGTAATAATAGGGATAATTACACTGGATAAATCAGCTTGTAATAGTTGCTTTATTCTTTTCATATCGTATACCTCTCCTAATACTATTCTCCTGCTATTAATTTGTTTAATTCTTTTTTTACCTTATCCAAAGCATCTACCGGATTTTCTTCCTTTAAAATTGCTTTCTTAATTCCGCAGGATATCACTTTATCTACAGCCTCTGTATTGATAATCTGCTTTTTGGTATCCAGTATTTCTTCTCGTAAATGTCCAAGCTCAATTCTTTCATTTACCATGTTAAGCCACGGATAGCTCACCTTAAGTGTATCATCTTGAAATACCGTCGTGATTGGTACACAGCCACACAAACGCATATTAGATATCGCAATTTTGTCATTTAAATTCCATTTGATAAATTCATAACATTCATCTACATGCTTTGAAAATTTATTGATTCCAAGTGCCCAACCACCAAGCATTGGCTTATAACCCGGTACCGGAACGGCTCCTATATATTTTTCATAAGTGTCACCCTCAAGTGAATACTTTCCGGGCTGATAGTGAGATGCAAATCCATGTGCCATTGGAATCTTGCCCTTTAACAACAATTCAAAAATGTCATCCCAGAAATATTCCTCCGTGCCCGTTGGTATATGTTCAAAGGTAGTAACCAGATTCTCTAGTGCCTTTACATTTTCATCACTGTCAATGATGACCTTACCCCATCGGTCTACAATTTTGCCATAAAAGGCCCATTGCCGCGGTATAAATTCGTTAATAAGACCAATCGGTTCCAATGCAGTTGCAGCAGTTCCATATTCAAAAGGAGATTTAGGGTTGCATTTTCTATCAAAAAATTCTGCAATAGTATTAAAATTGGACCAAGTATTGGGTACTGATAAATCAAAGCCATACATACGCATGAATTGCGCTTTGATATCTGGATTGGAAAATATATCTTTTCGATACAGCAATACCTGTGTTGTTGCAATAATTGGAAATATGTGTACCCCCCGATCGCCCTTATAGAAAGCATCTAAGATGGTTCTTGGGTATCGGGAAAGTAAATTATCCTCTTTTGCCTTTTTGGACATATCAGTCAAAACATTACCTGCCAGTACGCTTCTAAGCCACGGCAAATCCAGCATATAGATATCATATTCCTTTGATTGTGTCTGAAATTCAAGCTCTAATTGCCCTCTAAGCTTTGTATACTCCAGTTCATGGAATTCCACATGAATACCATAAGACTGTTTAAAGCTTGCCGCCAGTTTCTTTAAGGCATTTGTGGCATCACAGCGATATGCCAGGATGCGGATCGTATGATTGGCGTATGATTTGTTATTGCTTTCCTGAATTCCATATTTTTTCTTTGATTTCACATATATCGTACTTTTTTCCGGAAGATTTCGGTTGGACAGCATCTCATTCATTTTCTTACCAGCCTGTTTTCCCATTAATATAGCATTTCTTCCGTATTGAATAACGTTTTTTTGTAATTCTGTCATATACCATTTCTCGCCTGCTAATGCATGAATACAAATATCTGCATGGAGAATATTACATGCCTCTGCACATATTTGAGCAAATTCTACCGAAGAGGTTATAATATGTTCGGGTTTTGGCTCAAAACTCATAATGCTTTGATAAATACGGTCAAAAATAGCTTCCCGGTTAATTTCTTTAATGATAATAATATCCTCTTGCCTTGCTTCTCTTGCTGCTAGATATCCTTCTGCGCAGTCTCGCTCATTGGAGAATTCCTGCTTACCAAGAAGAAGCTTTATATTGCATTCTTTATCTTTTTCCAGCAGACTGCTTGTAATATCGTATACCAAATCCTTATTTTCAAATAAAATATTGCTAAAGCTTTCCTGTTCTACTTTTCGTTCTACAAAAACAAGAGAAACTCCCTTTTTTTCAATCTGTTGATACTTTTTGATATTTTTAGAATCATTGGATACCATAATAATTCCAACTGCACCGATATTTACTAGCTGTTCCAGAAATTGATTTTCTAATACAATATTATTGTGAGTCAGCTTGAGCACCGTTATAAAGCTTTTCATATCCAAATATTCGGTAAGTCCTTTGTATATGTCGTTATAGGGTTCATCCAAATTGGGAAATAGGATGCCGATGATTTTTCTTTTTTGTCCTTTTAGATTCTGAGCCATATAATTTGGCCGATAATCCAACTCTTCCATTGCTTGTTTAATCAGCTCTATCTTATCTTCATTTACATTTTCTTTTCCGTTGATATAATTTGATACGGTTCCTACGGAAACACCTGCAAGCCGTGCAACATCTCTTATTGTATACATAGACCATCCTTTATCGTTTCATTTTTTCCCTTAACATTTTAACTGAGTTACTAACCTGTTTTTCCATTTCAGCCATGGTTGCGTTTTGGCTGATATCCCTCCAAACCTTGATATCACGACCTACCTCGCCTCCCATTTTAATAAAAGGCTCCATTACTATTGCCCCATCATAGTTCACTTCCTTAAGAGCAGTTGTTATTTCATCCCAGGGCATTTTACCCATTGTATTTGGTGGCTTGCGGTTCGATTCTCCTACATGGAAATGAGCAAGCTGTCTGCCAACCAGTAAAATGGCCTTTTCAAAGCTGTCCTCTTCAATATTCATATGATAGGTATCCAAAAGTATTTTGCAATTGGGACTATTTACCTTTGTGATGTAGTCCATCGCTTCTTCGGCTGTATTTACTAGTGAAGATTCATATCTATTTACCACTTCCACTGCAAATGTGATATTTTTCGCTTCTGCAACTTTCATAATTTCCTTAACTGATTCAACTGATCTTTTAATTTCCGGGCTTTTGTCTACAACACCATAGCTATATGTCTGATTCCATGCACCAATATCCACGCCGGAGTACATACTGCCTCCCATTTCTTCCATAATATCAAAGGTCTCCAGTGTAAATCGAATGCCTGCCTTTCTAATATCTGCATCCTCTGAAGCAAGATCATATTCCTTGCCAAGCCCTACGGAAAAAGTAAGCTCTATATTTTGATTTTTAGCAAATTCACCTATCTCTTTACGCATTTCCTTAGACAGCTTCATAAGGGGTCCTGGTGCCACCTCTAAAATATCAAAGCCAAGCTTTTTTACCTGTTCAATCTGCTTGATAAAATCTGTATCCCAATCCGTGTTAAAATAGCCAAAGTGTATTCCTATTTTATTCATTTCTTCTCCTCCTGTATAAAGATTGTCAATAATGCAGTTTATTAGCTTAAATTTGAATGCTAAAATTTTATATACTCATAATAGTATAGCCACTTCCATAATTCAATATATACAGAAGCTAATTTCAATGAAACGTTTCAATATACGTTTCAATCATTTTAATCTATTATATTTTTTAAAATGAGGTAATAATTACCACATTACATTATTATACAATTATATTTTTTGTTAATTTTATATAATTTTATATTTTGTTACAGTAACAATGTTTTTATTTACAATTGAACGTTTGGTTTTACAACTAATGCATTATGGAACAAGAGGAAAATTCAATAAGGTCTTTCCGAACCAAAAAAAATATACCTCACATTGTAATAGAACAATGAAAGGTATATTTTTCACAACAAAAGAGTGTGAGATGTGATATCGAAAATGCTTTATCTGCCGCTTTATGGATTAATCTATCTTAATTTTATCCGAATTTTTATTTGCAAGCTCTACCTGCTCTAGCAGTGAATTAAAACCATCCAGCATCGATTTAAAATCTTCCACAGATACATTATGGTTTAAAAAGATATGCTCCGTTCTTGACTTCACATGATCCATTTCCTCCGCAAGTTTTAAATAAATAGCTGCATCATTTATTTCTTTTGCCTTTTTAAATTTGGCAATATCCTCGGTTATAAAATCAATAATCTCTTTATAACTCGCATATTTGCCATGAACCATTGCATATGGCTTCATCCGTTGCAAAAAATACTTATCTTTGCGAGTAATGTTAAATTCATAGGCAACCTCTAAACCATCACCCAAATCAAAACTGGCAATATGCATTGTACTTGAAAAGTTATGAATTTCCTTAGCACCAAGCTGACTAAGCATCATATCAATTACATCGCCGTTCACATCACTTTTTTGCATAATCAATTCCCCCTTTGGAATAGAATAGGTTGAAAATATATTTTCACCCTAATTTTGTAATTCCACCCTATAGACAAGCGGAATCATACACACAATATTAGCTGAATCGATAAAACTATAATACTATTAGCTGTATTTCAAGTATAGAACTACGGTTGCAATAACAATTGAAATGATCATAAGTGGAAAGCCTCTTTTTAAATAATAGGAAAATGTAATTGGATATCCGTTCTTTTTGCTTATTCCTGATAAAACTACATTGGCTGATGCTCCAATTAAAGTTCCGTTTCCTCCAAGGCATGCTCCAAGAGATAATGCCCACCATAAAGGCAATACTTGCATACCGCCGCTTTGCATGGTTAAAATCAATGGAATCATGGTTGCAACAAACGGAATATTATCAAGGAACGCCGATACGATAGCCGAAATCCATAGTATTAAAATCATTGTCATAATTTGATGCCCATTCGTAATCGCAAGCAATCCATTTGCAAGCATTTCAATCACACCTGTTTTTTCAAGACCTCCCACAACAATAAACAAACCCATGAAGAAAATTATAGTAGACCATTCAACACTTAGTATAATTTCCTCTGGATCCTGCTTCCCTATCAACAGCATAATAGTAGCCGCTGTCAGCGCAATAATACTGGATTCCATGCCCAGCCAATCATGCAGGATAAAGGAAGCAACAACTAATATCATAACTATAATGCTTTTCACCATCAGAGAATGGCTTTTAATTGCTTTCTTTTCATCCAATCTCATTATCTTTTCCATTTTGTCAGCAGCTACCTGCAAATTTTTACCATATATAAAATAAAACAATAAAGCATTTACAAACATAACAAAGAATGCAGTTAAACCTGTATTTAAAATAAAGTCAATAAAGCTTAAATGAGCAGCACTTCCAATCATAATATTAGGGGGGTCGCCTATCAAGGTTGCTGTTCCGCCTATATTAGATGCCATAATCTGTGTCATCAAAAACGGAACAGGGTTTAACTCAAGAATTCCTGTTACTGCAATTGTCATTGGACCTACAAGCAATACTGTCGTAACATTATCTAAGAATGCCGATAGAACCGCTGTAATAATCATAAACGTTACCATAATAATCCATGGATTTCCCTTTGACAGCTTCGCACTCATAATTGCAATATATTCAAAAATACCAGATTGCTTGACTACTGCAACAAAGAGCATCATTCCCATTAAAACGCCAATTGTATTGAAATCGACTGTTTCAATGCATTCATTCGCTGTAATAACATGGCATATAACCAATAATACTGCTCCTGCAATAGCAGCAACTGATCTGTGAACCTTTTCAGTCATTATAGCAGTCATAGTAACCAAAAATATTACAATTGCTATAATTTGTACTTCTGTCATAACATCATCCTCTTTTATCTTCTTATTTGTTACCATTCAATCTTCTGGCTAAATAGCAGCTATAACTTTTTCGAATTATAACATATCCTAAATTCCAAAATAATTATAGCTCTACTAAGGATAAAATGCTATAGATTTTTATATCAAATTTTAGTACAATCGAAATTTATTTTAATTGTTTTCATAAATTTTTAAAACCCCATAATATTTATTGATTGTACTAGTATCACTCACATATTGACCGACATCCTCCGGTCCATAGCGAAGCAGGTAATAATCCATATCATGAAGAATATGGTAAATATTTATGACTTCATTTACATCATGGGTTTCCTTTGCCTGTTTCACAGATTCCCTCATGGATGTAAAATCTGCTTTCAGGTCCTCATTGCTTATATACTCCAATATTTCATCAATTAGTGCTATATAACTGTCTGCGTCATACTCATTATTGGTTGATACCGTGGTTGCATACTTTTGCATATATTCGTCCTTCGTAAGTCCTGATTCTTCCAGGGAGATTTCTGTATCAAATGCCCAACCTATTTGTATTTCACCTGTCTGCTCCAGATAATTCCACATCAAACTGTCCGAATCAGAAAGCTGTTCAATTAAATTATCAAACATAATACCGTTCTCCAAACTTAGATTTGCACTTTTTACACGTTCCGTCATACTCTCAATTTGCTCGTCCGTCATTCCGCTCAAAGCGATTTCTCTCATCTTTAATACTGTCTCTTTATTTGGAGCAGATTCTTCTGACACAGAGTTCTCTTCATTTGTATCTTCTTGGTTTGTTACAGCTTGTTCTTGTGTATCAGTCTCTTTTGTTTGCTCTTGCTGCTGCGTTTCAGCATCAGAAGCCTTTGTACATCCGGTAAAAAATACAACACTGAGTATAAAAATCATCCCTGTTGTACTTATCACCCTTTTCATTTCCTTCCTGCTCATTTCAATTTACCTCCTTACAATTTCCTTAATTAAACTTCAAGGCTATACTCTCATTTTGTATCATTTTGTTATTTATATAATTACAAATAAATTTTCAAATAACAAACAACTGATAAATCTATAAGCCATTCATTATCTTCTTGTATTGCAAACCAATGTAACATTTCTAAATCAAGAACCTCTTCTACATCAACGCCATTTACCGCTAAGAGTACTAATTTAGAATTAATATTATTACTCCATGAAAAATAGATTATCTTATTATAGCATATTTTACGAAAGGATGAGTCGGTATTTCATTTGCAAACAACTGAAGTTATTTTTTATATGTAGATATTAGCTCTTTTTAAATTAAAAATTTTATATAAAATAAATGATTGTTTATCAAATCGTAAGCTATTGTAAAAATAAGTTAATTTGTCAGCTTTTTTGTAATAAATAATTAATTTTAATAGTTTAGATTTATTGACGAAGATGCAATTTTTGATAACTAAAGGTGGGTTTTTTGATAGAAAATTCTTTATCTTTAATTTGGGAACCTTAACTTTTAGTATTAGACGAACCAATCAATTGATTAATCCATAGGGTATTATTGAGTTTCGAGAATTAATCAATAAATTTTTGCAATTACGAAATGAACTTTATAATATCTAGCCATATTTTAAATAAATTAAAAAAATTCAACCCGTTTTAGTTTTATTACTCATAGAAGCTTAGTAAATGATCTTACAAGTATCGAATTGAATTTAATCGGTCAAAATATTATTTTAATAGAAGTAGAAGATGTGTAGAAAACACTATCGGGTTATTAAGAAAGACTATCCCCTTACGGCAGTTATATAAATCTTATTTTTTTAGTAACTACTAAAGCCGTTCTAAAAAGCAAATTTCCAGCTGGGAATGTATCTGGCCCCAATCCTGACGGGGGGTCCCCGTCCTTATCTTTGTAATATCCGTTTTCGCTAAGTACAGCATTTGGGTGCACGTCAGCAATGGGGTGCGATTATTACTAATCTCACCCCTCTATTGCATATAATTAATTATTTAAACTACTGTTGCAAATGTATCACTTTGTTACCTAGTATTTCTCTGTCATAAACTTTAATTGCCCTTATAAAAACTATTTTACTGCATATTTTGTGTTTACACCACAAAGATTTTTCTGTGAATAAATTTTTTTAATATCTGTCTGATTGTTAAGCATCTTTAATCCTTTAAGCTTAATTAAGTTAATATCTTGATTTTTGTTTGTCATGTGATTATTCCCCTTTCCTCCTTATTATTGTATATATAAAATCTATAAAGACTTTATAACTTAATTATTGTGTTATATAAATTACGTTTACACCGCAAATTTTTAATTAATAATATTCTTAATATTTGTTTCCTAACTCTAAAATTTTTAATAATTAAGCAATATTAAGTTTATATTTTGATTTTTAAGCTATGAGATTATACTCATACTTTCACTGTTAAAACAATAATGTTTAGATACATTCTTAAACAAAATAATATTGAACGACAAGCCTTGTATCACAAACATTTTTTATAAACTTTGTAAATTCTTTGTGATCAAATATATTATTTTTTATAAGTATATCTTTAGCTTCATTATAATCATGTCTATCTATTATTTTCATTGCTTCATATGTAAACTCATTTAATTCATAATCTTCTCCTGTAATAGCATCATAAGCAAAAATAATTCCACTATCACTTTGCTTTTCATATCTTATAAAAGGATTTAATCCAATCATTTTCTCTTTATTTATTTTTTCATTATCCCATTTTTTAAATTGGTAGACTTTCAATAAAGATTCTTCAAAAGATGTTAATTCACTAGGTCCATGATTTAAAATTAAAGAATTACAATTTGTAAAATTATAATATAAATAACACAAACCTGTTTTATTTGAAAATGGATTATTTTTTATTTTTAAACATATTTCTGTCATCAGATATTCAAACTTATAATCATACATTTCTTCCGGATCTTTAGTAGCAAAAAATAGACTAAATTCTTCCCCTAACAATCTTGTAATAGGAATGTAGACCCCTCTTCCTTTATTATCATTTTCAATTAAATCATTTGTCATCTGGATTGCTTCATACTCTGTTAGTCCCTCTTTGGCGATATACTCATTAGCCAAACCTATATCGTTTTTGTTATCTGGCATGATTACAATACTATATTCATCTGGATTTTTATATACCTTTGAACCTTTTTCCAAACCGAAAGAACTAAACCCTGTTGAACACTCCTGCAGTCCATAAACTGTTCTTGCCTGATATATTATATCTTTAACAAATTTAATAGTTGTCATTGCCTCCTCTTTTGTTTCTTTCGGGAAACCTAGAATATAGAATAAATGAAATGATATTTTATTTTTCATACAGCATTCTAGAGTTGATCTTATACATTCCAACTTTACACGTTTTTCCATCAGGTCAAGAATCCTTTGATTATATGACTCTAACCCAAATTGCAATTTCCTAAGTCCCCCTTCATATAAAACTTTTCCTTCCTCATCTGTAATTGGATAATCAAACCTTGTTTCTGTATACCAAAGAAAATCATTATTACTATTTTTAATTATCATACTAGACAATTCAAGCATTCTTGGAAAAGCAAATGTTTCATCAACAAAAGTAAAATATTTAGTATTGTATTTTTTCTTCAAGAGAAGCATGTGTTTGTAAACTTCCCTTAAATCCAAAACCTTATATCTTTTTCCACCAGTTCCACTGGAAATCGTACAAAAAGCACAATTAGAATAACAGTTTTTTGATGTTAGTAATGGAATAATCAATATAGGATTAAAGTATAAACTTATATCAAATCCATCGAAATTGGGACACTTTACATCTGAAATATCAAAATCTTTTTTCTTATTAAAAACTATCTTGCCATTTTCGCAATGAACTATATTACAAATAGTTTGTATTTTATCAGAAATATTTTTTCTTGTAATTTTGCCTTCAAGTAATTCCTTAAGTGTATACTCTCCCTCGTAGCAAGATAAAAAGTCAATATAATCAAATATAAACGCTAGCTTTTCTACTCTTTGCTGAACAAGTCTTGTAACATAATTTCCTCCCAAATAAATAATTATATTTTTGTCTTTTTCTCTTATCATTTTGCATAAGGTCAAAGCAGGTACAAGTTGAGCCACTGATGTTATAGAAAAACCGACAAATTCATACCTCAATATTTGTTCTATTAAGCTATATCTTAGCTCCGAATAATAATCTAAAAAAATATTATTTTTCCTATCATCTAATAATTTTATTATATCTTCAATCCTATCTCTTCGGTAATGAATAAAATCAATGTTAGTAAAATCAATAATTTGATTATAAAAGATATTAACTATGTCTAATGCCACTGAAAATACTTGTATTATCTCTTCATATGCATTTTTGTCTAAAATATCTCCACATGATCTTAGTCTATTCTTATACATATCTATATTGTTCACATGTTTCTCATATAATTTAATTCTTATTAATCTTTTAAACAAAACTTGTTCTTTATTATTTAAAACATCCTTTGAATTCAGTCTATCAAACATACCGCTCAACTTTTCCCATTTATCTTTTATATATTCGCCATTCAACAGGTTATCAAAAAAAATAATATTTTCATCAATAATATCCGCATCTAACTCATTTTCATTTAAATATCCTTTCAATTGCGGTAATGCTAAATATGGCGCAAATGGTGTCCATCCTGGTGGAAATATCATTATCATTTTATTTATCATTTATATTTCCTTCCTAATAGTAATATGTTAGGTTGTCCTGTCCTTAATTAATATAATATTTTTAAAAGCTCTTTATTAACATAATTTAGAATTAATCGCTGACAGTTACGACCACTTTTAACCTTATTTTCTATAAAATAACCATGCTGACATCCTAAGTGACAAAATGGTATATATGGACAACCTTCTTCAAAACATTTCTTATATAAATCATAATTAATCTTTCGTTGAGGTAAAACTAAGTCAACTATTTTTGCCTCATTAAAATCTTCTCTTCCAACTCCGCGTAGACATTTTATAACATTTCCGTCAGATTGTATAATTATAGAATCGTTTATTTTATTAGAACATAATGCAGAAATAGCGTAATAATCAGTAGCGATAAAGCCTAGTTTAATAACTTTCTTATATAAACTTACATACTGTGCAAGACTTCCATCTTCTAATCTAAGCGAATCATCATCAATTACTCTATTTATTTCCGTATTAAAGCTTTTTCCTACAAGACCAAATGAAAAAACAATTCTATCTTTAGATTCAAAAAATCTATTTGCTATAAAATCAATTAAATCTGGAATAAAAAATATATTACTTCTGCAACAGTTTACTCTAATAATATATACCTTTGAAATATTTCTATTTATTGCAAGCTCCAAGTTGTTTATTATAGGTTCAAATGTAGGACCACCATTTTTTAACATTCTTCTTTTGTCATGGTATATTTGGGGACCATCTATTGTCACTTGTAAATAACCCATATTTTTTCCTGAAATAATATCGCAATTTCTTTCATTTATAAAAAATCCATTACTTATAATACCAGTTGTATATTCAATATTTAAATTATCAATTTGATTGAATAAATATTCCAAAATATCAGTCTTTACAAAAAGAGGTTCTCCTCCAAATAATTTAAAATGTATTCGCTTAATATGTAATTCATCAATCAAATATCTCTGCACCCAGTTAAAGATCATATCAATAGTATTAAAAGAAATATCTTTCATTCGATCTGTACCATTTTCATAGCAGTATGTACATCGGAAATTACATTTTAAGGTTGGTGTAATTGTTAGGGTAAATTCATCAGCAATTTTCTCTATTGCATCTGATACATCATTATAAAATTCTTCTTGCTCTTGTAACACATCATCAACAATTATTTCGACTTTTTTTAATTCATCTATATACTTTGAATTACTATCAGCATTCTTTGACAAAACACTATCTATCTCTAAAAAAATATCTTTATCTAATTCAATTGTAACTAAGTTTTTACTACTTCTCAACCTAACTATTTTGCCTAAATCTACTTTATACACAAAACTTGACCACACCATAATAACTTTCCCTCTTATCTATAATTCTACTTTTTGTCTCCTATAAATTGAAATTTTTTATCTAATAAAATTGGTAGAAATAATTTAAAAGGAAATGAATTGAATTCACATGCATAGGACGTAGCTCCATACCACATATTCAAACGATTACTAAAGTTTAATTCTCTTGCAAATTTTGTATAATTCGAACAATCATGTAAAACTATATCCCATTTTTCATCTTCTGCCATCTTCATTAACTTAAATGTAATTACTCTACTCCACGTAGGCGAAATATATCCCTGCCTGCACATATAAATAGGTTCATTTATATAATTAACCATATTTGCCTCATTTAAATGAAGCTCTGCACAATTCATAAAGTCAAATCCTGTTTGCAAAATTTTCTTCTTTTTCTTTAAAAATTCATCATAAAACTCTGGTGTCATTGGAGTTTCAATTCCAACTAGGGATATATATTTTTTTGCTATACTTATATTCTTAATTACTTTATCAGAACAATGAGTCGCACCTAAATTGAAACGGATTTCATTTAAACCAGCTTCTCCTAATTTTCTGAGTGAATCTTCATTTGATAAAATACCATTTGTATATAGATGTTGATATATTCCAGCATCACTGAATTTTTTAATAATGTTATAATACTTTTCTATTTCAATAAACGGCTCTAAAAAAGCGTACGCAACCCCCATTGGTTTATCATATATAGAAATAAGCAAATCCACATCTTTTTCATAAAAACTTGTTCCACCAATTTCCCACATTCCCTCTGGAATAGGTCTCTGTATATCCATTCGTCCGTAATAATAACAAAATTTACATCTTTCATTGCACTTATTAGTCTTTCTTATAGTATTCAAACCTTTGCCACAAAGGCATGATTTACATCCTATAGGAAACTTTTTTTCATTTCCTATATAAAACGTTCTATTATCAAGTCTTTTTAATCCCTTTATATCACTCAAATATATAGTATTTCTATCATCTATTACCTCTTCAATTTGGTATAGAACTGCATCAATAATCTCCCGATTTTGTAAATAACATTCTGTTGCATCTTCTTCTAGTGCAAATTGCTCAAAGTATTTTATAGCATCATCTTTTGTTACTTTCATCTTTTTCCCCTTTTCCCCGAAAATGAATATTTAAAATATCTATTCATCTAAGCAATTATTTACCTTCATTCTTTATTAATTTAATTTCTATGTCCTTTTATAACATGTCCCATTGTCTAAGCGACTAAAAAGTTTATAGTCCACCAATTCTCTTCTTATTAAGCATAAGTCATTAAAAGAATGATTATCGTTAATAATTATATTTACTTCTTTTTCAGTATAAATCCTATCTTGTTCAAATTTATCAATTAGATACTCATAAACTTGCATTCTTTTATTCTTTTTTTTGGGTAATATAAAAATTTTGTTATCTTTGTCTAGATAATTTTGTATCATTTTTTCACCTTTCAAGCTTTTTTTCTTACATTTTAATATATAATACATATTAATATAAGATATTTCAATAATTTTATGTATTTTATGTACATAACAATTTATATTTGTTATATTTAGTTAAATAAATGGCATATTATAAATTTTAAATGACAAATAGAATGAATCGATTTATTTTTTAAAACAAATAAAATACTCTATAAAATTTAAAAATTAAACTTTTTATTTAATTTTTTCTTGTTATTTTTAATTTTTATGCTATTATTTGAAGTGTTTATTTTATTAAAACTATGAATATGTAAAGGAGTCAATTTATGATATTAAATCATGATAACTTTGAATATATTAAAATTCCTTTTAAATTTTCCAAAAAATATTCTATTCTTTTATTTACATCTGGAATTATTTATGGATTTGTATATAATTGCGCAATTTTTGTTTTATCAATTGTATTAGATAGATTAGGTTCCTCAAGATTCAGTTTATCTAATCTAATAAGGCCATTATCTATTTATCTTATATGCATGGGATTAATGTTTTTAATTAACATTCTACAAACAAATTATCAAAATAATTTTAAATACCATGCATTTATAGAATCTAACAAATCACTATATACCAAAAAATATAGAATGAATTATATACTTAATGAAGATTCTATTATTTTAGACAAGTTTAACATGCTAAAAAATTTTGATGAAAATATTGTAAATTATGTAAAGTCATTAGTTTTTTTTGTTACATTATTTTTTCAGCTTTTATTTTTATTTTTTTTAATATCCGTATACTCTATTCCAACCGCATCACTAATTTGCTTATTTACTATTATAATTTTATTTCAGGTTTCCAAAGGAGGCAATGCTACTTATGAAGCTCATAAAAAAGTGCAACCTTTAGAGCGTGAAAAAAATGTTATAAAAGAAATCCTTGTAGATTTTTCCTATGTAGAAGAAAGAAATTTATTTAAATACGGCGATTATCTTTGCACAAGATACAATAATAAAGCAAATGAAAGCAGAAAGTACAAAAATAAATCATTGTCAATTTGGTTCTTCAAAGCACAGTTTGGAGGAATTACATTTATTATCTTTACTATTATTATTTCATTTATTTTAGGTCTTGCACTATTAAGAGGTGAAATATCTTTAGGACTTTTTGTATCACTTTTTTCTACTTTTATTCAACTAAGCGATATCATGTCTTGGGATCTCTCTGACAATGTTGATCATTTTATAGAATCTTCATCTAAAAACAGAGATTACATTGAATTCCTTAATTTAGATGAATCTGAATATAAAGACTCAATAAGCCCATCAATTACAAAAGAAATAGATAGTATCGAATTTAAAAATGTTTCATTTAGATACCTAAATTCAGAAAATACTATTTTAACTAACATAAATTTTATATTAGAATGCGGAAAGAAATACGCAATAGTTGGTGAAAATGGTTGTGGCAAAACTACAATTTTTAAACTGCTTTTAGGCTTATATCAGAACTACGAAGGTAAAATCCTTTTTTTTGATAAAAATTCTAATTCATTAAATATTAATATATTTAGAAATGATTTATGTGTTGTTTTTCAGGACTTTTCAAATTATTTCATCTCTATAAAAGATTTTCTTCAACTTGGAACATCTCATACCTTGCTTGAAGAAGAAATCTATGAAATATTTGATAAATTTAATATAGATCTTAAAATTAGTTTTTTATCCAACGGTCTGGATACACCTTTAGGTAATATTCTTGAAGAAGGGACAAATATCTCTGGAGGGCAATGGCAAAAATTATGTTTGGCTCGTGCTGTATTAAGTAAAAAAAATCTACTTATATTAGACGAACCTACTTCTGCCATAGACCCAATTTCAGAATTAAAAATAATGGAAACATTTAAAGCCTTATGCAGTAATAAAACTATTATTTACATTACACATCGTTTAGCAACCATAAAAGATTGCGATAATATTTTTGTCATTGATGCTGGAAATGTTGTGGAAAATGGAAATCATAAGAACTTAATGTGTGTAAATGGTCTATATAGAAAAATGTTCGATACACAAAAAAGCTGGTACAAAAATGAACTTGGGGGTGATTTGCTTGAAGCAGAAAATTAGTACATGGTGCAAGATCTATAAACTAGTGTGGAATTTTGATCCTTGGCATCTTCTATTGCTATCCCTGCTGGGACTAATACAAGCTGCAAGTGTGATACTACAAATTATGGCTATTCAAAATTTCATTAATTATATTCAAATTGAAAGAATTAGTAAAGAGAAATTATTATTAAACTTGCTATTTGTTGGTTTAATATTACTCATTAGAAGACTTTATAATGCATATTTTAATTATAATATAAACAAGTATATTTACATATTTAAAGATATATTTCAAATAAATTTTATTAAAAAAACCTCTAAGATACCTTTAGATGAGTTTTATAAATCAGAGTTCGAAACCAATAAAAATATGGCGCAACAAGGTGCTGAAAGTGCCGCGCTGTTCTTAATAATAAGTTTAATGTTACTCTCATTTAATATACCTTATTTTATATTTATTGGAATCTACTATAGCTTATTCTCACCTTCAATGTTATTAGTACTTATATTCATTATATTACCATCTTTCTATTCTATTTCAAAAAATATGCATGAATATAAAGATTTAGAGAATAACATTTCAGTTAATCGAAAAAAAATCAACTACTACTATAGATGTATCGGAGACATAAGCTACATAAAAGAAACAAAGATTCTAAATGCAGGGAAATATTTTTTCAAGAAAATCGATTATGAAACAGATTCCTATTTGTCTTCAACTACTAAACATTCCAAATTAATATTAAAGAATTCTTTAGTAGGTGAAAGTGTTAAATACATTGGTTATATTCTAATATTTATTGTTCTAATAACACTTACGCATTCAGGAATTATTACAATAGGTTTACTTGCTGCAACAATAACATCTTTAAATGATATGTATTCTGTTTTTAATGATATGCTAGATCGCGATTTTAAATCTCTTTCGTCATTCTATTATGATGTCGAGAACTATTTGAGATTTTTCAATAATTCTTTTGATGTAAGTACTTTTAATACATATACAAACAATGGCATTGATTTTAAAAATGTTTCATTCAAATATCCGAATAGCAAAGTTTATGCAATCAAAAATATCAATTTGAATATACCAAAAAATCAAATCATTGCAATAGTTGGCGAAAATGCTGCTGGTAAAACAACGTTTTCGAGACTTTTATTAGGACTTCTTACCCCGACTAAAGGTAAGATTACTATAGATTCCAGTATAGATAATAATATTAATTCAAAATCATCCTTATTTCAAAACTTCGCTAAGTACCCATTTTCACTTAGAGATAATGTTATATTATCAAACACATTAACGAATCCTAGTGATTTAGAAATAAGGAATATATTAAAACAATGCGGTGTTGATATCTCGGATACCAAAACCTTTGTGAAAGGTTTAGACACTATTTTGTCCCGTGAATTTGAAGGAATTGATATCTCTGGTGGTCAATGGCAAAAACTTGCCTTAGCTAGGTGTATTTATAGAAAACACAATATTATAGTACTTGATGAGCCTACTTCAGCTATTGATCCTATCAATGAATCTACTCTATTTTCTACTTTTAAGGAGATAGCCAAAAATGTAACTACCATTATTATTACACATAGACTTGGTATTGTAAGTATTGCAGACTATGTAATTGTTATGGATAATGGAGAAATAATTGAATCTGGAACCCATGATGAATTAATCAACTTAGGCGGGAAATATAAAGAAATGTATTTAGCGCAGTCTAGTGCATACTTTAAATAAATTAAATTAACCATCTATAGACAATAATAAAATCGGTCTGACTTTACACCTGCAGACCGATTTTAACCATTCTATTCTATTTCATAAATACGTTTCATTCAAAACTCCAGCAAATTCTAAACTTTTACCCCTGGTCATTCATATTTGCCAGCTTCATAGCCTGATCTGCTGCAATTAAGCTGTCAATAACCTCAAATAAATCACCATCCATCACGGAATCCAGTCTATGAAGAGTCAGCTTAATTCTGTGGTCGGTTAATCTTCCCTGTGGGAAATTATAGGTTCTGATTTTTTCCGAACGGTCGCCCGTACCTACCTGACTTCTTCTTGCTTCTGCTTCTGCATCGTTTTTCTTTTGAAGCTCTAATTCATATAACCTGGAGCGAAGTACCTTTAATGCCTTATCCTTATTCTTAAGCTGCGATTTCTCATCCTGACAAGATATTACAATACCGGTCGGAATATGGGTCAGTCGGACTGCGGAGTCTGTTGTATTTACGCACTGTCCTCCATTTCCAGATGCTCGAAACACATCGAATTTACAGTCATTCATGTTTAATTCAAAATCCACTTCCTCTGCTTCCGGCATAATTGCTACCGTAATCGTTGAGGTATGAATACGTCCGCCGGACTCTGTTTCAGGTACTCGCTGTACACGGTGTACCCCGCTTTCGTATTTTAATTTGGAATAAGCTCCCTGTCCGTTAATCATGAAAATAACTTCTTTAAAGCCTCCAATTCCATTTTCATTTAAACTCATCATCTCTGTCTTCCAGCGATTTCTTTCTGCAAATCTCACATATAAACGATATACTTCGGCTGCAAATAATGCTGCCTCGTCACCGCCTGCGCCCGCACGGATTTCTACGATTACGTTCTTATCATCGTTCGGATCCTTTGGCAACAGTAATATTTTAAGCTCCTTTTCCAGTTCCTCAATACGAGCCTTAGAATCATTTAATTCTTCCTTGGCAAGCTCTCTCATTTCTTCGTCGCTTTCTTCATCAAGCATTGCCAAACTATCCTCTACGTTTTGCTTTGCAGCCTTATATTCCTTATAAGCTTCTACGATTGGAGTTAAATCACTTTGCTCTTTCATCAGCTTACGAAAACGATTCTGATCCTCAGCAACAGTAGGCTCATTTAACTCACTCATAATCTCTTCATATCGAATCAGTAAATCTTCTAATCTATCAAACATCTATATTCCTCCATAATCATGACACATGACAATAACATTCTTTTTCATTTATTTGCTCTATATAATCAGCTTCTATTTTCTCTTTGCTGCGCTATGTTTCTCCAATTATAACTCTGTCAAGTCCGGCTAAATCCTTAATAATTGTTACGTTTTGAAAATTATTTTCTTTCATAAGCAAGGTAACAGCTTCAGCTTGATCATGACCGATTTCAAAGCATAAAAAACCACCTGGATTTAGGTATTGCATGGCTTCTTTACTAATTCTTTGGTAAAAATAAAGCCCATCGTCCATACCATCAAGAGCCAGCATCGGCTCATGCTCTTGAACCTCTTGCATAAGCCCTTCTATAACCTTTGTAGGAATGTAGGGCGGATTGGAAACAATCATATCAAATTTTCTATTAATTCCTTGAAACAAATTGCTTTCTATCAGCGTGACATCGGCATGATTTCGTTTTGCATTTTCCTGCGCTACCTGTATCGCCTTTGGAGAAACATCAGAAGCATAGGCATGAATCGTATTATTTCCATATTTTAGGCTGATTATAATGCAACCCGAGCCTGTACATAAATCAAGAACTGCTCCATCTTTTTTTAAGCGTTTTTGTGCTTCCTCTACAAGAATTTCAGTATCCTGCCTTGGAATAAGCACATCTTCATTTACCATAAAGGTTAAGCCCATAAATTCCTGCTCTTTTGTAATATACTGCAACGGTATATGTTTTCCTCTTGTTTCAATGTAATCTCTATATCGTTTTTCTTGCGAATCAGACAGCTCCTCTTTTTCGTGTAGAAAAAAATAGCTTCTGTTTTGCTTTATAACATATTCCAAAAGATACCACGCATCAAGCTGATTATCATTTATCTTATGCTTTTCTAAATAATTTCTTCCAAATTCTAAAGCTTCCCTTAAAGTCATTGCAGGCTCCCATCTAATCCTGAACCTGAATCTTTACTTCTTCAGGTGATTCCTCTATAAATTCTTTCCAATCAAACACTGCTTCCACTGAAGCGATTGCAACCTCAATCATGGAATCATCTGGTTCTCTGGTTGTAAGATTTTGCAACCACATGCCAGGTTTACTTAAAAAAGTTACAATTGGATTCTCACTTCTTCCTGCCAGCTTGATAAACTCATAAGATACCCCTGCTATGATTGGTACTAATACAATTCTAACCACAACTCTTAAAATAGGCGAATCTACTCTGATAAACATAAAGAAAAAAATACTGATTACCATTACAATAAGCAAAAAGCTTGTTCCACAGCGTTTATGCTGTTTTGAACTTTTTTTAACATTCTCTACATTAAGCTCCATTCCATTTTCAATACAATTAATGCATTTATGCTCTGCACCATGATACATAAATACTCTTTGTATATCTTTCATTAAGGAGATTAAGCCAATGTAGCCAATAAACAGTACTAATCTTATGACTCCTTCAATTGCCGCAATTGCCATATCAGAAAGAATAAAACTCTTAAATAAATCAGATATAAAATAAGGTAAAATCATAAATAGAGCAATTGCCATTACAATTGAAAAGCAAACTGTAGCTCCTATAACAAATTTTTCTGCCTTATCCTTAAATAATTTTTCAATCACTCTGTCTGCTTTACTGGGCTGCACTTCTTCCTCTTCGAAAAAGCTTGCTGAAAAAGTAAGCGATTTCATACCTAATACCATAGAATCTATAAAATTAAACATACCTCTTATAATAGGTATTTTAGTAAATTTATCGTCTTTTACAATACTTTTAAAATCATTGTTGAAAACTTCAATCGTTTGATCTGGCTTTCTGACAGCTATTGCGTATTTTTGAGCGTTTTTCATCATTACGCCTTCCATTACAGCCTGTCCGCCAATCCCTGATGACTTCATTTTATCCTCCTCGCTTTCCATTTTCCTCTAATTAGATATCTAGCTGAGATATATACAAGAAATATCTAATTTGTCCTATATGTCAAAAAAGGCTGAGATTAATCAACCCCAACCTTATCTTTACTTATATTATTTGTTTTCGTTCATACCATACTTACGATTGAACTTATCAATACGTCCACGAGCTGCAGAAGCTTTCTGCTGACCAGTATAGAATGGATGACATTTGGAACAGATTTCAACGTGAATTTCTTTCTTAGTTGAACCGGTTGTAAAAGTATTTCCGCAGTTACAAGTAACTGTTGTTTCAAAATATTCTGGATGTATTCCTTCTCTCATTATTTTCACCTCTTCATATCATAATCATATAAAAATCGACTCTGTCGATCTCATTTCTCAATAAACAGCTTATTCATTGTATCATATGTTCCTATGCAATGCAAGCTTTTTTATTATAAATAGGAAGAATTAGTTACGCTTCAATCTTTAGAAACCAGAGCTTATATCTCTTCAATAAATATTAAAGATTACAGCTTTGTTTTCTTAACCAATTGAACAAATTCTTCATTATTTTTTGTTTTCACAAATAGATCCAGAATTCTTTCAACCGCATCATCAGAGCGCATTCCGTTTAAGGCTCGTCTCATTGTATAAACTGCTTCTTGTTCTTCCTTATTAAGTAATAGGTCTTCTCTTCTTGTTCCTGATTTAGGGATGTCAATGGCTGGGAATACTCTCTTTTCAGAAAGCTTACGATCTAGTACTAACTCCATATTGCCGGTACCCTTAAATTCTTCGTATACTACATCATCCATCTTACTTCCGGTATCCACCAATGCAGTAGCAAGTATAGTAAGGCTTCCGCCCTCTCTCATATTTCTTGCTGCTCCAAAAAATCGTTTTGGCATATGTAATGCTGCCGGATCCAAACCACCTGAAAGTGTTCTTCCGCTTGGTGGCACTGTCAGGTTATAAGCTCTTGCTAATCTTGTTATACTATCCAATAAAATTGTAACGTCCTTTTTATGCTCTACCAGTCTCTTTGCTCTTTCCAGTACCATTTCAGACACTCGCTTATGATGCTCTGGTAGTTCATCAAACGTGGAATATATGACTTCCACATTGCTTCCTTCAATCGATTCCTTAATATCAGTTACCTCTTCTGGCCTTTCATCAATAAGCAGAATAATCATATGCATGTTCTTATTATTGGCAAGAATCGATTTTGCCACCTGCTTTAACAGTGTTGTTTTACCAGCCTTAGGTGGTGACACAATCATACCTCTTTGTCCCTTGCCTACTGGCGAAATTAAATCTACAATTCTCATAGAAGTTGCCTTGCCATTTGTTTCAAGTCTTAATCTCTCATTTGGAAAAATTGGTGTCATATCCTCAAAGTTTCTTCTTCTTGACGCTTCTGAAGGGTGAAAACCGTTAATTGATTTCACAAACAATAAGGCACTAAACTTCTCTGCCTGTGTCTTTACTCTTGTGTTACCCTCTATAATATCACCTGTCTTTAAGCTGAAACGTCTGATTTGTGACGGTGATACATAGACATCGTTTTCTCCAGGAAGATAATTGGCACATCTTATAAAGCCGTAGCCATCCGGTAATACTTCTAATATTCCCTTTGCCGCTATTCCGCTGTCTAGCTTATCCATTTCTGACTCAGTCATTTTATTTTCTGTTTTATTGCTGTCCGCCTTATTTGTGTCGGTCTTATTTGTGTCGGCCTTATTACACACAGCTTTATTCTCTGTTGTATCTTCACCTGCTTCATTTTGCTGCTCAGCCTGCTTTTCATCTTCTCTTAGCATAGCCGCAACCAGCTCACTTTTTTTCATGGCTGAAATGTTCTTCAGTCCTCTTGCCTTCGCTACATCCTTTAATGCAGTTACAGACAATGATTCATATTTCTCTCTCATAGAATCTCCTTCTTTCGAGTATTTAGTCATACTGTACCCCCAAATATATTCAATTCGTTATATTTTAAATGTTGCTGTTGGATTTTTTTATCAGAATTGATGATGATTTAGTTACAATGTTATTATTATACACCAAACTAATCTAAATAGAAACTATTTTATTATTTTTTTTGAAAATTTATAATTTAATTGACAAGCTGCCTATTCATTTCATGCTAATATAAATTTATTAAGCAAACCACATAGCATAGATATGCTTGTGGTCTGTTTAATAAATATGCTTATTATAACATCATATCTTAATTCTTTACATATTCTAATTTACTGACCGATATTTCATAGGCTACTCTTTTTTCGGAAGAAATATCATCTATTTTTTTGGTATATTCACGACTCTGTATTCTCCCCCATACTTGAGCGTGACCCCCTATTTCAAAGGTTGATGCAAATCTTGCATTTCGGCCCCAGCATATACATGGTATATAATCTGATTTACCATATGGCCTATTAACAGCGATTAGGAGATCTGCAATTTCCCGTCCCAACGGTGTCTTTCTATAAACCGGCGCCTTACAGATATAGCCATCCAGAAAGATTTGATTTGTTTTCACATTGTCGTCTACAATTTCAATAAATTCAATTTCTCTTGCAAACACTGACAATACTAGTCTGTTCTTTTTTTCTTCATGCCTGTTGTAGGATCTGAATTGACCCTGCACACAGATGTTTTTTCCCCGGTAATCCTGATTGATGTCTAAAAGTCGTTCCGAAATCATCAGAGGAATAATATCTGATGAATCGCTTAACCTCTTAACCATAATATCCATCATATAGAAGCCTTCACCAAATACTTCATGACTAAATGTAAACCCCGATGCAACTTCCCCTATTACCGAAACCTGATTGTTTTCAATTACCTTATCCGCCATTATTAAATTTCTCCCTTCTTTTTAACGAAGTATCTCTTCTCGTATATTGTCCATAAGTATATTTATTCAAATTAATTCCATTTTAGAACGAAATTTTTAAAATTTTTTTATTTTTATGAATAATGACGATTAAAAATGCTTGTATTATTGCAAAAATATGATAAACTGTTTAAAGTTGCCACTAGTGCGAATTTAGAAAGAAGGATTAATTATTTATGAAACAAAAACGAGAAGATATAAGAAATATAGCCATTATAGCCCATGTTGACCATGGAAAAACTACTTTGGTGGATGAGCTTCTAAAACAAAGCGGTACATTCCGTGCCAATCAGGCAGTTGCAGAGCGAGTAATGGATTCAAATGATATTGAACGTGAACGTGGTATCACAATATTGTCAAAGAACACGGCTGTTTATTACAAAAACACTAAGATTAACATCATTGATACTCCCGGTCATGCAGATTTTGGCGGAGAAGTTGAGCGAGTACTTAAAATGGTAAATGGTGTAGTATTAGTAGTGGATGCATATGAAGGTGCTATGCCTCAGACTAAATTCGTTCTTAGAAAAGCACTTGAATTAGATTTGCATGTAATTGTTTGTATCAATAAGATTGACAAGGCCGAGGGAAGACCGGAAGAAGTAATTGATGAAATCTTAGAACTGTTTATGGATTTGGATGCATCAGACGAACAGCTTGACTGTCCTTTTATTTTTGCATCTGCAAAAGCCGGTTTTGCAATTAAAGACTTAAATGACAAGCAAGAAAATATGTTTCCATTATTTGAAACCATTCTTGACTATATTCCTGCTCCTGAAGGAGATCCGGATGCTGATGTACAAGTGCTCATCAGTACTATCGACTACAACGAATATGTAGGCCGTATTGGCGTTGGAAAGGTTGATAATGGTACCATTAAGGTAAATCAAGAGGCTATTGTTGTAAATCATCATGAGCCTGATAAGTTAAAAAAGGTCAAAATCAGTAAACTGTATGAATTTGACGGTTTAAATAAAGTAGAGGTTCAATCTGCTTCGATAGGTTCTATCGTAGCTATATCAGGTATTGCGGATATTCATATCGGAGATACTATCTGCTCTGTTGACAAACCTGTTCCGATTCCATTTCAGAAAATATCTGAACCCACAATTGCCATGCAGTTTATTGTCAATGATAGTCCACTTGCCGGACGAGAAGGAAAGTTTGTAACCTCACGTCATCTTCGCGACAGACTGTTTAAAGAACTTAATACAGATGTCAGCTTAAGGGTGGAGGAAAGTGCAAATGCCGACAGTTATAAGGTATCAGGACGCGGCGAGCTGCATTTGTCCGTATTAATTGAAAATATGCGTCGTGAAGGCTATGAATTTGCTGTTAGTAAGGCAGAAGTATTATATCATACAAATGAACATGGAAAGAAGCTTGAGCCAATAGAAATTGCTTATATTGATGTTCCTGAGGAATATTCCGGAACTATTATTGATAAATTAAGCCAGCGTAAGGGTGAACTTCGTGCTATGGGAGCTGCAAACGGCGGCTATACAAGACTTGAATTTTTAATTCCTTCCCGTGGTCTTATTGGCTATCGTGGTGAATTTATGACTGATACAAAAGGTAATGGTGTGTTAAATACTGTTTTTGACAGCTATGGCTCTTACCGTGGCGATATTCAGTATAGAAAGCAAGGATCTCTAATTGCATATGAAGCAGGGGAATCTATCACTTATGGCTTATATAGCGCGCAGGAACGAGGAACTTTATTTATCGGACCCGGTGAAAAGGTCTATGCCGGTATGGTAATCGGTCAGAATGGAAAAGCAGAAGATATTGAACTTAATGTATGTAAGACAAAAAAGCTTACTAATACTCGTTCTTCCAGTGCTGACGAGGCACTTCGCTTAACCACTCCTAAAGTATTAAGTCTTGAAGAGGCTTTGGACTTTATTGACACCGATGAGCTTTTGGAGATTACACCAAAGAGTCTTCGTATTCGAAAGAAATACCTTGATCCAACCATGCGTAGACGTGCAACACGTAATAACTAATATATTATGAAATTTACAGAATAGTTTCATGAAATAACTTAAAATAGGCTGTTACCGTTAAAGGTACAGCCTTATTTGTTTTTTATTTAAATAGAGTAACTAATATCGTAATTTATCATCTAATAACTTATCATCCAAATTTTAATACTTAAATCCTATTTTTAAATCATTGATTCCCCCCTAACCTGGCAAAACTAAATATTACAATTATTGTGCACATATAAAATGCAATATTCAATATCTGAATATTAACATTTTTAAAGTTATTTGTAAATATATTTTTATAAATTTTATTTGTTGTTTTAAAAATACAAATTTTATTTTATATTTTGGTAATATAAAAAATAAGTAACCATTTTCAGATAACAGACTTTATGATATAATGGTATTATTAACTTGAAAGCAGGATAATAATGGAATTTTTAAAATTTTTAGCACAATTTAGAACCACACCGCTAACTTATCTTTTCAGTCTGTTCACTTTTTTGGGAGAGGAAACTTTTGCCATTACCGTGATCTGTTTTTTATACTGGTGCTTAGATAAAAAACTGGCTCGTAAGATTTGTATTGCATATTTTGCAAGTGGACTATTGATTCAGTCATTAAAACTTACATTCTGTATTCCTCGTCCATGGATATTAGACCCAACCTTTCAGCCGTCCCAATTAATGCTTGACAGTGCGACAGGCTATTCCTTTCCAAGTGGTCATACACAAAGCAGTACCGCCTTATTTGGTTCGCTTGCATTTGCATCGAAAAAAGCATGGCGGCGTATCTTTTTTGTTTTTCTGATTGTAGGAGTCGGTTTTTCGAGAATGTTTCTGGGATACCATACACCAAAGGATGTGTTGACCTCTATGATTATATCCTTTTTAATTGTGTTGTTTCTGAATAAAAAAGTTGATGTTTCTAGCTATGTCCCCAAAACAGTTGCTATTACCTTGGCTATTTTTTCAGCAATCATACTAATATATTCCTTAGTGCTTAAGAATCTTCCAAATGCAGACCTGACTCAGTTTCATGACTGTTTTAAATCTATTGGCGCAGGTATTGGCTTTGCACTTGGCTGGTATATTGAGCCTTCCTTTATTTGTTTTGACGAGAAAAAAGGCAGTCCACTCACTCAAGTAACTAAACTTTTGCTGGGTCTTTTTATTGCTGTTGCCTTAAAGTCCGGTTTAAAAGTGTTACTAGGCACAAGCCTCACTGCCGACACGATACGATATTTTATTTTAGTATGTTGGATTATGATTTTGTATCCGCTAATCATTGTAAAACTATTTCATAAAAATTACTAACTTTCAAAACAGATGACATCCTCATTGATTTGCGCAAAATATAAATAATTTATTTCTTCCAAAACTGCTTTTCCATTGGTAGTCTCTATGACTGCCTTTTTTAATTCCTCAAGCTCTTTAATCGGTACTAGTACCGTTATATCCACTTGATCCGTATAATTACTGGAATAAATATTGATTTTTCTTTGCCCCAGCAAATATTGAATCTTTCCGATTCCATTATAATCTGTGCAAATAAACAGCTTAACAGCGTACTTTTTTTCTATTATCAAGCTATTTTTTAATCCTTCTTGCACTGCCGATGCGTAGGCACGTACAAGTCCTCCCGTACCAAGAAGTGTGCCTCCGAAATATCTGGTTACCACAACAGCGCTATTATGTATTCCCTCTCCCAATAAAACATCAAGCATTGGCTTTCCTGCTGTCTGTCCGGGCTCTCCATCATCACTGCAACGCTGTATTTGATTGTTTTCACCTATCACATATGCCGAACAGTTGTGTGATGCATCCCAATATTTTTTCTTTGATGACTCAATAAAGGACACGGCTTCCTCCTCATTATTAACCGGACAAACGGTTGCAATAAATCTGGATTTTTTTTCTGTCAGCTCTCCTACTCCTCCCTGATATACTGCTTTATAATATTCGATCATTGACTTCCTCCGTATTTACCTGATAGATTTTATTTATATCTGTTATTCGCCTATATTATACACCATTTTTTAATTATTCCTAGTCTTTCTTTTTATTGGCTAACAATAAAAAAACGTATAAAATTCATTTCACTTATTGTATAATTTTCAAAAAATTGCCAATCCTATAACTAACATTTATTCTATAATAAACTATAAATTGCCTAACCCCTAAAAAAGTACTTAACTTCGTACAAAGGTCTACATACCTTTAGCAATTGTCGGGCTACAAATTTTCCTTTATTTAGCATAGGTTATTTGTTATAATAGGAAAGATAAAGGAGGCATATGAATGAATTACGGAAAAAAAGGAGCTTCTGATAAGCAAAAAGCCTTAACTTCTAAAACTAATAAAGTTGGCCGTAAAGTGATTGTTACGATTTTCAAGGTTTTTATTGTATGCTTTTTAGCAACGGCTGTTATTGGCAGCTGTGCAGCCATCGGAATTATTAAAGGCGTTATTGACAGTGCACCAGAGATATCCACCTATGATGTAACTCCTAAGAAATATTCCACTGCTGTTTACGATCAAGATGGAAATGAAATTACAAAGCTTGTTGCTTCAGGATCAAACAGAGTATCCAAATCCATAGATGAAATACCCAAAAATCTACAAAATGCTTTTGTTGCCATTGAAGATGAACGTTTTTGGGAGCATAACGGAATTGATATAAAGGGTATCATTCGAGCAGGTGTTCTTGGAATTACAAGCGGTAATTTTTCAGAAGGTGCCAGCACAATTACCCAGCAGTTATTAAAGAACAATGTTTTCGAGGGATGGACAGAAGAAAAATCCCTTACTGATAAATTTAAGCGTAAGATTCAAGAGCAATATTTAGCAATTCAGCTTGAGAAATCCATGTCAAAAGAAGTGATTCTTGAAAATTATCTGAATGCAATCAATCTTGGGCAGAATACTCTTGGTGTGCAAGCGGCTTCTCTACGTTATTTTAACAAGGATGTTTCTGAATTAACTCTGTCTGAATGCGCTGTTATTGCTGGTATTACACAAAATCCTTACCGCTACAACCCTATCAGCAATCCTGAAAATAACGCAGAACGCCGAAAAAAAGTACTTGGCAATATGCTAGAACAAGGCTATATCAGTCAGGATGAATATGATGAAGCTTTAGCTGATGACGTTTATTCAAGAATTAAAACTGTAAATACAGAGATTGTATCTTCTTCTGTTTATACATACTTTGTTGATGAACTCACTGATCAGGTTATGAAAGATTTGCAAGAACAGAAAGGCTATACGCAAACTCAGGCCTATAATGCACTTTACAGCAGCGGCTTAAGTATTTATACAACGCAGGACAAGAGGATTCAGACGATTTGTGATGAAGAATTTGCCAATTCTGATAATTATCCTAAAGGAACAGAGGTTGCTTTAACCTATCGCTTAACGGTTACCTCTAAGGATGGTACTGTAGCCAACTATAGTGAGGATTCCCTTAAGGATTATTTTAAGGAAATTGATGGGATTAGTTACAATACTGTATTTGACAGTGAAGAGGAAGCAAATGCTCAAATTGAGCGCTATAAAGAGGCTATTTTGAAAGAAGGGGATGAAATCGATGAAAGCATCACTCTTACTCCCCAGCCGCAAGCATCTTGCGTAATAATGGACCAGGCAACCGGCTATGTGAAAGCCATTGTCGGCGGACGTGGTACTAAGGAAGCCAGCCTTACTTTAAACCGTGCTACTGATACCAAACGTCAGCCAGGTTCCACCTTTAAGGTACTTTCAACCTATGCACCAGCCTTAGATACTGCTGGTATGACCTTAGCAACGGTGCATGATGACTCTGAATACAATTACGCAAGCGGCAGACCTGTAAGTAACTGGTATTCAACAGGCTATCGTGGTTTGACAACAATACGAGATGCAATAACCTACTCTATGAATATTGTTACCGTTAAGACCTTAACAGAAATCACTCCTCAGCTTGGATATGATTATTTGTTAAAATTTGGATTTACAACTTTAGTAAATTCCCGTAAGCAGGCAGACGGAACCGTTATGACTGATATTACACAATCACTTGCTCTTGGAGGTATTACAGATGGTGTAACTAATTTAGAACTGACTGCTGCTTATGCTACAATTGCAAACGGAGGCACTTATACAAAACCAATTTTTTATACCAAAATATTAGATCATGATGGAAATGTATTAATTGATAATACACCTAAGACTACTACCGTTATAAAGGATACAACTGCATTTTTACTTACCAGTGCAATGGAAGATGTGGTTAAAGTTGGAACCGGTAAATCACTAAATTTTGGAACTATGCCAATTGCAGGAAAAACGGGTACCACATCTGATTACCGTGATCTATGGTTTTCCGGTTTTACTCCATACTATACATGCACAGTATGGGGCGGCTATGATACAAATGATAAAATGAGCAGCAGCACCTCTTTCCATAAGGTATTATGGAAAAACATTATGTCTCGTGTACACGAAGGGTTAGAACGAAAAGAATTTACCATCCCCGACAATATTGAGACAGCGGTTATATGCAAAAAATCTGGTAAGCTTGCTGTCACTGGTCTTTGTGATTGCGATCCCCGGGGAAGTATGGCAATCACAGAGTATTTTGCTAAGGGAACTGCTCCTACGGAAGTATGCGATACTCATATTAAACTGGCTACCTGTACTTTAACTGGTCTGCCTGCAAGTCCATATTGTCCGGAGGTAACGTATAATTCTGATCAGGTATATATTATTCGCCCAACAGGTTCCACTGGTGTGACAGATGATACGCAATATGAATTACCGGCAGATTACTCGCAGAATATGTGTCCAATTCATTCCTCTGCGTCATCGCATTTGGATTCTAATTATTATTATAATAGACTGCCTGAGTATTCAACTGATACAAATACAACAACAGACAGTACAAATTCGACAGGTACTACTACAGATGATACTACAAATACAACAGGCGGAAGCCAAACTACACCAGATGCAGGTGTGAATTCAATTATTGATTCAACCAATTCTACAGATACTCAAACAACTACAGATAATCAAACACCGACACAGAATCCTGTTTCTCCATAGGAGTAAAGGAATTCCCTTGTATAGAACAAAGCGCACAAGTCTGCATCAGCTCCCTAATCCCTCACTCATGAGGGACTTGGCCGCTTTGCCGCGCCGAATGCTATCACGCAGTGATATTTTCCTCTTGCATCCGTGCGCATTGTGTGGAGCATTTTAATGTAATAGGACTTTCCTATTACATTAAAATGCATTCATATCTATAAATAAAGTATAACTATTTATAGAATGAATGCTTTTATTCCTATGTATTACTGTTCTACACTAATTGGCGTAATAACAATATTTTCAGCGGAAACTTCTGTTTTTCTTTTCATAATGTCTTCAATCTGAGCTCGTTTGGCATCTGTTACCTCTGACATATTAACTACTACATCCGCAGTATCGTCGGTTATGCTTACGACTACATCCTCAAAACCTTTTGATTCTAATAAGGTTTCTGCTGCTGCCTCTCTTTCTGATATATCTGTCATCTTAATCATTGCATCAATAGCTGATTGCTTCTGATCATCTGAAATGGCTGTATTATTGATGATTTCTAATAATGACTCTTTATTCTTTGCCCTTACCTGCTCCCTTGAAAGCTTAGCTTCTGCAATAAATCCAACGCTTGTTGTTGCACTTGTCAGTACAGCTTCACCCGGAGTCTCTTCTTCGGTCACCGGAGCTGCTGTTTCAGTACTATCCGTTTGCACATCTTCTGCTGAGGCTGTATCGGATGTCAAATCCAAATCGTAGCTTTGAATGTCCTCTTCTCCATTTGGGGATAAAGCTTCTAATACTTCTTCGGAATTTGCTTCTGCATTAGCAGCCGCATAGATATCTTCTTCTGAGATATCGCTTACATCAATTGCATCTTCTTCTACCGTTGCGCTTGCTGCTTTGCTTGGTTCACTTGTATCTATTTTATCTGCATAGTTCAAATAAAATGCCGCTGCAATCATAATCGTTAATGCGGTTATAACAACCTGATTTCTTTTAAATACATTCTTCAACTGTATCGTCCTCCTAACTAATTCATTTTCATTACCTTAATTTTATGCGCTTCTACATGAAATAATGCTAAAACCGCCTCTGAAATATTTTTGGCTACTACAGGGTCATCTCCTCCCTTTGCAATGACAATGATACCCTCAATTTCTGGCTCCAGCTCTTTCACTACATAAGGGCTGCTGTCACCATTATTATCCTGTTCATAAACCGTTGCCTCTGTAGTGGTCTTATCTGTTGTATTTCTCTTTCCACCCTCTGCATCTTCTTCTAACGATGTTTGGGATGTTGTAGGAGTATCCTTTTCTACTATAAGCTCCTTTGATGATTTTAACGTAATCATAACCTTGACATCTCCCACTCCCTGTACCTGACTTAATATTTCTCCCAGCCTTTTTTCTTGTTCATCCACATAGGTTAAGACTTGAGTTTCCTCCTCATTATTCGTTATGCTTTCAACACCTGCCTTTTCTTCCTTATCCTTATTGTCTGAAACAGGCAATGCTATCACAATTAGTAAAACTCCAACCAAAAGTATAATGATATAATTATCTTTCTTCATATTTTTTAAATTAAATTTTAATTTAGGCAGCTTTATTTTCCATTCCATATTCTACCTCTGTATACTAACATTTATATTATCTAAGCCCACATTATAGAAGTCCTCTATCACATTTTTCACACTAATTTCCTCTGGATTTTCGAAATGCTTGTTGCCTATTTCTATTTTATCTACTGCAATTTTAAGATTCTCTTTATCCTCATTTGCAACCACCACATTAATTCCTTCTAAGCTGCCATATTCCTCGCTGTTGCTATCTTCATTCATAATGACATCAGCATTCACCATATAATATCCCTCCTTATTTACTATTTTCTCTACTTGATTTCCTATTTCTTTCTTATATTGATCTAACAGGTTTGAAGCGCTTTCTTTGGATATATGATAAGAATCAACCTTTACGCTGTTTAGCTCCTGACTGTATATATTTTTAATAAAATTAGTATCTAGTCTTGTATTAATTCCCATAAATTTACAAATTGGAGACAATACCAGAATAATCATAATCATTCCTGTAAATAAATTAATGTATTTTTTAAAATTATTATTTGGTATTACATTCATAACCGCAGTAACTAGTATGATGTAAAATGCAATATTTTTAATCCACTGATAGATTTCAGTAATCATTTTCTCTCCTATACCGCTGTTGTTGTTGTTGCTGTGACAATTGCTATGGTTATCATAAATAATATTAACGAAGTGGTTAATACTTTAATCAAAAGCTTGACCGCATCAGAAACACTTCCTATTGAGCTGACCATTCTGGCATCTGAAACAGGCTGTATCACTGCTGCGGCCAACTTATATAAAACAGAAAAAGTCCATAATTGTATTAAAGGAACAAGACTTATTACAATTAGAACAATTAGGGCAGCAACGCCAACTCCATTCTTTATAATAACTGCGGAGCCAATCACCATATCCGTTACTGCATTTACCGCATTACCTACACCCGGAATTGCACTTACTGTTTTATTCAGTGCTGTCGTCCGAAAGGAATCAATCGCTGGTGCCACAAGACTTTGAATGACATTAAAGCCAACTACAACGGTAAGCATTGCTTTTAGAAGCCATTCAATTGTTCCCTTAAGAAGCTGAGCCAGTCTGGAAAGAAAATCCTCTTTCGAAAGATTATTCACCAACATTAGAACAATATATACGTTAATTAAAGGCAAAATAAATCTTGAAAAGAGTAAATGAATACCCGTAATTATCATTAATATTACTTGATAAAATATCATGGCTGTTGTTGTCTTACCCGCTACATTTAATGCCAAAAAATAAGCAGGTACCAACGATTGCATAAATTCAATTAAACTATTTACTGCACTTTCAGCGATCGTTGTAACTGACACAAAGGATTTCATCAACACGGTAAGTAAAAGCATATATACTACATAAAAACTAATATCCGCAATTTGATTATTATTAAACACACTGCTGAAGTTATTTAATATTGCTGCTGCTATTGCTATAATCATAATATGTAAAATCGTTTTTTTTACATAGCTAATTTGTCCAAATGCCTTATTAACTAAGGTTTGCAATAAGGTTTCAACATTAAGTGGTTCCTTCCCCTTTATAATATTGACTATCATCTCTTTAAAATCAACCTCATCTCCGTCCAGTAATAGGTCAAGACTTTTGTTTATGTCATTAAATTCACTACTATCTGTAATTGACATGTCCGCCTCCGCTGCATATACCTTGCCTCCAGCCAGCAATAATATTGTAGCAAGTAAAATGAATCCTCTATTCATGTCTACCTCCCCTTATATAACAGCCACTTGTCCTAAATCGCAGCTATGATTGCCTGATTTCTCTATGTCAGCTTAAAAAGCTATCTATTGTTTCTAATAATGCAAGCAGAACCGGCATACTAAGCGCCATCACTGCAATCTTGGCAAATACTTCGATTTGTCCTGCAATTGCACTATAACCCGCATCCTTACATATTCCCGAAGCAAACTCTGCAATATAGGTTATTCCAATAATTTTGGCAAGAGTAGATAAGTAAACGGTATTTAAGTTAATATAGCCTTGTATTTTATTCACTGCCTCAATGACTGCAGATAGCTTATCTGCGATGCAAAATAAAATAAGGAGACTGGTTGCAAGGCTTATATATAATCCGTATTCTGATTTGTGCCCTCTAAATTGAACTGACAGTATCACTCCTATCACTCCAATAAAAGCAATTTTTAACATGTCCACTATTTTCACCTACAATGCGAATAATTTTTTGATTGTTTCAAACAAATCATATATATAAGGTATAATCCAAAACAGTACTACAATTAAACCTGCAAGGCTGGTTAAAAAAGCATGTTCTTCTCGTCCACTATGCTTAAGCACCTGCCCTAAAACAGATACTAAAATTCCTACTGCTGCAATTTTAAATATAATATTAACGCTCATATATTCCTCCATTCGTGCGATTCTTGCATCAAATTGTAATCAACACGGCAAAGATACCTGCTACAACACCAAGGCAATTGTATATTCTGATTTTCTCCTGCATGCTATCTTTGGATATTATAATTTCCTCCTCTAGCTGCTCCACATATAAATCAATCATACCCAGCTGCATTTCCTTATCCATATATCCCAGATGCTCTCCCACTCTTTTTAATGTAAGACAATCTCGTTTATTTAATTGAATTTTATTTAACTCTTCATCAATGTATTTACACCATATTACATAAAAACTTTCACTTTCCAAGCTTTCAATTTCCAAAGCTATTTTATTGAAAAATTCACAAAAGGGGGCTTTTGCTCTATTTCCCACATTAAAAAATGCTTCACCCAAGGGTGCCTTTAAATATTTAATTTCACCTCTAAGCATAAGCATAAGTTTTTTGATATATCTTAAGTTATCTAATCGTACTTTCAAATCTCTTCCTGCCGTAACACCAATCCCTGTCGTAGCTGCAATGACTAATATTGCGCCAACTATTTTTAGCAACTTTATGCCCCCTCTCTGTAAATAATAGTTCCCCGCTCATCAAATATTTCTTTTATATTTCCAATCTGCCTATTATTGTTTAATACAATATATCTTTCAAAAATCTTTTCTGTAATCATTTTTTGGAGTAGTGGCTTGTTCTTAATATCTTCAATCGAACTTCCATGCACAGTCGCAAGAAGCTTACAACCGCAATTAATAACTGCTTCAATTGCTTTTACATCTTCATAATCACCTATTTCATCTATGGCTATAACCCGTGGTGACATAGATCGAATTAGCATCAGCATTCCTTTTGCCTTAGGACAGCAATCCAAAACATCAGTACGTATTCCTAAGTCATTCACTGCCACCCCCATATAACAACCACCTATTTCACTCCTTTCATCTACAACTCCTACTGTTTGGCCTAAAACCCCATTCATTCCATTAGAAATCTGTCTGATGATATCTCTTAACAAGGTTGTCTTACCGCACCTTGGCGGAGAAATGATTAAACAATGGTGTACCACATTGTTATTTGCAACATAGGGAATTACTTTATTGGCACAGCCCTTTATTTCATGTGAGATTCTAACATTAATATAAGAGATATATTTTAGTCCTGTAATTGCTTCTCCCTCAACTACTGTTTTACCTGCTATACCAATTCTGTGACCTCCCTGAATGGTAATAAAACCTTGTTTTATTTCATCCTCAAAGGCGTAGAGCGAATAGCTGCTTATATAACCAAGCATTTCTTTAACCTCATCTTTGCTAACAATGTATGAACCAGACTCATTCTGTAGCAATACCCCCCCTTTTCCTACAAATAATTCTCTACCTTCATATATTACAATTAAGGGACCATTTACTCTTAATCTGACTTCCTGTAACAGTTCAAAATTAAATTTACTGTTAATCAATATTTTTCGAATTTCTATTGGAAAAATCTTAACCAGCTCGTCTTTTTTTATCATGCACTCACCTCTTAAAACAGTATATGAATGGATTAACAATTTATGTTATTAATTTTTATTTGAAGCAAAGTCCCTGTTGCGCATCATAAAGTAATATTATTTTATAGAAATGAATGACTTTCATTAACACGGTACTTTCTATAATAAATAAAATTTGAACTTTATCATATGGACATATTAAGATAGATATGATATATTTATTATTATAGTAATAATAATAATTACTATTATTTTACAGTTTAACTACTATACTATTCATTGCTTCATATTGCAGTATATGAGCTTTTTATTAAGATACAAGGAGGGATTGAATGGCAAATCAAGGACAAGTAGACAATTTAGTTTCTTTATTAGATGGATACGCACAAAAAGGAGGGCATCATCTTAATGTAAATGTCTTTACAAGAGATACTCTTCTTGATGCACAAAAGCATCCTGAGAAATATCCTCAACTAACGATTCGTATATCTGGTTATGCAGTTAATTTTAATAAGCTAACCAAGGAACAACAAAATGATGTGATTTCACGTACTTTTCATAATGCAATGTAATAAAACAAACATGATATAATTTAAAATATCAAACAGCCATCACCTGCTGTAGACATTGAAAGATTTACTTTCTTTGATACAGCGAGCGATGGCTTTTTTGAACTTCATCATCCTTATTCACATGCTATTTTTTTCTGGTGTTTTTAAATCTCATAGGCTATAATATGTTTGGGAGGAATGTGATATGTCGAATAAGCTACCGTCTTATTTATGTGTATATAATCAATTGAAAGAAGAAATTTTGAACGGTAAATATAAGATTGGTGAAATGCTTCCAATTGAGAGTGAACTGGAAAAAATTTTTAATGTAAGCCGAATTACCATTCGAAAGGCAGTTAAAATGTTGAATCAAGATAAGCTGGTTCATGTAAAACAAGGCTGTGGTACAATAGTACTTGATTATAAAGCCACTCAAAATCTTAACCATGTTGTATCTGTAACAGAAACCTTGCGTCAAAAGGGCTACGCCGTAAGAACCAAAAGCATGCACATTGATGTCATTTTGGCTCCTCCTGAAATTGCCAGTTGTCTTAAAATTGCTATAGGCGACAAGGTAGCACGTTTTCAAAGAATTCAATTAGCGGATGAAAAGCCTATTGTAATTATGAAAAACTATGTACCAGAACATCTTGTGGTTGGCGTAAGCGAATATTGTAATAAATTCTTAGCTTTGTATCAATTCCTAGAGGACACCTATCAGATTAAAATTGATGGGGCATCTGATCGGATATTTGCTAAAAATGCTAGCTTTGAAGAGGCTCAAATGCTAGAGATTGAAACAGGAGAAGCCCTTCTTTGTATTCAAAGAACCTGTTTGTTCGAAGGTAACCCTGTATGCTTGGATGATGTTGTTATTATTGGCAAACATTACGAACTGACGACAAATATGAATGGACGATATCGAGGTGATTGATCCAATGAATCCTGATTTCCTTAGGAATTTAAACCGGCATATAGATATTAGCTGTGTACATAGCACACACACACTGTCAGATATTAATGATATGATTTCCATTTCAAAAAAATATCAGTTTATCAGTGTCTTTGCAATGCCCTGTTATACTCCCTATCTCATTTCTCAATTAAAGGAGGAACCTCTCATCAATGTAGGAGGAGTTGTTGGTTTTCCAACCGGATGTGACACGATAGCGTCTAAGGCCGCACAAGCAAAAGAGCTTGTGAATATGGGATGTAAGGAACTTGATATGGTTATGGCATATGGCCTTTTAAAGTCAAAGGACTACAACTATGTATCAGAGGATATTAAAGCTGTTGTTTCTGCCTGTAATGGGCACCCCGTTAAAGTTATTATTG
Organism: Lachnotalea glycerini; assembly: GCF_003201285.1. Taxonomy (GTDB): domain Bacteria; phylum Bacillota; class Clostridia; order Lachnospirales; family Lachnospiraceae; genus Lachnotalea; species Lachnotalea glycerini. Next base: position 114,742 of record NZ_QICS01000013.1, read on the forward strand.
AAACCTCTTATCTGAATGATTATGAAATCAGCAAGGCTTGTGAATTAGCCATTCAAGGCGGTGCTTCCTTTGTCAAGAGCGGAACAGGCTGGTCACCGAATCCCACAACAGTTCATGCCATCAAGATTATGAAAGAGGCGGTGGGCGAAAGAGCTTTGATCAAAGCAGCCGGTGGTATCCGTACCCTGTCTGCCGTAAAAGAATTGGCGGAACTGGGATGTGAGAGATTTGGTATTGGCGTGGCCTCTGCTGTTTTGATTATGAACGAAGCAAAAGGACTGAACACCTTTTCGTGAACCGCCCTTTTGTTTACTGTAATATTTTATTATAAAAGCACAACCGGCTTAATCAAATCTCTTGGCTTATCTTTCATCAGCATTAAGGCATCTTCCACCTTTTCAAAACCATTGAATTTATGAGTAATTAATTTACCTGTATCTAATTTACCTGTTTCCATTAAGGACACTAATTTCTCCATTCTAAGTCTTCCTCCAGGCATAAGACCTCCGGCTATTATTTTATGTCCCATACCGCAGCCCCATTCAGCACGAGGGATCTTCACATAATCACCCTCACCAAGATAATTTACATTTCCAATTCTTCCGCCTGGCTTTAGCATACGAATTGCCTGAGCAAACGTATCAACGTCTCCGCCTGCTATAACAATCTTATCAACACCTTTTCCCTTTGTCTTTTCCATAATCTGTTCTACGATATCACCTTCACGGTAATTTATAATATCAGTTGCTCCATATTCCTTGGCTATCTGAATACAATTTGGTCTAGAACCAACTGCATAGATATGTGATGCACCTCGTAAAGCTGTACCTGCTACTGACATAAGACCTACTGGTCCAATCCCAATTACAACAACCGAATCACCAAACTGAACATCCGCTAATTCAACGCCATGAAAGCCAGTCGGCACCATATCGGAAAGCATAGCTGCAGCGGCTAAATCAATTCCCTCTGGCAAAAGAGCAAGATTTGCGTCTGCTTCATTTACATGAAATAATTCTCCAAAAACACCATCTTTGAAGTTTGAAAATTTCCATCCTGCAAGCATTCCTCCTGAATGCATCGAATAGCCTGCTTGTGCCTCAAGTGAACCCCAGTCAGGAGTTATAGCCGGAACAATTACTTTGTCACCCGGTTTAAAATCCTTGACCATAGAACCAACTTCTACGATTTGTGCCACTGCCTCATGACCTAAAATCATATCATGACGATCTCCGATTGCTCCTGCCCAAACTGTATGTACATCTGAAGTACATGGTGAGAGTGCCAGTGGCTTACAGATTGCATCAAGTGCACCACATGTTGGTGCTGCTTTCTCAATCCAACCAGTTTTTCCAATTCCTAACATTGCAAAGCCTTTCATATCCTATCTCCTTTTCTATTTACATCGTTATTTTTTTGTCATAAATCTATATTAACATATAATGTTTTTATAATCAATTCTTGTCTTATTGTAATTATGTATAATCTTTTTAATATGATTTTATATGTTTTTTCTAATTTATGATTTATTCTATTATCTTTTAATTTTTTTAATATAAATTTATTGATTTGAGTGCAAAAGTGGTATAATAACTTTCAAGATATCAATCTAAATTTATGTTAAAAAAATATCATGATACTAGAATCAAAAGGTCATGTGTTTATTCTTGCATGAAAAAACATGACTTTGGAACCCAACATATCATTACATAGAGAAAGAGTAATTCATTTTATTAAAGGTTGATAGGATTAATACTAAAGCAGGTCAAAGAATTTTTACAAGCACCATGAAACACACGAAGCAATGAAAGGACATTTATAATGAAAAGTAAAAATATCATCGGACATATCACCTCATTTTTAACAATTTTTATCTGGGGTACTACCTTTATCTCAACTAAAGTACTTTTGCAGGATTTTACACCTGTTGAAATTCTCATGATCCGTTTTCTGATGGGTTATATTGCATTGTGGCTCGTTTTTCCACATCATCTTAAGGTGATTAACCCAAAACAAAATATCTATTTTGCTGCAGCCGGTCTATGTGGAATAACTCTTTATTATCTCTTTGAGAACATTGCACTGACTTATACTCTAGCTTCGAATGTTGGAATTATTGTATCCATATCACCCTTTGTTACAGCAATATTTAGCTGTATTTTCCTAAAGGACAAGCGTCCTGGAATACGCTTTATTATAGGTTTTTTGATTGCAATGACTGGAATTTGTCTGATTAGCTTAAATGGCAGCAAATCTTTTGCTATTTCACCGATTGGAAATATTTTGGCTATTCTGGCTTCAATCATTTGGGCTGCTTATTCTACCTTAGTTAAAAAAATCAGTACCTTTGGCTATCATATTATCCAAACAACAAGACTGACCTTCTTCTATGGTATATTGTTTATGCTGCCCTGCTGCTTTGTACTAGATTTTAATCTTCATGTTTCTCAATTTATGAGCATAACCAATTTTTTTAACCTTTTATTTCTGGGACTTGGAGCCTCCGCAATATGCTTCGTCACCTGGAGTTTTTCTGTTAAGACATTAGGAGTTGTTAAAACGAGTGTTTATATTTATATGATACCTGTCATCAGTGTCATAGCTTCTGTTTTAATACTTCGTGAGCCTGTTACGTTAGTTTCCGTATTTGGTATTTCCCTTATCTTACTCGGCCTGTTCTTATCAGAAAGCAGTAAAAAGGAAACGGCTCCAAATTCCCCTCAGACTTCATGGTAAAATTTTTTACATAGATTGTTCCATTTGCAATCTTTACAAATCATGTCTCTTTTATTAACTGACAAGATATTTTGGAGTACTGCCCTTTCAAAATCTTTCCAATGAATGGTTATGCCGCTTTCCACGGAGCAATATTGTAAAACTTTACTGTCATATACACTGACTTTATTTTGGTCTACACATTGATTATTCATTAAATAGTTAGGGCATTCACTGCAAATATCATCACCATAGTCTATGACAGTAATAATCGGGTTCTTATTTAAAGCAGCCGATATATATTTCATATTTTCAACAAACGCATCACTATAGCCATTCCCGCAAAAATATTGCAGACACATTGCATGGTGTGCACGTATTTTATATTTTGGCATACCTTTTAACTCCTTTTAAAATTTTAATGCAAGACTAATCAAAGTTGTCATTACTACTTTTGTATTTTAAAACATATCATTTCGATTGTCAACTTGTGTAATTATATTGGTTAACGTTTGAGTTTTAATAAAATATAATTGCAAGCTTAGATTGTTTACTTTAAAATTAATATGATATCCCAACTACATTAATATTAATAATTATGATAGGAAAGTGTGTTCTTATGAAAAATGACCGTTTATTTGCAATTACCTATACTTTAATTAATAAAAAGACTGTAACTGCTTCTGCCTTAGCCAAACAATTTGACGTTTCCGTCAGAACGATTTACAGAGATATTGATACACTATCCGCCAATGGTATTCCCATTTACTGTACGCAGGGTAAGGGGGGTGGTATTTCCATTCTGGAGCATTATTCCATTGATAAAGCTCTCCTGTCCGATGCAGAGCAAAATCAGGTACTCATGGCACTTCAGGGTGCTAATATTACAGGCCAGCTTGATTTGGATAATTCCATTACTAAACTTGCTGGCCTGTTTCAAAAAAGTGCTGATAATTGGATTGAAATTGACTTTTCCGGCTGGGAGCAGAATGAGTCGGATAAAGAGCTTTTTTCTAAGATTCGGATTAGTATTCAAAATTCAACTGCATTATCCTTTACCTATTATAATAATAAGGGCGTGCAGTCCAGACGCATTGTAGAGCCATATAAGCTGATTTTTAAAGGTACACACTGGTATTTATATGCCTATTGCAGGACTCGAAATGATTATCGTTTTTTTAAATTAACTCGAATTGAAAATCTTCATGCCTTAAATGATGATATATTTTGTAAGAAAAATAGTGTTCCTGCTTCCTCAGATTATGATTCCTCCTTAACTCAGAGCATCTTACTGCACCTGCGCATTGACCAGTCAATGGCATTTCGTGTTTATGATGAATTTAGAAATGCAACGATTGTACAAGAAGGCAATACATTCTCTGTAAAAGCTCTCATACCGGATACCCCTTGGCTTATCAACTATCTTCTTGGATTTGGAAACGCGCTTGAAATTATAGAACCTGATGACTTTAGAGAAGAATTTAAAAGTAAGGTGGAAGAAATTTTAAAGCAATATTTATAATATGACAAACAGTTGTCAAGTTTCTTCTGTTATCCTTTCTTTATCAAAGAAAGAGAGGTATTTAATATGAATTATGAAATTGTTCAATTGGAAGAAAAAATAGTGGTAGGTCTAACTGCTCGTACCAAAAATTCAGATACTGAAATGCCAATGATCATTGGTGGCTTATGGAATCGTTTTTATCAGGATGGTGTATATTTCAAAATAGCAGATAAGGTAAACGAAAAAGCACTTGGAATCTATTCAGATTATGAATTGGATGAACATGGTGAATATTCTGTAACCGTTGCCTGTGAAGTAAGACAAGCTTCGAACATTCCAGATGCAACGATAACCAGAATAATCCCTGCTGGTAAATATGCTAAATTCATTGTACACGGTCATGTGCAAAAAGCTGTATCTGATTTCTGGAATGAATTTTGGCAGATGGATTTAAACAGAAGCTATCAATATGATTTTGAAGAATATCAAAACAGCGATATGGAAAATGCAGAAATACACATTTATATTTCATTAAAATAATAAATGCTGAAAATATAGTATCAGCACAAAAAGTCGAACATTTTCTGTGCTGATACTTTAAATCAAACTTTTATTCACGTAATCTAAGCTTGCTACACAGTCTTATTTATTACAATTTCTCCTGACTTTTCCAGGGCAAATTTAGCAGCAATAGGACCAATGATAGAATAAATAAAGGTAGAGCATAATATGATGACTCTAATCTGCGCCGCATAATCGGGTACCATTTTACTGGCTACTACAATTAAACCTAATGCAACTCCCGCCTGTGGCATTAAAGTGGGGCCTAAATATTTGCATATCTTGTCCTCTTGCTTGGTAAGCTTACCACCAAGCCAAGCTCCAAACACTTTGCCTGCGACACGCAGTACAACATATAAGATTCCAATCATACCAATAGCCGGAAGCGCTGCTATTTCAAAACCTGCACCCGAAATTACGAAGAAAATCATAAAGATTGCAGGTGTAAAATGATCCACAATCTTGACTACTCCATCTGTCTCAGCATAAATATTAACAAGAACTGCTCCTAATGTCATACAAGCAAGTAATGCCGAGCCATGAAAATATTCGGCCATCCAATAGGTTAGTAATACCACTGCTATGATAATACATTCTCTGTTCGATGTTTTTTTAAACCAACGAAAGATTAATTTCATAAACAGGCTTGTAACCAGACCTATGATGAATGATATCATAATTTCAGCAACAGGACTCAAAATTGATATAAGAATATTGGTGTTTAGATTAGAAGACATCATTTTTACTATTGTTGTAGCAAAGCCAAAACCGATTAATGCCACCGCATCATCGATCGCTACGACACTCAGCAGTAGAGAGGTTAACGGACCTTTCGCTTTATACTGATTAATAACCATGATTGTTTGTGCCGGAGCCGTTGCCGCAGCAATTGCACCTAACATTATCGATAATTTAACATCAAATCCGCAGATAATTAATACAATGGTAACAATAATAACTGCTCCCATAGCTTCACTAATTGCTATTATGATTGGCGCAATACCAACTTTTCTATAATAGTTTAAATTGAATTCACAACCAATCGAAAAAGCAATGAAAGCGAGAGCAATGTCAGATATGACTCCAAACCCGTCTACCATGCTGCTTGGAATTAAATTAAGCAAGGATGGTCCAAGTACAAGTCCTGCAATAAGATAACCAGTAACATTTGGAAATTTTAAAAATTTTGCCAGTCTGCCAAATAATAAGCCTGTTAATAACATAAGTGCCGTTTCCACTATAATTCTATTTTCCACTTTTGTATATTCCTTTCACAAAATCTATTGGCACACTAAATACAATCCCTGTATCCTTTTTTGAAAGATCTCCAACAACTGATTCAATTGCTTCCACTGCGCCCTCTAACTGATTGTCCTCAATCACAGTTAAAATCAGATTGCTTTTTTCTCTTTCTGGATATAAAAAAGCTCTGATAGAACCTAAAAACGGAATTTCATCATTATCATGCTTATTGCATAATATTCTTGCCATACCCGCACTGTCAACAACTGTAGCGCCATTAATATTTCGTTTGACAAATTCCATTAATAATTCATCTAGTTTTTCTGTTTTGTTTAAAACCAAAAATAATACTTTCATTGGATTCTTTCACCCTTTCTTTCATATATAATTTACTTGACAATAGATGCAAAAGATAATCTTTGCATCTACCCTTTCTATTTATTTTACTCCTCTGATTTTTAAATTGCAAATTTGGGTTTGTATCTATTTAAATACATTTATTATCATAACAAAACTAACAAAAGTATCTCACACACTGATTAGTATCATGTAAATCGGAAAATTTTAAAATACAACAAAAGCATTCCATAATGTATCAGTGATTTCACTTACACAATACGGAATGCTTTATTTATTTCAATATAGTTTTCTCTTCCCCATAATTTTCTCATATTAAATGAGCGATTATTTAATTCCAAATACCTTCCATTCTAATATACCTGTAGAGTAGCTTCCATTTGATACCAGCTCTAGTCTGATTGCCTTTGTTGATACTTCTTTAAATGTAGTCGTATTATACTGGTTGGAAACTATTCCATATCCTGAAGCATTCTTTACTTCTCGCCACTTACTGCCATCCAGATATTTTATCTTATAAGATTTTGGTACATCTATACCTTGTCCGTCCGCGAACCAATATACGTCACACTGAGATATGGTATAATTGTCACTAAAATCGTACTGAACCCACTGTGTGCCAGTCTGCGGCCAGTTGCCGTACACCTCATGCGCTCTGTCGTTTGAGCTTGTTGGAGCGTAGCCATCATTTAAAGCATTGATACTCTCCCAATCGGAACAATAGGAGGTACTTTTTGTTGCCTTTAAAGCTATATTATTAACTTTATTAATGACTCCGCTTGTAGCAATTTTTATTTGATACGGATACTTTGTGCCGACAGCGTTAACATCATAAGATGTTAAATCAAGCATCGTATCTGGCGTAGCACAAACAACTACATATGCCTTCTCTTCATCCCCTTGTAGTGTTATGCTATTACTGCCGCTGTTCCACATAGTCGAATACCTTGTCTCACCGTTTGTTGTCTTTGTCACTATGCTCACACGATAATCCGCACCGGATACCGAGCTGTCTCCTTGAAACTGGATAGTTACTGTTTCACTGCTTAAATCTATATCAAGCGGTATGATATTATAGCCTCCCTGCTGAGGTGCTTTTGCATCCGTAACTTTTAGCCATCCATCACTTGTGCTTTCTAGTGTAGTATAGATTTTACTGTAATTTGCACTATCCTTTAATAGTTCATTTAAATAACTCATATAACTGGATTGTCTGTCAAAATCCAACGTAACCATTCTTCTTGCGTATCCACCCAGCATGTCTTTTGTAGAGATTCCCGATATTCTTTGAAGCTTATCAAACATAAGCTCATCCGTGCTATCCCGAAACATCTTAACCATAAGCTCCATGCCTAATCCTGTCATGTGATCCGGATTCTCTGATACGTACACCAGAAACGGCCATGCATCATAGTAATTCTTCATGTGCGGAAAATAGCACTCTGAATTTAGTATGATTGGTTGGAAGAAATCAGAGGTTGGTCCATAAATGGTACTTCCATATTTATAATAGGTACTTCCTAAATATTGATCCCGAAACCAGTTTGCCGTAACTTCATACCATGGTGATGACACATTGCCTCGTTGGTGTAAAGTTATTGCATGCGCATATTCATGTGGAATAACCCAGCTTGGCGGATCAACACGCATTGCCCCCGGCTGCACTGCCATATAGGCAAATCCGTCCCTGTCATTTGACATATAAGCCCAGTTATCTTCTATCTTAGTTAAGCCTGTTTTGTTTATATAGAGATTTGTTTTGTAATGTGTACTTGAATTAACATTACTATAAATGGAAACACTTGTATCGTAAAAACCCAATACATTAACATAAAAGTCTCGTATTGACTCTAAATTCTCAAGATTTCCCCTTACTAATTCTTCTGTTACTGTCCCCGTTTCATAATTATTTCCCCAAATAATCTGAAAATGTTCTGACGAAAGTCTGTTTACCGAACTATCGTCCAAATCATAGAAGCCATCTCTTGTAACATAAGTGCTCTCTGAAGAAGATATTGCTTCGGCTGCTACTGCCTTTATATGGTGTGTACCGCCTATCATTGCTGCAGATAATACAACTCCTGCTAAAAACCGCAATGATTTTTTTAAATTCATCCGTTCTCCCCCTTATACTTTGGTGCTTATAACGTGGTATGCATACATTCTATCTATATAGACACCCAAATTATATACTACAATTCAATATATTTCAACATATTTTTCTAACAATATACATATTTTTCTATTTCTTTGGTACTTTAGTCATAATTTGTCAATCAATTTGTATGTAAGCATTTAGAAGCTACTGTTATCTTAGTTCAAAATTAACTGTAGTGCTATCAGAATGAACTGCCATAATATCATCATAATAAATGTTTCCTTGTACTCTGCCGTCTTTGATAGCAGCGCTATCGGCTATTGCATTAACCCAAAGTCCGATGGATGTAATGTTACTGCAATCGTTCAAAAGACCTCCTGTTGGTTTGCCTTCCGTATCACGTTCGCAGAATGTTGCAAACGGTATCGTAATAAGCATGGGTGCAGTGCTAATCCTATATTGTTCATATTCATTTAAATAGGTTTCATATACTTTCCCATTTGCTGTAAGCTGTATCACTACCTTTTGATTGTTTCCATCCGGTATGGTAAAAAATTGAAGTGCATTACAATCTGACCAGTCTGCTTGCTTTGTAAGCGTAGCACCGGCCCATCCATTACTTGCTTCATCATAGTTGAATTTCAATGCATAACTGCCGGAATTAATTTTCTCTTTTTCATCTGATAAAGACAGTGATATGGTGTCTCCTGTATTTTTATTAGTTGACCATTTCTTGTTAAGTATGGAATCCTCACCGCTGTAATTTTCAAAATTATCGACGCAATACGGATCCTCCACCGCCTCAGGAATATTAAAAATTGTGTTAATCGTATCATTTGATACACCGTTAATCAAGAGTTCTATAGTGCCTGTTTTTTCACCTAATGCCTTCAATATATCACTATTAATGTTGGCACAGTAGGTCACTTCGTCTCCTGATGCTTTTGCTGTAAGTGTCTGTTTTGTTGCTCCTGTCAAAACAAAGGTAACAGCATCTTTTTTCTTTGCATTGGTTACCCTTGCAGTAATGGTAACGTTATCCAAGATTCTCGATCCGGAAACAGGTGAAGTAATATAACCGATTGCGTTTTTTGTGGTTGCTTTTGCTTTTATATTAATATTTTTAATATCATTATTTAATATCTGCTTTTGATCGGCTGCAAAAATTGTAGTTGGATCGTTATAATATTGAATAAAATAATCAAGCATTTCATGACCGTATAAGCTTTTATCCTCATTTATGGCTTTTACATATGGCGTATAAAAACCATCCTTTTCACTAAAGTTTGCCCACACTAGAAAATAAGAAGCATTGGAATTAGCTACCATGGCTTGTACTTTCTGGTACCAGTCTTTAGCTTTGTTTTCACTTTTATGTAAAGCTGTCTGATTATCTGCATCATCTGCCACACTGGTTCCTACTCCTGTTTCCGTCACAGCAAATAGTTTTTTATGCTCCTTTGCAAAGGCTTCCACAATATTTAACTCATTTTGAAAATTCGTATACCACTGAGTATTATCTTGGGCAGGGTCTATATTATACATGTCAAAACCTATCATATCGACATAGTCATCTCCCGGATAGCGCAAACCATATTGTTCGGTATTTTCTGCATCACAGCTAGGTCCATAGACATAGATTAAATTGTGTATCTGTTTGATATCCCTTAGATATTCCACTGTATATTTGTAAACGTTCTTATAGGTAGCTTCATCACAATAGGCAGCTCCCCACCAAAACCAACTCCCCGTATTTTCATGAAATGGACGAAATAAAATAGCTCCTTCTACCTGACTTGCATAATCAGCAAGCATATCAAGATATGCTGTATAAATTTCATTATATTTGCCTCCCGGCATAAGCTGATTCATAACATCTCCACCTATGGTGTTTGGTGTATAACCTGAAAAATTATATTTGGAATAGGAATTGATTCCATCATAGCTACCCGACTCCTGCACGAATGAAAAGTTTGGCATATGTGCAGAGAGTGTAATAATAGCTCCGTTTTCAATATTATAGTTCGTCAGCTTTGCCGCTGCCTCTACATTTCCTGCTGCTGTTTCCGGAATTTTTTCTCCACCTATTGTATTTCGTAACTCGCTATTATACCGCGATGCGCTGTATTCATTTCCTACTAATGATAATGCATCAATTCCGATTACTCCACTGTAGGAACCTGTTATATCATAGGTATCTGAGCATGATAATGTGCTATCTCCTGCTTTTTGATGTGTGTCACTTTGATGACCAAATATGGCACTTGAAGATTTTCCTACTGCCTCTAAATAGGCATAAATTTGCTTCACCTCGTTTGTTGCATTTACGTCTACCAGATTAACTTTACTTGAAAGCTTTGTGCTTTGAGCCTTTCCATTTAAATCATAAGTAATCAATTTTTTATTTTTTATTGCCAGAACGTCCAAAGCCTTAATTGATTCCGTTGAATTTACATAAATATCGTCGGCACGCCATCCCTGTGTATCCTCCGCTGCGCTGCCTTGATTTTCAAAACTCATAGCAATCCCGCAAGAAGATACAAGAACTGTCAAAAAAATAGAATAAATTCTTTTTAATGTTTGTTTTATCATTTTTTCCCCTTTTCAATCTTATTTTATACTTTTATACCCCTGCTTTTTAATGATATCATAATTTTATTTTTTTATAAATACAATTCAAAAACAATTTTGCTTTTTATTTTACTTTTAGTTGTTTTTTTTGTAATTATTGTGTATTTATACTTTCAATTTGTTAAATTCTATTAATTAAGTTGAATACTTGTATGAAGAATAATATAGAAATACTCAAACGTTGTTTACGCTTTTATTACAAAAATCCTAAAATCAATCTGATAAAGTAAGTTACTTTTTATTTTGTCGATTTTAGGATTTTATTTTAATTAAAAGTAATTCAACTATTAAATTACTATCCTACTCGTTTCCACATATAACTTGTAATATAGGGTTGCAAATTACTAAATGCTTCACCATTTCCGGTAGCACCTGTATTTCCTGATATAGTCATATTGTGAGATGCCATATTTTTTGCTTGTAGGGTTGTAGTCTCACTTCCGCCAATCTTTTGGGAATCAATATAGCTGCTATTATTAGTATCGACCCCGATTAAAGTTCGTCCCTGCGCAAATCGCTCCCATGTTCCTCCTATAAATTCAGCTGGAGATACATTGTTAATGCTTAAATAAATTGATCCTATGGGATAAATCTTATCAAGCAGTGTAGCTATATTTACACTTGCTACTCCATCTGAAATTTGTAGACCCGAGCCGATTTTAATGTGCCCTAAGGTTGTTTCTGTCGCTATTTGATTAATATGTTCACTTAATACTGTAATTGCTTTTTTAAATTTTCCCCACATGTTACTGTTTGTATCTGTAATATCAATTTGAGTCAATTCATCAGGTTCAGTTATTTCTGCTATTTTTTGTGCATTTACATGAATATCTGTGTCACTCAAATGTTCCTCTAATATTGATACATTATTGTTAAAAGGTTCTACATTATAAATTTCCTCACTAATTGGCATTTTTAAGCCATGATTTGTTATTTGCATATTCTTTTCTCCTCGATTTTTAATAAGTTTTACGTTTCCATATACAAATAACATTTTTTACGCTGTTCAGTAAGCTATTAATCTGTACTAAAATTATAACATTACATGATGAATCATTACGTATCATGTTTACTTAAGCGCAAATTATTTTGATTTATATCTGCCTAATGCTATATACTACATTGTAATAGTGTATGTCCCTGTTTTACACTAAGAAAGCATTCAATAAGTTACAGATTCTATATAATTATATCTATCTATATCTTTCATAGTAGTCATAGTAGAAATATATTCCCAAGAATTTATAAAACTTTTCTTAAATAATTTATCAGAAATCTGTTTACTTAAATATCTATCTGTTTGTTTTTTTGAATAAGCTTCACTTCTATATAAATTATAAATTTTATTAGTTAAACTAATGACATTGTACTCATACTTATATTTATCTGGACCTCTTTTATAATCTCTTCTTTTACTCCTTTATCTATCAAATATTTTCTTTGTAATCTAGAGTGTTGCAAAACATATACATTATTTTTACTTTTTAAAATACATATTCCATTTTCTTGTTCCCTTAATAAATGTTCACATTTGTCCTTACTCCCATAGGCTTGATAAGCTTCTTCCATGGAGTACTTATTTGCAAAATCTTCTACAAATGGTCCATGGTGAGTAATACAGCATGGAATATTATCAGGATGAAATTTAAGTTAGTTATATAATAAAGTCTACGCTTACGTCTATTTTTATCAACTTGTTTTGCTAATTATATTACACATAATTCCTATGTACAAGTCAGCATCAACACTCCTTAATCCCCCACTCATGAGTGACTTGGCCGCTTGGTGCATTGAATTTAGTCACGCAGTGACTTTACTACTTGCATTCGTTAGGATTGCGTTTTTATCATGGGAATCTAAACTTTTATAAGTTACCACAATAAGGCCTTTCTTATGAAATTGAAAAAGGCTGCTATATTTTATCATAACAACCTTTTGATTAATTATATTCTTTTAGTATAATCTAAGCAAATCCAACCTGCTCCACTTTTTAAATAACCCCAATTTGAAATCGTTTTAGTAATAGTATAAACACCCTTATCTCTAATACTTCCTACTTGGTCGTAGTCTGTCCCTGCTCCTTTTCTTATCCTTAAACTGTCTGCTGTTACTTTTACTTTGAATATGTCAGTAGCTTTACTTTTATCTGCTGCAATAGTTGTTTCTTTTGTTTTCAAAGTATTTGTACTGGATGTATTGGCAAGATCTGTATAACAATGTGATATATCTACATTCCCACTAATTCCTGCTACACTCCCTTTTGATGTATATTGCCACATATCCGTTCTGTGCGTTGCCGTACAAGTACTTGCATACTGTGCTACCCATACATAATAATCCAAAAGCTGTAACACATCCAGGTTACTCTTAAACCAGCTCGTAGAAGCATAAACTCCGGAAAGATAACCCAGTTCTTTTATTCGTATACAAAAAGCTTTGCAGATATCCGTTCGTTGCGCTTTACTCAACTTGTCTGCTCTGCCATTATTATTTTTTTCTCCCGATAATTCTGAATCATAGAAAATTGGAAGTGATATATCATAATCCTTAATCTGATTTACCGTATATTCAGCTTCCTCAATTGCTTCGCTTTCATTAATCGCTTGTGACATAAAATAGATACCTGCAGGAATGTCATTAGCAGTTGCACCTTGTATATTACTTAAAAACATATTATCCTGCTTGATTGTTCCTGCTGTATATCCCCTATATGCAATTCTTATAATGGCACCATCACAGTCTACTTTATCCCAATTAACAGTTCCATTCCATTGTGACACATCAATCATTTTTTTATCCATATATATTAACCTCTTTCACCCTTTAACTTATAAAGTCTAGTTTATGTGTAAATCATTCATTTTATCTCTAGCTTTACTAAAAAATAGTGCCTTATAGACTTATTATTAATGATACGTAAATATATACTAAGAAAAGCTTATACATTATAGTATAAACTTTTCAATTTGAGATATTATTTTAACACACTAATGAACACTATTTTAATTTCCAACTGCAATCCAGTAATACGCTATTGGAACACTTTGATTACTCAATATTGTAAAACCTGTTTTACTTTTATCCGCTACCGCATAATCAAATGCTGAATTATTATACTTAGGTAATTGAGCATTGTTCACACCACATTCTGCCGTAACAATAATAATAGGTAAACTAGTAAACGGAGTTGAAAAAGTTACTGGTATGTTAACATGATCGCCTATTGAACTGACTGATGTTGAAATTCCACTTTGTATTTTGAATCCACCAGATACAATACGAGCCATTTTGTACGCACCAATTTGCGTGCCTGATAGTGGAAGCCAATTATACTCATCCGAAAAAAGAGTAACTGCTTGATCCGGATCCATTGTCATTGTTGTTGCATAACCAAAACTGCTATCAAAGAATGAATTTACCAAAGCTTTTAAAGTTAATGTATATTTACTATTATTCCAAATGGTAAAAGTATTCCCTCCAATCCCAACCGGATTTGGTAATGTAAGCGTGTTATCAGATGTTCCTTTATACTGTATAAATCCATTTAGCAAAGTATTTGGCACAGTAGCGCTCGTTAAATACATAATACTTTTGGGGTTATCTAATTTTTTAGCTAAATTAACGTTTAATGTATTGTAAGAATCATAAACAGCCTTTGAGCTTGCTCCAACTCCTGCTGATGCAGCGCCGTCACTTGAAACGTAATTATCACTTAGCTTAACATGACCATAGCTTGATGCATTTCCTACTCCATATGTAGTTGCTGTTGAAGCATGGTTATTGGGTGCCTTATTTTCATTTAAACTTTGCCCCATTGCTGCGGAAAGTGCTGTTGTAGAATCATCAGTTTCTAAATTATCAGCAATTTTAACACATGTAGCTCCATCCTTTTCCGTCTGTAAGCCGGTTCCAATCTTAATATGCCCCAAGATCGTTTCTGATGCAACTGTATCGACATGGTCATTAAGTACACTAATTGATTTCTTAATCTTACCCCATATTGTACTATTGTTATCTGTACTATCAATCTGACTCAGTTCATCTGGCTCTGTAATACCGGCAATTCTACCTGCATTTACATGAACTTCTGTATCACTTAAATGTTCCTCTAAAATATCAACATTATTTTGAATAGGCTCTATGTCTTGGCATTCTGGTCTTTTTAATCCGTTTCCTGTAATTTGCATATCTCTTTCCTCCTGTTATTAAAAAAATATAAAGTTTTTATAAAAAACTTATGTTTTTTACTATGAATCACATTTTATCCGCTGTTCAGTCAGCTATTAATCTGTAATTAAATTATAACATTGCATGATATATCATTGTGTATCATGTTAAAGTGATATTGCTTAATCTTTCGGCAACGATAGAAAAAAGAACCCCCCCTTAAGGAAGCTCTTAATTATTATTCTATATTTTAATTAGTATAATAACTAATCTTTACCGTAGTCTTGCTAACAGACTCGTCATACTCTATTTTAAACCGCCAAGTACCCGTATGACTCCAGTTATAAATCTGAGTAGCCCCATTTTTCGCATAACGAGTTGGCTCAGCTGTGGAATTATTCCAAGAATTATTACTTGAATCATAATACTGCAATGTAACCCGCATTCTATTTCCACTATAAAATGGTGATGCATTTACCTCTATTGATATACCTTGTCCGTTCATATTAAATTGATTCGTATAAATAGTGTTTGCACTACCAAACGATTGAGTGAAAGATTTCCAAGTGCCCGCATAACAGGTTAATGAAAACAATAGTGACAGAATCAAAGTTAAACAAACTATACCCTTCAATTTCTTCATAAAATACTCTCCTTTTTTGTTCAATTTCTATATTGTCTATTTATACAAACACTTTATCATAATATATTTATTTTGTAAATTCTTTTTTATATACTTTTGATTGTGATGTCTAAAAACTGACCAAAAACCTGAATTTTTGCCTAAAGCATATAAAGAATCAAATGATTCGGACAGCAGAAATAATTCCTTAATTTTATCATTTATATTTCTGCTGTCCCTGCATATTTTATCTAAATCTTAAATCCTGCAATTACTATCCAATTATATCCATCTGACATAACCAATAATGTCTCATTTTGTTTTAATATATATTGTTTAGTGTTTACAGAAGTACCTGGTCCACAAAAATAACTATCTGGTACTGCCAAAGTTAAAGTACTAAGTCCATTATTCCAAAAAGTTAAGGCTTGACCATACCTATTCGCAGAAGTAGGTAATGTAAAAGTTGCCGCTTCTGGACCTGCATATTGAACAAATCCATTCAAAAGTGAACTTGGGATCGTTTGTGAGATTTTATAAATAACGCTAGTTGGCTTATCAAGTTTATTATTTAATACAGTGTTTATTTTATTATAAGCATCTGCTACCGCTTTTGAACTAGCCCCAACTCCTGTTACTTCAGCTCCTGCGCTTGTTGTATAGTTATCACTAAGCTTTACATGACCATAATTTGATGCATTTCCTGTTCCATATGTAGTTGATGTTGACGCATGGTTATTGGGTGCCTTATTGTCCTTTAAACTCTTTCCCATTGCAGCAGACAACACTGTGTCTGAATCATCTGTGGTTAAATCATTAGCAATTTTAACACTTGCCACATCATCCGTCATTTTCAGACCTGTTCCAATCTTAATATGTCCTAAGGTAGTTTCTGATGCTACTGCATCTACGTGGTCATCAAGTACGCTGATTGACTTCTTAATTTTCCCCCACATTGTACTATTGGTATCAGTACTATTAATTTGACTCAACTCATCCGATTCTGTAATCTCTGCAATTTTACCTGCGTTTACATGAATATCTGTATTACTTAAATGTTCATCTAAAATATCAACATTATCTCCAAAAGACTTGATGTTAATTTCCTGAATTTCTGGTTTTTTTAATCCATTTCCTGTTATTTGCATATCTTTTCCTCCTAATTTTTAAATACGTTTTTTATGTCAAAAATACAAATAACATTTTTTACGCTGTTCAGTCAGCTATTAATCTGTACTAAAAGTATAACATTACATGATGTATCATTACGTATCATGTTTACTTAAGCGCAGATTATTTTGAATTTTAACTGCCTAATGCTCTGAGACTATTATTACTGGCAATAGTTCAATAAATAATTAATCCTCCGCCTATGCTTACTATTAAATAAAAGAAGAGCTTTTACAAATAGGATTGACCGATTTGAAAAAGCTCCATGTATCATTCTTAATTTAATACTTGCCGTCCCTCTACATTCATATGATAATTTTCTTTCATAATTAATTCAGAAATAGGCACTAACTCATATCCTTTCTCCTGTAAGCCGCTAATCAATGAATCCAGTGCCTCCGCTGTGTACTTCGCTCCGTTATGACACAGTATAATTGATCCATTTCCAAGATGCTTATGCGTGGTAACTCGCTTTATAATATCATCCACACCATAGTTTTTCCAGTCTAGTGAATCAACATCCCACTGAATTGGATAGTAATTCGCTTCATAGGCTGCTTCAATTACAGTATTATTATAATCTCCGTAAGGTGGTCTGAATAGTAATAGGGTATAAAATGATTTTAATAATTTCTACAAACATTTTACCAATTCTTTCACCGATAATTTATATATACAAAAAAGAGAGCCTGTTAAGACCCTCTCGTTTGCCATTATTAATATTTTTATAGTTTCTTTACATAATCCAAACAAATCCAACCTGCTCCACTTTTTAAATAACCCCAGTTTGAAATAGTCTTAGTAATAGTGTAAACTCCTTTATCTCTAATACTTCCTACTTGGTCATACTCTGTCCCCGCTCCTTTTCTTATTCTTAAACTATCTGCTGTTACTTTTACTTTGAATATGTCAGCAACTTTACTTTTATCTGCTTCAATAGTTGTTTCGTTTGTTTTCAAAGTATTTGTACTGGATGTATTGGCAAGATCTGTATAGCAATGTGATATATCTACATTTCCACTAATCCCTGCTATGTTCCCTTTTGATGTATACTGCCACATATCTTTTCTATGTGTTGCCGTACAAGCATTTGCATACTGTGCCACCCATACATAATAGTCTAAAAGCTG
>NZ_QICS01000014.1 GCF_003201285.1 Lachnotalea glycerini
CAACTCAATAAAGTGCAGCGCACCGCTATTTGTAAAGCTTTCTGTAATCGAATAGAAGAGTTAGGTTATCAGTCAGGTGTTTATGCTTCTACGAGCTGGTTTAAGAGTAACCTGGATGTGTCACAGCTTTTGGATTATTATGTATGGGTAGCACAGTATGCAAGTACTTGTACGGCAACGCACAGAACGGATATGTGGCAATATACTTCGAAAGGGAGTATGGCAGGGATTAGCGGGAATGTAGATATTTCACATTGCTATACAAATCTTGGCAATACATCCAGTACAAATACTTTAAAAACAAACGAAACAACTATTGAAGCAGATAAAAGTAAAGTTGCTGACATATTCAAAGTAAAAGTAACAGCAGATAGTTTAAGAATTAGAAAAGGACCTAGTACAAGCTATGCTCAAGTTGGCAGCATAAGAGATAAAGGTGTTTATACCATAACAAAAACCTCTGATAACTGGGGATATCTTAAAAGTGGTGCAGGTTGGATTTGTTTGGATTATACAAAGAAAGTATAATCTTTTACACGATTTTGAAAAAAGATATGCATAAATATAAATATGTATTTTTATAAAATGTATTATATTAGGGAGAAATAATTCGTATTAGAGTTAGTCAAAAGTTAGTCAAAACCCTTTGATATCCAGTGTTTACAAGGTTTAAGGTTGCATTGGTAGTGTTGAGGTCACGAGTTCGACTCTCGTTAACAGCTTAGTGAAAATTAGTTTAAAATAGCTTCAAATCCTTTAATAGTAAGGGTTTGAAGCTATTTTATTTCATAGGAAAGACCTTGTTGTGTATAAAAGCTTTGTTTTCTATCAGTCACTAATTGCCGGTAATAGAATAATGAAAGGGTAATTCATAGTAAACAGTTATACGATAACGTTTTTAACAATATTTTCCAAGGATTAATATTTGATAATATGGTATTATATTCCTGAATTATATTTTGAATTTAACAAAGGAGGAAACCGGCATATGAAAGTGGCTGGAATTATAAGAAATTGTGATAATTTAGGAAGAGTTGTGATACCGAAGGAATTAAGAAAAGCTTTTGAAATAAAAGACGGAGATCCCGTTGAGATTTATGCACAGGATGATGCAATAGTATTAAAAAAATATATACCATCTTATGACCTTAAGACAAAAATTGAAAATGCAATAACAAGTTTAAAAGATTTAGCAGAATATAAAGGTCTTGAATATGAGGATACAAAAAAAATTAATGATCATTTAGGCTTAGCTTTGTTAGAGTTTGAGAAGTTAGAGATAAATTCAGGGAAATAATTAATTTAGTATAGGTAATAGGCTGTTAAAGTGAAAATAACAGCCTTTTTGTTATTTATTTTGATATGTAAAAAGGATATTGATAAATCTAAGGTTGACTTTTTGGTACTTATGTCCTATAATAAGTCTATAAAAATAGACTAGAATGGAGAGAGTTTATTGGCGATATTTAATGTCGCAGATCTACTATGCAAATTGAAATTTACAATTTAAACGAAAGGTGGTATTCAATTATGAAAAAATATCTTAATATTTTACTTTCATTATCAATATTAAATCTATTGATAATAGCTCTGATTTGGCCTGCTTCAACAGTTAATGCAGCAACTAGATTTAAGTTTGTTGACAGCAATAATATTACATGGGAATTTACCTTATACGGAGGAAGTGCTACTGATGTACGATTAGCTAGTTCTGCTTCAGGTACATTAACGGTACCAAGTACACTAGACGGATACCCTGTTACCTCTGTTGCTGGTGTAAACACTAGTGTAACCTTTCTTCAAAGCTATGGAAAATCGGTTACTGCTGTAATCTTTCCGGATACGTTAGAAGAAATTAAGGATTACGCTTTATATAATGTAGATAATATTACATCTGTTAATATTCCAAACAGCGTTACAAAAATCGGAGCTTATGCATTAGCAAATATGGATCAGGTAACCTCCCTAAGTTTGCCAAATTCGATAAAATATATTGGAGCATATGCCTTTGCTAATAATTGCTTTACTAAATTAACAATTCCGGGCAGCGTTACCTTTTTGGGTGGTAATTTATGCCAATCTTCTAAATTACAATCCGTAATTTTTCAAGAAGGAGTCACTGCAATTCCGGCCTATTGCTTTCTGTCTTGTGCATCGCTGACAAGTGTTTCAATACCAAATACGGTAACAGAAATACCAAGTGATTGCTTTAATAGGTGCACTACACTGAGAAAAATATCGATACCAGATTCTATAAAGGCTATTCAAATCGGTGCTTTTGCTTATTGTACTTATTTAAGGGAAGTGATATTGGGAAGCAACGTTGCAACGATTGGTAGCAGAGCGTTTTATGAATGCGACGGATTAGGTTCATTATATGTTTTGAATAAAAATGTCCAAATATATGACAACGCGGAAACAATTAGTACAGCGCCGCTCATTCGCTGTTATAAAGGCTCAACTATGGATGCTTATGCAACTAAATACGGCAGAGTTGTTAAGTATTTAGAGTAGAATAAAATAGTTTGCGAAGCAATTACTTCCTTTTCTGCGTCGCTGCAATTCCCACGGAGGGTTTTATACTAGGAAATTTATCGAAATTTCCTAGGTATGTAAACTAAAAGGTTCAGCCCCTCAGGGCTGAACCTTGCAAGCGTTATCCGCAGCTTTTACAAATTAATTTAAGAAGTTCGCTTAAGTTACATGAGCTAAAGTTGAAACACATAGAACATATCCTCCTTTACTTTTTTGTTTCTTAAGAATAAAATAATTGTAACACATTTGTAACAAGTATGTAATATATAAGTTATGGAAAGCAAAGCAAAACTTGGTAATCGAGTAAATTAGATAGATATTTCATGTTACATCACAAAAAAGCAGCTAGATAATAGCTTCAATTCTAAAAGGGGTTGGAGCTATTATCTAGCTGTTTTAATATTTGATACATACATATTGCAATTCCAAAGAAGTGAGTATTAGTTTGAAACCAGAGTAAAAATTGATTCAAGAATCAGAAATTATAAAAGTGGAATGTGATACGCCAAAAGATATGTATCAAAATGATACACAATCATGTAAAAAACGTACATAAATAAGTAAAAATTAAATTGAATATACAATGTGTATAATATAATATCACGAAAATGCGATTATATATACAAAGTTGCCTAAAATATATTGTAATCATTATTGTTTTAGGATACAATCAATGTATCAAATTAATACACAAGAACAAAGAAAGTAATTGTCGAAAGGGAAAAAAGATGAATCATATATACCAAACAATGATTGATATTTTAAAGCAAGAATTAGTTCCGGCACTTGGATGTACCGAACCCATTGCACTTGCATATGCTTCAGCTAAGGCAAGAGAGGTACTGGGAGAGATGCCAGATGAGCTGTATGTAGAATGTAGTGGTAATATCATTAAAAATGCAAAGAGCGTTATCGTTCCAAGAACTAAAAATCTAAAAGGTATTGAAGCAGCAGCTATTGTAGGAATGCTAGGAGGCAATCCGGATAAAAAGCTAGAGGTATTAACAACTGTGACAGAGGATAACATAGAAGAGGCCAAAAGACTTCTGGAGAGAAAATATTGCAAAACAAGTTTGTTAGATACTCAGGAGAAGCTGCATATTATAGTACATATGAAAAAGGGAGAGCATTCTGCCCTGGTTGAATTGGTGAAGACACATACAGGAATTATAAAAATAGAAAAAGATGATAAGGTTATATTTATTGATGAGGTAACGGAAGAAGCGATAAATGCAGTTGATTATAACGTGCTCAACATTGCTGACATTCTGAATTTTGCTGAAAATGTTGAGATTACAGAAATAAAGCCAATATTAGTAAGACAGATTGAGTACAATACTAAAATAGCGAAAGAAGGTTTATATCATACTTACGGTGTTAACGTAGGAGCTGCTTTAATTGATATCTATGGTGATGATGTTAAAATACGTGCAAAAGCAATGCCGGCTGCCGGCTCGGATGCCCGAATGAATGGATGTGAGCTTCCGGTAATTATAAACTCGGGAAGTGGCAATCAGGGTATGACAGTTTCTTTACCGGTTATAGAGTTTGGGAACATGTTAAATGTAGACGAAAACAAGCTATTAAGGGCATTATGCATTAGTAATCTGATTGCAATATATCAGAAATATCAAATAGGAAGATTATCAGCGTATTGCGGTGCTGTAAGTGCAGCAGCGGGAGCAGGAGCTGGAATAGCATATTTATATGGGGGAAAAGAAGAAGAAATAACCCAAACATTAGTAAATACTTTGGCTAATGTATCAGGCATCGTATGTGATGGGGCAAAATCTTCATGCGCAGCTAAAATTGCTTCTGCTGTGGATGCAGCAATCGTTGCTACAATGATAAGTCTTAGAGGTAAAGGTTTTGTGGCGGGAGACGGTATTGTAAAGGATACCATTCAAAAAACAATTGATGGAGTTGTTACATTAGCAAAGGAGGGAATGAAAGAGACCGATGAAGTAATACTTAAAATTATGATGAATGAGGGATAGCAAAAGCAATAAGAAACTATAAAAAGAACCGCCAAAGATAAAACAAATTAATGAGAAATCAGAACACAAAATGAAAGGAAAATTTTATGAAAAAAATGAAAAAGTGGGTTGGTTTAGGTTTAGTATTGGCAATGACAGCAGGGTTTACAGGTTGTACAAATAATTCTGCCACTTCAAGTGAGAGCACATCCGATAGTACAAGCACCACAAAAGAAACTGAAAGTACACAAAGCAGTGAAAGTACAGAGACAATCAAAATTGCAGTTGCTGCTCCAATGACAGGTGATACGGCTGAATATGGAATTGGTTTTACAAATGCAGCACAGTTAATGGCAGATGAATGGAATGCAAATGGAGGAGTATTAGGACAGCAAATAGAAATCGTGCCTTATGATGACAAAAATTCCTCGGAAGAAGCGGCAACTATAGCACAAAAAATTGTAAGCGAAGGTGATATTGTCGGAGTAATCGGTCACTTTTCTTCCGGAGTCTGTCTGACAGCAGCACCAATTTATCAGCAAAATCAAATAATAGAAATATCTCCATCTGCTTCTCATCCTGACTATTCCTTGGTTGGTGATTATATTTTCAGAAATAATACGGTAATCAAATCAGAGGCAGCGGCAAGCATAGATATTGCAACGCAGGATTTAGGTAAGAAAAACATTGGCATCATTTCAATCAAGACAGATTGGGGAACTAATACATCACAGGTTATAAAGGATTTAGTAGAGCAGCTTGGCAGTGATGTTAAGGTAGTGGCTCATGAAGAAGTAGTAGAAGGCTCTGATGATTATAGTCCGGCAATTACCAAATTAAACGAAGCAGGTGCTGATGTTGTAATCTGTGCAGGAATGTATAATTTAGTGGCACCGGTAGCAAAACAGTATAAGCAGATTAATCCTGACATACAAATTGTTGGTTTCTCAAATGCTTACAGTCAACAATTGATTGAGCTTGGTGGAGATTCTGTAGAAGGCGTATGCTTCCCTGTAATTTTCTTCTCAGAATCACAAGATGAGAAAATTAAAACCTATGTAGATGCATTTACAAAAGCATATGGTACTGCACCAAGTGCTTTATCATCTCAGGCATATGATTCAGTCGGTATGCTGTTAACTGCAATTGAACAGGCAGGTACGACCGATTCACAGCAGGTTCGTAAATTTTTAGCAGATTTGGGATATGATGGGGTGACTGGCTATACCAAATTTGATGAAAATGGCGATGTTCAAAAAGATTTCATAAAGGTAACAATTAAGGATGGCACTTTTGTAAAAATGGATTAAGTGAGAAAGGTAGCGGGCTTTTATGAGTTAGAAGCATAAAAGCCCAGATAAGGTGTATAGATGATAGGACAACAAATATTTAACGGTCTGACACTTGGAATGGCCTATGCACTTATTGCTGTAGGATATTCTCTGGTATTTGGAATCTTGCGTCTGGTAAACTTTTCTCATGGCTCCGTTTATGCGTTTGGAGCGCATGCCGCCTTATTATTTGTCGGTATGAAACTGGGGATTTTTCCAGCAATATTAATGAGCTTAATTTTTACAGGTGTACTTGGAATTTTAATTGATAAAACAGCACTTGAGCCTCTCCGCAAGAAAAAATCAATGCCTATTGCATCACTAATTACAACCATAGGTATATCAAACATAATACAAAACATGTTAACGGCTACCTTTGGCAGCCAGAAAAAAGCATTCCCGGCATTGTTTGATTTTGGTGTGATCTCAGTTGGAAAGCTACAGATTTCATGGACACAGATTTGTATGTGTATCATATCATTAATGCTTATGTTAGTTCTTGTATTACTGGTTCATAAAACAAAAATTGGTTTGGCAATGCGTGCCTGTGAGCAAAACCCAAAAGCAGCCAGCATGATGGGAATCAATGTAAATTTTATTATATCCTTTACTTTCTTTTTGGGAGGCGTATCTGCAGCAATTGCAGGTGCATTAATCAGCGGTTACTACCAGATTGTATATCCAAACATGGGATATATGGCTGGCTTAAAAGCTTTTGCAGCAGCCGTATTAGGAGGTATTGGCAGTTTACCCGGTGCTTTGATCGGAGGACTCTTGGTAGGTGTATCCGAGAGTATGGCAGCAACCTTTTTAGGATCTACGTATCGTGACTGTATGGCGTTCATCATTTTAATTATTGTGCTAATTGTAAGACCGAATGGTTTGTTTGGCAAGAAAGGAATAACAAAGGTGTAATAATATGAATGATATAAAACAGAAAAAAAATTTTAATATCATACTGTATCTTGAACAATTCATTGACCGCTTTAAGCTCCCATTGGCAGTGAGTTCGGCAGTACTATTATTAATATTTCCGCATTTGTTAACCAACCAATACATTCTGACCATTGTGGTAAAAGTAGGAATTTATATTATATTAGCGTTAGGACTTAATATTTTGACAGGATATGTAGGATTGGTATCCTTAGGGCATGCAGGCTTTGTTGCAATCGGAGCTTATACTGCATCCTTGCTGGCAACAAGACTTGGACTAGGTTTTTTTCTATCCATGCTATGCGGCATGATTTGCGCAGGAATTGCAGGAATTTTACTCGGGCTGCCCACTCTTCGGTTATCCGGTACGTACTTATCAATTGTAACGCTAGGCTTTGGCGAAATTATAAAAACAATTGCCATGAACTGGGATTCGGTTACAAATGGCACACTAGGAGTAAAAAATATTCCAAGTCCATCCATTTTTGGACTTAAGCTTACCATTGCAAACGGCGGATTTTACTATCTTATGCTGGTGATGCTGCTGATTGTCACACTTTTTTGCTACGTAACCTACAAATCACGTACAGGCAGAGCATTCTTAGCCATAAAGACAGATGAGATGGCGGGCATCATGATGGGCATCAACGTTACCTACTATAAGGTTTTAGCATTTGTATTATCCGCATGTATCTGTGCATCTGCCGGAGCGTTGTATGCAAGCTTAATTGGCTATATTGATCCGAATACTTTTACCTTTGATGTATCAACCATGATATTAAGTATTGTTATTCTGGGAGGTATGGGTACCATACGAGGAATGTTCATAGGCTCCATTATTCTTATTACATTTCCGGAGTTGTCAAGATCCTTAATGGATTATCGGTTTGTAGTATATGGTCTGATTCTAGTACTCATGATGCGTTTTCGCCCTCAGGGTTTACTGGGCTGGAAGTCTCAGATGCCTTATAAGTTATCAAAAAGCATTACCAGGAAATTAGAGCAGGCAAGGTCAGATAAACAAGAAAATTTATCACAATAATGCGAAGGGAGGGCAGACTGTCATAAGTGACAGGAAAAATTATGGCATATTTACAGGTAAATGAAATTACAAAAAGATTTGGCGGAATTGTTGCCGTAGACAAGGTAAGCTTTGAAGTAAACAAAGGAGAAATTGTAAGCATTATAGGCCCAAACGGAGCTGGTAAAACAACCGTTTTTAACATGTTAACCGGTGTTTATACGATTGATGAAGGAGAGATTGTTTTTGATGGGAAACCAATTCATAATCAAAAGCCTCAGGATATCGTAAAAGTAGGAATATCAAGAACTTTTCAAAACATTCGATTGTTTTATGACCTGAGAGTAGTGGAAAATGTCTTGGTGGGTACACATATCAATACAAATTATAATTTTTTTGATTCCGTTTTTCGTACACCAAGATTTCGAAAGGAAGAAGATGATAAGGTCTATAATGCAATACGTATTCTACAATCGATAGGACTTGACAATCGAAGAGATGACTATGCGCAGAATCTTCCTTATGGAGATCAAAGAAAGCTGGAAATTGCAAGGGCAATAGCGACAGGAGCGAAAGTACTGTTACTGGATGAGCCGGCTGCTGGAATGAATCCGCAAGAATCGGCAGAGCTTTTGCAATTCATCAGAAGTTTGAAAGTACAAGGCTATACCGTTATTATGATTGAGCATGATATGAGTGTTGTAATGAATATTTCAGATCGGATTTATGTAATCGATCATGGAAAACCAATTGCAAAAGGTATTCCGAGTGAAATTGCAAATAATGAAAGAGTAATTGAAGCTTATTTAGGAGGTGTGAATATTAATGCTTAAAATAGAAAATTTACACACATATTACGGCAATATACACGCTCTTAAAGGCATTGATTTAGAAGTAAAGGAAGGGGAAATTGTTTCCTTAATCGGAAGCAACGGAGCTGGTAAATCAACTCTGCTTAGTACCATAACAGGTGTGGCTCATGCTAAGTCGGGCAGCATCACATTCAAAAGCAATAATATTACTAATATACCAACTTATCATATTGCAAATACCGGTATTAGTATTTCACCGGAAGGAAGAGAAGTTTTTCCAGCCTTAACTGTAGAGGAGAATTTACGTTTAGGTGCCTACATTGTAAAGGATAAGAAAAAGATAGAAGAAGGTTATGAAAGAGTATACAAGCTTTTTCCCAGATTACAGGAAAGATATAAGCAAACTGCTGGTACGTTGTCTGGTGGAGAGCAGCAGATGCTTGCAATAGGGCGTGCGCTTATGAGTAATCCGCAGCTTTTATTGCTAGACGAACCATCACTTGGTCTGGCACCCAATATCGTATTACTAATCTTTGACTTAATACGTTCCATCAATGAACAAGGTATTACGATTCTTTTGATTGAACAGAATGCAAATATGGCACTTTCTGTATCTAATCGCGCCTACGTACTTGAAAATGGTACTGTTTCAATGTCAGGTGATGCCAAGCAGATTGCAAACGATCCTAGAGTAAAAAAGGCGTATTTGGGACAAGCATAAAGGAGATAAAAGCATGAAGAAAATTATCAATGAACCTACAAAAGTAGTGTCAGAATTTCTAAAGGGTATGGAGAAAGCTCATCCGGAGCTAGAATATACAGAAAAACTTGAGGTGCTTTCAAGAAGAGAAAAAAGTGATAAAGTTGCTGTGATATCAGGCGGTGGCGCAGGCCATGAACCTGCACATGCAGGGTATGTCGGAATGGGTATGCTTGATGCAGCAGTAACGGGTAATGTATTCTCTTCCCCAAGTCCTGACCGTATTATAGAGGCGATTACTAAAATGAATGCAGGTAAGGGTGTTTTAATGATCATCAAGAATTATTCGGGTGACATCATGAATTTTGGTCTTGCAAAGGATTTGGCAGAATTAGAGGATATTCAAGTAGAAAGTGTTGTAGTAAGAGATGATGTGGCAGTAAAAGACAGCACCTATTCGACTGGGAGAAGAGGAATTGCAGGAACTGTATTTGTACATAAGATAGCTGGTGCAAAAGCGGAAACAGGGGCATCCTTACAAGAGGTTAAAGCAGCAGCCGAAAAAGCAATTGAAAATATCCGAAGTATGGGTATGGCAATGACACCATGCACCCTTCCGGCAGTTGGAAAGCCAGGTTTCTTACTTGGTGAAGATGAAGTAGAAATAGGAATGGGAATTCACGGCGAGCCGGGAGTTATGAGAACCACAATGAAAACGGCACAGGAAACAGCAGAAATTTTATTAGATAAAATACTTCAGGATTATGATTATTCAAACAGTGAAGTTGCCCTAATGGTAAATGGACTTGGTGCCACTCCTCTTATGGAGCTTTATATATTAGAGAATGAAATACAAACGCTTTTAGAGGAAAAGCAAATCAAGGTTTATAAGACCTTTGTAGGAAACTACATGACAGCACTTGATATGAGTGGATGCTCGGTTACTTTAATGAAGCTTGACGAAGAATTAAAAAAGCTGTTAGATGCACCTTGCAACACACCGGGTCTTAAAATTGGATAGGAGGTAAGAAATGGGATTTCATTTAACAAGTAAGGACTACGCTAACTATATCAGAAAAGCATACCGGCTCATACATGAAAAAGGAGATTACATTACAGAATTAGACAGTGCAACAGGCGATGGAGATCATTGGATTAATATTAATATGGGCTTTGAGAAATTGGTAGAAGCGGCAAATGAATTAGAAGAAATGACAGTTTTTGAAGAGTTTAAGAAAATCGGAACCATTATGATGTCAGTAATCGGAGGCTCTTCCGGCGTGTTGTATGGAAGTGCATATTTGGCAGCAGCTAAGACCTTAAAAGAAAAGGAAACGATTCAAAATGAAAATTTATGTGAGGTTTTGGATGCTATGCTCCAAGCCATCATGTCCAGAGGGAATGCTCAACCAGGCTGGAAAACAATGATAGACAGTCTTGCACCTGCGGTACAATGCTATAAGGATTGCATTCTAAATCAGGTGGATGAAAAGACATGTTTGAGTAGGGTAAAGCAGGCGGCAATTGACGGAGCGGAAAGTACAAAGGATATGGAGGCTGTCAGAGGAAGGGCAACCTATCAGGCAAACAAAGGAGTCGGACATCTTGATCCAGGAGCAGTTACTATGTCCTATCAGATTGCAACATTGATGGATTGTGTTCTTGAAAAACTATAATTACAAATACATATTAACAGAATAATAAAATAAGTCGATATAAAAGGAGATATTACGATGATTAAAAATGAAGCAAGTGACAGAGGAGAACATATTAAGGATTTACGTGATGCGATAGAGCATAGAGCTACCTGGTTTTATTACATGTTGCAAGAGGCTAAGAAAAAAGGATTGGATTATGATTTTGCAAGAGATGCAATTAAAGCCTGCGGCTGTTTTCATGGAGACACTAAATATACAAAGACAGAAGATTTAGCTGTATTTGCACCTGAGTTTATCAATGAAAATGTTCGTAATATTTTCGAAATGGATACTACGCTTAGCGAGGATGAATTTAACATTGAATTTCATTACTGTCCATTAGTGGCAGCTTGGAGAAAACTGACAGAGGATGAAGAAGAAATTGCTATGTTATGTGATATAGCAATGGACGGAGACAGAGGAATTGCAAGTACTTTCCCTAATTTTGAATTTCAATTGGGAAAAACTATAGCAAAAGGAGATTCTATCTGCGAAGTTTGCTTTAAAAAGGTAAACAAGTAAGTAGGATAGAAAATAAAAGGGGTTACTATAAAGTATAAATTTTATAGTTTCCCCATTTTGCTTGTAATTGTACTGGGAAGAGTTAAAATAAAAGAAGTATTAATAAAGGGAGGAATTGTGAATGCCAGTTGAAACTTTACTGGGAACCGTAAAAGAATTTGTAATCAGGTTTTCAGATATCATATCCAATACCATAGATGCTGATGTCATTATCGCAGATAATAATTTTAAAATTGTAGGAAATACAAGCCGGTATTATACCGTATATGATGAGGTCGATGCTGATTCCTTAATCGCAGAGGTAGTAAAGAGCAGGAAAAAATTAATTGTAGAGGATAAAGCGGGCAGAGCTTCATGCCTGAAATGTCTCCACTTTGATGAATGTAAGTTATTTGGTTTTGTAGGCGTTCCGATATTCCATAATGATATAATAGCAGGCGCAATTGCATTAATATTGCCGCAGCATAGAGTTAACTCTCTTTTTGAAAACATAGACTCATCTGTGGAATTTTTAGAAAATATGGCAGAATTGTTGTCAGGCAAAATTGATGCCATTAATGAAAATAAATCATTAAATCAAATTATCATAGAGCAGGAAGCTATGATGGATCTGTTAAGTGATGCGGTAGTTTTTACAGATTTCTTTGGAAATATCAGACATTACAACAAATTATTTCAGAATCTTTTTTTAGTTACGCAGGATTGTATTGGAAAGCAGCTTCAGGAATTTATACCTCATGCTATTTTTGAAGAGTCCTATGAAAACCAGAAAGAATTTAAAAATATCAGAATCCATTTTGCATGGGGAAATGTAGAATTTTATGGTTTTATTTCCAGTAAATATGTCAGAATCAACGGAAAAGACTACGGTACTATGTTTTCTTTCAGGACGGTAAACGAGGTGCTAAGAAATGCACAGCTTTCAGAGAAAGGTTCTCTTGTCACTTTTAACTGGAGTGAATGGATGTTTCCGCGTGAAATATTAAAGCAGGCAAAGTCGCTTGCAATTACACATAATAATATTTTGATATTAGGTAGAAACAGAAACTTAAATGAGATTTTGGCAAAAGGAATTACAAACTATTCAGAGCGTAGTCTTAAAGGGCTTAAACTACTGTATTGCGATAACCTGTATCGGGATTTGTTAGAGGTTTTTTTATTTGATGAGTTTGGCGAATTAAGAGATTCCAATATGGGAACGATGCTTGTCCAAGATGTAGAAAATCTTCCCCTTCATATTCAGAAGCGCTTTCTTCATTTCTTAAAAACAGGAAAAATTGGATTAAATAATGACACGAGTGCAGAATCCGATGTAAGATTTATATTTGCGACCACAAAGAATCTTAAGGATTATGTAGATAAAGGTCTGTTTATGGAGGAACTATATTATCGTATTGCAGAGTATAGTATAGAGGTATCCGGAATACAAGAGGATCAGGCGCTGTTTTATAATATGCTTCGCACTGGATTATATTATTATGCAACAGTGTATGACAAGCATAATATAAAATTAGACGATAAAGCGAAAGAATTTTTATACCAGTGTAATATCAAAGAGGATTTAAATCTGTTAGAAGCTACAATTGAAACAATTGTGAGGCGCTGCGACGGTGTGGTATCAGAACAGGATTTAATGGATATGGAGTTATATCAGGATAACGAAGCATCCTTGAGCCGGTTGGAAAAGGAAAGAATCAGTGAGCTGCTACAAAGCGGAATAAGTAAAACAGAAATAGCCAAGCGACTTGGAATTGGAAGAGCTACACTTTATCGTAAGCTAATGGAATATGAGCTTTCAGAATAAAGGTAAGAAATAAATATGATGAATCATTTACATGCCATAACTTAAAATCCGCTGCGAAAGAGCTAAGAAATAGGCTGATTCGCAGCATTTTTTGTAAAAAAGTCATAAATAATGATGAACAAAATTATATAATTAACACAAAAAAATATTATTTATTAAGCATTCATTGACAATAGTATATAAAAAAACTATAATACATTTAAATTGAGTGGTTGAACCACTGAACCGTTAAACCACTCAAAAAAACTCAATCACTTGACCAGAGGAGGACTTTATGACAGACAAACAGGATTTACTAGCATTGACCCATATGGGTGAAACACCGGAAAAATATATGAAATCAGTAACACCGCCAGTGTTTATGAATTCCCTTCATGTATTTGATTCCGTAAAGGACTATTTTGCAGTGGATATATTCAATGATGAATATTATTATGGAAGAGCATCCAATCCTACCGTTACAATTTTAGAAAAAAAACTGGCAGCACTAGAGCATGGTGAAAGAGCCGTAGTTTTTTCAGCGGGTATGGCAGCCTGTGCAGCAGCAATACTAGCAATTTGCAAAACAGGTAGTCATATTATTTGCATTCGTGAGTGTTATGGACCTGTACAGCATCTCCTGGATGAGTTTCTGGGAGAGAAAATGAACATTTCAGTTTCTTATGTAGAAGGTAAAGATTTAAAGGAATTCGAACAAGCCATTCGCCCCGAGACGGATATGATTATACTGGAGAGTCCAACAACCCTTGTATTTTCTGTAGTGGATTTGGAAGGGGTTGCTAAACTGGCAAAGGAGCATGGAATTAAAACTTATATTGATAATACTTATTCAACACCTATTTTCCAAAAACCTCTTGATATGGGTATTGATATCGTTATGCATACTATGACAAAATATATAGGTGGACACAGCGATCTGATTGGTGGAGTATTAATATCTAAGGATGAAGAGTTTATGCGAAAGATAATGGTTCAAAGAGATTGGTTTGGAGGAGTAATTGGACCTATGGAGGCGTGGCTGGCTATTCGAGGACTTCGTACACTAGATGTTCGTATGCAAAGACATTATGAAACTACAATGGAGATAGCAAAATTTTTAGAAAATCATCCCAAAATTAAGCGTGTATTCTACACAGGACTGCCATCTCACCCACAGTATGAGCTGGCTCGTAAGCAGCAGTCGGGGGAATGTGGTCTGCTTAGTGTTGAAGTCGAGGGAGATGTACAAGATGTAGAAACCTTTGTAGACAGCTTGAAATTATTTAGTAAGGGCTGCTCTTGGGGAGGTTTTGAAAGTTTGGCAATTGCTTATACTTATAATTGGAGTGAGAAAGAATTGGAATTCCATCATTTAAGCAAAAACATAGTTAGACTGCACTGCGGGCTGGAAGGTAGTGAGAATTTGCTTCAGGATTTGAAGCAGGCTTTGAATAAAATCTAAAATACGAGGTGTATCATGGAGAAGATGATGAATGATAAAACAATAAGAAAGGCAAGCCTTGGAGTTGCAATTCTTCCATTGGCATTTATGCTGGTAGTACTTTTTACTGGATTGATTTTATTTAGTGTTGACATTAAGATTCTGCTGCTGGTTTGTGCGGCATTTACAGTATGCATCTGTCTGTTATTGGGTCATACATGGAAAGAAATAGAGAGTGAAATTGTAGAAAAGCTTGCAAAAGCGTTTCCAGCAATTATGATTTTAATATGTGTCGGCCTTATGATTGGGGCTTGGATTGTAAGTGGTACGATTCCGTTTTTAGTATATATTGGTTTGCAAATCATTAGTCCCAAATTTATTATAGTAACCTCATTTCTTGTTACCGTAATTTTGTCTGTCAGTACGGGTACTTCATGGGGGGCAGCAGGTACTGTTGGTGCAGCACTTATGAGTGTGGCAGCAGGTATGGGAGCACCGCTTCCGGCAGTAGCAGGAGCCATTGTAGCGGGAGCATACTTTGGAGATAAAATGTCTCCGCTTTCTGATAGTACCAATATGTCAGCAATTGCAACAAATACTAATTTGTATCAACATATTGGGCATATGTTTTATACCACCGTTCCTGGTTTTATTATAAGCTGCGTGGTTTATGTTATTGCAGGTATGTCGTTTGCAAGCAGCGGAGAGATTGGACAGGTGGATGACATTATTCAGACATTGGCTAAGCTGTTTAATTTCAGTATGCCAATAGGAATTTTACTTCTTGTTCCACCTGTTATTGTAGTTATGGGCTCACTTAAGAAAAAACCTACCATTCCGGTTATGATGATTTCATCAGCCGTAGCCATTATTATTGCAATGGCTGTTCAGGGATTTTCATTTTCAACCTGTGCGACCAGTATGGTAAGCGGCTTTAAAATGGATATGTTTGTGAATCCTGCTGTTGATTTAGACAGCGTTGTAAAAGAAGTTCCGAATCTTTTACAGCGTGGTGGTATGTCCTCTATGATGAATACTGCACTAATGGCTTTTTGTGCTTTTGGTTTTATCGGTGCCTTGACTGTTTCAGGAAGCTTAGATGTCATTTTAGAACGTATCATGAAGCATGTTCATGGAACAGGACAACTTATTACCATTACTACTATTCTGGGAGTGATTATTATTACAGTCATTGGGGAAGCATCTGTAACTTTCCTCATGATTGGAGGTCTTTTCAGAGAAGAATATGTAAAGAGAGGTTTAGAGACAAAGAATCTTTCGCGCACGCTGGAGGATAGTATTACAGTAGTAGAACCATTGGTTCCATGGTCACTTGCCGGAGTTTATATGACATCTACACTGGGTGTAGCTACCATTGAGTATGCACCTTGGGCATGCTTGTGTTATACTGGAGTAATCTTTGCCATTATATGGGGCTTTACGGGATTTGGAATTGCTAAGATTAAGAAAGGCAGCGACAATTACGAAGAATATTTAGAGCTAAATAAAGAATTAAATCTTTAATAATGATATAAGATTTGAAAGATTTTATTATACATATAGAATAAATGTTTTAATCACTGTATCAGGGGATGTCCCTTTCTCATGAAATTGAAAAAGGACATCTCCTATTTTATTTCATAAGAAAGACAGATGCAGACATGTCCGCTTTTTAGTTTATTGTTCTGATTTCAGATTGAAGCCATAGTCGTTAATCTCATCAACGGCTTGGAATGCAGCTTTAATGTCTTTGCGATAGATAGCATTCGCAAGTTCCAGATGCTTTGATACGGTAGGAAGCCATATTGAATCATTACCGGATTTAGAATCTTGTTGACGTACAAATCGATCTTCACGAATGTTTATAATTATTTGATAAATGGCAGTGTTATTTCCACTTTCGTATAATTTGCTATGAAATCCATGATCGAGTGTGTGGCTGTAAATATTTTCCTGTGACAGCTTTACCATTTCAGAAGCGATATCTATTAATTCTTCTTTCTCTTCCTTGGTGGCATGGTTGATTGCATTAAGTATGGCTTGATGCTCTAAAGTATATTGCAGCTCTTGTATATCCGCCATAGAACAATTGTCTAAACGGATAGAAAGGGTACTTTTCTCACCATAAGGATCCTTAATGAAAACACCGCGTCCCGTTTTAACATAAATAAGACCTCGATCCTCCAAAATCCGCAGTGCCTCTCTTACAGAATTTCTGCTGGTCTGAAGCATAGCAGACATATCGCGTTCGGAAGGCAGCTTGTCTCCTGGCTGTAATCTGTTTACCTTTATGTAGCTGTATATTGAATCAGAAATCTTTAGATACAAGGATTTTCTTTCAATTGGCTTTAAGGATACATTTTTTTCGTTCATACATGGTTTCCCCTCTTAGTTTATCTCACACATACAACGTATGTTCTTATATTTTGCAAGTTTTTTTGATAAATGTCAATCAAATTAAAAGAATTCATGTGAAAATATGAAATATAGATAGGAAAAAAGAGAGTAAAGATGGCAACGGTACATTAAAAGAAATAAGGGAATTAAGTCAGGAAGAATTTAATACACACAAAAAAGATAAGTACGAATAAAAAAATTAATCAGATTAAGGCCTGTGGATATAATCCATAGACCTTAATGTCCTTTATAGGCATAAATATTATTTATTGAGATAAAATTTTAATTAATTCAATTTTTTGGTCATTTCTTAAAGCCTTTGCATTTACAGTAATAAACTCGCGTAAATCTTCAAAGGCAAGTGGTTTTGTCTCAGGATAAGAGGAGGACTCAGCCAACATTTGTATTTTATTGTCCTTATAAATCAGATCGATATTATAATCTTTCTTAATCGAATCCAATCTAACGTCCCTTACAAAATTATAATAATTAAATTCATAAATGGAAGCAAGCTTTTGTAAGGCTTCCACTTTTATTTTACGTTCACCACATTCATAGCGCTGAAGTGTTTTAGAAGCAATATCAAGCTGAACAGCAACTTCCGCTAAAGTAAGACTTTTCTCCAAACGAACCTCACGCAGCTTTTCTCCAATTTCATAATAAAGCTCAAAATCTTTTTCACTCATAATCAATTCTCCTTTTAATATATTCTATTGTAACCTTAAAGTGGACAAAATGCAAATAAAATTTATAATGAATGACCGAAAATGGTTGACTTAAACATTTTACTGTGCTACTATTTGTATACGACCAATTACGGACAACGAAAAGAAAGGAAAATAACAATGGAAAATAATACGCAATTTGCAAAAAGAATGACACTGAAGGAAATAAGAATGAACACTGGATTAACACAGGAACAATTTTCAAAGTTTGTTGAAATACCATATAATACATATAAAATGTATGAAAATGATATTTCCAAAATAGAGATAGGAAGATTATTTAAAATATGCAATAGGGTTGGAATACCAGTAGAAGAAGTACAAATATAAATAGAATGACAAGACCAATAATGGACAAAAAGAAAATGTAAAATCAAATACAATAAAAATATAGCAGAAAAAATAATATTATGCAACAGAATAAGTGAATAGAGAGGAAAAAATTGTGAAACAGTCGGATAAAGAGAAGAAAGAACGAGAAGAAACATTGGATTACTTAAAGATGCTTGAGCTATTAAAATATCAACCAATACCCAACCAAAACGATATTAATTTCATTAATCTGGTTACAGACCTATATTCGAAACATGGCCGACTCTACATATCTATTTGTATTTTTCACTACGGTTTAATGAAAGGAATCAAAAGTGAAAGAGCCAGGAAAAAAAGAAGCTAATCAACAAAACGAGATACCCGCCGCTTAAAGGCTTATTGTCAGAGCTGCGGCGGTGTGGTAATCTTATTATAAAGTATAAAGTTATTTCATAAGGCTAACGTTATATAGAACTATTCATTATCAATATTATTATTGTTATCAGTACTCGAACCAGTCTCACAAAGGTCTCTTCTCGCAGCTATAGTTCCCAAAGAATCACCCAGTTGGGAGAACATGGAAGAAAATAGGGATAATTCATCAGTTGTATAGCATTTTGATATGGAGCAAGCAATTGCACTGATAAAAGCAACAAGTTCACATTCATCCATAATAATCACCTCTAAACAGTATATTCAAAAAGGGTAGTAATATTATAAAGAATTTATATAAAGTTTTTTAATGTTTAATAAATTTGTGCTATGATGAAAAAAGTGTTAATCCTTTTTGGCAATGTCGAATATCATATGATAAAGTCATAATAGAAAGATAAATAATTGAAATAGTGATATTAAAAAATTCTGTTTTATGATAGTATATTGTTAGATTGACAAAAATTAGTGAATAATAAAAGATTGAACTAATAATTTAGATGGTGGAAAGGTGAATTAATTATGATAGAACAGCAATATAAAAGAGCGGATAAAGCTGATTTTCTGTAAGTATGATAGCATTAGTGATGATGCTTATTTTATTGTCAACAGTTTCAATACAACAGGTATAAATGTGATGCTAATTATTGAATGGCAGACGATTTGCGAAAATATGCTAACTAAAAATAAGAAGAGCTGTTGTTGGTAAATCTTGCAACAGTTCTTTTTTTTATCAGGAAGATATGGAGAAGATATGATAGAAGAGATACTTAATAATATTGTAACTAAAAATGATTTAAGACAGAATCTAAGTGAATTGAGAAAAGAAGTTAAGGATAGAGCAAATAAGCTTTCATTGCTTTATAAATTAGGAAATAATTATGATGTACTGTTTCAATTGCTGGAACATGAAGATGCAAAGGTTCGAAAAAGTGCTGCATTGCTAATTGGAGAACTTGGCATTGAGGAGGCTCTGGATTTCCTTTATAATAAGTATATAAAGGAAGATATCTTATTTATTCGAAGCTCTTATATTGTGGCAATGGGGCATTTAAACTGTCAAAGATATATTGAAGCTTTCAAGGATCAGGTAAAAGAATTATCAAAAATAGAATTGACGCCGGAGAATACAAAGCATGTTTTAGAGGAGCTTAGAGAATTAACGGCCATTATAGTTCAGTGCGAAGGAATTACAAGTCATAAATTTATTGGTTATAAGGAGCAATTTAATATTATTTTGCTGACGAATCGAAATTACACCAGTGTCACATTAGCTCAACTAGAGGGAATGAAAGCTAAGGAATTTAATGCGGGAATAATGCTGCAGACAAATCGAATTGAAGAGGTATTGACAATAAGAACTTACCAGGAACTTCTTTTTAGTATTGCAGGAATGAAAACATGTCCTGCAGATGTGCATGAAGCTGCAAAAACAATAGTAGATTCTAATTTACTGGAATTTTTAACAAACAGTCATATTGGAAAACTTCCTTTTTACTTTAGAGTAGAAGTAAAAAGCAAGCTTCCGCTTGATAAAAAGAGTGAATTCGCGAAAAAGCTTGCGCTGGAAATTGAACGTTTATCAGAGAGAAAGTTTATCAATAATACCTCAAATTATGAATTTGAAATAAGAGTTATTCAAAATAAAGAAGGAAATTATAATCTATTAGTTAAATTATATACAATACCAGACGATAGATTTGTATATCGGAAAAATGTAATAGCGAACAGTATAAAGCCTGTCAATGCTGCATTGGTGGTGGAATTGGTCAAGGACTATTTAAAACCAAATGCCACTGTGCTGGATCCGTTTTGTGGTGTTGGTACCATGCTCATAGAAAGACACAAAAAAGTAAAAGCTAACACGATGTATGGAATTGATATTCTGGAAGAAGCAATTGAAGGAGCCCGAATCAATACAGAGGAGGCACATCTGATAGCGCACTACATTAATAAAGACTTTTTTGAATTTACGCATGAATATCTATTTGATGAGGTAATTACAAATATGCCTTTTGCAATGTGCAGAATAACAAAAGATGAAATATATGAAATATATGACCGCTTTTTTGTAAAGATTAAGAAGCACTTGAATGAGAATGCAATCCTCATTCTGTATTCCCACGATAAGGAAACGGTTCATAAGCTGGCAAAGGCAAGGGGGTATTTAATTCTCAACAGCTACGAAATATCGATGAAAGAAGGAACGTATGTATTTGTTTTGTCATGCGATATCTGTTAATATCCTATTAATACTTTAATCTTTTAAAAATATATGATATGATACTATTTATGTAAGTATTTTGTAACAATTCGGTACCCATAATGTATGATGAGATTTGCGAAACAAATCTCTAGTTTAGTAAAGGAAAATGCAGTCTTGCTGCGTTTTGTATTGTGTAACGGTTACTAGAAAGTACTGAATAGTTACAGTATTTTTGGATATTAATGATTAGTAAATAAATTATTAATATGAAGTGCACTAGGAGGAATATTATGGAAGAAATTGCGGTTTCCAAAAATTTTATTGAACAAATAATCGACAAGGATTTAGAAGAAGGGTATTATGATATGGTGCATACTCGTTTTCCTCCGGAGCCGAATGGATATCTTCATATTGGACATGCTAAATCAATTTTATTGAATTATGGTTTAGCTAAAAAATATAATGGACAATTTAATATGAGATTTGATGATACCAATCCAACAAAAGAGAAAACGGAATTTGTAGAATCGATTAAAGAAGATATTATGTGGCTTGGAGCAGATTGGGAAGACAGATTGTTTTTTGCATCCAACTATTTTGACCAGATGTATGAAGCTGCTGTAAAGTTAATAAAAAAGGGAAAAGCATACGTTTGTGATTTGACAGCAGAACAAATCAGAGAATTCAGAGGAACTCTTACTGCACCAGGTAAGAACAGCCCATTTAGAAACCGTTCTATAGATGAGAATATGCAATTATTCGAAGATATGAAAAACGATAAATTTCAAGATGGTGAAAAGGTGTTGAGAGCTAAGATTGATATGGCTTCGCCCAATATCAATATGCGTGACCCGATTATTTATCGTGTGGCACATATGACACATCATAATACTGGGGATAAATGGTGTATCTATCCTATGTATGATTTTGCACATCCAATTGAAGATGCGATAGAAGGAATTACACATTCCATTTGTACTTTGGAATTTGAGGATCATAGACCTTTATACGACTGGGTAGTTAGAGAGCTTGAGTATGATAAGCCGCCAAAACAGATTGAATTTGCGAAACTATATTTGACGAATGTGGTAACTGGAAAAAGGTATATTAAAAAGCTGGTTGAGGATGGGGTTGTAGATGGTTGGGATGATCCAAGACTCGTTTCAATTGCTGCCCTTAGAAGAAGAGGTTTTACACCTGAATCGATTAAGATGTTTGTTGAACTATGTGGAGTATCAAAGGCAAACAGTTCTGTAGACTATGCAATGCTTGAATATTGTGTAAGAGAGGATTTAAAGCTTAAAAAATCAAGAATGATGGCTATTTTAGATCCAATTAAATTAATCATAGACAATTATCCGGATGGCGAAGTCGAATATTTAGATGTCGCCAATAATATGGAAAATGAAGAATTAGGTTCAAGACAAGTACCATTTTGCAAAGAATTGTATATTGAAAGAGATGATTTTATGGAAGAGCCACCTAAGAAATATTTTAGATTATTTCCGGGTAATGAGGTGCGCTTAATGAATGCTTACTTTGTGAAATGTGAAAGCTTTGTAAAGGACAGTGAAGGGAAGATTACTGAGGTACATTGTACTTATGATCCTGTGACCAAATGTGGAACGGGCTTTAGCGAAAGAAAGGTAAAAGGTACGATTCATTGGGTGCCAGCACCATATGCTCTTAAGTGTGAAGTCCGGTTATATGAAAACATTGTAAATGAAGAAGCAGGAGTTTATAACGAGGATGGAAGTATTAATCTCAACCCAAACTCACTTACTGTATTAAGGGAATGTTATTTAGAGCCAAGCTTTGATAAAGCTAAAGCCTATGACAGTTACCAATTTGTAAGAAATGGATTTTTCTGTATTGATTCAAAGGACTCAACACCAGAGAAGTTAGTTTTTAATAGAATTGTATCATTAAAGAGTTCGTTTAAGCTTAAATAGCAGGGGGTATGACAAATGGCGAATTTATTATCAGGTTTAGAAAAGTTTGGTTTAGGTAATTTCGAAGATGAGAAGATTTTTGAAGATGAGAAAAAAGCGGAAGCAATTAGTAAGGGTACGGCAGTAAAAGAAACGGCAGAGGAAGATTTGCTATTTGATAAGACCTATCAGTGTCCTGTATGTGATAAGGAATTTAAATCAAAGACGGTACGAACTGGTAAGGCAAAGTTACTTGGTACTGATATTGATTTAAGAGCAAAGTATCAGGGAATTGATCCGCTTAAGTACGACATTGTGTCTTGCCCAAAATGCGGTTATACTACTGTAACCAGGTATTTTAATTTAATTACCAGTCCGCAAGCCAGCTTAATAAGAGAAAAAATCAGCAGGAATTATAAGGCTTCTGTGAACAATGAATCCACGATATCTTATGAAGCAGCAATTGAATCACATAAGTTAGCGTTGGTAAACGCAATTGTGAAAAAATGCAGAGTAAGTGAAAAAGCATACATATGCTTGAAAATTGCATGGCTGATTCGAGGACAGAGAGAAGATTTGGACGAGACTGCAAATGATTATAAGGATTTAGTAACTAAGTCGGAGACAGAAGAGTTGGAGTTTATTAAAAATGCATACGAAGGCTTTAGTGCAGCAGTTGCGAAAGAAGAATTTCCAATGTGTGGTATGGATGAATCAACGATGGACTATTTGCTTGCCGCTTTGGCTTGTCAGTGCAAGCAATATGATATGGCTTCCAGATTGGTATCTAATGTAATTACTTCCAGAGTGGCAAAGAATAATTTGAAAGAAAAGGCTCGTGAACTAAAGACAGTTATTTTGCAAGAAAGAAAAGAAAATTAATAACAAAGACCTTTTATAAGGGTTTGTGTATATCAACGTATTATATTATGGAAAGCAGATTATGCTTTCCATAAATTATATTTAAGGCATATAAGAAGAACTATAGGAGCAGGTGAGTGAATGTATGAATTGATGATAGAACTGGATTCGAATGGTAAGAAGCCTTTGTATGAACAAATCTATGAATATATTAAAAGAGAAATACAAGAGGGAAAATTACCCTTTCATAATAAGCTTCCCTCTACCAGAATTCTTGCTAAGAACCTGCAAATTAGCCGGAGTACGGTAGATTTAGCGTATGAGCAATTGGTTTCGGAAGGTTATATTTTGCCAGTTGCCTGCAAGGGCTATTATGTATGTCAGATTGAAGGCTTGTATCATATTAATAAAACGAAAGAAATGAACGCCTACGATATTGAGAAAAAGCAAGAAAATATCCAGTATGATTTTACACCAAATGGAATTGATACAGAGAATTTTCCATATAGCATATGGAGAAAAATCATGAAAAATACGTTGATGGAGGATAACAGAGAATTATTTCAATTAGGTTTTCCTTTGGGAGAGCCTAATTTAAGAGCAACGATTAGCACTTATCTTCATCAGGCCAGAGGAGTGAACTGTTCTCCGAGTCAAATTATTCTTGGTGCTGGAAATGACTATTTGTTAATGATTTTAAGTCAGATTATTGGAACCAACCATATCATAGCTATGGAAGATCCAACCTATAAACAAGCCTATAAGACCTTTTGTAACCTGAAAATCAGGGTCAATTGTATTGGACTTGATAAGGACGGAATGAATGTAGAACAGCTTGAGGCTACCGACTCCAATATTGCCTATGTTATGCCTTCTCATCAATTTCCACTTGGTATTATCATGCCCATAAAGCGCAGAATGGAACTACTAAATTGGGCATCGAAGAGAGAGAACCGCTATATCATAGAGGATGATTATGACAGTGAATTTCGTTATATCGGAAAGCCTATTCCAAGTTTGCAAGGCTATGACGTCAATGATAAGGTAATCTATATGGGAACTTTTTCTAAATCAATTGCTCCTGCAATTCGAGTTAGTTATATGGTACTTCCTCAAAATCTAATAAAAGACTATTACCAAAAGGGATTCTATGCATCTACCGTATCCAAAATTGACCAGACAATATTAAATACGTTTATTAACCAGGGTTATTATGAAAGGCATTTAAATAAGATGAGAGCCACTTACAAAAATAAACATGACATATTATTGAATGAATTAAAGAGAATAAAAAACATAATAAGCATCACAGGGGAGAATGCAGGCGTGCATGTATTGGCTAATTTTCCAAAGGAAGTGAAAGAAAGTCTGTTGATTGAAAAGGCAAAGCAACAAAATGTTGGAGTATATGGCTTATCTGACTATTATATTAAAGATGATAGGCATGAAAATACAACGATCCTATTAGGTTATGCCAGTCTGGCAGAAAAGGATATAAAAGAAGCGGTAGACAGACTCAGAAATGCATGGGAATTTTAGTA
Organism: Lachnotalea glycerini; assembly: GCF_003201285.1. GTDB lineage: Bacteria > Bacillota > Clostridia > Lachnospirales > Lachnospiraceae > Lachnotalea > Lachnotalea glycerini. Next base: position 25,157 of record NZ_QICS01000014.1, read on the forward strand.
AGAGAAGATAAGGAGTTAAATACTGTAGTTTACTAACATCAGTATTTTAGCTCCTTTGTTTATGAAGCGTGTAAAGAGGAATATACCTCTATACCTCTTTGGTCTGCTCATTCTCTACTATGGTTTCTTTTGTTTCATTGGAGTTGGAAGCTGCTTGTATTGCGTCTTCAACCTTGGGGGTTTCATCGATCTTGGTGGTTTCCTCCGTATTAGACTCTTTATCAAGATTAAGAGAAACATACTCCCTTTTTGCTGAATCTTCTTTGTCCTCTTCTGGAAGTGGGAAATCAAAATCCTCATCATCAAAATCGTCGTCTAAATCATCAAAATCATCATCCCAGAGTTCAGCTTCATTTTTACGTTTAAAATATGCAATACCGGCAGCAATAGCAGCTCCGGAAATTGCTGCAAAAGCTAACAGCTTACTTAATTTTTTATTTGCCATAAATAGCTCCTTTCATAAACTCATTATTAATTATTGTAAACTATTTTAATTAAAAAGAAAAGGTCAAATTATTAACTTAGGATAAATTTTCAAATCAAAAATAGGAAGTTTGTGTTTTAACACATAACTTCCTATAATCTTGTGATCATAATAAAGAGGCTAATAAATTTATTAGATACTATGCTGCTTTATGAAATTTAATAATTAACAAGTTTTTTTCTTTGCGAATGCTCAAACTGCTTAGTGTAACATACTCAAGTTTTTACGGTAGCGCTAATAATATATGCGTCTACAGCCTAAAGGTTAACAACAATAACATTACCAGAGATACTATCGATAATGTTTTGTAAACTTGAAGTTTTCATTGAGTACTTTCTAAATAAGCCCCTTACTGATAATGTTCTCTAAAAATATATGAATTGGATGAAATAATATAATTGTACTTATTCTATTACATAGGTCTTGGATGAGGCTGATGTTCTTCTTTCAATAGTCCAACAGCGTTAGCATAGCATAACCAAGTTTCTACACTAGCTATAACAATTCTAGCTTCTACAGCCAAAAGTTCAATACCAACTAATGAAACTCTAGCCCAAAGGTCAACAACGATTCCCTTGTCAAGGATTCTATCAATTACTTCTGCCAAGCTTGACGCTTCAATTGAATGTTTCATAAATGAAACCTCCTTAATAATTAATTATTTCTAATAATAATATATGAAAGGGCAAAAATTGTGTTACATAAAAAGTATAATAAATACAAAACGGACACCTGTTTTTCAGATGTTTTATTAATGAAAAACACGATTAAAAGAAAATATTTTGTATTAATCCAATTTAGTAAGAAACATTTTGCGAATTACCGAATATCATATAAAGAAAAAGTTGATGGGGGTTTATACATGAAACACTCAATTGAAGCTTCAAGTTTGGCAGAAGTAATTGATAGAATCCTTGACAAGGGAATCGTTGTTGACCTTTGGGCTAGAGTTTCATTAGTTGGTATTGAACTTTTGGCAGTAGAAGCTAGAATTGTTATAGCTAGTGTAGAAACTTGGTTATGCTATGCTAACGCTGTTGGACTATTGAAAGAAGAACATCATCCTAGGGAAATAAAATAAGTGTATCATTATTAAAAAATACCACAGAGTGAAATACTGCACACGGTGAAAACATACAAAGGATGTGAGATAGTCATTATCTCGTGTACGAATACGATACTGTAACATAACTATTATTGGCCGTGTGCGGTAAAAAATTTATGAAAATTGGTAAAGTTTATAAGGATAAAACTATAAAAACTATGGAAATAAATACAAAAATTAAAGGGGGTTGATAAATGGCACATCGTATTCCATCTAAATGGTCATATATTATAAAATACTTGGGAGGACATCCTAATATTACCAAAGAAAGTGATGCGATATTACGATTTACTAAAAAGAGAGTTGAAATAGAGAGTATATATCGAGGGAAAATTGCGTTAGAGTACAAGGATTGTGATCTTGAAATACAATCAGCACTCGAAAGTAAACGTATAGTGATTATATATAAAAATTCCTTTGAATCAGAAAGCAGAATTTTTATTCAAATAAAAAAGGAAAAAGAGGAAAATGTCGTTGAAGTATTTCATATTTATCAAAAATTAGCTTTAGGTTCAGAAGAAAATATTACTGAAGATAGTGAAAGGTTCTTCAAATTATTTAAATAAAAATTTAAATGTTAATTAATTTCCCATGATTTTATGTGTTATATATTTACTTAGTTACATACTATAGATTGTCTATAGTTCGTTCCTATAAAATAATTTCATATAGAATTTATTGAGTGTATTTATAAAAATTGAAAATATGTATAGGGAGGTTGGGAATTCATGTCGAGGGAAGGGGTTAAAAGTTTTGATGATGTTGCAATGGCGTACAATAAAGCTTTTACATTGACTCCATATATAGAAGAAATTACGAATCGAGCTCTTTTATATCTAAATGCAAGATATCCAATTCATTTAAAAGGGCCGGCTGGAACAGGTAAAACTGTATTGGCCATGTATATTGCGCAACTAATCGGAAAACCTACTACCATGATTTTTGGAAATGAAGCAGTTGAAACATCTGATATTGTGGGATCAGATTATGGATTTACAAAAAAGTTAGTAGAAGATAATTATATACATTCTGTTCGTAAAACAGTGGAAGATTATGAGCAAAAATGGATTGATGGCAGAATTATCAATGCCTGCGAAAAAGGGTATGTTCTAATTTATGATGAATTTACCAGATCCAGGCCTGAAACAAATAACATTCTTTTATCTGTGCTTGAAGAAAAAGTACTTGAACTGCCCATCAATTATTATGGAAACAACAAATTACTTAAAATACATCCGGATTTTAAAATTATTTTTACAAGTAATCCAGAAGAGTATACAGGAGTTTATAAATCTCAGGATGCATTAGTAGATCGGTTTATTACACTGGAATTAGATTTTCCAGATTATGATAGTGAAGTTAGTATTGCAATTGCTAATAGTGGAATTACTGAGGAATTAGCAAAAAATCTGGTGCTTATTGTAAGAAAATTCAGAGAAAATAATCGATCTGAGTTTTTAGTATCTTTAAGAGACTCTATCAAATTGTGCAAAATTGTTAAAGAAGGAAAAATAAATGTTGCTTATGATAATGAAATATTTAAAAAAGTTTGTATCGATGTATTAACTTCCGGAATCAGCGTTCAAAGGACACATGTCGACAGAGCAAAGATAAAAGAAGAATTGGATACTATTATGAAAATGGTGTTACAAGAGCGTACTAGAAATATGGTATCACAAGAACAAACCAGATATTATGGAGGAAAAAGATAATGCAAAAAATAAAAACGCTAAGTCATGTTTACGTTAGACCAGAGCCAATTATGAGTGGAGCGTCTATATACCTTAAGCTGCATATTATTGCAAGTCAGATGGAAAGGCTGGAAAACACGAAAGAGTCTTGTCTGAATAAGATTGATATGGCAAATCAAAGGCTGGAATTGCTGGAAAATAGATATAATAATTTAAAAAATCTTTTGTGATTTGGTATTTCTATAGATTTTATTATTTAAATTTAGATCTTTAAATATTCCAAAACAGATATATTTAAAATAATTATGAATATATATGTAAAAAGATTACAAGGAGGGGCATAAATGAAACATTCCATAGAAGCTTCAAGTCTGGCAGAGGTCATTGATCGAATTTTGGATAAAGGTATTGTAATAGATGTATGGGCCAGAGTTTCTCTTGTTGGAATTGAGCTGCTTGCAGTTGAAGCCAGAATTGTAATAGCAAGTGTAGAAACCTGGTTATGTTATGCTGATGCTGTAGGATTACTGGCAAAACCTAGTAAAAATACAGTTTAAATGTATGTTTTTATTTAAGCTTATAGTTCGCAGTGCACAGTCTAAGGTAATTTCATCACTTGCTTCTGTGAACTGTGAACAAAAAGATTACTGTTTGTATCAATTGATTTACTATGAATTTGAAAAAGTGAGGTGAGTTTCATGAAAAAAGTTATCGAAGCAGCAAAAATATTTTTTGAAGATCTTTACGAAAGTACTGCAACTGTTGTAGGAGTAAGTCATTGCGACGAGGGTTGGGAACTGATGGTAGAAGTGATTACGGATGATGATTATACTAAAATACATGCAAAAAAAGATTTGATTTCTGTGTATAAGTTATATATGGACTTGAATTTACAGGTATTATCTTATTCTAGAGAAGAGATAAGAGAGCGTGGTAAGATATTGGAAAAATCAATATAAAATCCAACCTTATTTATGGAGCAAGAGAAATAAAATAATATAAAGTTAGGAAGAGATATAAATGGGATCATACGATGATAAAAGGAATGATGTGAAAGGACCATTCAATAACCTCATGAAAGGGTTGGAAGGTATTTTGGGCATGGTGGATGATTTGATTGTAACCGGAGAGAATTTCAAAAATGTATCCGGAGAAATTGATTTGCCTACCCAAAATAAAATCAAAACCCAATATGACGTGACAATAAAGACAGGATTGAATGAAATGCATTCAGATAGAAAAGCAATCAAAAATGATCAAATTAAGAAAGAACCTAGTATAGATATTTATGCGGAAGAAATAGGATACCAGATTATTGTTCTTACCAGTAATATCGAAGAGGAAGATATTAAAATTTTCGGTAAAGATAACCGTCTTACATTTGAAGCAAAAAATGCAGAGGTAATATATTATAAAGAAATAACGGTACCTTGTATTATAGATAACCAAAAACTTTCATGGACCTATAAAAACGGTGTTACCGAAATTACAATTTGTAAATAAATATAAATATGAAACAATTTGAAAAAGGTTTGTAATTTTACATATAAGTGGAGTGATGAAATATGGAAGAAAATAATAATTTAGTATTAAAAGTAACAGAGACACTATCAAAGGATGTAGGTCATGGCATTGCGCGCATAGATCCTCAATCGATGAGTGCGTTAGAGGTAGGAATTGGAGATATTGTTGAAATTGAGGGTATAAAAAAAAGTATTGCTAAGGTAATGCCAATACAATCCGATTTAAGAGGTATGTCAATCATTCAGATTGACGGTTATACAAGGGAGAGCTCAGGAGTTACCATAGGTGAAAATGTTTCTGTAAAAAAGATAGAATGCGAGAAAGCAAAAAGAGTAAATTTACTTAAAATTAATGCTAAAACTAAAGATGCCAATGAAGAAGAAGGAATCTACATAAGTCGATTAATTGACGGACTAGCATTGTTAAAAGGTAATAAAATCAGAGCCAATTTAATGGGATCCTTATTTTATGAATTTATGGTAGAAAGTACAGAGCCAGAGGGAGCGGTTATTGTAACCCATGATACAAAAATAAAAATCATAAACAGTAAAGAGCAGGGAAACTTTAATCTTAGAGTGACATATGAGGATATTGGTGGTCTTGGAAATGAAATGTTAAAGATACGAGAAATGATAGAGTGGCCATTAAAGCATCCCAATTTGTTTGAAAAGCTGGGAATTGATGCGCCAAAAGGAGTTCTTTTGCATGGAGCACCCGGAACTGGAAAAACATTAATTGCTAAAGCGATTGCAAATGAGACAGATTCTTATTTTGTTAGTATCAATGGTCCTGAAATAATACATAAGTTTTATGGAGAAAGTGAAGCGAAGCTACGGGAAATCTTTGACAAGGCTGTGAAAAATGCTCCAAGTATTATATTTATTGATGAAATTGATGCAATTGCTCCAAAGAGAGAAGAAACCAAAGGAGATGTAGAAAAGCGTGTAGTTGCTCAATTGTTAACACTCATGGATGGAATCAGGGACAGAGGACGAGTGATGGTAATTGGAGCAACCAACATACCAAATTCTTTAGACCCTGCGCTTAGACGTCCAGGCAGATTCGATCGAGAAATTCAGATAGGGATACCAGATGTAAAATGCCGTATGGATATTTTAAATATACATACCAGAGGTATGCCTCTAGGCTCAGACGTAGATATCAAGAAATTGTCAGAATTAACAGGAGGTTTTGTTGGGGCTGACTTAAATGCTTTATGTAGAGAAGCAGCTATGATAACTGTAAGGGATGCGTTTCAGGGACAGGAGCTAAGCAATGAATATCAGCTAAATGAAATTATATTTCATCTGAGTATTCCAATGAATAATTTTATGCGGGCACTTTGTCAAGTAGAGCCTTCCGTCATTCGAGATGTCATAATTGAGGCGCCAGATGTTTCTTGGCAAGATGTAGGTGGTTTAGGAGAAGTAAAGCAGTATTTTAAAGAGATTATTGAATGGCCATTTCAATACAGAGAAATTTATGATTATGTCAAAGCGAATGTTCCAAAAGGGATTTTATTGTATGGAGCCCCAGGAACAGGAAAGACATTACTTGCAAAAGCCCTTGCCAATGAACTAGGCTTTAATTTTCTTTGTGTTAAAAGTTCTGAATTAATGTCAAAATGGTATGGAGAATCTGAAAAAAATATTCGTCAGATATTTAAGAAAGCAAGAGAAGCAGCTCCAAGTATTATCTTTTTTGATGAGATTGATTGCTTGATGAAAGCACGGGGAACTCATAATGAATCATCCGATGTGCAAGATCGTATTACCAGTCAGGTACTCATAGAAATGGATGGGGTACAGGAAATGAGAGATGTTATTGTAATGGGTGCAACAAACAGAATTCAAGTTATGGATGAAGCACTTTTAAGGTCCGGTAGGTTTGATATACAAATAGAAGTAGGAAAACCAGATTGTCCCGCCCGAGAAGAAATTTTCAAAATTCATTTGGAAGGCAGACCGTTGGAAAAAGACTTATGTTTTAAGGAACTTGGGGAAAATACGGCTGGGTTGTCAGGAGCAGATATTAAACATATCTGTGATGAAGCGGCTTTATTGGTAGCTAAGCAATGCGTTACGGAAGGATTAAAATTGGAAGAGGCAGTAATTACAACATCCTTGTTGAAATCGATAATAGATGGACAAAAATGGAGGTATTCTAATGACAAGCCTTGAAGGAATTTATTTATATTGCATTATTCCAAAACAAGAAAATATTAAGATAGAAAACATAGGATTAGAGGAAGGAAAGTTATATACGGTTGAATATAAAGATATTCTGGCTGTAGTTAGCAATGTCCCTTATAAAGTTTATGATTTTTCTATGGAAAATATTGAAATACATGAAAATGTTGTTAAGGATTTAATGAACTACTATACTGTGTTGCCCTTTAACTATGGAAACGTTTTAAAGACGAGAAATGATTTGAATTCATTTTTAAAAGCAACTTATATTAATTTAAAGAAAAATATTTTAAAAGTAACAGGTAAAATAGAAGTAGGATTAAAAATATTTATAAAGAGTGAGTATTTGAATTCTGTGATTGAGAATGATGATATTAGGAGAATGAAGAAACAGATCGCAGGAATGAATGAACAACTGGCGGTTAACCTTAAAGTGGAATTAGGCAGAATGGTTAAAAAAGCACTGGAGAAAAAGCAAGGAGAGCTTGAAAGCAAGATTTTTTTAAAATTAAAAAAGTTTAGTTCACATGCAAGGTCAAATGAGTGTAATACGGTAAACATGGTTCTCAATGCTTCTTTTTTAATTGAAAAAGAGAAATTGGATTTGTTTACTGAAGAATTAAATAAGTTAACTCCGTCTTATGATGAAAAATATATGATAAAATTCACCGGACCTTGGCCACCGTATAATTTTGTAGAAATATCTAAATAGGATAAGGGAGTGTGAAATATGTCAATATTGGAAAATTTTATAAATTTTGTATCTTTAATACATGATTATATTGATCAAGAAATTAATGATGAAGGTAAAGTACAAAAAGAGTTGTATGAGGTACGGTTAAAATATGAAATGGAAGAAATCAGCGAAAATGATTATGAGGAGATTAAGGATCATCTTATGCTGCGGCTTCAGGAAATTAAAGAAAGAAAACAGAATTATGATGAAGAGTGACAGTTTTAGATATTGAGTCAAAATGCATGTCAACAAAAAATATTTCGTTAAAGGGGGGAGATAAATGATAGAAGCGTCTCGAGATAAAAATGATAGGGGTTCGTTGGTAGATGTTATTGACAGGCTTCTGGATAAAGGACTGGTAATAAATGCAGATATTGTTGTTTCAGTAGCGGGAGTTGAGCTCTTAGGGGTAAAGGTAAGAGCGGCACTCTCCTCCTTTGCAACAGCGGCAAAATATGGTCTAGAGTTTCCATCGGGTACGAATCTAGAAACAGCAGCATGGAAAGAAGCACAGTCTGGTGTAGAGACATGTCCACAATGTGGTAAGGAAGTATCAAAGGAAGAATTGTTAAATGATTGTTGCCCATGGTGCGGATGGATGAGTGCTAAAGCGGAAAAGAGATTAAAAGAGAAAGAACTCCAAGGAGTGCCTCTTATTGCGGCACCGGTTCAGCAGTAATTATAAAACTCTTAAAACAACTTAGAATATATAGATAATTTTCACAACAGTGAGTGGAGGATAAAGATGACGCGAGAAGAGCAATTTCAGTCAGATAACCTAAGTATATTTTTAAACAGCTTAGATGAGAAGAGCAGAAAAATTTTTTGGTATTTTCGATGTCATGGGCATGCCAGAATTGCTGAATTAACAGAGCTTATTGGATCTTTGGCAGATATGGAAGTATTAGATAGGCTGAGAGAGGTTATTAACCCTGCGGCTATTGAAATTTTTGGCAAGCCTATATTGGAATTTAGAGAATCTGGACTGGACCGTATGAGTGGTAAAAAAATACCTTTTCATTGGTGGTTATCAGATGATTTATCAGATAATCAGTTATTTATAGGGGAGGGTGGAAAGCCATTGGTAGATGTTTTTGATGAAGAGAATCAGATTGTAATTATCACTGAAATATCCTCTTCCATTACGCTGAGTGATAGGGTAAAAATAGAGCAACGGCATGGAATAGTACAAATCACGTTGAGTAAAAATCAGTAGTAGAAAGAAGGAAAGAAATTTTATGGCATTAGAAATCGATGAAGACAATTTAAAACATGGCTTATTGGGTCTAATTATGGCTTTGGTGGAAATTATAAGGGACTCTTTAAAGCATCAAGCCCGTAAAAGGATGATGGGTGGCTCATTAACGAGTGAGGAAATGGAAAAGTTAGGGAATGCTTTAATGGAGCTTGATATTGCAATTGAAGGGATTAAGGAAGAGCAAGGTATTACGGAATCGGTAAAAGGAGTAAGAGATGGTCTGGATGAAATTGTAGACAGTGTTGTAGACCGATTAGTGAATCCCCAAAGATGGGCAGAGGATGCAGAAGAAAACGTTTAAGTTAAGGTGGTGAGGAGAATGGAATACCTTTATATTGTTATGCTTTTACAAGAAAATGGAAAAGAAATCAATGTTTCAAATATACATAAAATTTTATCAAGTTTAGATAAAGAAGTAGAGGATGAAAAAATACAATTTTTTGTGTCAGCATTATCTGTAATCTTGTCTCCAGAGGGTAAAAAACCAGATAAAGAAATCAAAAAAGAAGAAAATAAAGAAATAGGTAAGGAAGTAAATCTCATTAATGAAAAATTTACAAAGATGCAGAGACGGTTTGACTATATGGAAAGTTCTATCGAATCAATGAAGGAGAAGCTGGAAGATATCAAAAGTGAACGGCTATCAATCAGCCTGGTAGAAGAAAAGCCATCAAATATAGTTCAACCGATAGGAGAAAAGCATGAGGATATGCTTCAACCAGAAGAAGAAAAGCTCTCGAATATAGTTCAACCGATAGGAGAAAAGCATGAGGATATGCTTCAACCAGAAGAAGAAAAGCTCTCGAATATAGTTCAACCGATAGGAGAAAAGCATGAGGATATGCATCAACCAGAAGAAGAAAAGCTCTCGGATATAGTTCAACCGATAGAAGAAAAGCCTGAGAATATAGTTCAAATGAGAGAGGTTGTGACGAGGCAAGAAAAGGAAGATTATTTTAAAACGGTAGAGGAAAGAGAGAGTTTAAATAATCTGTCAGAAGAAGCAAAACAGAGTGATTCTCAGAATCAGCCTGCTAGATATGTATATGGAATAGCTGGTAAAGGTGAAAGAGAGAGTTTGGGAAACATAGGACTGGATGGAGCAAATGTATATACCATTCCTTATAAAGATGCATGTATTGTTGTACATGACTGCCAAGCTGAACCATATGAATCAGAAGATGAAAATGTTGTAAAGGAATGGCTCTTTACACAACAAGAAGTTTTGGATATTGTAGCTGAAAAATTTGATAGTGTACTTCCAATGAGCTTTGATATGATTATTGAAGGAAAAAGTGGAAGTGATCCTGAAGAAGCGGCAATCAAGTGGCTAGATAAGAATTATGAGAGTTTCATGGAAACCCTGTCAAAAATAGAGAATTGTCAAGAATATGGTATTCAAGTCATTTTGGATTCTGGGTCTTTAAGTGAAACTATTTTTGAAAAAGATGAAAAGATTAAAAAAAAGAAAGAAGAAATTGATTCAAAACCCGAAGGAATCGCTTATATGGAGAGAGAAATACTAAAAGATTTAGTGAAGGAAAGAATTGAGGAAATAGCAGATCAATACTTCAAAGAGTTTTATGCAATGATTAAAAAATATCCTGCTGATATCGTAATCGGAAAGGTAAAAATGGTAGGAGGTAATCAGCAGATGCTGATGAACTTATCGTGCCTTGTTAAGAAGGATCGTGTTGCACCATTAGGAGAAGCATTAGAGGAAATTGAAAATCATGAAGGAATAACAGTAAGATTTAGTGGACCGTGGGCACCTTACAGTTTTGTTACTCCCGAGAAGGGAGCAATAAGCAATGGTAACGGATAGAAAAGATAATATTATCTTAAAGTCCCAAGGTACCATTGAAAGAAGATCTGCTTGGCAGATTGGACACTTGTATCTTACTGGAAATAATTTATATTTTATGCAGATGAATAAGTGTTTGTTTGAAATTGGGCTGGATAGAATTATAAAAATCTGCATTATAAAAAAAACATGGCTTTTAGGATGCAAAGTGAAACAGTTGTGCATCGACTATCATAGTGTAAAGGGAGAACAACAAATTTACTTAGCATTGGCAGAACCTGAGAAGTGGGTTAGCATTATAAAAAAAACAATGGCACTTAAGCTAATAGAAAGGCGGGGTTACAATGGAGCCAAACCGGAGTCCCCAAACGACTCTTAATGATCTGTTAGACAGAATACTTGATAAGGGCATATTATTAAATACAGATCTAATTGTAACAGTAGCTGGGATTCCTCTAATTGGTATTAATCTAAAACTGGCTCTTGCTGGTATGGAGACGATGCTGGAATATGGAGTTATGAAAGATTGGGATGAAGCACAGCGCGCTGTGGCAATGAAGGAAACAGAAAAACAAAAACCAAAGTTAGAAAGAGATGAGTACATTATTTTCAGTGTGTTTGGTACTCATTGGTACAGCAAAGGAATTTATAATAACTGGAGAGCAGGAACGATATACCTTACAAACAAGAGACTGATTATGTTTCGAAAAATACCCTATGAAATTCTTCTGGAAATATATTACGAAGAGGTGAAAGCTATGGCATTTCAAGAAAAAGATCATTTCAATGGCAAAAGGGAGGAGCTTTGCCTTTTATTAAAAGAAGAAATGATAATCATGCATACGACAGATGTTCATGCATTGAAAAAAGCCATAGAAGACATCATGATTACAAAAGGGTTAAGCTTAGAAGAAAATCCTATTTTCCCGGTGGAAAAAGAAGTTCTGGGAGAATTCTTGCAACCGGAAGAAGAGGTAACGCATAGCAGTAAAATGTGGTTTCGTTATTCTTATATCATGGATGGAACCACGCATTACCAATGGAAACCGGGACATTTATATCTTACCGATCAAAGACTTTGCTGGTGGTATGATTTTGATAAAAAGCTGCTTTTCGATATTTCTACAGATACGTTAGTACATATTGCAGTACAGGATGTACAATTTGGAAGTGCACCGGTAGAAGAAAAATCGCTGGTTCTAATGTATAAGGAAGATCAGAATAATCAAGCAGTGTGTTTTTCAGATAATCAGGAATCTTTGATAGAATGGGAAAAAGTAATTGGAGAACAAATAATAAATAAGGAAAATGAAAATGAGAAAAATATGGAGACCTGCCCGCTATGTGGCAAAAAGGAAAAAAGGGAGAGCTTGCTTTCGTATGGCTGTTCACGATGTGGTTGGATGAGTCACAGGGAGCAATAATAAAAGGAGGAGTAAGCCGATATGATGGATGTATGTATCGGAAGAAAAAATGGATTATCTTTGAAAGTACAAGAAGCAGAGTCAAAAGATGTTGGTCGTGGGATAGCACGAATGGATCAGGATGATATGGCTCGATTAGGTGCTGAGGTAGGGGACATTATTTATGTGTCAGGAAAAAAGGATACGGTTGCTAAACTGCTTCCGTTGTATCAAGATTACAGACACAATTCCATTATACAGATAGACAATATTATTAGAGAAAATGCCGGTATCGATTTAGAGGATTATATAATTGTAAAAAAATGTGTCTGTTTTCCGGCTGACACTGTAGTATTAGCACCTATTTTAAAAGACGGTGAAGAAGTAGATGACTGGGATGTCGAATATATAAAAAAATGTGTAGAAGGCATTCCGGTTATAATAGGAGATAAAGTTAGAATAAAATTTTTTGGAGCAAAAGTCTTAGATTTTAAAGTAGTCAAAACTTATCCTAAGGAAACGGTGCTTTTAAATTCTGATACAGTTATTAAATTTACGGATCAAACAAATGAAGCAAAAATCGGTGGCAGAGCAGCATATGAGGATATAGGTGGACTTCATGCCGAAATAAAGCGAGTAAGAGAAATGATTGAACTGCCATTTCGATTTCCGGAAATATTTGAAAAAATTGGAGTAGACCCGCCTAACGGTGTATTACTTTGTGGGCCTCCCGGAACAGGAAAAACGTTGATTGCCAGAGCAGTAGCTACAGAAACCGATGCATATTTTACCGTTGTGAATGGGCCTGAAATCATTCACAAATTTTATGGAGAGAGTGAAGCGAATCTAAGAGATGTCTTTGAAGAGGCTGCAAGACAGGCTCCTGCTATTATTTTTATTGATGAGATAGATGCAATTGCACCTAAAAGAACAGAGGTAACAGGGGAAGTAGAGAAAAGAGTAGTAGGACAACTTTTGGCATTAATGGACGGATTAAAAAAGCGCAAGCAGGTGGTTGTGATTGGAGCCACAAATATTCCTGATGTATTAGATCCAGCTCTTCGCAGGCCGGGCAGGTTTGACAGGGAAATCACTATCAGTGTTCCTAATCAAGAGGAAAGAGTTGAAATTCTCAAGATTCATACAAGAGGGATGCCACTTGCAGATGATGTAGATTTAGTTAAAATATCTGAAATTACCCATGGGTTTGTCGGCGCAGATTTGGAGGCAATATGTCGTGAAGCTGGAATGTATGCTGTTCGAAAGATACTTCCTGAAATAGATTTTTATCATCATGTTATCCCCTATGAAACTTTGATGACACTGGAAATTAATATGGAACATTTTACTCATGCCATAGGTGCAGTTGAGCCATCTGCTATTAGAGAAGTGTTTGTTGAGATTCCAAACGTTATGTGGGACGATATCGGTGGTTTATCGGAAATAAAATCAGCATTAAAAAAAGCAATAGAATGGCCGTTGAAATATAAAAAACTTTTCAATCATTTAAATGCTCATTCTCCAAAGGGAATTTTGTTGACAGGCCCCCCAGGTGTTGGGAAAACTCTGATAGCAAAAGCAGCAGCCTCTATGAGCAATGCAAATTTTATATCAATAAAGGGGCCCGCTCTTTTCTCAAAGTGGGTTGGTGAGTCAGAAAAAAAAGTGAGAGAAATATTTAAAAAGGCGAAGCAAGCGGCACCTTGTATAATATTTTTTGATGAGATTGATGCCTTAACAAGTCAGCGGGCTTTAGACGATGCGGATTCAGGCGTGGGTAAAAGAGTAATAAGTCAATTACTGACGGAATTGGATGGAATAGAAGAACTAAAAGGTGTTGTTGTTCTTGCTGCTACAAATCGAATTGAATTAGTTGATCAAGCACTTTTGCGGCAAGGTAGATTTGATCAGATTTTTGAAATTGCAGCACCAAATGAGCAGGAAAGATTTGATATATTTAATATTCATATGAGGAATCGACCAGTTTCAGAGAGAATTAATATAGAGGAATTGGTCAGTAGAACATCTGGATTTGTAGGTGCAGATATCTATAGTGTATGTGAAAAGGCTGCGATGAATGCTATTGACAGTTATTTGGAGAGTATGAATGATAATATGGAAAATTTATCTATTCATGAAAGGGATTTGTATCAGGCAATCGACGAAGTAGTTAAAATAAAGAATGCGGCAAAATCCTTGGCGCTGGTCTGAATATTTTATAGAACAAAGCGGACAAGTCCGCATCAGCTCCCTAATCTCTCACTCATGAGGGACTTAACCGCTTTGCCGCGCCGAATGCTGTCATGCTGTGACATTTTCCACTTGCATTCGTGCACATTATGCTTTTATTTCATAGAGAAATCAAAGCTTATACGTTACCACAACCAGGTCTTTTCTATGAAATAAAATAAGCTTCGCTCCATAGCTAATAAGCTAGCTATGGAGCGAAGCAATTCTCATGACAAGTAAAAGAAATGTCTTTCATCTTGTTTTAATAATAATCCTCATTACTAAGTGGCATTATTAATCGAGATGTTCTGGAAGTTATTTGTATTAAAGGAATATAAAGGAGTTTTAGGTTTAGATTATTAAGTTCCTGCATAAATTCTCCTACATATATTGGATTCGGTTTCGGAGGGTGATTAGGTTCTTGGATCGGATGATTATATTCATTTTTGTAAGAGTCTATATTGTTTTCAGCAAGTTTTTTTGAGATTTGGGTTGCTAGTATTTCAGGGGAAGACAAGCTGCTTTTTACTTCATCAATACTTGAATATTCTGCATTTTCCATAAGATGTCTGATAAGTTCATTTTCTATTTGCATTTTTTGGCTGATTGGTGCATCTATTTTAGATACAACATCGTCAACATAATCT
This sequence comes from Lachnotalea glycerini, assembly GCF_003201285.1. GTDB lineage: Bacteria > Bacillota > Clostridia > Lachnospirales > Lachnospiraceae > Lachnotalea > Lachnotalea glycerini. The sequence continues at coordinate 40,227 of NZ_QICS01000014.1, forward strand.
AAAATACTCTTTTCTAACATAATAATCCCCCATTTGTTTGTTCGTTCATTATATAATATGACAGATTTTGTTATAATGTGCATAGTTTATGAGGAAAAATGTCATACATACTCTAAGAAAGTATCTTGTAATAGTTGTAAATAGAAAATGTTTATAATATAATCGATTCAAGATGTTAATTTATAGAGGTGAAATAATGGCAGTTTTACAGGATAAGATTATTATATTTTTCATGTGCTTTCTTTCGGTATTCTTTTGGGAAATTAATTCGGAAACGGTTATCTGTGTTTTGATTGCAGCATCAATAAGTTCATTTTGTTATTATTTTAATTCAAAAAAAGTGACAGTTGTGTTATTACTTTTGTATGGGGGGATTTGTATTGTAAATCCTATATTTTGTATTTTTTTACCTTTGTTCGTATATGATATAGCATTATTCAGACTAAAGATAGTTGGTGCCATAGTATTTCTTTTCACATTGAAATATTGGTACAAAAATGAGACTTTGATTGTTTTGATAGGAATTTTATCAGTGGCATTATCTTGGCTATTGCAGGTGAGAACCGAAAAATTTAACAGTCTGAATTACGAATATAAAAGATTGCGAGATACCAGCCAGGAGCTTAATCTATATCTTAGTAAGAAGAATAAAATGCTGATTGAAAATCAAGATTATGAAATACATTTAGCAACACTTAAGGAGCGAAACCGTATTGCCAGAGAGATACATGATAACGTAGGTCATATGCTATCAAGATCATTGCTCCAGGTTGGTGCATTAATGACAATTTATAAAGAAGAGGTAATATCCTCCAATTTATTGTTACTAAAAGAGACTTTAAATGATGCAATGAACAGCATCAGAGAAAGCGTACATGGATTACATGACGACTCCATTGATTTATATTCTAACATAAGCAGCATGATTCAAAAATTTGCTGAGTATAAAATAAATTTGGATTATGATATGTCAGATGATGCACCAATTAATATTAAGTATTGTTTCATCATGGTTATAAAGGAGGGGTTATCAAACGTAGCCAAGCATAGTAATGCAGATAGGATTGATATTATAGTAAGGGAGCATCCTGTTTTTTATCAATTTTTGCTTCAGGACAATGGCAGGAATGGTAATAGGAAAATCTCTGATTCAGGTATTGGTTTAGAAAATATGAGAGCAAGAGTAATGAATTTAAATGGAACTATTACCATTGACAAGCAAGAAGGCTTTAAAATTTTTATAACCATTCCTAAAAAGGAAGTTAAGCAGAATAAATAGGCAGTAATTTTTCTTATTTAAAATTTAAAAAGCACATAATGGAGGCAAAATGAAAATAGTAATTGTAGATGACGATAAGCTTGTAGCCTTATCACTTAAGACCATTTTAGAGGCAAGTCAGGAAGTGGAAGTATTGGCATTAGGGCAGAACGGACAGGAAGCAATTGATTTATATTATCAGTTTCAGCCAGAGGTGTTGTTAATGGATATTAGAATGGATTTTATGACAGGAATAGAAGCAGCAAGACATATTCTTTCCAAATATCCTTTGGCAAGAATATTATTTTTAACCACTTTTTCAGATGATGAATATGTGATTCAGGCTTTAAAGCTTGGCGCTAAGGGCTACATACTAAAGCAGAATTTTGATAGTATTTTGCCAGCGATTCAGGCGGTATATAGTGGGCAAAGCGTTTTTGGAAATGAAATTGTATCCAAAATACCACAATTTATGAACAATGAACAGGGCAAAGATTTTTCTGCTTATGGTATTACAGCGAAAGAATTTGAGATGATAGAATTGGTTGCGAAAGGCTTAAGTAATAAAGAAATTGCAAAAAAGCTATATTTAAGTGAGGGCACCGTTAGAAACTATTTAAGTTTGATACTTGACAAGCTGGATTTAAGAGATAGAACGCAGCTTGCCGTATTTTATTATAAAAATTAAATATTCTTTTATTGAGAGGACAGTGAGATATTCACGGTTCTCTTTATTTGTGTACCATTTTTACATATAAAGTAATTACATTTGTCATATAAACAGATGATTCGCTACACTTAATTTGGGAAGGATAAAGTATTATGATAAGAATACATCTTAAATTTATTTTTGGCAGAGCATGAAAGAAAGAGTGAGCCTGTAGATTGCGCCGAAAAATCATATTAGAATTAGAGGAGGATAAAATGTCAACACCGGTAATTAAAATAGAAAACTTAGTAAAACGTTATAACGAATTAGTTGCCTTAGATCACTTTAATCTGGAAATTGAACAAGGAGAAATATTTGGGCTTCTTGGACCAAATGGTTCCGGTAAAACAACAACGATTAATTGCATTTTAGCATTATTAAGCTTTGATAAGGGTACAGTCGAAGTGTTTGGAGAAACTATGGCTCCAAACAAATATAAAATAAAGAGAGAGATTGGGATTGTCTTTCAAAATGTGGCGGTATTTAATGAGCTTACCGTTTATGAAAACATTGATTATTTTTGCGGACTTTATATTATGGATAAGAATACTAGAAAACAATATGTAGAGGAAGCGATTGAATTCGCAGGATTAACTGAATTCAAGAAATTTTATCCAAAAAAATTATCAGGAGGTCTTCTAAGAAGATTAAATATTGCCTGTGGAATCGCGCACAAGCCAAAGCTTATTATTATGGATGAGCCAACGGTCGCTGTGGACCCGCAAAGCAGAAATAAAATATTAGAGGGGATACTTGAATTGAATAAAAAGGGAGCAACCATTATCTATACGTCTCATTATATGGAGGAAGTAGAGCAGATTTGTACAAGGATTGCTATTATGGATAAGGGAAGAAATCTGGCAATTGGAACAAAGGAAGAGCTTAAGATGATGATTAAAACGGGAGAGACAATCTCAATGGAGGTTCTGGAGCTAGAGAATAAATATATGGAAGAGATTAGAAAATTAAATCATGTCTATCAGGTAGATTATGCAGATAATAAACTGAATATAAAGTGTAGCAAGGGTAAGCACAATCTAATTCGAATTCTTGATTATTTGCAGCAAAATCAAATTGCTTTCGGAAGAGTTTATTCTGAGCTTCCAACCTTAAATGATGTATTTCTGGAAATAACAGGAAAAGAGCTACGAGACAAGTGATTTATTAGTTGACTTGAGTGCAACTTCACAGATCAAGCGAAAGGAGAAAATTATGTTTATTCAGTTATTGAAATATAAAATTATTAAAATGTTTCGTACCAAGGATGAATTATTTTGGTGTTTGGCTTTTCCTTTAATACTGGGAACCTTGTTTTATATAAGCTTTGGCAAATTATCGGAGAAACAGGAGTCTTTTCAATGCATCAGTATTGCATATATTGAAGATCAGACAAAAAAGGATGAACAGTTTGAAACGGTATTAAATGTATTAAGTGAGGAGGGAGAAGACCAAATGGTTCAGGTTGTAACTAACTCTGAAAATGAAGCGAAAGAACTTCTTTTAAATAAAAAAATTTCAGGAATTATTTATAATACGGAAGAAATATCTTTAACGGTAAATGACTCGGGTATCAATGAAAGTATATTGAAAGAATTTTTAAATCAATATATTCAAAAGAGAGAAACAATAATGAATATTGCAAGAAGTTCTCCAGAAAAGTTGGCACAGTTGCTTGAATCAGAGTCTTCCAATAACAATTCACTTAAGGAAATCAGTTTTACCGATGCTTCTATTGATCCAATGTCAAACTATTTTTATTCTTTAATTGCAATGAGCTGTTTATATGGTTGCTTTGCAGGAATGAGTTCCGCAGTTGATGCTAAGGCTAATTTATCTACTTTAGCAGCAAGAAGAATTGCCGCACCAACAAATAAAATGAAGTTGATTCTGGGAGATTTTTTAGGAGCTGTTCTCGTACAATTTGCCTGTACGATGGTTACATTACTGTATTTACTGTTTGTACTTAAAATAGATTTCGGGCGAAAATTGCCTTATATTGTTGTAACCATTTTAGTTGGATGTATGATTGGTATTGCCAGTGGTTTATTTGCCGGAAGCATAGGGCGGCAGTCTGAAAAGATGAAGTCCTCTATTATATTGACGTTTACTATGGTTGAATGTTTTTTAAGCGGTCTTATGTTTGGAGATATGAAAGACATAATAGAGCATCATGCTCCAATCATTAATCGAATCAACCCGGCTGCTCTAATCGTAGATGCTTTTTACAGTCTAAATATTTATGACACTTATGAAAGATATACAAAGAATTTAGTTAGTATGCTTGTGATTGCAGGGCTTTTGTGTATTGTTAGCTTTTTAGTCATCAGGAGGGAACGCTATGCAAGTATTTAGAGCATATATGAAGATTTTAAAGAAAACAATGCCCAGTCTGTCTATTTATATTATAATATTTCTTTCATTATCCATTTTTCTGTCTGGAAGTGGAAAACAAAGTAAGATAAGTCAGTTTACGAGCAGCAAAGTAAATATTGCAGTAATCAATGAGGACGAAGGGATGCTTGGAGGTGAACTAAAAACTTATTTGGGGACAATCCATAATGTAGTTGAATTAAAAAATGACCGAGAAATATTGCAGGATGAATTATATTTTAGAAATGTGGAATATATCTTATTGATACCAAATGACTTTACAAAGAAGCTCGAGATTGGTGAATCAGAGAATCTGTGCCAGAATGTCAAGGTACCAAGCTCCTATACAGGCAAATATTTGGATTCACAAATAGAGCAGTATATTTCAACCTTAACAATCTATGTCTCCTCTAATATAGATGAAAAGCAGGCAGTTGAAAATACGGCTAGAGATTTGTCGCAGGAAGTCAAAGTTAATTTTCTGAGTCAAAGCGTTAATACGAGCAAATCAGATGATTATTACTATTTTCTATATTTACCTTATGTTTTTACTTCCGTAATCATTTTAAGCATTGGTTCAATCTTAATGACTTTTAACATAAAAGAAATAAATGAACGGAATTTATGTTCTTCTATGCCAATTATTAAGAAAAATTTTCAGCTTGTATTAGGATGCATAATAACTGTAGTGGCAGTCTTTGCTCTCTTTATGTCAGTGGCAATCGGAATATATGGAAATAGCATAAATATAGTAAAAGCAGTGTTTTATATGATAAACGCTATTGCATTTGCTGCGATTGTAACAGGGCTTGGGTATTTAATTAGTGTATTTGTTAATAATTTAAATGTTCTTAATATGATTTCGAATGTACTTGGAATTGGAATGAGCTTTTTGGGAGGAATTTTTGTTCCTCGTGAGGTACTGGGAGATAATGTAGTTATATTTTCAAAATTTATACCTACTTATTGGTATGTGAATGTGATAGAATTGATTCAAAACGTTGAAAGCAATCGTTCACTTATGAATGAGATACTAATTAATATTGGAATTGAAATTCTCTTTGCAATAGCAATTTTTGCAGGTGCACTGGCAGCAACAAGAATTCGAAGTGATGCCAGAAAGCAAATAAGTTAAGAGTAATTCAAATAAAATTCTGTCAAGCGTTCAAATAAAATTCTTGACAAAATGTTAAGTGTATTATTATAATGACTAAATAAGAAAAGGTTTTGAAAAAGAGGAGTAAGAAAACGGACTTAACAGAGAGAACAATCCTTGGGCTGAAAGATTGTTTTAGGAGAAGTTTTTTGAAGGTAGCTTTTGAACCGGACGACTGAAAAGTCAGAGATAGGTTGTCACGCATAATCTGCGTTATCGGATATAAGAGATATACGAATAGTATATAAATAAGGTGGTACCGCGTTTATACGTCCTTTGCATTTGCAAAGGGCGTTTGTTAACGTGTAAAAGCTTTGATTCCTATGAAATAAAAACACAATACGCACGAATGCAAGTGGAAAACGACCACAAATAAAAACAATACCTTTAAAATGAAATGTAATAAGAAAGGAATTTAATAATGGAAAGAAATATTGAAAAAACCTATGATCCGCAAGGGATTGAAAACAAATTATATGAAAAATGGATGAATAAAAAATATTTTCATGCAAAGATGGATCGAAGTAGAAAGCCTTTTACCATCGTAATGCCGCCACCAAATATTACAGGTAAGCTTCATATGGGGCATGCATTAGATAATGCGATGCAGGATATACTAATTCGATATAAGAGAATGCAAGGCTTTAATGCACTTTGGATTCCGGGAACAGACCATGCTGCAATTTCTACAGAAGTAAAGGTTACGAACCAGTTGAAGGAGGAAGGAATTGATAAGAAAGAATTGGGTCGGGAAGGCTTTCTGAAAAGAACTTGGGAATGGAAAGAAGAATATGGCGGAACCATTACATCTCAGCTTAAGAGGATAGGTTCCTCCTGTGATTGGGACAGAGAACGCTTTACTATGGATGAGGGTTGCTCTAAGGCAGTGGAAGAGGTATTTATTAAGTTATATGAAAAAGGTTATATTTATCAGGGAGCTAGAATCATTAACTGGTGTCCGGTATGTAAGACTACGATTTCAGATGCAGAGGTTGAGCATGAGGAGCAGGCAGGACATTTTTGGCATATTAAATACCCAATCGTTGGAAGTGATGATTTTGTTATTGTAGCAACCACAAGACCTGAAACAATGCTTGGAGACAGTGCACTTGCTGTAAATCCAAAGGACGAAAGATATTCAGATTTAATTGGGAAGAACGTTATTTTGCCTTTATTAAATAAAGAAATTCCTGTAATTGCTGATGAATATGTAGATATGGAATTTGGTACAGGAGTTGTAAAAATTACTCCAGCACATGATCCAAACGATTTTGAAGTAGGGAAAAGACATAATTTACCACAGATAAACATATTAAATGATGATGCTACGATAAATGAAAATGGTGGCAAATATGCAGGTATGGATCGCTATGAGGCAAGAAAGCTTATGGTGAGTGAGTTAAAGGAACAAGGGCTTTTAGAAAAGATTGAGGAGCACTCCCATAATGTTGGAACACATGACAGATGTAAAACAACAGTAGAACCACTAATCAAACAGCAATGGTTTGTGAAAATGGAGGAGCTTGCAAAGCCTGCTATTAATGCTTTAAAAACAGGAGAATTAAAATTTGTGCCGGAACGTTTTGATAAGATTTACTTAAACTGGCTTGAGAATATCAGAGACTGGTGTATATCAAGGCAGATTTGGTGGGGGCACAGAATTCCGGCCTACTATTGCCAAAACTGTAAGGAAGTAATAGTTGGAAGAGAAATTCCTAAGATTTGTCCAAAATGTGGATGTAACCATTTCGAACAGGATGAGGATACCTTAGATACTTGGTTTAGTTCAGCATTGTGGCCATTTTCTACTCTGGGCTGGCCAGAAAAAACAAAGGAGCTTGATTATTTCTATCCTACCGATGTTTTGGTAACAGGCTATGATATCATTTTCTTCTGGGTAATTCGAATGGTATTTTCAGGCTTTGAGCATACGGCTCAATCACCATTTCATACGGTATTAATTCACGGCTTAATCAGAGATTCTCAAGGTCGAAAGATGAGTAAATCGTTAGGAAACGGTATTGATCCGTTGGAAGTAATAGATAAATACGGTGCAGACGCCTTAAGATTTACATTGGTAACTGGAAATGCACCGGGTAATGATATGCGTTTTTACTGGGAAAGAGTTGAAGCCAGCAGAAACTTTGCCAATAAGGTTTGGAATGCTTCCAGATTTATTATGATGAATATAAGCAGTACAAAGGCAGAGGAAGTAGACTTAAATACTTTGACCGGTGCGGATAAGTGGATTTTATCTAAAGTGAATAAGCTTGCCGCAGAGGTAACAGCCAATATGGATAAATATGAGCTTGGTATTGCAGTTCAAAAACTTTATGATTTTATATGGGAAGAATTTTGCGATTGGTATATTGAAATGGTGAAGCCAAGGTTATATAATGATGAGGATAGGACAAAAAAAGCAGCTCTTTGGACGCTTAGAACAGTACTGATTCAATCTTTGAAGCTTTTACATCCATTTATGCCATTTATTACAGAAGAAATATTTGTAACAATACAAGAAGAGGAAGAATCGATTATGATTTCTTCTTGGCCGGAATATAATGAAGTATGGAATTTTGAAACAGAGGAAAATGAAGTTGAGTTGATTAAAGCGGCAGTAAGGGGAATACGAAATGTCCGCTCAGAGATGAATGTACCTCCAAGCAAGAAAGCCAAGGTTTTCGTAGTGTCAGAAAGTGAAATAATACGTTCAACATTTGAAAATGGCAAGGTGTTTTTTGCTTCCTTAGGCTATGCAAGTGAGGTTTTAGTGCAAAGCAATAAAACAGGAATAAGTGAGGATGCAGTTTCAACCGTCATACCTGATGCCGTTATCTATATGCCATTTGCGGAACTGATTGATATCGAAAAGGAAATAGAACGATTGAAAAAGGAAGAAAACCATTTAAAGAAGGAGCTGGAAAGAGTAAATGGAATGCTTGGCAATGAGAGATTTGTAAGTAAGGCTCCTGAAGAAAAAATTATTGAAGAAAAAGAAAAATTAGTAAAATACACTCAGATGATGGAACAGGTTAAGATTCGTTTGGAGCAGCTGGAAAAATAGTTATCAAACGAAAGTGCTGTGTTTTTGTGTAAATAAATAGGGGGCATGAAATAGACAATATTCTGTTTTGTGCCTCTTTTTAAGAAAGAGGTATTTACTAATTCGAGGTAAAAAAGTGAACAGAATTAAAGAAATTATTAAAAAAAATGTATATTTTATGAAGGCTTTTAATTTATTAAAAAAATTTACACTGGTTGCATATGGCCTTTTTTCAATTGGAGTTTATTTCTTGATTGAAACCTTTTCAAGGCATTCATTTTTGGAAGCTTTTTTGTTTATGACCAAAAGTCCGCTTATATTCTTTTATAATGCTTTTATGATTTTTACTACATTTACAATTGCATACCTATTTAAAAGGCGTCTTTTTGCGACAACAGTAATTGCAACAATATGGCTTTCAATGGGAATAGCAAACGGCGTTATACTATCTCTTCGTGTAACGCCATTTACGGGTACCGATTTGACCATGGCCGCAAATGCTCTATCCCTAATTAATGCCTATCTTTCAGTGGAACAAATGATTTTAATTTTGGTTATTGCAGTTATTGTATTGCTGTTCATAGCCTATGCATGGTTCAAGCTGCCAAAGCATGCGACGAAAATTAATTATAAAAAAAGTATTGGGATAATCGTAGCAAGTGCAGCCTTGTTAGTTGTATTTACCAAGGTGAATGTGACAACAAGAATTTTAGCAACCTATTTCGGAAATATAGCATTTGCTTATGAAGATTATGGTTTTCCCTATTGTTTTTCTATGAGTGTGTTTGCTACAGGAATTGACTGTCCTAATGAATATTCCGATGAGCTGATGCAAGAAATCAAAAAATCATATTCAAATGATAATGACACTGATACAAACCAAAATACGAGTGATAATCCAAATATAATATTTTTACAGCTTGAATCTTTTTGTGATCCTGAACTCATAAAATATTTAAAATTTTCAGAAGATCCGATTCCTAATTTCAGAAAGCTTCAGGAGGAATACTCCTCAGGCTTTTTAACGGTGCCATCAGTTGGAGCAGGAACGGCAAATACAGAATTTGAAATTATGACTGGTATGAGTCTTAGATATTTTGGACCTGGCGAATATCCATATAAGACGGTCTTAAAGTCTACACCTTGCGAAAGTGCTGCGTATAGCCTGAAGTCATTAGGCTACAAAACACATGCAATTCACAACAATGAGGCTAGCTTCTATGACAGAAAAACAGTATTTGCTAACTTGGGATACGATACCTTTACCTCAGAGGAATATATGAATATAAAAGATTATACCCCAATGGGCTGGGCGAAAGATGATTGTTTGATTGAGCAGATTACAGATGCCTTGGATTCAACCGAGGAAAAGGATTATATTTATACCATTTCTGTACAAGGACACGGTGGATATCCAGATGAACCGGTTTTATCAAATCCTCAAATTGAAGTTTATGGATGTCGAAGTGAGGAAGAAAAAAATTCCTTTACTTATTATATTAATCAAATACATGAGATGGATGAATTTGTAAAGGATTTGGTGGAGGAGCTGTCTTCTAGAGAGGAACCAACTGTTTTGGTTATGTATGGAGATCATCTTCCAACGTTGGGATTAGAAGCATCCCAACTTGTCAATCATTCTCTGTTTCAGACAGAATATGTAATATGGGATAATATGGGACTGGATGTTGTTGATAAGGGAATTACTGCGTATCAGTTGTCTGCATCTGTTTTTGACCGTGTTGGAATACATGAAGGAACTTTAATAAAGTTTCACCAAAATAGAATTGGAACTTCTAATTATCTGGCTGATTTGGATGCACTTCAGTATGATATGCTTTATGGTGAAAAGTATATTTATGGGGGTGAGCTGCCAGTTGCACCTGTTGACCTTAAAATGGGAGTGAAGCAAATACTAATTACGAATGTATCATGTTTAAATAATAGTGTTTATATAACAGGTCAGAATTTTACAAAAGCAAGTAAGGTTTATATTAATGATGAAGAACAGGATACAACAATGATAGACAGTAATACATTAAGAGTCGATGATTTTAATTTAGTGATGGGAGATGTTATAAAAGTCCGTCAGATTAACAGTACATACGGCAGCCTTAGTACATCAAATATCTACATTTCTGAAAAATAATAAAAAATTTATATTTTTTTATTGAAATTGGTTGAAAAAAAAGACAAAAATGGTATAATGTCGGTAAATGGTAAAATGTGCAAAATAATGAGAGGGAGTGGTTAAATGACTGATAAGACTTCGGAGAAGACATATGTTAGAATCAGTAAAGATGAGTTGGAAGCTTATTTATATTTAACATGTCCTGAAGATGGTCATAATTATTCAATAACCGAGCTCCTTAATTTACTGGAAGAAAATAAGATTACATATGGAATATTTCATAGAAGGCTTGAAGAAATAGTAAAAAAAAGAATTTATGATAGAGAAATTCTAATTGCAAAAGGGAATAAGCAAGTAGATGGAGTAGAAGGGCGTTATAGCTTTAATTTTAATACCAATCCTTCAGGAAAACCAGCAATAAGAGAAGATGGGTCAGTTGATTATTGGAGTGTATTTGCTGTTCAAACAGTGGCAGAAGGGGACATAATAGCAGTATATACTCCACCTACTTTAGGAATTCAGGGAAAAACAGTAACAGGTAAAGTGCTTGAACCAAAAAGGGGAAAAGATTTACTTCCACTTAAAGGAAAAGGATTTTTTTGTGCGGAAGACAGGATTACTTATATTTCTGCTATGGATGGGAAAGTAGAATTTCAGAATAATAGAATCATGATTACGAATTTGCTTGAAATTAGTAGCGATTTGGATTTTAACAATGGTAGAATAGATTTTAGAGGAGATGTAGTCATACATGGTGATGTTGAGTGCGGGAGTTATATTAAGTCAGGGGGAAGCGTTACCATTGATGGAAGCGTTGAAGCTACTAGTATAGAAGCAAAAAAGGATGTTATCTTAAGAAAAGGGATGCAAGGCGGAGGAAAGGCCATTCTAAAGGCAGGAGGCAACATATTCGCAAAGTTTATCGAAGGTAGTAAAGTTGATGCAAAGGGCAGTATCCAAGCGGATGTTTTGATGAATTGTGTGGTATCTGCCGGTGAAAGTATAACGATTTCCGGTAAGAAGGCTACTATTATTGGTGGTACAGTAAAGGCAGTTGCAAGTATTGAAGCTCCGATCGTTGGCAATGTTGCTGAAATTACTACTGTTTTGGCTGTAGGAGTTGACGAAGCTGTGAAAGAGAGGATCTCTAAACTTAAGACTGCAATACAAATAATTGATAGTAAATTAAATAATATGAACATAGAATTTATAGCGCTTGATAGTAAGAAAAATGAAGGACCACAGTTTGCCCGGGAAAGAGTAAAGCAAAAGACAATGGAACTGTTAAGAATAAAGATAAAATACATTTCTGACAGAGAAGAATTTAGAAACGAGTTAGCCGAGCTAGAGGAAAAGAATCAAAAGGCTAAAGGCGCTATTATCGAAATTAATAAGTACATATATCCAGGTGTTACAATTAAAGTTAATTCAGCCAGAATGCATATTCAGGAAAAGCAGTATGCTATGAGATATCGTTATGAGGGCGGAGAAGTGGCGATGTATGATATTTATGATAAGTTGAATTCGGAAATATGAGAAAGCAGCAATGCTTTCTTTTTTTGTATCATAGGAAAGACCTTTGGTAACGTAAAAAAGTATTGATTCCTGAAATAAAAACACGGTGCGTACGAAAGTAAAAAGAAGATTTGACAGGAAAGTTTAAGCATATCTAATACTTTTTTAAATATTATATATTAAAAAAACGAAATTTGCTAATAAATGCGACATAATTATCTTGCATATTGTGAACAGTATATTATAATGATAAATAGACTTATACTATAATAGAGTATCAAGCTATAAAATTATTGTTACGGAGTGAAACGATTGAATTACGAAGAGGCAGTAGAGTACATACTTAATATACCAAAGTTTACTAAAAAAAATCCAATGGATAATATTAAAACATTAATGAAAAAATTAGGTAATCCCGAAGAGAGTATGAAAGTGATACATGTAGCAGGAACAAATGGAAAAGGTTCTGTTTGCGCTTTTTTGGCAAGTATATTAAGACAAGCAGGTAAGACCAATGCAATGTTTACTTCGCCGCATCTGATTGAAATAAATGAGAGATTCGAAATCAATGGAAAAAAAGTGACCAATGAAGTGTTTACCGAAACCTTTCATATAGTTATAAATGGTGTAAATCAAATGATAGAAGAGGGATACTCTCACCCTACATTTTTTGAATTTTTATTTGCAATGGCAATGGTTATTTTTAAAAGAGCAAAAGTAGAATATGCTATCTTAGAAACAGGTATGGGAGGCAGATTGGATGCTACCAATGTAATAGATAAGCCAGTAATGACTATTATTACAACAATCGCTTTGGATCATATGCAGATATTGGGAGATACAATAGAAGAGATTGCAAAAGAAAAGGCAGGTATCATTAAGTCTAATGTAGTTGTTGTGTTTGATGGGACAAATGAAGCTGCCAGCCGAGTCATTGAGGAAATTGCCAGTAAAAAAAGATGCAAATATTATAAATTAGTTCATTTTATCGACCAAAATGTAAATGAGAATGAGTTTTGTTACAAAATGAAAGAATTTAGTGATAAAAATATTGATTTTTTACTTAAATATGGGTATTATGGTTGTATTAGAGTTTTGATTGGTATGATTGGGGATTACCAGATGAAAAATGCTTCACTGGCAATCAGGGCAATACAACTTCTGGATGAAGGTATTGAGAATGAAACAATCTTAAAAGGCATAAAACAGACGAAGTGGCCGGGCAGAATGGAACAACTTTTGCCAAATGTTTATCTGGATGGAGCACATAATGAAAATGGGATACAGGAATTCATAAATACAGTGAGGCACTTTAAAAAGGTAGGAAAGGTTTTATTATTTTCAGCATTAGTTGAAAAAGATTATGAACGAATGATAGAAAAGCTATGTAAAGAGTTGCAGTTTGATTTTATCATAGTAACATTACTGAATAATAAAAGGGCTATACCAGTAAAATATTTACAGTTAGAATTTGAAAAGCACACAAAATGCAAGGTATTTGCGATAAAAGATATAGAAGAGGCTTTTAACAAGTTGCTAGAGCTAAAGAGTCAGAATAAAATAGCATTTTGCGCTGGCTCACTATATTTAGTAGGAGAAATTAAAGAGATTGTAAGGAGAATGAATTATGATTAACTTTGAAGAAGAATTAAAAAAATTTCATCCAAGCTTGGAAGTAGAAGACGCTGAGGATGCAATATATAACCACGATTTAACCGATATGACAGATATTCTGAAAATTATGTTAGAGGAAGTAAAAGATAGTAACAGACAGTAACAGATAGATGTATGTGAATAACAAGGTTAGGTGGAGAAAAAATGAAATGTTTTAAATGTGGCTGTGAGCTGTCAGATAAAGATTTTTGTACAAGCTGCGGTGAAGATGTAAGGGTATTTAAAAAAATTATTAAAATTTCAAATATGCATTATAATGATGGTTTGGCAAAGGCGGATGTACGAGATTTATCAGGTGCTGTAATTAGTCTTCGTCAAAGCTTAAAGTTGAATAAAAACAATACTCAGGCAAGAAATCTATTAGGGCTTGTATATTATGAAATGGGTGAAGTAGTTGGTGCTTTAAGTGAATGGGTAATCAGTAAGAATTTAGAGAGCAGTAAAAATATTGCAGGTGATTATATAAGAGCCATTCAATCGAATCCAAACCGTTTAGAGACAATTAATCAGACAATTAAGAAATATAATCAGGCTTTGTTATATTGCAAGCAGGAAAGTGAAGATTTGGCTATCATACAACTTAAAAAGGTGCTGTCGCTAAATCCTAATTTAGTTGCAGGACATCAGTTGATAGCACTATTATATATGAAACATGATGAATATGAGAAAGCTGGCAGGGAATTAAAGAAAGCGCTTAAAATTGATACTACCAATACAACAACGTTACGTTATATGCGTGAGATTGAGCTTATGGTAGAAAAACCTGTTGTCAATAATGCACAAAAAGCTAAGCAAAGAGAAGAAAGAATAAGCTATACTAGCGGTAATGAGACAATTATACAACCGACTGTGTATAAAGAGAATAATGGTATATCAACTGTGATTAATGTAATCATTGGTCTTGCAATTGGCGCGGCGCTAACTGCATTTTTAATATTACCGGCTAAAATTCAGTCCATGCAAAGTGAAGCACAGCAGTCTGTTATTGATTATAGTAATCAGATATCTGCAAAAACTGCAACCATCACTGATTTGCAAGCACAGTTAGATACCGCTAATTCGCAACTAGATGAAAAGTCGAAAGAATTGGAGCAATATGTGGGAGATACAGGTGTGGTGGAAGTTTATCAAAAGTTGCTGATAGCACAGAAAGCTTACAATGATAATGATAAGTTAACGGCTTACGATGCATTATCAGGGATTGATTCTTCTGCCTTAAAGGATGAAAGTTTGAGTATATATGAATCACTATACAGTAATGTTTCAACCACAGCGGCTACGACTTTTTATGATGCTGGTAAGAAAGCTTATCAATCAGGTGATTATGATACAGCAATTGAAAATCTGCTTAAAGTAGTTCAAATGGACGAGACAAATGGTAATGCTTTATATATTTTAGCAAGATCTTATCAAAAGAATGGAGATCAGGAAACAGCAAATCAGTATTTTGAACAGGTAATTGAGAAATTTCCAAATACGGAAATGGCAGCAAATGCTAAGATTAATAAACATTAGTAATTTACAACCGATAAATGAAATATTGTAAAACTACTCAGGTAGTAAAAGATATTCTTAACATTAGTTTAGGAATATCTTTTTTTACATATAAGTTACCTATCTTAACGTAAATCTTTATTCACATATAAAATAAGGGGGCTAAGAAAATGGATCAAAATTTCATTGTAAAAGGAACGTGCATGTTTGTAAAATTACCAGAGGATTTAGACTGTAAAAATGCTGCAAAAATCAGAAATGAATCGGACAAAATAATGGAAAATGAAAATATTAAAAATATTATATTTGATTTTAAAAATACTAACTTTATGGATAGTACAGGAATCGGGGTTATAATGGGCAGATATAAAAATATAAAATTAGTGGGTGGGAATGTGTCGGCAGTAAATGTAAATTCCACGATAGAGAAGATGTTAACACTTTCAGGTATACATAAGCTGATTAGCATAAATGAAGTATCTGGATTAAAAATGCCAGTTAAATAGGGGGACAACATAATGAAGAGTACGAATAAAATGAAGATTGAATTCGATAGTAATACCAATAATATTGGGTTTGCCAGGGTTTCCGTGGCTGCTTTTCTTACTCAACTTAATCCGACACTTGAAGAGGTTGCAGATGTAAAAACTGCAGTGTCGGAAGCTGTTACCAATGCAGTAATTCATGGATATGACAAGCTTGCAGGTTATATAGAGCTAACCAGCGTTTTGGAGGAGGATACAATTACTATTACCATTGTGGATAAAGGAAAAGGAATAGAAGATGTAAATAAGGCAATGGAGCCACTCTTTACAACTAAGTCTGAGAATGAACATTCAGGGATGGGTTTTATGTTTATGCAGGCTTTTATGGACGAAGTAGATGTTAAATCGTTGGTCGGTGAAGGTACTACTGTAATCATGAAGAAACGGATAGGATGTGAAAGAATATAAATGGAGCATACAATCGCGCTAATTGAGAAATCACACCAAGGGGATAAAAAGGCGAGAGATATGCTGGTAGAGGAAAACATGGGCCTTGTATGGAGCATTGTAAAACGTTTCGTAGGGCGTGGACATGAACAAGAAGATTTGTTTCAGATTGGAAGCATTGGTTTAATTAAAGCTATTGATAAATTTGATACATCATATGAAGTAAAATTTTCTACCTATGCGGTTCCAATGATTAGCGGAGAAATAAAACGCTTTTTAAGAGATGATGGGATGGTTAAGGTATCAAGGTCATTAAAGGAAAATGGTTATAAAATAAGACAAGCAACGCAAAGTATATCACATGAAATGGGAAGAGAAGCTACAATTGAAGAATTGGCAGCAGCTACAGAACTATCGGCAGAAGATATTGTTATGGCTATGGATGCAAGTGTGGAGGTAGAATCCATATACAAAACAGTTTATCAGGGTGAGGGCACTCAGATTAGTCTGGTAGACAAGTTGGAAGAAAAAAATGATGAGCAGGAGAAGCTATTAGACCATATGCTGTTGGAACAATTATTAGAAATATTGGATGAAAAAGAAAAAAAACTAATCATACTGAGATATTATCAGGATAAAACACAGATGGAGGTAGCAAAGGTACTTGGAATCAGTCAAGTGCAGGTTAGTAGAATGGAGAAAAAAATATTGCTTAGAATGAGGCAGACGCTGTTGATTTAAGCATAAAACTATTTTTTAAAACTATGTATATTTTATTTAGTGTAAGTAATACTAATGGTAAACATAGTAAAGGAAAGTGATTTTATGGAATATGAAAAATTAAGAAAATGGCTGATTTGTACACTTATTATATCACTAATAGCAATTTCAGTTTACTACGTATACTTTTTAAATAGCGAGACAACGATTACTGATGGAACGCTGGTTAAAAATCAGATTTGGGAAGTTGGAATGATTTATGAGTGATATTTTGTACTTAAAAGCAGAAAGAAGTATCAAAATAGAAAATAAGGAAGTGAAAATAAAAAATATTGCAAAAATCGAATGCACAAATTGCCAAATACTTAATAAAGTAAAGGAGTTAATAATACTTACGATAAAGGATAAAACAAATAATAAGTACGTAATTTCTGTCTTAAAAATTATTGAGCTGATTCACGGCATATATCCAGAGCTTGAAATCAACAATGTGGGTGAAATGGATTTTGTGATTGAATATGTACAACAAAAAAAGAATCTACTGCTTGAATATATTGAAGTTTTGCTTATTTGTCTTATTGTATTTACCGGAGCAGCATTTACAATTATGACTTTTAATAATGATGTAGCGGTAGAACGATTGTTTGCACAGGTTTACAGTATCATTATGAATGAAAAAACTTCAGGTTTTACAATTCTTGAAATGAGCTATTCAATTGGACTTGGAGCAGGGATACTGGTTTTTTATAATCACATAGGAGGAAGAAAGTTGACGACTGATCCAACTCCGATTCAAGTTGAAATGAGAATATATGAAGATGAAGTTAATACAGCTTTAATTAAAAATTACACAAGAGAGGATAAGCGTATTGATGTTAGCTAAGCAGCTCATGCTGATCTTGTATGGACTAGGAAGCGGTATTGCGGTTTCAGCAGGCACTTTCGCAGCAATTGCCGGAATTGGTGTAATTCCTAGATTTGCAGATAGAACGCACACTGCTAAGTATCTGTTATGGTATGAAAACAGTGCCATTTTGGGTGGAATCATTGGAAATATAATCTATATTTATCATATTAGAATTCCCGGAAAAGTAATAACATTAGCGGTATTTGGTTATTGTTCCGGTATTTTTGTAGGTTGTATGGTAATGGCATTAGCAGAGATATTAAATGTTATCCCGATTTTTACTAGAAGAGTAAAGCTGGCAAAAGGTTTAAGCTTTATTATAATTTCAATAGCACTTGGTAAAATAACAGGCTCATGGCTGCAATTTTTATATGGATGGTAGGAGAAAGAATATGGATGAAGCAAAAAAGAAACAATACAATCAATATGTCAATGAGATAACTCCAAAACATAATTTGGTGTTAAATATGGTAAAAGCATTTATTACAGGAGGAATTATATGCACAATTGGTCAGGCAATTATCAATTTTTGCATGGCACATAATATGGATGAACAAACGTCAGGGTCATGGACTACATTACTATTAATATTTGCCAGTGTCGTACTAACCGGATTTAATATATTTCCTCAGATTGCAAAGTTTGGAGGTGCCGGAGCATTGGTTCCGATTACAGGATTTGCCAATTCAGTTGCTTCGCCAGCGATTGAATTTAAAAAAGAAGGACAAGTATTTGGAATTGGCTGCAAAATATTTACTATTGCAGGGCCGGTAATTTTATATGGAATCTGTACGTCGTCGTTGTTAGGATTCGTTTATTATATAATATCTAGGCTTTAGTCTATGAATTTATGAAGTGTGGATAAAAAGGTGATTTATATTTGAATTAAGAAGGGATAGTGAGTTCATGTCAAATATTCTTGGAAAGCAAAGCTTAAAGTTTGAAGTCCCTCCCTATATTATAGGAACGGCTAATATAGTTGGGAAAAAGGAAGGAGAGGGCCCATTAGGAAAACTGTTTGATGTAGTAGGGGAAGATGATTTGTTTGGAGAAGAAACTTGGGAAGAAGCAGAGAGTAGTATGCAGAATAAGGCAGCTAGTTGGGCAATTGACAATGCAAAATTAACCAAAGATCAAATAAGATATATTTTTGCCGGAGATTTACTGGGACAGACAATCGCAACTTCGTTTGGACTTTTGAATTTTAATGTTCCGCTCTTTGGATTATATGGAGCGTGCTCCACGGCAGGAGAATCACTTTCACTAGCAGCAATGACTGTTGCAGCGGGCTATGCAGAAAATGTACTTGCTGTAACATCCAGTCATTTTGCAAGCGCAGAAAAACAATTTCGATATCCGTTGGAATATGGAAATCAAAGACCACTTGCGGCAAGTTGGACAGTGACTGGAAGCGGAGCATTTATTGTAAGCAGCAAACAGGGAAAGATTAAAATATCAGGTATTACAACAGGAAAAATCATTGATTATGGAATTAAAGATTCTATGAATATGGGAGCAGCAATGGCACCTGCTGCCTGTGATACAATATATCAAAATTTAATGGATTTTAGCTTTCAACCGGAGGATTATGATAAAATTGTTACGGGCGATTTGGGTTACATTGGAAGTGACATTTTAATTGACTTATTAAAGGAAAAAGGTTTTGATATTTCCATACAGCATATGGATTGCGGGAAAAAAATATTTGATCAGAAAACACAGGATACTCATGCTGGTGGCAGCGGCTGTGGCTGCTCGGCAGCTACACTGAGCGCGTACCTTCTAAAGGAAATAGAAATGGGTAACTTGAAAAGGATATTGTTTGTGCCGACCGGAGCACTTTTGTCAACCGTAAGTTTTAACGAAGGACAAAGCGTACCTGGAATTGCACATGGTGTCATAATTGAAAGATGTGAATAATTTGACAAAAAGGCAGAAATTTCTGTCTTTTTTTGCTTTGCAACTCACGTTTAACTGACAACTTTATCGTTGTCAAGAACAAAGTTATAGAGTATAATAATTCATAACGTAAAATCTAAGGAGGTAAGTAAATGTATTCTTTTGATGAAATAAAAAATACAGATACAGAAGTTGCTAATGCGATTAGTGCTGAAATGGAGAGACAAAACAGTCATATTGAATTAATCGCTTCAGAAAACTGGGTAAGCAAAGCTGTTATGGCGGCAATGGGAAGTCCGTTGACCAATAAATATGCAGAAGGATATCCGGGAAAGAGATATTATGGCGGATGTGAATGTGTCGATATAGTAGAAACACTTGCGATTGAAAGAGCGAAAAAGTTATTTAACTGTGAGTATGCTAATGTTCAGGCTCATTCAGGCGCACAGGCTAATATGGCAGTATTTTTTGCAATGCTAAGGCCTGGTGACACGGTTATGGGAATGAACCTGGATCATGGCGGACATTTGACACACGGAAGCCCTGTTAATATGTCAGGCAGCTACTTTAAAATAGTTCCTTATGGGGTAAATGACGAAGGCTTTATCGATTATGATAAGTTAAGAGAGATTGCATTGGAAGCAAAGCCCAAAATGATTATTGCTGGAGCTAGTGCCTATGCACGTACGATAGATTTCAAAAAATTTAGAGAGGTTGCAGATGAGGTTGGCGCTTATTTAATGGTTGATATGGCTCATATAGCCGGTTTAGTTGCAACTGGTCTTCATCCAAGCCCAATTCCATATGCTCATGTAGTAACATCAACAACACATAAGACATTGCGTGGTCCTAGAGGTGGACTGATTTTATCTAGTGAAGAGGTTAATAAGCAATTCAACTTTAATAAAGCAATTTTCCCAGGTATTCAGGGAGGACCATTGATGCATGTGATAGCAGGAAAAGCAGTTTGTTTTAAAGAAGCGTTAGAAGACAGCTTTAAGATATATCAGCAAAATATAATTGATAATGCGCAGTCCCTTTGCAAAGGATTAATGAGCAGAGGAATCAAGATTGTTTCGGGTGGTACCGATAATCACTTAATGCTTGTGGATTTGACAAATACCAGCTTAACAGGTAAAGAAGTAGAAAAACTCTTAGATTTAGCTAACATAACATGTAATAAAAATACAATTCCAAATGATCCTCAGTCACCTTTTGTTACAAGTGGTATCAGACTTGGAACACCAGCAGTTACCTCACGTGGGTTAAATACAAAAGATATGGATGTTATTGCTGAGGCGATTTCACTCATGATTTTAGATGGACAAGCAAATTGTGATCGGGCAAAAACCTTAGTAAAAGAACTGACAGATAAATATCCGTTATTATAAAATAAATTAGATATATGGGGAGAGTGCGGTTTTTAATTTTCTATAGAAAACTTAGGTTTTCTATAGAGAAAAATCGTTTTAGACATTAAACTTGTTGAAAAAGCTTTAAGGACAGGAGTATAACTAATGATAACAATAAGTGTATGTATGATAGTGAAAAACGAGGGAGCTGTATTGGAAAGATGTTTAGAATCTTTGTTGCCTATAGCAGACGAGATTGTTATTGTTGATACAGGTTCCACAGATAAGACGAAAGAAATAGCTGCGCGCTATACAGATAAAATTTATGATTATGAGTGGCAGAATGATTTTGCTCATGCAAGAAATTATTCCTTTTCAAAGGCTCAAATGGAATACATTTATACTGCTGATGCGGATGAATATCTTGATCGAGTAAATATAGAAAGATTTCTAACCTTAAAAAGAGCAATGCTTTTAGAGATAGAAATTGTACAAATGAAATATACGAATCAGCTTCAATATGGAACTACATATAATTACGAAACGGAATACCGACCGAAGCTTTTTAAAAGGCTTCGGGAATTTGTATGGATAAATCCAATTCACGAAACCGTTAATCTAGAGCCAATTATTTTTGACAGTGATATCGAAGTGATTCATATGCCGGTTAAATCTCATGCAACGAGAGATTTCAGCAACATTTTAAAGATAATAGAAAGTGGAAGAAAGCTTTCTAAGAAGCTGTTTATTATGTATGCTAAGGAATTATTTATAGCAGGAAGTGATCAGGATTTTCTAAATGCTAAAAATTACTTTGAATGTTCCCTTGAGGAAGAGACAAAAGGTGTAGAGGAATTAAAGGCGGCTCAGTGTGTACTAACTAAGTGCGCGAGGCTAACCAAGGATTATAATATGATATTGAAAAACAGCCTTAAAAATATTGCCGATGGTAAAGCGAGTGCTGAAGTGTGCTATGAAATCGGTGAATACTTTTATGAAGTAGAGGATTATATTGAAGCGGCGATTTGGTTTTATAATGCTGCATTTGAAACTGAATGTGAATTAAATATACATTATGCAGGGGATTATCCATTAAAACGATTAACAGAAGTTTATCGGATTCTTGGAAATTATTCGTTAGAAGAAGAATATGCAAGACTTTTGGATGAATGGATACTTCCGCAAAGTCCAGATGTATAATAAAATATAGAAATATAAATAAGAGTACCTGAGCTATTGTTAAGCAGCATAGGGGAAGAATAAATGTAAAGGAAGTAGGGTGCTGATTGGAAACAAATCAAGTGAAAATAAAAAAGAAACCAGTGAAAAAAAAACAGCCGGTCATTCAGGTAAGAAATTTGTTTAAAGTATATTCGATTGGTCAAAATAAAGTATTTGCACTAAACGGAGTTGATTTAAATATTTATCGCGGTGAGTTTTGTTCGATCGTGGGTACCTCCGGTTCCGGTAAATCTACACTGCTTAATATGCTTGCAGGACTGGAAAAGCCAACGAAAGGAAAGATTGTAATAGCTGGAAGCCATATTGAGAAGCTGAATGAAAATCAACTGGTTAAATTCAGAAGAGAAAGAGTAGGATTTATTTTTCAATCCTTTAATTTATTACCAACGATGAATGCACAGGAAAATGTTGCATTACCTCTTACGTTTAGAGGGACTGACAAAAAGTGGAGGTTAAAAAAGGCAGAGACTATGCTTGATTTAGTAGGATTATCAGAGCATAAGAAGCACAAGCCGATGCAAATGTCAGGGGGGCAGCAGCAAAGAGTGGGTGTTGCCAGAGCATTAGTGGTAGAACCTGAAATTATTTTTGCTGACGAGCCAACCGGTAATTTAGATTCCAATACATCCGCTGAGATGATGGAGCTAATGAGAAAAATTGTCAAGGAGCAAAACCGAACATTAGTTATGGTTACACATGATAATCATTTGGCAGGTTTTGCGGATCGAATTTTTCATATAAGAGATGGCAAAATAGTTAAAATTGAGGAGAAAGTGAAATGTATGGAGGAACAGGGAGAATGAAAAAGTTAAGTAAATTATTATTGATCTTGTTATGTTGTATTATGTTATCTCCTATATCAGCTTATGCAACGTCTGCTACCAGTACTGAAACAAATTCATCGAACTCTATAAATGAAGATACCAGTACCTCTAGCAATACAGATAGCAGCAGTGATACAGACAGCAGCAGTGATACAGATAGCAGCAGTGATACAGACAGCACTAGTGATACAGACAGCAGTGATACAGACAGTACCTCAAGCGATAGTGATGACACTACAACAGATGTGAATTCCAAAATAATGCTCTGTGATAACTGGCAGATTCCAACTGTAACATATGGTCAGACTGTAAATATTGTATTACCTCTGGTTAATATGGACAAGTATGACATTACCAATGTTATCATAACTCCTGAAATATCAACTGAGACATCCTCTTTTCCTTTTGAAATAGAAAAGACGGGATATGTAGCCCAGTTGACGGAATTATTAGGTAGTAATTATAATGAAGATCCGTTGGAAAGGCGTCAGGAGGTAACCTATACATTTAAGGCAAGAGATGATATTACAACCGGTTATTATGCATTGAATTTTGATGCTATATTTACAAATGTCAATGGAACGCAGGAAACAGCAACAATAACTACTTATGTCAAAACAGTAGGGAAAAAGGGTTCAGGAAGCTCAAATAACACATCTGTTCCAAGAATAATTATCACAGGATTTGAAACAAATCCAGAAAACGTACAGGCAGGAGAAGATTTTACATTAACTTTGCATGTAAAGAATACATCAACAAATACTGATGTGTCGAATATAAAATGTGATTTAGAGGCAACAGCAGACGGAACGGATGAAAATGCAGTAACTCAGGCATTTTTACCAAAGCAGGGCTCAAGTACGATTTTTATTGAAAACGTAACAAAGGGTTCAACTCAAGACATCTCAATTGACATGAATGCAAAAGCAAGTTTAACACAAAAGCCATATGTACTTAATGTTAAGATGGAGTATGAAGATGAATCTTGTAATCAGTTTACTTCTGAGGCTAATGTCTCTATTCCGGTGCTACAGGCAGCAAGATTTGACATCAGTGATCCTGAAGTTATGCCTGCAAGTGTACAAGTTGGTTCGGAATCCAATATTATGTTTAGTATTTATAATACAGGAAAAACAATTATGTATAATGTCAGCGTTAAATTTGAAGCGGATTCAATCAGCGGTGGAGATACTTATGTTGGCAAAATACAAACAGGCGAAACGGGTAATGTGGATGCTATGGTAACAGCCCAGGCTCCTTCAACGGATGATGGAACAGTAAAGGTTTTAATTACTTATGAAGATGAATCAGGAAATCCAACTACGGTCGAGAAAACCTTGAATCTTACTGTAACCGAGGTGGATACAAGTACAGAGGATGATTTTGATGAAGATTTAATGGGAGAAGAGGAATATGATACAAATAAATCACCCATTGGTATCATCATAGTGATTATATTAATCGTTGCTTTTAGTGCAGGAACAGTAGTCTTTTTAAAGTTAAGAAAGAAGAAAAAAGCTGCAGAGATAGAAAACGATTTGATGTCTGAAATAGATGATGTGTATGAAGATGATATAGATAGTGTTTATGAAGCTGATGATGAAGCAATTGAAAGTGACCAAATGCCTGAGAACGACGAAGCAACACAAAGTCAAACAAAAGAATCGCCTCAGAAAGAGGGTGACGATGATGAGATTTCTTGATTTATTGCAAATGAGTGTAATGAATCTGTGGAGAAGAAAGCTAAGAACCGTGCTGACCGTATTAGGAGTTGTAATTGGAACGGCATCCATTGTAGTCATGCTGTCTCTTGGCTTTGGTCTGGATAAATCTGCAATGGAGCAGATTAAAGAATCAGGAGGCTTAACAACAATAAGTGTGACTTATGATGGAGAAAGTTCATCTACCAGTACTTCAAGCTCAAGTGATGCTCTTAATGCAACAGATATCAATGCGAACACATCCTCAGATTCATTACAGCTAGATGATGAAGCAGTGGAAGAGATTGGTAAATTGGAGCATGTGGTAGTTGCTTCTCCAATACTTAACTTTTCAGCAGTAGCAAGACAAGGGATTTACGAGGGATATTTAAATCTTGTTGGAATGACTGTTGAGGCTTTGGAACAGATGAATATACCTCTGATATCAGGAACATTACCTCAAAAGGGAGATGAACTAAAGTTTGTATTTGGAAATCAGGTAATAGGAGATTTTTATAATAGGAAAACAGAGGAGGGCTATTGGGAGACAGGAGAATTGCCTGACGTAGATTTAGTTAATACATCTTTATTTGTTATCTTTGATACGGATGCTTATTATAGCGCTCAAAATGGAGAAGGTGCTTCACCTAAAAAATATATTGTTAATGGCAGTGCATTAGTAGAGGGAGACATGGAGGAATATAATGATTTTTCATATAATACCTATGTTGATATTGAGGCACTCAAGACCCAATTGAAGAAAGTCTTTAAAGGAAAGGCAATACCCGGACAACCTTCAACAAAAAGTGGTAAATCTTATGGTAAATTTGAATACTCACAGGCCTATGTTAAAGTAGATGAGATGAATAATGTTTTGACAGTACAAAAACAAATCAAGGAAATGGGGTTTGAAGCTACAAGTAACGCAGAATATTTAAAGACAATGCAAAAACAGTATCGGTCTATTCAGGCAGTACTAGGAGGTATTGGAGCAGTTTCTCTTTTTGTAGCAGCAATTGGTATTGCAAATACAATGATGATGTCAATTTATGAGAGAACAAAAGAAATAGGTATTATCAAGGTATTGGGTTGCGGACTGAGTAATATTAGAACTATGTTTTTGGCAGAAGCAGCATTTATAGGTTTTATTGGAGGATTTTTTGGATTAATACTTAGTTATCTGATATCCTTTATCATAAATAAATTTCTAGCAGGTATGTATGGCTATACAGATACACAAACATTATCCTATATTCCGCTATGGTTACCTTTGGTTGCTTTGGTATTTGCAATATTGGTTGGTATGCTTGCAGGTTTTTTCCCTGCGCTTAGAGCAATGAAATTGAGTCCTTTGGCAGCAATTAGAAATGAATAGAAGGAGAGTGGAGTAAGATGATATGGAAGAGTATAAGCAGGTTTATTAAGGCATTTACAATTAGTTTGATAATGGCGCTAACTATACCTTCGGCACTACCGGCTGTTACATCAGTTACTATAGTTGAAGCGGCGGTAAAACTTAATAAATCCAGTGCTACTATTTTAGTTGGCAAAACATTGAAACTTAAGATGAGAGGAATATCCTCCAAGAAAAAAGTAACATGGAAATCATCTAATTCAAAAGTAGCTACGGTATCTTCAAGCGGTGTAGTAACTTCACTCAAGAGTGGAACGGTAAAAATATATGCTAAAGTGAATAAAAAAACATATAAATGTACAGTAAAGGTAATAAATAATCAGTATAAGCAAAATGCGCCGGCACTTAAAAAGCTGGAGAGCGGGCTGATTCATTTCTATCCGATGAAAGTCTATTATAGCAATGGAGCTTTACATTATGTAGCAAGAATTTATAATCGAAAGCCGTTTCGTATATCAAGTGTATCAAATATTAAATTAGCAGTAACAGTTCCAGATGGATCAGATGAGGGGTTGCTGATTGCAGAAAAAATAGAGAGTAGTATTGATTTGACGGTTTTAAATAGTAATATGAAGTTAAATCCGGGTAAATATGTTACTTATGATTTTGTATTTACAGGAAGTGAAGTTTTAGAAAAAGATTTTGATTTAACCTCAATTAGTAAAATATATTATGTAGCTCAATATGATTTTAGTTATGATTAATTAAAATAAAAATTAAATTAATAAATGGAGGAATGGGTATGAGATATGAAGTTTTAGGAAGCACTATGCCAGCAGTAGAAGTAACAATGGATAAAGGAGAGTCAATGTTTACACAGTCAGGCGGTATGGCATGGATGACAGAAGGTATTTCTATGGATACAAATTTGAAAGGGGGCTTAATGAAAGGGATTGGAAGAATGTTTGCTGGTGAATCTCTATTTATGGCTACCTACACTGCTGACAAATCGGATGTTACAATCGCCTTTGCTTCAACGGTACCAGGCGAAATTGTACCGGTTGATTTGAGCCGAAAAGGCAGCATTATTTGCCAAAAAGGTGCGTTTCTCTGCGCTCAGCCAAGTGTAAATGTATCAGTCACTTTTACTAAAAAAGTTTCTGCTGGCTTATTTGGCGGAGAAGGATTTATTCTACAGGAAATGGCAGGAAGTGGAATGGTATTTCTGGAAATCGACGGTAATTTAATCGAAAAGGAATTAGCTCCTGGTGAAGTGATTAAGGTAGATACCGGAAACGTTGTAGCTTTTGATAAGTCTGTAAGCTATGAGATTGAAACGGTGAAAGGCATTAAGAATATTTTCTTAGGAGGAGAAGGTCTGTTTCTTACTAAGCTAACAGGACCAGGTAAGGTCTTATTACAAACGCAGAATTTTAATGAATTTGCAGGAAGAATCATTAAAATGATACCTTCTAAGTAGAGATGTAATGATTATTTGTTAGAAATTAATAGGCTCGTTATTTATAAGGTTGCATTAGAAAAGGGGGCTGCGCACTATTTACTTAGTGCGACAGCTCCCTTGATTGTTACGCAATATTTCAAGCAAAGAATATGCTTTTCCGATGGTAATGTAAATAGAAAAAATGAAATCATCAACATTATAATTACTTTGCTAAAAGAGTATATTGGTGTTGCAAAGTATAACATTTAAAAAAATATTACCTTTTATGTATGTTATCTTCAAGGTTACTCGGTTCGATTATTTGAGATAATGCCCAAAATAAAGCCTGCAGCCACAATAAAGATGGAGATAAATTGAGAAGTAGACAATGGACCAACACTACCTCTGATAAGATCACCTCGAAGAAATTCAACTGCAAAACGGCCAATGCCATACAAAATTAAATATGCGCTAGCCACAATTCCAGATTTCGGATTTCTTTTAGCTAAAAATATAAGCAAAATTCCAATAAGAAAATCACCACCACTTGATATTAATTGCGTGGGTATCAAATGTACATGATTTGGTGCATATTGAGAATTTTTAAACACAACACTAAAATGTGAACTAGTTTCCAATCCATAGCAGCAGCCGGCAAAAAAACAGCCAATACGCCCAAATCCCTGTGCAATAGCAACAGAAGGCATTAAAAGATCGAAGTAGGTTAAAAAGTGCTTCTTTTTTATTTTACAATAGAGATAAGCCGCTAGTGTACCAGCTATGATTCCACCGTAAACTACAAATCCGTTCATCATGTCCAAAATACTAACAGGATTATTAAGGATGGTTTTTATTTCAGTGAGTAGATATAGAACTTTTGCGCCTAACATGCCAAATATGATGCAGACAAAGGCTAAGTTAAATACAAAATCAGTGTCTAGGTTTTTCTTCTTTGACCGATAGTCGGCAATGAATAATGCTGCCATGAACCCGATTCCAATTAATAAGCCATAGCTATGAACGGTAACAGGTCCAAGTTTTAATAAATTATTGTACATTTTCATAATCCTTTCTAAAACATCAACTTTATAGAAAAAAGTCAACATTACCTTTATAAAGATAGGACTTTTCCTATATACAATAGTACATAATACCTGTTTAAGTGTAAGAACTTAAAGAATAGGCAATTGATACACTAAGTAAAAAATAAGACTCTATGATCAACATAAAGTCTTATAAAGAGCGACAGACGAGACTCGAACTCGCGACCTCCACCTTGGCAAGGTGGCGTACTACCAACTGTACTACTATCGCATTTAACATGTATTTAACTGATAAACACAAGATATAATATACTATGATTTTTAATAATTGTCAAGAATAAAAATACATTTACATCAATGAATAAAAAACATTTATATCAAAAATTAATTATAGAGTGTGTAACGTTCTTCTAATTAAACTGAGTTATAATCAATTATATTATAAGTTATATGAAACCGATCTGTTCAAAATGATACCTAATTGTTATAATTACTAGAAATTTGCCTAATATCACGGATACTACTTGATATTTTTATCGTATCTGGTTAAAATAGATTCAGATTTGATAAATAAATGTCAAATAGGAATGAAATGGAGGGATTTTTGAATGATTTTTGGTGCATTAGAAGCGGGTGGAACTAAGATGGTTTGTGCCTTAGGCAGAGAGGATGGGACAATATTAGAACAGGTTTCAATTCCTACCACAACTCCGAAAGAAACAATACCATTGGTAGTCAAATATTTTAGAGGGAAGGAGATTGGTGCTTTGGGTATTGGTTCATTTGGACCAGTAGATGTGAATCAATCATCAGATACCTATGGTCATATATTGGATACGCCAAAAACAGCGTGGAAGTATTTCGATTTGGTAGGCAGCATTCAAAAAGAATTGAGTATTCCAATTGGATTAGATACCGATGTAAATGGTTCCTGCTTGGGAGAAATGACATTTGGAAACTCGAAAGGACTTGATTCAGTTATATATATAACAATTGGAACAGGAGTAGGAGTAGGAGCCAGTATAAATGGAAAGTTGCTACATGGAATGCTTCATCCCGAGGCTGGTCATATTTTATTGAAAAAGCATCCAAAAGATACGTTTGACGGTAATTGTCCATATCATGGTACATGCCTAGAAGGAATGGCTTCAGGCCCTGCGATAGAAAAGAGATGGGGCAAAAAGGCTGTTGAATTAAAGGATAATGATATTGTATGGGAAATAGAGGCATATTATATTGCACAGGCGCTTATGAATTATATTCTAACATTGGCTCCCAGAAGAATTATACTTGGCGGTGGAGTTATGCACCAAATGCAGCTTTTTCCTTTAATTAGAAAAGAAGTTGAACGGCTATTGAACGGATATTTGAACACGAAAGAAATTAAAGATATGGATCACTATATTATTCCAGCAAGCTTAAACGATAATCAGGGAATTATGGGATGTATCCAGTTAGCTAAAATTGCACTGGATGAAGTAAAGTAGTATAATTAAATAAAAGGAACCAATAAGTCAAAAACTTTATTGGTTCCTTTTGCTCTAATTAATATGCATATAAATCATTCTTAATATTTAATGTAATGAAATCAGTTTTACTTAAGTCAAAGCCTTTTTTCTTAATCTGAGATGCTGAAAATTCAATAGTAAAGGTTTTTGATTTATTGTAACCGATATTTTTGGGTAAGGTATTCTTAACCTTTCCTGATGCAATTACTGTATTGACATCATTTGTGTTGTAAGATGTAGCAAATGTAGTTGCTGTTAAGGATACATTTAGTTTAGAAATAGTATTCCCCTTTTTGTCTAAAATTCTTTTTATATTGGAAGTAAACTTTCTATTATACAATACAGTTTTGCAATAAAGCTTTCCGTTTTTGTAATATACGTTTTTTGGTATAAAATAAACATAACCAGAATTTAACTTATTGTTAATAGCATTCGCATCAATAGAGTAAGAATTTTCAGTTACAGTAATTCTACATTTAAGTTTTTTATTACCTACTTTCGCAGTAATAACGGCACTTCCTTTTCCAACGGCTGTAACTAGTCCGTTCTTAACAGTAACCACCTTTTTTTTGTTCGTGGACCATGTAACGGATTTCTTTCCCTTATTTCTAACCTTTAGCTTAATTACTTCACCAGCACGTAAGGTTGTAGAGGTAGTGTTTAGAGACGGTGAAGCAGCCTCAACTGTAGTAACAGATGTAACGATAGGTAATACTGATGGTACAGTTAATGCTAAAGACATACTTATTGCGATAGCAGAAACTATTTTCTTGAATGAAAATTTTGTCATAACTCTTTCCCCTTTTATAAAATTTTTTTACATAAAAATTCTACCATAATATTACAAATTTCGCAATGGTACTTTGTTATTAAAGAATTATTGTGTAAAGCAATTTGCTAGACATTTCTTATAACGTGAATTATAATGTGAGGATAAGTTTGTGATTTATAACAAATTAGGAGGTTGAAAACGTGAGTTTAGCAGATCATATATTTATAGATATGTGTAAAGATATATTGCAAGCAGGTGTTAGTACTGAGGGTGAAAAGGTTCGACCCAAATGGGAGGACGGAGATTTTGCCTATACCATCAAACGTTTTGGAGTTGTGAATCGATACGACCTGTCCAAAGAATTTCCTGCCTTAACATTAAGAAAAACTGCAATCAAAAGCTGTACAGATGAGATGCTTTGGATTTGGCAGAAAAAGTCCAATAATATCAATGAATTGCATAGTCATATTTGGGATAGTTGGGCAGACAAAGATGGTTTTATTGGTAAGGCATATGGCTATCAGCTTGCGGTAAAGCATTGCTATAAGGAAGGAATGATGGATCAGGTTGATAGAGTAATTTATGATTTAAAGAATAATCCTTACAGCAGAAGAATTATGACTAATATATATGTGCATCAGGACTTACATGAAATGAATTTGTATCCTTGTGCATATAGCATGACCTTTAATGTTACAAAGGAAAAGGGAAGCGAAAAACTTAAACTAAATGCCATTTTAAATCAGCGCTCTCAAGACGTACTGGCAGCAAATAATTGGAATGTATGTCAATATGCGGTGCTGATGCATATGCTGGCACAAACTTGTGATATGCAGGTTGGTGAATTGGTACACGTTATTGCGGATGCACATATTTATGACCGTCATATACCAATTGTTCAGGATCTAATTAATAGACCTGTGTATGATGCCCCCAATTTTTGGCTAAATCCGGAAATTAAAAATTTTTATGATTTTACTGTGGAAGACATAAGGCTTGAGAATTATGTTACAGGACCGCAAGTGAAAAATATACCAATCGCAGTGTAGAGGAGTGAGAATATGAATTTGATAGCAGCAGTTGATGGAAATTGGGCAATTGGATGCAAAGGACAATTGCTTGTCAGAATACCAAATGATCATAAGATGTTTCGGGAAGAGACGACAGGAAAAGTAGTTGTATTGGGAAGAAAGACACTTGAGACATTTCCAAATGGTATTCCGTTAAACAACAGAACCAATATTATCCTTTCTAAAAATAAAGATTATAGAGTAAAGGATGCGATAGTTGTACATTCAATTGATGAATTACTTCAAAAGCTGAAGCAATACAAAAGTGAAGATGTGTATATCATCGGAGGAGAGAGCATATATAACGAAATGCTCCCATATTGTGATGTGGCACATATTACTAAAATCAATCATGAATACGTGGCTGACGCATATTTTCCTAATCTGGAGAAAAGCAAAGAGTGGGAAATTAACGCTGTAAGTGAAGAGCAAACTTACTTTGATTTAGAGTATACATTTGTTCAATATAAAAGAAAGCGTAATTGATTCCGGAGGACTTAGTTATCTGTGAGTCAGACTTATATGCATGGGTAGAAAAGGTGATTCATTTCACAAACACTTATTGACATTAACGTAAAAAAGTATAATAATGAAAAAGAATTATAATTTGGAACAATGAAAAGTTCGAGTGCTATGCTTTTCGGCGTTTGAATAAACGGAAGGATGAAACATCATGTTGGATATTAAATTTGAGAAATCGAAAAATCTAAAACCTATTCCGGATGAAAACAATCCGCTGGTATTTGGAACAATATTTACAGATCATATGTTTGTAATGGACTATGAGACAGGCAAGGGATGGCATAGTGCCAGAGTAACGGAATATGCTCCAATTTCTTTGGAACCCTCTGCTATGGTATTCCATTATGGTCAGGAAATGTTTGAAGGCCTAAAGGCGTATAAAACGCAAGATGAAAGAATTCTTTTGTTTCGTCCAGATAAAAATATAGAAAGAGCCAATAATACAAATCGTAGAATTTGTATACCGGAAATACCAAAAGAAGATTTTCTGCAAGCAATTCAGGCAATCGTGTCGGCAGATAGAAAATGGATTCCTACAAAACCAGGAACATCGCTTTATATCAGACCATTTATCATTGCTACGGACCCATATTTAGGTGTAAGACCCTCCAATACCTATAAATTCATAATTATTTTATCACCAGTTGGACCATATTATAAAGAAGGACTAAACCCAGTTAAAATTTGGATTGAGGATGATTATGTCAGAGCTGTTAAGGGTGGTATCGGTGAAGCAAAAACAGGTGGTAATTATGTGGCAAGCTTGGCCTCACAAGTGAAAGCACATGATGCAGGCTATTCGCAGGTGCTATGGTTGGATGGAGTTTATCGTAAATATATTGAAGAAGTTGGTGCTATGAATATTTTCTTTAAAATAAACGGAATTGTAGTAACTCCGATGTTAAATGGAAGTATTTTACCAGGTGTAACTAGAAATTCATGTATCGCTCTTTGCAAAAAATGGGGACTGCCTTTGGAAGAAAGAAAAATATCAATTGATGAAGTGTATGAAGCAGCTCAAAGTGGTACTCTTGAAGAAGTTTGGGGAACCGGAACAGCAGCAGTCATTTCACCGGTTGGTGAGCTTAGATGGCAGGAACATATTATGAAAATAAAGGACGGCGGTATTGGAGCATTAAGCCAAAAGCTATATGATACTGTTACAGGTATTCAACTTGGCGAGATTGAAGATACACTGCACTGGACAATGGAAGTAAAATAAATAGATTTAATAACTATAGAAGGTTCGCAAAGGTCTTTACAGACTTTTGCGAATTTTTATATTCTAGCATATTAATTCCTTCAATATTCCTATGATAATTTTCTTGTTTTATCATAAGAAACATTTGTGAAGAAAAGTAAATGGAGATTCTGTAGAGAAAAGTGTTTTCTGTATCGTATCTTAATTAAATCGTAATAAAATCATATAATGGTTTTAAAAAAAAATACACAAATTAATGTTAAAATTCAGTTTGAAATCGTAGAATGAAATAGAAAATGCTTTTTGAGGTGCTTTTATGAAGAAAAACGAATTTGGTGAAATAGAAAATCCTAGAAATAAAATAAATATAGTTATATTACTCATTGCAATTATTGCTGTCATAGTAACAGGAGTGATTTATGCCATGAAGCTGAATGCACGTGCAAGTAATGTGGAAGTCTACAATAAAACAAGTAATGAGTATTGTCAAAATCAAGACTGCAACATATAATAATGCTAAATATTATTGTGCCAGTATTTAGGCAAATGGAGAATTTATGAGGAATAAATCCTTAAGAATAGCACAAGATACAGCCACTGATAAAGGAACATTGAAGGTAATAGTAACAGCTCAAACTGGACTTAGGCCAATAAAAGATGCAGTTATTAAAATATCTTATACGGGTAATCCAACCGGTACCATAGAACAGCTGAATACGAATGACTCGGGGCAAAGTGATACTGTCTCATTAGACGCCCCACCAATCGATTATAGTTTAGAACCTTCTGCAATGCAGCCATATTCTGAGTATACTTTACAGGTTGAAGCAAAAGGATTTGAATCAATTGTAGTATCAGGAACACAAATACTTGCGGACACAAATGCCATACAAGAGATTAGGTTACGGCCTCTTGAACCTAAAAATATGGAGGACAATATAGTGATACCGGCACATACTTTATATGGTGAATATCCTCCTAAAATAGCAGAAGCGGAGATAAAGCCGGTGAATGAAAGTGGTGAAATAGTTTTAAGCAAAGTAGTAATACCTGAATATGTAATTGTACATGATGGTGTTCCGACTGATCCTACGGCAGCAAACTACTATGTAAAATACAAGGATTACATTAAAAATGTGGCTAGCAGTGAAATTTATGCAACATGGCCGACTTCGACGATTGAAGCAAACGTGCTGGCAATCATGTCGTTTACATTAAACAGAGTATATACGGAATGGTATCGAAACAAAGGATTTGATTTCACCATTACCTCCTCTACGGCATTTGATCATAAGTGGATGAGAGGAAGAAATATATTTAATGAGATATCAATGGCAGTTGATAGTTTATTTAGTAATTATTTATCAAGACCTAACGTAAAGCAGCCAATTCTGACTCAATATTGTGACGGAAACAGGGTAACCTGTCCGAATTGGCTATCACAGTGGGGGTCTAAGGATTTGGGCAGTCAAGGTTATATGCCAATCGATATTTTAAGATACTATTATGGTGATAATATGTATATTAACAGTGCAGAGGAAATATCAGGGGTTCCATCCTCATGGCCCGGATATAATTTGCAGGTGGGTTCAAGTGGAGACAGTGTAAGACAAATGCAGGAATTTCTAAATACGATTGCAGGAACATATCCTTCCCTTCCAACCATACCCGTTGATGGAATATTTGGACCCAAAACGGATGATGCGGTTAAGGCCTTTCAAGGCGTATTTGGATTACCTCCAAATGGTATTGTAGATTATCCAACGTGGTATAAAATATCTGAAATTTATGTAGGCGTATCAAGAATTGCAGAATTAGTTTGACACATAAATCAATGTAATAAGATGAACTTCAAAGACTAAGAAATTTAATAGTACGCTTTGTGAAAAAAGAATATTTTTACAGGGTGTGCTATTAAAAAAATAGTTTTTACTTGAAGTAGAAAAAAATATTTATAAAAAAGGTTGAAAAAAGTTTGCTAATGTGATAGAATTTTAAAAATTTGAGGTTTTGCAGTATAACAAGATATGCAGAGTCAAGAATTACTCAACAGTGCATAAACAGTGCTTTTCAGATGTAAAATAGGATTGTTGAGAGAGCTGGCTGAATTTGTCAGCTTTGAGTGAAATTGTATAATTAGCGAAAATATGAAAAAGAAATGCGTTAAAAACGGTATTTTTTTTTTGTATAAATGCATAATATGCATTAAAATGTATAAATATGCTTTCGCAAATAAGAAAGGATTAAGGGTGGTATTAATGAAAGCTTTTCTAATACTAGAAGACAAAACCGTGTTTGAGGGGCAGTCTATCGGGGCGACCAAAGAAGTGATAAGTGAGATCGTGTTCAATACATCAATGACCGGATATTTGGAAGTGTTAACTGATCCCTCCTATGCAGGACAGGCAGTGGTTATGACATATCCTCTAATTGGAAATTATGGTATATGCCGAGAGGACATGGAGTCGAAAAGAGCTTGGCCGGATGGATATATTGTTCGTGAATTATCGAGATTGCCAAGTAATTTCAGAAGCGAAGACAGTATTGAGAATTTCTTGAAGGAACAGGATATTTCTGGAATTGCAGGAATTGATACGAGAGCTCTTACAAAGATATTAAGAGAAAAGGGCACTATGAATGGCTGCATTACCACCAACCAAAGTTATAATATAGACGAAATAGTGGAGAAACTGAAAAGATATAAGGCAGGTAAAGTGGTTGAAAAAGTTACTTGCAATCAAAAATCAGTATTAAAAGCGAAAGGCAAGAAAGTAGCACTTTTGGATTTAGGTGCAAAGAATAATATCGCTCAATCTTTAAATGACAGAGGCTGTGAAGTCACGATATATCCAGCATTAACAAAAGCCGCTGAAATTATCAAAGCTAATCCAGATGGAATTATGTTATCAAATGGACCAGGTGATCCAAAGGACTGCGAAAGCATCATTCAGGAAATAAAAGAATTATATAATTCCAATATCCCAATTTTTGCAATTTGTTTAGGACATCAGCTTATGGCATTGGCTACTGGCGGAGATACACATAAAATGAAATATGGTCACAGAGGAGGAAACCATCCGGTGAAAGATTTAAGCACAGGACGGGTTTATATTTCTTCACAAAATCACGGTTATGTAGTAGACGTAGATAAGATGCCGGAAGGTATTGCTAATATAAGCTTTGTAAACGTAAACGACAAAACGATAGAAGGACTTGAATATCTTAACAAAAATATATTTACGGTACAGTTTCACCCAGAAGCGTGTCCAGGGCCACAGGATTCTTCTTTCCTGTTTGACAAGTTTATTAAGATGATGGAGGTTAAGAAAGATGCCTAAGAATCCAGATATTAAAAAAGTACTCGTAATTGGTTCGGGACCGATTATAATCGGACAGGCAGCAGAATTTGACTATGCCGGAACGCAGGCCTGCCGTTCGCTCAGAGAAGAAGGGGTCAGTGTTATACTTGTTAACTCTAATCCTGCAACCATTATGACAGATAAAGACATTGCAGACATGGTTTATATTGAACCATTAACGATAGAAGTAGTTGAGGGGATTATATTAAAGGAAAGACCAGACAGTGTGTTGCCAACTCTTGGAGGACAAGCTGCACTTAACCTGGCAATGGAGCTTGCAGAATCTGGTTTTCTTGAAAAACATAATATTAAATTAATTGGAACTACGCCAGAAACAATCAAAAAGGCAGAGGATAGAGAAGAATTCAAGGAAACAATGGAAAAAATCAAAGAACCTTGTGCTGCTTCTATGGTAGTAAATAATGTAGAAGATGGGATTGCCTTCACCAACACAATTGGGTATCCAATTGTTCTTCGTCCGGCCTATACATTGGGAGGCAGCGGCGGTGGTATCGCTGATAATGAAGAAGAGTTAATTGATATTTTAACAAATGGACTTAGATTAAGCCGTGTAGGACAGGTTTTGGTTGAACGCTGCATTGCAGGTTGGAAAGAAATTGAATATGAAGTAATGCGAGATGGGTTAGGAAACTGCATTACAGT
Source organism: Lachnotalea glycerini (assembly GCF_003201285.1). Classification (GTDB taxonomy): domain Bacteria; phylum Bacillota; class Clostridia; order Lachnospirales; family Lachnospiraceae; genus Lachnotalea; species Lachnotalea glycerini. The sequence goes on from NZ_QICS01000014.1 coordinate 78,086, forward strand.
TTGTAATATGGAAAATATTGATCCGGTTGGAGTTCATACCGGTGACAGTATTGTAGTGGCTCCATCGCAGACCTTGGGTGATAAAGAATACCAGATGCTTCGAACATCGGCTCTCAATATCATTAGCGAATTAAAAATAACTGGAGGCTGTAATGTGCAATATGCACTAAATCCTGATACCTTTGAGTATTGTGTAATAGAGGTTAATCCGCGTGTGAGCCGTTCTTCCGCCTTAGCCTCTAAGGCAACAGGATATCCAATTGCAAAGGTTGCCGCAAAAATTGCGTTAGGATATACTTTAGATGAAATCAAGAATGCCATTACTGGAAAGACTTATGCAAGCTTTGAACCGACACTGGATTATTGTGTAGTAAAAATTCCAAGACTTCCGTTTGATAAATTCATCCATGCAAAAAGAACCCTTACCACCCAAATGAAAGCAACTGGAGAAGTTATGAGCATCTGCAATAATTTCGAAGGTGCATTAATGAAAGCGATACGCTCCTTGGAACAGCATGTAGACAGCTTGATTTGCGAGGAATATGCAACATTGTCAGACGACAAGATTGAAGAGCTGCTTTCAGTTGTTGATGATAGAAGAATTTTTGTAATTGCCGAAGCAGTTAGACGTGGATTTCACTATGAAAAAATTCATGAGATCACAAAGTTTGATAATTGGTTCATTGATAAGATTGCAATATTGGTTGAGATGGAGGGAAAGCTTGGCAGTGATGAACTTACAGTTGATATCTTGAAAGAGGCAAAACGACTGGAATTTCCGGATACGGTTATTGCAAAATTGGCTGGTAAAGATGTGGAAGAAATTAAGAAATTAAGATATGACAATGATATTATAGCGGTATTTAAGATGGTTGATACCTGCGCCGCAGAGTTTGAAGCAACCACGCCATATTATTATTCTGTATTTGGAAGTGAAAATGAAGTGATTAAGGACAAGGAAAAGAAGAAAAAAGTACTTGTACTTGGTTCTGGCCCAATTCGAATTGGGCAGGGTATTGAATTTGATTTCTGCTCAGTTCATTGTACTTGGGCGTTCAAAGAAGAGGGCTATGAAACAATTATTGTTAATAACAATCCAGAGACAGTGAGTACAGACTTTGATATTGCAGATAAGCTTTATTTTGAACCATTAACACCTGAAGATGTGGAAAATATCGTTAATCTTGAAAATCCTGACGGAGCAGTGGTTCAATTTGGCGGACAAACTGCGATTAAGCTTACCGAAGCATTAATGAAAATGGGTGTTCCGATACTTGGAACTTCTGCAGAAGATGTGGATGCAGCAGAGGATAGAGAATTATTTGATAAGATTTTGGAGGAGTGCTGTATTCCAAGACCTGCAGGTAAAACGGTATTTACAATAGAAGAGGCTTTGAAAGCTGCCAATGAATTGGGATATCCGGTATTGATTCGTCCATCTTATGTGCTTGGTGGTCAAGGTATGCAAATTGCTATCAGTGATGATGACATAAGAGAGTTTATGACAATAATTAATAGAACTGTTCAAGAGCACCCTGTATTAGTGGATAAATATTTGGTAGGAAAGGAAATCGAGGTAGACGCAGTATGTGATGGAGAGGATATAGTAATACCGGGAATAATGGAGCACATTGAACGGGCCGGCATACATTCTGGAGACAGTATTTCGGTATATCCTGCACAGAGCCTAAGCAAGAAAATTAAAATGGTAATTGAGGAATACACAAGGCGTCTGGCTCGTTCCTTACATGTACGAGGTTTGATTAATATTCAGTTTATTGTTAGTAATGATGAAGTTTATGTAATCGAAGTAAATCCTCGCTCCAGCCGTACGGTACCTTATATCAGCAAGGTTACAGGTATTCCGATTGTTAAGCTTGCTACGAAAGTAATTATTGGAGATACCATTAAAGGACTGGGCTATCAATCCGGATTACAGCCGGAAGCAGACTACTTTGCTATAAAGATGCCGGTATTCTCCTTTGAAAAAATACGGGGAGCAGAAATTAGCCTTGGACCTGAAATGAAATCAACCGGTGAGGTCTTGGGAATTGCCAAGACATTTAATGAAGCCTTATATAAAGCCTTTATTGGAGCGGGCATTATTTTGCCAAAACATAAACAAATTATTCTTACGGTAAAGGATTCAGATAAAATAGAAGCAATTGAAGTAGGACGTCGTTTTGAAGCGTTAGGCTATAAAATCTATGCTACAAGAAGTACCTGCCAGATATTGAATGAAAACGGAATTTCTGCTATTAAGATTAATAAAATAGAGCAGGAATCTCCAAATCTTCTAGACTTAATATTAGAGCACAAGATTGACCTTGTGATCGACACCCCCACGCAAGGGTCGGCGAAGAGCAACGACGGATTTTTAATCAGAAGAAATGCAATTGAAACAGGAGTTCATTGCCTGACTTCATTGGATACAGCTAATGCTCTTTTGACTAGCTTAGAGCATGCCAATGAGCAGGAGCTTTCATTAATTGATATTGCTTCTATCTAATAAATTTTAAGGTAGAATTGCTATTTATAATATTACTATAGGTAACTATTATAGATAGCAATTTTTATTTCATAGGAATGACCTTATTGTGGTAACGTATAAAAGCTTTGAATCCTATGAAATAAAAACACAATGCGCACGAATGCAAGAGGAAAATGTCACTGCGTAACAGCATTCGGCGCGGCAAAGCGGTCAAGTCGCTCATGAGTGAGGGATTAAAAGCTGATGCGGACTTGTCTGCTTTGTTTTTTCATAGGAATGACCTTATTGTGGTAACGTATAAAAGCTTTGATTCCTATGAAATAAAAACACAATGCGCACGAATGCAAGAGGAAAATGTCACTGCGTAACAGCATTCGGCGCGGCAAAGCGGTCAAGTCGCTCATGAGTGAGGGATTAAAAGCTGATGCGGACTTGTCCGCTTTGTTTTTCCTATAGAATGATGCATTAGTTACAACATTTTATGCAATGAAATTATTTTATAATTTTAAAATTAAGTAAAAATATCGAATAATAAGTTAAAATGTCAAATAATATACATTAATTAACTAATAAAAAATATAATTTAAATAATTTATAAAAAAAACATAAAAATACAAAAAATATATTGATTTATCAAAATAAAAAGAGTATCATGTATTTATGGCCATATAATAGTATTAATTAATACATATAACATTTATAATTACGAAATTTTTTGAATTTTGTAATTATATAATGGAATAACGTACATTAATTAGAGAGGGGAGATATTAATGGCAACAGTAATAAAAGAAATTCTTAAAAAAGCATTACAGGTTCTTGCACAGTATGGCGCTAAGGCACTTGCTGCACTTACAACATATGTGAAAGAAAACTGGACTACAGTAGCTAAATATATTGCAGAAATGGGACTTTGGCAGGCAATTCAGTATATTTTACAACTGTTAGGCTACTAAAATTATCTACATAATAGATGCATCTTGTTAATATATACTTGGGGCATTTGACCTTAGTCGATGCTCCAGGTATATTATTTAATTAAGCAGACTGCATCGTGATTGACATAAATGTGAGACACTTATTCACAAAGTTATTCACAGCTATTTCATAATAATCAAGAAGAGGAGTTACTCAAGTGATAGTCTATGATAATGTACATAAAAGATATGATAAGAATTTTGAAGTGGTTATTCGGGATTTGAGACTGGATGCCAATCATATTTATGCTTTTTTAGGGGAAAATGGTGCAGGTAAGACTACCGCAATACGAATGACCTTGGGTCTGCTTAAACCCTCATGTGGACGAATTCTATATGATGGAATTGAACTTAATAAAAATGTTCTGCTCAAAAAAAAACTGGGATATGTTTCAGATGTTCCAAATCTTTATGAAAGCCTGACCGGGTTTGAGCAAATTCAGTTTATATCTGGTCTATATGGAAGAGTAGAGAACGAGTATATTTATGAATTACTAGATTTATTTGGAATTTATGAGGATAAGGATCAAATCATTGTCAAATATTCAAAGGGTATGAAGCAGAAAATATCAATTATATGTGCGTTGGTGCATAATCCTCTAATTCTGATTCTTGATGAACCTTTCACAGCTCTTGACCCCGGAATAATAAAAAAATTCAAGAAATATCTTAATGAGTTTGTGAAAAAAGAAGAGCGTTTGGTACTTTTTTCAACGCATGATTTGGATGCAGCAAATACTATTTGCACAGATGCAATTATAATGCGAAAAGGAAATATTATACAAACTTTTTCTGAACTAAAGGGTGAGCAAAGACAATTGGAGCAGCTCTATTTTGAAAGTATAGAACAGGATGTATCAAAATATGATAGTGCTTATTAAAACACAATTTATAATATTAAAGGGCAAATTTAAAAGACTGACCGGAAAATGGGGTTCTATTTGCATTATTTTAGCTGCCTTTCTATATGCTATTTCTATCTGTGGTATGACTTATATAAGCGAAAAATTTATTGACTTTTCGCAACTGTTTTTTTCTAGAATTATTTTTTTTATTTTAATATTTTATTGCATAACATATTTACCGCTAAGGGTATATCAATACTTTATTTTTAATAAGGAGTTTGATATTTTATTTTTAGCACCAATTTCATTATTCGAGTGTTTTGCTTGGAATTTTTTAAAACAAATTGCGCGTACTGTTTTACCCGTTATCGCAATATTAACCATTTTTATACCCACCATAAGAATTTTGAAGATTTCAGGTTTTAGCTATTTTTTCGGAGTATTTATGTTACTTGTTTGTTTTAATATCGTTTATATTTTATTTGAACTTGTTTTGTATATTTTAATGAAGAACAATGTTTATCAAGTTATTTTGCTCGGCATTGGAATACAGGAAATTATTATTTTTTTTATTATAGGAAGCTTATTACAAGGGAATACTTCATGGTTACAAAGTATTCAATTTGATAGCTTAATTACCGGCTATACATTAGTAAAATGCAATTGCGTTTTATTGATTTTTTTATTTTCATATATGCTTGCATATTATTTGTTTCGATGTACTTACTATGTAAATGGAGTTGGATATAAGAATACTAAGCGAATGTTTAATAGAGTATGGCAGCCTCATAACATGCGTTGGTTCTGGCTATGGAAAGATGAAAAAGTCTTTTTAAGAGATTTCGACAGACTGAAGTATATTTTGATTACTATTATCATATATATAATTTCTGTTTTGTCCAGCAAAAATAAAGTAGGTGCTAATTCAGTTTATATTCTTCTTTTAACATTTATATTAATTTCGGGTTTACAAATTACAATAGAAAATATTTCAGCAGAAAAAGAAAAAAAAGAAATTTTTTATCTTTCAGGTATTACAAAATCAGCTTTTATTAATCATAAATATTGGTTTTCACTATTTAATACATCAGTTTTAACCTTTATATATGGAACTATTATTTTGATCTTTAATCCATTGACTGTAATTGAAAGCATTGAGCTGTGCTTGGCTTTATTAGCTATATTAGTGAATTGTTTATATATTTTTTCATTTAGAATAACATTTTTTAATTTAATATGTTGGTACGAGGAAGACTTTTTTAAACGATTTAGAGTACTAACGAAAGTTATAATAAACTTAATTTTGGAAACTGCATTTCTTGTAGCAATATTTAGTATTATATATACATTAAGTATTAACATTTTATTCAAGTGTGGACTTTTCGCGCTGGTTGGATGTATTAGCTTCATCCTCTATCAATTTAAATGTAATAAATATTGTAATAGAGATTAAATCATATATTATGAAACTTACGTACATATGTATCGTCCATGGAGTGGGATAGGGAGGTAGTAAAATGAATAACAAGGAAAAGATTCTTAAGATGATAAAAGAGGTAATTATTTTTCTTATTGTTGGTGTTGTGTTTATGTTTATAAAGAGCCGATTTTAGAAAAGGAGTTACTATGGAAAATACAATCATAACAAATAATATAACAAAGCAGTATAAGAAGTTTAAAGCATTAGACAGTGTGAGTATTCAGGTTGAGGCAGGTACGGTTTATGGAGTGATCGGTAAGAATGGTGCAGGAAAAACTACATTGCTGAAAATAATATCAGGACTTATAAAAGCGACTTCGGGTGATATCAATATACAATATGATAAAATAAATTCGATAGGTACCCTGATTGAGGAACCTGGCTTATGTTATGATATGACGGGTTTTGAAAATCTTAAACTAAAAAGTCTGGCTTTCGGACTTTCAGATGATGTACAATTACATAATATATTAAATCTAGTAGGTTTATCTGGTAGTAAAAGGGTGAAAGTAAAAAATTTTTCATTGGGGATGAAACAAAGACTAGGTATCGGGCTTGCATTGGTGGGAAACCCTCAAATCTTAATTTTAGATGAGCCAATCAATGGATTGGATCCACAAGGAATCGTAGAGGTAAGAAAACTAATTTTGAAGCTAAAAAACGAATTTAACAAAACCATTATGGTTTCAAGTCATATTTTGGATGAATTATTTAAGATAGGCGATAAATACGCAATTATCAATAATGGTAAAATAGTCTTGGAGGCAACGAAAGAGGAATTACAAAAGCGCATGGAGCGTTGCATTGAAGTTGAGACAGACCAAGTGGAAGATGTCATTGAACTACTGAATCAATTGAAGCTCAATGATTATGATATACATACTAATCAGGTGGTTATCAGGGATAAAACCTTAGAAGTCAGAGCTTTAAATAAAATGCTCGCTGAAAAATGTATACCAATAGATGGTATAAAATATGGAGAAGTCTCTTATGAAAATTTATTTTTGGAATTGATCGGAGAAAAGTATGCTTAGTTTGATTAAAATGGATATATATCGAAGCTTTAAGAGTAGGAGTACTTGGATTTTATTTTTACTGGTTATTTTATTATCAGTTGTTTTAGAAATTCCCTTTGACGATATAAGGGCAACAAACAGTGTAATGGATAATATTATAATAAGCATCCAAAACGGGAATATTTTGTTGATTGGCGTTTTGCAAATTGTTATTTTATCCAATCAATATGTTAAAAATGGTTATATTAAAAATCTGTCAGGGGTGTTGTCTAAGCATAATACAATATATCTGGCTCATTTGGTTTGTTCGATTTTATTTTATACCATATCGATTATATTTATAATTATTTCAGTCTTTATTGCTGATTTCATTCTGTATGATAATGCAAGGCTGGGAGCAAACAGCCACACAATATGGTATATTTTATGCCAGATTTTACTTCTATCGGTATATTCAATGGGAGTATCTTGTGTTACCATTGCTGTCAATAATACCATTGCGGGTCTGCTGTTTGGTTTTTTGTATTATATGTTTATAGATAGTTTTATTATCTATAAGTTGGTTGAGATTTTTAAGCTGCCATTTGATTTTATTTTATATGGAATTGTCAACGCCATTACCGGCCTGAATATGGGTCAGGATGTCAGCCAGTATACAATGGCAGTGGTAAGCAGCGCTGTTTATTTTGCTATTATATTTATCTTTGCACGTATTTTCATTTACAAAAAGCAAATCATTTGATTGATAAATAATCTGTAATAATATTTTCTTTCAGATTAGGATTGAATCGTTTGTTTAGTAACATTTCTATTTCATGCTTATATGGAGGAAATGATTTTTTGGAATTATCGGAAAGCGGGATATAAGGTGTTTCCAGAATTTTTGGCACATGGTAAAAGGCCTCGTGATGTACCACTTTTGAAAGTGCCTCAAAGCCTATATGGCCAAAGCCAATGTTTTCATGTCTGTCTTTTCTGGCTCCTTTAGGATTTTTGCTATCGTTAATATGAAACACTGCAATTTGACCCTTACCAATTAGCCTGTCAAATTGCTCTAGTACCCCATCTAAATCATGAACTATGTCATAGCCGGCATCGTGTACATGGCAAGTATCAAAACAAACACGAAGCCTGTCATTTTGTTTCACTCCGTCATATATTTGCGCGAGATCTTCAAAAGAGCGGCCTAACTCAGAACCTTTTCCAGACATTGTTTCAAGCGCAATATAGCAGCTTTTGTCTGAAGATAGGACTTCATTCAAGCCAGAGACAATTTGTTTGATTCCCACCTCGTTGCCGGCTCCGACATGTGAGCCTGGGTGAAGAACAAGAATATGGCTGCCCATTAAAGCGGTACGGTTAAGCTCTAGAGATAAAAAATTAACGGCTAACTCAAAGATATCCGGATTAATGCTATTTGCAAGGTTAATGATATAAGGGGCGTGAATGATAAATTCATCTATATTATGCTCCGTCATGTAGGTTTTTGCAGCTTCAATATTTAAATCTTCTACATTTTTTCTGCGTGTATTCTGTGGTGCACCTGTATAAACCATAAAAGTATTGGCGTTATAGGAAATAGCCTCTTTGGCTGAACCCAGAAGCATATCTTTTCCACTCATACTCACATGAGAACCTATTTTCAACATACGTAATCTCCTTTTTCCTGTATCAAAATAATTTAATTTAAGTATTCATTTGTTTATAAAAGATTATACAAGCTATTGCATATTATTTCTATACTTGTTTTGATAACTCTTAAACATATAGGAATGATATTGCTTGTATAAAACAAATTAGATTTGGCTTTTTAAGCATGAAAGTATATAATAAACGTGAGGTTAGTAGAATGGATGAAAGATGGAGGAAAAGAAGTGAAGAAAGAAAATATTTTTATAAAGTTATGGAAAGTAATTTATCCTGTAGGGATATATTTTCTTATTACAAATGTAGTTACTTTCGTATTTATGGCTGTAGCTGCATTCCTAATGGGAATTAAAATGGTAAACAGTGGTGAAGTCGTAAGCAATGTAAGAATGCAGGAAAAAGTGATAACTTTGTTTTATAGAAATTCTATGATGCTCACTGCATTATCAGCAGCAATAACAATACCAATTATTTATATTTTGTTTAAAAAAGACAGGACAAAGGAAAACGTTCAGTATGAAAAAGGCAGTGTTGGATTGTATGGTTTTATTTTCATTGCTGCAGCCAGTGCTTGTTTAGGATGCAATCAGTTGCTTTCAATTACAAAACTGGATGAGATATTTCCGGGATTTCTTAAGGTACAGGAGGTTTTGTATGGAGGCAATATAGTCATGGAGATACTGGCTGCAGTTATCTTGGCACCGATTATTGAAGAACTTTTATTTCGAGGTATGGTATTTAAAAGGCTGTACGTGTATGTGGGTAAGATGCCAGCTATGCTGCTGTCTAGCTTATTTTTTGGAATTTATCATGGTAATGTATTGCAGGGAATCTATGCATTTTCAGTAGGTTTGCTATTTGTTTTTATTTATGATAAATATAAAACACTGCTTGCACCAATTCTTGCTCATATGTTTGCTAATTTAGTATCTATTCTTTCAGTAGAGACAGGAATTTTTGACTTTCTTTATGTCAATAATTTAAACATATATTTGAGTACTGTGATTGAAATTATAATTTGTATTGTTATGGTTATCGTGATTCAAACAAAGGTTTTTCGTACAGAGAAAGCGAAGGAAGAAAAGGAAATAGAGTCTTTTCAATAATATTGAAAAATATTTATTAAAAAATACTGTCATTCATAAAAAGCACGCTAAACGTGCTTTTTTAATGCGTTTTAAATAAAAATTGAAGATAAAATCACATAGAAAATTGTTTGCAAATTAAGACTAAAATCATATAGAAAGTTTTAATAGACAGATAATTATATGCATGAGTATTAAATTATCAAATAATCTGACAATTGACAAAAATTTATTATTTACAACTCAAAAAAAATGTAGTATATTAGTAAAAACAAAAATGCAGTAGAATTTTGAGGAAAAGACGAGGTATGACAATGGATAATCACAGAGCATGTCCCAAATGCCAAAAAGCCGGATTATATGATTCTAGATTTGAACATGATAATTGTGGTATTGGTGCAGTAGTTAATATTAAAGGACTTAAAACACATGAAACAGTTGAAAATGCGTTGAAAATTGTAGAAAATCTAGAGCATAGAGCGGGTAAAGATGCCGAAGGAAAAACCGGAGATGGTGTTGGAATACTTTTGCAGATATCTCATAAGTTTTTTTCGAGAGCAATGAAATCTTTTGGAATTAATTTAGGGGAAGAAAGAGATTACGGAATCGGTATGTTTTTCTTTCCGCAGGATGAGCTTAAGAGAAATCAGGCAAGAAAAATGTTCGAAATTATTGTCGAAAAGGAAGGTCTGGAATTTTTGGGCTGGAGAGAGGTTCCAATTCGAAAGGAAATATTAGGTCATAAAGCATTAGAGTGTATGCCATGTATTATGCAGGGCTTTATCAAAAGACCTAGAAAGATAGCGCAAGGAATTGAATTTGATAGAAGACTATATATTATACGCAGAGTATTTGAACAAAGTAATGATGATACCTATGTGGTTTCCTTATCAAGTCGTACAATTGTATATAAAGGTATGTTTTTGGTTGGACAGCTTCGTTTGTTCTTTGAAGATTTACAAAATAAAGAGTATGAATCTGCGATTGCAACGGTACATTCCCGTTTTAGTACGAATACAAACCCAAGTTGGGAAAGAGCACATCCGAATCGATTTATCGTACATAATGGTGAAATTAATACAATCATTGGCAATGTAGATAAAATGACTGCGCGCGAAGAAACGATGGAGACAGGTTATTTAAAGGGTGAGCTTCATAAGGTACTGCCTGTTATCAATCGCTCAGGCTCGGATTCAGCCATGCTTGATAATGCATTAGAATTTCTAGTAATGAGCGGTATGGATTTACCACTTGCCGTTATGATAACAATCCCGGAGCCTTGGGCAAATAATAAGAATATGACACAGACAAAGAAAGATTTCTATCAGTATTATTCCACTATGATGGAGCCATGGGACGGTCCTGCCTCTATTTTATTCTCAGATGGAGATATGATGGGTGCGATACTTGATAGAAATGGTTTAAGACCGTCGAGATATTTTATTACCGATGATGATTATTTAATTCTCTCCTCAGAGGTGGGAGTGTTAGATATCGATCCAACTAAAATTGTGATGAAAGAAAGACTTCGCCCTGGTAAAATGCTGCTAGTAGATACGGTAAAAGGTGTTGTGATTGATGATGATGATTTAAAGGAGCAATATTCTGGTAAGCAGCCATATGGTGAATGGTTAGACCGTAATCTTATTTCACTAAAATCATTAAAGATACCGAATCAAAGAGTTCCTGAATTTACGAAAGAGGAGCGCTCCAGACTACAGAAAGCTTTTGGGTATACTTACGAAGAATTTAAAAATTCCATTATACCTATGGCTGCGAATGGTTCGGAAGCAATTGCTGCAATGGGAATTGATATTCCGATACCGGTATTATCAAGCAAGCAGCAGCCATTATTTAATTACTTTAAACAATTGTTTGCACAGGTTACGAATCCGCCAATTGATGCTATTCGAGAAGAAATTGTAACATCAACAACAGTTTATGTAGGAGAGGATGGTAACCTTTTAGAGGAAAAAGCTTCAAACTGTCATGTACTTAAGGTAAATAATCCCATTCTCACTAATACAGATATATTAAAGATTAAGAACATGAATGTAGAAGGCTTTAAGGTAGAAGTTATTCCAATTTCCTATTATAAAAATACAAAGCTGGAAAGAGCAATAGAAAGATTATTTGTTGAAGTGGATCGGGCACATAGAGAAGGAGCAAATATATTAATACTCTCTGATCGTGGTGTGGATGAAAATCATGTTGCAATTCCGTCATTGTTAGCTGTGTCGGCACTTCAACAGCATTTGGTAAAGACAAAGAAAAGAACCAGTGTTGCTATGATTTTAGAAAGTGGAGAGCCAAGAGAAGTGCACCATTTTGCCACCTTATTAGGTTATGGAGCCTGTGCAATCAATCCGTATCTGGCACAGGAAACGATTAAGCAGTTAATCGATTACAAGATGCTTGACAAGGATTATTACGCAGCAGTTGACGACTATAATAATGCAGTTTTGCATGGCATTATAAAGATTGCTTCGAAAATGGGTATTTCAACCATTCAATCATATCAAGGCTCACAAATATTTGAAGCAATCGGCATAAGTAATGAGGTGGTTGAAAAATACTTCACGGATACAGTAACACGCATCGGTGGTATTACACTAAAGGATATTGAACAGGACATTGATGAAAGACATTCTCAAGCTTTCGACCCATTAGGGTTGGAAGTAGATTTAACTTTGGACAGCGTAGGCAGACATAAAATGAGAAGTGGTGGAGAGGAACATTTGTATAATCCTCAAACAATACATCTTCTGCAGGAGTCGACGAAACGTGGGGATTATCAATTGTTTAAAGAATACACCTCACTTGTTAATAAAGAAACTGAACCTGTGAACTTAAGAGGACTCATTGATTTTAATTATCCAAAGAAAGGAATTTCAATTGATGAGGTAGAAGATACGGAATCTATCGTAAAGCGTTTTAAAACAGGTGCAATGTCTTATGGATCTATTTCTCAGGAGGCGCATGAAACCTTGGCAATTGCAATGAATCGGCTTCAAGGCAAGTCAAACAGTGGAGAAGGCGGTGAAAGTCTGGAAAGACTTAGCCAGGGAACAGACGGCATCAATAAATGTTCAGCAATTAAACAGGTGGCTTCAGGACGTTTTGGTGTTACCTCCAGATATTTAGTAAGTGCAAAAGAAATACAGATTAAAATGGCGCAGGGAGCGAAACCAGGAGAGGGAGGACATCTTCCGGGAGGAAAGGTTTATCCTTGGATTGCAAAAACAAGGCATTCAACCCCGGGTGTGGGACTTATTTCACCTCCTCCTCATCATGATATTTATTCCATTGAAGATTTAGCACAGCTAATTTATGATTGCAAGAACGCTAATACGGAAGCCAGAATATCTGTAAAGCTTGTATCAGAGGCGGGAGTAGGTACTGTAGCAGCAGGCGTAGCAAAGGCAGGAGCACAGGTTATTTTAATATCAGGATATGACGGAGGAACAGGTGCGGCACCTACCAGCTCTATCCAGAATGCAGGACTGCCGTGGGAGCTTGGTTTGGCAGAAACACATCAGACTTTGCTTTATAATGGGTTACGTAATAAGGTTACAATCGAAACAGATGGTAAGCTTATGAGCGGACGAGATGTAGCCATTGCAGCGGTTCTGGGTGCAGAGGAATTTGGTTTTGCAACAGCGCCACTTGTAACAATGGGCTGTATTATGATGAGAGTATGCACTTTGGATACATGTCCCGTAGGCGTAGCAACTCAGAATCCGGAACTTAGAAAGCGCTTTAAGGGTAAACCGGAGTATGTTATCAACTTTATGCAATTTATAGCGCAAGAGTTAAGAGAATATATGGCCAAGCTTGGCATACGTAGTGTAGATGAGCTGGTAGGAAGGGCAGATTTGCTTAAGGTAAATGATAAAGTAACGAATGAGAGAGCAAAAAAGGTTGACTTATCAAGAATTCTAAACAATCCATATGCGGTGGAAGGCCAAAAGGTCACTTTTGATCCTAAAAAAGTATTTAATTTTGAACTTGAAAAGACATTGGATGAAAAAGTTCTTATGAAAAAGCTAAAACCAGCTTTATTGAATAAACAAAAAAGAAGTATTGAAATCGATGTTAAAAATACTGACCGTTCCTTTGGTACTATATTTGGATCGGAGATTACAAAACTTTATCAAGATACACTTGAGGAAGATACGTATACGATTAAATGTTATGGTGCAGGTGGTCAAAGCTTTGGTGCTTTCATACCAAAAGGACTTACACTGGAGCTTACAGGTGACAGCAACGATTATTTTGGAAAAGGCTTGTCAGGCGGTAAGTTGGTTGTATATCCTCCAAGAGGAATCAAATTCAAGCCGGATGAAAATATCATAATAGGTAATGTTGCCTTATATGGAGCTACAAGCGGGAAAGCTTTTATAAATGGAGTGGCAGGAGAGCGTTTCTGCGTACGCAATTCAGGTGCCAATGCAGTTGTTGAAGGGGTTGGAGATCATGGTTGTGAATATATGACAGGCGGACGAGTAGTTGTGCTTGGTAAGACTGGAAAGAACTTTGCCGCCGGTATGAGTGGTGGTATAGCTTATGTTCTTGACGAAGAAAGTAACTTGTATTTAAAACTTAACAAGGAAATGGTTTCGATTGAAGAAATTACCTCAAAATACGATGTATTAGAATTGAAAGATATGATAAAGGAACATGTAGCTTATACTAATTCTGAAAAAGGTAAGTTGGTATTGGATCACTTTGGTCAGTATCTTCCTAAATTTAAAAAGATTATACCTCATGATTACAATCGTATGCTTATGACAATTGTGCAAATGGAAGAAAAGGGTCTTAGCAGTGAACAGGCACAAATAGAAGCTTTTTATGCAAATACAAGAGGATAGGAGGATAGCGAAATGGGAAAGCCAACAGGATTTATGGATTATAAGAGAGAGACAAGTGAAGTAGTAAAACCTAAGGTAAGAATTAAGAATTTTAACGAATTCCATATTCCTCTATCCAAGGAAAAGCAGCAAATTCAAGGTGCAAGATGTATGGCATGCGGGGTTCCTTTTTGTCAATCAGGTATGACTTTAATGGGAATGACAACGGGGTGTCCTTTAAATAACTTAATACCGGAATGGAATGATTTAGTTTATACAGATAATTTAGGACAAGCATATAATCGCTTAGCTAAGACGAATAATTTTCCTGAGTTTACTGCAAGAGTATGCCCGGCACTTTGTGAGGCTGCATGTACATGCGGTTTGAACGATGAACCGGTATCCGTTAAGGAAAATGAATATGGTATTATTGAAAGTGCATATGAAAAGGGATATGCAAAGGCCAATCCACCAAGAGTAAGAACTGGTAAAAAGGTTGCAGTTATCGGTTCAGGACCTGCCGGTCTGGCAGCAGCAGACCAGCTAAACCGTAGAGGACATCAGATCACGGTATTTGAACGAAATGACCGTATTGGTGGATTGCTTATGTATGGGATTCCAAATATGAAGTTGGAAAAACATATTATTGATCGCAAGATTGATATTATGAAAGAGGAAGGAATTGAATTTGTAGTCAATGCCGATATAGGAGGAAACTATAAAGCCAATAAGATTCTTAAGGACTATGACAGAGTTATACTAGCTTGCGGAGCGTCAAATCCAAGAGATATAAAAGTTTCAGGAAGAGAAGCAAAGGGGATTTATTTTGCGGTAGATTTTTTAAAGGCAACGACTAAGAGTCTGCTAGACTCAGAACTTAAAGATGGCAATTATATTACAACAAAGGATAAAAAGGTTCTGGTTATTGGCGGTGGAGATACAGGAAATGACTGTGTCGGAACTTCCATTCGTCATGGAGCAGTATCGGTTATTCAATTAGAAATGATGCCAAAGCTTCCAGATTCAAGAGCTGAATTGAACCCATGGCCTCAATGGCCAAAGGTTTGCAAAACCGATTATGGACAGGAAGAAGCGATCGCAGTATTTGGACAAGACCCAAGAATCTATCAATCCACAGTAAAGGAATTTGTTGTAAATGAAGCAGGATGCGTATGTCAGGCAAAGATAGTAAAGCTTGAATGGAAAAAAGATGAAGCGACAGGACGCATGAATATGGCAGAAATTGAAGGCAGTGAATATACAATTGACGTCGATATTGTATTAATAGCGGCAGGCTTTATGGGAAGTCAGGAATATGTTACAAAGGCGTTTGGAGTTGACGTTAATGAAAGAACCAATGTAGCAACTGAGAATGAGAAATACAAGACCAATGTAGACAACGTATTTACGGCTGGAGATATGCACAGAGGACAATCTTTGGTCGTTTGGGCCATCAGAGAAGGCAGAGAGGCAGCAAGAGAAGTAGACTGCGATTTGATGGGGTACACGAATCTGTAAGTAAAAGAATAAAATAAATGAGTATAAAAAACAGTCGATTTTTACAATTAAAAGTCGGCTGTTTTTGATCTCTTCAAAGGAAATATGTATAGCAAATAAGCAACTAACCTATTCAAATAAGCAACTTACAGTTAGTTATCTTGAAAAGAAAATAATATTCCATATAATCATTTATGAGAAAGTTAATTGCAATTAAGAATATCTTCATGAATACGAACAGGAGGAAAAGTAAGATGGCAGTCATTATGGAAGTTGATAATATTGTAAAACATTTTGGAACTGTAAAGGCAGTGGATGACATTAGTTTTAAGGTGGAAAGGGGAGAATTGTTTGGATTTCTTGGAGTAAATGGTGCGGGGAAATCAACCACAATTAATATGCTCTGTACATTGTATCCCCCCACACGCGGCTCCGTAAAAATCTGCGGGTATACGCTTGGTAAGGAGGATGAGAAAATCCGAAAAAAGATAGGAGTTGTTTATCAGAATAATTGTCTGGATGATAAGCTTAGTGTAAAAGAAAATCTTTTGATACGGGGTGCTTTATATGAAAAAAATAAAAAAAAACTCAAGCAGAATCTAAATGAGGTCAGCTCATTTTTAGCCTTAGAGGACATTTTAAACAGACCCTTTGAAAAGTTATCTGGAGGACAAAAGCGAAGGTGTGAAATTGCAAGAGCTTTAATGCATGCGCCTGAAATATTATTTCTGGATGAGCCGACGACAGGTCTTGACCCCGCTACTAGAAAAAATGTATGGGAAATTATAAAACGATTGAGACAAGAGAGAAATATGACCGTGTTTCTTACCACACATTACATGGAAGAAGCAGCAAAGGCTTCTCACATTGCAATTATTGATGCAGGAAAGCGTAAACAATTTGGTACGCCATTTTCTTTAAAAGAGCAATTTGCAAGGGATCATTTAAGATTGATTCCAAAGCAGGGAACCTCCTTAGAAGAAATGCTGCGAGAAAATAATATCTTATTTAAAAAGCGGGAGGAAAGTATCATTATATCACTGACGAATACATTAGAGTCACTTTCACTGCTTGATCAGGTAAAGGGACGAATCAGTGGGTTTGAAGTGATACAAGGTTCGATGGATGATGTGTTCCTTAATGTGACAGGCAGAGAATTGAAAAACGCGGGAAACTAGCGAAAGAGAGGATGATAGGATGAGAGCAACAGGATATTTAATTAAAAGAAATATTTTACTATATATTAGAGATCGTACAGCAGTATTTTTTTCGCTATTATCTATGGTGATTGTAATAGGTTTGATGATGTTATTCTTAGGAAATATGAATCGTGATAATATTGTTGATTTACTCAACCATTATGGAGGAGTAAGGGATAAAAAATTAGATTTGCAAAATGCTACCAATTTAATTCAGGCCTGGACAATTGGCGGATTGTTAGTAGTTAATTCATTAACGGTAAGCTTAACCATGATTGGGCTAATGGTTGAGGATGAGGCGAAAAACCGTATTGCCAGCTTTTACGTGGCACCAATGAATCGTAGTATAATAGCAATTGGTTATGTAACAGCAGCTATGATTATGGCAGGCTTTATGTGCATTTTAACTCTTTTGATAGCACAGAGTTATCTTTATATAACAGGATCATTTGTTTTTACGATAGGGCAGATTGGAAGAATTCTATGCCTCATTGTTGCAAATGTATTTGTTTATTCCAGTATTTTATTTTTGGCAGCTTTATTTGTTCGTAGTGTCAGTGCTTGGTCAGCCTTAGGAACCATAATGGGAACCTTAGTTGGATTCATTGGTGCAATCTATCTTCCAATGGGAATGCTGCCAAAAGCAGTACAAAATGTTTTAAAATGCCTTCCTGTATTACATGGCACATCCTTAATGCAAAGGGTGTGTACCAAGTTCGTATTAGAAAAAACTTTCTTTGGGCTTCCAAAGGAGGTTAGTAGTGAATATCAGCTTTATATGGGAATTACAGTAGAATATAAAGAAAAGTTCTTTTCAACAGGTTTTCAAATCGCATATTTACTATTATGTGGTATAATTGCGTTAAGTATTTCTAGCATTCTTTTAAAGAAACGTACACTAAAGGAACGTTAACCAAATCTATGATGAATCATTAAATAGTCAACATTTTACCAAAGAGAGGAAGACATCGGTGAAAATTATTATAGAAGACAGAGAACCGAATGAAGAGGATATGATTCTCATTCGATGTAAGGAGTTAGATGAATCACTTTTAAAGTTAATTTATAATCTAAAGCTAGAAAAAGGAAAAGTAGTAGGAATGAAAGACGGTACAATTTCTATGATTGAGCCAAAAGACATTTACTATTTTGAAGCCGTGGATAATAAGGTTTTTCTTTATTGTGAACAAAAGGTATATGAAACAAAGAAAAAGTTATATGAGCTAGAGAAAGATTTCTATCAGACTGATTTTTTTCGGGCATCCAAATCAATCATTATTAATCTTTCTAAGGTGCAAAGCATCAATCCTGCTTTTAATGGAC
This sequence comes from Lachnotalea glycerini, assembly GCF_003201285.1. Lineage (GTDB taxonomy): Bacteria > Bacillota > Clostridia > Lachnospirales > Lachnospiraceae > Lachnotalea > Lachnotalea glycerini. The sequence goes on from NZ_QICS01000014.1 coordinate 96,496, forward strand.
GTTTTGAAGCAATATTAAAAAATAAAGAGCGTGTTATCATATCCAGACAATATGTATCTGACTTAAAACAAAGATTTGGTTTATAGAAGCAATAAAGAAAGGAAGTATTTCAGAATGAGTAAAATAAAATCCATTTTAAATACCTTTGTTTATGTAACAACAGCAGTCGTATTTGCAACGGCAGTATATATCAAAATATTTTGGAAAAATTCTGACTTATCAGTTGATATTTTATGGGAAATTCTTTCTGTTTCTCTATTTTGCAGCTTCGGTAATTTATTTTATATTAATAAACATAACGATTTCAAGGATAGTTGGTCAAAAAAGCAATTGGTGATTCGAACTGTATTGCATTATTTTTATATTAATTTAATAGTGATAGGATTCGGAATATTTTATGAATGGTTTTACTGGTATCGAATTGATATGATGCTTGCAATACTGGTTATGATATTGGTTATTTTTGCAACAATTTGGTTTGTTAATCTACAGCGCGATAAACGCCTTGCAATACAATTGAATCAGAAAATTAGAGAATATTATACGAAAGAATAGCTCTTAATTGATTGAAATGTGTTTGTTTTCTGAATGTTGCGTGAAGTTTATACATTAACTGGAAAAATATACTATAATATATTCAGATAATTCAATGTGATAAGGAGGAATATAAAATGAGTATATCAATCAATCAAACATCAGCAGGTTCAGGTTCTGGCAGCAGTCAGTATGAAACTAAAATCAATCAATTGCAGGTTAAGTTAGATACCTATGAAGCTCAATTACAAACGGAAAGTGATATCGATAAGCAAACTGAACTGAAACAAAAAATACAAGATATTCAAGAGAAGATAAAAAATTACCAATCAAAGGTGGACAGTACTTCTTCTGACGATTCTTCTTCTGAAGAATCAACTGTTTATGATAGCGATGGCACACAAACAAGTGCTACTTTGGAAATCAGTGATGAGGGCAAAGCATTATTTGACAGTATGAAAGTATTGGATAAAAAAGCGAACGCTCTTGAAGATGATAAAGAGGTAGAAGAAAAAGAAGATAAAGAAGAGAAAAAAGTAAAAGAGGAAAAGGAAGAACAGAAATTAGAGAAGAAAAAAGAGGAACAGACCCAGACCGTTGGAAGTAATATATCAATTCTGATTTAACCTATTAATAGGTCATTTATATAGTAAATAACAAACAAAAGACCAAAAAGTAAATTTAAGTGAAACAATTTACGTTTTGGTCTTAAATAATTATTTGGATTTTCTATATTGAATTGGTGTCAGTCCATACTTGGTCTTAAACACTCGTATAAAATGCTCGGGGTTTTCATAACCAATCATATTTGAAATATCCTCGACAAGCATATTGCTGGTTTTTAGAATACTGCAAGCCTTGTTTAATCGGCAATCCTTAACAAGATTTCCAAATGTTTCGCCTGTTTTATCCTTAATATATTTAGATAAATATGGCTCAGTCAAATGAAAATGCTCAGCCATAGATTGCAGGGTAATATTTCTATAATGCTCTTTAATAAATTCCTGCATTTCCCGGGCACGTTCCTCCTGAATACTATGGTTTCCAGTGTGTGCCAAAAGCCTGTTAATAGCAGTGATTAAAGCCTGAACAGAAGCTTTTATAATATCATCATCTACGCCCACGCCCCAGTAGGTATTTTCTTTATCGGTAATTCCCACATAGGAGATTGCCTTAGAAGAAGAACCACGCGCTAAGGAATGTTCTGCATAATCTGCCAATTCATATTCAAAACCAAAGTATTCCTTTAAGGCATTGCTGACAGCATCCAGACGGCCGTTTCCAATTCCGCCTATTATGACCTTTTTTCCCTTATGAAAGACTGTAACTTCAGTTTGAATTCCATTTTTTTGTTTAAAATGACATTCATCAACTGCAAAGGTAGACGGAACATCTACATATTCATCGGTAAAGATTTCGTAGATCCATTGAGGCGTTAATTCCTTATGCTCCTTATCTGATACGCTTTTGGCAAGATAGCTGACTTCTTCTTTCATCTTATCAGGCATTACAATACCATAACTATTTTTCAGAATATAGCCAACACCACCCTTTCCAGACTGGCTGTTGAAGCGAATGACATCTGAGTCGTAAGCGCGTCCAATATCCTTTGGATCGATCGGAAGATATGGAACATTCCATTTGTCATCAGCCTGAGCTTCATGACAAGCCATGCCTTTTGCTATAGCATCCTGATGAGAGCCTGAAAAGGCTGTGAATACTAATTCTCCTGAATAGGGCTGTCTTTCATATACATGCATGCGGGTTAAACGTTCATATACCTGTGCAATTTCTGGCAGATTACTAAAATCAAGCTCTGGATCTACGCCGTGAGAGAACATATTCATAGCAACTGTGATAATATCAAGATTGCCCGTTCTTTCTCCGTTTCCAAATAAGGTACCTTCTAAACGGTCTGCACCAGCCAATAAACCGAATTCCGCATCACTGATTCCGCAACCGCGGTCATTATGTGGATGAAGGGACAAAATGACATTTTCGCGGTACTTAAGATTTTTGTGCATGTATTCTACTTGACCAGCGAAGACATGAGGCATTGCATTTTCTACGGTAGTAGGTATATTAATAATGGCCTTTTGATTATTGGTTGGTTTCCAAATATCAAGGACTGCATTGCATACCTCAAGTGCATAATCAACTTCAGCGCCGGGAAAGCTTTCCGGGCTATATTCAAATTGAAAATTTCCTTCCGTTTCTTTGGCAAGCTTTTTTAACATTTTGGCACCTTTGATAGCGATTTCCTTAACTTCTTTTTTGGACTTTTTAAATACCTGCTCTCTTTGTGCAACCGAAACAGAATTATATACATGTACAACAGCGCTTTTAGCACCCTCTAATGCCTCAAAGGTCTTTTTTATAATGTGCTCTCGGGCTTGTGTTAAAACTTGTATGGTTACATCATCCGGAATCATATTTCTTTCAATTAAAGCTCTGACAAATTCATATTCTGTTTCAGAAGCAGCAGGAAAGCCAACTTCAATCTGCTTAAAGCCGATATGAACCAATAATTGAAAAAATTCTAATTTTTCTTCCAGACTCATTGGTTCAATTAGAGCCTGATTTCCATCTCTTAAGTCGACGCTGCACCAGATAGGTGCTTTTTCAACAGAATCTTTTTTTACCCAGTCATAGGAAATATTAGGCGGCATAAAATATCCTTTTTCATATTTTTTGCAAGTTTTCATAATAGATATCCTCTTTTCTTTTCTTATTATGGAAATCACCAAAGAACAAAGCGGTCGAATGCTGTTAACGCAGTGACATTTCCACTTGCATTCGTGCGCATTGTGTTTTTATTTCATAGGAATCAAACTTTTTTACGTTAACAGCAAGGTATTTCCTATGAAATAAAAAAGTCCTTCGTCTCATGTTGCTGATTGTTCAGCATAGAGACGAAAGACCTTATTGCTTTCGCGGTACCACTCTAATTCATAGCTTTCAGTGAAAAGAATCACCGAATAACATATGCACTTAATAGATACGGCCATTTGGCTTATATCCGTTCCATATAACGGTGGATCCCGTCTAAAACTACTCTTACTATAACGTAATTTCGAATAGAAGTTCCAAGGCTAGTTCCTTATATTCTGTCTGTCACTTTACACCGGCCAGTGACTCTCTGCAATCCAGATAATAAGTAATACTCCTCTTCATAACCTTTATCATATAGCGTTGAAATGTATTTTGTGTTGAAACTATCATAACACAATCAATTTCATTCTTCCAGTACTAAATTTAATCAATTTGATTGATAATATTTAATGCAACTATTATTTTATCCTACATTCTTTTAAGCATAAGGTTCTTATATACTAGCATTCTACGCAGGATATGTATAAGGAAGATGTTACTACGTGACAGCATTTAGTATGCAAAGTATCTGCGGATCTCATGAACGAGTGTTTGCTTTGATAAAATCAAATTATTTGTGAATGTTGTAGTAAATTAAAAAGTATTTACGTTATAATTAATATAACATTAATCGTAGTTATTTAGTCATTTCATAGTTACTAATAATCTTTCATTTATTAAGAAAATACTTTATTATAATAAATAATAAAGCGTAAAATGTTCTATAAAAGATATGAGTGGAGGTAAAAAGATGTATCTTTCTATGATAGAAACAGAGGAGGAAAAAGGTAAGTTTATACAAGTCTATGAAATTTATCAATATTTTATGTGGTATGTGGCAAATGAGATATTACAGGATAAGCATTTAGCAGAGGATGCAGTACAAGAGGCTTTTTTGGCTCTTACCAGACATTTAGATAAAATAGATAACGTTTCTAGTAGCAGAACGAGAAATTTTGTAGCAACTATTGTTAAAAGTAAAGCGATTGATATGATTCGAAAGAATGATAAGAACACGGCAAAATTCGAGGAGGAAATACTTGGTGAAAGCAAAGAGGACTTGTTAGAGGATTACATACAAAAAGAGCAGCATGAGAAGCTTGTAAATGCAATAGGTAAGCTTGAGGATTTATATCGTGTTGTATTTGAGTATAAATATCTTTATGAGCTTAAGGATAAAGAAATTGCTCATTTTCTTAAAGTCACACCAAAAGTTGTCAATGTAAGACTTTATAGAGGTAAAAAGAAATTAATGGAAATTCTGAAGAAGGAGGAGGAACAAAATGCATCACAGCAATGATAAATTACGAGAAGCATTGGAAGAATGTATGCAAAAGGATAATGCGCTTATACCAAGTGATAAGGAAATAAAAAAACAGTATACGCCCTCTGAAAAATTCAAAAAGAAAATGAGCGTACTGATAAGACATGAAAAATTAAAGGAAAAGTTCATGTTGATTTATGGTATCAGAAAAAAAATTTATTATGTTGCAGGCGCAGCAATTTTAATACTTGGAATAAGGATAGGAATGACTGCTTTCATCACAGATAGACAGAGCAATGACAATGCAAGTCAAATAATAAAGACCGAAAGTACATCCAGTTCCCCAGATGCAAAATCAGATATTATGCTAGAAGAATCAGCGCTAAATGAGTCAGATAGCATTAATACCAAAGACACGGCTACGATAGAAGCCAATTCTGATGCGGGGACCGGTGCAGCCGGTATTGAAAGTTCACAAGAGGTGTCAAGCAGTACCAGCCAGGTATCTGGTCAAAAGCTGATTAAGGACGTCAGTATGTCGGTAGAGACAAAAACCTTTGATGAATTTATCTCAGAACTAAACAAACAGATTATAGAACTTGACGGTTATGTGGAAAGTTCAGATGTAAGTGGAGGAAGTTATCTATATGAAAGCGATCGCAGCGGTTATCTTGTTGCAAGGATTCCGGCAGAGCAATTAGAAGGCTTTGTGACAACTGTAAAAGAAAAGGGAAATGTAGTTCATATAAGCGAACAAACCACGGATGTAACTTTGCAATATGTCGATCTTGAAAGTCATTTAAAAGCATTAAGACTTGAGCAGGAAACGTTGTTAGGTCTGTTGGAAAATGCAACAAAAATGGAGGATGTTATTGCAATTCAAAGTCAGTTAACACAGGTTCGCTATGAGATTGAAAGCAATGAGTCCCAAGTTCGTACCTACGATAACTTAGTGAATTATAGTACAGTAAGAATTGATATCACAGAGGTAGATAGAGAAACACCGGCAGAAACCAAGTCCTTTGCGGGAGAAATCAAAATCAAGCTTTCCAACAATCTTTATGCAATTAAAGAAGGATTTCGAAGCTTAATGATTGAGCTGATAGCAGCCTTTCCCTATCTTATAATCTGGGCAGTTGTCATAACTCTTGTTATCAT
>NZ_QICS01000015.1 GCF_003201285.1 Lachnotalea glycerini
CGAATAAAGAAATAAAAAAAGATAATAATAAAGGAATAAAATCATGTGTTAGATGACATAAAGTTCTTGAAAAGAACTAAAAAAAAGGTTATAATATAAAAAATATAGAGTTAAAATAGTGTCGATGAAAGCAAGAATTTAAAATTTACTTCAGAGAGCCGATGTATGGTGTGAATCGGTGTGAATTTAAATTTATCCACTTTCGGAGCCGCAAACGAAGAGTTTGAAGGTTGGTATCCTTTATCGTACTAATGAGTGGCAGTATATTTTCTGCAATTTGGGTGGCAACGCGGATTCCTTTCGCCCCATATTTATTTTTATGGTGCGTGAAGGTTTTTTTTATGCCTTGGAATGTAGAATTATGAAGCTCTTACTATGTTTTATTAAAATATGATATAGTAAGCAAACTATGCTGAATATAGGAGGAAAAATGTTAGATTTAAAGTTTTTGAGAGAAAATCCAGAGGTTGTAAAACAAAATATTAAAAATAAGTTTCAGGACAGAAAGCTTCCCTTAGTAGATGAAGTGATAGAACTTGATGTAGAAAGCAGAAAGACACAGCAGGAAGCAGATAATTTAAGAGCCAACAGGAAATCTTTATCAAAAAAAATCGGTGAATTAATGGCTAAGGGCAAAAAAGAGGAAGCTGAAGAAGTAAAGGCTCAGGTTAATGCGAATGCAAACAGACTTGCTGAATTAGAGAGTAAAGAAACTGAATTACTAGAAAAAATTACAAAAATCATGATGGTAATTCCAAATATTATTGACTCAAGTGTACCAATAGGTAAGGACGATTCAGAAAATGTAGAAATTAAAAAATATGGAGAGCCTGTTGTACCAGATTTTGAGGTACCATATCATGCAGAAATAATGGATAATTTCAATGGATTAGATTTAGACAGTGCAAGAAAGGTTGCGGGAAATGGTTTTTATTATCTAATGGGAGATATCGCCAGATTACATTCAGCCGTAATATCTTATGCCAGAGATTTTATGATTAATAGAGGCTTTACTTACTGTATTCCTCCTTTTATGATAAGGAGTGATGTTGTTACAGGTGTTATGAGTTTTGAGGAAATGGACGCAATGATGTATAAAATTGAAGGTGAAGATTTGTATCTAATTGGTACAAGTGAACATTCAATGATTGGTAAATTTATAGATACTATTATTCCAGAAGAACAATTGCCACATACTTTGACAAGTTATTCACCTTGCTTTAGGAAAGAAAAAGGAGCCCATGGAATTGAGGAACGTGGTGTTTACAGAATACATCAATTTGAAAAGCAGGAAATGATAGTTGTATGTAAACCAGAAGATAGTAAAATGTGGTTTGATAAATTATGGCAGAATACAGTAGATTTATTTCGCTCCTTAGACATACCAGTAAGAACCTTGGAATGCTGTTCTGGAGATTTGGCTGATTTAAAGGTGAAATCAATTGATGTAGAAGCATGGTCACCAAGGCAAAAGAAATATTTTGAAGTTGGGAGCTGCTCTAATTTAGGTGATGCACAGGCAAGAAGATTAAAAATAAGAGTAGTTGGGGAAGGTGGTAAGTACTTCGCGCATACATTGAATAATACAGTAGTTGCTCCTCCTAGAATGCTAATTGCTTTTCTAGAAAATAATTTAAATGCTGATGGAAGTGTAAGTATTCCAAAGGCACTTCAACCTTACATGGGTGGCAAAGAATTTATAAAATAAAAAATATTCAGTTATCAGTTATTTCCAAGCAACAGGTACTTCTATTGAAAAGCCAATTACATATAATATGTGATTGGCTTATTGCTATAGTTCATGTTATACTATAATCTGTAAAATAATATTAAGAAGGTAACATATGGATAGCACAAAGGATATTGTAAATAAAATTAATGATCAATATAATATGTTAAGTAAGGGGCAAAAGCGTTTAGCTGCTTATATCATGGATAATTATGACAAAGCCGTATTTTTAACAGCTACAAAGCTAGGTGAAGCTGTTGGGGTTAGCGAATCTACGGTTGTTCGTTTTGCAATGAATTTGGGATATAAAGGTTATCCTGAATTTCAAAAATCAATTGAAGAATTGGTTCAGGGTAGGTTAAATAAAATAGAAAAGATGGAAGTTACCTATGGACATAACAGCCAGTCACAAATTCTCGAAAATGTATTGGCTGCTGACGCAGAAAAGATAAAATATACGCTGGAACATACGGATGGGAAAGCCTTTGAGCAAGCTGTTGATACATTGATTAATGCCAGAAAGGTGTATATTATTGGTTTAAGAAGTTGTGCACCATTGGCAAGCTTTCTTGGGTTTTATTTTAATATGCTTCTTGATAACGTTTTACTGATTAATACAAATAGCACCACTGAAATATTTGAGCAAATGCTGCACATTGATAAAGACGATGCTATTATAGGAATCAGCTTTCCAAGGTATTCGATGAGAACCTTAAAGGCGCTTGAATTTGCAAATAACAAAAATGCGGCGGTTATCACCTTGACTGATAATATTCATGCTCCTATTAACTTATATTCCTCCTGCAATTTAGTCGCTAAAAGTGAAATGGTTTCCATTGTTGACTCGCTTGTAGCTCCTTTAAGTGTCATCAATGCTCTTGTAGTTGCGATCTGTATGAAGCAAAAAGAAAAGGTAATTACGACACTTGAAGAATTAGAAAGAATTTGGGACGAGTATCAGATTTATAATAACGATGAGATGAATTATTTGGATAGTCGTAGTATAGAAGAATTTGGATTGGGTGATAGGAATGAGTAAGGTTTTAATTGTTGGAGGCGGTGCAGCCGGTATGTTTGCAGCTATCTTTGCAGCTCGTAATAAAAATAAAGTAATTATATACGAAAGTAATGATAAGCTAGGTAAAAAGCTCTTTATTACAGGAAAAGGAAGATGCAATATTACAAATGCTTGTGATATGGAAGTGCTATTTGATAATGTAGTATCAAATCCAAAATTTTTGTATAGTGCATTTTACGGCTATAATAATTATGATGTTATTGATTTCTTTGAGGCTTTGGGAGTTAAAACTAAAATTGAAAGAGGAAACAGGGTGTTTCCATACTCAGATCATTCATCTGACGTTATTTCTGCTTTAACAAAAGAATTGCAAAGATTAGGTGTAGAAATTCATATAAATACGAAAGTTATGAACATTCTGATTGAAAATGGTCAGGCAAAAGGTTTGGAATTAGAAAATAAAAATGTTGTATATGGAGATCACATTATAATTGCCACAGGTGGTTTATCCTATCCATCAACAGGCTCAACAGGAGACGGATATCGGTTTGCCAGGTCAGCAGGACATAAGATAACCAAGCTTATGCCATCATTAGCACCGATAAGAGCCTTGGAGAGCTTTGTAAAGGATTTGCAGGGACTTTCATTAAAGAATGTAAAGGCGACGATATATGACGGCAGAAAGCAGCTATATAGCGATTTCGGAGAGATGATGTTTACACACTTTGGAGTAAGTGGACCACTGATTTTAAGTGCCAGTAGTTTGGTAGCAGATAAATTAAAGAATAAGCATTTAACTCTTAATATTGATTTAAAGCCTGCTTTAACAGAGGAACAGCTTGATAACAGAGTAGTAAGAGAGTTTGAAATATATAAAAATAAGCAATTTAAAAATGCAATTACAAGCTTGTTTCCTGCAAAGCTGATTCCGGTAATGATTGAACTTAGTAAGATTAGTCCTGATAAGAAGGTGAATGAAGTTACCAAAGAGGAACGAATTTATTTTGTTAATATTATTAAAAATATGGAACTTACTTTAACTGAACTTTGTGATTATAATCAGGCAATTATTACAAAAGGCGGTATTTCGGTCAAAGAAATTAATCCGTCTACGATGGAATCAAGATTGATAAATCATTTATATTTTATTGGTGAGGTTTTAGATTTAGATGCACTTACAGGAGGTTTTAATTTGCAGATAGCCTGGTCAACTGCTTATGCGGCAGGTATCGGTTTATAAATAAGCAGTTTATTTTAGGTTGTAAAGCAGATAAAAAGTTTAAGATTAAAATAAATTAATGATAGAAAGAGGATTTTACATGAGTTTTAGTATAGCAATAGATGGACCGGCTGGAGCTGGCAAGAGTACCATTGCAAAGACCTTAGCAAGAAAATTGGGATATATTTATGTTGATACAGGTGCAATGTATCGAGCTATGGCTTTATACATAATCAGAGAAAATATAAAGCCGGAGGAATCAGACAAAATTAGCATAGCCAGCAAAAATGCAAATATAACAATAGAGTACCATAAGGGAGAACAGATAGTAATTTTGAACGGTGAAAATGTAAATCCATTTATTAGATCAGAAGAAGTAGGAAATATGGCATCTGTAAGCTCCGCTAATAAAGAGGTTCGTTTAAAGCTTGTTGAATTACAAAGACAGTTAGCAGCAAAGGCAGATGTTATTATGGATGGCAGAGACATTGGAACCTATGTTTTGCCTGAGGCTGATATAAAAATATATCTAACTGCAAATTCATCAGTTAGGGCAAAAAGAAGATACGAGGAGTTGACTCAAAAGGGTATCCAATGTAATATAGAAGAGATTGAACAAGATATTATAGAAAGAGACAAAAGGGACAGTAACAGGGAGTTTGCACCTTTAAAGCAAGCAAGAGATGCTGTATTAGTAGATTCTTCCAACATGACAGCAGATGAAGTAATTGATACTATTATTAATTTAGTAAAATCTGAATAATTTGGAGGTAAGTGTGAAAGTAATATTAGCAAAAACAGCAGGGTTTTGCTTTGGAGTAAAGAGAGCAGTTGAAACCGTATATAAGCAGGTAGGAAAAGGAAATATTTATACGTTTGGTCCCATTATTCATAACGAAGAAGTGGTCAAAGATTTAGAAAATAAAGGGGTTAAGGTCATCAATTCAGAACAGGAGCTTCTCACAATCAGTGAGGGTACTGTAATTATACGATCGCATGGGGCAACCAAGCAAATATATGATATTTTAGAACAAAAAGGGGTAAACTATGTTGATGCTACATGTCCATTTGTTAAGAAGATTCATAAAATAGTTAGTGAATACAGTAAGAATGGATATGAAATTGTAATAATCGGGAATGATTCTCATCCGGAAGTTGAAGGGATAAAGGGATGGTGTAACTCAAAAGTTACGGTTATTGAAAATACGAAAGAAGCTTTGGAATATACGAATAGGAACAATCAAAAAGTGTGTATTGTGTCACAAACGACATTTAACTACAATAAATTTAAAGATTTAGTTGAAATTATTTCAAAAAAGGGTTATGATATAATTGTTTTAAATACGATTTGCAGCGCGACTGAAGAAAGACAGACGGAAGCTAGGAGAGTTGCAAGTCAGGTTGAAGCTATGATTGTTATAGGAGATAAGCATAGTTCCAATACACAAAAGTTATTTGAAATATGTAATGATGAATGTGAAAATACTTACTATATACAGACACTAGATGACTTGGATACGCAGTCCTTGCAGTTCTTTGGTAGCGTAGGTATTACAGCAGGGGCTTCAACCCCAAATAATATTATTGAGGAGGTTCATTCAAATGTCAGAAATGAGTTTTGAAGAAATGCTTGAAGAATCATTGAAAACAATACGTACAGGGGAGGTAGTTGAAGGCACTGTTATCGATGTCAAAGAAGATGAAATCATCTTAAATATAGGTTATAAATCGGATGGAATTATCACTAGAAATGAATATACAAATACCCCAAACGTAGATTTAACAACAGTAGTATCTGTTGGTGATTCTATGGAAGTAAAAGTTTTAAAGGTTAATGATGGCGAAGGACAAGTCTTGTTAACTTACAAGAGACTTGCAGCAGAAAAAGGAAATAAAAGATTAGAAGAAGCATTCAATAACAAAGAGGTACTTAAGGCTAAAGTGGATAAAGTATTAGAAGGTGGATTAAGTATTGTAGTTGATGAAGCAAGAATCTTTATTCCTGCCAGTTTGGTATCAGACAGCTATGAGAAAAATTTATCAAAATATGCTGGAGAAGAGATTGAATTTGTAATCAGTGAATTCAATCCAAAGAAGAGAAGAATTATTGGTGACCGCAAGCAATTATTGGTTGCTAAGAAACATGAATTGCAAAAAGAATTATTTGCAAAAATCAATGTTGGTGATGTAGTTGAAGGTACAGTTAAAAATGTAACAGATTTTGGAGCATTTATAGATTTAGGCGGAGCAGATGGATTACTTCACATTTCTGAAATGTCTTGGGGTAGAGTTGAAAATCCTAAGAAAGTCTTTAAAATCGGAGATACAGTAAAAGTTCTTATTAAGGATATCAGCGGAGATAAGATAGCTCTTAGTTTAAAATTTGCAGATACAAATCCATGGATAAGTGCAGCTGACAAATATGCAGTTGGAACAATTGTTACAGGTAAGGCTGCAAGGATGACTGATTTTGGAGCATTTATTGAATTAGAACCAGGCGTAGATGCTTTACTTCATGTGTCACAGATATCAAAAGAACATGTTGAAAAGCCTTCCGATGTTTTAAAAGTAAATCAGGAAATTACGGCTAAGGTTGTAGATTTTAATGCAGAAGAAAAGAAGATAAGTTTAAGTATAAAAGCATTAGAGGACAATACAGAAGAAACGACGAAAGAAGCTACGGAAGAATAATTTTATATTATGAATAAAGGATAAGGAAAACTTGCTTAGCAAGCTTTCCTTAATCTTTATGTACGCAAGCAACTAATATTTCTAAAGCTGATTGAATGTTAATGTGTAAATACTATAATATAAAAAGGAGTTGTCTAAATGGAAGGTTATGAAAAATTTAAAGACGACGTCTTCAAACTCACTAAAATTGATTTAGATGCATATAAAGAACGTCAGATGAAAAGAAGAATTGACACATTAATTACCAAAAATAATATTAAAACATATGATGATTATGTAAGAACGATAAAAGCAGATGCTAAGATGTTTAATGAATTTGTAAATTATTTAACAATTAATGTATCGGAATTTTATAGAAATCCAGAACAATGGGGTTTGCTTGACAAAGAGGTTTTTCCACGGCTGATTGAAATGTATGGTAAAAACCTTAAAATATGGAGTGCGGCGTGTTCGACGGGTGATGAACCTTATTCTCTGGTTATGGCGTTGTCTAAATTTTTACCACTTAATCAGATAAAGATAATTGCAACAGATATTGACAGTCAGGTGTTACATAAAGCTCAAGTAGGCTTATATAATGCTAAGAGTGTTGAAAGTGTTCCTAAGGAGTTTTTGAATAAATATTTCACTAAAATAGGGCAATCTTATCAGATCGGTGATGAGATTAAACAACGAGTAGAGTTTAAGCAACATAATCTTTTAAAGGATCCATATCCATCTGCCTGCAATCTAATTGTGTGCAGAAATGTACTTATTTATTTTACAGAGGAAGCTAAGGATGAAATCTATAAGAAATTTCATGATGCATTAGCTAGGGATGGTATTTTATTTATTGGGAGTACAGAACAAATTATGCAGTATAAGGAATTAGGTTTTGGTAGATATAAATCATTTTTCTATTCGAAGGAATAAATATTAACGAATTTGTATTATAATAAAATAGTAAGGAGTATACATGATATAGTACAAATGTATACTCCTTTATTTGCTTTTAAATGCTGACCAAAACATTTAATATATGCAGTACATATTTTTTAAATAAAACTTGATTGTTGAGAATTTCATCAGTTAATTCAAAAAAAGTACGTTTATCGTTATAATTTTGACGAAAACAAGGAATAATTATATTTTGCTCCTGCGGAAGAAAGTGTCCTGATTTTTTAATGTAGCAATTAGACGATTTTGCTTTTATTCGATGTTCTTTATCAACAAATGATGCAATACTTTTGTGAATCGCAATATCTTCACTTGGAAGATAGTAGTAATCTTTATAATTACTATAAAAGAACTTTAGCTCATCAGAAAACACTTTAATTTTAAGTTTTCCACTATTTTTATTACCTATAAAGTAATAGTCTTTATATCCGTAAGAAATTCTTTTAGGAAGCTCTAACTGAAAATTTAAATCTATGTAAAATTCAAATTGTTGTTGTTTATTCATGTCTGTATATTGCTTTACATGAAAGCCGGCTATAGAAAAAAGACCGTTAAAAAGCGAATGATATGAAAGCATAGGTAATAAACTGAATAGACCAAATATATCTTCCTTATTATGTAAAAGAAGTATTTGCTTTGCTTCTTCACTAGGGGTAGTTAAGTAATCTGAGTAGATATTGATTAATTGACCACCGTTATATTGGTCTTCACGTTGGATATCTAAAAAATTCTCTACTGTCTTTTGCTTTAGGTTCTCCAGTTTAAAAAACTTCTTATAAGGAGAAAGAAGTTTATACAAATCAATACTTTCTGTTTTTTCAAAAAAATTTGGAAAGTTATAATAGGCAGCTTTTTGCGTAAGATAAGGGATATCAAAACCGTTTCCGTTATAATGTAATACCGCATTGTAATTTTGCAAAAATTGAAAAAATGATTCAAGAATCGCTGGTTCATCTTGAACAGAATCAGCAAACCATTGTATTAATTTGAAAGTTTCATTTTGATAATATATACACCCTATCAAGTAACAAAAAGTATTTCGAGGTGAAAAACCTGTTGTTTCTATATCAAATATTAACACTTCTGAAAGTGTTAATTTATCTTTACAAAGAAGTGTTTGAAAAATGAAGTGAAATCCAGTCAAATCTTCATCATTGCTTTGCAAATCATAAGTTCTTATATACATATTTCTATCCTCAATTAAACATTGAAAGTTACCATCTTATATTAACTAGAAATAAAAAAATATGCAAGTACAATTCGTTTTTTAAATAAAATGAAAATACTTACATTTTAATTTTGATAAAAATTTCACATATAATATCTATTCTATGTACATTATAAAACACATTAAAATAAAAATAAAGTATAGAATTTGTATGATAAATCTAGTATATTATAAGATAGAGTAATGCGAAAAACAAATTTTATTGTAAAAAGTTACTACATTACTAAATATTAATATTTACATAGAAAGGTTGGATAATATGGGAGCGTTTACATTCAAAGGTGGTTTACACCCTTATGATGGAAAAGATTTATCAAAAGATCGACCTATTAAAACCGTTTTACCAAAGGGTGAATTAATATATCCATTATCACAACATATAGGTGCACCTGCTGTACCTGTAGTGGCAAAAGGAGATAGGGTTTTAAAAGGACAAAAAATTGCCGAAGCCGCAGGATTTGTTTCGGCTAATATTCATTCCTCCGTATCTGGTACAGTCAAGGCAATAGAACCTAGACTGACAGTAACAGGTGCAACTATTAATTCGATTATTATTGAAAATGATGGTGAATATGAAGAAATTGAGTATCAAAAAGTAAAATCTTTAGATCAATTATCAAAAGACGAGATAAGAAACCTAATTAAAGAAGCAGGAATTGTCGGTATGGGTGGAGCAGGATTTCCCACTCATGTTAAGCTCATGCCAAAGGATGACAAAGCAATAGATTATGTAATTGCCAATTGTGCAGAGTGCGAGCCTTATTTAACATCGGATTATCGAAGAATGTTAGAGGAGCCGGAAAAAATTGTAAGTGGATTAAAGGTTATACTAAAGCTGTTTGACAATGCAAAGGGAATACTTGCTGTAGAAGATAATAAACCAGATTGCATTGAGAAGTTGAATCAAATAGTTCAAAAGGAAGACAGAATTGAGGTTGTTTCATTAAAAACCAAATATCCTCAAGGAGCAGAGCGACAATTGATTTATGCCTCAACCGGAAGAGCAATTAATTCTTCTATGCTGCCAGCGGATGCAGGTTGTGTAGTTAATAATGTAGATACAATCACAGCTATTTATATGGCAGTTTGTGAAGGCAAGCCATTGATGCATAGAATAGTCACGGTTACAGGTAATGCAATTAAAAATCCTCAGAATTTCTTAGTAGCTACTGGTACCAACTATCATGAATTGATTGATGAGGCAGGCGGTTTTACAGAGGAGCCGGCTAAAATCATATCAGGAGGACCTATGATGGGATTTGCTATATATGATTTAGATGTTCCGACTACGAAAACATCATCGGCACTTCTTTGCCTGACAAATGATGATGTCGCAGAGCTTGCACCTAGTGCATGTATAAATTGCGGAAAGTGCGTCGAGGTCTGTCCTGGTAGAATTATACCATCAAGATTGGCAGATTTTGCTGAGAGACACGATGAAGCAAGTTTTGAAAAATATGACGGTATGGAATGCTGCGCATGCGGCTGCTGTAGCTTCATATGTCCAGCAAAAAGACAGTTAACACAGTCTATTAAATCTATGAGACTGCTAGTACTAGCCAATAAGAAAAAGAAATAGGAGGGATATAAAGTGAGTGATTTAAGGAATGTATCATCATCACCACATATAAGAGCTAAATTTACAAGCAGTAATATTATGCTAATGGTTTTAATTGCATTATTGCCTGCTAGTGCATTTGGTGTATATAATTTTGGATTGAAAGCGTTATTAATTATAATTATAAGCATGGCTACTTGCGTGCTAACTGAGTATTTTTATGAATATTTTATGAAGAAACCAATAACAATAGGTGATTACAGTGCCGCGGTTACGGGATTGTTGCTAGCACTTAATCTGCCATCCTCAGTACCATTATGGATTCCAGTTATTGGTGGTATTTTTGCAATATTAGTAGTGAAGCAGGTATTTGGAGGTCTTGGACAAAATTTTATGAATCCGGCTTTAGGAGCCAGATGCTTTTTACTTATCTCTTTTACAGGCAGAATGACAAATTTTACATATGACACTGTAACAGGTGCAACTCCTCTTGCGGTACTAAAGAGCGGAGAAAGCGTTAATACATGGAAAATGTTTCTTGGAACCATTCAAGGAACCATAGGGGAAACTTCTGTAGTGGCCATTATGATTGGAGCAATATTACTTTTGGCAATCGGAGTGATTAATGTTACAATACCAGCATACTACATTTTGTCTTTTGCAGTATTTATTATTATGTTTGGTGGAAAAGGATTTGATATTGATTTTGTTCTTGCACATTTGTGTGGCGGAGGTCTTATGCTTGGAGCGTGGTTTATGGCTACCGATTATGCAACTTCGCCCATTACACAAAAAGGTAGAATAGTTTATGGAATTATTCTGGGAATTCTGACCGGATTGTTTCGTCTATTTGGAGGATCAGCAGAAGGAGTTTCCTATGCAATTATTTTTAGCAACCTTTTAGTACCTCTTATAGAAAGAGTGACTCTCCCTACAGCTTTTGGAAAGGAGAAGAAAAAAGCATGAATAAAAAAATAATAAAAGATGCAGTAATGCTCACGTTAATTACATTAATTGCAGGTCTTTTGCTAGGTTTGGTGTACGAAATTTCTAAAACACCTATAGAGCAGCAGAAATTATTAACCAAACAAAAGGCTTTTCAGGCTGTGTTTGAGAATGCAGTGGAATTTAAAGAAGATGAATCGATCGATTTAAGCAAAGCACCTGAGGTTCTGGCACAGGCTGGATATGAAGAGGAATCCATTGAAGAAATTGTAGAGGCACTTGATTCAAGTGGAAGTGTTCTTGGCTATGTAATGAATGTAACAACCAGTGAAGGCTATGGCGGAGACATTACATTTACACTTGGAATACAAATGGATGGAACTGTTAACAGTTATGAAATATTAAGTATTAGCGAAACGGCAGGACTAGGTATGAAAGCAAAAGAATCTGATTTTAAGAGCCAGTTCGACAACAAGAATGTAGAAAGTTTCCAATATACAAAAACGGGTGCGTCAGCTGAAAATGAAATTGATGCAATTAGTGGTGCCACCATTACAACAAATGCAATAACAAACGGAGTGAATGCTGGAATTGTATTTTTTAATAGTATTAAAGAAGGGGGAAACAAATAATGAATAAAGTGGTAGAAAGACTTTATAATGGTATTGTGAAAGAAAATCCTACTTTTGTACTAATGCTTGGGATGTGTCCTACTCTTGCTGTAACGACTTCAGCAGTAAATGGACTAGGTATGGGACTTACGACTACAGTTGTACTTATCATGTCAAATATGTTAATATCGATGCTTCGAAATATTATTCCTGATAGGGTGAGAATGCCGGCCTACATCGTAATTGTAGCTTCCTTTGTTACAATTGTTCAGTTTTTACTAGAAGGCTATGTACCTAGTCTTTATGATTCACTTGGTATTTATATTCCTTTAATTGTTGTTAACTGTATCATTTTAGGAAGAGCAGAAAGCTATGCATCTAAAAACCCAGTTGTTCCGTCTATTTTTGATGGTGTTGGTATGGGACTTGGTTTTACAGTTGGACTGACATGCATTGGTACAGTAAGAGAGTTAATTGGTGCGGGAATGATATTTGGACATCAAATTATGCCGGCAGCTTATGAGCCTATTACTATTTTTATTTTAGCACCGGGAGCTTTCTTTGTATTAGCATTGCTAACAGCAATTCAGAATAAAGTAAAATTAAATATTTCAAACAAAAATAATACAACGGTATCAACAGGATGCTCAGAAGGTGGCTGTGCAAGCTGCACGAATGGAAGCTGTGGTGGAAGAGTTTTTACAGTTGATAAGAAAGAAATGTAGGGGGTGGACATAAATGAAAGAATTAATTATTATACTTATTAGTTCCGCATTAATCAATAATGTTGTATTAAGCCAGTTTTTGGGACTATGTCCATTTCTTGGAGTGTCTAAGAGAGTTGAGACAGCGGCTGGTATGGGTGGAGCTGTTATATTTGTTATAACAATTGCATCTGCTTTTACAAGTATCATATATAAATTTGTATTGGAAAAAACTGGTTTGGAATATATGCAGACAATTGTATTTATTCTTGTTATTGCAGCTTTAGTACAATTTGTAGAAATGTTTTTAAAGAAAACAAGTCCTGGATTATATCAGGCACTTGGAGTTTATTTACCACTTATTACAACCAATTGTGCTGTATTAGGTGTTGCATTAAACAATGTAACTAAATCATATAATATTATACAGGGTGTTGTAAATGGATTTGCAACGGCGGTTGGGTTCACTATTGCAATCGTTATTATGGCAGGAATCAGAGAAAAAACGGAATATAATGATGTTTCACCAGCTTTCAAAGGTTCACCTATTGTATTAATAACAGCAGGTCTCATGGCAATTGCATTTTTTGGTTTTGCTGGACTAATATAGGAGGAATAAACATGAGTATAACAGGAATTATAATAGCAGCAACTGTAGTTGGTGCGACTGGATTAATCATTGGATTATTCCTTGGAGTAGCAGGCGAAAAATTAGAGGTTGAAGTAGATGAAAAAGAACTACAGATTAGAGATGCATTACCTGGAAACAATTGTGGAGGATGTGGCTACGCTGGTTGTGATGCATTAGCAAAGGCAATTGCACAAGGCGAAGCAGAGGTAGGTGCCTGTCCGGTAGGTGGAAGTCCTGTTGCAGAAAAAATTGGTGGAATCATGGGTAAACAGGCAGGAGAGACAGTTAGAATGACAGCCTTTGTAAAATGTGCAGGAACCTGTGACAAAACGAAACAAAATTATGAATACTATGGAGTAGAAGACTGTAAGATGTTGGCATTTGTTCCGGCGGGTGGACCGAAAACCTGTAATTATGGCTGTATGGGATATGGAAGCTGTGTAAAGGTATGTCCGTTTGATGCAATTCATATTGTAGATGGAATTGCGTATGTGGATAAGGAAAAATGTAAGGCATGCGGTAAATGCGTAGCTGAGTGTCCAAAGCAGTTGATCGAACTGGTTCCTTATGAGACAAAGCATTTGGTGCAATGTAATTCTAAAGATAAAGGTAAAGATGTAATGAAAGGCTGCTCAGTTGGCTGTATCGCATGTAAAATGTGTGAAAAAGTATGTGAATTTGACGCGATTCATGTTGTAGATAATATTGCACATATTGATTATAATAAATGTACGGCATGTGGTAAGTGTGTAGAAAAATGCCCGAAGAAGATTATACTATAAAAATAATGATATAATACATTTATCTGTATGTAAATGTGATGCTGCATGAATAGAGGAAAATATGAATGCTGAATTACTAAAATGCTTAAAACCTGTAACAGAAGAAGAACAAAGAATACTAATTGGAGATAAACAGATTAATAGGGGAATTTATACAACGAGTAGTGAATTTACAATTGACAGCAATAAAATGCTTAATAAGGGAAGCTTAATTGACATCAGAACACATACTCGTTTTATAGGTTTTCCAGCCCATAAACACAATTACATTGAAATTATGTATATGTGTACAGGAAAAACAACGCATATTATTAATGGTAACACAAGAGTCATTTTGGAAAAAGGTAATTTGCTGTTTTTAAACCAGTTTTCTTATCATGAGATTTTACCTGCAAAAATGAATGATATAGGAATTAATTTTATCATTTTACCAGAATTCTTTGACGAAGTATTACCTATGTTAAATAAGGAAAATGCTTTAAGTGATTTTCTGGTAAACACATTAAGGCAAAATACGAAACGAGCCAGTTATCTGCATTATAAAGTAGCTGATATCATACCGATACAGAATCTGGTTGAAAATCTGGTGTGGGATTTACTCAATAAGCAGCATAATCATAGACAAATTGATCAGACCACTATGGGACTTCTATTTATGCAGTTAGTAAATCAAACGGAACGTATTGAGCATGATGAGCAAAATCTAATGTATCATACGGTTGCAATTAAGGTACTTAAATATATTGAAGAAAGTTATAAAATTGCGAATCTTACTGAATTGGCAAACCAGCTTAATCATTCGGTATCCAGTCTTAGCAAGATGATAAAAAGCAGTACGGGAAGTACCTTTAAAGAGCTTTTGCAAAACAAAAGGTTAAATCAGGCAACTCATTTGTTAACAGCAACTAAACTACCTATAACAGATATTATTTATATGGTAGGATATGATAATACCAGCTATTTTCATCGCATTTTTAAAAAGAAGTATAATGTTAGTCCAAAACAATATAGAGATATGGAAAATAAGGACGTAAAAATATAAAAAACAAGTCCTTGTTTCAAGAACCTGCTTTGTATATAATCAATATATAAAGCAGGTTTTTTATTTCATAAGAAAGACCTTGTTGTTAACATATACAAGTATTGATTCCTATGAAATAAAAATACAATGCGCACGAATGCAAGTGGAAAATGTCACTGAGTGACTACATTCGGCATTGGAAAGCGGTCAAGTCTTTCATGAGTGAGGGATTAGAGAGCTGATGCGGACTAGTCAGTTTTTTTGATCTAAATTGTACAAATTTTTATTTTAAGTAAAATATATAAAGTGATCTAAAAGATTATTGTGTGAGAAAGGGAAAGGTGGAGAAATAGAATGTATGATGTAAAGAAAGGCTATGAGGTAGCAAAGGAATTTTATGCCCAGTATGGTATAAATGTAGACAAAGCAATAGAAATAGCAAATGCTACGCCAATTTCAATGCATTGCTGGCAAGGGGATGATGTTGCCGGCTGTGAGAAAAAAGAGGATTCAACCTTAACCGGAGGAATACAGACAACTGGAAATTATCCGGGTAAAGCCAGAAATGGAGAAGAGTTGCGTGCAGATATTGAGACTGCTATGAAATTTATACCTGGTGAGCTTAAGCTTAATTTACATGCAAATTATCAAGAGTCAGATACATTTATCGATCGTAATGAAATCGATCCAAAGCATTTTGATAAATGGGTAGACTGGGCAGTAGAAAAGGGTATTGGTCTGGATTTTAATCCAACTTATTTTTCGCATCCAAAGAGTGCCAAAGCAACTTTATCCTCCGCTGACAATGAAATCCGTGAATTTTGGATTGAGCATGGAATCAGATGCCGTCAAATTGGCGAATACTTTTTCAAAAAGACAGGAAAACCGTGCATTATCAACCATTGGACGCCAGATGGTGACAAGGAAGTACCAATTGATACAATCGGACCAAGACAAAGACTAAAGGATAGCTATGACCAAATCTTTGAGGCAACCAAGGATGTGAAAGGTGTTATTGATGGTATTGAGTCAAAGGTATTTGGTATTGGAGCAGAAAGCTTTACAGCGGGTTCTCATGAATTTTGTATGGGTTATGTAATGAAAGCGAATAAGGATCATATTATTATGACTCTTGATACTGGGCATTACCATCCAACAGAAGTGGTTTCTGCAAAATTAGCCTCTATCTTTACTTTTTCAGACAAAGTATTATTACATGTATCACGTCCGATTCGCTGGGACTCCGATCATGTGGTAAGTTTTGATGATGAAACAAGAGCAATTATGGAAGAGCTGGTGCGTATGGACAAATTAAAGGATACTTATATCGCTACTGACTTTTTTGATGCATCAATAAATCGGATTGTTGCTTGGGTAACAGGTCTTAGAAATACAAGAAAAGCTATGTTGGCGGCTTTGCTACAACCAGTTGATGTGATGAAAGAAATTGAGAGGAATGGAGACGTTAGTGCGCGACTGGCATATAAGGAAGAATTTAAGGCAGCCCCATTTGCATTCGTATGGGATTACTATTGTCAACAGCAAGAGGCAGGAGTTGGACTTGAATGGCTAGATGAAGTAAAGAAATATGAAGATGTGATTCTATCAAAGAGAGCTTAATCATTTAATTAATAAATATGTAATAACAGTCGTAATAGCAGGAGCGTTGATATAACAGCTTTTCGCATTACGGCTGTTTTCATGTGAAGAAAATTGTTAGAAATCGAAAGCATGTGCTATGCTTTGGCAAAAAGGTAAGTGATAATAAAAATCATTCTGGAAGTCTTGATAATTCACTATAAAAGAGAGTATAATAAGAAAATATGGAGTTTATTGGATTTTACAGTTAGAAGCAAAAAATGATCTTTTTCGTATTGAAAACAAGATGAAGAAAGGAAATTAAAATGACAAAAATTGATATTATA
The DNA here is from genome assembly GCF_003201285.1 of Lachnotalea glycerini. Classification (GTDB taxonomy): domain Bacteria; phylum Bacillota; class Clostridia; order Lachnospirales; family Lachnospiraceae; genus Lachnotalea; species Lachnotalea glycerini. Next base: position 16,999 of record NZ_QICS01000015.1, read on the forward strand.
TCTGGCTTTTTAGGAGCTGGCAAAACAACTTTAATAAAGAAACTAATTAAAGAAGCCTTTGAAGGTGAAAAATTAGTATTGATTGAAAATGAGTTTGGAGAAATTGGAATTGATGGAGGCTTTTTAAAAGATTCGGGAATTGAAATTACAGAAATGAATTCCGGATGTATCTGCTGTTCTTTAGTTGGAGATTTTGGAACAGCCTTACAGGAAGTATTAGACAAATATGTGCCTGATCGAGTAATCATTGAACCCTCAGGTGTAGGAAAACTTTCAGATGTAATTAAGGCTGTTCAAAATTTAAAAAACGAAAATATAAAATTGAATAGCTTCGTAGCTGTGGTAGATGCGATTAAGTGCAAAATGTTTATGAAAAATTTTGGAGAATTTTTTAATAATCAAATAGAGAGTGCTAAGACTATCGTCCTTAGTAGAACGGATAAATTAAGTGATGAGAAGCTTGATACATGTGTAAAAGCCATTATAGAGCATAATGAATATGCAGCAATTATAACAACTCCTTGGGAAAAGTTGAATGGAAAAACAATTTTGGAGGCAATGGAGAAGAAAGAAGATATGGCAGAAAAACTGTTGCAAGAAGTAAAAGAGCATGACGAAGCGTGTTGCGGTCACGATCACCCTCATGAGCATGGCGAGGAATGTTGCGGTCACGATCACCCTCATGAGCAGCATGGCGAGGAATGTTGCGGCCACGATCATTCTCATGAGCATGACGAAGCGTGTTGCGGTCATGATCACAATCATGAGCATGGCGAAGCTTGTTGTAGTCACGATCATCCTCATGAGCATGACGAGGAATGTTGCGGTCACGATCACCATCATGAACATGACGAGGAATGTTGCGGTCACGATCACCATCATGAACATGACGAGGAATGTTGCGGTCATGATCACGATCATGAGGGACATCATCATGCAGATGAAGTATTTACCAGTTGGGGAAAGGAAACCCCTAGGAAGTATAATAAGTCAGCTTTAGAGGAGATATTAAAAAAGCTGGCAAATACTACTGACTTTGGTGTGGTTCTTAGAGCAAAAGGTATTGTGCAGTCAGATGAGGGCACTTGGATGCAGTTTGATTTAGTTCCGGGTGAATATGAAATCAGAGATGGCGAACCGGATTATACAGGCCGTTTGTGCGTAATTGGTACTAAATTAAAGGAAAGCGAAATTGAGACATTGTTTAACAGGTAAGAAAGGAAAGAAAGATGGAAGTACCAGTTTATTTATTTACAGGATTTTTGGAAAGTGGGAAAACTGGATTTATAAAGGATACCATACAAGACCCCAATTTTTCACATGGTGAAAAGACATTAATTATTTTGTGTGAAGAAGGGTTGGAGGAGTTTGATGAAACATTTTTAAAAGAAAACGGCGCTTCAATTGTTATTGTGGAAAGTGAAGAAAAATTCACCGGGCAATTTCTGAAAGACTGTAGCGTGAAATACGATCCCGAACGGGTTTTTATTGAGCTGAATGGAACATGGGATACCAAGAAATTCCTAAATATGAGTTTTCCAAAATATTGGGAAGTGATTCAGATTATAACCTTAATTAACGGAGAAACCTACCAGTCGTATATGAACAATATGCGTTCTATGCTGGTTAATCACTATACAGATTCGGATATGGTAATATTTAATCGCTGTACGAATGATATGGATAGGGCAGCATTTCGAAGAAGTGTAAAGGCAGTGAATCGAAAGGCACAGGTATATTTTGAGGGAGATGAGCTTGATTCTCAGGATACTTCTGAATTATTACCGTTTGATTTGAATGCAGAAATAATAGAGATTGAAGATGATGATTACGGCATCTGGTATATAGATGCTATGGATCATCCTGAAAAGTATAAAGGAAAGACTATTTCCTTTACTGCGTTAGTTTACAAACCAAAACAGTTAAATGAGGGATTGTTTGTTCCAGGTAGACATGCTATGACATGCTGCGCAGATGACGTTTCCTTTATTGGGTTTATTTGTAAGAGTCAGAACGCAGATAAGCTAAAGCATAGACAGTGGATTAAAATTACGGCAGAAGTTCGAATCGAATACAGAGAGGAATATAAAGGCAAAGGTCCCGTACTATATGCGAAAAAAATAGCCGCCGGTAAGAAACCTGAGGAAGATTTGGTTTATTTTTATTAAAATATTTTTGATATACGATTCTTAAGAGAAAAATACCTTTTTATTTTGAAAGGTATTTTTTTTTTGGGAAATACTAAAGTAATAGAATCACAAAAGATAATTGACAATACAGTTATATATACACATGTATTGACAAAAAATAAAATTCGTGTCATAGTAAATAACGGAGTATGGAAAATACATGGTAGGAATAATGGATAGGAGAAATACATGAAGGATTTAGTAGAGGAAATTAATCAATTAAAGAAAGAGAAAGACGCTGTTATATTAGCACACTATTATGTAATGGATGATATACAAGATATTGCGGATTATGTGGGTGATTCATATTATTTGAGCGAAATAGCCACTCAGGTTTCACAAACCACAATTTGCTTTGCTGGTGTTAAATTCATGGGTGAGAGTGCTAAAATATTATGTCCGGATAAGACAGTGTTGCTTCCAGAGGTATTGGCAGACTGTCCAATGGCCGGAATGGCTGATGTAGATAAAATTATAGAAATGAAAGAAAAATATAATGACTTAGCAGTTGTATGCTATATCAATTCTTCGGCAGAACTTAAAATGTATTCTGATGTTTGTGTGACAAGCTCAAATGCAATTAAAATTGTAAAAGCACTTCCAAATAAAAATATTTATTTTATACCGGATGAGAATCTAGGTAGATACGTGGCATCGCAAGTGCCTGAAAAAAAGTTCATTTTTAATGAAGGGTTTTGTCATGTGCATACTAGTATTTCAAAAGAAAATGTTTGGAAAGCAAAAATTGCAAAACCCCAAATGAAAGTACTTGTACATCCAGAATGTAAAAAAGATGTACTTGAATTAGCAGATTATATAGGAAGCACATCAGGAATAATTGACTATGCAACAAAAAGTAAAAGCAGTGATTTTTTAATATGCACGGAATTAGGAGTATTACATGAGCTGAAAGAGAAAAATCCTGATAAACATTTCTGTTCGGTAGGACATAGGCAATTTTGTCCTAATATGAAAAAGATAACACTTGAGAAAGTAGCCAATAGCTTAAGAAATATGGAAACAGAGGTCAAGATAGCAGAGAATATGAGAATAAGAGCGTTCATGCCCTTAAAGAAAATGTTGGAGTTGGCAAATGGAAGATAATTTATATGATGCAATTATTGTAGGCACAGGTGCAGCCGGTTTATTTACGGCTCTATCCTTGCCTAACGAATGCAAGGTTTTAATGATTACAAAGGATGAAATAACAAAAAGTGATTCCTATCTGGCACAGGGAGGTATTGCCACGTTGCGCAGCTTAGACGATTACGATTCGTATTATGAGGATACGATGAAAGCAGGTCGATATAAAAATAACCCTGAATCGGTACAAGAAATGATATGTTCTTCTCAAAATATTATTTCAAAATTGGTAGATTATAAGGTAGATTTTGATAAGACGAAAGAGGGTACCTTTGAATATACAAGAGAGGGAGGGCATTCAACTTATAGAATTCTGCACCATCAGGATATAACGGGTAAGGAGATAGTAGAAAAGCTTTTGATGGAAGTAAAAAAGCATAATAATATAAGTATTTTGGAAAATACATGGATGCTTGATTTGATTATCAAGAATAATGAATGCAGCGGAATTGTTTCAAGTTGTGAGGAAGAACTTAGCTGTTATTATGGAAAAGCAGTTTATCTTGCTACGGGAGGGCTTGGAGGAATTTTTAAAAACTCTACCAATTATTCTCATATTACCGGTGATGGTTTGTGTATATCTCTGCGACATGGTATTGAAATTCATGATATCAATTATATACAAATACATCCTACTGTATTGTATTCTCAAAAGGAAGGCAGAAGATTTCTGATATCAGAGTCCGTTCGAGGAGAGGGAGCCGTATTACTCAATGAAAAAAAAGAGCGCTTCGTTAACGAATTATTGCCAAGAGATTTACTGACTGAGGCTATTTATGATGAGATGAATAAATATCATACCAATCATGTTTATTTAAGTCTTGCAAATATAAAAAAAGAAAAAATATTGAGACATTTCCCTAATATTTATAATAGATGTCTGGAGGAAGGGTATGATGCATTTGATGAATTGATACCCGTAACGCCGGCACAGCATTACCTTATGGGTGGTATTAAGACAAATATCAATGGAAGAACATCAGCAAAGCATCTTTATGCAGTTGGTGAGACAGCTTGCAACGGAGTACATGGTGCAAATCGGCTGGCTAGTAATTCCTTACTTGAAAGTCTGGTATTTGCAAGAAATGCAGCAAGATGTTTTGTAGAAAGTGACTACAATCATGTGGTTCTTCAACCTTGTGCAAGAGTAGATTTAGAAAAATACAAGGATAAGAATCAGTGGCAAAAGGAGAATAGAAAATTGCTTTCAAATGAAATAAAGAGAAGGGATAAGAATTTTTATGATAAATGGTGTAAATTTAAAGGTTAATATAGATGAATACCTGCTCAATGCATTGAGAGAGGATATAACGAATGAGGATGTTACAACAAACGCTGTGATGAGAGAAGAAGCAATAGGAGAGGCGGAGTTGATATGTAAAGAAGATGGAATCATATGCGGACTTGGGGTATTTGAAAGAGTATTTCAATTGTTGGATAGCAACATCGTTTTTGAAACGTCTTATAAGGATGCAGACCGTGTAAAGAACAAGGAATTAATAGGAGTCATTGAGGGTGATATCCGTGCAATTTTGTCAGGTGAGAGAACGGCACTTAATTATTTACAAAGAATGAGTGGAATTGCAACTATTACAAATGAATATGTAAAGGAATTAAAGGATTATAAGACAAAACTACTTGATACCAGAAAGACAACTCCAAATATGCGTCTCTTTGAAAAATATGCGGTTACGGTAGGAGGAGGAGCCAATCACAGGTATAATTTATCAGATGGCATTTTACTTAAAGACAACCATATAGGGGCGGCAGGCAGTGTCACAAGGGCGGTTAAAATGGCTAGAGAGTATGCACCTTTTGTCCGTAAAATAGAAGTAGAGGTAGAAACTCTTGAAATGGTTAAAGAAGCCCTAGAAGCAAAAGCAGATATTGTCATGTTGGATAATATGAGTAATGAGGATATGGCAGAAGCCGTGAGAATAATTCATGGTAAGGCTCAGACAGAATGCTCGGGTAATGTTACGAAAGAGCGATTGCTGGAAATTGCCGAAATCGGAGTTGATTTTGTATCGTGTGGAGCTCTAACACATTCCGCTCCTATTTTAGATTTTTCACTTAAAAACTTACATCCGAAAATGAAGTTACAAAAATAGTAAAAACTATATGTTTTGTGTTTTAAATCAATAAAAAATAAATAACGAATAAGAAAACAATATTATTGTCAAGTTAAAAGCCTATTATATCCCAATGAAAGTATAATAGGCTTGATTGTTTTATAAAGTAGAAGAGGTCAAGAGATTCAATATAGCAGGTGAATAATTAATTTGATTTAAAGAAGAGTTATCTGAGGCAGATTTATTCTTTGATTCATCAGACTCATCATCATTATTTGTTATTTCTTTATTATTAATAAAAAGATTAATAAAAGTTAAATAATCATCATAGTTAAATAAATCCTTTAATTCTTTTATCTTTTCTTGTAGACTATCGGAAAGCCCTTTATCACTGCTTGTTGTATTGTTATAAGATGTAGACGCAGAATAGGTAGTATCCGGCACATCAACTCCAGATTGCATGTAAGCAGTAACCTTTACGACATAATCTTGTGTTTCCTTAAAGGGTGGAATACCGCCATATTTATTTACGTTATTGCCTCCAGCGTTATAGGCAGCTAAGGCATAAGAGATATTTCCATCATAGGTATTTAATAACTCTGATAAATATTTAGCACCACCCATAATATTTTGCTCTGGATCAAAAGAATCTGTAACTCCTAAGGAGGAAGCGGTTGCAGGCATAAGCTGCATAATTCCTTGAGCACCACAGCGAGAAACAGCATCCGCATTAAAGTTTGATTCCTGTTTTCCAACAGCCTTTAATAAATTGACCGAAATATTATATTTATTGGCGGCACGCTCAAAAATATCACTTAAAGTAGAAGTTTCTCCCAAATATGAAGAAAATGATCCAGTTACACTTGTACTGGAAACATTATTATCTTTAGTACTTACATTTTCATAACCGTCTACTCGATTTACTCCTAACATGTATTCACCTCATTAATTATTTTAAAGTATAATTTTAAACATCTGCTACGTTATTGTTATATCTAATTTTATAGTAAAATCATAATAATTACAAGTATTTATTGATAATTTATGAAAAATTTATTCATTTATATGATAAATGCAGAAATAGTATTTTTAGATATTCAAATAAAGCGATTTACTTTAAGATATCCTTTACATAGAATCCCTATAAAATAATGTGAATAGATGTTTGAAGTTTAGATAAGGAATGATTTGACTAACCAGATTGAATAAACTATAATGTGGTAAAAAGAGAAGTAAAGGAGAGTTATATGCCATATATAAGTACAAAAACAAACGTAGAAATTAGTAAAGAAAAAGAGATAGCCATGAAAGAAAGGTTTGGAAGAGCAATAGAATTAATACCGGGGAAAAGCGAAAATTGGTTAATGTGCGCTTTTGATGGAGGACAATCTATGTATTTTAGAGGGGATGGAAGCAACAATATAGCATTTATTGAAGTGAAAATTTTCGGAAAGTCTACAAAAGAAGCTTATCAAGCATTAACAAAAAAGATTACGGAAATTATAAGTGAAGAACTTCTTGTTTCAACGGATAAGATTTATGTAAAATATGAGGAAGTAAGTATATGGGGATGGGATGGTAGCAATTTTTAATTCAATGGAAATTGAGTGAATCACTAATTGGTAAGAAAAATTTTTCATAATGTATTAGGGAGGATAGCTATGTATCAACATCATAAGGAATCATTAGAAATTTTGGTTGAATTCTTTAAGAAAAGAGAAGAAGTAATTGCAATTGTATTTGGGGGATCAGTAGCTAAGGGAACGGAAAGACCGGATTCAGATCTAGATGCAATGATTATTGTAACGCAGGAAGAATATGAAAAGAGAAGAATAAACAAAACACTTTCTGAAACGATTAACGGAATGTGTACTTATGAGAAAGGATATTTTGATATTAAGTATATGACTAAGGAGTATCTTCAGATGGCGGTACATAAAGGAAGTGAACCAACCAGGAATTCTTTTTTGTGTGCCCGGGTTTTATTCAGCAAGGATGATGAAATTGAGAGTATTGTGAATCAAATCCCTATTTTTCAAAAGGAAGAAAAAGATGATAAACAGCTTTCCTTTTATAGTGCACTGATGGTGAATTATCATTATTTCTGGAAAGTTTGTAAGCCGGAAGGTTATATGAGAATCCATGTGATGTCTGAAATAATCTATATGGTATACCGTATGATACTCCAAAAGAATGAAGTGCTGTTCGCATCCAACCGAAAGCTGGAGGAAATAGTTGAACAGATGAAGTATAAGCCAAAAGAAATTGTAGTGTTGGGTAAAAGCTTTGCTAAATCAGGACTGGACAGTGATTGTGATGCATTTGTTACAGCTTTTTTGGAATGGTCGGATTACAAAGAGGAGGACTATAGTAAAGTTTTGACAAGATATCAGGAGGACTATGAAACTTGGTGGTTAAAGCCCAGACCATTGGTAAATGAGTGGTAGTAAAAAAGTAGAAAAATGAATTGGGGAGCTGATGCGTTAAAGAAGTAGGTAAGGAGGGAACGAATGGTGAGTAAAATAGCATTTTTCTGTATTCCGGCACATGGACACACCAATCCTACATTAGAAGTTGTTAAGGAATTGGTAAAGAGGGGAAATGAAGTCTGGTATTATTCTTATGATACAATGAAAGATAAGATAGAATCTACAGGAGCAAGGTATATTTCTTGTGATAAGTATGATATCCAGATGAATTTAAAACCAGAAGATGCGGAGCGTGTTGGAAAAGATATTGCTTTTTCAATGGAAATATTAGTGAACACTACGCTGGCATTAGATGAGGCAATTATTGAGGAAATGAAGGACTGGAAGCCGGATTGCATTGTAGCGGATTCTATGGCTGCATGGGGGAAAATGACTGCTTTTAAGTTAAATATTCCATTTGTTTCATCTACAACTACTTTTGCATTTAACCGATATTCTTCTAAAATTATGAAGCAAGGAATCATTCCTCTATTTAGTATGTTGCTTTCAATGTCAAAAGCAAAGAAGAGCATCAAGAAGCTGCGGGATAAGGGATATCCGGTAAAGGGCGTATTGTCAATGATACAAAATGATAATGAAACCAATACAATTGTATACACTTCACCAGAATTTCAGCCATGCGCTGAGACATTTTCGGATAAGTATACTTTTGTTGGACCATCTGTACGTCAAATCGACTATAAAATCACAAAGACTGTTACAAAGACTATTTACATATCTCTTGGTACGGTAAATAATCAAGATAGTTCCTTTTTTCGGAATTGTATGTTAGCATTAAAAGACAGTGATATGAACGTGATAATGTCAGTTGGTGATGTGATTGATATGGCTTTGTTGGGCAATATTCCCGCAAACTTTCAAGTTGAAAGAAGTGTAAACCAAATTGAAGTATTACAACAAGTAGATTTATTTGTCACGCATTGTGGAATGAATAGTGTAAATGAAGCACTGTATTATAAAGTACCGTTGATACTGTTTCCACAGACAAGCGAACAGGGCGGGGTAGCCTACCGTGTAAATGAATTAGGTGCTGGAGTCTATTTGAAAGACAATAGTGTGTCGGCTATAAAGGAAGCGGTAAAAGAGATACTCAATAATCCCATTTACAAAAAAAATGCAGAAATAATAGCAAAAGACTTTCATAAATGTGGCGGTCCTAAATTGGCGGCTAATAAAATATTAGAAGTTGCCGGGAAATAAAAATTATTTAATCTCTAAGCTAAAATTTGAAAGGCGAGGTATAAACCATGATTGTAATTATGCAAAGAGAGATGTAGCAGAAATAATTATGAAAAATCAGAGGAGATTGAAAATAGTATGAAAGAAGTTTATGAAAAATGTCCAGTATTGGAAAATGATAAATATTTATTGCGGTTGGTTGAGATAGATGATGCTAAAGATTTATTAAAAGTGTATAGTGATGTAAGGGCAGTTCCCTACTTTAATAGTGATAATTGTAATGGTGATAATTTTTTCTATAAAACGTTTGTACAAATGCAAGAGGCAATAAAGTATTGGATTTTGGAGTATGAGAGAAAAGGATTTGTAAGATGGTCAATAATTGATAAAAATAGTAATGAAATAATTGGGACAATTGAATTATTTCATAGAACTTCCCAAGATCATTTTAATGCATGTGCAATTCTGAGGATGGATTTAAGAAGTGACTATGAAAATGAAAAATGTGTCTATGAATTATTAACGATTATATTATCCACTGCATATGATTTGTTTGAATGCACTATGATAGCGACAAAAGCTGCATCATTTGCAAGGGAAAGAATTGATTCATTAAAGCGTATTGGTTTCAAACAATCAGAAGATAAATTGACAGGTCATGATGGAACGGAATATGGTAACTATTGGATTCGCTTAAAATGATAACAAGGAGAGCTACATAGTAAGTCGCACTTTTATATAATAGAAGTAGGATGGATTTTATAAAATAAGAGAGTGCTAAATATTATATGAAAATGTAAACGGAGAAGTTAAGTGTTTTATTAGAGCTCTATAGTCTTGAGTATCCCAGATTATTTTTGGGATACTTTTTTAGTTCACAGGAAAGACCTTGGTGGTAACGTAAAAAAGTTTGATTCCTATGAAATAAAAACACGATGCGCATTCAAAAACATAAATAGTACAAATACCTATTTACTATAAACAACACTTTGTTGTATAATGAACATGAATATTATTAATAATATGCAAAGTAGATAAAGAGAGGAGTTATTTAATGGAACGTAAACAAAAGATAAAAAAAAGCAGTTTGCTATTCAAAAATGTTTTAATTAATTTAGTAATTGTAATTGGTCTAATTGTAACAATTGTAACTATTTTATATCAGCTAAGTGCAAGAGAGATTACAAGGGAAATTGAGGAGCAAATTCACTTAAAGTTGGAGAGTGCGAAAGATGATATAGAAAACACTCGGACTAATCAAGAACAGCAGCTTTCAATTTTAAGCAATACCTCTGACGTTGAGGAGATAATGTATGGGCATGATGCCAGCAATTTCAGAAATCAGGTTGATGAATTACTAGAGAGCTATCAATTTATGGAAAACGTTTTGCTTATTGACAGTACGGGGAAGGTGTTGTTTGATTCCGGTAATAAGGAAACCAGTGAGCTTGACCTTTCATCCCGTGCTTATTTTCAGGAAAGTATAAAAGGAAATACGGCACATAGTGATATTTTAGTATCACAGGGAACCGGCAATTTAATAGAAATGGTAAGTGTTCCAATTGAAAGAAGCGGAAAAGTAATAGGAGTTCTCGCAACATCCATGAATATTGATTATATTAAGTCGGTTTTACAGGAAATAAAGGTGGAAGAGAGTGGATATGCATTTCTTTTAGATGAGAATGGTAATTTTATTTATCATCCAAACTCGGAATTAATTAATACAAGTATGACTGAGGCAGGTGTTTTGGAATTAAATGAAGCATGGCCAGATATGCAGGCGGGTAAGGAAGGTGTGGTTTATTATACTTACGACGGAGTGAAAAAGATGACGTTGTATCTACCTATAGGAAGCTGGACACTTTCTATTAATGCTGTCAAATCAGAATATTTATCGGCAGTCAACGCAATGCTTCAGGAAATTTTGATTATTGGATTTGTGATGCTTATTCTTGCATCAGGAGCTTCGGCACTAAATTCCTATTTAACCGTCAAAAAAATTAAAAAAGTACAGAAAGTAATGGGAGTTGTGACTCGCGGAGATATGACAGTGCAGGTAGAAGAACAGAATTTGAAAAAGTGCTGGGAAATATTAAACTGTGACAAGACAGAATGTCCAGGCTATAAGAATGAAAATTTAAAATGCTGGGAAATGTCAAATACATTATGTAGGGGCGAGGTTCAGGCTGATGCAATAGCAAAGATTGATAATTGTAAAAAGTGCCACGTATTTGAAGCATCTGAGGGAGATGAGCTTGGCCAGATGACAAGAAGTCTTAGTGTAATGATTAAAACAATGAGAAATTTGATTTTTAATATTTCGCAAATAGCGGAGCAGTTATCAAGCTCAAGTCAAGAGCTATCAAGTGCCTCGGAGGAGACTACAACATCAGCAGAAAGTATATCGGAAAGAATGGAAGAAATGAGTTCGAATGCGCAAAACCAGACAGAATACGTAGAAAGTATTAATTTAATGGCACATGAAATGAATTCAAAGCTATACGACTCTGTTGGTAAAATTAATCATATGGCAGAGGAAGCTGGTATTGTAAATCAGAAAGCTAAGGCTGGAGAAGAAAAAATAGGTGATACCATTAATGGGATGGAGCAAATTAAGTCTCATACGAAAAAGATAGAATCGGTAATGGATGAACTGATTCAACAATCTGCTGAGATTGGAAATATTAATAGTATGATTACTTCAATAGCAGAAGAGACAAATCTCTTATCGTTAAATGCTTCTATTGAGGCGGCAAGGGCAGGGGAGAACGGAAAAGGTTTTGGAGTTGTAGCAGATGAAATCGGTAAACTGGCTTCCCAATCGCAGGAATCAGCAAAAGGAATTTCAATGCTGATTGAACGAATTACAGAAAGCATTCAATCTGCAAGTGATCTAATGCATACCGAAACAGAGTTTGTACAAGAGGGTATCCAATCAGTTCAAGAATCTAAAACTGCATTCGAAGAAATTGCTCATACGGTATATGAATTAGTGGATAAAATGAAAGAAGTGGTTGACTTTGTAGAAACGGTAAGGGGATCTAGTGTTTCGGTAACAGAGGCAATGGAAAAAATGGCTGGTATTATTGAGGAATCTGGTAGTGATGTAGAGGAAATAACGGCTTCCACTGAGGAACAGACAAGTGTTTCAGAAGAAATTGCAAGATCGGCCACAGAGCTAGCACAAATGGCAGAGGAGCTCATGAAAGCAGTGAGTGAATTTAAGGTATGATATTTTAAAAAGTAAATATTTTATTTCATGAATGAGGATGTCTCTGTTTTATAAGTTTTTGCTTATAAAAAGGGAGCATCCTTATTTAATGATAGGGTCGGGCTGTTTTTTATTTTATGAAATTGATTCCTTGAATAATAATAGATCTTGTGATAAAAGCCATTTCTTTTGGAGACTCTTTTAACCCGCTTTGAAGCCATTCACTAAAAAGACCAATACAGCCAGACAGCATGTAATTAAAATAATATTCAAAATTGTCTGCTTTATTTTTGCTAAACAGTAAGTTCCAGTCATGGAAGCATTTTGCGCGAACAATATTTTTTAATTTTTCTATGAAAGCTATGTCACCGTTTGCACTAAGAAGTGCTGCACAAATCGCTTCATTTTCTTTCAAAAACTTAAATATGTCTTCTAGTAAGGTCAAAGGATAGTCTGTCACATTCAACGGATTATATACGTTTAAAACGATTTGAAATTCTTCAAACATTTCTGCTTCAATTTGATTCACCATATCAAAAATATCTTTATAGTGAAGATAAAATGTACCTCTGTTTAAATCAACTTTTTCAGTTAGTTCTTTCACTGAAATTTCTTTGAAACTCTTGATGCTCATCAATTCTGTAAGCCCTTTTTTTAGAGCATATTTAGTTTTGCGGATTCGTCTATCTGCTGTTTTTTCTTTCATTAGAAGCCTCCAATCTAAAGTATGAAATAATATAATACTTTGAAATAGTGATAAATATTATGATATTATTTATTTGTGGGATATAAGATATAGTAATGATTACTATGCTCATTATAATTAATAATTATTTGAAAAACAACACTAAGTTGATTTAACGAAAAAAGTATATTAGTGTATAGAAGCCAAAAAATGATTGTATCAAATTGAATGGATTGAAATTTTGCAATTATAATATATAATAAAAAGAGAGTAAGTTTTTCGATAAAATAAATTAGATAGTCCTTTTCTTTAAGGCAACTATTTGAATGATGGAGGTAGTATGCAAGGATATAACTGCATTATAGTATATAATGAAAAAAATAACAGATTGTTGTTTTGTAAACGAAGTAAAGCTCCTTATTTGGGTCTGTACAATCTGGTTGGCGGCAAAATCGAACAAAAAGAAGATGGATTTGAGGCAGCTTATCGGGAACTCGAAGAGGAGACTGGAATCAATCGAACACAGATTATACTGAATCATATGATGGATTTTACATATTATAATCAAAACTGCTACGTTGAGGTTTATGTTGGATATTTAAAAGAGAATGTTGTATTGCGTGAAGAAGCTCATCCACTTGTTTGGATGGGGTTAGGAGAGGACTTTTTTGATCGTAATCGGTTTGCAGGTGAAGGTAATATTGGTCATATGCTAGAACAAGTAAAATGTTACGGTGTAGGTATAACGAAAACCTTATAAAAGAGTGTATGTTTGTATATGAGAAAATAATAAAGGTGCCTATTAACTTAAATGCTAAATAGGCACCTTATGATTTATTCCATGATAGCTGTTACATAATAGGTAGTCTTTCCTTTTTCAAAAGGAATAAGATTGCTGAACATTTCTTTATCATCAACAATCAATTTTGAAATTCCTTTTTGAGTATTATGTTCATTTTTAATCGAGATATAGTAAATAGCATTACGAAATTCTCTTGTTATTGTAAAATCTCCAAACCCAGAAGGAACACAAGGATTAATGACAAGACCCTTGTAATCGGGCTGAATACCTAATATATATTGAGATACATTAACAAAAGTCCAGGCAGCGGTACCAGTCAGCCAGCTATTTTTTGCTTCACCATGAAAAACTGCATCTGCTCCGGCGATCATTTGCGAATATACATATGGTTCCGTGCGATGTATTTCACTGATATCCTCTAGATATGCAGGACACGTTTTTTGGTAAATCTCAAAGGCTCTGTCACCTCTTCCGATTACTGATTCAGCAATGGAAACCCAAGGATTATTATGACAGAAAATTCCTGCATTTTCCTTATATCCTGGCGGGTAAGAAGAAATTTCACCAAGATTTAGATAATATTTGCTATAAGCAGGTTGAAGCAACATGATTCCATACTTTGTATCAAGATGTTCTTTGACAGAGTCTAGTGCTTTCTTGGCAAGACCTTCCTCTACACCTATTCCTGCAAGAACGCAAAAACCTTGAGGCTCAATAAAAATTTTCCCCTCTGTACATTCGTGTGAGCCTACTTTATTACTGTTAGCATCGTAAGCTCGAAGAAACCATTGACCATCCCAGCCACTTTCCAAGACTGCCTTGTTCATGGATTCTACGGCTGCTAAAGCACGAACTTCCTCTTCAAAATCATTTAGCTCATGGCAGATAGTGGCGTATTCCTTTCCATATTTTACAAACATTCCTGCAATAAAGACCGATTCTGCAATAGGACCTTCCGAAGGACCTGTTGTTTGAAAAGACTCACCAGGCTCTTTTGAAAAGCAGTTTAAGTTAAGGCAGTCGTTCCAGTCAGCACGCCCAATCAAAGGAAGCTTATGTGGTCCTAAATGGGTTAAAGTGTAGTCAAAAGAGCGTCTTAAATGTTCTAATAGGGATGCGGTTTTACTTTCGTCGTTGTCAAATGGGACAGTTTCACCTAGTATGGATAAATCTCCGGTTTCTCTTATGTAGGCAGACACACACGCAATCAGCCATAGTGGGTCGTCATTAAAGCCGCTGCCGATATCTAGGTTACCTTTTTTGGTAAGTGGCTGATATTGATGATATGCGCTGCCATCTTCAAATTGAGTGGAGGCTATATCAATGATACGTTCTCTTGCTCTGTCTGGAATTAGATGAACGAAGCCTAGCAAATCCTGGCAAGAATCACGAAATCCCATACCACGTCCTGTGCCTGATTCATAATAAGAGGCTGATCGAGACATGTTAAAAGTAACGATACATTGATATTGATTCCAGATATTTACCATTCGACACAGTTTGTCGTCCTTGCAGCTAACGACGTATTTGGAAAGTAATTGATTCCAGTGATCCTTTAAATTATTCAAAGCTACGGTTACCTGTTCATCGCTTGAATAGCGGCTAAGCATTGCCTTTGCAGGCTTCTTGTTAATTATATTTAATGATTCCCATTTATCTTCTTCTTTATTTTCAATGTAGCCAAGTACAAATATTAGGCTTTTGGATTCTCCGGGCTTTAGAGTTATGTTAAAATGGTGGGAACCAATTGGACTCCATCCGCTGGCAATCGAATTGGCAGAGCACTTGCTATTTACTACGGCCGGATCATCCGTTGCGTTGTATGCTCCTAGAAATGCATCACGACTGGTGTCAAAGCCGTCAGCCTTTTGATTGGCTGCAAATATGGCATAATGGTTGCGCCGCTCTCTGTATTCCGTCTTATGATAGATTTCACTTCCGTCAACTTCAACTTCTCCGATACTTAAATTACGCTGAAAATTTGTCATATCGTCTACCGCATTCCATAAGCAAAATTCAACGTAAGAAAATAGGGAAAATGTTTTCGTGTCAGTTGAATCATTTGTTAAGAGAACTTGATTGATTTCACAATTATCTTCAAGCGGTACAAAGGCAGTAACGCAGGCTTTCAGTTTGTTCTTGGAAGAAGTAATTCTGCTGTAACCTAAGCCATGACGGCATTCATAGGAATCAAGCTCAGTCTTGGTTGGCTGCCAGCCCGGATTCCATATAGTACCGTTATCATTTATATAGAAATATTTTCCACCGGTATCAGTCGGAATATTATTGTAACGGTAGCGTGTCAGTCTTAAAAGTTTAGCGTCCTTATAGAAAGTATAACCGCCGCAGGTGTTCGAATATAAGGAAAAGAAATTGTCACAGCCCAAATAGTTAATCCAGGGAAGTGGCGTTTTCGGTGTTGTAATTACATATTCTTTTTCGTTGTCATCAAAAAATCCAAATTTCATAGTACATTCTCCATTTCGATCGTTATAATAGGGAACTAAATAGTTACGTGTAGAAAACGATTAAGTAAAAATCAAATTAGAATCTAATGTCAATAGTATAGCTTATAACCCTTTATAAATCAATATACAAGTGATGAAATAAATAAAAAATTCGATCAGTCAGATATTACCAAATATCCAAACTATAGTAAAGGTATTCGTAAATTTATCCATTTAATAGTAAAAAAATAAAGAATAAGTATAAATAAAGGATTATAAGAGAACTTATTAACTAATACTAGGGTAAAAACAAACAAAAAATATAAAATAGTACTTGCAAAAACATAAATAGTGTTGTATATTTAAATTACGAAAACGATTAAGTTAATTAAAACTCTGTTTAAATGGTCGCTTGATGAGTATAATAAACAGGACAATACATACAGAATAAAGCTTTTATTATTGTTAAACCGACATTTTTTAAATTGGAGGAGTACAAATGGTATCTATGAAAGATATATCCCTAAAATGTGGGGTGTCAGTGGCAACAGTCAGTAAAGCATTAAATAATCACAGCGACATTGGAGAATCAACGAAAGAATATATCAAAAAGACAGCAAAGGAAATGGGATATTTTCCAAATTCATCGGCAAGAGCACTAAAGACAAACCGAACTTATAACATAGGAGTTTTGTTTGTGGATGAGGCACAAAGTGGATTGACTCATGAATATTTTTCACATGTCTTGGATAGTTTTAAGGTTACTGCAGAACAGAATGGATATGATATTACCTTTATCAGCAGACATAATGTACGTAATTCTATGTCGTATTTAGAGCATAGCAGATACAGAGGAGTAGATGGGGTAGTAATAGCATGCGTTGATTTTCATGATTCCGAGGTGATTGAGTTAGTAAGCAGTGAGCTGCCAGTTGTGACGATTGATTATACATTTAATAATCGAATAGCAGTTATATCAGATAACATAAAGGGTATGAAAGATTTAATTACTTACATATATGATATGGGACATAGAAAAATTGCTTATATACATGGAGCAGATTCCGCAGTTACGCAAAACCGTGTGGGCAGCTATTATAAAACGTTGGAGAGTCTGGGGATTGCAGTACCGGATGAGTATGTAAAAGAAGGTATTTATCATGATACGGAATCTTCTGCTATTTTGACCAGAGAGCTTTTAAATTTAAAGGAGCGGCCAACCTGTATTATTTATCCGGATGATTTTTCCTGTATAGGGGGAATCAATATAATTAAGGAAAAGGGACTTAAGATTCCGGAGGATATTTCAGTTGTCGGTTATGACGGTTTAAGACTTTCGCAAGTATTAGATCCAAAACTTACGACATTAAAGCAAGACACAAAAAGTCTGGGAATGCTTGCCGCTGAGAAGCTGATTCATTTAATTGAAAAACCAAAAACAGCGGTAATTGAAAGAATAGTTGTGGAAGGTGAGGTCCTAAAGGGTGGATCGGTAATTAAAATAGGGTAGTACCAGTTAAACAATATTAACTGTACAAAAATAAAATAATTAATTAAGGGAGGAAACAAAATGAAGAAAAAAATGTTGGCGTTAGCACTAGCGGCATCAATGGCAACAGTTTCACTAACAGGGTGTGGTGGATCTTCAACTACAACGACAGAGGCAACTACGAATGAAGCGACAGATACAGAAAAGGAAACAGAAACCTCAGAGACTGCGGATACAGCAACGGCTACAGACGCAGCAGACGAGGAGGTACCTGAAAATGAGGTGATTGGAAATACTAACGCAGAAGATGCATTTTATGTATATTGCTGGAATGCAGATGTTATGAATAATGTTATAACATATTTCAATGAAACATATCCAGAGGACGCAGACCGAATTGTATATGTCAATACAGGTGGAACTGATTTCTATCAGACTAAGATTGATGCTTTATTAGATGATCCTACAAATCCTCAATATCCAGATATGATTGCAATGGAAATGGACTATATCATGAAATATACGGATAGTGATTATACACTACCTGTAAGTGAGCTTGGAATAACAGAAGCAGATATGAAAAATATGTACCAGTATACAATTGATGCAGCGACTGTAAATGGCCAAGTAAAAGGTTTATCTTGGCAGGCTTGCCCTGGGGCTATGATGTATAGAAGAAGTCTTGCAGAGAAATATCTAGGAACATCAGAACCAGATAAAGTACAAGAGTTCTTTAAGGATTGGGACACTATGCTTGCAACTGGAAAGAAAATTGTGGCAGATTCCAATGGAGCAACTAAATTATTTTCAGGTGTAGATGATGTCAAACGAGTTTATCAGGCAGCCAGAGAAACAGCATGGTATGATTCAAACTCAAAGCTGACTGTAGAAGATACAATGTTAGATTACATGGATTATGCAAAAGCATTACAGGATGCAGGTCTGACAAACGGAACAACTCAGTGGACTGATGAATGGGCAGCAAATGTTCAAAATGATAACACCTTTGCATATATGGGATGTACCTGGTTCTTACATTGGACTTTAAAGGCTAATTGCGGTGGCACAAAAGCAGGCGAAGGAACTTATGGAGACTGGGCTATGTGCGCAGGACCACAGCCATATTACTGGGGAGGTACATGGCTTGGTGCAACAAAGGATTGTTCGGATAAAAATCTTGCCGGTAAAATTATGAAAGCAGCAACCTGTGATACAGAAGTAATGAAAAATATTTGCAAGGGATCTTTGGATTATGTAAATAACAAAGAAGCCATTGCTTCCTTAAGTGAAGAAGGAGTTGGCAAATTTGATTTCCTTGGAGGTCAGGATTTCTTGTCATATTTTTCTCCTCTTGCAGAGGAAATTGAACTTCCTGCTATGTGTGGTGAAGACTTCTATATTACAACAGCTTTTGATGATCAGGTAACCTCATATGTAAATGGTGACAAAGATAAAGAAACGGCTGTAAAAGATTTTAAGAGTTATGTAGTTGATTTATATCCTTATTTATCAGCAGAATAAATATAAATTTACGAGGGGTTTATATAATGAAAGTTTACATAAACTAAAGGATATAAATGCAACATAAAGCATTATATTATGCCAGTATGATAAGTACTGGCATAATATAAATGATCCGAGATTTTAGATATTTTATAATACCAATCAATTATGATTTGGGATTATAAAATATCTAAAACAATAAAGGGATAAGGAGAGTAGAGTATTATGGCTGACTTGAGTCAAAAGAGCAATGTAAAGAAGAGAAAAACAGTTGAATACGGCAGATATGGGTATTTGTTTATTGCACCTTTCTTCATCGTATATGCAATATTCCAGTTTTGGCCGTTGCTATATACGATATGGATGAGTCTTATGGAGTACTATTCCAAAGGCTTAAAAGAAATTGGACCTAATTTTGTAGGACTAAAGAATATTGTTAATGCGTTTATTACAACTGAAAATGAAGGAACAGTACTATTTCATACATATACATTCAGGGCACTTGGCAATACAGTTTTTATGTGGATGCTTAACTTTATACCACAAATTCTGCTTTCTTTATTGTTAGCGTCTTGGTTTACCGATACGCGTGTAAAATTAAAAGGACAGGGTATTTATAAAATAACCATGTTTATGCCAAATATTATTACGGCAGCTTCACTAGCTGTACTGTTTTATTCTCTTTTTAGCATTAACGGTCCAATGACTCAGCTTTTAAGATGGATTGGAGTGATTGGTGAGGGTTATGATTTTATGAAGCATAAGCTTCCAACACAAATATTGATTGCTTTTATCCAGTTTTGGATGTGGTATGGAAACACGATGATTGTACTGATTGCCGGAATCTTAGGAATTAATCCCAGTCTGTTTGAGGCTGCAAGAGTAGATGGAGCAAGCAGCAAACAAATTTTCTTTAGAATTACATTACCTCTTCTTAAACCAATTACTTTATTTGTTTTAGTAACCTCTTCTATAGGTGGTTTACAGATGTATGATATTCCTGCATTGTTTAATGTTAGTCAGGGTGGAGACGGACTTCCGGATTTTGCATCCACTACTATTGCCATGTATATTAGAAAGCTGACTCTTGCCAGCAAGGATTATGGAAAAGCAGGTGCTGCCTCAGTGGTATTATTTTTAGTAACATTATTAATTAGTCTTTTCTTTTTCTTTATTCTTGGGGACAAAGAAGAACGAGTAACTAAAAAAAATAGGAAAGGAGTATAAGTATGAGTACACAAGCTGTATTAGATAAAAACATAAAGAAGTCATCTGATACTAAACTGGAAAGCTTAAGCAGAAATATTAAGAAACAACGAATAGTTCGAAACATAATTTGCATTTTCTTATGTATCATGAGTTTACTGCCTTTTTATATCATGATAATTAATTCAACAAGACCAAGTGCAGCGATACAACAGGGATTATCTCTGATTCCGAGTAATCAGTTTCTATCGAATGTAAGAAAATTAATTGTTAAATCAGCTGGAGTAGGTACTCCTCTTTATAAGGCGATGTTTAACAGTTTGTTTATATCGGTACCTGCAACGTTTTTCGCTGTTTATTTTTCAAGCATGACAGCTTATGGAATTTATGTGTATCACTTTAAATTAAGAAAGATTGCCTGGTCCTTTATCCTTGGAATTATGATGATTCCAATGCAAGTTTCTATTATAGGATTTTACAAATTTATGATACAGCTCGGTATGAACGATTCTTATATACCGCTTATTATTCCGGCTATTGCTGCGCCATCTACAGTATTTTTTATGAGACAATATATGAAGACGGCATTACCTTTAGAAATAGTTGATGCTGCAAGAATTGATGGATCAGGAGAATTTAATACTTTTAATACGGTAGTAATGCCTCTCATGAAGCCAGCAATAGCTACGCAAGCAATATTTGCGTTTATTGCATCATGGAATAATTTGTACACCCCATCTATTATACTGTCTTCTTCGACAAAGTATACATTACCAATGTTTGTACAGGTGCTTAGAAGCGAGCAGTTTCGTTCGGATTATGGGGTTATTTATGCAGGCTTGCTATTAACGGTACTGCCGTTGTTTGTAGTATATTTTGCATTATCAAAATATATCATTGCTGGAGTTGCATTAGGTGGAGTAAAGGAATAGTAGAGCAGATAAAAAGTCATTAGCGATATGCTAGTGACTTTTTATCTATTGTTAGATCCTGCTATTTCAGAATGTCAACAATCGTTTTAGTTACAATTGCTTTCATGATGGTATAATCAATACAACTGTGCTTATGATATAAATACTCATGACAATAATTTTCTACCATATCATATACGATATGCAGTTTCTCATGAGGATGAGTAAAATGATAACCATGAGATGCAAGCACTTGAGTAAGCATTTCAATCAGATTCTCTTCATAATTTATTATATATTCAGCAATATCAGAATCTTGATACGACATTGCACTAAATTCTTCCTGTGCTTTTGGCGTTGAAAGGTGCGCAAGAACGATATTATCTATAATTTTAGTGATTGTTTCTTCAAGATCAAAATCTGTAGGGAGTGTTTGCAGCACTGAAAAAATAGCATTACTCATATTAGTGGCAAAATAATCCCAAACAGCTATAAAAATATCCCTTTTATCAATAAAATAATTATATATAATACCTGTTGAAACTCCAGCTCTTTTAGCAATTTGCGCAGTATTGGTATTATGATATCCCTTTTCACAGAGCAATTCAAATCCAGCCCTTATTATTTTGTTCTTTTTTTCTATAGAGCGCTTCTGCTTTGGCTCCCGGATATTTCTATTTATCAAATAAGTTCCTCCTTTTCAGATTGTTACCAACAATAAATATCTTTATTTCATTATAGTAGTTTAGTAGTTAAATGTAAATATGAAAAAAAATTCAGATTCTATATTGACAATTTATATTTTCCTGACATATAATAAATATGAAATTTAATTCAGGTTATACAATTATTACAAAAAGACAAGACAAGAGAAGTGAGGCAAGGCTTCGCATCTACTGGTATGTGCATTTTTTGTTGCACGATTGGAGGCAGATATGAAAAGAAAAAAAGATATTTTGAAAGGATTAACGGTTGTCGCCGCCTGTGTTCTTTTGATAGCGGTTTATGTTGTTGTAAGCAACAAACCATTGAAATTGATGACAGAAACTACGACAAAGGGTTCCATACAAGAGGTAGTAGACGTAAATGGAGATATTGAAAGTGAAAATACTAAGGTGTACTATTCAAAAGTAACGGCTACAGTTGAACAGCTTACAATTAAAAAAGGGGACAGTGTTAAAGCAGGGGATCAATTAGTTTTATACGATACAAAGGATTTAGAAACGTCAGTTGAACAAGCTAAATTAGGGACAAAAGCGAGTATGGAAAGCTATCAGTCCTCTCTTAACAACAATGCTAAAAATAATACAAATTATGCGAATGCGACTACTTCACTAGGAATACTGGAGCAGCAGATAGCAGATGAAAAGTCATATATTTCAAGTATACAGGAATCTTTGACAAGTGCAAATGAAATAGCTTCTGAAATCACAGCAGTTACATCCCAAATGGCAAGTACGACAGATTCAAAAGCATTGAAAAAGTTACAAAATAAGTTGGATTCCCTTAATTGCGATTACGATAGCTATGATGTTTCTTCCTTGACAGGAGATTTGGCCTACCACCAAACAGAACTATCTCAGTGTCTTACTTCACAGTCTGAGTATAAAGCACAGCAAAAAACGGCAGATGCTAGTTTGATTGACAGTGCAGCTAAAGATCAGCTAAAGACAGTTGGAGAATCTGCTCAGCTTTCACAAAGTCAGGCGGAGGAGGAACTATCAAAAGCAAATCAGGGAATCGTTGCAGAATTTGATGGTATTATTACTGGTTTAGATATTGAGGCAGGCTCTTATGTACCAGAGGGTTCACGACTTCTTGTTTTAGAAAGCAGCAATGAGCTAAAGGTTGTTGTAAATGTATCGAAATATGACATTGGAAAGATTGAGTTAGGGCAAAAGGCAGTGGCGAGTGTAGCAGGAAATGAATATGAGGGAAGTGTTAGTAAAATAAGCCGGGTGGCTGATACGGATACTTCGGATAAGCCACAGGTTTCAGTTGAAATACATATTAATAATCCAGATGATAAAATATATATCGGATTGGAAGCAGATGTAGATATATATACGGAAGAAAAAAATGATATTGTTACAGTTTCTTCCACGGCTGTTTATAGTGATGATGATGGAAATTATTGCTATACGATTGAAAATGGACTTGTGACAAAGAAATATTTTACAAAGGGAATTGAGTCAGATTCACTGGTTGAGCTAACCGATGGAATAGCGGAGGGAGAAATAGTGATAACAGATTCAATTACCGATGACAGTGTTGGCAGAAAAGCTTCTGCAATGAAACATTGAGAGGAGATATCATATGGCAGAACCAATCATTGAATTTAAAGAAGTAGCCAAATCCTATCAACGTGGAGATAGAATCTTTTATGCATTAAGACACGTAAATCTCACAATTCATGAAGGGGAAATGGTTGTAATACTAGGTCCTAGTGGCGCTGGAAAGAGTACTCTTTTGAATCTGCTCGGCGGTATGGATACTGCAACAGAGGGTTCCATTATTTTTGAAGGAGTGGATATTACAAAATATAATGATAATCAGTTGACGCAATATCGTGCTAAAAATGTGGGAGTTGTATTTCAATTCTATAATTTAATTCCTACCCTGACAGCTTACGAAAATGTTGCATTAATGAAAGAGATTGAAGAAAATACATTAGATCCAAAGAAATGTATGGAAGCGGTTGGATTAGGCGAACATTTTCATCAGTTTCCGGCTCAGATGTCAGGTGGTGAACAACAAAGAACTTCGATTGCAAGGGCATTAGCCAAAAATCCAAAGCTATTATTGTGCGATGAACCAACAGGAGCACTCGATACAGAAACAGGCAGAGGAGTACTTGAACTGTTGCAAAAAATGAGCAGTGAAAGCCAGCATACGGTAATTATGGTTACACATAACAGTTCCTTTGCAGATATTGCTAACAAGGTGATAAGGGTGAAAAACGGAACAGTTGAAAGTATTACAATCAATCAAAAACCGATTAATGCAAATGAGGTGAGTTGGTAAATGCTGAATCGAAAACTTTTGCGAGACTTACTGAAAAATAAAATACAATTTATATCCATTTTTTTAATGTCCTTTCTTGGTCTACTGGTTTTCGTTGGTCTTGATGCTGAGGGGAATGGTCTTGGAACTTCATCAAAATCCTATTATGATGCTACCAATTTAGCAGATTTATGGGTAATGGGAAAAGGCTTTACCAATGAGGACATACGGATTATTGAAAATCTAACAGGGGTTGCACATGCTGAAAGAAGATTACAGATTAATACAACGGCAGTTTTAGAAAATGAGCCATTTGTTCAACTTAACTTTATTGAAGAGAATGAAGTTTCAAAGCTTTATCTAAAAAGTGGAGAAAAATACAGTTCTTCTTCGGAGGGCATCTGGTTGGATGAATTATTTGCAAAAGGACAGAATTTATCCATAGGGGATACGATTACGCTGGAATATAACGGAATGAAAATCACAGAAGAAATAAAGGGATTGATTATTCACCCTGAATATGTTTTTTTTCTTGCAGATGAAGGCGCGATGATGCCAAATTATGGTTCCTATGGCTATGGATTTTTGTCTAGTAAAGAATTTCCAGTGCAAAATCAATTCGTATATAGTGAATTACTTGTTGATGTTGATCAGGATGTCAATCTAACAAGAATAAAAGATGCCATAAAGAGTCAAATAGATTCAGATAATCTTGTCATTACAGATAGAAAGCAGAGCCTAAGTTATTCAACCTTTGATGCAGAAAAACAACAGCATATTTCAATGGGGTTTATGTTTCCGATTGTTTTTTTACTCATAGCCATTCTTGGAATTGTAACAACTATGACCCGTATGACGTCGAATCAAAGGATTCAAATTGGAACGCTAAAAGCGTTGGGATTTACCAAGCAAAAGATTACATTACATTATATGTCTTATGGCTTTGCAATCAGTCTGATTGGAGGTCTTATGGGAGCTTATGTGGGTTACTCCTATTTACCCTTGCTATTTCGGGAAAATATGATGGAAGCCTATACTTTACCTGTATGGGAAGTAAGTATGTCTTCGAACTCCTATATAGCAATACTAGCCAATGTATTTATTTCTACTTTGGTAAGCTATCTGGCGTGTCAACGAGAATTAAGAGATCCTCCTGCAACTACCTTAAAGCCTGTGGTTCCAAAAAAAAGTAAGCCTACTTTTATAGAGAAAAGCGCTTTATGGAACAGATTGAATTTCTCTGTCAAATGGAATTATCGTGATATTATAAGAAATCGAATACGTACATTAATGGGTATTGTGGGTGTAATCGGTTGTACTATGTTGATGGTATGTGCCTTTGGTTGTAGGGATTCTGTTACGGATATGACATCCTGGATGTATGGAGAGATTATGACTTGTAATACAAAAATAATTTTTTCTGACTTGGCAGGTGATGCGAGTAAGATAGATTATGCGAAGAAATACGAAGGACAGCTAATAGAAGAAAAAGCAATCGAACTGGCTGTCAAAAATCTGAAAAAGACAGGAAGCATTACCGTCTTAGATAAAGGTAATTACATTCATTTTCAGGATGATAAACTAAGTCACATCAACTTAAGCCAAAATGGTATCGCATTATCTTACAAAATGGCTCAAAATCTTGGTATTGATATTGGAGATTTTGTAGAGTGGCATATTGTTGGAGAAACAAAATGGATTAAATCTCGTGTTGAACAATTATATCGTTCACCAGCCAATCAGGGAATCTCAATGAATCGGAAAACGTTTGAAAATCTTGAACATACTTTTTGCGCTACTGCATTGTTAACCAATAAGTCGCCTGAAACAAACCTATCAGATCAAGATGAGATTCAGGCAGTTCAAAATATTAATAAGTTGAAGCAGGATATGGATAAGAGTATGGAAATGATGAATACGATGGTGGGGATACTGATATTAGCTGCAGTTTTGCTGGGAGTTGTTGTGTTATATAACCTTGGAGTACTTACCTTTGTTGAGAAAACAAGAGAAATAGCTACATTAAAAGTTTTAGGCTTTAGCAGTAAGCAAATAAGAGGAATATTGCAAAAACAAAATTTGTGGGTTACCATAGCAGGTATCATCATTGGATTGCCGATAGGGTATCAGTTTTTGGTGGTGTTGTGTTCTACTTTATCGGAATCCCAGGATTTGGTACCAAGTGTAACTATTCTGTCCTATTGTTTTTCAATAGGAGGAACTTTTGCAGTTTCGACATTGGTCAATTGGTTATTATCCGGTAAGATCAAAACAATCAATATGGTTGATGCTTTAAAGGGAGTTGAATAATCAATTCGACATATAAAATAAAATAAGAAAAGAACTTCTACAGACTTGAGTAATAAATGGTTATCGGTTATAATAGTGGGGAATGAGCAAAAAAGATTCGTTCTGTTTGCAAATTCCCTATTACAATCTGATTTCAAAGTTAGGAAACTTTCTGAGAAAAAAGGCCATGCTCACAAAAGTTAAATTATTATCAAACTTATCATGTGCCTTATTTTGTGTAGGGTGCATTTTTATTTACCCAAAATAAAAAATCAAATTTAAAGAAAAAGGAGGACAAAATGAAAAAAAGATTAAAGGTTATACTATTGATGATGACTGTATTACTACTATTACTTAATGGCTGCCAAAAAGCAAATGATGTAAGTACGGATATTCGTGTCGGTTCGTTAAAGGGACCAACTTCAATTGGACTGATGAGACTAATGGAACAGGCATCCAATAAGGAGGCAGAGAATAATTATACTTTCACAATGGAAACCACAGCAGATGCGCTTCTTCCGTTAATTATCAAGGGAGAATTGGACATTGCACTGGTACCGGCTAATATAGCTAGTATCTTATACCAAAAGACGGAGGGCAAAATTTCTGTCATTGATATTAATACGCTGGGTGTACTCTACATGGTTTCTGGTGATAGTAGTATAAACTCATTGGATAGTCTAAAAGGAAAAACGGTGTATTTAACAGGAAAAGGAACGACTCCAGATTATGTCATTCAATATTTATTGGCACAGGCGGGATTAACAGACGAAGTTACACTAGAATACAAATCAGAAGCGACAGAGGTAGCCGCTTTATTGAGCAAGGAACCGGAAAATATCGGATTGCTTCCACAACCCTTTGTTACGGCTGCACTGGCTCAAAACGACAAGCTTAGTATCGTTTTAGACTTGAATAAGGAATGGAATGAGCTTCAAGGCGAAGAAGGCAGTTCTTTGGTTACAGGAGTAACAATCGTAAGAAATGAATTTCTAGAGGAGCATAAAGAAGCCGTTTTAAAATTTATGGAAGAGCATGAAACTAGTGCAAACTATGCAAATGAACATACAACAGAAACAGCAAAGCTCGTTGAAGAAGCTGGCATTATTGAAAAAGCTGCTATCGCTGAAACAGCAATACCATATTGCAATATTACTTATTTGGATGGAACAGAGGCTAAAACTGCATTAGAGGGTTATTTACAGATATTATTCGATCAAAATCCTGAGTCTGTTGGAGGAGAGCTTCCGAAAGAGGATTTTTATTATATCCCCTAATCAGAGTAAAAGGGAAACTGGAAAGTGAGGCACCTTATGAAAGAACCTGCATGTATAAAAGAGAAAAAAAAGATGAAAAGAGCAACTATTTTGTTGTTTTGGCTGTTGCTATGGCAGGTTTTTGCAAGTATAACAAATAATGCTATTTTGCTGGTAGGGCCTTTCCAAGTATTAAAAGAAATATTGATACTGGTAAAAACAGTGGATTTTTATACAACTGTTTTGATGTCTTTAATACGTATTGCAGGTGGCTTTGTAATCGGATTTTTATTAGGTATGTTCCTTGGAATTGCAGCGTTTTTTAAACCTATAATCGGGGATTTGTTTTCACCGGTCATATCCTTACTAAAATCAATACCCATTGCCTCCTTTGTGGTTTTATTATTGATTTGGACAGGGTCAGATTATCTTGCTGTATATGTTTCAATACTGGTCGTGTTTCCAAATGCCTATCTTCATACAATTATGGGACTGAATCATACAGACCAGAAGCTTCTTGAAATGGCAGAGGTATTTCAAATGAGCTTTTCTAAAAAATTTCGTTATCTTTATAAGCCTGCTATGATTCCTTTTTTAATAACCTGTATGGAGGTTGCAGTAGGAATGAGCTTTAAATCAGGTGTGGCAGCCGAAGTAATTGGCACACCAAACAATTCCTTTGGAGAAAAATTATATATGTCCAAAATACAATTGAACACATCTGGAGTTTTTGCGTGGACGATTGTAATTATTTTGGCCAGCTACGCAATGGAGAAAGGTGTCTTATATGTACTAAAAAGATATAAGGAAAATCGATTTACATTGTTTTCACAAAAAATGCATTTAGCTGAAAATGGAAGAACATATAAGAAACACGAAGTAACAAGACTAGAGCTTGATTGCATAAAAAAGCAAACTGAAGATCCGCAGCCAGACAACCCTAAAGAAGCTGGCAGTGCTCCTGATATCCAAATTAGAGATTTATCAAAGTTTTATGATTACAAAAAAGTATTTTATAAGGTAAATCTACAATTGGAGAAAGGAAAGATTTATTGCCTGATGGGTCCTTCCGGTTGCGGAAAAACCACGTTATTTCGTATACTACTTGGTCTGACAAAGCCAGACGAAGGAGAAATCATAGGAGTTAAAAAGAGAGAGATTTCGGCAGTATTTCAAGAACCAAGACTACTGGAGGATTATTCGGCAATTGAGAATGCTTTTTTGTTTGGTTTGCTCTCTAAAAATGATTTTGATGAGCAACAGGAATTTTGCAGGCTTCTTTTGGCAGAGGATGCTGATAAATCAGCTAAGGAACTTAGCGGAGGGATGCAGCAAAGAGTCGCTATACTAAGAGCTATGGCACTAAAAGCATCAGTTATTGTGTTAGATGAGCCTTTTACGGGATTGGATGAAGAAACAAAAAGAAAAACGGCCAACTATATTTTAGAAAAAAAGGGAAATAAAACACTGATTGTATCAACTCATAATAAAGAAGATGTACTTTTATTGAAAGGAGAAATGATAGATGGAAACAAGAGTGGCTTTAATTGGAATTATGGTAGAGAAGAGTGAGGCGGTGGAAATGCTTAATTCCTTGCTAAGTCAATACAAAGAATTTATTATAGGAAGAATGGGAATTCCTTATCAGAAAAAAGGAATTTCTTTAATTAGTATTGCGATTGATGCACCTGCTGATGAAATTAGTGCATTATCAGGTAAAATAGGACGTCTGGCAGGTGTTTCGGCAAAAGTAATCTACCAAAAAGCCTAGTAACTTATTTTTCCATCATTAAGGTGAGTGTATGAATGAATCATGTTTTGCACAAATTAACAAGGTATTTAATGTAATTGTTTAGTAATTGCAGTTTTTGTGTACAAGCAATTTGTAGATGGAGGAATATGAGAGAATTAATTGATCAATTAGTTAATTCAAGTGAATTAACATCGAATGAATATGCGTATTTGTTAGAGCACCTTGATAATGAAAATCAAGAGTATTTGCGTCAGAAGGCGGCAGAGAAGGCGAAACAATATTATGGTAAAGCGGTTTATGTAAGAGGCTTGATTGAATTTACCAATTATTGCAAAAACGATTGTTATTATTGTGGAATTCGAAAGAGCAACCACAATGCAATAAGGTATCATTTGACAAAGGAAGAAATACTGAATTGCTGTGCAGAAGGTTATCAGCTTGGGTTTCGGACATTTGTACTTCAAGGAGGAGAAGACGTTTCATATCAAGATTTAGATATTGTGTCTATAATCGAAGCCATTAAGGAAAAATATTTTGATTGTGCCTTAACCTTATCAATCGGGGAAAAAAGCTACGACTCATACTTAAAGTATTATAAAGCAGGTGCAGACCGATATTTACTTCGCCATGAAACTGCAAACTCAAAGCATTACAATAATTTACATCCAGACAGTTTGTCAGCCGAAAACAGAAAGAGATGCTTATACGATCTAAAGGAAATCGGCTATCAGGTGGGATGTGGTTTTATGGTTGGATCGCCTCATCAGACAACTGAAAATATAGTAGAGGATTTGATGTTTATTAAAGAGTTGTCACCGCAAATGGTTGGAATTGGTCCGTTTATTTCCCACAAGGATACACCTTTTAGGGAATTTGCAAATGGTTCAGTTGATATGACATTGAATCTGATTGCAATTATTCGCCTGATGCTTCCCAATATTTTGATTCCTGCCACAACAGCACTTGGAACATTGGATCATAAAGGCAGAGAAAAAGGAATTTTAGCAGGAGCAAATGTATTGATGCCTAATTTATCTCCGACTGACGTTCGTAAAAAGTATATGCTTTATGACAATAAAATTTGTACAGGAGATGAAGCTGCACAATGCAGGCAATGTCTACAAAGACGAATCGAGGCAATCGGCTACCAAATTGTTGAAGACAGAGGTGATTGTAAGCCATTGAAATAATCAAATGAATCAATAAAATGTGTAATGTTTTTAACGTGCATTATCGTATAAATGTATATCAATAAATTTGATCACAGAAGAAAAGAAGAAAAGAATTTAAATGAAAGGATAAATGCAAACACGTAACTTTCATCTTTGTGTTTGCGTTTCAAATGAGCATTAGGCATGTTTGTTTGAAACACGGTATAAATTATGTACAATGTAAAATCACCAAAAGCAGAAGAATTCATTAATCATGAAGAAATATTAGCTTCCATAGAGTATGCAAAAGAGAATAAGAGTAATCGAAATTTGATTGAGTCATTAATTGAAAGAGCAAGTGACTGTAAAGGATTAAGTCATAAAGAAGCGCTGGTATTACTGGAATGTGACCAGGAGGATTTAAATCAGAAGATGTTTTCACTTGCGAAAGAAATCAAGCAAAAAATATATGGAGACAGAATTGTCATGTTTGCACCATTATATCTGTCAAATTATTGTGTGAATGGCTGCGTTTACTGTCCTTATCATATGAAAAATAAGCATATTAGACGTAAGAAACTCACACAAGAAGAAATTCGGAGTGAAGTCATTGCACTTCAGGATATGGGACATAAAAGACTTGCTCTTGAAACAGGGGAAGATCCAGTGAATAATCCAATTGAATACGTACTGGAAAGCATCAATACCATCTATAGTATAAAGCATAAAAACGGCGCAATCCGTCGGGTTAATGTAAATATAGCTGCTACAACAGTAGAAAATTACGAAAAGCTTAAGGATGCAGGTATAGGAACTTATATCTTGTTTCAAGAGACTTACCATAAAGAAAATTATGAAAAATTACATCCAACAGGACCAAAACATGATTATGCCTATCATACCGAAGCAATGGATCGGGCTATGGATGGCGGTATTGATGATGTTGGAATCGGTGTTTTATTTGGCCTAAATATGTACAGATACGATTTCGCAGGATTGTTAATGCATGCAGAACATTTAGAGGCCTATAAGGGAGTAGGACCGCATACCATCAGCGTTCCTAGAATCAGACCTGCAGATGATGTAGATCCTTCGGAATATAAGGACGCGTTATCAGATGAGCTGTTTGCTAAAATAGTAGCTATAGTACGAATCGCTGTTCCATATACCGGAATGATTATTTCA
This sequence comes from Lachnotalea glycerini, assembly GCF_003201285.1. Taxonomy (GTDB): domain Bacteria; phylum Bacillota; class Clostridia; order Lachnospirales; family Lachnospiraceae; genus Lachnotalea; species Lachnotalea glycerini. The sequence continues at coordinate 48,962 of NZ_QICS01000015.1, forward strand.
ACCAGAGAATCAAAAAAGACAAGAGAAAAAGTTCTAAAATTAGGTGTTTCACAAATCAGCGGCGGCTCTAGAACCAGTGTCGGTGGTTATGCTAAAGAAGAAGCCGACGAGGACAATTCTTCTCAGTTTGATGTAAGTGATACAAGAACACTGGATGAAATAGTGAACTGGCTTTTAGAGCTAGGCTATATCCCAAGCTTTTGTACTGCCTGTTATCGGGAAGGACGTACCGGTGACCGTTTTATGCAGCTTGCTAAGTCAGGACAAATTTCAAACTGCTGTCAGCCAAATGCCTTAATGACGCTTAATGAGTATTTGGAAGACTATGCTTCAGAAGATACGAAAGAAAAAGGTAAAAAAGTAATGAAAGAGCAACTGGAATTTATAAAAAGTGATAAGGTTAAGTCAATCGCAAAGCAGCACATAAATGAAATGGCAGAGGGGAAACGTGATTTTAGGTTTTAACTTTACATTAATACACCATTGGAGGTATCTATGAGTTTAACGAAAACACCAAGGGCCAATCAACTGCACATTGGCATATATGGAAAACGAAACAGTGGTAAATCATCTCTTATTAATGCAATTACAAGTCAGGATATTGCACTTGTATCTGAAATTGCAGGTACAACCACAGATCCTGTTTATAAGACAATGGAAATCAGCGGAATTGGACCATGTGTATTTATTGATACGGCAGGCTTTGATGATGAAGGTGAGCTTGGAAATAAAAGAATCGAGAGGACGAAACAAGCTCTTGAAAAAACAGATATAGCTATTGTAGTCTGTTCGGATTACGATTTGGCAATGGAAAAGGAATGGATTGATCAGCTTAAAAAAGCGGAAATACCATTTATAACTGTTATTAATAAGGTGGATGTTTTAAAAAATAGCGAGGAGCTTGAAGAACAGGTAAAAGCTTTAACGAATATGAAACCTGTTTTAGTTAGTTGTAAAGAGAAAATCGGAATGGAAGATTTGCTCGAAATACTCAGAAGAAATGTGCCAAAGGACTATGAAGCGAAAAGCATCACGAAGGATTTAGTAAAGGAGGGAGATATTGTACTTCTTGTCATGCCTCAGGATATACAGGCGCCAAAGGGGAGACTTATTTTGCCTCAGGTTCAGACACTTCGTGATTTGCTGGATAATAAATGCCTGATATTATCTGCTACAACGGATCATTTAGATGATGCGTTGGCGTCTTTGACAAAGCCGCCTGCACTTATTATTACAGATTCGCAGGTATTTAAAACCGTATACGAAAAGAAACCAAAGGAAAGTAGGCTTACCTCATTTTCAGTGCTATTTGCCAAGCACAAAGGAGATATAGAATATTATGCGAAGAGTGCACAAGCAATCGGTAGACTTACAAAAGATTCTAAGGTACTGATTGCGGAGGCATGTACTCATGCACCGCTTGCAGAAGATATTGGAAGAGAAAAGATCCCAAGAATGCTTAGAAAGCTTGCAGGAGATGAAATTGATATCAAAATTGTCAGCGGAGTGGACTTTCCAAAAGATTTAACATCGTATGATTTAATTATTCAATGCGGAGCGTGTATGTTTAACCGAAAATATGTGATGAACCGAATTGAGCAGGCAAAGGTTTCAAAGGTACCAATGACCAATTATGGGGTTGCAATAGCATATCTGAATGGAATACTAGATAAAATTGATTATTAAATCGAACTTTAGAATATAAAGTACTCCCATCAGGGTACCAATTTGGATGTAGGGTAGTTGCGTACCCATTCAAATATAAGCATGTAAGCAAAGCTTACACTTTTTAAAAATATCTGTTATAATAAATAGTGTTGCGCAAAAGTTTAGAATTATTTTGCGCAGCACTTTTATAGTTTATAGATAGGAAATAGCTTATGAGGCACAGAAAGGAAATATTATTTATGAGTAAGAAAATGAGACTGTTTATTCCCTGTTATTATGCTTTTTTTGCAAATGGCATGATGGCACTTGTATTAGGGTCTATATTAACGTATTTAATCAAAGAAGCTAGGCTAAGCTACAGTATAGCGGGAGGCTTGTTATCAGCCTTTGCGATTGGGAATTTACTTGCTAGCTTTGTAAACCCTGCCATGGCAGGAAAAATCGGAAGAAAGAAAACCACAATCATTCTATCGGCATTAGTACCGATTGATTTATTCATGATATCATTAATTCCAGCGACGCCAGTTCTATATGTAGCCTGTATTTTGCTTGGAATAGGAAGAGGATCTGTCAGTATTATTAATAATATGGTTGTTAATGACTATGATGGTACACCGTTTGCATTAAACTTATTACATACCGTATTTGCAATGGGCGCATTTCTGGCTCCATTTTTAACTTCACTTTTTGTAAATGCGGGACTAAATTGGAGGTATATCATATATACGGTAACGTCCTTATCTTTACTGTCTGTACTTGGATACGTTACATTACCGTTAGAGGATAAAAAGAATAACAGAGAAAAAAATAAAAATCAATCGACACAAAAGGAAAATGGATTTTTAAAAAGCCCGGATTTTTATTTCTGCGGCCTATTGCTATTTTTTTATTTAGGTGTTGAAAATTGTGTTAATGGATGGTTCGTTACTTATTTTAAGGGCATTGGTATAATGAGCGATACATATGCTACGAATCTAGTGTCCATAACTTGGATAGTCATAATGCTTGGAAGATTGACAACAGGTTATTTGTCAAAGAAGCTTTCCAAATATAAAATTATGTTAATTAATTGTAGCTGTACCGTAGTATTCTTTGGTCTGCTTATAGCAACCAAAAATCTTACAGTTATTACCATTGCGGTAATCGGCCTTGGCTTTTTCTTTGCTGGAATTTATCCAACGGGTATCGCAAACGCAGGTGAGTTGATTAAGGGTTCTACGGCAGGCATGTCAATGCTGCTTGCAATGGCGGCTATGGGTGGAATTATAACACCACAGCTTGTCGGAGTGATTGCCGATGGGAGCATCGGATTAACTGGTGCAATCACGTTCTTAAGTGTTAATGTGGCAATGATGCTCTTGTTTGCTGTTATAAGCTATAATCGCTCAAAAAATCAGATTGTATAGCAACAAAGTACTAATTTCTGTTATCATGTGCTAATTTTAAGATGTACTAATTGAAATAAATAAGATATACTTATAATATATTTTGTAGAAAGGTATGTACAATCAATTTGTACAAGAGGTGACGAGATGAAAAGAGTGTTCTTAATTGTTTTAGATAGCTTTGGAATTGGTGAACTGCCGGATGCAGCGAAATTTCATGATGAAGGAAGTAATACCATTAGAGCAACATCAACCAGTAAATTTTTCTCAATGCCTAATATGCAAGAGCTTGGATTATTTAATATAGATGGCGTAGATTGTCGCGATAAGAACGAAAAACCAACTGGAAGCTTTGCCAGAATGACAGAGGAATCTCAGGGAAAAGATACAACAATAGGTCATTGGGAAATAGCAGGGATTCAATCGCCAAAGGCTTTGCCAACCTATCCGTCTGGTTTTCCTAAAGAAATATTGGAGCAGTTTAGCAAAGAAACGGGAAGAGGCATCCTTTGTAATAAGCCTTATTCGGGAACTGATGTAATCAGAGATTATGGCAAGCAGCATGTGGAAACCGGGGATTTAATTGTATATACTTCGGCAGACAGTGTATTTCAAATAGCGGCTCATGAGGCAGTAGTGCCGATAGAAACTCTTTATGAATACTGTAAGATTGCGAGAAAGCTATTGGTTGGCCAACATGGGGTTGGGAGAGTAATAGCAAGACCGTTTGATGGAGAGTTTCCAAATTATAAGAGAACAACAAGGCGTCATGATTTCTCTATGTTTCCTCCAAAAGATACGATGCTTACAAATTTAAAGGAGCATAATTTTGATGTCATTGCAGTCGGCAAAATAAATGATATCTTTGCAGGTCAGGGAATTACAGAATATGTTTATACTAAGAATAATGATGAGGGTATTGATCGAACATTAGAATACTTAGATAAGGACTTTAACGGACTTTGCTTTATTAACTTGGTTGATTTTGATATGCTCTACGGACATAGAAATGATATAGACGGATATGCAAAGGCATTGACTAGTTTTGACAATCGTCTTTCTTCTATTATGGATAAATTAAAAGAGGAAGATATTTTAATGATTACAGCAGACCATGGTTGTGATCCCAGTACACCATCAACGGATCATTCAAGAGAATATACTCCTTGGGTGATTTATGGAAAGCCAGTCAAGGAGAATATGAATTTAGGAACATTAGACAGTTTTTCAGATATTGCAAAAACGATCGTTGATTATTTTGAAATCCAATCAGATATTGCAGGAAAATCATCACTAAAAGATATTATAAAATAGAAGACGAAAAAATACTCCCATTGCAGGAAGCCTAAAGATATAAAGAAAATGCATTGGGAGTATTTTTTTCATAATTCAATTTCATAATAATTGAATTTTATCTGAGTTATTTTAAAGTAATATATCCATGAAATTCATTTGTTGTCGTGTATTGTTAGTATAATTATTTGAAATATTACAATCCGCTTACAATTATCGTTAATGAGTTTATATTTATAGATATTTATGATAAAATATTTTAAATTTATTATTAATTATGATTTTATTTGTTGATGTAACTATGTTCTTTAATATAAATAATAATATAAATAAATTGGTTAGGTGGATGTGACGATTAATACTGATATATACTCTGTAAGAAAGGAAAAATTTATGTATTTAATAATACATCTAGGGTGATTAATTTGATAGAGAAGAGATATAATAACTCGAATTTGGAAGAACTTAAAAAAAATAAACGGTTTGCAGAGACACATGGTTCTTTAGCAATGAAGATTGCATTATGTATTTTTATTATTATTAATTTCGTATTAAAAAAAAGTATATATGAATTAATTTTAGTTTTTTTAAGCGGTTCACTTTTTGAAGAAATATATAAATACAAATATAGTAAGTCAAAAGAAGATATGATAGCAATAATATCTTTGTTAATTATGGTTATTTCTATTTTTGTTTTGTATCTGATAAAAGACTTTGATTAAAAAATACTCCCATTGCAGGAAGCCTAAAGATATAAAGAAAATGCATTGGGAGTATTTTATTTCATTTTCACATTATCAAGTAAAGCTCGATATCTATCTTCATGCGATTTTTCGATGGCAGCAACCATACGAAATTGTGCAGCAAGAGCAGGAAACTTTCTTCTGCGTATTAGTAAAGTTTTTGTACATTTCCGCAGATATTTGAACTATCTTAAATCAACAATTTAGGTAAAATAAAACAGATATCATAATAATATATGTATTAAAATAACATGTAAATTGATGGAAACTTCAAGTGGAAATGATTCAAATGCTGAGTCTTTCGAATCTACGTCAAAAAGCTCTTCTGCAAATGCAGAATCCAATCATACAAAGGATACTGGGACAGAGAAGAAATACAAGGAATCAAATGATGAGCTTAAAAAGCTAAAAGAGGAAAAGAAAGAATTTGACAAAAAAATCAAAACGATAGACAAGTTAATTACAGATAAAGATTACAGTACTAAGTCTGAAAAAGAACTTCTTGATGAACAAGCAAAGCTAAAAGCAGAACGAATAGCTAATAAGTCCCTTGATATTCATGGTGAAAGTCAATATAATTGTGCAGAACTGATGCAAAATGACTATCATGGCGGTGATAATCAACATTTTTGGATTATTCCATGCAAAGATGTAAATGCAGTAAAAATAGTTGCAGTTCATTCAGAAAAAGTATTTAATGTTACTGGTGGTATTTTCAATAATCATACGAGAATTCAGCAGTATTACGAAAATGGAATGACTTCGCAGATATTTAAGCTCATAAAGGTGGAGTAGTTATTGAAAGTTCTTGTAATAAAGTACCTCTATTTTGAAGTTGCGATATTGAGCAATTCATAATAGAGGTATTTTAGAGTGAATATATAATTTTAAATACAAATAGCAAAAAATCTTAGTTAATAGAAAGTAAGAAAGAATAAAAAAGTAACCTCTTGACAATTCTTTCATGATTAGTATAAACTTAATAGGTTATTGACTACGATGAATGGTGAAAGCACCGTTTGGATAGATTTAGGAGGATTTACATTGGCTGATTTGAATAAAGAAATAGAGAAGAGAAGAACCTTTGCGATTATTTCTCATCCGGATGCAGGAAAGACAACGCTTACGGAGAAGTTTTTGTTGTATGGGGGAGCAATTAATCTGGCAGGTTCAGTAAAGGGAAAAGCGACTGCAAAGCATGCAGTGTCTGACTGGATGGATATAGAAAAGGAAAGAGGTATTTCAGTTACCTCCTCTGTGCTTCAATTTAATTATGACAATTATTGCATTAATATATTGGATACACCGGGGCATCAGGATTTCTCCGAGGATACTTATCGAACACTTATGGCAGCAGATTCTGCGGTAATGGTAATTGATGCTTCAAAGGGTGTTGAAGCACAGACCAGAAAGTTGTTTAAGGTTTGTGTTATGAGAAATATACCGATTTTTACCTTTATCAATAAGATGGATCGAGATGCAAGAGATACCTTTGAACTTTTAGATGATATTGAAAAGGAGCTTGGAATTTCAACCTGTCCGATTAACTGGCCCATTGGTTCGGGGAAGGAATTTAAGGGTGTGTATGACAGAAATACAAAATGCATTACCACGTTTTCAGATACCCAAAGAGGTACAAAAGAAGGCGCAGCCTTGGAAATATCAATTGATGATAGCAATCTTACTAATTTAATAGGAGAGAGCTTTGTCAATACTTTGAATGATGAAATCGAGCTTTTAGATGGAGCCAGTGCAGAGTTTGATATTGAATTAGTAAGTCAGGGTAAATTGTCTCCGGTATTTTTTGGTTCTGCATTAACGAATTTTGGTGTAGAGATATTTTTGAAGCATTTTCTTAAAATGACCTCTTCTCCATTACCTAGAAAGTCAAATATAGGCGAAATCAGTCCTTTCAGAGAAGATTTTTCTGCTTTTGTTTTTAAAATTCAGGCAAATATGAACAAGGCACATCGAGATAGAATTGCTTTTATGCGAATTTGCTCTGGAAAATTTGATGCCGGAATGGAAGTTACCCATATTCAGGGTCAAAACAAAAAGCTTCGTTTATCGCAGCCACAGCAATTGATGGCTCAGGAACGTAAAATCGTGGAAGAAGCATACGCTGGAGATATTATCGGTGTATTTGATCCGGGCATATTTTCGATTGGAGATACCTTATGTAGCGGCTCTGAAAAATTTGAATTTGAAGGGATTCCCACCTTTGCTCCGGAGCATTTTGCAAGAGTAAGACAGGTTGATACAATGAAGCGCAAACAGTTTGTTAAGGGGATCAATCAGATTGCTCAGGAGGGTGCAATTCAGATATTCCAGGAATACAATACCGGTATGGAGGAGATTATAGTTGGTGTTGTCGGAGTGTTGCAATTTGAAGTCTTAAAATACCGTTTAGAGAATGAATACAATGTTGAAATCCGTATGGAGAATCTTCCGTATGAGCATATTAGATGGATAGAGAATAAAGAGGTTGATTTAGATAAACTGGTCGGAACCTCAGATATGAGAAAAATCAAGGATTTAAAGGGCAATCCGTTGTTATTGTTTGTCAATAGCTGGAGTATAGGTATGACACTTGATCGTAACAAAGGACTTAAATTATCCGAGTTTGGCAGATGATTGATTCGTAGAAATTGCAATTTAAATACGGGTTTTATAGATAGTACTCAAATCATATGTTTACAGAATGGAATTTATGTGATACATTATAAAAAGACAGGGAGCTTGTGGTGCAGGCTGAGAGGAAGTAATCAAACTTCGACCTATATAACCTGATTTGGATAATGCCAACGTAGGGAAACAAGAGATGAATTCGAGCTCATACACTATGTAGGTAGGTATGAGCTCTTTTTATATATAGAAAAGACCACACGATTAAAGTAAGATAGTAGGAGAATTCTATATTAAAAAGAGCATTAGACTTACGCCGATGATTCGCAGATTTCTATTGTTATAATATCTTTTGGCTGGCAGTATTCGGGTTATAAGGCAATAAAATAAACACTGTCAACAGGAGGATTAAGAAATGAGAAATTATGCAACACAGATGGAAGCGGCCAGAATAGGGATTGTTACCCAAGAATTAAAAACAGTGGCTTCCAAAGAAAGAATGACCATAGAGGAATTATTGCCTCTTGTAAAAGAGGGTAAGGTAGTAATATGTGCCAATAAAAATCATAAGTGTTTAGATCCGGAAGGGATCGGAAGTATGCTTAAAACCAAAATTAATGTAAATCTTGGGGTGTCACGTGACTGTAAGGATATTGAGCTAGAGTTGCAAAAGGTCATGTCTGCTGTACATATGGGCGCCCATTCTATCATGGACTTATCATCACATGGAAATACGATTCCTTTTCGTAGGAAATTAACATCAGAATGCCCCGCTATGATAGGAACTGTTCCGGTTTATGATTCAGTCATTCATTACCAAAGAGATTTAGCGAATTTAACGGCAAAGGATTTTATTGATGTGGTAAGGCTGCATGCTGAGGATGGTGTGGATTTTGTAACATTACATTGTGGAATTACGAGAAAAACGATTGAACAGATTAGAAAACATAAAAGAAAAATGAATATTGTATCCAGAGGAGGATCTTTAGTATTTGCATGGATGTGTATGACTGGTAATGAAAATCCGTTTTATGAATACTATGATGAAATATTGGAAATCTGTCGTGAATATGATGTAACCATATCGCTTGGAGATGCCTGTCGGCCTGGGTGTATTGCAGATGCCTCAGACGTATGCCAGATAGAGGAGCTGGTTCGACTGGGTGAGCTGACAAAGAGAGCATGGGAAAGAGATGTTCAGGTAATCGTGGAAGGTCCAGGTCATATGCCAATGGATCAGATTGAAGCCAATATGAAAATGCAACAGACAATTTGCATGGGAGCACCTTTTTATGTATTAGGACCATTGGTTACAGATATAGCTCCAGGGTATGATCATATTACCTCAGCTATCGGAGGAGCTATAGCAGCAGCCTCGGGAGCAGCATTTCTTTGCTATGTGACCCCGGCAGAGCATTTGGCACTTCCTAATGTAGAAGATGTGAAACAGGGAATCATTGCTTCAAAGATAGCCGCTCATGCTGCCGATATAGCAAAAGGAATTCGTGGTGCAAAGGAAATGGATGATAAAATGGCAGATGCAAGAAGAGAGCTTGATTGGGAAGCACAATGGGAATGCGCTATTGATCCTGAGAATGCGAAAAGAATTCGAAACGAGCGCAAGCCAGAACATGAGGATACCTGTTCAATGTGTGGCAAGTTTTGTGCAGTAAGAAGTATGAATAAGGCATTGGCAGGAGAATATATTGATATTTTGTAGGATATTTCATGATAGCTAATCATATTAAGTGTGGTATAATGATTAGGATAGATGTAAAGTTGGAGAAACCGAATAAATAATACACAAAGCTGTTGTAAATAAATTATTTTCAGCAGCTTTATTATAGTAAAAATATAGATTGTGTTTTATTTGGTTAAACTTTATAATATAATTTATGATGTAAGATAGTTTTTTTAAGAAGGAGAGAATTATGAAAAAGGGTATTAGTAAGTTATTCATGCTATTTGTAATATTATTGTTGGGATTTTTATATTATTATATTACGATTCCCGCTATCAATATTCATTCTAGTGGCTTTTGGTTTTTTCTAATCATTGCCATTGTTTTTATTTTTGCTATACTAACCGCCGTTCGTGTGAAATCATTTGAAGAGGCTAGGCATTCTAATATTGTTAAAATCGGTATCACTGTTATTGCAGTAACAGTAATCATATTTATTGTAGGAAGTATTCTATCTTCACCGATTGTAAATGCCAAGAAGTATCAAAAGCTTTTAACAGTTGAGGATAGAGAATTTTCGGATGATATTCAGGAAGTATCATTTAATCAAATTCCAATACTAGATAAGGATTCGGCTGAGCTTTTAGGTAATCGTAAAATGGGTAGTATGGTAGATATGGTATCTCAGTTTGAGGTAAGCAGTTTATATACACAGATTAACTATCAGGGTGTACCAACGAGAGTGACTCCGCTTGCATATGCAAGTCCGATTAAATGGCTTACCAATCAAAAGGAAGGAATTCCGGCTTATATCACAATCAACATGACAGATCAAAATGTGGAATTAGTGAAGTTGGATCAAGGAATCAAATATTCAGAGAGCGAGTACTTCAATCGAAATATTTACAGACATTTAAGATTCCAGTATCCGACCTATATCTTTGATAGTTTCAATTTTGAAATTGATGATAGTGGAGTACCTTACTGGGTTTGTCCAGTCAAAGAATATACGATTGGATTGTTCGGAGGTGAAACCATAGGAAGAGCCGTATTGTGTAATGCCATTACAGGTGAAACCGCAGACTATGATATTACAGAAGTTCCAAGCTGGGTAGACAGAGTATATTCCGCCGAGTTATTAATTGATCAGTATGATTATTACGGTAGTCTCAAACATGGATATTTTAATACCTTATTAAGTCAGAAAGATTGCTTAAAAACCACAGATGGATATAATTATATTGCTATGGAGGATGATGTATGGGTATATACAGGAATTACCTCAGTAAGCGGTGACCAATCCAATGTAGGTTTTGTTCTAATGAACCAGAGAACACATGAGACAAGATTTTATCATATCGAAGGAGCAGAAGAATATTCTGCAATGTCCTCCGCAGAGGGTCAGGTTCAGAACTTAAATTATCATGCCACCTTTCCATTGCTATTAAATATTGGAAATGAACCAACGTATTTTCTTGCATTAAAGGATGATGCAGGGCTTGTGAAAAAATATGCTATGGTGAATATCCGCAGATACCAGATTGTTGCAATTGGTGATAGTGTGATTGAATGTGAGAGACAGTATATTTCACTGCTAAGTTCAAATGGTGTGACAAAGGCAGCTAGTGCGAGTCTGCAAAAGATTACAGGAACGATAACTAAAATTGCGCAGGCTGTGGTGGATGGGAATACACATTATTATATTATGTTGGATGGATCAAACGCAATATTTGATGTAGCTGTTACGGATTATATTAGTATTGTTAAATTTAACCAAGGAGATCAGATTACCTTTGAATATTCTGAAGGTAGTGATGTAAATACGGTATATTCATTGCAATAAATTGACAGCTAAGCAAACAACTTGAGATGTATGTGAGTCTGTTTACAAGACTTGTTAGTACGCTATGAAGCGTGCGAATGGAGGAAATATGAAATTAATCACTTATCGATTAAAAGAAAATGGGAATGAAATCATTGGTATATTAAGTAAAGATGAACAAAAGATTTATCCAATCAGTCAATTTGATATTAACTATTCATCTATGAATCAATTGATTGAAAATATATCAAGAGCAGAATTGGAATTATTAAAAAGCAAGGATCAAAAAGAGCATGATCAGCTTGTCTTTCGTGACAATACCATAAATACGGCTCCGATTCCCTATCCTAAACAGGATATTATCTGTCTTGGAATTAATTATCTGGCTCATGCCGAGGAATCAGCCAGATTTAAACAAGAAGCTTTTGGAGGGGAAAGACCATATGCAGTTTATTTTTCAAAAAGAGTCAATGAGGCTGTTGCAGATTGTGGAACCATTCCAAGCTACGAAGGACTGGTGGATAGTCTTGATTATGAGGCAGAATTTGCACTTATTATCGGTAAGGATGCTAGAAATGTGTCTGAGGAGGATGCCTTTGACTATATTTTTGGCTATACCATAATCAATGATGTAAGTGCGCGAAATTTGCAGACTGCGCATAAGCAATGGTATTTTGGAAAGAGCCTGGATGGCTTTACTCCTATGGGACCTATTATTGTGACAAGAGATGAATTTGAAAATCCACCTCATTTGAATATTAAAAGTTATGTGAATGGGGAGCTTAGACAGGATAGCAATACAGAATTGTTGATTTTTGGAATTGCTCATGTAATTAGCGAATTATCAAAGGGTATGACGTTAAAGGCGGGTACTATAATCTCTATGGGAACGCCGGCTGGAGTGGGAATGGGTTTTACGCCTCCGCGTTTTCTTAAAAAAGGTGATGTGATAGAATGTGAAATTGAGGGTATTGGAAAGCTTACCAATACAGTAGAATAGGGTAAAAACTACTTACAGCTTATGTAATCCTTAATAAAACAACAGCTTCAAAATGCGAAATATGGCATTTTGAAGCTGTTTTATTTCATAGGAAAGACCTTGATATGGTAACGTAAAAAAGTTTGATTCCTATGAAATAAAAACACAATGCGCACGAATGCAAGTGGAAAATGTCATTGCGTGAAAGCATTCGGCGCGTCAAAGCGGTCAAGTCCCTCGTGAGGGATTAGGGAGTTGACCGCTTTGTTCCGATATAATAGAAATTCGCTATAATAGGCAACTTCTTCTTTATTAATTAGATTTTACCTCATTCCATAGTGTTGAATAAAGCTCATCATTGTCGGCACCCAAATATTTAAAAGTTTCACAATTCTTTAAGGTATCGGCATCAGGGAAAAGTGCAATACTGTTTTTTAACGCATCATCCTCGATTAATTCTCTTGCAGCTTTGTTTGGCGTTGAGTAGGTAATGTATTCAAAGTTTTTCAAAGCGATGTCAGCGCGGCATAAGAAATTAATAAAAGCTTCTGCGTTTTCTTTATGCTCTGCATTCTTAGGAATTACCCAGGAATCAATCCATACATTAGTGCCTTCCTTAGGAACGACATAGACCAAATCTGAATTTTCTTTTTGTGTGTAGTTGGCTTCACCGGAGTAAATAACACCTAAAGCGGCTTCATTACCAATCATTTTGTCTCGAACCTGATCAATTACATAGGCTTGAACCAAAGGTTTTTGCTGAATTAAAAGATCTTTTGCTTCATTTAATTCCAATTCATCAGTGGAATTAAGTGAATAGCCCAAGGATTTTAATGCAACTGCAAAAGCATCACGTACACTGTCTTGCATTAAAATATTGTCCTTATATTTCTCATCCCAAAGTACTGACCAACTGTCAATTGGTTCATCCACCATTGTTTTATTGTAGAGAATGCCAACTGTTCCCCAACAATATGGGACACTGTATTTATTCTCAGGATCAAATTGCTTAGATTGTTCTAAATAGGTTTCATCAATATTAGCAATATTAGGTATATTATCATAATTAAGCTCTGCTAACAAATCTTCCTGAATCATATGTTCGATCATGTAATCGGAAGGGCATACGACATCATAGGATACGCCACCCGATGCAACCTTTGGATACATAATTTCATTTGTTTCAAATTCATCGTAAACGACTTCTATTCCAGTTTCTTCTGTAAACATATCAATAACCTCAGGGTCAATGTATTCTCCCCAGTTATATACATATACTTTTTCTGCATCAGATACAGAATTCTTGCCTGCACAGCCTGCTAATGAACTTACGATAATCGCTGTAGCAGTGAATAAAACAATTAATTTTTTCATTGCACAATCCTCCTCAATTAATTTTCCTTTCGCTGTTTTGGAGCTTTATTAACAGCAATTAATAAAATTAGCACAGATACAAAGAGAAGAGTAGAAAGAGCATACATTTCAGGTTTAATGCCTTTTCTAACCTCTGCATAGATTTTGGTTGATAAGGTATCTATGCCTGAACCCTTTGTAAAGTGAGTAATAATAAAGTCATCTAATGACATTGTAAATGACAACAAAAAGCCTGATAAGATTCCCGGAAGGATATCTGGAATGATCACCTTGAAAAAAGCATATATAGGTGATGCTCCAAGATCCAGCGCAGCATCGTATATATTTGAATCGATTTGTCGAAGCTTTGGCATAACACTTAAAATAACATAAGGAATATTAAAGGTTATGTGAGCCAAAAGAATCGTTGCAAATCCAAATTTTACTCCAAAGGCAATAAAAAGCAGCATCAAGGATATTCCTGTTACAATATCAGCATTTAACATAGGTATGTTTGTAATACTCATAAAAATGGTTTTAAAATGTCTGCTCATTGAAGCGATTCCAATGGAAGCTGCAGTTCCAACAAACGTAGCAATCAAAGCCGAAATCAATGCAATTGTTATCGTGTTATAGAGTGCATCCATGATAGCTTCATTTTGAAAAAGCGAAGAGTACCATTTTAAGGTAAAGCCTCCCCATTTTGCACGGGTCTTTGAAGCGTTGAAAGAGAGTACAATTAAAGTTACAATGGGAGCATATAATAATATAAAAATCATGGCAAGATAAAATTTGCAAAAAAATTTTTTCATCATATTAGACCCTCCCCATCCTTATCATATTTAGACAAAATTGCCATACTTACAAGAATAAATATCATTAAAACTAAAGATAGTCCAGAACCTACATTCCAATTATTCGCCTGAGTAAATTTTTGTTCAATTACGTTTCCAATTAACAATATTTTGCTTCCTCCCAATAAGTCAGAAATGACAAAGGTAGTCAGGGATGGAACAAATACCATAGTAATTCCACTTATGACACCTGGCCAGCTTAAGGGAAGAATTACTTTACAAAAGGTCTGAAGACCGTTTGCCCCTAAATCTCTTGCGGCATTGATTACATTAGGATCAATTTTAATCAGAATGTTATAAATTGGAAGTACCATAAATGGAAGAAAATTGTATACCATTCCAAGCACAATCGCATAAGGTGTGTTAATTATATTCAAGGAAGGTAAATGAAAAAAAGCAAGGGCATTGTTGATGACACCCGTTTTCTCTAGAAGAGTCTGCCATGCAAGCGTTCTAAGTAAAAAATTCATCCACATTGGTAAAATAAATATTAAAACCACAAAGCTGTTTTGGTTTACGTTTAGGTTGTTTAATATCATAGCCAATGGATAGGCTAGTAATAAGCATATCAACGTACTAATGAGGGACAGTAAAAGAGAAAGCAACAATGCTTTGACATTAATACTCGTTGATATCTCCAAAATATTACTAAATGTAAAGCCACCTGATTTGTCGGTAAGACCATAATAAAATATCATAATCAGCGGGATGATAATAAAGGATACAGCCCAAAGCAGGTAAGGAGCAGAAAGTAATTTTTTATTCATTAACTATCACCGCCTCCTCATCTTCAGAGGCAGGCTTATTCATAATCTGAATATCAAAGGGGTCAACATGAATGCCTACTTTAGTTCCAACTGGGAATAAATCAGTACTGTGAACAAGCCATTCATGACCATTTGCCATAACCTCCATTTCATAGTGCACTCCCTTAAAGATTAAGTGAGTGACAACGCCTTCGATTGTACCATCCTCAGGCTTAACAAGGTCGATATCCTCCGGACGAATTACAACATCAACGGGCGTGTTTTTTCCAAAACCGATATCAACACAGGTAAAATTAGTACCAAGTACACGAACTAATTTATCCTCAAGCATAATAGCAGGAAGAATATTACTCTCTCCGATAAAGTCTGCTACAAAGGCATTTTGAGGCTCATTGTAGATATCCTCAGGGGTTCCGATTTGCTGAATGTAGCCTTGATTCATTACTACAATTGTATCGGACATTGTTAAGGCCTCTTCCTGGTCGTGAGTTACATAGATAAAGGTTATACCTAGCTCATTTTTCAAACGAATCAGTTCATATTGCATATCTTGTCTAAGCTTTAAATCAAGAGCACCTAAAGGCTCGTCAAGCAGTAAAACCTTTGGTTCATTTACAATAGCGCGGGCAATCGCAATTCGCTGTTGTTGACCACCGCTAAGAGAATTTGGCATACGATTCTCGTAACCATCCAGATTGACAAGCTTAAGTGCATATTTTATTTTATCATTTATGTAAGGCTTTGATTTTCCTTTTATTTTCAAACCAAATGCAATATTTTCAGCTATTGTCATATGAGTGAAAAGGGCATATTTTTGAAATACCGTATTTAGGGGTCTTTTGTTTGGAGGCATGTTTGTGATATCATTACCGCCAAATATAACCTGACCTTTATCAGGCTGCTGAAAGCCTCCTAAAATTCCAAGTGTAGTAGATTTCCCGCAACCACTGGGTCCTAAAAGAGTAACAAACTCATTTTCTTTTACAGATAAATTAAGTTCATCCAATACAATATGGTTATCAAATGTTTTTGTTACATTAATTAAGTTAATTAAATTGTTGCTCACTTTTCACGTCTCCTATGTTCTAAAAATTTGGCGGAGTACTTACCCATATGAGAGTAGCACCTGTTTTGGGATTGGCTGCGATATGATGCTTCGCATGCGGGGTAAAGTAAAACGATTCCCCTTTTTTGGCTTTGTAAATTTTCTTTCCTATATTAATTGTTATACTACCCTGAAGAACATAACCAAACTCCTCACCCTCATGAGGATTATCGGGATAAGTAGACCCTCCTGGCTCTAGTGTAAGCCGAATAGGCTCCATTATATTTTTCTGCGCATTAGGTATAATCCATTCGATTTTATTATTAAGCTCAGAATCTATTTTTTCAAAATAATCAGATTGCTTAAAAACGATTTGTTCATCTGCAGTGTCATTAAAAAAATCCTTTAAATCAGTTCCAAGACATTGCAAAATATCTACGAGTGTAGCTATAGAAGGTGAGGTCAAGTCACGCTCGATTTGCGAAATAAACCCTTTGGAAAGTTCAGCACGGTCGGCCAGTTCTTCTTGAGTAAGATTCTTTAATACTCTAAGTTCTTTTAACTTACTTCCTATTTGCATATACAAATTTCCTTTCATACTCCTAATATAGTCCGAAAATAGTAAAACTATACTTAAAGTTTACTATTCCTAAACTACACACTAGATATATTATACTCATAAAATTTCAGGTGTCAACTAGCAGATTAAAAAAATATTGACGAATTTTAAGACATATTTTGTTAGAGCTTTTAAGAAGTGAAAAATGTCGAATATAGGAAGAAATTTTTGAAGAAAAATAATAACTCTAATCCACAAGGATTAAAGAGATAAAAATAGTTATACTATTAACAAATGGATAAAAATATGTTAAGATATCGTTAGATTAATAGATTCATTAATTTTTATTATATGATTAATCACGTATTATGGAGGATGTTACATGAAGAGAGAAAAGTACGTTGCATATGTTGGTACATATACGCATGGAAGCAGTTTAGGAATTCATATTTATGATTTGGATGTTGAAGCCGGAAGTATGAAAGAAAGATGTGTTGAAAAAATTAACAACCCATCTGATATGGTATTTTCAAAGAATGGAAAATTTTTATATTCCATAGCAGACGAAGGAGTGAAATCTTTTGAAATATTGCCAGATGGAAATTTAAAACCGATTAATATAGCTTCAATAGAAGGGATGAGAGGGTGCTATCTTGAAACAGACTCACTGGATAAATATTTATTTGTTGCAGGATATCATGATGGTAAAGTAACCGTACTTGATTTAGCAGAGGATGGAAGCGTCGGGAAAATACGTGATGGTGTGTTTCACAAGGGACTTGGAAGTGTTGCTGAGCGAAATTTCAGACCACATGTCAGTTGCGTAACCTTAACGCCGGACGAGAGGTTTCTGTGTGCAGTTGATTTAGGTGTGGATCATGTTAAAATTTATCAATTTAACAAAGATAATGGCAAAATTAAGCTGGTGGACTTTTTAAGATGTGAGATAGAATCAGCACCAAGAACATTAGTTTTTAGCAAAGATGGAAAATACGCATATTTGATTTGTGAGTTAAAAAATTATATTAATGTTTATACTTATACCAGTTCTAAAACGGAAAAAACTCCTAAATTTGAATTGATTCAAACGATACCTACGGCAGATGCTCATTGCGATGATGGCTGTGCAGCGGCGGCAATTAAATTCTCGCCGGATAACAATTATGTATTTTGTTCAAATGCAGGTGATGACAGTGTGGGAATATTTAGAATCAATCATGAAACAGGAATACTCGATAAATTGAATATTTTACCTGTCAGCGGTGAATATCCAAAGGATATTGAGTTTTTCCCAGATGGAAAGCATTTAATGTCTTTAAATCATGAGTCGAATACTATTACTATTTTTTCGGTAGATTATCAAAAGGGTGTACTGGTTATGAAAGGAAAGCCAATTCAAATTGATACACCAAACTGTGTATTAGTGACTAAGATTTTAGAATAAAGAAAAGGAGCATGCAAGGGTTAATGACACATTGCATGGCTCCTTTTTTTGTTACTATATGTTGATAGGGAGGGAATATTGAAAAAAAATATCAAAAACGACTAGACTAATTCTATAATCTATGAGAGAATATTTTAAGGTGCGGTGTTAAATAAATATCAAAGTTAATGTCACACATTTAAGGTTGAAAAGTCCCTTCTATGAAGGCAACAGGGTCAACAAATGATTACATATTTGAAAGGAGTCTTATAATGATTTATTCACATGAAGTAGAAAAAATGTGTCCGGTAGCGCAGGGTGTTAATCATGGTGCTGCTCCAATTCCAGAAGAAGCAAAATGGGTAAAAGCCAAAGAAGTAACTGATATATCAGGGTTAACACATGGTATAGGCTGGTGTGCTCCACAGCAGGGAGCATGCAAATTAACTCTTAATGTAAAAGAAGGTATTATTCAGGAAGCATTGGTTGAGACAATTGGATGTTCAGGTATGACACATTCAGCTGCCATGGCTTCTGAAATTTTGCCAGGAAGAACAATACTTGAAGCTTTAAATACTGACTTAGTATGTGATGCTATTAATACAGCAATGAGAGAACTGTTTTTACAGATTGTATACGGAAGAACACAGTCAGCTTTTTCAGAAGATGGACTTCCAATCGGTGCTGGTCTTGAAGATTTAGGAAAAGGTCTTAGATCACAGGTTGGTACAATGTACGGAACTCTTAAAAAAGGTCCTCGTTATCTTGAAATGGCAGAAGGCTATGTAACAGGTATTGCACTTGATGAAGAAGATCAAATCATTGGATACCAGTTTGTAAGTCTTGGAAAAATGACTGACTTTATCAAAAAAGGCGATGATCCAAATACTGCTTACGAAAAAGCGAAAGGCCAGTATGGACGCGTAGCTGATGCAATTAAGATTATAGATCCAAGAGAAGAATAATAGAAGGAGGAAATAAAAAATGGCTTTATTTGAATCATATGAAAGAAGAATTAAACAAATTGATGCAGTATTAAACAGCTATGGTATTTCTTCTATTGAAGAAGCTGAGAAGATTACCAAAGATGCTGGTTTAGACGTATATAAACAAGTTGAAGGAATTCAGGCAATCTGTTTTGAAAATGCAAAATGGGCTTATGTTGTAGGCGCAGCAATTGCAATCAAAAAGGGCTGCAAAAAAGCATCTGATGCAGCAGCTGCTATTGGTGAAGGTCTTCAGTCTTTCTGTATTCCAGGTTCCGTTGCAGACCAACGTAAAGTAGGTCTAGGACATGGTAATCTTGGTAAAATGTTATTGGAAGAAGAGACAAAATGTTTTGCTTTCTTAGCAGGGCATGAATCATTTGCAGCAGCAGAAGGCGCAATTGGTATTGCTGAAAAGGCAAACAAAGTACGTAAAGAGCCTTTAAGAGTTATCTTAAATGGTCTTGGAAAAGATGCAGCACAAATCATTTCAAGAATCAACGGATTTACTTTCGTTGAAACGGAAATGGATTACTATACAGGAGAAGTGAAAGAAGTTTTTAGAAAATCTTATTCCACAGGTCTTCGCGCTAAAGTTAACTGCTATGGTGCAAACGATGTTACAGAAGGTGTTGCTATTATGCACAAGGAAGGGGTTGACGTATCAATTACAGGTAACTCAACTAACCCTACCAGATTCCAGCATCCGGTTGCAGGTACATACAAAAAAGAATGTATCGAGCAGGGAAAGAAATATTTTTCAGTTGCTTCAGGTGGCGGTACTGGTAGAACACTTCATCCTGATAACATGGCAGCAGGTCCTGCTTCTTATGGTATGACAGATACAATGGGACGTATGCATTCTGATGCACAGTTCGCAGGTTCTTCTTCTGTTCCAGCTCACGTTGAAATGATGGGTCTTATCGGTGCAGGAAATAACCCAATGGTCGGAATGACAGTGGCTGTAGCCGTTTCCGTTGAAGAGGCAGCAAAGGCTGGTAAATTCTAAGGAATTGCGTAGAATCAAGCTTTGTAGAAGTAATGAGAATTGTACTAATGTCTTGAAAAGTGTATGATTAGTATATTATTAGTACATCGTGTTAGTACATTGAAAAAATATAAAAATTATAAGGTGCATTTTACCAAATTTGGTGAGTGCACCTTTTTTGTCATTAATTTTTGACAGAGCAGTTATAATATAAAGAATGTATATATGATTAAAATTTAGCTTCATGTTTGTACAATTTAGACGTCTAAAAATATTGACGTTAGTTTTCAATCTTGATATAATTATGCTAATGAGGGGGAGTATAACGTTTGTATAGTATGAGAATTAAAATAATTCGTATTGAACGTAAGAAAAACAGCAAATTGAAGAAAGAAGAGGAAAAATTAATGAAAATATGTAAAACATTTTTTTTAGTTACCGTTTTGTTAGCAGTATCTTCAAGCAATGTATTTGCAATGGAGTCAGAAGAACAAACTGTTTTTCATGAAACTACAATGGAGGATAGTCTGGAAGAAGAGGCAGAAATATTTACGATGGAAGATTTCAACACAAATGTGTCTGCAGAGCTGAAAGCTGGAATGAATTCACAGGTTAAAAAGTTTACTGAAATGGAAGCATTATATGCAACAGGTACTACATATACACCTGACCAATATGAGCCGAATAATAACTCGGGAGTAGCGACATCAGGTATAAAAGGAAAAAAAATCCAAGCAAATATTAACACCGCTAATGATGAAGATTGGTATAAAATAGATGTAACCCAATCAGATTTAGACGAAAGTCAGGGGTTAATCGCTGTAATATTAACAGATATTCCAGCAAACTATGATTATGATTTATTTATCTTAAAAATTATGTCAAATGGTCAGATGGGACAAGTAAGCTCTGAGCAAACAGGTAATACGTCAGAAACAATTTATCTTCAGGGTGAACCTGGTACATATTATGCAGTGGTAGATCCCAAAAATGGAATAGACAACAACTACAGTCCTCAAAACTATTCTTTCTATTTTGGAGGTGCATATAAAAATGGCAGCACCGGATATATGAATTTGGGAATGAAGTTTGACTTTGGAACTAAAAATTATGGTTCAAATGGTCCTTGGTTATCACCATATCAACAAGTAGATTTAAGCAGCGTTTCTTTTATTCCAGACCAAGCTCTTATCTCAAAGTTATATATTTCAGATAACAGCAATGGAGCATATTGGATTGGATTTTATAAGATGGTGAATGGAATAGAGCAAATGGGAAACAGCAGTGCACCACTTGATATAGCAGAAAACCAATATTTAGCAAAGGAATTATATCAGATACAAGGAAAAATTACCAGAAGTGATGGTTTTATATGGGAACCACAATTGAGAATTGACTATATATATCCAATAACAATTCAAAATCTTAGATTCATTTCTCAATAATCATAAATTTAACTATAGTATATAGGTGATAGATTAATTTATTCAATTACATAAAACATAGTAAGCTGAGTTCCTATGTTTTAAATAAAAACGATAGAATACTAATGCGTTATTAAGACCCATCTCATTCGCTTGTACAATTGTATTTAGGTTAGTAATAAAATATATGAATAGAAGAAAACGACTAACCAAACAGAGAAGTTAGTCGTTTTTGTTGTTGAATCTAATTTCCACCAGGTCCGTCTTTTCGAGGACGAGTTGACTCAGGTAAAGGCTCCTTTATCGGAGGATAATTGATTTCAGGCTTATTTTTATTGGTGTATTCATCTGTTGTCATATCATATTCATTGTCATTATCTTTGTATACATCTTTATACATGTAAGCACCACCTTTCGGAATTAGTATGCACAGTTAAACTAAAATTATGACAGCTTAATAGGATAATAGTAAAGAATAGATACTTTTTAATTTGCACATACTAATCTTGAAAACGAGGTGATTTACATGGCTGTAGCACATAAAAGTGCAATTAGTGTAGGGTTGTTATATATTCCAGTTGGATTATATAAAACGACACGAGACATCAGTGTTAGTTTTAATCAATTATGCAAGGATTCACATGAGAGAGTCCGTTATAAGAAATACTGTCCATCTTGTAATAAAGAAGTTACGAATGATGAGATTGTAAAGGGTTATGAGTTTGAAAAGGGAAGATATGTAACTATTGGGGAAGAAGAATTAGAGAAAATTAAAACAAAAAAGGATAAAACCATTCATATTGAACATTTTGCAAAAATGTCCGATGTAGATTCAATTTATTATGAAAAAAATTATTATGTCGTGCCCGAGAAAGGTGCTGAGAAAGCGTTTGAATTATTGAGACAGGCAATGATGTTTCAAGAAGAAATTGCTATTGCAAAAACTGTTATAGGAACGAAAGAGCAGCTTCTAGTATTATATCCCAATAAGAATACAATCATAGCTAAAACATTATTTTATCAAGAGGAATTACAAGAGATTCCAAATACACAATTAAATATACAGATCAATGAGCCTGAACTGGAGATGGCAAAAACACTTATTTCAACTATGACGGAAAAGTTTGATATTGCCAAATACCGTGATGAATATCAGCAAAGGCTGAAAGAAGCGATTGAGACAAAAATAAAAGGTCAAAATATAGTTAGCGTAGATACAAGCGCGCCATCTAATGTAATTGATTTGATGGAAGCATTAAAGAAAACGGTTGAGATGACGAAAAAGGGTACAGCATAATGGATATATTTGATGAAAAGGGTATCAAGCCTATGCTAATTGCAGAAAATAAAAAAGCATTTAATTCGCAGGAATTTATATATGAAATTAAATTAGATGGAATCAGATGTATTGTATACTTAGATGAAAAACAGACCGATATTCGAAATAAACGAGATAAAAAGCTATTACCACATGTTCCTGAGCTTACTCAGATTCATATGCAAGTAAAAGAAAAATGTATTCTGGATGGTGAGCTGTTTGTACTTAAGAATGGAGTGACAGATTTCTATGAGATTCAGCGAAGAGCATTAATCACAGATTCATTTAAAATTAAGTTGGCAGCAGAACAATTTCCGGCCAGCTTTGTTGCTTATGACATCATATATCTCAAAGACAAGCTGGTAACTGATTTGTCGCTGATTAAACGCAAAGAATTACTTGAAAAGGTGGTAAATGAAAATAGTTTAATCAGTGTTTCCAGATATATAGAAACAAATGGAATAGAATTGTTTGAATTAACAAAGCAAAGAGGCCTAGAGGGGGTTGTAGCAAAAAAGAAAGAGAGCAGATACTATTTTGACAAGCGCACAAAAGACTGGATAAAATGCAAGGTCTTGTCAACAGACGATTGTGTCATATGCGGCTACATTCAGAAAGAAAATAATATGGTAAGTCTTGTCTTGGGGCAATATGATAATCAAAAACAGCTTGTATATTTGGGGCATGTAACGCTTGGTGTAAGCCTAAAAGTATTACTGGAGCACAGATGCAAAGAGGTGGAAGCGTCCCCATTTGGTTATATACCGAAAGGGAACGAGAATGCTGTCTGGCTGGCACCGGAGCTTGTATGCATTGTGGAGTCTATGCCGACAGAGAAAGAGAGTTTTCGGCAGCCTGTATTTAAAGGAATCAGAGATGATAAAGCACCATATGAATGCAAAACACCTAAATGCTTGACTAGTTAAAGCACTTAGGTGTTTTCTAACGTAATAGATAATACTGCTAAAAATTAATTTTTTGCCGACATAAGCTGTTGAAGCAGCAGTTGATCATTCATCTTACAAGTGGAACGGTTATAAAAAAGACCTGTAATATCCCATAATACAGGAGCTATTTGACGAGAATAAGCAGCCTTACATACTGATGAGAGGTAGAGGCGTATGGTATCTGATGATTTATTATTGGTAGCGGTAATACCAAATTCACCCATAATTACCGGGATACCTTTGTCAATAAATCTTGTTTTCAGCAAATCCATATTGCTGTTCAATTCTGCGTAGTCAGCAGCAGAACCCCAATCTGTACGCATTTTTCCCCAACTTTCATCCTTCTCAAGAATAGCAAAGGTAGAAGGAGTATAATAGTGTATTGAAACTGCTAAACGATTTGAAGAATCCGTTGGCATCTTGAATAAAGAGTCACAGGTAAGTTGTATATCAGTATTATAACCAGCTATCAGTAAATGGCGTTTATAATTGTTCCCGCCAGAGGAACGTACAACATTTACAAACTTTTGATTAATTTCATTGAGCAGTGAATATGCTGTATTCTTACCAGAACCGCTTGTTCCACTATAAATATTCCAGACATTGGACCAGTTGCCTTCTTCATTGAAAGATTCAAACATTAAATGATCCCCATAGTTTTTAAAGGTTGCACAAATCTGTGTCCAAATTCGTTCATATTTGTACATACAATTATTTTTATCAGTAGGGAAATTCTCAAACCAACCGCCGTCCCAGTGAATATTTAAAATGACATACATTCCACTGTCAAGAGCCCAATCTGTAATCTCCTTTACACGAGCCATATAAGCAGTATTAATGGTATAATTATCACCCATCATGTTTGACCATGCAACTGGAATACGAAGTACACCAAAACCTTCCTTAGCGTATCCCTGTATCATGTTTTTAGTAATAACAGGACTTCCCCAGGCTGTTTCATAATTTGAAACACTGCTGTTGTTAATCCAACTGCCTGTAGATTCGAGTGTGTTGCCAAGATTAATTCCAACACCCATTTCACGCACAAGCTGCATTGTCGTAATATTTCGCATTGTTCCAGCAGAATCAGCAGCAACTTCCAATTCTTTTGTTTCTGGTAAGGAATTTGCTGCATTTACATCATCACAGTTTGAAAAGCCTACCAGCATCGACAGCGCAGTACATATTGCGACTGTCATCATCGTAATTTTTCTCATTAATAAATACCCCCTTTGTTAATATGTCTATCATTATAATACATTTTTCGCCTATGATACATAGCCAATTACGCAAAATGATATAGCTTTTCCTGCAAATTATCTAAAACAATAGGGTACAAGAGTGTAAATTATCTGAATATAGTTGTTTAAACTTTAAATTGATGGTATAATATTCTAAAAATTAGAAAGGGAAAAAACATGGAATTACATGTGATTGGGTATAATCATTCTCACGATGAAAACTTTGTAATTGATCGGCCAGGCGGTACGGATAGCTGGCTTTTTCTTTTGATAAAGACACCAGCAGTATTTATTCATAATGGGATAGAAATTGTAACAAGAGAAAATTCCTTTATTTTATATAAGGAAGGTGCACCCCAATATTATCGGGCCTGTGGAGAACTCTATGTAGACGATTGGTTTCATTTTAGTGTTGATAATGCGGATAAGGATTTTATATCCAGACTTAACATTCCTTGTAATACAGTTACTTGGCTAGGAGATATTTCTGAGCTATCAAGAATCATACATAATATAGCATATGAATTTCATTCCATTAATCCTTATAATCAAGAGGTAATTGAGCATTATTTAAACATATTTTTTATCAAATTAAGTCGTAAGCTTCATATAGGGCTTCAATGTCCCCTGGAAAAGGCATCGGTAAAATATGAAAATATAATTCACGTTCGTATTCGCATATATAGTATGCCGCAGTCAATCCCTTCTGTAAAAGAAATGGCTAAGGAGCTATCTATGTGTGAATCTAGCTTTCAACATACTTACAAAAAGATTTTTGGCGTTAATGTTATGACAGACATAATAAACAGCCGCTTGCAAAGAGCCAGAGATTTACTGGCTACAACGGATTTTACACTGGACTCAATTGCAGCGCAAAGCGGCTATAACAGCGCCTTTCATCTCATGAGACAATTTAAAGGTAAACTTGGGGTGACGCCATCAGAGTATAGAAAGGCTTTGTAATATTAAAAAAGTACTAATTGATAGAACGTAAAGAAGTGGCTTAGGATTTGTATTTTATGCATCCCAAGCTTATTTTTGGTATAATAATTTATAAATTTCTTTGATACAAAAAGCACTTTTCTGTAGCAATTTAATAAATATATTATTGACATATATAGTTAAACTGTATATAATAAAACTATACAGTTTAACTATATAGAGTAACTGAATAAAAGTTGGAGAATAATGAGATGAATTTGAGTAAATATTTGCCACTGACAGAGACTACATATTATATTTTAGTGGCATTGTTAGAACAAGGTCATGGCTACTATATAATGCAGAAAGTTGAAGAACTAAGTTCTGGGAAGGTAAGGATTGCCGCTGGAACTATGTATGGAGCGATTGAGAACTTATTAAAGCAAAAATTGATACAGTCTGTTTCAGGAGAGGATAAACGTCGTAAGTTGTATGTTATCACAGATTTAGGAAAAGAAGTATTGCATGGTGAAGCAGAAAGACTACGTTATCTGATTGAAATAGCAGATAGTAAAGGATTATAGGAGAAACAGAATGGTTAAACATAAATTATTTGTTGTTGACATTAAAAAAGAGGAAGCATGGATTAATCAATATGTTAAGCTGGGATATCGGCTAGTCAAAGTAAAAACTATGACAGGCTATTATCAATTTGAACAAGATACGTTGAAATGTAAAAGTCATAAAGTGAAAATAGACTTTCGAACGTTTCGTAAAATTGAGGATTTTAATGATTATATAGCGATGTTTGAAGATAGTGGATGGAAGCATATTGCCGGTACAAAGTCAAATGGTATTCAATATTTTGAAAGAACAGATAATAATATAAGTGAAGATATATTTTCAGATGAAGCTTCAAAAGCTGAATTATATAAAAGAATTGCAAATATGTGGTTCGGTTTATTTGTTGCGTACATCCCAATCTTGGTTGCGTTTGGTATGACAGGGACTCTAAAAATTTATAATTTGTTTCACTTGAAGGAGTTGTATTATACACCTGGTTTATGGGATAGGACAGGAATTGATTTTTGGAAAGCCTTTTGGTTCGAAACACCGTTTGCACTGGGAAGAGGATTTTTTGGGTTATTGTTTTTTATTATTGTTTTGTCCTATGCTTATTGTGCTTTAAAAGCATTGTTTTGGTATTATAAAGAAAAACAAGTTCAATTTCCATAATGCTTCAGGAATAGGAAGTATCTTGCCATTCATCACTGTCAAGAGCTCCTGCTAGTATTGTATTCAGTATTTGTACGGTTTGTAGCGGAGGGAAAATTGTATAAATGTATTAAATATTATGAATGATTTTTAAATAGCATATAGCAAGTTGGAAATATAAATCTTTTATGTATGTTGAAAAAATAGTATTGATATTAAGTTGATATTTGGTATAATAATCATAAATCATAATTTAACATAAGAAATATATTAAGTTGGATGAAAGGAATATTATGAGTGAAATTATAGTTTATGGTAGCGAATATGGAACAACTGAGCGTTACGCAATTGAACTGGCTAACAGAATGAACATTAAGGCATTTAGTTATAAGACGGTGAAAGACTTGTCAATATACGATACCATTATATATCTTGGTGGACTATATGCGGGCGGTATTTTAGGTTTATCAAAAACAGTAAAATTAATACCTGCAAATAGTAAGAAAACATTAATTCTCATAACGGTGGGTTTAGCAGATGTGAAAGATCCTACAAATACTGATAATATAAAATCATCTATTCAAAAACAGATACCAAAAGAAATTTATGATTCGAGCAAAATATTTCATTTAAGGGGTGGCATAGATTATCAAAAGTTAAGTTTCAAACATAGAACTTTGATGAGTCTTTTGTATAAAAAAGTAAAAAAAATACCGCTTGAAAGTCAGACGGCAGAAACAAAAGCCATGATTGATACGTACAATCAGAAAGTTTATTTTGTCGATTTAGAAAGTTTGAACGAAATCATAAAAAATATCTCATAATATTAAGCTGAACAAGTTAACTTTGATAAACACTACCTTTTAAGGTAACTGTATCTATTTTCCTGCCTGTTATGTTCTGTTAAAAATATTATTCTACTCCAATTGATATTTCAGTTATAAATTCATTACAATCATCTGTCATAAAGCTATTAATTAACTGATGTTCATATACATATCCTAAAATTGTAAAACAATTTTGCTCTGCGTAATCTAAAAGCTTTTGTATTGTTTCTGAAATCGTATCATATTTCCCTTTGTGGAATGTACACAGATATTCTCCTGAGGGGCGCTTAATTAAAGGAAGAGTATGATCAGGTTTATCCAATACTATAAAAAGTTCTCTGTTATTAAATTCACCTGTAGGTTTTAAAGAAACAATACAGCCATAATTCCATTTCATTGTAGAATAATCGCCAATATATTTATTGGCTAGTTTTGAAAAGGTTAAAGAAAAATCTTTGGTAATATCAGTTTTATCAATCGGAAAAGTATACAAATATTGTTCTTCAAAATACTTAAAATAATAAGGATTATTTTCTTTTAATCGAATACCATATTCAATTTGTTTCAGTGTCTGGTCAAGTGTATTTTTTGCCGTTTCCAGTTCTGCAATCTTGTGATTTAAAGTTCGAATCTGAGAGCTTAATAAATCAATTGTCGTTGGAATAGAATGTTCATTTAAATAGTTATGAATGTTTTTAAGTTCAATTCCGCTGGTTTTTAAGGCAAGTATCAGATAAAGATAAAAGAATTGTTCTATAGAATAATAGCGGTATAATGTATTTGGATCAATATGGTCAGGTTTAATTAGACCGATTTTATCATAAAAAATCAAGGTTTGTTTTGATATATTAAATAATTTGCTAACTTGTCCTGAGGTAA
The DNA here is from genome assembly GCF_003201285.1 of Lachnotalea glycerini. Classification (GTDB taxonomy): domain Bacteria; phylum Bacillota; class Clostridia; order Lachnospirales; family Lachnospiraceae; genus Lachnotalea; species Lachnotalea glycerini. Next base: position 77,905 of record NZ_QICS01000015.1, read on the forward strand.
AATATATATTCATAAAAAATCCTTCCTTAAAAACTTCTTGACTATATAGTTACTATATAGTTTATAATGAATTATGTCAAATAAAATAATAAAAAGTCATAAGAGCAATTAATTTGCAACAGGGAATCAGTATGCCTGAACAGTCCCGCTACCGTGAAAGCTAGTTACATACATTAAGTCACTGAAGAAATTTGGGAAGACGTATGGAGCGTTTGAAGCTTAAGTCGGAATACCTGCTTATGGTGATAGGTTTTTTACGAGAGATGAAAGACCTGTTTATTGATGTACCTATAATTCAAAGCATCTCTCTTTAGAGGTGCTTTTTTTGCGCAAAGGTGGAATTATATGAGAAAAAGAATCAAAAATTATTGGGAAGGAGAGGCAGCTTTATACTGCAATTCTTTTCCAATAGAACAAATATACACACCAATAGTGAATAATTGGGCTAATGTAATTTTAAAACAATATAATTATGTTGGAAAACCAGTTGATATACTGGAACTTGGTTCAGGAACAGGATGTTTGCTTTTGGCATTATCTAAGACAGAAAATAATGTAACTGGCATAGATATATCTAATAGAATGATTAATATAACAAAAGATCGGATCAAAAAAGCAGGAGCATTGGCGAAAACTATGCAAATGGATGCAGAACTGCTTTTGTATGAAGACGATTCATTTGACATAATAATTGGAGACAATCTCTTATGGACATTAAGCAATCCGTTTGAAGCGTATAAAGAATGGTACCGAGTACTGAAGCCAAATGGAAAAATATTTATATTTGACGCAAACTGGAATTTATGGAGATTTGACAAAGAACTTTATAAAAAATATCAAGAATACCAAAAATATTTGATTTATAAGTATAAGCGTGGAACACACATATATTGTAATCAGGTAGAGGGAGAAGAGATTGATAAAATATTGTATTTAAGTGATAAAAAGAGACCAGAGTGGGACATAAATGCAATGAAACAAATAGGATATAGAAATGTTTATACATGGATGGATGTTTCATCTTTGGTATGGGACAAAACAACATTAGAATATAACAAACAAACACTGCCGTTTATGGTTTGTGGAGAAAAATAGGAGGATAATTGCTATGGATATGAACAAAAGAATTAAAAATTATTGGGAAGGAGAAGCTGCTGTATATAGTGAAGGGATTGAAGAGGAATTAATGGGATTTCAAAGGAAAGCATGGAGAGAGATAATACTTGAAAACAGCCCAGATTATTTAAAAGAAAACGAAGCTCTTAATATTCTTGATATCGGAACAGGGCCTGGATTTTTCCCAATCATTTTAAGCGAAGCTGGACATAATGTGACAGCAATCGATATTACTGAAAATATGATTCGTTATGCCAAAGAAAATTTAAAAAAAGAAGGATTAACAGCACAACTTCAAACAATGAACAGCCAGTCACTTGATTTTAAAGATAATACATTTGATATGGCTATATGCAGAAATATTACATGGACATTAGATGATCCATATTCAGCTTATCAAGAGTGGTTTAGGGTATTAAAGCCAGGTGGAAAATTGTTGATTTTTGATGCTTGCTGGTATCTTTATTTATTTGATGAAGAGCTTAAGAAAAAGCATGAAGAAAATCAGAAACGGATAAAAGAAAAATATTTAAGGGATATTCATGAACATAAAGATCCAGAAGAGGGAGATGCATTAGGAAAATCATTATTTATGAGTGATAAATACAGACCTCAATGGGATTTAAAAGCATTAATTGAAATTGGATTTTCAAAAGTTTTTGCAACAGTAGATATTACAAAACGGGTTTGGGATGATTTTGGAAGAGAATTAAATGGAGATACACCACAATTTATGGTCGGAGGTGAAAAGTAAAAGGCCTTTTCAATGCGTGAGTTAAAAAATTGTGAATAACATAGAAAGCTCAGGAAAACATATGTTTCAATTTATTTTTAAACGAATAGTCCAGTTAATACCAATTTTGTTTATAGTATCCATAATAACATTTTCGTTAAGCAGTTTTAGTGCAGGTGACGCGGCCAGAGTACTTGCAGAAAGGGAATATATCAGACCAAATACAAAAGAAATTGAACTTGTGCGTGTTAAATATGGCTTGGATAAGCCATTACCTGTTCAGTACTGTAATTGGCTTAAGAAAGTGTTTAAAGGTGATTTTGGTAATTCTTATAAAAATAACAAACCAGTTTTGGGCGAAATGATATATTATTTTCCTAATACTGTAAAGCTATCCCTTGGTGCAATAATAATTGTAATCTGTATCTCTATACCAGTTGGAATTATATCTGCTTTAAAACCGAACAGTATATTTGATTATGTGGGAAGATTTTTTTCATTTTTTTCTGCATCCGTTCCATCTTTCTGGGTAGGCTTGATATTGTTATATGTTTTGGGAGCCAAACTGAAATTCATATCAGTTTTGGGAGGAAGAAATCAAGGAATTTTAATACCGGCATTCACTATGGCTTTTGGCATGTGCGGAGCAAATATAAGATTAATGAAAGCTAGTATAACTGAAGTATTAAATAAAGGATATATGCAAGCTGCGAAAGCAAAAGGAATTTCTTGTATAAGACTTTATTGCAAACATGGATTAAAGAATGCGATACTTCCTATTTTGACGAAAACAGGAATCATGTTTAGCGGCTTTTTATGTGGTGCTTCCATTATAGAATCAATATTTTCTATATCGGGAATTGGAAAATATGCACTTGATGCAGTTATAACAAAAGATGTTCCGGTAATTCAGGGTTATGTAATGCTTATGGCAGTTATAGTAGTAGTAATAAATTTGGCAGTTGATATTTTGTATTCGTTGATTGACCCAAGAATTAAAGTGCAGTAGGGAGGCAGGCAATTGACTAAAAAAATTCTAAAACAAAAAGGTTTCATAATTGGACTGGCTATTGTTATATTTTTTATACTGATTGCAGTTTTTGCACCATATATTGCACCCAATAATCCTTTGGAAATGAATATTTCTTGTAAATTACAAAAGCCAAGTTCTCAATATTGGTTAGGGACAGATAATCTTGGAAGATGTATTGCTTCGCGCATCATTTGGGGGGCACGTTCCACTTTGCTATATAGCATGACTGTTTTGACCGCTATCGTTATTGTAAGTATTCCAATTGGACTAATATCTGGTTATGTGGGTGGAAGAACAGATGCAGTTATTATGAGAGTTATTGATATTATAATGGCAATTCCAAGTTTTATGTTAGTATTAGCTGTGGCAGGTACGTTAGGAGCCAGTGCCAGAAATATGATAATAGCAATGTCATCTGTTTGGTGGGCGGGTTACGCAAGAATAATTCGTGGTATGGCGATTGAAGTGAAACAGAAAGATTTTATTTTAGCATTAAAATCGGCAGGCTGTTCTCATGTTAAAATTATAACAAAGCATATATTTAAAAATATTGCAGAACCAATTATTGTATTGGCAACATTAGAACTTGGTTCCATTATACTTGCAATTGCGAGTTTTTCATTTATCGGGTTGGGCGCTCAGCCTCCAACCCCTGAATGGGGAATTATGATCAGCGATAGTAAAGATTATATTCAGTCACAGCCACAGCTTATGATATATCCGGGAATAGCAATTATAATAACAGTGATAGGCTTTAATATGTTAGGAGAAGGATTGAAAAATGCTTTTGGAAGAAAGTTGTATGAATGATAAAGAGGTTTTGAAAATTGAAAATTTATTTGTTCATTTTGGGACTGGAAGTAAAAAAGAAGCGGTGAATGGTGTAAGCTTAACAGTACAAAAAGGAAAGATTACAGCATTGATTGGAGAAAGTGGATGCGGGAAAACAACAGTAGCCCTTGCAGTCATGGGGCTTTTAGGAAAACAGGATGAAGTAAAATGGAGTAAATTAGAAATATGTCAAAATATGATTCAAAATATTTCTTTTAGAAAGTGGCAGTTCATTAGAGGGAATAAAGTTAGTATGATTTTTCAAGATCCTTTAGATTCTTTGGATCCCTTATTTACAGTAGGCAATCAGATAATAGAAGGAATCAGGTCACATCAAAAAGTATCGAAAAAACAAGCTTATAATCTTGCAGTAAAACAGCTCAAAAATTTGCAATTTGAAGATGCAGAAAGAATTATGAAATGCTATCCTTTTGAGTTGAGCGGAGGAATGTGTCAAAGAGTAATGATAGCTATTGCTATTTTGGCAAGACCTGGATTACTTATCGCAGATGAACCGACAACTGCATTAGATGTTACAGTGCAAGCAGAAATTTTAAAGCAGATATATCAAATGAGCCGCAACTATAATATGGGAGTATTATTTATCACACATGATTTAGGCGTAGTTGCAGAAATTGCTGATAACGTTTACATAATGCACAATGGAAAGATTATTGAAGATGGGAACGTTGAGAAAATTTTTAATCATCCAGTACAAAATTATACAAAAGCACTTCTTGAATCAATTTTATAGAAGGGAGTTAATATGCCAGCCTTGATAAAAGCCTTACAAGTTAGTAAGCAGTTTGAAAAAAACGAATTATTTGTTAAAAACAAATTGGTTACGGCAGTAAATAATATATCTTTGGAAATTGAAAAAGGAAAAACAATAGGTCTTATTGGAGAAAGTGGAAGTGGAAAAAGTACGTTTGGAAGAATGCTATGTGGATTGGAAAATGTAACAGAAGGTGAAATTTATTTTAAGGAAAATTCCATCACAAATCTAACATTAAAGAAAATGAAACCATATAGGAAAAATATACAGATGATTTTTCAAAGCAGTTCAACTATATTTGATACATTCTATACAATTGGCGAAAGTCTTGAGGAAATACTTTTGAATAATGAAACAATTTCAAAGGCAGAGAGTAATTTAAGAATAAACAAAATTTTAGAACAGGTTGGTTTGTCTAAAGAGTATAGAAATAGATATGCTTATCAGTTAAGCGGTGGAGAAAAGCAAAGAGTTAATATTGCAAGAGCGTTGGTTATAAATCCTGAATTTGTAGTTTGTGATGAACCTGTATCAAGTCTTGATTTTACAATAAGAAAACAGATACTAAATTTATTGAATAATCTGAAAAATAATATGGGGCTTACTTATTTATTCATTACACATGATTTGTCAACTATTCAATATGTATGCGACAGCGTGGTAATTATGTACAAAGGAAAAATTGTAGAATATATGGATGATATCAGCCAGTTGGGAAAAATAGCAATGCATCCTTATACAAGTATTTTGCTGCAATCAATTCCGACAACAAATCCGTTGAATAAAAAAATATGTATGATGGAGGAGAAACAAAGCAATTTATTTATTAAAAAAAGTGTTAAAGGATGTATTTTTGCTGATAGATGCCCCCAAAAAGAGGAAAAGTGTTTAAACAAGGAACCAGATTTAAGAGAAGTTGCATCAGGACATAAAATTGCCTGTTGTGTTTATTGAGATAATGAGGAGTATACATTTAATAATGTTTTGAAATATCTTATTCAAATAAAAAATAGTGGAGAGAAAAAATGAAAAGAAAAAAATTCAAAAGAATGAAAAGAATTGTTAGCATGCTACTGGTTATGATTATCTCATTTACAGGTTGTTCATCGAATAACAAAAAAGTACAAACTTCAGAAACAGAAACGGCAGAAACAGCAAAAACAACAGAAGTTTCAGACAGTGATGAAAAAGTTATAACAGTTATGATAAGCGCAGATTTAAATCCAGAATTAGGAGATCCTACAACGTCAGGAACAGATTTTTCCCTCTATGAGATGATATATGAGCCATTAGTGAAATACGGAGAAAATGGGGAATATGTACCTGCACTTGCTGAAAGTTGGGATGTGAGTTCTGATGGTACAGAATATACATTCTATCTTCGTAAAGATGTTAAGTTTTCTGATGGAACAAATTTTAATGCAGACAGTGTAATTTATAGTGCCCAAAAGTGGGATGCGAAGAGTTTCTCATCCCCAATGACAGGAATAGAAAAAATCGATGATTATACTATTAAAATTACGTTTGAAGATAATTGTTATCCGTGTCTGACAGAACTTACATATCCAAGACCATACCGTATTGCAGCCGAATCTGCTTATGATAAAAATGGTGAATTTACAATGATGATTGGAACGGGTGAATGGATGGTGGAAAGCTATATCCCTGAAGAAGAAACTGTTTTGGTGCCAAATCCATATTACTATGGTGAAGCACCTAATGTAGATAAAATTATTATTAAGAAAGTAGAGGATGGGCAATCTAGAGTTATGGCTTTGCAAAGCCAAGAAGCGGATATATCATTAGCAAGTATTCCGGAAGACAGTATGTCTGTAATTGAAAATGAAGCGAATCTTGATATTCTTAAAGCGGAAGGAACGATGGGATTTTTCCTAATGTTTAACGAAAAAAATTCAATTTTGCAGGATGTAAATGTAAGAAAAGCATTAAATTATGCGGTAGATAAAGAAAGTATCGTAAATGATTTGCTTGATGGTCAAGGCACACCAGCAATCGGAATACTCCCACAGACGGTACCATATGTTACAGAAAGCAACAGTGAAGGATATGAGTACAATATTGAAAAAGCGAAACAATTACTCAGTGAAGCAGGTTATGAAGATAGCGATGGTGATGGATTTGTTGAAAAAGATGGCGAAAAATTGTCATTAAATCTTGTATTTCAATCAGAAGAATACTCTTCATGGAAATCATTATGTGAATATTTACAATCTGAATATGCTAAAATTGGTGTTGAGATTAACTTAGATTTAAAAGAATCAGCAGCATATTATGATTCAATCTGGACAAACAGGGATTTTGACATGATTATTTACAGAACATATGAGGATTCATGGAATCCACATGGTTTTTTACGCTCAATGTTTTCATACTCTGATGACGCTTCCGGAATTTGCTGGTCAGATGAAACTTTGAATCAATATTTAGATGAAGTAGTCAAGATTCAAGATGAAGAAGAACGTCAGGCAAAATACGATGAAATATTTAAGCTTATTAGTGATAAGGCACTTACAGTTCCATTATATTATCCATTGCGTGAATATGTATATAATACCCGTCTTACAAATTTAGTGGCAGCACCTACGTCATATGAATCTTTAGAATGGAACTTAATAAACATTGAATAATAATTAAATTTAATATTTAAAATAAAGAGTGGCCACAATAGTCACTCTTTTTATATCTATACAACTAATTATATTATTGATTATATAAATATATAATGATATATTATATAAATGTATTTGAATAGGTATAAGCAATCCGTTGGGAAAATGGTATTTGGAGCATTTGCTTGACAAATAATTGATAGAATATAATATAGGGGGCATTATGAAAAATTACACAAGAACCAAATACGCTTGCTATTTAGGTAATATGTCAATGGCAGCAGTAGCTAACATTACACCGATTCTGTTTATTCCATTGAGAGAAATTTATGGATTGTCCTATACTTTATTGGGTTCATTAGTTTTAATCAATTTTGTTACACAGTTATTGATTGATATTATGTTTTCGTTATATTCCAGTAAGTTTAATATAGAATTAACCGTGAAAGGGACTCCGATTATCACGCTGATAGGAATGCTTTTATTTGCAATGGCACCAGTCTTGTTTCCAAATCATATTTACATAGGATTGGTAATTGGCACCATGATTAGTTCGGCTTCGAGTGGCTTATCAGAGGTGTTGGTAAGTCCTGTGGTTGCCGCCATTCCAGCCGATAATCCGGAAAGGGAAATGAGTATTTTACATTCTATTTATGCATGGGGCGTTGTTGTTGTAGTAATCGTCAGTACAATTTTTCTTAAGTTATTGGGACATGATAAATGGCAATGGCTTCTGATTATATGGGCGATAATACCGTTTATTGCAATTCTTTTATATTTGAAAGCGGATATTCCTCAAATGATTACTGAGAGTAAGCAAAATGATGTGTTTGGTTTGTTAAAGCAACCATATTTTATCTTATGCTTATTATGCATTTTTTTTGGGGGTGCAGCAGAGTGTACGATGGCGCAATGGAGCTCCGGATATTTGGAGAGGGCTATGCTGGTCGAGAAAGTATGGGGAGATATATTCGGCGTAGCGATGTTTGGATTTACACTGGGGCTTGGTCGAAGCCTGTATGCAAAATATGGTAGAAATATCCATCGGATTATGTTTGTGGGAGCTATTTTATCAGCGGTCTGTTATTTTGTTATTACCTTTACCAATGTTCCAATGATATCATTAATTGCTTGTGCGTCAACGGGCTTTTGTGTATCCATGATGTGGCCGGGAAGCCTGCTTGCGGCATCTGACCGATTTCAGACAGGTGGAGTTATGATGTTTGCATTACTGGCAGCGGCAGGCGATCTTGGTGCGTCAGTTGGCCCTTGGTTCGTAGGACGCATTACAGATATTTCTATGGAGAGTACATATATATTGCATCAGGCAGCAAAATGGAATATGACCGATGAGCAGTTGGGTTTAAAAA
>NZ_QICS01000016.1 GCF_003201285.1 Lachnotalea glycerini
AAAACATTACTCACTTTTTATGAGAATTATAAAAGGCCGTAATCCAGTAAATACAGTGGATTCCAGCCTTTTTTAACGTTACAACTGTCAAACATAAGATTATAACCTTTTTTTTAGTTCTTTTCAAGAACTTTATGTCATCTAACACATGATTTTATTCCTTTATTATTATCTTTTTTTATTTCTTTATTCGTAAGGTTAAAATATATTCATATCTTTTCTCCACAATGTGGAAAAGCAAAAATAAAAATATACAACAAAATGGTTCCAGCACTTTGTGCGTAGAACCATTTTGCCTACAGTCTGAGCAAAATATGAAAACTTCTGCTTTCCTTAATATATTTTATATAATGCACTCTATTCCAGAATGTGTGTAAAAATACAATCAATTCAATTATTATACTGGATAAGAACCATTTGTAGTATCTGCAACAGCAGGGTCTACTTTTGTTTTCTGAGCTTGTCTGTATTTAAAAAATTCTGTTGCAACTTGAGGGAATAACGCGTAAGTTAATACGTCCTCATCCTGCTCTTTCCATTGCACCATTTCTGCTTCTATTGCAGACAGTTCATTTTCAAGCAAATCAGCCGGACGGCAAGTTATTGGCTTCTTGTCTCCAATAACCTTTTTTTGAATCTCAGGATTAAATGGTTTAGCAGTAGCACCATATTCACCACTAAGTACTGCTTTTGTCTCCTTTGTAGCCATTTTATAACGTTCTCCCATGAGTACATTAAATACAGCCTGAGTACCAACAATTTGTGAAGATGGTGTAACCAAAGGAGGTTCTCCTAAATCTTTACGAACTCTTGGGATTTCTTCTAATACATCATAATATTTGTCTTCCGCATTTTGCTCTTTCAGCTGTGATACCATATTAGAAAGCATACCACCTGGTACCTGATATAATAATGTCTTAATATCAACACCTAATACTTTTGTATTCATAAGGCCGCTTGCTAATGCTTCTTCTCTCATTGGTCTAAAATATTCGGCGATTTCAGCCAATAATTTTTGATCCAATCCTGTATCATATGGAGTTCCCTTGAATGTCTCTACCATAACCTCAGTGGCTGGCTGACTGGTACCCATTGAAAACGGCGACATGGCAGTATCAATAATATCACAACCTGCTTCAACAGCCTTTAAGTAGGTCATGGAAGCTACACCACTGGTATAATGTGTATGCAGCTGAATAGGAATACTTACAGAATCCTTTAAAGCGCCAACAAGCTCTGTTGCCTTATAAGGAACTAAAAGTCCAGCCATATCTTTGATACAAAGTGAGCTTGCTCCCATATCCTCTACTTTTTTCGCCATACTTGTCCAGTAATCTAACGTATAGGCATCACCTAATGTATAGGAAAGAGCAACTTGCGAATGACCTTTTTCCTTACTAGTTGCCTTAACTGCTGTTTGTAAATTACGAATATCATTCATACAGTCAAAAATACGAATAATATCAATACCGTTTGCAATTGATTTCTGAACGAAATATTCTACAACGTCATCTGCATATGGACGATAGCCTAAAATATTCTGTCCTCTAAATAACATCTGTAATTTTGTATTTTTAAATCCGTCTCTTAATTTTCTTAATCTTTCCCATGGATCTTCTTTCAAGAATCTGAGTGATGCATCAAAGGTAGCACCTCCCCAACATTCTACAGAATGATATCCAACCTTATCCATTTTCTTAATTATTGGAAGCATTTGATCTGTTGTCATTCTTGTTGCAATTAATGACTGATGAGCATCACGTAAAACTGTTTCCATAATCTTTACTGGTTTCTTTTCAATTTCTGCCATTATGTTAACCTCCTGCGAATTATTATCTGTTATATAGGATTATAATCCTACGCCAAAAATAGCCATGAATGTTCCGGCTGCTACTGCGGTTCCAATAACACCTGCTACGTTAGGTCCCATAGCATGCATTAGTAAAAAGTTTGTAGGATCCGCCTCTGCACCAACCTTTTGTGAAACTCTGGCTGCCATCGGAACAGCTGATACACCTGCCGAACCAATCAACGGATTTACTTTTCCACCTGTTACTTTACACATAATTTTACCAAACCATACTCCGCCAGCGGTACCAAATGCAAAAGCAATTAAGCCTAAAACAACAATTTTTAATGTATTTGTATTCAAGAAAGCTTCTGCGCTTGTAGTCGCACCAACTGAAGTACCAAGCAATATAACTACGATGTACATAAGTGCATTCGCTGCTGTATCCGTAAGCTGTCTAACAACACCTGATTCTTTAAATAAATTACCTAACATAAGCATACCTACAAGAGGTGCTGTGGTTGGTAAAATCAATACTACTACAATAGTAACAATAACTGGGAACAGAATTTTTTCTAATTTAGAAACTGGTCTAAGCTGTCCCATCTTGATTTCTCTTTCTTCTTTCGTTGTAAATAGTTTCATAATCGGTGGCTGTATAATAGGCACAAGAGACATATAAGAATATGCCGCAACCGCTATAGGTCCCATCAAAGCAGTCTGACCCAATTTTCCTGCAAGGAAAATTGAAGTAGGACCATCTGCTCCTCCTATTATAGATACCGCTGCCGCTGCCTTATCATTAAAGCCTAATAAAATAGCTAATAAATAAGCCACAAAGATACCAAGCTGTGCCGCTGCTCCAAGTAAAAAGCTTCTTGGATTTGCAATTAGTGGACCAAAGTCTGTCATCGCTCCGACTCCTAAGAAAATAAGTGAAGGAAGAATTGACCACTCATCCATCAAATAGAAATAATGCAATAATCCGCCTACTCCATTTGATGAATCCTCAATTGATAACATAATATCAGGATATAAATTAACTAATAGCATACCAAATGAGATAGGAACCAACAACAATGGTTCATACTCTTTTTTTACCGCTAAATACAAGAAAATCAATGCTACTACGACCATCAAATAGTTTCCCCAAGTCAAATTGAAGAACGCTGTCTGGTGAAGCAGATTTCCCATGGTGTCTAATACGTAATCCATTTTTTTACCTCCCATTAGATTTTATGCAATATATTTAATTGCTTTGGGAATTCACATATCTTCATATATTGAAATAGACACACCATACTTTGCTGTCTCTATCCTCGTGAATCCTAGTTTAATGTTGCCAAAGTTGCCCCTGCCTCTATTGCATCACCTACAGCTACATCAATACTAGCAACTGTTCCATCCTCTGGAGCAACAACTGGAATTTCCATCTTCATTGCTTCAATGATAACAACAGCGTCACCTTTTTTAACAGCCTGTCCAACATTTGCTTCGATTTTAAATACTTTTCCTGCTGCACCTGCTTCTATCTTAATAGAACCTGCACTGCCTGCTGTTTTTGGAGCTGCTACTGCTTTAGGAGTTGCTACTGGCATTGTCTTTTTAGGCGCTGCTACAGCAGTACTACCTGCTTGTCCTTCTTCTACTGTTACATCATATACGTTTCCATTTACGGTAATTGTATAATTCTTCATCGTTTTATATCCTCCTATTCATAAGGCCTTCTGCCATTATCTCGTTTTAGTCGTTCTTCTTTTTATTGATCTTACTACAAAACCATCGATTGAAGTATTCATAGATGTTGCAAGAGCTGCTGATATAGCTGCCACCACCTCTAAATCATCCACAAGTTCCTCAACCTTTTCTTCTATTACTGGATTTCTGGACACAGTCGTTGTTTCTAGCTGATTAACCTTCTTCTTATTTTTCATTTTTTCTTCCCATCTATTAATGTAGGAAAATAACGAAATTAAAGTTGAAATTAAAATTAAGATAACAAAAACTGTACCCATTCCCATGATAGTATTCAAACCAGCTTTTTTCATTGTCTCACCTATTGTATATTCTTTGTCAGTTGTAATACTTGTAACTGATAAATTTTCATCATATACAACAGTCAAAATTAAATCTCTTTTTGAATAGTTTACCTTTAATACTGTAGTAATGGTACCTTTGCTCTCATTAATGGAAAAGTCACCAATTTCTACATAATCACCTAAATCATCTTTAATTTCAGACCATGATTTAACGGCTTCGGATATAATTGCATCATCGCTCTCCATGTATTGCTTAAGCTCATCATCAGTAAAACCGGATATACTGGTATACAGGCTCTCTGAATTAGATTTAAAGTCATCCTCTGTATAACCATTATAAGATTGGGTTTCACTGCTCGCATTTGCCACTGCTGTCATGGAAAGAATACTGGTAATCATACATAATATCATTAATAATTTTTTCATATTAAGCATCACCTCATTTAAACCGTACCGTGTTTTTTCCCGGGACGATCCTCTTTCTTTGTAAACAACATTTCAAATGCACCAATTACATACTTTCTTGTATCCTGTGCTTCAATGATACTATCTACATAGCCTCTCTTAGCTGCTGATACAACACTTGATTGTAGTTCACTATATTGAGCTGCTTTTTCATCAATCACGCCAGCGGCAGCAGCAGGATACATAATCTTAGCTGCTAGTTTAGCATCCATCATCCCAATTTCAGCTTTAGGCCAAGCATATACAATATCAGCTCCGATTGATTTGCTATTCATCGTAATATAAGCGCTTCCATAGGCCTTTCCTATAACCACGTTTACTTTCGGAACATTTGCATTTGCAAATGCATAAGTTAATTTTGCAACAGCCTTTGCAATCTTTTTCTCTGAATCTAACGTTGCTTCAAATCCTGTAGCGTTGGTAAATGATAGAACTGGTATATTAAAGGCATTACAAAAATTAATGAATTCAGCAGCTTTTTCGCAGCCTTGTGGACTTAGCACTGAATCATATTCTTTGTCCAAGTTTCCATCCAATGCAAATACCTGCGTGCGGTTCGCAACACAGCCAACCGTTACTCCATTTAATTTAATAAATCCAGTAACCATAGATTTCGCATAGTCGGATTTCACCTCAACAAAAATATTTTCATCTGCAATATTCGAAATCAAGATTGATGTATCACCTGTACAGTTTTCAATATCTGCACAAATACGATTTAAATCGTCATTACATTCTTCATATGACATATCATCTTCATTGTTTGCAGGCAACATGGTAACTAATTGTCTGATTTGCGCAAAAATATCTGATTCAGCTCCTGTAAAATCAACAATACCACTTTCTTCACTTTGAAATTTTGCTGATGCACTATTGCATTTTTCTTCTGTATTTCCTGCCAATGCATTCGGAGTATTCATAAACAACTTAGCATTTTTTTCTTCCATAAATGTAAAGTCTGAAAGAGTCGGAACTACTGCCAGTCCGCCACCACAATTTCCAAAAATTGCTGTAATCTGTGGAACTACTCCGGATGCTAAGGATTGTTTTAAATAAATTTCCCCAAAACCATTTAATGCATCTGTTGCTTCTTGAAGTCTTAAACCTGCACAATCAATTAAACCAATTACAGGTGCTCCCATTTTCATCGCCATATCATAGATATTCGCAATTTTTTTAGCATGCATTTCACCTATTGAACCGTTAAGAACTGATGCATCCTGACTATATATGTATACAAGGTTGCCATCAATAACTCCATATCCGGTTACTACTCCATCTGCAGGGGTCTCGTTTTGCTGTAAGTTGAAATCAGTTGATCTAGCAGTTACAAGTCCACCAATTTCAACAAAACTGTTCTCATCTAGTAAGGAATTAATTCTTACTATTGCTGAGTTTTGTGCTGTATTACTCATTCTTCAGCCCTCCATTTTTTCTATTTTATAAAAGTAAAACCAATTTTCTGCCAATTATAATTGTATCTCTTTTTTTTATAAATTACAAGGGGGTTTGACAATATTTTAACTACTAATTATACATATTAATACTAGAAATTATACATTTTTTGTCTAATTACATAGAAAAAACAGGTTGAAAAATATTTTCTTCAGCCTGTTTCCAATTACTAACTATTTTCTAACTCGATAATAATAAAGTCACCCAAATCATGAGGTACTTCAATGCATAAATGTAATCTTCCATCTTGATAAAATGAATACCCGAAAGGTTGATTATTATCTTCACTATAATCAAAATTCATTAACATCTCTGCTAATAATTCTTCATTATCAAATGCGCTATAGATATAATCTATAAACTTTTCTTTTATTGTTGTTTCAATTTGAAATCCCTGATTATTGTATATTTTTTCCGCCAGTTGATTAACATCTGCCCGGTCACAAAGTCTTATACTGTCACCCGTCTCTAATGATATATTATATGTATAGATAAAACTAAATGGTTGTGTTGCACCATCATAATGGCAACTGCCCACCATCTTGATTGATAATTCATCCTCGCTGCTTGAAACCACTTCATAATCCAAGTTATAAACATCATTTTCAGTCAACAGATCCAAATCGCTAGTTATCTTTTCTTGAATAATACCATTCCATTTATCTTCAATTTTTGAATTTACTAGGTTAATTAGCTTTGGGTATTTAATACAAATATTATCTTTTGTAATTAATACCTCTTCAATATTAGCTAAATCTGTTTTAGTTGCAGTTTCTGATGATTCCTTCCACTCGTTCTCTTTTTGACAACCCGCCAAAAGGCATATTGCACCTAGTACTAATGAAAATACTATTACTTTCTTCATTATCATCCCTCAGTTCGCTTATAAACATATAGCATTAACTTTTTTAATTATATTGCTATTAAACTTCATATATTATACATCATTCTTATGGTTCCTTTGATAATCACATCCCCATTTATTTATACTAGTAATCCTTGATAACTATAACACATTACTTTTGAATTTACTATAATATACTTTAAGTTTTAAACAATTTGAAAGGTTTTATTAATGAAATTCATACTGTTACCTTATTTTAAAACAAGATGAGATGATTATTCTACTATTTTGCCATAATAGCAAACAAGCCCTCATAAATGGGGGCTTGTTTGCTTAAAAGTTACCTACTATTCAGCAGTATCGTATAACTTCGTTAACTTATTTAAATGTTCAAATTTTTCAGCTGCTAATTTTTCTGATTGACCAAATAGCTCTTGTGCTCTTTCTGCATTTTGCTTCATTAATGAACTATAACGAACTTCATTTGTTAAGAATTCCTGATAGCTTGTTGTAGGTGCTTTGCTATCTAATGTGAATGGATTCTTTCCTTCTGCTTTTAGTCTTGGATCGAATCGGAATAAATTCCAATATCCTGAAGTTACTGCTTTCTTTTCTTCAGTTTGTGCTCCAGTCATTCCACCCTTAATTCCATGATTAATACATGGTGCATAAGCAATAATGATTGAAGGTCCATTGTAGCTTTCTGCTTCATTCATAGCCTTGATACATTGATTCATATCTGCGCCTTGTGCAATTTGTGCCACATATACATAGCCATAGCTCATCGCAATTTGTGCAAGGTCTTTCTTTTTAACAGCTTTACCGCCTGCTGCAAACTGTGCAACTGCTCCAAGTGGAGTGGACTTAGATGATTGTCCTCCGGTATTAGAGTAAACTTCTGTATCAAATACTAAAATATTTACATCCTGTCCACTAGCTATAACATGGTCTAAACCGCCAAATCCTATGTCGTAAGCCCAGCCGTCTCCACCAAATATCCATTGTGACTTTTTAGAAATAAAGTCTTTTTTTGCCAATATTTCCTTAGCAGCTTTACTTCCTTCTTTTCCTAATGCATTGATTAACTCAGCTGTAGCAACTGCATTTTCTGCACCTGACTCAAAAGTATCTGCATACTTCTTAGCCGAATCCTTTAATGTTGCGTCTTTAGTGTCTGCTGCTAATGCTTCTATCTTATTCTTTAAGCTATTTCTTAATGCAAGCTGAGCTAATTTCATTCCATAACCAAACTCTGCATTATCTTCAAATAATGAATTTGACCAAGCTGGTCCGCATCCTGCTTTATTAACTGTATAAGGTGTGGAAGGTGATGAATTACCCCAGATTGAAGAACAACCTGTTGCATTAGCAATATACATTCTATCCCCAAATAACTGAGTTACTAATTTAGCATATGGTGTTTCTCCACATCCTGCACAAGCTCCTGAGAACTCAAGTAATGGTTGCTTAAATTGACTTCCTTTTACTGTAGTAGCTTTGTATTTATCAATTACTTCTTGCTTTTCTCCAACCTTTAATGCATAGTTAGCCATTTCCTGCTCATGAATCTGCGTATCCAATGGTTTCATAACAAGAGCTTTTGCACCCTTTTTACCTGGGCAAACATTTGCACATGAACCACAGCCTGTACAATCTAATGCAGAAACGGTTACTGCAAACTTGAACTTATCAAGTCCTGTCAATGGTAATGTCTTCGCTCCAGTTGGTGCATTGGCAGCTTCTTCATCTGTCATAGCCACTGGTCTGATAACTGCATGAGGACAAACATAAGAGCAGAAATTACATTGTATACAATTCTCTGGAATCCATTCTGGCACATCAATTGCAATACCACGTTTTTCATATGCTGAAGTTCCTGAAGGTGTAGTACCATCTGCATATTCCTTAAATGCTGAAACAGGAAGTGCGTTTCCATTTACTTTATTCACTTGACTTTGAATATTTTTAACAAAATCTACTACTTCTTTTCTTCCTTCTACACTGATATCTTCTGAAGCAGAATCCTTTGCATTAGCCCATGATGCTGGAATTTCTATTTTAACAGCTTCCTCTGCTCCTCGTTCTATTGCCTGATAATTCATATTAACAATCGCATCACCTTTTTTGCCATATGAATATTTAGCTGCTGCTTTCATGTATCCAATTGCATCTTCAACTGGTATGATCTGAGATAATTTAAAGAATGCAGATTGAAGTATTGTATTAATACGACCACCAAGTCCGATTTCTTTACCTAATTTTATACCATCAATGGTATAGAAATTAATGTTATGTGTAGCTAAATATCTCTTCGTGTGAGCAGGCAGCTCTTTTTCTAGTTCTTCTAAAGTCCAACCGCAATTTAATAAGAAAGTTCCGCCATCCTTTAAATCTTCAACCATATTAAATTTATGAACATAAGAAGGATTATGACATGCCACAAAGTTCGCTTTATTTACCAAATAGGTGGAACGAATTGGCTCTGTACCAAATCTTAAGTGAGATACAGTAACACCGCCTGATTTCTTAGAATCGTAATCAAAATAAGCCTGTGCATACTGATCTGTATTGTCTCCAATTATTTTGATTGAGTTCTTGTTTGCACCAACGGTACCGTCTGAACCTAATCCCCAGAATTTACAGCTTTTAATCTTATCGCTAGATGAATCAAAGCTATTATCTACCTCTAGTGATAAATTAGTAACATCATCATGAATACCTATGGTAAAGCTTTCTTTTGAAGAATTATCAAATACAGCTTTAACCTGAGCGGGTGTAGTATCTTTTGAGCCCAAACCATATCTGCCCTTAAATACAGGAATATCTTTGAATTTTGTATTCTTCAATGCTGCAAATACATCTAAGTATAACGGTTCACCTATTGATCCTGGCTCCTTTGTTCTGTCTAATACGCTAATCTGCTTTACAGAATCTGGAATAGCTTTAAGAAAATGTTCTATGCTAAATGGTCTGTAAAGTCTTACTTTAATCACACCAACTTTTTCTCCTGCTGCAATTAATGCATCAATTGTCTCTTCAATCGTTTCACAAACAGAACCCATAGCAACGATTACGTGTTCTGCATTTTTTGCTCCGTAATAGTTAAATAAGCTATAATCTGTTCCAAGCTTGGCATTAACTTTGCCCATATATTCTTCAACAACTGCTGGTAATTTATTGTAGTATTCATTTGAAGCTTCTTTTGCCTGAAAGAAAATATCAGGGTTTTGTGCTGAACCTCTGTGACATGGATGATTTGGATTAAGTGCATTTGCTCTGAATTCATCAATCGAATCCTGATCTACCATTTCAGCTAAATCTTTATAGTCCCAAACTTGAATTTTTTGCAACTCATGTGATGTTCTAAAACCATCAAAGAAATTTACAAACGGAACTTTTCCTTTTAATGCTGAACAATAAGAAATTGGAGATAAGTCCATTGTTTCTTGTACGCTTGAACATGCAAGCATAGCAAAACCAGTCTGTCTACATGCATATACATCGGAATGATCTCCGAAAATAGATAATGCATGAGTCGCTAATGCTCTCGCAGAAACATTGATAACGCATGGAAGCAATTCTCCCGCAATTTTATACATGTTAGGAATCATTAGCAATAATCCCTGAGAAGCTGTAAATGTAGTAGTCAATGCTCCTGCTGCTAACGATCCGTGGATTGCACCTGCTGCTCCAGCTTCGGACTGCATTTCCTGTACCAATACCTTTTCTCCAAAAATATTTTTCAACCCATCATTTGCCCAACGGTCTGCTAATTCCGCCATATTTGATGAAGGTGTAATTGGATAGATTGCTGCAACTTCCGAATATGCATATGCAACGTGAGCTGCGGCGGTATTTCCGTCCATTGTTTTCATTTTTCTGTTCATCAATAATCCTCCTTGTGTATTTAATTTCCATCTACAATTCTATACCCAAACCATATTATTGTAAAGGGATTTTGCTATTGTACTTACTTTCACACAACAGATTTGCATATTGCTTAACATAATATATTAAAACAGCAATTTACCTGCTCATTTTTAATCAGCTAATTATTTTTATCTATTTTTTAAGCAAGATTTCTTCGACACTCAACTCCCCTGATTACTCATTTGGTTACTTTTTTCTTAATCGTTTTCTATAAATATTGAAAACGATTTTTGCTCACATCTTTTTCATGCATTTGAGCAGATTATCTTGTCTGCAGTTTTGTTTGTCCCATAGGAAATTTTAACATTTCAAATATTAAAAAAAGCAAAGGAAAGCTCATCCAAGAACTTTCCATTGCATATGTATATTATAACCTAAATATTAAGTTTTATTTTGATATTGTTTTTGTATAATTAAAAAATACATGTCCTTGTATCACTTCATATTCGGACTCGCTGTATACCCGAAAGAAATTAGTCTTATTCGCATAAGACAAAGCCCAGAAATTTTTCCAGGTAAATGTAGAACGTTTAAAGTCAGCTACACTGTTTTCATTATTATTAAAATCATTCAAAATAATCTTTGCCGCGTTTTTGCATTCTGTCGAAACTAAGCCATAATTATTTAAATATTTTGTCAACACACCTGTTCTTGCCGGTTCGAATTGATTAAACTGATAGATTACTTCTTTATAACTCATATTACTCTTTAACCGATTCGCAATCACATATCCGACAGCAAGCTGGCCTTTATAAACCGTAACACTGCTGCTATTTATTTTACCGGTTACCGGATATTGCTTCTGATTACCCGCTTCACAATAAATAATGGTTGCCAAAAGTTGTTCTGTGCTTACCTGTGGATCGGTTTTATATTGTGCATGTACTTTAACTCCATTCACCATTAAGTAGGATTCGCTTTCACAGACACCCTTACTGTTAAATGTATAATAAACTCCACCTATTTTTACCGAAGTGTTTTTTACCATTTTTCCGGTTGATTTAAAATAGTATTTTAAATCATTCAGTGTGAGCCATCCCGTATGCATCGTTCCATCCGAATCAAAATAGTATTTGTTTTTACTAATGGTCTTCCAGCCTGTTTTCATTCGACCTTTGGTATCAAAGAAGTATTTCTTTGAGCCTACTTTTGTCAGGCCTGTCTGCATCACTCCACTTTTGTTAAAATAATAAGTTTTTCCATTGATTTCTTGAAAACCGGTCTGCATTGCTCCTGTGCTATCAAAATAATACTTTTTCTTATTGATCGTCTTGATCCCAGTTTTCATTCGGCCTTTACTGTCAAAGAAATATTTCTTTGACCCTACTTTCGTCAGACCTGTCTGCATCACACCTTGTTTATTAAAGTAATAGGTCTTTCCTTTGATTTCTTGAAAACCGGTTGTCATAGTTCCTGCACTGTCAAAATAATACTTTTTACTATTAACGGTCTTCCATCCTGTTTTCATCCGGCCCTTATTGTCAAAGTAGTACTTGCTTGAACCTACTTTGGTCAGACCTGTCTGCATGACTCCCTTTTTATTAAAGTAATAAGTTTTCTTTTTTATCGTTTGAAAACCAGTCTGCATCACACCTGATTCATTGAAATAGTATTTCTTATCATTGATGGTTTGCCAACCTGTCTTCATGACTCCTTTGCTGTCAAAATAATACTTATTTCCATCAATCTTTTTCCATCCTGTTTGTTTGACGCCATCAATATAACAATACGTCTTCCCCTTTTTTGTCTGCCAAACGGTACTATCTTGTGTTTGATCATTTGCTGTACTATTCTGTGTCTGCCCATTTGTTGCAGTATCCTCTGCATTTACAACAGGCATTGATGTAGATAGAAGAATCGTGCACAGAAACAGTGTTACTATCGTCAGTACCTTTTTCACTTTTTTTCCTCCTTTAATCCATTGTCCATAACTATTTTCTACAATATTACTATAATATATCTATATATATAATGCAACAGTACGATAAATTTTCCAAAAATAGTAGATGCTCTATTATTAATTTTTAATTATTTTTTGGAAATTGTGGAAATTTTCTTTCAGGACTACTATAATAAATACTTGCAGGCTATTTTTAAAAACAAAATCATTCAGTCCATTATAACATAATTAAGGAGGGATAACTATGAAAGGACTATTTCATAAAACAATGATTAAAAAAGTAATACCATTACTTTTACTTTTTTGTCTTCTGTCTGAATCTACATTTTCGTCAGACATACCTACTGTTTATGCCGAAACTGCCAATTCACAAGAAACAAATACAGATTCCTTTAACAGTACAGATGAAACTCAAAATAATTCAACAGACACTACCCCTGTAACAAATACCGAAGATGACAGTGATACTGTCAACTCTAATGAATTGTCAACTGCTACCGGGGCGGATAATACTATTGTTTCAGATTCAACGGATAGTGGTACAGATACCGGAACTGATACCACAACAAACGAAACAGTTTCACAAACAGATAGCTCCGATACAAATGCTTTGGCGGACGAATCTGTTTCCGTTGCAGATACAGATAATAAAACAAAGAGCAAAAGTGAAGACATCGAAATATCTAAAGAAACGTTTCCAGATGAAGTATTTCGCACTTTTGTGACCAAACATTTTGATAATGATAAAAATCAAAAATTGTCCTGCGAAGAAATGACTCAAGTAGAAAATATTGATGTATCTAATATGGGAATTCAAGACTTGACCGGTATTGAGTATTTCACAAATATTGTTTATTTATATTGCAATGGCAACAAACTGAAATCACTTAAGCTTGATACCTTATCAAGTATGACCGTATTAGACTGCTCATACAATTATTTAACTAGTCTTGATTTAAGTAAATGTGCTGCTCTCGTTTCATTAGAGTGCCAAAATAATGCGTTTACAATTTCATTAGACGATAACAATTCTTATGATTTATCTACTTTAAAAGGCTTTGATATAAAAAATTCTTCTAATTGGTCTGAGAGCGTAGTCATTAAAGATGGCGTTTTAACCTTAGAAGATGATTATAAAAATTCAATTATCACTTATGATTATTTGGTCAGTGCTCCACTTATTGAAGATACTTATCTTCATTTTACTATGGTAATTGCAGATCAGAATCTGTCTGATATTGAAATGAATGAAACTACTTTTCCTGATGAGGCGTTTAGAGAATACATAATTGAGAATTTTGATACAAATGAAGACTCTATTTTAACATCCGAAGAAAGAAATAGCATTACTTATCTTTACGCCCCTGAAAAAAAAATTGCTTCGCTTTCTGGCATTGAATATTTTCCAAACCTGGTATTCCTTAACTTGGATCATAATGACATTACGGTTGCTAATGTTAATACTTTTATAAGTTTACGAAGTATTTATTTAGATAACAATCAGCTCACTGATTTGCAAATTAATGAGCTGACAAATATTGAAGAGCTTTATTGCAGCAACAATCAACTAACCAGTTTAACCATAAACCCACTTAATCAGCTTAAAAAGCTCGATTGTAGCAGTAATCAATTAACCAATCTTGATACCACAAATCTGACAGGGCTTGTCGAACTTTATTTAAACAATAACCAGTTGTACTGCCTAGACTTAAGTACCTGTCCCTTATTAGAGCTGGTTGAATGTAAAGATAATGTCTATGAATTGACATCCGAAAATAATATTGTTTCTTTATCCGGGCTTGAACTCCTTGATTTAACCAGAACAACTAACTGGTCTGAGGGAAATTTAAGTAATGAAAGTTCTCTATTATTAGATAGCGTTACTGATGAAAAACTGATTACCTTTGACTATATGGTCAATGCCCCTCAGCTTTCCGATAGCAGTATTACTTTTACTATAAAGGTACTTCCTCAGATAACACAAGCTGCTCAGACACAGATTGAACCGCAGACACAAGCAGAAGCTCTACCACAGGTTGAGGCTCAAACACAGATTCCTGCAACTAACAGCACACCAAGTCTTGTATCCTATCAGGTTGTCTTTAATAGCGATGGGGGTAATGAAATTTTATCACAATCCGTACAAGCAGGCAGTCATGTTGTTTCACCGGATAATCCTGTTAAGTCCGGATATTTATTCAACGGCTGGTATAATGGAGAAATCCCCTATGATTTTAATACTGCAATATCTGGTGATATTACCTTAAATGCACACTGGCAGCAAGTTACACCGCCCAAGCCAACCATTAAGAGTTTAAAAAATTCTAAAAAATCTAAACTGAAAGTAAATCTAAAAGCTGCTAAAAATATTGAAGGCTATGAAATTTCTTACAGTACAAATAAAAGTGCTAAGAAAAATGCTATTATTATTACAACAAATAAAACTTCCTACACCATTGGCAATCTGGTGCAAGGAAAAACCTATTATGTAACGGTAAGAACCTATTCGTCAGATTCAACCGGTGAAAAAGTATACAGTGATTATAGTAAAATTAAAAAACTTAAAATTAGCAAGGGACTTTCAGAGGCAAAGGCAACTGGTACATCCTCAACAATCAGAAGTTGTAAAATCACCTCAAATGACAATATAAATGTTTCAGCCAAAGCCAGTGCTATTATTAAGAGCAGCGATAATTATTATTATTTATTTGCTCTCCCATCTTATAAAAAGAGTATACCAAAAAACGCTGTTCCTTTAGATTCAACAGTGAAAGCAACCTCATTTAAATTTAATACTCCATTGAATGCTGATACCTCTGAAAGCCAGCTTTACTCTAAATTTGTTGTAGCAATTAAGGTGAAATCCGGATATAAAATAATCAGTAAAGCTAAATACATAACAAATCCTCAAAAAATTGCTGAATATACCTATTCATTTCCAACTGCATCGACTAAGAAGGGACTACAAATAAATGCTGGAATGTTGAATGATGTAAAAGACCTAGGCGTTAAAAACTCAGCCTTTAACATTCCTCTTGATATGATTATTGCCGCACCTGGGGAAGATAACCATCGAAATGGAATCGAATATGATTATAACGGTGAAACCTATTGGTTTAGAAAAGGTATGATTGCTGCTTATGATTCATTATTCAGGCAATTAAAGGATCAGGATATTGTCGTCACTGCTATTATCTTATTAGGGTGGAGAAATGATTTAACCTACCTGATTTCCCCATCCGGCAGAGAAGAAGGCCATAATTACTACAATTTTAATACTTCAAATTATGATGCCAGAAAACAACTAGAGGCAACCTTTGCTTTCCTTGCGCAGCGTTATGCCAGTGACTCTGGAAATGGTCAAGTGGTAAATTGGATTATTGGAAACGAAGTCAATAGCTTTGATACATGGAACTATGCAGGCACAAAATCATTGTCTAAATATGCCCAGCTTTACGCTGATTCCTATCGCTTGGCCTATACTGCTATCAAAAGTAAATATAGTAATGCACGAGTATATGTATCTCTGGATCAATGCTGGACCATCAGTAATTCAGATACGTTTGGAGGAAAAGAATTTTTGAATCAATTTGATTCTATATTAAGTGGATCGGGAGATATTGGATGGCATCTTGCTTATCATGCTTATCCTTCACCTTTGACAAATCCTCGTTTTTGGAAAAATGAAAATGGATTGTCAGAAAACAATGAGGACACACCTGTAATATCAATTAGTAACATTAATGTATTAACCAATTATATTAAAAAACATTACGGTAAGAGTACACGAATTATCTTGTCTGAGCAAGGTTTTACTTCTGCCAAGCCATATGGTGAAAAGACTCAGGCCGCGGCAATGGCTTATGCTTATTATTTAGCTGAATTCAATCCCATGATAGATGCGTTTATTCTTTCCCGGCATGTCGATAATGTTGCAGAAACAAATGATGGACTTAATTTAGGTTTATGGAGTAATACGCCAGGACGAGTTGAAAAAGCATACCAAAAAAAATATTCCTGGAGAATATATAAATATATGGACACTCCAAGTTCTACTAAGGTAACAAAATTTGCTTTAAAAATTATTGGAGCGTCAAGTTGGAAAAAAATAGTTCCAAAATATAAAGCAAATAAATTTAAATCAATGCCAAATGCTAATGAATAAAATTTCTCGTTAGCACTAACGATTTTTATACTTTGGAAATTACCTACTTTATTTCTTAATATAATAATCTATTCTATAATATTTAAAAGATACAAGCCTATCTTTTCTAGGTTTGTATCTTTTTTACATTATATTTTTTATTAGATTGGTATCAGGCTTAAGCTCTAACTTGTGAAAGACACTCTTTCTCCTCTATAGCTTCTACTATTTCAGGCAATACATCAACTACTTTTTTATGCACAACAAAGTCCGCTAATTTATCAGTATAATGTTCTTCCTCGTTAATTAAGATAAGTTTATTTCCTGTATAATATTGAAGAAATTTTTCAGATAAAAATGCATTTAAATTACATCCTAACACTAATAAATTATCTGCATTTGCGATGGCTGAAGCCGCTTCCGTAATGGCTGCATTTGATATCATCTCTCCCACCAATGCTACCCCCGGACGAATTGTAGCCTTACAGTTTTCACAAAGTGGTACCCTTTTACTTTGTTTAATATATTCTACTGGAAATTTTTTATGACATCTTGGGCAAGTATTATCTGAAACAGTTCCATGTAAATTTATTACCTTTTTACAGCCTGCTAATTCAAGTGCTCCATGAATACATCTGGTAATGCAGCACTTGAGCTTACCCATTTGCTCTAGCTTAGCCAATGCCTTGAAAGCTTCGTTTGGTATAATATCCAACTGCAACACACTTTCTCTATAATACTGATAAAATAATTCTGTTCTCGTGTGAAAAAAAGTAGAACTAAATAATTCTTCTGGAGAATAACCATAGCTCATTTCTATATCATAGGCTTCTTCATCCTCCCTAAAATTCAAATATCCATTTTCTTTATAAGCTCCTAAGCCACACAAACAAACCAAACGATTGCTGTTTTGAAAAATATCTTCTAATATTTCATAAGCCATTTTATCCCTCTTTTCTCTTCAAATCTTCTATTATAAATATTATTTATAACCATATTTATTCAAACATAATTAAAATAAAATATCTCACATTTATTTATTATTTTTAAAATTAGTGTCAACAAGTACAAACATTACATCATATTATTAAGTGTAATCAAATTATTGGAGGAAATTAAATGAGTGATTTAGCTGCAACACAATGCGGATGTGGCGATTGTAATAGTGGTTGTAATTCCATTATCTGGATTATCCTATTACTTTGCTGCTGTGGTGGAAATGGTTTAGGAGGAGGTTGTGGCGATAGCTGCGGTGGCGGCTGCGGTGGCGGAAACGATAGTTGTCTCCTAATTATAATCTTACTTCTTTGCTGCGGTGGCTGTGGCGGTGGCTGCGGACGTTCTTTCTGTTAAAATCCATATTTTCTAACAAAAATGCATTCCATAATGGAATGCATTTTTCTGTTTTTGCTCCATTGTATGATTATCACACGATCTAATTAATAGTTATGACTCATTCTTAATTTTTTTTGTATTATGATACGAATTACTATTTTTATTTTTCATTTTTCTTTCTTCCATCATTATTTTTTGTTTTTCCATCTTTTTTATACATTCCTCATCTATTTCATATATAGTATTATCCTCAATTATTACTTTATTCCCCATATAATTCCTTTCTTTTTCAATTTTATTAAAATACTGTAATAAACCGAAAAATATAATTACATTGAAACTATAATATAATATATGATTTATACTTCATATCTGTCATATTATCAAACAGATATGAATATTATTTTCTAGAACATATAAAAAAGGGGGGACAACACATGGAGGAAGATAACATCAAAGCCAAAACGGCATTTGATGCAGCTATACAAACACATCACTTAGAAATCATAAAGGCTGCAATCCCCTACATAAACACATCAGAACAAAAAGTAATATCTGTTTTTGTAAAGGCCGCCGAATTGGCAGAAACAATAAACATTTTTCAAAAGCCTGAGGCCAGTATTGGTATCTGCTCATTGGGTAATAACAGCGGTACAATACTAGACATGTTAAATGATGTCAAAACAGTATGTAATACAAAAGAGCAAGATATCATTAATATGATTATTAACTATTATAATGCGTTTCAGATGTATAATACATACCGCCAATCATACGATGATAATGATAATATGGAACACCCAAATTCTTCAACTTTATATAACAATTTAAAGGATCTGTTAACACCAGAACAGCAGCAAATGTTTGAAACCTATTCTCTTATGTTTAATTCATAATAATTATGGAGAGCACTGCAATTGATTGTCAAATTATAAATAAATGAATGGAGGTCAAAATGGAATCAAATCCTTGGTCAAATAATGAAGCTTTGAAAAATATTGATGTACATAAAATAATGCTGTTGCAAGAACTGTTTAAACAGTCAAACGGCAAGAAAACAAACGAAATGCTGCCATTTTTAATGGCAGCATCAAAACAAGCAAATTCAAAAGGTCTTAAATTTACTAAAGACGAAATGCAATTGATTATAAGTGTCCTGCAAAAGGATATGACGCCTGCTGAGCAGGAAAAAACATCTAAAATCTTGTCAATTCTTGGACTCTAGCCCCCAATCTGAACCTTCAGCCCAGACTTCTTGGCTTCTTCCATAAGAAGCTGCATCTGCTCATTGGTTGGAGGTTCTAAATCTTTCAGCTCATATTCTCTATTTAAGCCTTCATATTTATCACTTCCAAGCCTGTGATATGGAAGTAAATGTAATTCTTCAACTCCTGGCAATACCTTGGCATACTCGGCGATTGATCTTATTTCTATTATAGTGTCATTAAAGGTAGGAATGACCGGTACTCTTATAATTAAATGCATAGAGCTCATAGCCAGTCTCATTGCATTTTCCAATATATGCTCATTTGGCTGTGAAGTAAATTGCTTATGCTTTATTGTATCCAAATGCTTAATATCCAATAAAAATAAATCTAAAAATGGTAAAAACTTCTCAATTATCTCAAACTTAGTGAATGCTGTTGATTCAATCGCTGTATTGATTCCATTTGCTTTTGCCGCTCTTAAAAGTGCCACAGCAAAATCAGGTTGTAATAAGCATTCACCTCCAGATAGTGTAATCCCACCTTGAGATCGATTGTAATAGTGAATGTCTTTCATCACTTCTTTCATCACTTCTTCTACCGTTACATCTCTTCCAATCAGCTTATCCTTACCCTTTACTTTCATTTTCTCTATATCAAAGCTTTGCGATTCCGGATTACAACACCATTTACATCTTAAGGCACATCCCTTAAGAAAAATAATAGTACGAATTCCCGGTCCGTCATGTATTGAATATCGCTGAATATCAAATATTCTGCCCTTTACTTTTAAATAATCATTATTCATATTATCCTCCGGTTAAAAGCCTTGTGTTGTTCTATTAATAATGTCATCCTGCAAGGATCTTGAAAGTGTGGTAAACAGTGCACTGTATCCTGCAACACGAACTACTAAGTTTTTATAATTCTGGGGATGTGCCTGTGCATCTAATAGAGTCTCTTTGCTTACTACATTAAATTGCATGTGCATTCCTTTCTCATCAAAGAACCCTCTGATTAAAGCTGTAAAGTTTTGTAACCCTCTCATGCCGCTTAAGGCTGATGGATGGAATTTCTGATTAAACAAAGTTCCATTCGAGGCAATAAAATGGTCTAATTTTGCTACTGAATTTGCTGCTGCCGTAGGTCCTTTTACATCTCTGCCTGAAGCCGGCCCTACTCCGTCTGCGATTGGTGTGTTTGCCAAGCGACCGTCTGGAGTAGCACCTGTTTGTGCTCCTAACGGCACATTGGCAGAAACCGGGTATAAACCTGCCTGATACTGCCCACCTCGTGGGTTCTTATAGTTTTCAAGCGGTTTTGTATAGGTATATGCAACATCTCTTGCCAAAAGATCTACTTCTTCAATATCATTTCCATACTTTGGAAGCTCTTCAATCCACTCTAGAAGTTGATTGTATTTTTTCTGACCTGCTTCTAACTCATTTCCCATACTTACCATGTTATAAATATCAGCAATCTGTGCTTCATTCACTTGATGTCCTGCCTTAGCTAACTCCTCTGCCACTCTGGTTGTGATTAATTTTGCCTTTTCAATCGGCATTTTTTGACCAAAGTTATCCTCCAATGCTTTTTTATATTCCAATAAAGTAAGCTTCTTCTCTTCAAATACAAGTGTTTTAACCGCCCATAAGGAATCTGTCATATTAGCTATACCAAATCCTTGTGGACCCGTAAAGTTATATACTGCCCCACCTTCTTGCAAAGATATTCCTCGTCCGATACAGTCTTCAACCATACTCGATTGGAAAGGAAGTGGACATCTTTTTGCATGTGCCAAATCAATTGCATTATCTGCATTGACCATAAGCTCAATAAAATATTCCATTTGCTTTTTATATGCAGCATAAAACTCTTCAAAAGTTTTCATACCTGCAACATCTCCGGTCTGCAAACCAACTTTTACACCGTTTTCGTAACCATTTGAAAATACCATTTCTAATGGTCTTAGCATATTAAAAAATGCCGCATCATGCCAGCCATCTGTTTTACCCGCCTTTTGAGGTTCCACGCATCCTATGATATCATAGGTTCTTGCATCCTTTAACGAAACACCTCGATTCACCAATGCGGGTATAATAACCTCATCATTATAATAGGCAGGAAGTCCAATTCCTGTCCGTGTTAGGGTGGCTGCCTTAATTAAAAATTCATCGGGAGTTCCATTCCACACTCTGACAGATAAAGAGGGAGCCGGAAGCATAACATGCATGGATGCCTCAATGCACATAAAAGACAACTCATTGGTTACATCATTGCCTTCCTCGTCTTGACCTCCTGTAATCAGATTTTGGAATAAACTATAGCCTGCAAATCCTTCCGCTGATGCCGCATCACGCACCTTATTTAAGTCATTTAATTTAACCCAGATGCAATCAATTAACTCTTGTGCAAATTCTCTGGTTATCTTACCTTTTTCAATATCGTCTAAATAATAAGGATACATATATTGGTCAAAACGTCCCGGTGATATAGAATGTCCGCTAGATTCAACCTGCAATAACATTTGGACAAACCAAAAAGACTGACAAGCCTCCCAAAAGCTGGTCGCCCCATTTGCAGGTACGTTTGCACAGTTTTGTGCAATTTGAAGAAGTTCTTTTTTTCTTACATTATCCTGACACGTTGAAGCTTCGCTAAGAGCCAGCTTGGCATATCGATTTGCATAATTGATCGCCGCCTGACAGCTCATCATAACTGCCTCCAAAAACCTGGCACGCTTTCCATAATCTCCGTCTGATATTTTCAACTTGCTTAGTGCTTCTTTTGCCTCTTTATGAATACCACTATACCCAATTTTTAATACTTTATCATACTGAACGGTTAAATGACCAATACCATTATAAAAATAATTACCTGGAGTAAAAATATAATGCTCCATCGCTGTTAATGTCTCTTGTTCCATATAAGAAGTGGCAAGATCACTGGTCGTCTTCCCTTTCCAATAAAGATAGGCTTCGTGGAGTTGGTTTTTCGTTTCCTCTGATATATAAAACGGATCGGCACTTCTTGCCGCTACTGTATCAAATTCTTGCTCTAACCATTCATAGGAGTATTCTGGAAAAACCTGGCAGCCTCTTGGTGCCTTACTGTTACTTCCCACAATCAGCTCGTCTGGTCGTATGGTAATTGGAAGCTCCTCACAAATTGCCTTAAAAGCCTTAGCTCTTCTGGTAATGATTGGATCACCCTCTGTTTCCTGATAGCTTTTTGTTAAAATAACTGCTCTATCTGCTTCAATTTCTGGAAGCTTAGCATATAAATGTTCGATTAGCTTGGGTATTCTAGGACTCTTTATTATTTCTAAATCTCCATATTTCTTCATATTCACCAGCTCCTTTGTATCAATATGTAAGGCATTCTTTTTGTCTCATCGTTCTTTTTATCTATGTAAAATTGTACTATAACCAAACACAAAAGTCAATCAATTTACACGCCAATCGGAATAAATCAAACACAAACAAACACAATGTCACACCCATTTAAGTTTCTGACTTTCTTTTTATATTTTCACTAATAAGTGCTTTTCATAGTCAAAATACATACCATCCAGCATATTACCTAATGTATTTGTCAATTTAATGTTTATTTTGTTTTTACCCTTTTTCCATATAGTTTTCTCTGTCTGCCATATGTATGGCGAAAATGCCTTAACTCCAATACTTTTATCATTTACAAAAACCTCGATACACTCATGACAGGCTTGTTCAAAATCAAACTTTAATAAGTAGTCCTTTTTTGCATCCTCGCAAAAAACATGAGTTTCAAAGTCAAAAGTACCGCTATAATAAGGAAAGCCCTTAACATAATTCAAATCAAGCTTCGTTTCGTTCGAAATTTTTGTCAGATATTTCAGGTTTTCTCGTTCCATTTGCACTCCAAATTCCCCATATAAATACAAGGGATCTCTGATTCCATCTTCGTCCTTTGTTACTTGAACCCTTATCTCAAGCTCATTCAAGCCTTGCACAAGATATCCTGAAATATCACAAAGAAGATTATTAAAGTCAATAATAAAAGTACTGATAAAATCGTCTATTTTCAGGATATGATTATTTAGCCTGATTTCAAAGCTATCCTTAATCGTTCCTCTGTCCATAAGAAGTGAAATAGCTTCTATTGGCTTTTTAACTTCAAACGTAGTTCGATAATAAACATTTAACGGATATTGAATTGTAATTTCTTTTGGCGTTCCAAAGTCTCCGTGAAAAGAATAATTCTCTCCTGACAGAATTGGCGTCTCTGAACACTGCTCAACAAATGTTTTCACAGTGGATTTATGCCATTGCAGTTTATCCTTTGATACCTCAAATTCCTCCAGTCTGAAAATATTTTTTCCTTGTATTGTTACCTTCATTTTATTTTTAGTATCAATCACGATAACATTCGCTGTTTTATCTTGAACATCCTGATGATTTCTTTTTACCTTAGAGAATTGAATACATCTGCTTTCATATGGCAATAGACGAAGAATGTTGTCCTCCAGATAAATATTTTTTGTTGTCCCATTTTCAAGACAGTATTCAGTTGTCTTAAAATTCATCTTATTTTTATATTTAATGGTTACATCTGTCTTTCGTGCTCCCTGATTTGCAACAAAAATATAGATATTTTCTTCTTTATCCTTTCTAATAGTCGATACAATATTCTTTTGATTCTGCTGATCAGGTCTAATTTCAAATAGAGAATTAATTTCTCCTCTACACCAATCAATCCAGTTTTTACTATGAACATCTCCATAGAAACAAATATTATTATTTTCAATAATATTATTACTCTTCCCCCCAAAATATTCTTCCTGAAAGCTTTGGTTCATACCAAAAAGCTTCTGCCATAATAATTGTGAATTTTCTTCTCCAAGCGGTTTAGTGGGAAGCATTCCAAGTGCTGCTGCTTTTCCCCCCTGCTGCACGAATTCTTTTACTTTTTTAAATGCATTGTCTTCGATACAGACGCTTGGAGGTATAATCAGTACCTGATAGCAGGCTCTTCCCAGTCTGATTTCACCATTTTCTATCTTTGCATCTGCGAGTATTTCAGCATCTAAATGATCATAATCAATTTGTTGAAACAATAGCGTTTTACAAATTGACACCCAATCATCTCTAAGCTTGTCACAACAAAATTTTTCATGCTCATCCTCTCCCTCATATATAAAACCATGGAAAGGATTTGCCAAATAGCTCCATAATGATGCAACCGGATCAAGAACAGCAACATGGATAACTGCCTCTGTATTAGTTACAAAGGCTCCCATTCTGCCCACGTAATCCGAAAGTACCTTATAATGTTTCCAATATGGATTCTGTATAAATTGTGACGGAGGCGCATCATGCTTGGTTATTGCATCAATTGTGTAATAAAATGCATGGAAATTATATAGATTAATTCCACTGGCACCTAAACGATCAATCATCCATTTTGCATCTTGCATATTCATAGTCCAGCCAACGCTGTGAAAGCTTTCAATCATTGCAAATTCATTGCCCAACTGCCTAGACAGAGAACTTACAGATTTCGCATTGCTTCTGTAATTTCTAATATACTCATCATATATCCATTCAAGTGGCTTTCCCAGCTTCTCATGAGCCGTATCTCCGCCTACAATAGTGCTATATCTTTGGGTACTCATTCTCATAGATGGCACTTCTGTAGCATAATAAAGATTGTTATTTTTACACCAGTGTGCTACCTGCTTATGATAACTTTCTACAAACAGCTTATGCAGTGCATCGTACAAATCATATCTTATCTTTATAGCATTCTGATAGGTGTTGTTATGTAGTGCCGGCAAAACCTCCTGTATCTGATACCCTTTTAGTCTCTCAAAATATTCAGGAATCAGCTTAGACCACGGAATCGGACTGAGTAGACCTACTTCATCTGAAAACATTCCTTGAATGAAAGTTCCAAAACCATCACCAAATGCCTTCCGATATCTTTCGTGCGTTGTATTTAAAAAGGTTTTTACCGCATTCTCATTGCATGGGTCAAAAAAGCCTCCATAATATTTGAAATCTCCCATAGCTGTCTGCGTGTAAACTTCAATATGCCATTTTCCCTTTGGAAGTTTCACTGAAAGTATTTTTTGCGGTCCATAGGAAAAAAATCTTTTATTATTATATTTTGTCAGTCCTGTTGTCTGATAAAGTTGTGTTGTTTGTAAGCTTCCAATCCTACTTTTTAAATCAAGCGGAAAATCCCACTTTATTTTGTTCTTTTCTACCGGAAATGCTTTCGCATAAAGGATACCCGACCATCCAAGGTTGATTTCTATGTCCTGTAATCCTTCGATATCTTTTGAAATATGTTTCAATATCATATGCTCAGCCTCTGGATGTTCCAGCAGTACTTCTCCCCCACTCATGCCGCTGGGATATGGATATTCATCATAAAGCCAAGCCTCTAAGCCGAAATCTCTCGCCTTCTTAGCAGCAAACTTTACCAAATCAAACCACTTTTGTGATAAGTAAGGAACTGACATTCCCTGTCTGGCACAGATAAAGAATCCACCCAACCCCTTTTCTGCCATTTCCTTAATCTGAATCTCAATTTCTCTTTCTGTCAATTCTCCATTCCAAAACCAAAATGGCTTAATTCTATATTTGACGGATGGATTATTAAATTCTTCCTGAAATGTCATAATTCCCTCCTATTAAGTAAGGGTGGGTTCTGTTGAACCTCACCCTTTTGTATTAATTAAATTTTATAAGAAATATTATAGCGAACTTAAATGCAGATGTCAACAAAATAGAATGACAAACAAATAAAACCAACATAATTTTTGTTGTTTTGTATTGTTTGTTTACATTTTTAGCTTGTAAGTAAACTATTACTATTTGATAGAAAATTACCTTTATATGTTTTTTCTTAAAGTATATTGACATTTATTCTTTAAAATCATATGATATACTCTGCGTGCATTAATTTATAATACATAAAGATAAAATATGTTATATCCCACATATCAAAGTAAGGATGGATGATGATATGAACCAAACCAAAGATTTAGATATCTTAAGATCAAATGCATATATTTTTAAGATGTCAATTCCTATTTTTATAGAGCTGTTGTTACAACTTCTAGTTGGAAATATTGACCAGATAATGATAAGCAGATATTCTGCAAATTCAGTCGCTGCTATCGTAAATGGAAACCAAATTATTAATATTATTATCATCGTCCTGAATATGATGACAATGGCATCTACGGTTATATTGTCACAGTATTTGGGAGCTAATGATTATGAACACTGTAATCAGACTTGTACTGTATCTATTACTATTATTACTATCATCAGCGGCATAGCTACTTTTATTATATTGTTTTTTTATCATGATATTTTTCATGCCATGCATATTTCATCTGATATTTTGGAAGAATCTGCAACTTACCTTTGTATTGTAGGTGGATTTACACTTATACAGGGACTTTACCTTAACTTTGCTGCTCTTTTAAGGGGATATACTTATATGAAGCAGGTTATGTATATCTCCATTTTTATGAATATTCTAAATATAATAGGTAATGCAATTTTAATCAATGGTCTTTTTTTCTTTCCTCAGCTTGGTATCATGGGTGCTGCCATTTCTACAGTTATAAGTAAAACGATTGGATTATTGTTAATTACTTTTGTCTTTTTTAAGAAAACAAAGGTAAGTATAAATTGGGGTTATTTAAAACATAATTCCTTGCAAACATTCAAGAAAATTCTATTAATTGGATTTCCTTCCGGAACAGAGAGCCTATCTTATCAGATGTCACAGATTTGCATTCTGGGAATTATTAATTCCTTTGGAACCGTTGCAATCGTTACAAAAGGGTATAGTAGTATATTAGCGAATTTTTCTTATGTATATGCAATTGCAATTGCACAGGCAACACAAATAATTGTTGGCTATCTCTTAGGCTCAAAAAGAATAAGTGACTTAGAAAAACGTGTATGGGATACTCTTAAAATTGCTGTAGGCTGCTGTGTTGGATTGTCTATCCTTCTTTATTTGGGAAGTGATACGATTTTTCAGATTTTTAATCCCTCCAAAGAGGTACTTAAACTTGGAAAACATTTATTATTTATTGAAATATTCTTGGAAATAGGGCGTGCTATGAATATCGTGATGACAAGAATGCTTATTTGCGTGGGGGATGTTAAAACACCTATGTTTTTTGGTATTTCAGGACACTGGCTATTAGCCTTTTTGTTATCCTACGTTTTGGGAGTTAAATTAGAGCTTGGACTAGAAGGCATTTGGATTGCCATGGCTATTGATGAATGCACAAGAGGATTCATTTATCTTTACACATTTAAGAAAAATAAATGGAAAAAAGCATTTCATTTTACATAAACATTAGAACAAAGCGGACAAGTCCGCATCAGCTCCCTAAATCTCTCACTCATGAGGGACTTGACCGCTTTCCAGCGCCGAATGCAGTCACGCTGTGACATTTTCCACTTGCATTCGTGCGCATCCTGCGGAGCATTTATATGTAATAGGACGAAATTTCCTATTACATATAAAGGATACCATAATGGAAAATATGTCATTACATTCTCCTATATTGTATCCTTTCTCATTAAATTATATTTATTTAAAAACTCCTAGTATCCCACATACTATTACAAGCCCACCCAGAATAATTCGATAAATTCCAAATGCAGTGAAGTCATGCTTCTTAATATAACCAACCAAAAACTTAATTGCCCATACCGATACAACAAATGCTGTTGACATACCAAGAATCATTATTACCAACTCTGTTGTCGTAAATGCAAGCCCAAATTTTACAATTTTTAATAAGCTTGCGCCAAACATCACGGGTATAGCCAGATAAAACGTAAATTCTGCTGCTACGGTTCTAGAAGTTCCTATTAATAATGCTCCAATGATTGTGGCTCCTGATCTTGAGGTTCCAGGTACTAAGGCAAGTACCTGAAATACACCAATAAAAAGTGCTGTCTGATAAGTAACCTGTGAGAGCTGTTTTATATTTGATTTTCTTGTTTTATTCCACTTTTCAATAATAATAAAAAGAATACCATATAATATTAAAGTGAACGAAACCGTCTTGTAATTGAAAAATAATTCCTCCAGCTTATCGTCAAATAATAGTCCAATTACAGCGGCCGGTGCGCAGGATACAATTATTTTAAACCACAAATGAATGATATCCATGTTAATATGCAGCTCACTCTTTTTCCATTGAAACGGAAAAATTTTCTTCCAATAAAGTACTACAACCGCCAAAATTGCGCCCAATTGAATTACCACCAAAAACATATCCTTAAATTCTTTCGTAACATTTAATTGAATTATTTCATCCACCAAAATCATATGACCTGTACTGCTGATTGGCAGCCACTCTGTTATTCCTTCTACAATTCCCAGTATAATTACCTTTAAAATTTCTATAATTTCCACCTGTTTACTCCTTTTACTCAAACTGCCAATCCATTACTGTCTATCAATTAAGCTTCGTATTTTACAATCCAATTACTAGATTCACCTTAGCTTTATTCGATTACTGCTCATATTAAATTAATTTGTCTGCGTATTGCTTGTAGTTGAATTATTTTGCGTTGTCTCATTGGTCTGCGAATTATCGTTTTGCGTTTCATTTGATTGCTCTGAAGCTTCAGTAGCTGTTGATCCCACTGTATAATTTTCAGTTCCGGGCAACTCATAAACTATAACGGCAGTTCCCTTTGAAATACCTTCATAAATGGTCTTTGCTACCTTAGGTGGTAAATTGATACAGCCGTGTGAACCACTTTTAAGGTATATGTCTTTACCAAAATCACTCCTCCAGGAAGCATCATGCATTCCGATATTTCCATTAAACGGCATCCAGTAAGATACCGACGTTTCATAATCCTCTCCTACTAACGTAGCATCCTTCTGTCTGTATTGTATTGGATAGGTTCCTACAGGTGTTCCATAATTTTTTGTTAAGTTACCAGAAACAAAATCGGAATCAACCACCATATTACCATCCTTATAAAAAAACAAATGCTGTGCTGTTAAATTAATTTCTACATAAGTATTTCCAACGTCATCATCACCGTATTGCTTTGCCGTTTGAAAATAAACCGGTTCCCGCACTCCTTGCGTACCAGCTTGTATTGCTTTTGTCAATTCTGAAAGCTCTGTCGTACGATCAAGCCACCAGCCGTAATCTCCACCGGAAACCTGAATTGTTTTGTCATAGGAAGTTTTTAATGTACGCACCTTACCAAAAGTATTATAGGTTTTACCTATATAATCTATAAACTCTTTGATATCCTCCTGATTAAGACTAACATTGTAATCAGAATCGACGTTAATCCATTTATGTATCTTCTCACCATCAACTACTTCCTGATCGTCACCAAATTCATATGTAATTTTAGAACTCACTAAATGATTCATTTGCTCTACTGCATTATTTAGCGCTTCATTATCCATGGTTACACCAGGATTTTCATAACAGTCCTCTTTTTCAATTGATACAGAAGAATCCAAAGCTAGAACAGCATTCTGAATTATTTCATATAACTTATCTTTCTTAACTAAATTTCCTTTTGTCTCTTCTACAACCGTATAACCATCGTCCTGATATTCTGAAACATGTGCATCTATCGGCTGAATAACATAATCTTCATTAAAACAATTTAAATAATTATAAAAGCTTTCCAGCAAATCCTTATCATAATTTAACATTGTACCTATTTCGTAATCATCTTTAGTAAAGAAATGTATTGGCCACAAAAAACCATTCTGCTTCTTTTTGATGCTATCCAAACCGCCATCAAAATATATTTTCAGACCAATATCTTCACCTTTTATCTGTTCAGTCGCATCGTCTCTTTCTTCAATTGTCAATGTGTATTCTCTAACCTGAGTCGAAATAAGTTCCTCCGCGCTTTTGGTAGATATATTAGAACAATTGACACCATTAATTGTTGTTCTATTATAAAAATTCCAAGTGTAATATAATGAACCAGCAAGATAGATTAAAAGTAGTGCCACTCCTGTTATAATAACTATTTTTGAATTAAACTGACTTCTTCTATTTCTTGTTTTTTTCTTTTTTCTTCTTCTTTCCATCTTCCTAACCTGCCTAAATCATTCTCAACAATTCATCACTGAATGCAATTATATAATTATTATCCAAAAATGAATCGTCCTATAGTGATATATTAATTGAACTATTTTATTATACCACATTTCTTTCATTCATTTAAACTAATTTACGTAACATTTTCATACTCTACCGATATAATTAATAGGATATCTGTGGAATAGATGGAATGCACATACATTTATAACATTTTAAACCGTTCAATTTTATATATTTATAATTTTTCTTTCTCCATTTTTAAAAACTTCTAAGCTTATCATTACCATCATCTACTGTATTTTCAATCGATTTTACAACAATATAATATCCATAATTATCATTGACCGAAACATAAACTCTATCATTGACCTTATGACCTAATATTGCTTTACCAAGTGGTGAATCTATGCTTATTAGGCCAGCCAAAGAATTGCCTCTGACTGTTGTAATTAATTTATATTGTTCTACTGTATCGTCTTCTTCAAAATATACCTGAACTGTATTATTAATTCCAACCTCATCTTCTTTGGATTCATCTGATATGATTCTAGCTGTTTTTATCATTTTTTCCAAATATCGAATACGGCTCTCATTCATATTTTTATCTTTCTTTGCTGCATGATATTCAAAGTTTTCACTTAAGTCACCATGTGCCCTTGCTTCTTTCACTGCCTCAAGTGCTTCTTTTCGCACTACCAACTTCCGGTATTCAATTTCTTCTTTCATTTTATCAATATCGTTTTGCGTCAATTCATCAAACATAATCTTCTCCCTTATTTCCTATATAATGTAATATTCTATATTTTATCATATTTTATAAAATAAACTACACCATTATTTTCTTTCGCTTGATTTGTCAAAACTGTATTAAAATATAGATATGGAGCAGCATCACTTTTATAAATTTTATGCATCCTGCTTGGAAAACTTTATATTCTATAAGAATTATCACTTTATTGCAGCAAAATCATTCCTAGTAGAATAAAAAATGTACCCTTCTACCAGCATTTGAATAGTCAGGGTACATTGATATTGATACAATTAAATTATTATTTTGAGCTTGTTGTCTTAACTGTATTTGAATAATAGGATTCCCCATTAATCTTAACTGCGTCATCACTTTCTACTATTGCAATATAGGTCTTGCCTGTATTTAAAACAATTTCATCACCGTTATCATCATAGTACTTTGTAGCGCCATAATCAGAAGTCTTTTTCCATGTTACATGAATGGCTTTTCCTTCAGTAAAGAAATAACCATCATATTGATCGTCAGTACAACCAAATGCAAGATAGCCTTTCGCATCTCTCGTTTCATGATAAGTATACTGAACAATTACATTTTCAAATTTAAGCTGTTCTCCTGTAGCACCATCCTTTTGAGCAGAACCGTATAAGCTCTTATAGTAAGTACCCTCGGTTGCGTTATATTCTAATGAGGATTGTGTATATGAAAATGCTGGTGATAAATCAATGCTGGTGGCTTCTAAAGCTCCACTTGCTGATTCTAATGTATTTGACTCTTCTTCCTTTGCAAAGGTAAAATGATTTGGCTCATAATACTGATCTCTATGCTCCAAAGAATACTCAAGTGTTTTACATGCTTCTACAAGCTTCGCACCGCTTGTATATGCATTATGAGGTGCTTCTTTATCAGTAGTACGATAAAATGCGCTTGCACCAGGGGACACAGACGTACTATTTACTGCACATCCTGTAATATTATTCACATCACTTCTAGTAACCATATCAGCCAAATAATAAGGTCCTCCAAAATGAACTAAAATGGAATCCCACTCCAATGCCCAATATACATAATAGTCACGACAGCTTCTAACATTACCAAGCTGTGTTATATTCTGCCAGTCCTCAATAATTGCCATTTGTCGAGACATATTGCCTTCTTCCATACATTCGTATAAAATACCTGCTTCTCCAATACCATACTGTGGTTGTGCCGCTTTATCGGTTGGAAGCATTATAGCTATCGGGCGAGAATCAGCTACTGTTTCATCCTCAATTTCATTCGTTAATGCACTTCTCTTCTTACCTTCCGGAAGCACTTCCTCTTTCACCTCAGTCACTTCTTCCTTTGGCTCTTCCACTGTTTCCTCTGCCGGCGTTTCAACAACTGCTTGTTCTGTTGTCTCTTCCTTAGCCTTAGAACCACAACCTGCAAACATAAAGGTTGCAGCTAGCACAGCCAGCAATACTATTTGTAATTTCTTCATAGTTCTCTCGCTTTCTCAATTGTTATTCCAGCTCACATGATATTATCATATATAACTGCTAATCTAAAAAATAAGTATTCGTATACTCTTTTATACAATACTCATCTAATAAATAATACCAAAACAACATAAAAAATTCAATATTTTTTGTATACTTTCTATTTTTGTAAGAATTTCTTAACTTCACTTTTATAATAAAATGATACTAAAAAAATTAATTAAGGGTATATATTAATAGCTATAATCAATAAAGCTACCCATTTTTAAATGGATAGCCCCTTTAATAATATCGAATATACTTATTCAATTCATCCTTTTTATTGTAAGTATTAATAACTTCACCACAGTGTGACCAATGAGTACTGCTGTTAACATGAAGTCCTATCTCCACAATATAAACACTTTCTTACTATATAATCCACTAACAATACCACACCAATGGTTGTTATTGCTCTTATTCCTTCTAACATGCTAAGTGCATAATGTTTAACTACTAAAATCCATTTATTTCTGTACGATATTGACAATACGGCCCGGCACATAGATTTCTTTTACAACAGTTCCTGTTATTTTGTCAGCAATTGCATCCTTTGCTTTTGCTAAAACAGAAACCTTTTCTTCATCCTTGTCAATCATAATAGTAGCCTTCGTTTTGCCATTAATCTGAATCGCAATTTCTATTGTGCTTTCCACTGTCTTTGCTTCCTCATACTCCGGCCAAGATGCTTGATATATTCTGCCTTCCAATCCCAATACATCCCAAAGCTCTTCTGTCATATGAGGTGCAACAGGATTTAATAGAGTAATCAAAGTCTTAAATTCACCTTTTGTTACCTGATTTTTCTTATAAAAATCATTGATTAACGCCATCATGGCAGCAATCGCCGTATTGTATTTCAAGCTCTCAAAATCAGAGCTTACCTTTTTAATGGTTTGATGCATTTTAGTTTCCATATCACGAGAATACTCTTCCTCGTCAGTTACCATATCCTGAAGCTTCCACACTCGGTCAAGAAAACGTCTGCATCCTTTCACTCCATCCTCAGACCATGAAGCGCTTAAATCAAAGGCACCGATAAACATTTCATAGGCACGAAGTGTGTCCGCTCCATACTCTCTTACAATATCATCCGGATTTACTACATTTCCGCGAGACTTTGACATTTTTTCTCCATTTTCACCTAAAATCATTCCATGTGAGGTTCTCTTCTGGTATGGCTCCGATGTCGGTACGATATTATTATCATACAGGAACTTATGCCAAAAACGAGAGTATAATAAATGCAGTGTTGTATGCTCCATACCTCCATTGTACCAGTCAATTGGCAGCCAGTATTTTAATGCCTCTTTGCTTGCAAGAGCATCATTATTGTGAGGATCTGTATATCTTAAGAAATACCATGAGGAGCCTGCCCACTGTGGCATAGTATCTGTTTCCCTTTTGGCCGCGTTACCACAACATGGACAAGTGGTATTTACCCAATCAGTCATTGCAGCAATTGGAGATTCACCATTGTCGGTAGGCATATAGCTATCAACCTCGGGGAGCTCTAATGGAAGCTCACTTTCATCTAATGGAACATACCCACATTTATCACATTTTACAATTGGAATTGGTTCTCCCCAATATCTTTGTCTTGAGAATACCCAATCTCTTAATTTATAATTTACTTTCTTCTCACCGATACCTTTTTCTTCTAAATAAGCAATCATTTTCTTCTTTGCTTCACTAACCTCAAGCCCATTTAAGATATCAGAATTCACTAAGATTCCTGTTGCTACATTAGTGAATGCTTCATTTTGCACATCTCCTCCGGCCACTACCTCGATAATAGGTAAATTAAATTTCTTAGCAAACTCCCAGTCTCTTTCATCATGAGCAGGTACAGCCATAATTGCACCCGTACCGTAGGTCATTAATACGTAATCTGAAATCCAAATTGGAATTTCTTTCCCATTCACAGGATTAATTGCAGACAGACCTTCTATTACCACGCCTGTTTTTTCCTTGGCTAATTCCGCTCTTTCAAAATCAGATTTTCTAGCAGCCATTTCTCTGTATTCTTCAATTGCATTCCAATTTGTTAATTCTTCTTTATATTTGTCAATAATCGGATGCTCGGGTGATACAACCATATAGGTAGCACCAAACAATGTATCTGGTCTTGTAGTATAAACTCGTAATTTATCTTCTTTCCCCATTATTAAAAAATCGACCTCTGCACCTTCCGATTTACCAATCCAGTTCTTCTGCGAAACTTTAACCTTTTCAATATAATCAACGGTATCAAGACCTTCAATTAACTTTTCTGCATATTCTGTAATTTTAAGCATCCACTGGCTTTTTACCTTACGAACAACTTCTGAGCCGCAACGTTCACATACTCCGTTAACTACTTCTTCATTCGCAAGTCC
This sequence comes from Lachnotalea glycerini, assembly GCF_003201285.1. Classification (GTDB taxonomy): domain Bacteria; phylum Bacillota; class Clostridia; order Lachnospirales; family Lachnospiraceae; genus Lachnotalea; species Lachnotalea glycerini. The sequence goes on from NZ_QICS01000016.1 coordinate 34,872, forward strand.
TACTTTACAGGAAGTGCACCAATTAATCGGCATTTCTGTTTTATAGGCTAAGCCTGCCTTAAATAGCTTTAGAAAAATCCACTGTGTCCATTTGTAATAGTTTGGATCTGTAGTATTGATTTCTCTGTCCCAATCAAAGGAATATCCTAACGAATGTAACTGCTCCTTAAATCTCTTTACATTGTTCTTAGTAACAATCTTTGGATGTATTTTATTCTTGATTGCGTAATTTTCAGTTGGAAGACCAAATGCATCCCAACCCATTGGATACAATACATTATAGCCCTGCATTCTTCTCTTTCTTGCAACAATATCAAGTGCCGTATAGGGTCTTGGATGACCAACATGAAGTCCTTGTCCTGACGGATAAGGAAATTCTACTAAGGCATAATATTTTGGTTTTGAATAATCGTCTGTTGCCGCAAAAGCCTTCTCATTATCCCATACCTCTTGCCATTTTTTCTCTACTACCTTATGATTATAAACTTCTGACATAAATGTTCTCCTCTCAATTATATAAAAGTTCGTATTCTCTGATTCCTGCTCTTATACCAGTTGCAAAACAACAATTTAGAGTCCGCAGCTCCCTAATCCCTCACTCATGAGGGCTTGACTGCTTTCCAGCGCCGAATGCAGTCACACAGTGACATTTTTCACTTGCATTCGTTCGCATTGTGTTTTTATTTCATAGGAATCAAACTTTTTTACGTTACCACAACAAGGTCTTTCCTACGAAATAAAAAATCCCTTTCATCTCAATAGAGACGAAAAGGAACATTCGCGGTACCACTCTAATTCATTTCGCAAAAGCAAAATGCACTCTGTTTCTATAACGGGAAGTCCCGCCTCAATCTACTTATTTCAATTAAGGAACTCCGAGGCGAGTTGGGAGATCTTAGGTACTATCTCACACCAACCGATAGTTCTCTGAAACCATACTTCTCTTAATACTCCTCATCACAGTCTGTATCCATAACAATATTGATATTTTATCATATGGTGCTAATTTGTCAAGTATATTTCTCTAATTACAGGCATTTCTAACATTTATTCTTCTTTTTTAATTCATCCATAAATTTTTTCACCTTATATCGTTTATCCTCTGTTTCTTCTTTCCTAACAACAAAAAAGCCATTTTCCATCTCAATACAATCTCCATCCTTAGCCTCAATGGGTATCTTATATCTGGGTATATTAATCACATGGTCTTCTTGCACGCAAACAGCAAATTTGCCCTCAAATCTGTCAATTACTAATTTCATTTAATATCTCCTCGTACAATATGCTCTTACTATTAGAATACACAATATTTACCTTTTTGTAAATCACCAAATAGTACCAAGCATCAATACAACAAATAACAGACATTATTGCTGAGCTTCGTTTGTCTCTCTTATAAACTCACAAAGCTTTTGATACGCCTTACCAGACTCAATAATGTTTGCAGCCATTTCTATGCCCTCTTTCAGCGATATCCCGTCTATTCCAAGATACAAGCACATTCCTGCATTCATTAAAATCACATCTTTCTTAGGTCCATTCTCCTTACCTAATAATATATTTTCTGTAATTTTCGCATTTTCTTCGGGGGTTCCACCAATTAGTTGAGCCAGCGCACAGGATTTTAAACCAAACTCGTCTGGTGTAATAGCATAATTTGTAGTTTTTCCATCTCTAATCTCATAAACTGTAGTTTCTCCTGTTAGCGTAATTTCGTCAAGCCCATCTTTCCCGCATACAACTACACCTCTTGTTACTCCTAAATTAGCCAATACCTGTGCCAATGGCTGGGCAAGCTTTTGATCATAAACTCCAAGTAACTGCATCGTAGCGGCTGCCGGATTGGATAAAGGTCCAAGAATATTAAATACAGTTCGAATTCCCAGCTCCTTTCTCACCGGTGCAGCGTATTTCATAGAAGAATGATATACTGGTGCAAACATAAAACATATTCCTATATTATTTAGAATCTCTTCGTTTTGGCCAGGAGTAAGCATTAGATTGGCTCCGAGCTGCTCCAGTACATCGGCCGCTCCGCTCTTACTTGATACGCTTCTGTTCCCATGCTTGGCAACAGGAACGCCACCCGCTGCAACAACAAAAGCGCTCGTTGTAGAAATATTAAAAGTTCCTACTTCATCTCCTCCCGTACCTACGATATCTATCACAGCCCTTTGAGGCTGAATCTTAATACCTTTTTCCCTCATTACAGTTGCAAAAGCTGTGATTTCTCCGATTGTTTCCCCTCTCATTCTAAGACCAGCTAAGAATGCACCCATTTGAGCCTGTGTAGCTGTTCCATCCATCATTTCTTCCATAACATCTTTCGCTTCTTCATAGGTTAAGTCATTTCCAATCATTAATTTGTAAATTGCTTCTTTAATCATCTGCTTCCTTCCTCCTTTTTATTTTAGACAATATACTGTTATTCTTAATGTGGGAACCACACAATAACATATTCCTATTTATTTACATAGATTCTATATGGTATGTGTTTTATTCTATAGGAATCACTTACTTTAACACATTACATTATCAATACCTCAATATAGAAAAAAAGCTCTTGTCCCTATAAAGGGACAAAAGCTTATACTTCTGCGATACCACCCAGTTTGATGTAATACATCCACTCTGCTTATGCACTAACATGCATACCTTTTTGTTAACGGATCAGGTTTCCGTCAGCGTCTACTACCTATCGGTTTCAAGCTGCCCTCACAAGCCCATTCATTATATTACTAATACTATCTTCCACCAGCCGATAGCTCTCTGTAATTAGATTATATAACTACTTCTCTTGCTCTACGGTTTAACACTTCAATTTGCTACAGTATATTCTTATTCTGATAATTTGTCAATCTCTTTCTTAAAAACGCTTGAATTCATTGCTGTCTTTATTCTGTTTAAAGCATCTTCTAATACGGTTCTGGGGCATGCAATATTAATCCTTTGAAATCCTTTTCCTTCTTCGCCAAACATTTTTCCGCTGTCTAGCCAAAGCTTTGCTTTGCTCACAATTAACGTATCCACTTCCTCATCAGCCAAACCTAGTTTTCTAAAATCTAACCAGACTAAGTAGGTACCTTCCGGTTCGATCAATTCGATTTCAGGCAAATTAATTTTTATAAATTCTCTTACGAAATCAAGATTTCCCTTTAAATAACTTCTAAGCTGAGATAACCACTCTTCACCACTGTCATATGCAGCCTTACATGCTACTAATCCTGTAATGGAAGGTTCATGGTATCCAGTCTTGCTTTTTTCGTTTTCTATGATTTTTCTAATTCTTTCATTTGGTATCCAAATATTAGATATTTGCAATCCTGCCAAGTTAAAGGTTTTTGTAGGAGCCGTGCATGTTATAGTTAGCGCTTCATATTCAGGCTTCAAGTCACTTAATACTGTATGCTCATATCCGGGGAATATAAAATCACTATGAATTTCATCTGATACAATTTTGACATTATGCTTCACACATATATCAGCCAGTCTGATTATTTCCTCTTTCGTCCACACTCTACCACCCGGATTATGCGGATTACAAAATAAAAACAATTTAACGTTATTTTGAATAATTTTATTTTCAAAATCATCATAATCAATCACATATTTGTTATCTTTCAGAATAAGCGGATTATTGACTAATTTCCTGTTATTTTTAATAATCATAGTACTAAATGGATAATATACAGGTTTTTGTATGATAACACTGTCCCCTTCATTGGTAAGCCCTTTTATAGCTAATGCAATCGCAAAAACAACGCCAGGTGTTATTATCAGCCACTCTTTTCTGACTCTTCTCCCAAAATATTTTGAATACCACCTCTCTAAAGTGGAGAAATATTGATCATTGATTCTGGTGTAACCATAAATACCAAATTCTGATATTTCTTTTAATGCCTCAATAACCCGTATTGGTGCTTTAAAATCCATATCTGCGACCCACAACGGTAGTACATCCTCAGGCATGCCATATTCCTTATTACAATCGTATTTTAAACTATATGTGTTTTTTCTATCAATTATTTCATCAAAGTTATAATTCATAATAGTCACCTTTCTGCTGTTGTGAATTCATTATTGCTCTGTAATTATTTTAAAACGGTAATCTGAATTTAACTCTCAAATTACCGTTTATCATTTAACTTTATTTTAAACTAATGCTGCTTACATGTAAATAGCTCAAAACATAATATTATAATTTTGATACATCTAATCAAATAAAGGAGTGGATAGATATCTTTCTCCTGTATCCGGTAATACTGTAACAATCGTCTTTCCCTTGTTTTCTGGTCTTTTGGCTAATTCAATTGCTGCCCATAGCGCCGCACCTGAAGAAATACCAACTAAAATACCTTCTTTGTAAGCAATTAATCTTGCTGTCTCAAAGGCTGCATCATTTTCAACAGCAACTATTTCATCATATATTGTGGTATTTAAAACTTCAGGTACAAAACCGGCACCAATCCCTTGTATTTTATGTGCTCCCGGTGTTCCTTTCGATAAAACAGGAGAACTCGCTGGCTCAACTGCAACCACTTTAATATCTGCATTTTTGCTTTTTAAAAAAATACCAGTACCAGTAAGCGTACCACCCGTTCCTACACCTGCAACAAATAGATCAATATCGCCATCTGTATCGTTCCAAATTTCAGGGCCTGTAGTTTCAATATGCGCTTTTGGATTTGCTTCATTGACAAACTGTCCGGGTATAAATGCATTCGGTATTTCTTTCACTAGCTCATCCGCTTTTGCAATTGCTCCCGCCATTCCCTTGGTGCCTTCTGTCAACACAATTTCTGCGCCATATCCTTTCAGCAGTTTTCTTCTCTCAATACTCATTGTCTCTGGCATTACAAAAATTGCTTTATAGCCTCTTGCTGCTGCAATAGCTGCAAGACCGATACCCGTATTTCCACTTGTCGGCTCAATAATTGTTGTATCGCTATTTATCAATCCCTTTGCTTCTGCATCCTCAACCATGGCCTTTGCAATTCTATCCTTTACACTTCCGGCCGGATTAAAGTACTCAAGCTTTACAATAATTTTAGCCTCTAAGTGCTCTGCCTCCTCTAAGCGTTTTAATTCAACTAAAGGTGTCTTTCCAACCAATTCCGTAATACTACTATAAATATTAGCCATACTGTTTCCTCCTATTAGTAACAATTTATTAATTTCATAACCAGTTTCTCACTATTCATACTTATTCGCTATGAATACTATGTTTTATTTATACATTATATTTTAAAATAAGTCAATACTATTTTAAATAATTTTTATTTTTCGTTTATATTATATACGTATCTTAATATGGATGTTTGTAAAACTTATCAATTAAATAAAAAAGTGAAACAGACTACTTATTATAATCTGTTTCACTTTTTTATTTTATTCAAGATTTGCTTTGATCAATTTAATCATTTCTTTGTATTCATTCTCTGATAAGAATGTCTTTTGTGGATTCATATCAAATGTGCTTCCCCATTCTTCTGAATCCTTATACTTAGGTACCAGATGCATATGCAAATGACTTCCTGTATCTCCATAGGCTCCATAATTCACTTTATCTGGAGAAAAAGCTTTATGAATAGCCTTAGCCACTTTATTTACATCTGCAAAAAATGCATTTCTTTCTTCTTCGGACAAATCAACAATTTCACTTACATGATCCTTATAAGCCACAATACATCTGCCTTTTTTACTTTGTTCTTTAAATAACACTAAATCACTTACACCAAGTTTACAAATCGGAATACCGAATTTATCCAGTAGTTCTCCTCCCATACAATATCCACAATTTTCATCTTTCATTCTGCTTCTCCTTATCTTTCATTCCTATTTGGCTTCTTATTATGTATAAATTTTGAAATACTAACTATACTTATTTAAATAGTATAACGCAAGAATATAATATTTAAAAGATAAGAATCATTTTTTCACATATTTATGATTATGGCATATATTAAAACAACTCATTTATTTTAATAGAAGGTGATATTTTGGCTATTCGAATTTTTATTGATCAAGGTCATAATCCGATTGGTTATCACAACAGCGGTGCAGAAGGAAATGGTCTTTATGAATCGGATATTACGTATATGGTAGGTCGTTACTTAGCTGATTTATTGGAAAAAGATCCTCGTTTTGAGGTGAGAACCTCCAGAAATACCGCTTCTGAAATACTTGGAACCGATAATATAAGCAGCCTTAATGAAAGAGTAACCGAGGCAAATAACTGGCCAGCTAACTATTTTATCAGTATTCATGTTAATGCTAATGACAATCCTAATATAAACGGTACCGAAGTATATGTATCCTCTCTTTACAGTGAAAGTTATTGGCTTGGCGATGATGTTTTACGCGAAATTGTGCGTAGACTAGGTACTAATAATAATGGCGTTATAATAAGACCATCTCTTTATGTCCTTCGAAATACCAACATGCCTGCAATTTTAGTAGAGCTTGCCTATATTACAAACTCCTCTGACGCCTGGAAGCTTGCCAATCAGCAATATGCTTTTGCCTATGCCATTTATATCGGTGTATTAAACTATTTTGGCTTAAAACCACTATAAATGTAATGAATTTACATCAAGGTATAAAATCAATTCTCTTTTTGCTAAGGGATTAGGCTGTGATTAGTAATCATAAAAACTACTAACCACAGCTATTTTTAAGTCAAATTTATAAGAATATCATCTTAAAAATGGAATGCTCTATGAATAGAACATTCCATATATTACAATATAGAATACGCAATATTTCTGATCTTTCTTATTAGGGAAGCATTGGTATAACCTCCTCGTTGAAGCATCATCACAATAGTCAAATTTTCAAACGGATTAATAGTTACATAAGGACCACTCCAGCCATCCCAGCCAAATTCCCCTACTGTTCCCAATGCTCCAGCCAAAGTCAAATCCTGATAAACCCTCATAAAATTACCATAACCATATCCTATGGATGTTTCAAAATTAACCGCAGCCAACTGCTTTCGTGTCAAATGATTTTGTGTAAACAACTCAACAGACTTTCTGCTTAATAATTTAACATCTCGATAGGTTCCATAATTTACCAACATCTGTGCAAACTGATTATAATCTCTCAAAGTTGAAACAATACCTGCTCCAGCGGATTCGAAACTTGGCGCAGAAAGGCATTTTGTTAAGCATAAATGTCTTTTTTCATCTGGCTTAAGCAAATGATCTTCATATTTATAAAGCACAGATAATCGTTCTTGCTTTTCTTGTTCAACATAAAAACCTGTGTCTTGCATCCCAAGTGGATTGAAAATCTCCTTGGCATAAAATTCTGACAGCCTCATTCCTGAAGTTACTTCAATGATAGCTCCCATTACATCCACGCCAAGACCATACCTCCATCTTTCACCAGGATGAAAGGCTAACGGAATATTAGCTATTTTATTACATATCTCTAATGTTGTAATTCTCTCACCTTGATTTAATCTGGTTTGCAGTTGAGTAAATAGCTCCTCCATATGTAATCCTGCTTCATCTATATCCGGATAAACAATTCCTGAAGTCATATCAAGCAAATCTTTAACTAAAATTTCTCTTTTGGCTTTCTCTAACTTTCCGTCCTTGCATACCTGCATATTTTTAAATTCTGGTAAATAAATTTGTATTGGTGCATAAATATCAATTAATCCTCTTTCAACCTGTATCATTGCTGCAACTGCTGCAATTGGTTTACTCATGGAATAGATTCGAAAAATAGAATCTTGCGTTACCTGCTTTTTTTGTTCCAAATCCGAATATCCAAGACAATTGTTTATAACATTTTGACCTTTGTAAATAATACTAATGGCAGCACCTGGGAGTTGTCCTTTCTCTATCTCCAGATTAAGAACATCTATTATTGACTGATTTGCCTGTTTTATTCTATTCTCCATCCTGATAATCTCCTGTACAAGCAATACAATATTTTAATTAAGTTCAAAAGTTGTGGTTTGTCCATTTAAGACAATATCCAATGCTATCGTATTAACACTATTCTCATATTCCTGACCAACCTCAGCCAGTAATACTACATTCATAGATTCATGTGCTTCAAATTCATTATATAAAGTTGAAAAATCATTATTCAACAAGGATGCGTGCGAATTAATCGGTTCTTCATTATTTACTGAAATCTTCAATCTTGGACTTAAAGAAAGTATATCACAAAGTTTCGTCTCATCTGTTGTATTTTCCACCTTAAATTTCAATACTACAAAAACACTATTATCCAGACTATTTACGACATGTGGTTCTGAATTTACTGTTTCTTCTGTTTGCGCTTCATTTTCTGCTTCATCTGAATACTGTTTTGCATATTCAAAACCTTCATAGGTAATATTAAAGCCTTCTAAATTAAGAGTAGTTGCAATATCAGGTACTGTTTCCTCTGCCGCATTCGCATCAGCAGTATTATCAATCCCCATCATTTCATCCGGCAAAGCAGCCGTCTCTTCATTCATTGAAACAGCACCTTTATCCACCTCAGGTGTATTTGCATCCGCTTGCTCTGTAACAGCATTCTGAGATTCTACTAACTTCTTATTATATTTTTTATCATGCTGCAAGGTCACATTTGCCGCATAAGCTGCTATCATATCGCTTTCCTGATCCGATATATCAATCTGTTGTACACACCCCGTTAAAAATAAAACTGTTACCATCAATATCCCAATTTTTTTCATAAGTCTATCCCCTTTTCATTATCTGTATATCAATTATATCTCTTTTCAGTATCTTTGATAATTTTAACATCTTTTTAAGATTGAAACAATATCTTTTGTCTAATTATTCTGTGGTACATTAGAATCCAGCTCAAACCAAAATTCTACTCCATTATCATAATTTGAAACACCGCATTTTTTATTTAATGAATCCATAATTGCTTTTACAATTGATAGACCAATACCACTGCCTCCATATTCTCTTGTTCTTGCCTTATCTACCTTATAAAATTTAATCCATATATTATCCAAATCATTTTCTGGTATTCTATCGCCTGTGTTAAACACTGAAACACGAATATTATTTTCATATTTGGTTATTTTAACATCAATAATTTTTTCATTTGCAACGTGATTTAAAGCATTACTAAAATAATTTGTAAATACCTCTTCAAGCTTAAATTCATCTGCCCAAACATAAATAGGCTCCTTTACTGTAAAAATTACTTTTACATCCTTTTGCTTAATCAAAATATCTGACGCTTGTATTATTCCATGAATTAATGCAGTAATGTCAAATCTCTCCAGTGCTATTTTATCATTGCCAAATTCTATTTGATTAAGTGTTAATAACTTTTGCACCATTTTGTTCATTTTATTTGCTTCATCCATGATAACATCACAGTAAAATTCTCTACTCTCTGCATCATCATTTATGCATTCCTTTAACCCTTCAGCATAGCCTTGAACCAAAGCTATAGGGGTTTTTAATTCATGTGAAACATTGGATAAAAACTCTTTTCTCATTTCGTCGATCTGTTCTTTTTTCTCAATATCTGTTTTTAGCTCATTATTGGCTGTTTTTAATTCAGATATTGTTTTTTCTAAAGTTTCTGATAATTTATTGATATGATTTCCAAGTATCGCTATTTCATCGCTTCCCCCTCTTGTATATTTGGCTTCAAAATCCAGCTTTGTCATTCGTTTTGATATTCTGGCTAAATCTAGTATTGGTTTTGAAATCTGCTCTGATACAGTCCATATAATCATCGCACTAATCATAACAGCACATAAGCCGACATAACTTAAAAACCGATTGGAAATTGAAACACTTTCTCGAATGCTTTCAACAGCGGTACGCATAATGAATAAATTGTTATTTTCTAGATTTCCCCATATTTCCAAATAATCTGTATTAATTTGCGGATCTCTTGTCTTTTGAATAATGTAATTTTGCTCTTTGCTAAGCACTGTAACGTCATCCGTATTTTGTTCGAAAATATTTTTTAAGAGCTGCTGATTAAGCATATCATAATCATAAACAGAGGACATGATAACCTTACCGCTCGGAGCAATAACAAGAATAGATATATTACCTGTAGACGTAATCTTTTCAAATTGCATTAAAAAATCATCAGACATTAAGGTTCCGTCATTACCTGCCTGATTGATTTCGTTATAGGCATTTAATAAAACATTCTCCTTGTTTGCGACATAGTAGCGCTCCAAAAAAGTATTATTTACAAACCAACACAAAAAAATAGTACTCGTCATTAAAATAATAAATACTGAGGCTATTTCTTTCTTAAGTGACCATCTCATTATTCTACCTCGAACTTGTAGCCCATAACTACCATTTTATCACTACTTTTATATCCATTTTCCAAAAAAATATAATTTTTAACCTATTTTCTATATAAAATTTGATATAATTTTTATTTATTTTCCGGTAACTATTTGGCAACTATTGTTTTCTCTTTTATTTTATACTAATCAGCTAAAGAAACTATATTGTTATTAGCTAATTACTGAATGCTATAATTATACTATCTTTGCACAAGGCTTTCAATTCATTTCACAGTAAATTCATGTTCTTTAACTAGTCTACATAAAAGCAGATAAAAGTACCATAGCATATTATTATTTCCGTAATGAGGGTTACATGAAATCCAAGTATTTAATTATTTTTGTCAAAAGATGTATCGTATATTCTTTAAAATATTTCGTAATAATAATTCTGTAGTGTATTTCGTATAGAGTAAAAGAAAGGAAGCAATCAATATGGCAAAAGCAGGTATGAAAAGACCTGATCCCAAAGAACCTCATGGCACGGAAAGCAATCACAAATTGCACATTCCAAAAAATTCAGTAGCACCAGTACCAGAAATTCAAGGAAAAGCTAAAAATGGTCATGAGAAAATCAAACCAATGCATTAATTCCCATTATACCTCTTTATTAACTAAGGGCTGTTGTTCCAAATTGACTAAAAACTAGTCAATTTGGCAACAGCCCCTTTATTAGCAGTTATATCATATACACTTTCATATCCCTCTGCAATTTTGCTGATAGCATTTGTATACTCTCTTATAGATTTTTTTACAGAGTTACAATTGTTAAAACGAGCCTATTCCACCTCAAACTTGTAGCCCATACCCCATATTGTCCTTATATAGTTACCTTTTACTCCAAGTTTATTTCTTAATTTTTTTACATGTGTATCAATAGTTCTTGCATCTCCAAAGTAGTCATAATTCCAAACACTATTTAGAATTTTTTCTCTTGAAAGAGCAATACCCTGATTTTCAATAAAATATGTCAACAATTCAAATTCCTTAAAGCTTAACTCAATCGCTTCTCCATCAATATAAACCATATGAGCTGCCTTGTTAATTTCTATGCCTCCAACCTTAATCACATCATCCTTATTCAGTACATTAGCACGTCTAAGAAGTGCTTCTACTCTTGCAACCAATATTTTAGGGCTGAACGGCTTAGCTATATATTCGTCCACTCCAAGTTCAAAGCCCTGCAGTTCATCCCTTTCATCCGCTTTAGCAGTGAGCATAATAACTGGAACCTTAGAACATTCTCTTACCTCTCTGCAAACCTGCCAACCGTCAATTTGGGGCATCATAACATCTAAAATAATAAGAGCAATATCCTTTACTGCATAGAATTGCTCCAATGCCTCCGCCCCATCAGCTGCTTCTATTACTTCATAATCCTGCTTAACCAAAAAGTCTTTTACCAACTTTCTCATTCTGCTTTCATCATCTACAACAAGAATCTTTAATTTATCACGATTCATAATGATAACCCCTCTTTCTATCTGTTATTCAATGCTTTTTCTCTTTCTGTTAAATCCTGTTCCCATGAAGCATATTTATTAACCAACTTTTCTTCATAATTCAATATATTTACATTATTGCCTGTAGTTGTAATAACAAACATAGCAGCAATCACAATTGCCAAAATAATATTTATTATAATTGACATCTTAAGTCTCTCACGATATGCTTTTTTCGAATTGCTAAATATATGTGCTATTCTATCTGCCATATTCCTTTTTGATATACCATTATCTAATGGCTCTACCTGAATATTTTTAATACTATTATTATCTATTTCCTTACTGTCAATCAGAAGCTGCTGAAGCTCTTTTAAATAGCTTATTCCTATCGGAGTATGAAATAACCCCTCAGAAACTAATTTATTATATACAACCAGTACTGTTTTCACATTTTTTGTATTTGCTTTCTTTTTAAGATATTCTACACCCTTTAACTCATTTTCCGCTGCAATTGCATCACGCCTTGAGCAAAAAACAAATCCATCTATCTCTAAATTATCTCTATCTGCCATTGTATCACTCCTTTTACTAACTGATATTTTAACAGATTTAATAGCAAATTTCTATTCAATAATTTAAATCTTATGATTGTACTTTACTACAGTCTTATATCCTTTATCAAGTTATTTCACAGAATATTTAAACTTATTATTTTAAGATTTTTGTTTAATATAAGCAAAATTAGAAATAATACCTAATGAGGTGATACTATGATAAATAACGAAGAGCTTCCTATCGGTTTTACAATGGAGCTTGCACAGCACAGTGACGTTTTGAATCAATTTTCTAAATTGACAAAAGAAAAACAAAATGAATTAATTGAAGGAGCAAAATGCATCAATTCAAAAGATGCCATGCGTGACTATGTAATAAATATATTCAAATAACTCCTATTTATATCAAGATAGTCACCATACCCGCTTCAAAACATTTCAGCAAACTGCTCCTTTATTAAGTGAGCAGTTTTTTAACTGAATCATATCATGTATAATGACATCAGTAAATGATGTGATCTTTTATTAAATAATTTAAAAGAATTTAAATACTTACAATTAAATATTTATATGGATTATATAAACATTTAAAAAATAATAAACTTTATATGTTCGGTTATAAACATTTTGTTATCTACATAAACATAGGGAATATGGCTCGTTAAATAACATTAAATATTTAATTAATTTTATAATTATACTTACAATTTCATAATTCGATAAATTATTTTATAAAATTACAAATTAATACATGAATATTGAAAAAATTACTTGTATGATGTATACTATTTATACACGCAAAAGTAAGAAATATACATAAGTAAATCGATATTATAACAATATAAGGAGGATGAATATGAATATAATTCAATTAGAAGAATTAATTAGTAACTCGCAAAATATTGTATGTATCAACGGACGAGGTATGACTTATGATTGCGGCTATCCTGAATATTGGACTCAGAATTATTCATATTATTTTGAGAACAAATATGGAAAATCGATGGAAGAAATATATAATATCGGTTTTTATTCAACAAGGAGTAAGGAGTTCTTTGAAATATACAAAGAAGAGATACTAAAATTTAAGTTTAAACCTAGTCTTTCCTATTATAAATTGGCTCAACTTGAGAAAATAGGTAGATTAAAATGCTGTATTACTAAAGGAATATTTAATTTGGCACAGCGAGCTGGATGTAAAAATGTAATAGATATATACGGAAATGTTTATGATAATATATGCCCAAAATGCGGTCAACGATACTCGGTTGATTATATGATACAAAGCAAGGGACTACCCAAATGTCTGGAATGTAATTCTGCCATTAGACCTGATGTAAAAATGATTGGCGAATTAATTGATAATAATAAGGTTACAAAAGCAATGAATGCAATTTCAACAGCTGATATGCTATTAATACTTGATACTGGTTATAATGGGGAATTCAAAGAATATCTCTCACATTATTGTGGAAATAAAGCAGTTCTAATTAAGGATACTTATCATGAAAGTGATAAGCTTGCAAATTATATTATATATGATAAATCAAAAAATGTACTTACAAAGCTTAGTGATGAAAAAGTACATATAATCTATGATAAGCTTGAAGTTGTGAATCATTAAATACAATGATACCTATTGATTTCTTAAATCATTGATAGGAATAAAATGGATTATAAATAAAGTTGACATAATAAAATTATTAGATTATAATAAACTTACGTTTGCATACCTACAGCCTAGGGGTTGTACTGGTTTCGACGGGGGTTTAGAAGTTAAGGAAGCCATTCGCGGGGCGGGACCGCGTCATTAATCCGTAAAATAAATATAAACGCAGACGAAAATTTAGCGTACGCTGCCTAGTGGCAGCAGTCGACCTTAAGCCACTCGCTGCTTAAGAATTCGGCTTCGAACTTGCGGGGCACTTTACTTTTAAAGCTTTGAAAAAGTAAAAGAATTTATGAAGCTACTAAAATCCAAAGCCTGTCATTAGGCGCTGGACAGAGGGAATGTTAAAATAATGACTGTAATGGGAGATGCCATGATGGAAGAGCTTTCGGACAGGGGTTCGATTCCCCTCAGCTCCATATTAAAGAGATATCACAAAAATATTTAAGATGCTTGAAATGCTTATAATTACAGTGTTTTGAGCATTTTTTATTTTATGAATTTAACATATCGTTTTATTTTTAGTTCGGTTAAAACCGTTACATTTTATTTAATTTCGGCTTTATTTGGGTATTATTTTGGTTATAAAATTGAGTAAAATTATCTTAAATTATATTTAAAAATCTAACTGCTTCAACCTGCTGTTCTTTTAAAACATGGATATATTTAGATCAAACGTTCGTTGAAGATTTCTTGCTGTACTATAATTACCATTTGTCGCATATACAACAAACTCTGTTTGAATATTATGATTATTGATAAACTCTTTTAGTAGATTTAAGTAATAAATAGCACTTTCATTTAAAGGGATTACTCTTTCACCATATACTGTTTTAGTAGTAGCTAAACTTGAATACGTTTTGATTTTATTTTACTATCTCTTACTTTAACGTTACTCTTATTTTTGCCTTTGCAGCTTGCACCTCATTAAGACCAGTTGGTAATAATAGCACAAAAACCATTACAATAGGCGTTAACAGTACCTTTTTAAGATTTTTCAATATAAATCCTCCCTCACCTATGAATAGGTATATTTACCATTATGAATAGGAAAAAGGAACTAGTTTTCTATTAAATAAGATTAATCTATTTCATATCTATTTTGTAAATAATTATTCCATAAAAAAAGATACACACTATTTCTAGTATATATCTTTCATAGATTTATGCTTCTCTTGCATTGGCACGATTTGCAGAGCATACCCTAGTGGGGTAAGTACTTTTAATATGCTGTCTACTTGTGGCGAATGAATATCAGATTCCATTCTCGCTATTACTGGCTGCTTTACATTACACATTTCTGCTAATTGAGATCGTGTTAATCCACGTTTACTAATTTAAGGAGTAAAGGACTTCTTGTATTTTCCAATGCTATTTAGGATATATTGTTTATGAATTTGGAATGCTGCCTCCTAAAATCAATTACCATTTACTACTATAATTTGATTCTTTGCTGACTGATGAAAGAGTCGTTAAATACCTATTATGGATTTAACATACTGCCATTCCACTTTATCATTTCTCCTTGACACATAAAATAAAACGGCATATTGGGTGCCTCAATTCGCATTTCACGGTCAAATGTATATGGATCTGAGCCATGTCTTATAAAAGTCCAAAAATGGCTTGGTATGGTTAATTTGGGGGTCACTAGTTTAACAAGGTCAACCCCTTCATAAGAATTCATATTTCCATACTCTCCATTGATAGGGAGTACCAAAATATCAATGTCTTTTGAAGCAGCATATTGCATGCGATCGCACTGAAAAGAAGTGTCTCCTGCAAAATAAATTAAATGACCTTCTGTTTCTACCAGCATACCAATTGCATCTTTGGCGTGATCACCATGATCTGCAAAAACAGCTTCTAATTTGTATTCATCCAATTCTACTTTCGTTCCCTTATTAAACAATAGAAGTTGCTTTTCACTTATTCCAGCTTCTTTGCACATTTTAAATGATGTATCGGGTGCTAATATTCTAGTATTTGGATTTCTTTTCATAATATCCGGAATGATATCCATATCCAAGTGGTCTTCGTCGTGATGGCTTATAACTATTAAATCAGGATTTAAATCTTCTGCTTCCATAACTGGCATCATCAACCTTTTTAATCCGCATATTCTTTCAACGGCATCCGATAAATAGGGATCCACCACTAACGTTTTTCCTCTACTGTTTTTTATGATAAATCCAGCTTGACCAAGCCAAAATAATGCAAGTTCTCCTTCTTGTACCTTACATTGGTTTAACTTTTTTACAAATTCCATGCTCATTCTCCTCTTTAATTCAAGACAAACACTGATTCTTTTGTCTATCCAAGTTTTTTTTAAACTTCAAACGGATATACCTTGAATGCATTGTCATACAAAATAGCAGAAAGCTCTTTTTCTGTAAACAAATTAGAGTCTATGATATAATTGATTAATTGTTGGTATGAGTAACTATTTAGAACCGATGGTATATCCGTACCCCAAAGCAGCTTATCATAACCAACAATATCTTTAGCAAACTGTATATACTTAATTCCAGTCGGATAGGGGTATTCTTCTGGCTGCACATTAAATGGAATTGCAGCAAGATCAAAATAAATATGATTTGATGTTAATAAATTCAAACTTTTCTTTAAAGCTTCTTCATCTCCTTCTTTTAAGGTTGGTGCAAGAAGATGGCACACTACAATTCTTAATTCTGGAAACGTTTTTGCAATCTTTGCAATTGATTCTGGCTGAAAGCTAGACATTCCTGGGCTTCCTATATCCAACACAAGTGTTTGATTATTCTCTGTACATTTTTTAGCAATTGGCATAAATACCTCTGCAATGTCAAAGACTCTGTGATACGACATGAATCCACAGCCTGTACTCGTTTCAAATTTAAGAATTTTCATCTTTAAATCATTTGTCAAACGATTATAAATCGCATCCGCATAATATCCCATCGGATCAAACGTTCCCGCACCAATAAACATATCTGAGTATTCTAAAGCCGTTTGTGCTACATATTCATTTTGAAATCCATAAAAACTTCCTTGGAGTAAAACAGCTCGTTCTACTCCATTTTCCTTTAGAACATTATAACAAGTTTCTGCAGTAAAGGCAAACTCTCCCATTTCAGGTGGTATCATTTTAACAACTTCTCCATTTGCCCAACGAGCTTGCCCTTTGCCAATGGGTGTAAGTTCTCCTTTTCCATTAAATCCTCTTAAGGTTTCAAAAATATGTACATGGGAGTCAATGATTTTCATAGAGAACCTCCTTCTTTCGCTAACTTTTTCCCTTTTTTGAAGAAAAAGTTACTTTTTTGCAATCCACTATTTTTGTGTCTGATATGAGCATCAAATGCTACCGCAGCAACAATAACAATACACTTAACAATTCCATGATAATCTGATGTCACACCAATGAGTCGTAGTCCGTTTGAAATAACTCCTACCAAAAATGCGCCCCATATAGCACCAATAATGCTTCCTTCACCTCCCATTAAGGAAGCGCCTCCGACGACTAGTGCCGTAAGAACGTAATTGTCATATCCTTGCGCAGCTTTTGCAATTGCCTGACGATTCATACTTGCAAGAACAATTCCTGCCATGGCAGCAGTAAATCCTGATGTTATATAGGATAGAATAATAATCTTTTTGCTCTTAACACCGGACAATCGGCATGCTTCTGCATTTCCACCTACGGCATATACATTTCGCCCCAATACCGTTTTATTTAACAAGACATACGATATAATAGCTATAGTAAGCATAATTATGATGGAAAATGGAATTCCAAATAATCGACCGCCACCCAAGAAAGCAAAAGAAGCTGGTTCCATACAAGGTATTACATTGTTTTTTGTTAATAATTGTGCAACGCCATATACTATGTTTTGCGAAGCTAACGTGATTAAAAAAGCTGGAACATCAAATTTAGAAACGATAATCCCATGAATCAACCCTACAAAAACCCCTAATAGAAGTCCGCCAAGCACGCCGATGATAACGCCTGAAGTTGAATAGTTGCTTTTTACAATTTGAACCACCGCAAATGCTCCAGCTGCCGCTGCAACGGCTCCTACCGAAAGGTCAATTCCCCCCAGTAAGATAGGAAAAATTGTGCCGCATACCATAATTCCGTAAATAGAGATTGATAACAAGATACTCTTCATATTTGCGGCTGTTAAAAAGACTCCTGGTTGAAGAATGGTTAATATAAGCATAACGATTAATAAAATCCATAATTTTTGAGATTTACTTAAAATCTTTTTGAAATCAATTTTTTTACTGTTCATTATTTTCAGCCTCCTTCGTTAGGATTCCAGATTCAGCCATTAGTATATCCTCTTGCGTTATTTTTCCACTTGAAAATTCTGTAAATATTTCTCCCTTTCTCATAACAATAATTCGTTGAGAAACTCTAAGTAATTCTTGTAAATCGGAAGAAACCATAATAACGGATGCCCCATTCTTTGCTATACTTTCGATAATTTTATATATTTCATCTTTTGCACCAACATCAATTCCTGCAGTCGGCTCATCAATAATCAGTACTTTTAAATCTCTGCTTAACCATTTAGCCAAAACTGCTTTCTGCTGATTACCGCCCGAAAGATTTCCAACTGGTATTTGTGAATTGTTGGGTCTGATGCCCAAAGCATCTACCATTTTATTGCCAAGTGTCTTTTCTTTTTGTTCTTTGACAAATCCGCCAACTGCTAACGTATCATAATTGGTTAAGGCTACATTTTTTTCAATGGACAAAAGAGGGGTAAATCCCTGATTTCTTCGATCTTCTGGTACTAAACCAAATCCAAGTTCAATATTCTTGCCAATGCTTCTAGGTAGTTCTTTCCCATCTAAAGTCACAGTTCCACTATCAATAGGATCCGCTCCATAAATGCATCTCATAACCTCTGTTCTTCCTGCTCCAACTAAACCAGCAAAGCCAAGTATCTCACCTTCATGAAGTTCAAAGCTAATATTCTTAAAAACACCTTTCTTCTCTAAATTCACTACTTTTAATTTGACTGGTGTATTTGCTACTCTTAAATTGTTTGAAGCAGTCGATTCACTAAGATCTTTTCCAATCATTAATCGAATCACATCGGAAGGATTAATTTCTTCTCTGTTGAGTAATGCTTCTCTTACCCCATCTCGTAATACGGTTAATCTATCTGACAGACGATAAACTTCTTCCAAACGATGTGAGATATAAATAATGCTGACTCCTTGTTCCTTTAACTGTTCAATAATCTTAAATAGGGCTTCTGACTCTTTTGAACTTAAGGAAGCAGTTGGCTCATCCATAATAATCAATTTTGATTTTTCACTTAACGCTTTTAATATCTCGACTGTTTGCCTTTGTGCTATCGTCAACGTCTCCACGATTGCGTCTGGTTTGATTCCAAAATTGTATTTATTAATTAGCTCAATTACTTCTTCTCTCATCTTTTTCGATTGAACAAAACCAAATTTTTCTTTTTCTTTTCCTAACATAATGTTTTGAACAACAGTTAAAGTAGGGATTAAGCTTAGCTCTTGATAAATTACACCGATACCTAGTTTTATCGCATCTGATCTATTATTAATATGAACTTCTTCTCCATCAAAAATGATCCTGCCACCATCTTTTGGATAAATTCCTGTTAATATCTTAATTAAAGTTGATTTTCCAGCTCCATTTTCTCCCATAAGGGCATGCACTTCACCACTTTCAACCTCAAAATTAACTTTTTTTAATACGGGGCAGCCATTAAAGTTTTTTTCAATTTCTTCCATTTTTAATAAAGTTTGATTTGACATTATGCTTCGCCCCCTGCCATTTTCATTTCTACATCTTTTGCTTTCTGTTGTATGCGCTTTTGAACCATGTTATTATATACAGAATCAAAAATAATCATAATAACAATAACAACACCTTTTATTACCAACTGGGCTGCTGTTGGCATATGGTACTTTAAAATACCATTTTGTAATACGGCCATAAATATTGCACCTATAACTGTTCCAAAAATATCACCACGTCCCCCGCAGAAAGCACATCCACCAACTACAACTGCTGCGATCACCTCAAATTCAAGACTTACTCCTAAATCTGTTGTAACACTGCCAACACGCCCAATTTCAAAAATAGCCGCTATTCCACACAAAAAACCTGTTATAGTAAATACTATTATTTTAATTTTTTCTGTGTTAATTCCAGAAAGTTCAGCCGATTTTCTATTTGCTCCAGTTGAATATATATACACACCTAATTTCGTCTTTTTTAATATGATCTGTCCAATGATTGCAATTAACAAAAATGCCATAGTAACTAGGTAAAATCCATTCACACTTCCTCCCATAAGAAGAATACCCGGATTTGTTATTTTCTTATTTGTAATCACCCCAGCCTCACGGATTGCGAAAACAAACACCATAGAACGAAACAAATATTGTGTGGATAAAGTAGCTATAAATTCAGGTACTCGGAGTTTGGTAACGATAAACCCATTTAACCCTCCACATAATGTACCTGTTGCAATTGCAATCAGCATAATTACTGGTGCAGGTAAATTATAATAGTACATTAAATTAGCACATATCATACTAGCTAATCCTACGATTGCTCCAGTGGACAAATCAATACCCGCCGTTATAATTACAAATGCCACACCTACAGCTATCGTACCACTTATTGCACATTCTCTTAAGATGTTTAAAATATTTCCAACAGTAAAAAATGAGCTGCTAGTTACTCCAAAAATAAGCATCATTAAAACTAGCGAAACGACAGAAATTAAACGACGTATATTCTCCTGTCTCATATGTATACCTCCTTAATTCGTATATCTTTTTAACAATCCGGCTGTTCCAACAGGATTTACACCTTTTAATCTCCTTTAACTTACCAACGCATATCTTCTGTAATACTATCTAAATTATCTTGTGTTACAATGGTTGGAGACATTTTAATCACTGGTGTTTCACTCAATGAACTTGCTGTTATTCCGGAATCCACTGCATACATTGCCATTTGTGCACACAATGCTCCCTGATTGTTACAGTTTGTGTAAACCGTTCCAGTACACAATCCTTGTGATATGTAATCTAGCATTTTTGATTCTCCATCAACGCCCCATATTGCGATCTGGTCTAATCTTCCTGCTGCTTTTACTGCTTCTGCAGCTCCTTCTGCCATTGCATCATTATGACATAGTACAGCATCAATTTCTTGATATTTTGTTAAATAATCATTCATTACGGTATTCGCATTCTCAGTTAACCATTCACCAGACTGCTCATCAAGTATTTCAATATTAGGATATTTTTCTTCCATAACTGCTTTAAATCCCTTGTCAATGTTTTCTCCCTTTGTTGCTCCTGGTGTTGCTGATATAATTACAACTTTACCCGTTCCATTCAAACTTTCGCCGATTTTATCTGCGATTGCCTGTCCCGCTTCCACATCAACTGCCGATACGAGTGCTGTATGAGTAGTATCTGCATCAAGATTTACTGTAATAACTGGAATTCCTGCTGATTCTGCTTTTTCAGTTGAAGTAGAAAGTCCTGATGCATCCGTTGCCTGTAAAATAATTGCATCGTATTTTTGATTGATTAATTCATCCATTACCTTTACTTGAGTATCTACGGATGCTTGTCCATCAAATACATCAAATGTGACATTGGAAAATGCTGACAAGTACTCTTTCATTCCATCTGACCAAGCTGCTGCACAAGAATCTCCAATTACATTTGGTAAAAATGCAATCTTAATTTCCTCTGTATAAACATCTTTTCCCGTTGCCGCTTCTGTTGTACTCTCTGATTCATTTGCCTGACTATCCGTCTTAATACTACTGCAACCTGCATATAGAGTTGCTGACATAATTCCCACCATAAATAAAGCTAACATTTTTTTCATTTTACATTTCTCCTTTTGTTTTTTATTAAAATAATGATACATATTATATCATCATGTTAATTACTAAAGCTAACATTTACTTTTATTATATATTAGTTTTTACTAGTTCTTTAGGTTAATATATATTTTCCATAAATTACTAATTTATTTATTTAACATCTACTTTCTACAAAACTACCCCATCTTTGAAAATAGATATCTCCCGAAAACCTCTCTCTTCATTTTTCGTTAATTTGCCATTTGCCACTTGAAGAATTAAAGTTAAAAGCCTTTGAGCTACATCATCTAACGGTTCACCATATGCAACGGAACCTGCATTAAAATCTATCCAACTTTTTTTCTTTTCTGCTAACTGTAAATTAGAAGCAATTTTCAGAGTAGGTACTGGAGCACCAAATGGTGTCCCTCTTCCCGTTGTAAACAATATGATATGTGCGCCTGCAGCCGTTAATGCGGTACTGGAAACTAAATCGTTTCCTGGTCCATACAAAAGATTAAGACC
The DNA here is from genome assembly GCF_003201285.1 of Lachnotalea glycerini. Lineage (GTDB taxonomy): Bacteria > Bacillota > Clostridia > Lachnospirales > Lachnospiraceae > Lachnotalea > Lachnotalea glycerini. The sequence goes on from NZ_QICS01000016.1 coordinate 57,239, forward strand.
CATTTGTGTTACTTTATCACCATACCCAATTACATCCATTACAGGAGCAGTTCCACCTTTTTGAACACATCCGCAACTTTTGTCCTCTAACGTTGTGATACCACCCTGTCGATTTCCTGGACTTGGATTATCATAAACCACTTCATTATGGTTTGTAAAATACTGTTTATAACCATTAATCATATTGACTGCTTTATCAAATATATTTTTATTGATGCAACGATTCATTAGCATATCTTCTGCACCAAACATTTCAGGAACCTCTGTAAGAATAGTACTACCACCCTCTGCAATCAAAAAATCACTGAAGCGTCCAACCGTAGGGTTTGCCGTAATTCCAGATAAACCATCGGATGCCCCACATTTCATCCCAATTACCAGTTTACTCATTGGGATATCCGTTCGTTTAAATTGAGAAGCATATTTAGCGCATTCTTTTAATAATAATTTACCTGCTTCTAATTCATCTTCTACATCCTGACACGTTAGAAATTTTATTCTTTCTTTATCATAGTCGCCTAATTCTTTTATAAACTGTTCTTTGGTAAGATTTTCGCAGCCAAGGCTTAAAATAAGTACTGCTCCCGCATTGGGATGATGCGTCAATGCTGCCAATAATTTTCTTGTTTGCGCATGATCTTTTCCCGTCTGGCTGCACCCAAACGGATGCGTAAATGTATATAGCCCATCAATGCTGCCTGAGACTAAGTTTTGATTGTCTTTCACTAAAGTCTTTGCAATATCGTTTACACATCCTACTGTTGGTATGATCCATATTTCATTTCGAATTCCAACCTTATTGTCTCCTCGTTCATAACCCTGAAACAATTTCGTAGAAACAACTTTAATTGTTTTTAAATCTGGTTCATATGTATATTTATTTTCTCCTGAAAGATTGGTTTGCATATTGTGGGTATGAACCCATGTTCCAGCTAAAATGTGTTCTGTTGCATGGCCAATTGAAAATCCATATTTTATAATATTTTCTTCTTTTTTAATGGTTTCTATTGCCATCTTATGTCCTTGAGGAATGGTTTCCATTGCCTTTATACGAAACGTTCCAATTTCAATTAGCTCATCTTTTTTTATTGTTTGAATTGCCACTACTACATTATCATTCTTTTTAATCTGAATCACTGCTGACATTCTAATATCCTTCCTATCAAAAAATGAACGTTATAGGCAAGAAGCATATGCCAATTCTGCCCCTATTGTATGTATCCGTGTTAAGTCTTCCACAACTTGTTTTTCCAGACCTGAAATTTCAGTCAAGTCCGTGTCCCACATGTGCTTGTTACTGAGCACCTCGTATACCAACTGATCCTTAGTATCATTTCTATGGTCATAATAAAAATCAAGTACCCATGCATCATCTTGCACTTTATATTCGTTTCCTTTTGGACGTTTACAAATTAAACCATCCTCTTCTCTTCGTTGAATATCATTACTATAGAAAGCGATATAAGCTGCCAAACTCATGGTTAAGCATTTGGGTAACTTTCCTTCTTTTTTGTAATATGCTAAAAATGATGGCATATTTCGTGCTTTCCATTTTGAGGTAGAATTAAGGGAAATACTCATTAATTCATGATTTACAAAAGGATTGTTAAAACGATCTTCTACTGCTTCCGCAAATTCTTTCAAATCGTTTTTATCTAGTGATAAAGTAGGTATTATCTCTTCGTAAAGCATTTGATTCATAAAAGATTTAATGACATTATTATGCATGCAATCTCTTACAATATCTTGCCCCGAAAGATACGCTCCCAATACAAAACCCGTGTGTGCTCCATTTAGAATTCTAACTTTTCTTTTTTTATACGGTGCTACGTCTTCCACCACATGAACATTCAGTCCGGATTTCTTAAATGGTAGTCTATCCTCTAACTCTTTGGGACCTTCAATAATCCATACTCCAAAACATTCTGAAACATCAATTAATTCATCATGATATCCATTGATTTCTTCTAACATTTCTATTTCTTTTACCTCTTTAATCCTACCAGGAACAATACGATCCACAAGCGTAGAACAGAATATATTTTCTGTCTGAATCCAGTTTTTAAATTTTTCCTCCAAATTCCATTGATCAATATACTGATTCACACATTTAAGTAGTTCTTTTCCATTATTATCAATCAGCTCACAACTTAATATGATAATGCCTGGCTTATTTTTCTTATATCTTTCATAAAGGATTCTGGTTAATTTTGCTGGGAAGCTGCTGGGAGGGCATTGGTTAAATTCACATTCTGGATCATAAACAATACCTGCCTCGGTTGTGTTTGAAACAATAATTTCTAATTCATCGGTACAAGCCGCCTCAATTACTTTTTGAAAGTCTGTATAAGCATTTATGCATCTGCTTACAGCAGAAATAACTCGCTTACGGTCAATTTTTTTCCCTTTTTCACTACCTCTAAGATATAACGTATATAAGCCCTCTTGTTCATTAATTAAATCGGTTAACCCCAAAGATATCGGTTGAACAAGTGCAACTTTACCGTTCCAATTCACTTTCTCATTGGCACAATCCAAATAGTAATCGACAAAGGCACGTAGGAAATTTCCTTCTCCAAATTGCAATACTTTTTCTGGTGCTGATTTTTTTATATATCCTTCATATCCTGTCTTTTCTAAAACTTTATAATTTAATGTATCCATGTTAATGCCTCCTTAAAAACTCTAGTCCTGTTATGTTTTAATTCTTCAAAAAAATAATTATATTTCTCGTTGTAGATCATACATCTTATTGATAATAATTATTTTGAAAAATTAATCATTACTTTCAACATATCCGATCCGTTCATATTAAAATCATGAAACGCTTTTGGTGCATCCGCAAATGAATACTCGTGTGTGATTACTTTTTCTAAATCAACGTTTCCTTCTTTTACTAACTCTATTAATTCCAAAAAGTCTTTCTTTAGCGCATTTCTACTTCCAAATACGTTTAGCTCTTTCTTTTGAATTAGTGTATAATTAAAATCTAAATTCTTTTTACCTACTCCGATTACTACTACTTTTCCACCAAAAGCGGCTGCATCAATTGCATTTTGAAATGTGGATGGCAGCCCAACTGCTTCAATACAAATATCAAAACCAAAGGCTTCTTCCTTTCCATTTTGATCCGATGTTTTGGTAATTTCTTTTACTGCTTGATTAAATGTATCTTCACAGTCATTTAAAATAGTTCCTGAAAAGTTAAATTCCTTTTGAATATACTCAAGCTTAGGTGCTAAAATATCCGTTAAATAAACTTCTCCACCCAACGCTTTTGCCGCAGTAGCAGCTAATACTCCAATCGTTCCTGCTCCTATGACTAATACTTTGTCACCTTTTTTAACACCAGCACGCTGCACTCCATGATAACTAATACAAAATGGCTCAATTGCAGCAAGAACTTTGGGTGATAGACCCTTTCCATCATAAATACGCTCTATCGGCATTGTAATATATTCACAAAATGCTCCATCCTTTTGGCACCCCATAGTCTGATTATCCATACATGCATTTACAAATCCTCTTTCACAGCTATAACATTTTCCACAATTAAAGTAAGGATTGCAGGTAACTACCATACCTGATTTTAACCCTTTCTCATTTTCTTCTATTTCTACTATTTCAGCACTAAATTCATGACCAGGAATTCTTGGATAGTCAAAATATGCAAACGTCCCTCTATAAGAACTTAAATCACTGCCACAAATTCCACCATATAATATTTTTAATAGCGCTTCTCCTTTCTTTCTGATTGGCATTTCAATGTCACGAATTTCTACTTTCTTTGGCTCACTAATATATATTGCCTTCATTCTAATTCCTCCCAATTTTTTGTCGTTGTTACCATAAATTTCCGTCATAATCAAAAGATAAATACTGTGGCTCTGATTCTATTACTAAATTCGGAATATCCTTGATTTCATCCCAATATGACTCTGACAACATAATATGCTCAATGTGTAAGCTATTGGATATTCGGACGATTCTTGGATTCTGTTTGTCAATTTCATTACAAGTTCGAATACAAACCTGAATAGCTTCTTTATCACTTTCCATGATAATCGGAATTTTGACACCACCTAGAACCGTGCATGTTATGGCATTTGGATACATCGATGCAAGATCTAGCTGCTGATACACTCGCTCTGTTGTCGCACTAGCATACCCTAGTCCAATACCATTTCCATGTGTTTCAGGACTTAAATCCAAAACTGCTACTCTTTGAGACTTGATTCCTCCATTTGCATACGGTGTACAAAAAGTACCTGTAATGTTAGGATCCATCCCATCACCGCTAAAGTTTTTGCCAATCTGATCTACAATTAAAACATCACAAGAATCCACTAAAATCTTTGGCATATAAGAAAATGCCTCTTTTAATAATTCAGGTTCTTTTTCCTCTATTTCATCTGAATTAATTGCAACAATTTTACAAGTTTCATCAAAAGCATTCTCTATTGTCGGAACTGCAAACAGAATGGGAGCATGTTCTATGATAGCTTTACCAAACAAAGGAATATTTTTAGCCATATTTTTAAATCCGGCCTCATGACAAACCTCTGCACCCTGTTGCTTTCCAAGACCTATTGTCATCATCTTCATAATTCCACTTTCGTAACGACCTCTAAAAGCCGTGTGTGGTTTTACTCTACATCCTAAAATGATGCCATCGGCTTCAGCTGCATTTTTATCGATATATACCTCGCTGCCTTCCGCATTTAATCCGATTTTTTTTACTTCCATAGATGAAATGATGGGACATCCAATATACTGTTTTGTAATTCCATATCCTTCTAAAATTTGTCGTTGACCCTTTGCAGTAGCACCTCCATGACTTCCCATAGCCGGTACCACAAATGGAACTGCGCCTCTTGATTTCACAAAATCAACCAAACATTTTGTAGTTAGTGCAACATTAGCAATTCCTCTTGATCCAGCTGTAATGGCTATTCTCATACCTGGATGAACCTGTTTTGTAAACTTTTCTTCTGACAGTAATTTTTCAATAAGTAATGGAATCTCTTCCACATCTATTTTAGGCCTAGGAAATACCTGCCTTACCTTAAACATCTTTGGTATTTTGGTATCGTTTACCAAATTAGCTACAAATGGCCTTTTTCGCATTTTATCTCCTTTCATTACAGCTCTATTGAAGTTTCTTTTGTTATATTTGACGTAAAACAGCTAATTAATTCGTCATATTGCATGTTGTATCATTTGATGTATACAACGTTGTATACGTATATATTACACCAACTCACAGATAAGTCAATATTATTTTTATTTTTTTGTATTTTTTGTAACAATATAACAAAAAAACAGTTCTAAAGACTTCTTTTTCGTCTTTAGAACTGTTACTATTCAACAATTCTTATTTTCAAATCTCTAAACCCTCATCTTTAAGAGCTGCTTCTAATGATGCCTTTTTTGAATAATTCAAATGCTCTTTCATTACTTCTGCTGCTTTCTCCCAATCTTCACTAAGGCAAAACATTATAATTCTACAATGTTCTTGTTGCGTTTCATGTAATCGATTCTTCTCTTTTACGCCTGAAAATATTCTTAATCTTCGAATTTGACTAAAAATCCGTTCATATGTACTGATAATATAATCATTGTCAGTTGCATCAATAAAATCTTGGTGCAATCGGTTATCATACTCATACATAAGATTATAATCTTTAATATCCAAAGATTCTTTTCGAAAAAATTTCAAATATTCTTGAAATTTTTCAATTGGTATCTTATATCCATACTTATTAATTGCAAATGGTTCAATTAAAATTCTAGCTTCGTGTATCATATTAATATCACGTATTGACAATGGTGAAACGATAATTCCTTTTTTAGGTAATATTTTAACCAAATTTTCACTCTCAAGCCGACTCAGCGCATCACGAATAGGAGTTCGGCTAGCAGCAATTTCTTCCCTTAACTTTTCTTCACTCAAAACCATATTAGGAGGATAATCACAATTAATAATTTTTTCTTTTATTATATTATAAGCTTGTTGCTTTAATGTTTCATTTTTCATGACATTTCCCTTTCCATATAATGGGTCAGCTGTCAAGATAAAATATTAGCATTTACAAAGACTTTATAGTTAACAAGTTTCAAAGTATAATAGAAACAATGTATCACCTCACATAATGTACTCCCCAAATATTGCTAAATATTTAATAAAATCTTGACTAATAAATTAACATCACTTGTCAAACTTAAGGTATCTAAAAACTTTCGGCGCTGTGTGCTATCTTGCTACTTCTGTTAATTCTCAACTGTATTTTAACATACACCTATTTTAATAACAAGCATATTTTGGCATTTATCAATTCTTCAAAAGGATAATAGAAATCAATTAAATTAAAATTGTCTTTATAAGTGATTAATACATGTGCAGTTCACCACCTATAAGTGTGGCATCATAATCAAACCTTGCATATAGCAACTTTTTAAACATTAATCATATAATAGAATCATAAATCACATGCTATTAAGAGGTTAATTATGAATAATGATAACAGGGGTACAATCTCCCAACAAGGTAACATTATGCGCATTGATAATGCCCTTGTAGAAGAGGTTTCTGCACCAAATAGGGCAACCGGTTATTTGCTGGTTTCCTACGCTGTTCTTAAACCAAAAGGAATGACATCCATCCAACTTCTAAGATTAAATATCGGTAGAAATACAGTAATTCTAAACTCATTTGGTTTATCTATGTGTTTATGTGACATTCGTAAAGGAATGTGGATAGATTCTTTATTTTCACCAATTATGACTAGAAGTATACCTCCGCAATCTAGCGCGTTTTTGATAGTAGCTCGAAGAGAACTTAAATCATCAGTGAGTGTAACTACTGATCGAATAGCCATGGTGGATGTCAACAATAATTTCTTATATACTGGAAATCCTAATAACATCAACAGCCAAATAAGGTTTGCGCTATCCAATTCCACTACGATAAGCGATAGAAATGGAAATCCTGTTAGTCTTCGCTCTCTTCGTCCCGGACAGATGGTAAGAGTAACTCACGCTAACTTTCAAACCGCCAGTATTCCTCCACAAACTACAGCTTTTCATGTACAACTATTGTAAAAAAAGTCAAGGTATACAAATAATTTTGCTACGAGGATTGAAATAGTATTGAATTCAATCTTCGTAGCAAAATAACCACTACTAATTTATTCGTCATAGAACTTTCTCGTTTAATATAAATTCTTTACCTTAAAATCCTTTTCAGCCTCACGTCTTTGATCTTTCTTTGCAATATCCTGACGTTTATCATACAGCTTTTTACCTCTTGCAAGACCAATTTGAACCTTAACAAGACTTCCTTTTAAATATACCTGAAGTGGAACAACTGTATATCCTTTTGCCGCTAGTTGTCCTGCTATTTTATTTATCTCATATTTATGAAGTAAAAGCTTTTTGATTCGAAGCGGATCCTTATTAAATATATTTCCTTTTTCATAAGGGCTGATATGCATATTGTATAGATATACCTCTCCATTTTCAATACGAATAAAAGCTTCCTTTACACTTCCTTTTCCCATTCTAAGAGATTTTACCTCAGTTCCATGCAGCGCAATACCCGCCTCAAAGGTGTCCTCAATAAAATAGTCAAATCTAGCCTTTTTGTTGTTCGCAATCAGTTTAATACTATCTTTTTGCATTGTCTTTTAATCCTCCGGATCTTTTACTTCTTCTATCTCATCCTGGGCTATTTTAAAATCAATCGTTCTTAATACTTTATCAGTTGCTGTAACCTCAACTTTGACTTTTTGCCCCAGCTTATAATGCTTTCCTGTTTTTTCACCAACTAGCTCATATGCATTCTCATCATAAATATAATAGTCATCCATAAGAGCAGTGATATGAACTAAACCTTCAACGGTATTTGGCAGCTCAACATACATCCCCCAACCGGTAATACTGGAAATAACACCATCAAAAATCTCACCGATATGATCCTCCATATATTCTACCTTTTTCAGCTTTTCTGTTTCACGCTCTGCCTCGTCGGCTCTTCTCTCCATTGAACTTGATTGAGCTGCCACTTCTGATAAAATTTTCTCATAATGATCAATGCGTTTTTCATTCATTCTTCCACGCAGACAATCTTTGATGATACGATGAATCTGTAAATCAGGATAACGTCTGATTGGTGAAGTAAAATGACAGTAATATTGAGCCGCAAGACCAAAGTGTCCCGTGCTGACTGTTGCATATTTAGCTTGCTTCATAGAACGTAAGGTAAGTCTGCTAATGAGTGCTTCCTCCGGAGTATCTTCGATTTTTTGCAATAATTTCTGTAATTCTTTCGGGTGAATCTCTTCTTGAGTTGTCTTGATGCCGTAACCAAAGTTTGTGATAAACATTGCTAATTTCTGAATTTTCTCAGGAGCTGGGTTATCATGAACACGATATACAAAAGGCATCTCCTGCCAGAAATAATCCTGAGCAACCGTCTCATTTGCAGCCAACATAAAATCCTCAATAATTTTCGTTGCTACGTTTCTCTCATAAGGCTTAATTTCCAAAGGCTTTCCCAGTTTATCCAAAATAATCTTGGATTCTGGAAAATCAAAGTCGATTGAGCCTCTTTTTCTTCTTTTTTCACGAAGTATTTGTGCCAGCTCCTGCATTAATTCAAACATAGGAACCAATTCCTTATACTCTTCTATTTCAGCTACATCCTTATCCTCAAGTATCTTCTTTACGCTGGTATAGGTCATTCTTCTATCTACATTGATAACAGTCTCTGCAATTTTATGATCAATGATATTACCTTTTGAATCAACAGTCATAATGCAGCTTAGTGCCAGACGATCACACCCGGCATTGAGAGAACATATTCCATTTGATAATTTATGGGGAAGCATTGGAATAACACGATCTACTAAATAAACACTAGTGCCCCTTTTTAACGCTTCTACATCCAAGGCACTTTTTTCCTGTACATAATTCGTAACGTCTGCGATATGAACTCCTAATTTATAATTTGCACCGTCTTTTGTAATTGTAATGGCATCATCTAAGTCTTTTGCATCCTCACCGTCAATCGTCACAGTCTGCCAATCTCTAAGATCCATTCTTCCTGCCATATCTGCGCCTGATACTTCATTGGATACACTTTCAACTTGATTCATCACCCGTTCTGGAAATTCTACAGGCAAATCATAACCCTTTACTATTGACATGATATCTGTTCCGGGGTCATTTATATGTCCGATAATTTCTTTTACCTTTCCCTCTGGCTTTTTAGTATTACTGCCGTAATCTGTAATCACCACGACCACCTTATGCCCTGTGATTGCACCCTTAGAACGCTCAAGTGGTATAAAAATATCTTTTGCAAACCGGACATTATCCGTTACTACAAAACCAAAATTTTTATTTTTTTGAAAGGTACCTATTACTTCATTCATTCCATGGGATATGATTTTGGTGATGGCTCCTTCCTGACGTTTACCGCCCTTGCCATCTGTTAAAACAACCTGAACCTCATCCTTATGAAGCGCCCCGTTTGTAGCATTTTCAGGAATATAAATATCCTCTTCCATTCCTTCTACTGTTACAAAACCAAAGCCCTTTTGATGTCCGGTATAGGTTCCTATTAAAAATTTGCCCTCTGCTTTTGAAAACTTGCCCTTTTTAGAAACTTCAATTTTACCATCTGAAATTAATTCATCAAGCACAATTTTTAAATCTTCTCTTTCTTCCTTCGGTACCTGAAGCAACACTGCAATTTCTTTCATTTTCATTGGTATATATAATTCATCGCAAATCAATTCATATATTACTTTTTTACGCTCTTCCAGTAATTCTTTCTCCATATTCTCCAACTCCTTATCTCGTAGCAATACCAATTGTATCTATCCATATAGTATGTAAATTAAAGCATTCTTAAACTTATAATGATACATTACAACTGATTTGTTGTAAAAATATTAATTTATATTATTGTTTTAATTATTATACCATACTATTCCAATATAGTAGTACAATTAATAAAAAAACAAAATACACCTAATCTTTTATTTCGTACAGATAGAAAAAACACCCTTTTACAAGAGTGTTTATCATCCTGATACATACTTATTTTCTCAATAAAAATTCATTCTCTACTAATCTTAAAAATTCATTCTCTACTAATCTTAAAAATTAATATTTAATACAGCTGCTAATACCAAAAACAGAATTGCTGAAAATTTAGTTGATTTTTCAAGAGCACCTTCCATAGAACGCCCCTTATTTTTACTCCAAAATGTATCAGTCGAACCGCCGCCGATAGCTCCAAGTCCTGCCGATTTTCCTTCCTGCATTAAGACTATTATTGTTAAAACAATACAATTTATAACAAATATAATTGTAAGAACGATTCTTAAAATATCCATAGTTAACACCTCCTATAGCCAATGTACATATTCTACCATATGAAATTAATTTTTTCAATCATTAATTTATAATATTTCTATTTATCTCAACAAAACTAATGTCTTATTTATTCGTTCTATTCCATCTTCTGCTTTCATGGTTCAAAGTTCACTACAAATCTTTTACATTAATAACATTTTCCGATTTATATTGATTTTTTACTTTAACTATTAATCAATACCTTACGGAAAGAATGGCTGCCTATACCAGTTAATTTAAGAAACTCACATACCACTTTCAAATGCTTTAGTACTGCCCGTTCTGTGATTAGAAACAATTTCGATTTTGGCGAAATATTATGTTCATATGCATAATCACGAATGAACTGATACACTTCATCTGGTACATTGAAATTTCTGTATTTGCCCATTTTCTGTTCATAAATATCAAGGCGATACCTACTACAATCTTTTACAAAAGAATCTACGGTAAGATTTAAAATATCACCAACACGCAATCCAAGATTATACTCCAAAATCAACACGGTAGCAATCCGCTCATTTGCTCTATAATCTACCCCATGATAGGTGAAACCTTCTCTCATGACTGATAGAATCCACTTATAGGTTTCCTCATCTAATGCTTTTGTACGTTTATTCATAACAATCAACTCCAATCCTCTTACAGTCTAACAGTTTCGCAAAACACACGGCAGACTGGCAAACCCTATAAAACCTGCTAAGTTCCTAAATTCATGCCCATCTAGTTCCATAAATCCGATTCCACTGCAAGTGTTGAACCATTTCAAGCCATAGTTCCTAATTCAGTACGAATAGGAACTATAGAACAACCGCATAATTCGCCAAACGTGGCATTTTAAGACAAGACTGGAAGTAGTTTGCACCCCACACATAAAATACCAAGGTATTAAGATGCTCTGCTACTGAAGGTCTGAAATGTTTCCCCATTACCCACTTCAAGATATGGCATGTTGGCTGTAATACTTCGATTGAGCAAATCTATCTGACAGTTTTAAACACTGGTCCCTTATTGCATCTAAATATGCTTATGCTGTCTGTCACAAGTACTTATATTCGTCGATGCTTTCATCTTTTATATCTATAGATACAATCTAAACTTTTACTGAAATTCAATTATCATCCAGTATACGTTCTTACTTTCATCTACAATACCCATAGTTCCCCTTAACTTAAATATCCGTTTATACAATAATCTTGAAAGTCATAGATATCTGGATACAGTTGTTATGAAATGTTCCTACAACAGTGCATCGACAAAGCAATGGTTGAGCAAACTGACCGTATCTTTATTACAATCTTACGATTTCTTCCTGCACACCTAAAGTTAAAAAATGCAACCTTAGCACAAATGGATTGCCTCACATATTTAAATCCGAATTCCTTCAAATTGATTTTACTAGATGTGCCATATATCGGATCAGAAAAGGAATGTGCAGTAGCAACTTATCACTATGAACCTTTTCATAAAAAAGTGGCTGATTTACTAAAAAATACTGACTACCCCTTTCTATATTATTGCCGAAGTTCCGCTCCGAAATCAGATAAATCCAAGTCAGCTACCGATAAAAAAAGATTACGAAAATGAAACTTGGCATATTTTTTATGGGCAATGGCTTCTACTTTAATAAAATACATCTAAAAGAAGATACCGAACTTATGATTTCTAACAAACATTACTCAGATAAGCAATTCGATGGGATAATTTTGTAATACGGATATTTTATAACTTACGTATACTAAAGATAAATTTCTCACTTTAATACTCAATCTTATGTGGTAAAAAATGCACCCTTTTCATCTCTGAAAAAAGTGCATCTATCTGAACGTTTTAAATTCATTTTACCTATGGTATACCTAATGTGGGATTTTTTGCTCAAGCCTCTAATCATTAATCTATTTATTAATATCTCCTGTTGTCGCTTCGCGAGACTCCGATATTAATAAATTTTAGAGACTGAAATTTAAGGAGTTGGAAGTCCTAAAGTATAACCATAGTTAAAGTAATATAATTAATCATTAATTATTTTAAAGAAACAGCTAATCATTTCCATTATTTCTTTTTTTCTTTCAACATTTTGCACCCATCTGTCAGGTATTGAGTTAAAACCATAATATATTCCTGAAAGGCCTCCAACAATAGCAGCAATCGTATCAGTATCTCCTCCTAAATTTACTGCTCCAAGAACCATTTCTTCATATGAATTTTTATTGAAAAATAACCATAAAACGGCTTCCAATGTATCTATAACATAGCCTGTTGATTTTATTTCCTCCCGCCTAAAATTAATAACATTTTTATTCAAAATTTTTTCAAAATTTTTAAACTCGTTAGAATATACTTCATTACATTTCTTTCTTATTAACTCTATAGTCTCTTCATAAGCCTCTAATTTTTCTTTACCCTGAATAAGTTGTGAAGCCAATTCTACATAAAGAATACATGCAAGTTTTGACCTATCATGTGAATGAGTTATTGAAGAAACATTTTCCACTAATTTAACAATCTGCTCTTCATCATATTTATTTTCCAAATATGCAAGAGGTAATATTCTCATTAGTGAACCATTTCCATTATCCATTTCTGAACTTCCACCACATTTAACAGGCTCAATTCCATGGATAATTTTTTCTATTGCATTCTGGGTAGAAATTCCGATATCAAACATCACACCATTTGGAGTGAATTTACCATCTTTATAATAACTGACAAAATTTTCAGCTAATTTATCCATAGAAAATCCATAATTAAAAGCATCTATTAAACATAACATCATCGAAGTATCATCCGACCATGCGCCAAATGGTTGATGATAGGTTCCATATGCCCTTAACTCCTTTACTTCATCATTGTCTCTCTCCTCTCTTGTTGAAAATTCTACTGGCACCCCCAACATGTCACCAATACAAAATCCAAATATTCCACCATATAATCGGTTGTCATATTCATTTAAAACACCAATATCTAAAATATTATTACTATTAAAAGAAAGGCATTCCTTATGGCAAAACATTACATCCCTTGGTTTTTTTTCATTTATATAAATATCGCAATGTAATGCATTTTTTTTTATAAAATATCGACATTTTTTACACTGAGGAGTAGAAGTTTTTACATTTACACCTTTCTCATACGCTTTTATATCTAATTCCCATCTTTCAACTAATGTCAATTGTTTTTTTCCCATACCTTCAATTTTCTCCTTTTATTCAGCGATTACTGTTATGTATAAAATTCCTTTTTTGCTTTCTGCCGAAGTAATCAGCATTTCTTGTCCTGCATTAAATAAAATCTCAGCTTCATTTGAATATTGGCTAACAAAAGATATATCCAATGCATGTGCACCACTAGGTGCATCATTTGTAATTTGCAGATTTCCTGAAAATGTTCCACTTGCTACAGCACTATCTATTGATGTACTCGTAAATCCAGATTCCACAAATTTTTCTCCAACTAATTCTTCGGGTGCTAAATTCTTTAAATTTCCCAATTCCTCTGTAGAGGTTCCCCGATATAAAACCATATCTTCTGGCAATGAAGCATTATCTAGGGCTGATTTCATCACATTAATAGTTGCCTGATTTTCAGGTGTTACCGTTTCCAGTCCACGTAGGGAATTATTTATATTTGCATAATCGTCACCAGTATACTTTACTATTGCATTAATCTGTTCCTGTGATAAATCTCCCAAAGTACTTATAGTCTTACTCCCACCCTTAATCCCAGTCTCAGCCAAATCTTTGTCAACCACTTTACTCAATACGGTTTGATATTCTGATTTCTTATAGTATCCACTCACATTTTTCACACTGTCATACTTGGTCATTCCTCCGTATGTCAGCATTCCTACTGCCGCTCCTGTCATTGTGGCTAGT
>NZ_QICS01000017.1:0-62261 GCF_003201285.1 Lachnotalea glycerini
TGAAGAGTACAAGGTAGATAGGGCAGAGGTGGAAGTGCAGTAATGTATGGAGCTGACTGTTACTAATCGGTCGAGGGCATGACCCAAAGAGAATAGCAAACGACAAGCGAAGCTTGAAGAGCTAAGAAGCGTCAAATATTTTTCGAGTTCAATGTGCAGTTTTGAAGATACAAGCGAATTAAATTTTTTGTTTTTGTGTTAAATATAATAGCTTTTAGTATATGTGGATGTTCTTTATAAGGAATGTCTTTTTTTAGTATAATAGATAATAAAAATTCATCTAAATTTCTTCTATGATAAATCATTCGGCTGCCGGTTATACACTCTGTTATTATATGAGTTAAATTGTGTATGACTAAAGCATGTTTTTTATTGGAATCTTTCGTAATTAGCTGAATATCAAATATTTTTTAATAAATTGTTAATAAAAATAAATACATCTTTTGGAATATTTATGCTATAATAAAAACAATATGATAAGACAGACATGTTACATAGAGAGAGGAAGGTATAGATATGGATACAAATATACTACTAGAGAATGGAACAAATGAGCTTGAGGTTTTAGAATTTACTCTAGGTGGTAATCATTATGGAATTAATGTTGCGAAGATTAGGGAAATTTTAACCTTTCAAAAAGTAACTCCAGTTCCTAATGCACATCCTTGTATAGAAGGAGTGTTTATGCCTCGTGATATTATGATTTCAGTAATTAATTTAAAGAGAGCGATTGGATTAAATCACAATTCTGATGATAAGGGATTATTTATTATAACAAATTTTAATAAATTGAATATTGCATTTCATGTAGACTCTGTGCTTGGAATACATAGAATTTCATGGGCTGATATAATCAAACCAGATCAGACTATTAATACAGCAGGCAGTGGTGTTTCAACTGGAATTATTAAAATTGAAGATAAGCTGATAATTATTCTGGATTTTGAGAAAATAGTAACCGATATTAGTCCTGAAACAGGATTAAAGGTATCAGAAATTGAGGAAATGGGAGATCGTCAGCGTAATGATGCTCCAATACTTGTATCAGAGGACTCACCTCTTCTTTGTAAGTTAATTACTGATTCCTTAAAAAAGGCTGGATATAAGAATTTAATTGTTACAAGTAATGGGCAAGAAGCTTGGGATACTTTGATTAAATTGAAAAAAGAGGGGACATATGCTGAGAAAGTGAAGTGCGTCATTACTGACATAGAGATGCCATTGATGGATGGTCATAGATTAACTAAGTTAATCAAATCGGATGATAAGCTTGCTTCAATACCAGTAGTTATATTTTCCTCACTTGTTAACGAAGAGATGAGAAGAAAAGGAGAGCAATTGGGTGCTAATGCTCAACTTTCAAAGCCTGAGATTGGTAATTTGGTTTCAGAAATAGATAAGTTAGTAAAATAATAGAGCTAACGAAAAGTTCTTATTCGTAGTGCAAGGATAAGAGCTTTTTTCTATAGGAGTTTTGAGAAAGGCATAATATAAATGACAGATGGGATTAATAAGGTAATTGAATTAATTCAGAAATCAGATAAAATTCTGATTGGAATTGGAGAAGAATTTTCGTGTGAAATGATTGATTTAACTGATAGCAACGCTTATCAGGCATATTTGAACAAGAAAAGTGTTGGAATCTTGAACGAAGATGAGTGGATAATTGAACATATAAAAAATTATCACATTAATTCAGAACTTAATTTGGATACATTTAGAATTTTTCGTGCTTATCAAAAGCTTTTTGAATTGATCAGAGAAAAAGATTATTATATAGTGAATATGAATTTAGATTCTTTATTGAAAAGAGCTGGCTTTTTGGATAAGAGAGTTGTTTATCCATGTGGAACTAAAAGTCTCTATCAATGTTCAAACAATTGTAGTAATCTAGTTTGGGAAAATGCAGAGATTGAGTATCAAATTATTCAAAATATTTTTAATAAGAATATAAGACTTAGTGAAATTGAAAGACCATTATGTGAGAATTGTGGTCGGCCGGCAATTTATAACACAGTTGGCGTTTATGGCTATTGTGAGTCAGGATATTTAGATAGATGGTCCGATTATACACAATGGATAGCGCATTCATTAAATAGGAGTATATGTGTTCTTGAGCTTGGGGTAGGATTTAAATATCCTACTGTAATTCGATGGCCTTTTGAAAAAATAACTTTTATCAATAACAACGCTCATTTAATTAGAATTAATGAGAAATGGAATCAAGTCAGTGAGGAGTTAACAAACAAGGCAATAACGATAAAAGAAAACGCAGTTAATTTTCTAATAAAATAGTGATACAAGTACTAAATTTTATAATAAGAATGGTTATGCATTTTTATTATATTGGGTGGAGGTAAATTTATGAGGCAAGAGGATTATTTAAATAGTTTATTAGACTCTATCATTGATTCAAAGGATGATATAGTTGAACAGCAAACAGCAGTGGAAAATGAATATGATACCTATTTTGAACAAACTAATTCTGATGAAGCTATAAATAAAAATAACAATATTATAGATGTAAGCTACATAGAGAGTGAGATAGAAGAACTTTCAGATGTTAATAATCAGATTTTAGATCACGATAATAGTAGTATGGAAATAGATGAACATTCACAAAAGGCATCTACAAAAGGGGAAGATATGTCAGAGAAAGAACTAATTGATGATGTGATTGCAGAGCCAGAGGAAGAGGCGTTAGGTGATGTGATTGCAGAGCCAGAGGAAGAGGCGTTAGGTGATGTGATTGCAGAGCCAGAGGAAGAGGCGTTAGGTGATGTGATTGCAGAGCCAGAGGAAGAGGCGTTAGGTGATGTGATTGCAGAGCCAGAGGAAGAGGCGTTAGGTGATGTGATTGCAGAGCCAGAGGAAGAGGCGTTAGGTGATGTGATTGCAGAGCCAGAGGAAGAGCCATTAGGTGATGTATTTGCAGAGCCAGAGGAAGAGCCATTAGGTGATGTATTTGCAGAGCCAGAGGAAGAGCCATTAGGTGATGTATTTGCAGAGCCAGAGGAAGAGCCATTAGGTGATATATTTGCAGATGAGCAAGAATCATTAGAGAATAATTTGGCTAAAGAGGTAGTAACTGCCAACAAAGAGGAGCCTATTTTAAATAGTATTGATCATATTTTCAGAGATGTGGAAGAGTTAAATAAGGAAAGTACACTACCTTCAATGGAAACAGAAGAGGAGGCTTCTGAACTAACAAAAAGTGAAGCTTCTGCTACTATAGATGAGATTGTTTCAGATGTTAGTGCAGAGGAAGATATTTTTAGCGTACTAAATGGTGAGGATGAGGAAATTAAGCTAGATGGAGAAGAAGTCTCGAATGAGACTGAGGAGCCTAAAAGCTTATTTGATGATGATTTAATGAAGCTTCTGGGTGAGGAGGATCTTTCAAATGAAGATATTTTCGGTAATTCGGATGAAGAAGAATTGTTGGCAAAAATAGATCAAGAAAAAACAGATGTAAAAACCTCAAATAACTCTGGTAAAAAAGAAAAAAAAGGCGGGATTTTTTCTAGATTATTCAAAAGTAAAGATACAGATGTGAATGATGATGAGATTTTAGATGAATTATCAAAAAAGGACAAAAAGAAGAAGCCCCAAAAAGAGAAAATCAAAAAAGAAAAAAAGCCTAAGAAAGAAAAAAAGCCAAAAAGGGAAAAAATTAAAAAGCCTGAGATTATTGAAGAACCTTCTGCACCATTGCATAAAGGTCAGGTTGTAGCAGTTTGTGTTTTATGTATTTCAATTGGTTTGTTTATTATTCTTGGTGTAAATTTGATACCATATAGTTTAAATATGTCTAACGCCAAAGGCTTCTATGAAAGGGAGCAATATACTGAAGCTTATAATGAATTGGAAGGTCTGACAATTAAAGAAAAGGATAAAGATTTTTACAACAAACTTCAAATAATTATGCTATTAAATAATCAGTTAAGCACATATGAAATTTATGATAAACTTGGAATGCAGCCCGAAGCATTGAGTGCATTATTAAAAGGCGTTGATAAATATGATGATCATTATGCTGAGGCACAGGAATATGGAGTAACAGCCACTTATGATAGTATGATGTCACAAATTACAACAGCGTTAAATGATAAATATAATGTTTCAATAGAGATGGCAAGGAATATAAATACATTGGAAACTCAAGAAGAATATTCAGCACAAGTATATAATATTACAAATTAGTAAAAAGCAAGGCAGATTATTCTGCTTTGCTTTTTTGGGAAAAAATGAAGATTTTTATATGCAATTTGAAAATTGTGTTTTATAATAGTAACGATTGATAGAACTCATAGAATTATGGAGGGATGAAATGATAGGAATTATTGATTATGATGCCGGTAATTTAAAAAGTGTAGAAAAAGCACTTACATTTTTGGGTGAGGAAGTTATTGTTACACGAGACAGAAAGATTTTGCTAAAAGCAGATAAGGTTATTTTGCCAGGCGTAGGTGCATTTGGTAATGCTATGAGTAATTTAAAAAATTATGAGCTTGATAAAGTTATTTGGGAAATTGTTTTTATGAATAAGCCTTTTCTTGGCATTTGTCTGGGTTTACAGTTGCTATTTGATCGAAGTGATGAAAGTCCAGGAATTGATGGATTAGGAATTTTAAAGGGTGAAATACTAAGGATTCCTGAAAAAGAAGATCTGAAAATTCCTCATATAGGTTGGAATTCTTTAACATTAGTAAATAATGGTAAATTATTTAATAAAATCGATCACGATGCCTATGTTTATTTTGTGCATTCCTATTATTTAAAAGCGAGTAATGAAAATATAGTTAGGGCAACAACTGATTATAGTACGCTGATACATGCTTCAGTTGAGAAGGATAATGTATTCGCATGCCAATTTCATCCAGAGAAGAGCAGTTCAGTTGGACTTAAAATTCTGCAAAATTTTGCAAATCTTGATAAGGAGGAAATGTAATGCATACTAAAAGAATAATTCCTTGTTTGGATGTTTGTAATGCACGGGTTGTAAAGGGAGTTAATTTTGTAAACCTTCAGGATGCAGGTGATCCGGTTGAAATAGCTGCTGCTTACGATAAAGCAGGGGCAGATGAAGTTGTGTTTTTGGATATTACGGCTACTTCTGATGATCGAAGTACAGTAATTGATATGGTAAGAAAAGTGGCGGAGAAGGTTTTCATTCCATTTACAGTAGGGGGAGGAATTCGAAGCGTTGAAGATTTTAAGGCCATTCTTCGTGAAGGGGCAGATAAAATATCAATCAATTCTTCAGCAATCAATAATCCCAATCTCATAAGTGAAGCAGCAGATAAATTTGGTAGTCAATGTGTTGTAATAGCCATTGATGCAAGAAAAAGAGAAGATGGTTTAGGATGGAATATTTACAAGAATGGTGGTCGAATTGATGCTGGGATTGATGCTGTTGAATGGGCAATGAGAGTGGATCAACTTGGCGCAGGAGAGATACTTTTGACCAGTATGGATTGTGATGGAACTAAATCAGGCTATGACATTGAATTAACAAAGGTAATCGCGGAAAATGTTTCAATCCCTGTTATTGCTTCAGGAGGGGCTGGAACATTGGAACATTTTCATGAAGCCTTAACGCTTGGAAAGGCAGATGCAGCATTAGCCGCATCATTATTTCATTATAATGAATTAGAAATTAATCAGGTAAAGAAATTTTTAAGGAACAAAGGGGTTCCTGTAAGATTATAGAAAGAAATAAGAGGTGAAGAATATGCCGCCTATTAATAATGATTGGCTGGAGCCTTTAAAAGGCGAATTTAAGAAAGAATACTATGGAAATCTTCATAAAAGAGTAATTGAGGAATACAATTCAAGACTGATATTTCCGCAGGCAGATGATATATTTAATGCATTTCACTTAACACCGTTAGCTCAGGTTAAGGTGGTGATTTTGGGACAAGATCCGTATCACGATAATGGACAGGCGCACGGCGTTTGTTTCTCTGTTAAGCCGGATGTGGAGATTCCACCATCATTAGTTAATATATATAAAGAATTGCAGGATGATTTAGGCTGCTATGTGCCAAATAACGGTTATTTGGTAAAATGGGCACAGCAAGGTGTATTGTTACTAAATACAGTTCTTACTGTCAGAGCTCATCAGGCAAATTCACACAGAGGAATTGGCTGGGAGGAATTTACTGATGCCGCAATCAGGATTATAAATGAGCAAGATAGACCAATTGTGTACATATTATGGGGCAAACCTGCTCAGAGCAAAAAGTTAATGCTGAATAATCCAAAACATTTAATTCTGGAAGCGCCTCATCCAAGTCCCTTATCAGCCTATAGAGGATTTTTTGGAAGCAAACCGTTTAGTAGAACAAATCAGTATTTAGAAGAGAATGGTCTGGATACGATTGATTGGCAAATTGAAAATATTTAATTATATTTATAAGTGTCAAGAGAGAATAAAGTGCTTCAGGTAGTTACTATCTGAAGCACTTTTAAAGTTAAAAGTAAAACATGTCCATCCGAATGTAGTTTAAAATATTTTTTGATAATTCAGGTAAATTATTTCAGACCTATTTTTTCTTATTAAGATTTTTATTCGCTGTTGAGAGCATCAATTTAATACGATTCAACTGATTTACTTCACTTGCACCGGGGTCATAATCGATTGCAACTATATTAGAAAGTTGATATTTATTTCGTATTTCCTTAATTACACCTTTACCTACAACATGATTAGGAAGGCAGGCGAATGGTTGTGCGCATACAATATTAAGTGTTTCGTTGTGAATTAGCTCTAACATTTCTCCTGTTAGAAACCAACCCTCACCTGTTTGGTTACCAAGAGAAACGAATTTGGAAGCCATTTCAGCAAGTTCATCAATGTTGGACATAGTGGTAAAATTATGGCTTTTTCTGAGTTCTTTAGCAGCAGTACCACGAATCCATTCTATTGCCTTTATACCCAGTTTTCCTTTAATAGCAGATGACTTTTTAAAGCCCAGTTCATCTGCCTTAAATTCGGTATTTTTAAAGCAATAAAGAAAGAAATCTAGCAAATCAGGTACAACAGCCTCAGCACCTTCCTTTTCAAGCAATTCCACAAGATAATTATTTGCGGCGGGTAAAAATTTCACTAAAATTTCGCCTACTACACCTACTTTTGGCTTTACTTCATCTGTTATCGGCAGATGATCAAAATCCTGTATAATTGCGCGGCATAATTGTTTGAATTTAAAATAGGATGGATTTTTACTTGTTATAAATTCAGTGCAAATGCTAACCCATTTTCGATGCAACTCATTAGCAGATCCCGAAATCTGCTCATAAGGACGCATGCGATAGAGTGTGCGCATAAAAATGTCTCCAAAAACTAAAGCGAATACCCCTTTCTTAACCATTTTATAGGTTATCTTAAAACCAGGATTTCCTTCTAATCCGCTTAGATTTAAGGATATTACGGGAATTTGTGGATAACCCGCTTTTTCAAGGGCACGTCTGATAAAGCCAATATAGTTGGAAGCACGGCAGCCTCCTCCTGTTTGTGAGATAATAACTGCTGTTTTGTCCAGGTCATATTCACCTGATAGAACAGCATCCATAATTTGTCCCACTACCATAAGAGATGGATAGCAGGCATCATTATTTACGTATTTAAGACCAATATCAACGGAAGACTTATTATCATTGCCAAGCAGCTTTAAGTTGTACCCACATGATACTAATGCAGGCTCAACCATTTCAAAATGAATCGGTGACATTTGCGGACATAATATGGTATAATTCTTGCGCATTTCCTCTGTAAATATAATTCTGTTATAGGCAGATGAGTGAACGTTTCGACTGAAGTTTTTTTGTTCTCTTACACGCAAGGCAGAAATAAGCGAGCGAATGCGGATTCTGGCTGCGCCTAAATTATTTACCTCGTCAATTTTCAGTACGGTATATATTTTATCTGATTTAGAAAGAATATCACTAACTTCATCTGTTGTAACCGCATCCAGACCGCAACCAAAAGAATTAAGCTGAATCATATCTATATTTTCTTTCATTTTGATATAGTTTGCAGCGGCATATAATCTGGAATGATACATCCATTGATCCATTACAAGAAGCGGACGTTCTACAGGTTGTAAGTGAGATATTGAATCCTCAGTCAAAACTGCTATACCATATGAGGTAATTAGTTCAGGAATACCATGATTAATTTCAGGATCAATATGGTATGGACGGCCAGCTAATACAATTCCCCTTCTTCCTGTTTCTTCCAGGTAGGCAAGCGTTTCCTCTCCCTTTTGTTTTATATCTTCTCTTGAAGACTTTAACTCCTCCCATGCAGCATCAAGCGCAGTCTTTATCTCCTCAGGTGAAAGATTAAATTCCGAAAGTGACTTCAGTAACTGAGGCAGGATGGTTTCCTTGCTCTCAAAGGAAATAAAAGGATTCTTAAAATCAACCTCACCTTGGGCTATTTCATCTATATTATTTTTGATATTTTCAGCATAAGAGGTTACAATAGGACAATTGTAATGATTATTGGCATCTGAAAATTCTTTTCGCTCATAAGGAATACAAGGGTAAAATATAAAATCTACACCGTGTTTGATTAACCAGGTTACATGACCATGCGCAATTTTAGCGGGATAACATTCTGATTCACTCGGAATGGATTCAATACCAAGCTCATATATTTTACGATTAGAGTCAGGTGACAATATAACCTGAAATTTAAGCTCGTTAAAAAAGGTAAACCAAAATGGATAGTTTTCATACATGTTAAGTACGCGCGGGATTCCGACAGTTCCGTGTAACGCGTCTTCAGGTGATAAAGGCTGATAGGAAAACATGCGCTGATATTTATATTCAAAGAGGTTAGGAATATTTTCTTTATTTTTTTCCTTTCCAATACCACGTTCACAACGATTACCTGTAATGTACTGTCGTCCGCCGGTAAATCGGTTAATGGTTAGCAGACAACTATTGGTACAACCTCTGCAACGACTCATTTTAGTGTCGAACGCGAGTGCATTGATCTTATCAATGGAAAGCATGGTGGTCTTTTTGGCAGGCGATATTTGATAGCGTTCTCTTGCAATTAGAGCAGCACCAAATGCACCCATGATTCCGGCAATGTCAGGACGTATTGCTTCACATTTTGAGATTTTTTCAAAACTTCTTAAGACCGCGTCATTATAAAAAGTACCACCCTGCACTACTATATGTTTTCCTAAATCCTTTGGATCAGATACTTTAATAACCTTAAATAAAGCATTTTTAATCACAGAATATGCAAGACCGGCTGAAATATCATCAACGCCGGCACCTTCCTTTTGTGCCTGCTTTACTTTGGAATTCATAAATACGGTACAGCGCGTTCCTAGATCAATTGGGTTTTGAGCAAATAATGCAGAATGTGCAAAATTTTCCACTGTAAAATTCAATGATTTAGCAAAAGTTTCAATAAAAGATCCACAACCAGAAGAGCAGGCTTCATTTAATTGAACACTGTCTACCGTTTGATTTTTGATACGGATGCATTTCATATCCTGACCACCAATGTCCAATATACAATCAACATCAGGAGCAAAAAAAGCAGCGGCATAATAGTGAGAAACCGTTTCAACCTCACCCTCATCAAGCAACAAAGCCGCCTTAATCAGCGCTTCGCCATAACCAGTTGAACAAGAGTAAACAATTTCAGCTTTTGTTGGAAGAAGAGAATAAATTTCTTTAATTGCTTTTATGGTAGTGGCAAGAGGGCTTCCGTTATTACTGCTATAAAAAGAATAAAGTAAAGAACCATCTTCAGAAACCAAAGCTACCTTTGTTGTTGTTGAACCAGCATCTATTCCTAGAAAGCATTTTCCTGCGTAGCTTCTAAGCTCTTTGGTATTAACACAGTGGCTATTATGTCGTGTTTCAAATTCATCATACTCTTTTTGTGTAGAAAACAATGGCTCCATACGTTCTACTTCAAATTCCATCTTAATGTTGGAAGATAATCTGTCCTTTAAGGAAGATAATGAGATAGAAACATTTTTTTCCGAATTAAGAGCGGAGCCAATTGCAGCAAAAAGATGGGAATGTCCGGGTGCAATGATATGATCTTCGTCTAGGCTTAAAGTTCGAATAAAGGCTTCTCGAAGTTCGGATAAAAAGTGCAGTGGACCTCCAAGAAATGCAATATGTCCACGTATTGGCTTACCGCAGGCAAGTCCGCTTATTGTCTGGTTTACAACCGCTTGAAAGATAGAGGCTGATAAGTCTTCCTTAGTAGCCCCTTCGTTGATTAAAGGTTGAATATCAGATTTTGCAAAAACTCCGCAACGAGCAGCAATCGGGTAGATCGCCTCGTAATTTTTGGCATAATCATTTAAGCCTGTTGCATCAGTTTGCAAAAGCGATGCCATTTGATCGATGAATGAACCGGTACCCCCTGCACAGATTCCATTCATTCTCTGCTCTATGCTTCCACCTGTAAAATAAATGATTTTGGCGTCTTCCCCACCTAATTCAATTGCTACATCTGTTTGTGGAGCATAATCTTGCAATGCAGTTGACACTGCAATAACCTCTTGCACAAATGGTATATTAAGATATTTTGATAGTGTTAATCCTCCCGAACCTGTTATGACAGGAGAAAGCATAAGTTCACCAAACTGCTTACCTGCCTCATTAAGCAGTTCGGACAACGTCCCTTGAATATTAGCAAAATGTCTTCTATAATCTGAAAACAATAAATTATTATTTTCGTCTAAAATAGCAATTTTGACAGTGGTAGAACCAATGTCAATTCCTAATGTATATAATGTTTGAGCTTTCATATAATTTTTCAGTAAAAATACTGATACCTCCTAAGCTAAAAAAATCGATATTCTGTAATATTATACGACATTAATTAAGTAAATACAAATATAAAATTTCATAAAGACAGTTCTATATTTTATAAATAAATGGAGAAATTACCCATATTTTTTAGAATGTGCAACAAAATCTAACAAAAGGAATATTATATAAGAAAAGAGTAGTGAGGTTACTAAAATGGATTATAATAATGATGATAATTTTAATAATTCGCAGGCCTTTAAAAATTGTGTTAATAACTGTAGATGCAAAGGCTTCTACTATATTATCAAAGAAGGCGATACATTGTACAAAATCAGTAAGGCCTATGAAGTTAGTGTTTCAGATCTAATGCTTGCCAATCCTTATGTTAATGTATACAATTTACAGATTAATGACGAAATATGTATACCGAAAGCAATAAATATTCAAGTATCAATGTAAAATATATGAGATGAGATTGACAAATGCGTAAGCAGAAATTATAATGATAGCGATAAGAAAGTTTGTATCAAAAAGCTTTCACTTGGTGAAAGCTTTTTGATATTGCAGAAAAAGAAAGGATGTGAAAGTCATGGAAGGCGTGCCGGGTTCGAAGAATAATTACTTTGAATTAAACAGATAATTAGAATGAGACAATAGGCACAAACTATCATTGTCTTATTCAAGAAAAACCTAAGACAATGAAAGGAGTAATTTCCATGATCAAAATATTTAGAACGGATGATGAAGGAATCAGGGAAGTTAATGAAATTTCAGAAGGCTGCTGGGTAGCTTTGACTGATCCTACGGCAACTGAAATACTTGACATCTCAAATCAATACAATATTGATGTAGAGCACTTAAGAGCATCACTAGATGAGGAAGAACGTTCCAGAATTGAAGTAGAGGATAGATATACAATGGTGCTTGTCGATATACCGATTATTGAGGAAAGAAATAATAAGGATTGGTATGTTACGATTCCATTGGCAATTATACTTACTGAAGCTATCATTTTTACGATATGTTTAGAGAATTCACCGGTTTTAGGTGCATTTATGGATGGAAGAGTAAGGAATTTTTATACTTACAAAAAAACTAGATTTATTTTTCAAGTATTATATAAAAATGCGACACTGTTCTTGCATTATCTTAGAATTATTGATAAAAAGAGTGAAGTGATTGAAAGAAAGCTTCATATGTCTACTAAAAATGAAGAGTTAATTGAGCTTCTTGAGCTTGAAAAAAGCCTTGTTTATTTTACAACATCGCTTCGTTCAAATGAGGTGGTATTAGAGAAGCTGTTAAAAGCAGAGAGTATCAAAAAGTACCCTGAGGACAGAGAATTATTGGAGGATGTTATCATAGAGAACAAGCAGGCTATCGAAATGGCAAATATATACAGTGGTATTTTAAGTGGTACGATGGATGCATTTGCCTCTGTTATTTCAAATAATTTGAATATCGTAATGAAATTTTTAGCTACGGTAACTATCGTTATGTCAATCCCGACTATGATAGCGAGTTTTTATGGAATGAACGTGAATTCGGCAGGAATGCCAGGAGCATCCAGTCCCTATGGCTTTGCTTACGTAATCGTATTTTCTCTGGTAATAACAATTATGCTAGCACTTTTCTTTGCTAAGAAAGATTTGTTTTAGTATTATTGAAAGAAAGGCGATAATAATATGAATTTTTTAAATAAATTAGAACGTAAATTTGGTAAATATGCAATACATAATCTGATGTATTATATAATAATTTTGTATGGAATGGGAACAGTTCTGGATTTGCTTAGGTTATCAAGTTTTTATGACAGTTATTTATCATTAAATGCAGCGGCTATATTACATGGACAAGTATGGAGGATGGTTACTTTTCTTATTAAAGGTCCAAGCAGTAACCTATTCTTTGCTATTATAGCACTTTATTTGTATTATATGATTGGAATGAATTTAGAGAATCAATGGGGTGCATTTCGGTTTAATATGTATTTTCTGATAGGAATACTTGGTCATGTATTGGCAGCAATTGTAGCTTATCTTATTACAGGTGTTTCCTATTCACTGGATACATTCTATTTGAACTTTTCTTTATTTTTTGCTTTTGCGGCAACTTATCCGAATATGGAATTTTTATTGTTTTTTATCATTCCAATAAAAGCAAAATGGTTAGCGTTGCTCAATGGTGCATTGTTTTTGTTTGAGTTTGTAAATTCACTGACTTATGGCGACTATGCAACCAGTCTTAGTATCATTTTGTCTTTGGCCAATTTTTTAATTTTCTTTTTTGCAACTAGAAATTTCAAACGGATATCTCCGAATGAGATTCATAGAAAAAGAGTTTATAAAAAAGCCGTTTCTCAGACTAAGGGCGTGACGAAGCATAAATGTGCAATTTGCGGTCGTACAGAAGAAGATGGAGATGAACTGGAATTTAGATTTTGTTCTAAGTGCGATGGGAATTATGAGTATTGTCAGGATCATTTATTCACACACCAGCATATCAAGAAAAAATAATTATAAGGTAACTAAGCTTTTTAAATTTAGCCTCTTATAAGCAGAAATTACGATTATAAGGGGCTGAAATTATGCATAATAATAAGAGGCACAAAAGACCACAATAATAGGAGGAAAGCATGAAGAAAACAAAAATAATTTGTACAATGGGACCAAATACAAATGATAAGAACCTATTAATAAAATTAGTAAAAGAAGGCATGGATATTGCCAGATTTAATTTCTCGCACGGTGATTATGAAGAACAAAAGGGCAGAATGGATCTGGTTAAGAGTATTAGAGAAGAATTAAGGATTCCTGTTGCTATCTTGTTAGATACAAAGGGACCAGAAATAAGGACAGGTTTGTTAAAAGATAATCAAAAGGTCATATTAAAAGAAAATGATATATATACATTCACAAGTGAGGATATCGTAGGAGATGAAACAAGAGGACATATTACTTATGAGGGATTGGCAGAGGATTTAGCTATAGGTAATAAGATTCTGGTTGATGATGGACTTTTAGAATTTGAAGTAATTGAAATAGTCGGTAAAGAGATAAAATGTCGTGTAATTAATGGAGGAGAGCTTGGAATGAGAAAGGGTGTTAATGTTCCTAATGTTATCATCAGGCTCCCTGCACTCACCCAAAAGGATAAAGAAGATATTGTATTTGGTATTAGCCAAGATATTGATTTTATTGCAGCATCTTTTGTCCGTTCAGCAGATTGTATCAAAGAAATCAAGGCTGTTTTGAAAGCGAATAACGGCGAGCATATACCGGTTATTGCTAAGATAGAAAATGCGGAAGGCATTAACAACATCGATGAGATTATACACTATTCAGACGGTATCATGGTTGCCAGAGGTGATTTGGGTGTTGAAATTGCTGCTGATGAGCTTCCTTATTTACAAAAGATGATTATTAAAAAATGCAATGAAATGTATAAGCCCGTCATTACAGCAACTCAGATGCTGGATTCTATGATTAGAAACCCCAGACCAACCAGAGCCGAAGTAACCGATGTTGCAAATGCAATTTATGACGGAACAGATGCTGTTATGCTATCGGGAGAGACGGCAGCAGGTAAATATCCGGTTGAAGCATTAAAAATGATGGTAAAGATAGCAAAATCAACGGAACAACATCTCGACTATGAGCATTTAATGCAGAAAAAAGCTATGCATAGGAAAAGGAGTATTGCCAGTGCGGTTGGATATTCATCCGTTACAACTTCTTATAATTTGGATGCAAAATTAATTGTAACTCCTACAGTATCAGGCTCGACTCCAAGATTGGTATCAAGTTTTAAGCCACGAGTTCCAATTATTGGAATATCTCCGAATGAAGTGGCAGTAAGAAAGATGCAGCTTTACTGGGGAGTTACTCCTCTTTTATCAGAGCAGAAAGAAACGACGGAAGATATAATAGCAAGAGCTATTGATATTATAAAGGATAAAGGCTATGTAGAAACAGGTGACATTGTTGTATTTACGGCTGGATCACCGGCTCCAAGTATAGCAAGTGGAGATGGGGCGCTTAGCAATATGATGCGTGTCAGTATCATAGAATAGGATTATATTAGATAAAATATTTGATATTTATCACTTAATTTGATCTTATGAATTTATTTACAAAGTTAACAGGTAAAGCATTGTATTATAGCTTCAATAAGATTAAAATAAATATAAGGTAAGTATTTCAATATTAAGGAGGCATATTATATGAATTTGTCTGAAATGAACAAGATAGGAAAAACCAAAGTATATGGTAAAGACAGTATCATTTTAGACGAGCAATGTACAGATACATTAATTTATATAGTATTGCAAGGTGAAGTAGAGGTCGTTGAGCGAAAAAGAAATTCCAAAGTAGTAATTAAGTCAGGTGAATATTTTGGAGGGATTCCAGTCCTTCAGGATAACATTAGATTATATTCCGCAAAGGCTTTACAGGATAATACTACAATTTTTCAAATACAGTCAAGTACGTATAGTAGCTTAATTGAAAAAAGTCCCGAGATGTATTCAAAAGTATTCATTAATCTTTTGAATCGAGTAAGAGCAGGAATTGATGAACTAAATGAAACTGATGCTGTAGCAGCAACACTATATAAACTAAATCCTATCTATGCAAGGATAAACTTGTTAAAAGATTCTGAGCAAATTGATATAGTTTATAATGATTTAAATTACACTGTATTTGTTATGAGATTCTTAAGTGATTTATGTATTAAAATGAATTTAAATATTGTATAAAGTAGTGTGCATTGATTATGGGGCATTACAAAGTGACTATGAGAGTAGCGCTTTGTAATGCCTTTTATATAAAGTTGAGTATCGTATCGTTTTATCTATTATCAAGAGTCAAATTAGTGATAGTTTAAAGTCAGAACAGTTATAGAAAAGCAAGTGATAAACTTGCTATGATAAATCTATCATAAGCAATTAAGGAGGATAATATGAAAAAAAGGTTTCTTACAAGTATTTTAGTGACAGCCCTGGCTGTGTCAATGGCAGGCTGTGGCAGCAACAGTGAAAGCAGCAATAAACAAGAGGGAAGCTCAGATTCGGAGCCTTATACAGTGACTATGGTTTTGCAAGGAACACAACAGCCTGATGAAGAGAGAATAGAAGAGAAAATAAATGAAGTTTTAGAAAAAGAGCTAAACGCACGACTTGATATTGTTGTATTGCCGTGGGCAAGTGCAGGGCAGCAGTTGCAGCTCATGTTAGCTGGTGATGAAAAAATTGATTGCTTTTATACAAGTGCAACGAATGCAACTCAGTATATGCACTCAGGTCAAATTGTAGATATGTCTGAATTAATTGACGAATATGGTACTAACTTGAAAGATATTTATGGGGAGGATATCTTAAAGGGAAATTCCATTAACGGCTTTTTATATGGAGTGCCAAATCAAATTGAGAGAGGTAGTATTCCATCCATATTTATGAGAAAAGATATTGTAGAAAAGTATAATATTGATATTTCTGCAATTAAAAATCCAGAAGATCTGGAAGCTATATTTGAAACTGTAAAAGCAGGTGAGCCGGATATGACGATGCTTTACTCCATTAATGAAGGGGATACGCCTGCGTCTAGGCTCTTTGGAGGAGATACCTTATCGGATAGTAATCGTTTAGGGGTTTTAATGGATCAGGAAAACGATACTACAATTACGAATTACTTTGCCAGTGATTGGTATAAACAGACAACTTCAATGCTTTATGACTGGTATCAAAAGGGTTATATCAGCAAGGATGCAGGGACAAATACAGAAAACTGGAGAACGGTATGCAAGGCTGGAAATCTGTTCTCGTTATTCTTTGCATATCATCCGGGAACCCCTGTAGAATTCAAGAGCTCAACAGGCTATGACTTTGAAATTGTATCTTTCCGCGATTATCCAATTAAGAATTGTCAAACCTATAACGGAATTGTATTCTCTATTGCACAAAATTCTGAGAATCCTGAAAAAACGATGGAAGTACTTGACTATATTTATGGAAGTTCAGAGATTATGAATCTTCTGAATTGGGGTGAAGAAGGTGTAGATTATGTATTGGAAGATGCTGAAAATGGTATCATTAATTATCCTGAGGGGATAACTACTGATAATGTAGGATATAGTCTGAATCTTGGATGGGAGTTACCAAATCAGTTCATTGGCTATAAGTGGAGCGGATCAGATCCAAAGCTATGGGAGAAGATGGAAGACTTCAATTCATCTGCAAAAAGTTCAAAAGCAGTCGGCTTTTATTTTGACGATACAGAATATGAAAGTCAGATTGCAGCGCTTGCCAATATTGTGAAACAGTATTCTGGTACATTAGATAGTGGCTCTGCTGATCCTGAAATTTATCTGCCCGAATTTCTTGATGCTTTAGAAGCAGCAGGTATTAATGATGTAATAGCTGCAAAGCAGGAACAGTTTGATCAGTGGTTGGCTGAAAGTAAATAAAACGATTGGCTGTCGCTCTAAGCATGTTTGAACAAGAAGCAGTGGTTAGTGTGACAGCCTTTTACTGTTAGAAAGGAGCTGCCATGAAAAACAAGGTACAGCGAAGAGCTTATAAACAGCATTTAACACTCTATTTCATGATGTTTCCAGGTCTTTTGTATCTGCTGATTAATAATTATATTCCTATGACCGGCATTATTATAGCATTTAAGAAGCTTAATTTTGCAAAAGGAATTCTAAACAGTCCGTGGGTTGGTTTGGATCATTTTAAATTCCTTTTTTCATCAAAAGATGCCTGGATTATAACGCGTAATACGCTTTTTTATAACCTTACTTTTATTTTAGTCAATATGGTACTGGGAATAGCAATCGCAATTATAATTAGTGAAGTACGTAGTAAGGTAATGAAAAAAATTTATCAGAGTGCAATACTGCTTCCATTTCTTATGTCTATGGTAATTTTGAGCTATATTGTATATGCTCTTCTTAGTTCTGAAAATGGATTAATCAACAATGCAGTGCTTAAGGCACTTCATCTTGAGTCAATACAATGGTATCAGGAACCTAAATATTGGCCATTTATTTTAGTAATTGCGAATAGTTGGAAAGGTGTTGGTTATGGTTGTTTGATTTATATTGCCTCGCTAGTTGGTATTGATCCATCTTTTTATGAGGCGGCCAGATTGGATGGGGCAACGAAGTGGCAAGAAATCACGAAAATCACTTTACCATGTTTGGTACCTACTATTGTAACAATACTGCTGCTTAGCATTGGAAGAATCTTTTATTCGGATTTTGGATTATTTTATCAAGTGCCAATGAATTCGGGTGTACTATTTTCAAAAACAAATGTAATTGACACCTATGTTTACAGGGCATTGATAGAGCGAGGAAATATCAGTATGTCATCAGCAGCAGGAGTATATCAGTCGGTCGTAGGATTTTCAATCGTTATGTTTAGCAATTGGATTGTAAGAAAGTTTGACAAAGATCGTGCGTTATTTTAGGAGGATAATAAATGGAGAATTCCAGAAAAAGCAAACGTTATCAGTTTGTTATTAATTTAATTATGATGATTATCACACTTTTCATTATATTACCATTTGTATTAGTGTTCATTTCTTCTATTACAGATGAAAATGTACTGATCAGGAACGGTTATTCATTCTTTCCAAAAAAACTCAGTTTATATGCTTACCAGTACATCATAAGACAGGGAGAAAAAATCGTAAGAGCTTATGGAGTTACTATTTTAGTTACTTGTGCAGGTACGATACTGAACTTGGCCATGTCCTCCTTATTGGCATATCCGCTATCCGTAAAGACACTTCCACATAGACGGGCATTAACTTTTTTTATTTTTTTTACTATGCTGTTTAATGGAGGATTGGTACCGACCTATTTAATGTATGTCAATTACATACATATTAAAAATACAATTTGGGCATTGATTGTACCCAATCTGCTGCTGAGTGCTAATAATGTGTTAATGATTCGAAGCTACTTCATGACCAGCATACCGGATGCACTGTTTGAGGCGGCTAAAATTGATGGTGCAGGGCATGTAAAAATTTTTTCAACAATTGTTCTGCCTCTGGGAAAACCCATTCTGGTTACCATGGGACTATTTTCTGGATTGGCATATTGGAATGATTGGACAAATGGTTTATACTATTTATCAGGGAATCAAGGTCAAAAATTATATGGAATACAAAATCTTTTGAATCAAATGATTACAGATATACAATATCTGGCAAGCGGTAAAGTAGCAGGAAATATAGGCGCAGAGGTTGCTAAGCTTCCTACCACATCAATTCGTATGGCAATTGCATTTATAGCGATGCTCCCTCTTTTTATTATATATCCATTCTTACAGAAATATTTTTCAGAAGGAATAACGCTTGGAGCAGTCAAAGGATAAGGAGGCAGCTATGCGACATCCAAAACACAGAAAGCAAAGAAATATAGCGCAACAGATGAAAGGAATTTTAACAATTTTATTGGTTGTTCTGGCTTTCTACGTTGTGGGGAGTGTAATCTTGTTAGATAAAATCCGTGGACAGGCAATTCAGGAAATGAATGAAATGTCAAAACTGTATACAAATGAAATTGATAATCGATTTTTTCGAATCAGCCGCAATCTTTTTTCAACAATGGCAGAGAAAGATCAGCCAGACTCCGTGTTTTGGAACTATATTGATGCAATGAAAGAAGATAGGACCAATTCAGATTATTCTGTAAAGAAATTAAGAGAATATAGTCTGTCAAATGCATGGGAGTATGGTACGGAATATCAGTTTTTTATTTATCTGGATGAGGAACAGCAATATTATAAATTAAGTATGACAGATGAAGATGGATATGAAGAGGAAGCAAAATTAAAAAAGGCAATTTTAAATCAAATTACCCAGATTAAAAACACCTCATATTCTGTAAAGAAGAAGTGGAATACGATGTCTGTAGACAATGAAAATTATATTTGCAAAATTGCGCAGAATAAGGATGTTTATTTGGGGTGTTACGTAAATATTAAAAGTATATTAGAGCCTTTTTCCAATATTATTATGGGAAAAAACGGATACGTCAGATTGGTTGACGGCCAAAATCAAATAGTGGATGAGCTGACAAGTGAGGGAATTGTAGCAAATGGAAATGAAAAAAATGTATCTGACCGATATTCAATCATAAAAAAATTAAAACAAGCGCCATTTCAGATACAAATACGTATCTCATCTGAACGAATCTTAGATGTCATGATGGGAAGTATGATGGTGCTGTTAGGACTCACAGTCACATTTATTATTGCAGGAGTGGCCATTTTGGTTTATCTAAGAAAAAATTTGCTAAAGCCTGTGCAGCAGTTTACAAGGAATCTGGAGAAATATGATAAAGGAGATTATGCATTTCATCTGACGGAAGTTAATTTATTGGAGCTTGAACAGATTGATGATAAGTTCAAGTATATGATTCATCAAATAAAGCGTCTGAAAATAACGCTGTATGAGCAGGAGCTTCAAAAAAATACGATTGAATTGGATTATTTAAAATTACAGATTCGTCCTCATTTCTATTTAAATTGTCTCAATTTTATCTACAGTATGATAGACTTTAAGCAATATGACAATGCTAGTAAAATGATCTTGGCAACTTCTGATTATTTACAGTATATTTTTAGAAATGCAAATGAGGCGGTTGCGGTCTGTGCAGAGACGAATCATTGCAGAGACTATCTGGATATTTTACTCCTACGTTATCCAGAGAGCTTTGAATATTACATTGAAGTTCATGAGGAAGTAAAAGAGGCGTCGATTTTACCCTTTTTAATTCAAGTTTTTGTTGAAAATGCGGCAAAACATGCGCTCACATTAGAGGAAAAGATACTTATTTCTGTTACTGTATATCCAGAGGATCGCACAGATGGAAAGTATGTTAATATATATATATCAGATACAGGTAAGGGATATCCTGAAAAGATTCTGCAAACACTTAAGTCGGGCAAGGGTATTTCTAAAGAGGGAAGGCATCTTGGTATAGAAAATTGCCTTAGGAGATTTCATTATTATTATAAGGAACAAGGTAATATTAATTTTGACAATAGTCCGCTTGGAGGCGCAATCGTAGATATTCATATACCTTATTACAGATATCAAAACAATGGGGGATGCGAATGAATTTGCTATTAGTTGATGATGAAGAATATGTTATTGAAAGTATTAAAAAAAATGTAAAATGGAGCAATACTGGTATCAAAGAGATTTATACTTCATCGACCATGCAGCAGGCGCAAGACATTATGAAAATGCTTCCGATTGATGTGATAGTCAGTGATATTGTCATGCAAGAAGGTAGTGGTTTCGATTTTATGACTTGGGTAAGGCAGGAACAGTATGAGGTGCAGGTTATTTTTTTAACCAGCTATGCTGAATTTGATTATGCAAAACGGGCAATATCTTTAGACAGTGTGGATTATTTGTTAAAGCCGATTGATTTTTTAAAATTAACCAAAGCACTACAATTAGCAGTAAATAAAGCCAATCAAGCAAAACAGTTAGAGGCTTATAAAGATGAAAGTTTTCATTGGAAGCAAAATAGATCACTATTATTGGAAAGCTTCTGGAATGAATTGTTAAATGGAAAGCTTGTGGCAGAAAATTTATTAGATGAGGTTCAAAAAAGGCATCTAAAATATAATGGAGATGAGCGCTTTCTGGTTGCATATTTGCAGCTATATGACAGAAATCTTAAGAAAGAATGGGATGAAAAAATAATTTATTTTGTTCTTGGCAATGTTTTAAGAGAAATGCTTGTTGAATATAATATTCAACTTGAAGCAATGGCTTTGATAAAAAAACAAAGTTATGCGATAATATGTAAGTTCATAGACGTTTCCAATATAGATAGAAAGTCGAACGGAGTTTTTGACGCTTTAGCCAAGTGGATCACTAAAATACTGAAGTTGGATATCTGGTGTGGTGTTGGAGACTGGGGTGATCTTAATACTGTACAGGAATCGTTGACTTACATTAAGCGTATGAGAGAAAATAGTTTGTCTGTTTGGAATCGAATCTTATATGTAACTGATTATAAGCTTCCTGAATTTGCTTATCAAAATCCATATCAGTCAGTCTGGGAGGAAATGCTTAGAAGAGAACAAAAGCAAAAGCTCATAGATAGTATGAAGATTTATTTAAAGGAATTAGAACGAAATGAAATGATAACGAGAGACATTTTGAATAAATTCAGACTTGATGTGCTGCAGATGATTTATTCATGGTTAGATAAGCAGGAAATAAAGGCTCATCTTTTATTTTCAACGAAGGAAAGTGAGAAATATTATCAAAATTCATTAGAGGGGGTGATGGGGGCAGAACAATTTGCTGGTTATTTGATAGCAAGAGCGATTGAGTACAAAAAGTATGTGAACAAAACGGAATCTGTAACAGAACAGTTAAAGCAATACATAGATAAGAATTATCAGCAGGAGATTAGGAGAGATGAATTGGCAGAATTAGTTTATTTGAACACGGATTATATGTCTCGTATCTTTAAAAAGGAAGTAGGGGTATCCATTAGCAACTATTTGCTTTCAAAAAGAGTTGAAGAGGCTAAAAAACTGTTAAGTCAGAGTGAACTGCCAATTAATAGTGTTTCGATATATGTAGGATATAGCAATTTTTCCTATTTTACTAAAATGTTTCGTGAAAATACAGGATATTCTCCTCTTGAGTATCGAAGAAAATATAAAATTGAAACGGGAGCAAAGGAGTAATTATGACAAAACAAGAACTTGTAGATTTAATTCAGGATATGTCCTTAGAAGAAAAGGTAAATCAAATGCTTCAGGTGGTGAGTAGCTTTTACTCAGAGGAAACAGTAATTACAGGACCAATGAAAGAAAGTGGGTTTACCAAAGAAAATATAGCAATGGCAGGCTCTGCAATTGGAGCTTTAGGAGCAGAAAAAATAAAGAAAATGCAATCGGACTTTATAAAGCAGCAGCCACACCATATTCCACTGTTGTTTATGCTGGATGTAATAAATGGATTTCGTACCGTATTTCCGATACCGCTTGGTCAAGGTGCTACTTTTGAACCGGAATTATCTTGCCGATTGGCCGAAGTAGCTGCAAAGGAAGCTGCTGTCAGCGGTGTACATGTTACGTTTGCACCCATGGTGGATTTAGTAAGGGATGCTCGATGGGGCAGAGTCATGGAAGCTACGGGGGAGGATCCATATCTGAATTGTTGTTTTTCAAAGGCTATGGTTAAGGGCTTTCAGGGAGAGGATATTAAAGAGCCGTATCGTGTTGCAGCTTGTGTGAAGCATTTCGCAGGATATGGAGCACCTACCGGGGGCAGAGATTACAATACAGTTGAGCTTTCCGAACATACGATCAGAGAATTCTATTTACCATCCTATAAGGCTGGAATCGATGCAGGAGCCGCTATGGTTATGACCTCATTCAATACGATTGATGGTATTCCAGCTACAGGAAACAAGTGGCTGATGAAAAAAATACTTCGCGAGGAAATGGGTTTTGAGGGTGTATTGATATCAGACTGGGCTGCAATCGAGGAAATGATTTATCACGGATATTGCTCAGATAGAAAGGAAGCTGCTATAGAGGCTGCAGAGGCTGGTGTTGATATTGACATGATGTCGGGAATTTACTCAGAGCATTTGATTCATCTTGTTCGAGAACAGATTATTGACGAAAAGCTAGTGGACGAGATGGTATATCGGATTCTGGAGCTTAAGAACAAGCTGGGACTTTTTGAAAATCCCTATAAGGATGCGGATGAACAAAAAGAAAAAGAGTTAATTTTATGTAAAGAGCATCGAGAGCTTGCCCGCGAAGCAGCAAGAAAATCTTTTGTTTTACTAAAAAATGATGGTGTTTTACCACTTAAGAAAGAGCAAAAAACGGCTTATATCGGACCTTATGTAGATAATCGAAATTTGCTAGGTGCATGGTCTTTTATTGGACAACCAGAGGATGTTACAACATTAAAGGAGGCTGCTACAAAATGGCATGAGGCAAATAATACAGTTTATTGTCAGGGTTGTGCCGTACTGGGTAATGATATTAAGCTTGAGGGATTTACGGAACAAACCGAGGAGGAGATTTCAAAAGAGCTTGAACAAAAGATGCTTCAAGAGGCAATTCAGGCAGCAGCTAAGTCAGAACTGGTTGTTATGGCATTGGGTGAGCATCGGCTTCAATCGGGAGAAGCTACAAGTAATGCCAATATTCAAATCCCAAAGGTACAGATGGAGTTGTTTGAAAAGGTATGTGAAGTAAACGAAAATGTCGTGGTGATTCTTTTTTCAGGAAGACCGTTAGATATTCGGGAAATCAGTCATAAGGCAAAAGCAGTACTTGAGGTGTGGATGCCGGGTACAGAGGGAGCAAATGCTATCATGGATGTGCTATCGGGAGAATATAATCCAAGCGGTAAGCTTCCCATGAGCTTTCCTTACTGCGTAGGTCAGGTACCGGTTTATTATAATGAATATTCTACAGGACGCCCGTATGTAGAAGGAAAGAATAAAGACAGATTTCGTTCTAAGTATCTTGATATACCAAATAATCCATTATATCCGTTTGGATATGGGCTAAGCTATACAAGATTTTCCGTTTCTTTGGTAAAGCTAAGCAAGGATACTATGAAGCCTAAGGAAAAGATTGAGGCTTCTGTAATGGTTAAAAATGAGGGAGCCGTTTTTGGAACTGAAACAGTACAGCTATATATCAAAGATGTAGCGGCCAGTGTCGTAAGACCGTTAAAAGAATTAAAGAATTTTAAAAAGATATCACTAAATCCTGGTCAGTCAGAAGAGGTTTGTTTTACTATAACAGAAGAAGACTTACGGTTTTTGACACAGAAAGGCAAATGGGAAAGTGAAGCAGGAAAGTTTGTGGTATATATCGGAACAGACAGCACTACAGAAAACAGCAG
Organism: Lachnotalea glycerini; assembly: GCF_003201285.1. Lineage (GTDB taxonomy): Bacteria > Bacillota > Clostridia > Lachnospirales > Lachnospiraceae > Lachnotalea > Lachnotalea glycerini. Next base: position 24,726 of record NZ_QICS01000017.1, read on the forward strand.
CAGCTTTATATTGAATGATTAAAAGATATGCCAAGTGATAATTAATTATTATCATTTGGCATAAAATATGTAATTTTTTTTAATTTTTCCTATTATTATTTAGTTGTGTTGCTTTAGAATAGCAAACGGCTGCTTATGTTTGGCAACGATTGCAACAATTAGAGACAAAATTCGTAAATATTAGAATATTATGGCAGCATTTTATTTAATTACTATGTAAATTAATGTATGAAAAAGTCATCAGATGGGATATTATAAAGAGTATAACATCATTATAAATAAGGCTTTCAAGTGTGCTTTTGTAGATTGGTTCGGCAAAATGTTTAAAACCTTGAGATTATTTTAACAAATACAGTTAAAATGATAACGTTTGCAAAAATGACGAAATTAATTCGTAATAATATACAAAAATGTATTTGTACATATGGTAAAATGCACAATTGACAATATAATTTATGAATGTTATAGTTAAAAAGTAAATGATACACTGCATGAATGGCTAAAAGAAATAATAAATATACATAATTCGTTAGCATTTGTGCTATTTTTTACTTATTATTGCAAACCTTTGCAAAATTTAAACAAACAAAAGGAGAGGTTATAGTATTATGAAAAAGACTAAAAAATTTGTTGCTTTTTTAATGGCATCAACAATGGTATTTTCAATGGCTGCCTGTGGCACATCCAAATCTGATTCAGCAACAACAGATGCAACTGCGAATGATTCAGCAACAGAAACAACAGATGCAACAAAAGACGCGGCAGAAACTTCAGCAGACGGAAAAACTGTTATCACTTTCTCATGGTGGGGCGGAGATTCCAGACATGAAGCTACAATCGCAGCAGTAGATAAGTTTATGGAATTAAATCCTGATATTGAAGTTCAAACCAGCTTTGGTGCTTGGGATGGTTGGGAAGAAAAGATGGCAACCAGCTTTGCTACAAGTACTGCTTCAGATGTAACTCAAATTAACTGGAACTGGATTACATCCTTTAGTTCAGATGGAAGTGCTTTTGCAGACTTAAATCAGTATTCAAGTATTATTGACTTAACTCAGTTTGATCAATCTAAGCTCGATTTATGTACAGTAGCAGATAAATTGCAGGCAATTCCTGTTTCTATGACAGGCAGAATTTTCTACTGGAATAAAACTACTTTTGAAAAAGCTGGCATTTCAGTACCTACTTCTTTAGAAGAATTAAAGAAAGCAGGAGAAACCTTTAAAACTGTTTTGGGTGATGAATATTATCCATTAGTAGTTGGTGAATACGATAGAATGGTTCTTATGGTATACTACCTCGAATCTGTATATGGAAAGCCTTGGGTAGAAAATGGTGAATTACAGTATACAGCAGAAGAAGTACAAACAGGCTTGGAATTTATTCAGTCACTTGAAGATGATCACGTAATTCCTTCTGTTGAAACAGTTACAGGAGACGGAGCTGATTCAATTGATAAGAACCCTAAGTGGATGGGCGGAGTTTATGCTGGTATCTTTGAATGGGATTCTTCCGCTACTAAAATGCAGTCCGCATTAACAGAAGGACAGGAATTTGTGGTTGGTGATTACTTTAAGGATATGGGTGACTATCAGGGAGGATTTTCTAAAGTATCTTTAGGATTTGCAATTTCTGAATCAGCTAAAAATAAAGAAGCATGTGCTAAATTAATTAACTTCTTATTAAATGAAGAAGAAGGAATTAAGTTAATGGCATCTGAAAGAGGTATTCCATTAAGCAAGACCGGCTTACAGGTTTGTACAGACAATAATCTATTAAATGCAACTGTAGCAGAAGCAAACTCAAAAGTTTTAGCTTGGACTCAGTTTTCATTAGACCCAACTTTCGAGGACGCTAAGTTAAAGAATAATCCAGATGGCATTTACTATGATGTTATGCAGGGATTAAGCTATGGCGATTACGATTTGGCGGCAGCTGCAACAGCACTGATAGAGGGCGTAAACGGCGTATTAGGCAATTAATTTACACAATGTTATAAGATAGATTTATAAACTCAACATGTCGCCGGATGCTACGGTTTCCGGCGGCTTGTTTAAAGATAAGGAGAAAATTTATGAAGTTCGACCATTATGTGGAATATCATTTGTCTCATTTTGAAAATGCGAAATCAGACTGGAATTACGAAGATGGCTGCGTTTTAATGGGATGTGTTCAATTATATCGGGCAACAGGGGACAGCATGTATAAAGATTTTATAATTGAGTACATGAAACAATTTATCAATGATGATGGGACAATCAACCATTTTGAAAAAGAAAAGTACAACATTGATAGTATTCATACAGGAAAGGTATTATTCTTTCTGTATGATGAGACAAAAGAAGAAAAATACAAGAATGCAATTGAAAACTTAATGGATCAGCTTAGAGAACATCCGCGAACAAAGAGTGGAAACTTCTGGCACAAGGAAATTTATCCGAATCAAATATGGTTAGATGGACTATATATGGCGCAGCCATTTTATATGGAATATGAAACAAAATTTGAAAATAAAGAACATTATGAAGATATTGTAAATCAGTTTAAGAATGTTAGAAAATATATTTATGATGAAGAAAAGGGATTATATTATCATGCTTTTGATGAAGCTAAGCTTCAAAAATGGGCAGATAAAGTAACTGGAAAGTCTCCTAATTTTTGGTTAAGAGCAATGGGATGGTATTTAATGGCTCTGATTGACACGATGGATGTCATGTCTAAAGAGATTTTTGAACAATATAAGGCACTTGAAGGTATTTTTAAAGAAGCTGTAAGTGGAATGTTACAGTATCAGGATAAGGAAAGCAAATTATTTTATCAATTAATTGATAAAGGTGATATAGAGGGTAATTACTTAGAAACTTCAGGTTCATCTATGGTCGCATATGCAATTATAAAAGGATGCAGGCTTGGAGTTCTATCAAGAGAGAAGTATCAAAAGGTTGGAGAGGAAATATTATATTCAATCATCGATAATATGCTGATTGAAGAAAATAATATTCCAAAACTTAGTCAGATATGTTCTGTAGCGGGACTTGGTCCAAAGGATGAACGAGACGGAAGCTTAGAATATTATTTCTCAGAACCAATTGTATGTGATGATCATAAAGGCTCAGGGGCATTTATGATGGCATATGCACAGTTATTAATGCTAAATAAAGCTTAATGAAATGAATTTTGACAATAAGGAGGAATTAGGATGGCTAAAAATGCTAATACTACAACAACCGTAGTACCTAAGCAAAACAGAGGGTTCAAAAAATTTCTTAAAGATAATATAGGTTTCTTTTTTATTCTACCTTGGTTAATAGGATTTATTATTTTTAAGTTATATCCATTTGGTTCATCATTGGTTTATAGTTTTTCAGATTATCATTTGTTTAATGGTATTTCTAAATTTGGAATTATGAATTATACAGATATCTTTAGTGATGCTAAGATTATGAAAGCATTCAAGGTTACATTTAAATATGCATTCTTAACAGTACCACTTAAATTAACAGCAGCACTATTTATTGCATACATATTGAATTTTAAAATTAAAGGAGTTAACTTTTTTAGAACAGCATATTATATTCCATCTATTCTTGGTGGTTCGATTGCTATTGCGGTACTTTGGAAAGCAATCTTTAGAAATGAAGGACTTATAAATACACTTTTAGGCTATTTTGGGATTGCAGGTCCAAACTGGTTATCTGATACAAAGTGGGCATTATTTATTATTTGTCTGCTGAGAATATGGCAGTTTGGTTCGGCAATGGTTATTTTTTTGGCGGCGTTAAAGGGTGTTTCAGGTGATTTGTATGAAGCGGCTGCAATTGATGGTGCTGGTAAATGGAGACAATTCTTTAGCATTACAATTCCATTAATCACTCCGGTTATTTTCTACAACCTGGTTACCCAGTTATGTCAGGCATTTCAGGAATTTAATGGACCATTCGTTATTACAAAGGGTGGACCTAGAGGCTCAACAACCTTAATTTCATTACTTGTATACAGTAATGCTTTCAAAAGCTACCAAATGGGTCTGGCTAGTGCAATGGCCTGGTTGATGTTTATCATTGTTATGGTTCTTACTATAATTGCATTCATCAGTCAAAAGCATTGGGTATATTACTCAGATGAAGAGGGGAGGTAGAAAGTAATGTCATTAGGGAAGAAAAAAATATTAAGTACAATTATCAGATATACAGTGTTAACTTTAGTTGGAATTATTATGATGTATCCTCTTGTCTGGATGTTTGGCGCAACTTTTAAAGAAAATAATGAAATTTTTAGCGGAATTGGTTTTATACCTAAAAATCCTACCTTAGATGGCTACAAAAATGCAATGAACAGTTATGGTGGTAACATTACCATATTCAAATCAATGTTTAACACATATTCTTATGTTATTCCAAAGGTTGTGTTTACTGTGATTTCAGCTACTATTACTGCTTACGGCTTTGGTAGATTTAAATTTAAGGGCAGAGATTTTCTATTCGCACTATTAATGTCAACGTTATTTTTGCCACAGGTTGTATTAAATGTACCACAATATATTTTGTTCAATAAATTTGGTTGGGTAGATTCAAGTCTTTACTTACCTATTATTGTACCAACAATATTTGCTACAGATACATATTTTGTATTTATGCTGATTCAATTTTTAAGAAATGTACCAAAGGAACTAGAAGAAGCAGCGAAAATAGATGGCTGTAATATTGTGCAAACCTTATATAAGATTATTGTACCAATGTTAAAACCAGCAATGGTTTCCTGTGCATTATTCCAGTTTATGTGGTCATCTAATGACTTTATGGGACCTTTGTTATATGTATCCACACCAGCAAAATATCCTGCGGCTATTTTTGTTAAGCTTTCTATGGATGCAGATACAGGCTTTGATTGGAATAGAGTTCTTGCTACATCATTAATTTCAATCGTACCTTCCTTGATCGTATTCTTCTTGGCACAAAATACATTTGTGGAAGGTATTTCTGCAGGTGGAGTAAAGGGCTAATGGTTTTTAAAAGCACAAATTTGCTAATAATACTAAAACAAGCATTGAAAAAGAAGATGGGATGTAGCCTTTGCTATATCCCATTTTGCTAAAGATTGCAATTGATTAAAATTACAACAAAAAATATTTAGTAATAGATAATTAATATGGTATAATCTACATTGAAATCATATTAATAATAAGTAGAAATTAATAGGCGGATAATAATATGAAAATTAATATGTTAATGAAAACAGCACGAAGTGTATCTTTTGAAATAGAGGATGGAAGTATCGTCTTTACAGACAATGAATATGATGTATATGTGAATGGAGAAATGATATTAAAGACAAAACAGGTGGTTACAAGCTTATATCATTTAAAACCAGATACTGATTACGAAATTTCTGTGGCTAACGGTGAAATGAAATCTGAAACTCTTCAGTTTACGACAGACTATGAGTTTATCACTCTTAATGTAAAAGACATAGGTGCAAAGGGTGATGGAATAAATGATGATACCAGTTTTATACAGGCGGCTGTTATGGCATGTCCTGAAAATAGCAGAGTATTGATTCCAAAGGGAAATTATAAAATTACAAGTATTTTTCTAAAAAGTAATATTAATATAGAATTAGAAGAAGGTGCAGTTCTTTCCGCTTTAACCGATCGAAGTAGATTTGCAAAATTTGAAGGTTTGATTGAAAGCTATGACGAACAGTCTGATTATAATTTAGGTACTTGGGAGGGGAATCCGTTACCTATGTTTGCAGGAATAGTGACAGGTATTTATGCAAATAATATTAATATTTATGGGAAGGGAATCATTGACGGAAATGCAAGTATTGAAAATTGGTGGAATAATCCGAAAGTAATGCAGGGTGCATTTCGTCCGAGGCTTTTATTTTTAAATCATTGCAATCAGGTAAACGTACAGGGAGTAAAATTCCAGAATAGTCCGGCATGGAATATTCATCCCTATTTCAGCAGTAAACTCAAATTTATTGATTTGCGGGTCGAAAATCCGCAGGATTCACCTAATACAGATGGGCTTAATCCAGAGTCTTGTAATGATGTAATAATAGAGGGAGTACATTTCTCGCTGGGGGATGACTGTATCGCAATTAAGTCAGGCAAAATTTATATGGGTGCGAAATACAAGACACCATCAAGTAATATACGTATTAAGCAATGCCTGATGCAGAATGGACATGGGGCAGTGACAATCGGAAGTGAAATGGCAGGAGGAGTCAATCACTTGAAGGTCACAGATTGCAGATTCCTTCATACAGATCGGGGACTTAGAATTAAGACAAGAAGAGGTCGTGGTGAGGACGCAATTGTCGATGAGATTCACTTTGAGAATATTATAATGGAGCATGTCATGACTCCATTTGTATTAAATTGTTTTTATTTTTGTGATCCGGACGGCCATATGGAATATGTTTGGTCAAAGCAGATGCACAAGGTAGACGAGAGAACACCACAAATAAAGAAACTTTCATTTAAAAATATAGTATGTAAAAATTGCCATGTAGCGGCAGCGTATTTTTATGGACTTCCGGAAAAGAAAATAGAACAGATTGAAATGTCGAATGTTTCATTTGAATTTGCAGAGGAATGCAAAGAGGATGTACCGGCTATGCTGGATGGAATAGAACCTTGCAGCAGAATGGGTGTTTATGCAAATAATATAGACAGGTTAATCATTCAGAATGTAAGTTTGAAAGGTCAAAATGGGGAGCAATTTATATTAGAGCATATTAATGAATTAGAACAAAATTAGGAGGAAAGTATATGCAGTTAGGAATCCGATTACATGATACCATAGATTTGCCCTTGGAAGAGAGGCTTGCAAATGTTAATAAGCAAGGCTTTTCATGTGGACATTTGGCGTTAAAGAAAGTTATAAATGAGTATTCAGTAGAAAATGCTGCGTTAACACCTGGTTTTGCAATGTATTTAAAGAAATTATTTGCAAAATATAGCATTGATATAGCAGTATTAGGGTGTTATCTGAATTTGGCGACGCCGGATGATAAACAGTTGAAAGAAAATATGGACACGTATATGGCCAATATTCGGTTTGCATCTATACTTGGCTGCGGAGTAGTAGGAACAGAGACAGGTGCACCCAATACAGGTTATATACCGGTTTTGGAATGTAGAAGTGAAGAAGCCTTACAGACTTTCATCAAGAATCTTAGACCAGTTGTTGAATATGCAGAAAAAATGGGAGTTATTGTTGCTATTGAACCAGTTATCAGACATATTGTTTATGACGCAAAAAGAGCACGTCAGGTACTTGATACCATTCAGTCCCCGAATTTGCAAATTATATTGGATCCTGTTAACTTGCTAGATATGGAAAATTATAATGACAGAGAAGCAATTTTTACAGAAGCAATTGAGCTTTTAGAAAAGGATATAGCAGTTGTTCATATCAAGGATTTTATTGTAGGTGAGGATGACCTGATATCGGTTGCGGCAGGAACAGGTATTATGAATTATGAAAAAATCATATATTTTATGAAGAATAATAAGCCATTTATTCACGCAACATTGGAGGATACTTGTCCATTAAATGCAGTGGCCGCAAGAAAATATATCCAGGACATATGGGAACGAATGTAGGAAAGAAATAGCTGTCTAAATATAACAAATAGGTTAGGAGAATGAAAATGGCAGTTACAATTAAAGATATAGCAAAAAAAGCAGGAGTATCCTATTCAACGGTTTCTAGAGCTTTAAATGGAGGAGAGAATGTGAAACCGGATAAAAGGGAACTGATTATGAAGATCGCTAAGGATGTTGGGTATGTCCCAAATCAGGCAGCGATTAATTTGAAGCTATCAAGGGCTCATACCTTAGGCTTATTCCTGTCAACGATAAGCAAATCGACCTCTCCCTATGTTCTGCATGATGTTGTGTCAGGAATATATTCAGCCGTAGGCAGTCAATACAGTGTTATTGTCAAGGGTATTGATATGCAAGAGCCAAACACGTTAAATCCGGCAATTTTTGACGGTTTGGTAATTCTGAGTCAGAGAACGGATGATTCTATATTTATTGAAGAAGCAATTACAAAGCACATTCCGTTGGTTGTAATCAACCGACCTGTATATTATGGTGTTTCCAATGTGCTTACAGATGAAGCGCAGGGAATGAAAAAAGCGATGGAATATCTGCTGGATAATGGTCATAGAAATATAGCTATTATTGAATCGACGCAGACGTTGGATTCAACTAGAGCCAGACACAGAGGTTGGGTTCAGGCAGTCGAATATTGTGGCTTAGATCCTAAAAGTATGCCAATTGCAGTTGGAAATTACCGTTTTCATAGCGGTTATCTGGCTGCAAAGGAGTTACTTGTATATAAGCCTACTGCAATTTTATGTTTTAATGATGAAATGGCACATGGTGCAAGGAAAGCAATTTTGGAGGCAGGATTATCTGTTCCCGGGGATATTTCATTAATAGGTTTTGATAATTTGGATGCATCTAGATTTTCAGACATGAAGCTTACAACGATTGAGAGAAATATGCTCAAAATAGCGCAGACAGGAACAGAGGTATTATTAGGAAAGATTGAACATGGTGATACGTCATGTGAAAGAATCTATTTAGACACGCAGCTAATTATTCGAGAAACTGTAATGGATATTAGAACAGGACAAGTGTCAAAATAATCTAGCTAATAGTTTAATATTGGGGGGGGATAGGCTCTGTATAAGCGGAGAATATCCCTTTTTGAGTGATAAGTTTAACGACAAGAGTTATAAAAATAAAGATGATGACATTGCAAATCAGTAGAAGATAAGGTAAGATTTAACTGGTATTATGTAAAATTAATTAAGCGGAGGAGAACGAAGAAGTATGAAAAGTTATTATAAAAAATATTTTATTATGTTAGCTTGTCTTTTTCTTATGGGTTGTGCTTCGAAACAAAACAGTGATAATGAAATTGTATCAGATTCAGTTCAGACACAGGTTATACAAAAGGAAGATGAATCAGAACATGAAAGCATACAGGATTTTCAGGAAGAGGAGATAAAGAAAGAAGATATTTCTTCAAATGAAGCAGATACAGAGGTTAGCGAAGAAACAGAAACAGCCAATGAAGATACTCAATATAATGAGGCGATAAGTGGCAGTGAAGAAGAACAGACGCAGGAAGCTAAACAGGAAAGTGAAAGTATGGAAACAAAAATTGTAGTATATAAGGCAGATCGCCGAATTGAATTATGGGAAAATGGTCAACTTACGAATGCGTATTCAATCGGATTAGGTAAAAACGCAGAGGGAAGAAAGGAAAAGGAGGGAGACTTAAAGACACCAGAAGGTGAATATTATGTCTGTACAAGGAATCAGTACAGCAAATTTTATTTAGCGCTTGGCGTTTCTTATCCAAACATTGAGGATGCACAGTATGGTCTTGAAAACGGTATCATTGATGAGCAGACGTATAATTCAATTGAAACAGCAATACAAAATGGTCAATGTCCACCCTGGGATACGGCACTTGGCGGAGAAATTATGATTCATGGGCATGGAGGCAGTAAGGATTGGACAAAGGGCTGTATTGCGGTTGATGATGAAGTTATGGATGTTTTGTGGGAGGCTTGCACTGTTGGTACCAAAATCTTTATTAATCCTTAATATTTTTCATGTCATTATAAGAAATTTAGAGAGCGAAAGCAGATTGATTTATCAGATATGATTTGTTATTTATACTTTACTAGTAAGAAAGACTCCTTGACGAAACATTACGGAAGTGATAATATATTTTTGTTAAACACATGATGTGGTATGTTAAAAACGGAACAATACAAAATATAGTGTTTATTACAGATTGAATTACATTTTTAGAATAGAGGGATAAAAAATGGTTGTAGTTAAAAAAGACGGTACAAAAGAAGAATTTAATGTGCAAAAGGTAGTTGTCGCAGTGAATAAATCTGCATATCGAGCCTTGATTAAATTTACACAAGAGGAATTGGATTATATTTGTAAATTTGTCGAAGACAAGGTAAAGGAAATGAATGTGGATGAGATTCAAATCGCTCAGATGCATAATATTGTTGAAAGTGCATTGGAGGCAGTGAATCGAACAGTTGCACAAAGCTACCGGGATTATAGAAATTATAAGCAAGACTTTGTACATATGCTTGACGAAGTATATAAAAAGAGTCAATCTATTATGTATATTGGTGACAAGGAAAATAGTAATACCGATAGTGCCTTGGTATCGACCAAAAGGAGTCTTATATTTAATCAATTAAATAAAGAATTGTATCAGAAGTTTTTTATGACGACAGAGGAAATACAAGCATGCAGAGATGGCTATTTATATGTGCATGATATGTCTGCAAGACGTGATACTATGAACTGCTGCCTGTTTGATGTGAAGTCAGTGCTTGAGGGCGGATTCGAGATGGGAAATCTTTGGTACAATGAGCCAAAGACGTTAAATGTTGCATTTGACGTAATCGGAGATATCGTATTAAGTGCCGCAAGCCAGCAATATGGCGGATTTACTGTGCCAAGCGCTGACTTAATACTGGAACCATATGCGGAAAAGTCTTTTGACATGTTTACACAAAAATACATGAAATTAGGCTTAACTAAGGAAGCAGCAGAGCAAGAAGCTTGGGCAGATGTATTAAATGATTTTGAACAAGGCTTTCAGGGCTGGGAATATAAGTTTAATACAGTTGCATCCAGCCGGGGAGATTATCCATTTATTACCGTTTCAATTGGTACAGGTACCAAAAGATTTGCGAAGCTTGCCAGCATCACTATGCTAAAGGTAAGAAAGAACGGACAGGGGAAGAAAAACTGTAAGAAGCCTGTGTTATTTCCTAAAATCGTATTTCTCTATGACGAAAAGCTTCATGGAGAAGGTGGTGAATTGGCAGATGTGTTTGAAGCCGGTGTAGAATGCTCTGCCAAGACAATGTATCCTGACTGGTTAAGTTTAACAGGAGAAGGTTATATTGCAAGTATGTATAAAAAATATGGTGAAATTATTAGTCCTATGGGTTGCAGAGCCTTTTTATCACCTTGGTATAAGGAAGGCGGGATGAATCCTAAGGATGATTCGGACAGTCCGGTATTCGTTGGACGTTTTAACATTGGTGTGGTAAGCCTTCATTTACCAATGATTTATGCAAAAGCAAAGCAGGAGAGCAAAGACTTTTATCAAATACTAGATTATTATCTGGAACTAATTCGAAACCTTCATTTGAGAACGTATGATTATCTGGGAGAGATGAAAGCATCTACAAATCCGCTTGCCTATTGTGAAGGTGGCTTTTATGGCGGTCATTTGGGAATCCATGATAAGATTAAGCCGATTCTTAAAACTGCTACAGCATCCTTTGGTATTACGGCATTAAATGAGCTGCAACAGTTGCATAATAAGAAATCACTAGTAGAGGACGGACAGTTTGCACTGGAGGTTTTAGAGCATATCAATAAGAAAATTGATGAATATAAAAATGAAGATGGCAGATTATATGCCATATATGCAACTCCGGCTGAGAATTTATGTGGTCTGCAGGTACAGCAATTTCGTAAAAAGTACGGTATCGTTGAGAATGTATCGGATCGGGAATATGTAAGCAATGGTTTTCATTGCCATGTTACTGAGGATATTACTCCAATTGAGAAGCAGAACAAGGAGTATCGCTTTTGGGAATTGTCAAATGGCGGTAAGATACAGTATGTGAAATATCCGATTAATTATAATTTCGATGCCATTAAGACCTTAATTCGCCGCGCTATGGCGATGGGTTTATATGAAGGGGTCAATCTTTCACTGGCCTATTGTGACGATTGTGGACATCAGGAGCTTTCGATGGAGGTTTGCCCAAAATGTGGGAGTAAGAATTTAACAAAGATTGACCGAATGAACGGATATTTATCCTATTCAAGAGTTAAAGGTGATACAAGGCTTAATGACGCTAAGATGGCGGAGATTGCACAGAGAAAGTCAATGTAGGAGATTATTACTTCCAAAATTCTGTGTTGAAAATATTTATGGAAGCATTTATAATATTAGGATATAAGAAATTTGGTTGTGATTTGATTCAGTAGAGTAAGTATATTAAATAAATTTAGAGACATGGAACTCTAACATGATTGTGTTAGAGTTCTTATTTCGTAAAGATTTTAGTTTCAATTGCATATGGAGAATAAAGGAAAGTTTAATAAATATAAACGTGGAGGTAAGGGATGCGCTATCATAATATTACAAAGGATGATATGTTAAATGGAGACGGTTTAAGAGTAGTTCTTTGGACAGCAGGATGTATTCATGGCTGTAAGGGCTGTCATAATCCTGTCACTTGGGCTCCAAATGGTGGACTTTCTTTTGATGAGGCAGCTAAGAAGGAAATATTTGATGAATTGGATAAGGATTATATTTCTGGGATTACCTTTAGCGGAGGAGATCCATTACATATGTACAATAGAGAACAGGTAAAGGAGTTGGCACAGGAAATAAAGGTGAAATATCCAAATAAGACAATTTGGCTATATACGGGATATTTATGGGAAGAAATGAAAGATTTTGAACTGGTAAAAAATCTAGACGTAGTTGTAGATGGTAAATTTGAGCTGGATAAGAAGGATGAACAGCTACATTGGAAAGGAAGCTCAAATCAAAGAGTGATTGATGTAAAAAAAACCTTAAAAAGTGGGCAAATTGTCTTACATTCTATGTAATGTAAAATAGGACAAATATGGAATGTCCTAAAAAACAAATAACTATATAGAGTACAGAATAGGAGATGTCATGGAAAACATAAAAATAAAGTATTTTTCAGATGAAATAGACAAGGTGGAGAAGATAGTAAAGGGAGATTGGATTGATCTTAGAGCAGCAAGCAACGTCGCATTAAAAGCTGGTGAATTCAAACTGATACCGCTTGGAGTGGCTATGCAGCTTCCAAAGGGATATGAAGCACATATTGTTCCGCGAAGCTCAACCTACAAAAATTTCGGCGTAATTCAAACGAATTCAACTGGGATTGTAGATGAAACTTATTGTGGAGACAATGATCAGTGGTATTTCCCTGCTTATGCTTTAAGAGATACGGTTATTGATGTAAATGACAGAATATGCCAATTTAGAATTATGGAGCATCAGCCAGAAATAGAATTTGAGATAGTTGAGATGTTAGGTAATAAGGACAGAGGCGGAATCGGAAGTACTGGAAAGAATTAATAAAGGGAACAGCTGCATACATATGTGGCTGTTTTTTAGCTGTATGATAGGAAATTGCTTCAAGTTACTTATAACAATTGTTTTTAAAACTTTACTATTAATAAATAGTTAATGTATACCGAAATATTATAGATAGAATTGTAACATAATAGGCTAAGCTATCGACAAGATAAGAATAAGGATATCTTATTATATGACTATACTAAAAGATTAAATATTTGGTATAGCTGCAAGGATGCAAGGGAGAATGAGAATGAATATGTCTGATATGAAAGCAATACTTACAGGAAATTATAGCAGCAGTAATAAAACGGTTAAAAAAGCTGGGGATAAGGCTGGTCAGCAAAATAAAGTTATAACATTTAAAAGAAGTTTTAATGCCTCTAGAACCTTAGCACAATTAGCAAATGCTAAGACAAAATCTCAAGTGAGTGCGATTGAAAGAACAGTAAGAGCTTCCATGCAGTCGTTGAAGAAGCAAAGTGGAAGCGAAGAAGCGGTCAGGCAAATGAAGAAAGTACTGCAAAAGACAAATATGAAACGCAAAGCACTAACAAAGGAAGAGCAATTGGATAATAACAGAAAAATTGCAAAAAGTGCAGATCATGCAATACAGGAAGCAAGACTGACAGAAGAATTAAACAAAAAGCGTTTGAATCGAATGAGAAGAGAGGTTGTTGACGCTTTGAACGCGATTGATATAAAGGGTAAAGATAAAGAAGATACATTATCTTATCAGGAACAAAGTACGGAGCAGACTTCAAGTATTGATGTTAATTGTGATACTTTCGAGGTTAGCACAGGAATCAGTGAAAACGAGTTTGGAATAGCGATTGATACATTGCTGTAAGAGATGAAGAGTGGAGAAGCTATTTGAATTCTATATTGAATGAAATAATGGTTGCCGTTATATGGGTATATTTTACTGATCCTATTGACAAATGTAGCTGAAAGCAATATACTTTTGATGAAATAGTTTGATAATCAAAGTAATTGATAAAAAGTTATAAATTGGATATTCTACCAAAGGTACAAAATATACCGAAAGGAGCAGCTATGTCAGCGAGAATTATTGGAACCGGAAGTGCACTTCCTGAACATATAGTAACAAATGAATATTTATCAACGATAGTAGAGACAAGTGATGAATGGATAAGAGACAGAACCGGAATTAAGGAAAGAAGAATCGCGAAAGAAGAAACAACCAGTACATTAGCTTCGTTAGCGGCAAAAAGAGCATTGGAGAATGCGGGAATTGATAGAACTGAAATAGATTTAATTATTGTGGCAACCTTTACGCCTGACAGCAATATGCCAAGTACCGCTTGTGTGGTGCAGCAGGAAATTGGAGCAGCGAATGCTTTTTGCTTTGATATTGGTGCGGCATGTACGGGCTTTCTGTATGCATTAAGCAGTGCCTATGCATATATACAGGCAGGCATGTGCAAAAATGCAGTAGTAATTGGGGCAGAAACGATATCAAAGACCGTTGATTGGACGGATAGGGGTACCTGCGTACTGTTTGGGGATGGAGCAGGTGCAGTGGTGATAAGTGAAGACAAGATGGGTAAAATGACATTTGTACAAGGCTCTGACGGAAGTAAGGGTAATGTACTTACGTATAAGGGAAGAAGTCTGAACAATTTATTAGTAAAGAATGAAGAAGAAAATTCATTCATTTACATGGATGGGCAAGAGGTATTCAAGTTTGCAGTTAAGAAGGTGCCTGAATGTATTGAAGAGCTGCTTGAGAAAACAAATACTGATAGAAACGAAGTGAAATTTTTCTGCCTTCATCAGGCGAATAGAAGAATTATAAGCTCCGTTGCAAAAAGGTTAAAGCAATCAGAAGATAAATTTCCTGTTAACCTTGATCAATACGGAAATACATCTGCAGCCAGCATTCCTATTCTTTTAGATGAGCTTTATCAAAGGAAACAAATAGAAGCTGGAGATAAAATTGTTATTTCAGGTTTTGGAGGAGGTCTTACGTGGGGAGCAGCATTAATTGAATAATCAGTAATGATATTGTATCCTCTTAATTACTATAAAGAAATCTAAATTAAAAGAAGCCATATATATTAAGGCACTATAAAACTTGAATTTTTTAGCCAAACACCTCGCATGTTGGAGACTAAATAGGTAGAATAATTTAAGTGCATAAATAATCAAGGAAATGGAACAATATATACCAATTACATTAACAAGAAAGAGGTATGTATTGGTATGAATGAGAAGATTAGCAGTGAATTACAGCTAAATATAAATAGATTAAACCAGACACTATTTATTGGCAAGAATTTTGACTTAAAGCACCGAACCTTTTATGTAGGAGGGAAAGAGCTTTGTCTTTAC
Organism: Lachnotalea glycerini; assembly: GCF_003201285.1. Lineage (GTDB taxonomy): Bacteria > Bacillota > Clostridia > Lachnospirales > Lachnospiraceae > Lachnotalea > Lachnotalea glycerini. The sequence goes on from NZ_QICS01000017.1 coordinate 40,292, forward strand.
TATATTGATGGCTTTTTAGATGACCATACAATGGAACGGTTTATGGAGGTTTTTATACGTATAAAACCAGAAGATATGCCAAATACACCTCATGAATTTTCCAAGCGCTTTCTTCCTTACGGTTCCGTTTTGCTACTGGATGACTATGACCAGATTATTAGAGGAATTTTATCAGGAATAGCTTGTATTTTAGTTGATGGTTATGAGCAGGCGTTTATGATTGATTGCAGACATTATCCAATGCGAGGTGTAGAAGAGCCGGAAAAGGACAGGGTACTACGAGGCTCCAGAGATGGTTTTGTTGAAACTTTAGTATGTAATACCGCATTAATCAGGCGAAGAATCAGATCCCCAGAGCTTATTATGGAAATGTTGTATGTAGGTAAGAGCTCTCAGACCAATGTCGTTTTGTCTTATCTGGATAGTAGAGTGGATCATGAATTTTTGGATAAGCTAAGAAAAAGAATTCAGGATATAGAGGTGGATTCGCTTACAATGAATAGTCAAAGCTTAGCAGAATGCTTGTATCAATATAGTTGGTATAATCCATTTCCAAAGTATAAATTTTCGGAAAGACCCGATACTGCTGCTGCCTGTATTTTGGAAGGAAATGTTGTTATTATGGTAGATAATTCACCATCAGCCATGATTACTCCCTCTTCTGTTTTTGACATTATAGAAGAGGCAGATGATTACTACTTTCCACCAGTTACGGGAAGCTATCTGAGACTGACAAAATTTATTGTCAATTTTGTCAGCATGGCATTAACTCCGGTTTGGCTTTTACTAATGCAAAATTCAGTATTGGTTCCACAGTGGCTGCATTTTATTATGATACAGGAAACCGTAAATGTTCCGCTTATTTACCAATTCTTGATATTAGAACTTGCTATAGATGGTCTGCATTTGGCAGCGGTCAATACGCCAAGTATGCTAAGTACTCCGTTGAGTGTTATGGCTGCGCTTGTAGTAGGAGATTTGAGTGTTTCTTCCGGCTGGTTTAATTCAGAGGTTATGCTTTATATGGCATTTGTTGCAATCGCCAATTATTCACAGCCAAATTTTGAGCTGGCATATGCCTTTAAATTTATGAGAATGATTACCCTCATATTAACTGCTATATTTAATGTTTGGGGCTTTGTATTGGGCTGGATTATTACGATTGCAGCGATTGTCTTTAACAAAACAATAGCAGGAAAAAGTTACCTATATCCTCTAATTCCTTTCAATGCGACTCAGTTTCTTAAGCGGTTCGTTAGAGTCAGATTACCGCATAACGACAAAGGAGTAAAGCAATAATTTAATTAAAATCAATTATAGTAAAATTTTCAAAAATATGATATAGTTATCCTAATCTAACCGACAGCTCAAAAGGGTGTCGGTTAAAGCTGTAAAATAAGCTTTTTGTAATAGGAAATTGCGTCCTATTACATAAAAATGCTCCGCCGTATGCGCACGAATGCAAGTGGAAAATGTCACTGCGTGACTGCATTCGACGCGGCAAAGCGATCAAGTCTCTCATGAGTGAGGGATTAGGAAGCTGATGCGGACTTGTCCGCTTTGTTCTAGAAGAAGCTAAGGGTTTTGATTCAGAGTAGGAGGTATTTATGCGCGATTTTGTAATTACAACAGATACAACTTCAGATTTACCAAATGACTATATTAAGAAACATAATATTACGGTATTACCTTTGACTTATGTATTGGAAGGTATTACATATAATCAAGAAAATGGTCTGGAATTTTCGGAATTTTATAATAAAATGAGAAATGGTTCAATGCCGACCACATCTCAAGTTAATCCGGCACAGGCAAGGGAGATTTTTTTAGAGCTTTATAAGCAAGGGTTTGATATATTGCATATCGCATTTTCGTCAGGTCTTAGCGGTAGCTATAATAGCGCAAGATTGGCGGCGGATGAATTAACAGAGGAATATAAGGACTGTAATATCCTGGTGATTGATTCGTTGTGTGCTTCTATGGGCGAAGGATTACTTGTTCTTAAAGCAGTTCAGTTTAAAGAACAAGGGAAGACAATAGAGGAAATAGCAGAATGGATAGATAAAAATAAGCTTCATGTTTGCCACGATTTTACGCCAATGGATTTATTTCATCTTTACAGAGGCGGGCGTGTTTCAAAAACAGCAGCAGTGATTGGAACAATGGTCAATGTGAAGCCAATTTTGCATGTGGATAATGCAGGACATTTGATAGCACTTAGTAAAGTGCGAGGAAGAAAGAAGTCTTTGACTACGCTAGTTGATAATATGGAAAAACAAATAGGCTCCTATTTAGAGGAAAATAAGCGTGATGGAGTGTTTATCGGACATGGAGATTCGCTGGAGGACGCGCAGTTTGTAGCAGATTTAATTAAACAAAGATTCGGTATCGAAACTTTTCTGATTGATTATATCGGACCGGTTGTTGGAGCACATACAGGAGCAGGTATTATAGCACTTTTCTTCATGGGAGAAGCAAGGTAATGCGTCATTGCACTAAGTTGCCTGAACATGAGATTTGAGATATAATAAGGGCATATAGGCAAAATATCGTTTGCAGTTAATAGGAAAGGGCGGTAGAGCTTTATGCGTGTAAAGGCGATTATGATACCATTTAAGGAATTGACCTGCATTAATCTCAAGGATACCTTAGAAAGGGCAATGAAAATAATTGATGAAAATAATTTGCTGTCATTACCCGTGGTGGATGGAAAGCAATTTATTGGAGTATTATCAAAGCAATATACGTATGAATATTATTTTAAGAACAGCAGTGAGAATAAGGAGGAATTTCTTAAGAATTCGGTATCTTTATTAATGAAAGATAAAATGGAAACGGTGTCCGAGGATATGCGCATTGAAGATGTAGCAGCTTTATTTATTACTTCTAAGGTTCGTTTCATTCCAATTACGAATCATTTGGGAGAATTAATAGGCATTGTAACGCAGCAGGCCGTATTTAAGCAATATCAAAAGATGTTTGGGCATAAGCATAATTCGTTTGTAATCTATACGTACGATTATAGAGGGGCAGGTGCCAGGATTATGGAGACTATTGCAAAGGCAGGCGGAGATATTCGCAATATGATGGCATTTCATACGGATGTCATGGATTTAGTTGAGATATTTTTTCGCATAGATTCTAAGGACTTTAATAAGGTTTTAAAAGCGTTGGAGAAGCAGAAATTTGATATTAGAGATGTGAAGTACGCAGAAAATATAGATAAGTGAATAGCTTGAAATTCAAAAAGAGCATTGATTGAATGAAACCTAGAATAGGATGTAAATCTAAGTTTAGGAAGAAGGATTAAATCGATGCTCTATTTTTGTAATGAATTTGATTTAATGCACGAAACGAACAATATGCATGCACAAAAATAAAATTTTTATAAACTATAAATATAGACACAATATTATGTTGATGAATATAGCGAAATGAATTAAAATTATAAAAATAGATCATTCAATTTATATGGGTATGAATCTGTTTCATAGGAGAGAAGGTGAAAGATTGGAGAATGAAATTATATTAGTGGATATTTTTGATCAAGTGGTAGGTCATGGAGAGAAATTAGAGGTACATAAAAAGGGACAGCTGCATCGAGCGTTTTCAGTGTTTTTGTATCATGATAATAAACTATTAATACAAAAACGAGCAATAAATAAGTATCATAGCGGCGGTTTATGGGCAAATACTTGCTGTTCTCATCCAAGAGTTAAAGAGTCACTGGAAGAAGCTGCTAAGCGTAGACTATTCGAGGAAGCGGGTATAGACTGTGATATTGAAGAGATATTTTCTTTCATTTACCGAGCTGAGTTTGAGAATGGACTTACAGAATATGAGCTGGATCATGTATTCATAGGAAAGTATCAAGGGGAGACTAAGATGAATGAAGATGAAATGAGTGAGCTTCTTTGGATAGACGTAGATTTATTGGCGTTAGGAATCATGCAATTTCCACAGGAATTTGCACCGTGGTTTATTACTGCTTCACCGCAGGTAATAAAATATGTAAAAGGTTTAAATAAATAGTATTCTTGTATAACACTTTGAGATTTTCAGTGCATTTGTATTTAGTGACTGTGTTTTGGAGGAAATAATAACATTCAGACATTGTTGGTAAATTTCATTTAGAGCGTGTGTTAGATACGTATAAAAGGATTACAGCTTCTGAATAACGTCTGTAATCCTTTTGTATATATACAAATAAATTAATAACAGTCACCATAGAGCCAATTTCGTTCCGCTTTTTTAAAATTCTCATCTTGCAAGAGATTTTCATTAGATGTTCTCATATAGGACAATTTTTCGATTACTTTTATTTGCTTTGTTACATGACTGCATTTGGAGCAAATATTGTCAAGTGTATTGTAGGCTGTTTTACCGCAAGCTGGACATACTGTTTGCTTCCAAATAAATAGGTCTTGATTTGAATCATAAAAATAATAATAGGTCAGTTTATCAGCACAAGACAGTTTATGTGCAGCAAATTTTCTCCTCCATTTCCGATAATCATCAAAGGCTATGCTTGCCGCTTCTATTGATAGGTCGAATATGCTTGCCACATCGTTACAATTTTTACAATCAGCATAGTGAATTACAAGACGAGGAGCCAGTATGTGACTGGCAAAAATATTTGCTTCTATTTCCTCTGATTCTGTTCGATTTGTACTATGTTTCAGCACATGATGTCCTAATTCATGCATCAGTGAAAAACGTATTCTGCCAATTGGGTAGGAGTCATCATCATTAAAGCATATAGTATGCTCATATATAAAAGAGTCATCACTCATATTGTAACAGTAGCTTTTTAGAGGTTCTTTTAATGTTGAATAAGGGTGAGCTTTCAAATCATAGCGTTCGTAAATTTCAAAGCAATCAATCGGAAAGGATTGAACATTACAGGTTTTGTAAACGTCTAATACCTTTAATTTTATAAAGTCATAATTCAAAATACATCATTCCTTTAGTCTAGTTGCGATAATAATTTAATTAGTTTCATTTTCTGTTCATTACTAAGAGACTTACCATTTCTTGCAATTAATTTTTGAAGGTCATCATAGGTTGGTTCATATGCCTTGACAGGTAAACCCTGTGCCATCTCATCAAGTTGTTCTACTGTAATTCCTAATTCTTTACAAATAATCATTACAGTATTCACACTGGCTCGGCCAACCCCATTTTTCAAGATGGTATAAAGGGTTGTATAGGGTATGTTACATTTTTGTGCAAAAGCCTTTAAACTATAACCATTTTCTTTAATCAATTTTTCTAATATCATGGCTTTTTCCATGCTAACACCTCTTTCTAATAGTTATAGTATATACGATACAATGTATTTTGTAAACAAATATTATACGATAAATCGAATATAATTCGAAAAACCGTATAATTCTATTGACAAAATACGTTATATAGAATATAATGGATATATAAATACGGAATTACGAATTAGTTATTTGATGCAACAAATAGATTAATCTTAATTATTCCATATTTAGTAGTTTGTTATATTAAAACTTTGAATACTTCAAAGCAATATAAAATGGGGAGGAAAATAATGGAAAGAGAACAAAAACAAGAATTAGAACAAAAGAAAGAGTATCTTCAATCCTATTTACCTAAGTTTTCAGCCGCTAAACGATTAGAGCATGAAATTGAACGGTTTCAGCAGGCTAGAATAAATCCGTGCATAAAAATTGACAATATGAATCATTTCAATGAAACGTATGATTTATCCTCTTATATGACATCTCTTGATATTCTTGTCAGCACGTTGTTTAAGGCAAGATATGATAGAATTAAGGCATATACGGAAATCTTTAATAGAATTGAATTTATGGAGGATGAAACAGAAAAAGAGTTACTTAAACTTCGTTATTTAAAGGGGCTTAAATGGGATAAAATTTGTCTTGAATTAGGGTTTGAATGGGCACAAATCCACCGTATTCATAGAAAAGCATTGGAGCATTTCTAATAATTGCAAGTGGATACACAATGATATATCGCATAATGTTATATTAATGCTGTGGAAGATAGATTACAGATATCTTAAAGACCGCTGACCAAACAGCGAAAAAAACGTAATAGAAAGGATGTAGGAAAATGACAAAGAATGACTTATTGAAAATGGGCTTAAATGAGGATCAGTCAAAGAAAATTTCAGATGCTTATAAGAATGCCTTAAATGGCTATGTACCTAAGACGAGATTAGACGAGGTTATTAATGAAAGAAATGCCCTGCGAATTTACATTGGGGAGCAAGACAAGAAACTTGTGAAGCTGGAACAGGAAATGACTGCTAATCAGGAATTGCAACAGCAAATCTGCTATTTACAAAAAGACAATTCAGTGATGAAGGACAAGCTAGAACAAGCCAAGAATTCCTTAAAGTTAGCTATTGAAATGACATTATGAAATGAAGTGGGAGAGTATAAGGTTAGCAGAGGCGATTAGTAACTGCGTACCTTAAAAAGGAGGTAGAAGAGTGACAAAATTAACAGAATTACAAAATACCACCAATTTGATTTATGGAGCAGTTGCTACAATTGGTATTACACTATTTGGCAAGTATTGGTTTTTGTTTTTAGGATTTTTAGCAGCTAATGTGGTGGATTATGTTACGGGTTATATAAAGGCAAAGTATTATTTGAAAAATGAAAGTTCGAATGAGGGAGCAAAAGGTATTTTTAAAAAAGTCTGGTATTGGATAGTAATTTGCATTGCATTTTTTATTTCGGCAGTATTTAATGATATGGGAAGCATGCTTGGTATCGATTTGAGCTTCGTTTTTTTATTTGGATATTTTACTTTAGCAACTTACGTTATTAATGAATTAAGAAGTATATTGGAAAATATTGTACAAATGGGTGCAAATGTTCCTGGATTTTTAATTAAAGGATTAGAGATTGTGAACAAAAAGGTTGATGATATAACTAATTCAAGTATAGAAGATAAATAGTTATGATATATTTTGTTTTCAAAAAGATGTGGGCAATCAAGCTGACATCTTTTTGAAGTATGTATGTAATAGTATTATTATATAAATAGATTACAAATTGCAAAAAGACCTGCCGATAGAATAATGGTAATTGGTATGGTAGTGAACCAAGCATAGATCATTTTTTGAGCAGTACACCATTTTACACCCTTTATGCGAGAGGAAGCACCTACTCCCATAATTGAGGAGGATATAACATGTGTGGTACTTACCGGAAGTCCAAAATGTGTTGCAACTTGAATTACCAAAGCAGAAGAAAGGTCTGCTGCAACAGCATTAACGGGTTTTAGTTTCATAATCTGTGTTCCAACAGTTTTTATAATACGCCAGCCCCCTATTGATGTTCCTAAAGCCATTGATAATGCACAAAGAATCTGAACCCAATGTGGAATAGTCATATCACTTTGAAATCCATAGCTGACTAAAGCTATTGTAATGATACCCATTGATTTTTGCGCGTCATTTGTACCATGGGAAAATGCCTGTAATGCTGCTGTAAAAATCTGAAATCTTCGGAAGCCAAGGTTTGCCTTTCCTAAGTTTGCCTTTTTAAAGAGCTGTTTAAAAAGTGAAAACATTATATAGCCAACTGACAAAGCGATGATTGGTGATATAATTAATGAAGCAACAATTTTTCCAAGACCTTCTAATTTGACTGCACTAACCCCTGCATCAGCCATTGCAGCTCCTGCTAACGAACCAATGAGTGCATGAGAAGAACTGCTTGGTATACCAAGATACCATGTTAATAAATTCCATATAATAGCTGACATTAATGCTGCTATTATAACTGTGCTGCCATTTGATATATTTTCGAGATCAACTACTTCCTTGGCAATTGTTTGTGCAACACCTGTAGAAACAATTGCACCAAGAAAATTCATACATGCTGCCATGACAATTGCTTTTTTTAACGTTAATGCTCGTGTTGATACAGCGGTTGCAATGGCATTTGCTGTATCATGAAAACCATTTATAAAGTCAAAGCTTAATGCAAGAAGAACAATAAAAATAGTTATAATCATATTATCCCCCTATATGTTTTTCATTACAATTGTGTCCAGAGCTTTTGCTACTTCTTGGCAAGCATCCATGGAAGTTTCCAGCATTTCGTATATGTCTTTATGCTGGATAATTTTAATTGGGTCAGAATATTTCTTAAACAATTTACGGATTGCTTTACGTTCTGTCATATCACATATTTCCTCATACGATTTTACATTAACGGTATGTTCTTTGATTTTGGTAAACTGTTTGGAAGTCAGCAGCTTTATTGAAGACAATAATTCTTCGGTACTGCATCCGATGTATTTTCTGAATTCTTGCATGTATTCATCTACTTCTGTCAAACCATACATATAATAATAAACAACGACTTCTTCCATTTCATCAACAATATCATCCATTTTTTCTGCTAGTAATAATATATCTTCATGCTCAATCTGAGTTATAAATGCATGATTTAATTCAACAATTATTTCGTGAACAATTGAATCACCTTTTTTTTCGTATTCTTTTATTTTTTCAGAGAATATCTTTAAATCTGATCCAGAATGAATCTCATATTTACTGAAAGTAGCCCCGCATTCATACATATTTTGAGCAGTCTCTAACAATAAGGTCATTAGCTTGTCTGGTTTATTTCTCATTTAGTACCTCCTTAAGATAATTGTAATTATTAAATATTCTTTCATTGTAAAATAATTACGTGTTTTTATATGGAATGTAAAACAATTTCTATTATTTTATCATTTAATACATATTTCAACAATTCTTTACATCAATTTTACATCAAATTTTCACCTAATTTTCAGATTAGGGATTTTGATAAGAAATGTTAGCGGTCAAGTGCCTGTTGAAATTCAACTTCTAATATGCTGTTATGAGAATAACAACTTCTTATCAAAGGTGGCAGCCAGTCAAGGGTACAGGGTTTTAACAAAGCAATAGCCAGCGTCTTTAGTTAGGCGCTGGCCAGTAACATATCAGTCTGATTACTCGATTGACGGATGAACAATAAGAAATTAATAATTAAGCTATTTTTTACAAGTATCAAAAGCAGGATTAAATGCATAAAAGTTGTTAGAATCCAGGTTATCTTGAACAATACGTAAGCCTTCCCCGAAACGTTGAAAGTGAACAACTTCTCTTGCCCGCAAGAAACGAATAGGATCACAAATTTCAGGGTCATGTATTAATCTTAAAATATTGTCGTAGGTGGTTCTTGCTTTTTGTTCGGCTGCCATATCTTCCACTAAATCGGTTATCGGGTCGCCTTTAGACTGGAACGCACAAGCAGAAAATGGAATTCCACCTGCTGACTGCGGGTATAATCCAAGAGTATGATCAACGTAATATTTATCAAAACCACTTGCCTTTATCTCATCAATAGTTAAATCCTTGGTAAGTTGATATACAATGGCACAAATAATTTCTAAATGACCTAGTTCGTTAGACCATATAGGATAGACATAAATGGTTTAAGTAATAATGTTAGTATAGATAGTAAGCTCAAATGTAGGTATATTGCCTTCTCCTCGTTTATTCTTTACATTTTTAGTATATACAACTTTTGTTATTAATTCTTTAAGTAAAGAATTTTTAGAAGCTGCATTTAGATCGTAATAAGAATCTAGTAAATTTTTACACTTTGGTATAAATACAGATACTTTTTTTTCTCTTAACTGCTCATCAGCTATCTTTTGTTCTAGACTATCAATTAATTTGATCGTTTCATTAATTCTATTTTTAATCAGTTGAGAACGCTCTGTGAATTCTTCATTCGAATAAATACCTTGTTCGAGCAAATCATATAGTGAATTTTTCTGTTTGTTCAATTTTTGAAATTCACCTTTATGCTTATTTAGCAAATTAATCTTTACAGAAATATTATTCTCAGAAGAATCATAATTATTAACACTTTCATTTAGCTCATAGTCTTTAACCAACTGTTGCATATGTTCAATAATAGCATCTTCAACCATAGATAAATTACTCGCTACCGTTGCACATTCAGGATATGGACAAATAATAGTATCAGCATGAGTGTGATTATTATAAGGACGTCTTACCATATTACGGTTGCAATTACCACATACAACAAGACCAGCCAAAGGATTTGCAATTTTATTTCGTGTATTGACTGGTCTGGGCGGATTATAAGAAAGAAGATCTTGCACTTTATTAAATAAATCTTCTTCAATGATTGCTGGATGTAGACCGTCAACAATTGTACAATCTTTATTTTGGTTTCGTGGTCTGGTTTTTGTAACTACGCCATTCACTGATTGTTTCACAGTTTTTCTTGAATTCCATCTAATCTTACCGATATAAGTAGGATTTCTTAGTATACCATTTATAACACAAGGAAGCCATTCCCTATTACCTGTTGCAGTAGGTACATTTAGTTGATTGAGCTTTCTGCAAATCAAACTAACGCCAATTCTGTTTTCACCATCTTCACCATATGCGTATAGGTTAAATATCATCTTTACTATATCAGCCTGCGATTGAATCGGAGAAAGAGTGAATCCTTTTTCATTATCTAGTTTTACACGTTCGAAGCCGTAGGGAGCTTTATTACTTACCCACTTACCTTCATTAATAGAAGACATTCTACCTGCTTGCAATCGCCTGTTAATTGTCTTATATTCTCTTCGTGACATAAATAGTCCAAACTCGAAATATTCTTCGTCAAATTCGTTATTAGGATCATACGTTTTAGAAGGAGTTATTATCTTGGTATTAGAAAATTTAAAAGCCTGTGCCATAATTCCCTGGTCAATTGTATCACCTCTGGCAAGACGTTCTACCTCAACAACTAGAACACCGTTCCAGTCACCATTTTCAATATCTATTAATAACTGTTGCATCACTGGTCGTGAAGCTATTGTTTCACCGCTTACAACTTCTTCATACTGCTTTGTAATATTGATGTGTAACATTTTAGCAGTACTCATAAGAATTGTTCTATGCCTTGCGAGTGTTTCACCTTCTCCATGCATTTCAGCTTCGGTATCAGCTCGGCTTTTTCTAAGATACATGCAGTAATTTCCGTTTAAATTAAGTTTGCTCATTTTAACACCCTTTTTATAGAAGATAAAATAATCCTCGAAATGACGAAAGGATTACGATATAATATTTTTTAGCGTAGATTATATCGAAACCATTTGGCTTGCGAGTTACATCTGTGAATACCAGCTGAATTTCAGGGTGGTATTTGCTATATATTATAGTATGAAATATTGTACCAATATGCATAAAATTTAGTTTTAAAATATTGTTTATTGTATTAAGTTAAATTTATTAGTTTTAATAAATAATGTCGTAAAAAATATTTATGCTAAATTCTAAAAAATTAATATTAAGAATTTTTTAGGTCACATCTTTAATACCTTGAAAGTCAGAATAATAAAATAGGCCCTGTATGTGTACAGAAAGTGACAAGTAATATAGCAACAAGTACAAACCTATGAACATATTTTGGTAAGGGGTGATTAAGTGGAGGAAGAAGTAAAAAAACAAAAAAAGCCAAAGGTAACAATTCGTACTGATTACGTTAAACCAGAAAGAAAACAAGAAATAATTGATAATTGTTCACGCATCATTCTTAACTATTACAGAAATAAAGATAAAACCGTGTAGTAACGGTAGAAAGGACGAGCTATAGTTTTGGTGTAGGAGAGGAGGGTACTCTTGAATCTGGACAATAAAACAGTGGGTGGGTTAATGGATTCATATGAAGAAAATGAACAGACGGTCACAATCAAGGACATGTATACATAAATAAGGAAGAGGGTACTTTACATAGTGCCAAGCGGTTAGCAATTCTCCATTAAAGGGTGTACCCCATTTAATATATCATTTATGTGAATGACTTACTAGAAGATGATATTTATGCGAGAGGGAAGAATGCTGTTATTACAAATTCGGAGATAGATAAAACAACTAAATTCTTTATGATATCTGGTCTTGATGAAGAGGAAGCAAATATTAAAGCGATAGAATATTGTAAAGAAAGAGAAGCATTATATCAAGCAGCCATTCAAAATGGTTACACTGTTACAGATGAAGAGGTATGGGAGTATTTGGATCAATTAAGAGAAGTATTGGAAGGCGCAAGTAATAAAGATGATGCTATGTCCATTATAAATCAATTTGATTCTGAAGATGATTACTGGAATTATGAATTTACAGTTTATCAAAAAAACCTACCAAAACAAAACTATGTAGCAGATTTAGAAAAAAATTATTTCAAAGATTCTAATATATCAAAGGATTCTATTAGCTCAAATAAAGGTTCCCAAAACTTCACTGATGCGGATAGTGGGGATTTAGAATATGATTCTGTAAAAGAGGAAAAATGGCAAACATCTTTTGATGAACTTAAAAAAGATTTAGTAGCAGACGAAGATTTTGAAGTAGTAAATCAATAACAATAAAATGGTAAAAAACTTTTTTGAATAATTAGAATATGATAAATAGAAAGGCCATTTAGATAAAGCAGCATCAGAGACTGCATTGGGACATATTAAAATTGGAACAGGGTTGGAGATGCAGGATGGAGTTGCCAAAGTAAAAATAGTAAATGATTTAACGACTAATGATTCATCTACAGTATTATCAGCAGCTATGGGAGTTGAGCTAAATAATAATTTTACCACACAGTTAGGTAAATTAGATCCAGAAATATCAAGTGTACGCGTAACAAAATATGGAAAAGTATGCGTTGTAGAAGGGATTTATACGATAACACAGGCTTTAGGAAATGGAGTATATGAGATTGGAACTCTTTCATTTATGCCACATCATGGTAGTGATGTATCAATTGTTAATATATCATCACCACAAAGTGTGGCAGGTGGATGTATAGATGATTATGGATTACTTAGATATCAAGTAGCTACGAGCGTAAAGGTAGGTGATATGTTAAGAATTTTTGGTGTTTATATAGCAAAATAGCATAAGTAATAATGGAGCTGCGCATGAGTTAATGTAGCTAATAAAATTGATTATCTGGTTATAAAATCTAATAAAAAAGCATTGTTACTATCTGTAAAAATAGTTTCAATGCCTTTTTAAACTAGAATTTCAGTTATAACAATTAATGTTTATCATATATGTGCTATTTCATTTTGATTTGTACTATTAAATTCTAACACCATATCTTAATAATAAAAATATCATAATGAAATTAAAGAGCCTAACATAGTCGTAGTAAAATTAGGGAAATTAATTAAAGTTCAAATAAGTGATAATAAAAGATAGAAATCTTTCAATTTCAATATGAAGCAAAGTGTAAGATAGAATTACAATCAAATTAAAAAGTGATAAATTAATGGTATAGTTCAGATATAAACGATGGAGCAAAATAATATACCCCTCCAAAATAGTAACGTTTTATTTTTACGATATCTATTTAGAGGGAGTATATCAAGATTAGTTTTATTTTGAAATTGCATAAATTAACATATACTATGTTAAAATAGTAAAAAATGCAGAACTTCTAAACTGAATAAAACAGACACAAAAACAATGCAATAATTTAACCACCCTTCAAACCAGTTAATCTTTTTCAGTACCTGAGCAATTAGCATAAAAGAGGTTAAAAACAGTATAAAACAAGGATAAAAGAATACATTTTTCTCAACATAAAGAGAATATGAAAGATATTCTATACCGAGAAAATGAAAACTTATTATCAAAATTAAACCTATGAATTTGCATATTTTTTTTAGCATAATAAGAATACTCCTAATATTAGGCAGCAAGGTTAAATTACTTCCTAATCCTATCAGTTTTGTAATGTGTTACAGTAGTAATAAATTAATAACTATATAAATAGCCGATTTTACCCTTGTGCCAATTACCATAAGTACCAGAAAATGGATTGGAAATTGTTTTTGATTTTGATACAGTAGAATAAAACTTGTTTACCATATTACTCGACCACATAAATTGTACTTTCATATACTTATTTTTATCTTTCTGCATTCCATTAAAGCAGGAATACATGTTGGAGCGATCAATACTTTTTAGCCAATTCCAGCCAAAACCAACAGTCGCACCGACTGCGACGGATGCCACTGTTGCCTGCCATCCTGTAATACTTAATGCTTTACAAATAAAGGCACCTAATGCAGTGCCTGCAGCTCCAGTTGCATATAATTCTTTTAAATCTTGAAAAGCATTATAGTTAGCACTTGCAGCTAATATTGAAACAGCAGTATCCCATGTAAGATAATCGACCTCCAAAGTATATGTACCAGATAGAATTTCACCTAGAGTTAGGGGAGAATGTCCGCTTGTTGTATCTCTTACCCAAGAGACACCAATATCACCAGTATAGGTAACACCATTTTTTGAAGAACTTAACGCCGGGTATGTATATCTATTCCCTGTACTAGCATTTTTTTCATTTATTTGATTTTGGAATTTTAAACTAAAAGCAAGTCCATCAAGGGCAAGCCGAACTTCATCTTCTGTATAGTTAGATGCAGAAACTTTAAATGCTTCTTCAAATAGATCTTGTGCATTAGATAGCGAGATTGTATCTAATTGTTCAGAGTTAAGGTCGACTAACTCTTGTACATAATGACCTTCAATTGTGTAAGGATCGATATCAGCTTTTTCAGCAGCAAATGAAACGGATGTCATACTAAAAGCTAAAGTGGTTGATAGTAAAAGAGCCATTGTTTTTTTCAATATCTTAAGCATAATTACCTCCTTAAATTAAATAGTTTGGTTACATTTGTTTATTATAATAGTCGCTTTAAAACTTGTCAATAAAAATAGAAGAAAAATAGAAGATATTAGACTCCATAACTTTTTAATTAATGTCTATCTTATATGACCGAGTTCTTCGGTTCCTATATCTGTTAATAATCCACTTACATTACTATATGGCATAGCATAACGTTGTGCCAGATAACGCTGAGAAGCCCCAAGTTCCCCGTCCGGTCCACCGTATTGCGATAAGTGATAGGGATGCTACAGGGCGCTTATTTCAAGGGATTTTTAATATAAAAGAACATTTTAAAATCGAAATGCTCCTTATCAAAGATTATCTTACTGCATACACTTCGAATCGAAGCAGTTTTTACTTCATTATCAAGATCAGAAATAAGTATATCATAAACGGACTCACATTTTTTTAAAATAATAGGTTTCAAATCAATTTCTTTATCAAGTTTAGAAGTATTGTATTGAGCTATTTTAGTTTCAAGTTCAGATCGTTCTTTTTGCAATCTGAGTTTATTATCTTTATATTCTTGCAAGGTATCAATACCATCCTCATAAGCAGCCTTTATTCGTTGCTCTTTCATAGCCAGTTTGCTTAAATCAGATTTATATTTTTCCAGCTTATTTGTTTGCGAAGCGACAGCAGGAGATATGTATACAAAATAAACCTCCTGGGTATCTATCATTTTCTTTATAATTTTTAAAACGGCATCTACGGCCTTTAATTCTGAGATTGCGGAAGATTCCTTGTGTAATCCATGCGCATATTTATAGCATTGAAAATTGCCTGTGCCGCTTTTGTTACGAGAGTCTTTATAATAGACTAAGTTTGAACCACATATGTTGCATTTTAATAGACCACAAAGCCAATGCTTTGAATAGCCAATACCTTTTCGCAGCTTTGGGGCATATTCAGCCTTAGAACGCTCTACAGCCTTGTTAAAAGTTTCGATACGGATAATTGGTTCGTGCTGTCCTTCGGCTGTAATAATTTCATTCTCGTCCTTGAGCGATCGACTACCATGTACTGACTTATTCCATCGAATTTTCCCAATGTAAAAAGGATTTTCTAATATATAATCTATGGTTCTTTTTTCAAAATTGTTGCCTCTTAATGTTTTGTATCCCTGCTCATTAAGATTTCTGGCTATTGTAGTTTTATCAAGTCCATAATTAACATATTGTTCAAAGATGTACTGAATGATTTTAGCTTGCTCCTTATTTACAACAGGAATATCCCCTTTTATCGTATCATAACCCAAAGGAGCAATAGCCTGATAGCCTCCTCGTAAGGCTTTTTCTGTCATTCCACGCATTACCTCGCCGCTTAAGCGAATGGAGTAGTATTCATCCATCCATTCTATGATACGTTCGATTAAAGAACCAAATGGACCGTCTATGAGGGGTTCTGATATACTGATTACATCAATATTATTTTTCTTAAGTAAAGATTTGTATACAATACTTTCTTCCTGATTTCTGGCAAAACGGCTGTATTTCCAAACCAGTATGATATCAAATGGATGTTCTTTGGATTTAGCGATTGAAATCATTTTCTGAAACTGAGGCCTTTTGTCTGCCTTACGTCCGGAAATGCCGTTTTCAATATAAATATGCTCTGCTGGTATTATGATGCTATTTTTTTTAGCATAATCAAGCAGGAGTCTCCTTTGTGCATCAGGGGAAAGCTCTTCTTGTTTATCAGTACTTACTCGAATATAAACGGCACCAATATGCATTTCATTATCACTCTTATTCACTCCTATTAAATATATTACATAATATTCAACTTAACCATTAATGCTTCCTGTAAAACCTGTGAAAAGTTTATCCCTTTTTTTAGAGCTTCTTCATTTAACAACCCATTCCTACTGACTTCTATAAAAAACCTATCACAAAATTTCTAAATTCATATATCATCTTATCAGGAGGATATATGATAACGATTAACACATACAAAGCACATATTGATATAAATATCAGTACAAGGAAATTGGCAGAGCTGACAGGGCTGAGTAAGAGCACGATTAATAATATAGATTGTGGAAAGACATAACCAAATTTGCAGCAGCTAGAAGCTATTGCAAAAGCGTTAGATCTAAAAATGACAGAGCTGTTTGAATCGGAGTATAAATAATTTATCATATCATATATTACAGACAAAATCTTTCAAAATTAAAAATGTCCAGAATTATGGACAAAAGAAACAGAGTTGCAAATACATCCAAGAAAACTGCATAGTATGAGGGTTTTGCGGCTTTATCTCAGAAAGGAAAGTAATAAAATACGAGGAGAGAAGATATCTTTTCAAAGAAATGAATATTGAAGAGCCTGATACATCATATAATTTTTGAATCAAACTAGAGAATCAAACATTAACCAATACAAGCACACTTACATATTCTAAGAAAGGAGGGCGATGATATGGCAAGAGAGCTAAATCTTAAAGCAGTAATTGTAGAAAACGGAGTTGAAAGAGATTTATTTGCAATGGATGAAAAAGAAAGAAAAGAGATTGGAACACAATTGGCAATAAATTTTTTCAAATCATTGGGATGTGAAGTAAGACGAAAACCTGTTTTAAATGAACAAGAAAAAAGTGACAAGAATGAACTTAATGAATCAAGAGATAACAAATAAAATTAGTAATTTAATGTAAATTAATATATATCGAAATTAAATTATGTAAATATTAAAGCCAGTGTAGTAAATATTTCTGACTTTAATAAATAAATTACATTTTCATATTTTTACATTCGATAGAACATTTTTTACAGATTTCTGAGCACTTTTGACAATGTTGTTCTTTGAACATATCACACTCCTGAGCGCATTTATCACATATTATTGAACAAAGTTGACAATGCTGCATTGAAGATTGAGCGTTCATAGACATGAGAGCTGTTGACATTTGACACATCATAGCGCACTCGGTAAGTGTACTAATGCATTTTATTCGTTTATCAACATCCGATTCGTTTAGACAAGCTTGAAAACATTCATAGCAGGCTTGAGCGCATTGATTACATGCATCAATACATGTTTGTGATTTTAAAGTAGAATTTGTTAATATTCCCATATAATTACCTCCAATTATTATTATTTATAAGACTATTATGCGCAAAAGGAATAAATATATTAAAAAAATAAGCAATTAGGAGGAATGAAATATGTTAGTAGAATACAAAGAGAAAGTTGGAAAATATATCATATATCAAGACAGAGTGACTGGTGAGTTTATTGCTACGGTGGAATAACATACTATATTAGTAAATAATCCACTCAAAACGATTGAGAAAGCTAAAGATTTTATTAAGGAGTTGCAAAATCAGCATTAAGGAGGGGAAAGCGATGTACAAGTTATTACTGGAAAGTAAATCAGAACACTTTGGAGCAGTAATCAATACAAGTGAAATGGGACAAGGTGTTCTAATTACAAAATTTTGCTTAGAATGTGTTAATCAGAGCCCCTAAAAATGCCGGAGAAATTATCACAGAAGGGCATGAGCTGTGTCAATGAGTTTTTATTTTGCATGAAGAAAGTAAAAATAAAATTTTAAACCCGGGTAGCACATAGCGTATACTATCAACCAAGCAAATAAGTTACCCATTTAGAACCTACTACAAAATTATTTAATGCCACTTGAAGTGTTTCATTAGTTGCTGCTTTTACTAGTGTTGGATTAATCGATACTAGGCATATAGCCAATGTTAATATTGCAGATATTAATTTTTTCAAGATAAGTTCTCCTTTATAATTTATTAATGCTGATAGTTATAAGTTTACTATTTTATAAGAATAGTACTATCTTTAAATGTATAATAGCATTTAAAAATAAAAGTGTTAAAAAAACTAGACGAATTTAATTTTATATTCTTTAGCAAAAAGGGAAACAAAATAAAAAAATTAATATAGCAGAAAAAACATTAAGTGGAATTGAGAATCCTACAATGGATTATCTTTTAAAAGATAGTTCTATTTTTTTACAGAAAATTAAGTAAAAAAACGGTAGGCTTTTTTCTTTGTAGTTTCGATTTGTCATATTAATGGATTGTCAAATGGATGCATTCAAAAAAGGTTGCCATTACCAAAAGAGGTGATTAACATGCCTGATATAGAAAAAGAGCACAACCAATTACAATTCGCAAAGCGGTGCTCAAATTACATATAGTCCCACGCTCCAATTTTATGGAGGTACACCTAACAAACAGGATAGTGTAGAGGCAGGTAGAACGAGTCAGGATGAATTTAATGTAAAGATGCAGCAATATGAAAAAGATATTGGTAGGTTGTGCTTTTATTAGATAAGTGAACGATAAGATCTTAATCTATTATAATAAATTTCTATTAATTAAAAATATACTTTTCTATATTTAAAAGTTGATAAAAATAGACAAAAATTGTATAATATATTAGTTACCATAAATAAAACAAATTTAAAGGGGAGAGATTAAAATGAACAAAAAAGTAATTCGTATTTTTATTGCATTATGTTTAGTATTCGTGATGACAAGTTCTACTGTATTTGCAACAACTAAAAAAAATAGTGTCTTAAAAGAATCTTTTGATACTGAAATACTCAAATCAAATTCAACAATACTAAATAAAGAAACTACTGTTGAATTGGAAAAAGAACCAGCAGAATTAAAGGAAGAAATTATTGCAGATACAAAAGAAAGTAATGTTCCAAATACTAAAGCTTATAATCAAAATACAGTTCAACCAACTAATATCATATGGTCACATTTATGGGGAAGTGAAGATATTAATATTTTAAATAGTCAAAGTACAGCAGATGGAGGATATATCATTGCCTCTACAACAACAACCAATAACTGTATTTGGCTGACTAAAATTGATTCTAATGGAAATATTGAATGGACTTACGTCTATGGCGAAGGGTATAATTGGGAGGTATATGCGGTAAAACAAACAAGTGATAGTGGCTACGTTTTAACAGGCAAAGTAAATGACGATGTTTTTTTAATTAAAATGGATGCTAATGGAAATGTTCAATGGATTAATCTTTATGGTGGAGATGAAGAAGATTACGGAAATGATGTAGTACAAACTATTGATGGTGGATACTTTATTGTTGGAACTACTAAATCTTTTGGTAGTGAAAATTATGAAGCTTATTTAATAAAAACAAATGCTAAAGGTGAGGGTGAATGGGGAGGTATATTACCTAGTGAGAATAGTTTTGAGTTTGGTAAACAAGCTTTAATTGAGCCTTCTACTGGGAATATAATTGTTAGAACTTATGGTATGAAAAATATAAGTTCTATAAATACTGTATTAAAGATTAGTAATACAGGTACTATTATACAGTCAAGTTATATTGATAAATTAAGTTCCGTTGCCAACGATATGATATTAACTGCGGATGAAGAATTGATTCTAACTGGTTATGCAAATAGTGATATAACAATACTTAAGTTAGACTCTTCTTTAAATATTGATTGTCAAAAACAATATCATGTTAATGGATATGATTCCTTACAGTATGGAAAAAGTTTATATCAAACAGATGATGGAGGATTTGCTATTACTGGTATAGTTAATAACTATATTTCCCAGTTAACTTCTGATATTTGCTTAATTAAAGTTGATTCTTCATTTGAAGTTGAATGGATTCAAACATATTCATTTAGTGATATTGATGGAGCAAATTTTATCAACCAGACAAGTGATTCTGGATATGTTATTTCAGGAGCTATGTACAATCGTGGTGAAAATTATAAATATTTTATATTTAAATTAAAATAAGTTATTTTATTTAATTATATTATTAATGCTTAAATGCAAATACATAAAGTTTAAAATTTGATGGATTTGTATGAAAAAAGGCAAACGGTAATATTTGCGTTAGATTAAGAAAATAAATATATAAATTTAAGAAAGTATCCTTCGGGGTACTTTTTTGAGTTTGCACGCCATGGGCGCGCTCTAACGGGTGGAAGTCCCGAGCTGCAGAAGTTGGGGAGTAAGTAATAGCTACAAGATAGAGAAATTGAATCAACTCATTAGGGATTGGATAAATTATTGAAAATCGGTAGCATGAAAACCTTATGTGCAAGGATGGACTCTAACATTCGCTATAGATTACGTATGTGTATCTGGAAGCATTGGAAAACACTCGCCTACTTAAGCCTTAGGGCTTATTTTTTTCATGGCCATGCAAAAAAGTTTAGTGAAATAGGTTATTCACATGAAATAATCTCTATTCAGAAAGCTGGATTAAAAGGAGGATGACTATATAATTGTTTGAACTAAGATATGGAGTGAGTGTTTTGTGTATGGTTTTTAATAAGAATCCTGTAATTAAAAGCAATACCTAGTAACATTAATAAATAAATGTCTGTTTAAATAAACATGATAAACAATGATACATCATGCAATGTTACAATGTGAGTACAAATAAATAGCTGACTGAACAGCGAAAAAAATGTTATTTGTAATTTGAAACTAAAACTTACTTAATTATAAGGGGAAAAATTATATGGAAACAACAAATAATGGAGTGCAAAAAGCACAATTTCAAGAAATAAATATAGCATCATTTAATAATAATGCGGATGTTCTGAACGGACATATCGACAAAATCGCTAGTTCAGATATTTGGGGACATGTTAAACTTAGTGATGAATATATTACTAGTTCGGGAAAGGCGGAGAACGGTATAGGGGCAAGTTCAAAAGCTATTACTGATGCTTATAATAAATTAAATGATAAATTTAAATGGAATGTTGTTGCAACTGATTATGGTTCCACACCGATAGAAGTAGATTTAGATGATTACAGTGAAATTCACATATTCGTTGTTAATAGAGCAGGCGATGTATATAGAAGTGCAACCTTTGAAATTACAAGAGATGATATAAATTCAACAGATAGGATATTCTATGATGGAGCCATGTTTTCTCAAACTTCATATGTAGGTGTGTCAATATCGGTATCAACATCTAAAGTAACTCTTTTGAATTTTGTAATTAGCGGCACAAATTACAAAGATGGTGATACACAGACTGTGATTCGTGCGAGATAATTTAAAATTCGACTAACTTTAATTTAGTAACATCTATTAACAAACGGCTATTCAAATAAACATGATAAACAATGATACATCATGCAATGTTACAATGTGAGTACAAATAAATAGCTGACTGAACAGCGAAAAAAATGTTATTTGTAATTTGAAACTAAAACTTACTTAATTATAAGGGAAA
>NZ_QICS01000017.1:62356-64161 GCF_003201285.1 Lachnotalea glycerini
ATGCAATGTTACAATGTGAGTACAAATAAATAGCTGACTGAACAGCGAAAAAAATGTTATTTGTAATTTGAAACTAAAACTTACTTAATTATAAGGGAAAAAATTATATGGAAACAACAAATAATGGAGTGCAAAAAGCACAATTTCAAGAAATAAATATAGCATCATTTAATAATAATGCAGCGGTTCTGGATGAACATATCTTGTGCTAATTATACGTTAGGAACCTATGAGCTTACGGTAAATTTGAAAGTGCGAATGGGACCGGGAACAGACTATAAAGCAAAAGCATATTCACAGCTGACAACAAATGGAAAGGCTCACGCTACTTCAGGAGGAGTACTGAAACGTGGTACTAAGGTTACGGTAAGTGAAATTATTAGAAATGGTGATGATACGTGGGGAAAGATTCCAAGTGGATATATAGCGCTGAATTATGGTGGTAAAAATTATGTTAATAAAGCTATTTAGAAATCAATTTTAATGATTAACTAATACAAACCGCATATGCAACAAACTAATAAAAAATATAAAACTGTTTATTTTTATAGAAAGATATTGACGGAATAAAAAATATCTATTAATATAGTCTAAATAAAAACATTTATATTACTAGGAGGGATTATGATGAGTTATTTTAGAAAAAAATTATCATTGTTATTAGCGTTTGCTATGCTAATAACAACTATGGGCACTACAGTTAATGCAAATGTTGGTCAGAACACTGTTGTGTCTGAACAAATAAGCAGTATTTCAATTAATACAATTACTGTTATGGACTCAGGTGTATATATTAAAGGTACATATTATTCACAATCGGAATTTATTCAATTACTTAATAATGCAGAAGAAATCACTCAAAATCCGGCAGATGGATTAATGAGTAATCGTTCTGCAATAGCTCTTGCAGCAGGTACATGGTGGATACCCGGTGTAGGTGAAGTAGTTGTTACAGCAGCAGGTGTAGTGGTAGTGGCAGGTGTTGCAATTACAGCAGGTAACTGGGTATATAAAGCAGTTACAAATTGGTTTGCTAAAAGAGCATTTAATAATTCGGCAGAAAATGCTGTTAATAATTGTAATAGTAATAAACAAAATCATATTATGAATCAAAAGCACAATTGGAATAAATTTAATAAAGACCCTAAGTGGAGTGATGTTTCTCCAATCCTGATTAAAGCTTTAAAAGAGGGTACAGAAAAATGGGAAACAGGAGATCAATATATTCGTACGCTTGTTTACAAAGGCAATACAGTTGTGGTACGCTTTATAAAAGATGCAGAAGGGCTTGTCAAATATATTAGTACAGCTTGGACAGAGTAAGGTTAGGACGGATAAAAATGAATTTTAAAGAATATTTTAAATTTGAAAGTGAAGTTATACCTATTAATTTAATAACACAGTTAACAGAAAAAGAATTAGACGATTTGTATTCTTCAAATGATGAAACACTTCAATTTAATGTGTTTTTTATTTTGCTGAATGAATATCATTATTTAAAAAAAGAAAAAGCAAAAGAAGAGTTAGCACATGTATGCTATCTTTTGTCTTATTACTTATTTATTCCGCTTACACCGCCACATTCAGAGGAACTTGCTTTAGCGTATGCTGAAGAAGCACTTAATTATAGCGAAAATTCTAAATATGCTGAGTGGATTGAAGAAGTGAAACGTGGTAATTAAATTAAATGATGAAAGTTGATTATATAAAGGGACTATCCCAAAGTTTGTGTAAACCTTCAAACTGATGTAAGATAAACTTACACAGTTTGGAGGTTTTTTTATGGCTAGAAAAAATGACAGCCC
>NZ_QICS01000018.1 GCF_003201285.1 Lachnotalea glycerini
AAAACATTACTCACTTTTTATGAGAATTATAAAAGGCCGTAATCCAGTAAATACAGTGGATTCCAGCCTTTTTTAACGTTACAACTGTCAAACATGAGATTATATAACAAAATAGAAAAAATGCAACAAAAATATTAAAGATTTATAACAGTTATTCTTTACACAAATCTATAAACTTTCTGATTGCATCTGTTAAAAATTTATTATTGTGCCATACAATATAGTGTTGCCGGGTAAAATCAGCATCAACGATATCTTTCGTGCTTATTATCCCATTCTCTATGTCAGCGTTTACTAACTGCTTCGGCAAGAAAGAAATCCCAATTCCATAGCTTACTGCACGTACAATCGCCTGTGTACTGGTGCTTTCCCACATAGGTGAAATCTGTAAATCCCGCATTTCAAAGTAGTTGTCTAAAAGTGCCCGACTTGTACTTCCTTTCTCTCTTAATAAAATGGGATAATCCATAATATCCTCTAACTTAATCTTCTGTTTTTCTAATAACGGATGCCTAGGTGGTGTAACTAATATAAGGTGATCCGTACCAACTTGTTCAGTATGTAACTCTTCACTCGCAACCCTGCCTTCAATCAGAGCAATGTCCAATTCATTATCTAGCAATTTTTTTTGTAAATTTACTCCATTCGTAATAATAACTTTAATACTTAGGTCTTCATACTGTTTTTGAAAACGGCTGACTAGTTGTGGAAGAAAGTAATTTCCTAAAGTAACGCTTGCACCAATACGGATAACACCAAACTTATCCCCATTTCTCATTTCCATTTCCATTGTATCAAAAACATCAATAATATGAAGTGACTTAGAATAGAATAAATGCGCACTTTCCGTTGCAAATAAACGTCGTCTAATGCGTTCAAAAAGACAAATTCCATAATAACTTTCAATTTCTTGAATTGCACGTGTTACTGCTGGCTGTGTCATATGGAGTAATTCTGCTGCTTTGGTAATATTCTGAGTACGATATACCTGTATAAAAATCTTCATATGCTTTATTGTCATAGTAATTCTCTTTCATACCAAAATTGTATTATATATATATAATAATAGCATTATATGTATATACTTTCAAGTGATACAATAAGTGAAAAGAGACCTTATAAAAAAGTTCAAATCAACAAACGTTTTTATAACGTTTTCTTTCTAGAGTGAATGAAAGGAATTGATATATAAATATGAAATCAGAAAAAAAACACAATAGTAAACTAACAACACTAACAAAATTGTTTTTAAGCACTTTGTATATTAGTGCCTTTACCTTTGGCGGTGGATTTGTCATTATCACTTTCATGAAGCGAAAATTTGTAGATGAACTGCATTGGATTGATGAGGAAGAAATGTTGAACTTAGCAGCTTTGGCACAATCTGCTCCTGGAGCAATTGCAGTGAATGCAGCTATTTTAGTAGGATGGCGTGTTGCAGGATTCTTAGGAATGATAGTTTCAATTATTGGCACTATATTACCGCCCATGATTATATTATCCGTTATTTCATTTTTCTATGCTGAATTTGCCACTAACTTATATGTCACATTTGCATTAAAAGGAATGCAGGCAGGTGTTGCAGCAGTCATTCTTGATGTTGTTTTTGGTCTTGGCTCAAATGTATTGAAAGAAAAATCTATTCTTAGTGTCACTATTTTGATTGCTGCCTTTATAGCCACTTACTTTTTGGACATCAACGTGATTTTCATTATTCTTGCCGCAATAATGGTTGGTATTATGAAAGAATTAATCTATCTTAGAAAGGAGCATACATTATGATTTATCTACAATTATTATTGAGTTTTATGCAGGTCGGACTTTTTAGTATAGGTGGTGGATATGCAGCAATACCGTTGATACAAAATCAAGTCGTTGATACGCATTCTTGGCTTACATTAAATGAATTTACCAATTTAATCACGATTGCAGAAATGACTCCAGGTCCTATCGCAGTAAATTCTGCAACCTTTGTCGGAATACGTGTCGCTGGATTTGGCGGTGCCGTTATTTCTACTTTTGGCTGTATTTTACCATCCTGTTTTATTGTTTCATTATTAGCTTTTATTTACTACAAATTTAAAGGGGTATCCACAATTCAAAGTGTACTATCCTCCCTAAGGCCTGCCGTAGTCGCATTGATAGCCGCCGCAGGACTGTCTATTCTACAATTAGTTTTGTTTAATGATGACTCAATTATGCTAAAAAACATAAACTGGATTGGGGCCGCAACGTTTTTAACTGCTTTTATAATATTAAGAAAATGGAAATGGAATCCAATTTTGGTAATGAGTCTTTGCGGAGTTTTCAGTCTGATTATTAATTTAATATAATGATTGCTGGTGCACAGGTTCCGTATCTGGATCATACGCCAATTTTATACTTTTACAGGATTGATCTCCAAACACAAGGATACGGTTAGATATTAAATATTCTAAATATTTTTTAAAATCCATTCTGCCGCCAGCCTAATCCAAGGCTGTATTTCTGTTACAACCTCACCTGTTTCCATCGTCCCCAAGGCAAGACCATGGTGTCCTTTTTCAAAAACGTGAAAAGAAAATGCTACCTTTGCTTTTCTCATTGCATTTACCAAGAGAAGTGAATTCTCAACAGGTACCGCCTGATCCTCAAAGGTATGCCATACAAATGACTTAGGCATTGTCTCATCTACCTGCTTTTCCAAAGACAGCAGCTCTCTCCAATTACAGTCTTTAACCCTATCACCAAGTAAATTTTTAAAACTGTCTTGATGGGCAAATTCCCCTGAGGTAATAACAGGATAAGATAATACCAATGCATTTGGTTTAATTTCTTCTTGATTCACTTTCAGCTCTCTTAAAACAAAATCCTTATTCCAAAAGGTTCCAAGACTGGCTGCTAGATGCCCTCCTGCCGAAAAACCAAGAACTACGATTTTTTCAGGATCAACATGCCATTTTTTTGCCGATTCCCGAACTAACTTCACACTTTTTGCTAATTGATTCAGAGAGGTTGGAAATTGAGCCGGTGCACAGCTATAATTTAATACACAGGCATGCAGACCGAAGCTGTTCATTTTCAGGGCAATTGGCTCACCTTCCTTAGATGCTGTACCAATATACCCTCCTCCTGGGCAGACAAGCACCAATGGTCTTGTTTTTTCCGGATCAATCGTATTGTCCACAATATAGGTTGTTAATTTAGCCTTAAATCCATTATCTTCTATTTCTATTGTATCATTTATCATATACTTGCTCCTTATTATATCTGCTTTCATTCGTTCGTTGATTTATCCTGCATTCTCTACCTTTATCACTTGATTCGTTTTTACATTCCTTCTATATATAACCAATATATTCCAATTAAATTAATTTACTATACGTACGATTTATCGATCTTAACAACAGGAATATAGTTTTCCCAAGAACTTATTATAATATCTTCAATCTGCTTTTTAACCTCTTCATCACTCAGTACAAATTCAAATGGTACAACCGCATCGAAAATTAAATTCGTATGAGTACTTCCCCTTACCATTCTAAAATCATGTATTGTAATATCTTCACCGATTACTCTAACTTTCTCTTCCACCGCTCTACGCATTTGAAATACCATCGTATCATCAATGGCAATCGGGTCCATGTGTATTACTGCTTCACAACCTAGTTTCCTATTAAGTTCCATTTCAATGCAGTCAATTGCATCATGCAGTTTAAAAATATCTTCATTACTTGGTACCTCACCATGCAAGGATATCATAAGACGTCCCGGACCATAATCATGAATAACTAAATCATGTATTCCTATTATCTCCTCATGTGCCAGCACCATTTCCTCTATTTGCTTTACCAGATTACAATCCGGAACCTGTCCAAGCAATGGCGAAAGTGTATCCTTAGCTGCATGATAGCCGGAATACAAAATAAATATTGCAACCAATATACCACTCCAGCCATCCATTTCAACATTGGTAAGCTTCATAACAATAACAGATAATAAAACCGCAAGAGTTGCCACAGAATCCGATAAGCTATCCGTAGCTGTTGCTTTCATCGCAGGCGAATCGATTTTATTACCTAATTTACTATTATAAAACGACATATAAAGCTTAACTACAATAGAGAATACTAATATAATAAATGTGACCGTACTTGTGTCAACCGGTGAAGGAGAAATTATTTTTGCAATAGATGATTTTGCTAATTCAAATCCAACTAGAATAATTGCCATTGATACAATAAAGCCCGACAAATACTCAATTCTTCCATGTCCAAAGGGATGCTTGGCATCTGGCTTTTTTCCTGAAAAATGAAAGCCAATTAATGTAATTACGCTAGAGCCTGCATCCGAAAGGTTATTAAAGGCATCCGCAGTAATTGCTATAGAACCGCTTATCACTCCGGCAAAATATTTCCCGATAAACAATAAAATGTTTAAAAAAATGCCTACCATGCTGCTAAGCATACCATATTCACGCCGGACTTTTGCATCTGCTATATTCTCCTTGTCCTTAATAAATATTCGAGCTAGTAATGAAATCATATAATTACTCCTTTACTGGTTACTCATCAACTGAAAATTTTAATCCCCATGAGGATCTAATACGATCCATGATATTTAGTACCTCTAAACTATCTCGATTGGTCAATACTTCGCTTTCAAGCCGGCCTTCTAGAATGCAGCGGTTTGTCTCTCTAATCTGATATTCAAACCCATTTATTTCAAATGGCATATCAATTTCATAAGATTTTCCCCCATATTGTTTGATATACATTTTTTCGGCTCTATGATAGTTTGGAAAATGAATGGAGCCTTTCGTTCCATAAATCACACTTTCTGTTGGAATTTCCATTCCTATGCAGGTGGTAATTGTTGCCGTTTTATCTCCAGGAAACTGAAAAATAACCGTACTAAATTCGTCAGTCCCATACTCATTCATAGTCACCTTTGATTCAAAGCTTTTAGGCTTTTCTTTCATTACCATCCAGACAAAGCCAATGTTGTAAATTCCTACATCCATTATAGCACCACCACCAAGTGAAAGCTCAAACTTTCTTTTTTTGCTCTTGCTAGTCATAAATCCATAATCTGCACGAATATGTTTTACTTCCCCAATCTCACCTCGTGCTACTATTTCAAGCATTTTTTTATGCAATGGCAAATGTTTAATCCAAAAAGCCTCCATAATAAATAATTTTTTCTCTTTTGCTATTTGATACAAACTTCTGGCATCTTTGGCATTTAACGTTAACGGCTTTTCACACAAGACATGCTTTCCATGATTTAAACACTGTACGCAATTTTCATAGTGCATGGAATTTGGAGTAGCGATATAGATGACATTTACTTCATTGTCCTTACAAAGCTCCTCATAGGAAGCATACCACTTAGCTGCATGAAATTTCTCAGCAAATTTTTTCGCATTTTCCTCATTTCTGGATGCAACTGCCGTTAAAACAACTTCATCTCCCATTTGAAGAAGAGTTTCTGCAAATTGATTCGCAATCGCACCCGTAGCCATAATTCCCCATTTTAGCATACACATTCTCCTATTCTATCAATCTATTAAAATATTATACATGAATATAATAAGAAAAAACAGGAAAAAAATTTTTATTTTCTTCCTGTTTTTTTCTATTATCTACAAATAGTCACCATTACTTTTTATAACCTGTTGATACCAGTAAAAGCTGTCCTTTTTCAAGCGCTTATAGCTTCCTTTTTCACTATCATCACGGTCTACGTAAATAAAGCCATATCGTTTTCTCATTTCTCCTGTAGTAAATGAAACCAAATCAATACAACCCCATACGGTATAGCCCAATAAATCCACGCCATCCTCTTCTACTGCTTTCTTCATTTCCGCAATATGCTCTTTTAAAAATTGTATACGATTGTTATCATGAACCTTGTTGCAATCCAAATTATCCTCATAGCCAAAACCATTTTCCACTATGAACAAAGGTATTTCATAACGGTCATAATACTGATTTAAAATATATCGAAGCCCCAATGGATCAATCGACCACCCCCAAGAGGTTGCAGCTAAATAAGGATTTTCAACTGCATCTGCATTTCCTGCCAAATCATTTCCCGTATGCGACATATCTGGATCTGTACTAACCGTATTACTTAAATAATAGCTAAATCCTAAATAATCCACACAGCCTTTTTCTATTATCTGTAAATCCTCTTGTGTTATGTCTAATTTGTATCCTCTTCGCTCCCAATCTTTTTGTATATAGGATGGGTAGTGTCCCCTAACCTGTACATCACTGAAATATAAATTTTTACGATCCTCTTTTTGTGCTAATAAGACATCCTCCGGGCGGCAAGAATATGCATAATTAGGTGTAGCTGCAATCATTGCACCAATTTTGAAATCTGCATTCATTTCATGCCCTTTCCTAACAGTGATTGCACTGGCAACAAATTGATAATGAGCCGCCTGATATACTGCTTTTAAACGATCTTCTCCTTCCTGAAACACAATACCTGAATTTGTATAGGCAAAAATTGTGTTGGTCAGAATCATCTGATTATTAATTTCATTAAAGGTCATCCAATATTTTACTTTATTCTTATAACGTTTCATCACTACCGTAGAAAAGTTCACAAAAAATTTAATTAATTTTCGATTTCTCCAGCCGCCATATTTCTCTACAAGATAATATGGCATTTCAAAATGCGAAAGGGTAATGATAGGTTCCATATTATACTGCTTTATTTCATCAAACAAATCATCATAGAATTTTAAACCTGCTTCATTTGGCTTTTCTTCATCTCCATTTGGAAAAATTCTACTCCAGGCTATGCTTGTTCGCAGACAACGAAATCCCATTTCAGCAAACAATTTAACATCTTCTTTATATAAATCATAAAATTTGATTCCGTCATGATTTGGATAGTACTTATCCATCTGTACACCTTTGGTAATTTCTCTTGGCTGGTCAACACTTCCATTCGTCATTACATCCGCAATACTTAACCCCTTTCCATCTGTTAAGTATGCTCCCTCTACTTGGTGAGCGGCTATTGCACCACCCCACAAAAAATTCTCTTTCATAAAATTCTCCTTTTAAACTACAACTTGATAAACTGTCTCACCTTTTGAAATCTGCTTTTTATCGTTTAAAATTATTTCATTACATTCATCTGCATTAGAAATCAGAATAGGAGAAGCTAATGAATAACCCATTTGGCCGATTCTCTCACGTTCAAAATGAATCAGCTTTTGTCCTGCTTTTACCATATCTCCAAATTGAACAAAGCATTCAAACCCATCCCCATTTAGCATCACTGTATTAATTCCAACGTGAACCAAAATATCGATTCCATCTTCCGTCGTAATTCCAACTGCATGCTTGGAATCAAATAAGGCTGTAATCTTACCGTCACACGGTGCATATACATCATCATTTTTAGGCAGAATAGCAACTCCTTTTCCAGCAACTCCACTTGAAAATACTTCATCCTTCACCTCTTTTAATGGAATAATTTCTCCATCAAAAGGAGAAATTATGTCAATCACCTTTCCGTCTATTTGTTTCAAATTTTTTTCTATAACTTCTGACTCTTCTTGATCTTCCACAACAAAATCAACCTTATCCGCTGGTGTGATTCCCCAAAAATATGTCAAAACGATACCAATTACTAACGATGCGCTAATACCAAGTAAAAATCCGCTATATGGAGAATATGTTTGCATAACAAGTGAGAATATATTATGGAATACATAGGCATCACAAGTAACATGAAGAGTACCATTAATAGCACCTCCAATACCACTAGAAAGAATAATTACCGTAATTAGTCGTTTATAATTCATAACAATACCATAAAGTATCGGTTCCGTTACTCCTGCAAATATTCCAGTTAAAATGGACGGTCCTGCAATTTTTTTAATTTTAGAATGCTTTTTACCCTTTAAATAAGCTCCTATGGCAATACCTATCTCTGCATATACTGCACATACTGCAACACCTTCAATGACATCTCCTCCATAAACACTTAGATTTTGAAGAGTAATTGGCGTAAATCCCCAATGCAAGCCTAAAATAGTCAAAAATGGATAAGTAGCACCCAAAATAAATCCTGCCACCGTATCATTGAACTGAAAAAGCCATATTACAATATTTGATACTCCATCTCCCACTACAGTGCCAAATGGTCCAAACACAAGTATGGAGAAAGGTACCATAATCATTAATGACAACATTGGAACTAAAAAAAGCTGTAATTCCTGTTTAATAATTTTCTTTAGTCCTTTTTCCAAAATTCCATATACCATCATAGCTACAAAGATAGGGAATACAGTTGCTGCGTAGTCAACCGGCGTTAGTGGTATTCCGAAAAAGTTAACCTTATCTTCCAAACCAATTAATGCAGTGAAATTAGGTTCAAGCAACGCTGCTCCAATTGCGCCTCCCACATAAGCATTTGCACCAAACTGCTTTGCTAAAGTAATTCCTAAGAAAATGGGCAAGAAGTAGAATACGGAATTGCCTGCTGCTGAAAATATTGCATAGTTTGCATCCGTTGCCTGTAACGCTCCTATTTCCGTTAAAACAGTCAACAATGCTTTAATCATACCGGCTCCTGCCAGCAATGGAATTAAAGGTGAAAAAGCTCCTGATATCACTTTCAAAATCTTTTCACCAATATTTCCTTCTGTCTTTTCAAGCACTTTTTCTTTTGTTCCAATTCCAGTAAGCTCATTAATAGTCATGTAATAATCATGCACTGCCGGTCCAATCACTACTTGATACTGCCCTCCACTAATTACAACCTGTAGGACAAAAGGCAGCTTTGATAATGCCTCTTTATCTGCTTTGCTCTTATCCTTCAAAGAAAATCTCAGCCTTGTTGCACAATGCACCAGACTAATGATATTCTTTTCACCTCCCACATAAGCAATAATTTGTTTTGATTCATCTAAATATTTCATATTTTCCTACATTCCTTTCGCTTCGCTCAAGGCACACACAAGTTATGAAAAATGTTGTGCCCCTCCTCTTTGTAAGTTCGCCTCAAAATCTACTTTATTTTTCACTCTTTTCTCCTTTTTGATAAAATAGATTTTTATTATTTTAAACAAAAAAACTCAGAACAAATTAATCTCATTTAATTAATTGTTCTGAGTTATGCCTGCCTTACAGTAACACCTCTAGTTCATATTCATTCTATTTAAATGTAATGTCAAAAATAGCATTTCTCCCTGGCTTATATCCCAATCATAGGTTTGCTTTAAAAATTGTGCTATTTTCTTTGAACATTTAAAATCCTTTTGGCATTTCTCCAATATTGTTTCTGCCAGAGAATAGTCCATATTAAGCCTATCACCTTGAATCTGCCTTTTGACAAAAAAACGTATATGTGTAATAAACCTTTTTACATCAAAATTTTCTTCACTGAATTCTTTTCCATAATATAACTTTGTAATATTTAAAATATTTTGAATTATTTTTGTACACATAATAGTTTCCTGCATCTCACTATGCTCAAAATTTGAATTGATAAAATGAAGCGCTATAAATGCAGCTTCCTGATTTGGAATTTTGTGTCCTGTCTTTTCGTTTAAATCAGCAACTACATTTTTTGCAAACTTATATTCCTCCGGATAAATCAGCTTAATATCCCACTCAAGAGGATTTGTAAAATACAAGCCTTGCTCAGCTCTTTGAAGCATCATAGACAAGTGATCTGATAAAGTGAGTAAAATGATATCATTACAATGGTATCCAAGTCTTTCTTCTCCTTTTTTAATGATATTGCTGGCCAGTTCAATATCACTAATGCTGATTCTTTTTAGCAAACTATCGAAATCCTTTTTGATACCCTCTGAATCTAATATAAATCTTTTTTCTACCAAAGAGGCATCAATTGAATTGCCTGGCTTAACATTAAATGCTACACCCTTACCCATAACAACTTGTTCTTTTTTATCGTCATTTTGTACAAATGCCACATTGTTGTTTAGTGCCTTTATCAGCTTCATTCTTTCACACCTCTTTAAAATAAAAAAACATGACTTAAAATATGTTAAAACACATATCCTCAGTCATGCCTGCTCTACCAGTAACACTCTATTGCCATGATACAACGATTTTAACAAAATGTCAATGCTATTTTATTTATTCTTCATTTTTCAAAACAATCTGTATATATTATTACGATTATTATTCACTATTTTAGTAAAATCACCCATTTAAATAGAATTTATACATTTATTTGCAGTAACATTACAGTATACTTTTTTATTGAATCTTTCTTGCTTTCATATAAACTAGATCTTATATATCAGCCTTTCTTCCCACTCATATAGTGCCTCGTCAAAATCTAGCTTTTTCTTTATCTCTTCTATCAATACATTTCTCTCTTCATCACTTAATAATGCAAATACCCTATTGCACTCCTCCTGATAAAAGCATTCCTGTAACAGCTCCTTCAAATCGGACAGGCTTTTGACCCTTTTCTTTATTAATTCTATTCTAGCCTCTAAACTTTGTTTCTTCATTACTTCTATTAATTCTCTAAGTGCTTCATCCTCCATAGAGCCGCCTTCTCTATATTTTTTCTCCTGTATGCTTTTTGGGTCCTTTACCTCTATCAATACCTGCTGTAAGCTATGCTGTTTGATACCTAGCATTAGAACATAAGCAATTTCGTTAATATCTTTTTTAAGATATTCAAATAAACAGATATCGCCTTTAAATTGTTCCATAACAAAGCTTTGAAGTGTATCATTTAATATCTGCCGGATTTTATCTTGCTCCTTATCTTGAAACAATTCCTCTATTTCAATTCTTTGCATTTCACCAATGCTTAAGCAATTCAAATCTTGCTTTGTAAGTAGGCGTCCCAAAGAATTACGAAGCACAATGCTTGCTATATTTATTATTAGACCCGAATAATCTCGGTGATAAGCTATGAGAATTTTCTCAACCTCTTCTTTCGAAAAATAGCCTAAAAATTCTTGCTCCAAAGAGGTTCTGTATAAATATTCATAGATTAGATCAATTCCTTGTATATTTTTAACCTCACAAATCAGCGGATAGTCAAGCGTTAAAAGATGATTCGTTGCATCAAAATCCACATCATAGCGTTCAAAAAATGCTTTCATCCCATCTATTATCGTTTCGCGATAGCAGTCGTTATGGTAATCCTCAAACCGGACACATAATGAAGCAAATAGCTTCTTTGCCCTCTTAATTTTATCCTTTTTCTTATTTAATCCTATCTCAAATGCCTTCATTGCAGTTAAATTGTTATTGCCCTCTGATAATTCATACGATTCCTCATAAGCCGTTGCATGAGAGACATCAAAATCTACCTCCTGTATACAATAGAGAACTGAGGACAATATTTGTCTTGCTGTTTGATAGGTAACGGAGGTACTTTCATTACTTGTGTATTTTCTAACGCGCTTTGCTACAACTTGTAACAGCTCTTCTTCACTAAATTTCATTTTCTTCCTCACCTGCTCCTATAAAACCAATTCCTTCGCTTCTGATTTTTCTGCAAAATGCATCAAGACAACTTCCTTCCAGATAATCCAAGTCACCTTGACATTTTCCGTTGAAGCATTCTTTCATATAACTAAGTAATTCATCATCCGTTACTTCATCCAATGCTTCATTCTTATAGATATAGAAAATCTCCTGAAGTCCTTCTAACGTATCCACATAATTATCCTGATAGATAAAAGGTGAGTCACAAAATTCATAAATAATTTTAGAAAGTATGCCCTCTCCAAATTCTACTCTTTCTTCTTGTCTTAGACTATTTTTTCTACTATCTAGAAGTTGTAATGCTTCTTTTGATGATAAACTTAACCCGAATTTATTGGTGTAGCTATTGCACTTGATCACTTTTTGTAATTGTTCTTTTCCATTACTCATCATTAGTTCAAATAACTGTTTTTCCTCCATAAAAGCCTCACCTTTCCTATTAGGATTTGATTGTACTCCTTCCAGTTACACCATACAAGACTTGAAAAAATCCCTTTTTTGTGTTATTATATAAGTATAAAATTCTGTCCAAAGTAGCTTCTGATATGCATTTTTCTTTTTTTTACTTTTTCTAACATTTCTTGTTTTAAATTGTTTTCATTTATTCAATTTTCTTTCATTTCCATTTGTTTTTTTTCATAAAGTTTAAAAGTTCTTTAATTTGGAAAACTGTGTCGTGAAAACGACAGAAAGATGCTTGCATTTTGCATATCAGCTTTTTACTGCACAATATAGCTTTTCGCAAGTAGATACGATTTTAAGTAATTTAACCAACCTGATTTTTTAATTGTATGCAATCGGAACGACAGGATTTGAACCTGCGACCCCTACCTCCCTAAGATAGTGCTCTACCAAGCTGAGCCACGTTCCGCCCTTGATTTATGGGTTGTTACGAAAACAAAAACACCGCCCCCGAAGCTCCAAAGTCTTCAAAAACAGTGCTCTAATGCGCCAACAGAGGCTCGAACTCTGGACACCCTGATTAAGAGTCAGGTGCTCTACCAACTGAGCTATTAGCGCTTATTTCCTACTCGCTGCTAATGCAACGCAAAAATTATTATATTACAAAACTTTGAAGATTGCAAGTACTTTCTTTTAATTTTCTTAATTATTTATTAGAATTTAATATAGCTCTTGAAACAATCTATAATAAGCCATATAATACTTTGTATACTTTGTTTTGCTATAATCAAAATACGGTAAAGATAAAGCAATTGATAAGGAGAAATTCATGAACGACATTAAAAACAATAAATTTGAATCCAATAAGAAATACTTTACCATATGTATCTATACTATATTTGTAATATTGGTAGGTTCAATTATTATCAAACTGATAATGTCATGGGAGGAAGCCGTTACCACCATAAATAAATACGCCAGCGCAGTGTCTCCATTTTTAATTGGCGCCTTTATTGCCTATTTAATTAATCCGCTAATGAAGTATTTTGATCAAAAAATATTTACTAACCTGTTAAAAATTAAATCTGCAAGAAAAAGAAAGTATTTTTCTTTAGCTCTATCCTATGCTTTAGTAATAGGATTAATTTATATTTGTTTTTATTATATTATTCCACAGCTTTTTACAAGTCTAACTGATTTGATACAATCTATTCCTTTGTTTTATGATAAAATTTATGAGTTTTTAAATAATTTAGAAACAAATTATCCAGATATTGATTTTAATTATATTAATAATTTACTTGATAAAGCTTTACCCAACATGGTAGATACACTTAAAAATTTTGTAACGAATGCCATCCCGCTTATTTATTCAACCAGTGTTTCAGTTATTAGATGGCTGCTGAATATTATAATAGCAATTATTGTATCAATTTACATGTTATCAGATAAAAACGTATTGCAAAAAAACTTCAAGCGTTTTATATATGCTTTTTTTCCAACAAATTTTACAAACAATTTTATGAAAACATTAGGAGAATGCAACAAAATATTTAGCGGGTTTATTATAGGAAAATCCATAGATTCTTTGATTATAGGTATTATCTGTTTTGTGTTAATGTCAATATTTAAGATGCCATATCCGTTAGTAATCAGTGCGATTGTTGGTGTTACAAATATGATTCCTTATTTTGGTCCATTTATAGGTGCTGTCCCAGGTACTATAATATTATTATTAATCAGTCCATTAAAATCTCTGGGATTTATAATTTTAATCCTAGTATTACAACAATTTGACGGTCTGTACCTTGGTCCCAAAATTCTTGGTAATTCTACAGGCTTAAAGCCTCTTTGGATTATATTCGCAATCACAATCGGCGGAAGTCTAGCCGGAGTGGCCGGAATGTTTTTTGGAGTTCCTTTAATGGCTGTATTTACTTATTTGGCAAACCAGATGATTGAAAAAAAATTAAAAACTAAAAATATTACGATAAATACTGACTCAGAATAGCATACTGTAATTTATAAATTATAAAAAATAAGACTTAATGAATTTGTTTCACTACCCATTAAGTCTTATTTTTAAGTAAAATTACATTACCAGTTTATTCTTTAATACATCCTTTGAAACTGCTCCTACCACAGTTTCCTCCAAAGAACCATTTTTAAATATCATAAAGGTCGGTACTGACATTACATTATATTTAGAAGCAATTACTCTGCTTTCATCCACATCAATTTTTCCTACTTTTGCAAGACCTTCTACCTCATTTGCGATTGCCTCTACAACAGGTCCCATCATCTTGCACGGTCCACACCACTCTGCATAGAAATCAACCAATACAGGAAGATTTGATTTTAGTACTTCCTCGTCAAAATTATTATCATTAATTACTATAGCCATAATTTCTCCCTTCGTTTCTTAATTACTTATCATTTTTACCGCTTATTAACTTGCTTACCTCATCAAACGATCTTTTAATTGTAACGATTTTAGAGTTCAATTCAACCTTATCATATGTATATTTACTAATTTTATTCTTGATTTTCTTACTTGCTTTCATTTTATATCCTTCTGGCTTTTTCATATCTTATGTTGTACCATAGGAATTATTTACATATTTCTATAAGCAATTAATTTATTAATTGGAACGTTCTGCTTAGAAAACTTCTCTTCATATTCTGTCATTACATTACCTTTATTTTTCTTCTCATCATTATGTAAATCATAAGTATAATCCTTTATTTTCCAACCTGCTTTCGGAATCTCTTCAATCGAAAAATCGAATAAAGGCCTGTTATCCGTTTTAAACTCAACTATACCGTCCAATTTTAATATCTGATTATATTTTTCAAAAAAAGACTGCGAAGTTAACCTCCTTTTTGCGTGCCTGTCCTTAGGCCAGGGATCTGAAAAATTTAAATAAATTTTACTCACTTCAGATGGGTTAAATACAGTAAGGATATTATCCGCATCCATTTTGATAAAACGCAGGTTATTAAATTCTAAATCACTTATTTTTTCAATGGCACGAACTAAAACACTGGTATATTTTTCGATTCCCACATAATTTATATCAGGATTCATCTGTGCCAATGTTGTAATAAATCTGCCTTTTCCCATTCCAATTTCTATATGAATTGGATTTTTATTGCCAAAAACGTTACTCCAATTTCCTTTTTCTGGTTCTTGAATTACATAATTACAGGCATCAATTATATCATTTGAACCTTTTACATTTCTTAATCTCATTTCTCAACCTCTTAACAAATTTTAAAATAATGATAAATAAATTATTAAATCATTTTCTATTGTACATTATTTTATACTATTTTTAAAGTTTATTAATTTTTTTGTCGAATTTTTTGTCATAATGACTATAGATTTTTATTTAAAAAGGAGTATTATTAAAGCAGGTATTTTCTAAAATAATTCCGGAAATACTGATATTAAAGCTTTTTACGACTTGAGCACTATAGCATACATTTTAAATTATTTTGCATATATTAATAAAATCGTCGTAAATAAATAATATATAGGAGGATAGTTATGGAAAAGGTAGTTAATAAGCTATCTGAAATTGAAGCTGCAGCTGTTACCATTATGGAAAGCGCTAATTCAAGAAAAAAAGAAATTTCTGATAGTATGGATGTAAAGATAACAGAGTTCGATAAAAAAATCGATGCTGAGACTTCCCAGACTCTTTCTGAATTGACCCAAAAGCTTCAGGCTGATACAGAGCATGAGCTTAATGAACTTAAGATAAACACACAGAAAGCGCTAGATGCTTTAGACGAAGAATATAATAAAAATCATTCCGCTATAGCAAATCAAATATTCAACACTATAATAAGGGAGTGATTTTATGTATAAACTGCTATCCTATAGTGGCGTAACCACTAAAATACGAGCAATGGAAAGTAATCTGCTTACAGAAGATGATTATAGAGAACTTGCCTCTCTTAAAAGTGTCAGTGAAGCTGCTGTTTTTTTAAGGAACAAATCTGCCTATAGAAATTTATTTGCTGATGTTGATGAAACCCGCTTACATCGTGGACAGATAGAGCGTTTATTGAAGCTTTCCCTATACAGGGATTTTACAAATATTTATAAATTTTCAAATCCTGAGCAACGTAAGTTTTTAATGTTTTATTTTATGCGATATGAAGCTTCCATATTAAAAACTTGTATGCGATCTGTTTTAAATGGAAGCTCTGATATACCTAATAAAGACATTGTCAGAGATTTTTTTGAACATTTTTCTGCCATTAATATGGATCAATTATTTGTTGTTCATACGATTGAAGAATTTGTTGCTTGTTTAAAAGGTACGAACTATTACAAGCCTTTATCAAAGCTTTTAACCTTGTCATCCCCTACTTTGTTTGATTATGAGATGACACTTGACCTATATTATTTTTCTCATCTTTGGAAACAGAGTCAAAAACTATTAAAGGGTAAAGAATTAAAAAGCTTATCAGAATCTTACGGCAGTAAAATTGAAATGCTTAATATTCAATGGATTTATCGTTCAAAAAAATATTATAACATGACAGCTGCCGATATTTATGCTTTACTAATACCAGTTTCTTACAAAATAAAAAAACAGGAGCTTATGCGACTTGTCGAATCTGCAAATATGGAGGATTTTAATTCAAATTTATCCACAACATATTATGCTAAAATTGTATTACCAGATACCTTAACAGGAGAAAAACTTGAGGATTTGTATAACAAAATACTTGATAAGATCAATATTAAAAGTGCGCGAAGAAATCCATATTCTGTAGCCAGTATGAATATGTACTTATCCAGAAAAGATCATGAGGTTTCAAGAATAACGAATGCTCTGGAATGTATTCGTTATGGCTTAGATTCTGGTGAAACTTTAAAATATTTAATAAAATAACCGGGGGGGGTGAAGCTGTGATTGTTAAAATGAAATTCTTAAGTATAACCGGACCTAAATCTGATATTGACCGTGTAGCTGAAAAATACCTTTCTAAATATGAAATTCAGTTGGAAAATACACTATCAGAGCTTAAAACCGTTCAGAACTTAAGACCTTACGTTGAAATAAATCCTTACAAAAATTTATTAGTCAAAGCTAAGGATTATTTAAATCTCATTGACCAAAAAGAGACTATTAAACCTGCATCAGTTACTTTAGAAGAGGCTGTAAAGGTGATTCAACGTCTAGACATAACAGTTAACGATTTAAAAGAGAAACGCCAGACATTAGAAAATGAGAAAGCAAAGTATTTAGATCTTTTGCATAAGATTGAACCATTTCGAGAATTAAATTATGATGTAGAAAAGATTCTTGACTTTAAATTTATTAAATATCGTTTCGGTAAAATATCCAGAGAATACTTTGCCAAATTGGAACGATATGTTTATGACAACTTAGATACTATTTTCTATAAATGTCATGTTGATGAAAACTATGTGTGGGGAGTATACTTTCTACCCGCATCACAGGAGGAGAAAATAGATGCTATATTTTCCTCTATGCATTTTGAACGACTTTTTATTCCTGCGGAATACAGCGGAACACCCGATCATGCCTTTCAAATATTGGAAGATGAGGTAAACGGTGTTAATGCTGAAATTGCCAAAATAAATCAACAGATTTCAAAGGAAATAGACTCGTCAAAAACTATCATATACACAGCAAGTGAAAAACTAGAATCTCTATCGAGAAATTTTGATGTCAGAAAGCTAGCGGCTTGCACTAAAAATGAAAATCCCGTATTTTATATCATTTGCGGTTGGATGACTGAAAGAGATGCTGATTCATTTGCAATGGACATAGAGAATGATGAAAACGTATATTGTATTATAGAGGATGACCATAATAATATATTCAGCAGCCCTCCTACTAAGCTTAATAATCCAAAGATATTTAAGCCTTTTGAGATGTTCCTTAGAATGTATGGTTTACCAGCTTATAATGAGTTTGATCCCACCATTTTTTTGGCAATCACATATACTTTTATTTTTGGTTGTATGTTTGGTGATGCCGGACAAGGATTCTTACTTTTTGCAGGAGGAGCCTTACTTTATAAGCTAAAGAAATTGGACATTGCAGCAATTGTATCAATGGCAGGTATTTTTTCAACTATATTTGGTGTTTTATACGGAAGTTTGTTTGGATTTGAGGACATAATTCCCGCCATATGGCTTCATCCTATGAAAACATACATTACACTACCTGTTATGGGTACACTAAATACGGTATTAGTATTAGCAGTCGCATTTGGTATGGGATTAATCCTTGTATCAATGATAATTAATATAATAAATGGCATTAAACAAAAAAATATAGAAAAGATATTTTTTGACACTAATGGTGTTGCTGGTCTGTTATTCTATGCGTCAATTGTTGGCTCAATCGTACTTATTATGACTGGTAATACATTGCCTGGTGGAGTTCTATTATTTATTATGTTTGGTATTCCACTAATTTTGATAGCATTTAAGGAGCCAATCACTGCTCTGATTGAAAAGAAAGCAGAAGCTATGCCTAAGGAAGTGGGAATGTACTTAGTTCAAACGATATTTGAGTTATTTGAAATTGTATTAAGCTATATGACTAACACGATTTCCTTTGTCCGTATTGGAGCCTTTGCACTCAGCCACGCCGGTATGATGGAGGTTGTAATGACTTTAGCCGGTGTAGAAAATGGAAGTTCACCTAACTGGCCAATATTTATTATTGGTAATCTGGTTGTTATGGCTATGGAAGGACTTATTGTTGGTATTCATGTATTACGTCTTGAGTACTATGAGATGTTTAGCAGATTTTTCTCTGGTAACGGTAGAGAATTTATACCGTATTCCAAACAAAAACAGTAATTTTTAGATGAAAGAGGAGGTCACATTATGTTGACAAAAATTATTTTAGTAATTGCACTAATTCTTAGTATTATCATTCCTTTTGGAGCATATTTAATTGGAGAGAAAAACAAAGGACGCTTTAAAACTTCATTAGGAGTAAATGTATTCTTTTTCTTTGGAACTTTGATTTTAGCTAATATTTTATTATTCGGAGGTAATGCACATGCTGCTGATGCTGTTGCTACAGCTTCAAGCTCTGGTTCAGGCTTAGGTTACATTGCTGCTGCTTTATCTACTGGTTTATCTTGCGTTGGTGCCGGTATCGCCGTTGCAAGTTCCGCAAGTGCTGCTCTTGGCGCAATTAGTGAAGATTCAAGTATCCTTGGTAAATCTCTTATCTTCGTTGCTCTTGCAGAGGGAGTTGCTCTTTACGGACTTATTGTTTCAATCATGATTTTAGGAAAGCTATAATGATATGAAAATGTATCTTATTAGTGATAATGTCGATACCTATACAGGAATGAGACTTGCAGGTGTGGAAGGTGCAGTAGTTCATGAAAGAAATGAACTAAAAAGTGAATTGGAAAAGGTACTGGCCGATAAATCAATTGGAATTATATTATTAACTGAGAAATTTGGCCGAGAATTTCCTGATATTATTGATGATGTTAAATTAAACAGAAAGCTTCCACTGATTGTAGAAATTCCTGATAGACACGGAACCGGTCGTAAGCCTGACTTTATCACTTCATATGTTAACGAAGCCATCGGTTTAAAGCTTTAGAAAGAAAGATAGGTGAAACTATTGACAATAGAAGAAAAACTACAACACTTCCAAGATTTTACTATGCAGGATGCCCGCGATAAAAGTAATCAGATGTTAGATGAATACAGTGCATCTCTAGACAAAATATTCGAAGAACATAGAGAAAAAAAGCTGCGCCAGGCTCAATTAGAAATTAAAACGCAAACAGAAAGCTTGAAGCATGATAGGAATAAGGAACTATCTAAGCAGCATCTTCATATCAAAAGAAATATAACGAAAAAGCAAGAAAACTTAAAAGAAAAGCTTTTTGTAGAGGTTAAAGATTTGCTTTGTAAATTTATGGAATCTGCTGAATATAATCAATTACTAATATCTCAGATCAAGGCCGCTAAAAATTTTGCCAAAGATCAGAATATAACCATATATCTTGATCCTGCCGATTCCTCAAGACGCTCTAGTCTCGAAGTATCAACCAACACAATGCTTACTGTCAGTAAATATTCCTTTATCGGAGGAATAAGGGCTATCATACCAGATAAAAAT
Organism: Lachnotalea glycerini; assembly: GCF_003201285.1. GTDB lineage: Bacteria > Bacillota > Clostridia > Lachnospirales > Lachnospiraceae > Lachnotalea > Lachnotalea glycerini. Next base: position 20,045 of record NZ_QICS01000018.1, read on the forward strand.
ATCCTAATAGATAACTCATTTGAAACAAAGCTTTCAGAAGCAAAAGCAAATTTTACTTTTAATGGAGGTATCTCCAATGACTAAAACTGGTATTATTTATGGGGTAAACGGACCAATTGTATACCTAAGAGGAAATACAGGCTTTAAGATGGCTGAAATGGTTTACGTTGGAAAAGAACATTTAGTAGGGGAAGTGATTAATCTTACCTCAGATACAACAACTGTACAGGTTTTTGAAGAAACAACCGGTATTAAACCAGGAGAAGAAGTGACAGCTACAGGAGATGCTATTTCCGTAACTCTTGGACCTGGTATTTTAAACAATATATTTGACGGTATTGAACGTCCTCTTAGCGAAATCGCAAAGGATGGAGGCGCATACATTAACAGAGGTGTTAGTGTTGATTCTCTGGATACAAAAAAGCAATGGGATGTTCATATGACAATTACAAAAGGGCAGGAAGTACATGGAGGAACAATCATAGCAGAAGTTCCAGAAACATCTGCTATCACTCATAAATCAATGGTGCCTCCAAATGCCAATGGTCAAATTATAAGTGTTATGCCTGATGGCAAATACACCATAACAGACACCATAGCAGTTATACAATTAGATGATGGGTCAGAAATGAATCTTACACTGGCACAGAAATGGCCAATTCGTATACCAAGACCTACTCTGAAGCGTTATCCTGCCTCAAAACCACTTATAACAGGACAAAGAATACTAGATACCTTGTTTCCAATTGCTAAAGGTGGTACTGCCGCAATTCCCGGAGGATTTGGTACAGGCAAAACAATGACACAACATCAGATAGCTAAATGGTCAGACGCTGATATTATCATATATATTGGTTGTGGCGAACGTGGAAATGAGATGACTCAGGTATTGGAAGACTTCTCAAAATTAGTTGACCCAAAATCAGGAAATCCTTTGATGGATCGAACCACACTAATAGCAAATACCTCCAATATGCCAGTTGCCGCTCGTGAAGCAAGTATCTATACAGGTATCACATTAGCAGAATATTACAGAGATATGGGTTATGACGTAGCAATCATGGCAGACTCCACTTCTCGTTGGGCAGAAGCACTTCGTGAATTGTCAGGTCGTTTAGAAGAAATGCCTGCTGAGGAAGGATTTCCTGCTTACCTTGCTTCCAGATTATCAGCTTTTTATGAAAGAGCCGGTATGATGGCCAACTTAAATGGAACAGAAGGCTCCGTATCCATTATTGGCGCTGTATCTCCGCAAGGAGGAGATTTTTCTGAACCTGTAACTCAAAATACAAAACGTTTTGTAAGATGCTTCTGGGGACTTGATAAATCTCTTGCATATGCAAGACACTTTCCTGCAATTCATTGGCTTACAAGCTATAGTGAATATTTGAATGATCTAGCACCTTGGTATAAAGATAACGTTTCAACGAACTTTATCGATTATCGTAACCAATTAATTGCACTTCTCAATCAGGAAAGCAGCTTAATGGAAATTGTTAAGTTAATCGGAAGTGATGTTTTACCAGATGAGCAAAAACTTGTGCTTGAAATTGCTAAGGTAATCCGTCTTGGTTTTCTTCAACAGAATGCATTTCATGCAGAAGATACATGCGTTCCAATGATTAAACAATGTAAAATGATGGAGATTATATTATATCTTTATACAAAATCCAGAGCATTAGTTACTATGGGTATGCCTATGTCCATACTAAAAGAAGATAATATATTTGAAAGAGTTATTTCAATTAAATACGATGTTTCAAATAATGAACTTGAGAAATTAGATGCTTACAAAAAAGATATTGATGATTTCTATAATAAAGTTATAGAAAAGAATGCATAGGGAGGTTATAATATGTCAATTGAATATTTAGGACTTAATGAAATTAACGGCCCCCTTATCGTTTTAGAAGGTGTTCAGGATGCCGCATTTGAAGAAATTGTAGAACTTACCATTGAAGGTAAAGAAAAAAAAATAGGACGTATTGTGGAAATCTATGATGACAAAGCAGTAATACAGGTATTTGAAGGAACTGAAAATATGTCCCTTAAGAATACTCATACAAAACTTACTGGTCATCCTATGGAAATTTCACTTTCTACCAGCATGCTCGGCCGAACCTTTAATGGAATCGGACAGCCAATTGACCGTTTGGGACCTGTTATTTCAGATGTTAAGAAGAACATCAATGGACTACCGCTAAATCCTGTAACCCGCGAATACCCACGTAACTATATTCGTACTGGTATTTCAGCTATAGATGGACTAACAACCTTGATTCGTGGACAAAAGCTTCCTATCTTTTCAGGAAACGGACTTCCACATGATCAGTTAGCCGCACAAATTGTAAAACAGGCTTCTCTTGGAGATAATTCAGATGAAGAATTTGCAATTGTATTTGCCGCCATGGGCGTAAAATATGACGTAGCTGAATTTTTCCGCCGTACTTTTGAAGAAAGTGGTGTTTCAGACCACGTTGCCATGTTTCTTAACCTGGCAAATGACCCTGTAGTTGAAAGACTGATTACTCCCAAGGTTGCTTTAACTGTAGCAGAGTACCTTGCTTTTGAAAAGGGAATGCATATCTTGGTCATTTTAACTGATATGACTTCTTTTGCAGAAGCTATGCGTGAAGTTTCCTCCTCTAAGGGCGAAATTCCATCAAGAAAAGGATTTCCAGGATACCTTTACAGTGAATTGGCAACCATATATGAAAGGGCAGGAATTGTACAAGGTATTAATGGTTCTGTGACTCAGATTCCTATTTTAACCATGCCAAATGATGATATTACACATCCAATTCCGGACTTGACAGGATATATCACAGAAGGACAGATCGTTTTAGATCGTGTCATTCACGGACAGGCAATTTATCCGCCAATTAATGTATTACCTTCTCTATCACGTCTTATGAAAGACGGTATTGGTGAAGGATATACCAGAGCTGATCATCAAGACGTTGCGAACCAGTTATTTTCTTCCTACGCTAAGGTTGGACAGGCAAGAGCATTAGCTTCAGTTATCGGTGAAGATGAATTGTCTCCTATTGATAAGAAATATTTAAAATTTGGTACTGCTTTTGAAACAGAGTACGTGGGTCAAGGACCAAATGAGAACAGAACGATTGAACAAACCTTAGATTTAGGTTGGAAACTACTTGGTATGCTTCCTAAGGAGGAACTAGATCGTATTGATACAAAGATTCTTGAAAAATATTATAAAGCAGAGTAAGAGGTGATAGAATGGATCCAAATACATTCCCCACTAAAGGTAATTTAATATTGGCTAAAAATTCTCTTGCGCTTTCTAGACAAGGCTACGATCTTATGGATAAAAAAAGAAATATTCTTATTCGTGAGCTTATGGAATTGATTGATAAAGCAAAGGATATTCAATCAGAAATTGATATTACCTTTACCACGGCCTATAAAGCATTACAAAAAGCAAACATGGAGCTTGGTATAAACTATGTGGAAGAAATCGCTTTAACCATACCTGTAGAGGATTCTATTTCAATTAAAACCAGAAGTATTATGGGAACTGAAATTCCGTTAGTAAAATGGGAACGTTCAGATACAAAGCCAAACTATGCTTTTTACAGCACAAGAGAATCTCTAGATATAGCAAAGGCCTGCTTTGAGAAAGTAAAGCAGCTTACCATTAATCTTTCTATGATTGAAAACGCAGCATATCGTCTAGCAACCAATATTAAAAAAACTCAAAAACGTGCCAACGCTTTGAAAAATATTACTATTCCTTATTACGAAGGATTATCCACTAGTATTCAAAACTCATTGGAAGAAAAAGAGCGTGAAGAATTTACACGATTGAAAGTAATTAAAAGAACACATTCCAGATAATATAAGGAGCTATTAAAAATGGATGAATAAATACTAAAACACAGTATCTATTCATCCATTTTTAATTGGTTCTTTTATAACTTTCTATAAACAGACGGTTGTATATATTTTAATTTAGTAGAATTAATATCTAATATTTCTGTTAATCCAATAAACAGATATCCACCTTCTTCTAAAAAATCTGCCACTTTATCCACAATCTTATTTACTATTCCAATATCAAAATAGATAAGAACATTTCTTAAAAAAATAACATGAAAATTTTTGTCAAAAAAAATAGGTTCAATTAAGTTCTGCTTCTTAAAAACTATATTTGCTTTCACATAATCATTAATTTTGTAATCACCATTGATTTTTCTTATAAAATACTTACTTTTCCACTTATCAGGAACTGTTTCCATTTCTTCTTTTGTGTAATCACCTGCAATCGCCTTATCTAACATCGTCTGCGAAATATCAGTACCTACTACTTTCATCGTCCAAGCCTTTGCTTCCTCTCCAAAATAATCTTGTAAAATCATATTAATTGTATAGGCCTCCTGCCCAGAAGAGGTAGCAGCTGACCAAATCCGTATACCTTCCTGTTGATTGATGCATTTTTTTAATTTAGGCAATATAATCTGATTTAATATATCAAAATGCGATGATTCTCTCATAAAAAAAGTATGATTTGTAAGCATTTCACTGATTAATATATTATCTAATAGTTCATATTCTTCCTTTTCAATCAAATCCATAAATTCATCTGTACTACTGCATTGAGTCTTCGTCAAAACATTATCTAATCTTTTTTCTACTAGAGCTCTTTTTCCAATTAGACTAATTCCATATTTTTTGTTTATATAATTAATAATTCGAAAAAATTCTTTATCCGTTGTTTTCAAAGATTATCATACCCCTCCCAAATCTTACTCTATCTCAAAAACAATATATATATTACTGGTATTGATATTAATGATAAAATTGTTGTTAAAAACACCCCAACTGATGCCGTTTTAATTTGCCCCTTATGCTCAACACAAAGCATTACACACATAGAAGCTGCTGGCATTCCCATAGACAAGGTCGCTACTCCTATAATAACCGAATCTGTAAATATCTGTTTGGCGATAAAAAAGGTAATAATAGGTATAACAATTAGTTTAATAATTGATACGATGTATAATTTTCTTTCAGAAAAAAGCTCTCGTATTGGATAATCTCCGAGAACACTACCCAATATCAGCATCGATAACGGTGTTGTAATACTTCCTAAAAAGGAACATGTTGCACTAATAAAAGATGGCACATTGATTTCAGTAAAATATATTATAATAGCGATAATAGCAGATACAACCCCTGGTGTAAATATGTCTTTTGGCCTAATCTTAATATTTCCTTCACCCTTAGATAACAAATATTCTCCATATGTAAATATTAAAATATTAAATGGCATATGTAATAAAGTATTGTAGAAAATTGCAGTATCACCATATAACGCTTGTACAATAGGATAACTCATAAATGATACATTAGAAAATACAATTAATAATTGATAAATACCTTCCTTACTTTTTGTAATCTTTAATATTTTGGTAATACAATAAGCTAATATTGGCAGTAATACGTAAATAATAATACCAACACCTACTATTTTAAGCACCTCACCCTTATTCGATGGCTGAGGGGTACATACAGAACTAATAATAAGCGCTGGCGCTGTAAATTTAACAATCATATTTGATAAACTGACATTTGTATCGGAATTAATATATGATTTCTTATTTAAATAATATCCTAGTATAAGTAATGCCAAAAGTTTAAACATTGTGTCGATAATTGCTGAGTAATTCATGATTCAATTCCCCTGTCTGTTATTTCATATAAATTTATCATTTGTACTGATTTTACATGCTATTATTGATTATAACACGTTCCAATTGACATACAATACAAATACTTTTATTTCTAAATCTTTGTTTGTATTCTCTAATTTTTTAAAATTGTATAAAAATTTTTTTATATACTTGAACAATACATAACATTATTAAAAGCCCAGTTTTAATATCCTGGGCTTTTAATATATAGTTAAAGAATATAATTAATATTATAGATTATCGGTCATCATGTAATCTAAAGTTAGCATATGCACTTGACCCATGTTCATGAACATCAAGACCATCCTCTTCCTCTATAGAACTTACACGCAATCCGATTGTCTTATCTATTATTGTAAAGATTAAAAATGCCATTATTAATACGTAAGCTAATACAGAAAATACTCCAATTAGCTGCGTTGATAAGGAGCAACCTGTTCCAAACAAACCTGTTAAAACTGTTCCTAAAAATCCACAAAAACCATGAACTCCAATTGCACCAACCGGGTCGTCAACCTTTAGCTTCCTATCCACAAATTCAATTGCTAATACTATAAATAAACCTGCTATTGCTCCAATTAAAATTGCTTCATAATTTGATACGACATCACAACCTGCTGTAATAGCTACCAAACCAGCAAGAGAACCATTTAATGTCATTGATACATCTGGCTTACCATATTTCATCCAGGTAAATATTAAAGTTACCATAGTTGATGCTGCCGCTGCAAGATTTGTTGTCATTGCAATATCGCCAAGTGTAGTTGTAGCTGCCACAGTAGAACCACAATTAAATCCAAACCAGCAGAACCACAAAATAAATACTCCTAATGCGCCAATTGGTATATTATGACCCGGAAAAGCATTTGGCTTACCGTTTTTATCATATTTACCAATTCTTGGTCCTAATATCTTAGCTCCAACCAAAGCACAAGTACCACCAACCATATGAACTGCAGTAGATCCGGCAAAATCATGGAATCCAAGAGAATACAACCAACCTCCTCCCCATATCCAATGACCTGAAACAGGATAAATAAATACACTAATACAAGCACTATAAATTAAATAAGCTAAAAATTTTGTTCTTTCAGCCATTGCTCCTGATACAATGGTTGCCGAGGTAGCACAAAATACTGTTTGAAAAATCATAAATACACCAATTGGTAAACCATTGAATAATCCATTTGCATCTGCAAGGCTAGTTGGATTGAAAAAACCAGATGTTCCAAGAAAACCTCCTGCCGATGCACCAAACATAATTGAAAAACCAATCACAAAGTAAAATAATGTTCCAATAACAAAATCCATCATATTCTTCATAATGATGTTTCCAGCATTTTTAGCTCTGGTAAAGCCTGCTTCTACCATTGCAAATCCTGCCTGCATAAAATAAACCAAAAAAGCTGCAATAAGTGTCCATACGACATTTAATAACAATTGCATATCTTCCATAATATTTCCTCCTCATAAAAAGAGGATAATTATTTAGACTAGAAAGTCCTAATAATTATCCTCTTCGATAATATTTCATATTTTATATTTTTTTAAAAAATAATTTAAAGTGCTTCATACTACAATGCATCGTAGCCACGTTCTCCTGTACGAATTCTAACAGCATCCTCTACGTCATGAATAAAAATCTTACCATCACCATAGTTTCCTGTATTGATTTCCTCCACAATTCTATTAATAATTTTTTCTGATAAATTGGTAGGTACAACAGTTTCGACTTTAATCTTAGGAAGTAAATTAACATTATATTCAGTACCTCTGTAGATTTGTTTATAACCCTTTTGATTACCATATCCCATAATATTAGTAATCATAATACCATTTGCATTACTCTCATCCAATATGCTTTTAAGATCATCGAGTTTTTCGGGCTTAATAATTATTTCCAATTTTTTCATATTAATACCTCCTTATATTTTTCTAACAAGCTACTTGAATAAAATAACTTTGTTATGTTTTCTTAACCAAAAAACAAAGTACCTATGACACATTAACTCTATCCCTTATTCAAGAAAGATACCTGTACTTTACGCACCAGTTGAAGTCACGCAGTGATCTTTCTTTTCCGCGATATGCGCATTTTGGCACGTTATGCCTTTTATTTAATATAGATGTTAGTAGAACTTTCCTATTAAATAAAAAAACGCTTCCTAATGCAATGTACATTAAGAAACGCCCTTGTTCTTTGATAGTTAAATTATACACGATTTAAATTATTTGTCAAATACTTTTTAGAATTTTTTGTGAATATTTTTATTTATAATTGCGAACTGTACAAAAATACAATATAATAGAAGTTATGAAAATAAAATTCGAGGAGTTCAACCATGACGAAACTAAAGATATATTTATGTAATATACTTATTGTCTTAACTTTTTTTTTCAATATATTATCTGTTAACGCAGCTTCTAATACCAATTTGGAGGAATTAGCAACATCTGATGCATCCTCTTGTGAAAATACAGATTTATGGCCCACTGGGCCTGATATTGAGTCTGAATCAGCTATACTTATGGATATGAATACAGGTACAGTTCTATATTCTAAAAATATGAATGAAGAGCTATATCCAGCTAGTACTACTAAGATAATGACTACACTACTTGCTTTAGAGCATTGCAACTTAGATGAGGTTGTAACATTCTCTCATAATGCAGTTTTTTCCATTGAAGCAGGAAGCAGTCATATAGGTATCACAGAAGGTGAACAGCTTACCATGGAGCAATGCTTATATGGCATTATGCTAGAGAGCGCAAACGAGGTTTCTAATGCAGTCGCTGAGCATGTTGCAGGAAGTATTGAAGAATTTGCTAATATGATGAATGAAAAAGCCACTGAGCTTGGATGTCAAAATACTCATTTTAATAATGCTAATGGTCTTCCTGATGAAAATCATTATAGCTCTGCATATGATCTTGCTTTAATTGGTCGTGCTGCAATGCAAAATGAAACGTTTCGAAAAATAACATCAACAACTACTTATACAATTCCTCCTACTAATTTGCAAGAGGAGTCAAGACCTTTATCGAATCATCATAAAATGCTGCCAAAACGTTTATATGCATATGCTGACTGTATAGGCGGTAAAACCGGTTATACTACTGTTGCTCGACAAACTCTTGTCACCTTTGCCAAACGTGGTGATTTGGAGCTTGTCTGTGTTGTAATGAAAGTAGAATCACCCAACCAATATAAGGACACTGCGGCACTTTTTGATTGGGGTTTTGATAATTTTCAAATACTGAATATAGCAGATAATGAAAAAAAATATAATATTGAAAATGATAGTTTTTATGATACAGATACAAGTATTTTTGGAAATACCAAATCTATTGTCGAAATAAATAAAAATGGAGAAATTATTCTTCCTAATACTGCCTCATTTTCTGATGCACAATCAAAACTTGATTACACAAACAATGATAGTAATTCATTTGCAACACTCTCTTATACTTATGGAGATAGAAATATAGGTTCTACAACAATTGATTTATCAAATATTAATTTATCAGAATTTAATTTTAGTTCTTCTAATTCTACATCAAATAATAATTCTACCATGTCTACGAATAGCATGAAGAAAAGCATAAATTCACGTAATATTATTTTGATTGTTATATTAGTAGTTATGATTATAGTCATTATAGGGGCAGGATCTTTGTTTTTATTTAAAAATTATCACTTTTTCAAACGAAAACGTATTCGTAAACACAGAAAAATGAATAGACATTTTGATGATTTTAATTTTAAGGAATAATTATTTATTTCATAGGAATCAATATTTTTATACGTTAACAACAAGGTCTTTCCTATGAAAATACAATAATTAAAAGGAATTATCCATAAATATACTGGAAAATTCCTTTTAATTATTGTACTTCTTTGACTTTCTTTTTATTTTTCTTTTTTTCCTTAATTCATCTCTCCTTGCTTGAATCTGAAATCCTTCTTCTTCACTAATTCCCTTTATTGTTTTAATTACAAAATATTTGTCCGATTCACTTTTCTTCATTCTTATCTTACACTTAATAAATCCATGTTCATTACAATAACATAATGCATAATATACCTTAGCATTAATCGAGAACCATTTAATCCTTCTCTTTACATTTTTATTACAGTAATTGCATTTTGTGCTAATCACTTCCTTATCAAGCATAGCCTCTTCCTTTGAATTAAACTGTCTTGATATATACTTACTATATTCATTATATTTTAAATAGATTTCATCTTTCTTTTCCTTTGGTGGATTAAAATAATCGACTGAAATATTATTCAATAAATAATTTTCATCTAATAATTTTAAGATTAGTCCTGTATATTCGGCGTCATAAATTGCCTTATGAAATTCGTGATCTATGCTAATATTAAGAAATGAAACTGCATATTCAAGAGTTCTTCTTACTTTAATTGCCTCAAAAAACATACTAAATATTTTTTGAACATCGTAATATTTTAAAGGATAATCAAACTGATATTCAATACCAAAGTATTTCATATTCCTCTGCAATTCCATCAAATCCATATTTCCCCAAGTAGCAAAAATATAATCTTTTCCACACCAATCTAGAAAATGAGAGCAAACCTGTGAAAAGGTACAGCATTTGTTTAATTCTTCCATACTAATTTTAATAACTTCCCTTGTCTTATAATGAATTGCATTATAAACACAAGGTTTAATCAATTCACTGAATTCTCCAATTTTATTATAATTAGAATCCAACTTAACAGCGCCAATTTCTATAATTTCAAAAGGGAGCTCTTTATTTTCTTTTACTTTTCCGTCTGGACATTGATTCCATTCCAAATCCAGTACTATATAATTCATAAATTCACCACCTATATAATGGTAAAACAAAAATGCACTTAACTGGATTCGAACCAGCGGCCTACCGCTTAGGAGGCGGTCGCTCTATCCTACTGAGCTATAAGTGCATAAGTATATTGCTGCTACATACAGCAACATACATTATTTTATATGCATTAGGACATAAAGTCAATCATTTAATTATAAAATGTTTTCAATTTAATTAATTATTGAGGAAAATTAATTTTTCCTTGCATCCAAATAATTCCTTTAAAACGTCTTCCAACCGAAGGTTCACCAATTAAATCTTTTTTATTAATGCAAACATCAAAAGTTAAAGAATTTGTGTTTATAGTCATAATATATAATTCCTCTTTCGTATAACTATTAATTTCTGATTCAAAATCAATAATTTCACCCAGTATAGAATATTGATCACATTCAATTCCATATGGCATAAAATATGAATCTACAATAGTAAATACATCCTCATTTAAAATACGTTTTGATATCATTGTATAGGTATCAATATCTTCTAATGTCAAGCTCTCAATTGCATCCTCATCCCCATTACGAGCAGCAGCGATTAATATATTTCGATTCATGGAAGCTTCCTTTGTATTTTTGATTTGCTTCTCATTTTTACCAATAGGTAATATAATATTGCCATTTGTTGATAATGCTGATAAGGTTATCGAGATATTTTGTTTAGACAAAGCACCTATTCTTTTTTCATTCATATAATCTGTTATGTTTTGTAAATAGAATATTAGGGAAACTCCAACCTTTACATCATCGACAATACCTGCATAAGATTCTTTTTCAGCATGTTTTTCTACAGATACATCTTCATTTGAAGTAATTCCTTTTCCCTTTAAATAAGGATAATAATAATTGATGCTAAATTCATTTTCTTCATTATATTCACCGCGAATATTAATTCCAACACTTTTTGAGAACTCCTTATATATCTCAGTAAATAAGCTTTCTTCTTCTATTTCTGCCATATCCTTTTTATCAGAATTATGAATGACATACTTAATTAATGAATCTAAATCCTTCTTTTTCTTAATATTGCTAAAACCTATCGCTCTTAAGTAGCTATGCACTAAACTCACCCCATTTCTATAATACTATCCCAAAAATAGCTCATATCTATTTTTACTTTCTTTTATATCATAGTATAAAATTTTTTTATAGTAAAGATTATTTCTAAAATAACCAATTTTTTAATAACTAATCAATTACACTTTCTATAAATACATTAAGATACTTCATTAGATCTTTTTCCTTGTTAATATTGTTTCCATATTTATCCTTAATAATACTTATAATAGGTCTTTCCTTAAATGATGAATTTTGTTTTACTACTACTCCTATTTCACCTTCGTTTGTTAACACCTTGGTTCCATTTGGATAAAGTGCTATGAATTCCAAAAATATTTCTAAATATTCTTTATCAAATGTAATACCATTTTTTGCCTTTAAATTTTCAATTATTTGATAAGTTTTCATTGATTTACAACATATTCCGCACAATAATGAGTCATATTCATCACATATTGAAACTATTTTTGTAGCCTTATTTATTTCTTTCTTTTTAAGTGGATAACCACTTCCATCTATTCTCTCATGATGAGATAAAATAATATCTTTACTTTCATTTGTTAACCAATCTTCGTATTCTATTGCCATATAACCATAGATTGTATGTTTCCTATACTCGTTAAGTTCCTTTCTAGAAAGTTCTTCCATAATTTTTCCAGTAAAGGATATAGGTATATATCTAAATCCAATATCATGTAATATACTGCCTACAGCGATTGAATTAATTGTCTCCATATCCAAATTAGATTTTACTGCCAATAAAACAGATAATGCACAAACATTTACCGAGTGCTCATAAATATCAGCTTCATGCTCTTTCAGATTTTCAATTTCTTCAACTATTTTGTCCTCATTCATTATATTAATAATAATTTGCTGTGCTATTTCCTTTAATTCTGCTAATTCTGATCTACTACTGTAAATATGTCGTTCCAGTAAATTTTTTATTTTTACTCTATAATCTTCAATTATATGATCCTTCACAGCATAACTATTTTCTTCAATCTCATTTAATTCATTATTATTATCTCTAATATATACATACTGAACCCCTAATTCCTTTAATTTTTTAATGTACTCTTCCTTTAAACAGGTTCCTTCGTATATTAAAATGATATCACTTCCGATACAAACTGGTTTAGCCAAATACTCTCCGCCTAATAAATCATTAACATTTTTTAACTTCATATTTTTATACTCCGTCTTTATGTTGTGTTATGTAAACCACAGTATTAAAAAGCAATCACAAGTATCCTATTTTTTATCTATTTATACTTTACCAATAGCCTCATCTAGAGCTTGTCTCTCTTCATCTCCAAGTATAATATATGACTGTCCATTGATAATTTCTTTAATATAAGTATAACATCCTTCCCTGCTATGCATTGCATTAATTATAAACCCGTCATTTTTTTTGTTAAGTAATGCCACAGCAAAACTAAGCTTTCCACCCATTTCATTGAAAGCATCATATTTGATAATTCCGACTTTCTTAAAGGTTAATAACAAAGTTTCATTTATTTTCAAAATATCCTCTTTATTTTTCCTATCTGAAACTTTTAAAGTTTCAATTTCATCTAATTTTTCTAATATGATTTTTTCCAGCGATTTTGCATCCTCGCCTTTCATAAATATATTATATCTATTTTTAAGACCTCTTAACTTACACATTAAAATAATAGCTATAATAAATATAATAATATCAAAAACTGCAAATCCAATTAATAAGTATAATGGTTCTAAATATATACTATAATCTAAAACTTGTAAATTCATTTTTTCCTCCACCTATGTACTTTTCAACAGAAATATAATAATATAATTTAATTACATAGTAATTGATACTAATTTTCTATAGATTGCAAAAGTTCAAATATTCTTTCTAATTCATCATTAGAATAATATTCTATTTCAATTTTTCCTTTATTATTTTTCTTTTGATTAATAGTAACTCTACTACCTACTATTGAAGTAATTCTTTCTTCTATATTTTTATATATAAAGTCATTTTCTACAACTTTTTTTTCTTTTATTTCTTCCTTTTGAGTAGAAATATTTTTAATTAACTTTTCAGTTTCTCTTACACTTAATTTTTCATCAAAAATGCGATTTGCTAAATTATACTGTATATCATTATCTTCTATTACAATTAATGTTCTGGCATGACCCGTGGATATTTTATCATCAATAACCATCTGTTGTACTCTTTCATCGAGCTTTAATAATCTTAAAGAGTTAGTTACTGCTGTTCTACTTTTTGAAACTCTTTCCGCAACCTCATCTTGCTTTAAATCAAATTCACTAATTAATTTTTTAAATGCAAAAGCTTCTTCAATTGGATTTAAATTTTCTCTTTGTATATTTTCTATAAGAGATATTTCTACAATTTCTTGTGCACTATACTTTTTTATAATTACAGGAACTTCCTTTAATCCTGCTATTTTAGCAGCTCTCCATCTTCTTTCCCCTGCTATTATTTCGTAATATTCATCTCTTTCCTGAACCACTAATGGCTGAATAATTCCAAATTGTTTAATTGACTCTGCCAACTCTAATAAAGAATCCTCTTCAAAATTCTTTCTTGGCTGTTCTCTGTTGGGTTCAATCTTAGATAATTTAATCTTTATCTCTACCGGTTTTTCAACTACTCTTTCAATAATTTTAGTTTTTTCTTCTTTGAAAGCTGTATCCGGTATTAATAAATCCAATCCTTTTCCTAATCCTCTTGTTTTTATCGCCATTCGTCATCCTCCTCTCCGCGATGAATTACTTCCTCAGCCAATAATCTGTAACTTTCTGCTCCTGCTGACTTTGCATCATATAGATTAATTGGAAGTCCGTGACTCGGTGCTTCAGCTAATCTAATATTTCTAGGTATAATTGTTTTATAAATAGCCTGTTTAAGATTTGCCTTTACATTTTCAACCACCTGTAATGATAAGTTAGTTCTTGCATCATACATAGTAAATACTACACCTTCAATTTCCAAATCAGAATTAAGTCTATTTTTAACAAGATTAATTGTCCTGATTAGCTGTGATAATCCTTCTAAAGCATAATATTCACATTGTATTGGAACTAATACTGTATCAGCAGTAGTCATTGCATTCACTGTCAGCATATTTAAGGAAGGTGGACAATCGATTAGAATATAGTCAAAATCATCTTTTACTTTATCTACTGCTTTTTTCATTATATATTCTTTTTCACTAATACCTATTAATTCTATTTCAGCAGCTGATAAATCTACATTTGATGCAATGACTTTAAGTCCATCCATAATACTATTTTGCATACAATCATTAATATCACATTGCCCCAATATTAATTCATAGACTGTATTCTCTATTGTATTCTTATCCAATCCTAATCCACTTGTAGTATTTCCTTGGGGATCAATATCTATAGTTAATACTTTTTGACCAAGTTCTGCTAAGTATGCTGATAAATTTATTGTAGTTGTTGTTTTTCCAACTCCGCCTTTTTGATTTGCTACTGCAATAATTCTTCCCATTTCAATCCCCTTTCTTTAGATTAATGATCACTTTTTTCATTATATCACTTTTCTATTTTATAATCTATAAAAAAATAAATGTTTCACGTGAAACATTTATTTTTCAATTAAATATATTTAGAATATATTTTTTTAATAACATATAATATGTATATATGTTTCACGTGAAACATATTATTTTAATTATACAATAATTAAATTATTTCTAATTGCAAAAACTGCAGCTTGAGTTCTATCTGCTACTGTGATTTTTTTGAAAATATTTGAAACATGATTTTTGACCGTTCTCTCACTAATATCCAAACGTGAAGCAATTTCTTTATTAAACATTCCTTCTGCCAACAATCTTAACACCTCAATTTCCCGCTTAGTTAAATTATTTATTTTTTTCTGATCTTCATTTCGATTTAATAATTTTGAATTTAATAATGGTGATAACTTCGGCTGTATGTATATTTCTCCTGCTCTTACTGAATAGATAGCTTTCTTTAATTCATTTGAGCCTGAATCCTTAAGCATATATCCATTAATACCTATATCAACAGCCTTTAACAAATACTCAACTTCATTATGTATTGTTAAAACAATAACCTTAGTATTATCATTTCTTTCTCTCATTATCTTTAAAACTTCTAATCCATTCATTACTGGCATGTTAATATCCAATAACATTACATCAACATTTACTTTTTTTAAAAGATCCAAGCACTGTACACCATCACCAGCCTGTCCAACTACTTTTATGTCCCCATCCAACTCTAATAATTGAATAAGACCTTCTCTAACCATGATATGATCATCCACTATCGCAATATTAATTGGCATTTTTTACTTCCTCCCTAAAACTCTTTGGAACCTTAAAGCATATTTGAGTTCCTTCATTTGCACTTGATTTAAAATTAATTTTTCCTGATAATAAATAAACTCTTTCTCTCATCATTGACAATCCAAATCCTGATTTTGATTCATATACAATTCCACAATTATTAGAAATTTCAAAGCCAACACCATTATCTTTAATTATAACTTCAATACTATTTTTAGTATATAAAATTTTAACACATAATACAGTACATTTTGAATGCTTTAACACATTATTACATGCTTCTTGTATAATTCTAATCAGTGTTAATGATACTACTTGATCAATATTTCCATATTCACCTTCTACTTCATATTTCACATCTATACCATTTTCTTTAAGTTTTGATAACTCTCTTTCTATAATTACATCAATTCCAATATCGTCAAAAGCCATAGGCCGTAAATTATAAATGATGTCTCTCATTTCATCTATTACATCTCTTAAATTATTAGATATCGTCATTAATTCAAGTTTTGCTCGAATAGAATCAATATCCATTACTTTTAAAGTAAACTCTGATTTATGAATTAAATTAGTTAATTTTTGAATCACAGTATCATGAATATCTCTTGCAATCCTTTTTCTCTCCAATTCCTGACTTCTTAAAATTTCTATTTTAAATTTTCCATTATCTTTACAATTACTTAAATATTCTTGATAACTTTTATTTTTTATTTTATTAATAATAACATCCATTTCACTACTGTTTTTATTAATAGTATCTATTTTTTTTTGTATCTTATTATTAAGTTCAATAATTCGTGTTTTTTCGCTAATCAAATAATTTAAATTAATTTCTTTCTCTTTATTTGAATAGCAAGGATTAAAAATATTTTGATCGCAAGAGATATCATTTTGTAAAGATAATATTTTTGATTCTATTTCATTAATTGTTTTACTATTTTTATTATAACTTAACAATAATTCATCTTTTTCAATTAGCGTTTCATTACATATTTTATTAATAAAATCATTTAATTCTTTAAAACATTCTAATTCACTATTTTCTTCTTTAATATTTTTAATCATTTTATCTCCTATACTGTACTTTAATCAATTACATACTCCCTTTTATTCTACTTCATTTATTATAAATTTAAAACAATTATATTATTTGATACATATATTAATATCTTTTAATACTCAAAAAATGTATTTGTATATCATACAATTTTAGACTATAATATAATTGATATTATTATTTTGTTACATTTTAATTTTAAGAAGGGACTTATTCATTATGAAAATAAAAAATAAATTAAAATATACTTTTCTTTTTAGCGCCTTAATTGCTTTTACTATATCTATTATAAATAGGCTAATATATATTTCGGCAATTATTAAGAATAATCTTACACCAATTAAGGGTAAATACTATAATTGGAGATTTGGTAAAATATTTTATACGAAACAAGGCTTTGGAAATCCAATCCTTCTTATTCATGATTTAGATGTTTGTTCCTCCTCATTAGAATGGAAAGAAATAATTAAAAAATTATCTGCAGACCATATGGTATATACAATCGACTTATTAGGATGTGGCTTATCTGATAAACCATACTTAACCTACACTAATTTCCTGTATGTCCAATTAATATCTGATTTTATTAATAATGTAATATGTCACAAAACAAATGTTATTGCAAGTGGTTCTTCTTCTTCGTTTACCATTATGGCTTGTCATAACGATTCAAATCTTTTTAATAAAATTATGATTATTAATCCTGATGATTTATACCAGTCTAACTTTGTTCCTAGAAAAAACAGTATATCTCTCAAAATATTATTTGATACACCTATTATAGGAACTTTGGTATACAACATTATTTTTTCTAAAAATCATATAAAAAATATGTTATCTCATCAAGTCTATATATTTAATGATAAACTGTTAATAACTGTTAATGAAAATTATGAAGCATCTCACATTCAAAACTGTAAAGGAAAATATTTATTTGCAAGCATTAAAGGTTCTTATACAAACGTTAATGTAATACATGCCCTAAAAGAAATTAATAATAGTATTTATATTATAGGTGGACATTATAAGGAAAATATAAATACTATTATTGAAAATTATATGTATTATAATTCATCTATGGAATGCTTTATTATTGAAAATACGAAACATTTTCCTCACATTGAAGCACCTAATACTTTTTTTGAACAAATTAAAGTTTTTTTTGATAATTAATTATATAATAAAAATAGAAAGGATAAACCTTTCTATTTTTATTATATAATCGGATTTTTTGTCGGCATTCCTGCTTTCCTCGGATATAGATTAGGTGTTGTCTTATACTTATTAATAATAACAAATGCTCTTTCTATATCTGTATCTGGCAATTGAAACATAACCTGTTCCTCTATTTTACCACCTAATATCTGTACTGCCTTATTAGATGCTTTTAGCTCCTCTTCAATCTTTCCCGATTTATATGAAATAAATTTTCCGTTTATTTTAATATAAGGAATACAATATTCCGATAATGAAGAAAGATTAGCTACTGCCCTAGAAACACATAAATCAAATTTCTCCCTATAATTACTATCTCGTGAAAAATCCTCAGCTCTTCCATGTATCGTATATATTTTATTAAGTTTAAGTTTTTCTATTACTTCATTTAAAAAATTAACTCTTTTTTTTAATGAATCTAATAGAACAATTTCTAATTTTGGAAATGCTATTTTTAAAGGAATTCCTGGAAACCCAGCACCTGTACCTATATCAATTATTTTGATTGATTCATTCATATTCATAGCCTTAACAATGGATAAACTATCAATAAAATGCTTCCTGATAACTTCATTAAATTCAGTTATTGTAGTAAGATTCATAACCTTATTCCACTCTATCAGCATCTCATAATACGTAATAAATTGACTAATTTGTTCCTCTGATAAGGATATTTTTAAATTACTCAAACCTTCTCTAAACAGTTCTATATTATAATTTTCCATTTAATCCTCTCTAATTTCGATATTTAAGCTGTTCTAAATACACAAGCAATACAGATATATCTGCTGGAGTAACCCCCGATATACGAGAGGCTTGGCCAATTGAAACTGGCTTAAATAAATCTAATTTTTGCTTTGCTTCTATTCTTAAACCATTTATTTCTTTAAAATCAAAACCATCTGGTATCTTTTTATTTTCTATCTTTTTAAATTGTTCCACCTGCTTTAACTGCCTTTTAATATACCCATCATATTTAATAATTATGTTAACCTGTTCAGTAACTTTTTCATCTAATAAAACTCTGCTTTTATCAATGGGAGCTATTAAGTCATAAGACAATTCAGGTCTTTTTACTAATTCAGCCAAATCAACGCCGGAATTTATTAATGTACTTTGATATTTTTCTAATAAATCCTGTACTTCTTTAGTTGTACCTACAAAAGTATTTTCAAGTCTTTTAATTTCCATCTCAATTTCATGTTCCAAATCCAAAACTCGGTTAAACTGCTCATCACTAATTAAACCAACTCTATGTCCTATCTCAGATAACCGAAAAATAGCATTATCCTGCCTTAATAAAAGCCTATATTCTGCCCGTGAAGTCATCATACGATAAGGTTCTTTATTTTCCTTTGTCACAAGATCATCTATCAATACACCAATATATGCCTGTGAACGGTCTAACACCAGCATTTCTCTTTTAAGAAGCTTACAAGCTGCATTAATGCCTGCTACTAAACCTTGAGCTGCCGCCTCTTCATATCCTGAGCTTCCATTAAACTGTCCCCCACTGAATAAGCCTTCTATATTTTTAAATTCCAAAGTAGGATTTAGCTGTCTTGGATTAATACAATCATACTCAATAGCATATGCATTTTTAACAATTTTAGCATTTTCTAATCCCGGTACACTATGATACATGTTATGCTGGACATCTTCCGGAAGCGAACTTGACATACCACCTACGTACATTTCATTCGTATAAAGTCCTTCCGGTTCCAGAAATACCTGATGTCGATTCTTATCTGCAAACTTAACAACCTTATCTTCAATCGATGGACAATACCTTGGTCCTGTGCCTTCTATTACACCTGCATACAAAGGAGAACGATTTAAATTTTTTCTAATAATGTTATGTGTTTCCTCATTTGTATAAGTCAGCCAACAAGATTCCTGCTTAATTTGTACATCATCTGGATTGGTAGTAAAAGAAAAAGGAATAACTCTCTCATCTCCATATTGCTCCTGCATTTTACTAAAATCAATAGAACGTTTATCAATTCTTGCAGGTGTACCAGTCTTAAAACGAAACATTTCAATACCATTTTTTTTCAGAGATTCTGATAAATAATTTGCAGCTTGTAATCCATTTGGTCCTGTATAATTTATTACCTCACCATATAAACATCTAGACCTTAAATATGTTCCCGTACACAAAATAGCCGCTTTACATTGATATAATGCTCCCGAAAAAGTTTTAACTCCTGTAATCTTGTTATCTTGTACAACAATCTCTGTTACTTCTGCCTGCTTAATTGTTAAATGATTAGTATTTTCAAGTACCTGTCTCATTCTTCTGCTATATTGTGCTTTATCAGCCTGAGCACGAAGAGAATGAACTGCCGGGCCTTTAGATTTATTCAACATTTTAGACTGTATAAAAGTTTTATCTATATTCTTTCCCATTTCACCGCCTAAGGCGTCAATTTCTCTAACCAAATGACCTTTTGAGCTTCCTCCAATATTTGGATTACATGGCATAAGCGCAATACTTTCAACACTGACTGTAAATATAATTGTTTCAAGACCTAATCTTGCACTAGCCAATGCTGCCTCACAGCCTGCATGTCCTGCTCCAATGACTGCAACATCATAATTTTCTATTAATGCTGACATTTTAATTTCTCCTTCTTCCTTTGCAGGTACATTATTTTCCCATACAAAACTTACTGAATATCTGATTTACTAAATCATCTTCCATCGACTCTCCAATAACCTGACCTAATTTATCATATGCATCCATTAAATCAATGGAATAAAAATCCTCCGGCATATTTTCATTAATACTATTTTTTACTAATTTTAAGCTCTCAAAAGCTTCTGATATTAACGATTTTTGACGAATATTTGTAATATAGATTTCATCATTATATTCTATATTACCCTTCATAAACATTTTTTTAATGCTGGCTTGTAATAATTCAACACCGTTTTTTTCCTTTATTGAAACTGGTATTACAATACAATCCGTTTTTTTTCTAATTATTTCTTCTGAAGTAACAATATTTAAATCTGTTTTATTTAAAAGTATGATTGCTTTTTTATCCTTTAACAATTCTAATATTTGTTCATCATTTTCATCAAGTTTAGTAGAAGAATCTACAATATATATAATTAAATCAGCATCACTTGCATTTTGGATTGCTTTTTCCACTCCTATTTTTTCAACAATATCTTCTGTTTTTCTAATTCCTGCTGTATCAATAATATTTAAACTTAATCCATTTAAATTTATGTTTTCTTCAATTATATCTCTTGTCGTTCCTGCAATATTAGTAACAATTGCCTTTTCTTCTCCAACTAAATAATTTAATAGTGATGATTTTCCTACATTTGGTTTACCAATAATTACTGTTTTAATGCCTTCTTTTAATATTTTACCATCATCTGCTTTTACTAATATAATTTCTAAATTGGATATAATTTCATTAACCGTCTTAATAAGCTGCTCATTATAACCTTCTAAACTGATATGTTCAGGATCATCCAACGCAGCTTCAATAAATGCTATATGATAAATTAATTTTTCTCTGATATCTTTAATTTTATCATGTATAACACCTTTTAATTGGCTGAGAGAATTTTTTAAGGCAAAATTATTTTTCGAATTAATAATATCAATTACCGCCTCAGCCTGGGATAAATCAATTCTTCCATTTAAAAAAGCTCTTTTCGTAAATTCACCAGGCTCTGCACATCTTGCTCCATTTTTTATCACAATTTCTAAAACTCTTTGCACTACTAAAATACCGCCATGACAGTCTATTTCAACACTATCTTCTTTTGTATAACTATTTGGTCCCTTCATAATCAATACCATTACTTCATCTATTAATTCATTATGATCATAGATGTATCCATAATGAATTGTATGTGAATCAACATAAGCTAATTTTTTATTCTCTTTTTTTGATTTATATACTTTATCAACGATAGAAATTGCATCCTCTCCGCTAATTCGCACAATTCCTATACCAGAATTACTCATTGCGGTTGCAATTGCAGCAATTGTATCCTGCTTCATATGATTGCCTCCATTTAAGATTTTAACTTTCCAAACATACTAATAGGAACAGTCAATTGACTGTCCCCATTTTCATTAATTATTTTAATGTAACCACTACTCGTCTATAAGGTTCCTCACCTTCACTATGCGTAACAACATATTTATCATTTTGTAAAGCTGAATGAATGACTCTTCTTTCATAAGGATTCATTGGCTCTAATGAAACCGGACGTTTTGTTCGTTTGACCTTATAAGATATATTATGAGCCAAATTTTCTAAAGTTTCTTTTCTTCTTTTTCTATAATTTTCTGTATCTAATTTAACTCTTAAATAATTATCACTATTTTTATTAGCTACTAAACTTATTAAATATTGAAGTGAATCGAGAGTTTGTCCTCTTTTACCAATTAGAACACCCATTTCTTCACCCTTTAATTCAATATCCAAATTATTATTCACTTCATCAAGATTAGTTATTATTTCCACACTTATATTCATTGCATCAAAAACATTATTTAAAAATTCTCTTACGTGATCTTCCATTGTAAATTTTTTTCTTGCCTTTATCACAGCTGGTTTACTATTAAAGCCTAAAAATCCTGAACTACCTTTTTCAATCACTTCATATTCTATCATATCACTAGTAGACTCAAGTTTAATTAATGCTTCTGTAATTGCATCTTCAACTGTTTTAGCGGAAATCTTGATGTAATCCATTTTAATTACCCCCTTATTTCGTATTTTTCTCATTGAACTGTTTTACCATATTGGCCTTTTCTCTAATACTTCCCGGTTTTCTTTTACCCTTCCCCTTATTATAATATTCATTAGAAGCCTTTATTTCTGCCTGCTTAACTTCTTCTTTTTTAATCAGCTTATTTTTAACAGGTGCTTCTATATTCTTAACATTTGTTTTAGCAGAGGCTGAAATCTGAGGAAGCCCCTGCTTATCTCTTTTTTTATTAGCTTTTTCAAGATTTTTTTTAATCAAATCATCAATATCAACTTTATCCATATATTTATTAATGGTAACCTGCTGAATACATCTAAATACTGCACCTGCAATCCAGTATAGACCCAAACCAATAGGCAATGTAACAGCCATTACAGCGGACATAATTGGCATCATAAGATTCATTGTTTTCATAGAATTTGCCATTGGATTTTCTTCTGCATTTACTGCCTGTTCTGGCTGCGGCATAAGCTTAACATTAAGCCATTGCGTTAATCCTGACAAAATAGGAACTAAAATTGCAATTGACATTATATTAGTAATTGGTGCATCCGAAATATTAATTCCACCCAAAAAACTGTTCATATGAGACATTTTATCTGCTGTTTCAGTTATAACTGATGATAGATTTGGAAATTTTTCAATTAAATTATTCCAATCAGATGTATTAAATTTATATAAAACATCTATAAGTGTATTTACTTGGGTATAATCATATTTATCAGGACTGATTTGCTTGCCTGTACCAATCGATTCCATAATTGCCTGATAACCTGATGTAGACATAATTCCTGTTACAAGTGCGTCATAAGTACTCTTAACACTACTAACATATGCCGGAATATTATAAATTACACGATACAATGCAAACAAAATAGGCATTTGAATGATTAATTGTAAACACCCACCCGTAGGAGATGTTCCATATTTTTGGTGAACGGCCTTTGTTTCCTCATTCATTGCCATCATTGACTGTTGGTCTTGTTTACCCTTATACTTCTTTTGAATTGCTTGAATTTCTGGATTCATTTTTGCAGAAAGTTTAGAAAACTTTTGCTGCTTTATTGTTAGTGGAATCATTAATGTATATACAATAAATGTAAAAAGTATAATACATAAACCTATATTTTCAATATGAAACGTATTACTTAAAAAAACAAATATAGCATTCATGAGCCATCCAAGTGCTCTAGCTACATCACCTATAATAGGTGTACTACTTTGAGTTGCCAATATACCAATCACTTAATATCCTCCTTATACTATGGGACAGGATCATAACCGCCTTTTGCAAACGGATTACATCTTAATATTCTTTTGCATGTTAAAAAAGTCCCCTTTAACGCACCATACTTTTCAATTGCTTCTATTCCATATTGGGAACATGTTGGAGTATAGATACAATGATTATACATTTGTAATGGTGACAAATATTTCTTATACAATTTTATTAATCCAATTAATATTTTTTTCATTCTAATCATCTCTTTACAATATTGTGAAGCTTACCCAAATGTAATAAAGAACTTTGCATGTCTCTAAAAGTTTTATCTTTTGCTGCTACCCTAACTACAATTACTATATCAAATCCCGAATTAAAATCTTCTTCCTTTAATCTGTAGCTCTCTCTTACTAACCTTGCTAACCTGTGTCTTACTACACTATTGCCTACTTTTTTGCTAGCTGATATACCAATTCTATTCTTGTCCATATTATTATTTAAAATATACATAACCAAATGTTTGTTAGCATATGAATTTCCATTTTTATATACTAACTGAAAATCTTTATTACTTTTTAAGCTTTCAGAAAATTTCATTCTTTTCTCAATCCAATCCATAGATATTACAGATAGAAGAAAAGGCCACATATATGCGGCCTACGCTGATAATTTTTTTCTTCCTTTTGCACGTCTTGCTGCTAATACTTTTCTTCCGCCTGGAGTACTCATTCTAGCTCTAAAACCATGAACTTTAGATCTTTGTCTTTTTTTAGGTTGGAATGTCATCTTCATATCTAAGGCACCTCCTTCGATTAATAACCTATATCTATAGTTTATAGAAATAAAATTTCTATAATCAATTTTGAAATTCATTGATCAAAAATGAACTTCTTTATAATATAAGGTATACATAATTGTATTCATGTTAAAAAACATCATTCTAATTATATGCAATAAAGACTTCTGCGTCAAGTAATTAGTAATATTTTTTAATATTTTTTTCTAAATACTATTTTACACATACCACTTTTTGCACATATGATTTACATAATATTTATCCACATAATGTGTATAACCTGTGGATAACTTTTTCTTATTTTGTGAATAACTTGTCTTAAATATAAATTTTTGTTGATTTTATGCATGTTGACAATGTTGATTAACTTATCCATATTTAAACATAAATCCCATTTTTGATGTTAAAAACATGTTTACCAAATGTGAATTAATGTTACTTATATTTTTTTGGATTGATAAATTGTTTATTTTAGTTTAAGATAGAGTAGAGATATTTTACTTCACAAGGTTAGGGAGATTAGAAATGGATTTAATAGTTGAAAAATGGGAAGATATTTTAAATCAAGTACGTCAAGAGCACGAACTTACCGACATTTCATTTAAAACATGGCTTTTGCCATTACGTGTACATGCTGTTATGAACAATACAGTTGTTATTGTTGTGCCATTAGAAAATGCTGCTCTTTCCTATATTAATAACAAATATTCATTGCCACTCAAAGTAGCAATTGCTGAAATTACAGGTTTTGAGTATGAAATAGAATTTATATTGGAAAAAAATATTGAAAAGAGTGAACCAAAGTCACACATAGTTCCTACAATCAATCAAAATATTGAAAAGGCTAATCTTAACCCTCGATATACATTTGACACATTTGTTGTTGGTGGTAACAACAGTTTTGCTCATGCTGCTTCATTAGCAGTTGCCGAATCTCCGGGAGAAGTATATAATCCACTCTTTTTATATGGAGGAGTTGGACTAGGTAAAACTCATTTAATGCATTCTATTGCACATTTTGTATTAAATCAAAAGCCAGAAACAAAAGTATTGTATGTAACAAGTGAATTTTTTACAAATGAACTAATTGAAGCAATACGTAATGGAAATAATACTGCAATGAGTAAATTCAGAGAAAAATACAGAAGCATTGATGTTCTTCTAATTGATGACGTTCAATTTATTATTGGTAAGGAAAGTACACAGGAAGAATTTTTCCATACGTTCAATGATTTACACGGTGCTAAAAAACAAATTATTCTCTCTAGTGATAAACCTCCTAAGGATATGGAAACTCTTGAAGCCAGACTTCGTTCACGATTTGAATGGGGTCTTATTGCTGATATATCATCTCCAGATTATGAAACACGTATGGCTATTCTTAGAAAAAAAGAAGAACTTGATGGCTATAATATTGATGATGAAGTAATAAAATATATTGCTAATAACATCAAATCAAATATTAGAGAGCTTGAAGGAGCATTAAATAAATTAATCGCATGTGCTAAATTAGAAAAAAAGGAAATTAATTTAGACCTTGCGGAAAAGGCTCTACAAGACATAATCTCACCAGATGCCCCAAAAGAAATAACACCTCAATTAATTATTAGCACAGTTGCAGAACATTATAATATATCTTCAACTGATCTATCATCTACAAAACGTAATGCTGAAATTGTATTACCAAGACAGGTAGCAATGTACCTTTGCCGAGAAATGACAAGTACTCCATTAAAGGCAATTGGAGGTTACCTTGGTAAAAAGGATCATACTACAGTTATTCACGGCGCAGATAAAATTTCTAATGAAATCAAAACAAATGAAGCACTTAGCAATGTCATTGACATAATTAAGAAAAAAATTAACCCTAATTGAATTTTTAAAGATCATTATAAACAATTTAAAAGAGTTATTCACATTTTTTGTTTATAACCTGTTAAATATGTGTTTATATTTATATATATTTTAAATCACTGTTAATACTATTCTTTTTATACCTTTTATATTATATCGTTTTAAACATAGTTATTAAGTATCTGACCTTATGATTAATCTTAACACTTTAATGGTTATTCACTTATTAACACCCCCTATTATTAAGACTACTAATTTACTTATTAATTATTTAATACAAAATCCAGAGAGGAGTTATTCACACAATGAAAATAGTATGTACCAAATCAGATTTATTACATGGTGTAAATATTGTATCAAAGGCAGTACCTTCTAAAACTACAATGGCAATACTCGAATGCATTCTAATAGATTCTTCAACAAATGAAATTAAGCTTACAGCAAATGATATGGAATTAGGAATTGAAACAAAAATTAGTGGCGATATTAAAGAAAAAGGTATCATTGCACTTGATGCCAAAATATTTACTGAAATAGTAAGAAAACTTCCTGATAGTGATGTAACAATAGAAACTGATTCATCATTAAAAACTATTATTACATGTGAAAAAGCTAAATTTAATATTATAGGTAAATCAGGAGAAGATTTTTCATATTTACCTTATATAGAGAAAGATTATTTTATTTCAATATCTCAATTTACTTTAAAAGAAATTATACGACAAACCATATTTTCTATTGCAGATAATGACAATAATAAATTAATGACTGGAGAACTTATTGATGTACAGGGAGAAGAATTTAAAGTAGTATCCTTGGATGGTCATAGAATATCAATTCGAAATATTAAACTAAAAGATATTTATGATAATAAAAAAGTAATTGTCCCTGGTAAAACTTTAATAGAAATCAGTAAAATATTAAATGGAGATTTAAATACAGAGGTAAAATTATTCTTTACAGATAAGCACATTGTATTTGAATTTGAAGCTTCAACAGTTGTATCCAGACTAATAGAAGGTGAATATTTTAAAATTGAACAAATGCTAACCAATGATTATGAAACTAAGGTACGAATCAATAAAAAAGAACTATTAAACTCCATCGACAGAGCAACTCTTCTTGTGAAAGAAGGTGACAAAAAACCTATTATTATAAATATAACAGATGGAAGAATGGAGCTGAAAATTAATTCTTTTATTGGTTCTATGAATGAAGATATTAATATTACGAAGGAAGGAAAAGATATATTAATCGGATTTAATCCTAAATTTTTAATTGATGCATTAAGGGTAATTGATGATGAAGATATTGATATTTACTTTGTAAATCCAAAAGCACCTTGTTTTATTAAGGACACTGAAGAAAAGTATACATATTTAATTTTACCTGTAAATTTTAATTCAGTAACAAATTAAAAATTATTTTAAATAGTTATGTTAACATAACTAGAAGGTGGTATTATGGAAATTGTATTGAGAGATGAATATATTAAACTTGGTCAAGCTTTAAAAGCTGCCGGACTTGTAGAATCCGGATTTATGGCAAAAGACGTAATTGCGGACGGTCTTGTTAAAGTTAATGGCAATGTAGAATATCAAAGAGGTAAGAAGCTTCGTGAAGGAGATGTTGTTATCTATGCCGGAGAAGAGATAACAATTAAAGCTTAAATTAAGTTGGTGTAAAATGATTATTCAATCAATAAAACTTGAGAATTTTCGAAATTATAATGAGTTAGATATTTGTTTTAGTGATGGAACAAATATAATCTATGGTGACAATGCACAGGGAAAAACAAATATTTTAGAGGCTGTTTATTTATGTGGTACAACAAAGTCACATAAAGGAAGTAAGGATAGAGAAATTATTAAGTTTCATAATGATGAATCTCACATTAGGACAATTATTTCTAAAAATAGTATTGAATATAAAATTGATATGCATCTCAGAAAAAATAAAACAAAAGGTATCGCAATCAATGGAATACCAATAAAGAAAGCGAGCGATCTTTTTGGTATTGTTAATTTTGTATTTTTTTCACCGGAGGACTTAAATATAATAAAAAATGGTCCGTCTGAAAGAAGAAGATTTATTGATTTAGAGTTATGTCAACTAGATAAGGTATATCTATATAACTTGACGAATTATAATAAAATAATTAATCAAAGAAATAAACTACTAAGAGATTTACCATATCAAAGTGAACTAAAGGATACTCTTTCTGTTTGGAATTTACAATTAGTTAATTATGGAGTTAAAATAATAGAAAGACGTAGATTATTTATTGAGCAAATCAATCAAATTATCTTTAAAATTCATAGTAATTTGACAGGTGGAAGTGAAGAACTTTTTATTAAATATGAGCAAAATGTCAGTGCTGAATTTTTTTTGAATAAACTGGAACAAAATATTTCAAAAGATATTAAATTAAAGACCACTACGGTTGGTCCTCATAGAGATGATTTGAATTTTTTAGTAAAAGATATTGATATTAGAAAATATGGTTCACAGGGTCAGCAAAGAACAGCAGCATTATCATTAAAGCTGTCAGAAATAGAACTTGTAAAGAATTTAATTGATGATAAACCAATTTTATTATTAGACGACGTTTTGTCTGAACTTGATTCTAATAGGCAAAACTATTTATTAAACAGTATTTATGATATACAGACATTAATAACCTGTACCGGTTTAGAGGAGTTTATTAATAATCGCTTTAGCATTGATAAAATATATAAAGTTAATGATGGTACAGTCATAATAGAAAATTAGTATTTTGAATAAATATTAAATATTATTTATTCAATTGGCGTTTTATAGCGCTAGGAAAGGAGTTTAGCATGAGTGCTGAGTACGGAGCAGATCAAATACAGATATTAGAGGGGCTTGAAGCCGTAAGGAAAAGACCGGGAATGTATATTGGCAGTACATCAACAAGAGGACTTCATCATTTAGTTTATGAAATTGTAGATAATGCAGTAGATGAAGCACTTGCAGGTTTTTGTAATACAATTGATGTGGCAATCAATAAAGATAATTCCATTACAGTTATTGATAATGGTCGTGGTATTCCTGTTGGAATTAATCATAAAGCTGGTATTCCTGCTGTTGAAGTTGTTTTTACAATACTTCATGCTGGCGGAAAATTCGGTGGTGGAGGCTATAAGGTATCTGGTGGACTTCATGGAGTTGGTGCATCAGTAGTTAATGCTCTTTCAGAGTGGCTCGAAGTAACCATCTATAGTGATGGTAAAATATATAAACAAAGATATGAACGTGGTCATGTTAAGAACAAGTTAGAAGTAATTGGTGAATGTGAGTCAGAAAAAACAGGTACTATGGTTATTTTTCTACCAGATAAAGAGATTTTTGAAGAAACTGTTTATGATTTTGAAATTCTTAAAACCAGACTTCGAGAAATGGCGTTTTTAACTAAAAATTTAAAAATTATATTGAGAGACGATAGAGAAGAACCGCAAAAAGTAAAAGAATTTCATTACGAAGGCGGAATTAAAGAATTTGTTTCATACTTAAATAAAAGTAAAACAGAGCTATACCCCGATATTATTTACTGTGAAGGAACGAAAGATAATGTATATGTTGAAGTAGCAATGCAGCATAATGATTCTTATACAGAAAGTGCATACAGCTTTGTTAATAATATCAATACACCGGAAGGCGGAACTCATTTAGCAGGTTTTAGAAATGCTTTGACTAAAACCTTTAATGATTATGCAAGAAGTGCAAAGTTATTAAAAGATAATGAATCAAATTTATCTGGTGAGGATATTAGAGAAGGTTTAACAGCAATTGTAAGTATTAAAGTTGAAAACCCTCAGTTTGAAGGTCAAACAAAGCAAAAGCTTGGTAATAGTGAAGCGCGTGGGGCAGTGGATGGTATTGTAAGTGAGCAGCTTACTTACTTTTTAGAGCAAAATCCTCAAATTGCCAAAATAATTCTTGAAAAATCTATTTTAGCTCAAAGAGCCAGAGATGCTGCAAGAAAAGCCAGAGATTTGACAAGAAGAAAAACTGCATTGGAAGGAATGGCATTACCTGGTAAACTTGCAGATTGTTCTGATAAGGATCCTAAAAACTGCGAAATTTATATCGTTGAGGGAGATTCCGCCGGAGGTTCCGCAAAAACTGCACGTTCTAGAAATACACAGGCAATTCTTCCATTAAGAGGTAAAATTCTTAATGTAGAAAAAGCACGACTTGATAAAATTTATTCCAATGCAGAAATTAAAGCCATGATTACTGCATTTGGTACTGGCATTCATGATGATTTCGATATTTCAAAGCTTAGATATCATAAAATAATTATTATGACTGATGCCGACGTAGATGGAGCACATATCAGTACTTTATTATTAACCTTTTTATATCGTTTTATGCCTGATTTAATTAAAGATGGTCATGTATATTTAGCACAGCCTCCTTTATATAAAGTAGAGAAAAGTAAGAAAATTTGGTATGCTTATAGTGACGATGAATTAAATAAAATTTTATTGGAAATAGGCAGAGATAATAATAATAAAATCCAGCGTTATAAAGGTCTTGGAGAAATGGATGCAGAACAGTTGTGGGAAACTACTATGGATCCTGAAAGAAGAGTACTTTTAAGGGTAACTTTGGATGAAGAAGAATCTTCAGAAATTGATTTAACCTTTACTACATTAATGGGTGATAAGGTAGAACCAAGACGTGAGTTTATTGAAGCAAATGCAAAATATGTTAAAAATCTGGATATTTAATTAGAAATTTTTCATGTTTTATATAAGACGGAGGAAACATAAATGGATGACAATATTTTTGATAAGATTCATGAAGTGGATTTAAAGAAAACCATGGAAAATTCTTACATTGATTATGCGATGAGTGTTATAGCGGCTCGTGCATTACCAGATGTAAGAGATGGTTTGAAGCCAGTTCAAAGAAGAGTTTTATATTCAATGATAGAACTAAACAATGGACCAGACAAGCCTCACAGAAAATGTGCGCGTATTGTCGGAGATACAATGGGTAAATATCATCCTCATGGAGATAGTTCTATTTACGGTGCTTTAGTTAATATGGCACAGGAATGGTCTACCAGATATCCATTAGTAGATGGACATGGAAATTTTGGTTCTGTAGATGGTGACGGAGCTGCCGCAATGCGTTATACAGAAGCACGTTTAAGTAAAATTTCTATGGAAATGACTGCTGATATTAATAAAGATACCGTAGATTTTATTCCTAACTTTGATGAGACTGAGAGAGAGCCGGTAGTTTTACCATCCAGATATCCTAATTTATTGGTAAATGGAACTACTGGTATTGCAGTTGGAATGGCAACAAACATACCACCTCATAATATAAAAGAAGTAATTCAAGCTGTTGTTAAGCTTATCGATAATCAGGTAATAGAGAATAGAGAGACAGATATTGATGAATTAATCGAAATTATAAAAGGACCAGATTTTCCTACCGGTGCCACTATTCTTGGTAGAAATGGAATTGAAGAAGCTTATAGAACCGGCAGAGGAAAAATTAGAGTTAGAGCAGTTACCAATATAGAGCCAATGCAAAATGGTAAAAACAGAATTGTTGTAACTGAATTACCTTACATGGTTAATAAAGCAAGGTTAATAGAAAAAATAGCTGAGCTTGTTAGAGATAAAAAAATTGACGGAATTACAGATTTACGTGATGAATCTGACCGAACAGGTATGAGAATTTGTATTGAATTAAGAAGAGATGTCAATGCAAATGTAATATTGAATCAATTATATAAGCATACACAGCTTCAGGATACATTTGGTGTTATTATGATTGCTCTTGTTGATAATCAGCCAAGGGTATTGAATCTTTTTGAAATGCTCAATTATTATTTACTACATCAAAAAGAAGTAGTAACAAGAAGAACAAAATATGAATTGAATAAGGCACAAGAACGTGCTCACATTTTAGAAGGTTTATTAATTGCATTAGATAATATAGATGAAGTGATTCATATCATACGTTCTTCAAAAAATGTTTCAGATGCAAAAGAAAAATTAATTGAACGCTTTGGATTAACGGATGTTCAGTCACAAGCTATCGTTGATATGCGATTACGTGCATTAACAGGCTTGGAAAGAGAAAAGCTTGAAGCAGAATATAAAGAATTAATGCAAAAAATTGCAGAATTACAAGCAATTCTTGCAGATGAAAATAAGCTTTTAGGCGTTATAAGAGAAGAAATTCTAATCATTGCAGAAAAATATGGTGATGAAAGAAGAACAGCGATTGGCTATGATGAAAGTGAAATTTTAATGGAAGATTTAATTCCGATTGAAAATACAGTAATAGCAATGACAAGCCTTGGATATATAAAGAGGATGACGGTTAATAATTTTAAGAGTCAGCATCGTGGTGGTAAAGGTATAAAAGGTATGCAGACGATTGATGAAGATTTTATTGAAGATTTATTAATGACGACAACACATCACTTCATTATGTTCTTTACAAATAAAGGAAAAGTATATCGTTTGAAGGCCTATGAAATACCAGAGTCAAGCAGAACGGCAAGAGGAACCGCAATTATTAATCTACTTCAGATAACACCAGGTGAAAAAATAACTGCTGTGATTCCAATTAAGGAATACAAAAAAGGCCGTTATTTATTTATGGCAACTAAGAATGGTATTGTTAAGAAAACAGATATAACAGAATATCAAAATGTTAGAAAAACAGGTTTACAGGCAATTAACTTACGAGAAGATGATGATTTAATTGAAGTAAAATCTACAAATAAGGAAAAGGATATTATACTTGTTACAAAACATGGTCAATGTATTCGATTTAGCGAAAATGATGTAAGAACTACTGGTAGAAATTCTATGGGAGTTATTGGAATGAATCTTTCAGATGGTGATGAAGTAATAGGAATGCAGTTGAATACACAAGGTGATTCTTTATTGATTGTTTCAGAGTTTGGATTAGGTAAACGTACTTATTTAGATGAATTTACAGTTCAATATAGAGGTGGTAAGGGAGTTAAGTGCTATAAAATTACCGAAAAAACAGGAAATGTAATAGGTGTAAAGGCAGTTAGCGATAATAATGAGATTATGATGATCACAACGGAAGGTATTATTATACAATTGATGGTTTCTGATATTTCTGTTTTAGGAAGAATTACTTCAGGGGTTAAATTAATTAATATGGATGATAATATTACCGTTGCTAGTATTGCAAAGGTAAGGGAAAATTTAAATATTACCGAAGATGATGTAATTAAACAGTTGGAAGAAGAATTAAATCAAGAAATGAACGAAGAAAAAAATAATTAAAATTAAAAAAATAAAATGGTTCACGCATAAAAAGCGGGAACCATTTTTTTATAGTGAATCAATATTTTACAATAAAAATCAATATTGACCTTCCCCTATACAGGAAGGTTTATACTTAATATAATTGAAAAAAGAATAAGATGACATGTAAATCGAGTAACACATTGGGGAGGTTTGTATGGAGGATAGGCTATATTCAATAGGAGAAGTTAGTAAAAATTGTAATATTTCAACAAAAGCGTTACGTTTTTATGACAAATTAGGAGTTATATCTCCAGACTTGATTTGTAAGGAAATTTTGAGGATAAAATGCTATGAAAATGTAATCAAGTAAGAATTATGCAACAAGCTATTTATTCATGCGAAGGACCCAAGAATACCAAAAGCAGAGGATATTGAGGCTCTCTATCGTAAATTATATAGGAAAATCATATTATAGGAGGAAAAGAAAATGAAATTTGATGCGTTAGGAATGATTGAAACAAAAGGGTTAGTTGGATCTATTGAGGCAGCGGATGCTATGGTAAAAGCGGCAAACGTTACTTTAATTGGTAAAGAATTTGTTGGTGGAGGTCAGCCAATTGAGATACCTTTTATATATATAACTTTTCTATTACAGCTTAAGTCAATCATCTGATTTGCAGGACAAACACACGTTTAAACTTAACCTTTCATCTCATGAGATAATTTACTGCACGATAAAGCACTTCATTTAGCAATTAAACATTGATAAAATAATCTATTTATTATATGATAAGAATTGTGAAATAACGAGATTTGGAGGAATTTATGAAGAATTATTTTAAAGAGAATATAGTAAAATATATCTCAATCGTTTCGTTTCTTATATTTTTTATATTAATCTTAATTCAGTATTTAAATGTGTTTGTTTGCTATGATGATTATGGTTTTGCATCTTTAAGTTATAGTAACAGTATTGAGGGGGTTCGCGGCCTTCATTATAATTTACGACAATTGATAAAATTTTTATATCTTTATTATATAGATTGGGGTGGAAGAGTAATAAGTTTTGGTACGGAAGCCTTATTACTAAAAAATGGTGTTATAGTGATGCAGATAGCTATGGCTCTAACAGTAACCTTAATTATGTACTTTTTATATAAAATAATTACTATTTATCCTGTTAAAAACAAATGGTTTACAGCCATAGCAGTATGTAGTTTATACGGATTAATTCATATTGGTATGTTGAGAGATTCCTTTTATTGGTATACCTCAGCTGTTATTTATGTTATGCCATTTATGCCTTATTTAATCGGAGTTTATTTTTATGCTAATACAGTAAATAGACAAATAGTAAGTGATAATAATTTTAAACCTGAGAAAAATTTAATGTTTTATATTAAAAATATTTTAATTGCATTTATATTATTTATTGCCGCATTTTCTCAAGAACAGGTAGCAATTTCATTAAGTTTTATGATAGCTTCTCTTATGATATATAAATATCTGATTCTAAAAAAATTAAATTTATGGGATTATATCAATACTGCCTCAACAATACTTGGAACTCTATTAGTAGTGTTTGCACCAGGTAATAGCAAAAGGATGGATGAACAAATTAATTTTTACAATTCACCTCTTATAGCAAGAACATTGACTAATGTTGACAGTATTTTTAAAGAAGTATTCGGTTATAAATTTATTTATATTATGACAGCTTATATCATGGCATTAGCATTGATTAGCATGATTATGATAATAAAAAATTACGGAAGTAAAATATTAAATATATTATTTTTATTAATTAACATGATAATTTTATGTTTATCTTTATTTTTAAAAATGCCATTATACGCTGCTTTAGAAAATCAATTAAATAAAAATTTGGTTATGTTACTTATTTTTACTTATATTTCTTTCATAATAGTTCAGCTTACTATTTACTATTTAAGTGTTAAGAAGCAAATTATGCTGATATTATTTTGGGCATCAATGTGTACCATAGCTTCTATGGCATTTATACCATGTATTACAATAAGGTGCTACGTTCCGTTTGTTATACTGAGTTTTGGTATTATTACAGATTTAGCAACCACTTTTATAGAGAATATTAAGTATGGTATAGTATTTGGAATGATTATGTTATTGCTGATTGTACCTTTTTCCTATAAGAACTATTCTGTTATTTTAGATGGTTATCAAATCAACCGTTCTTATCATATTAATAATGATACAGAATTAAAAAATACTGCTAAAAAAATTAAAAATGGAGTAAAAGTTAAAAGTGTAACGCTTCAAAAACTAAATAATACAATATGCTCTAATATTATGCAATATGAAGATGGTTTTGAATTTGTGAAAATATGGATGTGTGAATATTATGATATTCCTCAAAATATAGAATTTAATTGGGTTGAATAAAAATATATTGATATAGAATATAATAAAGCTGGAGGAAAAAATGATTAGAACAATAAATGTGAGTGAAATAACAAATATTATAAAAGAAATGTGTATAAAAGCGAATCATTTTCTTTCGCAGGATATGGATGAGATAATGAAAGCCGCAGTAGACGAAGAAGAATCCATTATAGGAAAGCAAATTTTAAATCAGCTTCAGGAAAATCTAAAAATAGCGGGAGAAGAGATGATTCCAATTTGTCAGGATACCGGTATGGCAGTTATATTTATAGAGGTAGGACAAGAGGTTCATTTTGAAGGCGGAAATATTAACGATGCTATCAATGAAGGCGTAAGAAGAGGTTATAAGGAAGGATATTTAAGGAAATCTGTTGTAAAGGATCCCATTGAAAGAGAGAATACAAATGATAATACACCTGCTGTTATCTACTATAATATAGTAGATGGAGATAAAGTAAAAATTACAGTTGCACCAAAAGGTTTTGGAAGTGAAAATATGAGTCGAGTGTTTATGCTTAAACCTTCAGATGGGATAGAAGGAGTAAAAAGTGCAGTTTTAACTGCAGTAAAGGATGCAGGACCAAATGCATGTCCACCAATGGTAGTTGGTGTGGGAATCGGTGGAACTTTTGAAAAATGTGCATTATTGGCAAAGCAAGCACTGACTAGGGAAGCAAATAAGCATTCTGATATAGAGTATGTAAAAGATTTAGAAAAAGAATTATTAGTCAAAATAAATCAATTAGGTATCGGACCTGGTGGATTAGGCGGAAAGGTAACTGCATTGGCCGTTAATATTAATACATATCCAACACACATTGCAGGACTTCCGGTAGCAATCAATATATGCTGTCATGTTAACAGACATATTATAGAAGAAATTTAATAAAAGAAATATAATTTTGATCTTTACAATATTTTATAAATGGAGGAAATTATGAATAAATATATAAAGGCACCGATTAGTGATATAGATGCAAAGAATTTAAGAGCTGGTGATTGCGTATATATCACAGGTAAGATATATACGGCGCGAGATGCTGCACATAAAAGAATGTATGAAGCTTTGGAAAAGAAAGAATTACTTCCAATAAATATGAAAAATAATATTATTTATTATATGGGACCTTCTCCTGCCAGAGAAGGAAGACCAATTGGTTCAGCAGGCCCAACCACCAGCAGCAGAATGGATAAATATACACCCTCATTATTAGACTTAGGTTTAAAGGGTATGATAGGAAAAGGAAAACGGCAAAAAGAAGTAATTGAATCAATAATTAAAAATGAAGCAGTTTATTTTGCAGCAGTAGGTGGGGCAGGTGCTTTGTTATCAAAAAGAATTGTTAAATCAACTGTAATTGCATATGATGATTTGGGGACAGAGGCTATCAGGGAACTAGAAGTTAAAGATTTTCCTGTCATTGTAGTAATTGATTCTATAGGAAATAATTTATACGAAAATGTGATAAGTTAAATCATTCATTTAATATTGAAAACAGAATAGAAAATATTATTAAATATAGATTGGACAATATATGAAAAGAATTATTTTAATGATTTTATTAAATATATATCGTGTACCATATTGGTTTATAAAAATATGTATTTATGGGAAAAATGATAAATATACGGAAGAACAGCGTTATGCGCTGCTAAAACATGCAGTCATAAAGTCAAATCATTCAGGAAGAGTAAAGATACAAGCATTTGGCTTAGAAAATCTACCAAATGAAACTGGTTATATTATGTTTCCAAATCATCAAGGTTTATTTGACGTGCTAGCATTCTTTGAAACACATCCACTTCCATTCACAGTAGTTTTGAAAAAGGAAGTGTTAAATGTAATATTTCTTAGACATATAATAAGAGCCTTAAGAGCACAGGCGATTGATAGAAGTGATGTCAGACAATCCTTAAAGGTTATTAATCAAATGACAGAGGAAGTAATGCAAGGAAGAAATTTTATCATTTTTGCAGAAGGAACCAGAAATAAAGAAAATGTCTTATTAGATTTTAAAGGTGGAAGTTTTAAAAGTGCAATGAATGCAAAATGTCCTATTGTTCCAGTTGCGTTAATTGATTCTTATAAAGTATTTGATACATCATCAATAAAAAAACAAACTGTTCAAATACATTATTTAAAACCTATTTATTATGATGAGTATAAAAATATGAAATCAACGGAAATTGCAAAGTTAGTGAAAAACAAAATAGAAGAAGAAATCAATCATTTTGTATAATATTTATTAATTATAGAATAAAGTAATTATTTTTCAAATAATTTCAAAAATTGATTGACAAACTATCATGCGTTTAGTATAATAATTTTTGCGTCGAGTGACGTAAATTAAATATGTAATTGATTCAGGCAATATGGAGAAATACTCAAGTGGCTGAAGAGGTGCCCCTGCTAAGGGTATAGGTCGTTTATAGCGGCGCGAGGGTTCAAATCCCTCTTTCTCCGTTCTTTTTTATGAGTTAACAATAAGTTGTTGACAAGCAGATATTTAAGTGATATACTGTAACTCCACTATATGACGGTGGTTTCGCGCGTGTGAAGAAAAAGTTTCACACGTTGTTTTATCTCTTGAGTATGGATGAGAAAATAAAAAAGAAAATAAAAAAAGTGTTGACAAGCAGTTGCAATATATGATATCATATAAAAGTTGCAGGTCACACAGCAACAACAAGAACCTTGATAATTAAACAGTAATTACAACCTTGAAAATTCAACGGTTTTCGAAGAAAACCAAAAGAGATTTCAGAACAAAAAGTATCAGAAA
>NZ_QICS01000019.1 GCF_003201285.1 Lachnotalea glycerini
TTATCCATATATATTAACCTCTCTTTCTACGTTTAAAAAGAGGGCGATTATTCACCCTCTGTACCTGAATTTGTTATATCTTCTACTTTCTTATTGACAATATCTAGTCCTTTGATTAGGAATGTTGGTACATTAGCTCCCATAGCAACTACGTTTTCCAAGATACTGCGTAACTCATTAATCAAATATGTAGCCAACGTGAAATAACCAAACAGTACCACGAAGCCTAAATCAATTCCCACCATGTTTCCCATATCCTGAAATACAATGGAAACAAAAAAGGCAATGCAAATCACCACCCAATACCAAACTTTCTTGAAGATTCCTTTTGCTCCGACTGCTGAACTTTCATTCTTCAAATAGTATTTTGCTTTGATAAAGCCGGTAGTATAATCTATGATATTGGCTACTAAAAATCCAAGGAATAGAAACCAGTATCTCCCTAATAGTGCAGCTCCAACCGTTGCAATTGTGCCATAAATTAAATTTGTCGTGTTATGCAATTCTGTTAATTTTGTCATAGTCCTTTACCTCTTTTCTTTTATTTGTTTTCTTCTATAGCTGATTCCGGTTCTATAATAGCCTTTACTTCCTTGTACCAACGCACCGGCACTTGTTTAAGTGTATATTTACCATTATTAATCATGTATACATAGAGTGCTACCATTATTCACCACCTCCTAGTGCAGATGCCAATTCTACAACAGCTTCGGAAGTGACACTATTAGCGACTTCCATAGCTGCAAGCCTAGTAATTATGCTATCAAGGGTATTTTCCACGTGATTGATTAGATAGTATGTAACCTGGCACTTATCACTTATCTCTTCTACAAGATATTTATTCGCGTACTCTTTGTTTTCTACTATGCTATAAACACCTTCTCCCTGCTTATACTTAACTAACTTTAAAGCATTGACCGTAAGCAAATCTTTTACACTGAGAGCCTCGTCCAATGTGCCGCATATCACAGTAAAGCTACTATCATTTGCATTTGTTAAAATATCATATTCTTTTTCTACTTCATTTAAAATTAATTTAAACATAATTATTACCTCCATTCTAAGCAATTCTCTTCCACATGTAACAAGTAATAAAAGGCTGTAAGTTATTAACAGCAGATCCGTTACCGCTACTTCCAGTTGTTCCATTGATTGTTAAATTATTCATGTTAACACTTGTACTTGCTGTGACGGTATGATTGTGCCCTCCACCCCAATCAGTTGTCCCACCTACCGTATGACTATGGCTTGCATTTAAATATATATTATCAATTGTGTTTGGTATTACAGGTGACTTCACTCCTCTTAAGGCATTAGATGCACCTCCTGAAAAAACCCCTCCCGTCCCAATGCCATCGTTCATG
This sequence comes from Lachnotalea glycerini, assembly GCF_003201285.1. Taxonomy (GTDB): domain Bacteria; phylum Bacillota; class Clostridia; order Lachnospirales; family Lachnospiraceae; genus Lachnotalea; species Lachnotalea glycerini. Next base: position 1,365 of record NZ_QICS01000019.1, read on the forward strand.
TCGATTGCAAAATTATTGGCGTTACCTTGAATATCTGCCCAACCCACGCTAAGCGATCCAGAGTTATGGTAGTGATTATCTGCGGCTCCAATGTTAACACTTGTACTTGCTGAACCGCTTGGCTTACCTGTCCAAGAATAGCTGTGTGTATGAGCTGGCATATTTTTTACTTGTAGGATTGTAGTCTCACTTCCGCCAATCTTTTGGGAATCAATATAGCTGCTATTATTAGTATCGACCCCGATTAAAGTTCGTCCCTGCGCAAATCGCTCCCATGTTCCTCCTATAAATTCAGCTGGAGATACATTGTTAATGCTTAAATAAATTGATCCTATGGGATAAATCTTATCAAGCAGTGTAGCTATATTTACACTTGCTACTCCATCTGAAATTTGTAGACCCAAGCCGATTTTAATGTGCCCTAAGGTTGTTTCTGTCGCTACTTGATTAATATGTTCACTTATTACTGTAATTGCTTTTTTAAGTTTTCCCCACATATTACTGTTTGTATCTGTAATATCAATTTGAGTCAATTCATCAGGTTCAGTTATTTCTGCTATTTTTTGTGCATTAACATGAATATCTGTATCACTCAAATGTTCCTCAATAATCTGAGCATTATCATTAAAATCTTCTACGTTGTAAAAATCTTCACTGGCCGGCTTTTTTAGCCCATGTTCTGTGATCTCCACTTTAGTCCCTCCTATTCTTCAAATGGTTCATCTCTTAATTGTTGATGTGTGAATCCACCAAGGTACCCATGAGTGTATGGATGCAACAACCCGTGTGTATTATACTTAAGTGTAACATCCAAAAACAAATTCAACGGAACCACCCTTTCACATAACCTCGCTACTTCAGATTCCATTTTTTTTGTTGTAAGTGCTACCCTAACACTCAATATGAATTCATCCTCATTTAATTTAATCTCATATCCATCCTTGCCACATAAAGCCCTAATTTGATTGTTCAAAGTTCTATATGTAAAAGGTAAATCTTCAATTAGTCTGCATTGTATTCGAAAGTTTCTAAGCAGAAGAGTGTCTGTATCGAGGGGATTAATTTCTAAGATACGTTCCCATCTTGTTGCACCTATCTCAGTTTCGTCTGTCACGAACGCCTCTCTTAACAAATTTTTTAGGGCATCCCACACCCTCTCTATTTCTTCTTGCTCTACATTCATTATTTGTTCCATTTCACCGTACGTCTGCATAAAAAGAGGTAAGTACTTAATAAGCTTTCTATCCACTTATCTCCCCCCTAACTGGTATTGCATCAACGCTTAGAATAACATTGCTTGCTACCCCATTTAGCTTTGTATCAGCAATATCCTGCACACCATCAACATTCAAAATGGCTGACTCTATTTGACTTATTCTAGCTACAAGATTTGAGCTTGTTTCCCAGGCTTTTGCCAATGAAAGAAAGTAATTATCCACTACAGATTCGATTTGTGTTTTTATATCTACAAAAGCAATACCTGCATCATATGTTATTGTACTTACTATATTAATCACAGTGCCTGTCACAGATTGTATATGTGCTACGTGGCCAATCGGAGCAAGTCCATATCCCTCCATGTCCTGTGTTGGGTCAATAACTTGCTGTACTGTATTTACCAATTCTTTTGTAGGGACAGAATAATCCGATGCTATTATGACACATTTTACATGTCCCCCTACAAGCTCGCCCGACTCGTTTGTAGCTCTGTAGCACTTGCACCCACCAACACCTGCAATTGCCTTTATTTTTTCTGTATAGTCGGCTCTATTACCTCCGAATGCAGTCGCATTAAACGCATCTCTCCAGCGTTTCCTAAATACTTCTGTGCCCTCTTCCTCCTCACCAGGTATTAGTAATCCGGTTAATTCACACCGTGTAAGTCCTGAAATGTAGTTAATCGGTATCATTGTGCCAAAGTGTTTATTTCCCTCTACACCTGCCTTTTCGCATTGAACTTTGTATGTATGCAAAGAATCGTCAATTAATTCTGTAACTGCATAATTTAAGGTATCTAGGCTAAATCTTGTACCAATGTCAACAGCAATGTTAAATTCACCTTTTAAGATTGCATATGTGGCTTTGTTAGGCTCTAAACCTCTTGTGTCTTTTGCAATCTTTATGAGATATTCCCGATCAGCAGTGTCTCCAAACATTTGTTTAAACATCCATTCGAGTTGAATATATATCATGGCAGCTTCTGCACTGTTCGGAGCTAATGCATCATAAATAATTGAACCCTCTCGTTTGTCATACTTTGAGTCAACTTTACTTAGCTTTTCATCTAAGAGCGATTCATAATCTTTATCTTCAAACATTAGTATTCAACCTCTCTTTCCATAGCTAAAGTACCGAACTGGGTATCGACATTAAAAGTTACAGTTACAACATTCTTCTTTGGAGTAGCAAATTCAAAATTATATACATCTATGATTCTATCATCTTGCATGAGAGCATCTATAATTCTACGCTCCAACTCTGGAATCACATAGGAGGTCGGTTGTCCAATTAATTCCTCCAACTCTATCCCGTAGTCTTGCGAGTAAATTATATAATTGTATCGTTCGGTACATAAAATTTTGTAAATAGCCTGCTTCACAGCTTCTAGATTGTCACAATAGTCATTAATTCGCTCTGTTTCAAGATTCATTTCATAAGTGTATGACGGTTCGCTCGTTTCTTCTAAATCTTCTAGTATATCATCATCTAAATTTAAAACTGGAATCATTCCATCACCGCCTAACTCTTTACCCTATCAATAACTAAGTACATTTGACCGCCTTGTTGCTTTAACAAGATTACCTTGTCATTTGACTTTAAAGCATTTAATACTTTTACTTTCTTTTTTCCTGTTATTTTATGCTCGTGTGCCGCTGTACAGGTTTCACTTTCCGTACTCCAATCAATTTCAATTTCTGCCTCATAGTTAATTACATTCTTTGTCAGCACAAGAAACTCTTTTGAGAGTAGTAATTTTTGTTCTACTTGAATTTGTAAAGGACTTACACTTGTAACCGTCCCATATAAAAAAGTAGCCGGCTCACTTTCATTTACAGCGGCCATTGCTACTTGTTTGATTGCTTTATTCATATCTGCCATTATGCTATAAACTCACCTCCTATCAATGTTAAATCCATGGTGTGAAGATTGTTGCCAAATTTATGAGTTACTTTTTCGCACAACATAAAATTGTTAACTGATATATCACCTAATTTAAGAGAAATAATAAGAGATGTACCGGCCCTCACTCGCACATCTCCCCATGCATCCTTAATCGTTAATTTCCTGCTCTTTTTATCATAGTAAGAAAGCAACTGGTTTACCTTTTCTGCTCCGTTTTCCCCCTCTTGGAGAGTATCAAAATATTGCAAAATCCCCCATTGGTTCATATTATTGCTGTCTTGTGCAATATAAACTTCTCTTTTTCCAGTAGTTTTATTATCATAAGTAAGTTTTATTTTATTGTAAGTCTGCTCGTCTATACTGCTCTGATAATCAAAGTTTTGTCCTGTTTCGGAATCAATTACCATAGGTACTTTCATATCTGAAACATTGGAAAGAGTAATAGACCCATAACTATCATATAAACAATACAAGGAATTTGTATTAACCATAGTTAAATCTAATGCATTCTGCACAATATCAAATAGGGTCTTATTGCTCTCTATCCTTTGGGGTATTACATAGCCCGTGTCAGATACATTCCCTACTTTTAAGCCAAAGTCCTCACAAATCATCTGTATTAAACTACTTGCTGTTAGCCCTGTATACACATAAGTATCTTTGTTCTTAAAATATCTCAACTGGTCGTAGCAGGTGTAAGTAATACGCTGCTCTTTATCCCTGTTCTTAGTAAAAATGTAACCGTAAAATACTCCTGTGCCATTGATTTTAAGTGTGACAGCCTGTCCTTCATACATAGGATAGCCACTATCTTTCAATACTTTAAACACTAGTTTTGCAGGAATTCCTTTCCGCTCACTTGTAAGCTCAATATTTTCCTCTGTACATGGCTCATAAATCGCATCTGATGTATAAGTTAATAATTGTATTTTCAATGCATCACCCTCTTTACTCCGTCTTGGGAATCGTTAATACTGTCCCAACAACTAAATCCTCGGGATTTTTAAGCTTATCTTCGTTCGCATGCCAAATTGGACTATACTTTAATCCGTCATTATAATAATACTTTGCCAAGCTCCATATCGTATCATTTGCAGCTACTTTATGTGTAGTTGGCAGGCTTTCAGAGGGACTGCTTACGTTTGCCCTGCTACCGCTTTTTTTTACCGATATAGTGCCATCTGAATTAGTAACAAGCTTTACTTTTTTGACTCCGTACTTTACATACTGCTTAAGCTTTACACTTGCAATAACGTCAAAACCCTCTTTTACATCCTCTTTTATCGTGTAATCTTCAAGCGTTACAAGCATACTGGTGGAAAATAGCTTTTTGCCGGACGGCAATTCTCTATATACCGTCCATGTAAAAGGCTTTTTTTGTTTCTTGAATCTTTCTAGCTTTTCAAGATGAAAGTAAGCACTCTTAAATCCCCCTGGACCATGTGGCACAAATGGATATTTTATGTTAGGAATCAGCAAATCAAATTCAATGTCTGTCAGTCCGGTAGGCTTAATGACATTAACTTCGCCATTATTTATGAGATTTACAGTTTTATTATTTCCATTAATTTTCATTGCGATTTTTTCAGGTATAACAGGAATCCACCATTTATTAAAATACATACTGTACATAGCCTATCCCTCCATACTGGCTGATGCTGTTTGAATGATTACATCACCCAAATAATCTCCAATTCCGTCCAAGTCAGCCATATTATTAACCGTGTTACTTACACCGCCCATATCGACCGTCAGAGATTGGAATACCGTTCTATCAATAATTTCTCTTTCCGCTATATCCCTAAGATACTTTAAATCCTCATCCGTAATTTCTAAGGAGTCCGCTATCTTATCTGTACTTTCTGCCCCGCTTGCAGTGTTGGTGTCTATGTTTCCTAATGAATCTAGTATGCTTCCTTGCGTTCCGGCTGCAGCGTCGCTCGAAAACATTCCTGATACTTTATCGTCAATTCCCTTTCCAAACTGATAACCTGTATCCCAAGCATCACCATAGCCAATTCTTGAATTAATTGTTGGTGCATCTCGATTGATTGTGATAGCACTTTCGTTCTTTCCCCATGCAAGAACGCTATTTTGCAAGGATGATAGTCCAGAAGTCCAATCAGTTCCGAATATTGCATCTATGATTTTTGTTACTACCTTACCTAAGGACAAAAACCATGATATTATTTGTCCTATTAAGTTAGCAACTGCATCTCCAAAACTATTAAATCCCCCATTTGCAGCATTTAATACCCACTCTATAATACTAATAAACGGCTCAACGAAACTAGACCATAAAAATTGAATAATAGCATTAAGAACCCCAACTACAGTATTCCATATAAATGCACCTAAGACTGCAAAAGCTCCTATAATTACACCAGTTGCGCTATAACTTGTACCTGCAAAATGGTTAATGGCGGCAACAACTAAATAAATTACAGCTATAACTGCAATTATTAATAAGATAATCCATGTGAGCGGACATGCTAATAATGCTGCATTTAATCCGACTTGGGCTGCTGTTTGTGCAAACGTAGCTCCTGTAGCTAACATAATTTTTGCAGCATATACACTATCTCTTAATGCTGCAATAGCAGTCAACGTGTTTTTAATTCCAAGCACGACATTGTGCGCAATTATAATTCCAGTATAAAATATCATTGCAGTAGCTACACCGTAAATAACTGGACTTATCATATCCCAGTTATCATATAAAAACGAACCTACTGTAACTAAAACATCAAATACTCCTGACGCAACGCTTGCTAATGCATATAAGCTATTAACTATACCATTAGAAAAACTTTGTAATTTATCGCTATTGGCAATTTCATTGACTTTTGTAAGTATCGGTTGAAAAGCTACGAGTGCTTGGTTTTTAATACTTGTTGCAACTTGTGACCATGTCATGGGCATAGTTTCAAATGCTTCATTTATTTCACTAGATGCACCGAATAACGCCGCTTTAATTACGTCTGCTGTAAGTTTTCCATCTGATGCCCAATCTTTCATGGATCCTTGTGCGCCTTTTACATTTATCATGTAGTCTTCAATAGATTTTGCTAACAATGGTGAATTTTCTATAATGCTTCTATATTCATCACCTTGTAGCTTTCCTGCTGCCATTGCTTGTGTTAATTGGTACATTGCAGATGCTTGTTCAGTTGCTGACGAGCCACCAACAACAAAACCCTTGTTCATTAATTCTGCAAACTCTATAATTTCATCATTACTTGAAAACGCCTTACTAGCTAATAATCCTAATTTTGATATGGTACTTGCCATGTCTGTATAGGCTGCACGAGAATCCTGTGCCGATTGAAAAATCTTTTGTTGTAGTTCGGCGGTAGTTTGTAAATCATCATTCATTAAATCAAGTCTCGCTGTCGTTTGTGTCATTGTGTCAGATATTGCAGCAAGTCCTTTAATTCCTTGCAAAGATGCATAAGCTCCTACTAATCCTATTGCTTTACCTACAAGTCCACTCATTGCCGAGTTTCCTCTTGTAACTTCATTATTAAACTGTTGTTGTCTATTTCTTGCTTCCGCAATTTCATCTGCAACTTGACCAGCTGTAATATCTACATCATTTAGTGCACTTCTAGCAGCTTGTATAGATGCCGTATTTACCCCTTGACCTGCGGCTTCCTGCATTTCTATAAAACTACTTAAGCAAACATTGATAGATTGTGTCATAGTTCTAAATGCCGCTGATAGACCGTCATTTACATTTACACTAGTGTGTATTCCTGCCATTTTATCACCTCGCTTGTCGCACTAAAAAACCACCTACATTAATGTAAGTGGCCTATTTCTATAATATTATTGTTTGCATATTATCTTTTTGATTTTCGTACAGTGTAACAAATTCCTTGCTCTTTGGTGTATAGGTTACATCAAATCCAATATATTTCACTTCATTATTATCATCTATATATGTAAATATTAGATACGAAGTCAAATTTTTCTCTGTTTTTGTTTTAACTCTTCCACCTATTAATGCACCTACCGCCCCGAATAAAACTGCTCCTGCAACTGCGCCACCCGCGCTGCTAACGTAATTTTTAGCTATTTCAACGCTAGTTTTAATTGATATATCTTGAATTTTATTAAACGGTAAGACAAAATTAACATTGTTTCCATCAATTTCAATTCTATCATCGCAATAATACAATTGGCACGTTGTAGTTTCTGGCAATGGCAAGCCTGCTGTAAGTCCAACTGATATAAATGATTTGGGTGATAAATTTTTAATTTTTTCTTCAATATCTTTTCTAAGCTTTGGTTTAAATAATCCCATTTATATTTCTCCCTAATTTGTTTTTCTTTATCATACAACATAAGGTAAATTATGGCAATTACTTCTTTCCAGCTTTCCTTGCCTTTGCTTGCTCTTTTTTATCTGTCTCTATTTTTATATCAATAGCTGCAATAATAAAAGCTTTTTCATATCTATCCATTTCAGCAAATTGTGAAGGAAGTATTTTGAATTTATGGAGGCAATAGTAAGCAAAATTCGCTTCGCTATCACCCCCATTAATTAGTTTTTTGCTTCATCCACTAACTGTGAATCCGTTTTGTTGTAGCCCGAGATTTCAAGAATCTTTTGGCAATAAGCTTGATATTCTCCGTCATTATCAAGCATTTCCACAATCAGTTCTTCGGCACTCATAACACCATAGCTGTCTTGCAGCTCTTTATCATTCAGATTAGGAAATACCGTACATTTTGCCGCAATCATACGATTGAATTTTGCATTGTCAACATCAACCTTTTTCCCTTTCTGATTAATTGAAGTACACTCATTACGAATATAATCCGCTTCTTTTGTTTTTAACGAACGAATTTCCCACATTAGGGAATTCCCTTTTTCATCCTCAAAACTTTCACTTGCTGCAATCTGAATATTATTTCTTTCTATTTTACTTTGTTTCATAAATGAATTAAAGTTACTCATATACTCCTCCTTATTGCATTCCACTTAAGACAGCGAATGCTTTTGCAATGTCAAACCTTTCGGCTGTGAAGTCGATATCCTGCTCTAACCAGTCACCATCCGCATCCATACCGGCTATGACTGTACCGTCAATATTACATCCGTTAATTGTAACACTTCGGACACCCGCCGCACTGGTTGGATCCTCATTTGTAAGAACCATATCAAAATATACATCTTCTCCGGTTTCTTGGTACTGATAAATCATATTTGTAAAAATATCCGTATTATGATAAATAGTAGCTGACCCGGTAATTTTGCCCCCATTGGTTTTGTTGCCCGCGGTTGTCCTGCCCAGTATAGGTACTTCACTTTTTGATTTCTCATATTTAACTTCAATGTTTTTTAACTGCATAAGCAGATAACGGTTATCCCCGATAGTTACATAGCAAGAACCCAACTTTGCGCTTACTGCATCCCTGGCATTCATCGTTGTTTCGCCCGCATGAAACTGTAAATTCATTTTTAACATTCTAACACTCCTTTCTTAGGATGCCATAACAGTCATGTATAGTTTTTCCATTGCTGCAACCGGCTGTACTGCATTGGTAACAACTACAGAACGTTTGTCATTTCCTGCTTTAACTGTAACGTCCGTACTCTCGAATCCCTCAATCGCATTCAGTGTTTCGAGTTCTTTATTGTAGACAACCATATCATTCCAAAAGCTTACTCTTCCTGCTTCATTATTCTGGATTTTGCCTAAATAACGAGTATTGAATAATACCGCAATATCATTCCCAATCTGGTCTAGGATACGTATTACTTGGTTTAAACTGAAATCTGAATTTTTATCCGATACAAAGGTAACGAATGAGTTGATATCCTCTAGTACCCTTACTTCTACGCCTACTTTATGAAAAACAAATTCTCCGGCCAAAATTGCTGCTTCAAGCTCTGATTGTTTGTAATTAACATCAACCGTATATTCACCATCATAAGTGATATTCGTATTTGATTTATTTACTGCGCATCCGGCTTGCGCTCCTACAGTCCAGTAAACAATGTTTTGCTCTGGCATTCCCGCTTCTGTAATCTTATTCTTTACATTAATTACACCCTCATAATCAGCCCCATAATTATAAATTACTGTCTGGAACTTCACACCTGCTTCATCACGCATACGCTTTGTATAAGCCACAAACAAAGCCTTAATTGTATCGGTAGTAGATACGCAACCTAGTGTGTTAAACGAATAACTCTCAAGCTTGTCAAGTGCATCCTGATACTGTGTACCAGTTAGGGTTGCTAAATTAGTACCACCTGACAATGCAATTCCCGCCGTCGCTTCTAATGTGGCTCCCGTCTTAAACATAATGTAATCGTTTGCGACTAATTCATTTGAAACTGAAACCGTCTGTGTGTCAACTTTAGAAGCACCTAAGTAGGTAATTACATCAAACTGATTTTCATCATCTGCATTCGCCTGAATAACGATTTTAATATCATTTCCTCTTGTACCTGAATATTTAGCGGTAGCATATGTATTCGTTGCTTTCTCACCAGAGTTTAAACGATACACATGTAATGTCCTTGCGTGCTTGAATACTTCTCTAATGTTTAATACTTCGTCTGCATCATAGCTGTAGCCTAATATCTTAAGAGAATTCTTCTCAAAATCGCTATTTTCTACAGTAAATACTTCACCGTCCATGCCCCAATTTAATTCCATAGGGATTGCACAAATACCTCGATCAGATAATGTAGCACTTGCTCTTGCTACACTAACAAAGTTAATGTAAGCACCCGGTAATACTTTATTTTGTGTTGTAAATGTTCCGCCACCTAGCATTATTTCACCTTGCCTTTCTTGAAATCTTCAATTTTTTTATCAACTTCCGCCGATGTATAAGTCTTGGAATCTAAAAGAAGTACATTCACCAAATCTTTCAAGTGAACATACTTTTTTGAATTTAGTATTTGTTCTTTTGTAAATGTATTTGCTGCCTTTTCAGCAGCTTCTTTTTTTGATGCCATCTATTCATCCTCCTTTAGTGATACATCCGAATTAATATCGTTCATATTGATTCGCTCTTGCTGCTTTATCACAAACATATTGAAATCTACAAAGAAATGCAATATGCCATCTTGTATCTCTGCACTCATATTAATGCCCCTGACTAAATCACCGTCAATACTTATATACTCAAGTACATCAAACAGCTTTTCTGTCACTTCCATGCACTCACATGTGCACTCCTTTTCATTGTTAGGAAAATAAATAATATCGAAAGGTTGAAAGCGCTCATACCGTTTTCCTAATCTTTGTTCCTGTGACGGATTGAGCGAGGTGATTTTAAAACAGGGAGTGTTCAGGTCTTGCTCTATATCATCAATATGTATTGCGTATGCTTCTTTGAATACCTCGTGTAGAGCTTTGGAAATACCTACAATTGTCTTTTTAAGCATTAATTAAACACTCCTTTCAGATAGCTCATTAATTTCTTTTGAATAACTGCAGGTGCCTGCCTTTCCAGTTCCTTTTCTGACATGGTCATCATAAACCGGCCATTCACCCATCCTTTCCCGCCGCGCTTTCGGTGTCCGTATTCAACATATGACGCATACTCAACCGGATTAGTAATTTCTACGACATAATAACCACCGTAATGATGCACTTTTAATGTGTTAACATATTCTGATGCACCATTGGTTTTTAGTCCTTCCGAACCACCACCGGATTTCTGCGTAGTCCAACCACGCCTTAATGTTCCGCCTTTTACCCCTGCCGGACAATCCTCTGATTTTCTAACCGGAGTACGCTTTATCACTTTTGCAATTAACCTGGCTGCAAGCTCTTTCGCTACAACCGTGCAGAATTCATCCACCCGCCCCTCTGATAATGATTCTATTTTATCCCTGAACTTTTTTAATTCTGTAAAATCACAAGAACCCCAATCAGCCATTGCGTAACCCCCTATGCATACTTCGCGAATAATTCTAATACTATTTCTTGATGCGTGGTAAACTTTCCGCTTTCTCCGCTTCGTTGATATAATTTAGTCGCATTGTTTTGTGTAACTTCAATCTTTGAGCCGGGTTTAATATTGATTTCAGGAGCAATAAACAGCTTAGGGGTCTGCGTAACAGTTGCAGCACCGCCCTGCATATCTGTAGCCTTTAGAGACGTAAAAGACAGCTTGCAAGGCTGATTCTCTAACACAAGTACTTCCTGTTTCTTCGTAATATGTATATCAGCATCCGTTACATTCTGTCTTTCATAAACATTGCATGTGCCTTTATAAAACTTTTCTATCGCTTTTCTTGACTGCTCCATAGCTTTTCCAATTACATCCATTCTATCCTCCTGTACCGGTTCAATTGCTTTTTATAATCTTTTAAAAGACTATCTTTAAATTCATTAGTCGTACTCAAAAAGCTTGTTGAGGTATCTCCCGTCGTAATAGATGAAACCGTACCAAGGGGAGTACTTTCGTCCCCCGGTGACTCGTTTCTATATAGGTCAATAGCCATGCGGTAAGCAGTGTTAAATAGCCCCTCCGGAAGTTCATCCATATTGCAGTAATTCAATATCATTTCTTTTACATTATCAATAATAAATTGCAGAGGAACGTCTTTTGTTTTATCGTCTATATCTAGTCCTAGTAGCCGTTTCAATTTGCTTAAATCCATACTACCAACTCCTAACTATTAGGAGCCTTTTTCTTAGGCTCTTTTACCTCTTTTTCTGTGTTAGAAGCCTTTTTCTTAGGCTCCTGTAATTCTTCCAATTTCGCTTCACGCCTCATTCTCTGGAATGCTGTAGCACTCATAAAATCACCCTTTCTTACAGCTTGTGTATGAATTTAACCATACGAATCGCTTTATCTTCATACACCTTAGACCAGTTTGTACCTGTTGCTAATTCTACATTAGTAGGGGAAGAACCTGCCGCTGTTCCAATCCATTTTACCCCTCTTGGATGCAAGATATAATGTTTACGGTTGATTAAGATATCATCACCTGCAAGGCTATCTCTGTCTGTTTCCGTAGGAACTGGCGCTGCCCCGTTACCTAGACCAATTGCACCTTGTCCGAATAAATAAGTGGTGTATACTCCATTTGCAATCGGGCATGAATCGTCAATAATAACTCTCTTTTCCATGAATAATGAGATAGGCTTATTATTTGAATCTAATTCAGTTTGAATTAAATTGTTTTTACGTAACTGCGTTTCTGTAGCGGAGTGCATAATAACACCAGTCAGTTTATCTTTAGCGTCTCCCATCTTCTGTAATGCATCCAGAAATGTCTCACCATCTATCTTAGCCGCGTCACCCGCTGCTGCTGAAATATCAGACACTTTATTGGTCATATTGCTTGCTGCAAATGCACCATCTAATAATTTAATAGTAGTTGCTTGCATTCGCCTAGCCCAATACTCCGCAACCAAGTCACCTATAGCTGCCATTGGGTCTGAACCGGACAAAGCTTTTGCTAAATCATTTGTACTCCATGCTCTACCGCGCATCAATAGAGCCGCGCCATCCCGTCCAGCGGTAATTTTACCCGGGATTAACGCTCCATCATCAGATAACACTTCATCGTCTCCGCCTAAATCTTCCCAATATGGCATATTGATTGTAGAACCACCAGAAGAAGCCAATCGATCTAATTCTGGATTATTTGATATTATCCCACTGTTATATAACGCTGATAACTGCATTGTTCTTTGGATAACGTAGGGGTTAAATACCTCGGGTACAATTATGTCACTAATTTTTGTTTTTGCCATTTAAAACACCTTTACCTTTCTTAAATAACGATTCCTGCCGCACTTGCCAACTCTTTTGCTTGTGCCGGATTCTCTTTCATTAATTTTCCTTGTTCTGTTAGATTGAAACTATCCTTTTCAAAAGGATTTTTGCCATTGTAATCTCCACCACCTGCCGGATTATATGGCGGCTTATCTGCTTTGAATAGATGCGCCAATGTCTTATCATCCTTATACCGCTTAATAGAGTCCTCAACTCCTACTGGACTCCCGTCTTTGTCATAATTAAATTTTTCAACCCCACCATGCTTGTAAATTAAATAGTCAGGATCATTAACCCCCGCCTCTCTTAGCTTATCTTTTAAGCTATACTCTTTCTTAATAGTTTCATTCTCTAACTTCAAATTGTTAATAGTTGTTTCATTCTCTTTAATCGTGTTTTGAGGTGCATCATTGCCCTTGTTGTCTTTTTTGAGAGTCTCAATTGTTCCATTTAAAGTAGTAATCTGAATCTCGAGATTCTTCTTTTCACTCTCTAATGTCGCATACTTATCTTTACTCACATATTCACCATTTGCAAGATTACCAATTTTTATTTGTTTATCTTTGTTTTCCGGCTTTGCATTATGAGTATTGATAGCAGTTTCAATGACTGAGTAATTCTCTCCTAAAAGTTCTTTTAAAAATTCCATGGTGCTCCTTTCAATCGCTGTGTTTTTAAACGTGGTGTCACCACTGCGATACATGAGTTTATATCTCGTCATGCTAGAGTTAATTTAGTTTAAACGTCATTTCGGACACAAAAATAAGACCTTACCCTGGTCTTATAGGGAGATAGCTGGATTACCTTCCTTTTTTATTCTTCGCATTTAATTTCTCTAAAAGCTTGCAATATTTTGGGAAACTGAATTGCTATCCAATCCACCATTTCCTCATTCTTACTCCAAGGCCCATTAGGGCTTTGCGCGCTGTCCTTTAACCCTGATTCATTTAAAAATGCGTGGACTATTTCATGCCGTAAACAACTTTTAAAGTAAGTATCCTTTTCTTTATCATCATGAAATTTAAAATTTTGGTCATCGTCCAAATCGCCAATAACAATAAGTGGCTTGTCACTGCAACAATACGCCGCCCACGAATTGTTTTTTAAAGTGACATCGTTATCAAACTTATGTATTTCTATCTTATACTCTGTTCCAAGAACATCTACTTTCATATCCACCTCCATTTTTATTTATTTAATCCGCTATATATTTGTCATACCACTCATTATAGTTCATATCTGCATCAATATAATATGTCTTACCATCTGCTTTTCTTGCTATTCTCTTACCGTAGTTGTCATCAAAATACGGTACCGTTGTAGTCCTGCACCATACATGATACGGCGGGGCGGTTGAACCTGCGACATAATCTTTCATTTCATACACTTTGCCGTCCAATGTCCGGCATATATCTGACGTATGACTGTCTAACGTAGCTACTATTTCATATTTCTCAACGTCTAATTCATTAAAGGAATCTTTTTGTGCTACACTGGAAAAATAAGCCTGCTCGGTCATTACAAGCCGTCCTGCTTGTGTTTTTGAAACATTCATGCGTTTAGCAATATTACTAATTGTTTTATCAGGTGTTCTGCCTAGCATAATGCTTTGTGTAAGTTCTGTATGTATCTCATTGAGTAGCTTTGACTTACTCCCCCATATGCGTTCGGAAAAATTCTTACCGTCAACCGCCCAAGGCTTAGATATGATAGTGGTTAACTGCTTATCATTAACTACCGCTACGTCCCAAGCTATCTTAAATCCTTTCTGTACCTCATATGCTGTATGGTAATATCTCGACAAGTATACTTCTTTCATTTCCTTATCGATTTGGTCTAATTGATTACCATATAGTTTTTCAATTTCTTGCTGTAGTTGCAGCTCTAAAGCTTCTAATCGTGTAATATGATACTTAGCCGAAGCGTTCTCTAACTGCTTCATCCACACTTCACTGATAGCATTTTCCTTGCCATATTTAATATACTCTTTTACATTCCATTTAAGCTCTTTTAGCTCTTCTGAATTAAGAAATTTTCTTGTCTCGACTAAAAAAATGTTATTGTTATCCGCAAATCTTTGATACCATACTGCTATTTTAGCTTCAATTTCCTGCTGAGCTTTATAGTATTGATTTTCCAGTACGTTTACTAATTCTAAACTGTTTCTATGAGCTGCCTCTTCTAGCTGTAAATAACGATTTTTCCAGTATTCATTATTCTGTGGCATTATTATCACCTACAGTAAATTGATTGAATGCGTCTTTATACTGATTTTCCTTTTTTTGTTTTTCCTCCTCTTCTTCTTGCAGATATTTCAATTCTTTATCCGCGTCCTCAACAAGCGGATGATTCTTTAGGATTGTACGTGTTGATACTATGCCTACACTATCCTTACAAATTTGAGCCTGCTCCGTATCGCTCTTAATACTAGTGCGGGTCCATGTTTGGATAATAGTTTTGCATTCTATATTGTAAAATTCACAAATAGCTCTAATAAGTTCAGCAAATCCTAATTTAAACTCTGTTTCCATCAACCCTGCTTTCATTTCAAGCAATGAGTACATAAATTTAAGAGCTTCTCCCGACTGATTACCAAAGTTTTCGGGCTGTGGGTCAAATCCCTGTCCTTGCTCAAATATAGCTTTTCTTGTAACGTCCAAGACGGTCTTACGCGCTTCTAAAGGTATTTCTATGCTTAACGTACTTACTCCCGGATTATTACTTTCGTCACCATCTACCTTGATAGTCTTATACTTCTTAAGCTCTTGCAGGAATCCATTAAGTGATTCGCCTCCATATCCTGATAACACAAATATAAGTTCTTGAATATCGTCTAGGTCATTTATGAAACCACTATATACCTTGTCGTACACATCGATAAGACGTTTAATATTATCTAGATCACCAGTACCAATATTATTATTTCTGAAAGGTATAAAAGGTACTCTGTTGAATCCATGTTGGTAATTCGCAAATTCTTCTCCGCTTTCCGCATTAATAAACATATTGTAAATCGCTAATCCCTCATCTAATGTATCAGATGCCTTTCTCCTATAAGCCTGACACTCATTATCTGTCCAGTACTCATAAATAGTATATTTATCACCTGTATCCTCATCTATATCACTATATACCCGAAATACACCTTGTAACTTCTTTTTTAGATTTTTGGACCATACCGGAATGATTTGTTTGCTATCAACTACCGCCCATTCAAAACCGTCGTCAGACTTCCAATAATGAATCCATGCGGTAGAAGCATTCGCGGCATTAACACATAACTCCATGCAGTTTTTTGCGTACTCATCACCAAGAATCTCCGTTATTCTCTTATTATTAGCACTATTGCCAATATCGAATAGTGGCGGTGCCGTGAAAGTATAGGAAGTTTTCTGATTAACAATAAGACCGTGAAAATTGCGAGGGATTCTATTATCTGCATTTCTAAGTGGATTCCCCTCTTCATCTTCTTTTCTTTTTTGGTTTAATACATCTGTTTCATTGCGATAATATCTCTCTGCTGTCATTGCTTTTGTAACAAATGATGCATGTCCCATTTCATGCTTTTTAATTAGCTTCTTAATTACTTCTAATTCCATTTTCTCACCTGCTTTATTTTAATATTGATATTCCATTCTTCTTGCGAATTATTGTATAGCAAAAATATCTAACTGCATCCATTGCATGATCATGTTGTTTCACTGGCTTATCCTCTCCTCGTTCAGTTGCCTTTGCATCCCAGATATAAGAATTAAATTCTTTTATTGTGTTAATGCACTGCTCAGAAAATGCAATTTTTTCTTGATTCAGGAGCGTTGCTACATACCGGATACCGTCAAGCACATCATTATTTGCTTTTTTTATCTGGTACCCTCGTTTTCTAAGTTCAGCTATGAAAGAGGCTGCACTTGGGTCAATTACAATTGCTTTGGGCTTTATGATTTCCAAAAAAACTTTCAGATCGTCAGCATACTCACTATCTGTTTTCTGGCTATCTTCATCGCGGCCAGAATAATAATACTCTTTAATACATATCCATTTTCCGTCTGTGCTTTTACTCCATAAAAGAAAAACGGTTGCATTCTGTGTTCCATAATCGACACTGACATAATAAGTATCTTTTAATAAATCTGATAGGCTTTGTACCGTGTGTTTGGCCTTATCAAACATATCATAAATAATTCCCTCAGCTACTACCCACAATCCTTGAATATATCGCTGAAAGAATACCCCTGAATACATTGATCGATATCTGGCCTTTATCTTTTCGGATAGACTTAGATTATCATCCATTGTGAAATGTAAGTATAATAAATTCTTTTCTACCTGCTTATCAATCCAGTTTGTTTTAAACCAATGATATGGTCCATCAGGGTTACAATTGAACCAATACTTTGAATCATCTACGGAACAGCGCCCTGTTGCCTGATTTACAAATGATTCCGGCATAAGTGCAACTTCATCAAAAAAACAGCCTGCAAGAGTGATACCTTGTATCAAATCTTGTGACCGTTCATCTTTACCACCAAATATATAAAAAAGATTTGTCTTATTGCCTTTTGTTATAACAACCAAATTATCGGCTCTGTGATCGGTAACACCATAACCTCTTGACCGCAGCATTAGTTTCAGCCAAAATAAAACGTTTCTTCGAAAGGATCCTATCGTCTTACCACACATTCCAAAGTTTTGCCCGTCAAATGTTTCCATAGCCCACATAACATAAGACAATGACATGGATAAGGTCTTTCCTGACCGTATTGCTCCATCTGCTATAACACCATCTCTATCCTTTACAGGAGAGTTTGGAAGCCACCAGGTTAATACTTTCAGTTGCTTGTTTGAAAATGGTTTGAATTTGAAGATTGCCCGCCTTATTCCTCCTGCCATACTACATCAACCTTTCCTGATAAAGCTTCAAGAAATCCATCATCCTCTATCTGGTCATTCTCATCCGTGTAAGCTTTGGCTTTGAGTAAGGCAATTCTTGCCTTTTGTTCTTCTGTAGCATCCTCCCAATTTTTATGCAGCATTTCATCATATTGTTTTATCATGGACCTTAGTTCACCCATGGCTCTTGACTGCGCTTTTAGAAAGGTTGCATGTTTATCCCATGCCTGCTGCACTTCCCACTTTTCACTACTTCCTGTATCGCTGTAACCCTCTCCTATCTTTGTTGTAGTGACGTCTTCCTGGTCTTTTACAAACATAAGCTTTTGCGCCCTTACAATGGCAGTAAACTGTAGCTGAATATTATCCCAGAGGATATCAAGTGGATTTGTTTTTTCAATCGCTTGCATTATCTCGGCGGTTTCCTCTGGCAGCCACTTGGCAAAGAAGCCGTGCTTCTCTGCTCTCTTATTTCCCTCTGGCGTACTTGAGGCATGACCAACGGAATTTTTATTCCCCGGCTGACCACCTTTAGAACGTTTAGAACGTTCCGTACTTGTTGGGAGCGTTCCATTCAACTGCTGTTCCCATTTGTCTTTTGACTTCCAGCCCCTTATTGTTCCGGCTGATAAATTTAGTTGACTTGCAATCTCAACCAAATCGATATTACCCTTATGCTCTTTATAAATTAAAAAAGCGGCTTCCCTATTAGGGTCCCTTGCTCTTGGCATTCACCACCACCTCGTATTCGTTCTGATTTGTTGTATTAAAAAAGGAATCATCAAAAACGATGATTCCTTGATTCCTTGATTTTGTCTATTCTTCTAACTCTTATCTTCGTTCCCGTTACTCCTAGTTCCGTATATAAAGACTGAAACTAATCCAACTAATCCTGATACTCCCAACAAAGAGGATGCTATAGTTCTGCCGTTTAAACCAAGTACTAAACTTACAATCAAAGCAGCTAGCCCAATAATAAATCCAAATATGATACCTAGCTTACTATCATTAACTCCAGATTTTACTATTCGCTTTTCTATTTCCTGTCTATGCAAAGATTGTTGTTCCGCCATCACCAGTATTCTATTTGCAAAAGTAGGATCAATCTTATTGTATTCAGCTAACACTTCTGGAGAAGGTATTGGTCCTATATGCATACTGCTATGTTCATAAGAAACTGCCATCTCAGAATTACTTAATTCTTCTTCATAAGGATATAAACCCTCATCATCCTCTGTTGATTCCGTGGTATTTACTATCTCTGAATTCATCAATAGCCCTCCTAATATCCGTACCAATCGCTTCCCAGTCTGAGTGTATGGCTTCTTCATCTACTTTAGTAGCATTTTTTGTTATTCCATACTTTTTTTTATTTATTGTTGAACCCATATCCAAAACCCTAGCTAATCCCTCTTTAGAATTGGGAACCTTTTCCATATATTGACTTTTATACATACTGACACCTCCTATTACTTGCATGTCAAAATATACCATGTGTATACTATATTTATATCAAATATACTGTAAAAATGCAATGAAAATGTAAATTTAATACAATATTTCGTATTAGTGCTTTAATAATTTTTCAAAAAAGCACCCTACACAATTGTAGAATGCTTTCTAAAAATAATTAAGGAGGATTCTTTAAATCCATTCTTCGCACTTTAACTATAACACGTTATCTATGGCGCAATCTAGTGACACGCTATGACATACTATGCCAACTTACATCATAAAGTGTTTTAATGCAATGCCATGCTTTCTTATCGTATTGCGTGCACTGTAATCCAACTTCTCCGCAACTTCGTCAAACGTTAATAACCTAAGATATTTCAATGTAAGCAGTGACCTCTCGGTGGCATCACTCATGTTTTCAATCTTGTCCGCTATCTCCCCATATCGTATCAAAGCCCGCTCTTTCACGTCAGCTAACTGTCTCTCTTTGCTGTCTAACACTGCCGCGTATGTGGATAGGTCAGTATTGTTGTTTGGGTGCGGCATATCGTCATATGTAACGCTGGGATTCATTTTTGATATCCTAAGTTGATCTATCTCAACCTGCAGAAGTTTTATGTTCTTCAATAGCCCCTGATACGACCTAAGATACTCTTTTTTATTTTCATTCTCTCTTTGTAATTCTTCCTTTGTCAAATTTATTCACCTCTTTTCTTTCTCGGTTTTTTCTTACTTGGTTAATGATTAGATTAGTTTAATTACCTAAGTCCATTTCAAGTTGCCCTGATACTTGTATATCTTCTGGTCGGTTTTCCCATCTAACACCTATATAATCAAGCACTTTTCCCCAGCCATATTTATTTCCTTGTTTATCCTCACAACACTCATACATCCAGTAGTGCCATTCTTTTGGGTTTCGTTCTCTTAGCTGGTCAAATCTATGCGGTCTTTTTTCTAAGTGGATACCGAAGCCACACATACTGCATCCTGTTCTTTGCGCTTTTGTAGTATAAAGAGTTCCATCCTCTTTTCTTTCAATCGTTCCGTAAATTTCTGGTACTGGAACATTTAGATCAAGTGTTAACTGTAATAAGTCCTGTCTATTGAAAATAGCAAATGGTGCTGAACGTACTGTTGATTTACCAAAATAATTACATCCATTTAGTCTTAAGCTCTTTGCTCTACGCCCACCTTCTGATGCCATAAGTCCCAAAAATGGAACACTTTTATTTTGCTTTGCCCAATCGTCACATGGCTTTTCTTTCAAGTAATAACAGCATTTTGACGATACCTTAAAGCAAGGTATTTGATAAGCTGTTCCCTCTTCTTCATTTGAATATCCACCAAACTTTTCAAGCCATTTTTGAGACATTTTCATTCTACTGTTTTTCTGAAATCCACCATATTCACCTGTTTCACCAGTAACAATTGCATGTCTCACTGTTTTATTCTTTTCGGTAGGATTTGCAAGGGTTTCAATCTTGGATGCAATTTCTTTTGACAAAACAGGAAAACCAAACTCATTCAAAACACTTGACTTATTCCAATATGTTCCATCTGCTTTTTGAACAGATTTTAATCTTATTAAACCAAGTTCCCTATGAACTTTTTGAATACTAATATCCTCCAAATATGATACTGATATACCTTGGGCTTCAATTCCTATACTTCTAAGGAAATAGTAAAGGGTGATGCTATCTAATCCACCAACAGACACATGGTAATTAAGTCCTCTCTTCTCGCATTCCTCTACAAACTCTCTTGCTCTGATAGCAGCATATTTTATTTTAAATTCATATGTTTGTTGTTCCTTAACCATAAAATCTGCAATTTTCTTTTTACCGTCAATCCGTTCCATTCTTTCTAAACAATTTTCTTTCATTATTTTGTACTTAGAGTAAAGACGTCTTTATGCGGCCGCAAACCTCTTACTCCTTTCCTTTTTTTGTTAATTACTAATTTAGGTGAGATAGGACTTCTCTGTATGCTCTTACTTGTCCATCCATTCTTGCCTTTTCAATTTCATCTTCACACACTTCATAAACAGATTCTGCTACTCCTAACAATGATTCTACAATTTCTTTAATATTTTCCATATTTTTTCTCCCTATCTATCTTTATATCTTTTGATATAATTTGATACTTTTACTAAATCTCCATCATGTTTCGCGTACGATTGAACTATTTTTTCATAATGCATTTTCTCTGCTTTTGATAGCATATCGCAATATGATGGACAATAATCTTCTGATGTACAAGAATCACAACACTTAGATGCAAATACTTTAAAATTAGGTATTCCTTCGTCCTGTCCTTTTGCTTGTTCTAATGTCAATTTTAGTACCTCACTTTCCTCGTTAAAGTCTACTTTATTTCGCTTTTCCTGCCCATTGCTCTGCCATTGCCTTTGCCTTTGCGATTCCTGGAAATGTTTTGCTACGATTCTTAGCTCTATCTGTTGTAAACATTCCTCTGTGCTTTTCTCCATGTTTATGCGAATATGAACCGCTTGGGCACTGGGTCCGTTCTGGTTCTACTTCATTCGTTGGTATCAGATTAGGTAATCCCTTAAGCCATAATTGTGTACGTTTTGTATACGGATGCCCGAATTGATACGGCTGTATAACCTGTGTTTTTTCTGGCAACTCATATATTCGACTTGGTGTTGGATTCTCTACTCCAATTCTTTCACAATCTGCATTGTAAAACATCATAAAAAATTCTTTTGCTTCTAATCCTTTTTGATACCTCTCTAAATTCAATTGGTGATTCTTCCAAAGATGCCTTGCTCCTGCATTTGTAAGATAAGTGCATGGAGGAAAAGCAACTATCATATCCCACTTTTCTTTCAAAATAGGAATCACGTCTTGTTGTATATGCCACTCTGGATGCCCTCCGCTACATGGCTCTATATCGCAAGAATATGCTTCGTGTCCTAACTTTCTCAATTCTATTGTTACTGCTTGACTTTCTTCACAAGCTACTAATATTTTCATTTTTCTATGTAAGAAAGGGTACCCTTTTATCCGGCCGGAACTGTTCTCCTTTCTATTTTTAATTGTTAATGTTAAAATTAACTAGTTTCTTTAATGATTTCTATAGCGTCTTGATAAGCTGATATAAATGCTTCTGCTGTATCATTTGCAATTTCATCTAATTTATCGCATGACTCTTTTACAATAACTTTCTCTGCACTTGCAATTCTCTCTTGTAATTTTTTAATTATATTTTTCTCCATCATTTTATAATTTTCTACTTGCTGATTTATAGTGTCATGTAAAACATTATTGTTATGCTCTAAGTGCATGATCTGATTTACTAAATCTTCTTTTTTGCTACTAATAAGAGTTGTTCTCTTATGTTCTTTTTCTACCTGCAACATTTTTCCCTCCTAATGCTTACTTTTCATTGCTTACTGTAAAAGTATCTAACATAAATACAAGCTGCTTTTCTGTTTCTTTTTCAATTTCCGCATATGTTCTAGCAACCTCTATAGGATCAGAACAATCTGTAAACCATTCTTGTATACACTGTTTCATATCTTCTACGCTATACATATTTATTCCTCCTTAATTAATGTTTGCTTTTACTCGTTAAATATTAATTTAAATGACTAACTGATTCATTCATTTGTTTTCTAATATCATTAATCTTTTCTTTTGAATATTTATTGATAACATTAATTTTATTTTCTTTATGGCAGATTGCACATTTAAATATATACTGGTCACTAAAATTACCGCTGTAATACCATTTATGACGATGAAGAATATATTTAATCCAATTCATATATACTCCTTTCCCAAAACCTAATTTACTTTAGTAATTCATCCACAAATATTCCGTTCTCGGTAGTGATTTTTCCGCTCTTGCCGGAATGGATTCTTTTCTCCAATTTGATAAATATGTATTATATAATTCGCTGTCGTACCCCGATAACATTACTGGTCCAGTATGCTGCAACAAAACTTCTAGCAGTTCAATATGATCCTCGTTTGTCATTTCATGTTTATACTGTTTTCTAGTTCTTGTTGACAAAACATATGGTGGATCAGCATAAATTAAAACATTGTCATGATTAAAAGATTTAATTAATTCAATTGCCGGCTTATGTTCGATTTGAACCATTTTAAGCCTTTGTGCTACATTAGTAATATTTGTAGGTAAATCATTCCAATATCTAACTGCGTATGCCGCTTCTCTTGCATAAACATCTTTCTTCCACCCGCATTTTTCACAAAGTCTAAAACCATGCCCCATGCCCGACCGAATAAGAAAGTTTTTTGCTCTTTCCACGTCTGATAAATTATCATCACTTTCCGGAAAGGAATTATCATACTCTTTTCTTGCATATGGTGTATATACGATTTTATGTATTAAATCTTCTCTGGTACCATCATTTTTTATTACCCTAAATAGATTAATTACATCATCATCCAAATCATTTACTGTCTCTATCCTAGATGGTTCTTTATTTAATAATACGGCCAGACCTCCTGCATATGGCTCTAAATAACTATGATGCTTTGGAATATGTGATATAATCCAAGGTGCTATCCTTTTTTTACTTCCTGGATATCTTAGTAGATTTTTCATGCTTTACTCCTTTACTTTATCTTCTTACACAAAGAACACTGTCGGTTACACCCTGTATCATAAGCAGGTCGTTCAAAGGTTTCACGTGCTGTACGTGATATATCCTTTTCTAAACGATCATGTTCTCTGCTTTTATCGTTCTTTATTTCCTTTGTGGTTCTACCTTTTCCCGTTTATTCACCGCTCCTTACTAAGCCGATTCTTTATATTTTTGTATTCTGGCTTTAAGACTTTTCATTACCCAATTCTGTACATCGTCCTTGCGTTCAAGTGCTTCCATGACATCCTCGTCTCTGGTACCGCTACAAACTAAATGATGGATAATAACCTTGCCCAATTGTCCTTGACGGTGTAGTCTTTTATTTGCCTGTGTATATAATTCATAATTCCATGTAAGGCCAAACCAGATTACATGATTGCCTCCTTGTTGCAAATTAAGTCCATACGCACTGCTTGCAGGATGTGTTAGCAGGATATCAATTTCATGATTATTCCAATCATCTTCGTCCTGTGTAGTCTTAAGTTCCCTTACCCTTAATCCTGTAGGTTTAAGTACCTTTAGGATTCTCTCACGGTCGTGTTGATAATTATAAAATACCAAAGCCGGTTTACCTTGTAAGGATTCAATTAGTTCCATGAATGCTTCAATCTTACAATTATGTACTTCATGTGCGACATGGTCCTCATCATAAAGGGCACCATTGGCAAGCTGTAAAAGCTTATTGCTTAAAGCCGCCGCGCTCGTAACACTTATCTCATCTTCCGTATCCGGTAATGCTAATACCATTTGTCGTTCAAGTTCGTAATATGCCTTACTTGATTTTGAATCCAACTCCACCGGTATTTGGTGATATGTGATATCCGGAAGTTGTAAATAATCCTCTGATTTCATGCTGATGCAGATATCTGATATCTTTTCCAGAATACTATTTTCACTTCCGGGTTTCGCTTTGTAGTTATAGATTACATTGTTTCCCCTATCGCCTGGATCAAAGTATCTTTCTCTAAATTGTGTATATTTTTTTCCCAATCGCTCTCCACCGTCTAACAGGAATACCTGCGACCATAAATCATTTAGTCCATTAGGTGACGGTGTTCCGGTAAGTTCTATCATTCTATCAATATGACCGCCCATGCTTGCTAAGGCTTTAAATCTCTTTGCTTTATGACTCTTAAAACTACTTGATTCATCTACAACCACCATGTCAAATGGCCAAGCATTTCGATAATAATCAACCAACCACGCAACATTTTCACGGTTAATGATATAAATATCTGCCGGCGTATTTAAAGCTCTAATTCTCTTTTGTAAACTTCCTAGTACTGTTGAAACACGAAGCATTTTTGTGTGTTCCCATTTATCCTTTTCTTTCGTCCATGTACCCTCTGCTACTTTCTTTGGGGCTATTACTAAAACCTTACGAACTTGGAATCGGTTATATTTTAAATCCTTTATGGCTGTCAATGTTGTCACTGTTTTCCCGAGGCCTTAACCCATATCAAGGAACAGTCCTATTTTTTTGGTATCATAAATTTTATCAATACAATGTTGTTGGTAGGCATGTGGCTTGAATATCATGTGGCATCACCTCTTTTCTGCTTTCTGTTGCGCCGGCGCAACTCTATAAATCATATTTGCAATCAATTGCTTTGCTTACTTCTTCGTATCCGTAATCTTGGAAGAACTGACTTAGTCCGTTGATTCCTTTTACCACTTCCACAGGCTGCCCTAATTCTCTAAGTCTCTTTATCTGTACAGATTGCAATGCACTTAATTTTCCTTTGTCTGTCTTTAATTCCACAAATATGGGTTGCCTATCAGGAAAAATAACAATTCTGTCTGGCACTCCATCGTTGCCTGGGCTTATCCATTTATAGGCTCTGCCACCTAACTTCTTTACTACACTTACTAACATTTTTTCTATATCGCTTTCTTTCAATTGCTCTCACCTCAAAAAACTTCCTTGCTTAGATCCCTCCATAACTTTTCAGGATTATCCTCTTTGGTCCATCTCCAATGGTATCCATCTTCAAATGATTTTGATTCTATTTCTAGCCTTTTTCTTGCATCCTTAAATTCTGATTTTTGTATGCCCTGAAACTTTACTTCCTCCAGTACATCTTTCACAGGATGTCAATCAGGATTATTGTTTTCGGTAAAGTATTTTGCAAGAAGTATTTCTGCGCATAAAATGTTTTTCTCGTTATTCATATTCCGTCCCTTCTAAAAATTGCTGTCAACTCCGTCATATAACATGTAATGTGATATGTATAACAGGTAATTCAGGTAATACACATATATACCTAATATATCTATTTTTATATTAATATAGATAATTGGTTGACATAGTTGACATTTAATTGTTTTATCAGTATCTATGCTGTTTAAGGTGTCAAATAAGTATGTCAACTTTTATGACTTATTAGTTGACATGGTTGACACCCACCGTCAACCAAAATTTTAAGGTGTCAACCAACTTAAGTTGACACTCTTTCAAATCCTTTTTGCCTGCCATATGGCCCATATCTGCGCATTGATTTATTGCGTTTCCATTCTTTCATACTCAACATAATATTGTTTATTTCCGTACTGTCCTGACGCTTCATATATTTGGTATCACCATTAAAACATTCCGCCCATATTTCCATTGCACACACCTTATCTCGGACAACTAGAACCTCATTCTCTGATAAATGAAGCTGTCCGTTCCAAAACATTCTCCTTTTTTGTAAATCCATCTGATCCCAATTTGAAGGAATTTTCTTATCAAGGAAATCTGATATAATTCCCTCTTTCCCGGAAGTCTCCCTGTGACTTTCCTGTTCTTCAAATGCCATTTCTTCAATCTCTTTTGAAAGAAATAGTTCTTCTCCCAATATCCAATATGTGTATGCCTCCGCCCATATCTGATCTACCTCTTTCGGTAAATCGTTCCAGACTGATTTCTTAGCAGGATGCGCGCCCACATCCACTGGCCAAAAGCGTCTGTTGCCTGTGGAGTCCTTTAAAAACTCACTGTCATTACTTGTTCCAAAAAATACACAACGCCTTGGATATCGCTCTGTACGCCTACCATATGCTGCCCTGTAGATATCTTCTCGTTTACTTAAAAATTGTTTAACTGCTGACGTTTCCTGTTTTGTCATGGCTGTTAGTTCGCCAACTTCATTGATCCAAGTACCTTGTATCATTTCAGCCGCGTCTTTGCCCTCAAAACTTGCAAGACTATCAGAAAACCACTCTTTCCCTAGTACACTTAAAAACGTACTTTTTCCGATTCCCTGAGGACCTGTAAAAATAGGCATATAATCATATTTAACACCACCTACAACACCTCTTGCGACCGCTGCGCAAAGGGATTTTCTCATAACTGCCCTTGTGTAAGTTGTATCTTCTGAACCCAGATAATCGGACAATAGCGTATCAAGGCGCTTTACTCCGTCCCACTTAAGGCCTTTTAAATACCGTTTTACATCATTAATCATGTTCTGTCCGCCTACTATTGTTAGCGCAGCGTCTAGTTTATCTCTTGAAGTAATCCCGTAATAAGTTTCCATGTACCAGAAAAATCCTGCATCATCCGGATCAACCCATTGACGTTTTTCATCCACGGTATTCCATGGAACCGAACCAAGTACAAGACCTCTGTTTGCAAATTCATCCGTAACAATTTTTCCTCTCAGTAGAAGATCATTTTCCAATATGATAATCACGTTGTTGACTGTCTTTTGATAATTTCCATTACCATCCACTGATAATTTACTAATCCAACTTAAATCATCTTGTGGATGTTGTTCAAATTGCTCAGGGGTACAAAACGCTTCTCTTGCTGCTTCAAACTTCTCCTTTGCTATTAAATCCGTTACTGCTTTATCTCTTAGCGCCAATTGATTCATAGCCACGAAAGATGGCAGCTTATTAACTGGGGTTCCCTCCTTGGCTTCAACATCTTTATCTCCGTACATATGAAGTCTGATAAAGTCAAAAGCATTCACTAGCTGACCAGAACACGGGTCTGTTGCGTGGTGGGAGAAAAGAAACATATCTCCGTCATAAACGATGGCCCCACCTGTTGTATGACCACCTACATAGGTGTATCTTCCAGAAATTGCTGTATCTTCGTACATTCCTGGTATAAATTTATCCATTGCCTCAGTAATCGTATATGTACGGCAAAATGCACCAATAATTCCCTTCTTAACAGTTGGGTCTTCTTGCTTTGCCAAACGTCTGCGTTCTAAAGCTTCAGTTCCAGGAACCTGTGGCCATGATGAAACGTCTTGCCAATCCCCATACATTCCAAGGAGTCCATCAAGGCTACAAAATGCATTGTCATATGCCTCACAGACATAAACACTGTCTGCGCTACAGCTCGGCCAATACATCAAGCGAGAAGCCTCAAAAGTGGTAGGATCACAAAATTCAATCCCGATAAGTGCAGCTAATTTTCGTGTTGCTGGTTCATATTCATCTGCTGTGGATGTTCTATCAAGGGGCACAATAACTCTTAATCTCGGGGCAAATTCAGCATGTTTACGGGTACTATAGATTACTGCAGCACAACCTAACCCATGGACTCTTTTTAAAATATCTGACGTCTGACCCGTTGGTATATTATCCATATCTAGGGTGATCAAGTCTCTTCCTTCTACTAATGAAGCTTTTCTTCTATTGCCCAGAAAGGTTCCCCCAACAAAGCCTCCTATGTCTTTCAGATCGTCTTGTTGGGATTTAGGCAAAGCTAAATACTGTTCTAATGTTTCAGTGCTCCGGACAGGATTTTTTAACCGGTCAATGAATTCTGACCACATGATAATACTTTTTGGCCAGTGCATAGCTTTTCTACTTCCGGCCATACTTATTTGCAGTTTTTTATTATTCTGCATACTTGCTTCCTCCTAGTCCTTCATATAATAACTACTTTCAAATCCTGCTCCTTTTAGTAGAAGCCCGGGCGCCCACGATATAGGCTCTGACATGATATTACATAAATAATCTACCTGCACACCCAAAGGAGCATCAACAATCACTTCATCATGGACATGAAATACTGTCTGTAATCCTTTGTCGTGAATGCGTTTAATTGTTATCGCAAGGCAATCTCTTGCGATAGCCTGCACGATGTTCTCTGTCATTTTTCCTCCGTAGGTTGAAGTCACTTCCCATTTTTTTGTCTGCTGTCCAACGGTATAATAATGGATAGCCATCTTATCAAATTGATTTTCCTTTAAAAATGGTTTTGGATAATATAACTTTCTTCCACTTGGAAGTTGTACCGTTAAGAAAGATTGTCCGTATACCACGTCACCTTCTAAAGCAAAAATGAGTCCATAGATTCCTTGTGGCTGCGCTGTCTGCATTACGGTCAAGGCTGCTTGTTCCACCGCGTACCACAAGTCCCTTATTCTAGGATTTGCCTGTCTCCATCTTTGAACAATGTCTGGTAATTCGTCTTCTGATAACCCCATATCTAGTGCCCCCATAGCAATAAGGGCGTTTGTCCCGCCTTGGTATCCAAGTGCTAGTGTTGCCACTTTACCTTTTTGTCTTAGATCATATTCTGGATTTCCTTTTGTAATCTTCTCGATCGGGACATGAAACATTTGAGAAGCTGTAGCTTCATATATTCTCCCGTGTGTAGCAAATACTTCATTAACCCACTGTTCTCCCGCGAGCCATGCAATCACACGGGCTTCAATGGCGGAAAAATCTGCTACCACAAACTTATTGCCATCTGATGGTATAAAAGTTGTCCTGATCAATTGTGAAAGAGTATCTGGTACATTTCCATAAAGTAATTTAAGTCCGCTATAATTTTTGTTCCTAATAAGCTCTCTAGCGTAATCTAAGGTCTTTATGTAATTTCTAGGAAGATTCTGCAACTGTACTAATCTTCCCGCCCATCGTCCTGTCCGATTTGCTCCGTAGTATTGGGTAAGTCCTCGCACTCTTTCACCTTCTCCGCAAGCTTCATCCATAGCTACATATTTTTTTATGGATGTTTTACCAAGCTGCTGACGGATTTCAAGAGCGCGTCTAACATTCTCCGGATAATCTTTATCTAAAAGCTCTATAACCGTTGCTTTTTGCAAGTTATCAATCTTATTTCCTGTTTCCTTTTCTAGCCATTCAGTAAGTTGCGCTGGACTGTTTGGGTTTGATAACCCTGTAATTTTGATGGCTTCCTCTGTCAATTTTTCGGTGCTAACGGTATCAATACACAAAGCTCCCTCAATAACTTTTCTGTCAACCTTAACTCCGTAAGCGTTCATCAGGATATCAAGCTGCCACATATACCATTCATCATCCGGGACAGGAAAAAGACTCAATCGTTTTAATATTTCTCTTTCTGTAACAACATCTTGTTTACAATATTCTTTAAATAATTCCCACTTCTCCTTATCGTGCCATGGTTGATTCCATGTACGACCGCCATTCGTCCTAGTTGGTTTACAAGGAGTACAAAAATATTTAATCAATGCCTTACCAACTGTAAGCTTTTGTTTATCCTGTGAAAGACCAATTGCTTTTCCGGTTGCTTCCAGTCCTGCGGTATACCCGCAATAAAGTCCATGCGCCATAGTACAACGCCATTGTTCAATTGGGGTACTATAGCTGGCCTTATTCAAGCAATACCACTCAAATGCCGCATTGTAAGCATGTTTGACTACTCTGTTGTCCGACAAGGCTTGATTGATATAATCTGGAATGATTTCTCCATTTGCCAAATCAATAAGTTCTACACCATTGTTATTCCACTCATAGGCGAACAATAAAACTTGAAAATCTGGTGATTGAGCATATTTATAAGCTCCTGCCTTTTTTATGTCTACACTGCTCCTTGTTTCTATATCTATACTCAAATGATGTTCTATCATGTAGTCCTCCCTTTCCTCCCTTATAGATTGAGGGGCATATGCCCCTCTTTTAATTAATATGGAAGTCCGGTAATTGGATTAATCCCTGTTGGTTGCTGCGCATATTGTTGAGGCTGTCCGTAAGCCTGTTGTTGATTATATTGTGGCTGTGATTGAGTATGAGGCTGTTGTTGGTTGAATTGTGGCTGCGCATATTGTTGAGGCTGTCCGTAAGCCTGTTGTTGATTATATTGTGGCTGTGATTGAGTATGAGGCTGTTGTTGGTTGAATTGTGGCTGTACAGCTTGCTGTGGTGAAGCTCCAAACGCTTGTGACGCTGATAATGCACTGCCGCCTAATGATTCTCCATCTCTTCTCTTTTGTACTGGTCCTAATCCACAGCCAACACCTTTCTTTCCACCAAACGCATAAGGGAAAAATGTTACATTCACACGAGCATAAATACCGCTATAAACCTCTGACTGGTTGATAATAGGGTTTCCATTTGCATCCACTACTTCGGGTGGATAATCTGATTTTGCACTTGCAGTGAACACCCACTGACCTTTGCATTCGGGACCAAACGCCATACCGTCCGATGGTCTTACTCCGTCACCATCATAAACAGGAGTTGGAATCATAGGAGGGCACACGCCATTCCATTTTTCAGTAATTCCTTTTTGTTTCGCTGTCTCAATGGCTGCATTAATACGATTCATTGTGTCAACATCTGATTTTGGCACTAAAATGGTAGTGCTGTACTTTTCTTCTTGTCCTGGCATTGGTGAATAAGGTTTAAATAAGTGTACGTAAGATAATCTCACTTCTCCGGTTGTTACATTTGTTAAATCATTCATATTAATTTTCCTCCTTGAAAGCGTCTTTTGCGCTTATAATGTTTGTAATTGCTTCTCTTTTATCTGATTCCTTCACTAAAGTAGGTTTTCCCGGTGCTTTTACCACCATTTCTCCTACAAAGGATTCAAAATCTTTCTTACCTACTACTTTCTCTACTTGCGCCAATGTAAGAGGTTTCTTTTCCCATAAAACAGTTTCTGATATTCCATTTGCTGATAATTTATCAAACGCCGAATCCATATCAGTCCAGTTTCTTGAGCCTCTACCTTCAACCGCTTTCCATCCTGCCACTTCATTTCCTGCTAGGCATTCAGCTAAGGCACAATCTTGTAGATCACTTAACCACTTGGCTACATCCTCTCCTTGTTTCAGAAATTGTCCCATTTCCTCATTTGATATAAGAGGTGGTATCTTTCCAACATCAAATGCAAGCTTCACATTTTCTTCTGATCTTGCACGGCACTTTCCTTTTGCCCTACAGTACTCGCAAGTTTTCACATCTGGTTTAAAATCGCCCTCCCCTTTTATTGCAAGCTCGGCTCTTTCTTTAACATAATTTCCAAAAGCAAGTAACTCACTTAGCGAACAACTCCATTCTGATATGCCATCAGGAAGCCTTGGCTGAACAATGGATAACTTTATTTCTTCAATAAAATAAAGTATCTTGTATGCTTCATAAGCTCCCAAGGCATATAAAGCGAGTTGTGGATTTCCTATTGCATCAACACGTCCACCTGGACTCTTTCCGTATTTAAAATCAATAACGTGTAGTGTTTTGCCGCTTATCATGACACAATCTGCTGTTCCAAACCCTTCTGGAACATAGGTACTGAAATCAACCTGTTTTTCTATTACTACGTATGGAGCGCTTTTCAGCGCAAGAGCAGTTGTCTTAATATAATCAAGATATTCATCTGTGTAACTCATCATTTCGTCTTGCCAAAGCTCTTCCTTTTTTAGTTTATTAATCGCGGCTGTAAGCTTACGTTTTCCAAAGTCTACAGTATAAAAATAATTTCTAACTTTTAACTCTGCTAACTTATGCGCAAGAGTACCCTCTTTCGCCGCTTCTGACGTGGTATCTGGAAACTGTTGTTCCAGTAGAGCACTCGGTGTACAATTCATCCACCGATGTGATCCTGAGGCACTTAAAATAGCGTGTGCCCTTTCTTCTGAATGAGCCATTATATTTGTGCCCCCAATCCACGAAGTGCTGTTGCGAATGCCCCGTACTGCTCTTGTGGCAATGCTGGTAAAGACTCAACTCCAAACTGTGCAAGTAGATTAAGTAAATCCGGTTGTCTTCCTGTATCTAATAAAGTCATTGCGGCTGCTGATAGATTATCAAGTGTATAACTTGTTGTGGCTGTCTGAATAGTCGTCTGTTGGTTCGTAGCTGATGTCGGTTGTGTCTGAGTATATGTATTAATTGGTTGTTGTGTTGGTATCTGTGCTTGTATAGCCGGTTGACTTGATTGTTGAACCGTCATATTTTGGTTAGCTGATACATCCTGTTCCATAGCTTTCTGCATTACCGGGATAGGCGCTAAGTTTGATACTGTTTGTACCTTACTCGTTTTTAGTGCCTCCGCCATATTGTTAATAGCACTTGCAATTACTTCTAAACCTTGAATATTAATCGTTATTTCCATCTTCCTTTTCCTCCTTAATATTTGAATATTTTTCTTTGCAATCACATTTTTCGTCAGGGTCTAAATTTGCACCACAATTCAGGCAAGTCACATAGTAATGTTTCATTTCTTACTCTCCCACACTGAATGCACCTTAGTCGCGCATTCTCTACAAATATGGATACCATCTATAGTAAGCAACTCATTTTCCTCTGAACTACCACAGATAGCACATTGTAGTTTGCATTTTTCAATACTGATAATTCCCTCCCTTAGATAAATATCTAGCGGTTCACCTGTTT
The DNA here is from genome assembly GCF_003201285.1 of Lachnotalea glycerini. Classification (GTDB taxonomy): domain Bacteria; phylum Bacillota; class Clostridia; order Lachnospirales; family Lachnospiraceae; genus Lachnotalea; species Lachnotalea glycerini. Next base: position 34,837 of record NZ_QICS01000019.1, read on the forward strand.
CAATATTTAGTGATCTTCTCATTTCTTTTGGTAGTACAATTCTACCTAACTGATCAACTTGTCTAACTACTCCTTTAATCATTAATTAATCCTCACTTTCGGTTGACAAATCTATCTGTGTCTTAGCAAGTTCCGCAGCTAATTTGTAAACAATCGCATGTTTTGTTTCACCATTTGCCAGTCCCCGAGTTTTACTCACTTTCTGAATAAATTTATCTATTTTTCCCAAGAAACATCCACAACTTACCGAGATTTCCTTGTCCTTGTCTCTGTAAAATGTAGTAAAATCATTTCGAGAACCAATCGGTCCAATTACAACCAAGTGTGTAATTTCGGAAACCCTTGCATTGCCGGAAACCCTTGCATTGCCGGAAACCCATGCATTGCCGTAAACCTCTGCATTGCCGTAAACCTCTGCATCGCCGTAAACCCTTGCATCGCCGGAAACCCATGCATCGCCGGAAACCCTTGCATTGCCGGAAACCCTTGCATTGCCGGAAACCCATGCATTGCCGGAAACCCATGCATTGCCGTAAACCTCTGCATCGCCGTAAACCCTTGCATTGCCGGAAACCCTTGCATTGCCGGAAACCCATGCATTGCCGTAAACCTCTGCATTGCCGGAAACCCATGCATCGTTCTCATCTGACAAGTTTTCTTCTTTTTCAATCCAGCCGCCTAATTTTCCAACTTCTACGATTCCAAAACTGATAGATGCTTTGATTCTTCTTAACGTTTTTCCAAAGATATTTGTCTTGGTTTCCCCTGTGAACTCATATTTTTTCATTGCTTTTTCTCCATTTCTGTGCTACTATGCACATATAATTTGTTATTAGTTACTGGACTTATCAAAGTTGCTGCTTTGTGAGTCCTTTTTTCTTCTGTTAAACGTTTTGTACTAATATCATTCTTGTTAAAGCTTCCTACTAATCCAACTATAAAGAAATAAACAATTGTTAGCCTTTTAAGTTGTGTAATGCTGTCAACCATTTCATGAATCTGTTGCCTGTAGAATTCTTCGTTCATACTTCACATCCTTTCAATTTTCTCTCCGACTCTTGATTACCGCCGCCCGAAGCAATGCACAATTATTTTGTAACAATTTCAAGTGGTTATCATCGATCTGATCAATGTACATTTTCATCACGGCTTTAAATATTTTTGCATCTTCCAATCTTCCACCTTTCTGTTGCACCGGTGCAACTTCGTATATTTGATTAAGCATGTCCCAGCACCAAATAAAATTAATGCTACAGGAATGCGTAAATCCACACTGTCCATGCAACATCCACCTATTATGATTAAGGTTAGTCCTAATCCGTACATGGCTTGTCCTCCTGTCCCGATGGATAAGTATTAATAAAATTTTCTAAGTCAATCCCTCTAACTTTTTTACTTCCAAGTTGTAAATATGGAAGTTGCCCATTATTCATAAATTCATACACTGCGTTCGTGCTTACATGAAGCATCTTTGATACCTCTTTTGCTGTATAAATAGGTTTATAAGGTTCTACCAATCTAATTACCTCCCTATAAAGAAATTTTATATTTGACAGCCATTTCCTTAATGATTGCAATATATCCCTCGATTAGCTTCTTATCCTCTGCAATTACATCAAGTTGATTAAGCTTGTCCAATCTGGACTTACAAACACCATTCAGAGACATTGTCTTTTTCTTATTAGTAAGACGAATACCAAGAGCTACTCCGAAACGCTGTTCTAGTAATTTGTAACTTTCTTCACGGATAACTCTGATATGTTCATATCCACCACAGGTTAAAGCCATTTTATTAATAAGCGCGGATGAGTCTTTTCTCCAGTCGTTCGGATTCAACGCTACAATTTCACGAATATCCTCGACATTATGTCGAACCTCTTGTACATCTTGCTTGATTTGCTTATTTTCGAGTTCCTGTTTTGCCACTTGGTCAAATATGCTTTTGAATAATTGAAGTTCTGGAGATAATTCTTGAACAGGTAAAATTTTATTCACGATAATTTGTTCCATATCTCTAAATCTTTTTACATACTTAGCAGTGAATAATATTCCTTTTTCTCCTGTGAATTTGTTTGCTAGGAAGTCACAACCTATTTTTGTTACTAAATAACATTTTCTTGGCTTATCCTGTGCATCTTGATATGTACTTTCCTTGAAGTAATCAGCCACCACAATTTCGTGGGCGCACATTGTTGGTATAATACCCTTTGTTTTCTTATCCTTTGTGCCCTCTAACTTTTCAAGTATTTTGTAATGTTCTGTTTCCATCATTTCTGCGACTTCTAAAGTGGTTATTGTCTGTTCAATTTGTTTCATAGTTTAATTTCCTTTCTTATTTGATTTTTTGTTTGTATTCTCCTATAATTTAAATACAGGCTCTGCCAAGCTAAGTACATAAGAGAGGAGAAAATATTTATTGACTTATTACACAATTGTTGGAAAAACTGTTACTTGTCCTCACTGGAATGAAAAAATAACTCTAAAAGGTAAATACTTATTATCCAGTGACACCGATATAGCTAAATTTTTATATGCTACTTGTCCTATCGTTGAAAACAGTAAACTACCATTATCAAAACAAATTAATAATTTTAAATTATTGCGTTGTCCAAATAAAGATAATCGCTGTGAACTACTAGACCAATTTAAGAAAGTTATCAATATTAATACTGACGGCTATTCTCAGTAAATACTTTTCTTTGTTCTACACGAAATTCAAAATCTTTTGCTTTCAAAATATTCATGTGTAGTCTTTTTGACACTTCTTCCAAGAAATCTATTGAGGGAGTGTCTTTTTCCAATTCATTCCTTATGTTCAAAATATCCAAATATGCCGATTCGATTGTCTCTTCTAGTACAGCTATATTAACAATTCTTTCTGATACGTATTCTATTTGATTCATTTAATCATCCTTTCTTTGTATTGTTCTATATTTAGAACGTTTCAGGGTAAAAAAATTTCATCCAGTGATAGCGATTCTTCCCCCATCGCTTTCATTTTTTTGTTTAAAGCTGATTGAATAAGTAACATTTCTTTTCTTTTTAATTCTGTGTGTCCACTCTCTTTTAATGAGTAATTTTGTTCTGTACAGCCCAAAAGAGTTCCAAAGTCAGATTGCTTAAGTCCTGCTAAAGCACGATAATATTTGAGTTTGTGAAGCTTTTTATCTTGTTTTTGCAACATATCAATATCTCCTTTCCAGTAATTATATCGTTCTATATAAAGAACATATTTAAAATATAGCACATGAATCAAAGCAAGTCAATATGTTTTTATTGCTTATTTTAAACAAATTTGATATAATTGTACTCAAATATTAAACGTTTCAAACGAAAGGAAACCAAAATGAACGAATTTAGTAAAAGATTAAAAAAATTAAGAGAAAAAAGAAATTTGTCACTTTCAGAATTGGCGTTATCATTGGGATTGGCAAAATCATTATTATGGAGATATGAAGCTGGAAAATCAGAACCTGGTTTGTCCACACTTATAACTTTGGCAGAATATTTTGAAGTTACACTTGATTGGATTGCAGGAAATGGAGACATCAATAGCATACAGTATAAAAATTATGAAAATGCGATTAATAAATGTGTAAAAGAAGACATAACACCTGAAAAACTTGAAAAATTGATTGATGTAATAAAGGAGTAATTAAAATGAAAGCTTCTATTTATCAAAGAGACGAAGATAAAAAATGGGTTGGTCAAATCGAATTAGGGAGGGACAATAAGGGCAAAAGAAAACGAAAAGTCATTTATGGAGGTTCAAAAAAAGAAGTAGAAGAAAAAGTTAATATTGTTTTATATGAATTACAAACAGACCAATATATAGGAGATTCGAAAGACACCTTAATTGAATTTCTAAAAGATTACCACAGAATATGCTCTGGCTGTGATATGTGGAAATCTAAATACATTTATCCTGACAGCGCTAAATGGCAAAAAACAACAGCAGAACTTTTCAAAATGTATATAGATGTTCATTTTGAACCATACTTTCAGTCTACAAAACTTAAAGATATAAAAGCAATTACCCTTGATGCATTTTATAATAACAAAATGTCTATTGAAAGAGATTATAAGATTAAACAAGGAAATAAAATGGTGACCAAAAAACAAAAACCTCTTAGTATCAATTCGGTTATTAAGTTAAATAAATTTTTAAAGGCAGCTTTTAATTATGCTATAGTTAATGATCAACTCAAAAAGAACCCCACAAGCGGAGTTAAATTATCCTCTCCTGAAAAATTCAGTCCAAATGTATATGATAAGGATAAATTTTTTAAATTACTTATTGCTGTACGTGGTGAAGATGAAGAAATACCTGTTATTTTAGGAGCTGGGTGTGGGTTGCGTCGCGGTGAGATGTGCGGACTAACCTGGGATAATATTGATTTTGATAAAAAAGTAATTACAATAGAAAAAACGCAAGTAAGATTTAATGATAATTTAGAGAAAATGCCCAAAAACGAAACAAGTAAAAGAACAATAATAGCTCCTGACTATGTAATCGATACATTAAGAGATTATTATGAAAGAAAAAACAATCCTCCTAAATTAGAGAATATAATTACACGCTGGAAACCACAGTCTTTATCTGAAATGTTTTCAAACTTGTTAAAAAAACACAATCTAGACCAAATACGTTTGCATGATCTTAGACACTATAACGCGGTTATTATGCTTCACAATGGAATTTCTGATAAGGTAGCTGCTGAAAGACTAGGGCATTCAAATGTTTCGACGCTCAGAGAGGTATATCAACATGTATTAAAGGAAATGGATGAGGAAGCTGCTAATAAAATAAATGAATCTATATCATTTGTAAATAACAAAGAAAAGGAAAATAAGGAAGAAACAAAAGAAGAATTAAAAAGGTCATTTAAAATAGTATAATAGCCAATGTAATTAAAACATTGGCTACATTTTCGGCTACATTAAATTTTTAATAAAATCAAAAATCTCTGTACCCTTAGTACTGCGGATGACAGGAATCGAACCTGCACGGTCTCCCACTAGATCCTAAGTCTAGCGCGTCTGCCAGTTCCGCCACATCCGCATATGTTATCAATGATAACAAGTGAGACATCGGGGATTCGAACCCCGGACAACTTGATTAAAAGTCAAGTGCTCTACCAACTGAGCTAATATCCCATAACCAATTCATATGATTAAAATTAACATTTACTTTAGCTAACTGGGCTAGCTGGATTTGAACCAGCGAGTGCAGGAATCAAAATCCTGTGCCTTACCGCTTGGCGATAGCCCACTATACGCTTTTCTAAAACGAAAAACCAAGGTGGATACAGGGATTCGAACCCTGGGCCTCCAGAGCCACAATCTGGCGCGCTAACCAACTGCGCTATACCCACCATAAGCAATTTTGGCGAAAAAAAATGTGCTTGAAGGGATTCGAACCCCCGACCCACGGCTTAGAAGGCCGTTGCTCTATCCAACTGAGCTACAAACACATGTCATAAAAATTATATTTGTATGATATATCTTGTCCATAAACAAATTGTATCATAAAGCGGGTGATGGGAATCGAACCCACGTATCTAGCTTGGAAGGCTAGTGTTCTACCATTGAACTACACCCGCAAATCAATATTAAATTGTTAGCGAATCGGGGTGACAGGATTCGAACCTGCGACCTCCTGGTCCCAAACCAGGCGCTCTAGCCAAGCTGAGCCACACCCCGTTATTTCTCTTGCCTCACTGCTTTCCTATGACGCAAGATATATTATATCTTAGGAATGGCTTATTGTCAACATCTTTTTCAAACTTTTTTATTTTCATCATAAACCTAGTATTTATGCGCCTTACAGTAATTTTTGTTACCTATTTCAAGTTCTTTGTTTGAAATATTTATATTATTTTAAAATTTTTAATTATTTAAACTATTGATAAAATTTTTTCATACTCTAAATTACGCTTTTATTTAAAACTCCTTCTACTAATCTATTCTCGTTCCATAATAGATTTAATTAACCCCTTATTCTCTTCTCAATATTCTATTATTCTTCTCTTTTTCCTTTATACTCATTAATCGTAAAATGAGCCTCACCTTTTGCATCAATTTCCATAATCGCATAGGTAGGGATTCTATTACTCTGCCTTGGAAAGGATAAACTGCCCGGATTAAGTGCTATAATATTATCCTCTATTTCCAATAAAGGTCTGTGAGTATGCCCAAACATTACAATATCAAACTGTCTGCTGATAGCTTCAGTTTTTATATTCTCAGTATCAACACTTACATAGTAAAAGTGGCCATGTGTTAACAAAACCCTGTATTTCCCAATTTTTATCTCCTTCTCTCTTGCTAAATCAGAAAAATAATCATTATTCCCAGCTATCATTTCTACCGGACAGTCAGCCTCTAATGTAATTCTATCTTCACTGCCCTCAGCATCCCCCAGATGAATCAACAAATCCAGGGGTCCAACCTTTTTAATTACTTCAAACAAGTTCTTGTTCTGTCTGTGAGTATCACTTACAATTAATATTTTCATCTATTCTTCCTCTTTCCTAAGAATCTCTTTCATTGCTTGTAATGCTTTACCCCTATGACTTACTTCATTTTTTTTATTCATATCAAGCTGTGCTGTGGTACAACCAAATTCCGGCAGATAAAAGATCGGATCATAACCAAAACCGTTTTCACCGCTTATCTCATATCCTATCATCCCCTCAACTGTCCCTCTGGTGGTAAATACCTTACCATTAGGCAGCACTGCTGCTATTGCACATACAAATCTTGCCGTTCTATTTTCCGGCGTAACATCCTTAAGCAGTTCAAGAATTTTACTATTTTTAACCGTGTAAGGCGTATTCTCGCCCATATAACGGGCTGAATAGATTCCCGGTTCCCTATTCAGGTAATCTACTTCTAGTCCCGAATCATCCGCTAATACAATGCTATTTGAGATAGCTTTTATTGCATTTGCTTTAATCAAGGCATTTTCCTCAAAAGTTGTCCCATTTTCTTCAATATCAACATCGATTCCGGCTTCTTTCATAGATAGTATTTCCATTCCTAAGTCTGATAATATACTCCTTACTTCTTTCATCTTGCCTTCATTGCCTGTTGCAAATATAATTTTATTATTCATTTTCCGTCTCCTGTGTACTATTTACACCTGTATTGTCCCTTGCTTCATACGCTTTTTCAATTGCATCATAGATAGCTTGTGCGGCCTTTTTTTGATAACTTTCACTTTTTAAATTGGCAGCCTCAGTCTTATTTGTTATAAATCCTACCTCAACTAATGCAACCGGGATTTCCGAAAGCCTGATAATTTTAATTGTACTTCCATTTACAAGACCTCTGTCTCTACTTCCTAGTTTTTCCACTAATTCGTCTTGACATATCTGAGCTAATTCCTTACTGCCAAACCCAGTACTTTCTTCATTGTCATTATATAAAACCTCTGTTCCACTTGAACTGGATGCTTTTGTATCTCCATTATTATGTACACTGATAAAAAAATCAGGCTTTATACTGTTGGCAAAGGCTACCCGGTCTGCATTACTAGGCTTTGTATCATCAAGCCTTGTATAATATGCTTTTATATCAGATGCATCCAGCAATTCTTTTAGCTTTAAAACTATATCCAGATTAACTTCCTTTTCAACTGTGTTAAAATGCTCAGTACCATCATCCTTACCACCATGTCCCGCATCAATAACAACTATTTTGTCATACATGCTTCTAGGCTCGATAAAGGTCATATTTAAACTATTATTCACATACTCCGTATTATATTCATATACATTATCTAATAACAGCTCAATTGTAGCACCTTGGTTCGAAGAACTGTACGCAATATTACTAATATGATCACTGCTGCCCACCAATGGGTTGTCATTAAAAAAGTTTTCATCTATATTATGGATTGTTATACTTATCGTTTGACTAATATAGCTGTCCTCTATCGTAATATCTTCTTCTTTCACTTCCTCTGGCAAGGGAATTTTTAAATAGCTCGTTACTTTGGAAGCATTCTCTCCATCTATTTCTGCCTCATCATAATAATTCATTGTTTCTTCGTTTACATCCTGACTTTCTTCAACCTGCTTCGTTACTGTTTCAACCACTATTTGGTTTGGAAGTTGAAACAAGATAATGGATACTCCAATAGCAAATAACGTACTGCCGATTGCGGTCCTTTTTATTAGTCTTTCTTCTGCTAACATTACCTAAGCGGCTCCTCTCATAGATTAACTGGGATATTACTATTAGGGTACATTTTTGGTATATACCTTAAGACACAAATTGCAGCTTTGTGTTTCCTCAACACTATCCCATTTTTTTCCTCTGTTGCTAATATATCCTTCTCCATCACTTAAATCCACATTTTTTGTTGATTCTTCTGCATGATATTCAATTGCAGCCGGATGAACGGAGTTTGGAGTATTTATATATATCATGATTGCAAATTTTTCACCTTCAGCTACTAGCTTAGGGGTATCAAATTTAACTGTATAAAAACCAGCATTTTCGAATTTTCCTTTCTTAATTAGCTTCCTATTATTTACATCTAATGATTCAATATTTTCAAAATTACTAATATAGTACATTTCATAATCCGTGTTTTCTCCAGTTGCGTAAAATCCGGCAGCACTTACCTCTTCTTTTGTATTTGCTGTATAAGCATTAGCAAAATAAACACTTTCCCTTCCGTATCCCAACTGTCCCACCCAACCGCACAAATCGGACTGATAGATATTATCATAATTATTCGTATCCTCTATCAAGGAATAAACAACATTATGAATACCTATATTAACATCATAATAGGATACATAAAAAACACCATCATCTCCAAAGCTTTCACCCCAACTGTTCTGGCATATAAAAGCTCCATTCTGTTCCAGTACCATGTTGAAATTTTCTTTTGGATAGTTGTCATCCCAACCAATGATTACAATATCATGATTTGGGCGTTCTTCCCCTTTATAGCAATAAGCATAGTTTTTTCTATTATAATACACAGACTTGCTGGTAGGACTTGTTAAAGATAAATACAACGAGGATTGTACACCTCCATATTTATACACAGCTTCCTTTATTTTCTCATAATTTTTCTCAGGCAGAATTTGTACCTCCTGAACATGCTTTACAGCAGTTAGATTAGGATTTGATACTCCATCTCCATATGGATCGTCCTTTTCATAAACAGGTCCTTGCCAACTGGTTAAATAAGCGGCAGCCATAGTATATTCACCGCCATCATTTTGAGAAGAGCTGAAGCTATTTTGCAACGACATATGATCTGGTGCAAGCTCTAATTCTTCCTCTGGCAATAGAGATGACTCAATCGCAGTTAAAGAAGCAAACGCCCAGCAGGTTCCAAAGCTACCCTGATTTTTTACTTTGCTGTTTCTTGCCACATCTCGCAAATCATAGGAATATGGTACAATCGGATTATCTAATGAATTATTCAAAGCTGAAATTTTATTAGCTGCAATATCCCACTGATAATCATAATCAAATTCCCTGGCTACTAATTCAAGAGGCACATAAATCTCTGAATCACAAATAAATGGTTCTGAATCCAATTCAATTTCAGCATTATTGATATAAGCAGTATTAGAATTTATCTCTAACTCAATTTTTGTATTATATTTTTCAAACACAAGTCTGTCGTTATCATAAAGATTAACCGCACAGTCAAAGTTCTGTTTTAACTTTTTATATGATATCATAATATTCAGATTTTCATCCATAAACATATCCTGCTTGTCCACATCAACCTCTAAGCCATCCACCACTAAAATAATCTTTTTTTCATTTACACTATCTGAAATCAGTGGATTCCAGATATCCTTTACATAGCTAATATCATTGGTCTTTACAACAGAAGCATTTTTATTAAATACATTGGTATTTAAGTTTAATAGTCCAAATAATATAATTGTAAAAACTATATATTTTATAGAATATTTCAAAATTATCTCCCACTTTTCTTAGGTTTTGGTCCTAAAAACTGATAGTAATAAGTTTTTATCATTCCATTATAAAGTTTACGATTCTTATCCGACTTTCTACCGATATACTTTTCAGCTTCTTCATAGCTCGTAATCAAATATACAGACCATGAATCCAGTCGTTTCATAGATTCTCCAATTTCATGATATAATTGCGGCAAATCCTTTTTATCCTCCAAACGTTCTCCATAAGGCGGATTGGAAATTACAAAGCCAAACTTTTTAGGATGACTTAATTCACTTACAGCCCTTCTTTGAAAATGTATGAACTTATCTACTCCTGCAAGCTTTGCGTTTTCTCTTGCAGCCTTAATAACTGTGGGATCAATATCATATCCTTGAATATCCATTTCAATATTCAACCGAATTAAGTCATTTGCTTCATTTACAGAGTCGTACCATTCCTTTTTATCAATTAGGTTTGTCCAATTTTCAGCAATAAAAGAACGGTTCATACCAGGAGCTATATTGGCTCCAATCATAGCTGCTTCAATTGGAAATGTTCCACTTCCACAAAACGGATCTACTAATATTCTGTCTCTCTTCCAAGGAGTGAGCATAATTAGAGCTGCTGCAAGAGTTTCCGATATAGGTGCAATAGCAGAGTTTAGTCTGTATCCTCGTTTATGCAGGGAATCCCCAGTCGTATCAAGAGCAATTGTAACCTCATCTTTGATAAGAAACACTCTGATGGGATAATCGCACCCGTTTTCCTCAAACCATGAAACATTATATTTTAATTTCATTCTTTCAACAATTGCTTTTTTTATAATCGACTGTATATCCGAACTGCTAAATAATTTACTTTTCACACTTGATGCCTTTGTTACCCAAAACTTTCCATCCACCGGAATATATTCTTCCCATGGTATAGATTTAACATTTTGAAATAACTCTTCAAAGGTCTCTGCCCTAAATCTAGCAACCTGTAATAAAACACGTTCTCCGCTGCGAAGAAATATATTTGCTCTACAAATGGCCTCTGCATCACCTTCAAAAGTAATCCTTCCATCCTCCACAAGACTTACCTCATAACCTAAATCTATTATTTCTCTCTTTAAAACCGCTTCTAAGCCAAAATGGCATGGTATAACAAGTTGAAATTTTTTCATAATTAGTATATTTCTCCATTTCATTTATATTTCATGATATTAAACTTTTGCTACAGCCTTAGCTCCTTAACAACATCATAATTAAAGTTTTTAATTTGAAAATTATTTTCTTCTATTATACCATAGGTTTGTTCATTATTTTCTTTCGGCAAGGAAATAGACCCTGGATTTAATAGGATAACTGCTTCATCCTTTTGAGCCATGAGTACATGAGTATGTCCTTGTATAAAAATATCTCCCTTTTTTAAAGGTGGCAAATTATCTGTATGATATATATGACCATGAGAAGCATAAATTGTTCTTCCATTTAAAAATAAAATACAGTAATCTGCCATAATAGGAAACTCCAATACCATTTGATCTACCTCAGCATCACAGTTTCCCCTTATCGCACATATCTCATTCTTTATTGCATTTAGCATTGCTATCACTTTCTTTGGTGCATACTCCTTAGGTAAATCATTTCTTGGGCCATGATAAAGTAAATCACCTAATAATATTAATCTATCTGCTTTTTCTTTTTTATAAGCTTCTATCATCTTCTCACAGTAATATGCTGATCCATGAATATCTGATGCAAACATTAACTTCACTTTCTTTTCCTCCGTATCTTCAAAATACAAAATATTTAATATCGATAAACAAATCTCACTCTCTATACTATCTCCCGCAAAATATGCTGTCAATAAGTTTATACATCTTATGTCAAATTTTTTCCGTGATACGAGTTAAATCCTCCTACTACACTAATTGTCCGGTACCCCATTACACTCATTTTTTTTGCAGCCATCAGACTTAATCCTCCTCTGTCGCAATACAAAATAATAATTTTATTACTTGGCAGCTCAATGCTGTTACTTTCTATTAAATCATAATCCATATAAATAGCTCCAGTAATATGGCTTTTTACATAGTCTTCTTCCTCACGCAAGTCAACTATCAAATAATTATTGTTATTTATATAAAAATCAAGCTCATTCGCTGATATTGTTTCAAATCTCATATTAACACTACCTTGCTTGCTTTCTTATCTTATTATATTCTACTGACCTTAGTTTGTTTCTAAGTACATTACTAATTTCTTATAATGTCAAGATGTTTAATAATTAATATGATTTTGTTCGTATAACTTTCCTATTAAATACAATAGCGAACAAGTGCGCATCAGCTCCCTAATCCTCACTCATGAGGGACTTACTTGACTGCTTTCTAGCTCCGAATGCAGTCACGCAGTGACATTTTCTACTTGCATTCGTGCGCATTCCACGAAGCATTTTTATGTAATAGGACGATTTCCTATTGCATAAAAAAGCAATGGCACGATTACTCCATTGCTTCTTTATGCAAAATATTGAATTTTGATTTACTTCAAAATAAATCCTATTAGCTAAGCTTATTTGTACTCTTTGATGAAGTCTTAGAAGATTCTTTATCTTTTAAGTTAGATGACTTAGTTGTATCAGATGTGGAATCCTTGCAGTTATTTGCATTATAAGCACTTTTTGAAGTATAATTTTTAGCTTCGTTTGTTGAGTTTGTTGAGTTTGTTGAGTTTGCTGAATTAGTAGTATTAGACTTTGCCATTTTAATTCCTCCTAAATTATTTTATTTACAAATTCTATTATCCCTATTTTTATATTTATTATTCACAAAATATAAAATCAAAAATATCATTTTATTAACATAACTTACATAAAAAACATTTTTTATATTATATATTGCATTTTTCGACAAGATGAGTTATAATCTTCTTGTAAAAAGAATTTACCCTTCAAAGAATTTTTTTTACATTATATAACCCCTTATTAATTATTTATACTCCCCTCATTGAAGGCTTGGTAGCTCCCCTACCAAGCCTTTGATCTTTGTATTTTTCTTTTTCAATCACCCCTGGCTAATAAGCAAAACTGGTATGATAATTTTTAACAAAACTGGCTATTTCGAATATGCCATATGTCTTGTATAATTACCTCAACTTAACAATAGACTGTATAAAATTTATTGATTTTTATGTTTTATCTCTATTGCACAAAAGGAGGTTCGATATGAATAATAAAACTAAAAAAATAGTAATAGGTTCCTTATTTGCTGCACTAACAACAGTTACTACCATGTTAAAACTCCCAACCCCAAGCTTTGGATATATTCATCCCGGTGATAGTTTGGTTCTAATGTGTGGTATTATCTTAGGACCTGTGGCAGGTGCACTTTCAGCCGGAATCGGTTCTATGTTTGCCGATATTTTCTCAGGCTATATCTCATTTGCACCGGCTACACTAGTTATTAAGGCTATAACTGCTCTAATTGCAGGCTTAATATTCAATCATACTAATTGTAATCACACAATGCGAACTATTATAGCCGGAATACCAGGCGAGCTTTTTATGGTATCTGGCTATTATGCTTATGAAGTTTTCCTATTCATTACAACGGCAAAAAGTACCACCGGCACTTCCTTAGCTGCTGCAATGTCTGCATCACTATTGGGAGTTCCATTTAATATACTTCAAGGTATTGCCGGTATTCTTATTTCTCTGGCCTTGCTTCCGGTTTTATTAAAAATTAATGATATCCGTGACTGTATTTATCATGAGATGCATAGTATAAAAAAAGATAAGCAAATTTGATTTCTGCTTATCTTTTTTATACTAATATCTTAACGTCTTCCACCCGTAAAATAAGAAACAAGGAAAAAAATTACAATAACAGGAAATAAGATTGGAAGAATGGCAATCGCAATTTGCCCAACTATACACAAAATAACAATCAACATAATTATTATTAGCATTTTTCCATACCACGAATTTATTTTAAAATTTCCAAATCTAACATCCCAACCATCTTGCTCATCATAAGCCGCATTAAAACCTTTTCTTCTACTTTCTTCCTTTTGTTCTTCTGCATTTTCATTACTGTAAGTATAAGTTCTGCTGTTTTTTTCAATACTATTTGTATCAATGATTGTTTTAGCAATTAATCTAGGTTCTCCAAGTTGCTGCAATACCATTGACTCACTTTTTCCTTTTCTAATTTCTCCATCAATATAGTTTTTATAATAAGAAAGATTTTCATTCATAACATTTTGTGTAACTTCACCTTCCAGAGCCTCTTGCAAGGTATTTAAAAATTCGTGCTTACTCATTTTTTCCTCCTATATAGCTTAGAAGCAAATTTATATTATTGCTTATATCATCATATTATCCTTTAAAATATGTTTTATTATATACCATTGCTTTTAAAAATACTACACTTTCACAATTAATTCATTATTATAGAATATGTTTCACCCAATTCACTAATTTTTATCACATAATCATCTTAAAACTGGTATGTTTGATTTGTTTAAAATTGGCTATTTTAAATAATCCATTTATTTTATAATATAAGAATGTGATTTATATAATTCAATTTAATAAGTAGTACATGTGCTGTCTTAGATAACTATCATTACATATAGAAAGGGGATACAAAATGGTTAAGTTAATGACTCCCGGTCCGACACAGGTTAGAGATAATGTACGCTATGCCCGAAGCATTGAAACTACCAATCCTGACTTGGATTTAGAATTTTATGATTACTATAAGGATACTTGTATGCTGATAGGCAAACTGCTGCAAACCGATAATCCCGTATATATCATGAGTGGAGAAGGTATTTTAGGTCTTGAATCCGCTTGTGCCTCCTTAACAGAACCAGGCGATAAGGTCCTGGTTCTTGACAATGGCGTATTTGGAAAAGGATTTGCAGATTTCATAACTATATACGGAGGGATTCCTGTCTATTATACAGATAGCTATACAGATGAAATTGATGTTGCCAGATTAGCAAAATTTCTAAAATTTAATCATAATTATAAATATGCAACATTGGTTCACTGTGATACTCCCAGTGGAGTACTAAACAATGTGAGTGAAATATGTCCTCTCCTTCACCAATATGGAATTCTGACTGTTGTTGACTCTGTATCCGCTATGTTTGGAGAGCCATTGAATGTAGATAGATGTAACATTGATATCGTATGCGGCGGGTCACAAAAAGCCCTGTCTGCTCCTCCCGGTTTATCCATGATAGCGGTAAGTAACTCTGCCTTTGAAGCCATGCGAAACCGCCAAACGCCAATTGCATCCTACTATGCAAATATACTAAACTTAAAAGATTATTACCAAAATAAATGGTTTCCTTATTCGATGCCAATTAGTGATATTTATGGATTGAGGGCGGCTCTTGACAATGTATCTCTTGATCTTGATATTTATCTAAGACATAAGCGAATTGCAAATGCTGTAAGAAATGCAATCACAGTAGGAGGACTACAACTCTATCTTAAAAGTGGCTTTTCAAACACCGTAACTGTGATTCAAGTACCTTCTGGAATAAATTGCAAAGATATTTTGACAATATTAAAAGAAAAATATCAAATAATGATTGCTGGAAGCTTTGATGTTATGGCTGATAAGGTTATCAGAATCGGCCATATGGGTGAAAACTGTAACATAGATGATGTTGCATTGACACTGAATGCATTGACAGAGGTTTTAAGGCAATTGAATTTTCCACTAACCAATAATCTAAAGGATATATTTCTTTATAATTTAAATGAATCACATGACTAACCACTAAATAGCCAATTTATTAAAAAAGAGTTCGTACTACATTATGAAATGAACAAAACGCATATAGGAAAAAAGACTGTAAAAGTCAAAATTCTGTCTTCTTTCCTATATTATTAAATGTTAATATTGAGCCTATAACCAATCCCTGTTAAACTGCCAAACCTAATTGTTATGGTTCAAAGGCTTAACCTATTATTGTTGAACAGTCTCACAGTACATAAAGAATTTATATCCCAATGGAGCTGTATAAACTCCCCTTAAGGAATCTGACTGTAAGTATGGGTCTGTGTAATAATAGATTGGAATAATTGGCATTTCTTCCCCAAGTATCTTCTCTGCTTCATGCATTTTTGTATATCTTTCATTATTATCTGTGGTAGTCTTAACTTCTTGAATTAATTTATCATATTCCTCATTGCTGAATTTAGCATCATTATTTCCACCGCCTGATACCCACATATCAAGAAAAGAAATGGGGTCATTATAGTCAGCCAACCAGCCATGACGTGCAATCTGATATTCGCCATTTTGCCTTGTTTCTACAAATACAGCCCAGTCATTCGTAGCTACTGTTACATTTAATCCCAGCTTTTCCTGCCACATATTCTGTACTGCCTGTGCCACATCCTCATGACCGGGATTAATCATAATTTCAATAGACGGAAAACCCACTCCGTTTGGATAGCCTGCATCTTCTAATAGCTTCTGTGCTTTAGAAACATTTGCATCATAATCTGAAGTGTCATACCACGCATCGGCATTACTGTGAAATTCTGTTCCATTTGGCTCGGTCAGGCTTTTCGCCACGAAAGTATCAGCAGGGACAGCTCCATTTTTCTTAACAGAATCAATAATATATTGTCTGTCAATTGCTAATGCCAATGCTTTCCTAACATTAACATCCTTAAATTCTTCCTTTTGATTATTAATGCATAGAAAGTAAGTTCCCAATTGTGGTGCAAAATAAAGTCCATTTCCTTTCATAGCCTCCATTTCCTCTGAAGGCAATTCATCACCAAATAATATATCTCCGTTCTTAAATGCAGTTAAAACTGAATTCCAGTCCTCAATCAGCATGAAATTAATCTGATCTGGACCTAATGCATCAACACCGTAATAATTTTGATTTTTTGAATACACCATCTTAGACTGATGATCCCACTCTGTTAATGTGTAAGGTCCATTGCTTACATAATGCTCTGGTTCCGTTGCCCATGCATCACCATAAGCTTCTATAATATCCTGCCTGACCGGAAAAGTATTTGGGAAAGCACAAATTTCTAAGAAATAAGCACACGGAGCAACAAGAGTTATTTCAACTGTCTTGTCATCAAGTGCTTTTATCCCTAATGTATCCGGCTTTGCATCACCTGTCATAATTGCATTTGCATTTTGTACCATATCAATAATATAATTGTATTCTGCTCCTGTTGCTGGATCAACTAATCTCTGCCATGCATAAACAAAATCAGAAGCTTTAACAGACTGTCCATCTGACCATCTAATATCATCACGAAGTGTAAATGTATATACTAATCCATCCTCACTTACCGTATGAGATGCAGCCTGCGCATCTACATAAATGCCATCTTGGTCTATTTTCGTTAAGCCTTCAAATGCATGGTTTAGTAAGCTTCCTCCATCCACTGTAACATTAAGCGCAGGGTCAATCGAATTTGGTTCTGGTCCTACATGTACATTAATCGTTCCGCCTTTTGCAGTTGTATCATTCGTTGCATTTGTATCATTTGTATCAGCCAATGATGCTTCTGTAGCAACAACTGTTTTTTGTTTTTGTTCTTCTTTAGACTGACAACCGGTTGCGGATACCATAATCATACTCACAGCTAATACCAACGTCATAATTTTCTTGAACATTTTCATTTATAACTCTCCTCTATTTTATATTTATTCTAAAGCAATCTGCCCTAAAATCTACTGATTCACTTAAGATTGTGACATGCCACAAGATGCCCTTTTTTATGCTCCCTAAACTCTGGAGCCTTTTTTGTGCAAATCTCGGTTGCGTATGGACAGCGCGTTTGAAAAGTACAGCCACTGGGCGAATCCAATGGACTTGGAATATCACCTGTTAAAATTTTTCTTTCCTTTATTCTAGACTCTTTGGGATCGGCAATTGGTATTGCTGATAACAATGTTTGTGTATACGGATGCATCGGATTTTTATAAAGCTCATTACTATTGCTAAGCTCTACAAGATGCCCCAAATACATAACACCAATACGATTACTGATATGCTTAACTACTGATAAATCATGTGCGATAAATAAATAAGTAAACCCCTTTTCCTTTTGTAAATCTTCTAACATATTAACTACTTGTGCCTGAATCGAAACATCCAATGCTGAAATTGGTTCATCGCAAACAATAAATTCAGGATTCACTGCCAAAGCTCTTGCTATTCCAATTCTTTGTCTTTGACCTCCTGAAAACTCATGAGGAAATCGATCAGCATGTTCTTCATTTAAACCAACTGTTTTTAACAACTCATATATTCTGGCCTGCCTTTGTACCTTTGAAGAATAAAGCTTATGAATATCCAATGGCTCACCTATAATATCACCTATCGTCATTCTAGGATCTAATGATGCATATGGATCCTGAAAAATAATCTGCATTTTTTTTCGATAAGAAAGCATATCTACCTTTGTAATATCTACTCCATCATAAATTATTTTTCCCTCTGTCGGCTCATATAACCGTAATAAAGTACGCCCAAAAGTAGTTTTTCCACACCCAGATTCACCAACAAGACCAAGTGTTTCACCTTTTCTAATTGTCAGACTTACATCATCTACAGCCTTTACATAAGAAGTTTTAGCAAAACCGGCTTTTACAGAAAAATACTTTTTAAGTCCAGTAATCTCAAGTAAATTTTCATTCTTATTAGTAATCATTATTGATTTTTCTCCTTTTCATAGACTTCTTTCACAGTAAGCCAGCAATCAACTTCATGCTCTTTATTAACAGCATATACTGGTGGTCTTTTTGTCATACAAACTTTCATACAATGCTCACATCTCGGAGCAAAAGCACATCCCTTTGGCGGATTAATTAAATCGACTGGATTGCCTTCAATCGGAATTAACCGTTCATGCTCATCTGCATTAATTTTAGGTACAGACCTTAATAGTCCCCATGTATACGGATGCTTTGGTTCATAGAAAATATCATCAATATTTCCTTTTTCAATTAAACTGCCTCCATACATCACTGCAACCTTATCACAAACATCGGCAACAACACCTAAATCATGCGTAATAAAAATAACAGACATGTCAATTTTGTCTTTCAATTCCTTTAATAAAGCTATAATTTGTGCTTGAATTGTGACATCAAGTGCCGTGGTAGGTTCATCTGCAATCAACAGCTTAGGATTACAAGCCAAAGCCATAGCAATCATAACGCGCTGTCGCATACCGCCGGAAAATTCATGTGGATATTGTTGTATTCTTTTTTCCGGCTGAGTAATTCCGACTAATTCAAACAATTCAATTATTCTGTCTAGGCGTTCTTTATTTGTTAGGCTTGTGTGTTTTATTAGAACCTCATTAATTTGATTTCCAACAGTAAACACAGGATTTAAAGATGTCATAGGATCTTGAAAAATCATACTGATATCTTTTCCACGTATCTTTAAAAGCTCTTTTTCAGGTAAATGAGTGATATCCCTACCATCAAATAGAATTCGACCTCCTACAATTTTTCCGGGATTAGGTAAAATTCCCATCACCCCATAAGAGGATACTGATTTACCAGAACCAGATTCACCTACAATTCCCATGACTTCTCCCGGATAAAGATCATAGGATATCTTCCTAACAGCTTTCACCTCTCCTACATACGTAAAGAAAGATATCTCTAAATCCTGTACCCTTAATAAAGGTATGTGTTCATTTGATTGCATTTTGTCCCCTCCTTATTTCTTCATCATCGGATCAAGAGCATCACGAAGACCATCACCAAATAAATTAAATGCCAGAATAATAATACTAATTGTTAGAGCCGGAAATATTAATTTATAAGGATAAGAAGAAAGGCCGTTTAATGCTTCTGACGCCAAGGAACCTAAACTGGCCATTGGCATACTGACTCCCAGACCTAAAAAGCTCAAAAATGCCTCTGTGAAAATAGCAGACGGTATCTGCAACATTGCTGTTACTACTATTTGACCTGTGCAGTTTGGAAGGAGATGTTTAAAAATTAGTCTCTTATTATCTGCTCCTAACGCTCTTGCTGCACTAATAAATTCCATCTCCTTTAATTGAAGAACCTGTCCTCGAATAATTCTTGCCATGCCCACCCAATATAAAAGTGCATAAACAATAAAAATAGCTAATATACCAGGTCCTAACTTTTGCAGTGGCCCCAATTTTCCTGCATTAGCTAGGGCTATCAAAGGATCCTTTAGCGTAATCTGCAATAGAATAATAATTAAAATATCTGGAACTGAATAAATAAGCTCACAAATTCTCATCATAATACTGTCGACTTTTCCCCCAAATAAACCTGATATTGCACCATAAACGGATCCTATCACTAAGACTAAAAAAGAGGCTCCAATACCAATAATTAAGGAAATGCGTGCACCAATCATTGTTCTAACCAAAAGATCCCTTCCAAACTGATCTGTTCCAAATGGATATTCAGTACATGGAAACAAACTCTCGTCTCCCCTGTTTTGCATATCATATGTATATGGACTAAATAGAGGTCCAATAAATGCAAAAATAATAACTGCTATAATAACAATAAGAGATATCATTGCTATTCTATTCCCTTTTAATCTCCTCCATGCATCTTTCCAATAGCTGACATTTGTCCTCATTTGAACTAACTGCTTTTGCTCCTCCTTTAAAACAGGCTTAAAGTCCTCATCATTTACTTCTATGTGTAAGCTAAAAAATCTTTCATTATTTAATACCATTCCTTTTTCCTCCTATTCACCAAGTTTTATTCTAGGGTCTACTACCTTATATAAGATGTCACAAAACAGATTCATTACTATAATCAGTACTGCTAAAAAAACTGTAGTTCCCATAATGAGTGAATAGTCTCTATTTTCTATAGCCTTTATAAAATATCTCCCTAAACCAGGAATATTAAAAATCTTTTCCACAACAAAAGCTCCAACTAAGGTATATGCAATCATTGGACCCACATAAGTAATAACAGGAATCAAAGAATTTCTCAAAGCATGTTTAAAGGTCGTAACCCTTTCAGACATTCCTTTTGCTCTGGCTGTTCTTATATAATCTTGACCTAACGCTTCTAACATACTTGCTCTCATCAATCTGGCTATATAACACATTGGATAAAAAGTAAGTGATAGCACCGGTAAAATATAACTTTTTGGAGAACTCAGTCCTAAACTTGGCACCCATTTTAATTTAACAGCGAAAATCAGCATAGAAATCGACGCAATAACAAAACTTGGTATTGCAATACCACAAGTCGAAAATATTCTAATTACATTATCCTGCCATTTCCCATTTCTTAGTGCACCAATACATCCTAAAGGAATACCACATCCCAGCGCTAGCAAGATTGCTAATCCACCCATTCTTGCCGATACGGGAAAAGTTGTTTTGATAATTTTAACTACCTTTGCATTTTTCTGCACCTTATAGCTAATACCTAAGTCTCCATGTATTAACTGTTCTAAATAAATGCCATACTGAACATAAATAGGTTTATCCAGACCATATTTTTCATTTAATGATGTTTCAACAATTAAATTTGCCTTTTCAGATGTAAAAGGACTTCCCGGTACTGCTTTCATCAATGCAAAAGTTAATGTAGCAACAATAAATACTGTAAATAATGATGCTGCTGTACGTTTTAATATATATTTAGTCATATCGTACCCCCTTTTCTTAATTTAATTTTTTTGTTGTCAATCATAAATATCTTTTACTATCGTGCAAAATTAACACAAATAGTTTATCCATTACGAAAAAAGAGCTAGTTTCAAAATGTCTTCGCTCTTAATGACATCAACCGCTCGATTCACTATCAGTATAAATTCATAATTATTCACAATACATAATTATAAAACTATTTTAAAAATATTTAACTATTATTTTAGACCTATTTATTCGTATTGTAAAGTATTTATTGTTGACTGTCAATATTTTTTAATTATTTTCATAAATTCCTCTGTATTGAAATAGTCATCATTTTTACAATTTCTGCATATCCATGAATTGAACTTTATGTGTTCGAATAATCTTTCATAATTAATTAAGTGATTAGTAATAAGACATTTTCATTGACAACACGTAAGAATTTTTTAAATACATTAATAAAAGAGTACGTTCAAATTATACATTCACAAAGTATCTGCATACAGACCTCTTGAGAGGCGCGTTTGCGAAGCAATTACTCCTCCTTACTTGCATCTCTGCGATCCACAGAGGTTTATATATAAGAAAATTCATCAGAATTTACTTTTATATAACAAAGCGGACAAGTCCGCATCAGTTCCTAGTCCCTCACTCATGAGGGACTTAACCGTTTTTCCGCGCCGTATGCTGTCACGCAGTGACATTTTCCACTTGCATTCGTGCGCATTGTGTTTTTATTTCAGAGGAATCAAAGCTTTTATACGTTACCACAACAAGGTCTTTCCTATAAAAAAATACCCATAGCATAAATACTATGGGTATTAACGTGCGATAGAAGATTCGAACTCCCGGCCTTCTGGTCCGTAGCCAGACGCTCTATCCAGCTGAGCTAATCGCACACATATAAAATAATAATATTAATCTCTTGCATCTAATTGCTGAAACAATTATCTATAAGAGATAAAAGCAATAGAAACTACTATTGCTTACTGCCGGCAACCGGAATCGAACCGGTACGAGAGTATAAGTCCCGCAGGATTTTAAGTCCTGTGCGTCTGCCAGTTCCGCCACGCCGGCAAAACCATCATTCACTTAATTATTTTAAGTATTATGGTTACTTATTATATAAAATAATAAGTTATGGGACCAACAGGGCTCGAACCTGTGACCCTCTGCTTGTAAGGCAGATGCTCTCCCAGCTGAGCTATGATCCCATGGGAAAAACAATATTGACTTTTTATATCCAATATCAACGACCCGAATGGGACTCGAACCCACGACCTCCGCCGTGACAGGGCGGCGCTCTAACCAACTGAGCCATCGGGCCTTACTACATTACAAAGAGTTTTAAATAAATGGACCTTCGGGGACTCGAACCCAGGACCGATCGGTTATGAGCCGATTGCTCTAACCAACTGAGCTAAAGGTCCAAATCTCTTCATTACTAATATGATATTAGTCAAGCCGACGATCGGACTTGAACCGATAACCTGCTGATTACAAGTCAGCTGCTCTGCCAATTGAGCCACGTCGGCACTTATAAGTGACTCCAAGGGGATTTGAACCCCTGTTACCGCCGTGAAAGGGCGGTGTCTTAACCGCTTGACCATGGAGCCGGCTTTTCTAAACTCCCTGAGTAGGGCTCGAACCTACAACACCACGGTTAACAGCCGTGTGCTCTACCATTGAGCTATCAAGGATTATAAAGGTTTGTACCTTCAAAACTGCACATTGAACTCGAAAAATATTTGACGCTTCTTAGCTCTTCAAGCTTCGCTTGTCGTTTGCTATTCTCTTTGGGTCATGCCCTCGACCGATTAGTAACAGTCAGCTCCATACATTACTGCACTTCCACCTCTGCCCTATCTACCTTGTACTCTTCA
>NZ_QICS01000020.1 GCF_003201285.1 Lachnotalea glycerini
CACCTCTTTCGAAGTTACATTACCCACTCGCTTAGCACCCTGCATTACTACAACGCACCGAGTTTGACTATATGGCTCACTGGCGATTACCATAACCGGACTTGCACCGACTGGTGTGGTCCAGCTTCGCTGGACACGCTCCTATTACATAAAAAATAGACAACTTCTTTGCCTTTTGGCAAAGTTAGTTGTCTACCGTGTGAAACGAACAAATTTTATTTTTTATTATATATAAATTATAATTTTAGAATTACAATATATCGTTTTATTGATCCCCGAAAACCTTTTTATAATCTGCCTGGAATTTTTCAATGCCCTGATCTGTTAATGGATGCTTTGTCATTTGTTCCAGCGTAGCATATGGAACTGTCGCAATGTCCGCTCCTGCTAATGCACAATCTATTACATGAATTGGATTACGAACGCTTGCTGCAATAATCTCTGTTTCGATACCATGAATCTGAAAGATATCTGCAATCGTACGAACCAAATCAATTCCCGGCATTGAAATATCATCTAAACGTCCAAGAAATGGTGATACATAAGCAGCTCCTGCTCTGGCGGCAAGTAACGCCTGTGCTGCACTAAAGATTAAAGTAACATTTGTCTTGATACCTTCTTTGCTAAGAACCTTAGTTGCCTTTAAGCCTTCTACTGTCATTGGAATTTTTACAACCATATTAGGGTGAATTTTAGCGATTTCTTTTCCTTCTTTGATCATACCCTCTGCATCTATTGTAGTTGCCTTTACTTCACCGCTGATTGGTCCATCCACGATGGAAGCGATTTCTGCAATTACTTCTTCAAATACTCTTCCCTCTTTTGCAATTAAAGATGGATTCGTAGTTACACCACAGATGATTCCCATATCGTTTGCTTTTTTAATATCCTCTACTTTGGCTGTGTCAATGAAAAATTTCATAAAATTAATCCTCTCTCTCTTTAAAATATCTAAAATCTATTCCCAGATTATCACTAGGAGTATATCTTGTCTACTACAATTTTTACTCTTTTTCTCTCAAAATCTAGTTATTTATAAATTCAATCCATTATTTTTGACCATAATATGCATTTGCACCATGTTTTCTTAAATAGTGTTTATCCTGCAATACCTGAGGAGCCGGTGCGACATCCTTGTTAATCGCTTCCGTTCGTGTGGCCATTTTGGCAACTTCCTCTAATACTACTGCATTATGCACAGCCTCTTTAGAATCCTTACCCCAGGTAAATGGTCCATGATTACTGCACAGAATTCCAGGAACACTCATTGGATCAATATTTTTAAAGGTTTCTATAATAACAAGCCCTGTATTTTTCTCATATTCTCCGTTAATCTCATCTGCACTGAGTCCTCTTGCGCACGGAATTGCTCCATAGAAGTAGTCTGCATGAGTCGTTCCATAACATGGGATTCCTCTTCCTGCCTGTGCCCATGAGGTTGCCCAAGGGGAATGTGTGTGAACAATTCCTCCCACTTTATCAAATGCCTTATAAAGCTCAAGGTGAGTAGCTGTGTCAGAGGATGGCTTAAATTTACCTTCTACTCTATTTCCTTCTAAATCCATAACCACCATATCTTCCGGCTTTAAGTCCTCATAATCCACTCCGCTTGGTTTTATCACAAACAAGCCTTTTTCCCTGTCAATCCCGCTTACATTGCCCCATGTGTAGGTGATCAGACCTCTCTTTGGCAATTCCATGTTTGCTTCAAATACCTGTTCCTTTAAATCCTTTAACATACGTGACTCCTTTCTTGCTCTCACTTTCTTTATTGCATATGATTTACTGCCGCTCGTTCAATCTCTAAACCTTCTTTATAACGTTCGATAAATTTCTCAAAACCTTCTATTTCTTCTATAGTTGGTTTTACTTCGTCAAAGACACTATCTGCAAATACCTCCGTATTCAAGTATTTCGAAAGGCTTTCCTTCTTTTCATTATGAGCCATATAGGCCGCTAATATGGCAATGCCCCAGGCTCCTCCTTCTCCTGCTGTTTCCATAACAGAAACAGGAACTCCTGCTGCTGCTGCCAATATTTTCTGTCCTACGGTCTTTGTTTTAAAAAGTCCTCCATGTCCCAAAATCTGGTCTATTTTAACCTTTTCTTGCTTCATAAGAAGATCAAGTCCGATTTTCATCGCTCCCAGGGAAGTATATAAATGTACACGCATAAAATTAGCAAGATTAAACTGACTATTTGGAGTTCTTACAAATAAAGGTCTTCCCTCTGTAAATCCGGTCATGTGCTCTCCCGAATGATAACAGTAGGACAAAAGCCCTCCGCAGTCTGCATCTCCCTCCAAAGCCTTATTATAAAGCACTTCAAATAATTTGTCATTATCTATGGATACCCCAAATGCTTCCATTGATTGTTTAAAAAGCTGAATCCAATCATTTAAATCAGTCGTACAGTTATTGGAATGAGCCATAGCAACCAAATCCCCTGACGGAGTCGTTACCATATCAAGTTCTTCATAAACCTTTGATAATTCCTTTTCCAATACAATCATAGCAAAAACGGAAGTTCCCGCTGAAACGTTTCCTGTTTTTTTCGCAACCGTATTGGTTGCTACCATTCCTGTACCTGCATCACCCTCAGGTGGGCAAATCGGAATGCCTGCCTCCAGATTACCTGATGCGTCCATAAGCTTTGCTCCTGCTTCTGTCAAATAACCTGCATTGTCTCCTGCTGCCAAAACCTTAGGTAAAACATCCTCTAGCTTCCAAGTGTAACCTTTGTCAGCAATTAAGTCATCAAACTGCTTTAGCATTTTAGCATGATAATTCTTTTTTTCTATATCAATTGGAAATACACCTGATGCATCTCCAATTCCCAGTACCTTCTTTCCCGTCAGCTTCCAGTGAACGTAGCCGGCAAGCGTTGTAAGAAAGCAAATGTCTTTCACATGCTTCTCATTATTTAGAATTGCCTGATATAAATGTGCAATACTCCAGCGCTGTGGAATGTTATATTGGAATAAGCTGATCAGCTTTTTGCAGGCTTCCCCTGTCATATTGTTGCGCCATGTACGAAATGGAACCAAGAGGTTATCCTTTTCATCAAAAGGCAGGTACCCATGCATCATGGCACTAAATCCTATTCCTGCTAATTTATGAATTGTAATTCCATATTGATTCTGAACATCCTTAGCTAAATCCATATAACAGCCACTAAGTCCTTTCCATATATCCTCCTCATCATAGGTCCAGATTTCATCTACCAGCTTATTTTTCCATTCATAACTTCCAATTCCTATCGGATTATGCTTTTCATCAATTAATACTGCTTTAATACGTGTAGATCCAAATTCAATTCCTAACGACGCCATTCCATTTTGTATACAATTTATTACCTTACTGTTTTGATCCATTTTACTTCCACCCTCTTCTTTTTTGTTGAGGACTCAGATAATTCCCTAAAGTACTGAGCCGTACAATTATTGTTTACTGATTATCAACCCCTAGCGAAATGCGATGGAATTCCATCTTAACTCATTCTTAATATTTCGTATCGTCGTATCCTTATCAATGACAACACTTTCAATTCCCATTCCTGCTGCCCAGTCTACCATCTGCTCTGTTGTAAGATCATATGAAAATGCAGTATGATGTGCTCCGCCAGCCAAAATCCATGCTTCTGCCCCTGTGGAAAGACTAGGCTCTGGTCTCCAAAACGCAGATGCCACTGGTAATTTAGGCATTGGAATATCCTGAGTCAGACACTCTACTTCGTTAATAATCAATCTAAAACGATTCCCCATATCTACCAGAGAGGTTGCGATACCCTTTCCTGCTTTTGAAGTAAATACCAAACGTGCCGGATCTTCGCGGTTTCCCATCGAAAGAGGTGACACCTTAATTGCCGGTTTCACTGCACTGATGCTTGGGCAAACCTCAAGCATATGAGACTGAAGAATTCCTTCTTGACCCTGTACAAGATTATAAGTATAATCCTCCATAAAGGAAGTTCCCTTTGCATCCTTTACTCCCTCTGTCATAATCTTCATTAAACGAACCATAGCCGCTGTTTTCCAGTCACCTTCTCCGCCAAATCCATAGCCTTTTTCCATTAATCTTTGAATCGCAAGTCCTGGAAGCTGCTGTAGACCAGATAACATTTCAAAGTTGGTTACGATTGCCTGATAGTTCTTTTCTTTTAAGAATCTCTCAAATCCCAGCTCAATACCGGCTTGAACTGCAACATGCTTCCTAAACTCATCTGCATTTCTTCCCTCTAAAATCATGTCATACTTATCATAATATTCTTCTACCAAAATATTGATATCACCCTCTGATACAGCCTGCACATATTCTGAAATATCTGTAATATTATAAGCATCAATTTCCCAGCCAAACTTAATATGAGCTTCTACCTTATCGCCTTCGGTAACGGCTACGTTTCTCATATTATCTCCAACCCTTAATACGCGGATATGACTGCTCTCCATAAGGCCGATTGCAGTTCTCATCCAGGATGCAATTCTCTCCTGTACCTGCTTATCATCCCAGAAACCTACAATTACCTTTCTTTCAAGTCCCATACGACTTACGATATGACCAAACTCTCTGTCACCATGAGCAGACTGGTTTGTATTCATAAAGTCCATATCAATGGAATCATACGGAATTTGCTGATTAAACTGAGTATGTAAATGTAATAGCGGCTTTCTATATTCCTGAAGTCCTAAAATCCATGATTTAGCCGGTGAAAAAGTATGCATCCATGTTATAACACCTGCACACTCATTATCTGCATTTGCATCATTAAAGGTTTTACGAATGGATTCATTGTCAATTAAGGTTGGTTTTAATACTACCTCAAATGGTAATATCCCTGACTTGTTAAGACCCTCTACCATGATTCTTGAATGATCTGCCACTTCCCTTAAACACTCGTCTCCATAAAGACTTTGTGAACCTGTTGCAAACCAAAACTTGTACTGCTTTCCTGTATTCATTGTATTTCCTCCTTTAATTTATCATAATGGAAGCTTCTAGCACTCCACATTTAAGCGGCTTTCACTTAATATATCTACTAGTTGATTCTTTTCACCGATTTACGCTCGGTAAGCTCCGGCGAAAATGCATAGCTTGCCTGTGCGATTTCACCTCGTATCATTTGAATCAGATTGCTTGCCGCCATTTTACCAAGCTCAATTTTAGGATGTGATACTGAGGTTAAAGGTATCTTACAATTAGCTGCAAGATCGGAATTGTCTATACTAACAAGAGATAATTCTTCTGGTATTTTTATTTCATGTTTACTACATATCTTAACAACTTCCTGCGCAGCCAAATCGTTATAGCAAACACAGCCCGTACAATCCTTAAGTCTTTTTAACACACGCTTTGATTCCATTGAAAGATTTCTTAAATCCTCCGTGTCAATCCAAAGTACATTCTCGTCATATAACCTTAAGCCTTCCTCTGACAAAGCTTGTACATATCCTGCATATCTTAAGTGACCTTGTCTGTCATCCGATTTAAATATTCCTGCAATTCTCTCATGTCCTGCATCAATTAAATGCTTAGCTGCTTTATATCCGGTTGCCTTATCATCAAGTACCACATAAGGAAGCTTGATTTCAGGATAATAGCTGTTAAAAAAAATAGTTGGTATATCCTTTGCTATAATTTCATTGTATAATTCCACATTTGGATTCGGAATACCGCTCTTAGTTGGTTCTACAATAATACCGTCTGCCATATTTCTGTCCAAAATGTTCTTAATAACACTATATTCCTTTTCTACGCTATTATGAGTAAAAGCAATTTGAAGAGTATAGCCTGCGTCAGATATTACCTCTTCCATTCCTTTAATAATACTTGGGAAAATGTAATCATCCACATACGTAGTAATGACAGCTATATTCATTGTATTTTCTGTTTTTCTCTTAAATACATTACTGATATAGGTTCCGCTCCCCTGACGCCTCTCAACAATTCCATCCATTTCTAGCTCTTCAATGGCACGTCTTACCGTTTGCCTGCTGATCTGAAACATCTCTGTCAGTTCATTCTCTGAATTAAGTTTTTCCCCCGGACCTAGCTTAGAGCTTTCCACTTGAGCCTTTACCCATTCAACTAATTTCTTATATTTAGGCTGTTGTGTCATGATTTATCCTCCAAAGTAACTCGTATGATTACCTTTGCCAATGCAACTTTGTATTTATTTTCCATTTATTCACATTATATAATTTTGTATTGCTTTTACAAGCTTTTCTATCAATAATATACAGCAATAAAGAAACACTTGTCAATACAATTTGTGTACAATTTTTATAACTTGTATTGTAAATATTTGAAAGTTGTACTGATTGGTTGTTTTGTTTATTATAATAGTAAACGCTATTTTTCCTTAATCATTCGACTTTAATGCCTCTATCATATCCACATGCTTTAATCTATTATGCATCACCCACATAACCAATGTTGCAAAAAGTAAGGTTAATGCTCCTGCAAATACATAGCTTAGCACATGTAAAGAATTTTGAAACGTCATGTTATCCATTAATGCAGTATCTAAAACAAAGTAATGAAGAAATTTACCAAGAAAGCTTCCGAAGAAAATTCCAAGTAAAGATAGAATAACATTTTCACGGTAAATATACATTGTAACTTCATTATCGTAAAAGCCTAATACTTTAATCGTAGAAAGTTCCCGTATTCGCTCTGACACATTAATATTGGTCAAATTGTAAAGTACCACAAAAGCCAGAACGGCTGCTGCGATGATAATTACCAAAACTACCGCATTTAAGCTGTCCAAGGAATGATTCAGCGTTTCGATAACAGAAGAGTTATAGGAAATGGTTTGAATCGCACTATATTGATTCAAAAATTTTGACACTGTCTCTTCCCACGCCTCATCCTGTTCGTATTGGAGCAAAGTTCCATTATATTGAATGGCGGTGCTATTAAAACATTCTTGATAAGTCTGTGGTGACATATAAATATAATGCCCTGTATAGTTTTCGGTAATTTTTGCAATTGGTATGACATATTCTTGATTATCCGCGTCTGTTATTGTTATAGAATCTCCTGCCTTTACACGAAATAAATCAGCTAATTTTTGGGTAATGACTGCTCCATTCTCTGGTAATTCATAGGAACTGTCACTTCCTTGATTACGTAATGAGACAAACTGCGAAAACTTCTGGGTATCTTCGGGAACAACTAACAGAACCTGCTGGGTGTTGACACCTGCATGCTTTACATCATAGAGTCCTTCCCATATCATTAAATAATCATTTAAACCATTCATGTTTGCTATTGCCGCTTTCGCTTCTTCCTTTTTTGCATTACTGGCATCTTCATCAAATACTGCTAATGCTTGATAATGTATAATCGTATTATATTGCAAGTTTGGTATATCCGCTAATGAGTCCTTAATACCAAAGCCCGTCATCATCAACCCCATACAACCTGCAATTCCAAAAACAGTCATAATCATACGCTGTTTATAGCGAAATAAATTACGCATGGTTACTTTTTGTACAAAATTCAATCGATTCCAAATCAAAGTCATTCTCTCTAAGAAAATCCGTTTTCCAACCTTAGGAGCCTTTGGCCGCATTAACGTGGCAGGACACTCTTTTAATTCCTGATGAAGTACAGCCCATACAGAGATTCCTGTACTAAAAACTGCAATTGCAACTGAGATCATTCCTATCGATAAATATGCATCGAATTGTTGATTTGGAAGCTCATACATGGGACTATATGCACTTACAATAATTCTTGGTATACCATAAAAGCCCAAGAGCAGCCCAAGAAGTGTACCAACACCTCCGGCACCAAGTGCATAGACATAATATTTTAAGGAGATTTCTCCATTTGTATAACCTTGCGCCTTTAAGGTTCCGATCTGTACCCTTTGTTCCTCTATCATTCTAGTAATGGTTGTGAGACATACTAATGCAGCTATCGCAAAGAAAAAGGTTGGAAATACAACCGATAGAGCTGAAAGTCTTTTTGCATTATCTGCATATTCGCTATACCCTGGATTGTCTTCCCTTGCCAATGCATAATAGGTCAAGCTCTTTAAGTCTGCCAGCTTTTTTTCCCCGTCTGCTATTTTCTCTTCGGCATCGGCTATCTCTTTTTGGGCATCGGCTTTTTTCTCATTATATTCTTCCAAACCGTCTTCATATTCTTGCTTTGCATCCTCTAGCTTTTGCTCTTCATCCAAAAGTGTAGCAGCACCATCTTCATATTCTGCCCATCCATCTTCAAGCTTCTTTTTCGCCTCCGCAAGCTGACTTTCACCATCTGCCTTCGCTTCTTCAAACTCTTTGCTTTTTACTATAATCGTGTCTGCACCTGTATTTAGCTCCTCCTGACCACTATTTATTTGAGCTTGTGCGTTATCTAACTCTTCCTGTTTCTCTAATAGCTGCTTTTTCGTATCTGCTAAAGTAACCAGACCTGCATCAATTTGTGAAAGGATACTCTCTAATGCATCAACAATCGTACTACCGCTTGTCGAATTGGTAAAATATGCCGTCCACAAATCACCTAAGGTCAGGCTATCCCCAATTGTTACTGCACTTCCAGCTTGTATTAAGGTATTTTGCTGCTCGGTTGTTATATACGCAATCGGCACTTCGATTATTTGCTTTGTCTGTTCTAAGAAAGCTTCCATTTGACTTTTTTGTTCTGTGAGAGTGACAGTTTGTGCTTCAATTTGCTTTAATCCCTCATCTACCTGTGCTTTACCCTGCTTTACCTTTTCCTTGTTTTCATCTAACGTACTCTGTCCTTGTGCAAGCTGATTACCTCCAATATCTAACTGTGCCTTACCGTCTGCTATCTTTTCATCAAATATGGCTTTGTTTTCATCATATTCAGCCTGCCCATCTTCTAATTTCTTTTTTGCATCTTGCAATTCAATTTTTGCCTCTGCAATCTGACTCGTTCCATCTTCAATTTGGGCTTTTGCATCTTCAAGTTTAGTTTCTGCATCTGTCAGCTCTTTCTTACCCTCTGATACCTCTTGTTTCGCATCCGTTAATTTTTCTTGCGCCTCTCCCTTGATATCAGCCAATCGTATCACCGAGCGTTCATCAAAGGATGACTCTATTTCTTCCTGATAGCTTTCAATTGTATTTTTGTACAAATTGCTACAGGAATCAACGCCCTTCAGGCTTTTAAATGTCATATAGGCATCTGTATAGACCGAAAGATTAAAATCCTCCGCAATAATAATACCATAGCCATCCAGTGTACCCTTTCCAATCGTACTGCTGCCAAGCTGTTTGTCGCTTACATAGAATGGGCTTTTTACAAAACCTACCACCGTATAGTTCGATTTATCAAACTGTTCAGACAAATTAGTATCTTCACTGTCTGAAAGAAAAGAAACCGTGTCACCGATCTGGTATAATTTTTCTATTTCGTCACTGGCAACTAATGCAATTTCTCCTGAATTTTCTGGCAATTTCCCTGACTTTACTTCGAGCTGGTTTAAGGTTTGACTTGAATCATAGGAATAAACCTTTAAAATCTTATTTTCTTTTGAAGTCAAAACGTCCTGACTGTACCCGACTTCAATCTGATCAATATCTTCATGTAATTTTAAAATTTCAATGTCTTCATCCTCAAGTCCCATGGTAGATACTACATGAATGTCCATTAAGTGACGGTTATTAAAATAAAGTTCTGCTGTTTTTAACATATCCGGTCCCGAAGCATTCAATGCAGAATAAAACGAAACACCGATGAGAATCAGCAGCATAATGGAAATAAACCTTGCTTTCGAAGTAAGTATTTCTTGAAAAATAAGTCTTTTTAGTGCTTTTTTCTTACCCATTACCTGCTCCTATCTACCATTCGATTAACTCAACAGGCAACGGAGCGGCATTGACTTCAATATTACGAACTTTGGCATTATGTATATGAATTACTCGATCCGCCATCGGTGCTATCGCTGTATTGTGTGTGATTACAATAACGGTGGTTCCCGTATTTTTGCAAGTATCCTGTAATAGCTTTAATATCTGCTTGCCTGTTTCATAATCAAGTGCTCCCGTTGGCTCGTCGCAAAGCAGTAATTTGGGATTCTTCGCCAGTGCCCTTGCAATCGCAACTCGCTGCTGCTCACCACCTGATAGCTGCGCAGGAAAGTTGAGTTTTCTGTCACCCAGTCCAACATCTTCTAATACATTGTCGACATCTAATGCATTTGGTGAAATCTGTGTTGCCAATTCTACATTTTCCTTTGCTGTCAAATTAGGAACTAAATTATAAAACTGAAATACAAATCCTACATCTTCCCGTCGGTATTTCGTCAGTTTTTTACTGTTATAGGTTGCTATATCAATTCCATCTACAAAGACATGCCCTTCATCCGGTGTATCCATTCCTCCTAAAATATTTAAAACCGTTGATTTGCCTGCCCCACTTGGCCCTAATATAATTGCAAATTCACCCTTTTCAATCTCAAAACTAATTCCGTTATTGGCAACAATGGTGCTTTCTCCCATATAGTATCTTCTATATTCCTCTATTATTTTCACATAGCTCATGATTTTCTCACTTTCCGCTTTCTAGTTCATGCATCATCTCATAAATAAATCCTATTTAAATAAAATGTCCCACTTGTGTCATATAATAATCAATAGTATACTAGAGAAAAATAAAAAACAAGATATCTGATTTAACTTACACAAAAAGGAGAATGTGTGTCACCATGTATAAAAAACAAACAAGTTTAATCGCAATTCAATCACAAAAATGGATTGCCGCTTCCTTAATTCACCTTTTAGAAGCTTACAGTTTTTCTGAAATCACGGTCACGCAAATTTGTCAGGAGGCGTCGCTGGTACGAAAAACTTTTTATCGAAATTTCGACACCAAGGAGGATATTATTCACTATATTCTGGATCAGTTATTTGAAACTTTCCGTAGTAAATTTAATATTGAAGAATCAGCATCCTATGAGATATTTTATCATTATTATGAATTTTGGGCGCAAGAGAAACAATTACTTACCTTTTTGCACCGTGATGATTTGTTCTATTTATTAACAAAAAAATATATGGAATATGCTGATTCTGTCCACATGTATTTCATCAAAGAAAACATTGGAGCACAAACCGGCTTAGAGCCTTACGTCATTCATTTTATTGCAGGTGGAATGGTTTCGATCTTAGAACATTGGCTAGAGCTTGGCTTTAATGAGTCCATTTATAACTTAACCAAATTGACAGAAACGTTACTTCTGAGTGCGAATGCCTATTTGAATGCTTCTAGTCTGCCTAGATGAATGTTCCATAATCAGGCAGACGGATCAGAATACTACTATTGCTCAAGTAATCTAATGTATTCTTGTACGTTATCATATGTAATTTTTTGATAAGGGATGTATACATATTTGTTGTTCACGAATTGAATGCTTTTTGGAAAGTCTTGCTTCATGGCAAGAGCAAATGCCATGTCAACAATAGCCTTGGCCTGTCCTCGATAATCGTTAAATACAGTACCGATTAACTCTTTCTTTTTCACGCTTTCTAAGCCATTTTGCAGTCCATCGACCCCGACAATTATGGGGTATTGTTCTATTTTACTTTTCTTTAGCGCATCTAAGGCTCCAAGTGCCATATCATCGTTGTTCGCAAATACTACTTCAATATCTTCGCCAAATTCATCAATCCATGTTGCCATTTTCGTAGTGGCTTGTGCGCGGTTCCAATTAGCAATTTCATCACCAAGCTTTTGAAGTGTATAGCCTGCATTCATTACCGTCTTAATGGAGTTCTCTGTTCGTACCAAAGCATCTTGATGTCCCGGTTCTCCCTCCAGCATCACATATTGAAGTACTCCATCCTTATTTTTATCAATCAAATCAAAGTCTTTCTCACATGCTTCCACGATAATATTTCCTTGCATGTTACCAGACTCTGCGGCATCAGCACCTACATAATAGATTTTATCCCATCGTTGTAAATCCTCCTCCACAAGTTCACGATTAAAAAATACAATCGGAATATCTGCACTCTTTGCCTTATCGATTACACCGGAAGCATCCGTTCTATCAACCAAACCAACACACAATGCATCATATTCTTTATCTACAAAGTTCTCAATCTGGTCATTTTGCGTAATCTGACTGCCACTTGCGCTTTGGATATCCAAAGTGATTGCAAAACCAGTCTCCATTTCCTTTTGCTTGGTCAGCTTGCTTACCTCTTGTATCAGAGTGGATACATACGTATCGTATTCATCATAAATGCAAACACCTATTTTTATACTTTTTACTTCATTTGATACTTTTTGTTGTCTGGAATATTGTTTAAATAATACAAAACAAGCACTAACTAACGTAATAACAAATAAGCTTGCTCCAAGCACTTTACTATACTTTTTCATATCTATTGCTCCTCGCTTTGACTTTATTATTTGACAAATGGGAATAGAACGCGTTGAATTTCGGGCAAATATAAATTCGAGTCATTTACAGTATAATATTTAATGTATTGTGTTATTTCTTCTTTATCATATTGCTCTTCCCCAAGCATAGTTTTCAGGCCAATATAGCCGATACTAAATTCATCCTGATAAACAAGCATTTTAATTTTTTTATTATCCAGATAATAAACGGCTTTGTCTGAATTGGCTATTCCGTAAATTTTAACTTTTTTATTCAAGTTAATCGTCGCATCGATTACCGCCTCCAAAGAAGTATTGTCTAAAGCCACCACTACGTCTACAGCTTCCTGTGTCAATTCTCTTTGAACGAATAGCATGGGAGTGTTTTCTCCAGTCTCTCTCTCCCAGTAGGTCAGATTGTTGAATTTCTCTGTAATTTGATTATAGAAGCCTTCAAACCGTTTTTTTACACTGTCGCGTTGCTGATTTTCCATTATTATTGCTATTTTAGCTATTGAATTTTCTTTATCCTTTACTACCTTGGCAAGGTTTTCTCCCATAGAATAATTATCAGCACTGACCAAAGTAATATTATCATTATCAACACCAGATTCTATACATACGATTGGAAAGTTCTTATATGGTAAATTAATTGTACTTAAATCCATTTCACTGTCATTTGCCGCAAGCAAAATACCATCTGCACCATTATCAATTTCCCTTTGTATTAAAAGCAACTGCTCCTCTATGTTATGAGTAGTTGACATCAAAACATAATTGATTTCTACATCACTGTCCTGACTCGCCTGATCAATTCCCTGCTTTAAGCTTTCCCATCGATCTATTGTATTTCCATATAAGATAACAGATACCTGCTGAGGTATCATCTCTTTGTCTTGGCTATACATCAGCAGTGCAATTATAATAAACATCAAAGAAATTCCTATACTAGATCCCATCAAAAGTTTTTTCTTTTTTACCATTTTTTATTATTTAGCTCCCTCCCTATCTTTCACTTTTGGAAGATGGATTACAATTGTGGTTCCCTCGTCGAGTTCACTTTTAATTTGCAATCCATATTCTTCACCAAAATATAGCTTAATTCTTTGATGAACATTAATCAATCCGATACCAGAGCCTTTTTTTCTCGCTCTGCTATTGTCCGTCAGTAATAGTAGCTGCTCCTCTTTGGGAATTCCCATCCCATTATCCGATATCTCGATATAAATATCATTTTCTGTCTCATAGCCTTTTATCGTTATAATACCTTCATCCCTCATTGATTCAACACCGTAGTAAATTGCATTTTCCAAAAGCGGCTGCACAATCAGCTTAATGGTGCTATATTCTTCAATTTCTTTTGCAATATCAATTACAACATTAAATTGGTCTTTATAACGAACCTTTTGAATTTTTAAGTAATTTTTAGCATGCTCCATTTCATCATGAATAGAAATAATATTTTTTCCCTTACTAAGACTGATTCGAAACAGACTTGCTAATGCAGTAACCATAGAGATTGCATCCTGATACCTCTGAGATTCTACCATCCAGACAATGGAATCCAATGTATTATATAGAAAATGAGGATTAATCTGAGATTGCAGCGCATCCAGCTCACTTTTACGCTTCTCCTCCTGCTCCTTCACAATATCATCCATCAAATGCTTCATTTGATTCACCATAGAATAAATTGTTCTGCCAAGATGCTGTATTTCGTGAGAACCTCCTGTATAAATAATGGAATTCAGATTTCCATTTTCTAAGTCCTTAACGGAATGCTCCAGCTTTCGAATTGGATTTGTTATCTTCTCTGATATTACAATATTACCTATAATAATAACAATAATAGAAACCGCTAATACAATATAGGTAAAATATTTAAACTGATTCAAATTGATTGCAATTTCTTTGATTGGAGTAACACTAATGATTTTCCATCCCGTATAACCTACTGTCTTTACTACGACTGCTCTTTCCTCTCCTTCAAAATATTCCATATGGTTTCCATCTTCATATTGTGCTGCTTCCTGATTGTTTTCTTTCATCAAGTTCGAATAAATAACCTTCTGTTTGGGATGATAAATCAACTCTCCCTCACTATCTGTTAAATACACATAGCCTTCTCCCTTCGTATTTACCTTAGAAAACAACTGTTCAATATCACTAAAATTCATGTCTACCAGCAAAATTCCACGGCTTGTGTTTCCCTCATACGTCAAACTTACAACTCTGCTTAAAGATACAACCCAATAATAACGAAAATTACTGTCATTAAACAAATCCTGTACATGAGGTGTAGAAAAATGTAAATTCTCTATCTTCAGATTAGCCTGTATAAACCAATCTTGTTTTTCCGGCAATACCTCATCTTTCATCGAAGCAACCGGAGAAGCAGCTATTAGGTTGCCTTTTTCATCAAAGCAAGCGATACTGATTAAATTGTCCTTATTTGCTTCATATAGAAGTGTCATCTCCTTGTCCATATCTTCATATGCCAAATCTTTATTCTTAATTACACTGTAATACATGGTGTCAGAGATGTTCATTAAATTTCTAATATAGGTGTTAAGATTCAGGCTTGCCTGATCGATAAGCTGCTTATTTTTCTGCGTCACTAATTGTTTTGAATTTTCAATGTATTTTTCATACAAGGTCAATCCTACAAAACTCATACTGATAATGGAAATGGCCGTAAATGATATAGATATTGTAAATTGAATACTTCTGCACCGATATACTCCTAAAATATAATTGATTAATTTCTTGATTTCATTTATCATTATTTTCTACCTGACTGGCACGATATTTGGATGGAGAGATGCCATACTCCTTCTTAAACACGTAACTAAAATAATTCGGTTCACTATAACCAACCTGACCCGCTATTGTATATGCTTTCTCTGAGGTTGTATTAAGTAGCCTTAGTGCCTGTTCCATACGTACCTTCGTAAGATAATTTACAAATCCCAAACCCGTTTCCTTTTTAAATATAGTGGAAAAATAGGCAGCACTTACGTTTAACAAACCACAAATAGTATCAACCGATAATTCCTGATTACTGTAATTCTCATTAATGTATTGGATTGCCTTTTCTGTAATCAGCTTGGCTGTATCCGTTCTTTCTCTTCGTATTAATTTTCGTACCTGCATACAAATATGAAGAAGCCAGTTACCAACTGCATCAAGCGTATCAAACTTGCTAATGTCTTGATACCAATTAAAATCCTCTCCTGTAATCTGCTCCATATCTACTTCATATACTCTGCCAAGCCTTATGATTTCAACAAAAATCTCCATCAGTGAAAGCTGTAATTGTGCAATTGATATCTTTGAGTATTTTACCTTTGCCATTAAAGTATGAATCGATTTTTGAAGCTCCTCTTGGCTGCCAACCTTAATTTCTTTCATGATGATTTGAACTTCATTCTCGTCAATACTGATTCTCTCTTCTGATTTTGGTTCAATGTCTTGTATATAAATAGCCTGATTCGGCTCTAATAATATTCGATATTCAAACGCACTTTTTGCACCTGCATAGGAGTGTGACAATCCGATCAAACTATCACATGCCTGTCCAATTCCGGCTGATGTATTGACATTTAACATCCTTGTGGTTATTTTACAAATTTGATTCATTCCATTTAATAATTTAGTAATTTCTCTGCTATGACCAAGCATGGCAATCACAACAACCCATTCAAGGTAAATAAAACTTCTGTATTCCAATAGATTTTCCAAATTTTCATTTACGATTTGCTTAAGAGAAACCGGAATTAATTGAGAGTACATCACTTCTTCCTTGTACTGCTCGCTGTCACGGTTTAAGGCTTCTGAACGGATTACTGCTACTGCATAAAAAGGAGCTGTAAAATCAATGTCGTATCGCTTTCTTAGTTCCTCAATTTTTGCTTCTTCTAGCTTTCCTTCTAATAAACTTCCCATAAATTGCTCTTTCATAACAGGCAGACTTTCATAATAGTATTTTTTAAGCCTTTCCATATTACGCTTTTCTTCAATTTCTTCATCCAGACTCTTTTTAATTCTCTCAAATACTAGCTTAAGCTGTGTTGCATCAATTGGTTTTAATATATATTCCTCCACCTCTAGCTTTATTGCTTCTCTTGCATATTCAAATTCATCATATCCTGAAAAAATAATTATTTTTGTATTCTTAACTATTTCCTTTAACTTTCTACACATTGTAAGACCATCCATAAATGGCATATGTATATCTGTCATAATCACATCCGGTCTTAAATTTTCCGCAAGTTCTAAGGCTTCTTCACCATTTTCTGCATAACCAATTACATCAAAGCCTGCTTCATTCCAATTTATTTTTTTAATAATGGCTTGTCTTACTTCTTCTTCATCATCTACTAATATGACGCTATAATTACTCATGAAAACCTCCATTTATACATAACTATAATATAACCAAATCGGATACTTCTATTTCGCTCCTTAACTTCTTAGTAACTACATTGCTTAAAAGTTTACATTAATTATACCTAAATATAGCCTTTCTGTAAAATTCAATTTATAAAAGGAATCCATGAACAATGCGGACAAGTCCGCATTAGCTCCCTAATCCCTCACTCATGAGGTACTTGACCGCTTTGCCGTCGAATGCAGTCACGCTGTGACATTTTCCACTTGCATTCGTGCGCATCCTGCGGAGCATTTTTATGTAATAGGACGCAATTTCCTACAAAAAACAACGAGCGATTTTGCCAAATACAAAATTGCTCGCTGTTATATTGTATTTTATCTAAAGCAATTGCTTATGCTTTCTTACGTTTTGACAATACATCCAAAGTTACTGCTCCTAATAAAACAATACCTTTTACTACTTTCTGAATATCGGTCGACCATCCAATCATTGACATACCATTGTTAAGAATACCCATGATAAACGCTCCAACAACAGCTCCCATAATCGTACCGACACCACCTGCTGCCGCTGCACCACCGATATAACATGAACCAATGGCATCCAGTTCGAAACCATCTCCTGCTTTTGGTGTTGCAGAAGCATTACGTGCAGACAATACGACACCTGCTACTGCTGCTAGAATACCCATATTGGTATATACCCAGAAAAATACTTTTCTTGTATCAATACCGGAAAGTCTTGCTGCCTTTGCATTACCTCCCAAAGCATAAATCTGACGGCCCGCTACAGTTTTGCTTGTCACAAAGTGATATACCCCTACCAAGATTCCCATTAATACAAGTACATACGGAATTCCGTTATAAGTAGCGATTTTGTAGAAAAAGAACCATACAATTCCAATGATTACAGCCAGTTTAATAAAAACCTGCCAAGTGGGGTTTGTAGCAAACCCATATTTTATTTTTGTTTTAATGTTTTTCATTTCAGCTAAAATAATTAGTATACTTGCGATCACCGCAATTAAAATACTTATTAAATCAATCGTTCCGCTGCCAAATGAAACTTTTATAGTTGGAATAAATCCAGCTCCTATCCAAGTATAATCCGGCTGTAAGGGACCTTTTGTCTGTGCCTTTAATATGGTATATGTAAGTCCTCTACCCATAAGCATCGTTGCTAAAGTTACTACAAAAGGCGGAATGTCTAAGTAAGCTACAAAAAAGCCTACAAATAATCCTGAAAACATACCAACTGCTAAAGCTGCTAAAAATGCAATTGGAACTGCAACTTTCATATCTACTACGAGAATTGCCGCTGTTGCCCCGCTTAGTGCAACAATAGAACCTACACCAAGGTCAATGTTTCCTGTTAACACACATAACAGCATACCTACTGCCAAAATAACGACATACCCATTTTGCATAACTAAGTTATTAATGTTTGTTGATGATGCATTTTTACCACCTGATAAAATGTAAAATAACGTAAAGATAGCAATCAATGCAATTACCATTCCATATTGTTTCATGTCAAGATTGACCGTTTTTTTCTTTTCCATTTTTATTCTCCTTTCCCATTGTGCTGCATAATACATTTCATTATTTTTTCTTGTGATACTTCTTCCTTAGATAATTCTCCTGCTATTTTTCCTTCATTGATTACATAGATTCTATCGCAGGTACCAATAATCTCTGGCATTTCGGAAGAAATTACAATAACTGCTTTACCTGCTTTTGCCAAGTCATTAATTGCACAATATATTTCATACTTAGCACCTACATCGATTCCTCTTGTAGGTTCATCTAAGATAAGAACATCAGGCTCTGTCAGCATCCACTTGGCAAGTACTACCTTTTGCTGATTTCCGCCGGATAAAGAGCTAACGGATTGGTCAATGGAATTTGCCTTTACGTTAATAAGCTTTTTATATTTTTCAGCCGCAACAATTTCATCATTACTATTTACAACACCACGCTTAGAAAAGAAATTTCGAAGTGCTGCCATTGTCATATTGCGTTTAATGTCGTCAATTAGCACAAGTCCATAATTCTTTCTATCTTCTGAAGTATATGCAATTTTATGATCAATCGCATCCTTTACTGTTTTTATATTTACTTCTTTTCCATGTATCTTGATTTGTCCGGTTATCTTTTGCCCATAGGACTTTCCAAAAATACTCATAGCCAGCTCTGTTCTTCCTGCACCCATCAAGCCTGCAAATCCTACTACCTCGCCTGCCTTTACATGAAAAGAAATATTTTTTAACATTTGGCGGTTTGCATCATCAGGATGATATACATTCCAATTACTAACCTCCATAATAACTTTTCCAATTTTACAATCATTTCTCTTTGGATATCGATTCTTAAGCTCGCGTCCTACCATGCCCTTAATAATTCGATCTTCCGTAAATTCATCCTTTCCCTTGATCAGTGTTTCTATTGTTTTCCCATCTCGAATTACCGTAATAGAATCTGAAACATAACTGATTTCGTTTAATTTATGGGAAATAATAATACAGGTGATACCCTGCTTTTTAAGCTCTCGCATAATTTCCAGAAGCTTTTTGCTTTCCTCGTCATTTAATGCCGCTGTAGGCTCGTCTAATATTAATAATTCAACTTTTTTTGCCATTGCTTTGGCTATTTCGATTAACTGCTGTTTTCCCACACCAAGCGAATTGATTGGTGCATTGATATCTTCATTTTCAAGCCCCACCTTTGCAAGCATTTCCTTAGCGCGGGTTCTTGTTTTTGTCCAATCAATGACCCCTTTCATGGACTTTTGTTCATTTCCCATGAATACATTTTCAGCTACTGTTAGATAAGGACTTAATGCAAGCTCCTGATGAATAATAACGATTCCCTTGTGCTCACTGTCCTTTATATTATGAAACTGCCCCTCTTCCCCATTGTAACGAATTTCACCCGAGTATGACCCATAAGGATAAATACCCGATAAAACATTCATTAACGTAGATTTACCGGCTCCGTTTTCACCACAAATTGCATGAATCTCTCCACGTTTCACTATTAAATTAACATCATCAAGCGCTTTCACCCCAAAAAACTCTTTGGTTATATGATTCATTTCCAATATGATATCAGACATTACTTTCTCAACTCCTCTGCTATATGATTAGCTTTGCACTACGTTAAAAGTGCATATATCA
Source organism: Lachnotalea glycerini (assembly GCF_003201285.1). Lineage (GTDB taxonomy): Bacteria > Bacillota > Clostridia > Lachnospirales > Lachnospiraceae > Lachnotalea > Lachnotalea glycerini. The sequence continues at coordinate 19,940 of NZ_QICS01000020.1, forward strand.
ATTTATGGGTGTGTGTCATTTAATTTTTTCTTTAGAAATGGGTGGCACCTATATACTGCCACCCATTTCTCAATAAGAAGAACCTCGTCACTGCCTGACTTCATTTAGCATGTAATGTTTCACTTATTGCTAAATTAATCAGCTAATTGCTCTTCTGTATAGTATCCACCGTCTACAATAATTTCTTTATAGTTATCCTTATCAACTGCTACCGGTGTGCAAAGATAAGATGGAACTGTTATAACATTATTATTATATTGTTCTTTATCGTTAATTTCTGGTTCTGTTCCTTCTAATACTGCCTGAACCATAGTTACACATTTATCAGCTAAAATACGAGTATCCTTGTAGATTGACATGGTCTGATATCCTGAAATAATGTTCTTAGTTGCCATAAGTTCAGCGTCCTGACCTGTAATAAGAGGCCATTCATCACCTAAGGTATAACCTGCACCTTCTAATGCTGCACGAACACCGTATGCAAATCCGTCAAAGGCAGTACATGCAATATCAAGCTTTTCATCTGCATAATAACCTGATAAGTAGTTTTCACACATCTGCTGAGCGGTTTCTTGTGACCATCTTAAAATACAAGTATCTTCAAATGAAGTTCTTCCTGTTTTGCAAACTAGTGTTCCGTCATCTAAATATGGCTGTAATACATTCATTACACCTCTGTATAAGAACAATGCATTGTTGTCATCCGGTGATCCCATAAAGAATTCTATTGTGTAGGATTTTCCTGCTGCTTTTGCATTTGCCAAATCCTTTTTCTCTTCGATATATTTACCGATTGCTGTACCAACCCCTTCATTGTCAAAGGTTGCATAATAAGAAACTGCATCGGTATCCATTAATAAACGGTCATATGCAATTACCGGAATGTTATTGTCTTTTGCCTGTTTTAAAACGTTTACAAGTGCTGATGAATCCACTGCAGCAATTACCAAGCAATCAGCTCCATTTGCAATTAAGTTCTCAATCTGTGAAACCTGAGCCTGTATATCATCTTCTGCATACTGCATATCAACTTCATAACCTAAAGCCTCTAGTCTTGATTTCATATTAGCACCATCATTAATCCAGCGCTCAGATGACTGAGTAGGCATTGCAACACCAACCTTTTTACCAGTTGATTCAGCTTTTGTCTCAGTCTGTGATGTATCGGTTGTTGAATCAGTTGTTGTTTCTGTTTTGGTTTCTGATGATGTATTATCTGTGGTTGTACCAGTTGAGCTTCCACAGCCGGTTACCATAGTGGCAACCATTGCCGCACATAATAATGCGCTAACTAACTTCTTTTTCATACTTTAAATCCTCCTTAACAATTTTGAATTTGTTTCTCCCTTATTGTTACGTGAACAGTATATCAAAGAATATGTACAAACTACATACAATATTCTTCTAGATAGTATGAAATTTCTTAACTAAATGTACATTTCTTATAGTTTTATCGAGTATTTTTTGTATATTATTACAACATATCTTTATTTACTCGTGCGTATTATGTTTTATTTCATAGGAATCAAAATTTTTATATATTACCACAACAAGTTCTTTCCTATAAAAAAATAAAAAGGCGATATGCTCTACTCGCTATCGCCCTTTCGCCTATTACTTCTCTTCGTTTGAACCACTATCATCCTTTTCCTCTGTATCATGTTTTGTTTCATCCTTTTTACTGCTTTCTTCACTTTCTATGCCCTTGTCATATTCTCCCTTTATCAGAGCCTTTACTGAAAAAATTGCCATAAGACCTCCCACACCAAAAAACAATGCTACAATACCTACCCAGAAAATGGTTTCTTTTAGATTTGAAGCTGTCTTAATGGCTGGAATAAGGGAATAAGCAAGATACACTAAATATCCTCCGACAATGATACGCAGACCCAAGCTTGTGGATGTTACACTATTTTTTTTGAGCATTTTAATTCCTCCGAATTTTGTTCTTCTATATCCTTTACTTTCTGCACTAAGTTATTCATATTTAAGATGCTAAAAACAATTATAGCATGAGTTGTTATACAATAAAATAAGATTTGACCCTAAGATCAAATCTTTATTTTAGTTTTATTTTTAATTTGTTGTTGTAGTTGTAGTACTGTCTGTAGCCGTACCATCTGTTGTTGTACCATCTGTTGTCTGATTTGGTCTTTCACCGCCGCCAGGTCCGCCTGATCCTCCACCAGGACCTCCTGTACCTGTTGTTGCCGCTGCTCCAGTTTCATCTACAACAGTTGAGATTCCACTGATTGTAATTTGTCCAAGTGTTGTACCATCTGAAGTGAGTGTATAGGTTTCACCATCAGTTAATGCCGAAGTACTAATAACAATGGAACTATAATCTTTAATCGATGTATAGCTTAATACCTCTTTTCCCGAACTATCAAGTAAACCAACTACGGTGCCTGCTTTCTGGCTTGTTGTATATATAACTTCCAGCCCCGCCTGAGTTGAGGTATCGGTTATTGTCTGAGCCATTCCTGAACTTCCAATTGCTACTAAAGTTCCTCCACTGATTACAAAGTCACCATTATAATCCAATGAACCGTTTCCGTCATTCGTAGGACCATTTACATATACTTCTCCGCCTGACATATATACATATCCATTTGAGTCAATACCATCACCGTTTGCATTGATATAAAGTGTTCCGCCTGTAATTGTTATAATACAGTCTTCATCCACTTCATCCATTCCGCCGCCTGGTTGTTCACCACCTTGACCGCCGCCTGGCTGACCACCTCCTGGCTGTCCTCCACCTGGCTGTGTATCTGCGGAAAGCTCAGTCTGGCTTGCAACTGTTGTTGAATCAGTACTTGCTTGTGCTGTAGTATCGCTATCTGTTGTTGTTTGTGCCTCTGTCGAAGTTGTCGTATCCGTTGGCGGTGTCATCATTTGACCGTCACTTGGCATATCTGCTGCCGCCCCTGTCTGATCGCTTGTTGCAGTTGTATCAGTAGTTGTTGTATCGTCCTGATTTGCTGCATTTAGACCATCGTCGCTTGCTTCTATATTAATATCTCCGCCATTTATTGTAATGCTTAAGCCTTCAATACCTTCATCAGATTCCAATACATTAATCGTACCGTCATTCACTGTTACTAATTCGTCTGCATGCAAGCCCTTTTTCACCGCTGATAAGGTATAGGTTCCACCGTCTACGGTCAGATTTCCTTTTGAATGAAGCGCATTATGTCCTGCATCAACAGTAAAGGTACCATCTAATATTGTCAAAGACTCCTTACCGTGTATTGCATTGTTTACTGCTGTAATATTATAAGTTCCAGATGCAATCAAGAGATTATCCTTGGACTGAATACCATTGTTATAATTAGCTGCTATGGTTAAGGAACCCGTTCCCGTTAAAAATAAATCGTCGGTTGAAAATATTGCTGCTTCTGGTTCCGTATCGGTATCATTTGCGTATACATATGTAGTTGCATCAGATACTGTATTTTCTGTTCCATCTGCTAATATAATGATTACTTTTTCTGACTGCTCACAATAAATTGCTGAGCTTGTAGAGCAATTAAGTTTTACTCCATTTAATACCAAATGAACAGTATCTTCCTTATCTGCTGATACAATTACCTGTCCATCACTAAGTTCTCCGCTTAGAACATAGGTTCCAGCTTCACTAATCGTTACTGTACTATCTGTAACACTTGCCCCTGATCCATCTACACTGATTGTTGTCCCACTAAATGTGATACCAGTCGCACTCGCTTCATCGTAGCTTGCATCAATATCTTCACTTGTATATTCAAAATCGGACGAAGTACTGTCTACTGTTGTAGTGTCTGAAGTCTCAGTTGTAGTGTCCGCTTCTGTCGATGTTTCCGTACTGTTTGATGCTGAGGTATTGATAACCCCACATGCTGTAACATTTCCCATTGCCAGCATGCTGCCTAATAATATGGCACACATTCTCATTTTGTGATTTCTCATAACTATTTACCTCCGTTATAATTCATCCTTATTGGTAGGAACCTTTCCACAAGTAATATTTAAATTACCATTTCTGCAACGTATTTCATCAATAAATTCTTTTTCTAAAGTTTGATCCTTGATTGAAATGTGATATTGCAATTCGTAAAGGCTTCCCATGTTTGTAGTTTTAACTCTTACTAATTCAAAATTATTTGTATACTTATCAAATAAATCATCAAAAATTCCATTGTAGTCTAAGCTTTCTGCTATTGTAATTTTTAATTCTTTTTCTGCTGAATTTTTCTCTCCAAAGCGGCTTGCTGATAAAACCAATAATACAATTCCGATAATGATAAAGAAAATAACTGCATATCCTATGTATCCCATACCAGTTGTAAGACCTAGTGCCATTGCAAAGAAAATATTTAAAATTTCTTTTGAAGTTCCGGGAACAGATCTAAATCTGACTAAACTAAATGCTCCCATAACGGCTACACCTGCACCTAAGTTACCATTGACCATCATGATTACTAATTGAATTAACGCTGGTAATAATGCCAATGTAATGACAAAGTTCTTTGAATATTTTCCTTTAAACATATATACGGCTGAAACTCCAAATCCTAAAACTAATGAAGCCAAGGTACATAAGATGATGCTTTGAAATGTAATATCTCCTGTTGTTGATGCGGTTAAAATACTATTAAGCACAATGAACTCCTCCTATTTGTGTAATCATTATATTTTTATCTAAATTCTGTAAAAATGTATAAATCAAGTGGTTCTTAAAACATGTTCCATATTTTGAAAATGATGTGGAATGGATGTTTAATTCATCCAACATTTGGCTCATCCACAATGGCATTACTCCCGGTATCTTAATTTCCATTAAAATCTGACCCGGCTGCAATAACTGCCTTCCGTTTGATCCCTTAGCTAAATCAAGATTATCTTCTCTCCATCTGATATTAGTATCAAATGTAATTCTTAAATCTGAATTTTCTTTTCCAAAAAGTGCAATTCTGTCATAAGCAATAAAAGCCTTTGGTGATAAATCATAGGATTTTAAAAACCAATCAATCTCTCTTGTAATCTGCGAAACTTTACTAGGTTGTTTCCTCTGTATTACATATTTGTTAGCTTCTTCAAGCTTCATGGATACTCTTCTCTTATATACAACCCCTTCAAATTTTTTCTTAATCTCTAAAAATACATCACTGTCACTGGTTGGTGTACCATAACTTCTAAGTCTTAATTTTTCCTTATACACTGGCTTTGATAACGACTCTCTGATTAATCTATAATCATCTGTATCATAATAAATATTACTAATTGTGTGTAAACCGTAACTATCTGCTTCCATATACTTTTCAAGTTTTTCTCTAAGCAATTTATATTGATAGTCGGTAAGTAAGAATTTTTTCTCATATCTTTTAAATACACCTTGATAGTCTGCCATTTTCTATACCTCCTCCTGGTTATATAATTGTTGGTTTCAATTTAATAGTTCCTTTTGATGTAATCATAATAACCTATGTAACTTAAATTACTCTTAAAAAATCATTTCAGGTTAAATTAAGGTAAAATTTATGTTAAATTATAGAAATTTACAGAAATAAAAAAATCGTACAAGCTGCATATTTCCTGCGTTTTATACGATTTATTCCTGAACTGTTTTTGTCTGATAGTGTAAATTTTTTTTATTGCTAAATAGTGACAAAGTACTATAAATATTTTAAGGCTATATACCTTTTTCAGTATACAGCCTTAAAATATTTAATAAATTTAAAAAATTGTATAATCAGGAGCATATGCCGCAATAGGTAAAGGCGGATTTTCGCTTAATAAGCTGTTTATTGCATCCTCAATTATAATCAGTTTTAGTTCTTTCGCTGCTATGGCAATTTTTTTTCTTATAATTTCACTCATACAATGTGTGGTCGGGTTATGATAGTCAGCAATAATATAAAGACCTTTTAATTCTTCCTTTTTACAAATTTGTTTTAATGCCTCAATCGAAAGTTCTCCGTTATTATCTGGTATGGGAATTAATTGTATTCCAAGCATTTTGGCCGCCGTTTTCACTCCCGGATAGATTAACTCACTTGTACCGATCTTATCACCACATTGAAACAAAGATGCGAAAATTCCCACGATTGCATTTTGCCCTCCTGCTGCAAATAAAATATTATCAGGTTTTGTAGTAAATCCTGTCTGGCTAATCCATTGTACAGCAGCATTTTTTTGCATAGAATTATTTTCTGCCAGATCATATTGTAGTACATTGTGTGCTTCCGGCTCTTTTAATAGCTTCCAAATTGCCTCCAGTACATAGGAATTAGGTTTTGTAGAAGGCATGATTGCTCCCATTTCGATTAACCTATCTTCCTTATTTGATAACAAAATGGAGCCATTTGTCACATCAGATGCTACAAAAGTTCTTCTGCCTACTACTCCGCAAATGAGTCCCTTTTGCTCACACAACTTGAACGCTCTTGTAATGGTACTTAGATTAATATCCAAAAAATCAGCAAGCTCTCTTTGAGGAGGAAGCATAGTACCAGGCTTTAAAACTCCGCTCTTAATGTCTTTCTCCAGTCGCTTTGCAAGCTCTTTATAAAAAGCTTGATTTGTATTCTCTAGATTTGGTTTCCAACTCATAGGGTAGTTGTCAAATGAATTTACAGGCATTGTATCACTTCCTCATTATTGTCTTGCACACAATTATATCATTGTATGTTATTTTCTTCACTGTTATAATTGATACAATATTTATTTTAGGAGGATTTGATTATGGAACAATTATTTTCTGATGGAATACGTAATACTCCATCATCATTTATAAGAGAAATTTTAAAGGTGACTGAATCCGACGAAATTATATCTTTTGCTGGTGGACTTCCCAATCCTATTTCTTTTCCGACAAAAGATTTAAATGAATCCGCAAATCGTGTCATTCAACAATACGAAAGTAAGGTTTTTCAATATGCAACCACAGAAGGCTATGAGCCTTTACGGGAATATATTGCGAATCGATATCAGGAAAAATATAATTTAAGTTATCATAAGGAGAATATTTTGATTACTACCGGTTCCCAACAGGCGCTTGATTTACTTGGAAAGGTATTAATCAATAAGAAAGATGTTCTTGCAATAGAAAGACCTGGTTATTTAGGGGCTATTCAAGCTTTTTCCATGTATCAGCCTACTTTTACAGGAATTGATTTAGAAAATGATGGATTGAATACCAATATGCTTAAGGATAAGCTAATGCAAACTAAAATAAAACTTTTATACACGGTTCCTAATTTTCAGAATCCGACGGGCATTACTTATTCTTTTGAAAAGAGAGAACAAATTTGTGGTCTTTTATCAGACTGTGACACCGTTCTTGTTGAAGATGATCCCTATGGAGACCTTCGTTTTGAGGGAGAAAATTTACCTTATATAGGTGCTAATAAGCTCCCAAACAGTGTTTTGCTTGGGTCAGTTTCTAAAATCATAACTCCGGGATTTCGGCTTGGCTGGATTTGTACGCAAAATAAGGATCTAATGAAGCATTTAGTGGTTGCCAAACAAGCCTCTGATTTACACAGTAACATATTCGCTCAATATGTTACACACGACTATTTAACACACAACGATATAAAATCGCACATTGATAAAATAAGACAATTGTATAAGCTGCAAAGCAGTACTATGCTTCAAGCAATGAAACAATATTTTCCAGAAAGTGTAAAATATACAAAACCTCAGGGTGGAATGTTTATGTGGGCCTCACTTCCAGATGGACAATCAGCACTTGATTTATTTCATAGAGCTTCTGAAAAAAACGTTGCCTTTGTCCCTGGTGACCCATTTTATACGGATATCACGAACGCTCCGACTTTTCGTCTTAATTATACAAATTCAAATCCTGAAGCAATACAAGAAGGCATAAAAAGAATTGCTTCGGTTATGTAAGTTAGAAATTATAATCAGAAAGAGTTTGTAATTCAAACTCTTTCTGATTAATCATATATTTCACCTGCAACTTTTTCAATAAACAAATTGACACACTCCTCGCTAAACTGAGATCCTACTCCACTTTTTAATTCATTAATTGCATATTCCTTCGACTTTGCCTTATGGTAGCTCCTTTCACTGATCATTGCATCATATGCATCCACGACTGCTATAATCCTAGATTGAATTGGTATTTCTTCCCCCTTCAATCCCTTTGGATATCCACTTCCGTCCCACCGCTCATGATGCGCCAAAACATATTCTGCCATCTCAGATAATTCGTTTACAGTACTCAATATACGATAACCAATTTCAGGATGCTTTTTAATTTCTTCCCATTCTTCATCATTTAATTTACCGTTCTTATTTAATATACCCTCTTCGATTGCAACCTTGCCAATGTCATGCAACAATCCTACTGTTTTTAATTCTCTTACCTCGTCATCGGGTAAATTCATTGCTTTTCCCATTCGTTCGCATAACTGAGAAACTCTGTGTGAATGTTCTTCTTCTCTTGGATTTTTCTCGTGCAATGCAGCCATGATTGTATAGATAGTCTTGCCTCTCATACTTGGACTTTCCAACAGTTTTTTCTTATACATATAGTCTTCTGCCTTTTTCAAAACCTCTTGAATTGATTCTTCCTGCTTGTTTTTCGTACAATATCCAAAAGAGATTGATATATTAACTGAATTTACTTCCTCATTTTTAGACAGCTCTTTAATATGAATTATTATGTCTTTAATTTCCTCCTCCTGGGTATTAGGAGATATAATAATAAATTCATCGCCTGCGAGTCTGCATAAAATATCCTCTTGTCTAAATCCTTCCTTTAATACCTTTGAAACCTTTTGTATATATTTATCACCAACAATATGCCCAAAAGAATCATTGACAAGCTTTAAACCATTAATATCAGCCATTGTAAGCGTAAGTGGATAATTTTCTTCTATATCCATTCTCAATAATTCATCTTCAAAAAACCTTCTATTATATAAATCAGTTAATTGATCATGATAGCTCAAATAGTGCAGCCTTTCTTCCATTTGCTTTCTATCACTAATGTCTCTGCATACAGCATAAATAATATTTTTGTCGTATGCCTTAATCATTGTCATCATAATATCATTTGGCATAAGACTGCCATCTCCCCTGTAATTCCACCACTCAAATCGGTTCTTTCCATTTTTGAGGCATTCATCTAGATAGCCATTTAGCCTATCCATTGATAATGCTCCATCCGGCTGACGATTTGGAGTAAACTCCATGGGACTTTTTCCTATAATTTCATCTCTGGATTTGGCACCAAACATATGAACGACTGCGGAATTACAATTAATGATTTTATCGTCACTTAATAGAAATATACTATCAGGTGAATATTCAAATAAGTTTCTAAAATTATTCTCACTGATTTTCGTCTGTTCCTCTGCAAGCTTTCTTTTTGTAATATCATTGACAATAACCGCAAGCTGAAACTCCTTTGGTCTATAAGCAATGATTTCATAATAATAATTTGTATTATTCTGAAATCTTTCATAACGCGTAGATTCACCTGTAAGAATCGTATGCATCAACTGTTCTACATGCTCCGGCTCAAGATTACCAAGAACTTCATAAAAATATTTTCCCAAAATTTCATCTTGCTTAAGTCCTGTCAAAACCTCATGACTATAATTTGTCTCAACCAGCTTATAATGATAGATATCATCCTCTTTTTTCCCCTCATACAGAGCTAATCCAAGCTGCATTTGGGTAATAAGCCCTTTATATTTTTCTTCACTCAAACTTAGCATCTTATCAAACTCTACAATTTGGTCATATTGACTCCTAAGTTCCTCCTCTGATGCAGTCAACTGTTGTACATATGCCTGAAGCTCCTCGTTAGCTGCTGATAATTCATCATAGCTTTCATTTAGCTTTTTTTCAGTTGATTCAACCTGTTTTAGCAGCCCCGAGATAAGATAATATAGCACAACTGCAGTTAAAAAAACATAAAACAAACCCTTATAGGTATGCAGCTTCAATATGGTTTTATGATCATCAAAAACAAAGTTTATTATGTGATCTGAAAAATAAATCCAAATAAACCCAATAAATAAATATATGAAACAAATTTTTAAACATTCTCTTTTGTAATTTTTATCATGTTTTAGAGTGTCTAGTTTTCTTCTCAGTTGCTTCAGCATACTATAACCCCCATATCATCATTTTATCTTTCGTAAGTAACCATTCTCTCGTGCTTGTTTTGCTTCCGATAAGTTTCATCAGACTAGTGCTCTTCTGATTCACTCGGTTACTTCGTTTCCTCGTTAACTTATCGGGTAAAAACTAATACTCGCTTCTCTCCTGCTTGTTTTTCTTCCGATAAGTTTCATCAGACATTAGTGCTTTTCTGATTCACTCGGTTACTTCGTTTCCTCGTTAACTTATCGGGTAAAAACAAATACTCGCTTCTCTCCTGCTTGTTTTTCTTCCGATAAGTTATATTATACACTGTTTTGGGGGGTTATAAATAATAACTTTATGTAATTTGTTAAAATATTATATAAAATAGAAATCATATGGATATAAGTAACTTAATAATTTGATTTTACTCTTCAATAAGTTCATCTACTCCATATACTTCTATCTGTGTCAGCGCTGGAAACGGTGATGGTTCCTCAGACTGTATCAAATGAAATAATTTCAACCAAGTAATATGTTTTAAATCAAATTTAAAAATCTGCTGTTTTCCAGTTTTCTCAAAGCTTAAGTCAATTTGTGTTCCATCTGAAAATTGTATCATACCATTTTTCCACCAGTTATCATGCGGAAAATCCGCCCTCAGATATATAACAATACTATCTACCAAGACGTTTCTGCCAAAGTCTATTTTAATCTCAGCTTCAGGGTTTTTATTTATTCCCCATGATGCAAACGGCCATTCTCCATGACACGAACTAATGGTTACTCCATCAATCGCATTTTTTGCTTCAAATACAGATTCACCTCTGGTTTCTACATTTGCAGTCGCATGAGGATAATAGGTAGTATTTTGATGCTGATCATTTACATTTAAGGCCAGATTCCGATAAGTACTAATTTCAAATTTCTTTGCAATCTTTACTGATAATAGATGTTTTTCTCCCCAAAAAGCCTTTGGAGACAAATTGGTTCGTTTTTCCTGAAACGGTATCTGATACTCCAAATTACTATCATTAAGGTAAATTAATGACTTTCCCAGAGCGTCATCCACACTAAGCCACAAATAAAGACCATGCTCTGACGATTCTAGCGTTATTTTATCTCCTTTTTGGTACATTCGCGTACATAAAAGATTCACTTCATCCTCATCTCTTGCAACAGCAATTGTATTACCATCTTTATCACTTACTTTCAAACATAATACTGCCATAACTTCTACCTCCTACCACAAATCAATTGTATTGCCTTGCAACTTTTGAATCGCTTCAATAAAAAAGTAATCTGCATATACCATATTAAAATGATGCTCTTTATCATGATATGCCGCTGTACAATTTGTTACAATGGCATCTGAATTTTCTGTCCAGTCAGAACGTGATTCAACAATTGCTTTTAATATACAAAGTGCTTTTTCATAATAAAGCTCCGCCTTTTTGGCTTGTGCGTGTTTTGCCAATTGAAGTAGTCCACTAGCTAAAATTACTGCTCCACAGGAATCCTCCCAAACCGGTTCCTTCGGCTGGCAAAAATCACATGGTATCAATCCGGATTCCGGTATATTTGCGCAGCAATAGTCTGCTACTTTTTCTGCTGTTTCAAGATATGACATATCCTTCGTATGTTCATAACTAATAGTAAATCCATATACTGCCCAAGCTTGACCTCTTGACCATGCCGAGCCGTTCTCATAGCCTTGTCCCCCATAAGTCTTTACAACCTTACCTGTATTAGGGTCGAATTCTACAATATGGTTTGAAGAGCCGTCTTCCCGAATAAAAACTTTTTGCGCTGTGTTTGCATGTGCTTTTGCGATGGCTGCAAAACGAGGATCTTTTGTCTCTTTTGATGCCCAATAAAGGATAGATAAATTCATCATACAGTCAATAATGGCCCATCCTGTACAATTTTTTTCTGGCTGTTCATTTTCATTCCATGCTCGTATAAAATTACCGTTTAGGTTGAATCGGCCTGCTAATATTGTTGCAGCATGCAACGCACGTTTTCTTGCCACTTCATTTCCTGTCAGCTTGTAATCATAAACTGCGCTCGTCATCCACATAAATCCAACATCATGATGCAAACCATAGAATTCTTCAAAGCATCGATCTAGCTTATCTTCCACTCTTATAGCAGAATTTTTAAACATGTCATCCTTTGTCTGATGATACATTTGCCAGAGAATTCCACCCCAAAATCCATTTGTCCACCAATTAATTCCATCACCACCACCCCATGCAATGCTTTCATCCGAGCGGTCATCATATGTGCCATCCATTGTTTTATATGGAATTTTGTCCCCGGTCTTAGGTGTTACCCACATCATCTTATTCACAATTTTTTTTAAAACATTTTCTGCCCATTTTTTGTCATTTTCCGTTTTCATTCTATCTCCTTAATCCTCAATCTTTAATCCATTTCGATTAAATACTTGATTAATAATTAATGCATGTACATAAATAATACCACCGATGCTTAAAAAAAGCAGCGGCCAATACACAAATATAGAAATCGCTAACACACATACTGTTACTACTATCATTAAGATGGTCCATGAAAAGTAATGGATGGCTAAATAAAAGGCCATTTTTAACTGTTCTTTGAAAGAATCTGCACAACGAGCAATAACCGGAAACGTCCATGTTGCAACCATTACAAGCACAACTGATACTATCATAAGAAACCAGAACAAGATATCAAACAATGGAGACGGATTATTGTAAAATAGCACCAAATCTGACACCAGAATAACCCCAACTGTAAGTAAAAGCATCCACGCTTTGGTTGACTCTGCAAAGTTTTTTTTCCAAGAATCAAAGAATGAACTTATTGTATACTTTTCCTGATGACTAACCATTTTTAATATTGTATAATATGCCGCTGTAGTAGATGCTCCTATGGTTATTATGGGAATACTGCAAATAGCCCATAAAACAGTAATAAAACACAAATCCACCAATTGTCCAATCACTCTCCAGACTGGATTATCATAATCAAATATATTTTTCATGTTAATACCTCGTTCGTTTCCATTAACCTGTTGACTTATTATTTTCTTCTATATATTGTAAACAGTATTTTCACCAATAGAAAAAAAGGAATCCCCTAACCTTTAATACCGCTTGAAGCAACTCCTGCAACAAAGTATTTTTGCAAACACATAAATACTGCAAGAACCGGAATCAGCGAAAGTACCGAACCAGCCATGATTAGTCCATACTCGGAAGAATACTGTCCTATAAACATTTTTAGCCCTAACTGGATTGTTTTTTTCTCATTGCTTTGCAGATAAATCAATGGTCCCAGATAGTCATTCCACGTATTAACAAAGGTAAAAATAGTCAGTGTAGCGAGTGATGGCTTTGACAGTGGAATCATAACTTTCCACCAAATACCATATTCTGTCATTCCGTCTATTCTGGCTGCCTCACAAAGAGAATCCGGTATACTCAGATAAAATTGCCGCATCATAAAAACACCAAAAACTGAAAATGCCTGTAAGAAAATCATTGCCATTAATTTATTATTCAGACCAAAGCTTCTCATCATGATAAACTGAGGTACCATATATACTTGCCACGGCATTGCAATCGTTGCAATGTATGCAAAAAATAAAATGTTTTTATATTTAAAATCCAACTTTGCAAAAGAGTATGCTGCAAAACTACTGGTAAATAATTGTAAAAGCGTAACAACTATTGTCAGATATACTGTATTTCCAACAAATCTTGCAAATGGTATTTTTGTCCATATTTCAATGTAATTACTCCACTTAGGCGTGTCTGGTATCCACTGAAAGTTAACAATGTCAAATACTTCCTTATCTACTTTTATTGATGAAGAAAGCATCCACAAAAACGGAACAATCATGATTGCCGTCATGAGGAAAAGTACTGCATATAGTAAAATTCGCAGCGCTTTCGATTTATTCTTTAAAGATTTCATTTTATTGTTCCTCCTTTAGTCATTCGCAAATCTTTCTTCTCCCTTGAACTGTATCATTGTAACAATTAACACCAATGCAAATAATGCCAATGCTGCTGCACTTGATTTACCTAATTTCCAAAACTGAAATGCATTCTGATAGATATAGTATACAAGTACTGTAGCTGAAGAACCTAATTTATTATCTCCGCCACCTGCTAACATAATTGCTATATCATAAATCTTAAAACAGTTAATCGTAAGCATTACAACAACAAAAAAAGTTGTTGGCCGTAACTGTGGTAACGTAACATACCTAAATTTTTGAAAGATATTTGCTCCATCCAGTGATGCTGCTTCGTACAATTCTGTATTTACATTTTGTAGGCCTGCCAGATAGATTACCATGTAATATCCCATATATTTCCATACACTAAACATAATGTAACTAACCATGACTAGTTTTCCTGCAAACCAATTTGGCAGATTATCATTTGCCACATGAAATACATAATATAAAATTGCATTTACAGGACCCTTGGTTGGATTAAAAATCATTGTCCACACTGCGGTAATCGCTACAAGAGAACCAACATAAGGGAAAAATGATATTGTTCTGAAAAATGCTCTTCCCTTTACTTTTTGATTTAACACAATTGCTAATAATAATGATAAAAGCATAGTAATTGGAACTGTTCCAATACAGTAAATAATTGTATGTTCTATTGATTTCCAAAATAGACTATCACTAAAAACACTTTGAAAATTTGAAGTTCCTGCCCACGTTGGCTGATTGCTTCCATCCCATTCCATAAAAGCTAATAGAAACGCAAATAGAATCGGAACAAGTGTAAATACGGCAAACCCAATAAAATTAGGTGTTATAAATGAATATGCAACCACGTTTTTTTTCCGTTCCCGTTTCTTTCGTGATATCATTTTTTCTTTTTCAACATCGATGCATTTTGTTGCATTTTCCATTTGATTTTCTCCTTTCAAAAAACGGGACTGACTCTTGCGCCAGCCCCATCTAAACCATTGCTTTATGATTATTGTGCTAATACTTTCTGAACATCTTCATTCATTTTAGCAATTCCATCATCTACGCTGATGTCGCCATTCATAATATCTTTATGATAGGTACTAAGTACAGCATCAATTTCAGCTGAATGTTTACTATACGGAATATCCATATACACTTTTGTTGGTGTTAATGCTTCTTTACTGTTTTGATCCAGTGGAAATCCTGGTACGCTTGCTAAGATTGCTGAGATTTCACTTGTAACAATTGCCGGCATGCTACCTGTTTCTGCAACTATCTTAGCTCCTTCTTCACTACTTGCAAATTGAACAAATTTCCATGCTGCATCTTTCTTTTCGCTGGCTGACGTTACTGCAATACCTGTGACAGTACCTATTGTTGTTCCTGCTTCAACTCCTTCTGGATGTGGATACTGAACAATTCCCCAGTTTCCGCATAATGAAGAATCATATTCACCTGCATTTAATTTAGTAATCAGAGTAGAGATAAACCATGAACCAATGTTAAGCATTGCTACATTACCTTGTGAAAATGCGTTGGAATAATGCAGTGATGCCGTACTTAATGTTGCATAATCCTGACATACACCATCTGCTTGTTCACTTAATACTGTCTCATAATATGGTTTCAAAAAATCATAGTTTCCACCCAAAATGTCCGTACCATCCAAAGCGCCAAATAACTGAATGGTAGATCTCCATGTATGATAATGTGCTCCATATACCTGTTTGCCAAATTCATTGCTTGATAAAGATCTTGCAAGTTTATCATATTCTGCAAACGTCATATCGTTTGTAGGATAGTCGATTCCTGCTGCATCAAACAAATCTTTATTATAATATACAACCCATGTGTCATTTCTAAATGGAAGTTCGTATAACACATCATTTGCTTTTATCTGATCTGTAATTCCATTATATTGTGATAAATCAATACCTTCTGTCGTAATATAATCATTCAACGGCTCTAATGCATTTTTTTCTATTAAAGTAGAGTAGCAAGCAGTATCTTTAATAGATACAACATCAAAGGTGGAACCGCTTCCTGAAAGCTGCGTTGCAAGTACGGTGTTATAATCAGTTGCTCCAAGATCTGTTAATTCTACTGTGATGTTAGGATTTTCTTCTTCAAAGCCTTCTTTTAGTTTAGTCCAATAAGTACTGGAATCTTTATCCCAGATAGCCCAGTTAATTGTAACCTTATCTCCATCTGTAGCTGCTGTTGTGTCTTTGGTTGTATCTGTCTTGTCTGTGCTTTGTGTTGTATCGCTTGTCTTAGTACTGCTGCTATTTCCACATCCTGTCAGTCCTAAGGAAGCCACCATTGAAGCTGCCAATAAAATGCTAATAATTTTTCTTTTCATATCTTTTCCTCCAATATTTTTCGTTCGAACTTATTTAAGTATAGCAAAACGTTTCCGTTGATAGAATAAACTTTCTTATGATTCCATGCTATTTTTTACCCTATTATTATTGCATTCTTATAAAAACAAAATATATACTTTTTTATCACAGTATATAAAATCTTACACTTTCTACATAAAATCAAAGGCATATGATATAATTGATAAAGGAAAAATACATTTCATACAATCTATAGAGGAGATCACATGAAACGCTCAATTAAAAGCAGAATTTCCTATTTTACAGTAGGTGTTGCATTAATTACAGGTATTATCATATCCGCTATCAGCTTTCTTATTTATCGTCATTATGATACTTATCTGCTGATAACACAAGCTGAAACAAATACCAAATATACAACTGACTATTTAAATACCCGACTTTCAAATATTCAAAACTTTGTCAGATGGTGTCAAAACAATAATGAAATTATAAATTTTACTCTGGATACTACAAAATCCAACACAAGCCTTGTTGCAGCCTATGATCACTTAAGTGACGAGTACAAAAACACTGCTGAAAAGGATTATATTTATCGTATTCTTATTTTTAAAAATAACGGAAAACTTATTCAGGTATTAGATGCTGCCCATGCTGACTCCATGTACCTTTCAGAAAAGGCTGCTTCTATTCCATTTATTCAGCAAGCCCTCTATACTGTGGATTATGATTTGAGCATGGGACTTATCATTGATCCTTATGAGCATAATAAGCAGACAATTATTCTTCCCTTAATACGCCCAATTTACAATCCTTATAATGCTGATATTATTGGAATTGTCATGTTAGAAATAAATGCTTCTCTTTTTTCAGATACGTTTGAATCTTCCCTTTCAAAGGGAAACAGTTTCTTTTTGACCATTGATAATCATACTTACAAATATGAGGGTGGGCTTCTCTCCGATGTTACATCGAAAGAAGGTTACAATTTCTGGAATCTTGAACTAGATACTCAGTATTCTCCATCTCGGTCAGATACCAGCATACGCTATGGAACAAATGATGAGGGTGCTTATGTCTACTATATCACTCAACCAATGGAACAGGCTAACTGCTACGTTACACAAATGATTCCTGCAATTACATATCCGCAAAAAACAATTCCATTTTTTATATTACTAATCTTAATTCTTGTGGTTCTTATGGTAGGTATTATCATTGCTGCATATATGAATCATATTGTGACAAAACCCGTAATTAATCTGCAAAAGCGGTTGGAAAAAGTATCAAATGGTGATTTTACACGAGACTTATCAATTGAATCCTCTGATGAATTTGGATTAATAGGTCAAAGAATTAATAATATGGCAGAAGATATTAATCTTCTTATAACCAACCGCCTTGCTTTTGAAAAAGAAAGACAGGATATTGAATACCAGTTACTACAAAGTCAGATTAATCCTCACTTTCTTTATAATACATTAGGTTCTATCAAGTGGATGGCAACTGTTCAGAATGTACCCGGGATAGCCAAAATGACAACAGCCTTGTCCAGATTGCTAAAGAGTATCTCCAAGATAGAAAATGTTAATATTCCGATTTCTTTGGAGTGTTCGCTACTAGATGATTACTTTACCATTCAAAAATATCGATACGGAGGTAGTATTGAGATGAAGTATGAAGTGGAAGATACTTCATTACTCGACTATAGTATTTTGAGGTTTACACTTCAGCCTATTGTAGAAAATTCAATTTTTCATGGCATTGAACCAAAGGAGACAGCCGGACTAATAACGATACGCATTTTTTCACCAGATCATAATAAAATTCAAATTGACATTATAGATAATGGTATCGGCATGGACTCATTTACAATTGACAACCTTTTGAAAGCAAATACGGGATGCAAATCCAACTTCTTTAAGGATCTTGGCATTTCCAGCGTCCATAAAAGACTTCAATATGAATTTGGCTCTTCATACGGTCTTTCCTTTCAAAGTGAAGTCGGTAAATATACCAAGACCTCCATTTTATTACCTAAGATACTTTCAGAAACAAATGTAAAAGGAGAGATTCCCAGTTATGACGATATTAATTGTAGATGATGAACCACTTACGCAAATCGGTATACAAAGTATGATTTCTTCTTTAAATAAGGCGGATTTTACTGTATGTGCAACGGCATCTAACGGCGCTGCTGCATTGGACTTAATTGAGCAAAAACATCCTGACATTGTGATCACTGATATTAAAATGCCGCAGATGAACGGCTTAGACCTAATAAAAGCCAGTCAAGAACGCTTTGACACTCCTCCGCTTTTTATCATGCTTACTAATTTTGAAGAATTTGCCTATGCAAAGGAGGCATTAAATTATGGTGCCATTGAATATCTAATTAAGCTTGAGCTAACCCCTGATACTCTGCTAAATGCATTGAAAAAAGCTGATAGCAAGCTTTTGAAAGAAGCTCAATCCTCCAAGCATAATCAATCTGTACGAATGTTGCTTTTTCGTGAACGATTTTTATTTTCACTGCTGCATGACCTTTTTATCTCAGACGAGCAATTTGAATTACAATGCCGTGATTTAAAATTGCAATTTAATGCACCAAATTATTTGGTTATTAGTACACAGCTCTTTAACGAGCGGGTAAAAGAATTGGCAGAATCACAACCTGCTCTGTTATATAACAATGCTCAGCAAATGCTATGCAAGATACTTTCCAAATATCTTTCTTTCGAACATATTACTCTGGATTTGCAGCATAGCTGCTTTATTTGTTCTATCTACGAGAACCCATCTGACTACTATAAGACCTCTTTATTCCCTTCCTTAAAGGCAGCAAATGAAATGCTATTTGATTACTTTAGTATACATCTAAAAGCAGGAATCGGTTACATAGTCAACACTCCCGGCGAGTGTTCTTTATCTTACTCTTCTGCAAGAGAGGCTCTTCTTCATACGAGCAGCACGACACCATTGATTCAAGCCGCAGATTATTATACAAAGGATTCAGCCCATGACATTTTTAATATTTCTTTGTTTCGCTCATCTCTTACACAAGCATATGAAGAATATGACAGTAAGACGCTTCAAAGCGTATATCTTTCTCTAGAAGAATTGTTTTTAATGCATCCTTCTCATTATGCTCAGTGCATGGATGCAACCAGTAATATTCTTTTTCTTTCTATTTCCTTATTATCTGATGGAGAGAAAATTGTGAGTGAGATTTTTTCAAATGATATAGATGGATATCGCTCTCTCTATCGTATGACATCAGTCAGTCAGCTACTTTCTTGGTTAAAAAAACTTTTTAACGGTCTGTGTGATGTCTTTGATCAAAGAAAAAAAGATTATAAAACACAAATGATTCGAAATGTGGAAGCATATATCGATCAGCACCTAACCTCGCATCCCTCACTTAATGAAGTAGCCGCTGCCTTTGGTATTAGTCCAAACTACCTGAGTGCGCTATTTAAAAAATTATCCAAATATGGATTCAGCGAATATATTACACAAAGAAAGATCGAACAAGCTAAGCAATATATGCAGACTGGTAATTACAAAGTATATGAAATTGCAGACCTGCTTGGTTTTGAGAATGCATTCTATTTCAGTAAAGTATTTAAGAAAGTTGAGGGGATATCTCCAAAAGATTATATATCATTAAATTCAAAATTTATTCCAGAGAACAAAGCGGACCAGTCCCCATCAGCACCCTAATCCCTCACTCATGAGGGACTTGACCGCTTTGCCGCGCCGAATGCAGTCACGCAATGACATTTTCCACTTGCATTCGTGCGCATTGTGTTTTTATTTCATATTTCGTCGCTATAAAACTTAGTATTTTGCTTTGCAAAACACCTTTCCTATTAATATTCAAACTCTGTACATATTATATTTTTGCCTTTTTGTATTTTATATGTCATCATTGGAATCATTGTTTTTGTAATCAAGAGATTCGTATTAGGATCAGGCTTTAATACCTCAAGTTTACCATTTCCCTGTGTACACTTAACAATACACTCTTTTTCTTTTCCTATTGAAACTGCAAATCCTGCATCATGAGCAATACAATCATATGCACTGTGAATGGTATGAATTCTCTTATGTCCTAACTTCGTAGGAATAATTTCTGAATGTACATCTATTCCTTCAATCGGTGACCAGTCAGAATAAATTCCTTCCGATGTCACTTCATAATTTTTTGACTGCCCACGAACAAATACATGACCAAACACTTCAAAAGAAAGCACACTATCGGGCGCTGATTCTTCCAACGTTTTCTGTGACCTTGCAATAGAAAAACCGTACTTCGTGGAATAGATAAATTTTGCATATTTTTCTTCTGTATGTGCAAATCCATGTAGAAACAGTCTGCCTCCTGGCATAGCATAAACATGTCCATCTTTTCTCTGAACAATCATGTCACCATGCTTGATATATTTTTGTTCTTCCAGTTTTGGCATTGGCAATGATTCCACACTCCAGAATGGATGTTCATCTGGCAGTGAAAGAAATGCAAATGTTTTCATGGACCAATAAGGTGATCCGGGCGCATTATAATTTTCGCTCATTTGTAGGTTGGGATAATGATAACCAATCGTGAGCAATCCTGTATGATCAAAGATAGGCGCATTCATCCAATACTGCAAATGTCTCATAATTATACCCTTCATCACACCCAGCGGTACAGGCTCTATTCCTACTGCAACACATATTGAGAAAAAGGACACTTGTGCGAATTTATATGTTAATGATCTTCCATAAGGAAGAGCACTTCCATCATCATCAAACCAGTAAATAAAATCTTTGCCAAACCTCTCTGCTCGTTCTATAAATTTTTTTGAGCGGATTGGATCTTCTTTTTGCATAAACTTAGCATACACCATTCCATAAAAGTGCATGGCAAATGGAATATAATAATCTGCCTGACCAAGTTCTCCGTCTACATACCAGCCATCTCCCAAATAGCAGCTTTCAATAAACGCAAGTGCGCTTTCCATTTTTTCCTCACTATAGGTTCGTCCTTTGGACTTTAAAGCTATATTAACAAGGATATTAAAAAACTGCCAGTTGCATTTACAACATTGATTGCGATTGATTTCATTGAGCCATTCTGTAAGGTTTTCTTTTTCTTCTTCCGATAAAGGATCCCATACTTTTTCCGGAGCCATTAAGATACCATATGAAATTGCTGCCATTTCTACCAGTCTTTGGTCAAAGTCGTAGCATTTGCCCCAGTACTCCTTGCTGTTTGGATTGGTTCCTGCTGCAAGTCCTTTTCGATATATCTCAGCAAATTCCTTATCTTCTCCGCCGCCGGCCCAATATGGAACTAAACCCCACAGTGGTCTTGAAAATCCTTCCATCCATGCACTCTCATCTGGATAATGAGAGCTTGTATATCCAATCTTTAATCTTGCTCTTTCCTCTGAATAAAACGGTTTTAATGGATTTAAAATTTTTGACAGTAGTTCTTGAAAATCTTTCTTTGTATTATACATTGTCTCTACCTTTTGATATCCTGAATTCGGATATCCACCTTTCCTAGTTTATTTACATCCCATAATATACAATAAATAGTTACTGCTAACCCTTCATGATTCTTATGTATCCTTTTATCTATTCTAAGATTCAACGGTTCTTCTATGATGATACTTACTATTTGCTTTTCAGTTTGAAAAACAGCCAAATTTCCATTAATCTGAGGAGGATACAGGACTACCAAATTTTCTGTAATCGATTTCGTTTTATCTGTCCTTTCAAATAAATCGCAGATGCTAAGACTACCATTTTCTAAATCAAAATCTATGGTTCTGTGGATTTCTTTTATTTCTCCCTGCTCATATGCTTTTGCAAATTCTATTTCTGTGTGTCCGTTCCCATCCGTTTGAAAGCATTGGCAGCAATGCCCCTTTCCTTCCTTTTGTCCTTTCTCGTTAATTATTGGAACACAATGGGAAAAGGAACTGTTACCAAATATCTGATATCGGTTCTTATTGAATGAATTCTTTACATACTCGCCTGCCCCTAAATCAGCAAGCAGCATCTCACCACCTGCCATGAGCTGAAGGCATCCTATATCATTATGATTGTGAGGCTCATCATTGTTTCCCCCCTTACATGCCAGTCCTATCCGGTTTTTACTATGGCAGATACTCCACTGTGCACTTAGAAAGGTATACTGGATTCCATAATCTATCTTTTTCTTTGCTTTTTCCAAAAGCACCGCCTGAAATTCCTTTGTCCAGAAATAATCTCTGTATACCCCCATCCATCGATAGCAGCTATCTGCTTCAAAGCCGCCTGCACATTCCGGTGGCAAACTGCCTGCCTTCTCATAAGAAGCAGCTAAATATGCCGTCAGTCCCATCCGATAGCTATCATGAGATGAACCATCAGAAAATGACAACGTGCTTGCGTCAGGAAAATAGCACTTTTGCTGAAATAATGCAATCTTTTTTACTTTTTCATGATTCATTAAATCAATTTTTTGCCCAGAATAAGTATAAAGTTGTCTTGCAAACCCTGTATAATAAAGCATTCCGTAGGAATAATAGTAGATTCCCTCATAACATACGCCATCGTCAGAAAAGCCATCTAGATAATGCCAAATGGAACTACTTACTCTTTCAATTATCTTTTCTAAAACCTCCGGTAATTCTTTGACATAATAGATTGCCGCACTTCCAATAGAACCATTGCACACTGCACACCAGTTCATCTCGCAGTGTTCCCACCATGGTGCATCTTTTTTATCTGTAAGTGCAAACGGTAAAAGTACTCTTTTTAAAACCTCTTCTTTCGCTTTGAAATAAATTTCATCACTCAGATTTTCCTTTAATAAATTGGTTATTTCCGCCAAAGCCTGCGCAGTCTCACAAGAAAATAAATCCAGTGTATGTCTCCAATTCAAATTACCTTTCCTATCAACATGAGCAGGCAGTGCCCACGTTTCTTCTGCACAAATTTCTTCAATGATATACTCAAGCTTATCCATATCTTCTTTTCTTTTATACAAAATTCCAAGCATTGCAAAAATGCACAAAAATTTACGACGTTCAAAATATACTTTCTCATATTCTGTTCTGCTTCCTGTCTCTTCATAGATTGCAAACAATTCTTTCGAAAGTCTTGGAAGTCTTTTATTTCTAAGATGATAACCGAGTAGTTTTATTTTTTCTTCATAATTTTTCAAATATGTAATCATATAAGCTCTCCCTTTCGTTAGTATCAAGTATAGCAGACTTTATAATATTTTGAATGCATATATTTATGAATTCATATACTATCTTATTCGAATACCAAAGCCAAACTAATTTGAATACTCTTACTGTAAAACAAAAAGACAAGGCATTTTTTGTCTTGTCTTTTTAACCTGTAGTATCTTTACATGTAATTTTAAATAGGGCTAGAAATTTCCAATGCTCTGATTCTATTTAGATGATTTATGAAAAATGTATCAGCAGTTAGACTTTGATGAGGATGTAGCTTGGGGTTTAAATGCTGGGGACAAAATTGTATCATCAATAAGTATTATACTGTCCTTTGCGTCAGCAAGCCGCTTATTAAGCACTTGACCTTTAAGGCATGCTACAACCGTTATTTTGCCTATGGTACGCAGTACTTCAATGACAGGAACATAATCACTGTCACCACTAACCAAGATAGCGCAATCATATGAATTGTGAAATGCCTTTGTGAGCATTTGTGTGGCAATATTAATATCTGTACCTTTTTCATCAACAGTGTATGTACTGGAATTTTTAATATCAAATCCTTCTAATTTTCGAATCTGATTTCGACCTTCGATGATATCAAGATATGGTTTAGTTTTTAAAGTAGACAGCCAATTGTTTGCACCTTTATATGGTTCTATCGAATCCAGTGGTGCTTCTGAAAGTGGAAAAAATATTTGTGTTTTAATTAATTCTGAATCAAAAGGCAATTGTTTATGAATTTCTTGTATCAGCCGGGCATAATCAAAAGTTGGTAAAGCTTTTGAATGCTCTTTGTGGTAATATGCCTGCGCAGCTAAATAAAAATTCATGTGGTCAATAAAAATCATAGTTTTCATGGGTTGGTCCTCCTAAAAAGAGTTAAGGGTACATACCCCAAAGTACATACCCTTACTCCAAAGCGACAAAGACATATGTTCAGTGCCGCTAGCTCTGTTAAGTTTTTATGAGAATTACTTCTCGGTATTATTATTATAGCAGACGGTATGATTTATGCAACAGTTTTTTATATAAATACTATCATCAATATCTGCATTTAATACACCATTTCTATATATGGAACACCTGACCTTTCGTACCATCGACAAGGACACTCTCACCATCCTTCAATTGCTTTGTGGCTGTCCCTACAGCCAGCACTGCAGGTATTCCGTATTCCCTGGCAACAATAGCAGCATGGCTCAGCGATCCTCCGGTATCCACGATAATTCCCGCTGCAATTCCAAAGAGTGATGTCCACTCCGGATCTGTGTGAGCGCAGACCAGAATGTCTCCGGGCTGCAGCTTATCAAACTCTTCCGGACCATTTACAATACAAACAGGTCCTCGTGCTTGACCTGTACTGCCGCTGATTCCAGTGATCTGTCCATTTTTATTTCCAAGTGCATCCATCATCTGTTTGTTCCAGTAGCCCTCCGCCAATGGCCTTTTCTCTTTTCGGCGGCGAATCGTCTTCCGATCATCCTCCGTAAGTGTGCCTCTTTTGCATATCTCAAACAGTTCATCTGCAAACAGGTAATACAGTTCTGTCATCTCACATTGAAGAAGCTTTGCGCATGTAGTCAGGATTTTTCTGCAGTACAGGAATTCGGTTTCCCACAGGTACTGACTCGATTCCCGGATGACATGATAGCTACGGAATGCCTTAATCAAGGATTCTGCTTTTTGGAAATTCTTATCTCCTGATATCTTTTTTAGGCGGTTAAGCAGGTCTTTGTATTTTTTCATGCCTTCTTCTGCAGAGAGCTCTGCCTTCTGGCCGTTTCGAAGAATTGGACGCAGCACCATAAGAAACCGGTCAGGGTCTTCGACCCAGGATTTTGCGATAAAGCAATAGCAGTTATAATCAGACTTACTTCCATACTTCTTCAAAAATACATCAAACATATCTTTTAGTTGTGTGTTATGGGCAATAACAGTCGCATAATCATGCTTCAGAACAAGCTCCTGAATTGCTCCATCCTTTGAAATCATAGCTGCCATCTGATACAATTCCCGGCTAAGATCTGTCGTTACATAAGACAGACCACCTAGCAAATCAAATGAAGTAAACTTAGAATCAACTTTTTTTAGTTGTCTATTCAGAAATATTCCTGCAAAAGCGGAAGGAAACAGAGCATAACGGAACCTATAGTATGCTGTCTTACCAATCATCTCCTTCATTTGCTCCAATACATAACCCGCTTCCTGTGTATTACCAACTGGAAGTTTCTGTATCTTTTGAAACTCTTTTCTGCACTCTGTCAGGGCATCTTCACCAAGTCTGGAATTTTCGTTGTGATTTTTTAATTGTTTAATAAAACTAAGAATGTGGATTATGTTTTTTGTTAGTTTTATCGTATAAGAAGGCATAAAGATGATACCGTCTTCATTCACCGGATACTCTCCACTGCTCATATCAATGCCCGCCTCTTCCATAAGTACGGATTTTTGTTTTCCAACCATACCGGCAAAATCGTGATCCAAGGGATAATAAGCCATCGGTGTTTTCTCCAAATTAAAAAGGAGGGTTTCACGCATTTTGCCTTTTGCGATTTTGACAGGGGGCAAACCCTTAAAATCCTCATCTCCCAACTCTTCATGCTGAGTGGAGGTCGTGGTGATGCTTCTGGCCTGCAAAATGTATAAGCTTCCCTCTGCAAATGCCCATTCGATATCCATTGGATGCCCGTAATGCACTTCAATCTCCATGGACTTTTTAACCAATGTCTGTATTTCTCCCTCTGTTAGTACCTGAATGCTGCGCAAGTTTTCCGGAACGGTTACCGTCTTTGTTCCCTGCATTCCGTACACAATTTGTTCCTTCTTGCTTCCGATTGTCACTCGCAGAACCTCTCCGCTTCTGCCGCATAGATACTCATCCGGCGTCACCAGTCCGGATACGACTGCTTCACCCAGACCATATGAGGCATTGATTAGAATCTCATTCGCATTCCCCGATGTATTTGCAGTGAAAATCACGCCTGCACAGTCACTTTTTACCATCCGCTGAATGACAACCGCCAGCGAGACTTTCTGATGGTCATACCCCTGCCTGTGTCGGTAAGTGACAGCCCGATCTCCCCAGAGAGAGCTGTAGCATTGCTTTATCTTATCCAACAGTTCCTTATCATTGCTCACATTCAGATAGGTTTCCTGCTGTCCTGCAAAACTTGCATCCTCCAGATCCTCCGCCGTCGCAGAAGACCGAACGGCAACTTGAGCCCCCGCACCGAGACTATGATAAAACATCGTCACTTCTTCACAAATCGCAGAAGGAATTTCCCCCTCAAGAATCGCCTTGCGAATTGCATCCGCATTCATTGATGCCTGATCAATTCCATTATCCTTCATATAACATTCGTATGCCTGTGCGGTTAGTACCACTCCTTCAGGCACAGGTATTCCGGCCTTAGTCATTTCACCAAGATTCGCACCTTTCCCTCCTGCAATATTAACATCATCCTTGCATATCTTCTCAAATCCAATAATAAATTGTTTCATATTAGCCTCCCTCTTTCTGTAAAGCAGTGTTAGTTGGGAAAGCCTTATTAACTCTCCCTTGAAGTTAAATATTTTTTCCATGTTTTTATGCCTAGCATCGCCGAGAACAGTAGTGCGCCTATGCCTGCAGCCGGTTTTGCCCAGATGATGCCGCTAAGCCCCCAAATTCTCGGAAGAATAAGAATTGCAGGTATAAAAAAAATTCCGTTCTCACTGATTGTTACCAGTGTTGCTTCCAGAAATCGACCGATATTCTGCAGCAGCATCCCAATAAGTACATAGAATCCCATAAATGGCCAAACCAAACATTGTGCCCGTAGAATAGATTCGCTAATTTCCAGTATTTCTTGTTTGTTTGTGAACAAGCCTGTAATTGGTTCAGCGACGTAATAGATTACAGCCGATGTAACAATCAGAAAAGCTGTTGCGATGATCCACTCATACAGGAACGCTTTTTTGACTCGTTTATAATTTTTTGCTCCATAATTCATTGCACAGATTGGTTGAAATCCCTGCCCAAAGCCAATAACCAAGGCATAACCCATGGTCAGGATTCTACTTGTGATGGCTATTGCCGCTACAGCACCGCTTCCATATAATCCTGCGGCTTGGTTAAGAAGAATATTTGAACAACTGCTGATCCCCTGCCTGCAGAAGTTTGGTGCTCCGCCGGCAAGAATTTCAAAAAGATAGTTAAAACGAATACGTGAACGAAAGAAACGAATCGGTACATTTCCATGTTTTCCTACAAGATATAGTAGAATCACAAATCCTGCTATCTGTCCAATACAGGTAGCCATTGCAGCACCCGCGACATTCCAGTTCATTATCAGAATGAAAATGGGATCAAGAATCATATTCAATATCATACCAATCAATAAACCAATCATTCCATCTTTTGCATTTCCCTGAAGACGAAGCTGATTGTAGAGAACATTAGCCCCCAACATAAAAGGGATTGAGAAAATGATGATTTTAAGATAAGAAAGGCTTGCCGACAGCATTTCTTCTGTGACACCCGCACCCAGTAACAAAGCCAACGGCTTAATAAATATAAAGCTAAAAATCATGATAATGATTCCTGCCACGAGGGAAAAAACGAATCCCGTGACAGCCATTTGCTCCGCTTCGTCCTTATTCTGCTTTCCCAACTGTCTGGCAATATAATTTCCTGAACCATAACCGAACCAGAAACCGACAGCCTGTATGATAGACAGAAAAGAAAACACAACTCCAATTGCCGCTGTCCAGTCTGTTCTGTTCAACCTGCCTACAAAATAAGTATCCGACATACTATAAACCGTACTTACCATCATGCCAATCATCGTGGGAATTGCCATTTTTATCAATAAGGGTATAAGCGGAGCCGTCGTAAGGCGCATGTATCGCTCTTCCTGCTGACTTTGATACGTTATCATAATGCTTCTCTTTTCTTTAGAATCATAAATTTGCGTACAGATGAATCACAGAAAGTGAAATAAATCTGTGCAAAATACGGTTCTTTTATAATGTCCGCATTCGAGAATAAAATTACCGCTGCAGTGATCGTATTTAACAGGCCATCATAATCCATTTCAGTCTGATAACCATTTTGATTCCAGTATTCAGATAATCTATGAAGATAATTCAAATAACTACTTCCAATTTGAGTGCGCCCCTCTATCCCACATCTTGTAAAAAATTTTATAGAATCACTGATGCTGTTGTTAAAGGCCTTATTTTCTTTCAGGTGCATACCTTCGTCATACAACATCTGAACTAAGTATCTGACCGGGTCATCAATTGTATCTCCTTTATTTTTATACCTTAGCGCCAGCTTTTCATCTACACGAATTTTCATTAATGCCAGTAGAAAAGATTCTTTGCTATCATAAAATGAATAAAAGCTACCCTGTGCAATTCCAACCTCCTGTGTCAATTCTTGAATAGACATTTTCTTAATGCCTTTCTCGGCAAACATTCGAAGCCCTACTTTGCGTAATTGTTTCTGAATTTTGATGCGTTCTTCACCTGAATATGCTTTTCCCATTATTTTTCTCCTATGAATATTTTATTTTTTCTTCATAGATAGGTTAGCACTGTCTAACCACAATGTCAAGAGTTATTTGCAATTAATCTATAGTCTTATCGAATCATGTTGCAGGCCGCATTTCGTCAGATAAACCTTTGATGAACAGTATAGCTTCTTTGCACAGGATTTCCAAGCTTTTATCAATGACGATTAAGTACCCGCTAAGTCTCTCTCAGAACTGTTATCTAGCCGTTTTCAACATCTCAAATTTCCAGTTTTCTATCACCCTTTTCTATTTCACCCATGGCATGGCGGCACCATTCCTTTCTTTGGGAGTCACATTTTATTTTCAATAAAGGACTAATAAAGGACAAAACAAATTGAATATGTTTTCAAATACTATATGTAGAGTAGGTCGGAGGTCGCAAGACCTCTTTCCCCTCATCAAACCGTACGTGAGGTTTTCCCTCATACGGCTTTCCGACATTCTTCTTTCTACAGCTTTACGTCATGCAATCATTTGTTGCAAACCCTTGTCTACTAATTT
>NZ_QICS01000021.1 GCF_003201285.1 Lachnotalea glycerini
TGAAGAGTACAAGGTAGATAGGGCAGAGGTGGAAGTGCAGTAATGTATGGAGCTGACTGTTACTAATCGGTCGAGGGCATGACCCAAAGAGAATAACAAACGACAAGCGAAGCTTGAAGAGCTAAGAAGCGTCAAATATTTTTCGAGTTCAATGTGCAGTTTTGAAGATACAATTATGATAAGGCCCGATGGCTCAGTTGGTTAGAGCGCCGCCCTGTCACGGCGGAGGTCGTGGGTTCGAGTCCCATTCGGGTCGCTTTTAATTTTATATTGTTTTACCATGGGATCATAGCTCAGCTGGGAGAGCATCTGCCTTACAAGCAGAGGGTCACAGGTTCGAGCCCTGTTGGTCCCATTTTCATTTTGTAAATTAGTATTTGCCGACGTGGCTCAATTGGCAGAGCAGCTGACTTGTAATCAGCAGGTTATCGGTTCAAGTCCGATCGTCGGCTTGAATTGGGCGCTTAATGACAAATGATTGTTTTTTATGTTAGGTGTTTCATTTTATATGGATGGGTTCCCGAGCGGCCAAAGGGGGCAGACTGTAAATCTGTTGTCTACGACTTCGAAGGTTCGAATCCTTCTCCATCCATTTTTTAAGAATAGTTATTTAGTATATAGCTTACATTATCAAATTATTTATAAGTAATGCAAGAGTTCCATAATTACTTTTGAATAAAATATTAATAACGCGGGGTGGAGCAGTCTGGAAGCTCGTCGGGCTCATAACCCGAAGGTCGTAGGTTCAAATCCTGCCCCCGCAATTTTAAAACTGTATATTGGACATGCCCAGATAGCTCAGTCGGTAGAGCAGAGGACTGAAAATCCTCGTGTCACTGGTTCGATTCCGGTTCTGGGCATTAGATGGGATATTAGCTCAGTTGGTAGAGCACTTGACTTTTAATCAAGTTGTCCGGGGTTCGAATCCCCGATGTCTCATTTGTTATTATATAGGAAGTGTTAGTTTATAGCACTTCCTATTTTTGTATATTCTAATGTTAATTATAAAATAATCGGAATAAAGGAGGTAATATATATTGCTGTCATTATATGAGTTATTAAAAGAATATGATGAATCTAATTATTATCCATTTCATATGCCTGGACACAAGAGAAATCTTTTTAATAAGTTTATTAACCCATTTCAAATTGATATAACTGAAATTGACGGCTTTGATAATTTACATCATAGCGACGGCATTTTATTGGAAGCACAAAAGAGGGCCGCAAAATTATATCATTCTGAGGAAAGCTATTTTTTAATTAATGGAACTACAGTAGGATTGCTGAGTGCTATTTCTGCATGTACAACAAAGGGAGGAACAATATTAATTGCAAGAAATTGCCATAAAGCTGTTTATAATGGAATTTTCCTCAATGAATTAAATAGTATTTATAGTTATCCACAAAATTCGCTTAAATATTGTGTAAATTGTGGATTAAACCCTGAAAATATTAAACAAATGTTAATAAATAACAAAAATATTCAAACAGTTGTAATTACATCACCAACCTATGATGGTATTGTGTCTGATATTGAAAGTATAGCAAGGGAAGTACATAAATTCAATATACCGTTAATTGTAGATGAGGCACATGGAGCACATTTTGGATTTCATCCGTATTTTCCATATAATTCAATAAAAATGGGTGCTGATATCGTAGTTCATAGCGTTCATAAAACTTTACCCTCCTTAACACAAACGGCTTTAATTCATGTGAATGGGACTATTGTTGACAGGGAAAAATTAAAAAAATATTTAAACATATATCAGACAAGCAGTCCATCATATTTATTAATGGCAAGTATTGATTATTGTATAAATCTTATTGATAACAAAGGGAAAGATTTGTTTAGAGAGTATGTAGATCGGTTAATTTATCTGAGATGCGAATTGTCTAAATTAAAAAAGATAGAGATAGTTGATGAATCTATAGTTGGACATAATAGCATATTTGGGTTAGACAGGTCAAAATTAATTATATCTGTTAAAAATACCGATATAACCGGTATGGATTTATATAAAAGACTGTTAAATCAATATCATTTACAGATGGAAATGGCAGCAGGTGACTATGTGTTAGGTATGACATCAATAATGGATAGCATGGAAGGGTTTCAAAGATTAATAGATGCGCTAATTGAAATTGATAAAAGTATAAATTATGTTGATAGTAATTATGATTTCAATTCATGCTTAGAATCTGAGATTTATTATTCAATAGCAGAAGCTCAAAAGCAGGAAGCAGTGAAATGTAATATAGAGTATGCAAAAGGTAGAATTTCTGCGGAGTATTTGTATTTGTATCCGCCCGGTGTACCTCTTTTGGTTCCAGGAGAAGTAATTAGTGGTAATCTAATTAGAAATGTGAGAGAATATAAAAAGCAAGGACTTAGTATAGAAGGTATGTTAGATGAGGAAAATCAGATAATTCAAGTGATTAAGGAATAAATTTATTTAAATTAGTTGATTTAAGTTTTATAGAAATAAAGAGTTAATAAATAATAAAAGGTTGATAAGTGAAGGAATATGTGGATAAATGGGTAAAATATTTTATATTATTGGGAAAAGTTCATCAGGAAAAGATACGATATATAAAAGAGTTCAAAAAGATGCATCGCTCAATTTAAATAGTATTGTAATGTATACAACAAGACCAATTCGCGATGGAGAAACAAACGGCGTTGAGTATTTTTTTGTAAACGATGAAGAGCTTGATGCACTGAAAAGGGAAGGAAAAGTTATTGAAGTAAGAGCTTATCAAACTGTTTATGGACTTTGGAGGTATTTTACCGTAGATGATAATCAGATTAATATTGAAAATAATAATTATTTAATGATTGGAACGGTAGAATCGTTTATAAAAACAAAAAAATATTATGGAAATGATTTGATTATACCAATTTATATAGAGGTAGACGATGGGATTCGATTAGAGAGAGCACTAAGGCGAGAGCAGTTGCAAAAGTTTCCTAAATATGAAGAGATGTGTAGAAGATTTATTGCAGATCAGCAGGATTTTTCAGAAGAAAAGATACTGAAGGCAGGAATAGGAATAAGATTTCAGAACAATAATTTAGAAAATTGTGTCATGGAAGTTTCTAAATATATAAACAAGGTTGTAAATTAAAAATTCTTTATGGTATAATATAAATACATTAGGTAAATAAAGAAATTAAATATTTAGCTGATTGGTAAAGCAAGGATTTAAAATAGAAATTTAAATTAAAAGAGGTGAAAATGTGAATTTAAAGGTTAATGAAAGTTCATCTGCCGCTGCAATTGATAATACTCAAAAGCTACAGCAAAAGGATAATAGTTTTAAGTTTACTTTAATTAGCAGCATACAGGAGAAAGATTTACAAGATAAACTAAATGGCTTGATGCAAGAGATTGGAGAGCAGGGAGACAAGCTTGCCAAGCACATGGATATTCGCGACATGAAGAAATACAGAGGTCTGGTTAAGGAATTTATGAATGAAGTAGTTACCCGTTCACATGAATTCTCCAGAGAAAACTTTCTAGATAGAAGAGGTCGTCATAGAGTATATGGTATTGTGAGACTGGTGGATGAAAATCTGGATGAACTTGCCAAGGAATTAATGAGTGATGAGAAAGATCATCTTAATATTTTAAGTAAGATAGATGAAATAAAAGGATTATTATTGGATATAGCCACATAATAATAGATTGGAGTACCAAAAATGTCTGGATTTAAGAATATAATAGGTCATAAACAGGTTATTGAACATCTAAGGAGTGCAATTAAGCTTGATAAGGTATCTCATGCCTATATATTAAATGGGGAAGAGGGATCAGGTAAGAAAATGTTAGCCTCGGCTTTTGCAATGACGCTTCAATGTGAAACTGGAAATGATGAGCCATGTGGAAAGTGTAAGTCATGTATACAGGCAATGAATAATAATCATCCAGATATTATATGGGTAACCCATGAAAAGCCAGGTAGCATTGGTGTGGATGATATAAGGGTACAATTAAATAATGATATTGGAATTAAACCGTATAGCAGTAATTATAAGATATATATTATAAATGAAGCAGATAAATTGACTTTACAAGCTCAGAACGCATTATTAAAGACTCTGGAGGAACCTCCAGCCTATGCAGTTATTGTTTTACTGACAGTGAATCACGAAGCATTGCTTCAAACTATATTGTCAAGATGTATTACACTTAACTTAAGGTTTGTAGAAGATGATTTAATTAAGAGATATTTGATGGAAGTAAAACAGGTTCCGGATTATAAAGCGAATATAAGTGTAGCATTTGCACAGGGTAATGTTGGAAAGGCTATAAATCTGGCATCAACAGAAGATTTTGATCAGCTTAAAGATGATACATTTTCGATGCTTAGAAATATGAATGATATGGAGATGTATGAGGTAATAGAATATATTAAAAAAATAGCGGAAAATAAATTAAACATTGAAGATTATTTAGATTTAATTACAATGTGGTTTCGGGATGTTTTATTATTTAAAGCTACGAATGATGTAAATAGTTTAGTGTTTAAAGATAGTATATCAGATATTAAAAAGCAAGCAAATGAAAGATCATACAATGGAATAGAGAATATCATAGATGCGATTGATAAAGCAAAGGTGCGTTTAAAAGCAAATGTAAATTTTGAGTTGGTAATGGAGCTTTTATTGCTTACAATGAAAGAAAATTAATGATTTAATATAGAAAGACATGATGAAAGAGACGCGAAAGGAGCAAGGATGATAAAAATTATTGGTGTTAGATTCAGGGCTGCGGGCAAAATTTATTTTTTTGACCCAAAGGATTTTGACATAAATGTGGGAGATCATGTTATTGTGGAAACTGCGAGAGGAATAGAGTATGGTGCAGTTGTAATAGGTCCCAGAGAGGTTGAAGATTCAAAGGTTGTACAGCCATTAAAGGATGTTATCAGAGTTGCAACCTGTGATGATGATGAAATTGAAGCAAATAATAAAGCAAAAGAAAAAGATGCTTTTAAGATTTGCTTAGAGAAAATAAACAAGCATGGATTGGAAATGAAGTTAATCGATGCCGAATATACATTTGATAATAATAAGGTATTGTTTTATTTTACAGCTGACGGAAGAATAGATTTTAGAGAATTGGTTAAGGATTTAGCTGCTGTTTTTAAAACCAGAATAGAGCTTCGTCAAATTGGAGTAAGAGATGAAACAAAAATATTAGGTGGAATTGGAATTTGTGGAAGAAGTCTTTGCTGCAATACCCACTTATCTGAATTTGCACCTGTGTCAATTAAAATGGCAAAAGAACAGAATCTATCTTTAAATCCAACTAAAATATCAGGAGTTTGTGGCAGATTAATGTGCTGTCTTAAAAATGAGGAAGAAACTTATGAGGAATTAAACGGTCGATTACCTAATGTAGGAGATTTTGTAACAACTGATGATAACTTAAAGGGTGAAGTTCAAAGTGTTAATGTACTAAGGCAATTGGTAAAAGTAATTGTTACACTTAATGATGAGAAAGAAATCAGAGAGTATAAGCTAAACCAATTAAGGTTTAAACCAAAGAGAAAGAAAGAAAAAATTGATTTGTCTGATGCCCAGTTAAGAGAATTAGAATATTTAGAAAAAAGTGAAGGGAAATCTAAGCTAGATGACAATTAAGCTTAATCAGAATGAGAGACTGGATGAACTGCACAGAAACGGTTATTACATTATACAAAATCCTGGAAAATTTTGCTTTGGCATGGATGCTGTACTATTATCAGGATATACCAAGGTAAAGCAAGGGGAAAAAGCATTGGATTTGGGTACCGGTACCGGTATTATTCCTATTCTTTTAGAAGCAAAAACGCAGGGGAAACATTTTACTGGTCTTGAAATTCAAGAGGAAAGTGCAGATATGGCACGCAGAAGTGTATCTTATAATCATTTAGAAGATAAAATTAATATTGTAACAGGTGATATTAAGGGGGCCTCAGAATTATTTGGGGCTGCCTCTTTTGATGTTATAACAACAAACCCTCCATATATGACGAATAGCCATGGACTTATTAATCCAGAACAGCCAAAAGCAATCGCGAGGCATGAGATATTTTGCAGCTTGGAGGATATAATTAGAGAAAGTGCCAGAATTTTAAAAGTAAACGGTAGATTTTATATGGTGCATCGTCCATTCCGTTTAGCTGAAAT
Source organism: Lachnotalea glycerini (assembly GCF_003201285.1). Taxonomy (GTDB): domain Bacteria; phylum Bacillota; class Clostridia; order Lachnospirales; family Lachnospiraceae; genus Lachnotalea; species Lachnotalea glycerini. The sequence continues at coordinate 6,182 of NZ_QICS01000021.1, forward strand.
TATGACAACTCTGGTTCAGTATAAATTGGAACCCAAAAGAATGAAGCTGGTATATCCGTTTATTGATAAAGAGCCAAATATGGTATTAATTGAAGCATTAAAGGGAGGAAAATCAAGAATAACGGTTGAGAAACCTTTGATTGTATATAAAGAGCAGGGAAAATATACAGATGAAATCTATGATATTTATGGTTATTAGTAGATGGCAATGCGAAGAGGCAAATTATTTACAAATGTGTGAATAGGAAAGCTTAAAGAGAGGAAAACATGTCAGGAAAATTATATTTATGTGCAACACCAATTGGAAATTTGGAAGATATTACTTTTAGAGTAATAAGAATTTTAAAAGAAGTTGATTTAATTGCAGCGGAGGATACCAGAAACAGCATTAAGCTATTAAACCACTTTGAAATAAAAACGCCAATGACCAGCTATCATGAATTCAATAAGTATGATAAGGCAAAGCAATTAGTTGATAAAATGCTTAACGGTAAGAATATTGCTCTCATTACAGATGCAGGAACACCAGGAATATCGGACCCTGGAGAAGAGTTGGTTAAACAGTGTTATGAAAATGGTATTGAAGTAACGTCTTTGCCCGGAGCAGTTGCATGTATTACTGCATTGACTCTTTCCGGCTTATCGACTAGAAGATTTTGTTTTGAAGCGTTTTTACCGGCTGATAAAAAGGAAAAAGCACTTATTTTGGAAAGTCTTAAAAATGAAACCAGAACAATAATTTGTTACGAAGCACCGCATCGGTTGCTTAAGACCTTAGAGGAGCTGTATCTTAATCTGGGAGATAGAAAAATTACGATTTGCAGAGAGTTAACTAAAAAGCATGAGACTGTATTTTTATCAACCTTTACTCAAGCGTTGGATTATTATAAAGAAAATGAGCCAAAGGGAGAATGCGTGATTGTAATAGAAGGAAAAAGCTTTCAGGAGCTGACTAATGAGAGTAGGCAAAAGTGGTGCGAGTTGTCCTTAAAAGAGCATATGGAGCATTATGAAGAACAAGGGATAGAGCATAAGGAGGCTATGAAATCAGTAGCAAAGGACAGGGGTATTTCGAAAAGAGAGGTATACAGTGCACTTCTAAACGGGAGGTGATATTTTATGGCAGAGGTACTTATCGTTGATGATGAACAAGAAATTGTAGAGCTTTTGACAATTTATCTTAAAAATAGCGGATTTCAGTCTTATGGTGTATACGATGGTCTATCCGCCCTAAAAATTTTAAAGGAAAGAAAAATTGATGTCATATTGTTGGATGTTATGCTGCCTGACACAGATGGATTTTCATTAATCAGAGAAATTCAGAAGACTTATGATGTACCTATTATGTTTTTATCTGCCAAAGGAGAAGATGCAGATAAAATATTGGGTCTGGGTCTGGGAGCAGATGATTATGTGGTTAAGCCTTTTAATCCACTTGAGGTTGTTGCAAGAATTCAGGTTTTATTAAGAAGATATAGAAAAATAAAACAGGGGGAAGAAAATTTAATTCATGAGGAAACGAACCTTAAAGTAGATGAACTTTGTATCAATAGGGCTAGATGTGAAGTGTTTAAAGGAGCTAAAAGACTTGTCTTAACCTCCATGGAATATAAATTACTGTTATTTCTTGCCTTAAATCCTAATCGTGTTTTTACAAAAAGACAATTATATGAAAATGTCTGGGAGGAGGAATATGAGGGAGATGAGAATATTATTATGGTTTATATTTGTAAACTAAGAGACAAGATAGAGGAAGATTCACAAAAACCTAAGTATATTAAGACAATAAGAGGCCTTGGTTATCGCTTTGAAGGGAAATTATTATGAAGCGTAAGAGAACAATTGGACAATTTCTTGTAGGTAATTCTATCACGGCAATTGTCTTGACTGTAATTATTTATATAATTACTATTTTGGTTGGCAATTGGATTTTTGAAAATTTGCTTGTTGTGAATTTGGATTGGAAAGGAATGGAAGCAGAAGACACCTATACCTATCCCTTTGAAAACATTAATTCAAAAAGTATTGAGGCCTTGGGTGGATGGATAGAAATTGCGGATGAAGCCGGTAAAGTGATTTTTGTCAAAGGAAGTAAGCAGGATGATACCTATGATTATGATGTCTATCAGTTGCTTGATTATTCTGTGACGCTTCATAAGGATTCCAAACAGTATCCTTATATCTATAATGTTTATCCGGTGGAAGGACCGGAAAAGGAACAATATCTTTATATTGTTAAGTTTCCAAAAGAGTTGTATCATGTTTCAATTATAGCCAATTTAGCATCTTTGATGAAGCATCCAAATAGTATGCAGCTAATTATTTTAATTTCACTAATGGGGATTTTTTTATTGCTTTTTTTAACGATAATGTATTTTTATCATAGATTTCGTGTCAGGCATATAAATAAACCACTAAAGCTAATGCTGTGTGGAATACAAGAAATGGAAGCACAAAATTATAAGTATAGATTGGATTTTAATGCAGAAAAAGAGTTTGCCTGTATACGAGACAGCTTCAATGAGCTTGCGAAAAGACTGGAAGAGAGTGAGGAGGATAAAAGGAGGATTGAAAAAAGCAAAATGCGTATGCTGACCGAAATCTCTCATGATTTAAAGACACCCATAACTTCAATTTATGGTTTTTCTAAATTGCTTTATGAGTCAAAATTGTTAAGCAGTGAAGAAAGGATGCGCTATATCGGTTATATTTATAAAAAAACGGATTACATTGCACAGTTGATTGATGAACTGTTTGAAATTGCTAAGTTAGATGACAAGGGCTTTGAATTTTCCTATAACAAAGTAGATATGGCAGAATGGTTAAGACAGCTCGTAAGTGAATTTTATCCGGAGTTTGAAAATAAAGATATGAATCCTGACATTGTAATTGATGAGGAGTCAGTTTTTATTGAGATAGATGAAAAGCAAATGAAGAGGGCTGTATGTAATTTGTTAAATAATGCAGTGATCTATAATCCGAATGGGGTAAGCGTGCAGATTTTGTTTAAGCGGGAAAGAAATAAGATTGTCCTTCAAATCGCAGATAATGGAATTGGAATATCAAATGCAATGAAAAGCAGGATATTTGAACCTTTTACGCGTGTAAATGAAAATAAAGCGGGTCAGGGAACCGGACTTGGTCTTGCAATTACTAAAAAAATAATTGAGAGACACAGGGGACGTATTATATTAACATCAAATCAAGAATACAAAACTATATTTAACATACAATTACCAGTATACGATGAGAAGAATATTTAAGATATCTAGATTCAAATTTAAGGCTGCATTAAGATTCCATTAATGGGATAGTAATGCAGCTTGTTTAATATGATATAAGAATCTGTTTATAATACAAGGAGTGGTACAATGAAAGTATTAGAGATGTTTATTCTTATTATTATGGTTGCTTTAGCCATAAATATTACATTTGTAAAAAGAGAAAAGGTAAGCTTAGTGCTGGCAGCAGGATTTGTTGTGACTAGTATTATTAATTTAATTGTTAATGGTTATCGTTTGCAGATGCTTTTGGCATTTATAATAGGCTTGGTGCTTATATCACTGGAACTTTTAGTAATGATAACAGGATTTCGAATTGAAAAAAGAGCAATAAGAATTTTTGTAATATTTTTATTTTCCATATTTATTAGTCTTGCAATCGTATTTCCAATTGTATTTCCGATTGTTACGCTTTCAAATCCTTCAGGAGATTATCAGGTAGGAACGATGGTAATGTCTTTTACTGATGAGTCAAGAACAGGGATTTTTACGCAGGAGAATGAAAGCAGAGAAATTGCGGTACAAATATGGTATCCTTCAACTGTTGAATCAAATCAAAATCCTGTCAATTATTTTTCTGATGGGGTTATAAGTACTTATATGGCAAAACGTCTTGGTTTACCTAATTTATTTAATTATTTTACAATGATAAAAACGCACAGCTATTTAAATGCTAATTTATCAGATGAAGAAAAAACGTATCCGGTTGTTTTGTTCTCTAGTGGGTATGGTAGCTTTGTCGGTCAGAATACACTTCAGATGGAAGAGCTTGCAAGTAATGGATATATTGTTTTTAGTATATCTCATCCTTATGAGGATTTTGCCAGCATCTATCCAGACGGGAAAATTTTATCGTTTAATACAGACCAGCTAAATCGGTTTCAAAATGAGTTAACAATCGTAAGCAAGGGATATTCAGGTGATAAAACAAGCAGTGACTTTGAACGATATGCGATCGCTAATTGTAGTATTGCTTATGAAAGTGTACAGATTTGGAGTGATGACACAATTTTTGTAGCAGATCAGATTGAAAAATTAAATAATGGAGAAATTAAAAGTATCTTTGAAAATAAGATAGATGTTACGAATATGGGAGTTTTTGGACATTCTTTCGGAGGTGCGACAGCAGGGCAAACTTGTCTGAAAGACAGCAGATTTAAAGCGTTTATTAATATGGATGGCACTGCCTTTGGAGATAGTATGAATCAGATAATTGAACAGCCGTTTATGGTTATGAATGGGAATGAGGATAAGGAATTAATTCAGGCAGGCTACGCCGAAGAACAGACAAATTACATAGTTGTTACAATCAATGGGGCAAAACATGCAGATTTTATGGATTTTACTGTATTGCTTCCTTCCTTTCGCTATATTGGTATGTTGGGTGAAATTGAGGGCAGCAGGCAGGAGGAAATTATGAATGACTATGTACTTTCTTTTTTTAACAAATATTTAAAAGGTACCTCAGAGTCACTTTTAACCGAAGGAACATCGAAATACGAAGAGGTGGAAGTAAAATATAAATAGAACTTTGATAGCATAAAGGTCATTGAAAAGGGAAGGATATTTTTGAAAAATAAGTTTTATAAGCCGTATAATAATAAAAATTATGTAGAGTTTATAAACGATAAACGAACTCAAAGATATAATCTTTCATATTAAGCAGAGCCTCTTTTTCTATACTCGATGGATAACACATAAGACAAAGAGGAACACTTTTCGTGTTTTTTTGAAGAATAGGCTGTAAATATTTAATATCGCTTAGTTTAAAATCAAGCCGTTCATAAAAAGAAATTCTACGTTTCGATTCCTTAGTAGCGAAAGCCTCCACTTCAATTATGACAGGACAATTTAGCTGCTTTTGATATTCTCGCATTATCTTTGATCCAAGGCCATTTCCTCTTGTTTTTGGATGCACAGCAAAATGCTCTATATAATGGAATTTTTCAAAGCACCATTCAGCAATAAAAGCTTCAATTATTTTATTTTTTTCTGCTATTAATATGCGGTAGCTTGGATTACTAAACAAAGTAATTGCATCTTGAAAGGATCGTAATTCAGCAGGCGGAAAAGATGCTTGCATTAATTTATAAACAGAAGAAAATTCCTCCTTTTTTAATAATCGATAAGTGATACTCATGATATAACCTCCTGAAATATTATGAAATAGCTGAATGTGATTCATTCATAAAACATTTAGCTATTTAGAATATTTGTTTTACATTCATTTTTAGCTGCCAGTGAGAGTCTTTTTAACAGAAAAAAGGCGATTAATAAAGTAATAACTTCAGTTAATGGCATGGTAAGCCATATTCCATTTACGTGAAATACAAGCGGAAGCAGGTATAAAAAAGTTAAGTTTAAAATGAATCCGCGCAAAAAGCTGATTAGGAGTGCCAGCTTAGGACGTAGCACTGATTGAAAATAAGTATTTAAAAAAATGTTTCCTGCCATTGTAAAAAAGGCAAAGGAATAAAAACGAATTGCCAGCATTGCCATCTCATAAATTTCTTTTGTAGGATTTAAAAATGCATGGATGACCAGATTAGGAAATAAAAAACAGGTTATTGTTAATATTGCACCTGCTGTAAAAGCAGAGAATAATCCATATTTCATAGTTGTCTGAACTCTGCTTTTTCTACCAGCGCCAAAATTTCTAGAAATAATAGGCTGTGCTGCTTGTGCAATTCCATTGTTTAGAGAGGAGACTACAGCAGCAGTATTGGAGAGAATACTGTAAACAGTAATACCTGCAACGCCGGTATAGATAAGTAACTGGCGATTAAAGGCAAAAATTACAATACCTGCAGAAATTTCTACAAAAAATGCTGATAAACCATTAACAATTATAGCGTTCACTCTTTTTATGGATACAGAGGAAAAGCGAAAGTGTAAGGTATTGTTTTTTGTAAATAAATGTGTGCATAAAATCAAAAAAGTAGTAAAAGTACCAATTACAGTTGCGAGTGAAGCTCCTGCCATATCCCAGTCAAAATTAAAAATAAAGATATAATCCAGTATTATATTTAAAATACCGCCGGTCACGACCGCTGACATAGCCTTCTTGGCTGCTCCATCATTTCTGATAAATATTTGTAAAAAAGGAGAAAATATAAAAAAGGGGATACCATATAATAAAAATTTACCATATATACTCACATATTCGTATGTAGTATCTGTGACACCCAAAAGGCGGATGAGAGGTTCGAAGCTGATTGCAAATAGTAATGTGAATAATACAGAAAATAAAAAAGCTAAAAGCAGCGCTGTTGAATAATATTGTTGAGCTCTTTTATAATCTTTCATGCCAAGAGAAACGGACATAAGGATTGCACCTCCGTTGCCCAAAAGATAGCCCAAACCAAAAAATAAGGAAAACATGGGAAGTATAATATTAAGACCAGCTACTGCATTGTCTCCAACTCCTTTTCCAATCATAATGGTATCTGCCAGTATATAAATAGATGTAACCATCGTTGCGCTAATGGATGGAAATAAGTATTTAAAAAACAAAGTTTTTATATTGTCATTTAGTAAATCTAAAGTTTTCATAATAAAGTCTTCTTTCTATTAAATGATGATGCTGTTTAAGAAGCACAAATGTTATTATAAACCTTAAAGCAACTTGAATGTCAATAGAAAGTGTAGTAAGCTATGTAAAAAAATACTTTTTAAGGAGAAATATATGAAACAACCGTTATCGATTGGAGAAATATCACAGCTTTTAAATGTTCCTAAATCGACTCTTAGATATTGGGACAGTGAAAACTTAATTGATTTAACCAGAAATGATGTGAATAATTATAGAGAATATTCGAGACATACATTGATTGCTCTGTCCGATATGGTTTATTACCGATCGCTTAATATGCCATTAAAGGAAATGAAGCGTCTAAAGGCTGTAACACCAAAAGATTTAAAAGACAGTCTGATTGCATTGGATAAAAATCTTGAGAATGAAATAGACAGACTGCTTAAATCGAAAGCGGAACTTAAGAAAAGAATGATCAATATTAATACCTATATGGAAATTGTAAACAGACCGTACCAGCAGGAGGCTATTGATTTTAAAGTGCTTTATTCCTTTGATTATCAAAATCCTGAGGCTTGGTCTGAATGCATAAGTGACCAATATGAGAACCTAATTTACTATGATAACGACACCTCATGTCCCCAAATTGGTATGACAAAAGCGTTTTCAACAAAAAGCAGATTGTTATGGAAAGAAAAGGATAAAAATCAAAGCTATATTACTTTTCCTCTTGCAGTGGGATATGGAAATCCAACAAGAGAAGATTTTTTACCTCATATTGATATATTAAAAAGCATGGGATATGAGACAGGAAAAATATTTGGAAGATATCTTTTTTCTGCTTTTGATAAAAAACACTGTGATTTTTATAAAGGATTTGTAGAGATTATAGATAAAAATAATGGAATTTAAAGGCTTAGAAATATTCTTTGATAATCATATCTATAAGGTGCCAGCACTATGTAGATATGATTATCAAATGAATAAATAATTTTTATAAGACTCTATTTATACTATAATATTTATTAATAAGACAAGTGGAGTCGTGTAATATAAGAAATTTCCTGCTATAGCAAGAGGCTACGCACAAATACGGTCAATATCATTACCGCTTAAGGATTCTTTATCGAGTAATTCGGCTGTTATTTTTTCCAGTAAATGAAGATTAACCTGTAATAGTTGTTTGGTTTCCTCATACAAGGAATTCATCATGCTTCTGCACTTTTCAATCAGATGACTGTCAGAGTCGTATTCAAGGCAGGATAAGCTAAACAATCCAAGCTCTGCATCCATACCTAATTTGTTAATGTAATTAAGTACAAGAGAGGAGGCCTTTTGAATATCATTACTGGCACCGGTCGTCACTTCCTCTGCACCAAAAATTAGTTCCTCTGCAATTCTACCACCCAAAAGAGTTTGTATGGTAGATTTGATTTGTCTTTGATTCTGATATAGTGTATCCTTTGGAATAGTCAGGTTAAAGCCGCCTGCACCATTAACGCTTGGAATAATGGTTACTTTTGAAATATAATTTTCAGGAAGTAACAATTTGGTTATTAGGGCGTGTCCAGCCTCGTGGTAAGCAGTAATTTTCTTATCGCGTTCGGTGATATAGGAGCGATCAATTTTGGGAGAGCCTGCCAAAACTGTATAAAAGGCTTTTTCAATATTTTCGTTTGTTATAATTTGTTGATTGTCATTGGCGGCATAGATGGCAGCTTCATTAAGTAGGTTTTCAAGCATAGCACCGCTAAAATATACCGTCGATTTGGACAGTGCATCCAAATCAATGTCAGAAGCAAGTGGTTTGGTATTTGCGTGAAGTGACAATATTTTCTTTCTGGAGTTGATATCGGGTAAACCAATTTCAATCTGTCGGTCAAATCGACCTGGACGTAGAAGTGCCTCGTCCAATGTATCTAATCGGTTTGTAGCTCCAATTACAATAATTCCAGAATTTTCATGAAAGCCCGACATTTCAGTCAACAATGCGTTTAAAGTCTGATCACGCTCATCATTACTGCTTGAGTTGCCTCGTGCTCGTTTTTTACCAATAGCATCAATTTCATCAATAAAAATAACAGCTTTCTCGCTTTTTTTGGCTTTCTGAAAAAGACTTCGTATACGGCTTGCACCTACTCCAACATACATTTGAACAAAATCAGAACCGCTCATTGCATAAAATGGAACATTAGCTTCACCTGCAACTGCTTTTGCCATAAGGGTTTTACCGGTACCGGGAGGGCCATATAAGAGTACGCCCTTTGGCATTCTGGCTCCAACGGATGCATATTTATCTGGTTCTTTAATAAAGCTTATTACATCTTCAAGCATATTTTTGGCTTCGGCATTTCCAGCCACATGATTAAGTGTAATCAGTGAATTTTTTTCTTTTGTCTTATTGACATTTTTTATTAAAGATTTATTTTTGCGGTTACGAACATACCAGATTCCCCCGCTTCCCAATACAAGAAAAATAAGTATCATTAAGTTCATAGGAACTAAGCCGCTTTTGCCATAGTTCACAGTAATATTTTGCAATAATAACGATTCTGTAAAATTTTCTGTTTTTGGATTGGGTACGCTATAAACAGTATCGTTGTCATTTACAAGCTTTGTTTGAAATGTATTTGTGTTATTTGTAAAAGTTACTTCTTTCACCTGCTGTTCTTCCACTGCTTTTAAAAATTCTGGGTAAGACATTTTAATTATAGTATTATTCTGATCATATATACCAAATAGAATGAAACAGGTTATCAGAAGCAATGAAACCAAAGCGACGATATATTTTTTAGGCATACAATACCTCCTGCTGTATCGTAAATCATTGTTTTATTGTTAAATGAAAAGTATTTTAATATTACTATTAAGTTTACATTTTAATTGTAACGTTTTTTATACATATATTCTATCGATAATTATTGGTAAGTCAGATAAAAATTTACTATTTGTGTAATGTGAAGGTTTGGTGAAGCTTATTGTAATAAATTTTTGATTATGATAATCTAAAATTTGTAAAAAAAAACTCACAATAAAGGCTGTTAGGTATAGGTATGAAGTCAATTGGAATTGTAATTTGTAATTATAATAAAAAGGATTATGTGCTTGCTTGTATACAGGCTGTTTTAGAATCTTCAATTAAAGATTATGATATTTATGTTGTGGATAATGCTTCTACAGATGGTTCAGCAGATGCAATACATAAGCAATATGGAAACACGGTAACGGTAATCAAAAACAAAATGAATTTAGGAGGATCAGGGGGCTTTAATACCGGCATTCGCATAGTGGTAGAACTTGGTTATACTTATGTATGCTGTTTAGATAATGATGCAATGATTGATGAAAAAGCATTGGAATCAATGAAATGCTTTCTTAATATGAATAAAGACGTTGGTATGGTTGGAGCAAAAATATATTTTTCAAAAAATACGAATATAATCCAACAATTTGGTCTTAGAATAGATTTTAAAAAGTTTCAGGCAGAAACGCTGTATAACGAGGTAGAGGATAGTGAAAAAGTGCCTGAAATAGTATATTGTGACACCGTTGCTGCATGTGTTGTTATGGTTCCGACATCGGTAATTAAAATAGTAGGGGGAATGCCAGATGATAATTTCATTTACTGGGATGATATGGAATGGGGATATTGTATTAAACAGGCAGGATATAAGGTCGCAGCGATAGGAAAAGCCAAAGCAATCCATGAGATGGGCGCTCATATCAGAAAAGATAATACATTTATTCAGTATTATATGTGGCGAAATCGTTTTCATTTTTTTATGAAGCATACAAAGGAGAAAGATTTAGATAAAATGAGTGTTAAAATGCTTCAAAATTTATTTGAAAGTGTTTTTGAAGCTATGTATAAAGGTGAATATAATGTAAGTCAAACTTTACTTATTGCATATAAGGATGCTCTGGATGGAATACGAGGACAAGCGATGGAAGGAAGAATTTTAAAAAATGATGGAAACATTAAGGATTTTATCCAGATTTTTCAAAAACTTACAAAGATTAGAGTGGAAAGTGATGTAAGCTGGTTGCAAGCCATTCTAAAAATTTTGTCTTTACCGGTAACAATAGCAGAAGGGTCTGATACATCGGCAGTACCAGTTAAGATTTGTAGTTCTGTGTTAAGAATAAAAGAATATCAAGAGGGTAATGTATATATTGATTATGATTTAAATGTTTTAAATAATAAGCAAGATGCAGAATTAATCAAAGGTTTTGATATGGCGCAAGGGCTTTTTCTGTATATGAACCAGTATTTGTTTTTGCAATCAACTAAAAGAATAAGGAGCAAATACAGGAAGCCTATTGCAAATAATGTATTGCAAGGAGATGAATTATTGTGTCAAGATGATTAACTTAAAATAGTGTAATGATTAGAATTAAAATGGCATAATATACTAAAAAGAATGTTATGGAGTTTACATGCTTAATTATTTATGGGGTGCCATGATTATTATTGGGATTGTATATGGAGCTTTTAATGGTACAATGACGGATATAACGGCAGCAGCTCTGGATTCTGCAAAAGAAGCTGTGGAACTTTGTATAACTATGGTTGGCATCATGGGGGTATGGGTAGGCTTGATGCAAATTGCTCAAGTGTCAGGTATTATAACGTCAGCTACCAATAAGATAAAACCATTTGTAGACTTTATGTTTCCTAATATTCCAAAAGGGCATAAGGCAAGAGAATACATAACAACGAATATAATTGCCAATATTTTAGGACTTGGGTGGGCCGCGACGCCTGCGGGATTGATGGCGATGGAACATCTTAGTGAATTAAACCATAATAAAGATACTGCCAGTATTGAAATGTGTACTTTTTTAATTATTAATATGTCCTCCTTGCAGCTTATTCCAATCAATGTTATTGCATACCGAAGTCAGTACGGATCTGTAAATCCTGCAATTATAACAGCTCCTGCTATAGTAGCAACTTTGATATCAACGATTTTCGGCATTATTTTTGCAAAGATAATGGCGGTGAAGCATAGATGAGCATCTTAATCTTTTTATCAAATTTCATTATGCCACTTATGATATTTTATATTGTAGGTTTTGGATTGTTGATGAAGAAAAATATTTATGATGAGTTTATTAAAGGTGCGGCCGATGGTTTTAAAACAGTAATTAGTATTATGCCTACTCTCATTGGATTAATGATGGGAGTTGGTATTTTAAGAGCTTCCGGCTTTTTAGATTTTATCTCAAAGATGATAGGAAGAGTTACAAATTTAATTCACTTTCCTTCAGCACTTGTTCCGCTTTCCATAGTGAGATTATTTTCCTCCTCAGCGGCTACCGGACTTGCACTTGACTTGTATAAAGAATACGGAACGGATTCACATATTGGATTAACGGCCTCTATTATGATGGGCTGTACGGAAACTGTATTCTACACAATGAGTATCTATTTTATGGCGGCTAAGGTTACGAAAACCAGATGGACACTTGCCGGGGCTTTATTGTCAAATATAGCAGGTATTGTGGCATCCGTTATTTTAGCAGGTATGATGTAGGGATAAGTCACTAGGCAAAAGACTTATCCCTATAGCACATTAAAATTTCTTTAATAAGATAGTGCAGATGACATTTATTTTACTAATCTGAACCGTTAATAAGAATAAGATGCTGTCATTCGATAATTTCAATTTCTAACATTCTCACCTCCAATGGCTCTAAAACAGAAGTAATGGTTAAGTGACCTCCAAGAATTTCCTCGTTATGAATGTATAAGCCTTCAGAGGAGGTTGCTTTTAACAACGCTAAATCTTCTTCATTTAAGGATTCGGCTCCCATACGAACCCAATTATCGAATGAAGAACCATAATTACGGTTTACAAAAAATTCTTTGATGGTGCATCGACGTCCCGGCAGGTTTGAAAGAGTAATTTTGGCAATTGCATCCTGCTCATTTGAGAAAGGAATGTAGCGTTCACTGTTCGTCATATCGAATAACTTTCCAGAAGCAAAGAGCTTTGAATAATGCTCATAGTTATAATAAACAATAATAATTCGGTTATCTTCCTTAGTAACAAACCAGCCATCACCTCTGCCTAGAAATCGGCTTCCGAGACGCTTCATCAGTCTTAGTACGTTATAGGAGGCTTTGGGAACGCCATTCATGGTCAATAAGCCAAATCCACCGTGATAAAGTGAGCTTGGTATTTGCATTTCCTCGTGTCGGTCCGTAATACTCCAATAGCCAAAGGATTGAAGGCGGTCGTAGTTTTCTAATAGATTTTTTGTCAAATAGCAGGATTTAAAACAGGTATCGTTAATTCGATTACGGCAGGATAAGGTAAGATTCCACTCGGAAAGATAGTGAGGTAGTTTTCCATATCCCAGCTCTTTCATATTATTTTTAAATTTATTTAAATAGAAAAAAAAGGCATTAGGGTCTGTATTTAAATTATTTAATATATCATATTGACTCAAATTACTAAAAAACAAAGATTTGTCAAAGCTTTCTTCAAGTTGAATGTTTGTTGCTGCCGCATCATCGTAGTAATGCAAGTCAATGTAATCAGGTGTGCAGTTCTTAGACTTGATATAATCATTAAATCTTTGAAACCATTCAAAGTTTAAAAAAGTCATTGGAGGTGTGCCGATTTTAACAGTAGGCAGCATTTGTTTAATGATACAGAATGTTTCGGTATAGAAGAAAAAGAAATCTTCTTCATCATCAAAGGAAAAGATGCTGGCCGCAGGTTCATTCCAAATATTGACAGGCCATGAGGAAACTTCTTTTAATCCATAACGCTGTATGAAATTCAAAAACAGCTTTTCAACCAGCAGAATCCATTTATTCATATCCTTTGGTTTACTTATGAAGTCTTTTTTAAAATACACCGTTTTAGAAGTATTGTTAGCTAAGTCTCTGGGAATATAATTAAGACGGATAAAAGGTTTTAATTTTTGTCCGATTATAAAATCCAGAATTTCATTGACATAAGTAAAGCTTAATATGGAGTCTCCATAAGCATTTTCATGATAAATCATCATATCATCAGAAAGAAGAGAATTGAAGCTAATATACTGAAAACCAATTTCACTTTGAGCTTTTCGTATCATATCCCGAACGGATTCATATAACAAGAGTTTTGCAGAATTGACGGTCAGCATACTGCGGTAATAGTGATGAAGTATACTAAGAGGAGCATTAAAATCAACTGAGCCGCAGTCTATGGTTTTTATCTGGTAGTCAGATTCCGGTATTTCATGGTCAAACAGCTTCAAATACTTACCGAGTTTTTCCAGTTTAGCTGTATCATTTAGGTTGATGTAAGTCCATTTTGCAGAGGATAGAATCGGCTTTGTAATGCTACAATTGTTTTTAACATAGTTTTTACGATATTCACTTGGGCGGATACCATAATTTTTCTTAAAGGCACTGACAAAGGAACGTGAATCAGAAAAACCATTATTAACAGCAATGTTTTCGATGGTAGCATCACTTGATAACAATTCATTTACAGCATGCTCTAACTTGATGCTATTATAGTAATGAATAAAATTGGTGTGCATGTGTTTTTCAAAAAATTTCGAAAGATAGGATACCGAAAGATTCTGATTTTGGGCTAAATCAGAAAGTGTTACATTTTCTCTGAAATGGTGCTTAATATATTTTGTAATCATACGAATCCGTTCATTATGCTTGTCCGAATGGGAGGAAAAAGAATGAATTTCACAAAAGGAGGTATTTAATTCGTTTAAAAGAGTATAAATAATAGCCATTGTTTTGTGATTGTTTTTAATATCAGAATTAGTCTGAATGATTCTTGCAAGCAAGTAACGAATATAGTTGTAATCTGCATAAGAGCTTTTTTTATTAGTAGAACAACATACAAAATAGTTCTCTAACTTTGCATTATTGTAATAGATGCGTTCTAAATCCATGTGTAATAGTATTATCTCGCAGGCCTCTGATTTTAAATCATGGATTGCATCACCGTTAATAACGATTAAATCGTCTTCATTTAAGGTATATACTAAATCATCTACGTTAACAACAAGCTGACCGCTTAAAACAAGTATGATTTCGCAGCTTGAATGCCAGTGCCTTGTTTCATATCCGCTTAGCTTGCTAATAAAAAAGCGAATTGGTATATCAGCGTCATAATGTATCAGCTCATGACTGTCATTTTCCATCTTTGTACAACCCTTTCTTCATCATTATAAAAATAAATCTATCATAATTAAGACAAGTTGTCAAAAATATGAGTTTTATATTAGCTTTTAAAAGCATAGTTACAATGTAAAGTTTATATTTGAAAGAAATAGAATAAAAAAATGAATAAAAAAAGACAAATATTTGAATAAATTTAATTTAATAAAAGCAATAATTGTTATAGTAAATTAAAATTAGCCCAAATGGACATTTTTTTGTAAAATATTAAATACTTTGTGATGTTGGAATTAAAAAATATTCTAATATAATAGTTTTAAATGAAAGAGCAAGAGTGGAATGAGGGAAATTAGTTTTAACATCTAATTGACAAAAGCAGCCGTGAAATTGGCGGTCTGATTAGAGAAAAATAGATATAAAAGTAAAGAAAGAAGAGGAAAATACAATGGATAAATATTTTGTTATTGATGTTGGTGGAACAGATACGAAATACGGAGTTTTGAATCAGGATGCAGATATTTTAGAAAAGGGTGTGACAAAGACAAGAAGTGACCAAGGCTTAGATGGTTTTCTTGAATTTATCAAGGAACTTTATGAAGAGCATGGGGCAGACACGAAAGGTATTGCGATAAGTATGCCTGGTGTGATTGACGAAGAAAATGGTTTTTGTCATACAGGAGGCTATTTAACATTTAACCAGAATCAACCATTTGCCAGCCTATTATCAAAGAAATGTAATACAAAAGTTCATATCAATAATGATGGTAAGTGTGTTGCACTTGCAGAATATTGGAAAGGTGCCTTAAAGGGATGTAGGAATGGTTTGGTAATGGTACTTGGCAGCGGAATAGGCGGTGGTATTATAATAGATGGAAAAGTTCTTAGAGGGCAGCATTTCTTTGCAGGAGAATTAAGCTATTTATGTACAAATATAAAAGACTACAAAAATCACCAAAGTATGTTTGGCGTGGGATGTTCTTCTGTTTCAATGATAAATAAAATAAAGGCTGCAAAAAACATAGAAGATGAAAACTTTGATGGATATCAGGCATTTGAATTAATACACGAGGGTGATGAGCAGGCGGTAGCGGTGTTTGAGGAGGTTACAAAAAGTTTAGCACTTGAGTTATATAATCTTCAGGTATTGCTTGATATGGAGGTAGTTGCAATCGGAGGTGGAATAAGCAGACAGCCGATATTAATAGAAACGATCAAGAAGAATTGGGATCATATTTTAGAAGAATTGCCTTATCATAAATATTCTAGCTATATGCCTCAGGCAGAAGTAAAAGCATGTGAATTTACAAGCGATGCTAATCTGGTGGGTGCATTATATAGCTATTTAAATCAATATAAACAGATGAAATAAGAAAGATTAGCAATTTCATATTCGACTACTGGGGCAAGAAAAACTTGCTCCTTTTTTGTGCTTGACATCTAGTAAAACTCGTATTAATATTGGTGTTGTATACATGATATAAACATAAACAATACATAAAAAATACGTTCTATTCGAAGTGCGAAAGGAGTTTTATGAAAGCATACACATTAGGAATTTATGAGAAAGCATTGCCGGTGTATTTAACCTGGCAAGAAAAGTTAGAAATAGCAAAAGATGCTGGTTATGATTTCTTAGAAATTAGCATTGATGAAAGTGACGAAAAATTGGCGAGGCTTAATATGAGTCGTGAAGAACGTCTTGAATTAGTTAAGACTATGTATGAAGTCGGTATTCCAATTCGTACTATGTGCTTGTCTGGGCATAGAAAATATCCTTTAGGAAGCCAAGATCCAAAGATTTGTAAGTATGGCATGGAAATTATGGAAAAAGCAATACAGTTGGCTGATGACCTTGGAATTAGGATTATTCAATTGGCTGGATATGATGTTTATTATGAGGAGTCCACTATAGAGACAAGAAAAATATTTGAACATAATCTTAGACAAGCCACACTTATGAGTGCGAGAGCGGGAGTATTGCTGGGATTTGAAACAATGGAAACTGAATTTATGAATACAGTAGAAAAATCAATGAAATATGTAAGTATGATAAACTCAACGTATTTAAATGTATATCCGGATGCAGGAAATATTACAAATGCAGCAGTTTATTATGGAACCTCTGTAGAGGAGGATTTAAAAAGTGGAGCAGGACATATTACTTCAATTCATTTAAAGGAAACGGTTCCGGGAAAGTTCAGAGAAATTTCATTTGGATCCGGTCATGTAAACTTTGAAAGTGTAATAAAAACTGCGTGGGAGTTAGGTATAAGAAAATATGTAACAGAGTTTTGGTATATAGGTCAAGAAAAATGGAAAGAAGATATATTTTGTGCCCGAAAAATGATTGGAGACATATTAGATAAGCAAATGAGAATGCCTACTATGGTCAGTAAAGGAGAAATTGTATGAAAATAGAAAAAAAAGTAATCTCTAATTTAAAAAAGTGCTACTTTCTTGCGCCCTTAGAATATAACAAGAAAAAGCATTTGTTAGTAGCAAGTGAGATAGTAGAACGTTGTCTGCTCTTTGACATGGAGGGAGAGCTGGAAGACACAATTTGGGAGCAGCCTGGCGGAACAATGGGAATGACTCAGGTACCTGGTACGAATGGTCAGTTTTTAGCAATACAACAGTTTTATTCACCAAATGATTCAAAGAAAGCAAAAATTGTTATTGTGACTCCAAGCAAAAAAAGTGATTGGGAGATTCGTACTTTAGTAGAGCTTCCGCATGTACACCGTTTTGATATTTTAAGTATCAAAGGAGTCAATTATCTCATAGCAGCAACGCTTAAATCAGGACATGAATATAATGAGGATTGGAGAAAACCAGGAAAGGTATATGCAGCAATATTACCAACTGATTTGAGTAGCGTTAATCAGGACAATCCCCTAATGCTTGAAGTAATCAAAGATAATCTTTTAAAAAATCATGGTTATTATAGAACAACATTCAATCAACGGCCAGCTTCTATTATTTCTTCAGAGAGCGGGGTTTATCTCTTTGAGCCACCAAAGCATCCAAATGAAAAATGGAGCATAAAAATGCTGCTGAATAAGCCTGCAAGTGATGCTTGTCTGCTAGATATGGATGGGGATCAAGTGCCAGAGTTAGTAACGATCTCTCCTTTTCACGGAAATGAATTAAAAATATATAAATTTACGAATGGTGAATATACTAAGGTTTATGAGCATCAGAGGATGGATTTTTTACACGCTATTTGCTGTGCAAAGATTGGAGGAAAAAATGCTGTGGTGATTGGACACAGACAAGGTAATAAGGCTCTGCTTTATTTTACATATGATAAAACAAAAAAAACTTATCATTGTGAAGTCATAGACCAAGAACGCGGGCCAGCTAATGCAATTTATTTAGAGTATCAAAATCAAGATATAATCGTAGCAACGAATCGAGAAACAGATGAAGTAGCAATGTACTATTTTTCAAAATAATTCATAAAAACCAAAAATATATGTGCATAATTAACAAAAAAATAGCATCATAAATAGTTGAATTGTCGATTGCATTATCTAATAAGTCTGTTGTATACTAGACGTACAGAAGATGCACATAAGAACTATAGAGCAGGTTCTAAAGAAAAGGAGAGAAGGATTATGAAGAAAAAACTATTGGCAATGGGTCTTATTTTAGCTATGACATTTTCAATGGTAGCGTGTTCAAGCGCCAAGGAAGTAAACCGTGATGCAGAAGAAACAAAAACGGAAACAACAACGGAAACAACAACCACAGAAACTAATGGGGCAACTGCAAGTACTAAAGAAGTAAAAAATCCATATGTAGATGACATCAAGATAGCATATGTGGCACATGATATCAGCACACCGGTAAATCAAGCATGGTTAGAAGGAATTCAAAGAGAATGTGAGTACTATCCAAACATTACAATTCAATCTTTCAATGGTGACAGTTCTGCTGAGAATCAAGTAAAGATTATGTCAGAAGTAATTAATCAAGATTATGATGCAATCATTATCCAATGCAGTGATGGAGCAGCTTTAGCAGATAGTGTTGCACAAGCAGAATCAGCTGGTATTCCGGTCATTACTTTAAACTTAGATGCAGACACAACTCACTCTGCACTTGTACAGATGGTGGATTATGATGCAGGTCGTTTGATTGCAGACAAAATTGCAGAAGAAATTGGACAAGAAGGCAATATTGTAGTAATTCAAGGTATTGCAGGGGTATCCAGAACAGATAATTTGGAGCAGGGCTTTAGAGATACCATGGAGAAGAGTTATCCTAATATAAAAATAGTTGCAAGTCAGGCGGCTGATTTTGAAAAAGAAAAAGCAACTACAGTAATGACAAGTTTCTTATCACAATTTAGTGATATCAAAGCAGTTTTTGCAATAAATGATGCTATGGCAGAGGGTGCATCCCTAGCAGTTCAAAATGCAGGCAGACTAAATGACATGGTTATATGGGGAGCTGATGGCGAGAAAGATGCATTGGCAATGATTGAGGAAGGTACACTGACTGGTACTATTTATACAAATTGCTGGGATCAGGGTTCTACAGCAGCTAAGATTGCATTACTAATGATTGGTTCTGAATATGATTCCAGTGTTTTGTCTAAAACACCACAGGTAATCATGGAACCTGTGATTGCCACTAAAGACACCGTAGGAGAAATTGCTGCAGAAGACCGTTGGTAATCTGAGGCATGAAAAAGTTATATCTGGTATTTAGTTAGTTAAGCTGACGGGGGCATAGCCCCTGTCATGCTAATGAGGTGAAAGTATGAAAATTTTTTTCACGACGACCAGAAAGTGCATGCAAAAATCGCACGAATGGAGGAAAATATGAAGCAGAGTAATATTAGAAGATTGATTTCACTTGGATTATTGCTTGTATTAATGATCGCTTTTTCGATATCAAGCACTTACTTTTTGACAGCGGCTAATTTGTTAGAAATCTTTCGTGATGCTTCCGTGGTTGGAATTATTGGAATTGGTGTAACTATGGTTATTATTACGGGAGGAATCGATTTATCTACAGGTTCTATTATGGCACTTGTTGGAATGACAATTGCAAATGTATATCGATATACCTTATTACCAATATGGATTATGATACTTATCGGAATTCTGGTAGGTGTTTTGGCTGGTTTATTTAATGGGTTTATTATTACCCGCCTCCATCTTCCTGAATTTATTGCAACCCTATCAACAATGAGTATTTACAGAGCGATAACATATTTAATTTCGATTAAAGAAAATGGAGTTATTAAAAGTCAGGCTTTAAAATCTTATTCTTACATTATATTAGGAAAATCAGTTGGAAATATTTATTATGTTATTTTAGCGTTTATTATTTTAGCAGTAATTGGTCAAATAATTTTGAAATATACAAGATATGGAACGACTCTGTATGCTGTAGGATCTAATATGAAAGCTGCCCAGCTTTCAAAAATCAATACGGAACGTACAAGAACAATTGCTTATGTAATAACGGGTGCATGTGCTGCTGTTGGAGCTGTTTTTACAACAGCAAGAATGCAGTCTACAACAGCGCTTCTTGGTCAGGGAATGGAATTTGAAGTAATTGCAGCAGTAGTTGTGGGAGGTTGTTCATTGGCAGGCGGACGAGGAGATATTATTGGAACCTTTATCGGAGCACTTTTTATGGCAACACTTGACAATGGTATTTACAAATTTCAAATAAATACAGCATATCAGTTAATTATAAAAGGCATTATTATCATATGTATTGTAGTTTTTGATTCCTGGTATAACAAATATATGGATGCTACTTCCAGGAATAAAAAAGTAAAGGAGGAGGCATCTGTATGAGTCAGGAATATATTTTAGAGGCAAAAATGATTAATAAAAGTTTTTCCGGTGTACAGGTGTTAAAGAATGTCAATCTTGGAATAAAAAAAGGTGAGGTTCATGCTTTAATGGGTGAAAATGGAGCAGGTAAATCTACACTGATTAAAATTATTACAGGAGTTTATACAAAGGACAGTGGCAAAATACTTTGGAAAGGCAAGGAAGTAGATATTAATAACAGCAAAGACTTGCAAAGTCTTGGAATTGCATGTGTGTATCAGGAGCTTTCAGTGATACCCGTATTAACGGTAGCCCAAAATATCTATCTTGGAAAAGAGCCTAAAATTAAAAATACCGGTTTGATTGATTATAAAAAAATGAACCAAATGGCACAAAGCTTAATTGATCAATATGAATTTCCGTTAAAATCAACGGATATTGTGGACACATTAGGAATTGGTTTAAGGCAGTTGGTAGAAATTTTGAAGGGACTAGCAATTGATTCGGAGCTGTTGATTATGGATGAACCTACCGCTTCCTTAAGTGGAAGAGAATCTGCCATTTTATTTAAAATTATTGATTCCTTAAGAAAAAAAGGAGTCAGTATTATTTATATTTCACACCGATTGGAAGAGGTTTATATGCTGTCAGACCGCCTTACCATATTAAGAGATGGAATGAATGCAGCTATATTGGAGAAAGAGGAAATAAAGCCTGTAGCGGTAATTCAAACCATGATTGGAAAAGTAGTAGATGAGTCAGCTGGTTCCGTAAAAACTTTAACTAAAAATAAAAATGAAATTACGCTGAAAGTAGATAATCTTACAAGAAAAGGTGTGTTTGAAGACATTAGCTTTGAAGTACATCGTGGAGAAATTGTAGGCTTTGGAGGTTTAATCGGTGCCGGAAGAACGGAGGTTATGCGTTGCCTGTTTGGTGTAGATAAATATAATAATGGAAAAATATATTTAGAGGGCAAAGAATTTGTTCCAACTTCGACAAGAAAAAGTATTAAAAGCGGTTTTGGTTTTATTCCGGAGGATAGACGTGGTCAGGGATTTATCCCACTTACTTCCATCAATAAAAATATAGCACTAACGAATTATGACATTATTAAAAAA
The DNA here is from genome assembly GCF_003201285.1 of Lachnotalea glycerini. Taxonomy (GTDB): domain Bacteria; phylum Bacillota; class Clostridia; order Lachnospirales; family Lachnospiraceae; genus Lachnotalea; species Lachnotalea glycerini. The sequence continues at coordinate 28,060 of NZ_QICS01000021.1, forward strand.
ATAGGACTTGCAGTATCATCTAAGGATGAATTAGAGATGTGCCTAAAAGCAATTAAAAAAATTGATATAAGGCCAAATAATCCAGATAAGTCGGTAGGTTTATTATCAGGAGGTAATCAGCAAAAGGTCGTTATCGGAAAATGGCTAATGAGGGATTTAAAGGTTTTAATGGTTGACGAACCGACCGCAGGCATTGACGTCGGTGCCAAAAATGAAATTTACAATATTCTTTCTGAGCTTGCAGATAAGGGTGTTGTAATATTATTGGTTTCTTCTGATTTGCAAGAATTATTACGTGTTTCACATCGAATTGTAATTATGAGAAAGGGTCATATTATAAAAGAATTTTCGGAGGGAACTGTTACGCAGGCGGACATTTTACAGGCAGCTTCTGGAATAGAATCAGATGAGGAGGTAGCATTATGATAAAGAAAATACGCTGGGAGAAATACAGCAGACTGTTTATTCTTTTATTGTTTCTAGTAGTGCTTACCATTATCAGACCGAACAGCTTTCCAACCGTAAATAATATTTCTAACGTATTATGGTCAATTTCTGTTGTAGGTATTTTAACCTCGGGTTCTATTTTTGTAATGCTGCTTGGGGGAATTGATTTATCGGTAGGTTCATTAATGGGATTATCTGCCGTAGTAACGGTACTTACCATACGTCATTTTAATTATTCTAATCAAAGCGTCTTGCTTGGAATAGGATTAGCGCTTTTGGTGGGTGCTGCAGCAGGTATTTTGCATGGACTTATCGTTATTAAGTTTCAGGTTCCTGCATTTTTGGTTACTTTTGCAACACAAAGCATCTTTTTGGGAATTTCAATGGTATTGACTAATAATAAAATACTAAGCTGTTTAGAACCTAAGCTGTTTACAGATATTGGTTTGGGAAAAATAGGTATGTTTACTTTTCCTATTTACTTCATGATTATTATTGCACTAATCAGTTATTTTGTATTAAACAAAACAGTTCTTGGACGCTATATTTACGCAGTTGGAGGTAATCCACAAGCAGCAACGATATCAGGCATTTCAAATGTAAAAATCACCATGATTTCTTATATTGTATCAGGTTTAACGGCAGCAATCGGAGGCGTAGTGTTAGCATCTATGACGCAGCAGGGTATGGCAAGCACTGGCTCAGGCTACGAAACAGAGGTTATTACAGCAGCCGTAATCGGTGGTGTCAGCTTGGTAGGAGGAGCCGGTACGATACAAGGTGCTATTGTAGGAGCTGTATTGGTGGGATTATTGAATAATGGTATGAATCTTATGAATGTGCCTTCAACGCAGCAGGGATTGATTAAAGGAATGGTTATAATAGTTGCAGTGGCAATTGATGTAATGCAAAAATATGAAAGAAAATTTAGCATAAAAAATTTATTAAAGAAAAAAGGTGAAGCAGTATGAAAAAAATAGATGCGCATCTGCATGTAGCAGATATAATAGCTGGCTATTGCAGACGAGGAGAGCTTCGTGCGATAGGTAATGGTAAGGCAATGTGGGGAAACTCAGAAGTATTTGATTTGCTTCCAAAAGGCTATGGGGACAAAAACTTTACAGTAGAATCGGCTCTCCAGATTATGGACCGTAACGAAGTAGAGAAAGCAGTATTAATGCAGGGAAGCATGTATGGTTTTCAGAATCAGTATCATATTGATATTATGAATCGTTATCCAGAGCGCTTCTGTCCATCCTGTACAGTTGATCCGTTTATGACAAACCACTTTGATACCTTATCATCTTACTTAAAAGACAAAAAATTTCATTTGGTTAAATTTGAGATTAGTTCAGGAGGTGGGTTAATGGGGTGCCATGATCCATTTCCACTAGTCACAGACAGAATGATGAAAATATATGATTTAATTGAGAAAAACGAAGGTGTCTTAGCAATGGATGTAGGTGATGTTTTTATGCCAAGTCATCAACCGGGAAACCTTGCAAAAATAGCAGATACTTTTCCAGGTCTTAAGCTTGTAGTTTGTCATCTTCTCGCACCAAATCGTGACAGAGAAAATGAACTGTGGGAAAGCCTTACATTACTTAAAAAAGAAAATGTTTGGTTCGATCTTGCCGCTTTACCAAAGATTATGGCTCCCGATGTATATCCATATCCGGATGTGAAAAGAGTTATAAAAAGGGCAAAAGATATTGTGGGTGTGAAAAGGCTTTTATGGGGAACGGATGCACCATTTGCGGCAACGCAGGATACTTATGAACACTTGGCTGATTATCTGGAACAATCAGACATGTTTAGCACACAAGAGCTAGAGGATATTTATTACAATAATGCAGAATATGTATATTTTACTAAATAATTTGGGGAAGTAAAATTTTTAACAGGTAAAGGAATGGTGGCAACAATGAAAAGAATTGTATCTTTTTTCGGTGATGATTCAGATATTTTTCAAGAATTAAATAAAAAGGCGGATGCATATGCAGCATCACTTGATATGGAATATGAATGGATTCCACAGCTTCCTTTTTCAAAGGATAGTGTGATTCAAGAGCTAAAAAAATCAGATGCAGGAATCATTGATATCGAGCCTTATGATGAAGATATCTTTAGTAAGATAGAAGACCGTGCTAAGATTTTAGTACGCTTTGGTGTAGGCTTTGATAAGGTTGATTTAGAAACTGCAAGTAAACATGGTATTGCAATTGCAAGGACTACAGGAGCGAATACAACCGCAGTGGCAGAAATGGCATTAACACTTATGCTCGCCTGCAAGCGACTGATTATTAAGGGTCAAAAGTGTGTTATGACCGGCAATTGGGTAAAAGATGTAGGACATGAAATCATCAATGGAACAGTTGGAATTATTGGCTTTGGTGTGATAGGGAGAAGACTGGCAAAGCTATTAAGCGGCTTTGATTGCAGAATCGTTGTATATGACCCTTATCCAAATTTGAATCTGATTCAGGAACTGGGGGTTGAACTTTTGCCCTTAGACGAGCTTTTGCAGATATCTGATGCAATTAGCATTCATGTACCATTGCTAAAGGAAACAACAAATATGATTGGCAGAAATGAATTGAAATTAATGAAAGAAAGTGCAGTTCTGGTCAATACCTCAAGAGGAGGAATTGTTGATGAAAATGCTCTTTATGAGGCTTTATCAAATGGTGTGATTGCAGGAGCAGGTTTTGATGTATTTGCAATTGAACCATTGCCACTGGATTCCCCATTATTAAAATTAGAGAATGTAATTTTAACACCACATGTATCAAGTCAGACGGTAGAATCCTTATGGAACATATATAAAATGGCAATTGACATTGTATATGACTTCTACCATAAAAAGGATTTCTCCAATATTTTAAATCCAGATTACATAAATGCAGATAAATACAACGTTTAGCAGGTTTTTAGTTTTTAGGTATTGATATGGGAGGTGATTTGTTGTGAAATATTTTTTGGGACTAGATAATGGTGGGACAGCAACAAAAGCGGCTTTATTTGATGAAACAGGAAAAGAAATTAGTAGTGCTTCAATGGATACTGCAATGATTGTTCCAAAGCCTGGATTTACAGAACGTGACATGAATGAAATGTGGGAGGCAAATTGCAGTGTCATAAAAAAGGCAATTGAAAGGTCAAAAGTAAACAAGGAAGATATTTTATGCGTTACAGTATGTGGACATGGAAAGGGTCTTTATCTTTGGGGAAAGGATGAAAAACCAGTTCGAAATGGGATCATATCTACTGACAATAGAGCGTGGGACTATCCGGTTCGATGGGAGAAAGAGGGGATAGTAGAGAAAGCATTTAAACTCTCTTGCCAGCATGTATTAAGCAGTCAGCCTGTATCTTTGCTTGCATGGCTTAAGGATCATGAGCCTGAGAGCATCAAAAGGACGAAATGGATTTTTTCCTGTAAGGATTATGTCCGCTTTATGCTGACAGGGAAAGCGTTTGGAGAAAGAACAGATTATTCGGGTGCTAACTTTATGAATTTACATACCGGTGAGTACGACGAAAATCTGCTTGCATTATTTGGAATTAAGGAATGCAAGAATATGCTTCCTCCTTTATGCAATGCAACCGATATTTGTGGTTATGTAACGAAAGAAGCGTCGATAAGCTGTGGACTGTACGAAGGAACACCTGTTGCAGGCGGAGCTTTTGATATTGATGCCTGTGCTATTGGTGTTAATGTAGTTGACGAAAATCATATTTGCATGATTGCGGGGACTTGGAGTATTAATGAATACATCAGCAGGCAGCCGATAGAGGATGGTTCTGTTATGATGAATTCTTATTTTTGCCTCCCTGATTATTACTTAATTGAAGAATGCAGTCCAACCTCTGCAGGGAATAATGAATGGTTTATGAAAAACCTTCTTCCAGAATTAAGAGAGGAATGTAGGAAAAGAAAAACAAATATTTATGAAATAATGAATGAATGGGTAGAAAGTATTCCAGCTAAAGAGATTTGTCCGATTTATCTCCCCTTTTTGATGGCCAGTAATGTTCATCCGAATGCACTTGGCAGCTTTGTTGGAATCAGCAATTATCATACCAGAAAACATTTACTTAGAAGTGTATATGAGGGAGTTACTTTTTCTCATCGCTATCATTTGGAAAAACTAATGCGTACGAATCGAAATCAGGTAGAGTCTATTCGCCTTGCCGGAGGTGCAGCAAGATCACGGATGTGGACACAAATGTTTGCAGATATAATGAATCTTCCGGTAGAGAGTGTATCTGTCAATGAGACGGGAGCATTAGGGTGTGCCATTATAGGAGCAGTTGCAACAGGGCTTTATAAAAATTTAAAGGAAGCGGCCGACAAAATGTCTTTGGTAGGAGAACTTATCAAGCCCGATCCCCAAAATGTATTAATTTATAACAAAAAGTATCAATTGTATAAGAAGACGATAGATGCTTTGGATGCGGTATGGGATGATTTTCAAATTATAAAAGAAGTGTAAAATAAAGCTATGGATTTCTTCTACATTTTGTAAAAGAAATCCATAGCTGCTTTACGGCAATTTGCAATATGGGAACGCATCTGGGATGCGGCCTGTTCATAATTTTGTTCAATTAAAGAATCTAAAATCTCAATATGCTCTTGACGTGCGTCATGTATATGTGAGCTGTTTTGTTTGCTGTAAACAATGATTCTGGTATTTTTCTCGAAGACTTTCTTCATCATATCAATGATATAAAAATTACCGCAATTTTCTATAATAAATAAATGCATCGCAGTATCCATTTTATGATCTGTAACAGAACCAACAGGCTGGTTCTCAAACTGCTTTTTCCACGCAATAAGCTCTTCAGTTGGTAAATTATAGCTTGCAAGCCGTAAAGTAAGAGGCTCAATTTCCATACGTGCTTGAAAAATCTGAAAAACATCACTTAGTAAAATGTCTGTAACTAAAATCCCCTTTTTGGGAAGTACTTTTACCAGATTTTCAACTTCAAGTATACTGATGGCTTCTCTGATGGGAGTACGGCTAAAGTTTAATTCTTTCGATAGATTAGCCTCTGTTAGTATACTTCCGGGTGGATATTCACAATTTATTAGCTTGCTTTTTATAATTGAATAAACTTGGTTTTTTAAATTTGTATTTAAAGTTGAGTTCATTATTTATACCCTATCTAATTTTTGATTGGCAGTTACTAGTTTCATTATATAATTTTTTGTAAAAAACAGCAAGTCTTTTTGCATTATGACAGGAATAACAATCTTTTGACAGAATACAAAAACCTTATAATGTATTGTGAAAAGAGCATAAATATTGTATAATGTGGATAATACAAGGGAAAGTCGGTGGCGTCGTGGATATCTACAATAGTTTTAACGAAATGTTAGTAAAACTTTTTAACGATATTATGGATATTGAACAAAAAGCCCTAATTACGGAAGAGTTTAAGGACATAACAAGCAATGATATGCATATTATTGATGCAATAGGAATTGGCAATCCAAGGAATATGTCCTCGGTTGCCAAAAGTATGTCAGTCACAGTAGGAACGTTAACTATTGCGATTAATAGTCTTGTGAAAAAAAACTATGTAGATAGAGTCAGAAGTGAAGAGGACAGGCGTGTTGTATTGTTGTCTTTATCGGATAAGGGTAGATTAGCATATTATCATCATAAGAAATTCCATGACGACATGATAAAAGCCACTGTAAAAGGTTTTAATAAAGAAGAAAAAGTTATTTTGGAAAAGGCGATTACAAATCTCATTGATTTTTTTAAAACTTATAATTAAGATTTGGCAAGTTCTTTCATCCATGTATTCATATATTTATCTATAATATAAAATGGAGCAGGACCGGTATCAAGTATAAATTCATGAAAATCTTTTAACTGAAAGTTACTACCAAGCTCTTTCTCGGCAGTCTTTTTTAATTCCATAAATTCCAGATAGCCAATGCAGTATTTTAAATAGTTAGTCGGTTCTGATATTATTGCGCAATAGACCTTAGAGACTGCATTTTCATCACTAATCCCATAATTTGACAGGTAATCACTGGTGTCTTTAAGCGACCACCCATTATAGTTTATACCAATATCCATATTAGCATAAAGATATAATGTTATGGCATTATTTAGTTGGAGAAACTTTGATAAATTAGAGTCAATGTTTGTCAACTGATAGGAGTACATTTCGACATAGGTAGCCCATCCCTCTGTATAGCCTCCATAGTTTAAAAGCTTACGTATTAAATCACTGTTATTTGCATTAAAATAAATATTTTGATACAGGTGACCAGGGTAGCCTTCATGCGCAAGCGTTGTATAAAGATCAATTTTTGAGTAATTACTGTCAGGATTAATATAGATGGAGTTATTGGTAATATTATCAATTGGCGGTGTTAGATAAAATGCCGGGCTAAGGTGTTTTGACAACGATGAATCAATATATTTAACTGTGTAATCAGCATTTGGTGGTTCAGGAAAATCAGTTGTTATTTTTGATTTCAAATCCTCCAGTATTGTATTAGGGTCAGATAAATCAAAGCTGTAAGTATCAGAGGTTGCTAATATGGAAGGATTATCAGTTGCAATTTGTGCCAATTGCTTTAAATCATTTTTCATATAGGTATTGAGTAACTTTTTTAACTCAAATATACTTTTGGACGAGCCAGTATTATTTTTTACAAGATACTCATAGTACTTTTGACCGTTTTCAAAATAGCATAAGCCTTGCTCGTTGGTGCAGCTATCTTCTAGAGATGATAGTCCTTTAATCAATATTTTATAGGCTGGAATTACATGACTGTATAAGATGGATTTATTTTGCAGCTTATAATTATTTTTTATCGTGTCACTGATACCATCAAGGCTGTCAACACGAGTATTAAAGGTAGAAATAAGAAAGTTATTTTCCGGGTCATTAATGAAGTCACTACACTGAGAAATTACTTCATGGGCTGCATCACTAGCCATAAAAAGTCCTTGCTTGGATTTTTCCTTTTCAAAATTAATAATAGAGGTATAATAGTCATCCATCTGTGCAAGAAGTGTTAAATAATTAAGAATATCCTGCTCATTGTTGAAGGTATATTCTGCCATAAGAATTGGGAGCTGTGCCTGTGTTCCAGTAGTTGGGCTTAATGCTTCGCTGTAGTAGATTAAATCAGATTGCTCAAGTGAGTGTTGATAGTAATCGTGTAAAATATCATAGGTAAGCTGCTGTCCGCTGCTCAGCATTTCATAATCAAAGGTTTCAAGTGCCTTAAGATTTTCCTTTATTTTCAAATCTGCTTCATGAAATGAATCTTCGGAAATGTTTCCAAATGTAATAGGATAATTATCGATATTATACTTTTCAGGATTTTCTAAAGTATAGTGTAGTATAAGGGTATTGGAGGTTACTTCGCTTTTAAAAAGCTCATCAGTAAATAACTGAAAAGAAGCTTGAGAGGATTCTATATTAGAGGTTTGATATAGAACGCTTTTAATAGAAGTAAAGTAGAATACAGTTGCGATTGCAAATAATAGGCAGCATATAATCCCAAGATGCTTTTTGATTTTATAAAACATGATAGCTCCAGTCTGGATTGTTACTATAATATACAAATAATATAGAATAATTATGTCTGTAAGCTGTAAAATGGGTGCAAATTTTTGAAAGGAAGGAAAACAATATTATCAAGGAAACCTTTATGTTCTGGATTATTTTAAGCTTTTAATGAAAACGAGTAAATAATTAACGTAATATTTACAAGCGTAGGCTTGACATCTGATTTTTACTGTGATAACCTAAAAACTATATTGAAAACACTTTGACGAAGAGAGTAAACTTGTAATTCATTTTACAGAGAAATCCCATGATATCAATCAGGCTGAGAGGGATAAGTGAAAACATTTTGAAGATGGCTTCTGAGTGGCGCTCCGACCAGCATTGCTGTTAGATTGCGACAGGTATTCGCCTGTTATAGCGAGAAAGTATAAAGGAAAGTGTAATACTGACTATAGTACTTTGTGAGTTCTGTTTCGTGAGAAATGGAAAAAGAGAAGTGGTAACGCGATTTATGTCGTCTTCTATGTGTTTGCATAGAAGGCGGCTTTTTTATTTCACAGGAAAGACCTTTTTGTGGTAACGTATAAAAGTATTGATTCCTATGAAATAAAAACACAATGCGCACGAATGCAAGTGGAAAATGTCACTGCGTGACTGCATTGGGCATGCAAAGTACATTTTTATGATAATGAAAGAGAGGATAATTATGGAAAACAAAAAGTATTATATGACAACAGCAATAGCCTATACTTCCGGAAAACCACATATTGGGAACACCTATGAAATAGTTTTGGCAGACAGTATTGCAAGATTTAAAAGATTTGAAGGTTATGAGGTATTCTTTCAGACTGGAACAGACGAACATGGACAAAAAATTGAGCTAAAGGCACAAGACGCAGGCATTACACCAAAGGAATTTGTTGACGATGTAGCTTCACAGATTAAGAATATTTGGGATTTAATGAATACTTCTTATGATAAGTTCGTTCGTACAACGGACACATATCATGAAAAACAAGTACAAAAGATGTTTAAGAAATTATATGAACAGGGTGATATTTATAAGGGAACCTACGAAGGAATGTATTGTACACCTTGCGAAGCCTTTTTCACAGCCTCTCAGCTTGTCGATGGAAAATGTCCTGACTGTGGTGCAGAATGTAAACCGGCTAAAGAAGAAGCTTATTTTCTTAAATTAAGTAATTATACGGACAAATTGATTGAGCATATTAATACTCATCCTGAGTTTATACAGCCTGAATCCAGAAAAAATGAAATGATGAACAACTTCTTATTACCGGGACTTCAGGATTTGTGTGTTTCAAGAACTTCTTTCAAATGGGGTATTCCGGTAGATTTTGATGAAAAGCATGTTGTATATGTATGGTTGGATGCATTAAGTAACTATATCACAGGAATTGGTTATGATGTAGATGGTAACCATGATGAGAAATTTAATAAAAACTGGCCTGCCGATTTACATTTAATAGGCAAGGATATTTTAAGGTTCCATACCATTTATTGGCCAATTATGCTAATGGCGCTAGACCTACCTCTTCCAAAGCAGATTTTCGGTCATCCTTGGCTGTTGCAGGGAGAAGGAAAAATGAGCAAGTCAAAGGGAAATGTTATTTATGCAGATAATTTGGTTAAAATATTTGGTGTAGATGCAGTTCGATATTTTGTATTACATGAAATGCCTTTTGATAACGATGGTATTATGTCATGGGAATTGTTAGTAGAAAGAATTAATTCCGATTTGGCCAATACTCTTGGCAATCTAGTAAACAGAACCGTATCCATGTCAAATAAATACTTTAATGGAATTGTAAATAATTCTAATGTTACAGAAGCAGTAGACGAAGAGCTAAAAGCCATTGCACTGGAAACAACAAAAAAGGTATCTGCGAAAATGGAAAAATTAAGAGTTGCAGATGCGATTACAGAAATATTTACGCTATTTAAAAGATGCAATAAATATATTGATGAAACAATGCCTTGGGTACTTGCAAAGGAAGAAAAAGATAAGCCTCGCTTAGATACGGTTTTATACAATCTGATAGAAAGCATTACAATCGGAGCATCCTTACTGTCCTCATTTATGCCTGAAACAGCAAAAAAGATTTTGACACAGTTAAATACAAAGCAAAGAACACTTGAGCAATTAAAAGAATATGGTTTGTATCCATCAGGAAATCAGGTGGTTCAAAAGCCGGAAATTTTATTTGCCCGTCTGGACTTAGAAGAGGTATTAGCTAAGGCAGAAGAGCAAAAAGCAGAAAACGACCATCCAAAAATCGATGAAAATGTAATTGATATAGAAGCAAAGCCAGAGATTACCTATGACGATTTTGACAAGCTACAGTTTCAGGTGGGAGAAATTATTGCCTGTGAAGAAGTGAAAAAGTCAAAGAAGCTGTTATGTTCACAGGTTAAGGTTGGAGGCCAAGTAAGACAAATCGTATCCGGAATAAAGGCACATTATACTCCTGAGCAAATGGTGGGCAAGAAAGTCATGGTGGTAACTAACCTAAAACCGGCTAAGTTAGCAGGAATTTTGTCAGAAGGAATGCTATTATGTGCAGAGGATGCAGAAGGAAATCTAGGACTTATGATACCGGAAAAGGATATGCCAGCAGGTGCAGAAATCTGTTAATGAGGATGGTGTAAAGTGATGATATTTGAAAGTCATGCTCATTACGATGATGAGGCATTTAATGATGACAGAGATGAATTATTAAATTCCATGACAGAACATGGTATAGAATATGTTGTGAATGTGGGAGCAAGCCTCGCTTCCACAGCCACAACGGTTCAGTTGGTTAAAAAATATTCTTTTATGTATGGTGCTATAGGCGTTCATCCAAATGAAACGAAAGAGCTGAATGAGAACAATTATGAGTGGTTAAAGCAACAGTGTAAACAGGATAAAATTGTTGCGATAGGTGAAATAGGATTGGATTATTATTGGGATGAGCCTGATAAGGAGATTCAGATAAAATGGTTTAAAAGACAACTTGAATTAGCTAAAGAGGCAAGGTTACCCATTATTATTCACAGCCGAGATGCGGCAAAAGATACTCTGTCTATTATGAAAGAGGAAAAGGCACAGGAATTAAACGGAGTAATTCACTGTTTTTCTTATTCAAAGGATATGGCAAGAGAATATTTGAATATGGGATATTACTTAGGAATAGGCGGAGTTGTAACCTTTTCAAATGCTAAAAAGTTAAAAGAAGTAGTGGAATATGTTCCGGTTGAAAATATGCTTTTAGAAACAGATTCACCTTATCTTTCACCGGTGCCTAACAGAGGAAAACGAAATTCATCCTTAAATATTCCATATATTGCAAAAGCGATTGCAGCAATTAAGAATATAGATTATGATGAAATCATTAATATAACAAATAATAACGCACGAAAGTTATTCAATATAAGATAAGCGGGTCTTATGATGCCGGTTCATGTTGGACTATATTAAAATAGGCGCATGCCGGCAAATTGTTTTTCGTGTGATTGATGAAAATGAAAGCAGGTAAGAATGGCTACACTAGGTAATCCTAAAAACACAATCGAAATATTAAATAAATACAAATTTGTTTTTCAAAAAAAATTTGGGCAGAATTTTTTAATTGATACACATGTACTCGATAAAATTATCAATTCATCTCACATTACAAAGGAAGACTTTGTATTAGAAATCGGACCTGGAATTGGTACTATGACACAATACCTTGCAGAGGCAGCAAGAAAGGTAATTGCAGTAGAAATAGACAAAATGTTGATTCCAATTCTTCAAGATACATTAAGCCCCTATGATAATATATCAATCATAAATAATGACATATTGGCACTTAATATAAATGAGCTGGTTGAAAAAGAAAATGCAGGAAAACCGATTAAGGTAGTAGCAAATCTTCCATATTATATAACTACGCCGATTATTATGGGACTATTTGAAAGCCATGTTCCAATAGACAGTATCACAATAATGGTTCAAAAAGAAGTTGCAGATCGTATGCAAGCAGGTCCTGGCAGCAAAAATTACGGAGCACTTTCTTTGGCTGTTCAATATTACGCAGAACCCTATATTGTTGCCAATGTACCTCCAAATTGCTTTATGCCAAGACCTAATGTTGGTTCAGCAGTCATTCGGCTCAGCAGATATCAGTATCCACCCGTTCAGGTGGAAAATGAAAAGCTGATGTTTCAACTTATTAGAGCTTCATTCAATCAAAGAAGAAAAACTTTAATAAATGCAATAAATAACGACCCCAATATTCCTTATAGTAAAGAAATATTATCCAGTACTCTTGAAATGATGAACTTGTCGGTTAATATAAGAGGCGAGGCGCTTTTATTGTCACAATTTGCTGAATTATCTAATAGATTATCACAACTATAAGGTCTATATTTATAGAAAAGTTGAAAAAAATACCAATATATTATATAATTATACTAAATTCAACTCTTACAAAAGCGAAAACAATAACTTATGTTAAAACATGGGGTGTGGTAAATGATTAATATAAAAAAAATAAAAGCCTTAAAGCCTGGAATGGTAGTTGCTAAGGATATCTATACACCTTCTGATGAACTTATTGTAGCAAATAATACAGTGCTTACAGCAAGAGGTATCAAAAGATTAGAATCTTATAATCTAAAAGAAATTCCTATAATAATTATTGAAGCTTCAGCTAAAAACAATGAACCAATAAAGACAAATTATACTGCATCCGAGAAAATGAAACAGTCAGTAAGCTTTAAGAAATTTTATAAGGCTTTTGATGAATCGGTTAAAGTATCAGAAAAAGTAATAAATGAGATTGCACTTCGCGGTGGTGAAATTAATGAAAAGCTAATCAACACGATGGTGGATAGAGTTGTAGATGTTAGCAATAATGGGATTTTTATATTTGACATGCTTCACTGTATGAGAGAGTTAGACGATTTAACATATGCCCATTCCATGAGCGTAGCACTTATATGCAAAGTATTTGGAGAATGGCTTCGGATGCCGAAAGAAGAAGTAAACTCTCTTAAGGTAGCAGGTTTTTGTCATGACATAGGTAAAGTGAAAGTGCCCAAAGAAATTATTTGTAAAAAGGGTAAACTGACTCAGGTAGAATACGAAATTGTAAAAAAACATACAGAGTTTGGTTATGATATTTTAAGAAACAAAAAGGTAGAGGACAGAGTAATTATGACAGCTTTGATGCATCATGAAAGATGCGATGGTTCGGGCTATCCAAACAAGTTAAAGAGCAATCATATTGATGAGTTTGCTAAAATAGTAGCGATAGCTGATTCGTATGAAGCTATGACAGCAACTCGTTGTTACAGAGAGGCGATTTGTCCGTTTACAGTGATTGAAGAATTTGAAGCTAATGCATTAAATCATTATGAACCGAAATACATTCTGCCACTGATGGAAATGATTGTGCAGTCCTATATAGGAAATAACGTAGAATTAAATAATGGGGTTGTGGGTGAAGTTATAATGATTAATCGACATAACTTATCCAGACCAGTTATTAAAACTGAAACAGAATATATTGATTTATCAAAGACAAAAAAATTAAAAATTAAATCCGTCCTATAATAAGCTAAGTTATTGCCAACCTATGACAATAGCTTAGCTTGTTTTCTTACTTAATAAAAATGACTTTGTTCTTTTTGTGAAAAATAAGGAATATAATGCCTATATAATGATTAATTAGGAGGCCAAGTCCGTGTCTGAGTATCAAAGACTTGTATCTTACATATATTTATATGATAAAGGAATCAAAGTAAAAAACTCAGGATTTGCAAAAATAGAATGCAAGGATAATACGCTTCGGATAAAGATGAATTTGAAAGGAATATTCAATAACTATTATGATAATTGGAAAGTTTATTTGCTCATAGAAAGAAACAAAGAATTGCTTGGAATCTATATAGGTGATGTGAAAGGAAAAGGATCTAACGCCGAGTTTCAAACGAGCTGCCAACAGGATAATATTGGTAATACATCTCAATCTTTTGAAGATATAATAGGGTTGGCGGTCATTTCGTCTGGTAATAAAAAGTATGCAACTTTTTGGAAAGATACAAATATTACGGTAGACAATTTTAAAGAATATGAAGAAAAAACAATAGCAGAAAAAATTAACACCGGGTTGGAAAAAATATTCAATATCAATCATACAAAAGAAACCAAAGAAGAATTGGTAACAGCAATGGCAGTAGAAACTGAGGAAGAAAACAAAATAGAACAAACAGTGAATACAGAGAAGGAAGAACTTGTTGAATGTGAAAAGGAAAACCTTAGAAAGAATGAAACAGAAGAAATAAATCTGAATGAAAACTGGGATAAATTAATTTCACAGTTTAAGATCATAAATTCGTTTTCTGATAAAGAAGTTGAATGTATACGGATTGAATTAAAGGATTTAAAAATTCTTCCTAAATCGCAGTGGATATTAAGCAATAATAGCTTTGTTCTTCATGGTTACTATAATTATAAATATTTGATATTAGGTAAAATTAATAATAGATTTATAATAGGGGTTCCGGGGGTATTTTGCAATAAAGAAAAGCTTGTAGCTGGAATTTTTGGCTTCAACGATTTTAAGCCGGCACAGGTATCTGAGTACAAGACAGGACGATTTGGATATTGGTATAAATATTTGTGATAACGTTGCAATTGCTTCAACAATCATGTATCAGAGAGTATTGTTCGTGATCCTCCCAATTATCTTGGATAATTATACATTTTCTTGCGATTCCCTCCAAAGTAAAGCCGATGCGTTCAATAAGCCTTTTGGAAGATGTGTTATTTGGCATAATATATGCATTAATCCTGTGGAGATGACACTCGTTAAAGATGATATCTATTAATTGATTAAGAGCCTCAAATGCATAACCTTGGTGGTGATAATATTTATCGAATTTATAACCGATATTGCAACTGGAATAGATGTAAGGCTGTATATTAGAAAAAGATACGGTTCCGATAATTTTATCGGGATCCTCTTTTTTAAATACCCAAAATCTTACATTCTGCATTTTTGTAATGGAATTATATTCATATCCTAACAGCGCTTTTTGATATTCTTCGGTATAAAAATTTTCTGGTCTTGATGGCTCATATGTTTCAAAAATATCTTTGTTAGTTACATAAAAATCAAGTACCTTTTTAGCATAGTTTGGAGTTATAATCTGTAAAATAAGTCTGTTTGTTTCATAATAAGTTAACATAAATTTCTCCCCCTAATCAATGCCTCTTATTTGTACATGTTTCATATATTTGGATAAGTGTTGTTGAAAAACAAGTAATTCATCCTTACTAAAGCTGGTAAAAATAGGATTAATCACATTTTCATTCTCCCTGTAGGCTTGTAAAAAATAAGATTTGCATCCTTTTATCCATTCTCCGATTTGGTTTATATCATCCATGCTATGAAGCTCCTTTATGAGCGTTGTTCTAAATTCATAATCGATTCCAGATTCCATAATCATATGAATAGAATTATCTATCTTATTCATATCCAGCCGATCTAATCCTGCTACTTTGTAATAATTTTCATAGGAGGACTTAATATCCATAGCTATATAGTCCAACATATGATCTTTCATAAGTGCACTCAACATTTCAGGCCGATAACCGTTCGTATCAAGTTTAACTAAAAGTCCCACTCTTTTAATTTGAGAAATGAATTCATACAAATCAGATGATAAAGTAGGCTCACCACCTGTAATACAAATTCCCTCCAATATATTTTTGCGTTTGTTTATGTGTTCAAGAACTAACTCAGTTGGTATGACAGGCTCTTTTTCCGGACATAGAACCAATCCCCTATTATGGCAAAAAGGACATCTGAAATTACAATTTCCTAAAAAAACAGTGCTTGCCAAATGCCCTGGATAATCAAGTAACGTAGTTTTGTTAAAACCATGTATTTGCACACTATCACCTTCATATGTTAAAATTATAGTAAATATTCAATACTTTATTATTACAAAGTATATTTATTATAACGCATATCAAGTAAGAAAAAAATAGAAAACGGTTCGATTTCGGAGGAAAAAATGACAAACAGTGAAAAATTTATGAAAGAAGCGCTTAATCAGGCTAATAAGGCTTATCAAATTAAAGAGGTACCCATTGGATGTGTTATCACTTATCAGAATAAAATTATAGCCAGGGGATACAATAGAAGAAACACAGATAAAAATACACTTGCGCATGCCGAAATTACAGCTATTAATAAAGCCAGTAAAAAGATTGGAGACTGGCGTCTAGAGGGATGTACACTTTATGTAACCTTAGAACCATGTCAGATGTGTGCAGGAGCTATTGTTCAATCAAGGATTGATAAAGTAGTAATTGGAAGTATGAACTCAAAAGCAGGGTGTGCAGGTTCAATTCTTAATTTATTGCAAATGAAAGAATTTAATCACCAGGTGGAAACAGAGTATGGAATTTTGGAAGAGGAATGCAGCACAATACTGAAAGAATTTTTTAAAGAATTACGTGAAAGAAATAAAAGTGAAAAAATTTAAATTATTAGGTAGATGCATATTATTGACAAATTATAAAAAACACGATATACTTAACATTCTAAAGTAAGTCTATATTACTATGTCATAAGATTTCCACGCAGCTGGGGAGTTAGCGGTGCCCTGTACCTGCAATCCGCTACAGCAGGAGTGATGCTTTGCCTAGGGTATTCTATTGTAGAGCAGCCCTATATAAGTGATGTTGACGCTTGGGTCTTACGCAACAAAAATCTATGAACCGTGTCAGGTCAGGAATGAAGCAGCACTAAGTAGAACCTTTTGTGTGCCGTAAGGCTGCCTGAGCCGAGTTAACTGTATAGGTAACGTCTATGGTAGATATTCAAAGTGAGGCGCGTGGATTAAAATAAATTAAAAATATAAGTAAAGAGGTCGTTGCGAAGCAACGGCTTTATTATTTTATAGGAGCGTGTCCAGCGAAGCTGGACCACACCAGTCGGTGCAAGTCCGATTATGGTAATCGCCAGTGAGCCATATAGTCAAACTCGGTGCGTTGTAGTAATGCAGGGTGCTAAGCGAGTGGGTAATGTAACTTCGAAAGAGGTG
>NZ_QICS01000022.1 GCF_003201285.1 Lachnotalea glycerini
AAATTAGTAGACAAGGGTTTGCAACAAATGATTGCATGACGTAAAGCTGTAGAAAGAAGAATGTCGGAAAGCCGTATGAGGGAAAACCTCACGTACGGTTTGATGAGGGGAAAGAGGTCTTGCGACCTCCGACCTACTCTACAATTGTGTCCTATTACATAAAAATGCTCCGCAGGATGCACACGAATGCAAGTGGAAAATGTCAAAGCGTGACTGCATTCGGCGCTGGAAAGCGGTCAAGTTCCTCATGAGTCAGGAATTAGGGAGCCAATGCAGACTTGTCCGCTTTGTTGTTTCATAGGAAAGACCTTGTTGTGGTAACGTTGTCCGCTTTCTTGTATACTAGGAAACTTGTAAACAATGACAGATATGAACGAAACGAAAGCAAACGAAAGAATAAAAATAATAATGAATAAAATAGTTGATAATGATGCACAAAAATATAATTTAAAATAGTGATTAATCAAAAGTATATTGTTATATAACATTGTTTAATTTGTATATATTAATAATAGTGTACAAATAAAAAATAATTATTAAAAAATATATTGACATAATGTACAAATAAGATTAAAATAATCTCATACGAAAACAAAATGACATAAACAATCATAAGTAATCAATTCGAGTAAATTTGGAGGTGGCGATGTGCAGAATACGTATCTGGAAATGTCAAATGTAAGTAAAACGTTCCCGGGAGTTAAAGCACTAAATAATGTTAAGTTTGATATTAGACCTGGCGAAGTGCATGCGCTTGTTGGAGAAAATGGGGCAGGAAAGTCTACATTAATAAAAATTCTATCAGGATTTCAATCTCCCGATGAGGGAGCTGTCATTAAAATTGAAGGAAAAGAAACAAAACTAAATGGAGTCATGGATGCAATTAAGCAGGGAATCGCAGTTATATATCAAGATTTCAGCTTATTTAGAAATTTAACAGTAGCTGAAAATATTGGTATCAATGACATTATTGAAGAGAATAAAATGACTTTGAATTGGAAAAAAATTAATAAGAAGGCAGAAAAGGCACTTTCAATATTAGGAAGTGATATTAGTCCTAAAGAGACAGTGGAGAATTTATCTATTGCAAAACAGCAAATGGTTGCTATTGCCAGTGCAATTGCACAGGATGCAAAGATGATAGTTATGGATGAACCTACTTCAGCTTTATCAAAAGGAGAGGTAGAAAATTTATATACGATCATTGATTCACTAAAAGAAAAGAACATTGCAATTATGTTTGTGAGCCATAAAATGGATGAACTTTTTCATGTTGCAGACCGATTTACTATTTTTCGAGATGGTACATATGTTGGAACTGTTGATAAAGATGACATTGATGAAAACGGATTAGTTTCCATGATGGTAGGAAGAAAAGTTGAAATCAAAAGTTATGCAAATCTGGAAAAGAAAAATGAAGTCGCATTAGAGGTAAAAAACTTATCCAAAAAGGGTAATTTTAAAGATATCAATTTCAAATTATATAAAGGAGAAGTACTCGGAATAACAGGGTTGGTAGGCGCAGGAAGAAGTGAGATGGTGCAAGCTATATTTGGTATTAATCTTCCGTGTGAAGGCCAAATTCTGATAGAGGGAAAAGAGGTTCAGATTACATCTCCGGCTAAAGCGTTAGAACAAGGAATTGCTTATATTCCTGAAAGCCGGCAGACACAAGGACTCGTTCTTGCAAAGACAATAGAAAGTAATATAACGCTTCCCATGCTGAAAAAATTCAAAAATAAATTTGGACTGGTAGATAGGAAAACACAAAGGGCTTCAGTAGATAAATGGGTAACTATGCTGGATGTACGTCCAAATAATCCAGATATGCTGGCAATGCAGTTGTCAGGCGGTAATCAGCAAAAGGTTGTATTGGCGAAATGGATTGCTACAGAGGCTAAGATTTTAATTGTAGATGAGCCGACAAATGGTGTTGATATTGGTGCAAAAGCAGAAATTCACCAGATATTGAGAAAGCTTGCAGCAGAAGGAACCGCTGTTATTGTAATTAGTTCAGAGCTTCCTGAAGTTTTATCAGTCAGTGACAGAATTCTTGTTATGAGAAGAGGAAGAATTACGTTAGAAATTGATAATAAAGAAGTGACCCAGGAAATGATTATGAGCAAGGCTGTACTATAAAATATGGGAGGTGGTAATTGTGAAGAAATTTACAAAACGAAAAGAATTCGGAATCATACTCATTATTCTTATCATGTCATTCATTTTAACAATTGTAAGTAGTGCTTTTCTAAAAGCTGACAATATAATTGATATTTTAAGAAATAATGCAGTTTACGGAATTATGGCATTTGGTATGTTGCCTGTTCTGATCTCAGGGGGTATCGACTTATCTGTTGCTTCAAGCATAGCACTTTGTGCCGTTGTTGCAGGAAAGATTATGACGGTTTTTGATACCAATATTGTAATTGTATTTATTATAAGTATGTTAGTTGGTGCATTAATTGGCTTGATAAATGGTTTAATCATTACAAAATTAAAAATTGCTCCGATGGTTGCTACGTTAGGAATTATGACCGTTACACTAGGAGTTGTATTACTTTATACAGGCGGAACCTGGATATCCGGACTTCCTGAATACTTTAAGGAATTTGGTATGGCTAAATTAGGAAATATTCCCACTAAAAATGGTCTGACATTAGGAATTCCATCACAGGTAATTATACTAATATTATCCGGGGTGGTAACGTGGCTGATGCTAAGATACACATTAATTGGACGTGGAATATATGCAATTGGAGGCAGCGAGGCATCAGCTGTTAGAGTAGGATATAATGTTGACAAGATTAAAGTTTTTATTTATATGTACAGCGGTATTATGACTGGAATAGCAGCCGTAGTACACACTTCAATTGTACAGCAGGTTGACCCGAATACGTTCTTGGGATACGAGCTTACCGTTATTTCAACGGTAGTAATTGGTGGAGCCAGTACAATGGGAGGAGTAGGAACTGTACTTGGAACTACTTTTGGTATCATATTAATGGGAATATTACAAAATGGTCTTATATTGGCAAAGATTCCCACTTACTGGCAGAAAATCGTTATGGGATTGGTAATACTAATTGCCATTTCGGTTGATGTTATTAATCGAAAAAGAGAACAGTCAAAACTAGTTCGCGTAGATGTCGAGGGATAGGAGGATAAGATGAATTATATAAAAAAAATACAATCCAAACATTCCAATGAATTTACTTTAACTATAATATTTATCGGAATATTTATACTAATGGGAGCGTTATCACCAGATAAATTTTTATCAATAAATAATATAAAAACAATGGCATTTCAAATGCCGGAATTTGGTATCATGGCTATTGGTATGATGATAACCATATTAACAGGTGGTATTAATCTTTCCATAACAAATGGAGCTGCTTTATCTGCAATCGTTACGGCGTTTATATTATCAAGTGATTTTTCTGAAACCAATCCTATTATGGGAGTTGTACTAGCTTTAATAGCATGTATTATAGTTGCATCTCTTACAGGTATTATAAATGGAACAGTAATTGCCTATATTGGTGTTGCACCAATGCTTGTTACACTAGGTACGAAAACGTTATTTGAGGGGATTGGACTTAATTTTACTAAAGGTGGTGCGATTTCAGGTTTTCCAGATATTTATTCAGAAATTGGTAACGGAGATTTATTGGGTATCCCAATTCCACTTATTCTCTATATTGTTGTTATCGTTATAAGTTATTTATTAATAGAAAGAAGTGCATGGGGCACAGAAGTATTTATGGTTGGATGTAATGAAACTGCTACCAGATTTTCAGGAATCAATACAAAAAAAACATTAATGAAAGTATATTTATTCTCGGGAATTATGTCAGGTATCGCATCTTTAATTATTTCTTCCCGTTATAATTCAGCTAAGACAGATTATGGCTCTTCCTATTTAATGCAGAGTATTACGGCTGTCGTTTTAGGAGGAACTAGTATTTCTGGTGGTCATGGTTCTGTGGTTGGAACAATTGTAGCAATTGCTATTATGCAGGTAATATCAACAGGCCTAAATATATTGGGAGTAAACCGCTATATTGTTGATATTATTACAGGTGGTATTTTGATTGTTATTCTTGCGATTCGTTTTATATCAAAAGAAATGGCAGATAAAAAAATGATTAAATTAAGATCTGCCAGTTCAGTGAAATAAAGTAATAGTTTAGTTGATTCCAAAGTTTTGGTAAGTATTTTTAAAGGGTATGCATCAAAACTAAGAATAAAACAGAGTCGGCAGAGCTGATTCACTGGGAGTTTACATGATAAACTCTACTCAAATGGCGCATTTTATTGTGCAAAGATAACTAAAAGGAGGAAACAAAATGAAAAAGAAAGTGTTAAGTGCATTAATGGCGGTGGCTATGATTTCGAGCCTATTAGCCGGATGTAGCAGCAAGACAGAAAATTCTTCAACAGAAACACAAACAACAGAGACAAAATCAACGGAAGCGCAGACAACAGAAACAGAATCAACGGAAAGTTCATATGATATCGTTGTTATGCCAAAATTAATTGGAATTCCATATTTTACACAAACAGGGGAAGGTGCAAAACAAGCAGGAGAAGAATTGGGCGTAAACGTTATTTATAACGGACCTACTACCGCAGATGCAGCAGAGCAGGTAAAAATGCTTGAAGATTATATTACACAAGGTGTAGATGCAATTTGTGTGGCACCTAACGATGCAGCAGCACTAGATCCAGTTCTTAAAAAAGCAAAAGAAGCTGGAATTCTTGTACTTGACTGGGATACAGAGGCAACAAAGGATTTAGTAGATGCATCAATTCATCAGATTGATGATCAAGAATTGGGCGAGCATCTTGCTCAAAAATTAGTAGATTATATGGGAACAGAGGATGGAGAATATGCTATTATTACAGGTTCTTTGTCAGCTTCTAATTTAAATACATGGATTCAGTACGCAAAAGAATATATGGAAGCAAAATATCCTAATATGAAATTAGTGACAGATCCAGTTGGAACAGATGAAAAACAAACAGAAGCATTATCAAAAACAAAAGACTTATTAAAAGCATATCCAGATCTAAAAGGTATCATTGCGGTATCAACACCTGCTCCAATTGGAGCGGCTCAAGCAATTGCTGAATTAGGCTTACAGGATCAGGTATCTGTGGTTGGAACGGCAGTAAAAGAGGATTGTCAGGAAGTATTAGCAGATGGTTCATTAGACCTTGGATGCTTATGGAATACACAAGATCTTGGATATTTAACAGTAGCAGTTGCTAAATCATTATTAGACGGAAACCAACTTACAGATGGAATGGAAGTGGAAGGCTTTGGTACCATTCAAGTTAGTGGCGATAAAAATGTTATCCTTGGACCTCCAGAAGACTACGTGAAGTAATAATATAAATATTTATGAGACAAAAAAGTGCATCTCGCATAATTTCCTAAAATAGGAATTAAAATATTCTCAGTAAATATATAAATAGTGGTTTTGCTGAGTGCAAAGCCACTATTTTAAAATAAACAAATATAGAAAAATGATTGAGAGAGCAAGGAGAATCTTCTTGGGTAAAATATTAGTAGTTGGAAGCATCAATATGGATGTTATTATTTCTTTAAACACCGTTCCAAAAGCAGGAGAAAGTATTCTTTGCAAAGAGGTTTCATATGCATGTGGAGGAAAAGGGGCAAATCAGGCAGGAGCCATAGCAAGGCTTGGTTTTGAAACTGTTATTTTCGGAGCAGTGGGCAATGACCAATATGGAGAAATATTACTTGATAATTTAAAAGACAATAAGATTGATATGAGCAGAGTGGAGAAAATAGGAGATCAGACTGGCGTGGCTTATATATTGCTTGAAGAGAGTGGAGAAAATAGGATTGTTGTTTCTTTGGGAGCTAATGAAAAAATTAAACCCAAAGATATTGATCTTTATGTTAAACCACTTTTGGATGAAGTTGATATGGTTATGCTTCAATTGGAGATTCCATTAGACTGTGTGGAACATATAATTAATTTAGCCAAAGTACAAGGAGTTAGAACCTTTGTGGATGCAGGGCCAGTTAGGAATTGTCGGATTGAGTCCTTAAAAAATGCATGGTGTGTAAGTCCAAATGAAACTGAATTGGGAGCATTGTTTAACAGAGAGATTAAAACCGAAACTGAAATGATTAAAGCGGCTGAACAATTAATTAACATAGGGGTTGAATGTGTGTTAATTAAATTAGGTGCAAAGGGATGCTTTTATATTAGCAGGGAGGAAAGAATAAGGAAAGAAAGCTATAAGGTGAAAGTAATTGATACTACAGCAGCAGGAGATAGCTTTAGCGCAGGCTTTGTCGGAGCTGTGACAGATAATAAAACGATAGAAGAAGCGCTTGTATATGCAAGTAAATGCGGAGCGATAGCGGTAACAAAAAAAGGAGCAAGTGACAGTCTTCCAACCAAAGAGGCAGTTGAAAGCTTTGAAAAACTTTACATGTTATAATAAAGAGTATTATAATCAAAGTAGCTTATGATATAATACAAATTATTATAGATTAAAATGAGAGGATAATGCTCCTATGTTTCAAATTGAACGTTTACAAATGATTAGACAAATGATAAGGGAACAAAAAACAGTCGATGTCATCTTACTTAGTAAGAGTCTCAGGGTTTCAGAAGTTACAATTCGCCGTGATCTGGAAAAGCTTGAGAGCGAAGGTATATTGACTAGAACCTATGGGGGAGCTGTTCTAAATGAAACATTAACAGTGCCTTCTCTTGTGAAGGAAGAGGAGGATGCTAAGAGAGTAATTTCAGAGCAGAGCAAGGTATTAGGAGAATTAAGCGCATCCATAGTAGAGGACTTTGACATACTTTTTTTGGATAGAGGCGATAGTAATCTTATACTTGCAGAAAAAATATGCAGTAAAAATGGCGTTGTGGTTTTTACCAATAGTCTTGATGTATTGGAAATTATGCGTAAATACAAGAATGGAAAGATAATTCTAATCGGTGGAAGTTTTGATTATAGTAAGAACATACTATGTAATTTTAATAGCGGGGTGCCATTTCCAGACAGAAGGATTAATAAGGCTTTTGTTCACATCCAGGCAGCAGATATGGAAAATGGAATTGCAGTTAATGATAATGAAGATGCATATTTATACGCTCAACTAAAAAGTAAAGCTGGAAGTATAGTTGCAATTATGGAAAAACCTGTTTTCGATAAAATAGGCCTGTATAAAGTTGATGATATTTTAGGAGTGGATTATGTAATAACAGAGGAAGGAATCCCAGACAGATATAAAACCTATTTTTATAAAAATGGAGTACAATTACATCAAAAATTCGATTTATAACTTATCAAGAAAGGCTTGTGTAAAAAATACAAAAGGGTGCATATTATGATTTTTACAATGGCTGAAGTAAGTAAAAGATATTGTGATAATGTAGTACTAGAACATGTTTCAATGAAAATAGAGGGTGGAAAAGTATATGGATTAACAGGCGATAACGGCGGAGGCAAAAGTACAATAGCAAATATAGTTTGTGGTGTAGTTGCACCTGATGAAGGCAGCTTGATGATGGACGGAAAAAGATGTATAAATTGGAATATTAAAAAGGCAATGAGAGAAGGTGTATTTTTAGTAGCTCATGAGACAACAATGCTTCCTTATTTATCAGTTGAGGAAAATATTTTATTAGGAATCAATTTCGTTAAAAGAAATCCTATTTGGGGAACATTTATACATAGAATGAAATACAAAAAAAAATATAAGGAATTGTTGAAACGTTATGGAATTACACTTGATACAAGTGTAACATCTATAAGGTTATCTCGTTCTATGCAAAATATTATGGAACTAATCCGTGTCCAGATTTGTAATCCTAAAATAGTGGTTATTGATGAAGTAGATACCAATATGGATGTGGATAGCCAGAAAGTTTTGGATAAGATAATCAAAGATTTAGCATGTGCAGGTTCTGCAATCATTTATATATCTCATAATTTAGAATCCATTATGAAAAGGTCAGATGTGATTGGTATCCTTGTTGAAAATCAGGTAATTGATATGATGGATGCTAGTGCTGTCAATGCAGAGAGTGTAATGGATACCTTACTAAGGCTCTCGAAAGAAAAACCACCTAAAATATTACTTCGCCCTCAAGCTATGATTTTTGAGATGAAACACATTCACAATACGATAATTGAAGATTTTTCAATTGAGGTGAGAGAAGGAGAAATAGTAGGTATTTTAGGATTGGATAAGGAGGGAGATGCCTCCTTTACTAATATACTGTTTCAAAGCAAGGGTGTTAAATTTTTTCGGGGAAAAGAGGTAAAAATAGGGATGCCACAAGAGGCAGCAGACAGTGGCGTTATATTATTAGATGCCAATGTAATTCAGAATTATATGTTTATGAATTCTAGCATTCGAGAAAATATGCTTCCCTATAGCATCTTAAAAAAACATTTGTCAGATGAGCTGCTAAATGAAATATGCCGACGTTATTTGAAAAAGCTTGCCATAACGGCAGGGCCTGAGGATAAGATCGAAGAACTAAGTACAGGGCAGCAGAAAAAAATTCTGATCGCGAAGAGCATTTTATCGGAGGGAGAAATCTATGTTTTTGACCGCTTGACGGATAATATAGATGTGATTTCAAGAATTGATATATATAATATAATAAATGAATTAAAACGAAACGGAAAAGGCATTGTACTAATTTCGAATGATTTTAATGAAATATTCGGAATAAGTGATATTGTCTACAAGGTTAAGGAAGGAAAAATTATTCAAAAGATTAATAACGATAAGCAAAATGATAAAAAGCTTTATAGATAGATATTTGGATTTAAGGAAAAGGAGATGAGCGTATGAAGGCTAAAGGCAAA
Source organism: Lachnotalea glycerini (assembly GCF_003201285.1). Classification (GTDB taxonomy): domain Bacteria; phylum Bacillota; class Clostridia; order Lachnospirales; family Lachnospiraceae; genus Lachnotalea; species Lachnotalea glycerini. The sequence goes on from NZ_QICS01000022.1 coordinate 8,878, forward strand.
ATTTCTTCGTCGATTATGTGTGCTGAAATACTTGATATAAGATACTATCTTGATGGTTTTGAGAGAAATAATATAGAATATTTGCATGTTGATGTAATGGATGGAGAATTTGTTCCAAATTATATGCTTGGTACAGACTACATAAAAAGTCTGCGTAAAGTAAGTAAAATACCACTTGATATACATTTAATGATAAAAAAGCCAGAAGATAAAATTGACTGGTTTGATTTTCAAAAGGGAGAATGTGTAGCAATTCATGCGGAAAGCACCATGCATCTTCAACGAGCTTTGCAGAAGATAAAACAAACAGGTGCTAAGCCTATGGTAGCCATTAATCCTGCAACTCCCATCACGGCTCTTGATTATGTGCTAAACGATATTGCAGGGGTAGTGGTTATGACAGTGAATCCGGGTTTTGCTGGACAGGTTCTGATTCCTCAGACATTACAAAAAATTACTGACCTGAGAAAATATTTGGATCGTAAGGGATATTATGACATAGATATCGAAGTGGACGGAAATGTAAGCTTTGAAAATGCAGAAAAAATGGCTAAGGCAGGAGCAGATATTTACGTTGCTGGAACATCCAGTATATTTAATAAAAAATTAGATTTGGATGAAGCAATACAAAGATTTAGAAAAATCATTAATTCTTCTAGTGAAGTGGTATATCAATAAAAATTGAAACCGGAGGTAGAATATGTCAAGATATCTGGTAGGAATAGATAATGGTGGAACATTTTCAAAAGCGGCAATATTTGATGAGGACGGAAAGCAAATTTCAGTTGCAAGTATTCCTACAATAACATTAACGCCTAAACCAGGGTATACGGAAAGAGATATGAGTGAGCTTTGGAAAGTTAATGCACAAGCTGTTAAGACTGCAATCGAAAAGAGTGGTATAAATGCAAGAGATATAGCAGGAGTATCTTTTTCGGGTCATGGCAAGGGACTTTATCTAGTTGGAAAGGATGGAAAACCTTCTTATAATGGAATCATATCCACAGATATGAGAGCTTGGGAATATATAAAGAAATGGGAAGAAGATGGCACAAAACAAAAGGTTTTTGCAAAATCGATACAGGAAATACTGGCTTGCCAACCGGTAAGTCTCCTTGCATGGTTAAGAGATAAACAACCTTCTGTTCTTGAAAATACGAAGTACATTTTTTCCGTAATTGATTACATTCGATATATGCTAACGGGTGAAGCTTACGCAGAATATACCTGCGCAAGTGGTTCGAATCTGATAAATCTTTATACAAAGGAATATGACAGAGAATTGTTGGAATTATTTGGACTGGAAATGGTTTATGATAAACTGCCTCCGTTAAAATATTCAGCAGATATATGTGGTTATGTAACAAAAGAAGCTTCGAAGATAACCTCTTTGCCAGAAGGAATACCTGTAGCAGCGGGTATGTTTGATGTGGATGCCTGCGGTCTTGCCTCTGGACTGGTTGATGAGGAGGGAATGTGCATGGTTGCAGGAACTTGGAGCATTAATGAGTATATTGCAAAAGCTCCCGTATCCAATGGCACGGTTTCCTTAAATTCAATGTATTGTATACCAGAGCGTTTTCTGGTGGAAGAAAGCTCTCCTACATCTGCTGGTAATATGGAATGGTTTATTAGAAATCTTATGTCTCTAGAGCTTGAAAGGGCAAAAGAGGAAGGAAAATCAATCTATGATATCACCAACGAATGGGTGGCATCCATAGAGCCACAGGATAATAATGTGATTTTTCTCCCATTTTTAAATGGCTCTAATGAAGATGCCCTGGCTAAGGCCACTTTCATAGGATTAACAGCATATCATAACAAGAAACATATGCTTCGTGCTGTATATGAAGGAATTGTATTTTCTCATATAACGCATGTGAAAAAATTACTTAGAAACAGAGAAGCGCCAAAAAGCATACGATTGTCTGGTGGAGCTGCTAATTCGGCAGTTTGGGTACAGATATTTGCGGATGCACTTCAGATTCCAATTAATACAATTGAGGTAAAGGAAATTGGTGCACAAGGTGCTGTTATGGCGGCAGGAATCGCAGCGGGAATCTATAAGAACTATAAAGAGGCTGTAAAACGCACGGTAACGATTACCAATACCATTTTTCCAAGACCAGAATATAAAGAAATTTATGAAGAAAAATATGCAACATACAAAGCAGTCATACAGTCTTTAAGCCAGGCCTGGAATCACTTTAAGAACTAAAGGAGATTGAGGCCGGGCAGGTTAGGAGGAGTACCTTGAGAAAATACACATTAGGTCTTTACGAAAAATCGATGCCAGGAAATCTGACATGGGAAGAAAAACTGGAAAGTGCAAAGCAAGCAGGATTTGATTATGTGGAAATCAGTATCGATGAGACGCAAGAGAAACTAGCAAGGCTTGATTGGACAGAAAAGGAATTTTATGAGCTTCAGAAGAATATTTACAAAACGGGGATACCAATAGATACAATGTGTCTAAGCGGGCATCGTAAATATTCTTTGGGAAGCCGTAATGAATTAATTAGAGATAAGAGTCTTGAAATGATGGAAAAAGCAATTAACTTTGCGGCAAAGATAGGTATACGTATTATACAATTAGCAGGTTATGATGTTTACTATGAAGAGGGATCGGATGATACAAAACTTTTATTTGAACAAAATTTAAAACAAGCCTGCGAACTGGCTGCTATAAAGGGTATAATGCTAGGATTTGAAACAATGGAAACGCCATTTATGGATACAGTAGAAAAAGCTATGCATTATGTAAATAAAATAGGTAGTCCTTATTTAGGAGTTTACCCAGATATAGGAAATCTGGCTAATGCAGGGTTGAAATATGAAATGAATGTAAATGATGATATTATAACTGGAAAAGGACATATTGTTGCAGCACATTTAAAGGAAACGATACAAGGAAGTTATAGAGAAATACCTTATGGTACCGGACATACCGATTATGTTAACAATTTAAGGCAGCTTAAGGAATTGGGAGTAAGAATGTTTGTCGGAGAATTCTGGTATGTGGGAGCAGCAGATTGGGAAAAAGATTTGTTCTTGGCCAGTGATTTTTTAAGAAGCAAAATTGAACAAGTATTTTAGGATAGAATTATTTAAGAAAGCATGATGCAAATGCTTAATATGGGATGAAGTAATTTCAAATATAAAATTGTATGATTATGATATAAAAATAGTGAGAATTGCAGTAGACAAGAAATAGGCATAGTGATACTCTGAAAATAACGATTTATTATGTGTTTTTATTGAGAGAAATAGTAATTGCTGATTTTCATTATTGAAAATTTTGTGATATAATAAAGCGTAATGCAATAACAAAATCATTATGAGTATAGAGTGTACGTTACCTGCTGTAAACTGTGTTTGCGATTAGGAAAGTACACTTTCTAAATGCTCGCAGTAATCAGGAGGAATAAAATGGGAAATATTGACACGAAATCCGTTAACGCCATAAGAATATTGGCAGCCGATGCAGTACAGAAAGCAAATTCCGGACATCCGGGCTTACCACTTGGTTCAGCAGCAATGGCATATGAACTATGGGCAAAACACATGAATCACAATCCTAAGAATCCACAATGGGCTAATAGAGATCGATTTGTACTTTCAGGCGGACATGGTTCCACTCTTTTATATTCTTTATTACATTTATTTGGATATGGTGATTTATCAATAGATGATATGGCTAATTTCAGACAGGATGGTTCACTGACACCGGGACATCCGGAATATGGTCATACCGTTGGTGTAGAAGCCACCACAGGACCTCTTGGAGCTGGTATGGGCATGGCAGTTGGAATGGCAATGGCAGAGGCGCATTTGGCAGCCGTATTTAACAAGGATGATTTTAAGGTAGTCGATCATTATACCTTTGTTCTTGGTGGAGATGGTTGTATGATGGAGGGTATTTCTTCAGAAGCTTTTTCACTTGCTGGTACATTAGGCCTTGGAAAACTGATTGTTTTATATGACTCAAATAAAATATCAATTGAGGGAAGCACAGATATTGCTTTCACAGAAGATGTAAAGAAGAGATTTGAAGCATTTGGCTTTCAGACTTTGGTAGTAGAAGACGGTAACAATTTAGAAGAAATTGGAAAGGCTATTGAGGAAGCAAAAGCAGATACAACCAGACCAACCATGATAACAGTAAAGACTCAAATCGGTTATGGCTGCCCTGCTAAAATGGGAAAAGCCAGCGCACATGGAGAGCCATTAGGTGCGGATAATATAGAGGCATTAAAAGATTTCTTAGAATGGCCGTCAAAAGAACCTTTTTATGTTCCACAAGATGTGTATGATAACTATAAGGCAATTGCAGATGCAAATTCGAAAGTAGAAGAGAACTGGAATCAGCAATTTGCAGCTTATAGCGAAAAATATCCAAATATGAGAGAACTATGGGATAAATATTATGACAAAAATGCAGCTGACCAATTAATCGATGACGAAGAATTCTGGAAATATGAGGAGAAAGCAGATGCGACTCGTAATCTTTCCGGTGTTATGATTAATCGAATTAAGGATAGATTGCCAAATTTTGTTGGTGGTTCTGCAGATTTGGCACCATCCAACAAAACAAACATGAAAGATGCAGGAGACTTTTCAAAGAATAACTATGCAGGCAGAAACTTACACTTTGGAGTCAGAGAACTAGCAATGACAGCAATTAGTAATGGTCTAATGCTTCATGGTGGTTTACAGGCGTATGTTGCTACATTCTTTGTATTTAGTGACTATGTAAAGCCAATGGCAAGACTTTCCTCTTTAATGGGATTACCATTAACGTTTGTACTGACTCATGACAGTATTGGTGTAGGTGAAGACGGCCCGACACATGAGCCAATTGAGCAGTTGGCAATGCTAAGAGCACTTCCTAATTTTAGTGCCTTTAGACCGGCAGATGCTACAGAAACAGCAGCAGCTTGGTTTTATGCAATCACCAATAAGAAGACTCCAACAGCACTTGCATTAACCAGACAGAATTTACCTCAGTTAGCAGGCTCTAGTAAGGAAGCACTAAAGGGAGGATATGTTATTGCAGATTCTACGAAAGAGACTCCGGATGCAATTATCATGGCAAGTGGCTCAGAGGTTTCACTTTCAATTGATGCAAAAGAAGCGTTAGCAAAAGAAGGTATTGATGTTAGAGTAGTTAGTATGCCATGTATGGACGTATTCGAACAGCAATCAGCAGAATATAAAGAATCTGTATTACCAAAATCAGTCCGTAAGAGGGTAGCAGTAGAGGCTCTTAGTGACTTTGGATGGGGTAAATATGTGGGACTTGATGGTGCTTATGTAACGATGAAGGGCTTCGGAGCGAGCGCACCCGCTGATGTATTATTTAAGAAGTTTGGTTTCACTGTGGAAAATGTTGTAAATACAGTAAAAGGAATCATGTAATACATAAGAGTAGAGCGCATCATAAGGATACGTTCTGCTCTTATTCTATAAGAAATTCAATGAGATTGTAAAAGGATAAAGTCAGTATTTTAGTGGGTTTGTTCGCTTTATAATATAAAATATATGGGAGGTTTTAAATAATGAGTATTTCAAAAACGAACTATGGTAAAACAACTAAGGGAGATGAAATTTTTCAATATGCCATCGAAAATAAAAATGGTATGAAAGCATGTTTTATTAATTATGGGGCGATTATGACAAAGCTTATTGTGCCGGATAAAAATGGTAAGTTTGCTGATGTGGTTCATGGATATGATACGTTACAAGGGTATGAGAGTAATCCTTGTTATTTTGGTGCGACAATTGGGCGAAACGGAAACCGAATTGCAAAAGGGCAGTTTGAAATAAACGGTATTAGATATCAGCTTGATACCAATGAAGGAGTCAATAATCTTCATGGAGGACTTGACGGATATAACAAAAGAATTTGGAGCGCAAAAGAAAATGAGCAAGAAAATGAGATTGTGTTTTCTTTATCAAGTCCGGATGGGGATCAGGGTTTTCCGGGTCACTTCAAGGTAGCGGTAACCTATAAATTAACAGATGACAATGAATTACAAATTATATATGACGGAGTAAGTGATAAAGACACAGTAGCCAATATGACCAATCACAGTTATTTTAATTTGACAGGACACACAAATGATTCTATATTAGATCATATTTTGTGGATAAAAGCTTCCAAATTTGTACCGGTTGTGGATAGCGCTTCCATTCCAACAGGAGAAATCTTATCGGTTAAGGGAACGCCAATGGACTTTACCGAGCCAAAGGCAGTTGGTAAAGAGATAGAAAGTGATTTCGAACAGCTTAAGTTCACAGGTGGCTATGACCATAATTATGCACTGGATCGTGACGGGAAGGGAATTGAGAAGATTGCAGAAGTGAAAGATCCGAAATCAGGAAGAATCATGCAAGTATTTACAGATCTACCAGGCGTGCAGCTTTATGTTGGAAACTTTATTAATACCAACGGTGAGAGCGGTAAAGATGGTATGAAGTATCAAAAAAGAAGTGCATTGTGCTTAGAGACACAGTATTTTCCGGATGCAATTAATCAGGATAACTTTGAAAGTCCAATTTTGAAAGCCGGAGCAAAATATCATACCACTACGATTTATAAGTTTATATCATAGTAAAAGATTCATGATAAATTAATAGAATAATAGAATGTCATTTATTAAAAGAAGCATTTGGTTCATTAGTAAGTAATTAGCTAATAAACCAAATGCTATTTTTATGAAATAGGAGCGTGTCCTATTACATAAAAACACAATGCGCATGAATTGCTTTGTCCAGTTGATGCTAATAAATAGAATTTTTAATAAAACCGTAATAAACATGTAATGAATCAACGCCAAATGACATTGCTGTGTATATAAAATTCTGATAGAATATAGGTTTAGAAACTATAAATATAAATGGATGATTGAATTATGAAAAATGATACGGTTTTAGGAAAGCGTTATAAGAAAAGAATTGGAAAATGGATACCGATGTATGGTATTTTATCATTAATCGGGTGTTTTGCAATTAACAGCTTTGTATACACAGGAACACAACTGCTAATGAAAGATGCACAGCATCACAATCTGACATCTTCGATAGATACAAAGATTCCTTTTATCAAGGAATGGATCGTTATTTATCTTATCTGCTATTTGTTCTGGATAATCAATTATATTCTGATTGCCAGAGAAGGATTAGAAAGTTGGTATCGATTTGCTACAGCAGATTTGATGTCCAGACTGATTTGTGGGATGTTTTTTATATTACTGCCAACGACAATTATACGTCCGCAGGTGTCGGGCAATGATTTTTTCAGTTGGTTAGTAAGATTGGTTTATCAGTTAGACCGGCCAACAAATCTTTTCCCATCTATTCATTGTCTGGTTAGTTGGTTTTGCTTTATCGGTATTCGAAAAAGTGTAAGAATATCAAAGTGGTATAAGCTATTTTCTTGTATATTTGCCATACTGGTGTGCGTGTCTACTCAGTTTACAAAACAGCACTATCTGATGGATATAGTAGGGGGAATACTGCTTGCGGAATTATGTTATTACATAACAAATCATACGCAGTTATATCTTTACATAGAAAGAATTTTTGAATGGATAGGGCAAAAAGTATTTGGAGAGGCATATTATAATGAGTAAAAGAAGAGGCATTTTGAACACAATATTTTTGGTATCAGTATTTGTTATTACATTTTATTACATTTTTCATGGGCAAGACATGGTTGAGCTTCGAAGATATATTCGCAATGCAGATGTTAGTTACTGGCTTGTGGCAGTATTATGTGTCATATTTTTTATAGGAAGTGAATCAGTAATTATTTTCTATATGATGCATACAATTAAACAAAAGATTCATCTGGGACACTGTTTCTTATATTCGTTTGTTGGATTTTTCTTTAGCTGTATCACACCATCAGCGACAGGAGGGCAGCCGGCACAGATTTATTATATGCGTAAGGATAAGATACCAACTCCGATTGCGACATTGGTACTGATGGTTGTAACAATTACATATAAAATGGTACTTGTAATATTAGGTTTATTGGTTGTAGTGATAAGACCGATAGAAATGATACAATACTTACAACCAGTACTTGGTTGGTGCTATCTGGGACTAATACTAAATGTATTCTGCGTTAGTTATATGCTTCTTCTTGTATTTCACCCGACGATGGCAAAAAATACACTGAAAATGATTATTATGCTGCTTCACAAAATCCATCTGGTGAAGCGTAGCAATCATTACTTGGAAAAAATTGAACACGCAATGCAGCAGTATCAAGACGTTGCATCATATTTTCGAATTCATAAATGGGTTGTGTGGAATGTGCTTTTAATTACTATTGTACAAAGATTACTACTTTTTTATGTAACATATCTTACGCTCCAATCATTTGGGTTTAAAGGTATGGGAATGACAACCATTGTAGTTCTACAGGGAATGATTTCGGTAGCTGTAGATATGCTTCCACTTCCTGGTGGAATGGGAATCAGTGAGAAGCTGTTTTTAACGATTTTTACACCAATATGTGGAAGTATTACATTACCAGCAATGGTAGTAAGCAGAGGTTTGGGATACTATACACAGCTTATCCTAAGCGCACTGCTAACAGTTGTTGCACACTTGATGATAGGCAGAGAAAGAAAGAGGAAGAAGTAAAATGATAGGTTTTTATGATTATACAGTAGTACTTACATATATTAGTCTGGTGTGTTCCATATTTGGTATGACACAGGCAATTAGCGGCAGATTTCGCACGGCTATTGTTTGTCTTGCATTATCAGGGCTTTGTGATATGTTTGATGGGAAAATTGCTAGAACAAAAAAGAATCGAACAGAGGATGAGAAGCTGTTTGGTGTGCAGATTGACTCTTTATGCGATGTAGTATGTTTTGGAGTCTTTCCGGCATTGATGTGCTATGTGCTTGGAGTAAGAGGTGTCTTAGGCGGAATTGTAATTTCCTATTATGCTGTATGCTCTGTTATCCGGCTGGGTTTTTATAATGTTTTAGAGACAAACAGGCAAAGACAAGAGGATGGAGCCAATCAGTATTACCATGGACTTCCAATTACAACGATAACCATTGTACTACCATTAATATTTTTGTTTAATTTTCTTATTTCACAACAAGTTTTTGTATGGGTTTTAATGGCAACATTATATATAGTAGGTACTTTGTTTATTATTAATTTTAAATTGAGAAAACCTTCTAACAAACAGTTGTTTTTATTAGTTATGGTAGTTGCTTGTGCTGTTATAGTTATCTTGTTATTTTCCAGATATCACATTGCACATATGGGGTTACCTGAGATTCCATTAATAAAAAAATTATTGGAATTGAGGAAAATTTTATGAAAAGCGTAGATCGTAATGGTTATGAAATAAAACAAAATGAAACTCAGAATCAGATGCTTGGTTTTTTATACCAGAACAAGATTGGAAGAATCATATTGTCGCAGCTTGTAAAACCGTGGGTTTCTAAAGCCATGGGCATATTACTGAATCTCTCAGTATCTAAATGGCTGATAGGTTCTTTTGTTAAAAAAAATGATATAGATTTATCCGAATATGAAGATAGGAAATACCGTTCGTATAATGATTTTTTTACAAGAAAAATCAAGGAAGGACATCGCAAGATTGATGAGCAGCCAGAACATCTGATAGCACCTTGCGATAGTAAGTTAAGTGTATATTCGATTTCTGCAGATGCTCGTTTTAAAATAAAGGACACACTATATACGATGGAAAGCTTGTTAAGAAGTAAGAAGCTTGCAACTCATTATGAGGGAGGATTGTTATTGATTTTTCGTCTTACGGTGGATGATTATCATCGATTCTGCTATACTGATAATGGAGTTAAGACTAAGAATTATAAGATACCGGGTGTATATCATACGGTGAATCCTCTTGCTAATGACGTGATACCAATATATAAGGAAAATACGAGAGAATTTTCAATTATAAAAAGTGAAAATTTTGGAAATATTCTTACGATGGAGGTTGGTGCCCTGCTTGTTGGAAGGATTGTAAATTATCACGAGAAAGCTAACGTCAGACGGGGAGAAGAAAAAGGAAAATTTGAATTTGGAGGATCTACCATTATTCTTTGCCTAGAAAAGGGAAGAGTTATAATAGATGAAGATATACTAGCTAATTCTTTAAATGGAGTAGAAACAGTAGTTAAGATGGGTGAGAAAATTGGAATAGCTTGATTTATCAATTAGGAAAGAGAGGAATAAGATGTACAGTTTTAAAAATGACTATAGTGAAGGTGCCCATCCAAGAATACTGGAAGCTCTTATGAAAACAAACATGGAGCAGACAATCGGATATGGGTTAGATGAATATTCAGGCAAGGCCAAGGAGCTGATTCAAAGCCTTGTTGGAAATACAAATGCCAATGTTCATTTTTTAGTAGGCGGAACACAAACAAACCAGACAGCACTAGCAGCTTTTCTAAAGCCTTATCAGGCAGCAATAGCGGCTGAAACGGGACATATCAATGTTCACGAAACCGGAGCCATTGAGGCGACTGGGCATAAGGTGGTTACAGCAAAGACGGCAGATGGAAAACTTACCCCCTCTTTGATTAAAGAGGTGCTTGAGTTTCATACCGATGAACATATGGTGCAGCCAAAGCTTGTCTATATCTCCAATTCAACCGAGCTTGGTACGGTTTATAGTAAAGATGAATTAGAAAAACTATCAGATTTTTGTAAGGAATATGATTTATATTTGTATCTGGATGGTGCAAGACTGGGAGCAGCCCTTGTAAGCGAGAAAAACGATTTAACATTAAAAGACATAGCGAGCCTCACAGATGCTTTTTATATTGGAGGAACCAAAAATGGCGCATTGTTTGGAGAAGCACTCGTAATCATAAAGGAAGAATTGAAAAAGGATTTTCGATATATGATAAAGCGCCATGGAGGTATGTTTGCCAAAGGAAGAATTCTTGGAATACAGTTTTTAGAGTTGTTTAAGGATAATTTGTATTACAATCTGGCAGAGCATGCCGACCAAATGTCTATGAAATTAAAGGAAGCATTGCAAGAAAAAGGATACCAATTTGCATCTGATTCTTACACAAACCTACAATTTCCGATCATGACAAATGAGGAAATAGCAAGGCTTGAAGAGAGCTTTCGTTTTGAATTGATTGAAAAGATAGATGAGGATAAATCAGTAATTCGTCTTGTGACCTCTTTTGCCACAACAAAAGAAGGGGTTGAGGAATTTATCAAAAAATTATAAAATAGTATAATAAAAACACATGTTTATAAATTGACTTGTTTGCATATTACTCATAAGAAACTGAAATATAATAACAATTGCGATAAATATGTGGTTTATTATAATGTTTATGAAGGATAAAAGAAAGATAGGTAATGGAAGCGTTGGAGGTAACAAAATGAAGTTAAATAAGAAAATACTGAGTGTAACATTAGCATTTATAATGCTTTTATCAACATCATTAACAGCTTTTGCAGAAAGTGATTCTAAATCATTTTTAGCGTTGGGTGCAGACTTGACGGAGTCAGAAAAAGCGACAGTGCTTGATTTGCTTGGTGTGGATCAAAATGACTTAAGTAATTATGATGTGGTAACAATATCTAATGAGGATGAGAAGAATTATTTAAGTGATTATATGTCAGAAAGTGTAATAGGAGGACGTTCCCTTTCTTCAGTTCTGATCGAAAAGCAGGATTCAGGGCATGGAATCTATGTTACAACACATAATATTACATATTGTACAACAGGAATGTATCGTAATGCATTGATCACTGCAGGAATAACAGATGCAGATGTTACTGTTGCCGGTCCATTTGATATTTCAGGAACAGCAGCCTTAGTTGGTGCCTTAAAGGCATATGAGGTCATGACAGGTGAAACTGTATCAGAGGAAAGCATTGATGCTGCGGTAAATGAGTTGGTTACAACAGGAAGCATTGCCGATACCTTGGGTGATAGTGAAAAAGTTGAACAGCTTATGGCACTTGCAAAACAGTATGTGGTGGAAGGAAATCTTGACTCACAAGAAGATATTATGAATGCAATTGATAAGGCAGCCGAGGAATTAGATATTACCCTGACCGATTCACAGCGTAGTCAAATCAGTACTTTAATGGAGAAAATATCAACATTAGATATAGATAAAGAAGCTTTAAAGGCACAGGCAAAAGAATTATATAATAGCCTGAAAGATATGGGAATAGATTTAGATGATGCGGGTGTCCGAGCTAAGTTGAAGGATATTTTTGTAAGTTTTATAGAATTATTAAAAAGCTTTTTTTAGCATAGATTATTTCAAAATAGACAAAATAAAAAGGTGTATTTAACTTACATAAGTTAATGCACTTTTTTTCATAGAAAAGACCATGTTGTGGTAATGTATAAAAGTGCAACATCTTTATTTAATTAAGAAAAATTTAAGAAAATTCATGACTCGGTATTAAAAATATATTGTTAAAGTATATCCAGTTACGATGTTTTGATATATAATTTTATGATATCAATGAATTAGTAGATAAAAATGTGAAAGAGGTGGAATCATTTGTTTAATATATTAGTATGTGATGATGACAAAGAGATAGTGGAAGCAATTGAAATTTATTTATTACAAGAAGGATATCATGTTCTGAAGGCATACGATGGAAAAGAAGCGATTAAAGCTTTGGAGCAAAACGAAATCCATTTATTGATTATGGATGTAATGATGCCAAAGCTTGATGGAATTCGGGCAACACTTCAAATTAGACAAAGCAGCAGTATTCCAATCATAATATTATCTGCAAAATCTGAGGATAATGATAAAATTCTGGGATTAAATATTGGAGCAGATGATTATGTAACCAAACCGTTTAATCCACTTGAGCTTATAGCAAGAGTAAAGTCACAGCTACGCCGATTTACCAAACTTGGAAACATTTGTGAAGAGGAGAATGGAACGGTGTATAAAACCGGAGGCCTTTTAATAGATGATGAACGAAAGACAGTTAGTGTTGAGGGAGAAAGTGTAAAACTTACACCGATTGAATATAATATATTGCTGCTTCTTGTTAAAAATAAAGGAAGAGTATTTTCGATTGACCAAATATATGAAAATATATGGAATGAAGATGCAGTTGGAGCAGATAATACCGTTGCTGTTCATATCAGACATATCAGAGAAAAAATAGAGATAAATCCTAAGGAGCCCCGCTACCTTAAAGTGGTATGGGGAATTGGCTATAAAGTTGAGAAAATATAGAAAGCTGGTGAACCCTTGAATAAAATAAAATATTCAAATATTACTAGAATGATTGCGTTTTTAATTCAGCAAGTATTAGTAATCACTACGGTGGCACTGGCTTTTTATCTAAGTAATATTATTCTAAGCATAGATGATATAAAAGAAGCAATGAGTGGAAAAAGCTATCTGGAGTCGCAATATTTTAAAGATCAGCTTATTAATAAAATTTACAGTGCAAATCAATTTATGGATTACCAAAAGGATTTTGAGGTAGCCGGAGAGTATAATGGAAATAAGGAAGTAACGATAAGCCAATTTTTAAACGATAATAGTGAAATGAGTCAGTTTAGTGAAACGCAAATCTATAGTCTGCAGGATTTAGTTGATTGGAGCCAGGGTCAAATTGAAATGATTTCGTTGTATGAAGCTCTGACGGATTATTTGTATGGTACAAACAATATAGAAGCGACAAGCAAACCTGCAACAGTTATGGATGCAGATGCTGATGAGATAGATAGTGATGAATCATTAACCGCTGATTATAAAACGTTTTCAGATAATATGAAAAGCTTAGGAATTGCAGTTACATCCGATATGCTTCAAATCGAAGTACCAAAGGAAAATTATCTGACAACGAAAACGTCTTTAATAGACTATTGTCTTGAAAACGACGACTTCTCTGAAATAGAAAAAATCAGCATGGAAATGCAAGAGGCTTTAAATAATATTGCAGAGGAATATACTTTTTATAATCAATACGCAGCCTATTTCAAAAGTGTAGACAGCTCAAACTTTAAGATATATATTCAGGACTATAAAGGCGATATTTTATTCAATAACTGTGTTGGTGATAATACAAATTATGAAGAATATTTTAACAATAATATAAGTTGTGGCATAATCTATAATGCAACAACGAATGAATTTTCATTTACTAATTTTATCATTGATGATGTATATTCTAATGTTGATTTATTTAAAATTCCCGATCAGGTGAATTATATATATGCGGTAGGAATTGATTCGAGATATCTACACAGTGATGAATTTTCAGTTGCAAATTATAACTATGACCATAATAGAGACTCAATTATAGTGTTGGTAGTTAGTATGCTGATTATTTTAATTTGCTTTATTTATCTTGTTGCTGTAAGTGGCAGAAGCGACAAGGATGAAGAAATTCATTTAAACGGCTTTGACAAAATAAAAACTGAAATTGGTGCAGGGATAGGGATTGTGATAGGTGCAGGAATTTTAGGATTTTTTCCTATTAATTCCCTGAATAATAGATTAAGTACCCAGGTGCTTGTAATTGGTGTAATGGGACTGGAATCCATGCTCTTCACTCTAGAATTCTTAAGTTTGACTAAAAGAATTAAAGCTGGACAATTATGGAAAAACAGCATATTGTACATGATTATTAAATGGAGCAGGATATTTTTCAGGTATAGGAAAGTGACAACTAAAATTGTAATACTGTATTCTGCATTTTTGATTATTACCTTAGGTTTACTGGATATTGTTTTTAGTGATGGAAGCTTTTTTATGTTATTAGTATGGTTTGTATTTGTAGGTGTAGTCGGAATTATACTGCTTAGGGAAGCAGTGGCAAGACAACGAATTATGAACGGTATTGAGAAGATAACAAGTGGAGACTTAGATAATAAAATTGATGTTACGGATTTGAAGGGAAGTAATCAATTGTTGGCACAGGCCATTAATAATATTGGTGAAGGTTTACATAATGCAGTGGATGCCAGCATGAGAAACGAACGTTTAAAGACGGATTTAATTACGAACGTTTCACATGATATTAAGACACCTTTAACCTCAATCATTAATTATGTTGATTTGATTAAAAGGGAAAATATAGAAGATGAGAAAATAAAAGGATATGTTGATATTTTGGATAAGAAATCACAAAGACTTAAAAATCTGACAGAGGATTTGGTAGAGGCTTCTAAGATTAGCTCAGGAAATATAAAGCTGGAAATGACAAAAATTAATTTTGTAGAGCTGATTAATCAAACTGAAGGTGAATTTAGTGAAAAATTTGGAGCCAAAGGACTGCAAGTAATAAAAACCATTCCTGAAGATTCGGTGAGTATAAACGCTGACGGAAGACGAATTTGGCGTGTGGTTGAAAATTTATATAATAATATAGCAAAATATGCTATGGAAAACTCAAGAGTTTATATTGATTTAAAAGCAGATAAAGATCAAGTGGTTTTTTCTGTTAAGAATATTTCGGAGCATCCGCTAAACATCAATGCAGATGAATTAACAGAGCGCTTTATCAGGGGAGATGTATCAAGAAGTACGGAGGGAAGCGGACTTGGTCTTTCCATTGCAAAGAATTTAACCAATCTTCAAAAAGGAACCTTTGAAATTTATCTGGACGGAGATTTATTCCGTGTAACGATTACGTTTCCACGAGTGGTATAAGTATTTATTTTAATAAGGGTATTCGGTATTTACGAAAAATATCGAATGCCCTTTATTAAAAATATTTGCTATAATAAAGACAGTGTGATAAAAATAAAAGGAGTGGTAGATTTCTAGCGAATTGTCTTTTGAGAAAGATTGTAAGATTTGCAACCTCTTTAATTTTTATAACATTGTCCTCCCCTTATATAAAGTTCTTTTTTATATTTATCATACATATTACCTAAGGGAATAAGCAAGATTTTTTTATAGAAAAGCCTAATAATTTTTATTTTTAATAAAATTTACTAACACTTGATTAAATAAATCTTTTTGATCGTAAAAGGAACCATGTCCGCTAAATTCAAAAGGAACCAAAACAGAGTTTTTTATCATTTTTTTTTGTATTTCACCTAATGGATAAGGGACAATTTGATCGTGAATACCATGGATAATTAATGTTGGAATCTGAATGGTTTCTAAGTCATCAAATAAAGATTCTTTTATCCATGTATTGGCGATTGCTGCAGTAGCCCAGCCGGCGGCCTGTAATCCCAGTTGAAAGAACCAGTCTGAAAAAGCCTGAGTGATATGCTGAAAGAAGAACATATTAGAAAAATTAACAAGCATTTGAGGGCGATCCTTGATAGTAGTTGCAATAATATCCTCTACCGTAGATTGATCTAAGCCATAAGGAAAATCAGGGCGTTTAATCAGACTTGGAGCCGCGGCCGCACAAAGAACAAGCCTGGATACCCCAAAACCATTATTCCTTTTCATATATCTACAAGCAATAGCACCTCCTGTAGAATGACCCAATAAAGTAAAGTTACTTAATTTCATTTGATTAACAATACTTCTAATATCATCTGATAAAGTATCATAATCATACCCATTGAATGGCTTATCTGAATTTCCAAAACCTCTTGTATCAATCCCGATGCACCGATATCCAAGTTTAGGCAGCTGATCAAACTGATATTCAAAAAGCTTATGGTTTGCAGGCCAGCCATGTAAAAAAAGTATTGTTTTCGTACCTGCCGGATTAAGATCCTCAACGTAATAGTTGACACCATCACCGACCATTATGTAATATCCCATATTTTACTCCGATTATTTTATCGTCATAATAGTGTATGCATGAGTTGTGGTCGTTCATACCTTTTCATAATATAAAAGTAGATGAGATTCCATGAAGAGAAAAGAAATTAGGTTATTGAAAAAATTAGAAAATAGCATATGGTGTTGACTATATCGACTTCTTTTTTTGTTCATAACAAGATGAAACGAGTGAACGTTTCATCTTGTTGATAGAAGTTAAAATGAAGCCTAATAGATAAGAAATAACTTAGTATTCAACAATCAAAACAGACGATTTATTTCAACCTCAGGCAATATTCTTTCCATATCGCTTATATGAAAGCTTCCGGTAGCCATAGTCAGTGCATTTGCCGCTGACACAGCGATTGCATAGCGAAGCGCATTTTCAGCAGACAGTTTTCTGGAAAGGGATACAGCAAAGGCACCTACCATAGAGTCTCCGCATCCAACGGTATTGACCGGGGTGATTTTAGGTGGTTTGCCATGAAACACGCCATCCTTACAAACAAGCAGTGCACCGTCACCACCTAAGGAAACAACGACGAATTCAATGCCTGTGTCATGAAGCCTTTTAGCCGCCTCAATAACCTCGGTCTGATTGGTTATGGTAATACCCAGAAGGGCTTCTAATTCTTCTTGATTTGGCTTTATCAGGGTAGGACTAGCTTTAACCCCATCTGCCAAGAGCGCACCGCTAGTGTCCAGAATAACTTTTTTGCCCTTTGATTTTATTTTTGAAATCAGGTCAGCATAGATTGTGGTATCAATTCCCTTTGGAATACTGCCCGATATTGTTATTACATCACTTTTTTCAATTAAAACATTAATTTTTTCATAAAATTGATTTACCTCATCCAAAGTTACAGGTGCACCCGGCTCTAGAAACTCCGTTGAAGTACCATCACTTGCTAAAATATTAATACAGCTTCTGGTTTCACTTTTGGTATGAACAAAATCTGTAGCAATATTGTACTCTTTTAAAAGGTCTTCAATATAAGCTCCGGCATGACCGCCGACAAAGCCGGTTGCAATAATCGCTTCGCCGCAGAGTTTAATAACTTTTGATACATTAAGTCCTTTTCCACCGGCTGTATTTGAACATGTTTGAACACGGGTTACTGTATTTTTGGCAAAGTCTTCAACTACGTAAGCCTTATCTATAGCAACATTTAAAGTAACTGTTGTAATCATAATTCCTCTCCTTATTTCTTATACCCATTCCAGCCCGGAATTTCGCCGTTAAGATCCCAAAGGTCTTCCCAAGTTCCGGCACCTTCCCAAAGGAATACCTGACCTTTAATTAAACGACAGTTTTTATCAACAGTAGCAAGAAGCTTCAATTCATCATTGGTTAATGGATCCTCAAAACTACATTTTAAGTTGCTCATATATTCATTCCTATGAATAGAAAAAGGAATTGGAGAATGACCTCTTTGAACTGCCCATTTTAGGCAGATTACAGCAGGGTGAACACCATGTGCTTTTGCAATTTCCACAACCTCAGGTACTTCAATATCGGCAACGTCAGTTTCTGTTTTGTCTCTGTCTGGTCTCGTAGGAGAGCCAATTGGACAAAAACCAATGATTTGAATACCGTTATTCTTACAGAAATCGTATAATTCTGGTTGTTGAAAGCAAGGATGTAATTCCATTTCATTTACCGCTGGTTTGATTCTGCAATCTCTTAAAATCAGTTGCAATTTAGGTACAGTTACATTAGAAACACCAATGTGTTTTACAAGTCCCATGTCAACAAGACGCTCCATTTGTCTCCAACATTCCATAAATTCTTCGTGAATATATGGTCTGGATAGAGGATTTCTTGTGTCACCGTCACATCCTGGTGGATGATAGTTAGGGAATGGCCAATGAACAAAGTAAAGATCAAGATAATCTAATCTTAAATCCTTTAACGTTTTTGCTACAGAGTATAGAATATCACCTTTTCCATGCATATCGTTCCATAATTTGGAGGTAATAAATAATTCTTCTCTTTTGACACCCGCAGCAATTGCATTTTCAATAGCAACACCGATTGAATCCTCATTTTCATAGCAGGCAGCGCAGTCTACCAAACGATATCCTGATTTGATTGCATCCTCTACGGCATTTGCGATATCCTGAGCACTAAATCGATCTGAACCAAAGGTTCCAATACCAATTCCCGGCATTTTGGCACCGGTATAAAGTGTTCTCTGTGGAACGAGTGATGGATCAATTGCGTCAGCAGGTTTTAAATTTTCTCCCATAAATAATCTCTCCTTTGATTTATAATTTATTTTTCGCTATCTATAAGTATTTTACCTTTTACAGCACCCGGTGTTTTAAACATTTCGAAAGCCTCAGCTATTTGACTTAAAGGTATTTTTTTATAGATAAGTGATTCATCGAACTTTAATTGTCCAGTTTTGAAGTAATAGGCAGCCAGTTCCCATTCAGGACCTGGAAATGGAGCAGAATAAGACATCCATGAGCCGGTAAGAGTAAACTCCTTACGATTCATGTTTTCCCATTCCTTAACAGAGAAAGAAAGCTCTTTAGTTGGGGTTCCAATGAAGCAAACACCAGCCTTATTCGCAGCTAATTCAAATGCCATTTTCATCGTAATGGTATTACCGGCTGTTTCATATACATAATCAAATCCCTGTCCATTGGTTGTATCCATCGCCTGTTTGATAAAGTTTTCCTCTAAAGTGTTAATCACATCAGTTGCGCCAAGGCGTTTTGCAAGCTCTAAGCGTTCTGGTGAAATGTCAAATACCACACATTTTTTTGCACCGAAGATATTAGCCCATTGCATGGTGAGAAGTCCAATGGTACCTCCTCCTAGTATAGCAACCGTTTTACCTCCTTGATAATCAAGTCGCTGTAAGCCGTGCAGTGCTACCGTAGTGGGTTCAAAGAAAGCACCTTTCTCAAAGCTGACTTCTTCTTCAAATTTTACAGCATTTTTTTCAGGCACTACTACATATTCTGCAAAACTTCCATATTCTCTTGAACCAATAAAGCTGTAATGCTTGCATAAGGAATAGTTTCCCTTTTGGCAATCCTCACATTTCATACATGGAACAAGCGGTACACCAGCCACTCGATCTCCAATTTTCAGACTGGTTACATCTTCGCCTGTTTCTTCAACTGTTCCTGAAAATTCATGTCCTAATACATTTGGGAAGTAATGGCATGCATCTGCATTTACTCTTGGAATATCAGAGCCGCATATTCCAGTGTATTTTACTTTGATTAAAACTTGACCGGCCTTTGGCACCGGCTTTTCAATGTCTTCATAACGAATATCCTCTTTTGCGTGAACAACTCCTGCTTTCATCATACATTTCCTTTCTTAAAGGTGTCCTTTAAATCCTGATACAATTCTAAATATAGCTCCATAGCAGCCTGATACTTTATATGATTTTTTATATTAGGTGTATGGGTTCTCGTTATTACAATGGTTTCATTCACTGCCTCTTCAAAGTTATCATATATGCCCACACCAACTCCTGCTAAAATCGATGCACCCAGAGTAGTAGCAGTATCAGAGGTTGGAACCTTAATCACTTTGCCTGTTACATCTGATTTAATCTGCGTCCATAATAAACTGTTTGACGCACCGCCCATTGCAATCAACTCTTCAGCTTCTACTCCTGATTCCTTTGCAGTACGAAGGTTATGCTCTAAGGAAAAAGCAACTCCTTCTAAGGAAGCCCGTATCATATGTGCTCTTGTCTTATCGAAACCTAAGCCATAATAAACACCCTTTGCATCCGGATCCCAAATCGGGGAGCGCTCACCTGCCATAAAGGGAAGAAAAACAACGCCGTTTGAACCAGCAGGAATCTGCTCTGCCAAAGAGGTAAGATCATCAAAAGAAGAATCAGCTCCAAGCTCTTGCCTAAACCATTTGAGTACACCGCCTCCTCCGACACTACCCCCTTGTAAGAGCCAATGATTGGGTACTACATGGGGGCTTAAAATAAGCTTAGGATGAGAAATGGCCTGATCAAGACAAATACTCATGCCACCTGCCTGCCCGCCCTGTTCCTGAGTTTGCCCGGTTCTTACAACACCTGCGCCAAGAGTACCGCAAGCAGCATCCAGACCACCTGCAACAACAGGTGTTCCTTCTAAAAGCCCGGTAAGAGAAGCAGCCTCCTTCGTGACAGAACCAACCACGTCATGGCAGTTATATATTTCAGGAACCTTATCCAAGGATATTCCTAATGCATTGGCTAAATCTTTGTCATAGGTACACGTTTTTGCGTTAAAGAAATGCAGTCCATAACCCTGAGACTTTTCTTGTGTGAATTTACCCGTAAGCTTTAGGACAATATAGCTGTTGCTTTGCAAAAACTGATACGTCTTTTCATAAATGTTAGGCAGGTTTTGTTGAAACCATAAAATCTTGGGAGTGGAGTAAGCCGGTTCAAAAGCATTGCCTGCAATGTTGAATATAGTGTCAAAACCAAGTTGGTCTACCGTCTGTTTTACAATATGTCTAGCTCTGGTATCCATCCAAATAGGTGTGTTATGTAAACAATTACCTACTTTATCCACCGGAATACAGGACCAGCTTTGGCCGTCTATGCCAATACCTGCAATTTGAGATGGATGAATCTTACCCTTTTCTAATGTATCCTTGATTGCTATACAAATACTTTGGAACCATTCATCTGGATTTTGTTCTACCCATCCTGGATTAGGATAATATAGCTGGTATCCTTGATTGGACTGAGCAAGTACATTTCCCTTTCTGCCAAATATAGCAACCTTACATGCTGAAGTTCCTATATCAATTCCAAGTAATAGTTTTTCCATGTTAGACCTCCATGATAAGACATTGCTTAATGAGCCTTTTGATCACAGCCACATACTTTAATACGTCCCATAACAAGCTTCTTTACACTTTCCATTCCGGCTGCACCATATTTTTTCGGATCAATAGTATTAGGATTTTCAGTTAATACTTTTTTTACACCCTCTGTGTAAGCAATTCGAAGCTCTGTTGCAAAATTCACCTTGCAGATGCCGCGCAGAATGCTTTCTCTTACGGCTTCATCTGTAAGGCCGGAAGCACCATGCAAAACAAGGGGAATACTGACCAACTTTCTGATTTCACTTAATCGTTCTAAATCAAGCTTTGGTGTTCCCGAATAAACACCGTGAGCAGTTCCGATAGCTACCGCAAGAGCGCTGATTTTAGTTCTTTCTACAAATTCCTTTGCTTCTAATGGATCTGTGTAACCGCCGCTACCACCGTCTAAGTCATCCTCTTTACCGCCTACTTTGCCAAGCTCAGCTTCTACAGGTATGCCAGAAGGTGCACAGGCATCTACTACACGTTTTGTCATTTCGATATTTTCTTCAAATACATGATGAGATCCATCAATCATAATAGAGGTATATCCAACTCTTAAAGCCTGCATAGCAAGCTCGAAAGAGCTACCATGGTCAAGATGAATAGCAACTGGAACCTTGCAATTTTTGGCAGCAGCCAAAGCATTGGCATAATACATATCTAGTCCTGCGTATTTCACGGTTGAAGGTGTTGTCTGCATCATAACAGGAGCATTTAACTCCTCGGCAGCAGCTATAACAGCCATCACCATTTCCATATTTTCTACATTAAAGGCACCTACTGCATAGCCTCCTTTTTGTGCATTTAAAATCATTTGTTCTGATGTAACTAATGGCATAAAAACCTCCTTTTTCTGCATTTATGCAGTCATTTGCATTTATCTTAAGCCGCTGATAGAGTATCAGTGGCAAGAAGCTATGTTACGAAAGCTGTTTAATGGATTCACCTGTTAATAAACCAGTACTTAAATTAACGCGAACCGCTTCGCCTGTTTCAGATTTATTTAATCTTTTTAGCATAAGGTTAGCAGCAGAGGCAGCAATTTCCTCCATTGGCTGAACGATAGTCCAGAGCGTTGGCTTAACAATCTTGGAAAGCATTAGATTATCAAAACCAATAATAGAAATATCCTCTGGAAAGTTAACTCCGAGTTCGTTTATGGCAATAATAGCGCCAAGAGTAATTTCATAATTACTCAAATAAAGAGCAGTAGGTCTGTTTGATACAGTTAATAACTCTTTGGTTGCATGATAACCATGCTCTACTGTTAATGAGCCGCGTTTTACATAATTAAGCTCTATTTTTATATTATTAGCTTCAAGCGACTTATAATAACCTGCAAGACGCTTTCTGGCCGTATATTCATTGTCGTCACCACAGATAATACCAATTTTACTATGACCTTTGTTTATTAAGGTAGTAACAGCCTGAACGGACGCTTCAATGTTGTCTACTATGACACAGTCAAAATTTCTATCCTCAAAGGTTCTGTCAATCAGTACAATAGGTACCTCACGAATTACTGCATTGTTTAAATAGAAAGAATTACCCGAGGTAGGAATAGTTATAATCCCGTCAACTCGCTTACTAAGAAGAAATTTGATTTCCTGTTCTTCTAATTCTATATCACCCCGGCAGTCACATACAATTGTTCCATAATCATGCTGTCTTAGTATATCCTCAATATTAGCAATAACAGAGCCTGCAAATATATTATCTAAATTGTGAATCAAAACACCAACGGTTTTGGTACAGTTCTTGGCCAGCCCTCTGGCTACCTCATTGACCTCATATTGCAGTTCTTCAATTGCATTTTCAATTAAGGCTCTGTTTTGGGGTAGTACATTGCCACCGTTTAAATATTTAGAAACTGTGGCAAGTGAAAGCCCAGTCATTTTTGTAATATCTCTAATTGTTGCTGCCATTTAGTTCCTCCTATTCATTAGAACGAACCGCTTCGCTCTAATGAAATAATACTCTTTTCTTGTATAAAAGTCAATACAATAGTATTTATTTTTTATTTCATACGAGAAAAAACCTTGCTGTGGTAACGTATAAAAGTATTGAGTCCTATGAAATAAAAACACAAAGCGCACGAATGCAAGTGGAGAATGTCACTGCGTGACTGCATTCGGCGCGGCAAAGCGGTCAAGTTCCTCATGAGTGAGGGAATAGGGAGCTGATGTGGACTTGAACTTTGTTCTTTCATAGGAAAAACCTTGCTGTTACCGTAAAAAAGTATTGAGTCCTATGAAATAAAAACACAAAGCGCACGAATGCAAGTGGAAAATGGCACTGCGTAACAGCATTCGGCGCGGCAAAGCGGTCAAGTTCCTCATGAGTGAGGGAATAGGGAGCTGATGTGGACTTGAACTTTGTTCTTTCATAGGAAAAACCTTGCTGTTACCGTAAAAAAGTATTGAGTCCTATGAAATAAAAACACAAAGCGCACGAATGCATGTGGAGATTGTCACTGCGTGACTGCATTCGGCGCGGCAAAGCGGTCAAGTCCCTCATGAATGAGGGAATAGGGAGCTGATGTGGACTAGTCCGCTTTGTTCTTTTTTACACTTTACCAAAATGAGATATATTTCTCGTAGAATAAAAAAAGATGAAAAGCACTCAACTTTTCATCTGGCATAATACTATTATAAATTATTATATTCACGAACTTCTTCATCCTCTTCTTCAGGAGGCATATAGAGTTTAAAAATTTTGCCTAATATAATTGAATTGGTATAAGCTAGTAATGCGAATCCAATTAAAAACCAAAATGGGAGTAATTGAACTACAAAGCCAATTAAAAGTAGGGATAAAACTGTTAATAAAAACATAACGATAGTTTTTGGTAAATGTCTGATACTCATTAAAAGAGAATTTTTAAAGGTTTGTTTTAAGGTATTATCAAATGTAGCAAGTAATGGAAATATATACACAGATACGAAAAGCCACATTACCAGCAAAAATATAAATATTACAATAAAAATAAATTTATATTTGGTTTCCCAGCTTAGCATGATATAAATGTCACCGATAATGATTGCCGCAGATGCTAATAGTATGATACCAATTGCCGCTCCCTGCTTAAAATTTAATTTAAAGGATTTAAAGAAGCTTTTTATAATATAGGATTCCTCATTTTTAACCATTTTCAATGTGACATAATATAATGCTGTAGTAGCAGGACCTATTGTGATAACAGGAATGCAACAAAAACAATAAATTATATTCAATATAATCAGATCAGCTACCTTACTCATAAATGAGAAAAACTTCCCATCTAAACTAAAAATACTTCCCATTTTGTTCTCCTTTACTTTGTACGTATGAAGAAAATTATAACGAAAATAAAGAATAAAAGCAATACTATTTACAGATGTTTCACAATTTGTTGCTAAAGATAGGCGATGAACTTTGTATCAGTGGCTTTTTATATAAAAAGTTATATTAACACAATATAGTAAAATATACTATAACATACGCTTTGAATGCTAAATCAAATAATTAATATTACTAAATTTTATTTTACTACTTGCATTTTTGCTAGTTTTATTGTATTTTATAAAAAGACGGAACTAGTTTCCGAGATATTACAGAGTGAGAACAAGGGCGTTCCATTTACGGGATTTCCTTGCTTTTTTTTGTACTTATTTACAAAATTAAATATTACATTTGAAAGGAATGGGAAACATGGGCGAAGTAATTAATGTTGTTGATATTTTCGGAGAAAACGTATTTAATGATGCAGCAATGCAGGAACGTTTACCAAAGAAAGTATACAAAGATCTTAAGAAAACGATAGAAGAGGGAAAAGAACTAGACCTTGGAACAGCTGAAGTAGTGGCACACGCTATGAAAGAATGGGCTATTGAAAAAGGTGCAACTCATTATACACATTGGTTTCAGCCAATGACTGGAGTAACAGCTGAGAAGCATGATTCATTTATTTCAGCACCTGATAAGAACGGTAAAATAGTTATGGAGTTTTCAGGAAAAGAACTAATTAAAGGCGAGCCAGATGCTTCTTCATTTCCTTCCGGTGGTTTGAGAGCTACTTTTGAAGCCAGA
This sequence comes from Lachnotalea glycerini, assembly GCF_003201285.1. Classification (GTDB taxonomy): domain Bacteria; phylum Bacillota; class Clostridia; order Lachnospirales; family Lachnospiraceae; genus Lachnotalea; species Lachnotalea glycerini. The sequence goes on from NZ_QICS01000022.1 coordinate 34,552, forward strand.
GGATATACTGCTTGGGACTGTACCTCACCGGCATTTGTAAGAAAGGATGCAATAGGAGCTACGCTTTGTATTCCAACCGCTTTTTGTTCCTACACAGGTGAATCACTTGATCAAAAGACTCCTTTATTAAGGTCAATGGAGGCAATTAATGAGCAGGCGCTTCGTCTTGTTCGATTATTTGGCAATACAGGAGCTACAAGGGTAACTCCATCTGTAGGACCGGAGCAAGAGTACTTTATCGTTGATAAAGCTAAATATTTACAGAGAAAAGATTTAATTTATACAGGACGTACCTTATTTGGTGCAATGCCGCCTAAGGGCCAGGAATTAGAGGATCACTATTTTGGAAGCATCAGAGAGCGCATTGCTTCCTATATGAAAGAAGTAAATGAAGAATTATGGAAATTGGGAGTCAGCGCAAAGACACAGCATAATGAGGTTGCCCCTGCTCAGCATGAATTGGCACCAATTTATGCACAGGCGAACATTGCAGTTGACCACAATCAATTAGTCATGGAAACTCTTAAGAAAGTTGCGGAACGTCATGGATTGACTTGTCTTCTTCATGAAAAACCATTTGCTGGTGTCAATGGATCAGGAAAGCATAATAACTGGTCCTTAACAACAGACAATGGAGTCAACCTTTTAGAACCGGGTAAAACACCACATGATAACATTCAATTTTTATTAGTGTTAACCTGTATTTTAAAAGCTGTGGATAAACATGCAGACCTGCTTCGAGAATCCGCAGCAGATGTAGGAAATGACCACAGACTTGGGGCAAATGAAGCACCTCCTGCTATTATCTCTGTATTCTTAGGTGAGCAACTGGAAGATGTAATAACCCAGTTAATCAGCACAGGAGAAGCTAAGAGCAGTAAGCAGGGGGGTAAATTATTAACCGGAGTAAAGAGCCTTCCAGATTTAGCTAAGGACGCGACCGACAGAAACAGAACTTCACCATTTGCATTTACGGGAAATAAATTTGAATTTCGTATGGTTGGCTCATCAGATTCTGTTGCAGGTCCAAATGTTGTTCTTAATACAATTGTTGCAGAGGCTTTCTCAGAGGTTTGTGATATATTAGAAAAAACAGATGATTTTGATATGGCAGTACATGATTTAATTAAACAATATGCAACAGATCATCATAGAATTGTATTTAATGGCAATGGATACTCAGATGATTGGGTGGAAGAGGCAAAAAGAAGAGGACTTCCAAATATTAAGTCTATGGTGGACGCAATTCCGGCACTTGTTACAGACAAAGCTATTAATTTATATGAGAAATTTAAAGTATTTACGAGAGCAGAGCTTGAGTCTCGTGTTGAAATAGAATATGAAGCTTATGCGAAAGCAATTAATATTGAAGCCAGAACAATGATTGATATGGCATCTAAACAGATTATTCCTTCTGTTATTAATTGTACAACAGTACTTGCAAAATCCATCAATGCAGTAAAAGCAGCCTGTGATGCAGATATAAGTGTACAGGTTGAATTATTAACAGAAACTTCTGCATTATTATCAGATACAAAAGTTGCATTGGCAAAACTGATTGATGTAACAGAAGAAGCATCAGAAATAGGAGATGCAAAGAAGCAGGCTGCATTCTTTAGAGATGAAGTAAAGGTGGCAATGGATGAATTAAGAATTCCGGTTGACAGGCTGGAAATGATTGTTGATAAAGAGCTTTGGCCTATGCCTTCTTATGGAGATTTGATTTTTGAGGTTTAATTACTAAATTATATAACTTAAACAGAAGCAGACAATAATATTTTTTTAATTAATGTTCTGCTTCTGTTTTTATTTCAGTAAGAAATGTCTTGTTGTGGTAACGTATAAAAGTTTTGACTCCTCGTAAGAAAAAAACATATGCGCACGAATGCAAGTCGATAATATCACTGCGTGACAGCATTCGACGCGACAAAGCGGTCAAGTCCCTCATGAGTGAGGAATTAGGGAGCTGATGCGGACTGATCCGCCTTCTTGTCTAATGGTGGTTTTTTGTTCGTTATACAGTGAATCATGCCAATAGAATAAATAGCAATTTGATTCTATTATTCTATTTTGTATAAAGAAAATACTTGTTTAGTAAACTTGTATAGAGCATAATAAAAAAATTCGTCAAAATGACGCTTATAAATTCAAAAGATATTACACAGTAGCAGATTTTACAAGGTCTTTAAATAAACTTTGGTTAATTAGAGTATGGAATATAGCATTTGAATGCGCTATACTTACAGTAAATTAAAGCTGGTAAGTTAGTTCGTAATTTCTGGTTTTTTCTTTTGTATTAATTCACTGCAAGCAGTAGATTGATATGTTAGCAACAAATAATAAAGCAGTGGTTTAGTCTTTGGCCACAATCAATTTTAGGAGGAAGATTTAATGGCAAGTTTATCACTTAAGAACATTTGTAAAGTTTATCCTAACGGCTTTGAGGCAGTTAAGGATTTCAATTTAGAAATTGAAGATAAAGAATTTATCATATTCGTTGGACCATCAGGATGTGGAAAATCTACGACTCTTCGTATGATTGCAGGTCTTGAAGAAATCAGTTCAGGAGAATTGAGAATTGGTGACAGATTAGTAAATGATGTGGAGCCAAAAGATAGAGATATTGCAATGGTATTTCAGAACTATGCGTTATATCCTCACATGACAGTATATGATAACATGGCTTTTGGTCTTAAATTAAGAAAAGTACCAAAGGATGAAATAGATAAAATGGTAAAGGAAGCAGCTAAGATACTTGACCTAGAGAAACTATTAGACCGTAAGCCAAAGGCTTTATCAGGTGGTCAGAGACAACGTGTTGCTATGGGTCGTGCTATAGTTCGTAATCCTAAAGTATTCCTTATGGATGAACCTTTATCGAATCTTGATGCAAAACTAAGAGTTCAGATGCGTATTGAAATTTCTAAGTTACATAAGAATTTGGGAACGACAATCATTTATGTAACACATGATCAGACAGAAGCTATGACATTAGGAACCAGAATTGTAGTAATGAAAGATGGTCTTGTACAACAGGTAGATTCACCACAGAACTTATATACAAAGCCAAAGAATTTATTTGTTGCAGGATTTATGGGATCTCCTCAAATGAACATGTTGGATGCCAAAGCTGAAGTGAAAGGTGAAGATGTTTATCTTAATATTGGAGAAACTGCTATTAAGCTTCCACCGGCAAAGGCTAAGAAGCTCGTGGATGGCGGCTATAACGGTAAGACAGTTATTCTTGGAATTCGTCCGGAAAATGTACATGATTCACAGATGTTTATTGAGTCATCTCCAAATACCGTTCTTGAATCAACAGTTAGTGTTTATGAATTACTTGGTGCGGAAGTTAACTTACACTTCGATATCGAAGGAACTACAGTTACGGCAAGAGTTGACCCACGTACACAAGCAAGAGTTGGAGATAAGATAAAGGTTGCTTTAGATGCTGAGAAGATTCATGTATTTGATAAAGAAACGGAATTAGTTATTACCAATTAATATAAGATTATAGGAAAGTGTCAGCTTGCTGGCACTTTTTTTTTCATAGGAGCGTGTCCAGCGAAGCTGGACCACACCAGTCGGTGCCAGTCCGATTATGGTAATCGCCAGTGAGCCATATAGTCAAACTCGGTGCGTTGTAGTAATGCAGGGTGCTAAGCGAGTGGGTAATGTAACTTCGAAAGAGGTG
>NZ_QICS01000023.1 GCF_003201285.1 Lachnotalea glycerini
ATGTCTACCCATCTTATTTGGATGCAATCCATGAGCCACATCAACTGATAGCATACAACTGTCAGAAACTGCTGATAAGAATTTGGCTCTGTCTCTTCCAAAGGAAAGGAAAATTTTTTCTAATAGTAAAGCTAGAATGCTAGAACCTGCTCCTTGTTTTGTCCTGCTTCCCACCTCTTCATGATCAAATAATGCGGCTACGTTAATTCCAGTTATAGCCTTTGCCTGAATCATACCTGTCAATGCCGCCTGCACACTTGTCAGGTTATCAATTCGAGGTGAAGATAAAAATTCTTCCTCCATTCCCAGAAGACATGGTTCATCTAAATTGTATAAATTAAGCTCATAATCTAAAATAGCTTCCGGGCTTGTATTTAATTCTTTTGCTAAATATTTTATAAACCGCTCTCCACCCAATTCTTCATTTACAATCGCTGTAATAGGAAGTAAATCAATTTGCTTATTAAGTTCAATTCCCTTATTAATATCTCTATTTAAGTGAATTGCAAGATTTGGTATAGTAAACAACGGCTTTTTGAGATCAATGATTCGAATTTTGGGATGAAATACATCATCGCTTTTCAGGGTTACCCTGCCTGCTGCTGACAATGGTCTGTCAAGCCATGTATTTAAAATCGGTCCTCCATAGACTTCCACATTAATTTGACAATATTTATTTGTTACCAAATCAGGATTGGGTTTGATGCGAAATCCTGGAAAGTCAGTATGAGCAGTTACTATTTTAAAGTTTTCCCTGAAAGCGAAATCCCTACCAACTGCAAAAGCAAATAGACTAGATCCATGATGCTCCACATAATATTTTCCACCCTGGTCAAGTCCCCAGTCGTGTTTTAATTCCAGTCTTTTAAAACCTGCCTCCTCTAATTGTTCCACACTTTCCTTCACAACCATATAAGGGGATGTTCCACTTGATAGCATTTTAAATAAATTTTCTTTATTACAGTTACTCATAATTCTCTTGTTTCCTCCATTATCCACATTTTCTTATGTTATTTACATAATTTAATTTATTTTTTCTATTATCTAAAAGTTCTAAAATCTTCGTTTTGTACGTCTCATCTTCTGTAATACGGGATAAACTGATTAACCGATAACGGTCTAAGTGATACGGAATACTTCTATGAACAGCTAAGTCAATTAGATATTTCGCAGACTTAAAGCTGTTGAGATGGGTATGCCCCTTTTGGAAATCCTTAACGGTATTATGAACAATATAACCATCAGAAACCTTGTAAATGTTGTATGAATGTTTACTATAAACCTGATTCATGTTGCGCCACATCCTTTTCATTTTATACTATATTAAATATATAACAAAAACAAAACTCAACATATGCTATTTTCTATAGGTATACTATAACGTTTTTTTTAATTAATTTCAATTAAATTCATGTAAAGCAAAATAATTTTTTATAAATTATAATTATCTGCTAAAATATTCTAATTATTTATCCTTGTTACAAAAATTATTCTTATGCTAATTCTATGTTTTGAAACGTGCTTTTAATATACAATGATTCTAATTTCGTTGCTTAATTAAATCAGTATAGTATATAATATACGATATAATACAAATATAGTAAAGACTTAGGGGGACAACATTGATTTCATTACAGATTATAGACGTAAAAGATTTTATGTCCAAACTTTTAATTTCAGATACCTTTCATAAATTTCTACTGTCAGAAGCAATTATTACGACCTATAACTCATTCACAATAGATGGTCATATTAACAAGGATTTCTATACTGCACAGGAGCTGGAAGAAAATAATATTTCACAACAGTCAATGTCTTATTGGGAAGCGCTTAAACCATTTTGCTTTGAGCTGATAAAGGGGAAAAAAACACCACTCAGCTTTAAAATTGTTTTTGTACTGTCACAACAAAATGTCAGCAGACTGTTAGATCAAAGTGGTGTTGCTTTTACTGAAGATGATATAAATGGTTTATTTTTAAATATCAGATATAGTGGAAATACCTTATTATGCACTACAGGTACCTCGCTTAAACTGTTTACTCTTGATAAAAGCTTAGAAAATGAATGGGATTTACTGATTCAAAAATATTTTAAGACTCACGAAATTCCTTTTGAAATAAAATAAATAAGTGAATAAAAATTGTAATTGTTAGCACTCTTTTTACATGAGTGCTAATTTACTCTTGACATTTAAAAAAACGAGTATTATTATATAGTAAATAACGTGACTACATAGTTACTTTATAATAATAAAACGCATGAAAAAAGGAGTGTATATTATGGGCAAGCAACACGGTAGTTTATCAATTGACAGCGAAAATATTTTTCCAATCATAAAAAAATGGCTCTATTCTGATCACGATATTTTCTTTCGTGAATTAATATCAAATAGCTGTGATGCCATTACAAAGCTTAAGAAATTAGAGATAATAGGGGAATATATTGTCCCTGATGATCAGGAATTCAAGGTGCAGGTCATTGCAAATCCTAAGGAAAAGACTCTCAAATTTATTGATAATGGTCTTGGTATGACTGAGGATGAGGTTAATGAATACATCAATCAGATTGCATTTTCAGGAGCTACTGACTTTTTAGAAAAATATAAGGACAAGACAAACGAAGATCAAATTATCGGACATTTTGGACTTGGTTTTTATTCTGCCTTTATGGTAGCAGATGAAGTGCATATCGATACGCTTTCCTTTAAAGAAGGAGCTAAGCCTGTACATTGGGAATGCGATGGCGGTACTGAATTTGAAATGGAGGAAGGTACAAAATCTACAGTTGGTACTGAAATAACTTTATTTTTAAATGAAGATTGTCTTGAATTTGCAAATGAATACAGAGCACGTGAAGTAATTCAGAAGTATTGCTCTTTTATGCCGACTGAAATTTTCTTGGTAAACGAGACGGCTGAGCCAGAATATGAAACCATTCTTCCTGAGGAAAAGACTGAAAAAGATACTGTTATAGAAACTATTATTGAGGAAGCAAAAACTGAAGAAAAAGAAAATGAAAACGGTGAAAAGGAAATCGTAGAAATCTCACCGAAAACCGAAAAGCTTAAAATTTTAAAGCGTCCGGTTGCTTTAAATGATATTCATCCTCTTTGGACAAAGCATCCAAATGATTGTACCGAAGAAGATTATAAGGCCTTTTATCGTAAGGTATTTATGGATTATAAAGAGCCATTGTTCTGGATTCACTTGAACATGGATTATCCGTTTAATCTAAAGGGTATTCTTTATTTCCCTAAGATTAACACCGAATATGATTCTATTGAAGGTACCATCAAGCTATATAACAATCAGGTGTTTATAGCTGATAATATCAAAGAAGTTATTCCTGAATTTTTACTTTTATTAAAGGGTGTTATTGATTGCCCTGATTTACCTCTTAACGTATCCAGAAGTGCTCTTCAAAATGATGGTTTTGTTAAGAAAATCTCTGATTACATTTCTAAGAAAGTGGCGGATAAGCTTTCCGGAATGTGTAAAACAGACAGAGAGGCCTATGAAAAATACTGGGATGATATCAGTCCATTTATTAAATTTGGCTGTTTAAAGGATGAGAAGTTCTGTGAAAAGATAACTGATTACATTTTGTTTAAGGACTTAAACAGCAAATATTTAACTCTTTCCGAATATATTGAGTCAAATCTGCCTAAGGATGAAGTAGCTGACGCTGATACTGAAAAAAGTTCAGACAGCGTAGAAGCAAGCGAGACTGAAGAAAATTCTGAGGAAAATGGAGAAAAAGCAAAGAAAACTATTTACTATGTAACAGATGAAAGGCAGCAAAGCCAATACATTAATATGTTTAAGGACGCTGATTTAAATGCAGTTATATTGACTCATAATATTGATTCTCCATTTGTTACTCAATTAGAACAGAAAAATGAAACCATTAAATTCCAAAGAATTGATGCGGATTTGACCGATACTTTTAAGGAAGAGGTTGATGCAGATGCCATGAAAGCCGATACTGATACCCTGACAGAGTTATTTAGAAAGGCTCTCAATAATGAAAAGCTTGACGTTAAAGTGGAGAAATTAAAAAACGATGCTATTTCTTCTATGGTTACTCTCTCAGAAGAAAGCAGACGTATGCAAGATATGATGAAGACTTATAACATGTACGGTATGGATCCTGGAATGTTTGGCTCCAATGAAACGCTAGTATTAAATGCAAATAATACTTTGGTACAGTACATTCTTAAGAATAAGGAATCAAAGCAAGTTCCAATGATATGTGAACAACTCTATGATTTAGCTCTCATCAGCCACAAGCCATTAGCCGCTGACGCTATGACCAAATTTATTGCACGTAGTAATGAAATTATGATGCTGTTGACGAAATAAATCTAGTATTATTTATCATTAATTCTTATTATTTAACTTAAATAACGTTTGAAAGCACATTATTCTTCCTCTTGGCAGATACTTGGTTTTTTAAATCAAAAACAGACATGTCACAAATTCATATAACTGAATTTTGACATGTCTGTATATTAGTTCCAAGTACAGCCAATGATGAATTCTCCTCATCTTTAATGTTTACATTCATCACTTTAGCCTCATCAGCACATGCCAGATAAAGTCCATCTGAATTAAGCAGCATTGCTTTTCCATTTTGACCAATTTTTATTTCATTTACAATAGTTTGTATCGTCGTAAGTTCTATATCTACCGTAATAATTCCAATTAACTTACTGTCCTCCCCTATAATTGGCGTTGAACAAGTCGACATAACGAGTCCACTTACCTCATCATAATACGGATCAGTAATTTTTGTATCTAATGAAGTTAGAGATTGCTTGTACCAATCATATTCAAAGTAATTGTACTCCTCATTACTATATTCATATGTAATAGCTGCTTTTGTTCCATCCTTGTAAATATATGGTCCTATATATTTTTCATTTGAATCGTATACGTATGGCTCATACCAAATACCACTGCCTAATACCATATCATTATTGTATATCAGGTTACTAATCATAGTCTCATACTCACTCAGACTAGTATTTTGATACGTTGCACTAATTGTGTCTGAAATACTCTCTGCTACAAGCGATATTACTTTTAATTCTTTCGAGATACTGTTGATTTGCCCTGCTAATTCACTTGACATAGTATCTTGGATCTGCTGCTTCATCATATTTTTACTAGAATGAATACTATAAATATTCAAAATAGCAAATGCAATTATAAAAATCGGAATCATCAACCCTAATAGCTTAAATTTAATTGATTTAAACATAAAATCTCCTCCTTTTTTATCACTCTACTATTTAACAATACCATTTTTTAACATAAAATCATAGTTATTTAGTACTATTTTTTATTCTTTTTGTTATTCTCTCTTTTATGTAGATAGTATTCTTATAATTACCCATTTTGAGGGCAGAGTTACTTTTATTCTATAAGATTCTCTGACTTTTTTACTTTACAATAACAAGGTCTTTTCTATCGAAAAAATAAGGCACTCAATACTAATTGTACTGAGCACCTTTACTTAAAAACTATTCAACATTCTCTTCTACTGCTGCAAGTCTTGACGCAATCACTTTCAACACCATCTCTGGCATGAAAGGCTTTAAAATAAAATCTGTAGCTCCTAACTGAAATCCTCGCATTCTACTGTCTATATCTTCCTGAGAAGTTAAAAATAGAACCGGGATATCCCTATTTTCTGGCTTTTCTTTTACTTTTCGAATTGTTTCAAATCCATCCATACCTGGCATCTGAATATCCAAAAGAATTAAATCTGGTTTATTCTTCTCTAAAAATTTCAGTGCCTGCTCACCTGACTTTATAAGCGAAACCTTATAATATGGTTTTAAAAAGCTCTCCACAATTTTAAGATTTGTTAACATATCATCAATGACTAATATGTGTTTTAGCATATACAGTCCTCCCTCACTAACACCCTCAAAGGTATTTTATCCCTCAAAGTACTGGTTATAAATATCAAAGAAATTTGCTGTTTTAACATTCGCATTGTCTTCAAATGTCACAGTGTTCCAAAGCTCATCATTAAACTCCGATACAAGACCATTTACAAACACTTCATATGCCTCATCAAAAGCTTTTGTCTTTCGCTGTTCAATAATTACTTCTTTGTTGGCATCTGTTGCGTCAATATCATAACTGTTTATGCATTTGATTATGTAATAACCATCTTCTGTTTCTATTATATCACTTAATTCATCATTTTCCATATTAAAAACAACTTTTTCAGCAGCTTCATCCATTTTCCCTCTACCTAATGATAATTCACAAATCTCATTATCACTGTAGCTCTCTGCTAAAGTAGCAAAATCTTCTCCATTTTGCGCCTTTTCCAATACTGACTGAGCTTTATTATAAGCCTCCTGCTTTTCCTCATCCGTTGCCGCCGTCTTATTTCCGGCTGAATCTATCTTGTATTTATTAATCACAATCTGCTGAATTAAAATAATTCTGGCTTCATCATCGCTGACCTCCGTATTGGTTTCCGTAGTCAGTGAAGAATATACCTTGCTCGCTAACAAATATTCTGAATATGCATTCGCAACATCCTCCTGTGAAATTCCCATACATGATATCTCGGCATCATTTAAACTATCATAGTAATCCTTAGCAGCAAGGCTAATTGTATTTTTCTCTTCCTCAGTCAACTCAATATTATGTTCCTTCGCAAATAATGCCATGCTTTTAATTTGAGCAAGCTGCGAAATGACTGTCTTTTTAACATAATCCTCAATTGTCATGCCGCTGCATTTGGTCTTCCACATATTACAGTCATACACACTTTGGTACTGATCCTGAATATTTGTCAAATAGACTTTTGCTTCTGCCAATGTACAAACACTTCCGTTAATTTGAAACACATCGTTGTCTCCAAGCTTATTAACAAATAGAACTGAAGCTGTTTTCTTGGTGCATCCAATCACTATGACTCCCATAATCAGACAAAGCAATACGAATAAAATAAATTGAAATCTTTTTACCTTTCTATTTTTTATCCTCATCTATTTCATACCTCTGCCTATTTTTCTCAATATACTTCTTGCTACGCTAATACCATTAGCCGATGCCTGCTGCAAGCCTCTTGTAACAGATGCACCATCTCCGATTGCACGAAGACCCTCTACGCTAGTTTCAAAATCCTGATTCACTACTACCTTATTAGAATAGAATTTCACTTCAACCCCATACAGCAGAGTCTCATCACTTGCAATTCCGGGTGTGACCTTATCAAGTGCCATTATCATTTCCTGTATGTCCACCATAATTCTGTGTGGAAATACTAAAGATAAATCTCCTGGCACTGCATCCTTTAGTGTTGGAATGATATTATTTCTACATAGTCGTTCTTCTGTTGTTCGTCTGCCTCTTTGAAAATCTCCAAAGGTCTGTACTAATATTTTACCATCACAAAGCATATTACTAAGCTGTGCAATTTGTTTTCCATATTCTATCGGGGTACGAAAAGGTTTTGTAAAATTTTTGGATACTAATAGTGCGAAATTTGTATTGTTTGTTTTATATTCCTTTGATTTATAAGCATGTCCATTTACTACTGCAAGTCCGTTTTCATAGTATTCTGTTGCTACCTCTCCTGATGGATTGGTACAAAAGGTTCTTACTTTGTCGTCAAAGGTCGGTGTATAATATATCAGCTTTGCCTCGTATAAATTCTTATTCAGAAATTCCATTACCTCGTCTCTTACTTCAACTCTTACACCAATATCAACCGTTCCTACCTGTGTTGATATATTGTATTTATTACAAATATGGCTAAACCATTCAGAGCCTTCTCTTCCTATTGCGGAAACAATTTCATTCGCATAAATACTCTCATTGTGATCTGTTATAACTCCAACAGCCTTTCCATTTTCAATGATCAAATCAGAAACCATGGAATTAAACATCATCTCAATACCTACGTCAAGTAAATGTGTTTGCAGCTTACTATATATTTTATAACCTTCCTCTGTACCTAAGTGTCTGATTGGACATTCAATTAATTTTAAGTTGGCATTTATTGCCTTTCTTCTTATTTCTTGTATCTCCTTGGCTTTATCAACACCATAAATATTCTTATCGGCTCCAAATTTCAGGTAAATACTATCCGATTCCTGAATTAATTCAACGGCCTTGTCATAACCTAATATTTCAGGTAAGTTTCCTCCCACGTCTGGTGAAAGCGAAAGCTTTCCATCCGAAAAAGCTCCTGCACCTGCAAAACCGGTTGTAATAGAACAAGGTTTACATCCAACGCAGACTTTAGTCTCTCTTTTGGGACATTTTCTATTTTCTATTTTTCTTCCTTTTTCTATTATTAAAATACTTATATCTTTTTTCTTTTCTTTTAATTCGTAGGCACAAAAGATACCGGAAGGTCCTGCACCTATAATCACAACATCGTATTTATTCTGCATATTATTCCTCCGAATAGAATTTGACAAAACAACTATTTTTGCCACTAAAATTATAACACAAACACGGATACGTGTCTATGACTAGCACTCTCATCCTATATTATTGCATTTTTTAAAATAATAATCAACTTCTATTGTTTTCTACTTGCAGTCCATTTTTATATGCACTATAATAACATTTGAGAAAAATTATCGGAGGATTATGATGAATAATGTTTATATAATTGGCGTAGCCGGAGGGTCCGCTTCTGGTAAAACGACAATTGTTAATAATTTAAAAGATTTCTTTCAAAATAATATTGAATTAATCAGTCATGACTGCTATTATAAGGCTCATTATGATATGCCTTTTGAAGAAAGAGAAAAGCTAAATTATGACCACCCCAATTCGTTTGACACTAATTTATTAATTTCTGATATTATCAAATTGAAACATGGAGAAGTTGTAAAACGACCTGTTTATTCTTATCAAATACATAACAGAACAAACGAAACCGTTCCTCTCTATCCCAAGAAAGTTATCTTAATTGAAGGAATCTTGATTCTTGAGAACGAAAAGCTTCGCAATCTTATGGATACCAAAATTTATGTAGACACTGATGCCGATGAACGTTTAATGAGACGTATACTCCGTGATATCAAAGAACGCGGCAGAAGCATTGATTCCATCATTACCCAGTATAAGAATACGGTTAAACCTATGCATGAACAATTTATTGAGCCATCAAAAAAATATGCAGACATTATTATTCCCAGAGGTGGAGAAAACTTAACAGCGCTTAATATTCTAAAGGAGCATTTACACCTTGTACTAAACCAAAATCAGGATATTTTATTCCCTCAAAAGTAAATTACATTTAGTATTTTGCTTTTTCTACACATTTTCATTCTATTTATTACTCATATTAATCAAGGACAAAGGAATAGATTCATATAGCTTACTATAATGGATCATTCTTTTTTCCTTGTTCATTGCTAAATCTCAAATTTTCTTAACGCTTCTTTAAGCTCTACTGCCATTTGTGCCAGATTCTCACTTGCTGCTGCAATTTCTTCTGATGATGCAGACTGCTCTTGTGTAGCAGCAGATATATTTTGTGACTCCCCGCTTGTCTTTTTGCTCTCATTATTTATGTTTTCAACTACAGATACAACATTGCCTGTTTGGTTAGTAATTTGCTCCACTCTATTATAAATATCTAATACCTTTGCTGAAACATTCTTAATCATACTGAGGATTTCTTCAAAGCTTTTCCCTGCAACTGAGACTACTTTAGCTCCTTCCTCAACTTCTTTTTTTCCCTCATTCATAAAAACAACCGCATTTTCCATCTTTTCCTGAATTTCATGAATAAGCTGAGTTATCTGGTTTGCTGCATTTTGAGACTGCTCTGCAAGCTTTCTTACCTCATCAGCCACAACTGAGAAACCTTTTCCAGATTCTCCGGCTCTTGCTGCTTCAATTGCTGCATTGAGAGATAATAGATTAGTCTGCTCTGCAATTCCTGCAATCACATCTACAATTTCCCCTATATGGATTGATTTATCTTCCAACTCATTCATTACTTCTGCTGTCGCATTTGTTTTATCTGCTATAATCTCCATCTGAGAGACTACCTTTTCAATCGCAACTTCTCCCTCGTTTGCTGCCTCAGCCGTTTTCTCCGCAGAAGATGATACCTCTTTTGCATTTTCTAGCACAGAATGAATGGAACTTGATATCTGATTTACAACATTTTCTGCATTTTCAGCTAAGTTTAATTGATTTTCAGCGGCTATAGCCACTTCACTTACTGCATTAACCACTTGTGTAGATGCTTGTGCGGATTGCTCTGCACTTGCAGTAAGCTCTTCTGATGAGGATAGCAGCTTATCTGCTGATGCATAAATGGATTGAAGTATGCCATGTATATTAGCTCTTAAATTAACAAGTGAGTTTGCGAGTTTACCTATTTCATCCTTATTTTTAATTTTTCTTTCCTTTTCTCTAAAGTCACCGTTTGAAAGCTCGTTTGCCATTTCCACCATAAATTGAATCGGACCTACTATTTTGTTAACTACCAAAAGGGTAATTACAAATCCTGCAGCAAGAGAAATTGCAGCAACAATAGCCGAATATACTAAAATATGGTTAGCTCCTTTATTAAAGTCTGTCATATAAGTACCTGCAACTACTACCCAATTCCAATCCGGATCTATTTTCTGAAAAGTTATTTTTTCTCCGATTTTATCAGAATTTGGATAGGTCCATGAATATGAAGTAAATCCACCACCATCCTGCATGGCAGCATTAATTTGTTCCTGTACGATATAAACTCCATTCTCTTTTCCCTTTTCCCTCAAATTCCAGATATTAGTTCCTTCCAGGCTTGGATGGGCAATTTCCATACCCTCAGTAGAATATATAATCGGATAACCATTATCTCCCAAATTAATATCTGCATTTATTGCTCTTTTAATTTCCTTTATTGTCTGTGTATCTCCTGCCTGATTGTAAACAACCTCTATGCTATTCCCAGTTTCCTCTGCCTTTCCAAGAATATAGGTTTTAACTTGCTCTTGTGCTTCCTCTAATGTAATAGAACCTCTTTCAACCTCTTCATTTTTAGCATCAATCAGCATTAATATCATGTTAACTGTATTTTCCAGAATAATTTTTCCCTGATCTTCCAGCTCTGACTTTGCAATTGTGTAACTTGAAAAGCCAATTACTAAGCTGACAAGAAGTAGCAAAACACTTACCATTAATATAATTTTACTTTTAATGGAGTATCGAATTCCCAAAAATTTTTTTAACATCTCTTTTATCCTTTCCATACGTGTCCCTCGTGTGCTTTTATCTTATGTATATATTGCGTTTTCTCTACTATGATTCCCCCTCTTACTCATGTATTTCCAGTATTTTTCTAATATCTGAAAGATACTTTTTACCTGATCTGTCTCCGTTTAAAATTCTGCATAGATATTGTCTCTTAATTCCCAATCGCTTAGCAAGCTCAACCTGTGTCATATTAAGCTCAATTAGCCTTACTTTAACAACCTTACCAAATGCAGTTGGCTGTGCTGTTTTATCCAAAGCTTACATCCTCTCTCTTCTTCTAAAATATTAATACTACAAATTAATTATAATTGGTTATTTAGTACATAAAACCTTTAAAAGCAGTTGAGTTTGCCGCTTTTCTGTGTTAATTTTAATGTGGTTGACATGTTACCCTACGCATATATTATATCGTATTTACGATATTGTCAAGGTTTTTGTCGAATTTACGATATTGATTTTTATTTAGATTGGAGGTTTTTATGAATATGATAGGTGAGCGCATAAAACAGCGCCGATTGGAGCTTAAGCTGACGCAGGCTCAGATAAAAGAATCAACTGGTATTTCTACCGGAAATTTAAGTGATATAGAACATGGAAGAAGTCTGCCATCCGCTTCTGCTCTTATCGGTCTTGCCCAAATCTTAGATTGTTCTACTGATTGGCTATTGACTGGAAATTGTCGTATATGCGATATAAAAGATTTTAATATACAAAATGATACTCCTGAATACCAAAACTTATATCTTCAGTTATCTAAAAGTGATCAGGAGGAAATACTTGACATTATACGCTTGAAACTTTCAAGGTATAAAAAGGGGCTCTCCTTTCATTTAGACAATCAAAATAATGATTCGCAACTTGCATAATTTTATTTTTTTACCATTTTAGGGTAACTTATTACCCATATTTTACCAAATAGCAAGGCGGATAAGTCCGCATCAGCTCTCTAATCTCTGACTCATGAGGGACTTGATCACTTTGCCGCGCCGAATGCAGTCACGCAGTGACATTTTCCACTTATATTCGTGCGCATTGTGTTTTTATTTCATAGGATTCAATACTTTTATACGTTACCATGACAAGGGGTTTCATAGTAAATAAAAACAGCCTGTTAGCATAAACAACTTGTAAGTTGCTTAATTAACAGACTGTTTTCATATAATGATAAGAAAATAGAGACTCTATTTAATGGTTACCCCACCTAGTATACAGGATGCATTGACATATATTGTAGCCGTAATCACTCCTGAATGAGTCTTATTGGTCACTCCTCCAAGAATTGGTACCTGCTGAACCACCACTTCGACGTCAGATGGCACAACAATATCTACACCTCCAAGAACTGCTGCTATATCAATATTTGCTCCATTCTTAATCTCTGCATTTCTTAAATCCAAAGTAATAGAACCACCTATTACGGAGTTTAATACTATTCCTTCAAACAGTTGATTAGAATAATCAATGACTCTGGAAGAAAGCACAGCTGTAGCTTGATTTCTTTCATAGCTTCTATATTGACGATGCTCTTCTTTGTCTTTGGTAAAATTTATATTCTCTTTATGGTTACTTGTACTATCTGCAGTATATGTATAATCATCCTTGTAAAATCTACTGTTTCTGAAAATAAAGCTGACACCAATAATAATAAATACAATAGGTATAATTAAATCTTCCCAGTAGTATACATCATATATCTCTGATAAGAGAAGCAAAACACCAATTGAAAGTCCAATCAGATTAGCAACTCTGGGTCCTCTTTGTACAATACTGATACTACAAGGGACAATAATAAATAAGGTCCACCATCCATCAAAGAATAGTTCAAAATCCCAATCCCATAATACATTACCTAAAAAACCAGTACCAATAAGAATAAAAAAAAGTCCCCATAACATATTACCCACTCTATTTCTCATATAAGTTCCTCCACATATAGATATAATGATTTACGTTACTATTCTATTACATTATAGTAAATGACATACTTTTTTTCAACTATTTTACAATATCATAAAGCTGGGCTAAAGCTTTTATCTCATAATTAATATTTACATCCACTGTGCAAATCTCTTCTTTTGGGTTAAACCAACAAGTATCAATTCCCGCATTATTTCCACCCAAAATATCAGAAGATAGAGAATCACCTACTATAATCGTTCTTTCTATTTCTATTCCTGGAATACGTTTAAAGCAATATTCAAAGTATTCTTTCATCGGCTTTTGAAAGCCTGTTGCTTCGGATACAAAAATATTTTTCACATAGGAATCAATTTTAGAGGCTCTTAATCGACTAAGCTGCGTCTTTGTTACGCCATTCGTAACAATATATAGCTCATGTGTAAGAGACAAATTATCCAATAGTTCGATTGCCCCAGAAATTAAATCATAGCCCTGCCCAAGTAACGCTTGATACTCATCCTCAAAAGCGATACCATCTCCATCTATGCCTACTTCCTGAAATAATTTTACAAATCTAGAATAAATTACCTTATCACGAGAAATCATTCCTTTCTCATACTGCTGCCACAGTCCATGATTAATCTCATTATATATCGCTCTAATTCTATCATTCAACAAATAATTATGATTATGAAAGACTTTATTTAAAGCATTTTCCTGAGTAGAATTAAAATCTAATAAAGTTCCGTCTACGTCAAACAGTATTGTACTATATTTATTCATTTTACATCCACCTCTATCCTTTATCTCCAAAGACCAAAATGCCTGCAATCTCTCAGCTTTCTTCTTAATCACAATCCGTTTCGTTTCAATTCTTATTCCAAAACGTTATCGTTACCTTCTGGCAGAATTGCTGCTAAAAGCATTCCTGCTATCGCTGCTAAAGCAAGACCCGATATTGTAACTGTACCGGCCACCGGAATACTATCACATCCAATTCCTAATACAAAAATAAGAGCAGCAATCATCAAATTTCGACTATTACCAAAGTTAAGTCTTGCATTAATCAAAATACGAACACCAACTGATGATATCATACCATATAAAACAATACTAATGCCACCACTCACTGGTGTTGGAATACTCGTTATAAAGCCTCCCACCTTACCTAAAATTCCTAATAAAATTGCAAAACCTGCTGCTATTCTTATAATAGAAGGATCATAATTCTTGGTTACAGCCAATACACCTGTATTTTCTCCATATGTAGTATTCGCAGGACCTCCTAAAAGCCCTGCAAAAGCAGTAGCTAAACCGTCTCCTAATATTGTTCTGTGAATGCCGGGATCCACCATAAAGTTTTTTCCAACAACAGCGCTGTTTGTAGTGATATCTCCTACATGTTCAATCAATGTAACCAGTGCAATTGGTGCAATTGCTAAAATAGCATCCAACCTAAATACAGGCATAAGAAAAAGCTGTGTTCTAACATTCTCATCCATAAAAGAAATGAAATGAGCACTTCTTACCGGATCCAAATTTACAAATCCCAACGGATAGCATACAATATATCCCACAATAATCGCAAAAAGTATTGGCATAAGATTATAGATTCCCTTAGCAAAAACAGAAATACATATGACAGTAGTCAGTACAATTATTGTAACCAAAACCGCTCTTAAGCTAAATTCATTATTATAATAAAATGCTGAATTAATTGCAGTACTGCTTAATCTCAAACCGATTACTATAATAATAGGTCCTGTTACAATTGGCGGTAATAATTTATTTACCTTTTCGTATCCAATTAATTTAATCAAACCAGCAAATAATGCATAAATCATTCCAGATACAATCAATGCACCTTTTACTGCTGCAAGCTTCTCTAAAAAGTCAGGATCTCCTATTCTTGAATTTCCAATTACTGCAATAATTCCTCCCATAAATGCAAAGCTAGATCCCAAAAAAACCGGAACTTTTTTCTTTGTTATCAAATGAAAAATCAAAGTTCCGCATCCTGCGCAAAACAGAGTGATTGAAGTATTAAGTCCTGTTAAAGCTGGTACTAAAACCGTCGCTCCAAACATTGCTAATACATGCTGTATCCCAAGAATTATCTTTTGCCCCAAGCTCTTATTGCTGTTATCCATGATAGCCTCCTCAAAAATAAAGCGGATAAATTTATCCGCTTTTTTAAATGTATTAAATTTTCTTTAACACTATACTACACTTTCTAATAGATTTCAACAATCTTTTCGCTAATATATAAATTATATTTTATTTAGATGACATAAATAAAATGTAGATGAATTTATATTAATTTACTTTAACAAATTGGAAAGCTTCAAAACTGCCTTCCTAATATGCTCATTTTGAATCTGATAGAATACACCATCATCTGCTGCTTTTGCATACTCTGCATTAATTGGCACCTTTCCCAGTACCTCCATATCAAGTTCTGTTGCAATTTTATCAATATGACTTTCTCCAAAAACCTTAATCTCTTTGTTACAATCAGGACACTTTATATAGCTATAGTTTTCTATTATTCCTAATATCGGAATATTCATTGCCTTTGCCATATGATATGCCTTTTTTACAATCATACTTACCAAATCCTGTGGCGATGTAACTACTACAATTCCATCAATCGGTAAAGACTGAAAAACGGTTAACGGTACATCTCCTGTTCCAGGTGGCATATCTACAAACAAGTAATCCAAATCACCCCACATAACATCGCTCCAAAATTGCTTTACCATATTAGCAATTACTGGTCCTCTCCATATAACAGGAGCATCTTCATTTTCCATAAGAAGATTGATTGACATAATTTTCGTTCCATTCGGCGCAATCTCCGGAAAAATTCCTTCCTCATTACCTTGAGCCGGTCCCTTTACTCCAAACATTTTAGGAATTGACGGTCCAGTAATATCTGCATCTAAAACTCCTGTTTTAAATCCTTCCTTCTGCATCAGTGTAGCGAGCGAAGCTGTAATCATAGACTTTCCAACTCCTCCCTTACCGCTGACAACTCCAATTACCTTCTTTACATTGGTATAAATATTAGGTTCCACCAAAAGGCTTTGAGGTTGGTTTTTGCTTTCACAACCCTCACAGCTTTCCTTTGAAC
Source organism: Lachnotalea glycerini (assembly GCF_003201285.1). GTDB lineage: Bacteria > Bacillota > Clostridia > Lachnospirales > Lachnospiraceae > Lachnotalea > Lachnotalea glycerini. The sequence continues at coordinate 16,283 of NZ_QICS01000023.1, forward strand.
ATTCCAAATTGCTGCAACTTCTATCTGCCATTGTTATTCTCCTATCTTTCTTTTATAATTTACCATTCATCTTTTTCTTTTAATTGTAAATGGATTTTTACTGTAAAACATTTTAAGTATATCATAATAATTGTGATAAGGTATATGCAAATTTAGAATTCTAACTTATGATACATCAGTATTTTCATTCTCCGCTTTTTTCTTCGCTGTTCTCTTCATAAAATATAATAACCGGCGTTCCTACCTCAATGTTATCAAAAATAGTTTTTACATCTTCATATGGAGTATTAATACATCCATGTGAGCCATTTTTCTTATAAATAGATCCACCAAACTTGCTCCTCCATGAAGCGTCATGGATACCTATTGAGCCATATACTTTCATCCAATAATGTACAAACGCTACATAACCTTTCCCTACCAGGTTCGTATTCCTAACCTTATTATGAATATATCCTACTACAGATGGCGTACCGTTTCCTTTGGCTGTATTTCCTGTTACAATATTAGTAGAAACGATGAGTTCACCCTCCTTATAATACCACATTTTCTGTTCGCTCATATTAATCTCTACGTAAGTATTTCCAATATCATTTTTGCCTCTCCCAAAGGCCTTTTGTTTATATACAGGTTCTCTGTCTTTCTCCTTAACTCCCCTATTAATCATATCAATCAGCTCTTTTGTTTCCTTATCACAATCAATTTTCCATCCATAAGGCCCACCTGAAACTGTGACTGCTTTGCCATGTGAATTCACAAAACTTCTTTCTGTTCCTACCGTATCATGCGCTAATGCAAGCCTCTCAACAAAATCCTTGACCTTTTCCTCATCCAGCACAATACTTCCATTTTTAAGTGTAATCCACGAAGCTATCAGCTCCTTATCTATTAACTCTGTGCTTCCATCTAAATTATATTGGATATAAGCGGTGGCATAATCATTTATTAATTTTTCTTCCTTATTTATTTGTTGATTTACTGCCAACACGATTGAATCTGTTTGTAATGTAAGATGAACGCTCATTGTGCTAATCACTTTATCCCCTTCTCTTGGCATTAGATTTTCCTTTTTACTTTTGATTATGCATTTTGTTGCCCCGATTGCACCCACAATAGCAATAACACTTACAATAGCTGTTAAAGTAAGTAAAATTCCCCATTTCTTACCCATTGCCATAAATTCTACCCTTTCTAAATCCTGCCACATTATTACTAAATGTACTTTTGTAATCTTTTTTATCCATAATTCATCTTTTATAGAATTAACTATTCCATTCATTTTTACTATAAATTACCTATTAAATATCCAAAAAGCAGAGTAGCTTTCACTACTCCACCTAATAAAATACATGGTTTCCGATTACAGTCCCATCAATTTCTGGATTTGCCACTTTAAAATGCAACCAGCTACCTGATGAATATCCATTCAATACCTGCTGTGCTGCCGATGTACAACTACTACTTGCCCCTTGCGATAAAACCAGAGCAAACCTTCCGCTAGCTACAGGGGTAAATTGTCCGCTTTGATATATAACACCGACTACTGTATTTGGATAAGCGCTGCTTCTTACTCGATTTATTACTACACTTCCTACTGCAAGTTTACCTTCCGTGCTTTCACCGCCAGCCTCGCATTGAATAATCGCTGCCAGCATTGCTAAGTCTCCTCCGGAGCTTGATATTGTTTCTGTTGTAGAAGTGGAAGTAGTAGTGGTATCTGTACTTTGTTCACTCTTTGTTACCGCTTCCTTTTCCGCTTTTTCTTTTGCGGCCTTATCAGCGGCGGCTTTTTCTGCTGCCGCCTTTTGCTCTGCTTGAACCTTTTTTAAATTTTCCAATGTATTATTTTGTTCCGCTAGTTTTGCCTCATATTCCTTTGCCTTTTTCTCCGTTGCTGTAATCTCATTTGAATATTGTGAAATTTTAGTAGAAGTTGAGGCAACAATTTCTGCCACCTTTTGCTGCTGTGCTTCCACCTCATCCTGTAAACTATAAAGCTGTGATTGTTCCTCAACCATCAAAGCTTCCTTGTCTGCTATTTCTGTCTTTGTCTGCTCATACCGATCAAGCATATCTTGATCATAATCATATATTTGAACTATGTATTCCGCTCTATTTAATGCATCTGTTAAACTTTTAGATTCAAAAAATATCTCCAAATACTGTGTCGTCCCATTTTCATACATATACTTAATACGCTTCTTCATGTCATCGTATTGCTTTGCTTCCTTTTCCTTAGCCGCTTCCAATTCCTGTTTGGTAACTGTAATTTCTTCTTCTTTCGCATTAATCTGATTTCCTAATTCAGCAAGCTTATCACTCATCTGAGTAAGCTGTGTATTTAAGTCATCCAAATAGGTTTCAAGCTTTGTTTTAGCGGACTCTAAGTTGCCCACCTTATTTTTGGCATCGTTAATGTTAGATTCGGTATTCTTTTTTTGTTCATTAATATCTGAAATCTGATTCGTCACATTACTTTTTGACGATGCCTTAACTGGCATAAATAAACTCAATGATAAGCATATAGCAATCGTAGTTTTAATAAAACTACTCTTAAATATGTTCATACACAATCCCCTTCGCACATATAAATCAGTTATATTGGCTACAATTTAATTTACTAATTACTTTTTATCAAAAACCATCCTCAAAATTTTTACTGCCATCTCCATGACACATTATATTTATTTTTTAAAGTTCCATTGCTAAGCTTGCCCCATCCAAGAGGATGATAATCGACGCACACAAGCTGCCAACCAGTATTTCTTTTTACTGCAATGTCTGAAACATCCAAGGTTTCCCCCTTTAAATATTTCACTGTCCTGTTGTCGTTAACAGAAAGATTAATAATAGAATCAAACTCTGTTGCCTTTAACACCATTGCCAGCGCTTGACTTGGTTCAAACCTATTTTTTTTAATTTCACCCAATAATAAACCTGATCTTAAGAATCGAACCCCTCTTAAATTTTTCATGTATTTGGAAACATAAAAAACTCTTTGACCTTTCACTTCTATATAATTTCTATCTATTTCCATACTAATACGATTTAAAAATTCTTCTAATATATCTGAATCGGCTTTTACTATTTTATAATTTGTATCATTGAACCCATTTACCTGCATTTCTCCTTTTTTGTGTAGCAACGCCATAAAATGTCCCTCTGCTTCCATTTTATGCGGCCATATTCTCACACATTTTGATAATTCCTTTGAACCATTCGCAAGTTCTGGTCTTCCATTGTCAAAACCTTCATAGCCTTTTAGCTCCACTAATTCAAATTGAGCATCCTGATCTAATAAATATTGAATGGTACCTTCATTTTCTTCTGGTGAAAATGTACAGGTTGAATACAATAATAAACCACCGGGCTTAAGCATTCTTGCCGCTTGTACAATTATTTCCCGTTGAAGTTTCGCATAAAATTTAGGACCGTTTTTTTCCCAACTGCTTATAATGGAGGGATCTTTACGAAACATTCCTTCTCCCGAGCAAGGCGCATCAATTAATATTTTATCAAAATATTCCTCAAAATAAGTTAGTAGCTTATCGGCCGTTTCATTCACTACAAAAACATTCGGAATTCCAAACAACTCAATATTTTTAAGCAACGCTTTTGCTCTTGAATTGCTTATATCATTCGCTACCAAAAGTCCTTCTCCCTTTAATTTAATTCCTAATTCTGTGGCTTTCCCTCCAGGCGCCGCACACATATCTAATACAGTATCACCAGGTTGTACATCCAATCTGGATGCCGGTGTCATAGCACTTGGCTCTTGCAAATAATACATACCTGCATAATAATATGGATGCTTTGCCGGATGCTCATTACCGTTATAATAATAGCCATTTGGAATCCATGGTATTTTGTGTATTTCAAACGGGCATAATTTTTCAAATTCCTCAAGCGATATTTTACTGGTATTTACTCGTAAGCCATACATACGTTGATTGTCATAGCTTCTTATATAGTCATCATATTCCTCTTCTAGAATTTCTTTCATTCTATTTACAAACGATTCAGGTAAATTCATTTTTATATCCTCTTCTCCTCGATCTCAAGAAGCAATTAAGCTTATGCCTTATTAAATATCAGTCATTTCACTATTTCATATTAACTCCCTAGATGATACTGTTTCATTCTATAATTATATCTAAAATATTCTTATGAATCAACTATGATAAAATATTCATATGAATCATCTTCCTAACTTCACAAAACTTGATTTACCTCCATAAAACTATTCCTTTCAAATTTTTTGCAGCTTCCACTTTCCACTGACAAATCTGCCAATAAAACAAGTAGCTCTGAACATCCAATCCACTACCATAGCAATCCATACGCCGATTGCACCCATTCCGTAATGTTTTCCCAAAATGTAGCTTAATAGAATTCGAAACATACACATAGAAAAAACAGAAATATACATAGTAAATTTAACATCATTAGAAGCTCTTAATGCATTTGGAAGAGTGAAAGATGCCGGCCATAAAATCATAGCAATTCCATCATGTATAAAAATCAGTATTGTTGCTAATTCTAACGTTTCAGGAGACAAATCGTAAATACTTAATATCAAAGGCATTGTGATGAGTATAACAATGTTAATACATATCGTAATAACATAAGTAAGCTTGAGTACTTTCTTCGTATAATATACCGCCTGTTTATAGTCGCCTGCACCGACACACTGTCCCACAACCGTTATCATTGCTAGGTTCATAGCCACACCTGCTATACATCCCATAGCATCTAGATTATTAGCAACCGCATTAGCAGCAATCTGAACTGTACCAAAATAAGAAATAATACTTACTACCACAACACGCCCCAACTGAAATATGCTATTTTCAAAGCCATTTGGTATTCCAATATTCAGTATTTTTTTTATTATAGGAGTTGAAATCTCTAATTTAAATATATGGTCTATATAAACCTCATTTTGACTATTACATGATAATATCAACATGATCACTGCTGCGCTTGATCTGGCTATCAAAGATGCCAGTGCTGCACCCGCAACTCCCATATTAAAATGAAAAATAAATATCGCATTACCTATCACATTAATAATATTCATTCCTAACGATATCTGCATAGAGATTTTTGAATTTCCCGTTGACCGAAACAAGGCAGCACATGAATTGTATAATGCTAGGCAAGGATAAGATATTGCTGATATAATCAAATAGGTGATTGCATTTTTCATAACATCATGATCAATTGTTCCAAATAACAAATTAAGCAAGGGAATACGAAAAACAATAGTAAGTACCATAATACCTAAGGAAATTAAAACAGTTATATATATCAACTGCTTAGCAGAAGAACATGCTAAATCTTTTCTCTTTTTTCCTATATATTGTGAAGTTACAACTGCACCTCCTGTTGATATCGCCGCAAAAACATTTATGAGTAAATTATTAATCATATCAACTAATGACACTCCTGATATTGCCGCCTCTCCTGCTCTTGATATCATCATAGTATCTGCCATTCCAACTGTAATGGCCAAAATTTGCTCAATTATCAGAGGTATTATAAGTCTTTTTAATGCTTTATTGTCAAATAGCATACCGTCTACTTCCTTCTTTATTATCTTTTGTTACCTATTAGATTTATTTATCAAATTTATCTATTGGCTTAAAACAAGGCACAAAATCATCTTTTTCTATTATAGCATAACTTTTTATGATTAATAACAATTAACTAAATTTATTATATTAACTATTGCCATATATTCTAAATATTGTTACAATCATTAATAGTTTTGCTTGATGCAAAATCGCGTAGATATATACATTTAATAATAAGGAGGCCTTTTTGTGACTTGGTTATTTAACATGTGCAAATTCTTTTGGAATAAATACTTTTATAAACTTATCTTTTCCAAAAGAAATTTAGCTTTTATATCCGTAATTGGATTAATTCTTTCTACTCTTCCGCTTATTATCATTGGTTTTTATAATCATCCCAGTGCAGATGACTTTAATTATACAATATTAACTGGAGCAGCATTAAGAAATAACTCTGGCATTTTTGCAGTATTTGCAGTAATTGGGGCGGCAATTGAACGTGCTACCAGTTATTGGAGCGTTTGGCAGGGTACATATGCAATGAGCTTTATTGCTGCACTGCGTCCATCACTGTTTTCCGAGCAATTAACTTTTTTACATTCGGTTATTTTAATCGGTATTTTAATTTTATCTATTTTTTATTTATTTTATGTTTTGTTATACAGAATTTTAGGATATGATAAATATATCTATATCATTCTTGCAAGTGTAACTGCAATTTTATCAATTCAATATCTTCCAAATGCTGTGGAAGGCTTTTTCTGGTACACTGGCGGCGTTGGTTATACATTTTTTCTATATTTAGCATTTATTTTACTCGGAAAATCGCTCTTAGCTTTTCATACGAAAAATCTAAGCGTAAAGAACTGTATTGCTCTTTGCATTTTATCCTTTTGTGTAGCGGGCGGACATTTTGCAATTACTTTACTTGGCTTTGTTTTTACAATCATACTTTTTATCGAAGCATTGCTGAATAAAAATTTAGTAATGTCCTTTAAAATCAAATATACTGTTAATACGATCATATATTTAATAGGCTTTGGCCTGTGTGTAGGTGCACCCGGTAACTTAAGAAGACAAGAATCTTTTAATGAAAAGCAAACTGTCATCGCAACGATAGTAAAAGCTTATCTTCATGGACTTGGCTATGCTAAGCTCTATACCAATACAGTTGTTTTAATGGGTATTATCTTTATAGGTATCATTGCTTTTTTAGGAAGCAAAAAGGTAATATATCATTTCAAATATCCTGTTATTTTTACGTTGATCACCTTTAGTATGTATGCTGTACTGCTTATGCCTGGATTTTATTCAACGAATGGAATACCTGCTCCTCGGTATCTTGATATTATTTATTTTGGAGCCATACTATTCTTTTCTACCAATATTATTTATTATGGTGGATGGCTTCGAAATAAATTGAATGAATTAGAAAGCAACAGCCAGTTCAGCGAATTTATTACATCATTAAAACCTCTTGCACTCAATATTGTCATTTTTCTTTTTATTATGTATGGAGTAAACCATTTGACAACTCTTGAAATTACTTTATCTACAGGTGTTAGAGCTATTAAATCAATTGTAAGTGGTGAAGCAGCAGACTTTGATGCCCAAATGGATGCGCGCGAAGAATTGTATCACGATGATACAATAAAAGAAGTCTATCTTTCCCCCCTTACCGTATATCCCGAATTAATATATTTTGACGATATTACGGATGACAAGGAGAATTATGCAAATTATAAAATTGCTGAATACTATGATAAAGATTTTATTGTGATTCAATAACAGATGCTCAATTTAGGGTATTTTAGATAAAGGCACTTTTAGTGTCTTTATTTTTTTATAAATTTTATCATTATTTTTAATTTAATGGACATACTAACTTTGGATTGGTAATTGTAAAAATTATTATAATTGCTTCAATTTTATTAAACTAAAGGAGGTAACATTATGTCAGATATTTCAGAACTAGATCTACAAAATTTAAGACACTTAATCGGAGGACACGAAACAGCACATTGCAAATTAGCTGCATACGCCGAAGGTGCAGAAGATGCACAAGTAAGGCAGTTTTTTCAAAAATCTGCTCAATCTGCTGAACAAACAAAGCAACAATTAATGCAATTTTTACAATAGGAGGTTAATTAATATGATGATGGAAAAAACAATGGTAGCCGATGCTTTAGTGGGTATGAATGGTGAACTTACCAAATACGCTGAAATGATTACTCAAACTGAGAGTCCTCAGTTAAAGCAAACCTTAAAACAACTTCGTAATCAATGCGAAACTTCACAGGAAGAGTTATATCAGATTGCAAGAAGCAAATCTTACTATGTTCCGGCTGCAAAAGCAACGCCAGAGGAAATCGAACATGTAAGATCTTTATTCAAGTAATTATTATTGATTAAATCAGTCAAACTCTATGTCTATAAAAATAACCTAATAAAATGAATTTTTCAGTTTTTTCACTCGTAAAAGAATAAAGTACCTATGCTTTTCTAAGGATCATGAATGTTGCAGTTACTTTATGCTCCAAATGCAGTTACGCATAATTTTCTACTTGATTCATGACAGCAGCTTAATTCTTTTGTATAAAAAAATTATAGAGAATTTTTATTTATATAAAAAGAGTATCGACTTTAATCGCTACTCTTTTTTATATACATATCATTTACATTTATTAAAAATCTACCTCTGTACCATAATAAGTACAAATCAACAATTTTTCCATTAATTCTGGATTAATTGCTCTTGGATTTGAGCCTGTACATGCATCACCAACTGCAAGCTCTGCAATTCTAGCTACTTTCTCTTTAAACTCATCTTCCTTTATTCCAAATTCTTTTAAATTTTTAGGAATACTTAGCTTTACATTATATTCATCAATCTGCTTACAAAGATTGTCAATTAACTCATCTTCTGAATCACCTGTGATACCAACAAACTTAGCTATATAAGCATAACGGCTCTTTGCTGTTGCATCCTTTGCATTAAATTTAATTACATATGGTAAATATATCGCATTTGCACATCCATGAGGAATATGTCCTGTATCAAACGCCGCACCTGTCTTATGTGCCATTGAATGAACAATTCCTAAAAGTGCATTACTAAACGCCATACCAGCTAAACACTGTGCATAATGCATTTGCTCTCTTGCCTTTACATCCCCCGCAAAAGAATCTTGTAACTCCTCAAATACCATTTGAATTGCTTTTAATGCAAGTGGATCTGTAAAAGGTGAATTTAATGTAGAAACATATGCTTCAATAGCATGTGTTAATGCATCCATCCCGGTATGTGCTGTCAATGTAGCAGGCATAGTTTCCGCTAATTCAGGATCAACTACCGCTATGTCTGGAGTAATATTAAAATCAGCCAATGGATATTTGATACCGGTTGAGTAGTCTGTTATTACAGAAAATGCCGTAACCTCAGTAGCTGTTCCCGACGTAGATGGAATTGCAAGAAATTTAGCTTTTTGTCTTAACTCAGGAAAACTAAATGGAGTTACTAAATCTTGGAATGTCGTTTCTGGATATTCATAAAAAGCCCACATTGCTTTGGCTGCATCAATTGGTGAACCACCACCGATTGATATAATCCAATCAGGCTCAAATTTTCTCATTGCTTCTGCTCCACGCATTACAGTTTCTACTGATGGATCTGGTTCAACATTTTCAAATAATTCTGTTTCTATTCCTGCCTCTTTAAGATAATTTAATACCTTGTCCAAGAAACCAAAACGCTTCATTGAACCTCCGCCAACTACCACGATTGCCCTTTTCCCTTTTAATGTTTTCAGTACTTCAAGGCATCCTCGTCCATAGTATAAATCTCTTGGTAACGTAAATCTTGCCATAAAATTACCTCCTAATAAATATATTTAAATGTTTTTTATTTTTTGTACTTATTAAGTATATCACAGCAAATTAATTTATACAATTGCGATTGTGAATTTTTAGACAATCTATGTATAAATTATATAGCCCATTTTTTATGCATAATTACTAAATATAAATATATATTATATTTATATTGTATAAATTTATGTACAATATGGAAACACAATATATTTTTTTGTATGAATTAAAAATTATATGTCTTATTCGAGTGCCAATGATTGTATTTCATTTAACAATATCTCATTCTTTATCCTCAAGGTGTCTATAAGCTTCCCATGATTTGAAATCCTGTCAATTCGGATACAAAAATATTTTTCACATAGGAATCAATACCGACTACAATGCACAAAAATAGAGTTAGTAAATAATCATTTACTAACTCTATTAAGCAGGGGAAGAGGGATTCGAACCCCCGTGAACAGTTTTGGAGACTGTCATCCTGCCGCTGGATGATTCCCCTCTGCTAATCCTAATATATCTTATTATACAACACAAGTGACTATTTTACTAGTCACTATCTGTACCTTCAAAACTGCACATTGAATTCGAAAAATATTTGACGCTTCTTAGCTCTTCAAGCTTCGCTTGTCGTTTGCTATTCTCTTTGGGTCATGCCCTCGACCGATTAGTAACAGTCAGCTCCATACATTACTGCACTTCCACCTCTGCCCTATCTACCTTGTACTCTTCA
>NZ_QICS01000024.1 GCF_003201285.1 Lachnotalea glycerini
TTGTCACCAAACACGATGAAAGCAACAGCGGGAATCGGGGATATTGTATCAATGCCGGGAGAGATTCACATCAAAAGTGAACCCACAAAAACAGTTAAGCCCCTTCAAACTGATATAAAAGCCAGTTTGAAGGGGATTTTTGAGTTGCACTATTAGTGAATGTAATTATTTAGGGCCGGCATTATTTTGTACATCTGATGGAACAAGAGACGCACTTTCGGCCGTATAGGTATAACCAAAATTTGTTGTTGATGGGAATGATGCTCCTTTTTGGGAAGTTCCGGTGGTACCATTGTAAACATTATTACGTTCATAGAACTTATAAGAATCCCCATTTTGATCAAGACCAACCTGATTACTTTGATTGGTTTTGTAAAAATAGTTAGCTTCAGAATATATAACGCTGCCGCTGCCAATCTGATTAGCGTTGTATTGATCACTTCTACCAGTACTATTATCAAAATAATTATTATATTCATGTACAAAGCCACGAATAAGTGGACGTCCTTTCATGTTTGGACCAAACCAATTATGATGCAACGTAACATGAAGCATTTTTCCTCCATATTCATACGAATCATTTCGATTTGCACCAATAACCATTGCAAGACGTTCAGAGGCTAAATCTTGATTTTTTCCAACCCAATTCCAGATGGGATTAGGATTCATATTTACCCATGCATTTGAAAAGTAAAAATGGCAGTATTGAAATGTAATTTTATCAGATCCTAATGTAACACAAGTTAAATCATCACTTGTATCATATATGGTACAATGATCAACTAAAGCATTTGTTGTACGGCGAAAAGAAATACCTAAATAGTTTGTTCCAATGCCACCAGGCTGTGTATCTGCGCCACTAAGCTTTTGAAGAACGGATATATTTCCACGGAAAGTAATATTTTTTACAACAATATTACTAATATTAGTTCCGTTTGAAAGTAATTCTCCATCGAATTTTAATTGAATATTTTCAAGTACAGCTTTACCACCTGCTTCCCCCTCTACGGTAACGTTGTTCCAGCTTGTATCTGCAAAAGTAAATGTTTTTATTGTAGATCCGGCACTAATATATCCGGAAATGACAATATGATGCTTGTGTTCGTTAAATGCCTTTTGCAATTCTGCAAAAGATTTAACAACAGTCTTACTTTCAGTAGAACCAGTAGCATAAGAATAACCTCCTACAGGCGCTGCTTTTGCAGTTTTTGTTCCCCCAAATAAATTTGTCATTGCAATGACGCCGATTAGAAAGCCGCCAAATGCAATTCTTTTGATTTTTTTGTTCATCATCAAATTCCCCCTTTGTTTTTAATAAACTGATAATTAACTAAATAAATAGACAATTGGTTACAAATTGATTATAGTTAATATTTTTATCTAAGTCAATATAATTTTATTACTTTGATATAATATTACGGTAGTAAAAGCTAGATAAATATAAAAGCAAAAATTATCAAGAATTTATATCAGATTTATAATATAATAAGTCTAACTTTATAAAAGGCGGTGAAGATAAATGGATTATCAAACAGAAATGAAAGATTCACTTGAGTATATTGAAAAGAATTTGGAGGATGTAATCAGTCTTGAACAGCTTGCTGAAAAGGCAAATCTGTCAAAGTACTATTATCACAGGATTTTTCATAAAACAGTAGGAGAATCAGTTACTAAATATATAAGCAGGCGGCGAATGCAGGAAGCTTCAAAAGAGCTTATTAAAACGAATCGATCCATCATTGATATTGCTTTGAAATATCAGTATGGTTCTCAGGAAGCATTTTCAAGAGCATTTCAGAGAATGTATGGTATGACACCAGGGAGATACCGTAAGATAAATGGAAGCAGAAATCATGTGCTAAATATCACAGCTTATCACGCTCAAAGCATGAATTTAGCTGCATAAATAGAGTGGAGGTCAACAATGAGTCAGTTAATACCAATGGTAATTGAACAATCATCCCGGGGAGAACGTTCCTACGATATTTTCTCGAGATTACTTAATGATAGAATAATTATGCTAAACGGTGTGGTTTCTAATGAATCAGCAAGCCTGATAATAGCACAGATGCTTTTTTTGGAATCAAGCGACAGTGAGAAGGATATTAATTTTTATATCAACAGTCCTGGGGGATCTGTAACCGATGGTTTTGCAATAATGGATACGATGAATTATATTAAATGTGATGTTTCTACAATCAGTATTGGTCAATCTGGAAGCGCAGCTTCATTGCTTCTGACAGCGGGGACAAAAGGTAAGCGCTTTGCACTAGAAAACAGTGAAGTGTTGATTCATCAGCCATCCATTTCAGGTGGATTGTCAGGACAGGCAACTGATATAAAAATTCATAGCGAATGGTTAGATCAGACAAAGAAAAAGCTTCATGAAATATATGCTAAGCAGACAGGACAGCCAATCACACAGATTGAGGAGGATATGGAAAGAGATTATTTTATGACAGCACAGCAAGCAAAGAACTACGGATTAATTGATGAAATTTTGTCTTCACGATAATGAAAAAAGAATAATAATCAACAGAGAAAAGCAGTTAGTAGTATAATCTACCAACTGCTTTCTCTATTGATCCATATTCTACATGCGCTCAGGTGCCTTAAATCCCAGTAGATCAATGCTTGTTTCTAAAATATCTCTTGTCAGTATTAAAAGTTTAATCCATCCGGCTCTGACTGATTCATTCTTCTCAGTAAGAATCTTAGTTTCATGATAAAAGCGATTGAAAGCATTTGCCAAATCGTAAATATAAGAACATATTTTATGAGGTGCAATTTCCTCATAGCTTGCCTCCACTACACTATTAAGCTTGGTAAGTTCAAGCATAAGTGTCTTTTCGCTCTCTGATTTAGAGGGGTTAATGGCAGCCTTTTCAAGAGAACCATCCATATTGGCATATTTGGCAAGAATGGACTTAATTCTCACAATCGTATATAGGATATAAGGACCCGTATCACCTTCAAATGAAGTGAATCGGTCAATATCAAATACATAATCCTTAGAAGCCTGATTGGATAAGTCTCCGTACTTCATTGCAGATAAGCCAATAGTCTTAGCGGTTTCATGAGCCTCTGCATCTGAGATTGAGTCTCTGTTCGCTTTCATCTTCTGATACATTTCTTCATTAATATTTGCAATCAGTGATTCCAGTCGCATAACGCCGCCTTCTCTTGTCTTGAAAGGCTTGCCGTCATTTCCATTCATTGTACCAAAACCTAAAAACTTTAGTTTGGTATCCTCTTTAACGAGCTTGGTTTTTTTGGCACAACGAAATACCTGTTCAAAATATAGCTCTTGACGCTTGTCCACAACGTAAATAATTTCATCAGGATGAAACAGTTTCATACGTTCTATGATTGTAGCAAGGTCAGTTGTATTATATAAAGAAGCTCCATCTGATTTTAAAATCATACAAGGAGGAATTTCCTTTGTATCGGTTTCTTCTTTTACATCAACAACTAAAGCCCCATTACTAATATAAGCATAATTATTATCTTTCATATACTGAACCAAATCAGGGATATACGGCTGAGCATCGGATTCACCTTTCCACAAATCAAAGGATACATTCAAAGCTTCATAATTTTTCTTTAAATCGGTTACTGACACATCCAAGATGTGCTTAAAAAGAGCCTGATAACCGCAGTGGCCATTTTGAAGCAGGTAGGTCGCCTGCATTGCTTCTTCCTTATAAGCTTCATCTTTTTTGGACTTAGCGCTTGCAGCCGGATAGATTTCCTCAAGCTCTGATATGGTAAAAGGTGCTTTAGTTGGATATTCCCCATTGTAGTTATCGATAAAATATACCAATTCAGGCTTACGAAGTTTTAATTCGGTTATAATTAATCCCATCTGAAGACCCCAATCTCCCAAATGAACATCTCCAATTACATTGTGACCGACAAATCTACCGATGCGCTTAATGCTCTCACCGATAATTGCAGAACGTAAATGTCCAACATGCAAAGGCTTTGCAACATTTGGACCGCCGTAATCAATTACTATTGTTTTAGGATTTTCAGTTTTATCACAGCCAAGACGCTCGTCCTTAGAAATATCATTTAAATAGCTCGCCAAAAATGCAGGAGCTAATTTTAGATTGATGAAACCAGGCATTACCGCTTCCTTATAATCAAATAATTCACTGCTTTTTAATTGTTCAATCACTTCATTTGCAATCATAATAGGAGCTTTTTTGTATTCTTTGGCAGCCGCCAATGCACCATTACACTGATATTCACATAAATCAGGTCTGTTTGACAAAGTGATACGCGCATATTTCTCATTATATCCACAATTGGAAAAAGCTGTAATCAGCTCCAACTCAATGATATCAATTATTTTTTTCATAGATTCCTCCTTGATATATAGTTAGTTATCCACCATTATAATACGTATTTCCACAAAATGCTATAGTTATGATAAAGATACTTCACTAGGGGATTTATGAAAAAGCTTTTTGAAAGCTCTTAGGTAGCTTGAATAGTCCTTAAAACCACATTGCTCACTTGCCTTGAGAACAGGAACACCCTCTTGTATCAGCTTATAAGACATCATTAATCTTTTTTGCAAAATGTAGTTATGCAATGTAAAACCAGTTTCTTTCTTGAATTTGTGCATCAAATAGTATTTGCTGATAAAAAATTGCTCAGAAAGAAATTCCACAGAAAGATCACTTGTAAGATTCTCATTAATATAATTTAATACCTTTTCAATTTGCTTATCATATTTTAAAGAATCGTCACTCTTTAAATATAGATTTCCTAAAAAAATTCGGTTTATATAAATCATGAATTGAATAAAGAGAGCATGACTCATCAAAACACTGCCAAATTCTTTTGAATTTAGAGTAAGCTCAAGTTCTTTAATAATCATTTTCAATCTGCTTTGGAATTTGGTTTCGAGTCTGATTAGATTGAAGCTTCGCTCGTTTGCCAGCTTAAAGCACGTTGTAATGTCACAGTCGGTATTATTTTGGGCAGAGATATAGTCGTTGTCAATCCAAAGTATAATTCTTTCATATTCTTGAGTAGAATCTATGATTGGCTTATGCATATCGTGATGATTCACTAAAAGAATATCCCATGGTTTTAAATAATAAGCCTTTCCTTCTATAAAATAGGTTACATTTCCTTTTAAAAAAATTATTATTTTATAGAAATCATGATAATGAAAATCGAATTCCTTGCTCGTTTTATCCTGAAGGTGAAATAGTCTGAATTTTTGATTTAAATATCCGCTTCTTTTTTCCTTATCCAAGTCAATAACACTCCCTTCCAATGGTATTGCTTCAATGTTATATTATAAGTAGATAGCATAGCTTCTATGTTAAGTATATAGCACTTTTTACATGGTATCAAGCAATAATTCCACTATTGTCAAGAGAAATATTGTATATAATTATAGTAAAGAAATTAAAACGGTTTAGCAGTAGGTAATAGAACAAAAGGAGTGAAAGTTATGGAAATGATGATGGTTGAAAATACGATTCATATTGATGATTTACTAAGCATATTTACAGAATCTTTTTTTTGCGAAGGGAATTTGTACAATGCTTCATATATACCAACGGATGATTCCATTGCAACAATAATGCTAGAGAAGGTTGCAATGGCAGCAGTTGATCATCTTAATCATAAGGATGAAATAATGGTAATTACGATCGTCAATTCTTCCAAAATTAGTGTGAATGCCTACTTAGATAAAAGTGAACGTTATGAAATAGCATTAGCTGCAGCTACAGCAGCATACAAATTTAATTTAGTTAAGAACTATTTAAATGTGGATGTAATGGAAGATGCTATACCCATTCATATAAATTTAAATAATCGTTAATAACAAATAGCTACCCTCTACCAAGGTCTATTTGTTTATTATAAAAATGGAAAGAAGCTTTCATTCTTTCCATTTTACAATTATATATTAAATTTTAAGATCTGTCATAAGCTCAATCATTCCATCTCATCGTACATAAAACAATTCATTTTCTGCCTTTGTATAAGTCTATATATACTATTTCAATGCATTAGCCTTTCATTTCTATTTGGATATTGTCAACTCTTTGGACACAAATTAATTTCCCAGTTACGAATTAAGTTTTTTCATTTGAATTTTATAAAAAATACACTGAAATATCTTTTTTGACATTAAAAATAGTATATTTAAAATTTAGTATGTTCAAATATATAAAAATAAGTTATAATCAAAAGGTTAACTTTGTCATTTGTATTTTTAAAATCTTTAGATACAATTGAGGGAAAAAAGGCAACCGCAGTTATGAAAATAAGATTACTAAAATAAAACATTACTAGGGTATACATTACCCAATAGTGGAGGAAAGAATTAATGAACGCATTAAAAAAAATAACTTTGATGATAATGACATGTATTTTGATGATAGGCATTAAAAGTAGTATAGTATATGCTTCATCTGGAACAATTTCATTATCTGATCCCACTGCAGAGGCAGGAGATAGTGTTTCTGTTACTGTGAAAGTGACAGCAACAGGCAGTACAACAATTAAATCAGTAGATATGGAGCTTACATATGATAAATCAGTTCTGGAATTTGTAAGTGGCACTCAGGCAACGGGTGAGTCCGGTACGATTCAGTTATCCGGTACGGCAGACTCGTCAATTAAGACTTATTCGCTAGAATTTAAAGCGCTAAAGGCTGGAACTTCTAACATAAAAATATCAACTTATGATATTAAAGACAGCAATGATACTGCTATAGAAATGAGTAAGGTGGGTTCATCAACAGTTACGATATCCGGTGATCTAGTTGTAAGTGATACTCAGGCCGAGGTAACAACGAATGAATCTACAGACGAAGACCAGCAACAAGAGACAGAAACTGAGGAAACGCAGGACAGTAAAATTGTAACCCCCCCGAAAAAGGATGTTGAAGTAGAAATTGCAGGAACTCCGTTTTATGTATGTAAAATTCCAGAAAGTGTGATTCCGGAAGGGTTTGAATATATAGGCTATCTATATGACGGAGTTGCAGTTGATGCGTTAAAAAAAGATGATATGATATTATTTTATCTAAACCAAATAGGTGAAGAGCCATATTGCTTTTATGTATATGATGAGGAAAACAATGGCTTTTCTATTTATGCTCCAATTTATCCAAATCTTGAATATAGTGTTGTAAATTTAGACGAAGGGGTAGAAATTCCAAGCGGTTTTACATCTACAGCAATTTCTGTTGGAGGGGTTGCAGTTAGTGGTTGGCAATCGGATAGTAATTCAGAATACTATTTACTTTATCTTATGACCTCAGAGGGTAATAAGAATCTGTATTTATATGATGTTGTGGAAAAAACCGTTCAAAGATATTATTATGAGACAGATACAACGGAGACAAGTGGTGATTCCTATCAAGTTATGTATGCGGAATTAAATGATAAATATAATTCGACTATACAAAGCAAGATGCGAATTATATATGCTTTGATTGTACTAGCTGTAATCCTTATTTTTGCGATTATTCATCTAGCATTCAAATTGTCGGATAAACGCCATCCAATTATTGAGGAGGATGAAGAAGATGAGACAGAAGAAATCTGGGCACAGGAAATTCAAAACGAAGATCTTCCTCAGGATGATATTAATAAAGATTTGACAGAAAAAAATCAATTCGATGATAATTATGAAGATGATTATGATGAAGAATTTGAAGATGATATGCCAACCAAGAAAGAAATGAGAAAAGCGGCTAAACTTGAGAAGAAAGAGAAAGCTAAGTCTGAAAAGGCGAATAAAGCGTTTGGTAAGAAAAAAACAAAAGAGGATGAATTGGAAAACAGCGAAGATGATTTTGACGATTCTGATGATTTTGAATTACAGATTTTTGATTTAGATGATGATAATGATAAAAAATAGCTAATAAGTACAAAACTTTGCTGGAAACGTACTTTTTCAAGGAGTAAGCGATCGATTGCCTGAGGTTGGAAAAACATTTAATAAGTGTTATAATGATTCAGTATCATTAGATTAAAAAAGAAGAAGGAATGAAAATGTTTAACAAATTAGGTAGAAACGATATGTGCTGGTGCAAAAGTAATAAGAAATATAAATTGTGCCATGAGTCCTTTGACAGTAAGATTGTTGCTGCAAAACGTCAGGGTCATATCGTACCGTCGCATAAGATGATAAAAACCCCACAACAGATAGAGGGTATGCGAGAAAGCAGTAAAATTAATGTAGCTGTTTTAGATTACATAGGGGAGAACATTAAGGTAGGAATGTCAACCGAAGAGATAGATAAAATGGTGTATGAAAAAACAACCCAGATGGGAGGAATACCTGCTCCTCTTAATTATGAGGGATATCCAAAGAGTGTTTGTGTTTCCATTAATGAAGTAGTGTGCCATGGCATTCCATCTAAGGAAACAATATTAAAGGAGGGTGATATCGTAAATGTTGATGTCTCCACCATATTGAACGGTCTTTTTTCTGATTCTTCAAGAATGTATTGCATTGGTGAAGTAAGTGAAGAAAAGAAGAAGCTTGTAAATGTAGCAAAAGAATGTATGTATTTAGGGCTTGAGCAGGTGAAACCTTGGGGATTTTTAGGTGATGTTGCACAAGCAATTAATGATCATGCACAGGCAAACGGATATACGGTAGTAAGAGAAATAGGAGGTCACGCGATAGGTCTTGAATTTCATGAAGAACCTTGGGTAAGCTACGTGATTCCTAAAAATACAGGAATGATGATGGCACCGGGTATGGTATTCACAATTGAGCCGATGATTAATATGGGTAAATCTGATGTTTATGTAGATGAAGAAGACGAGTGGACCGTTTACACAAAAGATGGTAAGCCATCTGCACAATGGGAAATAATGGTCTTAGTAACGGAGAATGGTTATGAGGTTTTGGCTGATTAGCTTAAAGTGATTAGGATAGGTATATTGTCATAAAACAACAGGATGTCGATAAAATCGACATCCTGTTTGGTTATTAACTGTGTTTTATAAATTGCTTATTGCATTTTGGACAAGTAATACTAATTTTTCCTTTTCCTTTTGGAATACGAATTTTCTGCTTACAGGATGGACATTTGTAAATATGATAAATGCCGTGTTGCTGTATTGCGTATTTTACACTGGCATATTTGTTGGCAAATCTATCATAGTATTTTAAATACATTTGATTTTCTTTAAATCTTTGACTATAATTTTTCGAAAACATTCGCAAATAGCAAAGTAGAATGAGAAAAATACAAATAAAATTCATGACACTATTACGTAGCAACAATGAAAAAACCATAAGCAAGCAGTCTAGTAACAGAATAAAACGAGTCAATTCATCAACACCATATCTACCTGCCATAAAATGCCTTATTTTTTCTTTCATATAGCATGCTCCTTTCAATCTGTAGTTACAATTCTACTAGTAAAGAGCCTATAATTCAATAGACAAAGTGTGAAATATGTATGTAAATACTGTGATTGGTACTTTATATTTTGACAATGTAATTCTATTTGGCATTTTCAGCAAAGGTATTATCAACTAATTTATCAAATGGTGCATATTCCTCAAGTTGCCCTGCCTCATTTAATATGTTTTGCAGTAAAACATAGCTGTCTTTTTCAAAAACAACATTATCTTTCCAAGTATTTTGATTATAATAACGAGTCACAATCGCTGTAATTGTATCTAAATCAGTTTCCTTAAATTGCGGTTCAATAATTTTTGCAATTTCTTCAGGAGTATGATTCGCTACATAATTCATGCCCTTTTGCAAAGCATTGACAAAACTTTGGATCGTTTCCGGATTTTCCTTAATATAGCTTGTTTTAGCACTATAAGCAGTATAGGGAACATAGCCACTGCTTTCTCCAAGTGAAGCAACAACATAGCCATCGCTCTGTTCTTCCAAAGTGGTTGAAGCTGGTTCAAATTCAATCGTGAAGTCACCCTGTCCTCCTGAAAAGGCTGCTGCAGTAGAACCAAAATCAATATTTTGATTAATGGTTAGATCCGTAGCAGGGTCAATTCCATTTTTCTTTAAGATATATTCAAATACCATTTCTGGCATTCCACCCTTTCTTCCTCCAAGAACTGTGGCACCCTGAAGCATAGACCATGTAAAATTGTCGATTGGCTCTCTTGCAATTAAGAAATTGCCTGCTCGTTGTGTCAATTGAGCAAAATTAACAACATAGTCGTTGGCACCTTCACTATAGGCATAAATGGAGGCTTCCGATCCCATAAAGCCAATATCGGCTTCTGAAGCCAGTACGGCAGTCATAGTTTTGTCGGCACCAAAGCCTGTCACTAGCGTAACATTAAGTCCTTCTTCCTCAAAGTATCCATTTTCAATTGCAACATACTGCGGTGCATAAAAAATAGAATGTGCCACTTCGTTTACTGTTATATTTTTGTCACCATTTGTTGATTTTACCTGTTTGCATCCGGAAAAGGTAAAGCAAAGTAAGATAGCAAAAACAAAGTATAAGCTTTTAATTTTCATAAATCCCTCCTAAATAATAGTACTATAATATATGTTGGGTTAAAAAATGTGTGCACATAACGATTTGTCTGAAAATGAAAAATGTATGAAAGTTTAAGCAATTTTAAGCATATGATTTAAGGAAAAAGATTTTGGAGAGATAGAGTGGATTTTAGAGACAGTCAAACCTTTCAAAATTTACTGAAAGCATTGGATGCAGAAAAAATAGCGAGCACAACCTATAATATATATGGCTTAATTGCAAAAAATCAAGGATATATACAAATTGGAGAAATTTTTTTTGAAACGGCTTCAAATGAAAGAGAACATGCAACAATTTGGTTGAGGGCACTAAATGGCGGAGTACTTCCGGATACATTAACAAATCTGCAGGAAGCAGCTAGAATTGAAAATTACGAGTGGACTACTATGTATAAGGAATATGCTAAAGTGGCCTCTGAAGAAGGCTTTGAGGATATTGCAAATCTATTTGAAGGAGTGGCCTTAATAGAAAAGCATCACGATTATAGATTTTCAAGGCTTGCTTCTAACGTTGAAAATAAAAAAGTATTTTGTAAGGATAAAGAATCGGTATGGATTTGTATTAATTGTGGAAACGTTTATTGGGGAGATTGTGCACCAGTCATTTGTCCAATCTGTGATTACCCTCAAGGATATTATAAAATTAATTGTGAAAATTATTAAGATTCTATTCGCGTATAGTAGACTATCCAGCTTTTGCTTTATTATAATCGATTTTTTAATAACTTCTTTAATAACGGTATTTACATATGCATTATTAAGCTGTTTATTTAAAAGCTTAATATCTATATTCAATCTGCTTTAATGCTAGAATAAATTTGGTTATATCCCTGTCGGATTAAAGTTTTCTAATTCTATTTCGTATTAATTACAAAGGTTCATTGAATGCAATTTTTATTTCTTTGCCTTTGCTAAGTCTTGATAACAGATATTAATAGACAACTATTTAAATAAACGTGATACACAATGATACATTAAGTAATGTTATACTTTAATTACAAATTGATAGCTGACTGAACAGCGTAAAAAATGTTATTTGGAAACTGATGCTAATAATAAATTTAATGAGATAAATCATTTGAATAATAGGAGGAAATTTTATGGAAACAACACAAAATGGAATAAAGCTACCAATAAGTCAGGAAATATTTAATGTAGACCCTTACAACGATAACGCTAAAATTTTAGATGAGCATTTAAGTGATACAGACATTCACGTAAACGCAAGTCAAATTGACGAAGCAGCTGAACCAGATAAACTAATACAAATTAATAGTGATGATACAAATAGTACACTTTGGGGAAAAATTAAAAAATCAATCAGTGTATTAATAAATCATATTGATAAAGTTGCATCTAAGGACGCATTGGGACATATTAAGATTGGTAGTGGTTTACAAATGCAAGATGGAACGGCAAATGTTAAAATTGCTAATAATTTAACTACAAATGATTCAACAATAGCACTTTCAGCAGCAATGGGGGCTCAGTTGAATAAAAGTTTAGAGAGTAAACAAAACGCTTCTACTGCAATAAATACAAGCAATATAGGGAATCAAAATGTAACTTCAGCCTTTATAGTTAGAGATAATAAAAGTGCTCATACTTTTAGTTTTAGCTGGGTAGACGATTCGAAATTTGAGATTTATGTTGATGGAATATTAGTAAGAACATTAATTGGATTTAGGGAAGAAATTTAAACTATTGCTATAAAAATTAAAAAAGCATCCATATGAAAAGCACTCCAAATATAGATATATTGTGTCTAACATTTGGGGTGCTTTTTAGTGAGAACTAACTTTAACAAGATACACAATGATACATTAATACATGCTATACTTTGACTACAAATTATAGCTGACTGAACAGCGAAATAAATGTTATTTGAATTTTAACTAAAAACTTATTTAATAATAGGAGGATAAAAATATGCAAATAACAGTAAATGGATTACAAAAACCAGTAAGTGAAGAGATTTATAACATGGAACCTTTCAACAATAATATAGATATTATTGATGAGCATTTAAGTAATACTGATACTCATATAAATGCAGGTGTAATTGCAGAGATTATAGAACCAGATGAATTGAGTCAGATTGACAGTACTGATACAAATAGTACAATGTGGGGAAAATTCAAAAAGAGTATCAGTGAAGTTAATAATCATGTAGAAAAGGTAGCATCAAATACAACATTAGGTCATATTAAGATTGGAACTGGTCTGGAAGCATCAAGCGATGGAAAGACAAAAGTTAAGATTTCAAATGATTTGGAAACAGATGAATCAGAAACAGCACTTTCAGCGGCAATGGGCAAACAGTTAAATGAGGCTTTGAATGGTGTAGGTATTTATAATACATTTGATATAAGTGCAAACGTTTCAACTAGCGTTGAGACAGTGCTTAGACAAATAGTGTTAAGTGCAGGAGTTTATATCGTTGAAGCACAAGTAGTTTTTGCAGATAATGACACTGGTAATAGAGCTGTTATATTTAAAATAGGGAGTGATACTATTGCGGGTGATTCACGTGAATGTAGGAAAAATGGATATACTGAAATTAATCTTACACATATTTTAAAATTAACGGGTACAACTACCATAGAATTACGCTGCTGGCAAACAAGCGGTTCAACTACGTCAACCTATGGTACACAAAGTTATGTTAAAATTAAATAGAAATAAAACACTTTATTTGAGTAATATTATCTTGTTAAAACGTTGACTTACATAGACGGAAAAGGTATACTATATGTTAACTACTAAAACAGACAAATAGAAGGAGAAATTCAAATGTACAAAAAAATAATTCGTATTTTTATTGCATTATGTTTAATGCTCGTAATGACAAGTGCAACTGCAATGGCAGCACCAACAAATAAAGTAGGTGTTTCAACTACTATATCAGCTAACTGTGGCTTAACCAATCAAAACACGAAGAGCTTTCAATACTATTTATTTGATGGAACTTGGATTAGGGGAACTGTAACAGGTATATATTCCAGCGTTGATAATGTAGCAAAAATCACTTCTATTGATGCTTATTTTAGAGATTATGATGCTAATGAATATACATACTATACATCATATGACGTAAACCAAAATGCTCAGTTAATTGTAAAGAAAAGTGGCACTTATAAGGGAACTATATATTTTAATATTAATACAAGTGGATATATTAATATGGTTTTTAAAATTTCATTATCTTAAAAGCAGCTATTATTTGTTAGTTTATTCGTGAGCTGTATCAAAAGTATAATGTAGACTTATTGTTGGCAAATGTAGTAGGAATGGTACAGGATGGATTTGTAAGATTATTCATAGAGATTATAAATAGAGTAGAGAAATAATTGCTAGGAATTATCCCCCGGGACTATCCCAAAGTTTGTGTAAACCTTCAAACTGATGTAAGATAAACTTACACAGTTTGGAGGTTTTTTTATGGCTAGAAAAAATGACAGCCC
>NZ_QICS01000025.1 GCF_003201285.1 Lachnotalea glycerini
AAATTAGTAGACAAGGGTTTGCAACAAATGATTGCATGACGTAAAGCTGTAGAAAGAAGAATGTCGGAAAGCCGTATGAGGGAAAACCTCACGTATGGTTTGATGAGGGGAAAGAGGTCTTGCGACCTCCGACCTACTCTACAAGACCTTGTTGTTAATGTATTAAAGTTTTGATTTCTATGAAATAAAAACACAATAACACGAATGCAAGTGGAAAATGTCACTGCGTAACAGCATTCGGCGCGGCAAAGAGGCCAAGTCCCTCAAGAGTGAGGGGTTAGGGAGCTGATGCGGACTTGTTCGCTTTGTTATATACTAGAAAATTTTGAAAAATTTCCTAGTATATAAACTTTCCAGAGGGTCTTAGAGACATAGATAAGTAGTGTGTTACGTTGTAAACCGTTTAACAACTGTCTAATTATAGAAAATAATAAATCATGTATATTTCCCATATAATATTGCTGTGATTTTTTTAACTGACTAATTTAAAATAAAACATATTATAGCTTGAAAATATAAAAGCTTTCACGTATACTAAAATTGTTACAAATTTTGGAATAATAGTTAAGTTTTAGAAGTATAATGCCGAAAAATATTATAGGAAAAATGTACTATATAAATAGAATGTAAATATCTGCTGAATTTATGGGATATTTTTGATTAGTGTAAAAGACTCGTCAGGCTAATATATTAGGTAGTTTGATGTGATAGGTATTAACTATATAAAAAATATACAGGGAGGTATATGAAATGGTTATACAGCATAACTTGCTTGCGATTAACGCTAATAGACAGTATAACATCTCAGTTAACAAAAAGTGTAAAAGCTCAGAAAAGTTAGCTTCTGGATATAGTATTAATCGTTCTGCAGACGACACCGCAGGATTACAAATATCTGAAAAATTAAGAAGTCAGATAAGAGGGTTGGATCAGGCAGAAGATAATGCTTCAGATGGTATTTCCTTAATTCAAATAGCAGACGGAGCGTTAGGAGAATTAGAGAGTGTTGTTCACCGAATTCGTGAGCTTGCTGTACAAGCAGCAAATGATACAAATCAGGAAATGGATCGGGATGCTATTCAAGGAGAAGTTGATACACTAATTGATCAGTTTGATACAATTGCTTATAATACCGAATTTAACAAAATTACTTTATTAACGGGTGATTTTGCTGCAGAAGATGATAACGCTACCACAGTATCAGATTCAGAGATTATAACAGGTTTACTGGCAGGTACCTATAAGAGTGACTATGCTACTAAAAGTTATGTTATTAATGGAAATACGTATACAGCAGATCAACTTAATTCTGCTATGGTGTCATTGTCAAATGTAGCAATAGCAATACAGATAGGCTCTTATGCATCAAGCTATGGAAGTTATGATTCCCAAATAGTTAATCTTGCAAAAAAAAGTGTTGATAACGCATTAGAATTGGCAAGCCAGTCTACCGCATCTAACAGTTCTTTTACAGGATATTTGCAAAGCGCTGCTTCTAAACTTAATAATAGCGACAAATTCGGAGCACAATCAGACCTTGCTGTGGCAAGTGCGACAATATCAGACACAACATTAAAGAGTGCAGCAGATACAGCGTTAGCTGCCACTCAGGCTACGACGGCCAGTGCGGCAGACATAGGAACGGCTGTTGCTAATACTTTAAATGATGCAACTACTCTTTCCAATACATTAGCATCCGGTTTAATTTCTACCACGTTTTCGTCCACTAGTACATTGACAGATGTGGCAACAGCATACAAAGAAATTATGGCTGCAATGGCTGCTGCTGATGTAACAGCAGGAGTTACGCCTGGAATACACTTGCAAGTTGGCGCAAACCAAGGACAAAGTATGGTGGTAAATATAGCAAATGCAACAGCATCAGGTATGAGACTAATTGGGGCGAAAGTAGGTTCTTATGCAGAGGCCAATCAGACTATTACTGTATGTGATTACGCAATTGAAAGACTTTCGAGAAATCGATCTTCTTTGGGAGCTTATCAAAACCGTTTAGAATTCACGGCATCAAATAACCTGAATCAATCAGAAAATTTACAGGCTTCGGAGAGTCGAATTAGAGATGTAGACATGGCAGACGAAATGGTAAACTATGCAAAGAATAATATATTAGTGCAGGCTGGTCAATCTATGATGGCACAAGCAAACAGTACAACGAAAGGTATAGTAGATCTTTTACAATAGTATTATACATAAATGTTCTCAGAAAAATAATAGGGTACGATTCTAGGAATCGTACCCTATTATTTTTTCATCCTGATAGCGGAGAGCATGGGATTCGAACCCACGGTGCTTATAGCACACTGCTTTTCGAGAGCAGCACCTTAAACCACTCGGACAACTCTCCATAGTTTAAATGTAAAACATACTGCACTATTATAATACGATTTCTTTATGAAAGTCAATAGAATAAGTTGTTGTGATAATAATAAAAATATTATATAATTGAAACATCGTAATATATGACCATAGGAATTAACATGCATATTTGCTTTAAATTGAAAAATATGATTAAAAAGGGCTCACTCGTAATTACCATTTCGGGTATATAATGACGCATGAATGGAGGTAAATATGTTAAGAATAGGAATGCTAACCAGCGGCGGTGACTGTCAGGCGTTAAATGCGGCAATGAGAGGCGTTGTAAAAGGAATAACAAATAATATTCAAGAAGTAGAAATATACGGTTTTTCAGAAGGTTATAAGGGTTTGATATATGAAAACTACAGAATGCTTACTTCCGGTGACTTTTCGGGTATATTAACAAGAGGAGGAACAATTCTTGGAACATCCAGGCAACCCTTTAAATTAATGAAGATACTAGATGAAAATGGTCTTAATAAAGTAGAAGCGATGAAAGCAACTTATAGCAAATTAAATTTGGACTGCCTAGTTATTTTAGGTGGAAATGGAACACATAAAACAGCTAATCTTTTAAAGGACGAAGGACTAAACATCGTTACATTACCAAAAACGATAGATAACGATATTTGGGGAACTGATATGACGTTTGGCTTTCAAAGTGCGGTAGATATTGCTACCAATGCGATAGATTGTATTCATACAACGGCTGCTTCTCATGGAAGAGTGTTCATTGTGGAAGTGATGGGGCATAAGGTGGGATGGCTTACACTGCATGCTGGTATTGCAGGAGGAGCAGATATTATTTTAATACCTGAGATACCATATGATATTGATCGGATAATCGAAGCAATTGAGAAAAGAAAGAAAGCGGGAAAAGGTTTTACCATTCTCGCAGTGGCAGAAGGTGCCATATCCAAAGAGAACTCCCAATTATCCAAAAAAGAATTAAAAGAAAAATTAAAGAACAGTCCTTATCCATCTGTGTCTTATGAAATAGCAGCACAGATTCAGAAAAAAACAGGACAGGAAATTCGAATTACCGTTCCGGGACATATGCAAAGAGGAGGGAGTCCCTGTCCTTATGACAGAGTACTTTCAACCAGACTTGGAACGGCGGCAGCACAACTTATTTTAGATAAAGATTTTGGCAATATGGTTTCAATTGTTAACGGCGATATCAGTAAAGTACCGCTAGACCAAGTTGCCGGAAAGCTTAAGATGGTTATACCAGAATCTAGTATTATAAAAGTGGCAAAGCTTGGAGGCACTAGCTTTGGAGACTGAAAAACTCTGGTATGAAAGGAGTTAATATGTCTTATACAGCATTATACCGTAAATTTAGACCGTTAGAATTCGAAAATGTAAAAGGACAGGATCACATCGTAACAACCTTGAAAAATCAGATCAAATATGAAAGAATAGGACATGCATATTTGTTTTGTGGTACAAGAGGAACCGGTAAAACTACGGTAGCTAAGATATTTGCAAAGGCAGTGAATTGTGAACATCCGATTGATGCGAGTCCATGCAATGAATGCAAAACCTGCAAAGCAATTAATGCAGGATCATCCCTGAATGTTATTGAGATAGATGCAGCATCTAACAATGGTGTTGATAATATAAGGGAAATTAGAGATGAAGTGGCATACTCACCTACGGAAGGAAAATATAAAGTATATATTATTGATGAAGTTCATATGCTTTCCATAGGAGCATTTAATGCACTTCTTAAGACCTTAGAGGAACCACCGTCCTATGTTATATTTATTTTGGCAACAACAGAGGCACATAAAATACCTATTACTATTCTATCAAGATGTCAAAGATATGATTTCAAAAGAATAACAAATGAGACTATTTATAAGCGTTTAAAAGAATTAAGTGATAAAGAGAATGTTGAAGTTGAAGAGAAAGCGCTTCGATATATAGCTAAAATGGGAGATGGCTCACTTCGTGATGCATTAAGTTTACTTGATCAATGCATAGCATTTTATCTGGGGCAAAAACTTACCTATGAGAATGCGCTAGAAGTATTAGGCGCAGTTGATACAATTGTTTTTAGTAAGATGCTAAGAAGTATTGTTGATAAAGATATCATAACCATTATTACTCAGTTGGATGAGCTAATAATGCAGGGAAGAGAATTATCACAGTTTGTATCAGAATTTACATGGTATTTAAGGAACTTGATGTTAGTCAAAACTTCTGATAATATAGAAGAGGTTTTAGATGTATCGAGTGAAAGCTTAGAGAGATTAAAGGAAGAGTCAAATATGCTTGACCTTGATGTAATAATGCGTTACATTAGAGTGTTCTCAGAATTATCAAATCAGGTCAAATATTCAACACAAAAAAGAGTTATAATTGAAATAGCATTAATAAAATTGTGTAAGCCTGCAATGGAATTAAATTTAGATTCTATTTTAGACAGAATAAGCACAATAGAAAAGCAGTTGGAAAATGGTGTGCAGTTAAGTTCGGCGGTGTCTATACAGAAAGAATCGACCGTGGAAACGCAGATTGATATGACAAAGTGTAACCTAGACTTACCAAAAGCAATTTCGGAAGATATTCAAGATGTGGTAAGACATTGGAAAAGCATAATTGACAGAGCATCGGGATTGATAAAGCCATATTTAAAAGCAGCCAAGCTTAGCATTGGAAATGATAATAAGCTTCTTATTGTTTTTCATGATGCTATGGCAGATGGTATTGTCAATACCCCAGAACGCAAACAGGAGTTGGAAGCTTGCATATCCAATCAGATTGGAAAAGCAGTACAGGTAGAAATGAAAATGCTAGAGACTGGAGTTTCGTTTGAGAATTCCTATGTTGATATACAAAAATTAATAAATATGGATATTGTTATTGAAGATTAAGGAGGATTTATAATGGCAAAACGTGGAGGTTTTTCAGGAGGAATGCCTGGAAACATGAACAATTTAATGAAGCAGGCTCAAAAGATGCAAAAGCAGATGGAGGAGTCAACAAAAGCTCTTGAAGAAAAAGAAATTACTGCAACAGCAGGTGGTGGAGCGGTTGAGATTACGATGACAGGAAAGAAAGAGATTAAAAAAGTAAAATTATCAGAGGAAGTGGTTGATCCAGATGATATAGAAATGCTTGAGGACTTAATTATGGCCGCAACCAATGAAGCAATCAGACAGGTAGAGGAATTATCATCACAATCAATGGCTAAGATAACAGGAGGATTAGGTGGCCTTTCAGGAGGATTTCCATTCTAATGGATCTTTATAGCAGACAGATAAGTAAATTAATTGAAGAATTATCAGGTTTACCGGGCATTGGGAGCAAATCTGCTCAAAGACTGGCATTTCATATACTTAATATGCCACTTGAAAGAGTAGAAGGATTATCAGGTGCAATTATTGAAGCAAAAAAAAATGTAAGGTATTGCAGCCAGTGCTTTACCCTTACGGACTCTGAATTATGTCCGATATGCAGCAATTCCAAAAGAGATAAAAAGACAATTATGGTGTTGGAAAACACAAGAGATTTGGCGGCATATGAAAAAACAGGTAAATATGAAGGGGTTTATCATGTTCTTCATGGGGCTATTTCACCCATGCTTGGAATAGGTCCAAATGATATTAAGTTAAAGGAACTAATGCAAAGACTGCAAAAAGATGTGAATGAAGTTATTATTGCAACCAATTCCAGCTTAGAGGGGGAAACAACTGCTATGTATATTAGCAAATTAATAAAGCCGACCGGAATTAAGGTAAGTAGAATTGCAAGCGGAGTTCCGGTCGGAGGAGATTTAGAATATATAGATGAAGTTACCTTGCTTAGAGCCTTGGAGGGTCGAATAGAAATATAGGGGTGTAAGATACTGTGAAGAGAAAAAAAGAAAAATCTCAAATAAAGAAAAAAAATAATTTGCATTATGAATTTTATGAAGTTGTTCAGGATTTAATTGAACACCCAATTGTTCTTGAAATGAAAAAGTATCCACATCATTGTACAACAAGCTGTTATCAGCATTGTCTTAATGTGGCTTATTACAATTATAAGATTTGCAGAGCATTTGGATTGGATGCAAAGGCAGCAGCCAGAGCAGGAATTGTTCATGATCTGTTTTTATATGATTGGCGAACTCATGCTAAATTGACCAAAGAGCATTTTCATGCCATGACGCATCCAAGAGTAGCACTAAGAAATGCGAAGAAGTATTTTGATCTAAATGAACTAGAGCAGGAAATTATTTTAAAGCATATGTGGCCACTTACCGTGATACCACCAAAGAGCTGGGAGGCTTTTATCATTGGTATGACAGACAAATATTGTGGTTTTTTTGAAATAGCAGATTATTATTCAGAGCATTTTACACCTAACTGGTTACATTTTCCATTTGGAAGAATACACGTAAAATAATCATTTCTTTCTGCAAGGCGAATGCCAAGAGAGATACAATCAGCTAAAGTCATTACCGTATCCAATCTAGTAGTCTGCAATACGAGATTGTCAAGAACACCAGATACATTTACAATTCCAGTTATAAATATATCGCCAACAGGAACTAAGGTCTTCTTTACTCCAGAACCAGGAGTGAGGG
This sequence comes from Lachnotalea glycerini, assembly GCF_003201285.1. GTDB lineage: Bacteria > Bacillota > Clostridia > Lachnospirales > Lachnospiraceae > Lachnotalea > Lachnotalea glycerini. The sequence goes on from NZ_QICS01000025.1 coordinate 6,959, forward strand.
GGCCTTTTCCTAATGTGATATAGCCCAGGTGATTTGAGGTACCTAAGGATGCATCAATTGCAATAATAAAAGGATTTGAATATCTTTTATAAATCTCCTTTGTGGTTTCGGTTAAATTCAGGGCATGCACGGGATTTTCCAATGTACCATACACTGTTAAGTTGTGAAGTCGACTTTTTGATAATTTGTAACCCACCAGTGGTCCAAGGCTGTCGCCGGTTACTCGATCAGTGCCAATACAAAGTACAACTACAGTTTCGTAAACAAGGTTGTGCTCAAGCAATAATTTAGATAAGCACTCTGCAAGGCGAAAGCTTGCAAGCTTATCCTTTGCGTCAAAATAACAAATAGAATTTTCTATAATAAAAAGCCCTCCCTTATTCAAATGTCATATAGGATAATTTTAGACTTATATTACGAAATATATTCCAAGGTATTAAAAAAATTTAATGACAAAATAATTACTTATACAAATTTCTGCGAAAAACTATAAAGAAAAGAAACGTAATAAGTCACTTTCTTAAATAAAATTAATGAGAGTGTCGTAATTTTGTTAAATTCATATGACACATATTGATAAATTTGACGCATACCGCATGATAAAATCAACCTAAGAAATGAATTGATAGTATTCGTTGACATGGAGGGGTGTAGACGTGATTGAAATAATTTATAGCAAAGAAAATGAAAAAAACGAAGAGTATTTGCGAGTACCAAAGAATATAAGACAGATTGGCATTCCGGATGAAACAAGGAAAATTTACGTTGAGGATTATGCAATAACATTTATTAATCAATTGGCTTCAAAAGGAACAAAAGAACCAAAAGCAGCTGTTTTAGTTGGATATACGACTTATAATAATTCATGCGAATATATTTTTATAAGTGGAGTAGTAGAGGCGGAAGAAGTAAAAATCAGGAAAAATAACATTGAGTTTTTAGAAAAGACATGGACATGCATTTATAATAAAATTAAAAAATATTTTCCTAATCAGGATATTGTCGGGTGGTTTTTATCAGAACTAGCTTTTAATGGTGAATCGAGTGATCATATCATTAAAGCTCATATAGATAATTTTGCTGGAAGTGATAAAGTTTTTATGAAGATAGATCCAATTGAAAATGAAGAAATATTCTATGTATTTCAAAACGGCCATTTTATAAGGCAAATGGGCTATTACATATATTATGAAAAGAACGAAGAAATGCAGGAATATATGGTTCAAAGCAAGGAAAATATCAAGGAAGAACAGCCGCTGGAACAAGTAGAAGATCATGCCGCAAAAAGTTTTCGATCTATCATACAGGAGAGAAAAGATGAAAAACATGAAAAAAAAATAGCAACCTTTATGTATACAACAAGCAGCTTTTTCATTATGATAGTTATTGCGATTGGTATCACTATGATGAATAATTACGATAAAATAAAAAGTATGGAACAAACACTTAATTCAATTTCAAGAGCTGTAAATCAGGAGGATGAAAAAATAGCAACTGATTGGTTTGCAAAAAATCAGAATCAAGAGGATGATAATACAAAAGAGATAGCGTCAGACGAGTCTGCACAGGAAAATGATGACACAAATGCCAGTGCTCAAGCAGCAGAGGCTATGAATCAAACAGCGATTCCGGTAGAAAATGTAAACGGAGATGTGCAAAAGCAGGAAACTTCCGAACAAAATACAGCGGGAACTGTAACAGAAATCAACTCTTCTGAAGAAGAAATGCAAAAAACATTAGAGGAGAGCAATCAAGAGGAAGCCGCTCAAGAAAGTGCCTCGCCTAAAGAAGAAGCAACAGAGCCAAAGTATTATACAGTTCAAAAGGGTGATACATTAGCTAAAATAAGCATGAATTTATATAATACAAAGGATAAGGTGAAAGAAATATGCGAATTAAATAACATAGAAAATGACAATAAGATACAAGCAGGACAATCATTGCTTTTGCCTTAACTATTATGTTATATAACCTTTTTGAAATTAAGTTATACTATTCAAATGCTATAAAATAGGATATAATCGATTAAGAATAAAGAAATATATTATAACATTTGTATGTGTTAATAGATAAGGGTGATAATAAATGCCAGATATTAGAGATTATACAAAGAATAAAAAAAATCAAAATGATGTTTCGTTTATGAAAAAACTATTTGTACATAAAATAGCTGTTTTTTATAAAATTATCATCATTGTCATCTTATTGATAGCAATAGGAGCCGGTACATATATTTATTTCGAGAATAAGGTATATACGAAATATAATGTACTAACTTCTGCAGAACGTATTGATACATCAACTACAATTTATAGAAAATACAGTGATGGTATTTTAAAATGTAGTAATGACGGAGCTGCATATACAGATTATTCCAACAATGTTTTATGGAATCAGACCTTTGAAATGCAAAACCCTATTATTGATATATGTCAGGATTATGTTGCAATTGCAGATAAAGAAGGCAATAAAATATTTATTTTTAATAAAAAAGGTCTGCTGTCAGAAATAGATGTGAACCAGCCGATTGAACAATTACAGGTAGCAAGTCAGGGTGTGGTATATACTGTCTTAGATGAGGGTAATAATTCATTGATATATGTATATGATAAAGAAGGAAATAATTTAGCTAAAAGTAAGCAACCAATGGCTAAAAGCGGTTATCCAGTAGATATTTCAGTTTCAGATGATGGTGAAAAGCTTGCCGTATCCTATTTATATGTGGACAGCGGTGTTATGAAAACAAATATCGCGTTTTATAATTTTGGTTCAGTAGGACAAAATGAAAATGATCGTCTAGTAAGTGTATACATTTATGAGAGCTGTGTATTTCCCTATATTAAGTTTGTGAACGAAACGACTGCTGTAGCTTTTGGGGACAGTAAAATAGGTATATATAAAGGGAAACAAAAGCCGGAAATGTCAGCAGAAATAGACATTGCTGATGAAATAAAAGGGGTATATTACTCAGACACATATTTTGGTTTAGTATTTGAAAATACAGATGCGGGTGACAAATATCGTTTAGAGTTATATGATTTGGAGGGGAATAAAATATTAACGTTAAAATTTAATCAGGATTATAAAGATATTGTTATAGAGGATAATCAATTTCTTATAATCAGTGAAATGGAGTTTAGCGTTTACAATATGTCTGGATTACAAAAATTTCACTATACTGCTCAAAATGCATTACTAAATGTTATACCAGAAGAATCTAAAAATAAATTTGTAGTAATAGATTCAAATAATACTGAAGAAATTAATTTGAAACTGAATTAGAAAAATTGAGTCAGTTTTAAAAGCCTAGAAACAGATATAGTAATGAATGAATCATATCAACATAAAAAGAATATAAAAATACATATGCTGTCGTCTGACGGAGGATAGATAAAACAGGAGGTAATATGAACTGGCTATTATTAGTGGTTTCGGTTTTTCTGATTATATGTGCATTGAATGGCTATCGATTAGGATTTGTTAAGAAATTGTTTACAACGGTTTCATTTATCATAACAATAATTGCAGCATCAGCTTTGGCACCTCATGTTAGCGAATTCTTAATCAATAACACTTCTGTTTATAATAGTATTAAGGAAGGTTCGCTAGAAGTACTGGGAAATGCGTATACCAATCAGGATGAAAATACAGTGGAGGATATTAAAGTTCCCACTATTTTAAAAAAGATATTGACAACTCAAAATAGCGACCAAGAGAGCATTACAAGCGGTATCAGTGACTATTTAGCCACTCAATTTGCCAATGCCATTATAAATGCAATTTCCTTTGCTATGGCTTTTATTGTGATTACTTTCATTCTAAGGACGACCGTATTTACGTTAGATATCATTGCAAATCTTCCCATTATTAAAGGAATTAATCAGTATGCCGGTCTCATTTTAGGAGCCGGAGAGGGAATAATCATAGTTTGGGTATTCTTTCTAATTATAACAATTATGGGTAATACGGAATTGGGTACAGCTCTTAATCAATATATAGAAGATAGCAAATTTTTAAGTTTTATATATAATAACAATTACTTTTTTAAACTTTTTTAAAAAATTTTAATAAACCAGTTGACATATTTTAGTATAAATGGTAACATGTAAATCCACCTCGAAATAGCCGAGGAGATTCTTCAAAGAATGACATTTTAACTCTTTGAAAAAAATCAAAAAAAAGTAAAAAAGTGTTGACAAGCGATTGCGATTATGATATCCTATAAAAGTTGCAGGTCACACAGCAACAACAAGAACCTTGATAATTAAACAGTAATTACAACCTTGAAAATTCAACGGTTTTCGAAGAAAACCAAAAGAGATTTCAGAACAAAAAGTATCAGAAA
>NZ_QICS01000026.1 GCF_003201285.1 Lachnotalea glycerini
TGCTTTTTGCAGCCTCCCCTTTTATCTCTCCCATCTGTGCCACTGCTTCGGTCTGCACTCTGACCTTCTCCAGTTCCTCCGCCCACTGGTTGATCAATCCGCATAAATTCAGGTCTTGTTAAGATAATGCAAACAACAGTTCTGTGGAAGAACTACTATTACTTGTTTCACATAAATCCAGTAGTAGCAACACATTCTATTACCTTAGTTTCATTTTGTCCGACATTTCAAATGAAAATACGATTGTATACCCAAGCTAAAATTTTTTGCTTAAGTCTCTTAATTAATATCATAGATTTTACTCCTTTGGAAGTAGCCATGATAATTAATTAAGAGGCAAAAATTTAGGTTGCGGATATACTAAGGTGAATACATAATTAAATAATAGCTTTAAATGGAGCATGTCCAGTTTTAGCATTTCTTAACAAAGAAGGCTTTCTAAATCTCAAGCTTGTTTCTAAGTAAAAAACATAGTTTCCTTCTTCATTTTTATTTAATGAAACATTTATCCATATTGGCACTAATGGGGATTGACATGCTATAAGATTAACCACTTCGTCAAGTGATAAAATCCTGTTTCCCACGTTTTTTTCACTCAATGCAATCAATCTCATTTGATTATCTAGACCATTAAATGACTTATCTTTTTCATAAATAGGAATTATTTTAAATCTAATATCTTCATGAGCTATTTTTTTTCCCTTCATAATCTCATCAATTGTTAATATTAAATTTTTTCGAAAAATAATTTTATTCATTTTGATTATTTTTTCCATATTCTCCTCCAATTACTTTATATTTATTGTGGCATATATTTTATAGGACCATTATATACCACATGTGAGTCAATTACATAATTTGACATTGAGGTTTCAAATTCACTTATTCGAATCCATGAACCATCAGTATTTACGCCAATATTCTCTATAACTTGAGGATAATTCTTTATTTGTGCAACAGTTGGCTGATAATGTCCTGATTCACCTGATATGCATCTAACATATCCTTTTGAATTTACTTTCATCATTCCAGCCGCTTGTACTTCATTTCCATTTGCCAAGTATGAATGTCCTCTACCTATATATAAATTACCTTCCTTATCCACAACAAAATCTACTTCTTGAATACCATTATCTATCTTTATTTTTCCATTCTCCAACGTATAATTGAATGTTTTTCCAATCTGATTGTCTTCTGGAAACTTATTACTTATATTTTGTATAGTCTTACTGCCACCCTTGACTTGGACTCTTTATCCTTATAATTATCTAAGCCAATTTCCTACCCCTCTGAAAAAGTCGCACTTTCCCAAGCAGTATTGCATCTGCTTAAAATTTTATCACATATTCTAAATTTTTCCTAATTACTTTTATCTGTATCTATATTGCTTTCTTTTATCTCTGGCATTCGATATTCTGTACCGCTCTTTAGAATTCCATATAGGATATTTACCAATCGTCTGGATATGCAGATTAAGACCTGCTGACCATTTTTTCCTTCCGCTATTCGTCTCTCGTAATACGCACGAAATACGGGATTTCTCGGTTTTCCCTTTGCTGATACCTGTATCATCTGTACCGCTAAAAAATAAATAGTTGCCTGCAATCTTCGATTCCCCTGTTTCGATGCTTTATCTGTACCTTTTCCTGCCGACGAATTATTAATTGGTGCGATACCTGCAAACTGTGCTAACTTGGATGCATTGGAAAAACGCTTAATATCACCAATCTCCGCAAGCATCTTCACCGCTGTCGTGATATTTACCCCTGGGATTGTGGTTAAGGTAAAACCAAGGGAATGATACAACTTTTCTAACTCAGTATCCACTTCTTGTAACTGCTTTTCATAATGCTGCAAATCACTTACAATTCCTTTTGTTACAACATCTCTGGCATCCTGATGCTCATTATCTTTCACTTTATCACTTTTGATGGCATCCATTATCTTTTCACATGTCTTGGTGGAACATCGGTTGTGACTGATTGGAACTAATTCTTCTCTTAAGTCCTCTACCCCTTTGCCCTTCAGATACTTCTGTGATGGATACTTTGACCAGAAATACAGAGCTGTTGGTCTACCTATATCTGTAAAAAACACCTTATAACTCGGATAGGCGATACAAAGCTGTTCGTGAAGCTGATTAGTCAAACGGATCCTATGACGCATGATGTTGTCCCTGCGATTTACCAACTGACCAAGTGACCAATATGCATCATTCGGACACGCATCTGGAAGTTTATCAAGCATGGTAATTGTTGCAAGGGCTATCGCCTGTGCATCATCACTGTCGCTCTTTCTATACATGGCTCCTCGGTGCTTTGCCTGTCGGTTGGAAATAGCGGTATTTACGTCTTTCACGATATACTTTCTATCAATCAACCATACTGCAAGAGCACGACCATATCCATAGGCATTTTCAAGACCATATACTGGTTCTTTTCCATCAGTGCAATACTTCTTTACTTTCCTTACCAACTTTGGGAATTCTGCTGGTGTATTAGCAAATGTAATTTCACCTAGTTTGTTGTTAAAACAGTCTAAAATGACCGCTGTGTGGGTCTCTTTATGTAAATCAATACCTACATAAATGTGTTCCTCTTTAATCATAATTAAATCTCCATTCTCTTATGTTTGGTCGAAATGCTGACAACCTCAACTGATAAGTCTCTCTCCGAGAATTACACTGTTGCGACTCGGTGGACAAGGGTGGCAAAATCTATCCATTTCTGGTCGGACTCATAATATCCAAGGGATACCGCCGACTTTCATGGAGAATGTACTTATCCTGCAAGAACGCAGGAACTTTTAGAGACTTACGAACTGCTCCAAAAGTTGTTTGTGATATTAACTCTCTATGCCGTCACATTTCAAGTTAATTCTGTAGAAATGGCAGGTGTTTCACTGCTTACTTCCATTATACAAATCGCACTTTTTGAAAGACCGCCAAAACTTCCACCATCTCATATAGAAAAAGCATATGAGAAAATCCTATTTTTTCATTCTTAGCCAAAAACCAAAACAGGAGAAATAGTTACCGATATTTTTAGACCAATACCCCTCTGTCAAGCACTTTTTCATAAAACTATGAACTTTTTAAAACTATCTTATCAATTCACATAGAAAATCCGCACCATACTGGCAGAATGCCAAGTAGCATGCGGATTATTTCTATTACCTTTGAAATTTTCAGTTCTTTACCCAAGGCAGATGTTTTTCTGAATGGCATCTTCCAATTCCTTACTACCGATACCAATATACCTCTGTGTCACAAGCACACTGGAATGATGAAGCAGGGTTCTGACCAGTTCAATGTTGTAGTGATTATTCACATAGACATTCGTGGCAAATGCCTTACGGAAAGAATGGCTGCCTATTCCACTTAATCCAAGATACTCACATACCACTTTCAAATGCTTTAGTACTGCTCGTTCTGTGATTGGAAATAATCTGGATTTTGGCGAAACATTATGCTCATAGGCATAATCACGGATGAACTGATACACTTCATCTGGAACGGTAAAATTTCTATACTTGCCAGTTTTTTGTTCATAAATATCAAGGCGATATCGATTACCATCTTTTACAAAAGAATCTACGGTAAGATTTAAGATATCACCGACACGAAGTCCAAGGTTATACTCTAAAATCAACACGGTCGCAATTCTTTCATTTGGCTTGTACTCTACCCCTTGATAGGTGAAACCTTCTTTCATCACTGATACAATCCTCTTATAAGTTTCTTCATCAACTGCTTTTGTACGTTTATTCATGCCCTCTCACTCCAATCCGCTTAAAGTCTGCCAGTTTCTCCGAACACTTGGCAGACTGGCAAAAGCTATTAATTCCACTAAGTTCCTAATTTCAAGACCATAAAGTTCCATAAATCCAATACTGTAACAAGAGTTACACCAGTTCAAGCCATAGTTCCTAAACCAGTACGAATAGGAACTAACAAGCAAAGCCGTAATTCGCCCAATGTGCCCTTTTTATGTAGTACTGGAAGTAGTCACCCCACACATAAAAAGCGAACGTAGGACATCGTGTGCAAGCGTGTGACATTCCCAACCAAGTCCAAGGAACGAATACCCCCAACCATTCATCCACCACGGTGTAAAATTCCATCTGAAGAATAAGTCTTTGCTAGAATACCAACTGTGATATAGGCAATACAATCCGCTACATAATCTTTTCCTGTCATGTTAAATGAAAAAGCAGAAAATAATCTCTGTACACAGCTTCTTTCCAAGCATACTAAGGTATTAAGATACTCTGCAACTGCAGGTCTGAAATGTTTCCCATTACCAACCTCAAGATATGGTTGTTCTAGAATACGAAGTGATCCCCCTCCATTTAGGACTGCCTCTGCAAATGCTACAAATCTGGATACGCTTGGGAATCGGTCAACACTTATTACATAGATGATATCACCTGCTACGAATCTGGAAGATAATACATCCAGTCTTGACCAGTGAATGATATTAACGTTTGCTACTTTCTTACTCTTAAGATAAGCAAGACTCGTTTTGTCATCTCTATCTGATACAATACCATAAATCATAAACATCACTCCAATCTGTTATTCATAGTCAAAATCAAAAATCATATCAATTGCTACATACAGATTAAAAACATCTAGGTAATATCAAGTAATACATGAATCACAGAATTTTGTGACTAGTTCCTATATCGCCAAACTGGAAATGACTGTGAATACCACACTGACACTTAAGTCTTTTTATTTTAACTGCCAAAATTCACAGTAAAATCAATTGATTTTAGAAAAATAATGGGAAAGATAAAACTCTGTGACAAATATGACTCATTTATTTGACTCTAATTGTGAATACACTTTGATACTTTGATAGAAAAGTTCGTATTTTTAGATGGATTAACTGGCAGAAAATGGATACCCCTGAGACAAGAACATATCTTCAAATTGCTGATATTATCAAATTTGCAAAGAATATATTAAATCAACAAAAGGTTAAATCAAAACAACATCAGAATATATCAATTCAGAAAAAGACTTTATGAATACAAAATCAGAAAATGTCATATCATTTTCACTCATGGTGATTTCAATTTAACATAGCTAAAATGGCAGATATTTTGTTCTGAAATATCTGTCATTTACATCATTGTTTTTTATAAAATCTTTTATCTATGATATTCCCTTTCTTTTCCTTTTCGCCAATCAAAAACGTTTCTCGGTACACTAACCTGCAATCACTGACACGGTCCATTGCTTCTTTATGGCTTATTTTCTCCACTAGTGGTCGCTTCATACCCCTACTGGCTGAGAACAATGGCATCCCTGTTGGATAATACTTTAATCTGCCGCCTTTAATAAACTGCTTGGACTTGCCATCCACAACTTTATCTACTACATCATAAGTTTCATCACCCTCAACATATTCAACGTCACTTAGATATACTTTGAAGTAAAGAGCAAGACCATCTGCATCATAAACTTTATGTGTGTCTGTTATCCCATAACCCCACAACTCTGTAATTACTTCATTTGATATGAATGGAGCAACGTCTTCAAATATCAGCAAAATGTGCAGATGCCACGAATTGCCATGACTCTCACCCTGTGGCTCAGCAACTGTAATTCTTTTGAATACCTTTTGACCAACTGACAGTTCGGTCTGATTATTCAAATATCGTTGCAATCTTCTAAGAAACATTTTCCCATCTTCATATACTTTTTCATGGTCTGTCTTGACATCAGCATAAGTCAACGTAATCCACTTGCAGCAACTTGGGTTTGTTGCATTACACCGAATTAAGTCCATTAGATTATTAATACTTTTTCGAACACTTTTGGGTGTTTGATATCGGTTTTCAGATTTCTTTCTCTCTTTAATCTCGCCAGTTTCTTTATCCAGATATTTGTCCTTCGAAATGTTCTGTATGGGACACCTTTTGTTAACTCCAGCTGAAAACTGGACTTCTCGGGTATTTCCCGCTATTTTCAATTTTACTTCGGTATTCTCTTGGAGTTTAATTGATTCTGAACTCACTTTTCTAATTTTCATAATAAAATACACCCTTTCAAACATTTAAATTTTGTTTGAAAGAGTGCGTTTATCTCATCATATTAGAACTACACCTTAAAATCCTATTGTATACCCAAGGCAATTTTTTTTGCATAAGTCTATTAATTCATATCATGTATTACATCACTTCGTGAGAGACATGATACTGAATTAATAGACAGGGATTTAGTGAGTTGGAAGTCCGAAAGTATAACCATAATTAAATATAATTATTCACCAATTTCCATCTTCAAAATCATCTGTTTCAAGTTCTTTTATAAAAACCGAAATCCATTGTACCGTTTCTGTCTCCGAATCAGTTTCAACAAAAACACCTTTAGGACTTACATAAACTTCCTCAAAGTCATCATATTCAAAACTAGTTTCTACACTTAACATATCTTCTGTTTTTTGCCCTACATATATTTCATCAAATAATAAGCCTTTATATTCTTCTAAAGTTGTTATCTTAAATAACTTTCCATTAATAAGATTAATAAACAAATAAATTTTTCCCTTAATTTCATATCGAACAAGAAATTTATCGTACAAAAAACACTCAACTTTTTCGTTTTGAAGTAATGCTTTCAATTCACTTATATGACTATATAGTTTTATACCTCCCATACCAATCCAGGGAATAATAGGCGCTTCCAAATTTATCATTATTACTTTCCTCCTGTAAATATAATTGTTGAAGTTTCTTTTCCATCAGTTTTATATATTTCTTCAATTCCATCAACTATCTTAATTATTCCTTGATCACTAGTGCTAATTTTTATATACGGATTTGCTCCATGCCTTCCACCGCCTGGTGAAACTTGAACTTGGGTAATATTTTTACCCCCACCCGGATTATTAATCTTGATAATTTTAGCACCAGAGCTTGACCGTTTTGAAGATTGAACTGTTACATCATAACCAGACTCTTTAAGAACCTGTGCTATTTCATCTGCAGACTTTCCACTAAATGCGCTTGGATTAGCTTTTATATCATCAATTGCTACATTTCCGTTTTTAATAATAGAATTTAAGCCACCCTTAATCCCAGTCTCAGCCAAATCTTTGTCAGTCACTTTACTCAATACGGTTTGATATTCTGATGTCTTATAGTATCCACTCACATTTTTCACACTGTCATACTTGGTCATTCCTCCGTATGTCAGCATTCCTACTGCCGCTCCTGTCATTGTGGCCAGT
>NZ_QICS01000027.1 GCF_003201285.1 Lachnotalea glycerini
TGGTCAGGTTCTTATCCAAATCGTAGGCATATTCCGTATAGAGACTTTCTCCGTTTTGCAGGCTTCTTATGGTTCCGTCTTCGTTATAATGATACGCGCAAAGAAGTGTTTTGTCATCCCAAACTTCTTTTAATTCATCATTTTGGTTATAACGGTATTCGGTCAGCTTTCCGGTAACATCTCTTTGCTGCCATAGATTTCCGTTTCGGTCATAGGTCAAGGATAAAAGGGTTCTTCCGCTCGCCATCTTCTTTGTCAGACGGCCCATCTCATCATAAGCATAGCTGTAACGCATTCCGCCTGAAATGGCTGCGTTTAATAATCCCTCTGGTGTGTACTCGTATCTTTCCAACCATTCGTTGGCTCTTCTGCTTAGTAAGTTCCCATATAGGTTCTGGATTTATGAGAAAAAACGGCAGAAAAAAGAACAGAAAAGGGAGCTACAGAAAGAGTATTTTTTACCCTCTGTAACCCCCGTCAGCCCCATTTTACCATAGAACCAGATCTCTGTAAATCGTATGGTTCACCATGAACCATGGGGGAGGAAGTTATTTTTAAACCAATGAAAAGGCAGAATGGATGTCCCATTCCCTAGCCCTGGATCGCAAAACATTGCCCCTGTATAACCTTTGAAACCGCTACTGGAACATGTATGCCATTCAGGCAATAAAGTTTGAATTGCTGTTGCCACCTGTTCTTCTTTCTTCTACTTTAAGAAAAAGTCGCATCTATGGCTGTTTTTTATATGGCTTCAAGTCACATATTTGCTACTATTTAAAAATCTGGTTGAGGAATGTTTTCGCTCATTTTCTGCACTAAAACAGAGGTGAACCATGGGGTCGAAAATGATGCAGGTTAAAGGCAGGTGCACCTTCCGCTGCTCCTGTCTATTAACAGCAGCCGGCAATGCCGGCTGCATAAAGATTTTGGCTAAAGCTTTTCTTAATTATTAGGTGGCTGTCAAAAAGGTTAAAGTCACCTGTCAGGTGGTCGTAATCGCACTATAATCAGCCAGATTTAAAGATTTTTAAGGTATCTGTGTAAGTAAACCCCATATAAGTTCAACAATGAATGCAACGATTTTTAGTGGTTATAGAATCAATTTTCTATAACTCTTCCGATATCGTCGTTTTCAATAAGGGACGCGTTAATAGAAAATCACATCAACTTGTTATAGTAGAATCTTGCCTAAATTATCATGGGTTTTAGAATGGAGTTAATAATTATCCATTTCTATCCTATGCCATTAATATAACTTAAAATATATTTAGTTACTCTTCAGTCTTTCCAATTTTAACATGCCACTAAATTCAGTTAACTTTTCAAAATAGTTAATAGCCTTTCCGTAAGATACATTACTAATTATAGTATAAGGTAAGTTTTTAGATGCTTTTAGTAATTCTGCGGATGACATATTAATATTTAAAACATTCTTTATCTTTACTAGATCCTTTAATCCACCTTTAGGAACACCTGTTAATATAATGTTATAATATTGAGTTTGAGTATTATTTTCTCCGCTTGTCTCAAGATTGCAGTTATTATTCAGCCATATTAATAAATTAGGAGCTAAATGCTTTGCATTTTGCGTATTCATATCCCCACAACCTACTGATAATACTTCTTCGTTTCTATTATCTTTAGAAATTAAAAATACCATATCTCCACTATCATCACCTATTGCAACATAACCATTTGCGTACTTTTCTACCTCAAGAATCTCGTTTCTCTCATAGATATCCTCTGTACCATAAATCACCAATCCCCTATCGGTCGAAAATCCGTTTGTTAAGTTTAATAATTCTTTATAATACTCAGGTAATAAAATATTCATTCTATTTTCAACAATACTGATTTCATCATTACTTGCCGGCTTTGATTTTGATATACCAGATATATTTTGTAAATTTATCATTTGAAACCTCCTAATTCATCAAAATATTTATACGCTCTTCTCATTGCTTTTTTAGCATTTTTCGAATCTACTTCAGCATCGACCATCTCTTTATACGAAGTATTAAATTCATACACAATATCAGTATCATATCCTTCGGCTTTACGCCTACTTCTTTGTAAAGCTGATATCTTTGCATGTGGTTTGCCAGAACTAGATTCAAGTAATATTGATGGTGCTTTATCTTTATTATATCCAGGGATATTACGTTCAGCCCATTCATTTTGTATTGGATGATGAGCCTGCACTCGATTATCAGCAGCAATGTTCTGGTTTCCTGGTGCTCTATTTACTTGAGGACTTAAGTTTCCATAATCATCTACATCGTTTTTCAAATATCCACCCGGCCTTTTTGGTACATCAGTCTCGCCCACTCCCTTAGAACTACTATCTTGGTGTTCGGTCAGTTTCGTAGAAGTCTTTGTCTCATTTTTCCCTTTTGATGTACTAGCAGCAAGCCTATCCTTAGCAGCTTTACACTGATTCCCACTCGGGTCTACATAGCTCACTGGATTGTTGGCGCAATATGCGTACAGGTTCAGTCCGTCTCCCCGGTAGGTAATATGTTTATTCAGGAGCGTATCAACATGTTAATTTTGTATTTCATAAAAACCAACCTTATGAATCTGAACAGGAAGAAAAAAGAATTCTACAGGTTGAGATTTTTATTGAAAATTTGCCATACAAAGAAAAACAATTGGTAGTAAATTACATTGACTCCCTTATTAGCTAACTTGCTTTAGAAGAGGCTTTTCTGTATCAGCATGCATTCATGGATGGAGTGAAACTTCTAAAATTCATTTACAAACTATAATACCTAGAGCACAATCATTATAAAGCTTCTTGTGTTCTAGGTATTCAGCAAAAACCACTTATTATAGGTACCAAAACAATTTTGCATCACCTAGACTCTAATTGATTTATTTTTACACAGTAAACAATTGAGGAACTCCTGCCCAAGTTAATTCTGGCATCTCATCAAGCTTATTAAGATGAATATAAATTTCTTGATTATCTCCCCATATACCAGACTTGGGTCTAACAGTAGATACAGTTAAATGATAAATACCATCATCTATTAAAAGTTGCTGTTCTATAGGACAATCATTACTCCATTCCATCAACCAAAACAAATCAATTACTGATAACTTCCCCCCCTTAACATTAATTGCCAGTCTTATACAAATTGGAAATTTTTGTTCAATTTCTACATTTGGATAACCTGTCCTAAATTTAATACTATAACTCCCGCTAGATCCTGTATTAAAGCCAATTATATCTCCTTTTTTTATATGTTTTGCTACTTGTTCTGGTGTAGAAAATTCTTTACTAAAATAATTTTCTCCCTCTTCAATATCATTTACAACACCATCCGAATAAAGAACAATTCCCATTCCATCTATAACCAAATCCATATCATAGCTTATCTCATTTTGCTTATTCATAATAATTCCTTTCTTTTTGGGATGCATAATTAATCATTATCATTTATTCTGTTCTGCCCAATCTAGTAAAGTAGTCATTGCTTCTGAAGGAGTTACATTTGTTACAACTACATTTGAACTATTGGGAGTTCTTAAATCTCCTCTTATACCTTCTAAACTAGAATTATTGTATGCACTTGTATAATTATCTAATAGTTGCTGATCTGACATTCCAGAATTACCACCCCTTAATTTAATTCCCTGATTCCTTGTAGCTTCATGCAGCCTAATATGTGCTTGCCCAGCACTTTCCGGTGTCCCATAAGGATAATATCTTGGCGTTTCTGGTTGATCATACATAGATAAAGCCGACCTTCCTCTAACATTTGATCTTTCAATCAGATGGGCTCCATCCCCTTCCGGAACCAACGTCCAACTTCCTGATGGTACGGGTCCTGTAAAATCAACATCTCCTGGCTTAGGAAAACGAGGTACACTATTATCTCCGCCCGAACTCTTATTACCACCATTCACTCCAAGCTTTTTCGCCACTTCCTGCTCTTCTGATGTCAATACACCTTTGTTTTGCTTATTTCGCAAATAGGATTCCAGCTGACGCTTGTTTTTTCCTTTGATTTTTCCCTCATCCATCAAAGACATAATTCTATTCGCGGCTGTTTCGCAGATATTTCCACTTGGGTCTACATAGCTCACTGGATTGTTGGCGCAATATGCGTACAGGTTCAGTCCGTCTCCCCGGTAGGTATCTTCTTGGGTAAAGCGTCCGATTACTGGGTTATAGTATCTGGCTCTTAGGTAATACTGCTGGCTGATGGGGTCGAGCTGTTGGCCGTTGAACTGGAAGCGGTTTTCGACTCGTTCTTCGTTAGTCAAGTTCTTATACAAATCGTAGGCATATTGTGATATAAAGACATAGGCAATTAAAAGCCTTGTTTGGCAAGTTTAAAAAATATAGTTTTTCCCTTTTGCCGTTACCTCCTGTTCGCTTTCTTGCTTTTACAAAAAAATTGCATATATACCAGTTTTTTATAAGTCACAGGTCACAGATTTACACTGTTTTAAAATCCGTCAGTGAAAAATCTTAGCATATTTCTTCCACTAAAACAGAGGTGAACCATGGAGTCGAAAATATGAAACCCGAGCCGGGGTCAAAAACTTCCCGAACTCGGGTTACATCAGTCCACGATGTGGACTGAGATGACTTTTTTATCGGTGTTGGAGCCCCATGGGGCATACTTACTGAAAATGCCTATTTATGCGAAAGAATTACGGGGTTATGAACAACTCCTTTAATGCTATAGCCACTTAGCTCTATATTTTAGAATCACTCAATTGACTCTATGACATTTCACTAATTTTGCACCCTCTGATTTCTTGTATAATGCCAACTTCTGCACAGACTTCCATGTTAATCGCCCCTGCACATTTCAATATTATAGTATCTTGATTTGTTTTTTCAATATGAATATCAGCTATTAATTTACTTTTTTTACTTTCTAATAATATAGAAGATATTACAAATAATTCGAGATCTATTATCGCAGAATTATATTTAAGCTGTTTCCATTTTAAGGGTAGATTATCAATCAATATAGGCAAAAATAAAGACAACTTCACTCTATCACCACTTTCACATAATTGAATTTCTAAAATCTCTATATTGTTTAAATCAGGAATTTTATTATACAACCTTCTTAAAAACTCCGTTTTTTCAATAACTTCATACCACATATATTTCCTCCATATAAATTTTACTTATTAAATGGGTAATGATCTTTTGTACCATCAACACTTCCTGTTCTAGTTTTATCAGCAGGTCTCACATTAAAATGCGACCCTTGCCCTCCCTTAACATGTCCAGCACTATGATCTTGAATTACTATTTTCTTGCCATACATATTTGTATAATGATATTCTCTTGTCATAAGTACATTTCCATTAGCATCTTTAATAACATGACCGCCTTCATACTCAGCATGTCTCATTGGAACACTATCAACATAATCAGGCTGCTGTGATTTTAGAATCTTTGCATCTCGTTTAGCTTCATTAAAAGCACCACTCCTACTTGGTAAATTACCGCCGGAACCCTCATTGCCACTATTCACTCCAAGCTTTTTCGCCACTTCCTGCTCTTGTGATGTCAATCCACCTTTGTTTTGCTTATTTCGCAAATAGGATTCCAGTTGTCTCTGTTCCTTTTTTTCAGCCTGTCCCTGCGCCACTTTATTCATGATATTCTTCGCGGCTGTTTCGCAGATATTCCCACTTGGGTCTACATAGCTCACTGGATTGTTGGCGCAATATGCGTACAGGTTCAGTCCGTCTCCCCGGTA
>NZ_QICS01000028.1:0-2500 GCF_003201285.1 Lachnotalea glycerini
TATTCTCTTTGGGTCATGCCCTCGACCGATTAGTAACAGTCAGCTCCATACATTACTGCACTTCCACCTCTGCCCTATCTACCTTGTACTCTTCAAGGGGTCTTACTAGCCTGCGCTATGGGATATCTCATCTTGAGGGGGGCTTCACGCTTAGATGCCTTCAGCGTTTATCCCTGCCAAACTTGGCTACTCTGCCATGCCGTTGGTCGACAACAGATACACCAGAGGTTCGTCCAACCCGGTCCTCTCGTACTAAGGTCAGCTCCTCTCAAATATCCTGCGCCCGTGCCGGATAGGGACCGAACTGTCTCACGACGTTCTGAACCCAGCTCGCGTACCGCTTTAATGGGCGAACAGCCCAACCCTTGGGACCTACTTCAGCCCCAGGATGCGATGAGCCGACATCGAGGTGCCAAACCACTCCGTCGATGTGAACTCTTGGGAGTGATAAGCCTGTTATCCCCAGGGTAGCTTTTATCCGTTGAGCGATGGCAATCCCACTTTATACCACCGGATCACTAAGTCCTAGTTTCCTACCTGCTCCACCCGTCGGTGTCACAGTCAAGCTCCCTTTTGCCTTTGCACTCTGCGAATGGTTTCCAACCATTCTGAGGGAACCTTTGAGCGCCTCCGATACTCTTTCGGAGGCGACCGCCCCAGTCAAACTCCCCGCCTGACATTGTCCTCCAGCCGGTTTACGGCTGCTAGTTAGAAATCCAATACTACAAGGGCGGTATCCCAACAATGACTCCGTAGTGACTGGCGTCACTACTTCTTCGTCTCCCGCCTATCCTGTACATGCAGTACCGAATCCCAGTATCAAACTGGAGTAAAGCTCCATGGGGTCTTTCCGTCCTGGCACGGGTAACCAGCATCTTCACTGGTACTTCAATTTCACCGGGTGCATTGTCGAGACAGTGCCCAAATCATTACGCCTTTCGTGCGGGTCGGAACTTACCCGACAAGGAATTTCGCTACCTTAGGACCGTTATAGTTACGGCCGCCGTTTACTGGGGCTTAAGTTCAAAGCTTCGCTTGCGCTAACTTCTCCCCTTAACCTTCCAGCACCGGGCAGGCGTCAGCCCATATACCTCACCTTTCGGTTTTGCATAGACCTGTGTTTTTGCTAAACAGTTGCTTGGGCCAATTCTCTGCGGCCTGCTTTCGCAGGCACCCCTTCTCCCGAAGTTACGGGGTTATTTTGCCGAGTTCCTTAACAATGCTTCTCCCGTCGGCCTTAGGATTCTCTCCTCATCCACCTGTGTCGGTTTACGGTACGGGTACAATATAATCAATAGCGGCTTTTCTTGGCAGCCAGCTCACACACTTCCCTACTTTTAGTTCGGTCCACTTTACGTCTTCTCCTTGCTGGGCGGATTTGCCTGCCCAGCGGATACCCCGCTTGTACCGGTCTTTCCATTCCCGGCTTGTGCTCTCTTTCTGCGTCCCCACAGTTCTGTTATATTGTAGTACAGGAATTTCCACCTGTTGTCCATCGACTACGTCTTTCGACCTCGCCTTAGGCCCCGACTTACCCAGGGCAGATCAGCTTTACCCTGGAATCCTTGGATATTCGGCCTAGAAGATTCTCACTTCTATCTCGCTACTCATTCCGGCATTCTCTCTTCTTAACGCTCCACTGCTCCTTACGGTACAGCTTCTTTGCATTTAAGAATGCTCCTCTACCAATCACATTACTGTGATTCCTAAGCTTCGGTGTTGTGTTTTAGCCCCGGACATTTTCGGCGCAAGACCTCTCGACCAGTGAGCTGTTACGCACTCTTTTAATGTATGGCTGCTTCTAAGCCAACATCCTGGTTGTCTCTGAAATCTCACATCCTTTTCCACTTAACACACACTTTGGGACCTTAGCTGTAGGTCTGGGCTCTTTCCCTTTTGACTACCCAACTTATCTCGTGCAGTCTGACTCCCATACATCATCTCTACGGCATTCGGAGTTTGATATTCTTTGGTAAGCTTTGACGCCCCCTAGGAAATTCAGTGCTCTACCTCCGCATGACTTGTATGAGGCTAGCCCTAAAGCTATTTCGAGGAGAACCAGCTATCTCCGGGTTCGATTGGAATTTCTCCGCTATCCACACCTCATCGCCACCCTTTTCAACGGATGTGCGTTCGGTCCTCCAATGCCTTTTACGGCATCTTCAACCTGGACATGGATAGGTCACCCGGTTTCGGGTCTACTCCTACTGATTTTGGCGCCCTGTTAAGACTTGGTTTCCCTTCGGCTCCGCACCTTTAGTGCTTAACCTTACCAGTAAGCGTAACTCGCCGGACCGTTCTACAAAAAGTACGCGGTTCACCATAACGGTGTTCCACAGCTTGTAAACACAGGGTTTCAGGTTCTCTTTCACTCCCCTCCCGGGGTTCTTTTCACCTTTCCTTCACAGTACTATGCGCTATCGGTCACTAAGTAGTATTTAGCCTTGGGGGGTGGTCCCCCCTACTTCCCACAAGGTTTCTCGTGTCTCGTGGTACTTTG
>NZ_QICS01000029.1 GCF_003201285.1 Lachnotalea glycerini
TAGGCTTGCTGCTAGTACATCAAAAGGGAAAAATGAGACAAAGACTTCTACGAAACTGACCGAACACCAAGATAGTAGTTCTAAGGGTTCGGGCGATACTTCCAGAAAAGAAGCATTAGGTCAGATAAAACAGGATTTAGGAATACCAAAGACACAACAACCAGTTTCACAAAAAATGGAAAAAATGCTTGACGAGCACAAAAAGCCAATAGTAGTAAATGGTGAATTTGTATATTCAAGAGAACTAACTTATTCTGTTTCAGGAAAAACTGACGCAGGTGGTAATCCTATTAAGCAAGTAATTATACAAGATCATTCATATGGTCATTCATACTCCGATGGAATTGGAAACCAATCTTCACATTTTAACGTTAGACCGGACAACAATCCTAAAACTGGAGGTGTAAGTGGAACTAAAGAGCACTATTATTTTACTTATAGAAACAAAAAATAGAGAGGAGAAAAGTATATGTATGAATGGTTTGATAATGGTTTTGTAATAAATAATATATTTGAAAACCAAAATATATTTATAGGATCAGAAGTAGACAACATAAATTATAGACCACTAAGTGGTATAGTTACAATGGAGATATTAACAAAGTGTGATGTAATTAATCCGCCTAAAAAATGGGAAAAATGGGACTTTGTAACTGTTAATATTGAATTAGCTGGAATTGAAGAATTCAATGCAAAAACTAATAGTGGAAAAATGGTTCTAAATGAAATAGTTATAAGTAAAGAAGACGAACAGTATATTCTAGAAATCACAGGAAAAGATAAGAGTAATATAGTATGCAAATTTGTAATTGGACGAGTACATAATTTAATTCCTATGGTATATAAACCAGAGTGGGAGAGATATGAAAGTTCATTAATTTAAAAATTGCCAAGTGGCTTTCTGTTTAAGTGCTTAAACACTTCCGAATTTATACATAGTAAACTTTCAGTTTAGGAGCGTTATTGCTATAGTATAGATTACAATTAAATAATATATTTAAACATCTTTACGCCATAAGGTGCACCTACATAGACACCTTAAAAACCTTGAACTTGGAGGGTTTCATCGGGATTACGACCACTTAACAGGTGACTATTAATTTATTGACAGCCACCTAATAAAAAAGAAATGTTTTGATAAAAATCCTTATGCAGTCGGCATTGCCGTCTGCTGTAAACAGGCAGGAGCGCCGTAAGGTGCACCCGCCTTTAACCTGCATCATTTTCGACCCCATGGTTCACCCCTATTTTAGTACAGGAAATTTTACCCAAGAAGATACCTACCGGGGAGACGGGCTGAACCTGTACGCATATTGCGCCAACAATCCAGTGAGCTATGTAGACCCAAGTGGGAATATCTGCGAAACAGCCGCGAATAGAATTATGTCTTTGATGGATGAGGGAAAAATCAAAGGAAAAAACAAGCGTCAGCTGGAATCCTATTTGCGAAATAAGCAAAACAAAGGTGGATTGACATCACAAGAGCAGGAAGTGGCGAAAAAGCTGGGAGTGAATGGTGGTAATAAGAGTTCGGGCGGTAGCACAGAAGTAATATTACCAAGTAAACCTCATAAGAATGGAACAGAAGGGCATTGGGAAACGATCCTTGATGAAGTAGATGTCATGAAACAAAGTGGCGAATATGATAAAATATATGTAAATAAGGGATTGAGTAATGAAGTGCCAGGTGCTAAACCAAATAGAAGGCCTGATATAATGGGGGTTAAAAAAGATGGTACGATTGATCAAGTCGAAGTACCAAGTAAAACAGATACCGTTACTGGACTAACTGATAGAATGAAAAATAATCAAGCTATCATAGGAGATAGAGCAGGTACAATTAAAGTAAAACCAGTAAATAATAAATATAAGAAGAGGTGATAATATGACTATTTCAATTACAATATACGGTATAATTAGCAAAAATTCTGCTGATTGGAAAAAATGGTATTTTGATTCGAAAAAAATATGTGAATTATTAGGATATGAAGCCAATTATCTATCGATAACTGGAGATGGTATCACTAATACGAAAATTAAAACTATAAAAAGATCTGAAAATAAAACATTAAAAATGGTTGAAGAAAATGCAAGTTTAGACAGCTTTTCAATTTATGTATTACCGGATAATTTTACAAGTGCTATTTCAGATTTTACAATTACAGCTTCACGTGCAGAAAATTACGTTACTATAATAATGGATAAGAGTAAATATATTGAAATAGATCCAAAGACTTATATTGAAATTCTACAAAACCATATTAGTATGGATTATGGTGAGATCTATGAGATGGATATTTTTGAATGTCCAGAAATGTATGCGGCTAAAGTCAATGATCCCTCATTTTATAAAACTTTACATATTATAAAAAAATTTTAGAATTAGGTTTTTAATTTACAGTATGTATAATATTGTTTAGCGAGAAAGGTATTAATCAGACCGATGGAATTTATATTTGTGTTTGAATTCCATCGGTAATTCTTATTTTTTATGTTTCCCTAATTTGTTTGAGGAAGTTGATATCGGCTTTACGGGATTCTTATTATCTTGATTAACTGGAGTTGCCCATAACTCCGTAACTTTTCCGCATAAATGGGCATTCCCTGCTAGTGCGACTCCGACCATGACCCCAATGTCAGAAATCCGACCCCGATGAAAAAATCCTTTCAGCCCGCATTGCGGGCTGATGTAAGCCGAGCCGGGGAAGTTTTTTACCCCGGCTCTTTACCCTAACCCAGTAATCGGACGCTTTACCCAAGAAGATACCTACCGGGGAGACGGACTGAACCTGTACGCATATTGCGCCAACAATCCAGTGAGCTATGTAGACCCAAGTGGGAATCAATGTCAAGCTGCTAAGGATAGGCTTGCTGCTAGTACATCAAAAGGGAAAAATGAGACAAAGACTGCTACTAAGCTGACTGAACACCAAGATAGTAGTTGTAAGGGTTCGGGCGATGGTAGAAATCCAAATTATGAGGGATATGTTAAGAGCGGAAAGGGTCAACCACCTCAAAATTTTTCTCCTGAAGGAGCAGGAAAGAATGGTTCATTTAGAGAAGCAAAAAGAGCAAGTGGTGTTCCAGTAAGTCAGCAACCGTCAAAAATAGTTGACCCAGGTATAGGTAAAAATGGTAAACCTATAGTTGGCGGAGGGAAAGACTATTACTTTAAAGATAGCAATGGTAATGAAGTAGTGATCAGACAACATAATGAACATATTTATGAGGATGATCCTATTCAAAATAGAGGAACACATTTTAACGATAAATATGGAAATCGCTATGACTATGACGAGTAAGAGGGTGCTATTTTATGAAATATTGGAAGAAAATGAAAGAGAATGCTTTTGAGTATTATGGGGGATTTAGTAAAGAAAAAGCCGAAATGAAAATGACTGTAGTGCCTGAGTTGAGTGCATTTACTATTAATGGTTCTTTAATGGATAGGTATGAATTTATTAATGAATGTGCTAATGATATAAAAGGTATATTTTTAAGAAATTCTGAGTTAAGATGCTATAAATTTTTCTTAATAGCTAATGTTGAAATAATTAATAAAAATTCAAGAATAGAAAATTATAAAAAAGTATGGAAACTTCTTCAAAATAAGTGGTCATTAGACAAATTTGACAAAGGTCCAGAGGTTGAATTAGCAATAGGCGATTATTCTTTCTATAGTAGTATAGCAGAATTTGATATGGAAGATTTTTCTGTTGCTTTGGAAATTGTAGCCAGTAACTTTCGAAAATTCACAATTATTGCAAGTAAAAGAGAAAATTTGCTGTGTGAAAGTTCAGTAAAAGATACTTTTGGGGTTCTGTTTAATGCCTCAGATGTAAAATTCCCTATGATAGACTACTTTAATCTATGTATAAATTATTGCCCAAAGGGGGATGTAGTGTTTAGATGGGGGGATTCTTCCGAGGAGATTACTGTAGGTTTAATATTTAATGCTGAATTGCTTGAAAAAATTTAAATGAAAAGTATCATTATAACGAAGACGGAACCATAAGAAGCCTGCAAAACGGAGAAAGTCTCTATACGGAATATGCCTACGATCTGGATAAGAACCTGACCA
>NZ_QICS01000030.1 GCF_003201285.1 Lachnotalea glycerini
TGGTCAGGTTCTTATCCAGATCGTAGGCATATTCCGTATAGAGACTTTCTCCGTTTTGCAGGCTTCTTATGGTTCCGTCTTCGTTATAATGATACGCGCAAAGAAGTGTTTTGTCATCCCAAACTTCTTTTAATTCATCATTTTGGTTATAACGGTATTCGGTCAGCTTTCCGGTAACGTCTCTTTGCCGCCATAGATTTCCGTTTCGGTCATAGGTCAAGGATAAAAGGGTTCTTCCGCTCGCCGTCTTCTTTGTCAGACGGCCCATCTCATCATAAGCATAGCTGTAACGCATTCCGCCTGAAATAGGATGTTATCAAGTACGTCAAAGATAGCGATAAAAAATGTCTCTAACCCTATCCAAAAATTAAGTAATATTTGCCTTATTATAAAATAAGCTCTGCTTAAATAATAATATGCTCCTCCTGCGATAAACTTTTTATCACAAGAAGAGCTTGATTTTTGTTTTTTTTGCTACCACTAAATTATTCCCTGTTAGCCCTGTGTCGCAAAATATCGCCCTTGTGTGGTCTTTGAAACCGATGATGGAATATGTATGCCATCCAGGCAACTGTTCTTCTTTCTGTTACTTTAGAAAAAGTCGCATCTATGGCTGTTTTTATATTTGGTTCAAGTCGCACACTTGCAGCTATTTAAAAATCTGGTTACGGAATATTTCCGCTCATTTCCTGCACTAAAACAGGGGTGAACCATGGTAATGAAAATGATGCAGGTTAAAGGCAGGTGCACCTTACGGCGCTCCTGCCAATTTACAGCAGCCGGCAATGCCGGCTGCATAAGGAATTCAGACAAAGCCTTTCTCTTTTAATAGGTGGCTGTCAATAAAGTTAAAGTCACCTGTCAGGTGGTCGTAACCGAACTGGAACCAGCCAAATTCAAGACTTAGTAAGGTGTCTGTATGGGTACACCATATATTTACCACCAATATGTAAGCCTACATTTCCTTATCCTGTAGTTTTAATTAATCGTCGTGTGTATTTTTTGCTTACCATTACTATTAATTAAATACTTACCTTTCTTTTATTCCCAATATAAATTTCTCTTTATCAGACAAAGAAAACTCTTTTTCAATAGGTAATTCTATTTCATCTGTTCTTTTAATATCATACAGATACTTAATTTTATATGCTGTATTTGTTATATCAGTTATTTTAACTGTCCATGTATTTACATATTTATAGACCATTTCCCCTCTAATCCCTAGTTGAATAGCCCTTCTATCTAACGGTTCTAAACTGATATTTCTATCAGGATCCCATTGACAAATTACTTCGGATTTTTCTTTCATTTTTTTCCAAATTTCACAATTCCCATATATAGTCTCATCATAATTAGACAATACCACTGATTGCAGCATTTCACGAAAACCTTCTATTTTTATATCGAAAGCTAAAACTCTTTCCTGTTTTTCTTTTGTTGCCCAACCAGAACGATACATCATCCATAAAAAAGAAGGCTTAATCCATGTCATTCGATTTAATCTAAATTTATTTCCTAAATACCCCAATTTTAATGCTTCATCTGCTATTTCATTACTAAATGCCTGATAAACTCTAATAATTTGTTCGTCGTAAGAAGCATATATTTTTTTAATCATGTTAATTTTTCCTATTCTTTTATATAATTTTGCATGGCAGTAAGGTACAATTATATCGCCAACTGCCATACAAAAATTATATAATTAACTTTTTTAATTACTGCATCTTACTTGCTCTATTTTTTATCCTATCTATTTGTTTCTGTGCATTTTCTTTAATAATGTCATTGCCATTATTAAGTAATAATTTAAGATTCTCTTTTGCTTGTTCTGTTCCAATATCTCCCAATGCCCAAATACATTTTACCGCTAATGCATAGAACTCATCGTACTCTAAATATTTAAACTCCTTAGTCGCTGTTTCAAACAGAACTTTAACACTACTTGGTGATTTCAATTTTTGTAATAGTATAGCAATGTTTTCATGCTGTTTATGCCAGTCACATACCAGCAAATTATTCAACAACTCAATAAATTTAGCATCAAATAATTTAAAACAAAAAATCAGATATATCAGATCGTCTACTCTTGAAGAATCTTTATCGTCTATTGCTTTAATAAGCTCTTTATACACATCATCGTTAATATTATTTTCACTTACTCCTTCCAACATTAGAAATTCTTCCTTTTGCATATTTTTCAACATAAGTTCTCTGATATTTATTGCACTCAAATTCGACATTAATTTCCTCCAACTTTATTAAAATCTATTATATTACTATTAAATATTTCCAAACCTTTGCCTTTACCCAATCCTATATTAATTTGATCTCCTTCACCTTTGAATTGTGCATTATTTATCGTCCATCCCTTATCAACATACGGCATATTAGGATATGTACTATTAGTTATATTGGAATCATTTTTTGCACCTATTATTTCTAACTGACTTGTAGTTCCTTTATTAACTTTGATTTCAACTGTTATTCCACTATAATCCTCTGAAAATGACTGCGTTGGTGATATAAACGTTTCTCCTGTAGGTTGTAATTCACCTGTCATTCTGAGTTTATCATAATCTTCATGACTCATTGTCCTATAATAGGTTTCTGAAGCATCTCCGCCCGAACCCTTAGAACTACTATCTTGGTGTGCTGCTAGTTTCGTAGAAGTCTTTGTCTCATTTTTCCCTTTTGATGTACTAGCAGCAAGCCTATCCTTAGCAGCTTTACACTGATTCCCACTTGGGTCTACATAGCTCACTGGATTGTTGGCGCAATATGCGTACAGGTTCAGTCCGTCTCCCCGGTAGGTATCTTCTTGGG
>NZ_QICS01000031.1 GCF_003201285.1 Lachnotalea glycerini
GGACGCTTTACCCAAGAAGATACCTACCGGGGAGACGGACTGAACCTGTACGCATATTGCGCCAACAATCCAGTGAGCTATGTAGACCCAAGTGGGAATATCTGCGAAACAGCCGCGAAGAATATCATGAATAAAGTGGCGCAGGGACAGGCTGAAAAAAAGGAACAGAGACAACTGGAATCCTATTTGCGAAATAAGCAAAACAAAGGTGGATTGACATCACAAGAGCAGGAAGTGGCGAAAAAGCTTGGAGTGAGTGGTGGTAATGAGGGTTCGGGCGGAGATGAAACAAAAACTCTCTATCGAGGTGAGCGTGCTACAACAGTTCCTGAAGTGGTTTTTGAGGAAGGTATAAAACCAAAAGGTACCCATGATGATGCGTTATTACATACAAAGAGTAATACAACTGCAGGTAATTTTGTATCAACAACGGATCAATTTGATCTTGCAAGGGATGGTTTTGCTGGCAAGAATGGTTACGTTTATGTTATAGAAACAGATAATTATGTAGATATCAACAAAACATACGGGGATAAAGCATATTTTCCAGAACAATCCGAATTTTCTATTCCAGGAGGCATTAAAAGATCAGAAATAAAAGGTGCGTACTCAAAGGAAAAAGGCGTGATAGTTGGGGATTTAATACCTAATCCTAATTATGGAAAGGATAATTAATGTTAGATGAAATATTAAAAGTAAAAATTGCAAATGATAAAAAGGAGCTTTATGAATGTGAATTAGAGTTATACGATGAACAATTAGATGATAATGTTAAGATAGTGTTAAAGTATAAAGAACAAACTATGGCATTTAGTGCAGATAATTATTTTGATGCACTAGAAAGGCTAAGAAGATATTTAGAAGATAGAAATGAAAAGATACTTTGTAAAGGCAGTAATGAAAATGTATATCCATCTGCAATGCAACTAAATGCGGGAAGTGGACGTAATGCGTATTCGTTAGCGTTAGGAAGACAAGCAAAACTTGCTGATGTAGTTGATATTTTTGAGGAGAGTGATTTTGATAGTTGTGTATCTTGTGATAAACAAAATGATTTTTTTGAGAGATGGACAGAAAGCATAAATAAATAATTCAAATAAGTTTAAACCAAAACCTTCAAATTTAAAATATTTGAGGGCTTTGGTAAGATGAATTTAATAATAAGGAAATTAAATTATGAAGTATACATTAGAATGGGCAAGAAATAAATTTAATGAGAGCAATAATAATATGGAATATATATTCTTTTGGGGTCATCATGCAAAAGATAAAAGTATAATTGATAAAAGATGCCTAAGTCAATGGTGGCCTTGCTTATTTTTTGTAGATGGTATTAAATATCAAAGTGCAGAGCACTATATGATGGCTGAGAAAGCCTTTCTATTTAAAGATTATGAGATAAGAGAAAAAATACTAAAATCTACAGATTCAAAATATGCTAAAGAATTAGGACGTAAAGTAAAAGGATTTAGAGAAGATATTTGGAAAGATAATTGCTATGAAATAGTAAAAAGAGGGAACTATGAAAAATTTGTGCAAAATGAGGATTTGAAAAATTATTTATTGTCAACCAATAATAAAATTTTAGTAGAAGCAAGCCCAGTAGATCTGATATGGGGAATTGGACTTGATGAAAATGCCACAGATATAAAAAACCCCTTAGTATGGAGTGGAACAAATTTATTAGGTTTTATTTTGATGGAAGTTAGAGATGATTTAGAATTATATATGGGTTAAAATAGCATAAATTAAGATGGTATGAAAATAAATATCATAATTTGTGAATGTATTTTATAACCGTTAATTCAACCATAAATTCATACTGATACTGTGTATATTGGCGGGAATAAGTTAGTGATGTTCTATGAGGTGTACCTACATAGACACGTATGATGCCTTTCATCGGACAAGCCAGGTAGAAACCTTTGACGGTAATATCCAGATCAATCATTATGACCCAGAGGGACTGCGTCATGAAATGGAGGAGAATGGAAATCTGGTTCAGTTTATCTTCCGAGGTACCGAGGTCATAACAGAAGAATCGAAAGCAGAAACGAAACGCTACATCCGTTCCGATATCCTGTTAGCTTCCGACGCAGAAAGCGCCAAGACCTACTACCACTATGCAAGCGATGAAATGGGAAGCATCACCCATGTAACGGAGCAAGACGAAGTCCTCAACCGCTACGAATACGATGCCTGGGGCAATGTAACCGAAAGCGAAGAACGAGTCGAAAACCGCTTCCAGTTCAACGGCCAACAGCTCGACCCCATCAGCCAGCAGTATTACCTGAGAGCCAGATACTATAACCCAGTAATCGGACGCTTTACCCAAGAAGATACCTACCGGGGAGACGGACTGAACCTGTACGCATATTGCGCCAACAATCCAGTGAGCTATGTAGACCCAAGTGGGAAT
>NZ_QICS01000032.1 GCF_003201285.1 Lachnotalea glycerini
ACTGGTTGATCTGCTTTAATACCGTACTTTGCACGGATTGCAGTTCTTTATATTTTACATAATACCCCATCTTCATCTCCTGTATTTTAGTTAACGGTAACTGGTTTACTTTGATTGCCACTGTCTTTATTGTTTTTCCCTTTTGTAAATTAATCTTACTTGCATTTAAGGTTATTTTTCCCTGCTTTACTTCCTTATCAGTTGTACTTATATTGTCAGTACTTTCTGTATTCTCTTTACTGCTGCTATTATCTGTGGAGTCTGTTTGATCCGTGCTGCCTGTATCGTCCGTAGTTGTTGGTATTTAAAAGTAGTAACGCTTGCAGGAATATTTCTTATCCAGATAAGTATCTTTGGAAATATCCTGTATCGTACGTTTATGTAAACTTATTGGAACAACACATGAAAATCCGATTGTATACCCATAATTAAATATAAATAATTCAGAACTTCTGTTTCAGGGATGATTTGTGTAGACATTCATATGTAATAGCAATTTTTTGTATTATCTTCTATAAATTCTAATAAATTTTTCTTTCATTTCTTGATTTTTACAAAATCTTAATAGCAATTGAAATAAATCTATATCTTCTTCTCGTGACCAAGCATCAATATTGCTTAATGGTTTTTTATACTCTATTTTCACAATTTCTTTATTAGAGACGATTAATTTAAAATATGCTCTAAGATTTTCAAGATTTCTCTGATGAAACTCAAAATTAATATCTTTGATAATATAACGAAAATCATCAGCAAAAAAGAGTATTTCCTAACCAAAACTGGCGAATATGGCTTAATGGCTA
The DNA here is from genome assembly GCF_003201285.1 of Lachnotalea glycerini. Taxonomy (GTDB): domain Bacteria; phylum Bacillota; class Clostridia; order Lachnospirales; family Lachnospiraceae; genus Lachnotalea; species Lachnotalea glycerini. The sequence goes on from NZ_QICS01000032.1 coordinate 804, forward strand.
TAATACTTCAGTTATGAAAATCTATCTTACTGTTTTAAACACTGGTCCATTACTACATCCGCTAATGAAAAATGCATATACTGTCTGTCACTAGTACCTATATACGGCGATGGTTTCATCTTTTCTTATTAAATCATTATCAAAATTAATAGATACGATATTCTCTTATCATAAGCTTAATACAATCATATTTAAAATAATAATGACATCATCTCGTAATGAACTATAATAACTATTTCTCACTTATCATTGCTCAATCCGCAGAATTACAGGGTTTGTTAAGATATTGTAAACAGCAGTTCTGTGGAAGAACTACTATCACTTGTTTCATATGATTACAGTAGTAGCAACACATTCTATTATCATCGATTCAATTTGTCCGACACTTCAAATGAAAATCCGACTGTATACCCAAGGCAATTTTTTTTGCTAAAGTCTCTTAATTCATATCATGGATTACATCACTTCGTGACAGCCATGATAATGAATTAAGAGACAGGGATTTAGAGAGTTGGAAGTCCTAATGTATAACCATAATTAAATATATTCTTCTGCTACTTCAATAGAATCAGAAATATCTATATTAGGATACTTCTTTTCTATATCTCTTAAGCATTTAATATACTCTGTACTTTGAAGATTATATGCAATTTCTTCAAATACTTCACTAACATACAGAACTTCCTTTGCATCTAATTGTTCAAGAATGTTAATTGTTTGTTTAACATTTTCACTCAAGAAATCAATTAGCTTATTTCTACATTTTTCAATATTAAAATCATCTTCATCGTTTGTTTGAATTCTTTCATTTATAACATTTTTTACTTCACTAAGCATACTTTTCTCCTTTATGGCTGTAAATCTGCATCAGGAAATATGGTTCCTACTTTTCCATTTGTTTTAATAATTCCTACCCTCACGCCATCATATTCACCAAATCCAATAACACCATCTGCTAAGCTTTTGTTTTCTGACAAGTTAGCTACAAATTCACCTGCCTCTTTAATTTTATTGTCCGACCAATTTTCAGGGAACCATGCTTGTCCAGTTCCTGCTCTCTTTGATGGAGTTTTATGTTTTGGTACATTTCCTACTCTGACTCCATTGTCATATTCTTTAACAACATTATACTCTATACCATTTTCTTTTAGAACATCAATATTAGATTGACCATGTCCTCCACCTTTCATTCTAGATACTTCACCTGTCTTAGGATTATAAGTAAAATCTCCTTTTGTGGAATGCTTTAATCCTACATCGTCCACAGAACTTAAGCCACCCTTAATCCCAGTCTCAGCCAAATCTTTGTCAACCACTTTACTCAATACGGTTTGATATTCTGATGTCTTATAGTATCCACTCACATTTTTCACACTGTCATACTTGGTCATTCCTCCGTATGTCAGCATTCCTACTGCCGCTCCTGTCATTGTGGCCAGT
>NZ_QICS01000033.1 GCF_003201285.1 Lachnotalea glycerini
ATACCTCACTCTCTACCTGAACTTCTCCCGGAAAATGTAGGTAATCTGAGATTCCTGCCGTTGTTTTGACTGTTTTTGTGGGTTCACTTTTGATGTGAATCTCTCCCGGCATTGATACAATATCCCCGATTCCCGCTGTTGCTTTTATCGTGTTTGGTGACAAATCACTTCTGCTAGATGAATTTGATCCATAGCTTGCGTATTCATGATAACTGTGTCCACTCGGGTCAACGTAATTAACCGGATTATTACCCGTATACGTATACAGATTCTGTGTCAGCGGATCTTCCAAGCTTCCTGTATCGGTGTCCTGTGTCAGAAATCCTCCGATACTGCTATTATAATACCTTGCTCGTAGATATTGCAATCCGGTATTGGTATCCACTGCTTCTGCATTGTACCCATAAGGGCTGTCGGTTTCTCCACTTACCTGTGCCACTCCGTAGGCATCGTACTGATATATGTCAAAGTAATTCACTTACAATGTATTGTTTCTGTTGCATTACACCGAATCAAATCCATCAGTTTATTAATACTCTTTCGAACACTTTTGGGTGATTGATAACGGTTTTCAGATTTCTTTCTCTCTTTTATCTCGCCAGTTTCTTTATCAATGTATTTGTCTTTTGAGATATTCTGTATCGGACACTTTTTGTTAACTCCAGCAAAAAACTGGACTTCTAAGATATTTCCTTTTGTTTTAAGTTTTACTTCGGTATTCTTGTGGAGTTTAATTGATTCTGAGTTCACTCTTTTAATTTTCATAATAAAACGCACCTATCGCAACTAATTTTTTTGTTACGAAAAGTGCGTTTATATTAGATTATTGGAACTACACCTAAAAATCCTAATGTATACCCAAGACAGAATTTTTTGCATAAGTCTATTAATTCATATCATGTATGACATCACTTCGTGAGAGACATGATACTGAATTAATAGACAAGGATTTACCAAGTTGGAAGTCCTAAAGTATAACTATAATTAAAATAATAAAAGCTATTAGTAATTTAATATTCCATGCTAATTTCACCTTGCAAAAATTACTTTCTTTTATTAATTCTAGGACAGCTTTATAGAAGAATCATTCACAAATATTGAATAAATCTCTAAATAAAGCGTTCTCAACCGTTAACTGTGAACCAAATATATTATTGTCTGGTAATTCAATTTCACAAACTACTTCATCCAACTCCGATAATAGAATTTTATTAAATCCATTATCCTGTAATATTTTGCTAACCAAGTCCTCTAATTCTTTTTGAGTTTGTGTATATGCCTGATCCCCAAATCCATCTAATACTGGAGTCATTCTATTTGGATCTGGATTATTTATGCAAAATTCATGTTCAAAAGAGTACAGATTTGCTACTTTGCTTATTTTTAATAATGTAACATATTCAATTTCTAGTTCACCTTCTCCAAATAAATCATAATAAAAATAAATTTCTAAGGAAGGATTTATACCCTCCTCAAAATACTCTATATTTCTACAATATGACTGAGCACTTACAATTAGAGATGATATAAACGTTAACTTGCATTTACTCTTATTAAGAAAATACTCATAATTCTTATTTTTATAAATCATATCAATACACTTTTTTAAATTTTCTTTCATTAAAGCATTCTCCATTCTTTTTTATTTCACATAAATATCATGTCCTCCTGATGAATCAGCTGACTTAGTACTGTTAAAATCAAAATCTACTTCACCAATATGTTTACCCCTTTTATTTAGGTGTTCAAATCTTCCATGTTGAGAATCCACAGCATAATATTCACCTGTTTTGGGGTCTTTATATATATCTCTTCCATTCCTTTTTGACAATTTGGAATCTTTTACTAGATTTTTCTCTTTAGCAACTTTTGATGCTTTCTCTTTTACAGCAGCTACTCTTTCGTTAGGTGACATTTTACTTATTCTTTTTTCAAACTCTCCTACAGTCTCAGAGCCTCCCTTACTCACATCGGTATTCTCCGCCGCCTCTTGTGCTTTCTTAATATCTCCGGCTAAGTTATCCGTAGCCGTCATACTAATTGATATACCATATGCCATTTCTGCTATTCCGGTTATCAAAACATCTGTGCTGATTGCAATAGTAGGTATTCCTGCCGCTGCTCCCGCACCGCTCATTGATATGACCGCTCCAAAGATATCTCCAATACCACCTGCCACTGTTTCTGCCGTTCCTGCCACCGTCAA
>NZ_QICS01000034.1 GCF_003201285.1 Lachnotalea glycerini
ATAATTCGCTCGGCTTCACCAAACGCAGTTACAAACAACCCTCCTGCATACGCATAACTGTCAGTTTTCGTGGTTACTTCTCCATAGCGGTTTTCAAGACTTTGCGTAACCGGATCCACAGATACCTCACTCTCTACCTGAACTTCTCCCGGAAAATGTAGGTAATCTGAGATTCCTGCCGTTGTTTTGACTGTTTTTGTGGGTTCACTTTTGATGTGAATCTCTCCCGGCATTGATACAATATCCCCGATTCCCGCTGTTGCTTTCATCGTGTTTGGTGACAAATCACTTCTGCTAGATGAATTAGATCCATAGCTTGCGTATTCATGATAACTGTGGCCACTCGGGTCAACGTAATTAACCGGATTATTACCCGTATACGTATACAGATTCTGTGTCAGCGGATCTTCCAAGCTTCCTGTATCGGTGTCCTGTGTCAGGAATCCTCCGATACTGCTATTATAATACCTTGCTCGTAGATATTGCAATCCGGTATTGGTATCCACTGCTTCCGCATTGTACCCATAAGGGCTGTCGGTTTCTCCACTTACCTGTGCCACTCCGTAGGCATGATACTGATGTATGTCAAAGTATTCACTTACAATGTATTGTTTCTGTTGCATTACACCAAATCAAATCCATCAATTTGTTGATACTATTACTGACACTTTTCAGTAACTTGTAATGATTTCTATCTATCTTTGATTTCTCCAGTTTTTTTATCAATGTATTTGTCCTTAGAGATGTTCTGTATCGGACAGTAATAGTTATTTCCTGCACAAAATTGAACTTCATCGAGTATTTCCTACTGTTTTGAATTTTACTTCGGTATTCTCGCGGAGTTTAATTGATTCTGAGTTCACTTTTTTAATTTTCATAATAAAATACACCTTTCGCAACAAATTTTTTTGTTACTAAAAGTGCATTAATATGAACCTAATGGAACTACACCTTAAAATCCGATTGTATACCTAAGGCATAATTTTTTGCTTAAGTCTCTTAATTCAGTAATCATGGATTACATCACTTCGTGAGAGCCATGATACCGAATTAAGCGACAGGGATTTACGGAGTTGGAAGTCCTAAGGTATAACCATAATAAATATTATAATTTAACAATAGTTATATTTTCTATGAATACTTTATAACATTGCTCTACTATTATTTCTATATTCCATTATGTAAAATATAACCATTTTCCGCTTGTGCTTTATTGCACATAATTTCCAAATCATTTAATTGATGTATGACTTCTTGCTTATTATATAAATTTTTCTCATATGTATTCTCATCTGGTAAAAAATTACCTGTTAACATAAATTCTAGAGGTGCTTCATCAAATAAATTTTTCCAACATGTCACAATACTTTTAAATTTAATTATATTTTCATCTTTTATGATAGTATATCCATAATAATTCAAACCTTTTTTAGTAGTTTGCATACTATTACAACATGTTTCAATCCACCTTAATGAATCTTCCATATATAAAATCAAATTATCCGAAACATCGATTTTATCCATTCCATTTTCAATAAAATTTATACTACTATCTTTTTCAATAATAGCAAATTCATGAATTAATGCCATATTATACCTTCTTTCTTATTGTTTTCCAAATGATATTATTGTTCCATCTGGTGCTAGATCGATGTATTTACCATTCTTTTTATATCGTACAACACCTTCTACCTCGCCGGATACATTACTCTTAGTTGAACCCTTTTTTGCTGTTTTTGCAAATTCTTCGGCTTTTCTCAAATACTGTTCTTTACTACTAGCTCCAACTTCTGCCCCATGTTTTTTATAGTGTTTAGTTAAAGAATCTTCAGCGCTATTGAAACTACCTTTATTCCACTTGCCAGTCTCAGAGCCTTCCTTACTCACATCGGTATTCTCCGCCGCCTCTTGTGCTTTCTTAATATCTCCGGCTAAGTTATCCGTAGCCGTCATACTAATTGATATACCATATGCCATTTCTGCTATTCCGGTTATCAAAACATCTGTGCTGATTGCAATAGTCGGTATTCCTGCCGCTGCTCCCGCACCGCTCATTGATATGACCGCTCCAAAGATATCTCCAATACCACCTGCCACTGTTTCTGCCGTTCCTGCCACCGTCAA
>NZ_QICS01000035.1 GCF_003201285.1 Lachnotalea glycerini
TAAAAACGCTAGAATCAAAAACCCTACCAACACAAATAAAGATTGTAATACATTTGGCATTTTCTTTTCCATATACCATCCTCCAATAATTTTATCGTTTTAAGTAACTGCCTGATAATTTCAGACTTTTATAGATAAATATAACTCCTTACCAAACTATTGTTAATTGTATATTTCAGAAACGAATTAGCAACTAATGAAAGGAGTTATATATTTCTATATATCTTTGTTTCGCCTATTTGGATATTAATTTGTTATATTTTACAAATTATTCTAATTTATTCATATATTCTATTAAATTCCCTGAAAATCTTATGATTTTCTTTTTTATTTTATCTTATATTAACAATTTGTCAAGATTAATGTAATACTTTTTTAATATTTGTAAAATATCTACAAATTTTTAACCCTATATCGTTTAATATCTTTCCTCCATTGGTAAATATTGCATACCCTTGGCTACATTTTTATATGCAGGCCGGATAATTCTGCCTCCGCTTATAATCTCCTCAATACGGTGTGCACTCCAGCCAGCAATACGTGCAATGACAAAAATCGGCGTATGTAAATCCCTTGGTATGTTCAGCATATTATATACAAAACCAGAATAAAAATCCACATTAGCACAGACAACCTTGTCATTTTCCTTTACCCTTTTAAAAATATCCGGTGTAACAAGTTCAATATTTTTATATAGGCTAAATTCTCTTTCCATGCCTTTTTCTTTGGATAAAGCCTCCGCCTTTTCTTTTAGAAGTACCGCTCTTGGATCGGATAACGTGTAGACAGCGTGCCCCATTCCATAAATCAAACCTGAATGATTAAATGCTTCTTTTCTTAACACTTTCTCTACATAAGCGGCTACCTCTTCTTCATCCTCCCAATTTTCGATATTGGCTTTAAAGTCTTCTATCATCTCAAGAACCATAGAATTTGCTCCTCCATGAAGTGGTCCCTTCAACGAACCAATTGCACCTGCAATAGCAGAATAGGTATCCGTTCCAGTAGAAGAAATAACGTGAGTGGTAAAGGTCGAATTATTTCCTCCTCCATGCTCTGCATGCAAAACTAACGCTAAATCCAGTAATTCAACCTCTAGCTTTGTATATTTAGAGTCTGGTCTTGTAAGATAAAGTATGTTTTCAGCCGTACTTAGATTTTTTTGTGGCATGTGTATAAACAGACTTTCTTTGTCATAATAATGTCTCTTTGCTTGATATCCGTAAGTTGCCAGTATTGGAAAACGAGAAATTAATTGGATTGATTGCCTTAAAACATTCGCAATGCTTGTATCATCCGGATTATCATCATAAGAATAAAGTGTCAGTACACTTCTTGCTATTTTATTCATTAGATTGTTGCTTGGTGCCTTTAATATATGATTTTCCGTAAATTCTTCAGGTAATTCTCTGTAATCACCGAGTAACTCTGTAAACTGATTCAGTTGAGCCTGAGTCGGCAATTTCCCAAACAACAGCAAATAACAGCATTCTTCAAATCCCAATCGTTTTTCTTTTTGAAAACCATTTACTAAATCCATGATATTCAGCCCACGATACATTAATTTTCCTTCTGTCGGTATTTTTTCTCCTTCACACATGATATATGACCTGACATCTCCTATTTCAGTCAGACCTACCAATACTCCGGTACCGTCAGAATTTCTAAGACCTCTTTTTACACTGTATTTTGTGTAATTTTCATCCTCAATTTTTGATGATATCTTCTTTGCTAGTTCTTCAAAAACAATTTGATTATCCTTGTCGTTTTCCATATTGTTCATCTTATAAGCAACTCCTTTAAAGTAAATGTTATTTTGTCTAATAATTATTGTAATATTATACAGATATTTCGTATCAATTACTAGTAATTTCTATCTGCAAAAAATGGTGTTTCAATGAATTTCTTAATGTCACCTATTTTGTCATAATTACCCAAAGCCCACATTAACTTCATCGTAAGTGCTTCTGTCGTCATATCTCCGGCATAAATCACTTTCTGCTTTGCAAGTCTTTTACCAACTGCATAGATATCCAAGTCTATTCCTTCATA
>NZ_QICS01000036.1 GCF_003201285.1 Lachnotalea glycerini
ACTAGCCACAATGACAGGAGCGGCAGTAGGAATGCTGACATATGGAGGAATGACCAAGTATGACAGTGTGAAAAATGTGAGTGGATACTATAAGAAATCAGAATATCAAACCGTATTGAGTAAAGTGGTTGACAAAGATTTGGCTGAGACTGGGATTAAGGGTGGCAAAAGAACAGAAAATGTAATTAAGGAGATAGGAGACTCAATAAAAAAGAATCCATTAAGGCAAGAATATGAAAATGCAGTAAAAAGTTTAAGTGATTATGAAGCTCAATTAAGGGCACAAGGATTGAGTGAAAAATCTATAGCAAAATCAATGTATCAAGTTAGGAGAGATTTAGGTGTTAAGTATAAGGATCTAACACCGGAATTATTGAGAAAATATATTTATGAAGTAAATGAAGCACGTTATGGTGATCCACTTGGTGGGAGCTTTGAGTTTTTTGAAAATAAGTATAAGGGAAATTATAGTAAGATAATAGAGGCATCAAAAAGACCTAATGCGGATGTAGATAAATTATTAAGTAAGTTTAAAGAGTGGTTAGATACTCAATAGTTTAGGAGGAATTTGGATATGATTAAATATATAATGAATATGGATAAAATAAAAGAATTATGTGTTTATGACGTAGATACAGGGAAATATGACTTTAAATATAATGGAGATAAATTAGTTAAACCTAACTTGGGGTTTTTTGCTAGGGTTAGAGACGCTGTATATGGCGTAACAGAATCGCAAAAAGGTCCTGTTTTTTTCAGTAATAATAAATTTTATAATTTATCAGAAGTAAATTATGAATTTGAACATGAAAATTTAGATGATAAAACAGGAAGATTTAAACTATTAATTGATAATAATGTAGAAATTGATGTAGTATATGATAAACCTAAATTCACCGATTTTGATCCTTGGAATACAGAAGAAGATGTAGATTTTTTTCAATGGATATGTCAAGATCAGAAAAGTAAGTCTGATAAAGAGAGATTTCATCAATTTTATACACGAAATTAATTAATTTAATTATGGTTATACCTTAGGACTACCAACTACCTAAAGCCTAGTCGCTTAATTCTATATCATGACTCTCACGAAGTGATGTAATCCATGATATGAATTAAGAGACTTAAGCAAAAAAATTTGCATGGGTATACAATCGGATTATTAAGTAGAAAAGAGAAATTGATTTTCAGAAATGTAGCAAAGTGTCGGACAAATTTTATAAGAAATCCTAAAAAGGGATGATATTAGTACATTTAACTAGTACAGAGACAACTTGTTTTCCATATAACTATTGTTTACTATTATGCCAATAAAGTATTAATCCATCAACATTCTGTGGCATCCAAGATATTTAAAATCCAAGATTTCGTTACGAGGATTTCCATGTAAGATAATAATTCTGGAGGAATGACCAAGTATGACAGTGTGAAAAATGTGAGTGGATACTATAAGACCTTAGAATATCAAACCGTATTGAGTAAATTGACTGAGAAAGGTTTGGCTGAGACTGGGGTTAAGGGGGGGCAGTAAAACTATTAAGGGAAGTTCTAAGTTGTCATTAGAAGAAATTGATAGAATTGTTGATGACATAGGTGGATCTATTAAAGAAAATTCTTTACGACAAGAATATGAAAATGCGGAAAAGTATTTAAGCAACTTAGAAACAAAATTAAGAACAGGGAATACTCTTTTTTGCTGATGATTTTCGTTATATTATCAAAGATATTAACTTTGAGTTTCATCAGAGAAATCTTGAAAATCTTAGAGCAGAGTTTAAATTAATCGTCTCTGATAAAGAAATTGTGAAAATAGAGTATAAAAAACCATTAAGCCATTTTGATGCTTGGTCGCGAGAAGAAGATTTAGATTTACCCAATCAGTGCAACGGATAAAATAACCTATAAAAGCAGTAATACCAAGATAGCAACAGTAGATAAAAACGGAAAAATAAAGGCAAAGAAAAAA
>NZ_QICS01000037.1 GCF_003201285.1 Lachnotalea glycerini
TACCGGGGAGACGGACTGAACCTGTACGCATATTGCGCCAACAATCCAGTGAGCTATGTAGACCCAAGTGGGAATATCTGCGAAACAGCCGCGAATAGAATTATGGATAAGGTGGCTCAGGGACAGGCTGAAAAAAAGGAACAGAGACAACTGGAATCCTATTTGCGAAATAAGCAAAACAAAGGTGGATTGACATCACAAGAGCAGGAAGTGGCGAAAAAGCTTGGAGTGAGTGGTGGTAATGAGGGTTCGGGTGGAAATCATGGAGTAGATACAGATTCATTTTACATTGATGATTGGACGGGGTATCCTGATGCGCCCAAGCCAGAGGGATCATTTAAAATCTTAGAGGGCAGTGAATATGATACGGCAAGAAAACTTGCCAATAATACCAATGCAAAATTACATAGGCAGTATAGTCACTTAGATGGAGTACAAATTCATGAGATGCACCCTGTTAAATTTGGAGGGAGTCCAACTGATATTGATAACAAGATTGCATTAACGCAAAAAGAGCATGCTCAATACACAAAATTCTGGAATAAAATATTAAGAGAACAGAAAGGAAAAAAGAAATGAGATCTGAGACGATAAAATTATTAAAAAATTTAATTGATTCAACAAGTTCCGAATTAAATATTCACGATTATACGGGGATGACTGGTTTATTATCCAACGATTATAGAGATTTTTTAAATCAATATAACGGAGGCGAAGGAAATATTGGCGAGAATACATATTTACATTTATGGAATTTTGAAGATATTGAAGAACTAAATGACGATTATGGATCAGCTGAATTTTTAACGGATATAATTCTTATAGGTTCCGATGGAGGAGACGCAGCATATGGGATAAATAGTAAAGGTAAGTATATTGAAGTTCCTTTTATTGGTATGGATGATGATGAGGTTAATGTGATTGCAGGTGATTTTGATGGATTTATAGAATATCTAAATAATAAACAGTAATATTTTTGATGGTATACACTTTGACAATACTTAATTAAAATAATATCTCAAACGCTTCCGAATTGATAAAAGTTAAACTTTCAGTTTGGGAGTGTTTTTGCTTTAGTTTTTTTATACAAATTTTAAATTGACAGTATATTTAAAAACTTTAAGAGGCACCTTGAAAATCTCAGATTTTTAATCAATATATTTAAATACCAATATTCCATGAATCCATCAGGATATAGAAAGGCTTACAGCTATATCCTTTTAGGATTATCAGAACGACCAAGCAAATAATCAGTAGAAATATCAAAATAATCTGCCAAAGCTATTATAATTTCATATTTTGGTTTACTTGCTCCAAGTTCGTAATTTTGTATCCCGCGTTCACTGGACCCAATCGCTTCTGCTAATTGTTTTTGCGTTAAATTCCTTGACAATCGAATTGATTTTAAACGTTTTCCAAAATCAAACAAAAAAATACCTCCTAAAATCCCAAAAGATATTGACACGCAAAAACTAGTGTGTTAATATCATACCAAGAAACACGCAAAACTTGGTGCTTCGAGTTGGGAATATATTTTACATTACCATATTTTATACGAAAAGTAAACGAATTGATAGAATGACAGGAGGTAATTTGAGATGGAAAAAAGAAAGATAAAGGTTTATAAAACATTTAAAATGACTATAAAAACAGAACTTATGCCGAAATACCAGAAATAAAGCTGAAAGGACAATGGCTCTTGCATCATGGATTTACAACAGGTTCCACAATTGTCCTGTATTGCAGTGAAAACCAAATCATTATAAAAAAGGAAGCATGAAAAAGGAAGTTATGCCTATGATGTTTTTGGAAATACCACGTAGAGCATAGACGGTGAGGGAAATCCGGTCAAAGAAATCCGGCGCATCTGGTACGATGCAAACGGAAACATCAAAAAGGTATGCAATCCGACACAGTATGAGGAAAAGACCGATAATGGTCCAGGTTATC
>NZ_QICS01000038.1 GCF_003201285.1 Lachnotalea glycerini
TTGACGGTGGCAGGAACGGCAGAAACAGTGGCAGGTGGTATTGGAGATATCTTTGGAGCGGTCATATCAATGAGCGGTGCGGGAGCAGCGGCAGGAATACCGACTATTGCAATCAGCACAGATGTTTTGATAACCGGAATAGCAGAAATGGCATATGGTATATCAATTAGTATGACGGCTACGGATAACTTAGCAGGAGATATTAAGAAAGCACAAGAGGCGGCGGAGAATACCGATGTGAGTAAGGGAGGCTCTGAGACTGGTAAAAATGGTACATATGAAAAAGCAGATTATCATGGGAAAACAAATAATGCAGTTAAAAATAAAGCACCTAATAATGGGCAAGAAGCATTAGATAACTCTGTTTCAATAGGGAAAAATACTACTAGAAGAGTTGGCATTAGTGATGGAGAAATAGTTGTGCTTGATGAAACTACAAAAGGAGTTTTTCATGGACATGTACGTTCTTGGAGTGAATTATCAGAACCAATGAAAGCTGCATTAAAGAAGGCTGGAATGGTAACAAAGAAAGGAAAGATTATTAAATAGTGGAAAATTATACATTGATTAGTCAAAATACATTTAAGATTGAGCTACAAATAATGGATGATACAATAGATTATTATTCCAATGTTTGTATTAGATTGATTATGGAGAATAATATCTATGAAATTTTAAACGATAATATTTATTATTTAAAAAATTTGAAGGAAAGGTATTGTGTTGATAATGAAATATATGAAATTGATGCAAGAATTCTTGAACAAAAACTAGGTATTTTACAAAATGAATATTATTATTGTTTGAATGAAAATATTTCTAATGAAGATATTTTTTTGGATGAAAATGATGAGTGGATTGGCGAAAAATATTGTTGCTTTACTACACCAGAATATTCAACTTGGATATATAAAAAGGGGGGAAAGTTTCATTTAATGGTTACACCAATGTTTAGATATTTTGATGAAGAGAACAATAGAGAATTATATCTGAACTTTATAAATGAATATAAAAATATACTTTGTTCTGAAATATTATCCGAACAACTAGAAAAAACATGTGATATTATCGAAAAGATATATCAACAAGCTGTGACATCGCAGTAAAATGTTAGACCAGCTATAGGAAAGTTTATTTATAGCTGGTCTACATTGCTATTTTGCTTAGAATGTTTGCTAAGGATAGTTATGAATTAAAGGAAATAAGGTGTCAATACATTATTTCCAAAGTAAATCAGGAAAAGTATTTAATGTTAAAGTAAAACGTGGATGGAGTAATAAGTAGGAGTAATAAGAATATGAAGATAGACAATGTATGCTTTAAACCGAATGAAGTAGATACAAAAATTCTTTTAATAAGTATGATAGGAGTTCTTGTTGCTGTTAAAGAAAAGAAAATGTCAATTGAAGAAGCTGAAAAATTTATTTTTTCACCCTACTTTATTCAGAAAGTAAAAGAAAGTTGTGATGAGGAACAATTAATTGATATTCTTGAAAGAGGATGTGAGCTAGAAGATATTGAATCATTATTACCAGATAGATTGGAATATAATATTCAAATATTAATCGATAAAACGTTAAATCTTTTAGGATTGTTAGAAAAAAAGGAAGATGATTTTTGGATATGATAACTAAAGTATTCGCAAAATTTATAACTATGATTAAATTATAAAATTTATTATGGTTATACTTTAGGACTTCCAACTCCGTAAATCCCTGTCTCTTAATTCAGTATCATGGCTCTCACGAAGTGATGTAATCCATGATATGAATTAAGAGACTTAAGCAAAAAATTTTGCCTTGGGTATACAATAGGTTTTTAAGGTGTAGTTCTAATATGGTGATATAAATGCACTCTTTCGAACAAAATTTAAATGTTTGAAAGGGTGCATTTTAACTAAGTGGCACAGGTAAGTGGAGAAACCGACAGCCCTTA
>NZ_QICS01000039.1 GCF_003201285.1 Lachnotalea glycerini
ATTTCTCCATCAAAAGCTACAAACACTCCCAGAAAGTCCTCACAGGCAAATCGGATGGCATCGGATAAATTCTTCTTTGCATCCGTATACAATGCTTCTATTGCTATCTGAGATCCTGTTATGACAACGGGTTTCTTGATATTTTGCAGCATATACGTCAATGCCGCCGCCGTATATCCCATCGTGTCAGTTCCATGTGTTACCACAAAGCCATCGTATTCTTCATAATTATCCCTGATTGCTTCTGCTGCTTTCACCATCAAAGATGGATTCACATTTGTACTGTCCACACTCATAATGGAAATTCCCGATAAGTGGCAAATCTGTTCAATCTCCGGAATATAGGACAAAATCTGTTTTGCATCTATAGATGGGGTTAACCCTTCTGCTGTCTCTGATGAAGCAATCGTTCCCCCTGTTGCTACTAAAAGTATTTTTTTCATTCTTTATCACCTTTTTAACTATTCTGATTTTCTATTTTCTGATTTATCACACTGACTCTTACGTCATCCTTATTGCTCCACATAAATTTGCCCGTAAAGCCAAATATGATAGTAACAAATATACAGGCAAAGGACAACCACATATATGGTACATACTGCAAGGTTGTTACGCCAAGTATCGTTGCCATATAGATTCCGTTGTCGCTCCACGGTACCATACCTGAGGTCAGTGTTCCTCCAAACTCTGTGTTTCTTGATAATACCTTTCGGCTGTAACCCAGTTCATCATACTTTTGAGCCATGATCTTTGGTGTAAGTATTAACGAAACATACATTGCACTTCCAAATAAATTGCCCAGGAAGCCGATTATAATAGAGAATACCGTAAGCATACCGCCTCCGTTAATGAAACGGTCTATCTTATCTGCAATTACCTTTATGATTCCGATTTGGTCGAGCAGACCGCCAAAGCCTAAACCTAAAATTATAATTCCTACCGACCACAGCATACTGCTCATTCCGCCGCGGCTTAATATTTTATCAATAAAATCAATTCCTGTGTTACTTTCCAACTGCGCCCATGCACTTGATATTGCGTGAACCGGAGTCAGACCCTGAAATACAATTCCCCAGACAATTCCTAGAGCTGCTCCCAGTGAAATTACCGGAAGAGATGGCATTTTCAAAACTAATAACAAAATAACTACAATCATGGGTACAAAAGAAATAAGACTGATGTTAAAGATACTGTCCAATGAAGTCATTACTTCATTAACCTGTGACATATCTGCGTTTCCGCCGCCAACCTGAAAGCCTGCAACTGTAAATGCAATTCCCGCTATAATATAACCAATTACTGATCCCGGAAGCATTCCCTTTACATGATCCATGACATCTATGTCACTCATTGATGCGGTCAAAATCGTACTGTCTGATAATGGGGACAGCTTGTCTCCAAAATAAGAGCCTGATAAGACTGCTCCTGCTGTAATGGGCGCCGGTATTCCAAGTCCTGCTCCAATTCCCATCATGGCTATTCCTGCAGTTCCTGCTGTTCCCCAAGAGGTACCAGTTGCGATTGAGGTGATACTACAAATGATTAATGTTGCAAGCAAGAAAATCGATGGATGAATAACTTTCAAGCCATAGTAAATTAAACTGGGCACAATTCCACCTGATATCCATGTTCCAACTAACGCTCCCACTGCCAGTAAAATCAATATAGCATCCATTCCGTTATAAATACCTTTTGTAATGGAATGCTCCATTTCTTTATATGTGTGACCTGTCATTTTACCTACGAACATCGCCAAGAACCAGGCTGTAAATATAGCCAGGTGAATTTCAATTCCAAACCTGTTGAATAAAAACGCTAGAATCAAAAACCCTACCAACACAAATAAAGATTGTAATACATTTGGCATTTTCTTTTCCATATACCATCCTCCAATAATTTTAT
>NZ_QICS01000040.1 GCF_003201285.1 Lachnotalea glycerini
ATGTTTGACAGTTGTAACGTTAAAAAAGGCTGGAATCCACTGTATTTACTGGATTACGGCCTTTTATAATTCTCATAAAAAGTGAGTAATGTTTTTATTTTTTTGTATCCTTAAAAATTTTTTTCATCTGTTTTGTACTAACAATCTGATAGTCTGTATGAAAGCAAAATACGTCATGAAGTGCATCTGTAAAATCTGTTCTTATATAAGTCGGAATATAGCCTTCTCCAGGAACCTCATAGAAGTTCATATCCCTTAAGCCTTTCATGATTTCACTGGTAGTAAATTTTCCATTTAACCTCTTTTCTAGATAACGGTATAGTGTAAGGGCAATAAAACATGTAGTGAAATGTGCTTTGATTCGATCATCACGTTTTAAATATACAGGTCTTGCTTTAAAATCTGTTTTCATAATTCTAAAACATTCTTCGATTTCCCACCGCTTATGGTTGATTTTTGATATTTCTGTAGCATCATCTTCAAGGTTAGTACATACAGCATAAAATCCATCATACATTTGTTCCAAAGCAATTACGCTTTCATCAAGTTCACAAAGTGTTATATCTGCTGCCTCACCATCTTGGGTGACTCCAGTTGTTTTAATAAGACGTTTATAGTCATTTTGATTATGTTTTTTCACATCTTTAGGTCTTGATTCGATTAGTTTTTTTGCACGTTCGATTTGGGAACTACGGATGGAACGTTGATAATCTCTGTATTTTAGCGAAAATGTAACGATTAATTTCTGCTCCAGTCCGTCTTCTTTTATCCAACGCTCCTTATAAAAAGTTTTTGCCTGATATTTTTCTTTCATCTCATTCGATTCATCCAGTGTGGCAAGATTATATTTTTGACCACTGTTGTCACCAGAAAGAAGCCAATTGCTTTCATCTAAAGCCCATTGTTTTAAATGCTTTTTAAGTTTCTTGACCGATTGAGTTGTAATAAAAGCACGTTCTCCCTTATTATTAAATTTTCGGTTATCGCTAGAAGATAATCCAGCATCAGTACAAACCACAAATTTAGAAAGACTAAAATCTTTCATAATTGTTTCTTCCAGTGGTCGTAGCGTGCTTTGTTCATTGGTGTTTCCGCTATGAATATTGAAGGCAAGAGGAATCCCATCACCATCCATGAAAAGTCCCATTTCAACGATAGGGCTTGGGCGGTGTTCCTTAGAAGGACCATATTGCTTTAATCCCTCCGCTTGTTCAATCTCAAAGAAAAAGTTGGTGCAGTCATAATAGAGAACCTTATCATTTCTCTTTGAAATGGATAAACTATTTTTATAAAGTTCGGACTGAATAAACTCTGTTTCCAAAGATATTACTTCTAATGCACGGTAAATATGCTGCATATCAAAGTTTGGCGGCTCAAGGAAGTTCTGTGATAATTGATATGTAGTTCTTTTTGAGGATGGAAAAATAATTCTACCATACACGAGTCTGGACAGAATAGAATCTAAATCAAAGATAAATTTATAGCGTTTAGAGATAGTATTACAGATGTCGTGAAGCTTTAATTCATGGTAGAGCTGCTGAAGAAAAAGATATCCACCATTAAAAGAATGTTGCTCATTCTTAGTAATTCTTTTAGACTGAGTACGTTTAATGATTACTTCCCGATGTTCTGATTTTTCTTTTTGTGTAAGTTCTTTTATGTATTGTTCTGCCCAAAGAATGGGATCATCATGTATTTTTTGTAAATCAGCAAGAGTACCTAGTTTTTCCACAATCTTTGTGGAGCGTTTTCCATTTTCATATACAGATTTAATCGCATAAAGGGACTGTGCATTTTTAGATTTGGATACCATAAGTCTCATGTGTAACACCTCCTATATCCATATTATAACACAATACCCATAAAATACCCACTATTATTTTT
>NZ_QICS01000041.1 GCF_003201285.1 Lachnotalea glycerini
TACGTGAGGTTTTCCCTCATACGGCTTTCCGACATTCTTCTTTCTACAGCTTTACGTCATGCAATCATTTGTTGCAAACCCTTGTCTACTAATTTCAGCTTTATTTTGTATAATCCT
Source organism: Lachnotalea glycerini (assembly GCF_003201285.1). Lineage (GTDB taxonomy): Bacteria > Bacillota > Clostridia > Lachnospirales > Lachnospiraceae > Lachnotalea > Lachnotalea glycerini. The sequence goes on from NZ_QICS01000041.1 coordinate 118, forward strand.
TTCAAACTTCTGCTATTTTGGTGTTTCTTGTTGTACCACCTTGTAAATGTACAAAGAATGTACCAGTCAATCGCTCTCAACCATTTGCCATCATTCTTAGTCTTGTAATAATTCCTCCATCCTACGATTTTGGGATTCATTACTTGAATCAGTTCTTCTTCACTTTTTGGGAGTTTGTTTCTCTGATTTATATTCTCTTTGATGACTGATTTCATTTTCTTCATGGCTTTCTTGCTTGGATATTGGTATGTCTCTCCAAATGGCTTCCCATTTTTCTTCTTTTTAGTAAATCTTCTATGGTGTATACCCAGAAAATCGAAGCCCTCTTTTCCTCCCCACATACTAACCGTTTTTGTTTTAGTAGGGTTGAGCGTTAAGTCAAGTTTCCCCATGATATATTTCATCAGGCTAAGGGCATGGTTGGCACTTTTCTTATTTTTACAGATTATCGCACAATCATCGGCATAACGTACCATCTTCCCATGGGCAAGTCCATACTTTTCCCACAATCGGTCAAACGTATTTAGATAGATGTTTGCTAATAACGGTGAGATGACTGAACCCTGGCTAGTACCTAGTTCACTGACTTCTAGCATGTTCCCATACAGAATACCTGCTTTCAGCCACTGCCGGATTAGTTTTAATATCCGTCTGTCCGATACTCTTTGTTCCACCAATTTCATTAGTTTGTCTTGGCTAACCCTGTCATAGAACTTCTCGATATCTGCATCAACAACATAATAGCCTTTGTTGTTACATGCCTTTCTGACTACTTCTAGCGCCTGTTTTGCACTACGTTTCGGTCTGAATCCGTAAGAGCAGTCCTTAAAGTCCGCTTCGAATACGGGCTCTATTGCTATTTTCGTAGCCATTTGTACAATTCTATCTCTGACTGTTGGAATACCAAGAGGTCTCTCGCTTCCGTCGGGTTTTGGTATCATAACTCGTTTTACTGGCTTCGGAATATATTCCCCAAGCATAAGTTCTTTCTGAATTTCTATCAGATATTTCTCAATGCCATAGGCTTCTATATCCTCTATTCTGATTCCATCAACTCCACTTGAGCCTTGGTTTGCTTTCACTCTTTTCCATGCCTCGAACAGTACATCATCTCGATATACTTTGTCATAGAGTGCATGAAATCTTCTTGTACTGCATTTCTTGGCTGTTAGATATAGTTTGTTTTGAAGTTGTCGAACTTTTTCTTTGGAGTTGTTAGTCTTCATGACATTCTCTCACTCTTACCCTCTCTGCAAACTTGAATGAAGCAGGGTTCCTTTCCTAAGTAATGTTTTGTTCCATTACCATTATCGGTACTATGAACCCCTCCGACTCCCTCCTACCTAGAATACGATTTCGCTCGGCTTATACGCATCTTCTTTACCATTTGGTGGTAGGTAGGGTCTCTCCAGTTCCGAACCACACCTTTCATACATACCGCTTCCCATATACCGGAGGATTATCAATGGTGCTTCCAGTTTCTTCCCATCTTCCATGGTCTTCGCCCAATAGAACAAGGCTCGGCTTCCCCACTCTACTCTTTTCAGAGCAGTTTATTTTACGATACGGCAGAATTCACTTTATGTTACGGTCTGCATGATTGTTAGCACCTCTTTCGAAGTTACATTACCCACTCGCTTAGCACCCTGCATTACTACAACGCACCGAGTTTGACTATATGGCTCACTGGCGATTACCATAA
>NZ_QICS01000042.1 GCF_003201285.1 Lachnotalea glycerini
GCTTTACCCAAGAAGATACCTACCGGGGAGACGGACTGAACCTGTACGCATATTGCGCCAACAATCCAGTGAGCTATGTAGACCCAAGTGGGAATATCTGCGAAACAGCCGCGAATAGAATTATGGATAAGGTGGCTCAGGGACAGGCTGGGAAAAACGAGCAGAAAAAGCTGTCTGCATATTTGCGAAATAAGCAAAATAAAGGTGGATTGACATCACAAGAGCAGGAAGTGGCGAAAAAGCTTGGAGTGAATGGTGGTAATAAGAGTTCGGGGCGGTCGTATACGTCATCTGCAGATATTCCAAAAGATATTCTAAATACGAAACCTAAAAATTCACCAGATGTGAAAAAATGGTATGACAAAGGTGGGAAAATTTCCGTAGACACAGATGGGACATGGACATACAATGATTGGGAAGGAAATAAGGTTAGTTATCCAGATGGATATCCTAATTTTAAGGCTGCGGGGATGGTAAATCAAGAAGCTGATGTAGGACCATTTCAAGGTAGAAATAAAGATTTTCAGACTGCCAAAGATTTAGGCTATATTAAGAGTGAAGATGGTACATGGCACCATCATCAAGATGGAAAGACCTTGCAAGATGTAAATACAATATTTCATGATAGGTTTAGACATCGAGGAGGGATATCAAAGATGAAAAATAATAATTAATATATATCTTATTACTAATCTTCTTTTATATTTACATACAAATAATTAAGATACTATGAAATAAGGAGGATAACATATGTTATCAAGTTTTGAGAGTTTGGATAATAAAGATTTAGAAGTATTTCAAAGAAATAACAAATTAGATTTACCTGGTGATTATAAAGATTATCTATTAGAAAATAATGGTGGGAGCGCTAATGATAAGATTGTTTGTTTTAATGCTGAAAAGATAGCAGAACCTATAGCCCTGGGGTCATTATTTGGGGTGGGTAATGCTAAAAAAAGTTTATCTCTTGAAACATGGCTGAATGAGTATGGGAATGAATTGCTAGAAAATATGTTAATTATTGGGCATGCGACAGGAAGTGGTTTGGTTTTGTTAGTGAATCAAGAAGATTGGAAGGGAATCTATTTTTGGGATAATTGTTTAGATTATGAAAATTCTACAGAAGATGAATGTATGTATTTTGTTGCAAAAACCTTTAAAGAATTTTTAAATGGATTATTTTTATATAAAGAATAGAAAGTTATCGACTTTACTAAAATAAAGATTATTTTGATAAAAAGGTGATGCACTATTACAAAGCTTTGCTAAGTAATCAAAACTGTTTTAGTATTTTTAATAACTGTTTTTTGCGAATACCTAGAACACAACAAGCTTTATAACGATTGTGTTCTAGGTATTATAATTTGTAAAGAAATTTCAGAAGTTTCACCTCCGACTATGCTACTTTTATGAGGAGGGAGGCCGTTTGATTCGGGTTCTGAAACGTGCCGATTTATCAGGCTGTGGAAAAGAAGCCGTACCGAGCGGGATGGAGGGGTAACCAGACAGTTCTATGATACCGATGGGCAGCTTCGTTAAGGTTATCCGTCCTAAGGAATATGAAGCCGAAAAAGAGGCAGGAGCAGGAACCATCTATACATATGATGCCAAAGGACAGCTCTTAAGT
>NZ_QICS01000043.1 GCF_003201285.1 Lachnotalea glycerini
ATAATTCGCTCGGCTTCACCAAACGCAGTTACAAACAACCCTCCTGCATACGCATAACTGTCAGTTTTCGTGGTTACTTCTCCATAACGGTTTTCCAGACTTTGCGTAACCGGATCCACATATACCTCACTCTCTACCTGAACTTCTCCCGGAAAATGTAGGTAATCTGAGATTCCTGCCGTTGTTTTGACTGTTTTTGTGGGTTCACTTTTGATGTGAATCTCTCCCGGCATTGATACAATATCCCCGATTCCCGCTGTTGCTTTCATCGTGTTTGGTGACAAATCACTTCTGCTAGATGAATTTGATCCTCTTCTGCTTTTTTATATTAATATTCTTTTGCAATTTTATTAACATCTGAATTTTGCGTAGTTTCTAATTTGTTATTTAGTATTAATTCCTCTCTTTCAAAACTTTGAACTCCGTAATGTAATAGACCAACTATGAACTTCCCTAGCTGGTCTTGGTAAGAGTCTTTTATTTGAACTTATATACTCCCTAAGGATTCTTCTAAACTTATAGTTCAATCTTTTCTTATAATATAGCATACATTAAATAGTATTTTTTCATTTTGTAACATTGAAAAAAATTCTTCAATATTAATAACTCCACATATTATTTCATAATCTCCACCTTGATATCTTGTATGAAACATAATAGTTTTTATTGGTGAACTTTCAACTAAAAATCTGATTATTTCAACAAACTCACTCATTACATTTTGTTTTATTAAAAGTGGAGTTAAATTTTCTATTATTTCTGTATTATCAATCCAATATGGCAATGATAATTCATCTTCATTCCTATCAAAAATTGAATCACATATTGGAAATGAACTAAAATAATCTTCTTCCATTTCTTGAACCAATGTATATAATATGCCTGGCGTTTGCGAAAAATAAGGCCATATTTCAAAATACCTTTTCATTTCTTCAGAATTATCCTTTTCATTCTGAAGAATAATTGATGATTTTTTTGTATATTTAACTGCTTCTTTTTGGTTTACTACGATTACGTTAATTTCATATGACATTGTTTTTTCCTCCTAGTCCTATTAATGTAAGAATTGTTTAATGTTCAAATCGGTAATAAATGATTTTCCTTTAAATTGTGTTGAAACAATTTGTATCTGTCCATCCGAAGATAAGTATATATCTGGATTTTTTCCCATTTTTTGCAATTGCTTTTTATAAGCAGAGTCTTTACTACTTAAATCATCTAGAATATCTTTCTTAACTTCTCTATGAAATTGATTTTTTTTCAGATTATACTCTTTTTCAATTTCGCTAGAAGATTTCTTTTTAAAAGTCTTAGAGCCTCCCTTACTCACATCGGTATTCTCCGCCGCCTCTTGTGCTTTCTTAATATCTCCGGCTAAGTTATCCGTAGCCGTCATACTGATTGATATACCATATGCCATTTCTGCTATTCCGGTTATCAAAACATCTGTGCTGATTGCAATAGTCGGTATTCCTGCCGCTGCTCCCGCACCGCTCATTGATATGACCGCTCCAAAGATATCTCCAATACCACCTGCCACTGTTTCTGCCGTTCCTGCCACCGTCAA
>NZ_QICS01000044.1 GCF_003201285.1 Lachnotalea glycerini
TTGACGGTGGCAGGAACGGCAGAAACAGTGGCAGGTGGTATTGGAGATATCTTTGGAGCGGTCATATCAATGAGCGGTGCGGGAGCAGCGGCAGGGATACCGACTATTGCAATCAGCACAGATGTTTTGATAACCGGAATAGCAGAAATGGCATATGGTATATCAATTAGTATGACGGCTACTGATAACTTAGCCGGAGATATTAAGAAAGCACAAGAGGCGGCGGAGAATACCGATGTGAGTAAGGGAGGCTCTGAAGCGTCATTAGATACAGGTAAATGGAACAAGGGTTCATTTGAAAGCCCTGAAAAATCATTACGGAAGCATTTTAACAAACATGGTGCTGAAGTAGGTGCAAAAGATCCACAGCAATATCTTAGAAAGGCAGAAGAATTTGCTCGTAATCTTAAAGGGGCAAGAAAAGCATACGATATTCCAGGTGAAACACCTAATATTACTAGATATTACAAAAACGGAAAATATATTGATTTAGCACCAGATGGAACAATAATTTCTTTTGGTAAACAGTAACGAAAAGGAGGGGCATTAGATATGTGGAAGAACTTGAAGATAGAAAATGTTGGAGCAATCGAAAGGTGTGTGGCTGAATTTCAAATATGGGCACATAATATTTTGCCATATGGAAAAATGAAAATAAAAATATATGAGAGCCAAGAGGGAAAATTTTATGGGTACACAGACATAAGAATTATAAGAAAATTTGATGATAGCCCTGAAGGTGCTGTAGGACATGGAAAAACAATAGAGGAGGCATTAATGGACACAGTAAACCATTTTATGCAAATTGCAAATGAAGATTATCCAGCTTATGAATATCCAAATGGGTTACCTGAAGAAAAGATTGTATATTCAGACTATAGTGATTTTTAATTTATTAAGTATTCAGTTTAGGAATATAAAGATGATAAATTATACACAAATTAAAATCTATTATGGTTATAGTTTGTACAACCAACTTCCTAAATCCCTGTCGTTTAATTCAGTATCATGTCTCTCACGAATTGATGTAATCCATGATTACTGAATTAAGAGACTTATGCAAAAAAATTTGCATGGATATACAATCGGATTTTTAGGTGTAGTTCAAATATGATGATATAAATGCACTCTTTCGAACAAAATTTAAATGTTTGAAAGGGTGCATTTTAACTAAGTGGCACAGGTAAGTGGAGAAACCGACAGCCCTTATGGGTACAATGCGGAAGCAGTGGATACCAATACCGGATTGCAATATCTACGAGCAAGGTATTATAATAGCAGTATCGGAGGATTTCTGATACAGAACACCGATACAGGATGCTTGGAAGATCCGCTGGCGATTCACATCAAAAGTGAACCCACAAAAACAGTCAAAACAACGGCAGGAATCTCAGATTACCTACATTTTCCGGGAGAAGTTCAGGTAGAGAGTGAGGTATCTGTGGATCCGGTTACGCAAAGTCTGGAAAACCGCTATGGAGAAGTAACCACGAAAACTGACAGTTATGCGTATGCAGGAGGGTTGTTTGTAACTGCGTTTGGTGAAGCCGAGCGAATTAT
>NZ_QICS01000045.1 GCF_003201285.1 Lachnotalea glycerini
TTGACGGTGGCAGGAACGGCAGAAGCAGTGGCAGGTGGTATTGGAGATATCTTTGGAGCGGCCATATCTATGAGCGGTGCGGGAGCAGCGGCAGGAATACCGACTATTGCAATCAGCACAGATGTTTTGATAACCGGAATAGCAGAAATGGCATATGGTATATCAATTAGTATGACGGCTACGGATAACTTAGCCGGAGATATTAAGAAAGCACAAGAGGCGGCGGAGAATACCGATGTGAGTAAGGGAGGCTCTGAAGCACCTTATGTTAAAGATAAACGTGTTCCACTGGATAGAGAAACAGTACTAAGTGGCAGTGATTATAATAAAACAAATATGAAAGTTAAAGGTGCTACAGTCTATAAAAATGGAGATAAATATTATTATAGAGATACCTTGCATACAGGAAAAAGGGCACATTTAGAAGTTTTTGACAAAAAGGGAAATCATTTGGGAGAAGCAGATCCTTTGACAGGAAAATTAAATCCTAATACTGCCGATAAAAGCAAAAAATTAAAAATAAAGTGATATAGAGGAGCTAAAAAATTGATTGATAAAATAATACAAGATAATGATATATATTTTATAGATGTTGTCGAAAATAAAATAATTGTTAATGACAACTATGAAGGTGTATTAATTTATGATTTAGAATTAGATTTAATTAAAAATATGAAATTATTTGAAGATATAGTAATATATTCATCATTTATACTTGGAAAAAATGAAATAATGTTATTTTGTCCAGAAAATGGAGCTTTGGTATATATAAATGTTGAAAAATATATTAGTAGAGTTATATCATTGAGTGATGAACAACTTTCTGATATTGTAATTGTGGACTTGTATGCGATTAAAGAGGAAGGGGGCGTCTTTGTCGATTCCAATAATGAGTTCATTGAAGTGGCTTGGAAAGAAGAAAGTGTAAACAAGATAGAAATAAGTATGATTTCTGAAAAGTATCAAAAAACAAATGATAAAAAGAAAAGTATAGAACAAATTCAAAAATCACTAATTGAAAGTTATGATTATATTAATATAAACACTTTAGGTAAAATCACTGATATAGTGTATGAAAATGAGATTGTATTATACAACGGAGAAAAAAAAATAACGATGCAACCAGTACAAAATTATACTTTTAATAATGCAAAAATTATTAAAAATGATAATCTGCATTTTTTGGTGATTTTAAGTAATTGCAAAAATGATATCGATTTATCAATAATTACTATTGTATGTATTGAAACATTAATGGAACGAGATAAGGAAATACTAGTTGGAGACAATTTATGTTGATCCAAGTGGACACCGCTATATTAATTTTACTAAATCCAGTTTCTTAATTCAGTATCATGGCTCTCACGAAGTGATGTAATCCATAATACTGAATTAAGAGACTTAAGCAAAAAATTTTGCCTTGGGTATAAATAGGATTTTAAGGTGTAGTTCTAATATGATGATATAAATGCACTCTTTCGAACAAAATTTAAATGTTTGAAAGGGTGCATTTTAACTAAGTGGCACAGGTAAGTGGAGAAACCGACAGCCCTTA
>NZ_QICS01000046.1 GCF_003201285.1 Lachnotalea glycerini
ATTACAATGGTTCTGCCCTTACTTGCATTATACAAGGATTTTTTTGCATGTCAATGAAACCTTTCAGAATCTAACTAGATTTAAAGATTTCGTGATGACAAACGTTCTTCAAAATAAATCTCCAACTGCGAATGAATCTGACCCCAGTCTTGACGATGACCAGTCCATTTCTTTGTGATATCCATCGTTGCCAGATATAGCATTTTTAAGAGACTGTCATCTGATGGAAATACTGTCTTGCTTTTGGTCACTTTTCTTAGCTGACGGTTGAAGCCTTCAATCGCATTCGTAGTGTATATCAGGCGTCTGACGGTTTCTGGATATTTGAAATAGGTGGACAGGGTTGCCCAGTTATCATGCCAGGACTTATAGATTTTGGGATATTTAGAATCCCATTTATCCTTAAATAGTTCAAGTTCGTTTATTGCCGTTTCTTCGGTTGGTGCTGCATAAACGCGTTTCAAATCACCCATCAGTTTTTTGATATCTTTATAGGATACAAATTTCGTTGAATTTCGGATCTGATGGATAATACACTGTTGAACTTCTGTTTGCGGATATACGGCATCAATTGCCTGCGGGAATCCTGTAAGACCATCTACACAGGCAATCAGGATATCCTCTACACCGCGATTCTTTAAGCCATTCATAATAGAAAGCCAGAACTTGGCACTTTCATTTTCACCAACATACATACCTAGAACATCCTTGTGTCCGTTCATATCAATTCCAAGAGCTATGTATACCGCACGTTTCACAATGCGTCCTTCACTACGTACATGATAGTGAATCGCATCCATGAAAACAACAGCATAAACTTCTTCAAGCGGGCGTTCCTGCCATTCCTTGACGATTGGCAAAATCTTGTCTGTAATGCGGCTGATTGTACTATCAGAGATATCAATATCGTAAAGCTCTCTCATATGAGATTCAATATCCCCAGTCGTCATTCCTTTTGCATACATAGATAAAATTTTCTCTTCCATGTCCTGTGTTACCGTGTTCTGGTATTTCTTGATGAGTTGTGGTTCATATTCGCCATTACGATCTCGCGGAATTGCTACATCCATATCTCCATAACTGGTATGCATCGTTTTTTGTGAATGTCCATTGCGGCTATTAACCGTGTCTTTGTTACGATAATCATATTTAGAATATCCAAGTTCTTCATCCAATTCCTCATCCAAGGAACCTTCCAGAATAACGGACATCATGTCTCGCATGATTGAATTCACATCAGTGCCACTTTTGATGCTGACATCATTCTTTTTCAGATAATCCCGCATCATTTCTCTCATTGCTGCCTTTTGTGGGCTGTCATTTTTTCTAGCCATAAAAAAACCTCCAAACTGTGTAAGTTTATCTTACATCAGTTTGAAGGTTTACACAAACTTTGGGATAGTCCC
>NZ_QICS01000047.1 GCF_003201285.1 Lachnotalea glycerini
GCTTTACCCAAGAAGATACCTACCGGGGAGACGGACTGAACCTGTACGCATATTGCGCCAACAATCCAGTGAGCTATGTAGACCCAAGTGGGAATCAATGTCAAGCTGCTAAGGATAGGCTTGCTGCTAGTACATCAAAAGGGAAAAATGAGACAAAGACTTCTACGAAACTAGCAGCACACCAAGATAGTAGTTCTAAGGGAGCGGGCGGATCGGAGATAAAGGGAGGTAAAAATCCTAATGGATATAAAGCTGGCGATATAGATGAACATGGATTTCTAAGTCCTGGTAAAAACCGAGCAGATGGTAATCACAATGTTGCAAATGAAGGCAGGTACAATCACATCATATTATTCAGGATAAATGGGCACAAACAAATATTTCTGGATATCAAAGAAATAGTGCTCCAGCAATATTATTAGAGACTGGAACTGGAAAACCTCATACATATATTACAAATTCACAACGAGAACGAAGGGTAGAACTAGGATATAATACTAGCATACAAAGCGAATTTCACAATAGTTATAGTGAATTAATTGATTCAGGAGTTAACAAAAAAAATGCACAAAAAGCTATTAAAGATGCATATAAATATTTTGATGGATTAGGAGCGTTTGATTAATGGTAAATAATAAACTAATTAATGAATATGAAATCAACTATGGAATGAGGATACCGAACCTATATAAAGATTTTTTGAAAGTAAATGATGGATTTAGTTTCGATGGAGGGAAGATATTATACTCATTAAACGATTTAAAAGAAATGAATGATAATTTGCAAATTCACAAGTACCAACCCGATTATATTGCAATTGGTGATGATGGGGGGGGATTAGTATTTTTGATGAAACAAGAGGCAAATGCTGAAGTGGTTTTCTTAGTAGATATGTCAGACTATGAAATAGAAACAGCCTATAAAAAAATATCTAATTTTAATGAGTGGTTTAATAGAGGTTGCAATATTGATACAGAAGAAAATGAAAAAAATAATAAATTAAGTAAAATTGGAAGTGTTTATTTAACTAAAAAGCCTGTTAATGGAATAAAAGATTTGGCAATTATAAAGCAAATATTTAATCTTAATATTGCAACATCGCAATTGTTGACAATATCAAAAACGTTGCCATGTGAACTGCTTACTAATATAAAGTATGTTAAAGCGATTAAGTTAATAGAAAAGACTGGACAACCTGAAATATTTGAATTTCGTTTGAATAAATAATATTTATATTTCTCGAAATTATTTGTAAAGGCAGTATTGAAAATGTATATCCATCTGCAATGCAGCTAAATGCGGGAAATTCAT
>NZ_QICS01000048.1 GCF_003201285.1 Lachnotalea glycerini
TCAGTAATCATGGATTACATCACTTCGTGAGAGCCATGATACCGAATTAAGCGACAGGGATTTACGGAGTTGGAAGTCCTAAGGTATAACCATAAATAAATTTTATACATCCTAAATTTATTATTAAAATATATTTTTCCATAACTGTTCTTAATTTATTAACTCCCCATCAGTACTATAATACTAAATATACATTAAATTCTTTTGTTTCGCCATCTACCATGGTTGTTTTAACATCCTCTTCCCAAAAAGGCAATATATCTACTTGAAAACAATCTAAAATTATTTCTTTGACTTCCAAATTGTCATTTAGGAATTCTTTATAATCATAAATAATTAAGTTTATTTTTTTTTCATTTATCCACGATAAATCTCTCATCCAATCTAAAAAACTATCTAAGCTACCATTGCATGGATAAGGAAATTGTAATTTTTCCTCAATAACTTCAAGAAAGTTATCTTTCGTTATTATTTTTTTCCCATCCAATATTATATTTAATCCTTCTGTAAATGAATCGTTGTTTATTTTTTGGATATATATAACTTTATTTGTCAAATTATTTTGCCTCCTCTTATTTGAGTTTATCAAATGTTGAATAATGATCACTAGTATAATATTTTGAACCATCACTTCCAACAACAAATCTTTCCATATCTCTTTTTTGACCTTCTATCTTATTATTAACATCAAATTCTTTATACGTAATTTTGTTACCCGCCTTATCTACCTTTGGTAGTTTCCCATCAAGATTTTTATATGTACCTCCTGCTTTAGTTCCTGCTGTTTGTCCTTCTACATTTCCACTCCACCCTGAATCATTATATTTTTTATAACTTTCCTTTGCATTTTTAGATAAAGATTTTACAGTCCTTGAACCTATCTTACTAGTCTCAGAGCCTCCCTTACTCACATCGGTATTCTCCGCCGCCTCTTGTGCTTTCTTAATATCTCCGGCTAAGTTATCCGTAGCCGTCATACTAATTGATATACCATATGCCATTTCTGCTATTCCGGTTATCAAAACATCTGTGCTGATTGCAATAGTCGGTATTCCTGCCGCTGCTCCCGCACCGCTCATTGATATGACCGCTCCAAAGATATCTCCAATACCACCTGCCACTGTTTCTGCCGTTCCTGCCACCGTCAA